>OY969918.1:2912500-5095278 GCA_963704575.1 uncultured Acidobacteriota bacterium | reverse complement strand
GGTCTCGCTGCTGATTGGCTGGCATATCGCGCTGCCGGGCAGCACGTCGCCCGACCTGGCGTCGCGGCTCTTCCGCCAGAGCGCGTGGGTGTCGATGGCGGGCACGACGCTCCTCTTCCTGGATGTGATCGGCATCATCCTCACGTTCGAGTTCGTCAGCCGGTTCACGCGCGGCCTGCTGGCCCGGTTGTTCCTCTCGCTCGTCGCAATCCTCGCGTTCGATCAGCTGTTTTTCTCCCTGCTCGTGCCCGGGACGAGTCTTGACTTCCTCACGAAGATGTTGCACGGACTTGCGGGGAAGGCTGTCGCGGCCGCGCTGTATTCAGTCGGCGCGTGGGCGTACCTGCGATTCGGCGAGCCGCACACGGCGACGGCCGGCACGGGCGACGTCGCCGACGTATTCCAGACGCTCACCTACCGTCAGAAGTACGAACAGGCCCGGCAGCGCATGGTGCGCGACGGCCTCACGGGCCTCTACAACCGCGGGTACTTCGATGAAGCGCTGCCGCAGGCGCTGGCGCACGCGCGCCGCCACAACGAGTCGCTCAGCGTGCTGATCATCGACACCGATCATTTCAAGACGATCAACGATCAGTATTCGCACATGGAAGGGGACGCCGCGCTGCGCGTGATCGGCGACACGCTCCTCTCGGAGGTTCGGCCCTCGGACGTGCCGTGCCGGTACGGCGGCGACGAGTTCGTCGTGATGCTCTCCTGCGCCGGCGCCGAGGCCGCGCAGGCCTTCGCGAAGCGCTTCCGCGACGCGCTGCAGACCCGCTGCCGGCTCGCGAGTCCACCCTTCCCGTGGGGCTACGTGACCACGACCATCGGCATCGCGACGTTCCCGGTCGACGACGATCCCGCGGCGCCGATCGACCTGATGCGCATCGCGGATCGCCGGCTCTATCTGGGCAAGCAGGCCGGACGAGATACGGTGGTCAGTCCTGGCCAGGATCTCGAGCCCTCGTCCTGGCAGGCGGCCGGCACCGCGTAGCGGGTCCGTTACTTCAGGTATTTGATCAGCAGGACTTCGTTGCCGCGCTCGTTGTAGACGAGCTCGTCGGCGATCTGCTTGACGAGAAGCATGCCGAAACCACCGGGCCGCCGCCCGGTTTTCTCGCGCGCGATCGCCGTGTCGATGACGTCTTCCATGCGGCCCGATTGCGCGGCGTACGCGAGATCGGCGCGATCGAATCCCGTCCCCGGATCGCGGAAGTGATACACGATGGCCCGCGCGGTGCGTGCGGCCGTGACCTCGATGACCTTGTCGGGATCGAACCCTGCGCCGTGCTCCATCGCGTTGACGAGCATCTCGCGGAACGCCGTCATGAGCAGATCCCGATCGCGCGTGGGCAACGAGGCCTCGTGCTCCGTCATGAAGTTCACGAGCCGTTCCGCCGTGAGCATGCTGCACGACACGCGCAGCGTCATCCAGTACGGCAGGCCCGACACGACGTCGATGCCGTGCCGCCAGTTCGTGGCCTCGAGCGCCGATCTCGCCATGCCGGCGATCTCGGCGTAGTCGAACGGCGGCGTGAAACACGCGAACACCTGCGCCCGGAGCGCCGCCACGACGTCGTCGTGGCTCGTCGCGGGCGCGAGCACGATCAGACGAATGCCCGGCCGTACGTGCTTAAGCTCCGCCGAGAAGTCGAGGTCCTCGGCGACTGACGTGGCAGGGTTGGTGATGACGACGTCGGCCGCGACGTCGCGAATGCGTCGAAGGGCCTCGACGTAGCCGCGCGTCGCGATGACCTCGTAGCCGGCGAGCCCCGACGACAACGCGTCGGTCAATTCCGCATCCGGACACACGGCGAGCAGTCTCATGATGACGTCTGCGATCGGGAATGTAACACGCGGGCACGACCGGTGCGCGACGTGATTCGGCCGCCACTACCGCTACAATTCAGCGTCCTCATGATCGTCTTCGAATGGACGCTCCTGCTGCTCGTGAGCGCGGTCGTGCTGACCGAAGTGGCGCGCCGCCTGCGTGTGCCCTACCCGGCGCTGCTTGCGCTCTGTGGCACGGCGATCGCCTTTCTGCCCTATTCGCCCCCGTTTCAGCTCGACCCCGCGCTGACGCTGGCGCTGTTTGTCGCGCCCGTGTTGCTCAACTCGGCCTTCGACACGTCGTGGCGTGATCTGCGCGCGAACTGGGTGCCGGTCGTCGGCCTCGTGATGGTGGCGGTCGTCATCACCACGGCGTCAGTCGCGATGCTCGTGCACGTCATGGTGCCCGCGATTCCCTGGGCGGCGTGCGTTGCCCTCGGCGCCATCGTCGCACCGCCAGACGCCGCGGCGGCCACGGCCGTCCTGCGGCCCCTCCGGCTGCCCCAGCGCGTTTTGGTCATCCTCGAAGGCGAGAGTCTGCTCAACGACGCGAGCGCGCTGCTGATCTATCGCTACGCGGTGGCCGCGCTGATGACCACGTCGTTCGACGCGGTCACCCTGGCGCCGAGGTTCCTGCTGTCGATTGTCGGCAGCGTCGTCGTCGGCTACGTGATGGCCCGCACCTACGCCCGCGCGATCAGCCGGGTTGACGATGCCTCGAGTCAAATCGTGCTGCAATTCGTCGGCACGTTCGGCATCTGGATCCTCGCTGACCGCCTGTCCCTCTCGCCAATCGTGACGATCGTCGTCTTCGGTATCGCCGCGGCCCGGCCTGGGAGCGCGCAGACGCCCGCCAGGCTCCGGGTGCCGTCATTCGCGGTCTGGGACACGGTCGTGTTCGTCCTGAATGTGCTGGCATTCGTGCTGATCGGCCTCCAGGTGCGGCCGATTCTCGAAGCGCTGGATCCCGCCGAGCGCGTGTTGTATTTCGAGGTCGCGGCGGCCGTGCTCGCCGTCGTGATTCTGGTCCGGGCCGCGTGGGTCCTGTCGTACGTGCAGGTGACGCTCTGGAAAGCGCGGCGGTTCGGCCCCGGACGCTGGCCGGGTGCGGAGATGCCGACCTGGCCCGGGGCGATCGTCGTGGCCTGGTCGGGCATGCGCGGTATCGTCACGCTGGCGGCGGCCTATGCCCTGCCGGTGGCGACCCCGACCTCGCCCGGGGCGCCGTTTCGGGACCTGATCGTGCTGTGCGCGTTTACGGTCGTGGTCGGTACGCTCGTACTGCAGGGGCTGACGCTCACGCCGCTCATCGGGTGGCTGCGCATTCGCCAGGATCAGTCGGTCGATCGCGAGGTGCACGCCACGACGACGCGCCTGGCGCGGGTGGCGGTCGAGGTCCTCGACGCCGATCATTCCCTCGAGGCCAGGACGCTAAAACGCGAGTTTTTGGCCGAAATCGAGCGATCCGCGCATGACGAGCTGACCCACCGGCAATCGGCGCACGACCGGCTGCGCGCTCAGGTCGTGGCGGCGCAGCGGCAGGCGCTCGCACGCATGCGCGCGGCCGACGAAATCGGAGACGACGCCTTCCATCTGATCGAAGAACGGCTCGACTGGGCGGAGCTCAATGCCCAACCGCCCGAGTAATCTTTGCGAATCATGCGCGGTATGCGCGAAAAACGCGGAAAAACAGGGTTACACTAGGCTCCGCCGGTTGATCGGCAACGACTATTCGAACGCGCGTTAGCGCGAGGAGCAGGACTTTCACATGGCAAAGACGGCAAAGAAACCCTTCAAGGTCTCACCCGCAAGCAAGCGTCGTTCGCGTGGCGACGTCATCAGAACGATCGCGACTGGCACGGAATTGAAGCCAGGCAAGGTCAAGGAAGTGTTCGAGGCCCTGACCGCGATCATGGCGGCCGACCTTGGCAAGAAGGGCTCCGGCGAATTCAATTTCAACGGCCTCGTGAAGCTGAAGACCGTGAACAAGCCGGCGACGAAGGCGCGTCAGGGACGCAACCCGTTCACCGGCGAGGAAATCACGATCAAGGCGAAGCCGGCGAGCAAGAAGGTCCGCGCGCGCGCGCTGCGCTCGCTGAACGGCCTGATCTCAGCTCGGTTCGACCCGATCCTCGATCGCAAGGTCGAGGATCGGGCCTCTCTCGATCTCCCCATGACGATTGCGTGCACGAACTGCGAACGACGCAATCGCGTCCGCGCGGCCGACGTGCAGCGAACCGTCCGTTGCGCCGCCTGCCACACCAACCTCACACCGATCGCGGTGCCTGTCGACGTCGACGTCGAGGCATTCGATGACCTGACGCGCGACTCACCGGTTCCGGTGCTCGTGGACTTCTGGGCTGCATGGTGCGGCCCCTGCCGGCGCGCGGCGCCGGAAGTCGCAAAGGCGGCGGCAGCCACGGCTGGACGAGCGCTCGTCGTGAAAGTCGATACCGAGGCGCACCCGGATCTGGCGGCGCGCTACCGCGTCGAAAGCATTCCGAACTTCGTCATTCTCAAGCAAGGCGTCGTCGTGCGGCAGCAGCCCGGACTCGTATCCGCGAGCGACCTGACCGCCTGGCTCGAACACGCCTAGCGCGGCTTGGCGTTTTTCACGTACTTGTCGAGCCAGTTGATCATCTCGGCCATCACGTGCTTGTTCGTCTCGGCGGCTGCGTACCCGTGCGCCTCGAACGGAAGCGTCACGTACCGTGCGGTGGCGCCGAAGCCCTTGAGCGCCATGTAGAAACGCTCGGACTGGATCGGGAACGTCCCGGAGTTGTCGTCCATCTCGCCGTGAATCAGGAGGATCGGATCCTTCACCTGATTGGCGAAGAAGAAGGGGGACATCTTGCCGTAGACATCAGGAATCTCCCAGAAATTGCGGCGCTCGTTCTGGAAGCCGAACGGCGTCAGGGTGCGGTTGTACGCGCCGCTTCGCGCGATGCCGGCGCGGAACAGGCGGCTGTGCGCGAGCAGGTTGGCCGTCATGAAGGCGCCGTAGCTGTGGCCGCCCACGCCGATCCGATCGCGATCGGCGACGCCCATGTCCACCGCCTTGTTGATCGCGGCCTCAGCGCTGCCGACCAGCTGCTCGATGTAGTGATCATTGGCCGTCTCGCCCGGCCCGACAATCGGCATCGTCGGGTTGTCGAAAACGGCGTAGCCCTGGGCGAGGAGGAGCAGTTCCGACGCGCCGCCGACCTGGAGAAAGTGATTTTCGTTGCCGCTGATCTGACCCGCTTCGTCCGCGCTCGTGAACTCAGCCGGATACGCCCAGACGAACATCGGCAGCCGTGTGCCGGTCTTGTAGCCGGCGGGCAGATAGATCGTGCCGTTGAGCTGCACGCCGTCGTTGCGCGTGTAGGTGACGAATTGTGATGTCACGCCCGCGAGCTGGGGATGCGGATCGGCAAACGCGGTGATCGCCTTGAGCGAGCCGGACGCGGTTTCGCGGATGAAGTAGTTCGGCGGATCGGTTTTCGTCTCGCGGCGCGTGATGATGCGCGTCGCGTTGTCGTCGAGGAGCGCGACGACCGACTCGAAACTGGTGTCATCGCACTGCCACACCCGCTCGGGTTTCAGCGTCTTCAGGTTCAGCCGATCGAGAAATGGACGGTCGCCCTTGGGCGACGAGCCTTGACCCGTCATGTACACACTGCCGCCAACTTCCATGAACGTGCCGGTCGACGGCCGCGGCAGGGGTGATCCCGGATCGCGATACCGATCCTGCTGTCGAAGTTCCCAGAGCTTCTGGGGCGTCGACGCCACGCCGTCGAGGTAGAGCCAGCTGCGGCGCATGCGGAGCTCGCGATCGGTTTCCGTCAGCAGGATCGTGCCCTTCTCGCTGAAGCTGACGCCGGCAGTACGCCACGCCGTCTTGAACCACTCGGTCGGTTGCGCCGTGAACGGGGCTTTGACGGCGAGGATGTGATCGCGGAACGGCACCTTGACGGTCGGATCGCCCTTGTCGAGCGCTTCCGTGTAGAAGAGTGTCGCCGGCTCGATCGGGTGCCACCGGAATGCGCGCGGGCCGGGGAACACGCCGTCGCGCGGAAACGTGTCAGCCATCGGGACGTCGGCGAGCGTCTTCACGAGCCTGCCGGTCTTGTCCCACAGCTCTACCGAGCGCGGGAATTGCGAGGCCGGCACGACGTACGAGAACGGGTGTCTTACGCGCGTGACGACAAGCCAGTTCGTGTCCTTGGACAGCTGCGTGTCCGAATAAATCGCCGGCTTGCCGATCGGTGTCTTCCGGCCGCCGAGATCGACCCACGCGAGCTGGCTCGTGTAGAAGTACCTGGTACAGCGATTCGTCGTACGGGTTCTTCAGCAGATCCTCATAGGTCGCGCCCGGGGCAGTGCGGCCGTCGTTCTCCTGCACAGCCGGACCAGTCGGCACGGCCGGCTCGGCCGGTGCGGCACCGCGACCGTCGGGAATGAGCGCACATAGAAAACCCGACGAGTCGTCGAGCCAGTTGCAGCCACCGCCCAGGCCGTTCACGCCGGAGCCGAGCACCGGCGTCACCGTGCCCGTGGCGACATCAGCGACCGCCAGCTGCGTGCTGTTGCTCGTCGTGATGGTGACCGCGAGTTTTCTGCCGTCTGGCGAGAACGCACCCGAGTACGACTCAGCAGTAGGCAGCGTCAACTTGCGCTCGGCGCCGGACGCGACATCCTTTACTGTCAGCGCGAACGTCGCGCTCAAGACGCGCGGCCCGTTCGTTCGTGGGTTGATTCGCGATCCGCCCAGCCGATAGAACGGCGCCGAGACCTGCGCAATCGACGGCATGCTGTGCCGGTGCGACAGCAGCAGCGTGCGTCGA
This sequence comes from uncultured Acidobacteriota bacterium, assembly GCA_963704575.1. Classification (GTDB taxonomy): domain Bacteria; phylum Acidobacteriota; class Vicinamibacteria; order Vicinamibacterales; family SCN-69-37; genus DATEGZ01. The sequence goes on along the minus strand of OY969918.1, from coordinate 5,088,622 downwards.
TCGGGCGACAGCGTCACGCCGGGCAGCGGCTCGGCATCCATGATGTCGGCGACGACCTTCGGTGGCGTCAGATACGCGGTCGCGACCGACTGCGCCGACGGGGCCACGCGAAGGAGGACGGCGGCGAGGAGAGTCAGACCTGTGAGAACGAGCACCTTGCGCATGGTCACCTCTGGTCAGTGATGCTACTGGCTGTTGAGCAACGCGAGTGCCTGATCGATCGCCTGTCGGAGGCCGGGGAGGTCCTGGATGTCGATCGACAGACTCGTCGGATCCCTCACGCCGGTCGTGAGTACGACCTTCTGGAGGCGGCCGGCCTCGTGGATATCGACCCGGAAGCCGCTCGCGCTGGCAAATGACAGATCGGTCGCGCGTCGATCGTCGCGCCCCGTCCACTTGGCCGCTAAGTCCGACATCGAGGTGAGGGCGCGCGACAAGTTCGCGACCTCCTCGAGATCGAGGAAACTCACGCCGCCGTGGGGATCATCGGCGTGCACCTGCACACGCAGGCCGCGGACGCGCGTCTGCGACTCGATTTCCGTGACGACCACGGCGTCGATCCTGACGCCCGGACCGAAACGCATGTCGATCCGGTAGTAGTCGGTGGTAAGCACCGCGTTGGGTGTCGCAAGGAGCGCTTCAATCTTCGTGTGGATCTCGGGTGGCGGGGCAAGAACGACGACTCGGGGCGGCGGCTCCTGGGCGGAAACGCGCGTGACCGGACTGGTAATCACGGTCAGCAACACCGCGACCAGCGCTCCGACGCGCAGAAACAAGACTCGCATGAGCGGTCTCCTCAGACAGCGTCTGGCAATAACGATGGACCGGATTGTACTGCCGGCGGCGTCACTTGATCCCGAGATGGTACCGATCGACGAGCGCGGCCATCCGCGGTTCATCCTGAAGAATCGTCTTGTAGATCCACGTGTAATGGCCCTTGTCCGCCACGACGGCCGACGTGCGATCAGGTCCGATGAATCGGCGGTCGGCCACGATCTCGAGGTAACAATCGACCAGGTGTCCGTAGGTGCTGTACTCGGTTTCGGCGCCCTCGGTCCCGCCCACCGGCACACGCGGGTAGAACCTTCTCAGGTCCGCGACCGCGCGCTGCATGCCGGCGCTCTGATCGCGCAGATGCCAGTGCAATTGTTCATGGACGAACGACGACAGCAGCTCGTCTTCCGAATCGGCGAACCGCGCATTCAACGTCAGGACCGGAAACGCGTGATTGATCGCTTGTTCCTCGATCACTACCTCGCGCGTGAAGGTGTATTTGGCGAGGTCGTAGTCCTGAAGGACGCGCTCGAGCTGTGCCTTCGTCCGCGCCTCCCGGTCGCTTCCGTGCGCGAGGGTGATCTTGACGACGGGCGCGCTCGGTAACGCGCTCACGATCGCGGTCAGCAGGACGAGAGTCCTCACGCTTCACCAGGGTAGTCCAGCCCACTCGAAGGCTGGCGCTCATCGGCACAGCTTAGCGCACGGGCCACCACGGGCGGCAGGCGTGTGACCATGGGCCTACCCGGGTCAGAGGCGACGATAATCATCGCGGCATGATTGTCGTCGTCGGGGCAGGCGCCGCCGGGCTCGTCGCGGGGATCTTCGCGCGCGCCGCCGGGCGTCCAGTCATCATCCTCGAGCGCACCGCCGACGGCGGCCGCAAGATTCTGATCAGCGGCGGCGGCCGCTGCAACGTGCTGCCAGCCGCCCTCGAACCCGGCCGATTCGTCAGCGAATCGTCGCCGCGGATCGTCCAGCGGCTGCTTCGGTCGTGGCCGCTGCGCGCGCAACTCGAGTTCTTCGAGCGCGACGTCGGCGTGCCGCTGGCGTTCGAGGCCGAGACGCGGAAGTGGTTTCCGGCGTCGAACCGAGCGCGCGATGTCCGCGACGGCCTCGTGGTGCTCGCGCGTCGCGCCGGAGCGGAGATCGAGTTCGACACGGCGGTCACGGGTATCGAGCGATCGGCAGAAGGTTGGCGGATCGCCACGTCCCGCGGCGTCGTCAGTGCCGACGCCATCGTCATCGCGACAGGAGGTCTGTCCGTGCCCACGACGGGCAGTACCCGGTACGGGACTCGAGATTGCCGGCGGGCTCGGCCACGTCGTGCACGGCACATATCCCGCGCTCACACCTCTCGTCGCGGCCGGCGCGCCACACGCGGCACTGGCGGGCGTATCGCTCGACGTGCGGATTCGCGCCGAGGCCGGTGAGGCGGGGGGGCGCGCCGATGCGCGCGGCGGTTTTCTGTTCACGCATCGCGGCTACAGCGGGCCGTCGGTGCTCGACGTCTCGCACGTCGTTGCGCGCGCCGGTGCGTCAGGCGCGCCCGTTCGCATCCGCGTCCAGTGGAGCGATCGCGACGCCACGACGTGGGGACGCGAGCTGATCGAGACACCGGGGCGCGTCGTGAACGTTCTCGCGCGCATGCTGCCGGAACGGCTGGCGGAGCGGTTCGTGCTCGACGCGGGAATTCCACCGGCGCGCACGACGGCCGAACTGCGTCGCGACGAGCGATCTGCGCTCGTCGATCGTCTCGTCAACTTCGAGCTGCCGGTGACGGGCGACGAGGGCTACCGCAAGGCGGAGGTCACCGGCGGCGGCGTGGCGCTCAACGAGGTCGATCCGCGAACACTCGAAAGCGTCCGACACCGCGGGTTGTACTTCTGCGGCGAGGTGCTCGACGCGTTCGGTCCGATCGGCGGCCACAACTTCGCCTGGGCCTGGGCCACCGGACGGCTGGCCGGCCGCGGCGCAGGTGGTCTCCCGTTACGAAGGTCCTGACAGCCCAGCGTCACGGTCGGCGCCGACCGGCCTTCGGCGCCGGACGCCGGCACTGCGCAGCCGCTCGAAAATGTTCTGGTAAGGCGCTGATCGGTTTGACGAGCCCCACCGCCTGGCGCATACTCCCCGGGCCTTTCTATCCGCACGTGCACACGAGTCGGAGGACTCCCCAAAATGACATCACTGAAAACAGCATCGCTCGCTTCTGTCGTCGTCCTGTCTGCCAGCGTGGCACTCCTGGCGCAGGATCCGGTCAAGGTCGACCCGACGCACTACAAGGTTCTGCTGGACAACGCGGCGGTGCGCGTGCTCCGCGTCTCGTACGCGGCTGGAACCAAGAGCGTCATGCACCAGCACCCCGACTCGATCATCGTTTCGCTCGCCGACAACAAGGTGAAGTTCGCGCTGCCTGACGGGACGAGCCAGGACCAGACGATGGCGAATAATTCGGCCACCTATGCTCCCGCTGGCACTCACCTGCCGTCGAACACCGGCGCGACGGCCGTTTCGGGCATCCTCGTCGAATTCAAAGCCGCGGCGCCCGGCAAGGCCGCTTTGCCCGCGTCGCGCGCCGGCATGACACTCGCGGTCCTCGCCGAAGGCCCGCACGCGACGGCTTACAAGTCGACCGCAGCCCCGACCTTCGCGGAACCGGCCGGCACGAAGCACGACTTCGATCAGGTCGTCATTGCGCTCGGCCCCTCGCAGATGTCGCTGTCGATCGACGGCAAGCCCGCCAAGACGACGTGGGCGCGGGGCGACATGGAATTCATCGGCCGCGGCGTGGCCCATGAGGCGAAGAACACCGGAGGCAAGCCGGTGGAAATGGTGATTGTCGCGATCAAATGACGTGACCAATGGGTGAGCCAGGCGTCGGTCGCGACGCCTGGCTCCCACCTGCGGCGGGCGGCCTCGTGGCTCCATTCGAAGCGCGGGTATACTTCCTGCCGACTGAGTGACAACGATCGGGTCGTATGAAGTCGTGGCCAAGATTGGCGAAGGCGGCATGGGCGTGGTCTATCGCGCCCGCGACACCAAGCTGAATCGCGACGTCGCCATCAAGGCGCTCCCGCCCTCTGTCGCGGCGGACCCCGAGCGCGTCGCGCGGTTCGAGCGCGAGGCCCAGATCCTGGCCTCGCTTCATCATTCAAACATCGCCGGAATTTACGGTCTCGAGCGGTCTCGAGGCGAGACGTACCTCGTGCTGGAGTTCGTCACGGGCCGTCCCCTCGACGCCGTGCTCAAAACCGACGGCCCGTTCGCGCCGGCCGATGCCGTCGCCATCGCCCGCCAGATCGCGGACGCGATCGCCGCCGCTCACGAGAAAGGGATCATCCATCGCGACCTCAAGCCTGGCAACGTCATGCTTGGCGCCGACGGTCGAGTCACGGTGCTTGATTTCGGCCTCGGGAAGTCGCTCGACGACGGACGTTCCGGCCCCAGTCAGTCGGCGGCGGCCAACTCTCCCACGATCACCCTCGGCGCCACGCAAGCCGGTATCGTCCTGGGCACGGCGGGGTACATGAGTCCCGAGCAGGCGAAAGGACATGCGGCTGATCGCCGAAGCGACGTGTGGTCGTTTGGGTGTGTTCTGTTCGAGCTGCTCGCCGGCTCGCGCGCCTTTGAAGGCGACGACATCACGGACACGATCGCGGCGATCGTCCGCGGCGAGCCGAATATGAAGGCACTGCCCGCGTCCACGCCGCCGGCCCTGAGGCACCTCATTGAACGCGCGTTGATCAAGGACCGGAACCAGCGGCTGCCCGACATGTCCGTGGTGCGATACATCCTGAACGAGCCCGGCCTGCTGAACCCTGGCGGCTCTGGATCGGGAGCGCAGAGTCCAGCGGTTCCGGTGGCCACACGGCCCTCGCTCTTCTGGATGATCGCCGCGCTGGCACTCGCCGTCGTCTCAGTCGGACTGGCGATCGCGTACGTCGGCCGTGGCTCGGCGACGCCAGCAACGGCACCCGCAGGCACGCTCGCGCAGTTCACGATCGCCCTCCCCGACGACACGGAAGTCGCGAATACGAACATGGCGCCACTCGCAATTGCGCCCGGGGGGCAGCTGGTGGCGTTCGCGGGCCGGCATGCGGGACGGACGCAGCTGTACATCAATGACTTCTCGACCGGCCAGACGAAGGCACTCGACGGCACCGATGATGCGCGGAGTCCGTTTTTTTCGCCGGACGGACGATGGATTGGCTTCTTCGCGAAGGGCAAGTTGAAGAAGGTCACGGTCGGAGGCACGTCGCTTCAGGACATCGCTGACGCTCCTGACGCGCGGGGAGGGACCTGGGCAGCCGACGAGATCATTTACTACGCGCCGACGAACACGTCAGGACTCTGGAAAGTCGCGGCCTCCGCCGGCACGCCGATCGAAATCACCAAACCCGATCGCAACGCGTCCGAGATCAGTCATCGCTACCCGCACGCGCTCGCAGACGGCAAGGCGCTGCTGTTCATGGTGTGGACAGGCCCGGGTTCGGACGAGCACCGCATCGAGTACCTCACGCTGGCCGACAACAAGCGCCAGGTCGTCGCGCAGAATGCCGACGGGCCGATCTCCGTCGTCAATGGACGCATCATGTACACCGGACGTCAGGACACGCTGCTCTCGGCGCCCTGGAGTCCGTCGCGTCTGAGTTTGCAGGGCGTGGAGCCCACGGCGCTGCCGTTCTTTGCGCCGATCGACAACGAAGGCGCGTCGGCGTATGCCGTGGCGGACACCGGTACGCTTGTGCGCCTGATGGGTCATACGAGTCGGCGCCTGGCGAAGATTGTGTGGATCGACAGGTCCGGCAAGATCGAGCCGTTGCCGTTGCCGGATCGCGACTACGTGTCCGCGACGATCTCACCGGACGGCACGCGTGCGGCCATACACAGCCGCGGACCCACGGAAGAGATTTGGATTTACGACTTCGGCACGAAGGGCTTCACGCCGCTGGTGACCTCAGGCGGCAGCAGCCAAGCCCCCGTCTGGACCACCGACTCGAGGTCCATCGTCTATCGCGGAACGCGTCAGGGGTTCCGGAACCTGTACAGGAAAGCGGCCGACGACAGCGGCGCGGAAGAGCGGTTGACAGCCAAAGCGGGCATCGTCCAGACGCCCACGAGCGCGACGCTGGATGGCAAGTGGATCGTCTTCGTCGAATCCGGCATGTCCTCACGCGACGGGCCAACGACGAGCGGTTCCCATATTTGGAAGGTGGCGCTCGACGGCGCGCACGAGACAGTGCCGGTGACCGCGACGCCGGCCTCCGAAAACGGCGGTCAGGTGTCGCCGGATGGGCGCTGGATTGCGTTCGAAACGCCCATCACCGGCCGTCCTGAGGTGTGGGTGCAGCCGTTCGCGGCCCCTGGGCCCATGCGCCAGATTTCACGCGATGGGAGCACGGGCGCGCGGTGGTCACGCGACGGCCGGGAGCTGTACATTATGACGCCCGACGGCATCTCGACGGTGACGGTGAGCGGCGACACCTTTTCACTAACGCGCCAAATCATTCAGGGCCGATTTCGTTTGCCCGCGAACGCCAACACGAACTATGACGTCGCGCGCGACGGACGCTTCCTCCACGTGCAGCCGATCGAACCCAACAAACCGGTGACGAGAATTGAGGTCGTGCTCTACGGAATTGGAAAGTAAGCGACGGGCGGATCGCCTACACTGTTCGGCTGACAACCGTGGCGACTATTCTTCAATCTCTTCCGGCCGGCCAGCGCGTCGGCATCGCATTTTCAGGCGGCCTCGATACGAGCGCGGCGCTCCATTGGATGCGACAGCGCGGCGCGATCCCGTACGTGTACACCGCCAATCTCGGCCAGCCCGACGAACCCGACTACGAGGACATTCCGCGGCGCGCGAAGCTCCATGGCGCCGAGGCCGCGCGCCTCGTCGACTGCCGCCGCCAGCTCGTGCTCGAAGGCATCGCGGCGCTCCAGTGCGGGGCGTTTCACATCTCGACGGCCGGCGTTCCCTACTTCAACACCACGCCCCTCGGCCGCGCGGTGACCGGCACGCTCCTGGTCGCGGCCATGAAGGACGACGACGTCAACATCTGGGGTGACGGCAGCACATTCAAGGGCAACGACATCGAGCGGTTTTATCGCTACGGCTTGCTCACCAATCCGCATCTCAAGATCTACAAACCGTGGCTCGACCAGGCGTTCATCAACGAGCTCGGCGGGCGCAAGGAGATGTCGGAGTACCTCATCCGGCACGGCTTCGAATACAAGATGAGCGTCGAGAAGGCGTACTCCACCGACTCGAACATGCTCGGCGCCACGCATGAAGCAAAAGACCTCGAGCAGCTCAACACCGGGATCAAGATCGTCCAACCGATCATGGGCGTCGCCTTCTGGAAAGACGACGTCGTCGTCAAACCCGAAACCGTCACGATTCGATTCGACGAAGGATCGCCGGTTGCGCTGAATGGCATGACGTTCACCGATCCAGTTGCGCTCATGGACGAAGCCAATCGCATCGGCGGGCGGCACGGCCTCGGCATGAGCGATCAGATCGAGAACCGCATTATCGAAGCGAAGAGTCGCGGGATTTACGAAGCGCCAGGCATGGCGCTGCTTTTCATCGCCTACGAGCGGCTCGTCACAGGCATTCACAACGAAGACACGATCGAGCAGTACCGCGAGAACGGCCGCAAGCTCGGTCGCCTGCTCTATCAAGGACGCTGGTTCGATTCGCAGGCGATGATGCTGCGGGAATCCGCGCAGCGCTGGGTCGCGCGCGCGGTGACGGGCGCAGTCACGGTCGAGCTACGCCGCGGCAACGACTACTCGCTCGTCAACACGACGAGCCCGAACCTCACCTACAGGCCCGAGCGGCTGACGATGGAAAAGGGCGAAGGTGAATTCACACCGCAGGATCGCATCGGCCAGTTGACGATGCGGAATCTCGACATTACGGATACACGGGACAAGCTGCGGATTTACACGCAGACCGGATTGATCAGCCCCTCGTCGTCGACCGCGTTACCGGAACTGCCCAAGGGGAAAAACTAGGAGGCGCCGCAGAACCGGCGAACTTCCGACCCCCCACTTCCGTCTCAACGACGGAGGCCCATCGATATGTTGCGCGCTGCCGCGTTGTCTCTCCTCGTACTGTTTCAGGCCGGCCAGGCCGCAGCGCCGGCTCAGACTGACATCCAGAAGGCGCTCGATCAGCTCCAGGGCACGTGGGTGGCCGTGTCGCTCAACGGACAGGCCCTGCCCGAAGGCGCACAGATGTCTCTGGTCTTCACCGGCGACAAGTACGAGAACTGGGTGAACGGATCCGTCGACGAGCGCGGGTCCGTGAAGCTCGATCCCTCCACTAAACCAACGTCGATCGACTTCCTCATCGCCGAAGGTCAGGATGCCGGTCAGATCCAGCTCGGACTCATGGTCGTGAGCGGCGAAACGTTGACTCTGGCCTTCGCCACCCCGGGCAACCGCACGCGGCCGAAGACGCAGGCCGACGCGGCGCTTCTCGCGATCCTGAAGAAAAAGCCGTAGCCGCAAATTACTTCCCGATCTTCAGCGCCAGCTGCCGATCCAACCCGAATATGACGCGCAACTGCGGCGGCGGTGCTTTGTGCGTCGGAAGATCGATCAAGATCCGTCCGTCGGCGCCCACGTCGAAGATCTGACCGGGATCGCTGCCGTCGACGTGTGCCCAGAGCCGTTGCCCGTCGACGTGAAAGCGGCCGCCTTCCTCGTGATAACTCACGACGAAGATATCCGGCGGGCGCGCGTAGTACAGCTCGCGGCTCTTCAGCGACCACGTCACCGCCTGCGCGCCCTGATCGCTCACGCGCTCGACCGTACCCTCATCCGCCAACGACCGAACGTACACGTCGTTGCGACCCGATCGATCGTCCACGGCCGCCACCCAGCGGCCGTCGGGTGAGACGACCGCGCGTCCGTCACTGGAGCCGTCAAAGAGCTTGACCATCGACTCGGGATGGTCACGTTTCATCTTGTAGAGCGGGTACTGGCCTTCCGGGGTGGACTGAAACACGAGGATGGTTTCGCCATCCGGCGCCCAGGCCTCCGTCGATTCATCGCGATCGGTGACGAGCAACGGCGCGGTGGCCGCCGTGTTCATGGCATCCGTCACGTAGGTGTCGAAATCACCCTTGCGAATTGTTCGGAACGCCAGATGCCGGCTGTCGGGATGCCAGATCGGATGCCAGCTGCTGGCCGGCAAGTCGAGGACATCGTCGGTGTGACGATCGAAGTCGAGCACACGGACGACGTAGCGGCCGCCCTCGAGCACACCCGTCGCCGCGCGGTGACCGTCGGGCGCGATCGACAAATCGATGTAAGCGCGTGCCGCAAACGGCACAGGCTCGAGCCTGCCGCCGGGCGCCACCCATGTGAGCGTCGTGTCGACGATGCGCGGACCGGCGCGATAGATCGCGGCAGACGTCGCTTCCGTCGACAGGTAAATCGACTCGCCGTCCGGCAACAGGCCGCGCGCGTCGTCCATCACGTGCACCGGATCGCCGGACACCGTAAGTGTCTTCGGATCGAATCTGACCGCTTGATACGAACCCGCGCGGAAGAACACGAGGTACCCGGGCGATACGAACGACGCCGCGGCGCCGGGCAGGATCGCGTGATACTCGCCGGTCGTTCGATCGAGGACGGCGATGTCGGCGTCGTTGAGCCCGGCGCCAGGCTTGACGATGGTGAACAGCAGATGGCGTCCGTCGGGCAGACGGCTGGGGTACCAGTGCGATCGCTCACCTCGCGCGGGATTGGGCTTGGTGAGCTGGCGCGGCGGTCCGCCGGCGGCGGGCACTTCGACGAGTCCACTCACCCAGTTGCCGGGCGTGACGATCATCCCATCGGGCTCCCACACCGTCCCAGGTCCCGGTGCCAGGTGATCGGCGATCGTCAGCGGATCGCCGCCGTCAACCGCGATCTTCTCGAGCCGCGACTGACGTCTGAATCCGATCCAGCGCGAATCAGGCGAGATGAACGGCAGCTCCGCTCCTTCGGTGTGCTCGATGCGTGTCGGTGCGATCTCGTTGAATCGCTGCAGGTACAACGACGACGAGGACCCGTGAACGGCCTGCATCACAGCGAACGTGCCGTCGGGAGAGATCGCAGGATCGGACGCGCCGTCCTCGCCGGCGATCGGCGGGATTGTGAATCGGACGATGCCGGGTCCGGCGCCAGATGGCGGTGCGGGCTTCACCAGCCACGCGGCGGCGGCGCCGATGCCGAGTACGAGGATCGCGCCTGCCGCCATCAGCCAGCGCGGCGAACCCGATCGGGTGATCGCCGGGGTCGGGGTCGTCGAGAGATCCGCGCCGCCGCGCGCGATCTCCTCGAGCGCGATGCGCGCATCGGCGATGTCGTGCAGGCGGTTCTTGCGATCGCGCTCGAGACAGCGCTTCAGCAGCCGCGTCAACTCCAGGGGCGTCGCGGGCGGCAACAGCCGCCAGTCGATCTCGTGACGCAGCACCGCCGCCAGCGTGTCTGAAATCGTCTCGCCGGCGAACAGCCGGCCGCCGGTCAACATCTCGAAGAGGATCGCGCCGAACGACCAGACGTCCGCACGCTTGTCGGCCGCGCGCCCTCGCGCCTGCTCGGGGCTCATGTACGCCGCCGTCCCGAGAATCACGCCGGCGGTAGTTGCCTGCGCTGTCAGCGTCGGCGAGTTCATCGCGCTCGGCGACGAGGGATCATCCGAGGAAAGCGCCTTGGCGAGGCCGAAATCGAGCACTTTGACGGCATGGTCGCCGATCACCTTGATGTTCGCGGGCTTCAGATCGCGATGAACGATGCCTTTCTCGTGCGCGGCTTCGAGGGCTTGGGCGATCTCGATCGCGATGGCGACGGCCTCGTCCGGCGGAATGGGGCCGCGATCGATTCGGACGGAGAGGTCGTCCCCGTCGACCAGCTCCATGACGAGCACCTGCTGCCGGTCAAGCTGCTCCAGCGCGTACAGCGACGCGATGTTGGGATGATTGAGCGCGGCGAGCAGCTTGGCCTCGCGCTCGAAGCGCGCCAGTCGCTCGTGGTCGTGCGCGACTGAGGCCGGCAGCACTTTCAGCGCGACGTCCCGTCCGAGGCGCTCGTCTCGCGCGCGATAGACCTCACCCATGCCGCCCGCGCCGAGGAGCGCGACGACGTCGTACGCGCCAATTCTGGCCCCCGGGGTCAGAGGCATCCGATGAACCGCGGGGCGAGGGAGCGCGTCTGCGTCATGCGGCCGTAGACTTATCACGAGGCGGCGTCGCTGTGCGAGGACAACAACGCCTTGCGCTCGGCTGCAACTCCAGGACGTCGGAGCGTACAAAAAAGAGGGGACGCCGAAGCGTCCCCTCTCAGCAATCGACGCCAGCGGCGTCGAGGTGCTCTTAGGCCTCGCGCACGTTTTCGGCGCGCGGTCCCTTGGGACCCTGGCCCGTCTGGAACGTCACAGCCTGCCCCTCGCGGAGCGAGCTGAACGAGACGCACGCGGACTGATGGAAGAAGTATTCCTGTCCGGACGCGTCAGAGACGAACCCAAAACCCTTGTCGGAAACCAAACGCTTGATCGTGCCAGAAGTAGTAGCTGCCATGTTGACCTCCCAGGTCGATGGACTGTTGACGCCTGTCAGCCGTTCGCTGCGGAAAAGCCCGCTCGGCGGCTGCGATTCGTCTGCGTGATCCTGGAAGATTCGGAAGCGCCCGCGGGATGCGAGCGAAGCGAAGGGTCTCTGGCTCAGCGTAGAGAAGGCGTGTCGAGGAGTGCAGTATAGCAGACGCCGGGCGCTACTGCCAGCCCCCCTGGCCGGGGGCCGGATATCCTGCGGCGCCCCCAAACTACTACCGATCCCCGTGTCCACGGCTTCCCCGCACCGCTGGTTGATCCTCAGTCTCGCGGCTGCCATCGCCCGCGCCGGGCTCCTGCAGGCCGTTTACTGGTGGGGTGGGCACCGGCTGGTCGCTTTCGAGTACGCGCGACACAACGGGCCGTTCCTGTTCAACCTCATTCCGGCATCCGCGCCGCAACCGCTCGCCACGTACGTCGATCGAGCCGACGTGGTCTGGCGAGCATCGCAGGCCGCGTGGCTTGCCGTCGTCACGATCCTCGCGGCCGCGCCGGCGCTCGATCGCACGACGGCTCGGGTCCACGAGTCCTGCCTGCGCTTCGGTCGCGCGTGCGCAGCGCGGCCCACGGTCTTTCTTACAACCGGCGCCCTTGTCGTAGCCTCGGTCACCGCGCTCATCAGCTGGGCCGTGCTCGACCGCTTCCCGAACTCTGGCGACGAATACGGCTACCTCTATGAGGCGCAGACCTTTCTGGCGGGACGGCTGTCGAACCGCCGCATCCCCTTCAGCCGTTTTTCGAAATGACGCACGTCATCGAGCGAAACGGCCATCTCTTCGGCGTGTTTCCGCCGGGCTGGCCGCTCGTGATCGCCGGCGCGATGCTCCTCCAGATACCCGCCTGGTTGCTGAACCCGCTGCTGTCGGCGGGATTGTTCGTCCTGACGTTCCGACTCGCCGCACGAGTCACGGAAGATCAGGCGACGGCCGCTCTCACCTCGCTGACGCTCGTGGCCTGGCACCGCGGCGCCGAAGTATTGATCGCGCATCTTGGCGAGCTGGCGCTGTGGACGCCACCGATGTTGCTCGCCGCCTACATCACCGCCATGCGGAAAACGCCGCTGACGAGCCGGCTGGCTGCCGTCGGCGCCGGCGCCGCGTGCGTGATGATCGGCCTCTATCCCTACATCAACCGCGGCGGCAACCAGTACGGGCCGCGATTCTACTTCGACGGATTCCCACTGCTCGTCGTGGCCGCCGCCGCGATCGTCTTCGGCGCCATACGGTACGAGGACCGATCGCGGCGATCGCGGCGGCTCGTCTATCTGTTCTTCGCGAGCCTGCTCGTGCACGTGCCGATTGCGGCGATTGAAATGCGGGCGAGCCACGCGCAGGTCGTCGAGCGCCTCGATCTCGCACGGCAGGTCGAACGCGCCGGGCTGAACAACGCGATCGTCTTTGTCCTGACGCCGATCGGTGTCGAGCGCCCGCTGCCGGCCACCGACCTCACAAGAAACGGCATCGCGCTCGACGGCCCTGTGCTCTACGCCCTCGATCGCGGGCCGGAGAACGTCGAACTCGAGCGCTACTATCCCGGCCGCGCCTGTTACTCCTACGCGTACGATCCCCAGACCCGATCCGGATCGCTCGCGCCGTGCGCCCGGCGACAGTAGCGATTGAATAGCGCGAGAGCGCCGATAGTAGTATTTGGCTATGACGCTCCCATCATCCAAGACAACACTCTTGTTAGTCTCGGCCGTCCTTTTTCTGAGTCGTGTGGCGATCCGGGCGCAGGCGTTGCCCGATCAGATTGGTGTCACGGCCACGCAAGCCCAGGGATATTTTCTCGAGTCACTCACCATCGGCGGCCTTTCGGCGAGTCAGGCCGTGAACCGTGCTTTCGTCGCGCTTCCCGCCGCCGCGCGCGTGATGGTCGTCCGCCAGGGCATCGCCTGGGCCCGCGCATATGTCGACTCGCCGACGTTCAAAGCGGCGTACGACAAGCGCCGCGCGGAGGCCAAACCCGAGGCCCCAACCGTCAACGGCACCGTAGACGACGAGCTGAAGAAGAAGCAGGACGAACAGAAACAGCAGCTCGCCAAGTCGCGCGCGATGCTCACCCAGCTGCCGGCCGATCAACGCGCGCAGCTCGAAGCCGTCTTCAAGCAGTCGGAAGCGCAGATGACCGATCCGACGTTCGTGAAGATGATGCGACAGGGCATCGAAATGGACCACGCCCGGGCGGACAAGGAATATCAGTCGTCGGTCGCGAACTGGCAGAGAGACTATCCGGTTGATGCGAAGGTCCTGATCGCCCGTCGCCTGCAGGCCTTCCTCGCGTTAAGCGCCGGCGTGGACTTCGCAGCCAAGGTCGAAGGTACCGGCACGCAGAAGCGCTTCGTCAACCCCGACTACCAGGGCAAGCCGTCGGACTGGAAGATGTGCTATCGCGCAGGCAAGGAACCCGTGGACGCCGCGCGCGCGGCAGTCAGCGACTGGCTGAGTGTGCTGCCGAAGGTGTAGCCGCGACGGCCTCGTCACCGAAACGCTCACCGCGGCGCGAAAATGCCCGGACGCCACGCGGCATCCGGGCATTCTGTTGCAGGCGAGTCGTTACAACGCCGCGAGAAGCTTCGCGCCGTTCGGACTGCCAAGGCCGGTGCACGCGTCCCAGCCGGTCTTGGCGGCATACCCCGTGACCGAGTTGACGCCGTTGTCGCCGCTCGTGATGTCGAACAGCGCATTGTCCGACGCCTTGAGCGCATACAGCTTCGGCGCGAGGAACCCGATCAACTTGGGCCGGCCCTGATTCAAAAGGGCGATGAGCCCGGCCCAGAGCGGCGCGACGGCGCTCGTCCCGCCGATGACCGTGTTCTGGCCGTCGACGCGAGTGATGTACCCCGTGTCGCTGTCCGCGTTGCCCGAAATATCCGGCACGCCTCGTCCGACCGTGCCACCGGCATTGATCGACTTCGGGACGCCGGCGCCGGATTGGAACGACGGCAGCGGGAAGAACTCGCTGACGCCGCCGCCGGTCGCCCAGCCATCGCGGTTGTTCCACACTGTTTCCGACGAGATGCCGGTCGGACCGCCGACGAGCCGCGTGCCGCCGCACGCGAGCACATGCGGACTCGACGCCGGGAAGTCGGCGTTCGCGCGCTTCTCGGCCGGGTCGTCGGAGTCGGGTGCGCCGTGATCGCCCGCGGCGACCGTGACGGTAATCCCCATCAGCGTCGCGTCCGCGCAAGCGTTGTCGAAGTCCGTTTTCGCCTGCTCGGTCCACGCCGATTCCGGTGCGCCCCAGCTGATCGAGATCACCGACGGATTTCGCACGTTGTCGTGCACAGCCGTCGTCAGGGCGTTGAGAAACCCGTCGTCGGTGTTGGGCGCGAAGTAGACGGCGATCTTGGCGGCTGGCGCCACGGCGCCGGCGACTTCGATGTCGAGCATCACCTCGCCGTTGGCGTCCTTGGTCTGGCCGTCGGGATCGTTGTGACCTGCACCTACGGAGACCGCCGTCACGCTCGGTTTCTTGATGCCGAGGCTCTTGAAGTATGTCGTGAGATCGTTCACCCGGAATCCGCCGCCGAGCTCGAGAATCGCGATGCACTGCCCCTTCCCGGTACAATCGGTCGGAAAGTTGTAGAGCTTCGCGACTTGCGGCGGCGTCAGCGGCTTCGACGCGTCCGCCTGCGGTTTGAACTTCTTCACCGGCCGGATCCGAAAGTGCGGCTTCGCCTGCGGCCGATCGTCCAGACCGAACACGCCTTCGACGATGCCGGTGAGCGACGTCGGAATGCTGATCGTGCCCGTGCGGCCGCGAAAGGTCTGCTTCGTCTTGTTCTGCTTGAACCGAGCGAAGCGGACGCCGAAGGCCGCCTGCATCGCCGCGGCCGTCCCCGAGAGTCGAACCGCGCGCTGCGAGACGCTCGTCTGCACGACATCGAGGCCGTGATCGTTCGCGAAGTCCTCGACCGCGGTGATGTCCGCCGGGTCCGCGCCGAATCGCGCGCGGAACTCATCGCGCGAGAGGGGCGTGCCGTCGGTTGCCGCGGCCCTGACGGCCGCTCGACGCCGCACGCGAACAGTGATCGTCACGCGCTCGGCGGCGGGCACCTTACCAGCACGCTTCGCGTTCTTTGGGGCGGCCTTGCGGCTGCCGGGTAACACCGCTCGGGCGGCTTTCGGAGACTTGGCCATATGGGGACTCCTCTTTCGACTCGACAGACCGCGGACACCGGCATCAGGAAGTGTCGGACGTCGCACGGACGAGAAAACGAAGGCTGGGGGAGCCTATGCTGCGCGCGGACGCACGAATTGGCAAGGAGTATTCGCCGTCGCCCAGACTGGCCGATGCAGCCGAGACTATGGCTCGAAAACTCAACCTGCGAGGTGACTTCCTGCCCGCATGATCTACCTGAGCCTGAAAATGATCACTGTTGTCATATGATCGATACAAAGCTGTACGTTTCAGGAGGTAGTGAATGGCATCGAGAAAGACCCATCCGCACCATCAATGGGCCCGTGTTGGCGCACTGACACGGCTGCGTGAAATCGAGGCTGAGCGGGCGGCCATCTTCGCCGCGTTTCCGGATCTGAGGCGCCAGGGCGCCGGCGCGGCCGTCGCCGTCGCTGCTGCAACAGGCCGCCGCCGGACGATTTCTCCCGAAGGGCGCAAGGCGATGAGCGCCGGCATGCGCAGGTACTGGGCACGGCGTCGCGCCGCCGAGAAGAAAGGCTGACGCTGGCCCGAGCGGTCAGTGGCGCTCGAGACCGGTATCGCCACCGGTTGCTGTCTTCCGAATCGTGGTTGATACAGTGCCGGTGATCGCGCCGGCTTCGAGAATCGTCGCGCGAATCGTGTAGGCACCGGCAGCAAGCTCCCCCGTCGGCAGCGAAGCCGAAACCGTACGCATGGCGCCGCTCCCGATGGGCGTCACGTCCCGTTCGATCGTCGTCCCGCCAGCATTCTCCGGCACGAGCGTCAAGCGAACAGTCAGATTCGGCGGGTTGGCCGGATCGTCGGGATACAACTCGAGCGAGGCGCGCAGTGTCGTCGCGCCTGACGGCAGGGTCTCGAGCGCGAGAAATCTCGGCGCGCCGTCGGCGCCCGTCCACGCCGTGAACAGCTGGCTCACCGCGCAATGGCCGAAGTGCGGCAGCGCGGCATTGATCGGCTGCTCGACGCTCCCGACATTGCCCGCGGCGTCCGCCACCGCGAATCGCAAACGGTACGTGCCGCTCGCGATGGGAATCGGCACGGCGAGCTGATAGTCCTCGCCGGCGTGAGGTGCCGGCACGTCCTTCCGCCCTTCCTGCACGACCTTCCCCGCCTCGTCGACCAACGCAAACATCGACACGAGCGGCGACTGCACGACCGCCGGCACGGCGACGCTGACCGCGAGTTGCAGCGCGCCGCCAGGAGCCGGATCGCGCCGCAGCGCGGTCGCGAGCGAGAGCGGCACGCCGAACGACGTGCCGCCTTGCGCCAGCGTCGTCTTCAATCGATCCGCGACAGGGACGGCCTCCGCGGCCACGCTGTCGACGATCGCGTGCGGGTTCACGCGAACTGTCACACCCGGCGTCCGCACGGACACCTTCGCGTTGATGAGACGTTGCTGGTTCATCGACACTGGCGCTTCGACGCCCAGCTGGTAGAAGCCCGACGTCTCGTGCTGGATCCGCGTGAAGAACCGGTCGGCTTGTCCCACGACGAGGAAGGCTTCGCCACCCGCGGCATTCGCGACGACCTGCGCGCCGCTGTTGAGAAAGTTGCCCTCTTCCCTGCGCTCGAGCACGCCGCCCTTACGCGAGAAATCCGCGTCCATGTCGGCGGCTGTCAGCGCGTAGAACTGCACACCCGCCTCCGCGGCCGTCCGGCTGATCAAGTCGGCCTGCTCTTTGAGATCGAAGTCGGGAGACGTCGCCACGCCGCCGGTGAGCGCGATGATCACGCGCGGTTTGGGCGCGGCGCGCATCGCCCCGATCAACGTGCGATACGCGACCATCTGTGTGGCGGTCCGGTGTACGGTCAGCTCGCCCAGGTGCCGTCCATCGGCCTCGACGAGATTCGGACACAGGTCGTCCTTGACGTTCGGCGGGTTCCTCGGGTCGTAGTTCGGGATCCCGCACTCGCGGGAGACGACCTTGATCAGCGTGCTCGTCACCCCTCTGAAGATGTCGATCCCCTCGTTGACGCCGATGTAAAACCGCGGTGCCGGGTTGTCGTCGTACCGGCCGATGAGCGTCTTGCTCCTGAGCGCCGACAGGACCGCTGTGCGATCCCGCGTCGGCTGCACCACCGGACCAAGACCGCTCGTCGTCACGAGCCCGACGAGATCGTCGACGTCGAGCGACGCGAGCGTGCGCTCGGCCGCGACCGTCAGTCCTTTCGTCTGGAGCAGCGTGCTCGACAGATCGTCGAAGACAATCAGAAACACGCGGCCGCCGCGCTTGGCGGGCTTCGAGAGTTGATTGGTGGTCTCACGCGCGGCCACAGTGTCTGCCCCGCCGCTGCTGCCGAACTCGAGAAAGTCCAGCGCGCGAACCGGCCGCGGCTGCCCTTCGAGCATCACCGTGAAGTCGTCCGCGGTGAGGCCCTTAACAGGATTGCCGGCCTTGTCCACGACGGTGACGTCGAGCGTCACAAGATCGACCCCGCCACGAAACACCGGGGCCGGTTGCTGCTGTGCCTGCAACACGGCGGCGATCACACAAAGCGACGACAGCGCGATGACGAAGTGGCGCATGCGAAAGTGTCCGAAGCTGAACGCTGGCTGGCCCGGAGTATAGCTGAACGCCCCGAGCGGGCGGCGAGCGACAATGCTCCTCGGTGCCAGAACTCCCGGACGTCGAGTTGTACCTTCACGCGCTGCGGCCCCGGCTGGTGCGACAGCGGCTCGAACGGGTCCGAATCGCGAGCCCGTTGCTGCTGCGCACGGTCGATCCACCGCTGCGCGATGTCGAAGGACGCAGCGTGCGCGCGCTCTCACGGATCGGCAAGCGCATCGTCTGGCACCTGGACGACGACCTGTTCGTCGTGATTCACCTGATGATCGCGGGCCGATTCCGGTGGAAGGCCGCGGGCGCGGCGATTCCCGGCAAGATCGGTCTCGCCGCGTTCGACCTGTCCTCCGGTACGCTGCTCCTGACCGAAGCGAGTCAGCGGAAGCGCGCGTCCCTGCACATCGTGCGAGGCGTGACCGCGCTGGCCTTGCTCGATCCGGGCGGACTCAACGTCCTGTCTTCGTCGATCGAGGACTTCTCGACGGCGGTGCGCTCCGAAAACCACACCCTCAAGCGCGCACTCACCGACCCCCACTTGCTCGACGGCATCGGCAACGCCTATTCGGACGAGATTCTTCACGATGCGCGCCTGTCGCCTCTGCAGCTGACGAGCCGCCTCGACGATGACGAGGTTGCGCGGTTGCACACGTCGTCGATGCGGGTGCTGACGATGTGGCGCGACAGGCTGATCGCCGAGGCCGGCGACACGTTTCCCGAAAAGGTCACGGCCTTTCGCGACGGCATGGCGGTACACGGCCGCTACGGCCAGCCGTGCCCGCGGTGCGGCACGCCGATTCAGCGAATTCGCTACGCGGCCAACGAAGCGAACTACTGTCCGACGTGTCAGACCGAGGGCAGGCTGCTCGCCGATCGCGCGTTGTCGAGACTGCTCAAGGACGACTGGCCACGGTCACTCGAGGCGCTCGACGAGCATCTCGCCCGCCGGCGTCTTTAGTGATCACCGCGATCCGTCAGCGCGTCAGCTGCATGTAGGATGAGGTGCATCACGATGTTCAGGCGCATTCTCGCGATGGTGGCGCTCATGGTGGCCGGCCTGGCCGCGTGGATCAGCGCGCACGCTGCGGGCCCGGGGCGATCGGGCAATCCAATCCTGTCGGGGTGGTACGCGGATCCCGAGGCACGGATTTTCGACCGCCGTTACTGGATTTATCCGACGTACTCGGCGCCCTACGGCGAGCAGACGTTTCTCGACGCGTTCTCGTCGGATGACCTCGTCACGTGGACGAAGCATCCGCGTGTCGTGGACACCACGGGCGTCACGTGGGCGAAGCGGGCTGTGTGGGCGCCGTCGGCGGTCGAAAAGGACGGCGCGTACTATCTGTTCTTCGGCGCGAACGACATCCAGAACGACACGCAGATCGGCGGTCTCGGCGTCGCGCGGTCCAGCCAGCCCGGTGGCCCGTTCGTCGATCACCTCGGACATCCGCTCGTCGACAAGTTTCACAACGGCGCGCAACCGATCGATCCGTTCGTGTTCAAGGACACCGACGGCACCTACTACCTGACTTACGGCGGGTGGAGGCACTGCAACATCGCGAAGCTCAACGCAGACTTCAGCGGCTTCGTGCCGTTTCCCGACGGCACGACGTTCAAAGAGATCACACCGGCCGGCTACGTCGAAGGCTCGTTCATGTTCGTGAAGGACGGAAAGTACTACTTCATGTGGTCCGAGGGCGGTTGGACGGGACCGAACTACGCGGTCGCGTATGCGATCGGCACGTCGCCGCTGGGACCGTTCGTACGTGCCGGACAGATCCTGCAGCAGGATCCATCGGTCGCGACCGGCGCGGGGCATCACTCGATCCTTCACGCGGAAGGCTCGAACACGTGGTACATCGTCTACCACCGCCGTCCGCTCGGCGAGGCCGATCCCAATCATCGCGTCGTCTGCATCGACGAGATGCACTTCGACGCCGACGGCGCGATCCTTCCGGTGACGATCACGAAGAGCGGCGTGGCGCGCGATCCGATCGGCGGCGGAGCGTCGGCAGCTCAAGCTCCGCCGGGCTTCAAGCTCGTCTGGGCCGACGAATTCGACAAGGACGGCGCGCCCGATCCGGCGAACTGGACCTACGAGCACGGTTTCGTGCGCAATCAGGAATTGCAGTGGTACCAGCCGGGCAACGCACACGTCGAGCACGGCATGCTCGTGATCGAGGCTCGACGCGAACGCGTGCCGAACCCGTCGCACGACGCGGCGTCGACGGACTGGAAACGCAATCGCGAGGCCGCCGAGTACCTCGTCGGCGAGCCTCACAACGCGCGGTCTGCACAGCTTCACCTACGGGCGATTCGAAATGCGCGCACGCATCGACACGCGACCAGGCCTCTGGCCCGCGTTCTGGACCCTCGGCGTGACCGGTCCGTGGCCGCACAACGGCGAGATCGACATCATGGAGTACTACCGCAACACGCTGCTCGCGAACGTCGCCTGGGGCAGCGCGGAGCGCAACAAGGCGATCTGGGCGGACACGCACGCGCCGCTCGCGTCATTTGGCGAGGGTTGGTCGCAGCAGTTCCACGTGTGGCGCATGGACTGGGACGAGCATGCGATCACGCTGTCGGTCGACGACCGGCGGTTGAACGAAGTCGACCTGTCGCGCACGATCAATCAGGACGCGGCGCACCTGAACCCGTTCACCAACGCGGCCCAGTCGATCATCCTCAACCTGGCCGTCGGCGGCAACGGCGGCGATCCGTCGCAGACGACGTTCCCCGCGAAATTCGAGGTCGACTACGTGCGCGTGTATCAGCCGGCGACGCCGCGTGTCACTTCGTCCACGGCTGAAATGCGTTCTGGACGTTCTTCAGCGCCGGGGCGAGTTCCGGCAGGTGCCGCGAGATGATCGTCACCATCGTCGTGTTCTTGATGTAGTCGATCCCGAACTGCGTGTAGATCTCCGGCCGGAAGTCGTCGGTGAAGAACCGGTCGCTCTTGAGACGCCGCGACGCCATCAGGATGAAGACGCGAAACGCCGTGTCGCTGAAGCCGAACCCGGCGGGGAGCGGCTCGGCGTAGAGACCGGTCATCAGATCGACCATGTCGATGTTGTTGTCGTAGACGCGGCGAATCTCCTCGCGCCAGACCGGGTTGTCCGTCAGCTGTTCGAACGAGGTGATTGGCGGCTTGTGCACGAGCTGGCGGAACCGATTGTAGCGCGGCACGCCGCGCTCGCGATCGCGGATGATGTCGACCGAGGCGAGGTCGAAATGCTCGCCGTCGTCGCGGGTCAGGTTCTGCAGGTGCTTCGGGTAGTTGTGCAACGTCACCGCGCCCGGATGCGTGGTCCCGAACGAGTAGAACAGATCCTTCATCGCAATCCGCTCGACGACCGCGCGTGTGTTTCTGCCAGCCAGATCGGGCAGCTCGTGCCGCTCGAGCTCGGCGCCGTTGGCTGCCGAGACGAACACGATCTCGTCCGGTAGCAGCGGATGCATGCGATACACGGCGACGAACTCCTCGGTGAGCGAGTACGGCGCGCCAAATTGCTCGGCGTGCGACCCGACGATGCCGCCGAGCAGCTCGTCTTCGCCGATGAACTTGAACACCTGCTGCAGGTCCTCGTCGATCACGCCCGACCAGTTGACGTGCATCGCGAGCTGCGTGATCGGGTTCGGCAGGATCGCCGGCGTCCATTCGATCGTGTGAATCTTGGCCAGGATCGCGGAGTTGATGAGCTTCGCGGTCTCGTACAGCTGATCATCGTTCCAGGTCGGGTGCTTGGCCGCGAGCTGGTCGCAGAGGTAGTTGTGCTCGCGCGCGAAGAGCGTGTGCAGCATCGCGAGCCCGATCCACCAGTTGTCCGTGAAGCCGGTGTGGTCGAGGCCCGTCGTCGGATCGACGGGCAGCAGGCCGGACGGATCGAGCGTGAGCTTGCCGCCGGACAGACTCCGCAGGCTGGCGCAGAGATTCTTCTCGTCGCCGTACACCTGCGACGCGTCCCACCAGTGGCTGTTCGGGTTCGAGTACGCGGGCGGCCGCGTGGATCCGGCCGGCGCCGGGTCGGGCACGCTCCGGGGCACTTTCATCTTCGGGTCCGACCAGTCGTCACCGGGCGCGAGCGGAATCTCGATGCCGTCGTCGACCGACGATCGTTTGTGCGCGAACCAGTCGTGCACCATGAACTGAATCCACGCGGCCGCCAGCATGTTGAGGATCGTGGCCGGCTTGAACGTGTCGCGCGTCATCAGCTCGCGGCTCACGACGCGCGGGTTCGGCACCATCAGATTCGGCAAGTCTGGGAACGCCTGGTCGAGCGCGACGTTGCGGCCGAACCGGCGCCCGGCCGCGCCCATCGACGGGCACGTCAGCTCGTCGTAGGTGCCGTCGAGCGTGCGGTACTGCTTCAACGCCGGATCGAGATCCTTCGGCACGGGGACGACCGGCAGCTGCGGCTCCTCGGTGTCGACAAGATTCTGCGCGCGCAGCTCGTTGCGGATTTCGATCAACCTCACCATCGCGAACAGCTGCGGCAATTCGTACCACTGGCGTTCATCGCGGAGAAAGTCCCCGACGCGATTGAGGAGTCTTGGGTCCGGCATCTGCCACCTCTCACGTGCAGACAGACGATCATCTTGGTTGGGGAGGCGCCGAGTGTTGCATGGGCCGCACGCGCTGTCAACGCGCGAGAGAATCGCTACACGCCCCAGCGTTTGTCGGCGCGCCAGGGGCTCGACCGCGGCACGAAAATCAGATCGACCTGCCACAGTGCGGAGTCAAGCGGACGCCGCGTCAGCCCCGCCACGTCGTACGTCACCCAGTCGCGGGCGGCGCACCAGGCGACCAATTCGTCGAGGAGCGGCACGTCCTGATGGATATCGAGGAGATTGACCTCGGTGAGAATCGCCTGCAGCGGGCGACGCGCCTGCTCTGCGCCCTTGAGGACCTCGAGCTCGTACCCCTGGACGTCGATCTTCAGAAAATCCGGCGCGGGTCCGGCGGCCGAGGCGAGGATGTGGTCGAGCGTCTCCATCCGATGCTCCGACGTCCGAAACTGGTTGGGTTGCCATTCGGCGAGCACGGACGAAGCGGTCTCGGCTTCGTTGAGCGCGACGCGATCGCGAACCGTCGCGCCCACGAGGCACCGGTGCAGGTGGACGTTCGCATGCATGCGCGCGATCGCCTCGATCTCGGCGGCCCGCGCCTCGAGCGGTTCAAAGCAGGAAATGCGCGCGTGGGGCCACAGGCGCAGACACTCGCGGGCGAAGTCGCCCCGGTACGCTCCGACGTCGAGAATGTGCGCGGGCGAAAAACCCCGTGCCGCCAGCCGTTCGAGCGCCACCGGAATCTCGGGCAGCTGCAGCCGTCGTCCCACACGCGAGCGAAGCCAGGATCGCAGCGGATTCATCAAAGCGCGGCGCCGGCGCGCTGCGGAAGCTTAGCCGAAGGCGAGGCCCGCGTACAGCGTGCCCGCCTTGCCAACCGCACGGCCTCCGCCCCATACTCTGGGCGGGAAACACTCGGCACGCGCGACCCTGGAGGAACGACCGATGAGCGACGTGATATCGACTCTGTTCAACGACTTCGACCGCGGCCGGATCTCGCGCCGGCATCTGCTGCAGGCCCTCGGCGTCGCGATCGCGATCCGTCCGGTCTCGGCATTCGCTCAGGGACAGTGCGGCGGCGCCCGCGCCGGCACGCCCGAATGCGATCAGACGCCTGCCAAGCTACCCTTCGCATCGACGGGCTGGAAGACGGTGCTCCTCGATCACTTCTCGTGTCAGGTCGGCGACTACCAGAAGGAAGCCGCGTATTACGCCGCGCTGATGAACTGGAAAATCCGGAGCGACGACGGAAAACAGGCGACGCTCGATATCGGTGACTGGGGCGGACTCGTGCTCCGCGGTGGCTATGAGGCGCCCCCGCCGCCCACACCTACGCCGACTCCCGCGGCACCGCCCGCCGGTGGCGATCCGGCGGCCGCCGGACGCGGCCAGGGTCGCGGCGGCGGCGGCCCGCGCGCCCCGCGCCTGTCGGCGTTCGACGGGTTCTGCTGGGGGATCGAGCCCTGGGACGCGAAGAAGGTCGAAGCCGAATTGAAAGCGCGCGGCCTCAGCCCCGTCGCGGAGAACGACGGCAAGGGCTTCGAGAGCTTCCACGTCAAGGATCCGGGCGGCTTCAACCTCCAGATCAGCAACGGCAACTCGAAGAACCGACGCACGACCCCCGCCAACGGCAAGGTCGCCGCGCCCGCACCGTTCGAATCCACGGCGTGGAAAACCGTCTGGCTCGACCACATCTCGTTCGAGGTGTCGAACTACAAGGAGACGGTCGCGTTCTATCAGGCGTTGTTGGGATGGAAGCCGGGCACCGATGAAGGCAGCCAGAATCAGGTGCAGATCGGCGATGTGGGCGACGCGATCATCCGCCGCGGTGGCGGTGGCGGACGCGGCGGGGCCGCTGGCGCGCCCGTCGTACCTCATGCGGCAATCGGCCACATCGCGTTCGGCATCACGCCGTTCGATCCCGACGCGGTGAAGGACGAGCTGACCAAGCGCGGCCTCACGGCGCGCGTCGACACGGGCGGCAGCGACGACATCCACGTGTCGAAGTACAAGAGCTACCACACGCAGACGCCGAACGGATTCGATTTGCAGATCAGCGCGACCACGAAGGCCACGCGCGGCGCGTAGGCAGTCGCGCGTCGTGTCCCGAGTACAGGCCGGCGGCCCGGAGCCTACCGGTTCCGGGCCGTCGCATTTTTCAGCCGCGGTGTGTTAGAGCGCGGCTTTCGCGGTGATCGTTCGCAGATCGAGTTCGGCGATCGCCTGTGCCAGCACGGACCGCCGCGCGGGATGCACGGTCGCGACGAGCTGGCGAGCCATCTCGGCCCGGGCGAGCCGCAACGACTCGACTTCCTGAATCGCGCGCGGGTCGCGGCTTTGCTTCTCGCGCGCTTCCTTCCTCGATTGCTCGAGTTCGTCCTGACGTTCCTGAATTCTTGAATCCTGGTCGATTAATCCTTCGCCGGCATCACCCATGAAAAGAGCACCCTCAGGTCTGGCGTGGGCGTCCGACTCCACGCTTAGGGATTAAGCGTCCGAGCCGCGCACATCCGATCAATTGTGACACGCCGGGCCGTGCGGCGTGGCCGAAAGATCGGTCACGCGCGAGCCGCCATCACGACCGTGGCCTGCCCTTGCCCAGGGTGCGCCATGGGTGTATAACGCTCAAGTTCCCCAGGCTTTTGCATGGTGCTGCCCCGGTTCCCCGCCGGGATTGGCAGACGTCGCGCCCCGGCGCGCACGCGGGAGGAACACGTGGACGACAAGAAAAAGGGCAAGCTCGCTCCTGATGAAGGCTGGGTCAAGCGCCTGCTCGGCGACGGCGACGCGCCTTCGGGCGTCATCACGTACGTCGGACTCGTCCGGGAGACACCGGGCAACGACAGCCAGATCGACATCTATCTCACGCTCGACATGCGGTCGTGCATCCAGGTCCAGCGCGCCGACGTCGTCTTTCTCGAGAACCTGACGCCCGAGCAGTCGCCGTTTGGATCGCTCGGCGGATCGCGCGTGTACGTGAAGCTCGGCGCGCAGATCAGGTCGGTGCGCACGGTGACGAAGTCGCTCGAGGCCGGCGCGGCCGATGAATTCGATCTCGACATCCGGCTCGGCGCGCGGGCCTCGGTGACGGGCACCGGCGGCAATCAGACCATTCCCAACACGGGCTGCGGCGCGGACTGTGAGACGATTCCGCCGTTCAGCGATCCGGATGTCGGCGGCTGCGTGAGCGTGCCGCAGACGATCTGCAACTGCTCGCTGCAGTGCACGATCGACACGTGCGTGTGCGTGCCGACGAAATCGGGCAAGACGTGCGGCGCGAATTGCCAGATCACGCGGGCCCTCACCTGCTACACCTGCGAGACGAACTGTGGCACCTGCGCCACCAATTGCGGGACGTGCGCCACCAATTGCGGCACCTGTGCCACGCACTGCGGCACGTGTCGCGTGAACACCTGCAACACCAAGTGCGGTCAGGAGACGTGTGTGGCCTGCACCCACATCTTCACGCAGTGCAACCAGCACGGTTGTGGCGTCGGGTAGCGGCAGTCTCGCCGCGACGGCGCTCGACGCGGCGCGGCATGTTGCGGAGCGATTGAAGCATCCGCAGGATGCCGCCCGCGCGGCGGCGGCCGCCGCGACGCAGTCACAGTTTCCGGCGTTCTCGCAGTGGGCGCCACCGAGCCTGGCCCAGGGAAACGCCGGCCTCGCGTTGCTGTGGGCCCAGCTCGACGCGTGCTTTCCAGACGAACACTGGGATCTCGTCGGCAAAGAGCATCTGGAGATCGCCGCGCACGGCGCGGAACAGGGCCTGACCTACGGGACGGGCCTGTTCTCCGGACTGAGCGGCCTCGCGTTCGCCGCATGGCAACTGTCGCGCGGGGGCACGCGATACCGGCGGCTGCTCACCTCACTTGACGAGGCGATCGCTCGGGACGCCACCGCGCTTGCCTCCCGCGTGCGATCGAGCGACGGCCTGTCGGTCAATGACTTCGACGTGATCTCCGGACTGAGCGGCGTCGGCGCGTACCTGCTCTGCCGGCGAGGCGAACGCGTCTCAGGTGTCGCACTGGCCGACACCACACGCGCGCTCGTCGCACTCGCGACGCGCGGCGATGCCGTGCCGGCCTGGCGAACGCCCGCGCACCTCCTGTTCGACGACACCGCTCGCGAAACGTATCCGCACGGCAATCTCAACTGCGGGCTCGCGCACGGTGTCCCCGGCGTGCTCGCGTTTCTCTCGCTCGCCCGTCTCGAGGGTGTCGAGATCGATCAGCTCGACGAGGCCATCACGACTGTGGCCGACTGGCTTCGTACCAACCGCTATGACGACGAGTGGGGCGTGAACTGGCCGACAGCCGTGCCGCTCGAGGCGGTGGGATTGGCGCTTCGACCAGCCGATCCCGCGGCCATTCCCGGCGGACCGAGCCGCGCGGCCTGGTGCTACGGCGCCCCCGGAATCGCCCGCGCGCTCTGGCTCGCGGGCAACGCCGTGGACCGCACTGAATACCGCGACACCGCGCTCGCCGCGATGGACGCCGTCTTCCGGCGGCCGATTTCGGCGCGCATGATCGACTCGCCGACCTTCTGCCACGGCGTCGCCGGCCTGCTCGCGATCACGTGGCGCTTCGCTCGCGAGACCGGTGACGCGCGCTGCCTGACGGCGTCCGACGCGCTGACCGGACAGCTGCTCGCGTGCTTTCAGCCCGACTCCGCCGTCGGGTTCCGCAATCTCGAGTATCGCGGCAACCAGACGGATCAACCCGGCTTGCTCGATGGCGCAGCCGGCGTCGCGATTGTGCTCCTGTCTGTCGCCACCGGCGTCGTCCCGTCCTGGGACCGCGCGTTTCTGCTGTCCTGATCGTCATGGCGCCGACGACCGACGACCCGCTGTACCGGCCGCTCGACTTCGCGATGGTCCGCGCGCCGCTGCTGCCGGTCGAAGCGTTCCTCTCGCTGCAACGCGCCGGCGATGAGCTCGCGCTCTTGAGCGACGCCCGCGTCCGGCGCGCCGTCGCCGTCGGCAGCGCGTCGCTCCTTCATGCGCTCGATCGATTCGAACGCGGAGCGCTCACGACGAAAGAAGCCGCGCGGCTGCGCGACAAACTCCTTCGCTATCTCATCCGGATGTCCACACGGCCAACGCCCTTCGGGCTGTTCGCGGGCTGCGCGATCGTGCCGGTCGGCAGCCACACAACCGTCGCCGTTTCGGCCACCCTCGGCCGATCGCACACGCGACCGGACATGGCGTGGCTCATGGATATCGTGCGCTCCGCCGAAAGCGACCTGGCGATCCGGCGGCAACTTTCACTCGTCCGGCATCCGCTCGTGAGAACCGAAGGCGATCGCATTTCGCTTTCCGAACGGATGGCCGGCGGCCCCGGACTGAGTGGTCAGCCCGTGTCGCTGCGGGCGACCAAAATCGTGTCGCTCGCGCTCGGTCTCACGCGCCAGGCGGTGCCGTACGCCGACTTGGCCGCGCGACTCGCGGCCGCCAGCCCGGCCGCGACCCCGGACAAAGTCGATCGTCTGCTGACCGAACTGTGGGAACAGACGATCCTGCTGACCGACCTGCGCCCGCCGCTCACGACCGACAGCCCCGCACGCTACGTGAAGTCCCGTCTCGAGGGCATTCCCGAGGCCGCGACTCCTCTGCAGCGCCTCGACGCGGGATTGTCCGCCGCCGCACGTTGGGATCAACTCCCGCACGACGCGAGTGTCTCTGGCTTCCTCTCGCTCCTCGCCGACACCGGCCGTCCTGAGGACGGCTCAAAAGACTCGCCCGTACAAGTCGACATGACGATGTCGGTCCGCGGCGACGTGGGCGCGACGATCGCGCGCGAAGCCGCGCGCGCCGCGGAGCTGCTGATCCGGCTTTCGCCGTTCCCGCGTGGCATGTCGTCGATCACCGGCTATCGCCACGCGTTCCTGACGCGCTACGGCCAGGATCGCGAGGTGCCGGTGCTCGATCTGCTCGACCCCGATCGCGGACTCGGCCCCGTCGCATCCCACGCGCACGCGATGGTCGGACCGAGCGCAGAGGTCGCGGCCTCGCGGGCGGAGACGCTGCTCGACCTCGCGTGCGCGGCGCTGAGAGATTGACGACGCGTCGCTGAACTCGATGATGACGTCCTGGCTCGGCTCGAGACGTCGCATCCGACGGCGACGTCATCGCCAACGTCTCTCGACATCAACTGCCTCGTCGCTGCGCGATTGCACGCCGCGATTGATGCCGGCGACTTCACGCTCGTCGTCGGCCCCAACCTCGGTGCGTGGGCCGCGGGACGGAATTTCGGCCGGTTCGCGCATCAGGACGCCGCCGGCCGCGCTCCTGCGTGGCTCACCGCGGCGGCCGACGCGGAACGTGTCGGTCATTTTCCTGATGACCTCTGGGCAGAGGTCGTATATCTGCCGCCGACGTTTCGCTCGGCGAACGTCGCGATCCGGCCGGCCGTGCGCACGCACGAGGTCGTCTTCGGTGTCACCCCGGGTGTCGAGGCCTCGCATGTCATTCCCCTCGAAGACCTTGTCGTGGGCGTCGAGAACGAGCGCTTCTACGTTCGCTGGACGACGGAAGATCGGCGGGTGCGTTTCGCGTCGGGCCACATGCTCAACCATCACGGCGCGCCGCCGGTCGCGCAATTTCTCCTCGACGTCGCACACGACGGACGTGTGCCATTCGTCGGATTCGATTGGGGGGCCGCCGAGGGCTTTCCGTTCCTCCCGCGCGCCCAGGCCGGCCGCATCGTGCTGCGCCCGGCAGAGTGGCGCCTGTCGAAGACCGTCGTGGCCCGCAAGGACGTCGCGGCCTTCGACCGCTGGCGCGCGAACTGGGACGTGCCCCGTCATGTGTGCCTGACCTATGGCGATAACCGGTTGATGCTCGATCTCGATCAGCCCGATCACGTCCGCCAGATCCTCAACGAAGTCGGAAAGCTGTCTGTCGGCGGCACGCTCGTTCTCCAGGAGGTACTGCCAGCGCTCGACGATCTCTGGCTGCGGGGCGACGAAGGACACTACTACGCGGAGCTCGTCGTGCCGCTCGTGCTCCGGCCGCCCGCACGCGCGGCGCTGGACGCACCCTCGACCGATCGGCCCGCGCATCACGTCGCGTCGTCGCACCGGCTGTTTCCTCCGGGCAGCGAATGGCTGATGGTCAAGTTGTACGGCCCCGCGCATCGCGAAGAGGACGTGATTGCGGACGCGCTGTCGTCGTTCGGGCAGAACGCCATCACGGCAGGACTCGCCGACTCGTGGTTCTTCATCCGCTACGCGGATCCCGATAGGCATCTCAGGTTGCGTTTTCACGGCGTGGCCGACCGGCTCTCTGGTCAGCTCTTCGGCCAGATCGCGCGCTGGGCGCAGGGATTGATCGACGCGTCGATGTGCACACGCTTCGTATTCGACACCTACGACCGCGAGGTCGAACGCTTCGGTGGCGTCGAGGGCATGGCCGCGTCCGAACAGATCTTTCACGCCGACAGCGTCGCTGCCGCCGATCTCGTCGCGGTCCTCAAGACGCGCGACTGGTCCGATAATCGCGACCGCACGCTGCTGCTGGCGCTGTCGGTCGATGACCTGCTCGGCAGTCTTGGCGTTGACGAATCGTCGCGTCTCGAGTGGTACAAGACGCAGCCGGGTGCGGATTCGCGAGACGCGGGCGGTGAATACCGGACGCTCAAGAACGACCTGCGGATGGCGGTCGGGGATTCTGCGCGGTGGCTCTCCGGCAAGCCTTATGGCGACGTCGTCAACGCGACGCTCGCGGCCCGGCGGGACCGGCTGGCGTTGTGTGCTGCTCGGCTCGCGGATCTGGCCGCCGCCCGCGTGCTCGATCGGTCGATCGGCACGCTCTGTTCGTCGTACGTGCACCTGCACCTGAATCGCGTCGGGGCCGCGCCGATCGAACGTGCGCTCGTCGGGTTGCTCTTCCGAACGCGCGCGAGCCTCGCCAAGGCGCCCGTGAGTGCGGCCGCAACGGCCGCGTCACGCTGACAAGAACGGTCGAATCACCGGCATCACGTCGTCGACGCTCGTCAGTTCCCGCTCGTGCGTCAGCCCCGGGAGGAGCTGCACGGTCACGCGGGTGGGTGCGAGCGACGGCTGATACGCCGCCACGCTCGCCATCGCGATCTCATTCGCGGTGCCGACGACCCACAGCGTTGGACAGCGCATTGCGGCGGGCTCGACCGGCGGCCAGTCGAGAATCGCGCCGAGCTGCGCGACGCCGATCTCGACGTTGCCCGCCTCCCACCGGATTCGATCAGCATCGGCGAGGGTGGCGAGGTCGAGCGTGCCCGCGTGATGCGCCTCGATCACCGGCGTCCACTTCGCGCGCACGGCGAGGGCGTGCGTCCGAAAGATGCCGGGTGCGGCGTCGCCGAACGGCACGCCGACCATCACGAACGACGCCAGCCGGTCCGACGTCGCGGCGACGGCACGGCCGATGTTGCCGCCGTACGAGAAACCCCAGAGTGCCAGGCGTGACGCACCGGCGGCGTCGGCGACAGCGAGCACATCCTCGACGAGCCGATCGATCGCATAAGACGCAGCATCGGGCGGCGCGTCGCTCTCGCCGTTGCCGCGAATGTCGAGCGTGACCACCGTGAACTGATCACGCAGTCGCGCGACATATCCGAGCTCGTGCCAGACTCGCCGCGTCTGGCCGCCGCCGTGCAGCAGCACCAGCGCGGGTCCCACGCCGCTCACGTCATAAGCGACGCGTACGCCGCCGGTCGACACGGCAAATCGCGTCGATGCGGAATCCTCGTGCATGTGTTCGACGCGTTCGCCGCGTGCGTCTATTTGCCGATCACGAGCACGGTAAACGATCCGGGAACCACCGGGCCCTGCGCGGCCCGCCCACCCGCGGCGGTCGCCGCCGGCGCCGGTCCACGCTCGACGCTCATCGTCAGCACGTGGCTGGTTTTCGTATCGAGCGTCAGGGTCCGCGCGCCGAGCATCGTCTGCAGGTTCTGCTCGACTTCGAAGCTCGTCGGACTCTTTTCCTTGACGATGGTCATGGTGCCGTTGCTGTGCGAGCTGAACGCTTCCATCGTCGCCGGATTGAACACGGCGCCGTCGGAGCCGCCGGCGAGGGGCAGGTTCGCGACAATCTTGCCGTCGGTCGCGCTCAGCACGACCATCATCGGCGCCGCGGGCTGCGCCGGCGGGTTGCCCGATCGGGCGCATGCCGCGAAGAGCACGTGATTCGCCGCGTCGAGTGCGAGGCCGTTGCACGATCCCTTGTCTCCGAACGGGTAGTGCGCCGTCGTCTTCATCGTCTTGACGTCGACGACCGCCACGCTGCCCTCGGCATCCTGCATGACGACGTAGAGCGTGCCCTTGCCGTCTGCGACGGCCTGTTCCGGCACGCCTCCCAGGTCGATCGTGCCGAGGACCGTGCCGTCTTTGGCATCGATCACGGTCGCGTCTTTGGTCGGGTGACTGAAGACGTACACACGCTCATTAAAGGCGTCGAAGTAGATGCCATCCGGTGCAGCGGCACCGACGTCGATGGTCTTGATGAGCGTCATCGTTTTGGTGTCGAACATCGAGACGGGCTTGCTGCTCGAGAAGCCGTGGCCGGACGCGGGATCGACCGCCACGCCATTGCCGCCCGTGTTGGGGATCTCGCTCACTGGATCGAGCGTATCGAGATTGAAGACCGTGATCCGCCCGGGCACCGCGGCGACGGCCGGCGTGGTGTCGGTGGCGGCTACCGCGCGCGTGCCGCCGCGCGGGATGTACAACCGGCGGCCGGCGGCATCGGCGTAGATGTAATCCGATCCGCCTTCACCGCCGACCTTGGCGGTCTTGACGACCTTGTATGGACCACTGGCCTGCTGCGCCAGGCCCACCACGGTTGACGCCGCGACGACCGCTCCGATGACGAGTCCAGAAAGACGCATGGGTCGGGCTCCTTAGATGTAGGAAAGCAAAAACCGCGCCCATGCTGGCCTCCCGAAAGGTACGGTGTCAATCGCAGAACTACATATTTCAGAATTCCTTCAGGAACTAATGCTCTAATATTGCGGTTGCTGGCGCCGAGCTCCCCTCCTTTTCGGTCAACCCGCGCACGGGTGTTCTATGGCGCGGCAGTCTTCCTGCTGACGGCCGTGGGCCTGGTCGTCGCGTTCGAGACGCGCGACGCACTCGCGGCGTCCGACGAAAAGCTGACCCTCGACGGCGTCGCCAATTTCGGACGGATCACGCCGCATCTTTATCGCGGGGCGCAACCGGAAGTGTCCGCCTATTCGTCGCTCAGGAGGTTCGGCATCGACACCGTGGTGCGACTCAGCACGGGCGACGAGTTCATCGAAGGCGAACGCGCGCGCGTCGAAGCGCTCCGCATGCGATTCGTCAGCCTGCCGTGGCGCACGGCGGACACGCCGACCACCGAACAGGTCGCGACGTTCCTCGCACTCCTTCGCGATCATCCGGACTGGACGGTATTCGTGCATTGCCGCAAGGGCGTCGACCGGACCGGCGTGATGGTCGCGCTCTACCGGATCGCGCTCGACCACTGGGCGGCCGACCAGGCCGTGTGGGAAATGCGGGCGTTCCACTACCGCCCGATTTTTCAGCCGCACCTGCAGGATTACGTCGAGGGCTTTCCGCAGCTTCTGGCGTTTCAACCCGCACTCAGAACCTTCGCCGCAACGCCTCACTGAGGCGATCGGCCGTCGCGAACGTCCATCGCGGCTCGGACATCACGCGAGCGGGATCGTAATCGTCAGGCGGCTGCCCTGCCCGGACGGGGCGTTGCCGACGGCAATTTCTCCGCCGTGGCGATCGACGATCGTCTTCGCGATTGAGAGACCGAGCCCGGTGCCGTCAGGCGCCAGCTGCCGCGCGGCGGATCCCCGATAAAAGCGATCGAAGATGCGCGGTAATTCCTCGGCCCCGATCCCCGGCCCGGAATCCGAGACCTCGATCGTCGCCGACGATTCGACGCGACCCACGCGCAGGTCGACGTGGCCGCCTTCAGGCGTGTATCTGACGGCGTTGTCGAGGAGGATCACAATCAGCCGGCGAAGGGACTCCGCGCTCCCCCTGACGATCACGGGCGATTCGGCCAGATGGCGCGTCAGTAGCAGGTGCCGTCGAGTCGCGTCGCCCTCGACGTCATGGAGGGCGGCGGACGCGGCGTCACGCACGTCGATGCGGGCCAAATCTGGCGGTTCGACGCCCGCGTCGGATCTCGCAAGCACGAGGAGATTGTCGACGAGCGCGGACATGCGCACCGTCTGGTTGAGCACCTCGGCGAACGCCTCCCGATATTGATCGGGATCGCGCGGCCGCGCGAGGGCGATTTCCGCGGTGGTGCGCGCGATCGACACCGGCGTCCGCAGTTCGTGCGACGCCTCGGCGGCGAATCGCACCATGTCGTCGAACGACCGCTGCAACCCGGCGAGCAGCTCGTTGAACGTCACGGCCAGCCGCCGCAGCTCGTCATCTGCCGCCGGCACGGCGATACGGCGATCGAGATGGCGAGTCGAAATCGACTGCACGTCACGCGTCATGCGGTCGACCGGCTGCAGCGCGCGCGCGCTGAGCCAGAACCCGCCGGCGCCCGCGAGCAGGAGCACGGTCGGCACGAGGCCGGCGAGCAGCCATCCGAACCTGTTGAGCGCGACGTACGCCGTGTGCATTGGGATCGCCGCGAGCACCCGGTACTGATGGCCCGACACCACGAGGTTCGTGACGATGGCCCGGAAGGGCGCACCCGCCGCGAACTGCTCGACCGGCCGAAGGTCGTCCCCCGGAGATACCGGGACGACGAGCGCGTCCCAGCCGGCGATCGCCGGGCGGCAGAGCGTGCGGCCGGTCGAGTCCGACACTTCGAGCGGCACATCGCCGCGCGTCAGATCGGCGAACTCCTCGAACTCATCCTGCAGTTCTTCCGGCGGCAGTTCCTGCTCGCTCGCTTCGATGAAGCGGCGCGTGCCGTCGACGCGCGCTGCAAGAGTTGCGTCGGCCGCCTGAATGATGCTCGCGCGAAACAGCCACCACGCCCCGCCGCCGAGAACGATCGTCGCGGTCGCGAGAATCAGGAGATACAGCCCGGCGAGCCTGGTGCGAATCGACAGCGGTCTCACGGCTCGCCGTCCTCGCGGACGCAGAATCCCACGCCGCGGATGGTGTGAATGAGACGCGGCCGATCGTTGCCGTCGACTTTCTGCCGCAGCGACTTGACGAACGCGTCGAGCAGGTTGCCGGTCACCTCGCGTCCCGTGCCCCAGACGCGCTCGATCAGGCCGTCGCGCGTGACGACCCGCCCGGGACGCCGCATCAGGCATTCGAGAAGCTTGAATTCGGTGCGCGTGAGCGTCACCGGCAGTCCGCTGCGCGTGACTGCGCGGGTTGCGGAGTCGAGTTGCAGGTCGGCGACCCGGAGCGTGACGTCGTGCGCAATCGGCGCGCGCCGCCCAAGCGCCCGCACCCGAGCCAGCAGCACGCCGAACGAGAACGGCTTGGTCAGGTAGTCATCGGCGCCCGCGTCGAGCCCCGCGATGATGTCGGCCGACGCATCGAGCGCGGTGAGCAGCAGTACCGGCGTGCCAAGCCCCGCGTCGCGCAGCGTGCGCACCAGGTCGATCCCGCTCGTGCCCGGGAGCATGACATCGAAGACCATCACGTCGTACTCGGACGCGCGCGCGAGCCGCCCGGCAGTGACGCCGTCGGCCGCCGAGTCCACCTGATGCCCCTGCTCCTCGAGACCGCGCTGAACGAGCCGGCGCATCCGCGGGTCGTCCTCGACCAGCAGAACGTGCATGCCTGACATCTTAGGCGCGGCGTGCGTCACGCGGCCGTCCTCTTCAGCAGATTTTCAGGTTTGTACGATTGAATGACTGCGCAATCTCCACACGAAAGGTCCCATTCATGCGCACAGCCGTTGTCGGGTTCGCCGCCGTCGTCACCTTCAGCTCCGCGTTTCTGGCGGCACAGTCGCTCTACGCGCCCGCCGGCGACATCCAGATCGGCGGTCCGCTGCCCGCGCAGTGGGACTACCTGAACGCCGACGCCGCCGGCAAGCGTCTGTACGTCTCCCACAACGCCGAGGTCGTCGTCATCGACACGGCGACGAACAAGGTCGTCGGCCGGATCGCCGACACACCGGGCGTCCACGGCATCGCGTTCGGCGCGGGCAAGGTCTTCACGAGCAACGGCCGCGAGGGCAAGGTCAGCGTCGTCGATCCGAAGACGCTTGCAACCCTCAACAAGATCGACAGCGGCGGCGCCAATCCGGACGCCATCACGTTCGACGCCAAGAAGAACGAAGTATGGGTGTTCAACCACACCGGCATGTCGGCGACGCAAATCGACGCCGCGACGAGCAAGGTGATCGCGACGATACCGCTCTCCGGCACCGCGGAAACCGGCCAGTCAGACGGCGCCGGGCACGTGTATGTGAACGTCGAAGACAAAGATCAGATCGACGTCATCGACGTCGCCGCAAAGAAAGTCGTCAGCAACTGGTCGGTCGCGCCGGGCGCGGGTCCAACGGGCATGGCGCTCGACGTCGCCTCGCACCGGCTATTCGTCGGCGCCGGCAAGTTCATGGTCATGATCGACACGGGAACGGGCAAGGTCGTGGCGAGCGCCCCGATTTGCTCGGGCACCGATTCGACCTGGTACGACGCCACGAACAAGCTCGCCTTCAGTTCCTGCCGTGACGGCAAGATCACCGTCGCGAAGGTGAACGGCGATACCATGTCCGTCGTGCAGACGATCGACACCGCGACGGGATCGAAGACGATGACGCTCGATTCAGCCACACATAAGTTGTACGTGGCCGCGGCGAAGCCGGCCGCGTCTGGCGGCCGTGGATACGACCCCGAGTCGTTTCATGTGATGGTTTTCGGGATGAAGTAGGCCGGATTTGATGGCGTGCCGGCCGATGTACCTCGTCGCGCGCCGCCTGGCGCTGGTCTTGATCCTCAGCGCAAGCGCGGGCCGCGCGGCGGGCGGACAGTCTTCTTCTTTGACGCTCGCGAGTGCCGTTGACGCGGCGCTCGCGGCCAACCCCACGATCGCGGCGGCTCGGCTGCATCGGCCCGTTGACGTGGCCGGCATCGATGTCGCCGGCGAACGGCCCAATCCCGATCTGTCGGTACCAGGTACTCGAAGGAAACCCCGCGACAGGCCATCACGTTCGGCCTGCCAATCGAGCTCGGCGGCAAGCGCGGACGCCGGATGGACCTGGCGGAAGCGACCGTGGCGGTTGGCGACGCGGACCTGGCGCGCCTCACGAACGAGTTGCGCGCCGACGTCCGCCGCGCCTACTTCGACGTGCTGGCGGCCGACGCGCGTGTGGACATCGCGACCGACCTGCGCGGGCTCGCGCAGCGCGCCCGCGATGCGGCCAGCGCACGCGTCACGGCCGGCGATGTGCCGCGCTCCGACCTCACACAATCCGACCTGGCCGTGGCGATTGGCGAGAGCGACCTGCTCGCGGCGCGAGGCGAGGCCCAGGCTGCCCGGACCGAGCTCAATGCGCTGCTGGGCCGCGCGCTGGACTCGCCGCTGACGCTCTCGGACACGCTCGACGTCGGCCCGACGCCGACGATGCCGGCCGCGCTTGCCCTCGCGACGACGTCAAGCGCGGAGGTCCAGCTGCTCGATCGCCGCCTCGCGGAGCAAACCGCGAGAGTCGCGTTGGCGAAGTCTCAGACCGTACCCGACATCTCGGCAGGCACGGCGTTCACGTACGACGCCGAGCCCGAATTCCGGTTTGGATGGCGCGCGAGTGGCGGCGTAACGCTGCCGCTCTTCACCCGGCATCGCGCCGGCGTCACCGTCGAAGACGCCGCGCTCGCCCAGCTCAAAGCCGAGCGCGAAGCGCTCATCTCGCGAATCTCCGGCAGCGTCGCGGCCGCGGTGGTGCGCGCCAACGCCGCGCGGGATCAGATGACGCAGTATCAAGCGACGATTCTGCCGCTGGCGAGTGAATCCGAACGCCAGGCGCAGGTCGCGTACACCGGCGGACAAATCGGTCTGCCGGCGCTCGTTCAGGCCCTGCAGACGGCACGCGATACCCGCCAGCGCGGACTACAGGCGGCCCTTGATTTTCAGCACGCGCTCGCCGATCTCGAACGCGCGATTGGAGCTCCACTTCGATGAACGTCTCATACCTTCGCGCAATGGTCGGCGTCGGCGGACTCGTGGTGCTCGCCGGCTGCCAGGGCAGATCCATCGAGCACGTCGAGGCGACGGCGACCGTGCCCGTGGCGGTCGAAACCGCCGCCATCGCCAGACTGCAGAGCACGATCATCGCCACCGGGATGGTGAGCGCGGGCCCCGGTAGTGAACTGGTGATCGTCGCGCCGGCCGAGGCGCGGATCGCCGAGCTGCCGAAGTCGGAAGGCGACGCGGTCAAGGTCGGCGATCTGCTCGTGTCGTTCGATATCCCGTCGCTCGCCGCCGACGTGGCCGCCAAGCACGCGGCCGTCGCACAAGCCGCGGCGCGGGTGGACGCCGCCCACGCCGCCTTCACGCGATTGTCGGGTCTGCTGGCACAAGGCGTCGCCTCGCCGCGTGACGTCGAAGACTCCAAGCGTCAACAGGCCGAAGCGGAAGCCGACGTCGTACAAGCGCAAAGTGCGCTTGACGCGGCCGTCTCGCTCGCGAATCGCGCCACTGTGCGCGCGCCATTCGCTGGCGTGGTCGCCAAGCGTTTTCACAATCCTGGCGATCTGGTCGACGCGTCGGCGAGCGATCCGGTGCTGAAAATCCTCAATCCCTCCGGCCTGCAAGTCATCGCCGCGGTTCCCGTCGCGCAACTCTCGCACGTCGTCGTCGGGCACGCCGCGGAGATTCGCGCGCCAGGCGAGGACGCGACCGAGGCCGCGACCGTCGTCAGCCGTTCGCCTCAGCTGGATGCGACGGGCGCCACGGGCGATGTCCGCCTTGTGTTCCGCAAGGGCACGTCGCTTGCCTCCGGCACGACCGTCCAGGTCGAGATCGTCGGCGAGGAAAAGCCGCATGCGCTCGTGATTCCCGCGGCGGCGCTCGTGACCGAAGAGGGCGAGGTCTTCGTCATGGTCGCCGGCGACGACAACAAGGCGCACAAGTATCCGGTCGCAGTCGGCCTCTCCACTCGAACGACCGTCGAGATCACCAACGGCATCAAGGCCGGCGACCGCGTCATCGTGCGTGGACAGGAAGGCCTGCCCGAAGGTGCGCTGATCAGCATCGAGGCGCGATGAACCCGGCGCGTTTCGCTCGGCGCCAGGCCGGCGCCATCGTCCTGCTCACCATCCTGCTCGCGGCGGCGGGCCTGGTCGCCTACTTCGATCTGCCGAGCAGCATCTACCCGCCGCTCGAATTCCCCCGCATCGTCGTGATCGCGCATTCGGGCAGCACGCCTGCGCGTTCGATGACGCTCACGGTCGCGCGCCCGCTCGAGCAGGCCATCATGGAAGTGCCGGGCATTCGCCGCGTGCGATCGCGCACGTTCCGCGGCGCGACGGAAATCTCCGCGCAGTTCGCCCCGGGCACCGACACGGTCGTCGCGCTGCAGATGGTGCAGAACCACATCGCGGAAATTCGCAGCGATCTGCCCGCCGACACCGATCTTGCGGTGGATCGTCAGACACCGGCCGTGTTCCCGATCTACGACCTCAACCTGACCGGTCCGTTGTCGTCCGCCGAGCTCAACGACTACGGCTTCTACGTCATCCGGCCGGCGCTCTCGCGCGTGCCGGGCGTCGGGCACGTCGGCGTGTTCTCCAGTGACACCCGAGAGATCGAGGTCATTCTCGATCCTGAACGAATGCTCGCGAGCAAACTGACCGTCGACGACGTCGCGACGGCGCTCAAGGGCGCCAACCTCCTGCAGCCGGTCGGGCACTATCCGGAAAACGGCCTGCAGCGGCTCGTGCTGGCGTCCGGATTGTGGAAATCGCTCGACGACATCGCCGACACGCCCGTCGTGGCGCGCGGCGGCGGGACGATTCGCGTCCGCGATCTCGGCACGGTGCGCCAGGGCAACCCGGATCGCACGTCGCTCATCGCCGGCGAAGGCGGCCCCGCAATCGCGATCAGCGTCTCGCAGCAAATCGGTGCGAACATTCTCACGGTCCGCCAGGGACTTGAGGACGCGCTGAAGACGCTGACCACGGCGCTGCCCGCCGGACTGCGCATCGTCAAGACGTACGATCTCGCCGAGTTCGTGCAAAGCGCGATCGCCAACGTACGTGACGCGATTCTCATCGGCGCAGGGCTCGCCATTCTCGTGCTGCTCGTCTTCCTGCGGAACTGGCGGCTGACGATCATCGCCGCCTGCACGCTGCCGTTGACGGTGCTCTCCACGTTCGCGTTCATGTGGCTCTTCGGCGAGTCGATCAACCTCATGTCGATGGGCGGCCTGGCCGTCGCGATCGGCCTGGTGATCGACGACGCCGTGGTGGTCGTCGAGAACATCCATCGCCGGCTCACGACCACGTCGAACGACGATGCCGTGGAGATCGCGACCGGTGAGCTCGTCGCGCCCATCGTGGGATCGACACTCACGACGGTCGTGGTCTTTGCGCCACTCGGCCTGCTGTCGGGCGTCGTCGGCGACTTCTTCAAGGCGCTCTCGATCACGCTGTCCGTTGCCGTGCTGATCTCGATGCTTCTCGCGCTGTTCGTCATTCCCCTCCTCGCACGCACGGCGTACCGCGGGCCTCGTCACGCCGACGCCGACGCGGAGCCGGCACGCCGCAGCGTCCTCGATCGCTGGTACGCCGCCTCGCTGCCGGTGTTCCTCAAACGGCCGATCCTCGCCGCGCTCGTCGCGTTGATTCTCGCCGCGGCAGCGGTAACGGGCTATTTGCCCGTGGGATCCGGCTTCCTGCCCGCCGCAGACGAGGGCGGCTTCGTGATCGACTACATCACGCCGGCCGGCATGGCGCTCGAGGACACGGACGCACGCCTGAAGAAGGTCGAAGCGATCCTCACGACGACGCCCGAGATCGCGTCGTACGTCCGGCGGACCGGTTCGGAGCTCGGCATGTTCGCCACGCAGATGAACACCGGCGATGTGCTCGTCCGGCTGAAACCACGCGCGGAGCGGAGCCGCACGGCCGAGGCGATCATCACAGAACTGCGCGACAAGCTGACCCACGCGGTGCCCGACACCGAAATTGAGTTCGCGCAGCTGCTGCAGGACATGCTCGGCGATCTCGAAGGCAACCCGACGCCGATCGAAGTGAAGGTCTTCGGCGAGGATCAAGATCGCCTGGCCGAGCTGTCCGATCAGGTCGAGACGGCACTCGGCAAGATTCGCGGGGTCGTCGACATCGTCGGCCTCGAAGAAGGCGGCCCGGAGTCGACGTGGTCCGTGAACGCGGACGCCGCCGCACGAATTGGCCTGACCGTGCAGGACGTCGCGTCGCAACTCTCGGACGCGTGGCTCGGCACCGTACCGACCGACTTGCGCCTGCACGATCGCGCGATTCCCGTGCGCGTGCGCTACCCGGACGCCCGGCGGTTCGACGGCGCCAGGCTCGCTGAAACGACCGTTCGCGGCAAGAACGGCCAGGTGGTGCCGGCCGCGGCCCTGGCGACGATCGAGGACGGCCCGGGTGATCCGGAACTGATGCGCGAGAACCTGCGGCAGATGGCGATCATCACCGCGCGCCTCGAGGGCCGCGATCTCGGCAGCGCCGTCACCGAAATCAAGGCCGCGCTTGGAGCGATGTCCCTCCCCATCGGCTACACGTGGGAAGTGGGCGGACAGGTACGAGTCGCAGCGGAAGGCGTTCCGCGAGCTGCTCCTCGTCTCGGGCATCGCGACCACGCTCGTGTTTCTCGTGCTGCTGATTCAGTTTCGCGCGTTCGGACTGTCGCTGATCATTCTCGCGGCGGCGCCGTTGTCGCTCGGCGGATCGTTCGCGCTGCTCTACGCGACCGGAACGGATCTCAACGTCTCCTCCGCGATGGGCCTGATCCTGCTGGTTGGTCTCGTCGTGAAGAACGGCATCGTGCTGCTCGACTTCGCGGAGATGCGGATCGACGAGGGCATGTCGGCACGCGAAGCCGTTGAGGCCGCGGCGCGCGTCCGGCTCCGCCCGATCCTCATGACCACGCTGTGCACGCTCTTCGGCCTGCTGCCGCTCGCTCTCGGACTGGGCGCGGGCGCCGAACTGCAAAAACCACTCGCGCTCGCCGTCATCGGCGGCCTCAGCCTGTCGACAATGGTCACGCTCTATCTCGTCCCGTCGGCCTATTTGGTGATGCACCGCCGGCTCAACACCGGGCGATGACTCGGCCTGCGCTCCGCGTGACGCTGCGGAGCGCGAACGACTACGCTCGGCCGACCTCGCACCGTGCGGAACGACCGGCGCCTCGATCGTGCCGGACAATGGCGCGGACATATACTTTAGCGGGACCATGGCCGGAGATGACGTGAGCCGGGGTCCGGACGTCCACTTGACCGAGCCTTCAGCCGCCACCGTCGTCATCAGCCGCACGGATGAGACCGACATTCGACAGCGTCAGATCTACGCGCAGATCGACGCCGGGCGGTCGCATACGCTCATCTTCGGCGACACCGTCACCATCGACGTCGCGCCTGGATCTCACGAACTTCGGGTCAACAACACGCTGTTCTGGAAGAAGGTCCCGTTCTCGGTCGAATCGGGTGAACGGGTCGAGTTTGCGCTCATCAACCGATCGGGAAAATTCGCGTTCGGCTTCCTCGCGCTGCTCGGCGTCGCTCCGCTGACGCTCTCGATCGAGCGCCGGTGACCGGCGCGGCCCGGGGCCGTTAACTTTTCCACCGGAACTTACGTAATACCTCGTGCACGCACATGCACGAGTGGCTGCAGGACCTGCGCTACGGCGTCCGAATGCTTGCCAAGCGGCCGGGCACGTCGCTCATCGCGATCGTCGCATTCGCGCTGGGTATTGGCCTCACGACGACGATGTTCTCCATCGTCGAGGGTGTAATTCTCCGCGGCCTGCCGTTCGACGAGAGCGAGCGCATCATGCTCGTCTCGCGCGCGACTGTGAAGGAACCCGGCCGCCTCGACAACGCGTCGCTCCACGACTTCGCCGACTGGCGCGTCCAGCAGAAATCGTTCGAGGCTCTGGCCGGGTACTACGATCACAACGTCACGCTGGCCAGTGACGCCGGGTATCCCGAGCGGCTGCGCGGCCTTCGGATGACCCCCAACACGCTCGCGGTCCTCCGTGTCTGGCCGATCGTCGGGCGGGATTTTGTGGACACCGACGCCGTGCCCGGTGCGCCCGCCGTGGCGCTCATCAGCTACCGCGTGTGGCAGATGCGCTTCAAAGGCGACGCGGCCATCAGTGGCACCGCCATTCGTCTCGACGGCGTGGCCACGACGATCGTCGGGGTGCTGCCGGAGAAATTCGGGTTTCCGGAAGCGGCGGAAATTTGGACACCCGCCGACATCACGCCGCCCGTCAAGCGCGGCGACGGCGTCCGCCTGCGGGTGATTGGCCGGCTGCGGAACGGGGTCTCCGTCGAGCGGGCACGCGCCGAGGTGGCGGCAATCGCCAAGCAGCTCGCCGCGACCCATCCGGAAAACGCGGACGTCATCGCCGGTGTCACGCCGCTCATCGACGCGTCGCTCCCGACGCAAGTTCGCACGACGTTCTACTCGATGATGATCGCCGTGCTGGGCGTGATGCTGATCGCGTGCGTGAACGTGACGAACCTTCAGGTCGCGCGCGCGGCCGAACGCGCGAAGGAATACGCGGTTCGCACGGCGCTCGGATCAGGCCGCTGGCGCATCGTGCGCCAGTCGCTCGCTGAAGGCCTCGTGCTCGCCACGATCGGCGCGATCCTTGGCGTGGCCATCGCGCAGGCCGGCGTGCTGTATTTCATGCAGGCGATCGTGGACACGCAACCGCCCTTCTGGATCGACGTCCGGCTGGATCCGACGGTGCTGGTCTTCGTGACGGGCATCACCGTCGCCGCGACGTTGATCTCGAGCGTCGGACCGGGCCTGGGGGTGGCGCGTGCCGACACCAACGCCATCCTCAAGGACGACGCCCGTGGCACGACGAGCCTGCGCATGGGACGTTTCGGGCGCTGGCTCGTGGTCGTCGAAGTGATGGTCTCGTGCACGCTGCTCGTTGTTTCAGGCCTGACGATTCGCAGCATTCTGCTGGCCAGCCGGCTCGACTACGCCTTCGCCACGCGCGACGTGTTCTACGCCCAGACGACGTTCGATGCGCGCACGCACGTCGACATGCCGGCGGTCCTCCGCGCGATCGACCAGCTCGAAGAGGGATTGATCCGCCTGCCCTCGGTGCGCCACGCGGCGCTCGCGACCGCCGTGCCGGGTCGGGGTGCCACGCCGTCCTTCAGCCTCGAAGGACAGACGTACGCGTCGGGGGACGCGCATCCTCGCGCGGTGCAGATCGCCGGCACGCCAGATTTTTTCGAGACGCTCGGCATCGAGGTGCGCCAGGGCCGGCTCTTTACGCGCGCGGACGGCGTCGGCGCCGAGAATGTCGCCGTCGTGGACGACTCGTTCGTCGCGAGGCATCTCACGGGCGGCCCGACGCTCGGCCGGCGCATCCGTTTCGGCGACGAGAAGGCCCCGTGGATCACGATCGTCGGCGTCGTCCCAAGCCTCGTCGTGGCCCGGCAGCCTGATCAGGTGATCGAATCGGTGTATCTGCCGTTCGCGCAGCTGCCGCAGCGATCGTTCGTGATTCTCGCCCGTACCACCAGCGATCCGCCGGCGCTGACGTCCGGCGTGCGATCGGCGTTGTCGGCCGTGGATGCCGAGACACCGCTGAACCTGTCCAACTCGCTCGCCGGTGAGTTCTGGCGTCAGGGCTGGGCGTCGCGACTGTTCGGCGGCATTTTTCTGACGTTCGGCGCCGCCGCGCTCGTACTGGCCGCCGCGGGTCTCTACGGCGTCATGTCATTCACGGTACGGCGCCGTACGCACGAGATTGCGGTGCGCATGGCGCTCGGCGCGAGCCGTCACAGCGTGTTACGCATGGTGCTCTGGCAGGGCTGCTGGCGCGTCGCGCTCGGCGTGGCGATTGGTCTATGGCCCGGCTGGTTCCTCGGCACGCAGATGCGCGCGCTCCTTGCGAACG
This sequence comes from uncultured Acidobacteriota bacterium, assembly GCA_963704575.1. GTDB lineage: Bacteria > Acidobacteriota > Vicinamibacteria > Vicinamibacterales > SCN-69-37 > DATEGZ01. The sequence continues at coordinate 5,043,916 of OY969918.1, read as the reverse complement.
TCTCGGCGACTGATCCGGTCGTGTTCGTGACGACCGCGCTGACGCTGCTCGCCGCCGGGGCCGTCGCGAGCCTGGTCCCGGCGATGCGCGCGTCGTCGGTCGATCCGCTGACGGCGCTGCGGACGGATTGAGGCGGCCGGGACGGCGGCCGAATCCACTCCGTTGGCTTGCCGGGAGACGCCGGCAGGACAATTTATTGAATATAGCAATATCGCTATAATTCAAATGTGTCTCGTCGACGACGGCCTGGGCGCCCTGCCCTTCTAACGACGCTCCGCGACTACGACCGCCGCACGGCGGCGGCAGACGTTACGGCCGGCATCACCGTCGGCCTAGTCGCGTTGCCCTTGGCCATGGCGTTTGCGATCGCCTCCGGCCTGACGCCGCAAGCCGGGATTTACACCGCGATTGTCGCTGGAGGGATCATTTCTCTCACTGGCGGGTCGCGCGTCCAGATTGGCGGACCGACTGGCGCGTTCGTTGTGATTGTGGCCGGCATTGTCTCCGTCCACGGTGTGGATGGCCTGTTCCTGTGCACGATGATGGCCGGCGGGCTCCTGATTCTTCTCGGCGTTACCGGGATGGGATCGGCCGTGCGCTTCATTCCTCGTCCAGTCGTCGTGGGCTTCACCAACGGCATCGCGGTGCTCATCGCGAGCACGCAGATCCGGGATTTCTTCGGACTGCAAGTCGACGTGGTACCCGGCGATTTCCTGCCCAGGCTCGCGGTCCTCGCGGCCAGGTTCTCCACGTGCTCGCCGCTCGCGACGGCCCTCGCCATCGGCACACTCGCGATCGTCGTGGTCGCGAACCGGTGGTCTTCGCGCATTCCCGGCACCGTTCTGGCGTTGGTCGCAGGCACCGTGGTCGTGAGCGTCTTCGGCTTGCCGGTCGACACCATCGGCACGCGCTTCGGCGGCCTCCCCGCGGGCTTGCCCCACATTCGGTGGCCTCAGGTGCGGCCCGAACTGATAGGCGGCCTCATCGTGCCCGCCATGACCGTGGCGATGCTCGGAGCGATCGAATCGCTGATGTCGGCCGTTGTCGCCGACAAGATGAGCGGCGACCGCCACGACTCGAACGTCGAGCTCATCGCACAGGGCCTGGCGAACCTGGCGTCACCGCTCGTGGGCGGCCTGCCGGCGACCGGCGCCATTGCGCGCACCGCGACGAATATCCGGTCGGGCGCGAAGACACCGATCTCCGGCATCGTGCACGCGCTGACGCTGCTCGCCATCTTGCTCGTGGCCGCGCCGCTCGCGAGGAACATTCCCCTGGCGGTGCTCGCCGCGATCCTGATGGTCGTCGCCTACAACATGGGCGACTGGTCGGAGATTCCTGAGCTGCTGCGGCTGACACCGACGGACATCACCGTCTGGGTCGTCACCTTCGTTCTCACGGTCTTCGCCGACCTGACGGTCGCCGTCGGCGTGGGGATGGTCCTCGCCGCTTTGCTCTTCATCAAACGCGTGGCCGACACCACGACGGTCGCCATGGTCACCGATGACTACGTGCGCGACGGTCAGGACCACAGCCTACAGGGCCACCGCATTCCGTCCTATGTCAGAATCGTCCGCGTTCACGGCCCGTTCTTGTTTGGCGCGACCGACAAGCTTCAGCCGCTGTTCGACCACCTGCACGATCTGCCCGAGGTCGTCATCCTGCGCCTGCGCAACATGACGGCGCTCGACGCGACCGGCATGCGCGCGTTCGAGGATCTGGCGAAAGCCCTCCGCGACTCGCGTCGTCAGCTCGTGCTGTGCGGTGCCCGTCATCAGCCGGCCGCACTGATCGCGCGCGCGGATTTTCATCGCCACATTGGAGACGCGAACATCTGCGCCAACGTGACGGAGGCGCTGCGACGGGCGCGCGAGCTCCATGAGCGCGGCGGCGATTCCTCGAGTGCGCCGACGGCGCACGCCGGGTGAGACGCCGATGAGCATTCCGTCACCGCAATTGCAGACGCTGAAGGCCGAGTTCTTTCGAGCCCTCGCCCACCCGGTCCGGATCCAGTTGCTCGAAGTCCTGATCGCCCGGGGCGAAACCAGCGTTCAGGATCTGCAGCAGGCGCTCGCCATCGAACAGCCCATCGTCTCGCAGCAGCTCGCGCGCCTGCGCGCCAGCGGAATCGTCGTCGCCAAACGGGGTGGCGCCGCCACGCGGTACACGGTGAGCGATCCTCTGCTCGGCGATCTCCTGCGCGTCGCAAGACAACTGCTCAACCGCCGTCTCGTCGGGGTGCGATCGCTGCTCCGGGAACTCGGCCAGGAGTCAGCCGGCGGCCGACGGCCGCGCCGTCCGGCCTGACCGTTCAAAACCACGTGTTCGCTTTGTACCGCCGGTAGTCATCGCCGAAAGCCGCGGCGAGGACCTGCTCTCCTTCGCGCGCGCGAACGATCTGCATGGAATCAGGAACCTCCCACTCGACCGCACGATAATATCCGCTTGTGTCGAAGACCGATCCGGACGCGGCGCCGGGCCACACCCGCCGGGTGCGCTACTCGGGCAAGAATCCGCGGACGTTCCACGAAAAATACAAGGAACTGAATCCAGAGCGCTACGCCGACGAAGTCGCGAAGGTCCTGGCGTCAGGCAAGACCCCCGCCGGCACGCACGTGCCAATCATGGTCGACGAGCTGCTGCAGTGCACGCGTCCGGAACCCGGTGACGTCGCAGTGGATTGCACGCTCGGCGGCGGCGGGCATGCCCGCGCGTTGCTGGAGCGCCTGCAGCCTGGCGGCCGGCTGATTGGAGTCGATCTGGATCCGCTCCAGGTGCCGAAGACCGAGGCGCGCTTGCGCGCGGCCGGATTCGGCCCGGAGATATTCACCGCACGCGTCGGCAATTTCGCCGGTCTCGGTCAGGCTCTCGGCGCCGAAGACCTGGCCGCCGCGGACATCGTCATCGCCGACCTTGGTGTGTCCTCGATGCAGATCGACGACCCTACCCGTGGGTTCAGCTACAAGAACGCCGGGCCGCTCGACATGCGGATGAACCCCACGCGCGGCGAGGCCGCAAGCGACCTACTCGCGCGGACCAGTGAGGCCGCACTCGCGACGCTGCTCGAGGAGAACGCGGACGAGCCGCATGCGGGCCTGATCGCGTGCCTCCTCAAGGCGCACCGCCTGACGACAACGCAGTCCGCCGAACGGGTCGTGCGTCTGGGGTTGAACAAGGCGCTTCCGCGGCTGTCGAAGACGGACGTCAAGATGTCGGTGCGCCGCACGTTTCAGGCGCTGCGCATCGCGGTCAACGACGAGTTCTCGGCGCTCGACGCTCTGCTGCGCGCGCTCCCCCATTGCCTGGCACCGGGCGGCCGCGTGGCGATCATCACGTTTCATTCCGGCGAGGATCGCCGCGTGAAGAAGGCGTTCCAGGCCGGACATCGCGCCGGCATTTACGCCGAGATCGCGCGCGAGGTCATGCGATCGTCGATGACGGAAACGCGCGCGAATCGCCGGGCGTCGTCGGCAAAATTGCGTTGGGCCGTGCGGGCGCAAGCCGGGACATGATGCGCGCATAATGGATCGGGAGATCGTCAATGAGAACGACCGTCGCCGCATTCGCCATTGCCTCTATCTTCACCGCCGCAATTGGAGGCCAGGAACTGAAACCCGTACCGAAGGACTCGATGCGCGTCCACGTGCCTGGCTGCAGCAAGGGCTACGTGTTCACGGTCGGTCGCCGGACGGCGGACGAACCGGGCACCAATGACTTTCCTGAAGGCACGCACTTGCGCATGGACGGACCGAAGGCGCTCATATCGCAGATCAAGGCGCACGAGGGATCGATGGTCGAACTCACCGGCCTCATGAAGAAAGGCGAGTACGGGCCCGAAGGAATTCCGATCGGAGGCGGCCTGCGAATCGGACCGGGTTCGGGCACACCAGACGGCGGCCGGTCCATGAGTCCCGGCGCACAGCCGACGATCGACGTGGAAGGCTGGCGGCAGATCGAAGGCCGTTGCCCGCGCTGATCATGCTTCGACTCGTTTTTGGCGTGATCCTCGCCGCCTCCGTGGTCATCGCTCAGGCGCCACAGCCGGACGGTGCCGGCGTCACGCGAGGTGTGCTCCCGGATCGCTGGCAAGTGAGCGGGCCCGAGTGCCCGCCGGATCCGCACTTTCAAGTGCACGAGTACAACCCGGACCTCGTAATTCTCCGCGAGTCAGGGTGTTCGAACTACGAAAAGCCCTTTCTCTATCTGATCTTTGGCAAGACCAAGGTGCTCATGCTCGACACCGGGGCCGGCAAGACCGACGTGGCCGATGTCGTGCAGGGCGTGATTGCAACGTGGCTCAAGCGCAACGGACGCGACGCGATTCCGCTCGTCGTCGCGCACACGCACGCGCACGGCGATCACATCTCGGGTGACGCGCAACTGAAGCTGTCGCCGGCGACGACCGTCGTGGCGCTCACACCGGCCGCCGTGCAGACATTTTTCGGATTCAAGGATTGGCCGGAAGAGATCGTCACGTTCGATCTCGGCGAGCGGGCGCTCGACGTCATTCCGATTCCCGGACACGAGCCGTCGTCGATCGCGGTCTACGATCGGCAGACCGGCATTCTGTTCACAGGTGACACCTTGTATCCGGGCCGCCTGTACGTGAGGGACGCCGCGGCGTACACGCGCAGCATTCAGCGGCTCGTCGATTTCACGCGCGGGAAGATCGTGACACACGTGCTCGGCAACCACATCGAAGAGGCCCGCACACCGTATCTCGACTACCCGGTGGGCACGAAGTACCAGCCCGACGAGCACGTCCTCGAACTGGGCCGCGCCCAACTCCTCGAGCTCAACGACGCCCTGCACGCCATGAACGGCACGGTCGTGCGGATGGCAATGCGCGATTTCACGATCTGGCCGCAGTAGCGCTGCTGACTCAAATCCGGACTACACCATCACGCCGGTAATATGAACGGTATTGCCGCTCAGCGTAATCGAGGCGCCCTGTCCGTTGTCGATCACAATCCCCGTGTCGTTCACCGTAATACGGGCGCCTGAGGATGTTCGCAGGGAGACGCCGCCGGTCGGACCGGGGAGGTCCGAGATGATGACCGCGTGCTTTCCTGGCGTGACGAGCGTGATCTGATTCACGCCCGGCTGCACCGACAACGTCGGCAGTTCCCCGGCCGAACCCCACCAACCGCCGCTCCAGATCGGAAAGTCCGGATCGCCCTGCTCGAACTCGATCCACACGCCGGCACCGACCGGCGGAACCGCGACGAACCCTACGCCGGGCCCCGCATAGGGCGCCGCCGGCATCGCCCACGTCGACGGCTGCGTCCCGAGGACGTCAGGCACGATCGCCTGCAATCGCGCGCGGAGCTCGGGATCGATGGTGCTCGTGACCGTTCCGCGGTACTTCCCGAAATAGCGCGTCCCCTTGTCCGTCATGGCTATCCCCCGGGGGCGGCCGCGCCGATCCCGGCACGCACCAGTTCAAATGTTTGGCCGTGGCTGCCCGGCGTGATGCTGTCGCGCACACGACGTACTTCGAACAGGCCGTCGAAGGGCCTGGCCGCACCACGAACGTCGACGATATCTCCTGCGCGCAGTCGCACGCGGCTGCGCGCGACGTTCAGCGTCCCCTGACCGGTCATCGCTTCTGCCGAGCGCGCGTCCCTCGCGAGCAGCGCGCCCGCGGCTTCCGCGGCCGTGAGCTTTGCCGTATCTCGAAGCCGATCGTGCCGATGAGCAGGAGGAACGATCGCGCCAAGCGGCGGTACGAGCGCAGCGATGCTCGGGACCGGGATGGGAATCACGGTCTTTGACGCGGGCTCGAGCACGAGCGCCTCCGGAACGACGCGCCGACTGGCGTCGAAGCTCAAGTGCAACGACTCGATGCCGGCGGACCTGCCGAAGTCGATCGTGAGCGCCGGGTGCGAGCGATCCGCGCGAGGCTCGGGTCCCCAGTACGCGACGGACGTCGCAGGAGTCGGTCCTGGATCGAGCGTGAACCGAAACCCGACGGCGTCCGCAAGCGCGCGAATGTACCCGTAGTCAGTTCCCTGCTGACGCGGGATTCGCTCCGCAGGGCTTGGCGCGGACGGTAAGGGCGGCGGCACAACAAGAGCGACGATGCCGAACGCGCTGTAGGCCGCGAGGAGCATCTGCACGCGCGCGTTCGCCGGCATGGCGGGGAACGATCGGTCGACGTCCACGAGATCCATCAGCAGCGTCAGGTCCTCACCGCTGACGACGAGCACGGCCTTGCCTTCACTGCCGGTCGAGAGCGTGTGCACGACCATGACCCCGTCCATGACGACGGAGGCGCCGCGTCCCTCGTCAAGAATCAGGACGACGCGCAGCAGGTCGCCCGAGTCGAGCAGGAACCGCTCAGGCAGCGCGGGATCATCGAGTCGAAAGGTAAGGCGAAACGCTCCGCGCTCGCCGACTGCTGAATCGATCTCGACCCGTTCGAGCGCCTTCGACACCTCGACCGGTACCGGCACCAGAGGGCCGGCCCCCATGAGAAGCGAAAGCGTGCGGATACTCATGGCGTGGTCGTAGCCTAGCACGCGTTCGCAACGGCTCTCTCGATTCGGACTATCGACTCTGCAGCACGCGATGGTCGCCGGCACTATTCTTCCGCTCGAACCGAACTCTTTGTCCGAACCGAGCCTCTTAAGAGTAGTAAAGGGGGCAAGTGGACGCTCCGAGACAGGAATCACAGTGGGTATTGCGAGCACAGTGCGGCGACCGAGAAGCGCTGGAACGCCTGCTTCGACGTATCCAACCGTCGCTGCACCGCTACCTGTCCGGATTGGTGGGCACCACGCACTCGGACGACGTACTGCAGGACGTGCTCATCGTGGTTGCCCGGAAGCTGGTGTGGCTGGAACAGCCCGAACTCGTTCGGCCGTGGGCATTCCGAATCGCCAGCCGCGCGGCCTTCAAGCACCTGAAGCGGGAACGACGCTGGCTGGGTGGCGACGAAGGGCTTGAGGACGTCGCGGCGCCGGACCCGCCTCCGCCTGAGGAACTCCTGCGGGAGCTGCCAACCATGGACGGCATTTCGCCGGCGAGCCGAGCTGTCCTGGTCCTGCATTTCCAGGAAGAGATGTCGCTCGCCGAAGTGGCCGCGATCCTGGAAGTCCCGCTCGGCACGGTCAAATCACGACTGGCATACGGGCTGAACGCTCTGCGAAAACAACTCGGTCACAAGAGGAATCACTGATGCCGAAAGACACTGGAAATGTTCTCCGAAAGTCTTTGGACGCGGTTGACCAGCACCGGAGGCGCCTGATGTGGCTGCTGGCTATCGCCAGCGTCACCGTGGCCTGGGAGTTCTATCGGTTGGTCGAGGTCAGATTGACCGGCGACGTGGCCGGAATGCTGCTGCAGGCAGTGATGGTCTTGTTCTTCAGCATTCTTGGATTGGCCGTGTTGCTCATTGTTCAGCAAACGATCGCGACGAAACGGATTCTGCGCGCGATTGAGCTGGCGTCGAGACCTGCCGAGTAGCCGGGCTCCGCCCGAGCGGCCAGCTCACCGCCCGGCAGGCAGCGCGGCTTGCCAGGACTGGACGACCGTGACCGTGCCGAGCCCGGACCGTTCGGACACCAGCGCGAGAAACCGGCCATCACGCGCAAGGTCCAACCCGACCAGTGTTGAGGGAAATGCGGCGAGCTGGACCGGAGCGTCGATTCGAGGAACGGCCGTGCGCAGATCGACGTCGACGCGCCACAGTGTCTGGTCGCGTTTCGTATAGAGAAGGTGCCGGGCATCCGGTGTCCACCAGGCCTGCTGAATACCACTAGTGGTCACCTGCACTTTCGGGCCCGGGTTGGGAAAGGGCTGGACGAAGAGGTCGAGACTTCCGGTCTCGTCCGAAAGGTACGCCAGCCACCGATTGTCGGGGGACGGCCAGCCTCCCACCTCAATCGCCGGTCCCTGGACGACCGGGACGGGCGCGGCAGCGCCTGACACCTGGATCCGATAGATATTCCACTTCGTGCCGGGATCGAGCCGATTCGCCACGATCCACGCCTGATCCTTCGACCAGCCGCGCGGAAGCGTGAAGATCCCATCGATGGGGAGAATCGTGGGCTCGGCCGACGCCTCCGTCACAGTCTTCTCGTACAGTGCAGGCTGGCCGTCGCGCAGTCCCGCGAAGACGATCCGTGTGCTGTCGGGCGACCACACAGGTGAGGGGTTCGTGATCCCGCCCATCGACAGCGGAATCGCGCCGGCCCGCATGAGATCGACCAGCCACAGGCTCGAGGACGTGGACGAATCCGATCGGACCAGCACGGCTTTCGTGCTGTCTGGCGCGATCGCGACCTCCGAGTATCGGCCGGACGGAACGTTCACGCTGCCAGTCGTCTTGCCGGTCTGGTCCATCCATTGCACAGTGGTATTCGCGACAGGTTGCAGAAAATACGCGAGCGATCCCGAGGCGGAAGCGGACACTCTCCGGCCCGCATCGTAGGCGGCGGGTCCTGGCGCGACCGCCGGCTGGTCACCGAGCGACATGGCCTCCCCGCTCACCCGGAGCGTCCGTACATCAAACGCCTGGGCCGCGAGCACGCCCTGGCGCGTGAAGAGCAACCAGCCCGGCGCGGCGTAGACCGGCGCATTTTCCATGGCTCCAACGAACGTCCGGGCCAGAGGGTCGTGCAGCGCGCCGGCGAAGATCTGGACCATGCCGTCCGCTCGAGGTAACGCGGCGAAAAGAAAGTGGTCGCCGTCGGGAAGGAAGACCGGAAACCGGTGGCCCGTCTCAGACTTCCCCGCATCGAGCGTGGTGGCCGCCGCGACTGGTCCGCCGCTCGCTGCGACGCGCAATAGTGGACCATCCGCGTCAGGCGCGAACACGATGACGTTCGATGCGTTCCAGCTCGCACCGCGGCCGAACGGGGCGTCGCACACGACCATCGCGGGGCCCCCGCTCGCGGCGACGGTCTTGAGCTTGCGACTCGCAAAGAACCCGATACGTTCGCTGTCGGGCGACCAGAAAGGCAGGGACGCGCCGTCGCCGGCCTCGATCCGGCGCGCCTCCATCGCTTCGATCGGCCGAACCCACAATTGGTTTTCGGTTGACACCCCAGTGCCCACCACGAACGCGACCATGCGCCCGTTCGGCGAGATCGCGACATTCGTCGAGTCTGGATTCATGAGGAATCCCAGGGGCGGAAGCACGGAGAGCCGCACGACCTCGTTCCCGGCAGCAGCAGACGCAGCCAGGCGGCCGAGAGTGCTTCGCTGCCACACCACGATCGTCACCGCGGCCAGAACCGCGATCGCGGCGAGACTCCACGCCAATCGCTCACGCCAGGGCCGATGCGGCGTGGCGGCCGCGCGCGCGTCTGCCGCGGAGTCGGGATGACCGCGCTCGATCGTGACGATCGCAATGCGCGCCTCGCCGATATCGCGCAGTCGCTGCTTCACGTCGGGTTCGACGCACCGCGCGAGGAGTTGTCGCAGCGGCGCCGGCGTGTCGCCGGGTAGCCGGCTCCAGTCAATCTCAGTCCGAAGGACCGCGGCCAGCACGTCGGTGAAGCCACGGCCGTCGAACGCGCGCGCGCCCGTGAGCATTTCGTAGAGCACGACGCCGAATGCCCAGATGTCGGCGCGCTTGTCCACGGCCTTGCCGCGCGCCTGTTCAGGCGCCATGTACGCGGCTGTCCCGAGAATCACGCCCTGTTCGGTGGCGCGAGCCGTCAGCGTGGGGGAATCTGAGATGTCGTCGGTCCGCACTCCCGAGTCCTGAGTCAGCGCTTTCGCGAGACCGAAGTCCAGGACCTTCACCGTGCCGTCGGCCTTTACCTTGATATTCGCCGGTTTCAGATCGCGATGGACAATGCCTTGGTCGTGCGCGGTTTCGAGCGCGTCGGCGATCTGCCGTGCGATCGGCAGCGCGTCAGCGAGCGGGATCGGTCCGCGGGCGATGCGGACCGACAGATCATCGCCCTCGACCAGCTCCATCACCAGCGCACGCGTCGCAGACGATTCCTCGAGGCCGTGGACGTGAGCGATGTTGGGATGATTGAGTGAGGCCAGGATCTGTGCTTCGCGCTTGAACCTGGCCAATCGCTCGTCGTCTCGAACGAACGCCTCGGGCAGGACCTTCAGCGCGACATTCCGGTTGAGTGCCGTATCGCGGGCGAGATAGACCTCGCCCATGCCACCCGATCCGATTTGGCTGACCACTTCGTAGGCGCCAATGCGCGCGCCCGGTGCGAGGACCATATGCGGAGCGCATCATACACGTCGATCGCGCGCAGCGCGCAGATCTCGAGGAAACCACTACCCTCAGAGCGGTCGCCTCGTGTGTCCCTGCTTCCGGACCGCGTGACGAAGCGCGACCATCCCGTTCGCGTACACCTTCACCTCCATGAGGTGCAAGGCGACATCCTTGTCGAGCCCGTCGAAGAACCGAATCCCGGCACCGATCAGGATCGGCATGATCGAATAACGAACTTCGTCAGCCAGGCCCAGCCGAAGGCATTCACTGCAGACGGCACCTCCGCCGACAAACCAAATGCTGCGGAAGGTCGGTTTCAGCCGCGCATTCACCAGGTGCGCGAGATCGCCTGAGCAGAACTCGACCGTATCCCTGGTTCTCGGCAAGTCGCGACGAGTCAGGACGAACGTGGGCTTGTCGCCATAGGACCAACCGAATCCCTTGACCTCGAAGTCCAATGCCATCTCGTACGTACGCGAGCCCATGACGTAGCAGTCGATCGTCTTGAGGAATTCCTGCACGAATGCCGGGTCCAGCGTCTCGCCGCCCTCGAACGAGTCTGTCGTTTCGAGCCAGTCGACGCGGCCGTCCCTTCGGGCGATGAACCCGTCGAGGCTCGCCACCATGTGGATGGTTACGCAGGACTCTGTGTTTGCCACCGTGACGCCTCCACCTCGGGTGCGATAGCCTGAACCAACGATTCAGCCGCGGAGCGCTCGTTCCGTGCTTCGCTAAACATCTCGCCGTACTCGAGCCAATACGATCGCCGAAACCAGAGCGGCAACAAACGCCGGCAGGGCGATCGCGAGCGGCCAGATTGCGAGCGCCAACGCAAGAGTGAGGGAATGTTGTTGCGGCTGGACCGTCTGGGCATAAACGTTGGCCGCGATTGCGAGACCAAAGGCTCCGAGGGCGGCAGCCGACGACACGTGTAGCGCGGTGATCTTCGGCGACGTTCGAAGCCAGACCTGTTCGTAGACGATATGCGCTCCGAAGACGAGGGCGCTGACGAACCAGGCGGCCCAGCGCCACGCGACCACCGCGTCGTGAGACGCAGCCTGGCCTGCGAGTGCGCCAAAGGCAAGGCCGGCGATCGTGTAGACGCCACCGAAGAACGCCACGCGAAGCACTGGTCCAGTGATGGTCATTCGATGCTCGAGCAGCCTTGTTCACCGAAGACGCAATGTCATCGTTGAGAAGTCGATGACGATTTCGCCAGTCTGAAGCAGCAGGTCAAGCCCAATGTTGCCGACGCAGCAGCGCCCTCCCAGAGCCCCGTTCTCCTGCAACGTCACGTGAGCCGGACGGAGCGCCACGGGAGAGCCGCCGATCGCAAAGGTGACGTCCGGGAGCGTGCGAGAGGCAATCACCGATGTTCCTCCGAGGCCCGTGATGCTGGTGGTGTCCTTGGTTCCCAGGCGCTCGACCTGTGTCGCGAATTGGCGCGCAAAGTTGGCGTTCAAGTCGGTGGTTTCTGCGCCGGTATCGAGCGTCAGGAATACCTGCTCGTCGAACACCGTGGCCGCGACGAGCGCCTTGTTTTCGTAGAACACCAGTTTGCCGCCCGTTGCGAGTCCGTCGGCGAGGCATCCCAGCTCCCACGTCCCGCCTTTCGCCCAACGGATGCAACCCTCGGACAGAAGAATCGGAACGCCGATGATGCCTTGATGTCCGAGCGGAAGCGAGCGCCACGGCTCCCCCCATCCGGCAGAACCCCGAACGAGACATCATGAAAGGTCATGCCGCCCAGCACGAGATCCTGTGCCACCGCCATTCGAAGGCTCACGCCCTTGCCCGACGACTCACCCACCACGCTCGTCGTCGACCGAATCGTCATGCCGAAGCGCTTGGCCTCGGCCTCGGTCATGATCGACATCCAGGCGCCCGTATCCAGAAGATACGTGGCGGGCAACCCGTTGATCGTCAGGGGAGCGCTGAAGTCATTGGACTCTTCGTGCGGCAGCGTCACGCGCGCCGGCTCGCCACTGATCTGATCCGGCAGGCCCCGGAACTGCTCGACGTCGGCTCTCTCCTTCCGAACGTCTTCACCGTTTGGAAAGTCACGCGCCCACTCATCGAAATTGGCGATCAACCGGCGGTACTGACCGGACCTCAGGTAGATTCGCGAGAGCAGCTCGTGCGCGCCGCGCGCCGACTCCGACGCAGGCTGCGTCCGGAGGATGTCCAGCAGCAGACTTTCACTGATGGACGTCTGGTTGCGCGCATTGGCCACCGCGGCTCGAAGCAGCGCCGGAGCGGTCGGCGCAGGAACGGCCCGAGGATCCAACCAACGACGGCCATCGTCGAGGGCTTGGGTATCCGAAACGATTTCCGTCGTCCGGCCGCCGCACGACATGGAGAGGGCCAGGACGAGCACGGTCCGAAACGTGCGCACTCGCGTCGACCTCGCAAATTTCGTCAGCATGAGGCCCAAATGGGCCGGCCGGTAATGTCAGCGCAATGGTGCTGAAGGCGTGGATATTACACCGAACGGACGCGCCTCGAACTGGCGGGGCCTCTAGCGGATGCCGCAAGTCGACGTGAAGACCTTGCCGGGCATGCCGGGCACGGCCTCGCCCGGTTTGCCGTCACCGTGCGCAAGGTGCGCCGGCAGCGCGTCGATACTGACATCGATCAGCACGTAGAAGCCCGCGCCGGTGCGATGGCACAGCTCGACCTTCTGTCCTTCCTGATTGTTGACGGTCACGCCGAGGTAGTGACTGGTATCGGAGGTGGTCGCCGTGCCAGAAGCTCCTCCGGCCGCCCAGCGGGCTGTGACCGTGCCGACGTTGCTGTACCTGACCCAACGTGGCCGTGCCTGAGCCGGTGCACGTCATCGACGCGGTGGGCCCGAGCGTCGTCTGACCGGAACAGTTGACGGCCACACCATGATCGTCCGTGACGTTGATGGCCGTGAGATTCACGGCGCCGATGTTCGTCACGGCGTACTCCCACGTGATCGGACTGCCGACTCCGATCGACGGACCCGGCGCCGTCTCGGCGTTCTCGCCGTTGGTGAACTTCTGGATCTTCACAGGAGAAGTGCCAGTGTAGTTGCTCGGATCCGACGCGGTCACCGTTCCCGAATCGCTGCCGCTGGCCCAGTGGGCCGTCACCGTTCCCACGTTGCGGTACGGACCGAGCGCGGTCGCGATTCCCGTGGCCGTGCAGGTCATCGAGGCACTCGCCGACAGCGTCGTCTGGCCGCTGCAGTTCGGCGTCACGCCGTGATCGTCGACGACGGAGACGGCTGTCAGATCCAACGTGCCCGTATTCTTGATGACGTACTGCCATGTCACCGTGCTGCCGAGTGGAATCGTCGGACCTGGCGCGGCGTTCGCATCGTCGCCGTTCGTGGATTTCACGATGCTGACGGCGGCCCCCACGGGCCGACAGCTGCTGTCGAACACCTTGCCGGGCATGCCGGGGACGGCCTCGCCCGGCTTGGCGTCGCCGTGCGCTCGGTGCGCCCCTTCCGCGGAGGCGCTGATGTCGATCAGCTGGTACTGGCCATTGCCCTCGGCGTGGCAGATCGAAATCTTCGCCGAGCGCTGATCGCTCACGATGGCGACCGACGAGCCGTTCACCTGAATCTGGAGCTGGACGAACTGATCGCCCGTCACGTTGTTGACGTCGGCGGTGCCGTTCACGGTGTCATTGGTGAACTGCAAGTGCACGGTGCCGCCGGGCACGCCTGAGATCTCGAAGTTGCCCGAGGCATCTACCGCCGCGGACAGGCCCGTGCCCATGACTCGAACCGTCAGGCCTGCGAACTTCGAGCTGGCCGAGGTAGCAGCGCTCGAGCCGCCGCTCATGCCGGTCAGCGAGGACATGGAGCCGTGCGCATCCGCAACGCTGCCGGCGATGGCCGCGCCGGTCGTCGCGGTCGCGGCGCTGGACGGTGTGGTCGGCGAGCTGCTACCGCAGCCGGCGGCCACCAACGCGGCGAATCCAACGGAGCCAAACAGAGCCACCGATTTCATCGCGGTGGAAGCATGCATAACCATCTGCCTCCCGGAGAGCACCTAGGGAGCATGCGCAATTGGTATGCCACCGTAGGCGCGCGACCCATGGCCGATTGGCAAGGCGCGACAGAGCGGTGATGGCACGTTTCTACATCGGGTACCCCATCTTCTTCCTGTTCCGGGATCGAGCGCCGGCCCCGGCCCGCCCGTTCCACCACATCACTACGCCGGTCACGGCCTGGCTCGCGAGCACCAGCGACGCCAGCGCCCAGAGAATCTGCGTCGGGAGCCCGTAAATATCGCCGGTGTGCAGCGAGCGTTTGATGTCGATGAGATGTTGGCCCGGCTCGGCCGTGCGCGTGCTCACGGCCAGCAACACTGCTCCGCGGTACCTGTCGACGTAGACGTGGCTCCGGCCAGCGGGGGTGTGGTCTTCGGGGTACTTGAGCTGCACGGCGACAGGCGATCGCGCGCCCGGCGGGATCACGATGTTCATGATGTCGGCGCCGGGCAGGGCCGCGCGCGCAGCGGCGGCGATCGCGTCAAGCGGCGCGATCTGCGCGCCGGAATCGCCATCCGGTTGCGCCGGTGCCGACGGTGCCGGACGGCGGTCGAGTCGTCGCATCAGGTCGTCGATCTGGTCGACGTGCACCCACACGCCCGTCGCCGTGATCAGAAGCACCACGACCGAAGAGAAGATGCCGAGCGAGTGATGAAGATCGTAGTTCAGGCGCTTCCAGGATTCACGCGATCGGAGTCGCCACAGCTTGTCGCGCCACCAGATCACCGCGCCGCTCACCACGAGCAGAAAGGCCGCGGCGGTCGCCACGGTGACCACGGCCGCGCCAGTTTCGCTGCCGAGCAGGCGCGTATGCAGCGCATGGACGCTCTGCAGAAACGAAACGAGCGCGGCGGGCGTGGTCGGATCAGGCACGACGTCGCCGGTGTAGGGATTGATCGTGGCCGACACGGCGCGACCGCGGCCGCCGACTGGCGCCAGTCTGAAGCTCCAGGCCAGATCTGGACCGTCACCGAGCACGACAGTGGTGACCGCGCCTCCGCCGCTTGCCGCGCGGGCGCGCGCGGCAAGCGCGTCGAGCGAGAGCGGTGTGCCCGCGGGCAGGACGTGCGGACGGTTCGCGCGAGCGACCGGGCCCTCGAGAACGAGCAGCGCGCCGCTCGCCGCGGCTACGGCGACGAAAACGCTCACGGTCAGCGCGAGCCAGCGATGAAAGAGCAGGAACGCACGATGCATCGGTCGGGGTGTCGAGGTGCCGGCTAACGGCTGGAGGTCGCGCGATTCCGCGCGCGACCTCCAGCCTGCCGATCACTTGAGCGCAGCGATCAGTCCTGCGACGTTCGGAGAACCCAGACCCGTCGGCAAATCATAGCCAGCACGAGCCGCGAACCCCGGTCCGAAGAACGCGTTGTTCCCGATCGTCACGTCGTGAAACGCCTGGGCGTACTTCGCCGGATTGCCGGCAATCGCGTAGAGCGCCGGATTCAGATATCCCTGCGACGTCCCGTTCGCCTGGTTCACGATCGCCGTGATGGCGGCCCACTGCGGGGCGCCGGCGCTCGTGCCGCCGACGAAGTAGAGGCCATTCTGACTGGAATCGAGAAAGCCGATGTACACGAGTACGCCCGTGTAGACGCTCCCGTTGTAGGCGACGTCAGAGGTCAGCCGCGCCGTTGATCCAATCGACTGCTGAAAAGCGGGCGCGGGGAATCGCGCGCTCCGCGCGCCGCCGGTGGCGCCAAACACGCCATTCGTGCAGCCGAACGGGCACAGGGAGGGATCGCCGTCGTTCCACACCGTCTCGCCCACGTAGGCACCCGCGTCGGTGATAAACAGATTGGTTCCGCCCACGGACGTGACGAGCGGATCGGACGCCGGGAATGACGCGTTCGTGACCGGGTACCCATCAGTCGCGCCGCCGTCGCCGGAACTGGCGAACACGGTGATTTTGGCGGCCTGCGCCGCCACGTAGATGTCGTGCGCTTGATCGATCTGGAGGTTGTTCGCGTTGCCTTGTCCGTTGATGGCCGCTTCGTCGCTGCCAAACGACAGCGACATCACCTGGCCGAGTTGGTGGTCGACCGCGTACTTCTGGGCGTTGTTGAGGACGTTGCCGCCGTTGTTGGCCGCGACCACGAGCACGATCCTGGCGTCTGGAGCAATCGCGTGCGCCCACTGCACGTCGAGGCTCGTCTCGAACGCCCAGCCCGCCTCGTCATGGTGCTGTCGCGGGTTGAAGGTCGGAGCACCGCCTGGATACACGATGTCGAGATCGGGCGCAGTCAGCCCGAAGAGCTGACTGAAGATCTCCAGATCCTCCCGCACCGTTGGACTGCCGTACGCATCCACGATGATGATGGTCTGGCCGAGCCCCGTCCACGCCGCCGGGACGTGGTAGGCGGCGCGCATCAGCTGCGGCGTGTAACAGGCCAGCCCGAACGCCGCGACGCACTGCGACGGCGTGGGAAACGCCTGCGGTATCCCCGCCGCCGCGGACGCGAAGAGCGTGCGAGGCGGGTCGGCGTGATATCCGTCACGCCCGGGCGCCTGGGCAGAGAGAACGTGGGACCCCAGCGAGAGTGTGACGAGGGCGATGCCCATCATCGCCAGCGAAGGCACAAGTCGACGACCGCGAGCAGTCATGACATCCTCCTCCGAGCGTGGGGAGCGAGTGTAGGGAAAGACGAGTCACCAGAGTACCGGGGGACGGACATCTTTTCCACAGATTTTGGCTGGTTCGTGGCGTCCTCCTGGCAGGGTCCGTATGAGGAAACCGGCAGTCGTATTTGGTCTCGTCGTGACCCTCGTAGGGAGCGCGCTCTCTGCGCAGGAAGGACCGCGATTCTCGAACGAGCCGACCGGGCAGTCGCCTCCCCTGGTGCGAATCGAGACGACGCTCGGCAACGTCGACATCGAAGTCGATCCCGGGCACGCACCGATTACATCCGCGAACTTCCTGCGGTACGTATTTGACGGCTTCTACGATGGCGGCGAGTTCTATCGCGCCGCCCGGCCGGATACGTATCACCCGGTGCTGCCGAACCGACCGCCAATGCAGCTCATCGAAGCGAGGATTCCAGTTGGCAGGCAGGCGTACCCGCCAATTCCGCTCGAGCGCACAAGCGTAACGGGACTCCATCACGTCGTCGGCACTGTCGCGATGGGCCGGAACGACAATCAGCCCGACAGCGCAACGGACGATTTCTACATCCTGCTCAACGACCAGCCGTCGCTCGATTTCGGCGGTAAGCGTTTCGACGATGCACAGGGCACCGCAGCGTTCGGCAGGGTCGTCGCCGGCATGGACGTCGTCCGCAAGATCAACCAACAGTCCGTCGCGTCGCGCGCAGCCAGGGCCGATAACCCGCTGGCGAAGACCCAGAACCTCGATCCGGCCGTTCGCATCAACAAGGCCTATCGCGTGCAGGCCCCGGGGCTCCCCCACGTCGAGACAAAGGTGACCCGACGAGAGAATGAACCACCGCCGGCTCCGTCGGCGATCGGACTGGGCCCGAGCACCTTTGGCGGGATCGTCTACGAGATCACGCGCGCGCCCCTTGCGGGTGCGGTCGTGACGCTCGCGGGGCCCACGCTCTCCGCTCCGCGTGTCGCCACGACGGATCGCCAAGGCAAATACCAGTTCACCGACGTAACGCCCGGCACCTACACACTCACGGTCGAATCTGCCACGCCCGGATTCAAGAAGTTCGCCCGCCCCAACATGGTGATGAGGGCCGGACTCTCTGTGCGCGCGGATTGCCTGCTCGAGTGGAGCGGCAGTCACTAGAGCATTTTCGAGTTGCGTGTAGTGCGTCGGATCCGTCCGATTGCGAGCGAGACGAAGGCGACAGTCTGAAAAACGGCGCGCAAGGGGGCAACCGAAGGTTGGGTGACCGGGACCCAACCTGAGCACGCAGGACGAGAGCCCTGCAGAGCTGTTTTTCCGGCTCGTCGAGCGGGAGGGCGGAGCCGAGGTGCTACACGCAACTCGAAACCACTCTAGTCGCGACGAAGCTCGGCGTGCGCTACTTCAATTCCGCATCGCGCTTCTGGATCGTCGAGGCGCAGGCGCGCATCCGCGCGGCAGCGATCGCCGGCGCGGTCGCGGCGTCCTTCGCCAGATCGGTGGCCAGGCTCTCGAGGCGAGTCTTGGCCGCGCTTCGGGCCGAACCGCTCGAGTCTTCGACTTGCTTCATCGCTGCGCTGAGGGCGTCCGCGCGATCCTGCGGAAGCGCCTTGTCGCGCGTGAGCTGATCCAGGTACGCGCGGGCGACGACAAAGCTGGCCGGCCAGATGTAGTGCGGCTGGCATTGCGGGTTGAGATCGCTCGGCGCGCCGCACCCCTCGCGCGTGGCCAGCTTGGCAGCGTCGATTTCGTTCTGTGAGAGATACTCGCTCGGCGTCAACTCGAAGACGTCCAGACCGCGCGCGATTTCCGAGCCGTAGAGATAGCCGTTGTAGTAGTAGACCCCCCAGTAGCCGCCGATGACCAGTTGATTCGCGTCGATCGGACCGCGGTCGAAGTACGCAATTTCCTGGATGTGGGCCGGGTCGGTGAAATCGAACACCGTCGCACCGCCCTGGTAGAAGGCCTGCGACATGATGTCCCGTCCGGGTACCGGGACGAGGCCGCCGTTGTGCGCGACGCAGTTCTCTGTCGCGGTCTGCCACGCCGGCATCTTGTAGTACCCGCCGAAGTGCAGATGGCGGGTGTCGCCCGAGCCCTGGATGTCGTACACCGCGTCGCCGCCCCACATCGGCGGATCGGTCGACTGGCACATCGGCTGCGTGCCGCCGCCCCACTCGTCGGAGAACAGCAGCTTCGTCGCGTCGTTGTTGAACGTCGCGGAGTGCCAGAACGCGAATGCCGCGTCGGCGACATCATCCAAACGCTTCGGGTGTGTGACATCGTGGATGTCAAGCAACAGTCCGTTGCCGGCACAGGCGCCGCCGAGCAGCTTCGCAAAGGGATAGCTGGTCACGTCGTGGCAACCCGCAGTGGGATTCGGGCTCGGTTCGCCCGTGCCCTGTCGTCGGCCGTGCAGGCTCGCGACCTGACCGGTGTTGGCGTCCGCGAAGATGTAGGCGTGGTTGACCACCGCCGCCTGTTCGGGATGCGCGAGCGGCACCTTGATCACGTCGATACCAAAGCTCGACGTGTTGGGCGCGTTCGGATCGGCGACGCAGCCCGCCTTCTCGTCGGACGACCGGATGCCGGACGTGCCCGAGACGTAGATGTAGATGTTCTCCTTGTCGTTCGGATCCGTGACGATGGAATGCGTGTGCGAGCCGCGGCAGGTCTGGACGCCCGCCACCTGTCGAGGTTTCAGCGGATCGGTGATGTCGAAGATGCGCACTCCGTACATCCGGTCGGGATCCGCCGGCGCCGTGCCGCGTCCGCCGGCAGGCGCTGCGGGAGGCGTGGCGCCTGCCACGGGAGGCGTTGCGCCTGCTGCCGCCGGCGCCGCGCCGCGCGCGCCGCCGCGTCCACCCGGCGTCCCCGGTGCGCAATCCAACCGGCCATAGCCCTCGACGGACATGAAGGCGAGGTGCCCCCAGATCGAGACGTCCCCTTGCCCGCCTGGGCACGCCACGATCGTCTGCAGCTTCACTCTCGCCGGGTCCTCGACGTCGTAAAAAATCAACCCGTGGAAGTTGCCCTGGAGCACCAGCCTGCCGTTCTGGCCAAAGGCCAGATCGGAGTTCGCGTAGTCGAGGCTGCGACCGGTCGCGTTGGGATCGGTACATGCCCTCCGGCTGGTGCATGCTCGACACGAGCTTCAGGTTCATGGCGGCCTGACCGGCGTCGTACTTGCCGGGCGTGAGGCCCTCGCGTTTATCCGGCATGTGACACGGCGCTGCGCCACCGCGCCCGCCGCCGCGGCCCCGGCCAGCGGCCTGGGCGTCGGGAGTCTGTCCGGCGGCTGCCGCTTGAGCCGCGGCAACCTGCTCAGGTGTGCACGACTGCGGAATCGGAATCTGTCCGCGCCCCTGCTGCGCGGGCGCGGCGCCTGCTGCCGGAGGTGTCGCCGGATTCTGCGCGAAGACGGTTGCGACAGCCAAACTCGCCGCTGCGCTGATGATGAGCGGAAGATATTTGCGCGGGTTCATGACTTGTCCTGTGGCCTCCCCAAGAGTCCGTTCATGCGAACGATTTCCATCCGCTGATCGTTGTCGACCTGGTTCGTGAAGTCGCCGATATTCGTCTCCCGCGCTCCACCGGCGGCGCGCAGATCGGCGACCATTGTCAGCGCACCTTTGTGGTGCTGGATCATCCCGGTGAGAAACAACTCGTCGAACTTGCCGCCGCGCGCGACGTCGAGCGCCTTCATCTGCTCCGGCGTGAGCATGCCCGGCATCGCGGCCATGTCCATCGTGCCCATCATCGCCGCGCCATCGGCCATGATCATCGGGAGTTCCTGGTGCCGGGCGGTGAGCCACTCTTTCATCGCTTGGATCTCGCCAGTCTGGGAGATCTGGATCTTCTTGCCCATCGCGATCAGCTCTGGCGTCTCGGTGTGGCTGGGAATCATGGCCGCCATCAGCAGTGCCTGATTATGATGATGAATCATGCCCTGCATGAACTTCACGTCAGCATCGGTGTAGTTGTTGTCGTGAAATGCCGGGACTTTCGAGATGACGGTGGAGGCCTGGCCTGGCGCACCAGGTTGAACGATCGCCTGAGCGGCGACCGTTGTCGCCGGCTGGTCGGCAGCGTCGCCGCCAGCACGGTGGCAGGCAGCGCACACGCCGGCGGCAGCAGCCAGCGCGAGGCAGGCGATCAGCAGTCTGTTCATGACCGTGCGACTCTCCAAGACGTAAGGGCTGGAGCATACACCCAGAAAGGCGGCCCGCCGAAGCGCTTCATCGCGGAGGCGGCCAGCCCGCGAGAAAAGAAGCGACGCTCGGTCCGGGAAGACCGGAGTGGTCGATCGTCCCGTCAATTCGAGCGCAGCGTCACCATCGGATCGATCCGCGACGCCCGCCATGCGGGAAGATACCCCGCCGCTCCGGCGACAAGGATCAGCGTCGCGGCCATGCCGATGAACGTCGCGGGATCGCCGGGCGTGATGCCGAAAAGCAGGCTGCCAAGCGCGGTCGCAAGCAGCCGCGACGCCGCCAGTCCAATCAGGAGGCCGAGCCCGGCCAAACCGAACGTGCCGAGCAGCACGCCGCGCTGGACGTGGCCGGCCGACGCGCCGAGCGCCATCCGGATGCCGATCTCCTGCGTGCGCTGCGTGACCGAATGTGAGATGACGGCATAGATGCCGAGCGAAGCGAGGAGCAGGGCGAAAACGGCAAACCCGCTCAATAGCAGCACGACGAATCGGCGCGGCGAGACGGCGCGATCGACAAGATCCTGCAACGGCTGAAAGTCACGAACCGGAAGATTCGGATCGATTGGCCGCAACGCCGCGCGGATCCCCGCCGCGAGTGACGCCTCCGGCAACGTCGTCCGCACGACGAGCTGCATGTTGGCGTAGTCGCTGGTCTGTCGCATCGGGAAGTAAAGTTCCGCGCCGGCTGTCTCTTCCAGCGCCTGATGTCGTACGTCCGCGACGACGCCGACGACCCTCGGCGTGTCGTTCAAACTGATTCGTTGGCCAATCGCACTCTGGCCCGGCCAGAGAGCGCGCGCGAGGGTCTCATTGACGACGATGACCTTTTCACTCGAGGCGCGATCCTGCGTTGTGAACGTCCGGCCCTCGCGAAGCGCAATGCCGGCGGCATCGAAGTAGCCGTCGGTGACCACCCGAATGAAGACGTCCGGCACGCGCTCGCTCGGCGAGGCGTGCCCGACCGCGGCGACGCTCCAACTCCGATCGCCGGCGAAAGGGAGCGCGTCGGTGAACCCCGCCGCCTCGACCTCAGGCAGCGCCCGGGTTGTCCTCAGCACGTCGTCGATGAACGCGTTCTGGTGCTCCGCGCTCGTGAACTTGAAGCTGGGATCGGCGCGCAGGGCCTCGACGTGCGCGGGTCGAAAGCCGAGATCCACGTCGAGCGCGCGCAAGAAGCTTCGCGTGAGCAGTCCCGTGCCGACCAGCAGCAGGCACGCGAGCGCAATCTCGCTCACCACGAGCGCGCTGCGGATCCAGGCCCGTCCGCCGCGCGTCGACCCGCGGGCGCCGTCCTTCAGCTCCGCGCCGATGCCGATGGCGTGAACCTGGAATGCGGGCAGCACGCCGAAGAGCAAACCCGCGACGACGGCGACGACGAGCGTGAAGACGATCGCCTTCGTGTCGACGCCGACCGTTGTGAGCAATGGCAGCTTCAGCACCGTGAAGTGGGCCAGCTCGCGCGTGGCTACGATCGCGAGGCCGATTCCCAGCACGGCGCCGCCCGACGCGAGCACAACGCTTTCGGTGAGCAACTGGCGCAGGAGCCGCACCCGGCCGGCGCCGAGGGCGACCCGGACCGCCATCTCCTTCTGGCGAACGCTCAGCCGCGCCAGCTGCAGATTCGACAGATTGGCGCAGACGATGAGCATGACGAGTCCGACCGCGCCGGCGAGCACCACGACGGCCTGTTTGCTGCCGCCGCTCACGCGCGTGGCCAGCGACACCACGATCGGATGAATGCTATTGCGCTCCGGATGCCGGCGCTCGAGTGACGAAGCGAGCGCCGCGAGCTCGACCTGCGCCTGCGCAGCGGTGGTCCCAGGACGCAGCCGGCCCACCACGCGCATCGTGTTGCCCTGCCGATTGGTTTGGTCCGTAAGCGGCCAGGGCACGAACATGTCCGCGACGATGCCGGGCGTAAAGACACTCGAGAAATCGAACGACGCCGGCAGCACACCAACGACGAGCACGGGCGCGTTGTTGAGGGTGAGCGTGCGGCCAACGACCGTCGGGTCAGCGGCGAATCGACGTGCCCAGAACCCATGGCTCAGAATCACCGCCGGTGGCGCGTAGACGGATCCGGTGGCCTCGTCGGGTGTGAAGAACCGGCCGAGGGCCGGGTCGACGCCGCAGAGCGCGAAGAGATTTTGAGTGACGGGCACGCTCGTGACGCGTTCGGGCTCGCCGACGTCCGTCAGCGCGCTGTCGCCCACGTGGTAGTAGTTGTCCCACCCGGCCATATCGACGAACGTCGTCGCCGCACCGCGCAGGTCGACGAAGTGGCCGACTTGCGTCGTGTATTCCATCTGGTTCGGGCCGCTGTTCGAGATCCACACCAACCGGGTCGGGTCGCGAAACGGCAGCGGCCGCAGGAGCAGCGCGTTGGCAACGCTGAACACCGTGACACTTGCGCCAATCCCGAGGCCGGCGATCAGCACGACGAAACCGGTGAAGTTGACCTCGCGCCGCATGGTCCGTCCGGCGAGTCGGAGATCCTGCAGCAGATCGCTCCACCATCTCGCAATCCAGGTCGCGCGCGCGTCTTCGGCGGTTCGCGTGATGTCGCCAAACTTCCGGCGCGCTAACGCCCGGGCCTCGTGTTCCGGCACGCCCTCGGCGATCAGGTCTTCCACCATGGACTCCAGATGGAACGCCATCTCCTCAGCGAGCCAGTCGGCACGTCGTCGTTGAGCGAACCAGTACCGAAGCCGACGGTGCCATCGCGTCCAAGGCGAACTCATGACTGCGGTCCTTTCACCTCAGGCGAAGCCCATGACCCGGGCCACGGCCCCGGTGACCTGGCGGTAGCGCGCGGACTCTTCGCCCAGATGTTTGCGGCCCCCGGCAGTGAGTCGATAAAAGCGCGCGCGCCGATTGTTGGCCGACATGCCCCACTCGCCGTCGATCCATCCGGCGAGTTCGAGCCGCTGCAGCGCCGGATAGAGGGAGCCTTCCTCCACCCGGAGGAGGTCGTCGGAGAGTTGCTGAATCAGCTGCGCAATGGCGTACCCATGCATGTGACCCCGCGTGAGGGTCTTGAGGACCAGCATGTCGAGGGTACCGGGCAGGAAGTCCGCTCGCGATTTTGTTCCCATAGACGGTCTTGGTATGAGACGAGACAACAATGCGAATGGTTGGTCCTGGAAGGCTCTGCTTGACCTTGGCGATCTGATGAAGGCGCGCCGGACC
Source organism: uncultured Acidobacteriota bacterium (assembly GCA_963704575.1). GTDB lineage: Bacteria > Acidobacteriota > Vicinamibacteria > Vicinamibacterales > SCN-69-37 > DATEGZ01. The sequence goes on along the minus strand of OY969918.1, from coordinate 5,019,715 downwards.
AGCATCCGCGGCCTCAGCCCCAAGACGCAGCGCGGCGGCGGATGATCCTCGGCAGTCGTGGCTATCGGAATTCGCAAATTCTCGAGGAAATGGCGGCCGGGCCCTGAAGCCTGAAATCATGGACACGGGACTCCCGTTGTTCTACGGTCACGAGAGGTGGATCCCACGCCTGTTGCCCCCAACGAAACGGAACCGCTCATGAAACCAACTCGGGGATTTCGCCCTCACGGCGTCGGCATTCGCGGACTCACGCTCTCGAGGAGCTCACCGCTGTTTGAAGGACCATTCGGCCGCATCTTCCGGGCGCTGCCGCCTGCAGATTTCGGACCGACCGACGCCGATTCGCTGCAGGCGCTCGACTCGCTCGCCGCGAAGATGACCGCCGACCCGGATCCGGTGAAAGACGGACCCGATCCGGAGGAAAGCGGCATCCCGGCCGCGTATACCTACCTGGGCCAGTTCATCGATCACGACCTCACGTTCGATCCTGCGAGCAGCTTGCAGCGGCAGAACGATCCGGACGCGCTCGTCGACTTCCGCACGCCTCGATTCGATCTCGACAGCGTGTACGGTCGCGGTCCCGACGATCAGCCGTACCTGTACGAGAACGCGCGGACGTTTCTGCTGGGCAGGCTGCTCACGGGCGCCGCCGCGAACCCGGGCGCCCGCGACCTGCCGCGGAGCGGCGTCGGCGACCCACTCCTGCGCCGCGCGATCATCGGAGACCCCCGCAACGACGAGAACGTCGTCATCTCCCAGTTGCAGGGCCTGTTTCACCGGTTCCACAACAAGGTCGCGGCGACGCGCCCAGACTGGCCCTTTGCCGTGGTGCAGCGGGAAGTGCGCTTTCACTATCAATGGGTCGTGCTCAACGACTTCCTCCCAACCATCGTCGACCATGCGGTGCTCAAGCGCGTGCTGCCGTATCTGAGTCATCCCGGCGCCAACATCCTGACCCACAGGCCGAATCTCGAGTTCTTTCACTGGGTGAACGGGCCATTCATGCCGCTGGAATTTTCCGCGGCGGCCTACCGCTTCGGCCACTCGATGGTGCGGCCGGGATATCGCCTCAGTGAGACGATTGGCCCGACGCTCATCTTCGACGCGGACCTGAACAAGGCACTGACGGGGTTCCGGGAATTCCCGGCGACCTGGGCGATCGACTGGAATCTGTTCATTGATCTCGTCCCGCGCGACCCGACCAACGCCACGCGCACCCAGCTGGCGTACCGGATCGACACGTCGCTCGTGAGTCCGCTCGGTCACCTTCCGAAATCCGTGGCGGTCAACCCGAGCGTGCTGGCTCAGCGGAATCTCGAACGCGGCTGGCGCATGCGGTTGCCGAACGGACAGGACATCGCGCGCGCGATGGGGCTCACTCCGCTCGAGGACAGCAAGATTCTGATCGGCAAGTTCACGGGCGATCCCGCCGACATCATCGGCCCGATCGATGCCATTCATCCCGCATTCAAGAACAACTGCCCCCTCTGGGCGTACGTCCTGGCCGAGACCGTCGAAACCGACGTCGCGCTGAAGACGACGAGCGGCGAAACAAAGATCAAGACGCGCAAACTCGGCCCCGTGGGTGGCCGGATTGTGGCCGAAACGTTTGTCGGGCTTCTGCTCGGCGACAGCAGTTCGTACCTGTCACAGAATCCGCTGTGGAAGCCGACAATGGCCGTCAACGGGGTGTTCGGGTTTCGCGAGCTCATCGCATCCGCGCTTTCGTGAGCTGACGGTCCAGGCGCTTGACATAACCGGCGATCCACGGCGCTGTCACGACCGACGAAAACGGGACGCGGGGGCTTGACACCAGAAAGTCATCAAGAATCCGTAAAGACGCCGATCCGGCGCCGGCACTGGGCGTACGCTTGATGTCAGCAGCCTCTTGGCCGAAGACGCCATCGTCTCGCAGCTCAAACGGTTTGTCGTCGGCAAACCGATCCCATCAAGTCTGGCGCATCACGAGCGCCTGTCCCGCTTCACGGGCTTGGCCGTGCTCTCTTCGGATCCGTTGTCGTCGGTGGCCTATGCGACCGAGGAGATTCTGCGGGTTCTGATCCTCGTCGGACCCGCGGCACTCAGCTTCGCCAATCCCATCGCGTTCGTGATCGCGGCGATCCTGGCGATCGTCGTCTTTTCGTATCGGCAGACCATTCACGCCTATCCGAACGGCGGCGGCGCCTACATCGTCGCGAAAGACAATCTTGGGGATACGCCCGCGTTGATTGCTGCCGCGGCGCTGCTCATCGACTACGTCCTCACCGTCGCAGTAAGTATCGCCGCCGGCGTTGCGGCGCTCACGTCGGCGCTTCCTCAGTGGCACATTCGCCCGGTTGAGGCGACGCTCGCCTTCGTCGTGTTGCTGATGCTCGGCAACTTGCGCGGCATCAGGGAATCTGGGCGAATCTTCGCGCTCCCCACCTACTTTTTTGTCGTCACGATTCTGATGCTCATCGCCGTGGGGATCTGGCGAATCGCCACGGGTACTGTTCCGCCGGTGCTCACGGCCGACCCCGTGCCATCGACGCATCAGACGCTGACGCTCTTTCTCCTCTTGACGGCGTTCTCCAACGGGTGCACGGCGATGACCGGTGTCGAGGCGGTGTCGAACGGCGTGCCCGCATTCAAGCCGCCCGAGGCGAAGAACGCGGCCGCGACGATGCTGATGATGGTCGTGCTCGCGATCACGATGTTCGTCGGGATCACGGCGTTGGCCCAAGCGTTCCATGTGCTGCCGAGCGAACACGAGACCGTGGTGTCGCAACTGGCGCGAGGCGTCTTCGGATCGCGCGGCGTGCCGTACTACGCGGTCCAGGCGGGCACGATGCTGATCCTGGTGCTGGCGGCCAACACCGCCTACGCGGACTTTCCGCGGCTGGCGTCGATTCTCGCGCGGGATCGCTACCTGCCCCGCCAGTTGATGAATCAGGGCGATCGGCTGGCGTTCTCGAACGGGATCGTCGGGTTGAGCGTCTTCGCGGCGATTCTGCTCGTCGCTTTCGGCGGGGACACGCACGCGCTGATCCCGCTGTACATGATTGGTGTCTTCGTCTCGTTCACACTGTCCCAGGCCGGAATGGTGATGCACTGGAGGCGACTGCGCGGCCCCGGTTGGCAGACGAGCGCCGCGATCAACGGCGTCGGCGCGTGCGTGACGGGGATCGTCCTGGTCGTCGTCGCGGTGACGAAAGCTCACGAGGGCGCGTGGATCATCCTGCTGCTGATCCCGGTTCACGTCGTCTTCTTCCGTGCGACGCGCAGGCACTACGACGAGGTGCAGGCGCAGCTCTCGCTTACCGGCTGGACGCCGCGGGATCGCCGACGCAATGTCGTGCTGGTGCCGATCAGCGGCATTCACCGCGCGGTCGTCGAGGCGCTCGACTATGCGAAGACGCTCTCCTCGGATGTCCGCGCCGTCTACGTCGGCCTGGATCCGCAGGCGACGGAGCGATTGACGGCGCAATGGCCGACCTGGGGTCAGGGCGTCGAATTGGTGGTGCTCGACTCACCGTATCGATCGCTGATGGAGCCGCTTCTCGAGTACATCGAGACGCTCGTCGAGGCTGAGCCGCCCGCGTACGTGACGGTGGCGTTGCCCGAGTTCGTGCCGGCGCGCTGGTGGCACCACCTCTTCCACAATCAGAGCGCACTCCTCATCAAGGGCGCGCTGCTCTTCAAGCCAAACACCGTCGTCACGAGCGTGCCGTTCCACCTCAGACACTGACGGGCAGTGGGCGGCGCCAGGTCGGCAATCGCGTTCTCAGCGGTTGTTACCGGTCCTTGGCGTTTCACGGATGGTCGAGAGCTACACGGCCATGGGGCTTCGGTCCTTGCCACGGTCGCCGCTCGCAGTGTGTTCCGCTACACCCACCTGGCCTTCGAGGACGAGCGAGCCACCCAGGAGACCACTGATCGTTAGCAGGGCAACCCCAAGGAGCTCCATCAGCAACATTTTGATTGAAGGCGCTGTGACGTCGCGGCGCTGGAACCAGACGAAGGCGAACACACCGAGGGATGCCATGCTGAGAGCGGCATGCCGAACGGCCTTGTTGGCCTGTCGCTCAGCGCACGGTCGTCACGAAGTCCACCGCACCCGGCACAGCGGCCAGCACGCCCGTCGCGAGACCTGCCACCGGCAGGTAGCCAGGCACGACTAGCGGCACGGCGAAGCCGGACGCCGGCGCGATATCAAAGGCAACACTTCCCATCAGAAGGGCTATCGGGAAGTGGACGACCATCATGTGGACCGGACGTCCACCAACACTCGCGGCGGTTCGCATACGCGCTCCTTTCGCTGTGTATGTCGCGGCCACAAGGGTCGTGGCTGTCTCCCTTCGCGCGAGGCGACACAGATGGAGGAAATGGATACCGCCTCTTCTGGGCACAGCTTCCATTCGGACTGAGGCGCTGGCATGCCCTGTGTCGTCACGCGGGTCGAGCGGGTGCTGATCCGCCTCGAAGACGCCGACGTTGCGTGTGCGACTATCGACGACCCATTACACTAGGGGCTGGTCACATCGCGCGCCCGTAGCTCAGGGGACAGAGCATCGGCCTTCTAAGCCGAGGGTCGGAGGTTCGAGACCTCCCGGGCGCGCCACATCTTTCCGGATTTCGCGATTTCGCGCCTGATTCCTAGGGTCGATAGGGTCTTCTAGCTGACACGTTCGGCATGGCATCTGTTCTGGCCGTCCGGACCGGTCGCAGACTGTTTTCTGAAATACTTCTTCGCACTCTCTTCGGTACAGCATCGACTTCTCTTCGCCATTTGACTGGCCCTCCCGCTTCACTTCTGCCGACGAGGATGGCAATGTGCGGACATGGCGGGCGCCGCCCAAGCACGAGAGAGTCGAGTTCGTGATCTCCGGTTGGCACTAGGATTTTCGCAACGCGAGTTTGCCGCACGCCTCGGTGTGTCGTTGGAGAGTTATCGACCGTGGGATTCAGGTCGGCGCCAGACGCCCGATGAAATTGTTCGGCGCGCGCTGACTGTCGCGAGCGACGGTGAAGCCGACCTGCCCATGCCGCTCTCGGCGCTGGCGGGCCTTCTTCGCATTAACGAGGGCACGCTTCGGGCCGCGGCTCGCGACGGACGGCTTCGTGTCACCACGGAGGCCGCGATCGTCCCAGGCAAACCGATTCTGCGTGCGACTCGCGCGGACGGCGAGGCTTTCAAGGCACGTTACTTTGGCAGAACAACGCGCTTGACGGATAGGCCGCCTATCCCTGACCTCTTCGTGAGAGTTCCAGATGACTTCGATCGCCAACTTGTCGCACTTCGCATGAGGTTCAAGATCACTCAGACCGAGCTGGCCGCTCGTATCGGTGCGGCGGGGAAGGCGGTCATCTACCAGTGGGAGTCCAGAAAACGTCGGCCGTCGCCGATCCTGTGGCGCAGGGTACTCGCCACCAGACCCACGATCGATCCATGATCTGCGTAGCTTTGTGGCGAAGCGCCGGGTTTACCACAGTCGCCACCTCGCCGTACCCCTTCTCGACCGCGTATCCTGCGAAGATCTTGTCGGTCTCAAGAACGGCGCTATTCGATCCGAGCAACGGCTTTCGAGCGTCATCGTCGGCCAAGGAGAAGACAAACTTGCCGTGCTGATAGGCGGGCCAGTCACCGGAAGGAACCAGCCACCACATTGTCTGTCCCGCCGCGTACATGTTCCACGGCCGAGCTGTCAGTCCGAGCTTCAGGTGCTTGTTGACCGCGTGAGCCAGTTCGTCAGGCGAGTCGATCGTCATCTCGGCCTCATTTTCTCTGTTAGGCGGACCCTTCCGACCCTGCGTCCTTGGATCGGGCGAAATGTTTCTCGATGGCCGTGGCCCAGGCGCGATACCAAATAGTGATTTGCACGTCCACCGCCTCACTTCGAGTTGCCTCATCGCGAAAGTACGCGGCGCACTCGTCCGCGGATTAGCTCGTCAGACCCGTGAACAGGCCTGCTGACTCCTCCAATAATGTCAGGGCAACATCGAGACCACTTCCCAAAGCGACTTGAACAGGTGTCACGAAAGGCAATCCTCGCCGCTCGGATTCGACTCGGGCCAGTTCGCCCGCCTCCCGACTCAGATCGACGATAGTCACCGAGCTGGTGGACAAGTTCGTCGACAGTGATTCGACCTTCGGCTCAGAGGCTAGACGGTGCTGGCCGGCTCGCAGCCCAGTCTCTGGGCTTGCTTGAGCCTTCGCCAAGAAGTGTTGAGCGGCGTCCGCGATGTATTCGACCGCAAGAGAATCACGCTGCTGCGCGAGCTCATCGAGGTACTTGACCGTCGCCTCCATGCGGAGTTGGCTCCAAACATACATCGGCCACGCCTGCTCCTTATCGCGCAGCAGTTCTTCGAAGGCATGGGTGTCCGTCTTACCGAAGAAGGAAGAAATGTCGAATTCGAGTTCAAAGTCCTTACCGCAATGGCGACAATGGACTGCCAGGATGTCGACAGGACCTGTCGGTCGGTGCTCAAGACGTTGAGCGCCGACGGAGGCACGGTTGTAGGCAGCGCCGCAGCTGCAACGCGTCCGACGGACCACCCAGTACTCCTGATCATGGCAGTGCGCTAATTGCATGACTCGTTTCCCTTTCATTCGGCAACAAGAGCCCGGTTGTGTCCATCGAAAGCTTCCGGGCGCTCTAGGTACCGGTCCCAAGGCTCGTCTGCACATCTGACCCTGGCAAGACAACCCACGCTCATTATGCTGGCGCCAACCAGACCAATCTCGACGAAGTCGCGTAACCCTCTTGGATTTCGCGCCGCTCTTCCGCCACGGATCTTGCACTCTGGGTGACCCAATGACGCCCCACCTCAAGGATCGCGTATACGCCCGCCTTGAACAGACAGGTGCCTCGAACCAGACCTGGGCCCTTGCCATCGTCGCCGCGATGGAGAGTCCCCAGGAACTGGACGCCTATCTCGCGGTACACGATCTTTCCCTGGACGGCGCTGTACCTTCTCGCGACATGCCTCTTCCGACTCACCGCGAGGGAGGACGCCTCGCCGTTGGTTTGGATTGTGTTGGTCGGCCGCGAACCACATGCAGCGGCTGACGCGGAGGTGAAGGACGTCGAGGCATGCCTACCATTCTCTCAGGCAGAGCACAGCACGCGACCGCGGATCGCGGACCGTATACTTTGTGAAACGAGGCGCACGTGACCCTCGGCTGAATAGGCCGAGGATTGCACCGAGGGTGCAGACTGCCTGCCTAGATGTCCGAGGATCGCGGCGCAGTTGGGCTCGGCCGTCTCGAAGCAGATTGCCACCGCACGCTTTTTGATGGACGCGGGCCGCTCGGCCCCCGACCTAGATGCCGAGGGTCTTCTCTAGCCGATGGCGTTGTAACCGGCGACTCTGCGGTTTGAGACAATCGGATTCGAATCCCACCATCTCCGCCATTACTATTCAGTAAAGTATTGAGCTAGAACAACTTAGTACTTGTGTTGGTTTCGTATTCCCACTCTTACTCCGACATTTTGGCTCGCAGTGGGTCCCCGTAGCTGCAGGAACGGTAGACTCTAACCTCTTGATTTGTCGGGCGCACACGGCGCTGCAATCAGCTGCAGATGACGCTAAGGTCGCCCCAGAAACTGCTGGATCAGCGTCGCCCGGTCCAATGGGGCAACGAACTCTGGCACATCAACATCGTCTCTGGCAATGGAACCCGGCGGACGGCCGCGGCCGAGAGCCATCGCTCGGCTTTCTATCGACTCGGACCGCGCCCTGCGGCTGTGGCGTACGTGGCAATCACTGCCGTCCAGTAATCCTTGTCCACACCCGCCTTCGCCGCCGTGTACGCACCTGTCGACGACACCGTCTTGTAGCCATCCTCGACTCCGCCGATCCCGCCCGTGTTCGTGTACTGTGCGCCAGACGTGAACGCGTCGCTCCACGTGCCGACCGCCTTTTCGTTGCTGGCATAGCCGATCGTTCCCCACAGGAACTCGTGCGCGTGGCTCGTCGTGGCCGTAGCTCCAGATGAAGGACTTGTGCTCATGCCCTGAGCTACTGCGGTCTTGTCGAGCGCCGATGGCGCGAGATTCGTGATGGAGTAGGCGTTGATGGAGAGGTCGTCACGCGACGCATGCGACGCGACGATGTCGCCGGTGCCACCATTCGCACTGTAAAGCGTAAAGACATACGTCGTGAACCCGCTTCCGCCCTTGACCACGTCTTGATGCAGGGACGTACCTCCCCACGTGACCACGGCCTCGCCGCCTTCGTCATTACACGAGACGAGCAGTGTCTCACCGGCCTTCAGGCTGACTTGGCGGATCGTCAAGTCCGGAACATCCTGGTCGCCGTCCGAGCCCAGCGCCGTGACCGTGGGCCTTGGCTCAGCAGGCGTCTGGCACCCATTCGCGCATGCCAATACAGTCGTCAGCACAAGGCCGCAGCCGAAACGTCTCATTACGCCTCCTTCACTCGGTTCGTTCCTTCATCCTGCAAGGGGTCGCCCTCACTGACGGCTAGCCTTCTGCTTCGCCCACCGCTTCTTCTGCGCTGCCGAGATCTTGGCGCGGGCTTGTGCCGACATCTTGAAGCCCTTGCGCCGTCCACCCCTGCCCGAGGGCCCTCGACTCGCAGGGATAGTCGATCCATCCGACTGCAAGTCAGTCGCGGCCTGCTGGATTTGTGCGACGAGCTTCCGGCGTTTCGAGTCCAGTTCGTCTAGCTGATTCACCAAGTCGATGAGAGCAGTTTCGCGGTGGCCTTTGAGCATAACGCGAGCTTACCGTACGCAATCAGCCAGGAGAACGGCCAGATTCGACACTGGAGCGTACCGACTATCTCGGAGGGCAGATTCTTTGAGAGGATACGCCCATGGCACGACCGAGTCGGGATTCAGTTGAGGTGCGAGAGGACAGCGTCGGGGCCTGACGACCGACGAGCGCGCGCGGCTAAAAGAGTTGGAGCGCGAGAATCGCGAGCTGAAGCGCACCAACGAGATTCTGCGCAAAGCGTCCGCGTATTTTGCCCAGGCGGAGCTCGACCGCGGGAAGCGATGGTCGCCTTCATCAATGCCCATCGTGATCAGTACGGGGTCGAGCCTGTCTGCGCCGTGTTGCCGATGGCCCCGTCGACGTACTACCTGCATCACGGGCGACAGATCGATCCGGGCCGTCGGCCGGCACGGGCGCAGCGCGATGACGCCCGGAGATCCAGCGAGTCTGGGAGGCGAATTACCAGGTGTACGGACCACGGAAAGTCTGGCGGCAATTACGTCGGGAGGGCCACGGTGTCGCACGATGCACCGTGCGGCGATTGATGGGGGCGATGGGCCTCGCGGGGGCGGTCCGCGGCCGTACACGGATCACCACGCTGCCGTCCGCCCAGGTGGGCCCGGCCGATCTGGTCGATCGCGCCTTTGTCGCCACGCGTCCGAATCTATTGTGGGTGTCCGACGTCACGTACGTGGCGACGTGGAGCGGCTTCGCGTACGTCGCCTTCGTGGTCGACGTGTTTGCGCGCCAGATTGTCGGCTGGCGGGTCGCGAGGCCGATCTGCTCGGTCGGGAATTGCGCCAAGGCGTCGTCCGAGGCACCCGTCGTGACGACCGTCACCGTAAGCTCCGGGACGCGAACGACCGCGAGGCCATCATGGAGAGCGCCTGCACAGTCGTGCGGCGCGACGGGAGGTAGTACCCGGGCCGACCGACGAGGCCCGACTTCGCTCCCCCGCCCTGGCGAGACGGCCGGTCCGGCCGGCAGGCGTTGGCCGGCGGCACACGGATCGCCTTCGCGCGCAGCCTCGCGGGCGGCTCGAGTTCGCTGTCTTCGTGCCGGAGTTGGCCTTTTGCTTTATAAGGATGCCTCGGAGCATTCGCGACCGAATCCGCGTCCACCGGGCCACGCACCCGCGATGACCCGGGCACAAGAGAGTAGGGCCGCTCGTTGCGAAGCATCGCCAGTCGACCACGCTACGCACCCGATGCGCTGGCGTTCGCAATTGAGGACGCATCAGCCCTGCTCTGCCGAATTGCGGTGCTGGATCGACGCTGGCACGTGATCCACCCAATGAAGTCGAGGGATCGCCCAGACGAGATGACCGGACGATCCCACGACCGATGAACTACCCGTTTCGGCTCTTGACGATTCTCGCCAAGAACACGAGTCCCGAGCCCATGAGAGCAGCCGACGTCGGCTCAGGCACGGCGGGCACCTGCGGATCAGTTGGCGGCGTGAACGCGACGGTTACCCATGCGGTCAAGACGACGCTCGCAGAGCCCACGACGTCGAACTCCGCGTGCGCGCCGCGCGATTCGCTGGGCCAGTACGGCCTGCCGAGCCACTCCTGGACCAGTCCATCCAGGCTCAGCTGGCCGTCCACTAGGGACGAAGCAGGGTAGATGCTCAAGAGGTCGACGTTCCCGGTCGAACGGGCCGCGATGGACGACGGAATCCCGTAGTCAGCCGTTCCGTTCAGTTGCAGTCGGCTCGCCTGGAACGCTCCGCCGGCGGCCCAGTAGGGATTCGAGGCGGGCGAGCAGCCGAAGGAGCTCGTGCACTGGGCGACTCGTGCGCCTGGGCGATCGGGGCCCAAGCCCGGGAGATTCTGACCGGGCGACGAACCGGTGCTCGCCTGCAGGTTGGAGAACTGCCACGACAACATCGCCGAAGTGATAACGCTCCCTTCGGGGATTGATCCGCTTCGGCGGACACACTCCGCCAGGCGGATACAGGTCGAAAACCTCAATTACAACGTCGAGCGACCCAGCCCATCCCGAAGCGGCCTGATCATCTCGACCACCCTCGCCTGCACGAGCTCGAGCGAGGCGATGCGGATCTTGGCCCCTCCCGCAGGGTCTCCGACCGTCGATGCGAGTTGCTCGAGCGCCAGTCCGATCAAGACGTCCCGCCGCGCGCGCATGGCCTCCGACAACTCGCCCCATGGTCCCACGGGAATCGGCACGCCGCCGATGAAGACCAACCCGCCACCGTCCACGGACACACCGCCGAGCAGCGAGGCTACGAGCCCCAGGTACTTTTGGCAGGTGCGAGGGCAGGTTCTTGGTTTTGTTAATCGCCATCCCGTTCGGTAATCCGAAGCCCGAAGCTACGCCGGCAACGGTGTGCACGGGCGCGGCGTCACCGGTCGCTCCAGGCGCGTAGACGATCACACGTCCGTCGGAGAACTCATCGGAGCGGCTGCCGACATAGACTACGCCTAACGAGTCGACGGCGATACTGAATGCGTTCGAAATGCCAGTGCTGGGCCCCTCAATCTTTCGTATCGGTGCGGCGTCACCCGTCGCGGCGGAATCAAAGACGCTCACGTTGTTGAAATTCGCGACGTAGAGATTGTTGTGGCCATCGAAATCCATTCGCGAGGCGCCAAGAAGGCCTGTGCTGCCGCCGACCAGCGTGCGAATGGGCGTGGAGGGCCCATCCACTCCTGCAGCGTAGATGCTGATTCGCGGTGGATGTTTGGGAAGTGTCGATGTCTGGCCATCCTCCGATATATAAAGATTGTCGAAGAGATCGATTGCAATCTCTGGTTGGAATGTGTTGCTGCCGATTTCGACCTCGATCGTGCGGAACGGTGTGGATTCGGCGGGACGATAGACCATCACCGTCGGTGGCGCCTGGCGGGTCGTCGAACCCGGTCACAAAGTAGAGAACGTAAAGGTTACCCACGCTGTCGATGGCGATGGACTGCGGCGAGCCAAACCCACCGCGTACCGCGCGAATCGGCGTTGCGTCGCCCTCGGCGGTGGGATCGAAGACTGTAACGTTGCTTCGATTGACGACGTAGACATTGCCACGCGCATCAAGCGCAATCGATCCGATACCGTCGATCGTGGTGTGAGGGCCGCCGATGACGCGAGCGAGCCGCACTTCTCCTTCCGCATTGGTGTCGTAGACGTTCACCTGCTCGGGCCGGCTGACTGCCACGTACAATTGCGAGGGCAAGAATCGAGTGGATGGCGGCATGTACTTGTCCCTTCGGCATTTCATCTTACTGGCGGCCTTGCGTGCTGCTGAGAGCAACGCCGCGCAACAGGAAACCCTAGAGGATCATTCTGGAACCTAGGACCAGCCTGAGTCCTGACGGCTTTCTGAGGTTCTTCCGAGTATTTCTGCATCCGCCCGCGATTGGATAATTGGCCGCGCCTGCGCAACTTCGCGGCCCGACCCGGTTGCGACGATTGCGTTGTGCGCACCCACTCGCCGGAAGTCCAGGGGAGAGGACGGCTCGGGGGATGGGGTGCGACTAGGGCGGGCGATCGATCGTCGGCTGCTATCTTGCCGGTGCTAACCGACAGCGAGCAGCCCGCTTCTTCCCTATCGCGTCGAGTTGGCTTGGAAGCGCAAGGAAACAAAGCATTTCGAGTCGTTGCTACCGCGCGCGGGCAGGAGGAAATCCGTCGTGGCTCAGCCCTTCGAGGGCGAGGGCGCGCAACCTCGGCACGAATTCAGGATCGGCGAGATCCAGCCCCTGTGACCCTCTCGCCTCGGCGTCGTCGGCCTCGCGCAACTTTCCAACCAGCCTATACAAGGCGGCGAGACGGAACAGGTTGGCAGTTTCCTCGATCGACGCGCCGCCCGGCGGCGGGACCTTGAAAATCCGACTCGTGGCGAGCCGCAGCGTGTCGATCGCTAGCTCCCGGTTGCCCTCTTGAAGCCAGACGTCGGATAACGACCGGGCGGCCCGCTCGTCCTGGCCGTGGCCGGGAAAGTTGGATTGGGCTATCGCCGAGCGCAACAGCTCTATCGCTTCATTGGCGTCGCCCGTGGCCGCGGCGATCTGTCCTCGCAACCCCACCTCGCTCGGCCCGGTTCCGACCGCTGCGACGTATTGATCGAGCACGTCTTTAGCGGCCTGGATTCGTCCCACGCGGATCAGCATCGATCCAAGAAAAAACGCCTGACTCGTTCCCCGTTGAGGGTCACCGTACGCATATCGGACGAGGCCGAGAGCCTCCGCCATGGAGGCGATGTCACCCGAGTAGTAGTCAGCCACGGCACGATCGAGCATCCGATCGAACTCCGGTTCGATGTTGTCGAAGAGCTGGCGCGCAAGGCGGACCTGCCCCATCGACAGATAGAGTGTCCCGGCTGAGAGCAAGAGACGCGAGCGGACGGGCTCTGTCATCGCGGCCGGGTGTGCCAGCGCACGCTGAAGCTCGGCTGAACTCCGGCGTGCATCGCGATCCCACCACGCGAGGTTCGCTGGCACCATCAGCACCAACTCTGCATCGTCGGGGTACTGTTTTGCCGCCTCGGGCGTGAGCAGCAGCAATGCGCGCTGTGCGTAACGAGTAATGAGCGCGCTGTCGCCTTCCGGAATCAAATAGAGCGTGGCGCCAGCATTCGCCCAGAAGTCATTCGGGCGAAGGTCCGCGGTCCGGATGGCGTATCGCGCGGTGCGCGCCGGGTCACGGAGCCGGGAGTACAGCTTCTCCAGGTTCGCGACAGCCCAGAAGTCGTCTGGCTTGAGTACGAGCAGCGCCTCGTACTGCGCCGCGGCGTTCTGGTAGTCCTTTCGCAGGTAGTAGTCGCTGCCCAGAATCCAGCGTCGCTCCCAATCACTCGCCGTCGCAGCCAGTGAAACCGCGTGCGCGGACGCGTCGAGAAATTCGGTATTCGCGGTTGTGGGTTGGGTGCCGGACAAGGTCCAAGCCAACCATGTGTACGCTGCCGCGAAGGTCGGATCCTTGTCGACCGCGCTGCGAGCCAGGATCCGCGCTGTGCCCCAATCACCGCGGTTGCTGGCTTCGACTGCGCGCGTGTAATCCGTCAGAGCGTCGAAGGACGGCGTAGTGACGCGCGGGTACTGCTGTGCGGTGCGTGCGATTGTCGCAGGAGCTTCACCAAGTCGTGCGCGAATCGTCGCGGCCAGCCGCCGCACGCCGTCGGCAGCTCCGGATGCGGCGACAATTCGTTCTTCGGCTTGTGAGGTGACACTGCCCGTTTGCGGGTCGACGATCTGTGCGCTGAGGAGGAATCCGGCCCCTAGCGCATCCGCGCGCCCAGTGACGACTGCACCAACTCCGCCGTCTCTGAGCGCCACCACACGGGCGATCTGCGGCGTCAACTCAGTGTCCAGCGGAAGGACCATCAGTTTGAGCGTGTCGTCGATCCTCGCCGATGGCACCACGCGCACGAACGGAGACATCGTCAACTCCCGTTCCAGGTCGTCTTTGAGGCCCCTGTCGAGAGATCGATTCCCCGTCCGGTTTTCGAAGGATCCGACGAGCACGACGCTCGGTGGCACCGCGGCCGTCGAGCGCCGGATCCACACTCCGTAAAGACCCGTCGCGACGAGTGCGACCGCGGCGGCTACCGTCGCGCCAACCACCCATTTGCGCCGGCGAGTCGGCGCGGAGACAGCGCGTTCAAGAGCGCGCCCCATCGCCACGGCGCTGTCGAATCGCTGCGAGGCGTCAGGGTTGAGCGCGCGCTCCACGATCGAAACGAACGGCCGAGGCAGTTGGAACTGTCTCGACGCCAACGGCGTTCGTCGTCCGGCGTCGTGAACAGCACGCATGGACGATACCGACGCGCCGCCGACCGGGAACGTGCCCGTCGTCAGGTACTGCAGCAACACGCCCAGGCTGTACAGATCGCTCCGAGGCGTCGCCGGCTCGCCGCGCAGCACTTCAGGGGCCGCGTACGCCGGCGTGCCGGCCAACAAAGGCGCCGCGGTGATCGCCGGGTCGAATCCAGCACCGAGATCCATGAGGACGACGCGACCGCCGTCTTCGATCATCACGTTCTGCGCCTTGACGTCGCGATGCACGAGCCCCGCCGCGTGGACGGCCGCGAGGGCGGCGCAGAGATCGCGCGCGATTCTTGCCGCCTCGAGTGCGCTGATCGGACCAGATACGGCGAATTGCTCGGCCAGCGTTCGTCCGCGCACGAGCTCCATCCAGATCCCGGTCCGTCCATCCACGCGGCCAGCGCCGTAGACGGTCACGACATTCGGATGACGCACGCGCGCGAGGAGCTGGGCTTCACTGATGAGGCCGTCGCGCCGGCTTTCCGCTTCTTCGCCGGAGACGAGGAGCTTCAACGCGACAACACGCGCGAGGGCTGGATCGAAGGCCTCGTAGACATCACCGAAGGATCCGGCGGCGATCCGCCGAATGATCCGAAGCTCGCCCCACTGATCTGGCGGCGGGTGGGATATTGCAGCGTGCCGGGGTGGCCGTCCGGAGCTCCGATGGAAGGCGGCAATGCCTTCGAGAATGCGAAGCTCGCGGAGGGCGGCAGCTGTGTCGGCGCCTGTCGCGCTGCCGACTGCGGCCTCCCAGTCAATCTCTTCGCCGGCGGCAACCGCCCGCGCGATTGTGTCCAGCTGGGGATCACCCATCATTTGGAGCCAGCGTCCTTTCGCATCTCCTCCGCCAGTTTCACCAGCGCGCGCTCCACGGTCATCCGGGCGGCGTTCGCCGACGGTTTGCGCAGCAGTTCCGCGATTTCGCTGTTGCTGCAGTCCAACTCGACGCGCGCAATGATCGCCTCCCGATCCTCCGGGCGCAGGCGCCCAAGTGCCCGCTCGTAGCGGGCCACGGCTTCGGCGCCAATCGCGGACTCGAGCGGGGAGGCGTCCGTGTCTTCGACCTGAGAGTCGAGGACACCTGGCGGCGGCCGCCGTCCCGCGCGGCGCATCTCATCGCGGATCCGATTCAGGATGCCCTGCCTCAGGTACGCCTGAAGCGCGCCGTCATGGTGAGGCTCGAAGGCCTCGATCCTCTTTAACGTCTGAATGAGGGTCTCCTGCACAAGATCCTGCGTTTCCGTGATGTCACGGGCCCACCGAGGCAGGCGTCCGCTCGCCCAGCGCTGGAGCCTCGGCAGATAGCGAGCCACGAGCAGCTCGAGGGCGGCCTCGTCCCCGGCACGTGCCCGCTGCAGGAGGCCGATCGAGGACTCCATGAAGGCGCCAATGATAGCGCCCAGCCACGGGGTCTGTGCAAAACCTCCGCGCTCGACGTTAGGGCTCAGTAGGAGAGGCAGACGGACCTCCCCGGAGGACACACCCATGGCTAAGGCAGTACCTACTAGCGGCGGCCCTGTTCGCCTGCGTTATCCCTAATCTTTCGGCGTCGGTACAAGACAGCTGGGACTACACCGCCCTGGGCGACTCGTATGCCACCGGCTACCTTGCCACCGAGGGCTACGTGCCGCGTTATGAGGCGGACCTGCAATCTGACAACGGCGTCACCGTTACCCTCTACAACCTCGCGCAGAACGGCTGGCACAGCGGCAACCTGCTCAATGCTCTCCAGACAAAAGCGACGTTTCAGACGGCCGTCGCCGAGGCGAACGTGATCACGTGGAATATCGGCACCGGCGACCTAAACAGCGCGCGCGATATATACAAGAACGGAAAGTGCGGTGCCAAGGGTCACAAAGACAACCAAGACTGCTTGAAAAACATGGTGACGACGTTCGAAGCGAACTGGAACGGGATCGTCAATCAGATCCTGGCGCGACGATCGCTGACGAACACCGCGATCCGGACCATGGACATCCTGTATCCATGGGTCGCGGCCGACCAGGCGTCCAACACGACCCCTGACAGCGAGGAAACTGGTCCGGCCCGAGGCAATGACTTTGCCGTGCTCAACTATTACCTCAGCCAGATGAATGCCTACATTGCGCTCACGAGCTTCAACTCGGGCATTCCGGTCGCGGCGGTGCATGTCGCGTTCAACGGCAGCAGCGGCACCGAGGATCCGGTCGCCAAAGGCTACATCGCGTCTGATGGCCTGCATCCGAACGACGCGGGACACGCCGTCATCGCAACGGCCTTCCGCAATCTTGGCTACGCGCCGCTGAGATAGCGGCGAAAGGCACGGATGCTCAGCTCGGTGTGTCAGCAGCGATGTCGGAGGCTCCCATGCGACGAATGATTCAGGTTGGCAGCGTTCTGGTGGTGCTCACCTTCCTTGGCGTTCGGCCCGTCGCGGCGGGACCGATTCTCTTGACCGGACTGTCGGATTCCGGGCTCACCGCGACCGTGAGTAACTACACCCTGACGGGCAATGTGTTCGCGTTCGATCTGACGGACACGTCGCCGGGGACCGCCGTGCGAGATTTTGGCGAGGCCATGGGCGGGGCGACCCAGGTGCAGATGCCCCTCGTCATCTCGACGAATGTGCCGACGACGGTGGTGCCGACGGCCGAGTGGTTCTTTGAGCAGCCCACGCCCCCGAATCCGTCGTTTCCCACGGTGCCCGCGGGCGATTGGGCGTTGTTCGTCTTGCAGCCGACTCCTGGGCTGCCGGCCAATCAGGCGTGGCACTTTGCGTTTACGTTATCGAACACCGGCGGCTTGACGGCGGAGCAGCTGGCGGACGGGCTCATCGTTCGGGAGCAGGGTCCGGGCGTGACGGATATTGTGGGCACGTTCCCGCATACGGCCAGCGTGCCGGAGCCGACGACGCTCGCGTTGCTGGGCACCGGGTTCGCGGTGCAAAGTTTCTGGCGTCGCCGTCTTAGGCGCTAGCGTTGGTGACCTGCCCCCTCTAATTCGCCACGCGTAGAATGTGGGTCCTCCGTTGATGACGTTGCCCCCGTTCTCAGACGGGTGCGAGTTGGAGATCGGCCGCTTCTGAGCCGGGCGTCTGACCTTGTTCGGCGTACTCACTGTCGTCGGATCCGCCTCAAACGGCGAGTATGTTCGCCCGCGTGCAGGCGCCTCGGCTACCGCCGACGGAAACGCCGGAAAGACGACGGACGTGGCGCTTCCCGCTCGTTGGCCGTTTGAAGCTCCTGTTTCGCGCCATAGCGCTCGCGTGCGGCGCATCGTTCTTCTTGTTGCAGATTGGCGACCTAAGGCCAGTGCTTGTGTCTGCGTACTTGACTCGCAGTGTCGATGCGACATTTCCAGAGGCGATGCGGTCCACGATGGGAAAGGCGCCGGACGTGGCGGCCACTGCGCCGTCGACGGCAGCAGGCCCTGCCGTAGAGCGCTCGGACGCGCTAGCGGTGCCCGCGACTAAGACCACGAACGCGAAACACGCTCCGACCCGCACTCGCCGGCCACCGATTGCCTCAGATTGGGTGGGATCGCTTCTGGCGCAATCGGAACCGAGTGGAGGCCAGGTCTTTCTCAACCAGGTGCCAGTCGGGATGACTCCGCTGCTGCTGCCGCACGTCAAAGCGGGCTCGTACGCACTGCAGATCGATGTCTTTGGCTATGCGCGATGGTCACGCGGCATCTACGTCCGCGCTGAACAGCGGACGAGCGTCATCGCGCAACTGAAACGCGAGCGGCGATGAACTGGCAGCGTGCCGCGCTTTTGCGTTGTCCGGCCGGCCGGCCGCGCGGCTCCTCACTTCGTACCCTGCGTGGCCTTGAACAGGTTGAGGTCGGCACGAAAAAGAATGCGATTCCCCGAGGGAACGGTGAGCGCCCCCGAATGCACAGCCTTCTGGTAATCCACCTCGAAGCCAAACGTCAGGGCTTGCTTGTCAGCGCCAGATGTACCTAGCAGCTGGACAGGCTGCAATACGAATCTGACGTAAAGGCGCTGGTCGGGGTCCGTGAATCCCGTACCGGGCTGCAGGATTCCCTCGGCCTTGAAGCGATAGTCCTTTCGCCATCCCCCTTCTACAAGGAGCGTCGGCGCGAACGAACCTCGACTGACATGGACGATTTGAATGGAGTCGCTGTACAGGGCAAACGCACCGCCAAGCTCATAGAAGCCCTCCGATCGTCCGGTGTTGTTGGCGGCGGCCGTCACTACCGAGGTGGTCGAACTTGAGCTCGCGCTGCTCGTGCCCAGCAAGCTGTCGAGGCTCGTGAGAACTGACTGGCCACCTCCCGCCGTGACCGCCGCTTCGCCGCGATCGCCAAGCCTGATGTTGAAGTTCAGTCGGGACGACCAGACAAAGGCTTGTTGGAACGTCGCCAGCGGACCCGCGGGAGTTGAGCCGCTTGATCCGCTAGCGGTACTGGGTTGCTGAACAAGCACTAGGATAGGCAAGAAGCCGTCGGTGCCGCTGATGCTGAGGTCAGTCAGCCCGTGTGGTCTCGCCCAGAAATGCAGGGATTCCCATTTGACATACCCCACAGCCTGGGCCTTTCCTGTGTCCGCCGCCTGAGCTTTCGACGGGTCAGCGATCGCGGTCTGCGCGCCTGTTGTACCAAATACAAATCCCGTGACTAGGTTGGCGGCAAAAGGCTGCAGCAGAGCGTGCGCATCCAGTTGGTCATGAAGGACCGTCGCGAGTTCACCGTACGTTTGTCGCAGCTCAGCGATCTGCGCAGGTGTCGGGGCGTCGTCGGCGGACGGTTTGATCAGCTTCTTGAACCAGAGCTGTACGTTCTCATAGGCCAGGTAGAAAGCGAACAGGTTGTCGTGAATTGCGGTCTCGTCGGGCTGCTTGGCGGCAGCTTGCGGGGGCTTGGCCGGTGCTTGCTGCGCCGGCGGGACTTGCTGTAGGACATCTTGCGCCTTCTGCAAAGCGTCCTGCGCCTGCTTCAGCGCGGTCTGCGCTTGTTGCGCCGCAGCTTGCACCTGTTGCATCGCGGCCTGCAACGTAGCCTTGCCAGAGGCTGGAGCGAGTTCATTTTTGAGTTTCGTTATGCAGTCGGTCAGATCGGCAATCGAAGACGTGAAATTCTTAGGGACGTCCTGCGGTCTGCCGCTTGTGTACGGCAGACACCTTTCATTTTCCTCGCCCGGGATGCGGTAGGGCGTGCGCGCCGGCGTCACCTGAGCCTGAGCCTGTGCGGCGGCGATCACAATGGAAAACATGGTTGCAGCAAAGATCAAAGGACGAACGGTCTTGCGCGGAAAGCAGGCTTCTTCAATCGATCGTGACATATCGTGGGCCTCATCAGGCGTAGCGATCACCGAGTCGACGTGTGTCAAATACCGGCCAGGATCCGTTTGAATGGAGACCGGTGCCCAAGGTCAGGCCGAAAGTTCGCCGCTTGAAGCGGCCTAGACCTTGGGTCTCGCTCGTCTCCGTTTACGGAGAGCCACGAGCGCGCCGGTTCAAAAGAGCAGGCCAGTAACTGGTTCAGGCACTGTCCTGATCTGCGCGGTCGAACGACAGGATGATCGTCATCGGCGTTCCGACGGGAACGACCATGGTCGTCGGACCGCCGCCTCCCGTGGGCCCGCCGATAGCGATGCCGTGAACCTGCATATCGCACTCCCACGTGGTCGTCGAGGCCGAGGCCGAAGGTGCACACAATGTGAACATCATCAGGACCACTCCGACGCGAGTGAGAACTCTTGCCGAGTTGGCGGAGAACATCCGCCCTCTCTTAAACTTCCTCGTGCTCATAACAATCCCCTGGGCCGGTCGTGGTTTGTTTGCTGACGACCCACCCGCTGAGCAAGGGTTCCAGGACTTAAAGGCGCGACTGAGACCGCCGCCGAGCCGCGACGGCCGCGAGGCCGGTGGCAAGCAACAGCAGCGTGGCGGGTTCGGGGACAAGCGTCCCAGAGACTCGCACGAGGCCGCCGCCGGGACAATCAACGAGAGAGCAATCGCCCCTGAAGTCCAGTTGGTAGCTGAAAAAAGGAAAGACGGGGAGCGCTGGCGACGTGGGACTGGATCCACCGAGGAAAGCATTCCGACAGAACGCAACATTGATATTGATCGACTGGCATGGTGCCAATGACCCCGTCATTGCCGGAGCGTAGGGAGTAAACGAAAAATCGCAGCAAGTGGGCGGCACGACTCCATTCAAGGGCGGACCTTGCAGGCCCCCAGGGAACTGAACCTGCGTGACCCCCGGCTGGGGCATGCAGAAATAGAAGTCGTAATTGGTCTCAAAGTAACCGGATGTGGTGTATTCGCGGCCAGTAAAGTCCATCACCAAGTTGAAGGCGTAAGCGCCACCCTGAGGATGTTGCACGTTCCCGCACCCGGTATTACCCGCCCAGACATTCGCTGCAGGATCAACGGTGAGGCTGATTGTCGCTGGACTGCCGAGAGGTACGAGAGCGCCGTTAAACGTCGAGGTCACTGAGCCGAAGTAGACGTAGGTCACCGGGCTTGCCTCGGATACTGCCGGAACAGTGAGAACAGCAAAGCTCAGACCAGCAACGATGGCGCGACGAGATGCGAACGCAATGTAAGGCAAGCTGGCCAGAACTCTGTTCATGGGAAACCTCTTGACGCTGCGGCATAAAACAAAAGGAGGAACGCTTCAGCTCTTACCGTTCTGCCCGCACAGAGTGCGCCTGCGTCTCGCGGCGAGACCCACAACCCCGGTGCCGAGCAGCAGCCAGGTGCCGGGTTCTGGCAGGAGACGCAAGTCATCGGACTCGATCACGAGTCCCGGACTACCGCCGAAGTTGAAGCTGTTTTCTCCTCCGAACCGGGACGGCTGTGGGGCCAGACCCGCTGGGTAGGCGGCCCCCAACCACCCGCTTGGAGGAATGACAAGGAAGAGATTGCCGTAAATACCAAACCACTCGATCAGCGTTCCGGCCGGATCTGTCTGCACGCCGCCGCCGCCACCGACAAATAGACGAATACCGCCGTTGTTAAAGACGGGATTATCCTCGCAGCTGCCAACGGGCGCATTTATTTCGATTCCGCCACTCGCAGAATACTGATAGCCCATGAGCCGAACCGTCGCGGCATTGCTATTCCCAAATCCGATCAGGTACGTTCCCGACTGCGTGTTCCCAGGACAGACACTTGGCGTATCCGTGTCAAACGTTATGTCAACGACCATCGGTGTCCCTTGTGGAATCGTGATCTGCTGAGGCAACGTTGACGGATCATTAATGTCGATTGGGCCCGGATTCAGCGCGGGTACAATTGCGGTGCCGTGAACGAGAAGGTCGTATTCCCACGTGATCGTCGAAGCCGAGGTCGCGCGTGGAAACAGCGCGACAACGAGCGCGGCCAGCAACACCAACCGGACTCGATGTGCGAATGAACGGATCGCTAGCATTGAACCTCGCTTTGTGTTCGATTTGTATTCGATGGAGAGCACTGACACTGCAAGCCAGGTACCAAAACGCCATGAACCGCCCGTCGCAAGATGCGCCATCTGCAGGCTGGCCTGTCCGCTGTGCGGCTGTGATTAGTCCGCGCAGCAGGAGAACTCGCCTTGACGCCACATGGACGACTCAGTCCGGCTTCGGCTCGAGCGTGAGAAGATTACCGCTCAGCAGATCCCCAACGACTTGAAACACTAGCCCTGCGATCCGATCGATCTCGGCACGGTCTGCTACACGACCGTGCGTAACGGTACTGAGCTTGTAGGCGGCTGATTGACTCTGGGCATGCAGTCGGCCCTTAAGGTGATCTCTCATAAGCAGAACGCCCGACGTCGTGATCGATTCTTTTTTGAGCCACCCTAGGCTGCTCACGAGCGCCTCGCGGTCGCGCTGTGGAACCGACTGGGCCTTGCGAGCGATGGTGATAAGACGCGTCACCAGGGCCCCGCGGCCTTCGATCTGTTCGGCGCTACGAGGAGTGTCTCAACGGCCATCGTTAGGGTCAGTAGGCGCGCCACCGAGGAGTTCTCAAACCGGTAGTGCGCTTGATCCGCGTTCGTGGGCACCTTCCGCAAGGTGGATACGACGCGTGCGGTCGGGCGTCCTCTATCCCGCCCTTGACGCGATCTGCCCGATGTAGTCAGCAAGGCGGTCGCCGGCCGCCGCGAGTTCGCGTTCGTCGACGATGTTGTAGCGGTCGAAAATCGCACGGGTCTTGTGCCCGGTGAACAGCATCGCCACGCGCTCGGGGACGCCCGCGCGAATGAGGTTGCGCGCCGCCGTCCGTCGACAGTCGTGGAGCAATCGGTTCGGCACCCCGGCCTTGCGGCAGGCGTCGCGCCAACTGGCCTGCCAGGCTGGTCGCGAGAGCGCGTCGCGCGTAAACACCAGCCGGTCGTGCGCGTGGCGCTGTTGGAGTCGGCGTTCAAGGACGTCTTTGAGCGGCGAGGAGACAGGCAGGACGCGACCCATGCGCGTTTTGGATCGGACGGGCGAGAGTCGAATCACTCCGCCCGGCAGGTCGACTTCCTCCCACGTGAGTTCCGTGATTTCGCGGCGGCGCCAGCCGGAGTAGTAGGCGAAGTCCAGCACATCCCGATAGCTCGCCGGTAGATGGCGCCGGACGTTGAGGTAATCGTGGTGCTCGAAGAACCCCTGGCGGGGCGGATTCTCCATGAGCTTCTTGGGGAAGTGCGGCATCGTTCGAAGGCGATCGAGTCTGATCGCGAGATGGAACATTCGCGCCAGCGTCTTCGTGTCCTGATTGACGGTGGCCGCCGACAAGCCCTCGCGTCGACGTGCGATCTGAAACTCGCGAATTTGCGCCGTGGTGATCGCCGAAACGGGAATGCCTCCAAATGTCTTCCTCAGTAATGCCGCGCGGCGGCGCGCCTGGCCGATCGTCCGATACCCGTGAAGACAGTAGTCCTCCAGGTACCATTCGGCCAGGTCATCTAACGTGAGGGCCGCCTTCGTGAACTCGGGGCGTGTCTCGTTAAGTTGCCGGAATGCTGTTTCCTGCATGAGGCCTCTTGAAAGTCCCGCGGACCACACACACATTCGCTCTGAACGCGGTCGAAGTGGAGTCGAATTCGAAAGGGCGAAGCTTTGGCGATGGCCTGGCAACCAGATCGGTTATCAAGTTGCCCTCGATCGCACCAGGTTTCCGCCGAGTCTGCCGTTGATCTCTCGCGGTTTGAGGCCCGCAGAATCGACTGAAACATAACCGCTTGGAATAACCGATCTTGCGACACCTTCTAAGCCGAGGGTCGGAGGTTCGAGACCTCCCGGGCGCGCCATTCGACTTCCCTCTCGCGCGCAGGCTCGCTCATGGCGAGCCAACAGACAATCGAACCTCGCCCCGAGGGACGGCCGAGGGTCGCGGGCTCTTGTCGTGGGGTGGGGCTCTCCGGACCCGTCGACGATACTTAGGTATTGACCTAACTATTCCGGCGCGCTATCGTGCACCCATGCCCGTCACAGCCGCGAAGCTCGATCGCTCATTTCAGGCGCTCGCCAACGGCACGCGCCGGGCGGTAGTAGAGCGCCTGCTGCGGGGCCCGGCGACGGTGAGCGAGCTGGCCGAGCCGTTCGACATGGCGCTGCCCTCCTTCTTGGAACACCTGCGAACGCTGGAGCAGAGCGGCCTCGTGCGATCGGCAAAGTCCGGGCGAGTGCGAACGGTGCGGATCGTGCCGGCGCGGCTCGCGCACGCGGCCACGTGGCTGGAACGGCAGCGCACAATCCGGGAACGGCGGCTCGATCAGCTCGACGCGTACATCAAGAAAATGGAGTAGTCACGTGAACGAACGTCCTCGCATCAACCCGGCCTTGGATCTGATTCTCGAACGCGTGGTCCCGGTCCGTCCTGAGCTCGTCTGGAGCGCCTGGATCGAGCCGAAACACCTCATGAAGTGGTTCACGCCGTCGCCCTGGCTGACGGTGGCGTGCGAAATCGACGCACGCCCCGGCGGGATTTTCAGCACGACGATGAAATCACCCGACGGTCGAGTGCAGCCGGCGATGATCGGCTGTTACCTGGAGGTCGTGCATCAGCGCAAGCTGGTGTGGACAGATGCGCTGGGACCGGGGTACCGCCCGAATGCGCGCCCGTTCATGACCGCCTGCATTCTCCTCGAGGCCGACGGCCCCGGCACTCGCTACACGGCGATCGCAATGCACCATGACGAGGCGAGCAGGAAAAAGCACGAGGAGATGGGGTTCCTCCACGGTTGGGGCACGGCGCTCGACCAGCTCGTCGCGCACATGCAGGTACACGGATGAGCCGCGCGACCAGGCCGCTCGTCGCGCTCGGAGCCGCGGCCGGACCGATTTGGCACGCCGCCGTTCATGTGCGTGTAAACAGTCTCTGACGTCCTCAGTGCCCACGAACCCTCGGAGCTTCGGAGCTTCGGAGGTCCCGCTCGCACGCGATCGCGCCGCCGGCGCGTTTCAGGCCAAAAGCCGGGCCGCCGGGCTGGTACTAGTGTTGCACATGAACCCTCCTGACTTCATCTCGCGTCCGTGAGGGAGGACTTCATGTCAACTGCCGCTACTCGCCTGGAACACGATCTCCTGGGCGACAAGGCTGTGCCGGCCGACGCCTATTACGGCGTCCAGACCGCGCGCGCCCTCGAGAACTTCCACATTTCCGGCATCCACCTCTTGCTGTATCCCAATCTCATCAAGGGCCTCGGCATGGTGAAGATGGCAGCCGCACGCGCCAACTTCGAGTGCGGGCAGTTCAGCAAAGACATCCAGACCGGAATCGAGGGCGCCTGTCGGGAGCTGATCGACGGCAAACTGCACGACCAGTTCCAGCTCGATGTCTTTCAGGGCGGCGCCGGCACCTCCACGAACATGAACGCCAACGAGGTGATCGCCAATCGCGCGCTGGAGCTGATGGGCCATCGCAAAGGCGAGTACAAGTACTGCGATCCGCACGATCACGTCAACGGCTCCCAGTCGACCAACGACGCGTATCCGTCGGCCCTGCACATCGGCATGGCGCTCGGCAACATCGAGCTGCTTGCCGCCGTCAGAGAACTGATTGCGGCTTTCCGCGCGAAGGGCCGGGAGTTCAGCAGCGTGTTGAAGATGGGCCGCACTCAGCTGCAGGACGCCGTGCCGATGACGGTCGGGCAGGAATTCGAGGCGTTCGCGGCGACGCTCGCCGGCGAGGTCGACGTGCTCGACCGCGTGCAGCACGCGCTGTGTCAGGTAAACATGGGCGCGACCGCGATTGGCACTGGCCTCAACGCGCCGGCCGGCTACGCGGCAGCATGCACAACGCACCTGGCCGAGATCTCCGGGTTGCCAATCCGCCTCGCCGAGAACCTGATCGAGGCGACACAGGACACTCAGGCCTTCGTCCTCTACTCGTCCTGCATGAAGAGCCTGGCGATCAAGCTCTCGAAGATTTGCAACGACCTCCGGCTGCTCGCATCAGGGCCGCGCTGCGGCCTGCGCGAAATCAACCTGCCGGCCAAGCAGCCCGGTTCGTCGATCATGCCGGGCAAAGTCAACCCGGTGATCCCTGAAGTCGTGAACATGGTGTGCTTCCGCGTCATCGGCAGCGACTTGACGGTGACGATGGCGGCCGAGGGTGGTCAGCTGCAGCTCAACGTGTTCGAGCCGGTGATTGCCGCGTGCGTGTTCGAAGCGCAGAAGATGTTCATGAACGCCGCCCGGACGCTGCGCGTGCACTGCATCGAGGGGATCACCGTCAACGCGGATGTCTGCCGCCACTACGTCGAGTACAGCATCGGCGTCGTGACCGCGCTCAATCCTGTCATCGGCTACGAACGCTCGACGGAGCTCGCGGCCGAAGCGATGAAGACCGGCCGGGGAATCTTGGAGCTGGTTCGCGAGAAAAAGCTCCTCACCGAGCAGCAGATCGCCCAGGTTCTCGATCCGGCCACGATGACCGGACAGGCCCGCGGCTAGAGAGGTAGGTATGTCCATCCGTCATTCTTCGATGTTCCGTCTGATCGTCCTGGCGTTCGCCGTGGTCGTCGTCACGCCCGCCGCGCGCGCGCCGCTCGCCGCCCAGGCGGCACTTCCCAACGTCGTCGTGCTCGCCACGGGCGGGACGATTGCCGGCGCCGCGACCACCAACGTCCAGGCGGGCTACACGTCCGGCCAGGTGGGGGTCGAGCAGCTCATCGCCGCCGTACCGGAGGCAAAGAAACTCGCGAACCTGCGGGGCGAGCAGATCTCGAACATCGGCTCGCAGGACATGAACGATGACGTCTGGCTCAAGCTCGCCAAGCGGGTCAACGAGCTTGTGGCGATGCCTGACGTCGCCGGTGTCGTGATCACGCACGGCACGGACACGATTGAAGAGACCGCGTACTTCCTCGATCTCGTCGTCAAGTCGGACAAGCCTGTGGTCTTGACAGCCGCGATGCGGCCGGCGACGGCGCTCTCGGCCGACGGTCCGCTCAACTTCTTCAACGCGGTCGCCGTCGCAGCCAACAAGCAATCACCGGGGCGCGGCGTGCTCGTCGTGGTCAACGACTGGATTCACGATGCCGAGTCGCTGACGAAGACCAGCACGACGGCGGTCCAGACGTTCATGTCGCCGCTCGAGGGGCTGATCGGCACGGTCGCGTACGGCGAGGTCACCTTCAACCGCCGGCCGAGCGGCAAGCACACGATGACTTCGGAATTCTCGCTGACGGGCGTCACGGCCCTGCCGCGCGTCGACATCATCATGGCGTACGAGAACATGGACGGCGCGCTCATCGACGCCGCCGCCGCCGCTGGCGCGAAAGGGATCGTGATTGCCGGTGTCGGTAACGGCAACCTCACGCAAGCGGCCGTCAACGCGCTCGCCGCGCAAGCCAAGAAAGGCATCGTCTGCGTGCGGGCCTCGCGGGTCACGACCGGGCGCGTGAGCCGCAACGTCGAGCTCGACGATGACAAGCTCGGGTTCGTAGCGGCGCTCGACAAGAACCCGCAGAAAGCCCGCGTGCTGCTCCGTGTCGCGCTGCTCAAGGCGCGCAGCGTCGCAGACGTCCAGCGGATCTTCGGCGAGTACTAACGGAGTCGCGTGATCGATTCCCTTGCCGCGTTCCTGCACGCGTCCCCGGCGCTCTGTCTGTTCCTGAGCATCTTGCTCGGCACAATCATCGGCCGCGTCCACGTCAAGGGCGTCGGCTTCGGTTCGATCGTCGGTTCGCTGATTGCCGGCATTCTGATCGGCATCTTCGCCAAGCCGGAGCTGCCCGAGCTGCTCCGCTGGGTCTTCTTCTACCTGTTCCTGTTCGCCGTCGGGTACTCCGTCGGCCCGCAGTTCTTCGGCAGCCTCAAGAGAGAGGCCCTGCCGCAGATTCTGCTGGCGGTCGTTGTGGCCATAAGCGGGCTGGTCGCGGTGATTGGGATGGCAATGGTCTTCAAGTTCGACGAGGGCATTTCGGTGGGCATCCTCTCGGGCGGGATGACGCAGTCGGCGGCCCTGGGCACCGGCCTCAACGCGATCGCGGCGCTGCCGATTGCCGAGGCATCGAAGGCGGCGCTCGCCGCCAACGCGCCGCTGGCGGACGCGATCACCTACGGCTTCGGCGATCTCGGGCTGATTCTGTTTCTCACCTGGCTCGGACCGAAGATCCTGCGCGCGGATCTGCCGCGCGAGGCGAAGGCGCTCGAGCAGACGCTCGCCGCGGGCGCGGGCGACGCACAGATATTCTCCGGCGCCAACGTCAGCGTGCGCGCGTTTGTCGTCGAGAACGCGGACGTGGCCGCATCAACTATCGAGGCGCTCGAGCGCCGGTTTGCCGAGGCGCGGCTCTGCATCAATCGCGTCGAGCGCGGCGGGACGTTCCTTGACCTCCAGCCCGAGCTCGCGCTGAAGCGCGGCGATCGGCTCGTCGTCTCGGCCCGGCGCGCGGCATTCCAGGACGCTGAGCGCGCGATCGGCCCGGAGATCGACGATGCCGCACTGCTGGCCGTGCCGGTGAAGACGGTCGCCGCCGTCGTGACGAACCGCGAATTGAGTGGCAGGACGTTGGGCCAGCTTGCGCAAGACCCGAGGGCACGCGGCGTGTATCTCGAGTCGCTTCAGCGCGGCACGGTGCGTCTCCCGCGCGAAGCCTGGACGGAGCTCCAGCGCGGCGACATCGTTCGGATCATCGGCGCGCCGGACGCTGTCGAGCGCGCCGGCGCGTTCATCGGATTCGTCGAGCCGGACCTGGCAAGAACTGACCTGACAATGCTCACCGCCGGGATCTGCGCCGGGATGTTGCTCGGGTTGATCACGCTCAGCGCGGGCGGCGTCGTGCTCGGCCTCGGCACGGCAGGATCTATTCTCGTCGTGGGTCTGGCCGCCGGGTGGGCGCGAAGCCGCTACCCTGTCTTCGGCGCCATTCCCGAACCGGCCCAGCGCTTGTTGATGGACATCGGCCTGATTGTGTTCATCGCCGTCGTCGGGCTGCACGCCGGGCCGCATGCCGTCGAGGCCTACAGGGCAAGCGGAAGCGCCTTCTTCACGAACATCCTGCTGGCCGGCATGGTCGTGACGATCGTCCCGCTCACGGTCGGAACGATCGCGGCCCGCTACATTCTGAAGATGAGCCCGCTCATGACGCTCGGCGGTCTCGCCGGCGCGCAAACCTGCACGCCCGGGCTGAACGCGCTGCGTGAAGCGAGTGGCAGCAACGTGGGCTCGCTCGCGTATACGGTGCCGTACGCGATCGGCAATATCCTGCTCACTGTCTGGGGACCGGTCGTGGTCGCCATCGTGCACGCGATGCGTGGGGCGGTCGCACCATGAAGCGCGGCGTCGATGTCCTGCGCGACAAGGCTCTGAATCGATCGATCTCGTTCGGGCGGCCGGATCGCGACCGACTGGGGCTGACCGGGCTGCTCCCCCACCTCGTCGCAACCGACCGGGAGATGGTGAACCGCCTGATGGTGAACCTCGATCGACTCCCGCGCGACATCGATCGATACATGCTGCTTTCCTCCATCCAGGAACGCAACGAGCGGCTCTTCTACCGGGCGGTCGCCGAACACATCGACCGCATCATGCCGATCATTTACACGCCGACCGTCGGCGAGGCGTGCAAGGCGTTCTCGCATATCGCGCGAGATCCGAAGGGCTTCTTCATCACGCCGGCCGATCGCGGGAACATCCGCCGCATCCTGGGCAACTGGCCCAGGAAGGACGTGCGCGTGATCGTCGTCACCGACGGACAGCGGATCCTCGGGCTCGGCGACCTTGGCGCGAACGGCATGGGGATTCCGATCGGCAAGCTGGCTCTCTACACGGCCTGCGCCGGAATTCCGCCAGAGGCCTGTCTGCCAGTGATGCTCGATGTCGGCACGAACAACGAGGAGCTGCGCACCGACGAGCTCTATATCGGGTATCCGCGCAAGCGCCTCACGGGCAAGGCCTACTTCGATCTCGTCGAGGAGTTCGTCACCGCAGTGCAGGCGCGCTACCCCGAGGCGCTGATCCAGTTCGAGGACTTCCTCACGCCCAACGCCTATGCGTTGCTGCAGAAGTACCGGAACCGGGTGCTCTGCTTCAACGACGACATTCAGGGTACGGCCGCGGTGGCGCTCGCAGGCGTCTACTCGTCGACCCGAATCACGAATTTGAAGTTCCGGGACTTGCGGATCATGTTCCTGGGCGCCGGATCGGCCTCGACCGGCATCGCCGACCTCATGACGACGGCGTTCGTCGACGAAGGCTTGAGCCTCGAGGAAGCGCGCCGTCACCTCTGGTTCGTGGATGTGAACGGACTGGTCGTCAAGTCACGGACCGATCTGCTGCCGCACAACCTGTCGTATGCGCACGATCACAAGCCGTTGGGATTTCTCGAGGCGATCGACGCGATCCGCCCGCAGGTGCTCATCGGTGCGACGGGCGCGCCGGGGACGTTCACGCGCGACGTGATCGAACGGATGGCGCGGATCAATCCGCGGCCGACGATCTTCGCGCTGTCGAACCCGACGTCCAAGGCCGAGTGTACGGCGGAGCAAGCGTATTCGTGGAGCGAGGGCAAAGCGATTTTCGCGAGCGGCAGTCCGTTCGCGCCGCTGACCTACGAGGGCAAGACGTTCCGGCCCGGGCAAGGAAACAACGCCTACGTGTTTCCGGGCATCGGCCTGGGAGCGATCGCGTGTCGCGCGCGCACGCTGCCCGACGACCTGTTCCTGGCGGCTGCGCGTACGCTCGCGCGCACCGTGCGGTCCACGGACCTTGCCGCGGGCGCGCTCTACCCGCCGCTACGGGAAATCCGACGGATCTCGCTGGCGATTGCCGTCACCGTCGCCACCAAGGCGTACGACATGCGGATCGCGCGCGCGCGGCGGCCCAGGCACGTGCGTCAAGCCATCGCCGCGATGATGTATCGACCGTAACCTGCGGCGTCGGCCGGCGGGAGACAAGGCCATGACAGGAACCGGCAAGTACGAATTGCTGCTGGAGCGATGCAGCCGGCTCGAGCCCGTGCCCACCGCAGTGGCACACCCGTGCGAAGAGACCGCGCTCGAGGGCGCGATGGCCTCGGCGGCGAAGGGACTCATCGTCCCGATTCTCGTGGGGCCGGCGGCCAAGATCCGGGAGATCGCGAAGAAGAGCGGCATCGATCTCAAGAAGACGAGGATCGAAGACGTGCCGCACAGCCACGCCGCGGCCGCGCGAGCCGTGGAGCTGGTGCGTCAGGGCGAGGCCGAGGTCCTGATGAAAGGCAGCCTGCACACCGACGAACTGCTCGGCGCCGTCGTCGCGCGCGAGACGGGCCTGCGCACTGGGCGCCGGCTCAGTCACGTGTTCATCATGGACGTGCCGACGTACCACAAGGTCCTGATCGTGACCGACGCGGCGATCAACATCACGCCGACGCTCGACGAGAAGGCCGACATCTGCCGGAACGCGATCGACCTCGCGATCTCGCTCGGCGTGGCGCGGCCGAAGGTCGCGATTCTGGCCGCTGTCGAGACGGTCAGCTCGAAAATGCCTTCCACGATCGATGCCGCGGCGCTTTGCAAGATGGCCGAGCGCGGGCAGATCGTCGGCGGACTGCTGGACGGCCCGCTGGCGTTCGACAACGCGATAAGCAAAGAGGCTGCGCGGATGAAGGGAATCACTTCCGAGGTGGCGGGCGACCCGGACATCCTGCTCGCGCCCGACCTCGAGGCCGGCAACATGCTCGCGAAGCAGCTGACGTTTCTCGCCAACGCCGACGCCGCGGGCCTGGTGCTGGGCGCGCGGGTGCCCATCGTCCTGACGAGCCGCGCCGACAGCGTGCGATCGCGCATCGCCAGCTCGGCGGTGGCCGTGCTCGCGGCTCACGCCCGCCGCCAGTCGCTGCCCGCGGCGCGGTGAATCGAGCCCGCGCGTGAACGACTACCTGATCGTCCTCAACGCGGGTTCGTCCAGCCTCAAGTTCTGCGTCTACCGCAAGCCGGGCCCCGACCCGTGGCGGCTCGAAGCGCGCGGGCAGATCGAGGGTATTGGCACGGCGCCGAAGTTCTCAGCGAAGGACGGCGCCGGGGCGCCGCTCGCAAGCTTGGCGGCCGATCTCCGCGGCGTGACCGACAGCCGTGCGGCGCTCGACGCGCTCGCCGCGTGGTTGCGCGATACCTACGGCGGCGCGCGACTCGTTGGGGTCGGACATCGCGTCGTGCACGGCGGCGCGCGCTTTCGCGGGCCGACCATTGTCACGCCCGCGGTGCTCGCCGAGCTCAGAACGCTGGAGCCGCTCGCGCCGCTCCACCAGCCCTACAACCTCGCCGCGATTGACGCCGTGACCGAGCGTCTGCCCGACGTCCCGCAGGTCGCGTGCTTCGATACGAGCTTCCATCGCGGGCAGCCCGCCGTGGCCGAGCTCGTGCCGCTGCCGCAGGCGATTCGTGATCACGGCGTGCAGCGCTACGGTTTCCACGGCTTGTCGTACGAGTACATCGCCTCGGTTCTTCCTGACGTCGCGCCAGAGATCGCCCACGGGCGCGTGATCGTCGCGCACCTCGGCAGCGGAGCGAGCCTCTGCGCAATGCGCGACAGGAAGAGCGTCGACAGCACGCTCGGCTTTACGGCGCTCGACGGGCTCTGCATGGGCACGCGGCCCGGCGGCCTCGATCCTGGCGTCGTGCTCTATCTCTTTCAGGAGCTCCGCCTCTCGGTACAGGAGGTTGAGCGGGTGCTCTACCGGCAATCCGGCCTGCTCGGCATCTCGGGGACAAGCAGCGACATGCGCGATCTGCTTCAGAGCGCCGAGCCCGCGGCCCGGCTGGCCGTGGACTACTTTGTGTATCGCGCCGCACGGGAGATTGGCGGACTGGCCGCGGTGCTTGGCGGCATCGACGGGCTGGTCTTCACGGCCGGCATCGGCGAGAACGCGCCGGAGATCCGGCGGCGAATCTCCGAGGCATCAGCCTGGCTGGGCGTCGATCTCGATGCCGACGCCAACCGCGCGGGCCGGCCGCGGATCTCGCGCGCCGGCAGCCGCGTGTCCGCGTGGATGATTCCGACCAACGAGGAGTTGATCATCGCGCGGCACACGGGCGTGCTGCTCGGTCTGGTCGACGCCGGCGCGTAGCCTACTGAACGTTGCGCACCCACGCCTCGTGCCGCTCGCGAATGGCCGCGATCGCTTCGTCGGCCGTCTCGACGCACTGAGGAATCAGAAAGTCCTTCGCGCTCGCCAGCTCGAGCCGCGGGTCCAGCATGCTGGTTCGTGCCCACTCGACGAACCCTCGCCACATCCGGCCGACCAGGATCAGCGGCGCGCCTTCGACGTGACCCACCTGGAGCAGCTGCCAGATCATCAGCATCTCGAGCACCGTGCCGATGCCGCCGGGCACCACCACGAACGCGTCGGAGGCGAGGACGAAATGGTGGAGCCGGGTAAAAAACGTCCCGTGGTCGAACGCGTGTTCGACGAACGGATTCGCGTGCTGCTCGAAGGGCAGCTCGACGCGGATGCCCACTGACGCCGCGCGGCCCACGCTGGCTGCGCCCTCATTGGCCGCCTGCATCAGGCCCGGCCCCCCGCCGGTGACGATGTCGCATCCCATCGCAGCGATCGCGGCGGCCAGGCGTTTGACCTCGTCGTAAACGAAGGTGCCCGCCTCGGCTCGCGCCGAGCCGAAGATCGCGACGCGGTACCGCTCGCGCGCGGGCGGACGCAGCCGCGTCAGGCTGTTGACGATTTTCCAGAGATCGAAGATCGCGCCGGAAACGATCTGGCGAACGGCGTCTTGATCGTCTAGCGGCACTGCCGCGCCCGGCTCGCGGGCCTCGTTCGTCGACATCGTTCTCCTCCTTGGAAGGCGATCGCGTCGAGGTAGGTGGACCGCCGTAGCGGCCTCCAGCGAAGAGCATACCGACTTCGATGCTGCGGCTGCGAGCGCGATGGCCAACTGGCCCCCGAAATATCGAAGAGACTCCGACACTTCGGAGTTCCGACGGATTGATGACGTGGGTTTCCTCGAAAAATCCGGCAAAGAAATGTTCTGAACACTGGCGAAAGTCTTGATACTGCCCCAGTAGTGCGTGCATACTTGCCCCGGGCCACTAGCATGAAGCAGTCACTGTGTCTGCTCGCGACGTGTCTGTTCGCGGTCACGATCACCGTACGCGCGATGGGCGCGCGGACCGCCGTCCCGGACGCCCCTGACGCCGTTCCGCAAGCGGCGCCCGCGACGCCGCCGCCCACGAAACAGACCCCCGCCAAACAGACGCCTCAGACGCCTGCGGCGCAGGTCCCCGCGGGTGCCTACGCGGGCAGCGACAAGTGCCTCGTTTGCCACTCCGACAAGGCCGACACGCTCAAGGGCACGCCGCATGCCCAGGCGAAGAATCCGCGCTCGCCCGAGGCGACGCACGGCTGCGAGAGTTGCCATGGTCCCGGCCAGGCGCACATCGACGACGACGCGAAGGGGCACATCTGGAAGTTCGGCAAGATGGCGCCGGGCGAGATCAACCAGCAGTGTCTCACCTGCCACAATCGCGGCGAGCACGCGGGCTGGGAGGGCAGCACGCACGAGCAGCGCAACCTCTCATGCACGACGTGTCACAGCGTTCACAGTCCGAAGTCGCCTGAGCATCAGCTCGTCAAGCCGTCGGAGACTCAGGTTTGCGCGACCTGCCATCGCCTCGAGGTGACCAAGACCGAGCGCGCCGTCGCACACATGCCTGTGCGCGAAGGCAAGATGAACTGCACGTCGTGTCACAACCCGCACGGATCGATCAGCAACGTCCGCATGCTCAAGACCGGGAACTCGATCGTCGAGCTCTGCACGAGCTGCCACGCGGAGATGCGGGGTCCGATGTTGTGGGAGCACGAGCCCGTGAAGGAGAACTGCACGACCTGTCACGACCCGCACGGCTCGTCGAACGACCGCATGCTCGTCGTGCGCATGCCGATGCTCTGTCAGCGCTGTCACATTGCGAGCAGCCATCCGTCTTCGGTCTACGACTTCAACGCGATCTCGGTGAACAAGAGTAACCGGATGTTCGGGCGGTCCTGTGTGAACTGTCATTCGAATATCCACGGGTCCAACCACCCGTCCGGCCAGTACTTCATACGGTAGCGAGGGGAGACATCATGCGCCGTTTCCTGCTCGCTCCTCTTTCTTGCTGCCTGGGGTTGGTGACGCCGTGCCTCGCGCAGGCGCAGACGATGACGGTAGCCCAGACCCCGACCGTCTCCGCGCCAGCCTCTGCGACGTCCACTGACGGTCAGACGGCGCCGCGTCAAACCGCGGCCGCGCAGCCCGCGCCTGCGGCCGCTCCGCCGGAAGAAGCGCCGAAAGGACTCTTCGAACAGACCTGGCGCCAGTTCCAGCTTGGCGGACGATTCACGAGTGTCAGCGGAGATCCCGCGCGGTTCCAGCGCTACCAGGATCTGCGTGACGGCGTGCTCTTCACCGATGCGAGGTTCGCGAAAGAGAGCCAGGACGGCACGTCGACCTTTCACGTAACGGCCGACAACGTCGGATTCCGCGATCAGCACTACGTCGGCAGCTACGAGCGCACGGGCCGCTTCGTCCTGTCGGGGTTCTGGCAGGGCATTCCGCAGTTCTACAGCGTCGACACGCAGACGCCCTACACGACGCACCTCAGTCCGCTGCTGCTCCCCGACAACACGCAGCTGGCGATTCAGAACGGCCAGGCGACACTCCCGGCGTATGTGCCGATCGCGACGCAGTTCGATCTCACCGAGCGCCGCGACATCGGAAACATCAATTTTTTCGCGACGCCCACGCAGCAACTGGACGTCAAGGCCAACTTCACGACGACCCACCACGTCGGCGAGCTGCCGTGGGGCGCGAGCTTCGGCTTCAGCAACGACGTCGAGGTAGCACTGCCGTACGACTCGCGCACGAACGATCTCAACCTCGCAACCGAGTGGACCAACGGCAAGGACATGCTCCGCGTCGGGTACGACGGCTCGTGGTTCAGCAACCCGGACAACCCGCTGATCTGGGACAGCCCGCTCCGCCTCACCGACTCGACGAGTGCGCCGGGACGCGGGCAGATGTCACTCTGGCCGTCGAACTCCGCGCAGAACGTCAGCGTCGCCGGCTTCGCCAAGTTCGCGCACCGGACGCAGGTCACCGGCTCGATGTCGTTCGGCTTCTGGAACCAGAACCAGCCGTTGGATCCGTTCACGATCAACTCGGCTTTGCCGGTGATCGCATTACCCCGGGCCACGGCCGAAGGCGACGCGCACGTGTTCTCGACGAACGTGAACCTCGTTTCACGTCCGAACACCGATTGGACACTCACCGCGCGCGTGCGGTCGTACAACTACAACGACGAGACGCCGCCCACCCTGATTCCGCAGTACGTCTCCTACGACTCGTCGGTGAACGCGTCGACGACGGGCGGCCCGCTGCTCCGCTCGCACAACAGCACCAATTTCGAGGCGAACGCCACGTGGACGGGACTCCATCCGTTCGCGCTCACGGCCGGCTACGGGCGGAATGACAACGGCTACGATTTCCGCACGTTCTCGAGCACGGGTGAGAACGTGCTGCATCTGACGGCCGATACGACCGGATCGCAGTGGATTACGTTCCGCGCGGAATACGAACTGGCCGATCGCACGGGCTCCGGCCTCGACACGAGTGTGTTCAACCAGATCGGCGAGCAGCCGGACATGCGGCAGTACCATCTCTCCGACCGGAACCGGAACAAGTTCACCGGACAGGTGGATCTCACGCCGAGCGAAGCCTGGACGCTCAGCGTCTCGGGCGGCGTCGGCAAAGATTCCTATCCCGACACCACCCTCGGCTTGCAGGACTCGTCGTTCCACACGTTCTCTCTCGGCCTCGACTATCAGATGCCCGATGGCCTGGTCATCGGCGGCACCTACAACTTCGAGCGCTATTCGGGGCTCCAGCAATCGCGTTCGGCAAAGTCTGACCCTGCGCAGTTCAACGATCCGAACCGCAACTGGACCGTCGATTCGCGCGAGCAGGTCAATTACTTTTCGATCTACCTCTCGCCGAAGTTTGGGCCCAACACCGAAGCCCGAATTAGTTACGACTTCAGCTACGCCGAGGGTGACTACCTGTACACCGTCGTGCCGGGCGGCCCCCTGCCCGCTCCCTCGCAGCTGCCGAAGGTCTACAACAAGCTGCAGCAGCTGCACCTCGACGTCAGACACCGGCTGTCGCGAAAGACCGCCCTCGATTTCACGTATCTCTACGAGCCCTTCCGGGTGTACGATTTTGCCTTCGATCCGTCGGTGATCAATGGCATCGCTCAGCCAAGCTCGCTGGTTCTCGGGTACGTCTACCGCCCGTACACGGCGAACTCGGCGACGATCAGCTTGCGTTATATGTTCTAGCGTCTACAAGGAGACACCCATGCGTTCGTTGTTCGTCACGCTCGTCGGCGCCGCTCTCGCAACTGCCGCGGTCGCCGCACAGGCGCCAGATCCCGCCAAGGTCGCGGCGGGGATGAAGGCGTTCACCGCTCAGAAGTGCAGCACGTGTCACGCCATTGCAGGCAAAGGCAACAAGTCGAGTCCGCTCGACGGCGTCGGCGGGAAACTGTCGCAAGCCGATATCCACACCTGGCTGACCGATCCCGCGACGATGGAAGCTAAGATGACGAAGAAACCGGCGATGTCGATGGCCGGGTGGCTCAAGACGCACAAGCTCAAGGACGCGGACGTCGACGCTCTCACGGCGTACATGATGAGCCTCAAGTAGCTCCGGCTCGAACACGGCCGGTATGGCTGACCCTCGGCTTGCCCGCAATCCCCTCTCCATCGCTGGCGCGCTGATCACGACGATCAGCGCGCTGGCGTTCGTCGTTTACGTTCTCCTCGAATCCTTCGGCCTGCTCGCAAGCCCCTACGCCGGGTTGCTCGGCTACGTGCTCGTGCCCGCCGTTTTCGTGCTCGGACTCGTGCTCATTCCGCTCGGCATGTGGCGCGAGGGGCGCAGCCGTCGTCGCGGTCATGCCGCGTGGGGCTGGCCTGCCGTCGATCTGGGCAACCCCACGACCAGACGCGTCGCCGCTGCCGTCGCCGCGCTGACCCTGGTCAACCTCGGCATCGTCGCCATCGCGAGCGTGGGCGTCGTTCACTACACCGAGTCGAACCAGTTCTGCGGCGCCGTCTGCCACGCGCCAATGACGCCCGAGTTCGTCGCGCACGCCGTGTCTCCGCACTCCCGCGTCGAGTGCGTGGCCTGTCACGTCGCCCCGGGCGCGCAGGGATTGATCTCGGCCAAGCTCAACGGCACGCGCCAGCTCTACGAGTTTGTGTTGGGCACGTACAACCGGCCCATTCCCGAGCCGCTCGACCGCATTCCCGGCGCCGCCGACACCTGCGTCCACTGCCACACCCCCGGTCGTCCGGGCGGTGACCTCGTACGCACGCACCTCACGTATGCCGACGACGAAGCGAGCACCGAGTCGGCGACGACGATGACGATGCACCTGGACGCCATTCACTGGCACGCGCGGCCGGACGTCATCGTCGAATACACGGCGTCCGATAACACACGTCAGACGATCCCTTACGTGCGCGTGACTGACACGAAGGGCCAGACGAGCGAGTTTCTGGCCGACGGCGTCGCGACCCGGCCGGCGGGCGCGCTCCATCGCATGGACTGTATCGACTGCCACAACCGGCCGTCGCACACGTTCTCGGTGTCGGCCGATCGTGCGGTCGACGCCCTGATCGCGAGTGGCGCCGTCAGCCGCGACGTCCCCTTCTTGAAGAAAGAGCTGCTCGCGGCGGTGTCCGCCGAGTATCCGAGTCAGGCGGCGGCTGAGGCCGGCATCGCGACGCATCTTCGTGAGGCGTGGAAATCTGCAGACGCGCGCCTGGCGCCGCAGATCGACCGCGCGATCGCCGCGGCCCAGCAGTTGTCTCGCCAGAACGTGTTTCCCGACATGAAAGTGACCTGGGGCACGTACGCGAGCCAGCTCGGTCACATGGACGCGCCCGGCTGCTTCCGGTGCCACGACGAGTCGCATAAGACCACGGCGGGTGCGACAATCAAGCAGGACTGCGAGCAGTGTCATAAGACACAGTGAGGCGGCCTGGCGGACACGCCTCCCCGGCAGGTGCGCGTTGATCGAAGCGAAGGGGTGCCCCGTGAAATCCATCATGTACGGTGTTGCGATCGGGCTCGCGGCTGTCGTCGCGAGCGGCGTCAGCGCGCGCGAGGTGTCGTCGCAGCCGTCCGGCAAGGCCGCAGAGGTCAAGCCGGTCACGCTGGCCGGTTGTCTGCAGCGCGATTCGCAGGTGTCGTCCGTGGCGGCGGCCACGGCCGTCGATGTCACGGCGTTCAGGCTCATCGGCGTCAGCGCGGATGCGCTCCGCTCAGCGGCCGCGGCGTCCGCTCTCGACGTCGGCGGAGCCACGATGGTGCGATTGCAGCGCTATTGCGATCTCGATTTCCTCGATCACCTCGGTCACGCGGTCGAAGTGCGCGGCCGATTGATTGACGCCGGACCGGACGTCCGACGGCTTTCGGTCGTCACGGCGCTCGGAACGATCGGCTGGACGCCGGTCATTCAGGTCGAGTCGTTTCACGCCGGCGGGGCGTGCCAGTAGACAAACATTTTCCGGAGGATTCAACGATGCGGTCTTTTCGTTTCTTCGGGTTCGCGCTCCTGTGCGGCGCAATCGTGCAGATTGCGTCCGGCCACGCGCAAACCACCCAATTGCCCCTGAAGTTGTCGGCGTTTGCCGTGAACATGTCCAACATCGCGACGGGCTCGAACACCCGCGTGGAAATCGAGATCAGCCGCTGGTCCTCCGAGGCGGAGCGGCAGAAGCTCATCGGCATCTTCAACGAGAAGGGTCCGGAGAAGCTCCTCGACGCGCTTCAGGACTCGAAGCCGGTCGGCTACATCAAACTGCCCACACGGCTGAGCTATGACCTGCGCTTCGCGCGGCAGACGGCGCTCGATGACGGCGGCACGCGGGTCGTGCTGCTCACCGACCGGCCGATTGGCCAGGAAGAAGCCCGCACCCAGGCGCGCACGATGGACTATCCGTTCACGCTGGTCGAGATACATCTCAAGAAAGACGGCACGGGCCAGGGCAAGCTCTCGGTCGCGACCAAGATCACCCTCAACAAGAAAGACAACTCCGTCGTGCTCGAGAACTGGGACAGCGAGCCCGTGCGGCTCAACAGCCTGAAGATCGAGAAATAGACCGATCTCCTTACCGTGCGACGAGCGCGAGCCAGGGTGTGCCCAGAATCAAGTAAACAAGCACGCTCGCAGCCGTGGTTAGCGCACCCAGTCGATACAGATCTCCCGGCGAGAGATAGCCGCTCCCTGCAAACAGCAGGTTGGCGCTGGATCCTTGCGGCGTGAGCAACGAGAAATAATTCGTCGCGAACAGCAGCTGAAACGCGAGCATGGAAGGATTCACGCCCAGCTTGATGCCGACGTCGAGGAACACGCCGAACAGGGCCAGCAGGTGTGCTGTCTGGCTCACGAACAGGTAGTGCAGCAGCACATACGCCAGCACGAGCACGAGCCCCGCCACTGGTGAACTGAGTCCACCGAGGTGGCTCGCGAGCCGGTGGCCGAGGAATCCCATGAAGCCGAGCTCATTCAACTGGCTGCTCAACGTGAAGAGCACGGCAAACCAGAGGAACGTGGCGAGGACATCGCCTTGCTTGGCGATGTCGCCGAGCGTGAGCACCCCGGTCGCGAGCAGCACGCCCAGACCGAGAAAGGCAATGGCCGTGGAGTCGAGGTGCAGCGTGGCGGCCAGTGCCCAGAGCCCCACCATCCCCACGAAGACGACGAGCACCGTCCATTCGCCACGGTTCAGTGGTCCGAGCGCGGCCAGCGCCGCGCGCGCGGCCGCCGGCGCCTCGGGCGTGGACGTCACTTCGGGCGCGATGATCTTGTAGAGGAGCAGCGGCATCAGGACGATCGCGACGACCGTCGGCACGGACGCCGCGAGGAGCCAGTTCCCGAAGCCGATGTTCACGCCGACGTCGCGCGCGATCGCCGCGCCAAGCGGATTCCCTGCCATGGCGGTGAACCAGAGCGCCGACGACAGGCTCAGGCTCGCGACGCCCGAGTACATCAGGAAGGCCCCGACGCGTCGACGGTCGGGGTTGTCCGGCGTCGCACCAGCGGCTTCGGCCAGGGAGTACGCGAGGGGATACAGCACGCCTGACCGTGCCGTGTTACTCGGGAAAGCCGGCGCGATGATCGCGTCGAGCACGAAGATCGAGTACCGACAGCCCCAGCGTGGAGCGCCCGAACCGGCTGACGATCGCATGGCCCGCGCGCGTTCCCAGGCCGCTTTTGACCACGGCATTGGCGACGAGAAACGCGACGACGATCAGCAGAATCGTGCTGTTGCCAAACCCGGCGTACGCGTCCTCCGGCGCCACCGTCCCCGTCAGCACTGCGGCGGCGACAGCCAACACGGACGCTGTCAGAATCGGCAGCGCGCCGGCGACTGTGGAGAAAATCGCTGCCGCGAAGATCGCGAACAGCCGCCACGCTGGCAGGCTCAAGCCCTCGGGAGGCGCCGAGAACCAGAGACCGAAGGCGAGCACCACCGTGAGCAGTTGTGCTGAGCGCGCCCGGACGAGGGGGCTCACTTATTTGCCATCCGTCAATCGAATCGACTGGGCAATCCGGCGGAACGTCGGCAGGAGCGCGTCGGCGTCGGCGTCGGGTGCGACGGTCAGGTAATAGAACAGATTGCCGTCCGCCAGGAACGTCGTCGCAATCGTGATGCGCTCGCTGCCGCCGAGCGCGGACGCATTGGAGAGCGACGTGACCAGCGCCGTCCGATCGGCCATCTTGCCGTACTGCTGATCACCCGCGACGCGCATCTCGGGGTTGTCCTGCGCGAACGCGCTCAGGAGGCTCTTGGTCGCTTCACGGAGATCGCGCGAAGCCGCTCTGGCGATGCCGAACTCCACGCCGTGT
Source organism: uncultured Acidobacteriota bacterium (assembly GCA_963704575.1). Classification (GTDB taxonomy): domain Bacteria; phylum Acidobacteriota; class Vicinamibacteria; order Vicinamibacterales; family SCN-69-37; genus DATEGZ01. The sequence goes on along the minus strand of OY969918.1, from coordinate 4,977,896 downwards.
GTGAAGACCGTCTGCCCGTTCAATTCGCCGTATCCGTTCTGCGGCACGACCTTGACGGCGTTCTTCGACGAAAGCGCTTTCCAGTTGTCGGGCACGCTCGCCTGAAACAAGTTGCCCGCCGAGAACGAGCGAAATTGCGAGGAGGGTGCGGGAACGTGGTGGCCAGGTGTGTCGGCCGACGTCGACGTGTTCGCATCAGGCGGGGTGCGCTTGGACAGCGCGGCGACCGACACCGCGGGCGACAGCCGGGCAAGTGTGGGCTTGATCGTCGAGAACTGACTCATGTCCGGCGCCGGAGCAATCGTCAGCGACTCGGCTTCCTTCGTGATGTAGGCCGTGCGGTTGCCGGGATTCGGGTGGCTGTCGAGCCATTGCGGGTTGCCGCCGTCCCCCGCTTTCTTCTCGATCGTCTCGAACATGTGCGCGAGGTCGCGGGGATCGTAGCCGGCCTTCGCCATCAGCTGAGCGCCAAGCAGGTCGGCCTGCTTCTCGAAGTCACGGCTGTATCGAAGCATGAGCGTGCCGAGACCGAACTGGCTGCCGCCTGCGATCGCCGAGCCGGCTGTGCCGCCCACCATCGCCCCGCCGATCTGCCCGGCGATCTGTCCGAGCTGCAGCCACGGGTTCTCTGCCTTCGTCGCGTTCGCCGTGCCGTGTCGCAGCAGCACATGTGACAGCTCGTGCGCCATGACCCCGACGACCTCGCCCTCGCCCGCCGCGGCTTCGAACATCCCGCGGTGGACGAACATCGGTCCGCCGGGCAGTGCAAACGCATTGATCTCTTTCACGTTGACGGGCGTAAACGAGTATCTGAACTCCGGCCGGTTCAGCTCCGTCGGCGCCACAGCGACCAGCCGGTTCCCGAGCATCGAGAGGTAGCTCGCGATCGCGGGATCAGTAATGATCGGGTACTGGCGCCGGATTTCCGCCGCGGCCTGCTCGCCGTACTCGACGTCCTGCTGCGGCGTGAACTTGTTCTTGGGGGGCTTGATGACGGTCTGCGCGAGGAGCGCGGCCTCGAAGCACAGCGTTGCCGCCAGGACGACAACCCTCACGTGTTGGCTCGTAACCCGCATCCGGCACCTCTTCCAATGCGACCGGGGGAACTCTTCCAATTGTAGGAGAGAACGGGACGGGGATCAGAACTTCGCCGGCGCGCGGGCCGCGAGCGATCGCTGCAGCCCGCGGACGACCGCAAGCCAGCACAGCACGAAGACGATGTTGAGCGCCGCGAACGACGTGACACCGAACGACAGCAGCTCACCCGAGTAAACGACGCCCGCCTGAAGCACGTCGCCCGCGCGGACGCAGAACGCATCCACGGCCTGCTTGGCCTTGTACTTCGCCGAACGGCTCGTCGGCAGCCACAGCGCCTGCCTGGTCGTGTTGCCGAGCGAGTACTCGATGCTGTTGTCCGCAATTTTCAGCGCGCGGATGAACTCGAACGACGGAGCCCGCAGCATGCCGACATAGCCCACGAGCGCGACGATCGGATGAATCACGAGCGCCCGCGCGACGCCGAGGAACCTGAACACGCGCGAGACCAGGAACGTCTGCAGCAGAAACCCGACTAGATTCACGTACCCGAAATAGCTGCTGTAGGTCTGTCCGATGAACTGCTGCCGTGCCGCGGTGGCTGCCGCGCCAAATCGCGCGTCGGCCGTCGCCGTGACGTAGCGATCGAACAGATAGCCACCCGACGTGTTCACCACGTTCAACAACAGCACCAGCACGGCAATCAGCATCAGGTAGCGATCGGACAGGATCATGCTGAAGCCGCTCTGGCCTTCCGGCAGCCGCTCGCGCTCCGGCGCGGGCTGTCCCGCGACCTGACGGCCGGTCAGCCGATCGACGAAGCCCGCCAGCACGGCACAGACGACCAGAATCGCGGCGCCGCCAGCGAGCAGCCGCCAGGGACCAGCCTGTTCGATGAGTGTTCCCGCGCGGATCGATCCGACCCACGCACCCAGGCTGCTCCCGATCCCGATGAGAGGAAACAACCGTTTGCCTTGCTCCTCGGTGTAGAGATCGTTGGCAAACGCCCAGTACTGCGCGATCACCATCACGTTGAACACGCCGACCCAGAGAAAGTACGCAATCGCGATGCGCAGGTGCGCCGCGAGCGCGCCGAGAAACAGCACGAGATTGAACGCGAAGAACAGCGTGATGCCCTGCGTCAGCCGTTTCCGGTCGACGCGCGAAGCGAACGCCCCGTAGGCCGGGACGATGACGAGGAGCAGCAGCGCCTGACCCGCCGACGAGTAGCTCTTCACCTCGGCGCCGCCTTCGCTCAGGATGAAGATCTCGCGCGCGGTCTTCAGCAGGTAATACCCGCCGAGGATCAAGAACATCGTCAGCATCAGGAGCAGCGCGCCGGCGGCTTCACCGCGCCGGACGTCGGCGATCGGCGACAGCAGCCGCTCGACCAGGCCCTTGTTCGCGGTCGAGCCGGTCACGGTCTCCGGCTCGCCGCAGGACCTGGCGGCGCCGGCGCGTCGGGCAGGCGCTCGAAGCCGACGAGCTTCCAGCCGTCGACGGTACGGCGGAAGAAGGCATGGACCGGCTGCAGCCACGACGGATGCGCGGCAGCATCGGCGCTGATGTCGACTTCGACGTACGCGCCCGCGGCGTTCGGCAGATTGCCCGGAGCCCGTATCGACGACGTCGTGCTCCGGGTTTCCGCGATCGGCGTCGTGGCTCCGGTCGTGTTGTCGAAAACGAGCCACGCGGCGCGATAGCCGGCGGGCGCGTCGGCAAATCCGGCGGCGACCGCGGCGTTGCCGAACGTGAGCGTGCCGCCGGCGTCCAGGCGAGGGTCGACGACGGGATTGACCGCCGTGAGATACGTGCGGCCGACGGCATCGCGGCGTTTGATCAAGACCAACGCAAGGTGCTGCTCGGCGGCGGCGTCGCTGTACTCGCCGGTGTGCACGGCCGCGCGGATCAGATCGTCGCTGAAGGCCATCACCCGCCGCGCCGCCCAGAACGCATCATCGGCTCGCATCTCGATGAACGCCGGTACGGGCGTCTGCGGCTTCCACGACGTGGGATCGAATCGATCGCCTTCGAAGCGGCCAACCGAGGAGTACTCGGTGTATGGCACGGTCTGCCAGGGGCTCAGCGCGAAGCCGAACGTCAGCAGGCGCTTGCGGCTCGTGGAGGGGTTGTAGAAATACTCCCAACCCATGTCCCATTCGTGAAGGTTGTTGGCCATGCCGAGGCTGGAGCCAACGTCCTGCAGGTAGTGCTTCACGACGACGGGGCTCTGGTCGTCGACGAGCACGTCGAGCGTGTTTCCGGCCTTGAGATCGACAAGGTTCGTCCAGGCGCCGAAGACCCGGAGCGCGCGCAGCTCGCGGCGGTGCTCGTGCGGCACGAGGTCGTTCGGATCGTCGGAGCGCGTGCCGGAATAACGGAACGGCCCGAGCACCGTGCCGGCGAGCAGGCGTCCGGCAGACGCGCGGTAAGTGCCGTCGGGATTGCGAGCGGCCCGCTCGAGAATCCGCGCGACGTCGTCGCGCGTGAACGGCGTGCGCGCGCCCGACGGGCGTCTCATCGTGGCCTTGGGATCGATCTCGATGCGCGCTGGATCGAAGCTCGTGATGAACGTCTCGATCTGGTTGTAGCCGAGCGCCCAGAACAGCTTCGTCATCACTTCGACGCCGCCGGTGCTGGCTTCGGGGAACTCGGGCGCGTCGAACTGCAGGAACCAGGTCTGGCCATTCGCATCGCGCGCCGTGAAGCCGGGGTTGGTGCCCGCGGATTTCTCGCGCAGCAGCGTCCATTTGCCAGCCGCAGGCGGAGTGCCGGCGTTGGGGCCGCGAGCAAGGCGCTCGGCTGTCATGGCGGCCGTGCCGACGCGATTCGTGAACCAGCTCGAATCCGGTACCTCGTCGATCGTGTTGAGGTTGCCCGCGCGCCGATTCGACGGCTCGCGGTGTGCCCCGACGAACAGGTTGAACGCGTACTCGTAGAACAGCGAGACGCCGAGCGGCCGGGCGCCGGAGGCGCTCCGGCTCTCCGGTTCGCGCGCGATCGGGTCATCGTCGTAGAAGCGCAGTCCGGCGGTCGACGCCACGGCGCACGCCGCCAGGAGCGCAAGGATCGTCGCGATCCGCGTGCGGCGGCGAATCAGCACGCGGCTCAAAAGACCTCCGAAGCGGCCAGCACGAGCCCGAAACCCTCGCGGCCGTGCGTGAGTTCGATGCGAAGCGGCGTCGCGATCGGGCCGTGCAGGCGGAACCCGAGTCCGACGTCGGTCTTCATGTCGTCGGGCGTCAGGTCCGTACGCTTCGCGGCGACCTTGCCGGCGTCGTAAAAGAGCGCCATGTCGACGTAGCGGTTGACGATCACGCGCCATTCGGCTTGCAGGACGAGGCTGTTCAGGTCGCGCAGCCGCCAGCTGGCGTAGGCGCGCAGATCCGACCCGCCGCCGATCGACGGCATCATGAAGAACGGAATCTGCTGGGCCGTCTTGCCGAACGTCGTCTGCGCCCAGCCGCGCAGCGAAACGACCCACGAGTCGCGGAGGATCGGGATGTGCTGGATGGCTTCGTAGTCGATCTTGTCGAAGCCGGACTGCGCATCTGGATCGGTGAAGTCGTGAACGGTGACGCCGTAGAATCCGCCCCGCCGCGCGTAGCCGCGCGCCGGGCGTGAATCGAAGCCGATCGTGCCCTGCGTGTGCCAGTAGGTCGGGTGGGTGCCAAGCCCGGGCAGCGTTGCCAGCGTGTAGACCTCGTCGACCGATGGCGCGTCGCCTGAGCCAGCCTGCTGCTTCCACTGCGTCAATTCGAGGCCGCCGCGCAGGAGGAAGCCGCTGCGCGCTGGAAACACCTCGAGCAGCGCCGACGCGTACGGTTGCGTGAAGCCGTAGTTCGCGCGGTTGTCGACCGAGGTCGCCATGCCGAACCCATAGAAGCCGACCTGCGTCGCCTCGCGCCAGCCGCCCAGCACCGAGAGCGTACCGCGGCCGCCGAACAGTTCAGGCGCGAGGAACTGCGCCTCGAGTCGCTTGTAGCCCGACGGCGTGATACTGCCGCGCACATCGACGAAGCTGTACGGACTCACGAAGCGCGTGTACCCGGCGCCTAACGTGAACCCGCCGCCGGAGTACGCGCTCTGCCAGAACGTGTGCCAGCGCATTTGGCCGCTGAGCATGATCTCGGAGAGATCCGTCACGTACTTCTCGGCCTTGTCGGGCGCCGCGGGGGTCAGGCTCTGCGCTTTCTCGGCTTGTGCCTGCTCGATTACGGCGGCGCGTGATGCGGCCTGCGAGGGCGACGCAGAATCGCCGGGCGGTTGCGCTGGGGCCTCGCCACCGCCCGCGGCCGTGGCGAGCACAAATGCGATCGCGGCCAGGTTCATGGCCAGTCGATCGCGGTGACAAACACTCCGGCGCCTCGATGCAGAGCGACGGGAGCGACTTGCACGCGCCGCAGCCGCACCGTCACCGTCCTGCCGCACGCCATCCCGAGCGCCGCGCCAAAGACGACATCGCTGGTCCAGTGGTAGTTGCCGGTCACGCGCGATCCGGCCGTGTAGGTGGCGAGGGCGAACGCCGGCACGCCGACCTTCCAGCCAAAATGCTCCTGCAGCACCATGGCTGTGGCAAACGACGTCGACGCGTGCCCGGACGGAAACGAGCGCGGATCGCCGTTGGGCCGCGTGCGGTCGGCCGCGTACTTGATGACGTAGGTCCAGCTGAACGCGCCAATCTGCGCGCGCAGCAGGTCGCGCCCCGTGGCCGCCTGGCGATCGCTGCCGGCCGCGGCTCCCGCGATCCACCAGCCAATCGCGAGCGGCACCTGCAGCAGCTGCGATCCGTATTCCGCGCCGCCGGGCAGATCCGGATTGGACGACTGCACCGACTTGGCAATCGACTCGTCCGCCGGATGCACGGCGAGCGCTGCCGCGCCGCCGATGCCCAGCCACCAGGCGGTGTCAGTCGAGAAGAAGTGTTTGTAATCGCCGCCAACGTCGCGCAGGAATCGCCCGGCGAACGAAGGCTCGTTCGCGTTTGAGGCGGGTGTCGGCGCCTGTGCCTCGGATCGCGCTTCGGCAGGAACCGGCGACGGGATCTGCGCGCTGGCGGCCGACGCGGCCAGACCTGTCATGAACACGGCGATCAGTTGGATTTGGACGGCACGGGCCACGGCGTCTCCGCAGGCAGGCGTTTCCATTATCCGGGCGGCCGTGCCCGGGGACAATCGAAATCGGTACAGTCGCGCGCGGAACCGATGGAACCCCGGCTCCGACCGCCTCGATCGCCGGCCACGGAGACGGATCGACCCGGACCGGATGCAGAAAAATGCGCATGTACTTCGAGGCCTCGCGGCCCTAAACGCAAAAACGCCGGCGTCAGTGACGCCGGCGTTCGAACGCACGACCGACCGCGGGTGCTTATCGCTTCTCGCGACCCGCGAGCGTCGAGTTGCTGATCTGGAGGTTGAAGCCGTTCGGCGTGTTCGTGTGATAGCTCTGATACGGCGCGACGTGGATGTCGCCGTGATTGCCCGTATCCGGGCTCCCCGAGAGCCCCCGCTTGTCGAGCTCGGCCTTCACCGCATCCGGATCCCACGGCGTGATGCCGAACGCGATGTGATCCATCGACGCCCGACGCGGCGCCGGCAATGCCGGGGCGGCACCCGGGGCCGGTGCCCGGCCCCCGCCGCGGATGATGATGTTGCCGACGTCGCCGATCTGGCATTCGTTCTGGCTGCCCTCGTCCTGACCGAGTTTCCATCCGAGCAGCGCGTTGTAGAACGCCGCGCTCTCCTTGTAGTTCGAGGACTGCCAGGAAATGTGATCGAGCCACACCGTCTTCCACGCCGTGTTCTCGAACGGCGCGGGCGCCGCGACCTTGCCGGTGGCCGCGCCCTGCCGGCGATTCTTCATGTTGCCGTTGCTGATCTGGATCGGAAACCCGTCCGAATCCTTCAGGCGGAAACTCTCGAAGCCTTTGCCGTCGTTGTCCTCGACCGCGTCGATGCCGCGCTTCTTGAGCTCGGCCCCGACCTTCTTCGCGTCCCACGGCGCGATGCCCCAGCACACGGAGTCGAACACAACAGTTCTCGGCACGCGTGGTGCGCCGCCACCGGCGCCGCCACGTCCGCCTCGGCCTGCCGCAGCCGCCGTGTCGCCGCCCGCCGGCGGCGCCGCCGGTGTGGGCGTCGGCGTCGGCGCGGGTGCCTGGTAGCCGCCGCGAATCACGATGCCGCCCCAGTCGCCGATGTCGAGCACTGCCTGCTTGCCGTCGTCGCTCCGGATCTTCCAGTTCATGAGCGCCGCGTAGTACGCGGCCTCCTTCTGATAGTCGGCGACCTGACACGAGAAGTGGTCGAGCAGCACCGTCGTCCAGCCGGTGGACTCGAACGGCGGCTTGGCCAGCTCGGTCTCGCACCCGGCCGCGCCGGCGCGTCCACGGTCGGCACACTGCCCTTGCGCAAAGGCCATCACCGGCCTGGCGGCCACGGCCATGCCGAGCGCCTGGAGCAGGTGCCGCCGCGAGATGAGGCCCGAATCGAACTTGTGGAAGAGCGTCGTCAGATGGTCACTCACAGGGTCACTCCTTCGGGGAACGCGCCACGCCCGCGCAACTGGCGTTAGTCTCGTTGTCCGCGCCGTGGTTGTCAACGAGGCGGTGATCGACGGCGGCACACCCGGGAGGAGCATCGCGGCCGGACGGCCCCACCGCTCACCCGCCGGCCTTGAGCGCGCTCATCACCTGTCGAGCGAGCGCCTCGCCTGGATCAAGCGCGAGCGCGGTGCGCGCGTGCGCGATCGCCTCGTCGCGCTGGTTGAGCCGCAACTCGCAGACCGCCAGGCCGCCGAACGCGGTGGCGTCCTTCGGATTGAGCCGAACGGCTTCTCCAAGCGCGTGCGCGGCGTCACCAAGCTGATTCGTCGTGAGGAGACTGAATCCCAGCTGGGCCCAGGCATCGGCCATCTCCGGGTGGCGGCCGACGACCGCACGGAAATGTGCCAGGGCGAGGTCATTGGCGCCGAGCGTCGCCGCAAGCCGCCCCGCCGCGAGCTCGAGCGACGGATCGGCGTCCGCGGCGAACTGCACGGATGAGAGCATCGACAGCGCACCGGCAGGATCGCCCGTCCCTTTGAGAGCCGCCGCGAGGTCGAGGCCGACCTGCGGATCAAACGCACTGTGCGCCTTCGCCTGCTGCAGGTAAGGCAGCGCGCGCGGCGACTGGCCCGCGGCGATCAGCCCGCGGCCGATCGTGGCCTCGACGCTCGCCAGCGTGGTCGAGTCCTTGATCGCCAACGCCGCCCACCGTTCGCCCTCGTCGTACCGTCCGCCTTCGATCGCGAGCATGGCCATTCGCGTGCGATCGCCCTCGCGGCTGTCGGTGAGACCGATCGGCCACTGCACCAGGCCGAGCAGAACCGGCGTCGCGCCGGCGGCGATCACGAGCCACCGCGTCGACGAAGACTCCCGACTCGTGGCCACGGCGATCGATCGATCGATCAGCGCACCTGTGCCGACACACATCGGAATGAACAGCGGCAGCCGATAGCGCTCGGCGACGAAGAACACGGCGACACCCACCGCGTACGCCGGCACGAACGACACCCAGATCACAAACGCCGCCCGTTCGCCGCGCGGCGCCACTAGCGTCAATCCCACGAGACCGAGCGGGACGATGAGCCAGGGGTTGACGACGAGCCCTCTGAGCAGCGTGCCGGCGTCGTCTGCATAAAAGGCATAACTGAACGGCAGGGGGATGTGATCGGCGTGGAAGACGTAGAACAGTTTGCGGGCGTCGAGTGCCAGCGCGGCGATCGGGTGGTCGAGCATCCACGTGCGGCCGAGCGAGAAGAAATAGTCGGACACCTCCGCGTCGCTGAGGGAATGTCCGACGGCGGTTTCCGCAACTCGACGCGTGTCGTCACGCTGGCCTTCGATGCCTGGACGCACGCCCGGCACGAACTCGTACAGACCGGTGGCGTTCGCATGGTTGCCGATGTAGAAGTTCAGTCCGCCGTGCGACGAGACGAGCGACCACTCGTGCGCGACGGCGAGATTGCGCACGGCGACCGGCGCCAAGCCAAGGGCGAGGCCGGCGACGACCCATAGCGCCGGCTTTACGCGGCGCATTGCCGTGAGCAGCAGGACGAAGCCGACGGCGGGAAGAAGCACGTTCGGACGATTGAGCGTCTGCACCGCGAAGATTGTGCCGGCAGCCAGGAACCAGGCCGGCGGTGTCACGGTGAGCGTCGCAAGTTTCAGCTCTCGTCCGCGCAGCGCGAGCGTCAACGCGCAGAGGCCGCCGGCCGTCAGCACGCCATCGACCGCCGACTGCAGCAAGAGCACTTCGTAAAACGTCAGCACGCCGCAGAGCGCCGCCGCGGCGGAGGCGATCCATGCGGCTCGTCTACCGTACCACTCGCGCGTCATCACGAAGATGCACGCGACGGTCAGCGTACCGAGCGCGATCTGAATCACGCGAACGGCCGTGAACGACTTCGTCACGCCGTAGCAGAGCGCGAGAAAGTAGATGTAGAACGGCGAGACATAGTACAGCCCGGGGCCGAGACCGTAGTCGCCGGCGATCACGCGCCGCGCGAGATTCGCGTAGGCCGTGGTATCGAGTCCCGCGTCCGGCTGCAGGAGCGGGTGGTCCTTGAGCTGCCACAGCACGATGAGCTTGAGGAGAAAGACGAGGGCGAGTCCGATCGCCGGAAGGATCCTGTGCCGTCGTGGCGACGGCACGGGCTCGACGGGCGCGCGCGCAGGCGAAGGCCGCGCGGTCTGCTTCTTGGCCACGATCTGTCTGGGCGTGGGCGACTAGTCCCCGCCGGATCCCTTGAACTGATCGTTCTCGTCGGCGAACAGCACGTTGAAGCTGGTGAGCGAGCCGTAGCAGCCGCTGATGTACGCCTGCAGCTTCACCTTCACGTCATCAGGCAACTCGGCGGCGTTGATCTGCTGCTCGAGGGTTCGCAGACGATTGCGGAGCATGACGACCTTGTGGAAAAACGTCTCGATCGGCCAGGTCTTTTCCTGCAGGCCCGGAGCGCCGGGACGCAGCACCAGGTGACCGCCGCGCCACTTGTCGGCGGGCGTCACGGGCGTGAGACCGATCTCCTCGCGAATCACGCGACGCAGCAGCATCTCGAGATCCGGCGCGCCGCCGGCCGTTGGGAGCGGCCCGACGCGCTCACGATCGCCGACCGCGGGAAACGCTGCCGCCTGGCCGATCGTCGCGCGCCGCGCCGGCGACGAGGACGTCTCCGGCGCGGTTTCGCCGACGCCCCACGGCGTCACGCGGGGACCGCCACGGAAATTGTGCTCGCTGCGGCAGTACCCGCACGCCACACGAATCGGTTGCCCCACCGTATCGACGACGACCACCGTGTGCATCCGATCGGTCTTGCAAGCGCGGCAGAAATCCTCGACGGATTCGCCGGCGCGATACGCGCGCATCATCGACATGGCGTCACCATCATCGCATGCGGTGCAAGGGTCGGGGGCTCACGCAAACAGCGCAGACAACCGGGCGACCTCCTCCCCGGTCACGCCGAGCGCGAGGGCCGCCAGCGCTTCATCGAGATGGGCCGGACGACGGGCGCCGATGATCGCGGCGTTGACGATCGGCTGGGCGAGGAGCCATGCGAGCGCCACCACTCCCGGTGTGACGCCTCGACGACGGGCGACCGCCGCCAACCCGTCGAGCCGGTCGAAGATCACACCCGTCTCGAGATGCCGATACGGCTCGGGCCGCAGCGTCATCCGCGAGCCTTCCGGGTATGGATCATCGCGACGATATTTTCCCGTCAGCCATCCGCCAGCAAGCGGGCTGTAAGCCGTGAATCCGATCCCGTCCGCGCCGCAGAGCGCCAGCATCTCGCGCTCGGCGCTGCGATCGAGCAGGCTGTAGGCGTTCTGAACGAAGTCGAATCGAGCGAGGCGCCTCATCTCGCTGACACCCCGAGCGCGGGCAAGCGCCGCCGCCGAGATGTTGCTGGCGCCGATGTACAGAACCTTTCCTGCGCGACGCAGATCATCGAGCGCCGACAGCGTCTCTTCGATTGGCGTGTGCGGATCGACCTCGTGAATCAGGTAGAGATCAAGCCGATCGGTGCCGAGCCGCGACAGGCTCGCGTCGATCTGCCGGAGGATGTGCCCCCGCGAGAGGCCGCGCTCGTTCACCCCTGGCCCGACCGGATTGAAGACCTTCGAGCTCAACACGAGGCGATCGCGGACCGCGCTGCCCTTGCCCGACAACCAGCGTCCAATCGCCCGTTCGCTGCGGCCACCGCCGTAGGCATTCGCCGTGTCGAACACGTTGATGCCGGCATCCCAGGCGCGATCCATCAGCGCCGCGGCCTCCGTCTCGTTTTCGCCCATGCCGTAAAACGCGGGAGCGGATCCGACGCCGCCGAAGTTGCCACACCCGAGGCAGAGACGCGAAATCTCCAAGCCTGTCGTGCCTAACCGGCGGTACTCCACGACCACGAGTGTAAGATGACGCCGCTTCACATGACAGAGATCTCGCGCGCGTCCGCGTCCCACCACCTGCGACGCGTTCTCGGAATCGGCTTCGGCCTCGCTGTGATCGTCGGCAGCACGCTCGGCATCGGCATCCTGCGCACGCCCGGGATGGTCGCCGGAGCGATTCATTCCGCCAGCCTCACCCTGGTTGTCTGGATCGCCGGCGGGCTCTACACGTTGCTGGGTTCCATCTGTTTGACCGAGCTTGGGACGATGGCTCCGGAGGCCGGCGGCTACTACGTCTACGCGCGGCGTGCGTTCGGCGACGTCGTCGGCTTCGCCGTCGGCTGGACCGATTGGCTCACCTACTGCGCCGTGCTCGGTTACGTGTCGATTGGGCTCGCGGAGTTCGCCGGGCTGGTCTGGCCGTCACTCTCCGGATCGGTCACGTGGGTCGCAATCGCGGCGCTCGTCGGATTCGTGGCGCTCCAGTGGGCCGGCGTCCGCGTGAGCAGCCGCTTTCAGGAGATCGCCACGGCGATCAAGTGCGCGGCGTTTCTGGCGCTCATCGCCGCCGCCCTGATGTCACCGGCGCACGCGTCCGTCGCGGGTCCAATGCCAGGACCGCTCACGCTTGCCGGGCTCATCGCGGCCGTACAGGCCGTCGTGATTACGTACGGCGGGTGGCAGAGCGCGCTCTACTTCACCGAAGAAGATCTCGACCCGGCGCGCAACCTGCCGCGCGCGATGATTGGCGGCGTCCTCTCGGTGATCGCGATTTACACGCTCGTGAACGTCGCGTTGCTCGCGGTGTTGCCGATGGCGACGCTCGCGCAGTCGACACTGCCGGCCGCCGACGCGGCCTACGCCATCGCCGGCGCGCGCGGACGCCAGGTGATCACGGTTGTCTCGCTCCTGTCGCTGCCGCCGCTGCTCAACGCGATCATGATGATCGGCACGCGCATTCTCTACGCGCTCGGTCGCGACGGCCTCGTGCCGTCGAGGGCCGCAGCCGTGAACTCGCGCGGTGCGCCGGCTGCGGCAACCGTCGTCACGACGGTCGTCGCGGTCGCGCTGATCGCGACGGGCACGTTCCAGCGGCTCGTGGCCATGACGTCATTTTTTCTCGCCATGAACTACGCCGTGTGCTGTCTGGCGCTCTTCGCGTTGCGGCGACGCGAACCCGCGGCGCCTCGGCCGTTCCGCGCGTGGGGCTACCCGTGGTCGGCCGCGATCGTGCTCGCCGGAGCGTTCGCGTTTCTCGTCGGCTCGCTCTCCGGGGACACGACCAATGGCCTCGCCGCAATCAGCCTCACGGCCGCCGGCGTGATCGGTTTCGTCCTGCGCCCGGGCCGTCGGCAGGCCTAACGGCGGTATCTTGGGCCGATGCGCACGGCCGACGTCATCGTGATCGGCGCCGGACCCGCGGGCCTGGCCGCATCGTACGAGCTTGCGCGTGCCGGCATGGATCACGCAGTCCTCGAGCGTGGCGACACCGTCGGCTACTCGTGGACGCGCCTGTACGACAGCCTGGTGCTGCACACTGGGAAGCATCTGTCGGCGCTGCCTGGCCTGTCGTATCCGCGTGGCACGCCGCTCTTCCCGACGCGTACGGATTTTCTGGACTACCTGCAGCGCTACGCCGAGACGTTTCGTCTTCCGATCGAGATGAACACGGACGTCGTCCTAGCCGAGCGACAGGCCGATCGCTGGATCGTTCGCAGTGCTGACGGGACGACGCGAGAGGCCCGCGCGATCGTGATCGCGACTGGCGTGGCAAGCAATCCGTACATTCCAGATTTGCCGGGCCGCGCCGAGTTTCGCGGCCAGATGCTGCACAGCCACGACTACCACCGCCCAGGCGACGTGCGCGGACCGCGTGTGCTCGTCGTCGGCACGGGCAACTCGGCCGGCGAGATCGCGGCGGAACTGGCGAGCGCCGGCGTTAGCGTCGACTTATCGGTCCGGAGCGGCGCGACGATCGTGCCTCGTGACGTCCTCGGCGTTCCGATCCAGTACATCGGGGTGCTGCTCAGGCCGCTTCCGCTCGGCGCGCAGCGATCGATTACCGCGGCGTTCGGCGCGCTCATGCGTCTAGGAAAGGGTGTGGCGCCGGTTCTGCCGCCGCAGTCGCCCGCGGCCTGCACAAAAGTGCCGCTTATCGGCTTGCGGCTGGCCGAGGCAATTCGCGCGGGCACTGTGCGCGTGCGATCCGGCCTGGCGGGCTTCAGCGAGCACGAGGCGCGTTTCGTGGACGGAACGACTGGCACGTTCGACACGATTCTGCTCGCGACCGGGTATCGCGCCGCGCTTGGCCCGATTGCGCATCTCGTGAAGACGGATGTCTGCGGATTCGCACTGCGACGCGATCAGGTGATCAGCACCGATCAACCGGACCTGTTTTTCGTCGGGCAGAACTACGGCGTCAGCGGCGCGATTTTCAACATGGGGCGGGACGCGCGCCGCGCGGCATCGGCAATCAGGAAGTCGCTCGCGCGCTAGCTGATCGGGCCACCTCGCGATAGGCGCGGCCGACGGCGCGCAGGTTCGTCATCGACATCTCTTCGTATTCTCGCGAGACGACGATTCCGTTCGCGCCGGCGTCGAAAGCCCGGCGTGTCGCGCGGCTGACCGTGTCCGGATCGTCGGCGGGACTGCCCGGCACGTTGAATCCGACGCCGGTGTAAATCTTGGTCTTGCCGGCCGCGCTCGCGACGCTGTGCTCGGTCTCGCGAAAGACGTATTCGGGAGAAAAGCCGCGACGGCCGAGCTCGGCGAGCGGCGGCTCGGCGGCGCGGTCGTAATTGAACAGCGCGTAGTACAGATTCAGCGACTCGGCGCGCGACAACTCGCCAGCAATCGTCTTCTCGAAACGAGGCAGATACCAGTCGCGGATCCGGGGCGAGAGCACGTTGTGGTACGCGATGATCTTGATGAAGTCGCTGTGCGGCGCCATGTCCGCGTAGCTCATCTCCGCGCGATAGACGAGATCCCAGCTCGACGGCTGATGATCGACGTGCCAGCCCACTTCGGCGGTCGGACGCACGCCCTTGACGCGTTTGTACATCGCCTCGCAGATGGCTTCGCGGCCGAGCCGGTACTGCGTCTCCCAACCGAGAATCTCGGGATAGCGCAGCAACACGCGGGCGAAGCCGACGAATTGGCCGTCGGCCGGCCTGGGCTGGCTCGCCATCTGTCCCTGCACGTAGGTAAACAACGCGCGAAAGCCCTCGCGCGCTCGGTCCGGATCGACGCCGGCCGCCCGTGCGCGCGCCGCGCAGTGCTCGCAGAAACACGTCGGCGGATCGTTGTTCCAGGGCGAGATGACGTTCATCAGCGGCCCCTGGCGCTCGGCGCCCCACTGGATGCCGTCGAGGTCGTAGCTCCGGAAGAGATCCTCCATCGTGTCGGCCCAGAAGCCGACATACTCCGGATGACTCCAGCACGCCGTCGTCGTCGGCTTGCCGTTGATGTCGAGCGTGACGACCTTCGCGTAGTTCACCACGCTGCGGCTCATGACCGACGACTCGAGGACGCGGGCGTAGATCTTCATCTGTCGTGCACGCGCGGGCGCGACGAGTTCGGCGAAGAGATCGCGGCTGGCGTGCTCGTCTCGGGGATCGCGCGCGGGATGCCGAAGCGTGGTGTTCCGGTAGTACTCGTCGTGCGTCCGCACCCACACGAGCGGAAAGCGCCGGCCGGTGTTGTCGGTGAGCGGCACGCCGTGATCGGCGCGCTCACGCAGCGGTTTCACGAGCGCGCCGTTGTAGGCGTGACTGTACGGCATCACGACGTTGACGCCGGCCGTGTCTGCGATCAGATCGAGCGTGTGATCGATGCCCTCGTCGAGGATCGTATGAGGGCCCATCTGAATGCCGTTGAACGCCCCGGGCACGCCGGCATCTTGCCACGTGGCGCGCGCCGCTGTCACGAGCCAAACATGCGAAAACCGCGCGCCGAAGGTCCTTCGGCACGCGGCCAGGATGTTCCCGGCAAAAGCCGGATTTACTTGAACTTCACGCCGAACATGAGCGAAAACACTCTGTTCTTCACCTTCGGCTCGTCGCTGCCAGTGTCCTTGTTGACGTTCGTCAGACCGACGTCGTAGCGCGCGTCAATGAGGAACTTGTTGAAGTCCATCCGGCCACCGAAGACGATGCCGACGTCAGTGCCCTTGATGTTCGCATCGTTGGTCTCGCTCGTGGTCACGTTATTCTCCGTCACCGTGTCGACGATGTCGTCCTTGACCTTGATACCGAACGCAGGACCGACGAACAAGTGCACCATGACCTTGTCCGAAGCCTTCAGGTTGACCCGGGCGAGCACCGGAATTTCAACGTAGTCCAGCTTGACCTTCGTCGACGCCGTAAAGCCGGGGCCACTCTGGCCGATCGTCGTGCCCTTCTGGGTGTAGAGGACCTCGACGATCAGGCCCCCGTTCTTGCCGTCGACGCCGAAAAACACCCCGCCGATTCCACCTGTGCGATGGTCGAGCGACACCGACGCGCCGGAAAGATCGAAACTCACGTTGGCAATGTTCACGCCGGCCTCGACGCCGGCAGTCGCGCCCTGAGCGTTGGCGCGGGTGGGAGCAAGCAGGGCCGCCGACAGACACAGGGCAGCCACGGGGCGAGCGAACTGACGTGGGGACATTGCCTCTCCTCTTGGAAGTTCGTGAGTCGTGCGTTTCGACACGGGCTCCAGCCTGCTTTCGCACGCTGATCCAAAGACCACCTCGTGCCTTCGCGGTTTTTAGACGGCCCCCGCGCTATGATTCGCAGATGAACAGCCGGTTTATCTGGATGGACGGGAGCATCGTTGCGAGTGAGAAGGCCACGATTCCCTTTCTCACCTCGGGGTTCCACTACGGCATCAGCGTCTTCGAGGGCATCCGGGCGTATTCGACGGATCGCGGCACGGCCGTCTTCCGCCTGCGCGATCACCTGCGCCGGTTCGAAGCGTCAGCGAAGATTCTTGGATTTCGAGAGATGCCGTACACGGTCGACGAGCTCATCGCCGCGACCGCCGAGACCGTCCGGCTGAACGGCTATGACGAGTGCTACATCCGGCCCGTGATTTACCTGGGCGACGGCGGCTGGAACCTGACGCTCGATTCCGGCAAGCCGCTGGTCGGCATCGCGGTCTGGGAACAAAGCGTGTACGTCAGCCTGCACGCGCCGGCGCGTGCGCTGCGCGCCTGCGTCTCGAGCTTCATGCGATCGCATCCGGCCGCCAACATGACCAAGGCGAAGATCGCCGGCAACTACGTGAACTCGTACCTCGCGAAGACCGACGCGCAGCGCCAGGGATTCGACGAGGCGATTCTGCTCGATTCCGAGGGTTACGTCACCGAGTGCTCGGGCGCGAATCTTTTCCTCGTGCGGGACGGCAGACTCGTCACGCCGCCGGCCGACGCGATCCTTGAAGGGATCACGCGTTCGACGGTGTACGCGCTCGCCAAGGATCTCGGCATCGATGTCCAGGACGGACGCGTGAGCCGCGATCACCTCTACATCGCTGATGAGATCTTCGCGTGCGGCACGGCCGCCGAGGTTGTTCCGATCGGCGACGTCGACGGCCGCAAGGTCGGCGACGGAGCGACCGGCCCGATCACCGCGAAGCTGCAGAAAGCATATGCCGACGCAGTGCACGGACGGCACGCGCGGTCGCCGGCCTGGCTCGAGTACGTCAACACGCCAGCCGCGACGAAAGGCTGATCGAGCCCGGGGCGCGCTAGTCGTCGTCGGAATCGATCAGCGGCGGTGTGCGCTTCCGGCCAGGTACGACGATGAGACGCGGTGCGTCGCGCAGCTCGTGAGCGAGCCGCTGTTGCTGGCGGCGCCAGTACTCGAAATGCGCTGACATGGTCTCGAGCATGCGGGACCGCTTGCGATCGGTGGCGTACTCGGCTGCCGAATCATAGAAGCCGGCCCCGAGTGACGCGTACCACGCGACGTTGTAGCGGGCGCGAAGCTGATCCTGGAAGAACCCCGTGAGGAGCAGGCACTGCGACGCGGCAGCTTCCATGATCTCGGCGTCCACGTGCTGGCTGCGATCGAGCACAAAGACGTCGAAAACCGTCGACAGACTCGTTGGGCACACTGGAAACGCCGACGTCGCCGCTGCGGACGTCGTCGCGAAGTGGGCCAGCACGCTCGCGTTGTAGAGCAACTCGGCGGACGAGGTGTCGTCCTCGCCCACGACGTCCTTGAGGCGCTCGAAGAAGAACCGCAGCGCCTGCGCCTGCGTTACCGCCAGCCAGTCTCCGCTGTCCATGTCCTGAACCCTTCCTATCGTTTCGTATCGGCTCTACCAACGAAGAACTGCAAGGTTGGGGCCAGGAGGCCCTGGGCGAGGAATCGGGCGGGCATCAGGGCGGTACCGGCGCGAATGTCCTCGGACGCTTAGCGATGTCGCTCGATGAAATCCGCGATCACGGGAAAGACGTCCTCGTGGTTCTTCACGCCCATAAAGGGATCCTGGTGCCCGTACCCAGGCAGCACTTTCAGCTCGTGGGGGTTGTCGGGCTTGAGCCGCTTCAGCGTGTTGTAGGCGACGACGTTTGAATCCTGAAAGACGCGGTTTTGAGCGCCCGTCATGAACAACACGGGCGTCGTCACCTGCGTCGCCCGGTCGAGGTAGTTGTTGGGCAGCGACGCGTAACGCGGATCGATCTCCGTCATCTTCACTGCGGCGCCGCGCTGCACCATCTTGCGGATGTGCAGGTAGTAGTTGATGTTGACGGCGCCGAAGAGATCACCCGTGCGCTGGTGCGTGATCTCGTTCAGATTTTCGTGGCGCCAGACGGCTGGCCGGCCGTCGCCCCACATGAAGCTGACCATGTGACACGCAGGCACCCGGCATTCTGGATGCGCGAGTGAGATCATCTTCGCGAGGATCTTGCCCTGCGGAATGCCCGGCCCCGGCTGCGAGCTCCACCGAGGATTGACGTTCGGGAACCGCAGAATCCAGTTCAAGGCGAATGGCGCGACGGCGAGTTTGAACTTCGACCACGACGTGACCGTCGGCGTGAGCGACACGCTGTTCGAGACGACGCTCGAGATGCCGTCGACCGTGCCGGCGAAGAGGCTCATCATGAACGCGATCGAGCCGACGCAGTGGCAGATCACGTGGATGCGCGCGTTGTCGCCGACGGCCTCGCGGACCGTCGCGATCGCACCCGGCATGTCGTAGAGCGCGATGTCGTCCAGGTTGAACCGGCCAGGAAAGAGGTCGTAGCTGTGACGCATGCTGCCGCGCCAATCGAACGACCACACATCGGTAAACCCGCGATCGAGCAGGAAGCTGACCAGATTCACGTGCTCCGGCATGATGAACATGTCGGTCGAGGTCGTGAGCCCGTGCATCAGCACGACGACGTCCTGGGCGGGACGCCGCTTGAAGCGCAGCAGACTCAGGCCGATCTTGTCGGGCGTCGTGAAGTAGTGCGTCGAGACGTCCGCGTCCTTCACGCCTTCGAGACTGAAGAGGGGCACGACGCGCGCGGAGCCGTCGTGTTTGAGAATCGATCCGACGCGCGGGCGGTAGACGTCCCACAGCGTGCCCATGAACTCTCCGCCGAACGTCGCGATGGCCTTCTCGCGCCCTTCAAACGTCGGGGCGTTGGACTTGAAGGTCGTCATCTGCTTCGCGAAGTCGAGCGGCTTGATGTGCAGGATGCCCGTCGCGATCACGGGCGCCGTCGGCTCGGCCGCCATCTCGACATGCCCGTCGTAGATCGTGCTGTACAGCGTGCTCGTGTCGTGCCACACGTTCTGCAGCCCGTTGTCGATCACAATCTTGTGCCCGCTGAGTGTCAGCGGGCGGCCGCCGGCGTCGCTGAAAAACAAGCGGTACCGCATGTTGCGGGTGTTGGCCTGCGGCGCGCCGACGTCGACGAAGCAGTTGAACTGGCCGC
The DNA here is from genome assembly GCA_963704575.1 of uncultured Acidobacteriota bacterium. Taxonomy (GTDB): domain Bacteria; phylum Acidobacteriota; class Vicinamibacteria; order Vicinamibacterales; family SCN-69-37; genus DATEGZ01. Next base: position 4,958,529 of record OY969918.1, on the reverse strand, counting down.
GTTCGACCGGCCGTTGTCCGCCGAGCCGATCGCACTGGATCCAGCCCTCGGCCACGCCGCTCTTCACCGGATCGCGCACGAAGAACTCGATGTCCGGAACTTTGATCGTCAGGTGGAACATAAAGTACGTACCGGCCGCCTGACCTGCGTCGAAGCCCTTCTGATAGTCGGTGCCCGCGCCGAACCCGACGTAGCCCTTCATGTCTTCGGTGAACTGGACGGACACCGGTTCAGCAGCCATCAGATCTCTCCCAGGCCGGCATGTGGCCGGCGCGTTACAGATTCGCGTCCGGCGCGATACCGGTGATGCCTTCCGCCACCATTTCGGACAACGCGGAGATCGTCGCAATCGGGTTCGCGCCAACCGCCGTCGGGACAATCGAGCCGTCTGAGACGTAGAGATTCTTGTAACCAAAGGCTTGGCCGAACGACACACGATCCGCGTTGGTCACCCCGATCGACGGGGCGTCGGCCAGCACGCAGCCACCAAGCGAGTGCACGGTGACGTTTTTGCGAAGCGGCCACAGCCAGGTGGGAATCGGGATGTAGTCTGGCGCGCCGGTCGCGTCACGAAACGCCCGGTTCGCGCCTTCAATCGCCTTGTAGAGCGTCATGCTGTCGGCTGACGGCCAATCGAGATCGACGCAGTTATTGCGACCGAGCGTGAGGACGCCGTTCGATCGATCCACGCCCATCGAGAGCAGCACCGCAGTGCGATACGAGAGATCGCCGCTCAGCAGATCGCTCAGCGCGTAGCCCACGCTGCCGGTCGTCACCCCGCCACGAAGGCGGTCGAACACCGCACGAATCGTCCGGCCAATCGAACCGAGCCGGAAGATGCCGGGCTTGACGCCTTCGATGAACCACGCAAGAAATGCCGGATAGCTCGCGTCTTCGAGGATGAACGCCCGGTCGGGATCGAACTTGTCGAGCAGGTTGTAGTCGATGCCCTGCGTGATCACGGGGCCGTAGTTCGGATCGGCGGACTCTTTTGTCCCGATCACGAAGCCGAGAAAATCGCCGTTGCCGGAGAACCGGTGGCCGAGCCGGTCGCTCAACCGCGGCAGCGACTGTGCGCGGCACCGTAACAACAGCTCAGAGGATCCCAGCGTGCCCGCCGAGACCACGACACGGTTCGTTAGGACCGATCTTGTCGTGCGGCCGGACGTGAGATCGACGAACGAGACGCGATAGCCGTGCGAACCGTCCGCCGACAGATCGTCTTCTCTGCGCGCGTTCACGGGAACGATCTGCTGCGCCAGGTGTTCAGTGCGCACGTCCGCCTGGTAACGTTGTTCGGCGACGAAAAGATAGTTGAGGTCGACCGTGTTCTTCGAATGCGTGTTGCAGCCCGCGTCGCACTCTGCGCAGTAGACACACGAGGTCTGAATCGCACCGTACCGGTTGCGCTCCTGCTGGCCAATCGGCGTCGGCTTGTTGAAGTCGTTGCCGAAAAACACGTTGATGTCGAGCAGATGCGACGTCCGGCCGTTGGCCTTGGCGACCTTCTCGAAGAGCTCGGTCCGTACAATCCGGCGGCGCGGGTCGTCATTTCTGGGCACGGGCCGGGCGCCGAGCACTTCCTTCGCGATCGCGTAGTACGGCGCGAGCCGCGCCTTCTTGCACGACGCCGGCCAGCGATCGTCGAAAACGCCGTCTGGCGGCTCGAGAAACACGTTGGCGTAGATGAGCGACCCGCCGCCGAGTCCCGCGCACAACACGGCGTCCATCTTCTCGAAGTTGCGGACGTCGAACATGCCGTGCTCTTCGACCTGGCGCATCTGGCGCGGGCGGGCGTGGCCTTCCCACGGAAGATTCCAGAAGTTGCGCGCGAAATCGTGCGGCGAGCGCGGAAACGCGCCCATCGGATACCGCTTGCCGCGTTCGAGCACCAGGACCTTGCCGGGCCAGCGTTTGCTCAGCCGACAGGCATTGATCCCGCCTCCAAAGCCCGTGCCGATGACGACTGCCTCGAGTGTGTCCGCCATGCCGCCCCTCTGGATCGCGCGATTCGAACCGGGTGGAGCTTGCGCGTGACTCCGCTCATCGCTGATACTCCGCGGGTCGGGCTAATAGTATGTCGGCGCGGTCGCCGCGGGCGAGCCAAACCGGGCGCGACAGACGCCATTGATGGAGTTCCGCGGCACCAGTCGCTTCGCGGTTCAGAAAGTGCTCGGCACCGGCGGCTTCGGCGTCGTGTACCAGGCGTTCGACCGCGAACGCCAGATGCCCGTCGCGCTGAAGACCCTGCGCCGGCTCGATCCGGCCAGCTTGTACCGCTTCAAACAGGAATTCCGCGCGCTCTCCGACATCTCGCATCCCAACCTCGTCACGCTCTACGAACTCATCGCGACGGCCGACGACGTGTTCTTCACGATGGAACTCCTCGAGGGCCGCACCATTCTCAGATTCATCCGCGACGACGCCCCGATCGCGACCGACACGCCCTCCGACGCCTCACACACCGGTTCGGCGCTCGGCGAGCTCAGTGCGACCGACGCGACCACGAAACTCGCACTGCCCGACGGTGTCGTGATGGCCGGTGTCGAGCCCAAACCGCCGTGGACGGGCCGCGCCCCGAACCAGGCACGGCTCCGCCACGCGTTCGGTCAGCTCGCGGAAGGCGTGCTCGCGCTCCATGAGGGCGGACTGCTCCACCGCGATCTCAAACCTTCGAACGTCCTCGTCACCGACCAGGGACGCGTGGTCATTCTCGACTTCGGCCTGGCGCTCGAAGTGCGGCCCGACGACACACAGTCCGTGTCACTGATGGGCACACCGGCGTACATGTCGCCCGAACATGCCGCGGGCCTCGGCACATCCGAAGCGAGCGACTGGTACAGCCTCGGCGTCATGCTCTTCGAAGCGCTCACCGGACAGCCGCCGTTCACCGGCTCGTATCTCGAGGTGCTGAACGCGAAGCATCAACCGGTGGCCCCGCGGCCGAGCGAACGCGTGCGTGCCGTGCCGCCGGATCTCAATCTGCTCGCGCACGAACTGCTGTCGCCGCAAGCAGCGAGGCGGCCCGTGGGACGCGACGTGCTGTCTCGTCTGCGCGGTCGCAACCGGACGTCGGCGTCGAGCACCCTGGCCCTCGCGAGCCGCCGCGGGCGCACGCTGGTCGGACGCACGCGCCACCTTGCCGCGCTCGACGACGCATTTCAGGCGACGCGGGGTGGACAGGGCGCGATCGTCTTCGTTCGCGGCCGATCGGGGATGGGCAAGACGGCACTCGTGCGCCGGTTCCTGCGCGACCTCCGTCAGCGCAACGACCGCGCGGTGACGCTCGTCGGCCGCTGCTACGAGCGCGAGTCGGTGCCTTACAAGGCACTCGACACGATCGTCGACGCCATCGCGCAGTACCTGACGCAACTCCACCCGGCCGACGCCGAGGCCGTGCTGCCGCGCGACGTGCTCGCGCTGGCGCGCCTGTTCCCGGTGTTGCGTGAGATCGAATCGGTGGCCGCCGGCCGGCATCGCGCCGCCGACATTCCCGACGCGCAGGAACTGCGCCGCCGGGCCTTCGCCGCGCTGCGCGAGCTGCTCAATCGCCTGTCCGATCGCAATCCGCTCGTGCTCTTCATCGATGACATGCAGTGGGGCGACCTCGACAGTTGCGCGCTGCTCGCCGATCTGCTCGCGCCGCCCGATCCGCCCGCGCTCATGCTGATCGTGTCGTATCGCAGCGACGAAGAGCACAACCCGGTGCTGCAGACGTTTCTTTCGGCGATGCGCCGGACGCCTCCGGCCGGACTGCTGCGCGAGATCGAGGTCGCCGAACTCGACGAGGCCGACGTGCGCGAGCTGGCGACGACGCTCCTCGGCGGCAAGACCGGGACGTCTCCCGATCGTGTCGACGCGATCGCGCGTGAAGCCGGCGGCAGCCCGTTCTTCGTGGACGCTCTGGCCCGATATGCGTCGATCGCGCCGGCCGCGGGACCCGGTGAGATGACGATCGAGCACCTGATCCGCGCGCGCATGGATCAGCTGCCCGACGAGGGCCGACGGCTGCTCGACGTGATCGCCGTCGCGGGCGGACCGCTCAACGTGACCGTCGCGCGCACGGCCGCCGGCTTGTCGCCCGACGATGCGTCACTGGTGGAACTGCTGCGAGGTCGCCGGCTCGCGCGCACGCGCAGCGCCACGGGACCCGAACAGGTCGAGACCTACCACGATCGCATCCGCGAAACCGTGGTCGCCTCGCTTTCGCCCGATGCGCTCACCGCGTACCATCGCCGGCTCGCGCAGGCGCTCGAGGCCAGCACCGGCGCCGATCCTGAGCGGCTGGCGCACCACTTCCGTCAGGCGGGCCAGGTCGACAAGGCGGGCCTGTACTACGCCGTGGCGGCGCGCGCGGCGGCCGACGCCCTCGCGTTCGATCGCGCGGCCCGCTTGTTCCGGATGGCGCTCGAGTCGCAGCCGGCCCGTTCGAATCTGCAGGTCCTGCGCGTCGGACGCGCGACGGCGTTGGCCAATGCCGGCCGTGGCGCGGAGGCGGGCTCGGCGTACCTCGAAGCCGCCTCGTCGGCCACAAAGGAAGACGCGTACGAGCTCACGCGGCACGCGGCCGAACAATTCCTCATCGGCGGGCACATCGACGAAGGACTGACCGTCCTCCGAACCGTGCTCGAGAGCGTCGGGCTCGCGCTCGCGAAGACGCCGCGCCAGGCGATTGCGTCGGTCATCGCGCAGCGCGTGATGCTGGCCGTTCGAGGTCTGAAGTACCGCGAGCGGACGGTGGCGGAGCTCAATCCCCTGCAGGTCCGGCAGATCGACGCCTGCTGGTCGGTGGCCGTCGGGCTGGGCATGGTGGACAACGCCCGGGCCAGCGATTTCCAGGTGCGACACGTCCGGTTGGCGCTGCGCGCCGGCGAGCCGTACCGCGTTGCGCGCGCGATCGCGATGGACATCGGCAGTCGGGCAATCGGCGGCAGCCGCAACCGCGCGTCCACCGAACGGCTGATCCGCCACGCACGAATGCTGGCCGATCGCATGCGACATCCGCACATCACCGCGCTCGTCAAACTCAACGAGGCCGTCGCTGAGTTTCTGTGGGGCGACTACCCCGCCAGCCTCGCGTCACTCGCCGACGCCGAGCGCGTGCTCAAAGACGAGTGCACGGGCGTGGCGTGGGAACTCGACACGACGTACATCTTCTGGGTGTTCAATCACACTTGGACCGGCGACTGGGCCGCGATGTCGCGTCGTCTGCCGGGACTCATCGCGGAGGTCGAAGAGCGCGGCGACAAGTACGCCGCGGCGTACATGCGGCTGCGAAGTCTGCATCTCATCCATTTGGCCGCAGACAACGTGCCGAAGGCGCGCGAACAGGAATGGCTGGGGATCGAAGGCTGGTCGAAGCAGAGTTTTCAGATCCAGCACTTCTCGGATCTGGCGGCACGGCAGGAGATCGACCTCTACGACGAGCAGCCCGTCGCCGCGTGGGATCGCATCGGATCGGTCTGGCCGGCGTTCAAGCGGTCGCTGCTCACGCGCATCCAGACGATCTGGATTCAGTTTCTGGACCTGCGCGCGCGAAGCGCCATTGCGCTCGCAGCGTCGCCGCAAGGGCGCGCGAACGCGACAAGGCTGCTCGCGTCGGCTGCGCACGACGCCGGACAGCTCGAGCGCGAGCATCTGGCCTGGGCGACCGCCCTCGCCCGGCTCATTCGCGCGAACATCGCGGCGACGTCTGGCGATCGGGATCTCGCGGCTCGCCTTGCCGGCGAGGCTGACGCGCTGCTGACGGCTGCCGACATCAAGCTCTGCGCCGCGGCCGCGCGACGACGTCGCGGCGAAGCGGTGGGCGGCGACCTCGGCCGATCCGCGGTCGCCTCGGCAGACGCCTGGATGGCCAGCAACACGATCAAGAACCCCGCGCGCGTCACCGCGATGCTGGCCCCAGGCGCGTGGGACCAGACGTAACGACACGCTACTTCCAGAACCCCGTCACCGCGACAATGCGCCCGTCGGGTGCCAGGCGAAATACGTTCGAGCCATGCGCGGGTTCCTTGCCGTCGGGCAAGCGGCAGACCCAATCGACGAGGACGGTCCCCTGGCAGTGGCGGACGCGGCCGTCGCGCTGCAGCACGACGCCCGGCATGAACTTCTGTGACGCGCCGATGTGCGGCACGAGGTCGTCCACGCCATCGACCATGCTGTAGGGATCGCGGAACGCGACGTCGCCGGTCGCGATCTCGAGCAGCGTGCGCTCGCGCGACGCGGCCTCGAGGTCAGACCATAGGCTGAACCAGCGATCCACGCGAGCTTCGGCGCCGGCATTCGCCTCATTGGTGACGACGTTGCTGAAGACCGACAACTGATAGCGCCAGCCCTGCACGTGGTGATCGCGTGGGGCGGCCTCGGCGAACTCGTGCAACAGATTGAGACGCGTGCCGTCCGGGTGCGGCTCGAGACGAATCGTCACTCGCGACGAAGACGGCGGCATCGGAGTGCCGCTCGCGTACCCCATCGTGAACACGACGTGCGAGGGCGCGACGACCTCGACGACTTCGCCAGAGGCTTCGACGCCGTTGGCATGCCGGATCTTCATTGGCCCGCCCGGCCGGGCGTCGATGGTGGACCCGGCGCCCCACCATGCGGCCCAGCGATCGCTGTCGGTGAAGAACCGGAACACGGTGTCGGGTTGTGCGCGGATGACAACGGTACGCGTCAGCGAATACGGCAGCGTCATGGTTTCTGTCCCTTTCGTGGTCGGCGGGCGCGCGGGCGCGGTCCGCGTCGCGATTCGTCGAGTTCGGCCTGAATCGTCAGGCGCGACAGCGCGTCGTCCCACATCTGCTCGAGCATGCGGCCCATCGGGCCGAGCGCGCTTCGTCGCGCGCGGTAGTAGCGGTGACGACTCTCGGCGCGGACGTCCACCAGTCCAGCGCTCGCGAGGGCCTTCAACTGCAGCGACACGGCGCCGAAGGTGACGTCCGGCATGGCGCGATGGATCGCGCCCGCGGACCGCTCGCCGTGCCAGACGAGCCGCAGGATCTCGCGGCGCCGTGGCGAGGCGAGCGCGGAGAGCGCGGGTGTGTGGAGCGTCATGGTTATAATTTAGATTAAACTAAAATATTAGTCAAGCCCCATGTGCGTTGACCGTACGCAGCCGCAGGCGTACAGTCGGCGTGTGAAGGCTGTAATGGCGCTGGCGCTCGCAATCGCCGCGATGTGGCCGCCCGCGCAGCGCTCCGCGGCCGTTCCCGACGCCATCGGCGTCACTGCGCGAGCCAGGGCGCGTCAACCGGGCGAGCTCGTGGTGCTCTCCATCGTCATGCCCGACGACCTGCCGGCACCGCCTGCCGTGCGTGCATTCGATCGCGTCGTGCTTTCCCGCCAGGTCAGCGCGAAAACGTGGGAAGCGCTCGTCGGCATCGACCTCGAGACGAAGCCCGGCACATACCAGGTGTCCATTGACTCGGGCGCATCGCGGCCGCGCGCGCACACGTCGTACACGCTGGTCGTCGCGAGCAAGACGTTTCCGACGCGGGCATTGAAGGTGGATGACGCGTTCGTCAATCCGCCGCCGGCAGCGCAGGAGCGTATTGCGCGCGACGCGGCTCGCCTGTCCGAGCTCTGGCTGCACTCGTCAGCGTCGGCCGACTGGTCTGCCCCGTTTGCACGCCCGGTACCGCAGGAGGCGAACAGTGCGTTCGGCACACGAAGCGTTTACAACGGCCAGCCACGCAGCCCGCACAGCGGCGCGGACTTCCTGAGTCCCGCCGGTACGCCGGTCAAGGCGCCCAACGCGGGCGAGGTCGTGCTCGCCGAAGACCTGTACTACACGGGACAAACGATCGTCATCGACCACGGGCTAGGGCTGTTCTCGCTCTTCGCGCACCTGTCGGCGATGAACGTGCACGCGGGCGATCGCGTGGCGATCGGCGACGTGGTCGGGCGCGTCGGCGCGACCGGCCGCGTGACCGGCCCGCATCTTCACTGGATGGTGCGTGCGAGCGGCGCGCGGATCGATCCGCTCTCGCTGCTCGCGACGCTCGGCAAGAACAACTAACGGATTGGACGACGGTCCGGGCGGAACGTCAGCGGTGCTGCGGATCGCGCTGCAGCCTGACGCCGATCTTCGTGGTCTTGTCCGCGGGCACGAGCACGCTCGCGCTCCATCGCTGGTAGCCGTCGCTCTCGACCCACACGACGCGCGATCCCGCGCGGAGATCCGGCAGCGTCAGCGGCGTCTGGCCGACGCGTGACTGATTGATGAAGACCGAGGCACCGGCCGGCTCGGATTCGACGGTCAGCGTGCCGACGAATGGATGCTGCGCCGGCGCGTGCGCTGTCGTCGCGGAACCCGCGGCCGGCGCACTGACGGTCGGGACGCTGAACTTCGGTAACATCTCGCGCGACGACGCAAGGATTGCATCGAGCGCGGCGGGAATCGGCACGACGGCCGCGAGCATCGGCGGCGTCGACACGGCCGGAATCGATGTACCGGAGAGCGGCAGCCGTTCCGTCATCACGAGCAACGCGACAAACGTGGCAAAGACTACCGCGCTCGACGCGCTCATCAGCGCTGGGCGCCGCACGCCATGCGACGGCTGCGGCGCGCGGATCACGATCGTCATGCCATTCGGTGCGAGGTAGTCGGCCGTCGTCGTGGCCACCCGCGCTGCGAGATGTCCGGCCTGTTCCGTCGTCGTCAACCCGGCGACGATGACGCGTTTTCGCAGCACGACGCGGGCGTGCCGGAGCGGCTGCTGCACGCCCCGCGCAAGCTTGACGCGCGCGACGAGCCACTGCGTCTGCGTCTCATCACGGGCGCGCATCGCGGCGGCCGCGATGACACTGCGCCACTCGGTCAGCCGGTGCGCCGCGCGCTCGCGGACCGTCCTCCAAGTGAGCCGCGGACGCGGGTGAAGGGCCGTCGTCCGCTCGAGCTGGATGGTCGTACTTGCAGCGAGGCGTTCGACGCGGCACAGCATCTCTTCCGTGCGGTCGGCGATCTCGACGATGCGGCCGCACGTTTGCGAGAGGTGAACCGCGAGGCCCTCGATCTCTTCCCAATTGGGCGCTGGCTCACCCTCGACACGAAAACGCTCGAGCGCGTTGTCCGCGTCGACAGCGGATTCTGAAGACGCCTGGGCGTCGCCGGCGTGAGGTTCGCTCGGAAAAATGGCGAGCGGATCCGGCGTGTCTTTGGGGCCTTCCGGGGAAGGCTTCCAGAATGCTGCGCCCTGACCGAGGTAAAAGCCCATCGGTTAAACCCGCGTGTGCAGATCTGTGAACACCGTCTCCGGCGGCGGGCGCTAGATTACACCTAATCCGGGAGGGGCGCTAATGCGTGCGTTCGCTGGCCCCTCGTTCCACCAGCCCGCTCAGCGATTCGTCGCGGACACCCGCTCGATGGCGCTGACGCGCTCGGCGGCGGCTCGGCGGCGGGCACGCACCAGTTCCTCCCAGACAGGACAGCCCGAGCACTCGTCGCTCGGCCCGTCGGACCGAAGGGTCCGGTAGGGGTACTCGCAAATCCACACCGTCGGCGACGTCGGGTGCTGGTTATACAGCGAGCCGGCGATGTGTTCCCAATGACAAGACCAGGGCAGGGAGCGTGCGGCCATCGGAACGGCCATGTCGCAATCCCTGTGCCCGGCCGGTTCAGTCAAAGCTGGCGCAATTCGCGCCATGCAGGGGTGCGGCGGAAATCGCGACTTTCAAAAACGTAACTGAAGTACGAACGGCGGCGCGGCGTCTGACAAATTTCGCGCGTCGCCCTCGTAGTAGACGCGCTCGAGGAACAAACCTGATGCGGGTGCGGTGAGGCGCGCGGGAATGTCAGAGCCGCTGGTCATCATCTTGCGGACCTCACCCGCCGACAGGCCACCTCGGCCCGTCTCGACCAGGACGCCCACGAGCCGGCGGACCATCTTCCAGAGGAAATGTGAGCCGGTGATGCGGACCACGAGCATGGCGCCCGCCTCTTCGACGGTGATCCCTTCGATTGCGACCTCGGTGGACTTCTCGTCGGGGTCGTCGGCGGTGAACGCGCGGAAGTCGGCGAAGCCGGTGAAGACTGATGCAGCGGCGCGCATCTTCTCGAGATCGAGCGGCTCGCGCACCCACCAGACGAACGGCTTTGCGAAGGCGGTCCGGCGTCGGGCGATCTGGTACAGGTAGCGACGCGCCACGGCACTGTGACGGGCGTGAAATCGAGGAGCCACCCGCTCGCAAGCCAGGATGTTGATGTCGTGCGGCAGCGCGTCGTTCACGCGCGCTATGAGCGTTTCGGGCGGCAGCATTACGGCCAGATCGAGGTGCGCCACCTGCGCGAGCGCGTGGACGCCGGCGTCGGTCCGTCCCGACCCGTACGTCTCGACCTGGCTCGACTTCACGACCTCACGCACGGCGCGTTCGAGCTCGCCCTGCACGGTGCGGGCGTTGGTCTGGACCTGCCACCCGCTGTATCGGGTGCCGGCGTATTCGAGGGTGAGCTTGTATCTCGGCATGGGCAAGCGGCCTTAGAATATCGCCGTGTTCGTTAAACGGTTCTTCGAGCCTGCGCTCGCCCAGACCAGCTACCTCATCGGCTGTGCCGAGGCTGGCGAGGCCATCGTCATCGATCCCAACCGCGACATCACGCAGTATGTTCGCGAGGCGCGAGCCGAAGGACTCCGTATCAAGCACGTCACCGAAACGCACATCCATGCGGACTTCGTGTCGGGCAGCCGCGAGTTGGCGGCGAGCACCGGCGCGACCGTCTACTTGTCGGATGAGGGCGGCGCCGACTGGAGGTATGGTTTTACCGGCGACACGAACGTCGTGCGAATGAAACACGGACACCGGATCGAGATCGGCAACGTGCTCGTGGAAGCCGTGCACACGCCCGGCCACACGCCGGAGCACATGACGTTCATGATCACCGATCGCGCGGCGGCAACCGAACCGATCGCCGCTGCGACGGGCGACTTCATTTTCGTCGGCGACGTCGGCCGGCCCGATTTGCTCGAGCGCGCCGCCCATATCGCCGGGACGATGGAGACGAGCGCGCGCGCGTTGTATCGCAGTCTGCAGACATTTCGCGCGCGGCCTGAATGGCTGCAGATCTGGCCGGGACACGGCGCCGGATCGGCCTGCGGCAAGGGCATCAGCGCGATTCCGCAAAGCACGCTCGGCTACGAGGAGCGATTCAACTGGGCTTTCCGCGTCGGCACCGAGGAGGCGTTCGTGCACGACGTGCTTGCCGGCCAGCCCGAGCCGCCAGCGTACTTCGCCGAGATGAAGCGAATCAACAAAGTCGGGCCCGCGCCGCTCGGTCATCGATCGCTGCCCGAGCACCTCGACGCCGGCGTGCTCCCGAAGCTGCTGCAGAACGGATCGCTCGTCATCGACACGCGGCGCGCCACCGACTTTGCCGTCGGCTACGTGCCCGGCACGATCAACGTGCCGCTCAACAACGCCTTCTCGACGTGGGCCGGCTGGCTCGCGCCGTACGACGCCGATTTCTACCTGCTCGTGGACGATCGGCAGCCCGGCGCGCTCGATCGCGCCGTGCACGATCTGGCGATGATCGGCCTCGATCGGATCGGCGGCTACTTCACCACCGTCGCGGTCGACGCGTGGGTCATTGCCGGCCGACCGCTCGGATCGATTCCTCAGCTCGGCGTCGACGATCTCGCCGAGTCGCTCACCCACCAGGGCGTCACGCTCATCGACGTGCGCAACGCGTCGGAGTGGCACGCCGGTCACATCAAGCAGGCGCACCACATTCCGCTTGGATACCTGGCGACGCGCGCCGGCGATCTCCCGCCCGACAAGCCGTTCGTCGTTCAGTGCCAGGCGGGATCGCGATCAGCGATCGCGGCTAGCGTGCTGCGCGCGCACGGGTTCGATCGCGTGATCAATTTCTCCGGCGGGATGTCCGAGTGGGTGCGTGCCGGCCGGCCGGTCGAGGTCTGATCTGAATCGAAGTCAGATCTGAAATGATGGACGCATGGGCAAAGATCGCACCACGCCGGAAGCCGCGGCCGCGTCGTTTGGCGTCGGCAAGATCATCCGTCACCTGTTCGTTTGCACCGGTCCTGATTGCGCAACGGCCGAAGAGGGCGAAGAGACCTGGAGCTACGTCAAGCACCGGATGAAGGAGCTGAACCTCGCGGGCCCCACCGGCCCGGCGTACCGCACTCGGTGCAAGTGCCTGCGCATCTGCACGGGTGGCCCGATTTCGGTCGTCTACCCGGAAGGGACGTGGTACCGGAACGTCACGCCCAAGAACGCCGAGCGCATCATTCAGGAGCACATCATCCGCGGGAAAGTGGTCGAGGATCTCTGCTTCGCGCGCAATCCACTCTACCTGCCCGGGCCCGAACCGGATAAGCTTTAACGATGGAAAAGCGGGCAGTCTTGCAGGCCTGGGGACGGATCCTCACAGGCTACCGGCCCAGCCTGTCGATCGAAATCACGCGCGAGTGTCCGTTGCGATGTCCGGGTTGTTACGCCTACGGCGACACCCACCTCGGCGGCGACGTCGTCCTTCGCGAGCTCGCGGACTTCAAGGGGCAGGAACTGATCGACGGCATCGGCCGGCTCGCCGACAAGCACCGTCCGGTGCAGGTGTCGATCGTCGGCGGCGAACCGCTCGTGCGTTTCCGCGAGCTCGAAACGATTCTTCCCATGCTCACCGGCCGCGGTATCCACGTGCAGGTCGTGACGAGCGCGGTGCGTCCCATTCCCGAGTCGTGGGCCGACATGCCGAATCTTCAGGTCTGCGTGTCGATCGACGGCCTGCAGCCCGAGCATGACGTGCGCCGCGCGCCGGCGACGTACGATCGGATTCTCAAACACATCAAGGGTCAGCACGTCACGGTGCATTGCACGATCACCCGCCAGCAATCGCGTGCGGGCTACATCACCGAGTTCACGAACTTCTGGGCCCCCATTGCCGACGTCAAGCGCATCTGGTTCAGCTTGTACACGCCGCAGAAGGGCGAGGAGTCCGCGGAACGGCTGCGGCCCGAAGATCGCGAGCGCGTTGTGAAGGAAATTCTGCGCCTGCACGAGCGCGAACCCAAGCTTGGCGACATGGTCCCGAACGTGGTCAACGGCTATCTGCATCCGCCGCAGAGTCCGGACACGTGCGTCTTTGCGAAGACGACCGAGTGCGTATCTGCGGACTTGAAACGCCCGATCACGCCCTGCCAGTATGGCGGCGACCCAGACTGCACGCAGTGCGGCTGTCTGGCGTCGGTCGGGTTCGCAGCCCTGGGCGACTACAGAATTGGCGGCGTGCTCCCTCTGCGATCCGTCCTGGAGTCGTCGCTCGCGGTCGGGAGGGGCATGAAACGGCTGCGCGGCGACGGCGCGCCGCCGAGGCGTCCACCGGTGAGCCCCGCGACGGTCAGCTCGGACGCCGGGTAAGAGGCGTCCGGCCCTGTGATAGTGTTGACGGCTGTGCGCCCGTAGCTCAGTTGGATAGAGCGCCGGGCTTCGAACCCGTAGGTCGGGGGTTCAAGTCCCTCCGGGCGCGCCACATTTAAGAAAGTCGGAAGTTAAAAGCCAGAAGTTGGAAGTACGGCAGGCGTGGTATGACGGAAGCCGCCTCTTTCGGCTGGAGCTTTTTGATCTCTGACTTTCGCCCGGCGGAGGCCGGCGACGCGCCCGTAGCTCAGCTGGATTAGAGCGTTGGCCTCCGAAGCCAAAGGCCGCAGGTTCGAATCCTGCCGGGCGCGCCAACATCGCGCCGCCACGGCGGCTCGATGCAAGCAAGTAAGAAGTGAGAAGCCAGAAGGTAGAAGTTCTGAATCAGCTTCGCACTTCGAACTTCTGGCTTCAGACTTTGAACTTCGGCCGCGCGAACCGCGGCCGCCGTGGGCCCGTAGCTCAATTGGTAGAGCAGCAGACTCTTAATCTGTTGGTTGATGGTTCGATTCCATCCGGGCTCACCACCTCACTTTGTCTGTAAATACAAGCGAAATAAGCATTTATTGAACCGCGCTGGCTGTGGTCTGCGTATCGGTTTGGGCCGTGCGATTGCGCGCAGTTAGCACTGAGTTAGCGCGCAGACGGCACTCGGCTGCGTGCGGCGTCTCGGCGGCCGTTGAGGGGCGTCTGGCGTCAGAAGTCGCTTCTGAGGGGTGTTCTGAGGGTCTGGGCGGGCGGCTCTGAGGGGTGTTCTGACGGTCTGGCGGGCGGCTCGTTGGACGTTCTGACGGAGCTTCGACAGGCGTCAACAGCACACACATTCGGGGCGAGCGTCGGATCACAATAGGCTCGGCCGGTCAGACTTAATCGTCATGCTTAGCGCCTTCTTCGATCGTAGCGAGCTACCCCGTCAGGGCGTAGTTGCGATCGGCGGATTCCTCGGGCCGGCCGAGTATTGGGTCAGGGTTCAGGATGAATGGAGTGCCGTCCTTAGACAGCACGGCGTCACGTGCTTTCACATGACGGATTTCGAGAATAGGCAGGGAGAGTTCAGGGGCTGGAGTAATCCTCGAAGGGAATCCGTTATCAAGCAGCTGATCGGCATTCTCAAGCGAAATACGTTTCTGCTTGTCGGGACAGGATTGCTGCTTTCGCACTATTCCAGCTTCAGCAAAGAGGATCAACGAATGCTCGGTCACCCGTATGCCATCTCCGCAAAGATCGCTACCGCGTTGATGTTCCGCTGGATGGAGAAGGCAGCAAAGACACTCGGTTCGGAATTTGCCAACGTGCCAGTTGGGTTTTTCTTCGAGCTTGGCGATGAAGGGGCTGGCGAACTGGCGCAGGTCTTCCAGAGCGAACAAGCAAGCGGTCCCTTGCGCAACAGAATCGTGTCCATTAGCTTTGAACGCAAATGCAACTTCGCGGGTCTTCAAGCTGCCGACATCGCCGCCTACGAGGTTGCCAAGCAACTCATTCGATCAATTGGCGTCGATACGCGCCCGATTCGCAAGTCGCTTCAGGGAATACTGAGGGGCATCCCTGCCGAAACGCGCTATCTGCACCGACGCAGTCTGAGTCACCTTCTTGCGGCGTATCGGCCATCGTGATCTGTGGCGAAAAAGCACTCAGCGCTGAAGTGACAGTCGCGGCGGTTCAAGTGGCTGAGCGCGCAGCAACCATTTCGAGCGAGACGGCGACGTTCGCCGGGTCCTCTTCAAGCCTTGCGTCATGAGGTATTGCGCGGTGACCTCGCACCCGAGTCGCCGCATACTTTCTCGAGGCTCGCGTCCAGGGTTGCGTTTTCACCTTCCAAAAGTCCTCTAATAGCAGAAACCTGGTTTCTCACCTAACCGGCCCTTCACCCACGTAACCCGGCCGCGCAATCACCTTCAGCTTTCCTCGGCGGATGCGGACGTCGAGACGATGAAAGCCCCCTGACGCCACGCCGTTCGGCGTAAACGTGAGGACGTACCGGCTGCGGAAATCCTGCAGGATCTTCTTGAACTCGGCGCCGATCTGCGCGCTGGACTCGATCTCGATCATCCGTCCGCCGGTGACATCCGTCAGCGCCTTGAGCGGCGCCCAGCGTCGCGCCCCGGCGGACGCGACGACGTAGATCACCGCGCTCGCCCGCTTGGCGCTCTCGACCACGTCATTCGGCTCAAGCCAGCTCGTCGTGTCGCGGCCGTCAGTGCAGACAATAATGAAGGACCGGCCGGGCTCGGCAAGTGTCGTGACGACAGCCGCATAGACGCCTTGGAGCAGCGATGTCCCGCCCGACGGCTGGAGGTCGTCGAGTGCCGACCTGATTGAGCGAAAGTCCGGCGTGAGCGACACCCGCGGCATGACGGCATGATTGAACGTAGTAAGCGCTGCCTTATCCGCTGGCTTGAGACCGTCGAGAAGGAGACTCGTAGCCGCCCGCAGGTCCGTGAGCCGTTTTCCCGCGGGTACTTGCGCTCGCGTCGAATGCCAGGACGACGCTGACGGGCATATCGCCGAAGTCAATTGATTCGAGTCTCTGTGGCACCCCGTTATCCAGAATCTCGAAATCCGCCGCCCTAAGTCCTCCGACTGGCGCGCCGTTGAGCGTCACGAGCGCGTCGACTCGCACGCCGACGGTCTTCGACGAATAGACCTGCATCGCGGACGGGTCGACAGTCAGGATCAAGCCGACGGCGCCGAAGATCACCAGCTTCATTGCTTCCGCGCTCCGATCTGCGCCCGCATCTCCGCCAGGAGCACGTCAGTTCGGCGTCCGGGCCCAGCGTCGTAGATCCACCAGGGATCGCTCGACGGGTGAGGCTCAGATGGAAGCTCATGGAGACGCCGCATTTGCGCCAGCGCGCCTTCGGCATCGGCGTTCATCAGCGCCAACTGGCTCTGCGCGACGACGGCGGATTGGGCGTTCGGAAAGAGCGTGAGTGCGTCGCGGAGATGCGCAGCCGCAGCCTCGCGCCGACCCAGCGACTGATCAGCGCGCGCGGCGAACAAGTGCGCGTAGTAGCTCAGCGCAGAATCTTGCGCGATCGCGGGGTTGCCCAGCGCCGTGGTCAACTCCATAGCCGCTTCCGTGTACTTCCCGCGGATCTCCAGCAGGCGCGCGAGACGTACGCGCGCCTCGATGAAGCCGGCATCGGCCGCCAACGTCCGTCGAAACAGTCGGTCTGCATCGGCGATGGCCTCGCCTTCTGTCATAAGCCCACTCCGCCCAGCCGTCGGCGGTTGGCCTGGGATAAAGAGCGCGCCCGCCGGTCGCTTCGCGTTCGCCTGCGATCGTAGGTCGTCCATCACCAACTGGCTGCGAGGCCGCGACAGCAGTTCCGACAGACAGGCGCGGTCGAAAAGAATCCTCGCATCGTTAGGCAGCAATGCGGCGCCGTGCTCGAGGTGCGATCCGAGTTCGCCGGAGTTCCCGCGCTCAAACAGGTAGGCGGCTGCCGCGTGATACCAGGCCGGCACGAACGGCTCGTTGAGCGGCGAGGGATACATTAGGTCGATCAAGCGCCGCGCTATAATCCACTGCCAGTTCGCGTCAGTCGAGCCGAGCGATTCGCCGTCCAGCGTTTTGACCAACGGGGTTGCGGCGCCCGGCCAACCAGCGCCCACGAGGGGCGCGGACACGACCGACCCGAACATGGCGGCATCCATATGAAGGACTGCCGCTTGCTCGATGAGGGTGTTCGAGACCACCTTCTGATCGGCCAAGCCCGAGAAGTACCGCTTCAAACCGATGTTCAGGAGCCTCCACTGATCAATCGAGAGCGATTCGACCCATCGCACCGACTCGTCGGCTCGACCTGCGGCGTGAGATGCGACGGCGTCCTGCCATTTAGAGACGAGCTCGTCGGCATCGGGCGAGCGCTGAGCTTGCGAGGCGCCGTTGTTAGCGAGCAACACCACAGAAAGACAGACGCCGGCAGCCACCCTAACCAGCCTCATAACGCACAGAATGCCGCGATGTTGCGGCGCTCGCAAGGCCAAAGGCGGCTCGCAGCCAAATTGAGGCCAGCCATAGCAATTGCCCTCCACGGCTGTTCTTGTCCCGATTACGGGCCGACAGGTGTAGTCCGAGATCCTATTCAGTTGGTTCGACTCGCCGCTTCGGTAGCGGTGGTCAGCGACTGTCGTCGCGGTCATGCCATCGCCGATGATTCGGCCCTGGCAGAAGGATCAGGCCGCTGTCACGTAGCAGGTTGTGGCTCAGGCGTTCAGGGTCATCGCAGGACGGTCGGCGCATTCCTTTCAGCAAGTATGCTGCGTGTCGCGGAGCGGCTGGTTTCACCTGGATGTCGCAGCC
Source organism: uncultured Acidobacteriota bacterium (assembly GCA_963704575.1). GTDB lineage: Bacteria > Acidobacteriota > Vicinamibacteria > Vicinamibacterales > SCN-69-37 > DATEGZ01. The sequence continues at coordinate 4,940,852 of OY969918.1, read as the reverse complement.
ATCAACTGAAGGGACAACCCCAAGGCGTGGGAACAGTTCAGGTATCTTGAGGGCAGCGCGTGTCAGTGCGTTCTCGAATCGTCTACACCGTTCAGCAGCATCGAGTCCTGGTGGATGTTCACCCCTCCACAGCCGTTCTGGGAAGCTCAGCAGACCGTGATAATGAATTAGTCCCGCGTCGATCTCCCGGCGCAGGATCCAGCGAACGCGGCGACCGTCGTCGGGTAACTTCCGCGTGCGTGCCCCAAGCACATCTGCCTCAGAACGATTGGCTAGAAGCTTCAGGTAAGAAAGTTCGCTACGCGGCATTCGTCGCACGTGTGGCAAGCGAATCGTGACGAATGCGGTTGGTTTGAACACGTCCCCCATCCAGATGGCGAACGACTCTATGTAGAGGGTGGTTGTGTTGCCGTCCTGATCGTTGATACCCATGTGCTGTCCTCGTGTTCTGCGCCTCTGGCTCTTTGCGCTCGCTCGCTAATGCTCGCTCGCGCACACCCTCTAGGCCCTCTCTCGCTCGTGCGCTCGCTCGCTTCGCGCTCGCGCTCGCGCTCGCGCAGACCTTTGCCCGGTCCTGAGCGAGCGGAGCTCGACGGGATTCGGATGACGCCACCCGCGCTGCGACTAGGCAACACGACGCGGGTTTCGAGTGTGTGACTCGTCCATTTGTTCCACCTCGGCGTGCGGGAGGTGCTTGGATTGGTGTCTCGCCCTGGTCTTGCTGGCAGGGGACGTCAGTTGCAATCGTTGTTCGTACCCGTTAGCCGCCCGCTCGTCGCGCTCACGCCTTCGTTCTTGAAGGACTCGAACGCCTACGACCACGCGGTCCCAGTGCTAACTTGCTTTACGATCTCGCCGTTCACAGCGACGAACGTACTCGCGGATGTGCTCGCGTCGCCACGCCACGGCGCGGGCAGCCACGCGGATTGGTGCCGCGAGATGTTTGGTTGCCACCAGCCGCCAAATCGTTGCCTTGCTGAGCGGCAGAAGTCTCTGCACCTCAGGGAGGCGCAATAGGACATCGTCCGGCTCTGGCGAGATGGCCGCAGGCGAGTCGGTTGGCTCGCTCGGGCCCGACGGAGACGATTCTGGCTTTCCCGCTGATTTCACAGCGCCTCCCTTGGCACTTACCCCTTCGAGACCAAGGACTCTGGACGCTGTGTCGTGTGGCGTCTGACGCTTCCTGGCCTCTTGCGCGACTACTGTGATGGAGGGTGGGGTGAGCCGAAAACGGAGAAATGAGGATGCGTTGCGAGACGCGGAAAAGTCCGATTTGAGTGTGACCGTCTACCGTGACCGAGGCGGGCGTCCACGGGATCGTTTTGGAAGGCCGAGTGCGGCACGGGCGCTGTCGATGCCTTTCCTGACACCATCCGCACTGATCGAATGCCCCGTGGCGGCCGCACCGATCATGATCTCCTTGTCCCAGTGATCGACTTGTCTGGTGGGTGACCGTTTCAACGACTTGAGTTTTCGGTCAGTCAGTTTCACTCGATTGGCGCGCTGCATCTTTTCTCCACAAAAGTCAGTTAGCACGGAGATAGCGGGAGTGCCGAGACACTCTGACGCTGTCTGGAGCAATTGTAGACGGTTGTAAAGCGCTGTGTATATTGAGTTTATTGACGCGCTGGCGTCTCAGACGGGCTCAAATGGTCGCAGGCAGGCTCAAGCCGTCGCGGGCAAAAAACGACTCTTAATCTGTTGGTTGATGGTTCGATTCCATCCGGGCTCACCACTTCTCCCTCGTTTTTCCTAGAGATTTAGCCAGGTCGCTTCCCAGCGCAGATCGCGTGCGCGCCGCGTGAACCCAGATTGATCCCGTTCTGTGCCTGTTGGTCCTTTTCGAGCCTCTACCGGATAGCGATGCACGGCCCGTGGCCCGTAGCCGGTCGCCGCATGGTTCGTTGAAGGTTCGGGCGCTCCTTCTGTTATCGTCGAAGGCGCTTCCCATGAGCAGGAGACCGACATGGTTCTACTCGCAGACGCACAGCGCGTGATCGCCGCAGCACAGAAAAAGGCGACGGAAATCGGACAGCCCATGAACATCGCCGTCGCCGACGGCGGCGGCAACCTCGTGTCTCACGTGCGCATGGATGGCGCATGGATCGGCAGCATTGACATCTCGATCAACAAGGCCTTCACGTCACGCGCGTTCGATATCTCTACCAAGGATCTCGCGACGCACTCGCAGTCTGGCGGACAGTTCTTCGGGATTCACGTTTCCAACGGCGGCCGCATCATGATCTTTGCCGGCGGGATCCCGCTGAAGAAAGACGGCAAGGTTGTCGGCGCCATCGGAGTCAGCGGCGGTTCGGGCGACCAGGATCACACGGTGGCCGAGGCCGGCGCGGCTGCGTTCTAGCCAGGGCGGTTCGACTCCGAGCGCGCTCACCAGATGTCTTCGTTTTTCCTAAACATTCCGCGAGTCCGCTTCGCGCCGCGGCACGTGCGCGGCTCCTGAACCCGAATTGATCCGGTTCTGTGCCTGTTAGGCTCAAGAGCGCCATGAACTATCTGCGCACCCCGCTGTGTGATGCTGGACTGCGCGCTCGCGTGCGCGCGGAGGAGACGGTGGTGACGAAGGAGACCGGGTCAGTCGAAACGAGCAAAAGTTGACGGCGAAGGTCGAGCGAGTGAAAGAGCTCGAAAACAAGGTGACGCAGCTGAAGCCGCTGACCCTGACAGGGCACGATGGTGGTCCTCGGTCCACTGTCGTCTTCTGGAACAGCAGCAGAGCGGCAGTTACAATCAATTCACCGGCCTGGCGAAGGCAAAGCTGCCGCGCCTAGCCTGACCCGATGCCCTCCGTCCGCCTGATTTCCATTCTCGCGTTTGTCGCATACGTTTCGGCGGCCGATATCGGTCGAGCGCAGCAGCCGCAGCCCGCGCGCGAGCCCGCCTCGCGCGCCGCCGTCGTGCTGACCTGGAACCAGGCGCAGCGCGAAGCCAACTTCGCGGCAATGGAGTCACTGTTCCTCACGCGCACCGTGCGCGCGGGGTTGCATTCCAGTGCAATCGACGCCGGGCCGGCGCTTGCGCCGTTCGCTCCCGGGGGCAGCCGCGCCGAAGAATTCGACCGGTCCATGACCGAGCAGAAGATCGCCGGCGTGCTGGTGCTGCAGGACGGCCGCGTGCGACTCGAGCGGTACGCGCTCACGGGCGGCCCGCGCGTACGATGGCACTCCTTTTCGATCGCAAAGTCGATCACCTCGACGCTCGTCGGCGCCGCGATGAAGGATGGGTACATCCGGAGCCTCGACGATCCGGTCACACGCTACATCGTGGATCTGCGCGGCAGCGCGTACGAGGGCGTCACCGTGCGCCAGCTTCTGACCATGACATCGGGCGTACGGTGGAACGAGGACTACACCGACCTCAACTCCGACGTGGCTCGGATGTACGCCGAACCGCCGGATCCGGGCCTCGATATGACGGTGAGTTACGTGCGCAAGCTTCCGCGCGACGCGCCGCCCGGCACGAAGTGGGTCTACAAGACGTCGGAGACGAACCTCGTCGGCGTGCTCGTCATGGAAGCAACGAAAAAGTCCCTCGCCGAGTATCTCTCGGAAAAAATCTGGGGACCGTACGGCATGGAGCGCGATGCCGAGTGGATGATCGACGACATCGGGCACGAGCAGGGCGGCTGCTGCCTGTTCATGACGTTGCGCGACCTGGGCAGGTTCGGGCAGTTCGTCCTCGACGGCGCGCGCATCGGCGGAGTGCCGATCGTGCCCGACACGTGGCTCGCCGAGGCGACTCGCACGCAAGCCGAGACCGGCGGGACCGGCTCCGGTTACGGCTATCTGTGGTGGACGCTCAACGACGGCACGTTCGAGGGCCGAGGAATCTACGGACAGACGCTGCACATTGATCCCAGGCGGCACCTCGTGATCGCGATCGATAGCGCCGCTGAGCAGCCAACGGGCCGTGTCCAAGGCCAGGCGCGTCAGGCCTTGATCGCCGCGATCAAGACGGCGATCGATGCAGGGCGATAGAGCCGAGCCACCGGCTCCCCCGCTCTGCCTCGAGCCGCCCTTGACACGCGTCCCTCCCACGTGTCACTTTCAGTTTCCGACATGCCGTCATCGCTCATCTGCACCTGTTGTTGTTGCCTCGGAGCTTCCGCCTCCGCCGGCCGCGCTGGTGTGTGTCGATTGACGATCTGTTGATCATTACGCGCTAACCAGCGCTCGCAGTTTCGGCCCGGAAGGCGTCCCGCTTTCCGGGCCTTTTTCTTTTCCAGCGCATCTTTGTTAGGAGGTTCCATGCGTTCGCTCGTCAGGCCTCTCGCCCTCTTTGGCTTCGTCATTGCCGCCAGCGCAGGCATCACCGCGCAGACGCCCAAGCTGCTCTACCCGCCGGGTGATCCGGCCACGGAGATCGCCTCCGCGCTCGCGGCCGCGAAGAAGGACGGCAAGCACGTGCTCATCGACTTCGGCGCGGACTGGTGCCCCGACTGCCGTGTTCTCGCCGCGCTCTTCGAGACCGACATCGTCGCGCCCGTCGCTGAGCGTAATTTTCATGTCGTCCACGTCGATGTGGGACGACGGGACAAGAACCTCGATCTGGTCGCGAAGTACAACGCCACGGCCGGGGATTGGATTCCGGCCGTCGTCGTGCTCGACGCCGACGGGTCGACCGTGGCGCTCACAAATGACGAGGTCCGTCTGACTCGTCGTACGACGCCGGAGCAGCTGCGCGATCTCCTGCGACAGTGGGCGCCAACGCAGAAGGTCCAGGACCTCGCCACGTTCACCGAGCGCGGCGTGCGCGTGCAGTTGACGCTCGAGCGCGATTGGGCGGGCCGCTTGTGGCTCGCCGGTGCGTTCACCCCACTTGATGCGAAGACGCATCTCTACGCACAGGAGCTGCCTGCCGGCGGCGTCGACGGCGTTGGCCGGCCGACGCGTCTGGGCGTGGTCGGCGGCACCCTCAAGGCGATTGGGCCCGCGGTGGCGAACCGGCCCGTGCAAGCCGACCGGATCGAACTGCTCAAGCAGACGTATCCGATCTACCCGGCCGGCGCGGTCACTCTGCGCGTGCCGGTGGCGCGCGTGAAAGGCGACACGTCATCGCGGTCCGAGGTGTCAATCACATACATGGGCTGCGGCCCGAAAGGCTGCCTGCCGCCGGTGGTCGACAAACGCGTCTTCGTGGAGTTGGTAAGGTCGGGAGCGTCCTCTCCGTTACAATCGAGGCAACCGATGACACCAGACGCCGCCCTACAGGCCCTATTCGATGGCAACTCGCGCTTCGCGCAGAACCGGCTCACCTCACTCGAGGGTGACCTCTTCATCCTGCGTGAGCGCACCGTCGACAATCAGCAGCCGTTCGCGGGCGTCCTCTCGTGTGCCGATTCGCGCGTGCCCGTCGAACTCGTGTTTGATCAGACGATCGGTCAGATCTTCGTCACCCGCATTGCCGGCAACATCGTCACCCCGGAGATCATCGCGAGCCTCGAGTACGGCGTCGCGATCCTCGGTGTGAAAGCGCTGCTCGTCTTGGGCCACACGTCGTGCGGCGCGGTGAACGCCGCGATTGGCGGCGCGGACGTGCCGGGAAAAATCGGCCTGCTCTACGATCATCTCGGGCCGGCGGTCGCCCGGTCCGGCGGCGACGCTCGTCAGGCCGTTGCTCTCAATGCGCGTCTGCAAGCCGAGCGACTCGCGGCGGAGTCCGCGGTCATCAGCGAAGCGATCCGGCGCGGCATCTTGCGTCTCACCTCCGGCGTCTACGACCTGGCGACGGGACGCGTCTCGTTCGACCAGTGGCAGCCGCTATAATCGAGACATGACCTTTTCACGCCGGCCGCTGTTCGCCGCCTTACTTGCGCTCGCGTTCCTCATGGCTCGGCCGAGCGCGGCCGCCGACGTCAAGTTCGGCGCCGGGGTGACGCTCAAGCAGGCCACGCCGGCCGCCGATCTGTACGCGACGCCGGAAAAATTCGTCGGCAAGAAGATCCGCGTCGACGGCATCGTGACGAGCGTCTGCACCGAGATGGGCTGCTGGATGGCGCTCGCGCCGGCCGGCGCGCCCGACCGCGCCGTGCGCTTCAAGGCCGACGATGGCGGTCCGATCGTGTTTCCGATTTCCGCCAAGGGCAAGCACGCGTCGGCGGAAGGCGTGTTCATGAAAGTCGCGGCCAACGATCACGAAGCCGCCGACGCGGCCACCGAACAAGCCGCCGCGTCGCACCCGGCGAGCGCGAAGTTCCTTCGTCAGTACCAAATCAAAGTCACCGGCGCCGTCGTCCAGTAACACCGCGCCCTACCCCGGCACGAAGCCGCGTCTGCGATCAGCACGTTTCGCCCGATTCGGTGGGCAGATCCGCGTCGATCCATCCGCTGATCCCTGCCGACATGACGCGCACGTTGCGATAGCCCATGCGCTTGGCTCGCTGTGCGGCGGTCGGCGCCTTGCGGCAAAACAGGTTCGAGCAGTAGAAGACGAGCATCGCCTCGCGGTCCGCGGGAAGATCGGTATCGGCGTAGCCGCCCGGGTCGAGGTTGAGCGCCCCAGGCACGTGCGCAGTCGACCAGCTCTGCCGCGAGTTCACGTCCACCGTGGTGACCGAGTCGCGTTGTATCAGATGGTGCAGCTCGCCGGGCGAAACGGTTTGCAATCCCATCAGTCGTGCCATCATGGCTGGCCTCCAGTGACCTCAGATCGCGTGCGGCCGCGATCGACGCAGACGAATGACTCGCGCCGCGATAATCAGCATGCTGGCGAACAGCGCGACGGTTGACACCGGATCCGCGATGGGCGTCGGCAGGACGATCCACGCGGCGCCAAACACCAATCCCATGAGCACCCACGTCCAGCCCGCGAACCGCTGAAATGCCTGGACGCTGGCGGCGTCGCACCGAAGCGCCGCAAGCGGCGTCAGCGTCTTAGGCAGTGCGTTGCCGGTCGCGACGAAGAACGCACCGAGAATGGCCATGACCGCGCGGTGTGAGACATCCGTACGTTCGGGGGCGGCAAGTCCGCTCATGACCGCAAGGCCCAACGGAATCGCGAGCATCAGCCCGCCGAATACGACTGCCTGCAGCACCGCCTCGGCCGACCGCTGGCGCGCACCGCCGACGTGCGTGTAGCGGCGCGATCGCAGCCACGCCGCGAACATGCCGGCGACGGTGAGCGCGGCGACGACCCAGAACACGCCGCGCTCCGGCTGGATCGACCAGTTCCAGGCGATGAACACAGCGTCTGCGACGAGCATGACCGGGGCAAGCACCGAGAACACCGTCTTCGCAGACATCACACTGTCTCCCCTCTGAGCGACCGACGCTTGGCGCCATCCATAGGTCCGCGCGTCTTCCTGGGTGCTGATGCGCTCCATCCGAGCGTCTGTGCGAACCCCAGAAGCGCGTCCTCGAGCACCGACAGTTTCAGCCGGTACACGATCGTCCGCCCGGTCTTCTCCGCCTCGATGAGGTCGGCGTCCTGCAGCACCGAAAAATGCGCGGACATCGTCGGCTTCGACACGGTGAAGTGATCCGCCAACTCGCCGGCCGCCATCGGCCGCTCGCGCAGGAGCTGGAGCACCCGGCGGCGGGTGGGGTCGGACAGCGCGCGAAACACGCGGTTCACAGCTTAGATATTTAGCTAATCATCTAACTATTGTCAAGTCCGAGCCCGGTCACGCGGGTTTCCACTCGACACTATGTAGATTCGATAGTATGTATATTGGAAGAGAGGCCCACCGTGACGACCCGATCGCAGAACGCGAGTCCACTGAGCTACAGCGGGGCCCTGGTGCTCCAGGCGATCCAGCAAGGCCATCGCCACGGGTTCGACATCATGCGCGCGACGGCGCTGCCAAGCGGATCCGTCTATCCGCTGCTGCGGCGGCTCGAGGCCGCCGGCCTCGTCGAGTCCCAATGGGAGTTGGTGACCAGCGCGCGCGAGGAAGCGCGCCCGCAACGCCGGTACTACGCGCCGACGCTCTCGGGCCGCGCCGCCCTCGCCGACGCTCGCGAGCGGCTGCGCGTCCAGCAGGCGCTCTTTGCCGACGGCCGCCGCACGTCCGCCCGGGGCAAGGACTGAACGCCATGGCCGACGGCGTGCCGCTCCCGATCCGTGTCGCTCGCCTGCTCGTGGACGCCGCCTCACGGCGCGCACCCGACGACAGCCGGGACCGGTTTCTGCGCGAGTGGCACGGCGAGATCGATGCCGAAGCCCGTACCGGCGCCGCCTGGCGCGTCGTCCGAACCGCGCTCGGCGCCTTTGCCGACGCCGGCGCCATGCGCGCAATCGCCAATCTGAATGAAGAGAGGTTCACCATGAGAGCGATGCTGAGTGGACTGACCCATGACGTGGCCGTCTCGCTTCGCAGCCTGCGGCATTCGGCGGGATTCGCCGCCATCGCCATTCTGATGATTGGACTGGGCATCGGCGGCAGCGCCGCGATGTTCACGGTGATCAAACGCGTCGTCCTCGATCCGCTTCCGTACCCGGAGGCCGCACGCCTGGTCCGCATCTCGAACCGCGTTCCCGGCGTGGGCACCAACCAAGTCTGGAGCCTGTCGACGGCGCAGTACTTCTTCTTCAAGGATCACGCCACGACGCTCGCCCGAATCGGGCTCTACCGATCGACGGGCGGCAACGTCACGACGAAGTCCGGGCCGCAGCGGATTCGCGGCGTGAACATCACGGCCAGCAGCGTGCCGTTGTTCGGCGTGCGCGCGGCGCTGGGTCGCACGATCACCGAGGACGACGACACGCCGGCCGCGACTCCTGTGGCGATGCTCTCGCACGGATTCTGGACGCGCGTGTTCGGCGGCGATCCGAGTGTCGTGGGCACGACCCTGAACTTCAACGACAAGCCCGTGACGATCATCGGCGTGTTGCGCGACGACGTCGACCTACCGGGTCTGCCGGGAACGCCCAACGACTTCAGCGCGACGCCCGATCTCTGGTTCCCGTTGCGTCTGAACCCGAGCGGGCCGTTCTACAACAACCATGCCTATCCGGCGGTCGCCCTGCTCGCGCCGGGCGCAACCGCCCAGTCCGTCGAGTCGGAAATCGCCGGACTCACGCCGAGACTGCCCGAAGCGTTTCCGCAGGCGTATTCCAAGAGCTTTTTCGATCGCTACGGATTCCGCACGCAGGCCGTCCCGCTCAAGGACGACGTGCTCGGCACCCTCTCGCGCAACTTGTGGGTGCTCTTTGGCGGTGTCGGCCTCGTGCTGCTGATCGCCTGCGCGAACGTGGCGAATCTCTTTGCCGTGCGCATTGACGGCCGCAAGCGCGAACTCGCGATTCGCTCGGCGCTCGGTGCCGGCCGGGTGACGCTTGCGCGTCATGTGCTCGCCGAAAGCCTCACGCTTGCGCTGCTGGGCGCGCTTCTCGCAATTGCCGTCAGCGTGTGGGCAGTGCCGGCGCTGGCGGCGCTCGCGCCCACCGAACTGCCGCGGATTCACGGCGTGCACGTCACCACCAGCACGGTGGTCTTCTCCCTGGCCGTCGCGCTCGTCATCGGCCTTGGACTCGCGGTGTATCCGATCGCCGTCCACGCCGGCCCGCGCGCCATCCGCAGCCTCGGTGACACCACGCGATCGACCACCGCCGGCCGCGAGCGTAACCGCATGCGCGGCGCGCTCATCGTCTCGCAGGTCGCGCTGGCCCTCACGCTCGCGATCGGCGCCGGGTTGATGATCGCGACGCTCGTCACGCTTCGCTCGGTCGACATCGGCATGTCCCCGCGCGGCGTGCTGACCGCCCAGGTGTTTCTCAGTCCCGCGCGCTATCCGAACGACGAAGCCGTGTGGCGCTTCTATCGCGAGATGCTGATGCGTGTGCGCTCGCTTCCGGGCGTGACCGCCGCCGGCATGTCCGAGGAACTGCCCGTCAGCTCCGGATTCGGCTGCACGGTCCAGGGATTCGACGAGCCCATCGTCTTCGATCGCATCAAGCAGGCGGGGATGACGACGTGCGCTGGTCAGGAGGCCACGACTCCGGGATATTTCGAGACGCTCGGCATACCGATCCTGCAGGGCCGAGCGTTCGTGGACGCCGACAACGACGACCCGTCGCGCGCCGCCGTGGTGGTGAGCAAGGCGTTTGCGGATCGCTTCTGGCCGGGTGAGAACGCGATCGGCAAAGGCGTCGCGCCCAATGGCAAGACGACCGGACCGTTTCACCACGTCGTCGGTGTGGCCGGGAACATCCCGCGCGCTGTCGACGACGGTGGCATCCCGCTCAGCGAGCCCGGAATTGCCATCTACTACCCTATGCGACACGATCCGCAGGCCACCTGGAACGCGGGCTGGTGGGCTGGCTACCTGTCCCTGGTCGTCAAGACCGGCCTCGAGGATCCGGCCGCCGCACTTCCGGCAATTCGCCGCGTGATCTCGGAGGTGGACCCGGACGTGCCGCTCGCCAACGTCACGACGATGGACGCGATCATCGGCCAGGCCACGTCGCAGCTCGCGTTCATTTCCATACTTCTGAGCATCGCCACCGCCGTCGCGCTGCTCCTCGCCGCGGTGGGTCTTTACGGGACGATTTCGTACGTGGTCTCGCGCCGCACGCGCGAGATCGGCATGCGCCTGGCGATCGGCGCGCAACCCGGGCAGGTGCAACTGACAGTGATCCGTCGATCGCTGACGCTTGCCGCAATGGGAATTGCGCTTGGCCTGGGCCTGGCCGCGCTCGCGACCCGTTCGATGCGCGCGATCATCGTCGGTGTGCAGCCGACCGATGTTCGCGTCTACGCGCTGGCCGTCTCCCTGCTGGTCGTGATTGCGCTCGTGGCGAGCTGGCTGCCGGCGCGACGAGCGTCGCGGATCGACCCGGTCGAAGCGCTGCGAATGGAGTGACGACCGGACGCTACGTCGTGCGCACGTACTGCAATTTGACGTTGCCAGACGGATACGCGCGCGCCTCGGCCAGTGTCAGCTTCACGCGGTTCGACACGCCCGTGATGACTGGCCGGCCGTTCCCCACGAACACGGGACTGACGATGAACGTGTAATCGTCGATCAGATCATGCTCGGTCAGCAGCGAGACGATCGAGCCGCTGCCGAAGATCATGATCGTCTTGCCCGGTGCTTCCTTCAGCGTCCGAACCAGGGCGGGGTCGAACTCGCGCACGACCCGGGAGTTGTGCCAGGGTGTCTCGGTCAGGGTCTTCGAGAACACGATTTTGGTCGCGTCGTTGAGCATGACGGCCATCGCCCGCATCGCCGGCGATCGGTCCGGGCCGTGCGGATTGCGCGCGGCCGCGCCGTCGTCGAGCACGTGCGGCCAGAACGACGCGAACATCTGGTACGTCTTCCTGCCGAAGAGCACGGTGTCGGCATCGGGCGTCGCGCTCGCGCCCTCCTGGTCGATCTGATCGTCAGGCACGACCCAGTCCAGCTTGCCGTCGGGCACGGCGAACGATCCCTCGGCACTGACCCGGTTGAACATCACCAGCCGTCGCATGGCGCGTCGGCCTACTTCTTTTTCACGAGCTTCTTGTCTTGCAGATCCTTGACAGTCGCTTTCGCGAGGCCAGCGATGAACGTCTGAACGTTCTTGGGATTGGTCGTCTCGCTCATACCGGCCCACAACATCTTGCCGCCGTTGGCGATGTCATAGAGCAGCGTCTCGATCGCGAAGGTCGTGTTTTCCTTCGGGTCGCCGATCGGGACGATCGTCGCGACCCCGTAGTCGTAGTAACTGCCGAAGTTCTGGTAGTACGACGTCCCGATCACCACCGACGAGTACTCCTGAGATTTGTCGACGTTGACCACGCGGATCGTGACGACGCCGGCGACGCCGGTTTTCTCGAACCAGGCTTGCGCATGATCCTTGCTGGCGAGTTCTTCCTTCGGAATCGCGCGATACGACGCGACGCCTTGCGGACCGAGCGCCGTGATCTCGCGCGCCATCGCCTCTTCGGCCGACATGCGAACGTTCATGTTGTCCGTAATGGCAACGACGGCGATTTTCTTGCCGGCGAAGTTGAGCGGGCCCGCGCCGGGCGCGGCCCACGTCGACTTGAACTTGGCGGACTGCGCGAGCAACGTCGCGGCGGCGACGATCAACACGCCGACGAGCCCCGCGATCTTTCCCAACGTGCGACCAGCGCGTTCGGCCCTCACAAAAGATCCGTCGCGACACTCGCGTCGGCCCTGCCGGCCGGTGCGGTCTGACCGGCGATCGGCGACGCGCCGACCCGGGTGGAATAGTGAAACGCCGAACGCATCAGATACCTCCTCGAACGGGAGTTTCTATCATGGCTCATCTTGCGCGACGTGCATCAGATTGATGGCCACGGCATACGGAGGTGGAGCACCATGCCGGGTCCTTGGAGGCGCACTCGACTCTCACCTGCGGTTTATCGTCTAATAATGACGTGAAATCTCTGACGCTGATTCTCCTCGTCTCCCTCACGGCCACCTCCTGCATGTTCCGCAAGCCGCCGCAACCGCCCGGGGCCTTCCCCGATCAGGCGCGCCGGGCGCTCGATGCGAAATACCCGGGCTGGCAGCTGGCCAACTTTTCGGGCGCCTGCACGGCAGCCGCCGGTTCGTCGCCCACCCAGGTGAACGATGACTTCAACACCGACGGCTTCGGTGACTGGGGTCTCGAGATTCACACGGCTGACGCGATCAAGGTCGTCGTCGTGATGGGCTGGCTCGCCGACTTCCGGGTCTACGAGCTGGAATCGGCCCCCGGCGACAAGAGCGACCGCTACCTCGCGAAAGCCGGCCGAGGAACGAAATACATCAACCCCGTCACCAAGTCTGACGATTATCTGAATCACAATTCGATGGTCAGCTTGTCCTGCTCGGGCGATCGGGTCTTCTACACGTGGGACGGCGACGGGTTCCGGAAGATCGTCCCCGGCGCGGCGACCGCCACGAAGCCCGTCCGGCGCTGACCGGACGGCGTCATTTCGTCTTCCGCAGCACCGCGCGGAAATCGACCGGCCGGTCGTCGCGGAGCCGTGCCCAAAGATCGCCGACGCGGCCGAACCGGTCGAGCACGGTCCGCACCGTGAACTCGCGCGGATCCACGCCGTCCTCGACTTCCCGCCACGTGAGGGGCGTGGAGACCCCGGCGTAGTCGCTCGCGCGGGCAGAATACGCCGTCGCGAGCGTCTTGCCGAGAATGTTCTGCAGATAGTCCACGTAGACGGTCCCACGCGGGCGCCGCTTGACCATGCGCTCGATCGTCGCGATCTTCGGGTGACGCGTCGCCACCACCGACGCGATCATGTGGCAGAGCAACTGCCCCGTCTCGTACGTCGTCCGCGGCGGCAGCGGAATGTAGATGTGCAGCCCGCGTGAACCCGACGTCTTCGGGACCGCGGGAATCGAGAGTCGATCGAGCTCGTCTTTCACCCATCGCGCGACGTCGAGAATCCGATCGAAGCCCGCTCCGTCGCCCGGGTCGAGATCGATCGCCGTGTAGTCCTGATGAATCGGGTCGGACACGCGTGAAAACCACGGGTCCTGCGAGATCGCGGCGAGTTGCGTCATGTAAACGAGCGTCGTGAGCGATCCGCCGATCAGCCGCTCGCGCGATCCGTCTTCCTCGTCGATCGGCTCGATGTCGTCGGGCAAGAGTTCGCGCCGCACGCCGGGCGGCACCGCTTCGGGATGGCGCTGTTGGTAGAACGCCGACTTCGCAATGCCGTTCGGAAATCGCTTCATCACCAGGGGACGATCGGCCACCGCCGGCAGCAGCAACGGCGAGGCCGACACGTAGTAGCGCAGCAGCTCGCCCTTGGTGATCCCGAGGTCGGGCCAGAAGAGCTTGGCCAGATTCGTCACGCGGAGCGTGTCGCCATTGGGCAGCACGACGTCGCCGTCGCGCTTCGACGCCTCGAGCGCCGCCAGGGCCTCGATGACGGGGGTGACCGCCTCAGGACTTCGAGACACCCGAGGCCCTTTGGTGGCGCGCGTTCGGGCGGCCGACGGCAGCGAGGCTGCAGGCTTGATCTTCACCTCTGGGACCTCCTTGCGCACGTCCGCGGGCCGCTTGTCCTCGCGTATCCCCAGATACACGGGCTGCCGAAGCAACCCCTCTGCCGTCCACTCCGTGAACCGGACTTCGACGACCAGGGCAGGAGTGATCCAGTGAGGCCGACCGGCGACCGGAATCGGCCCGGCAAACGGCGACGTCGCTCGGGCGTTCGCGCGGAGCGTCCGGCTCACCCGCTCGAGTTCGTGCTCGTCGAATCCCGTCCCGACGCTCCCGGCAAAGTGGAGGGTCTTGCCTTCGTAGTAGCCGAGCAGCAGCGCGCCGAAGTGCTGCCGCGTCAATTTCGGGTCCGTCCAACCGCCGACGACGAACTCCTGCTGTTTCAGGAGCTTGAGCTTGCGCCAGGCGGGCGTCCGCTTCCCGCTCTGGTAGACCGACCGGCCGTCCTTGGCGATGAGTCCTTCCCACCCTTCGCGCTTCGCCCGCGTCAGCATGTCGCGGCCGTCGTCGGCGACCATTTCGCTCAGGCGGATCCAGCGAGCGTCGGCTTTCGTCGGATGGATCCGCTCCTGGAGGGACAGCCGGCGCGCGGCAAGCGGCTCGCCGCGTCGGTCGAGCTCGCCATCGCGCAACAGGTCGAAGAGCAGGATCGCGGCGGGCGCGTCGCGTTCGGCGCGCGCGATTTCGGACGCACCGGTGAGATGGATGCGTCCCTGAATCTGCTGGAACCCGAGCGGCCGGCCGGCGCGGTCGATCGCGACGATCTCGCCGTCGAGCAGCACCGGCCCGGGCAGCGACTGGGCGACGCGTCCGAGCGCCGCGGCGATCTCCGGAAACTGCGCGGTCTTCTCGTTGCCGTTACGCGAGTAGATCGCGACGTGGGGTGGCGCCTTACGCGCGCCAGGGGCCAGATCGACCAGCGCCCGGATGCCGTCGTATTTCGGCTCGTAGAACCACCCGGCCTGCCGCACCGGCGGCTCGTCGAGTGACGCGAGCATGGGACGGACAGATGCGGGCCGATCGCGCCAGCGTGCCATGGACACAGCTTAAGCCGTGACCGATAATCCCCTTGCAGGAGTCACAACATGGCGGCGCGCGCGACCTGGAAGGGTTACCTCAAGATCAGTCTCGTCAGCATCCCCGTCCGGGTGTTTCCGGCCACGGACGCCGCGGCGACGCTGAGTTTCAACCAGCTCCACCGCGAGTGCCGCACGCGCATCCAGCAGAAGCGCTGGTGCCCGACCTGCGAGGTCGAAGTCGCCAATACGGACCTCGTGAAGGGCTATGAGTTCGAAAAGGGCAAGTACGTCGTGATGGACGAAGAAGACATCGCGAAGGTCCGGCCCGAATCGACGCGCGTCATCAACGTCGTGCAGTTCGCCGACGCGTCCACGATCGACCCCGTGTACGTCGAGCGGCCGTACTATCTCGCGCCCGACGGCACGGTGGCGGCCGAAGCGTTCGCGGTGATGCGCGAAGGCATGGTCGGCAAGGCGGCGATCGGCAAGCTCGCGCTCTACGGACGCGAGTATCTGGTGGCCATCCAGCCGCGCGAAAACGGGCTCGTGATGTACACGCTGCGCCACGCGGGCGAGGTGCGCGCGATGGGCGCCATCGACGAATTGAAGACCGTCCCGGCGAAGATCAAGCCGGACGAAGTGAAGCTCGCGCGGCAGGTCATCAGCAACTTCGAGACCGGCGGCGATCTCACGCAATACAAGGACGATTACCAGGAAGAATTGCGCAAGATGATTGACGCCAAGATCGCCGGCGAAGAAATCGTCGCGCCGCAGGAGGAGGCCCCGCCCAAGGTGGTCAACCTCATGGAAGCGCTGCGCCAGAGTCTGGATCGGGTGTCCACGACCAAGAAAAAGACGGCCAAAATTGGGGAGGCGAAGCCCGTCGGCCTGCCTGCCCGGGCCGTCCAGAAAAAGCGCGCCAGAGGATGACAGCCTAGGGCCGGCCGTATAGCATCGTGCCGGTGCCCACAGATAAGCCGCGACTGGCCGGACCGACCCGCCCGCTGGGGTCGCCGGAGATACCGCAGTTTTACCTGCCCGCCACTCTAGCCAAGGGTGTCTTCATGCCCCGGCTCTACGGCGCGGCCACAATTCAATTCGGCGATCGCAAGCGCCGGCTCGAGGAACGGCGCCGTGTCGCGTTCCTCGCCCCGCTCGATCCGTCGGCGCGCACGGTGGACTGGGAGCAGGCCCAGCCGACGCCGCTAATGCCCGACGCCCTGCTCAAGGACGCCCCGGTCGCAGCCAGCTACCTGCCGCTGCCGGAGAACGCCATGCAGGTGCCGAAGTTCACGCGGTCGGCGAAGAATTTCGACCGCTGGCTCGCGCGCACGCAGCGCGCCGAGTTCACGACCAAACAGGATCCCCCCGAGACGCTCTCGCTTGGACCGAAGCGAAGCGGCGTCACGGTCGAGCTAGTCGCGATCGTCTGGGAGCTGACCTGAACCGCGACCGAACGTCTGGATCGCGTCGGCGATCCTCTCGTCTGACGGCACAGGAATCGTCGTCGCCAGCTTGAGGTCGCGTTTGGGCGCCGGAGGCCGCGCCGGCGCGTTCGGCGCCTCCGAGACCAGCCCGTAGGCAAAGACGCCATACGCGACGACGGCGGCGACGATGCCCACGGCCCCGCCGACGAGCCCGCGCCGTTGCCAGCGCGTGCCGTCCGATTGCCAGAAGGTGTCGAGGATCTCGCTCGCGTCTGCGGCTGGCGGCTGCGCACCGGGCGCAACGTCGGTCGACTCGGGTGCGCGATCCTCAAGCGCATTCACCAGCGACCGGGCCGCTTGCGTCACCATCGCCGACGTAATCGTCGTCGCGCCCTGAATCCGGCCTTCCTGCAGCGCGCGGTCGCAGAGCACGTTCACCCGCCGCGGCAGCCCGCGCGAGAGTTGCGCCACCAGGTCGGTCGCTTCCGGCGAAAACGCCAGCGCCCCGCCGCCCGCGACCTGCAGCCGATGCTTGATATAGGCGGCGACTTCGTCAGGAGGCAACGGCGACAGCGTGACGCGCCGCGTCACCCGCTCGGTCAGCGCATACATCGGCTCGGTCTTGAGCGTCTTGAGCAACAGCGGCTGGCCGACGAGCACCACCTGGATGAGCCGGCGCCCGTCACGCTCGTGCGCGGTCAGCAACCGGATTTGATCGAGCACTTCCGCCGGCAAGCTCTGCGCTTCGTCGATGACGACGACGGCGTGCGAGTCGAGGGAGCGGATCGAGGCGAGAAACCCCTCGAGCGCGTCGAGCAACTGCGGCACGTCGGCCTGCGCGAACGCGCCGCGGCGCAGGTCGTCGCGTGACACGAACCCGAAATCGCGCAGGATGGCGCGCAACATCTCCGCACCAGACATGTACGGGTTGAGGATCATCGCGGAGAATGTGCGATCGCCGAGCGAGCCCAGTACGGCGCGGCAGATCGTCGTCTTGCCCGTCCCCGTTTCGCCGGTCAGGAGCAGAATGCTCTCCTGGCGCCGCAGTCCGGTCACGAGTTCCTGGAGCGCGCGTTCGTGCGACGCACTCATGAACAGGAACTTCGGATCGGTGGAAATCGCGAATGGCTGTTCTTTGAGGCCGTAGAAGGCCTCGTAGATTGGATCGGCCAAAGCCTCGATCGAGGCTAAGGGCTGCACGCGTCGATTATACGGGTTGTCTGTTATAAGAGACGCAACTTCATGCCGCGATTACCGGTTTGGGGCTTCGTGCTGCGCAATGCGGTCGTCTGGCTGCTCATGGCCGCGATCCTCGTCGTCGTCCCGGATCAGCTCGAGCGGTGGATGTCTCTTGAAGTCGCGCGGGTCATCGGCTGGGCGGTGGCCTGCGGCGTCTGGGTCGTGGTCGTCGAACAGGAATGGAAAGCGCGGTTCGGCCCGTTCGCGCGGTTCGCGTTCCAGCTCGTGCTCTGGGTCGGCGCAGCGCTCGTCGCGCTCTGGATCAGCGATCAGGTGCGCATCGAACCCGGCGCGGTCGGGCTGTTTCAAGGAAAGTGAGTTCGAGGGTAGACTGAGGTGCTTCTCCGTGTGGTGGGCGTAGTTCAGTGGCAGAACGCCTGACTGTGGCTCAGGAGGTCGCGGGTTCGATACCCGTCGCCCACCCCAACTTTCCTCGTCCTACGTTTCGCGGTTGATCGACCGTTCGCCCAGCCACCAGGCGGGGCGCTGCACGCGCTTGAGGCCGAAGGCATCGACGGCGTGTGTCTGCAGGTGCCGCATCGCCTCGTCCAGATCGTCAGTCACCATCACCAGGTCGAGATCGGAGGCGCCGACGGCACCCTGCGTCACCATCTCGCGCAGGAGCGAGATGAACGGCCGCCAGTAGGCGGTGCCGATGAGCACGACGGGGTATTCCTGGATTTTGGCGTTCTGAATGAGCGTCAGCGCTTCGGTCAGCTCGTCGAGCGTGCCGAGACCGCCGGGCAGCGCGAAGAATCCGTAGGAGTACTTGAACAGCAGGACTTTGCGCACGAAGAAGTAGCGGCAGGTGATCCACCGGTCGAGGTAGGGATTGGGATCCTGCTCGTGCGACAGCTCGATGTTGCAGCCGACGGACAGGCCACCGGCGTCGCGTGCACCGCGGTTGGCCGCTTCCATCAGCCCCGGTCCACCGCCGGTCATCACGGTAAATCCCATCAGACTTACACGCCGTCCAATCTCGCGGGCGATGGCGTAGTAAGGGTGCGCCTCGCCAAATCGCGCGGATCCGAAGATCGTCACGCACGGCCCGACGAAGTGCAGGACGCGGAATCCGCGTACGAAGTCGGTGACCGCGCGCGCGAGCAGCGCCATCTCGCGCAGGCGCGAATGCGGGCCCTCGAGCAGCACGCGATCGTGCACGCCGGCCTCGGCTGGCTTCGGTCGTTCCCCGGGAATGTTGGCGGCGACGTTGCCTCCGGAGGAAGTCGGCGGGGCGGGTGGGGACTGGGTCTCGCTCATGGGTATAGGAAGCTCTGGCGCCAGGCCTGGCTGTCGCGCTCGAACAGCTCGCGGTCGTGCAGTCGTCCGGGGCGGCCCGCCCAGAACTCGACGCGATCGGGGACGAGCCGGTAGCCGCCCCAGAACGGCGGGCGCGACACGGCGCCGCCCGAGAATCTGCGCTCGGTTTCGGCAAAGCGATCTTCGAGCTCGCGGCGCGACGACAACGGCTGACTCTGGTGAGACGCCCACGCGCCCAACTGGCTTTCCCGCGGACGCGTGGCGAAATAGGCGTCCGACTCAGTGTCGGGGACGCGGCCGACCGATCCCTCGAACCGTACCTGGCGCTCGATCTCGCGCCAGAACACGGTGAGCGCCGCCAGCGCACGAGCGTCGAGCTCCTGCGCCTTTCGGCTGTTGAAGTTCGTGAAGAAGGCGAGGCCGCGCGCGTCGGCGTATTGCACGAGCACCATGCGCGCGGACGGCCGGCCTTCGGCGCCAACCGTCGAGAGACACGCCGCCTTCGGCTCCCCGCACTGGCGCGCGACGGCGTCCGCGAACCACTCCCGATACCGCGCGATCGGATCGGTCATCAAGGCAGGGTACATCAGGACGGGTTCACGGTGCGTCGCACCGTCCGCGAGACCCGCGAGTATCATGCCTCCACGGATCACGTGTCGAACTTCTGCTCGCGCATTGCGGAGGCCGCGTCGCGTTTCGGCGAACGCACGGCCGTCGAGCTCATCGAGGATGGACACGTCGCCGAGACGACATATACCGAGCTGATGCGAGATGCGGCACGTGCCGCGATGTGGCTCGGCGGCGCCGGCGTGTGTCGCGGCGATCGCGTGGCGATCCTGGCCGACAACGAAGCCCGGTGGATTTCCGCCTATCTCGGCGCGCTCTGGATCGGCGCGGTCGCCGTGCCGCTCGACACGGCCTACAAGCCCGCGCAGGTCGCGACGATTCTCGCGAGCAGCGGGGCGTGCGTGCTGGTCACGACGCCGAAGTTTCTCGACACCGCCCGCGTCGGGTGCGCGGCGATCGCCGCCACGCCGCGCCTCGCGC
The DNA here is from genome assembly GCA_963704575.1 of uncultured Acidobacteriota bacterium. Classification (GTDB taxonomy): domain Bacteria; phylum Acidobacteriota; class Vicinamibacteria; order Vicinamibacterales; family SCN-69-37; genus DATEGZ01. The sequence goes on along the minus strand of OY969918.1, from coordinate 4,920,943 downwards.
TCCTCTCCGGCGACGCACCCGGGATTCCGGCCCTCGGGAGCGAGCCCTGGCCCGCCGCGCCTCCCCGCGTCGCGGACGTCGCGCCGACTGACGCGGCGGTGATTCTCTACACCTCGGGCACGACCGCTGATCCCAAAGGCGTCGTCCTCACGCACGCAAACCTCGATGCCGAACGGCTCGCCGCGTTTTCGATCGTGTCGGTCGACGAGTCCGACGCCGTGCTGGGCGTGCTGCCGCTCTTCCACGCGCTCGCACAGATGGCCAACCTGCTCCTGCCGCTGTCCGCGGGCGCGCGCGTCGTGTTTCTGCGCACGGTGAGCTCATCATCGCTGCTCGACGCGCTCGCCACGCGAGGCATCACGATCTTCGCGTGCGTGCCGCAGTTTTTCTATCTCATCCACCAACGTGCGACGACCGAGGTCGGCAAGCGCGGTCGCCTCGCGCGCCTCGCCTTCCGTGCAATCGTCACCGCAAACCGCTGGATGCGGGATCGCACGGGCCTCAACGCCGGCAAGCGCGTCTTTTCCGCCGTGCACCGCGTGTTCGGAGCGAAGATGCGCGTCCTCGTGACCGGCGGCTCGAAGTTCGATCCCGTCATCGGACGCGACCTCTATGGCATGGGCTTCACGCTGCTCAACGCCTACGGTCTCACCGAGACGTCCGGCGCGGCGACCATCATGCGCCCGAACGACCACTTCACGACATCCGTCGGTCAACCGCTGCCTGGTGTCGACATTCGAATTGCCGAGCGCGCCAGTCGGGGTGCAGGGGTCCCCGACGCCAAGGAAGACCCGCGCGCGAGCGGCGCGGGGCGTGGGGGCCCCGCTAGCGAGCGCGCCAGTCGGGCTGCAGGGGTCCCCGACGATGAAGATCTAGACGGTGAGGTGCTCATTCGCGGTCCAATCGTCATGCGCGAGTATTTCGGCCGCCCCGACGCCACCGCCGACGCGATCAAGGACGGCTGGTTTCACACGGGCGATCTCGGCCGCATCGACGCCGGCGGCCGGCTGTTCATCACCGGTCGCTCGAAAGAGATCATCGTCCTCGCATCAGGCAAGAACCTCTATCCGGAAGAGATCGAAGCGCACTACCGGCAGTCGCCGTTCATCAAGGAGCTGTGCGTGCTCGGTCTGACGCGGCCGGGCGAGCCCTCGGCCGAGCGGCTCCATGCGGTGGTCGTCCCCGATCAGCAGGTGCTGCGCGAGCGCGGCATCGTGAATATGCGCGAGCTGATGCGATTCGAGATCGAAGGACTCTCCGTCCAGTTACCTGCTCACAAGCGCATCCTGAGCTACGACTTGTGGCTCGATCCGCTACCCCGCACGTCGACGGGCAAGATGCAGCGCAATCAGATCGAACGCCGCGTGCGCGAGACGGCCGACGAGACCCCGGCAGCCGATCGTCCGCTCACCGACGCCGAGCGGGCGTGGCTCGCCGATCCAGAGCACGCGCGGCTGGTCGACATCGTCAAGCGCCGGCTCGATCGCGAGGCAATCCCACCCGACGCCAATCTCGAACTGGATCTCGGTCTCGATTCGATGGAGCGGGTCGAACTGCTCACCGCGCTCGAACGTCACTGCGGCACGCGGGTCGCGGCGGAAGCGCGCGCGACGATTTTCAGTCTGCGAATGCTCGTCGACGCCGTCCTCGCCGGCGAACGCACGGGCCAAACCCTGGACGCCGCCGAGGCGCAGCCGTGGGCGGCATTGCTCAGTCAACCGCCCGACGCCGCGCTGCTGGCGAATCTCTCGCGCCGCAAGACGGGCCGTGCGACGCTCGCGTTCGTCGCGCTCGGTGTCGTGTCGATCGTGCTGCGCGTGCTCGTTCGCTTTCGCGTGAGTGGACGCGAGCATCTGCCGGCCGCCGCACCGTTCATCATCAGCCCGAATCACCAGTCGTACATCGACGGCTTCGTCCTCGCATCGGCCTTGCCATTTCGCACGCTGATGCAGATGTTTTTCGTCGGCGCGTCGGAGTATTTCGTGACGCCGTTCGCGGCCTGGCTTGCGCGAGCTGTCAACATCGTGCCGGTCGATCCCGACGCCAACCTCGTCACGGCGATGCAGGCGGGCGCCGGCGGGCTGCGGCTGAAAAAGGTGTTGATCCTCTTCCCTGAAGGCGAGCGATCGATCGACGGCGGCCTGAAACCCTTCCGCAAAGGCGCGGCGATCCTGTCGTCGAACGTCAATGCGCCGATCGTGCCCGTCGCGCTCGACGGCCTGTACGACCTCTGGCCGCGCGGCCGTGCGTTCAACTGGCGCGGCCTGCTGCCCTGGCGCGCGGCGCCGGTGACGCTCAGATTCGGCGCACCCATCGCCGTCGCGCGCGGCGACGACGCCGCCGGCACGCGGGCACTGCGACAGTCGGTCGACACGATGTTGCAGGAGATAAGATCGGAACGGGCAGCGGGCAAGGAGCGGTAAGTGCTGGCACTCGTGACAGGCGCGTCATCCGGGATCGGTGACGCCATCGCGCGCGAATTGGCCGCGAGACACTGCGATCTCATCCTGGTCGCGCGATCCGCGGACAAGCTCCAGGCGCTCGGCGCCGAGCTCACCCGCGCGCACGGCGTTCGGGCCCACGTGATTGCCGCCGATCTCGCCGCGCCGGGCGCCGTGGCCGACGTCGCCGCACGCGTCCGCGCGATCGGCCGGATCGACATCCTCGTGAACAACGCGGGATTTGCGACCTTCGGTCTCTTCACGGACACCGGCCTCGACGACGAAATCGAGGAGATGCGGGTGAACGTCGAGGCGCCGACGGAGCTGACCAAGCGGCTGCTGCCGGACGTAATTGCGGCGAAAGGGCGCATCCTCAACGTCGCGTCGACCGCCGCGTTCCAGCCGGGCCCGCTGATGGCCGTCTACTACGCGACCAAGGCCTACGTGCTCTCGTTCTCGCGTGCGCTGGCCTACGAGCTCAAGGCGCGGGGCGTTGCGGTGACGTGTTTGTGTCCGGGACCGACGCGCACCGGTTTTCAAGCGCGCGCGCATCAGCAGGACGTCCGTCTGCTCGACATCGGCCTGATGTCTGCCGACGCGGTCGCACGCGCCGGAGTGAACGGACTGTTCCGCGGCCGCGCGATCGTCGTGCCTGGCGTGACGAATCGCGTGGGCGTCTGGCTCGTCCGACTGTCGCCGACCGCGCTCGTGCTGCCGATCATTCACTGGCTGCACGGCGCCGTCGGACGCGAGCGCTAGTGGCTGTCCTGCTCGACCAGATGCCGCGCGGCGATCTGCGCGCGACGACGGCGCTTGGCGAGCTCGACGAAGATGTCGCGTTGCAGCAGCCGGAGCGAGACCTGCCGCTGCCGCGGCGCCTCGCGCCAGCTCACCGGTGATTCGTCGTCGGACACGAGCAGGAGTTGCCGGGCGGCGGTTCCATCGAAGCGGTTCATGTGTGCCCCTTTCTCAACACGAGAGTAGCGGCCACGTGTGACAATCCCGGTCAGACCTGCTAACCCTCGTTCTTGCTATGATTTGGCCCGTGCTCGATCTCAGGCGCTCTCTCCGTATGACGCTCGGCGGCATGCTTTTGGCCGGGGCCACGGCCGCGCTGCACTCGCAGGCGCCGACCTATGACGTCCTGATCACGAACGGCCGGATCGTGGACGGAGCGGGCACACCGTGGTGGAAGGGCGACCTCGCGATCTCGGGCGATCACATCGCCGCGATGGGCGACCTGCATACCGCCACAGCCCGGACGCGCATCGACGCGACCAACCTCGTCGTCTCGCCGGGATTCATCGACATGCTAGGCCAGTCGGAGTTCAACCTTCTGGTCGACAATCGCGCAGCGAGCAAGATTCTGCAGGGCGTGACCACGGAGATCACGGGGGAAGGCGCGTCGATTGGCCCGGTGAACGACCGGATGCTCGGCGATCAGAAGGAGACGTTCGCGCGCTACAAGATCACCGGCGACTGGCGGACGCTGGGCGAGTACTTCACGCGACTGGAAACGCGCACGCATCCGGCGATCAACCTCGGATCGTTTGTCGGCGCCGGCGGTGTGCGTGACTACGTCGTCGGCCGCTCCGAACGCGCCGCGACGGCCGACGAGCTGACGCGCATGAAAGATCTCGTCGCGCAGGCGATGCAGCAGGGAGCGCTCGGCTTGAGCTCGTCGCTGCAATACGTCCCCGATCGGTTCGCGTCGACCGACGAACTGGTCGAGTTGGCGCGCGTGGCGGGCAGTTACGGCGGCATTTACATCACGCACCAGCGATCGGAGAGCGGCAGGATCTTCGAGTCGCTCGATGAAGTCTTCGCGATCGCCGAGCGCGCGAAGATTCCGGCCGAGATCTTTCACCTGAAGACGGCGTATCGCGCGAATTTCGGCAAGATGCCGGACGTGCTGGCGCGGATTCACGCGGCGCGCGATCGCGGGCTCGACATCACCGCCAATCAGTACCCGTACACGCGCGCGGCCAACGGCCTCGACGCGTGTCTACCGCTCTGGGTGCGCGAGGGCGGCGTCGACACCATGATCGCGCGGCTGAAAGATCCGGCCCAGCGCGCCAAGGCCCGGGACGACATGGCCGACACCACGGCCACGACCTGGGAAAATCAGTGGTACGGATCGGGCGGCGGCGACGGCGTCATGCTGTCGGAAACGATCGCGCCCGAACTGCACAAGTACGAGGGGAAGACGTTCACCGAGATCGGCCGCGAGCTGAACAAGGATCCGCGCGACGCCGTAATGGACTTCGTGATCGCTGATCGCGCGCAGTCGAGCGTGATCATCTCGATCATGAACGAGGCCGACGTCCGGCTCGCGCTGGCCGACCCGCTCGTGAGCGTCGGCACCGACGCGGGCGCCCGCGCCGAGGACGGCCCGCTTTCCGAATCGCGCTCGCATCCCCGCGCCTGGGGATCGTTTCCGCGCATTCTTGGCCATTACGTGCGCGACGAGCATGTGTTGACCCTCGAAGACGCCGTCCGCAAGATGACGTCGCGCGCGGCGATTCGCGTCGGCGTGACCGATCGCGGCCTGCTGCGCCCCGGGCTGCTCGCAGACGTCACGATTTTCGATCCAGCGAACATCCACGACGTCTCGACCTTCGAGGATCCGCTCCACTACTCCACCGGCGTCCGCTGGGTCCTCGTCAACGGCAAGGCGGTCGTCGCCGACGGCCGGCTCACGTCCGAACGGCCCGGCCGCGTGCTCCGCGGACCCGGCATGCCGCGCCCGGCGGCCCGGACCGCCGCGTCCAGCCACGATGCGCAACGCTGAAGTCATCCGCCAGTGGCAGATCCTGCGCGAGATCGAGGCGCGCAGAGCCGGCGTGACGATCCACGAGCTGGCGACGCTCGTCGACGTGTCCACGCGGACGATCCGCCGCGATTTGCAGGCGCTGCAGGAGGCCGGGTTCTCGATTTATGACGAGGGCGAAGAGAACGAGACCAAGCGATGGCGGCTCGACGCGCAGCCCTTCCGCTCGGTGCAAGAGGGCCTGTCGATTGGCGACGTCGCGGCCCTCTATCTGAGCCGATCGGTCACCAACGCGATGTCGGGCTGGCCGCTCGCCGACGAGCTCGGCGCGGCGCTCGAAAAAATCGAACGTTCGCTCAACCCGCGCATGCGCGAATTCCTGTCGACGCTGCCGCAGGTCGTCTCGACGAAAGCCGCGCCCCACGCACGCCGCGCGTCCGGCCGGCTCATCGACATCACCCGCCGCCTCTTCGACGCCGCCAAAGACCGGCGCGTCGTCGGCATGCAGTACTTCTCGGCGCAGAGCCGAAAGGCCAAGGCGTATTCGGTCGAGCCGTATCGGCTGGCGCTCGCGCAGGGGGGCACATATCTCATCGCGTTCGTGCCCGCCTACGACGAATTTCGCACATTCGCGGTGGAGCGCATCGAGCGGCTGTCGGTGACCGAAACGACGTTTCGCAAGACTCGCGAGTTGCCCGACGATGTGTTCGGCAGCTCGATGGGCGTGTTCTCCGGCCCGGCCGAACGGATCGAAGTCGAGTTCAACGCGAGAATCGCACCCTACATCGGCGGGCGCGTGTGGCACGACTCACAAAGCATTACCGAGCTTCAGGACGGCCGGATTCGCATGACGCTCGACGTCTCGAACGACTGGGCGCTCCGCACGTGGCTCCTGAGCTTCGGCTCGGCGGTGCGTGTGATCTCGCCTCGCGTGCTCGTCGACGAGCTGCGCAGCGAACTCGCACGCGCCGGCCGTCAGTACCGACGGCGCGTGATCTCTGCCCTACTCCGCCTTGCCCAGCTTCTTCAACAACACGCGGATCGCTTCGTTGAGCTGCGAGTCCTTGCCGATGTATGTCTCGCCGACCGGCCGCGTGACTTCGAAGTCCACCGGGCGCGGATGGCGTTCCATGTCCGCGCCGTCCGCGCCGCGAATGCGCGTGTGCGGTAGCCGCAGCGTCGATCCATCCACCAGACGAACGTCCGACGTGTAGATGATCCAGCCGGCAGTCGGCTCGCCGACGACTGATCCGAGTTTCAGCGTGCGGTACCCTTCCGTGAAATCCTCCGCATCCGAGAGCGAGTGCTGGTTGGTGACGAGGACGGTCGCGAGCTCGAGCGATCGCTGCCCGAGCAGCGTCCGCGCCGGCGCCTCGGGCAGCCCGCGCGAAGCCATCCGGAGGTACGATTGCCGCGCGAAAACGTCGAGCGCGTACGCGTTGACGAACCCGCCGTTGTTGTTGCGGATGTCGATGACGACGCCATCCCGCGCGTGGTTTTCCGTGTCGAGATCGACGTACAGCTGATCGAGCGCCGCCGCGCTCATGCTGAGCATGTGGACGTAGCCGAGCCGTCCCCCGCTCGCCTTGAGGACGTACTCACGGTTCTGCTGCACCCACTGGCGATACAGGAGGTTCTTCTCGGTCGCCTGGTTCGTCGGCCGGACGACGACGTCGCGCGGCGTGCCCGGTGCGGTCGCCGGTGCAACCGACAGCACGACGCGGCGATCAATCGTGTTGGCGAGCAGCTCGTCGAGATTCACGCCCGCGCCGGTCGCGCGGCCGTCGACTGCGGCGATCCAGTCGCCGCGGTGAATATCGCCGGAAATGGCCGCCGGCCCGAGCGGGACGACGTCGGCGATCCGCAGCTTCCCTGACGATTCGTATTCGGCGCGATCGAACTCGAGGCCCAGCCGGCCGATCGCCGGCGTCGCGCCCGGTCCCGAGATGCCCAGGTGCGACGCGTTGAGGTCGCCAATCATCAGGCTCATGATGCGGCGCAGATCGTCAGGCGTCGCCGCGGCCGCCGCGCGCTCGCCGTACGTGACGCGCGACTGGTCCCAGTTGACGCCGTTGAATCCCGCATCGAAGAAGTTGTCGCGCAGGAGCGTCCAGCCCTGCTCGAACACGCGCATCTTCTCGACTCTGAAGTCCGTCGTGAACTCCGCCGTGACCGAGAGCGGCCGTGACTCGCGTCGATCGATCGTCACGATGTTGATGCGCCCGGCGTCGAGGTAGTAGACCTCGCGACTGTCGGGTGTGACCTGCGGCGCGCCTTTTCCGCCTGAGGTCGTCGTCAGCTGCCGCGCGACCGGACGATCGGTGGCCAGTTCGTCGAGCGAGTACGCCCACAGGTTGCCCTGCCCGGCCGCACTCGCGATGACGATGGTGTTCTTCCCGTCCGGCGTGATCGTCACGTCGTTCACGTCCACGCCGAGCGGCAGCAGGCTCAGCCGGTCGCGGATGCCGTCGAACACGGGCACGACGGCGGCCGGTACCGGGCGCGCCGATTCCGCCGGAGTCGCGGCTGCGCGGGCGGGATCGGCAGGCGCCGAGGGCGTGGCCGGCGATCTCGGCTCGGTGAACAGATCGCGGAATGCGTCCTCACGGAACCTAGGCGTCCGCAGCGTGAGATCGACACGCGCGAGCTGGCCCTGCTCGGTGCGCTGGCTCGTGTCAAAGAGCAGGAACGTGCCGTCGCGGCTCCACGCGATCGAGTTCGTGTTGACGTTCGCGAGGAAGCTCACGGGACGCGGCGGTCCATCCGTGCGCGTCGAGACGAGCTCGACGTTTGAAAACCCCTTGCCGGCGACCGCAAAAAGCGCGATCCACGTCCCGTCTGGCGACCACACCGGCCGGGGCGAGTCGAGCGTGTCGGCAAACACGCCTGTCGCCGCCACGCGATCCTGCAGCGTCGCGAGGTCGACGATGTGAAGCGCGCGGCGGTCGCGCAGAAATGCGAGCAACCGGCCGTCGGGCGAAAACACGGGCGAGATGTCTGTCGCCGACCCGGCCGACACCGCCGTCTCGCGCGATGCGGCGAAATCGTAGAGATAGATTTGCTGGCCGGGGTCGCGGGCCGACACGTACGCGATGCGCCGGCTGTCGGGCGCCCACGTCGGCTGCGACTCGAGCGCAGACGTGGACGTCACACGCGTGGCGTCGCCGCCGTCGCGCGCCGAAGCGGCGAATAGATCGCCGCGCGCAACGAAGACGATTTTCCGGCCGTCCGGTGAGAGCGCCAGGTCGCTGAACTGGTTCGTCTGGCGGGTGCGTTCCGCCACTGGAGTGGAGGCGACGCCTCGTCTCGTGATCGACACCTCGTGCGTCTGCCCGCTCGACGTATCGAGCGTCCAGACGCCGAATCCGCGCTCGAAGGCGACCGTCCTGCCGTCGGTCGTGATCGACGGCCAGAGCACGCGGCCGTCGCGAAAGGTGGTGAGCGCGCGATCCGTGCCTGCGGCCGTCGACGGCCGCGTCCACACGTTCTCCGTGCCGCCGCGATCGGCGACGTACAGGATCGACGCGCCATCGCCGCTCCACATCGGCCACAGCTGTCGCGAATCGAGCTTCGTGATCTCGCTGTACGCAGTGGCCGCCGTGGAGGGCTCGTCGAGATTGCGGATCCAGATCTCCGACTCGTCGAGATGACTGCCGCTCTTGCGCCACCACTGGCTGGACCCGTTGCCGCGCGCGCTGAACGCGATGCGGTGGCCATCGGGCGACGCGGCGGCGCCGAATTCATTGACGTAGCGGTCCGCGCTCACCGCCATCGGCGTGCCGCCCTCGCGCGCAACGCGGAACACGTCGTTCATGCCCGAGATGTCGTGACTGGTCGAGCTGAAGTAGATCCATCGCGAGTCGCGCGACCACCCGTCGAGCTGCTCGAGGCCGTCGTCCCACGTCACGCGCCGAAGCGTGCCGGTCGAGAGTGTCAGCACGTAGATGTCGCCGCCGCCTGTCCGCGTCGAGATGAATGCCAGCTCGCGGCCGTCGGGCGAAAACAGCGGACGCCGGTCGTAGGCCGGGTCGGCGACGAGGAGCCGGGCATCGCCGCCGGTCGCCGGCACGGACCAGATGTCGCCGCCCGACACGAACGCGATTTCGCGGCCGTCCGGCGAGATGCCAGGCTCGCTGAAGGCGTATTTTGGCGGCGCCGCCGGCGCGTCCGCACGCTGGGCCACGACGAACGTTCCGGCGATCGCGACACCCACCGCCACGGCAAGAGAAGTCGTCACACGCATGCCGACACAATAGGGGCAGCGCGGGCTGCGTTCAACTGGACCGTTTGGTACACTCGTCGGCAGGTCCATGCGCACGCCGGTGTGTCGAACGGCACTGATCCTCGCGCTGATGATCGGGGTACCCATCCACTCCCGTGTGGCGGCACAAACCCCGTGGGTGCTCGACTGGCTCCAGGCCTACGCCGGCGGACATCAGGCGGAGGTCGTCGCGAAGCTGCCGACCATCTCCAGCCTCAAGCAGCTGCAGGACGACCTCGACGTGCTGCTGCCCAGGTGGACGGATCCGAAATCCGGCGCCGTCGACCAGCATCGGCGCGCGATCATCGCGTTCGCCATCGACGCGGCGTTCGCGAAGCTCGGGCGAGGCCCCGAGGTCGCGAGGCTGACCGAATGGGCCTGCCGTCAGATTCGACGTCACCCGCAACCCGACGAGTTCGATCATCGCGCGCAGATGGCGACCTTCGCGCTGCTCGCGGGCGCAGTCGATCCGGACGCGATCGAGGCACACGTCACGCACGTGAAGTTTCAGTTCCCCGGCGAACCGCGCCTGACGCTCGAACGCGGCGTGGCCGAAGAGCTGCGTTCAGCCCCGTTCTACGATCCCGGCCGCGAATCCCCGGGCGACGTCATCAAGCATCGTGAGGAAGCCGTGCGGCGCTTCACCGAGGCCGCGAAGATCGAGGCGACGCGCGCCGAAGCGAACCTGCGCCTCGGAAAAGTGCTGATCGATCAGGGCAAGCGCGAAGACGCGCTCGCCGCGCTCGATCAGGTCGAGAAGGCGACGACCGATCCCACGCTCATCTACCTCGCACGGCTCTTCCGCGGATTGGCGCTCGATAGACTCGACCGTCGTGACGAAGCCCGGCAGGCGTTCGAGCAGGCCCTCGGCACGACGCCCGGCGCCGAATCGGCGTCGCTCGGCCTGGCGGCATTGCTCTTCAAGTCTGGCGATCGTCCCGCGGCCGACCACCTCGTGCAGGAGCTGCTGACCCGGACGCCGCGGACGCTCGATCCGTGGTGGGAATATTGGCCGGGCGATTACCGCCTCGGCACCGGCCTGGTGACGGCGATGCGAGAGGCCGTGAAGTGATCCGCCGCGTCATCTGCATGACGGTGGCCGTTGCTGGCGCCTGGAGCACGGTGGCCGCGCAGCAATCGGCGGTGTTTCGGGCGAACGCCGACGGGGTCAGCGTCAGTGTGTCCGTGCGTGGTGGCGCCAAACCCATCTCTGGCCTGACGATCGCCGACTTCGAGCTGCGCGACGACGGCGTCAAGCAGACCGTGCAGGCGCTTTCGGTCGAGACGCTGCCGATCGACGTCACGCTGCTGCTCGATGTCTCGCGCAGCGTGCTCGGGCCGCGGCTCGAGCGCCTGAAGTCGAGCGTGGTCGAAACGTCCCAGCTGCTCGGCAAGGACGATCGACTGCGGTTGATCGCGGTGCAGCACGATCTGCGGCTCGTGTTTCCGTTCCAGCCGGGCGGATCGACGCCGGCCGTGTCGACGCTGACGGCGGCGGGTGGCACGGCGCTCTTCGACGGCCTCGTGGCGGCGCTGACCCGCGCGGTCGAGCCCGATCGGCGTCAGCTCATCGTGGCGTACACCGATGGACAGGACACGATCAGCATCCTCTCTGCGGAAAGCGTGCGCGAGCTGGCGGGCTTTGCCGACGCGGTCGTACAGATCGTCGTCCCGATCTCGCGCGCGGGCACGAGGAGCGCCGAGGTCGTCCCGGGCGCGGATACGTTGCGCGATCTGGCGACCCACACTGGCGGACAGCTGTTCCTGATGGACGCGACCGCCCCGATCACCGACGGCTTCAAGCAGGCGATTGAAGACTTCAGGACGAGCTACGTGCTGCGGTACGTGCCGACCGGCGTCGCGCACGGTGGTTGGCACGACCTGGACGTGAAGGTCCCGTCGGGGACGTTCGATGTGCGCGCCCGCAAAGGGTACGCGGGCGGCTAGACCTGCACGCGCAGCGCGCGGACAGGATCGATGCGCGCGGCGCGGCGCGCCGGAATGCCGGCCGCGACAAGCGTCATCAGGCCGAGCACACCCGTGACAACCAAATAGATCGCGGCGTCGAACCGCGACACACCAAACAGCCACTGCCGCAGCAGGCCGGTCGACGCGTACGCTGCCAGGAGCCCGACCGCGGCGCCAATGACGACGAGCACCGCCGATTCCTTCAACACACCGAAGAGGACCAGGTCGGGGCGCGCGCCGAGTGCCATCCGGATCCCAATCTCGCGCGTGCGCACCGCCACCGACGTCGAGACGACGCCAAAAAGTCCGATCGCCGTCAGTCCCAGCGCGATCGCACCAAACGCCGCGGTCGCCCAGACAACAAGCCGCTGCGGATAGAGTTCCGCGTGGCGCCAGCCTTCGAACGTGCCCGCGCCGGTCGGCCGCACGCGCGCGTCGGTCGTGCGAACCGCGCCGGTGATGGCCGCCAGCATGTCCTCCGGCGGTGTCGACGTGCGAGCCAGCAGCGTGTACTGGTCCACGGCAAGCGTCTCTGCAGGCATGTACACGAACGGCACGGGTGTCTCGCCCACTTCGAAGTAGGCGCTGTCGTGTACGACGCCCGCGATCGACCAGACGCCCACGCCGACGAGCTCGATGGACTCGCCCACCGGCTGTCCGCCGAGCCAGAAGCGCTTCGCCATGGTCTCGTTGATCACCACCGCGTGATCACCGGGCATCCAGGTCGCGCCTCGAACGAACGTCAGCCCCATCGTCGCGAAATACTCGGCGCCGACCGCGTTGACGTCGATCGAGATCGTCGGTGAGCCGTCGACGTTCGTGTGCCCCGGAATGTGGAAACCGCTGCGGTCGCGATTGTTCGTGAGCGGCACGTTGGTGACGACGTCGGCCGCGACGACCCCGGGCAGGGCGCGAACACGTGCGAGCAGGCTCGCAGTCGCCGCGGCGGCCGCCGGTCCCTTCAGGCCGACGCGTTTCAAGTCGATGGACATGCCGGCGAGGTGATCGGTGCGGAAGCCGGGATTGAACGTCTGCAGATTTCGCAGACTCGCAGTGAGCAGTCCCGATCCGACGAGTAGCAGCGCAGCGGTGGCCACCTGCACGAGCAGCGTCGTACGCCTCAGGCGCGAGCCGCGGCGTCCACCGGAAGTGGACGCGACCTCGTCCTTGAGGACATCGGCGACGCCGACAGCGGTGGCCCGTCGAGCCGTGGGCAGCGCGACCAGGAGCGCGGCGAGCAGCGACACGACGGCCGCAAACCCCGCGACGCGCCAATCGATCGGCGCGGTCACCTGGATCGTGCCGATGAGCGCGGGTGGCGCGACGCGCGTGACGGCCTGCACGACGAGTCGCGCCAGTCCAAGACCCGCCGCGCCGCCGATCGCGGCAATCGTCACGCATTCGGTGAGCCACTCCGCGAGCAGACGGCCGCGCCCGGCGCCAAGCGACTGCCGAATCGCCAGCTCGCGTCTCCGACCGATCGCGCGCGCTTGCATCAATCCGGCCAGGTTCGCGCACGTCACGATCAGGAGCAGCGCCGAGAGCGCGAGCGTGAGCGATGCGTATGGCACGAGGGCCGAGCGATCCCGCTCCTCGAGCGCGGTCGCCGGGCGCGCGACATACCTCATCGCATCGCCCTTGGCCTCGAATCGCGCGGCGAGATTCTGCGCCGTGCGGTCGAGCGCGGCCTGGACATGGACGAGTGAGCCGTCAGGCGAAATCCGCCCGATCAAGCGCAGCCAGCCCCAGTTGCGCGATTGAAGCGTCTGTCCGCGCGGACGCAGCTGCTGCTGCATCGTGATCGGTGCCCACAGATCCGCGGCGTTGACGCCCTGCACACCGTGAAAGCCCCCAGGCGCGATGCCGACCACTTCGTACGGAGCGTTGTTGAGCAGGACCGTGCGGCCGATGATGTCGGGCCGCGCGCCCTCGCGCGATCGCCAGAAGGCCTCGCCCAGCACGACGACCGGGTGCGCCAGCTCAGTCACATCGTCGCGTGCATCGAGGAAGCGGCCGAGAACCGGCGTCAGCTGCAGCATGTGGAAGTAGTTGCCGCTGACGAGTTCGAGGGGATGTGACTCGCTCGTGTCGTCGGGACCGACGTTGACGGCCGTCACGATGTGGACGGCCAGATCCAGCCCCGGCGTCCCGTCGCGCAAGTCCGCGTAGGTCGGGTACGACACGGTGTCGCAGGGCGAATTCGACGATTGTGCGCAGACCCGGACGAGATGTCGTGCGTCGGGGACATCCAGCGGCGCGAGCATCAGCGCGTTAACGACACTGAACACCGCGACGTTGGCCCCGATACCAAAGGCCAGTGTCAGCACCGCGAACGCGGCGAATCCCGGCTCGCGGCGGATGCGCCGGAATGACAGCCGCACGTCGCGAGCGCGAAAGCTGAGCCAGGAGTCGGCCTCCGGCCCATCGATCGGCGCGCCATGCCACTGGCCAAGCGTGCGACACTCAATCGCGGCCGCGACGACGCTCGTCGCCCAGGCGACGTCGATCGCGGCGCGCGAGACCAGGCCGGTGTGACGCGCGCGCCGCAGCGCCCGGCGACGGCGAGGTCCTCGAGTGTGGGATCGAAAACGCGTGCGCGAAGATCCGCCGGCACCAGCGCACGGCTGAAGCCAACGAGGCGTTCACGCATGGGAGTTCTTTCGGACGAGCCGCCGGGTATCCAGGCGGTCGAGGTAGAAACGGCGCGTGGCGCTGACGGCCCGCGCGCCAGTCTTCGTCAACCGATAGCAGCGCTCCTTGACGTGCTGGCCGTCGACGACGCGTCCGTCGTACCAGCCCTCGACCAGACCGGCGTCCTCGAGGCGGCCCATCATCTGATAGAACGCGGGTGCGCTGCTGCGCACGCGGTAGGTCGAGAGCATCGCGCGCAGCGCCCGGCCCGCCTGTTCGTCGTCGGACAACGCCTCGAGCACGAGAAATTGCAGGTGCGTGATGCTGGGCAGCGCGTTCGACATAATGCCACATTATATCATCACGGATTAGACAGGACGCGGCGGACGATCGTCCGGTGCGGCCGGGGGCGTGTTATCGTTTCGTCCGAGTCACTCGCTTCAGCTCAACGCCTCGCCACTTATGTCCGATCGGTTTCCTCGTCGGCTCGCCACGGCGGTGCTCCTGGCCGCGTGCGCGGTTGGTACGGCCGGCGCGCGGTCGCAAACCGGGCCGCCGCGCCCGCCGTTGTCATTCGACGCGTTGTATCAGCGCTACGCCGCCGGCGATCACGACATCGTCGCGAGCGCACTCGTCACGGGAGCGGATTTCCAGGCGCTGAACCCGCCTCGCGACGACAGGCGGATTCGCCGATGGCTCGGCCCGTGGGATCGCAAGAAGGCGGCGTTCCTCCTGGAGTTCGCCGGTGCTGAGCGTCTGATTTCACGTGCGCACTTTCTCACCGCGATCGCCGCGGGACGGGAGTACGTCTCCAGCCGGCCGTCGCCGCCCGGGCAGGACCCGGTCGAGGATGCGTTCGAACTGGCGTGGCATCAGGCGGCGCTTGGCCTCCTCGAAGAACGGCTGTATTGGAGTGGCGTGGACGCGTACGTCGAAGCGCTGGCCGGGCGCTACGAGTCAGGCGCCGCGAACGCGAATGCGCGCGTGGACGGACGGATCCTGCTCGCGCGCGGCATTGCACAGGAACAGCGGTGCTGGCTCGAGCGCGAGACCCCCGACGGCCACGCCATCGACGCCGCGACCAAGGCGACACATGATGCGGCGCTCAAGGAAGCCATCCGTCGGTACGCGGCGGCCGCGACCGTGCCGGAGGTGGCGAACGAGGCCAATACCCGAGGCGCCTGGGTGCAGTTTCAGCTCGGCTCGCCCGCCGACGCGCTGCGAACGATTGACCTTGCGCGTCCGACCGGCGACACCGACCTGACGTACTGGATGTACTTGTTTCGCGGGCGAATTCTCGACGCCCTCAACCGCCAGGGCGACGCCGAACGCGCGTATCGCTCCGCGCTGGACGTTCGCCCGTTCGCGCAGTCCGCCGCAGTTGGCCTGGCACTCACGCTTCTGCGATTGGAGCGGCCGGACGAGGCGCAGGCGTCCGCGGCGTACGCCCGTCAGCAGCCAACTGACGCCAGCGATCCCTGGTGGACGTACTTCGGCGCCGACGCGCGATTCGTCCTGAGGTGGCGGACGGAGCTGCGGCTGGCGTTGGACAAGTGACGCGCGGTTTCATCGTCACGCTCGTCGTCTGGTCGGCGGTCGCGGGCGTGGCGGGCCAGGAACCGCAATCGGTCTTTCACGGCGGCACGGACGTCGTGACGCTCGACGTGACGGTCCAGGACGGCAAGCGGCCGATTGCGAATCTGCGTGCGGCGGATTTTCGCGTGCTCGACAACGGCGTTCCTCAAACTGTCACCGAAGTCAGTTACAGCCGCATGCCGGTCGACCTGCGCCTGGTCTTTGACACGAGCGGCAGCATCACCCCGGAGCAGCTGCAGAGTTATCTCGCCGCGATGGTGCAGGTCACGTCGACGCTCCAGCCAAACGACCGCTGCGACATCGTCGCGTTTTCCGGCAGGATTCTTGACGTCGCCGCGCTGCAGTCGCCTCCGATCAAGATCGATCTCCAGCGTTCGCGGCCGGATGCGACGTCGTTCTTCGACGCCGTCAGCCTCGCGCTGGTCTCGGCGCCGATGCGCGGCCGGCGCCAGTTGACGATTGTGATGAGCGACGCTGACGACAATCTCAGTTTCTTCGATGAAGTGACGACGGTGGACATCGCGAAGCGCACGGCGGCGGTGTTGTATGCGATCACGCCCAGCGACGCGGAGTGGCGAAGGACGCCCGACCGCGAGCGCAGACTCAAAGGTCGGCTGGAGGTGTTAGCGGCCCTGACGGGCGGGCGGGTCATTCCGGCTGATCGCGACATCGCGACGGCGTTCCTCAGCGCGATCGAGGAATTCCGCAAGAGCTACGTCGTCGTGTACACGGCCGCCGGCGTGCGGCGCGACGGCTGGCACGAGCTCTCCGTGACGGTTCCCGGTGCCAAGTCCTACACGGTGCGGACTCGTCAGGGGTACATAGGGTAGGGGGACGGGGGATTTTTCCACAGATCCGGCCTTCCCGGTGCCGGAGGTCGACGCTCGCGGCTAGAATGGCGGCGACCTCCGTCCCCTTTGAGGCCGGATCTGTGGAAAAATCCCCCGTCCCCCTCCTCCTCGCTTGCGTCCTGCTCACGTCGGGCCAGAGTTCGAGGGTCGCGCCTGCGCCAGCGTCCTTGGACCAGCTGTATCAGTCGTATGCGGCTGGCGACCATGAGGTCGTCGCGCGCACAATTCGCTCCGCGTCCGACGTCACCGCGCTCAACCTGCCCGCGGCCGCGAAGTTGCGCAAGTGGCTCGGCCCCTGGGATCGCACCAAGGCGGCGTTCGTCCTCGAGCTCGCGGTCAGCGCCGCCACGATCGTGCGGCCGGTCACCACGATTCTGATTTCAGAGGGTCGCCTCTACGTCATTTCGCGTCCGACGCCCCTCGGCACGTCCGAATCCGAAGACGCCTTTGAAACCGCCTGGCACAGGGCGGCCGTCGGACAACTTCAGGAGCTTCTTGCTGCCACGACCGAGGAGGTCTACCTCGACACCTTGCAGCGACGATACGCCGCGCGGCCCGGACAGCCGCGGGCAATCGACAGCCGGTTCACGCTTGCACGCGGCATCGCCGGGGAACAGGAATGCTGGCTCAACCGGCAGACGCCACCCGACCGCATCTCGCTGCCGACCGTCGTGACGAGCGGTGCCGGCAACGCCAGCGTGCAAGGGGCCGGAACCGACTACACGCCGAACCTGACGAGTTCAACGTACCAACCCATGTCGATCAAGCAGTGCCTCGAGGAGGCCGTCCGCCGCTTCAATGTGGCCGCCGCACTTCCGGAAGTTGCCGCAGAAAGCAAAGTGCGTGGTGCCTGGATGCAACATCAACTGGGCAGCGACGCCGACGCCCTCAAGAGCCTCGACAACATGCCCGAGACGAACGACGAGGTCTTGAAGTACTTCAGCCATCTCTTTCGAGGCCGGATCCTCGATGCGCTTCATCGTGACGCCGATGCGGCCGTCGCGTATCGCGTGGCGCTCGACGTGCGGCCGTCGGCGCAATCGGCCGCGATCGGACTGGCATTGACCTTGTTCAAGTCGAACCAGATCGACGAAGCGAGAACGCTCGCGGCCGCGACGCGCGGGCTGCCAGTCGACAGCGTCGATCCCTGGTGGACGTATCTTGGCGGCGACGGGCGTTTCATTCCGCGCTTCATCGCGGACGTTCGGCAGCGACTGCTCCTGCCATGAACGCCAGGCTCCTGGTCGCCCTCGCAATCGGCTCGACGCCGTGCCTGTTCGCACAGGACCCGGCTCCCGTCTTCCGCGGCGGCACCGACGTCGTGACACTCGATGTCGTCGTCCAGGACGGCAAGGTGCCGGTGCTCGGACTGAAGAACACGGACTTCGACATTCGCGACAATGGCGTGCAGCAGGTCGTCACGTCCGTCACGTACGGTCAGCTGCCTCTCGACCTGCGGCTGCTCTTCGACACGAGCGGGAGCATCTCGGATGCGCAACTCCAGAGCTATCTCAGCGCGATGGCGGAGGTCACGCGAGCGCTGCGGCCGGACGATCGCTGCGACATCATCTCGTTTTCTGCGCGGATGGTTGACGCGGCTGCGCTGCAATCGCCACCGGTCAGGATCGACCTGCAACGCACGCAGCCGAACGCGACGTCATTTTTTGACGCCGTCAGCCTCTCGCTCGTGACGGCGTTCGTTCCCGGACGACGTCAGCTGACACTCGTGATGAGCGACGCGGACGACAACGCCAGCTTCTTCGACGATGCGATGCTGACGGATGTCGCGAAGCGCACCGACGCCGTCGTGTACCCGATCAAACCGGCGGTCGACGCACGACGGACGCTCGGCTGGAAGGAGCCCATGCTGAAGGATCGGTTGACCACGCTCGCGGCGATCACCGGGGGACGTGTTATCGCGGCGGATCGCAATGTCGGGCCGGCACTGCTCAGCGCGCTCGACGAATTTCGGCGAAGTTATGTGGTGACGTACACAGCGACCGGCGTCGCCCGCCCTGGCTGGCATGACGTAGCGGTCGCCGTTCACGGCCCCAAGCCGTACACTGCCCGTGCACGGCAGGGATATAGGGGGACGGGGCTTTTTTCCACAGATTCGGGCTCCAAGGTGCCAGAGGTCGGGCGCAGGAGCGGCGCGACTGCGCCGACCTCCGGCACCTGATCCCCCGAATCTGTGGAAAAAAGCCCCGTCCCCGGAGCGAAAGTGGCGGAACTGGCAGACGCGCCGGACTTAGGATCCGGTGGCCGAAAGGCCTTGGGGGTTCGACTCCCCCCTTTCGCACCACTCTTCGTGGTGGCCGCACTCGTCCTGTCGGCGCCCACCACCGGCGGGTGGCGCGTCCGGGCCCAGGCCCTGTCGCTCACCCCGATGGAACTGCTCGATCAGTACGAGCAGCGCCGCAGCCTGGCCGTAGACGCCTTCGTCGGCGTCATCCACGTCGAAAGCGTCAAGGACGCACTCCATGCGGAAGGTGCCGCGTGGATCGCGGCGGCAGGCTCGACGGCGGCGCCGCGCCGGCGGCTGGTCGCGGCCACCTTCGCCCTCGAGACCGCGCGCGCCGGGCTCGACCACGAATGGGCCAATTCGGTCGAGCTCATCGACTGGGGCTGGGCGCAACTCCACGAGCAAGGGCGGCCCCTCGCCGCCGAGCGCTTGTGGCATCTCGCTGCGATTGCGCTCATCCAGGGCGCCTACGACGAGGACATGCTGCGTCCGCGCCTGGGACGATTGAAATCCAGATTTCCAGATGAGCCGCGCCTCCTGCTCGCTGACGGCTGGTCGATCGAAGCGCGAGCGGCGCGTCTGGGCGCCTTGCCGCCGTTTCGAGGAAAACCCGGAGGGGTGGGCGATGGCGCGGGCGACGTGATGCGCGCGTACACCAAGGCCCTGGCCAATGCGGCCGTGACGAGCGAAGCTGACCTGCGCCTGAGCTACTTCGATCTGATCGCCGATCGGCACGATCTCGCGCTTGATCGGCTGGCGCGCGTGCAGAAGGCATCGGCCGACCCAGATCTGCTCTATCTCACCCACCTGTTCCGGGGCTGGACGGTGACACGCATGGGACGCGAGCCCGAGGCTACCGCCGAGTACCGCCAAGCGCTCGAGGCAGTGCCCGCCGCCGGGACGGCCTCGCTGTGGCTCGCAGGCCGCCTGCTCGCCGAGGGGCGTCGCGACGAAGCCGACGCCGTCATCGATCGCAGTCTGACGGCACCCGGCGTCGACGATCCCTGGCGGCTCTTCGGCTACGGCGACTTCCGTCTGTTTCCGAGCGTGATGAAGCAGCTGCGGGCCGCGCTGCAATGACGCGCGGCCTTGTCGTCATCGGGTGTGCGCTTTTCGCCGGCACCTACGCCCAAGTGCCCTCTTCCCCGCCTCAGCGCCCCACGTTCCGCGCGGGCACGGACGTCGTCACGCTCACGGCATTCGTCCGGCAGGGCAATCTGCCCGTGCCCGGCCTCCGCGCCGCCGATTTCGTCGTCACCGACAACGACGTGCCGCAGACCATTGAGGTCATTCCCGGCGAAGCGGTCCCGTTTGATCTGACGATCGCGCTCGATCTCAGCGGCAGCGTCGAAGGCATGCTCGATCAGTTGAAGCGGCAGGTGCGCGAGGTCGCGGATCTGCTCCGGCCGGACGATCGTCTTCGACTCGTGACGTTCTCAGACAAGATCGTGGACGTCTTCGGCGGGTTCCTGCCTGGCAGCGCCGACCTGCCGATGGACAACCTGCTGGCGGGTCCGTTGACGCCCCTTTACGACGCGATGGCGATGACGCTGCTCCGCGTTCGCCCGGCCGACCGCGGCCAGGTGGTCGTGTTTCTGACGGACGCATTCGACACGTCGAGTACGGTCAGCCTCACTCAGGTACGGGACATCGCGTTGCGATCGGAAGACGTCCTGTATTTCTTCATCGTGCACCGCAGTCCGGCGTCGCCGCCCGTTCTCCACGAGCAAGTCGACACGCGGGGGTTCTGGTGGCCGCAGGTCATGGATACCCTGGCGACCAGCGCCCAAATGCCGGATTGGGTGCCGCCGACGCAAGTCATTGGCGACATCGCCCGCACGACCGGCGGGGAGATGGACGAAGTGGTCGAGCGCGATCACATCCCCGCGTCGCTCAAGCGCGCGATCGACGACTTTCGCGCGAGCTACATCCTCCAATACACCGTCCGGGGCGTGAGCCCCAGGGGACGCCACCAGATCTCGGTCAAGATCAACCGTCCTGGCGGCTTCGACGTGCGGGCGCGGCGTGAATACGACGGCGGCTAGCTGTACGCCATAATGAATGCGTGAAAACTGAGTTCACCGAAGTCAACGAGACCCGCAAACACCTGACCTTCGAAGTGCCGTCCGAGGTGGTGGACGCCGAAATCGAGCGCGTGGCCAAGAGCTACTCGCGCACGGCGCGGGTCCCCGGATTCCGGCAGGGCAAAGTTCCCGCCGCCGTCGTGCGGCAGCGCTATAAGGACCAGATCCTGTACGACGTGGCGCACGACCTGATTCCGAAGCTCGTCGGGTCGGAGCTGCGAGAGCGTCAGCTCGAACCCATCGCCACCCCCGACATCAAAGATGTCGTCCTCGAGGAGGGCCAGCCGCTGAAGTTCGTGGCGGACTTCGAGACGCTGCCGCCGATCGATCTGGGTGAATACACGGGCATCACGCTCCGCAAGGAACCGGCCGTGCTCGAAGTTGGCGCGATCGATCAGGCGATCGAGCGTCTTCGAGAGCAGGCAGCGCGATGGCAGCCGGTCGATGACCGGCCCGCCGCACTCGGCGACACGCTCCTGCTCGACCTCACGCGCACGCGACGTCGCCGAATGATGGCGCTGCCCGGTGAAGCCGAGCCGCCGCCGGCCACCGATCAGGACGACAAGCCGGAGGCGCTGCACAACGTCTCGATCGAGCTAGGAAGCGAGGCGAGCCCGCCCGGCTTCGACGATCACCTCGCGGGTACGGTCGCGAACGATCATCGGACCTTCACGTCCACGCTGCCGACCGACTACAGCGTCGCCGAACTCGCCGGTGCGACGATGGATTACGACGTCACGGTGAAGGCAGTACGTCGGAAGGACCTGCCGGCACTCGACGACGAGTTCGCGAAGGAGCTCGGCGAGTTCGACACGCTCGACGCGTTGCGCGATCGCGTGCGCACGGATCTTCAGCACGAGGCGGAACACGTGGCCGACCACAAACTGCGTCACGATCTCCTGCAGACGCTCGCGGGCAAGATGCGATCGGCGCCGGAGGTCCTCGTCGACCGCGAGATCGATCGCCGGCTCGAAGAGTTCGTGCGGCGATTGATGGATCAGGGCGTCGACCCAATGAAGGCCGGGATCGACTGGCAGGAGTTCCGCGAACGTCAGCGGCCGGCGGCCGAGGACACGGTGCGCAGCACGCTCATCGTGGACGAGATCGCCAAGCGCGAGCACATCGAGGCGAGCGACGAGGATCTCGAGCAGGAGATCGCGAAATTCGCCGAGCGATCTGGCCGGACGTCGCAGGCCGTGCGCGCGCGGCTCGAGAAAGAGGACGCGCTCGAGCGCATCCGCGCCGGCATCCAGCGCGAAAAGACGATGACGTGGCTCATCGACAAGGCGAACGTCACCGCGTAACTCATCGGCGATCGGTGATCGATAATCGGCAATCGAAGGGCCATCGATCCTCAGTGAATCGCATCGATTGTCGAAGCATCGGATCGGCCATCGTTCGATCTCATCGGTCTATCTCACCGGCCGGCGGTGTTGAGTCCGCTCGCCTCAAGCCTCGCGAGCTGAGCGTCCTCTAGTCAATGTGTTGCGGCAACCACCGCCCAAATGGCGGATGCGCCCTCGTCAGCCGGGTGCCATGATCGCGGGTACGCTGGCCCGATAGTCGATGCGATGGCCAAATGCGATGGCTCATGGCCAATGCGATCTATCGACAATCGATGCGATTCGCCAACGATCGATGGCCCTTCGATTGCCGACCGCCGATCACCAATTACAGATAGAATCATCTTCATGTCCGACTATCGTTCCCAGCTCGTTCCCATGGTCGTCGAACAAACCAATCGCGGGGAGCGCGCCTACGACATCTTCTCGCGCCTGCTGAAGGACAGCATCATCTTCATCGGCACGCCGATCGACGATGCCGTCGCCAACCTGGTCATCGCGCAGATGCTCTTTCTCGAAGCCGAGGATCCCGAGCGGGACATCCTGCTCTACATCAACAGCCCGGGCGGCGTGATCACGGCGGGGTTCGCCATTTACGACACGATGCAGTTCATCAAGCCGGACGTGCAGACCTATTGCATCGGCCAGGCGGCGTCGTTCGCCGCGATGCTGCTCGCGGCGGGCGCCAAGGGCAAGCGCTTCTCGCTGCCCAATTCGCGCATCCTGATCCACCAGCCGTGGCTCTCGGGGCTCGCGGGCCAGGCCAGCGACATCGACATCCATGCCAAGGAAATCCTGCGCATGCGTGAGCGATTGAATGAAATCATGGCCCATCACTCGGGCCAGCCCATTAAGCGGATTCAGGAAGATACCGACCGCGACTACATCATGGGCGCGGAGCAGGCGAAAACCTACGGTATCATTGACGATGTCCTCAACCGGAGAACGTAACGCTCGTCCTGCTAACGGCCGCCCCCTCGGACGCCGATAACAGGACTGCGGGATGGGATCAATGACGACAAGAAAGACGGGCGAAAACGAAGTGCTCCGGTGCTCGTTCTGCAACAAGGATCAGAACGACGTCCGCAAGCTCATCGCAGGTCCGACGGTCTTCATCTGCGACGAGTGCGTCGAGGTCTGCAACGACATCATCGCGGACGACAACAAGTTCGACCGCGGGACGCGCGCCTCGCTCCCGATGCCCGTCGAGATCAAGAAGTTCCTCGACGAATACGTCATCGGCCAGGAACAGACCAAGAAGAAGCTCGCCGTCGCCGTCTACAACCACTACAAGCGTCTCGAGATTCAAAAGCAGGCGCGCGGCCGGCACGACGTCGAGCTGACCAAGTCGAACATCCTGCTCATCGGCCCGACGGGCACCGGCAAGACGCTGCTCGCGCAGACTCTCGCGCGGCTCCTCTCGGTCCCCTTCACGATCGTCGACGCGACGACGCTGACCGAAGCCGGCTACGTCGGCGAGGACGTCGAGAACATCATTCTCAAATTGCTGCAGGCCGCCGGCGGCGACATCGAGAAGGCGCAGCAGGGCATCATCTACATCGACGAAGTCGACAAGATCTGCCGCAAGGACGAGAACCCGTCGATCACGCGCGACGTCTCGGGTGAAGGCGTGCAGCAGGCGCTGCTCAAGATCCTCGAGGGGACGGTCGCCAACGTGCCGCCGCAGGGCGGACGCAAGCATCCGCACCAGGAGTTCTTCCAGGTCGACACGACCAACATCCTCTTCATCTGCGGCGGCGCCTTCGTGGGCCTCGACAAGCAGATCGCCCGCCGGCTCGGCAAGAAGACCATGGGCTTCAAGGCCGACGTGAAGGCGGCCGTCAAGGACACGGCGGTGCTCGTCGACCAGCTCGAACCGGAAGACCTGATCAAGTACGGCTTGATCCCGGAGTTCGTCGGGCGGCTCCCGGTCGTGGGCTCGCTGCATGAACTCGATCGTCCGGCGCTCGTCCAGATCCTCACGCAACCGCGCAACGCGATCACGCGGCAGTACCAGCGGCTCTTCGAGTACGAGAACGTCAAGCTTCGCTTCACCGACGACGCCCTCGAGGCGATCGCCGAAGCGGCGCTGCGCCGGAAGATCGGCGCGCGCGGCCTGCGGATGATCATCGAGGACATCATGCTCGACCTGATGTACACGCTGCCCGGACAGAAGAAGATTCGCGAGTGCGTCATCACACGCGAGGTGGTAGAGTCGAAGGAGAAGCCGATCACCGTCATCGAGAAGGCGGGCTAATCAATTGTCGATTTGGAATTGTTGATTGGAAATTGAATTTCTGAATTCTCGAAACCACACGATTCGAAATTCAATTCCCAAATTCCAAATTAACAGATTCTCAATTTAACACTTATGGATCAATACGAGACCCTCCCGGTCGTCCCCTTGCGGGACGTGGTCGTCTTCCCGCACATGATGATGCCGTTCGTCATCGGACGGCCGTCGTCGACTCGCGCGCTCGAGCACGCGCTGGCCACCGACAAAAAGATCTTTCTCGCCGCCCAGCACGACGCGGCCGTGGACGATCCGCAGCCGGCTGACATCTACACGATGGGCTGCGTGGCCAACATCGTCCAGTCGCTCAAACTGCCCGACGGGAACATCAAAGTCTTAGTCGAGGGCGTCGAGCGCGCCCGCGCGGTCGAGTGGAAGGAAGACAAGGGCTTCTACCGCGTCACCGTAAAGATGATCCCGAAGAAGGCCGAGTCGACCGGGGACACCGAGACGGTCATGAGCCGCGTCGTGTCGCTCTTCGAGCAGTACATCAAGCTCTCGAACAACCTCCAGTACGACGCGATGATCGCCGCCGTGCGCGTGGACGACCCGTCGCGTCTCGCGGACACGATCGCAGCGCACCTCCAGGTCGGCGTCGAGGAGAAACAGAACCTCCTCGAGATCGTCGCGCCCGTCGAGCGCCTCGCCCGCATCATCGCCGTTCTCGAAGCCGAGGTGGACAAGCTCCAGGTCGACCGCCGCATCCAGTCTCGTGTGAAGAAGCAGATGGAGAAGGCGCAGAAGGAGTACTACCTCAACGAGAAGATGAAGGCGATCCAGCGCGAACTGGGGCGCAAGGACGAAAAAGGCAACGAGGTCGACGACCTGCGCAAGAAGATCGAGCAGTCGCGGATGCCGAAGGAAGTCGAGACGAAGGCGATCGAAGAACTGCGCCGGCTCGAGACGATGCCGCCGATGTCGGCCGAAGCGACCGTCTCGCGCAACTACCTCGACTGGCTGATCGCGGTGCCCTGGCACAAGAAGACCAAGGAGAGCCGCGACCTCAAGCGCGCCGAGCACATTCTCCACGAAGACCACTTCGGCCTCGACAAGATCAAGGAACGCATTCTCGAGTTCCTCGCGGTGCGCGCGCTCGTCAAGAAGCCGAAAGCCACGATTCTCACGCTCGCCGGCCCCCCGGGCGTCGGCAAGACGTCGCTCGCCAAGTCAATCGCCCGCGCGATGAACCGCAAGTTCGTCCGGCTGTCCCTCGGCGGCGTGCGTGACGAGGCCGAAATCCGCGGCCACCGCCGCACCTACATCGGCGCGTTCCCCGGCCAGATCATCCAGATGATGAAGAAGGCCGGCACGATGAACCCGGTCTTCCTGCTCGACGAAGTCGACAAGATGTCGATGGACTTCCGCGGCGATCCGTCGGCCGCGCTCCTCGAGGTCCTCGACCCTGAGCAGAACAGCACGTTCCTCGACCACTACCTCGACGTCGAGTACGACCTGTCGCACGTCATGTTCATCTGCACGGCCAACGTCCTGCACACGATTCCGCAGGCGCTGCGCGACCGCATGGAAGTGCTGCAACTGGCCGGCTACACCGAGCAGGAGAAGGTCGAGATCGCGCGCCGCTTCCTCGCGCCGAAGGCGATCGAAGGCGCCGGCCTGACGAAGGACAACCTCGTCCTGGCGGACGACGCGTTCCAGACGATCATCCAGCGCTACACGCGCGAAGCGGGCGTCCGCAACCTCGAGCGCGAGATCTCGTCGATTTGCCGCAAGGTCGCGCGCAAGGTCGTGGTCGAGGGCAAGAGCTTCAGCGAGTCCGTGACGGCCGGCAGGGTCACCGAGTATCTCGGCGTGCCGCGGTTCCGGCCCTCGGTCGCCGAGGAGCGGAACGAAGTCGGCATCGCCACCGGGCTCGCGTGGACCGAAGTCGGCGGCGAGCTGCTCGTGACCGAAGCGACGCTCATGCCCGGCCGCGGCCGGCTGATGCTCACCGGCAAGCTCGGCGACGTCATGCAGGAATCCGCGCAGGCCGCGATGAGCTGGGTGCGCTCGCGATCGGAGACGCTCGGCATCCCGCGCGACTTCTACCGCCGCACGGACGTGCACGTGCACATCCCCGAGGGCGCGATCCCGAAGGACGGCCCATCGGCGGGTATCACGCTCGCGACCGCGCTCGTGTCCGCGCTGGCGCAAGTGCCGGCCCGCCGCGACGTCGCGATGACCGGCGAGATCACGCTGCGCGGCAAGGTGCTGCCGATCGGCGGCGTGAAGGAAAAAGTGCTGGCCGCGCACCGCGCCGGCCTGCTGAACATCATTCTGCCGAAGGACAACGAGAAAGACCTCGCGGACATCCCGAAAAACGTCCTCGACGTCCTGAAAATCTACCTGGTCGAGAGCATGGACGAGGTCCTCAAGACGGCACTCGACGGCCCGCTGCCGGCGGCGCCGCCACCGGCGGCCGACTCCGAGTTGCCGGGAGAGCTTGGCACACGCCACTAGGAGCGACCGCATGACGAGCGCGCCCCCAGCACGCTCCGTCCCGTTTGCCGCCCTGCTCATCGCCGTTGTCGCCTTGCTGCAGGCGTCGATCGCTGCGGACCGCCTGCCGTTGGTCACCGCGGGCATCATCGTGTTCGAGAACGCGCGCTACAGCGGCGCGCAACTGTCGCTCATCCGCGACGTTCCGGATCTGCGCGCCTACCACTTCGAAGACCGCATCTCGAGCTTCGTCATCGCGGCGGGCGAAATCTGGGAGATGTGTCAGGACCGGAACTACTCGGGCCACTGCGAGACGTTTTCCGGCTACATCCCCGATCTCGCGGATCGGCACGGATGGAACGACCGCATCTCCTCGATTCGTCGCGTGAGGCAGCCGGCCTATCCGAGCTACCCGAACTACCCGGGCTACCCGTCTCCCAGCGAGCCGATTGGGGGCCTCGAGCTGTTCGCCGGGACGCGCTTTTCCGGACAGAGCATCCGGCTGGGCGGGCCCGCGCCGGACCTCGGCCACTCGGGCTTCAACGATCGCGCGATGAGCGTGCGCGTGCCGCGCGGCCAGGTCTGGGAAATCTGCGTCAACGCCAACTACGACGATTGTCGCGTCGTCGATCATGACGTGCCGGACCTGGGCACGCTCGGCGTCAACCGGCTCGTGTCGTCAGCGCGTCCGCGTTACCGCTAACTCCCCTGCACTATCCGCGTCATCTGCGCGCCGCAGCCGACGGGCTGCCGGTGCGGCACGATGAGTAGCGCAGTGCCCACATTCGCCTGATCGCGCGCGTCTGTCGACGCCCGCGAACCCGCTCTCAGCCTCCGCGGCGTGGCCCGGATCTTGCCACTTACTAAAAGTGAGCGATCCGGATCCCTGGGCCGCATTCTTCGGAGGTGCTCAAATGCGTACGACCGTTCTCGCGACGTTCATGGCGGCGACGGTGGCGATTGGCGCCGCGGCTTGCGGCACCGCGAGTCCTACGCAGCCTTCCGGCGCTGCGCCTCGAATCACCGCCATCTCGCCTTCGCAGCTGGTCGAAGCGGCCGGGCCTCAGACGCTGAGCGTCGCCGGCGTCAATTTCCTCGCGGGCCTCACCGCCATACTTGCCGACCCGAGCGGCAACTCGATCACGCTCCAGGCCGGCGACATCCAGCAGGTGCAGTCCACTGGGTTTCAGGTGAACGCCACGCTGGCCTTGCCCGGCAGCTACGTCCTGCAGGCGCGCAATCCGACGGGCGAGACGTCCGATCCCTTCGTGTTCGTGGTGCAGGCGACGTTCGGCGGACAGACGCCGCACCTCGATACGATCACGCCGTCGTCGACCAGTCATGGCGCGTTGATGCAGACCTTGTTCCTCTCGGGATCGAATCTCTCGGCGGGGATGACGATTACGCTGATCGATCCCATCGGGCAGCTGGTCAATGTCACGCTCACGGCGGTCACCTCGACATCGGCGCAACTCTCCGCGGTCCTGTCCGCGGTGGGCACGTATCAGCTCTACGTGACGGGCATCTCCGGCGACACGTCGAACTCGATTCTGATCGCGGTGCTCTAGGAGGCCCTCATGGCGACTCGATTCATCGACACGCGGACCGGCAATCACACGTCGCTCGTGACCGACAGCCACGTGAGCGCAGCGCTACTGATGCTGGCGCGCCTGACGTTCGGCGGGTTTTTCGCGTATTCCGGTGTCAATCATCTGGTGCATCGCGCGATGCTCGCTGGAGCCGCGGCGACGCGCGGCGTGCCGCTGCCCGATCTGGCCGTGATCGGGACAGGCCTGCTGCTCGTCGCCGGCAGCATGAGCGTGCTCACGGGTGTCTTACCGAAGGTCGGCTGCGCGTTTCTGGCGATCTTCCTGATCGGCGTCACGCCGATCATGCACGCCTTCTGGACCGACACGGATCCTGTGCAGCACGCCGCCGACCTCGGCAACTTCATGAAGAACGTCGCGCTCCTCGGCGCGCTCGGGTTCGTCGCGTCGGTGCCGGAACCGTGGCCGGGCTCGCCGCACGGATCGGACATCGATTCCTAGCGCGTTCGCGCGACGTCGTCGATCCGCAATCGGACGCCGAGGTGGCGCGTATCGGCGCTCGCGGGATCGAGCAACGCGGGCACGAACGTCGGCGAGATGCCGATGTCGATCCGGCGCATGCCGCGCGACCACGCCGATCCCGACAGCAGGGACAGGGGCACCGCCCGCCACTCGACGTTCGACAAGTGGACCGTCTGGTCGGTGACCGCACCCGCGATCGTGACGTCCACGCCGTGTTCCGGTGACGCCACCGGACTCCAGACACCGATTGTCATCGCCGCGGCCCGCGCAGTCACAAGAATGACGGCATGGCCGGACGTCCACTGCGATCGGCGTCCTTCGCCATCCACGTCGGCGCCATACGCCCAGGTGGCCGTCGAAATCGAATCGCCGAGCGGCACGAGCGCGCCCATCCGACATTGCGCGGGCTTCGCGCGCAGCCAGTCCTGAATCTCCGGCGGCACGACCCACCATTCCCCCACGATCGCGTCCGTACTGAGCGTGATCGGCGAGCATGGCGCGAAGTCCCCAATCAAGCTGCGCGTGACCGAGAAAAACGAGAGCGAGGCAAGCGCGAGCAGCAGCGTGACAACGGCGCGCGGCAGCGCCGCCGGCACCAGGGACACGACGACATCGATGGCGCCGGCGAGCGCGAGCACCGCGCCCAGCGCGACCAGATGGTACTGCTCGGGCTTAGCAACGAACACGAACGGCGCGTCGAAGGCGATCGCCAGGACCAGGCCCGTGACGAGCAAGTGCGCCTCGCGGCGCCGGAAGAAACCGCCAATCGCGCCCGCGATGAGCAGGCCTTGCGACAACATGCTCGCAAACGGCTGCCACGGCCGTTTCGCCGGAAGTTGCCGGAAGACGCCGATGAGACCGCTCGTGGCGTGGTCCCAGGCTTCCGCGAGCGGCGGCAGAGGACCGTATCCGCCGATTCGACCGAGCATCTTGTAACGCAGCCAGAAGAACCCGAGAGGCAGGACGACGCCGGCCGCGGCGAGCGACCAGGACGGCGCCGGCGTGTCGCGCTGCATCGTGTGTCGCAGGAACGTCAGGGCGACCAGGAGCGGCGCGAGCATCACGAGGTCTTCCTTGATGCCGAAGCCGACCACTTGCAGCACCACGAGCGCCCACCATGCGCGCGCGGGTTTCGCGCGAACGCGTTGCCATTCGAGCAGGCTCGTCAGCACGAGCAGGCTCGCCATGAGGTGCATCTGGTTGGTGAGCCAGACAGCTTGGGAATACACGAGCGCCGGATGAATCGCGTACAGGGCGGTCGCAAACGCGGCGGCACGTGCCGAGCCGACCTCGCGCCAGACAAACAGCCCGCAGAGCGTCGCGGCGAGCGCCATGCCAGCGAGGCTCACCGCATGCTGCGCCTGACCGTTCAGACCGAACAGCGCGAATCGCAGCGCGTACCACCACGCCGCCACGGGACGGAAGAACTCGGGTTCGATCCTGGTCGGATCCCACGATCCGTGCAGGACCTGGAGCAGCTCACCCGTCGTCCACGGCCGCGCGAAGTGATAGTCGTCGTACCGGAATCCGAAACCAAGCGTCTTCACGTAGGCCGCGAAGACGACAGCGGCCGCGAGCAGGGCCAGGAGAACCGGGAGTCTGCGCGTCACGTCGCCGACGCTACGGCTTGATCGAGAGGGCGACAATCGCTGCGTTCGCGCCCGATCCGGTGGCGGTGACGAGGAACTGCCGCCCCGACCGCGTGCGGTACGTCATCGGCGTCGCGGACGGCGGCCGCGTGAGCGTCAGGTGCCACACTTCCTGGCCGGTCCTGGCATCGAGCGCGTGCATCGCGCTGTCGTCGCTCGTGCCGCCGAAGATCAATCCGCTCTTCGTGACGATTACTCCCGGAGCGCCCGCGGATCCCAGCGCCGCCGGCAACGCGACGTCCTTCAGCGCGGGGTTGTTGCGCAGCGACGGCATGTCGCCGAACGGCATCTGCCATGCGATGTCGCCGGTGTTGAGGTTGAGGGCGACGACCTCGCCGTACGGCGGCTTGACGAGCGGCAGCCGGCCGCCGAACGACGTGTTGCCCTGCGCGCCCGCGAATTCCGCGTCTGTCTCCCCCGCACGCGTGTTCGCCTGCGCGCCCGGGACGATGCGGATGATCGCCGGGGAGTGACTCGACTTGAAATACAACATCGCGCTGTCGGCATCGAACGCCGAGCCGCCCCAATTCGCTCCGCCGATCACGCCCGGCCTCTGGAACGATCCGGCGGCCGACGGCGGCGTGTAAAGCGGGCCGAGCCGGTACTTCTTCAGTTCCTCACGCGCCGCCGCCTCGAGCGCCGGCGTGAGATTGAAGGCGTCTTCGAGCGACATCCCCTGCGGCGAAAACGGCGCGGGCCGCGTGGGAAACGGCTGGGTGGGCCACGCGTGCTCGCCGGTCACATCACTCGCGGGCGCCGGCCGTTCCTCGATCGGCCAGACGGGATCGCCAGTCACGCGATCGAAGACGAACGCGAACCCCTGCTTCGTCAGCTGCACGACCGCGTCGATCGCGCGTCCGTTGACGTGCATCGAGACCACGGCCGGCGCGGACGCCGGGTCGTAGTCCCACAAGCCGTGGTGCGCGATCTGGAAGAACCACTTCACCGCGCCGGTCGAGGCGTCAAGACAGACAATTGAATCGCCATACAGTCCCTGACCGGGACGACGGCCGCCGTAGAAGTCGTTGCTCGGCGTGCCGACCGGCAGGTAGACGAGGCCTCGCCGTTCGTCGAGACTCATCGGTGCCCACACGTTCGTGTGGCCGGTGATGTCACGCGAGTCGCCGCCCCAGGTGTCCGCGCCGCGCTCACCTGCGGCCGGCACGGTGTGGAACGACCAGACCTGACGCCCCGTGCGCGCATCGAACGCCCGCACGTCGCCGGGCGGATCTTGACGATAGGTGAGGCGATCGCCGACGCCGTTGCCGAGGATCACGAGGTCCTTGTAGACCACCGGCGGCGAGGTGTTCGTGTAGCGTTTCGGATCGACGGGCCAGCGCAGTCCCGTCGTCAGATCGATCGCGCCGTGATCGCCGAAGGACGCGATGGGCTGACCGGTCTTCGCGTCCAGGCAGAAGAGTTTCGCGCGGCTGTTGAGAAAAATACGCCACGACGACCCGTCGCGCCATGCGGCGACGCCCCGATGGACGAAGCCCGTGCCGTTCGGCGGCTGGCCGTCCTCGTACGCTTTCGGATCGAACGTCCACAACGTCTGGCCGGTGTCAGCGTTGAGCGCCGCGACGCGGTTGAATGGCGTCGTCACGTACAACACGTCGTCGATCATGATTGGCGTGTCTTCGAAGTTGCCGGGCCGTGTGCCAGGGGGCGCGGCGACGTGATCGTCCCCGGTCTTCCACTCCCAGGCGATCGCGAGCTTCGCGACGGTCGTGCGATCGATATCGCTGAGCGGCGAATAGTGCGACGCCGCCTGATCGGCGGCGTAGACCGGCCATTCCTGCATCGGGGCTTGCGGGCGGATCGCGGCCGCGATGAGTCCGACAGCCGCCGCCACGATTACGCGCAGGGTCATGTGTGCGTATCTTGCCCCAGGCGGCCACGCGGCGGAAGCCTTTCGCTCCCATAGAATCTCCCCATGGCTCGGCAGGCCCGCCCGTCGGATCAGCTGCACGTCGCCTTTGCCCGTGGCGCGCGGCGGCACGCCCGTCGCTTCGCGATGGCCGACAGCACCGGACAGAAGTTGACGTACGGCCGGGCGCTCGTCGCGTCGATCGTGCTCGGACGCGTCCTGGCCAGGCGGACGCGCGGCGAGACAAACGTCGGCCTGCTGCTGCCGGCGTCGGTCGGCGGCGCGATCGCGAACATCGCGACGCTGATGGCCGGCCGGGTGCCGGTCAATCTGAATTTCACGTCGGGCGGGGCCGCGCTCGACGATGCGATCGCCGAGGCCGGTATCAAGACGATCGTCACGTCCTCACAATTCGTGCAGAAGGCGTCGATCGCGCCGCGGTCCGAGATGGTCTTTCTCGAGGAATTGCGTCAGACGATCGGCATGTCGGACAAGATCGTGGGCGCGTTTCTGGCTTGGTGCGTGCCGGCGCGATGGCTGGGTCGATCCCCGACGTCACACGAAGGATCGCAGGCGCTCGCGACGATCGTGTTTTCGAGCGGGAGCACCGGCGTGCCGAAGGGCGTGATGCTCACGCACGGCAATCTGCTCGCGAACGTGGACTCGCTCTATCGGATCTTCCCCATGGGCGGCGCCGACTGCTTCATCGGCGTGCTGCCGTTTTTCCATTCGTTCGGATTGACGGGCACGTTCTGGTTTCCGCTGCTGCACGGCTGCAGCGTCGCGTACCACCCGAATCCGATGGACGCGAAGACGGTCGGCGAGCTCACGCAGATGTATCGCGGAACCATGCTCATCAGCACGCCGACGTTCTGCCAGACGTATCTCCGGCGATGCACGCGCGAGCAGTTCGAATCGCTCAGATTCGCGATCGTGGGCGCCGAGAAGCTGCGCGAGCCGTTGGCCTCCGCATTTCGCGCACAGTTCGGGATCGATCTTCTCGAAGGCTACGGGTGCACCGAGATGTCACCCGTCGTCGCAGTCAACCGGCCGGAATTCGTGGAAGGCGGCGTTCGTCGGGTCGGAACCAGGGCGGGATCGATCGGACGGCCGATTCCCGGCGTGTGCGCAAAGATCGTCGATCTCGAGACAGGCGCGGGGCCACTGATCGACCGCGAGGGATTGCTGCTTGTCACCGGCCCGAATCTCATGGCGGGCTACTTACATCAGCCCGAACGAACGGCAGAAGTGATGCGCGACGGCTGGTACGTGACCGGCGACATCGCGCGAATCGACACTGACGGGTTCATTTTCATCACCGATCGGCTCTCGCGCTTCAGCAAGATCGGCGGCGAGATGGTGCCGCACGTCAAGATTGAGGAAGCGATCAACGCCGTGCTTGGCGAGGCCTCGTCAGCGATCACGGCCGTGCTGGACACCGAGCGCGGCGAGCGGCTCGTCGCGTTCTACACGCGGGCTGACGTCACACCCGCGGCACTGTGGGATCGATTGAACGAGACGGACCTTCCCAAGCTGTGGATGCCGAAGCGCGAGTCGATTTTTCTGATCGACGCAATTCCGACGCTTGGCACAGGCAAGTTGGACCTGCGCGGACTGAGGCAGTTGGCGCAGGACAGAAATGAGGCAATGAGGCAATGAGGCAACGCAGGGATAATGTGAACGATGCGTTTTCGCAACTTCCGCTCCGTCGGCCCCGTCTCCGAAGTCGGTTACGGCCTCTGGGGCATGGGCGGCTGGACCGGGTCGAATGACGACGAGTCGATCGCCGCGCTCGAGCGCGCGATTGCGCTCGGCTGCACGTTCTTCGACACCGCCCTGGCCTACGGCCAGGGCAAGAGCGAGCAGTTGCTCGGCGGGGTTCTCAAGAATCACCGCGACAAGACGCTCGTCGTCGCCACCAAAGTCCCACCGGGGAATTTGAAGTGGCCCGCGCTCCAGGAGTACGCGCTCGACGATGTGTTTTCCGCCGACCACGTGCGCCGATTGACCGAGACGAGCCTGAAGAATCTCGGGCTGCCGCGCGTGGACGTCCAGCAGTTCCACGTCTGGTCCGACGCGTGGGCCACCGACGATCGCTGGCAGCGCACCGTCGACGATCTCAAGCGCGAAGGGCTGATTCGGGCGTTCGGCATCAGCGTGAACAGGTGGCAGCCGACGAACGTGATTCGCGCGCTGCGAACCGGTCTCGTCGACAGCGTGCAGGTCGTCTACAACCTGTTCGATCAGAATCCCGAGGACGAGCTGTTCCCGGTGTGCCGCGAGCTTGGTGTCGCCGTCATCGCGCGCGTGCCGTTCGACGAGGGCAGTCTCACCGGCACGCTCACACGCGACAGCCGGTGGCCCGAAGGCGACTGGCGCAACATCTACTTCACGCGCGAGCAACTCGACGCCGCGCTGAGCCGTGTTGAGAAGCTCTCGCGCGATCTGCCGCACGGCATGACGCTGCCGGCCGCCGCGCTCCGGTTCATCCTCGCCAACCCGGACGTGACGACGGTGATTCCCGGGATGCGACGCGCGAGACACGTGGACGCGAACTTGGGCATCTCAGATGGACAAGCGCTCGCACCCGAGCTGCTCGACCGGTTCCGGCTTCACCGCTGGGTAAGGTCGCATGTGATTGTCTGATAAGGACTTACAGCCAGCAGCCGACCTGGGTAATTCCGGGGATTTGACCTCGGATGTTATACTGACCTTTTGCGAGTGTTCGTGAGGAGCTGACCGTGAAGCCTGGGATCCATCCGAAGTATCAAGAGGTCGAAGCCCGTTGCGCGTGTGGCAACACGTTCAAGACGCGCTCGACGAAACCCGAGCTGCACCTCGAAATCTGCAACATGTGCCACCCGTTCTTCACGGGTCGCCAGAAGCTGATTGACACCGAGGGCCGCGTGGAGCGATTCACGAAGCGCTTTGGCGCGCAGACCGCGCAGGGCGTCAAGCAGCAGACGAAAGACAACAAGGCTGCGAAGACGAAGAAGCAAGCGAGCGCCTGAGTCACGCCGGGGCGACCGGCGCGTGTTCACGCGCCGTCGTCCACGCCTCGCGTGAGCGCCAGTACGTTCTCGTCGCGCATCGCCCGTCCCCGCAGTTTCCTGTTCAATCGTTCCAGCCGGTGCCGCACGTCCGCCCCGGCCCGGCCGGAGGCGTCGGCGCCGAGCGTCTCCGCGTAGCGGCGTGCGGTCATCAAGTCGCGCGCGCGATGCTCGTGATGAATCGCGAGCGCTTCCGCGGCGCGCCGGCCGAGCGGCGTCGCGTCGTTCTCCGACAAATCCAACACGTCCTGCCACGCGGCGGCTGACTCGTCGTACCGGTGTTCGCGGCGCCTCAACACGGCAAGTCCGGCAAGCGCCTGACGCCGCACGATGCGATCGCTCGTGGCGGCGGCCAGCTCGTACGCGTTCGCCGCGCGTGCGGAATCGCCGGCACGTTCGTAGAGCCGGGCGAGCGCGAGCTGCTCGCCAGGCGCGTCACACGCCTCGGCCCCGCCGCGCGCGAGGCCCAGCGCGTGGGCCGTGACGACCGCGAGCGACACTAAATCCTGTCGGTTGTGCTCGAGCACACCTTCGACGACGCCGGCGTCGCCGGTGCGGAGAAACTGGAAGTATCGCGTCGGGATCTCGAAACCCGGAACGTCGCCATGACGCCGGACCCCGAAGAGCGATCGCTCGAGCGAGCCGAGACTGCAGTCGCGCGACTCCCCCACCGCGCGCGTGCCACGCGCCTCCCGGCTCTCGCCCCAGAGGCGGCGGGCCGGCGGCAGCATGTCGAAATGCGGCAGCGTGTCGGTCGGCGCGGCCGTGCGATGAAACGCCCACCGCATTTCCATGACGGGCACATCGAACGACCGGCCGTTGAACGTGACCAGCAGCGAGGCATTGCCGAAGATCTCCGAGAGCGCGTCGAGCATCGACCGCTCGTCGGCCGGACCGCTGAGAAAAAACTGACGCACCCGAAAGTCGTCGCCCTCGAACCAACCGCAGCCAGCGAGGAACGCGAGCGTGCCCGCGCCGCCACTGAGACCGGTCGTCTCGATGTCGAAGAACACAACGCGCTCCGCCCACGACGCATGCGTCTGGAGCCGCGGATCGAAGAGCGCGATAGGCGCCGCGCCATCGACGACACACGCGCCGACGCGCTTGCGGCCGTGCCAGTCGTCGGCGCTCCACGTCCGATCGACCGCCACGCACGATCCGTGGGCGGTCTCATGGACGACGCCGCCGAGATCGGCCGCGGTGCGCGTCACGTCGCGGGCGCCGTCGAGATCGGCCACGTACGTCAATTCGCGAAGCGCTTCCGGCTCGGGCGCCGGGTGGGCGCGCTCCGCGTCGTGCTTGACGATGGCGCGAAGGCGGGTGGCGAGGTCGCGCATGAACGTCAGGCCGCCGCGCGCATGGCGACGAGCGCACGGAGCAGCCGGGATGCCACCGACTTGGCAAGCGGCCCGGTCGCGCCCTCGGGGCCGACGCAGGACGGACAGCCGGATTGGCACGGACAGCTGTCGATCAAGTCGCGCGTGCGCGCGAGCAGGTCGTCGTTGAGCGAAAAGAGCGGCTCACTGAGGCCGATCCCGCCCGGATAGTTGTCGAACAGAAAGATGATCGGCTCGGCCGCCAGCGCCTCGGGCTTGGCGCCGCGCTTCTGGCCGCCGACGCGTGCCCCCGCCTCGAGATTCACGCCGTCGACCGAGAGCCCAAGATCGTGCCGGTCGCACATGAGCAGCATCGGCGCGATGTTGTGCATGGCGAACGCCAGCCCGACGACCCCGTCGCGCTTGTCGGCGGCGCTGTCGGGCAGTTTCGCCAGCACGTCGCCGGGAATCGTCAGCCAGTACGACGTCGTGTGCATCTGCTGCTCGGGCAGCTCGAGCTCGCCCGATCCGACGTTCTCGTTCGTGTAGAACTTGATCTTCTTGAACCCGACCACCCGCGACACGACGTGGACCTCGCCGTGGCTGCAGACGCCGGTCCCGCCTTCTCGATGGGTCATCGCCTGGCTGTCGCCGGCGGGCGGTTGGCGTCCCTGGCTCGGGGCGTCGCGGAAGGTCTCGAGAATCGTCACCTTCGTGTGCGTGATCGCGTCGGTGTAGTAGTCGCACTCGACCGCGCGCACGAACGCCTTGCGATTCTCGTAGTCGAAACGCTCGACCTGGAACAGCCGGCCCTCGATGATGTAAATCGCCTTCTCGTGCAGCGTCGACGGTCCGCTCGTAAAATCCGTCTCGCCGATCACCTGCTCGGCGTGGGTCGTGTCGATGATGACGAAGTTGTCGGACGTCACCGATCGGAGGCTCACGGCGTTGGCCGGATACGAATCCTGCGTCCACTGCCACATGCCGTCGGTGAGATGAACGAATCCGCCCTCCGCGAGAATGGCGAGCACCTCCTGCACGTTGATCTCGCCAAACGTGTCGGTCGACGAGAACGGCAGCTCGAACGCCGCGCACTTCACGTGGTCGAGCAGAATGTGCAGGTTGTCGGGATTGACGAGTGCGTGCTCGGGCGAGGCGCCGAAAAAGTACTCCGGGTTGCGCACGATGAACTGATCGATCGGCGCGCTCGACGAGACGAGCACGGCCGCCGATCGTCCCGAGCGCCGGCCGGCGCGTCCCGCACGCTGCCAGGTCGCCGCGATCGATCCGGGATAGCCCGCGAGCACGGCGACATCCAGCGCGCCGATGTCGATGCCGAGCTCGAGCGCGTTGGTCGACACGACGCACCGTACGTCTCCGCTGCGCAGCCCGCGTTCGATCTCACGCCGATGGAGCGGCAGGTACCCGCCTCGGTAGCCGCGAATCACGTCGGCCGCACCGGGCGGCCCCGCGAACGCCTCCTTCAAGTACGTCGTGAGCAGTTCGGTCGCCAGCCGGCTCTGCGCGAAGACGATCGCCTGCAGGCCGCGCTTCAGGAATTCGATGGCGACCCGCCGCGTCTCCGCCAGATACGAGCGCCGGATCCCGAGCTGCGCGTTGACGACCGGCGGATTGACGAACAGAAAGAACTTCTCGCCGCGCGGCGCTCCGCTCTTGCGCACTTCCTCGAACGGCACGCCCACCAGCCGTTCGGCCAGCTCGCGGGGATTGGCGATCGTCGCCGACGAGCAGATGAACGTGGGGTTCGATCCGTAGTGGCGGCACACTCGCTGCAGCCGCCGGAGGATATTGCCGAGGTGACTGCCGAACACGCCGCGATACGCGTGCAGCTCGTCGATGACGACGAATCTCAGGTTCTCGAAGAGCTTCGCCCATCGGGGATGGTGCGGCAGGATGCCCGAGTGCACCATGTCGGGATTGCTCAGCACGACATGCGCGCGGCCGCGAATCGCGCGCCGCGCGTCCTGCGGCGTGTCGCCGTCGTAGGTGAAGACCCCGATGTCGCCGCCACCCTCGCCGCCGAGCATCTCGGCCAGCTGATGCAGTTCGGCGAGCTGATCCTGCGCAAGCGCTTTCGTCGGAAACAGGTACAGCGCGCGCGCCGACGGATCCGCGAGGATGCGATCGAGCACCGGCGCGTTGTAGCAGAGCGTCTTGCCCGACGCGGTCGGCGTCACGATGACGGCGTGCCGTCCGGCCACGGCGTGCGCGATCGACTCGGCCTGGTGCGTGTACAGCTGGCTGATGCCGCGCGCCTGCAGCGCCCGGACGAGCCGGGCATCCAAGCCGTCCGGAAAGGGCGCGTACTGCGCCTCGAGCGGCTCCAGACGCCGTACGGCCGTCACGTGCGGGTGCGATGCCTCGAATTCCGCCAGGAGCGGCGAGAGCGCCACTGAGAGCGACGAATCCCGGTCCTGTGGCACGGCCGGCAGGGACGACATGGCGCTCGATAGTACCGCCGTCACCGTGGGCGA
The DNA here is from genome assembly GCA_963704575.1 of uncultured Acidobacteriota bacterium. Classification (GTDB taxonomy): domain Bacteria; phylum Acidobacteriota; class Vicinamibacteria; order Vicinamibacterales; family SCN-69-37; genus DATEGZ01. The sequence continues at coordinate 4,881,581 of OY969918.1, read as the reverse complement.
TCAAGAGGCGAAAGGCCGAATCGCCGGCGAATGTGTTTCCGGCCCTGTCGAATTCCGGCTCCCCGAACGACTATGGAGTGCACGCAACGACGCGTGACTTTTCAAGGAGAACGACCTGTGCGATATCTGTGCCTGATCTACGACGACGAAAAGAAATGGGCGACCATGGCGAAAGCCGACGCCGACGCGTCCATGGCCGAGTACTACGCGTTCACAGAAGGCATCAAGAAAAGCGGCCACTACATCGGCGGCGAGGCGCTGCAGCCAACGCCGACGGCGACCACCGTGCGCGTCCGCAACGGCAAGGTCTCGTCGACCGACGGTCCGTTCGCCGAAACGAAGGAACAACTGGGCGGCTACTACCTGATCAACGCGCGCGATCTCAACGACGCGATTCAGGTGGCGTCCAAGATTCCGTCGGCGCGCTTCGGGTCGATCGAAGTGCGGCCGATCATGGAGTTCAACCAGTAGGCCACCGGATTTCGGCCACACTGTAGAGGTGAGCGACAGTTCCGAAGCGTCGGCAGCGCGCGTCCGCGCCGGGATCGAAGCGATCTATCGCACCGAGTCCCGGCGCGTGCTGGCGACGCTGATTCGTCTCGTGGGCGATTTCGATCGCGCGGAAGAGGCTCTCCACGACGCGTTCACCGCAGCACTCGATCGCTGGCCCGTCGATGGCCTTCCCGACCAGCCGCGAGCGTGGCTCGTCTCGACTGGCCGGTTCAAGGCGATCGATCGACTTCGCCGCAACGCGCGCTTCGACGCGCTCCTCGACAGCGTGGCCGACCGTCTCGAAGCCGCGCCGACGGACATGCCCCTCGACGACGGCCTCGAGCTCGAAGATGACCGGCTGCGGCTGGTATTCACGTGCTGTCATCCGGCGCTCAGGCCCGACGCGCGCGTCGCGCTCACGCTGCGGGAAGTGTGCGGGCTCGGGACCGAGGAGATCGCGCGCGCCTTTCTGACCTCGCCGCCCACCATCGCGCAGCGCATCGTCCGGGCCAAAGCCAAGATTCGCGACGCCAGGATTCCGTATCAGGTGCCGGCACGCGCGGACCTCGCCGAGCGGCTCGAAACGGTCCTGCACGTGATCTATCTCGTGTTCAACGAAGGCTATTCGGCATCCGCCGGAGACACGCTGACGAGGCACGACTTGTGTGACGAAGCGATCCGGCTCGGCCGCTTGATCGTCGAGTTGATGCCCGAACCCGAGGCGATGGGACTGCTCGGACTGATGCTGCTCCACGACGCGCGGCGAGCCGCGCGGACGTCGGCCGACGGCGACATCGTGCTGCTGGACGACCAGGATCGCTCGATGTGGAATCGTGCGCAGATTGCGGAAGGTGCCGCCTTCGTCGAACGCGCGCTGTCGTCGAAGGTCATCGGGCCGTTCGCGCTGCAATCCGCGATCGCGGCCGTCCATTCGGAGAGCGCGACGGCGGCGGACACCGACTGGCGGCAGATCGTCGGTCTCTATGACGTGCTGCTTCGTATCGATCCGTCGCCGGTCGTCGAGCTCAATCGCGCCGCGGCGGTCGCCATGTCGGCCGGCGCGGAGCAGGGACTCGCACTGGTGGACGCGATCCTCGAACGCGGCGATCTGTCCGACTATCACCTGGCGCATTCGGCCCGGGCGGAGTTGTGCCGGCGGCTCGGGCGGCGGAACGACGCGAGACAGGCCTACGCGCGAGCCATCGTGCTGGTGCGACAGGCGCCGGAGCGGCGCTTCCTGGAACGTCGGCTCGCCTCGCTCGACACCGAGTGAGCGTCACGTCTCCTTGCGATCGAGCGCGACGTCTTCCCACGACGCCGGGTCGTCGACCGATTCGAGGTGCGTGAAGACGCTGGCGTTGGGGAGCGTCTGCCGGATGTCCGCCTCGATCTGCTCGAGCAGATGGTGCCCGTGCTGCACCGTCCACTTCCCCGGCACAAGAACGTGCACTGACACGAACCGCCGCGATCCCGACTGCCGGGTCCGCAGCGCGTGATATTGCACACCGTCAGTCGCGTAGCGATCGAGGATGGCCTGGAGCTGCTGCTCCTCGCGCTCCGGCAGCGCGGCGTCCATCAGCCCGGACACCGACTCGCGCACGATGCTCACGCCGGCAAAGACGATGTTGCCAGCGACGATGAGCGCGACGATCGGATCGAGCACGGTCCAACCGGTGACCACGACCAGGCCGACGCCCGCGAACACACCGAGCGACGTCCACACGTCAGTGAGCAGATGTTTTCCGTTGGCTTCGAGCGTGATCGACTGATAGCGCCGGCCGGCCCGGAGAATCACGAGCGCGGCCACGAAATTGATCGCCGAGGCGACAATCGATACGACCAGACCGCGGCCCGGCTGCTCGAGCTGGCGCGGCTGAAATAATCGCTCGACCGCGGCAATGCCGATGCCGACCGCAGCGGCGAAGATCAGCGATCCCTCGAAGAAGCTCGAGAAATATTCGGCTTTGTCGTGACCGTACGGATGGACCTCGTCGGGCGGCCGCGCCGCCACCGTGAGCATCCAGAGCGCCATGATCGCCCCGACGACGTTCACGAGCGACTCGACGGCGTCGGACATGAATCCGACCGAGCCCGTCAGCAGGTACGCGGCGCCCTTGAGCGCCATCGTGCCGACCGCGGCGGCAATCGAGAGCCAGGCGTAACGAAGGAGCGAGCGGCGGTCCATGTGGCCTGGCGTGTCAGGACTCGCGCCCGTGACGAACAATCACGATTCCGTCGTCCTCGACGACGCCAGCCGGACGCGCGCGTACATCGCGGCGATCCCGCTCAGTCCGACCAGGCCGATGAGATTCGGGAACACCTGCAGCGCATTCATCAAGTCGCCCCAGGCCCAGACAACATCCGGCTTGAGGACGGCGCCGATCGGAATCAGCAGGCAGTAGATCCACCGGTACGGCAGCGTCACACGGCGGCCGAAGATGTACTCGAGGAATTGCTCGCCGTAGTAGGCCCAGCCGATGAGTGTCGTGTAGCCAAAGAGAAATGCGCAGAACGCGACGACCCAGCCGCCGTACGTCGGCACGGCGGAGTTGAACGCGCCGGCGACGGCGGCCGTGCTCGTGACGAACGCCGCGCCGGCCTGCTTCGCGGCGATGGATTGTTCGGCGACGCCGCTGAGAAGAATCGTCAGCGCGCTAATCGTCGCGGTGACAAACGAGACGATGAAGACTTCCATCACGGCCTGAAGGCCTTGAAGTGTGGGCTCGTTCGAGCGCGCCGTCCCGTACGCAACCGCCGCCGTGCCGTACCCGGCCTCGTTGGCGTAGATGCCGCGTGCGATGCCGTAGCGCATCGCGACGAAGACGCCGAATCCGAGCGCCGACCGCCTCGTCAGCGCCTCGCTCACGACCATCGACAGCACGTGCGGCAGCCGGCTCGCGAACGTCGTGATGACGACCAGGCCGCCGACGAGATAGAGGGCCACCTTGAGCGGCGCGAGCTTCTCGGCCGCGCGACCGATCGACTTGATGCCGCCGATGATGACGGCCCACGTGAGCACGGCGATGACGACGCCGGCGACCCACGTGCGGATGCCGAACACGGTGTTGAGGGCAATCGCGATCGAGTTCGGCTGCGTAAATGGCGTCGTCGTGAGCGCGGCGATGCCCGCGACGAGCGCGTAGATCCAGGCGAGCGCCGGCGATTTCAGTCCGTCGCGCAGGTAGTACATCGGGCCCGATCTGACGGTTGCGCCCTGCACCTCGCGGAAGCGCACGCCGAGGACGGCCTCCGAGAACTTGATCGCCGTCGCCAGGAATCCGTAGACCCAGATCCAGAACAGCGCGCCGGGACCGCCCGAGATGATCGCCGTCGCGACGCCGGCGATGTTGCCGGTGCCGATCGATGCGCCAAGTGCGGTCATGAAGGCCTGGAACGGCGAGAGCGCGCCGGCGCCCGTCGAGGCCGACGCGACCATGGCGCGAAATGCTTCGGGCAGACGCCGGAGCTGAACGACGCCGAGGCGGAGCGTCAGGAACAGGCCGACGCCCAGCAGCAGGCCCACGACGTAGGGCATGAAGAGCAGGTCGGCGATCGATTGAATGGCGTCGGCCATCAGAAGTTGGCTCGCGACTGTCCGCCGTCAACAGTGACACATGCGCCGGTGATCCAACTGGCGCGCGGCGAGGCCAGAAACGCGACGAGAGCGGCGACTTCCTCGGGCCGGCCGAAGCGGCCGAACGGGATCTCTCGCTTCACGAACTCGGCGATGCCCTCCGGATCCTCCTGCTGGCGTTTCCACCAGGAGCCGCCTTCGAAGGCGATTGAGCCCGGAGCGACGCTGTTGACGCGGATGTTATCGCGCGCGAGCTGCTGCGCCATCGCTTTGGCGAGGCTGATTTCGGCGGCTTTTACGGCGTTGTAGGTCATGCGGCCGCCGGATTCCCGGCCCCAGATGGACGCGATCATCAGGATGACGCCGCCGCCCTGATGCCGCATGTGCGGCACCACGAGGCGCGAGAGCCGGATCGCGGGGAAGAGGGTTTGATCGAGCGCGGCGTGCCACTCGGCGTCGGGCGTGGAGACGATGTCGCCGCCGCCAGCCTTGCCGACATTGTTGACGAGAATGTCGATGCGGCCGAAGCGTTCGAGGGCGGCCGCGACGACGTGGTTGGCGCCGTCAACGGTCGCCACGTCGGCGGCGATGGTGACGACCGAGTCGGCGGGACGGCCTGTCGCGACGAGCTGAGCGCCCGCGGCGGCGAGGGCCTCGGCGCCGCGGGCGCACAGGACGACGCGACAGCCCTCCTGCGCCAGCGCCTGCGCCGACGCCCACCCCAACCCCCGGCTCGACCCCGTGACTATTGCGACGTGATTGGTGAGTGAGAGATCCATGGGGACGGGGGATTTTTCCACAGTTTTGGTCGGTTCGGTGCCGGAGGTCGGATTTCGAGGTCCGACCTCCGGCACCGGAGCCGCCAAAACTGTGGAAAAATCCCCCGTCCCCCTACTAAGATCGCCAGATGTATCGCGCTTTCATGGCCCTGTTGGCGTTGACGCTCGTCGCGGGCTGCACGCTCAAAGACGATAACTCGGGCGCTCCGCCGGACGTCGCGGCCCCGCCGGCGGACTCGTTGCGCACGAGCACCGGCCTCGCCTCGAAGGTCTTGATCGTCGGCCTCGGCTCCGTGCATCCGGGCCCGGCATCGTCGGTCACCGTCAACTACTCGGGGTGGACGACCGACGGCAAGCTCTTCGACGCGTCGTCGCTCCATGGCGGAGCGCAGACGTTTGCGCTCACCCAGGTCATCCCCGGCTGGACCGAAGGCATCCAGCTCATGGTGAAAGGCGAGAAACGACGCTTCTGGGTCCCGGCCAAGCTCGCCTACGGCGAGAATCCGCCGCCGGGCGATCCGGGCGGTATGCTCGTCTTCGAGATCGAGTTGCTCGAAGTCCGCTAGACGTCCGAACGTCGCCGGCTAGTACTTCGCCAGCGCGGCAATCAGACCAGCCGCCCCCGCGGGGATCGCGCGGTGCCCTTGGACAATGTCCTTGTTCGGCAGCTCGGCGCCGTAGAGGTCCTTGTTCTCGCTGTTGTCCTCGCGCAGCGTCGATCCCTGCAGCGAGACGCCGGCAAACACGCCGCGCGCGCGCGACCACGCCAGAATCTCGGCCATCATCGTCGCGTCGGTTTCGGCCGTGGCCTGACGGCCCACCGGACCGGCTGCGACCGCCGCGTCCGCGCCCACCGTGAACTTGCTCGACAGCATCCGACCGACGCCGCGATCGTTCATCACGAGCATGATGACGTCCGTGTCCGTCCCGCCAATCTGGAAGCCGACGCTGCCGCCTTCAATCTTGACGCCGCCCGGAGCCGACCATCCTGCCGGACTGTCATTCCGGCACGAGATGTAGCCTCGCCCGTATTGGCCGCCGACGACTACCGCGCCCTTCTTGACGCCCGGAATGATCACGACGCACTTCGCCTTCGCGAAGAGGCTGGTGGGAATGCCGTTGTCAGCGGCGCTCGCCATCTCCTTGATGACAGTTGCCGCAGTCTGCAGGCGTCCGTCGTCTCCCCGCAGGGCGACTGGAATGGCGAGCACGGCCGCGAGTGCGGGAACCATGCAGGATTTGAGACTCATAAATCGACGTTAGCATAAGCCATCGCTCGCAGTCTGGCGTGCCGTGTCAGAACTGGAAATAGATGAACTGCGCGCCGCCGAAATCCCCGAACACAAGAATCAAATAGAACATGGCGACGTAGAGGCCGTACCTGATCGGCCAGCGGAGCTCGAGCACCGCGGTCTCGGATCGCCGCGTTGCCTGGTACATGTGGACGACGAGCAGAGGCAGCACAATCGCAAGCAGCGGCACCAGCAGCGACTCGACGGTATTCGCGGACGGCAGCAGGTCCGTCACCATGCACTTCGTCAGGCGTCCGATCTGCGCGACCGACTCGGCGCGAAAAATCAGCCAGCCGTAGCATGTGACGTGGAACATGACGACGCCAAGCATGACCCGGCGCCAGTTGAAGCCGCTCGGAATCATGACCGACGCTCTCGAGCTCCACGCGTCGATCAGCCGCGCGACCACGAGCACGCCGCCCTGATACGCACCCCAGATGACGAACGTCCACGCGGCGCCGTGCCAAAGGCCGCCCAGGACCATCGTGATCATCAGGTTTCGCGTGGTCTTCCAGGCGCCGCGCCGGTTGCCGCCGAGTGGAATGTATAGATAGTCGCGCAGCCAACTCGACAGGCTGATGTGCCAGTTCCGCCAGAATTCCTGTGGAGAGATCACGAAATACGGGAAGAGGAAGTTGACGTTCAGCTCGATGCCCATCAGCTTCGACAACCCGCGCGCGATGTTCGAATACCCCGCGAAATCGCCGTAGATTTGAAACGCGAACGCGTAGACGGCCAGAAGGACGTCCAGTCCCGACGGCGTCGCCGACGGCCCGAACACCGTCGAGACCAGATCCGCGAGGTTGTCCGCGACGAACATTTTCTGGAACAGACCCCAGCCGATGAGCCACACCCCTTCGACGATCTGCGTCCTCGTGACCTTACGCGGCCGTGCGATCTGCGGCAGCAGCAGCGACGCGCGCAGAATTGGCCCGGCGACCAGGTGCGGAAAGTACGCCACGAACAGCGCGAAATCCGGGAAGTTGTCTGCCGGCTCGAGTTCGTGCCGATAGACGTCGATGACGTAACTCATCGACATGAACGTGTAGAACGAGATGCCGATCGGCAGGACGATATGCAGGGTGACCGGATCGAGATGCCATCCGGCCGCGGCAAACAGTGACGTCAACGACGCCGCAAAAAAACCGAAGTACTTGAAAAAACCGAGGACCGCGAGGTTGAGCGTCAGGCTCGCGATGACGGCCGCACGGCGCCGCGCGGGCTCGGCCGTTCGTGAGAGATAGCGTGCGACCAGATAGTCGAACGCCGTGGTGCCGGCGAGCAGGAACACGAAACGCCAGTCCCAGACCGCGTAGAAATAGTAGCTGGCCGCGAGAAGCATGACGTTCTGCGCGCGGTGCGGCAGCACGCGATACAACGCGTAGACGACCAGGAAGAACCCGGCGAACTGGAGCGAGTTGAAGACCATCAGCGCAGCGGGACGAGCCCACTGGTCGTGAGGAATCGGTCGAGCGCCCCGGCGACGATCACGTGGCCCCGCGTCGTGAGATGCACATTCCGCTGGAAGAACAACCCGACGCGATCAGGCTGCTCCGCGAGCGTCGGCAGCAAGTCGATCGTCGGCAGGCCGAGCGGCGCCAGCGCCTCGGCGAAGCGCTCGCTGGCGGCGTTTCGCACGAGCACGCCGCCGGCCGCCCGCACCGTCTCGGCGAGATGACCATAGTCGGCGTCGTCAGTCTGAAAACGCGCGGGCATCAGCACGAGGCCCGTGCTCGCCCCGCCCTTCGCCGCGAGCTTGGCGATCAGATCGTACGACCGCCTCGTCACGTCGAGCCCGTGGGTCACGTCGGGCGGCGGGTCCGCTGCGTAACTCACGAGCGGACGTTCCGGACCAGGCGTCGTGAACTTCGATCGCAGCATGTCCACGCGCAAGCGGACGTACTGCAGCACCATGCTCGACCGCACCAGTCGCACCAGTCGCGTGCGCGCGCGATCCGTCGTCGACAACTGCGGCGGACGGTCAGCGTCGAGCCACGACTCCCGGTCGTACGCTTCGACCGCGTCGTTGCCGACGAACGCCACGACCAGCACGATGTCCGGCTGAAACGCGGACGCGACGTGCTCGAAGAACAGCCACTCCTCGACCGGGCTGTAGCCTTGAATGCCTGCATTGATGACGCGCCAGCGATGCGCAGGGTCCTGGGCATTCAGCCGCGCTTCGAGCCGTTTGCCGAACGTCTCGGCGAGCGGCACTTGAACGGAGAGGACGAGCGAGTCGCCCAGAATCACGATGCGCCGTTCGTCCGGCGCCTTGGGCCCGATGTCCCGGTCGTCGCGCACGCCTTGCGCGTTGATGGCCAGGTCCGTGCTGAATTCAACCGTCGTGTACCGCGCGCGAGCGTTCGGCCTCAGCACGTGGCCGACTTGCGGGTCGTCGGTAAAGAGCGATTGAAACTCGGGCGACGCTTCGGACCCGCCGTACCACCGCATGCTGGCTTCGAGAACCGCGAACTCGGCGACGAACAACACGCCGAGCACCGCGAGACGGACGAGGACCGACGACCAGCGAAACCGGGACACCAACATCAACGATTATCCGACGGCACTTTCGAATTCGTCCGGATGGTTGGCGCGAAGCGCGGCCTCGCCCCGCTCGACAATGCCGGCCTTGACGAGCCTCGCGAGACAGTCTTCCATCGAAAACGAACCGAGCTTGCGGGTGATCGTGATTTCCTGGTGAAGATGCTGCAGCGCATTGCGGCGGATGTGCTGCCGCGCGCCGTAGCTCACGACGAGCAGCTCAGCCGCGGCCACGCGGCCCCCGGCAATCCTCGGGAGCAAGGTCTGGACGAATACGGCCGAGAGCGCCGCCGCGATCTCCTGGCGAATCGTGGGCTGACGCTCGGCCGGAAACGAGTCGGTCAGCCGCGCAAGTGTCGACGGTGTGTCCGTGGTGTGCAGCGTGGACAAGACGAGATGTCCGGTCTCGCCTGCCGCCAGTGCGATCTTCATCGTCTCCGCGTCGCGCATTTCGCCGACGACGATGACGTCGGGCGCCTGGCGGAGCGCGGAGCGAAGCGCGGTCGGAAAATCCGGGGCATCCACGCCAATTTCGACCTGCTGGACGATGCTGCGGTGGTTGACGTGTTCGTATTCGATCGGATCTTCGATCGTGATGATGTGTTTCTGATCGCGCCGATTGATCTCGTCGACGAGCGCGGCGAGCGTCGTCGTCTTGCCGGCTCCGGTGGCCCCGCCCACGATGACGAGGCCGCGCGGCAGGCGCGAAAGCAACTCGGTGCCCGGTGGCAGATCGAGGCTGGCGAGCGTCGGGATGCGCGTCGGCAGCATCCGGATCGCCGCCGCGGCTCGGCCGCGTTCGTGGTGAAGGTTGACGCGAAACCGCCCGACGCCGGCCAGCTTGCGGGCGGCGTCGGCTAATCCGGACTCGCGATACGCGCGCTGGGCATGTGGCGGCAGCTCGGGAAGGACCATGTCTTCGATGTCCTGGCCGTCGAGCGGCGCGACGTCCGTGCGGACCATCTTGCCGTTCACGCGCAGCGCCGGGGGTTCGCCCGGAACGAGTAGCAGGTCACTCGCCTGCCGGTCCGCCACTGTCCGCAACCACGGCTCGAGCCGTGAGGTGCCGACCGGCATGTCGCCGCGGAGGCCTTCCAGTTCGTCGGCGAGACGGTCGAGGTCGTCGGCAGGTTCACTCACGCGCGGGTCAGCTCCCTCAGTTCAACTTCGCGCCTCCCGTGCTGGTCTAACCAAGCCAACGTGAGGAGCAGCGCATGTTGAAACATACAGCAGTTGCCGCCGCGGTCGGTCTGGCGCTCGTCGCCCCTGTGGCGGCCGAGTCCACCAATCAGCCGGGCCCGGCAAAGACGACGGTCGCCGCCCCAGCGCTGGACAGCAGCCAGCACGGCGCCAGAACGGCTCGCGTCGCATCAGCCAGGCCGAACAAGAAGACCGGCAAGCTTCGGAAGGCCAACAAGCGGCACAAAAGACTCGCGAAGCATCAGGCGCGTCATCGCGTGAAGAAGAACACGTCGCAGGGCTAGACCCACCGGCGGACGCGCCGGCAGTAGTCGGCGTACATGTCGCCAAACGCGGCGTCAAGATAGCGCTCTTCCCGAATGATGATGAAGGTCATCGCGATCAGCGCGAGCGGCAGCATGACGAGCGGCCATGCCAGATTGAGCACCACGGACAATCCGATGTAGGCGATCGTCAGACCGACGTACATCGGATTGCGCGACCACCGGTACGGTCCCCACGTCACCAGCTGACGCGCGGGTCGATGCGGAATGACCGCCGTGCGCGCCTGCAGGAACGTCATCAATCCTGCCGCCATGCCGCCCAAACCGCACGCGAGCAGCGCGACGCCGACGACCGACTGCCTCGCGCCCGCCCCCGCCCCGTCGATCAAGAACTCGATTCGCTGGTTCAGCCACCAGGCGGCACCAAAGGCCGCGACGTACACGAGCGGCGGCGGCAACCGCACGCCCGGGCCGTGACTGAGCGAAGGCACGCGATTATTATGTGGCGATGTGCCGCAATATCAAGATGCTCTTCAACTTCGATCCGCCGGCGACCGACGAGGAGATTCGCGCGGCCTCGGTGCAGTTCGTCCGCAAGCTGAGCGGATTCACCAAGCCGTCGCGGGCGAACACGGACGCGTTCGATCGCGCGGTCGATGACGTCGCCGTCGTCGCACGGCGGTTGATCGATTCGCTCGTCACCGACGCGCCCGCTCGCGATCGCGAGGCCGTCGCCGCGCGCGCGCGGGCGGAGGCCGAGAAGCGTTTCGGCCCGGCGCGCTGACAGGATCGTATTTTCGCCAGAACGTAACCCCCTGTTCAGTATCGCGGTCTAAGCCTGAAGAACCGCGAGAAACGCAGCCAGCACCTGCGGAGCGAGGAGACGGATGATGTCGAAACGCGTGATACTCGTTGCATTGTTGAGCCTCGGATTCGTCGCACCTGCGGCGATCGCCGACGCCGCCCAGAGCACGAAGGGCCGGCCCGCAGGCATCAACGCACGCCAGACGCGCCAGGCCGATCGCATTAAGGACGGCGTGAAGAATCAGGAACTGACGAAGGGCGAGCTCGACAAGCTGAAGGCCGACGAGGCCTCGATTCGCGCGGAAGAGCGCGTGTACCGAAACTCCGGAAACGGCTTGAACAACGCGGAACGCCGCGATCTCGAGCAGGATCTCAACAGATCAAGCCGTCAGATCTACCGACTCAAGCACAACGATCGCGTGCCCGCCGGCGGCGGGAAGTAGGTCGTCCCGCCGCGAGCGATCACGATCGATCTCGACCGTGAGGACTCAGACGACGTAGGCGGGAATCTCGAGCTCACCCTTGCGGAACGCCGAGACGAACGCCTCGACGATTTTCGGATCGAATTCCCTGCCCGATCCCTGAAGAATCGTCTCGCGGGCTTCGTGCGGCGCCATGGCCTTGCGGTACGGACGATCGCTCGTGAGCGAATCGTAGACGTCGGCGACGGCGATGACGCGCGCCTCGACCGGAATGTTCTCGCCCTGCGACGGCGTGTACCCCGACCCGTCGAACTTGTCGTGGTGCGCCAGGATGATCGGCAGCACGCGCCGGAGCGATCCGCCGACCGGCTCGAGAATCGCCGCGCCGCGCTGGACGTGCTCCTGCATCTCGACGACCTCGCTCTCGGTCAGCCGCGCCGCCTTGTACAGAATCTGACGGCTGACGTCCAGTTTGCCGATGTCGTGCAGCAACGCCGCCGCGCGGATGTCTTCCACCCGCTCGGCGTCGAGGTTGAGCTGCGCGGCGATCTTCACCGCGTACATGGACACGCGGTATGAGTGATTCTCGGTGTACTTGTCGTTCGAAATGAACTGCCGGAGGATCATCAGGATGCCGTGGTAGGTCTCACGCAGCTCGTTCACCTGGCGATCCTTGTGCTCGTAGAGCGAACCCATGGTGTAGCCGGTGACGAGCAGGATGCCGCCCCAGACGACGATGTCGAGGTACTGCTCACCCTGAAACCGGGTGGAGTTCTGAACAACGGCCGGATTGAACCAGACCAGCAGCACGACGAGCAACACGCTCGCGAGTGCAGTGAGCGTCGCGTGCCGGCGGCCGTAGTGATACGCGGAGAACACGGTGGGCAGTGTGTAAAACGCCAGCACCATCCGCTGGCCCGTGACCAGGACGTTCATGAGTCCCGCAATAATGAACAACGAGAGGACGACCCACAACTCGCGGTTCACCTGCTCGAGCTGTTTGCTCACCCTCGTGCTCATGCGCCCCCTCGAACACACATGGTGCCTGACCTCCGCGCAGGACCCGCCGTGTTGTCTCCCCTCACCGTTTCGGCACGGTATCCGCGGACTTTAGGAAGCGCTAGAATCCGCGGGAAATGTCCATTTTCTTTCGGCAATTGCGCGCAAGGTTCGGCCCGCACGACGGCCCGACGCGCCGCGAGATGATGCAACTGACGCTTGCCAGTGCCGCGGGATGGCTCTTGAGCGACAAAGTTGGCGCCGCGCTTACACAACCGTCGTCACGCAATCGTCGCGTTCTGATCGTCGGCGGAGGCTTCGCGGGGTTGGCCGCCGCGCATGAACTCAACGCGGCCGGCTACGACGTGCGGGTGTTCGAAGCGCGCAATCGCGTGGGCGGGCGCGTCGTCTCGTTTCACGATCTCGCCGAAGGCCGAACCGTCGAGGGCGGCGCGGAACTAATCGGCACGAACCATCCGACATGGTTGTCGTATCAGCAGCGGTTCAAGCTGCCGCTGCTCGACGTAACCGACGATGACGGCGACGCGCCGATCGTCATCGGCGGCCGTGTCCTTTCGACGAAGGACGCGAAGGCGTTGTACGACGAGATCGAAGCGTCGCACGCGGTGCTCAATGCGATCGCCGCGCCCGTCAACGCCGTCGAGCCGTGGACCAGCCCGGATGCGGTCGCGCTCGATGCCGAGCCGGTCGCACGCTGGGTCGACGCGCAGCCGGTGTCGGCACTTGCCAAACGCGCGATGCACGCCGAGTTCGCGGCCGACAACGGCGTGGAGACCGCGTGGCAAAGCCACCTCGCGAACCTCACGCAAATCAAAGGCGGCGGCCTCGAGAAATACTGGACGGACACCGAGACCTTTCGCTGTCGCGGCGGCAACCAGCAGCTCGCGACGTCGCTCGCCGCGACGCTTCCGGCCGATCGCCTGCGGCTGCGCACCCCCGTTCGCAAGATCGTCACGACCGACGGCGGTGTCGTCCTCACACTCGCGGACGGCACGGTGGTCGAGGGTGACGAGGTGATCCTGGCGGTGCCGCCATCGGTGTGGCCCGGCATCGCGTTCGATCCGCCACTGCCGGCGACCCTGCGTCCGCAAATGGGATCGAACGTGAAGTTCCTGGCCGTCCTGCGGTCGCGGTTCTGGCGACGTGCGGGCCTCGCGCCCAATCTTCTTTCGGATGGACCGGTCCAGCTCACGTGGGAAGCGACCGACAATCAGCCGGGGCCGGGCGCGGTGCTGACGTCCTTCTCTGGCGCGAACTCCGCAGAGACGTGCCGCAGCTGGGCGCCGGGCGAGCGGACTAATGCCTATCTTCGGACGCTCGAGACGGCCTACAAGGACATCGCGCACGAGTTCGTGAAGGCGCGGTTCATGGATTGGCCGGGCGACCCGTGGACACGGGCGTCGTACGCGTTTCCGGCGCCCGGGCAGATCACCACGATCGGCCCGGTGTTGCGCGAAGGTCTGGGCCGCCTGCACTTCGCCGGCGAGCACACGAATTTCGCGTTCATCGGCTACATGGAAGGCGCGCTCGGATCGGGCGTCGCGCTCGCGCGACGACTCGCCGCACGCGACGGCGTGCTCCACACCCGCGATCTATAATCCACGGGCGAACTCCTCATGAATTTGACGCCGGGCACCAGGCTCGGTCCCTACAAGATCCTGGAAGCCATTGGATCTGGTGCGATGGGCTCGGTCTACCTGGCGTACGACGACCGCCTCGATCGCCGCGTCGCCCTGAAGATCCTCAACGAAGCCACGGGCGCCGAAGCGGAACGGCGGCTACGCAAGGAAGCGCGCGCGATCGCCCGGCTCAATCACCCCAACATCGCCGGGCTCTACGACGTCATCGAGCACGAGAGTGCCGCGGTGCTCGTCATGGAGTACGTGGACGGCGAGCCGTTGTCGGCGCTCGTGCGCGCCGGCGCCACAGATGTCGATCGCGCACTCGACATCGGCCTGCAACTGACTGACGCGCTCGTGTACGCCCATCGCGAGGGCGTCATCCATCGCGACATCAAACCGGCCAATGTCGTGATGACGCGAGACGGCCAGGTGAAAGTCCTCGACCTCGGCATCGCGCGGCTGGCCGTGTCCGACGGAGACGACTCCACGGTCGCCGACGCCGTGACGGTCATCGACGCGACGCGCGGCGCAGGCACGCCGGCCTACATGGCACCGGAACGGTTGCGCGGACGTCCAGCCGACGCCCGCACCGACGTGTACAGCGTCGGCGTGCTGCTCTTCGAACTCTTGACGGGACAGCGGCCGTTTCCGTCGATCGACGCGTTGTCACTTGCCGTTGCCCTCGCCGGACCCACCCCGCATGCGCGCGACACCGCGCCATCCGTGCCGAAAGCCGTCGACGAACTCGTCGCGCGCGCGATGGCCGCAGATCCTGCGGCCCGCTTCCAGACGGCCGGCGACCTGCGAGACGCGCTCCTCGCAGCGCGGGGAACGGTTCACATGACCGCGCTCCCGGCCGCTTCGTCTACGTGGCTTCGGCGACGCAGCGCGATCGTCGCGGTCGGAGTTCTGGCCATCGGCGCGGCGATCGCGTGGATGATGACGCGCCCGTCACCCGTCCCACCGACGCTCGCGATCCCGCCGGTAACGATCGCGAGCACCGATCAGGCGGACCTTGAGGAACTCGGCACGTTCCTGCAATCCGTTCTCGCGCGCAACCTCGCGACGCTTCCCGGGATCAGCATCGTTCCCGCCGGCATGGCACCAGCGGGCGGATCGTCCGGGGGCGCGGCCCGGCCGTCGACGACCGCGGGCTTCACGGCGTCGCTGACCATTCGTCATGCCGTGGCGGGCATCGCGGCTGACGTCGCGCTGTGGCGACGGGGATCCGCGCGACCCGTGTGGCAGGACCAACATCAGGACGATCCGGCGGGGTTGGTTCGCTGGGCAACCGATCGGCTGGCGACCGCGCTCGAGCACGCCTTCCTCCAGGACCGCGCGCTGAGCGATACGGAGCGTGCCGCCCTGCGACTCGTCCCGAACCCGGACGGACGAGCGCTCGGGTCGTACCTGACTGGACGCGTCCTGCTGGACACTTCGGACGACCAAATGACCGACGAGCGCGCCGTGGCGGCATTTCAGCAGGCGCTGGGCGCAGATCCATTGTTTGCGTTTGCGCAGGCCGGCTTGAGTCAGGCCTACACGTCGCTCTGGAAACACGTGAACGAGAACAAGTGGCGAGACCGGGCCACCGACTCAGCCAGGGGCGCGCTCGCGATTGATCCGCGCGCCGATCAAGCGCACCTCGCGTCTGCACTCGCCTTCCGCGCATTTGAAAAGAAGGACGATGCGGTGCAGGAAGCGCGTACAGCGGTCGCCTTGACGCCCGACAGCGACGACGCGCGCCGGGTGCTCGGATTGACGCTGATCGAGCAAGGACAGGCCGACGCCGGGTTCGCGGAGTTGCGAATCGCCATCGCGCTCAGGCCGCGCCACTGGATGAATCAGTACGCACTCGGCCGAAGCCTGCTCCTCCGTCACCAGAATGTGGAAGCCGTCGAGCTCCTGCAGGCGGTCCGCGATCAGCTGCCGAACTTCGAGAGCGCGTGCGTCAACCTGGGCTTCGGTCACCTGGCGCTCGGCCATTGGGAGCTGGCGGTCGGCAACCTCGAGCGCGCGGTCCAACTCAACAAGACGGATCACTTTGCGTTCAACAACCTCGCGACGGCGTATTACTGGAACCATCAGTTCAAGGAAGCGCTCGGTGCGTACCAGGACGCGATCCGACAGGACCCGGAAAACCCCAAGCAGTTCATGAATCTCGGCGACACGTATGAAGCGCTCGGTCGGCGGGACGATGCGCGTGCGGCGTACGTGAAGGCCGTTCAGTTCGCCGACGCCAAGCGGCAGACCCGATTCGATCCGGAAACCGAGGCGATCGCCGCTAAGTGCGAGGCCAAGCTTGGCGACCCTCACGCGCAGGCGCGAGCGCTCGCGGCGCTTGCGGGCGATCAGAAGAATGCCCAGGTGCTCTACAAGCTGGCGGTCGTCTTCGTCCTCACACACCAGTTCGACAAGGCGCTCGCACGGCTGGAACAGGCGGTCGCGCAGGGATATCCCGTCGTCTTCGTGCGCGATGATCCCGACATGCGGGAATTGTCCGAGCAGCCGCGCTTCAAGCAACTGCTCCAGTCACCGGGCCGCTGATGCGCGGATAAGGCGCAGCGCGCTTGAGCGCAGACGGCAGGTCGGATATCCTCGGGCTCCCCTTTGAACGACCGGTCATCGCGCGCAGGCCGGAAGACCGAGCCGCTCGGCTCCCCGCGAACATCCGAGCATTGGAGGAATTGTGCCGAATCCGAAAACGAAGCGCCTGAAGTCCAGGCCAGTGTCGCTGCAGCTCTCGGCCGTGAGCCGCTTCACGGTCGGGCGCGACGGCGTGATCAACGACGGGCCCGAGCATTTCGTCGTCAGTCAAAACGACGTCGTGGTGTGGGCCGTCACGAACGCGAGCGGACAGCCGATCACGGTAACCGTCGGGCAATTCCTCCGCAAGAAACACATTGGGGCTGACGAGGGGGACCCTCAGGATCCTGTCACGCCCTTCCAGTGGCTTGTGCCGCCCTCGATCGATCTCGAGATCGGCGCGTCAGGTTTTCTTGGCGGCGTGATCCAGTACGTCCGGCGCGACATGGTTGACGGCGTGTCGTACACCATCGGGGTGCGGAGTCGAGCGACTCAGGCGCCGTTCGATCCGATCGACTACGACCCGGATGGAGACATCAAGCCCTAGCGCGATCGCTACTGGCTGGCGGCCTTCTTCGCGCGCACCGTCACTTTGTATTCGTTCTCGCCGTTGAGATTGATGAGCGCCACGAACGCGCGGCCCTGAGACACGCCGATCGTGCCCGACTGCGACACCGCGGCCAGCTCCCAGCCGGCGGGCAGCAGGATCGTGTTGCGCAAGCCGTGGAGCGTGCGCTCGAACACGAGGTCGTCGCCGGTCACCTTGTAGCCGTCTTTGATCGTGCCCGTGATCCGGATGTGCGCGCTCTGTTTGTCGTCGGTGATCGGAACGTCGAGCTTGACCGTCGTTTTCTGTCCCGCCTTGACGGGCGTGAACGCCTTCGCCGTGTCGAGGTCGATGACCTTGAGATCCTGCAGCAGCAGATAGCTCAGCGAGTCGAGCGACGCCGTGTCGCCCTTGCGGTAGTCGCTGTACGTTTGTTCGACCTTCACGGCGCCCGCCGCGTCGAGGTCGTAGAGCGTCTTGATGTCGTCGAAGAACATGTCGTCGAACTTCGATGGCGTGAACTGCGCGGTCGTCTTGCGCGCATGCACCGTCACTGGATTGCTCTGGCCGCTCGGATTCGCGAACGCGATCTTCAGCCGGCCATCAGCCGTCGTCGAGAGCTGCGCGGCGACGTTTGAGGACAGGAATGCGAAGCCCTTCGGCAGCACGACGCCGAGGCGATAACCGCTCAGGCTGCGCACCCACGCGATGTCGGCGCCGTTCATGCGGTACGTGCGCTCGTCCTTGTAGGTCTTGTAGATCAGCACGCGACCGATGCCGCCCTCGGGCACCGGCATCGGCAGCGTCGCGCGAATCTGGTGATTCTCAGGATCGGCGCCTTGCTGCTCGTAGACGAACTTCAGCGGCTTGCCGGTGCGGGGATCGTAAACCTCGACGCCCGATCCCTCGCTGCCGCCGCGCGTGGCGTTGACCAGCTCGGTCGATCCGGCGCGGTTCTGCTCGGGCAAGAACTTGATCCGGAACGACTCGCTGCCCGGTTCGAGCAGCTGATACTCCGTGTACGCGTCCTGCGTGAAGAGGCTGCGAAGCGGCTGCGCGGGTCCGACTTCCTCCTGGCTGGGGATCGTGGCCCGACCCGCACCGCGGCCCTGTCCCCGCGCGTCGGCCTGCCCCTGCGCCTGACCTTGTGCCTGGCCCTGCCCCTGACCTCGTGCGGTGCCTTGTCCTTGCTGGCTTTGTGCGGTGAGCCACGCGGGAACGAGCAGACCCACGGCAATAGCGAAGCGCGCCGAACGAGGAATGGAAATCATGGGGAGACAATAACTCAATTGGGCTATTCGGCTGATGGGCGATTGCCGTGGGCATTGGGCAGCGTCAGACCAATCACCCATCGCCCAATTCAACGAAGCAGCGCCACCGGATCGACCCTGGCCGCGAGCCGGGCGGGCAGGTAGCAGGCCGCAAGCCCGACCGCCACGACGCAGGACATCACGAGGCCGTACGTCAGCGGATCGTACGCGCTGACGCCAAAGAGCAACGACGACGTCATGCGGCCGAGCGCTACTGCAGTGAGCGCGCCGAGCGCCACGCCGACGGCAATGAGGCGCGCGCCCTGTCCGAGGATCAGCCCTGCGGTATCTCGAGGCGTTGCACCGAGCGCAGAACGAATCGCCAGCTCGCGTTGACGCTCGGCGACCGATCGCACGAGCGACGTCGCCAGACCGCCGATCGACACAATGAACGCCAGCCCGGCGAACACCGCGATGAGCTGGAAGCGAAGCGTGCGGCTCGCCATTGCGAGCGCGACTTCGTCACCGAGCGGACGGGTCACGGGCAGCGGCAAGGTTGGATCGAGATCGTGCACGACCCGCAGGACGGCCGTCGTGAGCGCCGCAGGATCGCGCGTCGTCCGGATGACGAGATACGAGACACCGGTCGGCAGCTGGCGCCAGGGCACGTACGCGTTGCTCTCGGTCGGGTGTTCGAGGCCCACGAACTTCACGTCGCCGGAAATGCCGACGACAGTCGGCTGCACGCGCTTGCCGCCGACTGTCGGGACTCTGATGACGAGACGCGTGCCGAGCAGATCGTGATCGGCCGCGATCTGGCGGGCCAGCATCTCGCTGATTACGGCGACGGGTGCCTCGCCGCTGGCCTCGACATCGTCGAAATCGCGACCGCGCCGGATCGGAATGCCGAGCGCGCGGAAATACCCCGGCGTCACAGCGACGAGATTCATGCCGTGCGTGTCGTCGCGGCCATGATCTTCGTCCACGAACCGGATCGTCATCTCGACCTGATTCACGCGAGGCGGCAGGGCGCTGCCAAGACCGGCCGCCTCGACGCCGGGCAGCGCGCGCACTTCACGCAGCAGGTCCTCGACGAACCGCTCCCGCGACTCGTCGTCAAAGCGCGCCGTTTCGGTTAGCGCCAGACGCGCGGTGAGCACGTGGTCGCGCGACGCCCCGATGTCGATGTTCCAGAGATGCCAGACCGTGCGCGCGAACAGCCCGGCGCCCGTGAGCAGGAGCACCGCGAGCGCGATCTGCGCCACGACCAGCGGCGCGCGCATCGGATGGCCGCCCGTCGTCGTTCCCGCCTCCTGACGAAGCACGATGGCCACGTCGCTCCGTGCCGCGGCGAGCGCCGGCGCCAGCCCGCTCGCGAATGCGACCACGAGCGCGACGACAAACCCCGCGACGAGCACCGGCGCGTCGATCGAAATCGCCCCTGCGCGCGGCAGGCTCGAACTGAGCAGCGGCACGAGCGCGTCGAGCGTGAGATGCGCGATCCACACGCCAGCAAGAGATGCGGCCAATGCGATGACCAGACTCTCCGCGAACGCGAGCCGGACGAGTCGCGCGCGATCGGCGCCAATCGCGAGCCGGACCGCAAACTCGCGCCGCCGCACGATCGTGCGTCCCACGAGCAACGTCGCGACGTTCGCGCACGCGACGACGAGCAGGAGGGCACCCGCGAGCACGAACGCCAGCAGCACCGGCCGGGCGCTGCCGACGATGTCCTCGTCGAGACGCCGAACGGCGACGGTCCGACCGGCAACCCCCGGATGGATCTCGTGCATCACGCGCTCGCCCTCGGTCTGCACGGCGGCGAAGCTCGTGCCCGGCAGCACGCGGGCGATGAATCGGAACATCCGGAAATCGCGCGTCGGATCCAGCACGTTCACGATGGGCATCGATCGCGCGGGCACCCAGAGATCGATCTCGTCGTCCGGAAATCCGGCCGCGGCAGGCAGCGTCGCGTCGACGACCATGCCCTGGGATCCCACGGTCACCGGCCGGCCGATGACGGCCCCCGTCGCGGCGAGCCGTCGGGCGTAGCGTTCGCTCGCGACAACCGATGTCGATGCCAGATCGTCGACGAACGTCCGGCCGCTCGATGGCGCGACGCCGAGGACGCGGAAGAAATCACCGGTGACCTCGGCGACATGCAGAACTTCGGGCTCGCCGACGCCGCGCACGGTGAAATCCGCGCGAACATACGCCGCCAACGACTCGACGGATCGCATCCGCTCTTGCCAGTCGGTGAACTCCGCGAGTTGAAAGCCGAGGTCGCTGCTGTCAGAAGGGCGCGCGGTGCTGATGCGCACGAGCCGCGCCGGATCGGCGAACGGCAGCGGCCGGACGAGGACGCCGTACGCGACGGCAAACACCGCTGTGTTCGCGCCGGTGCCGAGCGCGAGCGTGACGATCGCGGCGAGTGTGGCCCAGCGAGCGCTCCGCAGCGAGCGAAGCGCGGAGTGCAGATCGTCGAACCAGCGACGCATGGCGTCAATGTAACCGGATCGCGATGACGACGTCGAGCGCGGACATCGGTCCCACGATCCCACGCCGGCGCTGCGGTCCAGTAAAGACAACGCGGGCGGCGGGATCGCTCCCTCCGCCCGCGGATTTCTTTGGTTCTTACTTCTTTCTTTTCTTAACTTCTAACTTCTGCCTTCCAACTTCTAACTTTTCCTACGCGCAGCCTGACGTCGTGCCGCAGTTGCTGCACTTGTAGCAGGCGCCCGAGCGGACCATGATCGAGCCGCAGGTCGAACACGGCGGTGCGTCTTCCTGGTTCTGGAACGCGTGCAGCGCCGGCTTCTTCGCATGTTTGGCGGCGAGCGCGTCGACCGGCGCGGGATCGGCCTTCGGCACCCGCGCCATCACGTCGAGCGGGAGCTGTTCGGGCGTCGTCGGCAGTTCCTCACGGTTGTTCACGCCGGCGTGGTACTGCGCTTCGACCGACAGGAACTTCGCGGCGAGCCAGCGGAAGATGTAGTCGACGATCGACTTCGCGAAGCGCACGTCCGGGTTCTTCGTCATGCCGGCGGGTTCGAAGCGGACGTGGCTGAACTTGTCGACGAGATCCTGCAGCGGCACGCCGTACTGCAGCGCGTAGCTGATCGCCTGCGCGAAGGCGTCGGCGAAACCTGAAATCGTCGAGCCCTCCTTCGCCATCGTGAGGAACAGCTCGCCCGGCTGGCCGTCTTCGTAGAGACCGACGGTGATGTAGCCCTCGTGCGAGGCGATGTCGAACTTGTGCGTGATCGACTGCCGTTCGTCGGGCAGTCGTCTTCGCCGTGGACCAGCTTCGGAGACCGTGGCCGCGGCTTCCTTGTCCTTCGACGTGTTGAGCGGCTGCGTGCGCTTGCTGCCGTCGCGATAGATCGACACGGCCTTGGCGCCGATCCGCCACGCGTCGATGTAGGCCTGTTCGATCTCTTCGACCGACGCGGCCTTCGGCACGTTGACGGTCTTGCTGATCGCGCCCGAAATGAACGGCTGCACGGCGCCCATCATCTTGATGTGGCCCATGTAGTGGATCGACCGCACGCCCTCCGACGCCTTGAACGCGCAGTCGAACACGGCGAGGTCTTTGTCCTTGAGGTGCGGCGCGCCTTCGATCGTCTCGTGCTCGTCGATGTAGCCGATGATGTCCTTCACCTGCGCGGGCGTGTAGCCGAGCTTCGTGAGCGCCATCGGCACGGTGTTGTTGACGATCTTCATCAACCCGCCGCCGACGAGCTTCTTGTACTTGACGAGCGCGATGTCCGGCTCGACGCCCGTCGTGTCGCAATCCATCATGAACCCGATGGTGCCGGTCGGCGCGAGCACGGTGGCCTGCGCGTTGCGATAGCCGTGCAGTTCGCCGAGCTCGACGCACTCGTCCCAAATCCGCTTCGCGCCCTCGAACAGATCCTTCGGCACGTGCGTCCGGTTGATGTCCTTGAGCGCCGCGCGATGCTTCCGCATCACGCGGAGCATCGGCTCGCGGTTGGCGGCGTAACCGGGGAACGGCCCGCCGTGATCGCGCGCGATCCGCGCCGACTGGGCGTAGCCGGCGCCGTGCATCACGGCGGTGATCGTCGCGGCGTAGTCGCGGCCGGCGTCGCTGTCGTACGGCACGCCGCGCGACATCAGCAGCGCGCCCAGGTTGGCGTACCCGAGGCCCAGCGGCCGGTAGTCGTGGCTGTTGCGGCCGATCGCCGGTGTCGGATAGCTCGCGTTGTCGACGAGAATCTCCTGCGCGGTGAGGAACGTCGCGCACGCGCGCTCGAACGACTCGACGTTGAACTCGCCGTCCTCGTCCACGAATTTCATGAGGTTGATCGACGCCAGATTGCACGCCGAGTCATCGAGGAACATGTACTCCGAGCACGGATTGCTCGCGTTGATCCGCGCCGTATTAGGGCAGGTGTGCCAGTCATTGACGGTCGTATCGAACTGCATGCCCGGATCGCCGCAGACCCACGTGGCCTCGGCAATCTGCCGCATCAGAACGCGCGCGCGATACGTGTCCATGACGCCGTTGGGCGCGAGCACCGTCCGCGTCTGCCACTCGCCGTCGTCGAGCACCGCGCGCATGAATTCGTCGGTCGCGCGCACCGAGTTGTTCGAGTTCTGGAAGAACACCGACGCATACGCCGGCCCGGTGAACGAGCCGTCGTACCCGGCGTCAATCAACGCCCAGGCCTTTTTCTCTTCCTCGACCTTGCAGTTGATGAACTCGACGATGTCCGGGTGCTCGGCGTTGAGAATCACCATCTTCGCCGCGCGGCGCGTCTTGCCGCCCGACTTGATGACGCCCGCAAACGCGTCAAAGCCCTTCATGAACGACACCGGCCCGGAGGCCGTGCCGCCGCCCGCGAGCAGCTCCCGCGACGAACGAATCGCCGACAGGTTCGAACCCGTGCCCGACCCGAACTTGAACAGCATGCCCTCCGTGCGGGCCAGCGTCAGGATCGAGTCCATCGTGTCCTGCACCGAATTGATGAAGCAGGCCGAGCACTGCGGCGCCTTCTCGAAGCCGCAATTGAACCAGACGGGGCTGTTAAACGCGCCCTTCTGATACACCAACAAGTGTTTGAGGTCGTCGCTGAACGCCAGCAGGTCGTCTTCCGAGGCGAAGTATTCCTGCTCGCGCGCCCATCCCGTGATCGTGTCGACCACGCGGCCGACCAGCTGCTTCACCGAGCGCTCACGCTCGGGCGTACCGATCTGCCCGCGGAAATACTTCGAGACGACGATGTTGGTGGCCTGCTGCGACCAGAACTTCGGAAACTCGACGTCGCGCTGTTCGAAGACGAGCTCGCCCTTTTCATTGGCGATGAGCGCCGAGCGCAGCTCCCAGTCGATCTCGTCGAACGGATCACCACTGTCCTTGGTGAAGTACCGTTCGAACTCGAGACCATTGACCTCGCGACCCGGCCCGAACGTCCGCGACGTCGTCTGCGCTGTCGTCTCCGTTTGCTGCGCTCTGTGCATGCCTACCCCCAACCCGTCAAAAATATTCGTACACGGCGACGCGCGCTGCCCCAAGCGGCCGCCGCCCCTAGTTGCGCTGTTTTTGCCGACGCCGCAACAGGACCGATCACCCCAACTCGTTCAATCGGAGGCGACCAGTCTCAGGCGATACGCTGGGAGGGTTCCGCCCGAACTGTTGCGCTGCCGGAGGCTGAATATGCGCTTCGTTTACTCCGTTGTCAAGAGTGACCTACTAGGTATTGTGGCCCCCCCCGGGCCCAAACGCCAGATGTTGACGTTTCGGCCCGTCCGTGTTGGGGTTCTTGCACCCGACCTAAATTGTAATCGCCCAACACCCACACTTTCCGGACCTCAACCGACGAATCGATCTGTGGGCCCCGACGGCACGGAGATCACCGTGCCGCAACGATCCGCGCCGCGATCGCCGTTTTTGTGCGCGGCCGAAGAATTGACCGAAAAAATCCTGGCAATTCCCGCAAAGTTGCGGGTACACGCCCGTCGACCGACTGCTAGAGTGGCGCTGTGGACGAATCCCCGGCCGCCATGACGCCCTTGACGCCGATGTCGGCCGCCGGCTCCGCCCCGGCTGCCTCGATCGCGCTGCCCATCGCCGCGCTGCCGCTGACCCGCTGGTTCGCGATGCTTCAGGCGTTTCTCGTCTGCGGCATTCCTACTCAACTGCTGGTCGCTGTCGTACTCGTGCTCTTCGTCGGCATGCAGCCCTTCGACAGCAATGGCATCTCGCTCGAGTTTTTTGCGACCCTGAGCCTGCTCGACACCGCCCTCGTGGCGCTCATGATTCGCCTGTTCCTCTTCCTCAGCAACGAAGAGACGCGCGATGTCTTCATCGGCCGCCGGCCGGTCAAGGGCGAAATCCTGCGCGGCCTGCTCCTCCTGCCCATCGTTTTTGCCGCGGTAACCGCCATCATGGTCGGTCTGCGCCTGCTCTTCCCGGGCCTGCACAACGTCCAGGAAAACCAGTTCGCCAGTTTCCTGCGCAGCCCGCTCGAATCGACGATCTTCATCGTGGTGGTCGTGCTCGCCGGCGGCATCCGCGAAGAGGTCCAGCGCGCGTTCATCCTCCACCGCTTCGAACAGAAGCTGGGCGGGGTCTACTGGGGCCTCGGGATCTTCAGCATCGCGTTCGGCGCCCTGCACATCAACCAGGGCATCGACGCCGCTATCGCTGTCGGCTCGCTCGGCCTGCTCTGGGGCCTGCTCTACATCAAGCGCCGTTCGGCGGTGATGGCCATGGTCAACCACGCGACGTTCGACGTCGCGCAGATTCTTCAACTCGTCATCGCGCGCTCGCTCGGCATCTAAGCCGCCCCCCGCCCGTCGCACCCGGCACTAGAATGTGACGTGCCTTTGTCGCTCCGGGCGGCCCGGATGGCGCTCGTCCTCGCGTTCGTCCTCACGCTGCCGGCCGTCACCACCCGCATCTACGCCTCGGATGAAGTCGAGGCGTTCGCGTGGCTCCACTCGTGGTACTTCGACGGCGACGCGAACTTCGAGAACGAATACCAGCACTTCTACGACAGCGGCCAGGTGAAGACGCCGTCGTTCCACGAGACCTTTCTCGAGCGGACGAACGAAGCCGGGCGCCGATTCAACTTCGCGCCCATCGGCTGCGCGGTCCTGTGGTCGCCCTTTTACGCCGCGGGACATCTTGCGGCGCTCGTCACCGGCGCGCCGGCGGACGGCTTCAGCCATCCGTACGTCGCCGCCATCGCCTACGGATCGGCGATCTACGGCCTGGGCGCGATCGTCCTGTCGCTCTCGATGGCCGCGCGCCTCGCGGGATCCGGTCTGCCGGCCAGTCTCGCGATCTGGCTCGGCACGCCGCTGCTCTTTTACATGTACATCGCCCCGCCGATGCTGCACGCCTGCTCGGCTTTCGCCGTCTCGCTATTTCTCTGGACGTGGCTTCAGGCGCGCGAGCGATGGAGCCTCGGTGGCGTGATCGCGCTCGGTCTGACGGGAGCGCTCGTGGCGATGGTCCGCGAACAGGACGCCTTTTTCGTCGTGGCGCCCGCGCTCGATTTTCTCGTCGCGTCGTTCCGCCAGGAGCGGTCGTCGCCGGTCGGACCGTGGCTGACGCGCGCGTGTGCCGGCGCGGCCGCATTTTTCGCGGCCTATCTGCCGCAGCTCGTGGCGTACGACGCGCTCAACGGCCACCCGCGTCCCACCGACTACGTCGCGCGCAAGATGACGTGGACCGCACCGCATTCGCTCCAGGTCCTTTTCAGTGCCGAGCATGGGTTCTTCGCCTGGACACCACTCGCGCTCGTCGCACTGGCGGGACTCGTCTGGCTGGCGCTCGGACGCGTGCGCTCGCCATCCCCCGGCACCCGTACCGTCGCGGCCTGGATGCTCGTGATGGTAGCGCTCCAGGTGTATGTGAACGGCAGCGTCGAGTCGTGGACCGTCGCGGGGTCGTTCGGTCAGCGCCGGTTCGTCGCACTCACGCCCATCCTCATCGTCGGCCTCGCCGCCGCGGTGACGTGGGGCGCCGAACGCGCGCGCGCGGCACGGCTCGCGGGCGCCGGCGTCATCGCGATCTGTATCTGGTGGAACCTCGGGCTGATGATCCAGTTCGGCCTGCATCAGATGGATCGCCAACAGCTTACGCTGCGCCAGAACGCGTGGACTACGTTCGTCGAACTGCCGATCGAGGCGCCGGCAATCGCCTGGCGCTATCTCACGAATCGCGATTCCTTCTACAACCTGCCACCGCAGTGATTGACGCTCCGATTCGTCCACCGACCCGCCTGGCGGTCGCGGTGCTCTTCGCGGCGCTCGTGGTGGTGTACAACGCGAACGGCCGCGAAGTCGGCACCTACGACTCGCAAGCGGCCAAGTTCACCGCGCGCGAGGTCGCTGTCTCACACACGCTCGTCCTCGATCGCGTCGTCGCGCAGTTTCCGCAACTCGCGGAGCGGCCCGCCTTCGCGCGCGATCGGTCGGGCCACGTGCGATCCGCGTATCCGATTCTGCCGGCCCTCGTCGCGAGCGTGCCGGCGACGGCCGGCCAACTGATCGGCCTTCTCGACATGGACGCGCCGGGCGCGCCGAATCTGATCGCCGCGCTGACGGCCTCGCTCCTCACGGCGGCCGCGGTCGTGCTGGTGTTCATCTCGATCTCACGCCTGGTCGCGCCAGGAGCCGCGTTCCTCACCGCCGTGAGCCTGGGATTGGGCACGAACTATTGGGCGCTGGTGAGCCGCACGCTCTGGGCACATGAGACGGTCGCGTTCGGCCTCGCACTGGCGCTCTGGGCCTGGCTGAAACCCGCACGCGAGATTCGCCCGCGCGATCTGCTGTGGGGCGGGCTCGGACTGGCCATGGCCGGCGCGGCCCGCCCGCAGGTGGCGCCGCTCGTCGCGGCGATGGCCTGGTGGCTCGCGTCACGTGCGGGCCTGAAACGCGCGATCGGCCCGTCCGCTATCATCGCTGCTGCGGCCATGGCGGTAATGCTGATGAACGTGCAGTGGTTTGGCCATCTGCTGGGTGCCACACCCGCGCTGTACTCCGCGCAGGAAACCGTCGCGCACGGCACGACGAGCCCATTCAACCCACAGCCATGGATCGGCGCGGCGGGCTTGCTCGTGTCTCCTAGTCGCGGCCTGCTCGTGTTCAGTCCCGTGTGGCTGGTCGCGGCCGCCGGTCTCGGCCGGCTCTGGCGCGCCGGGCGCGGGTGGGGCCTGCGCACGCTCACGGCCGGCGCCGTCGTGCAATTCATCGTGTACTCCGCCTTCTCGGTCTGGTGGGGCGGTCACACGTACGGTCCGAGGTATGCGCTTGATTTGCTCGTGCCGCTTACTCCGGCCCTCGCACTGGGATTCGCGCGCGTGATGGCCACACGCGTCACGGCCTGGCCCGCGCTCGTTCTGCTCGGCTGGTCTCTGGCCGTCGCGGGTCTCGGCGCGTTCGTGTACCCGAACGACGGATGGAACACCGATCCGGACGATGTCGATCGCCATCACGAACGGCTCTGGGATGTGACCGACTCGCAAATCCCGCGCGCCATTCACGCGCCGTTCAGCCCACAGAACTTCGACGTGTTCTCGCGTGCGGCGCTTCGCCGCCCGACACCCTAGCGACCCTTCGTGAACGTTCTCGTACTCGCCGACACACGCTTTCCGATCGAACGCGCCAATGGCGTGCAGACGATGGCGACGTGTCACGCGCTGGCCGAGCGCGGGCACCACGTGACGCTCGTGGTCCGCGCCGACACCGCACATCCGGCGCGCGATCCGTTCGCGTTCTACGGGCTCCCACCGAACCCGCGCCTCGAGATCGAGGCGATTACGACGCTGACCAACGTGCGCGCGCGCCGCGCGGCTTTCCTGTTCGGCGCGGCACGAATCGCCCTCGCCCGGCGCGGCGACGTCGTCTTCACGCGCGATCTCGGGTGCGCGTCGATGCTCCTCCAGTTGCCGCGAGGACGACGTCCGCGCGTGCTCTACGAGTCGCACGGCGTCTCGGTCGTCGTCGCGCGCGAAATGCCGAGGCTGCTTGGGAAGCCCGAGACGACGCCCTCGGCCGACAAGTTGCGACGGCTCGAACGCCGTGAAGCGCGCGTCTGGAAGGACGCCGACGCGTACGTGACGATTACGCGCCTGCTCGCGGCGGATCTCGAATCGAAGTACGGTCCCCGCCAGCGTGTGTTCGTGGTGCCTGACGGAGCGGCGGGTGGCCAGACTCCGGCGGCGCCACCGCTGAACAAGGTGCCGACCGCCCGCCCGGTGGCCGCATACGCCGGCCATCTGTATCCGTGGAAGGGCGTCGACGTGTTCATTCGCGCCGTGGGCCTCGCGCCGGCGGTCGACGGCCTCGTGATCGGCGGCCATCCGGACGAAAGCGATCGCGTGCGCGTCGACGCGCTCATCACGGAGCTGAAACTCGGCGGTCGCGTGACCCTGACCGGACTCGTTCCGCCGGCGCAGGTCAGATCCACGCTCGACGCGTCGGATATTCTGGTCCTGCCGAACACCACCTCGTCGATCTCCGAACGCTACACGTCGCCACTGAAGCTGTTCGAGTATCTGACGCTCGGCCGGCCGATCGTCGCGTCGGATCTCCCGGCAATCCGCGAGATCTTGACCGACCGCCGCACGGCGCTGCTCGTGCGACCCGACGACCCTCAGGCGCTTGCGGACGCGCTGACGCGTCTTGCGGGCGAGCCGGCCCTGGCCCGGTCGCTCGGCGAGGCAGCGGCGCGACTCGCGCCCGACTACACCTGGGCGCGCCGAGCCGAACGGCTCGAAGCGGCGCTCAACGCGGCGGTGCGATGATCTCGCCCGCTCTGCTGCAGATCGTGCAATGCCCCGACTGCGGAAAGCCGGTGACCGGCGACGCCGCGCGCGCCGTCTGTTCGGGCTGCGGACGCGTCTTCGACTCGACGCACGGCTACCTCGACCTCCGGCCGCTCGCGACGTACGCCGAACAAACGAAATACCTCGACGAGGCGCTCCACGCCGACGCCCGCCACGCGGCGATCTCGCCGCCGGTGCTGGGATCGAAAATCCGGAACGACATGCTCCGCGCATTCCTCGCGCTCGACTCGACCGATCGCGTGATTGATCTCGGCTGTGGTAGCGGACGCACGCTCGTCTGGAACGCCGGCGCGTCGGCCTGGCTCGTTGGCGTTGACGTCAGCCCGTTTTTCGCGGAGCAGGCGGTCGCGGAAGCCGACGTGCTGCTGGGCGATCTCCGCCGGCTGCCGATTCGCGCGGGCCACTTCACCAAAGCCTGGTCGCTCGACGTGCTCGAGCACCTTTCGCCCCAGGCGCTCGACGACGTGCTCGGCGAGGCCAACCGCGTCCTCGCGAACCGCGGCGCGCTCTTCGTGTACACGCACGTGCGCAAGAACGGCTGGCCGGCCGTCGGCGTGCGGGTCGTCAATCGCTTCGCGGGTCTTTGCGAGCGCCTCGGCCTGCTCGACCTGCGTCAGGAGCGGCTTCGCAAATCTGATCACCTCAATCCGATCGCCGATCACGATGACCTCGCGCGGGTCGTTGCCGCCCATGGCTTCGAAATCGAACGCATCACGTACTACACGCCGATCATCGGCGCCTTCGTCGAGAATGTGCTGGTGCGGATCGCCGAGAGGTGGCTGACGAAGCGGGCGGCGGCGCGGGCGGCGAACGGGCCGCCACGAGACGACGACGCCGTGCGCGAGGCGCGGGCGAAGGCGCAGGCACGCGTCGCGACGCGTGGCGGCCTTTACCGCTGGCTCGTCGCCGTGACGGCAATCATGAAGGTCGATATCTGGCTGTTCGGCCGGTTCCGTTCCGGGCCGTTTTTCGCGCTGCTGAGGAAGACCCGCTAGGATGCGCGTGCTCTACGCAGCTCTCGATCAAGCAGTGCCGGGCGCGCTCGGCGGATCGGTCCATGTCGAATCGGTCGCCGTCGGCCTCGCCAAACTCGGGCATGAGGTGCACGTCGCGACGACACCGGGCGCGGGCTCCCCGCCGGCGTCCGTCACGTGGCACCCGATGGGCCCTCCCGCCGGACAACCGACGCTACGCTGGCTGCGTACCGGTGCGATCACCGCCCTTGCCCGCCGCATCCACGCTGACGTCATCATGGAGCGGTACTACAACTTCGGTGGCGAGGGTGTGCTCGCCGCCGATCGCGTGGGCGTGCCCGCGGTGCTCGAAGTGAACGCGCCGATCATCGACTATCCCGGATCCATGAAATCGATCCTCGATCGCGCGCTGCTCGTGCAGCCCATGCGGCGCTGGCGCGATCGCCTCTGTCGGTTGACAAGTCTCTTTGTCACGCCGACGGCCGATATTCTGCCGCCGTGGGTCGAGCGCCGCCGTGTGCTCGAAGTCGAATGGGGCGCGGATGTCGCCGAGTTTCAGCCGAAGACTGCCGGCCGGCTGGCCTACACCCGCGACCCGTCGAAAATTCTCTGTGTGTTCGCGGGTGCGTTCCGATCGTGGCACGGCGTGGTGCACCTCGCGTCGGCGCTCGCGCGATTGCACTCGGCCGGCGACGATTGCTTCGGCGCCGTGTTCATTGGCGACGGTCCGGAGCGCCCGGCAGCCGCACGCGCCGCCCGGGGGGTGCCGGGCATCGTCTTCACCGGCGCGGTGCCGCATGCCGATCTGCCCGCCGCGCTCGCCGCGGCCGACATCGGCGTCGCGCCGTTCGATCCAACCCGACACGGCCCGCTGCAGTTGGCGTTTTACTGGTCTCCGCTCAAGATCTTCGAATACATGGCGGCCGGACTACCGGTGGTCGCTCCGAGATTGCCCCGCCTGGCGCGACTCGTCGAACACGGGCGCGAGGGTCTGCTGTACGACCCCGCCGACCCGCGCGCGCTCGATCGCGCGCTTCTCGAACTGGCCGACCCTGATATGCGGCGACGCCTGGGCGCGGCCGCGCGGGCGCGCGTCGTGCGTGATTTCAGCTGGGATGCGCATTGCGCCGCGCTCGACGCCCGGCTTCGAGAGGTCGTCGCGCGGTGAGCGCCCCACTCCGCGTGCTCATCGTCACCGATTCGTTCCCGCCCGTCTGCGGCGGCAGTGGATGGAGCACGTGGGAGCTGGTGCGCGGGCTTGGCGCGCTCGGCCATCACGTCGAGGTCATCAAGACGGAGTTCGGCGATCCCCTCGGCGTGTTTGAAGGCACGTACGAGGGCACGCGGGTCACGACCCTCCGCAAGACGACGGGCGATCTGCCGGTTGTCCGCAACTTCGCGAAAAACGAGCGCCTGTGGGCGTCGCTCTCGACGGACGTGCTCCGCGCGCGTCTCGCCCAGGAACCAGTCGACATCATTCACGCGCAGCACGTGCAGTCCACCGTGCCGTCGATCCGCGCGGGCTTGAGGGCCGGCGTGCCCGTCGTCGCGACCGTGCGCGACTACTGGCCAGTCTGTTACTGGTCGGACCTCATTTTCGACCCGAACGCCACGTCGCTCTGCCCGGAGTGCACGATCCCGATGATGTCGCGATGTGTGTTGCCGCGCGCGGGCGTCGCATCGGTCGCCGCCTGGTCGGTCATTCCGTACATGCGCGCGAACCTGTGGACGAAGCGACGGACGCTTGCGAAAGCCAGCGCCGTCATCGCCGTCAGCTCCGTGCTGGCGCGCGACCTCGAAGCGCGCGCGCCGGAGCTCGCGGACACGCCAATCTTCACGATTCCGAATCCGGTGGACATGGTGGCGCTCGACGAAGCCGCGTTCGCCTCCGCGCGGCCGCTCGCCACCCCCTACGTTCTCTACGCGGGCAAGCTGGCCACCAACAAAGGCGTGCAGTTTCTCGTCCGGGCGATCGCGGACGCCGGCATTCGCTGGCCGCTCGTCGTTGTCGGCGACGGCCCTCTCAGGGACCAGGTCGAGCAGGACGCGCGAACGTACCGGATAGACGTCCGCGTGCTCGGATGGCGCGATCGTTCTGAAGTCCTCGCCTGGATGCGACATGCGACGATGCTGGCGTTTCCATCGTTCGGTCCCGAATCGCTGAGCCGCGTCCTGCTCGAATCGGCCGCACTGGGCGTGCCGATCGCGGCGATGGACACCGGCGGCACGCGCGACATCATCGATCCAGGCGTCACGGGCCTGCTCTCGACCAACGCCGACGGCCTCGCGCGCGATCTGGCGCGGCTCGCACAGGACGACCGCCTGCGCAAGGTGCTCGGCGCGGCGGCGCGCGCTGACGTCCATCAACGATTCGCGACCGCGTCGGTCGTCGCGCGCATCGAGCAGGTTTATCGCGGTTTGCTGCGGCCGCTGGCTGCGTGATGCCGTCGCCCCTCCGCGTCGCCGTCGTCGCGCGCGCGGTGATGCCACTGCACGGCGTTGGCGGCCTCGAACGATCGGTCCACGATCTCGTGCAGCACCTCGCCAGCCGCGGCGTACAGATCGCCCTGATCACGCCGCCGGCGTGGACGACGACGGCATCGGGATTCGACCCGGCGCGAGTGACGCTTCATCCAACGCCGTACGTGACGTTTCCGTTCGCCAATCGCCGTGGCACGACGATCCTCGATCGCAGCACCTCGTATCTGCACTTCGGTCGGCGCGCTGGTCAGGCAGCTTTCGACCTGGTCGAGCGTGGCGACGTCGACATCGTTCACGGCTTCGGCGCGAGTGTGCTGGGCTACGCGCGTCTCCGATCGAAGGTCGGTGCACCGCTCGTCCTCAACCCGCAGGGCCTCGAAGAATTCGGCGCGACGGGCGCGCCGTTACCGATCGCCAAGCGCCTCGGCTATTGGCCGCTCCGCCGGGCCGTGCGCACCGTGGCCCGCGTAGCGGACGCGATCATCGCCACCGATCGGTCGATCGAGCCCGCCTTGCGCCGACATCTCAATCCACGGCCCGATCAAATTCGCGTAATTCCCAACGGCATCGACCTTGCCGCCACAGACGAACTCGCCGGGCCCGATGACGCCGCGCGCGTGCGCGCAGGGCACGCGGTCACGAGGGACGACGTCGTACTGATGAGCGTGGGCCGGCTCGAGCGGAACAAGGGCTTCGACGATCTGGCGGCCGCGCTGGGACAGCTCTCACAGCCGGGCGGTGCGCTCGGATCGCGCCGGTGGCGCTGGATCCTCGTCGGCGCCGGCCCGTTCGCGTCGGGCATCGAAGCGGCCGTTCGCGCGCACGGACTCGGCGACCATGTCATTTTCGCGGGACGACTCCCCGACGCCGAGCTTCACGCCTGGTACGAAGCCGCGACGCTCTTCGTGCATCCGACCCGTTACGAAGGCAGCTCACTCGTGACGCTCGAGGCGATGGCGCATCGGCGGGCGGTGGTCGCGACACGCGCCGGCGGCCTGCCCGATAAGGTCCGGCCGGGCGTGAATGGCTGGCTCGTCGATCCCGGCGACGTCGCCGCGCTCGCGAGCGCCGTCGCCGACGCGCTGGCGCAGCCCGACCGACTGATCACGATGGGCGCCGAGGCGCGGACGATCGTCACGCGTGAATTCGCATGGCCAGTGATCGCCGAGCAACACATCGCGTTGTACCGCGCCCTGCTCGAGGGCACCGCCGGGCGTCGCTCGTAGCGCAGCCCGCGTACCGTAGGCGGCGATCCGTTAGAATCCCCTCGTGTCTGACGCGCCGCCGGGCCAGTTGCGAAGCCCGGGCTGGATCGTGGCCGCCATCATGGCCGTCGCGGCGATCCTCCGCTTGTGGACGATTGGCCGCGGCCTGCCATTCTCGGTCGGCGCCGACGAACCCGACATCATGATCCGGGTCCTGCACATGCTGCAGACCGGCGACTTCAATCCGCACGGGTTCTTCGACTACCCGACACTCACCTTCTACACGCAGGTCATCGTCGCGAGTGCCCGGTTCCTGTCGGGCGCGATGCGAGGTGATTGGGTCACACTCGACCAGATCTGGCCTGGCGACTTCTATCTCTGGGCCCGCGCGGTGACCGCGATCATCAGCGCGATCACGGTGTACGTCGTGTACCGTGCGGGGTTGCGCTGGGGCCGGATCACAGCGGTGGTCGCAGCACTCGCGATGGCCGTCCAGCCGCAGCTCGTGCGCGAAGCGCACTTCGTATTGACCGACACGCCGCTCACGTTCTTTGTGGCGCTCACGATGCTGCTGTCGATCTGGGCAAGCGAGACCACGCGGCTGCGCTGGTTCATCCTGGCCGGCGCGATGGCCGGCCTCGCCGCGGCCACGAAATACAACGGCGGGACGGCGATCCTGATGCCACTCGCCGCCACCCTGCACGTCGGGGCGCTGCGCGTCCGCTCGATCGCGCTCGTGGGGATCGTGGGCGGCGCAGCCGTGGCGTTCCTGATCGGCGCGCCGTACTCGGTCATCGACCTCCCGGGATTCCTCAACGGCTTCGCCGCCCTGATGCAGCACTACAACCAGGAGCGGGGCGGCGCGGACTCGCCCGCACTCGTGTACATGAAGCACATCGCGGACTGGTTCAGCGTCATCGTGCCCGGCGGCAAGCTCTACCGGGACACGTCCTGGCCGGCGATGATGCTATGCGCGGTAGGCGCGATGAACATCGCGTGGCGCGCGTTCTGGCCGGTGACCCGCGCGCTGTCGCTCGTGCTTCTCGTCTTTCCGGTCGCGTATTTCTTCTTCATCTCGAGTCATTCGCTCGTGTTCGCGCGCTACGCGATGCCGATCCTGCCGGCACTGTGCATTGCCTTCGGCCGCGGCGTGGAGGCGATCTGGTCGATCCTCCCCACCTGGGTGCCGCAACCGAGGTACCGCCGGATCGCGCTGGCCTTGATGCTGTTCACCGTCCTGCCGCCGGCCCTGCAGGCGTTTTCGTTCGATCTCGATCGGCGTCAGGTCAGCACGACCGAGATGACGGCGCGGTGGCTCATGGATCACGTCCAGCCCGGCGAGTTCGTCGTCCTCGAGTCGAGTGCGATCACGCTGCCTCCGAAGGTGAAGTCGGAGAACACGTTGCGGCTCATCAGCGAACCGCTCGACGCGTACCGGGCGAAAGGCGCGACCTATCTGGTCTCGACCTCCGCTGAAACCGACAAGTACTTCAACGCGCCCAACCGGTTTCCCGGGCAGATCGCCGCGTACAAGGCCCTGCTCCAGGCCACGCACATCGTCATGATCTTTTCGCCGATCAAAGGCGAGCGGCCGGGGCCGACCTGGCAGGTGCTGAAGCTCGACCCCTAGGACGACGACCTGGGAAGGCCCGCGTGTTCCCGCAACGTGGAGAGCCAGCGTGCGATCTCGGCGGGCCGATCGGCCTCGCGCACGCCGCCGAATCGCTGACCGAGGTACTGCTGAATCCTGACGTCGTCGCGCAGCCAGCCGCTCAGGCCGGCGTCGCTGAGGCCAGCGCGGTCGAGCAACGCCGGCAGGTCCGCCGGCGATCCAAGAGCCGTCTGCCAATCGAGGCGGCGACTCGCAAGGTCGGCCGAGCTCGGTGCGGGCAACGAGACGTGCGCGACTTCGGCGAGCACGAGACGACGATTTTCGAGGCCGCGAAGCACCTCCGCGTCGTCGACGGCCGGACCGGTGACGAGCTGGAGCTTCAGCATGCGCGCTTGACGTACGTCGAGCTGGGTGATCACCTGCCCGTTGACGTTCGACAGTACCTTGTCGAGCACGGTCTGCGCCGACGCGCCGGCTGCCGCAACCATCACCGTCAGACACGCGCTGAGAAGTCGCCGCATCAGAACGCCTCCCCGATGTTGAAATGGAACTCCCAGCCGCGCTCGCGCGTGCCGCCCGAGAACGTCATGCGGCTGAACTTGAAGCCGAAGTCGAGCCGAACCGGACCGAGCGGCGAGTCGTAGCGCAGCCCCATCCCCGCAGATCCGCGCAGGCGCGAGAGATCGACGTCGCGCGCGTTGGCGAACACATTGCCGCCGTCGGTGAAGCCGGCGACGCCGAAATTCCGGCCGAACAGCTTGCCGATCACCGCCCGAACCTCGGCGTTCAACACGACGAGCCCGTTGCCGCCGTTCGACAGGCCGGCGTCGTCGAGGACTTCTGGCACGCCGAGGCGATCGAGCTGGAAACCGCGCACCGTCGTGCTGCCACCCGCGAAGAAACGCTGGCTGGCCGGCAGGTTGTCGACGGCCACCATGACCTGCCGGCCGTCCGGGCCGAGGACCGGATTGCCCGCTGAATCGGTCGCGTCGACCAGCCGCGCGAAGCCCTCCGCCAGACCCAGCTCAGCTCGTCCCGCAAACACGAGGCGCCGCGACTCAACGAGCGGGTGGAAAAACGACGCCTGCAGGAACGTCTTCACGTACCCGACCTGCGACCCGATCGCGCGAGCGGCGACTTCGAAATCCGCGCTCAAGAGGGAGCCGCTCGACGGCGCGACCGGATCGTTGCGCCGATCGAGCACTGCGCTGGTCGAGACGAGCGACAAACGCACCTGCGGAAAAAATCGATCGATCGGCAGTTGCTCGTCCGGAGGAATCCGGGTGTCGAACAGCTTCGAGAAGTCGAGCGCATACCGTGCGGAGAGCGAGAACCTCGGGGTCACCCGCCGGCGCACTTCCGCGGTGGCCGCCTTGTGAAGGAAGTTGAACGTCGGGCGCAAGCCTTGTTCGAGCGTGGCGCCGAGCAACAGATCAGCGTCGGTGCCGAAGAGCCGTGGCTGCCGGTACGTCGTGAACACGCGGTATTCGCTGAAGCCGAACCCGTGGCCGTCGCGCGTGGGATCGCCCGGCGCGCTGGTCGGCTTGAGCGCAAGGCGCGAAAAGAAATCGATTGAACTGTTGCGGCCCCAGAGGTTGCGCCGCTGGATTGCGAAGAACGCGCGCGGCGAGACGGCGACGTAATCCTCCTGGCCGCCATCCTCGGACGTCCGCGTCAGCCGGCCGGCGTCCACACCGCCGCCGAAGCTGATGGTCCGCGCCGGCGCTTCTTCGACCGTCACGATCACGTGCGCGGCCGTTTCGCCCGGCAGCCGCGGCGCCTCATCCACGCTCGCCCGCCGGAACAACCCGAGCGCGTTGATGCGCTGCTGGCTTTCGAGACGTGCGCTCTCGCCGTACGGATCGCCGGGCTTCAGCGTCATCGCGTGGATGATTGGCTCGGCCGAGATCTTCTCGTTGCCGATCACCTGAATGTCCGCCACGGTGACTTGCGGGCCCTCGGTGACTTCGACCGTCAGCGTTACTTCCCGGCCGTCGTCGCCAAACGCGGGCTTGATCCCGACCGTCGCCGTCCGGAATCCTCGATCAAGGTAGAACGACGACACGGCGTCCTGATCGAGGATGACAAAGCTCTGCACGTACGGCTCGCGCTCCTTCGATCGCAGGCGCGACCGCAGATCGGCCTCCGAGACGTGCGTCGTGTCGCGCACGAAGTGGATCGCGGCGATCGATCCCTGCGGCCCTTCGTTGATCGCGAGGACGACCACGACCCAGACGTCGCCGTTCTCGCTCGCGCGGTCCGTCATCTGCCTGTCGGCCGACGCGGTCACCCGGTAAAAGCCGCGCCGGCGATATTCCGCCCGCACCGCGCCGAGCGCCGCGTCGATCCGCGCCGCGCTGTAGACGTCGCCTTCCTTCACAGGAATCAACGCCTCGAGCGTCGGGGTCGTCATGTGCAGGCCATCGGGGAGCGCCACATGGTCCACGCGGAACCGCGGACCGCGCTTGACGTCGAACGTCACGACCAGCACGCCTGGCGACGACGTGTCCTTGGTGAGCGTCACCTCGGCGTTCACGTACCCGTCGGCCCTGAGCGCATCGGCCGCGCGCACGCGCGAGTCCTCGAGCAGATCGTCATCGACCGCGCGCTCGCGCTTGATGGGCACGAGCTCGTCCACGCTGCCCGGCGGCCGCAGATCGCCCGTCCAGCGCACTTCAACGCGCGGTCCGGGATCGACCGTCAGGGTGATCTCGACCGTCTTCAAATCTGGCGACACCACCGGCTCGATCGATGCCACGGCCGCGTAGTACCGCTGCGTCGTCAGGTCGTCGCGAATCGCGGCCAGCGCGCGGTTGATGTCGCCGAGCCGGTACGGACGGCCGGCGACGATGCCGGTGCGGTCGAGGAGCTGGGTGGTGCTGAACACCGACTGCGCGCGGTTGTTGACGACCGCGCGCGAGATCACCGCGCGGCTCCCCGCGGCGACGTTGAAGACGAGCGTCGCGCGATCAGGATCGCTCCGCTTGGTCACGGTGACAGTCACGTCGGCCGCCAGGTACCCCTCGTCGTTGAGGATGTCGCGCACGGTTTGCGCGACCTTGCCGGGCGGCACGTTCGTCGGCAGGCCGCCGTACTGGTCGCTGACCCGCTTGGCGAGCTCCTTCGGATCGAGACCGGTGTCCTGGGTGAATTGCAGGCTGTCGACGGGATGGCGGGCGCCGACGCGGAACAGGAGGGCGACGCCCGCGCTTTCATCCGTGGCAACGACCGAGACGTCGTCCTCGAAGTTGCCGACGCTGACGAGGCGCTGGATGCTGGTGCGCACGGCCACGAGCTTCAGCGGCTCGCCGACCTTCACGTCGACCAACGACGTCAACGCGCCGGCCACATCGAGCTTGCCGTCGACCTCGAACCGGACCGCCGTGACGGGCAGACCGAGAAAGTGATCGATCGTCTCCTGCGCACATGCCGGGACCGCGGCGAGCGCGACGAGTGCCACCGCCGAGACCAGGGCCGCGATCCGGGTGGTACAGCGCATCAAAAGACGTGGCGGAGCCGAAAGTCGAGCGCGAACGAGCGGTCCTCGTTGCGCGAGAGGATCCACGAAATGCGATCGCTCTCTTCGTACTCGACCAGGATGACCTCGTACTGCGAGGAGTTCAGATCCCGTGCGTAGGTCAGATACAGGCGCGGCGAGAGCCGCTTGCCGATCGTCAGGCGCGTGGACGGACTGAGCTGCTGGAACGAATTCTCGTTCGGGAGGATCGTCGTGAACTGCACGGTGTCCACCGCGCTCGTCTTCTCGAACACGCTCCCGACGCGCGACGACAGCGGGCTCAGGAGCAGCTGCGCGGCCGCGGACTGCATGAGCATCGCGTACGCCTGCTGCTGCGACTGGAACGACCGCTGCTCGGCATTGCCCACGTCGGGCATGCCGCCGAGGATCAAGGTGATGATGTCGACCTGCGTCAGGAACGGATCCGACGTGAAGCTGACGGTTGGGGGCCCGTGGAGCGGTCCGCTCAGGTGGACGCCGATGTTGACCGTTTCACCGCCGGCGCGTGGGTGCGTCTCGGCGGTCACGTCGAAAAACGGCTCGAGACTGGTCGGGTTCGAAAACTGAATCGTGCCGGGCAGCAGCTTGAACCGGTTGCCGTTGATGAACACCTCGCCGCTGTCGATATCGAGATGTCCCGTCAGGCTGGGCCGATCGAGCGTGCCTCGATAGCTCAGGTCCGCGCTGCCGACGATGGTGGCCGTCTTCTTGTTGTCGATGTGCAGCGTGTGATTGGCCCGGATGTCGATGTTGAACGTCAGCGGAAACGCGCCTTCGCTGCCGTCCGCGCTGCCGCCTTCGCCCGTGAACGTGGTCGCCCCGGCGGCACCGGCCAACAACGTGACGAGGCCGACATCGGTATCGATGGTCTGATTGTACGCGGCGTACAGCACGTCGACGCGGCCTGACAGCAACGGCGCGGTCACCGGACCCGTCAGAGCCAGCGCCGCGTTCACCGTGGACGAGAATCCTTCCGGATAACGAAGACGCATCGCCGTGCCGTTGGCCGTGATGTTGAATTGATCGGGCCGGTACTCCTTGAGCGAGATCTGGCCGCCGAACTTCACGTCGCCGTCGCCGAACTTCGCGCGCAGCCCGTCGAGGTTCACGGCGTTGCCGTCGAACGCGACGCGCCCGGTCACATCTGTGAAGCTCCGCGGCAGCGCCCGATAGCGGAAGCTGCCGGCAGACACGTCGGCGTAGCCGGAAATCGACGGGTCGGTGATCGCGCCGGTGGCACTCGCGTGGAGCACCGCGCGGCCGTCGCCGCGCATGTTCGGTCCCTGCAGAATCGCGAGGTTGGCGTCGCCGTCCGCTTGAATCGCGATCGTCGAATTGTCGACCGACATCCTGCCCG
Source organism: uncultured Acidobacteriota bacterium (assembly GCA_963704575.1). Taxonomy (GTDB): domain Bacteria; phylum Acidobacteriota; class Vicinamibacteria; order Vicinamibacterales; family SCN-69-37; genus DATEGZ01. The sequence continues at coordinate 4,841,223 of OY969918.1, read as the reverse complement.
CCAGCGCGAGGTTCGTGCCGTCCCCCGCCAGGCGGAAGCGCCCAATCGTGGCCGTCCCGTCCTTGTACGTCATGCTCAGCGGCCCGTCAGTGTGCAGCTGATACTCGAAGAGCGACAGCGTGCCGTCGACCTCGCTCACCGTCACGGTCAAGTGCCGGTAGTCGGCGAGCGGGCCGCTGATGCGGACGGCTCCGCTCGCGACCGCCCGCATGTACGGCGACATCTTCGGCGCGAAAAACTTGAGGTACGGATCGATTGACGTGTTGAGGAACCGCAGCGTCAGCTCGGCGTCGTACGTGTCATTCAGGACGATCTGCCCTGATCCGTTCACCTGCAGCCGGAACGACGACGTGTTGAACTGATCGATGGTGAGACGCTGGCCCGCCACGCTCAGGTGCCCGGTGACCTCGCCGACGAATTCGTCCGACGCGTACAGATCCGTGATCGTCCCGCCGAACTCGTACTGCGGCGACGAGAACAGGCCTGCGCCGCTCGCCGTGAATGACAACAGTCCCGTCAGCGGCGCCTTCTCGACCTTGAAATTGTCGAGCGACTCGACCTTGAGACTCTCTCCGGTGGCGTCGAACGAGTAGGTGCCGTCCCACTTGACGACCGCGGCGCCCGTGATGCGGCCGCCGGTGCCCTTCGTCATCGTGATGCGATCGGCGGAGAGACCCACGCCGTTCAGCGTGAGATCCGCGCTCGCACGCTCGAAGTGTTCCTTCCACGCCACGCCATCGGCGAGCTGCATGCGGCCCGACCCGAACATGCCCGTGTATGGCCCGAATAGATCCATCTCGGCCGACGCGATCTGGCCGTCCACCGGCCAGTCGTCGAGATCGAACGCGTGGCGCAGCTCGGCGAGTGGCCAGTTCGTGATTGCCACGTGCGCGCGCAGCTCCTCGCCCTGGTCCGCGCGCGGAAAGCCGAGGGAGAATCGTCCACTGGTCTTGATCGACGCCGTCGCCGGGTCGTTGCCAATGACGCCGTCGGTGACGTCGACGTACTTGTCGTGGATCACGGCGTGCCCGGAAGCCCGTCCCCACCCGACATGAAACGCCTGGATATCTTCGCCGGCAAAAGCGCCGGCGATGTGCGGATCGCTGAAGCGCTGTGTCATCACGCCGTCGAACGTGCCGCGCCCGCCAAGCTCGACCGCGCCGGCGGGCGATCCCGCGGCGGTCATGACCGCGGCCAGCAGCCGATCGCTCTCCTGCCAGTCGAGACTCGCGGCGTGAAACGTGATGTTGGATTCGGCGCCGAAGTCGCTGCGTCCGTGAAACTGAAAATACGTCGTCGGTGTGGCGACCCAGCTGTCGTCGAACGAAACGCCCGTGCCGTCGAATCCAAAGACCAGGTGGCCGCCGGTCGAGAGTCGCTGCAGCCGCGCCTGCGGGTCGAACAGTCCCTTTTCGAGCATGGGCGAACGGGGCGGCCTGGTGCTCGCCGGCAACACCGACGGCGCCAGGGCGACGCCGTCCGGGGGATCGACGTCCGCTTCGACCGAGCCCCGCACGTCCGTCTTGAACTTCCCGCTCGGCCACGCCATGGACGCGTGCGCGTGACGAACGCGTCCCTCCGGCCGCAGCCCTCTCAAATCCGCAAGGCTCGCGAGGTTTTCCAGCCTCGCGTCGTCCAATTCCGCGGTAAAGCGCTGCGTCGGGCCGCCGGGTTTCCCGAGCGGCTCAATCGCGTACGCAAAACGCGTCCGGCCGCCGGCGAAGTCGGCGTCCGCGTGGGTGACCTCGAAGCGATCGGGGAACCAGACGAGCGATCCGTGCAGATCCTGGAAGTCCAGGCCGGACACTTGCGCGTGCTCGCTCGTGAAGTCGCCCGCGAGCTCCTGACCGCCGTCGTAGACGTGAAAGATGCCCTTGAACTCGCCCTTACCGACGACGTCCCACGTCTCGTGGGTGAAGAACAACTGGCGCATGCGGCCGAAGTCGATCTCGGACGAGACGTTGTAGCGCTGCTCGGGCCAGTGCCCGAAATCCACCTGCCCGTTCACGTGCGTGCGCGCGCCGTCGGTCGAGAGATCGATGTGCGTCAGCGTGACAATCGGGCCGTCGAGCGTGAAGCGCGTCGAGAACTCCTCCGCCGACATCGGCAGGAACTGCTGAATCTGCACCGTGCCTTTCGAGAACGACGCCGTGCCGAGGTACTGCCCGATTGATCGGACGAGATTGAAACGGAGGTTCGGCGCGACGACGCTCCACGGCGTCGAGTGGTCCTCGAAGCCGAACGCGCCGTCGTCGGCCTGCATGAACTGCAGCGTCGTCGTGAATCGTTTCGGACCGTTCGACGTCGTCGCGTGCTTGAAGCGCGGCATGTTGTTGCGGCCGCCACCCCAGGTCTCGATGAAGATCTGCCAGCCGGTCATGCGAACCTCGAGCGAGATCTCGCGATCGACCATCAGGTTCAGCCAGTTGATGTGCACGCGGATGTGCTTCGCCTGAAAGAATGGCCGGTCGGTTGGCGTCCGGCCCTCGATGAGGACGTCGTCGACGCCGAAGTCGCCTGGCGTGAGGTAGGCCGTGATTCGGCCGATGTGCAACGGATGCTCGAGCCATTTCGAGCCTTCACGTTCGGCCAGGCCCTTGAGCGCGCCGAACTGTCCGATGTCGATCGAGAAGATCGACACGAACGTCGCCGCGGCGATCGCCGCGACGACGGCAAGCAGCCGCCGCGTCCAGGTCCACGCCCGCCAGCCGCGCCTCGGGCGCGGGGGCTCGGACACCGGGACCGGCTCGGCGGCCGGCGCGGACTCGTCTGTCACAGGTCCAGCTTACCCGAGCGTCCGACAGGCTTCATTCGACAACCAGGAGCAGCCGTCCGGCCGCCACCGAGACGCCCTCGGTGACCGACACTTCCTTCACGCGCCCGGCGCGGGGCACGGTGAGTTCGTTTTCCATCTTCATCGCTTCGACGACCACGAGACCCTGACGCGGGCTGACGGTATCTCCCACTTTGACGAGAAGACGAACGATGCGGCCGGGCATCGGCGCGGTGACGCGCTGTTCGCCGGTGCCGCCGGCGTCGGACGCGCCCGCGCGCTCGAAGCGGCGACCGTCGACCACGGCGACGATGGTCGAGTGCGGCAATTGCACCAGGCACTCGCCAGCCGCACGATCGGTGGTCGCGACGTCCACGCTCTGTCGGCCGTCGTCGAAGATGAGCGAAAGGCCAAGATCGGTCCTAACGGCGTGGAGATCACGGCGAACAGGCGGCGCAGACGGGTTGGCGAGATCGCGAAGCACGATGCGAAAGGCGCCGCCGTCCTTGCTGACGGCGCCGACACTCTCGATGGCGACGGCGGTGCGGGTGCCGTTGATCTCGACTTCGAAGGTCATCGCAGCCCCTCGAATCGGCCGGCCCGCTGCCAGGCGCCGCCGGTGGAGACCGGCGCGTCCGCCCCCGCGCGATGCGCGCGGAACCACGCCGAGAGCGCCGCGGCGATCGCCGCCTGCTCGACGTCACCCGCGTCAGGCACGGCGAACGGCTGGCCCTTCCGCGTCTGCAAGAGACGATCGAGGTACGTCGTATCGAAGCGGCCTTCCAGAAACTCGGGCTGGCGGATCAGCCACTGGAAAAACGGCACGGTGGTGTGGAGTCCGACGACGCGGTATTCCTCGAGCGCGCGGCCGAGCCGGGCGATCGCGGCTGGGCGCGTGTCCGCCCACACGACCAGTTTCGAGATCATCGAGTCGTAAAACACGGGGATTTCGAACCCCGCGGCGACGCCGCGATCGTCGCGAACGCCGGGCCCGCTCGGCACACCAAGTGCGCGCACGAGTCCGGGCGACGGCATGAACCCGCGATCGGGATCTTCGGCGTAGACGCGACACTCGATCGCGTGCGCCCGCGGCGTCAGCGCCTGCTCGGGATCGAGCGTCAGTTTCTCGCCGAGCGCGATGCGGAGTTGCCACTGCACGAGATCGACGCCGGTGACCGTCTCGGTGACCGGGTGTTCGACCTGCAGGCGCGTGTTCATCTCGAGAAAATAGAACTGCTCGTGCTCGTCGACCAGGCACTCGATGGTGCCGGCGTTCGTGTACCCGACCGCACGCGCGACGCGGACCGCTGCCGACGCCATGGCGCGCCGCGTCGTGTCGCTGATTGCGAGCGATGGCGATTCTTCGACCACTTTCTGATGGCGCCGCTGAATTGAGCACTCGCGCTCGACGAACGGAATGATGGTGCCGTGTTCGTCGCCGATGAGCTGAATCTCGATGTGCCTCGGGCCCACGAGGCGCCGCTCGAGATAGACCGCGGCGTCGCCAAAGGCCGCCATGGCTTCGGACCGGGCGGTTCGCACCGCGGCGGCCAGATCGTCCGGCGAGGAGACGTCGCGCATGCCCTTGCCTCCGCCGCCGGACACTGCCTTGACGAGCAGCGGAAAACCGATGCGCGCGGCCTCGGCGGCGATGACCGTCTCGGGCGTGTTGACCTCGAAGGGCGACGCCGTCCCCGGTACCACGGGCACACCCGCGGCAACGGCGGCTTCGCGCGCAGCGGTCTTGCTGCCCATCCGCGCGATCGCGTCCGGCCTCGGGCCGACGAAGATCAGTCCGGCGTCGACGCAGGCTTGCGCGAAGTCCTCGTTCTCGGCGAGGAACCCGTAGCCGGGATGGACGAGCGTCGCGCCAGACCGGCGCGCAACGTCGACGATCTTGTCGATGCGCAGGTAGCTTTCGGCGCTCGGACTCGGGCCGAGGTGCCACGCTTCGTCTGCCAACCGCACGTGGAGCGCGCTGCGGTCGCAGTCGGAGTAAACGGCCACGGCGCCCAGTCCGAGATCCCGGCAGGCGCGGATGATGCGGACGGCAATCTCGCCGCGATTCGCGACGAGGACTTTGGGCCGGTTCACAACGGGATGTTCCCGTGCTTTCTTGGCGGATTCTTGTCGCGCTTGTTCTCGCAGCTGGCGAGCGCGGCAATCAGCTTGGCGCGCGTCGCGCGGGGCTGAATGATCTCGTCGATGAATCCGCGCGACGCCGCGATGAACGGATTCGCGAGCTTCTCGCGGAACTCGGCCACCCGAGTCGCGCGCATCGCCACGGGATCGGACGCCTCGGCTAGTTCGCGCCGATAGAGCACGTTCACCGCGCCCTCGGGGCCCATGACCGCGATCTCCGCGGTCGGATACGCGTAGTTGAAGTCGGTGCGAATGTGCTTGCTCGCCATCACGCAGTACGCGCCGCCGTACGCTTTGCGCGTGATGACGGTAATCTTGGGCACCGTCGCTTCGGCAAACGCGTACAGCAGTTTTGCGCCCGCGCGGATGATCCCCGCGTGCTCCTGCCGGACGCCCGGCAGGAATCCCGGCACGTCCTCGAACGTGATGAGCGGGATGTTGAACGCGTCGCAGAAGCGTACGAAACGCGCGCCCTTGACCGACGCGTCGATGTCGAGGCACCCGGCCAGCGCCTTCGGCTGGTTGGCCACGACGCCGACCGACCGCCCGCCCAGCCGCGCAAAGCCGACCACGATGTTCAGTGCGAAGTGCTTGTGCACCTCGAGGAATGCGCCATCGTCGACCACCGTGTGAATCAGGTCGAGGATGTCGTACGGCTGATTGGGCTGTTCGGGCACCAGGCGATCGAGCGATTCGTCCTCGCGATCGATCGGATCCGAAACCGCGTGCCGCGGCGGATCGTCGAGATTGTTCGACGGCAGGTAGCCGAGCAGATCGCGGAGCAGCCGGAGGCACTCGCGATCGTTCGGCACGGCGAAGTGCGCGACGCCGCTCGTCGCGTTGTGGGTCATCGCGCCGCCGAGCGCTTCCTTCGTCACTTCTTCGTGCGTCACCGTCTTGATCACGTCCGGTCCGGTGACGAACATGTAGCTCGTGCCCTCGACCATGATCGTGAAGTCGGTGATGGCGGGCGAATAGACGGCGCCGCCGGCGCACGGGCCCATGATCGCGGAAATCTGCGGCACGACGCCCGACGAGAGCGTGTTGCGCAGGAAGATGTCCGCGTACCCGGCGAGTGACATCACGCCTTCCTGAATGCGCGCGCCGCCGGAATCGTTGAGGCCGACGATGGGCGCGCCCATCTTGACGGCCAGGTCCATGACTTTCACGATTTTCGCGGCGTTGGTCTCGGAAAGCGATCCACCAAATACCGTGAAATCCTGGGCGAACGCGTACACCGGACGCCCGTCGACGCGCCCGTGTCCGGCGACGACGCCATCGCCGGGCACGCCCTCGGACTCCATGCCGAAGTCGCGCGACCGATGCATGACGAGCTTGTCGAGCTCCTCGAACGTGCCCGCATCGAAGAGCAGGTCGATGCGCTCGCGCGCGGTGAGCTTGCCCGCTTCGTGCTGGCGGCGCAGACGATCTTCGCCGCCGCCTAGCTCAGCCAGCCGTTCGAGTTCCGCGAGTCGTTCGGACGGAGTCATGCGGTTCGGCGACGCGAGACGATCGTCATCATACGGACGAGCTCTGCGCGACGACGGGATTGGTGAGCGCGCCGATGCCTTCGACGTGAATCGTGACCGAATCGCCAGGTTTGATCGGCCCGATGCCGGCCGGCGTGCCCGTCGCGATGACGTCGCCGGGCAGCAGCGTCATCACCGAGCTGATGAACTCGAGGAGCTCGGGGATGATGAAAATCAGTTCACGCGTGCGCGAGTCCTGCCGGAGATCGCCGTTGACGTAGCCACGGACCTGCAGGTCGCGGCCCTCGAGCCCGACGGCCACGCACGGCCCGATCGGACAGAACGTGTCGAAGCCCTTCGAACGCGTGTACTGCACGTCCTTGCTCTGCAGCGCCCGGGCGGTCACGTCGTTCACGCACGTCAGGCCCAGAATGTAGGACGACGCCTGCGCGGCCTTCACCCGGAACGCCGGCTTGCCGATGACGATGCCGAGCTCGGCTTCGTGATCGACGCGTCCGGCCCAGAGCGGAACGGCGATCGGCGCGCCCGGTCCGATCACTGCCGACGGCGGCTTCAGGAACAAGAGCGGCTCGGGAGGAAGCGCCTTGCCTTGCTCGGCTGCATGGTCCCGGTAATTCAGGCCCACGCAGACGACCTTGGACGGCGTCACGGGGGACAGCAGGCGCACGCCCTCGTGCGCGATTTCTGGCCCCTCACGGAAGGTGCCGAAGATGTCGCCATCGACGAGCCGCCACTTGCCGTCGCGCTCTGCGGCGTAGAGCGGCGCGCCTTCGTGATCAATCCGGTACAGTCGCGTCATTGTTGAAAAAGAATGTGGGCGGCGGCCCTGATCGTGACCGTCTGCCGGTTCGAGGGGACGCTGCGGTTCCGGGCCGGTGACGAGTCGACGGCCACCACGGCGTACGTGTACGTGGCGCCTTTGACGACCGTCGTGTCGGTGTAGGAGGTGGCCACGATCGGCGTGGTCATGAGCGGCGTCAGTCTGTCACCGGTGCCGTCGCCGCGCAAGACGAGGTAGCCGCCGAGATCGGCGGCCGTAACGGCGTTCCAGGACAGCGCGACGGACGTTTCCTCCGCGATCGCGCGCAGGTCGTCTGGCGCCGGCGGCGGAAAGGTGTCGGCCGGCGTCGCGCACGCCTTCGCGCTCGGCGGGCCCTCGATCGTCGTCGCACCGGAGGAGCTGACCGATCGCACCGTAAAGCAGCGCTCTTTGCCGAACACGACCGGCGTCGTGTATACCGCCGCGGCGATAGGCGCGGTGCCCGACAACGCCGGTGCCGTCGGTGCGAGCGCGTCGTAGATGCGATATTTCACGTCGGCGGCCGCGGTCCACGCGAGCGTGAGCGTCGTCTCGTCGTACGTAATGGCGAGGTCGGTCGCCGCGGCAGGTTCAGCCGCGAGCGGCACAGCCAGCACATTCGACGGCGTGCCGCGCCGGTTTCCTGCGAGCCCGACAATCGCGTAGTACCGGACTGCGGCGTTGGCGCCATGATCGGCCGCGGTCAGCTCGTCGCGATACGTCGCGACATCCCCGGCGAGCGGTCCCGTCTCTTTCACCGGCGTCGGCGTGGGCGCCGGCGTCGCCGACGCGTCAACCGGCGGCGGCGGCCTCTGCACGACGATGCGCGTTTTGAGGTTGGCGGGCGACAGCAGCTGCGCGACGGTTGGGGGCGGCGCGCTCGCCGTGGCCGCCACGCCGTACACCTCGACCTTGTCGATCGCGGCGGGTGTCGTGCCGTCGGCATTCGCCGCGGGAATCGTGAACCGCAATTCGATGCGATCGTCGGCGCGGTTGGCGGTAGCGTCTGCGATCCGGCCCGGCAACGGACGGAGCGGCGGCAGCGGCGGTCCGGACTTGCCGCACGCCATCGCGCACACGAGCAGCACGGCGACCGCCCACGGGCGGACCGGACGAGGACGCACGCTCACAGGATGTACCGGGACAGGTCGTCGCTCTGGACGATCTCAGACAACATGCGATCGACGTAGGCCCCGTCGATGGTCACCGATCGTCCGCCGAGCTCCGGGGCATCGAACGACACCTGGTCGAGCAGGCGCTCCATGACCGTGTGCAGCCGGCGCGCACCGATGTTTTCGGTCCGCTCGTTGACGATCGTCGCGAGCTCGGCGATCCGCTCGATGCCGTCGGGCGTGAACTCGAGCGTGACACCCTCGGTCGCCATCAGCGCCGTGTATTGCTTGATGAGCGCGCTCCGCGGCTCGGTCAGGATGCGGACGAACTCGTCGCGGCCGAGCGCGTCGAGCTCGACGCGAATCGGAAAGCGCCCCTGCAGCTCAGGAATCAGGTCCGAAGGCTTCGAGACGTGGAACGCGCCGGCGGCGATGAAGAGCACGTGATCGGTGCGCACCATGCCGTGCTTGGTCGTCACCGTCGTCCCTTCGACGATTGGCAGGATGTCGCGCTGCACGCCTTCGCGGCTCACGTCGGGTCCGTGCCCGCCCTCGCGCCCGGCGATCTTGTCGATCTCGTCCACGAAGATGATGCCGGCCTCTTCGACGCGCGCGATGGCGGCACGCGCGACTGTGTCCATGTCGATCAGTTTCTGCGACTCTTCCTGCGTCAGCACATCGAGCGCCTCGGTCACGGGCACGCGACGCCGACGGGTCTTCCCCTGAAACATGCCGGGCAGCATATCGCGAAGGTTGACGCCGATTTCCTCGACCGACGACCCCGACAGGATCTCGAACGACGGCATGCCGCGCTGCTGGACCTCGACCTCGACGTGCTTGCCGTCGAGCCGGCCCGCGCGCAGTTGCTCGCGCAGTTTCTCTCGCGTGGCCGCGGCGTGATCGCCGGCCAGCTCGGCCTCGTGCGACGCGTTGCCGAACGACGAGGGCGGAGCCGACGGCAGCAGCAGGTCGAGTAACCGCTCTTCGGCGGCCTGGCGCGCCTTGTCGCGCACTTCGACCTGCCGTGCCTCGCGCACCATCGTCACGGCGATCTCGACGAGATCGCGCACCATCGACTCGACGTCGCGGCCGACGTAGCCGACCTCGGTGAACTTCGACGCTTCGACCTTCAGAAACGGCGACTGCGCGAGGCGCGCCAGCCGGCGCGCGATTTCCGTCTTGCCGACGCCGGTCGGGCCGATCATCAGGATGTTCTTCGGCGCGACTTCCTCGGCCATGTCGGGCGCGAGCCGCTGGCGCCGATAGCGATTGCGCAGCGCGATCGCGACGGCCCGCTTCGCCTTGTGCTGGCCGACGACGTATTTGTCGAGCTCGGCGACGATCTCGCGCGGCGTCAGCGAGTCTGCGAGCAGCGGCATGCTTTCCGGGAGAAGGATCGGCGACATCACAGTTCTTCCAGCGTGATTCGGCTGTTGGTGTAGACGCAGATGTCGGCGGCGATGCCCATCGCTTCGAGCGCGATCGCGCGCGCGTCGAGCGTCGCGTGCCGGACGAGCGCGCGCGCGGCGGCCATGGCGTACGGGCCGCCCGATCCGATGCCGATCACGCCGTCATCGGGTTCGATCAGATCGCCCGTGCCCGAGAGTAGATACATCACGCGGGTGTCGGCCACGAGCATCATCGCCTCGAGCCGGCGCAACGATCGATCCGTGCGCCAGTCGCGCGCGAGCTCGACGGCCGCGCGCTCGAGATTGCCGCGGTGCTCCTCGAGCTTGCCCTCGAAGCGGCCGAACAGCGCGAAGCCGTCCGCCGCCGTACCCGCAAATCCCGCGAGGACACGATCGTGATACAGCCGCCGGACTTTTCGCGCCTGGTGCTTGACGATCGTCTGCCCCAGTGTGACCTGCCCGTCGCTCGCCATCACGACTTTGTTCTGGTGGCGGATGCCGAGGACGGTGGTGGCGTGGGGCTGTGACATCGATGGGGCAAAACCGACCCGAAAGGCCATCGTAGTGCCGTCCGCTTCCGAGGGCAAGGCTCGAGGACCGCGGCGAGTGGCTCCGGGTACTCGGGCCATTTACGGGAACCTCGACTGGCAGTAGAGTTGCAGTATCCAGGTTAGAAGTCGGGAGGGTGGCCGTCACCTTCCAAGGAAGGGCGTCATGACCAGATCAGCTCGCTTCGTCGTGAGTGCGGTCGTCGCGATGGCCCTCGGTGCGCCAGATTGGGCGGCGGCCCAAGCCGTGCCCCGCAGCGGCGGATCGTCGTCGTCGGGCTCCTCGGGCGGTTCGTCGGGAGGCTCGTCAGGTTCCAGTTCAGGCGGTGGGTCATCGGGCGGCGCGGGGAGTTCCGCGCCGTCCTCCGCGCCGAGTCGCAGCGCGCCCGCGGGTCAGCGCACCGGCAGCACCGCTCAGCCGCGATCGAGTGGTGCGCAGTCGCGCGTCGGCGGTGGCGGATCGGGCGCGGGCGCAGCGAACGTCGCGCCGGGCGGCGCGCGTTATCGCGGCAGTCAGCCGGTCCAAGGCACGGCCGTGGCGCGCCCCTACGGAAATCCGATTTATCCGGTGTACCCGGTGTATCCCATCTATCCCGGATATTGGTATCCGTGGTACGGCCCCGGATTCGGCTACGGGTACGGATACGGCTACTACGATCCGTGGTGGTACGGCGGCTATGTCGGCTATAGCGGCGGCTACAGCGTCGGCGCGTATTCTGGCGGCGGCGACTCCGAGTCGTACGGCGGGTCGCTCGAGACGGGATCGATTCGCCTCAAGGCCAACGTCGGGACCGCGAAGGTGTACATCGACGGCGCGTTGATGGGCACCGTCGACGACTTCGACGGTTTGAGCCATCACCTCGACATCCCCGGCGGACGCCATGAGCTCGAACTGCGTGCCGACGGCTACGAGTCGCACACCTCGATGGTGGACGTGCAGGTCGGCAAGACCGTGACCGAGCGGGTGACGCTCAACAGAAGGAAGTGAGCGCTCGCCGCCTGCTGTCGGTCGTCGCAGGCATCTCGCTTGTCTACGACCTTACCGCGGGCATCGTGTTGCTCGCGGCGACCGACCGGATGGCGTCCTGGTTCGGCGCGCCGGTGCCGACTCCCATCCTGTTCGCCAAACTCAACGGTCTGTTTTTGATCGCGGTGGGGCTCGGCTATCTGCAGCCGCTGTTCGCGCCCGATCGGCATCGCGCGTACCTGTGGGTCTTCGGCGTGCTGCTCAAAACCGCGGGTGCCGTGATGTTTCTTGACGATCACTACACGAGCGGTTCACCGGCGTCGTTCCTGCTTTTCGCGGTGAGTGACGGCACGCTCGCAGCGCTCACGCTCGCCGCTCTCGTGAGGCCGGACAGAACGGCGGCGGCGCGGTAGCGCCCCAGCCAGTGATACAGCGGCAACCCTGTCGCGATCACCGCGAGCCCGGCGATTGAAGTGCCGGGATTGTTCCAAACCTCGTTGACCACCATCACGAAGCTCGCAATCACGAAAAGCGCGGGCGCGACCGGATAGCCCAGGGCGCGAAACGGGCGTTCGGCGCGCGGATTGCGGTGGCGCAGGACGAAGAGCGCGACGACGGCGATGCCGGAAAAAAGGACGACGGCAAATCCGGTGTAGGCGACGAGCTGCGAAAGGGTCGCCGAGAGCACGAGCACGCTGCTCCAGATCGCCTGCGCCCCGATGGCGAGCATCGGCGTGCGATAGCGCGGATGCACGCGTGCCGCGCTGGCGAGAAACACGCCGTCGCGCGCCATCGCGTAATAGATGCGCGGGCCGGCGAGCACCATCGCGCTCACACTTGCCGCGATGCCGATGATCGTGAAGATCGCGATCAGATCGCCGGCCGCGAATCCGAACAGGCGCTCGGCGACCACGTCGGTGAGCCGGCCGTCGGGCAGCGCCGCCAGCTCTCCCACCGGCACCGCGTAGATGTACAGAATGTTCAGCGCGAGGTAGACCACGACGACGGCGAGAGTACCGAGGCCGAGCGCGCGCGGCAGGTTGCGATTCGGATCGCGGATTTCCTCGGCGACGTAGGTCGCGGCGTTCCACCCGGAATACGCGAACATGATCGGAATCAGCGCCAGCAGCCATCCAGTGAACGGCGCGGCGACCACGTGCGTGCTCGCGATGTGCGCGAACGACCCGCGTCCTGCCGACAGGCCGAACGCGATGAACGCGGTGATGGCGAGCACCTTCACGGCGGCGAGCACGTTGTGAACGAAGCGCCCCGACCCGTGCAGGTGCACGATCGACAGCGTGAAGATCGCGCCAATCGCCACGAGCGCCTGCGGCGTCACGACGAGCGGCAGATACGGCAGCGGCAGCGACGCGAGCGGCGTCTTGTCGGCGGCTGCGGGCAGGAAGCGCCCGAGATATTCGGCGAGCGCGACGGTGCCGGCGGCAATCGCCCCCGAGAATCCTGCGACGAACGACGTCCACCCCGAGAGAAACGCGGCCAGCGGTCCGAACGCCTCGCGCAGATAGACGTACTCGCCGCCCGCGCGCGGGCGCAACGTCGCGAGTTCCGCGTACGCCATCGCGCCTGCGAACGCGAGCACGCCGCCCACGGCCCAGACGCCGAGCATCGCCCAGCCGGTCGGGACGAGCGCGGCGACCATCACCGGAATGAAGAAGATGCCGCCGCCGACGACGTTCGAGATGACGATCGTCGCGGCGTCGTACGGCCCAAGCCGCCGCGCCAGCGTTGCTTCCGACGGAGCGGCCGGGACGCGGACGGCGGACGCGCTCACGGACGTCCGGGGGCGCTCACGTGCGGAAGAATCTGTCGATCGAGTTTCATTTCACCGATGGGAACGATCGTGCCGCTGCGCCGGGCGAAAATCTTGGCGGTGACGTCGCGATACAGGCTGTTGGTGAAGAAGTCGGCGCGCATGCCCTCGAGCGTGTAGCCGACGGTACAGTGCACGGTGACCGGATTGGATTTCGCGCCGGCCGGGATCATGTCGTCGCCGATCCGCTGAATCAGGCTCGAGTCCCACTCGCCGTCGCGGCCGTCCTGCCAGAACGCAACGGTGAGCTCGAGACCCTGGATGTTCACGGGGCCGGTGTTCTCGAGCCGGAAGGTGACGCTTGGCACGAGGTACGTCTTGGCGTCCTTGAACCCGTTGTCGTAGTAGCCCGACACGACGTCCACGACCTTGAGGGTGTGGAGATCGACCACGGGTCCGCACGACGCGAGGCCGACGCAGGAGAGAACGAGCGCGATGACGGCGAAGGGCCGGCGGAGCATGGCCGGGCGATTGTAGATCAGTACTTGCGTTCGATGATCCGTTTCTTCGCCTCGTCGCGCGTGATCTTCCCCTGCCGGAACTCGGTCAGATCGGCGGAAGAGATCACGAGCACGAGCTTGCGCGAAGTGTCCGGATAGAGCATCCCGCGCGTGACGTCGAGCCCGCTCGCGGCGATCTCGAGGCGCTGCCCGTCCTGGAGCGGCACGGCGGCGGAATTGTCGAGCAGCACGTCGATGAGCGCCTGGCGCGCGAACGCCGTGTATTCCTTGTCGGCGTCGAAGTTCGCGGCCTGGACGGACGACGGGACCATCGGATCGGCCTGCACGACGCCGGTGCTCGTCACACGTTCCTGGCCCGTCGAGACCGGCACGTTCGTCGACGCCTGAGGCCGACCCTGCTGAATCATGCGCATCAACACCGGTCCGGTATCGAGGAGCAACGGAATCTGCACGTCGAACACCGGGCCCTCCGGCGTCGGCACGAACCGGACGAGCGGTTCGTTCATCGGCGCGAGCTGCACGCCCGGCACCGCGACCGTGGCGCGCTCGGCGAGGAGCTCGCCGGCATGCAGGACCGCCTGACGCACGGCGGCCTCGTATTGCCGGATTTGATATCGCGCCTGGGTGTCGACCGTGTCAGACGACTTCTGGTCGGCCGGCGGCGGCTGTTGCTGAGCGAAGACGGTGCCGGAAAGCGACAGCGTCAGCACGACGACCACACTACGAGACGACATGATGTGCGCCCTCACTGCTTGCCACCCGGCTGCTGCTGCGCGGCCGACATTGCCGCGAGCGCCGCCTGCAACTGATCGATGCGCTGTTTCAGCATCTCGATTCGCGAATCCTGATTGGCTTTGATCATCACCACGTCGTTGTTCAGACTGCGCACGGCGTTGAAGATCTCGCTGTCGCGCTGATCGCCGGTCTGCATCTGTGCGCGCACGAGCTGCAGCGCGCGGTCCGAGTCGGGGGACGAGCTGGGCGCGTGGGTCGCGACCAGCCGCACACGCGAATCCATCTCGGTGCGCATGGTGTCGACCAGTTGCGTGCGGAAGGCGTCGAGATCGGCGCGGCTGACGCTCGCCGGCAGGGCCTGCGCCGCGGGCGCAGCGATCTGGGCGCTGGCCTGCATCGACGCCGCGGCCGGACGCGCGATCGCGGCGCGCGTCGCGGCGCCGCCGGCGGCCCCGATCGCGAATACGGCAGTGGCGGCAGTGGCCATCGCCCACGCGGGCACTGCGCGCCACCACGGCGTCGTGCGGGCCGGCGCGAACGGCGTCCAGACCGATCCGTGCTCAGGCACATCCCAGGCGAGCAGATCCGTGCGGACGCGTCCGAACGCCGTCACCTCGTCGCGGCATGCGCCGCACGTCTCGAGATGCTGTTCGAACTCGCGCCGCGCTCCCGCGTCGGCTTCGCCGTAGACGAACTCAATCAGTCGTTCACGTTCATCGCACATGGCTGGCATCTACCTTCATCAGAGACTTTCGTAACGCGCCCGCCTGAGACTGGCCTCTTCTGCCTGCCGCCGCTCCAGACGGCGACGAAGCACGGACAGTCCCTGGTACAAACGGGTCTTCACGGTGCTCAACGGGCAATCCAGCATGCCCGCAATCTCCTGGAACGTCAGGCCGTGATACTCCTTCAGAAGAATCACGGTGCGCTGTTCCTCCGGCAATTCGGCCATCGCCTGCGATACCGCATCCGACATCTCGCGGCGGGCCACAAGGTCCTCGACCGACTCGGTGGGCGCGACGTGCTCGTCCACCAGGTCCATCGGATCGGCGCCCTCGGGCACCTGGACGATGGGCGCGCGGCGCTCACGCCGGCTCCAGTCACGGCAGAGATTCAGCGTGATCCGGTACAGCCACGACGAAAACTTCGCCTCGCCCTTGAATCCACGCAGACCGCGATAGGCCCGCAGAAAGGCTTCCTGCACGACATCGCGCGCGTCTTCCTCGCGACTGAGCGTGCGGTACGCCAAGGCATAGATCGGCCGCTCCCAGCGGTGGACCAGCTGGTTGAAACAATCCTGGTCCCCCGCCTTGGCGCGGGTGACTAGCTCCTCATCCGTCAGGGTCATCAGGGGGCCCGACTGCGCGATCCCCGGGCATCACCGGATCGCGCTTCCTGCACACTTAGACGGCCCGTGCCCGGCCACAGTCTGTACGCGACTCGGCGGGAGGCCTGAGAAAAGTATAGCGCTCGCCCGCCAAGATCGCGCACGGACCCGGCCTGCGCCAAAAGGCTGACCTGTCACGAGTTGCCGCCCGTGGTACACTGCCTGCCGCCGGATTGAGCGCCTGGCGGCGCGCTTCACAGGTTGCCTTTATGCCAGACGACCAATACTTGACGACCGACGAAGTCCTCAAGTACCTGCATCTCACCCGTCGCACGATTTACCGGCTGGTGAAAACCGGGAAGATTCCGGCGATCCGGGTCGGCCATCAGTTCCGCTTCCCGCGCCGCGACATGGAGCTGTGGCTCGCCCAGAATCGCCAGCACCGTCGCTTCGGCACCGATGGCGACGATCGTCCGCGTGTCCTCGTCGTCGACGATGAAGAACTGATCCGGACGCTGATCGCGAAAGGGCTCTCTGGGTTGTGTCAGGTCGAAACCGCCGCGGACGGGCCGACCGCGGTACGTCGGCTGCGCGAAAGCGACTACGAATACGATTTGGTCATCACCGACCTGCGGATGCCTGGAATGGACGGTCTGTCGGTGATTCGTGAATTGCGCCGCCACTCGGAGCTCCCGGTGATCGTACTTACGGCATTTTCGACAGAAGCCAATGCCATCGAAGCACTCAATCTCGGCGTGACGGGGTATCTGACCAAACCCTTCCGCCTGGAGAAGATGGTCGCGTTCGCCAGCCGCGCACTCGGTGTGCCGGTGGACGCCGACCGCCGACCGTCGTCGTGATTCAGCTGTCCGGCCTCACGAAGTCGTTCGCCGATCGCGTGCTCCTCGACAACGTCACCTGGCAGGTCGCCGACGGCGACCGCGTCGGGTTGTGCGGCCCGAACGGCGCGGGCAAGACGACGCTGCTCAAGATTCTCGCGGGCATCGACGAGCCCGACCGCGGCAACGTCATCAAGCCGGCGCGGCTGACGGTCGGCTACCTGCCACAGGACGGCCTCGAGCACGCGGGGCTGACGCTCGCGGCCGAAGTGTCGACGGTGTTCCAGCCGCTCATCGACGCGCGCGACGAAATCAACCGCATCGAACACGCACTCGCCGATCCCGCGCTGCCCGACGGCGAGCACGAGACGCTGCTCGTGCGGTATCACGAGTTGACCGAGTTCTTCCGTCAGGAAGAGGGACACAGCATCGACCTGCGCGTGTCGCAGGTGCTCGAGGGCCTCGGATTCACGCGTGCTGATTTCGACAAGCGCAGCGAGACTTTTTCCGGCGGCTGGCAGATGCGCATCGCCCTCGCCAAACTGCTGCTCGGCCGGCCGACGCTGCTCTTGCTCGACGAGCCGACGAACCATCTCGATCTGGACGCGCGGAACTGGCTCGAGGAGTACCTGTCGTCGTATCCCTACGCGGTCATTCTCGTCTCTCACGATCGATTCTTCCTCGACGCCGTCGTCACGCGGATCTCCGAGATCGCGCTGCGGACGATCACCGACTACGTCGGTACGTACTCGAAATACCTGGTGGAGCGCGACGCACGGCTCGAGCGAATGCGTCAGGCCAAGCGCGACCAGGACGAAGAAGTCGCGCGGATACGCGCGTTCATCGATCGCTTCCGGTATCAGGCGACCAAGGCCGCGCAGGTCCAGAGCCGAATCAAGACGCTCGACAAGATCGTGCCGCTCGAGGTCCCGCCCGAACGCAAGCGCGTGCACTTCACGTTTCCGACGTGCCCGAAGAGCGGGCGGGTGGTCCTCGAGCTCGAGGGCGCGACCAAGAAGTACGGCGATCACACCGTGCTCGACCGGATAAGCCTGCACATCGAGCGCGGCGATCGCATTGCGCTCGTCGCGCCCAACGGCGCCGGCAAGTCGACGCTGATGCGGTTGCTGTCGGGCGCCGAAGCGCCCGACGCGGGCGAGCGGCGCGAAGGCCACCAGGTCGTCATGCAGTACTTCGCGCAGGACGAAGCCAACCGGCTCGATCCGGTGAAGACGGTGTACGGGACGATGGAGTCGGACTCGCCGATCGGCATGGTGCCGATGATTCGCAACATCCTCGGCGGATTTCTGTTCACCGGAGACGACATCTACAAGAAGGCCGGCGTGCTCTCGGGCGGCGAACGGACACGTCTCGCCGTCGCGCGCATGCTGCTGCGTCCGGCGAACACGCTCCTCCTCGACGAGCCGACGAACCATCTCGACCTCGACTCGAAGGACGTGCTCCTCGAGGCGCTCGAAGACTTTGGCGGGACGTTGATCTTCGTCTCGCACGATCGGTACTTCGTCGATCGCCTGGCGACCAAGGTGATCGAGGTCGGTCACGGATCGATCGAGGTCTATCCGGGCACCTACGAAGAGTTTCATTGGAGCAAGGCGCAACGCGAGGCGGCCCCGGCGAGCCCGGCCTCCCAGAAAGCCTCGGCGCCACCGACCGGAAATCGGCAGCCACGCGACACCCGCCCCGCCGGCGGCAACGTGGCGGGATCAGGCCAGCGCGCGCGGTCGGGCCAACCCCCTCAGTCAGGCCATGAGCCGAGCGAAACCGGCCGGCGCGACGCGCGTCCTGGCCAGAGCAACCCGACCCAGCCGTCAAACCAGACGAGTCGGCCCGGCACCGCACCGCAGTCGAAGAGTGGCCAGCCTCGCCTCATTCCCGGGAAGATCGCGCCCGGGACGATCGCACCGGGGAAGCTCACGACCCCGGCCGGGTCGGTCCGTTCGCCTCAATCCCCCGTCCCCACCCCGCCAAAACCAACCTACGAAGAGAAAAAGCGAACGGACGCCGAAAATCGTAAGCGTCAACGGGTGCAGCAGGACCGCGCCCGCCGGCTCGCCGAGCTCGAAGGCCGGATCGCGGAACGCGAACAGGACGTGAAAGGGCTCGAGGCCGACATGGCCCGCCCCACCTTTTACGAAGATCGCGCTCGTGCCGAAACTGTGATCAGAAAACACCAAACCCTCATGTGGGAAGTTGGTGACCTGATGAACCAGTGGGAGGCCCTCCAAGCCGAATCGGACGAGGACTGAGCATTTCGGTTACATCTTTGTAACCCAGCGAGATTTCTGTAATCATCCCGGCGGACAACCAGCCCGTAGTAGGGTCGCGTCACACACATTTTCGTGGTTGAAGGGGCCGTAGCACCGGGTACAGCCCTTGCCTTTACCGGTGACGTGCTCGGAGCACATACAGGATGGAGACGGCGCGCCCCACGACTTCTATCAAAGTGACACCGGCGGAACGGCGACTGCTTCAAGTGGACTCGCCCCGGCGAGCCGCAGAGGATCCGCTGTCCGACCGGTTCTTCCGCCACCTCGTGTTCAATCTGCGCACGGGGGTGCTGGCGATCACGCGCGACGGGCGCGTGGCGGCGATCAACGACATCGGGTACCGGGTGCTGGGCCTGGCGGCCCGGCCGGGCGACATCGGCCGGCCGTTCGCCGAGGTGCTTCACGACTGCCCGGAAGTCGCGCGCATTCTGCAACAAGGCTTCGACAGCAACGACCTCCCCAACCGCGCCGAGATGCGTCTGCGCAAGACCGGGCGCGCGATGGGCTACTCGCTCTCGCCGATTCTCGACGATGAGGGACAGAAGATCGGGGCGACGCTTTTCTTCAAGGACCTGACGCGTGTCGAGCAGCTCGAAGAGCGCGAGCGCCTGCGCGACCGGCTCGCCGCCCTCGGCGAAATGGCTGCGGCCATCGCGCACGAAGTCAAGAATCCGCTCGCGAGCATCGAAATCGCCGCCGGGGTGCTGAAGCGCCAGCTGCTCGATCGCAGCGACGCGCTCGAAGCGCTTGACGACATCATCAAGGAAGCCAAGATGGCGAACGCCATCGTGGTGGAAGTGCTCGAATTCGTCCGGCCGATTCAACTGCAGGTCGAACGCGTCGCCGTGGACGAGGCGCTCAAGGACGCCATCACGCTCGCGGAGGGCAAGCAGGCGCGCGGCGCCGTGTCGATCGACATGGAGATCGGCCGCGACGTACCGCAATTGCTCGCCGACCCGCACCAGCTGCGGCAGCTCTTCTCGAACCTGATTGCGAACGCCTTCGAAGCGCTCGGCGGCGAGGGCCATGTCACGATCAAAGCCACCCTGCTGCCTGGCGACGACGAGCCGAACGCCGAGATCGAACCACCGGTGCCGCAGGTCGTCGTCGAAGTGCGCGACACCGGGCCGGGGATTGCGCACGACGACCTCGAACGCATTTTCAGTCCGTTTTTTACGACGAAGCCCCAGGGCACCGGCCTGGGCCTGGCGATCGTGCGCAAGGTGGTGGATGCGCACGACGGACACATCGACGCGATTTCTGCCCCCGGCCGCGGCGCGACGTTTCGCGTGACGTTGCCGCTGGTGCCGACTGAACGCACTCTAGGGAGATAACGGATGGGACGCATTCTGGTTGTTGACGATCACGATTCATTGCGCAAGGGCCTCGTCCGCGCGCTGGCCAATGCCGGCCACGACGTGGAAGAGGCGCCCAACGGCACGGTCGCCATCGAGCGGCTGCAGGACAGCCAGTTCGATGTGGTGTTGACTGACCTGCGTATGGGCGGCGCCGATGGGATGGACGTCCTGCGGACGACGCGATCGATCCAGCCGAGCGCGGCCGTGATCCTGATGACGGCGTTCGGATCGATCCACACGGCGGTCGAGGCGATGAAGATCGGCGCGTTCGACTTCGTCCAGAAGCCGTTCGAGATCGAGGAGATGGAGCTCAAGATCGAAAAAGCGATCGAGCTCCGTCATCTCAAATATCAGGTGGATTACCTGCGCCACGAGCAGCAGGACATCTACAACTTCGACCGCATCGTGGGCGCGAGCGGCGCGTTGCAACAGGTGCTGACCATCGTCAAGAAGGTCGCGCGGAGCAACTCGACGATTCTCATCCGCGGCGAAACGGGCACGGGCAAGGAGCTCATCGCCGGCGCGATCCATCACAACTCGCTGCGCGCGAGCCGCGCCTTCGTCAAGGTCAACTGCGCCGCACTCCAGGAGAACCTGCTCGAATCGGAGCTCTTCGGCCACGAGAAGGGCGCGTTCACGGGCGCGGACAAGCAGCGCATCGGCCGGTTCGAGCAGGCCGACGGCGGCACGCTCTTCCTCGATGAAGTCGGGGACATGAGCCAGAGCACGCAGGCGAAGATCCTGCGCGTGCTCCAGGAGCACGAGTTCGAGCGGCTGGGGGGCACCCGGACGCTGCGCGTCGACGTCCGCATCATCGCGGCGACCAATCGCAACCTCACGCAGATGGTGTCCGAGGGCCGCTTCCGCGAGGACCTCTTCTACCGCCTGAACGTCGTCTCTGTCGACATGCCGGGTCTGCGCGACCGCAAGGAAGACATCCCGGCGCTGTCCGAGTTCTTCGTGCGGCGGTTCGCGAACGAGCTCAAGAAGAAGATCGAGGGCATTCACTCGGACGCGCTGAAGGTGCTGATGCGGCACAACTGGCCGGGCAACATCCGCGAGCTCGAGAACGTGCTCGAGCGATCGGTGCTGCTCGCCGAAGGCGGCACGGTCGGCGCCGAGGATCTGCAGATCGGCGATCACTCGCCCTCGCCCTCGAACGGTGCGGACCGCGCGCCGGCGGTCAAGATTCCACCGACGGGGATCCCGCTCGAGGAAATCGAGCGCCAGGCCGTCGTCGAGGCCCTGCGCATGTCGAACTGGGTGCAGAAAGACGCAGCCGAGCTGCTCGGGATCAGCCCGCGCGTCATGAACTACAAGATCAAGATCCTGAACATCGAGATCCCGCGGAGCCGTCGCGCGGTGATCGAGACGGTACCCAGCAGCTAGACGCGGCGCGGCGGCATCGCATGATGGCCGCGCAGATTACACGAGCCCAACGAGATGCCGCTGAAGTTCGGAGACACCGTCGAGTTCCGCCAGCCGACCACGCCGGCGGACCCGCCCGCGCCCGTCGATCGATCACGTTATGACGTGAGCCGGATCGTCGGCGCGAGCGGCGCGCTGAAGCACGTCCTCAAGATCGTCAAGAAGGTCGCGGACAGCAACTCGACCGTGCTGATTCGCGGCGAGACGGGCACGGGCAAGGAACTGATCGCGGGGGCGATCCACTACGGATCGCCGCGCGCTGAACGCGCGTTCGTCAAGGTCAATTCGGCCGCGCTCCAGGAAAACCTGCTCGAATCGGAGCTCTTCGGTCATGAGAAGGGCGCGTTCACCGGCGCCGACCGCGTGCGCATCGGCCGCTTCGAGCAGGCCGACGGCGGCACGTTGTTCCTCGACGAAGTCGGCGACATGAGCCAGAGCACCCAGGCGAAGATCCTGCGCGTGCTCCAGGAACAGGAGTTCGAACGGCTCGGCGGATCGCGCGCGATCAAAGTCGACGTGCGCATCATCGCCGCGACCAACCGCAACCTCGGACAAATGGTGCAGGACGGCCGGTTCCGCAAGGACCTGCTCTACCGCCTGCACGTCGTGTCGATCGACATGCCGCCGCTCCATCACCGGAAGGACGATATCCCGCTGCTCGCGCAGCATTTCCTGCACCGGTTCGCCACCGAGACGAACAAACACCTCGAAGGCATCGGCCCTGACGCCGTAAAGGTGCTGATGTGTCATGACTGGCCGGGCAATATCCGCGAGCTCGAGAACGTCATCGAGCGCTCGGTGCTGATGGCCGAGGGACCGCTCGTGACCGTGGCCGACCTGCAAATCGGCGAGAGCCTCGCCTGGACCGCCGAGCACGATCGCACGCCGGCTGTGCGGATTCCTTCGTCGGGGATCTCACTCGAAGAGATCGAACGCCAGGCCCTCCTCGAAGCGCTCCGGATGTCGAACTGGGTGCAAAAAGACGCCGCGCTGCTGCTCGGCATCAGCCCGCGCGTAATGAGCTACAAACTCAAAGTGCTCCGGATCGAGACACCCAACGGGCGTAATAACACCGACCCTGAATGAGGCAATGGGGCAGTGGGGCAAATACGCCCGCTGCCTTCACGCATTGCCTCACTGTCTCATTTGCCTCATTGCCCCACTCATGCCTCACTGCCCCATTGCCCCATTGCTCATTCTTTGATCGCGCGCGGGTGCGCGTGCCGATAGACATCCATCAGCCGCGCAACGTCCAGGTGGGTGTACCGCTGAGTCGTGCTCAGCCGCGCGTGGCCGAGTAGATCCTGAATCGCACGCAAATCGGCACCGGCCTGCAGCAAATGGGTCGCGAATGTGTGGCGGAGCGCGTGCGGGCTGATGCCGCGGGCGATCGCGGCATCCCGTACATGCTTGCGCACGATGCGATCCACGCTGCGGGTCGTCAATCGCCCTCCGCGAAGATTCAGGAACAACGCCTGGCGCCGGCGGCCGTGACGTGCAGCCGCGTTTACCTTCGCCGACCGCGACGCGACCGGCTGACGCGACGTCGTATCCTGGATCATCGTCCGAATCGCCTCGGCGGCCGGTCGATTGAACGGCACGAGCCGCTCCTTGCCGCCCTTGCCGCGAACGCGGACGATGCGGCTCGAGAGATTGACGTCCTCGAGATCGAGGTCGACCAGTTCGCTCAGACGCAGGCCTGACGCATAGAACAACTCGAGAATGGCGTGATCGCGGCGGCCGGCCGGCGTCGCGACGTCGGGCGCGTCGAGCAGTCGCGTGGTTTCGTCAGCCGCCAGATACTCAGGCAGCGTCTGTTCCTTGCGTGGCGCCCCAATGAGCGCCGTCGGGTCCTCGGCGAGCACGCCCTCCCGCACGAGATAACGCGCGAACGTCCGGAACGCCGCCAGCCGGCGCGCCGCCGACGCGCGGCTGTTGCCACGGGTGTTCAGCTCTTCGAGAAACACGCGCACGCCGTCGGTGTCGAATCGGGCAACCGGGACTTCGCTCGGACGCCGGCCGCCCTGCGCGGCCAGACTGGTGAGCAGTTGCGACAAATCGGTGTCGTACGCGCGAAGCGTGTGACGGGAGACGTTGCGGTTGTACTGGAGGAACTCGAGAAACGCGTAGATGTGATCCTTCAGCATCGCGGTCCGGGTATCGGGCGTCCGCTAGCTCGGCTGCAGGCTCGCGACGGCGTCGGAGGCCATCCAGTCGCCCAGCGCAGCGAGAGCGCGCGCGCTCATCGCCAACTGTCGCTCCTGCTTGCTCTTCGGCGCGTTCTCGAGCGGCGGCATGATGCCGAACGTGATGTTCGACGGGTCGTAGTGGCGCGGGTCGGCATGCGACACGTAGTAGCCGAGCGCGCCAATCGCGGTCGTGCGCGGCGGCGCCGTGGGTTCGAGGCCCTGCGCAAGACGCGCGGCATTGCGGCCGGCAATCAGGCCGGACGCGGCTGATTCGACGTAGCCCTCAACGCCCGAGACCTGACCGGCGAAAAACAGATCCGGACGCGTCCGTGTCTGCCACGTTTCGGATAGAACCGTCGGGCCGTTGATGTAGGTGTTGCGGTGAATCATGCCGAAGCGGACGAACTCTGCGCGTTCGAGCCCCGGAATCATCCGCAGCACGCGTGCCTGTTCGCCCCACTTGAGCTGCGTCTGAAACCCGACGAGACTGAAGTGATCGCCCGCCAGATTGTCCTGCCGCAGCTGCACGACGGCATACGGCCGCCGGCCCGTGTGCGGGTCGCGCAGACCCGCTGCCTTCATCGGACCGAATCGCAGCGTCTCCACGCCCCGATGTGCCATCACCTCGATCGGCAGGCAGCCCTCGAAAAACTTCGTGCGATCGAAATCGTGAACCGCCGCCTTCTCGGCGGACACGATGGCGGCGTGAAAGGCGTCGTACTCGCCCTTGCTGAATGGACAATTGAGGTAGTCACCGGACTCCGGCTGACTGAGAGGGGACAGGGGTCGCTCTTCAAGCCCTGTCCCCGCTGACGTTGATGAGGGCGGAACGTTCGCGTTCTCTGACGAGTGTTCGGCCTCAATCACCGGCTGCGGGGACAGGGCTTGGAAGGCGACCCCTGTCCCCTTCTCAGCGGGGGTGTAGAGACTCCGGTCCCATCGCGACTGCCGAAACACCTTGCTCATGTCGATCGTCTCGGCGAGGACGATCGGGCTGATGGCGTCGAAAAACGCGAGATGCTCGCGCCCGACGAACGCCGCAATCGCCTCCGACAGCGCCGACGACGTCAAGGGGCCGGTAGCGACGATGAGCGGGGACATCTCGGTTGAGGACGGAAGGCGTGGCACCTCGCCACGCTCGACGCGAATCAACGGGTGCGACGAGATCGCGCGCGTGATGCCTTCAGAAAACAACTCGCGATCGACCGCGAGCGCCGCGCCGGCCGGCACGCGCACTTCGTCGGCGACGCGCATCACCAGCGAGCCGAGTCGCCGCATCTCTTCTTTGAGCAGGCCGACGGCGTTGTCGAGCTTGTCGCCGCGGAACGAGTTGCTGCAGACGAGCTCGGCGAGCTTGTCCGTCTTGTGAACGTCGGTCGCCACCAGCGGCCGCATCTCGTGGATCGTGACTGGGACGCCCATCGACGCCGCCTGCCACGCGGCTTCGGTGCCGGCCAGTCCGCCGCCGATGATGTGGAGCATGGGGAATAGTACCTCTGACAGGGCTTAAGGCTTGGGAGGCGCCCAGGCCTCAAGCCGTACGCCTCAAGCCTTAGGTCCCCTGCGTCCCCGCTGTCGCCGGCTCGAGCTCCTCGCTGCGCACGTAGTCACACGCCTCGTTCGCGCAGATAAGCTGCCGTCCGTGGCGCTTCGTGATCTTCTCGGTGAGGAACTTCCACCCGCACTTCGGGCACGGCTCGAGAATCGGCTTGTTCCAGAGCGTGAAATCGCACTTTGGATAATTCACGCAGCCGTAGAACACCTTGCCGCGGCGCGACTTGCGCTCGGCGACGTCACCGCCGTCCTTCGGGCAGATGACGCCCGTGAGCTTCTGCTTGACGTACTTGCACTCGGGATAGCCCGTGCACGCGGTGAACTCGCCGAACCGCCCCTGCTTGATCACCAGGTTCTTGCCGCAGTTCGGGCACTTCTCGTCGAGGATCTGATCCGGCTTCGCCGCGGCGACTCCCTGCTTCGTCGCGATGATCTTCCTGGTCGTCTTGCACTCCGGATAGCCGGTGCAGGCGAGGAACATGCCGAACCGGCCGCGCTTGACGACCATCGGCTTGCCGCAGTTCTCGCACGTCTCTTCGAGCTCCTCGGTGCCCTGATCGCCGGGCGTCTCGATTTCCTTGGTGTTGTCGCAATCCGGGTAACGACTGCAGGCGAGGAAGAGCCCGAACTTGCCGGACTTCTCGACCAGCTCGCCTTCGCCGCACTTGTCGCACTTGACACCGGTCGGCTGCCCTTCCTTGAAGTTGGGCATCTCCTTCGCGGCGCGCTTCAGGTCCTTCTTGAACTTCGTGTAGAAGTCCTTCAGCGTCTCGGCGTAGCCCGCCCGGCCCTTCTCGATCTCGTCGAGCTGCTCTTCCATGCGCGCGGTGTACTCGACGTCGAGGATGTCGTCGAACACCGGATGCAGCAGCTTGTCGACCAGCCGTCGTCCGAGCACCGTCGGCCGGAATCGGCCTTCGAGCTTGTTCACGTACTCGCGCGCCTGGAGCACCGAGATGATCGACGCGTAGGTGCTCGGCCGGCCGATGCCGTCTTCTTCGAGCGCCTTGACGAGCGATCCTTCGTTGAATCGCGGCGGCGGTTGCGTGAACTTCTGCTCGGGCTTGATTTCCCGCGTCTCGAGCGTCTGCCCTTCCGAAAGCGGAGGCAGCACGCCGCTCGACGGCTCGTCGTCCGAGTCGACGATGCCCGGCGCCGGCGTCGGCATCTCGGTGCGCTCGCTCTCTTCGGCTTCTGTCGTCGAGAGCCCGTAGACGGCCAGCCAGCCGGCGAACTTCGGCACCGATCCCTTCGCGCGGAACAGATAGTCGCCCGCGGTGATGTCCGCGCTCGTGTCGTCGAACAGGGCCGGCATCATCTGCGACCCGACGAAGCGGTTCCAGATCAGGCGGTAGAGATAGAACTGATCGGGCGTGAGCTGCGCCCGCACGGACTCGGGCGTGTACTTCATCGACGTCGGACGGATCGCTTCGTGCGCGTCCTGTGCGTTCGATTTCACCTTATAGCGGTTGGCCTGTTCGGGCACGTACGCGTCGCCGTACTGCGTCTTGACGTGGTCGCGCACCTCGTCGAGCGCCTGGTCGGAGACGCGCACCGAGTCGGTTCTCATGTAGGTGATGAGACCGATCGCCGCGTCTTCGCCTGGCAGCTCGATGCCCTCGTACAGCTGCTGCGCGACCATCATCGTTTTCTTGACGGGAAAGCGTGAGGCCTGCTGCAGCTTGCTCGTGATGAACGGCGGCACCGCGTGCTTCTTCCGTTCCTTCTGCGTGACCGACGGAGACCACGAACGTCGCGCGCTTCAGCGCGTCGAGCACGACATCGGACTCGGCCTGGTTGCGAACCCTGGCTGCGGCGTCGCCCTTGCGGACCAGCCGGGCGTCGAACTCCGGCGGTTCGGCGCCGGCAAGACGCGCCGTGATGTGCCAGTACTCTTCGGGGACGAACGCTTCGATTTCACGCTCGCGGTCGCAGATCAGCTTGAGAGCGACCGACTGCACCCGGCCGGCCGACAGACCGCGCCGCACCTTGTCCCAGAGGATGGGACTGATTTGGTAGCCGACCAGCCGATCGAGCACGCGGCGCGCCTGCTGCGCGTCGACCATCTTCATGTCGATCTCGCCGGGATGCTTGATTGCCTCGAGAATCGCCTTCTTGGTGATCTCGTTGAACATCAGGCGGTGAACCTTTTTCTTCGACGCGCCAAGCTCCTCGGTCAGATGCCAGCCGATCGCCTCGCCTTCGCGATCAGGGTCGGTCGCGACGTAAATCTCGTCCACGGTCTTGGCCGCGTCCTTCAGTTCCTTGATCACCTTGACGCGATCGGGCAGCACCACGTACTCGGGCTTGAAATCGTCGTCGACGTCCACACCCAGCTTGCTCTTCGGCAGATCGCGCACATGGCCCATCGACGCGATGACCTTGAAATCGCGTCCCAGGTATTTGTTAATCGTCTTCGCCTTTGCCGGCGATTCGACGACGACCAGTGCCTTTGCCATGAAACTCCTTCAGCGGGCGCCGCCGGGGACCGGACGAGCGCCCATCAATATCAATAGCAGGTCAGTCAAGCCGGACATAGCCGCCTGAGGGCGATCGAGCGACCCGGCCAGAGATTTCGAGCGCGCCCAGTTCAGCCAGTAGGTCTTGGGCCTCGCGGCCCGTCCGGGCGGCGAGGTCGTCGACGGTATAAGGCTCGCCCACCGCCATTGTTCTTTCTAAGCTGCTTATTTGCAACGACTTACTTGACTGGCCCTGGGTGGGAGCGGGTCGGCGGGGCCAGCCGATTTCCTCGAGCACGTCCTCGGCGGTCTCGACGAGGCGCGCACCGTCTTTGATGAGGGCATGGCAGCCGCGGTGTCGCCCGGAGGCAATTCCGCCCGGAACCGCCATCACCGCCCGGCCCTGCTCAAGGGCGGCCCGCGCCGTGATGAGGGACCCGCTCTTGAACGACGCCTCGACCACAATCACTCCCAGGCTGAGGCCGCTGATGACCCGATTGCGCAGGGGAAAATGCCGTGGGAGCGGCGGTGTGCCCGGCGGGAGCTCGCTCGCGATCGCGCCGCGCTCGGCGACGCGCCGCGCGAGGTCGCGATGCTCCCAGGGATAGACGCGATCCGCCCCACAGCCGAGAATCGCGATCGTCTCGCCGGCGTCGAGCGCCCCTTCATGTGCCGCGGCGTCAACGCCGCGCGCGAGGCCACTCGCGACCACAAGCCCCACCTCCGCCAAGTCCTTGGCGAGTCGTCGCCCCGCCGCGAGTCCCGCCGGTGACGCGGCGCGCGATCCGACCACCGCCACCGAGGGACGCGCAAGGACCGCGGGGTCGCCTTTCACCCAGAGCACGATGGGCGGATCGGCCAGATGACGCAGAAGCTCCGGATACCGCGGGTCGCCGAACGACAATGCGGTCAGCCCGGCGTCCCGGGCGCGACCAAGTGCTGCGCTGGCCTCGATCCAGGCCCGGTCGATGCGGGCCGGCTGCTCGGCGTCCGGAATCCCGAGCGACGTCGCCAGCCTGGCCGCCAGGGTCTGCGGCGCCAACTCGCCTTCGCGAACGAGGGCGATCAACAGACGGCAGGCCCGGGTATCTGCCCCGAAACGCAGCAAAGACAACGCGACAAAGGCCTCGGTGGCACTGGCCTGTTCCGACTGACCGCTCGAGATCACGGTGATTTACGTCGTGTGCAGCCCACGTACCACGGCGCGAACATCCAAACAGGCAGTCTTCGCGTAGGACCCTGCAAATCCTGCTGGATTCGCGCGGCAGGCGTCTTGCAGATTCAGCCACCCGTCCAGGATTCACCACGAGAATTCACGCGATCAGGCGGGTACTCCCGCTGCTGGGCAGGCGTATAGTGAGTCGAGTACCGAAATATGCGTATGAAAACTTGGTTCATCTCGGCGGTGGCCCTCGTGGTGCTTGGCTTGGCGGTTCCGGCGTTTGCCGACCGGCGCTCGGAGGCCAAGGATCAAGTCAGTTTCGGCATCGACGTGGCGCAGCGCGGCCTCTGGAAAGAAGCCGTCCTGCACTGGGAAACGGCGACCGAGAAAGATCCGGGATACGCGGCCGCCTGGAATGACCTCGGAATCGGCTACGAGCAACTCGGCAGGTTCAACGACGCGCGCAAGGCGTACGAAAAGGCCCTTCAGGCCGAACCGAACAACCAGTTCATCCGCAACAACTACGATCAATTCAGGGAAACCTATGACCGCCTCAACCGCCGCCGCGGTGGCCTTTAGCCTCGGCCTCGCTGTCGCCTCGTCGGCCTGCATCGACTTCTACGAGATCCCAGTCGAGACGCCGCTCCAGGCCAAGATCGACGTCACGAACTTTCAGCGCGTGCTGGTGGTCGGCTTCCTGTCGGGCGGCTCGAACGCGATCGATCCGAACACCGAGACGGCGCGTCTGCTCCGCAGCCAGCTGCGCTCCAAGCAGGATCTGAAGGTCATCGACGCGGACGTGATCTCGCTCGTCGACGAAGTCGATCGCCAGCGCGGCCCGGCCGCCGCCCCGCAGGCGCCGAGCGCGGACCCTTCGAAGAACGACATGAAGATCAAGACCGACAAGGACCTGCAGTCCTATCAGTCGATCTTCGATGACAAGGAATACTGGAAGGCGATCGGCGACCGGTACCAGAGCCCGCTCATCATCACCGGCTCAGTGCTCTTCAGCGAGATGACAAAAAGCGGCATGGTGTCGAAGCCGCGCCAGTACGTCGATTCGACCGGCAGCACCCGCTACGAAGAAGTCCACGAGTGGGCTGACCTGAAGGGCTACGCGCTCGATTCGAAGTTCATCTTCATCGACGGCCGGACGGGCGAGCAGCTCTACACCGAGCCGGTGCACGAGGAATCGCTCTACCCGTCCACGCAGAGCACGCCGGCGCTGTCCTCGTACTTCGAGCTGATGGACAAGGTCCTGCCGTCGTTCCTGAACACCCTCAGCACGCAGAAGATCCGCGGCACGAGGGTTCTGCTGAAGTAAGGCAGGTAAGAAGTTTGAAGTTAGGAGCCAGAAGTTAGAAGTTCCGAGGGCATGCGGGCCCTCCGGACTTTTAACTTCTGGCTTCTAACTTCTCACTTCCCGGGCGTCTTGCCCTCTCGCGCCCGGGGATGGTAGCCTTAGGGGTTCTGGCGCCATGATGTAGCGGCGCCGTGCGCTTCGCGCAGGTTTCTGGGAGAGTCAGCGATGTTTGCCATTGTGGAAGCCGGCGGCCGGCAGGAGAAAGTCGCCCCGGGTATCGTCGTGGTGGTCGATAAGCTCGAAGCCGAGCCCGGCGCCGAAATCACTTTTGATCGCGTGCTCCTGGTCGAGGCCACCGACGGGTCGGTCGTCGCGGGCACGCCCTACATCAGCGGCGCGACCGTCACCGGCGTCGTCGAAGCGCAGACGAAGGCCAAGAAAATCCGCGTGTTCAAGATGAAGCGCCGCAAGCACTATCGGCGCACGCGCGGGCACCGCACGCAGCAGACGCGCGTGCTAGTCAAGAGCATCAACGCGTAGACGACGGCGCGGCTCCTCGCCGCGACAGCCGGCATAAGGGATCGACCATGGCTCATAAAAAAGGACAAGGCAGCTCACGCAACGGCCGCGACAGCAACTCGCAGCGGCTGGGCGTGAAGCGATTCGACGGCAACCTCGTGCCCGGCGGCTCGATTCTCGTGCGGCAGCGTGGCCGCCGGTTCGAGCCCGGCCTGAACGTGGGCCGCGGCAAGGACGACACGCTCTTCGCGAAGGTCACCGGCCGGGTCAGGTTCGAGGATCACGGCGCGCACGGTCGCGTCATCAGCATCCAGCCGCTCGAGAAGTAAGTCCCCGATGTTTGTCGACGAAGTCGACATTCAGGTGCAGGCCGGCGGTGGCGGCAACGGCTGCATGGCCTTCCGCCGCGAGATGCGCGTGCCGCGCGGCGGACCGAGCGGCGGCGATGGCGGCCACGGCGGCTCGATTTACCTGGTCGCCACACTCCACCAGAACACCCTCGTCACTTACCGCTTCCATCCTGAATTCAAGGCCGAGCGCGGCCAGCACGGCCAGGGCTCGAATTGCACCGGCCACGACGGCACGGACATGGTCCTCGAAGTTCCGCCCGGCACGGTCGTGTACGACAACGCCAATGGCGACCTCGTCCAGATGGCCGACCTCGTCACAGCCGGCGACCGCGTCCTCATCGCGCGCGGCGGCCGCGGCGGGCGCGGCAACGCCGCCTTCGCGACGTCCACCAATCAGGCGCCGCGCCGCACCGAAGACGGCCAGCCCGGCGAATCACGGGTCGTCCGCCTCCGGATGAAGCTCCTCGCCGACGTCGGACTGGTCGGATTTCCCAATGCCGGCAAGAGCACCTTGATCGCGCGGCTGTCCGCGGCCCGGCCGAAGATCGCCGACTACCCGTTCACCACGCTCACGCCCAACCTCGGCGTGGTCCATCTCGACGAGGATCGCAGCTTCGTCGTCGCCGACGTCCCGGGATTGATCGAGGGCGCGCACCTCGGGCACGGCCTGGGCACGAAATTTCTCGCGCATCTCGAACGGACGAAGGTGCTCGTGCACGTCGTCGATGTCTCGTCGGCATCCAATCGGGATCCGGTCGAAGACTTCGAGGTGATCTCGCGCGAGCTCGAGTTGTTCGCCGGGGCCGGCGACGAGACGGCGGTGTCGCTCGCGGCCAAGCCGCGCATCATCGCCGCCAACAAGATCGATTCGCTCGATGATCCTGACCGGCTGAAGCGGCTGACAAAACACGCGAAGAAGCTGCACGTGCCGATCTTTCCGATTTCGGCCGTCGCTGGAACGGGCATGAAGGAGCTCATCGAGGGAATGTGGCGCGAAGTGTCACAGGGCGTCGCCTCGACGGTCAGCTGATGCGCCGTGGCGTGCTGGGCGGGACGTTCGACCCGGTCCACCTCGGCCACCTCGACGTCGCCCGGGCCGCGGCCACCAGCCTCGCGCTCGACGTGGTCGACCTGATGCCCTCGAATCTGCCGCCGCACCGCACGCGACCCGTGGCCTCGGCGGCCGACCGGCTGGCGATGGTCCGGCTGGCCGTCGAACACGACCCGGCGCTTGCTGCCTCCGACCTCGAACTGCACGCCGACGGCCCGTCCTACACCGTGGCGACGCTCGACAGGCTCGCCGCGCTTGGAGTCGATCTCCACACGGTGTTTTTCATCACCGGAGCCGACGCGTTCCACGAGATCTCGACGTGGCGCGCGTACCCGGAAATCCTGGACCGCTGCCATTTCGTGGCCGTCTCGCGCCCGGGTTGGCCCGCCCCGAAACTGCGGGAGGCGCTGCCCACGCTCGCGCCCCGAATGGTCGACGCATCGCAGGCGCCGCCGTTACACCCGGCCATCATTCTGGTCGACGCGCCGACGGCGCCCGTGTCCTCGACCGGAATCCGTCAGCGGCTGGGCGACGGGCAATCGATTGATGGCTTGGTACCGCCGGCCGTCGCGTCGTACATTGAGAGTCACGGGCTGTACCGCACCGTTAACCGGAAGGAGCCGAATGGCCAAAGCTGATCGCCGAACCCGCAAGTCCTCTCCCCCCGCCACGCCGCGTCTTCCGACGCAGATCACCCTCACGGTTGCCGCCGCGCACGACAAGAAGGCGCTCGACGTGGTCGTGCTCGACCTGCGCAAGGGACTGGCGTTCACTGACTTCTTCGTGATCAGCACCGGCGCCAATTCGCGCCAGGTGCAGGCCATCGCGGATTCGATCGAAGAGGCGTTGCGGAAGAAAGGGCTGAAGCCGGCGCTCACCGAAGGCTACTCGCGCGGCGAGTGGATCCTCCTCGACTACTTCGACTTCATCGTCCATGTCTTTCAACCCAAGACGCGGGATTTCTACGGCCTCGAGCGACTCTGGGGCGACGCGGAACGGATTGAAGTTCCTGCGTGACGGTCTCGCGTCCGATGTCGCAGTTTCTGCGACGTCCCGTGAATCTCTGAGAATTTAGCCGGCGCGCGGCTGGCCGCCGGCTTGCACCGTATGCGGACGGGCTCGAACCCGGACCATGATTGCGGCCGCCACCAACACACTCGTTCGCGTGCTGCTCACGCCCGGTTGCGTGTCGTGCGGCGCCGTACTCGATCGACCGCTCGCCGGTCCTGTCTGTCCCGCGTGCTGGCGCGCGATCCCGCGTATTACCCCGCCGTGGTGCGTCCAGTGCGGCGACGCGCTGTCGTCGCTCGCGAGCGGCCCCCGGTGCGCGCGTTGTCGCGATCACCCGTCGGCGCTGACGCTGGCTCGAAGCGCGGGCCGGTACGACGAGCCACTGCGCGGCATCATTCATGCGTTCAAGTACACCGGTTGCCGGGCGCTCGGACCGGCGCTCGCCGCGCTGATGCGCGAGGCCGGCGCGGAACTGCTCGCAGGGGCAGACGCGGTCGTCCCTGTGCCCCTGCATCCGTGGCGGGCAATGCGGCGGGGGTTCAATCAGGCAGACGACCTCGCGCAGCACCTTGGCCTGCCCGTGTGGCGTGTCCTGCGCCGGTGCCGTCACGGGCCGCCCCAGGCGGGCCTGCCGGCTACCGAACGGCGCGCCAACGTCCGGGCAGGCTACGCGCTCCGCAGGAGCCTGCCCTGGCCCGCACGCGGCTCGTCCCGCCGCGTCGAGCCCTACTTTCGCGCTGCCCTCCGCAACCGCGTCGTCATCCTCATAGACGACGTGATGACGACGGGCGCGACGATTGAGGCGTGTGCGGAGGTGTTGAGAGAGGCGGGCGTCAGGAGGGTGGCGGCATTGACGACGGCCCGAGCCGTGGCAGCACGGCTCGATCGACCGCCGCCGACACGTCGTCTTTCGACAACTCCGCGTCGATGACGACCCAGCCTGGCTGCGTGGCCTGGCGGTGGTAGCTGGTGCGCACGCGGCCGAGTAAATCGAGGTCGCGCTCGTAGCGATCGCGACCGCTCGACTTTCGGCGCACCGCCGTCTCGGGCGCGATGTCGAGCAACAGCGTGATCGTCGGCATGGGCAGGAAGCGTTGGATCTCGTCGAGCCACGCGGGATCGAGCCCCTGCGCCTCGCCGTACGCGACGCTCGACGCGCGGTAGCGATCGCAGACGACGACGTGATCGTGAGAGAGCCAGAGGTCGAGGCGCGGTTTGTACTCGAACCGGTTCGCGACGTAGAGCAGTTGCATCACGTCGGGACCGAACTCGCGCTCGCCGTGGAGGGCCTTATGCGATCTCCTGCCCGATTGGGGTGTTGTAATCGGGAAACGAGAGCACGCTCACCTTCCGTCCCGCTTGCTCGATGCGGGCGCGGACATGCCGTGCCTGCGTTTCCTTGCCACTCTGGTCCAGGCCTTCGATCGCGATGAGCATCAGTCGTCCCACATGAGCAGGTCGTTGACGGTCTGCCGGCGGCGGATCACCATCCAGTCGGTGCCGTTGACGAGTACCTCGGCCGCCATCGGACGGCGATTGTAGTTGGAAGCCATCACCGCGCCGTAGGCGCCCGTGTCGCGAACGGCCAGCAGGTCTCCGACGTCCACCGGAGGCAACTCGCGGTCGGCGCCGAGCGTGTCGCTCGTCTCGCACACCGGGCCGACGACGTCGACACGCCAGGGTTTGCCGGGCCGAGGCGTCACGGCCTCGATCGCATGGAACGCCCCGTATAACGCGGGCCGCAGCAGGTCGGTCATACCGGCGTCGGTGATGACGAACCAGCCGCCGTTCGGGCGCTTCTTGAGGTCGACGACTTCGGTCACCAGAATTCCCGCCGGCCCGACGATGGCCCGGCCGGGTTCGAGGACGAGCGTCAGTCCGGTCGTCCGCACGGCGGGCAGGATGGCTGCCGCGTAGTCGTCGGCCGACAGCACGTGCTGGCCGGTCTCGTACGCGATGCCGAGGCCCCCGCCCAGATCGAGGTGCTCGAGTTTCACGCCGGCGCTGATGAGCTCGCGTGCGAGCGCCACAACGGTTTCGGCGGCGCGTTCGAGCGGCCCGCGCTTCGTGACCTGCGACCCGACGTGCACGTGCAGGCCGACGACCTCGAGATCGGGTCGCCGTGACCATGTCGAGTACCATCGTCCGGGCGTCGTCCACCGACATGCCGAATTTGGTCGCACGGGTGCCGGTCGAGATGTGCGGGTGTGTCAGCGCGTCGATGTCAGGATTGATGCGGACTGCGACGCGCGCTTTTCGGCCGAGGCGGTGCGCGATCGCGGCGATCCGGTCGACCTCGCCCGGCGACTCGGCGTTGATGGCCGCGACACCCAGCGCGACGGCGCGCTCGAGCTCGCGACCGGTCTTGCCGACGCCCGTGAACACAATGTCGCGCGGCGCCAGGCCCGCTCGCAACGCGACCTCGATTTCGCCGCCGGAGTTCGCGTCCGCCGCCGCGCCAAGCGCGCGCAGGTGCCGGACGATGCCAATGGTGGCGTTGGCTTTGATCGCGTAGTGCAGGCGGTGCGGATAGCCCGCGTAGGCCTGATCGAGCGCCTCGTAACGTTCGGTAATGAGCGTGCCGCTGTACACGTGGACCGGCGTGCCGGTCTCGCGCGTCAGATCGCGAATCCGCACCTCGTCGCAGGTCAGCTCGCCGTTTGTGGTGTGAAAGCCGGCCACGGGGACCGGCCATTGTACTCGGCGGCGGGGCCGTCCCGCCCTATTTGCTATGATGCGGAGGCATTCACCGCATCGATGTCCGCAGAGGAAAACGTCTCGCCGGCCGCCAGCACGGAAGCGCTCGTCGAGCGGTGCCTCGCCGGCGATCAGGCGGCGTGGGATCAAATCGTCCGCCAGCACTGGCGCAAGGTCTTCAACCTGGCCTACAAGTTCGTGGGACGCCACGACGAGGCCGAAGACCTGACACAGGACATCTTCCTGAAGATTTTCAAGGCGCTGCACACGTTCGATCGGCGCGCGAATTTCCAGACATGGCTGATCAGCATCAGCCGCAACCTCTGCATCGATCATTACCGCAGCGTCCGCAAGGAGCGCGAGACGATGGCGCGCGACGTGGACGCGTCGCAGCTGACGCCGGTCTCGCGCGAACGCGGGCCGCACGTGCAGCTCGAACAGCTCGACCTGCGGGAGCGCGTCCGACTGGCGCTGGCCGAGCTGCCGCCGGCGCTGAGGCAGGCCGTGGTCCTGCGCGACCTGCAGGAGTTCTCGTACCAGGAAATCGCCGACAAGCTCGGCCTGCCGGAAGGCACGGTCAAGTCCCGGATCAATCGTGGCCGGCTTGAACTGGCGCGGCAGCTCCGTCGTCTTCAGTCTCAAGGGCCGGTGCGCCGGTCGTCCCCTCGTGGAGGCAATGAATGAACGTCACGACCTCTCATTCCGGCGGCGTCGTGGTGATGCGCGTCAACGAACCGCGGCTCACCTACCCGATCCTGTCCGACTTCGCGTCGGCCGTCTCGGGGCTCATCGTCGGCGGCGAGCGCAAGATTCTGGTCGATCTCCAGCCAGTCGGCTACGTGGACAGCGCGACGATCGGCTGCCTGATGGATCTCTACCGGCAGGCCACCGCCGCGGGCGGCGCGTTCAAGCTGGCGGGCGTCCAGAAACGCGTGGAAACGATGCTGACGATGACCGGCGCGCACAACTTCCTCGAGGTCCACGCCGACCAGGCGTCGGCGCTCGCGAGCTTTGGAGGTTAGCGATGCGGACGATCAAAACGACCGCGGGCACTCCAGTCGAGCTCGACGGTGACGTCCTTGCCGTCATCGAAGTGATCTCGCGCGACCTGGTGCGACGCCGCGAGCTCGAGTACGGCTTCGAGGAAGTGGACCGCGAATTTCAGTTCCTGATCGCGCAGATGACCGAGGACGAGCTGCGAGCCTACCTGAAAGAAAGCCTGTTCATGAGCTTCAACCGGTTCGAGAACGACCGGATGACGTCGATCATGAAGAAAGCGAATCGCGCGGAAGAGAGCGACGCTGGCGTATAGGCTTGTCGTGCCGTAGCCGCGCCCGCGGCGAAGGCGGAAAAACTACTGCGATGCGGCCTGGCTGACCGGCACGGCTGACGTCGCGCGGCCGCGCAGATCGAACGTCTCGGCCGTTTCGACGAACTGCCACGAATCGCGCTGGCGCAGCAGCTCGGCCGCGAAGGCCGTGTGCAGGGCGTGGCCGCCGCGATGCACGACCAGATGGCCGAGCAGCGGATGGCCGACGAGCGCCAGATCCCCGATCACATCCAGAATCTTGTGGCGGACGAACTCGTCGTCGAAGCGGAGCGGATTGAGCACGCCCGTTTCACCGACGACAATCGCGTTCTCGAGCGAGCCACCGAGCGCGAGTCCGCGCTGCCGCAACATCTCGATCTCTTTCAGGAAGCCGAACGTGCGCGCCGGCGCGATTTCGTTGACGAACATCTGTTCGTCGATGTCGAGGGTCTTCTGCTGGTGCCGGAGAAGCGGGTGGTCGAAGCTGATCGTGTAGCTGATCTTGAAGCGATCTGAAGGATAGATCGCGATGCGCTTGTCGCCCTGCTGGACCTGCACCGGACGGAGAATTTGAATCGTCTTACGCGGCGCCGCCAGTTCCCGGATGCCGGCGTCGTCCTGAATCAGGTAGACCCAGGGAGCCGCGCTGCCGTCCATGATCGGCACTTCGGGATGATTGAGCTCGACCGACGCGTTGTCGATCCCGAGACTGCGCAGCGCCGACAGCAGATGCTCGATCGTCTCGACCGACGCGCTCTCGGCCACGAGGCCGGTCTGCAGTTGCGGGCGGCCCGCCAGATGCGACACTCGCGCAGGAATCTCGATGCCACCGAGGTCGGTACGATAGAAGCGGATGCCGTGATCAACCGGCGCCGGCTTCAGTGCGAGAGTGACTTTGTGGCCGGAATGAAGACCGATTCCGGCGCAGTGGGCCATTCGACGAAGGGTTCGCTGTTTCGCCATCAGGTCTCGTTCGCAGACCAGCTTAAAGCAAGCTGGCTGCCAACTGCGTTTACCAGCGTCTTAGACCTGCTAACACTATCATTGGGTTTAACTTAGCACGATTGATTTCCACTCCGACCTCCAGGATGTTTCGGCAAAACGTGTCAGAACTACCACACATGCGCGCCAGGCGCAGTGTCACGAGTACCACAGGCGTCAGGAGACTGCCTCCTCCGCGCCGGAGTCGGTCTGGCGGTGGAGCGCTCGAACGAGGAATTCTCCAGTAGCCGAACCTTTTGCGCCAGCCACAGCCTCGGGTGCACCGGTCGCCACGACCCGTCCTCCGCCCTCGCCGCCCTCCGGCCCCAGGTCGATGACCCAGTCCGCGGACTTGACGACGTCCAGGTTGTGCTCGATCACGACGATCGTGTTGCCCTGATCGACGAGCTTGCCGAGCACCTCGAGCAGGCGCCGAACGTCCTCGAAGTGGAGGCCCGTGGTCGGCTCGTCGAGGATGTACAGCGTGCGTCCGGTACCGCGGCGCGCGAGCTCGCGCCCGAGCTTCACGCGCTGCGCTTCGCCACCCGACAGCGTCGTCGCTGACTGGCCGAGTTTGATGTAGCCGAGGCCGACATCCTGGAGCGTCCGGAGTTTGATCGCGATCGGCGGGAAGTTCTCGACGAGAGGCAGCGCCTGATCGACGGTGAGGTCGAGCATCTCGGCGATCGACTTGCCGCGATACTTGATCTCGAGCGTTTCGCGGTTGTAGCGGCGCCCCTTGCATTCCTCGCACGTCACGTAGACGTTCGGCAGGAAGTGCATCTCGATCGCGATCACGCCGTCGCCCTGGCAGGTCTCGCAACGGCCGCCCTTGACGTTGAACGAGAAGCGTCCCGCTTTGTAGCCGCGGGCGCGGGCGTCAGGCAGCATCGCGAACAGCTCGCGAATGAACGTGAAAAGGCCCGTGTATGTGGCCGGATTCGACCGCGGCGTGCGGCCGATTGGCGACTGATCGATCTGGATGACCTTGTCGACCAGATCGATGCCCTCGATGGTCTTGTGCGCACCCGGTTCGTCGGTCGCGCGATAGAGCGTGCGCGCGAGCGATCGATACAGGATCTCGTTGACGAGCGTGGACTTGCCCGACCCGCTGACGCCCGTCACGGTGATGAACGTGCCGAGCGGAAACGCGACGTCGATATCTTTCAAGTTGTTGGCGCGCGCGCCGCGCACCACGAGCTCGCCGCGCGTCGGCTGCCGGCGGTTAGCCGGGACCTCGATTCGGCGCGCTCCGACGAGATACTGACCGGTCAGCGAGTCGCCCGGATCGCTCAGGAGCTGCTGCGGCAGGCCCTGAAAGATCACCCGCCCCCCGTGCTCGCCCGCACCCGGACCGAGATCGATCAGGAAGTCGGCCGTGCGTATCGTCTCTTCGTCGTGCTCGACGACGAGCACGGTGTTGCCAAGATTGCGCAGCTTGCCGAGCGTCGCGAGCAGCCGCCGATTGTCGCGCTGATGCAGGCCGATCGACGGCTCGTCGAGCACGTACAGCACGCCGGTCAGCTGCGATCCGATTTGCGTCGCGAGCCGGATGCGCTGGCCCTCGCCTCCAGAGAGCGTCGCCGCGCTTCGGCCGAGCGACAGGTAGCCGACGCCCACATCGGCGAGGAACCGCAGCCGTTCGCGGATCTCGCGCACGACCCGGCCGGCGATGAGATGCTCGCGCTCGGTGAGCTCAATCGCTTCGAAGACCGGCAGCACTTCGGAGATTGGCAGATTGACGTAGTCCGCGAGCCGGCGATCCTTCACGCGCACCGCGCGGCTCTCCGGCCGCAGCCGATCGCCCCCGCATGCCGGACACGGCCGCAGCGCACGAAATCCTTCGAGCAGCTCCTGATCCGTCCACGTGCCCTCGTCGAACCGGCGGCGGAGGTTGGGAATCGCGCCCTCGAAGTCGAGGCCGAACGGATCCTTCGGCGCCTTCGCCGACCTGGCCGGCCTGGCAGGGCCGGTGCTGGTGCCGTGTGTGCGATGGCCGTGGGCGCCGAAAAGCACGATGTCGCGCTGCTTCTTCGGCAGCTTGTGAAAAGGCACCGCAGGATCGATCCCGAAGGCCCGCTGCAGGCCCGCGAGCATCTCGCCGACCATTCCGCTGTCGCCCTTGGCCCACGGCACGACGGCGCCGTCGCTGAGTGATCGTGTGTCGTCGGGGACGACCCGCGCCGGATCGAAGTCGTAGACCGCGCCAAGCCCCTGGCATTCCTGGCAGGCGCCGTGCGGCGAGTTGAACGAAAACGCGCGCGGCGTCATCTCCGGAATGCTGATGCCGCAGTTCGGGCACGCCATCCGGCGGGAAAACAGCCGGTCGCCTCCCTCGAGCGTGTTGATGACGACGATGTCGTCGGCGAGTTTCAAGGCGAGGTCGAGCGATTCGGACAACCGACGCTCGATGCCCGACTTGATGATCAGGCGATCGACGAGCACGTCGATCGTGTGGTTCTTGCGTCGGTCGAGCTTGATTTCCTCATCGAGCGCGACGAAGCGCCCGTCGATCCGGGCGCGCGTGAACCCGCGCGCCCGAAGCGCCGCGAGCTCCCGCTTGAACTCGCCCTTGCGGCCGCGGACGACCGGCGCCATTACATTGATGCGTTCGTCGGCTGGATAGACCATCACCATGTCCGCGATGCGCTCGAGCGATTGCGACGAGATCTCGCGGTCGCAATTCGGGCAATGCGGCGTCCCGATATTGGCGAAGAGCAGGCGAAGATAATCGTAGATTTCGGTAACCGTGCCGACGGTCGATCGGGGATTCGACGCGGTCGTTTTCTGTTCGATCGAGATGGCGGGCGACAGGCCGTCGATCAGGTCGACGTCCGGCTTCTCCATCTGTTCCAGAAACTGACGGGCGTAAGCCGAAAGCGACTCGACGTAGCGGCGCTGGCCCTCCGCGTAGATGGTGTCGAAGGCCAGCGAGGACTTGCCGGAGCCGGACAGACCGGTAATCACGACCAGCCGATCGCGCGGCAGGTCGACATCGATGTCGCGGAGGTTATGGACCCGCGCGCCCCTGACGGCAATCCAGTCGTGTGCCATGGTCATACAGGCGGGGCCGATCGCGGACACGCCAATAGATCATTCTAGTGCAATGAGGCAATGAGGCGATGAGGCGATGAGGCGATGAGGCAATGACCGGAGCGTAGCGATGTCTCAGGACGGCTGGACGGTATTGCCCCATCGCCTCATTGCCCCATTGCTCCCAACACATCGTCCGTGTCCTGCCCGATCGTCGGCGCGGGCCGCAACTCCGGCGTCTCCCCCACGAACGGCGGCAGAATCGTCCGCAGCCCTGGAACCGATCGCACTTTGCCGCGCGTGACGACGTGCGGGTCGCGGAGCGCATCCGCGGGGGAATTGACGGGCGTCAGGCACACGTCGTGGCCGCGAAAGAACACGAGCCATTCGTCCCGGGTGCGCGACCGGAAGATGCCGCGCACTTCGTCGACGAGCGCGGCCTGATCGGCGGTGTCCGACCGGTGGCGCGCCGCCAGATCTCCGCGTCCAATCCGCTCGCAGAACGTCTGCCAGAACTTCAGCTCGAGCGCGCCCAGGGCCAGAAGGTGATCGTCCTTCGTGCGGTACACGTTGTACGACGCATGATCGCCGAACGTCGGCAAGCCGCCGCTCGCGCGGTCGCCGCCCTCGACGAGATCGCGCGCGGCTGGCAGCATCAGCCAGTACAACGCGGCTTCGTGCATCGAGATGTCGAGCGACTGCCCCACCCCGTCGCGCGCGCGGCCCACGAGCGCCGCGAGAATGCCGACGACGGCGCTCATCGCGCCACCGCCGATATCCGCGATGAACATGTGAGGCAATTGGGTGGGATCCGGACGATCGGCCGCAAGCATGCCGGAAATCGCCACGTAGTTGAGATCGTGCCCGGCCAACTCCGCGTACGGGCCGCTTTGTCCGTAGCCCGTGATCGAACAATGCACGACCCGCGGATACTTCGCGCGGACCTGCTCGCCCGACACACCGAGCCGCCGGGCGGCGGCCGGTCGAAAACTCTCGATGACGACATCGGATCGCGCGATCAGCCGATCGAGCGATTCGCGCGCTTCGGGCTGGCGCAAATCGAGCGCGACGCTCCGCTTGCCGCGATTGAGCAGCAGGTCGTAGATGCTGCGGCCCTCGAGCAGCGGCGGCAGCTGGCGCGTCGGATCGCCGCCGCGCGGGTCCTCGACCTTGATGACGTCCGCGCCGAGCTCCGCGAGCATCAGCGTCGCGAACGCACCAGGGACGAGGCGCGTCAGGTCGAGGATGCGGACGTCTTGAAGTGGAAAGCGCATATCAAGTTTGAAGTTAGAAGCCAGAAGTTAGAAGTTCGGCGTTTCACGCAGCGCTGAGTACTCTGCCCTTCTAACTTCGGACTTCTGGCCTCTCACTTGATCTGCGAAGCCTGCTGTGCGAGTACCCGTAGACGAAATACAGCAGCAGGCCAATCAACAGCCAGATGCCAAACCGCTCCCAGGCGACGGTCGGCAGGCCCTTCATGACGAACACGCACAACCCGGCGCCGGCGATGCCGACCGCGTGCACGAACTTCACGCGGAACGGCCGAGGACGCGACGGGTCGGTGTGCCGAAGGACGATGACCCCCAGGCAGACGAGCACGAAGGCGAAGAGCGTTCCGATGTTCGTCAGGTCGTAGGTCTCACCCGCGTCGCCGATGAGTGACCACGCCGCCACGAACACGCCCGTGACGAGCGTCGTCGCGTACGGCACGCGCGTCTTGGCATTCACCCGCGCCGCCCACTGAGGAAGCAGGCCGTCGCGTGCCATCGCGAAGAAGATGCGCGGCTGACCGTACTGAAACACGAGCAGCACCGCCGCCATCGAGAAGACCGCGCCGAGTGCGACGATCTTCGCGATCCACTGCATCCCCGTCGCGTTGAGCGCGTAGGCGAGCGGATCCGCGGCCTTGCCCAACTCGGTGTACGGCACCATCCCGGTGAGTACGCCGCCAATCACGATGTAGATCACGGTACAAATCGCGAGGCCGCCGAGAATGCCGATCGGCAGATTCCGTTGTGGATTTTTCGTCTCTTCGGCCGCCGTCGAAATGGCGTCGAAGCCGATGTAGGCGAAGAAGACGATCGCCGCGCCATGGTGAATGCCGCTGAAACCGTTCGGCGCAAACGGCGTGTAGTTGGCCGGGTTGATGTGCGTGAGGCCGGCGACGATGAAGATCGCCAGCACGACGAGTTTCACGACGACCATGACGTTGTTCGCCGTCGTGCTCTCGCGCGCGCCCCGCAACAGCAGCCACGTGATCAGCATGACAATCGCAAAGGCCGGCACGTTGAGAAGCATCGGCACGCCGAACAGCCGCGGCGCCGCGGCGATCAATCCGTGCACGGCCGGATCGCTCGACAGAAGCGCCGTGCGATAGCCGGTCGTCAGCCAGGCCGGGAGACTGATCCAGCCGTTGAGCAACGACTTGAAGTAATCCGCCCAGGAAATCGCCACGGCCACATTGCCGACCGCGTATTCCAGGATCAGGTCCCAGCCAATGATCCACGCGACGAGCTCGCCGAGCGTCGCATACGAATACGCGTACGCGCTCCCCGCCTGCGGAATCATCGCCGCCATCTCCGCGTAGCAAAGGCCGGCCAGTGCGCAGCACGCACCGAGCAGCACGAAGGAGAGTACCAGTGCCGGGCCGGCGCCGGCGCGCACGACCACGCCGTTCACGATCTCGCCCGCCGCCGCCGATCCAATCGATCCGAAGATGCCGGCGCCGATCACCGCGCCAATCGCCAGCATGATCAAGTCGCCGCCGCCAAGCACGCGCTTCAGCGACTGATCGCTCGAACTGGACGTATCGCCGAGGATCTGATCGAGCGGCTTGACGCGAAACACCGACATGGGGAGAGAGGATAGACAAGTTAGAAGTCAGAAGCCAGAAGTTAGAAGTTAGAAGTTCAGAGTGACCACGACAGCGTGATCCTCCGAACTTCTAACTTCTGGCTTCTAACTTCTGGCTTCTAACTTCCTGCTAACTTCCTGCTAACTTCCTGCGGCGAGCGGCCGCAGGTTGACCGCGAGCCTCCACAGCGTGTCGTTCGACGCGAGCACCACGCCGCCCGCCGGATCGAACGCCACGCCGATGAGCGCCGGCGCGGACAGCACCAGTTCCGGCGCCTCGCGCTTTCCGGAGAGATCGACCCTGTAGAGACCCGCCGCCCCGGCCAGGGCGTCGACGACGTAGAGCGTGCCCGTCGAGTCGAACGCCAGTCCCTGCGGCCGCCCGAACCCGTCGGCGACGACGTCCACCAGCCGTTCAGGCGAGATCCGGTAGATCACGTCGTGCGACGCCAGCGTCGGCGCGGCGACGTACAGCGCGCCGTCGGGCCCCATCGCCAGGTGAAAAGCGGCGACACTCGACGGCAGCGACGCAAACGTCTCGACGCGCTTGTCCGGAGAGACCCGTAGGATCGATCCCGAGCGGTCCCCAACGAACAAGCTCCCATCGGACGTCACAGCCAATCCGGTCGGCACGCCCAGCTCGCTCGCGTAGAG
This sequence comes from uncultured Acidobacteriota bacterium, assembly GCA_963704575.1. Classification (GTDB taxonomy): domain Bacteria; phylum Acidobacteriota; class Vicinamibacteria; order Vicinamibacterales; family SCN-69-37; genus DATEGZ01. The sequence continues at coordinate 4,796,591 of OY969918.1, read as the reverse complement.
CTCCGCGCGATCGTGGGGATCGAGTCGGTACACGTTGCCGTCGAACCGGCTCGAGATAAACATCGCGCCGTCAGGTCCAACCGCGAGCGCCGTCGGATTCGCGATTTCGACCGGCACCGGATCCTGGGTACCGTCAGCCTTCACGCGACACAACGGGATCGGCGCCTTGGTGTCGCGGCTGCCGCTGTGCGTCGCGTACAACCGGCCCAGTTGATCAAAGACCGGGCTGTCGACCTGGTGCACGCCCCTCGCGAGCACACTGGCGACCTCGATGTACGCCGTCTCGCCGGGCAGCTCGTCGATCCGCACGGACGTGGTGCCGCCCTCGGACGCTGACGGCACGACCACGCGCAGTGTCTGCCGTGACGCCGCGATCACGCGCGCGTCGAGCGATCCGACGAGCACATGCGGCGGGCCGTCCGGACCAATCGGGAGATGGATGCCAGAGACGACAACAGCGGCGCCGGGGACCGCCCAGCTTGGTCGAATCGCAGTGATGACGGATGGCACGCGACGGTCTGCTTACGCGTTATGCGTCGTCGAGTTCGACATTCCAGTAGACGTAGTCGCGCCAGCTTTCCGGAGCGTCACGAAGACCGAAAGTAATGCGAATCGCGGGCGCCTTGTCCGGCCGACGCGGGTGGCGAATCAGGTGCATGCCGGCCTGTTCGGGCGTGCGTCCGCCCTTGCGCCGGTTGCAGGTTATGCAGCAGGTGACGATGTTTTCCCAGTCCTTGCGACCGCCCTGGGCGACGGGCACGACGTGATCGAACGTCAGCTCCGATGTCGAAAAGCCATGTCCGCAGTATTGACACGCGTGCTTGTCGCGCGCGTAGATGTTCGCCCGCGAAAACGGCACGTACTCCGACGCACGCCGCGCGCGGATGCGTCGCAGCAGGCGGATGATCGATGGCAACTTCATGCTGAACGAGACCGAACGGACTTCGCGCTCGTAGTGCGCGACGATCTCGACCTTGCCCTGGCACCAGAGCGTGATGGCCTTCTGCCAGTGCACTACGCGAAGCGGTTCGTACGTCGCGTTCAGAAGCAGAGTCTGTTCCATGACTGGAAGTCAGTTCATTCTGGCTGGAACGTTCCCGCGATGTCAAGAGATTGGAACGCGTAACACTCACGCAATCAGGGCTTTAGCGCGCCTGGCTCACGGCCCCTGCCCGAACGCGGGCCACGCGCCGATACCAAAGATGTCATGCAGACCGGCAGTCGCGTGCGGGCGCACCTCACCCTCCTGGTGGCGGCTGCAGGTGCGCTGTCGGTCGCATGCGCCACCTCGAGCGCGATCGTCGTTCCGCGGCCGTTTCCGAATGCACCTGGTCCGGCCATCGCGGGACCCGACGCCAGCGCCACGCTGCGCGAGGCTGACGCCCTCGTCCAGGCGGCCCTCGGCTATCAGGGCGTGCGGTACCGCCTCGGCGGCGAAGACCCGGGATCGGGATTCGATTGCAGCGGGCTCGTACGCTACGTCTTCGAGCGCTTCAACGTCGACGTGCCGCGCACTGTCGCGGAGCAATTCCAACAGGGCCGGCGTATTTCCATGGCCAACGTGCAGGCTGGCGACCTGGTGTTCTTCACGACGACGGGTCCGGGCGCCACGCACGTCGGTATCGCGCTCGGAACCGCCGGGCCCGGCGAGTTCGTCCACGCACCGGCAGACGGCGGCGCGGTGCGCGTCGAACACTTCGATGTGCCGTACTGGCGCTCGCGGATTGTCGGCGTCAAGCGAATGTTCTAGCGCTCGATCGCGAGCGGCGCCGTGAACATCTTCGTCGTCGGCGGATACGGCGGCGTCACCTCGCCCATCGTTCTCAAAATGAGCTGCTGGCGCGCAAGCAGGCGTTTGTTGGGATGCGCAGGGCTGTAGACACGCGGGTTGATGATGGCCGCCGCGAGCAGCGCCGACTGTTCGGGCGTCAGCGCGCTGGCCGGCTCGTCGAAGTATGTCTGCGCGGCAGCCTCGGCGCCCCAGACGCCGTCGCCCCACTCGATCACGTTCAGATACAGTTCGAAAATCCGGCCCTTCGAGAGCTCGGCCTCGAGCCGGCGCGTGATGAAGAGTTCCGCAAGCTTGCGGTACGGGTTGCGTGACGGCGAGAGGTAGAGATTTTTTGCGAGCTGCTGCGTGATCGTCGACGCGCCGCGGACAAACTCCCCGCGGTTCCAGTCGAGCTGGATCGCCGACTTGAGCTCTTCGTAGTCGATGCCGTCGTGCTGCGCGAACGCGGCGTCTTCAGCGACCATCACCGCGCGCTTGAGCGACGGCGCAATCCTGTCGTAGCCAATCCACGACTGGACGAACGGGACGGGCTTGCCGGTCTGCTGCGCCTCGGCAGCGCGGAGTCGCATGAACGCGGTTGGACCGGGATTCTGCGTCTTGAGCGGCCGGACATCGGGCAACGTCACCCAGACGTAGCCCACAGTGGCGAGCGCGACGGCGCCAATCGCCACCAGCCCGCGGCCGAGCACACGCATGACCGGTTTCAGCACCGCTCGACCCTTCCGACATTGTCGGTCTGGGCGGCAAGGCGCATCAGGCCGCCGCGTGACGAACAGAATTGCATTTCTGTATTGTCAGCGGCCGGCAAAGACCGTCGGATGACGGAATTGTCCACTCCGTCTATTGTCGCAGGACGACAGAGGCGTCGTCAGTGCTTGGTCGTCTCGGCGTGGCGAGGCGCCGACTCGCGGGCGAACGGCGCGTAGGCCGCGGAGATCTCGTCGCGCACGCGGCTGGAGGCCGCGAGCAGCGGGGCTCGCACCGGACCGCCGATGTACCCGGCGAGTTCGAGGGCCACTTTGAGTCCGGTGACACCGTGGACGGTCGTGACCAGTTGCGCAAGCGGCGTGATCCGCCGCTGAATATCGAGCGCTTCCGCGTGCCGGCCAGCCTTGACGTGTTCCGCCAGCGCGAGACACGCCTCGGGCAACACATTGGCAACGGCCAGAATCGCGCCGGCCGCCCCGCTCACGAGCGCGGGGTACACGACGGGCGCACATCCACACATCACGACGAATCGATCCTGTCGCAGGCCGGCAAACTGGCCCAGCCGCTCGAGATCCGGACTGGTTTCCTTGATGCCGGCGATGTTGCCGTGTTCGGCCAGTCGAGACACCAGAGGCAGCGCGAGCGTGACGCCGGTCACGGCGGGCATGTTGTAAAGAAGGACGGGAACCGGCGACGCGTCGGCCACCGAATGGAAATGCGCGTACAACGCCTCGGTCGTCATCTGCGACTTGTAGAAGAACGGCGTCCGCACGAGCACCGCATCAGCGCCCAGTCTGGCCGCACGCTTGGCCGCGCCGATCGTCAGTCTCGTCGACTCGCGACCGACGCCCACGAGCAGCACGCGCTCGCTCGGCATCGCGTCGCGCACGACTTCGACCACCGAATCGCTTTCGTCGTCGTCGAGCAGAGCCGCTTCGCCGTTCGATCCGAGCGCGAGCACACCGCTCAGCTCCGTCGTCATCCATCGCCGCATGTTGTCGGCGATCCCCCGGCGGTCCACCTTGCCCGAGGCGTCGAAGAGCGTGGGGATGGGGGGGAAGATGCCGCGGATCCGGGTACTCATGCCTGCGACACTAGCTGTCGCGACCAACGGTGTCAACGAGGAGTAAAGTGAGGGCCATCATGAAGCGCCTGCCGACGCTTGCCGCGATCGTCGTTCTGCTCGACCTGGCCCTGGCCGGATGCAGTCCGTCGGCGAGCGGCGCGACCGCGGAATCCGCGCCGTCAGATCCGCGTCTTTCCGGCGCGTATCGCTTCGAGCGGAACGGGTGGATCTTCGTCCATCTCCAGGGCCCGCCAGACACGCTCGGCTACCAGCACGGCTACCTGCTGGCGCCGGAAATCGCCGATCTGCTGCATGTCGTGCCGCCGCTGCTCAAGGAGTTCAGCAAGAAGGACTGGGCGTTCTATCGCACCGCGGCCGAAGACATTCTGTGGCCGAAGATCGACGTCGAGTATCAGCAGGAGCTCGACGGCATCGTCGCCGGCGCGACGGCAGCGGGCACGAAGCTCGACCGGTGGGATCTCGTTGCGCTCAACGCGATGGAAGAGCTGCCCGGCTACTACGTGCCGTGGCTCGACAAGCAGCACGGCAGGAAACCCTCGGTGAAGTCGCCTGAGAGCTGCAGCGCGTTTGTCGCGACCGGCGCATGGACGCGCGATCACCGTATCGTGATGGGCCACAACGCGTGGACGGACTACGTCGTCGGTTCCCGCTGGAACATCATGTTTGATCTCGTGCCGGCGAAGGGCCATCGCATGCTGATGGATGGGTTGCCCGGTGTCATCGTGAGCGACGACGACTTCGCGGTGAACTCGAATGGCTTGATGGTGACCGAGACCACGATCTCGCGCTTCGAGGGCTTCGACCCGCACGGATCGCCCGAGTTCTTCCGCGCGCGCAAGGCCCTGCAGTACGGCAACTCGATCGACGACTACGTCAAGGTGATGCTCGACCAGAACAACGGCGGCTACGCGAACGACTGGCTGCTCGGCGACAACAAGACGGGTGAAGTCGCGCGATTCGAGCTCGGGCTCGTCAACCACACGGTCGAGCGCACGAGCGACGGCTACTTCGTCGGCGCAAACTTTCCAGTCGGCAAGAAGCTCATCGCCGAGGAAACCCACTTCAACGCGTCGAACAAGGGCAGTTCAGCCAACGCCCGGCACGCGCGCTGGGATCAGGTGATGACTGAATTCAAGGGACAGATCGACGGCGAAATCGGAAAGCGCCTCGAGGCCGACGCCTACGACATCATCGCGAAGAAAGATGGGCCGAGCGAGCGTTCGTTGTGTGGCACCGTGGACTCGTCACCGCGCGGCATTCCGGATTGGGACTGGCCGGCGTATTTCCCGGGCGGCACCGTGCAGGCCAAGGTCACCACGGCCGCGATGGCGGAGAAGATGCAGCTTTGGGCGGCCATCGGTCACCCGTGCGCGCCCGATTTCGTCGCGAACGATTTCCTCACCCGGCGCCCGGAGTTTGGGTGGGCGCGCGGATTGCTGCGCGACATGAAGACACAGCCGTGGACGGAGTTTACGAGCGGGATGAAATAGGGCCGCGGATCGACGCGAAGAGCGCCGACTCCGATCGCGATCCACCGGCCAGGTGCAGCGAGAACACGACGAGAAAAATCGCCCCCGCCGGCGCGAGGAGCCACGGCGTGTCGGCCATCATCGCGACGTTCGACGTGTCCTGAAGCATCGTCCCCCAACTCGCGCGATCGATCGAGAACCCCAGGCCGAGAAACGACACGCTGGCTTCAGCCACGAGCAGCGCCGGCACGAGCAGCACCGCTTCGATCGCCAGAAACCCACTCGCGGCCGGCAGCAGCTGCCACATGAAGCGAATGGGACCGGCGCCAGAGGCGCGCGAGGCGTCCGCGTAGTCTTGCGTGCGCTCGACCGCGATGATCGCACGCACGCCCCGGGCGACATGCGGCCACGCCGCGAAGACGAAGAGCCCGACCAACAGCGCGAAGATCGTTCCCGTCTCGAGCACGAGCGGAAGCACGCCGCGAAGAACCAGCACGAGGTACGCGCCCGGTAGGACGACGATGAAGTCGGCGGCGAGCATGAGGAGTCGATCGGTGCGACCGCCCAGGCTGCCCGCCCATCCGCCAATCAGCGTACCGAAGACGAGCGCACCGATCGTACCGAGGATCGCCACGCCCAGCGAAAGACGGCCGCCGATGACGAGCCGTGAAAAGACGTCGCGCCCGAGCGAATCCGCCCCGAGAAGGAGGAGCGGCCCGGCGTCGCGCGGAATCGAGACGAATCGGCCATCCGACAGCCATTCGAGCGGCACGCCGCGCGTGGTGTCATCGCGATAGGCGCGCATCGTGCGATCGCCAATCACCTGCAGGTACACGAATGGCGCGTGCCAGCCAGTCGCGTCGTGCATATGGATGCGCATTGGCGGCGCGTACGCCCGATCGAACTGCTCGTCGTCGCGGTTGGGTGCGAGCCAGGGCGCGAGACATGCCAACACGGCGATCGCAAGGAGCGCGACAATGCCGGCGCGCGCCCGGGCGTCGATCGTCACCACTGCTCCCGCACGCGCGGATCGACGAGCGCCCGCAGAAGATCCGCAACGAGATTGCCGAGCGCGATGAGCGCGGCGCCCGCGAGCGCGCAACCCGCCACGACATAGACGTCCCGGCAGACGACGGCTTCTTGAAACAGCCGTGCGAGCCCGGGCCACGAGGTCGCCCACTCGACGGCAAGCGAGCCGCTGAACAGGCTACCGATCACGATCCCGAAAATCCCGAGCACCGGCCGCACCGATTGCCGTGCCGCGTGGACCCAGAGCAGCCGCGATCGCGGCACGCCGCGAGCGGCCGCAGCGACGAGATCCGGCGCGGCGAGTGTGTCGGCGATGGCCTGCGACTGCAGGCGTTCGATCATCGCGCCAAGCGGGAGCGCCAGCGCCAGAACCGGCACGGCGAGTGTGCCCGGCGCGGTCGACAGCCATCGCGTAGTCAATGCCAGCCAGAGCAGCGCCAGTGCGCCGACGATCGGCGGACACGCGACGAGTGCCAGGGAGATCGGACCGACCAATCGCGCAAGCAGGCCGCGCGGCCGGGCGCCCGTCAACAAACCGAGCGGCACCGCAACCAGCATCGCCGCGCTGAGCGAGACGAACGCGAGAAGCGCGGTGTTTGGCGCGCGTTCCGCAAGCAGTCGCGTGACCGGACGATTGTTGATGAACGACGTGCCGAGATCGAAGTGCATCAGTCCACCGAGCCAGCCACCGAGGACCTGCCATGTCGGCTGGTCGAGGTGCTGTTCGAGGCGGATTCGCTGGAGTTGGGCCGCATCGCCCGGCCGCAGACCAAGGCAGCCGGCGACGTCACCGGGAGCGAGACGCGTCAGCACCAGAGCGCTCGAGGACACGACGAGAATGAAGAGCACCGCGGCGGCAGCGCGCCGCAGGAGGTAGCGGCCGAAGCGCGGGATCACTGGCGTGACGCGGGTCCGCCGATGACGGACAGCACGTCAGGATTCCAGAGGACGAGCGGCGTGAACTGCGAAGGCGTCGCGCCCAGCACGCGCGACGACATCGCGACCATCAGCTCGGGCGCTGCAAAATAAATGATGGGGAGATGCTCGGCCATCGATCGCTGCACTTCGGCGAATAACTTCTGCTCGGCGGCACGATCGATCGTCGCGGACTCCCGCCGCATGAGGTCGTCGATCTGCGCCTCCCACGGCCGCGCCGGCGTTTTCTGGTTGGGCTGCCAGACGTGGAAGCCGCCGCTGCTCAACCAGAAATCCGGGCTGCGTGCCGGGTCGAACGAGTCGCTCTGCGTGTAGAAGTACATCGCCTCGTACTGGCCTTTGAAGAAGCGATCGAGCATCGCGCCCTGCTCGAGCGGCACGATGTCCATCGTCAGGCCGACCTGGCGGAGTTGGTCGCGGAGAAACGCCACCGAGCGCTCGAGCACCGTGTGGCCCTTCTGGGTGAGCACCGAGAACGTCGCCGGCTTGCCGTGCGCGTCCTCGAGCAAGCCGTCGCCGTTGCTGTCGGTCAGACCGATCAACGCTAGTAGGGCCTTTGCGCGAACCGGATCGTGCTCGGTCGTCGGAAGGTTCGGGACGAACCACTCCTTGTTCCCGGGCGTGACCGGGCCGTAAATGGGCGTGGCGGCGCCCAGAAACACGGTGTTCACGAACGCCTGCCGATCGACCGCATACGAAATCGCGCGCCGCAGTTCCTCGCGCTGGAGCCACGAACGATCCTTCGCCGCGTCTGCGCCTGGCGTCAGATTGAACCAGAGTCCGTCGGGATTGATGCTGATGCCGGCCGAGACCAGTTTGACGCGACCCTCTGACTCGAGCCGGCGAAGCGGCGCGAGGTCTTCGGCGCGCACCTGGGAATTCGTCAAGTCCGAGGTGCCCGACGTCAGGCGAAGCAACTCGGCGTTCTGGTCCGGAACGATCTGGACTTCGATCTCGCTGAGGCGAGGCAGGGCCGCGCCGCTCTCGTCCTTCCGCCAGTAGCGCGGATTGCGCGCGAACAGCAGCCGCTGGCCTGGGACATATTCTTTGAGTACGAACGGTCCCAACCCGACGATCTCCACCGGGGGCGTCGTCGTGGACCACGCCTCGCGAAACTTCCCCGCCGATAGTGCCGCTTCGAGCTTGTGGCGCGGGAGAATCGGAATCGCATCGAGCAGCGACAACCCCGGCCCGTACGAGGCGGCGAACGTGAGGATCACGGTGTCCGCGCTGGTGGCGCGCGCGACGATCGGCTGACCGCCGACGAGCAGGCTGGTCGCCAGTTCGCTGGCCACCCGTTTGTCGAAGAGCGCATCGAACGTGAACTGCACGTCGGCGGACGAAAAGGCCGCGCCGTCGGAGAACGTGACGTCCCGCCTCAATTTCAGCGTCCACGTCTTGCCGTCGTCTGAGCCCGTCCACGATGTCGCGAGCCATGGCTCGAGCTGACCGGTGAGGTGGTTCACACGGAGCAGGGTGGCTTGAGTCAGTCGGGCGAACAGTTCCTCGGCGGCGAAGGGCGAGACCAGACGATTGAACGACTTCGGCTCGGTGCGGGAGGTCGCTATCAGCCGCGTCGGGACCGTCGATGCCGACGGGGCGCCCCCCACGGAGGGAACTGCTGTTCCCGTCGAACCGCCGCCGTCACAGGTCGCCGCGAGCAGAGCGAGGCCAGCCACAGCCAAAAGGAACGTTGATTTCGACGAGAATTTCAATTCAGTCATCGCTGAGAACAATTTTGATGGTGACGCAGAGTTTTCTTTCAATGTTGGTATCGAGGAGGCAGGGGGAGGCACCCGCTTTTGAGCAATAGATAGCATCCTTTGGATCAATACCGACAAACAATGAAATAGCCCTGACGAATCCGTAATTGCGGACCCGAATTTGTCGGTATGCATGGGGTGCAAAGCACTGCAATTGCAAGAATTAGGCTGAAAATCCAACCCTCGAAAATGTCATTTCCTGGTACGGTACATGCGTGTAACCAGCCAACGCCGGATTACATTTCTGTTAGTTCGGCACTTAGGTGGCCTAATGGGTCTTCGTTGCCTCCCCTCACCCTCCCGTGGCGTTCTCGTCGGCAGTGTTATCGGGCTGATCGCGGCGATTCTTGCCTGGCCGGCTCCGGCGGAGGCCCAGCATCGTGCGCACCTCTCGCGGGGCCTCACTCGCGAGATCCAGCAACAGCCTGACGCCTCGGTCGGCATCATTGTCGATGGACCGCAGTCGGAAATTGACCGGCTCGCGAGGACCTACGGGTTGACGGTGGTGTCGCGGCTGGACTCTGGAGCCAAGCTGCAGGGCACGGCGGCGCAGGTCGACGCGGCCGCCGGCGACCCGGCGGTGAAGTCGATTGTCGAGGACGAGCGCGTCGCGGGGACAATGGCGGTGACGACGGCCTCGACAGGCGCGAGCCAGTTGTGGGCCAACAAGGACAGCGGCTTCGGAGGCATTACGGGCCGCGGGGTCAACGTGGTGGTGATCGATTCGGGAATCGCCTCAAACAGCGACCTCGACAATCGCGTCATGACCTGGGTGGACTTCGTCGATCCGTCCTCGACCGAGCGCGTCGACACTTACGGCCACGGCACGCACGTTGGCGGCATCATCGCGGGCAGCGGCAAGGGCAGCCGCGGCGCCGAGGGCGGCGCGTATATCGGCATGGCGCCTGGCGCGAATCTCATCAGTCTGCGGGTGCTCGGCACCGACGGATCCGGCTACGTCTCGGACGTCATCAAGGCGATCGACTGGTCCATCAAGAATCGCGATCACTTCAATATCCGCGTCATCAACCTCTCGCTCGGCCATCCGGCGACGACGGCCTATTCGGATGATCCGCTCGCGCGCGCGGTCGAACGCGCCGTCGCCAGCGGCATCGTCGTCGTCTGTTCCGCGGGCAATCTCGGCAAGACCGACGACGGCACGGCGATCGTGGGCGCGATTGTTTCGCCTGGCGACACGCCGGGCGCGCTCACGGTTGGCGCCCTCAACACGCACGGCACGGTCGCGCGCAGCGACGACTCGATCGCGACGTACAGCTCGCGCGGTCCAGTGGGCGACCCCGACGACCCGTCGTCGTGGGAACTCAAGCCGGATGTGGTCGCGCCGGGCAACGCCATCATCTCGGACGGCACGCCTGGCAGCTATCTCTGGGACAACTACCCGACGCAGCGGGTCTACGGCGCCAACGGCGGAACCTACATGACGCTGTCGGGATCGAGCATGGCGTCGGCGGTTGTCGCGGGTGCGGTGGCCCAGATTCTCCAGGCCAACCCAAAGCTCTCACCCGCTGAAGTGAAATTCGCCCTTCAGTTCACGGCGCAGCACCTCAACGGGTACGGCCTGATTGAGCAGGGCGCCGGCAGCATCAACGTCCCGCTCGCGGTCGGGCTCGCGACGAGCCACAGCTTCGCAGACGCGCCTCAGACAGTGACGATCGGCGGCGAGACGGTGGACGAAGGGCAAATGGTATTCAAACCCGCCAATGTTAACGGCGACACCATGGTTTGGGGCTCCGGAAGAGTTAATGGAAACACGATGGTCTGGGGCTCGACTATGGTGTGGGGCTCAACCATGGTCTGGGGTTCGACGATGGTCTGGGGCTCAACCATGGTCTGGGGTTCGACGATGGTCTGGGGCTCAACCATGGTCTGGGGCTCGACGATGGTCTGGGGCTCGACGATGGTCTGGGGTTCGACGATGGTCTGGGGTTCGACGATGGTCTGGGGTTCGACGATGGTCTGGGGCTCGACCATGGTCTGGGGCAGCAACGCCTGCCTGGCAGATCGACCGATGGATGGCGCTGCTATACAAGCAACGCCCGGTTGCGTAGCCGGCGGTTGAACGAATATCGGATTCGTAACGACACGAACAGAGGCAGCGCTTGGGTGGCATCAGTCACCAGAGCCAATTGCAGGGCAGGGAGACGAATCAATGCGTAATTTGGCCATTATCGTTTGGAGCTAGGGTGGCACGGTGCTTGAAGTTCACTAAGCACTAAGGTTAGGGTGCGCGGTAAAGGTTTAACCGTGAGAGCCGATATGACGCATCAGATTATTGTTTGGACGTAAGGCGCATACTTCCCCACCCAAAGCGCAGGATGGTGGTGTTACGCCAAAGGCTGGTCACCCTGTATGTCCGACCCAAGTTCGCGCTCGCAGGCACTGCCCAAGGCGACGCGAATTTACGTGCTGTCCGTCGCCGCCCTGGGCACAGTCGTAGTAGGGCACAGTGTACCCGGCGTCCTTCACCAGCAGACTGATTGGCATGTTCAATGGTCTTCGCTGGTTCTTCTGACGGTCGTAAGCGGTCTACTTCCAGTCACTCTTCCCAGCATCAACATCAGTATTTCGATTTCCGAGACCTTCGTCGTCGCGGGTACTCTGCTGTTTGGAACCGCCGGCGGCACCATCCTTGTCCTGCTGGATGCTGCATTCATCTCCCTTCGCCTTGCTCTTACCCGAAGGCTAAAGTGGCAGCAAATCGTTTTTAACCTGGCGGCGTCGCCGCTAGCTCTCTGGACAGCTGCGCAGGTTTCACGAATCCAGCCAGTTTTCCAAACAGATCAGCGCCTCGACCTTGGCTTCCTCCTAACCCTCGTCGCATTCACTACGATCTATTTCATTCTGAACAGCTGGCTGCTCGCAGTTGCGATCGCACTTCAGCAGCGTGTGAAGCCGTATAGCATTTGGTCAAAGTACTTTAAAGATCTCCTGGTCAACTATGGCGCCGGCGGCTCTCTCGGCGCGGTCCTGATTTACAACACTCGGACCGTTGACCCTGTCTTTGTCGCTATCATATTGCCTCTGCTCTTCGTCCTGTTCCTGACGTACCAGTGGTCGAACAAGCGAGTTGAGTCTGAGCGCCAAAAGAATCTTGAGCTAAATCGCGTTTTTCTCTCTACTGTCGAGGCATTGGCTCTAGCAATCGACGCGAAGGATCAGGTCACACACGGACACATACGCCGTGTCCAACGCTACACGATGTCGTTAGCTGAGTTCCTTGGCGTTAGCGATCCCAAGCAACTGGATGCATTGAGGGCTGCAGCGTTGTTGCACGATACGGGCAAGCTTGCGGTCCCGGAACATATTCTCAACAAACCCGGTCCGCTTACGCCTTCTGAGTTCGAGAGAATGAAGCTCCACGCCAGCGTTGGAGCGGATATCCTCAAGTCGATCGATTTTCCCTACCCAGTTGAACCAATCGTCAGGCACCACCATGAAAACTGGGACGGTACTGGCTATCCGGACGGGCTGAAAGGAACAGCGATCCCCTTGGGTGCAAGAATTCTGTCCGTCGTTGACTGCTACGACGCGCTGACGTCAGACCGTCCGTATCGTCCGAGGTATAGCCGAGCCTACTCAGAGCAGGTCCTCCAGGAACGGCGGAGCGTGATGTACGACCCCTGGGTCGTTGACGGATTCCTACAGATTTTGGACAAGCTCGAGCGCACCGATGAACCGGAATTTGCTTCCGAAGCCTCAACGCGTTCGATCCAGGCCGGTGGACCAACGCAACTCGACGTAATTAGCGCGACCACGGCCGAGGATCGAGAGTTCAACGAACTCCGTCGAGAGTTGCCGAAGGCCGGATCGCTTCGCTCGGCTTGTGAAGTCCTCTTCAGGCACCTCCGTCGCGTGGTGCCAGCCGCCACGCTGTCGTTTTATGCTCCAAATCACGAAACGAATGAGCTCGTCGCCCTGGTCTGTACTGGAGTCGCGGCTTCCGCGATCGCGGACTTGAGGATCCCGATAGGGAGCAGGATTTCCGGTTGGGCGGCGGCCCACAAACAGGTCGTGGTCAATTCGAACGCAGCGCTAGAACTTGGGCCAGTCGCTCGAACCCTCTCGCAGCCCCTCCGTTACGCGCTCGCAGTGCCCGTGATGGGCAACCTAAACGCCCCGCTCGGTGTACTTACGGGCTACGGAACCGAGCCGTTTAGTCACGACCATCGTCGCATCATTGAGTCTGCGGCAACGCTGTTTGCCTCGTCGATCACGGCCACCTCGAGCGTTGCCGACAGCCGGGATAAGCCTGACGACAGGGCCGACCTGGGCGATTCACGGGTTCATTAGTCGTCCCTCCGAAGGCCTTCCCGTATTGTTTAGCTTGCCTGGGTACTCCCAATCGGGAGATTTTCTGCTATTGTCCCGAGTTCCAAGATTTCAAATCGGTTGAGGAGCGCCCCCATGGCTTCTAAACGGCCGCTTGCGAACCGTCGGAAGGCCGGTTCGGAACACGTCAGCTCCGAACATTCTACGAGTTCGCCCGAGGTTGAGGAGATTGCCGGACTCTACCGATCCTGCCGACTCCAAGAGGTTCTTCGCAAGACCGATCCGAAAGCGATCGGTCAACTTGGCGATGAGCAGAGGCTGCGTGTAGGGATTCTCCGAGCGATGGCGTCCTTTGATCTTGGTGACGTTGTCGGGTCGCTCCAGATTTTGTTGGCAATAACAGAAGAGGCAAAGCAACACCAGCACAGCCTCCAGTTCGATGCCACCTTCGCGCTCTTCCTGCGCGCGGCTGACTTTTGGCCTTCTGAGCAGTTGCTTCCGGTCTTAATACGGCTGCGACAACTTGCTGCTCTGGCTGGCAACGCTCAATCCCTGTCGGCTCTGCACTTGGCCGTCGCCCGGCTCGAGGGCATGCGTGGTCATTGCGTAGATGCGCACAGGCATTTGGAAATTGCCCGGCGCCTTGCTGAACAGAGTCCGACGCTGGCCATTCGGTGCTCGATCGATCTCGTTGAGGCCTCGTTGGAGATTGTTGCCGGCAACCTGGTTCGGGCTCGGCAACTCGCTGAAGCGTGCTTTCGGCTTGCAGACACTGAGGGGTTTCAGAAGTACAAACTTGGATCTGCGACAAACCTCGGCGTCATCGCCTTGTACAGCAAACAGATGGACAAGGCCTCCGACTACCTCTTCAACGTCGCCGAAGCGGCAGACGCTATCACCTACGTCAAGTTTGGCGTTTCAGACAGTATCGCTTCTCTGGAGCTTGAACTGGGAGAACTACGTAAATGCAGCGAATTGCTTGACCGCTGCACTCAAATCCTGAAGAAGGACTCCCTCCCCGCCCGCTCCTGGTACGACCTCGCCCACGACCTCACGCGCTGCGCCTACTTCGAACGCCTCGAGGACTGGACCGAGATTCTGGCCATCGCGGACGCCGCCGACGCCGAGCTTGTTCGCCGACAGTACAAGGCGATTCGCACCTCGCTGCTGTGCGCCAAGGCCCGCGCCCTCGCGCACCTCGGCCGGCACAATCAGGCCGACGCCGCACTCGCCACCGCCGTGCGCGCCTGTCCGCGCGGCGCCGTCGATCCGCTCATCGTCCTCGAAACTTCCAAGGCCCTGGCCGTGAGTCTCCGCGGTGACGTGAGCCGCGGCGCCGTCCATTTCGACCGCGCCCTCGCCGCGGCCCGCGCCATCGGTCACAAACTGCATGAGGCCTGGATCGAACGCCTGCGGGCGCCCATCGTCCACGAATCGCGCGAGACGATCCGGATGAACAGCCGCCCGACCCTGAACGTCACCGACGCCTCGATGCTGGTGAGCGATATCGCGACGATGCTCGGCGCCGGGCATTCGATCGACCTGCTCGCGCAGCGGATGGCCGCAATCCTCCAGGCCACCACGATCGGATCGCGCGTGGACATCGACAGCGAATCCGGGTGCGAATATCAGCCGGATCCGACCGCCAACTGGGACGCCGGGGCCGACGGCACGTTCCGCATCAACCTGCGCGGCTCAGACCGGCGCGTCGCGATCAGCGTCGCCGGCGTCCAGTCCATCGACGAGATCTCGCTGCTGAAGAGCGTCGCCGATCTGGTCCAGGCCGCCGTCAACCGCACGGCCGATACCGAGAACGAAGACGAAGATCAGAATCTGTGGCCGCGCGCGACCCTCAACCAGACCGACGATGCGATCTTCCGGTCGCCGCGCATGGCGGAACTGCTGCGCATCGCGATTCGCCTCGCGAATTCCGCTCTTCCGATCCTCATCAGCGGCGAAACGGGCACCGGCAAGGAAGTCATCGCGCGGCTGATTCACGACCACAGTCCCGTCCGGCGCGGTCCGTTCGTCGCCTTCAACTGCTCGTCGCTGCCACGAGAACTAGTCGAAAGTCAGCTGTTCGGCCACCGGCGCGGGGCATTTACCGGCGCGCTCGACTCGTTCCCGGGCGTCGTCCGCGCGGCCGAACACGGCACCTTGTTCCTCGACGAACTGGGCGATCTCGATCCGGCCGTCCAGCCGAAACTGCTGCGATTCCTCGAGCGCGCCGAAATCCACGCGCTCGGCGAATCTCGTCCCCAACAGGTCTCCGTCCGGATCGTCGCAGCCACCAACGTCGACGTGGACGCGCTCGTCGGCGACGGCCGGTTCCGCCGCGATCTGTTCTACCGGCTCGGCGCGCACATCGGCCTGCCGCCCCTGCGCGAACGCAAAGACGAAATTCCTGCGCTCGCCACCCTGTTTCTGAACCGCTACGCGCGCGAGTGCCAGCGCAACGGCGTCCGCCTCGGCGACGACTTCATCGCCGCGCTGCTGCTCTACGACTGGCCGGGCAATATCCGCCAGCTCGCGAACGAAGTCCGTCGCGTGGTCGCCATGGCCGAGGACGGCGAGACGATTCGCAGCAGCGCGTTGGCCCCAGAAATCCTGGTCCAGTGGAACGCCCGCGCGACGACGACGTCGCACGCGAGTCCGGCCGTCAGCATCCGCCTCGATCAGACGCTTGCCGAGGCCAGCGAGCAGCTCGAGCGCGCCTTCATCGAGCGCGCGATGACGCACGCGGGCGGCCGCGTCGCCGAGGCTGCGCAGATGCTCGGCCTGTCACGCAAAGGCCTCTTCCTCAAGCGCCGCCGCCAGGGGTTGACGCCGCGGCAAATCCAGGCGAATTGACTTCACACGCAAAACCGATGGTTAAGTCTGCGTCCCCCACACACCGCAGATCTCGAGGCGTTCGTCGAAATTATGAGGCTTCAGTCTTCACTGCCCCATTGCCCCATTGATCCGATTACCTCACTTGATCTCCCCCGCCTGAATCTTCTTCGCGACCTGCTCGGTTTCTCGCCAGACGCGCAACAAGTTGCCGCTCCAGATCTTGCCGATCTGTTCTTCCGTGTAGCCGCGTCGCACCAGCTCGAGCGTGACGTTGAACGCTTCGGCCGCACTGTTCCAGCCGTCCACGCCGCCGCCGCCGTCGAAGTCCGATGAGATGCCGACGTGATCGATGCCAATGAGCTTGACGGCGTAGTCGATGTGATCGACGAAGTCCTTGACGGTTGCGCGTGGCGCCGGAGGATAGTCCGCGTTGATCTTCGCGAGCTTGAGTTCGTACTGCGTCCGTTGATCAGGCGTGAGCGCGTCCAGTCCCGGCGTCGCCGCCGCACCGCGACCCCCGCCTCGACCACCGCGCCCGGTCTGACCCGGCTGCTCGATCGAACATGGCGGGGTGGCCGGTGCGCCTGCCGGTGCCGCAGCGGCCCCGCGACCTCCCCGTCCCTGGCCCTGCACCGCCGTAGAGAGGCCGAATTGCTCGCGCAACTGTGCCATCGCCGCCGCGCGGGCGACCGATCGTCCCGGCGGATCTGCCTTGATGTACGACGCGAACGCCACGACCTGCACGACGCCGCCGTTCTGCTTGATCGCCGTCAACTGCTCGTCGTCAAGATTGCGGCTGACGTCGGCAAGCGCACGGACCGCGGAGTGCGAGGCGATCACCGGCGCCTTCGACAGAGCGATCGCCTGCATCATCGATCCCTTGGAAGGATGCGAGACGTCGACCATGATGCCCCACTTGTTCATCTCGGCAATCACCTGCTTGCCGAGCAGGCTCAGGCCGCCCCACATCCATTGATTGTTCGCCTCGCCCGTGTTCGAATCCGCGAGCTGGCTGTGACCGTTGTGCGCGAGCGACATATAGCGTCCGCCCTTCTGCCAGAACTCCTTCACGCGGTTGATGTCCATCCCGATCGGGTAGCCGTTTTCGATCCCGATCACCGCGATCTTCTTGCCCTGGTTGTGCAGCCGAACGACGTCGTCAGCCGTCAGCGCCAAGCCAATCTGATTCGGCGCGATTTTTTCCGTAAGGCGATTGACCGCTTCGAACTTCGCGATCGCCTGACGATACGCGTTGTCGTACCCCTCGGGCGTGAGCGGACCCTGACCAACGTAGGCGATCATGAACGACACGTCCATGCCGCCCTCGACCATCTTCGGCAGGTTCACCTGCGTCGTCAGCCGCATCGTGTAGTTGCACGTGTCCGTGAAGTTGTTCGGCTCGATGTCGTTGTGGGTGTCGAGCGTGATCACGCGTCCGTGGATCGCCCGCGCATTCGCCACCAGGGCCGCGTCATCTTGTTGAGCGGTCTGTGCGGCGCCGGCCGGCCGGGGCCCGCCCTGCCCGAACACGGGCGCGACCGCGAGAGACGCGCACAGCGCGAAAACGCAGACGACGGGACATCGAGCGAGAGCCTGAACAGCCATGGCATTCCTCCGGAATGCCGGCATCTTACTGCACGGCGCGGCGGGATCGAGTGTTCAGCTGGCTGTCGTCTAGTTCCCGCCGCCGCCCGTCGTGACCGTCAACGGCTCGTCGAGCCGAATGCGGAGGATCGTCCCGACAGGCAGCGACACGTCCGTGCCTTCGGTCGACGCCATCGTGCCTCCGCCGCCGACGAGCACGCCGACGAGCGCGCCCTTGCCGCCGCCAACCAGACCGCCGATGATCGCGCCTACCGTGGCGGCGGCCCCGATCTTTGTCAGGTCCTGCCCGACCTTGCCGTCGATCGCCTGCTCGACCGACGCGCGCATCCGCGTGGGCGAACTGGGCAGCACGATCTCGTCGAACGACAGCGTCATGTTGCCTCGCCGATCGAGCTTGCCGGCCGGACTGACCGTGCTGACGAACCCGCGCACGATCGTACCGGCGGGCACCACCGTAGCGTTGCCGTCCGTCAGGTCGAGGATCGTCGTCGCCTCGAATCGCTGCTCGACCTTCGCCGTGCCGGAGTTCAGCGGCGTCTGCAAGCGAACGTCGAATTTGGTTCCGACCGGAACGCTGAACGTGCGCACTTCCGGCGGCCCGAGCACGGGCTGCGCCATCACCTTCGGGCCTTGCGCTTTGATGCGCAGCGTCTCGAGCCGATCGTGAAGCGTGCCGTACTCCTCTCGCGTCACGGTCTCACCTTTGCGCATCTTGACTTTGAGGTACGTGATGTCGTCGCGCATGTCCGTCAGCGACTTGACGACGTCGGACGACAGGGTCGGATCGGTGGCTTTCAGCGCTTCCGCACGCCTGGCGATGTCGTCTGCTGTCGTCTCGAGCTTCGTGATGTCGGCGCTGGTCACCGGCGCCTGCGCCCGCGCGAGCGTCGCAAGGCTCAGCATGATGATCAACGACAGCCACGGTCGAAAGGCGCGCATAGTTTGAACTCCAGCCCAGATATCGACGCTTAGTGCGTAGGACTCCAGATTCGGTGCGCCGGCCGGATATCCTCGATGCCGCCGATCCGCCGACCTTGAGTATGATCGGGTTGATGGCCTCCCCGATCCGCCTGCACCGTACCGTCCCGGTCCGCGTCGGCCACGTTCAGGTCGGTGGCGGCGCGCCCGTCGTCGTCCAGAGCATGACGATGACGGAGACGGCGGATGCGAAGGCGACCGCGACCCAGTGCATCGAGTTAGCAGCAGCAGGATCCGAGATGGTGCGGGTGACCGTCAACACACCCGAGGCCGCCGGGGCCGTTGCGGAGATCAAGCAACGGATGCTCGACGCCGGCTGCGACGCGCCGCTCATCGGCGATTTTCACTACAACGGCCATTTGCTGCTGACGCGGTTTCCAGAGGCCGCGCGCGCGCTCGACAAGTACCGCATCAACCCGGGGAACGTGGGCACCGGCAAGCGGCGCGACGAGCAGTTCACGACGATCTGCAAGGTCGCCGTCGATCACCAGAAACCGGTCCGCATCGGCGTCAACGGCGGCTCGCTGAATCAAGAGCTGGTGATGGCGAAGATGCAGGAGAACACCGATCGCAATCTCGGCCACACCTCCGAAGACATCATCAACGAGTGCATGGTGCTGTCGGCGTTGCAGTCCACGGAGCTCGCGCTCGAAGCGGGCTTGACGAAGAATCAGATCATCATCTCGTGCAAGGTCTCGCGTCCGCGCGACCTGATCGCCGTGTATCGAGACCTCGCGAAGCGGACCGATCAGCCCCTCCACCTGGGATTGACCGAGGCCGGCATGGGCATCAAGGGCATCGCGTGGTCCGCCTCGGCACTTGCGATCCTGCTCAACGAGGGCATCGGCGACACGATTCGCGTATCGCTGACCCCACGGCCGGGTGGCGATCGCCGCGACGAGGTCTACGCGGCCTGCGAAATTCTTCAGGCGCTTGGCCTGCGGTCGTTCTCGCCCTCGATCACCGCCTGCCCTGGCTGCGGGCGGACGACGTCCTCGACCTTCCAGGAGCTAGCCGAACGCGTGCAGTCGTACGTGCGGACGATGATGCCGTCCTGGAAAACAACGCATCCCGGCGTCGAGACCATGTCGGTCGCGGTGATGGGCTGCGTCGTGAACGGCCCGGGCGAATCGAAGGCTGCGAACATCGGGATCTCGCTGCCGGGTACGGGCGAGTCGCCGAACTGTCCAATCTATATAGATGGCCAGCACGTGACGACCTTGCGCGGGACCTACGAAGAGCTGTCGGCGGCCTTCCAGAAGCTGATCGACGACTACGTCGATCGCAAATATCCAGCCGAACACGCCCAGACGACGAACTGACGCTCAGAACGGCGGGCGCCAGACGAGACCGGGAAATCGCGCGTAGTCGCGATCGGTCGAGATCCAGTCGCATCCTGATTCAATCGCCAGCGCCGCGAACCACGCGTCCTGCACGAGGTTGCCCGTCGCGAGGGCGCGCTCGCAGAGGTCAGTGAAGATCGACCAGTGCCGGCCACCCGGCTGCACAATCGTGCACAAGTCCGCGTCGAGCAGCGCTCGGCAGAAATCGAACGCTTCGGCGCGCGAGCTCGGCTCACGATAGATGCGCGGGTGCGTGCTGATGCGCACGAGAGCGGCGAGCGTCTGCGGCGAAAGGCCAAACGCCGAGTCGCCGTTGACGAGCTCGGTGAGCCACGCGCGATATTCGTCATGCCGATCCGCGTCGCGCCGGAAGCCGTATAGGAGGACGTTGACGTCGGGAAGGATCACGAGCGCCCGTCGAGGACGTCGAGCACGGCACTCGAGTCGTTCAGATCGACGCCCGGCCGCGTGCCGCCTGTCGCGTGCGACACCGGCAGCGTGATCGGCGACTTGCGCGGACGACGTCGTGCCCCTGCGAGCACGATCCGGAGTCCCTGTTCGATGAGGGCGGTCACGGTCTCGCCGCGCCTCGCGGCCTCGGCCTTTGCCTGGCGGATCAGGCCGTCGCTCAGGCGGATTGTCGTGCGCATATGTCTCAACATAAACACTAAGACATACATATGTCAAAGCGTCGGGCCACCCGTCTCCGCCCGGCGCTCAAGGCTAACCAGCCGGAGTCTGGCGCCGTCTTCTTGTCGGGGCTGGGATTGCGATTCTACGAATGCCTTCGTATAATTCGCAGGACACGAGGGACAAATGCTGCAGGACTTGAGACACGCTGCCCGTATGTTATTGCATAACAAGGGCTGGACGGCCGTCGTCTTGGTCTCCCTCGCCCTCGGCATTGGCGCGAACACGGCCCTCTTCACCGCCGTCAATAGCCTGCTCCTACGGACGCTGCCGGTGCCGCAGCCCGAGACGCTCGTCCGCCTGCGCTGGTCCGGCGAGAACGAGATGTCGCGCAGCTCGAGCGACTACGGCTTCAACGAGAAGGGCACGCGCGCGACCGTCTCGTACTCGATCTACCAGGCGTTCCTCTCGGCCAATCAGTATCTGACCGACATCGTCGCCGCCGCACCGATAGGTACGGTGAACGTCATCGTCAACGGCAACGCCGATCTCGCGTCGGCCACGCTGGGCTCGGGCAACTACTTCCAGGTGCTCGGCGTCGCGCCGTTGCTCGGCCGGACGTTCACGGCCGCCGACGATCAGCCTTCTGCTCCGCCCGTCGCGGTGATTAGCTACCCGTTCTGGACGCGTCGGTTCGGGTCCGATCCCAATATCGTCGGCAAGACCGTCAGCATGAACAACGTCCTCGTGACGATCATCGGTGTCATGCCTCAGGAATTTCTGGGGATGCAGAACCTGAGCGGCACGTCGGATCGTGACATCACACTGCCGCTCGCGCTCGATCCGCAATTCGGCGGCGAGAAGCGTCTGTCGGAGCCCACCTACTGGTGGCTGCAGACGATGGGCCGGCTCAAGCCTGGCGCGACGCTCGATCAGGTGCGCGCGAACCTCGGCACGGTGTTCCAGAGTGCCGCGCGCGACGGCTGGACGTCGTTCTACGCGTCGATCACTCCGGAGCAGCGCCTGCTCGCGCGCAATCAGAACCGGAAAGCCGTGCCGCAGCTGCTGGTCGAACCTGGCGCGCGCGGAATTTACGACGTCGACACCGGCACCACGCGTTCGGCGACGATTCTTGCGATTGTCGTCGCGCTGGTGCTGCTGATCGTCTGCGCCAACGTCGCCAATCTCCTGCTCTCGCGCGCAACGAGCCGCCGCCGGGAAATCGCGCTGCGATTGTCACTCGGCGCGCCGCGCTCGCGGCTGATTCGTCAGCTCCTCACCGAAAGCGTCTTTCTCGCGGTGCTCGGCGGCCTGCTTGGCGTGCTGGTCGGCTACTGGAGCCGTCAACTACTGCCCTTCGGCGGCAACGCGCCAATCGACTGGCGGGTCGTCGCGTTCGTCACGACACTGAGCGTGCTCACCGGACTCGTGTTCGGCCTCGTCCCGGCGATGCGTGCGACGCGCGTCGATCTCTCCGCGTCGATGAAAGAATCCAGCCGCAGCGTCGCCCGCGGACGCTCGACCATGGCGCGCGTGCTCCTCGTGGCGCAAATCGCGATCTCTCTCGTGCTGCTGATCGGCGCCGGGCTGTTTCTCCGAACGCTGCAGAACCTGCGGAACGTCGACGTCGGGTTCAACACGCATAACCTGGCGCTCTTCAACGTGAACCCGCGCCTCAACGGCTATGACGCCGCGCGCATCAACACGTTCTATCGCGACACGGCCGACGCGTTGCGGTCCGTCCCCGGCGTCAAGGCGGTCAGCTGGTCCGCGTCCGCCTTTCTTTCGGGCAACACCAGCACAAGCGACATGTTCATCCAGGGCCGGCCCCCGCAAGGCAAGAACGGGCTGGAAGAATGGGTGATGGTCGTCACGCCCGAGTTCTTCGACACGCTGCAGATTCCGCTCGTGCGCGGCCGCAATCTCGACAGCCGCGACCTCCAACCCAAGGCGGCGCAGGTGGTCGTGATCAACGAAACGCTGGCGCGCCAGTATTTCCCGAACGAGGATCCCATCGGCAAGCGCTTCGGCGGCTCTGCCGAGCATCCCGACGAGACCGAGATCGTCGGCATCGTCCGCGACACCAAGTATTCGAGCCTGCGCGATGCCGCGCCGCCGACCGCGTATCACCCATTCGCGGCGCAGGCGACGCGCCCGGCGACGTTCGAGGTGCGAACGGCCGGCGACGCGACCGCCGCCATGTCGTCGATTCGCGAGGCCGTGCACCGCGTCGATCCGAACGTTCCGGTCACGCGCATGACGACGCAGGTGGACCAGGTCGAAAACCGCTTCTCGCAGGAGCGGCTCTTCGCGATGGCCTACGCGCTCTTTGGCGGCCTCGCGCTGATTCTCGCCGCCATCGGCCTCTTCGGCCTCATGTCCTACAACGTCTCGCGCCGCACGAGCGAAATCGGCATCCGGATGGCGCTCGGCGCGCAACGCGGCCAGGTCGTCGGCATGGTCCTCGGCGAATCGGTCGTCATGGTCGGTGTCGGCATCGCGATCGGCCTCGGTCTGGCACTCGCGGCCGGGAAATTCATCACGACGATGTCGACGTTGCTGTTTGGCTTGGCGCCGTGGGACGTCGCGACGGCCGCCACCGCGATCGTCACGATGGTCGTCGTCGCAGCACTTGCCGGATATCTACCGGCGCATCGCGCCTCGCGCGTCGATCCGCTGACCGCTCTACGGTACGAGTAGTAGTCCCTCGCACCATCAGTAGAGATCGACACTCACTCGGCGCCCGCGATCGCGCTTGATCCGCGCGCGGCGCTGTGTACAGTAGAACGCCTCCCCGCTCGCCGCTACCAGGCGGCCG
This sequence comes from uncultured Acidobacteriota bacterium, assembly GCA_963704575.1. Taxonomy (GTDB): domain Bacteria; phylum Acidobacteriota; class Vicinamibacteria; order Vicinamibacterales; family SCN-69-37; genus DATEGZ01. The sequence continues at coordinate 4,773,311 of OY969918.1, read as the reverse complement.
TCCGCGTCACGCGCGCGCCTCCCCAGTCGCGGCATCGTCGTTACACGCTCGATTCCTCGGAGGCCGTCATGACGAAGACTCGTCGTGGCAAGACGTCGACCCGCACTGCGCGCAAGCCGGACACGCCTGTCCTCACGCCTGGCGGGTGGCGATCCTCTTCCAAAGTCCGCTTCGTTCCGCCTGGCTACGAGGTCAGCGGCGCCGGCGGACGCTTGCGCATCGTCAACCGGACCACCGGTGAGACGCTCGAGGATCTCGGCGAGATCAAGACGGACCCGGCGAAGCCGCGCAAGAAGCGGTGAGCACACCTCGATCGCATTTCCCCCCTGAAGAAAGCGAGTGTCGGTCATGGCCAAGTCGAATCAGAAACCGCAGCAGGCGCAACACGAGCGCGGCGATCTCGTGCTCACTCCCGGCGGATGGCGCCCGAGATCCAAGGTCATTTACGTGCCGCCGGATCACCACGTGAGCGGTGACGGCGGCAAGTTGAAGATCGTGCACACCGCGAGCGGCAGAATTGTGAAAGACCTCGGCGCGATTCCGCGCGTGACGGCGCCCCGGAGCGGAGCGCGCGGCGCCGCGCGGATGATGCGCGTCAAGCCGGCCGCGAAGCCTCACGGTGCACCGCCGCCCGCGCCGATTACCAACGGCTGGATCGTTAACGCCGAATGGACGAACACAACGGGCAACCCGATCAGCTACTTCAGCACGAAGTGGATCGTGCCGCCGGCGCCGGCGACCGATAACAATCAGCTTGTCTATCTCTTCAACGGCATCCAGCAGACGAGCGGCGGCCCGTTCATCCTGCAGCCGGTGCTGCAGTGGGGATCGTCACCGGCGGGCGGCGGCAAGTACTGGTCGATCACCAACTGGTACGTGAACGGCCAGGGCGGCACGGCGCTCCACGGCAACCTCGTGCAGGTGAATTCGGGCGACGTCCTGCGCGGCGTCATGACGCTCACGGGGCAGTCGGGCACGCAGTTCAGCTACCTGTCGTCGTTCGACGGGTTCTCGACGGCGGATCTCAATGTCACGAACATCGCCGAGTTGAAGTGGGCGAATCAAACGCTCGAATGCTACGGCTTCAAAGCATTTACCGATTACCCGGACACCGCGCTGACGCCGTTCTATGAGATCGAAATCAAGGTCCGCACGCAGACGACACCGACGATCGTCGACACCGACACCACGCTCAGCTGGCTCGACGACAACAACGTCACCGACAACGGCCAGAAGGCGGTGACGGTCAGCAACGACTCACCGGGCGGCGATGTGTATCTGTACTACCGCACCGTCACGCAGACGCTGTACTTCATCACGGACAAGAGCACGTTCGGGCGCGACGAAGTACACGACGTCATCAACGCGTCTGGCGGGCGATTCTCGAAGGCGTTCTGGGTCGTGCTCGAGGGCTTCACGATCGACCAGCTGTCGATCGACCACGCGACGCCGCTGGCGCCGGCCATGTCCGGCCAGTTCAAGAATTTTCCCGGCGTCACGATTTCGCCCAGCGCCGGCGGGCCGGAGTACGAGCTGCCCGGCGACACCTATACTCCGCAGCGCATCCGCTTCCCGTTCGACATCGTCTTTTCCTCGTCGGCGCTCGCCTCGTTCCCCAATCCTGGCGATGCTCCGAAAGAAGAAGCGCTGCAGGCGGCGATGACCGTCAGTGGCACGGCGCTCGCCGCGACCACTGAATTCGAGCTGGTCGGCGGCGCCGATCCGTACTTCACGAACGTCGATCCGAACCAGGGCAATGTCTTCTATCTCAGTCAGGATCTGCGCGTCTTCACGGCCGCGCCGTCCATCAACAACATGCCCGTGCCGGGCGGCCCGACGTTCGGCGCCGACAGCGTTGCCGGCGCGTATGACTACATCCAGCACCTGATCACGCACCTGAACACCAACTTCTGGAATCCCGGCGGAACCGATCCTTTCAACTCGATCCTGCCCGGCCAGTCGGGCGCGCTCACAGGCGATTCGTCGGTGACGCCGTATTCGCTGAAGTCGTTCTTCCCGCCGGTCATCGCGATCAACTACAACTTCGCGGTCGCGAGAGTCCGGCTGCGCGGATCGGCCGGTCCGGGCGGCGCCGCGAAGAACGTGAAGGTGTTTTTCCGCATGTGGGGCACGCAATCGGCCGACACCGACTACCAGACCGGCTCGACGTATCTCAGCAACCTCGACGCGAAGAGCCTGCCGGCCTCACCCCTGCCGGCGCCCGACAGCCACACGATTCCGTTTTTCGCGACCGGCAACGCGCCGAACTTCGGCGACCCGGGCAACGCGGAATACGGCACGACCGGCGTGAACAATCGCACCGTGCAGATTCCCTCGGGCGATCAGGCCTGGGCGTACTTCGGATGTTTCCTCAACATCTACGACGGCTCCAATGTCGTGAACGGCGCGCCGGTGCAGGCCCACCTCGCCGGCACGCATCACTGTCTCGTCGCGCAAATCGCGTATGACGACGCCCCGATCATCAACGCGGGCGGCGTGACGATGAGCCCGGAGAACTCGGACAAGCTGGCACAGCGGAACATGCAGGTCACGCACTCGGACAACCCTGGCATCCAGGCGACGCACCGGGTGCCGCAGACGTTCGACGCGCGGCCGAGCGCGGCGATCTCCGCCACGCCGGGTGCCCTGCTCAACTACCCCGACGAACTGATGATCGACTGGGGGGCGACGCCGCCTGGCAGCACGGCGACGATCTACTGGCCGCAGGTCAATTCCGCGGATGTGCTGACGCTCGCGTCGCGGCTCTACAACACGCACCAACTCTCGGCGCCGGACACGACGACGGTCCAGTGCACCGTGAACAAGGGCGTGACGTACGTGCCAATTCCGGCGAGCACGGGCGGCGGACAGAACTTCGCCGGCCTGCTGACGATCGATCTCCCACAAACGGTCAGAACCGGCCAGGAGTTCAACGTCATTGTCCGGCGCATCACGACGCGGCAGTTCGGGGACATCGGCGTGATCACCCGCGAGCCGGCGGCGTCGAACATCCACTTCATGCGGAACTGGCGCTACGTGGTCGGCACCTTCCAGGTCAAGATTCCGGTCAGCACCAAGGAAGTGATTCTCGTCCCGGAGGAGAACACGCTCGCGATCCTGAAGTGGCGCCTGCTGCAGATCTCGCCGTCGAACCGGTGGTATCCGGTGCTGCAGCGCTACATCTCCTATGTGGCCGCGCGGATCGACGGCCTCGGCGGGGATTCGACGTCCATCCAGCCGTCGCCGACCGGCGTCCCGGTCGAAGGAACGGTGAAGGATCGGCGCGAGCGGAGCGGCAAGGTCTGCGAGGTCCTGTTCGACTGCTTCGGGGATTTCGAGGGCTTCGTCCTATGCTCGTGCACGGACAAATACCTGTTCCACAGCCGCGAACGCGGGATCGCGGACCTCGTCTTGCGGGCCTGCCGGGACCGGCTGGCGGTGTCGGTTTGGGAAACAGGCGGAAAGATCAGACAAATCGCCGTGAAGTGCTGAAAAATGTCGTGCCGCCGCCCGGTTGACTTACCGGGCGGCGGACTTATCATGGCGAGGACAGGAGTCCAAGCCATGAAGCTCGACCTCAGCGTCAACGGTAAGTCCGTGTCGGTGGACGTGCCGCCAGACATGCCGCTCTTGTGGGTGCTGCGCGACGTCCTCGACATGCGTGGGACGAAGTTCGGCTGCGGCGCCGGTCAGTGCGGCGCCTGCACCGTGCACATGCGCGGCCGCGCGGTGAAGTCGTGTCAGGTGCAGGTCTCCACGGCCGTCGGCGCGCCCATCGTCACGATCGAAGGACTCTCGCCGACGGGCACGCATGCGCTGCAGGAAATCTGGCGCGAGATCGACGTCCCCGATTGCGGCTACTGCCAGGGCGGCCAGATCATGGCTGCCGCGGCCCTGCTCGCCACCACACCGACACCGACCGACGCGCAGATTGACGCCGCCATGAGCGGCAACATCTGCCGCTGCGGCACCTACGTTCGTATTCGCGAAGGCATTCATCGCGCGGCCATCGTGCAGGCCGGCGCCAAGAAGGGGACGCTATGAGCACCGCGGTTCTCGAACGCTTGAATCGTCGGTCGTTCCTCAAGATCAGCGCGCTCGCGGGCGGCGGCATGGTCTTCGCCGCATATCTCGATCCGCTGAGCAACGTGCTCGCGCAGGGTCGTGGGGGTGGCGCACCGGCGCCGCCGCTCGTGCCAAACGCGTTCATCAAGATCGCGCGCGACGGCACGGTCACGATCATCGCCAAGAACCCGGAAATCGGTCAGGGCATCAAGCAGACGCTGCCGATGATGATCGCCGACGAGCTCGACGTCGACTGGAAGTCGGTCAAAGTCGAACAGGGCGATCTCGATCCGAAATACGGCCAGCAGTCGGCCGGCGGCAGCACCGCCGTGCCGACCAACTGGAACGCGATGCGCCAGATCGGCGCGGGCGCCCGACAGATGCTCGTCGCGTCCGCCGCGGCGACATGGAGCGTGCCGGAATCCGAGCTCACGACGGCCTCGGGCAAAGTCCTGCACGCGTCGTCCAAGCGATCGATTGGCTACGGTGAGCTTGCCGACAAGGCGCTCACGATGACGCCGCCGGATCTCGCGACCGTCAAGTTGAAAGATCCGAAGGACTACAAGATCATCGGCCAGCGCATCACGGGCGTCGACAACGACGCGATCGTGACCGGCAAGCCGATTTTCGGCATCGACTACCACGCGCCCGGACTGCTCTACGCCGTCTTCGAGCGCGCGCCCGTGTTCAACGCCCGCGCGGTCAGCGCCAATCTCGATCAGATCAAGACGATGTCCGGCGTGAAGCACGCGTTCATCGCCGAGCCGGTGAACGGCGTGCGCGAGTCATTCGGAGGCGTCGCGATCGTCGCCGATTCGTGGTGGCAGGCCAAGACGGCGCGCGAGCAGCTGAAAGTCGAGTGGACGCAGCCGGCGAACGCAACCGACGACAGCGAAGCGTTCACGAAAAAGGCCGCCGAGATGGCGCCCACGCTGCCGGCGCAAGCCGGGCGCGCGGACGGCGACGTCGAGAAGGCGCTCGCCGGCGCAGCCAAGACCGTCGAAGGCGCGTATTTCTATCCGTATCTCAGTCACGCCGGACTCGAGCCGATCAACGCGACGGTCAGCGTGAAAGACGGCAAGTGTGAGGTGTGGGCGGGCACGCAGACGCCGGCCAACGGCCAGCGGTCGGTCGCGCAGGCACTCGGCCTGCAGCCGGCTGATGTGACGATTCACATGTTCCGCATCGGCGGCAGCTTCGGCCGCCGCCTGGTGAACGATCACCTCGTCGAAGCGGCGCTCATCTCGAAGACGGTCGGTGCGCCGGTCCAGCTGCGCTGGACGCGTGAAGACGACATGCGGCACGACTGGTATCGCGCGGCCGGCTTCCACTTCCTCAAGGGCGGCGTCGACGCGTCGGGCAAGCTCGTCGCGTGGCGCAACCACTTCATCGGACCCACCGGCTCGACACTCAGTGCCGGCGAGTTCCCGGCGCGGTTCGTGCCGAACTTCGCGATGTACTCGTCCGCGATTACGTCGGGCGTACCGACCGGCGCCATGCGCGCGCCGGGCAGCAATGGCATCGCGTTCGTGATGCAGTCGTTCGTTGACGAGCTGGCGCATGCCGCCGGCAAGGACCCGCTGCAGTTCCGGCTCGATCTGCTGTCTGGTCCGCTCGTCGTGCCGGCGCCCGATCCGAACGCCAACCCTGGCGCCGGACGTGGCGGCGGTCAGCCCGGCTGGGATCCCGCGCGGATGCGCGCGGTGCTCGAGCAGGTGCGCGACAAATCCGGCTGGGGCAAGACGACGCTGCCGAAGGGCACGGCGATGGGGGTCGCGTTCCATTTCAGCCACGCCGGCTACTTCGCAGAGGTCGCCGAAGTGGCGGTCGACGCGAGTAAGCGCGTGAAGGTGAACAAGGTGTGGGTCGTGGCCGACATCGGCCGGCAGGTCATCAACCCGCTCAACGCCGAAGCGCAGGTGCAAAGCTCGGTCATCGAGGGCATGAGCCATTTGATGGGCTGGGAAGTCACGGTCAAGAACGGCGCCGCGGTCGAGGGCAACTTCGACGACTACCCGCCCGTCCGGATGCGCCACGCGCCGCAGACGATCGACGTGCACTTTCTCATCACCGACAACAACCCGACTGGCCTCGGCGAGCCCGCACTGCCGCCGGCGTTGCCTGCGATCGCGAATGCGATCTTCACGGTCACGGGGACGCGTGTGCGCACGCTGCCGATGGCGAAGGCGGGGTTCTCGTGGGCATGACGGAGACTTAGGACGGACGTCGTCCTGGGTCCAGCGTCCACGGTCCAGGGTTACCTTGCCGTCCCGGGTCCTTCGGTCTGTCCAAGGTCCGCAGTCGGTCACACTGAGAAGAATGTCTATCAAGTCGCGCAGCAGTTCCGTCGTCGTCGCGCTCGCGGTCGTCCTACTGTCAGTTATCGCCGCGCGCGCCACGGGCGTGCAGAAGACGACGCAGGACAAGATCTATTCGAAGGACCAGGCGGCGCGCGGACAGCAGCTGTTCGCCACGGTGTGCGCGACGTGCCACGACCCGACGAAGGTCGGGCCCGGCAAAAAGCCGGCGCCGCCGCTCGTTGGCGAGAAGTTTCTCGCCACGTGGGATGGCCGCACCGTCGGTGAGCTCTCGGATCAGATCCTCAACAACATGCCCAGCGACGGATCGGTCGTGCTGACCGAGGACCAGACCGCGGACCTCGTGGCGTACATCCTTCAAGCGAGCGGCATGCCGGACGGACCAACGGCGTTGAAGTACGGTGAGAATTCCAAGGCGGTCGTGATTAAGAAATAACGTGCGTCCTGACTCACCAACGATCTTCACGGCCTGAACGGTCTCCTGCCCTGGCAATACCGTCACCTTGATTGATTCCGGAACGATTGATTCCAGGAACTCCGAGCTCGTCAGAAAAGCCGGCCACGTGCCCCGCGGCGCGTTCGATCGGTCGCTCCGGAACGCTCGCCGGCACTGAACGCCCGTAAGACCCGGCCGCTCGGCCTTCGCGTAAACTACCCGAAGTCATTTTTTGTGGAGATCCCCATGCGCTCTGTAAATGCCCGCACCATCGTTGCCGCCATCGCCGCGACGGCCCTCCTCACGCTCTGCACGATGCCCGTACGGGTCGGCGCACAGAGCGGCCCCGGCGTGAATCCCGGCCTGTTTGCGGGCATGTACTACCGGCCGCTCACGATCTTCAGCCGCGGCGGACGCGTGACCGCGGTGGCCGGCGTGCCCAGCGACCAGAAGACGTACTACATGGGCAGCGCGGGTGGCGTGTTCAAGACCACCGACGCCGGCGTCACGTGGGTGGCGGTGACAGACGGACAGATCAACGTCGGGTCGATTGGCGCGATCGCCGTCTCCGAGTCGAATCCCGACGTGGTCTACGTCGGTACGGGCACCGCCGATCCGCGCAGCAACGTGTCGAACGGCGACGGGATGTACAAGTCCACCGACGCTGGCAAGACCTGGACGCACATCGGCCTCGAGAAGGCAGGCATCATCGGCCGCGTGCGGATTCACCCGAAGGATCCCGACATCATCTACGTCGCCGCGGTCGGCAATGCGTTCGGACCGAACAAAGAGCGCGGCGTCTACCGATCGAAAGACGGCGGCACCAGCTGGCAGCAGGTTTACGCGATTGACGAAAACACGGGCGCGAACGATCTGACGATGGACCCGAAGGATCCGAACACCATGATCGCGGCGATGTGGACCGTGCGCCGCCAGCCGTGGACGATCGACTCGGGCAGCATGAAGGACGGGCTCTTCAAGTCGACCGACGGCGGCGATCACTGGACGAAGCTCGGCGGCGGACTGCCCTCCGGCGTGATGGTCGGCAAGATCGGCGTGTCGATCTCCGGCGCCGATTCGAATCGCGTCTTTGCGCTCATCGAAGCGGCCGACGACATGGGCGGGGTCTACCGGTCGGAAGATGCCGGCGCGACATGGACGCGCGTCTACGCCAAGCGCGATCTGCTGCAGCGCGCGTTCTACTACACGCACATCTTCGCGGATCCGGTCGAGAAGGACACCGTCTACGCGACCAACACCGGCGCGTTCAAATCGACCGACGGCGGCAAGACGTGGACGGGCCAGCGCGCGCGCCACGGCGACAATCACGACTGGTGGATCAACCCGCTGAACAATAAAGCGATGATCGAGTCGAACGACGGCGGCGCCAACATCTCGCTCGACGGCGGCCAGACCTGGTCCACCGTCGACAACCAGCCGACGCAGGAGATCTACCGGATCGCCGTGGACAATCGCTGGCCATACTGGGTGTACGGCGCCCAGCAGGATAACTCGAGCGTCGGCGTCCCGAGCACGAACGTCGGCGAGCCGAATCTGCAGGCCGGCCCGGGCGAGGCCGGGTACCTCGCGATCGATCCGCGCGATCCGTCGGTGGTCTACGCCGGCAATTACGGCGGCTTCCTTCAACGCTCCGACGCCACGGCGGGAATCGCGGACAACATCCGCGTCTACGCCGACGTCCAGACGGGCCAGCGCGCGGCCGACATGAAGTACCGCTTCCAGTGGAACGCGCCGATGCGTCTGTCGCCGCACAATCCAGACGTCGTCTACACGACGTCGCAGGTCGTGCACCGATCGAAGGACCGCGGCCTGAACTGGGAAGTGATCAGCCCGGATCTCACGCGCAACGACAAGAGCAAGCAGGACTACTCGGGCCACGGCGGCATCACGTTCGACGACACCGGCGCCGAAGTCTACGACACGATCTTCGCGTTCGAGGAATCGCCCGTCACGCCCGGCCTGCTCTGGGCGGGCAGCGACGACGGGTTTCTGCACCTCTCGCGCGACAACGGCAAGAGCTGGCAGAAGATCACGCCGACGGGGCTGCCCGAGTGGAGCACGATCAACGTGATCGATCTGTCGACGAAGAACGCCGGGCGGGCGATCGTCACGGCCTATCGCTACGAGCTGGCGGACACGACGCCGCTCGTGTTTCTGACCAATGACTACGGCAAGACCTGGAAGCGGATCGCCGACGGCACCAATGGCATCCCCGCCGGTCATCCAACGCGCGTCGTCCGCGAGGATCCGGATCAGCCGGGCCTGCTCGTCGCGGGCACGGAGTACGGCATGTACGCGTCGTTCGACGAAGGAGCGCACTGGCAGTCGTTGCAGCTCAACCTGCCGCGCGTGCCGATCATGGATCTCAAGTTCTATCGCCACAACCTCGTCGTCGCGACCGAGGGGCGCGGATTCTGGATTCTCGACGATGTCCCGGCGCTAGAGGGGTTCAAGGCTGTCGGACCGAGCGACACTGCAACGCTCTTCAAGCCAGCCGAGGGCTATCGCGCGGCCGGTGGACGCGGTTTCGGAGCGGCGGCGGCGCCGCCGCCGACCTTTTACTACTGGCTCAAGGACGCCCCGACGTCGCCGGTCACCGTCGAAGTGCGCGACGCGGCCAACACCGTCGTCTGGACCGCAACGGCTCAGCCGGGAACCGTTCCCCCGCCGCCGTCCACTCGCGCCCAGGAAGTGAATGACGCCGGGGGTCGAGGTGCCGGCGGTGGTGGCGCTGGCGGCGGTGGCGGACAAGGTGGACGCGGCAACTTCGGCGGCGCGCCGCCCCCGTCAGTCACCGCTCATCAGGGCCTGAACGTCGCGCGGTGGACGCAGATGACACTGCCGGCGCTCTTCCAGATTCCGGCCGGCACGACGATGTGGCAAGGCGGCGCTCCGGCCCCGCGCGTCCCGCCCGGACCGTACACCGTCAAGGTCAGCACGGGCGCGTGGTCGCAGACGCAGAGCTTCCACCTCTCGGGCGATCCGCGCTACGTGCCGGCGATGACCGACGCCGAAGGCGCCGCTCAGCTCAAGATGACGCAGGAAGTCGGCGGATGGATCAAGTCGCTGTACGACAACCTCGTGAAAATCCGCGACACGAAGAAGCAGGCTGCAGAGATCGCGCAGAAGACACCGTCGATGGCCGCCGCGTCGAAAACGCTGACCGATCGCCTCGTCGACGTCGAGGGTCAGATGACGCAGCTCAAGGGCGAAGCCGGTCAGGACTCGCTCAACTACGCCGGACGATTCGACAATCAGCTCGTCGTGCTCTATCAGTACATCGTCGGCAGCGAGCGCAAACTGAGTCAGCCCGTCATGGAGCGTCACGCCGACCTCAAGCCGCAGTACGACGCGATGGCCGCGAAGTGGACCGGAGTCCTCGCGACCGACATCGCGACCTTCAACGCGGCGGCGACGAAGGCGGGAGTTGCGGGGATTAAGTAAGAGCTGACGGCAGAAAGCTGGACGCGGAGCTGACGGCATGGCGCGCGGTATGCGGGGGCCCATGGCCGGAGCGCGTGCTCTGCGCCAGGACGACTCGGTTCTCAAAGCCACGATCAAGCCGGGCACGTTCAAGCGCATTCTTGGGCTGGCCAGGCCCTTTGCCGCGCAGCTCCTGCTGTTCCTGATCGTCGTCGTCGTCGACGCCGGGATCGGCGTAATCAACCCACTGATCTACCGCGAGATCATCAACAAGGGCGTCATGGGCCGCGACAGCGGACTCGTGATCGAACTGGCCGCCCTCGCCAGCGGCCTGATCGTGATCGACGCCGCGCTGGGTCTGTTCCAGGCGTGGCTGGCGACGCGCATCGGCACGCGCCTGGTCCTTTCGATGCGCGTGAACCTGTTCGATCACATCCAGCGCATGCCGCTGGCGTTCTTCATGCGCACGCAGACCGGCGCGCTCGTGAGCCGGCTCAACAGCGACGTCGGCGGCGCGCAAAGCGCGTTCACCGACGTGCTGTCGTCGTCGGTCGGCAATCTCGTCACGGTGGTGCTGGTCCTCGCAGCGATGTTCGTGCTGTCGTGGAAGATCACGCTCGCCGCGCTGCTGCTCGTTCCACTGTTCATCCTGCCCGCGCGGACGATGGGCAAGAAGCTGCAGGTGATTACGCGCGAGAGCTACGACCTCGGCGCGGCGATGAACAGCACGATGATCGAGCGCTTCAACGTCGCCGGCGCGCAGCTGGCGAAGCTGTTCGGCCGGCCGGGCGAAGACGTGAACGCGTTTCGCGTCAAGGCGCAGGCGGTGTCCGACATCGCGGTACGGCGCGGCATCTACGCGCGCGTGTTCTACGCGGCGCTCTCGCTCATGGCGTCCGGCGCCACGATTCTGGCCCTTGGCTGGGGCGGCGTGCTGGCCATCAAGGGCGAGCTCGACGTCGGCACGCTCGTCGCGCTGATCTCGTACCTCGCGCGGCTGTACGGGCCGATCACGGGCCTTTCAAACATCCAGGTCACCGTGATGACCGCGCTCGTGTCGTTCGACCGCGTGTTCGAAGTGCTCGATCTGAAGCCCGCGATCACCGAAAAGGCCGGTGCTGTGCCCATTCCTGCCGGCCCGGCGCGCGTGGAATTCACGAGCGTCACGTTCCGCTACCCGACGGCCGCCGAGGTGTCGCTCGCGTCGCTCGAAGCCGTGGCAGTGCGGGACACGACGCCGGAAAAGATCGTGCTCCACGACATCGACCTGACGATCGCGCCGGGATCGTTGACGGCCCTCGTCGGTCCGTCCGGCGCGGGCAAGACGACGATGACGCAGCTTGTGGCGCGGTTGTATGACGTGACGTCAGGCGCGATCCGCATCAACGGCCTCGACGTGCGCGACGCGACGCTCGCCTCTCTCCACTCGCGCATCGGCGTCGTCACGCAGGATGCGCACCTTTTTCACGACACGATCCGCGCGAACCTGCTCTACGCGCGACCCGAGGCCAGCGAAGAGGACTTGTGGGAGGCACTGCGCGCGGCGCAGATCGGCCCGCTCGTCGAACGGCTGCCGAAAACACTCGACACGCTCGTCGGCGAGCGCGGGTACCGCTTTTCCGGTGGCGAAAAGCAGCGCCTCGCGATCGCTCGGCTGCTGTTGAAAGCGCCGGACATCGCGATTCTCGACGAGGCGACCGCGCATCTTGATTCAGGATCCGAGGCCGCGATCCAGGCGGCGTTCGAGCGCGCCCTCAAAGGCCGCACCGCGATCGTCATTGCCCACCGGCTGTCGACGATTCTCAAGGCCGATCAGATCCTGGTCGTCGATGACGGCCGGATTGTCGATCGCGGACGACACGCCGAGCTCGTCGCGCGCAACGGCCTGTACGCCGATCTGTATGCGAGGCAGTTCGCGGAAGCGGGACGGCCAAACTTCTAACTTCTGGCTTCTAACTTCTAACTTGTCGACTAGACGACCCCCTACCGCAGCCCCGTGGCGAGGTACAGCTCGTTCGAGGCGCGAATGTCTCGAAAGATGTACATCGCGCCGTCTCTGGCGAGAAGAACTTCCTCGACGGTCATGACGCCGGACGAATCGGTCGGGGCAACATCGCGCCAGGGCTCGATGCGGCCCGTCTGGAGATCGCGGCGGTAGATCGTCACCGGGAACTCTCCCGCTTTGCGCAAGAACAGCCAGTGGCCGTCGGAGCTCCACAACACCGGAGTGCCGATCTCGCCCTCGAGCTGTGCAGGCGCGGTGCCGTCCGTGTGGAACAGCATGACGGTGCCGCCGTCTCCGCGTGTGGCAATCGTTCGACCGTCGGGCGACACCTCGAACCGGTCATCGATCCCCTTGGTGGTCACCGGCTTCCAGTTCTTATCGCCATCGCGCAAGAAGATCTGGCCCGCTTGATCGTCGCTGCCGATCGGCTTGAGCGAGGCATACAACCGGATGCCATCCCGCGACCACTGCGCCCTGATCGGCCGCACTGGTTCGAGCTTCTGATCCCCCGAGACATCTTTCGAGCTTCCCGTCTCCGTCTGGATCACCACCAGGTGGGAAGGGTTGCCGCGCTGGTAGACCAGCACCTGGCTGCCGTTGTATGAGATGCCCAGGGGAGTCACGTCGCCGAGAAGAGTGGGCTCCGCCCCGTCGGTCGATCGGAGATAGGCGCCCCCTCCCACTTCGCGTGCTTCGTGGGCGAGCATCCAGTTCCCATCGGCCGAGAGCGCGATGAAGTTCGTGCGCCCAAGAAGGTCCAGCGACCGTTCTTTGCCGTCGCGGACGGCCGTGATTTCATTCCAGCCCGCTCCCGATGCGACGAGCGCGCTCTTGCCGTCGGGCGCGATATCGTGCAACGTGAACGCGCCCGGCCCACGCGCGATGACGCGTACCTTACCGGAAACGGAGAGCGCATACAGGGCGCGATCGTATCCGCCGCCGACCTCGGAACCCGTGAACCAGACTTCGCGGCCATTGGGAGCCCAGGCAAGGCCGTAGGCGGAACCCATCTGGTACCCGACCACGCGGTTCCCGTTCCGGTCGGCAATCTCCACCTCCACGGACTCATCCACTTTGCTATTGACGATGAGCGCGATGCGATCGCCGCTCCGCGACAATCGCGGCATGCGGCCTCGAAGGTCGGGCAGCGCGTGGCCCATCGGGAACTCGAAACGGTCGTCGAACTTCACGAGCAGTTCGCCATCCGGCGCCCAATCCGCGGCCCACACGCCATCCGCCACCGGGCGTGGCGTGCCACCCACCGCCGGCACGCGCGCGAGCCTTCCGGTCGACGTGGCCTGATCGCGCAGGCCCCCAAAGAGGACCGCCAGTTCGACATTGCGCGACACCGACAGGAGCACCGCAGGATCCAGGTTCTTGACCAGCTCGGACCCGGTGCCCTCGAGACGGGTCACATACACGCGCGACGGTCCCCCGTCAAACGCCGCGCTGTAGTACACCGTCTTGCCGTCGGGCGAGAACCGCGCGCCCGACAGCACACCACGACGAAATGTCAGCGGACGATAGGATGGCGGCGGTGCGGGAGGAATGAACGTGAGAATCAGGAGAGTCGCCACCGCGCCGAGCGTGAGCGCGGCCAGCACGAGGGCGACGGTTCGCCACGAACGCGATCGCGGCCCGCTCTCCACGGGCGCCGACCCCTCCGGCGCGCTTCGGCTGATTTCCGAGAGGTGATCGCGCAGATCGGTGAGATCGCGCGCGAGATCCCTCGTCGAGGCGTACCGCTCGTTCGGATTCTTCGCCAGGCACCGTTCGACGAGCCAGGCGAATTGCGGGGGAACGTCTGCGCGTTTCGATCGCAGGGGCTCCGGTTCTTCGCGGATCGTTGCGGTGAGCGACTCGAGCACCGTGTCGCGACGGAACGGGCGCTCACCGGCGGCCATTTCATACAGGAGCGCGCCAAGCGCAAACTGATCCGCGTGAAAGTCAGCCGGCTTCCCCGCCGCCTGCTCCGGCGAGAGGTACCCGATCGTCCCGAGAATCACTCCCGATTCGGTCAGGTCCGCCAGGGTCGTGGCGTCGTGTATGCGACCGGCCTCGATCTCCGGCCCGGCGATCTGAGCGAGACCAAAGTCCACAATCTTCACGAACCCGTCGTCGGTCACCATGACGTTGTCGGGTTTCAGATCGCGATGGACGATAGCCGCGGCGTGGGCCTTGGCGAGTGCGTCGGCGATCTGCGCGCCGAGCGTCAGCACGCGCCGCAACGGCATCGGTCCCGCAGCGATGACGTCGCGGAGCGGATGTCCGTCGATCTTCTCGAGCACGAGGTACGGCCCGGCCTCGCTCGTGCCGGCCTCATGCAACGTCACAATGTGCGGATGGTTGAGCGCCGAGACGGCCTTCGCCTCGCGTTCGAAGCGCGCCAGACGGTCCGGGTCCCGGGCGACGTCCTCGGGGAGAATCTTGATCGCGACCTCACGGCCGAGCCGCGTGTCCCTTGCGCGGTAGACCTCGCCCATGCCTCCGGCACCCAGGCGGTCGACGATCTCGTAGTGGCCGAGACGCGCACCCGGCAGCAGCGGCATGAATGGGAGGTCCGGGGTGATCCTACACTGTGTCAACCCACGAACAATTTGTGACTTAGAAGTACCCGGGCGCGCCGTAATCTTCGTCTGGCCCCGCTTCACGCGCACATCCAGCCGATGGTAGCCGCCCCGCTCGACGCCGGTCGGGGTGAACGTCAGCACGTAACGGCTGCGAAAGTCTTTCAGGATCCTCTGGAACTCAGCGGCGATCTGGTCGCTCGATTCGATCTCAATCAGCCGGCCGCCAGTCGCGTTCGTCACGTCGCGAAGCGGCGACCACTTGCGCGCTCCGGAGGACGCCACGACATAGACGACGGCCGGAGCGCGTTTTGCGCTTTCGAGCAGCTCGTCGGGCGTGAGCCAGCTCGCGGTGTCGCGTCCGTCGGTGCACACGAGGACGAACGACCGGCCCGTCTCGGCGTGGGCCGACATCAGCGACACGTAGATGCCGTCGATCAACGACGTCGCGCCCGACGGCGCGAGCGCATCCACGACGGCGGCCACCGACCTCGTGTCGGCGCCCAGGGCCAGCCGCGGCGACACCGCATGATTGAACGTCGTCAATGCCACCCGATCGGCGGGTTGCAGATCGCCGAGCAGACGACGAGTCGCCGACTGCAAGTCCGTGAGCCGCTTGCCGACGATGCTGCCGCTCGCGTCGAACGCGAGAACCACGTTGACCGGCATGTCGGCGAGATCGGACACCTCGACGTGCTGTATGACGCCGTTGTCGCGCAGCTCGAAGTCACCGGCCTTGAGGCCGCCGATCGGCCGGTCGGTCGAGGCGTCCGCGACGAGCACGTCCACGCGCACGCCAACGACCGCCGAGGCGAACACCGGCGGCGGCGATTGAGTTTGCGGCGCCTGGCGTCGCGCCAGGACGGCGGCCGGCGCGATCGCGGCGATGATGACCGCGCACCCGAGCACCGTCGCCGCAAGCTGTCGCATCAGCGTCCCAACGCGGCGGCGGCCGCGCGCAGATCGGCCAGCGCTCGATCGGCGTTGCGCCCGGGCCCCTGGTCGTAGGCCCACCAGGGATCGGGCCGGTTGGCGGCCTCGGCCTGAAGCTCGAGAGGGCGCAGCGGCACGAGCGCGGCGGACAGGTCGCCGCTCGCCAACGCCAGCTCGCTGCGCGCGATAATGGCGGACTGCGCGTTCGGGAAGAGCGACAATGCCGATCGGACGTGGACGATCGCGGGGCCGAGTTGATGGAGTCCGCGCGACGCTCGCGCGGCGAAGAGCTGGGCGTAGTACGACAGCATCGGATCCGGCACAATTTCGCG
This sequence comes from uncultured Acidobacteriota bacterium, assembly GCA_963704575.1. Taxonomy (GTDB): domain Bacteria; phylum Acidobacteriota; class Vicinamibacteria; order Vicinamibacterales; family SCN-69-37; genus DATEGZ01. The sequence goes on along the minus strand of OY969918.1, from coordinate 4,757,211 downwards.
GCTCACGAGCGCAGTCCGCAGCGCGATGTCCGCGTCGTTGAACTTGCCGCGATCCTCGAGTAGCCGCGCCAGCCGCACGCGCGCTTCGACGAACCTCGGGTCGACATCGAGCGTGCGCCGGAACAGGCGCTCCGCTTCGCTGTTCGCGTCGTCGGCGGACGGCAGCCCGGATCGATCGCCGACCGGTACCTGGCCCGGTATAAAGAGGGGCCCGCTCATCGGCTTGCCCGCGCGTTGTTTCGCGCGCAGGTCCTCGATCGCGGCCTGGCTGCGCGGCAGGCCGAGCGCCTCGGACAGACACGCGCGATCGAACAGGATACGCGCGTCGTTGGGCAGCGTGGAATCGGCGCGGGCGAGGTGCGCACCGACCTCGCCGTAGAGCCGGTTCTGCATCATGTACGCCGCCACCGCGTGGTACCAGATCCCGACGAACGGCACTTTGCGAGGCTCCGGCGTGATGTAACTCAGCAGCTGACGCGCCAAGATCCAGTGCCAGTTGGCGTCAGTCGTGTCCACGGCCTCGCCGTCCACGGTGCGCACGAGCGTTCCGGGCGCGGTCGTGAACCCGCCCTCGCCGTACCGGCTCGCAGGCGCCGGGGCACCGAACATCGCCGCGTCGGCGTGCAGCATGGCCGCGCGTTCGATGACGGAGTTCGAGACCGCTCCAGTCGCCCCGAGCTGCCCGAAATAGTGTTTGATGCCGGCATTGAGACGCGCCCACGGCTCGACCGAGAGCGATCCGAGCCACTGTATCGAGTCGTCGATTTTTCCCGGTGTGTGGGTACGCACGGCGTCGAGCCAGCGCGCGACGAGCTGATCGCTGTCCTGGGCCTGCGCCTGCGTTGCCGGGCGGCCGACGGTGGAGATTACCAGCACGGCCACACAAATCACGAAGGGGCCCGAACGCTTCGCCGCGACGCCAATCATTTCCGTTGATACCCGCTGCGCGCGCGCACGGTTTGCCTGGAATCCTTCGTATGGACCGTGACCGCGTGCCAGCCGCTGGCCGCCGTGCCCGCGGGCGAGTACGTCAGGAGATAACCGCTGCGCACGTCGTCCATCATGCGGCGAAACAGCTCGGGAATGGCGCCGCCGTTCGGATTGGCATAAAAGGCGCCACCCGTCGCAGCGGAGGCGGATTTCAGCGCGGGCACGTTCGGCTCACCCTGGTACGGCCCCATCGAACGCGCTATCGACTGGCCAGTCACACCGTTTTCGGTCAGGCCCGACGGCAAAGTCACAATGCTCCGCTCGGACACAGCGGGATTGACGGCTTCCACCTTGGAGCTGAGCGTGGCGACCGCTCCGCTGGGATTGACCAGCGCCACACACAGGAGCGCGCTCGACACGCGGGCCGCACTCATCAGTTCGTCGGCATCGAGAAAGCTCGAGGTGTCACGCCCATCCGTCACGGCGAACACGACCTGCGGTCGATCCGAATACGGATACGCGGCGAGGGCCGCCACCAGCCCGTCGTACAGCGCCGTCGTGCCGCCCCCGCTGATCCGGTCGACCGGAAGGATCGCGCCGGCCGGCCGCTGCGGCACGACCTCGATGGCGCTGTTCGCCATGGAAATCACGCGCACGCGATCCGACGGCTGCATGATGTCGCCCATCTGCTGCAGGTCCGCTTTCACTTCGTCGAGCGTCTTCCCCATCACGCTCGCGCTCGTGTCGATGACAAGGGTGACGTCCACGGGCAGGCGATCGATCGGCGCCAGCGTCACATCCTGACGCACGCCGTTGTCGAGCACTTCGAAATCCGCGGCGACGAGGCCCTTGACGGGCAGATTGCGGTCGGTCACCGACACCGGCACGACGACGACATCGACGCCGCCTCGGAACGTGGTTTGCTCGCCGCTGGCGCGCACGACGAGTCCGGCGACAGCCGCCCACACAACGATCGTCGCGCACTTCAGCGAGCTCACGACATTACCGCCCGGCGAAGCTGGCCGATGATTAAGGTCCAAAAGCGAAAATCAGGGAGGACGTACACCGTCCACGGATCGGGCGGCGGCGAGGTCGCCAACATGCGCACGGCGAGCCGCTGCGCATCGGCCTCGCGATGATCGGCGATGAGCGCCGCGCACAAGGCCGCCGTCGCGCTTCGAGCGAACGGCACTTCGTTGAACGCTCGTTGATACGACGCGATGGCCTCAGAAATGCGGCCGGCCTTCTGGAGCGCGCGACCCTGGAGGAGGCCGAGCCAGTACCGCATGAACTGTTCCTGCGGCTCGCCGACCTGGTCGAACCTCGTCAACGCCTCAGCGACACGGCCTCGCCGCAACTCGAAGAACCCAAGCCGAAGCAGTGCCTCCTGTTTCACCGACGGCAGCGCCGCGGCGGCTTCGTAACGGCTGACGATCAGCGTGGAAATCGCCGGGTTGGGCGCGAATGTTGGCCCTTCGCGATCCTGCGGCCACGTGGCGAGTTCCTGTGCGATGCCTTTCGCGAGCACCCAGCGATCGTCGTTCGGGAATCTGCCTTGCGCGCGGCCTGCGAAGAGTTCGAGTTGCTTGCCCGCGTCCGCCCGCTCGAGCAATGCGATCGCCGCCAGATACCATTGCCGTTCCGCCGGCAGCGGCGGGCCGTCGCGCAGCATTCCCTCGGTCCAGTCGAGCAGGTCCCAGGCCGCCTGATTGCTCGTCCACAGGAACGGATCGTTCTGCATCTGCAGCACGTCGAGCACGAACGTTGCGGCGATCAGCCGGCGCCGGGGCTGGTCATCCACCGCCGCCGCGGCCACCCACGACGACACATCCCGCCGCATGTCCCGCTGGAGCGTCCGAATCTGTTCGATCGTCAATCGTGGCATCTGTCCCATCGCCCAATCCGGCGAAGCGAACCGATCGAGCGTGGTCACGACCGGCGACCGCATGCCCGGCGGCAACGGCGCGGAGGCCGCGATTGCGGCGCGCTCGGGCGGCGCGCCCTTCTCACGAGCGGGAGCCGCTTTTGTGGAAGGAGCCACAAGCGCCGCCGAAGAGTGCACGGGCGCGGTTGTCAGGTACACCTGCCGCGAGTGCACCGTGGCCTTCGGCCGAAGCGATCGCACGACGACGCCGTGCAGCTGATCGCCGGGCTTCACGGGCGAGAATCCGAGTACGTACTGATGGCGCAGCTCCTCGGCAATCCGACCGACTGCCGCGACCATCTGGTTGCGGTCGCTCAAACTGTAGTAGCCGCCGCCCGTGGCCTCGGAAATACCGCGCATGTCGCCGGCCGCGACGCCGTCCGATCCTGAGAGGCTGATCGCGTACACCATCACACCGTACATGTTCGCGCGGTCGACGACCTCGCCTATCGTCAGCTGGCTGAAGTTGTCCATGCCGTCACTGATGATGATCGCGACGCGCCGGGGCGTCTCGGCATCACTCGCGGCCATGATGATCGCGCAGCCGATGCCGTCCCAGAGCGCCGTGGCACCGCGCGCATCGAGCTGAGTGTCAGGCCACGTTGCGATCATGACCATTTATAGTCATTATATGGTCATGAAACAGGTTCGAATCGCCGAGCTGAAAGCCAGGCTGAGCGAGCACCTGCGGGCCGTCCGGCGGGGCGAGACGATCGCCGTCCTCGATCGCGACACACCAGTCGCGCACTTGGTCCCCGTGCGCGAAGGGGCCGCGCTGCGCATCCGGACGCGCGCGCGACGCACGCCTGCGCCGAACCGCGTGCCGCTGCCCAAACCCGCGCGCCTCAACCTGGACATCGTCGACGTGCTGCTCGAGGAACGCCAGCGCCATCGATGATTGCCTACGTCGACGCGTCGGTCCTGCTCCGCGTCGCGTTCGGCCAGCCGAACGCGCTGCCCGACTGGCGGGCGATCGAGCAGGGCGTCGCGAGCGCGTTGATTGTCACGGAAAGCCTCCGCACCCTCGATCGCCTGCGACTTCGCGCCAGGTTCGACGACGCCGACATGGCGTCTCGACGCGCGACGGTCCTCGCCCTCACCGCGTCGCTCGACCTGGTGGACATCGACGCGGCGGTGCTCGAGCGGGCCGCGCATCCGATGCCGACCGAACTGGGCACGCTCGACGCCATTCACCTGGCCACCGCCCTGCTGTGGAAGGAAATGACGCGCACGGACCTGGTGATGGCCACGCACGACGAAGCCCTCGCTTTGGGCGCCCGGGCCCACGGGCTGCGCGTCGTCGGCATCTGAGGCCGGCTTGCGTCCAGAACGCGGCCGGTACACGATCTGGCCGTTCGTCTCCGTGATTCGCCACGAAAGGGCTCGCATCATGAAACGCACCCTCATCGTCGGGGCGGTTTGCACCCTGACCTTCACGTTCGTCATCTCTTTCACGCCGACGCTTACCGCGCAGTCGAAGCCCGCCATCACCCGCGCCGACTACGGACAGTTCGAGACCTTGACTGTCGGTGGCGGAGGACGAGGCGGCGGCGGAGGCGGCGGCTTTTCGCCCGACGGCCAGTGGGTCGCGTACGGCATCGCCCGCGCAAGCCGCAGCAACGAGCTGCGCGTGACGAAGATCGCCGACGGGTTGACGAAGTCCGTCGCGTACGGCACCGGCCAGACGTTCTCGTCCGATTCGAAGTGGTTGGGCTACGCCATCGGTCACTCCGAGGCGGAGCAGGAACGGCTTCGCACGGCGAACCGCCCCATCCAGAACGCCCTCGGTCTGCTCAGCCTGACCACCGGGGAGATGACGACCGTGGATGGGATCGAGGCGTTCGCCTTCAGCCCCGATGCGAAGTACGTCGCGATGCGGCGCTACCCGCCCACGCCACCGGCCGCTGACGGCGCCGCGGGCGCGCGAGGCGGCGGCGGTGGTGGAGGCGGACGCGGAGGACGAGGCGGCGGCGCGGCCGCCGAAGATCGTCCGGGCTCGACGCTCACGGTGCGCGACCTCGCGACCGGCCGAGACACGACCTTCGGTAACATCTCCGAGTACGACTGGCAGGACAGCGATCGCAGCCACCTGCTCGCCATGGTCATCAGCGCCGACGGCAAGATCGGGAACGGCGTGCAGTTGTTCGATCCGCAAACGGCGGTCCTGCGCGTCCTCGATTCGTCGCCGACGAGCTACACGGGGCTGAGCTGGCGCAAGGACGCGGCAGATCTCGCCGTGCTGCGCGCGCAGACAGACGATCGTCACGACGAGGCAACCTACAGCGTCCTCGCGTGGACGAACCTCGGACCCAGCGAGAAAATGCGCTCGTACGAACCGCTGAAAGACCCGACGTTCCCGCCAGGCATGCGCACGGTCTCGTTCCGGCGGCTCTCGTGGTCGGACGATGGCCACGCGATCTTCCTTGGGTACGCCATCTGGGAAGTGAAACCGCCGACCGCCGGACGCGCGGGCGGCCGCGGCGCCTCCGCCACTTCCGCCGACGCGGACGAGCCGGCCGGCGTGGACATCTGGCACTGGATGGACACCGACGTCATGGCGCGCCAGAAGCTCAGCGCCAATCAGGATCGCCGTCGCAACCTGCTCGCCATCTGGCATCTCGATAGCGGCGCATTCGTGCCACTCGCGAAGACGTTCACCGAGCAGGTGACGCCCATCCGCCACACGAACATGGCGTACGTCACCGAGTTCGCCGCCTACGCGATGGATCGCTCAATCGGACGGCCCGCCGCCGATCTCTACCTCGCCGATCTCGGCACCGGGGCGCGGACGAAGATCAAGGATGACGTCAACGATCGCGGCGCGGACCTGAGCCCGAACGGCAAGTACCTGCTGTACCTGCAGGACGATCAGTTCTGGACGATCAACCTGGCGACGCGCGCCATCACGAACATCACGAAGTCGGTGCCGGCCTCGTTCATCGACAAGGAGTCGGACGAGACGATCAAGCAGAAGCCGCCGTTCGGCGTGGCCGGCTGGACGACCGACGACGCGGCCGTGATTTTGTACGACAAGTACGACCTGTGGTCGGTGCCCGCGTCTGGATCGGGCCAGGCACAGCGGCTGACCAACGGCGCGGCCGAAGAAGTGCGTCATCGCCTGGTCCGCGTCAGCGCGGACGAGGAGACGATCGATCTCCGCAAGCCTGTGTACATCAGCCTCTTCGGGCTGTGGTCCAAGAAGTCGGGGTACGGCGTCATTCGGCCCGCCTACGCGGCCGGCGATACTAGGGCCGCTCCGGCGGGGCAGGCCCCACCAGTCGACCGCCTCGTGTGGCTCGACGAGAGCGTCGGCGGCCTGGCCAAGGCGAAGAGCGCCGACGTCTACGGTTACACGTCACAGAACTACGACAACTCACCGAATCTGTTCGTCGGCGGCCCGGACCTCAAGGCGGCGAAGCAGGTCACGCACACCAACGCGTTCCAGTCGAACTACGCGTGGGGCAAGAGCGAGATCGTGGACTTCAAGACCGACAAGGGCGTGCGATTGCAGGGGGCACTCTACTACCCGCAGGGCTACGAGCCGGGTAAGCGCTACCCGATGATCGTCTACATGTACGAGAAACTGTCGGACAACGTGCACCGGTACGTGGCGCCGTCCGATCGCGATTACTACAACACGACCGTCTTCACGAGCCAGGGCTACTTCGTGTTCCAGCCGGACATCGTGTTCCGTCCGCGCCAGCCCGGCCTCTCGGTCGCCGAGTGCGTCGTCGCCGGCGTGAAAAAAGTGACGTCGATGGGCGCGGTCGATCCGGCGAAGGTCGGCATCATCGGCCACTCATGGGGCGGGTTCGACTCGGCCTTTCTCGCGACGCACACGAACGGCGTCTTCGCGGCGGCGATTGCCGGCGCGCCCATCACCGACCTGGTGAGCAACTACGGCAATCATCACTGGAGCTCGGGCATCGCGGAGACCGATCACATCGAGACCGGACAGCAGCGCATGGAAGTGCCACTCTACGAGGATCTGCCGGATTACATCGCGAATTCCGCGGTGTTCAACGTGCAGAACATGACCGTGCCGCTGCTCCTCGAGTGCGGCGACGCGGACGGCACGGTCTTCTGGCACCAGAGCGTCGAGCTCTACAACATCGCCCGGCGCGCGAAGAAGAACGTCGTGATGCTCGTCTACAACGGCGAGGACCACGGCCTGCAGCAGCCGAAAAACCGCGTGGATTACCAGCAGCGCATCCTCGCGTGGTTCGGCCACTACCTGAAGGGCGAGAACGCGGCGGGCTGGATCACGCACGGCGAGAGCTTTCTCGACCGCGCGGACGAAGTGAAAACGCTGACCGTGAAGCGGTAGGTCGCCGGGCCGGTGGCGCGTGCCGCCGGCCCATTTCGCTTCTGTCAGGGGAGCCGCAGAACTGCCTCGTCACCGGGCGTTTTGCCCCGTCTTTGCTGCTCCGTATCGACGATCCTCGTAGGGCCGCCGGGCGGCCTGAGTCTTGCAATTCCTCGAGCGAAATCCGTCTGCCAATTTTGACGGATGGGCGAAAGGAGCCAGCATGACCTCAGGAACCCGACGTCGCCTCACGGTCAGTCTCGTGCTGGGCCTGCTCGTCCTCCCGGTCGAGACCCTGCTCGTGCCGATCGCCCGCACCCCCGATCAGGGGACGGCGGCGGTCCAGTGGGCCGCGACGCTCTCGGCCGCCGAGGCCCAGCAGGCAGGCGATCAGATCGAAGACTTCCCTGCCATCTACCGCCGCGCGCTGATGGGCGTGCTGCAGCCGGGGTCGCGGTCAATCGTCTGGCGCGCGCACTTGCGCAAATATCTGAAAACGCACGCCGACCTGACGTCCGCGCAGGTTGCGCTCGTCGAGGACGCGATCGACGTGGCAGGCCCGGAAGCGTTCGCTCCGCCCGTGCGCGACGACCTGAAGGAGCGGATCGGATCGATCTTCCGTCAGGCCACGCTTGCCCTCGGCCCGCAGGACGCGGCGGACCTGTTCGTCACGCTCGGGCCGAAGACGCTCGCCGGCAAGAACGCGCTGCCGGTGAGCCAGCAGATCGCGGACCGCATCCGGTCCTGGCGCGTCGTCAACGCCGAGTATCCGGACTGCAACTGCAACATCGACATCGACACGTGCGACCTCGTGCCCGACCCGTGGCTCGAGTGTTCGGAGCTCTACACGTGCAACTTCGATCTGACGTGGCCCATGTGCGGGCCGCTCTGGTCGTGGGCGTGCACGGGCTGGTGCAAGATCATCCGTTGGCCGAAGGACATGTGACCATGAACGCGCATACCGATCGAGTCGTGGGCAAGGCGGCGTCGCTGACGAACGCGGGGCTGGTGCTGATTCTGCTCGTCACGGCGATGACGGTCGCGTGGCCGCGCGCGACGAGCGCGCTCGGGATGCGGGCGCGGCCAGTGCCACCGGCGTATCTTGCGGGTCAGACGATCGACACGCCGGCCGAGTGGTACAGCGCGTCCGATTGCACGCTCGTCGTTTTCGCGCGAGCGAGCTGCGGCGCCTGCCAGCAGGCCGAACCGTTCCTCAAGCAGCTCGTGGCCGAGGTCGGCGACAACACCACAGTCGTGCTCGGCACGACGGGCAAGGAACCACAGGAAGAGGCCGGATTCGGCCGCGCGATCGGCCTCGATGACGCGTCGGTCAAGGTCGTGCCGGACGGCGTGCGGGTCAGGGCAACGCCGACGCTCGTGCTGGTCGATCGCCAGGGCCAGGTGCTCGCGGCCTGGGAAGGCGTTGGGCCCGAGCGGAAACAACTCGAAATTCGAGCGAAGGTCAGGGGCAGTAATTGAAAATTGATGATTTGAGATTGGGAATTTAACTCGGAGGGAGTGAGAATCTGCGAATTGCTCGAGCAAGCGTCGAGCTAGACGCCGGCGAACGTCAATCCGTAAGTCTTCAATCCCTCCAATTCAATTTCCAAATCCCAAATCATCAATTCTCAATTCTCATTGCCATCCTTGGTTCTTGCCCTTGAGCTGGTCATCCAAGTACGCCTTGAGCGGCGCGAAATAGTCGAGAATCGCCGTGGCATCCATCTGGCGTGAGCCGGTGAGCGCTTCGAGCGCATCCGGCCAAGGTCTCGACAGGCCCATCTTCAGCATCGCGTTCAGCCGATCGCCGGCCGCCTTGTTCTCGTAGATCGAGCAGCGGTGAAGCGGGGTCGTGCAGCCGGCGATCTTGGCGAGCGCGCGGTGAAACTGGAATTGCAGGATGTCGGCGAGGAAATACCGCGCATACGGCGTGTTGTCCGGCACGTGATATTTCGCACCCGGATCGAAAAACTCCTCGCCGCGCGGCGACGAGGGCGCGACCCCCTGATATTTCAGCCGGAGATCCCACCACGCCTGGTTGTAGTGATCCGGCGTGACCGCCCCTGAAAACACCTGCCAGCGCCACTGATCGATGACCAGGCTGAACGGCAGGAACGCGATTTTTTCGAGCGCCTTCGACATGAGCAACCCGAGATCACGCGAAGCGTCGGGCGCCTTGTCGAGCAGGCCGATCTTCACGAGGTACTCCGGCGTCACCGACAGCGCGATCGTGTCGCCGATCGCCTCGTGGAAGCCGTCGTTCGCGCTGTCGCGGAAGATCACCGGCTGGTCCATGTAGGCCCGCTGATAGAAGTTGTGACCCAGCTCGTGATGGATCGTCGTGAAGTCCTCTTCCGTCGGATCAACGCACATCTTGATGCGCACGTCGTCGCGCGAATCGATGTCCCAGGCGCTCGCGTGGCAGACCACGTCGCGGTCGCGCGGCTTGACGATCATCGACCGCTCCCAGAACGTCTTCGGCAGCGGCGCAAAGCCGATCGAGGTGTAGAAATGCTCGCCCGTCTGCATCATCTTCGTCGCGTCGAACTTGCGGGCCTGGAGGATCTTCGTGAGGGAGTATCCGGGATCGGCGCCGGCCGGTTTGACAAGGTCGTAGACGTTCGACCAGTCCTGGGCCCAGATGTTGCCGAGCAGGTACGCAGGAATCGGGCCCGTCGCGGGGACGAGGTCACCGTATTTCTCGTGGAGCTTCATGCGCACGAAGGCGTGCAGCTCGAGGTAGAGCGGACGCACCTGCGTCCAGAGACGGTCGAGCTCTTTCGAGAAATCGTCGGCGGGCATGTCGTACTTCGACCGCCACATCGCACCGGTGTCCGCGAAGCCCAGCTCTTTCGCGCCCTCGTTCGACAACTCGACGAAGCGCACGTAGTCCTTCTTCATCGGCGGCGAAATCGTGTGCCAGCCTTCCCACACCTCTCGAAGCAGCTTCGGGTCGCGCGAGTTCGCCATGACATCGGTGATCTTCTCGATGTCCATGCATGCGTCCGGCTTCACGGGATCGGCGCACCACTTGCCCTTGCCGTACGTCGCCTCAAGGCGGGCCGCGATGGTCGTGAGCTCCTCGGCCTTCTTCGTGTCGGCCGGCGTGGCGAGCGTGAGCGCCAGTTTGAGCAGGTCCATCTGGCGGCGGAGATCGGCCGGCAGATCGACCTTGTCGAAGCGCGTAGAGTCCTTCGCGAGCCTGGCGACCGCATCGCTGAACGCCTGCGTCGCGCGTGCGTTGATCGCTTCGGTGTCGTCGGTGATGTAGGTCTCGGCGACCCAGCTCGACTGCCCTTCCGCATTGCCGAGCTTCAGCATCGTGTCGTTGGCACCGGCGAGAAACGCGCGCGCTTCGTCGGCGGTCGGCGCGTTGCTCCCGGGCGCGCCGGCCGTGCACGCGGCCGTCAGCAGGCCCGCGGCCGCCATCACTGCGAAAGGTGCGTTCCTCATTACGCGCGTCATCTGACTGTGCCTCCTGGCGGCCTCATCTTAGCCGCACGCCGCGTCCACACGCCAAACAGCGTGACGCCGACGAGCGTCAGCCCGAGCGCCAAGCCGGTCCATAGCCCCACGACTCCCCAGTCCCGGTGGAAACAGAGCACGTAGGCCACCGGCAACCCGACGAGCCAATGCCCGGCGAGATTGACGACAACGGGTGTCCGCGTATCGCCGAGGCCGCGCAACGCACCCGTGCACACGCTTTGGACCCCGTCGAACGGCTGGAATAGCGCGCAGATGAAGAGCAGCGTCACGCCTATCTGCAGCACGGTGGCATCAATCGTGAACACCAGAAGAAAACTCAGCGGCGTCGCGATGAGCGCGGTCGACACTAGAAACGCAAATCCAAGCGCGAGTCCGATTGCCGCCCAGCCGGCGAGCCGGACGCCGAGGCGATCGCCGCGGCCGACGGCCTGACCGACACGCACCGCCGCGGCCGAGCTCAATCCGTAGGGCACCATAAAGACGAAGCTTTCGACGTTGAGCACGATCTGGTTCGCGGCGAGGGCGATCGGCGCAATTCGCGCGGCCAGCGCGCTCGCGGCCGCAAAGACGCCGACCTCGAGCGTGATTTGCAGCGCCGCCGGCAGACCGAGCCGCAGCAGCTGCCACATGCGCGCGCGATCGAGGGCGAATGGCACGTCGTGCAGGCCGGATGGGTTCGCACGCTCGCGCCAGATGAGCACCGCGAACAGCGCGGCCGCGAGAAAAATCCGCGCCATGAGCGTCGCATAGGCCGATCCGCGCACGCCGAGCGCCGGCGCGCCAAGGTGGCCGTAGATGAACGCCCAGTTGCCCACCGCATTGACGAGGTTCGCCGTGAGCAGGATGACCATGATGGGCCGGACGACATCCATCGCCTGCAGATACCGCCGGAACACTGTGAAGGCGAGCAACGGCGGCACCGACCACATGAGCGTCGCGAGATACGGCTGCAGAAGCGCGATCACGGCCGGATGAATCTCGGCATGACCGAGCAGGCGCACGCCCAGCAGGCCGATCGCAACGATCGCGACCGACAGGACAGCCGCCAGCTGGAGGCCCGCGAAGAGCCACCGGTGACAGTCGTCGATCCGTCCCGCGCCGAAGCTCTGCGAGACGAACGTGTCGAGCGCGAGCAACGTGCCCATGCCCAGCACCGCAATCGTGAAGAACATCGTCGAGCCGGTGCCGACGGCGCCGATCGCGGCGGGCCCGAGCGGGCCCACAAAGATCGTGTCCACGATGCCCATCGTGATCCAGCCGATTTCTGAGATGACCACAGGTCCGGCCAGCCGGAGCATCTGCCCCAGCTCCCGGCGCATCGAGGACGCGTTCACTTTGCGGCCGTGATCATCGCCTCGACCAGCGCCGCGCGCGTGACGAGCTTGGCCCCCGCGGAGGTATGCGCGGGCGGCACGATGAAGAACTGGCGATAGAGAGTATCGAGGCGATCCGCCTGCCAGAGATCGGGCAGATACAGCGTGCTGTCGACGACGTCGCTGAAGGTCAGCCCGGCGAGGTCGAGCGTGCGGCTGATGTGATCGAACATCCCGCGCGCCTGCGCGGTGATGTCGCCGACATTGGCGTCGGTGCTGCCGATCACGCCGGAAAGAAAGACGCGCGGCCCCGCCCGCACCGCCGTGGACACGGGCAGACTCGGCGACACGCGCGGGCCGAGCACTTGTTTCGTCGACGTGGACGCGACGAATGTCATCTCGACCGTCGTGTCCGGTGAGACGAGACCGACGATGCCAGTCGAACGGGCCGGCGGGTTGTCGGTGAAGAACTCGCCGTACTGGTCGTTCATCGCTTCGAAGAGCGAGTCGTCGGTGAGGAACATCCGCGCGGCGACCACATTGGCGTACGTCAGCCCGGCGGTGTGCAGCAGCACGCCGGCGTTCTCGAGGATCGTGCGGCTCTGCAACGCGACAGAGCCCGGCACAATCTGATCGTCACTACCCCGGCGGCTGACGAGTCCGGAGAGAAATACGAGGTCACCGGCGCGGACGATGGACGAATATGGACGTGACGTCTTTGCCCACCCGGCCGGCTGCATGACCTCCCGCGCCGCGCCGTTCGGTACGCCGATGGCGGATATCATGACGAGCGCGCCATGCGGCAGGTCGGCCACGACTGTCGTCCGGGCCGGTGGCTTGTCGGGGAAGAACTCGCGCGAGACGGCGTTCAGGGCGTCGAAATCGGTCCCCCGCCTGAGATAAACCGTCAGACTGACCGTCTGCGCAAGTGACGATCCTGACGCGACGAGGACAGTTTTGAGGCGCTCTAGAGTTCGTCTCGCTTCGACCGAAAAGTCTGGGTGATCGGTCTCGAGCGTGGCGTCGATCCCGACCAGTCCGGACGTGTAGATGAAGCCGCCGGCGACGATGGCAGGCACGCCAAGAGGCGTCCCTGGCAATCCGGTGTTGACGTCTGCAGTCGCTTCAACGGATCGACGGTCCTGACGCGCCCAGAGGGCGGCCGACATCGCCAGGAGGATGACGACGAGCCCCGCATTGCCCCGGCGCGCCACAGCGCCATTAGAATAGTTCACTTGCTATTGCGTTGGAGGAGATTCATGACACGTGTTGGATTCGTAACAGCGCTCGCAGCCACCACGGCACTCGTCGTGCCGGTGCTGCACGCTGACGTCAAAACTGAACAGAAGAGCTCGCTGAAGTTCGCCGGCGTCCTGGGCGGCGTCATCAACAAGTTCGGCGGCGCGACGACGAAAGAGGGCCTCGTCTCGACGATTGCCATCAAGGGCAATCGCAAGATCTCGGTGGCCGGCGACACCGGCGACATCATCGATCTCGGCGAAGAAAAAGTGTACCGCCTCGACATGAAGAACAAGTCGTACAAAGTCACGACGTTTGCCGAGCTCCGCGCCGCGTACGAAAAAGCCAGGGCCGACGCCGAGAAGCAGTCCAAGGAAATGAAGCCCGAGGACAAGCAGCAGATCGAGGACACCAGCAAGCAGTACGAGGTCGACGCCGACGTGAAGGAGACCGGCCAGAAGAAGAGCATCGCCGGCTATGACACGCACGAGGTGATCCTCACGATCACGGCGCACGAAAAGGGCAAGAAGGTCGAGGAGAGCGGCGGCTTCATCATGACGAGCGACATGTGGCTCGGACCGAAGATCGCCGCGCTCGATGAGCTGGCGCAGTTCCAGATCAAGTACGCGAAGGCCATCTACGGAGAGACCATCGTCGCCGACGCGCAGCAGATGGCGAGCACCATCGCCATGTATCCATCGCTGCAGCCAATGACGAGCAAGATGCAGGCGGAAAGCGGCAAGCTGCAAGGCACGGCTCTCGTCTCGTCGACCGTGTTCGACTCGGTGAAGAGCGCGGAGGACATGAAGGCGTCCCAGCAGCAACAGCCGCCCCCGACGACCGGCGGCGGCATCGGCGGTGCGCTCACGAAGAAATTCATGAGCGGCGGCAACAAGCCGGCGCAACCGCGCAGCACCGTGTTCACCGCGGCGCACGAGTACCTGACCGTGTCGCCATCGGCGACTGCCGAGGACGTCGCGATGCCGGCCGGATTCAAAGAGAAGAAGTGAGCTGAGGTCGCATATGGCCACCAAGTCGAGCGAGTCGCGTCGGAGGTTCCTCAAGACCGTCCCCGTGGCGGTCGCCGGAGTAGTCGCCGCCAGGACCCTGGCGCAAGGCCGGGGCGGACAGAATGCCGGGCCGGTGACGCCCGACATGGTCAAAGCCGCCGACTCGCTCGACGGCGTGCAGTTCACGAGCGAGGAAGAGGCCGCGGCGGCCAATGCCGCCAACGCCAACCTCGCGAACTACAACCGGATGCGCCAGATTCCAGTGCCGCAGGACACGGAGCCGGCCTACGTGTTCAAGCCGTCGCTGCCCGGCAAGGAACCAAAGGGGCCGGCCACTCCAGGGGCGCCGCTGAAGTACACGAAGGCACCGGCCTCGCTGAAACGTCCGGCTAACCTCGAGGACGTCGCGTTCTGGCCAGTCGCGAGCCTCGCGTCGCTCATCGAGCGCAAGCTCGTGACGTCGACCGAGCTGACGAACATGTACCTGACGCGGCTCAAGCGCTACAACCCGACGCTGTACTTCTACGTGACGCTGACCGAAGACCTCGCACTGAAACAGGCGGCCGACGCGGATCGCGAGATCAAAGCCGGCAAGTACCGCGGACCGCTGCACGGTCTCCCCTGGGGTGCGAAAGATCTGTTCGCGACCAAGGGCATCAAGACGACCTGGGGCGGCGAGCTCTACGAGAACCAGATCATCGACTACGACGCCACCATCGTCGAACGCCTGCGCGACGCGGGTGCGGTGCTCGCGGCCAAGCTGACGCTCGGCGCGCTCGCGCAGGGCGACGTGTGGTTCGGCGGCCAGACGCGGAATCCGTGGAATCCACAGGTGGGATCGAGCGGATCGTCCGCCGGCCCGGGATCGGCGACGGCCGCCGGGTGCGTGGCCTTCGCGATCGGCACGGAGACGCGCGGATCGATCCTGTCGCCGTCGTCAGTCAACGGACTCGCCGGGTTGCGTCCGACCTACGGGCGCGTGAGCCGCTACGGCGCGATGGCGCTCTCGACGACGATGGACAAGATCGGCCCCCTGTGCCGGCACGTCGAAGACGCGGTGCTCGTGTTCAACGCGATCTACGGGCCCGACAAGCGTGACGGCAGTGTCGCAGACGCCGCGTTTCACTGGACGCCGGATCAGCCCCTCGCCGGGATTCGCATCGCCTACGTGAAGACCGCGTTCGACAATGCCGGACAAGTCGGCCGTGGTGGTGGCGGTGGAGGTGGCGCCGCCGCGCGTGCGGGCGCGCCACCGGCCGCCGGTGCGGGCGCTGCGGGGGCGGCCGGAGCGGCGGGCGCCGCCGCGCCAGGCCGTGGACGCGGACCGCAGATCACGCCCGAGCAACAGGCCGCCATCGCCGCCGAGACAAAGAAGATCTACGACGACGTGCTCGAGACGTACCGTAAGCTCGGCGCGAAACTCGAAGCCGTGGACCTGCCCGCCGAGCTCAACCAGATGACAGCGGCCATCGGCTTCATCCTCGAGACCGAGTCGGGCGCGTCGTTCGACGACGCGACCAGGTCAGGCGACATCAATCAGCTGCAGAATCCGACCGGGTCGCGCAGCACGTGGCCCGCAACGTTCCGTCAGGCGAGGCTGGTGCCGGCCGTCGAGTACATCCGCGCAATGCGCACGCGCACGCTGCTCATGCGGCAGGCCGACGACTTCTTCTCGAAGTTCGACGTGCTCCTCGAACCAGGCACCGGCGGCACGCTGGGAATGACGAACCTCACTGGCCATCCGGCAATGGCCCTCAAGTGCGGTTTCACGAGCACACCGGGCTACGCCTCCGGCCAGCCGCGCGTACTCATGCTGACCGGACATCTCTACGACGAGGCCACCGTCGCCCGCGTCGCGCTCGCGTACGAGCAGGCGACGGAGTGGAAGGACAAGCATCCACAGTTGGCTTAGGGCTCAGGGCTTATTGGTATGCTTGGGGCTTGGGGCTTGGGGCTTGGGGCTTGGGGCTTGGGGCTTGGGGCTTGGGGCTTAGCGGCCCTGTCTTCCGTAAGCCATAAACCTCAAGCCCTAAGCCCTATTTGACCCTGATGTCCTGTACCCGCTGTTCGCCGTCGCCGATCGTAATGGAGAGCGCGCTGCCGGCGAGTTCGCGAAGGAATGCGGGATCGAACCACTGCCCCGGCTCGGCGTCGGTGATCGCGACGAGCCGGTAATCCCCGGCCGGCAGGTTCGAGAACGAAAAGCGCCCGTCGGTCGCCGGCCGCGTGGCTTGAATGCGGCGCGATTGCGGCACCCAGAATCGCGTGTCAGCGGCAAACAACACAATCGTGTACGCCGACGTCGGCTGACCAGTCGAATCCTGGATCTTGCCCGACAGGGCGGCGGACCGCGTCGTGAGCGTGATCACGCCGCTTTGATCTTCGCCGGGCTTCACGTCGAGCATCAGGTCGAGTGCGTCGCGCCCGCCGAAGACCGCGGACTTCGCCATCCAGTTCGACGGCTGCCCGGACACGCTGACGCGATACGTTCCCGGCAACACGCCGGGAAACGTGAATCGTCCCGTCGAATCGACGGTCGCCGGCTGGAACGGATCGTTCCCCGCCGAAACGGCGCCGCCGGGCGCGAGCACGACGCGCAGGCGCGTGAAGTCGAATCCCTGCGCGCCCGTGTCGAGCTTGATGGTGCCGGCGACGGACATGCCCCGTTGCAGCACGAGCGAAAGATCGGGAATCGCGCGGCCGTCAACGGACAGATCGGTCGTCGCCCACAGCTGCGTGCCGTTCATGCCACCCGACTTCTTGAGCGCATCCTGACCGCGCGCCGCCGGATCGCCGGCGGGTGCGATCGTCGCGCGCGCGATGAGGGTGTAGCGCCCGGGCGGAACACCCGGCATCGAAAACTTTCCGTCGCCGTCCACCTGCACGGTGCGCGTGTTGTTGCCGGCCAGGAGTTGATCGAGGTCCACCAGCGTGACTTGCTTGACCGCGGCGTTCTGCAACGACGTCCCCTCGGCGCTCGTCACGACGCCTGAAATTCGCGACGTGCGAACGAGCTGCAACTGAAAATCGACGCTGCCCCGCTCCTGACCTGGCTCGATCATCACCGGCATCGCACTGGACGCGACGATCGTTCCGGGAAAATACATCGGGGCGTAGATCTCAGCGGGATCGGCATCACGCGCACGCGCGATCTGGCTCTTGAGAAGGACGACCGCCTGTTCGTCACTGCCGCTCTGCGCACGCTGCGCAAGGCCTTCGGCCGCCTGCTTCAACTGCGCGACGTCCACGTTGTTACTCGAATCGCGTGGATAGACGGCGACGACGTACTGTCCGGGCGGCAGGACGCCGATCCGGAACGCGCCGCGATCGTCGGTCTGGGTCGACCCGAGCGACTGGAGCGTCGGCTGGCCGGACCTCACGGTGCTGCGAAACACGCGGACCTGCACGCCAAACGCCTGATCCCCGACTTCATCGACGACCGTTCCGGAAATCGCGCCGCCGCGCGCCATGGGAAACGAAAGACGATCGATCTTCTGACCATCGGCGACGCGCACGGGCGTGCCCGCCCGGCCCGTGCCTGGCCGCTGCTGGCCGTAATTCGAGTCGAGGTAGCCGGGCTTGGTCGCCGCCAGGTTGTAGGTCCCGGCGGGAAGATCGCTGAAGGTGAACGTACCGAGATCGTCGGTCGTGACCGTCGCAGCCCGCGACGGCGTGTCCGGACCGACCGCCGTCAGACTCACCGTTGCGCGCCGGATCGGCCGGCCCGAGTCGATGCCGACGAGCGTGCCCGTGATGATGGCCGTGCCGGATGGCTGAGGCGCAGAGGCGTCCCGGTTCGGCGGCACGGGGCGTTGCGGCTTCTGCTCCTGCGCGAACGCTAGCGACGCCGGGACCGCGACGAGCCATGCGGCGACAGACCAGACAACGAGGGGACGTGCCATCAGCGCCTGGGCGCTAGCGAACGACCTTTTCCGACCGGACGAGTTCGGCAAGCGCCCGGGTCTGATCATAGTCCGATCGGATCCCGTCGGCTGCGGCAACATACAACGGCCGCGCCGCTGGCGAGATCGGCTGGTGCCTCGCGGCCGCGACCAGAATCTCGGCCCGATCGAAACCGGCTTTCACCGATGCCGCTGCCTTGAGCAACGCCGACATCACGCCGTCGTCGAGCCGGGTCGAATGCGCCAGCACCGCGGAGGTCACGCGACGCTGTTCGAAGCTCGCGGTCATCGAGGCGACGGCGTTGAAAAACGGCGTCGCCGTGTCGGGCGTCACGCCGCCTTTCTTCGCCAGGGCCTCGAGCACGTTCGCGCGCTCGTTGTCGCTGCGGATCGTGGCCGCAGCCTCGATCACGCCGGCGGCATCCTTCGCCGAGACGCTCGCGCCGCTCATCGACGAGGTCAGGACCTGCTGGCGATCGTAGTCACTGCCCATCGAGAGCGACGCTTTGCGCGCGTCGGCGACGGCCTCAGTCGGCACGTCCGGCGTCATGATCACCGTCCGCAGCACGCGGCCCTGTTCGTACGAGCCGTGAATGCCATGCACGAGATTGAAGAACGCCGCCGACGTCACCGACGTCAGGCCGCCGCGCTTGACGAAGTCGATGAGGAACGTCGATCGCTCGTAGTCCGCGTTCAGACCGACCGCAGAGTCGAGGAGCGCCTGCGACACCTTTGGCGACGGATGCTCCGTCATGAGCGACGTGAGCGCCTGACGGCGTTCGTAGACGCCGCCGATCGTCTTCGTCGCCGCGACCAGCGCCACGCGCGCGTCGTCGGTCGTCGCCTGCGCGCCGGCGGCTTTGAGCAGCACGCCGAGGTCGTAGTCGCTGGAGATCGTGCTCGACGCCTGCGTGGCCAGACGCGTGAGCTCGGCGGGCGAGAGCTTCGCCTGCTTGAGGAGTTCGGTGTAGTAGACGCGCCGCGCGTAGTCGCCTTCGAGAGTGCGGATCTCGGCGAACACCGCGTCCGGGCCACCCTGTTTCAGCAAACGCGCAACCCGGCTCTCAGCGCCGAACGCCGACGTGTGCACGAGGCGGTACATCGCCGTCGCGAGGTACTCCCGTCCCTCGGGCTCGTATGGACGCTCGAAGCCGTTCCGGTGATACGACCGTTGCACGGTCCCGTCCGACATGCCACGAAGGGACACACCGGTCGTCATGATCCAGCCGCCGTCGCTGATCTCGACGGTCTTGCCGGGCTCGATCCACTCGATGTCCTTGTCGTCGGCCGATAAACGGAAGGCGCCGGTGTATCTCACCGACACTCGGTCGCCGTTGTGCGACTCCGAGATCTGGCCGCTGCCGCGCACCTCGCCCTGCGCGACGGCGGGCGCCGCGGAAGAGGCGGACGTCTGGTATTCGGCTCTCGGAACCGTTGGGCGAACAGGCCGCTCAGGCGTCGCCGCGGACTGTGCGAGCATCGGTGCGATCGGCGCGGTCGGCGCGCGTTCCGCAGGTGACGCCGCGGCTTGCTCGCGCTCGAGCCGCGCCAGTTCGTCGTTGATGCGACGCTGTTCGTCCGCCGTGAGCGGCCGGCCCTGCGACGTCTGCTGAGCGACGCCGGCAGACGCATGCGACATGCCGCGAAATGGCGGCGTCGGCGCCATCGCCCGGACCGATCCGCGGGCCGAGACGAACGACACGGGCACGATCAACCCGACGATCAACAACAGCAGGAGCCCGGAGACCGATCCTGAAACCGGCAGGCGATCGTCGGCCGCGCCGCCAAGGATCCGCCGCACGCGCGAGAGCAGGGAGCCGCCCGTGGCGGCGAGCGCGACGCGCGGCGCCGCGTTCATCGCGGCGAGGTCGGCAAGCGCCGTGACATAGACGAGACGATCGCACACGCCGATCGCCAGATCATCGCAGCAGTGCTCGCGCTCGGCGCGCACCTGACTCGACACCCACCACACGGCCGGGTGATAGAACAGCAACGTCTCGACCACAGCCTGCAGCAGGTTCACGAGATAGTCGTGGCGCCGGACGTGAGCAAGCTCGTGCGCGATAAGCGCCTCGATCTGCACGGGCGCGAGTCCGGAAATCGTCGACGCCGGCAGCAGGACGACCGGCTTGAGCCAGCCGACCATCACGGGGACAGCCACCGCCGTCGACTCGCAGACGCGGACAATGCGATCGAGTGCGAGCCGGCCGGCAACCCGGCGAACCAGCACCTGAATCTCGGGCGTCACGGGCCGCACGGCGGATTTCACGAGACGACGCACGGCGATCCAGCTGCCGAAGAGGCGGGCGGACAGCACGACGACCCCGGCGCACCAGAGGATCACCACGAGGCCCATGCCGACGCCAGACGTTCCGTCGATCGCCGCCGAACGCGAGGACGAGGCCGCAACTGCTGTCGGAACCTGGCGCGCGCGGATGGTGGACGTCACCTCGCGCTCGGCGGGCGTCGTCGTCGCACCGGCCGGCAGGACACCGCGCCGTGAGGAGGTCTGCCGGTTTGCGTCGCCCGAGAAGTACGCGAACGTGAGGACGGGCGCCGCGAGCATCGCGGCAAGCGCGACGACGCCGACGGTGTAGCGCGTGCTCGCCCCGAGGCGGGCCCACCGCATCAGGCCGAAGGCGATCAATCCAATCAGCGCTCCCTGCCACAGAAAATGAATCAGCGCCCACGCCATCGCCTGGGCGACCGGTTGAGTCAAGACGTCGCTCATCACGTGGCTACCTCACTGCTGTTTGTATGCTTCGATCAGCCGGCGGATTTCCTGAAGGTCGGCGTCTGATGCTGGCTGCGCGCTGAGCGCGTGCATCACGAGCGCGGCCGATCGTCCACCGAACGCGCGATCCAGCAGGTCTGTGACGAGCTGGCGCTGGGTCTGATCCTGCGAGAGCTTCGTGCTGTAGATGTGCGTGCGTGCGGACTCGTCGCGCGTCACCAGGCCCTTCTCCGCCATGATCTGCATCAGCTTCAGGGTGGTCGTATAGCCGGTCACGCGGGCGTCGGCCAGGACCTCATGGACCTGACGAACGGTCGACGGTCCGCGTTCCCAGATGACGCGCAGAATCGCGAGTTCCGTGTCGGTCGGACGGGGCAAGGGGTCGGACATGGGCCCATTATACGAACGCGTTCGTAGAAGTCAACGAAAGCTTTCGTCGTTCTTGGAGACCACGGCCTGACTGGCGTGAGGCGCGGCGGCGGCCGGAGCTCGCGGCGCCGGAGATGCCGGCCGTGCTACTTGCGCTCGATCGTGACTTTCTTCATCACGACGGGGGTGACGGGCCGATCGTTCGGTCCGGTCATCGTGGCGCCAATCTTCTCGACGACATCGAGGCCCTGTGTCACGACGCCGAAGACCGAGTGCCGCTTGTCGAGGTGCGGCGTCGGCCCGAGGGTGACGAAGAACTGGCTGCCGTTCGTGTTCGGCCCGGCGTTGGCCATCGACAGGATGCCCACGCGGTCGTGCCGGAGATCGGGATGGAATTCGTCTTCGAACTGGTAGCCGGGGCCGCCGTGGCCCTGCCCAAGCGGGTCCCCGCCCTGAATGACGAAACCCTTGATGACGCGGTGAAAGACGATGCCGTCGTAGTAGGGCGTCGTGTGCTTGGCGTGCGTCTTCGGATGCGTCCATTCCTTCGTGCCCTCGGCGAGGCCGACGAAGTTGGCGACGGTCTTTGGCGCTTTGGTGTCGAAGAGTTCCGCGGTGAAGTTGCCGAGCGAGGTCTCAAAATGGGCAAAGGTGGCCATGTCGAGCCATTATGACGCCGGCCGGCGACGGCGCAAAGACCTCACCCGCCGCCTATGATCTTTCGGAGTTGCGCCACCGGCGTCGCGAGCGTCTCATCGCGGGCCGCCAGTTCCAGCAGGGGCCGGGCCTTGTCGAGGTTGCCGCCGTGCGCGTACTGGTTCGCGGCGTTGAAGGCCGCGGCATAGACGTGCGGTGTGTCTTCCTTGAGGGCCGCTTCGAAACCGGCAATTTGCGCCGCCTTGAACGCCTCGTCGACATCGGCGCGGTTTTTCATGGCGTCGAGGCCGTCCTGGTCGTCTTTCACGGCCGCTTCGTAGCAGTGCAGCGCGTCCTCGAACTTCCCTCCTGAATCGAGCCACCGCTCACGCTTGATGTAGAGCGAGCCGAGGTACCACATCGCCGTGCAGTTCTTCGATCCGCCCGACATGATCACGGCGGCGTTGAGATCCTTTTCGGCTGGATCGAGATCGTTTTGATCGTGCTCGATCATCCCGGCGAGCGTGAGGATCTCTGTGGAACTCCCGATGCGCTTCGCGGATTCGATGTCGGCGCGGGCGGTCGTCAAGTCCTGGCGCAGGTAATAGTTCCACGCCCGCCAGTAGTAAGCCTGATCGATGTTGTCCGTCTTGAGATCGACGATCATGTGTGTCGCGGCGCCGATCGCTTCGTCGTTCCTTTTCACGTAGGTCAGGCACATCACCCGTCCGAGCCAGGCATTCTCGTGTCCGGGTTCGATCGCGACCGTCTCGTCGTAGAACTTCAATGCCGAGCGACAGTCGCCGATCAACTGATTGAAATTGCCGGTGAGATAGGTCACCGCGGGCGATGTCGGAAACCGCTTGTAGGCCTCGTCGAGCCATGCGCGCGCGTTGCCGCCGCCGGTGGACTTCACGGTGACGAGCGCCGGGCGGCTGAGAAAGTACCCTGTCTCGACGAAGCGAGGCACGTCCTCGCGGACCTTGGCGAGTACCGCGGACTGGACGTCGCGACAAATCCCGACGCGATACGCGATAAGCGGCGGCGCATTGGCCGGCACGACCGGCGGCTGGAAGCGGCCCGGCGGCTGCCCGGGGCGCGGACGTGACGGATAGCCGCAATTGATCGCGATCGCCAGGTAATCGCGCACGGGCTCGGCGAGTCCCGGTGTCTTCAGCCACTGAATTTCGGCCTCGGCCTTGGGCGAGAAGGCGACGTGCGCGCTGTAGAATGCGCGCATTTCCTGGTGCGCCCAGCCGAGGTCGTCGCCCGCCACGGCGTCGACGTCCGCAAGATACCGGGCGGCCTCGATCGTCAGCGGCAGCTCTTTCGCGAGCGCCTCGGCCTCGCGAAACGCCGCGGACGAATCGAGCGCCAGCTCCTTCTCCCGCAGCGTGATGAGAAGATCGGTTTCGAACAGCCGGGCGATGACGAGCGGCCGGGCCTTCCCCACCGCGACCCTGGCATACGTCACGCGCGCGTCGCGGAGGCAGTCGTAGCACCCCTGGAGCACCTGCCCGTCGGCCTCGGCCAGAGCGATGGCGTCGGCCTTCTTGATGGGCGCGCTGCCGCAAGCCACCGACACCAGCAGGGGAGCCAGCCACAGCTTGCGCATGGAAGGTTGGACACCAAAAGAGTCAGGACGGTCCTGGGTCCAGGGTCCAGAGTCCAGAGTCCAGAGTCCAAAGGCACCATCCCGTCCGAGGTCCAGGGTTCAGGGTCCGGGGTCTGGGATCCAGGGCGAGGTTCGCAATCAGCTACCGCGGCCTTAAGCCCCAAGCCCTGAGCCCTGAGCCTTAAGCCCTAAGCCCTGTTGTTGTGCGGCGGGCCCACGTAGGGGAATGCGGCGAGCAGGTCCGTGTGGGGCCCCACCTTGTCCTGCGTCACCTTTCCATTTGTGAGGATCGGAAGAAAGGAATCCACGACATCGTCGGTGAGTGTCCGGCCATTGTCTGGGAAGGACGCCGGCCGCGTGGGATCGTAGTGGAGGACATCAGGCAGCAGGGTTCCTGCCACACGCGTTGCCTCCGCCGGCGTATATCCACCCGCATGCTCCAGCGCGTGCGCGAAGACGGGGACGAAACGGGCATCGCCGGCCGGCTCCGCACCGAGATAGTCGGCGTTCTGCTCGCCGGCAAGGAACGGCGTTTGATTTGGCCGCGCACCGCGATCGGCCTGAACCCATTTCCCGCTTGTGCCGTCCACCGTGCGAGCCCATAGGCCCATCTTTTTAGAACTGAGGACAGAGTTGGGCACTTCGAGCACGATGCAGCACACGTCCTTGTCGGCGAAGTAATCGTCACCGGTGAATTGCAGGTTGTTCAGGGCGCCATTCACGTCGAAGTAGAAGGGATCGCTGCGCCAGCCCGCGAAGAAGCGGTACTCACCGGCCGCCGTCACCCGTGCCTCCGGCCCCGTCGAGACCGGCGCCCCTTCGAGGATGACCTGCCCCTCGTCGCCTGTCCCGGCGGCTTGCGGGCCCTCAACGCGCCGAACCGTCGCAGTCTGCGCCCCACTCCCGGAGGACGTGAAGCGTACTCGGTACGCGATATCGGCGACGTTGTCGCCGTTGGTATCAATCCTCAGTTCATAAATCGCCTCGGGCGCGAAGGCGGAGGCGGAGGTCGGCCCGGGCGGGTTCACGCCGACGGACGGATGCGCGTTCATGATCAGGATCGACTTGCCAGCATCCCCCGGCTTCGGGAACGCATACAGATCGGTGAAATCCAGGCGGGCGTCCGCGTGGGGAAACCCAAAATCGGGACCGGAGTAATGGTGTGACATGGCTCGTTCTCCGCTTTAGCTGGGATTGATTCAGAGTTGGGGACTGCCGATAGCCTAGCAGCACGTTGTGAAAGTCCGCCTGCATCCGACAGATATTCTCGGTCGTCACCCTTCACGGCCGGACGCCTCGCCGTCCTCAGTGCGACGCCGGACCCTGAGCCTGATCCGTCCTTCGGACCCAGGACCCAGGACCCTGGACCCTGGACCCTGGACCCTGGACAGGATGGTGCCCCTGGACCCTGGACGTCGGACCCAGGACTACACTGATAGCCTGAGGTTCTAATGTCCGAAGGCAAAAAACACTACACGAACGGTGACGTGACCGTTGTGTGGAACGCCTCGCTTTGCCAGCACTCCGGCATTTGCGCGCGCGGACTTCCCCTGGTATTCGACCCGCGCCGCCGCCCGTGGGTTGAGCTGCAGCACGCCGACACGGCAGCGATCACCGCACAGGTGGACCGCTGCCCGTCGGGCGCGCTGAGCTGGTTCAAGAACGACGCGGGCTAGCCGGCGACCGCTGTTGTTTCTTCCAGGGACGCGGGCAGCCGGTCGAGCGCGCCAGTGACGTCCGCGACCAGATCGCGCGTGCTCTCGCAGCCGGTCGACAACCGGATCAGTGTGTCGGAGAGGCCAAGCGCGTGTCGCGTCTCGGCCGGAATCGACGCGTGCGTCATCCGGCACGGCAGGCACGCCAGCGCGCGCACACTGCCCAGGCTCTCGCCGAGCGCGAAGTACGTGAACGACGACACGAGCGCCGCCGCCTCGTCAGGCGTGCCGTCCAGCTCGAACGACACCATTCCGCCAAATCCCGTCATCTGCCGCGCGGCAATCTCGTGGCCCGGATGACCCGGTAGTCCCGGAAAATACACGCGTTTGACGCGCGGGTGGCGCGCGAGCGCCTCGGCGACTGCCGTCGCGTTCTGCGCGTGCCGGTCCATGCGCAGCTCGAGCGTGCGCAGCCCGCGCAGCGTCAGCCAGCAGTCGAACGGGCTCGGCACCCCGCCAAGTGCATTCTGCAGGAAGCCGACGGGCTCGAAGATCGCCGCATCGCGCGCGATGACCGCGCCTTGAATGACATCGGAGTGCCCTGCCAGATACTTCGTGACGCTGTGCACGATCAGATCGGCGCCAAGCGAGAACGGCTGCTGAAAGTACGGCGTGGCGAACGTGTTGTCGACGACGACGATCGCACCCTTCGCGTGCGCGATGCGGCTGACGGCCGCGATGTCGTACACCAGCAGGCGCGGGTTCGTCGGCGACTCGAGCCAGACCAGACGCGTGTTCGGCGACACCGCGCGCTCGAGCGCCACCAGATCGCCGAAATCCACTTGCGTGATCCGACAGCCGATCGGCTCGAAGACCTTGTGCAGCATCCGGAACGTGCCGCCGTAGACGTCGCCCGGCACGATGATTTCCTGGCCGGGCCTGAGATAGGCCGTGAGCAGCGCGTTCTCGGCCGCAAGGCCCGATCCGAACACGGCGCAGTGCGACCCGCCCTCGAGATTCGCGAGCACCGCCTCGAGACGCTGCCGCGTCGGATTCGACGTGCGCGTGTAGTCGAAGCCGCGATGCTCACCCGGCGCGGCCTGCTGATATGTCGTGGTCTGAAAAATCGGCGGCACGACCGCGCCCGTCTCGGGCTCTGAAGGCTGGCCGGCGTGAATGGTGCGAGTTGCGAACTCCACAAGTACCTCCTACTGGATCGACACGTGAACAGACGATGCTGGACTCGACGCTTCGGGCGTCAATGCCGCCGCGAACTGGCGCGGGCCAACGACCGTGCCCTCGCTCGACAAACTCCGAACGACCAACGGCAGCCCGGCCGCACGCGCGGCGACGACCGCCTGACGCTGCACCAACGGACAGCCCTCGTCGGCCAGCCCCAGAGCCTCGTCGAAATCGAGTGACGGAATGAGCGCGGCCGACGGATCGTCGTGTGGATCCCCCGTGAAGTAGCCGTCGACGTCCTTGACGAGCTCGCAGCGTCCCGCGCGAAGCCGGATGGCGAGCGAGACCGCGGAAAGATCCGATCCGCCGCGGCCGAGCGTCACGACACGCTGGTCGACGGCCGCGAGAAACCCCGGCACAACGACAACGGGATGCTGCGCGAGCGCAGCGCGGATCGTGATCGGATTGAGCTCGACGCCATCCGCGCCAGGACGCAAGCCGGATTCGTGAACGTTGAGGCCGCGCGCCCTGACGCCGAGATGCTCGAGCGCGATCGTCACGAGCGCGACCGAGCGCAGTTCCCCAGTGGACCAGAGAAGATCGAGCGCCGCCACGCTTGGCTCCGGCGCGAGCGACCGGGCTTCCACCAGCAGCGCGTCGGTGTGACCGAACTCGGCCGAGACCACGACGACGAGCCTCGCGTCCGCGTGCGACAGGCGATCAGCCAGCACGTCGGCGGCCGCGCGAATCGCCGTTGAGTCGGTCAGCACGGATCCGCCGATCTTCACGACCGCGAGCGCATGATCCACGGACTTACTCACCCTCGCCTCCGTCGAGCACCGGCAAAGCCAACACCCGCGCGCCGCAGCCCTCAGCCGCAGCCACGACGTCAGCAATGACCGGCCACGCCGCCGGCGCAGTGACCAAGGCGAACGCTTCGTCGTGGTCGTCGATTCGCACCGCGGGCACGCGCCTGACGGCAAGGTACTCCGCGAGGTCGATCGCGCCGAGTCCCGACGCGTTCGTCACGCGGAGGAACCAGCCGGACGTCGGCGGCCGATCGATCGCCGCGATCGCCCCCGTCTCTCGCGCCAGCGATTGCCGAACGGGCGATCGCTTCGGAACAAACGCGCCACGATTCGTCAGCACTTCGACGATGTCGTCCACGATCGTCGCCGCCGTGACCGCGGGCCCCGCGCCAGGACCGGAAAACGTGCAGCACCCGGCGGCCGTCGTCAAACGCAGCGCGTTGATGACGCCGTCGAGGCGCGCAAACGGGTGGCAATCGGCGACGAACGCCGGCCCGACCCAGGCGCCCGATCGATCCGGACTGAGATCGGCGAGTGCCACGGGCTTGATCGTGCCTCCCAGCCGCCGCGCGGCGTCCAGATCGTTCGTCCTCAGCGTGTCGAGGCCCACCTGACGCAGATCCGCAGTACGCACGTCTTCTCGTCCAGCGAGGTGCAAGAGAATCGTCAGCTTCTCTGCGGCATCCCGGCCGCTGATGTCGGCCGTCGAGTCCGCCTCGGCATATCCCAGCTCGACGGCGCGAGCGACCGCCGTCTCGAACGATGCGCCGCAGGCGATGGCGGATAGCACGAAGTGCGACGTGCCGTTGAGAATCGCTTCGATGCGCGTCGCCGCGGAGACGAGCGGGCGGCGAGAGAGCGAACCGAGAAACGGCACGCCGGCGAGCACGGCCGCGTCGCACGCGAACGTGGTCGCGTGCGCCGCCGCGATCGCGCGCAATTCCGGACCATGCGCGGCGACGAGCGTCTTGTTCGCGCTCACGACCGGTAGCCCGGCCTCGAGCGCGGCCGTCACGAGCGATCGGGCCGGTTCCACCCCGCCAATCGCCTCGACGACGATGTCGACGTCGGTGCGGTAGAGCTCGGCCGCGTCGTTGGTCAGATCCACGGACGGGCCCCCGCGCGGCTTCGCAAGATCGCGCACGAGCGCGCGCGCGGGCAGGATCTCGACGCCAAATTCCGCCAGTCGATCGTGCTCGCGCACGAGGCAAGCGGCGACGGCCTGATTCACCCGCCCAAAACCTAAGAACAGTCCGTGGTCCGCGGTCCAGGGTCCAGGGTTCCCGCGTTGGGTCCTGCGTCCTGAGTCCGACGTTCGTGGTGCAAAGTGCGTGACAGACACACGTCCCTCCCCACCGCCGGTCCGTTTTGAAAAACGGCGGCGGCCGATAAACAACTGACCGTGGGAACGAGTGCTGGTTTCGGCGGTGGTGCAGCCAACCTCGCGTTTATCTTCCCCGGTACTCGGGCAGGAGTTAGCACCTTGGCGATTGCCGCCTGGTTGCTGTGGCGTCTTCGGGCCTGGTCCCTCAGCCACTCGCGATAAGCGTCCGCGGCGCGCGCGGACAATCACAGAGTAGAGAACAGTCGCGACGGCGTCAACGCCCACGCGGCATATCCACGCGCGTTGATACGTTCCCGGGCGCGAGTACTACTTCGCGACGGCGTATCGAAGAAAGATGTGCGCGGAAAACGGGTGGCCGTACGCCGCGTCGAGATTCGGATCGGTTGCGTAGACCGTCGCGTCAGCGCCGATCCCGATCGTGCCGAGGCGCGACGACGACAACCGGCGCTCGTAGCCGAGCGTGAGCGCGCCGATGACAGACGTCACCGTGACATGCGGAAAGCCCGGTGGATCGTATCCACCGGCAGTGAGGATGTCCTTGTCGACCAATTCCGCGCGCGCGTACAGCAGGTCGCGCGGCGCGACGCGCCACGCCGCCTCGGCCAGCGCCGCGGGCATCGTCACACGGAACGCCGGTTCGTGATTGAGGCCGGCCATCAAGGAGAACGCAATCGGGCGTCCCTTGAACATGCCGTCGTATCCCGTCGACGCCGTGAATCGATCGACGTCGGTGAACTCCGTCGGATCGGGAAACGTGAGATGGCCGCCCGACACCTGCGCGTGCCATCGATCGCCGCGCCACGAAAGGCGCGCAGAGACGCTGTCGATCGGCCCGAACTCGACGTTCACGCGATTGTCGTCGGGCTCGCGGCCAGAAAATGCGGACGCCTCGATCGTCACCGCGCCGTACCCGACGCCAGCCGTGATGACACCGTGCGTGATGTGCGTGGCGTCGAGTTGATGATGCGAGAGCGGCGCCGTGGGATTCCCCTCGGCCGAGCTTCGGTGCATGTACGGCTCGGGACCGAGCGCAGGCGCGTCGACCGGCCCACCGGCGACGATGAACCGCCAGCCGCTCGTGGCCGGCCATTCGAAACGGGCGCTCGCATTCATCACGAGGTCGTGGGGATGCTGATAGTCGATGAGCTCCGCGCCGTGATACGTCTCGCCCGTCTGGAACACCTGCGACGACCCGTACTGATGGAACGTCCACGGCTCCGCGGAAAACATCGCACCGATCGTCAGCGAGCCGCGGCCGATGCGGCGCGCGCCTGCCGCCATGAACCAGTTCTGCGATTCGATCTGATGGAAATCAGTGAACTCGCGTTCCTGAAGATTGAGACTGAGGAAGGCCTGCGCAGCGGTAGTCCAGATCCAGCCCGGTCCGGCGGGCATGGGCATGTCGTGGTGCATCTGCGCAGACGCCGGCCGAGCGAAGAGCGCGCTCATGACGAGCGCCGCCGCGACGATCGCGGGTGTCACGTTCTGGCGAGATACAGCCGCAGGAGCGACGTGGCGACCGACAGCGCCGTGATGAGAAATCCCAGATATGCGAGCGGCCTGAGCGACGGCCGCGTGGCTGAGGCTCTCAGCATCACGAGGCCGGCACCCAGGCCGACGAGTCCGGTCGATTCGATCCACGCCCCTTGCGCCGCCCGATACACGGCAAATCCGAAGGCCAGCGCGATGACGATGTACCGCGAGAGCACGCGACGCCGCTATTGCTTGTCGTACACGCGCTTGATGTCGACCTGTTGAATCTTCGGCGTCGGGCTCATCACGGACGTCGTCTTGAGCGTCACGATGAGCTGTTTGCCGTCAGGACTCAGTTTGTAATCCTCGACGACCTTGAATCCGCCCGCGTTGTTCATGACCATCTCGCGGTGCAGCGTCTGGCCGTCCCACTTCACCTTGGCGTCCATCGGACCCCAGGGCGTCGGGACGGTCGTCTTCTTGTCGTCGGTCGTGTGTTTCCAGAGCTTGCCCTTGGCCGGATCCGGATCGAACCCGATGATGACGGTGCCAGGCGAAGCCTGGAGACCAATCACCGGCGGTGCCTGGCGGAAACCTGCGAGCGTCGCCTGCAGGCGCTGATTCTCGACCGGGTCCATGTTCGCGCTGGTCGTCGCCGCCGCGCGGCTCGCGCCGCCACCGCCGCCCGTGTCGCCGCCACCACCGCCGCCGCCACCGGTGTCACCGCCGCCGCCACCGCCGCCGGTGGTATCACCGCCACCGCCGCCAGCCGCTCCACCGCTGCCACCACCGCGTCGGGCCGCGCCCTGCGGAGCCGGCGGTCCGTTCGGATTGGTGCTCGCGTCCGCGTTGAGCTTCCAGGTGCCGTTCATGCCCAGCACTTCTTTCTGCTCGGCGACGACTCGCATTGACGCCGTGGGCAAGCCGACAAGTGCCGCCACGATCAGAGTTCTTCCCCCGTACTGCATCAGCCGGCTGGTCATAGCTTCCTCCATCCACTCGAACGCATTCCGTCTCCTCCTGCTATTGGCCGACGCGATCGTATACGCGATTGAACCCGACGACCGGAGCGTTCTTTTCTTTTGATGGATCGCCGACGCGAATGATCACGAACAAGCGCTTGCCGTCGTCGCTGAGGAAATACGTCTCGCGCATCTTGAAACCGCGCGCGCCTTCGATCTCCTTGATCAGCTGGTTGCCTTCCCAATGTGTTTTTGCGTCGAATTCGGCGGCGCCGAGCTGAAATCGCTGCTTCTTACCCGACGTCGGGTAGACACGCTCGCGATCGAGATCGTCGGTGAACGACACGCTCGCGTCGGTCACCACGATTTTCAAGACCTCGGGCACCTCGAGCAAGTCACGCCGCAGGTCGCCCTGCTCGATCATGGCCAGGGCATTCGGCGACGGGCCAAACCCCGGACCCACGCCTCCCCCGTATCCCCCGCCACCTCCGCCGAAACCGCCGCCACCTCCGCCAAAGCCGCCCCCACCGGAGCCGACGCCGGATCCGGCGCCGGTGCCGCCACCGCCGTTCGTCCCGCCGCCACCGCCATTGACACCGCCGCCGCTCCCGGCGGGCGGCCGGCTGGTGCTGGTACCGCTCGTGGTAGTTCCGGGTGTACGGCGCGTGTTCGCGGCCTTCGGATTCTGTTCGGGCCTGCCGGTCGCCGCGTTCACGCTGAAATCAGCGTCGTAGCCCCAGACGCCGGCGAAAAATGGCGCGCCGGGTGCGTTGGCGGAGGCCACGGGAGCCGAGGGTGGCGCCGGCGCGGGTGGCGTCTGTGGCTGCGTCGTCTGAGGCGGGGGCTGCTGCTCGGCGTACGTCGTGACCGCCGGTCCCGTCGCGACAAGCGCGACGCAACCCGCCGCGATTCCAGCGAGGCGTCGAAAAATCGGTTCGCGCATCAGCAAAGAACTACGCCCGATCATACTCCAGGGGGGCCCGAGGTCCGGCGCTTCCGAAACGGGTACGGTCGAGCGCGGCCGGCGGTTTCGGCTAGGGCTGCGGCGCGGCTTTCGTGACGGTCTCGCCGCCGAGCCAGGACGCGATCTGCTCGCGCGACCAGAGATGATCGTCGTTCAGATGGACGATCAGTGCGGCAAGAAAGATGCGCTTCTTGCAGCCTTCGGCCGGGCACGGTTTGACGGTGTCGAGGCAATCGAAGAACCAGTCGAGGTCGCGCGTGGGTCGCGCGCCGCCGACTTCGCGCGGCAGGCGGTACATCGCCTCGTACGCCGCCCCGAGCGCGCAGGACGCGCTTTGACCCGAATAGTAGTCGCCGAATGCCTGATCAGGCCGGCGTTTCGATCCGTCACGAATGAACTCGGCGAGCTCGCGTTCGTCGTGATGCGTTCGTGTCGTCGTCTGCGGGGAGTCCATGCGCTCCTCCTTCGATCTGCGTTGATTTCGAGTCTAGCAGAACTTTTTCGCGCGCCGCGCGCGATCCCGCAAGCGGACACTGCTGGTGTGACGATTCTCGAATTCGCGACACTCCACGCGTCGTGGCGGGACGTCAGCGCGGCGGGTGGACTTCGCCGAGCACGGGGGTGGTAAGGCTGGAAATCGAGCGTGGTCCGGCGCCGCCGAGATCGAACACGACGATTTCGTTGACGCCGCGCCGAAGCCAGGGGCCTGGCACGTACAACGTCTGCTGCGGTCCGATCTGCCAGAAGCGGCCCAACTGGCGGCCGTTGACCCACACGGTGCCCTTCTCCCAGCCGCGCAGATCCAGGAACGTGTCGCTCGTCTGCGCGAGCGTGAACTCGCCGCGATAGAACGCGGGCCCGGCCGCGACATCCGTCGTCGTCTTGACGAGCGCGCCGTCGGTCATCGGCAGCGTGTAGATATCCCAACCCGTGAGCGTTCTTCCGGCGAGCGCCACCGACTGCGTGATGCCTTTGCGTTCGAGCCGCAGATCTTTCTTGAAGTTGACGCGCCCGGTGTTTTCGACCAGGACATCAAGCGTGGCCGCGCCGGACGGCACATCGATCGCCGCACGATCCTGATTGAGCCGCCGATCGAGCGTCGCCACGCGCAGTCCGTTCACGAAGACCACCGCGTAGTCGTGAAGCTCGGTGAGGACGAGGTCGCCGGCGATCGGGCCGGTGACGTGCGTGCGATACAGGATGTAGCCGTATGACTGGCCCAAATCCTCCATCGCTTTCGGCGTCTCGCTGTGCGTCGGGCGCCCGAGCGTGGACCACAGCGGGGCCGACTGGGCGAGATCGAAGCGCGGCACGGCAATCGCCGGCGCCGTCGTCGGCACTTCCGGTAACGACAGATCCGGGAAGTGACGCCCGATCGCATCGCGGAAGGTGAAGTACTTCGACTGCGGGCGGCCTGACTCGTCGAGCGCCGCGTCGTAGTCGTAGCTCGACGTCTGCGGTTTGTAAGTGCGATCGATATTCGCGCCGTTCATGAAACCGAACGACGTCCCGCCGTGAAACATGTACAGGCTGAACGAACCGCCCTGACCGAGCATCCAGTCGATCTCGCGCGTCTGCTGGTCGCCATTGGTGTGCGCGTGGGGACCTCCCCACTGATCGAACCAGCCGGCCCAGTACTCGCCGCTCATCAGCGGACCGTCGGGCCGAAAGGCGTGCAGCGCGGCGAAGGCGCGCTCGGCGCCACCCGGGCCGAAGTTCACGACGGCCGGCAAATCCGGCAGCGTGCCCGCCGGCAGCTGCCCGGGACCATCGGCCGTGTACAGGAGCGCCTCGCCCATCCCCGCGCCCACGATCATGTCCTTGACGCTGCGCATGTACGCGGCGTCGCTGTCGAACGAGCCGTACTCGTTCTCGACCTGCACGGCGATGATCGGACCGCCGCGAGTGGACTGCAGCGGCGCCAGCTCGCGGCCGACGCGCTTCATGTAGCGATCGGCGGCGGCGATGAATTTCGGATCGTTGCTGCGGAGCACCATCGAATGGTCGGCCAGCAGCCACGCCGGCAGTCCGCCGAGATCCCACTCCGAACACACGTACGGCCCGGGCCGAACGATCACGTTGAGACCGGCGTCCTGCGCGGTGCGCACGAACGCGGCGACATCGAGGTTGCCAGTGAAGTCGAAGGTGTTCGGCTTCGGCTCGTGCAGGTTCCAGAAGACGTACGTCGTGATGGTGTTCAGTCCCATCGCACGCGCCTTCTGAAGTCGATCGCGCCAGTACTCGCGCGGAATCCTCGGGTAGTGCAGCTCGCCGGAGAGAATCTGGAACGGCTTCCCGTCGAGCTCGAAGTGGCCGTCGCGAACGACGAGCTGCCGGGGAGCTGCGGGCGGCACGGTTCGCGCGCTCGCCACGGCAGGCGCGATGTCGGCCGACGCCGCGCCAATCAGACGCATGGCAACCACGATGAGTGCCGACATCAGCAGTCTGAAACGCACGCGTGGCCACTCCTTTCGACAGCCGATCCCGCCGCGCGCCGTGACCGTCGCGTCACACGCGCATGCTCAACTGAAGGCTAGTCGGGTTGCGGTCCGGTGACAAGATCGCCGGGCACGTCCTCCCGAAAGGCATAGGATGAAATGTAGCGCACGCCACCCCAGGGCGTGCACCAAACAGCGGCCCGCGCGCCTGCGCCCGGCCGATCGTGAAGGAGTCCTCCCATGCGCGTGAAAGATCTGATGACCCAGCCCGCCTCCACCTGCAACGTGCGCGACACGGCCAACATCGCCGCCAAGATGATGTGGGAACACGATTGCGGCATCGTCCCGGTCGTCGACGACGACGGCAAGCTTGTCGGCGTGGTGACCGATCGCGACATCTGCATGGCCGCCTATTTCCAGGGGCGCCGTCTGGCGGAGATTCCCATCGAGGCGTTCATGACGCGCGAGCCGTCCTCGTGCCAGGCCGACGACGCGGTGCCCGATGCGCAGCGGTTGATGACCGACCGTCAGATCCATCGCGTGCCGGTGATCGATCCGCAGGGCATGCCCATCGGGATCCTGTCGCTCAGCGACCTGGCCCGCGAGGTCGTGCGGACCGGCAACGGGAAGCATCACGGCGAGCCTGGCGATGCGCTGCTGCACACGGTGGCGGCGATCTCGAAGCCGCGCTGGGAAGCGCGCTAACGCTACTGCACGATGAGCGTCACGGCCTGCGTCTGAACGAGCGCGCCCGCCGTGCCGACAATGGCGATTTGGTAGGTGCCGGCCGGCGTGCCCCCCGAAGGCGCGACGCCCGTCCCCGACAACGAGACTGACTGCGGGCTGGTGGACGCGTTGTCGGTGATGGACAGGCCACCGCTCCGCGATCCGGCCGTCGTCGGCGTGAACGTCACGGAAATCGTGCAGCTCGCGCCGGCGGCGACCGACGATCCACACGTGTTCGTTTGCGAGAAGTCGCCGGTCGCGACGAGGCTCGAGATGGCGAGCGCCGCGCCGCCCGAATTGGTGAGCGTCACCGCCTGCGCGGCGCTGGTCGTCGCGACATTCTGATTGCCGAACGTCAGGGTCGACGGATTGACCACCGCCGACGGCGTCGGCGTGACGGGCGGCGTCGTGATCGGCGGCGTAGTCGTGCCGCTGCTGCCGCACGCCACGGCGACCGCAAGCGCCGGGACGACGACGGCCCGTCTGAACGCGAGGCCACGAGTTCGGCGCGGCGTGCGACGGACAAGAATCGTCGCGAGAATCCCGAACGCCGCGAAGGCGCCGAGCTCCGGCCACGCCACTGCGGCTTTCGAGGTAGTCGTGCGCGCACCCGTCGTGATCGTGAGCGTCACGTCGACCGCGCCCGCGCCGGGCGCAATCGATGCGGGACTGAACGCGCATGCCGCGCCGGCGGGAAGATTGCCGCAGCTCAGGCTGACGGGATTCGCGAACGCGCCTCCCTGGCCGGACACAGTGACGCGATAGGTCGCCGACTGACCGGCGGTCACCGTTGCGGATCCCGGCGAAGCCGCCACGGCGAAGTTCGTCACCGTGATTTGCATCGGCGTCGTGTCCGAAAACGACACACCGTTGTTGCTCGCCGAGACGCTGACATTAGAGGTCCCGAACGGACACGTCAGCGCGGATCCCGGCGACGCTCCGCAGCCGCCCGTCCAGCTCAGCCGCGTCACCGGGCAGCGATTCGGATCGCTGAAGCCGAGCGCGGCCGGCGTCAGGTTCGCGCCGCCGGCGATGTTGCCGCTCACGACGACCTGCGCTGGTCCGGAAAGGGCCGGAATCGCGCGGGCGACCGAGGCGAACGCATTGGCCAGTCCGACGCCGACCGTGTTGTCGGGCCCGGATCCGATCAACGTTGCGCCCGAGAGAATCATGCTGCGCAGACTCGACCGCGCGGTGACGACATCGATCGCGCCAGTGCTGCCGTTGATGAGACACGGCGCGGCCTGCAGCAGCAGCGCCGCCTCGCCCGCCACGTGCGGCGCCGCCGCGGACGAACCGAAAAACGGATTCTCGAAACTGCCCGCGCCGGTGATCGCGACGCCGTCAATCGCCGAGATGTCGGGCTTCATCCGGTTGTCGATCGTCGGGCCGCGGCTGCTGAAGAACTCGGCCGTTTGATGCGTCCGGTCGAGACACGACTCGCTCGGCGCCGACGATCCGGCGAACGCGCCGTTGGCCGCGTCGGATCCCGAGCAGATCGCGCCGACGGAAATCACGCTCACGGGCGATCCGCCCGCGTCGCTCTGCGCCGGCACGCTGTGCGCGATCGTGTTGTAGTTGTGCCGCTCATGACGGCTCGAGATCAGCGGGCGCGGGCCGTCCTGGGCGCACTCGGGCTCGAACAGGAACAGGTTCAACGATCGGGGCGCGGCCGCGTCGCGCACGTTCTGCACGACGATGTAGAACATGCCGGACGCACCCGGGTTCGTGAAGTCGAGCGCTTCGACCGGATCCTGCGATCCCGACTGCGCGTCGATGCTGCGCGCGACGACCCGTCCGGTGCTCTGCTGCACGAGATAGAGATCGTAGTTGTTCCCCGATCTTCCGAACGCATCGTCCCAGGTGAGAAAGATCACGACTTCGCCGCCGGTCGGCAGCGAGATCACGTCGTGCGCCTGGCTGCCGAGCCCCAGCACGTCGGTCGTGTCGCCGGAGCTTTGAAACTGGTGCAGATGCCCGGTATTGACGATGCCGGAGATCGACGATCCGTCGACGCCGGAATTCACGTACGTGCCGAGATAGTGGCCGTTGGCGGCATTGGCGACCGCGGTGATGTACGTACGGATGCGGTTCGCGCCGTTGTTGAGCGCACTCGACGTGTTGGCCGATACCGGACTGGTGCCGTCATACGCAAACCCGAAGAACCCGAGATCGTCCACGACGACGTCGTTCGACTGCGCGAGAGAGTTGACGGCCTGATTGAACGCGAGCACGGTGTCGGCATTCGCGAAGGCGAGCTGCGCGCCGGGCGCGAGATCGTGCACGACCTCGAGCAACGCCGTGCCCTCCGCGCCCGCGCCAGGAAACCCGCACACCGGCGTCGGCGGCGGCAGGCCCTCGAGATCGTGATTGGCCTGGAACGACTGTCCGGCCACGCCTCCGGTCGAGGTCGTCAGCACGCCCGCCGATCGCGTGCCGGTCGAATCCGGCAGATCGCCGCGCGCGATGGGTCCGTTCGCGACGCCGCTGCACGTCGTGCACGCGGTCGCAAACATGCCCTTGAGCCCGTCGGAGAGGACACCGACCTTCACACCCGTGCCGTCGAGCGAGAACTGCCGCCGCGCGACGTCAGCGTTGAGGATGCTGTCGCCTTCACTCGTGACCGATCCAATCGCGCGTACGGCGTAGCTTGGCAACCCGACGAAGTCGACGAATGGGAGAGCCGCGAGTGAGGTCAGGCGGCTCACCGGCACGTTCAATTGGACGCGGCGGCTGGCCGGATCGGCGATTTCAATCGCGGCGCCGGCCGCCGCAAGCGCGCCTATGTTGTCGTCGGTGACTTCGCTCACGAGCGCGACGACCTGCACGCTCGCGCCGGTCATTCGCATCCGCCGCCCGCGCATTGCATTCTGTGCGGACACGGGCAGGCGATCGAAGACGCTCGGGGACGCCTGACCGGGCGCCGCGGGCAGCACGGCGGCCGGTCCGGCAGGCGAAGCCGCCACATCGGCAAGCACCGTCGTGAGTTTGTCGAAAGGTTGCTGACCGCGAACGGCGCGTTCGCCCACGAGCAGAAAGACAGCGGCGACCGCGGCAAGCGCCGCGAATGAGGTGGCAACGCGAAGCAGACGACGATGGCGCACAGGTCGGCTCCAACCGACAGCGGGGCGCTGGCTCCCCATTATCGATCGACGGGGTCTATCTGGCCCAGGCGGGAACGAGCACATCGCCACGGTCGTGCCGTGTGGCAATGCTGAACGTCCCCAGCATCGGATTCGGCCAGAGATATGACACGACGTACTGGGCCAGGACCAGGTTGACGACGCGTGCCGCGGTCGGCGCGAGTGATGCAATGTCGGGCACGCGCTCGCGGAGCGACCCGCTGAATTTCGTCGCCTCTGTCAGAGCGTCGTCGAGCCTGGCCTCTCCGCGCGGAGGCGCAGGCATCGTCGCCGGGGCATCGCCGACTTCGACGGTCCACAGCGCGGTGCCATCGGTGAACAGATTGTCGGTAATCGCACGCGACTCGGCGAACCCGTCGGCGGGCGATCGCTTGATGAGCAACACAATCGCGCGCCGATCGGTGGCCGAGCCCCTGAGCGCGACGCAAGCGGCGCCAACGACGTCGACGAGCGGACGCGCCGATGCGGTCACAAGCGCGCTCAAGGCGGCGTCCGGGATCGGCGCGCTCGCGTCAATCCATTGCGGCGTGGTGCCGCTCGTCTGGACCACGCCGAGCCTGCTGCCCGTCGGCCCGCGGCGAGTCATCTCGTTCATCGCCGCGAGCGCACGGCGCAACTCGGCCACGTCCTGCGAACCGAACCCGCGAATCACCACCGCGAGCGACACGGGGTTGGTCGCCGCCTCGGCGCCAAGCACAGCCTGACGCACCGAGCCGTCCCTCAGCGAGAAGTCCTCAGCCGACAGGCCGCGCACCGGAAATCCGTCGCTGTCGACGACGATGGCGTAGACCTGCTGAGGTGTGCCCTGCGCGCGGGCCGCGGACACCGCCGCGAGGGTCGCGACCGCCGAGATGAACGCCACCCTGCCGAGTTGCATCACGAGAGAACAGCATAGAACACTGCGGGGGAATCGTCCGATAATCCGATATTCCGCAATGGCCTACCCGAACCAGGAGCAACTGGTCGCCCTCATCATCGCGACGAGCTTTGCCGCGGGCCTGAACGTGTACGGCACGGTGGCCACGCTCGGGTTGCTGTCGCGCGCCGGCATGATCGTGCTGCCGGGATCGCTCGAGGTGGTCGGCAGTTGGTGGATGATCGGCGGCAGCGGGCTGTTGTTCGCGATCGAGTTTTTCGCCGACAAGATTCCGGCGTTCGATCTCGTGTGGAACGCGGTGCAGACGTTCGTGCGCGTCCCCGCGGCGGCGCTCCTCGCGTATGGGGCAACGTCGCATCTGTCGCCCGGCTGGCAGCTGCTCTCGACCGGACTCGGCGGATTGATTGCGTTCATGGCGCACGGCGGCAAGACGGCCATCCGCGCCGCGGTCACCGCGTCTCCGGAGCCGTTCACGAACGCCGCGTTGAGTCTTGGCGAGGATGCCTTTGCCATCTTTCTGACGTGGTTCGCGACCCGCCATCCGTTCGTGGCGGCGGGTCTGGTGGTTGTCTGTCTGATCGTGATCGTCGCGCTCGTCCGGCTGATCCTGCGGGCCCTTCGAGCGCTTTTCCGCGGGGCGGAAGAGCAGCTCATCGAGAGCGGTCAGCCATGACGCCGAGCGCGCGCAAGGGCCGGCGTTAAGGCACCGTACGCGACCTGCGGGTCCCGAAACCGCGACCACCCGTTGCTCCGGCTCCGAAACGCGCCAAGGTACGGTCCCGTCGCGCTGGTATGGAATTCGCTCCTGACGAGATTGAGCAGGAATCGGGCCATGCTTGAGTCGCTGAGGCAGGACGTTACGCACGCGTTTCGCGCACTGGGCGAGATGCCAGGTGTCGCGAGCGTGGCGCTGATCTCGCTCGCCGTCGGCATCGCGGCCAACGCCACGGTGTTCAGCCTGGTACAGGCCGTCGCGTTCCCCACGCTTCCATATCCGGAGGCCTCGCGCCTCGTATTTCTCGAAGGCCGCAACGCGACGCGCAATCTGACGGGCTTTCCCGTCTCGGCGCCCGACGCGCTCGATCTCGCCGCGGCGTCGCACGCCTTCGAATCGTCCGCCCTCACCGCCGACGCGTCCGTCACGATTCGTGAAGCCGCGACACCCGTCCGCTTTACCGCTCGCGCCGTGGCGCGGACGTTCTTCGACGTCCTGCGCATCAGTCCCGCTCAAGGGCGCATCTTCGCAGAGGCCGATGACGACACCGTCATCCTGGGCGACCGGATCTGGCGCGCCGAACTCGCCGCCGACCCCGCCATCGTCGGCCGCGTCATTCAGATCGACGACCGGCCACGAACCGTGATCGGCGTGATGCCTCCGGCGTTCGATACCGATGCGGATCTGTGGGTTCCGCTGCCATGGACGGCGTCGAGCGCTGCACGCCGGGACGATCGCCAGTTCATGGTGTTCGCGCGCCTCGCCCCGGGACGCACGGCGGACGACGCAGTGCGGGAAGCGGAGGATGTCAGCGCCCGGCTCGCCGCGGAATATCCGTCGACGAACGGCGGGTGGGCCATGGTGCCGACGCCGCTCGCGCGGCTGCATGGGCAGGACTCGCGCGCGACGTTTCTGCTGCTCCAGGCCGCCGTGGCGATCGTGCTGCTCATCGCGTGCGCGAACATCGCGAACATCCTGCTCGCCCACGGCACGCGGCGGGCTCACGAAATGGCCGTGCGGGCGGCGCTTGGCGCCTCGCGCGGCCGTCTCGTCCGCCAGCTGCTCACGGAAAGCGCGGTACTCGCGCTCGCCGGCGGAGCGCTCGGGCTGATTCTCACGCTCTGGGGCATTCGCGCCGCCCGCGGACTGATCGATCTGCCTGCGTCGATCCAACCGCGTCTCAACCTGATGGTCGCCGGGTTCGCGGCCGCGATCTCGATCATCACGGGCGTCGTGTGCGGGCTGCTGCCCGCGTTCCGCACATCGAATACCGTGCCCCGCACCGCGCTCGAGACCGAGGGCTCGCGCGGCGCGACGTCTCCGGGCGCGCGCGCGGGTTGGCGCTCGACCCTTGTCGCGACGCAGGTGGCCGCCGCGGTCGTGCTCGCGACCGGCGCCGCGCTGCTCGTGCAGTCATTGCTCAATCGGGAGCGTGTCGATCTGGGATTCGATCCCCACAGCGCGATGCGCGCTGACGTCTCGTTCTCGGGCCCGCGCTATCAGACAGCCGACAGCCAGCGTCTGGCCGTCGCGCGGCTGCTCGCCGACCTCGAGCGCGATCCGGCGGTCGCCGTCGCGGGCGCGTCGGCCTGGGTCCTGTCGCGCGGCGCCGGGGTGCCCTTGCACGTCACGCTGCCGGCGCGCGGCGACGCGATCATCGGCGCGGGCGCGCCAAACGCCGTGGAAGCCGTGACGACGGACTACTTTCAGGCGATGGCCGTGCCCGTGACGCGCGGCCGCATCTTCAGCGCGGCCGATCGCGCCGGTGCGCCGCTCGTCGCCATCGTCAACGACGAGTTCGCCCGTCGCACGTGGCCGGACCGCAATCCCATCGGCGAATCCATCCGTCTCGGCACACCGGCCGAGTCGGCGCCC
This sequence comes from uncultured Acidobacteriota bacterium, assembly GCA_963704575.1. Taxonomy (GTDB): domain Bacteria; phylum Acidobacteriota; class Vicinamibacteria; order Vicinamibacterales; family SCN-69-37; genus DATEGZ01. The sequence goes on along the minus strand of OY969918.1, from coordinate 4,715,583 downwards.
GTCGTGACGATTGTGGGCGTGGTCGGCAGCATCCGCCAGAGCGTGATGCACGGCAGCGTCTCGCCGCGCGTGTACGTGCCCTACCAGCAGTACTCCTCGCCGGAGTTCTCCCTCGTCGTGCGCGCGCGCGGCGACGTCGGCGCAGCGGCGACCGCCATGCGCACGGCGATCCGCGAAACCGACCCGGCGCTCGTGCTCGACGGCGTGCGGACGGTCGACGACGACATCGCACGCTACGCGGACCCGGTGCGATTTATGGCGCGGCTCCTCACCGCCTTTGGCGTGACCGGCGTGCTGCTCGCTGCACTCGGCGTGTTCGGCACGATGTCTTACGTCGTCTCGATGCGCCTGCGCGAGATGGCAGTACGCACGGCGCTCGGGGCCACCCGAACCGACGTGCTGCGGCTGGTGCTCATGAGTGGCCTCAGGATCACCGCGATCGGCGTGGCGGTCGGGGCGATCGCCGCGGCCTTCGCGGCCCGGACTCTCGGAGCCTTTCTCTTCGGTGTGACGCCTGCCGATCCGCGAACGCTGGTGCTCGTCACTGCAGGCCTCTCCATCGTCTCGATCGGCGCGTGTTATCGTCCGGCCCGGCGTGCAGCCTCGGTCGATCCGATGACGGTCCTGCGACGCGATTGAAGCGTAAATCCGCCGAATCCGAGGGGTTGAGGCGCGGGTTGCGCCCGGTGCGCCCAAGCGGTATGTTTAGAAGGTAACGCTTAGCCCCGCCGCATCGACCAGAGCCGATCGAGGCCTGTTTCTCGTTCCCTCTCGCCCTGCAGCAGTTTGTGGATGGTCCACGGCTAATGAACGACGCCAATCCGGGCGTCACGTCCGCCGCCTAGCGGATGAGAGTGAAGTGAGAGAGAAGAGAAGATGAATCGAAAACTCTACGTCGGCAACCTGTCCTTTTCGACTGAGGAACGGACACTCGAGGATCTGTTCAACCAGGCCGGACCCGTGCAGTCCGTCCGTGTGATGCGAGACAAGGCGACAGGTCAGTCGCGTGGTTTTGCGTTTGTCGAGATGGAAACGGAAGACGCAGCGCGTGCCGCGATTGAGAAGTTCAACACTGCCGAAGTCGAAGGCCGCCGCCTGGCGGTCAACGAAGCCCGCCCGCAGGTTCCGGGTGGTGGCGGCGGCGGTGGACGGCCCTTCGGCGGTGGCGGGGGCAACCGTGGCGGCGGTGGCGGCGGTGGCGGCTTCGGTGGCCGTCGTCGCGAGCCGCGCTGGTAAGCGGGCCCGCTCTAATACGAATCGCAGGTACGCGCCGGCTCGCCCTCGAGGGCAGCCGGCGCGTGCTGTTTGGGCCTGCTCGCGATATGCTTAGGTTGCGCGGAGGACGCCGGTCCCCACGGCCGACCCCCGGCACGCTCGGAACGGCACTCGCTGCACGCAAGTTGTTTGAGGAGGTTTCGTGAAGGGTTTTGGTGCGGGCAATCGCGTCACGCACGCCGACTATGGCGCCGGGACCATCACGTCCTCTGACGAGCGCTACACCGTGATCGAGTTCGACGAGCACGGACGCCGCATGTTCGTCACCGACATGGTCGCGCTCAGCAAGAGCGACCAACCGGCTCCGGAACGTCCCGCGAAGAGCCGGCGCAAGAAAGCAGCGACGACGACCTAGTTCGCGTCTTCAGTGTCTTTCACGTCCTCGACCTCTTCGTCACCCCAGGGTGACGGCTGCGGACCGGGGACGATGCCGGCGATATCCGGATCTCCATCCGAACTGCTGTGAGGCTCGGAGGCCTTGCGCTGCTTGGCTTCGAGGCGACGGGCCGCCTTCTGCTGCTGCTTCTCCTGGCGCGCCCGTTCGCGCGCGCGTTTGTTCTGAGTAGGGCGTGATTTCTGCAAGATAACGTCATGGTAACGGATCGCCCGGCCTGAGGTCACGCGCAATTCCCCGCCGCACGCCGGCATCCGCCGTAGAATCCAGCGAAAATGACGGTCTCCGTCGGAATTGCCACCCTCGCCGTGCTGGTCGCCGGGTGGATCGTGTGGCTGTTCCACCGCGCCGGGTCTTCGGCCGCTCGCGCCGCCACACTCGCGGTCCTCGTGATGGCGGGCGAGTACGTCCTTGCCGCCCGGGGGATCCTGGCCAACTGGCAGCAGGTGCCTCCCCTGATCTTGCCGGTCGTGGCGGGTGCAGCGGTACTCGCGATCGTCGCGGCCTTCTCGCCGGCGGGCGGACGCGCCGCAACGCGCCTGTCGTTCGCCCAGCTGATCGGGTATCAGGCGTTCCGGCTGCCGCTCGAGCTCGTCATGCACCAGGCCGCCGTCTCGGGGCTGATGCCCGAGCAGATGTCATTTACTGGCCGCAATTTCGACATCCTCACCGGAGTGCTCGCCATTCCCGTCGCGATTGCCGCCGCGCGAGGTTCGGCCCCGCGCTGGCTCATCGTCTTGTGGAACACGGTCGGCACGCTGCTGCTCGCGAACATCGTCGCGATCGCGGTGGCGTCGATGCCGATGGTGGCGGCGTTCGGTCCGGATCGCCTCAACACGTGGATCGCGGACCCGCCGTACATCTGGCTCCCTGGCGTGCTTGTGCCGTCAGCCCTGCTCGGACATCTCTTGCTCTGGCGGAAGCTCGCGCGACCCGCGGTTCGCTAAGGGCGCGTCATTTGTCGGTCGCCGGCTTCGAGGCCGTGTACGCGACAATCGCGATCACGTCGTCGGGCGTAAGTTTGGCGACGACGTTCTTCATCAGATCGCTCCAGAGGCCCTTGCGCGCGCCTGACTGCATGTCGAACAACTGGCGCGCCTGGTAGCTCGGGGAACGGCCGGCGAGCCCAGGGACGGGTCCGAGGCCGCGGAGGTCCGGACCATGGCACACGCCACACGCGACGGTTCTGCCCGCACCGCCCGTCGTCACGAGCGCTTCGCCTTTCTTGATGCTGCCGGCCGGAACGTATGCGACGAAGCCGGCACGTGGATCGCGCAGATCGGTCTGGTCCGGATGCTCCGGCACTTCAATGATGCGGTCGCCGATCGGTTCCGTTTCCGTGCCCTCGAGCGGCACGAACATGCCGCCCGACGATCTCATCTTTGGCACGGTCGCGGACTCGACGACGCGGATCCACGCCGTGCGTTTGACCGCCGCGAAGTACGTGGCGGCGGCGCTCACCTCTTCGTCGGTCATCGCCTTGGCGATCGTCGCCATCAGCGCCGTGTTCGTCTTGCGCGGCTCGGACGTCTTGCGCAGATCGTGTTTGAAGTCGGCGATCTGCTGCGTGAAATACGCGACGGACAACCCGTCGATGCCCGCGTTCTCGGGTCGGCCGCGGCCGCTCGGATAGTGACAGAGCCCGCATGCGCGCGCGTCGGGCCGCCGGCCCTTCATCACGATGTCCGGCGGCGCCGGATGATCTTCTGGAAACCAGTCGGCGATATTGAAGCCGTCGCGGATTTGCGTGAGCGTGAAGGCCTGCGTGCTGCCGGGCACGTGCTTTGGCGAGCCGTCGTCGGCCGGCGCGGCTCCGCCACCTCCGCCGCGCGCCGTTCCGCCGGCGGGTGGCGCGCCCGCGGGCAGCACGCCGTACGCCCATGCAGGCGGGGGGGCGGGCGTCTGCGCCGCAAGAAATGCGGACGTCCAGCCCGCGATCACGACACTTGCGGCCCCGAGTGACCAGAGTCGTTTCATCAACATCTCCCTGTCTGCGCCGCGGTCCACGAGTCGCGCCATCCTACACCGGTGCCGGTTCGATCCTGACGAACAACCACAGCAGCGCGCCGACCAGCGCGAGCGCCGCGGCCGACTCGAACGCAAACGACCAGCCGTAGTACTTCACGAGTACGGGCACGAGCGCCGTGGACGCGACGCCGCCGAGATTGCCGGCCATGTTCATGACGCCGCCGGCGGTGCCGGCATGCGCGCCGCCGAGATCCATCGACGTCGACCAGTACGCCGGTTCAGTGCAGAGCAGAAATCCGACGGCGAGCGAGAGTCCCGCAAGCGCCTGTCCAGGGCTCGTCACGTCCGTACCGATGAGTAGAAACACGGACGACAACACGAGGCCGCCCATGCCGACGAGCCGGCGTCCCCAGCCGCCACGCCACCGGACCGACAGGCGATCGCACAGCCACCCCGCCGCGGGCACGAGGACGATCGCCACCGCAAACGGCAACCCGGTGTAGACGCCACTCTGCATGATCGTGAATCCGCGCTGCTCGACGAGGTACAGGTAGAGCCAGAACAGGAACATGAACAGAACGTAGCTGTCGAGAAAGTAGCTCGTGGACATCAACGCGACGTCGCGATTGCTGATCACCTCGAGCCACGACGCCCGCGGCGCGGCCATCTCGCCGGCCAGCGCGCGATCGAGACGCGATCCCGCCGAGCGACGCCACCAGATCGCGAGCGCGAGGGCGAGCGCCGCCGAGAGATAGAACGACAGACGCCATCCCGCCGTCACCATTACCCACGACACGAGCGGCGGCGTAAACGCGGAACCAACGGCCATGCCGACGATGAGCGCGGAAAACGACAGCGCACGGCTCGACCTGGGCATCGCGCTCGCAATTGCGCGCGACGCCAATGGATACGCGGCCGCTTGACCGACGCCGAGGAGAAAACGAATCCCGACGAGCGCGATGAGCGCGGCGAACCCGGCGGGCACGAGCATGCCCGGCACGAGGCCCGTGAGGAGGGTCGTCACCGCCCAGATCACGGCCGCAACCGTGAGCGTGCGGCCCGGGCCAAGGCGATCGCCCGACACGCCCCACGGCACTTGAAACAGCGCATAGCCGACCATGAACGCACTGAAGACCTGCCCCATCTGAATCTTGTCCAGATGCAGGTCGGCCATCATGAACGTCGACGCGACGGAGATGTTCATCCGCAGCACGTAGCCGACGAGGCTGAACGCGCTCAGCAGGAAGACGAGGCTGCGAGAAGATGCCGGCGCGCGAGGCTCGCGGGACGTAGTCGCTCCAGACGTAGCGATCAGCCGACGATGCCGAAGCCGTAAGCGCCGCGGCTCGACTGATGCTCCGCGAACCGTGCGAAGCGGAACAATCCGAGATCGTAGGTCTTACATGTGCCGTCGAGCACGAGCTCGGCGACCGCGTGGCCAATTGCCGGCGCGATCTTGAAGCCGTGGCCGCTCATGCCAACCGCGCAGAAAAAGCCCTCGACGCTCGGGATTCTGTCGATGACGGGCTGCCAGTCCGGCGTGACGTCGTAAAGCCCGGCCCACCCGCCCTGCGCCTCGCCCTCGTCCATGATCGGAAAGCGGGTGAGCGCGCCGGTCGAGTACTCCTCGATCTCCGCGAACGTCGGCGTCGTCTGGTGATTGTCCGGATCGACGTCGTCGGACGAGTCGGCGATGGATCCGACCATCACCGCGGTGTTGCGCTCGGGTTTGAAGTACCAGCCGGTGAGCATGTCCACCCAGACCGGCGTCGGCGTGCGCCAAACGGTCGGCCGGCGCAGCAGCACGACCGGATGACGGCTGGCCTTGATTGGAATGTTGATGCCGGCCATGGCGGCGACCTTCCCGCCCCAGACGCCGGCGACGTTGATGACGACGGGCGCGGCGATCTCGCCGGCCGACGTGTCGACACCCGCGATCCTGCCGTGATCGATGCGCAGACCGGTGACCGTGGTCTTGCGCATGATCTCCACGCCCAGACGCTGCGCGGCGTCCGCATAGCTCGCGGCGGCGAGCGCCGGGTCGGCGTACCCGCCGCCAGGCTCGAACGCGCCGCATGCGAGGTCGTCGATGAACAGCTGCGGATCGAGGGCCTTCAGATCCTTGGCAGAGAGGATATGCGTGTCGATTCCAATCCGCTGCTGCATGCTGACCGTCTGGCGAATCGAGTCGACGTCGTTAGGTCCGACGGCGAACACGACGCCGCACTGAACGAACCCGGCATCCCCGCCGATCGCGTTCTCGAAATCCTGCCAGACGCGCACGCTGTCGCGCGCCATGGCGGCGAGTGTCTCGTGCGAGTAGTGCTGCCGCACGATGCCGCTTGATCGTCCGGTCGGTCCGGACGCGATATGCCCCTTCTCGACAAGGACGACGCGCTTCACGCCACGCTTCGCCAGGGTGTACGCGATCGTGCACCCGTTGATTCCGCCGCCAATGACCACTACGTCCGCCGTCTTCGCCACTCGTGACCTCCGAAGAATTCCTGCAGATGATACTTGCGCGCCGGTCGGCTTGACACCTAGACAGCCTAAGCCTTAGGCTGCCTCGGGATTCCCCATGGCGCGCACCGGCAGCGATCAATTGCACGGCATGTTGGACATGCTCGTTCTCAAGACGCTCGACGACCGGCCGCTGCACGGGTACGCAATTGCGTTGCGACTTGAGCGGCGCTCGAACGACGTGCTCTCGGTCGAGGAAGGCTCGCTCTACCCGGCGTTGTACCGCATGGAGTCGCGCGGCTGGCTCGCGTCGAGCTGGGGTGTCACCGAGAACGGCCGGCGCGCGCGGTTCTACCGGTTGACGAAAGCCGGGCGCGGACAGCTCGCGGCGGAAACCGAGAGCTGGGGCCGGTTGACCGCCGCGGTCAAGAGCGTCATGGCGGGCTGACGCGATGCGCTGGCTCCGCGTCTTCGCCGCTCGTCTTCGCGGGCTCGTCCGTCGCGACGTCGTCGCCGGGGAAATCCACGACGAACTGCGCTTTCACGTGGACGCTCGCGTCGAGCAGTACGAACGCGAAGGCCTCACGCGCGACGAGGCCACCCGCAAGGCGCGGCACCGCGTCGGCAACATCGCGGTCCACCAGGATCGCGGCTACGACATCCGCGGAGGGGGCTTCATGGAGACCATCTGGCAGGACGTGCGCTACAGCGTGCGCCTCCTCGCACGGCAGCGTGGATTCACGCTCGTCGCGATTCTCACGCTGGCGCTCGGCATCGGCGCATCAACCGCGATCTTCAGCGTCATCGACGCGGCCATGCTGCGGCCGCTGCCATATCCGCAACCGGAAGCGCTGGTCCGCGTCACAGTCGAGCTGACAGGCTCTGACGGCAGGACCAGCCGGATGGGCCCGTCGTACGCCGATCTGGAGCGATGGCAGCAGGCCGGCGTCTTCTCGGCAATAGCGACATGGCACAACGTGATCTTCGGACGGATCGTCGACGGCGACGAGCCCGAGCGCATCACCGCCGGCGAAATGAGCCTCGATTACCTCAAGGTCTTTGCCACCGCGCCAATGCTCGGCCGTGGATTCACGGCGGACGACATGGTCCCGGGCGCGCCGCCCGTCATTCTGCTTGGCTACCGCTACTGGCAGAGTCACCTCGGCGGCGACCCGCAAGTCGTCGGTCGATCGCTGCGTTTCGACGACGGCCCGGCGACGATCATAGGCGTGTTGCCCGCCCGGCTCGAGCACGGCATACCCGTCTGGCGGCCGGTGCAGATTCCCGATCCCGACATGCGCGGCACCGGCCGCGAGACGGACGCGCGCCTGCTCTCCGGAATCACCGCCGACGAGGCCGGACAGCGACTGACCGCGATGACGCCTGCCCTCGCAGGACGCGATGGCCAGCCGTTGAAGCTGATCGTCCGCGTCACCTCGATGCTCGACGAGGCACGAGCGGAATACCGGACGACCGTCAATATCCTCACAGGCGCCGTCGGTCTGATTCTGCTGATCGCCTGCGTCAACGTCGCCGGTCTGCTGCTCGCGCGCGGCGCGACGCGCCAGGCGGAGCTCGCGGTGCGCGCGTCGATCGGCGCGGGACGCGGACGCCTGATCCGCCAGCTTCTGACCGAGAGCGTCGTCCTTTCGGTCGCTGGTGGAACCGTCGGTCTGCTCGTCGCGTGGCTGACGCTCGATGCGCTCGTCGCCAACATTCCGCTCGCCCTGTCGGCCGACGCCCCGGCGGAGCTCAATCTCCGCGTCATGGCCGCCACGATCGGTCTGACGGTCCTGACGGGGTTGATTTTCGGACTCGCTCCTGCCTTCCGATTGTCGCGCGTCCGCTTCAGCACCGCGCTCGCACGCGGCGGCCGTCGTCACGGCTCGGCGCTCACGAAACGCGGCGGCCAGACGCTCATCGGCGCGGAAGTCGCGCTGGCTGTCGTGCTCGTCGCGGGGGCGGGCCTGATGATCCGAAGCTTCGCGCGCATCGCCGCCGTCGATCTGGGCTTCAACCCCGACGCCTTTCACACGATGAAGGTCACGCCGCTCAGTCAGGACCCGTCGACACACACCCAGTACTATCTGGCATTGCTCCGCACGCTCCGCCAGGTGCCGGGCATCTCGGCCGCCGGCGCGATCGACAACGTGCCGCTCGGCGGCAGTGGCACCTTCACGACCTTCGTCGTCGACGGCAAGTCGAGCCCATCCAAGGTCGATCAGATCCTGCCCGGCTATTTCGACGCGATCGGACAACCGCTCCTTCAAGGAGCGCCGCCGACTGACGCGGACTACGCAAGCGGGCGGAATCTGATGACCGTGACCGATGGGATCGCGCGCAAATGGTTCCCGGACGGACACGTCATCGGCCGCCAGGTGATCTACAAGGTCGGACAAGACGAGCAGACGTGGGAGGTCGGCGCCGTCGTGGCCAACATCCGTGGCAACGGGCCCACGCGCGACACCGATGCAGGTGTCTACACGCTGTTCAGGCCGACCGCCGCGAGCGTCAAGCGAAGCCGCGGGCTCGTCGTCGTCGTGCGCACGAACGGCGGCGCCGGCCAGATTGCCGACACTCTGCGGCGCGCGGCGGCGGCAGTTGGTCCGCGCGTACTCGTGGAACAAGTGCAAAGCGGCGGAGACCTGTTCTCGCAGGAGGTATTGCGTCCGCGCCAGCGCACCGTGCTGCTCAGTCTGCTCGGTGGCCTTGGACTCGTGCTCGCGCTCGTTGGCGTGTTCGGCATGACCGCGTACGCGGTGGCGCGGCGTACCCAGGAAATCGGCGTCCGCATCGCGTTCGGCGCGCGCACGAATCAGGTCGTCGGCACGATGGTGCGCGATTCGGCCTGGCCGATCGCGATCGGCACGCTCGTCGGATTGGCCGGCGCGGCCGTCGCGACGAAGCTCATCGCGAGCTTCCTGTTTCAGACGGCGCCGACCGATCCCGGCACGTTCACAGGGGTCGCGGTGACGCTGATCCTGGCGGGATGTCTGGCCGCCTGGATTCCCGCACGCCGAGCGGCGCGCGTCGATCCGGTGACGGCGCTGCGCGTCGACTAGAAACGATCGCTACTGCGCGTGTTTGAACGTGCCGACGAGCGCGGCACGGCCGCGCACATGCGTCGCCATCGCGGCGACGACCGCCGCGCGCGTCAGCGCGGGCGACTGACCGACCGGCGGGACGTCGATCATCGCGTCGAGCGCGTAGACCTCGAACACGTAGTGATGCGCTGGACCGGTTGCGGGCGCTCCCGGTCCGCGATAGTACGGGCCGGTCTGGCTGATTTGCCGCGTACCGTCCGGCAGTTGTGGCCCCTGCGGCATGGCTTCGGCCAGACCCTTCGACGTCGCGGGAATATTCCACACGAGCCAGTGCAGCACGTCGTCGGTCGCGTTGGTCTGATTGGCGACTCCAGCGTCGATGTCATGAACGATGACGACGAGACTCGCGGTCATGTCAGGCGCGCCGCTCCACGCGAGCGGCGGCGAGACTTCGGCGCCGGGTTGCGCGTACTTGATCGGAATTTCGCCGCCATCGGTCCAGCCCGTCGTCGTGAGCGTCATGACCACGATGCCGCCGCGCCCTCGACCGCCACCACCACCGCGCTGCCCGGGCTGCGCCGGCTGACCGGGCTGTCCCGCCGCGCCGCCACCTCGTTGTCCTGTCTGCTGGCCGGCTTGACCGGCCGGCGGCGGAGTCTGCGCGGGCAGATCGACGCCCGCGAGCGTCACGACCAACGCACCACAGCCGAGGAATGCCGAGACAGATCGCATGGTCGCGGTCCTATTTGTAGGTCGCGGGCTGCGTCTTCCGCCAAACGTCGTAGCGCATCCGCAGCGTCTTCACCGGGTCGAGGTTCTCGCCAGACTTGATTTGGTTGGGTCCTTTGTCCGGGCCGGGCTGCGTGACGGTGAGATACATCGAGTACTTGCCGTCATTGTGCGACTGGCCGTTCGTGTCGGTCGCTTCGGCCATCAGGATGTACGCGACGTGCGCGGTCTTCGCATCGCACGGTATCGGCGGCACCGATCCGTCGGCCGGCGGCGGAGGGCACGAGCAGCGGCTGTCGCCGCCCGAAGCGTCCGCCGCGTCCATGGCCGCCATGACGCGATCGGTGAGCGCGCCGTTCGTCTCGAGAAACGCCTTCACGGCATGCGGCACGACTTCGCCCGGACGAAGGATGTTGCCCTGAATGGAAAAGTAAATCTCGGTACCCGGCACGCGACCCTGGATGTCCTGCGAGACGTAGCCGTTCGTGAGCCCGGAATGTCCGGCGAACCGGCCCTGCAGATCGACGATGCCGAACTGCCGTCCTTGAAACTGCGGATCGGCGCTCAGCATCTCGATGATCTTCTCGGGTGGGGTGCCCTTCTGCAGCTCCGTGAAGACCAGCATCTGATTCGTGTGCGTGTTGTCGACCGAGGCCTGGCACGCGGCGATGCCTTTGCCGGGCACCACAACCGCCTGCACGCCCTTGAGAAACGCGTCGTCCTGATCCACACACGTGGCCGACGCGATGACGATGCGCTTGGTGCTGCGGTCCACGGCGACGATCGACCACGTCGCGGACGCGGTCGCGGGGATCGCCAGAACAGCGGCGGCAAGAAGAATGAGGCGTTTCATGAGTGACTTCTCCTGACTTGCTACTTGATTGTCGCCAGGTAGTCCTGAATCTGCTTCACGGCGTAGTCAACCTTCATTTCGAAGGCCTGCTTGCCGAGCTCCAGCGTCGACTGGCGGCCGTCGCCACTGACGCCGCTCGCGACGACGCGCGGCGCGTTGGGATCGGCTGCGGCACGACCGCCGCCCGCCGCGGGCGCGGCGGCGTTGCCTGCGCCCTGACCACGTGGCGCGGGAGGCGCCGGCACGTATCCGGGACCCATCGTGACGGCGTACTTGAGGAGATCGGTGCGCGTCCAGTCCTTGCCCTTGCCGAGATACATCATCTCGGACGTGTCGGGAATGCCAGCATGACCGCTGACCGGCAGTCCCTTCGGCTCGAGCACCTTCGTGTTGAAGTCGTCCTGCGCGGGCCCGTAAACGCGATCGGCGTAGAAGACATGGATGTTGCGCGGCGCCAGTTCCGGGGCCCGGTACTTGTCGTCGAGCTTCTTCGCGATCTCGCGGTACACGTTCACGCCGCCGCCGTGGTCATTGAGGAAGATCACGGTGCTGAAGCCGTTGGTAATCGCCTGTTCGGCGATGCGCTCGCAGATCATGCCCTGGATTTCCGAGGTCAGGCCGAGCGTGCCGGTCTGCTGCGGGCTGGCGTCGTTCTGGGAATACGGAATCACCGGCAACACGATCGCGTTGCCAAGCCGTCGCGCGATTTCTTTCACAGTCTCGCGCGCCATTAGCGTGTGGCCGCCGTTGACGTTTTGCGGACCGCGATGTTCCGTGCCGCCCGTGTAGAAGAGTGCGACCGTCTTGCCCTGGTGATGAATGGCGTCGTACACCTCGGGCCACGTCATCATGTCGAACTCGATCATTTCCTTCGGATGGTTGGGCGAGATCCATTCCTTGGGCGGATCGGTCGGCGGCAGCGCCGGGCCGCGTCCTCCCTGCCGCCCTCCTGCAGCTCCAGCCTGGCCCTGACGGCCGGCGCCCGCGGGTGGCGTCGGATCCTGGGCGAACAGAGTGGCGGCAAGCACGACGACAAGACCGAGGGCAGGCACCAGGCGCTTCATACGTGTCCTTTCAGCGTCAAACCGTGAACCGGAAGTGGCGTGCCGCACATTGTAAGGGAGAAGGGGGCTTAGGGCATCGGGCTTAGGGCTTGAGGCTTATGGCTAGGAAGTGCTTCGTGCTCGGTGCTCCGTGCTCTATCAAGCCCCGGCCCCAAGCCTCAGGCCCTAAGCCCCAAGCCTTAAGCCCAAAGTCCTGAGCCCTATTTCCGCAGATAAGCGTCTGTCTTATCGAGCCAATCCTGCCTGGGCGGATCGAAGAGGTCCACATCAAGTGTGTCTTCGAGGGCCTCGGCCTTGTGCCAGACGCCCGACGGGATGTGCAGGACTTCGCCGGCGCGGACGATCAGTTCTTGGGACTCGTCTTCGCCGATCCAGAACCGGAGGGCGCCGCTGAGGATGTAGGTGATCTGCTCGTTGTCGTGCTGATGGCGCGGCACGATGCAGCCCTTCTTGAGGTACACGTGCGCGAGCATCATGCGATCGCCGGTGATAAGCCGCCGATCGAGCGACTCGTTGACGCGCTCCTTCGGCATGTCGTCCCAGCGATAGGACGTCACACTACGGCCGGCCATGCGTGCCTCCCCGGGCGGCAGGCGCACCGGAATCGCGGCGCTCCTGATTGAATTTCGCGACACGAAGCGCGGCCTCGAGGTGCTGCGGCTCCGACCGGCCGTTGAATCGAGCATCGCCGTCGAGAATCAGACGCGCGGTGATCACGCGGCCCGAAACCTCCGCGGCCGCGCGGATGTCGACCACTTCGGTCGCGACGAGCTGGCCGACCATGCGGCCGAACACCGTGACGTCGCGTGCGATGACGTCGCCGTGCACATCGGCCGACGCGGCGACGACGATCGAACCGTCGCACCAGATCGGTCCTTCGATGCGGCCTTCGAGCGTGAGATCTTCGAACGCACGAAGTTCGCCTTTGATTGCGATGCTCTTCCCGAGGATCGTCATAGGTGTGGACTGCGCAAAAACACTGGACGTGACGCCGAGGCGACTAGTGTATCGAAAACAGAGCGAAGATGATCGCCCGCGAGCGAGTTCCGAGCGTAAACTTCGCCTGTGCCTCGATCCGCTCCCGCCGAACTGACCGTCCGCAGTCTGATCCTGGGCGCGCTCATCACGACCGTCTTCACCGCAGCCAATGTGTACCTGGGGCTGAAGGTCGGTTTGACTTTCGCGTCGTCGATTCCGGCCGCCGTGATCTCGATGGCGGTGCTGAGCGTCGTCCGCGACTCGTCGATTCTCGAGAACAACATCGTGCAGACGGTCGCCTCGGCGGCCGGCACGCTGTCCGCGATCATCTTCGTCCTGCCCGGGCTCGTGATCGTCGGGTGGTGGACGGGCTTTCCCTTCTGGCTCTCGTTTCTCGTGTGCGTCAGCGGCGGCGTGCTGGGCGTGCTGTTCACGATTCCGCTGCGGCGGGCGCTCGTAACGCATTCCGATCTGCCCTATCCCGAGGGCGTGGCCGCCGCCGAGGTGCTCAAGGTCGGATCCGGGCGCCGCGGCGACGCCGGCAGCGATCCGGGCGAGGCGCGCGAAGGCCTGATGGCCGTGATGCTCGGATCCGTGGCGTCGGCCGGGCTCGCGATCTTCACCGCGACGCAGGTAGCCACCGCCGAAGTGCAGGCCTTTTTTCGTGTGGGCGCGACGAGCGCCAGCGGTTACGACATCGCCTGGTCGCTCGCGCTCTTTGGTGCGGGCCACCTGGTCGGGCTGTCGGTCGGGCTCGCGATGCTCGTCGGCCTGGCGATCGCCTGGGCTGGCGCGGTGCCGATCCTGACGTCGATGATGCCGGCCGCGCCCGGCGTGGATTTCGCCGCGCACGCCGCCGACATCTGGCGCCATCAAGTGCGATTCATCGGCGCCGGCGCCATCGGCATCTCGTCCATCTGGACGCTGCTTACGCTCGCGAAACCGGTCGTCGGCGGACTGATGTCGACGCTCGCCGCCTCGCGCGCGACGGGCCTGCCCGACGATCGCGATCGCGACCTCGCGCCCGTCTGGATTTACGGACTCACGGCCGTCTGTCTCGTTGCGGCGGCCTGGCTCTCGATGACGTTCCTCGCCGGCACGGCGCTCGAAGGCCGCGCGATGACGCTGACGCTCGTCGCGCTGCCCTTCATCCTGATCGGCGGATTTCTGATCGCCGCGATCTGCGGCTACATGGCGGGCCTGATTGGCGCGTCGAACAGCCCGATTTCCGGGGTCGGCATCCTCGCGATCGTGATCGGATCGACCGTGCTCGTGCTCATCGAGCATCCGGCCACGAGCGTGCAACCGACCCTCGTCGCCTTCGCGCTCTTCATCACCGCGATCGTCTTCGCGTGCGCGACGATCTCGAACGACAACCTGCAGGACCTGAAAACCGGCCAACTCGTCGGCGCGTCGCCGTGGCGCCAGCAGGTCGCCCTCATCGTCGGCGTGGTCGCCGGCGCGTCGGTGATTCCGCCCATCTTGAATCTGCTTGCCCGCGCGAACGGCTTCGCCGGCGCCGCCAACGTGGGCGTCATCGGGGCGAATCCGCTGCCGGCGCCGCAGGCGACACTGATCTCGGCGCTCGCGCAGGGCGTGATCGGCGGCAACCTCAACTGGACGATGATCGGGATCGGCGCCGTCGTCGGCGTGGGGCTGATCGTGCTCGATCAGGTGCTTGCCGCGCTGAAGTGGACGCGCGTGCCGCCGCTCGCCGTCGGGATCGGCATTTACCTGCCGATGTCAGCGACATTCGCCGTCGTCCTTGGCGCCGTCGTCGGTCACTGGTACAACGCACGGGCGCGGCGCGCGCGCGATCCGAATCGCGCCGAACGCCTCGGCGTGCTCGTCGCGTCGGGCATGATAGTCGGCGAGAGCCTGTTTGGCGTGCTCAATGCCGGGCTCGTCGTCGCGTTCAACAAAGACGCGCCGCTCGCGCTCGTCGCGGCGGACTTCGCGCCGGCGAATCTGCTCGGCCTCGTGTCGTTCTGCGGTCTCGTCGTCCTCCTCTACGGCTGGATGCTCAAGCGCAGCCGCACCGCCGGCGCCTGAGGGCTTCCGCCGCAGGGGCCGTGAACCTCTGTGGCTACGCTTCCGTATACACTCCCTGGATGCCCGTGTCTCTCTCTACCCACTGGTTTCACATCCTGCTCGCGCTGGCTGACAGGCCCCAGCACGGCGTGGGCATCACCGAAGACGTCCTGCGGCATTCCAACGGTCAATTGCAGTTGTGGCCCGGCATGCTCTACACGGCGCTCCGGCGGATGACCGACGCCGGGTATGTCGTGGAAACCGCCGCGCCCGAAGGCTTCAGCTCCGGCGGCGGGAAGCCGCGTTTCTACCGGATCACGCCGCTCGGCAAGCGAGCCTGCGCCGCAGAGGCCACCCGCCTGGCCCGGATTGTCGGCACGGCGCATGACAAGCGCGTCCTCAAGGGCACGCGCGCGGTCTAGGCACCCACGATGACGCTGCGATCCGCGCCTCACCCGCTCATTCGCGCGTGGTATCGAGCGCTGCTCGCGTTCGTTCCCGCACGGGAGCGCGAGTCGCTCGCGGCGGACATGGAGGCCGTGCTGGCCGTCAATCTGACCGGGGCGCGAGAGCGCCGCGGCTGGTGGGGAGTCGCGGCGGGCCTCGGGCGATCGACCTGGGACGTGATTGGTTTTGCGGCGGCTGCGCGATACGACGAGCACCGGCGCCGTCATCCGGATGCGCGTGGTGCACTGAACACACGGGGGAGCCATATGGGCCGGATCGGCCGCTTGCTGATGAACACGTGGCAGGACCTGAAGTACGCCGTGCGGCTGCTCGTCAAAGAGCGGAGCTTCACGATCACGGCGCTGCTCACCCTCGCGATCTGCATCGGCGCCAACACCGCGATCTTCAGCATCGTGCGCTCCGTCGTGCTGAAGCCGCTGCCCGTGCCGCGCGCGGACCGCATCGTATGGTTCCACAACAACTATCCGAACGCCGGCGCGGCGCGCGGGTCATCGGGCGTGCCCGACTACTTCGATCGCCGCGAGCAGATGGACACCTTCGAGGAACTCGCGTTGTACCGCCGACAGGGCGTGACGCTCGGCGGCAAGGACGGCGCGGTGCGCCTGTTCACGATTCGCGCCACGCCGTCGTTTTTCCGGCTGGTCTCGGCGACGCCGGTGCTCGGCCGCATCTTCACGGAAAACGAAGGCGAAGAGGGCAAGGATCAGGACGTCATCCTCGGCCACGCCCTCTGGCAGCGCGAATTCGGCGGCGCCCGCGACGTCGTCGGCAAGATGATGCAGTTGAACGGCAAGCCGTACGAGATCGTGGGGGTGATGCCGGCCGAGTTCAAGTACCTGTGGAACGACATCGACGTCTACCTGCCCGCCTCGTTCACCGCCAGGGAAAAGTCCGACAGCGCGCGACACAGCAACAACTGGGAAATGATCGGCCTGCGCAAACCCGGCGTTACGATCGCGCACGTCCAGGAAGAAGTGGACGCCGTGAACCGCCGCAATGACGACCGGTTCCCGCAATTCACGAAACTGCTGCACGATGCCGGTTTCTATACGGCGGTCGGCGACCTGCAAACGGAGGTCGTCGAGGACGTGCGGCCCGTGCTGTTCCTGCTCTGGGGCGGCGTGGTCTTCGTGCTGCTGATCGGCTGCCTGAACATCGCGAACCTCGTGCTCGTGCGGTCGAGCGGGCGCTCGCGCGAGATTGCGACGCGCCAGGCGATCGGCGCCGACGTCAGCCGGCTCTCACGCCAGTTGTTCACGGAAACCACCCTGCTCTCGATCGCCGGCGGCCTGGCGGGACTCGGGCTCGGCTGGTGGGCGCTGCGGCTCGTGCCGGCGTTCGGGCTCGACGAGATGCCGCGCGGTCACGAAATCGCGCTCGACCCAATCAGCGCCGCCGTCATTCTCGGCGTGGCTCTGCTCGTCGGCGTGCTGATCGGGCTCATGCCGGTCGTCCGCATGTCGCGCCTCAATGTGAACAGCGCCCTCCGGGAAGAAGGCCGCAGCGGCACCGCGAGCCGCAGCACCACCCTCGTGCGCCGCGGGTTGGCCATTGCGCAGGTCACGATCGCGTTCATCCTGCTCATCGGCGCCGGCCTCCTGCTGTCGAGCTTCCGCGAAGTACTTCGGATCGATCCGGGTTTCGTCTCGACAGGCGTCGTGACCGGGGCCCTCTCCCTCCCGCCGACGTCGTACAAAGATGACGCGCTCGTGCCGTTCGCCGCCGCACTGCTCGACAGCGTGCGCGCGCTGCCCGGCGTCACCGCCGCGGCGGTCACGTCGACGGTGCCGCTCGGGGGCGATCACGACGACTCGGTGCTGATCGCCGAGGACCATCGCATGAAGGAGGGCGAATCCCTGATTTCGCCGAACGTCATCACGGTCAGCGATGGCTACTTCGAAACGATGGGCACGCGGCTCGTGCGCGGCCGGTTCTTCGATCGGCGCGACAACGCAACCGGTCAGCTCACGGTCGTCATCGACGAGCGGCTCGCGGGTCATTTCTGGCCGGGACAGGATCCGATTGGCCGGCGTGTCTATCAGCCGGGCACCGCGGAGCGCGTCAACAACCCCGGTCCGGACACGAAAATGTACACGGTGGTGGGCGTCGTCCGCGAAGTGCAGTTCGATGGCCTCGCGACCGCCAAGAAGCCGGTCGGCGCGGTGTACTACTCGTATGCGCAGGCGCCCGAACGCGGGATGGGCCTCACCGTGAAGTCGTCGAACACGAGCGCGGCAATGGTGACGTCGATCCGGAAAGCCGTCGCGGCGATCGATCCCGCACTGCCGTTTTACTCCGTCCACACGATGGACGACTATCTCAGCCAGTCGCTGATGTCGCGGCGCGTGCCGATGGTGCTGGCGGCCGCGTTTGCGGTGGTCGCGCTGCTGCTGTCGGCAATCGGGATCTACGGCGTGCTCGCGTACGGCGTGGTGCAGCGGCGGCGCGAGATCGGCATTCGTCTGGCGCTCGGCAGCACCGGCTCGCAAGTGTTCGGCCTCGTGGTCCGCGAAGGCGTGAAGATCGTCGCGATCGGCCTGTCGCTCGGGTTCTTTGGACTGCTCGGGCTGCGCCGGGCGCTGGTCACGGTCCTCTACGGCGTGACGCCGCTCGACCCGACCGTCATCGCGACGGTCGCGTTCGCCCTGGGCCTGGTGGCGTTCCTCGCGATGTGCATTCCGGCGCGACGTGCCTCACGCGTGAGTCCTGTCGTCGCGCTCACCGACTAGCCGCTACTCGGCCTGCAGCGCGACCATCGGATTGACCCGCATCGCACGGCGGGCCGGCACGTACGACGCGACCGCCGCAATCGCGAGCAACAGCGCCGCTGTGATCACGTAGCTCATCGGATCGGACGGCGCGACCTCGAAGAGCATCGTCTGGACGAGCCGTGCGAGGGCAAGCGCGCCGGCGACACCGATCACGACGCCGATGAGCGCGAGCTTCATACCGCCGCCCACGACCATCGTCAGGACGTGGCTCGGCGCCGCGCCGATGGCCATCCGTAAGCCAATCTCGCGCGTGCGCTGGCGGACCGTATAGGCCACCACGCCGTAGAGCCCGACGGCTGCGAGAAACAGCGCGACGACGGCGAAGAGCACGATGAGCAGCATCGAAAACCGGCGCTGCGCCACCGAATCACTCACGACCGTGGCGAGCGGACTGACGGAGTACGTCGGCAGCGTCGAATCGATGTCCCGCACGAGTGCGCGGGCGGAACCCGCCAGCTGCGCGGGGTCGCCGCTCTTCGCACGCGTGAGCACCCACATCGTGCTGAAGTCGTCCTGCGTCGAAGGCACGTACATCGTCGGTGCCGTGCTGGTGTCGAGGCCTTCGTAATGCACGTTTCCGACGATGCCGACGATGTCGAAGAACCCGTCGAAACCGTTGCCGATCCTCAGCCCCTGACCGATCGGATCCTGATTGGGAAACATCGTCTTGGCGAAGGCTTCGTCGATGACAGCAACGTGATGCCCGTTCGCCGAGTCTTCCGGAAGGAGCGCCCGCCCGCGAATCAACGGAATCTGCAGCGCGTCGAAATAGTGTGGGCTGACTGCCCGATAGTTCGCCGAGGCCTCCTCGCCGGGCTTGGCCGGTGGACGGCCTCGTACGTCCAGAGAGAGGACATAGCTGCCCCGCATCGGCAACACCTGCACGATCGCCGCCGCTTGCACGCCCGGCTGGGCCTCCAGATTCTCGAGCAGTTTCTGGTAGAACGATCGATGCGTTTCGGGCGTCTTGTACGAGGCCGACGGCAGCGACACCTGAAATGACAGGACGCTGTCGGGACGGAATCCGGGATCGACGTTCGTCAGCCGGCTGAAACTGCGGAGCAGCAGCACGGCTCCGGTCAGCAGAATGATCGACATCGCGACCTCGGCGACGAGCAGCCCGCTGCGCACCCATCGACCACCGGACGTGGACGACGATCGGCCGCCCTCTTTGAGCACGACGCCGACGCTCGTGCGCGATGCCTGCCACGCGGGCGCCAGGCCGAAGAGGATGCCCGTGACGAGCGAGGCCAGGGCCGCAAATGCCAGCACCGTGCCGTCGAGCCGGACGTCGGCGACGCGGGGAATGCTGCCCGCGCCGAGCGTCTGGATCGGCGTGATCGCCAGGTACCCGATGAGAACGCCAAGCGCGCCGCCGACGATGGCGAGCACCAGGCTCTCCGAAAACATCTGCACGACGAGCCGGCCGCGGCCGGCGCCGAGCGCCGTGCGGATCGCAATTTCCTTTTCGCGCACCGACGCGCGCACGAGCAGCAGGTTCGCCACGTTCGCGCAGGCGATGAGCACGACGACGCCGACCGCCGCAAAAAGCGTGAGGAGCGCCGGCCGGATCGCACCGACGATCTGTTCCTGCAGCAACACAACGCGGGCAGACTCGCCGGCGCTCGCGTCGGGATACTGCGTCGCCAGCCGTTCGGAGATCCCCTTCATCTCGACGCTCGCGCGATCGAGCGTCACCCCCGGCTTGAGGCGGGCGACGACGCCCAGAAAGTGCCCCCCGCGCGTGGCTTTGGCGGTGTCAATCGCAATCGGCCGCCAGAATTCCGCGGTGCGCGACGGAAAGTAGAAGTCCGGCGGCATGACGCCCAGGATCGTCACGGGCGCGCCACTGACATTGATCGTGCGGCCGACGATGCCAGGATCGCTGCCGAAGCGCTGCTGCCACGCGGTGTGGCTGAGGACGATCTCGGCGTCCGCGCCCGGCTGATCCTGTGCCGCCGTGAACGCCGACCCGATCATCGGCGACACGCCGAGCAGCTGGAACATGTCCCACGACACGAGGGCGCCCTGCACCCGTTCGGGTCCGTTCTCGTTGGTGAAGGTCGCGCTCGTGCTGCTGTACGTCGCGATCCGCTCGAAGACGGAGTTCTGCGTGCGCCAGTCGAGGAACGTTGCCGGCGCGACGGAGAAGAGCCCGTATTGCGGAACCACCTCGTGCACACGCACGAGCTCGTCCGACTTCGGGAACGGCAGCGGCCGAAGCAGGACGCCGTCGACGACACTGAAGATCGCCGTCGTGGCGCCGATGCCAAGCGCGAGCGTCAGGACCGCGACGACGGTGAATCCAGGCGCCTTGAGCAATTGGCGGATCGCATAGCGCGCGTCGCGCAGGACATGGGCAAACATCAGGCCTCCTCGATGGGGAACCGGCTGGACCTCCAGCGTGGCGATGAGGCGATCGACGCGCGGCAGCGCGTGCGCGCGATCGGCGCCGAGGACATCAGCGGCCATGCGCGACCAGTCGGTGACTTGCGCCCGCGCGTACGCATCGGCGTCAACGTCCGCCCACCCACGCACGATCGCGTCGCGGTAGAAATCCTCGAGCTGCGTCGCGATCTCGCGGATGACGCGCGCCTCGCGCGGCGGCGTGAGGGCCGTCGGCGGCAGATGGCGGCGGACGTACGCGTGCCAGTCACGCATCGCCGGCGTCCATGACGTCGTTGACCGCCGCGATGTACACCGCCCAGGTCTTGCGCTGCTGCGCGAGCACGCGCCGGCCTTCGGGCGTCAGCCGGTAGAAACAGCGTTCCCGCTCCCCTGGCTTCTCGACCCATCGGCCCTTGAGCCAGCCGCGGCTCTCGAGCCGCAGGAGGGTGGGATAGAGCGTCGGCAGCGCGAACGTCAGCCGCCCGCCGGATCGCTGTTCGATGAGCTTGCCGATCTCATAGCCGTGGCGGGGCCGGAATTCGACAAGCGACAGCACGAGCATCTCGATGCTGCCCTTTTTGAGCTCTGGACTGAACATGGACGTCGCGCCTCCCTATATGTAGGGACGCGTAGTATGACGGAGCGACGGGCGAGATGGTTCGTGCGGATTCGGCGGCCGGGCGCAAACTGTCCGCGAACGAACAGCGGAACGCTATCGACCGCCGGCCGGCTTGCGGAAGGCGGAGTTGAGCACCGACGCCAGGCGAACGCCGGCGAGCATCAGCTGGTGATCGACCGCTAGTCGCGCCTTGTCCTGGTATTCCTTGTTGAGGTCCACCGGCTGTGTCGGTGGCGCACCGGGGCTGAATCCCGGGTAAACGTAGACGTACTCGACGGCAATTTGGTGCGACGCCTCGGCCCACGCGACGACGTCGATGGGCGCGCCGACGAGACGCTCGCCCTTGAATTCGTCGGTAAGCATCGCGACGTACGCTATCTCGTCAGGATTGCGGATCCCGATCACCCGGGAGTCCCAGACGGCGTGCAGATTCACTCGCGTGCCCGGCTGAGGCGGCGGCTGCCCCACCAGATTGACGGTGACGTCGTTGCCGCCGCGATCCTTGTTGTCGATCGCGTGGAGGGGCTGCTGCAGGTCGCCCATGAGGTGGATGACCCACTTCAGCGCCTCGCGCCGCTTGTCGATCGGGAGCGACGCATCGATCATCTCGTGGCGCGCGCGCTCGAGCTCGGCGACGATACAGTCACCCTGCGGCGTCGGCTTGCAGTCGCGGGCGGCGTCGTAGTGAAACTCGTCGTAGGGAATGTCCACGAAGTGCCAGTTGTACGTCTCGGGGCGTTGCGATCGGATCTCGTCGCCCCACGTGGACACCGCGACGAAGTCCTCGGTTCCGAGCAGATCCTGGGTAGCCTTCTTGGCCTCGGGCGTCATCCGATCAAGCGCCAGCCGCGCGACGATGTGGTGGCCCTCGGGCCCCCACGCCCGCACGGACGTCACGCCCCAGCACGCCAGCACCACCAGTCCGACCACCATTCGCCGCGTCATCGTGTCCCCCGCAGCGTCATTGTGGCGCGCCTGAGCCCGCGCGGCAACCTTGGATGTCCGGAAACGACTATGGACAAATTGTCCACATGTGCCGTATCGTCCTGCCCATGCCTGACCCGTGGCGTGCCGAAGCCTATCTGCCGCTCTCGACCGATGCGCTGCTGATTCTGCTCGCGCTCTCCTCCAGGTCGCTCCACGGGTACGGCATCATTCGCGACGTCGAGGCGCGATCGGAGGGTGCGACGATTCTCCAGACCGGCGCGCTCTATCGCATGCTTCGCCGGCTGCTGCGCGACGAGCTGATCGAGCCGTGCGATCCGCCGGACGGCGAGGGCGCCGACCCGCGCCGGCGCTTCTATCGGCCGACCCGCCGCGGCCGCATCGTGCTCGACGCCGAAGTGGACCGCATGTCGCGGCTTGTCCGCGCAGCACGGCTGACCGAGGCGGGCAAGCGCCCGCGCCTGACATGAGGACGCGGATCTTCCGGACGCTGCTCGCCTTGCTGCCGCGCGACTTTCAACGGCAGTTCGGCGACGAACTCCTCGACACCGCCGCAACGCTCGACCAGACGTCCCCGGTCACGCTGGGCGACGCGCCGCGCGTGTGGCTCGACGCGGTGACGACGCTCATCGCGATCCGGCGCGAAATGCGGCTCGAAGCGCGACCGGCCACATCGGCGTGGAGGATGACCATGGACGGCCTGATTCAAGACATCCGGTTCGCCGCCCGCGGCCTGCGGCGCGACCGCGGATTCACCACGTTCGTCTTAGTCGCGCTCACGCTGGGCATCGGCGCCAACGCCGCGATGTTCGGGATCGTCGATCGGCTGCTCCTCAGTGGACCGCCGTACGTGACTGACCCCGCACGGGTGGTTCGCGTCTATCTCAGTGGCGTGGTCGACGGCAACCGGCCGTTCACGACGAGCTCGTTCGGCCACGTGAGCTACGACGTGGCGCGGCGCGACGCGCGGACGTTCGACGGCGTCGCCTCGTACGCGGTGAACTCCGTCGTCATCGGTCAAGGCGTCGACGCGCACACCGCGCCGGTCGGCTACGCGTCCGACACGCTGTTCCCCGTGCTCGGCGTCGCACCGTCGCTCGGCCGGTTTTTCGGCCCCGACGAAAATCGACCCGCGGGCGCGTTGCGCGTCGCGGTGCTCGGCGACGCCGCGTGGCAGCACTGGTACGGCGGTGATCGCGACGTCGTGGGGCGGCAGGTGACAATCGGCGGCGCATCGTACGTCATCATCGGCGTGGCGCCGCGCGGCTTCGTCGGGCCACAAGATGGTCCGGTGGACGCGTGGGTGCCCATCAATCTGCTCGGCCCGGGCGTCGTCGCCGACTGGACCTCGTCATGGACGGCGCAGTGGCTGCATCTGGTCGGCCGGCTCAAGCCCGGCGTGACGTTCGCGCAGGCGTCCGCGGATCTGACGACGATCCATCAGCGCGCATACACGGGCACGGAATCGGCGACCGCGACGGGCCGGCTGTTCGTCGCGCCGCTGTCCGCGGACAGTAGCGGAGCCGACGCGCAGGACTTGACCGTCGTGCGATGGCTGTCCGGCGTCGCGCTCGTCGTCCTGGGGATCGCGTGCGCGAACGTCGGTAACCTGCTGCTGGCGCGCGGCCTCAGGCGTTCGCGTGAGGTCGCGTTGCGTGCGGCGCTTGGCGCGGGGAAGGCCCAGCTCGTGCGGCTGCTGCTCGCCGAGTCGTTGCTGCTCGCTCTGGCCGGCGCCGCCGGAGGCGTCGCGCTCGCGTACGCGTTGGGCGGCGTGGCGCGAACGACGATTTTTACCCGCGTTGACTGGACGACGTCCCCCGTGAACGTGCGTGTGCTCTTCGTCTCGGTCGCGCTCTCGGTCAGCACCGGGCTCGCGATCGGCCTGCTCCCGGCATGGCGGGCCACGCGCGTAAACCTGACCGACGCGCTGAAACAGGGCGTGCGCGACGGGGGCGGCGATCGCTCGCGCGTCCGGCAGTTCCTCACGGTCGCTCAGGCCGCGCTGTCGGTGGTGCTCCTGATTGGCGCGGGGCTGTTCGTTCGCAGTCTCTGGAACGTGCGCGCGCTCCATCTCGGCGTCGACCTCGATCGCGTGGTGCTCGCCCAAATCAGTCGGGCCCCGCTCGGACAGATTGCCGGCAACGACGCCCGAACGGCCGAACGTGTGCGTCGCGCCAACGTCGAGCGCGCATCGCTTGCCGCCGTGCGACAGATTCCCGGCGTCGAACACGCGAGCCTCGCGGCCGGCACTCCGTTCGGCAATCGTTTCGGCGTGGAGATCCGGATTCCCGGCGTGCCGACGGTGCCGACGCTTTCGACCGGCGGGCCAAGCATCAGCGCGGTTGCCGACGACTACTTCACGACCATGGGCACGCGGATCCTTCGTGGCCGTGAGTTTGGATCCGGCGACCACTCCGGCACCGAGCCGGTCGCCATCGTCAGCGACACGATGGCGCGGACGATCTGGCCGCAGGACGACGCGATCGGCAAGTGCATCGTCGTCGAGACGTCACCCTGCGCACGCATCGTCGGCATTGCGGAGGACACTCGTCGCAGCCTGTTACGCGAGGCGCCCGTGATGCACTTCTACATTCCACTCGGCCAGGAGGTGGGGTTCGGTGGCACGGTGCTCATCACTCGGGCCGCGCCGGCTGCCGGCCGACTCGACGCCGTCATCAAGCAAACGGTCGCCGGAATGGATCCGACCATCCGCTTCGTGAGTTTCCAAACGCTGCAGCGTACGGTCGACCCGCAGGTGGAGCCGTGGCGGATTGGCGCGACGGTCTTTGTGCTGTCCGGCCTGCTGGCGCTCATCGTCGCGGCGATCGGCATCTACAGCGTGATGTCGTACTTCGTCGCCGATCGCGCTCATGAGATCGGCGTCCGGCTGGCGCTCGGCGCGCAGCGCGGCGACGTGACACGACTGATCGTGCGCGGCGGCGTCGCGTTGTCGTGCGTCGGCATTGCGGCCGGCAGCGTGATCGCGGCCGGCGCCGGGCACTTCATCGAGCCACTGCTCTTCAACGAGTCCTCGCGCGATCCGCTCGTCTACGGCGTGGTCGCGGGCGTCCTGCTCGTCGTCGCTTCGGGCGCGGCTGTTGTCCCGGCGATTCGCGCGAGCCGCGTGGGCACACTCGGCGCACTGCGCGGCGACTGATTCCCCGACACGCGCGATCGCGGTATCCTGACCGGACGAGGTGTGCCAATGGTTCGACGACTTCTGACGTGCGCGGTCCTGCTGCTGACCGGTGCGGTCATGCTTGATGCCCGGCTCGCGGTGCCCGCGCAAACACCGACCGTCGATCAGATCCTCGAGAAGTACGTCACGGCCGTCGGCGGACGCGCGGCACTCGAGAAGGTGACGTCGATCAACGCGACAGGCACGATCGAGATCGCCGACGCGAACATCAGCGGCACGGTCGAGCTGTTTCAGAAGGCGCCGGACAAGGCCCTGACGGTCCTCGAGTTCGCCGGCCTCGGCCGCCAGCGCGAGGGATTCGACGGCGCCATCGGCTGGGCGGACGACCCGCAGAACGGCCTGCGACAGAAGAGCGGCGGCGAACTGGCCGAAGCGAAACGCGCGGCCATCTTCGGCCGCGAACTGAAGCTGAAAACGGTGTACCCGACGATGACGGTCAAGGGACACGAGGTGGTGAACGGCAAGGACACCTACGTCGTTCAAGCCGTGCCGGCCGACGGATCGCCGGCAACGCTGTACTTCGAGGTCGAATCCGGACTCATGGTCCGCCAGCTCGTGTCGCGAGCCATGCCGCAAGGCCCGCTCGATGTGGACGTGAGCTTCGGCGATTTTCGCGCCGTCGATGGCGTGAAGCGGCCGTTCAGCGTGCGACAGGCCACAAGTCTGTTCACCGCGACGATCACGTTCTCCGACATCAAGCAGAACGTGCCGATCGACGACGCGATGTTCAAACTCCCGAAGTAGATCGCGGGGCAGGGCGCCGAGCCCTGCTAGGATAGTCCGCCCCCCGGAGGATTTCGCGATGCTCACAGGACTGAGAACGCTGGGGGTGTTTCAAGGTAGCGACGACTTGGCGACGACGACGATTGACCTCGATTTTCCGCCGGCGTTCAGCCAGGTGACGATCACGCTGTCGCGTTTCAACGTCGGCGGCGATCTGGACGTCGCGCGCGCCGGCATTCTGAACTTCCGGTTCCGCAATTCCGACAACTCGGACAGCACCGTGTCCTTCCCCGCCGGCCCGAGCGATCCGATCAATGCCCTCCCCGCGGCCGTCGGCCATGATCAGATGACGCACGTGACGATGCAGTTGCTCACGTTCAACTGCTTCACGCGCGCGCTCTGCAACGTCTTCCACTCGAGCTAGCCGAGGGAGCGCGACATGGATATCACGCAGTCTCCAGGCCTGGCGGCGCCCGAAACCATTCGTGCCGTGGTGGTGTACGACGCACAGACGGGCGTCATCGTTCACCGGCATCTCGCCGTCCACTATCCCGGGGCACCGGCGACCTCGGAGGCGGAACTCGGCGCGCGGGCGCTCGAATTCGCGAGCGCGCGCGGCATCGCCGCGAAGGACTTGCGGATCCTCCACGTGGATCCGCAGAAGTTTTCAGAGCCCGTCGAGCACCGCGTCGACGTGGCGCAGCAGGCGCTCGTCACCGCGCGCGTGCCGCTCACCATGGCAGAAGTCCAGCGGCGATCGCGACAATCATCACGGTAGCGGTGACTGGCCGAGAAGCGCCTGGACTTCGGCGGCGTCCGCGTCGGTGAGCGCCGGCGAGAAGTAGCGGATGCGGCTCATCAGATCGGGCGTCTCGAAGTACGCGGGGGCGCAGACGATGTGCACGAACCCGGCCGGCGTGAAGCGACCGTCTTCGTAGAACACGAGCGAGATGCGCCATGTGTCCTTGGGGATGGGCTCTTTGCACGACCGGCACGCAGCGCGACCGGAGCTGGCGCGTTCGACGCCGCTCAACCGCGGCAGGCGCTGATGCGCGGCGCCGAGTTTCGCCTCGCGCACAAGTTCGTCGCGATCGGCGACGTCTGAGGTTGCGGCCTCGAGCACTTCGAGCACCGCCTCAGGCCGCCGGAACGCCGCGCACCGCAGATGAAACCAGTGCGTCATCTCGGCCGCTTCGCCGTCGGCGAATGGGTTCGGCAGCCGCTCCCCGAATCGCCACTCTCCGGCCGCAATCCGGTTGCCGCAGCCACGGCATTTGGCCCGAGCGCTCGTCGCCTTCTCGATGAGGTGCGGCATCTCGCCTCGAATCGTAACCCGCGCCGCGCCGGCGCGATGTACCGGAATCCCGCCCGAAGGACCGAGGTTCCCCCCGGCCACAAGCCAGCGCCGTTCTTGCCCTCAAGCGGCGTCCGGGAGTCTAATACGTGTCTATGATCAAAACCCTTTCGAAGTTGGCCCTCGTGCTCGCACTCGCGGCGGCCACGACGTCGGTCTCGCTCGGTGCGAGGACGTCGATCGGTCCGTCGCTGACCTCCATCGGCACGCTCGCGTTCGGCGCCGACGGAACGCTCTTTGCCGCCGACCCGCAGGCCGCCACGATTTACGCGATTGATCTCGGCGCCGGCTCCGGCGCGGCGGGAACCAAGGACGTTTCGGCTCTCGATCAGAAGATCGCGGCGCTCCTCGGCACCGACGCCGCGCAGATCGCGATTCGTGACATGGCCGTGCATCCGAAGACCCACAACACGTACGTCTCGGTTATGCGCGGCACCGGCGCGACCGCGCAGCCCGCGCTCGTCCGCGTGGACGGCGCCGGCAAGGTCGAGGTCGCCGCGTTCGACCAGGCGAAGTTCACGAGCATCGCGCTACCCAACCCGCCGGCCGCCGCACCCGCCGCGAACGGGCGCAGCAACCGCACGCAGTCGATCACGCGCATGGCGCTCGTCGACGGCAAGCTGTACGTGACGGGCCTCTCGAACGAAGAGTTCTCGTCGAAGTTCTGGGCGATTCCGTATCCGTTTGCGAAGGCCGATCAGGGCACGAGCGTCGAGATCTGGCACACGTCGCACGCGCGCTTCGAGACGAACGCGCCGATTCTGACCTTCGTCACCAACCAGACGAACGGCCAGACGTCGTTCATCGCAGGCTACACGTGCACGCCACTCGTCCGTTTCCGGATCGCGGATCTGCGTCCTGGTGCCAAGGTGCGCGGCACGACGATCGCCGAACTGGGCGCGGGCAACCAGCCGATCGACATGGTGCTCTACAAGAAAGATGGCCATGAGTTCGTGCTGATGGCGAACACGCGTCACGGCGTCCTGAAGATCTCGACCGACCAGTTCGGATCGGCGTCCGGCTTGACCGCGCCCGTCGAGGGCACCGCCGGCATCCCGGCCGAGAAGATCACCTCGATGGCCAACGTCGTTCAGCTCGATCTGCTCGACGCGACGCACACCGTCATCCTGACGCGCACCGACAGCGGCATGAACCTTCAGGCGGTCGTGCTGCCGTAGTGATTCGTCGACTCGGGCCGGCGGCGCTCGTCGCAATCGCGGTCACGGCCGCGTGCGGCCAGCCCGCCGGTCCACTTTCCTTCTCGCTCGTCCCCGCTTCGTCCTCGTCGCCCGCTCGCATCCGCGTCGCCGGGCTCTCCTCCGAAGAAGCGTCGTCGCTCGCGCGCGCGCACCTCGACGCCGCGGCGTGGCAACGGATCTTCCGCGTCGCGGTCGACGGCACAGCCGACGACGCCCCCGCCGTGGTCGGCCGGTACGAGGTCGCGTCGGGATCGATCGAGTTCACGCCGGCCTATCCGCTCGATCCTGGACGGAAGTACGTCGCGACGTTCGACCCGGCTCGTCTGCCCGCGCCGCGATCCGCGCCGGTCGTGCGGTCGGTCGTGTCGCTTGCCGCGCCGGCGCTGACTCCCACGACCACCGTTGTCCGAATGTGGCCGTCGGCCGACACGCTGCCTGAAAACCTGCTGCGGATATACCTGGAGTTTTCCGCGCCGATGGCCCGCGATCACGGCCGCGACTTCCTGACGCTCCTCGACGACCAGGGTCACGAAGTCAAAGACGCATTTCTCGCGCTCGACGTGGACTTCTGGAGCCCGGACGGCCGACGGTACACCGTATTTCTCGATCCCGGCCGCGTGAAGCGCGGCATCCTG
Source organism: uncultured Acidobacteriota bacterium (assembly GCA_963704575.1). Lineage (GTDB taxonomy): Bacteria > Acidobacteriota > Vicinamibacteria > Vicinamibacterales > SCN-69-37 > DATEGZ01. The sequence continues at coordinate 4,686,486 of OY969918.1, read as the reverse complement.
CCGAATGATCAATTCGGCCGGGCGCTCCTGCCGGGTCATCGATACACGGTGGCGGTCGATCCGCGCTGGCGAGACGCAAACGGTCAGCCGCTCGCCGCCGCGTACCGGCATCAGTTCAGTGTGGCGGCTGCCCAGATGGCGCCGCTCCGCCTCGAAGACTGGCGGATTCACGCGCCGGCCGCCGGCACGCGCGATCCAGTGGCCGTGACGTTTCCGCGGCCGCTCGATCACGGCCTGCTGCAGCGCGCACTCGCCGTCGCCTCAGGGTCGACGACGATCCCCGGAGAGATCACGATTGCCGCGAACGAGACCGAATGGCGCTACACGCCGAGCGATCCGTGGCGCGCTGGGCGCTTCGATCTCGTCGGTACTGTCGATTCTTGAAGATCCAATGGGCAACAAGATCGGACGGCCGTTCGACGTCGACTCGTTCACGCAGATCGACAAGACCCCGGCGCCCGACAGGATGACGCTGCCCTTCGCTATCCGCTGAGCCGCCAGGCTTGCTATGCGATCAGCGGACTGGGCGCTCAGCCGCGGCCGTTGAGGCTGGCCCACTCGCCTGACTGGATGAAGCTGGCCCAGTAGTACGGATGCGACCAGTTCGCGCGCGCGAGTAAGGCGAGCTTTGCCTGACGCAGCGCGTCACCGCGCCCGAGGCCATCGCGCAAACCCGTGTAATACGTCGTCATCGTTTCGCGCGTGATGCGATCGCTCACGGGCCAGAGACTCATCACGAGCGTTTCGGTGCCGGCCAGCACGAACGCGCGCCGCAAGCCATACACGCCCTCGCCGTTGTGAATTTCTCCGACGCCCGTGTCGCAGGCCGAGAGCGTCACCAGCTTCGTGCCCCACAAGTTCAGCCCCGACGCTTCGAGCGCCGTCAGCAGACCGTCGTCGCCGCTCGAGCGGCCGAGGTTCGCGCCGGCAAGGGCAATGCCGGATCGCAGCAGCGGATTGTCGAGCGTCTTGTCCTGGAGAAAGAAGCCGTGCGACGCGATGTGCAGAATCTCGGGTCCGGCAACGGCGAGCAGGCTGGTCTTCGTCGCCTCGCGCCCGGACAGCAGCGTCGCCTGCGGAAACAGCGCTTTGATCGCGCGTGCTTCGACCGCCGCGCTCGGCAGCGGCGCAAAATACATCGCCGCGGATGTCCCATCAGAAGTGAGCGGGCCGCGCGTTTCGCCGCCTGGTCCTCGAGGCGCCACCGTCGGTTCCCCAAACAACGGATTCGCGAGGATGATCGGCGCCGACTGACTGATCCGGGAAACGCGCAGCCGAAGCAGATCGCGCCCGCTCGTAAGGTACGTGATCGCGTAGCGCTCGATGAGATATCGCTCGTCGCCGGCGACGAGCGCGTCGAACGGGATCAGGTTGAGATCGCCGTCGGGCGAGATCAGCAAGCGCGTCGCGTCGCCAATGGCCGACGCGATCGGCAGCACGACCTGACGGCCCAGCGCCGCGGCGTGGGTCTTGACGTCCGAGCAGCGCGGATCGGCGAGCGACCGCCGAAACGCGGCAATCGCGTCGTCGACCGCGGCCGCGGGTCCCAGGTCAACGCCGACGGGCGCCTGGTGGCGACGCAGCACATATGCGGCGTAGTGGGGCGCGGCGTAGGCGTCGGCGTTGCTATTGGCCTTCGGATTGAAGGGGCGGAAGACCGCGAACTCGATCAACGCGGCGTCGTCGGGAATCGCCGACTGGACCGCTTCGATCGTGACCGGCTGCGTCTCCGCACGAAATGCGTCGCTGTGCGCACCCAGATCCCGCTCGAGCGTCTCCTTGCGCGCGTCGAGTGCCGCGATCAGCCGCTGTCGCTCGGCCCGTTTCTCGTTCGTGACCGGGCTGAACGCCGCCTGCGACAGATCAGAGGTCGTCTCGCGGAGTTGATCGAGGAGCGCGCGATCGTGCGCGTCCGCGCCGCGGCGGACGGCCGCGAGCGTGTTCGCCATCGCGTCGAGCACGCGGCCCTTGCGCTGCAACAGCACGAGCGTCGCGAGAGACGCGGCGTCCGGCGCCCCGGGCGCCATGTTCAGGTGCAGCGACACCGTGCGGTCCGTCCGTTCGGCCATCGAGCGGAAATAGGCGAGACGCTCGCGTTCCGAGCCCATCGACAGATTCAGTGCAAGATGGGTCTCGAGCAGGGCGTCGGTCCGTCGCTGGTATTCGATCGCGTGCGGCACGTCGTCAATCGACGCGTACGTCCGCGCGATGTTGCCCAGGGTCAGCAGCGTGCCGCGTTCGTACGGTCCGCCGGTCGCCTCCCAGATATGCAATGCGCGAAACTGCGTGTCGAGCGATTTCTGTACGTCGCCCTGGGCGCGGTAGATGTTCCCCAGGTTGATCAGCGCCTGCGCGACGTCAGGATGATTCGGCCCTTCAAGGCGCTCGCGTATCGCGATCGCGCGAAGCTCGTAGGCTTCGGCTGCCTCGAACTGCTGCAGCTCGCGCGCGACAATCCCGAGATTCTGGAGTGTCGTCGAAACGTAGAAGCTGTCAGGGCCTCGCAAACGCTCGCCCATCGCGAGAGCGCTCAGCAGATATTCGTTGGCGCGAGCGTTGTCGCCCGCCTGCCGGTAGAGGTCGCCTAGATTGTTGAGCAGCCCCGCGTACATCAGGCCGTCGGTTTCGTGCACAGTTTCCAGTGTGGCGATCCCCTGGCGGTCGATCTCTTCCGCCGTCTTGAGATCGCCGGCCTCGTTTCGGAGGTTCGACAGCGTGATGAGAGCCCTGACGTACCAGAGATGCGCACGCCCAAGACGCTGTTCGATCGCGCCGATCGCCTGACGAAGGGTCGTCTCGGCTTTCAGCCGGTCGCCCGCACGGTCATAGACGATGGCGAGTCGCGACTGGATGATGGCCTCGCGCGGATCGCCCGGCTGGGCGTTCCGGCTAGTCGCAGTGAGCGCGCGCAGATAGAACGTTTCTGCGCGCGTGTTGTCGCGCGCCTCGAGCGCATTGGCGCCGAGGTCGCCCTCGAGCGCGATGACGAACGGCGCGTCGGCGCCGATCGCGGATTCGGCCAGCGCAAGCGCGCGCTCGAGCGACTGCCGCGCGGCGTCGAGGGTGCCGCCTTCGGACTGCTTCGACGCCTCGGATCGAAGCGTGCGGGCCTGCTGAAGCATCTGGTCGGCGCCGCTGGCTGCGTGGCGATTGATGGCGCGAATGCCGAACGTGCCGGGCGCGACATTGCCCGGCGACGGCGACACGACAAGTGTGTACACGCCCGACACAGCGGCGACCAGATCGAGCTGCTCGCTCCCGCCCTTCGTGACGTCGTCGTCGGCGTCGGCGATCACCGCGCTGCGGGTGTCGCGGACCTGGACGGCCACATCCACGCCGTGCTGGTCCACCACGACGGTGATGCAGTCACCGGCGGCAAGCGTCAAGCGAAACTCGTGCGTCTCGCCTCGAGCAATTGGACGATCGATCTCGACGCCGGGCTGCAGCGACGCCACGTCCTGTTGTGAGGCGGCAGACGGACCCGCGAGGGCACCGCCGAGGACGAACAGGGCGGTCCATCCGCGGCGGCGCATTACTTCGGATGAACCTCGAAGACGTAGCTCGCGACGATCTCGGCGGGGCCGGACGGCCGCCGGCCGGCCAGCTCGACGGCGTAGTGCTGAGCCTTCAGGACATTCGCGGGCACGGCAATCGCGACGGTCGAGCCGCCGTTCTTCGATCTCGCGGCGCTCCACTCGCTGCGCCAAACGGCCGCGTCGGTACCGGGATCCTTGACCGTGGCCTGGTACTGCGCGAAGTCGTTGACTTCGAGCCGCAAGACGATAGGCATGGCTCCGGCCCCTGGCGCGAGGGTCACCGCCGGAATCGCGCTGGCGGACCGGGTGTCGGGCGACAGCACCAGCGGCGATCCTGTGACCGCCGGTGCGGACGCGGCCGCTGGGGCCGGCGATGGCCGTACTACGGCCGGCACGGTGGCGGGAGCGACGGATTGCGAAGCGGGCGCGGGACTCGACGCGCGCGACTCCGCGAGTTGGCGCTCGAGATCGCTCGTTCGCTTGTCGAGCGCGGCCGTCGTCTGCGCGGACGCGGCCAGCTCGCGGCGAAGTCTCTGATCCTGAACGATGAACATGCCGAGGGCAATGATCGCGGCCGCGGCGGCCGCCAGCCACCAGACCGGCGTCGACCGTGGAGACAGAACGGCGTGTGTCGCCCTGTAGATCGGGCGCGCCGGGTCCGCCTCGCCTCGTGTCGCGGCGCCATCGACTGCCCCGCTGAACCCGCGCGCGAATTTCACCCGCTCGCGGCGACGCGCCGACGCCATGTAGTAAGACTCGAATCGCGCGCGAGTCTTCGCATCGAGCTCGCCGCGGACGTACGCATCCACGAGGTCCTGTTCAGCCGCCCGCAATCGCCACGCCACTTCGTCGTCGACAATGCTCAGCTCGTCGAGCCGGTCGGCTTCGTCGGCGGGCAGTTGGCCCAGGAGATAGTCCACGAGTTGCTCGTCGCGCAAAGGTGCCTCAGTTGCCACGGCGCATCCCCATAGGACGGGCCATCACAAAACCTTTCATCGCTCCTGCCGGCAGCTGTTCACGCAGGACTCGAGGGTCGCGCGGATGCGGCTGGCTCGGATGGCCAGGGCATTCATCGAAATGCCCAGGCGCCTGGCCATGTTCTGGCGGCGCTCGATCTTCTCGCGCCGGGTGTCCCGGTAGTACTCGATCGCAAATTCCCGCTGTTCGGGCTTCAGTTCCTGGAGACAACGATCCAGGCACGCCATCCGCTGTTCCTTGAGGAGAGCGTCGTCGTCTCGATCGACGGAGGCCGGATCGCCAATCGTCGCGGCATCGACTCTGCGTGCGTCGCCGGGCCGCCCCGTCACGCGCTCGCGGCGGATGTCCTCGAGCAGGACAAAGCGCGCGATCACGTAGCAATAGCGTGCGGGCGGCCGCGTGGCGATCGCGCCGTCGGTTTCGAGCGTGCGCGCGACGCGGTTCAGCGTCTCGTCGGCAAGGTCGTCGGCGGCGATGCGGTTGCGGCGATCGAAGTAGATGACGAGACGCCGCCGCATTTCGAGGTAGGTTTCACCCTGCGATTCCCGGCCGTCATCGAGCCATTCGAGAAGTCGGTTGAACGCCACCGGACTAAGCGTGCGCGCTTCGTGCAGATTCTGTTCTAAAGCCACCTACGTGGATCTCTTTCCGGGGGACGGACAGGACATCTTATCCAAAACGATACGAATTGCCAGCGTGAAAGGTTTTCATCGCTTCGTTCCCACGTCAGTGTGCGCGTGGTTCGTTCGTTGCAGTCGCCAACACAGCCCCATCTCCGGCGCGGGCGGGCTACGCGCACGCTCTTCGCCGATTCTGCCCGATTTCGGACGCTGTGAGCACCGCGAGCGTTCCGGTCACCGTATCGCTGGACACTGCGCGCGGCTTGCGTGTCGCGCGTCAGTCGGCGCGACGCACGGCGCTCGCGGGCCTGGTCGGCAACGTTCTCGAATGGTTCGACTTCGCGGTGTACGGCTATTTCGCGACCGACATCGGGCGGCAGTTCTTCCCCTCGACTGACGAAACCGCGCAGCAACTGCTCGCGTTCGCCGTCTTCGCGATTGGGTTCGCCGCGCGGCCTGTCGGCGGCCTCGTGCTCGGCGTGATGGGCGATCGCGTAGGCCGCCGCGCGCTGCTGACGCTTTCAATCGCTATCATGGGCGCGGCGACGCTCGCGATCGGTCTGCTGCCCACCTACGCGCAGGTCGGCGTGCTCGCGCCGCTTCTGCTCGTCACACTCCGGCTCGTGCAGGGGTTCTCGGTCGGAGCCGAATTCACGTGCGCGATGGTCTACACGACGGAGATGGCCGCACGCGAGCGGCGTGGACTGCTCGGCAGTTCGTCGGCATGCGGCGCGTCGATCGGTTTCATTCTTGGATCGGGATCCGCGTGGGTCGTCAACGTTCTCGTCAGCGGGAGCCAGGCCGTGGACTGGCGCTGGCGGATCCCATTCATTGCCAGCGTGCTGCTCTGCGTTGCGGGCTGGTGGCTCCGGCGCGGCCTGCAGGAAACCTCCGAGGGCCTCAAGGCCGCAGCCAGCCGGCCGCCCATCATCGCGTCACTCGTCGCCGACTGGCGACCGATGGTGCAGACCTTCGGCATCGCCGCGATGACGAACGCGGCCTACTATCTGATGTTCACGTTCGTCGTCGATCGGCGCAGCCACGCTCCGGGCGCCGGATCTGGATTCCTGCTCGCGAACACGATCAGCCTCGTCGTCGTGCTCTTCTCGAAGCTGTCCGGCGGATGGCTGTCGGATCATGTCGGCCGGCGCCGCCTCATGCTCGCGCTCACCGCGACGACGATGGCCCTCGTGGCGCCGCTCGTGACGCTGATGATGCGGGGACCGGTCTGGCAGTTCGCGTGGAGTCAGGCGATGCTCGCCGTGCCGATCGGCATGGCACTCGGCCTGCAAGGCTCGATGGTCGTGGAGATCTTCCCGCTCCGCACGCGGGTGACGTCGATGAGTTTCGCGTACAGCATGACGCTCGCGATCGCGGGTGGAACCGCACCGCTGGTCTCGACCTGGCTGGTGGCACGGCTCGGACGGGACATCGCGCCCGCGTACTACGTGCTTGCGCTCGGCCTGCTCGGCATCGCCATCATCTGGCCGATGCGCGAGACGAACACGCGATCGCTCGACGAGTAGACGTCCGACCGGCTTACGCGCCGGTCCGGGCGCGAAACGCCAGATACGCCACCACGATCAGGATCAGAATCAGCACGACTCGCGCAACGCCCATCAGGCTCGTATGCGCAACGTGCCGCGTGCCTTTCGGCTTGATCCCTGTCAGCGCCGCGAAACCGGCGATGATCGCGGCCAGCATTAGCCAGAAGAGCCAGGTCATGCGCCGGTAAGCTTCAAGAATCGGACCAACGACCGACGGCGGTGCAGGCCGGCCAGCGACATTGCTGCGGCGGAACGGTTGAGAGACTGACCAGCGCGCTGCCTGAATTGAGCAGCCGGACGGCAGTTGGCGTGACCGCACGTTCCGGGAAAAAAACCGCCGCCCGCGTCGAGGTCGAGCCGCGCGACGCGGCTTCGACATTCGACGGGACGGCGGAACACCTGAACAGATCGGGTCTGGAAAAACGCGGTCTAGACCTACCGGCTCGCGCGGCGGCGGAGCGCCGCAGCGAAGATCGTCAGCCCCGTGCCGAGGAGCAACATCGAACCTGGTTCGGGAACAGCCGCCAGGAGCTGAACCCCGGTAGCGCAATCGTTGTTGACGACGCAACCATCGACTTCGAACGAACCGTTGGCGGTCTGGAATTTCGCCGCGATCGGTGCGAACGTGACCCCACTCGAGAACGGTCCGCTGATGTGAATGGACATCACATCGTTGACCGCCGTGCTCTGGCCCTGATTGAGCCCGCTGTTGGAGCCGCCAGCGCAGTTGTTGCCAGCGAAGCCGCACACATCCACCTGATTGAAACCAGGAAAGTTGCCGAAGCCCCAAGCGTAGACCGCGCCGTCAACCGCGTTGCTGAACGTCGCGTTCGGCGTCAATCCGAAGCCGAAGCTGGTCAGCCGCGCGTTGATGTTCGGCGACGTCGCCGTGGTGTTGCTGACGCCGGTGATCGCCAGGTCGAAGCCGGCCGCGTTGAAGTTGGTCACGACGAAATCCGCGCTGCCGGACAAGTCCGGATTTGTCTGCGAGACGGACCAGTCCACCGTGAACGACGTGTTCGTGCTAATCGTGATTGAAGCGGCCGCGGCGCTGCGGGGAGCCAGCGCCAGGATGGCCATGCTGAGAACAAACCCCTTACCGAACCGAATCATCTAGTGTCCTGCCTTCGTGTTTGGAAGCGCTCGACCGTCGAGCGTGACCTGCGTGCCGTCCTGAGATGCAGGGTTGGTACCAAGATGGACGGCTGGCGATTGAGACGCATTCAACTTTATTTGCAATAACTTACAGCACATGAGTCATTCGGGATCTGATCGGAAATCTCCGTGCTGGATGACTAATTGCCGCCCATCTCGCCCGCCGGCAGGCCGCCCTTGACGTTTCTTCCGCCCAGACGATTTACTAGGCAACGCGCATCGGCGACCGCCCGGCATGAGCATTCACACCTCGTTGACTCCCGTTGACCTCGATCCACGCCGCGCGCGATTGGAAACGCTCGAAGCGGAGCTCGACGCGCGCGAACGTGAGCTTGTGACGCTCAAGACCGAACTCCACCGTCTGCAGACCCTTTACCTCGATAAGGTCGGGCCGGTCTATGCTGAGCTCGGCCGGCTCGAAGCCGCCGTCGCCGAACTGGAGATCGCCGCCGGCCTGCGTCCCGCGGAAGAACCAGACGACTCGGCGGAAGAAACGAGCGACGCAGCATCGTCCATTCTGCCCTGCTCGGGCCGGCCCGATCCGTCCGACGAACTCAAACGCATGTTCCGTGGTCTCGCCAAGACGATCCATCCAGATCTCGCGCTCGACGAACCTGCGCGCTGCCGGCGGCATTCGCTGATGGCAGAAGCCAACCGCGCTTACGCCGAACGTGACGAGGATCGCCTTCGGCTGATTCTCAGCACGTGGCAACACAGTCCGGATTTCGATCTCGACGATGATCCGGCGGCCGCGCACCTGCGCGTCGATCGCCGCCTGGCGCAAATCGACGAACGGCTGATCGCGATTCACGCGGATCTTGCAGACCTGCGCACGTCGGCCATCTGGCGTCTCAAGACCAAGATCGACGAAGCCCGGTCGCAGGGCTGGGACCTGTTCGGCGAGATGATTCTGCAGGTCAAACGCGAGATCTCGCGCGCAACCGCCCGGCGTGCCACGCTCGAGCGGACGGCCGCGAAGCACTGAGCCGCCCGTGCATCCTCTGCGATCGATTCTCTTCGTCCCCGGCACTCGTCCGGATCGCCTCGCCAAGGCGATGGCCTCAGGGGCGGACGCGATCGTCTGCGATCTCGAAGATGCCGTCGATCCGTCTCGCAAGGCGGAGGCTCGCGACGCGGTGAGGGCGTGGCTGGGAACGCCGCCCTCGTCCGGTGCCGCCAGATTCGTGCGGATCAACGGACCCGCATCCGCCTGGATTGACGACGACCTCGCCTGGCTTCGGGACCTGTCCGGTTCGATCGACGCGGTCGTGCTGCCGAAAACGGAATCGGCCGGAGACGTCGAGCGTGTCGCCGCCATCGCGCCGTCGGGCCGCGTGATACCCCTGCTCGAAACCGCGCGGGGCATCGTCCGCGCGGCCGCCATTGCCGGCGCGAGTGCCACCATTCCAGCGATCCTCTTCGGCGCGGAGGATCTGACCGCCGAGCTCGGCATCCCGAGGACGCTCGAGGGCGCCGAGATCCACTTCGCCCGATCGCAGGTCGTGCTAGCGGCGGCCACGATAGGCTGCGACGCGATTGACGCTGTCTTCGTGGATCTCACCTCGCCTGATCACCTGCGCGACGACGCCGTCCGGGCTCGCGCGCTGGGCTTCCGCGGGAAGATGGCGATCCATCCGGATCAGGTCGCGGTGATTAACGAGGTGTTCAGCCCCTCGGCAGACGAGGTTGCCCGAGCGCGCCGTCTGGTGGACGCCGACGAGGCCGCCCGCGCTCGAGGCGACGGCGTGTATCGCGTGGACGATCGTATGGTGGATGCACCGGTCATCGCTCGCGCGAGGCGCGTCCTGGCGCTCGCGAACGCACTCAAGCGCGACTGAGCGCGACGTCGACGATCTTTCGGGCGTCAGCCTGAATCCGGCGCAGCGCGTCCATGCCCTGAAAGCTTTCGGCGTAAATCTTGTACACGTCCTCGGTGCCGGACGGCCGCGCGGCGAACCAGCCGTGATCGGCCACGACTTTGATCCCGCCGATCGGCTGCCCGTCCCCAGGCGCCGACGTCAGCACCTGCCGAATCGGCTCGCCGGCCAGATCACCGTGCACGATGTCCGGTGACAGCCTTCCAAGGGCGGCCTTCTGTTCGCTCGACGCGGGCGCATCGATGCGCTCGTACACCGGATCGCCCAGCTCGCGGGTGAGATCGGCGTAGATCTCGCCGGGGTCGCGCCCTCGCTGCGCCGTCATCTCGGCCGCCAGAAGCGCCGCCGCGATCCCGTCCTTGTCGGTCGTCCACACCGTGCCGTCGCGCCGCAGGAAGCTCGAGCCGGCGCTCTCTTCCCCGACGAAGCCCAGTGAGCCGTCGAGGAGTCCGTCGACGAACCACTTGAAGCCGACGGGCACTTCGTACAGCCGTCGTCCGAGCTTCGCGGCCACACGATCGATGAGCGTGCTCGAGACCACCGTCTTGCCCACCGCGGCCGACGGCTTCCACGACGACCGCGTCGAAAACAAGTGGAAGGCGCACGCCGCGAGGTAGTGATTGGGCGGCAACAGCCCGACGCTTTGGGCGACGATGCCGTGGCGATCGTGGTCGGTATCGCACGCGAACGCAATGTCGAAGCGATCTTTGAGTTTGATGAACGACTGCATCGCATACGGGGACGAGGGATCCATCCGGATGCGTCCGTCCCAGTCGAGATCCATGAACCGGAACGTCGGGTCGACCTCGGGATTCGTGACCGTGAGGTTCAAGCCGTACCGGTCGGCGATCGCGCCCCAGTAGTGCACCCCGGCGCCGCCGAGCGGGTCGACGCCAAGCTTCAGCGCGGCTCCGCGAACCACGTCGAGATCCACGATCGAGCCCAGATCGTTCACGTACGAGTGCAGAAAGTCGTACCGGACGGTCGTCGACGCCTTGAGCGCGCGCTCGTACGTCACCCGTGTGACGCCGTGGAGACCGGCGGCGATCAAATCGTTGGCCATCCGCTCGATCGCGTTCGTCGCGTCCTCACCAGCCGGCCCGCCATGCGGCGGGTTGTACTTGAACCCGCCGTCCTCGGGTGGATTGTGAGACGGGGTGATGACGATGCCGTCGGCGAGTCCGCGTGTGCGTCCGCGGTTGTAGGTGAGAATCGCGTGTGAGACGGCCGGCGTCGGCGTGTACTCGTCGCCGGTCGCGAGGTGCACCGCGACGCCATTCGCCGCGAGCACTTCGACCGCCGATCGGGCGGCGGGTTCGGACAGCGCGTGCGTGTCGATGCCGAGAAACAATGGCCCGTCGATCTGCTGCAGCGCACGATAGCGGCAGATTGCCTGCGTGATCGCGAGCACGTGCCACTCGTTGAACCCGACGGCAATCGACGACCCGCGGTGTCCGGAGGTGCCGAACCGCACACGCTGTTCAGGCACAGCCGAATCAGGCCGCTCCGTGTAGTACGCCGCCACGAGCCGGGGGACATTGACCAGCGCCAGGGGATCGGCGGGTTGGCCCGCGAGCGGATTGACCACAATGCCCTGCCTTTCCCGCGTTACTCGTTGATGTGGACGACCTTCGCCGGCGCGAAACCGTTGAAATACGTGCTGCTGGCCGCCGAGTACGCGCCGATGTTCGGCGCGTAGACGAGATCGCCGAGCTCGAGATCTGGCAGCTGCTCGGCCAGGCTGATCGTGTCGAGCGCGTCACACGTCGGCCCGAACACGGAGCAGATCTGCGTCGGCGCTATTCTTGAAACTCTTCAGCGGGTACTGGCAGTGATCGAAGATCACGCCGCTGAACGTATGGTACACGCCGTCGTTGACGTAGTAGCAGAGCTTGCCGCCGCGAACGGCCTTGCCGATGATTTGCACGACAGCCGTGGCGGCCGATGCCACCAGGAAGCGGCCGGGCTCGGCCAGAATCTCGATCGGCGCCGGGAACAGCCGATCGAGTTCAGGATTGATCGCCTGCGCCAGAATCCGCAGCGCGGGCACCGTGTCGTCGTAGTGCGCGGGAAACCCGCCGCCGATGTCGAGCAGCTTCATCTCGAATCCGCGCTCGCGTGCTTCGGAAAACACGCTCGCCGCCAGATGCAGTGCCTGCACGTAGTTCTGGATGTTTGTGCACTGGCTGCCGACGTGGAAGCTGAGCCCCTCGACCTCGAGCTTGTTGTTGTGCGCGAAGGCGATCAGGTCCACCGCCTCGCCGGGCAGCGCGCCGAACTTGCTCGACAGCTCGACCATCGACCCGGTGTTCGGCACGCGCAGGCGCAGCACGAGCCCCGCATGCGGTGCGTGCCGCGCGATCTTGATGACTTCTTCGTGGTTGTCGTACGTCACGAGCGGCTTGTACTGGTCGAGCTGTTCGAGCGTCTCGGTGGCCTTGATGGGATTCGCGTAGATGATGCGATCCCAGATGAACGCCTGCCGCTCACTCGTCCGGCAGGTCCTTGATGTTCTCGTGCACCGTCAGGAACTCGGCCATGCTCGCGACGTCGAAGCTCGCGCCCGCTTTGTAGAACGTCGTGACGATCTCGGGCGCGCTGTTCGCCTTCACCGCGTAGTACGCCTGCACGCGCGGCAGGTACTTCCGAAACTGCGAGAAGTTCTCCCGCAGCGCCTTGTGATCGACGATGACGACGGGCGTGCCGTGCGTCCGAGCCAGGCGAAGCAGCGTCTTTTCGTCCACTAGTCGCCCTCGGTGATCAGGAAGTTCTTGAACTGCCACGGATCCGACAGATCGAGCTGCGGCCGGTTGAAGCCGTGAAACGCGTTCGCGTAGCGCTTGAGCGGGGTCCAGTCGGAGGCCAGCGATAGGAACTTCCCGAGATACGGCTTGCTGATGCCGAGCACGAAGTCGTGCGGGAGATCGTCGGGCACGCACACCCCGCGCGACGGATTGTCGAGCATCCACATGCAGGCTGCCACCACCGACACCGCCACCTGCATCGTCGTCGCATTCTGATGCGGCACGAGACGGCGCGACTCGTCGATGTCGAGATCCGACCCACACCACCACGACTGGTACGGATGGCCCATGACGAGGGCGCCCAGGATGTCGGCGCCGGTCGTGATCTCGTCGGTCATGATGCGGATTCTCGGCTGGATGTCGTAGTCGCCGCCGCGCAGTTCATGGAGCGAGGCGATGGCGCTGTCGCACGGACAGTACGCGTAGTGGACCGTCGGCCGGTAGACGGCCTTGTCGCCCTCCCAGACCGTCAGCTTCTCCGTGATCGTGAAGGCCTCGCCGTGGCGCACGACCATGCCGACGATGTGGTGCGCGGGCGGGACCCAGCTCGCGACGAACGTGTTGATGCCCATCCGCGCGAGGCAAATCTGGCTCTTCGGGCCGTCCGGGTGTTCGAACGCGAGGGCCGGCAGTTCCTTTTCATGCGTGCCCCAGCCCATTTCCGCGGTGGTCGTGCCCTCTTCGCGGAAGCCCTCGACGCTCCAGGTATTGACGAACTCGTCGACTTCCTTGGGCCGGTCGGTGATCTGCGTGTCGCGCTCGCTGCAGTGGATCACCTTGACGCCGAGCCTGTGCGCGAGGTGGTTGAACTCCCGCGCGGCGGCGTGGTGCGAAATGGCTTCGGCGGCCGCACCGCTGAACTTCCGGTCGGCGAGCGCGCGCGAGGCGATGTCGAGGAGCGCCTGCTTCGTGAAATGGCTGATGAGTCCCGGATTCGCGCCGTGTTCGAGCACCGCGGTCGGCCCGGGCGACGTCCACTTCGCGACCATCCGTCGCAGGTTCATGTGCCGCCAGTACAGCGTCCGTTCGGTCGGCGGCTTGTTCTCGGCGCCGGCGTACGGGTCCCACAGCTCGACCGACGTGTTGATGTACAGCACGCCCTTGTCGTGGCACCACTGGACGATCTCGCAGCAGTCGATGTTCCAGGCGAGATCGATCAGCAAGTCGCCGGCCGACAGGTACTCGCCCAGCAGGGCGCCCATGTTGTCGGCGGTGACCTGGTTCTTGACGAACGTGATCCCGCGATCGATCCACGGCTTGAGCGCCTGCTCATTCGGCTCGAAGTCCATGATGGTGATGCGCTTCGGATCGACGTCGATGTGCTTGAGGAGAATGGGCAATGTGCAGCGCGCAACGGCGCCAAAGCCCACGAACAGAATTCGGCGAGAAAATGTCGGCATCCTTGTTTCCGCTTCTACCGTGCGGCCCGCACGGTGCTATTTGAGTTTCTTGACCAGGACTTTGGAGTTGCGGCCGCTCTGCTCGTACCGCTCGCGGCGCGCGGGCGGCAGATCATCGGGCGTGCCCTCGACAAAGCCGCCTTTGGACTGAAAGTAGGTGAACGCCTGCGTCGAGAGCGCCAGGAGCGTGCCGAGTCCCAGCTCCCTCGCGCGGATCTCGATGAACTGAATCAGCTTGCGGCCGATCCCTTCGTTCTCATGCGACGAGCTGACGTACAGGCTCGCCAGCTCGCCCTGATTCTCCTCGGGATACACGTGCAGCGCGACGCACGCCACCGGATTCCGGTCGATCTCGAAGATGTAGTAGTCGCTGAGGCTCTTCTCGATCGTGGCCTTGGTCCGCCGCACCAGTTCCTCGGCCTCGACGGCCTGCTTGGTGAGCATCTGAATCGCGCGCACATCCTTCTTCTTGGCAGGACGGATGTGTTCGTACTCGTTCGCGTAGATCAGCGTCCCCAGGCCGTGGTTCGAAAACACTTCGCCGAGCAGGCCTTCGTCCAGCGTGCCATTGATCACGTGCACACGCGGCACGCCGGCATCGCCGGCCGCCGCTGCGTGCTGGGCTTTGAGGAGACCCGTCGGCGCGAAACCCGCGGCGTCCTGTTGAACGAGGCGCCCGAGTTCGTCGACCAGCATCTGCCGGATGACCTGTCCCTTGTAGATGAGCCCGTCCTGCGCGGTCACGAAGATCAGCTTGATCGCCTTGAGCTGCTCGGCCACCGCCACGGCGACCCCATCCGAATTCACGCGATAGGTCTTGCCGTCGCCGTCGAAGCCCAGCGGCGGAATCACCGGCACGACGCCCTGCGAGAGCAGCGACTGCAGCAGCTCCACGTCCACACGTTCGACCTTGCCGGTGAACAGGTGATCGACCCCGTGGATGATGCCGACCGGATGCGCGATGATCCCGTTGGTGCACGCGGCGCGCAGGTCGTTCGCCGACAGGCCCTCGAGGATTTCGTGCGTCAGCCGTGTGGCCGCGGTGAGCGCCAGATCGAGTGTCGTCGCGTCGGTGATCCCGGCGCCGTCGAGATCCGACGCCGTCACCCCCCGCTCCGCGGCGAGCGACCGGATCTGTTCGGCCGCGCCGTGCACGAGCACGACGCGAATGTTGAGCGACCACAGCAGCGCGACGTCGAGCAACAGCGTCGCGAAGTTGTCATCGGTGACAATGCCGCCGTCGATCGCGAGGATGAACGTCTTCTCGCGAAATTGCGGGATGTACTGCAGGATGCCCCGCAGGTCGGTGAGCTTCATGTTTCGGCTACGGCCCCGCGCGGTTGCACTCGTGCGTCAGAGGTGCTGTGCGTACCCACGCCCGAGTATTCTTGCGCGCTTCGCCAGTGTCAAGTAAACGGCGCGTTGCCCGCTACGGTTCGACGACGAAGCTCGCGAACTGCCAGAGATCGGCGTCCTCGATCGGCGCAGCGCCCCACTTGCCGAACAGCTTCGATCGGCTCTGAAGCGGCGTCCAGTTCGATCGCACCGACGGCAACCGGCCGAGATACGGGCCGGCCACTTCGAGCACCTGCTTGTACGGCAGGTCGTCGGGCAGAAGAATGCCCTTGTGCGGGTTTCCAATAAGGTAGACGAGCCCGCCGAGCACCGCGGCCGCCACCTGTAGCGTCGTCGCGTTCTGGCCGGGCACGAGCTGCCGTGCCTCCTGGATGTCGAGCTGGGTGCCGGTCCACCAGCTGGTCAGGCCGTGGCCCATCAGAAGGACGCCAAGCTCGTCGGTGCCCTCGGTGATCTCGTCGTTCATGATCCGCAGCTTCGGCTGCAGCTCGTACTTACGCATCGTCAGCTCGTAGAGGCTGAGGATCGCGTTGTCGCAAGGCATGTACGCGTAGTGCACGGTCGGGCGGTAGACCGAGCGGCGCCCTTCGATAGTGTCCTCCCAGAGCGTCAGGTAGTCGCTGATGCTGAAGGACTCGGCGTGGCGCACTACCATGCCGATGATCGGCCCGCCTTCGGGCACCCAGGAGTGGACGAACGTCCGGACGCCCGGCTGCGCGAGGAAGATCTGGTTGCCCGGGCCTCCGACCGGCGTGTGCGCGTGCTTCGGCAAGCGGCGCTCATGCGTGCCCCATCCGAGCTCGGCCGGTGCGGTGCCCTCCTCGTAGAAGCCCTCGATCGACCACGTGTTGACGAACTCGTTGACGGCCTTCGGCTGCGATGAGATCTGCGTGTCGCGCTCTGAGATGTGGATGACTTTCGTGCCAGTCGCCTGGCTCAACCTGGCAAACGATCCGTCGGCCTGCCCTTCGACACCAGCGATGATTTTTTCGAATTCGGCGTTACTTGCACCGGTCGCCGCCGGCACGCCTTCCTTCAGCATCGTTCCGGCGATGTCGACGAGTGCCCGTTTCGTGAAGTGGCTCACGAGCCCCGGATTGGCGCCGTGATCGATCACGGCCGTCGGGCTGGGCTTCGCCTGCGAATTGAGCCTGGTCCGCAGCAGCCGCATCCGCATCTGCCGGGAGTACAAGCTGCGCTCGTAAGGAGACTTGTTCTCGATTTCGCCGTATGGATCCCACTCCTCGAGCGAGGTGTTGATGAACCGGACGTCGTGCTCACCGCACCACGCCAGAATGTCCAGCGTCTCGACGTTCCACGAAAGATCCACGATGATGTCGCCCGGGCCGACGAGGCTGCTGAGCAGCGTGCGGTAGTTGTCTTTCGTCAGGCGGTCCCGCTTGAAGACCACACCGGCCTTGAGCGCCTCCTCGATACTGGAGCGGACGTCCTCGAAGTCCATCACGGTGATGCGATTCGCCGGCATATCGATGTGCCGCAGCATGAGCGGCAGCGTGCAGCGGCCCACGGATCCGCAGCCGAGCAACAGGAGTCGTCCGGTGAACGAGGCGTGCTTCTTCGCGTGAGTCATCTCGGGAGTCAGCCCTTTCGCCGCAGCGCGTGCCGCCGCGGTCATGGTTCCTGGCGCAGATTATGCCTTGTTGCGCGCGTCTTGGCGAATGAAGAACTCGCGCGCGCGTCCGAATTCGCGCTGCCTATGGCGCGATGTACGCGGTCTTGACGATGGTGTAAAACTCTTTCGCGTAGCTGCCTTGCTCGCGCGGACCGTAGCTCGACTTCTTCCGTCCGCCGAACGGCACGTGATAGTCGAGGCCCGCAGTCGGCAGATTGACCATCACCAGACCGCTCGTCGAGTTTCGTTTGAAGTGACTGGCGTGCTTCAGCGAGGTCGTCACGATGCCGGCGGACAGGCCGTAGGGCGTGTCGTTCGCGGCCGCGAGCGCCGCCTCATAGTCCTTGACGCGGATGATCGCGGCGACCGGACCGAATACTTCCTCCCGGTTGATCCGCATCTCGCCCGTCGTCTCCGTGAACAGCGCCGGCGCCATGTAAAAGCCTTCGGTGTCGCGTTTCAGACGATCGCCGCCGTGCACCAGCCGCCCGCCTTCGCGCTGGCCGATCGCGACGTACTCGAGGTTCTTCTCGAGCTGGCGGGCGTCGACGACCGGACCCATGTCGATGCCCGGCTTCAATGCGTCGTCGATGACCATGCGCTTCATGCGCTCGACCATCGCCGCGACGAACTTGTCGTGAATCCCCTCGGTGACAATCAGCCGGCTGGACGCCGTGCAGCGCTGACCGGCCTGGAAATACGCGCCATTCACGGCAATTGAGACCGCCGTCGGCAGATCGGCATCGTCGAGCACGACGAGCGGATTCTTGCCGCCCATCTCGAGCTGGACGCGCGAGCCGGCGGCCACCGCGGCGGCCGCGACCGACGGTCCGACATCCTGAGACCCGGTAAAACTCACCGCGTCGATGTCCGGCGACGAAGCCAGCGCGGGCCCGAGACTGGATCCAGGCCCCATCACGAGATTCAGCACGCCCGGCGGCAGGCCCGACTTCTGAACGATGTCGGCGAGGGCCCAGGGCGAGGCCGGCACGAGCTCGGCGGGCTTGAACACGACGGTGTTTCCGCAGGCGAGCGCGGGCGCGATCTTCCACGCGGGAATCGCGAGCGGAAAATTCCACGGCGTGATCAGGCCGACCACCCCGAGCGGCTCGCGGGTGACTTCGACCTCGATCCCGGGCCGGACGGAATCTACGCGTTCCCCGCCGAGGCGGAGCGCCTCGCCCGCGAAGAACTTGAAGATCATTCCGGCGCGCGCGGCCTCACCGATGCCGTCGGCCAGGGGTTTGCCCTGCTCGCGTGCGAGCAACCGGCCGAGTTCATCCTTCCGCGCGAGGATTTCCGACCCGGCCTTGTCGAGCACGTCGAAGCGCTCCTGCGGGGTCGATCGCGACCACTTGACGAACGCCTGCCGTGCCGCGCCAATTGCGTCTTTGAGCTCGACTGGCGTCGCGCGCGCGAACTCACCGACGACGTCCGCGGTGTTGGAGGGATTGATGTCCGACTGGCGATCGCTGGACTCGACCCTGCGGCCGTCGATGAGATTCGGGTACGTCGTAGACATGCGATCGTGACGTTATCTCACTCGACCATGCCGGCGCTATCGCGGCGAAGTGCCGCCGGGCTTGCGCAGGCGGAGATCGAGCGTCAGGTGCTCACGGGCCGCCAGATGAAACGGCTGAGCGTTCTGAAGGTAGCGCGCGAGCAGCGCGTTCGTCACTGGCGGGGAATTGCCGTCGAGCGCGATAGCCACGTAGTCGCCTGGCGGCAGACTCGCGACCGTGAAGCCTCCGCCGGGCACCACGTGAGTCGGCCGCACCCGCCGCGAGCCGCTCGACCAGAACTGTCGATCTGCGGAGTAGATGACGACGAGAGCGTCGTTCACCACACCTCCAGTCTCGTCGCGCACAGTGCCGCGCACGCCGGCCTCGCGATCGGCAATCAGGACCACGGCATCGTCGCGGCTCTCCGTGACATCCATGGGCACGTCGAGCGTATCGCGACCGCCGAGCATGCCGGAGATCTCTGTCCACGGCGGCGACGCTCGAAGTTGCAGGAGGTATCGGCCCGGGGCGATGCCGGGCAACGTGAACTCGCCGGCCGGCGACACGGCACCCTCGACAATCCGATCGCCTGGCACGATCGCCGCCGGGGCGATGCGAATCCGCAAGGAGGAGAACACCGCCGCAGTCTGGGGATCGTCGGTCAGCAACTCGACATGTCCTTTGACGACGAGCGGCGCCCGCAGCAGGACCATGACGGGATCCGCAGGCGCGGCCGCCACGTCCACCGCGCGAAATGCCCATCCGGCGGTACTCGAGATTCGCACCACGTACTTGCCGACCGGAACGTCAGCAAACGCGAAGTGTCCGTCGAGCTCGACAGGTGCGCGCCGGGATTCGGTCGTGAGGGCGGCCATGTCGGCCGGCTGCAAAAATACGTGATCGCCCAGCCCCATCGTCCCGGTGGCGGCGATCGTGCCGCTCAGCTCACCCAGAGGTCTGCGCTGGAGCGAAAAATTGATGCCTGGCACCTCGGTCCGTCCGACGGACACGGGCGCCGCCTCAGCGGCCACGGCCGTGCCCGGATAGTAGGTCGTGACAGACCCGACGCGCCGGCCGCCGGCGTCCACGATCGGCGCCGGCATGTGACTGACTTGCGGCGCACCGGGCCCGGAAAAATCAGTGGCGTAGGCGAGCGCCGCCACGATGTACTCGCCGGCGACCAGACCGTCGAAACGGTACGCCCCGTGCTCGTCAGTCCTCGTCGATCGACCACTCGGCGCGAGCGTCGTTTCGCCGTTCCGCACGACGCGCACCATTCGTTGAAGATCGAGACCGGCCACCGGCTTGCCGTCAGGGTCGGTGACGACGCCGGACACGGCGCCCGGGCCCGTTGGTCCCGGCGGAATCGTCGCAGGCCGAGCCGTGTCCGGGGAACTCGGCGGCAGCGTTGATCCGCCTTCCGATGACGATCGAATCTGGGTCATCGCCGCCATCTGCGCGCGCACGATCTTCGCCTCGGCGTCGACGACAAGACGGATTTGCTTCTGATCGCCGTCGGACACGTGGAGCGGGAAGGCTCGCGGCACGAGCGTCTTGATCAGCGCAGCGTCTGGACCATCGGCGCCGATCGGCTCGCGCGTGACGTTCAGGCGATAGTCGCCCGCCGGCAGATCAGACATCGCGAACGCGCCTGAGGCGAGCGAGACGGCCTGCACGAGCTTCGCGCGCACATCCGCCGGCGTCCAATGCTGCTCGTCGACGGGAAAGAGCACCGCCGTGACATCGCGCACGCGCTGGCCGTTTGCGTCGACGACATCTCCGCTCACGCGGCCGGTGGCTCCGGCCGGATTCGGCGACGGCTGCTGCGCAGCGATCGTCGCGCCGGCCAGGCTGGCCGCGGCCAACGCGACGGCACGAAGGTATCGAATCGGCATCGACGGGCAGTGGACGACGAGGATTTTAGCCCGGTTTCACCGCCGCCACGGACGAAGCACCTGATAGGTCGGAATTGCCGTCGGCGCGTCCCGCCGGACGTCCACGAGCTGGCGCCGCTCGAGGCGATCCACGGCGTCCTGAATCGCGCGCTTGGAGAGGCCCGTCTGGTCGCTCAAATCGCGCAGGCTCGTCGGCGGCGTGCGCCGGCGGCCGCCGTTCGTGATTCGCCACAGGCGCAGGTACAGCGCAAACGCCGACGGCTGCCGATCGTGGCCGATCAGGTCGGCCATGAGCACGTCCAGGACGTACGCGTCGACGGAGATTCGCGTCATGCCGTCACTATAGCAGCGCGTGCTATAGCCTCGGTTGCGCCTCTTGACGGGCGCCGCGGGCGTCTTCATCATCGGCGCGCGGTTCAGAGAGGAGCCGGCGCGATGATCAAGAGCATCAAGTTCGTCAGCATCCCCGTAAGAGATCAAGACAAGGCGCTCGAGTTCTACACGACCGCCCTCGGCTTCGGCATCGTCACCGATCAGCCGATGGGACCAGGTCAGCAGCGATGGATCGAGCTGAAGATTCCCGGCGCGGTGACCGGCGTGACGCTCTTCACCCCCGACGGCCACCAGGATCGCATCGGCACGTTCCAGGGCATCAGCTTCCTGACCGACGACGTGCGCAAGACCTACGAGATGCTGACCGAGCGAGGCGTCGAGTTCTCGCAAGGCCCGACCTCGCAGCCCTGGGGCACGTTTGCGGTGTTCAAGGACGTGGACGGCAATCAGTTCGTGTTGGGATCGAAATGATGACCGTCGTGCGACTCGCTCAGTGAGATCCGCCGCTCGCCGGCGCGGCCGGCCGCGCTTTGAACACGTCTTCGAGCGAGCGCTGGTCGCGGCCGTAGTAATTGCCGATCGATTCCAGCACGTTGCACGCCTCGTCGTTCTGCGCGCTGTTGCCGAGTACGAACGCCACGAAGGCCATGCCGGTGCCATCCACCCATTCCCGGTGCAGCACCGTCCCCTGCGGCACCGGTTCGGCGCACCCGTGGAACTTGTTGAACGCGGCGCTGAATCGCTCGTCGTTCGGCATGTTCTGCGCCCAGCGCTTGAGCAGCAGCCACGCCTTCGAGTCGTACTCGATCGGGTGGAACTCTTCCCTGGGCGCGAAGAACGTGAAGAGGTAGGCCGTCGCCGATCCGGACGCGTTCGTGAATGCGCGGATCAGGTGTCGGCCTTCGCCGTTCTGCCGAAAGCTCGATTCACTCCAGCCCTCCGGTTTGCACAAGGCGAAGTTCGTTTCGCGCGAGCGGTAATCCTCGTACTTTCCGACCTCAAGCTCCCGGCCGCCGACGAGCGCCGTGCCGTTGAGAAACACTTCCGCGCGGTACCTGCCGGGCGGCAGACACGACGCGGTGTCGGCGCTGTAGAACGTCGAGGACTCAGACAGTCCCTGGGCCGAAATCTTCGCGGGATCGACGGCTTCGAACAGCGGCTGCACGACCCGCCACACGTTCCAGTCGCCAGAAAACTCCGACCAGACGACGTGGAGCGAATCGCGCTTCGGATCGAAGTTGTGGATCCGCGCCCGCCAGCCGACGCGCGCGGGTCGCACCCACGTATCGAAATCCGTCACCGTCAGCGTCGTCGGCACAGGCTTGATCGGACCGGCACGGCCGAGCAGTAACATCCGGCGAACGTCGACGATGCGAGCGTAGGTGCGCTTGCAGCGTTCGGCGTCATGGCTGAGCTGATGACAGTAACCGTCGAGCGTGTTCAGGTCGCTCAGCGACGAGGCGACGAGGGGCGGATTTTTCGCGAGTGCGAAGTGCTCGAGCGCGATGCCGTACGCCTCCACGGCGTGCGCGGCGTCGTCGTTCGCCAGGTAACCGAGCCCGAGATTCGTGTAGATCATCGCGTACAGATCGCGGTCGCTGGGTTTGAGCTGTTCGGTCTTCTTCTTGTCCGGCTTGCCGTCGGCGCCAAGGAAACCGGCTCCCGAGATCGACGCCTTGAAGGACTCGATCGCCTTGCCGACGAGTGAGACGTCTGCCGACGTGAACGCGAGCAGCTCCGCGTTGAACCCGCGACTGTTGAGCATTCGCGGCGTCGGCGTCCAGCCTCCGTGGTCGAGCACCTCGGCGGTCTTCTCGAGCGACGCGTAGATTTCCGGCATGCGGTCTTTCGTCGGAAAGTTGTAGTAGCTGCTGCCGACGTCGTTCTGGCCGATGTAGGTGTCGGCAAATGATCGCTCGTACTGCGCGCGCGCGAAATCCGGACGCACGGTCAGCGCGCATCCGAACGCCTCGGCGGCCTGGCGGTACGCATCGCCCGTATCGGCCGAGTCGTAGAGCGCTCGCGCCTGACCGTAGAACGCCGCGGCCACCTCGACCGCGTCGCCCGTCGCCTTGCACGGACCCTGGGCGATGTGCACGGGCTGGTCGACCGGTTTCCAGTGCACCCTCGCGACGTACGCAAAGGTGCCCACGGCGAACGTCACACCCGAGGCCGCGAGCACGAGCGAGGGCATATCGGTATCCATGCCGAGCGACTGCCCGAGCAGATAGAGCGCGATCGCAAATACCGTCAA
The DNA here is from genome assembly GCA_963704575.1 of uncultured Acidobacteriota bacterium. GTDB lineage: Bacteria > Acidobacteriota > Vicinamibacteria > Vicinamibacterales > SCN-69-37 > DATEGZ01. The sequence goes on along the minus strand of OY969918.1, from coordinate 4,663,596 downwards.
ACCAAGGAGATACACCGCCGATCGGCCTTCCCAGACCTCCGCCTGGGCGATGTAGCCATCCGCCAGCGCGAACAGCTGCGCGGGATTGGCGCCGCCGCTGTAGCGCGAGCCGGTCACGAGCGCCGAACCGGGCGCGGCCGCCGTATCGAAATGCACCGTGTCCAGAAGCTTGCCGAGCTCAGCGGCGTGATCGGTGTCGAGTTCCTTGCAGTCTGCCGCACGCGTCCGGTCAGCACTGTCGCGCGCCTCTGCACTCGCGCCCTGCGGCAGCAGCACGAGTTGTTGGCTGGCCAGCTCGCACCGCAAACGCTGGCTCAGCAGAGCCAGCGCGGGCGTCAGACGGGTCGCCGTGCCGCTCACCCACCGCTCGCCACTGAGGTTGTTGAGCCGCAGCTCGCTTTCGAACGCACGGTCCGACGCGAGATCCGCCTGCACCTGCGCCGACGCGTACCAATAGCCGACGACCGAGCTCAGCAGCACGGTGACCGCAATCAGCATGACGTCCATACGCTCGCGCAGCGTGTGGCCGTGGTGCAGGACGAGATGCGCGAACGGCACCTGTTTCGGCTCGACTTCGTGCGTCTCGGCCGACGGCTGCAGCAGCTGAAACCTGAACACGCCGAGAATCCAGAACGCCAATCCGACCAACATGCCGCCAAGTGCGACGACGAACATCGGTGCCCAGACGCTGAAGTCCCAGATGAACGCCGAGGCCAGCGCGCCGAGGGTCGACAGCGCGCCAAGCGCCAGGATCAGATTCGACCAGACGGGCCGCGTGTAGATGAGGTCGCTGATCGTCATGCACACGAGGCCGCCGACGAAGAACACCACCGACAGCGCCAGCAGCGGCACGTGATCGTGAAGACCGTGGATCTCGCGATACACGCGCTGCCACGTCGGCAGGCGCGCGTGCTCGACGATGCCTTCGTACGTCGTCTCGGCGTCCTGATGGTCCAGTGTGGGCGTCGATCCCGTCTCGGCTGCGGGCTTCGCGGCAGGCGCGGTCGCTGATGTCGGTGACGGCGGAAGCGTTGGTGCGGGCGTCGAGGTGGGCGCGGCAGGAGACGTCCCCGCCGGTCGTTCGTCGAGGCTGGTCGGCCCCTTGTAGAAACCCTGCCGCATCAATCGCGCGTTGATCTCGTCGTCGAGCCTCGCCGACATCCCAGGTCCGGTGTCGACGCTCGCGAGCGACACGAGCAGCGAGGCGACGAAGTACCACTGCAGCAGTTCCTGCTGCGCGCGGTAGTCGTATTCGCGCGCCTGCAACGGGTCGGCCGCGCGAAGACGCTTGGCGGCGTCCATGAAACTGAGCGCCTGGATGTCATGGTTGCGCTGCCGCTCTTCGAGCAACGCGCGGTAGCCGACGTCGCCGACGGTCTCCTGCCGGATCGACAGCTCGAGCATCTGGCCGAGCGTCAGTTCCCGATGCAACCGCGCCGAATCCTGCTCGTTGTGGGCGATCCAGTAGGCGATTGCGGCGCCAAACGAGGCCACGAGAATCATCAGGCACGCCAGGCCCGTGCGCGAGAGCCAGGGCGTCGTAAGGCTGAGCCGCGGCAGTCCGTGCCGGCGGGTCGAGCCGACTGGCGCCTGGGGAGCAGGAACCGAGTCCATGGAGTGTCAGTTATACACAATTCGCGACGCGCATCGGGCGGGCGGGATCGGCGGCACGGCCGGCTACTTCAGCCTCGGGCGCGCGATTCCCGCGTCGTCGCACAGCACGTCAACGATTGAAGAAAAATCCTGCGCGCCGGCTCCGCGGCTGCGAGCCTGGCTGAACGCTTCGCGCGCGACGGCGGCGATGGGCACGGGCACTTTCACCGCGTTCGCCGCATCGACGATGAGCGTCAGATCCTTGTGGGCGAGATCGATCGTGAAGCCGGGCGCGACGTCGCCTTTGAGGACCTTCGAGGGCCACGCGATCTTCAACTGGCCGTTAGTAGCCGTCGTGCCGTGAATGACGTCGAGCGTCTTCTCGAGCGTCAATCCGAAGCGCTGCGACAGCGCGATGGCCTCCGCGTTGAGCTGACACGAGATGATCGCGAGGTAGTTGTTCACGAGCTTCGTGCGCATGCCCGTGCCGACACCGCCGCAGTGGTGGATGGTCGTCCCCATCGCTTCGAGCAACGGCTGGATGCGCGCAAAGACGTCATCCGCCGCGCCGACCATGAAGAGCGACTCGCCCCGCTCGGCATGGCTCGCCAGGCGACCCACGGGCGCGTCGGCGAACGAAAACCCCGACGCCGATGCCTCCGCCGCGAGCCGGTCGGTGACCAGCGGATCGATCGTGCTCATGTCGACGATTGTCAGGCCGGCCCGACCATGCTCAATCAGGCCGCCACGGCCGCCGATGACTTCCGTCACACTGGCGGAATCGGGCAGCATCGTGAAGATGACGTCACACACGGACGCCACGCCGCGCTCGTCGGCCGCCGATTCTGCGCCAAGCGCCTCGAGCGCCCGCACGCGATCGCGGACGACGTCGTGCACGCGAACGCGAAAGCCCTTGCGCACGAGATTTGACGCCATGGGACGGCCCATGTTGCCGAGACCGATGAATCCGATAGTCATGTCGGCGCGGATCTTATCGCGCCTTGACTGCACCGCGCGCGGCGCGCACTCTTTGAGACCGAGGGCCAACTGAGCACTGCGGACCCCGACATCACAGGACTGCTCGAGGCCTGGAGTGCTGGCAACCTCGCCGCGCGGGACGAGCTCGTCGCGGTCGTGTATCAGGACCTGCGGAAGCGGGCCGCGGGCCGCTTCCGCAGGGAGAGTCCCGGCCATACGCTTCAACCCACCGCACTCGTCCACGAAGCGTTCCTGCGGTTGATCGATCAAAAGAAGATCGTTTGGCAGAACCGCGCGCAGTTTCTGGCCGTGGCCTCCGAGATGATGCGCCGCATCCTGGTGGACCACGCGCGCGGCCACCGGATGGCGAAAAGATCTGGTCGCTGGGCGAAGGTCACGATTGACGACGCGGTCGCCGCGAGCCGGCCGCGGGACATCGATCTGTTGAATCTCGACGAGGCGTTGAGGCGCCTTGCCGAGTTCGACTCACGCAAGAGCCAGATCGCCGAACTGAAGTTCTTCGGCGGTCTCACCCTCGAGGAGACGAGTCACGTCGTCGGCGTGTCGGTCGCGACCGTCGAGCGGGAATGGCAGGCGGCCCGCGCGTGGCTGTACGCACAGCTCAGCGGGACCGGGCGACGATGACGCCCTGCCCCTGAACCTCACGCGTGCGAGTACTTCACGCAGACATTCTTCACCTGCGTGTAGCTCGCGAGCGACTCGAGTCCCTTTTCCCGGCCGTAGCCGCTCTTCTTGTACCCGCCGAATGGCAGCTCGACGCCGCCACCCGCGCCATACGTGTTGACGTACACCTGGCCGGACTTGATGCGCGATGCGAGCGACATCGCCTTGTTGATGTCGCGCGTCCAGATGCCCGCGACCAGACCGTATTCGCTGCGATTGGCGAGCGCGGCCGCCTGGTCGAGGTCGTCGAACTCGATGATCGCGAGCACCGGTCCGAAATCTCCTCCTGCGCGACGCGCATGTCGGGCGAGACCGCGTCGAGGAGCGTCGGCTGGAAATAGAACCCGCGCCCGAGTGCCGGATCCGCCGGCCGCGATCCACCCGCGGCGATGTGCGCCCCCTCCGCCGTGCCGACGCCGACGTACCGCTCGATCGTCTCGAGTTGACGCTTCGAGATGATCGGCCCCATGTCGGGATCGCTCACGCCCGGCCCGACGCGCATGCTTTTCGCTCGCGCCGCCAGACGCTCGACGAGCGCGCCGTGCGCCTTCTTCTCGACGAGCAGGCGCGATCCCGCCGAACACGTCTGGCCCGCATTCTGAAAAATCGCGTTGGCGACGCCCTGCGCGGCCAGATCGAGATCCGCGTCTGCGAAGACGACGTTCGGCGACTTCCCGCCCAGCTCCATCACGACCGGCACGACGTTCTCGGCGGCCATCTTCGCGACCTGCACCCCGACGTCGACCGACCCGGTGAACGTCAGCTGGTTGATCAGCGGATGGCTCGCAAGCGCAACGCCCGCATCCGACCCGGTCCCCGGCACGACGTTGAGCACGCCCGGCGGCAACCCGCAGGCAAGCGCGATTTCGCCGAGCTTGAGTGCGGTCATCGGCGCTTCGCTCGAAGGCTTGAGGACGACGGTGCAGCCGGCGGCCAGTGCCGGCGCGACACCGCGCGATCCGATCTGAATCGGGTAGTTCCACGGCACGATTTGCGCAGACACGCCGATCGGCTCGCGGATCGTGTAGTCGAGGTAGCCCGGGCCCAGAGGAATCGTGTTGCCCATGATCTTGTCGGCGATGCCCGCGAAGAACTCGAAGTAGCGGGCGGCCACCTGAACATCCGTCCGCGCCTGCTTCAGCGGCTTGCCGTTGTCGCGGCTCTCGAGGGTCGCGAGCGCTTCGGCCTGATCGCGCAGCGCCTGCGCGATGCGCTGCATGATCCGCCCGCGCTCGGCCGGCGCGATCCCGCCCCACGCCTGGCCTTCGAACGCGGCCTGCGCGCTCCGCACCGCGCGATCGACGTCCACCTTCGTCGCCTTCGCGACGGTCGCGAGTACGCCGCCGGTCGACGGGTCGAACACCTCGAACGTGCCGCCGTCTGATGCGCTGACACGTTCACCGTTGATGATCAGTGATTCAGTCATGAGTTCTTTCCCTCGTCGTCGAATTCAGGAATTTGCGCAGGCGCGTATGCGGGCGCACCCGAATCATCCGCGAATTGCCTTCAGCATGGTGCCGTACGTCGATCGGTCGATCTTCGCCTCGATGAGACTCGGTCCCTCGCAGGCAACGGCACGCTCGATCGCGCGCGCGAGCTCGGCCTCTGTCGACGCCTCGAAACCCGCGACGCCCATGCTCTCGGCCAGCGCCGGCCACTTCACGGCGCCGAGCGCGACGCCCGCGGGTGCGAGTGTTCGCGCCTGCTGCTTGATCTCGATCAGGCTCAATGCCTCGTCGCTGAACACGATAGTGATGACGCGCAGGTTCTCGCGAACAGCCGTCAAGAGCTCTCCCATGCACATCAGGAGGCCACCGTCGCCTGTGAGCGCGACCACCGGCGTCGGACGATCGACGAGCGCCGCGCCAATCGCCGCCGGCAGAGCAAATCCCATCGTCGACAGGCCGTTCGAGATCAGCATGCCGTTCGGGCGCGCGACCGGCCACTTCATCGTCGCCGGAAACATGTGCGCGCCCGCGTCGACCGTGACCCGGCTCGTCGCCGAGAGCGCAGCCGCAGCGACGTCGACCACCCGATCCGGGGTCAGTCCCCCTGCCGAGATCTCGATGCGGCGTCGCTGATCGGCCACCAACCGCGCGATCTCGGAGAGCTTCCAGGTCGACTCACCTATCCACGTCTCACAGGTCGCGAGCGCCGACGGAATGTCGGTCGTCCACTGAATCGCAAATGGCACGTGTTGGCTTGACGCCGGCAAGGCGCTGAAGCCAACAACCGGCGCAGCGATTGTCCACGGCCGCGGCAACAGCTCAACCGGATCGAGGCCGATGCCAATCAGCAAGTCCGCCTGATCGATAATTTCCCGCTCGATCGCGCCGTTCGTGAAGACTCCGGCGAAACACGCATGCGCATCCGGCACGACGCCTTTTGCCTTGTAGGTCACCATCGCGGGAATCTGGCGTCGCCCGCAGAATGCGCGAATCGCGTCGGCGTCGGCGGCACCCCTCGCGCCGAGGCCGATGATGAGAAGCGGCTTCCGGGCGCGCTCGCACAATGACGTCAGCCTGGCACGTTCGTCGGGGTGCAGTTCTGCGGGTCGCGAACGACCGATCGGCGATTCACCCGGACGCGTCGCCAAATGGAAGTCGGCCGGACAGTCGAGATGAATCGGACCGTACGGCGGATCCTCAATAGACGCGAAGGCCTGCGCAAGTGAGGCGTACGCGCGGTCGGGTGCGAGGCTGAGCGACTGCGCGCCGGTGCCCCGGAGCAACGCGTGGTGGTCGAGCGTCTGATGCTCGAATTTGCCGAGGTTCGTCGACGCGTAGCTGTCGGTGAAAATAAATATTCTGGCGCGCTCGAGGTGCGCACACGCGACGCCGTTGACGGCCGATGCCGCGCCCGGCCCGAGCGTCGTCAGGCACGCGCCTGGACATCCGGTGACCTCGGATTGGGCAATCGCCGCGATGACGCCGGCCGTCTCGGTCGTCGTCAATACAAATGGCAGGCCGCCGCGACGCGCCGCGTCGATCAGATCGAGGTTGCCGCCGCCGCCCGGCACGCCAAACAGCGCGCGCGTGCCGACCGCACGCAGGCGTTCCACGATGACATCGGCGAGCCCGGCCACGAGTCGGCCATGGTACTCCGAGAACGTCGTGGTGTTGCCAGCGGTCAGTCGCACCAGCAACGCCGCGAGCGGCGAGCGTTCCGTCTCCGCTATCATGCCGTCTCGTGGCCCACGACGAGACCCATCAGGACCTGCGCAAGGCGATCCGCGACCTCTGCGGATCGTTTCCCGACGCGTACTGGCGCGACCTCGACGCCAGGCGCGCCTATCCGGACGCGTTCGTCAAGGCGCTCACCGAGGCGGGATATCTCGCCGCGCTCATTCCTGAAGAGTTCGGCGGATCGGGGCTCGGCATCGCCGACGCGGCGATCATCATGGAGGAGATCAACCGCAGCGGTGCGAATGCCGGCGCCTGCCACGCGCAGATGTACACGATGGGCACGCTGCTCCGGCACGGGTCGGGCGCCCAGAAGCGCGAGTACCTTCCGAAGATCGCGACCGGCGAGCTTCGGCTGCAGGCTTTCGGCGTGAGCGAGCCGACGACTGGTTCCGACACGACGCAGATGAAGACGATGGCCACCCGCACGGGCGACACGTACATCGTCCGCGGCCAGAAGGTGTGGATCTCGCGCGCCGAGCACTCGGACCTGCTGCTGCTCGTCGCGCGAACGACGCCGATCGACCAGGTGAAGAAACGCGGCGACGGATTGTCGATCTTCCTCGTCGACATGCGCCAGGCGGTCGGCCACGGCCTGACGATCCGGCCCATCCGCACGATGATGAATCACGCCACCACGGAGCTGTTCTTCGACGACCTCGAAATCCCGGCGTCGGCGCTCGTCGGCGAAGAGGGCAAGGGCTTTCGGTACTTGCTGGATGGTTTGAACGCCGAACGAATTCTGATCGCCGCCGAATGCATCGGCGACGGCCGCTGGTTCATCGAGCGCGCGACGAAGTATGCGAACGACCGCGTCGTCTTTGGCCGGCCGATTGGCCAGAATCAGGGAGTGCAGTTTCCGATCGCGCGCGCGCACGTCAACGTCGAGGCCGCCGATCTGATGCGCATCAAGGCGGCAACGCTCTTCGATCGCGGCGAGCCCTGCGGCGCCGAAGCGAACATGGCCAAACTGCTCGCGGCCGACGCGTCGTGGGAAGCCGCGAACGTCGCCGTGCAGACGTACGGCGGCTTCGGCTTCGCCGAGGACTACGACATCGAGCGGAAATTCCGGGAGACGAAGCTCTATCAGGTGGCGCCGATCTCGACGAACTTGATTCTGGCGTTCGTCGGCGAGCACGTGCTGGGGATGCCGAGGTCGTACTGACAAGGGCTTAAGGCTTAGGGCTTAAGGCCTAGGCGAAAGGAATCATCCGCGCGTGCACCCTTTCAGTGAGCTCACTGTCGTCTCGCTCGAACAAGCCGTCGCCGCGCCTTTCGCCAGTCGGCAACTCGCCGATCTGGGCGCGCGCGTGATCAAGATCGAACGGCCGGGCGCGGGCGACTTCGCACGCGGGTACGACACGACCGTCAAGGGACAGTCGAGCTACTTCGTGTGGCTGAATCGATCCAAAGAATCGCTCACGCTCGACTTGAAGAGGCCTGGCGCTGTCGACGTGCTCGATCGGCTCCTCGCGCGCGCGGATGTCTTCCTGCAGAACGTCGCACCGGGCGCCGCCGATCGGCTGGGCACGTCTCCGGCCGATCTGCACGCACGCTACCCCACGCTTATCGTCTGCTCCGTGTCGGGATACGGGACGTCCGGTCCCTATGCCGACCGGAAGGCGTACGATCTGCTCGTGCAGAGCGAAGTCGGATTGCTGTCGCTCACCGGCTCGGCCGATGCGCCGGCCAAAGTCGGCATCTCCGTTGCCGATATCGCCGCCGGCATGTACGCGTACTCAGGAATTCTTTCGGCGCTCGTCGCGCGCGCCTCCACCGGCCGCGGCGCGGTTATCGACGTCTCGCTCTTCGACGCGCTGTCGGAGTGGATGGGCGCTCCCGCTGCGTACACGGCCTACGGCGGATCGGCGCCGCCGCGCTCCGGCTCGCATCACGCATCGATCGCACCGTACGGCCCGGTCGCGACGAGTGACGGCAACTCGGTCTACCTGGCAATCCAGAACGCCCGGGAATGGCAGCGATTCTGCGCCGACGTGCTGCGTTTGCCCGCACTCGCGACCGACCCGCGTTTTGCCGCGGGGCCGCTGCGCGTCACGAATCGAGCGGCGCTCGATGCTGCCATCGACAGGGTGACGCGCACGATCACGGCTGACGAACTCATCGCGAGGCTCGCCGCAGCCGGGATCGCGTATGCGAGGATGAACTCGATGGCCGACTTCATCACGCACCCGCAACTCGCCGCCCGCGGCCGCTGGCGCGAAATCGATACGCCGGCCGGCCCGGTTCACGCGCTCGTCCCGCCCGTGCAAATCCGCGACGCCGATCCGCGGATGGGCGCCGTGCCCGCACTCGGCCAGCACACAGATGCGATTCTTCATGAGCTCGGATACAGCGCCGCCGCGATCGCGGCCTGGCGCGCCGGAGGGACGATCTGATGACAGTCAAAGCTGGATGGACGGGCCGCGTCTTCGAGGACTTCACCGTCGGCGACATCTACGAGCACCCGCTCGGCCGGACGATCACGCAGGCCGACAACGTCTGGTTCACGTGTCTGACGATGAACACCAATCCGATCCACTTCGACGCGGAATATGCGAGCCACACCGAGTTCAAGCGTCCGCTCGTCAACTCCTGCTTCACACTGGCACTCGTCACCGGCCAGTCCGTCATCGACCTGACGATGAACGGCGTCGCGAATCTCGGCTGGGAAGACGTCACGTTGCCGCATCCGCTCTTCGAGGGCGACACGGTCTACGCCAGGAGCGAGGTGCTCGACACGCGCGAATCGAAGTCCCGTCCGAAAGTCGGCATCGTCCGCGTCAAGACGTCGGGGCGCAACCAGCACGGCGACGTGGTGATCGAGTTCCGGCGGACCTTCATGATCTGGAAGCGCGGGCATGTTCCTGGCCGGACGACCGCCGTCCAAGGTTGATACGCCCGGACGCGCGCTCGTTTGAAGGTGCCAAGGCCCAGCGTCGACATCCGGAGTATGCGCATGGTACGGTGCGCTCATGGCGATGCGTTTGCGGTGGATCGCGGCGCTCGCTCTCGGCGCAGCGGCCGCGTCCTGCCTCGACAAGACGCCACCACAAACGCCTGGGCCGGCCGCCTCTGACACGGAACCCGGCGCGGCAGTGACGGTTCAGGTCCACTACCATCGCGCATCGGTGTTCTCATCGGCCGCCCGTCCACAGACGTTTCACGTGATCGCGGACTACCGCGGCGCCTCGAGTAGTGAGCAGTATCCGGGCATCTGGGACGAAGATACGCAGACCCTGTCCGCGACTGTCACCGTCCCCCTCCGCGCGGAGAATCTCGTTTACGTCATCGATCCTGCGATCCAACCCGGCGCGAACACGACGATCACCGCCGCGCGCGGACGTCTGTGGGACGTGCCGTGTCCGTCTGACGTCGATCCGCTGAACGCGTGCCACCTGCTGCAGGTCTTGCGATAGGAACTATCGCGCCACGAGTCGCGACGTCACGTCGCGGACGTCGGGAACTTCGGCGAATCGCCTCAGAATGGCGAGCAGCGATGAGGCCTGTTCACCCGACATCGCCTGTGTCGCGCACGACGTGAACTTCGCGTCGATTTCGGCGTCGCTCGCGGGTCGAGCCGGGTAGCCGCGTGCACCATGGGCGTCCTGCACCAGGCTGCGGCCGTCGCGAAGGGACACGCGGACCCGCGCCTCGGTGAGCGCGGGCGCGCCCTTGCCGATTTCTCCGTCCACGCGCATCGTCACGCGCGGCATCAGAGAGACCACGCGCGGATCTTGAATGACCTCGTCATCGAATGTATCGATGCCCACGCGCCCGAAGATCAGCGCAGCGGCAGTACAGAACGGCAGGCTGAACTTTGCTTCGAGCGCGTTCGCCGGCCGGTCATAGATCAGGATCGTCGGAACGATCGGATCCACGTCGATCTCGACGCGATCGACCTCGTTGGCCGTGAAGCCGTGACGCGCCCGGAGGTCGAGCACCGCGTCGAGAGTCGGATGTGTTCCCGCGCACGACGGATAGAGCTTGACGGTGATGCCGGTGTCCAGAATCTCCCACCGGCGACCGAGGTCGGCGATTTCGCGCGAGAGATCGTCGCGCTCGCCGTCCATCGCGCGCACGAATCCCTGCGGGCCGTCGAGCGCGTGCGCGCTGGCGGTCATGCCGGCGCGTGCGAACAGCGCCGCGAGCACGCCGGCGCGCGCGGCGAGGCCTGCGTGGAGCGGCTTGACCATGGAGCCGAAGTTCTCCTTCAGCCCTGAGGCTTCGGACGCCGCGATCGCGAGCGCATGACCGGCGGCCGTGACGTCAAGCCCAAGCACCCGGGCAGCCGCAGCTGCGGCGCCGATCGTTCCGAGCGTGGACGTGCAGTGCCATCCGCGCTGATAGTGTCGCGGATTCATCGTCCGGCCCAGACGCGCTTCGATTTCGAAACCGACGATGTACGCGTCGAGCGCCGCGCGGCCGGAAGATTTCCCCAGCTCAGCGGTCACGATGACAGCGGGGACAAGTGGCGCGCTCGGGTGCGCCAGCGAGACGAAACACATGTCGTCGTAGTCGAGCGCGTGCGCCGCGGTGCCGTTGGCGAGCGCGGCGTCGGGCGCAGTGGAGCGCCGTCCCGTGCCCCAGACGACAGCCTCATCGCCGGCTCCAATTGTGCGGTGCACGATACGGCTGACCGGTTCGGTCGAGCCCGCGAGCGTCACGCCGATCGTGTCGAGCACGGCGTTGGTGGCACGCGCTCGCGCGTCGGTCGGCGGTATTGCGCTGACAACGAAGTGTGCCATCGCTTCAAGCGGCACAATTTTTGTGCCACCCTGGCTGTCCGGCGTAACTCCAGGCGACGCACCCATCGCGCTCACGCCTTCCCGCCAATCGTCGCGGCTTCGGGCGCGCCAATCGCAGCCATGAAGCGCTGCTTGATATGCACACAGTCGAGCGGCGGCTTCACCGTCGGCGCCGATTCGCCGACTTTGGCGACGATCACCCACGGTCCCGCTTCCGCGCGCGTGCGCTCCATCGCGCGATCCAGTTCGGCCGCGGTACGCACTGTCGCGGTTGCCGCGATGCCCATCGCGCGGGCGGCGGCCTCGAGATCGGCGCCATGCGCCGTCGCCGTGTCCTGTCCGCCAGTCGTGCCGTACGAGCCGTTGTCCCAAACAACCACTACGAGGTTCGCCGGCTTCACCCAGCCGATCGTCGCGAGCGATCCGAGATTCATCAGCAACGACCCGTCGCCGTCGAGCACGACCACGCGCCGATCAGGCTGCGCCATCGCCAGGCCAAGGCCGATCGACGACGCCAGGCCCATGCTGCCCCACGTATAGAAATACGCGTCGTGGTCACCCGTCGCGAACAGGTCGTAGGCCGGATGTCCAAGGCTCGCGACGACGGCAGCGTCGCCGATCGCGTCCACGAGCTGGCGGGTCGCTTCGAGTCGATTCATGCGACGACTCCCGGTTGCGGCACGGTTACGCGCCGCGGCAGCAGACACACGCCGGGCAGACGCGTGCCGAATGCGGTCTTGCCGACGAGCGCAATCGTGTCGGCAGCCGTCTCGGCGGATTCGACGGTCGCGCGCGAAAGTCCCAGCGCGTCGACGATCGGCCCGACCGCGCGGCCCATCGGCACTTGCGCGGCATTCCACTCGCCAGCGTCGCCTCGCATCGAGATCAGCACCAGCGACGGAATCTGGTACGGCACGAGCAGTGAGGTCAGTGCGTTGATGGAATTACCGAGGCCGCTCGACTGCAGCATGACCGTCGGGCGCTTCCCGCCGAGATACAGGCCGGCGGCGATGCCGAACGCTTCTTCTTCGCGCGTCGCGATCGTCGTCTGCACATCCGGGTAGCGCTCGCCGAGCACGCGTAGTACATGCGACAACGGGTTGTCGGGCACGTACACGACGTGCCGGCTGCCTGCGGCGTGAAGACCGGCACAGGTACCGACGGCCCAGGCGAGGAGCGCTGGAGGCGAGGACATCGAAGGAGTCTACCGCGCTCGGGTCCTGCCGGTGCCTTCGCGGCCCGCACCTGCGCCAAAAGGCATCGCCGCCATCTCGCGATACCGCGCGAGCGCGTTCGCGAGCTGCATCTGGCGCGGCGTCCGGCACTCCGGATTGAACAGGCGCGGGCTGGCGACGAGCACACACACGCATCTGGCGCGCGATGTGGCGACGTTCAGCCGGTTGAGGCTGTACAGAAACTCCATGCCGCGCGGGGCATCCTCGGGCCGTGACGTCGCCATCGAGTAGATCACGATCGGCGCCTCCTGTCCCTGAAACTTGTCGACAGTGCCGACGCTCACGCCGCGCGGGCCCAGCCGCTCCTGGAGCCGGGTGACGTGCGCGTTGTACGGGCCGACGACCAGGATGTCATCGGTCGTGAGCGCGTGCGACTGCCCGTGCTCGTCGATCCAGGCGGCGCCTGACGTGAGCAATGTGTCGACAACCGCGCCGACCACGTCGACTTCTTCGTCCGACGCGTTGCGGCACCCGTCGTGATCGGCGTGTACAACGAACAGTCCCGCGCCGTCGAAACGGCCGGTGCCGGAGAGTCGCTGACGGTCGAGCCCCGGCCCCGGCGCGAGCTTGCGTTCGTAAAACACCTCCGACGTGAAGTCACAGATCGCCGGCGCGAGCCGCCACGTGATCGGCAGGAACAATCCGCGATCCGCCGGCATCGTCTTGTGACCGTCGAGAATGTGATCGAGCGCCGACACGTCGACGCCGTCTGGATGGCTGCCCTTTTGAGGCTGCTCGAGCTGCTGCGGATCGCCCAGCAGCACGAGACTGCGCGCGGCCTGCGACACGGCAAGGGCGTTCGCCAGCGACATCTGGCCGGCTTCGTCGATGAAGAGCACGTCGACGGCGTCCTCGAAATCCGGCCGCGCCCAGACCCAGGCCGTCCCGCCGAGCACGTCAATTGTGTGGTCCGCGAGGGCCGTACGCGCCTCGGCGTGGTCGTCGAACTCGACCACTCCATCCGTCGCAGTGACACTTGCCTCGGTCACCCTGTGGCCGAGCCTGACGCGCGCGTGTTGTGTCGCCGCGTCCTTCGCCACCGCCCGGAGCAAATTGCGAATGACCTTATGACTGGTCGCGGTCACGCCGACGCGCAAGCCTTGTGCGACGAGCGCATAAATCATTCTGGCGCCCGTGAACGTCTTGCCCGATCCCGGCGGTCCTTGAATCGGCAGCGTGGCGACACGGCTCCCGTGAGTGATCAAGCGAACCGCGTAATCGGTGACCGGCTCTGATGCACCGGCCGGCGCCGCCTCGCCAAGACCCGCGACGCAGCGCCGCAGCAGACTGACGGCCGACGGCCGTGCGGATGTCAGCCTGCTCGCAACGACCCGTTGCCCGAGCCGAAGGAGCGACGCCGCCGGCACCCCGGGGTTCACGTTCTCGTGTGCAAATGCCGACGCGGGATGGACCTCCGCAACGCCTCTCCCCTTCTTCACGTCGAGCGTCCTCGCTTGACGGTCATCCGCTACGACTTCGCCGAACGTCCGCTTGTCTCGCAGCTTCAGGACACTCCCCGCCCGAATCTCGCAGTCCTGCGGAGGATAACGATACCGATCGATCACCGATCCCGTGGGCCTACCCGTCGTCTTGTTCCGTACGACGTCGACGTGTTCGACGAATTCGAGTCGGGCAACCGCCGCCGGCTCGTCGAGCAGTTCGTCGTCACCGAGATCGAGCAGCCGGAAATATTCCCACCAGCTGACCTTGTCCTCGCGATAGTGCCAGTCGAGCAGGTAGGCGAGCAGGAACTGCGCGTGCTCGTCAGGCGACCGCTCCTTCGCCTCGAGCGGCAGTCCGCGCAGCAACCGCGCGCGGAGGTCGTTCACCTGCTGCTGGCGGTCGCTGATTTTCTCGGACGGCGCATCGGGCTCGGCCACCGGCCGCGCGATCGGCACACCTCGCGCGACTGCCGCGGCGCGAAGCGATTCCAGCCAGATGCGCAGCTCGAGGGTCGATCGGCAGTCGTCCCTGTTGTACGCCTCGACCGCGTCGCGCACGTCGGACGTGATCAGACCGACCTCGTGCGTCTCGAGCGCGATCTCGACGAGCCGGCGCTGATCGCCCGCCGCCTCAAGCGCGATCTCGCGTGTGAATCCGTACAGCGGCTCGAGATCCTTGATCGAATACCGTTCGACGCCCGCACGCACCGAGTGACGGACGATGGCGAGGAGATCGACGAAGCGTCCGCCGCGGAGCAACCGATCGACGTCGGCCTCGCGCGTCGCGTAGCGCCCCATCAGGCGCTTGAACGCGGTTGGCTCGTACGGCGCGTAATGGTAGACATGAATCGAAGGATCCGCGTCGATCGCCGCCATGATGTCCGTCATGACGAGGTCGAACGCCGCCTGTTCTTCCGCGTCCGTGATCGCCCAGCGAGCCGTGTAGCTGAAGGTGCCATCCGCCTCCACGCGACCGAGACCGAACAAGTATTCGCGGTTGCCCTCACCAGGATTGGCGCTCGTCACGGGCCGCGCGAACGGATCGCCTTCCAGATCGAGAAAGAGATCGCCCGGCCGCGGCTCCGGGAGCTGCGACAAGCCTTGCGGCGCCTCGATGGGCAGGAGCTCATACCGCGGCTCCCGCGATTCGCGCGCTTCGAACTGCAGGCGCGCCTGTTCGCGCAATCGCCCGTAGCTCTCCGCCGAGCCGTACCGTGGGACAAACGTCGGCGGCCACGGCATCGTCGCCAATGCAGCGAGCGTCTCGACGTCGTGTTCGACGAGCTCGTTCCGCTGCCGCCGGCTGATGCCCGCGACGAACGCCAGGTGATCCACTTTGCGGCGCTCGGCGTTGCAGCGCGAAAACCAGCGGCACACGTCGCAGTGATCCACGGGATCAGCGCAACCTGCGTCCAACTCGGTCATGTCCACGCGCTCGACCGCGTCGATCAGCCCTGCCTTGACCTGCCGATAAAACGCGGCAAACTCGTCGAACCGGTACGACTCGACGCCCACGGGCGTGACGACGCGGAAGTACTCCGGGGTCAGACCCTGGACGCCACCCAGCATCTCGGTATAGGCACAGAGCTGCAAGATGGTGCCGCCGCGCGTTTCGCGCGAGAGCTTGGTGTCATGGACTTCGTACGACCATTCGCCGAGCTCCGGGCTCGGCGCCTCGACTCGGCGCAGAACGTCAGCGTACCCGACCCATCCCTGGGCCGTGAGCATTGCTTGAACAATCACGTCCGCGCCGGCACGCATGGCGTCGACCGTCGATCCGGCCCGCGTTTCGTACGGCACGTCGCCCAAGTCGACCACCGTGAGCCCTTGCGCGCGCAACCGCTCGACGTAGCGGCGTTCGTGTTCCTGTCCGCGCTCGCGCAGCACGTCCGCGAGCGGGTCTTGCCACGTGGGTTTGGCGAGTCGTCCGCGCGCGACGAGCAGATCGAGCGCGGTCTTGCGCCGGCACGCGAGAAAATTCGCGATGTCGGTCGGCGATTTCAGCAGACGGCCGTCGAGAAGCTGCACGTCGCGACCGGCAGTCCGGCCTACTTTCCGGGCAGGCTCGGCGTCACCGAGACGGGAGCGGTCCGGCTGTCGACAATGCGCTGCGCGAGGTAGTTGACGATCGTCGCGTGATTCCGGAGTGATGTCAGATACGCTGCGCGCAGCAGCTGCTCCCGGCGGTCGTGCAGCGTGGTCTTCACGTTTTCCTTCACGCCCGGCATGTTCAAGTCCCGCTGACCGGCGGCCTCCCGCGCGATGACGGCAACGAGCGTGTACCCGCCGCCGGCGCTGGCCGTCCCGACGTTGCCCGGTTCGGTCTTGAGGACCAGGTCGCGCAGGAGCGGCGGCGCCTGGTTGAGCTGCGAGGTGGACACGAACCCGAGGTCGCCCCCCTGCGGCGCGGTGCGCGGGTCTTCCGAATAGTCTGCGGCGAGCGTCGCGAAATCCACGCCGGCCTTCAGCTGCGCCTTGAGCATCTCGAACTTGCGCGCCGCTTCCTCGGGCGTGGCCGCGTCGTCGTTCTTGCGGTTGTGGATCTGGGGATCCCGCACCGGCGTGATGACGATTTGCGCGATGTGGTACTGCGTTTCGGCGACGCTGAAGTTCGCGCGGTGGCTGGCGTAGAAATCCGCGATCTCGCGGTCGCTGATCTCCACCCGCGATTCGACCTCGCTGTCGAGCACCTTCTGGATGATCAAATCGCGGCGCAGCGCGGTTCGCAGGTCGTCTGGCGTCAGGCTCCGTTCCTTGAGCGCCTGCTGGAACTGATCGTCGGACATGTTCGCCTTGCGCGCGTTGAAGGCCGTCTGAACCTCCGGATCGGCGACGTCGAGCTTCAACGTGCGCGCACGCGCGAGCAGCGTCTCCTGCGTGATGAGCTCGTCGACGGCGCCCAGCTGCGCCATCATCGCCTCGTCGTCGGTCGTCGACGTCGGCGCGGTCTGCGCCTCACGGCGCCACGTCTTCACGACATCGTCCTGATGAATTTCATGGCCGTCGACGACGGCCCACACGTCGGGTGCGGGTGCTTTGGTGCCTCCCCCGCAGCTTGCGGCGAATACCAGGATCGAAAGCACGGCGGCGATAACGGAGTCGTGGCGGCGAAAGATCTGAACCATATCCCCTCTACTCTATCTGGAGTCGGCGCTGACGTCGCCACTCGGCTGATTGGACAACGCGTTCCCGCCGGACGATGATGGCGGCGTGAAAATCGAACACGCCGCCTATCAGGTCCAGGATCCCGTCGCCCTCGCCGCCTGGTACGTCACGCATCTGGGGCTGCGCGTCAAACGCGCGCAGGACGCGCGGCCATTCGGCCATTTTCTGGCCGACGACGGCGACACCGTGCTGCTCGAGTTCTACAACAATCCGAAGGCCGGGGTGCCGGACTATCGCGCGATCGACCCGCTCGTGCTTCACATCGCGTTTCGCACGGACGATGTCGCGGCTGCGCGCTCGCGCCTGCTTGTCGCGGGCGCGACCGCCGAAGGTGACGTCACGACCAACGACACGGGCGACACCGTCGCGATGCTGCGCGATCCCTGGGGCGTGCCCGTCCAGCTCGTGAGCCGACGCCATCCGATGATCTGAACGTCGTGAGCGCGTGGGCGAGTGTCAGGCGATCGCCTTGGGCGGCGGCGTCGCCGGATCCACTCTGATCGACACGATCGTTCGCCGCTCCCGCCTGGTGCTCGCTCCCGCCAGGTTGCAGAGCACGTTGACGGGCGTCACGAGCCGATCGGCCACGGGATCGATCGGCAGGAGCAGCCATGCGAGGCCGCCTGGCAGGCTGGCGGCGACGAGGATCATCCGCAAGCCGACGATCGCCGCAAAAGGCAGGCCCGCGATGACCGTGCCGGCGAGGGTCGACAGCAGAACGATTTCCACGAAGTGCGTGCCGTCGATGCTCGGGTGGTAGTGCAGAAAAATGAACGCCGCCGCCGCGGCGAGATACACAGACGTGCCGTTCTTGTTCAGCGTCGTGCCGAGATCGAAGACGCCGCGCTTCGATTCGTCCTGCTGAAGGAGGGGCACGTTGCTGACGGCCGGCAGCGCCGCGTACGAGGAGGCGGTCGCAAACGCCGTGAGCAGGCCCGGCAAGCTCGGCACGAACGCCTTCGTCAGCCACTCGCCTGGATTCCGGAACAGTTTGAGCCACAGGAAGATGCAGATCACGTGCAGCAGCAGCGCCACCACCGCGACGGCCGTCAGATCCGCAAGATCGGTAAGGAGCCGGAAATCCGCGCTGGCGAACGCCGTCATCGTGAAGAACAGGACGCCGAGCGGCGCGAACGCGTCCGCGTAGTCCGACAGCGCCGTCCACTTCAGATCGCGGCTGCTGATGACGAGCGCCAGGATCTTCTTGAGCTGTTCAGAAATCCGAGCGCGCGTTTCGACGCGGAGCGCCATCAGGATCATGCCGATCACGACCGCCATGAATGCCACCTGAAGACCGCTGTTGCCGCTCGCGTCCGTGAGCGCGCCGAGGGGATTGGTCGGAATGATCCGGCCAATCTGCGTCAGCACCGGATGCGGATCGTAATCCGAGCTCGACGCCGGACCGCCCACCGACCTGGCCATGACCTCGAGATCGGCCGCGTCCATCGTGAACGGCACGATCTTCGTCGCACGCGCGATGCAGGCCGTCGCCGTGCCCAGCGTGGCGCCGAGCAGGCTCGACCAGAGAAAGAACCAGAAGACGTAGCCAAACGCTTTGGCGGAGCCCGCCGAGTCGACGATGGCCCGGACGAGTGAAATCGCGAGGGTCGGCAGGAACAGCATCAGAAGAAACGTCAGGTACAGATTGGCCGCGAAGCCCGTGTACGACGCCCAGGCCGTCACCTTGCTGACCTGCACGAGCGAAAACGGGTGCAGCGGACCGGAAATGCCGATCCCGGTCGCGACAAGGACGCGATGACCGCCCTCCGCACACTTGTAGAGCGTGCCGGACGCGCGAAACTGCGCCGCGAGATGCACGTCCTGCTCCGCACCGTGCTGAGGGCTGAAGGCTTCGGATTTCGCCACGAGCTCGCCGGTGAACCACGGCTCGTTGCC
This sequence comes from uncultured Acidobacteriota bacterium, assembly GCA_963704575.1. Classification (GTDB taxonomy): domain Bacteria; phylum Acidobacteriota; class Vicinamibacteria; order Vicinamibacterales; family SCN-69-37; genus DATEGZ01. The sequence goes on along the minus strand of OY969918.1, from coordinate 4,644,676 downwards.
GCCGAGCGTGCAGTCGAACATCGCGGAAGCGTAGGCGTCGGGAATCTCGATCGTCGTCCGCATCAACCGGATGGGATCCGCGTTGTTGATGGCGTCCCTGATTTTCTCTGCATCGCCGGCCGCCAGCGTGAGCTCCGGCGACTGCACGATTACCGGCATGTGCTGCCCGCGCTCGATCTCGCGCAGCAACTCGGCCTCGTCCAGCACCCGGGACGTCGTGCGGCCCTGCAGCAGGATGCCGGCGAAGAGTCCGCTGAGGAGGGCGAAGAGCGTGAGGCCCGACAGATACGGCTTGATGGTCGAGAGTGTGAATGGCATTGGTCCACCCCAGGGCACCCGCGGCGTCTGCCCGTCGTGGGCAATGTCCGCTTGCCGCAGTTGGACGGACCGCCCGGACGGTTTCCGGCGACGCCACCAAATCCTGCGTGGGAAAGCGTGAATCGATGTCCGTCCAACTGACCAAATGGCTGCTACTCCCACCCTCGCGAGACCCGTCGGCGCCTGCACGGGCGTGACGGCCGGCGCGGTGTCCGGGGGCGGGTACTTATTGCCAGCTCAGGACTTAACGTTCTGACGACCAATTGACAATGTCCATGTCGGCCGTCACAATCCGCCTGCCGTTCCCAGAACAATTCGATCTGCCGAACCGCGCAGGCACCGTGGCCACCCCGGATCCCTATCTCGAGCACCACGAGACGATTGAGCGATCGATCGAGTTCGTCTGCCGCCGCCATCGTCTGACCAGAGACGACGCAGAGGACTTCGCCTCGGCCGTGCGGCTGCGACTGCTCGCAGACGATGCCGCGGTGCTGCGCAAATTCGAAGGCCGCAGCTCGATCAATACGTTTCTCGTCGCCGTCGTGACGCACCAGTATCAGGATTGGCGCAACGCTCAGTGGGGCAAGTGGCGACCCTCCGCTGAAGCGAAGCGCATCGGTCCACTCGCGATCCTTCTCGAGACGCGTCTGCTCCGGGACGGATTGACGATGGATGAAGCGGTCGAAACGCTCCGGACCAACCACGGTGTCGTCGAGTCGCGCGACGCGCTGGAGGAGATCGCTGCGCGACTGCCGGTGCGCCACCAGCGTGTGTTTGTCACCACGGACAGTCTGGACGATCGGCCCGCCGAACACGGAAATCCCGAGTCGCACGTCGCTCGGCAGGAAGCCGGCGTGATGGCGCAGCGAGCGAGCGTCGCGCTCGAAACCGCTCTGGCCACGCTCACGCCCGAGGATCTCGTCATCATCCGCCTGCGTTTCTACAAGGACTTGCGCATTTCAGACATCGCCAAGGTGCTCAATCTCGATCAGCGCGGCTTGTACCGTCGCCTCGAGCAAGTGTGCCGTTCGCTGCGCGCGGCGCTGGAGTCGGACGGAATCATGGGCGATGACGCCGTCGCGGCACTGCGAGACCGCGGGTTCGACCTGACTGAACCGGCTCCCCTGCCCGATAAAATTTCGACGTTGCCGATTCCGCCAACGACGGCCATACCCGGCGAGAGGCACTCGTGATGACTGAGCACACTCATCAGAGCTGCCTCAGCGCCGAAGATCTGGCCGCGTTCGTCGACCAACGCATGAGTCCCGCCGAGCGGGCTCGGGCTGAGGCGCACATCGCGACCTGCGATGTCTGCACGGAGGCCCTCGCGGAGATGGCATTCGCGATGGCGGCGAACCCGAGTGTGCGGGTCATCGATCCGCATCCGAAGCCGGCACCTCGACGCTGGTGGGTCATCGGCGGCGGGCTCGCGGCGATCGCCGCGGCCGTGCTCATTGCGGTGACGGTGAAAAATGTCGGGTTCGGCAGGGGCCGTCCGGAGCTGAGAGAGTTGATCGCCGCGGCGAGTCAGGAACGACCGACGACCGGCCGCCTCGCCGGGCTTCCCTGGGCGCCGCCTCGCTCGGTCGCGCGGTCGGGAAGCAACGAAGTCATGCTGACGCCCGAGGCGTCAATTGCCATCGCGCATGCGGAACAGGCGGTGGCTGCCCACCGCGACGTGGGCACGCTGACCGCGTTCGCCGTGGCGCACGCCCTCAACGGCCGGCTGGACGATTCCGTGCGCGCGCTCGACGAGTGCACGGTGATCGACCCGGCCTCCGCGACGTCCTGGTCGGACCTCGCGGCCGCGCTTCTTTCACGAAGCACCGTGGACGGCCACGCGGACGACGTCGGTCGCGCGCTCGAATCCGCGAACACCGCGCTTCGACTCGACCCGCAGTCGGCCGAAGCCCGGTTCAACAAGGCGCTGGCGCTCGAGCAGCTCAAGCTGCACGATCAGGCAATCGACGCCTGGACGCAATATCTGGCGATCGACGCCTCGTCGCCCTGGGCGGCCGAGGCTCGGCAGCACATCGAATCACTGCGCACACCCTCACGCGCGCCCGACGCCCAAGCCGACCGTGAGCGCCTCTTCGACGAGGCACTGCCGGCCTGGGCCTCGGCCGTCCGGCGGCACAGCGCGGAGGCCGACGCCGCTCTGGCGCACGCTCGTGATCTCGAGCAGCGCGTCGACGCCCGGTCTCCCGAAGCGCTCGCCCGCCAGGTGATCGACGCGATCGATCACGCCGGCGCCGGCGAACGCGACGCCCTGGTGCAAGGCCACGAACTCTACGGCATCGCGCGTGCCCACTACCGCGCAGGAAGATACAAAGATGCCCAGCCGGAACTGACGCGCGCCGGCGCCTGGCTGGCCCGAGGCGGGAGCCCGCTCGCGACGATGGCCGCGCTGTATTCGGCAATTGCGGTGCGGCAAGACGGCGACTCGGCAACAGCGAGGACGCAGCTTGAAGCGCTCGATACGCGCCTCGCAGCCTCCCGGCAGCGGTACGACTCGATCGACGGCCGGCTCGCGTGGATGCTGGCCGTGGTGCGTCTCGGCGAGGCCGACCATCGTACGGCCGGCGCGGACCTCGAACACGCACGCGACGCGTTCGTCCGCTGCGATGAGCAAGGCAATGTCGCCGAGGTCGAAGGCCTATTGGCCGAACACCTCGATTCGCTCGAGGAACCTGCGCGCGCCTGGGCCGCACGTTTGCGATCGCTCGACACACCGGCGCGCAGCAGCGTGTTCGTGAACGCCGCCCGGGCGGCTCGCATTGCCGGGTGGTCCACGGTGGCCGAAGCGCTTCTCCGCGAAGGCGTCGCCATGGCTCGTCAGGCGCATCGACCGCTCGAATTGAGCGATGCTTTGCGCGCGCACGCTCTGGTCGAGGCGAAGTTGCTCGACTTCCCGGCCGCCGAGCGATCGTTGTCTGAAGCCATCAGCCTCGCCGACGGCCCCGCGTCGAACGATCCCCTGCGCGCGGAGATGTCGGCGGCCGCCGCGGTGGTGCGCGGTCCGACGAGGCCCGCCGACGCGATCGCGGCGGCGACCGAAGCGATCGCGTACTTCAACAAGCAGCACCTCACGGTTCGCCTGCCCGAGCTGTACCTCACACGAGCGCGACTGCTGCGCGCGAACGATCCCGGCGCGGCACGACGCGACTTGATCGCCGGGCTAAACGCGCTCGATGAGGAGCGTTCGACGATTGGCAACGACGTGGCCCGCGCGACATTCGGAGACAACGTACGGCGCCTCACAGACGAGCTCGTGGAGCTCGAGCTCGCCGCCGGCCGAGAGGAAGCCGCCTTCGAAGCGGCGGAGCGAGGTCGATCGTGGCGCACCGGGGCCGCGGCCGCCGGTGCGCCGGTGACGCTCGACAGCCTGAGCCGCGCGCTCGCCGGTCGCGCCACGGTCGCGTACTTTCAGGTGTCCGATGTCGGGTGTCACGTGTGGTCGACCGACGAGCACGGCACCAAAAGCCGCTCGTGCACGCTGAATCGACGGGACGCCGCCAGCCTCGTTGCCGCGTTCAGCTCCGACATTGAGCGGCCAGCCATCGGGCGGCGCCTCGTCGATGGCCTGCTCGCGCCGACGCTCAGCGCGCTCGCCGACGGCGCGCCGCTCATCATCATTCCGGATGGCGCCCTCAGCCTGCTGCCGTTCGCTGCGCTGCCCGGACGCCACGCGGAGTACTTGATCGAAGAACATCCACTGCTCGTCGCGCCGAACGCGACGGCGCTTCTCGATTCGTCCGGACGCGCACCGCACGCAGGCACCCATCCGGCCGGCGCCACGGTGTTCGGCGCGCCGGCTGTCGATCGTGCACAGTTTCCCGGCTTGGCGGCTCTTCCTGAAGCCACCGACGAAGCGAAGGCCGTCTTCTCCCTTTACGACCGCTCCCAGTCGGCGATATTTCTCGGCGCGGATGCGACGCGTGTGGCGTTTCTCAATTCGTTGACGCAGGCGCACGTCATTCACTTCGCGGGTCACACGATCGTCGATCCCCACAATCCCGAGCGGTCCGTCATCGTCGTCGCGGGCTCGCCACCGTCGGGTGTCACGATGCACGAGATCGCGTCTCAGCGCGACGTGCACGCGACGCTCGTGGTGCTGTCGTCGTGCGAGGGCCTGGCCGGGTGGCTGACCGAATCCGACGGCCCGTTGGGCCTCGCACGGGCGATGCTGCGGGCCGGCGTGCCCACGGTGGTCGCGAGCCAGTGGCGCACCGATGATCGTGCAGCGCGAGAGTTGCTCGTGATGTTCCACAAACAGTACGCGGCGAGCGGTGATGCCGTCGCGGCGTTGCAATCAGCTCAGTTGTCGCTCTTGCGCTCGGCGGATCCGTCCCTGCGGGATCCGTCCAAATGGGCCGGCTTCGTCGCGATCGGCGGGTCGGCGCAGCTCGTTCACGCTTCGTCCTAGCAAAGGGGATTCGTCATGCAGCTGTTTTTTGAAGGGCTTTGCGCGTTTGCGCTCCGCGAGCACCACTGGAGCGTCTTTCTTCCGGCCGGACACCATCACCCGCACCGGCCGGTGCTGACCATCCGTGCCAATCAGATCGACCTCGACATGTGCACGTGGTTGCCCGACGGGTTCGTGCTCAATCCGTTCGCCAAGCTTGGCCATCAGTACTTCGGCTTCTGGGATCTTCTCGAGCGATCGATTTCGGTCGGCTCGGACAAGACAGTGCCGGTATGGTATCCGCCCGAACACCTCCAAGCGCTGATTAACCTGAAGGATCACACGCCGGGCGACCCGGCCACCATTCCACAGGGCAAGACCGGCCTGGTGAAGCTTCACGGTGGCCAGTTGTCGGAAGTCCTGGAGGACGGGCGCTGTTTGCTGCTAGCGCATCCGAACGGATCCGGCGTCGAGCCGGTTCGCGACTACGCCGCGCGCATCGTTTGGACCGGGCCGGCGGTCGAGATCAAGGAACACTCGCTCGATCGCCGAATCATACTGAAGGAGCCTGACACCGTGATGGCGACGATCGTCAACGTCACCGCGGACGGCCGAGGCGACCTGGCGCACTTCCACAACTACTACGACCTGCTGCCCGACGTCCTGCCGCAGGACCAGCTCAATCTGATTGAACCGATCGGCAGGACTGACTGCCTAAAGACACCCGGTGTGTCGCCGAAGTTGGTGAATCCGTTCGAAGGCGTGAACTGCATCCCGCCTGGCCACGTCTCGTAGACGCCGTGTTTCTTACGGTCGCCGGTCAGCGCCCGGCGCCGACGAGCACGGGCTTGGCGCGATAAAGATCCGGGAACACGCGCTTCAACGCGTCGATCTTCGGCAGGTCGTTATAGGCGATGTAGGGATACGTCGGGTTCAGCTCCAGAAAGTCCTGGTGATGATCCTCGGCGGTGTAGAACGTCCGTCCCGGCTCGATCTTCGTCACGATCGGTGCGTTGAACACTTTCGCCTGTCCGAGTTGGGCGAGGTACGCCTTCGCGATGTTCGCCTGATCCGCGTTCGCGGGAAAGATCGCAGAACGGTACTGCGTGCCGGTGTCGGGTCCCTGGCGGTTGAGCTCGGTGGGATCGTGCACCACCGAGAAAAACACCTGCAGCAACCGGCCGTAAGTGATCACGCGCGGGTCGTACGTAATCTGCACGGACTCGGCATGGCCCGTCGTGCCTGAGCTCACACGCTCGTATTCGGCCGTGCTCTTGTCGCCGCCTGCGTAGCCCGACACCGCATTGGTCACGCCCTTGACGTGCTGATACACGCCCTGGACTCCCCAGAAGCAGCCGCCGGCCAGCACCGCGACCGCGGACGTGGCGGCACCCGGTTGCTCGTCGACCGCAGGAGCGGGCACCGCACGCGCAGGCTCGGCGCGCGAGACCCCCGACTTGAGGCCGACAATCACGAGGAGCGCCACAGCGGTCCAGACTACGAACCGGGTCGTCACACGTCTTGACATAGTGGCTCCAATCGAACTCCTGGGCGACACACCGAGTCGCTGTCCTCTTTGGATTGTACGCCCCTGTCCGGGGTTTCGCGCTTCGCGGCTACAATTCCGGCATCTGGAGGTTTGGCATGACTCGCCGCGCCTGGTATCCCGCCGTGTGTGCCGCCACCGCCCTCGCCCTGTCCACGCTCGTCGTGGCACAGCAGCGCCTCGCCTACGACGGCGTGACGCTTAACGATGAGGGCCTGCCGCAGTATTCGACCTTTTCGATTTGTGCGATCGATCCGACGACCGGCCAGTCGGGCGCCGCGGTCACGACGCGCGTCCCGTTCGTCGGGCGCGCCGTCCCGCACGTGCGCGCGGGCGTGGGCGCCGTCTGCACGCAGGCGTCCACCGTCGTCGAGTACGGTCCGCGCGGCCTCGACCTGCTCGAAAAAGGCATTGCTCCGGCCGACGCGTTGCAGCAACTGCTCGCGAACGACGACATGCGCGAGTCGCGACAGATCGGCATCATCGACATGAAGGGCCGCACCGCGGCGCATACCGGATCGCGTAACAGCGATTGGGCGGGCAGCAAGCAGGGACCGAACTACACGACGCAAGCCAACATCATGGTCGGCCCCGAAGTGCTCGACGCCGTGTCCGCGTCGTTCGAGTCGACGACGGGAACGGGCATGCCACTGGCCGAACGGATGATCCTCGCGCTCGAAGCCGGTTACGCGAAGGGCGGAGACAAACGCTGGGGCAGCCTGCAGTCGGCGGCCATCAAGATTGCTGATCCGAACAACCCGGGCCGCGGCAACGATCACATCGCGCTCGCCATCGAAGTCGGCGAAAACCCGGATCCCGTCGCGGAGATGAAGCGCATCTACCTGACGACCGGCCGTCGTCTCGGCTACCGCGCCTTCTCCCGCGTCGAGGGCCCGGATGTCGTCGAGCTCAAGCGCATGCTTCACGCCCTCGGGTACTGGCGTCCGACGCTGGCCGCGTTTCCCGATCAGCCGCCCGCGGAATTCAACGTGTACAACGACGAGGCGATCGCGGCCGTGGACAAGTTCCGCACGGACAAGAAAATGAACTACCAGGGCAACGCGCCGGGGCTCGTCGACGCGCGATTGATTGACGCGCTGCGGACGGCTTACTTCCAGAAGAAAAAGGGCGGATAGGCCGTTCGTCGCCGCGGCGCCTCGGTGTTCGCACCCGGGCGGCGTCCCGGTGGCATGATGGAGGAATGAAACTGCGATCTGCCCTCGTTCCCGCAGTCGGCGTCGTGCTGTTTTCGGCCGTGCCAACCGCGCAGCCGAAACCGGCGCTCAAGTCCGGCCTCGACCCGGCAGGATTCGACAAGTCGGTCCGCCCACAGGACGATCTGTTCCGGTACGTGAACGGCACCTGGCTCGCGAAGACGGAGCTGCCGGCCGATCGCGGGATCTACGGCACGTTCGTCCAGTTGTCGGACAAGGCCGAGGCCGACCTGTACGCGCTCATCGAAGAGCTCGCGGGTGACAAGAACAAGAAGCCCGGCAGCACCGCACAGCAAGTCGGTGACTTCTACTCGAGCTTCATCAACGAAGCGCAGATCAACACCGCCGGCGCCGCGCCGCTCAAGGCGCACCTGGCCGAAATTGACGCCCTGAAAACGCCCGCTGAGATGGCCGACCTCGTCGGGCGGCTCTCGATGATCGGCCTGCCGGGTCCGGTCGGCGGCTACATCGAAGCGGACGCGGGCGATCCAACGAAGGTCGCGCTGTATCTTGTGCAGGGCGGCACGGCGCTCCCCGACCGCGATTACTACCTCAAGGACGACGCGCCGTTTCCCGACGTGCGTGCGAAGTACCAAACGTATCTCGAGAAGGTCTTCACGCTCGCAGGCCGCGCGCACGCACAGGACGACGCCAAGGCCGTCGTCGCGCTCGAGACCGAGCTCGCGAAGCTGCAGTGGACCAATGTCGAGAGCCGCGACGCGGTCAAGACCTACAACAAGATGCCGCTGGCCACAATCGTGGCCGACTTCCCCGGCTTCGATTGGATGGCCTGGGCGAAGCCGCAAGGCATCGACAAAGCGCCCGAGTGGATCATCTCGCAGCCTTCGTTCTTCAGGGGCTTCGCGGCGATGGTGCCGACGACGCCGATGGACACGTGGAAAGCGTGGCTCGCCGCGCAGTACATCACGCTCGATGCGCCGTTGCTCAGCCAGAACTTTCAGGACGCGGCGTTCGACCTGTTCGGCAAGACCCTGAGCGGCCAGCAGGTGCAGCGCCAGCGGTGGAAGCGCGGCGTGCAATTGCTCAACGGCTCGATGGGCGAAGCGCTCGGCCAGCTCTACGTAGCCAAGCACTACCCTGACGTCGCACGCACGCGGATGCAGGCGATGATCGCGAACCTGCTCGAAGCGTACAAACAGTCGATCACGAACCTCGACTGGATGACCCCCGACACGAAGAAGGAAGCGCTCGCGAAGCTGGCCGCGTTCCGCCCCAAGATCGGCGCGCCGCCCAAGTGGAAGGACTACTCCCGGCTCGTCGTCAAGGCCGATGACCTCGTCGGCAACTCGGAGCGCGCGACCGCAATCGAGAACGACTACCAGGTCTCGAAGCTCTTCAAGCCCGTCGATCGCGACGAATGGCTGATGACGCCCCAGACGATCAATGCGTACTACAACCCCGTAAAGAACGAGATCGTGTTCCCCGCCGCGATCCTGCAGCCGCCGTTCTTCGACGTGAACGTGGAAGACGCGGTGAACTACGGCGCGATTGGCGCGGTCATTGGACACGAAATCGGCCACGGCTTCGACGATCAGGGCCGTCGCTTCGACGGCACCGGTAAGCTGCGCGACTGGTGGACACCGGCCGACGAAACCGAGTTCGGCAAGCGGGCCAAGCTGCTGATCGACCAGTTCAACAGCTTCAGTCCGGTTGCGGGCCTGACCATCAACGGCGAGCTGACGCTCGGCGAAAACATCGGCGACCTCGGCGGCCTGTCGATCGCATACAAGGCGTGGAAGATTTCACTGGCCGGCAAGACGTCGCCAGTCATGGACGGTCTCACAGGCGATCAGCGCTTCTTCATGGGGTGGGCGCAGGCGTGGCGTGCGAAGGCCCGCGACGAGTTTCTGCGTCGTCAAGTGCTCTCCGATCCGCACTCGGCCTCGGAGTTTCGTGCGAACGGCCCGGTGAGCAACATCGACGCGTTCTACGACGCGTTCGACGTCAAACCCGGCGACAAGATGTACCGCGAACCGGACAAGCGCGTGAGAATCTGGTAGTCAATGCGCGGCTCAACGAATCACGAGCCGCATCGCGCGAAAATCGATCGTCACCGCTGACGCGCGGCCCAGCACTTCCATGCCGACGTTACCGTGGTGAAATCCGTCGCCGGCGGGCTTCGGAAAAACATTCGCCGGCCTCAGCGTCGTGCTGAATCCGCCAAGGCGGAGCGGCAGAGCGGCAAGCATCACAACCGGGTCCTCACGCGACCCGCCGATTTCCTCGACGTGCTTCGTGCCCTTCGTCCCGTGCGCCATGGCCTCTGGAAACTCGTCCGCAAACCGCTGCCACAGTTGCGTGCCCGCCTGATTCCCCGTGTCGAGCATCACATCGATCGGTCGGTTCTCGACGAACGCACGTGCGACCGGCGTCTCGCCGTCGAAGACAAGGTTGGGAGTGACTTCGCCCTCGGCGGTCGAGCCCGGCGCGAATTGGCACGACCCCGCCGACGTCCATCGCACACCCTGCAGTGCGGCCGCGACGGGCAGTCCGATCGTGCCGCGCTGGCCCGCGGGCTTGTCGTTCCACGGCGGCTGGGTGTCTGGAAAAACCAGGACGGGAACGTGCTGGACTTCGCTTCCGCCGATGGTCAGGCGATTGATGATGCCGACGCGCGTCGTCGTCGTCGCCGTGTAGTCACCGACCGACGCCGTCGTGTCGTACACCGTGACGCCGAGCAGCGTCGCCTCGCTCTCGTTCAATGACGTCGTGCTGAACCCGCTGTCGAAGAGCCACTCGGCAGCCTTGCCGTTCACGACAACCGGCAGGTACACACCGTCCTTGCGCACGGCACATCGGAAGGCTTCGCGACTGATCCTTACGGTCGCTTGATCGGGCGCGGCGGCAAAATCCCGAAAGAGCGCGCGCATGTTTCGCAGGTCCGGCCGCGCGGGCGCGACGGCCAGCGCCTCGTCCAACAGGCGCACCAGGTGAGCCGACCTGCCCAGCCGCATGTCCAGGTTCATCAGCGCCTCGCGAACCTCGTTGGCAGCGTCCGGCGTCGCCGCGTCCCTAACGGCCTGGGTCAGGGCGCGATCCGCCTCAACCGTCCGATTGAACGCCGAGGCGACGGCGCCCGAGTAGACGGCGGCCACGCTTTTGCCCGCGATGGCGTCACGCAGCTCGAACCACTGATGCGCCTCGTACATGGCTCGAAGCGCGGCCTCGGTTCCCGACTGCGGGCGAGCGCCGACGACGACTCCGGCGACCATGACCACGAGAAGCCAGTTCGCGCTTCTGAACTCGGGATTGGCCGGTCCGGGCGTACGCGCCACACGTGAGTGTCGCGTCACGGGCGCGCCCGGCGCCAGGTGCCCGGCGCCTGCCCGACAGCCTTCTTGAACGTCCGGCTGAACGCGCTCTCCGATTCGTAGCCGACCGCACCCGCGACCACCGCCACGTGACCGCCGTCGGCCAGCAGCTTCGACGCCAGCTGCATTCGCCACAACGTCAGGTACTGCATCGGCGGCTGTCCCACCATGGACGTGAAGCGCTCGGCGAGCACCGACCGTGACACGCCGGCATCTCGCGCGAGCCGTTCGACCGTCCAGGATTCCGCCGGCGTCGCATGCAACTTCGAGAGCGCCTGCCCCACCACTGGATCGCGCAAGCCCGCGAGCCAGCCGATTTCGGACGACGGCAGCGTCTCGAGGAACCGGCGGATCATCTCGACGAACATCAACTCGGACAGCCGCGCGAGGACATTCTCACGGCCGGCGCGTTTGCTGCCCGACTCGCGTAACGCGATGCCCAGCAGCGTGCCGAGCCAGCCGTTCGCGCCTTCCGACGCCGACGCGGCCAGATGAATCATCGGCGGCAGCGCGGTGAGCAGCGGATTGAACGGACGCGAATCACACCCGAGGAAACAACAGACGATGCGCGCCCGATCGGGGCCGCCGCCGCCCACCTCGTAGAACATCGGCAGCGGCGCGGATCCACGCGCAAACGCCGCGCGGTCCGGCACCTCGCGCAGCCCCGGAGAGCTCGACAACACGTGTGCGTCTCCCTGCGGAAACGCGATCAGGTCGCCCTCCCGCAGGCGAACGGCTGGTTGCCCGATCGCGTTGCCCCAGCATGTGCCCCGCGCGACCAGGTGACACTCGATGACATGTTCTGCGCCGGGCATCACTATACCGGCGATGTCTTTCGATGCCGGCGCTTCCCGGACCCAGGGCGAGCTGAGATCGAAATCGAAGTAGACCGCGCCCGTGAGATGGACCGCCCGGAGCACGTCGGACAGGACGTCAGTCGTCATGCGGGTCGATCCCCAGCCGGACGGGCGGGCATTTCGTCCGGACGCGCGGGCAGGTCCCGCTCCGGTGCGGACGAACGGCACGATCACACGGAGTCATGCGCATGGTTCCGTCTTGTCTCCAGCCGTAACGTGAGGAATCACGCCGCGCAATGACGCGCGAGCGATGTCTGAAAGGAACAGTGTATGTCGAGTGTCATCTCTCCCGAGACCGTCAAGTCCGGCGCCTCACGTGAGGCGGCAAGCATCCGTGCGGACGCCCTGGCCGGCCGCCTCGAGCGCGGCGTCAGCGCGCTCATTGCGCTCGCAACGGGACTGACCGAATCCGAGTGGCAGGCGCGCCTTCCCAAGGACGGGCGCAAGGTCGGCGTCGTGATCAATCACGTCGCGACGGTGTTTCCGCTCGAAGTCCACCTCGCGCAGACCGTCGCATCAGGCAACGCCATCGTCGGCGTCACCAACGACGACGTGAACGCCATGAACGGCGCGCATGCGAGGGACAACGACGGCGTGACGAAAGACGCGACGATCGCCTTGTTGAAGCGGAACAGCGCGGCCGCCGCGGCCGCAATTCGCGCCATGAGTGACGCCGACCTCGACCGCGCGATGTCGGTCTCGCTTTACGAGGACGCGCCGCTCACGACGCAGTTCGTCCTCGAGGACCACGCCGTGCGTCACTGCTATCACCACCTCGCGAAGATCCGGCGGGCGCTGAAGACGTAGGCGACGTTCCGGCTGTCTGGACGCGTGGGGGCTTGCTCCCACGCGTCGTCTTCACCGCGACGCGCAGCGCCCGGAATGTGCGCGCGAAATCTGCCGGCCGGTGATTCGCGTTGAGACCGCTCGTGTTCGGCAAGACCCAGACGATCGCGCCGTGCATCCTCTCGGCCTGCCGGCCGAGCACCGCGCCCGGCCGATCGAATGCGTTGCGGTACGCGCCGATTCCGACAATGGCGACGGCGCGAGGTTGGAGGCGGGCGACCTTGCGCGCGAGCCGCCGCGCGCCTGCGCGCAGTTCCCTGGAATCGAGTTCATCGGCGGCCACGGTGGCCCGGCGCACGAGATTGGTCACGCCGCAGCCGCACGCCACGAGCGCCCGCCGTTCCCATGACTGCAAACGCCGCGGCGTGAATCCTGCTGCGTGCAACGCCGGCCAGAAGCGATTGCCTGGCCGTGCGAAGTGACAGCCAGTCGCCGCGGAATACAGACCAGGATTGATTCCGCAAAAGAGGACGTCCAACCCGGGCGCGACCAGATCAGGAATCGACCGTCCGACGGCCGCGCGCAGGTCGGCGAGGGTCGGTTTGGGCGGCGTTACATCTTCGTTATGCGTCGCGATGCGGGCGACTCGTCTCGCCGGTCCCCTTCTCTGCACGGATTTCATGTATAACCTGCCTCCTATGTGGCAGCACGACTACGCACCTCTTGGCGGCAGCCTTGGTCTGAGCGCGTTGGCGGCTGCTGTGCCGATCGCCGTGCTCTTCGTGATGCTCGGCGTTGCGCGCAAACCGGCCTGGCTCTCGGCACTGACCGCGCTCGTCTCGGCGCTCGTCGTCGCGCTCGTCGTCTACGGGATGCCGGCGCAGCTGGCGATCATCTCGACAGTGTACGGCGCGGCCTACGGCATGTTCCCGATCGCGTGGATCGTCTTCTCGTCGATGATGCTCTACCGGCTGGCCGTTGATACCGGCAAATTCGAAGTCATCAAAGACTCGGTCGGCAGCTTGACCGACGATCGGCGGCTGCAGGCGCTGTTCATTGCGTTCTCGTTTGGTGCGTTCATCGAAGGGGCCGCCGGCTTCGGCGCGCCGGTCGCGGTCTCTGGCGCCATGCTTGCCGGCCTCGGGTTCAATCCGTTTTTCGCGGCGGGCATCTGCCTGCTCGCCAACACCTCGCCGGTCGCATTCGGCTCGATCGGCATCCCGGTGACGACACTCGCGAACGTGACGGGCCTGCCGGTCCTCGCGCTCAGCGCCATGATCGGACGGCTGTGCGCGATGATGTCGGTGCTGATCCCCGGGTACCTGCTCGTGGTGATGGCGGGCCGGGAGCGCGCGTTTCAGGTGTTGCCCGCAATCATCGCGTGCGGCGTGTCGTTCGCCGGCACGCAGCTGCTCGTCTCGAATTTCATCGGCCCCGAGCTCACCGACATCATGAGTTCGCTCACCTGCATCGTCGTCATGATTGGCGTCCTGAAGCTGTGGCGACCGAAGACGATCATGCGGCTCGAAGGCGACCACCCGGTGACGGTTGCCGCGCGGCGCCACACAGCGGCCGAGCTCTTCATGGCGTGGCTGCCATATCTGCTGCTCGTCGTCGCCGTGCTGGTCGTCGGCCACCCGTCGATCAAGGCCTCGATTGATCACTGGACGAACGGTTTGATTGCGTCGTCGTCTCTGAAGAATGCGACGGCGGTGAACGGCTTGAATGTGCCCGGGTTGCACAACATGATCACGCGCGTCCCGCCCGTCGTGGCGAAGCCGGCGCCGTACGCGGCCGTGTTCACGTTGAACTGGCTGACGGCTTCGGGGACGGCGTGCTTCATCGCGCTCCTCGCGGCCGCAGTGTTCCTGCGCGTCAAGCCGGCGCGTCTGGTGACGCTGTACGTCGCGACATTCCGCCAGCTGTCGAAGGCGTTCGCGACGATCGCCGCGATGCTGGGGCTTGCCTACGTGATGAACTACTCGGGCATGACGTCCACGCTCGGGCTGCAGCTGGCCTCGACGGGCGCCGCGTTTCCATTTTTCAGCGCGGTCGTCGGCTGGCTCGGCGTGTTTCTCACCGGCAGCGACACGTCGGCAAACGCGCTCTTCGGCAACCTGCAGGTCGTCACCGCCAACGCGCTCAACCTCAATCCGATCCTGACGGCGTCGGTAAACTCGGCGGCAGGCGTAATGGGCAAGATGATTTCGGTGCAGAGCATCGCGGTGGCCGTCGCCGCCACCGGTATGTCGACGGCCGACGAGAGCCGCCTGTTCCGCTTCACGATCAAACACAGCGTGCTGCTGATGACCGTGATGGGTGTGCTCTCGCTGCTGTTCGCCTACGTGCTGACCGGGTTCGTGCCGGTCGTTCCGAAGTAGCCCCGGGGAACATCATGTCGCGACACCTCGTTCGATCGCTCAGCATGTTGGTCGTGATCGCTGCGGTTCCGGTCCTCGTGTCCGGCCGACCTCTCGGACAGACGGCGGAAATGCAGCGCCTCCCGCAATTCGAGAACGACCGCGCCGTGTCGTGGAAAAGCGTCATTCCGCCGCACACGGCATCGACACTGCATCGTCACGACCGGTATCGCTCGGTGATCGCGATTGTGGGCGGCGACTTGAAGACGGTTGACGCATCCGGCGCGACAGTCGTGACGCACTACGAAACGGGCAAGGCCTACTGGCAGGAACCGATGCCGGCCGGCGCGATGCACCGCGACGTCAACGACACCGACAAGACGATCGAGCTCGTCGTCGTCGAGATCAAATAGGCGACGCGCGTCGACAGCCGGTCACTCGGCCATCCAGTCGTACGTCATGTCTTGTCCCATCAGCGTCCACCGACGCGGCCACGACGTCTGCTGCCAGTCGAGCGGCTCGGCCAACGGCTGCGGTCGCGCGGCCAGCGCAAGCGCCGCGCGAAGATCGCGCCGCTGGTCGGCGCCGAGCGCATCAGGTGCGATCGAGACGAACAGCATCGTGCCGCTCCGCGCGAGCAGGTCGAGCCACTGGCGATTGAGCGTCCACGGAATGTCGTTGGTCACGCCGACGCAGTCGGGGTCGGCCACGTAAAACGCGCCGTGCTGCGCGCCTCGGAACGCCAGCGTGTTGACGCCCATTTTGCGTGTACGCGCCCATTCCCGGCCGCTGGTGTCGTCGCCGACGCGGCAAATCTCGAAGACGCCCGCCGAAAGATGGCTAAGTGTGTTGCAACCGATGACCAGCCGATCGCTCGCCCCGGCCCGAATCGCCGCATAGAGATCCGTGACGACTTCGGCGGTCGTGCGCGTCGGCCCCGAAGCAAACGTCCAGCCGTCTCGCGTGAGCGCGTCGCCCATCGTCGATCCCCACCGCCCGAAGATGTCGTACGACGAGTAGTCGTGTTTGATCAGATCGAACCCCCATCGACGCAGACGGCTCATGTCGTCGGTGACCTTCTGGCGGACTTCAGGAACGGTCGGATCGAGAATCATACGGTCGCGTGCGAGTCGATGGGTCTGAGGCGCATCGGCGGCCGCGAGCAGCGGACGGATCCAGATGCCCGGGCGCGCGCCGCGACGCGAGATCTCGGCGGCGAGACCGGCCAGATCGGGAAACTTCTCGTTGCCGCGATCCCAGGTGCCGACGCCCTGTCGCGCCTGCCCCCGCTCCGGCTGCCATCCGTCGTCGATGACTGCAAACGGTCGATTGCCGCCGGCCGGCGACACGTCGACAATGCGATCGGCGTCGGCGAGGACCGTCTGCGCGCTGTTCTTCCCGTAGGCCCAGTACCAGTCGTTGCTGCCGTAGACGGGCGCGGCCGGCGGCCGGGGCGTCGCGCACATCTGGCGGCAAAACGCGTGAATCGCGGCAAATGCCGACTCGTCGGCGTGGCCCTGACGCGTCACGACGTCGCACACGCGCAGCTGCCGGCTGCCGAGCTCGATGCCCGCACCTCCGCTCCGGACATCGGCCGACAGCGTGATGCCCTGCGGATCGGCCTGCCAGAAGCACAGCGCATTCGCGCCGGTGCGGACGCCGTACGCATGCGTGACGCGTCCATCGCATGCGGCGAAATACCACGGCATCACGCGATCGGGCACGAAGCCGCGCCACTCGAGATCGCCGTACCCGCGTTCCCACGCGTCGCCGAGGATGACACGCACGTCGTCCAGTCGCGCGTGCCAGCGGAGATGCAGCCGTCGGACGGGTGTGGCAGGCGCCTCGAGCGTGAGGGCAACGGCATCACGCGCCGGAGAAATCGCCAGCGACACGCCGCCGGCCGCCCATCGTCCGTTGCCGGCAGGCTTCAATTCCTGATCGGTCGTCGCCGTCAGCTGGACGCTCACGCGATCGGGCGGACGGGTCATATCGACGAACGAGCCTGCCGACGGCTGACCGCCCGCGATGCGGGAAACGGCGCGATCGTGCACGCCGTTCGCGCTTGCGAGAGACGCTCCGGCGGCGATAGCCGCGCTCTGCTGCAGGAATTCCCGGCGGGTCGACATGATCGGGCCTCGGCTGGCGATCATACGCGGCAACGACTGCGGAAACGTGCGGGCGCCGCAGACTCACAAGTCAAAGCCGGCACTGCGGATCGTGGCCCTGGTCCGAATTGCCCTTGGACCCCGGACGGGATGGTGCCCTTAGACCGTGGACCGTGGGACCCGGACGGTGCCACCTCCGTGCGTCAGGTACTTAGAGAACGCAAGCTGACTTTCCCCGCTTTGAGTGCGGGCACGACACTCGCGAGAAGCGCGGCGACGACGAGAACCGGGACGGTCATGGCGACGGCGGCCGGCCCGACCGGCGTCATGCCTTCCACGACGCGATACAGCACGCGTTCCGCCACATACGCGGCCACGAGGCCGATCGCGACGCCGACGACGATCATCTCCAGGCTTTGCCTGAGGATCAGCCACACCACCCGCGCCTCGCTCGCGCCGAGCGCCATGCGCACGCTCATCTCCGGCAGCCGTTGGCTCGTGAGATACGCGAGGACGCCGTAGATCCCGATGCACGCCAGCGCCACCGCCATCGTCGCGAACATCCCGAAGAGCAGCAGCAGGAACCGTTGGGGTGCGATCGATGCGCGTGCAAGATCCTCGAGCGAACGCACCTGATAGATCACCTGATCGTGCGTGTCGCCGAGGACGGCTCGCCGCAACGGCGCGACGACGCCCGCCGGATCGCTGTCGGTACGCACGGCAATCGACATCAGGTCTGACCAACGCCGCACGAGCGCGTCGGGCACCTGCGCGAACGGGTAGTACAGCTGGGCCCGCACTTGCGACTGATCGTCGCCCGCCAGTCCCCAGTGCCGCACGTGGCCGACGACGCCCACCACCGTAGCCGGATCGGCGCCGAGGTTGATCCACACGTGATTTCCCAGCGGATCCTGCCCGCCAAACGCCTGGCGGGCCATCACCTCGTCGATGACGACGACGCTTGGGGCAGTCAGTCGATCCTGATCGGTGATGAACCGGCCCTGTCGAAGCGGCACCTTCATGACGGCCAGGTAGTCGGGTGTCACGCTGGTCGCGAGCGCGACCGGTTGTTGATTGTCTGGCACCGGCGCCGCCGAGAGCCGATAGCCAATCTGGTTGTTCCCTGCGCGCATTGGCACGGTGTCGACCATCGCCACCGCCAGGACGCCATGGATCTGCCGAACGCGATCGAGAAGATCCTGCCAGGCCGCACGCGTCTGGCGAGGATCGTCTAGCATCGACGGTGAGACGGCCGTGCGCGCGGTGAGGACATTGCGCGTGTCGAGTCCGGAATCCGTCGTCTGCAGCTGCAGCAGTGTCCGACCGAGCGCGCCCGCACAGGCGAGCAGCACCATCGCCAGCGCGATTTCTGACACGACGAACGACGCGTGCAGGCGGCGCGAACCGCGTGTGACGGCCCGCGATCCCGCGCGAAGGGTCCGTTCGACGTCGTGAATCGGCGCCCGAAGTGCGGGCGCCAGGCCGAAGAGCAGACCGCACATCAGTGAGACCCCGAGCGCGAGCAGCAGCACGCGCCAATCCAGGCTGATCTCGGCGGCTCGCGGCAGCGTGCCCGGCCACAGCACGACGAATGGCCGGAGCCCGACCCAGGCAGCCGCGACGCCGAGCACGCCACCGCCAAGACCAAGGACCGCGCTTTCGGTGAGGCATTGGCGGAAGAGCCGGGCGCGGCCGGCCCCAAGCGCGACGCGCATGGCCAGTTCACGCTCGCGGGAAATCGCGCGCGCAAGGAGCAGGCTGGCGACGTTCGCGCACGCGATGAGCAACACGAGCATGACCGCGCCAAGCAGCATCCACAGCGTCGCGCCGACGTCGCCGACGTCGGGACGGAGCGGGCTCGCGACCAGCGCGCGGCCGGCGTTCGTGTCCGGGTATTGCGTGGCCAGACGCCGCGAGACGACTTGCAGTTCGGTGTTCGCCTGCGCGACGGTCGCACCGGGCCGAAGCCGGCCAACCACGTTGATCGGATGTGGTCCGCGCCGCTGCAGGATCGGCAGTGGGTTCTGGCCGAGCGGCGTGTACACATCCGCATCGCCGTCAAGCTGGAAACCCGCGGGCGCGACGCCGACGACCGTGTAGATCCGGGTATCGAGCAGGAGCCTGGCGCCGATGGCCGCGGGAGTGCCGCCGAACCGGTTGCGCCAGATCGCGTCGCTCACAATCGCGACCGGCGCGCCGCCGGGACGATCGTCGTCGGGCAGGAAATCGCGCCCCTGGGCCATCCGGACGCCCAGTACTGAAAACAGGTTGGCGGACGCGCTCACGTGCACGACGTGATCGGGCTCGCCAGGATCGCTGATGGTCGAGGCGTCCCAGAGCCAGCCCGCGAGATCGACCGTGCCGCTTTGTTTCCGGCTGTCGACGAAATCCGGGTACGCGACATTCTGAGCGCCGTAGATGCGCGCGTTCCACGTTTCCGTCTGGCCGTTAACCCGCACGAGTTGCTGCGGGTCAGCGTATGGAAGCGGCTTGAGCAGAACGCTGTGAATGACAGTGAACATCACCGTGCTCGTGCCGATGCCAAGCGCGAGCGTCAACAGCGTGACGGCGGCAAATCCCGGCTTGTGGCCGAGGAGCCGAAGCGCGTACCGCGCGTCCTGGAGCACATCGCCGAGCCGACGGGACCGGCGCTCGTCGCGACAGCCTTCCTTCACCTGTTCCACGCCGCCCAGGCTCATTTGTGCCTGCCGGCGCGCCTCGACGGGATTGACTCCTCGCGAGATCAGGTCCTGCGCGTGCTGTTCGAGGTGGAATCGCAGTTCCTTGTCGAGCCGCGCCTCGGCGCTGCGTCCACGCTTCCGGAATTGGGCAGGCCGCCAGGTCACTTCGCCCGGCCTTCAGACAGCTTGAGGATCGTCCCAACTGCGCCCGCCAGACGCTCCCAGCTCGCAGTCTCGCGTTCGAGCGCCGTCCGGCCTGCGCGCGTCAACTTGTAGAACTTCGCCTCGCGACCCGTGTCGGTGTCCTGCCAGTCCGCGGCGAGCAGTCCCTGACGCTCGAGGCGGTGGAGCGCGGGATAGAGCGAGCCCTGCGGCACCTGAACGACGTCGCGCGACACCTGCTGGAGCCGTTGGGCGACGGCATACCCATGGACCGGGCCCAGCGCGACGATCTTGAGTATGAGGAGATTGAGCGTGCCCTGGGGCAGATCTGACCGGTCGGCCATGCCAACACCTCGCGCTTCTACATGTTAACCACCACACGTGTAGAAGCGCAAGGTATCAGGCGCCGGTCCGCTGGGCGACGGTCAGCGCAGCATCTCGCGCACGCGTGGCATCACTTTCGTGCCGAACAACTCGATGCTCGTCATGAGTTTCTCGTGCTCGAGCGTGCCGCTGCTGTACTTCATGTCGAACCGGGCCAGGCCGAGCGCCTTGACCGTCCTGACGATCTTCGCGGCAACGGTCTCCGGCGCGCCGGCGCACAGCGCGCCGTCCGGGCCGGCCTCGCTTTCGAAGTGCGATCGATCCGCCGGCGGCCAGCCGCGCTCGCCGCCGATGCGGTTCATCATCTTCTCGTAGTGCGGCCAGAGTTCGTCGAGTGCCTGGGCGTCGGTCGCGGCAATGTACCCGGGCGAGTGCACCGCAATCGGCTGGGTCGGCTTACCGAACTTCCCGAGCGCCTCGTGGTAGAGGTCCACGTACGGGCGAAAACGCAGCGGGTTGCCGCCGATGATGGCCAGCGTGAGCGGCAGGCCGTGGCGCGCTGCCCGGACGACGGACTCCGGGCTGCCGCCGACGCCCACCCACGTGCGCAGCGTGCCGCTCTCGATCGGCGGATAAACGATCTGTTTCGAGAGCGCGGATCGCGTCGACCCGCTCCACGTGACCGGTCCTGGCTGCAGCAGCGCCGCGAAAAGCGCGAGCTTCTCTTCGAACAGCTCGTTGTACTTCGACATGTCGTACCCGAAGAGCGGGTACGATTCGGTGAAGGACCCGCGCCCGAGGATCACTTCGGCGCGGCCGTTCGAGATCGCGTTCAGCGTCGAAAACCGCTGAAAGACGCGGACCGGGTCATCTGTGCTGAGCACGGTTACCGCCGATCCCAGGATCAGGCGATTCGTCCGGCCCGCGATAGCGGCGAGGACGACTTCCGGCGCGGAAATCGCGAAATCGCGGCGATGGTGCTCGCCCACGCCGAAGTAATCGATTCCGACGTGCTCAGCAAGGACGGCCTCGTCGACGACGTCGCGCAGAGCCTGCGCCTGGGTTTTGAGCTGACCGTCCGGGCCGACCGTGACGTCGCCAAAGGTATCGATGCCGAGTGTGATGTCCATGGTGTCGTCTGAATCTACCAAATCGCCCGGTCACGAGCTTCGTCGCCCCGCGATTGCGATCTCGCGCGATAATCGCTCCACGCCCTGGAGGACGTCATGCGTTTCGCCACTCGCCTGCTCGTCACCGCCCTTGTCGTCACCGCCGTCGTCACTGGCGCCGCGCGCACGCAGGATCCGATCGAGCGGATTCGCGAAGCGGATCTCAAGGCCGACATCTTCACGCTCGCCGGCGACGCCATGCGCGGCCGCGAAGGCGGCACCCTCGATGAAATGACCGCGTCGGTCTGGGTCGCCGAGCGCGCACGCCAGGCAGGCCTGCTGCCGGCCGGCGAGAACGGCACGTACTTTCAGTTCTTTCCGCTCGAGCGGTTCCGCGTGTCGCCAAGCTGCCCGGTGACGCTCGGCGGCAAGGCGCTGAAGATGGGCCGCGACGTCGTTCCCGACACCACGGTGCTCGCGGACGTTGACGCGCCAGTGACGGTGGCATCCGCCGATGCGCTGGCGGGCGTCGACGTCACCGGGCGTGTGCTCGTCGTCCGCTACGCGCCGCCGCGTCCCGCGACCGGTGATCCGCCGGCCCTGCGGACCTGGCTCAGAAATGTGCAACGCAGCGTGGCCCCGCAGACGCCGGCGGCCATCGTCGCAATTGTGCCCGACGAGTACCGCGACCAGTGGGATCGCACGGCCATTACGTTCCCGCGCGGCACCTATGGGCTCGATCCGGACGGCACGGCGGATCAGCGCGTCGCGACGCGCGGGATGCCGATGCTCTACGTGAAGGAGTCGGCGCTCGGCGGCGCGATCGCCCCCGACGCCAGGCTGGTCGCGTCGATTTTCACCGACAGCTTTCAGTATCCGTCCGTGAACGTCATCGCGAAGGTCCCCGGCCGCGATCCCGCGCTCGCCAGCCAGTACGTGCTCTTCAGCGCGCATCAGGACCACGACGGCGAGCGCTATGCCGTCAATGGCGACGACATCTGGAACGGCGCGGACGACAACGCGAGCACCGCGGTCGCCCTGCTCGCTATCGGCCGCGCGGTTTCCGCGTCGCCATTCCGCCGTTCGGCGCTGTTCATCTGGCACGGCTCCGAGGAGCGCGGTCTGATGGGATCGCGCTGGTACGTGAAGCATCCGATCATTCCGCTCGCGTCCATCGTCGCCTGCCTGAACGGCGACCTGATCGGCCGGAATGATCCGACGACCGCGGCGCTGCTGGGCGCGTTGCCGCCGCATCGCAACTCGCCCGAACTGGTCGACATGGCGCTCGCCGCCAACAAGTCCGTCTCGAACTTCGTCGTCGACTCGTCGTGGGACGACCCGAACCATCGTGAAGGGTGGTACTACCGGAGCGATCATCTGCCGTACGCCCGCGCGGGCGTGCCGGCGGTGTTCTTCTCGACGCTTCTGCATCCGGACTACCACACGCCGTTCGACAACCCGGATCGCATCGACATCGCGAAGCTCGCGCGCATGACGCGGTGGATGTATGCGACGGGCCGCACGGTCGGCAACGCGGACAAGGCGCCGGCCGTTGATCCGGCCTTCAAGCTCGAGCGCTGCCGCGACTACACCGGCAACTATTGCGGCGGCTAGGGCGCCTCTCGTGCGATCGCCGGCGCCTGGGTGTTTACCGCACGTCAGCACTCCGGGTGGCGGCGTCTGCCTCACGGCCCAGACGCGCAAGAAGCGGTGGCAACGCCTCGATGTCGCCGAGCGACGTGTGGAAATTGACGATGCACGCCCGCAGGAGAAAACGGCCGCCGATGACGGCGTTCGAGAGAAAGGCCTCGCCGCTCTTCTCGACGCGCGTCAACAGATCCTGATTGAGCACGTTCAAGTGGCGTTCGGCTTCGTCGGATCCGACGGCTGACCGCAGGTCCGCCGGGACGTACCGAAACGTCGTGATGCTGAGGCTGTTCGTCGCCGCTTCGAAGTCCGGATGCTGCGTGACGAGATCGTGGAGATGCCGCGCGAGCAGGATGTCGTCGCCGATCATCTTCAGGTAGCCGCTGAGGCCGGCCTGCCGCAGTCCCAACCATACTTTCAGCGCGCGGAAACCGCGCGAGTTCTGCGGGCCGTACTCCAGGTAGTTCACGACCTGTTCGTCGAAGTGATAGTAGGCCGGGTGATACGAGAAGGCGCGCTGCAACGCACCCGCATCGCGCACCAGCACGCACCCGGCTTCGAGCGGCGCGTACAGCCACTTGTGCGGATCGACGGCGACCGAGTCCGCCTCACGCAACGCGCCGAGCGACGCCGTCACGCCGGGCACCCGCGCGGCGAGCGCGCCATATGCGCCGTCCACGTGAAACCAGATATCGTGCTCGCGGCAGACCGCGGCGAGTTCGTCGAGCGGATCGACCGCGCCGGTGCTGACCGATCCCGCCGTACCGACGACGAGGAACGGCTGGTGGCCGAGACGGCGGTC
Source organism: uncultured Acidobacteriota bacterium (assembly GCA_963704575.1). Lineage (GTDB taxonomy): Bacteria > Acidobacteriota > Vicinamibacteria > Vicinamibacterales > SCN-69-37 > DATEGZ01. Next base: position 4,621,025 of record OY969918.1, on the reverse strand, counting down.
GATCTCGATTTGACGGCGCAGCGCAGCGACGTCCATCTGCTGCTGGTCGTCGGTCGCGATCCACCGAATGGCGTCGGTGCCGAGCCCGCACATGTCCGCGGCCTTCTGAATCCAGGTGTGCGTCTCCTTCGACGCGTACACGAGCAGCGTTCGCCCGTCGCGACCCGTCCCGTCCTTGCGAACGTCCCAGCCGGCCTTCGCCGCGCGAGCGGCGAGAAAACAGACAAGATTCGCCATGTTGCCGCCGCTCACGAGGAGTCCGCCACCGCCAGTCGGAAAACCTACGAGCTCGGCGATCCATCGCACAGTCTGCGCTTCGATTTCGGTCGCCATCGGCGACAGCTTCCACGCGCCCATGTTCTGGTTGAGCGCGGCCGCAAGAAAATCCCCCAGGATCCCGATCGGCGCCGGGCTGGAGGTGATGTACCCGAAGAACCGCGGATGCCCGTTGAAGAGCGAGTGATCGAACAGCAGATCGGCCGCCTCGCCGACCAGATCGCCGGGACTGGCACCGTCCTGCGGCAGCGTCGCGCTCGCGCCGAGTGCGTGCCGTACCGCGGCAGGAGATTCATCACGAACGACGGCACCGGCAGGCAGGGCCGCCAGTCGATCGGCCACCTGGTCGACCAGCCGATGACCGGCCGAGCGAAACTCGTCGGTCGTCATCGCGATCGGCGCGCGTCGGTGGCGGAGTGCTTCGAGATTCTGGTGATCTTTCATCGACATCCCTCGAACACATCTGTCTCTCTGGCGTGACCGCCGTTGACCGTGCTGAAGACGCGGTAGAACTCCTGCGTGCCCCACAACGCGCGTTGGTGTGCGTCAGATAGCTGGTGCAGCTTCTCGTAAATCGACATCTGCGTCTTGTGACAAGACACCGCGCGCCACACGGCCGGCCAGACGTGGGCCGTGTCGACGATGCTCGTGATCGCCCAGTCGGGCCACGGCACCGCTTGTCGTTCGTGTCCGTCCACAGTGGACACGAGCCGGCGCAGCGCGGCCTGATACGCCGTCCACTTCGTTGCACTCCAGGCCAGGAAATACAGTTTCGAGACGCGATGCGCGTCGGCCGCGGAGACGATCGCGGCGGTGGTCAGCTGACTGATCGCGATGTGATCCGGGTGACCGTACGCGCCATCCGGCCCGAACGTCGCGATGACATGCGGCCGGACGCGGCGGATGTGGCCGGCGATCGTCTCGACGGCCGTCACCGGATCGACCTGATCGACCGCGCCGTCGGGAAAACCCAGGACGTGCACTTCCTGGACGCCCAGCTCGACAGCGGCGGCGCGCAGTTCGGCTTCGCGCACACGGCCGACGACATCGGGCCCGGGCGATTCATTCCCGTGACCGAAACGCCCGCGCTCGCCTCTCGTCGCGGTCACGAGAAACGTCGCGATCCCCTCGGCGGCGGACTTGGCCAGCAGTCCACCCATGCCGAGCGATTCGTCGTCGGGGTGCGCCAGGACGCACATGAGGCGCAGTTGGGGCGAAACCATCCAGCAAATCTACCAACTCGCGTCGCCTCGCGCGTCGCCTGTTCGGGTCATTCTCGATTCGCGTCGGCACTGGCCCGGACGGGCCATGCTCAAGTTCCGAGCGTCGGGCGTGGCCAGACGACGCGGAATCGCTCGAGGAGTGTCACGTCAATCTTCGGCTGCTGGTTCGTGGCGAGGACCGCGAGCCTGGCGGAGGCCTCGATCCGCTGCAGCAGATAGCTGATCACTGCGTTCGCGTACCGGTCGTGGTCGTCCCCGACCTCCGTGCGCTTGCCGAACAGCGCGTCGGCCTCGTCGAAAAACAACTGCACATCGGCGGCCTCCGCTCGCGCGAACAGGAGTTCGAGATTCTTCTCGGTCTCGCCGATGTACTTGCTGACGACGCGACTCAGATCGATGAACAGGACCTCGGCCCGCGTCGCCCGCGCGAGCGCCTCCGCGGCTATCGTCTTGCCCGTGCCGTCAATGCCGAGCAATAGCGCCATCGCGCCGTGCCCTTTGGAGGCGGATTGGACGAGTTCCAGGACGGCCGCGGTGATTGGCGACGGCCTCAGATCGGCGGTCGCCACCGTGGGTGGGATGATGCGTGGTGTCACGGCAAATCCAGACGCCGGCAACTGTAGCCTACGCCACGGGATTGGGTGCGGGCGATGAGGCATGACCGATCCGCCTGGACCGCTTAGTGAGACGCGTCTCATTACTCCGCCGATCTAATCCCGACTGGATTGGTCGGTTAAGATCGGACCGCTCGAGAAATAGCTCGGCGGACACGTTGTGCTATCGTCCGTCGTAATTTACGGGGTCGAATTTCCTAGGGAGTCTGAGGTTATGAGGCGAGCGCAACTGGTCGTGGTGGCGGCGATAACCGCTTTTGGCGCAGGCGTTTGGGCGGATCAGGGTCAGGGGACGTCGACGGGGACGCTGACCGCCGATCAGTTCAAGAGCGTCGCCATGCGCAATATCGGTCCCAACTACACGACGGGGCGGGTCGCCGACATCGACGTCGACCCGAATCATCCCAACGTCTATTACGTGGCGTCGGCGGCGGGAGGCCTCTGGAAAAGCGAGAACCGGGGCAACACCTGGGCGTCCGTGTTCGACACCGGTGGCTCCTACAACCTCTGCTGCGTCGTCGTCGATCCCAAGAACTCGAACAACGTATGGCTCGGGACCGGCGAGAACTCGAATCCGCGCAGCGCCATGGTCGGCGCGGGACTGTACAAGTCCACTGACGCCGCCGCGACGTGGCAGCGAGTCGGACTCGAGAATTCCGAGCACATCGCCAGAATCGTGCTCGATCCGCGCAACACGAACGTCGTTTACGTCGCCGCGCAGGGACCGCTGTGGTCATCAGGAGGCGACCGCGGTATCTACAAGACGACCGACGGCGGCGCGACGTGGAAGCAGGTGTTGAAAATCAGTGACGACACGGGCGGTAACGACCTCGCGATCGATCCGAACAATCCTGATGTGATCTACGCCTCCACCTGGCAGCGTCGTCGCGGCGTCGGCCAGATGATCGGCGGCGGCCCGGAAAGCGCGATTTACAAGACAACGAACGCCGGCAACACATGGACGAAGTTGACGAAGGGCTTGCCGGAAGGCGACATGGGCCGCATTGCGATCGGTGTGGATCCGAAAGCCAAGCCGACGCGCGTGTACGCGCTCATCAACGCACGGCCGAACGAAACCGGATTCTACCGATCGGACGACGCGGGCGGGACGTGGGAGCGCATGGGCGCCCCGCTCGGCAAGCCGTCGTCGCAGCCGGCCGACGTGCAAGCAGCGCAGCAGCAAGCCGCGACCGCAGCAGCGGCCCGCCAAGGTGGCGCGGCTGGTCGCGCAGGCCGGGGCGCCGCGCGCGGCGGTGATGCGGGTGCGGCGGGTGCAGCGGGTGCGGGCGCCGCCGGCGCGGGTGGTGCGGGTGCAGCCGGCGCGGCCGGCGCAGGACGTCGCGGCGGCGGGACGCCCGGCGTGTACGGCGGTGGCGACCCGGGCTACTACTACGAGATTTTCGTCGATCCCGTGCGGGCCGACACGATCTGGTCGGTGAACACCAACCTCGAATGGAGCCGCGACGGCGGCAAGACGTTCTCGCCGGTGCCGAACTTCAACGGCGTGCACGTGGACTTCCACGTGGTGTGGGCGGACCCGAAAGACCCGATGCACATTCTCGTCGGCAACGACGGCGGTGCGTACGAGTCGGTCGACGAAGGCAAGACCTGGCGGCATTTCTCGAACCTGCCGATCACGCAGTTCTACCGCGCGGCAGTCGGCAATGACCTGCCGTTCTACAAGGTCTGCGGCGGTGCGCAGGACAACGGATCGATGTGCGGCCCGTCACGCTCGACCAATCGCGACGGCATTCCGACGAGCGACTGGCGCACGTCGGGCGGCGGCGACGGCTTCTTCAATCAGGTCGATCCTGAGGATCCGAACACCGTCTACTCGTCATCGCAGAATGGCGCGATCGAACGGATGGACATTCGCACGGGCCAGTCCAAGGGCATCCGTCCGCCGGAGTCGAACGGTGGTGGCGGACGCGGCGGCGGTGCAGGCGCAGGTGGTGCGGGTGGTGCGGGCGGTGCAGGCGGTGACGCACCGGTCGCAGCGGCCGGTCGTGGCGATCGCACGAACTGGGATTGCCCGTACATCATCAGCCCGCACTCGCACACGCGGCTGTACTGGGGCAGTCAGTATCTCTACAAGTCCGACGACCGCGGCGACAGCTGGACCAAGATCAGTCCGGATCTGACCCGCAATCTCGACCCGCGAGTAATCCCGATCATGGGCAAGGTCTGGGATCCGGCGACGACCGTCGCGTACAACAACGCGACGACGACGCTGAGCGACATCGTGGCGATCGATGAGTCTCCGCTGAAGGAAGGCCTCATCTACGTCGGAACCGACGACGGCAACCTGCAGACGACGGAAGACGGCGGCAAGACGTGGCGCAAGACGACGCAGTTCGCGAACGTGCCGGACGGCATCTACTTGACGCACGTCATCGCGTCGCCGATCGACTCGAACGTCGTGTTCGCGTCGCTCAACAACTGGCAGCGCGGCGACTTCACGCCGTACGTCGTTCGCAGCGACGATCGCGGCCGCACGTTCAAGTCCATCGCGGGAGATCTCCCGAAGGGTCAGGACGTGTGGAGCGTGCTTCAGGACTGGGTCAATCCCAACCTGCTCTTCGCGGGCACCGAGTTCGCGCTGTTCTTCAGCGTGGACGGCGGCACGCACTGGACGCAGCTCAAGGGCATGCCCGTCGCGCAGGTGCGCGAGCTGAAGTTCCAGAAGCGGGAGAACGACCTGGTGATGGCGACCTTCGGACGCGGCTTCTGGGTGCTCGACGACTTCAGCGCGTTCCGTGAAATCACGGCGGACTCGCTCACGCACGAGGCCGAGCTCTACCCGCTCCGCACGACGTATCAGTACACCGAACAGAGCAACGCCAACATCGTTTGGGGCAACACGACGATGCCCAATCCGCCGTACGGCGCGACGTTCACGTACTCGACGGGATCGAACGCGGCAGGCTTGGTGCTCAACATAACCGACGCGTCGGGCCGCCAGGTGGATCGCATCCCGGTCCCGGAGGGATCCGGCGTGCGTCGCCTCACGTGGAGCCTGCGCGAGAACACGGGCGCGGCGGCCGCAGCCGGCCGCGGCGGTCGTGGCGGCGGAGGTGGCGGTGGTCGAGGCGGCGGCCCGCAGGTCGCTCCAGGAAAGTACACCGCACAGCTCGCGCGGCTCAGTGGCGATACCGCCACGCCGGTCGGCAAGGCGCAGACGTTCAACGTCGTGCCGCTGCCGGAAAAATAGACCGGACCAGTCGTCTATTGCGGCGCGCCGTCGTATCGGCGCGCCGTTTTTTTGTTTCGGCCCTCTTGCTTCAAAGTTGCGTAGACTCAGGGCATGACGACCAGAACCCACGCTTCCAACCAGCCTCACGCCAACGCCAGCGACAAGTGCGCGCATCCGAGTTGCTCGTGCCTGTTGCCGGCTAACCGGGAATTTGGCAAGTACTGCGGACAGCACTGCCAGGAAGCCGGCGACATGAGCGAGCTGCGCTGTGAGTGCGGCCACGACGGTTGTGTCGGGACCGCGGATCGCTCCTCCAGCTAGCGGTCGCCCGACTCCGAGCGGCGCCCGCGCGGAAGGCCGGCAGGCTGGGATATGCTCACGCTTGTCAGCATGAAACTGCATCCTTCACGGTGGATCTCTGCCCTTGCGCCGGTGCTGTTCGCGGCGCTGACCTTGAGCGGCACCGCGCGCGCGCGGACGGCCGACCCGATCCCGTCGAAGCTCACCGACCAGGAGTTCTGGGCGTTGAGCGAGGCGGTATCCGAGCCGAACGGCGAATTCCAGTCGGATAATTTCCTGTCGAACGAGCGCGGCTATCAGGCGGTCATTGCCGATCTGGTGGCCACGGCGAAGCCCGGCCGCGTCTATCTCGGCGTCGGGCCTGAACAGAACTATCCGTACATCATCGCGCTGAAGCCGGCGCTCTCCGTGATCTTCGACGTCCGGCGCGGCAATCTGCACGAACAACTGCTCTACAAGAGCCTGTTCGAGATGTCGTCAGATCGGGTCGACTTTCTCTCGCGCCTGTTCTCTCGGCCGAAGCCCGGCGGGTTGAGCGCGACGTCGAGCATCGGCGACATCATGAGCGCGTTTTCAGACATGGCGCCGACGTCCGATCTCTATCAGACGAATCTCACGGCGGTGTCGAACTGGCTCACGAAACATCATGGTTTCGCGCTGCATCCCGACGACCTCGCGGGCATCGACTACGTCTACAAGACGGCGTTCTACAACGGCGGCCCGAATCTCTCGTACAGCATGGCCGGGCGGGGCGCACGCGGCGGCTTCGGCGGCGGCGGCGGCAACAACAACTCGACTTACGGGGCCCTGCAGTCGCTCGACGACGGCCACGGCGTGAATCGCGGGTTCCTCGGCAGCGAAGAGAACTGGGCGGTGATGAAGGACCTCGAGACCCGCAATCTGATCGTACCGGTCGTGGGAGACTTCGGCGGCACGAAAGCCATTCGCGGCGTCGGAAAATATCTGAAAGACCACGAGGCGGTCGTCTCGGCGTTCTACCTGTCGAACGTCGAACAGTATTTGAATCGAGCCGGAACGGAACAGGCGTTCCTCTGCAACGTCGCCGCGCTTCCGCTCGACGAGTCCAGCACGTTCATTTTCACGGGCGCGGGACGCAACGGCGGCGGCTTCGGTGGCGGGGGCGGCGGCGGACGCGGCGGCCTGAACATCACCTTCCTGCGCCCAATGCTGCCCGACGCGCAGACCTGCGGCAAGCAGCCCCCGAACCCGCGTTAGCGAGCGGCGCCGGCGGCAAGCGCGAGCCCGGCTTTTCGGGCCTCGCGGTGGTCGGATGTCTGGACCATGACTCCCCCACGCGCTACACTACCGACCTCCCCGGATAATTGGAGTGCGGCGTGGCCATCCGAATCGAGCAGGCGGGCCCGACTCTCGACAACGCCTCATTAAGCCTCGGCGGGACGCTGCAGTCCGTCGCCGGCAAGGGACTCTCGGCGGCCATCTCCGCCGACGGCACGCGCGCGTACTTCGGCGGTCACTCGGGCGTCTGGCGATCGGACGACGGCGGCGTCTCGTGGTGGCACCCGGAACGTCCGCAACCGCCGTCCGGACAACCGGCGAGCGGCGCGCTCGCGGTACCGAACGTGTACGACCTCGCGATTTCACCGTCGAACGTCGACATCGTGTTGGCCGCAACGGGCAACGACGCGCGCTCGCCCGAAAAGAGCGGCATTTACCGATCCGTCGACGGCGCCCAATCGTGGACGCTTGTCCGGCAGGTCTCGCGCGTCGCCAACGGCGTGACGACGATCTTCCGGATCAGCCAGCTGGCGATCGCTCCCGATGAGCCGAACGTCATCTTTGCCGCCGCCGGCGCCTGCGTGCTGAGAAGTACTGATGGCGGCACGATCTGGACCGAGCTGCAGCCGACGCCTGCCACGACCGGCGATCGGTTCTGGCATGTGGTGACCGGCCCCAAGTTTCAGGCGGAACGCTGGGTGTACGTCGTCGGATCGCGCGTGTGGTTCTCACGCGACGGCGGCGATACCTGGCAGCAGGACAGCGTGGCCGCCACACGCGGCATCACGCTCGGTCCGTCCACCGTCGTCGGCGAGAGCGCACGGGCGTTGTCGGCACACCCGACCGATCCGCATCTTATCTTCGTGACGATGACCGATTTCTCGATCTGGATGGGATCGTATTTCGAGTTGCCCGTCGGATCGAGCGCCTGGACGTCACTCTCTCCGACGCCGGTCATCCAGGGCGGACCAACCGACAGTGGCGGGAACTTCGTCGTCCCGCACGTCGCGCCTGATGGCCAGTTCTATCTGATGAGTTCGGATCGGCGCACGGTCCACATCTCCCACCAATTGCCGTTTTCGACGGCCGCCTGGACCCGCATCGAGGACGGGAACTGTCACGTGGATCCGCACGCGCTCGTCGTGACGCCGGACTTCTTTCCCGCGATCGCGTCGGGCAACCCGTCGTCTCGCGGACGCGCGATCCTGATCAACGACGGCGGCGCGTACTTCAGCACCGACGGCGGTCACTCCTGGACACACGGCAAGGGCATCACGACGCTCAACATCGTCAACCTCTCGGTGAATTCTGTCGGCGCGAACGGTTTGCCGACGATCTGCTTCGGTTGCGGCGACAACGCCGGATTCTCGTCGAGCGACGGCGGGGCCCACTGGCACACGCAGGACTACGACGGCGGAGACAACGACTGCGCGTTCGCCGACCCGGTGCAGCCGACGCGCACGGTCGTGTTCGCACCGCGCGGCGAGGGCCCGAACAACGTCTTCAGGCAGATCTATTTCTACATTAGCGGCGGCAGCGGGCCGCCGAATCTCGACTGGGGCACGGGCGACCGGCATGCGATCCCCGGACCCGTGAACCTTCCGGTCTCCGACCCAACCGCGAAGAAGCGGGCGGCCTGGAACGCGGTGAGTTCGTTCGTCAGCTTCGGCTATCGCCCGCTCGTGCTGACCGTTCCCGGCGAGGCGCCGCTTCCTGACGGCGACGTCATCGTCGTGCGCTTCACGACGACCGCGGCGTTTCTCATGCGAACGTGGAAACTCAGTCACATCTCGAGCGCGAGCGACTGGGAATCGACGGCCACAGCCGACGGGCCTGGCGTGAAGTCGTTCCAGGTGGGTCCGCCCCTCCCCGTCTTCGACGCGGCGATCGTGCAGGCGTCGGGAGGCCATGCTTCGCCGGTCTTTTATTTCGGCGACGTCGTCCACGGCAATGGCGCCGACCTGCCGGAAGGCCAGATGCGCTTGTGGAAGTGGACCGCGGGTCTGCCGGCGTGGCAGCAGATCATTCCGCCGCCGCCACCCGTGGTCGTGCAGTCGCCGGCGCCTTCGAGCGCGGGACCGATTCCGGAGGTGCCGCAGAATGCGCGGCGTTTCTTCGTCGATCCGTACCGTCCGGCGCTCCTGTACGTCCTGTCAGACAAGCACGTGTTTCGATCCGACAATGGCGGCAACTCATGGACGGTCGACGCGTCGCTCGAAACGCAGCTCAGGCAGGGCGGAACGTTTCCGATGGTCGTTGGGTTCGACGAGAGTCCGAGCGAAGCCCTGCTGCGCGACATGCAGTTCGACCCGCATCGCCCGGGCACGCGATTCGCCGCTGGACCATCGGGTGTCTTCGCGACGTACGACGGCGTGCAGTGGGCACCGCTCGTGATCTCGGAGCCGATCGCGCTCCGTCCGAACAACATCACGTACGACTACCGGTCGTGCCTGCGCGCGGTGTACGTCGCGACGCTCAACAGCGGCCTGCTGCGGATCAGTCCGATTCCTCCGGACTGGGACTACCCGATCAACAGCCTCCAGGCCGCCGAGGGCCACATCACGCTCTTGCGCGTGCACGATCCCGGCACGGGATTCGGTCCGCCCGACGATCCGCTCGACGCCGACGTGATCGTCACGCTCGATACCGAGCCGGAAAAGGCGTTCGGGTTCAAGCTGCGGCCCGGCGCCGACCAGCCCGATGCGGACGGCAAGCTCCGCACGCTGCGCGACGCGTTCAACAACAACCGCGGTGTCCGTCTGGAGTTTCTCCGCACGGGCTGCCGCATGGGCCAGATCATCCGCGTGATTTCGCAACACTAGGACGAAGGAGCCGCCTGTGCCTCTCAATGTCAGCGGACAACTCAGCCTGCTTCGCGTTCACGATCGCGGCACGGGCTACGGACCGCCGAACGACGCGATCGACGTAGAGGTCGTGGTGCAGTTCGCCGGTCGCCCGGCGGATGCGTTCGGTTTTCAGTTGCGCAGCGACGCGAACGGCCCGGCACACCAGGGCATGCTGGAATTGCTACGCGACGCGTTCAATCACGCGTGGATCGCGAACATCGATCACGAAACGCCAGCCGGCAAGCACAACGGCATCATCCTGCGCGTGTGGCTCACCAAACCGGCGGTGATCGTCGTCAAGAGCGGCGCTAAAGGATCGTGACGCCCGCGTCTACTTGATCGTGCCGCAGTCCGCGCCGATGTACTTGCCCGACAGCGCGACGTCGACTTTCATGCCGTCCGCGCGGCCGCCCGACATGTTCATTTTCACCGTCGCGGTGAACGCGGTCGGCGAAGACGCTTCGAAGTGAAACGTGCTCGTTGAAGGCTGCTCGCCCGTGCAGACCACGGTGGCATCCATGGACGAGCGGGTGTTCGCCGTGATCTTCTGTGTGCAATTGGGATTGTCGTTCGAGGCGAACGCGCCCTTCGCAAATTTCTCCTTCGTCATGCACGTCTTCGTCACGTGCGCCTGCGGCTGACCGGCAGCTCGGCCCCGCATCGCGGCCTGAACCCGGGCGGCCTGCTCTGGCGTCATCTTGCTCGTATCGATCTGGGGCGTTCCGGCCGACGACGACACGGTCGTTACTTCCCAGAGTCCCATTTTCACGTCGAGATTCGGCGCCTGCGCCGCGAGCAGCGCGCCAAGGCCGAGCGAGCACAGCATGCCGCCTGTCATCTGCCGATTGATCGTCATAAGCGCTCCTGAGAGAAAATCCGCGATTCCGGTATTTTACCCGGCACTACCGCGATCGACGCAGACGGTTGAGCGCTCGATGTTCAGTGGTGACGAAGCGCGCGCACGACCGCCTGGATGGTGCGCTCTGCTGGCCGATCACGGCCGCGGTAGAATCTCGGCGATGTTGTCGCCCCGCGCGCTTCTGACGAAACGTGCGCTCCTGTTTCCGGCCCTCATTGCCGGCCTCGGCGTCTGTGGTCCCGCGGGCGTCGCTGCGATCGGACGCGCGGCTCAGACGCCAGGCACCAGCACGACGTCCGACCTCGAAACACGTCTGGCTGCCGTCGACAGGGCGCTCGACGAGCGCCGTGTCACGTTCGGCGTTCCCGGCGCCGCGCTCGTGATCGTGCTCAACGACCGCGTCATCGAGCTCAAGGGCTTCGGCCTGCGCGACGTCAAGCAGCAGCTCGCCGTGACGCCGGACACGCTGTTCGAGATTGGTTCGACGACGAAAGCGTTTACGAGCATGGCCGCGATCATCACCGCCGATGAGGGCAAGATCGCGCTTGACGACCCGGTGCGGAAGTACCTGCCGTACTTCAAGCTGCGCGACCCGGAAGCGGACGCGAATGTCACCATTCGCGATTTGCTGACACACCGAATTGGTCTCAAGGCTAACGACGACGATGCGTGGGCCGATCATCCTGAACGCAGTCGCGAAGAGGTCATCAAGCTCACGATGGTCGGGAAGCCGACGGCAAAGTTTCGCGAGAAGTATCAGTACAACAACGCGATGTACTCCGCGGCGGGCGAATGCATTGCCGCGGCGCAACAGGCTTCGTGGGAAGACGTCGTCAACACGCGCATCCTCGCGCCCCTCGGGATGCGGTCGAGTGCGCCGTCCCTGAAGATGCTCCACACCAGGACCGATGAGGCGGCGCTCTCTGCCGGCTACCAGCCCGGAAAGGCGCCGAAGCCGATTCCATTGCAGGACCTCTCGAACATCGCCCCGGCGGGGGCGATCGTCTCGAGCGCGAGGGACATGGCACAGTGGCTGCGGGTCATGCTCAACGGCGGGGTTGTGGACGGCCGCCGGATTGTCTCCGAGGCTGGCTTCAAGGAGTTGTTGACGCCCCAGATTCGCGTCAACGCGGAGGCGGAGTACGGGTCTAGGATGGGGCCTGGCCCAGTGGCGGGGTACGCGGCTCGTCACTCACACGGGTGGAACCGACGGCTTCAGCGCGCTGGTGGACCTGCTGCCGGATCGGCACGCCGGGTTCGTCTTCCTGAACAACGTGCCGGACCTCCAGTTAATCAAAGAGGTCCGGGCGATCGTGTGGGAGCACTTGCTCGACCTGCACTAGCAGCCGCGCGATCGGGTCGGGCCGGTTGCGATGTTCAGTGGTGACGAAGCGCGCGCAATGGATCGGTCCGGGCCGCGCGCCACGCCGGCACGATCGTCGCGACGGTCACGCCGCCAAGGACAATCGCGAGCGCGCGTGCGAACGAGAGGCCGTCAGTGGCGCTGACGCCAAAGAGCACGCTGCCGAGGACCGTCCCGACACCGAGCGCCGCCACGGCTCCGAGCGCGGCGCCAGTCACGCCGAGCCGTAAGCCTCGCGCCAGAAATCCGCGCACGACCGACAGGCTGCCGGCGCCGAGAGCCATGCGAATGCCGATTTCGTGCGTGCTCTGCGTGACCGTGTACGACACCAGTCCGTAGGTGCCCAGGGCCGCGAGCGCCATACCCGCGGCACCGAACAGGAACAGCATGAACGCCACGAGCCGGAAGACGCCCAACGCGCCCTGCGTCTGTTCCTCGAGCGATCTGGCAGCAAGAATGGGCAGGTCCGCGTCGAGCGACGACACGTGCGCGCGGGTGCGATCGACGAGCGTGTCCACCGAGGCCTGCCCGCGGGCATGCAGGATCATCACCGACCGATACGCCTGCAGGTACGGCAGGTAGACGTACGGCGCCGGCGCCTCGTTGATCCGCGCGTACTTCACGTCGGCGGCCACGCCGACGACCGTCCGCCACTCGTCGTCGCCGATGCGGACGCGGTGGCCGATCGCGCGTGACGCCTCGCCCCAGAACCGCTCGGCAAGCGTGCGGTTGACGATGGCCACCGGTCTGCTGCTGTCGTCGTCCTGATCCGCGAACTCCCGTCCAAACAGCATCGGAATCGAGAGCGTGCGGAAGTACTCCGCGCTGACGGCATTCGATTCAAAGGCGAGATCCTCGCCGCGTCGCGGCGCGTAGCCGTCGATCGTCACGTACTGCGGTCGCGTGCCGAGCAGGTTCATCGGATTGATGGCCGCAAGACTCGCGGATTCGACGCCGGGATCGGCGCGCACGTCGTCGAGCAGACGTTGATAGAAGGCCCGGCCCCGCGGCTCGTCATAGCCGTTCTCCCGAACATCCAGTTGGATCGCGGTGACATGCCGGCCGTCGAAGCCCGGGTACGCCTGCCGCGCCGACTCGAAGCTTCGGGTCACCAGACCGGCGGCGACGAGCAAGAGCAATGACACGGCCACCTGCGCAACGACCAGCCACGAGCGCAGGCGCCCGCGCGCCGCCCCGCGCGAGGACGCGTCCTCCTTGATGACCGCGACGAGATCAATCCGCGCACTGCGAAGCGCCGGGAGGAATCCGAACAGCAGCGCGCTGCCGCAGGCCGCGAGCACCGAGAACACGATCACGAAGCGATCGGTCTGGATGTTGAAGAAGAGGCGCATCGGCGCCGCCAGGCCCGACGCCGTCTCGATGAAGAGTGGCACCCCGCGCTCGGCGATGAGCACGCCCAGAAGCGCGCCGGGCGCGGCCAGCACGAGGTTCTCGACAATCAGCATGCGCACAATGCGCGCGCGGGTCGCGCCAAGCGCCAGCCGCATCGCGATGTCGCCGCGCCGAGACCAGCCCCGCACGAGCACGAGCCCGGCGATGTTCGCGCACGCGATCATCAGCACGAGCCAGCCCATCATCGTCATCAACATGACCGCCGGCAGGATGAACGTTTGTCCTCCAGTCGGCGATTGCCAGAAGGGCACGACCCGCAGCCGCTCGACGACGTCGGTAAGCGATCGATCGGCGGCATGCGCCGCCCAGATCGCGTCGGTCGCCGCGGCAGCAGCCGCAACCGACGCGCCCGGCCGCAGGAAGCCCTGCGGCATCAGCACGCGCGCGGTCCGGTCGGCCAGCACGTTCTTCGCCCGGCTGCTGACGTCCACCCCGAGCTTGGCCGTCATCATCACGGGCACGAATGCCTCGACGTCGTACCCGACGATGGTGCCGTGGAACGTCGAGTCCGCCACGCCGACAACGGTGAGCAGGTTGTTGTTGATCTCGACCGTCTTCCCGACGATGTCGGGGTCGGCGTTGAAGTCGCGCCGCCACAAGCCGTCGCTGAGGACGGCGACCGGATGCTGGCCGGGCGCCAGCTCGTCGGTCGGCAGCAGCGTGCGGCCCAGCTCGGCACGCACGCCAAGGACCTGAAAGTAGTTGCCGGTGACGAGCTCGCTCCAGATCTGGCGCGAACTGCGGCCGCGACCAAGGCTCGCGGTAATCAGGCCCGACCCGAAGAGGCCGGAAAACGTCGGATTGTGATCGCGCAGATCCTGATAGTCCGGATACGACAGGCGCACCGCGCGTCCCGCACTCGTCTCCCCGTAGATGACGCGCAGTCTGGACGACCCCTCCACACCCGCGAGCGGACTGAGGTCGAAGCCCTTGAGCATCGTGAAGACGACGGCGTTCAGACCGATGCCGAGCGTGAGCACGCCGACGACCGTCAGCGAAAAGGCGGGATGCTTCGCGAGCGTGCGGATCGCGTAGCGAACGTCGCTCAACAGATCGTGCACGGCGGTCAACCAGTGCGGCATCCAGACACCGCGGGCGACCTCGGTCACGAGAGTGACGTTGCCGAAGTCCTTCAGCGAGGCCTTGTTTGCCGTCGTTCGATCGGCGCCGCCGGCAACGCGCTCGTCGGTCGCGATCGCCAAATGCGCGCGGATCTCTTCCTGAATATCTTCATCGTCCGGTCGCCGCCGCATGAGGCCTTTGAACCAGGCCACGATCGACATGCCCTACTCCTTGGTGCTCGACGGATCGAGCGTCATCACTCGACCAATTGCGTTGACGAGCTCGCTCCATCGCGACGTTTCGCGAAGTAGCTGCCGCTTGCCCTCGGGCGTCAGCCGGTAGAACTTGGCGCGCTGGTTGGCGTCGGTCTGGCCCCACTTGGACGTCACCCACCCCTTCCTGGCCAGGCGCTGGAGCGCAGGATAGAGCGATCCCGTCTCCACCTGCAGCACGTCCGAGGACTGCGCGCGGATGGTCTGGCTGATCGCGTAGCCGTGCTGCGGCCCCCACTGGAGCGTGCGGAGAATCAGCATGTCGAGCGTGCCGTGAAGGAGGTCGGTGCGGGCTTCGGATCGCGACGTGTGCAGAGTCATGGGTGTAGATAGTCTATCCCCTAAGACGTAGACAGTCTATAGCCTGTTCCATTAGCGGCGTCGGATCGCGGGATTCAGGCGTTTTTCAGGCGAGTGTGCTGGAATCTGGACGGCCGATCCTGCGGGATCGCCCAGGAGGTGGCTGGTGCGCACATTCACAGTTCTCGCGACGCTCTCGGCGGTCGTCGTCATGGCCGGATCGCCCGTGGCGGCGCGAACACTCGGGCAGACCACGTCCGCCAAGCCAGCAGCGCAAAAACCGGCCTCGGCCGACGAGAAAGACGAGCCCGTGCCGCTGGATAAGGTCCCGAAGGTCGTGCGCGACACCCTTCGCCAGTATGCCAAGGACGAAGAGATCAAGGGCGCGTCCAAGGGCGACGATGACGGCACGGCCGTGTACGAGTTCGACATCGAACAGGGCGCGCGCAAGTTCGAAGTGAGTATCACCACGAAGGGCGCGTTCTTCGGCAGCGAGGAGACGATCGCGCTGGCGGACGTGCCGAACACACCACGCGCGGCGATCGACAAGCTCGCAGTCGGGGCCAAGGTCGTGTCGGTTGAAAAGGCCCTCGATAAGAACAAAGCCGTGACCTACGAAGCGGTCATCGACAAGGCCGGCAAGAAGACCGAGTACGCCGTGAATACGGCGGGCAAAGTCGTCGGGTCAGAGAAGGTCAAATAGCAGGCCCACGTCAGGCGTTGGCGGTCTTCCTCCTCAAGCCTGCCGCCGAAATCAGCGTGACGATGAGCCCAATCGGAAACGGCTCCGTGAACGTGACCGCGGCGTTCGCGATCGGGTCGTCGTAGAGCTTCATCGCGTCGCCCTGATTCATCGCGGCGGTGATGGCCGCCTCCGACGCGCCGCTCGCCTTGAGGTGTTCGGTCAGGTACGCGCTGTGCTTCGCGGGGAAGTCCGGCATGAACTTGAAATAGACGACCTCCCACGCAGGGACGTGGCAGACGCACGAGATCAGCGTGATCAACAGCCCGACGCCGAACGCTCGGCCGAAGGTAATCCTGCCGTCGAGCACGTTATCGCGGTACGACCGGATGCCGAAGTACACGAAGAGAAACAAAATCATGATCGCCGTCTATCCGACGATGGCGCCCCGGTCAAAGGCCCACCCGACGGCACCGGCAGTTCGATTCGCCCCTCGACCGGCACGATCTTCCGTTTGGTGACGCTCAGGCCGAGCCAGATGCCGGCCGCCGCGAATGCCGCGGCCACGATGGCGCCGTAGATTTCAATCGAGTGCTCGACGACGAGAAAGCGGTATTCGACGAACCGCATGGCGACGATGAGCAGGCCACCGGCGACACCGAAGACGAGTGCGGTCTTCAGCGCGTGATGGCCGCTACGCGTCACCGGGGCATTCTGGCGTGGGCTCGCGTGGTCCCGATGATAGGCTTCGATCAAGCCAGGCTTCGGATGGAGGCGGTATCCATGACCCCGACGTCAGACGACGAACCGGTCTTGCGCGACGCGGTAAAGGGCCTGATGCGTGGCGATTTCTCACGGCTCGAGCCGATCTTTGCCGAGACCGCGGGCGCGCCAGCGCGTGTGATCGCATGGCACGCGGCGGGCCGTTTCCTCGACGAACCTCACGCCCTCGCGGAGGCCTTGACGGGCGCGTCGTTTCTGGGCCGGGTGGACGTCGCGGAGTACTTACTCACCCAAGGCGTCGATCCCTCGGGTGGCAACGGCACGGGGTTGAACGCGCTGCACTGGGCGGCGAATCGAGGTCAGCTCGACGCGGTGCGGTTGCTGATTCGCCGCGGCGCGCCACTCGAAACGCGCAGCATGCACGGGGGCACCGCGCTCGGCACCGCGGTCTGGTCGGCCATCAACGAACCGCGTCCGCAACACCTCGCGATCATCGAGGCGCTGCTCGAGGCGGGCGCGCGTGTGCAGGATGCCGGCTATCCCACCACCCGCGAGGAGATCGACGGCCTGCTGCGCCGCTACGGCGCGTCGTAGCGGTCAGCTCGATCACGCACCCGCCTTGCCGCTGGCGCCCGCTTCTCGCCGCAGATCGATCAGCCCCTCGAGCGTGCGCTCCGGCGACGGTGCGCCTGGCGGCGGCGTCCACTCGAGCGGCGATCCTGCAGCGATCAACTCGCGGGCGACGGTGACGTAATCGGCACCCGGCCGTGGATGCGTCCGCCCCTCGACCGCCCAGACGAGCGGCGGCGCCGAGAACATGCCGTCGAGGGCGTTCACGTTCGCGCCGTACCTGAGCAGGACGTGGACGGCCCCGGGATGACCACCCATCGCGGCGCGATGAAGCGCCGTAACGCGATCCTTGTCGATTGAATTCGGATCGAACCCGCACGCCAGCATCGTCTCAAGCACCGCGGCATTCCCGCTCTCTGCCGGCCGATGCAGCATGAGCTGGTCGTCGGGCCGCAACTCGGTGCCGAGGCTCGGGCGGGCTTCGAGCATCGCCATCGCGCCGGCGCGATCGCCACGCGCGCACGCGGCGACGAATCGCTCGAGCGGCGAGAGTTCGTCGTTAGCACCATGAGCGGCGAGCCACACAGCGACGTCGTGATTGCCGAAGAGTTCGGCTAGCGTGTGTGGCGTCCGGCCATCGGCGCGGCGACGACGCGGATCGGCGCCGTGCAGGACGAGCGCCTCCACCATCGGCACGTCCCAACGTCGGGCCGCGACGTGGAGCGGCGCTTCCTCGTCGGGGCCCCACGCGAGATTCGAATCGGCGCCGTGATCGAGAAACCAGCGTAGCCCGGCCGGCGTGTCGGCCCACTGCATCATGTAGGCGAGCGGCGGCACGCCACCGGGAATCCCGTTCACGTTGAGGCCGAAGCGGCCGAGAAGATCGAGCGCTGCGACGTTGCCTCCCCCGCCGGCGATGTGACCGGACACGCCGTCCGTGGGATTGGCGCCGGCCTCGAGCAGCGCTTCGGCGAGCGGCAGATGCTCGACGACGCAGAGCGCGGCCCACAGGGCGGTGCGCGGCAGTTCCGGATGCCAGTTCCAGTGGTACTCGGCATTCGGATTCGCGCCAAGCGCGCACAGCCGACGCGCGATCGCGACGAGACCATCTCGGCGATCGGTCGCGCCCTGATGAAGACAGGTGTGACAGACGTACAGCAAGGGCTCCCACTCGCGGGGTCCACCGGATCGGGTGGCGAGTTCGGGATGAGCGCGCAGTCGCGCGTCGACCGACACCGGGTCGCCCAGCACGAGCGCGGCTTCGAGCGACGCCGAAGCGATTCCTGGATGCAGGGCGAGGAGGCGCAGGGCACGCGCGGGCACGCCGCCCGTTGCTGCACGGACGAACTCGTCGAGGGCTGCGTCGAACGACAGCGTGCGCGCTTCGACCTCTTCGCGTAGTGCGTTCCAGGACGCGAATCCGAACTCGCGCGCGATGACCGACTGCGCGTCGTGCAGCGCAACACCGCGCCCGGCAAGGCCGGCCGCGGGGACGCCGGCGAACGCCGGCAGCGACGCGAAGCGCTCGAGCGCGGCGGAATCGTTCGCGTGCGCCGCATGCAGCAGCGACTTCGCCTGCTTTTTCAGGTTTTCGAGACTGGGACGATCAGGTAACGGGTTCGTCGACATACGGCCTCCATGCTTTGGCCTGTGGTTCGCAATCAGGCAGCACGTCGGCGTACGTGACGTCGGTCGAGTCGAAATGACAGTGGGCTTGGCCCTTCGCGCGAACCCGCGGGCGCCTTTTGAGCGCGCACCCACAAGGTAGGCCCTGGCGCCGGGGCCTGTCAAATGAGGCCGGGGCGGCGGCCGCAATGCAGCGGTGAGGCGTGGATCGGGGCGGCGGCCCAGGTCCACGCCCCGTTCGTCAGTGCTTGCCGTTGAACGCTTCGCAGGTCACCGTCGGGTTCCAGTTGGTGAACGCGCCGTTGGGATTGTCTTTCCACGCCCACACGTGAAGCGTGTAGAACGCCTTGAGCCCGAAGCGATTCGGGGAACCAATCAGGTGAAAGAGCTGTCCGAAGAGCTTGGGCGGATCGTTCGGGTGCTTCGCGTCCCAATCCTCAGCGATGATGACGTAGTCCGCGCCGGTAATCTTGGCTTTCCCGTTCGGCAGCGGCTCGTAGAGCACGATCTCCGGATTGTACGGGTCGAGCTGGCCCCCATCGAATACGAGACTCCCGTTGACGTAGTGCAGACCCATCGCGCCTTCGTTGCTGTCGCCGCTGACGCAGCCGAACATGAGCGCGTAGCCGTCCGGCAGCGTGTCGGGCGTCTGGAAGCTCGCCGTCACGGACCGGACGATGCTGATGAGCTCGTTCGCCTGCTTCTTCTGCTCGGGCGTCTGCGGGCCCTGAGTCGTCATCGGGTGCTGATGATCGTTCTGCTGCGCCAGCATCGGCGAGGGCCACGCACTTGCGGCTACCAGCGCCGCCATCAGGAAATTCAGAATTCGTCGTGCAATCAAGCTGACATTCATCGTAAGTGCCTCCTCAGGCGTCACACACGGCCACCGAGGGGCATGGCGCCAGGCGCGCCAACGTGCCCATCGTTCGAGTGGGCATCGCCCGCCCACCCGGCCATCAATGTCAATAGGAGGTAACGGCCGATATCTTTCGGCCGGCGCCGGTATTCTGCAGGCTGGGCGCTACCGTTGAGGCGGAGCGATGTTGACCGGTTCCTGCCCGGAAGCGTTGGGCTCCTGCGGTGTGTCACCGGGAAGATCAAAATTCAGGTTGGGCACGTGATCGCTCGCGCGCGTCCTGAGCACGCGATCGGTCGACTCCGGCCCGGCGCTCCCAAACCAGCGACCGAACAAACGTCTCACACCGTGGAACGCCGCTGGCGCCGCGCGGGCGGAGGTGGAGGGGGACCGCCGCCAACGGCGGCGCTCCTCTGATGGAAGCCATGTCGACAGAAACGCGTGGCGCTCCGACGCGCAGACGGGACAGCTGCTGCCGACGTAGAGTTCCTCGCAATCGAGACACAGACGGGCGACTCGGAGCTGCATGGCAATTGAGCCCGGCGCTCGTTCGCGGGCCGATCGCGTTATCGGCGCGGCCAACCAGCCGCAGCAGCCTGCGATACGCCGGCGTGAATAACAGATCTGTGCTTGGCCTGCCGTGGCCCAGAAGCGACGATACGTGGCTGACGCTACCGTGATCCAGCGACGCGCCGCGGTTGTTCTTCGTCGGGCACTGGTCCGGCGAACAATTGGGCGAGCAATGCGGCCAGAATGGTCGCCGTGGCGCACACGGGCGGGGACGGCTCGCGGCCAACCTGCAGCTCGATCGCGAGGACGCCCGCGCACTCAGCCGGCGTCCGCAACGGGACGACGAGCGCGCCGGTCGCGTGATCGCCGCCGGTGATCGTACGGGTCTCCGCCGATCGAAAGGCGTCGGCTGTCGCGTTGTCGGCATCCCGCCCCATCGCCGGCATCTGCGCAAGCATCTTGTCTGGATACCCGTGCGACAGCGCGGGCCTCAACTCCTCCGCACGCGGGTCCCACAACCAGACGATGAGACCGACGGCGCCGAGAAGATTGGCGGCGTCCCGTAGAAGAGGCTGAAGCGCGGCCGCGTGTTCGACCCGGCCAAACTCTGTGCAGAGGGCGGCGACCGCGAGAAGATCGGGGTGGGACTCCGGCGGCGCGGGGCTGTTCACGGTGGGGGCAGGAGCGACGACCGGTGTCCCGGCGTCATCCGCAGCATCACTCTCTCCGGTCAGGAACTCCTGGAGCACGACATCCGGATCGAGACCAAGGGCCGACGTGTACGCCCGAACGAAGCTACGGCGATAGAAACCTGTCGGCCAGTCCGAGAGATCGCCCCGCTCGAGCCCGTCGAGCAGCGACAGTTTGATCTTGGTCCGTGCGGCGATCGTGGCGAGATCGATCCTTCGTTCTTCACGCCGCCGGCGCAACCGATCACCGAAGCTTTCCCGCACCTTCGGGCGAGAGTACCCAAGAAGGGCCGACCACCGCAACAGCAGAGACGTGCACCCCGACGATATGAGGCGCTGATCCTCGCCACCAGTGCCACCTGTTTGCCTTGTCAGTCCGCCCTGAGCGCGATGATCGGATCGATCCGCGCGGCGCGGCGGGCGGGACCGAACGCCGCCAGAAGCCCGGCCGCGAGGATCACAGCGGCCGCAGCTGCATAGACGCTGAGGTCGTGCGGACCGACCTGAAAGAGAAACGCACGCAGCCATGCCGCAAGGGGCCACGAGGCCGCGAGACCAATCGCCAGGCCTACCGACACGGTGGTCAACGCCCGGCGCAGCATCATGCCGACGACTTCCCCCGGCTGCGCGCCGAGCGCCATCCGCAGACCGATCTCGGCGCGGCGCTGCTCGACGATGTAGGCCATCACGCCGAAGATGCCGACCGACGCAATGGTGAGCGCCAGCACGCCAAACAGCCCGATGAGCAACATGTTGAACTTCCTCGGCGCGACCAGCTTGCCGAGGAACCCCTCGAGCGTCTCGATGTCCGAGAGCGGCAGGTCTGGCGCCGCCGACCACACCGCCGTCTTCACCGCGGGAATGATCGCTGCCGGATCGCTGGACGTCCGGATGACGATGTACGCAAACGGCGCCCACCCGGTGGAAAACGAGAGGTAGGCCTCAGGCCGAACGGAGGTTTCCGGGCCGCCGGCGCGCACGTTGTGCACGATGCCGACGACGGTGCGGGCACCGAGGAGGCCGATCGGCTGACCAATCGGATCGACGTCGGGAAAGTATCGCGCGGCCGCGGATTCGTTCAGCAGCACAGCCGGCGCGTCGGGCGAGGTCTCGTCGGGCAAGAACGACCGCCCGCGCACAATCGACACGCCAATCGCTTTCATGTAGTCCGGCGTGACGCGATACACGTCCGCCGCATCGTCCTCGCTCTTGAAATCGTTCTCGCGACCGCGAATGACGACACCCGACCGATCGCTGCCACCCTCGAGCGGACGCGTCCCCGAGAGTGCGGCGGCATACTCGACGCCCGGGATCGATCGGATCCTCGGCAGCGCGTCGTTGACGAGCGGCATGATCCGCGTGGCTGCGGCCGCGCGCGCCTCACGCGACGACAGGCCTCGTGGCATCACGCCGACCGTGAGCACGTGCTCGTAGTTGAGCCCGAGGTCGACCGACGTCAACCGCACGAAGCTCGCCATGAACAATCCGGCGCCGACAAGGAGCACGACGGCGAGGCTCACCTCGGCGACCACGAGGATCGCACGCAGTCGCTGTCGTGAGCGGGTCGAGGAATTCACGCGGCCGGATTCGCGAAGCGCCCGGGTCAAATCGGCCCGCGTGCCCTGGAGCGCGGGCAGGATGCCGCACGCCAGGCCCGTCACCACGGCAGAAGCGATCGCCGCAAGCAGCACGCGCCAGTTCACGGCGATGTCCGCCGACCGGGGCAGGTTCGCCGGCAAGAGTGAGCGGATGGCGCTGATGCCGACGTACGCGGCGAGCACACCGAGCGCGGTTCCGGCGGCCGAAAGCAGGACACTTTCGACGAGTACGGCGCGAACGAGCTGCCAGCGACTCGCCCCCAGCGCGGCTCGGACGCCGATGTCGCGGTCGCGTGCGGAGGCCCGCGCCAGCATCAGGCTCGCGACGTTGACGCACGCGATGAGCAGGACGAACCCGACTGCCGCCAGCAGCATCAGCATCCACGACTGCACGTCGGCGCCGATGATCGTCTCGCGCAGCGTCCGCACCGAGGACGCGCGATTCTTGAACCACGCCGGGAACTGCCGCGCGAGGTCGGCCGTGATCGCGTCAAGCCGAGCGCGAGCCTGCTCCACCGTGACGTGTGGACGAAGCCGGCCGATGAGGCTGAGGTACGCGCTGTGATTCGTGCTGCGCAGACGTTCGGCAGGCAGCATCACGTACGGGATCCACGCGTCGGTTGGACGGTCGAGCGGAAAGGTGAACCCTGGCGGCATCACGCCGAGGATCCGCCATCCCACGCCGTCGATCGCCATCGTCTGGCCCACGACACGCGGATCGGCCCCGAAATGTCCTCGCCAGAACGCGTCGCTCAACACCGCGACATGTTCATTGCCCGCCTCTTCATTCGCGGCGGTGAAGAGCGTGCCCTGGCTTGGTGCGACTTGCAGCACCTGGAAGAGATTCGACGTGGCGCGCACGACGCGAAGACTCTGCGGCTGGCTGCCTTGCAGTGTCAGCGGGCTGCCGGTCGCCCACGCGGCCAGACCGTCGAACACGTCCTGCTGCGCGTTGAGGTCAAGGAAGTCCTGCGGCGCTACGGCCGCGATCCGATTGCGGTCGCTGGTCACGATCTGGCTCACGACCGTCAACTCGCGACTGCGCGGAAGCGGCAAGTCGCGGAGCACGACGGCGTCGACGACGGAAAAGATCGCGGTGCTCGCGCCGATGCCAAGCGTCAGCACGACGATTGCAACCGCGGTCACTCCAGACGAGGCACGAAGCGATCGAAACGCATCCCGAACGTCGCGCATGGTGCCGCGGGTGATCGCGGAAAGACTGAACGATCGCTCGCTCCTTGCTGATGCCGCCTGGGCCGCGTCCCTTCGACCGCGCAGGTTCGCCACGATCGAGCGCCGGCACTGGCGCCAGTACCAACGCCGGGCGGCCGCCGGGTTCAGATCGCGGGCGCGCTGCCGGAATTCCTCGGCGAGATCGCCGAGGACACTCTCGCGATCCTCGGCCGCGAGCGTGCACGCGACGAGACGTTCGGCGACGCGCGGCGGACGGTCGGCAGTCATCGGCTTCTCCGCAGATTGGGCGCCAGCCCGTCCCACATCCGGGCGAGACGCTCGCGCGACTGGCGCAGCGCCGCGGCGCCCGCAGCCTTCAGGACGAAATAGCGCTTCGAGCGGCCGCCTCGCTCGGGCGTCGGATCGGCGAGTGTCGACCTCACGTAGCCTTTCAGCTCGAGCCGCCGGAGCGACGTGTAAACGGCACCGACCGCGACGTCGCGGCCCGTACGCGCCTCGATTTCCTGGCGGATCGTCACGCCGTAAGCGGACGGACCGAGGTGGGCGATCGCAAGCAAGAGCGACTGCTCGAACTCGCCGAGGGCGTCAACGGGTGGGGGCATGATCTGCAATCCAGACGATTTATACTTCGTTGAAGGTATTTGACGCGGCCGCCGCGATTCCGGTTGGGTCCCGGCCGTTACCGCCAGATCGCGACCAGCCGCTCCACGAACCAGAACGCTCCCGCCGTCGCGACGACGACCGACCCGACGACAACCAGCTGTCGTGGGGTAATGAGGCCCGACCGCCGAAGCGCGGCAAACAACAGCGCGACCACGAGCACGACCGCCAACTGACCGACCTCGACGCCGAGGTTGAACGACAGCAGCGACCATCCCAACTCCCTTCGCGGAAGTCGCATCTCACGGAGCGCGTAGGCAAAGCCGAACCCGTGGATCAGACCAAACGCACCAGCGGCGATCGTGCGCCATTCTCCCCGGCCAGACGTGCGAAGATTCCTCACGCCGACAAAGACGATGCTCGAGGCAATCAGCGGCTCGATGAGTCCAGGCGGCGGCGCCACGATGCCGAGCACCGCGAGCGCCAGCGTGATGCTGTGCGCGACAGTGAACGCCGTGACAATCGTCGCCAAACGTCCGACCGTCCCACCGGCGAGGAGCAGGCCTGCGAGAAACAACAGGTGATCGGGCCCGGTGAGAATGTGCTGAATGCCGGCGATCAAGAAGCGTCGCAGTGTCTCGAGGCGAGATTGAGTCCGCCCAATCGGAAACGACGCGCTGCGGTGGGTGCGATCGAGCTCCGCTTGTCCCGTGAGCACGCCGTCCGAGTAGAGGTTCACGAACGTCTGATGGTCGGGGTCGTACGGAAACGACGGGCCGTCCACCGCGAGCGTTGAACCTGCCGTCGCGGCGTCGCACGTGAACGACCATCGCACCGTCTCCGTCACGGGAAATCGCTCCGGCACGACGTTCGCGCCGCAACCCAGCTGGCGATCGTCCATCCGCAAATTCATACGCCGCTGCAGCTCCTTCAGCAGCGACGTCGTGTCCGGCGGCGCCGGACCGTTCAGCAGCAAGCTCGGGGATTCGAGGCCGAGGTCGTGCGCCACGTCGACGATGTGCGCCGACACGGTGACGTCGACGTGGGTGTCGCGCAGTCGAAGATCGACGTAGCTGAACGGCGTGGGATGCGCGGACGCGGGCACGGCGCAGGCAAGCATCACCGCCGCGACGAACACCAGCACGAGTCGCACGTCACATTCCACGCACGCGGACTCCGCACGTGTCAACACTTCCAAGTCACCGGGAGTATAGGAGATATGCGTATCTCGTCAGTTTTCTACGCCGCGCCGCTGCTCGGCGTGCTCGCGGCCTGGTCCGTCACGGGCGTCGCCCAGCGAGCCCCAACGCCAGCGACACCGGCGGGCACCGCACCCGCCGCCGCGACGGCGCGCATCGTCACCGCCGCTCAGGCAGTAGCGGCGACACTCGACGATGCCGGGCGCAGCAAGCTGCAGTTCCCGTTCGACGGTCCGCAGAAGGCTCGATGGTCGAATCTCCCAAGCGGCATCTTCGAGCGTCAGGGCCTGCGACTTGGCGACCTGACGGCGCAGCAGCGCGCGGCTGTGATGAATCTGCTGACGGTCGCTCTCAGCAGTGACGGCTATCGGAAAGTCACCGAAATCATGCGTGGCGATGAAGTGTTGCGTACGACGGGCGGCGGGATTGGACCACCTGGCGGCGGAGCCGGACCGCCTGGAGGCCGCGGCGGACGAGGTGCCGGTGGCCCGCCAGCCGGAGGCGGCGGCGGTGCACGAGGAGCCGGCGGCCCTCCCGGTCGAGGTGGCGGCGGAGGCGTCGTGTTCGGCCAGGACGAGTACTACCTCGCGTTCGTCGGCACGCCTTCGACGACTGCACCGTGGATGCTGCAGTTCGGCGGCCATCACCTCGCGATCAATCTCACGTTGGCGGGTGCTCAGGCGAGCATGACGCCGAGCTTGCCTGCGGCCCAACCGGCCACGTACAGGGTCGAGGGCCGGGAGATCCGGCCGCTCGGCAAGGAAAATGACAAGGCGTTCGCGCTGATCAACGCGCTCGATGCGTCAGGGCGCGGACAGGCAATTCTGAAGTATCAAGTCGCCGACCTTGTGCTGGGGCCCGGCCAGGATGGACGAATCATTCAACCGGAAGGCATCCGCGCGTCCGCGCTGTCGGCAGCCCAGCAGGCGATGGTGCTCGAGATCGTCCGCGAGTGGACGGGCATCGTGACCGATGCGTTCGCCGAACCGCGAATGGCCGAGATCCGCGCTAATCTCCCGCAGACCTACTTCGCGTGGAGCGGCCCGACGACGAACGGCAGCGCGGCGTATTTCCGGATTCAAGGCCCGACGCTCGTGATCGAGTACGCGCCGCAAGGCAGCGTGGATCACATTCACACGATCTACCGTGATCCGACCAATGACTACGGCGCCAAATTCGTTCCGAAATAGGC
The DNA here is from genome assembly GCA_963704575.1 of uncultured Acidobacteriota bacterium. Taxonomy (GTDB): domain Bacteria; phylum Acidobacteriota; class Vicinamibacteria; order Vicinamibacterales; family SCN-69-37; genus DATEGZ01. The sequence continues at coordinate 4,594,608 of OY969918.1, read as the reverse complement.
CACTCGTCGCACTGGCGGCCGCGCTGACGATGATCGCGAGCGCGTCAACCTCGGCACACCGGCGCGACGAGTACCTGCAGGCCGCACGGATCGGGATCGATCCCGGGCGCGTGCAGATCGATCTGGATTTGACGCCGGGCATCGCGCTGGCGGAAGGCATCGTCGCGGATATCGATCGCAACCAAAATGGATCGATCGACGCAGACGAAGCGCAGGCCTACTCCGCGCGCGTGCTGAGCGAGATCCAGCTCGACATCGACGGCCTGCCGCTGACGCTCGAACTGATTGACCGCCAGTTTCCGACGGAACCCGCCATGTTCAGGGGCGAAGGCACGATTGGGCTTCGACTCGCTGCCGCAGTGCCTCCACTGGCGGCAGGCAAGCATCGCGTGACGTATCGCAACGCCCACCGGAACGACATCGGGGTCTACCTCGCGAACGCGTTGATCCCAACGAGCGATCGCGTGTCGGTGATTGGACAAGCACGCGACGTCGATCAGCGGGCGCTGACCATCGAGTACACGCTGCGTGACGAGGATGCGAACCGGCTTCGCTGGTGGCTGGCGATGGGCCTTGCGGGTGCCGTGGCGATCGCCACCGTCGCCTTGTTGCGCCGGTAACGGCAAACCTATCTAGGCCCGGTCACGCAAGGTCCGGGCGACCTTGCCTGCCTGAAATACTTGACACCAGTATAGAGTCGGCGTAGCGTCAGCTCACCTTCAGCAAGCTGACTACTTCACGATGTCGTTGCGACATCGGAGCGGCCGCTCCCTGGCCGCCCGCACGTCTGAAGCGAATCGAGTCCGACATGAACGTTGTGCTACGGGCGCGACTGGTGCTGATCGCCGCCACGTGTCTTCTGGCCGGGCTGTCCCTCAGTCCGCCGCTGCTCGCACAAACTCCCGTTCGCGTCACGATTCCCGGCGCAGCGTTCAAGGTTGAAGGGCGTGCCGACGAGGTCAGGGTCGACAACGTCGCAGGTGGGCAGCGATTCCGCGGCAAGGCCTTCGCGTCAGTCATCGTCAGGACCACGCTGCAGATGCCGCCGGCCACTTCGGCGGATCCGAAAATGCAGCGGCTCGTCATTCATTTCCGGACCAGCGCGTCGGGCCCGTCGTTGCGGTCTGTCGAACTGCGCAACGGATCGAACGCGGAGTTCCACCTGCAGATGCAGCTCTCCGGCGACTACACGGCTCGAGAGACGACGCAACCGGCGTCGGTCGCCAACACGTGGGCGTTCGACCAGGCGCCGATTCGCGTGAGCGCGCAATCGGTCCTGCGGCTGGAGTTTCAGTTCCCTGGCGGGTTCGACAGCCCGATCAACGCCGGCGAGTTCGTGATCACGTCGGCTGTCGTCGACTTTCCGCGCAAAGCAGCAGCGTTGCCGACGACGGTGACCAGCCCGACCAACACCACCGCCGCGGGCCGTGGCCGGCCGACCACCACCGCCGAGCGCACGACGACGCCGGCCCTGCGTCCGGTTCCACCAGCCCTTGCTGGTGCGACAAGCGGCGTCATTTACGCGGTTTCGAACGGCAATGAATTGCTGTGGTACCGCCACACGGGATCCGCGGACGGCAGTGCCACCTGGGCGGCGCCTCAAGGCAAGACGGTCGGCACGGGTTGGGACTTCAAGCAGGTGTTCTCTGGCGGCGACGGCGTGATCTACGCCATCACTGCGAGTGGTGACTTACTCTGGTATCGACACGATGGTCGCGCCGACGGCAGCTTTACGTGGGCACTTTCGACAGGAAGGAAGATCGGCAGCGGGTGGGACTTCGCGCACGTCTTCTACGGCGGCGACGGGGTGATCTATGCGATCGCGGCCAACGGTGACCTGCTGTGGTACCGACACGACGGTCGCGGTGATGGCAACGCCACTTGGGCCGCACCGCAAGGCAAGGTGGTCGGTTCTGGATGGAACGTCAAGGACGTCTTCGCCGGTGGCAACGGCGTGATCTATGTCGTGAACTCCAACAACGAACTGGTCTGGTATCGCCATGACGGTCGCGGCGACGGCAGCTTCAGATGGGCGGCGTCACAAGGCAAGACGGTCGGCACCGGTTGGGACGTCACTCATGTGTTTTCTGCCGGCGACGGCGTGATTTATGCCGTGATGCCGAACGGAGACCTCGTGTGGAATCGGCATGAGGGACGTGCTGACGGCACCGCCACCTGGGCCGCGCCGCAGGGAAAAAAGGTCGGGAGCGGGTGGACGTTCAAGACGGTCTTCTCGGGCGATCGCCAGTGAGACCGCGACTGCCGGAGGACGGAGTCGTCGCTACGAATAGCGATCGTTGAACCAGGGCTCGGCACTGTTCGAGTAGCCCCGCAGTTCCCAGAACCCGAGGTGATCTTGCGGCAGAAACTCGATGCGCCGCACCCACTTCGTGCCCTTCCAGGCGTACAGCTTTGGCGTGATCACGCGCACGGGACCGCCGTGCTCGCGCGGCAGCGGCTTGCCCTCCCAGGTGTGCACGAGCAGGACGTCACTTTCAGTCGCGCGCGAGAGCGGCAGGTTCGTCGTGTACGGGATGTCCGTACCGGGCTGAACGTCGTACCCGGCGAACAACACGAATTTCGTGCTCGTCGGGAACGACGAGCTCGGCGAGATCGCGCAAGCGCACGCCGCGCCAGCGGTTGTCGAAGCGGCTCCATGTCGTCACGCAATGGAAATCGCTGACGTCGTCGACCTGCGGCAGCGCCATGAAGTCGTCCCAGGTCAGCGTCAGTGGGTTGTGCACGTCGCCGGCAATTTCGAGCCGCCACGAAGCCAGCGGAACATCGGGGGCCTCGCCGAGATCGAGCACCGGCCAGTTCGACACGACATGCTGACCCACGGGCAGCTTCGGCATGCCGTCGCGATTGGCTGGGCCCGAGCCTTCCGGCGTGCGGCCGCGGACATCGACGTTCACGGCATCGGCATGCAGCTGTTTCTGCCGTTCAATGTACGCGAGGCGCTTGCTGACGAGATCAGGGCGGTCCATGCGCGGTTCACGGTGATTGTACTGTGCCAGGTTTCTTGAGTGGCAAACGCGCGCGACCCCGACTACCATCGCCCGTGATCATGATGAAGAACCTGTCCGCCGCCGGCCTGGGGATCGCCACCGTGCTCATGAACAGCGGCAACATCGGCGCCGGGCGATTACCTGACGTGAGTCTCTCCCCCGACGGATGGGCGACTGACTACACGCGGTATCTCGCGGCGCAGGACGTCGATCGCACCGCCGCCGGAGTCGCGACGGGAACGCATGGCGCGGTGACCGTCGCCTACAACGGCGTCGCGGCGCGGGCCGGCCTCGAGGCACTCAAGCGGGGCGGCAACGCGATGGACGCGGCGCTCACCGCGGCCGTCACACAAGTCGCCGTCACTGCCGGCGCGCCGATCAGCTATTTTGGAATCCTCTCGCTCGTGTACTACGACGCCGCGAGCGGCAGGGTCTACACGATGAACGCCGAGTGGAACACCGTCCGCGGCGAAACCGAACCGCTGACGATTCCCGGCAGTCTCAACATGTCATCCGAGGCCGGATTGCGCGGCACCGCGGTGAGCGGGCGCACCGCGCTCGTCGGCGGCTTCATGAAAGGCGTCGGCGCCGCTCAGCACCGGTTCGGAGCGCTGCCCTTCAAGGCGATCTTCGATCCCGCTATCTACGTGGCCGAGCACGGCATGCCGGTGACGCAGCACCTGGCCGACAAGTTCGTCTTCCGCGCCAACGATCTCAAGCGCCTGGCCGAGACGCGCGCGATCTTTGCCAAACCCAACGGCGCGTTCTACACGCGCGGCGAGACATTCCGCCAACCGGCGCTCGCCAAGACCCTCCGAGCCGTCGCAGACAACGGCACTGACTACATGTACAAAGGGCCGTGGGCGAAGAAGCTCGTTGCGGCCGTCCAGGCCGACGGCGGCAAGATGTCGCTCGACGACCTGTCGAACTACGACGTCATCTGGGACGATCCGCTCGTCGGTGACATTGGCAACGGCTACACGATCTCGACCAACCGCCCGCCGAATCTGGGCGGCGTGAACCTGATCGAGGCACAACTGCTTGCTGCGGCGTCCGGCCTCACGACCGATCCGCACTGGTCAACGTCGGCCGCGTCGCTCCGCAAGGCGCTCGACGTCTCGCAGATGTTCACGCTGAGCTATCTACCGCCGGCGACACTTGCGCAGATCTATCCCGGCCTCGACTCGTCTGCCGAGGCGCGAATCACGCCCGCGCATGCCGCCGAGCTGTGGAAGCGGATGCAGGCAGGCGTCGTGCCGTATCACTGGAAAGACACACCTCACCACTCGGACGATGTGGTGGCGATTGACGAAGCGGGCAACATCGCGGCGCTGACGCAAAGCATCAATTGCGTCGACTGGGGCAAGACGGCCATTGTCGTGGACGGCATCACGATCGGCGATCCCGCGTCGTACCAGCAGGCACAGATCGCGCGCCTTCCGCCGGGCAGCCGGCTGCCGGCTCCGACCGAGACGGGCATCCTCTTCAAGGACGGCAGGCCGATGCTGGGCTTCGCGTCGATGGGCTCGGGGCTCCATCAACGGACAATGATGGGATTGTTGAACGTGACGCGGTTCGGAATGACGGTGGACGCGGCGATCGATTCGCCGGACTTCTTCCTGCCGGACGCTGATCCCGCGACCGGCGCGCTCACCGTACGCGTGCCGAAGGGACGATTCCCGCGCGCGCTGCTCGAAGCGCTCGGGCGACCCTTCGTGGAATTCGACGCGACGAATGACCGCTTCGGCGGCGAAGGGTTGTGGGTGGCGATCAGCCGCGACCCACGGACGGGCGCACTTCGCGCGGCCTCGCACAATCGCAACAACAGCGCGGCCGTCGCCTGGTGAACCGTCTCCAGGGTTATCGCGGCGGCGCCAGCACCGAAGCTCGCAGGTCTTTGATCGTCCGCGCGAAGACACCGTAGTCGTCCGTGCCCGCGCACACGATGAGTGCGCCTTCGACGCGAACAACGAACTCCTCAGCTCGCGCGCGTGCGACAGTCTTCGAAAGTCCGGCCTCGAGGCAAATGGCTTCGACGGCGTTCATCCAGACCGTGAACGCACGGCGCAGCGGTCGTCGAAAATGCGTTCGGTCCACGCTGGCGCACAGCCGCTCGAACAGACAGGCCTTGCGGCCGCCTTCATAGAACGCGTCGAGGGTATCGAGCATCGCGCCGAGCTTTCTCGCGGGCGCGTGGGCCGACCGCAGCGGCTGATAGAGACCGATGGCGAGCTGCCGGTCGAGATGGGCCATCACCTGTTCGGCCATGTCTTGCTTACCGCCAGGAAAATAGTGGTACAGGCTCGACTTGACGAGGCCGGTTGCGGCCGACAGTTCCGCGAGCGAGGCGCCTTCGTAGCCCTTGTCGCGAAACGTGCTCAGCAGGCGGTCGAGCACGATGTCTTTCGACACGATTGGAGCCGGCATCGGTACCTCAATCGTCGTCTAGACAACAGACGACGGCGGATTGAAGGGACTTCGCTCGAGAAGTGTCCACGTCATCGTCGGCGGCAACTGATACTCCACCCATCGGTCGACTGCAAACGACCAGTAGCGGCCAGTTCCGCCAGTCGTATGACGGAAGTCTTCTGCGCCAGAGACCACGATGGCATTTCCGGTGAGTGACAATACACGACGCCGTTCGAAATCAATCAGCGCAAGGCCCGCGCGGCGGTCGACTTCGAAGTTGCCGAGTGTCTGAAACATCGCGTTGCCTGGGTAGTCGGGCATGCGGAGCGTGCGTTCGCCTTCGATCGCAATGAAGCCGGGATGACCGCCGCGATGCGACACGTCCAGGCCCCGCTCCGGGTGACTGCTCGCCACAAATGCCGTGTCGGCCTGTGTGATGAAGTCGCGCCGTTCGTCATCGAGCGCTCCTCCGCGGGCCCCGAACGCGAGTCCGGTGTCTGGCACGTCGGCGTCCGAGCGCCGCCGTCGCTGAATGTACTTGATGCAATTGCCGAACGTCTCCCGGACGCGGAGTGCGAGCCCGGAGGCATCCACACGGACGATCGTCCCGTTGATTCGAAGTCGTCGCCTCGTCGTGAAATCGATCGCGAGCATCCCCAGCGGCGCGCCCGCTCGAAGGATCCGACCGACCGGATCGTCGGCCAGGGTCCGGTCGAGCGCCGAGACGACCTCGACGTGTTCGCCAGCCTCGTCACTGCGCAGAAAGCCGGGGGCGCCGCACCACAGCGACGCCCACAGCGCGCCGTCAGGCCCCGCCGCGGCCACGGCGGCGGCGCCCTGAAGCCTGAGAAACGCGCGCGCGCCGTCGACGAGCCGATCCCCGATCATCGCGCCGCGGCGCTCGGCGAGCGCCCGCTCACCCGCGCGCTCCTGCACGGCGATTTCCCCATCGTGATAGACGTTTCGTTCGGACATGAGCCGTTCCTGTGATCCGGTGCTCAGAACGTCAGCACCGGTCCTTCAGAGACAAATTGGACGAGACTGGGCAGTCCCGCCGTGCCCGGGACGGCGTTGTCGGCCATCAACGGCAATCCCTCTCGCTCGACATCCGCTCGTGCACCGAACAGGGTTGCACAACCGTCAGACGCTCCGCGAACGGTGTCCTCCACGGCCTTGTACAAGGCGTGCGCTGGATGATCGGGATTGGCGAGAACGCCTGCCCACCGTGTGCCAGTCCCCTGGAACACGAGCTGAACGGGACGATGTTGACGCTTGAAGTCGTACACGGCGGCGAGCGCGTTGAACACGCGGCCCAGTGCTTCCTCGCCGCGATTCGGATCGGACAGCACAATGATGGTGGTCTTGGACATGACGGTCTCCTATGACATCTGATGACGTTATACCGAACGATCGGTACAATAGCGCCCTCGGCGGCCGCTGTCAAGCTGGGACGGGTTGTGCGGAGGCGCTTGCAGAGTGTGCCGCTCGCGCCGACCTCTCGCTCTAACCAACGCCGAAGTACGCGCGCAGCTCCCGCCCGCTCTTGCCGGCGTTGTACATCGGTGTGTTCGGCTCGAATTCCCTGCCCCGAGCGAGCGCGCCGACGATCACCGGATCGAAACCGGCGTCTCGCACCAGTTCAGCCGCCTCGTCGAGCGCGCCCGCATCGTCGCTCGCGAGCGGGATGCCGACGCGGTCGCCGTCACGGTGGGCTTCGCTTTCGAGCGTCCTGAAGTACACCGTGTTGAACGCCTTCACCCAGCGCGCGCCCGGGAACATGGCGGCGGCCCAGCCGGCCGAACCTCGAGGATCGGCGGTGGCCTGAGCTGCCGCCACGCCGTCGCGACGTTCGTAGGCATTGCCCGTATCGAGGACCAGCTTTCTATTGAGCTCCTGTTTCAGATCGCCCGCGAGATCGGGAATCGCGCTGAGCGGCACGGTCAGCAGCACGACATTTCCAAGCGCCGCAGCCTCTAGAGACGTGCCCGCGGTTGCCCGGGCGCCGATCCGCTCGACGAGTGGCTTCAGATCCTCGGGATGACGCGACGAAATGATGACTTCATGGCCGGCGTCGGCCCAAAGCTTTGCGAGTGTCGAGCCGATCATGCCTGCACCGATGATGCCGATCTTCATGTGGTTGTCCTTGTTGCAGAGATGATCCTTTAGTAACACATTCTCGTCACCGATCCGTCAACGACCGCGCGTCGATGCCCGACGCTGCGGTGGTAAGCTCTGCCCTTCCGAGACCATGCCCCTTCCAACCGGCGCGCGAATCGGCCCGTATGAAATCACTGGCGCGCTCGGTGCAGGCGGCATGGGCGAGGTCTATCGCGCCAACGATTCCAAGCTCAACCGGGACGTCGCGCTGAAGATCCTTCCAGAGGCACTCGCCGCCGATCCCGAGCGCCTCGCGAGGTTTCGCCGCGAGGCGCAGGTGCTTGCCTCGCTCAATCACCCGAACATCGCGACGCTCTACGGCGTCGAGGATTTTCAGAACGGCCAGGCGCTCGTGATGGAGCTGGTGCCCGGCCACACGCTGGCAGAGATCCTGGCGACCGGCGGGCCGCTCGCTCCCGACGAAGCCGTGAACGTCGCCGGGCAGATCGCCGACGCGCTCGAAGCCGCGCACGAAGCCGGCATCATCCATCGTGATCTCAAGCCCGCCAACATCAAGCGCCGCGACGATGACGTCGTGAAGGTGCTCGACTTTGGTCTGGCGAAGGGTCTCGCCCCGGCCGACGAAGCGAATGCAGCGTCGAGCCCGACGGTGCTGTCGCCCGCGGTCACGCATCACGGCGTGATTCTCGGCACCGCCGGGTACATGTCTCCGGAACAGGCTCGAGGTCGCGCCGCGGACAAGCGCGCCGACATCTGGGCATTCGGCGTCGTGCTGTATGAGATGCTCGTGGGCCGGCCGCTGTTCAGCGGCGAGACGGTCACCGAGACGATCGCGTCAGTTATCAAGGATCCGCTGCGCCTCGACGCGCTGCCGCCCGCCACTCCGCCGGCGCTGCGGCGATTGCTCGCGCGCTGTCTCGAGCGCGATCCGAAACTGCGCCTGCGCGATATCGGCGAGGCGCGAATTGCGCTGCGTTCCGCATTGGATCCGTCAAGCGCCGGCGCGGGGACCGGTCCGGCGACGTCCGCCTCGTCTGCCGGCAAGCCGGGGATCGCGACGCGTCTGGCGATCGCCGCGGGTGCGCTCACGATCGCCGGCCTCGCCGCGCTTGCGGCGTGGAACGCCAAGCCTCTCGCGCCCCTCCCTGTTCGGCGGCTGGATCTGCCAGCCGCCATCGCGGCGGCGAAAACTATAGCGCTCTCGCCCGATGGCACGCATCTCGCCTACGTCACCGACGGCCATCTCTACGTGCGCGCACTCGACGCTCGCGAGGCAGCGGATCTCGGTAAAGTCTCGCCGGCGACGCGCATCGTCTTCTGGTCGCCCGACAGCCGATCGATCGGCTATGACGGCGAACTGACGCTGCGCACGATTCCGATCGGCGGCGGCGTGCCGTTCACAGTTTGCAGGATTCCCGCGTCGGGCGAGATCGTGTCCGGCGCCTGGCGCGCGGACGGCACGATCATCATGGCGGTGTGGCGCGACAGCCTCTATCAGGTCAGCGCGAATGGCGGCACGCCGGCATTACGGGTCGCCATCGATCCGAACAGCGAAATCGATTTTCACTCCCTCGCGCTCCTGCCCGACTCGCGCATCGTCGTGTCCACCCACGTGCGCGGGCAAGATGGAGATTTTCGCGCGGATCTGATCGACGGCACGCGGCGGACGCCTCTTGCGGACGATCTCGACATCACGTCGACTCAGTTCGTGTCTCCAGGTCAATTGCTGTTCCTTCGGGCACGCACGAATCCGGGCGTCTGGGTCGCGCCCTTCGACGGCCACACCCTTGACGTGGCGAAGGCCGCGCTCGTCGAGCCCGGCGCCACCGCCTTCGCCGCGGCACCGGACGGCACGATCGTGTCTGTGCTCCCGGCGAAAGAGCGGCGCGAGCTCGTCTGGGTGGATCCCCACAACGCGCAACCTGCCGCGTGGGTGCCGGTGCCCGGCATCGCGTTCCAGCCGACGAACGGAACGATCGCGTTGTCCCCGGATGGGCGACGCGCCGCGCTGAATCTCCGGACCCCGGATTTCAAAGAAGACGTGGTCGTCCGCGACCTCGTGAACGGCACCGATACGCACATCCCGTTTCCCGACGCGCCAACCCGCGAGGCTCGCGGCCCAATTGTGACCTGGGCGCCATCGGGCCGGCTCCTCTACACCGTGGGCGGCATAGGGACGGCAAAGATCTTCGACTGGCCGGCGGACGGTTCGCGCAACGGACGTCCGCTCGTCGCCGGCATCACCGGGCGCGTCTCACCCGACGGCCGACAGCTGATCTTCCTCATGGACGACCGCGGCCAGGGCCGGCTTCGTCGTGCGACGCTCGCGGCAGACGGATCGGTCGGCACGATCGAACCGGTGTTTCCGACGGACGACGATCCAGCCATCCGGTCGTTCGATCTTTCGCCGGATGGCCGGCTGCTCGCGATTTCGACGAGCGCGCCCGAGGTACAGCAGCTCAACATTCTGCTGACGACCTTTCCGGACCTGCGAGAGCGCCGGCAGGTCACGTCCGACGGTGGCACACAACCGAAGTTCTCGCGCGACGGCCGTGCGTTGTTTTACACCAGCGGCACTCGCACGCCGGCCGGACTCACGCGCGCACTGCTTCAAGTTGTTGCGGTCACGAATGCCCCGCTCACGATCGGCGCCCCGACGACAGTCATCGGGCCGGACGTCGGCAGCGATCGGAGCGCTACGCCCTCGGGCTTTGACGTCGCTCCCGACGGCCGGTTGATCATTAGCCGCGCCGCGCCGCCTGCGCCGGGTGATGGGGCGCGGATCGTGCTGCTGCAGAACTGGCCTGCGGCGATCAGGAAGTAGGAGCCCTTCTCACGCCCCACGCGATCGGCGTCCCGACGCACACCATGTGAATGCCGACCTGCGGCCAGCTCATCGTGCCCGGCCAGCGCGGCGGCGTGTGCAGGTACAGGCTGCGCACCCAGGAGAGCGCCGGCAGCGTGCCGTAGTTCATCGCACAGAAGACGATCAGCCCGTAGAGCGGCCCGACGAGCCACAGCGGCGCGGTGCGCAGAAAGGCGACGCGCCGGCTGAGCGCGTAGAACACCAGCGTCGCCGTGAGCGCGACCGTGAAGTGCATCGCGAGGCCGATCGTGGCCATGCCGGCGCCAGCATCCATCGCCGCACGGCCCCAGAGCGCCGAAGCCACGCCCTTCAGCACGTACGTGGGCGTGCGGCCGGCCTGAATCCAGGATTGGACGCAGGCGGCCGTAATGTCGAGCACTCCGCACAACAACCAGCCCGAGAGAATTGCCTGGCTGGTCGTAACGCCCGGGACAGACGAGGTCGGTCGCGTGGCGGCCGGATCGATTGGCATGACGAGCAGAGTCTACCGCGCGGCCGGAGCCGCGTCACCGGCCCGCGCTCGGCCGGAATCGCGGCGACTAACGCTCGATTCCGGACGACTCATGACCACGGTGCATTCGCGTCATGCAAACAACGACGCGCCGTCGACAAACCGGCGCGCTAGCATCGTCTGATGAAACGCCGATTCGCCACGCTTGACGTCTTCACCGACACCGCGTTTGCAGGAAATCCGCTCGCGGTCGTGCTCCAGCCTGACGGCCTCGACACCGCGACGATGCTGTCGATCGCGCGTGAGTTCAATCTCTCGGAAACAGTCTTCGTGGGCCCGCCGGCCGATCGGTCGTCGCGCGCGCACATCCGAATCTTCACGCCGACGCGTGAGTTGCCCTTTGCCGGACATCCGACAATCGGCACTGCGGTGCTGCTTGGGAGCCTCGACGGCGGCGGCGATCGAACGTTCACCCTCGAAGAGAAGATTGGATTGGTCTCGTGCCGCGTGCAATCACACGGCGCGAACCGCGGCCGCGCGTCATTCGATCTGCCTCGCCTTCCGGCCGAAGAGGCTGGGTCCCCCGCCGTCGACGACATGGCGCGGGCGCTGGGGCTGAACAAGGAAGACTTCGCGATTGAAGATCTTGCCGCGGCGCGCTGGTCGGCGGGAAATCCGTTCACCGTCGTTCCAGTTCGTGGCCTGGACGCGATGGCACGGTGCGCCGTCGATCGCTCCTGCTTCGACGACGTGTTCGCGGGCAGCGGAGGACACGCGGCGGCATATCTGTTCTGCCGCGAAACGAAAGATGCGAAGAACGCGTTTCACGCGCGCATGTTCGCGCCGGCCATTGGCATCCTCGAAGATCCGGCGTCTGGATCGGCCGTCGCGGCATTTTCGGGCTACCTCGCGGCCACCCGTGAGTACGACGACGGAACGCACGTCGTCCGCATCGAACAAGGCTACGAGATGGGCCGCCCGAGTCTGCTCGAACTGACGCTCCACATCAGCGCCGGAGCGCTGACGAGTGCCTCGATTGCAGGCCACGCCGTCGTCGTGACCGAAGGCACTATCGACGCGTGACTGCGAAGGGACCTCTTGCAGGCTGCAATCGCACTTGTGGCATTTTTTCGTATCGACGGAGTGTACCGATGGCAGTGTCTGCCAGCCGCCCTCGGCTTTGGCTCGATTATTCGTGATTCGATCCGGCACGTCGATTGCTCTTTCCTCCCCAGTCGGGACGATGTATCGTCGTCGACCCAGAGCGCCTCAAAGCGTCGAAGGGTCGGCCTGACGGCGGGGAGTTCAATGGTCAGCGAGCGTTTCGATCGAATTGAGGAACATCTGGACCGGCTAGAAGGCGGGCATGGCCACCTGCAGGTTGGCCAAGCCGCCTTGGAGAGGGGACAAGCCGACCTCCATACTGGACAGACCGACTTGCGTGCCGCCGTAACTCGGCTGCAGTCCAAGCAAGACGAGCTTGGCCGCCACATGCGCGTACTTCACGAAGACCTGATCGATCGCATCGAGGCCATTCCCACCGACTGCCCGACCAAGGCGGAAATGAAGCGGGAATTCGCCGAATTACGCGAGGCCATCGGCCGCAGACTCGATCCGCTCGAAGCGACGGTCCGACGCCTGAGCGGCGGCTGAGGCAGCGGCTCCCGTCTTCGCGCATGCCACCCTGGCCCCCTTGCGCTTCGACAGGAGTGTGCCTTACTCTTGTCGAAGCAGAAGGGGAAGGTCATGGGAGACGCCCGCCTGGTACTGCCGCAAGGCACGCTGGACTTACTTATCCTCAGAACGCTCGCCTTGGCGCCTCTGCACGGCTGGGGCGTGTCGGAGCGGCTGCAGCAGATGTCGCGAGACGTCCTGCGCATCCAGCAGGGTTCGCTCTATCCTGCGCTTCATCGCCTCGAGCGCCGCGGCTGGATCAAAGCGCACTGGGGCACGTCGGACCAGAATCGGCGCGCCAAGTACTACACGCTTACGCGCGCCGGCCGGCGACAACTCGACACGCAGCGTACCGAGTGGACGAAGCTCACCTCCGCCATTGCCGACGTGCTCGGCGCGATCTAGCCCATGCTGCGCGATCTGCTGCTGCGGTTCCGCTCGCTATTCCGCCGCAACTCGGTCGAAACGGAGCTCGACGACGAGCTGCGATTTCACCGGGAACAGCAGCTCGAGAAGTACCTGCGAAGCGGGATGTCGGCGGGAGAAGCACGGCGCCGGCTCAACCTCGAATTTGGCGGCCTCGATCAGATCAAAGAGGAACACCGGAGCGCGCGTGGCGTGTCCTTCGTCGAACACACACTTCAGGACGCCCGCTACGCCATGCGATCGCTCATTAAGACGCCCGCCTTCACCGTCGTCGCGGTGCTGACGCTCGGGCTGGGCCTCGGCGCCAACACCGCGATCTTCTCCGTTGTCTACGGCGTGCTCCTGCGACCGCTGCCGTTGAACGATCCGTCCACGCTGGTCGTCATGCACGAAACCACCCCGAAAGTCGGTGACGTCAGCGTCGCCTATCCAAATTTCCTGGACTGGCGGACGGAGAGCCGAGCCTTCTCGGCGATGTCGGTCGTCTGTGACCTGAGCGCCAACCTCGGCGGCGTGAGCCAGCCTGAGACGATCGACGCCGAAGCCGTCTCGTCGAATTTCCTCTCAATGATCGGCGTCCGCCCGCGGCTTGGGCGCGATTTCTCGCCGGCCGAAGATGTTTCCGGCGCGGCGCCGGTCGCGCTTCTGACCGACGGGCTGTGGCGCACGCACTTCGGTGCGGATCCCGGAGTGGTCGGGCGAACCATCAGCCTCGACAGCAGGCCGGTGACGGTCATCGGCGTGCTGCCGGCCGGGTTCCGCTCCCTCGATGCGATCGACCTTCTCGAACCGGTCGGCGTCTGGCTCACCGGCAACGACAGGGCTGCGAACCGCGGCGATCGCAGCGACACGGTCGTCGTCGGCCGGCTGGCCGGCGGCGCCAACCTGGCCAGCGCGCGCGCGGAACTCGACGGAATTGCGGCACGGCTGGCCTCGGTGTACCCCGACACCAACGGTCAGTTTGGCGTCGCCCTCCAGCCTATTCGCGAAGTCCTTGTCGGCGATGTGCGGCCGGCGTTGCTCGTGCTGTTCGGCGCGGTCGTCTGCGTCCTGTTGATTGCCTGCGCCAACGTCGCCAACCTTTGTCTGATTCGCGGCGCCAGCCGCACCCGCGAAATCGCGCTTCGCGTCGCGATTGGTGCCGGTCGCGGGCGCATCGTCTCGCAATTGCTCGTGGAAAGCGCCGTGCTCGCTTTGCTCGGCGGACTGCTCGGACTCGCATTCGCTGTGGGCGGCATTCGCGGTCTCGCGTGGCTGATGCCAATGAGCACGCTCGGCGGCGCCAGCGTCGCGCTGAGCGGTCCCGTGCTGGCGTTTGCTGCAACGGCCATTCTCGCGTCGATATTCGTCTTCGGCCTGATGCCGGCCCTCCAGGTCACCCGCCCTCAAGTGACGACCGACCTCAACGATGGCGGCCGCGGCGGCAGTGCCGGCCGTCGGCAGCAGCAGTGGCGACGGGTGCTGGCGATCGCCGAGGTATCGCTCGCGCTCGTCCTTCTCGTCGCGGCCGGTCTGATGATCCGGAGTCTTTCACGCCTCCTCTCAGTCGATTCCGGCGTGCAGACGGATCACGTGCTCACGATGCACCTCGATCTACGTTCCGACCGGTACAAGCAGGATCAGAGCAAGGTGCAATTCTGGCGATCGCTGCTCGATGGCGTCAGCGGGCTGCCTGGCGTTGAGGCTGCGGCCCTCGGCACTGGCGTTCCACTGACCAATGAACATTCGCGGCGGGACATCACGATCGAGGGCGGCGCGGTCGATACCGGCGCGCTCCCGCATCCGGATGTCCACGTCGTGACACCCGCGTACGCGTCGACGCTCGGCATCCGGCTGCTTCAGGGCCGCGTTTTCACTGAGTTGGATACACCGCAATCACCCTATGTTGGCCTGATTGATCGCTCGATCGCCGATCGCTTCTTCGCCGGCACCGACCCTGTCGGGCGCCGGTTCACGTTCGGTCGGACGCAGCCGGGGCGCCCCGCGGCGTGGATCACGATCGTCGGCGTGCTCGAAGACACGCGGCTTTACGGCCTCGACAATCCATCGCGGCTCGAGGTCTACCTTCCGTTCTGGCAGAGCGTTCGGCAGCAGTCCACGCTCGTCGTCAAGTCCGCCATGGATCCGGCGGCGCTCGTGCCACTGATTCGCTCCGTGGCCGCATCACTCGATCGCGACCAGCCGCTCGCGGACATCTCCACGATGAACGAGCTGCTGGGCACATCGGTGTCGACGCGCCGGATGACGCTCGTGCTGCTCTCGGTGTTCAGCACGCTGGCGCTCGTGCTCGCGGCCATCGGCATCTACGGCGTGATGTCGTACTCGGTCGCGCAGCGCACGACTGAATTTGGCATCCGCCTCGCGCTCGGCGCGCAATGGACCGACGTGTTGAAAACAATCGCCGCGCAAGGCCTGGGCATCACCGGCGCCGGCATCGCGATCGGCGTCGTCGTGTCGGCCGGTGTGACGCGCCTCATGAGCGGACTGTTATTTGGGGTCAGCGCGGTGGATCCCGTGACGTTCGTCGCCGTCGTCGTCGGCGTCATCCTGGTCGCGCTTGTCGCCTGCGCGATCCCGGGATGGCGCGCGCTGCGCATCAATCCGCTTCGTGCCCTGCGGCACGACTGATCGCAGGCGGTCGTAGAAAGCCCGCGCGAACACTATCGGAAGCCCACGCTCCCGCGCTACGATTAGCCATGTCCCTCGACGAGAAAGCCCTGTTCTCCGACAAACCGCAAACCCGGACGGGCAGGTACCAGTGTCCCAGGTGCAAGCGGACCAACGAGTACAGCATCCGATGGATGCAGCGCTCGAAGAGAGACCGCCTGCCGCCAGGCGCCGACGCGAGCGACCGCGCGAAGTTCGAGAAGCTGCGTGACTACCTGATTCGCCTCGACGACGAAGTCACGTGCAAGAGCTGCGGCAAGCGCTTCGAAATCCCCTCGCAACACTCCCTGATGTTCGTTGATCAATTCGCCGGCCTGCCGAACGACGAGGAACTCGAGAAGGAAATCGCCGCAGCGGCAGGCCCCGCGCCAGAAAATGAACCCGCACCGCCGCCCCCGCCCGTGCGCAAGCCGAGCGGGTCGAGATAGAAAAAGAGAACAGGATGTCCATGCAAAAGCTAGCGATTGCGGCGCTCTCTCTGGCCTTGCTGCCAACCAGCGCGAATGCCCAGATCAACGCGGGCGAACAGAAACCCGATCCGAACCAGCCGTTCACGATGACGCAGGTGACGACGTTCAACCTGCCGTGGCGCATCGCGTTTCTGCCGGATGGACGCATGTTGATCACGGAGAAAGTCGGTCCCGTGTGGCTGGTCACCCAGGAAGGCGCAAAGACGCCGATCGCGAACGTTCCGGCTGTACTGGCGCAGGGACAGGGCGGCATGCTCGGCGTCTACTTGTCGCCGCACTATGCCACCGATCACAACGTCTACCTCACCTACTCGGAGCCGGGCGACGGTGGGTCGAGCCTGGCCCTCGCGCGGGCGAAGCTCTCGATTGGCGAGGGATCCGCGAGTCTGGATGGGCTGCAGGTGATCTGGCGCCAGATGCCCAAGGGCCGGGGCGGACAGTTCGGTGCCGCGATTGCATTTTCTCCGGACGGCCAGTACCTCTTCCTCACGGTCGGCGATCGGCAGCGCATGACGCCGGCGCAGGATCCCGATCAGGAGCTGGGCAAGATCCTTCGCCTGACGCTCGATGGAAAGCCGGCGCCCGGTAATCCGATGGCCGGCAAGGTTGGCGCAACGAGTGTCACCCTGATCGCGCCGCCGAGCGATACCGAAAAAGCTAAAACCGCGCCCGTCGTCAGCACCTATACGTTTCCCGAGCCGAACCTCACGCCGTCCGAAACGTGGACGACCGGCCATCGCACGCCATATGGCCTCGCCTTCGGGCCCGACGGCCGCTTATGGGAGCTCGAACATGGCCCCAGGGGCGGCGACGAGTTGAATCTGATCGAGGCCGGCAAGAATTACGGCTGGCCGCTCGTCTCGTACGCGACCAACTACAACGGCGTCCCGATCCCCAGTCCAGACACGCGGCCGGATCTCGCGAAGCCGGTGATCTACTGGACGCCGGTCATCGCGCCGGGCAATTTCACGTTCTACAAAGGCGCGATGTTTCCGCAGTGGAACGGCTCCGCGCTGATTGGCGGCATGGCCACACAGTCGCTCAGCCGCGTGACGTTCGACGGCAAGGGTGGCGCCACGCCCGCCGAGCGCTGGGCCGTCGGCCACCGCATTCGCGATGTGGCCGTAGGCCCAGACGGCTCGTTGTGGATCATCGAGGACGCCAAGCCTGGCGGCCTGTTCCGGGTCACGCCGAAGTAGATCACCTAGTCCGCAAACGGATTCTCATCTGCCGTCGGACCGTAGACAGATGGCACCGGCTGGTTGAGCATCCGGAGGTACACCAGGAGCTGGCCTCGGTGGTGATACCAGTGGTTGAGCATGATCGCGCGGACGAAAGCGACCCGCGGCATCGTCATCACGTCCCGCCCCTTGCTCTGCAGGCGCCACGGCGCCAGCATCGTCTCGTCGTCAAAGCCGCCCAGCAGCCGACGCGCATTCGCGAGGCTGTCGGTCAGCGCCGGACCGAGCTCCGACACACTCGCGGCTTCAGCCTGGATGAAATTCGGCGGCTCGGGCACGACGTCTTTCGCCGCCAGCTCCGCGACGCTACCAGGCACAATCGCCACGTGTAGCGCCAATTGCCCGAGCGACATCGACTTGACGTGGGGACGCCAGGACAAGTGCGCTTCGGGGATGCGGTCGAACACGCGGCGCGTGGTGGCCGCTTCCTGGTCGAGCTCTGCGAGAAGTGCATCGATCATGCTCATGGGGATCTCCTCTACTGTCCGCCGCCCTCGGCCGCCTGACGGACGCGCGCGTGCATCGAGCTCCACCCGGTCGAGATCTTGTTCCGATGGTCCTCGGGGAACGGCCCAACCAGCGTGTGCGTGAATTTGATCAGCGTGCCTTCGGGCGTCTCGCTGAGTCGGTATTGAAGATTCGATGTCGCGGCCGTCGACATGAAGAGCGGTCCCCAGATCTCGAGGAGCGTCGACCGCTTGATGCTCTGAACGAATCCCCAGAGGTGACCATCGTCGTTGCCCAGCTCGCGATACCAGCGGCCGCCGGGAAACGGCTCGATCACCATGGGCAACGGAGCGCCGTCAGGCGTGACGTTGTACCGGCCCATCTGCGCGAGCAGCGACTCGAAGGTCCGCTCGATCGACGCGCGCACGGCGATCTCTTCGGTGATGGTGAAGGTCTGCGTGTCCAATGGGGCAGTAGTCGTCGTCATCGTTCCTCCTCCGCGTGGGTCTTGATGCGCCGAAGCTGGGCGCGCCAGTGCTGGGCGAACATCTCGCACCAGTCGTGGATCGAGCGCAGCGGCGCGGCGTTCGTGCGATACAACGTGCGCCGTCCGTCCCGCTTCATCGTCACCAGACCGACGTCACGAAGCACTTGCAGGTGCTTCGATACCGACGGCTGCCCGAGCTCGAGCGCGTCGGCGATTTCGCCGACCGATCGCTCTTCGTGGGCAATCAGCTCGAGGATGTGGCGACGACGAGGTTCGGCGACGGCGTTGAATGGATCGGACGTCGTCGATGCGCGGGCCATGCCGCAGTTATATATTCCGTTATAGGAATATGTCAAGGAGAAAGAAATCCGGCCATGCGCCGGCCTGGGGCTACGCCGGTGCGACGCCCTTGGCCAGACTGGCCATCAGCCGCCGCAGGTCGTCGAGGCCTTCTCCGGTGTCGCTCGACACCGCCAAAGGCGTCTGGCTGAACGCGTCGGCGAACGCCCTGAGGTTTCGCGTGCGATCGGCCCGCGAGAGCTTGTCCACCTTCGTCGCGATGATGTGCGGCATCACGGCGTTCGTCGCGATCCACTCATAGGCCTCGATGTCGGACGCCAAGCCGGGATGCCGCGAATCGACCAGCAGGAAGATCCCGCCGCCACGAGGCGTCGGGGACGCCGCCCTCTCTCGAGCCGGTCGTCGTCCTGCCGCGAAATAGGCCTCGACGACCGCAGCCATTTCGTTGATGGACTCCCGCCCGCCCCGCGCGTAGCCATAGCCTGGCAGATCGACCAGGTAGGCGCTCCAGGGCCCCGGGTGGCCGAGCCCGCTGGCGACCGTGATCTGGAAGATATTGGCCTGCCGCGTCTTGCCGGCTGCCGCGCTGGTGCGAGCCAGTTTCTCTCGCATCAGCGCGTTCAGCAGGCTGGATTTTCCGACGTTCGAACGGCCAGCGAACGCAAACTGAGGGATGTCGCCGCGGAGCAGCCCGTCACGCGGGCCGGCGACCGACGCGCTCGTCACAAACGTGTTCACAGCAGTGAGTCTACTCGACGGTCACGAGCCTTCACTCGCCTTCACACGCTGACCGTCACCCGCAAAAACGTCGCAGGAATGGAGGTCGTGCCGTTATTACTGGTGTTCTGACGGGCAAACAGGGCGTTCAGTTCTTCTGCCAGTTCTTCGGCGCGGCCGCTGGTCTCCGCCGCGTCGAACGCGTTCATGGTCGGCCCGTAGTAGCGGCGGAACGCTGTCACGAAGTCCGCGGGCGGCCCATCGAAGTTGAAGACGAACGTATCCTTCGCGCAGGAAATCTTCTCGGCCGGAATTCCGGCGCCGCCGAAGCGCTCGATGACGTTCTTCTCGACGCCCCAGAGCATCGGACTGATGAAGCCTTCGGGCGGCGGGGGCGCGTACGCGGAGCTGATCTTGAGCAGTTGCGCGACCAGCGTCGGATCGCCCGGGATCCAGTTCCCCATAACGATGCGGCCGCCCGGCCTGGTCACGCGCACCATCTGCTTGGCGACGTCCATCGGCTTCGGCGCGAACATCGCTCCGAAGATGCTGACGACCAGGTCGAACGACTGGTCCGCGATGCCGGCCAGATCGCACACGTCTCCTTCCTGAAAGCGGATATTGGCGAGACCCATCGCCTGCGCGCGCCGGTTCCCGGCCGCCACGAGGTTGCTCGCGATGTCGACGCCGAGCACCTCCGCACCCAGCATCGCCGCTGGAATCGCGGTAGTGCCGTCGCCGCACCCCACATCCAGCACTTTGAGATGCTTGGTGATCGCCAGACTCTGCGCGAGGGCGTCTCCGCTCTCCCGCATCGTGTCGGCAATGCGTGTGAAGTCCCCTTTTTCCCAGAGCGCTTGATTCGGATTCATAAGTTCTCCTGTGGAGTCAATGGACTCGTCATCGCTCGGGGACGGGATAGCAGTGAAACCGCACCCCGGATCCTCCCCGGTGGCTCTGGCCGCACGCCTGGAGAATTGACGGCAGCTCCGAGGTCGAAACGCCCGTCGCGAATGCATGATCGTAGACGAAGCCGTCCGGGTACTCGATGTGAACGTGAACCGACCACGTGTTCGCCGGCTGTTGCGCTGCGACGCCGGTCGAATAGATTCCCGCCACCGCCGCCAGAGCGACAGCCAACACCGTAGCCAATAGTCTCTTCTTCATGTCTCTCTCCCTTTTGCCCGTCCATCGGGCGTTGTGGGACGAGAGTAAGAGGCAGGCCGCCTTGGAGTCCCGAGAGTCAGCCGGGATTTGTCCGGGAGTTGGTCAGAGAACTCCGGAAGCTCGGAACCTACTTGAAGGTCCTCAGCAGGCGCTGGAACCTCGGGTCACCGCGCAGGTTCTCGTAGTCGGGGTCACGCTCGAGCCAATCGCGCTGGCCCCAGCCCAGCGCGGACACGCGCTCCAGCAGGCCGATCGCCCGGTCGGTGTGTCCGAGCTTCGCCTGCAGGCACGCGCCGTTGCCTAACGCGCTCATGTCATCCGGATAAAGCTCGAGTGCCCGCTCGGACCACTGAACCGCACGCTCGGCGTGGCCCTCGTCGAGCAAATACAAGGCGCCGAGCGACATGGCCCGGCCGTCGAGCGGATTGAGCGCCAGCACGTGCTCCGCCCGGCGAATCCCTTCGCGCCTCCAGGCGGAGGCTTCGTCATCCTGGCCGAGCATCTTGAGCGACTGCGCGAGCAAAAACGGACTTTGAAAGTCCTCGTGCCGCACGTCCGCCGCTTTCCTGAAGAGCACCGCCGAACCGGTGACGTCGCCGCGGGCGAAGCGCGTTCTCGCGTAGTAGTAGTACGCGTCGAACAGGTTGGGATTGAGACGAATCGCCTCTTCGAATTCTCGAGAGGCGTCTTCGTAACGCCTCATGAGCGACAGGGCGCACCCGCGCGCGACGTGGGCCTCCGCGAGATCGGGCGCCAGCTCGAGCGCACGTTCGCTGGCGCGCTCCGCTCCGGCGAGGTCCGCGTCGTTGGCGCCGAACCACTCGTACAGCGTCGCATGCGACGTCGCGAGACCCGCGTAGGCCGGCCCATATCCAGGATCGAGCTCGATGGCCCGGCGGAACAAATCCGCGGCCGATATCAGATCAGCGTGCCTGATCTTCGGCAGATGCTGGCGTCCACGCAGGTATAGCTCGTAGGCCGCCGTGCCGGTGTGCGCGCGATGCAGCGGTCGCCTCTCTCTCGGGCTGACGGTGCCGCCGCGCAGTGACGTGGCCACGCTCTCGGCAATCTCGTCCTGCATCGCAAACACGTCTTCGAACCGTCCGTCGAAACGGTGCGACCATCGATGATAGCCGCTCGCGACTTCGATCAGCTGCACTGTCACACGCAGGCGATCAGCGGACTGGCGAACGCTCCCTTCGAGCAACGCCTCCACATTGAGCTGCGCCCCGACGATGCGGATATCCTCGCCCTTGCGACGGAACTGAAAGGACGCCGTGCGCGCGGCCACGCGCAGACCATCGACCTGCGTGAGCGCGTTGATGAGCTCCTCGGCCAGGCCTTCACAGAGGTACTCCTGGTCGTGGCTCGGACTCATATCGGCGAACGGCAGGACGGCGATCGAAGAGATGGCTGCGATCGTCCCCGCCGCGGCGGCCGGCCGCGCGGGCTCTCGAGACACCGCCGCGATGAACTGATATCCACGCCGGTGACGCGTCTCAATGAACTGCGGATTCTTCGCGTCGTCATTGAGGACTCGCCGCAGTTCCTGAATGCACGTTGTCAGAGCGTCGTCGGTCACCGCGACGTCTGACCACACGGACGCAAACAGATCGCCTTTCGACACCGGCGAACCGGCACGAGAGACGAGGACCTTCAGCACGTCTGCGGCCTTTGGCGTCAGGCGCACTTCCTGATTACGGAACCAGAGTTGGCCCGTGTCGAGCTGAAAGCGGTACTCGCCGAAGCCGACACCCTGGGTCATGGAGGACGGCGTTCAATATATCTCCGAGGGACGTCGGCCGTAAGCTCGGCCGCTAGAGCGACCCCTTGAGCTGCCGCTCGATCGCGGCGACTTCTGTCTTGAGATCGGCGAGCGTCTGACGCTGCTGCGACGTCGGCGGCGCGAAAGTGCCCGACGTCGCGCCTGAGATCGTCAGCCCGGTGAGCAGGCCGCCGAGGCGCTGCCGAATCGACGGCGGCTGCGCCGGTCCGGCGGCACCGCCGCCTCGTCCTCCGCGCCCGCCACCGGCGCCGGTGGCGCCGATCCGCCGATCGATGTCGTCGAGCACGCTCGTCGAGGCTCCGGTACCCGCCGCCGCCCGTTTCGAGGCGACGTCCTTCGCCAGCGCGTCCACGCGCGCCTGCAGATCCTGGACGTCGAGCACGTAGGTCTCGCGCGCCTTGTGCTGCGCGAGCGTGACCGTTGACGCGGGATCGGCGCGCACGTCGAACGACTTCGATCCCGCCGCGGCGCCGTCCACTTCGATCGTCACCTTGAACGTGCCCGGCGCGACGAGCGGACCGCGCGTGCGGATGTCGTGCGACGGCACCGGCAGCTGCACCGCGCCCGCTGGTGCCCCGCCGCCACCTCCGCCACCCTCTTCCCCGCCACCGCCCGCACCGCCACCGCCGCCCCGACCGCCGCCCGCCGGCGGCGCGAACCGCAGATCCCAGTTAACGCGCTGAATCACACCCGCATCGCCTGGTCCCGTGAGCTCGCGCACGACGCGTCCGCCGCCGTTGGTGACGATGAACTTCACGGACTTCGCCTGACGACCGAGGGAATACGCGAACACCGCACCCTCGGCCGGATTCTCGGCCGTGTAGAACGCCTGTCCCATGTTCGACGTGTCTTCCCAATAGAGCATCATCGTGGCGCGAGGGACGTTGAAGAGATGGACGGGCTCGGCGGCCACGGCCGGCGACCACTCCGCCAGCGGGGTCGCGTCGTCGAGAATCCAGACGCCGCGCCCGTGGGTGCCGAGAATCAGGTCCTTCGTGCGCGGATGGATCGCGATGTCGGCGTACTGCGTCGTCGGCAGATTGCCGGTCAGCCGCTCCCAGTGATCGCCGCTGTCGTGCGACACGAACAGCCCGCGCTCGGTACCGGCGAAGAGCACGTTCGGCTTGCCCGGGAATTCCGCGAGGCCGCGAATCGACGCGTCGTCTGCCTGCAGTCCCGACGTCACGGCCTGCCACGTCTTGCCGAAATCCGATGTGCGGAAGAGGTACGGCCTGAAGTCGCCGTCGCGGTGCGCGTCGAATGACACGAACGCCGCCCCCTTACCCGCGCTCGACGCGACGATGTCGCCGACGAAGGTGCCGTCTTTCACGCCGCCGCCCGCGACGACCGCCGGTGCGACGTTCGTCCAGTGCGCGCCGCCGTCGGTCGTGAGCTGCACGTTGCCGTCGTCGGTGCCGACCCACAGGATGGCGGGGTCGAGCGGTGACTCCGCGATGTTCGAGATCTCGCTGATGTTGTCCCCGTCATTGCGCGAGAGCTTCACGTCGCGATTGGCCACGCCCATCATCACGACGTTGTCGCGGTTGATCGATCGCGTCAGGTCGACGGTCGGCGTCCACGTCGCGCCGTAGTCCTTCGAGATGAAGAGCTTGTTGCCGCCGAGATACACGGTGCCCGGCGTGTGCTTCGAGGCGATCACCGGCGCGTCCCAATCGAAGCGATACGGCGCCTCACCGGGCGCCGGCCGGGGCGTGATGGCCTGCGTGTCCCCGGTGACCACATCCACCCGCGACAGGTTGCCGCCCGACGAGGACGAATACACCTTGCGCCAGTCGGCCACGTCCACGGCCTTGCCGGTACCATCGCTGCCGCCGATCTCGAGCCAGTCGCTGTTGAGGATGCCGAGCCAGTGTCGCGTCGCGCTCGGGCCCATCCACGAATGGTTGTCCTGCAACCCGGCGTAAACCCAGTACGGATCGCGGTTGTCCATGGCGACGCGATAGACCTGTCCCACTGGAATCGCGCCGTTGCGCACGTAGGTCTTGCCCATGTCGAAGCTCTCGTGCAGGCCGCCGTCACCGACGACGTAGATGTGGTTCGAATTCGAGGGATCGACGCGCAGGACGTGATGATCGGTCTTCAGGCCGAGGTCGTAGGTGGCCGACGTCGGCTCTTCGATGAACGTGACGCCGCCGTCTTCGCTGTGGACGATTGACGTGCCGGGCAGCCACACGCGCTTGTCGTTGTTCGGATCGATGGTGGGCTTGCTGTAGTACATCGGCCGCGGATTGGTGCGGCTCATCTGTTTCCACGTCGCGCCTGCATCCTCCGTGCGATACGTGCCGCTCGCCGTCGCGTGTTCGACAGTCGCGATGAGCACGTCGGGCTTCGACATCGCGAGTGCGAGGCCGATGCGGCCTTTGTCGCCGGGCGGGACGCCGTTCTCGAGCTTGTGCCACGTCGCGCCGGCGTCCGTCGTCTTCCAAATCGCGCTCCCGGGACCTCCGCCATCGAAGCAGCACGCACTCCGCATGCGCTGATACGTCGCCGCGTACAGGACTTTCGAATCGCGCGGATCCATCACCAGATCAGTCGCACCTGTCACGTCGTCAACGAACAGGACTTTCTGCCAGCTCTTGCCGCCGTCGGTCGTCTTGAAGACGCCGCGCTCGGGATTGGCCGCCCACAGGTTGCCGACGGCCGCGATGTAGGCGATATCGGGACTCACGGGATCGAGAACGACGCGGCCGATCGAGCGCGTCTCGTGGAGGCCGAGGTACATCCACGTCTCGCCGCCGTCGGTCGTGCGATACACACCGCCGCCCCACGACGAACTCTGTCGATTGTTCTGTTCGCCGGACCCGGCCCAGACGATCTGCGGATTCTTCTCAAAGATCGCGAGCGCACCGAACGAGTCGTCGGGTTGGCCCGCGAAGACGTCCTTCCACATCAGGCCCTTGCTCGTCGTCTTCCAGATGCCGCCGCCCGCAGTCGCGACCCACAAGGTGGACGGGTCTTTCGGGTCGATCTGGATGTCGTGGATGCGGCCGCTCGTCACCGCCGGGCCGATGTCGCGGAAGTGAAGCGCGGCATACGGAGACCGGCCGGTCTGAGCACCTGTTCTGGTGAGAAAGACGGGCGCAACGACCGCGGTGGCGACGAGCAGGACGAGGAGGCGCTGGCGCATCGGAACAGTGTATGTCCGGCCAGGCGCGATGCGGTCAGGACGGGGCCAGCATGTTCGGCGTCCAGCACAAGACAGGAAAGAAAGGGCGGCCGCCTGCGCAAACAGGCGATCGTTCCGTATTCGCTGTTGACCGCGGGCGAAGACGCGGTCATTCTCAGAGACCGTCGCATGGTGTCCCAGCCACTCACGCGAATCCGCATCGAGCGGATGAAAATCAACAGTCGGAACGTGGGAGGGCGAACATGGAGCACGTCGAAAACCTGCTCAAGGCGACGCTCGCGGAGGTCGAGCGCTTGCTCAACACGCGGACGGTCGTAGGCGATCCGATCACCATCGAAGGCAACACGATCATTCCGCTCGTCGCGATCGGCTTTGGCTTCGGCGGTGGCGGCGGGTCCGGCTCCCAACAGAAGCAGCTGAACATGGAGGGACTGGGCGTCGGTTCCGGCGGAGCGGGCGGCGTGAAGCCCGTCGCCGTCATCGTCATCAACAAGGATGGGGTGCGCCTCGAGCCCGTCCGCAAGGGTGTTGCCAACATGGTCGAGAAGGTCGGTGACGCGGTCGGCAGGATCCTCGACAAGCGGGGCGGGGGCGAGAAGACGGCCTGAGCGGTTGCGTGCATGGCTGCCTTCGCGCTGACGACGGCTGGGCTGATCGCTCTGGTCGTGGCGTTGCTCGCGGTGCCAATCGTGCTCGCGCTCGAAGCCGAGCGCGAAGACATCTTGAGGACCAGCTGGCGCCTGCGCTGGCTCTCTGGTGTCGTCGACATCCGTTCGTCGCGGGCTCGCGACACGGCCTCGCCATCCGACGGCGGTGACGCCGCAAAGCCCGCGTCCACGCCTGCCAGGACGCAACGGAGGCGCTTACGAATGGCGATCGCCGTCATTCGCACTCGCGGCTTGCTGCGGCCGGTCCGGCACCTGGCAGCCGCGCTCTTGCGCAAGGTGAAGTTCCAGGCCTTTGACCTGCACACGGTATTTGGCCTGGACGATCCCGCGGATACGGGCATCGCGTATGGCTTCCTCGTGCCCGTGCTGGTGATGGCCCGGACACATGGGCTGAACATCGAGTGCCGGCCGACGTTCCTCGAGACCGGCCTGCGCGGGACGTGTCACGTGGCGTTGCGCGTTCGTCCGATCTCTGTTGTCGGCGCGGTGGTCGCGTTTCTCACGTCACCTGCCGTCATTCGCGCGGCCGTGGCCGCGTGGCGAGCCCGCGCATGAACGTCACGAACGATCAACGTTCGAGCGAGCACGTCTCGGTCGGCGACGTCCAGATCGAGGTGATCACGAAGGTCGTCGTGCGCGTCGAGTGTGTGCACGGCATTCTCGTCGGCGTCGCGCTGAAGGCGCCACTTGCGGTCGTCGTCCGATCGCCGGCCGGTACGTGGGAAGTCGACGTGGAGTGAATCCGACGACGCGCGACCCCTAGCCGCCCAAGTGCGCCTTCAGGAACCGCCCGGTGTGCGACGCCTTGCAGCGCGCAATCGCCTCCGGCGTACCGGTCGCGACCACTTCCCCGCCCGCGTGGCCGCCGTCGGGCCCGAGATCGATCACGTGGTCGGCGGTCTTGATGACGTCAAGGTGATGCTCGA
Source organism: uncultured Acidobacteriota bacterium (assembly GCA_963704575.1). GTDB lineage: Bacteria > Acidobacteriota > Vicinamibacteria > Vicinamibacterales > SCN-69-37 > DATEGZ01. The sequence goes on along the minus strand of OY969918.1, from coordinate 4,567,632 downwards.
TGAGCAGCACCGTGTGGCCGGCATCGACGAGCTTGTTCAACGAGTCGAGCAGGCGCTGAATGTCGGCCAGATGCAGACCCGTCGTCGGCTCGTCGAGGATGTAGACGGTGTGCTTCGCGCGCTGCAGCGTCGAGAGTTCCGTCGCGATCTTAATGCGCTGCGCCTCGCCGCCAGATAACGTCGTCGCCGACTGACCGAGCGTGAGATAGCCGAGGCCGAGATCGGCGAGCACCTGAATCTTGCGCCCGATTGACGGCTCCGCGGCGAAGAACGCCACGCCTTCCTCGACGGACATATTCAGGATGTCGTCGATAGTCTTGCCCCGGACTGTGACCTCCAGCGTCTCGCTGTTGAAGCGCGCCCCCTTGCACGCGCCGCACGTCACCTCGACGTCCGGCATGAAGTACAGCTGCGTGGTGATCACGCCCTCGCCCTGACATTCCTCGCAGCGGCCGCCCTTGACGTTGAAGCTGAACCGGCCCGGCTTGTACTCGCGCTCCACCGCGAGCGGCGCGTCGGTGAACAGGTCACGGATCGCATCGTAGAACCCGATGTACGTCGCGGGATTGGATCGGCTGTTGCGCCCGATCGGCGACTGGTCGATGTTCACGACCTTGTGCACGTGCTCGACGCCCTCGATCCCGTCGTGATCGCCGGGCAGCGTCCGCGTGTCGACGAGCCGCTTCCAAATTGCTTTGTACAGAATGTCGGTGACCAGCGTGCTCTTGCCCGACCCGGACGCACCCGTCACCGCGACCATCTGCCCCAATGGAAACGTCACGGTCAGCGACTTGAGATTGTTCTCGCGGGCGCCACGGACGACGAGCGACTTGCCGGTGCCTTTGCGCCGCTTCGCCGGCGTCGCAATCGATCGGGCGCCCGACAGATACTGACCCGTCGGCGACGTTTTGCTCTTCAGGATGTCGGCGATCGTCCCCTGCGCCACGACGCGCCCGCCATGCACGCCAGGGCCTGGCCCCATCTCGACGATGTGATCGGCGGCGCGAATCGTGTCTTCGTCGTGTTCGACGACGATTACGGTGTTGCCGATGTCGCGGAGGCGCTCGATGGTCGCGATCATCTTGACGTTGTCCTTGGGATGCAGCCCGATGCTCGGCTCGTCCAACACGTAGAGCATGCCCATCAGGCCCGAGCCAATCTGAGACGACAACCGGATGCGCTGCGATTCGCCGCCCGAGAGCGTGCTGGCGCGCCGGTTGAAGCTGAGATAGTCGAGGCCGATCCCGAGCAGCAGATCCAGCCGGCTGCGAATGTCCTTGAGCACCTGACGACCGGCGTCGGCGCCGCGGCCCGTCGTTTTCATCGCGGCCAGGAAGCGCGCCAGCTCGTCGAAGTGCAATTGCCCCAGTTCGTGGAGGTTCCGGCCGTTGATCCGGAACAGGAGGCGGGTCGCGCGCAGGCGCGCGCCCTGGCACTCCGGACACTCGCGTTCGACCATCACCCTGTCGAGCCACTCCTCCACGCGCGAATTGGCTTCGCCGCGCTGCCGGTAGCGACGGTAGTACCGTTCGATCCGCCGGGCAATGCCGTGAAATCCGACCTCGCGTCCGTCGGGACCGCTGCGCAGCACTTTCGCGTCCGGCGGCGAGACCAGCTTGATCTTCGTCGTGCCCAGGCCGTACAGGATGTCGTGGCGCACCGATTCGGGGAGCAGCTTCCAGGGCGAGTCGAGCTGGAAATCCAGCAGCTTGGACAAACTGAACATCAGCCGCCCATCCCACGTGTCCGGGTTGTATTTGAACGCCTCTTTCACGAAACAACCGCCGAGGATGCTCCGGTCGGGGTCGGGCACGAGCAGTTCCGGATGCGTCAGCTTGTCTACCCCGAGACCGCCGCACGTGCGGCACGCGCTTTCGGGGTTGTTGAACTGGAAATAGGCCGGGCCGATATCGCCGTACACGAGCCGATGCGTGGCGCTGCACGTTTCCTTGTAGAACCGGTCCGCCGCGACCTTGCTCGCACCCCTGGTGATCTGAAGTTGCAGCAGACCGTCGCCGATGAGAAGCGTCGCCGCGATGCCGGCCTTGATCGCCTTCTCGTGTTTGCGGCCGACGATGAAACGGTCGACAATGGCCTCCATCTGCGATGCCGCCGGCGACGAGACGCCGGCATCTGATTCCGCACCGACGTCATCCCCAGGATCCCGCTCGACCCGGTCTGCCAAATCGACGGCCGTGCCATCGACGATCACCCGGCGGACGCCCTTCTTGCGAAGCTCCGCGTACAAGACCTCGACATCCTCGCCGTAAATCGGAAAGACCGGCGCGCGCAGCTCGATCTCCGCGCCCTCGGGCAGCGACAGGACGGCTTCAAGAATCTGACTGGAAGTCCGGCTGGGCACTGGCTCGCCGGTGCGGGGACAATGCGCCTGGCCGATCGTTGCGAACAGCAAATTCAGGTAGCTCGAAACGTCGGTCATCGTCCCGACCGTCGACCGCGGGTTATTCGACAAGGTCTTCTGCTCGATCGAAATCACCGGCGACAGCCCGAAGACGAAATCAACGTCCGGCTTGGCCACCTGAGCGACGAACCGCTTCGCGTAACTCGACAGCGACTCCATGTACCGTCGCTGGCCCTCGGCGTAGATCGTGTCGAAGGCCAGGCTGGACTTGCCCGATCCCGACAGCCCCGTGACGACGATGAGGGCGTCGCGCGGGATTTCGACGGAGATGTTCTTGAGATTGTGGACACGGGCGCCCTGCACGGCGATCTTCGTACGCACGGCGGCGCGTGAGTTCGTCCTTGTCATTGTCTGGAGGGTACGTCGCCGATGTAAAAAAACGCCAGCTCCTGAACCTCGACGTTGCTGCTTCGCGTGAGCCGGACCGGCGCGGACGCTTTGCCGAGCATCCCCTGATCGGCCAGATACTCACAAACCGTCGTCACGCCGCTGAGATTCAGATGACGAGTGAAGTGATCCTCGAGATCCCTGGACGACCGTGCCTCCCCGACCTCGTGCAGATGATCGAGCACGGGCCGAAACAGCGTCGAGGCGCGTTCGGCCAGGTAGGCATCGACGGCGTCGAGCGCGCAGCCGACGGCGGCGGCAGTCTTTCGGTGGTTGAGGAGACCGGTGTAGATGACATCGAAAAGCGTCGGGTTGAGCGCAGCCGCCTGCGGAATGACTTCGCGGTCCGGCACCAGGCGTCGCGAGATGACTTCGACCTGCGCCAGTGGCGTCGCTGCATACAGGATCCACAGGGCGCTGTAGTCGAGATCGCCCCGCGTGACGAACCACTTCCGCGCTTTGTCGATGGGCGCCAGCGCGTGAGAGGCAGCGCGAAACAGCTGCAGCGCCGTATCGTGGCTGCCGACGTCCTTGAGGCGCTCGCAAAGCCCGGCGATCGTCTCGTCGTACGTGTAGAGCAGGCGTCCCTTCGACAGGAACGAGTGGACGAAAGAGTGTTGCAACGACCCGTCGACCATTTTGCGGAATTCCGCCCGCGGTACGAGCAAGGCGTGCACGTTGACGCCATCGGCGTAGAGCGGCAGGTCGGACGTCTTGATGTGTTTGTCGTCGACGGTCACGAACAGCAGATCGATGTCTGACTTCTCCCAAACGACGTCGTGGGAGAGGCTGCCGCAGAGCAGCACCGCCAGGATCGAGCGATCGCCCCGTACGTGATTGACCAGCGCGTCGAGTGCAGACGAGAAGCGCTGGCGGATCGCCTGCTGGTCGGAGGACACGGGGTCATCGTAGATCGGACCGAAGCACTTTGAGCTTCACGCCCAACTACCGGCGAAGCGGGCCTGTGCCAGCAGCTTGACCTCTCTGGACATGGCCTTGGCGAGGGCTTCATGAAGGACGCGGACCTCGGTCAGATCCCAGCTGAATGACGCGATCGCATCCGTGGCCTGAAACAGATCCAGACTTGCCGCGTCGCGCTGTTCCTGATAGTCAGCCAACGCCTCGTCGGATCCGGCGTCGATCGCACCTGCCAGCATTTCCGCGTCGCGCAGTGCGTCCGTGATGCCATGAGCGGTGAGCGGGTCCTTGAAATATCCGGCGTCGCCGACCAGCGCCCAGCCGGGTCCGTGAGCCTGCCGGAAGAACCCGGCGTGACCGGCGAAACCTTGCAGACGACGCGGGCCGGCACGTGCGACCTGGTCGGATAGGCCGGGCGCGACCTGTGACAGCAGCGTGTGGAACGCTTCGTCCGTCTGGTGTGCAAACACGCTCGTAAAGTCCGGTCCTGGGACAGTGAGCGACACGCACACCTCTCCGCCGTTCGTGGGAATCGCGCCCGCGCTGAGACCGGGAACGAAGTACCACTCGTAACCGGCGACGTCGAGCCCGCTCCAATGTCCATAGAGGGTCGCCGTCGCATGTTGTCCCGTGCGATTCGTCGGAGAACCGACCAGGCGGGCGACGGTCGAACGCATTCCGTCGGCGCCGACGACGACGTCACATGAGATGTGATGAACGGCGGCGGACTCGTCTTCGAGCACGACGCCGGTGACGCGGCCGGTCGGAGATCGTTGCAGGCCCTCGAGCCGCACGCCATGCAGGACCTCTGCTCCGGATGCGACGGCGGCGTCGACCAGCAGGCGATCCAGCACGTGCCGCCGCGGTGCGTACAAGGCCTCGATCCCGTCGCGCGGCGCGATCGGCACGGGCACCGACTCGTCGCCGTAGACGAACGTCGCTTGCCGCACCGGTGTCGTGCCGCTCGCGATCACGGCCGGCAGAACGTTCCATCGATGCAACTGGACGACAGCCCCGCGCATGAGCGCGTGCGTCGAGAGCGTGTCGGTGCCGTAGCGCCCGCGATCGACCACGAGGACACGATGGCCGGCACGCGCGAGCAGCATGGCCGTCGCCGCGCCGGCGCATCGCGCGCCGACGACGACGACATCGTAAGAAGATGCGGGGGGCTTCGACTCGCTCGCCTGGCTCGCTCGCAACGTTCTTTGTAGACGCATGGCCGTTCAGCCGGCGTTGACGGACATCGACACCGGTACGCCGTTGGTCAGCACGTCGAACACCGCGGAGCGCGCGCATGACCGCTCGACGATCTCCTGCAACTTCTCGGGCGGCGCATCGCCTTTGATCGAAAAGCTGACGCGGATGCCCTGATAGCCGTTGCGGACGTCGTTCGACATGCCGAAGATGCCGAGCAGGTTGATGTCGCCCTCGATCGTCGACTCCACCTCGGTCAGCCTCACGCCGCGCGCGGCTGCGATGTTGGCAATGCCGCCGGTGATACACGACGCCAGCGCGTGCAGCAGGTATTCGACCGGGAGGGGCGCGCGATCCTGGCCCACGAGGACGGCGGGGTGATCAGCCGGTACTTTGAACGTCGTCTTGTGGAGGTGTTCCCCGCCGGCGCCCGAGAATGTGCCGAACGTCGTCTCGCAGAGGGTGCCGCTCTGCCAGCGGTTGCGCGCACGGAACTGGAACTTCGCGAGGTCCGGGTGGCTCTTCACCGCGTCGAGCGTGCCGAAGAGAGTGGGTGTGTCGACGCCGTTGAGCGGTACTCGCTCGCGGCGAGGCTGCGTCGTCGTGTCGGTGGCCATGTTGTCCTCCAGTCCAACGCCCGTTCATCGAGCGTGTCCGACCGGCGTGCGGAGTCCGGTCGCGGCAGGACAAGAGTAGGAGGCAGGCCGATGTGGAGTCCCGAGAGTCGGCCGGGATTTGTCCGGGAATGGGCCGGGCTCGTCGACGCCCGGCGTTCGGTGCGTCGTTGGAGTGACTAGGGCGTGAATCCCGGCGGCCGTCGGCCGACATTCTCGGATCGGTCCTGCCACGCCTTCGCCAGCGCGATGATGTCCCCTTCCCGGTAGAGGTGACCGGAGAACATCACGCCCGTCGGCGTGCCGTTCGCGCGAAATCCGTTCGGCACGGCGATCGACGGATGTCCGGTGAGGCTCATCACCGGATTCAGACTGGTCGCTGAATCGAGCGTCAGGGTCGTGAACATCACCGCATCGACGTCGTGCATCGCGCGCGCGACCTCCTGCATGATCACCGTACGGCGGCGGTTCGCCTGCAGGTAGTCGACGGCGGTGACGAGCTGGCATGCGCGCAGGTAACGGCTGGTGCGCTCGCTCACGCCCTTGTGCAGGCCGGCCGTGGTGAACGAGTCGAATGCGGCTGCGCGCTCGCAGTACTCGATGAAATAGCTGAGATCTCCCGGCGGCAGGCTGATCTCGTGCGTCGTGCAGCCGAGGCGCTTCAACATGTCGAGCGCGCGTTGATTGTTCGCGCGCTGCTCGGGATCGCGTTCGGCCTCGAGCATCGCCGGCACGTAGCCGATGCGCTTGGGGTACCTGCCCACTGCGGGATCCCAGGTGACGGGCATGTCGCGCACGACCGCGAGATCCTGATCGTCGGGCCCGGCAGTCGCGTGCAGGACGATCGCACAGTCCTGCGCGTGACGGCACATCGGACCGATCTTGTCGAGCGTCGTGCCGGCGGCCATCACGCCGTGCCGGCTCACGCGCCCAAACGTCGGCCGCAGTCCGACCAAACCGCACCGAACCGACGGCGACAGGATCGATCCGCCGGTGTCGGACCCGATCGAGAAGCCGACAAGGCCCGCGGCCGTCGCCGCACCGGGACCGGCCGACGATCCGCTCGATCCCTGTGCTGGGTTCCATGGATTGTTGGTCCGGCCGCCCGACCATTCGTCGCCGAACGCCAGCTCGCCGGTCGAGAGCTTCGCGATGAGCACGGCGCCGGCTGCGCGCAGACGCGCGACGACCGTGGCGTCCTCATCGAACACCTGCGCGGCGAGCGGCGCGGCGCCCCAGCGCGTCGGCGCACCTGTTGCCGCAATGATGTCCTTCACTCCGTACGGAATGCCGTGCAGCAGCCCGAGATCACGGCCGGCGTGGATCTGCCGATCGGCCTCGGCGGCTTCCGTCATCGCGCGCGCTTCGGTGAGCGCGGCCACACAATTCAGCACGCCGTTGTGACGCTTCAATCTGGCCAGGTACATCGTCGTCAATTCCTGGGATGTCACCTGCTTCGTACGCAGCAGCTGCGCGAGATGCGTGACGGGCCAGAACGCGGCGTCTTCCAGATTCGCGGGCCGCTTCACTTGCGGCGCGGGCTCGATCCGAAACACGGGCGTCGGTGCCTTCGCCGGCGCGGCGCCAGGCGGATTCGGATTGAAGTGAATCGGCAGCGGCGACGCGTTGGTCAACGTGGATTTGTTGATGCCTTCCGCGCCCCGAGCCAGGCTCGACAACGAGTCGGTGACGTCCTGGCAATCCTGGTCGGTCCAGTCGAGACCGGCCAGTCGGGCAGATTCCCGCACCATCTCGAGCGTGACCTTCTTCGTGCCGGGCTGAATCTGGGCCCAGAGCACGCCAGGAAAGAGGGTCGTCGCCAGGCCCGCCGACCGGCAGTAGTTGAGGAAGTCGCGTCGTTGCATGGCAGAAGTCTACGCGTCCCGCCGTATGATGGATTCCCCATTTTGACTGTGGCGCAGGATCCTCGCGAATCGCTCCGCACCGAAGACCCTGGCATCGGGACGACGTTCGGCCAGCCGCTCGATCGGCTGCTCCAACGCGATGGCATGTTCGCCGTGGACCGCATCGGCGAGGCTCGCGGGTTGCGCGAGGGCTTCATCGCGCTCGCGACGATGCCCATACCTCGGCTGGTGCTGGTCATCATCGCGACATACCTCAGCCTCAACGTAACTTTTGGATCGATCTACATGCTCGTCGGCGTGGAACACCTCGGCAACGCCGATATGCACTCGCTTGGATCACGCTGGCTCAGTGCGATCGGCATGAGTGTGCAGACGCTCACCACGGTCGGCTACGGTTCGCTCTATCCCACAGACGCGGTCACATGGCTCGTCGCGGCGGTGGAAGGCGTGTTCGGCATCCTCGGTTTCTCGCTCACGAGCGCCATCATCTACACGAGGTTCGCGCGGCCCACGACGCGGCTCGTGTACAGCGATCGCGCGCTCATCGCGCCATTCCAGGACGGCTGGAGCCTGCAGATGCGCGTCGCGAACCGCCGCCGGGCGCTGCTCGTCGAGATTGAAGCGAGACTGATCCTCGTGCTCACCGATCTGCAGCACCCCGACCGGCTCGAGTACTTCGGCCTGCCGTTGCAGTTCAGTACCGATCAGTTTTCTCGCGCTGACGTGGACGCTCGTCCATCCGATCACGCCGGACAGTCCGTTCGCGGGCATGACCGTGGCCGACTTGGCGGGCCGCCGCGCAGAGGTCATCGTGATCCTGAAGGGCGTCGACGAGGGCTACATGCAGCCCGTGATCACGCGCCACTCCTTCCGCTTCGACGAGATCGTCTGGGGCGGCCGATTCACGCGCGCGTTTTCCGGCGATGGCGGAAAAATGCGCCTCGATCTCGACGGGCTGAGCCGATTCACGCCGGTGGACGCGCCAGAGCGGTTACCGACAGCCGTCTGAACACGGCCGCCGGATTGGCCGCGCGGTGCCCTGGCAGTCCACGTCTCGCGTCGCGCCGTTTATAATCAGCCGCCGGCCATGCGGAACGTCGCCGTCCCAGTCCGCCCCGTCGTCCTTCAGGAGCACACTCGATGACCCGCTCTATTCTTCGTGTCCTGGTTCTCGCCTCGGTCATGACGTCGGTCGTCGCGGCGCAGAACAGGCGTGCGCTCACGGCCGCCGATTACGATCGCGCCGTCCGGATGCTCGCGCCCAGCCTGAACGGCTTGGTCGTCGGGGGCACTGCCGATGCGACCTGGCTGCCTGACGGCCGTTTCTGGTACGTCCGCACGACCTTGACCGGGACGCAGAACGTCGTCGTCGATCCGGTAAAGAAGACGCGCGAAGTGGTAGCAACGCCTCCAGGGACCGGGCCCGATGCGCCCGCTGGCCGCGCCGGCGGCCGCGGCGGGCGGGCGGGCGGCGGAGGCGGGCGCGGAGGTCGCGGCGGTGGCGTCGCGATCGCGAAGACCTGTGGGCCCAATGTCACCGGCACATCCGGTCCGCCGCCGCCGTCGATGTCGCCCGACGGCAGCAAAGCGGTCTTCATCTGTGACTGGAATCTCTGGGTGCGCGATGTCGCGACCGGCCAGGACCGCCAACTTACGACCGATGGCGTGAAGGACTTCGGATACGCGACAAGCAACGCCGGTTGGGCGACGAGCGCGGCGCCCGCACTGTCCTGGTCGCCGGATGGCAAGAAGATCGCCACGCAGCAGCAGGACGAACGGAACGTCGGCGACATGTACCTTGTGGAGACGCCGGTCAACGGGGGACATCCGGTCCTTCGCGCGTGGAAGTATCCGCTCCCGGGTGACCCGGTGGTCGCGATGATCAGCCGCGTGATCATCGACGTCGAGACGGGCAAGACGACACGGCTCCAGATGGCGCCGGATTTTCACCGCGCGATGTCCGAAGACAACATCGACATGGGCGAGTACCTCTGGAGCCCCGACGGATCGCGGCTGGGGTTTGTCTCGACCGATCGGTTTCACAAGTCCTCCACCGCAAGACTCGCGGACGTCGCCACCGGCACCGTGAAGACGCTCTTCGTGGAAACGGAGGACACGCACGTGCAGACGCGCGTGCAGTGGCAGATCCTCTGGGCCTCGAGTGAGGTGCTTTGGTACTCGCAGCGCGAGGACACCGCGCAGATGTACCTTTATGATCTCAACTCCGGCCAGCTCAAGAACCGGGTAACGAACGGCGTCGGGCCCGTGACGCGCGTCGTCCGCGTCGATCAACCGACGAGGACGATGTGGTACGAAGCCGACGGCAAAGAGCGCGGACAGGATCCGTACTTCACGCACCTCTACCGGATTGGGCTCGACGGCAAGAACAACGCGTCGCTGACGCCGGACAACGGCACGCACACGGCCCAGATCTCGCCGGACGGCAAGTACGTCATCGACACGTTCTCGCAGCCGGACGTCGCGCCGGAGACGACGCTGCGCGACGGCACGACCGGCGCGCTGATCATGCCGCTCGAGAAGGCCGACATCTCGAAGCTGCTGGCATCGGGCTGGAAACCGCCGATGCAGATCAAGATGACGTCCGCCGACGGCAAGAGCGAGATTTACGGCATGCTCTTCAGGCCGACGAATTTCGATCCGGCCAAGAAGTATCCAATCATCAACAACGCCTACCCGGGTCCGCAGTCGGGCAGCGTCGGCTCGCGGGCGTTCACCGCCGCGCGCGGCGACAAGCAGGCCCTCGCCGAGCTCGGCTTCGTCGTCGTAAGTATCGACGGCACCGGCACGCCGAACCGGTCGAAGGCGTTCACCGACGCGTACTACGGCAAGATGGGCCGCGACAACACGATCCCTGATCAGATCGCCGGCATGAAGGAGCTGGCGAAGAAGTATCCGTGGATCGATATCGACAAGGCCGCCATGTGGGGACACTCGGGCGGCGGGTTTATTACCGCGGACGCGTTGCTCCGGGCGCCGTACAACGACTTCTTCAAGGTCGGCATCTCCGAGTCAGGCAACCACGACCAGCGCCAGTACGAAGACGATTGGGGCGAGCGGTATCAGGGCCCGCTCGTGAAGAATCCCGACGGCACGGACAACTACACGATCGAGGCCACGCAGTCTCAGGCGGCAGGACTGAAGGGCCATCTCTTCCTGATTCACGGCACGATGGACAACAACGTGCCCCCGTACAACACGCTGCTGGTCGCCGACGCGTTGATCAAGGCGAACAAGGAATTCGATTTGCTCTTAATCCCGAACTCGGCGCACGGGTACACGCCGGCCAACTACGTGATGCGCCGGCGCTGGGATTACTTCGTCAAGTACCTGCTCGACGCCGATCCGCCGCGCGACTACGTCATTCCGTCAGGGCCGGCGGGCGGCGGACGAGGGGGCGGTGGACACTAAAGTTCAGCGGCCACGATACGCTTCGAAGTCCTTCCAGACTTGTGCGATCACGACGGGATCGACGACGCGCGTCTCTGTCTTGTCCGGCTCTTTGACCGACGAGAGCACGAGTGACACCGTGCCGCACTCGGGTCCGATCGCCATCGGATCGAACGCGTAGAATCCCTCGTCCACCGCATCGGTTTCCGACACGCGCGTTCGGATTCTGAACGGATGTACCGGCGCGATCTCCTTGGTCCCGCACAGCACGCGCATGCGCGAGAACCCAGGTCCGACATGCTTGATGGGCGGAATCGCGGCGCCTTGCGTCGAGGCCGCGCCGCGCGCGAACTTCATCCAGAAACCCTCGACGAGTCTTGGCGTCGCGCGAATGAACAGCACCGGCGGCGACTCCTGGACATACTCCGTCCACTCGCCAAAATCAGTCGCCGCGCGCAAGCCGCTCAACGTATCAGTCGCGACACCCGTGCGCCCCTGCTCCAACGCCGCGCTGGCCACGAGGGCCGGCGTGATGAACAGAATGTCGAACTCAGACGATGAAGTGGTGTAGGGCGACAAGCTGAATCCGCGCGCCGCGGCGGCGACTGCCGGCACCGGCCGCAAAGACTCCACCGGCAGATGGGCAGAACTCGGAAGCGCGGCAGCCGCGATCTTCTGCTCAGCGGCGGCGACGACTGTGCAGATAGCTGGCGCGCGCACGACGCTCACCTGCGCGTCTGCCCTGAGCCTGTCACGAGGCCCCAAGGCGGCGTCCACCTCACGGATCGACGTCAGCCCGACAGCCGGGCCGTCGCCGGCGAAGACGGGTCCGCCCGCCGACGAGGCCGACAACGCGAAATCCGTCTCCATGACCTGCGGGTCCAGTGTGACGACGGCCCCAGACGCCGCGTTCTTCGTGCCGAGGAGCGGCACTTCGATCGTGAATAGCCCCTCCGTGCTTGTGAGGCCCGAGGCTTCGGCTGATCCACACGCCAGCGGCACGGGCTGCGCGTGGCTCGCGACCGCTGGATCGATCAAGAGGACAGCAACGTCATGCACCGGGTCGGTAGCGAGCACGCGTCCAGTCACCTTGTCGGTCGGCGAGAGCTGAACTTCAGCCGAAGTCGCGTCGCCAATACCAGACAAGCTGGTCGCCACCAGCCCCTTGGTGCTGACGAGGAAGCCGCCGGCATGACGATGTTCGGTCCAGAGCGCGACGACGCTGTCCTGCCATTTGGCGAAGAGCGACGCAGAAGGCAGCCCCTCAGTCGGAGCCGGCGTTGTCTCCATTTCCGCGGTAACGGGACCGACCTCGGCATTGGACGCCGTGAGCTCGAGTGTGGTGTCGCGCCCGGCAAGGACGTCCACGATTTGGGTCCACTGGTACGCGCGTCCCTGCACGGCCGTGGGCCGCTCCGACTCCACAGTGTAGTTGCCCGGGCGTAAGCGGATTTCAGCAGTTCCGTCGGGCTGGGTCACGACGCGCCACGGCACGGATGTCGCCGGGTTGTCGCTAATTAACAGCGCGTGTCTGGCCACCGGCACCGATCGCTGCTCGGTGTCGACGATGGAGACTTTGATGTGCAGAACGCTCGCGCCGGGCGTCGCGCCGCCCTGGATCGCGGCTAGTGCGAGCGACGCCAAGGCAACGACACGAAACATGTTTCAATCGTCGCCGCCGGCAGCGGTGGTGTCAATGTCGCGGCAGGCGTTCGCCAGCGATCGCGACCCTCAGTTCCTCGACGCGCCGTCGGACAACTTTGACGCCGATTCGGCGCCTGGGGGCTCGCAGAACGGGTCCATTGGGATCGGCGCGTACTCGACGTCGAGGATCTCGAGGTGTTCGGTCTTCTTCGGCGCGTGGACGACGACGCGATCACCCGGGCTCGCCTTCATCAACGCGCGCGCCACCGGCGACCTCCAGCTGATGTAGCGCCGGTTCAGGTCCACTTCGTCGATGCCGACGATGCTGACGACGTGTTCGTGGCTTGCCTGCCCCAGGGCCGCTGGCGCTTCATCCGCGCGAAGGCTGCCCGGCAGAATCCGATACGTGACGGTCGCCCCGAAGAACACGCGGGTGGCAGCCAATCCCGGCCGCGGCGCGGCCGGATCGACGACCTCGGCGGCATCGATACGTTTCGTCAGAAACCGGATGCGCGAATCGATCTGGCGCAACCGTCGCTTGCCGTACAGGTAGTCGGCGTTCTCGCTCCGATCGCCGTTGCCGGCGGCCCACGCCACGACCTGCGTCACGGCGGGCCGTTCCCGGCTCATCAGAAACCGGTGTTCGTCCTTCAAGCGCTGCAACCCGGCAGGCGTGATGTAGTTCTTCAGCTTCGGCCCTGCCGCCTCGCGCATCGGCTCTCTCAGGGGCCTCTTCGTTCTCATGGTGATCAGTCTCCCCGAAGCGAGTCGCAGCGTCCACTCGGGGCCCGGGCACAGCCGTCGGCTGGACCGTCTGTATATGCCTTGACAAGCATATTCTCTGTGGAGCATATTAAGGCCGTGGCATCCGTCTTCGACATCATCGCCGAGCCCAACCGCCGGGCGATCCTGAGTCTGCTCGTCTTGTCCGAACAGTCGGTGGGAGAGATCGAGCGTCAACTTCAAATGTCGCAGCCGGCCGTGTCCAAGCACCTGCGAGTCCTGCGCGAGGCCGGTTTCGTGGAATCCACGGTGGACGCGCAGCGTCGTCTCTACCGCCTGAGCCCCGAGCCGCTTCGCGAGCTCGATGCCTGGCTGGCACCGTTCCGCCGGTTCTGGTCCGCTCGCGTCGATGCTCTCGAACGCCACCTCGACCGGATGGATCAATCGACAAAACTCAAGAAAAAGACCACCAGGACCAAGACAAGGAGAACACGGTGACCAACCGCGAGCAGTACGCACCGGGCCCGGCCAACATCGCGCACGTACAAAAGAACGGAGAGAACTGGACGCTCGTTCTCGTCAGAGAACTGCCCCACTCGCCCGAGAAAGTCTGGCAGGCGCTCACCGACCCGGCGCATCTTCACGAGTGGGCCCCGTTCGACGCCGACGGGAGCCTGGGGACGGTTGGACGCACCGTGAAGCTCACCACCGTGGGAGCGCCCACGCCGATGGTGTCCGAGACAACAGTCACGCGAGCCGACGCTCCCATGGTACTTGAGTACAACTGGGGTGGCTTCGACATGCGGTGGAAGCTCGACGCCTCGAGCGGCGGCACGCGGCTGACGCTGTGGACCAACATCGATCGCCGCTTCATCGCCATGGGTGCGGCCGGGTGGCAGATCTGCCTGGATGTGCTGGATCACTTTCTCAGTGGAGCTCCCATCGGCCGCATTGTCGGCCCCGACGCGATGAAGTTCGGCGGCTGGCAGCGACTGAACGCCGAGTACGCCAAGCAGTTCGGGATGGAAAGGAAATCCCAGTGAACTGGAACAGCGGGATCAGGCAGGTCCATCGTTGGATGTCCATCGCCTTCACCGTGACCGTGATTGCCAACTTCATCGCCCTGGCGCAGAGCGGCGGCGCGATGCCTCCGCCGTTGGTGACCTACTCGCCGCTGCTCCCTCTCGCCTTCCTTCTGTTGACCGGTCTGTATTTGTTCACGTTGCCGTATGCCGTGAAGTGGCGAACCCGGAGGAGAGCATGAAGAAGTCAGTTGCAAGCGAGCGCCAACCGGCGTCGGCGCTCATCTCGAAACGCATCGCCGAACTCGGGGACTGGCGCGGGAAGACCCTCAGCAGAATGCGCACGCTCATCAAGGGCGCCGACCCGGACGTCGTCGAGGAGTGGAAGTGGATGGGCACGCCGGTGTGGTCGCACGACGGCATCCTCTGCACGGGCGAATCCTACAAGAAGGTCGTGAAGCTGACCTTCGCCAAGGGCGCGTTTCTGAAGGATCCGGCCCGCCTCTTCAACTCGAGTCTCGACGGAAACGTACGCCGTGCGATCGACATCCACGAAGGCGAAGACGTAAACGCGTCCGCCTTCAAGGCGCTCGTTCGCCAGGCGGTCGCGCTCAACCGTTCTGGCAACGCGAAAGCGCTGAAGAAAACAACGTCTTAGAGCGCGGTCGAGCTGGGTCTTCCTCTCGAGCGCCAGGACACGCGCGCGTCGCCGCTCCTATCGTGAACTAGGTGTCTTGGTGGCCGACCAGAAAGTCGAGTTCGGACATGACGGAACGTTGATCCTGCCTTCCGAAATGAGTGGTGACAGGATCGCGCCGCTGATGGTGCCGGCTGGCCCGTGAAATGAAAACTGGCCGCGACCTATTTCCTGCGAAGGCGAGAAGACGATGTCGGAGCTGCCGCCGCATGAGACACCGATGAGCACGTTTCCCTGGATCGTGAATTCCAGCGGCCAACGGCTCCCGCTAGAAGCGTACGCGTCGCCCCGCCAGGTTCCATTGAAATCCAGCGAATCCAGCGGAACGTAGGTAAACCCGCCGACGATCCTAGCGAACTGGCCGTCAGGATTGGTCACGACCACGTCCACGATTCCGGCGATGCTGGGCTTCGTGTACGTGAACAAGGAAGTGCTGCTCGCATCGATGTCGTGCAAGAGGCCACCGAGGGCCAGCGTCGTACCTGCTTGGAATCCCGTTCCGGTGATTTCGAGCGGTGCGTCGCCAGCGGTGGACCCGACGTTCGGAGCGATGCTGGTGATGACCGGCGGATCGACGTGCACGTATTCATAGGCTTGCGACAGCGTCTTGGTCTCACCAGTAGGAAGAGCCACTGCGACGTCCACGCGCCCGGCGGCATGGGCCGGCATCTTGAACGTGATGGCCTTCGGAAGAACTGTGGCAGGTGTCAGAGTACCGTCGATCCGCACGGTTGTGCCGGCGGCGAATCCCGTGCCGACCAACGTCGCGACGATCGTGCCGAACGTGGACCCGCTCGTTGGCTCGATGGAGCTCAGCGACAAGGGTCCGAGATCCGGACTCGTCGGGGTTGGGGTCGGCGGCGTGGGATTCGCGGGCGAGTCACAGCCCGCGGTTAGCGCGGCCAGACATAAGACACCAGCGATGAGGCTGGGGGCGATGGCGAGAGGCATGCGTGCGTTGTAGCACCGCGCGGAAGGCGGCGTAACTACGCACACAGGTAGGATCCTTGCCCGTGCACTAGGTTCCTGGCACAGGGGCGGACGTCCGAGTCAGAATTGGACGGCCATCCACGATCTCGATGTCGATGAGAAATTCAGTGCCGGGATGGTCAGCGTCGAAGAAGCTCAGGTAGGCGTGCCGCTCGCCGTCCTTGGTGCCAAACGTGACGTCGTAGTATTCGTTCAAGTGACCAACCTCGCCACCGCTGTACGACGCATCGAGGTACACGGGGAATCCTGGAAAGCCTGTGCCGTCCATCCAGATGAGGGCGCCTCCTGCAAAGCGCACGACGTGGTCCTGGCCGTCGTGCACATCCGACGTGGAGTATCCGGAGGCGAGATCGGTGAACAACACAGGAAGCGGCTGGAGAGAGTGCATCTGCACTTCTGACGGACCGGCCCCGCCGCAACTGACCAGCGCCGGGGCCAGCGTCAGCCAGAGGACTGCGCTCGACATTCTCATGAAGTCTTGTAGCATCGCGGGAAGCCGCGATGTCACTACGTGGATCTGTAGTGTCGGCCGGGACGGATCGTCCTAGATCAGATGCTCGCGCAATGCCTTGGCCACGGCTTCAGTCTTGGAGTGGACCTGCAGTTTCTCGTAGATGTGACGCAAGTGGAATGACACGGTGTTGACCGAAATGCCCATCTCGCGCGCCGCGGTCTTGTAGTGATGTCCTTCGACCATCAGCGTCAGGAGGGCGGTTTCCTGCGGCGTGAGGTGACACGGCGCGCGCTCTGGCGGTCGAAACTCACGGAAGAGCTTGACGACGCGCCGCGCGACTTCCGGCGACATCGGCGCACCGCCGTCTGCCACTTCTCTCAGTGACTCGAGCAGCCGCGCCGGCGGCGTGTTCTTCAACAAATAACCGGACGCGCCCGCACAAATCGCATTGAACACATTGTCGTCATCGTCGTAGACGCTCAGCGCCAGAATGGGCGTCTGGGGAAAGCGCTCGCGCAGGATGCGCGTGCCGGAGATGCCATCCATGCCAGGCAGGCCGAGGTCAGTCAGGATGACGTCGGGCCGGCTGCCGTCGATGTGCTTTAGTGCGTCTTCCATCGGTACGGTAACTGGCCGCACACTGAAAGCCTATGGTGCCGTTGATCAGCATCGTGAGGCCCTCGCGCACTTCGCGCAGGTCTTCGATGATGACGACGCGAATGGGATCGGCAGCCACGCGTGACGGCCAAAGCCTACTTGAATTCAGCGTTTCTGGGCGGACCAATACGCGTTCGGGCACGGCGAGATGTCGATCCATCCTTCAGAATAGGCCGGCGACAGGATGCCGCCGTTGATTCCGCCGGCAGTCCCGAGAAATGAGAACTGCCCCGCACTCACGGCCGGCCACGGTGAGAGCACGATGTCTGATCTGCCGCCGCACGAGACGCCGATCAGGACGTTTCCCTGGATCGTGAATTCCAGCGGCTGACGAAACCCGCTCGCTGCGGTCGCGTATCCCTGCCACGTCCCATTGAAATCCAACGAGCCCGGCGGCACAAACGTATATCCGCCAATGCTCGTGGCGGACTGGCTGTCCGGATTGGTCACCACGACGTCCACGGTGCCTGCCGCGTGGGCCGTCGTGTACACGTCGATGGACGTGCCGTGCATGTCGATCCCCTGTTTGATCCCGCCAAGGGTCACGCTCACGCCCTCCAGGAATCCCGTGCCCGTAATCCCAAACGACACGTCACCGCCAGTGGTCCCAACGTTCGGAGCGATGCCGGTGATGACCGGCGGATCGACGTGCACGTACGTAAAGGCCCGGGACAGCGTCGCGCTCTCACCTGAAGGGAGCGTGACGGCCACGTCCACCGGACCCTCGGCATGTGCCGGCATCTTGAACGTGATGTCCCGAGTCGGAAGAACAGTGGCGGGTACCAGGGTGCCATCGATACGCACGGTCGTGCCGACGGTGAATCCAGTGCCTGCCAGCCACACGGTCATACCGAACGTGGATCCGCTGGTCGGCCGGATGGAACTCAGCGCCAATGGTCCGGGATTCGCGGGCGGGGTCAGCGATGGCTGCTGGGGCGAGCCGCAGCCAACGGTCAGCGCGGCGAGACACCAAGTGCCGGCGATGAGTGTGCGGACGACAGCGTGAGGCATACGTGCGTTGTAGCACCCCGCGGAACGGCCGCGTCACTACGTAGACACGTAGGGCTCGAAATGGCGGCGGCTACAAAGGGAGGGAGAACGTGATCGTGGTCCCCGCGCCACTCACCGAAACGATCGCGAGCGTTCCCTTGAGCCGGTCAGCACGCCGCTGCATGCTCATGAGGCCTTGACCTTCGCGCTCGACTGTCGTATCAAACCCCGCGCCGTTATCGGCGACCGCGAGAATCAATCGCGAGCTTTCGACGTACAGGTCAATCGCCACGCGCGAACAGCAGGCGTGGCGCGCGCAATTATTGACCGCCTCCTTGAAGATCAGGAGCAGATCCCGGCGAATATCCACGCCCAGTTTCACACTCTGACTGGCGCCTGGCGCGTCGAACCGTAACTCAATTTCGCGAAGCGTGAAGAGCTCCTCGGCGTGTTGGCGCATCCTTCGGGTCAGGTCGAGCAGACTGTCGCGCGCCGGGTTGATGGCCCAGACGATGTCGCTCATCGAGGCCACCGACTCTCGGGCGATGCGGGCAATTGACGAGAGCGGTCCATCGGGCCCCGGCTCTTTGTCCCGCCCTCGCTGCGCGGTCTCACTCAGCAGGGCAATGCGCGTGAGGTTGGCGCCGATGTCGTCATGCAGATCAGTCGCGATGCGCGTGCGCATGTTGGCCATTTCCAGCAGGCGCGCGATGCGATAGCGGTCGAGCGCGTAGACGGCCAAGCCGATCGCCAGGACCGCGAGCCCCAAAAACCACGAGCGCTGCCAGACCGGGCGCAGGATTCTGAAAGCGACGGACGCGGGCTGAGCACTGACGATCCCGTCGGAGTTCACCGCCCGTACCAAGAACGTGTAGCGGCCCGGGGCAATTCTCGCGTACTCGATCGTGCGCTGCTCGCCCGGCTCGCTCCAATCCGCATCGGCTCCGTCAAGCCGGTATTGATAGCGCAGTTCACCGCCGGACCCGAAACCAAGCCCGACGAAATCGATCTGCAGCTGGTTCTGGTCGGGCGCCAAATCGGACAGAGACATGTCCCGTTCTCCGAGAGCGGAGACAGTCTGGGCGAGGCCCCGCACGCGCAGCCCGGTAATCAGGACCGGAGGTTGGCCTCCGATCTTGGCCGCAGCAGGCGCCAGGCGGGCCAGGCCGTTGGTCGTACCGAACCAGAGCACGCCGCCGTGATCGCAGAAGGCCGCCTCAAACTTACCGGGCACGACCCCGTCAGCTGCCGTGAAGTGTGTGATGCGCCTCGTCGTTTGATCGAATCGATCAAGACCGCGCCCGCCGCCGATGTACAGACGGCCAGTGAGGTCTTCGGTGATGACCTCGGCGTTGTTGCTCGACAGGCCCTCCTTCGTCGTGTAGCTGACAAAGACAGGTCGCGGTTCACCAGGGTCGTCGACACGCACGAGCCCACCACCGGCAGATGCGAGCCACGTGCGGCCCGAATGGTCCACGTAGATGTTCACGATCGCGCCCGGCGGCAGGCCATCGCGGGCGGTGAACCACTCGAATCGGTCTGCTCGGTAACGCACCAACCCACTGCTGAAACCGATCCAGACGTTTCCTGAGCGGTCCTCGCCAAATGCGCCGGGCCTGTCTTCTTCAAACGAGGGCAGCCCCGGAGAGCGCGTCAGATCGCGCACCGTCTCGGTGTCGGGCTCCCACCGGCCAAGGCCGCTCGCAGTCGACGACGCGGTGGCGACCCATACGTTGCCGCGGAAGTCTTCGAAGAGTCGAGACACCGCCGACACGGTCAAACCCGCTCTCGTCGTGTACACGGCGAGCGGTCTCGCGGTCGCCAACTGCTCGAGGTGATCGGCAGGGGGAAATCGGTAGAGGCCTTCGGATGTGCCGACCCACCAATCGCCCTGACGGGCCTGCAAAGTGACCTGCGGCCGGGCCGAATCCGTGCCCCAGCCCTGCACGGTCACCGCGCTCGGCCTGAACCACTCGAATCGCTCGCCATCGAAACAGCCGAGCCGCGATTCATAAATCGGCTGGGCAGTCCCTGCACTGCCCGGAATCGCCCCCTTGAAACAGACATGGCCCGACCGGTCTTCGAAGATCGCGTGGACCATCTCGATGCCGTCCTGCTCGCCGAAGGTGCGAAAGCCATTGCGGGCCCACTTCATGGCGCCGGAAGCGTAGGTCCCCAGCCACAGATTGCCTCCGAGGTCTTCGTTGAGCGCGGTGATGTCGCTGTAGTCCGAGCCGTTGCCGCTCGCGTACGTCCTGAAGTGCCGGCCCGCTGTATCGCCAGCCGGAAGGAACTCCGACAGACCGCCAACCGTCGCGACCCAGAATCGATGGTCGGATCCCTCGAAAAGCTGAACCACCCAGTCGTTCGGCAACCCGGATCGGTCGCGCTCGGTGATCTCGAGACCGACAACGGGCGCGCCATGCGTCGCATCCGCGCTGAAGCTGAAGAACCCGTTGCGACGCGTGCCCGCCCACAAGTGTCCTTCGTGATCCTCCAGAAGATCTTGGACCTCGGAGCTGGGAAGCCCATCGCGCTCGGTGTAGCGCGCAGCGCTCCCGTCCGGCCAGCGGCGGTACAGCCCGCTTGGCGAGGCGACCCACAGGGAGCCGTGCGCATCTTCCAGCACATCCGCAATCGTGCGCTGCTCCGGAAAGTCGTTGGGGATGTGAATGTCGACGGGCCCCAACCGTGGCCGCCCATCCGACTGCTCGAGTCGGTAAAGACCGTCGTTCGTGCCGGCCCAGATCGTTCCGTCCCGACCTTCCCGCAGCACGGTGATCGCGTCGGATCGGCGACTCGGCTCAATCGGCAAGACGATGGAGAACATCGGCGGCGCGGAGACCTGATTTTCAGAACCCATGCGGCTGCCCGGCCGGCCCTTCGGATCGAATCGGACAAGCCCGCCCTCGGTCGCCACCCAGTAGTTGCCAGCGCGAGTCTCGAGAAGATCCGTGACATTCGAATGGGGCAAGCCCTCGTCTATTCCAAAGTTGATGAACGAGTAGCCGTCGAACCTGGACAATCCCTCAGCCGTGCAGAACCACAAGAACCCGCGCGAGTCCCTGACGATGCGGTTGACAGTGTTGTGGGCCAGTCCGTCGGCGGTCGTGTAGATCTTGATCGGCAGGCGCTCGGCGCGGAGCGTGAAGGCGGCGCCGACGACCAGTACCGCCAGGAGCCAGCGAAATCGGCTCGTCGAAGGGCGACTCTTGATGGCTCCCGTAGGCAGACTGTGCGTCGGTTTGGTCGCGGTTTGCAAGCGGTGCCGGTGCGCCGCTCCCTGCCCAGAGTAGAATCGCCCTGCTCCCCCACTACGGCGACACGAGGAGAACGGTATGCGTACGCGCATCTTTGGTCTCGCTCTCACTTGCCTGGCCGCGCTCTTAACGAGCGCCGCCATCGCGTCGGCCCAGGACGTCGTGGTCACGACGACCGGAGACCGGCTGGTCGGCGAGATCAAGAGCATGGAGAAGGACATCCTCACGGTCTCGACGGACTACTCGGACGTCGACTTCAAGATCAAGTGGGAAAACGTCGTCTCGATTGAAAGCAAGCGGCAGTTCCTTATCGAAACGTACGACGGCAAGCGTCTGTCGGGCTCGTTGACGCCGAGCCCGGACAAGAAAGTGCAGGTCGGTGGGTCGACCGCGGCGCTGGCGGACGTGTCGACGGTGCAGCCGTTCGAGCGAAATTTCTGGTCGCGGTTCGATTCAGCCCTCGACATGGGCTACAGCATGACGCGCGCCAACTCGGCGACACAGTTCTCGCTCGGCACCAACCTCTCGTACCGCGATGAGCACCATGCCGACACCCTCTTCGCGAACATCTTCCGAAGCTCTCAGGAGAACGTGCCCGCGACGCAGCGCTGGGATCTCTCGAATGACTTCCGCCGCCTGCTCGGCACGAAGTGGTACGTCAACACCACCCAGGACTTCCTGAACAGCGAGGAACAAGGATTGGATCTGCGGACGACCATCGGTGGCGGCGCAGGCCGGTACCTGATGCGCTCCGCGTCACAGCATCTTGCGGTTGGGACAGGCCTTGCGTGGACCAATGAGAACTATACGGACGACACCGTGCCCACGAAGAACTCCGCCGAGGCCTACTTCGGCACGGAATTCATGACCGAGAAGTTGAAGGTCACCGACCTCCTGACGCGATTCACGTACTATCCCAGCCTGACGATTTCCGGCCGGCAGCGCATCGCGTATCGCTTCGATCTGGATTTCAATCTACCGGGCGACTGGTATTTCCGGATCGGCTTCTTCGACAACTACGACAGCAAACCAGCGGTGGGGTTTTCCAAGAACGACTACGGGTGGTCGAACGCGTTTGGGTTCAAGTTCTGAGCGAAGGTCGTGGATGAAGTCGTTCCTCTCCCCTCTTCTGCGGCCGGGCGGATCGTCGCTCGCGTTGACCAACAGCCGTCACCATCGGATTGTCGCCCGGACGCTGCTCACAGCATTCGATTCGAGAACCCGCCGGAAGGGACTGCTCGAGCACGACGCCTTGCCCGAAGGCAGCGCCCTCATCATCGCCCCGAGCCAGGCCGTTCACACCTTCTCCATGCGTTTCTCGATCGACGTGGCGTTTGTCGCCAGGGATGGGCTGGTGCTCAAAGTCCGTCACGCGGTCCCACCCCGGCGCATCGCTGTGTCGTTACGGGCTTTTGCGGTCATCGAGCTTCCGGCCGGAGCACTCGAGGCCTGCGACACGAAGCCCGGGGACAAACTGCAGGTTGAGGGTAGCTAGGCTCAGCCGCCCGTAGTCGCGCGCACTGGCCAGGACCAAACGTCTTATTTTGCCAGGACCAGACATCCGGGCAGAGTACGTGCGGACCTCTCACCAACGGCTTGCGCTCATTCGGTGCAACCGACTCGCCTGAAAGCAGTTCGCCCGTAACCTCCGACTCGAATCTTCAATTGGTACGGTTGCTGCTAACTAGTGGCGCACGAGCAATTCGGATCACCGAAACGTTCGAAGCGTTTGCCGACAGGTGTCGGCGACTAAGCCGGGCTTCCGCGCGGGCGGTTCCGGTTCCACTCAACAGACCCGCGCATGGAGAGCTAGTAATGAAGAACCTGTTTGTTCGTTTCGTTCGTGAGGAAAATGGCCAGGACCTGATCGAGTACGCGCTGCTCGCGGCACTCATCTCCGTTGGCTCAATCGCCGTCATGGGTCCGCTCAGCACGGCGATCAGCACCGTGTTCACGAACGTGACGACGGCGCTCGCGCCCGCATCGTAGTTGGCTGTCCGGCGCGATTGGGAGCGCCGCTCCCATCGCGCCGGATCAGTTTCGCAAGAAGGATTCACATCACATGAAGCCCGGTCGCCTGGCAGATCGCGGTTCTAGAGACGACCAGAATTTATGAATACTTCACACATTTTCGTCGGCGTCGTTCTGGCCCTCGCGTGCATCTCGGATCTGCGCACGCGACGCATTCCAAACGTGCTGACATTCTCGGCGGTAGTCACCGCTCTCGTATTTCATCTCGTGACGGGCGGCTGGAGTGCAGCGGGCTGGAGCATCGCCGGCTGCGTTCTCGGCGCCTTCCTTTTCTTTCCGATGTTCGCCCTGCGCGGTATGGGCGCAGGCGATGTGAAATTGCTGGCTGCTGTCGGCGCCTGGCTCGGACCGTCGCAGGTCCTGATCGCCGCGCTCACTACGAGCATCGCCGGCGGCGTGATCGCCCTGGCAGTGGCGCTCGGTCACGGATATCTCAAAACGGCGTGTCGCAACCTGTGGATGCTCCTGACTCACTGGCGAGTCACGGGGATTCGCCCGGTAGACCAGTTGACCCTCGAGGGTGCGCGCGGCCCGCGCCTCGCATACGCGCTCCCAATCGCCATCGGCACTCTGGTGACGCTCTGGCTCAAAACAGGTTCCTAGAGTAACGAAGGACAAATCACATGGATCGGAACAAACGCACGGTGGTAGTGGTGCTCGTCGCGGTGCTTCTGGCAGCCGTCGCCAGTTTCGGCATCTATCGCGTTGTGTCGGCACGGCCGGCCAGCAACATGAGCGCCGTCAAGACCGTCGACGTCGTCGTGGCGCAGCATTCGCTGCCGCTCGGTGCTCGACTGACAAAGGACGACGTCAAGCTGGTCAAGTGGCCAGCGGACACGCAGGTGCCTGGCACCTTCGCGAAAGTGGACGAGGTCCTGGACCGCGGCCTCATCGCGAACGTCGAGGAGAACGAACCGCTGATCGCGGCAAAACTTGCGTCCCTCGAGGCGGGGGCTGGCTTGCCGCCCTCGATTCCTCAGGGCATGCGTGCCATCTCGGTCAAGGTCAACGAAGTGGTCGGCGTGGCTGGCTTCGTCGTCCCCGGCACTCGCGTCGACGTCATGGTGACGCTGACGAACCGCCAGGCGCAGCAGGATAGCGTGACCCGCGTGGTCGTCAGCAACGTCCAGGTGCTCACCGCGGGCACCCGCATCGACCAGGAGAACGCGAAGGACGGCAAACCGATTCCTTCGACCGTGGTGACCCTGCTGGTGTCGCCGGAAGACGGTGAGCGCATCGCCCTTGGGGCCTCCGAGGGCCAGGTCATGCTGACGCTCCGCAATCCGCTGGACACATCACAAACGACCACTTTGGGTACGCGGACCAGCGTTCTGCTCGGAGAGCCGGCCGCGGCTGCGCCGGCGAGCCCGCGCGCTCCGCGTGCGTCCGTTCCTGCGAAGCCGGCACAACTCGAGCCGGCTGCGGGGCCGAAGACATACACGGTTGAAGCAATCCGAGGGGCCAAGCGAAGTCAGGAGATCGTTCGATGAAGGTATTGAGAGTCGTTTCAAATCGAGGTTCGAGCACCGTCGCCCTGTGCCTGGCCGGGTTGCTGACGCTGCAGTGGACCATGCCGGTATTCGCTCAGCAGCCGCCACTGGCGGGCGGGGCAACCCCGCGGCCCCAGTACCAGCGAGTGGTCGTGACTTCCGGTCAATCGACCGTGGTTCCCACGGACTTCGACGTGACCCGGATTGCCATCACCAATCCCGAGGTCGCCGACGCGGTCGTCGTTCAGCCACGCGAGATCCTCATTGACGGCAAGAAGTCGGGTACGGTCAGCCTGATCGTCTGGGGCGCCGAGACGCGCCGCCAGTACGACATCGTCGTCGAGGCCGCAATCACCCCTCTTGAGGAGCACCTGCGGGCGCTCTTTCCGGGTGAGGCGATCACCGTCAGCGTCAACGACGAAGCCATCATCCTGTCCGGGCTCGTCTCGACCACCGCCGTCATGCTCCGCGCCGCCGAGATCGCCGCCTCGTCGTCCGCAAAGAGCAAAGTCATCAACATGCTCCAGGTTCCCGGCGGCAGTGCGAGCCAGCAGGTGATGCTGCAGGTGCGGTTTGCGGAAGTCAATCGCAAGGTGCTGACTGAACTCGGAGTCAACCTGTTCGTCAATCGCGATCGGTTTGCAGCGAGATCCACCACGCAGCAGTTCGCAGCGCCGTCCCCCGACGACACGAAACCGAACGGACTGACGTTCAGCGATTTCTTGAACCTGTTCTTCTTCGACAAGAAGGAAGGCATCGGAGCCGTCATCCAGGCCCTCGAGCAGCGAGGCGGGTTCCAGAGTCTCGCCGAGCCGAATCTGATTGCCTACAACGGCCAGGAAGCCAGCTTCCTCGCCGGTGGTGAGTTCCCGATTCCAATCGTGCAGGGCGGCACGAGCAACAACGCCGTGACGGTCGTCTTCAAGGAATTCGGCATCCGGCTGAATTTCACGCCGACGATTGCGGGCGATTTGATTCGACTGAAAGTGCGGCCGGAAGTCAGCTCGCTCGATTTCACCAACGGCATCACGCTCCAGGGCTTCCGAATCCCCGCGCTCACGACGAGACGCGCGGAAACGGATGTCGAGTTGCGCGATGGGCAATCGTTCGCTATCGCGGGCCTGCTCGACAACATCAACCAGGACGACACGGCCGGGATTCCAATCCTGAGCAAGCTGCCGATCATCGGTTATCTGTTCAAGAGCAAGGCGGAGCGCAAAGAGGAGACGGAATTGATGGTGCTCATCACCCCGCATCTCGTGCGCCCGCTGAACCCGGATGAAGTGCCGGCGCTCCCCACGAGTATCAAGCCTTTCATCAAGGGCGGCGGCATTGATCAGCAGCTCGATGGCGCCGCCGGCATCGCCGACGCGCCGGCTGTCAAGAAGAGCGCGCCTGTTGTCGTGAAGCGCTAGGTGATGCGGGACCGACTGGTCGAAACGAGGGAATGACGTGGCTGTTTCTCTGACGGTAATTGGCTCACGCGACGGGCAACTCGAAGAGGTTGTTCGCGCATCCGGGCGGATATCGACGCTGACCTGGTCGTCGGATCTCGGCGCGCTCACAGATCCGAAAACGCCCCAGCCGGATGTGCTTCTGGTCGATGTCCGCCGCAACGGTCAATTTCCTTCCACCCTGATTTCACTGAAGCGGCAGCACCCGACAACTAACGTCATCCTGCTTGCCTCTTCGCTCGAGCCGGCGTTGATGCTCGAGGGAATGCGCGCGGGTGTCAGCGAAGTGCTGGCTGAGCCGCTCCGTCCAACCGACTTCGATGCGGCGATCGCCCGTCTCCTCGGTCAGCGACCGCAGGTTCACGGCGGTCCGGTCTTCGCCTTCGTCGGTGCGAAAGGCGGCGTGGGCACGACCACCATGGCGGTCAATGTCGCGACCGTGTTGGCGAAGCTGTCGAAGGGCCCGACGCTGCTCGTAGACCTGCACCTGGTCTATGGCGATGCGGCAGTCTTCCTCGGCGCCGATCCGAGATTCTCCGTGATCGACGCTCTCGAAAACATGGAACGGCTCGACGCCGAGTTCCTGAAGAGCCTTGTCGTCAAGACGAACTCCGGCCTCGACCTGCTGGCGTCCGCGGACCGGCCAGCCAGCCGCGTGATCGACATGCGGCGGGTCGGTTCGGTCGTGCAGCTCGCCGCTTCTCAGTACGCCTACACCGTCCTGGACGTAGCGGGCTCCGACCCGATCGTGCTCGACGGCCTTGATAGCGTGACAAATCTCGTGATCGTGGCGAATCAGGAACTGGCGACGGTCCGCAATGCGGGACGCATGGCCGCGGCACTGCGGTCACGGTATCCGAACACGGCGATCTCGACGGTCATCAATCGACACGATGGCAATGCCGAGATCGGCCAGCCCGACGTCGAGAAGGCGGTCGGCGGCCGCATCGCGCACCACTTTCCTAATGACTACCGCCGCGCGCTCACGGCGATGCACAAGGGCCGTCCTCTGGCGCTCGACAATCACAACCAGCTCTCCGCCTCTCTGACCGCGCTCGCTCGCGATCTCGCCGGCGTCGAGAACGAGAAGGTCGAACGCGCGGCGGGCGGGCTCAGGGGATTTCTCTCGGGTCGCCGGTCATCGGAACACATCGCAGCGAAGAGGACCAATTAATGAGCGTTTTGTCCGCAGTCATCGAACCGCGAGCCGCGGTCGCCGATACCAGGAACGTCGCCTATCAGGACCTGAAGAGCCGCATCCATCAGGACTTGCTCAACCGGCTCAACCTCGATCGCCTCACCCGGGTCAAGCGCGAAGACGCCGAGCCGGAGATTCGTTCGCTGATCGGCGGCATGCTCGATCGCGACAGGACACCGCTCAGTCTTCACGAGCGCGAAAGCATCGTCGCCGACGTGCTGCACGAGCTCTTCGGCCTCGGGCCGCTCGAGATTCTGCTCGCGGACCCGACGATCTCTGACATCCTGGTCAACCGATTCGACCAGGTCTACATCGAACGGAATGGCCGGCTCGAAGCCACCGAGATTACGTTCAAGGACGAACGGCACCTGCACCAAATCATCGAACGCATCGTCAGCGCAGTCGGCCGTCGCATCGACGAGTCGAGCCCGATGGTCGACGCCCGGCTCGCAGATGGATCGCGTGTGAACGCGATCATCCCGCCGCTGGCGCTCGACGGCTCAGCGATGTCCATTCGCCGCTTCCGCACCGACAAGCTCGGTGCCGAAGACCTGGTCGGCCGCGAGTCGTGGACGACCCCGATGAAAGACTTTCTCGAGGCGGCCATATCCTGCCGGCTGAACGCCGTCGTTTCCGGTGGCACCGGCGCGGGCAAAACGACGCTGCTCAACATCCTGTCTGGCTTCATCGGCGAGCACGAGCGCGTGGTCACGATCGAGGACGCCGCCGAGCTCAAGCTTCGCCAGCGCCACGTCGTGCGACTGGAGACGCGGCCGGCGAACATCGAAGGCAAAGGCGCGGTACGCCAGCGCGAACTCGTGGTCAACGCCTTGCGTATGCGTCCGGACCGCATCGTCGTCGGCGAGGTGCGCGGTGAAGAGGCGCTTGACATGCTCCAGGCCATGAACACCGGCCACGATGGCAGCTTGACCACGATCCACGCCAACTCGACGCGCGACGCGCTCTATCGGCTGGACACCATGGTCGCCATGGCCAATCTCAATATTCCCGAGAAGGCGATCCGGCAGCAGATCGCGTCGGCGGTGAACCTGATCGTGCAGGTGTCGCGTATGTCGGACGGCACGAGAAAGGTCACAGCCATCTCTGAGCTCACCGGCATGGAGGGTGGGGTCATCACGATGCAGGACATCTTCTTGTTCGAACGCACGGGTATCACCCAGGAGGGCCGAGTACGCGGGCGGTTCCGGGCGACCGGAATCAGGCCGAAGTGCGCGGAGCGGCTTGCCGCGTCCGGGGTTCACCTGCCGATGGACATGTTCGAGCACGCCCAAGCCGTCGGTTAGGCGAGGCAACATGCTGATCGTCGTTCTGACTTTCGTTCTGATCCTGAGCATCGTCCTTGGCGCGTACTACGCGTTCGTCGTGCGGCCCGAGCGCGCCGAGAAGTCGAAGCTCCTCGGCCGGCTGGCCACACCGAAGGTCACCAGCCAGCTGCTCAAGCCGGGTGACCTCGAACGCCCCGCCGACAGGCTCAGCGATGTCCGGGCGATCCAGGCAATGCTGTTGCGCGCGAAAGGGCTCTCCGGCCGGATCGAGCGGCTGATCAGCCAGTCGGCCCTGCAGATCACGGTCGGCACACTGGTCCTCGCCTCGATGCTGCTCGGATGCGTAGGGTTTCTGATCGTTAAGGGTCTGACGCATTTCACGGTTGCTGCGATTTC
Organism: uncultured Acidobacteriota bacterium; assembly: GCA_963704575.1. Taxonomy (GTDB): domain Bacteria; phylum Acidobacteriota; class Vicinamibacteria; order Vicinamibacterales; family SCN-69-37; genus DATEGZ01. The sequence goes on along the minus strand of OY969918.1, from coordinate 4,538,532 downwards.
CGCAGCACCGCTGTTTGCGAGCATCCCGTTCATGTTCGTTCGCTGGCAGCGCACCAGGCGCTTCGGGAAGTTCGAAGAGCAGTTCCCGGAGGCGATCGAGCTAATGGCGCGAACGCTGCGGGCGGGGCACGCATTTCCGACCGGAATTCAGATGGTCGCCGATGAAATCCCCGCGCCGGTGGGCGCGGAATTCAAGCTCCTCTACGACAGGCAGAACTTCGGCATGCCGCTCGGCGACGCGCTGAAGGGCATGGCCGAGCGGGTGCCGATCCTCGACGCCCGGTTCTTCACGACGGCCGTCCTGACCCAGCGTGAGACGGGTGGAAATCTCTCAGAGATTCTCGACAATCTCGCGGCCGTCATTCGCGAACGTTTCAAAGTGAAGCGACAGGTGCGCGCCGTCACCGCGCACGGCCGCATGACCGGGTGGATCCTGGGCGGCATGCCGGTGGCGCTGGCGTTGATTCTCAGCCTGGTGTCACCGGAGCACATGAAGACGATGATGACCGATCCACTCGGGATCAGGATGCTTGCCGTCGGCGGCACGATGCAGGTGATCGGCGCGTTGATCATCCGCAAGCTAGTCAACATTCGCTACTAGGAGTCCTGGACATGGCCTTAGATCTACTCGTCACCCTGATCGCCGGCTTTCTCGCGGTCGCGCTCGTCGCGGGCTTAGGGATGTCCAGCATTCTTGCGGCGTTCTCACCAGATCGGCGCCGGTTGCGTCAGCTGACCACTGCCGGTGGGCCTGACGCGAGTCTGGACGACACGTTCACCCTGGTCGATGGTGTCGACTCGCGATTCAAGAACCTGCCTGGCATTCCGAAGTCCCCGAAGGAAATGGGGCGCCTGCGGCGCCGGCTGGCGCTGGCCGGATACGCGAGTCCGACAGCCGTGGTCCTCTACGCGCTGGCCAATCTCGTCACGCCCCTCCTGTTCGGACTCGTCGCCCTGGCCGCTGTCGGTGTCCGTCTATGGATTGTCGCGTTGTTCGCGATCGCGGTGGGATATCTGCTGCCTGGAATGCTCCTCGCGCGGAAAATCGACTTGCGCAAGCGTGAGATTCGCGAAGGGCTGCCGGACGCCCTCGACTTGTTCATTGTCTGCATCGAGGCTGGCAGCGGGCTGGACCAGGCGATCGTCAAGGCATCGGACGAGCTCGGCATCAGCTATCCGGCGCTGGCCTATGAGCTGCGGTTGATTACGACGGAAATCCGCGCCGGCAAGCGACGCGTCGAGGCGTTCAGGAACTTTGCCGCGCGAACGAAAGTGGACGACGTGCAGTCGCTGGTCACGCTGTTGGTTCAAACCGACAAGTTCGGCACCAGCCTGGCCCAGGCGCTCCGCACACACGCCGACACGGCGCGAACCAAGCGCCGCCAGAACGCAGAGGAGCGCGCGGGAAAACTCGGGGTGAAGCTCGTCTTCCCGCTCGTGCTCTTCCTGTTTCCGGCACTCTACATCGTCATCCTCGGACCCGCGGTGATTGAGTTCATCCGCGTCTTCCCACGCTAAGGTCCGCATTCAGTCTGGAGAAACACTGATGAACACCATGAATCTCGTATTGCTCGCCACCACGGCCATTCTCGCTGTTCTCTATATGGCCCGCCGTCGCAATCGGCTGAAGAACGAAGACTAACAGCTGTGCACCCACTACATCGGGGAGCATCGGTTGCACTCGCAGTGGCGCTGCTGTCGGGGTGTGCGACTCGTCATTCGCGCAGCCCACAGCCGCCATCACCGCCAGTGAACGCGCCGCCGCCTGTTGCGGCACCGGAATCGCTGTCCGACTACATGCAGAAGGTTCGGCATCTCAGCGTCAATGCTCGTCCGGTCAGCAAGAACGAGGCGGTCGAGACATTGGAGACGCGGGATCCCGCGATTGCCGCCGCGCTCCTTCTGGCCACGAGCCAGCCGACCGCGGAACGGTACGAGGACCTCGCGGAGAGCTATCGCCAGCGCGGTGTCCTCGACGCCGCCTATCGGAACTTCAATCGAGCGATTGCGCTCAACCCGCGTGACGCCGTGGCCTACGAAGGTCTGGCCAGGGTCTGGCGCGATTGGGGCCTGCCAGCACTCGCGCTCGGCGACGCCTATCGCGCGACCTATTTCGCGCCGCGGTCGGCGTCCGCTCGAAACACCTACGGCACGGTCATGCAGGCGCTCGGGCACAACGACGAGGCACGCACTGCGTACGAGCTGGCGAGCAGGCTCGAGCCACAGGCCGCATACGCGGTGAACAATCTTTGCTATCTCGCGTTTGTCGAAGGGCGACTGGACACAGCCATCGACACATGTCGGAAGGCGCTCGAGATCGAGCCAACGATGACGGCTGCGCGCAACAACCTGGCGCTCGCGTTCGCGGCGACAGGGCGCATCGATCTCGCGCGCGCCGCGTTCGTGGATGCCGGCGATCGAGCAAGCGCGCTCTTCAACAGCGGCATTGTCTATCTCGCCGCCGGGGACGCCCGGAGCGCACTGGTCGCATTCGACGAAGCGAGCAAGGCGCGGCCGACATTTCGCCTGGCGCGCGAACGCGCGAGCCAGATCCGCGAACAGCTGTTCCTGGCCAATCGGCAGGAGGGTCTGAGCGGCACTGCCAACACGACCGGCCGACCGATCGTCGGCCCTCCACAATAGGCAATGGCCAACATCACTGAACATCGAGATGTCGTTCCGTTCCCTGCTCCAGCACAAACGCTGGCGGAGTCGGGACTCTCGCTCGACCTCGTCCTTCAGCTCACGTTGAAGTCGTTGCACTTCGGCGGCGACCAGACCGGGACCGACCTGTCGCAGCGTCTCGGGCTGGAGTTCCCGGTCATTGCCCCGGCGCTCGAGCTACTGAAAGAGCAGCTCTTGGTTGCGATCGTTGGCGGCGGTTCCGTCGGCGCCCCGTCATACCGCTACCGCATCACCGCCGCCGGCCATGCCCGTGCGGTACGGTTTCTTGAGGCCAGCCACTATGTCGGCGCTGCGCCAGTACCGCTCGCGCAATACCGGACCTATCTGAATGCCTTTCGCGCGGCGGTACCACAAGGCGTCACGCGCGAGCGCGTTCGAGCTGCGTTTTCGCATCTCGTCGTCAGCGACCAAGTCCTCGACCAGCTCGGACCGGCGATCAATGCCGGGCACTCGATGTTCGTCTACGGGCCGCCCGGCAACGGCAAGACCGTCATCTCGCAGGCGATCCACAAGCTGCTCGAAGGCGACATCGCGATTCCGCACGCGATCGAGGTCGAAGGCCACATCATCCGGTTGTTCGATCCGGTCAATCATGAAGTTGTCGCGAGCGCTCACGAAGGCGAGGGCGTCGCGGCCGTCCAATCAGGCGATCGCCGCTGGGTCCGATGCCGCCGTCCGATGGTGATGGCGGGAGGCGAGCTCACCCTCGATGCCCTCGAGCTGAGCTACAACCCGACGACCGGTTTTTACCGGGCGCCAGTGCAGGCGATCGCCAACGGCGGCCTGCTGGTGATCGACGACTTCGGCCGGCAGCGCTGCCCGCCTCGCGACCTGCTGAACCGGTGGATCGTGCCACTCGAAAGCCGCGTGGACTTCTTGACGCTGCACGGCGGGCAGAAGTTCGAGTTGCCCTTCATGACGATGGTCGTCCTTGCCACCAATATTAGGCCAAGCGAACTGGTTGATGAAGCGTTCCTGCGACGCCTCCAATACAAGATCTTCGCTGAAAGTCCAACGCTTGAGGACTTCAAGACCATCTTCGCAAGGTGCTGCCGCGACCTGGGTGCAACGGTGGAGACTGGGCTGGTCGAACGTTTACTGGTCGATTACTACCGCCCCCGGAAGATCGCGGTACGCGGCTGCCACCCGCGGGATCTCATCACGCAGGCATTGTCGCTCGCTTCGTATCTGAATCGGCCTCCGCATCTGACGATGGAACTGCTCGAGGCGGCGTGCAACAGCTACTTCGTGGCAGACGCCGAGCCTGCGCCGGTGTACGCGTGAGCACGAGGCTTGGCCGTCGCATTCGACGAAGCGAGCAAGGCGCGCGCGCGGCCGAAAGTCGGTCCTCCACAGTAGGGCCATGATCAGCATCGGCTGAACATCGACAGGTCGTTCCGTTCCCTGCTCACGCCGCCCTCGCAGGTCACTGCCGGACGAAGGCCCTTCGGATCCGTGACTCGTCAGATGACGACATTTTGTCATTTGACCGATGGAGCATGCTGACGAGCGCCTTAATTATCAACAACTTACAGACTGACCCGGGCGGTACCTGACTTGCCTATTCAATCGTCGCGGGCCACAGGCGCCGCACCCGTGAGTTTGAAAAACACCAACGTCTGCATTTTCAGGAGAAACCAATGACCACCATGAATCTCGTGCTGCTCGGTACCACTGCTCTTCTCGCTGTCCTTTACATGGCCCGCCGCCGCAATCGGCTAAGGAACGAGGACTAGACCGTTTTCGATTTCTGTATAGCAAACCGATGACCGCTGTTTTGACAAGAGACAAGAGAGGAGTTAGCTGAACATGGCCGCGCCTTCACCTTCCTTCTCTCGAGGCGTCTCGTGGCCCGGTCGTCGCCGATCGCGGCGTCGGGTCCGTAGGCGAGGAATCGGTGCAATCGTCGCCTTGCTGTTGGTCTGGGCGGCCGTCGCCGCGATCGGCCTCTGGGTGACGCAGTCCCCTGAACCGGATCCAGCGTGGCCGCGCGCAGAGAACATCGTCGTCCCAGCCACCAGTCCGCGAAGCGCTCTGGGGAATGAGACCCGGCCGAACTTCCGCTACTCGATCGTGGAGGGCGGCGTGCACACCGGTACCGAGATGCGACAGGCCATCGACCGCGATTCCGTGGTTGCCTCACACTACGCCGGTCTCGACCCGAGTCGATTTCGGGTAGAACGCCTGCCGACCCGCACTGTGGCTCACGTTTCGTACCGCATCGGACACGAGGTCTTCTGGACGCGTAAGAAGCTCGTGCTCGAGGCGGGCGAGGCGGTGCTGACCGATGGCACGAACATCATCCGCGCGCGGTGCGGCAATCGAGTCGCGATGGAGGGGCATGGGCCGGAACGGAGTGAGGAGCCAGACGCCGAGGCATTCGAGCAACTGAGTGACCCGGCCGTGGTCGCGGTCGAGCCGCCGACGGATCCTCCACACTCAGGTACCTTCGTCATCTCTGAGCTTCAGTCGCTGCCGCTCGACGGTCCGAGCGGGCGCCAATCCCTTTTTCCACTGCTTTTTGGTCCTGGCTGGGACAGTCAGTCGAATCTGTCTGGAACGGAGGTAGGCGCGATTGGCCTTGGTGCGGATCCAGGTCAAGACCCCACTTCGGACGGGGGCTTCTCTTCGGGCCCGGGTCTTGGTGGTTCTGGCCTAGATCCCTGGACCGGCCTGGGCGTGGATCCCTCGACCGGCCTGGGCCTAAATCCCCCTCCAGGCCTGGGCCTGGATCCCTGGCCCGGCCCGGGGCTCGACCCAGGCCCAGGCCTGGGCCTGGACCCAGGCGCCAATGACTTTCCGCTCGGAGTGACCGAAACCCCAATTCCCACACCTGAGCCGAGCACGATTGTGCTCACCTCACTGGGCGCAGTTGGCTGGTATCTTGCGCGAATGCGTCGGCGCTCCCGCGCGCGACGGAACGGCGTCTGAAGGTTCTCGATCGGCTGCAGCCGCTCATCGTGATCTACTGACACCTCAAGGCCCCAGGGTGATCATGCTTGACCGGCGGGGCTTCGAAGACGATGCCAGCCGGCGTGATTTTCGGCAGGCGCCCCCGAACGCGATATCGCGCGGCCACGCGCAGAGAATGGTCGACAAGGGAGGTGAGCGAGATGGACATCAGGAGGACCGGCTCGCAGCCATCAGCCAGAGGCCCTGCGGAGTACTTCACCGGCACGGTCCGCATCGATTCTCTGTTTCAAAGAAGCGCACCGGCGCGCATCGGTGGCGCCGTCGTGACGTTTGAACCGAACGCGCGCACCGCCTGGCACATCCACCCGCTGGGCCAAACGCTCATCGTGACCGCTGGTTGCGGGCGGGCACAGCGTCAGGGGGGCCCGATGGAGGAACTTCGCCCGGGCGACGTGGTCTGGATCCCGCCGGGCGAAAAGCACTGGCACGGCGCGTCAGCGACCACCGCGATGACGCACATCGCCATCGCCGAGAGTCTCGATGGCACCGCCGTTCAGTGGATGGAACACGTAAGCGACCAACAGTACGACGGGTGATCGGTACGTCTGCGAGCGATGTGGGAGACACCATGAAGCAGGTCACCGTTGTCATTGGCGCGGACTCGATCGGCCAGGCGATTGCCCGGCGGGTGAGTGCAGGCAAGCACGTCTTGCTGGCTGACCTTCGGCCAGAAAACGCGGAAGCCGCGGCAAGAGTGTGGCGAATGCCGGGTTCGACGTGAGTACCGCGATCGTCGATGTATCCTCGCGGCCGTCGGTGGAAGCGCTCGTCGCCAAGGCGGGCAGCGCCGGCGAGATCTCCGGTCTCATCCATGCGGCCGGAGTGTCCCCGACGCAGGCGTCGCCGGCGGCGATTCTCAAAGTCGATCTATATGGAACGGCACTTGTGCTGGAGCAATTTGGCAACGTCATCGCGCGCGGCGGCGCCGGGGTCGTGATCGCGTCTCAGTCAGGGCATCGCCTGCCGCCGCTCTCCGTCGAACAGAACGCCGCCCTTGCCACGACGCCGGTCGACGAGTTACTAAGCCTCCCGATGCTGCAGCCGGATCAGGTGACGGACTCCCTTCACGCGTATCAGGTGTCAAAGCGTGGAAACTCGCTCCGGGTGATGGCGGAAGCCGTGCGCTGGGACAAACGCGGTGCGCGGGTCAACACGATCAGCCCCGGCATCATCATGACTCCTCTCGCGAACGATGAACTGCGAGGGCCGCGCGGCGCCCGGTACCGCCGCATGATCGACATTTCTGCGGCCGGCCGCGCCGGGATCCCGGACGAAGTCGCAAGCGTTGGCGCGCTGCTCATGGGCCCCGACGGCGCGTTTATCACCGGCAGCGACTTTCTGATGGATGGCGGCGTGACGGCGGCGTTTTGGTTCGGGTGAATGTAACCGCTCGAACAGGAATCTAGAGCCGGCGGGTGGCTCCGTTCACCGAGAGACGATCATTCGCGCATCGCTTGTCAGGTTCACGGGCCCACCTGGCAGCAACGAGATCATCTTGTTGAACGGATGCTGGACGTGCACCGTGATGGTCGATCCGGCTGCGCCAATTGTCGTCGGAGTCGTGGTGACCGTCACGGTGAAAGGCGCGCGGCTCTGGACGTACGTCTGCACGCCGGCTTGGGCCGCCGGCGACCCGCTGGTCGTGCCGTGGACCGACGCCCACCGCGCCCCTTCCTGCGCAAGATCCGAAACCATGTTGTATTGCCACACACCGATCCCGAAGATGATGATCCCCAAGATGGTCGTGAAAAAAATTGTCGACGCCACTGCGAACTCGACAAGGCTTTGCCCCCGGTCGTCGCCCATGCGCCAACGCCGGCCGACCTCGGGAAGATGCGAATTCTGAGCGTCCATACGCGTCATTGGCTTGAGCGCTCGTTAATTGGGAACGCGGAGCGTCGCTGAGCGAACTAGATCGACGGAATGAGGAATGCCCGGGAACGATCCCATCAACGTTGTGAAGGACCTGGAAGCGGTTACCGTCACGGTGACCACCAGGTGCCGCCCGCTCGGGCAGGTGGTGGTGCAGGTCGCTGCAGAAAACGTCCCCGCACTCGTCGCGCACTGACAGATGCGCGATGCCGTCGCCGTCACACCGGTGATGTTGACGGAGCCTGTGGCTGCGGTCTTCATTCCTGCGATGTTTCCGCTCTGGGCGGGATTGTAGGCGCCGTACTGCGCTCCTGCGCGCGCCGCGTTGGTCAGCTCCATCCCGGTGTAAAACACGCGTGCGAAGTCGATCGCGCCGGCCATCACAAGGACGAGCAAGGGGAGTACAACGGCGAGCTCCACCAACGCGCTTCCGGCATCAGAGGCCCAGGCCGGCCGATTGAAGAACCTATTCATTTTCATCCTCATTCGGCGATCGACACCGACAGAAAAGCCGCGCCACCAAACGTCGACGCACAGCCGGCATTGCTCATGCTGCCGTTGCCGTTTCGAATGTTCAGTGAATGCGCAATGAAGAGCGTGCAATTCGTGTTGATGAAGCTCAGGCTGTTATTGATATCCACGTCCACCGCGGGCATGTAGATCGCGCCATTCACGTCCAGGTCCGAGTTGTTGTGCACATCGAAAGCGTGGCTGTCGCTCGGATCCTGAAAAATCGCAATCCCTGTGTAAGTGCCTGATGTCGGCGCGCTCAGATGAAGCGCGTTGTTGTTGCCGATCGAGATGTACCCGCCGCCGGTCAGATAAATCATGACGCCCGTGCCAGTCAGGCTGGTGGCGACGTCAACCTTGCCGGTGACGTAGTAAACGCCGGGGTTCAACCTGGTCACGCTGGTGGCGATTGTCGTGTAACAACCCGGTGAGAGGGTCGGCGCAACCCCCGCAATGCATCCCCCGGGGTTTGGGTACGCGGGGAGTCCTGCCAGCGGGTCCGTCGGCGTCGGCGCTCCGGTGGTGAGCGAGCCCATGGCCCCGCAGGTGCCATTGCAGTTGCCAACGATTCCGACACTCGGCGTCGGCGTGCCGTTGATCCTTGAGTTGGGGTTCGCCCCGTTTAAATCCCCCGCATCGGCGACGCCGCAGCCGTTGAGGGTCATTGCGGTGTTGCCGATCTCGAGCGAATACGGACCCGTCCCAGGTCCCTTCAGGGTAATGATGCAGGCCAGATTGTTGCTGGTGCCGGCGACAGCTCGCGCGCCGGGCGTCATGCTTGTCCAACCCAGAATCTTCCCGAAGAACGTCGACGTCGGCTCCGAGGCAATGACCTCGACGTAGCCCGCGTTGCCGGTAAACGCACCGCTGGCTGGAGGATGGTTGACGACAACCTTGGTCGTCCCGGCCGGATTGAATCCGTGCGCGAACACCTGTTGATTCGCAAATGTTCGGAGATCGGTCAGCGAAATCGAAGAGTTGCGCTGGAGTTCGAAGGCGGCGCTCTTGGCCCCGGCATCTGCGGCGGCATGCAAGCGGTTGCGCTTTTCGTACATGAACGAGACGTCCAGCGACAGCGCGGCGATCCCCAGCAACACCACCATCGACAGTGCCGTCAAGACAAGGATCGACCCGGACTCGCCACTCCGCTGACCACGATCTCTAAGTTTGCGCATCATGAATGGGACCTGCCTGCTCGAGGCCGCCGACCTATGCCGTTCAGTGCCCTGGGGTGGCGACTTGCCTCTTACGGGAACTCTGTGTCGAGTGCCGCCCCCCTATGTGCAACACCGGTACCGGAAGCACTCACGCCCGTCATCCGACCGGCTTTGGAAAGCCCTGACCGGCGCAGGCGCGGAATCGCTAGAAAATGCGAGGTTTTGGGCCGCGTGTTGCGCATGGAGACTGGGCACGGGCATCGTTCGGCGTTGATCGCTGCCAGTCCTCCCGCCGAGTTCTGGCTCTGGTCAGATTCTTCGTGTGGTCCAGGGCAGACTTCCATTCTCCGAGCAAAGCGATCGAGCGCGGGAAAAGTCTGATCCCAGCCACACGGATCGATTGCCCAGGCTCAGACAACGTTTCGGCCGCCCCAATCGAGTCGCGCATTCGCGGTCTTCCGCACGCAAGAACGTTCCGCAACTGCACCGATCCGACGAATCGACCACCTTGGCATGGCCATTGCTCAGTTTGGCCCCGTGTCCGATCGACGAAGCCGCAAGAGATACCGATTGACTGAAGGCACGCGGTGCTGAGACGCGAGCTTCGCCACGCTGCCGCGGCACCTCAGAATTCCCTGCTCTCGGTGCGCATCACGTCGCCGCTGACGCGCGTCAGGAGCCGGGGCGGCTGCGCCGCGCCGGAACGGTAACGAATGGCCATGGAAATTGTTTCGTCACGACCCCAATTGCAGGTCGGTGCTCATCTGGAGCCGCCAAGCTTCGTCGTCGGCAGCCGCGCCATGAGGGACCTGCTCGCCATGGCCAAGGGCGCAGCGGAGAGTCCTGCCCCGATCCTGATCACCGGTGAAAGTGGCGTGGGCAAGACTCTCGTTGCGCGGTATATCCATGGCCAATCCAGGCGCAGGCTTGCGCCGTTCGTGGCAGTCAACTGCGCCGGTCTCGCCGACGCGCGCCTCGAATCGGAGCTCTTTGGACACGTCCATGGACACATCAGCGACGTCTTCTCGGCGAAGCGCGGGAAGCTCCGGCTCGCGCATGGCGGCACGCTATTTCTCGACCAGATCGGCGACATGATCGCGCGCATGCAGGCGTGGCTGTTGCGGTTCCTCGAGGACGGCGAAGTTCCCGCCGTCGGTTCGGAGCAATCAGCGGCGCGCGTCGACGTTCGTGTGGTCGCCGCAACCAATCGCAACCTGAACGACCTCGTCGCCGCCGGCCAATTCCGCGAGGACCTTTTGTACCGGCTGCGCGTCATCCACCTCCATGTGCCTGCTCTCCGAGAGAGGGCCGAGGACGTTCATGGGCTCATGAGGCACTTCCTTGCGCGCTCCGGGCGGCGGCTGAACTTCACGGACGATGCGCTTCGCGTGTTACTGCGACACAGCTGGCCGGGCAACGTCCGAGAGCTCCAAAACGTCGTCGAGCAGTTGGTCTGGTTGTCGGCGGGGAGCGTCGTCGGCGTCGAGCAGCTTCCCGTCTCCCTGCGCAACGAACTCGGGCTGCCCGATGCAAACGTCGGAACGCCCACTCTGTCCTCGCTGACGGCTGATCGGGAGGAAGCACTCGCGCAACGATCGCGTCCTTCCAAGGATCGCTAGACTCCTGACTCGCCATGTGACGACAGTTCGTCACTTGTCATGCGGAGTCAACGAGTTAGTCCTTTATTTATCAGTAACTTACAGCAGACAGCCGGCGGTACCTGATTTGCGATATCAGCACCCGTGAGCCAGGCACCGCGTGTCGCGTCTGCCGGACTCACAGAGGGTAGGACGCAAGCCATGTCATCCGTCTCGTCAGCATCCCACTCGCGCGTCGGTACTTCCGTGGACCCGGCAGGCTTCGTCGTCGCCAGCTCAACCATGACGGAATTGCTCGCCATGGCTGCGCGAGCGGCAGAGAGCCCGGCCAAGGTCCTGATCACCGGCGAAAGCGGCGTGGGCAAAGACGTAGTCGCCCGATATATCCACAGCCGGTCCAGCCGCAGGCTTGCGCCGTTCGTGGCAGTGAACGTCGCCGGCGTCACTGAAACGCTCCTCGAGTCAGAGCTCTTCGGACACGTCAAAGGCAGCTTCACCGGCGCCTATCGTGACAAGCGCGGCAAGCTTCAGCTCGCGCATCGCGGCACGCTGTTTCTCGACGAAGTCGGCGAGATGAGCCTGCGCATGCAGGCTCTGCTGCTGCGGTTTCTCGAAAACGGCGAGATCCAGGCCGTCGGGGACGACCAATCGCAGGCGCGTGTCGACGTTCGCGTGATCGCCGCCACCAATCGCGACCTGAACGACCTTGTCGCCGCCGGTCAGTTCCGCGAGGACCTCTTGTACCGGTTGCGCGTCATCCACCTCCACGTGCCGCCGCTCCGGGAGCGCGTCGACGACGTTCAGGCGCTGGTGCGGCACTTTCTCGCCCTCGCCGAGCGGGATCTCAGCCTGACGGACGACGCGCTTCGAGCGTTGCTGAAATACCGGTGGCCAGGCAACGTCCGAGAGCTTCGGAACGTTGTCGAACAGCTGGTCTGGTTGTCGACGGGCGACGTCGTCGGGGTCGAGCACCTTCCGGTCTCGATACGAAGCGAAGCGGGGCTGATCAGGCCGATTGCCGATCGCTCCAGCCGTGTTGCCGACGAGTTGTACGACGCGCTCGTCAAGCAGGGCGCGTCATTCTGGGAGCACGTCCATCCGTTGTTTCTGGCTCGGGACATCACGCGCCACGATCTGCGTGAGCTCGTACGACGCGGCCTGCGCGAATCGCGCGGCCGCTACAAGTCGATGCTGGCGCTGTTCGGAGTGCCGAGCCAGGACTATCGCCGCTTCATGAACTTCCTCTCCGCGCACGAATGTGGAGTCGGATTCCGCGAATTTCGCGAGGCCGCCTCGTCTCACCAGGCCCCGGCGGAAAAGCCGCCGGTGCGCTCCGTTCCGGCTGAGGAAGCGGGAAAGGATTGACGCACATGGCGTTGATAAAGAGACCTGCCGCACGCGTCGCGGACGTTGCCGGCTTCGTCTTCTTCGCGGCGTTTGCCGCCACACTCTTCTTCCGCATGCCGGAGATGGGCGTGCTGCTGGTGCCGATGATTGGAAAAGAACTGTTCACGGCACTGACGTTTCTCATCCGCGAGCGGCCCCAGGCCGCCGTGGCAACGTTCCACGCGCGGTTCGCTGCCTATGCGGGATCGTTCCTGCTGATTGGGTTCTTCCACGCGGTGCGTACGTGGAGTCCCGAGAGCTTCACGCTGAACGCCGTGACCCAGATCGCAGCCCTCGGTGCGATGCTCTGGCTGGCCGGCACGCTGCTGGCGGGCATCGCCCTCTGGTCGCTCCGGCACGCGTTCAGCATCGAACCAGAAGCTCGCCACGTCGTCCGCACCGGTGCGTACCGATTTGTGCGACACCCCGTCTACGCGGCGTATGTCCTGCAGTACCTCGGGATCTGGCTGATCTACCCCTCGATCGTTCTCGCCGCGGGCATGGCCGTCTGGTTCGGACTGACCCTTGTCAGGATGCACTTCGAGGAACGGATCCTCATGCAGGCATTCCCGGAATACGAATCCTATAAGAGCAGGACAGGGGCCCTGTTTCCCACTCAGTTCGTGTCGGCCCCGCGGTGATCACGTTCGTTCGCGTCTACAACCAATAACGTCTGCAATCGATCCTGAGAAACACCTATGGATACCATGACTCTCGTAATGCTCGCCGCGCTGGGCGTGCTCACAGTCCTCTACATGGCCCGGCACACAATCGGATAGCGCGAGAACGAATCATCGTGCTCAGTACGACGGCCGCTGAATGCCCAGCCGCTGCATCTTCGAGTGCAGCGTGGTGCGGTTGAGCCCCAACCGCGCGGCTGCGCCGGTCGGGCCGCCGATGACGCCGTGCGATTCCCTCAGCGCGCGAAGAATCGCGTCTCGTTCGGCCTGGCGGAGTGTCGCAGCGGGCTTCGCGATCGACACGGCACGCCTGGCTTTCGGCTGAACGTCCTGCGGCGGAAGCACGAGGGTCGCACCCGACAGGATCACGGCGCGCTCGATGACATTCTGCAGCTCCCGGATATTGCCCGGCCAGCCCCATTCTTTCAGTTCATCCATCACCTTTTCCGGGACGGATGGAACCGCGCGGCCCATGCGCCGCGAGCATTGCCGCGTGAAATGCAGCGCCAGCGCGGGAATGTCGTCGACGCGCTCGCGCAGTGGCGGGATCGTCAACGGAAAGACATTCAGGCGATAGTAGAGATCGGATCGGAACGATCCGTCTTCGACCATCTGCACAAGATCGCGGTTCGTGGCCGCGACAATCCGCACGTCCACCTTCTGGGTTCGCGTGCTGCCGAGACGTTCGAACTCACGCTCCTGCAGGACGCGCAGCAGCTTGGGCTGAATTTCCGCCGGGATATCGCCGACCTCGTCGAGGAACAGCGTGCCCTGGTGCGCGAGCTCGAGACGACCGGTTCGCTTCGCCGTCGCACCGGTAAACGCGCCCTTCTCGTGTCCGAAGAGCTCACTCTCGAGCAGGCCGGTCGGCATCGCCGCCACACTCATGCGGACGAACGTCCGGTCGCGCCGTGGGCTCAGGTTGTGGATCGCATGCGCGATCAGTTCCTTGCCGGTGCCCGTCTCTCCAAGGAGCAGCACGGTGCTGTCGGCAGGCGCGACCGTCTTCACGGACTTCAGCACTCTTCGCAGGGCCACACTCGTGCCGATGATCTCGGCGAACTCGTTGTTGAGCTCGCGTTCGAGGTACTGCTTCTCGTCGATCAAGTGCGCGTTGCGCTCGGCAATTTCCTCGTACGTGCGGGCATTTTCGAGAGCTATGGCGATTTGCGCGGATGTTTGCCCGAGCAGTGTGACGTCCTTCTCCGAGAATGCATCCGGCTGGGCGCTGCCGACATACAGTGCTCCGAGCGAGCCGCTTCGAGTGACGAGCGGCACGCAACACACCGATTCGATCCCGTACTCTTTCATCAACGGCGCGCCGTCCCACCCGCGGCGTTCGACCTCCTGCCGTCGGAACACCCCGGCCGCGCCTCGCTCGATGGTCAGGCCCGCGATCGATTGATCGAGTGGAAACGTGATGTCGGGCCGGCTGAAGCCGCGCGTTTTGCTGTAAACAAAATCCAGCCGCACGTGGCCGGATTCCGGGACATACAACCCCACGCCGATCTGGTCAGCGTCGACGACGCGCTTGACGGCTGCACAGATCGCTTCGAGCAGCGCTCGGTGGTCGAGATGTGACACGAGCAGATTGTTGACGTCGAGCAGGAAACTCAGGCGGTCCCGCTCGTCGAGCAGCTCGCGCTGATACCGTTGCGCCTGCTCCCAGTTGATGCCGTTGTCCACGGCGATGGCCACAACCGCCGCGATCTGGGCCATGAACGCCGCGATGTCGTCGGTGTACGGCACCGGAGAACGGCTGCCGAACGCCAGAACGCCGACGCGCCGATGCGCAGTCGTCAGTGGCAGCCAGCACGCCACCTTTCGGCCCTGGCTGCGGATGAACGAGGGGCCCGGAGGTAACGGGCCTTCCTCGGGGATCACCATCACGGTTCTCTGCTGCGTTTCCCAGACCCTTGCCCCCGGACCCTGCTCGGCCACCGGCACCGAAGTAAACGGAGGCATGATGTCCAGCGGCTCCAACACTACGAGCCGCATTTCGTTCGTTGGTTCGTCGTGCAGCAGCAAGGCCAGGTAGTCGAAGGGAACGATCTCGTGCAGTTGATCGGCCAGCACCTCGAAGAGCTCGGCCATGTTCTTGTGGCCGGAGAGTGTCTTCGAGATGCGCAGCAGCGCGTCGTAGCGCGAGAGATTGCCTGAGGCGTCTGCGTCTGCCATGAGTTGATCGCCGGCTGGGCAATCGAATGTTGAAGCGGCCCGAAGGGGGTGTCAAGTCTGCTTCAGTCTTGTGCCCTCCGGGAAGACGTCTCCGGCGGCGTCAATGCGCATGGCGCAGGCGGTAGGACTTCAGGCGCATGCTATACTCCCGCCGCGTGTTTTCCCGCCAGGAATTGATCGAAATGATCTCGGCCGAGGGCGACGCCCAGCGTGCCCTGCACACGCGCGCCGCAGCGATGCGCGACCAGGTGTTCAAGCGCGCCATCACCGTGCGCGGTGTCATCGAAGTGACCAACGTCTGTCGCGTCAATTGCGTCTACTGCCCGATGCGCCGCGACAACACGCGCTACAACACGACGTACACGCTCGATCACGATCAGATCCTGTCGGCCGCGCGCGCCATACGCGATGCGGGTGTCAACGTCATCGTCTTCCAGGGCGGTGAGATACCACAGACGACGAGCCTCGTCGGTGAAGTGCTGCCAGAAGTTCGTGCCCTGTTCGACGATCAGGTCGAGGTGCTGCTCGGGCTGGGCGTGAAGACAGAAGCTGAATATCGAACGCTGAAAGAACGTGGCGCGAACACGTACATCGTGAAGCACGAGACATCGGATCCCGCGCTGCATCGGACGTCGCGTGAGGAGGAATTGGAGGTCCGCCTCACGGCGATTCGCACGCTGCTCCGCCTCGGCTATCGCGTCGGCTCGGGCTGCATCGTCGGACTGCCTGGACAGTCGATCGAGAGCGTCGCCGACGACATTCTGCTGGCGCAGTCGCTTGGCGTGCACATGTGCAGCGCGTCGCCGTTTGTGCCGACGCCAGGAACGCCCATCGCCGGTACCGCGCCCGGATCGATCTCGCACACGCTGAACGCGATCGCCACGATGCGGCTTGTCAATCCGGAGTGGCTGATTCCGACAGTCAGCGCGCTGGAGCAACAGGTGAGTGGCGGACAAAGCGCCGGCCTGCGAGCGGGCGCTAACGTCATGACGGTGAACTTCACCCCAGCCGAACAGCGGCAGCACTATCTAATTTACGGCAGCCACCGTCATATCGTCGGGATCGATGATGTGCGCCGGCAGCTCGAGGTGGCTGGCCTTAAACCGCGACAGTCGATGTGGTTCGGCTCAACCGCCTCTGCCGCCGATCAGCTCACAGCAAAGCATCAAGGCACCTTCGCGATCGACGCCCGAAATCCAGGCGCCGACACGAGCTTTGCCGCGAGTTCCTGAATCGAGTTGCTGTAAGCCTCAGTGTAGTTGTCCGGTTTCAGCGATCGGCCGAAATTGTCGCTTCCGCCGCCGACCATGCCCGTCCAGAGTTCCTTGCCCCTCGTATCGGTTATCGTGACCTTCACGCGGACGGAGGCGTTGTAGTGGTTGCCCTCCGACAC
Source organism: uncultured Acidobacteriota bacterium (assembly GCA_963704575.1). Lineage (GTDB taxonomy): Bacteria > Acidobacteriota > Vicinamibacteria > Vicinamibacterales > SCN-69-37 > DATEGZ01. The sequence goes on along the minus strand of OY969918.1, from coordinate 4,522,100 downwards.
CCAGAACTCCACCAGTTCCGGGCGAAGCACACGTTGTCCTGTCTCGCCCGCCTGCACGTCAAGGCCGATCCGCTTGAGTTGCGCCGCCAGGTGCTCCCCAATGAAGGCGGGCACATCCGACTTCGTGTAGACAGGTACCGGGACCTTACCCTCGACGTTCTCGCCGATTTGCGTGCCCTTGTCGCGCTTGTCGATCACCGGCGCGACACTGAACGAGAATAGGCCTCCGGTCATGTCGAGCGTCGGCATCGGCAGCTTCACATTCGGGTTCCATTTGAGGACCACGATCAGTTCCTTGGGTGCGGCAATCGCGATTGTCGTGAGAACGGCGAATATCACGCCGGCGACGCGAAACGATCGAGTCATCAGAGACCTCCTGAGAGCTGATAACTTTCCCGGGCGAAGAACCCTCGTGCGACTTCGTGCATACTACGCCAGCTCATGTCATTCGATTGCGATGTGATCGTCGCGGGCGGCGGGCCCGCTGGGTCGGCCGCGGCGTCATGGCTCGCGCGCAAGGGCCGGCGCGTGATCCTGTTCGAGCGCGATCAGTTTCCACGGTTTCACATCGGCGAGTCGCTGTTGGCGTCGGTGAATGACGTGCTGATCGCGATCGGTGCCGACAGTCTCGTGAGAGAGGCGGGCTTTCCTCAGAAGTGGGGCGCAACGTTCATGACGTGGGACGGAGGGAACGAGCGCTACGCCGATTTCGGCGCGGCACCCGACGTGGCGCGTCCCCAGACATGGCAGGTGAGTCGGTCGGTGTTCGATGACCTGCTCCTGCGTCACGCATCGGCCAGCGGCGCCGAGGTGCGCGAGGGCCACCGCATCGTCGACGTGGCCTTCGACCGCGACGGCGTGACGGTCACGGCCAGGCCGCAGGGTGAGTCCGGACTGCAGCCCGTGCGCGCACAGGCGATCATCGATGCGTCGGGACGAGGTGGACTGCTCTCGCGCATGTTCAATCTGCGCCTTGATGAACCTCGGCTCGCGAACCTCGCGGTGTTTTCCCACTACCTCGGCATCCCGAGACAGGCAGGCCGGCGGTCTGGTGACATCCGCATCATTGCGCGTCGAGATCTCGGCTGGTTCTGGGTGATCCCGATCTCTGATGACTTGACGAGCGTCGGGGTCGTCCTGCCGCGCGCGGCGGCCGTCGCGTTTCGCGGAATGGACCACGCGGACATCCTCGAGCGCGCCATCGCCGAAACGCCGGCAGTCGCGCGTCTGTTCAGTGAGGCACGACGCGAATGGCCGGTCCGCATCGAGAAGGACTTCTCGTTCGGCTCGCGCCACTACGCCGGCGATCGATGGGTTCTTGCCGGCGACGCCGGATCGTTTCTCGATCCCGTCTTTTCCACCGGAGTGGCGATCGCCCTCGAGTCCGGCCTCGAGGCCGCACAGGCGATGGACGCCGGACTCGCCGCAGGGGACCTCTCGCGCCGGCGGTTCGCTCAGTACCATCGCCGACAGCGGCAACGCTATCTGTCGTTCCGGCGGTTCGTTTTTGGATTCTACACGGCCGAGTTCCGCGACCTTTTCTTCGCCGCACAACCGCCGCCGCGCATTTTCCGATCGCTCGTCACCGTCTTCGCTGGTTACTGGCGTCCGACGCTCAGGACTCGTTTCTGGATCGCCGTCTTCTTCTGGATGGTCCGTCTGCAGCGCTGGTTCCCCTTCGCTTCACGCATCGAAGCGACCGCGGGAGATTCATGAATCAATCGCCGCTGCTTGGTGACAGCCGCTACTGGAGGCGTCCGGAAGATCGCCAGCGCTCCGTCAACGCGCTGTTCGATCGCGCCGCTCAACACTACGACCGCTCCTGCGGCCTCATGTCACCGTTCGGCTCAGGGCAGACGTATCGGCGCCAGACGCTCGTGCGCGCCGGTGTGAAGCCGGGCTGCCACGTTCTCGATGTCGGCACTGGCACCGGCCTGCTCGCCCGCGAGATCGCGCACATCGTCGAACCCTCGGGGCGGGTTGTCGGGCTCGATCCGTCGGCGAAGATGATGACTGCGGGACGCACGCATTTGTCGATCGGTCTTGTCCAGGGGTTCGGCGAGTGCCTGCCATTTGCCGACGGCCGTTTTGATTTCGTCACAATGGGGTATGCGCTCCGGCACGTCCCGGACCTCGATGTCACCTTCGCAGAGTATCGCCGCGTGCTGAAACCACGCGGACGTGTGCTGCTGCTCGAGATCACTCGACCGACGTCTTCGGTCGGCCTCGGCGTGGCCCGGATCTACTTTGGCACGCTCGTGCCACTACTTGCGCGGATCGGCACCGGCAGTGCGGACGCGTCGACGTTGATGAAGTTCTACTGGGAAACGATCGCGCAGTGCGTTCCACCAGACGTGGTGATCGCGTCGCTCCGGCGATCCGGTTTTGACGACGTCACGCGTCGCGTCGACGTCGGCATCTTCAGCGCATACACGGGCAGGGTTGCGTAGAACGGCAGGCCCTGCTCGTCAACGGTTCTGGGACGCACGATTCGACTCAATGAATTCGACGATCGTGCGAACGCTGCGAAGGACGCGGTTGCCGACATGCTCGTCGCGGACCTCGACACCAAACGAGCGCTGGAGCTCGAGGACGATCTCGAGGGCGTCGATCGAATCCAGGCCGAGGCCACCGTCGAAGAGCGGCATCTCGTCCTCGATTTCTTCGGGTTTGATCGGCATGCGGAGGCATCGCACGATCGCGGCTTTGACCTCCACGCTGAGTGCGTCCGCGCTGGGCATGGTGCTCATATCAGAACAATCCGCCGTCGACACCGACAACCTGGCCGGTAATGTAGCTGGCGGCCGGCGAGGCGAGAAACACCACGAGAGAAGCGACCTCGTGCGGCGTCCCGGCCCGTGCGACGGACACGTCGCGTAGCATCTCGGTGCGTCTCTCAGGAGTCAGCGCGGCGGTCATCTCGGTCTCGATGAATCCCGGCGAGACCGCGTTGACGAGGACACCCTGCCGGCCAAATTCGCGCGCGAGTGTCCTGGTCAACCCCAGCAGGCCCGCTTTCGACGCGGAGTAAGCGCTCTGACCGATCGCGCCGACGTCGGCGCTCAACGACGCGATGTTGACGATCCGGCCCCAGCGACGCAGGAGCATGTCCCGCGCCACCGCGCGGGTGCAGAGAAATGCGCCGCGGAGGTTCGTATCGATCAGCCGGTCCCAATGGCTGCGCTGCATGAAGATGAGGAGTCTGTCGTCGGTGATCCCGGCATTGTTGATCAGGATGTCGGGAGATCCCAATTCCGACCTGACTCCGTCGAAAAACGCGGTCACCGACGTTTCGTCGGCGACATCGCATCGGGCCGCCAGTGCGCCCACGCTGTGCGCTCGAATCTGCGACAAGGTGTCCTGCGCCGCCGCGTCGCGTTCGTGGTAAGAAATGGCGACCGCCGATCCTCGTTCGGCGAGCGCCAGCGCGATCGCTTGACCGATTCCGCGAGATCCTCCGGTGACGGCCGCAACGCGGCCCTTGAGACTCCACTCGTCAGGCACGGTCCTCAACATCCTTCGACCCGCTCGGGACGAGTCCCTAGCGGCTGGACAGCAAGATGATGCTCGCGCAGATAGGCGGCCGGCTTCATCATGCGCTGCGTGCGCACAAGCATCTGCGTGAGGTACGGCAGATCGCGCAGCCGGACCTGCCGCGCCCAGTCGGTCCAGGATTTCTTGCCGCTCAGGTTGAGGATGGAACGATGCCAGGTCTCGCAATACAGCTCGAAGAAACGCTGCGCTCCCAGCCGTGGCTCCCAGAGCGCATGGTGCATGTCGTACTGCGCCCAGCCCACGGCACGCAAACGCGACCGGCAGGACTCGAAGTACTCAGTGCCCGGGAGTGGAGTCAGAATCGTAAAGCCCGCGCGGCCGAGCTCGTGTTTTTCGACGAAGGCCCACAGCCGCTCGAAGTCTGACTCGGTCCAGTCGGGATCGATGACGAAGTTTCCTGTGACGCCGTACTCGAGCTCGCGCGCGAGGCGAACCGCCTCGAGCGTGCGACCGACATTGGTGTCTTTCACCAGGTTGTCGAGGCCTTCATTGGTCGCCGCCTCCAGGCCGAAGAAGACGTCGAAGTCCTTCGCGAGCGGCCGCCAGGCTTCGAGGAGCTCGGGATGCGAGGCCGCAGTGTCGGTGCGGCTTTGTACGAGCAGCCATCGCTTCTTGATCCCGCGTCGGCGCAGCGCGTGCGCCAGCTCAAGGCTGCGTGCCGGCCGCTGCCAGAACAGATCGTCTGCGACGAACACGTTGGGGCCTGTCGCCTCGAAGTCGTCGATGACGCTCTGAATGCTGCGTAGGCGCACGCTACGGTCGTGCAGCGGCCAGACCGAACAAAACGAGCAGCGGAACGGACAGCCGCGCGCCGTTTCTATCAACCAGACCGGCCGGAAGAGCAGACACGCGTAGTTGTGGCGTCGCTCGTCGACATCACGTCTCAGCGGCAGTGGCACGTCATCCAGGTTGTATGACACCGACGACTGGCCTGTCGTTTCGAACCAGCCGTCCTCGCCGCGGAGCATCAGCGACGGTATTTCGCTCGCCGGACGCTTGTGCGCCAGCGCGTCGACGAGCGCGGGTACGACGAGCTCCCCGTCATCCAGGCAAATCGCATCCACCGAGCTCGTGCAGAACGGCGACGGATAGGCCGCCGCGGAGTGACCGCCGACAAGGATGAACGCGTTCGGACTGAGGCGGCGTATCTGCTCGGTGAGCGCGAGCACTTCGTCGGTCTCGAGCGCATGCATGCAAGCCACGCCGACGAGCTCTGGACGCTCCGTGCGGATATGGTGCTCGATCGATCGGTTGTAGCGAAGATCGACGGTCTTCGTCCGATGTCCGCGTGCCTCGAGGGCCGCGGCGACGTATTCGAGACCGAGCGGTTCGACGCGGAAGAACGGGCCGAGGCCGAATCGATCGTTTCCCGGCACCGGACGGACCAGCAGAACGTGCATTGAAAGTCGAGCGAGGCTATCATCATTGCTCTTGCCCGGGCAAGCAATGGAGCGCTCTTTCATGCTCGCTGCGACAGCAGTACGTGCCAAGTGATCGATGCGCACTGACTCCGATCTTGCGGCTGTGCGGTGGCACGCCGGCGGTCTCAACAACGGCGTCATCTTTGGCGCCACGTGTTACGGCGTCAGCCATCTGCCGCGTGCGTGCAGCTACGCGATCGGCGATGCCGGAACCTGGATCGCCTACCGGACCATGAGTGCAGGAACGGAAGCGCTCATGGCGAACCTGCGCGTGATCCGCCAAACGGCCACCGAACGCGAGCTGCGTCAGATGGCGCGGCTGACCTATCGCTCCTACGCGCGCGATACGATCGATTTCATTCGCAGCATCGACATGACGCCGGCGGAGCTCGCGTCGTTGATGGTGAAGTACGACGTGGGCGTGCTCGATGACCTGCTGAAGGGCGGTCGCGGCGTCATCATCGTCGGCGGGCACTTTGGCAACTGGGAACTCGGCGGCGTCGCACTCCGACGGCTCCATGGCTACCCTGTTGCCGTCGTCGGCAAGTCCGAGGCGAGCCCGGCCGTCGGCGCGCTCCGGCGGCGGCTGCGTGAGTCGCTGCAGATCGACACGATCGAGATCGGGCAAATGCTCGAGACCGCGCTGCGGATCCGCCGCGTGCTGAGCGACAACGGGATCGTCGCGATGCTGCTGGATCGGCACATCGGCCGTGATCAAACTGACGTGACATTGTTCGGGCGGACGGCGTCGTTCCTGCGCACACCGGCAATGATTGGCTATTTGTCTGGCGCGCCGCTGCTGCCCGCATTCATTATTCGCCGGCCGGGCGGCGGCTTCCTTGGCGATCTGGGCGATCCGATCGTCGTAAACACGTCGAAGCCAACGGATGTGGCGGTCAAAGAGGCCACCCAGGCTTTCGCGGTTCAGTTCGAACGGCGGATTCGCGAGTATCCGCACCTCTGGTATCAGTTCTATCGGTACTGGGGCCAGAAGTAGCACGCATCGGCGGTCGATGTGGCGGCACATCGACGGACCTTGAAGTCATCAACGATATCGGCAATTCTACCGGCGTGCCGCGCAGTGTGATCGGCGGGTTGTTCGAGCGAACAGCTCGCGAACGTTCCGACGCGGTGGCCCTTTACTCCAGTGCCGATGGATCGCTGACCACGTTTGCCGATCTTGCGAGTGATGTCGCGGCGGTCGAGCGCGCGCTGATCGCGTTGGGCGTCGATCGCGGGTCAGCGGTCGTCACGCTCGTCGGCAACCGACCAATCTTTTTGTCCATTTTCGTCGCCTGCATGGAAGCCGGCGTCGCGCTCGTGCCTGTGGGCCAGGCAACAGACGTCGAGGCCCTCGCGCTCATAGAGCAGGCCGGCGCGGTCACCGTGATCAGCGATCGCAGGATTGCGTGTCCCGTGGTTCGGGAGCAACCGCTCGCTGCTGGTGTGCGGATCATGCGGTTGCCGGATCCGGTCGCCCCGCCGCGGTACGGCACCCCGGCGATTCTGAAGCTGACATCCGGCTCGACCAGCATCCCGAAAGCGGCGATCGCCTCCGAGTTGCATCTGGTCAATGACGGGGATCACATCGTCGAAGCGATGGGCATCCGCGCCGACGATATCAATGCGACCTACATTCCCCTGTCGCATTCATACGCGCTCGGCAATGTGGTGATGCCGCTCATTACTCAGGGCACCGCCGCCGCGCTGTGTCCGCCATTCAACCCGAGCCAGTTCTTCCGGGACATAACGGCTGGTGCGGCGACGGTCTTGCCGGGCGTGCCGTTCATGTTCGAGCGCCTCAAATCGACCGGGACCATCGATCGCCTGCCCGAGTGCCTGCGCCTGCTGATTACCGCTGGCGCACGTATCGATCCGACGGTCGTCTCATGGTTCCGTGATCGGCTCGATCGGAAAATCCATTCGTTTTACGGCAGCAGCGAAACTGGGGGCATTGCTTACGACGACTCTGAGGATGTCTTCGAACCGCTGCCCGTCGGCCGTGCAATGCCAGGGACGTCAATCGAGATCCGAACAACCGATAGCACGGGCATCGGTCGCGTTTTCGTGGCCGGGAACGCGGTGTGCGCCGGGTATGCTCACAGCGACGACGCCGCGACGTCGGAGTTTGTCGATGACGGATTTCTCACGGGCGACCTCGGATATTTGACCGGCGGACGGCTCGTACTGACCGGCCGCGTCTCGCCACTCGTGAATGTCGCCGGCCGAAAGGTCGACCCCGGCGAGGTCGCGGCTTACCTGCGCGCGCTCCCGGGCGTTTCCGACGCGAACGTTCTGGGCGTCGCGTGCGGAACGCGCGGCCAGCAACTGGTCGCATTCATCGTGCGCGGCGACGATCGCATCACGCCGATCGCCGTGCGAACGGCATGCGCGTCCAGCTTGTCGCCGCACAAGATCCCGCGCCACATCGTGATCGTCGACAGCCTGCCGCTCGACGAGCGTGGCAAGGTCGACCGCGACGCGCTCCTGACGCGGGCCGACAATATCGTGAAGCTGCAGGGCACGGCCTGAGCGCGATCGGGTTGGTCACATCAACGGACGACGACCTTGGCGATTTCCGCGATTGGCTGATCCGTGAAGCGGCGTGAGGCTCGATATGAACGCATGCTCACAACATGTCTAAGATGGTCCAAATCCGCAATGTGCCGGACGCGCTGCACCGAAAGCTCAAGAGCCGGCAGCAGACTCAGGACAGACGCTGTCCGATTTTCTCCTGGCCGAACTGGAACGTCTGGCCGCGCGACCGACACGCGACGAGTTGGTACGCACGGCGCGGTATTCAAAGTCAGACATTGCATCCTCCTGGTCACCACACGATCGATCCCGCGCGACCGTGTGAGTCGTGGCGATCCGCGTGGCGCTCGCTGCGCGATGCGGCCGGATTGCACCACGTGCGCTTCCATGACGGTCGCCACACGGCGCTCACGCGCCTCTGCGAGGCGAGCCAGGCGGACTGGGTGATTCAAGCGCAGATGGGACACGTGTCCCCCGCCATGATGAAGACATACAGCCACATTCGCCGCAAGGCGCTCGACGGCGCCGCGAAGTCGCTGGAGCCGACATTCGCGCTTGAGTTTCCGAAGCACGAGGAACGTCCGCGCGAAAAGGGCCGGTACGCAGCATTCGCCTCGGTGCCGCCGACGAGTCACGTCACAGTGACGTCACAGCCGGGCGATCTCGATCGCGAATTTAACGAATTCACTAAGGAAATTGGCTCCTCGGGCTGGATTCGAACCAGCAACCCTCCGGTTAACAGCCGGATGCTCTACCGTTGAGCTACCGAGGAACAGTCGGCGCCGCGACCGGCCGAGCGCGTTGCTCAGGCCCGCCCCGCCGCCACGGCAGGAACCCCCATTCTAGATCGGGTCCGGGGCCTCGCTCCAGTTGCCAGATCTGCACACCGGTCGGATATCCTCAATCTCGCCCCCCGAGCACCCGGCGCCCGCGCCTTTTACGATCGGAGGCCGTCATGACCGCCCGTGAGTTCTACGTCGAATCCCGTCAGGCCGAATTGCCCAAGTTCCAGCGCGTGCTGCAAGCCTTGCCGAAAACCGAGTACGCGTACCGGCCGCACGACCGCTCGCCCTCGGCCGAACAAATCGTCTGGACGATGACCAACGAACTGAAGTCTTGCAACGGACTGGTCGACACCGGCGAAATCCTCTTCGATCACTCGCCGGCACCCGCGCCCGACCGCATGATCGCCCTCTTCGACCAGTACTACGCCGACCTCACGGCGCGCGCCGGGAAGATGTCCGAAGCCGACTGGAACAAGACCGGGAAATTCATGATGGGCGGCCAGGTCCGGTTGCAACAACCCGTCGGCCACTTCCTGTGGATGTTCCACCACGACATGATTCATCACCGCGGACAACTGTCGGCGTACCTCCGACCGATGGGCGGAAAGGTTCCGTCGATTTACGGACCGTCAGGGGACGATCCGGGAATTCAATGAAAATTGAGAATTGATGATTTGGAATTGAGAATTGAATTACAAAATTCTTAACTTGGTAATTTCAGATCCACCACTGAGACGGGCGTGGGAGGCCCGCCCGCAGGCGCCGCCACGTCCAGCGGACTGGAAAGAACAGCAGCGCCACCCAGATTGCGATCGTCGGGGCCGCCACCAGCACTCGGAGCGCGACCGAGACGACGCCCTCGATCGCCGCTTTCGCGCCGTCGACCAAGGCGTTGCGCAGGCGCATCCCGATTGACGGCGCCGCTTCATCCGCGAGATCCGCGACGTACCGCTCAGCGACCGCGACCGTGATCGTCGATTGCGCCGCGCGGTTGCGCATCGCCAGCTCTTCGGCCTCCATCTGCTCGATTTCACCACGCACGCGCGACTGCGCCTGTTCCACGGCGAGCACGTCCGCGATCTTTCCCGTCCGATCCTTGAGAATCTCGCCGAGCCGCGCCTCCTCGACCTTCGCATTGGCAATGCGCACGGCCAGATCGCGATGGCTGTCAGAGACGTCCTCGCTCGACTGCGACTCCTGCTGCACCTTGCCGAGGCCGCGCACCGCCGCGAGCGCCGCGTCCGTGTCCGCGACCGGCACGCGCAGCGTGACGTTGAGTGTCCGCTGGTTGGGCGGATCGCCACCCAGCCGGAGATCCGAAATCGATCCGTGATGCGCCGCCGCGATCCGTTCGAGCGCCGAACGCATGTCGTCAAATTTATCCGTCGAGAGATTGACCGTCGCCGTGCGGACGATCATCTGCGTGTCGGCTATCGAGATCGACATCAGATTCTCGGCAACGCCGGCTTGCACTCTCGGACCGGGCGCTTCCCCCGCCACTCCCCTCCCGGCATCACCGCCAACCGACGCCACACGCGAGCTTCTGAGCGACAACCCGCTCGTGTATCCAAGCGCGCGCACCTGGTCAGCCGCCTGTCCAGCTCCTGCCCCTTGGGGCTCAGTAGGCGCGGAACGACGCAGAGTTCCCTGACCGGCCACGATAAACAGCGCGATGGCTGTCATCGCCGCTCCGGCCACCACCCAGCGCCGCTGCCCCGACCCAAGCACCCTCGCCATCCACGCACCGATCCCTCCGCGAATCCTTGGATCAACGACACCGGGAACGCCTGCTGGTGCGACCAGGCGATCCGGCGCAGCTTCAACTCTCCACTCCGCGAGACCGCTCGACACACCGCGTAGATCCGCGGCAAGCGCACGGCACTCCGCACATCCATCGAGATGCGCCGCCACTGCCGCCGCGCGCGCGGGCGCAAGCTCGCCATCGAGATACGCCATCACGTCTTCCCGTTCCACGTCATGGGTGATGGTCATGATCGAACTCCTGTCGTCTGCGTCACACCCCTGAGCTGATCTCTCAGCGCCAGGCGCGCGCGGAACAACCGCGACTTCACCGTGTTCAACGGCACGCCCACCACCGCCGCGATGTCCGCGTATCCGAGCGCGTCGTACTCGCGCAGCATGAGCATCTCGCGGTCCGCAGGATCGAGCGCCGCGAGCGCCTCCCGCACCCAGATCGACGCCGCAGGATCGGACGACGCAGCTGCCACGTCGTGCAGCTCAATCGGCACGCTCGCGCCCTCGCGCTTTGCCTGACGACGCCTGGCCGAGAGCAGATTGAAGGCAATGCTGAAGAGATAAGACCGGAACGTCGATCGCGGTTCGTACCGCCGAGCGGCCTGGATCACGGCCAGAAATGTCTCTTGCGCCAGCTCTTCGGCGTCCGCCGTTCTATCCGTGCGCCGCCTGAAGAACGACCAGATGGGCTGTCGATAGCGCTCGAAAAGCGCATCGAATGCCGGCCGGTCGCCGGCCTGAAACGCGAGCATGAGAGCCTCGTCCGTCATTGGGAGCCAGAAATCGCCCGGGCGCTCGGGGAGCCCCGAGGCCCAGGCGTGTCTATATGACGTAATGACTGGAGAGGCCGGAAAGTTCCCGGCGGTCGCCGCTTACTTGACGCTGGCGTTGACTTCGATGGCGAGCGACCCGCGCAACGCGTTCGACACGGGGCACTTACCTTCGGCTTCCTTCGCGACGTCCGGGAACGTGCTCGGATCGATCCCCGTGAGATTCTCGGCGACCACGGTGAGTTTCGAGCTCACGATCTTGATCCCGGCCTCGCCCAGCTCCGCCGAAATCACGCAGGTGATGTGCGTCGTTCCGATGGCGCCGCCCTTGCGGCCGACGGTCGCATTGAGCGCCATCGCGTAGCAGGATCCATGCGCCGCGGCGATCAATTCTTCCGGACTCGTGGAGCCGGCGGCGTCGCCGACGCGGCTCGGAAAATTGACCGGCAGCGTGAACGCACCTGTGCCGGCTTTGATTTCGCCCTTGCCGCCTTCGCGCAGCGGGCCTGACCAGTTGACCGTGACACTTCGTGAGAACGTCGGCATGACCACTCCTGACTTGTCGTTGATGGGAAGCGCTATTTCTTGATCCTGGATTTCTTCGTCAGCCGCGAGCCGCCGCTCGACTTCGACGTGGACAGCTGAACGGCGATCCCCACCGCCGACAGCGTCAGCCAGGCAGGCATGATCCACCAGAAGTTCGGCATGGGATCGAGCGGATACATGATCCAGGCGTTGTTGCCCGACACCGCGTGCCTCGCCGCGGCGTTGCCCATGAGCGCGAGGCCGCCGAAAATCGCTGTCCACGCTCCGCCCAGGGCGGTGCCGATGACGACGACGTAGCGGACCACTGAAAGCGCGGCGAGCGCGCCCAGCACACACGCGATGACAAGCACGATGGTCGGCGGATCGCCGGCCTTCATTGCATGCCAGCCAAGATTGAGCACGAGCGCCGCCAGTCCCGCACCGACCAGCCCGACGCCGAGAAAATACGCCGCGACCATCAGCAGTGACCCGACGAGACCGCCGACGATTGCGGCCGCGACGAGCGTGACCGTCGTCGCATTGCCAAACGCGGACGTCGTCGCCATCGCGCCGACGATGAATCCGAAGATGCCGAGCACGATGCGGAAGAGCCGATATCCGGCCAGGCACGTCAACAATCCACTGACGCACAGCAGCGCGGCGGCCGGTGTCGCGTACGAAGCGGGGAGCATCGCGTCGATTATATGGGATGATGCTGGACCGATGACCGACGCGCGCCCGACATCGCGTGCCCGCCGCACGGCGGCCACGGCGATCGCATCGGCCGCGGGTATCGCACTCTTCGTCTGGCAGGTCCAGCGAGTCGGGCTGGCGACGATTCGCGAAGACCTCGCGGCGGTCGGACTCGGGTTCGTCGCGATCCTGATTCTTTCGCTGCTCCGCTTCCTCGTCCGATCGGTGGCATGGACAACGCTCATCGGCGGACGCGTGCCGGTCACGAGCGCGCTCGCGGCGACGATCGGTGGTGATGCCCTTGGCAACATCACGCCGCTCAGTTTGCTCGTCAGCGAACCTGCGAAAGCGCTTTATCTGGGCGGTCGCATGTCGACCGCCGACGCGCTTGCGGCGCTGACCGCAGAGAATTTTTTCTACAGCGTGTCGGTGGCGATTTACATCGTGCTCGGCACGGCCGCGCTGCTTCTGACCTATCCGCTCGAACCGGGCTTGCGGTGGGCGGGCATCATCGCGCTCGTCGGCATGGCGATCGTCCTTGGCGCCGCCGGCTGGCTCGCGTGGCAGAAACCGACGGTCGCGAGTGCGATGCTCTCCCGCGTGCCCTTCGCGCGCCTCGATGCCGTCGTCGCGCGCGTGCGCGACTTCGAACTGCGCACGTACGGATCGGTCGGCGATCACGCCGGCCGCCTCGGGATCCTCGTCCTGTGCGAAGGCGCGTTCCACCTGCTCAGTTTTGCGGAATCGTGGCTGACGCTGTGGCTGCTGACCGGGATCTCGTCGCCGCTCGAGGCATTCGTCCTCGACACGTTCAGCCGCGTGTCGAACATCATCTTTCGCGTGGTACCGCTCAGGCTGGGCGTCGATCAGCTCGGTTCGGAAGTGGTGGCGCAGGCCATCGGACTTCGCCACGGCGTCGGCACGACGCTGTCGCTCGTGCGAACCGGACGCGTGCTCGTCTGGGCTGTGGTGGGACTGTTGCTGCTGCTTCGCCGCGGCATGCGAGGACCGGCGACGTCGAGTCGATCATAGGGCGACCGCTTACTGGATTTCGCGCCGGCCTTCCATGGCCTTCGACATCGTGAACTCGTCGGCGTAGTCCAGGTCGCTGCCGACGGGCACGCCCATCGCGATGCGGGTCACTCGCGGTCCGAACGGTTTCAAGAGCCTGGCCAGGTACAACGCCGTCGCCTCGCCTTCGACGGTCGGATTGGTCGCGAGGATCACTTCTTCGACCCCGCCGGCGGCGACGCGCGCGAGCAACGGCTTGATCTTCAGATCGTCCGGACCGATGCCGTGAAGCGGCGCGATTGCGCCCATCAGCACGTGGTACCGGCCGCGAAATCCGCGTGTGCGTTCGATGGAGGCCACGTTTTCCGGCTGCTCGACGACGCAAAGGAGTCGACCGTCGCGTGCGTCGTCGGTGCAGTAGCCGCAGGGATCGACGTCGGTGATGTTGCTGCAGATCGAGCAGTAGGTGACGCGATCCTTGACCGACAGCATCGCGGCCGAGAGCGCGTCGATCTCTTCACGCGGAGTCTTGAGCAGATGGTACGCCAACCGGTGCGCGCTTCGTGCGCCGATGCCGGGCAGTCGCTGGAGAGCGGTGATCAGCTCGGCCAGGGGATCCTGACGTGCCATCAAGACAATCCGGGAATGCGGAGGCCGCCCATCATGCCCTGCATCTGATTCGCGAGGACTTCGTCGACCTTGCGATGCGCGTCGCTGATCGCTGCGACGATCAGATCCTGCAGCATCTCGACGTCGTCTTTCGACACGACTTCCGGATCGAGCTTCACCGCAAGCACCAGCTTGTGGCCGTTCACGGTGACCGACACCATGCCGCCGCCGGCGCCGCCCTCGATCCGCATCTCGCCCATCTGTTTCTGCAGGCGCTCCTGCATCTCCTGGGCCTGCTGCATCATCTTTTGAATGTTCATCGCCTCTGCCCTCTGGCCGCTAACGTCTAACTTCTGGCTTTTTAGATCTCTTCCACGTCTTCTATCTCGCCCCCGAACACGTCGAGCACAGCTTGCACCGTCGGCTCGGCCTTCGCGCGATCGCGGAGGCCGGCCTTGCGCGTCGCCGGATTCTCGTCTGACGCGGCGGCGGGTGCCGGCTGCCCTTCCTTCGCGAGGATCGCGATCTTCCGCCCGGCAACCGAATGCGCGATCTGCTCAAGCCACGCGCGCTTGCCCTCGAGCTGCGCGCGCAGCGTCTTGTGGACTGGCGCGAACGTGAACACGACGGCGTCGCGCTCGGCAACGACACTCTGGGCCTGCGCGACCACCATGCCGTAAAACACCCTGTTCTGTTCGCGAATCGCCGACAGCATCGCCGACTTCAGGTCAACGGCCCCGCCTGGGCCGGCCTTTGGCGGCTCCGCGGCGAGTGCGGTGGGCTTGGGCGGTTCCGGCGGGCTCGGCACGCTCGGCGGCGGTGCGGCGGCGGCCCTCGGTGAGGCTGGCGACGCTGGACGCACGGTCGGCGCGGCAGGGCGAGGTGGCGCTGGACGCGGCGAGGCCGCACCAATCGACACGCTGCCGCCGGACTGCATTGCGGCGATCACGTCCTCGAGCGGCACGAGCTTACGCAACTGAATCCACTTGAGCAGGGCCATCTCGAACGCGTGGCGCGGCTGCGACGAATATCTGATCTCTGTCTCCGAGCGCGACACGAGGTCGAACGATCGGAGAAGATCTTCGCGGGAAAACTGCGCGGCGAGCGCCTTCAACCGATCGCGCTCGTCCTCGGCAGCGATCTCGAGATCCTCGAGCCGTGACGGATCGATCTTGACGAGGAGCAAATCGCGAACAAGACGCGCAATCTCGCGACAGACGATACGTACGTCGAAACCGGCCTCGAGAACACGCCCGGCAACCGTGAATGCACCCGCCGCGTCCTCGCGCGCCACCGTCTCGACGATCTCGAATTGCAGATCCCGGCCGATCAAGCCGAGCACGGTGCTCACGTCCTCGATCGTGACCTTGTCGTTCGTGAACGCCAGCACCTGGTCAAGCGCGGACAGCGCGTCGCGCATGCTCCCTTCCGCCGATCGCGCGACAAGCGCGATCGCGCCGTCGTCGATCTGGAGCTTTTCCGCCTTGGTGACGGCCTTCAACTGGTCGCGAATCGCGCTGAACTGGAGCGGGCGCAGTTCGTAGACCTGGGACCGCGACTGGATCGTCACAGGCACGGCGTCCAGTTCCGTCGTCGCCATCATGAACTTCACGTACGGCGGCGGCTCTTCAATCGACTTCAACAGGGCATCGAACGCGTTCTTCGACAGCCGGTGGACTTCGTCGATGATGAAGATCTTGAACCGGTCGCGCATGGGCGAGATCGACAGGGGCTCGACGATGACCTCGCGAACCGCGTCGACGCCGGTGTGCGTGGCCGCGTCGATTTCGAGCACGTCCACGTCGCGGCCTTCCGCGATTTCCCTGCAGGCATCGCACGTCCCGCACGGTTCGGCCGTCGGCCCGTGCACGCAGTTCAGCCCGCGCGCGAGAATTCTGGCCGTCGTCGTCTTGCCCACGCCGCGCGGCCCCGCGAAGATGAACGACTGCGCGAGCCGGCCGGTCGCGATCGCATTCTTCAGCGTGAGGACGACGCCCTTCTGGCCGATGACGTCTTCAAAACGCTGCGGACGCCATTTGCGCGCGAGGGCGAGGTGTGGGGCGGAGGGCACGGAGGAAATGAAGAAAGTTAGAAGTTAGAAGCCAGAAGTTAGAAGTTAAGAGCAAAGAGTGCAAGACGTCCGCAGAGCGTCCAACCGCGGCCCGGAGGGCCTGCGGCACAGCACAGGGTCGACTTAGCGCTGCTGCCTTCCGGCCCTGACGCGGTTCGTCGTCTGGACTTGCACAGGGTCCGGACCGCGGTCCGACGCGCTGCCTGACGGCAGTCTAACACGCGCTCATCGATCGAACGGGTCGGCTCGGCCGTGGCCGGCGGACGCCGGCGTCAGCGAGCGTCGGCGCGGCCCGCACCCGCTTCGAGTGTCTCGCGGGCAGCGCGCTCGGCACTGGCGTGCAAGCGGCCATACGCGAAGTACATGACGAGCCCGGCGACGAGCCACACGACCAATCGCTCCCAGGTAATCATGGGCAATCCAACCATTTGTGCCAAACAGACGATGGCGCCGGCAATCGGCACGAACGGCACGCCGGGCGCGCGGAACGGCCGCGGCCACTCTGGCGCCGTGCGGCGAAGGATGATGATGCCCGCGCTCACGAGCACGAACGCGAGCAGCGTGCCGATGCTCACCAACTGGCTGAGCGCGTTGATCGGCGTGAGCCCGGCGACGAGCGCGATGATGCCGCCCGTGAGGATCGTGCTCACATGTGGCGTCCGGAACCGTGGATGAACGCGTGCGAAGATCGGCGGCAACAGCCCGTCGCGACTCATCGTGAAGAAGATGCGCGTTTGTCCCAGCAGGTTGACGATCATCGTGCTGAACAATCCGAAGAGCGCCGCGATCTTGATGAACACGCTGAGCCACGGCATCCCAATCGCGTCGATGCCCACGGCGAGCGGATCGGCGACGTTCAGCCTCTGATACGGGACGATACCGATCAGCACGATCGCGGTGAGGATGAAGAGCACCGTGCAGATGCCAAGCGACAGCAGGATCCCGATCGGCATGTCACGCGCGGGGTTCTTCGCTTCCTGCGCGGCGGTCGACACCGCGTCAAAACCGATGTACGCGAAAAACATCACGCCCGCGCCCCTCAGGACGCCGCTCCATCCGAACTCACCGAAATTGCCGGTGTTCGGCGGGATGAAGGGCGTCAGGTGCTCGGGCCGGATGTACGATGCACCCGCGACGATGAAGACGACGAGGACTGACGCCTTGATGAGGACGAGCGCCGTGTTCGTGTTGGCCGACTCGCGGATGCCGATCACGAGCAGCGCCGTGACCACGAGCACGATCGCCGCAGCGGGGAGATTGGCTGGCGCCGTCGCGAGCGACATCGGTACCGTGATGCCCAGATCGCGTGTGAAGCTGACGAAGTACCCGGACCAGCCGACCGCGACGGTCGACGTCGCCAGCGCGTACTCGAGAATCAGATCCCAGCCGATGATCCACGCAATGAGCTCGCCGAGCGTCGCGTACGCGTAGGTGTAGGCGCTTCCGGCCACCGGTACCATCGAGGCGAACTCCGCGTAGCACAGGCCGGCGAACACGCAGCCGACGGCGGAAATCACCATCGAAATCACGAGCGCTGGGCCGGCGTTCATCGACGCGGCCGTGCCGGTGAGCACGAAGATGCCGGTGCCGATGATCGCGCCAACGCCGAGCGCGGTCAGGTTCCACGGCCCGAGCGATCGCTTGAGCACGCCGCCCTCGGCCTCCAGCTTCAGCTGCGCCAGCGGCTTCCTGGCAAAGAGGTTCATCGACACCACTCCAAGCCGTGAGAGTGATTCAAACGTGGGTCGTCTGTCTTGGATGGTCCGGACGCCTTGGGACGGACTTAGCGTCCGCGGGCGGCCTCGATCGCGACCGAGCTACCCGGCGCGAAATGCGAGTCGATATTCTGCGGGACTGAGACCGGTCGATCGCTTGAAGAGCCGACAGAAGTGACTCTGATCGCAGAAGCCGGCCGACGCCGCGATGTCGCTGAGAGACGCGCCACTCGAGACGAGCTGGGCACGCGCGTAGTCGACGCGGACCTCGCGAACGTAGCCCGCGAAGGTGGTGTCGTACGTCCGACGGAATGTCCGCGCCAAGTGGACCGGATGCACGCCGACCATCGCGGCGACGGTCGCGAGCAGCACGCGGTCTGCGAAGTGCGCCTCGACGAAGAGCCGCGCGCGCACGAGCCACGCGGGCACCGCGTCGCGTTCGGTGCGGGCGGCGTGGCGCGATGCCTCGGCCAGCACGCCGATCGCCAGGCTCTCAATCGCCAGGCGCGACACCTCGTCGCGCAGCCGGAACTCGCCGTACAACCGGTGCGCGAGATGCACGACGAGGCCGGTGCGGAACGATGCCCGGCGCGTGAGCACGGGAGCCTGCTCGCGTGCACGCGCGAGCCAGGTGTCGTCCATTTCGAGAATCAGACACGTCGCGCCGGCGCCGGTCGCACGATACGACTGCGGCTCCCCCGCCGGCTGGAAAAAGAGCGGCATCGTGCCCTCGCGCGCTCGGCGCGGATCGGCATCGACCAGCCCGCCGCGCACGACGAGCACGAACCGCGCTCGCGCATGCGCCTCCTGGTGCACCCGCTGACCGGCGGCGTATTCGACTTCCGCCAGCACCAGGCCGGGAATCCGGCGCCACCGAAGAGGATCGCCGCTCGTGAATCCGCGAGGCAGGGTGTACACGGCGCGATACTACTTGAGAACGCCCCTATTTCAGCCCCTGGGCGAGGAACAACTCCGACACCGCTCTGACGTAGCGGAAAACACAGACTTCGCCGTCCTTCGCGATGCGTGTCTCACCAACGAAGACCAGTCCGCTGGGGTCAACGGGCGAGAGATCGCGCCAGGGCTTCACCTGTCCGGTCGCCAGATCGTACCGGGAAATCGGCAACGGCATCACTTGATCGCGGCCGCGAAGGAAGAGCGAGTTGTCCGAATTCCACGACAGAGGCAGACGCTGCTCGCCCTGGAGCGGTCGGGGCGCGCGCCCATCAACGCCGTACACCGTCGTCGTCCCCTTGTCGTCGACGGCCGCGATCTGCAGGCCGTCTGGCGAGACCGCGAAATCAGAGGACACGCCGGCCGGTGTGACCGGGCGCCAGGGCTGCTCGCCCTCGTGAACGTAGATCCGTGCCGTGGCACGGTCGCCGGTCGCGGCCTGCAGCGTCGCGAAGATCTTGTCGCCCCCCCGCGACCAGTGCACGCCACCCGCGCGAACAGGCAACTGCAAACCCGACAGCACGAGGCCCGGATCGATCGGAAGTTCGCGGCTGGGCGCACCGATCGTTCCTCCGGCGCCAGTCGGCACGAGCACGAAGCGGTTGTCGCGCGCAATGAGCGCGACGGCCCCGTTCGGCGAGATGGCCAGCGCTCGCCCTTCGCCCAGCTTGATGGTTTGGGTGCCGTCGATCGACCGCAGGTACACGCCCTTCCCGACCTCACGCATCTCGTTGATCAACACCCACCGGCCATCAGCGGAAAGATCGATATAGTCCGCCCGGCCGAGCACGTCGAGCGTCTGCTCCGGACTCTGGACGCGCTCGGCGACGATGCCCCACCATCCTGAGCCCGACACCATGAGCGCGCTGTTGCCGTCCGGCGAGATGTCGTCGATCGTCAGCGCACCGGGAATCCTCGCCAGCAGTCGATGCTCTCCGGTGATTGAGAGCGCGTAGAGCGCGCGGTCGTAGCCCGAGCCCGCTTCGGACGCCGTGAACCACACCTCACGGCCACTGGGCGCCCAGGCCAGGCCCCAGGCAAACGACATAGGCAATTGCTGGACCGTGGTTCCTGCGAGATCGATGATCTTGATGATGACGTGGTTGTCGCCTGCTGGCTCGACGAACGCGATCAAATCGCCAGCCGGTGAGAGACGCGCGCAGAGTCCGAGCACATTCAACGCTTTGCCCGCGGGAAACTCGATTTGGCCGGAGGAGCGCCGCACGACGAGCTTCTCGCCGTCTGGCGCCCAGTCGGCGTCGCTCGCATCCTCGAGCAACTGGCGCGGCGTGCCGCCGAGACCCGGCACGCGTGCGAGCGTCCCCGACGAATTGAACTGGTTTCGCTGATTGGTCAGCAGGATGGCGAGCTCGCCGTTCTTCGACACCGACAGCAGCATCGCGGGCGGAAGATTGACCGGCACCGACTCCACGCCTTCGAGCCGGGTGGTGTAGATCCTCGGCGGTTCTTCGCCGAACGCCGCGCTGTAGTACACGGTCTTGCCGTCGGGTGAGAATCGGGCGCCGTTGATCAGGCCGCGCCGGAACGTGATGGGCCGGTACGACGGCAGCGTGCTGGCCGACGCCGGTCGCGTGACGAAGTGATCGACGAGCGCGCCGGTGAGGAGCGCGGCCAGGACCAGGCCGGCCGCAAGCGGCACGCGCAGGCGCCGCGAGGAGCGCGCGCCCGGCGCCGTCGGCGCCTCCGCGGGCGCGCGGCTGATCTCCGACAAATGGTCGCGCAGGTCCGCGAGATCGCGCGCGAGGTCTTTCGTCGAGGCGTAGCGATCGTTCGGATCCTTCTCGAGACAGCGTTCGACGATCCAGGCGAGCTGAGGCGGTGCGTCCGGGCGCTTCGATCGCAGCGGCTCAGGCTCGTCACGAATCGTCGCGACGAGCGACTCGGCAGACGTTCCGCGGCGGAACGGCCGCTCGGCGGTCGCCATCTCGTACATCAACGCGCCGAACGCGAACTGATCTGCCCGGTAGTCCGCGTGCTTGCCGGCCGCCTGTTCCGGGGAGAGGTAACCCAGCGTCCCGAGCACCATGCCCGATTCGGTGCGCTGGACCAGCGTGGTCGTGTCGGCGGTCCCGCCGCTCTCGAACTCGGGCCAGACCAGCTTGGCGAGACCAAAGTCGACGATCTTGACGAATCCGTCGCCGGTGACCATCACGTTGTCCGGCTTCAGATCGCGGTGCACGATGCCCGCGCCGTGCGCCTTCGACAGGCCGTCCGCGATTTGCGCGGCGAGCGTCAGCAGCCGCTTGATCGACAGCGGCCCGGCGGCCAGTAGCTGGCGAATCGACTGCCCGTCGATCCGCTCGAGCACCAGATACGGCCCCGCATCGCTCGTCGCGACCTCGTAGAGCGTGACGATGTGTGGATGATTGAGGGCGGAGACCGCCTGGGCTTCGCGCTCGAAGCGCGCGAGCCGATCCGGATCCGTCGCGACGTCAGCCGGCAGGACTTTGATCGCGACTTCGCGGCCAAGTCGCGTATCCCGGGCGAGATAGACCTCGCCCATGCCCCCGGCGCCCAGCGGTCCAAGGATTTCGTAGGGCCCGAGGCGACTGCCGGGAGTGAGCGGCATGTCTACGGGAAAGCGCGAGTATACTGCCAACGCTCGACGACCCCACCAACGGAGGACGGACTATGCGGTATCGCTTTCTGACCGCCGGCCTGACGGCGCTCGCCTTGCTTGCGTGCGCGGCCGCGACCACCTCAGCGCAGGACACCAACCCGCGATTCGCGCACTGGAAGCTCAAGTCGGACAACCCAGCGTCGAGCAACATCATGACGTACGAGCCGTACAACGGCACCGGCATGAAGGTGACCATCGACTCGGTGAACGCCTCCGGCAACAAGTCGTCGTGGGGCTACACGACGATGATGGACGGCAAGGATTACCCGGTGACCGGCCGCAACGGCACGGCGACAGCGTCGGTGCGCGCGATCAACGAGAAGGTCAACGAGATCATCTATCGCAACACCGAGGGCAAGGTGGTGCAGCTGCTGATCAACACGCTGTCGGCCGACAACAACACGATCAACGTCACGTACATCTCGACCAACGCGCAGGGCGTGACGAACACGACTTACGCGGTGTACGAACGCATCAAGGAATAACAGAAGACGCCGACGCGCTACGAGCGACGCCGCTCGGGCGCGTCGTACCATTCTTCGTGCAGTGACCAGGCGCTGCAGCGGAGACACGCGGTCCAGTGCCACTGGTGTGCGCAGGACGGACAACGTCCGCGCGTGAGGAACGTGTTCCAGCTCGTGCCGCAGCCCTCAAACATCGGCTCTGGCGAACCTGCGCTGCCGACGCACATCCAGCGGCTCGACGCGTCCGGGTGCCACTGACACTCCGGACACCGAATCGCACCGACCACCTCGTCGTGCTCACCCTTGAAATCGATCGATGGCGTCCAGATCGTGGGCGTCGTCTTTTTCAGCCAGAGCGTCCAATCGGGGCGGATAACGTGCGCTCCGATCACCGGTCGGATCCTCCGCGGCCGGTCGCCGGCGCCGGAAAGGCGAGCGTGACGAGCGTGGCGGGAAGATCCGACGCGCGATCCGCGACCCAGAACGCGATGAACTGGCGCGATCCGATCGCGTACGTCATCGGCACGCTGCCGACGGCGCCCGGCACGGCCATCTCCCACACCTTCGCGCCCGTTCGCTTGTCGAGCGCGCGGATGATCGGCTGACCGCTCGAACCTTCGGCGGTGAAGAGCAGCGTCTTCGTCACGAGCAGGACCGGCCGCGACTGGGCGCCGGTGGGTGGAATGGTCACGCCGGCAAGCGCCGGATTGTTCTTGATCGCCGACGGCGTGTCACCGCTTGCCACCATCCACGCGTGGTCGCCGGTGTTGAGATCGATGGCCGTGACACGGCTGTACGGCGGTTTGATGATCGGCAGGCCGCGCACGCGCGGCAGATTGCCGCCGCCGACCCAATCCATGTCCGACCGCTGCGGATCCTTCTGAAGACCGAACGCCGTCGGCGAGGTCCACGATCCGACGTAGAGCATGCCGGTCTCCGGATCGACCGCGCCGCCTTCCCAGTTCGCCCCGCCCAGATTGCCCGGAAGAATGATCGTGCCCTTGGTGCCGTCCGTGCCGTCGATGACCGACGACGGCGTGAACGGGCTCTCGCCCATCCGGTACGTCGACACGGCCTTGACGGCTTCAGCGCGCAGATCGGGCGTGAAATCGATCAGGTCGTTGACGGTGACACCCTGGCGATCGAACGCCGCCGGCTTGGTCGGAATCGGCTGCGTCGCCGCCGCGCGCTCGCCCGGCACGTCCGAGGCCGGCATGGCGCGTTCGGTCATCGGCCAGACGGGCTTGCCGGTCACGCGATCGAAGACGTACGCGTACGCCTGCTTCGTGAGTTGCACGACGGCCTCGACGCGCCGGCCGTTGACGGTCATGTCGGCGAGGATCGGTCCCGCGGCGTTGTCGCGATCCCAGATGTCATGGTGAACGATCTGAAAGTGCCACACGCGCTTGCCCGTGCGGGCGTCGAGACACACGAGCGTGGACGAAAACAGGTCGTCGCCCAGCCGGTGGCCGCCGTAGTAGTCGCCGGTCGCGGCTTCGACGGGAAGATAGAGATAGCCGCGCTTGTCGTCGAGCGTGAGCGGCGCCCACGCCCCCGTGTTGCCGGTATATTCGGCCGATCCCTTTTCCCACGTCTCGTAGCCGAACTCGCCCTTCTGCGGAATCGTGTTGAAGCGCCACGCGAGTTTGCCGGTGCGCGCGTCGATCGCCAGAATCCGGCCGGGCACGTTCTTCATCGACGGCGGACGCGTCCCCACCTCGAGCGCCGGGCCGATCACGACGATGTTTTCGAAGACGAGTGGCGGAGAGCTGGAGCCAATCGCGGCGTTGACGAGATCGACGGGCACACCTAGTTGGGCTTTCAAATCCACCACGCCGCGATCGCCGAACGTCGTCACCGGCTGGCCGGTGGCCGCGTCGAGCGCGACGAGGTTGAATCCGGGCGTGACCACGAAGATGCGTTCGTCCTTCTTGCCGTCCGCGCCCGCGGGTCCGGACCAGAAGGACACGCCGCGTCCGGAATCCCTGCGCGGGGCGTGACGGGCACGGTCACCTTCGTCGAGATGCCACGTCCACTTCGTGGCGCCGGTCGCAGCGTCGGCCGCCACGACCCAGCGCGCGGTGCCGGTCGTGAAATAGAGCGTGCCGCCGACCATGATCGGCGTGCTCTCGTTGTGCGTCTCGGCCGGCACGCTGAAGTTGTCCGAGCGCCAGCGCCACGCGACCTGCAGCCGGTTGACGTTGTCCTTGTTGACCAGATCGAGCGGTGAATAGCGGCTGTTGCCGAGGTCGCGACCGTAATTTCGCCACTCGCTCGCCTCTGGCGTCGGCGCGGCCGGAGGTTGCTGAGCGGCCGTGGCAAAGACGACGGCAGTGGCACAGATGGCGAGGCGAAGCGTGGCGGTCACGGCGAGCATGATACCGCCAGCGCGTGCGGTCTGTGCAGCAGGACGCTGCAGGAGGATCCGAACCAGAAGGCGCGCCGGGGAGTTACTCGGCCCGCGCCAGCGTCCGTTCGGATTGTGCCATCTCGGATGGCGTCATCCGATCGGTGCCAGTGGGTATCTGTCGCCGGGTCCAGTACGCGTCAGCACCGAAGGCCGCCGCGACCATCGCGGCGGGCGCGACGATGGCGCCGAGGACGAGCATGTAGATCGTTTCCGTCACGTCGGCCTGAGGCTTGATGACGACGGCCAGGCCAGCGGCCAGAATGGCACCGGGAGCGAAGACTTGCGTGGTGAGCGGGAGCAGGCGCTTCATGGCGCGCGATAGTGCAAGAGAATTGCCACACTGGACGCGGCAATCGCGCGGTTTTCACAGACGCGTCGCGCGATCGCGCGGCGCCGGCTTCCCCACTGTGGGCAGGCGGTTGCCTCACCTCTTCAATTTCAGTTCCCAAGTCTCGGCCACCAACCCTCTCCGGCCCCAGCTGTCGTGCTTCTTCCTGGCGGCGAGCGTGAACCCAGTGCGTTCGTAAATGGCGCGCGCGGCGCCGAGCTCGCTCTGCGTCCAGAGCTTCACCTTCGTGTAGCCGGCCTCGCGCGCGAACCGGATGCACTCGGCGACCAACCGGGCCCCGATCCCCAGACCCCGCGCCGAGGGGTCGACGAGGAGCAGGCGCAGTTTCGCCAGGGTGTCCGACTGCCGAACAAGGAACACCGAGCCAACGTTCTCGCCGTCGCGTTCCGCGATCCAGCACCTCTCTCGCGCGCCGTCCAGGTGATCGACGAAATGGGCGACGATCCCGGCCACGAGGGCTTCGAACCGCTCGTCATACCGATACTCGCGCCAGTACAGCTCGCCGTGCCGCTGGACCACCCAGCCCATGTCTCCGGGTCGGGGCGGACGGAGCACGTAGGCCTGAGGCGTCTTCGCTTCGCCGTCAAGCGCGGCCGTGATGGTGCGCATCGCGCGGATGAGTCCGTCCTGCCGCGCGGGCGACAGCGGGCCCAACATGGCGCCGACCTGGGCGTCCGACCGGGCTTCGAGCGGCGCGAACAGCCGCCCGCCCCGGCCGGTCAGACTGAGCAATTGCTCGCGGGCGTCGCGCGGCGCAGTCGTTTTCTCGACGATGCCCTGTTTCTCGAACCGCCGCAGCAGGCGGCTCAAATAGCCGGCGTCGAGGCCGAGGTCCCGGCCGAGATCCGAGGCGGTCGGACGGTCGCGGTGCGCGAGTTCGTAGAGCACGCGCACTTCGGTCAGCGAGAACGGGCTGTCGAGCAGCCCCTCGTTCAGCAGCCCGATCTGGCGCGTGTAGAAGCGGTTGAACGCCCGGATTTCAGCGACGGGCGGCGGCGTGCCGGCGCGCGGGGGCATGCTGCCAGTGTCGCCGGGACCGTGGTGTACGTCAACTTAATTAGTTGACCTAGTCAATCATTACCGGCACACCCGGTTGGCGACTTCCACGCCCGGCCCGGCGCCGCGGTACACTGATAGCGTGATGGCATCCCTGGCGCGCCACGCCCGCTGGACTCGCGCGGCTTTCGGCACGATCGCATCGATCCTCTCGGTCGTCGGACCGGCCGCCTGTGTCAAGGGCCCGAGCGAAAGCGCGACGCAAGCCACACCGGCGGCGACCACCAAGGCGGCGTCGCCGGGCGGCGAAGCGGCAGTGGCGCTGGCCGTCAAGACATGGACCGGCGACCTCGACGGGATGATTAAGCGGCGCCGGATCCGGATTCTGACGCCCTACAGCAAGACGCACTACTTCATCGACAAGGGCACGCCACGAGGCATCACCTACGAAGCCGGCGTCAAGCTCGAAACCGACCTGAACGCCAAGCTCAAGACGAAGCTCGCAACCAAAGTGCATGTCGTGTTCATCCCCACGTCGCGCGATGCGCTGTATCAATCGCTCGTCGACGGGCGCGGCGACATCATCGCCGCGCCCATCACCGTCACGCCGGAGCGCGCGGCACTCGTGGACTTCACCGAGCCGACGCGTTCGGGCAATGTCAGCGAAGTCCTGGTCACCGCGCCGGGCGGCGAGCTCGTCAAGAGCCTCGACGATTTGTCGGGAAAAACCGTCGCCGTGCGAGCCAAGAGCATCTATGAGGAGAGCCTGACGACGCTCAACGCGACGTTCAAGGAACGAAAGCTCGCGCGCGTCACGATCAAGGAACTGCCTGGCTCGCTCGAGGACGAAGACATCCTCGAGATGGTGAACGCGAAGCTGGTGCCGGCGACGATCGTCAACAGCTACATCGCCGACTTCTGGAAACAGATCTTCCCCGCGCTCGTCGTCCATCCGGACATCAAGACGCGCGAGGGCGCGAGCGTCGCGTGGGTCGTCCGCAAGAACAGCCCGAAGCTGCTGGCGGCCCTCAATCCGCTCATCAAGGCCAACCGGTCAGGCACGGTGTTCGGCAACACGCTGACGCAGCGATACCTGCAGAACGTCAAGTACGTGAAGAGCGCGACGAGCGCGGCCGAGATCGCCAAGTTCCAGCAGCTCGTCGAGTTGTTCCGCAAGTACGGCCAGACGTACGACATGGATTTCCTGCTGATGATGGCGCAGGGATATCAGGAGTCGCGCCTCGACAATCAGGCCAAGAGCGCGGTCGGCGCGGTGGGCATCATGCAGGTCATGCCTAGAACGGGCAAGGAGCTCAAGGTCGGCGACATCCGCCAGGTCGAGGCGAACATCCATGCCGGCGTGAAGTACATGCGCCAGGTCGAGGACACTTACTTCAAAGACGACCCGATGGATCCGCTGAACAAATTGCTGATGACGTTCGCGTCCTACAACGCCGGTCCAGCACGCATCAGAACTCTGCGCGCCGAGACGACCAAGCGCGGCCTCGATCCGAACCTCTGGTTCAACAACGTCGAGCGCGTCGTCGCGGAGAAGATCGGACGCGAAACGGTGACCTACGTCGGCAACATCTACAAGTACTACATCGCGTACACGCTCGCCATGGAGGAGATGGACGCGAAGAAGGCCGCGCGCGGGAAAATCGCCCGCTAGTCTAGAAGCCGCGTCCCCAGGCGTAGTTCCACGACACAGCAATCGTCGTGAAGTTGGATCCAAGGCGAACGAACGCGCCCTTCGAAAACGCCACGCGAATCGATTGCCTCGAGACGATCGGCAGTGACAACGTCGCGCCCAGCCGCGTGTTGTGCAACCGCTCGGCCGCCGGCTCTCCGTTCGTCCTCGTTCGACCGCCGGAGTAGAACGTCTCGTCGAGGCTGACCCATGCGCGGCGCGAGAGATTGAAGCTCAAGTGAACCTGCGTCGTGACGAGCGGATCCTGTTCGCGACGCGCTCCGAGATAGTTCGTATTCGCCGCGAACAGCCAGACACCGCCGTACACATCGACTCGCCATCGCGGCCCGATGGGCAACGTCAGACCCAGCTCGGGTTTGTACGCCCATCGGTTGGCGCCGAGATTGACGATCTTGGTCCCGTCGTACTGCCCGACCGGCACGGAGACCATCAGGCTGGCGCCCAACTCCGGCCCTGGATGCCGCCTGGCGAAGGTCGGCGTGTCCATGCCTGGCGCGCCGGCCAGATTGACGGTCAGGCGA
The DNA here is from genome assembly GCA_963704575.1 of uncultured Acidobacteriota bacterium. Classification (GTDB taxonomy): domain Bacteria; phylum Acidobacteriota; class Vicinamibacteria; order Vicinamibacterales; family SCN-69-37; genus DATEGZ01. The sequence goes on along the minus strand of OY969918.1, from coordinate 4,494,609 downwards.
ACATTCGGATCGCCGAGGCCGAGCCGATCCACACGTGCCGGCTCGTTCGCGAGAATGCCCTCGGCGCTCGCGCGCATCAACGGAATCACGCCGTTGACGCTGGCCGATCTCCCGAATATCGCGAAGCTGCGATAGTAGGCCCCAAGGAACACGCCAACACGCGCGTGCGCATCTTTGATTGGCAGAGACGGATCGACGATGACGTCGCCCGTGGACCGGGCTACGCCGACACCGAAGCCGTTCGTCCCGACCGGTGACGCGAGGTAGATGCGTGGCTCGAGTTGCTGCGCGCGGGCCGGGGCGGCACGACCGACCAGGATCGCGGTTGCGGCGACGACGGCCGTGCGCGCAGCACCTCTGATGAAGTTGCGCACCAGCGTGTCCCGCATCGTGGCGCGCCTAGGATAGCACCCGTCTTTGATGCGATCGCGAGGGCGCTCACCGCGCCGCGCCGACGACCGCAAGCACGCGAGGAACATTCTCGAGTTCGACCTTACATCGACTCTTGCCTTTAAAGGCTCGTTGACCGAATTAACTTTGCATTGTAAAGTTACCCAGAACGCAACCATGGCGACGAAGAAGAATCGGAATCTGAAGTGGTTCGCGCTGGTGGCCCTGATCCCGGGCCTGCTCCTCGCTGCCTTTGGCACGCTGTGGATCTACGTGAGCGCCACCGCCACGCCCCTGCACCCGAATCCGCAGGACGTGAAATCCGTGACGCACTCGACCCCGCTGCCGAAGTGGGCCGATGCCGTGGAACGAGGGCGGCAGATCGTTCGTGCAGGTCTCGCCGCGCAGAACCTGCCGGGAATCTCGGTGGCGGTCGGTACTGGTGGCGAAATTGTCTGGGCCGAAGGATTCGGGTGGTCGGATCTCGAGAACCGCGTGCCGGTCGCACCAGAAACGCGCTTCAGAATCGGCGGCGCCTCCACAACACTCACCTCGGCGGCCGTTGGCCTGCTGCTGGAGAAAAACCGGCTGACGCTCGACGACGAGATCCAGACGCACGTGCCTGCGTTCCCGAAAAAGCAGTGGCCCGTAACGCTGGGCCAACTAATGGGGCATCTGGCCGGTGTCCGCAACGACGACGGTGACGAGGAGTCGGTGGCGGAGCACTGCGAACGAACGGGCGAAGTCCTGCATCGCTTTGCGGAGCGTCCGCTGTTGTTCGAGCCGGGAACCCAGTACCGCTATTCGAGCTACGGCTGGATCCTGGTGAGCGCCGCCGTCGAAGCTGCCGCGGGCGAGCCGTTCTTCACGTTCATGCGCACGCAGATCTTCCAGCCGCTGAGCATGGACGACACGACGCCGGACTCTGCGGCAGAGCCGCGCCCGGATCAGGCAATCTTCTACTACCCGCGATTCGCCGCAGATACGCGCTACGGGCCTGAACTGACGAGACCCGGCGACTACTCCTGCCTTGCGGGAGCGGGCGCGTTCCTGTCCACGCCATCGGATTTGGTCCGGTTCGGAATGGCGGTCAGCAGCGGCAAGTTGCTACAGGCCGCCACCGTCCGCACCTTGCAGGCGCCGCAGCGGCTGGCGTCCGGCCGGGTGACCGACTACGGCCTTGGCTGGAAGCTCGAGACCGTTCCGCTCGCAGGCGCACCGACGCAGCTGGCGAGCCACGGGGGATTTGTGATGGGTGGGTCGACATCACTCATGACGTTTCCAGAGCGCGGGATCGTCGTGGCCCTGACATCCAACATCTCATTCGCGGACACGTCGTCTCTTGCGTCGCATATCGCGCAGGTCTTCGCGGAACAGCGTAAAACTCCGCAGTGACGCGTCAGGCGTTCATCGCAATCGATCGCACGAGGTCTGGCTGGTCGAAATGCGCCATGTGGCCGGCATCGGGCACGCGGATTACTGTGCTGTACGGCGCCACCAAGGCTGCGGGCAAGTTCGTCGTCCGGGAAACCCGGGTCAGCGCGTCCCGCTCACCGAAGACGTAGTGCACAGGCACCACCACGCGTGGCGGGTGCGCAAAGAGATCGAGCGCGGCCATCTCGGGCAGGAGCTGCCGCTGGACGGCATTCATGTTCCGTAGAGCCTTCACACCACCAACGATGCCGTAGGTGCGAATCACGCCGAAGAGGAGTTCGCGGATCAGCCCGGTGAAGTTCTTGTCGCGCTCGATGGTCCGGAGGTTTGCCAGCACGCGGGTGCGGCGTTGGAACTCGGTCAGATCCAGGTACGGCGGCCTTCCAAGTTTTCTGACCAGGCGGCCGATCCGGCGATCGGCCAGATGCTGTTGATCCCGCAGGAAGGCGTCGGCGGCGGCATCGTTTTCGGCCGTCTGCAAATCGGGAGAGATACCGACGATCGACCTCACGCGATCGGCATCGTGCCCAACCGCCTGCAGGACGATCGTGGCGCCCCACGAGATACCGAACATCAGGACGCGTTGGTGCGTCTCGATGTGCAACCACCGCAGGACGGCCCGCAGATCGTCGACCTGCTGTGGCAGGGACACGCGTTTCGCCTCGCTCAATGATGCGGGGCCACACCCCCGTTGCTCCCAGTACCCAACGAGAAAGTCGTGCTCGAGATTCAGGAGTCGCTGGAACTTCGTGACTTCATGCAGCATCGGCAGGCCCGGACCGCCCTGGACGATCAAGAGCGGCGGAAGCCCGGTACGTGCGGCGCACAGACGGATGCGTTGGCGAGAGCCGTTGATGTCCAGCGTGACGGTCTTGTCGATTGCAAGCGGTGTCGTGAGGGCCATGATCGTCTACAACTCCTGGATGCCCGTGCCGGGCACGAGCGAGGCGAAGTCCGCGCCGAAGGCCTGTACTGGTGTCAGCGCACCCACGCGGGGCTCGCGCAACTGCAGCTCCAACGCGCACACCGCGGCGACCGCGGCAGCGCGATAGCCTTCGCCGGTCTCGAGTACGGCAGCGACGCGCTGGCTTGCAGCGTTGCCGGCCTCCGCCCACACTCGGGATCGGAGTCCCGCGACGGCCGCGGCAGACGGGCCAGGTTCGTCTGGATTGGACACGCGTGCCGCTCGCCACGTCAGTAGCTCCCCGATCAAAGGGCCGGCGATCCGAATCAACGCAGCAGCGGGGCGCGAGAGCGCGATGCCCGCGACAATGTTGGGGATGCCGGTGGAGCGATGCGCGGCCACAAGCTCGGCCAGCGGGGCGCCGGCGAATCTCATCCTCGGATCGGCAGACGGCGCGCTCCACGTGGAAGACGCCATCGCACGCTTACGCAGGACGCCCTGGTAGACGTCGCGTCCGCCTGCCGCCATCGCGGCAGCCACGCTCAGCGTCGCACCTCGACTGCGTCCGGAGGTTCGAGTCGCGAGCGACAGCCGCAGCCACGTCGCGTCCGGCATGCGACGTGCCAGTTGCGCCGAGAGGCACTCTGCGAACACCACGCCGTAGCCCACGCCTGGGACCATGGCCAGGCCCGCACGGCGCGCCTGAGCGTCACAATTGAGCGCAGCCTGGAAATCCTCGATCTCGCCGTTGATGTCCAGATACGAACAGCCTGCGTCGAGGCAGGCGGCGCGCATGGCCGGCCCGGTCAGGGAGAACGGACCCGCGGCGAGGAGCACACAACTCATACGGGAGAGCGCCGACCGCAGCGGCGCGGGGTCATCGAGCGGCAGCTGCATCGTGGGCAGGCCGGTCGCCTGTCCCAGCGCCGACAACTGCGCGCTGTCACGCCCGGCCAGGATCGGACGATGCCCGCGGCGCAGGGCTTCGTCGAGAATCGCACGTCCGGTTCTGCCGTACGCACCGTAGAGCATCCAGTCTTGTCGCGTGGAAATGGTCATCGTTCGTCCAGTGCCAATTGAGCCAAGAGGATGGTTAGCACTCGCTAACCCATACCGCAAAAAAATTTACACGCCGACTCGCAAGAACAGCGCCACGAGATCGGCTTTCCACCGCGTCGCCGGGCCTGGCAGTACGCCGACCTGGAGCATGCGGGCCAGCTCGGCGAGCGTTCCCTGCAGGCTGGCGGCGGCAATATTGAGGTGGACCGCTGATCGAGCGCGGCGCGGCCGCGGGGCGAGACTCATGAGCGACCGCGCCAGGCCAATCATGGTCTGTCGCCGGACCGCCGGCCCGCTCTTCGGCCAGAGGACGCGCGCGCTGTCCGACAGAAAGGCCATGGCGTCCGGGTGTTCATCCACGAGCGCGAGGACCTGGCCGATGTACGCCTCCAGTTTGCCGTCGAAGCCCTCCCCCGCCTCGATCGCGGCACGGCACGTCGTCCACAGGCGTCGATGGCAGGTCTCGAAGAGATGCACCGCCAACTCTTCTTTGCCCGAGAAGTGCTTGTACAGCGCCGGATTGGTGTAGCCGCTTTCCCTGGCGATGTCACGAATGCTCGTGGCGTCGAGTCCGCGCTCGCTGAACAGCTTGATGGCCGCCCGGAGGATCTGTCGCTTGGCCGGCGGATCGTCCTCGCGAATGTAAAACGGCAGCGGTGCCATTCGGCGTAAGTTAGCATTCGCTAACCCACCTGTCAACCTCGGCCGAAGACCGAGCGGAAGGCAGCAAGAGCGGGCGGGTCCCATACTATGATGCGCCGTGTCCATGACCCGAACGGGTCGTCGATTCCCGCGCGTGGCATTGACTGGCCTGCTGGTGTTTGGGGCGGCGGCGTCCGCGGCCGCCCAGCCAGTTCGGCAGGTCCTCGTGCTGCAATCGGTCGACCGCGGCAACCTGCCGATTGATGCGTTCACCGCCAGCTTCCGGGTCGAACTGGACCTGCGTGCCGACAAGCCGGTGAACGTCATTCAGGTCGTGGTGGGCCAGACAGGGCTTGTCCGCGCCTCTGAACAGGCGGTCCTCGATTACATCCGATCCACCTTCATCGATCGTCCGAAACCAGACCTGATCATGCCGGTCGGCGGTCCCGCGGCGGTATTCGCCCGCAAGTATCGACAGCAATTGTTTCCCGACACGCCGCTCCTGTTCGCCGCCGTCGATCAACGCTATCTCGGTGACGCCCCGCTTGGAGGCAACGAGACCGCTGTCGTGGTCGACAACGACTTTTCGCGCGCCATTGAGACTGTGCTGCAGGTGCTGCCACAGACCCGGCAGGTGTTCATGGTGATGGGGTCGGGCCAAATCGGTCAGTTTTGGCATCGCGAGCTCGAGAAGCAGTTCAGTCGATTTCACGACCGCCTGACATTTGTCTGGTTCGACGATTTGTCATTTCCGGAGATCCTGCGGCGCTGTGCGAGCCTGCCGGCTGACTCCGCGATCCTCTATGTGACGTTCGGTACGGACGCGACAGGGGCGGCATATGCGGACGAGCGAGTGGTCGCCGACCTTCACGCCAAGGCCGATGCTCCGCTCTTCGCGGCGCACAGCGTGTACCTGGGCGCCGGAATCGTCGGTGGTTCGCTGCTGTCGATCGAGGACCTCAGTCGCGACACGGCCGACGTGGCCGTTCGACTCTTGAACGGCGCGCCGCCCCGAAGCCTCACCGTGGCGCCGCGAACGCCCGGTCCACCGATATTCGACTGGCGCGAGCTGCATCGGTGGGACATCCCCGAGAATCGGTTGCCGGCAGGGAGCGTCGTGCGGTTTCGCGCTCCGACGCTCTGGCAGGAACACAGCGCCACGGTGATGAGCGCCATCGGCGTCCTCGTCCTCCAATCGCTCTTGATCCTGGGACTCCTGTATCAGCGCCGCGCGCGGCAGCGAGCCGAGAGCGACAGCCGGAGAAACCTGGCACTCGCCGCCGACGCCAGTCGCCGCGAGACGATGTCGGCGCTCACCAGCTCGATCGGACACGAGCTCGGTCAGCCACTGACTTCCATCGTGCACAATGCCCAAGCGCTGCAGACGATGGTGACCGCGAATCGAGCGACGTCGGACACGATCGGGGAAATCCTGTCCGACATCCGGACTCAGGGCGTCCGCGCCTCGCAGATCATCGACCGCCATCGGACCATGCTCCGAAGCCATCGGCTGGGCAAGACACCGATCGATCTATATGTCGTCATTACCGAGACGCTGGCCCTTGTGGCGCACGACATGAGCGCACGGCAGGTCGAGGCCACCGTCGATCTATCTCCGAATCGGTGCGTCATCAACGGCGATCAGGTCCTCCTGCAGCAGGTGTTCATGAACCTGGTGGTGAACGCCATGGACGCGATGGCCGAGACGCCCCAGGTCGCGCGCCGCGTCACGATCAGCGGCGACGTCAGAGCCACCGATGTGGACGTCTCCGTGCGCGACGTTGGACCGGGCGTGCCGGCGAAGATCCTCGGCACGCTGTTTACTCCCTTCATCACGACGAAGGCGAACGGCCTCGGGATCGGTCTGACGATCGTACAGTCGATCATCAACGCACATGACGGCACTGTCGTCGCTCGCAACCATCCCGAAGGGGGTGCGATATTCACGGTGACGCTACCCCGCAGCGTCGGGGCGCGGTGAGGAATGGACGATGTTGAACATCCGTGATCCGTCCTGCTTTGCAGGCAAGGCGGCCGATGCAGTGCACGTGATCGTCGAATGACCATCACCAGAATCACCGACGGCGACGATCCGCGCCTGGCTGACTACGCCGGCGTGCGCGATCCCTCGCTGCTGATGGATCGCGGACTCCTGATGGCCGAGGGGCGCTTTGTCGTCGGTCGTCTTCTGGACTCAGGTCGACTCAGACTGCGGTCGCTGCTGGTCAATGAGGCGGCACTGCGTGGGCTCGGCGATCTCATCGCACGCGCGGCGACCGGCGTCGACGTCTATGTCGCGGCCCCTGACGTCATCACGACGGCCACGGGGTTCAATATGCATCGCGGTTGTCTGGCCGTCGCGGAGCGGCCGGCCGAGCGAGCGATGGATGACGTGCTCTCGACCGGCCAATGCGTGGCCGTTCTCGAACGCGTCGTCGACGCCGACAACGTCGGATCCGTGTTTCGCAGTGCCGAGGCGTTCGGTGTCGACGCCGTCCTGCTCAGTCCTGGTTGCTGCGATCCGTTCTACCGCAAGGCCATCCGCACCTCGTCAGGTGCGGTCCTGATGGTGCCATGGGCGGCGGCCGCACCATGGCCTGAGGCACTGGATCGCCTGCGCATCAGCGGCTTCACGATCGTGGCGATGACGCCGGATGACGAGGCCACCGACATCGGAGCGTTCGTCGGCACAGCCGCGGCTCGAGGCAGGATCGCAGTGCTCCTCGGCACCGAGGGACACGGCTTGACCGCGGAGGCGCTCGCACGCACCGACGTCCGGCTCCGCATCCCGATGACAGGCGCGCTCGATTCGTTGAACATCGCGACCGCCGCAGGTATCGCGCTGCACCGGTTGCATGAAGTGCGCGCTTCTGTTGACACGCGATAGGTTGAACGCCCGAGCTCGCGCCGGCGCTACAATCGGCGCCGTATGACCAGACGCCTGCTTCTCCTCGCCTGCGCGCTCGCCCTCGCCGGCGGCGCGCCCTTCGCGCGATTCACGCGGGCTCAGCCGTCCGATGCCGCCTGGTTCGACGCGCTCCGGTGGCGGCTGATTGGTCCCTTCCGCGCGGGCCGTGTCTCGGCGGTCGCCGGCGTACCCGGCGATCCGACGACGTACTACATCGGCACGCCGGATGGCGGACTCTGGAAGACGACTGATGGCGGCGTCGTGTGGAAGCCAATCTTCGACGACGTACACGTGCCGTCGATTGGCGCGATCGCCGTCGCCGCGTCCAACCCGAACATTGTTTACGTCGGGACCGGGCACAACCTGCTCGGCAAAGGCGTGTATCGATCGGCCGACGCGGGCGCGAGCTGGACTCACGTCGGTCTCGACGAGACGAGATACATCACGGCGCTCGTCGTCGATCCGCGCAATCCCGATATCGTGCTGGCCGGCGTCGGATCGGGCGGCAATTTCGGCTCGATGGTGTACTACAACAACAATCCAAGCGCCGCGCGCGGTGTATACCGCACGTCCGACGGCGGACGGACGTGGACGCAGACACTGACGGAAGGACCGAACGCGAGTGTGGTCGATCTCGCCGTCGATCCATCGGATGCCCGCATCGTCTTTGCCAGCTTCAGCGGCGGCGGCGGTGGTGCAGGCGCCGGGCGTGGCGGTCAGCGTGGCGCCGGCGCGCCAGCGGAGACGGCCGCGTCGCCGCCAATTTATGAATCGGCCGACGGCGGCGCGACCTGGACGCGGATCGCCGGCGACGGCTTGCCCGCCGCGGCCAGCGCGAACGTGGCCGTGGCTCCCGGCACGTCGAGTCAGCGCCTGTACGCGCTCGTTGGCGGACGCGGCGGCGGCGCGTATCGATCGGACGATGGCGGCGCGCGATGGACGCTCGGCACGCGAAGACTCGCGAGCGCATCGGGACACGTGTATGTCGATCCCGCCAATCCCGACGTCGTCTACACAATGGGCACGTCCATGTATCGCTCGACGGATGCCGGCCGGACTTTCGTGGCTGTCAAGGGTGCGCCGGGCGGCGACGACAATCGATCCGCATGGATCGATCCAAAGAATCCGCGCCGCGTGATCATCGGCGCGGACCAGGGGCCGACGATCACGGTGGACGGCGGCACGACGTGGACGCCCTGGTACGTCCTGCCCAACGGCGAGCATTACTTCGTTACCGCGGACGATCAGATGCCGTATTGGGTGTACGCGGCCCAACAGGATAGCGGCACGGTCGCGATCAGGAGCCGGAGCGACTTCGGGGCGATTCGCGCAAGCGACTGGTACCCGGTGAGTGGCTACGAGCAAGGACACATCTTCGCGGATCCATTCGCGTCACGTTATGTGTACTCGCACGGCGGCGGGCACAACGTAACTCGCTTCGATCGTGAGACCGGGCAAGCCTCGCCGATCTACATGCCCCGGGAGGCCGATCGCTTCGGCCCGCGCCCGGGTATGGCGCTCTCCCCCAAGGATCCACACAAGCTGTTTCTCGGGGCGCAGTACGTGCTCGAGACCGACGATCGTGGCGGCACGTGGACGAAGATCAGCGAGGACCTTACCGGCGGCAATGGCACGATTGTCGCCGTCGCGCCGTCGCCGCTCGATGCCGGTCTGCTCTGGATCGGCAGCTCGACCGGACTCGTGCACCTCACGCGTGATGGCGGCCACACATGGAAAAACGTCTCGCCGCCCGAACTCGCGACGACGCCGACGCTCACGCTGTGGTCGATGGAGGCATCGCCGCATGACCCTGGCGCAGCGTACGCAGCCGCCATCGATCTCTCCGATCAGCATCGGCCGCGCCTGTACCGCACGTTGGATTTCGGCGAGCACTGGCAGTTGATCGTCGAGGGCTTGCCGCTCGACGTGCCGACGCGCGTCGTGCGCGAAGATCCCGAGCGCGCCACCGTGCTCTATGCGGGGACGCAAACCGGCGCGTGGGTGTCATTCGATCGCGGCGATCATTGGCATCCGCTGCAACTGAACCTGCCGACCGTAGCCGTCAATGACGTGATCGTGCACCAGAACGATCTGGTGATCGCGACCTGGGGACGCGCGTTGTGGATTCTGGACGACGTCGCGCCGCTGCGGCAGATCGACGAGGCGCGCGCGAGTTCCGGCCCTGGCTTTCTGTGGACGCCGGCGCCCGCGCTGCGGATGCGCTGGGACAACAATCAGGACACGCCCGTCCCACCCGAGGTGCCAGCGGGTCAGAACCCGCCGGACGGTGCGATCATCGACTACTACCTGAGAGGATCGCCAGGCGCGCCGATCACATTGTCTATCCGCGACACGCAGGGCCGACTCGTGCGCGAGTACACGAGCGCGCCCGGCTCGCCCGACACGACGATGCCGAACGTGCCGACGTATTGGTTCAAGCCCGATGACGCGGACCGGCTATCGTCGGCGGCCGGCATGCACCGCGTGGTCTGGGATTTGCGATACGCGACGCCGCCGTCGCTCAACTACGGTGCCGACGGACAGCTTGGCGACACGGCGTCGTACGGCATCATCGCGCCGGCCATCATCGGTCACTCGCCGCGTCAGCAGCCGGTCGGCCCGCTGGCGCTGGCGGGCACGTATCAGGTGCAGCTCGCGGTGGGGGACGCGACGTTCACGCGGCCGTTGCGGGTCGTCAACGATTCGCGGGTCACCGTGTCGGACGCGGATCTCTCGGCGTCACTCGATCTGCAGCTGGGACTCGTCAGCGGGCTGACGTCCAGTCATGACGCGATAGAACAGCTGCGAGCGCTTCGGACGGCTGCGGCGGATCGCCAAACGCGCGCGTCGGCCAACGCGGCCGTGACCGCAGCAATGCAGACGTTCGATCGCGCGGCCTTGGGCGCCATTGCCGCGCTCGCCGGCGGGCGATCGCTCGGCCAGCATCTCGCCACGCTCGAGTTCGGCGATCTGAAGCCGACGCCAAGCGTCCTCGCGGCCGTCGCGGAAAGTTGCGCACACACGAGCGACGCGCTGGCGCGATACCGAACGGTCGTCACGCAAGATCTCGCGACGCTCAACGCGGCATTCGGTGCAGCAAGTTTGCCGACGATTCCCGCACCGGCGGGCGGCGTGGGAAACGGGTGCGGCAAGTAGCGCTCGACGTCACGTCGCTTGGAATGCCGGAAGCGGGTTATGCGCTGTGCGGAAGGATCAGTACCTTTCCATCGGGGTTCGATTCGAGCGCTGAGTACGCGTCGACGACGCGATCCAGCGCAAACAGGGCCGCAACGTCACTGGTCAGGTGTCGCTTGCTGGCGAGTGTCAACGCTTCGGAGACGAACGGTCCCACATCGTCGCGGCCAACGAGGCCGGCCCGCGGTCCGTACTTCGTCACGAACACGGAGCCGGCGTCCATTATGTCGGTAAGTTCGATCGGCGGCAGCGCGCCTGATAGTTGCCCATAGTTGATCAGGCATCCACGCGGAGCGAGCAGCTGCAGGTTGGTGCGATACGTGTCGGCGCCAACCGGATCGAAAACGGCGGAGACACCGCGACCGTCCGTCGCGCTCCGGACCGCTTGACCGACGTCCTCATTCGAGCGATCGATGACGAACTCGGCTCCGGCCGCGCGCGCTCTCTCGACCCGAGCGCCACTGGCGATGCCAATGACCCTCACGCCTCGCTCCGCCAGCGAAGCCACGAGGAGCCGCCCGACCGATCCGGAGGCGCCCCAGACAACGGCGGTGGAACCTCGTTCCAGCGGCCAATGGCGCATCAGTCCTGCCGCTGTGACTCCGCCGTGCGCCAGGCTTGCGCCGTCCTCGAAATCGAGATTGTCTGGGAGAAGGGCCAACATCGCAGCTGGGGCGACAACGAACGTGGCACACGATCCGAACACGGCCGTCCAACATACGCGCGCTCCAGCCGCGATGTTGACGTCAGGTCCCACCTCGATCACCACGCCCGCACCTTCGAAGCCAGCTGCGTGCGGAAACGGGATTTTGATCGAGTACGTGCCCGTTCGAATCAGGCCCTCGACGTGATTCAACCCGACTGCTTCCACCCGGACGAGTACCTCGCCCGACTTCGGCGGTCCAAGACGCTCAACGTCGACCTGAAGAACTTCCGGGCCGCCCGGTCTTTGCGCATGCGCAACTCGTCGTTCCACGGAACCATCGCCCATGCGTTATGATGTAAGCAAATACTTTCATTTGTCAGCTTGCATTCATGGCTCGAAAGACGACGGCACGTCGGGCGAGGCTTTCGCCAAGGAAATCGCCTCGACAGGAGCGCGCGCGCGCGACGGTTGAGGCGATTTTGGAGGCCGCTACTGACATTCTGGTCCGCCAGGGCGCCAGTCGTCTGACGACAAATCGGATCGCCGAGCGGGCCGGCGTCAACATCGCCTCCCTCTATCAGTATTTTCCGGGCAAGCACGCCATCATCGCGGAACTCCGGCGCCGGCATGGCGCGGAAGAGCGTGCGGCGGTTCGACGCGTCCTTGTCGAGCGTCGCGGAGGCGATCTCGAAACGACGGTCCGGGCCTTGGTGTCGATGGGCGTCGCGGCACACGGGGTAAATCCGGAACTGCATCGCGTCTTCACTGAGGAGTTGCCGCCGCTTCGGTACTCGGAAATCGCGGCCGCCGACGCGCCATTGTTTGCCGAGTTTCGAGCGTTGCTGACTCGCTCGGCGCCGGGACTCAGAGATCCCGACTTGGCCATGTGGGTGGTCGCGACGGTCGCGAATGCCGTCCTCCATCGCGCGGTGATCGAGCGCCAGGCCGACCTTTCGAGTGGTTCGATCGTGGACGAACTGGTGACATTGCTGGTGCGCTACCTGAAGCGATCCACAAAGTGACCTGACGTAGGCAGGGCAACTGCGTTACTTGCACATCACTTGACTCCTGCGAAGGCACAACGCACCATGGCGCCCGGCGATGAAAGTGACGGTCGCCATGGCCTTCGTCGTTGTCGGCGCCAGGCCCTGACCCCGACGACGCCCGGTACGGCCACTCAGGAACTCTGCCCCAAGAGTCTACGGGGCCTCCGGGGCTTGCCACGTCAAGATGAGGGGCTATGAAAGCCGGCGTTCAGCGGTCGTTTGGCGCGCACCTCAAGGCGCTCCGCGAGGCGGCGGGGTTCACGCAGGAGGAACTCGCGACAATCGCGGGTCTCTCAGTCCATGCCGTGAGCGCGCTGGAGCGTGGGGAACGGCGTCGGCCCCATGTCGAGACGATGCGTGCGCTGTCGGCGGCTCTTGACCTGACGGGTGCGCCCCGTGACGCGTTCTTTGGAAGCGCGCGGTCACCCGCTCAGGCCACGGCCGTCGATGAACTGACCAGCGTCTCGCTGCCCGTGCCTCTGACAGTCCTTCTCGGCCGAGATGCGGACGTACAAACACTGTGCCAGTGGCTCGCCGATCCGGCCGCACGACTCATCACACTCCTCGGGCCAGGCGGAGTCGGGAAGACACGCCTGGCGCTGGAGGTTGCGCGCGTGATCGCGGACGAGGGCGCAACCCGGGTGGTCTTCGTGCCGTTGGCTGCCATTCAGGATCCTGCGTTCGTCGAGTCGGCGATCGCCGAGGGCTTCGGCTTGGTGGACGTCACGGCACGCGAGTTGCCGCGGCGCGCCCAAGTCGCGTGCGGGAATCGCTCCACCCTCCTGGTGCTCGACAATTTCGAGCAGGTCCTGGAGGCGACCCGGCCGGTCGCGGATCTGCTGACATCCGTCCCATTGCTCCGGCTGCTGGTCACCAGCCGCGCACCGCTCCGTGTGCGTGGCGAGCGCGAGTACGTCGTCGGACCTCTCGACTTGGAGGCGGCCTCTGACGCCATGTCACCGGCTGATCTGGCGCGTGCGCCTGCCGTGCGACTCTTCGTGGAGCGAGTTCGAGACGTGCAACCCGACTTTCGCCTCACGACGGCAAACGGCCCGACCGTAGCGGCGATTTGTCGACGGCTCGATGCCCTGCCGCTGGCGCTCGAACTGGCGGCTCCATGGATCAAAATGCTGACCGTTGAGGGTCTGCTTCGCCGGCTCACGCACGATGGGCTGCTCTCGGCGATCGGCCCGCGCGATCTCCCCCAGCGCCAACAGACGATGAATGCGACGGTCGCCTGGAGTTATCAGCTCTTGACCCCGGACGAGCAGCGCGCCTTCCGCCGCTTCGCCGTATCGCCAGGTCATTTTTCGATCGAGGCGGCCGCGGTGATCTTTGCCGATCGCGACGCGTCATCGGCCCCGAGCGAACATGTGCTCGGCGCGGTGGCCGGTCTGATTGACAAGAGCCTTCTTCTACGATCGGAGGCCTCGGTCCCGCATCGTCCGCTGTACGGAATGCTCGAAACGGTGCGGGCGTACGCGGCCGTCGAGCTCGCCCGGTCGGGGGAGCGCGACGACGCCCTGGACGCGCTCGCGCACTATTGCACCGATGAAGCCGCCCTGGCCGCGGACGGATTGGTAGGACTGGCGCAGGCCGAATGGCTGGATCGCGTGCGTGATGATCTCGAGAATTACCGCGCCGCGCTGCGGTGGCTCATCGAGCGCGGGCGGCCCGCCGAAGCGTCCAGCATCGCCTGGGGGCTGAAGTACTTCTGGCTGATTCGGGGGCATGCGGCCGAAGGCCTGCAGTGGTATCAGGAGATTCTGAACTTGCCTTCTGTCGGGCCCGCGGCCGAGTTGAGAGCGCTTGAAGGCGCGGCGGTGCTCTGGTACACGCAAGGAGAACTGGAGCGCGCACGTACCGGCCTCACCCGCGCCCTCGCACTCGCCCACACAGTGGACATGGATGCGGTCGTGCGAGCCGAGGATCTGTCTGCGCGCGTCGAACACGCCCTCGGCAATCTGAAAGCGGCCCGCGACAGGTTTGCTCTCGCGGTTGACGGGTTCCGGTCGCTTGGGATCGCGTGGGGCACGGGGAATGCCTTGAGCGGAATGGCGTCCGTGGCCCTGGCGACCGGCGACGCCAAGCTGGCGGAAGACCTCCTCGACGAGGCCATGCCAGTGCTCAGACAGGCGGGGCCGTGGTTCCTGACCTGGGCGTTGTATCTTCGCGCCATCCTGGCGGTCCGGCGCGGGAACGCCGATGAAGCGATCGCGCTCGTGCGTGAGAGCCTCACCTGTATCAGGGATCTCCAGGACAAGTACGCGTTCGCCTACACCCTGGTCCCTCTTGTCGCCGCCGCGGTGCTCAAAGGGAACGACGCGTGGGCGGCGCGGATCCTGGGCGCCATGGACGCCGTCAGCGAACGCACAGGCGCGACCGTGGTCCTCAAACTGGTGCACGACCTCCAGGTGCAGTCGGAACAGGAGGTTCGTGCCCGCCTTGGCCCGGATCGATGGGCCGGCGCGTACGCCGCAGGGCGTGGGACATCCTTCGATGCCCTGCTGAAGCACATCGACCACGTCTTGCGTGAAGGCTGACGGCTTCGTATTCCGGGCCGGGTTTCAGAAGGTTGCCGTCAACGTGTTCTCCCGGTTGCCGGCTGGATGCTTCGCGAGGTAGTAGGACAGCGCGCGGGGACTGATGCCCATAATCCGCGCGGCGTCGACCTTGCTCGGCGACAGTTGGAGCGCGCGGCGGAGCGTCTCGCGTTCGATCCATTCGATGTTCTGACGAAGCTTCAACGAGGGCACGGACATCGGTGGCGCCGTCGACGCCCTGTCGAACGTGATCGCGTCACGCAGGATTGTCGGGCCGGCCGTCAGCACGACGGCCCGTTCGATCGTGTTCTCGAGCTCGCGCACGTTGCCCGGCCAGTGATGCGCCTGGAGTGCCGCGACCACGCCGTCCTCCACTGACACAATCGACTTCCCGTTCTGGTCCGCATGCTTGTCGACGAAGTATTCCACCAGCATCGGAATGTCCTCGGCGCGTTCGCGCAGCGGCGGAATGACGATGGGAACGACGTGCAGGCGGTAGTAGAGATCATCTTTGAACCGGCCCTCGTCCACGAGCTGGCGAAGGTGGCTGTTGGTCGCCGCGATCACGCGGACGTCCACCCGCTCGGCCTGTTCGGAGCCGAGTGGTTCGATCTCGCGCTCCTGCAGCACCCGCAGCAGCTTCGCCTGCAGCCCGACGCTCATCGCGCCGATTTCGTCGAGAAAAATCGATCCGCGGTGTGCCAGCGAGAACTTGCCCTTCTTCGAGCTCGACGCGTCGGTGAACGCCCCTTTCACGTGGCCGAACAACTCCGACTCGAGCAGCGTCTCGGGAATGGCGGCGCAATTGACCTTGATGAACGGCTGGTTCCGCTGCGCGCTGCAGTGGTGCACCGCGCGCGCCACCAGTTCCTTGCCCGTCCCCGTCTCGCCGGTAATCAACACCGTGCTGCGCGTGGCCGCCACCAGTTCGAGCAGGCGGATTGTGTCCTCGATCGCGCGGCTCCCGCCGACAATTCCATGCCGTTGACGACGCGGCGCTCGCGCACGGGGCGCGGGCTCGTAAGGTGTGGTCATGATCACAGGCTGTCTCCATGAGAAGCGCGAATTGACTGGCCGTCCAGCACGTCGCGGAACGCCCGTCGCGCACGCGACAGGCGGGACATGACGGTCCCGAGCGGAATGCCCATCTGCGACGAAAGCTCGCGATACGAAAGCCCCTCCAGTTCCCGCCCGACGAGCAGTTCACGATATCGATCGGGCAGGTGGCTCAAGATCCGTTCGACGAGCGCGGCATGATCGGTTTGCAGCAGGAGGGACTCTGGATCGACGCCCTCGTCGACCCGGCTGTGACGGTCTTCCTCGAAGGGCTCGCTTGCCGCGCGAGATCGTTGGCCGTGTGTCCCACGGCTGGTGTTGCGAACGATGCTCAGGAACCAGGCGCGGCCATTGCCGCCTGCGAACGTTCGAAAGTACCGGAAGGCACGCAACGACGCCTCCTGCACGACGTCTTCTGCATCCTCGTCATTGCCCGTCAGCCAACGGGCCAGCCGATAGGCGTCGTCGAGGTGAGCGATGACGACGTCGTCGAACGTCTCGGCACTCGCTTCGGGAACGAACGGTTCACAGAGTCCGCTACTCATCAAGCGCTCCGAGAACCCCTCGGAGTCCGTCGTCTACGGTGGGATACGCGAAACGGAATCCGGTCGCGCGCAGGCGAATGTTCGAGTACACGGAATCGCCGCGGAGATAGTCGGCCAGTGCGGGCCCGGCGAACAGTCTCGTCACCGGCGGTGGCACACGCCAAAGGCGCAAGTGACGGTTGGCGAGTCGAGCGAACGCAGGCGCGAAGTCGCGCATTCGTGCGGGTTCTGCGTTCACGACGAAATACCGGCTGCCGGTTTCGCCGTGCTCGGCAAGGTGCACCAGCGCGCGGGCGCAGTCGTGGACGTGAACCGGCGAGATCCAGGCGCCTGCGCTTCCGAGCGGCAGCACGCGGCGGCCGGCTTCGAGCGGATCGATCACACGTTCCTGAAGCCAGCCACCGCGGCCGAAGATGACACCCGGGAACGCGGTCACGATCGGCAGCCCGGCGACGATGTATCCGTCCAGGCGAGCCAGCGCCGGCGTGAGGCACCGGCCACGAGCGTGCGGCTGCGGCGCCTGGTCCTCCGTGATCGGACGCACGCCCGTTGCACCGTAGTAGCTGGCGTCGGCGACGTACACAATTCGTCGGGTCGGTCCGGTCGCCAGCATGTCGAGCAGATGCGCGTCCATCGAGACCCGCGCGGTGGATTCGACTGCCCCACGCGCCAGCCGTCGGCACCCCGAATGCGGCGCAACGTGGAACACCCAGTCAGCCGCGACCTCGTCCTGCCATTGACCGTCCTCGAACAGGTCGCCTCTTACAGCCGCCGCTCCGGCACGACGCAGCCGTTCCGCCCCTTCAATGGACCGGGCCAGGCCGAACACCTGGTGGCCGCGGCTCCGCAGGACCTTGACCAGCTCGATCCCGAGGAATCCCGCAGCGCCGGTGACAAACGCGGTGAGCCGCGTCTCGGTCGTCATGCGTCCATTGTGTGAATCCAGGCGGGCGCGGTCCACCCACGGCACCCACACACCGCCCGTACAGATCCCGTACGGGATCCACGCTCGGGTTCATGGGCCGCGCAAGGCAGCCGTGCGTTCCGGGTTCCAGGAATATTTCGAGGGGGCGCGCGGTTAGTTCGGGTGTGAGTGACCCGCCTCGTTCGAACAGCAGCGAGTCACTCCGATCATGCCAAAGCGTTTCATGACAGAGGAGTCCGACAAATGCAGTTATTCACGAGCAGTGCCGCCCGTTTCGGGCGATTGACGACCATCTGGCCATCCAGGACGTATCTGGCTGCCTGCCTCGTCGTTGCTTCCCTGGCGATTGGATCAACCGCCAGCGCTTCCACATTCACCTTCAACACCGATCCGTTCGCGGGGACGACGGCGTTGACCACGCCGGGCCGCCAAATCATCGCCGGTGAGGACTTCATCTCGTTCGACCCGGCCACCGACGTGTTTTCGCTCGACTCCAACGTCTTTGGCGTCGGGCATACCGTCCAGTTCGCCAACGCGCAGGCGCAGAACCTTCCCTCCACTGGCGTGAACGTCATCGTCCTGGAATCGTTCGACGATGACAACAATCCGGCGACGCCGTTTGGCGCCGGCAACGCCGCAAACCTGATCGCACAGCAGGTCGACACACCGGGCCCAGGATTTTTCGTCTACTTCAATCAGGGGCTCAACCTGCCTCGGCTGGTGTTCTCGACCGACCTGAGCGACAACACGGCCGACCTCAAGGTCCTCGCGCGGATGGTGAACCTGACAGGTCCGACGGGTCGCGATGCGCTGCAGACGTTCACCGCGACAAACTTCAGCTTTTCGGACACACCGGCCGCCGTGCCGGAACCGACCACGCTCGTGCTGATGGGATCAGGCCTCCTCGCCGCGACGCGAGGCCTTCGGCGGCGTCTCCCCCACCGCGGCTGAGCGGCGGGTGGACGGCACAAGGGCGGCGCGCACGTGCTCATTCAGGCGTGCGCGCCCGTTCTCTTGTGGCGTCCCCAAACAGCGACGGTTCCGCGCGCACGCCCGTGATGAATCAAGACGACTTCATGGCCGTCCCACGCTCGTGCCCAGGGTGCCGAGAAGCTCGTCCAGTTGCTCGAACGTCTCGCCCATCGCATCCGCCGCCCCGGTGCCGGCGGCGTCGAGAGCTTCCTTCGAGGGATAGAGCTCGTGCATGACCACCAGCGTCTTGCCACCTTTTTCCTCGAAGGTCACCGTGGTGACAGGCCCACCGTCACCACCTTCTTCATTGGTCCAGACGAGGCGCGAGTGCGGTATCACTTCGACATACCTACCGAAGAACTCGACAGGGTTTGATACATCGTGGCCGAACACCAAACGGTACGTGCCTCCGACATGGACATCCATTTCGCAGGAACGCAGGACCATGCCCATCGACTTCGGTACCCACCACTGCTTGAACAGCTCGGGCTTGGTCCACGCCTCGAACACGACGCGCGCCGGACCATTGACAGTTCGCGTGACGACGAGCTCACGCTCGGATTTACGTTCCACAGTCGTGCGGTTCTTCACGGGTGCGGGGTCACTTCCTCTTCTTGTGTCCATCGACCTTCTCCTTCCGTTTCAATTCCTCGACAACCCTATCCAACCCCTCGAAGCGTGCGTCCCAGAGCTGGCGGTGTCTCTCGATCCATGCCGTCTCATTCTTCAGCCGGCGCAGGCCGAGCTTGCAGGTCCGCACGCGCCCGACCTTCTCCGTGGTGACGAGCCCCACCTGCTCCAGGACGCCGACGTGCTTCTTCATCCCCGTGAGCGTCATGTGAAACTTTTCGGCAAGGTCCGTGATCGAAGCGTCTGCACGTCCGAGCTGCTCGAGGACGCCGCGTCGAGTGGCGTCCGAGAGCGCGGCGAACGACGCATCGAGGCTGGTTTCATAATACTGAACCATATGGTTCAGTTTATAACACACGGACCAGCAGCATGCAAGGGAGGCTGAGCGCGGGCTGCGTTGCGGCCGGCTTCACTCCCCAATCGACCACATTTCGATGCACATCCGATTGACTCGGCGATCCACAGGCCAGCCGGATGTGCGACTAGTCCACGTCACAGTCGGTGTTGGCCGGATTCCCGCCTCAGGCTAAACTGTTGATTCCACTCGCGCGGAGAGATGTCCGAGTGGTTGAAGGAGCACGCTTGGAAAGCGTGTGTAGGGGAAACTCTACCGTGGGTTCGAATCCCACTCTCTCCGCCAATTCAGAATCACATACTTGCCTTCGACCGACCGGACACTGCGCCGTCGACGGCGGGTTCCGAGTATCACGCTGACGATTGGCCCAGCCGGTTGCTGGCAAGCGCGAGCACAGCGGCGGCGAGTTCCGTCGACTGTACCGGCTTCGATAGGTGCATCTGAAAGCCGGCCTTCAGCGATCGAGTGCGATCGACGGAACGCGCGTACGCCGTCAACGCGGCGGCAGGCACTGTTCGCCGGCGCGCGTCCGTGCTCTGTCGAATGCGCTTGAGCAATTGGTACCCGTCGACCCCCGGCATGCCGATGTCGAGCACGAGGACATCGAACGTCGCGCGATCGAGTGCCTCCAGCACTTGCTGCGCGTTCGAAACGGCGACCACCGTCGATTTTGCCGCCTTCAGCGCATCCTTGGCCATCTGCAAAGCATCGACATCGTCGTCGACCAGCAGCACGCGAATGCCCGTGAGGTCTGGAAGGGTGAGCACAATCGATGGGTTCAAATCAGCAGCAGGACGGACACGATCGGACGATGCTGTCCTCTCGTCGTGCACAATCATGAGAGGCAATTCCACACGGACCGTCGTGCCGAGACCCTTTCCTGGACTCGCTGCGTGGATTTGACCGCCGTGCGCTTCCACTAAGTGACGGCTGATCGCCAAGCCGACTTCGCCAACCACTCACTTCGTTCGTGGCTACGGCGGGTTCCTGCGGACGCCTGCGCCAAAGACTCACCTCGTTCGTGGCTTGGGCGGGTTCCTGCGGACACAGGCTCGCGACGCTCACGTCGTTCTGTGGCTCCGCGGTCGTTTGGCCATGAGCGCAGCCAGCGTTTCGCGAAGGCAGAAAGGCCCTGCGCAAACTGCGAGCGCCGCGAATGCTAGGCCTGCGGACACGTCCCGCCGAAGCGGCGAGCGAAGCGAGCGCTTGGCGAAGGCGGATTACTTACACGCCTGACACTTGTGGTTGTTCTTCGCGCCCAGGCCCTCGAGCAGCGCGATCGTCTCGGGGAACGGCTGGGTGCGCTGTTCGGGGCTGTTGGCCATGTCCACCGTCGTCTGGCCCGCGCGGCTCACGGCCATCACGTCCGCGCCGTGCTTGACGAGGTACATGATCACGTCGTTGTCGCCGCGCGCCGCAGCGTGATGGAGCGCGGTGAACCCGTCCGCGTCACGCTCGTTGATGTCGACTTTCAGCTCCTCGACGAAGTACTTCGCAGCCGGCATCCAACCGTCCGGCACATGACGATGCTGCTGAGCGACGCGGGAGGTGCCGTAACCGACGCCGCTGGCGGCGTGGAACGGCGGCACATGGGGCCCGCCTGCGGGCACGCCCGCCAGGCCTGACGGATCGTTCGGGCGCGCCGGGGTGCCGAACGTGATCGTCGCAATCGACGTGTCCGCGCCGTAGCGCGCGAGCAGACGCATCGCGTCCACGTCGAGCGCGTAGGCCGCGCGCCAGAATGGCGTCGCACCGGCGAAATCCACGCCCATGCGACCCGTGTTGTAGGCGGCGTACCAGATGTGCGAAACCGTTCGTCCGTTCGGGTCGGCGCCATCCTTGAGCAGCGCTTCCATCAGCTCGAGGTACGACGTCTTCTGCTGCGCGCCTGCGGTGGGCTGCGGGTACCACGTGCGCAGCGCCCATTCGTTGTTGAGCACCGCGAACAACGGCGCCACGCCATCGTCGTTCGACAGATTCGGATCGGCGCCGCGGCTGAGCAGCGTCATCGCGAGGTCGTACTGGCCGTTGATGACGGAGACGACGAGCGGGCTCGAGCGATCGCCGTCCGATCGGCGGTTGATGTCGGCGCCGGCGTCGAGCAGCGTCATCGCCGCGTCGGCGTGTCCATCGCGCACAGCGTAGTCAAGCGCCGTGAGTCCGCCCTGCGTGCCGATCTGCTCGATGTCCGAGGGCCCGCGTGCGGCGCCCGCGCCGCGACCGCGTCCGCAGGGTACGTCGGGGTCGTTCGGATCGCATGGCACAGCGCCACGGCCGCCGCCGGCCCCGGCGCCGCCCGCGCCAGCCACGCCACTCGCGCCGACCCCACGGCCCGCACCCGCCACACCAGCTCCGGCGTTGGCCCCGCTGGCGCCTCCGGCACCGCGACCTGCCGCCGCAGTGGGATCGTACACGCCGCCGCCGGCCGCGCTGTTCGTGGGCTTCCCGGACGCCAGCGCGACCTCACGATCGCGCGCCGTCCGTTCACTGTTGTCCGCGGCCGATCGCTGCGGGTAGTCGATCACCTTCGTCGTCTGCTGCAGATTCGCGCCCCGGGCGATCAGGACTTTCATCGCATCTATGCGGTCCTCGGACACGGCGAACACGAGCGGCGTGCGGCCGTGCGTTTCGTCGCGGACGTTGACGTCGGCGCCGTGATCGAGCAGCGCTTTCACCGCGTCCGGATTGCCGGCCTGGGCCGCGAGATGAATCGCCTGCAATCCCGTGCTCGTCACCGTCGTCGCGTTACTACCGGCGTCGAGCAGCCGGACGACGACCGTGCCGTGACCCCGCGAGCTGGCGAGATGGAGCGGTGTGTAGTTACCCAGCCGCGTGACGAGTTCGGTCTTCGCGCCCGCAGTGAGGAGCGCGTTCACCGTCGAGAGGTCGCCGTTAAGCGCCGCCCAATGGAGCGCGGTCATGCCGTCGCCTTGCGGGGCATTCACGTCGGTGCCCTGGGCGATGAGCGTGCGCACGGCCGCGGCGTCGCTGCGCATCGCCGCGTCGGCGATTGGCGACGTGGCGGTCATCCGCGCGACGCCCAACGTCAGCGCGATCACGCTCGCGAGAAGAGTCAGCTGTAGACGGCTACGCATGTTCGCCTCCCAGACTCAGATGCCCGGTACGGTATTCGACGCGTCGAACGTGAACTCGCGCTTGCTGTCGCCGAACGTCTTGATGTCGTCCATGCCCAGCTTGTGCATGAGGCTCAGCATGACGTCGGCCATCGCCGTCTCGTTCGCAGCCTTCACGTGGAGGCCGCCCTCGAGCGCGCCGTTGCCCTTGCCCAGCATGATCAACGGGCAGTTGCGATGGTTGTGGCTGTTGCTGTTCGCCATTGGCGACCCGTAGATGATCAGCGTTTTGTCGAGCAGGGTCGCGTCGCCTTCGACGGTGCTCTGCAGCTTCTCGAGGAAGTGCGGCAGCATCGAGACGTGGTACTGGTTGATCAGCCCGAACTCCTTGACCTTCGCTTCGGCGTTGCCGTGGTGCGAGGCGTTGTGGAAGCCGGTGTCGCTGCCGCTGCCCGGATAGACGCGGCCCGACGCGTCGCGACCGAGCTTGAACGAGAACACGCGCGTCGTGTCCGACGCGAAGGCCACCGCCTGCAGGTCGAACATGATCTTCACGTGCTCGTCGAAGGCGTCCGGCACGCCGGCCGGCGCGCCCGGCAGCTCGCGCGTGTCGCCGCTGCGGTTGCGCTCTTCGATCCGCTGAATGCGCTGCTCGATCTCGCGGATGTTCGTCGCGTACTGATCGAGCCGCTGGCGGTCGGTCGGCCCCAGGCTCTGCCGGATCGCGATCATCTGCTCGCTGAGCATGTCGAGGATGCTGCGGTCCGTCACGCGGCGCTGCGCGCGCTGTTCGGGCGTGCCGCCGGCGCCGAAGAGCATCTCGAAGACCATCCGCGGATCGCGCACCATCGGGAGCGGCTGGTCCGGCGCGGCCCAGCTGATTGTGTCGGTGTAGACGCACGCGTAGCCGTACGCGCATCCGCCGGACTGATCGACCGGCTCGATGCTGAGCTGCAGCGACGGAATCGGCGTGTCCTGCCCGAACCGCTGGACGAACAACTGGTCCATCGACGTGCCGACGTGGACATCCGAGCCCTCGGTCAGCTTCGGATGCGCCTGCGTGTACATCACGGCGCTCGAGCGGAAATGATCGCCGCCGACTTCCGCGGGCGTCGACGCCTCGGCCATCCGCGAGTCGCTGTTGCTCACGATCGTCAGATACTTTTTGTACGGCTCGAGCGGGCTGAGGCTGCCCTTCGACAGATCAAACGTCCGGCCCGTGGCGGCCGGCGCCCACAGGTTCTGCGCCATGCCGTACTCGGTCGAGCCGGCGGCGCCGTGCACCTGTTCGATGCACACGAGCCGCGTGCGGCTCGCCGACTTGCCGGCCGCGGTCTGCGCGAAGACCCTGCCCGCCGGAATCATTGAATCGAGCAGTGGCAGCGCGATCGACACACCGAGGCCCCGCAAGACCGTGCGCCGTGACATGTGCTTGCCCGTGAGAATCATCGTGTCCTCCAGCCGATCCCTTGAGTAGTGCCGCCGGGGGTCAAAACCCGGCCAATCCGCGATCTTCTTATCGTCCGGACTTCCCGACCTTCTGATGGGTGTCCTCGGCCACGGCCGTTCGAAACGCCGGGCTCTCGACGACGCCGAGAATCAGAGTGGACATCTTGTAGTTCTGCTGCCCCGCGTCGCGGACAATCTTTCGAACGGTCGGCATGTCGTAGTACTCGACGCGACGGCCAAGCGCGTACGCCATGAGCGATTCGGTCAGGTGCGTCACGATCACGTCCGAGCGCGTGAGGAGCGCCGCGCGCAGCTCCGCCGCGCCGTTCAACTTCGTGCCGTCGTAGAGCTCGCCATCGGTCTTGACGGGCACACCGCGATCCTTGATGCGCCACGCGCCCGTCACGTCGAAGTGATCGAGCGACAGGCCGATCGGATCGATGACGTTGTGGCATGAGCTGCAGAACGGGCTCTTCCGATGCATCGCCAGCTGCTCGGCCACCGACAGCAGCCGTCCGTTCGCCGCGTCGCCCGTCTTCTCGAGATCGGGCACATTCGGCGGCGGCGGCGGGGGCGGCGTCCCCAGCAGCACTTCGAGCACCCACTTGCCTCGCAGCACCGGGGACGTGCGGTTGCCGTGGGACGTGAGCGTGAGAATGCTGCCGTGCCCGAGCACGCCACGTCGCGTGTCGTCCGGGTAGTTGACCTTCACGAACTCCGGTCCGCTCACGCCGGGAATACCGTAGTGACGCGCCAGACGCTCGTTGACGAACGTGTAGTCGGCCGTCAGCAGCTCGAGCGCCGGACGATCCGCGCGGACCAGATAGTTGAAGAAGAGCTCCGTCTCGCGCTCCATCGACTCGGCGAGTGTCTCGTCGTAGTACGGGAACAGCAGCGCATCGGGCTCGACCTTGCGGAGATCCTGGAGCCGTAGCCACTGCGACGCGAACCGCGTGCCGAGCGCATTCGATCGCGGATCGCCGATCATCCGCCGCACCTGTGTCTCGAGTCCTTCCGGCTTCGCGAGCTCTCCGCGGCGCGCGGCGTCGAGCAGGTCCTGATCGGGAATCGTGCCCCAGAGGAAGAACGACAGGCGCGACGCGAGATCGGCGTCGCTGATCCGATAGATTGCGCCGTCTTTCACGCCGGCCGGCATTTCCTCGACGCGGAACAGGAAATGCAGACTCGAGAGCATCGCCTGCAGTGACGTGCGCACGCCGCCTTCGAAGCCGCCCGTCTTTGCGCCCTGCGCATAGAACGGCAGCAACTCGGCGACGTCGGCGGCGGTCGCCGGCCGCCGGTACGCTTCGGTCGCGAGGTGCTGGAGGATCTGCTTGGCGCAGGCCTCGCCGTCTTCAGGCTTCGCCGGACGGCACGACAACACGCGCTGCCGCGCGGGGTTGTCCGACACGCCCGTGACCTTGAACGGGCCCACGATCGCCAGATTGCGCAGATGCGGCAGCGTCGTCACGCCGTAGCCGACGCCGATCTGCGTGTCGGCCAGCGTGTGATCGATCGGTTTGATGAGGTCGTCTTCCTCACCCTCGAACTCGCGGATGAATGTCGCCGCGACGGTATGCGGGCCGGCCTTCACCGGCACCGGTCCGCTCGAGACCGTCAGCCCGTCCTTGTCCTCTTCGGTGATCCAGCGATCGACCTTGACGAGTGCGGCCCGCTCGCCGTCAATCGCGACCTCCATCTGAATCTTGTTTCCGATCGTCCGGCCGAAGAGCAGGCCCGACGGCTCACCGTGCAGCAGCAGCTGAAACTTGTAGTCGCCGTCCGCCAGGAAGTTGTGCGTGACGACGATCCCGCCGCGCGTGCCGAAGGGCGCGCCTTCGAGGCGGTCCTTCTGCGACTGGGTGCGCGGCACTTCATACGTCGCCGAGCTCGGGTCGGCGGCCGGATCGCCCACGACCGCATTCGCGACGTACGCCGCGGCGCGCAGGTAACCCTGCATCACCGTGGCCGACGGCATCTGAACGTCGGCGATGTTGTCGAAGCTCGCGCTGATCGTGTCGGACGGCAGGTACGCCGTGACGTCGACGTCGATTCCGAACATCGTGTTGACGGCGGCGGCGTACTCGGCGCGATTCAGACGCTGGAAGGTCCGGCGGCCGGGCATCGGCGTGGCCTCCGCTTTGTCGAGCGTCGTCTCGAGTGCGGTGACGAGCGCGAGCCGCGTCGCACGATCGGGCTGCGGCTCGGTCTTCGGCGGCATCAGCCCGGCGCGCAGCTTGCGGATCATCTTCTCGCCGATCGCCGCGTGGTCACCGGCTTTCGTGACGTCGAAGTTCTCGAGCGAGAGCTCGCCTTTGAGATCGTCGCGATTGTGGCAGCCGACGCAGAATTCCTGGATCGTCTCGTTGGGCGTCAGCGCCGGCACGACCGCCGGCGACGTGACCGTCGCGGGAGGCGCAGGCGCCGACGCGGGCGCGCTCGCACCTGCTCGGAGGGTCAGGGCCGCACAAAACACCACCGCGACGGACGACACCGCCAATCTGGTCATTCGCTCACCCCGGGAATCTACAGAGAATTTACATCCAGCCCCCTCGGGAGTCGAGGGTAATCTCGACGAAAAACGGCCCAAATTCACCATGGATTGACAAATGACGGCACGGTTGGCCGTGCAATCATCACAACGGCGGACGATCGCGGGAGTTCGGCATGGCGGCGGCCGACGGTCGGACTGGACGCCGCGGGCCGCACGTCGGCCCGCACGGCGGCGGCCAGTGATTACGAGCGCGGCTGCCCCGTCCGCTCGTCGAGCAAGAGCGGCGTCAGATTCGGGCGCTTCGTGAAGTCGAACAGGTGCGTCAGCGTGCCGGCTATGGTGTCGAAGGATCCTCCGCCAATACGCCGGCCGTCGAGAAACACGTCTTCGATGAACCGCAAGATCGACGTCTGATCGGTGACCGTCGAATCGACGTAGTTGCGTTTCGCCCACGGAGAAATCGCCAACAACGGAAGACGAGGCCCGTAGCCGCACCGTCCCAGCGCGTGACGATTGGCGGGTGAAATGCCCGGCAGGATCACGCGGCCGTCTCCACACACCCCGTCGCCGTCGAGCGCGTCCACAGGACCGACCGAGGAATTGACGATCGGCCCCATCAGGTGGTCGTACCAACCGTCGGAATCGTCCCACGTGAGAAACACGGCGGTGGTCGCCCACTCCGGACGCTGCTGCAGATCGTTCAGCACCCGGACGAGGAACACCTGCTCGTCGATCGGATCGGAATACCCGGCATGGCCGTTCTGGTACGCGGGCGGCTTGAGAAAAGCGACGGCAGGAAAATGTCCCGCATCAAGAGCCGCGAAGAAGTCCGTGAGGTCGTACTGATGATGCGCGTCGTCGCCGCTCGTGCCGACCGCGGCAACCGACGCCGGCCGCACATGCGCCGGATTGGCCGTCGATGGGTAGTACTGAAATGGCTCGTGGTGCGAGACATAGTCGTTCGACGACAGGCCCGTGATCGCCGACTTGTGTGCGCGCGTGCACCCCGTCGACCCGTCGTCATTGACGGCCTTCACGTCGAAGCCCGCCTCGAACCATCCCCATGAGATGTTGGCCGCGTTCAGCAGATCGCCAATGTTGCGCCCGCCCATCGTGACCTGAATTCGTTTGGACGATGAACAAATGTCGCCGATGGGATCGACGTCGCCCTGCACGGTGAGCGATCCCGCGCCGCCGTCGATGAATACGTTGGGACTGGCGCCGTTCTTGACCTTCGTGACGCCGTTCGTCTGGCCCGACACGAGGTTGAGCGCCCCGACGACCGACGGACCGAAGGTCGTCTGGAAGAAGTGATCGCTCATCGCAAAACGCTGAGCGTAGTTCCAGATCGCCGTCACCGTGTTTCCGTCGAAGTACGCGAGGTTCAGCGACTTGCTCGCCGGCGGCGCCAGGCTCCCGGGCGGCGCCACACTCTGGCCGACCGTCGCGGGAAACAGGTCCATCCTTCCGTGGTTGTACGCGATCTGCTCCTGCGTGTAGCTGTGATCCTGATCGGCCGTCGCCGCCTGCGCCCGGCTGAGACGATACGGATTGACCGCGTCGGCGCCGTTCGCGGGATTGAGCGCGTTCGGATTCGCGGTGAGGAGCGTGCCGGTCAAACCGGCGACGGGCGGTGTGTCCGGCAACGCCGTGAAGACCGGCTCGCCCGGCAGATTGGCCGCCTTGGGGTAGGTCGCGAAATAATGATCGAACGAGTCGTTCTCCTGGAAGATCACGACGATGTGCTTGATCGCGGCGGCGGGCGCCACAACACCGGCGCCGCCTTGCGCCGCGCCGCCCTGAGCGGCGACGAGCATCATCGCCGCACCGGCGACCAATGCCAGGAGAGCGCGCGGTCGCGCGGAGATCGCCACGGCGTCATCATACGATGCACGCCGAGACCGTCGTAGAATCGCCACGATCATGAAACACACTCTCCTGCCCGCCTGTCTCCTCGCCGCGGCCGCCGCGGCCGGTGCCGCCGCACAGTCCGCCGATCTCGCGACAGAAGGCAAGAGCTGGTGGGCGCACATCCAGGTCCTCGCGGACGACAAGCTCGAGGGCCGCAATGTCGGCACGCCGGGGTTCGACGCCGCGTCCGCCTACGTCGAACACCAGTTTCAGGCGATTGGACTGAAGCCCCTCGGCTCCGCACAAGACATGCCGACCGGGGCGAACGGATTCCGTCAGCCGGTGAAGCTCGAGAGCCGGCTGCTTGTGCCGGACCAGACCCGGCTCGCGCTGGTGCGCGACGGCCGAGAGGCGACGCTCACCATTGGCCAGGACGCCACGCTCAGCGCGCGCGGCGAGCTCGACGGTTCGATCGAGGCGCCGATCGTCTTCGTCGGGTACGGCTTGTCGATTCCCGAAGCCGGGTGGGACGATTTTGCCGGCCTGGATCTTCATGGCAAGATCGCCGTGTATGTGAACGCGTTCCCGCCGGCGAAGGTGTCCGACAACGTGAAGTCGCACGTGAACACCGCCGACGAGCGGTGGCTCGCGTTGAAGCGGGCCGGAGCGATCGGCGTCGCGACGATCGCCGCGCCTCGTCCCGGAGCGAATCCTCCTGCCGCAGCAGGAGCAGGACCAGGTCGCGCCGGAGCCGCCGCCGGACAAGGTCGCGCTGGAGGCGGAGGCGGGACGCCGCAGCCCACCATCACCCTTTTTGATCGTGAGTTGAACGACGCCGCCGGAGAAGTCGTCGCGATCACGTTGACCCAATCGGGCGCCGCGGCGATGCTCGCGGGCAGCGGACACACGCTCGACGAGATCAATCAGCTCGTCACCGATGGCCAGGCGCTGCCGAGGTTCGCGCTGCCGGGCACGTTGAAGGCTCAGGCCGCGCTGAAACGCGACGTTATCGAATCCAACAACGTCGTCGCCATGTTCGAAGGTTCAGATCCGGCGCTGAAATCTGAATACGTGATCATGTCCGCCCATCTGGATCACCTCGGCATCGGCCGGGCCGTCAACGGCGATGCCATCTACAACGGCGCGATGGATGACGCCTCGGGGATCGCGTCGGTGATCGAGACCGCGCGGCTGTTGAAAGCGTCGGGCGTCAAGACGAAGCGGTCCGTGATTTTTCTGGCCGTCACGGCCGAAGAGAAAGGCGAGCTCGGCTCGCGCTACTTCGCCAATCGCCCGACGGTGCCGTTCGGGCAAATCGTCGCCGACATCAACCTGGACATGTTCCTGCCGCTCTACGCGCTGAAAGTGATCGAGGTCCAGGGCCTCGCCGAGTCCTCGCTCGGCGACTCGGTCCGGGCCGCGGCGAAGACCCTCGGCGTCGACGTCCAGACGGATCGCGAGCCCGAGCAGAACCGGTTCATCCGCAGCGATCAGTACAGCTTCATCCGCCGGGGTGTGCCCGCGCTGGCGTTCAAGTTCGGGTATGAATTCGGCTCGCCGGAAGAGACGATCCGCCGCAACTGGGTGCGCGACGTGTACCACAAGCCGAACGACGACGCGGCCCAGCCGGTGAATTACGAAGCCGCGGCCCTGTTCGACCGCGTGATCATGACGCTCCTGCAGAACGTGGCGAACGATCCGAATCGGCCGACGTGGAACGCCGACAGCTTCTTCAAGCGATTCGCGACGCCGCGATAGAGCCGTCGAGCCCCGGAGGGCAGCGTAACGCCGCGACAGACAGGCAAGGCCGGGACCTACTTCGCCGCGCAGACGATCGCCGGCACGCTCTCCGCGATCGGCAGCAGCGGAAGTTTCCGTGCCGCCAGTCCGGCATTCACGCGCGCGAGATCCTGCGCGTTGATCGTCTGCCACGCCTCGAGCACGCCCGAGAGCTGCTGACAGGACTGCTCGTATGCGGCGACGGTCGTGTCATCCGGCGCGCCGGCGGCATCGGCGGCTTTCGTCAGCATGTCGCCGAACGTCGCGCTGACGGTCGCGAATGACAGCGGGTGATTCACGTTGTTGAACGTGCGGCCAAGAATCGACGTCGGGTCGTCGTAGTCTTTGCTGAGCGAGACCGGAACGGGTGGCACGAAATCCGGGTGCTTGCCTTCTTTCTCATCGACCTCGCCGACCTCGCCAGCCTCGTCATCGGGAATGACGAGGCCGGTCCAGGAGCTGCCGTCGAGACTGGCCAGCTGCGTGTCGAGACCTGTGGCGGCAAGCGCCACGTCAGGATCCGGCGAGGTCAGCAGCGGCTTGAGCGCGGCGCGAACTCGCGCCAGTTGCACGAACCCCTGATGCGCGATCCGCATCGCGTCGTACATCTTCATCGCCAGATCGAACGTTCGCCGCCGGGCCTCAAGCGTCGCCGGCGTGTCGCCCGCGCGAGCAACGACGAGCGGCTGCGTGTACACATGGCCCGAGACGATGAGCCTGACGCGAAAGTTACCGGGAAGCACCAGCGGTCCGTTCGGGTCGGCCGGAATTTCTTGAAACAACGTGGGCGCGAAGTGAGCGTACTGATGCTTCCGCGCCGGCGGCGGGTCGACACGCAGGTCCCACGTCACGCGATGCTGCCCCGCCGATGCCGGGAGTGGCCGCATCACCGGCATCCAGCGATCGGTCTTGTCGGTCGGCGCACTCGTGGCTGCGTGCACGACGCGCCCGTCGGCGGACAGAATCTCGAGCCTGACCTCACCGGTGGGTGTCGCGCCGAGGTAGTAGTCCACGTTGACGCCGGAGAGCGACGGCTCAGCGCCAGGATCCGCCGTCGACTTCTTCAACGCCGCATCGGCCGGCTTGAACAACACGGCGCCGGCTGACGCAGTGGCCGCGCTGATCTGACGGAGTGGCGAGATGTCGTCGAGTTCCCAGATCGAACGTCCCTGCGTCGCAGCGACGAGGCTATTGCCGCGAATATCGAGGTCATTGATTGCGACACTCGGCAGGTTCAATCGTAACGACGCCCACCGCGCGCCGTCGTCGAACGAGACGTAGACCACGTCGCTCGTGCCGGCAAAGATCAATCCGGCGCGCGCCGGGTCGGCGATCGACACGTTCACCGGGCTGCCGTTAATGCTTTGGCGACGACCCGCCGGCTCAGTCTGGTGCTCGCGGGGCGAGAGACGCGGCACCTCGGCGATGGCCAGGCGATGCGATGCCATCCAGGTCGAGCCACCATCGAGGCTGACGGCGATGCCCTGCGCGTCGGTGCGAACGATGCGGCGCGGGTTGGCGGGATCAGTCCAGCGATGCGGGTCGGATGACGCGGAGACAACGATGTCCTGGCGATCGATCGACGTCCACGTCTCGCCGCCGTCGATCGTCTTCCAGGTACCGCCGCTCGGCGTGGTGATGACGTAGATGCCGGCTTCGCCCGGTACACCGGCGACCGAGGCGACGGGGCCGCCGTCGAACGGGCCGATCGAGCGCCAGGTGAGCCCGGCGTAGAGATCAGGAGAGATTCCTTGAGCGCGGCGACCGGGCATGGATGCCACGGTCGCCACGCTCAAGGTGCCGACGAGTGCGAGCCTGGTGAGTCTCTCCGCGTCGAGCATGACGAACACCAACGACTCTGGCGCGAGTTGCGCCGGTTATCTCTGCCCTCCGCGCGCCCCCGTTGCCGCAGCCGGCGTGAATGCGCACGACGCCGGCAGGGTCAGCGCCGTGGGCGCGACGCTCATCGATTTCTGTCCATTCCTCGTGAGCAGATTGTTGAAGGCCACGAGATCGACGCCCTGCATCGCCTTCCAGGCCGTGACCGTCGCCGAGTACCTCTTTGCAGGCAGATTCCCAGGTGTCGATCCCCGCTTTGCTCGGCGGCATGTCGATGCCGTTCTGTGCGAGCGGCGCCAGTATCGTGTTGAACGTACCGTTGATGGCCGTGAACGACGTCACGGTGCCGGCGGCCCCGCCGCCACCTCCGCGGCCGCCGCCCCCACCGCCACCACCACCACGGCCGCCGCGACCAGTGGCGCCCCCAAACGTCCCCAGCTTCGCGTCAAGCGCCGTCGCAGCCGCAGCCACGTCCGGTGGCAGCGCGCCGCCAGCGAGCGCGGCGACCGCGGCGCGCACCGCGGCGACTTCGTCGTTGCCCGCGGCGCTGTCCTTCATGCCCTGGTAAGCCGCGAGCGCCAGCTTCTGCTGTGCGCGGAGTGCCGACATCACGGTCGCGCTCTCGCCGACGCGCGGATCGTTGTGCACGGCCAGCGTCTGCGTGGACGTCGTGCCATCGACGACGAGCTTCAGCGTGTAGGTGCCCGGCAGGACCAGTGGTCCGTGCGGTGCCGGCGCGACCTGACCGGGCGCCGAGTTCATCTGGTTGTTGATGTCGGGATTGTAGCCCGGCGGATCGTCGTATCGCAGATCCCAGTTGGTCCGATTCGTCCCGACCTTCGTCGAAAGCGATCGGCTCTCCGGCGTGGCCAGCCAGTAGTCAGGGAACGGCGGTCGCTCGTAGAGCTTCGGTTGGACGCTCGAGAGCGTGCGCACGAGCTTGCCAGCCGCGTCGAAGACTTGCAGCCTGATCTCGCCGGCTGGCGGTTTGCTCAGGTGATAGTAGAGAATCGCGCCGTACGGCGGATTGGGAGCGTGCGGCAACTCCACGGCCAGCGGCTGGTCCCAGTTCGAGTTCATGCGCGCGCGAATGGCATCGCCAGGCTTGAAGAGATATGCCGGCGACGCCGCGATCTCGCCCGACTTCGCTGCCAGTTCCCGCAACGGGCTCATGTCGTCGAGCACCCAGAACCCGCGGCCATACGTCCCGATCACCAGATCGTTCATGTGGTCGTCGGTGTGGAAGACCATGTCGCGGATCGACGTGCTCGGCAGATTGAGCCGCAGCGACTGCCAGTGATCGCCATCGTCGAACGACACGAACACGGTGGTTTCGGTGCCCGCAAACAGCAGGCCCTTCTGCTTCGGATCTTCGCGGATGACGTGAATCTGGCTGCCGGTGCGCTCGTCACTCGGGAAACCGCTGACGATGCGCGTCCAGGTCTTGCCGGCGTCGTGCGTGCGGTAGATGTAGTGCTGCTCGGGAGGTGCGGCGGCGCCGGGTCCCGCGCCGGCCCCGCGTCCTCCCGCCACGTTCGCGAGCACGTACGCGGTGTTCACGTCGTTGTGGCCCGCTTCCACCGTTACGAAGTTCGCGCCGGCAGGCAGATCCGTGAAATTGGTGACGTTGTTCCACGTCATGCCGGCGTCCATCGTGTTGTAAATCTGACCCGTGCTGCTGCCAGACCAGAAGACGCCCTTCTTCGCCGTTGAAATCGCGAAGTCGGAGATCAATCCCCCACCGCCCCGTCCGCCGCCCGCAGCCGGCGCTGGCGCCGGAGTCGTCGCGGCGGCTGGCGGCGTGGTACCGCGACCGGCGACTGGTGGCGTTGTGGTGGCTCCGGCGGCGCCCGCCGCGGCGGCCGGAGGCGCGGCGTTGGCACCGCGGCCCCCGCGGCCCCGTCCGGCAGCACCCGCGGCCGGCGCAGTTCCGCATGGCACCATCGGCTGGCCTTTCGGCGTCGTGAGATCCGGACTGAAGGCCTTCCAGGACTGCGCGCCGTCGCGCGTCACGAGGATGCAGTTGTAGCCGACGTACAACGCTTTCGGCTCGAATTCCGTGTCGAAGCGCTTCCAGAAATCCCGGCCGGCCGTGTAGAGATTGGCGTCGGCGCCGAAGTTCGGCGCGACGTTGCCCCACTGCCCGGTGGCCAGATCAATCTTGATGAGGCCGCTGCCTTGACCCTGCCCGTAGCCCACGCCGTACACCGTCGTCGGCTTCAGCGGATCGGCCACGACGGTACCGAATTCGGAGGACGGTAGCGGGAGCCAGTCGACGATCGAGATCTGGCCCTGATCGCTGCGGCTGCGCGTCATGATCGCGCCAGTGTCCTGCTGCGACGCCATCACCCAGTACGGATACCGCGTGTCGGTGGCGATGTGGTACACCTGCGCGATCGGCAGCTGGTAGAAACCGCTCCACGTCTTGCCGCCGTCAAGCGTCACGGGCGCTCCCTGATCCACGCCAAGCAGAATGCGCTGGCCATTGGTCGGGTCGATCCACATGTCGTGGTAGTCCTCGCCTCCCGGCGCGCCCTTGAAAGCGATGAAGGTCTCGCCGCCATCGGACGATTTGTAGAGCACGGTGCTCACGGTGTACAGGACGTCGGGATTCTGCGAATCAACCCACACGCCGGAGCTGTACGCACCCTGTCCGTTGCTGATGCGCGTGTCGGTGCCGGCCATGTGTTTCCACGTCGCGCCCTGATCGTCCGAGCGATAGAGGCCCGAGCCACCTTGCAACGCGCCACCGACGATGTAGAGACGCTGACCGTTCGTGTGCATCGCGACGGCGACGCTGATGCGTCCGGTATACGGAGGCAGCGTGTCGACCTTCGTCCATGTTTTCCCGGTGTCGGTGGACTTGAACAGCGCCGTACCGTTGGGACCTGCGGGCGCGGCGCCCGCTGCGCCGGCTCCTCCGCCGCCGCCAAATCCGCCTCCGGCGCCGGCACCCGTGCCCTGACTCGTAGCGAACATCAAGGTCGGCATGTCGAACGCATATTCCAGGTCGCGCGTGCCGTTGGCGTTATCAGGGTGCAGCACGTTCTGCCACGTCTTGCCGCCGTCCGTGGACCGATAGACCCCCTGCCCGGTGTGGCGGGCATCGCCCTGCGTCGAAGCGAGAACGAGATTCGGATCCTTGGGATCGACGAGGATCTTGTTGATCTTCGTCGTGTCCTCGAGGCCGACGTGCGTCCACGTCTTGCCGGCGTCCACGGACTTGTACATCCCGTCGCCCGACGATCCCTGTACCGAGTCGCCGCTGCCGGCGTAAATCACATTCGGATCGGAGGGCGCGACCTGGATGGCGCCGATGCTGTCGACCTGGGTGATCTGGTCAAAGATTGGGAACCAGGTGACACCGGCACTCGTGGTTTTCCAGATGCCGCCGGCCGGCATGCCGGCGTAAAAGACGCCGGGTTGACCGATGGCTCCGGTCACCGACGCGATGCGGCCGCCGTGAAACGGGCCGATATTGCGCCACTGCAGCCCGGAGATCAGCTCCGGGCTCACCTCGGGCGCCGCACCAAGTGTGCGCGCCCCCACGATCGCGAGCAACGTCAGCACGGCGAAGAACGCGCGGCGAATAGTAACAAGACGGGACATGCGGGACCCTCCAGCTCAACAGTCCCGCATAGCCTACAACTATTGACGCTAGGAGGTAGTAGCTGGCTGAGGAGTCTGCCGCATCGCGCTACTTCTGGCGGGAGTCTAGTTCGTCCCAGCGCGCGTAGGCCGCGTCGAGCTCGCCGCGCACGGTCTCGACGCGCGCGAGCGTCTGTTTGATCGACTCGGCGCCGGCCTTGTAGAAGTCCGGCGACGTGATCTCTCCCTGCAGACGCGCGCCTTCAGCCTCGAGGCCGCTGATGCGTTCGGGAAGCGCGTCAAATTCGCGCCGCTCCTTGAATGTCAGCTTGCGCACCGGCTGAGCCGCCGGCTTTGAGGCGACGAGTGCCGCGGGCCGAATCGGCCCGGGCGCTTCAGGAACGCTCGCCGCCGCCCGCTGACGCAGCCAGTCCTCGTAGCCGCCGACGTACTCCACCACTCGCCCGTCTCCCTCGAACGCGAACGTGCTCGTGACGACATTGTCGAGAAACGTGCGGTCGTGACTGACGAGCAGGATGGTGCCAGGAAACTCGGCGAGCTGCGCCTCGACGACCTCGAGCGTCTCGAGATCGAGGTCATTGGTCGGTTCGTCGAACACAAGCACGTTCGCGCGCCGCGTGAGCAAACGGGCGAGCAGCAGGCGGTTCCGCTCGCCGCCTGAGAGCGCCTTGACCAGCGACCGCGCGCGCTCGGGCGGAAACAGGAAGTCCTCGAGGTAGCCGTGGACGTGGCGGGTGACCTCGCCGATCGTGACCGTATCGTTGCCGTCGGCGACCGTATCGACGACCGTCCGCTCGGGATCGAGCGCCTCGCGCTGCTGATCGAAGTACGCGATCTCGACGCCGGCGCCGCGACGCACCTCGCCGCGGTCGGGCAGCAGCTCGCCTACCAGCATCCGCAACAGCGTCGTCTTGCCCGCGCCGTTCGGGCCGACGAGCCCGATACGATCGCCGCGGATGATCCGCGCCGAGAAGTCGCGCACGACGACGCGCTCGCCGAAGGCCTTGCTGACGTCGTCGACTTCGAACACCATCTTGCCGGATCGCTCCGCCGCCTCGAACGACAGCGTGACCGTGCCGATCTGATTGCGACGCTGTGCACGCTCCTCGCGCATCCTCATCAGCGCGCGGACGCGCCCCTCGTCGCGGGTGCGACGCGCCTTGACGCCGCGGCGCAGCCATACCTCTTCTTGCGCGAGTTTCTTGTCGAAGCGCGCGTCGGCGAGCGCTTCGTTCGCGAGCCAGGCGTCTTTCTTGTCGAGAAACGTGGCGTAGTTGCCCGGCCACGACGTCAGCCGCCCGCGATCGAGCTCGATGATCCGCGTCGCCACTCGCTGCAAAAACGTCCGGTCATGCGTGACGAAGACCACGGCGCCGGGATACGTCGAGAGGTACGTCTCGAGCCACTCGATGGCCTCGACGTCCAGGTGATTGGTGGGCTCGTCGAGCAGGAGCAGCGAGGGCTCGGAGACGAGCGCACGCGCGAGCAGCACGCGGCGCCGCCAGCCGCCGGAGAGCGTGTTCACGATGGCGTCGCCCGCCAGCGTGAGCTTCGAGATGACGAGCTCGACGCGCTGTTCGAGCCGCCAGCCGTCGCGTTCCTCGAGCTCGTGCTGCAAACGGCCGAGCGTCTCGAGCCGCGCGTCCGTTGCGTGCTCGGCGACCTCGACTGCCGTGTGGTGGTACGCGGTGACGAGCGCCGCGAGGTCGCCAAGTCCTTCGGCGACGACGTCGAACACGGATTTGGGACTGGCGAGCGCTGCGTCCTGCACGAGCCTGGCCGCGCGAAGACTGGGCGCGCGCCAGACGAGGCCCGCGTCGGGCTCGAGCTCGCCGGCAAGGATCCGGAGCAGTGTCGACTTGCCCGTGCCGTTGCGGCCGATGATCGCGATGCGCTCGCCGGCGTCGACCTGCAGCGCCGCGTCCGACAGCAGCGGCAGGTGACCGAACGCCGTCGTCACCCGATCGAGCGTGATCAGCGGCATGCGCGCGTCCTAGGCATGGACCCCTGGCGCTTCATGACCGGTCCGTGTGACGTACTCGACGTACGAGCCCGGATAGACGAGCGGCTGGGCGTCTGTGCCGCTTTCGCCGCCAACCTCGAGCACACGATTGCTCAGGCCGCGAAGAAAGGACCGATCGTGCGAGACGAAGATCATCGTGCCCTCGAAGTCGCCCAGCGCCTTGATGAGCATGTCCTTCGTCGCCAGGTCGAGGTGGTTCGTCGGCTCGTCGAGGACGAGCAGGTTCGGCGGATCGAACAGCATCCGCGCGATCACCAGGCGCGTGCGCTCGCCGCCGGACAGCGCGCGAATCGGCTTCTCGATCTCGTCGCCGGAAAATTGGAACGCGCCCAGCAGGTTGCGCAGCACGCCGATCGAATCGTGCGGAAAATCCTGCTGCATCTGCTCCCACACGGTCAGCGCCGGGTCGAGCAGTTGCAGCGCCTGTTGCGCGAAGTAGCCGAGCTTCACGCTCGCGCCAATCTTCACTTCGCCAGAATCCGGCGCGAGGACGCCGGCGACCATCTTGAGCAGCGTCGTCTTGCCGGCGCCGTTGCGGCCCATGACGGACCAGCGCTCGCCGCGGCGGATCGTCAGATTGAATCCGTCGTAGAGCACGCGTTTACCGTAGGCCTTGCGCACGGCGCTCACCGTCGCGACGTCGTCACCCGAGCGCGGCGGCGGCTTGAAATCGAACGCCACGACGCGCCGCCGTTTCGGCAGCTCGATTTTCTCGATCTTCTCGAGCGCCTTCACGCGGCTCTGGACCTGCGCCGCCTTCGCCGCATGCGCGGCGAACCGATCGATGAACCGCTGCTCCTTCGCGAGCATGGCCTGCTGGCGCGCGTAGGCCGCTTCGCGGTTGGCCTCGCGCAGCGCCTGCTCGCGTTCGTAGAAATCGTAGTTACCCGAGTAGGCCGTGATTTCGCCGTCGTCGATCTCGGCGATGCGCGTGACGATGCGATTCATGAAGTCGCGATCGTGCGACGTCATGAGCAACGAGCCAGGCAACTGCTTGAGAAAGCCTTCGAGCCAGACGATCGACTCGATGTCGAGGTGGTTGGTCGGCTCGTCCATCAGCAGCACGTCGGGCTTGCCGAGCAGCACGCGCGCCATCGCGACGCGCATCTTCCACCCGCCCGAGAGCGCGCCGACGTCGCCGTCGATCCATGCGTCGTCGAAACCGAGGCCGTGGAGGACTTCCCGCGCCTGGCTCTCGAGCGCGTAGCCGCCGAGGTGCTCGTATTCCTCCTGGACTTCACCGAAGCGCGCCAGGATCGCGTCCATCTCACCCGCGCGGGCAGGATCGGCGAGGGCGTGCTGCAGACCCTCGAGCTCGTGATGGAGCGTGCCCAGACGGCCGCTGCCGGCGATCACCTCGTCGAGCACGCTGCGGCCAGACATCTCTTCGACGTCCTGCCGGAAATAGCCAATCGTCAGCCGCCGCGGCACCGCGACCTCGCCGTCGTCAGGCGTTTCCTCGCCCGCGATCATGCGAAAGAGCGTGGTCTTTCCCGACCCGTTCGGTCCCACCAGGCCGACGCGCTCGCCGGGATTGAGCTGGAAGGACGCGTCGACGAAGAGGAGCTGGCGGCCGTACTGCTTGGTGACACCGTGAAGCGCGATCATCTGACAGCTTCCGATCGTAGCAGCCGCGCGTACAGAAAACGAGCGGGGCCGCGGTGGCAGCCCCGCCCGGTCGTGCTGAACGCTGACGGACGCGTCAGTTGAAGCGGAACCCGAACAGGATCGAGAACGACTTGGTCGTGACCTTCGAGGTATCGAGCAGATTCGACGTCACAATCCGACGGAAGCCCTGCTGATATCGGCCCTCGATGATGAATCGCGTGATTTCCACCCCCGCGCCGGCGGCCACGCCCATGTCGAACGTCTCGAAGCTGCTGTTGGCCAGATTGACGCCGGTGACCGATTCGCTGAGCTTGATGTCGAACACGGGCCCCACGACGACATAGAAGGCGCCGCCCTTCATCGACTGCGCGCCGCCACCCAGCCGAAGCAGGAGCGGGATGTCGAGGTAGTTGATCTCGACGTTGCCGGGAATCGTCGTTCCCGCGCCCTTTTTCTGCATGAAGTTGAACTCGGTCTGGATACCCACGACGTGGTTGCGCGGCGAGCCGAGAAAGACGCCGCCCATGAATCCAACGCGATGCTTGAAATTCGTATCGCTGCTGTCGAACGAGTTGAACACCGGCCCGAGCTTGATGCCGATGCCAAGCCCCTGTGCGAACGCCGGCGTCGCCGCCGAGGCGGTAAGCACCAGAACGGTCAGAGTTGCGAGCACTGCATGTCTGTAGATTTTCACGAATACCCCCGGGCCAACGTCGCGCGCTAAATGCGCGTTAGAACCATCGACTTTTCCATCATATCGAGTCGTGAAACGCCAGAGATGTTCAAATGACGACGTCGTGAACCGCCAGGCTACCAATGGGCCTATACGTGAGGGACCTTAGACGCATTCGCTCGTCGCCTTCTGCCCTCTTACCTCTCTAGCGCATCACCTCTTCCGCTCTGGCTTGCCACACAGCCAACTCGGCCGGATACAACCGAGCCTCGAGCCAGCGCGTCGCCTTGCGTGCGAGCGCGGACCATTCGTCCCGTTCGTCGGCCGCATGGTTCTCGAGCCA
This sequence comes from uncultured Acidobacteriota bacterium, assembly GCA_963704575.1. Classification (GTDB taxonomy): domain Bacteria; phylum Acidobacteriota; class Vicinamibacteria; order Vicinamibacterales; family SCN-69-37; genus DATEGZ01. The sequence continues at coordinate 4,454,617 of OY969918.1, read as the reverse complement.
CGCCAGAGCAAGCACCGTCGCCCACAGCTCGTCGGCCTGTGGCAACGCCGAGGCGGGCCGGCTCGATGTCAGGTCGGCATGTCCGAGGCCGCGACGAACGCCGACGAGCACGGCGAAGTCATCGGTGAGATGCCAGGAGCCGTCGGCGTGCTGAAGCGCGACCAGCTCGTCGAGCGGGCGCTGTCTGGTCGCCGGCGCGGGCCGTCCGACGCTCGGCGCTGATGCGGCCGGTTTGCGGCCGAACACATTTTCGATCCGTTGAACGATCGTCGGGCGCGGCGCCGACAGGGATGCCGAGGCCATTTCCATCGCGCTCGAGTCGCCGAACGAGCTGTCCAACATCATCGGCATCCGGCTTGGCGCGGGCGCGGGTAACACTCCGCCCCAACCCGATCGCAGCGCCACCGGAATGCGCCGCAACTCCAGCTCCTGGGCCACCGCCCCCGGGCGCTGTTCGATCGCTACGAAGGACGTCTCGCGCGACGCGACGCCGAACGTCGTCGAGAGCCTGACGATCTCACGGGTCGCCGGGTCGCCCTCGCGACTCCGTTGTCGCGAGCCCAGCCGCATCGCCGTCTCGGGCTGCTCTTCGAGCTCGCGAATTCGCTCGCGCGCGGTCAACGCTGCGAGCGACGTGCTTGTGGCCTCGCCTGCAGGATCGAAGGGCGCCGAAAACGACACCGGCCCGGTCGCACCCTGTGCGGACACATGGACCGTCGTGGCCGTGGCTGCGGCGATGAACGCATACACAATCGCGCGCTCTCCCGCGAACATCGGCGGCGGCACCGACGGCACCATTGTGACGTCGAGGCCGCCCCACTCGATGCGAACGTCGTTGAGCGCCGGTGCGAGCAGCCGCGAGAACTGCCTCAGGACTTTGGGCTCGACGCGTTCGCCGGGATGAATGAACTCGGCGACGCCGCGGCCGGCACGCGCCATTCCGCGTACGAGATGCGCACTCGCGCCTCGCCCGATGCCGAACGTGAACACGCGTGCCTGATTCGCGTGCGTGCCGATCTCGGCGAGGACCATGTCGGTGTTGGTCACGTCGCCGTCGGTCAAAATCACCACCTGGCGCGGCAGCCCATCAACGGGCGGTCGCGACAGCACGAACTGGAGCGCGCCCAGGATCTCCGTCCCGCCGAGATTCGCCTCGAGCGACGAGACGTGCCGGGTCGCGTCAGAAAGCGACCGATCGTCGTACGGCCGGCTCGCGTCGAAGAGCGTCTCGTACGTCGAGCCGAAGCCGACGATATTGAAGCGGCAGCCGGACGTGAGCGCGCGAAGACAGAGCTGGAGCGCGTTGCGCACTTCCGCAATCGACGAGCCCTCCATCGATCCTGATCGATCGACGACGAACACGACCTCGCTCGGGACGTCGTTGGTCTCGAACGTCGGGTAGAGCGCTACAGCGGCCGCGTGCTGACCGGACGGATGGCGTTCGACGCGAACGTGCGGGATGTGCATGCCTTCCGCTTCGATCAGCACGACCACGTCACGATCGAGTGCGACATCTGTCTGCGCGAGCGTCACCGTCGCGCGCTCGCCGTCGATCGACATCGCGATCGGATGCGACGGCGACTGCACGCCGGTCACCCGTCCCGGCATCGCCGCGCGGATCGTCAGATCGAGACCGTACGGCACGGTCCACCGGACTTCGGGGTTGAGCGACACGGCGTCCGTGCGCCCCACGCCGGTCTGATCGGACATCGGCGCGTACCGCGGCGAGACCGTCGTCGGGAGCGTGAATCGCACCGCGTTGGCCTCGAGCACGGTTTCGGTGACGTACGTGATCCGGAGGAGGACTTCCGCGCCAGGCAGGATGTTACCGACGCTCGCGGTGAAGACGTCCGCGCGTTCCTCATCGAGGAGAAACGCGCCGTGCCCCTCCTGCAGAGCATCGTCGTACCGCTTGAACGCGCGATCGCGCGGCAGCACGTCGCTCTTGAACTCGACGCCGTTCACGATGGCCTCGAATCCGCAGACTGCGGCGCGCTCGTCCACGGGAAAAACATAGACAGCTTCGATTGGTCGCGTCTCGACGTTGCGATAGCGCTGCGTGAGGACGACACGCGCGGTGAGATCGGTGAGATCGGCGTCGACCGAGACGCCTTCGAGCGGGAGGGCTCCGCCGTTCGCCAGGAGCCCGGCGCGTGATTTGTCGAGGGGCGCGGATTTAGTCGTGGGCATCGGGATCCTCATCGCCGCGGGCGATATGCGCGCGGCACCATTCAGCCAGCGCCTCCAACGCCGAAGTGTTCGGCAGGCGCGTCGTTCCGGAAACGTGCAGTTCGACGCCAGGCGCCAGATCAACGCGGCGCCAAGTCGCGACGACGGGCGGCGCGACCGGCGGCGCTGACGGCATCGGCAGACGGCCGCGCAGCTGGCGTGCGGCGGGCCGGCGGATCTCGTCGAGCGAGCGCCCGGCTTCCTGCAGAGACTTCACCCGCAGCAACGCCTGCAGGTGTTCGGCGCCGTAGTGGTCGCCCCGGCCCAGACCGTACGGCGCGGGCAGCAGGCCTTCCTGGATGTAGTAACGGACTGTGCGGCGGGACACGCCGCCAAGGTCCGCCAGCTCGTCGATCCCGTACCGAGCTTCGTCGGAACTCACGCCTTAATATAGACAGTCAACTGTCATATTGTCAACTGTCACATTTTACCCGTCGCGGCGCTGCACGGGCGGCGTAGAATGCCCTCGCCGGAGGCTCGAACATGTCCAGAAACCGTGTGATTCTCGGTCTTGCCGTCGCTGGTCTCGTCGGATTTGCCGCGTCGCCGAGCGCGCGCCAGCCATCGGCGCCCGCGCTCGCGGAGCAAGCAGGGGGCGGTCAGGGCCGCGGCGGCGCGGGTGGCGGCGGAGGCCCGACGCCCACCATCGAAGATCGCACGGCGGGCATGCGCAAGCTCGACGGGTACTTCCCGCTTTACTACGACGAGCGGGCCGGCCAGATGTGGCTCGAGATCGCGCGCCTCGACTCGCCGTTCCTCTTCGCCACGGGCCTCTCGGCCGGCCTCGGGTCGAACGACATCGGCCTCGATCGCGGATCGGAAGGCGGCGGCCGGCTGGTGCACTTCGAGCGCGTCGGCCAGAAGATCATGCTCGTTCAGCCGAATGAGACGTTCCGATCGAGCAGCGCGAACGTGCTCGAGCGCAAGTCCGTTGAAGATTCGTTCGCCAAGTCGATCGTCTGGGGCACGACGGTCGCAGCCGAATCCGGCGGCAGGGTGCTCGTCGACGCGACGCCGCTCTTCCTGCGTGACGTCACGGGCGCGGCCGGATCGCTTCGGCCGGGCACTTACCGGATGGATCCCACGCGCAGCGCGTTCTACATGCAGAACACGCGCAACTTTCCGAAGAACACCGAGATCGACATGACGCTGACGTTCGCGAGCGATGGCGGCGGCGGACGCGGCGGTGGCGGCGGCGCGGGCCCCTCGCAGGGCCCGCAGGTCATCGGCACGGGCAACGCGGTCGCGGCGGCCGCGGGCGGCGGCGGCCGAGGCGGGGGCATGTTCTCGGGCACGGTCGCGAGCGTGACCCCGTCGGCCGATTCGGTCACGCTGCGCGAGCACGTGTCACTCGTCGAGCTGCCGGACGGCAACTACAAGCCGCGCGTTGACGATCCGCGCGCCGGCTACGGCGGCATGAGCTACGTCGACTACAGCGTCCCCATCGGCGATCCGATGGTCGTCCGGTACGTACGGCGCCATCGCCTCGAAAAAACCAATCCCGCCGCCGACGTCAGCGACGTCGTCAAACCGATTCAGTACTACGTCGACTCGGGTGCACCCGACGACGTCAAGCAGGCGCTGCTCGAAGGTGCGCGCTGGTGGTCGCAGGCCTTCGACGCCGCGGGCTTCCGCAACGGCTTCAAAGTGGACATCCTGCCGGACGGCGCGGACCCGATGGACATCCGCTTCAACATGATCAACTGGGTCCACCGCTCGACGCGCGGCTGGAGCACCGGCGGATCGGTCGCCGATCCGCGCACGGGCGAGATCATCAAGGGCACGGTCACGCTCGGATCGTTGCGCGATCGGCAGGACTACATGATCTTCGAGGGCCTGCTCTCGCCGTACACGACCGGCACAGAGAAGCCCTCGCTCCTCTATCAAACGGCGCTCGCGCGCATCCGGCAGCTCGCCGCGCACGAAGTCGGCCACACGCTCGGGCTCGGCCACAACTACTACGACAGCAGCAAAGGCTGGATCTCGGTGATGGACTACCCGCACCCGGTCGAGTCGCTGCAGGAAGACGGCTCGATCGACATCTCGCAGGCGTACCAGGCGCGCATCGGCGAATGGGACAAGGTCGCGATCAACTATGGCTATCGTCAGTTCACCGGGGGCACCGACGAGCCGAAGGCGCTGACGAAGATCCTCGACGACGCATGGGCGCAGGACATCCGGTACTTCACGAACCAGGACATCGATATCCACCCGCGCGTCGAGCAGTGGTCGAACGGCGTGGATCAGGCCGACGAGTTGACGCGCCTCATGAAGGTTCGTCACGCGGCGCTCGCTCGCATCGGCGAGCGGACGATCCGTCTGGGCGCGCCGATGACGACGATCGAAGAGCCGTTCGTGCCGATCTGGATGTATCACCGCTACGCGGTCGAGGGCACGGCCACGATGCTCGGCGGCCAGGACTTCGTGTACGCGATGCGTGGCGACGGCCGCACGCCGGTCAAGTGGGAAAACGCCGCCAGCCAGCGCAAGGCGCTCGCGTCGCTCGCGGCCACGCTCAAGCCGTCCGAGCTGGTCGTGCCGCAGCGAATCCTCGACTCGATTCCGCCGCGTCCGCCTGGCTTCGGTCTGCATCGCGAGCTGTTCCCGCGGACCACGGGAGAAGCCTTCGACCCGCTGAGTCCGGGCACCATCGCCGCCGACGTGACGATTGGCTTCGTCCTGCAGCTCGACCGCGCTGCGCGGCTCGTCGCGCAACACGCGGTCGATCCCTCTCTGCCGGGCCTCGAGGAAGTGATCGACAAGCTGTCGGCCGCGACGTTCGACGCCGCCGCCGCGACGCCGTACGAAGCCGCCGTCCGTCGCGCCGAACAGCGTGTGCTCGTGAGCCGCGTGATGTGGCTGGCGCAGGGATCGCCCAACGGCGACGTGCGCGCGATCGCATCGCTTCGCCTGCAGAAGCTCGCGGCGCGGATGCGCGCCCAGCCGGGCACCGAAGACGCTGAAATCGGCCACCGCGCGCTCCTCGCGGCCGACATCAAGCGCTTCCTCGAGCGGTCGCAGGAGACAGTGGGCATCGTACCCGCCGAGCCCGCACCGCCGGGCGCGCCGATCGGCGACCTCGGCCAGGACTGGCTCGGCACGCCGAGCTGGTGCGGCTGGGACGACCAGGCGCCCTGGCGTTGGATCTTCTACAACCCGGAACGGTGAAAGGCAGACACGACGAATGGCGACCTTAAGAGATCGTCCGTACTCGCGCGCGAACTTCCTCGTCGACATGGGCGACGGCGACGCCTCATCGCTGCAGGCTGGTGTCGACGAGGTCGTGTTTCCGGAGGCGCGCATTCAGGTCGTCGAATACCGCGACGGCAACGACAAGGAAAACGACCCGCGCAAGGTCACAACGCAGTCCGACTACACGAACCTGATCCTCAAGCGCGCGTCACACGGCTCGCTGAACTGGTATCAGTGGTGGAACACGGTGCGCAATGGCGATCAGACCGCGCTGCGCACCGTGAGCATCCAGCTGCAGGCCGAAGATCGCACGCTCGTCGCGATGACGTGGCGATTCCTCCGGGCGCGGCCGGTGGCGCATCACTTCGCGCCTCTCATCTCGCGCGACAACGATGTGGTGGTGGAAACGCTGGAGCTGGCCGTCGAGCGGGTCGAAATGGAATGATGCGGCGTCCGCGCGAGCGGCTCGCTTCAGCGCGCGGCCGGAGCGTGAACGTGCAGCTCCACCACGCGCCAGAAGTTCTGATGACTGGCGATCAGGCGCAGTCGCACGTAGCGCGCGCGCCGCGGCGCGAAGGTGAACTGCATCACGGCCTCGAGCGGCGCTTCAGCCGCTGACCGGAACGCCTCGGCCGCCGTCGGCCCCGTCCAGACCTCCTCCCACGTGGCATCGTCGCTCGAGACCTCGATCGCAAGACCGCGCGGAAAATCGCGCGCCGCGTTGCCAAGCGCCTGCGTGACGCCACCGACGTCGCGGACGGCGCCGAGGTCGGCCTCGACCCACTGCCCCGCCTTCTGCGGGATGCAGCGCCATTCGGTGTCGAAGCGTCCGTCGGTCATCGCAGCGATCTCGTCGGGAGTGCCGTCGAACGCGCTGACGCGCGAGATCGGCAACCCCGGTCCGAGCGAATCAATCGTCACCGCGGGAATTCGATACGTCGCGCGCCCGTCGTGACTGGCGACGAGCGTCGCACCAGACGCCGCCGCGGCATACCGCGCCCACGATCCGTCGGGATCGTCGCTACCGTTGACGACCACGTCGAACTCGCCGAGCGTCGCAAGCGCGCGCAGCATCGCCGGGTCGTGCGCCGTGAGGCCCTCGAGGAACGGCGGATAGTGCTGCGGCTCGTAACCGCTCGCGCCGTTGTAGACCGGCCGGCGATGCGCGATCGATCGATACGCCGCCGCCGCATCGAAATACGGACCGGCCGGCAGTTCGAGGATCGGCCGCGAGCCGCCCGAGGGCTCGACGATGGGCCAGACCGCCGGGGCATCCGCCATTGGGATGGCGTACATCCAGCCGTCAGCCAGCAATAGACCCGCGACCAGGACGGTCGCCGCGCCGCGGCGCCGGGCCGTCGCAGGCACGAGCCGCGCGAACGACAAACCGGCAGCGACGCCGAGACACATCACACCCAGCATCCAGAATCGCGTCGGCACGCGGACTTCGTTGAATCCCGGCAATCGAAGGAGCCAGCTGTAGGGCGCCGGACCGAGATCCGCTTGATCGCTCAGCTGGAGCATCGGGCCGACACTGAGCACGGCCATCGCCAACGTCGCCGCGCAGTAGAACAGCCAGACGCTGCGTCGAGCCACGGCGGCACGCAGCCGGGCCCAGGGCCATCCGATCACGACCGCTGAGATCAACACGACGTCGAGCGCGCGGCCGAGATTTGTCATTCGCAGCGCTCTGGATCCGAGCATCACCCGCCACGGACCGGCGACGACGGTATAGATCGCCGCCGCGAGGCTCAAACCGCCGACGACGGCCGCGGCGATTCGCAGACCGCGAGCCAGCGTCTGTCCTCCACTCTCCGGCGCTGACCGGCGAATCACGGCCCAGGCTGCCAAGGCGATCATGAGGATGGCGACAATGCCGGGAAACAGATTGTGAGCGCCGTCCGGCAGGACATGGTGCCACAGCCACACCACATCCGACACCTGCAGCCACGCATCGATCGGCAGCACGAAGCCAAGGCCGGTGTCGAAGACGCGGTGCATGTCGTATTCGTCGTGCACGGAGCGATATCGCAGCATCACCGGAATCAGCGGCAGCAACGCGAATACCCAGGCGACGACAATTGGAAACAGCGCACGCCATGCCCGCCGGGTCGTGCCGAAATAGGCCAGCCACAGCCCGATCAGCACGGCGCCGAAGAGCAGGAAGTAGAGATTGGCGAGCGATTGCACGACGAAGCTCACGCCGAACAACACCAGCCAGCGTGTGCGTCGATCATCGAGAAACCGATGCAGGGCGAGGAGCGCGATGGGCATCCAGTACGCCGAGATCATCTGGATATGTCCGAGCTCCGCGGTACGAAATGCACAGAAGCCGCATGCGATTCCCGCAAGAAACGCCGCGTCGCGCCGCCGCGTCAGGAACTCGACGAGCAAGAACGTCCCGAACGCGGTCAGCGGCCACGCGAGATAGAGCGCGACGTTGTACGTCGTGAGCGGGTTGTGCGTCAGCCAGTAGATCGGCGTCGCGAACACACTGACGCCGACCAGGTTCTCGGTGAACGTCGTGACGCCGTGGTCCGGGTAGTAGTACGGGGGATTCCACCACGCCTCGGAAAACGGCAGCGTGGTGGCGTTCCACCAGAGGATCGACGTGGTGAGGATCGGATCGCCGGCGTTGCCGGCGATCTTCGTACTCGCGAGCGGAAGCAGCGGCCAGGTGTAGAGCGCCGCGATCAGCAGGTATGCGACGAGGACGCCGGCGCGTTTCACGCGTCAGCGACCCTCGTGGCGGTTCGATCGCGGCACGTCGCTACTTGCCGGCCGCCGGACTGGGCAGATCCCACAGGAACTTGTGGAGAAACGTCTCCATCCGGCCGATCGTGTAAATCCAGCGGCTGTGCAACAGCGACTCGTGCACGTCGTCGGGAAACACGATGAGCTCGTAGTACACGTCGCGCTGCCGAAGCAGCTGCACGAGACCCGTCATCTGCTGGAACGCGACGTTGCGGTCGTCGTCGCCCTGGATCAGGAGCACGGGCGACTTCCAGCCGTCGATCGCGCCGATCGTGGACGACTTGTACGACACGGAATTCGGATCGAGCGAGCTGCCCCAGAGGTGCACGCCCGCAAGATCGACGCCGGCCTTGAAGATGTCCGAGTTGCGCGCCAGGGCCTGCGACGTCAGCACGCCGCCGTAGGACAGACCCCAGATGCCGACGCGATTCGGATCGACGTCGGGCCGTGTCTGCAGATACTTGCCGCCGGCGAGGACGTCCTGATACTCCGCGTTCCCCGCACCGCCAGTGTTCGGCGCATTGCGGAACGACCGGCCGTAGCCGATGCCGCTGCGATAGTTGATCGACATCACGACGTAGCCCTGACTCGCGAGCCACTCATTGATGCCGTACGCCCAGTGGTAGAACTGCATGTAGTGATACGCGGGCATCATCTGACGCACGGGTCCGCCGTGCACGAACACGATCGCCGGCCGCCGCTCACCCGGCTTGAGATCCTTCGGCACGAAGACCTGGTTGTGGACCTCGATACCGTCGGCGGCCTTCGTGATCACGATCTCGGGCTTCACGTGAAGATCCATCGGGAAGCCGGGACGGGATACCGGAAATACGATCTTCTGCGTCGCTTTCGATGCGCTCGCGGACATCGCCGGCCCGCCCAGCGTCCAGATCCCGAGTGATTGCGGCAGATTCCAGTTCGCGCTCAGCGTCGCGAGGTATTTGCCGGACGACAGTGGCGCGGGATACGTCTCGACGCCGTCACCGGTCGTCACCTGCACCGGCGTGCCGCCCGACACCGGCACCGCCCAGATGTGGCGCCGCTCGATGTCCTGGGCGTTCGTGCAGTAGTAAAACGTCTTGCCGTCCAGCGACACCTCGATCGAGGTTTGATCTTCGATCAATCCATCGGTCGTCGAGAGGAGCACCGGCCGCGCGGACGTGTTCGTGATGTCGAGCGAGTAGTAGCGATCCCATTCGTCGACCGGGCTCGCCGGAGTTCCGCCGGGAGCGGCCGCAGCACCCTCCGGCGCGGCCGCGGCGCGTCCTTGTCCGCCGCGTCCACCGCCACCACCGCCGCCGCCGCGACCACCACCTGGGGCGAACGGAAAGACGATGTAGTTGCCGGCCACCCGCACATTCGTGAAGTTGGTGACCATCGGGTCATTCGGCTGGTTGTGCCACGTCTCCGTCGCTTCACCCGTCGTCACGTCCGCTTTGTAGAAGGCGAGCGTCGATCCGCCCTTGAACGTCGCGCGCATCAAGCCCGGGGAGTTGTTGACTGGCGCCTGGCCCGCCGGCGCAGCGTCAGACGCGGGGGCACCGCCGCGCCCTTGTCCGCCGCCATTGCCGCCGCCGGCGCGACCACCGGTTCGCCCGCCGCGTCCAGCCGCCGCAGCCCCCGCGGCTGCCGTGGGCGGCTGATATGCCGGGCCATTCGGAAATCCAATGCCGCCACCGCCCTGCTGTGCCTGCTGGCCGAACGGCAGTCCCGGACGCCGCATGAACATCAGGTGCCGGCTGTCGGGCAGCCACATCGGCATCGTGTCGTAGTCCACGCTGGGCGAGATGTACTTCACGCTTCTCGTCGCTACGTCATAGACGACGATGAAGCTGTGATCGGTGCGGGTGCTGACGAACGCGATCTTCTTCGAGTCGGGCGACCATCGCGGACCGCTCTGCACGCCCCACTCGCTCACGAACGGCTTTTCACCGCGATCGACCTCGGTCGCCGGTTTCACAGCGCTCAGCTTCGCGCGGTAGATCTGGCCCTCTTTGACGAAGAGGATCGCGTTGCCGTCGGGCGCAAGTTCCGGGTTGTTTGCATCGACGACGCGCCACGCGGGACCGGCGGCGGTGCGCGCCGCCCAGATCGCGTGATCGGGTCCGCTCGGATCGGCGGACGGATTGGCGAACCACCCGTCACGATTCGCGCCGCCGCCGCGAATGAAAATCACGGTCGAGCCGTCGTCCGAGATCCGGATGCCCGACATCATCACGCCGTCGTCCTTCGTGAAGTTCGTCAGGCGCACGGGCACGAACGCAGGTGCGGCGGCAGTGAAGGCGTTGCGCTTGCCCTCGGCGTAGTCCACCCACGCGACGCGATCGGCCTTCGCGGCCGCGACCACTTCCTGCGGCGACGCGGGACTGAGGAACTGCTGAAACAGCGGCGTCTGCGGCGGAGCGGACGCAAGCGGCGCGGACGCCGCAAGCGCGGCGACGACGCCGGCCAGGACGCGAGTCGTGGTGCGCATACAGACCTCTCTTGGGACGAACGCCCGTCCGGCAGGGACCGGCCACCGGGAGGGTAACACGGGCACGCAGCGGGCGAGCATAGACTCCTAAATTGACGATTGAGGATTGGGAATTGAGAATTGAAGTGGCGAATTTTCTATTCCAATTTAAGCCCTGAGCCTCAAGTCAAGCCTTACGTCTCAAGCCTTAAGCCCCGAGAGGACTCCATGCAAACGACAACGCTTGTCACCGTGATCGCCGTCGCTGCCGTGGCCGGCGTGGCGATCGTGCTCGCGCAGACGCAGAAGCCGATGAGCCCGAGCGGTTCGGCGGCGGCACAGGTGCGCGGCACCTGGACGCAGGGACAGCGCCAGTTCACGCTCGGCCGCGGGTCATATGAAGGCGGCAAGTGGATCGAGCTGACGTTCGGCCGGCCACTCAAGCGCGGCCGGGATCTCTGGGGCACGGGCGCGAACTACGGCAAGGACGCCCTGGTCGGCGCGCCGATCTGGCGCGCGGGCGCCAACGTGTCCACGGAACTCAAGAACGAGGTGCCGATCGTGATTGGCGGCAAGACGATTCCGCCGGGCACCTACACGCTGTTCATCGATCTGAAGCCGAATGACTGGACGCTGGTAGTCTCGACCTGGGCCGCGCAGCGTCAGTACGACCCGAACAACAAGACCGAGTTGTGGGGCGCGTACAATTACACGCCGGACAAGGACGTCGTGCGCACGAAGATGAAGCTGGAAACACTGCCGCATGCATTCGAGCAGCTCTCGTGGGAGTTCGTCGACCTCACCGCGACCAGCGGGACAATGGCGATCATCTGGGACAAGGTGATGGCGTCGGTGCCATTCACGGCCGGATCGTAGCGCGCGACTATAATCTGTCGCCTCACTTCTGTCATGGCGTCCGACCTCGAAGCGTTGCAGGGCACGTGGCACATCGTCACGCTCGAGCTGGACGGCGACGTCGCGCCGCCACGTTCGCTCGACGACGCGACGATCGTCGTAACCGGAACGTCGTTCGTGTCGCTCGGCATGGGCGACCAGTACGAGGGCGCGCTTCACGTGGACGAGACCGCGACGCCGAAAGCGTTCGACCTCGTGTTCGCGAGCGGACCGCAGGCCGGCACGCGCAACCTGGGGATTTATACGCTCGAGAATGGCGTCTGGACGATCTGTCTAGCTACGCGCGGTAGCCGTCGTCCGAAAACGTTCGCGACGAAAGCCGGTACCGGACTCGCGCTCGAAACGCTGCGTCGCGCGAAGGTGACGGGCAGGACCGTTGGTAAAAAGCGCACCGCGAAGACCGGCGCGCCGCCGTCGCGCGGCAACGCCACGACACCACGCGCGGTCACCGAGGCAGGCGCCAGGCCGGCGACCGAGATCGAAGGCGAATGGAGGATGACGAGGGGAATCTTCAACGGCGCGGCGCTCGACGCGTCGATGGTCGCCTACTGCCGGCGCGTGACGCGCGGGGACGTCACGACCGTCCTCGCGGGCCCCAAAGTGATGATGAGCGCGCGGTTCACGCTCGATCCGTCAACGACGCCGCGGCAGATCGACTACCTGAACCTCGCCGGATCACACGCGGGCAAGACACAACAGGGCATCTACGAACTCGACGGCGATTCGCTGCGGATCTCGATCGCCGCACCGGGCCACGCCCGCCCGTCGGATTTTTCCACTGCCAAGGGCGATGGACGCACGCTCACGGTCTTCGCGCGCACACTCGAGAAATGAGGCAATGGGTGAATGCTGCCGCATTGCCCCATTGCCTCATTTTTTCACTTTGGCGCCCACCTCGGCGTGGACATCTTGACGCCCTGCACCTTCGCGCCGACCAGCACCTGCTTCGCCGACCCCGACGGCCGCGCGTACGTCACGATGTACTGAGAGTTGATGACGTCGGCGACGTTCTCGAGCGTCGCTGCGAGGGCCTGCACGCCGTTGATCGTGATGCGGCGTCCGCCGCTGAACGGACAGAGCTGATCAAGAACGTTGTCACGCAGCGGCCCGTTGGTCGCCGTCGACTGGAGCGACACGGCCATGAGTGTGACGCCGCCCTTCGTGACCTCGTCCTGAACCTGCTGGCCCGGCATCTTGCTGCCTTCGACGGAAACGTCGTCGTTGAACGACACGATCACACGTCGCGTCTCGGGCCGCTTGGCGAGCTGCTTCGAGCCGCTCACGATCGCCTCGAGCAGATTCGACGAGATGATGTTCTGACCGCGGAGGACCGCCGATCCCGACGTGTCGACGCCGCTGATCGTGCCCTTCGCGAACAGCTTCGTCGTCGCCTGTTCCAGCTTGGCGGAGTCCGTCGTGAAGTTCTCGACCGGGATGTCGGCGCCGCCGAACTCCCAGAGCGCGATCGGCGATTTCGGGCTGCCGGCGAGAAACTTCTTGATGAACGCGGCGCTGCTGCTGCGCAGATCCTGCTGATGCGGGACGAACGCGCTGGTGGTGTCGGCGAGGAACACAACCGCCATCGGCTCGGTCGCTGGCGCGACGCGAATAACTTCGCGATCCTGGTTATCCTCGCGAACCGCGAACGCCGCCGCCGGCAATCCCGACACCGGCTTGTTCGTCTGCGCGTCGGTGACAACGACGTAGATGGACTTTTCGTTGGCGCCCTGCGACTCATGCGCAGAGACGATCGTGCAGACGGCAATGGCCAGCACCGCGGCCACGCACAGTCCTCGAACTCGAAACCTGATCGGCATCATGAAGGCCCCCCGAGGGCGAGAGTATACAACCGGGCCACGCAGCCCTGACGGCGGCGCTATCGGGCCGTCAAGCGCTGGATGGCCCGCTGGGCCGCGGCGAGCTCCGGATCGAGCTCGAGCGCCCGCTCGAAATGCCGTAGCGCCTCGTCGGTCCTCTGCCGGGCCGCGAGCAGGACCGCCAGGTTGAAGTGCCAGGTCGGCTGCGGCTCATCGAGGGCGATGGCGCGCTGAAGCTCCGCAATCGCCTCGTCGTCCTGATTCTCGCCGGCGAGCGCCAGCGCCAGATTGACGTGCGCGTTGGCAAGATCCGGCTTGAGCCGAATCGCCTCGCGGTAACGGGCGATCGCGTCGCTGGTGTCGCCCTCGAGCGCGAGCGCCGCGCCCAGGCCGTTGTCCGCTTCGGCGAGCGTGGGCGCGAGCCGCAGCGCCTCGGAGAAGTGTGCAGCCGACTCCTGGACCTTGCCTTCGCGCAACAGCGCCGCGCCAAGTCCCATCTGCGCCTCGGGCAGGTCCGGTCGAAGCCGAATCGCGTCGTCGAAATGCTCCACGGCGTCCGCAAGATCGCCGGCCGCCGCGAGTGCGTTGCCGAGATTGCCCTGCGCCTCGGCGAACGCCGGGTCGAGCGTCGTCGCCTGCGTGAACTCGCGTGCGGCGTCGGCTGGCCGCTTCTCTCGCACGAGGATCAGCCCGAGGTCGTTGTGCACCATCGCTTCATAGACCGGCGAGTTCGGCGGCGCGAGCGCCAGCGCGCGCGTGTAGTTCGCTGTCGCCTCGTCGAACCGGCCGTCGTCTCGCATCGCTTCAGCGAGTTTCTGGTACGCGATGTAGTTGCGGTCGGTCACGGCAAGCGCGTGCTGCCACAAGGTGTAGCTTGTGGACCATGTCTCGACCTGAGGGTGCGCGAGCACGGAGAGCGCGATGACGCTCGCCACCGCCACACCGCCGAGTACCGCGCGGCGTGAGCGCTCGTCGTTCCACACGGCCGCCGCCGCACGAGGCAGACCCCACGCGACGACGATCGCGAGGCCGACCAGCGGGACGTACATGAACCGATCGGCGTGCGCCTGCTCTCCTGCCTGCAGCAAGCCGACGACCGGCGCGAGCGTGACGACGTACCACGCCCAGCCGACGAACACGAACGGTCTCGTGCGGCGGGAGCGGATCGCGGCCGCAGTAATGCCTGCAAGCAGCAGCGCGGCAGTGATCACGCGCCAGGCCGCCCGAATCTGCTGTGGATAGAACGCCGCCAGACCCGCCGGCCAGAACGCCTGACGGAGATAAATCACGTACGCCACGGTGGCATTGGCGATGCGCGCCGACAGCGGCAATGCGGCCAAGCCAGCGAGCGCGCCGACGTGCTGCTGGATCGCAATGGTCGCCAGGCCGACGGCACCCGCCAGCAGTACCAGCGGGACCTTCTCCAACCACAACGTCCGCGCCGGTGTGGTTTCGAATCGCCCGAGCGGCCACACGTCGAGGAGCAGCAGCACGAGCGGCAGCGTGACGACCATCGGCTTCGCCATCAACGCGAGAGCGAAGCAGGCGGTCATCGCCAGATAGCGCGCCCAGTGCGGACGACGGGCGTAGTCGGCGAAGATCCAGATCGTGAGGAGCAGCAGACACGTGCTCAACACGTCTTTCCGCTCGGTGACCCACGCGACCGACTCCACATGCAGCGGATGCACGCCAAACACCGCCGCGACGAAGGCGCTCGGCGCCCACTCGCCGGTCAGACGCCGCAGCAACGCAAACAGCAACAGCGTGTTCGCGAGGTGAAACGCGAGGTTCGTGAGGTGGTGGGCGCCGGCGTCGAGGCCAAACAGCTGGATGTCGACGAGGTGCGAGATCCACGTGAGCGGATGCCAGTACGGCGTGTAGCCCGTTGTGATCGCCCACGCCAGGTTGTGCCACGTCAGGCCGCCGACGATGTGGGGATTGGCCGTGATGTACGACGGATCGTCCCAGTCGACGAACGAGAAGTGGCCAACCGGCAGGTACACGACGACTACCAGGGCAGCGAGCGCCAGCAGGATGACGATCGGAAGCGGGCCGCGCGGCCGGGCCATCACGGCCATCCTACCGGGTGAAATACTCCCACCCCGTGTGGTCGACGCCTGCGCTGATCGAGCGCCGCCCGACCCGCCTGCCGACCCCAAACGGCCGGGTGTGCTAGATCTTGGAGTCTTGAGCGCACCCAAGGCGCGTCCGAAAAAGACTCCCGGCCCGCCGACGCCCCCCGCTCCGTCGTCGCCCGCGTCCTCGCGCCTGTGGATCGCGGTGGTGGCCGTGGCTGTCGTGGCGGCCGCCCTGTTTGTGTGGAAGCAACGAGGAGACGCGTTCGCGCTGTTGCCTGCCGGCACCGATCAGAACATCCTGCTCGTCACGATCGACACGACGCGCGCCGACGCGCTATCGTCGTACGGCGGCCCGGCGTCCACTCCCAACATCGATCGGCTCGCCTCCGAAGGCGCGCGGTTCACGTTCGCGCATTCGCACGCGGTGGTGACGCTGCCGTCGCACACGACGATTCTCACCGGCCGGTTTCCGTACGAACATGGGATGCGCGACAACAGCGGGTTTCGCGTCAAGGAAGGCACGGTCACGCTCGCGACGCGGCTCAAGGCGCAGGGCTTCGCGACGGGCGCGTTTATCGGCGGCTTCCCGCTCTCGAAGCGTTTCGGTCTCGCGCCCGGCTTCGACATGTACGACGACCAATTGCCCGAGATGAAGGGCGAAGTGTCGTTCGCGCTGCCCGAGCGGCGCGCCGACGAGGTCGTGGCACGCGCCACGGCGTGGATCGGCAAGCAGACCAGCCGGTTCTTCGCGTGGGTGCACGCCTTCGATCCACACTCGCCGTACCGGCCGCCCGACGAATACGCCGCGAAGTACGGCCAGCAGCCGTACTACGGCGAGATTGCGTTCGTCGATCACGCGCTCGGCCCGCTGTTCGATCAGGTCGCCACGCTTTCGCGTCCCACGCTCGTCATCATCACCGCGGACCACGGCGAGAGCCTCGGCGAGCACGGCGAGATGACGCACGGCATGTTCGCGTACGAGTCCACGCTCCACGTGCCGCTCATCATCGTGGAGGTCACGCCAGACGGCGGCACTCGCAAGGGCGTCGTGATCGACGCGCCCGTCCGGCACATCGACATCGCGCCGACCGTGATCGACGCGGCCGGTGCGCCGGCTGACGGTTCGCTGCCGGGCTCGTCCCTCCGGGACGTCATTCGCACCGGGCAAAGCGCCGATCGGCCCGGGTATTTCGAGTCGATGACCTACAACCTCGTCCGCGGCTGGGCGCCCCTGCGCGGCGTCATCGTCGCGAAAAACAAGTACATCGATCTGCCAATTCCCGAGCTCTACAATCTCGTCGCCGATCCGAAGGAAGCCTCGAACCTCGCGCCGCAGTCGGCCGACCGCGTGCAGGTGCTCGCCAACACGCTGCGGACTTACAACGTCGCGCCGCCCGATCGCCCCGGGCAGGAGACTGTCGAGAACGCGGCCGCGCTCCGCGCGCTCGGCTACGCGTCTGGCACCGCCGCCGCGCGCACGACCTACACCGAGGCGGACGACCCGAAGCGGCTCGTGGATCTCGACAAGGATCTGCACACCGCGACCGATCTTTTCCAGAACGGCCGCGTTGATGATGCGATCGCGTTGCTCAACCGCGTGATCGAGCGGCGACCGGACACGGCTGACGCATACATTTCGCTCGCGCATGCGTACTACGAGCGCGGGCAGGTGAAGGACGCGATCGACACGCTCGAGAAGGCGCTCCGGAACGGCGCGCCCGATCGAGACATTCGCATTCGCCTCGGCATTTATCTCGCAGAAGGCGGCGGCGACAGCGCGCGCGCCATCCAGGTGCTCGAGCATTCCGCGACGACCGACGTCGAGGCGCTGAACGGACTGGGCATTGCCTACGTCGACGCCGGCCGGTACGCCGACGCCGAGCGCACGTTCAACCGCGTGCTCGCGCTCGACCCGACCAACGGCATCGCGTGCTGGAACCTCGCGGTCAATTCGCTCAAGGCCGCCGACGAACCCAAGCTCGCCTCGCAGCGCGCGGACCGGTTGAAGACCGCCGAGACATTTGCCGTGCAGGCGGTCAGCAACGACCCGTCGCTCGCCGGCGCCTACACGACCCTCGGCGTCGTTTACTCCATGACGGGACGACCGGCCGAAGCGATTGAGAGCTGGAAGCACGCCGTCGACCTCGACGGCACGGAGTTCGACGCGCTCTACAACCTGTGGCACGAACTGGCGGCCAGCGGGCACCGCGACGAAGCAGTCCGCTACGGCCGGCAGTTCGTGGAGACGGCGCCGCCCGCCGCGTACCCGGCGGCGTTGAACGAGATCCGCGCGTTTCTCGGCGGCAAGAGTCGCTAGCCAGCTATAATCCGCACGCCCGGCCGAGTCTGAGTCTCCTGGCCCGATCGCCGAAACGCCCGACAAAGGACGGTCCTTCATGTCTGCCCAGGAACCGACCGACACACGGGGCTCCTTGCGCGCGCGCGTTCGCGCCGGCGGCGCGGTGGCGATTGCCGCCGCCGTCATGTTGCTTCCGCTCGTAGCAGCACCCGTTCATCCGACAGCCAGCGACGCAGCTGATCCTTCGCAGGCGGGTGCGCCCACCGCGATCGTCGTCTGTGTCGCGTCCGACGGCATCATGCACGCCGCCGGAGTCACCGGCAGTTGTGCCGCGGGACAGACCTCCATGCGCCTGACGCCCTCGACCTCTGAGGGCGACAACGGCAATCCCTGGAACCCACAAGCCGGGTCCGATACGGCGTCACCGGCCAGTGTCGATCTCCTGGGCCAGCTGGAGACCCGCGCCAAGGCGCTCGAGAACGGCCCGTTGTTTGAAGTCCTGGACAAGGACGGGCGCGCGATCCTTCAGATATTCCCCGGCAAGGTCCTGATCCGCGCGAGCGACGGACAGACGTTCGTCGAGCTCCGGGCCACGGACGCCGGCGGGTTCGTGATCGCGAGGGGTCTCGGCAGCCAGGAGGTTTCCATCGGCGCGTCCGCAGATGTCGACGGCCTGCTCATGACCGAAGGCGGCCAACGGCGCGTCGAATTCGGAAGACAACCGTCCGGGAACTACTCGCTGCGCGTGCCCGGCCCGACCGGCGGCCCGGAAGCGGCGATCGGCGAATCGCAAGCAGGAACCGGCGCGCTCGTCATTGGCGACCCGCTTGGCCTGCTCCGGGCCGTGATGTCCGTCATCGACGGCAAAGGCAGTGTCCGTGTCCAGAATGCGCACGGGGAGGCCGTGTTGGCGCTCACCGAAGGCGCAACCGGCGGCGGCCTGCTCGTGATTGGCGATGCGGCGGGCGAGCCGATGGTGAAGTTCGGCGTCAACCAGGATCGCTATGGCGTGGTGTTGGCTGGTCCGGTCGCCGGCTTTCCGCTGGTACCGGGCAGCGGTTTACCGGGCAGCTACATCCTCGGGTGTGCCGCGGGCGACAAATGCGGCCCGAGTGGCGGAGGTCAACGATGATGAAACACGTGCAACTCGTGCTGGTGTTCGCGGCTGGGTGCGCGACCGCGGCCACGGCGGGCTGGATGACGACCGCGCTGCGCGCGCAGGCTCAGCCTCCGGCGCCTCCCAATGTCGTGCACGTGTGCGCCGCCCCCGAGGGCACGCTGCGCGTCACACCGCCGCGCGCGTCATGCCCAGCCGGTCAGCAGAGCATGTTCTTCAGACGATCCGCCGAGGCGCCGCCGGCCCAGGCTCCGGATGAGACCCCGGGCACGACCGACGCGCGCGTCAAGGCGCTCGAACGGCGCATCGCGGAGCTCGAGGGGCAAGCCTCGCGTACCGGACTCACGCGGCGTGTCACCGCACCGTTCGAGGTCATGGACCGGAATGGCAAACGCGTCTTCGCCGTGACTGAGGACAGGGACGCCATTCTCTACAGCGCCGCGGGCGACGGACTGGTGCGATTCGGTGCCCGCAACACCGGCGGTTTCGTCATGACCCGCCCCTCCGCGGGCCCGCAGCGGGTGTTGATCTCAGCCGACGGATCCGAGAGCGGTCTTCAGATCACCGAGGGTGACGCGATTCGGGCGCGAATCGGGACGAAGGGAGACGGCGATTACCGGATGGTCGTCTTCTCGAAAGACGGCAAGACTCCTGTCGCGGCGCTCGGCGAATTTCAGCAACACGGGGGCGCGTTCATTTTTGACCAGGCCGGCGAGCGTGCCGGCATGTATGCGGAAGAGGGGATCGGCAAGGTCGTCGTCTACAACAAGCAAGTGATTCCGGTCGCCTCGCTCAGCGAAGGTAAGAGCGCGGGCGGCTTGTTCCTGCTCACCAGTTCGAGCGGCGAGCGCATGGTCGCCGCCGGCGTTCAACCGGAGGGTTTTGGCGTCGTCCAGGCGGGGCCCGCATCGTTCATGCAGGGCGCCGGCATCGGGCTGCCGGGCAGCTACATCGCCGGGAAGCCAAAATGACGACGCGTCTCGCAGTGAGCGCGACCGCGATCGCGGTCGGCCTCACGCTGGCACCGGCCCGTGCCGGCACGGGCCTGGCGGCGCCGCCGGCGATTCCGCTGTGCGCTGGCCTCACGATCGTCACGGCCGTCAACGATCCACAGGGCGACTACGAGTCGATCAAGACCATCCAGGCAGTGACCGCTATCGAAGTCCGGCTGACGTACTCGACCGAACGCATGGTCACGGACGACCTACTCAGTGACGAGCCGAAACTGCAGCAGTTCAATCTCGTTCGCACGATGCGCCGGAGCGACCTCCGCAGCGCCACGGCCTACCTGCAGTGGTTCTCGAACCTGCTGCCAGAGATGATCCCCGAGACGACGGCGATCGGCACGTCCACCGCGGTGCTCAACGAGCTGAAGACGAAGGGCGAGACCACGATGGGGATCTTCATCGCGTTCAACGTGGTGAAGCCCGGCATCGATCGCGAGGTGCATCCGAACGTTTACGACAACCAGGAAGAGGCGACCGTCGCGCGCGTCGGCAAGGCGCCGGTGATGATGCCCGTTCTCCTGAACGACGTGCCCGTGTCGCTGCCGGCGATCCAGGCGGCAGGGGATTTCTTTGGCGACAAGTCCGAATTCTTCTTCCTCGACGACCCGGCGAATCCGCTTACGCTGAAGTTCCGAATCGGCATCGGTGGCGTGGACGGGATCTCCAAGGACGAGGCGAAGGACCTGGGCGTCGAGCCTCGCCCGGCCGGGGACCGCGAGTCGCTGCAGGTGATCAAGATCACGACGCGCTGCGGCGGCGGACCGCCAGAGAGTGGCGGTGGCCCAGGCGGCGGAGCCGGCGCGGGCGGCGCCGCCGGCGGCGGAGGTACGGGCAGTGGCGGCGGCAGCGCCATCGAGCGCGAACTGGCGGAATCGGGCCGCGCCGACGTCTACAGCATCTATTTCACGTTCAACAGCGACGTCATTCGGCCGGAGTCCGATCCCACGTTGAAGGAAATCGCCGACGTCCTCAAGCGGCATCCGGACTGGGCGCTCGGCGTCAATGGGCACACGGACGGCATTGGCGCGGACGACTACAACCTCGATCTGTCGAAGCGCCGCGCGGCCGCCGTTCGCACCGCGCTCGTGACCCGCTACGGCGTTCCGGCGGCGCGGCTTTCGACGGCCGGCTTCGGCAAGTCGCAGCCCAAGGACACGAACGCGACCCTCGAGGGCCGCGCGAAGAATCGGCGCGTGGAGCTGGTCAAACGATGACGAACCTTCGAACGCTGATCGTCGCAAGCGCCTGCGCCTGGGTGGCATGGGCCGAGGCGCCCCGGCCGGTTCCGCCGTCCCCTGACGACGTGCTGGCGCAAAGCCAGGCGGCCTACGCCGCCCTCAAGTCCTACGCGGACACCGGCACCGTCGATGTGGAGTTTGGTCCGCCCGAGGGCGTGGTGCGCGAGCATCACACGTTCAAGACAGCGTATCGCGCGCCGCGTCACTTCCTGTTCGACTTCGTCAGGGAGCAGAACGCCGATCGCTTCGTCGTGTGGGCCGACGACGAGGCCTTTCACACATGGTGGCAGGCGACGGGCCTGGCCGAGACGTATCCGAAAGGCGAGGCCTCGGGCGCCTTCGTCAGCGGCGGCGAGCCGACGAACAACGCGTTGATGCAGGTCTCGCCGTGGCTGTTCCCGCAGGCGGACCTGAGCGGTCCGCTGACCGAATTCGGCGGCGCGACGGTCGCGGGGACTGAAGCGATCAACGGCCACAGTTGCTACAAGCTGGCCGGCGTCGGCAAGTCCGTGTATCGCGCGACCGGGAGAGTCGTCAACGTTCGGCGCATGACCGTGTGGATCGACGTCCAGACGCTGCTCGTGCGGCGCGTCTTCGAGGACACCGCCGAGGGGGTCGCCGCCGGCACCTTGTATCGAACCACCGCCACCTTCGATCCTCAGGTGAATCCCACGCTCGACGACGCACGGTTTGTGTTTACGCCGCCCAAGGGATTCTGAACTGAGCAACGGCAGGGCCCGGTCGATCGCAGTAACTGGCAACCAGGTCGGCAGCACCACCGTGTCCATGACGCTCTCCCCGGACGGAATCCTTGATGGGCCAGGCGCGCGTTACCTAGCGCGAGGAACACTCGGACAGGCGGGATCTACTTGATCGTAAATCCGACGTCGCGACTGGCCGAGTGCGCGCCATCGCTCGCCGTCGCGCGAAGCATGTACGCGCCCGAGGAAAGATCTGCAAGCGGCACGCGAAGATCGACGCGTCCGTGATCCGCGACAAGCACGTAGTTCTTCACCACCTGGCCCGACGCGTCGACGATATCAACGACGAGGCGCGGATTGGCCGGCGTGCTGGTCGCGACGTCGAACGACACGCGCAGCGTGTCTGTCTCCGAGAACTCGCGGTCGAGTGTCGGCGCAAACGGCGGCTCGACGGCCGCGTTGCTTTGCGGGCCTGACGCCACGATCACCCGCGGACCGTCACCGTAGCCAACGAGCATGCCGCTCATGGCGACGGACGCAGTCGACTGATCCGGGACGTCCAGGGAAAGATACACGCTGCCGCCGCGCGCAAGCGTCGCGCTGACGGCCGACGCCCGCAGCTGATAGCGGCCCGGCGGCAGGGCGAACGCGACGGGAAACTGAAACGTGATCGTGTCGGCGGAGGCTCCCCCGCTCTCGGCGCGGGCGTCGCGAGGCGCGCCTTTCGACGAGAGCTGTGCCGTGTTCGAAAACTGCGTGACGATCTTGCCGCTCTTCACGTCGGCCGCGAGGACGGTGTACCGGAGCGCGTCGCCGACGGCGCCCGCCGCGCTCGTGACGCCACTCCGCGGCACCGCCACTTCGAGCGCGAGCCGCAACAGCGTCTCCACCTTGCCTGTCGGCCGCCCGGCCGCGTCCTTCGCTCGCGTCGTCAGACCGGGAATGGCCGTCAGCCTCAGCGCGAGATCGGTGCGCGGCATGACGCCCGCCGACAATGCGACCAGCGGGTCTTTGTTCTTCGGCGGCGCCGGCGGCCCTTCGGCGACGTAGCCCCGGCGGAAGCGCAGCGTCACGTCAGGTCGATTGACGGTGACGTCGAGCCGCCGGTATCCGTTGCCCTTCGGATCGGCTGGATAAAAGCCGAGCAGGTAATAGTGATCCAGGTCGTCGAGAATCCGGCTGAGGCCGCCGGTGAAATCGTTGCTGTTGGTGATCGCGAAGCCGCCGGAAGCCTCCGCGGTCATCTCGAGGCCGTGCTGTGCCTGGCGCACGTAGCTGTTCCAATCGGGCAGGCCGCCGCCGAGACACGGGTCGTCGACTGTCGCCGCGGGATGGCACTCTCGCATCAGATCCTGGCTCGACACGGCGCCTCGCGGATCGATGACGTACGTCGCGACGTTCGATCGCCGCAGCGCGTCCATCATGTCGATGACGGCCCACGCGTGAAAGTCGGTGACCGACGGTTTGATCTCCGTCGACAGATCGCCGGCGATGTACGCCTCACCCCCGGTGGAATCGCCCGGCGCGGCCATCGCCCCGAACAACCCGCTGAGATCCTTGCCAATGCCCTCCGACAAGAACACGAACGCCTTGCGACGTCCGTCGCTGGCGCCGAGCATGTGCGCGGCGTCCTGGAGCGTCTTGTAGGCGTTCATATCGTCGTACAACTCTTTGATGTCCTGCGTCGGCTCCGGGCCTTGCCCGCGCAGGTTGTTGATGGCCAGGATCGGACGGGGAAATGGCCGCCGCGCCGTGAACTTGTCGACGGCCGTTAGCAGTTCCGTGCGGTCCTCGGTAATTTCGACATTGTGATCGCCGCTCGTGAAGAGCACCGCCATCGACGCCTGCGCGCCAAGCTCGCGAATGACCGTGCGCGCGATGTCGCGCGTTCGATCCGTGCGCGCCTTGAAGATGTGCAAGTCGTCGATCACGATCACGACGAGCCGATCGGATTGCGCGGTGCGATTGCTCGCGACGTCACGCTTCACGGGAACGCCGCCCGGGCCATCCGCGACTGGCGCCGGGCCGTCGTCGTGCGCGTGCGTGACTTCCTGGAACGTCGCGATTTCCTGCGGCTTCTGCCGGTCGCGCAGCGTGAAGTCGGCGGCCGTCAAACCGTAGACAGGCTTGCCGTCCCGATCCACCGCGACGACGTCGACCTCGACGAGATCGACGGACGACCGGAAAGTCGGCCGCTGGACAGCAGGCTGCTGGGCGCCAGGCGCGGCGGCCAGTCCCGCAAGAGCGAGGACGAGCGCCGGCATCCGGAAGGCCGTGGTCCGCATGGAAGTGAGTTGGCTCGAATTGTAGAGCAAGGCGGTCGTGCCGAGCGGCGTCTGGACGACCTGACTGGGTATAGTACGGACGATGGCCAAATCAGAGGGCGGACGAACGCCGCCTCGGGCTCCCGACCAGACTCCAGCCGCACCGACCCGCCGGCGGGTGATGTTGCTACTCCTCTCCGGCACCGTCGCGCTCGGTCTTGGCGTTTGGTGGTGGCTGCGAACACCGGCGTTCACCGTCGACGTCAATCCGAACCGAAACGTCCTGCTCGTGACGATCGACACGCTCCGCGCGGATGCGCTTGGCTCGTACGGTGGACGCGCGGTGACGCCCAATCTCGACAAGCTCGCCGCGCACGGCGCGCGCTTCACGTTCGCGCACTCGCACGCCGTGGTGACCCTGGTCTCGCACGCGTCGATCCTGAGCGGACGGTATCCGTACGACCACGGGATCCGCGACAACACCGGCTATCGCTTCCTTCCGACCATACCGACAGCCGCGACCGTGCTCAAAACCCAGGGGTTCGCCACCGGCGCCTTCATCGGCGGTTTTCCGCTCGACCACCGCTTCGGCCTGAACGTCGGCTTCGACGTCTACGACGACGTGCTCGGGCAGGCGTCGGCGGCGGGCGGCGACCGCGAGCGACGCGCCGACGCGGTCGTCTCGTCCGCGCTCGGCTGGATCGGCAAGCAGCCGGCCAAGTGGTTCGCGTTCGTGCACGTCTACGATCCGCACGCGCCCTACGCGCCCCCGGCAGCCTTCGCGAAGCAGTTTCCGAGCGATCCGTACCTGGGCGAGGTGTCCTGGACTGACAGCGCGCTCGGCGCCCTGTTCGATCGGCTGGCGAGCCAACCGCGGCCGACGCTCGTGATCGTCACCGGCGATCACGGCGAGAGCCTCGGCGAGCACGGCGAACTTACCCACAGCCTCTTCGCGTACGAATCGACGCTCCACGTCCCGCTCATCGTCGCGGAGATCCGGCCGGACGGCCCGACTGGGAGCGTGGCGCGTGCGCTCGCGGGCGTCACGGTCGACACACCCGTTCGGCATGTCGACATCCTCCCGACGTTGCTCGACGCCGTCGGCACGCTCGCGCCGACGTCCGGATCTGGTCAGACGAACCGCGAGTTGCCCGGCGCGTCATTGCTTTCACTCATCGCGGCCGGTAGCGGCGCGGAGCGGCCCTCGTACTTCGAGGCGATGACCGCCAACGTCACCCGCGGCTGGGCGCCCCTTCGCGGAGTGGTGTTGGGACGCGAGAAGTACATCGACCTGCCGATCACCGAGTTCTACGACCTCCACAAAGATCCCGAAGAGACGACGAACATCGCGACGGCGCAGACGACGCGCCTCCAGGTGCTCGCGAACGTCCTGCAGGGCTTTGACGTCTCGGCGCCAGGCCGCCCGCGCGACGAGACGCCCGACACGCTCGACCGCCTGCGATCGCTCGGCTACATCGGCGGCGGCGCCGCGCCGGTCAGGGATCGCTACACCGACGACGACGATCCGAAGCGGCTCGTCGAGCTCGAGCAAATGATGCACCGTGCGGCCGACGCGTATCAGGCCGGGCAGACCGGCGATGCCATTGCGCTCTATCGCAGCGTCATCGCCCGGCGAGCGGACACCGAGGACGCGTACCGCCAGCTCGCACTCATCTACTGGCGCGACGGCCGCGCCTCGGACGCGATTGCCACGCTCGAACAGGCGCTGCGCAACGGCGTGACGCAAAGCGAAGTCAGGATCAAACTCGGCCAGTACCTCGCCGAGTCCGGTCAGGCGGCAAAAGCCGTGGCGCTGCTCGAAGCCGTCGCCGGCGATGACCCCGACGCGCTCGTCGCGCTCGGCAATGCCTACGAGATGACGGGGCGATCGAACGACGCGATTCGGACGTTCCGGCACCTGCTCGAGATCGATCCGAAGAACGCGCTCGCCTTCCAGAACATCGGCATCGCCCAGCTCGGCGAGAAGGATCAGGTCAGCGCCGAGGTCTCGCTCCGGCAGGCGATCGCGATCGACCCGTCGCTCGCCGGCGCCCACACCGCGCTGGGCGTCGTCCTCGCCGGCACGGGCCGGAAGAGCGAAGCCATCGACGCGTGGAAACAGGCGGTCACCCTCGACCCGGCCGAGTTCGACGCCCTCTTCAACCTCAGCCGGACGCTCTTCGAGGCCGGCCGCCAGGAAGAAGCCCGGACCTACGGCGAGCGGTTCATCGCCACGGCGCCCCCGGCGATGCAGGACGACGTGGCAGCAATTCGTAAAATGCTCGGGAAAAGTGCCTCTTGATGAGCCACCGCTCGAACCTGGATGGGAGTAGAATCAACGCTTACTGTCCGGAGTTGAACCGATGATGCGTATCGCCCGTCTGGTCACGTGTGGCGTCGCAGCCGTCGTCTTGCTGGGACCCGCTCGCACACTCCCCCTGTTCGGTCAGAACCCGCAGACTGCGCCGCCTCAAACGACGTTTCGTTCGACGACGTCCCTGGTCGAGGTCGATGCCGTCGTCCTCGACAGCAAGAACCAATTCGTGCCCGGCCTCGTGGCGGACGATCTGACGCTGTACGAGGACGGCAAGCCCCAGGCGATCCAGCAGTTCTACATGGTGACGCACGACGACACGGCGACGCGCGCGGTGGCGGGCGCGGGCGTGAACGTCGCGCAGACCCCTGAAGATCGCGCGCACCGTGTGTTCGTCCTGCTCTTCGACGAGGGATCGCTCAACAACGAGTCGTTGATGCGCGTCCAGAAGGGCGCAGAGAAGTTCATCCAGGAACAGATCGGCCCGGGCGACATCGGCGGCGTGTTTGTCGCCGGCAACATGTATCGCAGCCGGCTCACGAACGACAAGAACGAGCTGCTCGTCGCCGTCCGATCCGCGCGGCCCGGATTCGAGAGCCGGCAGTCGCTGCTGGCGCCGCTGCGCGAGTTCCCGAAGATCCCGAGCGAAGTCGATGCCATGCGCATCGAACAGGGCGAGCGCGAAGTCGCGATGCAGCTGGCGCAACAGGCGTGTACTGAGCAAGCGTCGCTCTGCGCCGAAGCGGCGCCGCAACCTGACGTGCAGATCAGCGTCATCGAAAACCAGATCCAACAGAAGGCCCGGCTGTACGTCCGCCAGGCGCGCACGCTCGCAACCACGACCGTGCAGAATCTCCAGTACGTCGCCGGCGGCCTCGCGCACATCCCGGGACGCAAGACGCTGATCTTTCTGACGGAGGGTTTCTTCGTCGAAGAGTCGCGTCCGATTCTGCGCAACGTCGCGGCACAAGCCGCGCGCGGCGGCACGACGATCTACACCATCGACGGCCGAGGCAACGTCAACGGTCTCAGCGCCAATCCGGACGTCGTCCACGCCTCGATGTCGCGCTCCGGCGCGTTCGACACGGGCGACGACGGTCCGCTGATCCTCACGTCCGGCACCGGTGGCTTCATGATCCACGGCATGGACGACGTCTCGCGCGCGCTCAACCTGGTGGCGCGTGACACGAGCACGTACTACGTCATCGGCTACCAGCCCGACAACGCGGTGATGGACGGCAAGTACCGCAAAATCGAGCTGAAGACCAAAGTCTCGGGCCTGAACATCCGCGCCCGGCAAGGGTATCTGGCGGTGACCCTGCCGCCACTGCAGCAGATCAAGATTGGCGGCGGCGGCGAGTAGCCGCCCCGCCCGCTTCCTTCCGAGGTGACCGTGTCCGCACGCCCGTTCTTTGTACTCGTGGCGGCCGTGGCCGTGCTTGGTGCATGGCCGTCAGCCGCACCCCAGACCCCGACGCCCACGCCCCAGCCCCAAGTGACCTTCCGCGCGGAAGGCAACTACATCGAAGTCGACGCCATCGTCACGGACAGCCAGGGCAACTTCGTCCGCGACCTCAAGTCCAGCGACTTCCAGATCGCCGAAGACAAGAAGCCGCAGGCCGTGGATATCTTCTCGCTCGTGGACATCCCGCTCGAGCGCCCGGATACGACCTTGGGCCACCCGAACGCGATTCCACCTGACGTCGCGACGAACGAGAAGGGCACCGACGGGCGCCTGTACGTCATGGTCCTCGACGGGAATCACATTCAGTCGACGGACACCGCGATCACGAAGAAGGTCGCGCTGCAGTTCATCGACCAGGCCCTGAGCGCCAACGATCAGGCGGCCGTGATCCTGCTCCAGGGCGGCACGGCGGACACCAACCAGGAATTCACCGCGGACAAGGCTGCACTGCGTGCGTCCGTCCAGAAGTTCGTCGGCGAAAAGGTCCAGTGGAAGGCGATCAACGTCCTCGAGCAAATCAAGCAGCGCGCTGGCGTCACCGGCTGGGATCCGAAAGAGGCGCGCGATCTCGAAGCGACCGAGCGTGCGCGAAAAGCGAGCGACACGCTGAACGCGCTCACGCAGATGTCGAACAGCCTGGCGGGCGTACGCGGCCGGAAGAAAGCCGTCGTCTTCTTCAGTGAAGGCCTCGACTTCAACACCGACGACGTCGTCGGGCCACGCAGCAATACCCTGCCAGACGATCCGATGAGCGCGAACTCCTCGATTGAAGCCATCCAGGCCCAGACGCTCCTCGATGAAATGCAGCTGCTCTACAACGCGGCAACGCACGCCAATGTCGCCATTTACTCGGTCGATCCGCGAGGACCGGTGAGCGAACCGGACGTGACGATCTCGATGACCGGCGGCCCCGACGGTGTGGATCCGAAGATGCAGAGCATGGCGATCAGCGCGCTGCGCGCCGACGTCCGTCGCCAGCTGGGCACGCTGCGCACGTTTTCCGAGGCCACGGGCGGCATCGCGACCGTCGGCACCAACGATTTCACCGGCGGCTTCCGCCGCGTCGTCGACGACAACACCGCGTACTACGTCCTCGGCTATCACCCGACCGAGCTCAAGCAAGACGGCAAGTTCCACGACATCACGGTGCGCGTGACGCGCCCGGGCCTGCAAGTGCGCGCGCGCAAGGGCTACTACGCGGCGAAGCCGTCGAACAAGGCGACACCGCCGCCGGCCGACCCGACAATCGCGCTCCTCAACAGCCCGATGGCCGTGAGCGGCCTGGGCCTGCGGCTCGCGACGAACACGCTCAAAGGCGACGCGCAGAATGTCCGCGTGCAGATGACGATCGAACTTGCGGGCGCGGATCTGGCCGCCGCGACGACGGCGACCGACGGCAAAGTCGACCTGACGTACGCGGTGATCGACGGATCGGCCGCAGTGAAGGCGAGCGGCCGCAAGTCGCTCGACCTCGCGCTCAAGCCCGAGACGCGTGCGGCCATCGCCGCGAGCGGCCTGCGCCTCGTGACCGAGCTTCAGGTGCCGCCCGGCCGATATCAGCTGCGGCTCGCGGCCAACGCGGCCGGCACCGGCAAGTCGGGATCGGTCTTCACCAGCCTCGAGGTCCCGGACTTCACGAAGGGACCGATCTCGATGGGCAACCTCGCCATCACCTCGTCGAGCGCGTCGAAGATGCCGTCGAGCATCGACGCCACGGGCATCAAGGACCTGCTGCCCGGGCCGCCGACAACGAGCCGCACGTTCGCGCTCGAGGACACGCTGGTCGTGCTGGCCCAGGTCTACGACAACGACGCGGACAAGCCGCACACGGTCGACCTGACCGCCATCGTGAAGACAGACGACGGTACGCAGGCGTTCGTCGGCCGCGAGACGCGGGACGCCGCGGAGATCGGCACGAAGGGCTATCCCTACGTCTCCCACATCCCGCTCCAGGATCTCGTCCCGGGCCGGTACGTGTTGACGGTCCAGGCCAAATCCCGGCTCGGCGGCGATCCGGCGACCAAGGAAGTCGAGTTCACGATCAAGTAACGGGGACCGGTTGAAAGTGTTCGCAAACCGACACTCCTACCCAGTGACCCTGGGTGGAGCGCGGTTTCGAGTACGCTGACTGAACAAATCGGCCGGAAACATTTCCGGAGCGAGACGAGGGGCGTCTCTCGTTCGTCCTACTACCCGATCCATGCTGTCTCCGCTGTCGCTCGACAACACGCAACGTGTCTGTTGGCGCCTCATCGAAGGCCACCAGACGCTGACACTCCAAGAGGTCGCCCACGCGCTGGACCGCACGCCGTCGCAACTCCGGCGCGCGCTTCGCGAACTCGGCACCAACTTCCGAAGGCTGCGCGCCCGCGCACGCGTGACCTACGCCGTCCAGGCGATCGAACGCGGCGAAAAGGTCGAAGCGGTCATTCGCGAAGTGGGCCTGCACAACCGCACGAGCTTCATCAAGCAGTGCCGGTTCTACACCGGAAAGAATCCCGGCAGCTTTCAGCCGCCGCGCGCGCGCGTCAACGGAAACGGGACGCACGAGCCCTGAGCGGGTTCAGGTCCGTTTTTTCGCCTTCTTCGATCGACGGACTGGTGCCGCCGCCGCAACGGCACGCTCGGGTTCCGGCTGCCGGCTGAACCACCACGCGACCGCGCCGAGCAGCCAGACCAGGCCCAGGGGAATCAGACTCGCGTGGCCGGTGAGCCCGACAGTTTCGCCGAGATTGAACGCCGCGTTCGGCGCGCCGGCCCGCCACAGGGCGTCGAGGATCGACTGCGGATTCTGCGAGAACTTGCCGGCGACGAAGTCGGGCCACATCAACTGCGACATTGGCGCCATGTATTGCAATGACGGCGGCTGCGCGGTGGTCGACACCGCGATGAGCGCGCTGCCGGCGCCGACCAGGCCGAGCAACGCGACGAGTCCGCGCAGGAACGCGCCGCCCTGCACGAGCACCGGCACGAGGCCCAGCGCGAAGAACCCGAGCGCGGCGCCAATCTGCCGCGGACCGTACGACCAGCCGCCTTCCCAGTGTTCGTATGCGGAGTTGAGCAGAAAGTAGAACACCGCGCTCGCCGCCGCGGCCGCGAACGTCCACTTCATCGGCGACCGCCGCGCCATCCACCAGCCGAAGGGCGCGAACACGAGCGCCGGCGCGATCGGCAGCAGCCCGCGATACGACCCGAAGAGCAATTCGCCCATCACGTCGACCTTCGGCAGCGTGATGCCGAAAAATCCGGCCTGCAGCAGCTCAGGGCTTTCCTCGCTCGCGTACCCGAGATGGAACGGCGATCCAAACGCCGCCCCTTGATAGGCCATGAGCGCCAGCGCGCAGAACACCGCCGTCGCCGCGAGCGGGACCGCGATGCGGATCACACGCGGCCGTCCCGACGCCCACGTCGTTCGCAGCACGAGCAGCGTCAGGATCACGGCGGGCACGGCTGCGGGGAACTCGGTGACAACAGCCCAGCCGGCGAAGAATCCGACGATCGCGCCGAGCATCGCGTCACGCCGCGCGTTCGTCTCGTCGTCGCGCAGCAGGTCGGCCGCGAGGAGCGCGATCATCAGGCAACACGCGGACAGCGCGTGTCCCCAGAAAAGCGTCGCGTACGCCCAGAGCGGCGTGCCAAGGCCGAGGACGAGCATTGCGATTGCCGCCTGCCCCACGCTCGCGCCGTAGCGACGCGCGAGCGTAAAGAGACAGAGGCACGCGATCGTCGCCGGCACCGCGCCGGCGGCGACCGTCGCGACGTATGCCAGATCCTCGATCGCCGCGTGGCTGGTCGTGCTGTGACCGGTCGCCCCGAAGAGGACCCGCGCGGCCCAGACGGCGGGCACGGCCGCAAAACTCGCGCCCGGCGCCTTGTCGATGTAGACGTGCCCGTTGGCGAGCGCCTTGTCGCCGCTGTTCTCGTGATACGCGTCGATGCGGATGGTGCCCTGCTCGACGAGCGCGCGCACGAGATCGAAGCGCGTGTTCTGGTTCCAGCCGCCGGCGCCGTAGAAATACGCACAGGAGACGAACACGACGACCGCGAGAATGACGACGCGCCGATCGACCCGGATCCAGCTGGCCATGTGCTGTCTGACGCTCCTCAGTGCGGAAAGTAATAATCGGTCCAGAGCGTGGTCGAGAGCGTAATCGAATTGCCTGTCTTCCAGTCGATCGCCTCGATCTCCACCGGCGGCCGCCGGTTCCATGTGCGTGATCCGGCCATCGCGGCGTAGACCTCCTGGTACCGGCACGGCTGAATGCGCCGCTCCTGATCGACCGGACACGCGAGTCCCTTCCCCTGATCGAACTGCGTGAGAAGCCTGTCGAGCGAACGCGCCGGCGTCGCCTCGATCGCGAACCACTCGCCGTCTCGATACAGGCTGTCCGAGCGCAGATCGTCAAAGAGCGATGGCAGCTTGATCGCGCTGCCCACGATCACGAGCAGACACAAGACGACGCCGGCGCGGCGCACCCACGATGCCGCCGACGGTGTCGCGGCGTATTTCCAGACCATCGCGTACGCGACGAACCACGTCACGAGCAGGCCAGTGCAGCGGCGAAGGCCAGGCGGTCCGGACACCGAGAGGTTCGGGCCAATGACATTGGCGATGAGCAACAGCAATACCGCCGCGACGACGAGTGCCGGCGCGCGCCGAGTGACCGCAAGGAACATCGCGAACGCCGCCACGCCCGCGCAGGCCGCCATCGCGAGCCAGCCCGACAAGTCCGGCTGCGTGACCTCGAAGTAGTAGCTCTGTCCGTGCGAAAACAGATCGCCCGCGACGGTGCCAATCGACTGCCATAGCAGCGTCGCGCTCAATCCGACCTGCGCGCCGCCGCGAAACAAACCTGCGTGCGTCGCGGGATCGTAGGCGAGGAGCGACGGATTCCGGAGGTAGATCCACGCCAGCACAAGGGGCAGCGCGAATCCGGCGAGGCCGGCCGCGAGATCCATGGCCATCGCGACGCCCGACATGGGAGCAGACGCGTCGCGACGAGCCCACCAGATCGCAATCATCGCGAGGCTGGGCAGGTAGAACAGGAACGACGGATACGACATCGCGGCGATCATCGCGACGCACCCGGTCGCCGCGCTCTTCGCCAGGTTGAGGGGCCGCGCGCCGTCTGGACGAATCGAGAGCACCAGCCACAAACAGATTGCCGCGTACGGCACGTCCACGCCGTAGCTCGTCTGCAGCGTGTTGAAGTACAGCAACGCCGGTGAAATGCCGATGACGACGAGCGGGGCGAGGGCGAGGCGCGCGCCCATCGCGCGCCGGAGAATATCGGCCGCGCAGAACAGGCCCGTCACCGCGAGCACGAGCCTCACCCACTTCGCGGACGCCATCGTGAATCCGAAGATCTTGTAAACCACGAGCAGCGTGCCGTACCAGCCGACGTTGCTCGAGATGCCGTCGTAGACGAGCCGCTGGTTGAGCCAGAACACGTTGCGAATCGACTCGGCGAGCTCCTCGTACCGAATCTGGTGCGTGGCGAGCTCGCTCGCGTACCACTGCAGAATGCCGAGCACAACCGGCAGCGCCCAGAGCACACCGGTCCACGCCGACGCGTGCGACACCGTCGCGGCCGCCGCCGCGGTCCGCGCGCCGTCATCTCGGCGCGAGCGCTTTCGGGAGCTCCTGGCGGTCGTCATTCGTGAGACGGCGATCCGCCGGACTTGATCATCGCGAGCGCGCGCTGCAGGTTGTCGCGCGCCTCGTCGAAATCCGGCTTCAGCCGGAGCGCCTCGCGAAACGCGGCGACGGCGTCCTGGTACTTGCCGGACTCGGCAAGCGAGATGCCGAGGTCGTTGCGAATGTCCGCTGCCTCCGGTTGTAGACGCGCGGCCTCGGCAAATTCGACGGCGGCCTCACGGTGCTGGTCCGCTTGCTCGAGCGCCTGGCCGAGCCCGCGATGCGCGCCGACGAATCCCGGTTCCGCGGCAACCGCCTGCCGGAGCGCGGCGATGGCCTCGTCTGTCCGTCCGCGCCGCAGGAGCGCCAGGCCGAGATTGCTGCCCGCTCTGGCCGACCGCGGGTTGATCGCGAGCGCCGCCTGATACTGCGCGATTGCTTCATCGAGCCGCCCGAGATGGCCGAGCGCGCTGCCCAGGTTGTTGTGCACTTCGGGATCCTTCGGATCGAGCCGCAGCGCCGTGTTGTACGCCGTGATGGCCTCGTCGAAGCGGCCGGCCGACTGCAATGCATCGCCGAGGGCAAGATGCGCCGACGGATCGTTCGGCCGTGTCACAAGCGACGACTGGATCGTCGCAATCGCGTCGTCCGGGCGCCCCTGCCGCTGCAGCACGAGGCCAAGATTGTACTGAACCTGGGCGTCACCGGGCCGCAGCCGTAGGGCCTCGCGGTACTCGGCGGCCGCCGCGTCATTCTGCCCCAGGGCCAGCAGCACGGTACCGAGGTTGTTGTGCGCCTGCGACACGCTGGGCTCGATCCGGATCGCTTCGCGGAATTCCTGCATCGCTTCGGTCAGTAGCGCCGGATCGTCGCCATGCGCGTGCGCGGCTTCCTGCCGGATCTTGCCGAGATTGATGTGCGCCATCCAGCTCTCAGGGTTCAGGCTCAGCGTCGTGCGATAGAGCGTCTCGGCGTCGCGATACTGTCCGCTCTGATGCCACGTCAAGACGCCCGCCGGCAGGCCGACGACGAGTGCGACCGCCGCAAGTGCCGTGTCGGGCCGTGCCACTCGACGCGCCACGAACGTCGTCACGCCGGCGGCGAAGAGCGTGATCACGCCAAGACTCGCGAGGTACTGAAAGTGATCCGCGACGAACGAGTAGATGAACGGATACACGTTGACGAAACCCAGCGCGGGAAACAAGCTGCCGACGAAAAACAGCGTCGTCGCGAGCGGCGCGCGCGTGCGGTTCCGGATCAGCCATAACCCGGCGACGAGCGCCGCCAGCGCGATCGGAAAGAGATACTGCCACCACACCGCCTGACTGACGTGCCAGCGCGGATAGCTGAAGATGAGCGGGTCGGGCCACACGAGCTTGCCGAAGTAGAACCAGACCGCACGGCCGGCGATCAAGGTCCGTTCGATCAGCGAAAACTGGAACTGCGGACCGTCCGCGCCAATCTGCGACCGCTCGACCCACGCGGTGAGCAGTCCGCTCGCGAGGCCGAGACCGAAAAGCGGCAGCAATGGCCTGACGTCTTCCTGCCAGCGGATTCGTCCGCGCTGCCACCAGAAGACGACGAGGAGCGCGGCGGGAAGCGACGCCGTCACCGATTTACTGAGCAACGCCAGCACGAAGAGGGCGAGCGTGACGACGTACCACCGCCGTTCCCGTGTCGCGTCAAAGCGCAGATACGTCAGCGCGGCGCCGAGATAACACACGCCGGACAACGTGTTCTTCAATTCCGTGATCCACGCCACTGACTCGACGTGCACCGGATGCAGCGCGAAGATCAGCGCCGCCAGCGCCGCGCCGGGAATCGCGAGACGACGGAGAATCACAGCGAGGAGATACGCGGACGTCGCATGGAGCACGATGTTGACGAGGTGATAGCCGAGCGTGTCGTCGCCCCAGAGCGCGTGGAACAGCCAGAACGCCGAATGCGCGACCGGGTAGTACTGCTGCGTCGCGCCGACGTCGAACCAGATCCGCCACAGTCCCGTCAGCGACCGCAAATCGACCCGCGTCAAATGCGCGTCGTCGTCCCAGAGGGGCGCGCCGTGCCACGCCGGGTAGTACGCGATGAGCGTGACGAGCACGAGGCCCGCCCACAGCCCCCACGTGGTCAAGAACGAACGAGGCGGCTCGCGCCGAGGGTCGGGTGCTACGCGCTCGTGGAGGCCTTGCACACTCGCTGGCACCGGTCGCGACGGCGACCCGGCGTTCGATGGTTTGGATTTCTTCGCGCTCATGTCACCGCGCTACCACCAGGGCTGTTCGACGCGGTATACGAAGATCGAGTGGCCGATCGTCGCCACCGGCGGCATGTTCACAAACGGCCGGTAGAACGCGCGCGTGGTGTCGTCGAGGTACACCCCGCGCAGCACGGTCGCGCTGATTGCGACGTACCCCGGAAGCTGCACGTTCGGGTTGGGCTGAAAGTATTCCGACCCTGGCAGATACGTCGCGTTGATGCCGTAGTACGGCGGGTAGGCCGTGCCGAAATACGCCAGGTTGATGTGCGGAACGTGGTTCTCGTCCATCCAGCGCTTCAGCGGCTTCAGGTCCTGTCCCCAATCGAGATTGGAATCGACGAGGTATTCGGATCCGTGCGCGGGGCCGCCGACGAAGGCGTTGAAAAACGCCAGATTGTCCGGATAATTGCTGCCGAATTCGACGACCCCGATGGCGACGACAGCACAGAGGGCGATCGCGCCGGCCCGGCCTTTCTCGAGCAGCCACTTCGCTGCCACGCCGGCGAGGAGCATGACGAATGGATAAATCGGCAACAAGTGGCGCACGCCGATGTTCAGCCGCGTCGTCATCGCCGCAGCCATGAACGCGGCAATCGGGATCACGACGAACAACACGTTCTGCAGATCGAGCTCACGCCATCTGAGCGCGGCTGCCACGAGGCCAACCGCGAGCAGCCCGAGAATCGCAATTGGCGTCTTCACCGCGAACGCGAACGGGAAGTAGTACCACCAGCCGCGGTCGCTGACCTCGCCGTTGAGAAACGCGCGACGGACCTGCGCTTTGGCCTGACCGAAGAGAAAGCCCTGCGTGTACACGTTCGGCAGGAGGTGATGACCGTCGATCCAGCTTGCCGCTCCCGCGAGGCCTGGAACTTCTTTCTGGACCTGCGGATCGGTCTCGAAGTTGTACACCCAGCCCGGCGAATCGCTTGGCGCGTAGCGGAAGCCGTAGATTCCCCAGATCGCGACCCATGACGTCACGGCGAGCAGACCGACAAGGCCTGCCGCCTTGGCGAAGGTCACCGGCGACGGTCGCAGCGCCGCCACGGCGAGGAGCAGCACGATGATCGGCGCGAGCGCGAACACGGAGAACTTCGACACGACGGCGAGCGCGAAAAAGACGACAAGTCCGGCGATGTTCCCGCGGGAGAGATCGCGGCAGGCGCGCCACAGGAAAAATAGCGACCCGAACATGAACGCCGCGAAGCCCATGTCGGTCGTGACGAGCGCGGCGCTGGCGGCGATATTCGGTTCAATCGTGTAGCAGACGAGCGCGACGACGGCCGGCCAGAACCCCAGCCACATGCGAGCCCAGAGAAATACGAGGATCCCGAGCCCGACACCGATCAGCACGATCATGAACCGCGCCGGATACAGCAGCCGATCGCCGCTGTTGTCGAAATAGAGGAATTTCTCGCAGTACGGATAGAGCGTCCAGGCCCAGCGTACGGGTGCCGTACGTTCAACGGTCGCGAGATCCACGGTGGCGCCGGTCGCCAGAAGCGGCAGTGCCGCCCACATGCGCAGCAGGGGCGGATGCTCGGGATCGACGCGGTAGTCGTGACGCGCGAGCGATGCGTAGCCATCCATCAAATGGATCGGCTCGTCCCACACCGCTGATTTCTGCGTGTAGCTGGCCAGCTCGAGGGCGATGAAGACGATCGCGAAGGCGGCGAGCACGAAAATCGTGTGCCGGCGACCTGGCTCGCGCGCGGCGGGCGCCGCCGCGTCACGCGGTGGTGGACTCGATCGTTCGCGCCGTGAACGCTTCGCCACGAAGACAGCCTAGCAGAATCAGACGCGGGCCCAGGAACGTGCGGTCCGACGCCGTACCAAAAAAAGGACCCGGGCGCACGGCCCGGGTCCAGTGTGTGTGGGGTCCGGCGGCGCGAGCCGCCGGACACGTCGTGCTCTTAGAACACGATCTGCGCGCCGACGCGGAACACGCGGGGCGGGATGATCGCGCTCGGTGCCGCGAAGCTCGAGCTTGAGATGTTGTTGCTCGTGTACGTCTGCACCGTGTTCACGTTGAAGATGTTGAACGCGTCGAACATCAACTTCACCCGGTTCTTGCCGCCGCGGAAGGAGAAGACCTTCTGCGCGCCAAGGTCGAGCAACTTCGTGGCCGCGAACCGCGTGGTCCCGTCTTCCTGGAACCGCAACGTGCCGAGACCGCCAATCGTCGTCGCCGCACCCGTGGTGCTGACACCGCCATACGCCGTGCTCGGCCCGTTGACCGAGAGGATACGCGAGGCGCCGTCATTGAGGTTCAGGTTGCCCGACGCCGTGATGCCCCAGGCCAGCGCATAAGTGCCGCTGACCTTGACGAGGTACCGGGCGATCGTGCTCGAACCGTCCTGGAACGAGATACCCGTCGGCGTCGTGTACGAACCGATCGGCAGGTAGCCGGGGTTCGTCTGGATCGTCGCCGAAGCGTTCATCTGCCAGCGGTTGCTGAAGCGCTTGTTCAGGGTCGGGATCACCGCCTGATACGTCTGGTGCGACAGGTTGGTCACCGTGATGCTGCCGATCCCGGACGGACGGACGCAGCCGTTGCAGATCTGGTAGTACGGCGCGGAGACGCCGGTCACCGGGTCCGTGTAGGTCTGCGGGCCGACGTAGATCTGCGACAGCGGGAACTGTGACGACCCCGGCTGGTAGCCAGCCGTGTACGCCGCCGTGCCGTTGTCGTAGTTCCGGTAGACGTAGTCGACGCCGACCGCGAGGTTCGCGATGAGCTCGTGCTGCACGCCCGTGATGAACTCACGCGTGCGGCCGATCTTCGCGTTCGGATCGACGGCGTTCCCCGCGGGCGTCAGGATGCCCGTGTTGATGTCGAACCGGGTGCTGCTCGTCGTCGGCGTGCCGATCAGCTCGTTGTTCTGGATCTGACCGTCGTGGTTCGCGTCAGTCCAGCACGGTGCGCCAGCGGTCGTGCTGCACGCGCCGCTCGCGCTGTTCGGACCCCACGTCAGAGCCGTCTGCGTGAAGAGACCACCGAGGGCGTTGGCCAGCGTGATCTTCGTCGCGTAGTAGTACGAGTAGCTCGCGTGAACCGAGGTCTTGCCGTTGCCGAACAGGTCATAGGTCGCCGACAGACGCGGCGCCCAGTTCGCGAAGGACGGGAGGTCCGTCAGGATGTTGTTCCCGTTCGAATCCTTCAACGGCAGGCCCGTGTTCGGGTCGAGCACCGTGGACTGGCTGGTGGCCGCTTCGCACTGGCTCGGGAGCAGATCCGGGCGAACGACGTTCGCCGCGACGCAGCCGCCGAGGTACTTCGAGTTCTGCCAGTCGTAGCGCAATCCACCCTGCAACCGCAGACGTCCGCGGCTGTAGCCGTCCTGGATGTACCCGTTGTAGGTCCACCAGTTGTTGTTCAGGAGCTGGTCGCGGTAGAGCACGGCCTGACGCGGCACGAAGCCCGTCGCCGAACCCACCGGAACGAAGCTGCCGTCGCCGCACGCCGTGCTGGAGTTCCCAACGCACTGCACCGTGGCGCGCGATCCGCCGCTGTAGTGCGAGAACGTCGAGATCGGGTTCTTGCGCCAGCCGACGCCGAACTTCAAGCTGTGGTCGCCACCGAACTTGTTGGTCACGAAGTACGTGCCATCGGTCTTGGCTTCCCACGACTTGCGGACGGTCTGGTAGGTGCCCGCCGCCGCGCGGCTGAGCAGGCCCGTGGTCTGGTTGACGAGCGGAGTCACGTTCCACTGACAGTTGGCCGGACGCGAGTAGTCGCTCGCGTTCGGGCTGCCGGTGTAACGGCTCTGCGCGCAATCACCCTGAGGCGGCACGTCCTGGTAGTCCAGGAAGAAGCCGCCGCCCACGTACGTGAACTGGTTGTTGAAGACCAGCTTGTCCGTGAGGATCAGCGTGTGCGTGATCGAGTGCGTCGGCAGGGGAAGATCCCACGGCGCATCCGAGGTCTGCTGCACGGTCGCTTCCGCCGCTGTCGTCGAGCTCGCGTTGCGGTGGTTGCGGTACTTGTTGTCGCTCGTGAACAGATACTGGATCTTGTTCGCCGAGTTCAGCTGGTAGTTGAACTTCCACTCGAGGTCCTTGATGACCGTCTTGTCGTTCGCGAGGCAGTTCTGAACGTCGTTGAGCTTGTCGTAGGTCGCGATGCTCTTGACGGTGCCCGCCTTCTGGGCCGCCGCGAGCTGCGCGCAGAACGTGCCGGCATTCTGGTCGAAGAAGTTGACGACGCCGGCGTTGATGTCCTGCTTGTCGGCCGCCGCCCACCACCACAACCGGTTGCGCATGATCGGGCCGCCGTACTCGATCGACGCGTTGGTGATCTTCTTGAGCGGGTTGCCCGAGAGCAAGCCGTTCTGGCCGGCGTCGAACTGCGCCTGCGAGACGTTGTTCGACTGCATGGCGTCGTTTTCAAAGGTGTAGACCGCGGTGCCCTTGAACACGTTGCTGCCGCTCTTGCTCACCAGGTTGATGCTGAGGCCCGACGACTGCACCGACACGTCGCCGCCGCCCGTCGTCACCTGGATCTGCTCGAACGAGTCGAAGTTGAAGTACGACGGCGAGGAGTTCGACGACAGGTCCGTGATCGACCCGCCTTCGAGGTTCCACTGCACGTTCGCCGACGTTCCGTAGACCGACAGGCCGACCTGCTGGCCTGACGCCGAACCGCCGACGTTCAAGCCGGCTTGCACGCCCGGGGTCATGCCAATGATCTGCCACGGGTCGCGCGCGGTCGGGATGTTCTCGAGGATGTCCTTCGTGAACGTCGCACCGGTCGTCGTCTTCTTCGTGTCGACGACAGGAGCGGCCGCGGTGACCGTCATTTCTTCAGACACCGCGCCGATTTCCAACTTCTGATCGATAGGCGCGTTGAAGTTGGTGACGATTTCGACGTTCGGCCGCGTGGCCTTCTTGAAGCCGCTCAGCTCGAACGTAACTGTGAACTTGCCGATCGGCACGGTCGGGAACTGGTAGGTTCCGCTCGTGCCCGTCGTCGCTACCAGCGGCCGCTGCAGGGCGGTGCCGGTCACGGTGACGGTAACGCCCGGCAGCACGCCGCCGGACGGGTCTGTGACCTTACCGAAAATCGAACCCGTGCCCTGGGCATAGGCCGATCCGGCGGTCACTGCGAGGATGCCTGCTGCAAGCAGGAAACCTCGGAAGACTCGCGTCATCTGTCCTCCTCCATAACTAACACGTACGTATTGCTCGACGGAGGACCGGACGTTGGCTATGTGTACCTGGTACTAAAGGCTACTACCAACACAGCAACGACTAACCGCAGGGGAACACATCATAGCGCCGCGGTACAATGGGGTCAACGACGTACATTGTCTGCCGCTAACCCGTTCAAACACAGTTACTTCAGGAGCACGCCGTGAGCAGGCGCGCCGGGGCCCGTCCTGATCGTGAGCGGCCGAAACCGGCCAGTTCGGTACCGAAAGCGGCTGACCCGGCGTCGAAAACAGAGACTCCCGAGGCCCGTTCCGGCTGGATCGGGCCATTCCTGGGGCTGCTCGCCGGCGTCTTCATCCTCAAGCTCATCGTCGTCCTGCAACTGAAGGATCATCCGCTCGTCCAGCCGGACGTCGGCCTCGACACGACCGCGTACGTCGACCTCGCGAAGAAGGTACTCGCCGGCGACGTCGGACTCGGCCCCGGGCTGTACTACGTCTCGCCGCTGTACATTTATTTTCTCGCCCTCGCGTACGGCATCACGAAGTCGTTCACGGCTGTGCGGCTGCTGCAGATCGTGCTCGGCACGGCATCGGTCGGATGTCTTTTTCTCACCGCGCGCGAGTGGTTCGGCGATCGCGCAGCGTGGGCGGCGGCAATCCTCGCGGCGTTCACCGGCCTCTTCACGTTTTATGAAGCGCTGATCCTGCAGGCGTCGATCGATCCGTTTCTGACGTCGGCCGCGTTGTTGTGCGTCACGCTCGGACTCAAACGCGACGCGCGGTGGTTTCTCGCCGCCGGTGTCGTCTTCGGCATCGCGACACTCAATCGCCCGAACATGCCGCTCGGCGTCGCCGGGATCGCGGGCGTCCTGGTGCTGACGCGGCGCATTCGACCGGCGCTGCTTCTCGTCGCGGGACTCGTCGCGGGCATGGCGCCGTCGGCGATTCGCAACGTCGTCGTGTCGCACGAGTGGTCGTTCGTGTCGTCGCACGGAGGCCTGAATTTCTACATCGGCAACAGCGACACCGCGACCGGTTTCTTCCATCAGCTGCCGGGCATCACGCCAAGCATCGCCGGCCAGGAACGCGACGCACAGCGTGTCGCGCAGCAGGCCACCGGCCGGCCACTCAACGAGTCCGAGACCTCCGACTACTTCTTCGGGCTCGCGCTGACGTGGATACGGCAGCATCCGGTGGACGCT
Organism: uncultured Acidobacteriota bacterium; assembly: GCA_963704575.1. GTDB lineage: Bacteria > Acidobacteriota > Vicinamibacteria > Vicinamibacterales > SCN-69-37 > DATEGZ01. Next base: position 4,412,525 of record OY969918.1, on the reverse strand, counting down.
GTCGCGCTGTTTTTCAAGAAGCTTTACTACGTGTTCAACGCGCAGCACATCGCGCTGCCCTACAGTTATCCGTTCTACGCCTACGACGCGCGCACGATGCTGCGCTTTTACGTCGTAGGGCCGTGGCTGCTCGCGCCGCTCGGCCTCGTCGGGCTAGTGTTCGCGCGACCGGCGGGCGATCGCCGGGATTACTGGGTCTGGCTCGCGTTCGTGCCAAGCTTTGCCGTCTCGGTCGCGGCGTTTTTCATTGCCGAGCGGTACCGGCTCCCGCTGCTGATTCCCCTGTCGATTGGCGCGGGCGCGGCGATCGATCTCGCATGGAGTGCGATTGCGTCGAAGCGCGCCGCGACGCTTGCCGTGCCGGCCGTGACGCTGGTCGTGCTGCTGGTCGCGACGAATCTGCGCCAGGGCCTGCACGACGGACGCTGGGACGAGGGCTTGCGGATGGCCGAGCGGCTGGTGATCATCGGCCGCGACGACGAAGCGGAGCAATGGGTCCAGAAGCTCGAGCCGGAGGCGCCCCGGCACGGCATCGTCGACTACACCGTCGGCATGGCGTATCTCGCGAAGAATGAGACCGGCCCGGCCGTCGCGCACCTGATGAAAGCTCAGGAATACCAGCCAGGCCAGGCGAACACGGAATACGCGCTCGGGCAGGCGCTGCTGCGCGCCGGCAAACCGGCCGACGCACTGCCCCACCTGCGCCGCGGGTTCGACGCCGGCACGACGCTGCCGCAGCCCGGCTACGACCTCGCGGTCGCGCTTCAGGGCACGGACGACCAGGCCGGTGCCGTCGACGTTCTTCGTAGGCTCAAGGTCCCCGACGATGCGGACGTTGAGGTGTGGATGCGGTACGGCCGACTCGCGTCCGAGCTCCACGCACCCGACGCGGCCGAGCCGTTCTTCGCGCACGCCGCTGGGATGCGTCCGGATTTCGCGAGCGCCCGCCAGCAATACGGATTGAATCTCACCGTGCTCAATCGCTTCGACGACGCAGTGCGTGAGTTGACCGCGGCGGTTCGCCTTAATCCACACGACGCCGATTCGCTCGCGTATCTCGCCTACAGCGAGGTGAAGCTCAACCGGCTCGACGATGCGCGCGTGCACGTCGCCGCGGCGCTCGCGGCGAAATCGGATCAGCCGCTCGCGAATCAGATCGCGGCGGCGTTGCGTGTGAAGTAAGCGCAGACACGGGGAAGGCCTTGGGGCATGGACTCGCGAAATCAGCTGCGCGCCGCGAGCACGTGCTGCGCCGCGTCGTACGCGCCGTCCACGAGCTTCGACACGCCCAGACGGCCGAGAAAGTTGCCCGCAATCGCCATCGACGACGGCAGCGTGTTGAGCTTCGCCTGCCCATCGAGCACTGCTTCGTCGTACACGGGCAGCGCGTCTGGATGGCGCGTGACGTGTGTCGCGATCGGCGCGTCGTGCCGGCGCGTGATCACTGCGCGATCGGCAACGAGCGTCGCGAGGATCTCGACGTCGGATGGCAGCGACGCGGCCGATCGATCGCCGTAGATCCACGTCTCGGATCTCAGGCTGCCCCGGCCGGGAAACATGTCGGTGTTGCAGAGCACGCCGAGCGCACGCACGCCGGACGCGCGAGGAAAGAGGACGCCGAAGCCATGCCAGTCGCGGTCGTCGGGTGTGAAGAATGCCGTCACGACGACGAGCGAGACGGTGCGGATGCGCGCGATCGCCGCCGAGAGTGACGCCGCATGCGGCGCGACGAGCCGGGCCGCGGACGCCGCGTTCGTGCAGATGATCGTCCGATCGCCGGCGTCCAGGCGATCGACGGCGGCGCCGAATGTGAACGTCACCCCGCGCGCCTCGAGGTCGGACCGCATTTTCTCGACCAGTGCGCCCATACCGCCGCGCGGCGCTACGAGCGGCCCGCGTCCCCCCGGCGCACGACCTCGGCCGAAGATCGCTTGCGCCGACAGCTCCTGGGGTGCGACCGCGTAGATCCCCTGAAGCGCCGGCGCGATCACCCAGGACGTCGCGGGCACGCCGACCGCGCGCTGGCCCCAGTCGGCGACGGATTCTCCGTCACGTGGACTCAGCTGGCGGCGCATCCACGCGCCCGCCACGCGCGCCGCGGCACCGGTCGTTTCCATGGCAGACAGAGGCCATCGTCGTGGCCGGCCTTCGCGAAAAATGAACCGCCGGCGGCTCGCTGGCAGCGTCGCGCACGTCTCGACGCCGGTCGCGGCGAAGAGCGAGGAAACGCGTTCGGTCGTTGTGAAGGCGCGCGCCGCAGTCTCGACGAGGCCGTCGTTCGTCTGGCAGGTGCGCAGCAGCCCACCCGGCCGATCCGACGCCTCGTGAATGGTGACGCGCGCCCCAGCCTCGGCGAGGTACCACGCGGCGCAAAGGCCCGAGAGTCCCGCGCCGATGACGCGGACCTCGCTCATACCGCGGTGGAATACAACGGCCCGGTCGGCTGGCGGCTCCGGAAGTGCATATCGAAGAGCACGGCGGCGTTGCGGAGAAACGGCCGGCCTCGCACCGGCAGGCGCAGCTCGTGGTGATCGATCTCGACGAGGCCGTCGGCGATCATCGGCGCGAGAAACGCGCGCGCGTCGTCCTGTTCCTCGGCGTCGAGCGCGACGTGAAAGCTCGTCATCAGCGCGAGGATCTTGTCGCGGCGGCGCTGGTCGTCGTCCGAGAGCCGGTGCCCGCGCAGCGTCGGGACTTCCCCGCCCTGTACGCGGCGATCGTAGACGGTGATGATTTTTTCATTCTGGTGGTAGCAGCCCGGCGTCTCGGAAATCGCACTCACGCCAAGGCCGAGCAGCACGGTCGTGCGGCGCTCGGTGTAGCCCTGGAAATTCCGGTGCATCGTGCCGCCCGCGGCCGCGCGCGCCAGCGCGTCGCCGGGCTTGGCGAAGTGATCCATGCCGAGCTCGACGTAGCCGTGATCGAGCAGCGGCGCGCGCACGGTTTCGTAGAGCGCGCGCTTATCGGCGCCGGCGGGAATCTGTTCGTCCTTGAACTTGCGCTGCTGCGGCTTGATCCACGGCACGCGCGCGAAGCTGTAGACGGCGAGCCGATCGGGCTCGAGCGCCATGACTTCGGCGGCGGTCTCGCGCATCGACGCGGGCGTTTGCGCCGGCAGCCCGTAGATCAAATCGAAGTTGATCGACTCGTACCCCGTCCCCCTCGCGTGGCCGACGAGATCGCGGACGAGGGCAGCGGATTGGACGCGATTGACGAGGCGCTGGGTCTCGTCGTTGAAGTCCTGGATGCCGAGCGACAAGCGCGAAAACCCGCGCGCGTTCAGCGTCTCGAGCTGCTCGCGGGTCGTGACGCGCGGATCGGCTTCGACCGAGCCGCGAAAATCGCGCGCGCGGGTCGCGAGCCTGGCGAAGATGCCGTCGACAAGCCGCGCCAGCTCGGCCGGCGGGAAGAACGTCGGCGTCCCGCCGCCCAGGTGCAGCTGACAAATGGCGCGTTCGCCGAGCGCCGGCACGCGCGCGAGGTACTCGTCGAGCTCGCGGAGCACGAGATCGGTGTACGGCGCTTCGCGGCTGTGGTCGCGGGTGATCACGGTGTTGCAGCCGCAGAACGTGCAGAGCGATTCGCAGAACGGCAGGTGCACGTAGAGCGAAAGCGTGGCGTCGGGTGCGGCCAGCGCCCCTCGGAGCGATGCGATCCACTCGTCAGTCGTCGGCTGCGCGTGCCACTCCGGCACGGTGGGATAGCTTGTGTACCGGGGCACCGGCACGTCGTACTTCGCGAACAACTCGGTCATCGACGTCGTCATAAGAAACTTTCGCGGACACGATCCACAAACGTGCGAACATTCGCCTCCGGCGTACCAGGAAGCACGCCGTGGCCGAGCCCGCAGATCCACCCGCGTCGAGCGTCGGCATCCAGATTCTTCAATGGCGCCACGAAGCGCGAGATGTCGGCGTCGAGCGCGCCGCTCGCTCCGAGCAGCAGGGTGGGATCGAAGTTCCCCTGCACGAACCCCGTGCGGCCGCCGGCGGAAAGCTGGTCGGCGAGATTCCAGCGCCAGTCGAAGCCCAGGCCGGCCCAGGGCGCGGCCGGCGACGGCCAGCCGCTCGCCGAAAGATGCGCAGGCGTCAGGCCTTTCGCGTAGTAGCCGAGGCGTCGCGGGAACGCGCGCGCGAGCGCGGCCAGATCCGGCGCAGCGTCGCGACCAAACACCGCCGGCGACAATTCTCCGGCGGCTGTATCGAAAATCATCACGACGTCCGCGCCGCCCTCGAACTGCATCCGGATCGTCGCCTCGAGCAGCGGCACGACGCGGTCAGCGAACGCGCGGTACAGATCGAGCGACGCTTTCGATCGCTCGAGCGCGCCGGCGTGCGTGCCTTCCACCGCATACACGAACAGCGTCCACGGCCCGCCGACGAACCCGATGAGCCCCTTGTCCGGCGAGAGCCTGGCGCGGGTGGCCGCCATGGCGTCGCGTTGAAACGTCAGGCGGGCGATCGCCTCGTCGTGCGATCGGAACCTCGCGAGACGATCCGCGGAGAGCGATCCATCCAGCTTCGGCGGCCCCTCGTCATAGCTCAACCCGAACCCCAGCGCTTCGAGCGGGAACAGCAGGTCGCTGAAGAGAATCGCCGCGTCGAAGTCGAAGTCCTCGATCGGGCCGAGCGCGACCTCGGCCGAGAGATCCGCAATGCGGCACAACGACTCGAACGAGTGGCGCGTGCGGAGTTTCTGATACCGCGCCTGGTAGCGGCCGGCCTGGCGCATCAACCAGATCGGCGGCACGGCCTGCGGCTCGCCGGCGAGCGCGCGAAGGAACGTGTTCGTCACGCGTCCCCGCTTCCCGCCCACTGGTAGCCGATGCCCCGAACGGAACGGATCACGCGGCCATCGTGATCGCCGAGCGCCTGACGGAGCCGGACGATCGCGTTGTCGACCGCGCGCGGCGTCGGAAATCGATCCTGGCCCCACACACGATCGAGAATTTCCGATCGATTGACCACGCGCGGCGACGCGTCGACGAGCATTTTCAACACGCGATTGTCTCGCACCTGCAGAAACACCTTGTCCCCGGCCGGCGACTCGACCGACATCGCGTCGAAATCGAGCCGGAAGCCACCGACGCTCATCGCCTCGCGCGGCCGCTGGCGCGCAAGCAGCCGATGCACCCGAATGAGGAACTCGCGCAGGTGAAACGGCTTCGGCAGATACTCCTCGGCGCCGATCTCGAACCCCTCGAGCCGGCTCTCCGCCGAATTGAGCGCCGTCATGAACATCACGGGCGTGGCCGTGCCCTTGCGAATGAACCGCGCGAGGCCAAAGCCCGAGCCGTCTGGCAGCGTGACGTCGATGATTGCCAGGTCCCACGATCCGGCGTCGATCTCGGCCCGCGCGGCCGCCACGGTGCGTACCCATTGCACGGTGAGCTCCTCGCGACCCAGCCGTTCGGCCAACGTCCGTCCAAGCGAGGCGTCGTCCTCGACGAGCAACACCCGCGTCATGCGTCCGTCAGCGCCCCGCCGTCGGCAGCTCGAGCACGGCGGTAAAGCCGGCGTCACGCGCCCCTTCGAACCGTAGATCTCCGCGCATCCGTCGCGCCAACTGACGCGACACGAACAATCCGACGCCGGTCCGGCTCGTCGACGCGCGTCCGACGAACGGCTGGCCCAGCAGCCGCAGGACTTCAGGCGTCGCGCCGCGACCATCGTCGGTCGTCGTCAGCGTGACCCGGCCGTCGGTGTGACTCGCAATCGCGATCCGCACTTCGTTGGCCCCGCCGTGCACGACCGAGTTCTGAAGCAGATTTCGCACGACGCTCCCGAGCCCGCGCGCGTCGGCGAGCGCCGTCGCGTCACCGGTCACTCGCACGGTCAGCTCGGGCCAATCCTCCGCCGCGTGCGACACGAACCTCGCGAGCGGGATCGGCTCGAGCAGCAAGCCGCCGTCCGGCTGCGCGAAGTACAACGAGTTCTCGAGCTGCACGCCCAGTCGCACCGTGTCCTGCAAGAGCCGCGTCAGATTGGGATTCGCTTCGGCCTCAGGCAGATCCTCCCTGAGGCTTTCGGCCTGCAATTGCAGGCTCGCGAGCGCGGTCTTCAGATCGTGCGTGAACGCCATAAAAAACGCTTCCACCGCTCGCTGGCGCGCCTGCTCGTGCCGGATGCTCACCACCAGCGCGATGCCGCCGACCACGAGAAGCGTGATGAAGGACGCGCCCTCCCACATCAACATGCGATGCACGCGGGCGACGTACGCGGCCTGGCCCCACGCGAGCGCGCTCAACTGCTGCGATTGTTCGTACGCAAAGACCATCCACCACGACGCCAGCGACACCGTCAGCGCGAGCCACAGAATGGCGCCGACGTACTGCAGGCGGCTGCGGGCTTCGGCGGTCACGAGGCGCCGGCCTCCACGGCGGCGCCCACGAGCGCTTCGGCGGCCGTCGCCAAGGTGTCTTCGTCGTGTGCCATCGACACGAAGCCGACCTCGAACGCCGCCGGCGGAAGGTACACGCCGCGATTGAGCGCGGCATGGAACAGCCGCCGGAACCACGCGCCCTGCGATTCAGGAATCGCGTCCACGCGACGAACGGGCGCCGCCGATCGCACATGCAGCCAGAAGATCGACGCGTGACGCACGACGTCGACGGGCACGCCGGCGTCGGCGAAGCCGTGTGCGAGGCGCGCGCAGAACCGGGCCGTGCGATCGTCGAGCACGCGCCAGCCGTCGATGCGCTCCATCTTCGCGAGCGTCGCAAGGCCCGCGCGCATGCCGACGGGATTCGCGCTGAGCGTGCCGGCCTGATAGACCGGACCGACGGGCGCGACGCGATCCATCAGGTCCCCGCGCCCCGCGTACGCCGCCACCGGAAAGCCGCCGCCGATCACCTTGCCGTACGTGACGAGATCCGGACGGATGTCGAGCGCCTCGGACATCCCGCCGCGCCCGACGCGAAACCCGCTGATCACCTCGTCGAAAATGACGAGCGCGCCAGCCGCGCGTGCGCGCTCCACCGTGCGGCGGATCCAGTCCTCGCGCTGCGCGAGCAGACCGTAGTTGGCCGGGAGCGGCTCGAAAATCACCGCGGCGATGCGGGAACCGTGCGCCTCGAACACCTGATCAACCGCCGCGTCGTCGTCGAGCGGCGCGACAAGCGTGTCGGCGAGAATGCCCGCGGGTACGCCGGCGCTCGACGCCGCGACGCGGCCGGCCGCCAGGCCGCTGCCCGCCTGCACGAGCATCGCGTCGGTATGACCGTGGTAACAGCCTTCGAACTTGAGAATCGCGTCGCGACCCGTGGCCGCGCGCGCGACGCGCAACGCGGACATCACGGCTTCGGTGCCCGACGACACGAACCGCATCCGCTCGACCCACGACAGGCGGCTCACGATCCATTCGGCGAGCGCGAGCGAGTACGGCTCGCACGCGCCGAACGACCACCCGTCGTCCACGGCCTCATGCACGGCGGCCGCGACGTCGGCATCCGCGTGGCCGAGGATCAGCGGCCCGAAGCTCTGGCAGAAATCGATGTAGCTGCGGCCGTCGACGTCAATCAGGTGCGGTCCGGCGCCCCGGCGGAAAAAGATTGGCTGTCCGCCGACGCTCTTGAACGCGCGAACGGGGCTGTGGACGCCGCCCGGCGTCACGCGCTGGGCTCGCGCGAATAAATCCGCGGACGTCAGAACCGACGCGCTCATCGGTCAGACTCCGAGTCCGAGGGCACGGGCGTCGCGCGCGCCGTACGTGATCAGATACGCCGCGCCCGCCCGACGAAACACGTGCCATGTCTCGAGCAGCGCCGCGTCCGAGTTGATGAGCCCCTGACGGCCGAGCGCCAACAGGCCCGCGTATTCCCCGCTGACCTGGTACGCGCCGACCGGTCGTCCCGTCTTGTCCGCAATCGGTTGAATGAGATCGATCGACGTCAAACCAGGCTTCACCATCAACAGGTCCGCGCCCTCGTTTGCGCAGCGCACGCTCGAGGCAATGGCGTCGCGCCGCGATCGCACGTCGATCTGGTAGCTGCGGCGATCGCCAAACTGCGGCGCCGATCCGGCGGCGGCACGGAACGGCCCGTAGAGATTGGATCGCGAACTTCGTGCTGTAACTCATGATCGGCACGCGCTGGTGGCCGTCCTCGTCGAGGGCCGCGCGCAGATATGCCGTGCGACCGTCCATCATGTCGCTCGGGCTCACGCCATCGGCGCCGGCGTCGACGACTTCGAGTGTCATGGCGGCCAGGGCCTCGAGCGTCGCGCCCAGCTCAATCCGGCCTTCGTCGTCCATAAGCGCGCAGTGGCCGTGCGTGGTGGACGAGCAGAGGCAGATGTCCACCCAGAGGTGTAACGCGTCGCCGAACTGGTTCTTGATCGCCGTGACGAATCGTCGGGCGGAATCGAAATGCAGATCGCGCTCGGATTTGTGCGCCGGCACGTTGAACATCAGAAAGTGACGAACGCCCCCATCGAGATCGCGCGCGATGCGCTCGAGGACCGCGCCTTCATCCATCCTCGTGTTGTCGCCGAGCCCGGGAATTGGCTCCGAGCCCGAGAGCCCCTCAACGACGAAGAGCGGCTGAACGAGCTGGGCGACGGTGAAATTCGTCTCGGCCACGAGGTCGCGAAGGTGGGCAGTTTGGCGCAGACGGAGCTGCGACCAGGGTACGTAGGTTTCGATGCTGACGCTCATGCGAGGATCTCGTTCTGCCAATGATCGTAATCGAGCCAGACCCTCGCGCGCGCGCGCTGATCGAGCGTCCGGCTGATGGTCTGCCACGTGCGGCCCGGCCCCGTGCCGTGCCACCGCTGGCGCAACTCGGGCCAGCGTTCGAGCGCCTGCAGAAACTGCGAGCCGCTCGTCCAGAAAAAGTGCGTGCGCGCCGGCAGATCGTCGGGCAGCATCTGACGCACGACGTACGTCGCGATCGCGTCCGGATCGGCCGCCGCGGCCTGCTGGTGCGTCAGCCGCCGCCAGGTGACGGGGCGGCCGGCCAGCAGGTCGATCGCCGGCAATTCCGCGTCGCCCAACCCGTCGGCGCACCCATTGACCCAGACGCCGCGGGCCGCGAGCCGGCGCCAGGTCGAGCTGCCCGCCGCCCAGACGAGACAATCCGGGGAAATCGTCCAATGCGGCGGCAGCGCTTCAGCACGTGCGACCCAGAACGCGCGATCGGCCGGAAGCGAGACGTCGAGGCTCTCCCGCGTAGCGCTCGTGCGCTCGTCGGGCCGCGGCCAGATGTTCTCGACCCGCGCGGGCGGCGGCGCCACGCCGGCGCTCATCAGCGACCATCCCGTCTCTGCGTTGCCATGCCCGCGTCCCTGGATCGACACGACGCGTCCGTAGTCACGCGGCAAGACAGTCGCGCCAAGTGCTTCATGACATCCGCCGCCGTACAGCGCCAGCACCGCGCGCTCCTGCTGCACGGCCTCCCAGGTCGGCTGGTGGTTGATCGCCGCGAGTTGGGCATCGAAGCGCGTCCGAATCGGCGCCTCGATAGCTACCGCGCCCTGCGCCGGCGCGCCCGGCACCTCGCGAAGCGGCAGCACCATCCACGCGCAGCGATCGACACGCGCCCGTATCGCGCGCGCAGCCTCGTTGAACGGCGCCTCCGCGCCCAGCAGGCGATCGAGCGCGGCTTTCGCGACGACGAGCGCGTCCCCGCGGCCCTCGATCAATCGGTCGAGCCGCGTCGCGATATTGCCACGGACGGGCGCGAATCGCAGCGCATCAACGTGCCACGGCCACAGCTCGGGCAACGCCCGCTCGAGCAGCCACATGCGACGAGGCGACGACGAAAGAATGGTCAGCGTCGTAGGACGCGCGTCAAGGACTTCGCGGCGAACGAGCAGCACGTCGCGGGGGTCGGCCCGCTCGAGCGTCGCGGCAATGAATGAACCTGGCCGATCCTCGAGCGGTAGATCTTTCCACGAGTGCACGACGAGATCGGCGTGGCCCGAGAGCAGCGCGTCCGAGAGATCGACCGTGAATGCACCCTTGTCAGGCATCGACGACAGCGGCGTCGTCTCGTCCCGGTCGCCCGCGGAGGCGCGCGTGATCATGGCGATGTCGAGGGCGGGGGCGTGCGCGGCAATCGCGCGGGCGACGAACGAGGCTTGCAGGCGGGCGAGGTCACTCGCCCGGCTGAGAATTCTCAGGCGCACAAATCGTCCCAACCGAAAGGCCGGAGCTCCTCACGCAGCTCGTAGAGGCGGCTTCGGCGGGCGATTTCGGCGCGCGCGGCTTCCACCAGGCGGGAAGCGCCGGCGTGAGACGCGTGCATCTCGTCGAACAACATCTGCAGCGTAACCACCGGCGCCGCCGTGCCGAGCGACGCGTCCGCTTCGGCGCGCAGATCAATGACGCACGCGAGATCTGCGTACCGCGCTGTCACCCGATCCACCACCGCGGTCGAAATCGGCGCGGCGATGACCAGGGTCGTGCGGCAACCACTCACGGGAACGTCGTCTGTGCGATCGAGCAGTCGGCGCGTCACGGCCGACGCCGCGTCGATCGTGTCAATCGGCTCGTCGCGCCGGCTCCACTGATCGACCGACCGGCGGTCATCAGAGAGAAACGGCAGCACTTCGTCCGCGAGCTTGCCGGTACCGATGATCGCGGCATGCGTGCAGCCGTTGAGATGCCGGCGCACCGCGCTGCCGTACGATCGCGATCCGAGGCCTTGCAGGAACGACGTGCGGATTTCGCGGGCGTCCGTCAACAGCCGCTGACCGAGCCGCGTCAACCAGCCCTGACCTCGATCGAGCGTCGCGAGGAACGCCTTGAACTGGCCCAGCACCTGCGTCTCGCCCACCATCGGCGACTGCAGCCCGCACAACACCTCGAGCAGGAGGCGGTACGCGTCGCCTTCCGCCAGCCGGCGGCCGGAGGGGACCGCCGTTTCGTGAAGGCTGTCCTCGGCGAACTCGACTTCGCGAAGACACGTCCGCCAGGTCGGCACGCCGGGCGGAATCGGCTGGGTGCCCGGCTCGCGGTGGACGATGGCGAGTGCCACGAGCCCATCCTATTTGTCGCCCTACGGCGAAGTGTCACGGTTTTGTCCGCGGGCTTGGGTGTGGACGCGCTAGTCGATACGCTCACGCATGGCCGATCGGGGCCGAATCGGACTGCTGTTGATGCAACTCGGCACGCCAGACGCGCCGACGGCGGCCGCGCTGCGCCCGTATCTCAACGAGTTCCTCTCGGACCGGCGCGTCATCGATCTGCCGCGGGCGGTCTGGTGGCCGATCCTGCATTTCTACGTCCTCCGCACCCGGCCGCGCGCGTCGGCCAGGCTCTACCGCAAAGTCTGGACGCCGGAGGGCTCGCCGCTTGCCGTGACGACGATGCGCCAGGCGTCGTTGCTGCAGGCGCGTCTGACGTCCGACGGCTACGACGTCCGGGTCGTCCCCGCGATGCGGTACGGCAATCCATCGATCGCGTCGGCGCTCGACGTGCTCACGCGCGAGGGCATCGATCGCATCGTCGCCTTCTCGATGTATCCGCAATATGCGGGCGCGACGACCGGATCAAGCCTCGAGAAGCTGTTTGAAGTTGCTGGCGCGATGCGCGTCGTGCCCTCGATTCACGTCGTCCCGCCGTATTACGCGGATCCTCTCTACATCGACGCGCTCGCCGTGGTCGCGCGCGAGTCGGTCGCGTCGCTCGCCGCGATGCCGCAGGAATGTCTTCTGAGTTTTCACGGACTGCCCAAGCGCTACGCGACCGAAGGCGATCCCTATCCCCGCCAGTGCGAAGAAACTGGCCGCCTGCTCACCGCTGCACTCAAGTGGCGGACGACGACGATCAAGACAACTTTTCAGTCGAGATTCGGGCGCGAGGAATGGCTGCAGCCGTACACGGACAAAGTCCTCGAAGAAGCCGGCCGCGCTCGAACGAGCATCACGGTGATGTCTCCCGGCTTCACGGCCGACTGTCTCGAGACGCTCGAGGAGATCGCGATTCGCGGCGAGGAGCAGTACAAGAGCACCGGCGGCACGTCGTTCCATCGGATCCCCTGTCTCAACGAGCATCCGGCGTGGATCAGCGCGATGGCGGCGATTTCCGTTCGGGAAATCGAAGGCTGGTCGCCCCGGCGCTCGCCGGCCATGGTAACTTCCTGACAGCTTGATCCACGACCTGCGCGACGCCTGGCGCTCGGTCGTCGCCACACCCGGGGTGGCGATCGCGGCGATCCTGTCGCTCGCGATCGGCATTGGCGCGAATGCGGCGCTCTTCAGCGTCGCGAATGCCCTGCTGCTCCGGCCGCTGCCCTACGCCGACGCCGATCGGCTCGTGATTCTCTGGAACCGATCGCCCGGCCTCAACATCGCGGAAGACTGGTTTTCGACCGCACAGTACTTCGACATCAAGAACGGATCGCGCGGACTCGATCAAGTCGCGATCGCCATTGGCGCCAACTACAACCTCACGGGCACGGGCGAACCGGAACGCGTCGGCGTGATTCGTGTGTCGTCGAACCTGCTGCCCATGCTCGGTGCGAAGACGACGTCTGGACGCGTCTTTACCGCCGCCGAGGACGCACCCGGCCAGCCGTTGAGCGCGATTCTCAGCTACGGCACGTGGACGCGACGATTCGGCAGCGATCCCGCGATGGTCGGCCGGTCGATCGTGCTCAACGGACAGGCGATGCAGGTCGCCGGCGTGCTCGCGAAAGACTTCTCGTTGCCGCGCGAGGTGTTGCCGACGCTCGGCGTCGCCGAAGACGGCGAGATTTTTCTACCGCTGGCGCTTGCGGCCAACGCGGCGACGGTGCGCACGCGCGAGGACTACAACCTGATCGGCCGGCTGGCGCCCGGCGCCAGCGTCGGGCAGACACAGGCCGAACTCGACGGCGTCACCGCGCGGCTCCGCCGCGATTTCCCCGACGTGTACCCGCCGAACGGCGGCCTCACGTTCAGTGTCGTACCGCTTTTCGAACAGGTCGTGGGCAACGTGCGCCGGCCAGTGTGGATGCTGCTCGGCGCGGTCGGGTTCGTGCTGCTGATCGCGTGCGCGAACGTCGCCAATCTGCTGCTCTCGCGCGCAATCGCCCGCGCCCGCGAAATGGCCGTGCGCACAGCGCTCGGCGCGACACGCGCACGCATCATCCGGCAACTGCTGACAGAGAGTCTGGGGCTCGCGCTCGTAGGCGGCGCGATCGGCGTCCTGTTCGCCGCGATCGCGATCCGGTGGATCCATCTGGCCCAGCCCTCCGATGTGCCGCGCCTGCAGGCGATCGCGATCGACGGCCGCGTCCTGCTCTTCACGATCGCGGCGTCGGTCGCCTCGGGCGTGCTGTTCGGCCTTGTTCCCGCGCTCGGCACCGGGCGACTCGATCTGCACACGACACTCAAGGACGCCGGCCGCGGATCATCCGCCGGCGCGGGAGCCGTCTGGGGACGCAGCCACGGCACACGCCGCCTGCTCGTCATCGCCGAGCTGGCGCTGTCGGTGATGCTGCTCATCGGCGCGGGCCTGCTGATTCGGAGTTTCGCGCGGCTGAACACGGTCGAGCCCGGCTTTACCGCGAGCGGCGCGCTGACACTCGAGCTCACCATGAGCGGGCGTCAGTACACGAACAGCGCGGCGGTACAGAAGGCCTATCACGAGCTTTGGGCACGGCTCGACGCCACGCCCGGTGTCGTCGCATCCGGCGGCGTGTCGGCGCTCCCGCTGAGCGGCTATTTTTCCTGGGGACCGATCACCGTCGAGGGCCGCGCGCCCGCGCCGGGGGAGGCGTTCCTCAACGCTGATCAGCGGGTCGTGAGCGGCCGATACTTCGAGGCGATGAAGATTCCGCTTCTGGCCGGCCGGTATTTCACCGATGAGGACACGGCGGCAAGGCCTCGGGTCATCATCGTGGACGAATACATGGCGCGCGAGCTGTGGCCGGGACAGGATCCGATCGGCAGGCGAATTCGGCTCGGCGACGCCACATCCGACAGTCCGTGGCAGACCGTCGTGGGCGTCGTCGGGCGGGTCAAACAGTATTCCCTCGAGACGGACGGGCGCATCGCGTTGTATTTGCCGCACACGCAGGTGCCGGCGCGCGCGCTCTACGTCGTCGCGCGAAGCGAGCGCGACGCGGCGACGATCGTGGCGCCCGTCAGCGCGGCGGTTCGCGCGCTGGATTCCGAGCTTCCGCTGTATCACGTCAGCGCGATGACTGACCGCGTCGCGGCGTCGCTCGCCCGCCAGCGTTTCCTGATGGTGCTGCTCGCGCTCTTCGCCGGCGTGGCGCTGGTGCTCGCGGCGATCGGCGTCTACAGCGTGATGGCGTATCTGGTCAGCCAGGGCACGCGCGAAATCGGCATCCGCATCGCGCTCGGCGCGACGCCGGGCGGCATTCTCGCGCTCGTCGCCCGGCAGGGTGGCGAGCTGATTCTGGCAGGCCTCGCCGTCGGAGTCGCGGGCGCCGCGGGGCTGACGCGCGTGATGGGCAGCCTGCTGTACGGCATCGGACGCATGGACCCGCTGACATTCGTTTCGGTGGCCGCCGGACTCGGGGTCGTGGCGATCTTTGCGACGCTCGTGCCGGCGCGGCGCGCGGCCCGGATCGATCCCGTCGTGTCGCTGCGGAACGACTGACATGGCGCGCTCAAGGCTTCGTCTCCCGCTCGTCGCGGCGATCGTCGCAGGCGTAGTGGCCTCAGCCGGCGCACAACAGGAACCAACATTCCGGGTCACCGCGCAGAGTGTGTCGATCTACGCGACCGTGACCGACCCGGATGGGCGCCTGGTGCCCGATCTGTCGCGCGACGACTTCGAGGTGCTCGACAACGATCAAGCGCAGGAGCTGACGGTCTTCGCGAACGGAGTGCAGCCGATCACGGTCGCCGTCATGCGCGACATGAGCGGCAGCATGTTGCCGGCGAAGACTCTGACCGACGCCGCGATGAAGCAGTTCGTCGCGAGCCTTCTGCCGGGCGATCGCGCGTGCTATGGCGTGTTCGGCGGATCAGTGCTGGTCAATCGCCGGCTGACCGGCGATCACAACCAGCTGCTCCAGGCGATCAGCCTGCCGGTGCCAGCGTTTCGCGACGGCACGGTGCTCTGGGACGCCGTGTCGATCGGCATGCAACTCGTGCGCGATCAGACGGGACGCCGCGTGGTGCTCGCCATGACCGACGGCGGCGACAACCGCAGCGAGACGGACGTCGCGAAGCTCGAGGTCTCGATGGTCAAGGACGAGATGATGCTGTACGTCGTCGGACTGACGACCCGGCCGGGCGCCGACGATCCGCCACGCGACTTGAAGCGCGCCGAGGGCGTCGCGACGGTGACCGGCGGCGGATACTTCTACATGCGGCCGAGCGACGATCTTCCGTCGGCGTTCCAGCGGATCTCGGACGAGCTGCATCACCAGTATCTACTCGGGTTCTCTCCGAAGACCCTCGACGGCAAGACGCACAAGCTCGACGTCCGGATGAAGCGCGCCGATCTGAAGGCCCGCGCGCGGAAGAGCTACGTCGCGTCGGACAAAGAGCCAACGCCCGCGCGGTCTCACCGGCCTAGCGCGTCTTGATCGGCATCACGAACGCGCCGTTGCCTGCCGAATCCCAGGCGGCAAAGCGCACCCACTTCTTGCCCGTCGCGTCGAACGGAATCTCGAAATGGTGCCGGCCGAACGGCGGTAGATCGGTGGCGGGAATGACTTGTCGACCGGTCTTCTGGCCGTCGCCCCAGACGACTTCCACGAATTCGAGCGGGAACGTCCACTCGACGTCGGCGATGATCGTCCGCGCACTGCCGCTGCCGCGCACGGCGTAGTTCGGAATCAGCACTTCGCCCGACGTGACGAAATACGCGCCGGTCTTCATCGCGTCGACGATGGGCGTCCACTCGCCCGGCGGGGGCAGCGCGACAATCTTGACGTAGTTCACCGGGTTGTTGGCGTAGATGTCGTCGCCGTAGCCCTGCTGGTACATCTCGGAGATCGCCTGCAGGTACTTCGGCGGCGTGTCCACGTCGGCGACCCAGTTGTTCATGTCGTCGAAGAGCGACAGGCAACGGTACTCGCAGAGGCGCGTCTCCGATCCGTCAAGGCCCATGCCCCACCGGAATCCCGCGCCGCGGTAGTTCGGATCGAGAAAATGCGGCGCCGTCTTGATCGCGTCAGGAAAACCCGCCGATCCCTTCGTGCGCGGATGCGGCATGAAGAGGAGCATGTTCTCCCGATGCGCCATCTCCATCATGTCGGCGGTCGTACCGACGTGATAGACGCGGCCGTACGTAGGATTGTCCTCGACGAGCGGCTGTCCGGGCTTGCGGCCCTGCGTCCAGAAGACGCGATGTGAGACGAACACGTCGGAGTGTCCACCGAGATCGCGCGTGACGTCACCGCGGATCATCTCCGAGTTCGGCATCACGACGAAGTGGCTATCGGACTGGCGCGTCGCGACGTCGAAGTAGTCTGCCTGCGCTTTGTACGGATCGACGCCGCCTCGGCCCGCACCGCCAGCGGCGCCTCCGGCCGCGCGCCCGCGTCCCGTCGGCGGCGGCGCGACTCCGGACCCGACGATGTACTCGGGCGGCGCGCCGAGACCGCGACTCCACTGCAGCCATTTCGGATCGTCGCCGTTGTACGCGGGATCGCCGCCGGACTGACCGGCGACGAAACCGCCACCGCCGTCGATCGGCGCGACGATCGTCACGCCTGCAGCCTTCAAGACCTCGAGATCCGGCACGCGCGCGTCCAGGCCGCCGAAGTGGCGGGCGCGACTGAGCAGGCTCATGTGAAAGTGCGTGGCCATCACCTGAAAGCCAGGCACGGCCTTGAAGTGATCGTCACGCGTGAACGCCCACGCGGCGTCCATCGTCGCAGGACCGTCACCGGGATTCACGTAGAGGTACATCGCCATATGTTGCGACGTGCCGGGACGCGCGCTCAGCAACGCGAAATTCTGGTGGCGATCTTCGGTACCGCGACCTTCTTCTTCGGGCGGCTCTTCGCTCTCGGCCTGACGGATCCCGAACGAGAATGTCGTGGCGTCGTCCTTGCGATACCAGTCGTAGCCGAGGTTGTAGCTGGTTTCGCGCGCCCAGAAGAACGTGTGCGGCGGCGGAAACGCGGCAATCGATCCGCTCGCTCCTTCGGCGACGACAATCCGGTTGCTCGTCTTCAGCGTCACGGGCGCGTCGTCGGCGGCGCTGCCGAGATGGTAGTCCTGCCAGAGATTCGTGATGCCGCGCCAGAGGATGCGCGACGACGGCGAGATCGCAAGACCCTTGAGGCCTGCGTCGTACTTGTACGCGACGGACGGCTCGTTCGTCGTCGCAATGATTTCCTGACGGATGAGATTCGTGCCGCGATACACGGTGAACTGCAGCCGGCCCGAGAACACGCCGAGCGTCACGCCTGGGAACGACACCTCGATTCGCGCGCCGTTGGTCGTCACATCGCAGCGATTGACCTGGTAGATCGCCGTCGCTCGCTTGATCTCGTCGGGCGAGCGCGGCAGCCCGGGCTGGTCGAGCACGCCGTGCTGGGGCGGCGTGACGTCGTTGTGCTCGGCATCGCCGCCTGGCACGTTCAACGGCGCGTCCCAGAACGCTTCCCACTTCTCGCGTTCGAGGACCGCCGGCGTAATCGGAACATCGAGGCCGGCAAGCGGATCGAGTTGCTGGTTCGTCAGGCGACGCAGGCCTGACGCCACCCGGAACTCGGGCGTGACGCCGGCCGCTACCGTCGCCCACGCCGCGCCGCGGCGGCGGACGGCGAGCTCGCGAATGGACGGCGCGCCGGCGCGAACGCCGAGCGTCAACCTGAGTTCACTTCCAGCGTCGCCGTCCCAGACGAGCGTCGCGCCATCTTCAGTTGCCGAGGCGGTGAGTCCAGGTAACGGCTTGTAGCCGCTCAGGTTACACGCCGATGGCACGTCGCCGGCGGACCGGGCGTTCGCCGCGAACCCTTCGGCGATGGCCAGGACGACGGCTGCACTGACGACGATCCCGATGACGCGCCGGATTCGGCTGTGCATCTTTCTTCAGGAGATTAAGAAAGCGCCTCATCCTAAGAGTCCGCGCCGGATCATGTCAATGCAGCCGGGCAGTTTTTCCGCGACGTCGATCGGCGATCAGTTTCCCTTGTGCCGCGGATCGTCGTTCGGATTGACGTACTTGAACTCGACCGGACCCATCCCGTAGAGCAGGATCGTCGTCTCGGCCTTCGTGTACGCGTAGTGATTGGCGCCGGCAGGCATCAACGCGAACCCGCCGACCGGCAGAGCCGTGCCCGCGGTCTTGTCAGTCTTGTCACCCATCCCGACGTAGAGCGTGCCTGTGTTGACCGCGACGTTCTCGTCTGTCGGATGAGAGTGCGCCGGAATGACGTAGTTTGCCGGGAACTTGAGGCGCACGGTGTACGGCGCGGCCTTGGACGGATCACCGGCGAGCACGGCAATCTGCGCGCCGGCCGGCAGCATCGGCGGCGCTGGACCCCACTTCGCCTCCGCCGGCGCTTGCATGACATGCCCCTGCGCGACGACCGCGGCGCCCGCGGCCGCAGAGAGCCCGACGACGGCGAACGCTAATACGAACTTCCTCATGTATGACCTCCGCCGGTGAATATAGGGCGCGGCGATCGCGTGCGCATCGCCGGATCGGGTCATGCCGAAGGACGAGGCGCTGATGGCCCGAACGGGCCATTTACGCGACGAATCGGCTGTGTCAGATCGCTCAATCGGCGGCGAGCAGACCCATCGCCGCGGCGCGGGCGACGATCGCCGAGCGCGAGCGGACGTCGAGCTTGTCGAGGATGTTCGCGACGTGACGGTGAACGGTGTGCTCGCTGATGACGAGCCGGCCCGCGATCTTCGCGTTGCTGCAGCCTTTGGCGATCAGACGCACGACGTCGATCTCGCGCGGCGACAGCGTGTGAGACGCCGCGTCCGCAGGCCGGACGGGACTTTGCAGACGGGCTTCGAGCGCTCGCGCGTCTGCGATGGCGGGGTCGGCGCGCAGCCCGATGAAGACCCCAAGAGCTCTCTTCACTTCGCTGAGCGCCGGCGTCTGCTGGCCGATGGCGCCGAGCAGCGTCGCGAGTTCGATCCGGACCTGCGCGGCGTCGTACGGCGCGCCGGCTTCGTCGAACGCGTCAATGGCATCTTCGAACGCGCGCTGGGCCGCCTGGGGATCGCCGGCCTTCGCGGCGATGATGCCGGCGGCCGACATCGACGCCGCACGGAGCGAGGGTGTGGCCATGTCGCGGGCGATGACCTCGAGATCGGCGGCCGCGGTGCGGGCCCGTGCGAGTGCGCCACGCTCGACGCGAATCCTCACGAGCAACTCGAGCGCCGCCGCGCGATCCGCGCGATTGCCGGACGGCGTGCGACGCAGATGACGATCCGCGAGATCCTCGGCTTGCGCGACGTCGCCGCGATCGAACGCCACTGCCGCACGGCCAAGCGCGGCGATCGGATGCGGTCCGGCCTGCTCGAACAGCTGCTCCGCTTCCGCCAGACGGCCCTGGCGCCGCCGCAGCTCGCCAAGGCGCGCCTGCCCTTCGCCACTCATGGCCGGCCGGCTCGCGATGAGCTCGTCGGTGGCCTTGCGCAGTTCCTTCTCCGCTTCGGCCCAGTCGCCGCGCCACACGCACACCGACGCGTACTGCGTCCGGCACACGGCGAGCAGCGGCCTGAGGCCCCACGTGGTGCAGAACTGCCGCAGCCGCGTGCACCACTCGGTCGCGCGCTGGCCGTCGCGCGCGCGCTCGCACGCCGCGACGAGATAGCAGCACGCCAGGCCGACGGCGATCGGATCGTGCAGTTCGTCGGCGAGCACCGCGGCGTTGACCTCGTCGAGCTGGCCCATGCCTTCCGCGACGTCGCCGGAGGTCACGAGCGCGAACCCGCGCAGCGCGCCGCCAACCATCTCGAAATCGACGCTCCCGCACGCGCGCGAGATCCTGATGGCTTCATGCGCATGCGCCAGCGCGCGCGCGGGATCCGCGTGGTCGTAGAGCGCAAACGCGCCCTCGCGCAACTCGAGCCACGCCTGCTCGGGACACGGTTTGAGACCGTCGAGCAGCCGTCGCGCCCGCTGCAGCCAGCCGTTGGCGACGTGCGCCTCGCCGCGGAACGCGGCCGAATCCCACGCGAGCCACACCGCGACTCGCGCTGCCGCCGTGCGGTCGCCAGCCGTTCGATAGAGCCGGTACGCCCGCTCGCGAGACTTGAACACGAGATCCGCGGCGTCGAGCCACCAGGCCGCCAGCCCCAATCCCTCGAGCGCGTCGGGACGTTCTTCGCGCGCCAGCACCGCTTGAAACGCGCGCCGGGCGTCGCGCCACGCGCCCCGCTCCAGCGCCGCACGTCCCGTCGCCAGTTGATCGGGCGGACGGACCGGCGCAATACGCAGCGATCGCACTCCGCGGGGTCGGACGGTGGCCATGGCTCCTCAGAATACAGGGCGATTGGTAAAGAACAATGCCGCGCGAGTCACGACGACGGCCGGCAACGGATCGCGCCCTACTCGCCGACGCCGAGCGAGACGATGCGCAACGAGCTCGCCTTCCACGTCGCACGCTCGCGAAGCAACCAGGCCGGCCAGGCGCCCGCGCGACTGCCCGGCACGCCAGGCGTCAGGATGATAAGCGCGGCACTGGCGAGGTCAGCAGACGTGCGACGCCGGAATGTGAGATGCACCGTCGTGCCGGTCGACGGCGGCGCCACGTACGTCGCGCGCCAGGCGCCTCCACTCGTGACGCCGGCGAGACTCGATGTGACCGGCAGCACACCGGTCGGCAACACCAGACGAAAGGTCAACGGCTCGAGCGGCGTGATTTTGATGTCGAGCGCCAGCGTGCCGTCCGCATTCGACGTGAGATGCGATTCGACATGCGCCGGTGGCGCGTCCGAACCGGCGGGCACCGCGGTTCTGAATCTGAAGGTCGCCGGAAGCGGTGCGATCCGCACGCTTGCCGGCAGCCCATCGTCCACCGGCTGCCACGACGCCCCGGACGGCCCGGGCTTACCGAGGTCGAGCGCCGGCTCGCTGCCGCCGATCTCCCACCACGCTTGATGGAGACGGTCGTCCTGCACGAATCGAACGATGCGCACCTGCGGCCGGGCCTGTGTGAAGGCGGGCGCCGCCCAGGCCGCGACGCCGGCGGCGATCGTCAGCAGCAGGATCGCCACGCTCGCCCGTCCCGTACGCTCAGAGTTTCTCGATCGCTGAGTAATCAGCACGAGAATCGGCGGCACGAGCGCCACGCTCGCGGCGGCGATCGTCACTGGAAAGAGCCACAACGGTGGCGAGACGGGCAGCCATCCGAAGAGCGGCACCATGAACTGCAGCAACGTCCATGAATTCCCAATCCACAACACCGAAGACGTGACGAGCACGGCGAAGGCGCCTACCGGCCAGACGATTGGCGTGCGCGCGCCGACGCACGCCAGCGAAGCGACGACAAGCGGCCAGACGATCAAGTACGAGGCGCCAGGCGCAACGCCGTGGAGCGCGATCGCGCCGATCGTCCACAACGGAAGCACGATCGACCAGACCGCCGCCGGCGTGATCACGGGTCGGAGCGATTCGGGTACATGCACGCTCAGACGACGAATCGTGACAACACCCAGCATGCCCGCGGCGATCACGAACAGAAAAAACCAGGAAGGCGCCGCGTACCAGAAATTCATCTCGGTGCGGACGGCGCGCAGCAGCACTGCCGCCAGCATCGCCGACCCCAGGCACGCGATCGTCGCGACGATCGCCCAGGCGATGGTCGCTAGCACGCCGGGCAGTCGGCGGACGCACCAGAATCCCGGAACGACGCGGAACATCGCGATCGCTGCAAGGATCAGCCCGACACCCAGTACAGCGCGCTCCGTCGACTCGCCGTAGAGCACGGCGATTCTGCCAGCGAGATCGAAATACGTCGGCGACGAGGCTGGCGCCGCTGACGCGGCGACGTCGAGTGCGCGCACGGTCGAGATCGTGTTCACGATCTCATGCGCGAGCGTGCCCGGATCCACGCGCGACGCGGCGTCTCGATCATTGTGATACGCGTACGAATCGGCGACAGGCGCGAAGTTGAGACCGGCGGCGCCGATCGTCTTGAAGATCGTAAAATCCGTGTCGTTCGGCAGCCGGCGGTAAATCTCGACCGCGAACGACGCGCCACGAGGCGCCTCCGCGCCGTGCGCCCAGGCCGTGAGCGGCGGGCTCCAGCCCGGCGCGGTCTCGTAGAGCAACGGCGCGCCCGCGTCACTCGTGCCGTCGAAGTTGAGAAACGACTTCACGCGCGTGGCCACGTCCGGATCGACGATCGCCGCGCGCGCGCCCATCAAACCGGCCTCTTCGCCGTCGGTGACGATCACGAACAGCGAGTGCTGCAGGCCGCCCTGGATCAAGACGCGTGCGGATTCCATGCACGTCGCCACGCCCAGCGCATCGTCACCCGCGCCGGGTCCGTCCGGGACCGAGTCGTAGTGAGACATGAGCGCGATCGCGTCACGCGACGACCCGTCTTTCGTGGCGATGATGTTGACGACGTGCGCGGTGAGGCCGGCGGCGGCGTCAATCGCGTCGGTCTCCTGGAGACGGACGGTCATGCCCGCGGCCTGAAGCACGCCGGCGATGTACTCCCGCGCCTGCCGGTTGGCGGCCGAACCGATCGGACGGACGCCGATGTGCTGCGCGAGCTCGTCTACATGTGCGCGAGCGCGCTGGAGGTCGAAGGTCGCGGCGGAACGACCGCACGCCGAAAACGCGCCGCACGACGCGGCCACGGCAACGAGCGTGGCGCGGAGGGCGTGACCCGAGCCGCTCGACACGGCGCCAAGTGTATCGCTCTCACACACGAATGGGATGCCGGCGCGCTTCGACCAGGCGCCATAAACCGGCAGGGGCCGCCGACACGCGGCGAGCGTGTCAGCGGCCGGGCGTGCGCGGGGTACTCGTGCCGCGCTGGGGCGGCATGAGCGGATTGGAGGTTGGCGTCACATGCTTGAGTCCCGGAGGGAGAAGCACGTTCGTGACGACCTGATTGCCGGGCTGAAGCGCCGTGCCTACCAGTTCGGTCCACGTGCCGTCGGTCACACCAAGGCGCAGCGCGACGGGCTCCAGCTGGCCGTTGCGCATCACCCAGACGGTGCCCGAGGTCTCGGGACGCGGAAACGGCTTGAAAAAGTGATCGATCGTATTGCCGGACGTCATCGTGATGGGCGTCGGCGCGACACCGATGTTGGCCGGTGGCGGCGGCGGAGCCGCCTTAGCGTGCGCCTCGGGAGGGACGATCTGCCCGAGCGCATTGAAGATGTCGTCCGACGGCCGGAAGTGCAGCGCCGACGCGGGCACGCGGATCGCCCCTTCCGCTGTCCAGATTTCAATGCCGATCGTTGCGGTCATCCCGGGCATGAGCCGCAGGTCGGGGTTCGCCACCGTCGCCACGACCTGATAGGTGACGACGTTGTTCGTGTTGGTCGCGTTCAGCCGGACGATTTGTACTTTGCCACTGAACTTCCGGCCGGCGTACGCGTCGACGGTGAATGAAACGTTCTGTCCCGCGTGAATGCGGCTCACGTCCGATTCGTCGACATCAGCCACGATCTGGAGCTGCGTGAGGTCGGATGCTAGGACGTACAGCGTCGGCGTCGCCATGCGCGCCGCGACGGTCTGCCCTTCGTCCACGTTTCTCGAGATCACGACGCCGTCGATCGGGGAAACGATCGTGCAGTGCTGCAGGTCGACCTTCGATTGCTCGATGTTCGCGTCGGCGATCGCCACGGCCGCCTTGTCCTGCTTCAGCACCGCCTGGTCCTCTTTGACCGTCAGCTGTGCCTGCTCGCGATCCTGGTCGGTATCGAGGCTCTGCAGGTGGAGCGCCTCGGCGCGATCGAGGTTCTTCTGGTCGATCGCGAGCGTGGCGAGCTGCTGATCAATGTCGATCTGCGCACGATCTTTCGCCGCGACCGCCGAGTCGAGCTCCTGCTGCACTTCCGACGGATCGAGCTCGGCGATGACTTCGCCCTTGTGGACGATCGAGTTGAAGTCGACATGAAGCGTCTTGACGATGCCCGAGACCTCGGTGCCGACGTCGACCGTACGCAGCGCGCTCAACGTCCCGGTGGCAATCGCCGCCTCGGTGATGTCACCCTCGGTAACCGTGGATTGGTAGATCTGCGGGGTCGGGGGCACCGTGAAATATTTGAAGTACGCAAAGACACCGGCGCCGGCGATCAGAACGAAAACGAGCAATACGACCAACCGTTTCATTGGTCCCTCACATCAATAGACAGCGGAACCGACGCGCGCGTTTACTCGGGGATTTCGCGCGGTGTCGCGCGTTCATACTCACTGTGAGTGACGCACTGGCCGTGAGCGATTGCCGCGACTTAGCGCCGCGCGACCCGGCGACGCCGTACAACGCCGGGGGGAGTAGCGCGAGCGATCAGTGCGTCAACGCGTAGACGATGTAGTTGACGCCGAGCTTGTAGGCTTCGTTCGTGTCGCTGACTGGCGACCGGCCGGTGCCGGAGTACTCCCAGAAATTCGACACATCAGTGTTGAAGTTGATGATGGCGAGCAGGCGCTTGGTCGGGTCGTTGTCCTGGTAGATGCCGCGAAAGACCGGCCGGCCGAAGTCGTAGTCCTGCGGGATGATCGAGAAGGACTCGACGTCGAAGAAACTGTGGAAGATCGGCGCCGACTCGTCGAGGTCGAAGAACTGCACGCCCGGCAGCACGCGCTCCATGTTGGACGCGAAGTTCTCCCAGCCTCCCCCGCCACGTGGCGGCGGCCGGAAATCGTCGAAGATCACGAACCCGCCCTTGAGCAGATACGCGCGAAAAGCCGCGGCTTCCTGGTTGTTCATTACCCAGTAGCCGGCTTCGGTCATGTAGGACACCGGATACTTCGACAGCTCCGGGTCGTCCAGTTCGAGGACGACGGGTCCATCGGTGTGCGGATGAATTGACGTGAGCGCGTCGAGGATCTGGAGCAGGTTGTCCTCGGCCTGGGGATAACCATGGGCCCACGCGGGCAGGCCCCGGTAGTAGTAGCCGCCCGGGCCGGTCGTGTACTTGAGCCGCGCCAGCGCGAACTTGCCGTCGTAGCGCGAGTGCGCGACCACCGGATCGCGCGTGAGGCCGAGACCAAGACGCTGCGCCAGGCCGGGTGCTGCGAGCAGCACCATCGCAACGCCGGCCAGCGGCCAGATGAGGCGACGCAACGATCGATGACCGGAAGGCATC
This sequence comes from uncultured Acidobacteriota bacterium, assembly GCA_963704575.1. GTDB lineage: Bacteria > Acidobacteriota > Vicinamibacteria > Vicinamibacterales > SCN-69-37 > DATEGZ01. The sequence goes on along the minus strand of OY969918.1, from coordinate 4,387,371 downwards.
GGGACGCTCTCCGAGTACCTTACAGTGTTTTCACGTTCCGCGCGTCACCGGAACAAATGTGTCCGTCCCTGGACGCCAGACCGCGCACACCCTGCCCCAGTTAGGCAGCCACTGAACTGGCCGCCTGACGCACGAACTCGACGTCGATGTTGATCTTCACTTCGTTGCCGATCGCGTGGAACATGCGATCACGGAGAAGGCCGCGAGCTGCAGCGAGCGTGCGAGGCGATTTCGGCGTGGACGGAGAAGTGGGTGGCCGCAGATCCCGTTGCGCCGGCCAGGCGCAGCGCCGGCGGTGCCGGCGCACGAAGCGGGACGCGCAACGCTCGAAGCGCCGCGCGTCCCTCGCGAACTACTGGACCACGATCTTCCCGGTCATGAACGAGTGAATCGTGCAGTGATACGTGTACGTTCCCGCCGTATCCAGCTTCACGCTGAACGTCCCTCCAGGGTTGAGATTGTTCGAATTCCACGCACCGCCGTCCGCGGTGGTCGTGTGTGTCGTGGTGTCGTTGTTACCGAACGTGACGGTGGTGCCGACGGCCACGGTCAGCGGTGACGGATTAAACGCCTGCACGTTCCCGGCAAACGCGCCGCTCGGAATCAACACGGTGTTCGCGCCCGCGGGAATTGGCGTCGCGCTCGGCGCGCCGGATGAGTAGCTGCTGCCGCCGCAGGATGCGCCGAGCAGAATGAGTCCAAAGATCATCAACGACTTCTTCATAACAGTAGTGCCTCCACTGCTCTTCACTGAGCAAGACCGTTGCCATCGCGATCCGCGCTTTCATGCCGCCGATCGCGCGATCTCTCAACGAAACGCGGAAACTGCTTACGCGCGGCGAAAACGCCGCGCGCGTGGCGCGGTGGTATCCTCGCCGCATGGGCTTTCTCGTCAAGGAAGAGCCGGGCAACTACCACTTCACCTCGTTCGTGAAGGACGGCGGCACGGAGTGGAGCGGCGTCAAGAACCCGCTCGCGCAGAAACACCTGCGGAGCATCCGCAAGGGCGATCTGGTCTTCTACTACCACACGGGTGACGAGAAGGCGATCGTCGGGATCGCACGCGCGGCCGCCAATGCGCGCCCCGATCCCGCCGATCCCGCCGGCAAGGCGTTCGTCGTCGATCTCGTCCCCGTTCGAGCCCTCAAGCGGCCGATCACGCTCGCCGAGGTCAAAGCCGACAAGCGTTTCAAGGATTTCCCGCTCACCTACCTGCCGCGTCTCTCCGTCATGCCGGTCGACGACACGACGTGGGAACGGCTGCTGAGTCTCGAAAAACTCAAGGCCTAGGCTCCGGGCACCGGCGGGTGCGTCTCACGCCGCGAGCCGCTATCATGTAACCGTGGTTCGATCTTCGAACGCTCGTTCGATCCTGACGTCGCCGCGCCGGCAACGGCGGCGCGACGATCGCCGCGCGGGCATTTTGCGCGCAGCGGCCCAGACCTTTCGCGATCGCGGGTTCGCCGAGACCGGCATGCGCGACATCGCGCTCTCCGCCGACCTCTCCCCCGCCAATCTCTATCACTACTTCCGCGGCAAGGACGAAATTCTCTACTACTGCCAGGACCGCGCGCTCGACCGGATGCTGAAGGCGGTGGGCGACGCGAGGCGCCGGCATGCCGGCGCGGTCGATCGCCTGGCCGCCGTGCTTGACGCGCATCTGCACACACTCGTCGACGAGGTCGAGGGCGCGACCGCGCATCTCGAGACGGGATCGCTCTCGCCGCGGTTCCGCGCGCGGATCGTGCGCAAGCGCGATCGCTACGAACACGCCATCCGGCGGATCGTCGTCGAGGGCATGGCCGACGGCGTGTTCGTCCAGAACGACGCCGCCATCGTGACGCGCGCCATGCTTGGCGCCCTCAACTGGACCGTCACGTGGTTCCGCCCAGGCGGCACCGAGACATCAGACACCGTCGCGCAATCGATCACCACACTGCTCGTCCGCGGCCTCTCGGCCGTGCCCGGCCGCTCGCGCCGGCCGCTCGGACTCGTGTCCCCGCCCACGCCGCCCAGGAGATGACCATGCCCGACGCCACGCACGACGCCTCCCGCGCCCGCCTCGCGTTCGTCGTCAACGGCGAGCCGCAGGACGTGCTCGTCGACACGACGAAGACGATGCTCGAGGTGCTGCGCGAGGACCTCCAACTGACCGGCACGAAGCACGGCTGCGAGCTCGGCGAGTGCGGCGCCTGCGCGGTGCTGGTCGATGACGAGCCGGTGTTGTCGTGTCTGGCGCTTGCCGTCGACTACGACGGCCGGCGCGTGACGACGATCGAAGGCCTGGCCGCGGACGGCCGGCTACACCCCCTGCAGGAAGCGTGCGCGACCCTCGGCGGCGCGCAATGTGGGTACTGCACGCCGGGCATTCTCGTCACGGCGAAGGCGTTGCTCGATCGCGATCCGTCGCCGTCACGCGAGCGAATCCGCGAAGCCCTTTCCGGCAACCTGTGCCGCTGCACCGGCTATCTGCAGATCTTCGAGGCGGTCGAAGCAGCGGTCGCCACGATGGCCGCCGGCGCGCTCCCCAGAGAACCGCGGCGATGACTGCCACGCGCGTCATCGGCCGGGCGCGACGCCGTGTGGACGGCCGCGCAAAAGTGACGGGACAGACCCGCTATGCGGACGACATCGTGCTGCCGCGCATGCTGCACGCGAAGCTTCTCCGCTCCCCCCATCCCCATGCGCGCATCGTCCGAATCGACACGACGAAGGCGGCCGCGCATCCGGGCGTCCGTTTAGTTCTCACGGGCGACGCCTTCCCCATCGCGTACGGCGTGCTGCCGGTGAGTCACGACGAACACGCGCTGTGCCGGGACAAGGTGCGGTTTGTCGGCGACCCAGTCGCCGCGGTCATTGCCCGTGACGAGGCGACCGCGGCCGACGCAGTCGATCTCATCGACGTCGAGTACGAATTGCTCCGCACGATTGCCTCGCCCGAGGAGAGCCTCGCGCACCCGGAGCCCAGGATTCACGAGTACGGCGACGGGGGAAACATCCACAAGGCGGTCGCCCTGCAGTTCGGCGACGTGGACGCGGCAATGGCGGGCGCCGACCGCGTGTTCGACGACTGCTTCTTCTACGAGGGCAACACGCACCTGCCCATCGAACAGCACGCGACAGTCGCCACCAAAGATCCTGACGGCAAGCTCGTCGTCTATTCGAGCACGCAGACGCCGCACTATCTGCATCGCGCGCTGGCCAAGGCGCTCGACATGACGGCGGCGCACATCCGCGTGATCGCGACGCCCAACGGCGGCGGGTTCGGCGGCAAGAGCGACCCGTTCAACCACGAGATCGTGGTGGCGCACGCGGCGTGGATCCTCGATCGCCCCGTCAAAATCTGTCTCACGCGGGAAGAAGTCTTTTACTGCCACCGCGGGCGGCACCCCGTGTTGATGCGCTTCCGGACCGGCGTCACGAACGACGGCCGCATTACCGCGCTCGATCTCGAGACGCTGCTCGACGGCGGCGCGTACGGCTCGTACGGCGTGGCGAGCACGTTCTACACGGGCGCGCTCCAGACCGTGACGTACCAGATCCCCCGCTATCGTTTCCGCGGCTGCCGGACCTTCACCAACAAGCCGCCATGCGGACCGAAGCGCGGGCACGGCACGCCGCAGAGCCGGTTCGGCCAGGAGATCCAGCTCGACAAGATCGCCGATGCGCTCGAGATCGATCCCGCCCAGCTGCGGCTGCGCAACATTCAGCCGCCCGATTCGCTCACGGCGAACTTTCTGCACGTCGGCACGATTGGCCTGGCCGAGTGCATTACACGCGTGACCGATCGCTCGAACTGGACCGCGAAGCATCGACAACTGCCGTTCGGACGAGGCGTCGGACTCGCGTGTTCGTCGTACCTGTCCGGCGCGGGCCTGCCGATCAACTGGAACGACCTGCCGCACTCCGGCGTGCAGCTGAAACTCGACCGCAGCGGCGGCGTGACGGCATTCTGCGGCGCGACGGAAATCGGCCAGGGTTCGGACGATGTGCTGGCGAGCTGCGTGGCGGAAGTGCTCGGGATCGATCCGTTCGACATCCGGCTGATCACCAGCGACACCGATCTCACACCGGTCGATCTCGGGTCGTACTCGAGCCGCGTGACGCTGATGATGGGCAACGCCGCCATTCAGGCCGCCGAGCGCGCGCGCGACATCCTGGCGACGGCCGTCGCTATCGCACTCGACCTGCCTGCCTCGCGCCTCGTCTTTGCCGATCGCCGCGTGTTCGACAGCGCCGATCCGCGCAAGGGTGTGACGTTCCAGGAAGCCGTGTGCATGGCCGAAGCCCGCGTCGGCACGATCGGCACAACCGGTTCGTACGCGCCGCCGAAGCCTGCGGCGAAGTTCAAGGGCAGCGGCGTCGGGCCGTCGCCGGCCTACTCATACACCGCGGCCGTCGTCGAAGTAGAGGTCGATCCCGAGACGGGATGGATCGCGGTGCCGCGGATCTGGATTGCGCACGACATCGGTCGCGCGCTCAATCCCGCTCTCGTCCGCGGGCAGGTGGAAGGCAGCGTCTATATGGGCCTGGGCGAAGCGCTGATGGAAGAGCAGGCGTTTCGCCGGCTGCCGGCGAAGCTCTCGAACGCGCTCGTGCACAAGTTCCCGTCGATGCTCGAATACAAGAGCCTCACGAGCCTCGACATGCCGGAGGTCGTCACCGACCTGATCGAACATCCCGATCCGGCCGGTCCGTTTGGCGCGAAGGAAGCCGGGCAGGGCCCGCTGCTGCCGATCATGCCGGCGGTCGCCAACGCCGTGTACGACGCGGTCGGCGTGCGCATCGATGAAGTGCCGATCACTCCCGACAAGATCCTGCGTGCGCTCGTCGCGGGCGCCGCCGGCAAGCCCGCGCGCTACGGTCCAACCGCATTTCCCGCGGTCCCGTGGCCTGAGACATTGCTCGTCACCCCACCGGCCGAAGGCGGCGATGGGCGCGCGTCGAACGAGCCCGTGAAGAGATCGTCGCGCAAGGCCGACGCTGGCGTCGAAGGCCGAGCGGGGGTGCGGCGATGATGCGCCTGCCGTCGTTCACGTTCCGCGCGCCGAAGACGATTGACGACGCCGCGGCTTGGCTCGCCGAATCTCCGGCCGACACGATGCTGCTCGCCGGCGGCACGGACGTGCTGCCGAACATGAAGCGCCGCCAGCAGATCCCGCGCACGCTCATCGCGCTGCGTCACGTCGAGGCACTCAAGAACCTCCGGCGCGATCGTGGCTGGACGATCGGCGCGGCGACGACGCTCACCGATCTGGTGCGCGATGCCGGCATTCACGCCGACTGCCCCGGACTCTGGCAGGCGGCCGCGCAGGTCGCCACGCCGCACCTGCGCAACATGGGCACGATCGGCGGCAATCTGTGCCTGGACACGCGCTGCACCTATTACGACCAGAGCCACGAGTGGCGCAAGGCGATCGACTTCTGCATGAAAAAGGACGGCAAGACGTGCTGGGTCGCGACGTCGAGCCCGAAGTGCCTCGCGGTGTCCTCGACCGACACCGCGCCGATGCTCGTGGCGCTCGACGCCCGCGTGCATCTGGCGTCCACGCATGGCACACGCACGATCGACGTCGTCGATCTCTACAACAACGACGGCATGCAGTACCTCACGCGTCAGCCCGACGAGATCCTCACCGCGGTCGTCGTTCCCGATCAGCACGGGCGCCGGAGCGCGTACTGGAAACTCCGGCGTCGCGGGTCGTTCGACTTCCCCGTCGCGTCCGCGGCGGTGAGCTGCCGGCTCGACGGCGGGAATCGCGTCGAATCCGTGCGGATCGCGCTCGGTGCCGTGGCCTCGCGGCCCTTGCTGTCGATGGAGGCTGCGCGCCTGCTTGACGGCCAGACGTTGACCGACGAGGCGATCACGGCGGCGGCTGATGCCGCGTATGAGATCGCGAAGCCGATGAACAACACGGACTTCGAGCTCGTCTGGCGGAAGAAGATGGTCAGGTCGCTCGTCACCTGCGCGCTGCGCGAGGTCCGCGGCGACGATGTACGCGAGATGCGTCTCAAGATCGCGCGGCAAACGCTGTCCTAGCGCCCCGCCGGACGACCGCCGTCAGTCGCGTTCGCCGGCCGGGTCGAGCTTCAGAAAGAGCGCGCCGAGGGGCGGAATCGTCAAGACGACGGACTGCTGATGGCCGTGCGCCGCCACCGCCTCGGACGGCCGTCCGCCCTCGTTGCCGACGTTGCCGCCGCCGTAGGTGGTCGCGTCGCTGTTGAGCAGCTCGCGATAGTACCCGGCCTCGGGCACGCCGACGCGATATCCCTCGCGCACGAGCGGCGTCCAGTTGAGCACGACGACCACACAGTCGTCCGGATCGTGGCCGCGCCGCATGAGCGAGATCACGCTCGATTCGTAGTCGTTGCAGTCGATCCACTCGAAACCGCTCGACGCTCGAAATCCACTCTCGTGGAGCGCGCCGCTCGCGCGCGTAGAGCGCGTTCAGATCCTCGACGAAGCGCTGCAACCCGGCATGCAGCGGCGCATCGAGCAGATGCCAGTCGAGCGACGCGTCGTGGTTCCACTCGCGCCACTGGCCGAACTCGCTGCCCATGAACATCAGCTTCTTGCCGGGATGCGCGTACATGAACGTGTACAGCGCGCGCAGCGTCGCGGCTTTCTGCCACGCGTCGCCGGGATCTTGTCGAGATCATCGCGCCCTTGCCGTGCACGACCTCGTCGTGGGAGAACGGCAGGATGAAGTTCTCGTTCCACGCGTAGAGCATCGAGAACGTCAGATGCTGGTGTTCCCAGCGCCGGTAGATCGGATCCTTGCTCGACGTAGGTCAGGATGTCGTGCATCCAGCCCATGTTCCACTTGAAGGTGAAGCCGAGGCCGCCAACCCACGTCGGCCGGCTCACGGCCGGAAACGCCGTCGATTCTTCGGCGATCATCGCCGTGCCCGGCGCTGCTGATGCGTGAGCGTGTTCAGCTCGCGCAGAAAATCGATGGCGTCGAGGTTCTCGCGGCCGCCGTGCCGATTCGGCACCCACTCGCCCGGCCTTGCGCGAGTAGTCCAGGTAGAGCATCGACGCGACGGCGTCCACGCGCAGGCCGTCGACGTGAAACGCCTCGAGCCAGAACAGCGCGTTCGAGATGAGGAAGTTCCGGACTTCGTGGCGCCCGTAGTTGAAGATGAGCGTGCCCCAGTCCTGGTGCTCGCCCTGCCGCGGATCCTCGTGCTCGTAGAGCGCCGTGCCGTCGAAGCGCGCGAGGCCGTGCGCGTCCTTCGGAAAATGACCGGGCACCCAGTCGAGGATCACGCCAATCCCGTGCTGGTGACACTCGTCGACGAAAAATCGGAAGTCGTCAGGCGATCCGAACCGCGCAGGTCGGCGCGAAGTAACCCCGTGACCTGATATCCCCACGACCCGTCGAAGGGATGCTCCATCACCGGCATCAACTCGACGTGCGTGAAGCCGAGTCGCTTGACGTATGGCACGAGCTCCGCGGCAAGCTCGCGCCAAGTGAGCGGCTCCGGTTCCCTTCGATCGGATTGCGCCGCCAGGAGCCGGGATGGACTTCGTAGATGGCCATCGGCCGGTCGAGCGCCGAGTCGCGATCGCGACGGCGGGCGTCCATCCACGCGTCGTCTCGCCAGGTGTAACCCGAAAGCTCAGCGGTGATCGACGCGGTGTCCGGCGGCAGCTGCGCGCGAAGCGCGAACGGATCGGCGCGTGTGAACGTCGCGCCCTCCTGAGACTGGATTTCGAACTTGTAGACCGCGCCGGCGTTGACGCCCGGCACAAATGTCTCCCACAGGCCGGTGGCGCCCAGGCTGCGCATCATGTGCCTGCGGCCGTCCCAGTCGTTGAAATCGCCGACGACGGAGACGCGCCGCGCGTTCGGCGCCCAGACGACGAACGTGTACCCGTCGGCGCCGTCGATCTCGGCCCGGCGCGCACCCATTTTTTCCCACGCGCGCAGCCAGTGACCCTCGCCGAAGAGATACGCCTCGTAGTCGGTGACGATACGTCCGGAGTTGGCGGCGGGCGGACCGGGGGTGCTCACGCGCGTCCGTGGGCGAAGGGGGCCGGCGGAACCTGCGCCATCGTATCGGTGCCGGGCGCCTGGGGCGGCGCCGGCGGAAAGAACTCGCGCTCGCGCCGGCGGATCGCTTTGTAGCGGCGGAACGCCTCACGCACGGGCTCGAGTCCGAGCCAGGTCCGCAGCGTCGCGCCGCGGAACGTGTGCTGCAACATCCGGCGGCCGTTCCGGATTACGAAACCCGGATCGTGGGCGAACGCCGACGGCATGTGTCGGACCTTCATCCATCGTTCCGCACGCCACCGCATGAACTCGACGTCCTCCGCGCTCAGGTGTTCGGTCCGCACCACCGCGGTGGTCCCGTCGTATTCCTCGACCGCCTCGTTGACGATCAGCTGTCGATCGCGGAAGTCCCGCGTCATCGGCGTGCCCGGATATGGCGTGGGATGCTGGATGTAGGGCCAGTCCACATGCTTGCGCGCGAATTCGAGATTGGCCTCAATCGACTCCCGTGTGTCACCCGGACTGCCGACGATCAGCCCGCCAACGACCAGCATGCCGTGGCGGCGGATCAACCCGACCGACGTGAGCGTCGCGCTGCCGACAGATCGGCCGCCTTCGCGCTGGACGTTCTTCGCCTTCGCACGGAGGAACGCGAGGTCCTCGTCGAGCACGTTCTCGATCCCGAGAAACACGTAGCGAAATCCGGCGCGGCGCATCAGGCTCGCCAACTCTTCGCCGCTCGACGCGATCGCGCTCGTCATGCCCTGGACGAGATAGTCGATGTCGTTGAGCCCGGCGTCGATGATCGCCTGGCACAAGCCCTTGAACCGCGCGACGTTCAGGGTGATGTTGTCGTCGACCAGAAAAATCGCCCGCGCGCCCCGGGCTTTCGCGTCCGCGATATCGGCGATGACGCGCTCGAACGACCAGGTGTGAAAGTTCCGGCCGCGCATCTCGACGATCGAGCAGAAGCTGCAGTCGTACGTGCACCCGCGTGACGTCTCGACGATGTCGATCGGCCGGCCCAGCAGCGTATATCCAGAGAGCACGCGAGCCGCGCGGTTGGGCGGGCGCACGCCCTCACCGAGATGGCTCACCGGTCGCGGCGGGTTGTGCACAAACCGGTCGTCGCGACGGAACGACAGCCCGGCAATTCCATCGAGGCTCGCTCCAGACTCGATCGCCTGCACCAGTTCGCGGAACGTCAGGTCGCCCTCGCCGCGCACGATCACGTCGACATCAAACCCGTCGTCTTCATACACCTCGGTGGCGAGGCTCGGGTCGTAGCCGCCGACGACGATCACGGCGCCGGGCCGCAGCGATCGCACGAGCGCGATCACGCGACGCGCCGTGTGACGCTGGAACGTCATGATCGAAAGCCCGACGACGTCCGGCTCGAACGACCGGACGAGCCGCTCGACCGTTTCGGGCACGGACGATTGCACGAGCACGAGGTCGGCAATCGCGACGCGATGACGGGGATCGATGTTGCCGGCGAGCGACGCCAGTGCGCCGTTCGGCATCCGCATGGCAAGCGCCGGCGTGTGCTCGAACGAGTCCGGCATCGAGAACAGCAGGACGTTCATGGGCGTCGAGCGAGGATAACACCACCTAGGAGACAGGACGGACGTCCTGGGTCCAAGGTCCAGGGTCCAGAGTCACCTTGTCGTCCGAAGTCCAAGGTCCTGGGTTCGAGGCCCGCCCTCACGCGCCGCGAGCCATAAGCCTTGGCCCTAAGCCTTAGGCCGCAGGCCCCAAAGCCCATCCCTAAGCCGTCGTCCGTGGCGTGGCCGACCGGGCCGCCGCCTTGGCGTTCTGCATCTCGAGCTGCCCGCGGCGAATCGAACACCATTCCTTGTGTTCGGCAACGGGCATCCCGCATTCGACACACACGTGAACCCGAGCCTTCGGGGGCGTCTCTCTACCCAGCAGTTTCTTGAAAAACGACATGCCCGCCTCCTGGACGCGCGAATTCCTCTTGATACGTAGACGAAGCGCCGAGGTTCCGGGTTAGGGGTAGGATTCGAGCGAACAGGGAGCCCACCGATGATCTCCAGGACTCATTACCTCACCCGCGCCGCCTTGGCGCTCGCGGCCATCGTCGCATTCTGGCCGGCCCGACCTGCGGCCCAGAAAACCGCCCCACCCTCCACAGGGCCCGCGGCCGCCACGGCACCCGATGGCAAAAAGATCCTGACGCTCGCTGACTACGGTCCGTGGAAGCGCGTCACGTCGGCCGCAATCAGCGACGACGGCAAGTGGGTCACTTACACGTTCTCGCCGAACGACGGTGATGAGACGTTGTTCGTCAAGCAGATCGATGGCGACACGCTCTACACGGTACCGATCGGCTCGGCCGGTGCGGGCGGCCGCGGTGGTGGACGCGGCGGCGCGGGCGGCGGCGGTAACACCGCGCCGCAATTCTCCGACGATGGCCAGTGGGTCGGCTACTTCGTGAATCCTCCCGCTCGTGCTGGCCGCGGTCGTAGCGCAGGCGCCAACGGACGCGGCGCGGGACGAGGCCCCGCGCCCGCCCAGACACCAGCCACGCCACCGGCATCAGGCGCCGAACGCGGCGCACCGGCAGGCGGCGCGGCATCGCCCGACTCCGTTCGCCATTTCGAACTGCTCAATCTGGCATCCGGATCGAAATTCGACGTCCCGAACGCCGCGAGCTTCCAATTCGTGAAGGGCTCGACCTGGCTCGCGATCAAGATGAGCGGCGCGGCCAACGACTCGTCGCACCGCGGCACCGACCTGCTGCTCCGCCGGTTATCGAACGGCGTCACGCAGAACATCGGGAACGTGAACCAGTACGACTTCGACGACGCCGGCAAGTTTCTGGCGTACACCGTGGACGCCACAGGACGCATGGGGAACGGCATCTACGTTGCCAATCTCGCGACGGGCGAAACCCGTGCGCTCGACGGCGCCGCGAAGGATTACGACGGCCTGAGCTGGGGCGACGCATCGATGCGGCTGACCGCCCTGCGCGGCGAAAAACCCGAGGGTAAGGCCGAACGCGAAAACGTGCTGCTCGCATGGACTGACGCGAGCGCCGCGCAGCCGCAGGCCATCGAATGGGATCCCGCAAAGGACGCGGACGTCCCGAAGGGCTTCGTCCTGAGCGAAAACACCGCGCCGCGCTGGAGCAAGGACGGCATGCGCGTGTTCGTCGGCATCGTGGCGCAGCAGGACACGCGGCCTGAAACGAGCGAACCGCAAGCCAACCTCGATATCTACCACTGGAAGGACGTCGAGATTCAATCCGAGCAGATCCTCCGCGTCGCGCAGGCGCGGCGCGCGACCCTGCCGGCGGTCGTGACGCTGTCCTCGAAGAAATTCCTGAAACTTGCCGACGAGGCAATCAAGACGATCACGCCGACCTCGGACGACCGTTGGGCGATTGGACGCGACGCGACGCCGTACGAGCACGACTTCTCCGAGGGCCAGCCCTCGCGGGGCGACTACTATCGGATCGACACGACGACCGGTGCGCGCACGCTGATCGCCAAACGCCTGTCGCGAACGATGGGCGCATCGCCCGACAGCAAGTGGTTTCTGTATCTCGAAAACCAGCACGTGATGGCCTACAACATCGACACCGCGAAGAGCACGCGGGTCGACGCCGGTGCCGGAGCGTTCATCAACACCGACGACGACCACGCGGCCGAGAAGCCGGTGTGGGGCGTGGCCGGCTGGACGAAAGACGGCAAGTCCGTCTTGCTGTACGACAAGTACGACGTCTGGATGCAGCCGCTCGACGGCGGCAAGGGCACGAATCTCACGGGCGGCGCGGGCGCGGCCGATCAGGTCCAGCTTCGACTCGCGCGCCTGAGTGGCGGCGGTGGTCGTGGTGGCGGACGCGGCGGTGGCGGCGGAACCGAGGACGCCATCGACGTCACCCAGCCGCAAACCGTCAGCGCGTACGGCGACTGGACGAAGAAGAGCGGCTACTGGCGCGTGCCGGCCGGTGGCGGCAAACCCACGCCGCTCATCTGGGTGGACAAGAGCATCGGCCAGGCGCAGAAGGCGAAGAACGCGGATCGGTTGATCTTCACGCAGCAGTCGTTCGAGGAATTCCCCGACTACTGGGTGAGCGACTCGGTGTTCGCGTCGCCGAAAAAACTCACCGACGCCAACCCGCAGATCGCCGAGTACGCGTGGGGCAAGCGCGTGCTGGTCGACTTCACGAACAGCAAAGGCAAGAAACTGCAGGCCACGCTCACCTTGCCGGCCGGATTCCAGCCAGGCAAGCAATATCCGATGATCGTGTACATCTACGAAATCCTGTCGAACACGCATCACACGTTCTCGATGCCGGTGTACGACGACCGTCCGCACATGAGCGCGTATGCGAGCGACGGGTACCTCGTCCTCGAGCCGGACATCGTGTACGAAATTGGCAAGCCCGGATCGTCCGCGCTCGATTGCGTGACGGCGGCGGTGAAGAAAGTCATCGACCTCGGCTACGTCGATCCGAAGCGAATCGGCTTGCAGGGCCACAGCTGGGGCGGGTACGAGTCGTCGTTCATCCTCACGCAGACGAACATGTTCGCGGCTGTCGTGACCGGCGCGCCGCTCACCGATCTCATCAGCATGTATGGCGAGATCTACAAGCAGACCGGCTCATGGAACGGCGGCATTCTCGAGACGAGCCAGGGCCGGATGGGCGCGAACGTGACGCCGTGGAACGCGAAGGATCTGTACGAAAGCGAGTCGCCGCTGTTCAACGTCACGAAGATCCAGACGCCGTTCATGATTCTCCAGGGCACCGCCGACGGTGCCGTCGATTGGGACCAGGGCCTCGAGTTCTACAACGCCGCGCGGCGCACCGGCAAGCAGGTGATCTTCCTGTCGTACCCCGACGAACCGCATCATCTCGCCAAGCCGGAGAACCAGAAAGATTTTCTGGTCCGGATGAAGCAGTTCTTCGATCATTATTTGAAGGACACTCCGCAGCCTGACTGGATGGCGAACGGCCTGCCGCAGGTACGCAAGGGTGAAACGATCAGATAACGCATGACGACCCGACACGATCCGACACGACGTGATTTTCTGGCGACCTCGGCGGCAGCCCTCGGGGGCACCGCGCTCGTCTCGGCATTCGGCCAAACGCCCGCCCGTCAGCCGGCGCCGCTCACGCCGGTCTTCACGCCCATTCGCAGAAACATCGGCACCTTCACGGCGCGCGGTGGAACCATCGCGTACCTGTCGAATCCTGACGGCGTGCTCGTCGTCGACAGCCAGTATCTCGACGCGCCGAAAGCGTTCCTCGACGGCTTCGCCGATCTGACGGGCAAGCGGGCGATTGATGTCCTGATCAACACGCACCATCACGCGGACCACACCGGTGGCAATCCGCTCTTCAAACCCGTCACCCGCACCATCGTCGCCCAGGCCAACGTCCCGGCGCTTCAGAAGATCGCCAACGATCAGGCGACGCCGCCCGTCGAGCAGGCGTACGCCGACGCGACCTTCGAGGAGGTCTGGAACAAGACTATCGGCGACGAGGCGGTGCACGCGACGAAGTTCACGCCGGCTCACACGGGAGGCGACTGCGTCGTTTACTTCGAGCGGGCGAATATCCTCCACGTAGGGGATCTGATCTGGAACAACCTGCAGTGCTACGTCGATCGCACGCCCGGCGGAGCGTCGGCGACCCACTGGATCGTCGTGCTGGAGCAAATCGCCGCGAAGTATCCCGCCGACGCGACGTATGTCTGGGGACATTCGGCAGCGAAACTGCCGGTGACGGGCGGACGCGTCGACGCCCTCCAGATGCGCGACTACCTGACGGCGCTTGTCGAACACGTCCGCGCCGGCATGAAAGCCGGCAAGCCCCGCGATCAAATCGTGGCCGACACGAGCGTGCTTGCGGGCTTCGAGGGCCGCGGGCCGCTCACGAGCCGCGCGCTCGCCGGCACCTATGACGAGCTCGCCGGCTGATCGGCGCGAGAATCCGCATGTCACGACTCCTGTTTATAGGTGTGGGCGGTGCGCTCGGTTCGATCGCCCGCTTCGAGATCACCACGTTCGTGCAGTCCCGGATGGGAGGCGCCTACCCGTGGGGGACGTTCGTCGTGAACGTGACGGGCTGCCTGATCATGGGCGTCGCGATGGCGCTGCTGACGGCGCGCCAGCCCGCGAGCGAAGCTTGGCGCTACCTGGTGCCGATCGGTTTCGTCGGGGCCTATACGACGTTCTCGACGTTCGAGCTTGATCTGCTCAGCGCCAACGTCAACGCGGCCTGGTTCGTCGGCGTCGCCTACCTCTCCGCGAGCGTTGTCGTGGGCTACGCGGCGCTCTGGGCCGGCCTGATGCTCGGGCGATCGCTTTAAGGAGCCGGCATGTCGAGGTCACACCAGATCGCGAAACACTATCGCGTTGACCACGGCCGAAAGTTCCGCCTGAAGGACGTCGACCCCGACGACACGGGCGGCGTCAAGTCCGCGGACCACGCCAAACACCGGCTCGAGGACGGCATCGGAATTCTCAGCGAGCTTCAGCAGAAGCTGTACGCGCAGGATCGCTGGGCATTGCTGCTGATCTTCCAGGCGATGGACGCGGCCGGCAAGGACGGGACAATCCGTCACGTGATGTCGGGTGTCAATCCGCAGGGCTGTGAGGTCTACTCATTCAAGGCGCCTTCCGTCGAAGAACTCGACCACGACTTCTTGTGGCGCACGTCACGCTGTCTGCCCGAGCGCGGGCGCATTGGCATCTTCAATCGCTCGTATTACGAGGAGACGCTGGTCGTGCGCGTGCATCCGGAGATTCTCGCGCATCAGAAACTGCCCGACGCGTGCGTGACGAAACACATCTGGAAAGAGCGGTTCGAGGACATCTGCCACTTCGAACGCTACGTTGCGCGCAACGGCCTGATGATCCGCAAGTTCTTCCTGCACGTGTCGAAATCCGAGCAGAAGCGCCGCTTCATGCGGCGGCTCGATCAGCCGGACAAGAACTGGAAGTTCTCCGCGGACGACGTGAAGGAGCGCGAGTCCTGGAAGGACTACATGCGCGCCTACGAGGACATGATCCAGCACACCGCCACGCCTCACGCGCCGTGGTACGTCGTCCCCGCCGACCACAAGTGGTTTACGCGCCTGGTGGTGGCGGCCGCGGTGGTCGACGCGCTCGAAGAGATGGATCTGCAGTTCCCGATACTCAGCAAGGCGCAGCGCAAGGAACTCGCGGTCGCGAAGCGACTGCTCGAAGCCGAACGATAAAACCCTCCGACACTTGTGCCACACTGAGATCATGAGCACACCGACTGCGAGCGGCCTTGATGGCATGAACGTCGCCGATACGGCGCTGAGCGACGTCGATGGCGAGCGCGGCCGTCTGACCATTCGCGGTTACTCGGTCGAGGATCTGGTCGGGACCGCGACGTTCGAAGATGTCTGTGCCCTGATGTGGGGCGGCGCGCTGCCGGCGTCCGACGGGCGCGATCGCATGCGCCTGGCTCTCGCCAAAGCGCGCGTCGATGCGTTCGCGCTGTTGCCGACGATCGGCGATGCCCTTGGCAGTCCGGACGGCATGGAGGCGCTGCGGACCGCGATCGGCCATCTGCGCGCCGGCGACGCCGCCGAGGATCGCATCCGGCTGACCGGCGCCATGCCGGTTTTTGCCGCAGCCTGGGCCCGTCTGCGTGCGGGGCAGACGCCCGTCGCACCCAAGCCGGGACTGTCTCACGCCGCAGATTTTCTTCAGATGCTCACGGGCGCGCAGCCCGAGCCGCCGCGCGTGCGCGCGATCGACTCCTATCTGTGCTGCGTCGTCGATCACGGCATGAACGCGTCCACTTTTACCGCGCGTATCGTGGCGTCGACCGGGTCGGATCTGGTGAGCGCGATCGTCGCGGCCATTGGGGCGCTCAAGGGCCCACTGCATGGCGGGGCGCCCGGCCCGGTGCTCGATATGCTCGACGCCGTTGTCAGTCCGGACCGCGCGCGCGTGTGGCTCGAGGCCGAGATTGGCGCGGGCCGTCGGCTCATGGGCATGGGCCATCGCATCTATCGCGTTCGCGATCCGCGAGCTGCCGCGCTCGAGCAGGCGACGTCGGTCCTCGAGCAATCAGGAGTCGCCGCCGATCGACTCACGCTCGCGCGTGCCGTGGAACGCGAGGCCGAGCGCGTGCTGGCCGAACGGCATCCCGACCGGCCACTCCGGGCAAACGTCGAGTTCTACACGGCCGTGCTGCTCGATGCCGCCGGCGTGCCGCGCACGCTCTTCTCGACGCTCTTTGCGGCGTCGCGCGTCGTCGGGTGGTGCGCGCATGTCGAAGAGCAACGCAAGGTGGGACGGTTGATTCGGCCGGCGTCAACGTACGTGGGGCCCGCACCCGCGCCGGGTGTGCATCAGCACTAAGGCCTACAGGTGGCGACCGCCACCACAGGCTGGGTAGTTGGCCGGTCACTTGCGGCAGCGGGCTGCTGTCCAATTAACGCGATCTGCCCAGTAAATCCGGCCTCTCTCTTGCACTCATCTCCATTGCCGGCGCCGCCCGTTCAGGTGGCGCCGCTGGAGGTGTGAAATGAAACGAGGACGCTCGAGCTCCTACGGCACGTTGCTCGCCGCGCTTCTGTTGTCGTCTGTCGGCGTTCCGAGCCTGCGGCCTGTCCTGCACGCCGAAACGCAGCTGTCCGACGATGCGGTGCGGGACCATATTGAATACCGACTGCAGACGACCGATCCGGTGAAGAAGTACGACATCACCGCGAAGGTCGATCACGGCAACGTGACGCTGACAGGCACGGTCGCGACCGCCGCCCAGAAGTCTGAAGCGGCGCAGCTCGCGAAAGTTGACGGCGTGAACAAGGTCGACAACCAGATCGTCGTCGACAAGACGGCTGATGAGACGCTCGCCGAGCGCGCAAAGAACGGGATGCGCCGCACTGGCGAAGCGATCAGCGACGGCTGGATCACGACAAAGGTGAAATGGTTTTATCTCGGTGACAACCTGCTGAAGGGCAGCAACATCAACGTCGACACGAAGGATCGCGTCGTCACCCTCAACGGTACCGTCAAGACCGAGGCCGGCCGGATGCGCGCGGTCACACTCGCGAAGGACACGGACGGCGTGACGAGAGTCGTCGACAAGCTGACGATCGGCCACTAGGGTCACTACGACAAGAGACGAGCGCGATCGATCAGCCTGAGCTGACGGTCGCGCTCCTCGGGCAGCTCGGCGTGGCTACTTCTTGCCGCTGCCCATCTTGAGCCCGAACTTGGGAGCGTCGCGCGTGCCGCTGATCCTGATGGGGATGACGGCGCCCGCACCGTCTTTCTTGAAGAGGGAGTCGAAGGGCTTCAGGAACACCGACTTGAATCCGCCGACGGCCTGGGACACGGTCGCCTGCATGCGGAGCGTGCCCTCGAAGTCGATGTCTCCGCTTGCGAGCGTGTACGTGCCGGCGAGATTAACGCTCGCGCCCGGCACCTCAAACGTCAGATCCTGCAAATTCAGGCGCCCGCTGCCCATCGTGAACCTGCCGTCGAGGTTGGAGAGCACGTGAGTCATGTCGGCGCCCTCGTCCTTGCCTTGGCTGCGGCGGCTGAGCTCGCCCAGCTTTTTCTGCACGTCACCGCTCGAGAACTTGGTCCCGGCCAGCTCGAACTTCCCGTTGAGCTGGAGACGCTTGTTGACGGGACCGGCTCCCGGCGGAAGATGCACCGACGACGTCAGCGACAAGTCGCCTGTGAAGAGCGGGGTCTTCGTCTTCATGACCAGCAGCAGTACATCCTGAATTCGTCCGTGCGCGATCGCGGCCTGCAACTTGATGTCGAAGCCCTGCGGCCCCGGCGTGTTGTTGAGCTCGCCAGTCACATGAATCGGAGTCTGGAACAATCGTGCGTCGACCGACTCGAGCTTCGTCGTGCCGTTGGTGCCGTCCACGACCGTGATGAATTTAGCGGTCAGCGGCAGCGGGCTGCCGCCCAGATCGAGATTGAAGTCAGGAGTCGTCGACTCGCCGACCACGCGAATCGTCGACAATGTGCCTTCGTAGTGACCCGTCGACGTGAGCATGCCGCCGACGCCCTTGATCGTGTCGAGATCGGCGTTCGAGAATTTGTAGTCGCCCCGAAGAGGCAGGTCTGCCGGCTCGTCCTTCCACGGCCCGACCGATCCGTTCGACACGACTTCGCCGTGCGGCACCGGGTTGGTGAGCTTGGTGTCGAACGGAATCACGCGGTCGAACCCAAGGTCGCTCATGATCAGCTCGTGGATTTCGAACACGAGCGGCCGGTCGCCAGGCTTGCTGCGCAGGATCGTAAGCTCGGCGTCGTGGCTGATCAACTGATCGACGACGATCTTGTGCTTCGCATCTGACTTTCCGGCGTCCGCTTGCGCCGGATCGGCATCAGCATCGGCGGAACTGTCGGCCGGTTTAGCCGCGTCACCCGCTGCGGCATTGTGTCCACCGTGAAACACTTGATGCTTCGTGTCGCCGGGGGGAATGACGATCTTCATGCCCTCGACCTGCACGACGCCAACGTGGCCGCGCAGCAGCCCAACCACAAGTGCGACTGGTGTCGAGTTCACCGTGAAATGCTCAATCGCCACGAACGGCGGCAGTTCGGGATGATTCGGCACGCGCAGCTCGAGCTTGTGTCCCTCGACGCCCGCGCGAGGAAAGAGCGTGATCGATAAGTCGCCAATCGTGGTGTCGAGGTGGAGATGTTCGGTGGATGCCTTCTCGATGCGCTGCTTGACGTTCAGCGGACGCACCAGGAAGTACGCCAGCGCAAACGCGCCGACGAGCAGAATACCTATACCGAGAACGAGGCCGACGATCAGTCGTCGCGTGGATATCACTGCTGGCGCTCGCCCGGGCACGAATCCCGGACCATCGTCAGCTTGCTGACCGTCAATTCCGGTTCGCGACTGCCCTGCCGATCAGCCACGCTGCCCGACACGTCGACCGTGTGTCCGACGTGCGATGCGACGTCGATTTCCTTCGGCGCATTCAATCGATAGATTTTCGAGTTTGGCGCCGGCACGACCAGCTTGAACACCGGCGTCGACGACGCGGCGTCTTTCTCCACGCACCCCGTGACGACGATCTGACTGCCGCCCTGCGCCGACACGGTCGGGACCGACGCGACGGTCACGGCCAGGGTCAGCGCGGACATGACGGACACCGACACGACGGACAGGCGGATGAGTCGACCGAGTGTTGAGTATGGTGAGTGCATATTGTCCTTTCGGTGCATAACCGGTGC
This sequence comes from uncultured Acidobacteriota bacterium, assembly GCA_963704575.1. Lineage (GTDB taxonomy): Bacteria > Acidobacteriota > Vicinamibacteria > Vicinamibacterales > SCN-69-37 > DATEGZ01. The sequence continues at coordinate 4,368,145 of OY969918.1, read as the reverse complement.
CGGACCACATTCGAGCGCTTTGAGGTCCGAAAGGGCGCGATTACCCAGAATGGGTCGGCTCTTGCCCACCGTGCACTAGTAGCGGAAAACGAACAGCAGGTCGATTCCCGCCGTCTCCGACCGCTCCAAAGTATGCGCTTGCAGGGCGCCCTGCGCGAACGACGTGACGAGCCTGAGAAACTTGGCGAACCGGTACTCGAACGAAACAGCCGTGCTCTCGCCGCCGATCTCGCGCTTCGCCCCGATGTACACGCGCGAGCCGATCTGGCTGCCGACCGAGACGACCGGCAACGCCTCGGTGTCGGTCGGCGCGAGGATCTCGAAGACGTCGAGATCCAACGCTTGCGCGATCGAGTCGGCCAGTGGCGTCGTGATGGCGCCGGCCGCCATGATGCCGGCCTGCGCGGCGAGCGACGTCCGTTGTCCCGATCCGAGATCGCCAAGCGGCTGGCCAAAGACGATCAGCGAGAGGATTTCCGCCTCGTCGAGTGGCGGCTGGCTCGAAAGATTCAGCTCGGGCCGCTTCGCCGTCCCTCGCACGTGCACGGTGGCGGCCACGCCCGACACGTCGCGCTCGGCAGACACGTTGAGGCTTGGATTCGTCGGATCCGATCCGCGGAACTGCACGGTGCTGCCGCGCTGCACGTCGAACCGCCGGCCCTGGAACGAATAGGTACCGCGCACCAGCTCGAGATCGCCGACGATGTCGAGCGGACCACCCGACGACTTGCGAATGCGAAGCGATCCGCCGGCAATGATGTTCATGTCACCGAGCCCGATCGCCGACTGGCCGACGCGCAGCCCGCGGCCGCGCATGACGAGGTTGTCGGGGAGTTCCACGTCGAGATCGAGCGCAACGCGGCTGAAGATGCCCGGCGCAGGCTGAGTGACCGTCGCAGGCTGAGCGACTGGCGGACCGGCTGGTGCGGTTGCCACACCGCCGGCGGGTGGCGGAACGCCCGCGGCTCCTCGCGCGGGCCGTTCCTCGAGTCCAAGATCGGCTGGCGTCTCGGAGTACGGAGTGTTCGTCGTCTTGCGCAGAATCTGGTCGGCTTGCAAACGGCCGCTGTCGAGTGTGATCTTGCCGGCGAATTGTGGCGCCGCAAGGTCGCCGCTGAAGCGCACGTCCGCATTCATCTGCAGGCTGCCGAGCTCATTGTTGAGGACGTGGATGCGGTCGGCAGTGATGCGCACGTCGAACGCGCGGTCCTCCGCCTTGCCCAGCACGTCGAGATTTCCTACCGCACTGAGCGTGTGCCCATCGTCGTCCTTGAGCTGCAGGCTGTCGATCGTCAGGTGATTGGCCTTGAACTCGAGCGCGGCGGCGGTGCCCGTGTAGCGAACGCCGGATCCGGTCAGCGTGAATGCGCCGTTGTCGACGTGAATCGTGCCGTCGATGATCGGCGCCTGTGGCGACCCGCTGACTTGGAGATTCATCTGAGCCGTGCCTGCGATTTCCGTCACGGTGTCTGTGAACAGCTGCGCCAGACCCAGGTCGATGGGTGAGCTCGTGACTGCGACCTCAATGGGCCGCGGCGACGTCAGCGAACCCGCGCCGATAGGCACGTGACCGGCTGCCTTGATCTCGATCGTGCCTGACTGCACGAGCGTCGCGTCGAACGTCAGATCGTGGCTGGCGAGCGACGCCTGGCCGCGGAGAGACTCGAACGGCGTCTTCTCGACCATGCCGTGATCGATCGACAGATGGCCGTCGACTTTCGGATCGTCCGGCGTGCCCGCGATCGTGACGTCGCCATTGACGAGCCCTTCGAGACGACGCGTGCCGAGGACGATGCGATTGGCGTCGGCGAGTTGGATGTGATCGAGCGTGACCTGCAGCGGCGTCAGATTGGCAGGCGCGGCTGCCGACAGCGCCATGGCGCCCTCGACCGAAATGCGCTGCTCCCCGTTTGCGAGCGTCAGCCCGCGCACCTCCACGTGCGTCCCGTCGGCGCGCAGAATGGCCGGCGTGCCTTCGGGGAGCGCCCACGTCTGGCCGGCCGTCGTCATCGCGAGCGCCCGCACGGTGAGCGCGCGATCGTCGGGGACAAGTGACAAAGCGCCGGCGACATGCAGCTCACGCGACGCGTCCGCCAGATCCAGATCGAGGTCGACGGCATTCGACGCGTAGCTGGCCTTGCCGACGAGCTTGGTGATCTCGAACGATTTCACCTTGACGAACGTCGCGTCGCTCACCAGCGAGACGACGGCGGCCGACGGCTGCCACTTCGGCATCGTGGCGTCGATCGTCCCGTGAAACGTCAGCGCGCTGGCGTCGGTGCCGTACGCGAGGTCGTGCAAGGTCAGCGTTCCCGTCGCGTGGGGCTCGTCGCGTGGTCCCGTGACGTGCACCTCGAGCCGGCCCGCGCCAGCGATCGATAGACCCGAGAGCGGCGTGACAGCGTGCAGGTCATCCACGTCCACGGTCATGTCCAGCGCATTCGTTCCGGTGTCGCCGAACGCCGCTGTGCCCTTCGCGGTCATTTTGAGACCTTCGGCGGTCGCGACTGCCTCGCGAATCGTCGCCAGGCCGTCGGTGATGGACGTGTCCACGCGGCCGTTGTCGACCTTCACGCCCGCGATCGTCGACCCCGCGAGGTCCGCACTCCCGTCGACGTCGATCCCGGCGATCGTGAACGGCGCGTGGACGTCGAGCAGCACGAATCCGCCGTCGACAAGCCCGTTCAGATCCATGGCGACATCCGGCGGCGTGCCCATGGTTTCTGCCGTCAGATGCGCGGCGTGACCGCGCGCCACCACGGACAACTGCGATCCGACGAGCGCCATGCCGGTCGTCAGATCCGACAGCGTCGTGTCGGCGACCTGCGCGTCAGCCATCTCCGCGTGCGCGACGAGCCACCGCGGGACCGCGCAGCCGCGACAACCTTCACGGCCAGTCACCGAAAACTGGCCGGTGAGCCGGCTTCGGAATCGCGCCTCGGCCAACGTCTGGACGTCGATCGGCCCGGCGAGACGCTGCAAATCGAGATTGGCGAGCGAGCCGGCGGCCGAATAGAACGTCTCGCCGTCGCGCTGTGCAATCGCGCCCACGGTCCCCTTGGCAATAGTCGCCTGCTCGACGACCGAATCCGCGAGCACGACGCTTGCGTTCCAGCCAGTGGAATCTTGATGCACGCGGTAATCACCAGCGAGCCGGCTCGATAGAGGCGGCATCTTCAACGCGCTGGGCAGCTGCGGCAACGACACACGCTGGAACTTGCCGGTGCCGTCGAATGCCGGCGCGCGCCCGCCGACAGCGCTCATCTGCCAGTTCGCGTCGACCGTCGCCGTCGCGCCGTAACCCGCGGCCGACGCCTTGAACGTGAGATCGCCACGCGTCCACAGGCCCGTCGCTTTCAGATCGGTGCCCTCGTACCCGAACGCGGCCGCGTGCGCGCCATCCACGACGAAGTTGACGACCGGATCGCCTTGTTCGGGCAGCGACGCGTCGACGTGCGCGTGCACGGTCACGTCACTTTGCCACTTCGGATCAACGAAGAACGCCTCGAGATCGACCGTCACGAGATCGACGTCCGCCTGAAGCCGTCGGCCCGCCGCGCCGCTCTCGCTCTGAATTCTCCCGCCGATCTTCGCCGCTTGACGTTCGGCCGCGAACGTCACGTTCACCGTCTGCACGCCGTTGTCGAGCCGGCCCGTGATGTTCCGAACGTCATATCCGCTCGCGTCGTCGTGCAACGACACGCTGGCGAGATCGATACCCATCCGCCCGGCCGCGCGCGTGATCCGCAGATCGGCGTTGAGATTCTCGAGACGCCGAGGCGCGCCATCGAGCGGCGCAACCTCGACGTCGCCGCCGGTCACTCGCAACCGCGCGATCGAGAAATCCACCGGCGCGCCGGTGCTGTCCGTCTGACGAATCATGTGGCCGACATTCCAGCCATCGCCGCGCTGGGTCACCTTCACCACTGGATGGTCGACGACGATGTCGTCGAAGATCAGGTGCTTGTGGACGAGCGTCATCGCGTCGTACCGCACGCTGACACGGTCCGCGTGGAACACCGGGCCGTCCGGCTGCGTGATCGTGACGTCGTCGAGCACGACGTCGCTCCACAGCGAGCCGCTCAGGTGTCCGACGGTCAGGTTGCCTGTGAGGACCTTCGATGCCTGCGTCATCGCCACCTGGCGCAGCTTGTCTCGCAGCCAGCCGGAGCGAAAGAGCAGCGTCCCGCCGATGGCCAGGACCACGAGCAGGACGACGAGTCCGAGCAGCGCGCGACGCCAGCGCGACATCAAAATGCCTGCCCGATGCTGAAATGAATGCGCCAGTGCCGGGTTTCCGGAGAGCCGTCGAGACGCAGTCCGGGAATCGGGTTGAGCTGCTGTCCAAAGTCGGCCCGCACGAGCCCGATCGGCGTGCTGTACCGGATACCCATGCCGACGTCGGCGCGAAGGTTCAGACCGCTGTAGTCGACGCTATGGAGCGTCACGTCGCCGACGTCGAGAAAACCGACGACGCCAATCTTCGGCGTCAGCTGCGTGCGAAGCTCGAGCGAGCTCTCGACATACGTCCGGCCGCCGATGGGATTGCCATCGGCATCGAGCGGGCTGATCTCGAAGCGCCCCCAGCCTCGCTCGCTCACCGCGCCGCCAAGAAAGTAGAGCTTGGAGAATGGCACGGTGGTTGGATCGCCGGCGATGAGCGAGCCCGTGTGCAGGCGCGCGGCCAGCACGAACTGCCGAATGGGCACGTACCCGCGGGCTTCCGCGCCGAACTCGTCGAAACGGTAGGAGCCGAAGAGCCACGGCGCCGAGTGCTCGTAGTGAACCGAGAGACCGAGCCCTCGATGGGGATCGACGAGGTTGTCGACGACCTCGCGCTCGGCATCCATGTCGATCGCGGCGACCGTGCCCGCACCTCGACCCGTCGTCGGATCGAGACCCATGGCGATGAGCTGCGCGCGATTGGATTGATCGGCCAGTGCGTCCGCCTGCACGCCATAGCGCAGGTACTCGTGAACGTACGCGATGTGAAATCCGTATCGCACGGGCGATCGCGCCACGCCGACCCGCGCGTCATGGATGTACGACACCGTCGCGCGTCCACCGTACGTCTGCGAGTCGTACGTCAGCTGACTGGTATCCCACACCGTCCCGGTCACGGCGAGGGACAGGCCGGAATGGCCGAGGTACGGCTCGACGAGCGTGAACTTGAATCCACGGTCAAGGAACGACGCCTTGCTGTCGAACTCGAACGACCGCGCGCCGCCGCCGAAGTTGATGTGCCGCCAGTCGAACGTCACGCGCGCCTTCTCTTCCGAGCCGAAGCCGAGGCCGAGTTTCAGCTGACGCGGCGGCGCTTCGGCAACGGTCACGCGCACAGGCACGCTGTCGGCAGTCGCGTCCTCGAGCCGCGGCGTGACGCTGACGACCGAGAACACCTCGAGCCGCGACAGCCGATGCTGCGTGCGCAGCACCTGGCTTCCACGAAACGTCGCGCCCGTCTTGAATGCCAGTTCCCGGCGGACGACGGATTCGTCGACTCTCTGCAGGCCGTCGATCGTGACCTCGCCGAACATCATCTTCGGCCCGGGATCGGCGCGGAACGAGACGATCACGTGACCGGCGGTCCGGCTCGGGCGCTCGCCGGCGTTGATGTAGACCTGCGGATAGCCGGCGTTCCTGAACAACTGCGTCGCCTGATCGCGCGTACTCTTCACGGCGTCGTGATCGCGCACGACGCCGGCACGCAGCGGCGCATCGTCGAGCGTCTTGCGCTGCGCGTCAGGGATCACGTCGAAACCCTCATATCTCACGCGGTCGACGACGACCGGTGCGCCCTCGTCGATGGTCACGGTCAGCTTGACGGCGTCCCGCGCAGCATTGAGATCGATCCCGACATCGGTCACACGCGCGTCCGGATAACCGCGGTCCGCGTAGAACGCCTGGATGCGTTTGAGGTCGGAGTCGAAATCGGCGCGATTGAAATAGTAGCGCTCAGATGTCGGCAGCACACCGCTCTTGCGGGTGGCGAGCACGCCAAGGATGTCGCTGGACTTCAGCGCGTGCACACCGATGAGCGTGAAGCCCTTCACTTCGATGGCGCCACGGCCAGCCGGCGTCCGGCAGCCGACGCTTAGCGTCAGCAGGACCGCCGCGATCCAACGCCACGCGTGCACACGCAACCGAGAGCGGGGCGTCACTGGAAGACCTTATCAAGGGAAGCACCAGCCGCACGAGGCGAATGGCCAGGAAAAACTAGGACCCGTTCGGCGTCGACGACGCGAGGGTTGGTACGACCGTGGCGCTGGGAATGAGCGCGTGCGGCGCCGTGCTCGTCAGCGCCGGGTTCGATTCCGGCCCGACAATCGCCGAAAGCAACAGGCCGACCACAATCACGATGCTGGCGACGAACACGAAGCGAACCGACACGCGCGACATCACTCACCTCATTCCTGGCGCCACGGCCAGACGTACGACGACTTCGACTATCAGGCCCACGCATCCGCGTCGGCCTTCGCCTGCCGACGGCGGAACTCCTCGACCTCGCGGGCTGCCTGCTCACGCGCGTAGCCGTAACGCTCCTGAACGACACCGATGAGCCGTTCCAGGTTGCCGTTGACCTGGTCGAGGTCGTCGTTGGTGAGCTTGCCCCACTGGGCCTGGACCGTGCCCTTGAGTTGATGCCACTTGCCTTTCACTTGATCTTTGTTCATGGTGAACCTCCCGAGCGGTCTGAGACCGCGACGTGCCCCCTGAAAGAGCAAGCCCGGTGCCACGCTGAGATGTCGCGCGCCGTCGGCCGCTCGCGACCCAACGCTCTTTAACGGTAACGGAAGGACTCTTTTAGGTAGCCGGGCACCCACTCACTGGCGTGCCGGGTCTCGCGATGCGCCACGATAGTGAACGGAACGCAGATCTCAGCAGCACCGCGAGCAGCTTCGGCGCGCAATGTGGACTCATGTGGCATCGTCGCGGCACGAAGTTCGCATTGCTGGGACCGGAGGCACACGTGGCCGTATCGAAAGAACGTCAGGCTCTCATCGCGCATCTGAACGAAGATCTCTCCCGCGAATATCAGGCGATCATCGCCTACGTCCTGTACTCGCAGACGCTCAAGGGCGCGCAATACATGAGCATCGCCAAGGAGCTCGAGGCCCACGCCGGTCAGGAGCTCGAGCATGCGCTCACGATCGCCAAGCACATTGACTACCTGGGCGGTACGCCGACGACCACCGCCCTGCCGGTCGTGACCGCGAGCGATCCCCGCAAGATGCTGCGTGCCGACCTCAACAACGAAAACGCGACCATTCGGGCGTATCGGGAGCGCGTGAGGGAGTGCGAGGCGATGTCCGAGTACGCCATCGCCGAGGACATCCGCGAGATCCTGATTCAGGAACAGGAACACCAAACCGACCTGGCGACGGCGCTCGGCGAGGACGTTCCCGATGTCTCCAGCCGGCGTGGCTGAGCGCACGCGCGCGCGGCTGATTGGCGCCACGCGCACTGAGCTGCTGAGCGTCGAGCGTCTCGAGGAACGGGCCCGTCTACTCGCCCGGACCTACGTTGTCGATCCCCCGTACCGGGGCCGCCGGGCGAATCTGGTCCGGCGGTTTCACGAGGACGTGCGCGTCCTCGCGCGGGCGTACGAAGCGCTCACAAGCGACGCGCGCGAGGGCATCCCGATTTCGGCCGCCGGCGAGTGGCTGCTCGACAACTTCCACGTCATCGCGGCGGAAGCCCGGCAGGCACGCCACCATCTGCCCAGGAGCTACGCGCGCGAGCTGCCGACGATCGTCGAGGGGCCCGACGCCGGCGAGCCGCGCATCACCGCGCTCGCGACGTACCTCGTCAGTCACAGCGACGGGCGGCTCGATGCCGACCAGCTGCGACGATTTCTCAACAGCTTCCAGACCGTGGCGCCGCTGACGATCGGCGAACTGTGGGCGTGGCCGAGCGCGCTGACGCTCGCGCTCGTCGCCAGCCTGCGCAGGGCGACGACCGAGGTCCTGGCCGCGCGCGACGCGCGCCAGGCCGCCGACGAGGAGTTCACAGCCAGGCACACGACGCGACGGTCAGCCGACTGGCCGGCGACACTGCATCCCGCGCACCTGATGCAGATCCTGCATCGGCTGCGCGAGTACACGCCATGGCGCGGCGACGTGCAGCAAGCCGTCGAACGGCACCTGTCGAGCCACCAGCTCACGCATGAGGACGTCATCCGCGCCGAGCTGCAACGACAGGCCGCCGTCCAGGTATCGGTGTCGAACGCCATTACGAGCCTGCGCCTGTCGGCGTCGCTCGACTGGCGCGACTACTTCGAGACCGTCAGCCTCGTCGAGCGCACGCTCAGGCTCGATCCGGCCGCCGCGTACCGGCGCATGGACTTCCTGAGCCGCGATCGTCTGCGGCAGGCCGTGGAACAGATCGCACGGCCCAGGGGCGACGATCAGGTGCGCGTCGCCAGCCTCGCGGTCGCCGTCGCGCGCGAGTGCGCGCATCGCGCGTCGCCGGCCGATCGCACCGCTCATGTCGGCTATCACCTGATCGACCGCGGACGCGTCGACTTCGAGCGTCGCGCGCGCGGGAGACTGCCGATGCGCCGGCGGCTGACGCGAGCGGCGCGCGCCCTGGCGGCGCCGGTGTACCTCGGCACGATCGTCGTCCTCACGGCCCTCTTCGTCTCCGCGGGCGTGATGTACGTCCGCCACGTCGGCGCCGACACGGCGACGGCTGTCATCACCGCGCTGCTGCTCGCGATCCCGATGAGCGACGTCGCCGTGTCGATCGTCCAGCGCCTCGCGCTCTGGCTCGTCGCGCCGCGCCGCCTGCTCCGTTTCGATTTCCTCGCCGGCGTCCCGGCCGACGCGCGCACGATGGTCATCGTACCGACGCTCCTGACATCCGTCGAGCGGGTCGGCCTCCTCTTCGATCACCTTGAGGTCCTCGCGCTGGCGAACCTCGACGCGAACATCCACTTCGCGATCCTCAGCGACTTCGAAGACGCCGCGACCAAGGATCGAAAGGACGACGCCGCCATTCTTGCCGCGGCGGAAGATGGCCTCGAGGCGCTCTCGCGGCGGCTGGGCCCCGACCATCGCGATCGGTTCTTCTTCTTCCATCGCGACCGGCTCTGGAATCCGAACGAGCAGGTCTGGATGGGGTGGGAACGCAAGCGCGGCAAGATCGAAGAATTCAACGCGCTGCTGCGCGGCGCGACCGACACCGGCTACGTCGTCCAGCTTGGCGCGCTCGAGATCCTGCCGTCGATTCGCTACTGCCTGACACTCGATCGCGACACCTTCCTGCCGCGAGACGCCGCGAAAAAGCTCATCGGCGTCATGGCCCACCCGCTTAACCGGCCACGCTTCGATCCGGCGGCCGGCCGCGTCGTCGAGGGCTACGGCATCCTGCAGCCGCGCGTGAGCGTCACGATGGCCAGCGCGCTCGGATCGCCGTTCGCCCGAACCTACGCGGGCCATACCGGTGTCGATCCGTACACGACGGCCGTGTCGGACGTCTATCAGGACGTCTTCGACGAAGGCATCTTCACGGGGAAGGGCCTGTACGACGTGGACGCGTTTCGGACGGCGCTCGACGGCCGCGTGCCGGAAAACACGCTGCTCTCGCACGATCTGTTCGAAGGGCTCTACGCACGGACGGCGCTCGTGTCCGACGTCGAGGTCGTCGACGACTACCCGTCGTCGGTTCTCGCCCACGCGCGCCGCCAGCACCGGTGGGTTCGCGGTGACTGGCAAATCCTGCAGTGGCTGTTCCCTCTCGTTCGCACGCGGCAGGGGCTCGAACGCAACCGGTTGCCCGCGATCTCGCGCTGGAAGATCGTCGACAACCTCCGCCGCAGTCTCGTCGGTCCGGCGACCGTCGCGTTGTTCGTCGCGGGCTGGATGGCGCTGCCTGGCCGGCCCTTCGTCTGGACGCTCGCGGCGCTCGCCGCCGTCGGCTTTCCTCTGTACCAACGGCTGGCCGAGGTCCTCGCGGGGCCGGCACGGGCGCAGCGCATATCGGTCTTCTGGCGAACCGCGGCCGAAAACCTCCGTACCGCCGCGATCCAGTGCGCGCTGCACCTGACGTTCCTCGCCAGTCAGGCCGCCGACATGGTGCACGCGATCGCCGTCACGCTCGTGCGTCTGGCGATCACGCGGCGCCGGCTGCTCGAGTGGGAAACGGCCGAGAGCGTCTCGCGCGCGGGCCGACAGAGCCAGAGCGTGTTCTTCTCGGAGATGGTCGCGAGTCCGGCCGTCGCGCTCGGCGCGTTCGCGCTCGTGCTCCTGAAACGGCCGTCGGCGTGGCCTCTCGCGTTGCCGTTCGTGATCCTCTGGACGCTGGCGCCGCTCATCGCGTACTGGCTCAGCCGGCCCACTGTTCGCCGGCCGCCGACGCTCGGCGAATCCGACCGCCGCTATCTCGAAGGAGTCGCGCTCTCGACGTGGCGCTACTTCGATGAGTTCATGACCGAGGCGGATCATCACCTGCCGCCCGACAACGTCCAGTTCACGCCGGAGGAACGCATCGCGCATCGGACGTCGCCGACCAACATCGCGATGGCGCTGCTCTCGACGCTTGGCGCGTACGACCTCGGTTTCATCGACATGGACGCGCTCGTCACCCGCGTCGGGTCGGTACTGACGACGCTCGAGTCGATGGAACGGCACGAGGGCCATTGGCTGAACTGGTACGACACGCAAACGCTCGCCCCGTTGCAGCCGGCCTACGTGTCGACCGTGGACAGCGGCAATCTCGCCGGTGCGTTCGTGGCGCTCGCCGGCGGCCTGCGCGAGGTCGCCGCAGGCGACGGGATCACCACGCCGGCAGCCGCCGAGCGCTCGGAGCTCGACGCGCTCGCCGGCCGCGCCGCCGCGCTCTTCGACGGCATGCGCTTCGGCTTTCTCTACGACCGCACGCGCCAGCTGTTCTCGATCGGCTACCGGCTCGCCGACTCGAACGGGCCCGGCCAGCTCGACGTCTCGCGGTACGACCTGCTCGCGTCCGAGGCCCGTCTCGCGAGCTTCCTCGCGATTGCGAAGGGCGACGTCCCGGAGACGCACTGGTTCCATCTGGGCCGCTCGGTCACGAGCGTGCGCGGCGTGCCGGTGCTGATCTCATGGAGCGGCTCGCTTTTCGAATACCTGATGCCGCTGCTCCTGATGCGCAGTTATCCGGACACGCTCCTCGACGTCTCGTGCCGCATGGCGCTCGCCCGTCAGATCGATTACGCCGCGACCCAGGGCGTGCCGTGGGGCATCTCGGAGTCCGCGTACAACCTCACCGATCGCCAGGGCAACTATCAGTACAAGGCGTTCGGCGTGCCGGGTCTTGGCCTCAAGCGCGGTCTCGCGGACGAACTCGTCGTCGCGCCCTACGCCGCGGCGCTCGGCGCGATGTTGCGTCCGGGGAACGCGGCCGACGACCTGCGTTCGTTCGAGCGCGAGCACGCCCGCGGCGATCACGGCTTCTTCGACGCCGTCGACTACACGATCCGCCAGCCGCTGTCGGCCAGCGACCTGGCCCACCGCGGTCTCGGCCACGGCGCCGTCGTCACCAATCACCTGGCGCATCACCAGGGGATGATTCTGGTGGCGCTCGCCAATGTCCTGCGTCAGGACCGGATGGTGAAACGCTTCCATGCGGACCCGCGCGTGCGTGCGACCGAACTCCTGCTGCAGGAACGCGTGCCGCGCGAGGCGCCGATGCTCGACGCGCGCCCGGTGGACGACACGCGCGAGCCGCTGTCGCAGCCGCTGATGACTGAACGGCGGTTCCGCTCGCCCCACAGCGTGCATCCGCACACGCAGTTCCTCTCGAACGGCCAATACGTCGTCGGCGTCACCAACGGCGGCGCCAGTCGCAGCATGTGTCGCGGCCTCGCGGTCACCCGGTGGCGCGACGACGCGACCGCGGAGTCGGGCGGTCTGGCGCTGTATATTCGCGACGTCCGCGCAGGCACGGTGTGGTCGGCGGGCTATCAGCCCACGCGTGTCGAGCCTGACGACTACCTGGTGACGTGCCGCTCCGATCGTGTCGCGATTCAGCGCCGCGACGGCGATCTGATGACGACGCTCGACATCGCCGTCTCGACCGAAGACGACGTCGAGGTCCGGCGGTTGACGCTCTCGAACCAGGGGGATCGCGCGCGCGAGCTCGAGATCACGAGCTACGCCGAAATCGTGCTCGCTCCGCAGGCGGACGACTTCTCGCATCCCGCGTTCGCCAAGCTGTTTCTCGAGACCGAGTACCTGCCGTCGAGCGACGCGCTCATTTGCCATCGGCGGCCGCGCGAGACGAGCGACAAGCCGACCTGGGCCATGCACGTCGTCGGGCTCGAGCGCGGCGGACAGGGTGCCGTCGAGTGGGACACCGACCGCCTGGCATTCCTCGGACGCGGGCGGACACCACACGATGCGGCGGCGCTCGATGGCCGGCCTCTGTCGTTTACGGCCGGCGTCGTGCTCGATCCGATCTTCAGCCTCCGGCAGCGCGTCCGCATCGCGCCCGGCGAAGTCGTGCGGCTCTGCTTTGCGCTCGGCGTCGCGAACGACCGGACTCAGGTGGAAAACCTTGCGCGGCGCTACCACGACCCGCGAACGACCGCCCGCGCCCTCGCCCTCGCCTTCACGCACGCGCAGCACTCGCTGGCCCCCCTCGACATCTCGAGCGCCGACGCCCTGCTTTTCGACCGGCTCGCCTCGCGCGTCCTCGGGATCGACCGATCGCTGCGGGCCGATGCGGCCGTGCTCGCCGAAAACCGTCTCGGGCAGGCAGGGTTATGGCCCTTCGGCATCTCCGGCGATCTGCCCATCGTGCTCGTGCGGCTCGTGACCGGCGAGGACGCGAATCTCGTCCGCCAGGTGCTGCAGGCGCAGGAGTACTGGCGATTGCGCGGCCTGTCGGCCGACGTCGTCGTGCTGAACGAGATTGCGGTCAGTTATCTCGACGAGATGCAGGCGCATCTGGCCGCGCTCATCGATTCCGGCCCGTGGCGCGCGTGGCAGCACCGGCCTGGCGGCGTCTTCCTGCTGCGAGCCGATCAGATTGGCCGCGATGGCCGCGCGGTCGTGATTGCGAGCGCGCGCGCGGTGCTCAGCGACGAAGTCGGCGACCTCGCGACGCACCTCGACCAGCACCGCGACACGTGGGCGGGCCGCCGCGTCCAGCGCGCCATTCCTGTGGGCAGGCTCGAGGCGCGGGCGGAACTCGATGTCCCGCCTCTTCTGTTCCCGAACGGCGCCGGCGGCTTCTCCGCCGACGGCCGCGAGTACGTCATCGTCACCACCGGCGACGAGCCGACGCCGCTGCCCTGGACGAACATCATCGCCAACCCTGAGTTCGGCACCGTCGTCACCGCGCGTGGCAGCACGTACACGTGGGCCGGAAACAGCCGCGAGAACCGGCTGACGCCATTCTCGGCTGATGCGGTCAGCGACCCGACCGCCGAGGCGCTCTTCGTCCGCGATGAGAGGCTGGGACGCGTCTGGTGTCCTACACCGGGGCCGATCAGGCGGCTCGCCGGCGATCCACCGATCCTGACGCGTCACGGGCGAGGCATCACGAGATTCACACGCATCGTCGAGGACGTCCGTCACGAAGTGGCGGTTTTCGTCGATCCCGTCGATCCGGTCAAGTTCTCCGAACTCACGCTCACCAACCTCGGACAGGATCCGGTGACGCTGAGCGTGTTCGCGTACAACGACTGGTGGGTTGGGCCGCCGCGGGACGGACAGCAGTTCCACGTCGTCACCGACTACGCATCGGATCTTGGCGCCGTGTTCGCGTGGAATCCGTATGCGGATCCGTACGCCAATCAGGTCGCGTTCCTGGCCGCCAGCGAGATGCCCGTCGCCGCCACGGGCGATCGCGAGAGCTTCCTCGGGCGTCATCAGACGATCGCTTCGCCGGCGGCACTCGCCGATCCGCTGCTCGCAGGGCGCTTCGGCGCGGGCCTCGATCCCTGCGCGGCGCTCCAGGTTCACGTGGCCCTCGAACCGGGAAAGACCACGACGCTCGTCTTCGTGCTGGGGCAGGGGCGCGACATGGCGCACGCGCGTGATCTGATCGCGACGCACGCCCGGCCGGACGCCGCCGCCGCGGCTCGTACGGCCGTCGCGGAGTTCTGGGATCGCACGCTCGACGCGGTACAGGTCAAGACGCCGGACGATTCGTTCGACGTGTTGATGAACGGCTGGCTGCTCTACCAGGACATCAGCAGCCGGCTGTGGGCGCGAACCGGATTCTCGCAGCCGAGCGGCGCGTTCGGCTTTCGCGACCAGTTGCAGGATGTCATGGCGCTCGTGCTCACGCGGCCGGACCTCACGCGCGCGCAGATCCTGCGCGCGGCCGCGCGGCAGTTCATCGAAGGCGACGTCCAGCACTGGTGGCACGAAGCCACCGGACACGGCCTGCGCAGCCGCTGCTCGGACGATCTGCTCTGGCTGCCGTTCGTCGTCGCGCACTACGTGCTGGCGACGGGTGACCGGTCCATTCTCGACGTGAAGACGGCCTTCCTCGAGGCGCCGCCGCTCGACGCGGCTGCCGTCGAGGCCTACGGCCCGGCAACGCAGAGCAAGCAGACGGCGACGATCTTCGAGCACTGCACGCGTGCGATCGAAAAGGGCTCGACAACCGGCATCCACGGCCTGCCACTCATGGGCAGCGGCGACTGGAACGACGGCATGAATCGCGTCGGACAGGCGGGCCGCGGCGAGAGCACGTGGCTCGGGTTCTTTCTGTACTCGGTCCTGACCGAGTTCTCGCTCGTCTGCGATCGGATTGGCGACACCGTTCGTGCGAGCCGTTATCGGCAGGACGCCGGCGCGCTCGGATCGCGGCTCGAGCTGGCGTGGGACGGCGAGTGGTTCCGCCGCGGGTATTACGACGACGGCATGCCGCTCGGATCGGCGGCGAATGACGAGTGCCAGATCGATTCGATCGCACAATCCTGGGCCGTGCTCTCAGGGGCGGTACCGACATCCCTTGCCGAACGGGCAATGGACGCCGTCCGCGCGCGGCTGATCGTCCGAGGCCCGCAATTGGTCCGGCTCCTGACGCCGCCGTTCGATCGATCCGAACAGGACCCGGGGTACATCAAGAGCTATCCGCCTGGCCTGCGTGAAAACGGCGGCCAGTACACGCACGCGGCGCTGTGGGTCGTGATGGCGCTCGCGCGCCTCGCGTCGGGCGACGAGGCGGTCGAGCTGTTCCACCTGCTGAATCCGATCAACCACTCGCGCACGCCTGCGCAAGTGGCGACGTACCAGGGCGAACCGTACGTCGTCGCCGGCGACGTGTACGATCGCACGCCGCACTCAGGGCGCGCCGGATGGACGTGGTACACGGGCTCGGCCGGATGGATGTACCGCACGGGCATCGAGAGCTTGCTCGGTCTGCGTCGGCGCGGCGAGACGTTCGAAATCGACCCGTGCGTCCCGACCGCGTGGCCGTCCTTTTCGATCACGTGGCGGTACAAGTCGGCCACCTACGACATCACGGTCCTCAACCCTCAGCACCAGTGCCGCGGCGTCGCGTCCGCCGAGATCGATGGCGCGCCGGCGGACGCGAGGGCGCTGCCCCTTCACGACGACAATCAGACGCATCGGGTACAGGTGGTCCTGGGCCCCGGACTATCATCATGAAAAATATGGATTGGCCTCGTGTGTTCTCGCTGCTCGCCCACGAACTGCGCTCCCCCGCCGCCGTGATTGGCGGCTACGCGCGCATGCTCAGTGAAGGCCGGCTCGCCGAAGACGACCGCCAGCAGGCGTACGCGCAGATCGAGCGCGCCGCCAGGCGCGTCACGGTCATCGGCCAGCAAGCCTCGGATCTCGGGCACTGGCTCAAGCCCACGCAGGACGGCACGTCGCTTGTCGCCTTGCCGGCACTCGTCGCCCAGTCCGTGACGCTCGCCGCCGCGCCCGATCGCGTCGTCACCGACGACTCGATTGAGAAGAGCGCGCTCAGCATTCCTACGCTTGATCGCACGGCGCTCACCCAGGCGGTGACCGCGGCAATCGACGCCGTCAGCCGCGAGGTCACCGACGACGACGTGCGTATCGCCACGCGCGTAGACGCGGGCCAGCACGCTTGCGATATTCTGATCGGGCCAACGGCCGCGTTGGCCGCGCTTCCTGCGGAGGCGTCACGCGAAGGCTCGGCGGTGACGCCGATGTCCGCAGAGCGCGAGGGCCTCGGGCTTGCGCTCATTCTGTCGACAGTCGTGGTCCTCGCTCATGGCGGCCAGATCGGCACGGTCGACGGACGCCGCGACATGATTCTGCTCCGGTTACGTACTGATTCCGAAGGAGACGAATAGTGCAGGCTGCCCGCATCGCCATCGTCGACGACGATCCGCTGTTCGTGGAGTACCTCGCGACGTTTTTGCGTTCGCGTGGATACGAAACTGCCGTGTACACGAGCGGCACGGCCCTGCTGGCGGCGCTCACCGGCAAGCAAGTCCCCGATGTCGTGCTGCTTGACGTGCTCATGCCGACCATGAACGGCCTCGAGGCCCTCCGCGCGATTCGCGCGGCGAGCCCGAACCTGCCGGTGATCATGCTTTCCGGCCAGCAGGTGCCGGCGACGATTGTCGATGCCGTGCGGCTCGGCGCCATCGACTACGTCGTCAAGTCGGACGAATCGATCGCGCTCCACGACGCCGCGCTCGAAGCCGCCATCTGCCGCGCGATCGAACGCACGGCACTCACGAGCGAAGTCGCGAGACTGACGGCGCAGGTCGCCGAATCGCCCGACGGCGCCCAGGTGTGCTGGGCGAACGGCGCGTCCATGCGCGACGTGATGACGATGATGGACCGCGTGGCGGATAGCGACGTCAGCGTGCTCCTCACGGGAGAAAGCGGCGTCGGCAAGGAAGTGATCGCGCGCGAGCTGCATCGCCGATCGCCCCGCCGGACCAGGCCGTTCGTCAAGGTCAACTGCGCGGCCCTGCCGTCCGAACTCCTCGAGAGCGAGCTGTTCGGTCACGAGCGGGGTGCGTTCACCGGCGCGCAGAACGTTCGGGTCGGCAAGTTCGAATTCGCCAGCAGCGGTACGATCATGCTTGATGAAATCGGCGAGATGCCGGTCGCGCTCCAGGCCAAGCTGCTCCACGTTCTCCAGGATCGATCCTTCACGAAACTCGGCAGCAACCGCCCGGTCGAGATCGACGTCCGGGTCATCGCGGCGACGAACCGCGACCTCGCGGCGATGATTCGCACCAGTCAATTCCGCGAGGACCTGTACTACCGCTTGCAAGTGATCGAGATTCGCGTGCCGGCCCTTCGCGATCGACGCGAGGAGATCCCGGCGCTCATCGAGTTCTTCCTGCGGCGATTCGCCGAGCGGTACGGCCGACCGGTGCTGCGTCCGTCCCACGGGCTGATGCAGGCGCTGCTCGCCTATGCCTGGCCAGGCAACATCCGCGAGCTCGAAAACATGATGAAGCGCTTCGTCATCCTGCGGGACGAAGCGATGCTGCTGGCCGAGGTGTCGCGCGAGCGGCCGGTCGAGCCGCCGGCCGTGGCGACCGAGCCTCCGCCCGTCCCGGCAGCGATGGCTGTGGCGCCGCCCGCTCGAATCGCCGTACCCGCGGCACCCCCCGCGCCGGTCGCGGTCGACGCGCCGGCGGCGGTGTCTGCCCTGCGCAGCGCGAAACTCCCCGAGCTCGCACGCGCGGCCGCCCTGTCCGCCGAACGCGAGGCGATTCAGGGCGCGCTCGACCACTTCCGCTGGAATCGCCGGAAGGCGGCGGCCCAGCTCGGCGTGAGCTATAAGACGCTGCTGAACAAGATGAAGGAATGCGGGATCACCGATCCGAACCCGCCACGCGAGGAAGTCGAGAGCTGAGCCGTCAGCTGGCTTTCGTCACGCGGCGGATGTGATCGAACAGCTGTTCGGCCTCGTACGGCTTCGTCAGGTAGACGGCGAAGCCGACGTCGGCCGCGTGCGCGCGATCTTCCTCGCGAGCGAACGCGCTGAGCGCGATTGCCGGGATCGGCCGATCCGGCGAGTGCGAGCGAAGCTGCCGCAGCAGTGTGTAGCCGTCGCCGTCGGGCAGTCCGATGTCGCACAGCAGCAGGTCGGGCCGCGCGGATCCGAACAGCTGGAGGCACTCTTTCACTGTATGCGCGACCTGCACATCGCACCCGCGATGCTGCAAGAGCGCCGAGAGGGTCACGGCAGCGTCCTCGTCGTCTTCGACCACCAGGATGCGGAGATTCAGCGGACGAAGCGGCGCGGTGGCCAACGGCTGCTGCACCACCGCGCCGGCCGGGCTCATCGGCAGCACGATGGTGAACGAGGCGCCGCGGTGAGGGCCGTCGCTCGTGGCAAGCACAGTGCCGCCGTGGAGCTCGACGATTTGGCGGACGATCGCGAGTCCCAGCCCGAGTCCCAGGCGCGTCTGCCGTGACTCACCCTGACGGAACGGCTCGAAGACGTGCGAGAGAAATGTCGGGTCGATGCCTTCGCCCGTGTCGGTGACGCGCAGCCGCGCGCGATTGCCGAGCTGGGATACCTCCACCGTGACCGTCCCACCCTTGGGCGTGAATTTCACCGCATTCGACAGCAGGTTCCACGCGACCTGCTGGAGCCGCGACTCGTCGCCGCGGATCCGCACGTCGTCGGGCGCCTTCACGTCGATCGTGACGCCCTTGGCCGCCGCGGCCGGGCCAATCGTCAGGAGTGCGGCCTCAACCGACGCGCGGAGATCTATCGGCGACACACGCAGCGTGAACTGCCCTTTCGACATGCGCGAAACGTCGAGCAGGTCGTCGATGAGCCGGGTCTGCACGAACGCGTTGCGCTCGATGGCCTCGACCGCGCGCGCACGATTCTCACCCGAGTCGATTTTGAGAATCTGTGCCCAGCCGACGATGGCGTTGAGCGGCGTTCGGAGTTCGTGCGAGACCGTCGCAAGCAGGTCGTCTTTGATCCGATTGGCCGTTTCGGCGTTGGCGCGCAGCGTCTGCTCCGCCCGGAGCAACTCGACGTGCATCGCCTCGACCGCCTGCTGGTCGTGCAGGTCGATCATCGCGCAAAACCACTCAGTCACACGGCTCTGCTCATCGAGCACGGGCATCGCGCGCAGCTTGAAGCCACGGTCTTCACCGGAAGCGAGGCGGATCCGGAAGTCGGCCTCGAACGGCGACCGCGTCGCGAGCGCCGCCGGCCACTTCGACAACAGCGCCGCACAATCGTCGGTATGCACGGCGTTCAACCAGCCCCGGTTGAGCACCTCGGTCGGCCCGAGGCCTGTCATGTCTTCGAATCCACGGCTCATGTACTGGCACGATCCGTCGTCGGTCGTGGTCATCAGATGGACGAGCCCGAAGTCGGCGACGAGCTGCAGCCTGCGCTCGCGACTCTCGACGCGTGCGTTAGCGTTCAACAGCTCGTGCGTCCGTGAGGCCACTTCGCGCTCCACTTCGGCGTGGGTCAGACGCAGCTGCTCTTCCGCCTGGCCTCGTCGCCTGAGTTCGCGCCGCATCTGAAAGCCGGCGTACACCAGCATGGC
Organism: uncultured Acidobacteriota bacterium; assembly: GCA_963704575.1. Classification (GTDB taxonomy): domain Bacteria; phylum Acidobacteriota; class Vicinamibacteria; order Vicinamibacterales; family SCN-69-37; genus DATEGZ01. The sequence continues at coordinate 4,348,665 of OY969918.1, read as the reverse complement.
AATTGCCGAGAGCAACGACGTCTCGATCAGATAGCCGGTAATCGCGCGGCTGCGCTGCGTCGCCGCGCGCTCGTCGGCGACATTCTGCCGGGCGGCGGCCGCGAGCGCATCGCCCTCCCCGCGCAAATCCGTGATGGCGGTCAGTTCACCCTGCGACACCATCAGTTCCTTCGCCGCCTCCTCGCCGCTCTGACGGCGAGTGGTCACGATCTGATCGGTGAGGGCGACGATGCGGTTGACGCCGGCAATGAACGACTGGCTGCGCCGCTGCTGGTCGTCGTCATTGGACGGCACCGCCTGCCGCAGCCGGTCGATTTGGTCGGGAATCTCGTTGCGGACCGAGGCGTCCCGGCTCAGCATTTCCTCGCGACCCGTAATCACGAAACCGCGAGCGGATGCGTCGAGGTCACCGGTGAGCAAGAGCAGTTGCGTCGTCGCCGCGGCGAGCCGTTGAGCGCCTGTCAGCGTGCCGATCTGGCCGACGGCCTGCGTATAGCGGACGTAGACGGCAAGCCCGAGCGCGACAAAGCTGACGAGCGCCGCCACTCGGATCCAGGTGATGACTCGCGAATATTGGCGCATTGGCCAGGAGAGGTCCTTGGCCAAGTAAGGAGCAATAGGTATGCCGCGCGTTCGCCGTGTGGCCTGGCGATGATACCCAGTTCCCACGCCGCCAGCATGCCGCCAAGTGGCAACGGCTTGCCTAGTCCTGCCCACCAGGTCCTCCTGCCTGCGCTCTGAAGATGACGCTGATCTGGCCCGGCGCTGGAACGGTCTTTGCTCAATTCACCCCGGAACAGATGATGAAGGCACCAGCTACGGTCGGGGCGGTCATGGCGATGCTAGGCGCGTACGGCAGCCAGGTGGGCGCGGCGCCTGCCGGGATGGCCGTCGCACACCGGCTGATCGACGTGCCGTACTTGTCGCAGGCGCAGGAACCTGGCGCCGGCGCCGCCTTGGCCATGGTGTTTCGGGTACTGGGGGGATCGTCGTGTCGTGCCCGTGGACTTTGTGTCCCTGGCCACGCCGTCCGAGCGCGGAGTCGTGACCTCCGACCTCGTCGACGCGGTGACCAGCCGGGGCTGGCAGGCGATCGCATCCCAGGGCCCGTCGAGCGCGCCTCTGTCCGAGTTGCAGCGACAGGTCGATCAGGGACGACCGGTCATTGCGCTGGTAGAGGCCGCTCCGGGCCGTTTGCGATACGTCGTCATCGTCGGGGTGACGCTGGCGAGCGTCGTACTGCACGACCCGGCGAGCAGTTCGTTTCATGTGGCGGCAGCCGACGAGTTCGATCGCGAGTGGCGCGGCAGCAATCGCTGGCGACTCGTCGTGCTGCCACCGCCAACCTCACGCGCGACCTCCGGGCCAGGCGACGCGCCGGTCCCTTCGGGAACCCCGATCTCCGCCTCGCCACACCCGCCGACCACCGCGTGTGGGGCGCTGGTGGATCACGCGGCCGCGATCGCCGAAACGGACGAGGCAGCGGAGCGGTCGCTCGACGCCGCGCGCGACTTGTGCCCGGAAAGCGGCAATCGCCTGCTCGCGCTCGCCACTCTGCGGTTCAAGGCCTCGTCGTGGAGCGATGCCGCGCGCCTCGCTGCGCGCGCGGTTGAACTCGAACCTCAAAGCGCCAGTGCGTGGACGCTTCTCGCCGAAGCACGCTACAAGCACGGCGACTACGACGGCGCCCTCGACGCGTGGAACCACCTCGAGCAGCCGACCCTCGACGACGTCGTAGTCAAAGGCGCGGCGACCACGCCAGCGCTCGTGATGGACCGCCTGATGCGCCTCACGCCCGGCACGTTGCTCACCCGCGCCGATTTCGAGCTGGCCCGACGAGGTCTGTCCGACACGCCCACGGCGAGCAACAGCCACGTCAAGTTCACGCCCGTCAGCGGCGGCCAGACGAACATTGCGGCCTCGATCGACGAAATGGAGCGATACCCGCGCAGTGTTGGCTCACTCGCCGTCATCGGCAGCCGCGCGCTCTTCGCGCACGAACTGCGTGTCGATCTGGCGGGAATGGCCGGGCGCGGCGAGTTGTTCACCGGCGTGTGGCGGTGGATCGACGCTCGTCCGCATCTGGGCGCGACACTCGTGCTGCCGGTGCGCACGCCTCTCGGCGGCGTCGCGACGATCGACGCGTTCTGGGACGCGCAGTCGTACGCGATTCCGATCGCGAGCGGCTCGGAGATCGCCAGAATCGAAAAGGATGACCGCGCACGCGCGATCGTCGACGTCGGCAAGTGGCTGACGGGCTACACCCGCATCGAAGGCGGCGCCGGCTTCGATCACATGTCGTCCGCGAACTTCATGGCGTCGCATGCGGCGATCGAGGAACGCCGGCTGAACGGCCGGCTGGCCGCGCGAGCCGCGGCCGAGCTGTGGTCGTTTGGCGGCGACTCGTTCTGGACACACGACGTGGCCTTCTGGTGGCGCTCCACTACTGAGCTAATGGACAACGCCTGGGTCGTGTTCGCCGGTGACTCGTGGGCGAGCGGCGGCGCCCCCCGCGCGCTGTGGATGGGCGCCGGCACCGGCCAGGGCCGCCCGATGCTGCTCCGCGCGCACCCGCTCCTCACTGATGACGTCGTCACGAGTCAGACGTTCGGCCGCCACCTGGCGTACGGCACGACGGAATTCGAACGCCCGATTCGCCGGGTCCGGACGGGAATGATCGGCTACGCATTCTTCGCCGACGCGGCGCGAGCATGGCACGGCCTTGACGTGACGAGATCGCCGTTCGAACTCGATCTCGGCGTCGGCCTGCGAATCCGCCTGCCGGAGAACAACGGATCGGTGCGCGTGGATCTGGCCCGCGGCACGCGCGACGGACACATGGCCTTTTCCGTGGGCTGGACACCAACCGCCTGGTTGAATTTCAAGAGGGGGATGGGTCGATGAAGTCTCTTATTTGGATCGGAGCGACACTGGCCGCGATCGGCTTCGCGGTCCTGTTCGGGATCGTCGTGCCGCATCTCAATCCGGACACGACGCTGGGATTGAACGGATTGCCTCAAGCGCCGCTCGCGCTCTGGCCGGTGGCGCTGTCGTCGGTCAGTTTGGCGGTGGGCGCCGTGCTCGTCGGCATCGGCGTCGGCCGTTGGACGCACCCGAATCGCCGGCACACGCTCGATCTGGGCCAGCCCGGGCACAGTTCCGAAGTCTAGACATGGCTGAAGTCGCCCCCCTTCGCCCCGCTGTGTCCCGCGCGACACCGATCGCCGGTGGCGATCTCCGCGCGTACTCGAAGCGGGTGACGATTGCCGTCGCGATCGTCGCGGCGTTCGTGCTCGCGGCGCTCGCGGTCTGGGCAGGACGGTCGGCGCTGCTTCTGATCTATGTCTCGGTGCTCATCGCCACCGGCCTGTTTCCGATGATCCTCTGGATCGAACGCGCGATCGGCAAGGCCGTGCCGCGCTGGGCCATCATCGGCGTCGTCTATCTCGCGTTTCTCGGCGTGGTGATCACCGCGGCCCTGCTCATCGTGCCGACGATGATCGCTCAAGCCGAGGAACTGACGAGCCGCCTGCCCTCGATTGTGGCAGGGTGGCAATCCGGCCTGGTCAAGCACGGGGTGCTCGCCCGGCCGTTGACCGTCGCCGATGCCGTGCAGCAGTCGGGCCCGATCGCCGAGTCGAATTCTCCGGTTGCGCTCGCAGCGAGCGCGCTGCGACGTTTGGCCGGCGACGCATTCGAAGCCGTCATGGTGCTGATCATGACGTTCTACGTGCTCGTGGATGGCCCGCGTATGGCGGGTCGGTTCCTCCATGCAGCGCCTGCGCGCTACCGCGCGCGCGTGACGTTGGTCGCGCACGACGTGACGCATCGAATCAGCGCGTGGCTCCAGGGCAACCTGATCCTCGGCGCGATCATGGGTAGTGCGACCGCGCTCGCGATGGGCGTGCTGGGAGTGCCGTATTTCTGGGTCGTCGCGCTCGTCGCTGCTGTGGGCGAGGCTGTGCCGATCGCCGGGCCACTAATCGCGGGCCTGTTCGGCATCTCGCTTGCGCTCACTGTGTCTCCGAAACTCGCGCTCATTGTCGGGGGCGTGTTTCTCGTCTTGCATGAAGTCGAGGCAAACGTCCTCATTCCGCGCGTGATGAGCCGGCAGGTCGGCCTGAGCTGGCTGACGGTCTTCGTCGCGTTGCTGCTTGGCGGCGAGTGGTTCGGCCTGATAGGCGCCATTCTGGCGATCCCGACCGCGGCCATCATGTCGGCCGTCATCGAAGAACTCGGCAAGAACCGCGTGGATCAACCCGCGGCGTTATTACAGAGGCGGTAGCCATGGATCTGGGAACGACGAACATCTGGCTCGGAATCATCGCGTGCACGGTCGTGCTGCAGTTCGTGGCGATCGGCGTGGCCGGCTATCTTGTGATGCGTCGCCTCGAGCGCGCGCAGCACGTCATCGACACGCTCGCGGCCGACGTGCAGCCGCTGATTCGCCGCGCTTCGCTCGCGCTCGACGATGTCTCGGATGTCTCGGAGCGGCTGCGTCGCGCGGAAGCGTCGGTCACCGACGTGATCGAACGCGTGACGACCGGCGCGGATCACCTCAAGACGATCGCGCTTACACGCTTCTGGCCGGCGCTCGGCGTCGCCAGAGGCCTGCGCGCCGCCGCATCGGCGATGCGTCGACGCCGCACCACCCGCGCACTTGACCGGCGCCTCGACGCTATCGCCGAGGCGCGCTTCGTTGAAGAAGGAGGGACCAATGCGAGACCAGTTCGAAGTTGATCAGGAGGAACCCATGACCACGACCAGCGGAAGTACCTTCGTCCTCGGCATCGTCTGCGGCGCCGCACTTGGCGCCGCCGTCGGGCTGCTCTTTGCTCCGAAGGCAGGCGTCGCCACCCGGCGCGACCTGAAGAAGTCGGCCGAACGGCTCTCGCGCCGCGCGATGAAGATGTACGACAACGCGAACAGCGTGGCCGACCGCCTCGCCGAACGTGGTGCCGACGCGCTCGATCGGGCGAGCGAGATGGCTGAGGCCGTATCGAGCCGGGTGCGAACGTAGGTTCCGGAACCACCTGCCGTCGAACGGGCGAACGTACGTCGCGCGCTACCCACTCGGAGTAGCGCGCGAGCGGCGGCGGGCCGGCACGACGGCCGCGATCGGCCCCCGCAGGCGGCACAAACTGTGCACCACGGAGCACTGGAGGCTCAGATGCTCGAAACCATCGTCGTCCTGCTCGTTCTGTTGTGGTTGCTCGGGATGATCACCAGTTACACGCTCGGTGGCTTCCTGCACATCCTGTTGGTTCTGGCGATCGCGGTCGTATTGATCAGGATCATCACGGGCCGACGACCTGTCGTGTAAGGCGCGGGGTCCATGGCCTCGGGCAATGCGAGAGGAACCGCGGCTCAGGCCCGCGTGCTGGTCGTCGATGACTATCAAGATTTGGCCGACAGCCTGACCCTGATGTTGCGAGCCCTGGGCGCCGACGCCCGCGCCGCGTATGACGGATTGTCAGCCATTCAAATGGCTGAGTCCTTCCTCCCGGACGTCGCGTTTCTCGACCTCGGCCTGCCCGGACTTACCGGGTTCGACGTCGCGCAAACGCTGTCCGGCATTCCCGCGCTGCACGGGCTGACGCTCGTCGCAGTGTCCGGCTGGAGCCACGACGACGCGCGACGGCACAGCGCGGAGGCGGGTTTTCACGAGTACGTGCTGAAACCTGTCACGATCGAGACTCTCGAGCGCATTCTCGACAAGTACGTACCGTCTTCGAACTCGCGAACGGCTATTTGATGCCCATCTGCTGAAGGCGGCGAACATTCTCTTGCGCCGGCGCGTAGCTCGGGTTGAGTTCGAGCGCGCGGCGCGCTTCGCGCATGGCCTCGGGGTACTTGCCGGCTGCCGCGAGCGCGCTGCTGAAATTCGTGTGGATCACCGCGGAATTGGGCTGCAGCACTGCCGCCCGATCAAGGTGCGGCAGCGCGGCCTTGACCTGCCCGTGCGAGAACAGCAGATAGCCGAAGTTCGCTTGCGCCTCCGCGTAGCTCCCGTTGATGCCCAGCGCTTTTTCGTACGCGGCGGCCGCGTCGTTGAGCCGCGGCGTCCGGCTGAGCGCGTTCGCCAGATTGAAGTACATCTTCTCGTCGCGAGGCGCGAGGGCGACCGCCCGCTCGAATTGCGGCAGCGCCTCGGGCAGTCTGTCCTGCTCCATCAGCGCCGTTCCGAGATCGCTGTGCACGCCGGCCAGGGTCTCCTTGATCCTGAGCGCGGCCTGAAGCGGCGGCACCGCATCGGCGAAGCGGCCGACGTCGATGTAGCTCGATCCGAGAAACGCGAGCGCCTCGGCGTCCGACGGCGACTCGCGGACGCGCTGCTCCCCAAGCGTCACATTCGCCTGAGCATCCGCGTCGACGAACGACTGCACAAGCGTCGACGCGTCGGCCAGCGATGCCGGCATGACCTGCAGACCCAGTTCCGCCATCTCGTCACTCGACTTCGGTCCGAAGCGCACGCGCACGGGCGGGCGATGCGGATTATCCGCGTTCTGATCGGAGTTGTCATAGGTGTACCGCATGGTCAGCTTCGTGCCGGCCGGAATCGGAATCGGGGTGATGTACCGGTAGTCCTGCTGCCAGTGGAAACTCCACTGCGGAATGTGGAGGAGCTGTTTGGTCGTGCCGTCGGGAAACGCGGCGCTGACCGTCATTTCCTTCCCGAGATAATGCGCATGTGGATAGACGCTCATGAGATCCACGGCCACCGGGAACTGATACGTCTCGGTCAGCGCGTAGTCACGCTGGCCGGCGGGAATGTCGATCATCCGCGACGCCATCTTCAACGTGAGCGGCGTGCGCACGGGTGGTGTGGCCGAGAGAAAGAGCGCGAGCGTCGGCTGAATCGACGCGGTCTTGTCGGTGGGAATCAGGTGGAGCTCGATCACCAGATCCGCGCCGTGCGGCAACACCCAGGGCATGCCGGGGGGCGACACGATCGGTCCGCGACCCGGCGCCCAGCCAATGAAGTTCCCCTCGGGATCCTGCACGCCCTGCCATGTCATGCCGTCGAACCCCGGTTGTCCGTCGAGTCCGTCCTGCCGGCGCGAGTTGTCGGTGGTGTCCACCCGAATCACCGCGTGATGAATTGGTGCGCCGTTGGTCCTGAACTCGACCGCGCGCACAAACGCGTCCGCAGGTAGCGCAGTCCGAATCACGATGTTGCGATACACGTCGTCGGGATTCGGCTTCATCGTGTACGGGCGCGAGGGCGTCAGCACCACGTCGGGTTTGCCGAGCGCCCAGCCGTCCGGAAATGTCGGGGCCGGCGGCAAATCAGCCGGTAAACCTTCGGCCTTGCCGCCCTTGACCCAACGTTGAATGGTGTCGATTTGATCGGGCTGCAGCCGGCGCTCGCCGATCACCGGAAATTCGCCGTGATCAGGCAGCCAGGGCGGCATGCGTTTGGCGAGTGTCTCGTCAGCCATCGCATCGGCGTGTTTGGCCGCGTCGACGTAGGAAAGCAACGGAAACGGCGCAACTTCGCCCGGACGATGGCAGGCGGCGCAATTTGCGAAGACAATCGGCGCGACGTCCTTATTGAAGGTCACCGGCGTCGCTGGGGGCGGCGCCTGACGGCAGGCGGCCACCGCCGCGAGCAGGGCGGCACCCAGCAAGGCGGCGACGGCGCGGTGGATCAACACCTTCGTCACCGGCATCCCGCCTAGTCTAGCAATCGCCGCCCCGGTATTTGCGCGTGAACCGCGCGTGGTTTCGATCGATGATCTCTCTTCCGGGGCAGACCCACATGATGCGACGACGAGGGCTGGCGCTGTTGGTGGTGGCAACAATCGGCGTGTGGCCGCCAGCCGGCGTGCTGGCGCAGGCTGCGGCTGCTTCCGCCGCGCCGGTGCTGACGCTCGACGCCGCTATCGACGCGGCGCTCGCCTACAACCGGCAGATGCAGTCGAGCGCGCTCGATGTGTCGAAGGCGGACGAATCCACCGCGGCCATCAAGGCGACGCGCTTCCCGAAGATCACCGCCAACCTTCTGGCCGGCGTCTCGCTGACGCCCATCACCTTCACGATTCCGGCCGGAACGCTCGGTAGTTATGAGGGGCTCGGGCCTTTGCCCGCCACCGATTCGCCAATTACGACGCCGCGACAGCTTGTCGGATTCTTTCAAGCGTCGGTCGCACAGCCCCTGTCACAACTGTTCAAGATCAATCTGGCTCTGGAGGAATCCGATGTGAGCCGGCAGTTGGCCAACGAGCAGCTGCGCACCGCGCGGCAGGATACCGTGCTACAGGTCAAACATGCGTACGCCGACCTGTCCCAGTTGCAAAATCAAATCGAAAGCGCCGAAGCGGCCGTCGCCTCTCTGACCGAGCTGTCGGCGTTGACCGACCGGCGCCTCGCCGAAGAGGCCGTGCTCAAGGCGGACGACCTGTCGGTCAAAGCCAGGCTCAGCCAGCAGCGGTACCAGCTGCTCTCTCTGCGGGACGCGCTCGACTCGGGTCGCGAGTCGTTCAATCGGCTGCTCGGCCGCGACCTCGGCGAGCGATTTTCAGTCGACCGTCTGCCGGTGCCGTCACGCGAAGAGCTCGGACTCGAGCAGGCCGAAGCGCAGGCGCTCGCCCACCGGCCTGAGCTCCAAGCCGCTCGTGCGCAGGCCTCGAAGCTCGACGTCGAGGCGCGGCGAACCAAAGCGGAGTACATTCCCGACGTCAGTCTGCAGCTGTCCTACTTGTCTTTCGCCAACGTGAACTTTCTGCCTTCAACTGGCATCGCGCAACTCGGCCTCTCGTTCCAGTGGGAACCGTTCGACTGGGGCAACCGCCAGCATCGCGTCGCCGCGCTCACGCTCACCCGCCGGCAGGCTGATCTAGCCGCGGCCGACACCGAGGCCGCCATCCGGACCGACGTCCGCGCGTCGTACCGGCGGCTCGGCGAAGCACGCGCACTCATCGAGGCGCAGTCGCTCGCGCGTGAGGTAGAACGCGAGCGGTTGCGGGTCACGATGAACCGGTACGAGCAAAATGCAGTGCTGCTCGCCGACGTGTTGCAGGCGCAGGCGTCGGTCGCCGCGGCTGACGCCGTGTATCAACAAGCGTTGGCGGGTTTCTGGCAGGCGAAGGCGGCGTTCGAGCGCGCGATTGGAGAAGACAAATGAGGACCGCCTTGCGGCTTCGACACTTCGCGCTCGCGATCGCGGCCGTCGCCGTGGCTGGCTGCGGCAGCTCGAAACCGCTCGAGAAACCGATTCAGACCGTGCGCGTCGGCGCAGTCGAGGAGATCACCCCGGACGTCGCCGAACGCTACTCCGTCACGATCCAGCCGTTCCGGCAGGTCGACCTCGCCTTCAAGTCGCCGGGTGTCGTCGACCGCGTGTACCAGGTGCGCGGCGCGGACGGAAAGATGCGCAGTGTGCAATCGGGCGATCGCGTTGCCGAGGGCACGGAGCTCGGCCGCGTCCGGCCGACCGACTACGACGAGCGGCTCGATCAGGCGCGCGCGCAGATTCAGCAGTCCGAGGCGCAGGTGGCACAGCTCGACGCGATGCTCAAGCAGGCGGACGCCGACAACCAGCGCGCGAAACGGCTCTACGCGTCGTCGAGCTTGACCAAGCCTGATCTCGATCAGGCGCAGGAACGATTCGACGCGACGAAGGCGCAGGCCGACGCCGCGCGCGCGACGCTCGCCGGCGCGAAGGCCGCACAGGATCAGGCGACGCTCGCGGTCTCGGACACGACGATCCATGCGCCGTTCGCGGGATGGATCGTGGCGCGGAACGTCGAGGCCGGGAGTCTGACGGGAAATACCCAGCCGGCGTTCAGCCTCATCGACACACACGCGGTGAAAGCGGTGTTCGCGGTGCCCGACACGTCGCTCACGTCTGTCGCGCAGGGCGAGCAGGTACTGGTCTGGCTCGACGCGCTCGCCGATCGCCTCCCCGGCACGGTGACGTCGATCGCGCCGCAAGCCGATGCCCGCACGCACGTGTATTCGGTTGAAGTCACGATCGATAACGCCTTGGAACGCATTCGTCCTGGCATGGTGGGATCGCTGGTGGTTGGCGGCAAGCCCACCGCTGTGCATCGCCTTGTGGTGCCGCTTGGCGCGATCGTGCGCGACCCGGCCAATCCGAGCGGCGTCGCAGTTTTTCGGATCGAGGAGCGCGGAAGCGACACGATGGCCAGCATCCAGCCGGTCGTCACCGGCGACACGTTCGGCAACACCATCGAGGTCACGAGCGGTGTCAAAGCCGGCGACCGCGTGGTGACGCTTGGCGGTGAACTCCTGAGAAACGGCGATCAGATCCGGGTGCTCCGGTAACGCCATGGCGCACAGGACCGACGCGGATCTCATCGATCACGTCCACAACACGTCGCGGTTCTTCGTCGAAAACCGGCAGATCGGATGGGCGGCGCTCGTCGCCGTAATCATCTGGGGCGTGTACGGCTACGTGTCGATGCCCCAGCGCAAGGATCCCGAGATCGCCGTCCGCGTGGCCGTCGCCGCGTGCCAATGGCCGGGTGCCTCGGCCGAGCAGGTCGAAGAACTCGTCACGCGGCCGATCGAACAGACGATCGCGCAGAACAAGACGATCCACCCTCCCGGCCCGGACAACTGGGGCATCCGGTCGCTGTCGCTGCCTGGCGCGGCGTTCGTCTACGTGCAGCTCGCCGAAGGCACGACCGACAGCCGTTCTCAGTTCAGCGACATCAACCTCAAGCTGCAGGCTCTGCAGGCGCACCTGCCGCAGGGCGCGTCGCCGATCGTCTTCCAGAGCGAGTTCGGCGACACGGCCACCGTCATGCTCACGGTCGCCAGTCCACCGGCCGATCAGCTCGAAATCCAGCGACGGGCGCGCGCCATCACACAGGCGATCGTCGACGTCCGGGCAAGGCCCGATCGTTCGTCTCAACCTCCGTTGAGCATCGTGTTCGCCTATCCGAACACGCTCTCGTCGGCGGCAATGAAACGCCTCACCGAAGAGTTTAGAGTCGCCATCGAACAGGCCGGCGTGCTCGACCATCCCCACCTGGTCGCCGGCCAGGGCTTCATGGGCGTCGACGGCGGCACGACGTCTGACGACGCCCCGATCGCGGCGTTTCTCACTCGATACATCACGACGCGCCTTCAGCCGGCCGAGATCGATCCGGATGTGTGGCTGCCGGTGCTCATCCGCGATCCGGCGGACACGGCGTCGAAGCTCGCCAGTGTCGCCACCGCGAAGTACTCCTACGCGCAGCTCGAGGAATACACCGACCTGATCGGCCGCACGCTCCTCGGCGTGCCGGAGGCCTCGCGGTTCGAGCGCAAAGGCGTGATTTCGCAGGCAATTTACCTGGAGTTCTCGCAGGAACGCCTGGCGGCGTACGGCCTCGAGGTCTCGGATCTCTCGAAGATCCTCAACGCACGCAACATCACGCAACCGAGCGGGTCGCTGCAGGCCGGGGCGCGGACCATTCGCGTTGATCCGTCGGGCGAATTCGCGAACGCGAATGCAATCGGGGACGTCGCCGTGACGACGGCGCCGAACGGCGCGCCCGTGTACCTGCGCGACCTGGTGCAAATCAGCCGGGGCTACCGCACGCCCGCCGATTACCTGAATTACTACACGTGGACCGATCCAGCGGGCCAGGTGCATCGCAGCCGTGCGATCACCGTCGCACTCTACATGCGGTCGGGCGAGCAGATTGGCCGCTTCGGCACGGCTATCGACGGCAAGCTCACCCAGTTGAAGTCGCTCCTTCCACCCGACCTGATCGTCGCGCGCACGTCGAACGAACCGCTGCAGGTGCAGGAAGGCGTCGGCCTGTTCATGCGGGCGCTCTACGAGGCCGTCGCGCTCGTCGTGCTGATCGCGCTCGTCGGTTTCTGGGAGTGGCGATCGGCGCTGCTCATGGCGCTCTCGATCCCGATCACGCTCGCGATGACGTTCGGCGTCATCCACTTGATCGGCATCGACCTGCAGCAGGTGTCAATTGCGACGCTGATCATTGCGCTCGGCCTGCTCGTGGATGATCCCGTCGTCGCGAACGACGCGATCAAACGCGATCTGGCACACGGCGTGCCGCGGCAGCATGCCGCGTGGATCGGCCCGACCAAACTCGCGCGCGCGATTCTCTACGCCACGGCGACCAACGTGATCGCCTACCTGCCGTTCCTCCTGCTCGCCGGCGACACGGGCGAGTTCCTCCGCTCGCTGCCGATCGTGATGACCGCGGCGCTGGTCTCGTCGCGCATCGCGTCGATGACGTTCATTCCACTTCTCGGCTACTACCTGCTCCGGCCCCGAAAGACACCGGACCTGACGCTCGAGGAACGGCGCACGACGGGTTTCTACGGCTTCTACTACCGCCTCTCGCGACGCGCGATCGGCCGTCGCTGGCGTGTGCTCGCCGGCTCGCTCGTATTCATCGTGATTGGCGGACTCGGCGCGTCACGACTCAAGACGCAGTTCTTCCCGGAAGATGTCCAGTACTGGTTCTACGTGGACGTCTGGCTCTCGAACAGCGCGCCGATCGCGCTGACCGACGACACGGCGGCCGCCGCCGAACGCGTCATCCGGCGCGCGGTCGGCGAGTTCGAAACGGCGCACGCCAGTCAGCGCGGGCCCGGCGCCGCACCCTTGCTCAAGTCGGTGACGACGTTCGTGGGCGGCGGCGGGCCGCGGTTCTGGTTCTCGGTCTCGCCCGAGCAAGAGCAGACGAACTATGCCCAGCTCCTCGTGCAATTGGGCGACAAGGAAGCGACACCGGAGGTCGTCGAGCCCGTGCAGGAAGCGCTCTCGCGCGAGGTGCCGGGCGCGGTCGTGCTCGTGCACCAGCTGCAGACCAATCCCGTCGAATTTCCCGTCGAAGTGCGCGTGTCGGCGACGGCCGACAGCGATCCGAAGAACGAAGCCGCGGACATCCGCACGCTAAGGGGCATCGCCGATCGCGTGCGGTCCGTCCTGCGCGGAGTGCCGGGCACGCTCGTCGTCCAGGACGACTGGTTCGCGGAAACCCAGGACGTCAAGCTTGAGATCGACCCGGACCGCGCCAACCTCTCCGGTATCACCAACTACGACGTCGCGCAGTCGACGCAGGCGGCCATCAGCGGCGTGCCCGTGACGACCCTCCGCGAAGGCGATCTTCAGATTCCCGTCATCGCGCGTCTGCTTCCGCAGCAGCGCGGCAACTTGTCAGAGATCGAGAACCTGTATGTCTATTCGCAGACCGGGCCGCAGCGCGTGCCCCTCCGGGCCGTGTCCACGATGACGACGCAGCTCGTCACGCAACGGATCCGCCGGCAGGAACACTTCAGAACGATCGGCGTCCACGCCTGGCCGCAGGCCGGGGTCCTGCCGTCCGAACTGCTGCAGGGCGCGCGGCCCGGGCTCGACGACATCGAGAAGAGCCTGCCCGTCGGCTATCGCCTCGAAATTGGCGGCGAGCAAGCGAAACAGGAAGTAGGATTCGGCAACCTCGTACGTGTTCTGCTGATCTCGCTCGTCGCGATCTACGGGGCGCTGGTGCTGCAGTTCCGCAATCTCGTCAAGCCCCTGCTCGTCTTCGCCGCCACGCCATACGGCGTCGTTGGTGCGCTGCTGGCACTCGCCGTGATGGGCACGCCGTTCGGGTTCATGGCGTTTCTCGGCATTGCGAGTCTGATCGGCGTCATCATCAGTCACGTGATCGTGCTCTTCGATTTCGTGGAGGAAATGCACGACCGCGGCGAGCCGTTCGAACAGGCGATCTGCGACGCCGGCATCGAGCGCCTCAGGCCCGTGCTGATTACCGTGGGCGCGACGATCCTCGCGCTCTTTCCGCTGGCCCGCGAAGGCGGCCCGCTCTGGCAGCCGCTATGCTTCGCGCAGATCGGCGGCCTTGCGGTGGCCACGTTCATCACGTTGATTCTGGTGCCCGTGCTGTACAGCATCGCGGTACTCGATCTCGGCATCGTCAAGTGGGCGGGCCCGACGTCGGCGCATCCGTTGGAAGTGAAATCATGAAGGTTGAAATCACGGAGCTCGCCGGCCTGCGCGTCGGCGCCATTCGTCACCTCGGGCCTTACATGGAAATCGGGAACGCTTTCGAACGGCTCGGCAGCATCGCCGGATCCGCGGGACTGTTCGCCCAGCCCGGCGCGATGATGGTCGCGATCTACTATGACGACCCGCGGACGACGGCACCCGAGGCGCTCCGGTCGGACGCGGCGATTGTCGTCCCCGAGCGTGCAACGCTGCCGGCGGGGTTGACCGAGACGCGACTGGTGGCCGGGACGTACGTGATGACGGTACACACCGGTCCATATTCAGGCCTGCCCTCGACGTGGGCCCGGTTGATCAGCGACGGTCTGCCCACGAGCGGCCGCACGATGAAGCCCGGACCGAACTACGAGATCTATAGGAACAATCCGATGACCACGTCGGCGGCCGAATTGGTGACCGAGATTTACATTCCGGTCGTGTGATCGCTCAGTCAGCAGTGCCGCGAAAACGGTCACGTTCAGTCGGCCTGTAACGGCGACGCAACCTTTCCCTCGGTGCGATGCCGCGTCAATCTGCCGCGATAACATAGGCGTCTCACGGTCGTGACAGGAGAATAGATGACAGATGTGAAGATGTCCCCGTCGCACCGGCTCGGCCAGAACGTGGCCAGCGCGCCGTCAACGCCGGCAGTCGCGCATCCGGAGGCGACGCGGAATCAGGACGCGCCCGAGTCGGCGATTCGCGAGGCCGAGCTGTCGAGCGTGTGGATCGACCGCGACCTCGGCTGGATCGAGTTCAACCAGCGCGTCCTCGCCGAAGCCCTCGACGAGCGCACGGCGTTGCTGGAGCGCGCGAAGTTCCTGGCGATCTTCGCGTCGAACCTCGACGAGTTCTTCATGAAGCGCATGGCCGTCCTGCGGGAGCGCCGGACGCCAGAGCGCCAGCAGCTAATCGCGCAGATCCGCGAGCGGCTGCTGCCGATGCTCCGCCAGCAGGCCGAATGCTTCCGCGACCGCATCGTCCCCGATCTCGCGCGGCATCGCATTCACTTGCGCCACTGGGAGTCGTTGAGCGAAGCCCAGCGCCTCGAAGCCGCCGACTACTTCGATTCCCAGGTATCGGCCGCGCTGACGCCGATCGTAATCAGTCCGTCGCAGCCGTTTCCCTTTTTCTCGAACCTGTCGCTCTCACTGACGTTTCTGCTGCACGACGACCGGACGGGCGAAACCGTCGACGCGCGTGTGAAAGTTCCGACGGACCTGGCGCAGTGGGTGCCGCTGTCGGTGGACGTGCCGCCTGGACATCGCGTGTTCGTCCGCCTGCACGAAGTGATTCGCGAGAACGCGCACAAGCTCTATCCGGGGATGCGTCTCACCGAGGCGACGCTCTTCCGCCTCACGCGCGACGCCGAGGTCGAGCTCGAAGACGAGGACGACAAGGATCGGAACATCCGCGAACTGGTCCGCGAGCAGATCCGGCAGCGGCGATTCGAGCCAGCGGTCCGCCTCGAGTTCGCGGAGAATGCCGACCGGCGCGTTCAGCTGATGCTGCAGGAGCGCTTCGGCCTGATGCCGCGGGACGTCTACGCACTGCCTGGCGAGATTGACTACACGAGCCTGTTTCAGATCGCGGGACTCGACGTCCCTGCGCTCCGTGATACGCCGTGGACGCCGACCACGCCGGCGCGGTTCGACGCGCACGAATCGATGTTCGAGGCTATCCGCGCCGGCGACATCCTTGTCCACCACCCGTACGAGAGTTTCAGCGACAGCGTCGAGCGCTTCATCGAAACGGCCGCGCACGACTCGCGGACCGTCGCCATCAAGATGACGGTCTACCGCGTGGGCGACGACACGCCGTTCGTGCGGTCGCTCATCAGCGCCGCCGAGGCGGGCAAGCAGGTCGCGTGCGTCATCGAGCTCAAGGCGCGCTTCGACGAAGAACGCAATCTCCACTGGGCGTCGGAGCTCGAGCGCGCCGGGGCACACGTGACGGTCGGCGACTTCGCCCTCAAGACGCACGCGAAGGTCGCGCTGGTCGTGCGCAAAGAAGCCACGGGCCTCGAGACGTACGCGCACATCGGCACCGGCAACTATCACGTACGCACGGCGCGGCTCTACTCGGATGTCGGCCTGTTCACGCGGGACCCGACCATCACGCGCGATGTCGTCAATCTTTTCCACCATCTGACTGGACGATCCGAGGCTCCGGAGTTCCGACGGCTGCTCGTCGCGCCCAAGACGATGCGCGTGCGGTTTCTGGAGCTGATTGCGCGGGAAACGGCGAATCGACGCGCCGGCCGCCCCGCGCGCATCGTCGCGAAGATGAACCAGCTCGAAGACCCGGCAATCATCGCCGCGCTCTGCGACGCGTCGCGCGCCGGCGTGCCGGTCGATCTCATCATCCGCGGCTTCTGTTGCCTCAAGCCCGGCGTGCCTGGCTTCAGTGAGACGATCCGCGTGCGGTCAGTCATCGGCCGCTTCCTCGAGCACGCGCGCATCTTCTACTTTGCGGCAGGCGCCGACGATCCCATCGACGGCGAGTTCTTCATCGGCTCAGCCGATTGGATGTTCCGCAACCTCTCGCACCGCGTCGAAGTCGTGACGCCGGTCTTCGACCGGCCTGCGCGCGAGCGCCTGTGGGAGATTCTTCAGATATCGCTCGCAGATCAGCGGCAGGCCTGGATCCTCGGCGACAACGCCGAATACACGCAGCTCCGGCCCGGCGGTGAAGGCACCGGACCGGAGGTCGTCGGTACGCATCAGGCGCTGATGGACATCACGCGCCGCCGCGCGAATCAGACCGTCTGACGACGGCGTCGTGCCAGGAGCAGCGCGCCCAGGCCCACGAGGCCGAGCGTCGCCGGTTCGGGTACGGTCGTGGGACTGATCGATCCGAAGAGCCCATCGACCTCGCCGTTGATCCCCGCCGTGAAGTAGAGCGCGTTCGGATCGAAGGTCGAGCCCGGAGCCCGGAATCCGATCGCCCACAATCCGAAATTGACGAGCGGATTGCCGTTCGCGTCGGAGACTGTCCCGAGATACAGACCGGTGAGCGGATTGAACGCGTTGATCATCCCGTTACCGAAGTTGCCCACGAGCAGATCGCCGGCGAAATCGCCGAACCCGGCCGGCGCGAGCGTCACCCCCCACGGCGAATCGAGGTGGGAGTCGCTCAAATGGCGGATGAAGTTGCCGTTCGCATCGAAGACGCCGATGAACCCGCCCGGATTGCCACGGTTCGCGTACTCGACGTACAGCAGGCCACCGATATTCTGGATGTTGTACGGGGTGAAACCGGCCGGCACGTTCGGATCGACGAACGTCCCGGAAGTGGTCGTCGGCGCGAACGAGTTGCTGAAGACGTCGATACGGTTACTCGACGTGTTGGCGGCGTAGAGCTGGCCGTTCGCGACCGCGAGGCCCGTGTAGACCGCACCCGGAGTCGACACCTGGACGACCGCCGACGTCCCGCTATTCCACGCGTCGATGGTGCCGGCGAGCGTCGCGAAGGCGAACGTCGCGCTGCCCCCGCTGTTCATCATCGCGAACCCCTGGCCCCCCACGAACACCTGCCCCGTGGCGCCCGGGCCCGGGCTCGGCGGCGTCGCCACGACGAGCGGTTGCGGCGCGCCGGCCGCGTTGTAGAGTGTCGCCAGGGTCGCCGCCTGATCGGATACCCAGAACGGCGACGTCGCGCTGTACGACATCCCCCACGGATTTCGAAGGTTCGGATCGGTGTTGGCCGCCAGGTTCGGGACGTCAGACGCGAGATTGGTCTGCGTATAGCCGAACGGCCCTGCCATGGCTGGCGACGCGAGCGAGAGAGATATCAGGACACATAGGGCCGCCGCGCGGCCAACGAAACGTTCGCACATGGTGCCTCCGGTCAATTGGTGAAGAACAGTCCCGGGAGCTGTATGTCTGCAACAGCGGTACCGCCGACAGCACACACAGGCGTTGGTGAATCACATGCACGATGCGCCCGCGTTACCGCCCTCCGTAAATCTGCCCGCTTCGCTTTCGCGGAGCGGCGCGGACGACGGCCGTAAAGAATGATCTTTAGGCTGATCGTTGCCTTTGCGGGACTTCGCTCACGGCCTTCGAGATACTGTTGCTGACGCATGCCTCGTTCGGGCCGTCGATGGTGGCGCGTCGCAGCCGCGCTCGGCGTCTCTGGCCTCGTCGTCATAGGCGTCGCCGTGTTTGCGAGCGAGTGGCGCTGGACGCGCACGTTCACCGCGCCGTACCCGGCCATTGTCGCCAGCGCGGACCCTGCGGTGATCTCACGAGGCGAGGACCTCGTTTATGGCGCGGCCGCCTGCGCGTACTGCCATGTGCCGCGCGATCAGTGGCCAGCGCTGGCGAAAGGCGCCCGCCTGCCGCTCGCCGGCGGTCACGTGTTTCCCCTGCCCTTCGGCCAGATCTACTCGGCGAACCTCACGCCGGATCCGGCGACAGCCATCGGACGCAGGACCGACGGCGAGCTCGCGCGCATTCTTCGCGAAGGCGTACGAGCAGATGGACGCGCCGCGGTCCCGCTCATGGCCATGCAGCTGAGCGATGAAGACCTGACGGCCGTGATCTCGTTTCTGCGCGCGCAACGGCCCGTCGCGCATGCTGTGCCGGAACACGAGTTCACGCGCGTCGGCAAGCTGTTGATGGCGTTTGTCATCACACCGGGCAGGCCGGGAACGCCGCCGCCCCCGAGGAGCCCGATCGGGCCGTCGATCGCACGCGGCGACTACCTGGCCAACCACGTGTCGGCATGCGTGCAGTGCCACACCCAACGGACGAACACCGGCGACGTCGTCGGTCCGCCGTTCGGCGGAGGCCAGCCCACGGGCATCGCAGGCGATCCAACGCGCGTGTTCGTCGCGCCGAAACTCACGCCCGATCCGACGACCAGTCCGGTCGGCCTGTGGCCCGAGGACGTCTTCGTTCAGCGATTCCGCAAAGGCGAGCAGCAGCCAGGCACACCCATGCCCTGGGGCGCGTTCGGACACATGACCGACGATGATCTGAAATCGATCTACCGGTACCTGCGGACGCTGCCTGTCAGCGGCCGCTAGATCTTCTTCGCATGGATCGTCCGCGCTTCGTCGATCGAATGTGACTTCGACAGATCGCTGTCGCGCTTGGCGAGCGTGGACAACTCCGCGTAGAAGCGATGCAGGGTCTCGAGCTCGTGTTCGCTCAGGCTCTCGACGTCGATCAACCGGTTGCTCGCGCCTTTCATCGCCGCGACGAGCTCGTCGAGCTTGAGCTGAATAGCGAGCGCGTCCTTGTTCTGCGCGCGCTGCAACAGGAACACCATCAGGAACGTGATGATCGTCGTCCCCGTGTTGATGATGAGCTGCCAGGTATCCGAGTAGCCGACGAACGGACCGATCGCCGCCCAGATGATGATCACGCCGAGGGCGCAGCCGAACGCGGCCGAGCTGCCAGTCCAGTGGCTGACGGCAGCCGACAGGCGGCCGAGCGGTCCCCGGCTGACGACGAACGCGTGCACCGGTCGCGAGGATTTGCGTGTGGGACTCATCAGGCTGACGCCTCCAACGTGATCATCGATCAGTCGGATGCCAGCCCGGCCGCCGGGCCGCGGCTATGAGGCGGAGTCGCCTGCAACCGACCGGCGAACATCCTCGAGCAGTTTCAGCAGCGCGTCCGGGTCGGCGGGCTTGACGAGATGATGGTCGAAGCCGGCTTCACGCGAGCGCTGGCGATCGGCATCCTGTCCCCACCCCGACACGGCCACGATGAAGATGCCGGCGGCCCAGTCGGTGGCGCGCAGGCGTCGCGCGACTTCGTATCCGTCGACGCGCGGCAAGCCGATGTCGAGCAGGATCGCGTGGGGCCGGTCGGCTTCGGCCGCGGCAAGCGCCGCCTCGCCATCGTGCGCGACCGTCACGTCGTGCCCGTAGAGTTTCAACAGAAGCGCCATGGCCTCGGCGGAGTCCACGTTGTCGTCGACCACGAGGACGCGGAGGGTTGGCATGTCGAGGCCTCGAGTCGATACGGCAGGCGTGTCATTTCTGGGCGCGAGGACCGCCGTGAGGGGCGTCGCGCGATCGTGCAGCGGAAACGTCAGCGTGAATCGGCTGCCGCGGCCCAGGCCGGCGCTGTTCGCCTCGATCGTCCCGCCGTGCAGGTGCACGAGCCGTTGCGCGACTGTCAGTCCGATGCCGAGGCCGCCGCGCGCGCGATCCCTGGCGTCGAACGCCTGCTCGAACATGTCGAACACGCGCTCGAGGACCTCCGGCGTCATGCCGATGCCAGTGTCGCTTACCGCGATCCTCACGTGCCCCGCCTCGACGTCCGGCTCGGCTTCGACGGCGACGTGGCCGCCGCGCGCCGTGTACTTCGACGCGTTGTCGACGACGTTCGTCAGAATCTGCGTCAGCCGGGCTCGCTCGCCGACGACAATCATGGGCTCGTCCGAAATACTGGCGGTGAGACGTTGCCCGGCCGCGGCGATCGCCGGGCGGACGGCGTCGAGCGCCGCCTCGATCGCGATCCGCACGTCGGTCGGAGCCGTGCGCAGCGCGAGACGGCCGGTGGAAATTTTCGACACGTCCATCAGGTCGTCCACGAGCCGCGCGATCTGGCGTACCTGGCGATCGATGACATCGAGCGCGTCGTGCCGGACATCGTCGGGCGAGGCCGGGTTGCGCGCGACCCCGACGGCGGCCGGAATCGCCGCGAGAGGAGTTCTGAGTTCGTGCGCGACCACGGCGCTGAATTCGTCTTTCTGGCGACCGAGGTGCCGCACGCGCGCGACGGCTCCCGCGAGCTCGCGCCGGCTGGCCTTCATCGCCGACTCGGCGGCGGCGCGCGCGCGAAACGAGTCGCGCATCGCGCGTTCGAAGTCGTGCCGGTGCGCCAGATCGGCCTCGAGCGCCCGGACTCGCTGCTGCAGCCGGCTCATCTCGACGGCCGACGCCGGATCCAGACCATCGAACTTGGCGGCACCGGCGGGCCACACGCGTGTGTGCGCGGCGCAGATGCGTGTGAAATTCACGCCGCTCAGATCGCGCGCCATCGCGTCGAGTCCGTAGCCGCAAAGCATGGAGACCGGCGCCGTCTGGAGGGTCTGGTTCCAGAGCTCCTCGAGCTGGTGCGCGGTCTCCATCTGACCGTCGCGCCACAGCAGGTCCACCATTTCGCCGTAGGCCCGTACGGGCGCGCCGGACGGCCCTGACAGATCTCGCACGATACGGCTGACCCGGTCGATGAACCCGACCTGATCGACGCTGCCGTTCACGACAAGGGAATCGAGAACCTCGCGCGCATCAAAGAACGCCGCCTCGCCGCGCGTAACGAGCAGCGCGGCATCCAGTCCGTCCGCAGCAAGCCGCGTCGCGAACGCCTGCCAGTGCGCCCTCGTCGCAACGACGAGGAGCCGATCGCCCGCGCGGCGAACCCGCATGAAAAAACGCGCGACCGACGCCGACAGGTCGCGCTCGTCCTCGTAGAAGAGCGACTCGTGGACCGACGGCTCGACGAGAGTCTGCATGGTCGGGGGCCAACGCTATCACGCGCGGTCGGCGGGCGCACCAAGCCGCTCGGGAGTCGCCGAAGGCGAGCAGAAAAAAGTCCGCGGCTGTGCCCATCGTGGCACTCCTCTTGCTCCTTTCATGGAGCAACCGCCGAGTGGACGCCAGATTTCCATTGATGGGAGGCATTTATGGCCAGGTATGGAAAGAAAGCTGGTGAGAAAGTGGAACGCGCGATGCGCGAGCGGAAGGCCGGAACCCTCAAGAGCGGCCGATCCGGCAAGAAAGTCACGAGTCGAAAACAGGCGATCGCGATCGGATTATCCGAAGCACGCGCCGCCGGTGGGAAGGTGCCCAGGGCACCGAAGCGCCGCCGGACCCGCGCCCGGTCCTGACTCGAGTCCTGGCTCGACACGGGACCAGTCGTCAGAGGCCGTGCAGCAGACGGGCGATCTGCGCGAGCGTGAGCCGCGCGTGCGCGGATGTTCGCTCGAGTGCGCCTTCCGACATCGTCGGGACCAACGCCTCGAGCGGCTCCTGCACGATCGTCAGGCCGCCCGCGTCGCGAATTCGCGCGAGACCCGCGGCGCCGTCATGGCTCGCGCCCGTGAGGATGATACCGAGCAGGCGATCCCGATACTCATCGGCCGCCGACTCGAACAGCACGTCGATCGACGGCCGCGAGAAATTCACCGGTGGGTCCGCCGACATCGCAATCAACGGACCGTCAATCAACATGTGGTAGTCGGGCGGCGCGAAATAAACACGGCCTGGCAGCACGGGCTCCTTGTCGACCGCTTCGCTGACGATGACCTCGCATTTAGGCTGAAACACGTCCACGAGCAGGCTCGGCCGCTGCCGCGGCACGTGCAGGACCACGAACACCGCGGCGCGGTGCCCCCGTCTCAGCGCCGGCAGCAGCACGGACAACGCCTCGACGCCGCCGGCCGACGTACCGATTGCGATCGCGTCGATCCGGGCGAGCCTCGGATCGTCCGGCGTCATGTCCCGCCGCGCTTCTGATAGACGCGGTTGTCTCGATCGAGCTCGACGAACGCGTCCGCGGCCGCCGAAAACCGCAGCGACTCTTTTGAACCCAGGCCCAGGAACCCGTCGCGCACGAGCGCGTCGCGAAAGAGGCCCAGCGCGCGATCCTGGAACTGGCGGTTGAAATAGATCAGCACGTTGCGACACGACACGAGGTGAACTTCAGCGAACACGCTATCGGTCGCGAGACTGTGATCTGAAAACACGACATGCTGCTTGAGGGTCGCGTTGAACGCGGCGCGATCGTACGCCGCCGTGTAGTAGTCGGACAACGACGACGGCGCGCCGGACTCGCGGTGATTCTCCGTGAACAACGGCAGACGGTCGATCGCATACACGCCGGACTCGGCCTGCTGCAGCGTGTGCGGATTGATGTCGGTGCCGTAGATCAGCGTCCTCGACAGCAGGCCCTCCTCCTGAAACAGAATCGCGAGCGAGTAGACTTCCTCTCCCGTGCCGCAACCGGCCACCCAGACCTTGAGTGACGCATATGTCCGGAGGAGCGGCACCACCTGCTCGCGAATCGCCCGGAAGTAGGCCGGGTCGCGGAACATCTCGCTGACCGGAATCGTGAGGAAATTGAGGAGCGCCGAGAAGACCTCCGGCTCGTGCAGCAGCCGATCCTGCAGCTGCGACAACGTCGCGCACCGGAAGTGTGTCAGCGCCGTCGTCAGTCGCCGCTTGAGCGAGGCGCGCGCGTAGCCGCGGAAGTCGTAGTGATACTTGAGGTAGATCGCGTCGAGCATCAGGCGCAGCTCGATGTCGAATGCCGACAAGTCCGCGGGCACGCTACCTCGGCATCCACACCCGCACGAGCGACAGCAGCTTCGCGACGTCGAGCGGCTTGGCGATGTAGTCGTTCGCGCCGGCAGCCAGACACCGGTCCTGGTCGTCCTTCATCGCCTTGGCGGTGAGCGCGATGATCGGGAGCTTCTTGAACTCGGGCCGCTTGCGAATCTCGCGCATCGCGGTGATGCCGTCCATTTCCGGCATCATGATGTCCATCAGTACAAGATCGATCCGATCCTCGGCCCGCGCCGCGCTGCGATCGAGCGCCTCGATCGCTTCCCGGCCGTTGCGCGCGATTTCGAGCGTCGCCCCCTTCGGCTCGAGAATGCTCGACAGCGCAAACACATTGCGCGTGTCGTCCTCGACGACGAGGATGCGACGGCGGTCGAGCGCGACCTCCCGGTTCCGCGCCTCGCGCAACATGCGCTGACGGTGGTCCGGCAGCGAGGCCTCGACCTGGTGCAGAAACAGCGTCACCTCGCCCAGCAGCCGCTCGGGCGATCGAGCGTCCTTGATGATGATCGACTTCGAGCAGCGCCGCAGCCGGTGCTCTTCCTCGGCCGTCAGCGACCGGTCCGTGTAGACGATTACCGGAGGAAACGACACGCCGTCGGTCGCCGCCATCTGTTCAAGCAAGGCGCAGCCGCTCAGATCCGGCAGCTTCAGGTCCATGACGACGCAGTCGAAGGTCGAGGTCTTGAGCTGGTGCAGCGCCTCGGCGGCCGTCTCAGCGGGCACGATTTCCACGTCGTCAGTCTCGAGCAGGAGGCGCATGCTCTCACGCTGACGAGCGTCGTCGTCGACGATCAGCACTCGGCGGCGCCCCTGCGCGATTTTCGCTTCGAGCCAGCGAAACGCCTGGACGAGCTGATCGCGATTGATCGGCTTGAGTGCGGCGCCAATCGCGCCACGCTCGAGCACCTCCTGCGCGTAGTCGGCGACCGACACGACGTGCACCGGAACGTGCCGCGTGCCCGGATCGTTTTTCAGCTGGTCGAGCACGTCGAGGCCGGATCGATCCGGCAGGTTGAGGTCGAGCAGGATCGCGCTCGGATGGTAACTCGAAGCAGTCGCGAGCCCATCGAGACCGGTGTGCGCGACCGCACAGTCGAATCCCATTTCGTGTGCGACGTCGCACAGAATCTCGGCGAACGCGACGTCGTCTTCGATCACCAGAATGCGACGGCCCGGTGACGATGATGGCGCCGAACCGCCGTTGATCGCCGCACCAGGTTGCCGGCCGCCATTGACGGGTGCCGGCGGACGCGACCGGCCGGGCGCGGCAAAGTCGACCGCCCGCGTCGGGGCCGCAAGCGCGGAGCGTGCTGAGAGTGCGGTCCGCGCGACGTCACGCCTGCCGGCTTCCTTCTCGCTGCCGATCGGCAGGGTCAGCGTGAACGTGCTGCCGGCGTCGACGGCGCTCGCGACCGTGAGGTCGCCGCCGAGCAACCGCGCGAGTTCGCGAGAGATCGACAGGCCGAGGCCCGTCCCGCCATACCGCCGGTGCGTGCTGCCGTCAGCCTGCCGGAACGCCTCGAAGATGCACTCCTGTTGCTCGGGCTCGATGCCGACACCGGTGTCGCGCGCGACCATGCAGACGGTCCCGGGATCGGACGGCACCACGCGAAGTGACACACTGCCCTGGCGCGTGAATTTGAAGGCGTTCGACAGCAGGTTCCGCAGGATCTGTCCGAGGCGGGCCGGATCGGTGTGGATGTCGGTCGCGCCGCCGGGATCGATGCCGACATCGAAGGCGATGCCCTTCTGCGCCGCCATCGGCTGGAACATCCGCCCCACGCTGTCGAGCGCGACCGCGAGATCGACCGGCCCGATCGTGACCTCGATCTTGCCGGCCTCGATCTTCGCCAGGTCCAGCACGTCGTTGATGAGCGCCAACAGATCGTGCCCTGCCGAGAGAATCGTCTGCGCGAACTTCACCTGCTCGGGGGTGAGATTGCCGCTCCTGTTGTCGGCGAGAAGCGTCGCGAGGATGAGCGACGAGTTGAGCGGCGTGCGGAGCTCGTGGCTCATGTTCGCCAGGAATTCCGTCTTGTATTGATTCGCGCGCTCGAGATCGGCGGCCCGCTCGCTGACGGCCACCTGCGCGAGCCCGAGCTGATCCCTCTGGTGCTCGAGGATCTGGGTCTGCTCCTCGAGCTGCGCATTGATCTGCTCGAGCTCGCTCTGTTGGTTCTCGAGACGCGCCTGCGAGTCGCGGAGCACGCGGCCCTGTTCCTCCAGCTCCTCGTTGCTGACGCGCAGTTCTTCCTGCTGCGTCTGCAACTCCTCGGCCTGGCGCTGTGTCTTCTCGAGCAGCTCCTCGAGCCGAGTCCGATCCTTCGACGCTCGCACGGCCGCGCCGAGCGACTCGGACGTCCGATCGAGCAACTCCCGCTCCGGCGCGCCAGTCTTCCTGAAGAAACCCAGCTCGATAATCGCCTGCACGTGGCCGTCCACGGAGGCCGGTGCAACGAGCAATTCCGCCGGATTGCCACGACCCACGCCCGAGGCCACCGGCAGATACGCCGCAGGCACGTCGGTCACGTGCAGCACACGATTTTCCTTCGCCGCCTGACCAACGAGGCCGTCGCCCGGCCGCAGGAGATCGACGGGTGCCGCGGACCCGAGGGCGTAAGCTGCGAACCGGCGATAACCGCCGTGCCCATCGGCCAGATAGATCGCCCCGACCGGCGCGTCGAGGTAGGCCGCGAGGAACGTGAGCACGTTGTCGCCGAGCGTGTCGAGCCGCTGCTCACCCTGGAGGCGCTCGTTGAGACCGACGTGTCCGTTGCGGATCCAGGCCTGTGTTTCCTTCGCGCGATGGTCGCGCGACATTGCCAGGGCGGCGGCGCCGATGATCAGGATCAGGACGGCCGATCCCCCCCAGGTCGCCCCAGTTGAAAACGTGACGGCCCGGCGCCAGTCCGCCTCCGACGCCACCACCGTGGCACGCTCATCGGCCTCCATCTCCGCGACGACGGCGCGGAGCCGGTCCATCGCCTCGCGGCCACGATCGGTGCGCACGATCTCGAGGGCGGCCTCAGCCTGGCCGCTGCGGCGCAACGCGATCGTCTGCTCGAGCTCGGCCATCTTGGCCTGCACCAGTGATTCGATGGCGTCGATCCGAGCCGTCTGCTTCGCATCGCCGGCCGTCGTGGCGCGCAACGACCGCAGCTCGGCCGGCCACGCAACCTGCGCCGCCGTGTACGGCCCGATATAGGTGTCATTCCCGGTGAGCAGGTACCCGCGCTGGCCTGTCTCCGAGTCCTTGACCGTCGAGAGCAGCGACTCGAGCTGGCCGAGCACGTCGAGCGTGTGCGTCATCCGGCGCGACGCGACTTCTCGGGCGCCGAGCGTGGCGTACGTGAGCCAGGCAATGCCGAGCACGGCGACCACCGCCAGCACCAGACCTGCCGTCGCGACCGGCGGCAGGCTCAATCCGGGAATGAGCTGGAATCTCGAAAAGTACGGACGTTGCGTCAACGGCGGCGCAACGCGTTCGGGGCGAGCAGCTGTTGCGTTCACCGGTCCATCCAATGTGGATCGAAGACCGGTTGGGTCGCAACTACTTGCGCAGGTGGTCTTCGAGCGCCTGGCCGAGGGTGTCCTCGTCCCAGCTGTCGTCGTAGCGCTCGCCGTTGAGGAAAAACGTGGGAGTGCCGTTGACGCCGCTTCGCACTCCGCTGTTGAAATCGTGCTCGACGCGCGCGCGGAACCGATGCGCGGCCAGATCCGCTTCGAACTTCGGTACGTCGAGCCGCAGCCGATGCGCCAGCAGCCGGACGAGGTCGGGTCCGAGCTCGCGCTGATGCTCGTAGATCGCGTCGTGCATTTCCCAGAACTTGCCCTGGGCGCCCGCGGCTTCGGCCGCTTCGGCCGCCAGCTCTGCCTGCGGATGCGCATTCTGCAGCGGCATGTTGCGGAACACGAACCGCAGGCGATCGCCAAACCGCGCCTGAATGGCTTTGATGATCGGATACGCCCGTCCGCAATGCGGGCATTGATAGTCGCCGTACTCGACGAGCGTGACGCCCGCCGTGGCCGGGCCCTGCGCGTGATCGTCCGCGCCCACTGGAATCGTGAGCTTCATGCTTGCGCTCCGATCGCCTCGAGTGCGGCAAGGATGCCGTCAGCGCCGGGATTCACGCCGTCCGGCGAGAGGTCGCTCCAGCGAATCACGCCCTCGCCGTCGATGACGAAGAGCGCGCGACCCGTCGTGCCCTCGAGAGCGTTGTACACACCGTACGCCCGCGCGACCGCGCCCTTCGGCTCGAAATCCGCCAGCAGCGAAAACGTGTACTTGCGATCGGCGGCAAACGCGGCGTGACACCACACGCCGTCCACGGAAATCGGCAGCAGCGCGGCGTTGAACGACGCGAAGTCCTTGCCGAGCTCGTTGTAGAGCGCGAGCTGGTCCGTGCACACCGGACTCCAGTCCGCCGGGTAGAACACGAGCACCACGGGACGCCCTCGATAATCCTCGAGCGAGACGCGACGCGATGGCGACACCGGGAGGGAAAACGCGGGCGCTTTCGTACCGGGCTGAAGCATGACGCACTCCGTGCGGCTAATCGGCGCGCGTGAGCGGGGGGGTCGACGACGGGCTCGCCGACGAACCAGACCTGCGCGTCGTTCTTCCGATGATATTGGGTGGGACGTCGCGCGAGCAACAGGCGATTGGCGCTCCGCTGGACGGTCGCTCTCGTCAGCGTCCGCGACGGTCCGGTCGACTCGTCAGTTCACCGTGCAAGCGCGCGTTGTCTTCTTCGAGTTGCTGCATCCGTCGTTCGATCGGCTCGAGAGCCTCGCGCAGCTCCGACGCCGTATACCGCGCCGTGATGTGCTGCGGACAGTTCCAATCGAACGCCTCGAGATGAAGGACGACGACGCGTTCGACTTTGGCCTTATAGCCCGGATCGCGCACTTTATCGATCAGGTGCGACGCGGCCGTGCCTTCGAGCGTCTCCGCGTGACCAAGAATCTTCAACCGCGCCTGATTCGGATAATCCATGAGAATCAGCGCTACGCGATCGTCGGTTGCGAGATTTCCCGTCGTGACGTACTGGCGATTGCCGACAAAGTCAGCGAACGCGAGCGTCCGGTCATCGATGACCTTGAGGAAGCCGGCCGGCCCGCCGCGATGCTGGATGTACGGCCAGCCATTGGAGGTCACGCTGCTCAGGTAGAAGCTGTCACGCGCGGCGATGAACGCCAATTCGTCCGGCCCGAAGCGATTCGTCTCGCGCCCGGCGGCGGCCAGACGCTCGTACTGCCGCCGGCTGCCGTGGCGCTCCTGAAGGTTTTTGATGGCTGGAGTGAAGACAAGCGATCCGAAGTTCTTGGCCATGATGACGCCTAACTGGGTTGGATGCGTCACCGGACCGGCCGGTTTCAGACGACTGCCCAGATCGACGACGCCCATCGTCTCGTCGGTGGCAAGGGACCGACTTCAGCACCGCCCGAACGGCCCAAATGAGACGGGCCCGGCGGCTGCCGGGCCCCGATGGTCGAACGGGTGTCGCTACTGCTTCTCGTAGACGAGAACGTTGTGGATGTCCTGGCCCTTGGCGTTCTTGCCCGTCTGGGTCAGCGTGCGCGTCTTGCCGTCGGCCGACACGACCGCCCGTGTAATCGCAGCCGGCTTCCCCTTCAACGTGGTCGTCGACTCGATCGTGTTGGCGTCGATGCGTTTGTACGCCAGCATGTCCGCGTCCGGGTTGCCCTTGAACGGCACGAACTTCCCGTCGTACTTCGCCTGAAATTCCGAGTGCGCCGGCTTGCCGTCCGCATCGACGCCGTCCGAGCTGTACTTCACGCCGTCGGTACCCCACGCTTCGATCTTGAGCGTCTGGCTCTTCGGAGCCGGGCCCGGGTCGTACTTCGACTTTGCGAGGTTGAGCTTCCACGTGCCGATATTCGAGTCCGCCGCGCTCAGAGCGCTGCCCATCGCAAGTACGCCGATGAGCACACACGCACCCAACACTAACCGTTTCGCCATCAATGCCTCCTTGGGGCCGAACAATTGCGGGCAGAGCCTACCACAGTGGAGTATTGGCGCCGCTCAGTCGATCGTCATGGCCTCGAGAGGAGAGATACGCGACGCGCGACGGGACGGCCAGAGACACGCGACGACGGCCACCGCCCATAGCACCGCCGTCATGGTCACGAGCGTGATCGGATCGAGCGCGGGCACGTCGAACAACACGGCTTCCATGGCCCTGCGCACGAGGACGACGCCGATCGCGCCGATGAGCGTGCCGACCGCGAGCAGACGCAACCCGAGCCACAAGAACTGCCAGCCGATTCGCGCCGGCTCCGCGCCGAGCGCCATCCGCAACCCAATCTCGCGCCGTCGTTTCGACACGGCATAGCTGATCACACCGTATGTGCCCACGGCCGTGAGCAGGAGCGCGATTCCGCCGAAGATGCCTGCGAGCAGCGCCGGGGATCGCCGCGTCACCAGGCTGTCGTCGATGCGCGCCGTCATCGGCCGCACGTCGCTCACCGGCAACTCGGGACCGATGCGACGCACGACGCTCTGCAACGTGCCGCCGAACGATGCCGGCGGAGTGGAGGTGCGGGCGACGACAAAGAACTCGCCGTCCATCCGGTGTCCGAACGGAAAAAACGCCGCGCCGAGCGCGTCGTCGTCAGTGAGTGCCGCCTGCTTGATTGGTCGCACCACGCCGACGATCGTGAACGCGTCGGCGTCCGGACCGTTGTGCGATCCGGCGAAGACGCGATGGCCGAGCGCACTCGCGCCTGGCCAGTAGCGGCGTTCGAAGTCCGTGTCCACGACGCAGACACGCTCCGCAGTCGCTGAATCCGCCGTCGTCAGCACTCGCCCACTCACGAGATTCAAGCCGAGCGCGCGAAAGAAATCGCCGTCGACGCTGTACGAGTAGTGCGCGTGCAGAGACTCGCCTGCCGATCGAACGTAGTTCTGGACCGTCACAGCGCTCTTGTTGCTGATGCCGCTGAGGGGAACGTTGGTCGTGATGCCGACGGCCTCGACACCCGGTTGGCGCGACAAGTCCTCGTCGAGCTGATCGACGAACGCGAGCAGGTTCGATCCCGACGGAAGCGCGCCGCGCCAGACCCAGAGCTTGGCGGTCAGCACCTGATCGGGTTGGAAACCCGCGGGCTGGGCCATGACACGCGCGAGGCTCCTCCCGAGCAAGCCGGCGCCGGCGAGCAGCATGAACGCCAACGCCACTTGCGCGACGATGAACGCGCGTCTGACGCGCTCGCTTGCGCGACTGCCCGTGCTCGAGCGCGACTCGTCCTGCCAGGCAGCGCCCGTGCGATCGCGCGCAGCCAGCCAGATGACCGGTACGGACAGCAGCGCGCCGCCAACGACCGCGCCGGCCAGCGCGACCAGCACCACGCCGCTAGAGATCGCAATGGTCGCGCCAAGCGGAAGCGCGCCGGACCCGATCGCGGCGAGTAGGCGCACGCCGACCGCACCAGCCACCAGGCCCAACACGGCGCCGGCCAGCGTAAGTCCAATCGTCTCGACAAGCACGCTCATTACCAGATGTCGCCGCCCGGCACCGAGCGCCTGTTGCACCGCGCGCTCTTTGGCGCGCCCGCCCGCGCTCACGAGGAGCAGGTTGGCGAGGTTGACCAGCCCGATGAGCAGCAGACCGAGCGCGGCGGCCTGCACGAGCAGCAACATGTGCCTGACCGAGGCAACGTGGTCTGCCTGAAGCGACACCACAATCGATCGGAATCCGGCCTGCGCCATCGCCGGACCGTCAGGATTGGTGGCGTCGAGTGTCGTGTTGTGCCGGTCGATTTCCGCCTGAGCTGCCGTGACCGTGACGCGCGGGCTCAGTCGCGCGACCATCTGCGAGTTGCCCGAGTGCCGATCCTTCACCGTCCGCTCGGTCGGATCGGACGCAAGCGGCAGATACACCTGGGCCGGCGACGACAGGAAGCGGAACCCGGGGGGCAGGACGCCGACAATCGTGAAGGCCGCGCCGTTCACGCGGAGGCTTCGACCCAGGACATTTGGATCGCCGGCGAACTTCGCGCGCCAGAGCCCGTCCGTCAACACGGCGACATGGTCCGCGCCGTACGCCATCTCCGATTCGGTGAACGCGCGGCCGATTGCCGGCAGCATCCCGAGCGTCGCGAAGAACTCCGGCGAGACCCGCGTCGTGGGGATTCGCTCGGTCGCGCCCGTCTCGCCGATCACCGACGTGCCGGGACGATAGGCCGAGATCGAGGCAAACGCCGCGAGCTGTCCTCGCCGCTCGTAGTAGTTCGTGAGGGAACAGCCGTCGTTCGGCACGCCAGCCTGAGGGTACGTGTTGTACACGTTCATCAGCCGGTCTGGCTCCGGAAACGGCAGCGGCTTCAATAGCACCGCATCGACGACGGCAAAGATCGTGAGGTTGGATCCGAGGCACAGCGCAAGCGTCACGAGCGCTGTGATCGTCGTCGTACGGGACCGGCAAAGGCGCCGCCACGCGTGCCGGACATCGCGCTGAAGGTCGTCGGCGAGGCGCAGCCCGCGGGACTGCCGGCAATCGTCTTTGATGTTGTCGACGTTGCCAAATTCCCGTCGCGCCCGGCGGGCCGCCTCCCCGGGCGCCATTCCCGACGCGATGAGATCGGCCGCGTAGTGGTCGACGTGGTGTTGGAGCTCCTCGGATAGACCGTCCTCGAAGCGGCGGCGGCGCACGAGTGCGAGCAGACGCGAACGCAGACGGACGAACACGTCAGATCTCGTCCGGGGACGTATTGAGAGCGAGCGCGATCGCTGAGGCGAGACGATTCCACCCGGCCGCTTCCTCACGCAGACGGCGGCGGCCGTCGGGCGTCACCGTGTAGTACTTCGCGCGGCGGCCGTTCTCACTCTGGCCCCACTCCGCGCTGATGAGCCCCTGATGTTCGAGCCGATAGAGCGCCGGGTAGAGCGATCCTTGCGGGATATCCAGTGCCTTGCCTGAGATCTGGCGGATGCGCAGCAGCACGCCGTAGCCGTGCAGCGGTCTGAGCGACACGGCCTTGAGAATCAGCATGTCCAGCGTGCCGGGCAGCAGGTCGGCGGACTTTCCCATTTGTGGTCGACTCCTAGTCTAACTAGGACTCTGCCGCACGCTCTCCTAGTTTGTCAAGGAGAGACCGCCGACCGGGCCGCGTCTAGGACGCGAGCAGCGCTTTGATCTCGCGCTCGATGAATTGATTGTCGGCGGGATCGAAGCCGCCGCCGGCCATGTGACCCCAGAGCGACGGAATCACGCGGACCTGTGCGCCGGGTACGAGCGCCGCGTCAGCCTCGATGTCGTCCACCGTGAAATACAGGTCCGTTTGCGAGGCCATTACGGTGGCCCGCGCCCTGATGGCGCCGAGCGCCGAGGCCAGCGTGCCACCACGGCCGGGAGTCGCGCCGACGTCGTTCGACTGCCAGGTCCTGGCCATCGATAGCAGGTTGTTCGCGTCCCGCCGAAGGTACCGCGGCTCCCAGAAACCCGTGATGAACTCGTCGATGGACGCGAACCCGAGCGCGCGGTACATCTCACGTTTGTAGAACGGCTGGGACAGCGCCCAACCCGCGTACACCCGTGCGAGCGCGCGCAGCCCGCGCGTGGGAGGCGTGTCGTACTGGCCGTCGTTCCACGCCGCGTCGGCCATGAGCGCTGCACGCACGCCCTCGAGAAACACCGTGTTGTGCGGCGTGGTCTTCGCCGTCCCACAGAACGGCGCGATACGCTCGACCATGTCCGGATGGCTCACTGCCCACTGGAACGTCTGCTCTGCGCCCATCGAGTAGCCGGTGACCAGCGCCACGCGTTCGATGCCGAAACCGCTCGTGACGAGCCGGTGCTGCGCCGCGACGTCGTCGCGAATCGTGATCGCCGGAAAGTGTCCGCGATCCTGTGGGGCCGGGGTATTACTGGGCGACGATGACAGGCCATTGCCGAGCTGATCGAGCACGATGATGAAATGCGTCACCGGATCGAGCGCGCGGCCCGCGCCGATGATCCACTCGATGTCGCCGTGCTGCGCGCCGAACTGCGTCGGGTACAGGATCGCGTTGTTCCGCGCGGCATTCAGCCTGCCGTGCGTCTTGTAGGCGATTCGCGCATCGGCGAGCACGGCACCGCACTCGAGCCGAAACGTGCCGAGATCGAACGTGCCTTCCGCAGGAGGCGCCATCGCGCGCGGATGCTAACATACGGCCTGGGCGCGGCCGGCCGGCGAGGCGCCACCCGTCATCATGTATACTGGTGTGTCGGCTTCAGTAGCTGACGCCCCGCCTGCGTTCGAGTAGCGCTCTTCCAAGGGCGCGCGCTGACCGGCTCACCGTTCGCCGGACCCCTTGCGCCCCACCAATCATGATGGCGCGTGACCGATCCGAACTCGGAGGTCCACGTGTCTCAATTTCGAATGCTCATGCTCTCGATTACCAGCTGGGTGCTGATCGTCATGGCGACGCTCGCCGTGAGGTTCACGCTATCCGGCACATCGATGTCGCTTGCCGAGGGATTGGCCTGGATCTTCCTGAGCCTCTCGCCGATCGCCGTGCTGCTCGCGATCGCTCGCGGAGCCGCGTCGACCGTCACCATCGCGCAGGTGCTGTACAACACGGAGAACATCGTCGCCTCGCCGATTGCGGGGCGCGAGGATCGCCCGTGACGTCGGTTATCGCGCGTCCAGACACGATACCGGCGCACTGCCCGTATTGTCGATCGCACGCGATCACGACGAACCCGAATGAGAAGCGTCCGGCCCTGGCCTACTGGCGCTGCGACACCTGCGGCCAGTTGTGGCATCCGGATCGCGTTCGCGCCACGAGAATCGCGGACCGGGACCGATCGTAACTGCACCTCGACGGGTGCGCAGTTTCAGCTCAGACAGGACCCCTCATGATTCATCGATCGGCCGAATCCAACGCGTTTGAGTTCGTCATGGTCGCCGTCCTTCGCTCGGCTCAGCTGAAGCGCGGGTGTCGGCCCCGCGTGCCCGCGAGCCACCGATCGATCCTGACCGCTCAGCTCGAGATCGCCGCCGGCAAGGTGCACGCGGATGTGCGCGGAATCGATCCTGCGCTGCCCGTCATGACGCGGGAACGCCTCGAACCGCTCATCGCCCGCGGTGATCGCCGGTGATCGACGTGAACAACGAGCATTGCGTCCAGTCGAAGGCCATGCTCGAGGATCTCTACCGCCTCATCGAAGCGCTCGATCGCCGCGTGCCTCACCTCGAACGCCTCGGCGAAGCGCAGATCGCACACGAGGCCGCGGACCTTCGCGAACGCGCGATCAGCCTGATTCGTAAAGTCGAAAACAACGCGCCGATGGAATAGACGCCGCGATCGTCGCGGGCCGCGCCATCGATCCGTCAGTTCGTCGGGTTCTGCGCGAGGTTGGCTTGCCCGAGGTGATACGAGACGTGCGCCGCACGGCTCAGCAGAATCGCCAGCCGGTTCCGCAGCGGGTTCTTCGCAAAATCCTCGGCCGATACCACCGCATGCTTCTGCAGCCAGTCCGCCGCGGTGTAGCCGTCGAAGCCGGTCTGCAACCGGTAATTCACGTCCTTCCAGTAGCGCTTCAGCGTCTCGCCGCTCGGCAGGTCGGCCACCGCACGATCGGGCGCCGAAATGAACATCGCGTCCAGTTCCGGATGCTGACGCGGGCCGAAGCCCAGCAGCGGCAGCATTCCGTCGTGCACCGCCGTGAGATGGCCCAGCAGGTAGATCAGCCGGTTCTTCCCCGGCGCCAGCTCGCGATGCATTTTCTCCTCGGACAAACCGCTGAACACTTTGTCCGCACGTTCGATATTGATCGTCCACGACCCCACGGCGGTCGCAACGAGTGCCTGCTCCGGTGTCATCATGGATCCAGCATATCCCGCGCGCTCGATCGGACGCTTCGCCAGATCACGCGCCCGCGGCACGACGACTGACCGGCCGCCGCAACGCTCGCTTTCGAGGCGTATACTCCTCGAAATGCACACCCTGACTCGAGCGCTCGGCCTCCTTCTTCTCGTGCCTGTCGCGTTGGTGGGTGCGTCCCGGCAGGTGCTCCGGACGGGAGCGATCGCTGACCGCGGTCTCACGCCGGCGGACTTCCCACAACTCAAGAAGCTCACCGACAGCGTCTACGTGTTCTCCGACCTGCACAGCGGCGGCTTCGGGTACATGACGAACGACATGATCGTCATCACGACCGACGGCGTGCTCATTGCGGACGGCCAGGGCACGGCGGCTGTCACGGCCAAGCTGGTCGATCAGGTCGCCACGCTGACTCCGCAGCCGATCAAGTACGTCGTGGTCTGCTCCGAGCACGGCGACCACACGGGCGGCAACGTCTCGTTCCCGTCCACCGCGACGTTCGTCTCGAGTCCCGCATCACAGGCGGCCCTGCAGAAGCAGGCCTCGAACGACCGTCCTGGCGCGAAGACGATCGTCCCGACCGAGACGGTCGCCGACAAGCGGGTCTTGAAGGTGGGCGCCACCGAGGTGCAGATCCTGAACAACGGGCGGGCGCACACGGGCGGCGATATTGAAGTGTATCTGCCGAAGGAAAAGATCGCGTTCCTGAGCGAGGTCTTCAGCAACCACATTTTTCCGTCGATGCGGACGGCGAATCCGATCGAGTGGATCACGACCCTCAAGAAGGTGTCGACACTCGACGCGACGATTGTTCTTCCCGGGCATGGCTTCGTGGACGACCCGCAGGTTCTGAAGGAAGAGCTCGGCGAGTTCCAGAAGGCCGTCGAATACGTCGTCGCCGAGGGCCGGCGCCTGCACGACGCGCACGTGCCGGTCGAGGACGCGATCAAGCAGGCGAACTGGGGACAGTACGAGAAGTGGACGAGCAAAGATCGCAACGCGCCGATTGCGATTCAGCGCGTCTACGACGATCTGGACGGCAAGCTCAACTAGAACGGGCGCGAACGCAGTGGCCGGCGACTGTTGCCAGCCGCCGGCCCGTGTTATCACGCGGATCGATCGCGAACTACTTTTTGACGATCACACCGCACGCGATGCGGTCGCCGGCCGCGCCGGACGGATCGGTCTTCATGTCGTCGGCCTTGGCGTGAATCATCAGCGCCGTGCCTCCGCCCGTGAACGCCGAGTTTGCACCGTCGCCGAGCGTCACGTGCTCGTCGGTCACGGTCACCTTGGCCGTGCCGTCGGCCTTCACCGTGAAGTTGTTCATGTCACCCGCATGCGGACCGTCGGGATTCTGCATACCGTGTTTCTTGTTCGTCGGGTTGAAGTGGCCGCCCGCGGTCGTGAACGCCGGACCCTCGCACTTCGCGACCTGATGGATATGGATGGCGTGCTCGCCAGGAGGCAGCCCCTTCAGATCGAGTGCGATTGAGATGCCCGTGCCCTGGGCGGTGATCGTCGCCTTGCCGACCGACGCGCCACCCGCGTCACTGAGATTCACGACCACCGGCGCCTGCGCCGCCACCACCGCGGCCGCCACCACGAACGCCCCACAGAACCCTGCTACGCCGAGCTGTCGCTTCATGCTGTCCTCCAGAAAGGCTTAGTCTACCCCGCCAGCCCGAGTGATGACCGCGACACGGCACCTCAAGCCTTCGGGTCGACCTGTTTGGTCGTGTTGAAGATAGGCTCTGATCATGACGTCCTCTGCACCGCCGGCCGCCGGCTCCGGCACGTTCGCGCTCGGCGGCGACCTCTCCATCACGAGACTCGGATATGGCGCCATGCAGCTGACCGGCCCTGGCGTCTGGGGCGAACCCAAAGATCCCGCGGAGGCCATTCGCGTTCTGCGGCGCGCCGTGGAGCTCGGTGTGAACTTCATCGACACCGCCGACGCGTACGGTCCGTTCGTCTCCGAGCTCCTCATTCGAAAGGCCTTGCACCCGTATCCCGACCACCTCGTGATCGCGACGAAGGCCGGATTTACTCGTCAAGGGCCCGGCCTCTGGCGCCCGGTTGGACGACCGGAGTACCTTCGCCAACAGGTCGAGCTCAGCCTGCGTCACCTCGGGCTCGAGCGGATCGATCTTCTGCAGCTTCATCGCATCGATCCGCAGGTGCCGCTGGAAGATCAGATCGGTGAGTTCGCGCGCCTGCGCGAGGAGGGCAAGGTCCGACACATCGGCCTTTCGGAAGTGAACGTCGAGGACATCGAGGCGGCGCGTCGTCTGGCGCCGATTGTGTCCGTGCAGAATCGGTACAACTTGACCGACCGCACGGCCGAGCCGGTCGTCGCGCATGCCGAAGCTCACGGCCTCGCGTTCATCCCGTGGTATCCGCTCGCCACGGGCCGCCTGGTCCGTCCCGGCGGGCCGCTCGACACGATGGCGCACCGGCTTCACGCGACGCCGTCGCAACTGGCGCTCGCGTGGTTGCTGCGCCGATCGCCCGTCATGTTGCCGATTCCCGGCACGGCATCGGTCGCCCATCTCGAAGAAAACATCGCGGCCGCGGGTGTCACGCTCTCTGAGGCCGACCTCGCCACGCTCGCGCAGGGCGGCTGAAGGGCCCCACTTGCCGCGATACGATGCGTGCATGAGCCGACGTCTACTCCTGCTGGCCCTGGCAATTCTGGGCTGCGGCGGCCTGTTCGTTCGCGCGACACCACAAGCACCGGCGGGGCCGTCCACGGCTCCAGCGGCCATCGATCCCCAGGTCGTTCGCGATCAGGACGACATGACCTGGGATGATTACACGCCCATTCCCGGGGCGGCGTGGAACGACCCGACGCGCGTCGCCACCGTCAAGACTGTCCGGCTCGCCATCGTCACCGCCGACTTCCCCGACTTTCCGTTCGTGATGACGATGCCGAAGCACTCGGATTTGTACGGCAATCCGCAGGTCGATCCCGTGAAGCGCGAGGAGATTCCGCAGTTCTATCTAGATTTCTGGACGAAGCCGCAGGCGTCGAACCACGGCCACACGATCCACGAGTACTGGATGGAACAGTCGCACGGCAAGA
The DNA here is from genome assembly GCA_963704575.1 of uncultured Acidobacteriota bacterium. Lineage (GTDB taxonomy): Bacteria > Acidobacteriota > Vicinamibacteria > Vicinamibacterales > SCN-69-37 > DATEGZ01. The sequence goes on along the minus strand of OY969918.1, from coordinate 4,310,468 downwards.
TCGGCGTCGCCACCCAGGCATTTGGTCCGTACCGCCTGCCGAAGAAGCAGTTTCAGTACCGGCGGCCTGCGGCAGGAAGACATGCCCGAGGGCTACGCGTCGGACGGCAACCTCACGCGCGACGTCGACGCGCTCTGGGCCGCAGACGCGGGCGCGGACGTGCGATCGAAGTTCGATCTCGTGCTGCGTCTCTTCGCCGGCTACGACGAGTCGGGCATCTGGCAGGAATTCGGCGAGATGAAGTTCCAGACGAAGGACGACATCTCTCCGGCGTTCGGCAATCCCGATCCGACGAAGCCGCGCTGGGTGAAGACGCGCTACGTCGATTGGACGACGTGGAACGCGGGGTCGTGGCTGTGGAGCAACTCGGCGATCATCACCGGCGAGGCGTCGGGCGCCATCCGCCACGAGGTCTCGCACGCGGCGTTCAAGATCGGCGACAACTACAACAACCCGTACGTCCAGCCGTATCGCCGCGTCGGCGCCGGCCCGTGGGACGTAATGGATCGCGGGTCGTTCAATGGCCCGGGTGGTCCGCACAAGCGATATCTGATTCCCAAGACCGAGGGCGACGCGATGTCCGCCGGCGTGATGCTGCGCCAGAAGATCGCGTTCGGGTTCGTCACGCCCGAGCAGGTGCTGACGGTCAATCGCAATGGCCTCGCGGAATCCGGGTTGGTCGTCGCCGACGTGACCGCGCGCGAGGTCGATCCCGTCGCGCCGCTGCTTGCGGGCGTCGTCGTGCGCCTCGACGGCGACGCGCCGCAGGATCGGACGCCGGTCGACGATCCGGCGACGAATCCGCTGTCGTCAGGCACGCCCGACTTCAATTTCTACACGCTCGAAGTCGTCCAGCGCGTGGGCTACGACTCGTTCACGCCCGACAGCGGCGTGCTGCTCGCCAAGAACAAGGACCAGTCCAGTTCGGTCGGCGGCCCGAACGCGTTCTCGGTCTTCAACTGGGTGATCGACGCGCACCCGGAGGATCTGCACAAGATCGACTTCAAGCGGCCAGACAGCACGCCGGTGCTGCGGACGATTGCCGACTATCGCCAATTGAACGACGCGCTCTTTCACGCCGGCACGAATTCCGGCAGCCAGTTCGAGTGGACGGACGAAGCGAATCGCCTGCACTTCTACGTGATCGACGTGCGCAAGGACGCGCGGGGCGTGTTGTCGTACGCGCTGGGCGTCAAGTCGCTCGACGGCGCCGGCCCGCAGACCCGTGGCGTGGCGCTCAAAGCGGGCGCGGCGACGGCCGTTGCCGCCGGAGAGACCGGCACGATCGCCACGGCATTGACGAACACAGGTGCCGCGGCGGCGATGCCTCCGACGGCGCATCCACAGGACGTGAGCAGCTACGCCAATACGGATATCTATCGTGTAGCGGTGGCCGTCGACGGACAGGGCTGGACGGCGACGTTGCCAAACGCGCTCGCGGCGGTCGCGTTCGGCGCGACCAGGAACGTCCCGTTGATCATCGCGCGCGCGCCACAAAGCGCGGCGACCGCCACAGTCAAAGTCACGGCCACGTCGGAAAGCGACCCGTCGAAAACCGCGACGGTCACCTACACGCTTCGCTGAAGGCGGGGCGTCCTAAGTCGGGATCTGGAGATCCGGCATCGGTCGGCCGGCGAACAACCGCTGGCACGGCCGGCTGAGCCACTTCGCCCAGCGAACGGATGTCGAGCGCCTGGCGCTGTCGGTTGAGATGCCGGTGTTCGCGTACATCTGCCGGTAGAGCTTCGACACGAGCAGGAACGCGAGGCGCGCTTTGATCGACGAGACGCAGCGGCTGCGCTCCCAGATCTCGCGGATGCCGTAGAACCGATCCCACACGCCCTGCGTGCGGCCCCGGATTTCCTCCGGCCCCATGGTCGGATGCGGCATGAAGAACTTGGGCCGGCGCGAGGCCGGGATGAGCCAGTGCCGGGTGATGGGCACGCCGTCGACGGTCGGAACCGCCTCGCCGAAACTCTTCTCCCACTTGTCGAAGTCGAGCGTGCCGGGAAACGGCGTCAGCATCACGAATTGCGCGAACGTCAGCCCGGCGCGCTGCGCGACGGCAGCCGTCGCATCGAACGTGGCCGCGTCGTCGGTCGGCAGGCCGAAGATGAACGAGCCGAGGACGTGCACGCCGCGGTCGCGGAACAGATGCAGCCGGTCGGCCAGCGCGTCGCCGGCGAGGTTGAAGTTCTTGTAAATGGACTTCAAGCCCGCGGCCGTCACCGATTCGACGCCCACGAGCGCGCCGCGAATGTGCGCGGCGTGCATCGCGTCGAGAAATTCCGGATCCTCGGCGGCTTCCATCGTGATCTGCGTAAAGAACACCGTGTCGTCCGGCAGGCGCGCGAGCTGCGCCATCAGCGTCATGCGCTCGGCGCGAAGCGCCTGCAGTTGCTGGAGCCGCGTCGGATCCTTGAGCCTCGCGGCCTGCGCAAGGTCCTCGCGCGACACGGGATAGAAATTGTCGTCGGCGAGCGCGATGAACCGGAAGCCCCGGCGACGCAACTCGACGATCTCACCGATGACGGACGTGGCCGTCCGGTTGCGCGGCGACTGACCGTCGGTCCGCCACACGGAACAGAACGAGCAGTGCTTCGGACATCCGCGCACGGTCTGGACTGACGCCCACATGTAGCGGCCGCGCGGGACAAGATCCCAGCGCGCCGGCACAAAACGTGCGCCGTCGATGCGCCCGCCGTCATAGCGCGGTTTCGGCTCGCCGGCCCGACAGTCGGCCAGGGCCTGCGGCCACACGAGGTCGCCATCACCCGTCACGACGGAATGGGCACCACCATGGGACTGTGTCTCGTCGGGGAACAGCGTCGCGTGGATCCCGCCATAAATGACGAACGCGCCGCGACGGCGCGCCTCACGGCCAATCTCGTAACCGCGCAGCGCGTTACCGGTGTGAATGCCTACGCCGACGACGTCGCCCGACTCGATGCTCTCAAAATCGAGGCGTTCAATCGTCTCGTCTACCAGATGGGGCTCGCCGTATTCCTCGGGCGTCGCGGCAGCCAGGACGAACAACCAACGTGGCGTGATGACGGCCAGGCCGAAAGACAGATCGCTCGGATTTACGAGATGAACACGCACCCTGAGGGGCCTCCCCTGCTTTGGTGAGGTCGAGGGCCACTAGGCCGTGGAGCTCAAAAGCGTCAACTGATTATACTAGGTCTTCCGATCAGTATCGCGTCCTCACATATACTTCCTTCGCCAGCGCTGCTGGCGCCCGCCAGCGTTACGAGTAGCACCCTGAGGTGCGCGCCGACCGGCTGTGCTCGTCGCCGGACCCATTGCGCCCACCAATGCTGATGGCGCGTGATCGATCCGAATGTCGGAGGTCAGCGTGATCCATCGGCCGTCGCTCATGAATCCCTTCGAATTCGTTCAGGTCGCGTCGTTGCGCGCGGCACAGTTGACGCGTGGCTGCGTGGCCCGCGTCCCGGTCAGCCACCGGTCGATTTTGACGGCGCAGCTCGAGGTCGCGGAGGGCAAGGTCAGCGCCGCCGCCCGCGATAAGAGCGTGATCGTTCCGGCACACTCGCCGACCCGCTGAGCCCGGGCGCGCCGCGCCGGTCTTCGCGATCGCGAGAAGCGCTCCCGTCAGCGCCGGGTGGCGAGAAAGACTTCCGTCTCGTAGACGAGCGTGACACACCCGTCGGCGTCGGCGTGCGCGTCGAACAGCGCGCGCAGCTGCATCAACAGTCGATCGCCGTCCTCGCCGGTTTTCGGCGCATAGGACGTGCTCCGCGTACGGCCGGCGAGGCCGTCGAAATCCAGCCGCTGGGAATTCGGAAACGCCCGACGGTCTGGTTGCGCAAACATGCCGCTTCGCGCAATGACTTCGACATCGAACGGCAGTTGCTCGACGGTCGACTCACCACCGACGTCGAGCAGCAGCTGCCGGTATCGCGCGGTAAACGGATCGGTGCGTGAGCGACGATTCCACATGATCGCCAGGCGTCCGCCAGACCGCAGAATCCGCCCGAACTCGACGATCGCGCCAGCCGCGCGAAACCAGTGGAACGATTGAGCGGACAACACGAGATCGACTGACGCCGATCGCAAGCCGGTAGCTTCGGCGGTACCGGCCGTCCACGTCACGCGCGGGTGTGGCGCGGCGGCGGATCGCATCGCCTCGCCCGGCTCGATCGCGATCACGTGAACGCCGCGATCGCCCAGTAGCCGCGCGGCAATACCCGTGCCCGCGCCGACATCGGCGGCCGTCACGCGTTCAGGAGGTCCGAGGCCGTCAAGGATCGCGAGAATCGCGCCAGCCGGATACGCCGGCCGATACTTGACGTAGTCCTCGACGCGATTGTTGAAGCGTCCGATCGGGTCGAGCTGGGAGAGGTCGGCCATGTGCGAAGCCTACTCGACTCCTCGTCCTTTTCAGCACTGCTGACACACGCGCGCGCTATCATCCAGGACAGGTGACGGCCGCGGAATCCGCGCGAACTCGTGCGCACGTGCCGCCTTTCTGCTCGAGTGCATCACGATGACCCTCAACGCGGACGTAATCGCAAAGATCGATCGCTACTGGCGTGCCGCCAATTACCTGTCTGTCGGACAGATCTACCTGCTCGACAATCCGCTGCTGCGCGAACCACTGCAGGCCGCGCACATCAAGCCGCGGCTGCTGGGACATTGGGGCACGACGCCGGGACAGAATTTCATCTACGTCCACCTCAATCGCGTCATCCGCGAGCACGACCTCAGCATGATCTACATCTCCGGGCCCGGTCACGGCGGCCCGGCGCTCGTCGCGAACACATATCTCGAGGGCACCTACAGCGAAATCTACTCGTCGATCAGCCAGGACGAAGCCGGGCTGAAGCGGCTGTTCCGGCAATTCTCGTTTCCCGGCGGCATCCCGAGCCACGTCGCACCGGAAACGCCCGGCAGCATCCACGAAGGCGGCGAACTCGGCTACTCGCTCAGCCACGCGTTCGGCGCGGTCCTCGACAATCCCGATCTGATCGCCGCGTGCGTCGTCGGCGACGGCGAGGCCGAGACGGGCCCGCTCGCCGCCGGCTGGCAGCTGAACAAGTTTCTCCATCCCGCAACGGACGGTGCGGTGCTGCCGATCCTGCATCTGAACGGATACAAAATCGCCAATCCCACCGTCCTCGCGCGAATTTCACGCGAAGAACTCGATCAGTTCTTCCGCGGCCAGGGCTGGATCCCCCACATCGTCGAGGGCGACGACCCGATGACGATGCACGCGACGATGGCCGGGACGATGGATCGCGTCGTCGCCGACATCCTGGCGATTCAGAAGAACGCACGTGCCGGCGGCGCCGCGCGGCGTCCGCGCTGGCCGATGATCGTGCTCATCACGCCGAAGGGCTGGACGGGGCCGAAAGTCGTCGATGGCCAGCGGATCGAAGGGACGTTCCGCGCGCATCAGGTGCCGCTGAATGATCCGGGACGGCAGCCGGCGCACTTGCGGCAACTCGAACAGTGGCTCAAGAGCTATCGTCCCGAAGAACTGTTCGACGAGCACGGCACGCTCAAGAACGACCTCGCGGACCTGGCGCCCACGGGCCATCGTCGCATGGGCGCCAATCCCCACACCAATGGCGGGCTGCTCCTGCGCGACCTGGCGATGCCCGACTTCCGTACGTTCGCGGTGCCCGTCACCGCGCCAGGCGCTGTGGATGCGGAAGACACGCGTGTCCTCGGCCGATTCCTGCGTGACGTGATCAACGCCAATGCCGAGTCGAGAAATTTCCGGCTGTTCGGTCCGGACGAAACCGTGTCGAACCGCCTCGACGCGGTGTTCGAGGTCACAAACCGCCAATGGGACGCCGACATCGTGCCGGACGATGAATGGCTGGCCCCGGACGGACGCGTGCTCGAGACGCTGAGCGAGCACCAGTGCCAGGGTTGGCTCGAGGGCTATCTGCTGACCGGCCGTCACGGCCTGTTCAACACGTACGAAGCCTTCACGCACATCGTGGACTCGATGTTCAACCAGCACGCGAAGTGGTTGAAGGTGACGCGTGGTCTGTCGTGGCGCCGGCCGATCGCGTCACTGAACTACCTGCTCGCGAGTCACGTGTGGCGACAGGATCACAATGGGTTCACGCATCAGGATCCGGGATTCATCGATCACGCCGTCAACAAGAAGGCCGAGATCGTCAGAGTCTACCTGCCGCCCGATGCCAACTGCCTGCTCAGCATCATGGACCACTGCCTGCGGAGCCGGCACTACGTGAACATCGTCGTGGCCGGCAAACACCCGGCGCCGCAGTGGCTCGCCATGGACGACGCCGTACGACATTGCGCGGCGGGCATCGGCATCTGGGAATGGGCGAGCAACGACGCCGGTGCCGAGCCGGACATCGTCATGGCCGCGGCCGGAGACGTGCCGACGCTCGAGACGCTCGCGGCAGTGTCGCTGCTGCGCCAGCACCTGCCTGAACTCAAGATTCGCGTCGTCAACGTCGTCGATCTGATGAAACTTCAGCCGGCGAGCGAGCACCCGCATGGATTGAGCGACACGGATTTCGATCAGCTGTTCACGACGAACAAGCCGATCATCTTCGCGTATCACGGCTATCCGTGGCTGATCCATCGCCTCACCTATCGGCGACGCAACCACGGCAACCTGCACGTCCGCGGCTACAAGGAAGAGGGCACGATCACCACGCCTTTCGATATGGCGGTGCTGAACGATCTCGATCGGTTTCACCTCGCGGGAGACGCTGTGGATCGGCTGCCGCAGCTTGGCGCACGCGCCGCGTACCTCAAGCAGGCCCTGGCCGGCTGGCTCACCGCTCACCGCGAGTACATCGTCCGGCACGGGCAGGACATGCCCATGATTCGCAACTGGCGCTGGCCGGTCAGCGGGACGTAACGCCCAACTTGCCGTCGAGCTCGAGGTAGACGCGCCGAATCGCCATCGCGCCCTGACTTTCGCGCAGGGTCCACGTCTCCAGATCGCCGAACTTCGCCTGCGTGGCAGCGGCGTCCGCGTCGAGCCCGGCGGCGCGCAGGCGCCTGGCCTCAGCGATGACCTGGACGATCGCCTGGCGGAATGTCTCGAGCTCTTCCTTCAGAATCGCCGGCGACTCGACGAACCCGTGCCCAGGCACGTACGTCTCGACGTCCATGGCCTGGGCCTTCTCAATCGCCGAGACCCACTCGGACGGATACGCCGAGCGCATCGCGGGAAAAATGCGATTGAGGTAGATCTCGCTCATGAACAGGATCTTTTCTTTCGGCAGATACACGGCGAGATCGCCGCCGGTGTGCGCGCGGCCGAGGAACCTGATTTCGACGTCGGTCCCGCCTACGCGGATCGCCGTGCGATCCGGGACCAGCTCCGCGCCGGAGATCTTGAGAATCGCCTGCGACGTCGGATGGATGAAGTACTTCACGCCCGCCGGAAACGCCCGATTGCCGCCCGTGTGATCGCCGTGGTCCGATCCGATGACGACGTGAGTGATTGGCCGCGGGGTAATCCTGGCGATCTCGTCCACGAGCCGCTGCGTCTCCGGAACGGTCCCCTGACCATCGCACACCAGGACGCCTGCGGTCGTGACGACGAAGAAACTCACGGTCGTGAACTTCTCGGTCCCGGCCGATCGAAGCTGTTCGTACGAATACACGCCCTCGGCAAGACGATGGACGCGGGGAAAATCGAAGTCCGTGAACCCGCGCTTGTGCGGGTCGCCTGTTCTCACGACTGGCGCCTGAGAGACGGGCAGACCAACGCGCGCGAACACTGGCGCGGCGACGGCGCAGGCCAGGAAAACGGCCAGAAATCGACGCATGGTCCCGCGATTCTACGTCACGCTCGCACGGTGCGGACGTGTCGCTTCGGGGCTCGGGCGGGAGGTCGATCGTCGAGATCGTCGGAGGCGCGCGGGGCAGGCGCCTGGAGCCGGCGATCGCCCCGCGTCAGCGCTGCGACGTACCCGCGAGCTGCGTGACCAGCGCCAGGGACTTGGCGACGTGATCCGCGGGACTGATCTTGTCGTCTGACGTCGACAACACCGCCGCGATCTTGGAATCCGGAGTCACGATGAACGTCGTCCGCTCCGTGAAGTCGTGGTCGATCTCGACGCCGCGCGAGTCCTTCATACCCGGCTTCACGTCCGTTTTCTTCAAGTCATAGGCCTTCGCGATGGCGCCGTCTGCGTCGGACGCGACAGCGATCTTGCCGGCGCAATACTGCGGGTCAGCGGAAAACGCATTGAGCCGCGTGATGCTGTCGGACGAGACGCCGATGATCGTCGCGTGGACCGCGTCGAACTTCTCCTTGTTCTCCGCAAAGGTGTGTGCTTCGATATTGCAGCCGCCCGTGAACGCCGACGGATAGAAGTACACGACGACCGGGCCCTTCTTCAGGGCGTCCTTGAGCGAGAAAGTGAATTCCTTCCCGGCAAGGGAGGCCTTGGCCGAAAAGTCGGGGGCCTTGTCGCCGTGCTTCAACGCCGCAAGCATCGGGACAACGGTCACGCCCGCGACGAGGAGGGCAACGAAAAATCTGGTCATGGTCAAAGCTCCTGTTCGGCCGTTGCCGCTAATCTTGGGGAACCCACAGAATACAACGCCAGGGGCGATCTTCGCGTGCGGTCCCGAGCGCGCTCGCCGGCGGCCTAGCCGCGCACGGCGTAGCCGCGTTTGGTCAGAACCTCGCGCACGCGTTCTCTCAGATCGCCCTGCAGCTCGACGCCGTCGTCGGTCGTCGTGCCGCCTGTGCCACACGCGCGCTTCAGATCCTGCGCCAGATCCTTGAGGAACGCTTCGTTCTGAGGCAGGCCGAAGACGACGGTCACCGTCTTGCCTCCGCGCCCGGTCTTCTCGATGCGCAGCTTCGCGACCACACGTGTCGGGACCGCCTCATCGACCGCGTGGCGGCTGCTGCATTTACAGTCGCGTTGCGGCCAGCCGCAGACTGCACATTTGCCGGACGTACCGGTGGAATAGACGAGACGCGCCAACGACAGAAAGTATCGCGCGAAGCCGGCCTTCAGCAAGACTGGGGAAGGGACTGACCCTACCGATGAATAGAGTCGATCCAGGGCACGTCTTCCGGAGGTTCGGCCGGCGCAATGTCGAGGTTGACGACGACGGGATCCTGTCCGCTGCGAACGACCACACAGTTTAGCGGGTCGACGCGGCTCGCGTTGATCTCCTGGTGCGGCACGAACGGCGGCACGTAGATGAAGTCGCCGGGCCCCGCCTCGGCCGTGAACTCGAGGTGGTCCCCCCACCGCATCCGCGCTCGACCGCTCACCACGAAAATCACGCTCTCGAGATCGCCGTGGTGATGGGCGCCGGTCTTGGCGTTCGGATGGATCGCCACGGTTCCCGCCCACAGCTTGCTCGCTCCGGTCCGCGCGTGCGTAATGGCCGCGGCGCGCGTCATGCCCGGCGTCTGAGGGGTGTTCAGATCAAGCGCCGAGCCGGGCACGATCTTGACTCCGTGCTCGCGCCAGTATTCGGGAGACGGCATCTCAGCGGTGATGGTGCCAGAACGACGCCGAACGGCGCCAGTGGTTTTTCGTTGGCGTCGGGAATAGATTCAGGGGGCGCCGTATCATCTGGACGGAGGGCTGACATGGCGGACCGCATTCCCGACAGCGAGATCACGCCTCGGGACGTCTACCTCAATCGGCGCACATTCATGCGGGCCGGATTGATGGCCGCGGCCGTCGCCGGTACAGCCTTGGTCTACCGCAAGCTGAACGCGGTCGATCTGGACGCGACCGAAATGCCGCCGATTCCTGGCCTGATCACCGCGCCACACGAACACGGCTTCTGGGTGGACGAGGCCATCACCCCGCGGCCGTCGATCCTCAACTACAACAATTTCTACGAATTCAGCACGGACAAGGACGACGTGGGTCAGGCCGCCGCGGGATTCAAGACGGACGGATGGCAGGTCGCGGTCGGTGGCCTGGTCCACAAGCCGCGCGTCTTCGATCTCGACGACCTGCGAGCTCTCAGTCCGCCCGAAGAGCGCGTCTACCGGATGCGCTGCGTCGAAGCCTGGTCGATGGTGATTCCCTGGGCCGGCTACTCGCTGTCGAAGCTGCTCGACGCCGTCGAGCCCACGTCGGACGCGAAATACGTCGCCTTCGAGACGCTGCACGATCCGGCACGCATGCCCAACCAGAAGACCAACGTGCTCACGTGGCCGTACGTCGAAGGGTTGCGGCTCGACGAAGCCATGCATCCGCTCTCGCTTCTCGCGACCGGGCTCTATGGCGAGGATCTGCCGCCGCAGGATGGCGCGCCCGTCCGGCTCGTCACGCCATGGAAATACGGCTTCAAAGGCATCAAATCCATCGTCAAGATCACGCTCACGGCGACGCAACCGCCCTCGACGTGGAACATCCTCGCGGCCGACGAGTATGGGTTCTACGCCAACGTGAACCCGCGGCACGATCACCCGCGCTGGAGCCAGGCCACCGAGCAGCGGATCGGCGAGTCCACGCGGCGCGAGACCTTGATGTTCAACGGGTATGGCGAGCAGGTTGCGTCGCTGTACGCGGGCATGGATCTCGATGTCAACTACTGAGCCGCTGTTCGACGGGCATTTCCTCAAGCGCCTCGTCATCGCGAGCGCCTTCGTCCCGGCCGTGTTGCTCGTGTGGGACGCTTCACGCGGTCAGCTCGGCGTCAACCACGTCAATTTCGCAATCCGCACGACGGGCCTCGTCGGCCTCGTCTTGATCGTGCTCTCGCTCATCGTGACGCCGATTCGCACGCTCACTGGCTGGAGCCGCGTGATCGCGACGCGGCGCGAGCTGGGCGTGATCGCGTTCTTCTACCTCGCGACGCACTTCCTGATTTTTTTCTGGTTCGATCGCCAAGCCAGCGTCTCGAGCACGCTGCGCGAGATCGTCATGCGCCGTTACCTGTGGTTTGGGACGGCGTCGCTCGTCATGATGATTCCGCTCGCGCTGACGTCAACCAACAGCATGATCACGCGGCTTGGGCCGACGCGGTGGAAGGCGCTCCATCGGCTCGCCTATCTGATCGCCATCGGCGCGTGCGTCCACTACTACTTGCTCGTCAAGTCCGACACGCGCCAGCCGCTCGCCTTCGCCGCCGTCGTCGGCGCCCTGCTCCTCTATCGCGCCGTCAAGCACTACACCGACCTGCGCGGGGCGGCGATGTCGGCCAGGACCAAGGCAGCGGTCCGCGCCCAACCGAAGATGAAAACATTCTGGTCGGGCGAGCTGACCATCGCGCGCATCTTTGACGAGACACCGGACGTCAAGACATTCCGATTGGTCTCGACCGATGGCGGCCCGCTGCCCTTCACGCACGTTCCCGGCCAGTACCTGAACCTGGCATTGACGATCGACGGCAAACGCGTCAACCGCTCGTACACGATTGCGTCGACGCCGACGCGGAACCGCTACTGCGAGATCTCGGTCAAACGCACGATCGAGGGCTACGGTTCACGCCACCTGCACGAGACCTGGCGCGAAGGCCAGCGCGTCAAAGTGTCCGCGCCGGCGGGCAAGTTCGTGTTCGCCGGTCACGAATCCGACCGCGTCGTCTGTATCGCCGGCGGCATTGGCATCACGCCGATGATGTCGATCATCCGGAGCCTGACCGACTTCGGCTGGCGCGGCGAGATGTACCTGCTGTTCTCTGTGCGGGCCGTGCGGGACCTCGCGTTCCGCGAGGAACTGGCCTACCTGCAGACTCGCTCGCCCAACCTGCACGTGCGCGCGATCGTCTCGCAGGATCCGGACACGCCGTGGGACGGCCTGCGCGGCACGATCACTCGCGAGGTGATCGCCAATTTCGTGCCGGATCTCACGCGCGGGCCCGTGTTCCTCTGCGGACCGCCGCCGATGATGACGGCCATGCGTAAGCTGCTGGTCGACCTGGGCGTGCCCGACGCCGAAATCTTGCAGGAAGAGTTCGTCTCCCGCCCGCCGGTCGAGACGATCAATGGCGTGGAAGCGATGCCCACGGCCGCCGACGACGACGACGCAAGCGATGGGGCACCGGCGAACGTCGTCTTCACGCGATCGCGCAAGACCGCCGAGCTCGTCGACGGGCAGACCGTGCTCGAAGCCGCCGAGGACGCCGGCATCGATATCCCGTTCGAGTGCCGGTCCGGCATCTGTGGGCAATGCAAGACGCATCTCGTCTCGGGCCGCGTGACCATGGACGTCCAGGATGCGCTGACGAGCGCCGATCGCCTCCACGGCTTGATCCTCGCCTGCCAGGCTCGCGCGACCCGCAACATCGAAGTCGAGGCCTGACGAACCTTGCCCGGCCGCCTCTTCGTCCGCCGACCGCAGCATCCCGCCTGGGATTCAGGTAGGCTTGAACGAGCTACACAAAATCGAGGAACTGACTTATGCATTACCGCCTCAACAGTCAGCGCCGCGCGGGAACGTGGACGCTCGCCGCAGTGCTCGTCGTCGCAATCGCCGCGACATCGCTGGTCGTCTCGGCGCAACAGACGCAACTGCGTCTCGTGTCCACTGCCTGGTCGCCGTTCACGAATGAGAAAGGCAGCCCGCGGTTCGCCCTCGACCTGGTCGAGGCGGCGCTCGGGCGCGTCAACGTCACGAGCACCACGACAATTGTCGAGGCCGCCCAGTTCACGCCGGCGCTCCTCAGCGCCAGGTTCGACGGCAGCGCCGCCGCATGGAAGGACGCCGAGCGCGACAAGGTCCTGCTGTTCTCGCAGCCGTATCTCGAAAACCGCTTGATCCTCGTCGGTCGAAAGGGCGCGGACGTCGCGGCCACGTCACTCACAGCACTCAAGGGCAAGAAGATCGCGATCGTCGAGGGATACGCGTACGGCGACATCGACAACACCGGGCCGATGTTCGTGCGATCGCACGGCGAAGAGGACAGCCTCACGCGACTGCTCGACAGCAGCGTGGACTACGCGCTTATGGACGAGCTCGTCGTCGAATACATCGTCAACAACTACCAGAAGGAAGCGCAGACGAGACTACAGCTGGGCACGACGCCGCTGCTCACGCGCCAGCTGTTTTTCGCGGTGCGGCGGACGCGTCCAGATGCCGAGGCGATCATCAAGAACTTCAACGCCCAGCTGCGCGGGATGATCGCGGACCGCACCTACCATCGCCTGCTGCACGTGCAATGGATCCGCGCCGACATCGACGGAGACGGCATCCCCGAATACGTGCCGCTCAATGACAAGGCGGGGACGGCGCCGCCCGAGCACGTCTACACACTGCTGTCGACGGACGCCGACCGCTCGCCGACGTCGAACAAGACCATCCAGCTGACACCGCGGTTCTACCTGGGCGGCACCTTCTACGCGGACTGGGCGGCGGTGCCCGCTCAGTACAAGGTCGCCGATCCGCAGGTGCCCAATCCGGACCGCGCGACGGCCAGCCTGTTCAAATTCGTCTGGTAGACGGACGACAAGACGCGCGTCACTCACGAACGGCGCGTGTCGCGCGACGTCAGCTCTCGATCGAGTACTCGAAATCGTAGAAGTGCTTCCCCTTCTCGATGACGATGGTCATCTGGCCGGTGAGGCCGGCCAGTTGCTCGGTCCCTGAATCCGGCACCACCGTCACGCGCAGCGCCGGCACATTTTTTCGCATCATACCCAGGTGCTGCAGAACGAAGGTGCCGTGGCGCCCATCGATTGTTCCCGTCACGACTTCGAACGCGACGTAGGCGGCCGATCCCTCGACCGCCGTGCCGGCCGCCGTCATCTGACCTTTGCTCGTCCCGTCGAGGTCGCCGTGAAACCGCTTGTCGAGAACGTAGCGCGTAAAAGGGCCGGCTGCCGCGTCGTCGGCAGCCTGAGGAATGACTTTGACGTCGAACTCCCCCTTGGCGTGGCTCGAAAGATGCGACATGTGTGCTCCAGTCAACGTTCCGCATGATAAGACGCGCGTGACGCCATGTATTGACGGAACGCGACACGACCGACGACCCGCCCCAAGACCGACAAACCTCGCGGCGTGCTCACGACGACCTGTCGACGCTGACTGAGCCGTTCCGCCCGCGGCTGTCGCATTCCCAGTTGAGATGGCCGGATCCCCGATCCGCAGGAGCGCCGCGTCATGAGCGTCTGGCAGCGATTCGTCCGCTTCAACGTCGTCAGCGGCGCCGGCATCCTCGTGCAGCTGACGATGCTCTCAATCCTCACTCACGCGGCTCACATGTCATATCTGCCGGCGACGGGCCTGTCCGTCGCGACGGCGGTCGTGCACAACTTTCTGTGGCACCGGCGTTGGACGTGGAGCGATCGTGACGGCCGCGGCGGCGTGGCGGCGTTCGGCGCCTTCGCGGCGATCAATGGCACCGTGTCGCTCGTCACCAACCTCGTGGTGATGGCGGCGCTCGTCTCGGGCGCGGGCATGCCGCCGGTACCCGCCAACCTGATCGCCATTGCGACCGCCGGACTCGTCAACTTCTGGGCCGGCGATCGGCTCGTCTTCGCCGCACGGCCCGGCGTCTAACGCCGAAGCTCTGCTACTTCTTCGCGGCCAGTTTGATCGTCATGGCGTAGTGCTCGTCCACGTCCATGTTCACCGTAACGGAAATCGCTTCACCCTTCTGAATCGCCGACTGCGCGAGCGTCACCGGTTTGTCCGCGCGGAAAATCTTCGTGTCCTCGTCGATCCCGAAGACCGTGTTGTCGATCTTCTTCGTCTTGGCATCGGTCACGCCGACCGTGACCGTCTTCGCGTCAATGCTGACGACGGGACCTTTGTAGGTGACTTCGTGCGCGAGCACCGTCGCGACAAGAGCGAGCACGAACACGCTGGCTAGAGCGACCACGCGAGCTTTCACAACGGACCTCCCTGAAGAACGACTGGAACGATGGATATTATCTGCCAACCATATCCGCCGTGTCGCACGGCTCGGTCGGCGCACGACGGGCGGTGGCCTCGGCGCGAATCACTCTTTGAAGAACGCGAGCAGTTCGGGATTCACGATGTCATGGTGCGTCGCGAACAGGCCGTGCGAGAGGCCTGGATACACCTTGAGTCTGGCGCCTTTGACCAGTTTCGACGAGAGCATCGCCGAGGCGCCGATCGGCACGATCTGGTCGTCGTCGCCGTGGATGATCAGCGTCGGCACGTCGAACTTCTTCAGATCTTCCGTGAGGTCGGTTTCGGAGAAGGCCTTGATGCAGTCGTAGGTGGCCTTGACGCCGGCCATCATGCCCTGACGCCACCAGTTTCGGATGAGACCCTGCGAGACCTTCGCGCCCGGCCGGTTGAAGCCGTAGAACGGACCCGAGGCGATGTCGAGGTAGAACTGCGCACGGTCGGCGCGCTGAGCCGCGCGGAAGCCGTCGAAGACTTCGATCCCCAGACCTCCGGGATTTGCGGCCGTTTTGAGCATCAGCGGCGCTACGGCATCGAGGAGCACCGCCTTGGCGACGCGGCCTTTGGCGCGTCCCGCGCCGTGGCGGCCAATATAGCGCGCGACCTCGCCGCCGCCCGTCGAATGGCCGACGTGGATCGCGTTTTTCAAGTCGAGACTTTCGACCAGCGCCATCAAGTCGTCGGCGTACGTGTCCATGTCGTTGCCATCCCAGGTCTGGGTCGATCGGCCATGGCCGCGGCGGTCGTGCGCGATGCAGCGAAATCCGTGCTCGCCGAAATACTGCATCTGCGCGTCCCAATCATCCGAGCTCAAGGGCCAGCCGTGACTGAACACGATGGGTTGCCCGCTGCCCCAATCCTTGTAATAAATGGTCGTGCCGTCCTTCGTCGTGATCGTGCTCATTTGCGCTCCCCTCCTATGTACGCGTCGACTGTACCGCGTGGCTGCGTCCGGTGATCAGGAATGTCGAAGCGTCATATGTGTGACCACCGGGTCCTGCTAAGCTCGGCGGGAGGTCGCATCCCATGGCACCGATAATTCCTGATTCCAGGAAAATCAAGAGCTTCCGCACAGAGCAGGCGTTCGCGACGTGGATGAAGTCGCACCATGCCAGCCAGACTGAGATCTGGCTAAAGATTCACAAGAAGGACTCTGGGCTGCCGTCGGTGACCGGCGCCCAGGCGCTCGACGTGGCCTTGTGCTGGGGATGGATTGACGGCATCCGCAAGGCGTTCGACGAGCGTTCGTTTTTGCAGCGATACACGCCGCGGCGAATGAAAAGCATCTGGAGCCAGATCAATCGCGATCACATCGCGCGACTCACTGCCTCCGGTCGGATGACACCTCACGGCCAGCGGCAGGTGGATGCCGCCAAGGCCGACGGCCGGTGGGACGCGGCGTACGCGCCCATACGAAGCGCGAGCAAGGACACGATTCCCGCGGACCTGCGCGCCGCGATTGAGGCCAGCCCGCGCGCGCAGAAGACCTTCCGCACGCTGGGTCGAATGAATCTGTTTGTCCTGGCGTTTCGGACCAACAACATGAAAACGCCAGCGGGGCGTGCGAAGAAAGTCGCCGCGCTCGTCGCGATGCTCGCACGTGGCGAGACGATCGTGCCGGAACGGTCACGAGCGACAGCCAAAGCAAAAACTCCGGCGCCGCGTCTGCGCCGGGTAAGTGATCGCGACGGCTAGCTCGAAAAGCGTCGGTGCTGGCCGCAGTTGCGAAAACCACATCCGGCGTCCGTCTCTACCCGCAGCAGGCTCGAGACCAGCACGGCCTCGAGCCATCTGGGACAGGTGACGGACATGACTTTTGTGCAGGTGGCTGACGCGGTGGACGAATCGGTGGCGGATTTTGTGCGATTGGACCGGCCGGACGCACCGGTGCCGGCGGGGCCGTCGTACTTTCACGATCTGGGACGCGCAGGCCACGCGATCTGTGCGGCGCTCTTCGAAGCGGAAGACGAAGGTCACGCGCACGATGCACTTGTGCGTCGTGTAGAGCCTGCGCGCCGCATGTACGCGCGCGCCCCGTTCGTCGCGCGTCTGCAGGAGTGGCCTCGGGGCTATCCCGGCGATTTCGAAACGATCGAATGCCTGTGGCAGGCCCAGGCCGGCGGCCGCGACGCGACGAGCTGGTGCCTCGATCGTCAGGCCCTCACGAGCCCGATCGCTCAGCAGCACCGCAACAAGGTGTTCGAGCAGGCGCGCCGGTTGAGCGAAGTTGCCTCGATGGGCCGGGCACGCGCGCTGGTACTCGCCTGTGGCAGTTCGCCCGACGTCCGCGCCGCCCGTCTCACCGCCACCGATCTCGACCGGCTGGAGCTGACGTTGACCGACGCCGATCCGGCCGCGCTCGCCTTCTCGCGCCAGGTGCTGGGCCCGCTGGCCGAGCGCTGCCAGTTCGTGCATGCCGACGCCCTGCGCGCCCTTCGACGTGCCTCCGGCGCGTTCGATTTGATCATGGCCGGCGGACTCTTCGACTACCTCTCGGCCCGGATGTGCCGCCGCATCGTCGAGCTGGCAGTGGCGCGGCTGGCGCCCGGCGGCCTCTTCTTCTTCACGAACATCGGCGCCGGCAATCCCTACCGCACGTGGATCGAGTACCTCGGCGACTGGCGGCTGATGGAACGGACGGACGACGAAATCTCAGCCCTGGGAGACGGGTTGCCTGGCATCGATCTCAGTCTCGAGCGGGACGCGACGGGACTGGCGCAGCTCGTATCGATCCGCAAGCGTGAGTAACGGAGGTCGATCAACCTTCCGGCTCACGCTAGACTCGGCTGAGATGACGATCGCGCGTCGAGAGTTCCTCAAGCTCAGCGCGCTCGGCGCCGTTGCCTCGGCGCTGTCCGCGTGTCGTCGTGAACCGGCGCCGGCGCCGCAGGACTCGAGCGGGTCCGCGGACTACTCGATCCACATCGCGCCGGGCCTCGTCGAACTTGCGCCCGATCGCATCATTGCGACGACGCTCTACAACAACCAGTTTCCGGGCCCGCTGATCCGCCTCCGCGAAGGCCAGCCGGTCACGATCGACCTGTTCAACGACTCGGACACGCCCGAGCAGCTGCACTGGCATGGGCAGCGCATCCCGGTCGAGGTCGACGGTGCCGCCGAGGAGGGCACTCCGTTCATCCCGGCTCACGGACAGCGCCGCGTCGCGTTCACGCCGGGGCCCTCGGGCCTGCGTTTCTACCATACGCACAAGACAGCCGGTCCCGATCTTCGAGCGGGTCAGTACGGCGGACAGGTTGGTATCGTCTACGTCGAACCAAAGAACGATCCGGGCGCATACGACCAGGAAGTGTTCCTGATGCTGAAAGAGTTCGAGCCGGCGTTCAGCCGTGGCGGCGATATGCCATTGGACTTTCTGGCGCCGGCCGCACCCGATCCGCAACTCAAGGCCGCCGGCGAAGGGGCGATGAAGGCCTCGCTCGCGAAGGGCATGCCGCACGGTTTCGAGGTCGGCTACAACGCGTTCTCGATCAACGGCCGGATGCTCGGGCACGGGGATCCGATTCGTGTGACGCCGAACGAGCGCGTGCTGCTGCACGTCGTCAACGGGAGCGCGACTGAGATTCGAAGTCTCGCGCTGCCGGGCCACACGTTCCAGATCATCGCGCTCGACGGCAACACGGTACCAATGCCCGTCGAAACACCGGTGCTTTGGCTCGGCACCGGCGAGCGCGTGTCGGCGATCGTGCGCATGACGACGCCGGGCGTGTGGGTGATGGGCGACGTCGGCGACGACCGCGAGCACGGCCTGGGTGTCGTCGTCGAGTATGCCGGTGCCACGGGCAAGCCTCAGTGGCGAGCCGCGCCTGACGTGAAGTGGGATTACACGCGATTTGCGCGCGAGGGGTCGCCGTCGGTACAGCCGGATCAGCAGATCGACATGGTGTTCGCCAAGGACAACGCGGCCGCCAACGGATTCAACCGATGGCTGATCAACGACGCGGCATTCACGATGGAAACGAGAAAGCCGTACTTCCCCGTTCAGCGAGGGAAGCGCTATCGGCTGCGAATGCGCAACGCGAGCGACGACATCCACCCGATGCACCTGCATCGGCACACCTTCGAGGTCACCAAGGTCGCCGGCCGTGCGATCAACGGCCTCATGAAAGATGTCGTGATGGTCGGCGGATATCAGGAAGTCGAAATCGACTTCACCGCCGACAATCCCGGTCTATCGCTCTTCCACTGCCACATGCAACTACACATGGACTACGGGTTCATGGCGCTGTTCGACTGCCAGTAGCGCAGGCCGCTAGCCACCTTCCACCCGAGTGTTATCGGCGTTCGGCCGTGCCAACGTCGGGACGCAGCAACCGGTCTCGCGTTCCAACCGGCGCGCGTCGCGCTTCCAGGTTGCGGTGTGCGTGACTCCCTGACGGGCCGCGTCGAGCAACGCCTGCGTGACGTGGCCGGCCTGTGGCGTCAGTCGGTAATACACCCACAAACCGCGCTTCTCGGCGTCGACGATGCCGGCCCGTCGCAGGTACGCCAGATGGCGCGAGGCCTTCGGTTGCGGGATCTTCAGACTGTCGTGGATGTGGCAGACGCACACTTCTCCGTCTTGCAGGAGTCCCACGATCCGCAGGCGCGTGGGATCGGCCAACGCTTTGAGTACCCGATCGAGCTGCTGGAGATCACGATCCATATCCGTGTTGACAAATATATCGCGATCGGGCCAAGCTGTCTATATTCGCTTTACCGGATATGGAGGCATCAATGGGCGACGTGGACCTCAAGGCGGCGATACGGCAGAAGTACGGCGAGGCGGCCCTGGGTGCCGGAGCGGGCTGTTGCGGCGGCGGCTGCGGTGACCCCATCACGAGCGATCTCTACAGCGAGGCGGAAACGGGCGCGGTCCCCACCCAGGCGGCGAACGCGTCCCTCGGGTGCGGTAACCCCACGGCGTTGATCGATCTCAAGCCTGGGGATCACGTGCTCGACCTCGGCTCCGGCGGCGGCATCGACGTGTTGCTCTCCGCCAGGCGTGTTGGGCCCGCGGGCAAGGTCTACGGGCTCGACATGACGGACGAGATGTTGGCCCTTGCGCGCGAGAACCAGCGTCGCGCCGAAGCCACGAATGTCGAGTTCCTCAAAGGCGAGATCGAAGCGATCCCGTTGCCCGATCAGTCCGTGGACGTCGTGATCTCGAACTGCGTGATCAATCTCTCGAGCGACAAGGATCGCGTCTTGCGCGAAGCCTTTCGCGTCCTGAAACCTGGCGGCCGGCTTGCGGTCTCGGACGTCGTGGTGCGTGGTCCGGTGCCGGCCGAAGTTCGCCGGAGTGTCGAGCTGTGGGTGGGCTGCGTGGCCGGCGCCCTGGAGGAAGCCGAGTACGCGAACAAGCTCAGATCTGCGGGGTTCATCAACGTCGGCGTCGAGCCGTGGCGCGTCTACGACCTGACTCAGGCACGTGACTTCCTCGCGGCGAGCGGCGTGGATGCCTCGGCGGCCGTGGCGGTCGGTGAAGGCAGGTTCGCCAGCGCGTTCATCCGAGCCACGCGCCCTGCCGCTAAATCCTGCTGCGGTCCGGACTGCTGCCGCTGAATCAGGAGTGACGATGACGAGTCCGTACAACGTCCTCTTTCTCTGCACCGGCAATTCGGCGCGCAGCATCATGGCCGAGGCCCTCGTCAATCATTGGGGTCGCGGACGATTCCGCGGCTTCAGCGCCGGCAGTCATCCGAAGGGCGCGGTTCATCCGATGGCGCTCGAGTTGTTGCGCCGCTACCACCTGCCGGTCGATGGCCTGCGCAGCAAGAGCTGGGACGAGTTCGCCCAGCCGGGCTCGCCGCCGTTGCACTTCGTGTTCACCGTCTGCGACCGCGCTGCCGCTGAAGTGTGTCCGATCTGGCCCGGACAGCCGATGACCGCGCACTGGGGCGTGGAGGATCCCGCCGCCGTCGAGGGTTCGGACGAAGTGAAGATGCGTGCGTTCACCCAGGCGTTCCGCGAGTTGGACGCGCGGATCAAGATCTTCACGAGCCTGCGGCTCGAACTGCTGGATCGTATGGCACTCCAGCGGGAGCTCGACGCGATCGGCGGCAAGCAGGCAGAACGCGGCAACGCGGAGCTGTTCCCGGGGCCGCGATCATGAAGGAGATGTCGCTGGCCCGTCGATGCGTCGCCGAGGCGCTTGGCACCGGCCTCCTCGTCGCGGCCGTCGTCGGGTCGGGCATCATGGCGCAAGCCCTCTCCGGGGGAAACACGGGGCTGGCACTGCTGTGCAACACCATCGCGACGGTCGCCGCGCTCGGCTCGTTGATTTTGACGTTCGGACCGATCTCGGGCGCGCACTTCAATCCGGCCGTAACGTTGGTGGCAATGCTCCGAAGCGAACAGACACCGCGAGACGCGGTCACCTACATCGGCAGTCAGGTGGTCGGCGGAGCGGCCGGTACGGTGCTCGCGCATCTAATGTTCGCGCTCGCGCCAATCACATTATCGACGCACGTAAGATCCGGGTGGCCTCAGGGATTGAGTGAGGCGGTCGCCACCTTCGGGCTGATCGCCACGATTCTGAGCACCAGCCGCCATCGGCCGGAGGCAACACCGATCGCTGTGAGCGCATTCATCGCGGGCGCCTACTGGTTCACGGCATCCACGTCCTTTGCGAACCCGGCCGTCACGATCGCGCGAAGCCTGACGGACACGTTCGCGGGAATCCGCCCCGCGGATGTCCCGCTCTTTATCGCGGCCGAGCTGGTTGGAGCCGGACTCGCTGCGAGTGTGTTCGCGTGGCTGCTGCCGGTTCAGGCCATCCCTGACGTCCGCCTGCCGAGCAGGCGCTCGAACGTCTCTACGGCCTCGTGATGACCGGCGTTACGACACCATCAAGAGGTACACGGCCACGCAGACAAGCGTCCCGAAAACGAGCGCGGCGAGGCCTGTCATCAGACGCTTCTGCAGAAAGAAGATGAGGACCAGCCCGGTCAGCGACACCAGGACCATCAGGCCAGCGGAAACGTCGATAATGCCCGCCCACGCCTTGCCCGTGTCGCGACCCTTGTGCAGGTCGTTGATAATCGCGACCAGACCGAAGCGTGATTCGTTCAGCTCGTACGCGCCCGTCTTGCGATCGATGAACGCGTCGGCTTCGTAGCCCGGTCCCTTGAACGACACCGATACCTGATCGTCGTCCGCCCGGAAATCGCTGAGGTCGGCCTTGATGCGATGTGCGCTGCGAAGCGCGGCGACAATCGGATCGCGCGCCGGATTCGCCCCTGCCGATGGCGCAACGAGCGCCGCAGCGACCGAGCCCGTGACCCGCATCGTCTTCGGCGCGCCGATGAGCGCCTCCTGATGATTGAGCGTCAGCCCCGTCAGCGCGAAGAACAGCAGGATCGAGAAGCTGACCATCGACAAATACGTGTGCAACACGCGTGACCAATGGGCCACCGCGCGTTTGGCCGGATGCGATCGTTTGTGCGGCGGCGCCGGAGCGCCGGCCGGCTCGGCGGCTGGCCTATTGGGCGATGCGGTGGTAGTCAAAAGACGCGGCCGCGACTTCCGTGCCCGGCGTGAGCTGCACCTTCTGTGGTGTGCCGGTGAACTTCATGTCCTGCTTGAGCAGCTGGTACGTGCCGTGCTCGCGCGAGACCTCGAGATACACCGTGTAGGTACCCGCCTTTACAAACTTACCATCGTTGTCCTTGCCGTCCCATTTGACGGTGTACTTCCCGGGAGGCCGCGTTGCCGATCCCACGGTGCGCACGATCGACGTCGTTTCCGACATGCTGCGGAGCCGGTCCGCGCGATACCAGGCCTTCATTTCCGTGAGGTACCGATCTTCGTGATACCAGAGCGCGACCGTACGCGCCGGGAAGCGATCGGCGTCCTCGATCCAGACCGCGACAAATGGCCGCTTCGCCGGGCCGCCCTGCACCGAGATCTCGAAGTTCACCGATAGCTCCATTGCCGTATCCCACATGCCCGGCGCACCTTGCGCCAGCGCGGGCGCCGTGACTACGCGCGGCTCGGCTGAGCCGTCCGTCGATCCCAACCGGCGCCAACCCGGGCTCGTGATCGTCGTGCCGTCCTTCGTGACGAGCAGGTATTCGACGCCAGGGGTCGCGGCCGCGAGCTTCGCGCTCTCCGACGGCGCGAGGATCGAAAACGCCGTCGCAAGCGCGCCAGCATCATCCGGATTTGGCGCGACGACGGTGGAGCTGATCACGCCCTCCGCCGGCTGGCCTGTCCGCGGATCGACGATATGCGAGTAGTGCACGCCGGCGATGTCCACGCCGCGCCGGTAGTCGCCGCTCGTCGCCACCGCGCGATCGCGCACCGCGATCTCTGCCATCGCCGGCGCGTTCTCCGCAACGTCCCTGGGATTGACGATGGCGACTGGTTCCGTCACATCGCCGCGCGCAACGATATCGCCGCCGATGTTCATGACGACCGACCGAACGCCCTCGACACCGAGGGCCGCATTCACGGCATGGTCGATGATGTAGCTCTTCGTGAATGACGCCAGCACGAGCGGCGCGTCGGACTCATGCGTGGCGGTGCCGGCTGCGCGATCGAGCGTCCAGTGCGTCTGGTTGACCGTGCGGACGGCCGCAGTCAGCTCACTGGCCGTCGGCACGCGTCGCTCGGCCGCGGCCGTCGTCCACGCGTTGATGACGGACTGCGCCGCCGGATCGAGCGCGCCGTGGGTCCGCGCGCGCCACTGGTCGAACAGATCGAGTACTTCGAACAGCTCTGGCGAGACGCGTACTGGCTGGCCATGCGTGTCCGCCCATCGGCTGAACTCGCTCGTCGCGTCCCATGAGCTGAGGATGTGCGACTCGCGCACGATCTCATCGAGCGCAGCCGTGGTGGCGCGAGCAGCGACGTCCTGGCTGGACGCGCCGACTTTCATCTCGAGCGACGTTCCGAGGACATTGTCGTAATCGGCGACGAACGTCCGGATCGCGGTGCCGGAGGCGGCCTCGAGCGCGCACGCCATCACCACGACGGCGGCAGGTGTTGCCCAACGGAATGTCATCGCGTGATCCTCGTCGTCGCAGTCGTGCCGCCGCGGCCGTCTCCGGCTGGGCGCACTTCGTCTTCGGTGATGGTACCGTCGTTGTTGCGATCGAGCGTCTTCAACGACGCCGTCGCGTGTGCGATTTCATCAGCCGAGATCTCGCCGTCGTGATTCGTGTCGAGCGCGTTGAAGGCGGCGTCCATCCCGCCCGGGCCGCGACCACCGCCAGGACCGCCCGGTCCGCCCCCGCGTCGGTCGCCGCCACCTCGCGACGGCGCCACCTGGTCGGCAACCATCTTGTTGAGTTCGGTCGCGTCGAGCACGCCGTTCTTGTCGAGGTCACCGCGATCGAACATGCCTTGCAACCGCTCGGGCACCTCGGACTTGTCGAGCTTGCCGTCACCGTTCTTGTCATAGCGCAAGAGCGTGGCGAGCAGTTCCTCCGCCGTCGGCCCGGGAATGGGCGGTGCCTCATCGCCGCCGCGGCCGCGTTCGCCGCCGCGCCCGCCTCGATCACCCATGGTCAAGCCGGCCTCCTCGCGCGAGAGTTTCCCATCGCCGTCTTTGTCCAGGGCCTTGAGTCGAACCGACGCGGCGGCCAGTTCCTGGGAGGAAATCGCGCCGTCGTGGTCGACGTCGAGCGCCGCGAGGATCGGGCTCAGCCGCATGAACGCCATCGGCGGCTGCGGTCCGCGCTGGCCCTGGCCGCCGGCGCTGACCGATACGGTTAGCGTCGAGATCAGCGCCGCGCAAACGAGACCCTGCGTGGAAGGAACCATCGGTCTTCTCCCTGAATTTGAATACGTGCCGGCCTGGCTGGCGTTACACCCACGAGTGGCACCCTGCAGATGCCATGGTCGTGCACTGCATTATGACAGGCACGACCTATTCAAACCGCCCGCGGCCTCACGTGGCGGCAGATTGCGGCTTCACCGCGTGAAGATCAACCTCAGTCCACACACAGGCGTGTGATGGTCGCAAGCAGGTCGCCGTCCCCAGGCACTTTAGACACAAAGGCCGATGCTCCGACTTCAAAGGCTCGTTGTCTGACGTCCGGATCGTTCGTCGCCGAGTACAGGATGACCTTCGCTGCCGGGTTCAATTGCGTGATCTGACGACACGCTTCCAGTCCGCTGACGTTGGGCAGGTTGAGGTCGACCACAATCGCGTCTGGCTGGAGTCGTTGCGCGGCTTCCAACACGGCGTTGCCGTCTGCGACGCTTCCCACGACGTCGCAGTCCAGTGCCAGCAACCGGCAGACGGCTCTCGCAACTGAAGGGTGGTCTTCGGCGACGAGCACGCGGAGTCGCTTGGGCAAACTGCTAACCTCCGAGGACGTGCTCGGGAACCGCCGGCAGCCTGATCGAGAACGTCGCGCCGCGGTCGGGATTGTTCGCAGCCAGGATCGTACCGCCGTGGCGTTCGATGATGGAGCGACAGATCGACAGGCCCAATCCCAGTCCTTCCGGTTTGCTGGTGACGAAGGGATCGAAGATCGACTCGAGCTTGTCCGCGGCGATTCCGGTGCCGCTGTCTTGAACTTCGACGATCACGTTCGATCTATCAATCGACCTCGTGCGCACGACAAGGCGCCGCGCGCCGTCGAATCCCGTGCCGCCCATGGCGCTGAAGGCATTGAGCATCAGGTTCAAGATGACTTGCTGAAGCTGGACGCTGTCACCCTCGACCGGGGGGAGGTCAGCCGACAGGTCGACGTGGACCGTGACCTTGTGCAAATTCGCGTCGCCGTGCGCGATGCGCTCGACGATGCGGATCACACTGTTCACATCGATGCTGGCTGAGGCCGCCGCCGTGCCGTCGCGCTTGAGCATGGCGCGCAGCCCGCCAATGACTTCGCCGGCGCGCTCGGTGGCTTCGCAGATGTCGGCCAAAGTGCTGCGCACCTCCTGGAGATCGGGCGTGGGCGCGTCGAGCAAACGCACGCCGGCATGGGAGTTGTTGAGGATCGCGCTGAGTGGCTGCCCCAGTTCGTGCGTCAGGGTTGCGGTCAGCTCGCCGAGCGTGGCAACGCGCGCGACGTGCTCCAGTTCCGCCCGCTTTTGCGCGGCTGATGCCTCCGCGTGTTTGCGAGCCGTCACATCCATCGAAACGCCGAAAAGCTTTGGACCGATGCCGTCGTCAGGGCCCACACACCGGCCACGCCCATGAATCCAGCGGGCCGTGCCGTCCGCTTGCTGCACACGATACTCCACGTCGTATTCGCCTCGGGTCCGAAGCGCCTGTGTGATCGCTCGTTCTCTCGCGGTGCGATCCTCGGGATGAACGCGAGCGAGAGTGGCCGCAAAATCGAGGCGCGCGTCTGGCTCGAGGCCAAACAGCGAGCGCCCCCGTTCAGTCATCCACACGTCGTTGGCGGAAACATTCCATACCCACATGGTCAGGTTGGCTGCCTCCGCGGCGAGCCCCATCAGGTTCGCGCTCTCGCGCAATGCTTCTTTCGAGCGCCTTTCCTCGTCGATGACCACGGCGAGCAGCATCAGCGGCGTGGCGGTCACCAAGAGGAACAGCTGTAGTGCCAGCGCATTCTCGACGGGTGTTTGGTTCAGGAACGGACCGTGCCCGCGCATCGTTCCCCAGATCGCCTGGAACGTCATGATCAACATCGAACCGCTGATTCCACCAAGGCCGAAACGGAGCGCCGCCCAGATGAGGAGAGGAATCGGCGCGTACAAGAGCGCGGGCGAGGTGTTCGGACCCGCGGGAGTCTTGTCGAACACCAGGATTCCCAGTCCCACCGTACACAGACTGACGAGAACCGCTTCGACCACGCGCCGAGGGGACAGCACTCTTAGACGTCCAACGAACAGATGGTGCGCACCCAGCAGAAATGCCGGCACCAGGACGACGGTCGTGACCGCATTCGAGATTCCCAGATTGCGCCATTCGATCCAATACTGAGTGCCGAAACCGTAAGAGACCGTAAAGGACGCACCCCAGAACGCGGTCCCAAAAGGCACCAGCACCACGGCGATGAGAACGAAGAGCACCGCGTCACGAAGCGTGATCGCCTTGAGGGGAGACGTGATCAGCATGCGGATCCCCGCCGCTGCCGAAACGCACTTCACAGCATCGAACGCCTCGCAGGTCAATGCGTACACCGGCGGCCAGTGCGCCTGCTGCGTCGCCGCAAAATGAGCGCTGACGGCAGTGAGTACGTAGGCCCACCAGTGCCGAGTGGGGACGAGCAGCAGGATGCAAAGCAGAACGGCCTGCGGGGGAAAAAACAGTGAGACCTTGCTATCGGGGAACGTCAGCGCCCAGGCGATCTGCGTGGCCAGGTAATAGCAGAAGGTGCTCGCGAGGACGCCGCCGGCCGTCCGGAGCGATGCCGCAGCTGTGCGTTCCGCTGGCCCGGCGTCAATCCGAGTCGTGAGTTCGTGATTCAGCAAATGTTCGGGCTGAGCATCGATCAACTCCGTGCCGTTCTCCCTCTCACGCCAAGCCCGACACGTTTCCGGTCGCCAAACGACGAAGTTAGACCGGTTCTGAGGCCGTGGCGATACACGGGGCATCGCCTTGGGGATGTGGTTACACGGAAATCTCGCGGGCGTGTTTCGCCAGCCAGGCATCGAAGTCGAGCAAATCGGGGTTCAGCTCGCGTGACACCTTCGGGCTGCGCGCGTTCAGAAAGGCGTCGCCCATGATCGCCTGCACCTGGAACATGTTGCCCGTGTCCTCTGCGCCGGGAAATCCCAAACCGCGGAAGGTGTCGAACGGAACATCGAAGAAGCGAACATCGCGCCCGATCGCCCGGCCCATCTTCGCGGCCATTTCTGCGCCGGTCAGCCACTCGCCGGCAATGCCGAAGTGCTGGCCGACGGCACCGGTACCGCGCTTGAAGACGCCGTAAGCGCATTTACCAACGTCCTCAACGCTGACACCCGGCAATCTCGCGCCGCCGAGCGGCAGCGCCAGCGTCAGTTGGCCATCTTCGCCGACGCGCGGGCCCATGCCGAAGTGGATGAAGTTGTCCCAGTAGAACGCGACACGGATGAAGCTCGTCGGCGCGCCCTCCCGGAGGAAGACGCCGTCC
Source organism: uncultured Acidobacteriota bacterium (assembly GCA_963704575.1). Taxonomy (GTDB): domain Bacteria; phylum Acidobacteriota; class Vicinamibacteria; order Vicinamibacterales; family SCN-69-37; genus DATEGZ01. The sequence goes on along the minus strand of OY969918.1, from coordinate 4,282,603 downwards.
ATCTGCCCCTTCGAGTCGAAGTGCGGGACGTTGTACTTCCCGTGCAACACCGGCATGCGCGGGTCGCTGAGCGGCAGGACCTCGCGTGTGTCCTCGAGCGTCGACCAGATGACGTGCTGCAGGCCGGCCTTCTTCGATGCGCGCGCCATCGCCGTCGCCTGCTCGCCCTCGCGATCGACGGACATGTGCTCCCAGAAATTGGTGACGCAGAACGCCCCGTACGCGCCGTGAAACGCCTTGTCGAGCGAGGACGGATGATCGGCGTCGCCGGCGACAACCTCGACGCCCAGATCGGCGAGCGCCTTCGCCTTGTCGGAATCGGTCCTGCGTGTGATCGCGCGTGCGGTGAAGGGGCCGTGCTTATCGGCCGCGATCGCGCGCGCCAGGCCACCGCCTTGCGCACCTGTGGCTCCGATGATGGCAATGATCTTCTTGTCTGACACGTTCTACGCTCCCTCTGTTCGTGATTCGTGGTCGAGTTCGTGGCGCACGAAAAATCTGAGTATGGAGTGCGAAGGAGGCACAGCGCAACACGATCGCCTATTGCGCGTCGACCCGCCAACGCTCTCCTGTCCTTTCCCGTCAAACATCCCATGCGCCGGACCATCGATGCGATCCGCTACGCCCTCCGCCAACTCCGGGCGGCGCCGATATTCGCGGTCGCGGCCATCCTGACGCTCGCGCTCGGGATTGGCGGCACCACGGCGATTTTCACCCTCATTAACGCGATCATGCTGAAATCGCTCCCGGTCGCCGACCCAGTAAGTCTGTTCCGGATCGGCGATGGCTCGGACTGCTGTGTCGAGGGCGGCCTGCAGGACCAGTGGGGCTTGTTCTCGTATCCGCTGTTCAAGAAGCTTCGCGATCAAGCACCGGAATTCGAACAGGTCACGGCCTTCCAGGCCGGTCTCAGCCGCAAGGCGGTACGGCGCGAGGGCGTAGACTCTGCGAACCGGCCGCTCGTCATCGAGTACGTCACCGGCGAGTACTTCCAGGTGTTCGGCGTTGGCGCGTTCGGCGGGCGCGTCCTCACGAAGCAAGATGATGTGGCCGGCGCGCCGCCGGTCGCCGTCTTGAGCTACCACGCGTGGCAGACCGCCTACGGCGGTGACAAGACCATCGTCGGAGCCACTGTCGACATCGACGGTCATCCGTTCACGATTGCCGGCGTCGGGCCGCCGGGTTTCTTCGGGGAGACGCTCAGAGGCAATCCGGCTGACCTGTGGCTCCCCCTCGCCACCGAGCCGATCATTGCTGGCGACAACGGCATGCTGCAGTCGGAAACCTCGGCATGGCTGCGGGCGATCGGACGGCTCAAGCCAGGTGCGACGACCGCGGGTCTTGCGGGGCGGCTGACTGGCTATCTCCGCAACTGGATCCAGCACGACGCCGGCTATCCCGCGAATTGGATGCCGGACATCCTCCGGCAGCTCCCCAGCCAGCACATCGACATCGTCCCGGCGGGCGGGGGCGTCGGGGTGATGAAGGGGCAGTACAAGACCAGCCTGCAGATCCTGTTCGCCGTGTGTGGCGTGGTCTTGCTCATCGCGTGCGCGAACGTCGCAAACCTCATGCTCGCGCGCGCGCTCACGCGCCGGACGCAGACCGCAGTGCGGCTCGCGATGGGCGCCTCGAGAGCGACATTGGTCTTCCAGGCGCTCGTCGAGGCCATCGTCCTTGCGCTGATGGGTGCGGCCGCGGGATTGGTCGTCGCGGTGGGCGCCTCGCGACTCCTTTTGGCGCTCGCGTTCGCCAATGTGCAATTTCTCCCGATCAGCACGGTGCCGTCGGCGAGCGTGTTCGGCTTCGCGATGGGCCTGGCCATCGTGACCGGTGTCATCTTCGGCGTGGCACCAGCCTGGTTTGCTGCGCGGACGGACCCGATCGATGCGCTGCGCGGCGTCGGGCGGGTGCGAGACGGCTCATCGACCGCGCGGAAGACGCTGCTCGTGATCCAGGCGACGCTGTCCGTCGTCCTCGTGACTGGCGCGACGCTGTTGACTCGCACGCTCAGTAACCTGGAGCATCAGGATTTCGGCTTCGACGTGAAGGGTCGCGTCGTCGCCGGCCTCGCGCAGCCGTCGTCGGCATACAACTGGCCGAAGCTATCGGAGCTGTATCGGCGCCTGGAAGATCGGCTGGCGAAGATTCCGGGCGTCACCGGCGCCGGCCTCGCCCTCTACAATCCGCTCACGAACAACTGGGGCGAAGGCATCCTCGTGCAGGGCCACCCTCCGCCGAAGCCCGGCGCGTTGACTGGCGCGTCCTGGGACCGCGTGAGCGCCGCCTACCTGCAGAACTTCGGCTTGAAGATGGTCCGGGGCCGCGCGTTCACGGCGCGCGACAACGCGACGGCGGCCGCCGTCGCGATCGTCAACGAAGCGTTCGTCAAACGTTTCTTCTCGAGTGACGAAAACCCGATCGGCATGCACTTCGGCCTCGATCTGCCTGAGAATGCGGGCACCTTCGAGATCGTCGGGATCGTGCGGGACGCGAAATTCGCGGGATTCGATCTCGACAAGCCCGCCCGTCCCATGTTCTTCGTGCCCCTCGCCCAATACGTGACGTACGCGGACCCGGGGATGCAGCGCCTGGAGCTAGGTTCGCACTTCATCGGCGCGATGGCGCTCGTGACGAACCTGCCGGTCAGCGCGATCGAACCCGCCCTTCAGCGCGCCGTTGCCGAAGTCGATCCCACTCTAACGATCCTCACCGTGAGGACCATGGAGGACCAGGTGGCGCTGTCGTTCAACCAGGAGCGCGCGGTGTCCGGCCTCGCGATGCTCTTCGGCGCCGTCGCCCTGATGCTTGCCGCGATCGGCCTCTACAGTGTCACGGCGTACTCCGTCGCACAGCAGACGAACGAGATCGGCGTCCGCATGGCGCTCGGCGCCGATCGGATCACAGTCGTGACGCACGTCCTGCGCGGCGCATTCAAGTGGGTGCTGGCGGGTCTTCTGATGGGTGTCCCGCTCTCGATCGCCGCGGGCCGAGCGATTGCGGACCAGTTGTACCTTGTCCGGTTCTGGGACCCGGAGGCGATCGCCATCGCCAGTGTGACACTGGCGATGGCAGCGCTTCTCGCTGCGGTGATTCCGGCGATCAAGGCTGCGGGAATATCGCCGATGAACGCGCTCCGCGCGAACTAGCGGAGGCCGGTGCAGGTCAGCAATTTCGCGGTTCACCGGCGGCGTCTTTGCGGTATAAAGCCATGTATGGGTCTCACAAACGACGTGATTGCCGCGTGGGCTTTAGCCCTGATCGGTCCGGCCGTCCTCTTCGTGACGGCATTGTTCATTCGCCGGGTGCCGCCGCCGGAGTCCGAGCCGGCACGGACCGCCGAGCGCATCGTCACGTGGTACGCGGCGCATCCTCAACTCGCGCTCTGGGTGCTTCTCTTGCTGTTGCCGCTCTCAGCGTTCATTCTTGGCAGCGCGGCATTGCTGCGGACATGGGACGACAATCCCCAACTCCGGCAGTACACGTGGCGCGCCCTGGCGGCGATCCCGGCTCATTGGCCGGCCGTGTCCATCGGCGGGGCGACTCTCCTGTCGGCGGCCGTGCTGGCGATGATCACCGCGCATCTCATGGCCGGGCAGGCTCATGGCCGTCAGTCCGGCGTCACGTCGTAGTCGCTGACCACCGGGACGCTATCGAGCGATCTCCTCCCATCGGGCGATCCGCTCGAACTAGCCGGGGACGCCTCGAAGCCCGCCCGGCACCTCGTCGCTGACGCATCTCCGACGCTAGCGGCTCAGTTCACTGATCCGAGGCATCCGACCTTCCGCGTACGCTTGCGACACGCGAACAAGGTCCGAGCGGGTTTCGCCAACGAACGGGCCGTGTGTGACGATCGGCACATCCTGTCGCTCGCCCGCGTACAGCATTACCCGAGATCCATCTTCACCCGCGGTCAGACGAACCGTGGTTGATGAACCGCCAAACTCCAGCCATCCGATCTGGCCAATCGACAGGCGCTGAGATGGCGCTCCGTCAACCAGAAGCTGGCCTTGGAGCGGATAGAGAAAGCCGTTGTACGAGGAAGGCAATGCTTGCTCGAAGACGGCATTCGGGGCCAGGCGCACGTCGACCATCGTCATGGGCAGATACGTGTGCGAAGGTACGTGGACGGCTCCCGACGCTCCACTGTAGACGCGTGCCTCGACACCGGGTTCTTGCCGGACCGGCGCGGCCTCGCGCGGAACGTGCTCGAACCGAGGCACCGCCCAGCGCGACGCGCTCGGTAACGTCGCCCACAACTGCAGAATGCGCACCTTTCCCAGGGGCTCGAGGTCCTCGTTGTGGACGACGCCGCTGCCGGCGGTCATCCACAGGACGTCGCCAGATCGCAGCAGCCCTTCGTCACGGTCGCGCGCCTCGCCCTCGACCGCGAACGTCACGATTTCGAAGCCCGCATGCGGATGCGGGCCGCCCGCGCGCTGGCCCGGTGGAAGATCGACGCGGTCGTCGGCAAGCATGATGAAGGGATCATTGTGGGCAAACTCGCCGAGAATCGATCACGTGAATCGCTGTATGACCATCGCCGATGAAACCTGGGCCGGGCGGCGGAAGGGTCACGATGTGTGCGAGGCCGCGTGTCCCCACGATTGAGCTGCGTGGCGTTTGACGATTTGACATGTGTGCACCTCGAGCGAGGGCCGCTTTCACGGCCCTCGCCGTTCCCGACCTAGGCTACCTGCGCTTGTACCTGTTTCACCGCCTGGATCTCGGCTTCGATCTCCACGCGATCGCCAACCATCACGCCACCGGTCTCGAGAACCTGGTTCCACGTGAGCCCGAAATCCTTGCGATCGATCGACGTCTTCGCACTGAACGCCGTGCGAAGGTTGCCCCAGGGATCCTTCGCCTGGCCGAGCTGTTCGACACGGAGGATCACCTCGCGGGTGATCCCTTTGATCGTGAGATCACCCACGACGTCGATGTCGGCACCGGATCGCGGCTCCACACGCTTGCCGACGAAACGCAGCTCGGGATACTGCGCCACGTCGAAGAAGTCCGGCGACTTGAGATGCGCGTCCCGGTCGTCGACACCCGTGTCGATGCTCGACGCGTCGATCGTCACGGCGACCGTCGCCTTCGAGAAGTCGCCGTCTGGCACGTGCACCGTGCCCGACCAGCGGGTAAACGACCCTCGAACCTTCGCGATCACCAGGTGCCGCACCGAAAAATGCACGCTCGAGTGGCTGCTATCGATTTCCCAACGGTCGGTTCTCATGGCGCCTCCTAAGGGGCTAGGTCCGTGCGATGGACGTCGAGAGAGAGAGCAACCTAGGTGCCAGAAGCAGCGATCCTTTGTTTTCAGTGACTTACAGGCAGTTTGTGCCAAGAGACCAGCGTTTGAACTATCGAAATGATAGCATTGACTATCAATCTGACACCCGGAGGGTCTCGATGCGCGCGGCGGACCTCGACATCCATGAGTTGCTTCACTTCTCTCCCGAGGGCGGGATCATCACCTTCGCCGGCGAGCGGGTGCTCCTGCTGGATGCGGTCGCACTGGGGCTGCTGAGGCGGGAGCTGATTGACACCATTGGCGTGACGGCCGCGCGCTCGGTGCTCACGAGGTTCGGGTACGCGCACGGATGGCGGGTCGCCGAGATGCTGCGCAAGGGGTTCCCGTGGGATAGCGAAGAGGAATGGAGAATGGCCGGGGCGCGGCTCCACACGATTCAAGGCCTCGTGCGCGCAGAGGTGACGCATGCCTGGCGCAGCGGCGCCGCGCCAGTCGCCGAAGGCATCTGGCACGATTCGTACGAGGCGGAGCAACACCTTCTGCACCTCGGCCAGGCGGACGAGCCTGTGTGCTGGACGCTGACGGGCTTCGCCAGCGGGTACATGTCCTGCGTCTACGGCAAGGAGATCATCGCGATCGAGGATCGCTGCCGAGGCAAAGGCGATGCTGTCTGTCGCGCCGTCGTCCGCTCAAAAGAGGACTGGGGTCCAGAGCTCGAAACGCATCTGCCGTTCTACGGAAAAGCCTGTCTGGATGCCGCGCTGGCGAAGTTGACGGACACCCTCAAGAAGAAGGAACGACAGCTCCACTCCCGTCGCGCGCTGCAACAGATCGATTCCACGACGCCCGACGGTTTTGTCGGCTCGAGTCCAGCCATGCTTCGGACGCTCGACCTAGCGCGACGCGTCGCGCAGGTCGACTCGACCGTCCTCATCACCGGTGAAAGCGGGGCCGGAAAGGAGCGCATCGCGCGCTTCATCCACGACGAATCGGCGCGGACCGCGGGCCCGTTCCTCGCGATCAATTGCGCGGCGGTCCCCGAGACGCTATTGGAATCTGAGCTCTTCGGACACGTCCGCGGCTCATTCACGGGCGCGTCGCAGGATCGCGCGGGTCTCTTCGAGGCGGCCAATGGCGGCACGCTGCTCCTGGATGAAATCGGCGACGTGCCGCCGGCCATGCAGGTCAAGCTGCTTCGCGTGCTGCAGGAGCGCGAGGTGCGGCGCGTGGGCGAGAACCGTGCGCGGACGATCAACGTTCGGGTGCTGGCGGCGACCAATCGCGATCTGCTCGAGGATGTGCACGCCGCGCGGTTCCGTCAGGACCTCTACTATCGTCTGCGCGTCGTCGAAGTCGTCGTGCCGCCTCTCAGGGAGCGGCGCGAGGATATTCTGCCGCTGGCGCGGCAGTTGCTGGCGGCAACGGCCAAGCGATTCGGGAAGAAGCCACCAGCGCTCACCCCTGACGCCGCGAATCTGCTGCTGCAGTACGCGTGGCCCGGGAACGTGCGCGAGTTGGAGAATGCGTTGGAGCGAGCCGTCGCGCTCGCGCAGTCGGATCGGATTGGCGTCGATGACCTGCCGCCGGAAGTCGGTTCGGCGCCTCTGGCCAGTCCGGCAGCTGGCAACATCCGCACGCTCGCAGAGGTTGAACGCGACTACATTACCGCCGCGTTGCGGGCCTCAGGCGGCAACCGCGCCAAGGCCGCCGAAAGCCTGGGCATCGGCGCGGCGACGCTCTACCGGAAACTGAAACAGGAACGGCGATAGATCCTGTGATTCGGGCGGCATCCTGGCGGATTTTGAACGCGCGTTCAGAACCGCTCGAGGGCCATGTCGAACTTGCCGTTCGTGATCTGCGAGGGCGTCTGCACCTGATTCAGGAAGCTCGGGACGAGCCCCACCTGGAACGTTCCGGTGACGCGCGTCTGCGTGATCCCTGTGATCGTGAGGCTGCCGGTGGCGCCCGTGTGAGAGTTATCCCAGTTTTGCGCGCCGAGCACCATCGTGACGATCGGCTGGTTGGCTGTGCCGACGTTGAGCGAGTACACCGACGCGGGCGACGGCGGGATGAGCACCGTACTGGTGAACGGTAGGACGAACGTGATCACGCGGCCGTTCGTATCCTGACCGGTGAGCGTCAAGAAGTTGTTCTGGAGCGTGGCCCGTCTCGAGACAGAGCTGCTCCACGCAACGCCGTCGACCGTCGCGGTGATGCTGGTGTCGGCGCTCGCGGGGGGCGGCGTCTGCGTCGTCAGACTCAGGTTGAATGCGCCGTCGGTCACCGACTTGGTGCCGCTGGCGCCTGTGCCCTGAACGGGGGCGACGCTGAAGGAGAACGTGCCGGAGACGGTGGTCGACGTCAGCGAGCTGATCGTAATCGTGCCGCTGCCAATGCCGACCCCCGCTTGCCACCCGGCGGCGGGATTGCCAATGAGGAGACTCGCATTCGCGGGACTCAATGCCCCGAGCGTGTAGGTGCCGGTGCCGCCGGCGGTCGGCGTCAAGGCAAAGCCGAGGACCGTGCCGGTGACCCCACCCCCGATCGAAAGGATTCCGCCCGCGAGCGTCGCGGTCGGCGCGGTGGACGTGACGGTACTGCCGCCATCGACCTTGAATGTCAGGGTTCCCAGGCCAGACGAATTGCTGACTTGCGTCGGGGCAGTCGGGCTGGTACTTCCGTTTCCACAGGCTACGGTCGAGGATAGGATGAGCGCGGCGATGACGAGGAAATGGCTCGGTGTGTGCCTCATGACTCTGGCTCCGGAAATCCGCGGCCCCAGGGCCGCGTGCGGGCAGAAATCCCGTCACTCCGCATTGCGTCAATCAGGCGTCTGAACCGTCATGGACGAGCAGGAACGCTCAATCCCCGGCGAATTCGACTGGCAGGGTCTCGGCTCGTCGGTCGACCGCGAGACGCTCGATCACTTATTCAGCGTGACTTACGAGGAGCTTCGACGGCTGGCGGCTCGCGTCAAACGCGACGACCAGCGGGCCAGCCTGAGCCCAACTGCTCTCGTCAATGAAGCCTGGATGAAGCTGGCCGGCTCGCCGGCGTTCCGCTCGACGTCGCCGCTCCACTTCAGGCGCATCGCCGCACGCGCGATGCGGCAGGTACTCATCGAGGCTGCGCGGCGACGAGGTGCCGCCAAGCGAGGCGGACGCGAAGCGGTCTTCGTCACGTTCGACGAATCGGCTGACCAGATGGCATCAACCGCGAGCGACTTGCTGGTGCTCGATGCCGCGCTCGACGATCTGGCGCGGCTGAATCCCCGCCAGGCCGCGATGGTGGAGAGCCGCTATTTTGGCGGCCTCGACGTGGCCGAAACGGCGTCGCTCCTCGATGTCTCGGAGGCTACGGTTCTCCGCGACTGGCGCGCGGCCAGAGCGTGGCTCGCCACGCAGTTGACCCGCACACGGAGCATCTGACGAACGGAGGCCGCATGGACAGCGCGCGCTGGGAGAGGCTGCAGCAGCTCTTTCACGAAGCCGCGGACCTGCCGCGCGAGGCGCAGGACGCGTTCCTGACGGAGACCTGCGCCGGCGACACGGCCTTGCTGGCCGAGGCACGATCGATGCTCGGTCACGACGTCGAGCGCGCGTCGCTACTCGACCGCGACGTCGCCGACGTGGCCGGTCACGTCCTCGGCGCGGGCCTCCCCGACGACCTCGCGAACCAGCGATTCGGTCCCTATCGACTGACGCGCCTCCTCGGTGAAGGCGGAATGGGCATCGTCGTGCTCGGTGTGCGAGACGATCTCGACAGCGTCGCGGCCGTCAAGATCCTTCGTGATGCGTGGCTCTCGCCGGCGCGCCGCGATCGGTTTGCGCGCGAACAACGAATTCTCGCTCACCTGAATCATCCCAACATCGCGAGGCTGTACGACGCAGACACGCTTCCAAGTGGGACGCCGTGGCTGGCGATGGAGTACGTGGACGGCGCGCCGCTCACCGACGACTGCCGCGCGCACCACGCGTCGGCCGCCGATCGCCTGCGCGTCTTCCGCGACGTCTGCGACGCCGTGCAGTACGCGCACCGGCACATGATCGTGCACCGCGACCTGAAGCCGTCGAACATCCTCGTCACGGCGGACGGGCGCGTAAAGCTGCTGGACTTCGGTATTTCCCGCGAGCTCGACGCGATCGAGCGGGCCGCGGACCCGACCGTCGCTCCTGCACGGCTCCTCACGCCCGCCTATGCCGCGCCGGAACAGTTGCGCGGCGAGGCGACGACCGTGCAGACGGATGTCTACGCGCTTGGCGTGATTCTGTATGAACTGCTCGCCGGCCGCCTGCCGTTCGATGTGTCCGGACTCTCGGCCGGAGCAGCGGAGCGCACGCTCCTCGAGGCCGAGCCGCCGCGACCGTCTCTCGCGGCGCGAGAGCAACCATCAGCCGCGACCGTGCCTTCGGCCGCGGCGTGGGAAGACCTCGACGTCATCTGCCTCGCGGCGATGCACCGGGACTCCGCGCACCGCTACGCGTCGGTCGAAGCTTTGATCCGCGACATCGACCATTACCTGGCCGACGAGCCCCTCGAAGCTCGTCCGGACACGCTCGGGTATCGCGCGCGCAAGTTCCTGCGACGCAACTGGCGGCCCGCGCTCGCGACCGCCAGCGTGTTGCTGATGACCATTGCCATCGTGGGGTTTTACACGGCGAGGCTGACGGCCGCGCGCAACGCGGCCCTCGCCCAGGCCGTCCGAACCGACCGCATCCAGAAGTTCATGCTGAAGCTCTTCGACGGCGGCGACAAGGACGCCGGCCCCGCCGACAACCTGCGCGTCGTGACGCTCGTTGACCGGGGTGTTCTCGAAGCGCGCGCGCTGGATCGCGAGCCTCTCGTTCAGGCGGAGCTCTATCAGACGCTCGGCGGCATCTACGAGAAGCTCGGCAAGTTCGACCAGGCGGACACGCTGTTGCAGGCGTCACTCGACACGCGGCGGTCGCTGCTCGCTGCCGGCGCTCCGGATGTCTCGCGCGGAGAAACGGCGCTGGCGCTCTTGCGGTCCGACCAGGCTCGCTTCGACGACGCTGAACGGCTGGCGCGAGAAGCGCTGGCGTCGGCGCGAGCCACGCTGGCGCCCGACGATCCGCAGGTCGCAGCGGCGACGGCGGCGGTGGGCCAGGTTCTGGAGGAGCGCGGCGCCTACGATCAGGCGATCGGAATGCTCGAAGAGGCCGTCCGGCTGCAGTCGAAACCCGGATCCGATGCCTCGGAATTGGCGGCCACGCTCTATGAGTTGGCCGGTGCGCATTTCTATGCCGGCCACTACGACGTCTCGCAGTCGCTGAACGAGCGAGTGCTCGACCTCCATCGGAAGCTCTACGGCGAGGCTCACCCGCTCGTGGCAGAAGATCTGATCAACCTTGGCGCCATTCAGTACGAGCGCGGCCGCTACAGCGACGCTGAAGCGTTCTACCGGAAGGCGCTCGAGATCAACCGCGCCTGGTACGGCAAGGACAGTTATCGCACGGCGTCGACACTCACGATGCTCGGCCGCGATCTGTACCAGCAGCGGCGCTACGACGAGGCGCACGATCTTCTCGCCGAAGCGCTGGGCATTCAGGAGTCGGTCTTCGGCCACGTGCATCCGCGAGTGGCTTCAGCGCTCAACGACCTCGGCAACGTCGCGATGGGACGCGACCGGTTCGACGAAGCCGAAGCCGACTTCCAGCGCATTGGGGCGATCTATCGCTCGGTCTACGGCGACAAGCACTATCTGGTCGGCATTGCGACCTCAAATCTCGCCGGTGTCTACCTCGCGCGCAAGGACTACACGACGGCCGAACGCATGTACCGCCAGGCGATCGCCATCTTCGTCGAGGCGCAGGGGCCGACGCATCTCAACACGGGGATCGCGCGGATCAAGCTCGGCCGGGCGCTCCTCCGAGAGAGCCGGCCGGCGGACGCCGAACCGGAGCTGAAGGCCGGATATGACATCGTCTCGAAGCAGGCCGCGCCGACCGTGAGCTGGCTGAAGTCGGCCCGCGAGGATTTGTCCGCCGCGTACACGACGCTCGGACGCCCCGCCGACGCTGCGAAGTTTCGCGATGAGGCGGCTCGCGTCGCGCAGGCCGCTCGAGACTGAGCGAGCCTCGCTCACTTGGACGGGAACAGCTTGCCGATGGTTTCGTCGAACGGCAGCCCCCAGCGCTCGGGCCGGCCGAAGCCGTGTCCGGTGCCGTCGATAGGCACATAGTGCCCGTGGGCGATGCCCGAGACGAACTTCTCGGTGTCGGCCGGTGTGCACTCGATGTCCTGCACTCCGTGGAGCACGTACCATTCGCGCTTGATGTCGGGCGTCGTCGGCAGCCACGCGGTGTGCTTTGCGTCGTCGAACGTCGGCTGCCAGTCGCCGGCTGGGCAGGCCGGCTTGATCGACGGCAGATCGGGGCAGAAGCCGAGGCTCATGCCTGCAGCGAACGAGCCAGCCGCTCCCTGCGCGAGCGCCGAGTAGACCATCGTCGCACCGGATGAGTACCCGACGAGGGTCGGCGGACGATAGGGCTTGACGCCAATCTGCGCTTCAGCGGTGCGCGCGATTTCCTCCAGCTCGCCAGCCGTGTCCCAGCAGGCGACGTCGACTTGGTGGCGCTTCATCCACACGAAGTTGAGGCCAACCACGGCGATGTGCCGTGCGGCGATGCGGCGCGCCATGTCCACCACGCCCAACTGCCAACCGTCGTCGCCGCTCAGAAAAAGGACGACGTCGGATGTTGGCGTCTTCGGCACGTAGACGCTCGTCTGGCCGAGCACGGGGACGTCGACGTATCGCTCCGTCCACGTCTGCGCTGCCTTGTTGACGAGCGGCGCGAAGTTCTTCGACGCTCCGGGAAGGACCGGCTCCGCCGCGACTTGCTGCGCCGGCGGCACGGGTGAGGCTTGTTGACTCGCAGTGATGAGGCCGAGCGCGAGCCAGACGACCGTGGTCCGAAACATCCGCGTAGCGTACGCCAACCGGCGGCGATGCGCCTAGTGCGCTTCGCGGAGTTTTCGCACGATACGATCCTGGATCCAGTGCGGATCCCACCATTCGATGGGATTCACCATCTGGCCGTTGACGAGCATCGTGAAGTGCAGGTGATCGCCGCCCGCCATGCCGGTCTCACCGCTCTTGCCGAGCTCCTGGCCCTTGTCGACCATCGCGCCAACCGGGACTTCGAACGACGAGAGGTGCGCGTAGAGCGACTGCACGCCCATGCCGTGGTCGATGATGATGCAGTTCCCGTAGATGCCGAGGTCGGCGGCGTAGAGCACCTTGCCGCGATTCGCCGCATGAACGGGCGAGTTCGCGAACGACGCCAGATCGAAACCGAGGTGGGTTTGGTGATCAACTTCCCTGCCCTGGTAGCGATATGTGCGCTGGTCGGCAAAGGCCGACTCGGCCTTCGTGTTGGCGAATTTGAAGAAGACCTCGCCGCCCCAGAGCATGTCGGAGCTCGTCTGCGCGGCGAACGACGCGATCTTCGCGGCGTTCTTGCGCCGCAGGTCGCCGTTCAGCACGAGAAACTGATCGAGGAGCGATCCGCTGGCTTTCTCGTCGGGCGACCCGGCTTGGATGGCCGGCACGACACGGTTCAGAAACGCATCCGGCAGCTCGATCGTGCCTCGCTTCGGCGCCTTTGGAAACACTTTGTAGTCGAGCTCTGCCCGCGCCGTGTTGCCGGCGTCGTCACGCGCGAACAGATGAATGTTCGTGGACGTCGGCTCGTCCCAGAGCAGCGAGAAGAAGGCGACCCGCAGGCTCGGGTCGGTGATGTGCACGTCGCCGACGGTCGCGCCCGAGGCGGCGTAGCCCGGATACTCGCGGTCGCCGACCATCACGCCCGACGCGATGTCCGCCGGCCTCACCCGGTAGATGACCATCTCGGCGCCGCCGACGTTGATGTAATGATGCGTCGAAACCACGGAGATGACCGGCTTCTCCAGCCGGACCTCCACCGCGCGAGAGGTCGTCGCCGTCGCCGTCCGCAGACCGAAGAGGACCGGCCGCGTCGCGGTGACGCGGATCGTTGCCGCGCCGGACTTGAGGTCAGGCACCGTGCCGCGAGAGATCATCGTCGACACGGTCAGCGTGTCGCCGGCACGCGGCAGGGTCGCGGCGTCGGTCGCGCTCATGGTGGCGAGCGGCGTCGACTTGCCATCCTGATCGATGACGATCTGGAGGGCGGTCAGCTTACCGCCAGGCGCCGTGACCGACACGTCGACCGGCGTCGAAGCGCCGACGAGGTGATCGGGCTTCGTGATGGCAACAGTGGGGCCGGGTCGATGGCCGGCCAAAATGAAGACGACGCCACAGGCGGCGACGAGCAACGCGACGACGAACAGGACGACACGCATCAGGTTGTTCTCGAGGGATTGGCCGAACTCGCCGCGGCGAGCGCGAACAGTGCCGCCCGCGCCTACCGGAGGATTCCCTGCCTCGCGCGCACGACATAGTTCCGGGTCGGCACCTTGACGCGAAGGGTATGAAAGCGTCCGTTCGCTGGGGTCGTCGGTTCGTAGGCCAGCATGTATTGATGATCCAGTTCGTCGGCGACGCGGCCCAGGGCGGCGCCGAGCTCCCCGGTGTCGTGGATTATCTCGCTGTAACCGTTGCCCTGCGCCGCAATTGCCGCGAGAGTGTACGAGTTGACGCGGGTCGCGGGGCGCGCGTCCGTGTGATCCACCGCAATCCAGTAGAGAAACACGTCCGTGCCGGTGAGTTCCTTCTTGAGAACCGTCGGCGTCGTGTTACTGGCGCTGTCAGCGCCGTCCGACACGATGATCATGGCCGCGCGCTGGAGATCCCGCGCGGTGAAGAGCGACAGGGTCTTCAACGCCGCGTCGTAGAGCGCCGTGCTGCCGCTCGAAGTAAGCGCGTCGAGGCTCGTCCGCAGGCGAGTGCGATCGAGGGTCCAGTTTGCGATGACGTTGACCGCGTGGTTGAAGCTGACGAGGGCCACCTCGTCGTCCGGTCGCAGCGCTGTGTCGATGAATCGCTGAACCGCGGCGCGCGTCGCCTGCAGCCGCTCGCCGCGAACACTTTCGCTCGTGTCGATCGCGATCGCCACGCTGAGGGGTGTCCGCTCCGACGCGAAGCGCGCCAACGCCTGTGGATGGCCGTCCTCTTCGATGACGAAGTCGCGCTCGCCGAGGTTCGTAACGAGCCGGCCGTCCCTCTCGCGCACGGTCGCGGCGGTCGTGACCAGTTTGGATGCGGTCTGGAACGCGTTGCGGGCGAGAGCCGGCGGGCGCTCGGCGGCCACGCTCTGTGAGAGTATTGCGATCGACAGGGCCGACGCGAACAGCGAACCGCCGGCGACGAGCGCGGGGGAAAATCGCGTCATTGGGATGGAGTTTATCAGGTGTGCTGAGCAATATCTGGAATGACCTGGTTCACGCCGGCCGCTCGCTGACAAAAGCTCGCGCTTTTACGTTTGTGTGCGTCTTGTCGTTGGGAATCGGCATGGCGCCTGTCATTGCGATTCCGTACCTCTCGCAAGTACTCACGATACAGCCGCCCGGCGTGAACACCGAGGGACTCGTCGAAATCCTCACGACGGGAGTGGGCCCGCGCCAGGCGACCGACACCTGGTCTTATCCTGACTACGTCGATCTGCGTGACGCTGATACCGGAACCGCGATTGTGGGCTGGACGTTCGGGCAAAGCGAACTAAAAAGGGAATCCGCGCGTGCAATGTTTGTTTCCACGAACTATTTCCAGACGATCGGGGTGACGCTGTTTCGCGGACCGGGCTTCAGCGCGACCGCTGAGCCTGCTGTGATTCTAGGATACCGGTACTGGCAGAACCATTTCGCCGCCGATCCCGACATCATCGGCAAGACGCTCACGCTGGACGATGTTCCGCATGTCGTGGCGGGCATCGCTCCGGACGGATTTGATGGCCACGTCACTGGCAACGGACAAGTAGCGGTCTTTCTTCCGCTCGAAAGCAATTCGCGCTTTCGCAGCGCCGGGACCGACCGCAGCAAAGAGTGGGTGCTCATCCACGGACGCCTGATGCCCGGAGTCAGCCTGGCGCAAGCGAGTACCTCAGTTTCCGCGGTCACATCCTTGTTGGCCAAACAG
This sequence comes from uncultured Acidobacteriota bacterium, assembly GCA_963704575.1. Lineage (GTDB taxonomy): Bacteria > Acidobacteriota > Vicinamibacteria > Vicinamibacterales > SCN-69-37 > DATEGZ01. The sequence continues at coordinate 4,267,274 of OY969918.1, read as the reverse complement.
TATCCGGCGACGAACGAGAACAGATCCGGCATCGCCGCCCCGTACGACCCGTACGGCAATCTCGTGAAGTCGCGCCTTGCCGTCATTCAAGCGATCGGGCTGACGCTGACCGGAATGGTGTTGCTGGTCGTGTGCCTGAATATCTCCGGCATGGTGCAGGTTCGCAGCGCGATGCGCGAGCGGGAACTGTCCATCCGTCAGGCGATCGGCGCCACGCGCGGGCGGCTGATCCGATACCTGCTGAGCGAAGCGATCATCATCGCGGGTCTTGGAGCGATCCTTGCGTCGCTTGTTCTGTTCAACCTTCCTTTCCTACGGTCACTGTTAACCGCCGACCCGCTTCCGGCTCAGGTCCAGCAGGCACTGACATTCAACCTGCCGACAGTCGGACTCTGTGTGGGGCTCTGCTTCCTGACCAGCCTCGCGTTCGGATTGTTGCCGGCTCTTCGATTCAGTCGCCCGGTGATCCTCTCTGCCTTGAAAGACGATGTGGGCGTCGGGGGACGGCGCGTTGGTCGAGTTCAGCGCGTGACCGCGGCGTTGCAGGTTGCGATCGCGGTTCCGTTGATCGTAATGAGCGGCATCCAGCTCGATCGCGTCCGCGCCACCGCAACCGCCGACCTCGGATTCGCAGGGGACCTGCTGTACGCCGTGCCGTTGAAGATCGACGGCGCGCCATACAAGACGCCCGCGAACGCGGATGCCCGCCTCCGCAGCGTCAGGGACGATCTCGCCAGGGCAACCGGTGTTGCTGCGGCAACTCTCGCGGACGGCCTGCCATTGGATTCCCGCGACCACGACACGCGTACCGCGCTGCAGCCGGAAGTGAACGAGGCGCCGAAGTTCGTCGAGGTTCGTGTCACGAGGGTGGATAACGACTATCTGACGGCGATGGGCATACCGCTTCTGGTTGGCCGCGGCTTCTCCGCAGACGATCGAGCGGGCACGGACCTCGTCACCATCATCTCGAAGAGGCTCGCCGAGCGACTCTTTCCGAATGCCGAGGCAGGCCAGGTAATCGGCAAACGATTGATCGTCGGCAACGACGAAAAGACGACGCAGACGCTCACTGTCATGGGTGTCAGCGGCGATTTCCCGACCGCGCAAATGAGCTCGCCGCAAGAACAGTTGCTCTTGCCGCTCGCGCAGCAGCCGTCTCAGGAGCTCTTCCTGATTGCACGCTGCAGGCCCGGTGAACCGCCCCAGAAAATGATCGCGGCGCTGGAAAATGCGGAACACGATTTCAATCCGGAGAACCGTGGCTTCGGGTACGGCGACGACGGAGCGGCCTACCCCGCGGTGGTCACGGGAACGTGGCTGCGGAAGAACAGCATGGATGGCTTTCTGCGGAGTTCGGCCGTCGCGGCTGGCGCAGGCGGCGTCATCCTGACGCTGTCGGCGCTCGGAATTTACGGCGTGGTCGGGTTGATGGTCGCGACCCGTACGCGCGAGCTTGCCGTGCGCGCAGCCCTGGGCGCCTCGCGCCGGCGCGTGATTGGCATGGTCTTGTTCGACGTCGTGAAGCTCGTGCTGCCTGGCGTTGTCGTCGGCGTCCTTCTCACGGCCGCGTTCATCCGTCTCAACGGCGAAAGAATGGGCATCCCGCTCAGCAGCGTGGAGTACCTGTCGTACGTCGTGGGTGCTGCGGTCGCCGTGCTCGTCGCGATCGCGGCGAGCCTCGCGCCCGCGCGCCGCGCCGCGTCAGTCCAACCCATGGTCGCCATGCGCTCGGAATAGAACATCCCAACGCGCAGTTCGACTCCTCGGCGAGCAACCCGCATCTTCCCAGTCGCACCGAACGGCTCTTGAAACGAGACGCGCGCACGGCCGGCGCGGTCGCGTCTATCTCACACGAGACGGCACCGACGGTCTTACCGTCATCGAGCACCAGACGGACGACGACGGCTCCAAACTTCTACGCGTGCCCCGATTTGCTGGCGGACCAGACGCCGACGGCGTTCAGGAACGCCAGATCCTCGTCGGGAACGACCATGTCGAGCCGCGCGAGGATGGCCGCCGCCGCGCGTGCTTCAACAAGGGCGGCGCCGGGGTCGGTCTCGCCGTGCAGGCGCGCCAACGCAATGTGGAGCTTGGCGCTCAGCGGGCCGATCTGGAGCTGTCCACAGGCATCGAGCGCTCGCTCTGCCATCCCTGGCGCGGCAAGTCCACGGACTCACTCGAAATCTAGTAACGTCTGCTCAGCGAAACAGCGCGCGTGATATTCCTCAGCGGCATTTCCTTGTCTGTTGACGAGGCAGTGCGCGTCCGTCAGGGAGTTAGAGATGAAGGGCACCGATCGGATAACGATAGCGGCGGCTCTCGTTGCGGCCATTGGAGGCGCCCTTCTCTTCTCGAGCCGCACAGTGGGCCAATCTGCAACCGACACGTCCCATGGGCGCCTGCAGGATTCCGCTCGTGCACAACCGCTCAAAGCGCCAACTGTCGTCACTGCCATCGACGGGATTCTCCATGCGTTCCAGAACCACCCACTCGTCGGGATCGGAGACGACCACAATTCTGCGCAGGAGGAAGATTTCTATGCCGCCCTCGTGCGCGACCCTCGGTTCTCAACGGAGGTGGGAAATCTCGTGGTCGAATTCGGCGGCGCCGCACACCAGGACATTCTCGATAGTTATTTGGACGGTCAAGAGGTCTGGTACACGGATTTGCGCAAGATCTGGACGGACGTGGTCGGCTGGATACCGACCGTTACCGGTTTGGGATACGCCAACTTTTTCGCGCAGGTCAGGGTGGTGAACCTTGCGTTGCCGCCCGAACGGCGTATTCATGTGTGGCTCGGCGAACCGCCCATCGACTGGTCGAAGCTCCAGACCAAGGCCGACTTCCAGCCCATCTTTGCGCAGCGCGACTCCCATGCGGCGGAAGTGATTGAAAAGAACATCCTGGCGCCCGGTAAGAAAGCGATCGTTATCTATGGAGACTTACACTTCTATAACAACGTGGGCCTTCGCCGGCTGGTGGAGAAGCAGTACCCCAGCGCATTCTTCATCGTGGCGATGTACGCGGGATACGCTACCGAGTCCTGCACGGCGTCTTTTGAGCAAGCCATCCACGACTGGCCGGTTCCGGCGTTGGCTACGCCGCTTCGGGGCACCTCACTCGAGAGCAAGCTCTATCGAAGCGATTGCGATGTAGAGCCCAGAACATCATTGCCGTTCAGCCCCTCCATGAGCCAAGCGCAAAGAGTTCAATTTGGTGACACCATCGAGCGGATGGATTCGGGCGTCGATGGCGATGCCTTACTGTTCCTGGGCAAGGCGGACACTCTGACTCGGACTCCCATGGAGCCGAGCATCTATCTTGACCTGACGTATCGGCAGGAGATTGAGCGCCGGCAGACGATCGCGTTTGGAGAATCCCTCACAGGATCAAGCGTGGAGGAGAATCACGTATCGCCACATTACATTCATCCGCGGTAACGGATCCCTGGGTCGCGCGTCAGGTCACGGACGTCGGTGGTCTCACGGGCGACAATCGCCTCGGCGCTTCGCGCGAAGCGTCGGCACGTCACTTGCCGAAAGCGTCACCCACCGGCAGCCGTCCGTCGATTTCACGAAGCGGCCCTCAAACGTCTGCCCGGTCGAGAGGCGGATCCCAGCAAAACTGTCGGCCCTCGTCGGCACCACGTACTGCGGCCCAGGCACGAGAGCCGCACCGGGTGTCGCACCGATGAAGGTACCTTTGTCCGACATTCGCTGAAACCGTCCGCTGTCCCAAATCAGGCGCACTCGCGGCGCAGCGTTTGTAAATGTCAGGGTGGCATATACCGCGACGGTCTTGTCTCCGGCCGGCGCAGGCACGGCATGCAGTACTTCGGCTCTCTCGAGTCTGCCGAATCGACCCTCGAGGTAATTCAGAGTATCTTGCACGCCAGCCATCCACTCGCTCGCTGGCCGACCCGTCACGGTCTGATCCAAAGTCATGAGACTGTGGCTCACCGCCGCGTCGAGCACTTGCTGCGATCGCCGAGCGGCATCGACGAGGCCTGACGATCGCTCCGGCGAGATTCCCAGCACAGCCTCGACGGCCTTCTGGCCAATAGGGTCGAGACGCCAGCCGCGTTCGAGCGTGGTCAAGCGAATCTGCCCGCCGCCCTCGATGTCATAGTCGCCAGCGAGACGATCCAGATCCGCAGCTGGCACCGACAAAGGTCGAGGCGGCATCTGGACTATGCCGCCGACGAGCACGTGGAGGATCGATGTCGTCACGTTCCATCCGATCGGCTGGTCGTCGTATCGATTGGCCAGAACAATCACGGTCATCGCGAGATCTGGAAGGATATGAATGTCGGTGTTCCAGCCCTCAGGCAGCAGGAGCCCGTTGTGGGTGTAGGCGCGCCCAGCAGGTGAATCCACAATCACCCAGCCGTAGCCGTATCCGTCCTTCTGGTTCGTGAACATGTCTCGTGCGCTCTGGGCACTGAGCACCCGATGCGCCAGAAGCGCCTGAGTCCAGCGATCGAGATCGCCTGCTGTCGAAATCAGGCCGACGGCGCCCACCGCGCTCCATCTGAATGGCCGCTGATGCGCCAGCGCGGCGGTGCCTTGAGAGATGCCGCCGTTGCAGGCCGTTGCGACCACGCTTCCAGCGGGTACGGCTTCGGTGACGTACCAGGTGTGCCGCAGACCGGCGGGCTCCATGAGGAATGTCCGCACGAAGCGAGTGAAGGCCATGCCGGACGCGTGCTCCACGATCGCCGCGAGCAGGCCGTACCCGAGGTTCGAATAGAAGTATTTTTCTCCAGGGGCGCTCTGCAGAGCCGTTGCCATCGCTTCGTGCTCGAACTGATCGCGACTGACGGCCCGTTCTTCGGCCGCGCGTGGCAGTTCACCGAAGCCCGACGAGTGCGAGAGCAATTGATGCACGGTGACGGCAGCTTTGTCCGGCGGCACATCGCCAAAGAAGCGTCCGATGGGATCGCTGACGTGCAGCCGCCCCTCCTCGGATAGCTTGAGGATCGCGGCGGCCGTGAAGGACTTCGACAGCGACGCGAGATAGAACCCCGTCTCAATCGTCAGGCGAGGACCGCGATCATCACACGTCGAGGAGCCCAGTCCACGACTGACGAGAGGTGTCCCGCTCTGACTGACAACCACCGTACCGGTGAACCCGGCCGCTTCGGCTCGGGACAGGTAGTCATCCAGCATCGTCGCGATCGCCAGGTCGGTGCCGAATACGCCTGACGTGCCCCCGACGCGACCGGCGGCGTGACCGGGCGCGACTAGACCCATAGCGAAGGCCAAAACGGCGAGTGAACCAGCAATTTGGAACGCCGCCCGGCGAAGCCAACAGTGCATACCAGTCTCCTCACTACATGTAGTGACGCTTACTATGACGGGCGCACAGTCAGACGGGTTAGGTCTGAACGGAGTTCATGTTCGAACGCCGTGCTCGGCCGTAGCGACGACGATTAGACGCGTCTGGCCTGTTTCGAACAGTCGTCGGCGCACGGGCGCGGACGTGTGTTCACAGATAGGTGTTAGCGGCGCGGCAGTTGGATCAGCGTCAGCGGATCCGGTTGGGCCGGTGCGTTGACGAGGAACAACTGACCGTCGTGCGTCACGGCGTACGGCGGATACGAATACCTGGTGAAGCTTGGATCGATGGCTGAATCGAACACGACTTTGACGAACTCCGCCCTTGCGCTGTCCGACAAGCCGAACAAGACATCGCTCCGATAGTCCGCAGCCGGAGTGCATTCTATGATGCGGAGCGCCGCGGTTTGTCGATTCGCGCGAGGCAGCAAACGCTGGACTCTTCAACTTCAGAACTCGCACGCGGAAGACTCCCGCGACGCCGAGCGACGTTCTGTGACGCGGGTGGAACACCCACCCAGGTGGCGAGAATGCGCCTCTTTTCTGGCGATTTGCGCGGCGAAAGGCAGGGCGAAAACGAGCGGCCAAGTAGAGTCAGAAAAGTGGATCGACTAACGGTTTACGATCGATTAGGTAGGATGGCGGAGAGGGTGGGATTCGTTCCCGGCGAAGCCGCTCCTATCAATGATTTAGGCGCGATCGAAAGCGCTCAAACCTCCCAAATCCACTCGAAACCTGAGTATGAGGTACAAAGCAGGTACAGCACAATTGCTGTCTTCATCCCCTGAAGATCGACAAACGCGTCCGGTTCGAGGGGCTCACGAGCGGCGAGGAGCCCGCCGCACCGGCCTTCTGCAGCGGCATCCAATTCCCTTCCAGTCTCGGCCCGGGCGAACTCCGTCCACTCCGCTACCTAACACTGCTCGCCACGTGCGCCGCCCTTCAGTCCTCAATCGTCACGACGGAGTGCCGTCAAGGGATCAATCCGGCTGCCGCTATACGCGGGAAGATAGCTCGCCATTGCCCCGACGATCGCCAAGAGCATGATTGCCACACCGATCGATGTCGGGTCTGTCACCTCGATGCCAAACAGCTGATTGGCAACCAGCCGGCCGAGTGCCAACGCGCCGGCCAATCCGACGGCCATGCCGCACACGACCAGCACTGCGCTCTCTCGCATGATCATCGTGATGACATCACGCCGGCGTGATCCGAGCGCCATGCGGATGGCGATTTCGCGCGTGCGGCGATGGACCGCATGCGACAGCACACCGTAGAGCCCAATGCAGGCCAAGAGCGTTGCCACGATGCCGAAGAATCCGCAGAGCTTCGCGATGACTCGCTCTTGCACGACGGTCCGGCCGGCCAAATCGTCAAGTCTATTGATCTCATCGATCTTGAGATCTTCCGATAGGAGCCGACGAATAGCGGATACGAGCGGCTCCGCCGCGCCGGTCGAGCGGACCTCCAGATAGCGCGGACGCTGCAGGGCGGGTGTGTAGAGCATCGGCGCAACCGACTCCCGCAAAGAGTTTGTCTGCGCGTCGCGCACGACGCCGACGACGTCAACGCTCAGTCGTCCCACGTTGATGTGTTTGCCGATGGCGTCCTGTTCGCCGAAGTAATGGCGTTGTGCGGCCTCGTTGAGCACTGCTGCCCGGACGTCGCCGTTCAGATCATCGGCCGATAACTCGCGCCCGCGCAGCAAGGGGATGCCCATCGTCTGAAAGAACCCGGGGCTCACGCGATTGGTGTTGATCGCCCCGCTCTCGCCGGCCGCACGCACGTAGCCGTCAATGCCCACGCAACAAATCGACGTTGCACCCGCGCCGAACGTTAGCGTCGACATGGAGGCCGCCTCGACGCCAGGAAGTTCGCGCACGCGATCCAGCGCGGCCTGGTAGAACTCTCGCGTGCGTCCAGTCGGCGGTGTCACATGCGCGACCACGACGCGATCCCACTCTGCACGCGTCGGAAACGCTGTGAGCTGCTGGAGCGTCCGAACAAACAGGCCGGCCGCGACTAAGAGCACCAAGCACGCCCCGACTTCCAGGATGACCAAGAGTTGTCCGGAGCCGACGCGGCGACCGCGGCGAGGGGCCGCGCCGTTGCCCTTCAGCACGAATGCAAGGTCCGTGTCGGTCGCGCGAAAGGCTGGTCCGATGCCAAAGACGAGTATCGATAGGACCGCGATCACACTCGCAAAGCCGAGCACGCGCGCATCAAGCGGCAACGCCACCGGCAACGGTGTGGCATTCGTCGACACGTAGGCCAGCAGGAGCCGGCTTGCCCAGTGCGCGAAGAAGATGGACGCGACGAGGGCGGTCGCCGCCAACAGCACGCCCTCGGCGATCATCTGCCGCAGGAGATGGGTTCGCGCGGCGCCGAGCGACACGCGGAGCGCGAACTCTTGCTGTCGCGCGACCGCTCGCGCGAGGAGCAGACTGGCGATGTTAAGACAGCCTGTGAGCAGCACGAGGCCGGTGACGCCGAGCAGCACCAGCAACGGCTGCGCGAATCGGGTACGCAACGCCGACAGGCCCTTACTTCCCGGCTCCAATCCAAGTTGTTCCTGCGTGTTCTGGCCCTCACCTTTCCCGGTCGGGGCAAACTCGCTCGACCATTGGTCATATGCGCGCTGCAATCCCGCGCGTGTTTGCTCGAGCGGCATGTCCGGATGACGCCGGCCGATCAGCTGAAGCCATCGGGTCGAGGCGTCGGTGAGGAGCGACGACTCATCAGGCAGCAGGCGAGGCACTAGTCCCAAGGGCACCCACACATCCGGTGACTTGCCCACACTTTCGCCAAAGAACCCGACGGGCGCGATGGCTACTACGGTTGTCGAGACACCGTTGAGCACGAGCGCGTGTCCCACTGCTGAGACATCGCCGCCAAAATGACGCTCCCAGAACCCGTGACTGATGACGATGCCGCCTTGATCCGTCGCACTCGGAAAGCGGCCCCGCTCTGCTGTGACGCCCAGTCCAGAGAAGTAGTTGTCCGAGACGAACGCGCCAGACAACTCCTGCGCCTTCCCACTGGCAATCGTTTCGAAGGTCTCATCGTTCGAGAGACACATCACGTCGGACAGAACGGCGGTCTGCGTCCGCAATTGCTGACAGGCAGCGTACGAGAAGACCCCTCGGGCCGCCGTGGATGTGACGACCACGAGTTCCTCCGGACGCGACACCGGCAGGGTTTTCAGCAACACGGCGTCGACCAAGCTGAAGATTGCCGTGTTGGCCCCAATGCCAAGGGCCAGCGAGAGGACAATGACGCCGGTCACGACGGGACTGCGTCGAAGCGAGCGTACGGCGTACCGAAAATCGCGAAGCAAGGCCTGCATGTCGCCGTCCGGTTACTTCACGAGTTCGATGCGATAGCCGGCGGGTACCACGAACAACGACCGGTCTGGCTCGTTCCGTCGAATGTCGGTCAGGTGAAATGTCGTATCGCCACTGCGAGGATCGTGCACGCGACTCATGACCAAGACTTGCAGTTCCGGCGAGACCCACCGCTCCGAGATCACTTCAATGGGCCGATCGTTCCCGATGGTACCCATCGCAATCACGCTCGTGGAACGGGAACCGTCCGCCGTGACGCCCTCGACGACTTGGCGACCAAGATCCGTGACAGTCGTCGGGACAACCGGTGGCGCAGACGCCGCACTACTTCGTGTTCCAGCGCCGTTCATCTTCGCGGCCGCTCGCGCTTCAGCGTCCGTCTGCGGCGTCGTGGTCGTACCGCCACTGCCGCTATTCTTGGCAGCGTCCATCTTGACGCCCGCCACGAGCTTCGCCAGAGGCAGTTGTCGCGCGCTGTGGGTCGCCGGGTCCAAGAGATACGTCACCTGGGTGACGGGATCGGAAATCCAAATACCTTGCGCGTCTTCGCGTCGTAGACGTCCTTGGCTGTCGCGATAGATGGTGTAACTGACGCGATGGCTGATGTGTGTGCCGTCCGCAAGAATGGTGGTCAACTCGGTGACGCCACGCGCTACATACGGCGCGCCGGTCACGACCGAACCGATGAAACCGAGCTGCGCCGCCTTCGCGAGTAGCTCCGAGGAGTACTGGCCCACCACAATCAGGTCGGGCGAGGGCACGTTGCTCTGAGGCCCCGCCTCAGACTTTGCAGCTGCGACCTGTTGCAGCGGAGTATGATCGTCCGGCCTCTGCGGCGCAGCTGCGACCGCACGAGCACCGAAGAGGATCACCGCTGTCACCATCATGGGAAGCCGCATTGACGTCATCTCGTTACCCTGCTCTCCGTGTGAGACCGTTATCGAACCAGCCGAATCGCATGAGCAATTCCGTCGTCACCCACCAGGAGATCGGCCTGAGTTGCCGCTGAAGTCGTGACGCCGAATGCGGCGAGCGCCGATGGCGGGAGTGTCACGCGAATCACGATGCCCATCTGCATCGGACCACCCGCCCCGATCGGCAGAAAATCGTTGCCGCCGGGCAACGGATCCTCCACGGCAGCGAGTGCGACGGTCGCAGTGATCGGCGATGCTACGTGGTCACCGAGTCGCCGCATCCCCTCCCAAAGACCGAGCGCGATCACCACCGCGCCGGCCGCCACGCTGATCGCCCACCACTGCCGTGAAACGAACCACCGCGAACGTGATGCGATCTGACGCCGAACGCGGACCTGCTCCACCGTGGGACTAACAGTGAGGTCCTGCGTACTCAATGCGGACAGCCAGTCGTCAACGTGCGCGTTGGTCGCCGTCAACCGATCGAGAGCGGAACGACACGTCACGCACATTGCGAGATGCGCATCGACGCGCTCTCGCGCGCCGCTGGCGACGGGCTCACTGAGGTATTGCTGCAGATCGCCGTCTTGTAGGCACGTCATGACGTCGCTCTCCCGTACGCACTCACATACTCCTGCTCGAACTGGGTCTTCGCTCGCGCGACAAGTGTGTAGATCGAATCCGGTTTGATTCCGAGGATGCCGGCGACTTCGCGGCAGGAGAAGCCGTCGCTGCCGAGCAGGAGGGCCTGCGCGTGGATGGGTTTCAGTCTCGCAAGGATCGCGCGCACGCGTTTGCGCTGCTCGTCAGCCAACAGCGTGTGCAGCGGATCGGCGGTCAGGTCGCGCCGGCGGCGAGCGCGCTCCGCTGCGTCTTCTCGTTGAACCCGGCGCAGGTTGGCACGTAGCGCATCCAGCGCGAGGTTCAGACCCGTCCGGTACACCCACGCTCGCGGATTCTCAATGGTCGCCATTGTCGGAGATTGGCGATGAAACCTGCAGAACGCGTCCGCAGCCACCTCCTCCGCCTGTCCGGCACCGCCGAGAAGGCGTCGCAGGGTTCTAACGAGCGGTGGGTAGTGCTCGGCAAAGAGTGCGTCGAACGCGCGGTCGCGGGCCGATTGCTCATCGCTCACGGCCAATTCCGTGCTCCAGATCGCGTTCTCGCTCGCGGCACACTCACTTAGACGTCGCCGGTGTTGAAAACCTAACAGAGTTTTCGAGGCCGGGAACCTGATGGCGCGCTCAACCACGCGGGTGGAAAACCCACCCACGTGGCGACAATGCGCCTGTTTTTGAGCGTCGGCGTGGCGAAAGGGAGGGCGAAAACGAGCGGTCAGGTACAGTCAGAAAAATGGATCGACTAACTGCTTGACGATCAATTAGTTAGGATGGCGGAGAGGGTGTCCGCCTTCGTCAATTCCAGAGAAGTCCAATATCGTCCGAACAGCCGCGTAAACACGACCTCAACTTCATTTCGAGAGTCTAGCACCGTCCCTTGTGTTCCAGCTGATTCCCACATAAATTGTGGGAGCTTATGAGGGAACGCAAACGACGTAAGGGACGCCACCCACATCACGCTCTGGATGCTCGCACGGTCAAGTCTCTCAAGCCTACCGGACGACCGCAGCGAATCGCTGATGGCGGCGGGCTTTATCTGCTCGTGGCAGCAGGCGGGGCGAAGAGTTGGATCCTGAGGACCATCGTCAAAGGCAGACGCTGCGACATCGGGCTGGGAAGCCTCACACTCGTCTCACTGGCTGAGGCGCGAGAACAGGCGCACCAACTCCGGAAGATCGCCCGATCAGGCGGGGACCCGCTGGCGGAACGGCGGCGATCACGCAAGACCGTCCCGACGTTCGAAGCAGCGGCCAAGTCGGTTCACGCAGCCCATTCAGCCGCGTTCAAGAACGACAAACACAAGAAGCAGTGGCTGGCATCGCTCTCGGGAGTCTTCTCAGCGTTCGGGACGAGGAGCGTGAACACAATTGCGAGTGCAGACATTCTCGCGGCACTTAGCGCGAACTGGCTGAAACGTCCGGAAACGTCTCGTCGGGTGCTTCAGCGTGTTCGCGTAGTTTTCGAGTGGTGCAAGGCCCAAGGATTTTGCTCCAGCGACAATCCGACACAAGGACTGACCAAGGTCTTACCGAAGCACAAAGCGGTCCAGGCGCACCATGCCGCCCTCGCCTATCAGCAGGTGCCCTCGTTCGTCCAGGCGCTCCGCGAGGCGGACGCCAACGAGTCGATCAAGCTGGCCTTGGAGTTCACGATCCTCTGCGCCACCCGCACCTCGGAAACGCTCAACGCGACGTGGGCAGAAATCGATCTGAATGGGAAAACATGGGCGATTCCAGGCGCTCGAATGAAAACAGGCGTCGAGCATCGAGTGCCCTTGTCAGAGCGTGCGGTCGAGATCCTTAATCGCGCAAAGGATCTCTCCACCGGGGCTTACGTGTTTCCGGGCCGCAAGGAGAAACAACCGCTCTCCAATATGGCGTTCTTGATGACCCTTCGTCGGATGGGCCGCGCCGACGTGACCGCCCACGGATTTCGGTCCAGTTTCCGAGACTGGGCAGCCGAGCGCACCAATGTGCCCCGTGCAGTGTGCGAGGCGGCACTCGCACACACGTTGCGGGACAAAACGGAAGCGGCGTACAACCGGACTGACCTGTTTGAACGCCGACGAGAACTGATGGAGACGTGGGCAGCCTTCGCCACGGCGAAGCCCGCCGACGTTGTGGTGCTTCGCGCATGACGGCCCCGAATGTCCTGGCCACGCTGCGCGAGTGGCAGACGGTTGATGAGGCAGTACAGCTACTTTCACAAATGTTCAAAGAACCGGTGACCAAGGCCGACATCTATCGCTTGGGCCTCGACGGTCATCTCAAGTTGGCGGTATTCCTTCCCGAGGGCACAATTGCGAATTGTTGGAACCTTGCGGAAGACACGCCTCCGAGTGATGTCGAGAATGGCGGGAACAACGGCGACGAGGCACTGCTTCAGGATGATGTCGAAGACGACCATGATCCAACCGGCGTTGGCATCATAGGCGGCGTATGGGATCTCTCAATGGGTTCGTCGGCAAGACTGCAAGTCGAGAGTTGGTTCAACGCACTCTGCGACCTGCCCCAGGTCGGATTGGATGGACGAACCGGAGCCGTTGTTAGGCAACCCGGCAGGCTTTGCAGGCTACGTGCCGAAGGGGAAAAGTACTCGTCGCCTGCGTCAGTCCTTCCGGCTGGGAGCCAAATCGTTGTGCGAACCTCGGCACTGCTCAAGTTCGCATCAGAAGTCGAGAAATTGGCCAAGGGCAGTACCGCCGCGAGCATCGACAAACCTCTCCATACGAAGGAACGAGGGACACTCCTGACAATGGTTGCGGCGTTGGCGAAGGAGGCGGGCATCGCCGTAGAGGAGCCTTACGCGGCAGCGGAGACGATCTCGGCGCTCATCGATGCCCTGGGTTCGACCGTTTCGCCATCGACCATCGCACCTCACTTGAAGTCCATATCGGAAGCCCTGGAGCGAACGGGCAAAACCGCTCCCTAGATCCGCAACCTCAATTGAGATTTCGGCTGCCTCAATTGAACCCACGGGCGTCGGTTCTCTGATGAACTAGCGGTGCGTTCCCGGATGAACCGAGGACGTTCATCGAGAGGCAGCATGCTGACGGAACCGCAATCGCTGACCATTCTTCGTCGGAGACAGGTTGAGGGCCGGACCGGGTACTCGCGGTCCACCCTCTACCAAAAAATGAGTGACGGACTCTGGCCCAGGCCCGTTCGCATCGGGCTACGCGCTGTCGGCTGGCCCGCGAGCGAAGTCGAAGCGTTGATCGGGGCCCGCGTCTCTGGGAAGGGCGAGGATCAAATTCGCGGCCTGGTGAGCCAACTCGAACAGGCCCGCATCACCGTCGACACGTCGCGCTGACTGAAGCGCCGATTTTCTGACGACAGGTTCGACCGGACAACGGGCCGAGGTGCATGAACCGCTGAATCACTTCAGCGTCACCGCTTAGTGGGGGCTGTCCTCGTTGTGACGTCCCTTCGGCTGTGACCGGCCTACCTCTTGATATGGGACGGGTGTGCTCTTGGGAGTGCGTATGCGATTCATGTCGGAACGCGACTACTTGGCCACGCGCTGGCCGCTCCACCAGGACACCGAGAAGGATTGGCGACACGGCAGACTTCGCCGTGGTGCCGTACACAACGCGTGGGCACAGTGGCTCGGGCATCTGTCGTGGGAGCTGTTCATCACGTTGACGTTTGATCCCAAGAAGGTGTTTCCGGTCGGCCAAGACCGCGCCAGCCGCGAAGCGGTCCGCTGGTGCAACGACACCAGCCGCGCCTATCGCAGGCCGCTGGGCTGGGTCGTCGCCCCAGAGCGGGGCACCTCTGGCCAATGGCATGGCCATGCGCTGATGATCGGCGTCCCGATGGCCAGAGGTGAATTGTCCCGCCTCTCCGAGGCCCTGGGCATGTGGGAGGCGCGGAACGGGTCCATCCGCGTGGATCCGGTAGACCGGGTGTCCGGCATCACGTTGTACACGACGAAGCAGGCGGCAGCCGCAGGCACCATCGTGCTGTCAGACACGATGCATCGGTATCGCCCCGCGCTGGCGGCAGACATTGTCGTCAGCTTGTGTCCTGTTGAATCAGAGACTGCGACTGGAGCGCCTCGTCGTTCGTTGTCAGGCCCAGGCGCGAGCGAAGCTCGCCAGGAGATAAGGAATTCCGCGAGGGAAGCTCGCTAGAGGATTCACCAGTGCAAGAGGAGAAGGTGACACGACCGCGTCTGATCTCGGCAACTGAGTGCAGCACGAATTGACAAACGACACAGTGTGGTGGCATCGGTCGGAGAGTCTGTGAACCAGGAGTCAATGATCACATTCCGTCGCAGGGCACGAGAGTCGCGTGGATGTAAAGGCTTTTGCGAGGAAAGCTTGCCAAAGGATCACAGGGATGTTGAAGTGGAAGAGTGCCAAAGCGGTGGCCGCCGAGGAATGGCGCACAGTGCTGGGATTTCCCGACTATGAAGTGTCGTCGCTCGGGCGAGTCCGATCCAGGTGCTACCCTCCGAAAGTCAGGATCCTGAAGCTCTCATCGAGCGGAAAGGGACCGACCAAATACTGGTACGTGTCTCTCTCGCGTGATGGAAAGTCCCGTACGAGAGTTGTGCATCAACTGGTTCTTGAAGCCTTCGATGGCCCGAGCCTCGACGCCGTCACACGTCATCTCGACGGAAACGGCCTGAACAACTGTGTGACGAATTTGGCCTGGGGCACGCCGAAGCAGAACTCTGCAGACCGTCGCAAACACGGTCGCGGGAATGACGGCGAACGAAACCCGATGGCCAAATTGCGATCCGTGCAGGCGAGCGAAATCCGCAAGAGAGTCTTCAAGAGAGGCGACATCACGCAGTTGGCGAAGGAGTTGGACGTGTGTCCAGTGACGATTGGGAGAATTCGTAGAGGGAAAACTTGGCGGTAGATCAGCGCCAAGGACGTTTCAAGAGGAGGAGAGGTGAAAGGACGACCTGGGGATTCGTGCAATCATTGCAGAAATTGACAAATCGTGAAGGTGCGGCGGGTGGCTAGGGAGTCTGGTGGGACCTGCGCGGGAAAGAAGCTGTCGTCATCTTCGTAGTGCCGAGCGTTCCCAGGGATCGTATCCTGTCGTCCGGAGTACCTGATGCCGGTGATCGAGGAGCAATTCCTACACTCAGCGTTCTACCTGTACCACACAGAGCGCGAGGCGCATGAGAGTGTTCAGGCAGGGGGATCGGGCTTCCTGGTCAGTGTCCCTGCGGCCAAGGAGGGGTGGTTCCACATCTATGCCGTGACGAATAAGCATGTGGTAGATAGCGGCTTTTGCGTTCTTCGATTGAACACGCGGGCTGGTCCGTTCAAAACGGTTGCGACGGACCTCGACCGATGGGTCACCGCGCTAGACGACGATCTCGCTGTGTTGCCTCTGGATGTCGGGTACGAGTTCAATTGGTGGGCAATTCCTCGTGACAGGTTTGTGACGGGGCTAGCTGGCGGCAGCATCATGGAAATTGGTCCTGGCGAGGACGTGGCGCTGATTGGCCGCTTCGTCTCCTATGAAGGGAAGATCCGTAATAAACCAACAGTCAGATTCGGCAACATCTCAATGAATCCAGATGAGGACGAGCCCATCACAATTGGTGCGAGCCAGCAACAAGTCGCATTCTTGGTCGAATGCCGGTCCTTGAGTGGATTTAGTGGATCAGCGGTCCTGCTGTATCCCTCGCCCGCCCGCCCTGGTGGACTTACACTTACCGGTCAGCCATCCCCAAGGCTTCTGGGAATCGACTGTGCCCACATACCTTTGTGGTCGCCCGTTTGCGATGCCAAGGACTCATCACCATCGCGGCGGATCAAGGACAGGTGGGTTGACACGAACACGGGAATGGCCGTCGTCATCCCGGCATGGCGGTTAGCTTCATTGCTCGACTCCGATGATCTCGTGAAGGAACGTAAGCGCGACGATGCGGAGTTGCTAGAGCGACCTGGGGGCGAGGGCCCCGCAGCCATCTCGTGACGAACGATGTCTACCCTGCGCGTCTTTGATCCGTATCGCGGCCAGGAGCCTCTTGGCAATCTCTGGATGCTCCACAAGCAGAAGCGCACGGTCGTTTGCTCCTTGACCACGCACCCACTCGGCTGGGAAGTGGTAGCGCGAGTGGACGGGGAATTGATGCGCTCCGAAGTGTGTAAGAAAGAAACGCAGGTCTTCGATCTTGCCGAGGCGTGGAAACCGGTGTGGGAAGCGAAGGGTTGGACCGTCTAAGAACGGCCTTCTACCTTGGACACCTCCGGCGTGAGCGTACGTCACATGCGCGACGTCCGGCGCAGTCAGTTTAAGAATCGCCGTAGGCGCGGCGGTTACCGGAATGGCATCGTGCAAGCCACAACAGCGCGACGTCCGCAGCTTTACTCAGCTATTTCCACTGGCACCATGCCAACCAATTCCAGGGTGCGCAAGAAGACCTGCTCGATAGCGGTCGCTGCGCCTTGGTCGCGTGCGACCGTGACGAAAAATTGTTGGAAGGCGTCCTTATCTTTGTCGCTACCCTGGTAGAACGCCTCAAGGCCCAATCTAAGCACTTGGCCCTGTTCAAGTCGGCCAATGCTTTCCAAAACCACGACTGGCTCCCCCGCATCGGCCATCCTCGCCAGCCCTCGCGCCACAACCTCCTGGTCAACATGGAAGGCCACTTGATTGCGCATCTCCCGATACACCTCGTCGTCCATCCAACGGGCCTCGAGTGCTCGAAGCGTCAGCCACGGTTCGCTTTCGTGCTCGAGCAGTTTCGCCTTCGCTAGCGAGCTGCGCAGGTCGCGGATAGCGAAGCCGAGTTCGCGCAACGTCCCCGCCGCGAACCACACAATGGTCTGCAGGTTCCGGGAGTATGCCGGGGAGTCCGGAGGGTCGTCGTTTCGCAATGCGAAGCTGGTTAGACTCACCAGTCGGTCGGCATGGACGAAACAGCATGCAAAGGCGCACAAGATGTCAGCGCCGAGCGCATCGCGGAATCTTGCGAACTCCCGCACCTCAACGTACCAGCGACTCGTTGGCCTATTCGGGGCGTGGACAAAGACGACTGGACCTGGCGTGGGCGAATCGGGGCAGGTGTCAGAGTGGCTCATACCCTACGACTCCAATTCTGCGGAGATGTACGCATATGCTAGCGCGGGCGAAGGTGGCTATGCGCGTGGTGCTCGGGTTGTGCGTGGTGGTGGCGATTGGATCCGGAACCCTGGCGCGGGCGGGTCAGCAACCTGCGTCAGTCACGTAAACGGTTTATGGATATGGGACCGGCTATCATCGGGGCCATGCCAAGACCCGAGCCTCTCGAAGTCACGATCACTCACAACATTGGGAACGATGATGATGAGGCGGCTCTCTTCGCCCGCCGCTACATCGCGCTCGACTTTGGAAGAAAGGGCCCGAAGCCCGACGCCTACCCGGATCGACCCGCCCGACAGGCCGTGAGGCTGTTCCACGACATGCGACGGAACGGCGCGGCGGTCATCGCTGCATACAAGGGTGCCACGGAAAATCGGTCCGACCGTCTCGTGGGCTGGGTCGCCCCCGGAACCAGGTGGAGGAGGTTTCACGGCCTGCTCTGTTTGCCCTTATCGAAGGCGAGAATCGTGGACGCCTCGGCCAGTTTTCTGGGCAACCTCGTTCCGCGTCAGTGTACCGTCCAGAGGTGTCATAACCGAGCCGCTGGGCAACTCATCAGATTCGTGTCGGGGAGACAAGCGATTCGTAGCGTGGCGTCTCTTCATCATCGGGATGTCGAGTGGCTGGTAACGAATTTCTTGTTCACACAAAGACTCTGCTCCAGCGTCTGGAGCGGTGGCCGGTCGTTTGAAGACATTGACCACGCGGGATACTCGCCCTCAGGTCAGGACGTCCTGGCCCAGACTACCGTGTCGAAGGACTTCGTTGGCCAGAAAGCCGAACGATTGCTGAAATACAAGTCGAGCCGCCGAGACTTGCTGATGTTCGGCCCGAAGTCGGCATGCAAGCAATGCCCCTCAGGAATCCAATATCACGCTATCGAAGACGTGTTCACCACGCTGGATAAGCTGCCGTCAGGACGGTGGCTCATCAACCGAATGCTGGCGGTTGCCGAAGGTTGACGCGAGTCATCTGCATTTGGCGTCATCATGCCGAGCCTGAGTGACTGAGAGCACATCAGCAGAACGAGAGACGATCCGGACTCCGATCCTTTGCGGCTGAAGCCGATCAGTGGCTCACGATTTCCGTCGTTGCCGCCGCTCCCGCATATCGGGTTTCTCCTGAAGTTTTACCAGGTCGCGGTGGCGATGATGGCGGACGCCTGCCCGGAACGCGTGACCCACGTCCTGACGGCGGCAGCGGTCAAAAAGGCCGAGTGGGCTCGGAAGTGTCAGGAAGAGAAGGCCGACACGACGGCGTCTGAAGTCTTGCAATCATTGCAAATTGACAAATTCCACAGTGGTGGTGGTGGCGTGGATCGGGAGCCTGTGGCGAGGATTGAGCAGGAGAGACGTTAACCGATCTCCAGCGGATCTTGATTCACCTCGTTGGACGAAGCGTCTACACCAGGGTGTCTACCGAGGATCCCTGACGCCGGGTGCGCGATGTTCGAGCCGGGCCGAAGGCTCACGCCTGCGCGGTAAACGTAAACAAGTTCGGCTTCCTCGCTCGCCCGATGGAAGCGGGCAACCATCGCTGGTAAGCGGTCACGCCGAGGTCCGGCCGCCGATCACACGTTCTGAAGCAGGAAGACGATCCGCCCCATGAGGGTGATGTGATAGCTCACCTTGTGGAGCGTTGCCGGAAATCCCTCCCCCAGGTGAAACACGCCGCCGGTGACCGCAACATCGACATCGATGCCGGTAAAGACTTTGAGGGCCGGCCTGTCAAAGGCATCGGTCGTCGCCAGGAACGGATTGGGTCGCCAGCCATCCACCGCAAATCCGGCATTCGGCTCGCTGGCACTGACAGCGGCGAACGGCGCCCACTGTTCCAAGTCCAGCGCAAGGCCGACATTCGGCGGAGTCGGCCTTGGGATCGAGTATTTTGTGACCGCATACTGCAACGGGGAGACGATGTCCGGAAAGATAACCAGGACTTCACGACGCCACTCATCGACTTTATTGGCTTGCAGATCCAAGACGCCAACGCCAGTGAGCACGACTAACCACTTTGGGTCGCTGATGCTTGCCGGTTTTGGTTCGCCTACCGGCGTGATGACCCAGTTCTGACCCGCAAATGACTTGAAAGGTATTCCTGCCACAGGAGAGTCCTCCGTACCTTAGATTCACGAACCGTTGAGGGAACCATCGATGGCCGGGCACTCCAATCTACACGATGATGTCTACACGCTGCCACAGGGCGTCGTTGTAGATGGATCGCTCAGAAACAGGCGAAACACATCCTCCGCGACATCGACGTGCCTTCGACTGAGCTGTAGATTGACCAGGGAGCGAGATCACGCGCCGATGTAGAACGGATGCCCCCGCCCATAAGATTGAGCAGAGCCAAACATCCGCAAAGGCGACCGACAGCGATCAACGCCGACCGATTGGCCGTGCCGGTGGTTCCAGGTAGCAGCACCCGCAAAATCCCAGCATTCCCAGGCACTTCCAGGCCCCCGCCGGGTGACGGTTTCCAAAGCTGTTGATTGACGAAAGCGAGGCCAGTCCCGGTACGGCTGTTGCTCATACGTAGGCGGCAGTTCTTAGGAACATGCCCTCTGATAGCGGCTCCAGAAGCAGCAAAAGGACAAGCACCGTGCGATTCGTGATCAGGCTCGCGTTCCCTCTCGTCCTGGTTGGCACCATGTCGTGCGGGGGAAGCAGCAGTGCGACCTCCCCAACCGCGCCGACGTCAACACCTCCATCAACGCCTGCAACGGCAGATTGTGCCCCGATCAAGTCGCAAGGCTCGATGAGCGCCATCGTAGACGGTGTGCCTTGGAGCTCTGATTGTGTCGACGTGGCGATTGCCGAGTCTTCTTGGTTTCAGATTGCCGGAATCTCGCTCAGAGCCACCGACGGGCAGGTTGGTGAAGTGAGTTTCTTGCAAGTGGGGTCCGTGAGGACTGGAACCTTTTCGATAGACACCGGCACCGTGAGGATACCCAATGGACCCTATTACCCTTGGTCGCGTGGTGGCATCGGCACGCTGACGATTACGACCTCTACCGCGACACACATCGTCGGCACGTTTGCGTTCACCAACGGCGTGAATCCGGTGACCAACGGAAGGTTCAACATCACGTTCACGAAGTGAGTGGCGGTCGGCTGATGACACGACTCCAGTGTCTACACCAGGATGACAACACGCTGCCGCAGGCCATCGCTGTAGATTGATCGCTCAGCGACAGGCGAAAGCACGTCACCGAGACATCGGTTTGCCCTTGACTGCACTGTAGATTGACCCTATCCGCCTGGGCGTGCCGATGTAGAACAGAGCACCGAGCGCGGCCATCCCCCAACACGCACGTTTGTTCAGTGCAATTCAATTGCACTGGCGTGTGTCACCATCCGGCCTGCTTCGCCACCGAGCCGTCAGGACGCCACAAACGGTCATTCCAGCGCCAAACACCGTCTTTCCTTTGACTTACGCCAGATCTCAGAGGATCGTCTTCATATGATCCTCTCCCCGTACAACACCACGCCGAGGCCGATTGGCTGATAGCGCCTCAACGATCCGAGAGACGATTCGCCTCAAATCCTTTGCGGCAGAAGCCGAGACCTGGCTCACGATCTCGATCAGCGACAAGACCTGCACCTGCCCGGAATTCACGGCCACGGACAAGTGCAGGCATCTGAGTGCGCTCGGCCTCCACCGGCTGAAGCCGTTCACCCCCAGGACCCACCCCACCTTCTCCCAGGCGTTGTCCGGCCTCGTGAAGTCGATCCGAATCCGGAGGATCGAGGACGCCGTGTATTGGCTCGTATTTCTCGACACTTTCAAGGAACCGCAATACCGATTCAGGACGGCGCGACGAATCTTGATCGGTTCGGCGGAGGACGGTCATTCAATCGCCGTCATAGAGCAGGTCGTAGAGAAGTTCCGGTGGATCAGCAAACCACAGGCGAGCCTGATCGAACTCGTGGCGGAGGCCGTGAGGATTTGCAAGGTGCCTGGGTGGTGGGATCCAGCGAGCGGCGGGACCGATTACATTTACCAGTCCCTGGTCGGTCAGCGGCGTTGGTGGTACCGGGAGTGGGATCGCACCGCTGAGACGTTGCAGCGGGAGATTGCGAAATCGATAGACGAACAGGATCGCGCAATAGCCGTTGGCGGCGTGATGGCCTTCGACAACGTGCGGGAATCGTTCGGCTCCACCAAGCAAGCGGAGTTCCTTCTCACGGCGGCACAAGCCCGCCAGCATGCGCAAGCCGAACGGTTGATATCTCTACACCTGTCCGCGAGATCAGCACTCTCAGGCGACAACAACTTCCTGTGTCAGGCCGCCTGGATGATGGCGGGCGGCGAGAGCCCCGTTGCGGATCAGATTGAACCGGTCACGCTCCGCGAGTGCGAAGAACTCTTGACCAACGCCCGAGAGCGGTGGAACGACCCGCAGCCGATTCCGCGATGGTGTATGGACGGAGTCCACTCAGCGGGCGACGACCCGCGCTTCATGGGTTGCCTGCCGGAGATGTGGGCCGTGTGCAGGGCCTATCAACAGTACGGGCGCGTCGATCCCGCTGACGAATGGCTCCCCGACTTCAGATCTTTTGACGGGCTCATCATCGAGCGGGACACGGACGCCGGAAGGATCTAGCCATGCATCAAACAACACAAATTGATGCCTTCTCGACCTCGGACACCCGCAAAACACAACGATCTCAGGATGATCCTGGCGGCCGGCAAATGAATCTAATGGTGCATTCTTGACACATTCATTACCGGAATCTCACCCGACTCGTCGGTCAGCGATGACCCACCTGGAACCGCATGAACTACTCGCCGTGTTGAAAGCGGCGAAGGCCAGCAGCATCCGGTCGTGGGCGATGATCCTGCTGGCGTACCGACACGGAATGCGGGCGTCTGAAATCTGCAACCTTCGGACGACGGACATCGATCTGAAGAACGGAAGCATCGTCGTGGAACGCCTGAAGGGATCGTTGCGAACGGTCCAGGCCATCAGTGGACATCGCGGCGAACCGCTGCTCGATGAGCTGAGGGCGATCAGGACGTGGATGCAGGAACGTCGCCACGACGGGTCGGATTTCCTGTTCCTGTCTCAGAAAGGCGGGAGGCTGGACAGGAGCCAATTTTTCAGAGTGTTCCGGTCGGTGGCAGCCGCTGCCGCACTCGCACCGGAGAAGCGACATCCTCACGTCCTAAAGCATTCGCTGGCCACACACCTGGTCCAAAACAACGTCAATGTCGCCGTTGTGCAACGGCAACTTGGGCACCGACACATCGGCAGCACCATGCGGTACGTGACGACGACCGACAAGCAAGCGTCACAGGCGACAACGGAGGCGTTGATGCAGATGTTTTGAGAGAACACATCCACTGCTGCGATGAAAATCCAGAGGTCACCGCCGCGTCGTCCCCACTGCACGTCCACTAAGGAGTCCGTCCATGACTGTGAGATTCTTTCCAAACGACAAGGGCAATCCGACCGGGAAACTCGCTGATGCCGAGTTGCACTTCAAGGGCGGTTCGCTCGACGGCATGAAGCTCGTCGGGTTCGGTGTCTGGGAGCGCAAGAACGGCGGCAGGAACGTGACGTTCCCGGCTCGCCAGTACTCGGTGAACGGTGAACGCCGCTCGTTCGCCCTTCTCCGTCCAGTGAGCGACACCGCTGACCAGGACAGGCTCCGAGACGTCATCCTCGACGCCTACAAGGAACACGAACAAGAGCTGGCCCAGACGGCATAGCTAGAAGGCACCAAGTGTCGAAAGAGCGCGACGACCGCCCTGATGCAGATGTTCTGAGCGGCTGGTCACCGATGCGAAACACGCACTACGGGGATGAAGATCTAGAGTTCAAGGAGGACACCGACCCGGAGGACGACAAGGAGTTGTTCGAGGCGGCGAAGTATCTCGGGTGGAAGCCATCAGAGATGCGAGACAGGGTATTCGCCGCCAAGTACGAGGAATGGCTGAAGACGGCTCTGCCGGAGGAGTAGTGCCATTCAGGTTCAACAGACCGAAGGACCGTGCTGCGTTCCGGCCAGAATCTGTGGCGATTCCGTCATTCGTCAACGTTGCCGTCTAGCTTGATCGGGGAGGTGACTCGGATTCTTAGACGTCGCTCCCTGAGCGTCCGAGGTCGCTTCTTGGGCAGTTTGAAAAAGCCCACTCCTCTCTAGGCTGTCACACCAGAAATGTGTGCGCCTTGAGTCAGCGGGACTGTCAATCAAGAGGCCTAAGAATACGATGGTCGGATCGGTTGACTTAGTAGCGACCTACCAGGGTATGTCCGGAAGGCTAGCGGTTTCAGTGGTTCCGTCCCCTTGTCAGATCGCGCGAGATCACCAAGTGTCCAGCAGCGCGCTTACGTTGGGGTCTTTCTCAGACTCAAGACACTAGCCGCCCGCTTGCGTGACTACCACCGAGCTGACGACTTGGCCGAGCGGACTGCCATCGGTATACTCGGTGGTCTTGAAGAGCAGCTGACCTATGCGTGAGGTCTTCGACGTATTCGGATCGATAGTGTAATGGACCTGCCCGTTTCCAAGGCGTCCAAGTGAAGGCGTTACCCTCATCCAACTGTCGGAACTGTCTGCGAACCAATAACAGCCGTCGCCAGTTGTTACTAACACATCCACCGTGCCGCCAGCAGACGACAAAGACACACTCGTTGGTGTAAGCGCAAAAGCACAAGGCACGGAGCCGGCCTGTGGTACTTCGATGTCAGTGTGGTTGTCAAGAGCAACATGCGCCAAGCGCGCCTGGCCAGGATTTGGCGATGCAGAGACCCTCACCGTTCCAGTGCCGTTAACCTGCAGAATGCCTGGCTGGACTACGGAGCCGTTCCCTCCGACCAATCCTGCGCTAACCCACGGTGTAGCAAAAGCAATACCCGAATAGACACGCCAGGAACAATTCGTGCCTTGGCGCACAATCAACCCTATAGTGAATGAAAAACCTGCACTGCTCTGAAGACCTGTCTGGCCAAAGTCGGACGTAACACCCGGAACATACCCGCCCAGGTCCGCGCCATTTAAGAACATTTCGTAAACACAGGCGGTTGACGATTCTGTCGACGGTGAGACCGAGACTGATAGCGACGTTTGAGCAGAGTCAGCACTGCCATCACTCAATAGCTTTAAATAAGTGGCTGTAACATTGGCGACTCCGTAACCAACGGACGCAACCGTGCCATTAGATGATGTGGTCACAACCATTGTGTTCGAGGACTGCCATGACAAGTCCTTTGACTGTGTTATGTCTAACTTCGAGCCGTTTGCTAACGAAGCCGTCGCAATCAATTGGCCAGTTTGTCCTAGCCCGGTCAGTGAGGAAGTGCCCGAAAGTGTGAGTGACGTGACTCTCAATGAAAGCGAGAGCTTTCCAGTAAGGTTCTGATAGGCTGCGGTAATATCAGCGGTACCCAATTGGAGCGTCTTGAGCAGTCCGCCAGACGTCACAGTCGCAACCGCTGTGTCTGATGACGACCAAGTGGCTTGAGTCGTCACGTCCTGCGTGGTGCCGTTGGACAGCGTCACCTTCGCCGTCAACTGGCTCGTCTGTCCAACTGCGGGCACGGTCCCCGTCACCACGAGGGACGACGTTGTTGGAGAGGTGGGACTACTTCCGCACGCCACGAACACCGCACCAAGTGCAACGACCGCAACTACGGCGGCGGTACGAATGAGCGTGCGCATCCGAGTCTCCTTCTCTTGAGGTCGCAGAGGGTAGCATTGCGGCTCCGTGCACGTCAATCGTGCGGGAGGAAGGTGTCCTGGAGGAAGGCTGAACGCCACAGTAAGAAATCTGCCGAATGGAGTCCCTGAGAACTGTCCAGGAAGACGTTTTTGGGCGGATTGAGTACGGTAAGCTCCCACCATGCCCAAAGGCCACCGCGAGACTGCTCTCATCGACTTAGTGAAAAAGCTAGACGAACTGGACTCGAAACGCCGAAAGCTCGTCGCCCAGATCCAGCAGGCCGCGACTGGCCTGCAGTCGGGCGGATTTACGATCCCGGCGACCCGTGGTCGCTCGGGCAGAGTTCGCCGCCGCCGCAAGGGTTTTAAGATGTCGGCAGAAGCTCGCGCCAAAATTGGGGCAGCGCAGAAGAAGCGGTGGGCGAAGCAGAAGTCTGGCCGTCAGTGAGCGCGACCGCTTGCAGGATGGCCGGCCGGATCCCGTAAGCCACAACTGCTAGCCAGTCAGCTCACCGCATCTTCAGCGGCTTTCTCGAGCGGCCTCTAAGATCCCATTCCTCTGGAGCCACGCAGACGGGCCGACCGGAGGACGTCCGTACCAACGGAGCGCGAGGAAATCGCTCGTAGCCGAGGCCGCCAGATCATCGAACCGGCGAATCGTCAGCCGCGCATCTCTGGTTGCACAGTTGCTCGGCAGCTTGTTCGGGCACGTTGCTCGGTAGGTGTGGCCTCCGACTGAAACGAATCGGGATGGCAACCCGTAGGGGATCGCCGTCGTCAGTTCAGGCTCGACGGGGAGATCACCAGCATCGATATGTTCACGGGCTGTCAAAGGCGCTGCGGATCTCAGTCTTCCGGTTCAGGGGCATCTTGCGCAACGTCATGAACCGATGGTCCCCGACTGGTCAATTTCGCTTTGGATGTCCTCCATCCTTAATTCTGAGCCCCAACCAGAAGGCCGGATTGATCACGTAAACCAGGACGCCCTGCTCGGAGTGCCTTTCAATCAGAGCCCTCAGAATGTTCATGTCGTAATTGACCGTATGAATGTAGTCCGCTTCCCCGTCGGATCTGCTTATCCCGAGAAATCCATACCACAGAAGATTCTCAACACACGCCTCGCGAAGCTGCGAGGAAAACCCGCCGAGCACGGTATCGAGTTGCTCAGCACGAAACCTGGCCGTCGACTCGAGAAATTTGTACAGCAGCTTGTCTGCCTCAGGCAGGATATCCCGAATCTCAAAACCCAGATCCGTTGTCAGGTCGCAGGAGTATGTGTATAGGGCCTTTTTGATGTCCTCGAC
This sequence comes from uncultured Acidobacteriota bacterium, assembly GCA_963704575.1. Taxonomy (GTDB): domain Bacteria; phylum Acidobacteriota; class Vicinamibacteria; order Vicinamibacterales; family SCN-69-37; genus DATEGZ01. The sequence continues at coordinate 4,240,995 of OY969918.1, read as the reverse complement.
CAGGATTTGCTTGTGTCCAAGATTCACGGCGCAGCTTCGGCAGTATGTGAGGATGTCAATCAGACAACGAGGTCGCATAAGACATCGATCAACCAAGTACTGCGAGCTCTCCTCACCATCGATGTGACTCACGCAGATCGTCAGCCACGCTTGCTGAAATGAGTCCTCGTCTCGCAGGCCGCCGAATACCAAGCGTCTCCTCAGAAGCTCGCGCAGCAGATCAGGGTCCGTCCAATCTAGCAGCACCTTACTTTCTTTCCCACGATCAGGTGTTTCGTCAACCAGCAACTCATAAACATCATTTCGCAAAAACACGATCGAGTGCGCAGGAATATCGTGCCTACCGAGATCACGTTCCAGTTTTCTTGTTGCCTCAAGAAGAGATCGAATGATGAGAACGTCATCGTGCGTCAGCCCCTGTGTTGGCCAACCCTTATCAAGATTATCGAACAGCAGCCAGAGGCCTTCCTTCGTCTTGAGATACTTGACTGTTGTCGCTCGAAGCGCGGCCACGTCATGCGCGTAGATCAGTTCGGTAATCTGTGCTTCCGAAAGCGTCGGATAGGCATTGCCGTACTTCGAGCTATGACGATCCTTTATCCGATCTAGCAATCGGACCATCCGCTCGGCAAAGTCACCCTCTGTGACGAATGGATCCGCCTGGTATCCTCCGGCGAGCTCACGATACAGGTCGAATAGCTGAGGATCGAACAGATGTTTCTGTTTGTCCTTTTCGAGTAGTTTGTAACAGACTTCGAGGAGCAACAGGTACTCCCAAAACGCTGTGATCGTATGGTAGAACGTGCCCTCCTCCATCAACCGCAATACCGACTCTTTGAACTTGAGCAACTGATAGCCCGCTGGCCTTAGATCCAGCACGACATTGCGTCTATCGCGTCTGAGGTCATCACGAATCTGTGAAAAGACAGCCGTCTTGCCTGACCCTTTTCTACCGGCCACCAGGCGCACTTCGCCTCGTTTGGCGCTCAAGAATGCATCCGTCTTGATGAAGTACTCACCAAGGTCCCGCAGCTCGTTTTCTGCCGAGGACGTGCCAATGTTTAAGCGCTCCAACGTAGTGGTCGCTTGAGAGGGGTTAACGGCGGCCGATGATTGCATGGCTTCGACGACACGCGGCGCAAACTCCGAGACGATCTTGTCGATCTGGTCCAGTGAAGTGTAAGGCTGGGCGAAGTCTCTGTAGTCGATTGGAACTGGCTCGTAGCCGAGTTGGAGCACTGATAACACCCGCTCCAGCCCCATCGCCAGCCCGGCTAGAAAGGCTGCGCGCAGGTTGTGGACGGTCGCCCCGGTGATGGAGCTTGGGAGCAAGTGAAGAAGGACACCATACGACTCAGCGACCTGCAGGATTGCGTCTGGCGCACTCATCCGGGGCTGCTCGCCTGGATCGAAGCTTCTAAAGAAGAGTCTGGCCTTCTTAACGCGTGAAATGAGCCTCGTGATGTGGTCGGTCTGAAATCTAGAATCAATGAGGTAGACCGGCGCCTTCGAATTGCGCTCAATCAAAGTGGGAAGGAGACTGGAACTCGGCCGCGTCTGAAGCAGTTGTCGAATGTCGTGGCGATTGTTGTATTTCTGGTAGCCAATGGTGTCAAAGATCCCAACTTCATCAATGTCGATCTTCGGCGCAGTCATGGCCGCCAGCCGGGTCAAGAGAATCGGCTTGCCTCGGCCAATGGCATAGCCAACTTCAAAAGTGACGTTGAAGTTGGGAATGCTGATGTCAGCTAAGACAAAGTCCGCCTTGGCAATACTCGCGAGAACTTCACTCGCGATGAACCGGCCTGCTACCTCCGTCTCCTTCCAAGTGCTGATCGCAGCGTCGTTGTTTCTCTCGTTGAAATCGGCAACCCCCCCTTCAATGGTCGGACCGACCAAGAGGGTGGTATCCGGATAGGCAAAAAATCCGTGCGCTTTGGTCACTTGGATCCTCAGCCGATGTGGTGGTGAGCGCGGAATTCGTCGGCGTCAGGCTAACACGACCCTTGGCCCACGTCGCGCCTGTCGTATTGTCGAAGCGCCACGAACAGCTACACGCCGACTTGCTGGATGGGCACTGGATCAGGGCAAAAAAGAAGGACTCCCAGAATCTCTGGAAGCCCTTCTTTGCGAACTGGTTGCGGGGGCGGGATTTGAATCCACGACCTTTGGTTACGAGCCCCTAGCCACAGCGCGTTCGCCCAATGTTTGCGGAGGTTACCAAGACGCTCTACCAAGACCACAGTCCATCTTGTGCACCAAGCCCTCGTCACCTCGCGCCTGCCAGCATCTCGGCCCCCAGGCCGCACCATTGGGGAAGCACCCAACTGCCTCACGCTTCGTCACCTCACGGGTCTCGCGTTGGGGCGTCGCCCCGGGTTTGTCCAGACGGTCGGATCGCCACGTCGGTAGATTCCTGGGACGGGTGCGCGTGGGAGCCCTTGGTAGTGGGCTACTTTGAACTTTCGGACTGCATAACGGCTAAAGGACAGCCCGAGCCATCTAGCATCGTGGCATGTCGCCTGAGCTAGCCAAGTGGGTTAATCAATTCAGCAGCTTGCGAGGACGGGCCTTCGGTCCCTTGGAATATGGGATTATCGAGACGCTCTGGATGCACGCGCCAATGACCGTCCTGGACATTCGGCGGCACTTCCCGAGAGCGGCCTACACGACGCTCATGACGACGCTGGATCGGCTCTACAAGAAGGGGTTACTCACCCGGTCACGACAAGGCCATCGATACGCCTATCGCCCTGCGGTGACGCGCCTGGAGCTTCAGATGGCCCTTGCGCGCGGAGTGCTACGGCCAGCGGCCGAATGAAGCATCGCCCTCGGATCCGGCGTATAGTCCGACAATCGACTTAGCCCTGGGGGGGTATTCAAGTGAGAAAACTCGCGGGTGTCTTCGCCCTATTCGTCATGTCGGCATCGCTTGGCGCGGCCGACGACTTCACCGGTAAGTGGTCCGGCAAGAACACGTTTGTTCAGGCTGGCGCGAAGCAAGAGAACGCCGCGTATGCCATCCTGAAACAAGAAGGAACCAGCCTCACCGGCACGATTGGACCGGACGCAACGCACCAATGGCCGATTTCCAATGCGAAGTTTGAGGCCACGAAGGACGGTCAGACGCTGCTCTTTACCCTTGAACACACTTCCACGGGCTCTGACCCGATCTCATTCACGGCCACCTACAATCTCCGGCTCGTCAACGCGCATCTCGTCGGTCACGCAAAGATGATGGCAGACGGAACGACGTCTGACTTCGAGATCGATCTCCAACGGGTTAAGTGAGGTTGGCGCGTCACCGTCGAGGGAAGGAGCCCACTACCGAGCCCTTCCTCTACTAGACTCGCCCGACCGGTTCCGCGCTGCCGAGGTCAGGCGTCGCCGACGCTCGTCAGGCGTGTCCGCTTCCCACCCGCCAAACCGTCCGCCGAGCGTTTCGCTCGCCTTCTTCAATCGGCTGACTAGTACCAGCGCGTAGTGCCGCCGCGTCGTCGAGACGTGTTTGTGAGCGAGCCAGCCTGCAGGTCGTCCAGATCGATCCCCCCGTTCGCCCAGCTCAAGCGCGACGCTGTGTCATCGCATGATCGGGAAATGCAAAAACGACTCTGGAGAATTGCATAAATTCCACTCTGAGGTACGTGACGACGACCGACCGCCAAGCCTCGCAAGCGACGACCACCGCCTTGATGGAGATGTTCTGAGGGTTTCTGAGCTGGTCGGCCGGAAGAACCCAGGCAGGCCACCAATGACGAACACACAATGGCGATGAAGATCGAGAGTTTCAGGACGACACCGACCCAGAGTCCGAGAACGAGTTGTTCGAAACGGCGCGATGTGTCGGTTAGGTATAGTCCTCCTGTGGACAACCTGAAACCCGGCGACATCGTGAAGTGGGTGAAACCAGAAGACGCGGCCGACGCGGCATTGCGCTTTGTCGTCTTGGAAGCGCACTACGATGTGGACCAGCCACGAGCGCAGATTCGTGTCCTTGCGGAGTGCATGCCGAATTGGAACCCGAACCTGCTGCCGGTTTCCCTGGTCGCCATTAAAGACATCGAGGTCGCGTAAGCTATGCCGAACGCTAGAGCCAACGCACTCGTGACCGCCCACCACATCCGCCTCCGCGACGAGGAAGCTGCTGTGGCTCGGACTGATGTCATGGGTCAGGACCGGACGTTCGCATCGCAGGAAGCCGCCCGCTACCACGAACTCATCCGAAAATTTGAAGCCCGGTTGTCCAACGAGGGCAAGTGACTGGTGACCAACCCGACCTGCGTCATCATCTTCTCCAAGACGACACTTGCTGCCGTCAGTTTGGCCCTGAATCCGTCCGAATCGGTCAAAGTCCGCAAAGAAGCTGAGAAGGCCGCCTACAGCAACGCCCGCGCTCTTGGACGTGCCGCGCTGGCGTATTTGGGAGATAAGTAGCCCATGCCCAACTGGCCCACCGTGGACGAGATTGCTGCCAAGGTGCGCAACCGTCAGCCTTTGACCCGTTGGGAATCCAGCGTGTATCGACTGAACTTCCGACCCGATGGCATGCGCTACAGCGCAGATCCGAGAGTGCGCGAACAACAATACGACGAGGACATCGTGCAGACAGCGCGGAGCGACGGGATGCAGATGTTCGGAGGGTCATGGGAGGTGACCGATGAGAGACACGCACTACGGCGATGAAGATCCGGAGTTCGAGGAGCCGGAGGAAGAGGAATTGTTCAAGACAGCGAAACACCTCGGGTGGAAGCTAGAAGATCTGAGGGACCGGGAGTTTGCCGCCAAGTTCGCCGAGTGGCTGAAAACAGCGCTCCCAGAATAGCGTCCTCATTCAGCTCGACTGTTGCGAAAGCGATTTGCCAAGCGCACTCCGTTGCACATGATTGCCAAAACCCAAATCGCCCTTCGTCGATGAAGGATCGCGTTGGCTGCCTTGACGCGGCAGCCAGCTGGCGCGGAATGTCAGTTCTTTGGCGTCCGAGCCGTCCTGGTAGCGGCGGAAAGCGAAGACGGCCTGGTTCATCTGCTCGGTCTTGAACACCTTCCGACGCGCGAGCAAGCGGCAATCCTTCACCGTCACGCCGGTGACAGGAACGTCGGTCCCGAAACGTGACAGTTCATAGCCAGAGATCACGCGACGATTTCGGCGATCCGGATCTCCTGGCGTCCTGCCTGGAACTCGCTCACGCCACCAGGCGACCAACGACAGGCTCCGCGAGCTCGCTGATGAGGTCGACTGGCGCCTTCGCGGCGCGCTTGTCAAGATCCGAGAAGCCAGCGGCGTCGGACCCGACAGGCACAGCGCGGCGTAGAGATCGAGCTTGTCTCGGAGCCGTCCGTACGCGGCGCGAACGTCGTCAGACAGCTCATCCCACGGCTGAACCGTCTGGTGCATCGCGAGGACGTCGAAATCCTCGGGCAAGAGACCTGGCGCGGCCCCATGGATCCGCCTCCGCCCGCCGTACGAGATCCTCAAGAGCCGCAGCCTGGGCAGGAGCTAGCTTGAAATTCGTTGCGTTGGCGAACTTGAGGTGTGGAAGCGCCGCGAGGATCTCGTCTGCTGATATCTGTTACCTCGACAAGCGGGGACGCAGCACGCGCTCGATGTCGATGTGTACTCTGCGGCGGGGGCCCGAAAACTTGTCCGGCGTGCGCTCGTATGCCTGCTCTCCCTCGCCTTGATCCATGAGGGCCGGCTCGCTGACAACCCGACCCCATGCGAGGACGCCAGCCTGTGGACCCGTTTCCCAGAGGAACACCGGATCGCCCGCGTGAATCTCGTTCCCGTACTGGTTCACGGTCCAGGACAGGGTTCTCAGTGTCGTCAAAGCCCCGGGAAGGTTCGTACTTGGACGGGTTTGACTGGAAGATCCAAGCACTTGTGGCTTCTGGCACAAACCTCTCCCCCCGCACAGTCAGCCGGCACTACTCTTGGTGCTTAGGTTAACCGATCGCTCGTTCTGGCGAACTCACGGGGAGGGAGTTGCGTTCCCTTTGATCACCTTCCGCAGTTCAGGCTCGAGATCATCTGCGACCACTGACACCTTGATTCTTATACGCGGGCAGAGGCCTCGAAACTGGGCTGCGCTCGTGATACTAACTGTCAGCCAATCGTCCTCTGATTGGGTAATGGGTCAAAGACGGGGCGAAAGGCCAGGAAGTGGAATCAGCTCCGCTCTTTTGGAGGTCGCCGGCTAGATCGCGCTGGAGCATCAATTTCTCTCTAGCGAGATCTTCTCTTTGGCTCCGACCAGACAAATGTTCAGCGCGAGCGCCACGCAAGGCAGACGTGGCCTGAAATTGACTGGTCACCATTTTGCCTTTCACGGTGGCGGCGAAGGTTGCCGACCGCGGGAAGGCGTTCTGCGTCTCAGAGCCCTCTACGTTCGGCGGGCCGTCTATAATCGGCAACTCCGTTCCGCCGCTGCTGATAGCACGTGTGATGGCCGATGCACTGGGGTTGGCCAGCGGCGGCTCCAATTCCGCGAGGTAGAGAAGCAAGCAATGCGTCCGCAAACTGCGTTGTTCGTCGGACTGGCGGCAGTGGCGGCCCTTCTGCTCGTCTCTTGGCTGCGTCGCCGCAAGATCCGCGGTACGGAGGACGCCGGGGACCGTCACGACGTGTCCGCGTTTCACAGCTCGACGACTTCGCGGCCGCAGGACTGGATTGAAGCCCCGTCTCACACACGGCTCGAGAATCGCAACAGAAACGAGAACGCTGACGGTCCGAGTCTCACGACAGCAGAGTACGCATTAGATCAGCGTGGATTGCTGTCGGAGACACCATCGCCTGTGATCACTCACAGCCACACATTACCGGCACCTGACGGCAAGACCGAGGTCCGCTTCATTTTCGATGAGGCATCTCTTAACGATGTCAAGCCCGTAGATGAAACACAGATCGACATCGGAGGTTCGCCAGATCTGATGACGTCGTCGCCTGCAGATCCGACCCTGGCTGGCGAACTCGACGGAGCGCAACTCGCGAGTTCCGGGAAGCCTGTCGAACCATCGCTCTTGAACGCCGAAGCGGAGACCGTGGTCACCGTCGCTCCCGAACCGCCTTCAATAGCTCTGCCGGATGGTTCGGCAAGAGCTCCCACCGACCAACCTGCTGAAGTCGTAACCCCGCAAAGGGGCTTCTCCATCCCGCGCTCGGATGAATTCGCCGGACGTGTCACGGCTGATCCTGATGAACTGTCTCCGAACACGTCGCCGATTCAAACGCCGACGACCCTGGCCCCTCCGCCTTCCACCCAGGAGGCCGCTGGTCCGGATCGTGAATCAGATCCACGTCAGTCGCCAACCGGCGAGACCCCTGACTTCACTCGCCAAAGCTTGGGCGATCGGTCGCTCGATACGAGCGAAGCTGTTGACGGTTCTGCGCCCGAGGTGCCGACCTCGGAGGAAATGCCCACAGTGCAAGCAGGCGTCCCGGCATTGCCTCAACAGAAAGCGGATGCTCCTGGGCCCTATCCTGGCCCTGACACGTCACCGCCAAGGCAGACGATCTATCGAGATCGTAGAGGCAACCGGCGTGCAGGAGCTTCTTCTCGTTCCCGGCGCAGTGCAGCGGGCAGTTTGCCAGCAGAACTGCTTATCCGCCTTGCCCTTCATCCCATTCGGCGAACGGTCGGCTTCTCGATTGTCTTGATGCGGCCAGACGGATTCCCGAATTCCATTACGCTCGCGACCGAGGCATCAATTGTCGTGCAGGCCTACGACGACCGGCGCTACGACGACTCAGCGCTCCCTACTGGCATCGACTTGTTGGGTCGAGAACTTCGAATCCGGAGCCTGGACGGGTTCCACTGGTTGCGGAGCGCGCGCCGCGTGCAAGTGTTTTCTGCAATGCCGCACGAGCCCGACCTGATTTCCGTGTCCGCAGTCCGCGCGCACGCGGATCACGCAATCCTGTGTGGCATCGCCGACCTTGAAGAGGTGCGTCGGATCGCCTCCCTGGCCGGTTCTGGACGTCTTGTTTCCCACGATACTTGGCCGGGGGTACCTGCCGGGTGCGCGGTTCTTTCGGAATACCGCCCCGTCCGCGCTGTCGCCGGCGTTGAATCGTCCTTGCGCCCGCTTGACCCTGGAGCCAGCGTTGCAATCGAACTGACCGGGGGACTGTTGCTCGGCGTGAACGCTTTCGCCCAAGGACACCCACCGACGATCACAATCGACAATCTTCCCGACGGCGCGGCCGTCAGTATCGGGGGCCAAAACGCAGCCCGGCTTCCCGATGGATCGTGGATGGCAGCCGACTGTCAGGCGCCAGGACGCCACGTCATAGATGTAGTGCCCGGACCTTCTCGCACGTATGAAATTGTGCGCGATCCTGATGCTTGTGGCGGTTGGCGGTTCTTCGACGCTCGTCCGCAGATCGCTGCTTTGCGTGCGCGGCCTTGGGAGCTCGCGGAGATCTGCGGTGCACGCGTTGTCGGACCGTCGGGAACCACCGTCGTCGCTGCCGCAAGACAGATGAGCGCCATAGCGCTCGACACTAACGGGATCGCGGTCCCGCTCACTCCTCGGATCGATGTTCCAGTCAGCGTGGGCGTGTTTCCAGGGCAGCCGTCATTCCTGGTGTCGGCATCCGGTCCCCGGCGAAACCAGGGGCGCATTCTCTGGCTCGGAAGGGCTTCGGAACCGCGTGGTGCGTCTCCAGCCGGGCGTCTTTGGGTTGATGCAATGCGGAGCGCCTCCTCACGACGCTTGCCAATGGTTGATGGCGATCCTTTGGCTGAGAGAGCGTGGCGCCAGTCCGTCGAACTAGCTCGAAGAGAGGCGAGGAAAAGGTGAGCGACCTCCTTCTAGAGTGGATGTCGTTCAAATGCGACGGCAAGATCGAAGATCTGCCGCACGAACTCCTCGGCAGCGCCAGGCCTCATCGGTTTGCCGAAGATTTGTCGATGCTTGGTCACGTGGAAGCCACGGATGGCGTGTCCTGGCGAGTCGCTCCGCCGGCGTTGGCGGAGACGACCGACCATCTTTCGGGCCCCGCTGTAGCCACGTTGTGCGGCGCAAGAACGGCGGGCGTCCTCAACAGGCTCACCTGCGCAGCGCGAGAGACGGGAGCGGAGCTGATCACAACCACGGTTGCTGGCAAGCCCGCAGTCATTCGGATGACCGCGTTGTCACGGCCGGTCCTGGCATCAACCGCCATTCGGGCCGGAATCCCTTTTCAACGGGACGCTGCCTTCACCCTCCTTGCCTGTGTGCCTTCAATGTCCACCTGGCCTCGTACGTCATGCGCGATGGTTTCGGGCCGTGTGGAGACCGTGCGCAGATTCTCACGTTCGCGACTGACGTGGATCGACTGCTCACTCGCTGCCGCTGTCGAAGCTAAGGCCGGCCTGTTCCGGATACGCCGAGACTGGGATTGGATCACCATACTCAAGTCAAGCGAGACGGACTGCGCCAGGATTGACGATCGCGCCGGACGCTTTGTGATTGCGGCAAATTGTCGCGTGATCGCGTGGGATACCAGGGCCAGGACGATTGGATTCCCGCTTCACCTGTATCCGCCACCAATTGTGGCGCGCGCGTTAACACTGTGCAGCGGGAGTTTGCCCCTCATTCAAGAGCGCCGGGTTGTGTTTGCCGGCGTGACACCAGCCATCGTCAACCTCACGCTAGCCGTCACAGGACTGAGACTCGCATGAGCGATCCGATCCGCACATTTGGGAATCTCCGGGATGCGTACCTGCGTTACTACGACAGCCCATTCGATCTCCGTTTTGAGGAGTTGGTGACTGCGCGCAGGCGCCTCTTGGATCGCGATGGGGTTCTGTATCGAGAGCCCCTGATAGAGCCGCAGCCGGGCTACATCGGCAGCGGAGAAGACGTAAGAAGTGCGGTCACGTCGATATTGACCGGAGAGCCGGGTTGGTCCGCGAGCGAAACCAGGGATCTCGCCGGACTGGCAGAGGCGGGATTATTTCAGCCCCGCGGTGGGGTGCCGCTGGAACTCTACGCGCACCAATTGGATGTGTTACGGGCGAGTACGGCCAGTGGCCGCGATGCTGTCATTCTGACCGGCACGGGTTCGGGCAAGACGGAAGCGATCTATCTGCCGGTCCTGGCGGCGCTCGCCCGCGAGTCTACCGGCTGGGCCGACCTAAACCCTGCGCCACGCAATGACTGGTGGGCAATGGACCCGCCGGCCGGCTCTCGCAACCGTATCAACCACCCCTGGATACCGCAGCGGACACATGAGGCAGGAGGCCGACTGCCAGGCTTGCGAGCTTTGGTTCTTTATCCCCTCAACGCGCTCGCTGAGGATCAAATTGCCCGTCTGCGCGTTGCACTCGACGGCGATCCGGTCCGGCGATGGCTCGAGGCTAAAAGGCCTGGGAACCGTTTCTGGTTTGGCCGTTACACGGGTTGGACGCCCATTCCGGGCCGGCGCGATCGAAACGGTGCCGAGGGTGAACTTCGGGCAGAAATGCAGCGCATCAGCGCAATGGCGGCGCGCGTCCGCGGTCGGGATGCTGCCAGGTTCTTCCCTCGGTTGGACGGCGGTGAGATGTGGAGCAGATGGGACATGCAGGAGGCTCCGCCTGACATCCTGATCACCAACTACAACATGCTGAACATCATGTTGATGCGTGACGTCGAGACGAACATCTTCGATGCGACGCGCACTTGGCTGGAGGCAAGCCCAGATCATATTTTTCATCTAGTAGTCGACGAACTCCACACGTATCGCGGAACTCCGGGCACGGAAGTTGGCTACATTCTCCGGGTCCTCTACGATCGACTGAATCTTCACCCCAATCACCCGCAACTTCGCATCCTGGCATCAAGCGCGTCCGTCGGTGAGGACGAGGCGCGCGCCCAAGACTACTTGCACCAGTTCTTCGGCCGTTCACGACACTTCGATCTCATCCGCGGGGGTGCACGGCCCCTAGTCGCAGGATCGATCGAACGAGTGCGGCTCCTCGCACGCGCATTCGTCGATCTCGGGCAGCAAGTGTCCACCGGCCTAGAGCCAGCTGGCGTAGATCTCAACGCTTTCGCAGCGGCCGCCGGCATTCCGGCGCCGGCTCCTGACGAGCTGCTAGGTCAGCGTCTCGGCGCCATGTTGATTGCCGTGGGCGCTCACGAAGCCCTTCGTGCCGCCTGCAACGGGGCAACCGATGAACGGCCGACGGTTCTTCCACGAACGGTGTCGGCTCTCGGCGGTAGTCTGTTTCCGGGAGCGGACCAGGCAGACCAGGCTTCCGCTGCCGAGGGATTAGTCACGTGCCTGTCCCGCGCACAGCTCCCGAATGGTGCACCGGTCCTACCCGTCAGAGCGCACATTTTCTTCCGAAACGTCGAAGGCATCTGGGTTTGCAGCGATCGTGCTTGTCGCGAAGCGGCCTGGAATGATCAGGAAATCCCGGTTGGTCGCCTTCACGATCGTCCGACCACTACCTGCGGATGCGGGTCTCGCGTGCTGGAGATGCTCTATTGCGAACCCTGCGGCGAGATCTTCCTCGGCGGGTACCGGCGTCGATTGCAGCCAAACGTATGGTCACTAGTGCCGGACGATCCAAATATCGAAAAGGCGCCAGACCACTCAGCAAACGATCGCAGCTATGACAACTACGCAGTCTACTGGCCAGCCCGAGCCAGGGACGGCACGCTCCGCCAGCCGCAGCGCGACACCTGGACGCATGACGGCGTCAGGAGGCACTGGCGGATGGCAGCGTTTGATCCACACACAGGTGAGATGCGTATTGCCGCGAGGCGGGCGGATGCGGCCGGTTGGCTCTACCACGTTCCCGATCTTCATCAGGTGCCGGTGCCAGCGAGGGCGCAGGCGGCCAGTGTCCGGAATGAAAGGCCGTCACTCTGTCCGCATTGCGAGGCGAATTGGAGCGGCATGACAAACGCGGCGCCGATCCGGACTCAACGCACGGGTTTTCAAAAGATCGCACAAGTCTTGTCCGACGCACTTTTGCGCGAGATTGCGCCTCCCGAACTAGTCGCAGGCGTTCCGGTGGAGGATCCACGTCGAAAACTCGTCCTGTTCTCGGACAGTCGGCAAGATGCGGCCAAGCTGGCTGTAGGTGTAGCCAAGTCGCACTGGCTGGACGCCTTGCGACAGGTGCTGGTCGATGCGATGGGCGCGACCAGCAGCGGTGTGCTCGCGTTTGAACGCCGAATAGATGATCACGCCCTTACCCCTTCCGAGGAGAGCCTGGCAAATCGCTTTGCGAATACCCACTCGGCCGAGGCAACTGCGATCTTGTCCTCGCGTCATGCAACGCTTCGGAACGCGCCATCAGCGGTCGGCGGGTTGACGATGCAGGCCCTTGCGGCGCGTGTGCTTGACCGGGCTACTGCTGGTCTCTCGCCAACAATCGATCTCGAACAGGAGGCAGAGACGTCGCTCCTTGTAACCGGCATGAACCCCGGGGGCGTCGATCGGAGCGTAGTGTGGACCGACTTGGACGAACACACCGGCGATTGGAACAGATTGTTTGACTGGACATCAGTACCTGCGCACTTTCTTCCGGGCCTTTCCGCGGGCGAACAGGCTCACCAAATCAGGATTCGCGACGCGGCGCGCGAAGCGATCGCGGAGTCTCTCTTCTCGGGCGGCCGCCGAGACCTCGAATCACTCAAGCTGGGCGTCGTTACTTTCGATCGAATCAGACATGCCGACGTGTCCGATCTCGTGAAAGAAGGGGCTGACAGCTGCATTCGGCTGCTGGGGAAGCGACGCCGTATCGACACTCATCGGGCGACGACCGACGACAATCGCCTGCCCAAGTATGCGCGCGATTACTTAGACGCGGTATCAAATCTGAGAAGCTATCCGGGTGACCTGACCGCTGACGTCACGGACTTGCTGACAGCGTCGGGCACTTTCAGTTTAGGCATTCTCCTTTTCCGCGGTCTGTTCGTAGCTGCTCCTCCGGACACCTACTTTGAGTGCGGCAGGTGCTCCCGTGTGCACTTGCATGGGAGCGGGGGAATCTGTAGCGGCTGTCACGAGCTTCTCGGGCCGCCCAGGCGAGTCGGTGTCGATGATCGCGACGAACCTCTGGACTACTATCGATGGCTCGCAACGAGTGCCGGCCCGATATTCCGGCTGAATTGTGCGGAACTGACAGGTCAAACAGACAAACATTTGGCCCGCGATCGTCAGAGGCTGTTTCAGAACATCACCGTCGGTGCTGAACAGGCACTCACCGAGCATATTGACTTGTTAAGCGTGACGACCACGATGGAAGCGGGCGTTGATATTGGATCGTTGCAGGCCGTGATGATGGCGAACATGCCGCCGATGCGATTCAACTATCAGCAGCGCGTCGGCCGGGCGGGTAGGCGCGGCGCTCCGCTATCGCTGGCCCTGACGCTGTGCCGCGGTCGGAGCCACGACGATTACTACTTTCAGCGGCCGCAGCGTATTACCGCGGACCCTCCGCCGCCGCCGTACGTGGACACTGCACGGCCGCAGATCCTGCGGCGCGTCCTCGCGAAGGAGACGCTGCGCAAGGCCTTCTCCGAACTTGTGTTGTTTGGCCCGGGACTTGGAGACAGTGTGCACGGCGAGTTTGGGGCCGCCGCGGCGTGGAACCTGGTTCCCGCCAACGTTCCGGCAGGGTATGTGGGAGTTACTGTTGCCGAACTAATTCAGGAATGGATCGATCGTCATCGCGCGGACATCGAGCACGTCTGCGATTTGCTGCTCGTCTCGACGCGCCTTGCGGGCGACTCCGGCGAGCGTGCCGCCGCGATTGACTGGATGACGGAACAGCTCGTTCCAGAAGTCACTAGGGCGACTCTCGATCCGGCACTCGTCCAGGAAGGACTAAGCGAGCGCCTTGCAAATAGTGGCGTCCTCCCTATGTTCGGGTTTCCGACGCGAGGAAGACTGCTTTACCACAGCACGCCCAGGAATTGGCCTCCGCGGCAGGTTGTTGACCGCGATCTTGAACTTGCGGTTAGCCTCTTTGCACCGGGCGCCGAGACCGTGAAGGAACGAACGATTCATACAGCTATCGGCGTCGGTCACTACCGGCGGCAGGGCCCAATGGCGGTCGAAGATACGGACCCGCTCGGACCTTCAGTTCGGATCGGCCTGTGCGGTAACTGCCAGCACGTCGAGACGGCGAATCCTGATGCTCCAGCCTGCCCGATCTGTGGAGTCTCTTCCGGCCCCGGGGACCGTGAGTTCCAGGCGAAGGACCTCCGGCAACCGAAGGGGTTTGTGAGTTACTTCACCAGAGCTCGAGACTACGATGGCGTCTTCGACTTCGTTCCACGAGCGGCCCGTCCCAAGATCGGCCGGCCGTCCTTTGAGACGCACCACCACATGAATTTCGATTTGGGTGCAGGCCAAGGCCGCCTGCACGTAATCAATGACAACGCTGGAAGACTCTTCAACTTTTCGCGAAGAAGCGCAGCATCTGAAACGATGATTGATGTCAGCGCGGCCAATGCTGCTGACGCAAAGTACGCGGTATCGCTCGGTCGTCGTCCTGGGGCCGCTATGGCTCCCTTCGGTCCTGTGACATCGTGCGCGCTCGCCTCCATCAGCGACACCGACATGATGATTCTCGGGATTCGAGATTACGGCCTGGGCCGAGGAGTCGATCCAAGAACACCGCATGGCCGAGCCGCGCTGTACTCCCTGGCGTTCATGCTGCGCCGCGCTGCGGCGGTTTATCTTGATATCCAGGACTACGAGCTCAAAGCTGGAATTCGGAGTCAGGAGGATGCAGCCGGTGCCGTCACTGGGCAAGTCTTCATCTGTGACACCTTGGAGAACGGTGCTGGCTACGCTACGCATTTGGGAGCACCTGAGATCACGCAGGAGCTTCTTGAGATGATTGCGCGTCCGACACCCAGGCAGTTCCACGACCGGATGGTAGATGGTGTGCACTCCGACGTTTGCAACACGTCGTGCCCAGACTGCCTTCGGAGCTACAGCAATCTTGCGTACCACAACCTGCTTGACTGGCGGCTTGGAATCGACATGGCGACTCTTGCGCTAGACGGGGCAGCGGATATCTCGCTGACTTCGCCGCGATGGAGTCGCGTGGCCCAGCTTGCTGTCAAGACCCTTGAGGCCGCCCGGCCTCGCTTCAACCGAACTGACGTTGGTGGACTGCCAGCCGTGTCCGACGGGCGGGAGATCATAATCCTCACCCATCCGCTCTGGCTGACCGGCCGAGATACACAAGGACTCGAGTTGACCGATGCGTGCGTAAACGCAGCGTCACGCGGTCTTCAGATTGATCCAGACCACGGTTTTGTTTCTATCTTTGAGGCACTCAGGCGCCCGGCCTAGTTGGTCAGGTGTGCGCTGACGACGCAACCGCTCGGCTTGGAGTTGAGAGCCATCGTGGGCGAGGAGTTGATACGCTCGACGGTCTGCAAAACGCAGGAAGATGTGTTCGACACCGCCGCCTCGTGGAAGGAGGAGGCGTTGCAGAAGAAGTGGTTGGTTGCTCAAGTGTTGAACACGCGCTGGCGGCAGTCACGTACGTCGAGTGGCCGAAGACGGCTCCGCCGGACGAGTAGTGCAGGCCGACAGGCGAATCGTTAGATTGGAAGAAAGGAACGCGATCATGAGCTCAGCGTTGTCAGCCATTGTTCTAGACTGATGAGTCGACCTCTCTCGATCAGCTCTTTCACCTTGAGCATCGTGGGTTCCCGCCCATCGCCGTACGTCGCCCTGATTGCGTCCGTGCTGATGTGGACAACATGCGTGAACATGGGCGCGTTCCCGGCTAGCTGCTCACAGGCACGCATCAATCGTGCGGGATCAAACTCGTTGGTCACAAATACGTACTCGAACTGCTCTCGGATAGCCTCAGCCACCAAGTAGTCGGCAAAATCCGCTGCGAACTGCTTTTCACGGTCAGCGCGGACGCTCCACTTTGCTGTTACTAGCGTTCGCCGTCCAGGACGCAGCACCACCAGATCAACCTTGTTCGGCTTTTCCCCGTGTCGAACTCGGTTGAATCCTGGTAGCTCATGAAGCAACCGCCTTGTATGGACTTCGAGCGAGCCGAGGCGAGACATGCGCTGAACGACTTGGGCAAGAACGTCCTCGAAACCTTCGCCGACAAGGTTCTTTCGTTTGTTCTCCAGCTTCAGGTATTGTCGGATACGCTGGACCAAGAGTTGCCAAGTGTCGGGCGAAGGTTCGCTCGATAATGTGTCGCCAAGGACCTCCTTCACTATGGAAACCAACTCCGGATCCTCGCCTGGCTTCGGGAGGTCTCTTCCGTCATAGGGCTGACGCTGCTTCTCAGCTGCTGCAGCCACCTTCCGAGTGTTGCGCATGACCTCCCTGGTGAGATCCGCAGTCGCTCGCCGAAATAGCCAGTCGATATCCTCAGCCAGACTGGAGGCGGGCACCTGCAGGGCCGTCGACAACCAGTCGTGAAACGCGAGTGAACGCGAGTACCAGTTCTTGCCTGGCTGGCTCTTGTCGCTCTCATAACAGTGGGCGAGACCATTCGACTGATCTGCCCAGAGCAGCAGGCGATAGACGTGAGTCCACGCGCTCCTCGGAACGAGCTCAGATTGTGATTGCGATAAAAAATACGTGTCGATCAGTCGGCGCCTGTTCCGAGCACCGAACGCGGCTTTGACGAACGTGTCCGATTGCCTGGCGCCTTGAGTGTCCAATGCTGTCGATAACCAGCTAGCCGGTCCGAACACGAAGCATGTGAGCCGCTTCCAATTCGGCGGCGAGGCGTTTGGCGACCGCGAACGCCAGCAACGGGGGTACCGCGTTACCGACCTGGCGGTACCGAGAGTGAGCGGGACCACCGTCGTATCGGCCGTCGATCATGCCTCGTCTTGGATCAGTGGTGAACGTAAAACGGTCCGGAAATGACTGAAGTCGCGCAAACTCTCGGACCGAAAGCGCACGTTCATAGCGATAGTGGTAAACGCTGTCGGCCTTCGTGTTTAGAGTCCAAGCCCAAATGCCGTCGTGCAACCGGCGGTAAGCGTAGAAGTGACGACGAGATAGGCGCCCCGTACCGTTGTCCTGTCCCCATCGTTGGCCCGTGATGTAGCGGTCCAGGAGGTCGTCGCGGAGGTCGCGGTAGTTACCGCCCTGTGAAATACCAGACAGGCGCAGCTTTGTGTCTTCATTGAGTCGCGGGACCTGCACATTCGTGAGAATACTGCCCGCTCGTAAGCGCATGGCTCGTTGGTATGCACTTAAGGGTGCGGGCAACTCTGCGTACGAGATCTCATCGTCTCTGTTCCCGGTCGGCAGAGATACGAGATCCGAAATTGCATCGCTGGCGGTGACCACCGATGTAATCTCGGGGTCGGCGAGAGCCTCACCAATCCGCAGGCTCAAGAGATTCTGCTGGACCACTACGTGATACCGAGGACGTCGTGAATTCTTGAATCGGACGAGGCTCACAGAGTCGGTTGCGCCGGTCCCTTCGAGCTTCGGCGGCGTCATTCTGAACGACGCTCTCACTCCCACAAACAGAAGACGCTTCCTGGTCTGAGGCACTCCAAAATCGGCAGCATCTACGACCTGCGGCAGAACGATGTATTCGCCGTCAAGGGAAAGGTCGCCGACGATCTGATCGCGCACGCCCATCTGGTCGATGCCAGTTACGTTCTCCATCACAAACGCCATCGGCAGAGCATTCCGAAGGACGTCGACGAACTCTCGATAGAGAGCATTGCGAGGATCCTCGATGAGTCGAACGTGATTACGGACCTGTGAAAATGCTTGACACGGAGGTCCACCGACGACCACGTCAGCTTTGCGAGCGGCGTCAAGAATCTGCTCTCTAACTGCTACGTCCTGGATGTTCCCCTCAATGACGACCGCATCCGGAAAGTTGGCCGCAAATGTAGCAATGGCGTCCGGGTCGCTGTCAGACCCCGCGAGCACCTGAAAGCCAGCCTGGGCGAATCCTTCAGACAATCCACCTGCGCCCGCGAAGAGGTCGACAACGGTGAACTGGGCGGCAGGGCAATTGCGGCGATTCCCTTTCCCGCTACGTTGGCCGTGAGGGTAGCGACGACGAGCATCCGTCGTCGACGATCTAGCGGACATTTCGCGGGATTATCGCAGATGCCTGAAGCGGGGGCAAACGAAGTGAATCATCGGGATCCTGGCCATGCGGACGAACCGCTATTGTGCATTCGCGCCGCTACTCAGCTCAGCGCGCTACGGGCAAGACATGGATGCGCAGGTCGCTCGAGGGAATACTAGTCATCCCTTCAAGCTGTCCGCGTGCCTGTTTCTGCCGATCCGGTAGCGCGAAACACGATTAACGAATCCTTCGAGCTGCTGCGCTGAAGCGACCTCACACTCCCAAGCTAGAAAGACCTTCCAGCCCTCTCGGCGAAGGGCCCTTACGTGCTTCGCATCGCGACGGCGATTTGCGACGACCTTTCCTACCCAATAAGTTGCGTTCGACTTCACTCGCCTCTGTCCGTCTACGCAGTGACGGCAGCCATGCCAAAAACATCCTTGAACAAAGATGCAGATATGAGCTGAGGGAAGAACAATGTCCGGCTTGCCTGGGAAACCACGGCAGTGCAGCCTAAACCGCAGGCCAGCCTGATGTAGACCACTCCGGACACGAAGTTCGGGAGCTGTGTTCCGGCCGCGTATGCGGCTCATGATTTCGCTCCGTCGCTTGGGCGTTACAGTGTCCACCGAACCAGACTACACCGATCAGAGAGCCACGATCAATTTGTGGGAACAGAAGAGGGAATTATGAGTCACGTAGCCCATCAACTATCTGATAATAAGCTACTTATTAGATATTAGTGGCGGAGAGGGTGGGATTCGAACCCACGTGCCGGTTACCCGACAAATCGCTTTCGAGGCGATCCCGTTACGACCACTTCGGTACCTCTCCGCGCGAGCCGCGGAGCCGCAGCCAACACAATATCTTATCGCGTGAATCCCTCCGGCGCGAGAGTCGCCGGACCGGTCAGCCGGAAGCAGTCGGGCGCGGACGAAGCGCCTCTCGCCCCCGGCGGTCCCGGAAAAATGCCTGCACGACGTCCCGGCAGTCGGCAGCTAGGACGCCCGACACGATGACCATCCCGTGATTGAGGCCCGGCAACTCGTGCGCGTGCGCCATCGATTCCACCGCACCCGACTTCGGCTCGGGCGCGCCAAACACGAGCGTGCCGATTCGCGCATGCACCATCGCGCCCACGCACATCAGACACGGTTCGATCGTCACGTACATCGTCGCGCCTGAGAGCCGATAGTTGCTGACCTCGCGCGCCGCAGCACGCAGCGCGACGATCTCCGCATGCGCCGTAGGGTCCGTCGCGGCAATCGGCTGATTGTGCCCGCGCCCGACGATCCGACCGCCGACGACGACGACTGCCCCGACCGGCACTTCCCCGGCCTCGGCAGCCGCGCGCGCCTGGTCAAGCGCCTCGCGCATGAAGGGCTCGTGATGCGTCATGCAAATGGGGCTTTCTCTCGAGCTATTGCCCGGTTCTCATTTCCTGACCGTCGTCGGATCGAGCCCCTTCTTCACTTGCGGCACACCGTCGGTCATCCACTCCGGCGCGGGCGTGCCCTTCAAATAGTGATCGAAAAACTGCTTCATGCGGAGCTGGAAGTCCTTCTGATTTTCCTTCTTCGCGAGATGATGCGGCTCGTCGGGATAGGACAGGAAGATCACTTGCTTGCCGAGCCGGCGCGCGGCCGCGTAGAACTCCAGCCCCTGGCCCCACGTCACCGCGGTGTCGGCTGTGCCCTGCAGAATCATGAACGGCGTCTTGATGTTCGGCGCATTGTGAATCGGCGACTGGCTCTCGTAGAGATCCCGCGCGGTCCACGGGGTGACGCCGGCGCCCATGCGCACCTGCCCGACCTCCATGATCCCTTCTTGAATGGTTCCCGATGAGGGATACAGCGTCCCGTAAAAGCTCGTGAGATCGGTCGGCGGCGCGCCCGTCACGACTGCCGCGAACATGTCGGTTTGCGTGACGATGAAAGAGGATTGGTAGCCGCCCCAGCTGTGGCCCTGGAGCCCGATGTGCGCGGGATCCGCGTAGCCGAGCTCGATCGCTTTCTTCACCGCGCTCGTGACGCAGTCGAGCGCCGACGTTCCCGGCTTGCCGATCTCGTACACGACGTCGGGCTGCAGCACGAGGTACCCGTCACTCGCGTACGTCGCCATGTGCGGGCGATCGTCGTAGGTCGGCAGCTGAAAAGTGTTGTGCGTGTCGGACATCAGCTCGTAGAAGTACACGAGCATCGGATATTTCTTGCCGGGTTCGTAGTTGGCCGGCAGCGTGAGCGTCGCCTGCAAATGCTGGCCGAAGCGATTCTTGTAGTCGATGAGCTTCTTCGTGCCCCACGAGAATTCCTTGAAGAGCGTCGGATCCGCGTCGGTCACCTGCTTCGGCGCCGAGAACCGCTTGTCGGCGAGCCAGAGGTTCGGGTACTCGTTGAACGTCTGCTCGACGAAGATCATCCGGTCCGCGTTCTTCGCGACCATGGGCGAGCCGATCGACTTGTCCGCCCAGATCAGCGGCGTGGGCGATCCACCAGGCGCCAGTTCGAAGTAGCCCGACTTCTTCGTCCACTCGCCGTACGCCGACATCGTCACCGGTTTCGAGAGATCGATCGGCTCGGCACCGCCGCCACCACCACGGCCGCCGCCGCCACCGCCGCGACCGCCGCCGCCCGCACGGCCGGCACTGAGCTGCACGATCCTGAACCGCACTTCGTCCTTCTTGCCTGCGCCCTTGGTCAGGTTCACGGGCGAGCCGCCCGCGAGCGGCAGCGACCACACGTCGTAGCGGTCGTAGAGCAGCGCGGACTTGCCGTCGGCCGTGAAACCCGCGACGCCGTACACCGGCTTCTCGTAGTCGTGATCGTCCTGCGCGTTGACGAAGCTCACGTTGCCATCGATCTGCGTCTTCTTCGTCGTCGCGATCTCGTACGAGTAGACGTGGCCGCCCTTCAGGTACAGAAACCACTTGTCGTCCGGCGAGAACCCCATCGTCCGTGAAAGACCCGGCTCGATCAGCGTACGCTCGCCTGTGCGGAGGTTCACGCGATAGATGTCGGCCTTGCTGCCGCCCCACGCGATCTGGCCGCGGTACGGCGTCTCGAGACGTCCGATCGCCCACTGCAAATCGTCGGTGGGCGTGATGGTCGGCATGCCCTCATCGGCGACCTTCAGGATCTTGCCGGACGCGAGATCAACGACAGCCGCTTGAGTCGCGCGTCGAGCCTGATTCACCTGGATGATCTGCTCGGATTGCGGCAGGTCGTCTTTCCAGTGCCACACGTCGACGTTCGCCTGGGGCTCGGTGGATGCCGGCTTCTCGGGCTCCTGTTCCTTGAGTCCGACGAGCACCCGGGCGCCATCAGTACTCCATCGCGGCGCGCTGAATTCGCTCACGACCATGCCGGCGGGGAACGCCGGCGCTTTCGCCGGATCGAACGTCGAGAGCTGCGGCTGTGCGGAGGTGACGTTCTTCCACGCGAGCAGAACATTGTCTTTCTGCAGCTTGCCTTTTGGTTTCTCGCCGCGGAGCACGGCCAGATTCGCTCCCTCGCTGCTCCACACGAGCTGGTCGTAATCGTCAGCCATCGCGTCGAGCATCTTCTGCTCGCCGCTCGCAAGCGTCATGACGTACACGCCGTTGCCGAGCTTCTGCTGCCCGCGAACCGTGTAAGCCATCAGCTTGCTAGTGTCGTCGAACGCGTACGTGCCGACGTTGCCGACGTATCGTTGCGCGCCGGTGGCGAGTTGTTTCATCAGCAGGTCGGTGCCCGGTGCGTCGCTGGAACCAGCTCCGCCGGCCGCCCCGCGTCCGCCACCTCGTCCGCCGGCCGCGGCATTCGCCGCGGGCGCGGGCGTGGCGCCCTGTGGACGCAGCAGGAGCCACTCACCGTCCGGTGAAAACGCGAAACTTTCGACCGCGGGGTACTGCGTCTTCGCGCCATTCGTCAGGTCCAGCACTTCGAACACGCGCGGCGGTGCAGGCGTGGCACCTTCGGCCGGACCGGTCGTGTCACCGCGTCCGCCTCCACGCGCTCCTCCACGGCCCCCGCGACCGGTCGCGGCCGCTGGCGGAATGAAATACGCCACCCATCGCGCGTTGTCGGCGAATGACGGACTCGTGCCGCGCGGAATCTCGTACACCGTGCTCGTGTCGAGCGACTTGATGAACAGAGTCCCGTCGCCTTCGTTCGGCGTGACAGTGTAGAAAATCCATTTGCCGTCGCTTGAAATCGCCTGGTTCGCGAGACGCTTGAAGCGCGGATAGTCCTCGAGGGCGATCGGCCGGGGCGACGTCGGATTCGAGGACGAGGCCGGCCCTGCGGGGGCCGATGCCGCCTGCTCCTGCGCGCGAATCAGCAGCGGCGCAAACGCGATCGCAAACGCGACACACAACGCGAGGCGGTGAGACGAAGGTCGATGCATCAAGGCGTGCTCCATCGGCAGGGTCGGAGC
This sequence comes from uncultured Acidobacteriota bacterium, assembly GCA_963704575.1. GTDB lineage: Bacteria > Acidobacteriota > Vicinamibacteria > Vicinamibacterales > SCN-69-37 > DATEGZ01. The sequence goes on along the minus strand of OY969918.1, from coordinate 4,218,559 downwards.
ACGCCGGCGCGTCAGAGCCCGGCGCCCGCTCCGATCTGTGGCTTCGGACGGGCGCAGAATAGCATGCGTCAGCGCCGGATGCCGAAGAGCATCCGCACGGCAAAACCGCCGAGATTCGTCTCGTTGTAGAGGGCCGACACGCCGTCGGTGCCAATCGCGTTCGGCAGGCCGCGATACTGCGCCTCGACGCCCGCGACCAGGTACTTGTGAAACGTGCGATCGACGCCGCCGAACACGGTGTAACCGCTGAACGTCTTCGACGTGTCGTCGTCGGACGTTCCGCTCGGCGTTGTTTCCGAGTAGTTCATGACGAGCAGACTTGCGCCGGCGTACACGGCGGTCAGGCCGCGGCGATCGACAGTCGTCCGCCAGCCGCCGCCGATTTCTATCGGCGTCATCCCCACCTGGAGCGGAATGCCGAGCGGAAAGACCTGGTTGTTATTGACGAACACGCGCTCGCCGTCCTTGCTGCCGTGCGCGAACGTGACGCGCACGAAGACCTTGCTCACGACATTGGTGACATCGACGCCACCGCCGAAGCTGTGGAACGCGGACGATCCGGTCACCGCCTGGAACGTCTGCGACGCCGCCAGTTTCTCGAAGTCATAAAAACCGTACGCGCGAAACCCGATCGGCGGCTTTCGCGCGACGGGCCGGCGCACGGGCGGCGACGGACGAGGCTGTGGAGGCGTCTGCCCGAGCGCCGGCATCGGCGACATCGTCAGACACAGCAAGACCAGAAAGAAGCACGCGCGTCGCATGAGCTGCCCTACTTAATAATGCCGAGGCCGAAAAGGGCCGCGCGCGCTTGAACGAGCCCGAAACCAAAGACGTCGTCTCGACCCGGTGATCCGAGGTCCTTCGCACTTCGCTTGATCGCCGCTTCAATCGCGGCCGGATCCGTGATGCCCTGCGACATCAGGAGCGCGGCGGCGCCGGCGACGTGCGGCGTGGCCATCGACGTTCCCTCGTAGCCCACGAGCGCGTAGCGGTCGAAGCGCGGGATCTGCAGTGCCGGATCCTGATCCGCGAAGTCGAGCGTCGTCTGCCACACGAATCCCTCGTCGAGGCCGCTGCCGTCGAGATCGTCACCGCCCGGCGCGGCGATCTCACAATGACTGCCGGTCGACGAGTAGTACGCGTGGCGCAGGGACTTGCCGACCGCCGCCACCGACATCGCGCCGTCGATCTGCGCGGCGTAATACGCCGGATAGCTGATCGGATTGCCGTCTTCGAAGTCGTTGCCCATGGCGATCGACACGAAGGCGCCGTGCTGCACCGCATACTGGACCGCCGCCCTGAGCTCGTCGGAGGGATCGCCGCCGCCAATGCTGACGTTTATCACTTTGGCGCCGTTGTCGGCGGCATATCGGATGCCGCTCACGATCGCATCGTCAGGACAGAAACCGGCGTCGGGCGACAGGAAGCCGGGCTGGCCCGCACGAGCGTTCGCGATCATCAGCTCCCAGTAGCCCAGACACACCTTCACCGGCATGATGCGCACGTTGTAGGCGATGCCCGCGAGGGCGATGCCGTTGTTGGTCGCCTCACCGATCGTTGACGTCACGTGCGTGCCGTGGCCGTCGAAGTCGAGCACCGGACCGCCGCTCGGCATGAAGACGAAATCGTGCGGGCTGACGAGGCGCGACACCGGCAGATCGGGACTGACGTCGAACGGCATCGTGACGTTCTCGATCTTCGATCCGGTAAACAGCGGAAACGTGAACGACTGCTTGACGGTTGTCACGCCCGTGTCGACAGTCGCGACTATCAGACTCGCGCTGCCACCGTGATTGATGTCCCAAGCGCGCGGTATGTCGATGAGCGGAAAGTTCCACTGATAGTCGCCGTAGTCCGGGTCGTTCGGGATCGCGGCGACCCGCCCGGCCGCGCCCGACGCAGCAATCGCACGGTGCGTGCTGACCGGCAGGTGGCGGAGGTAGTTCGGCTGCGCGGAGGCGACTTCGGGCTGCTCTGACAGCTGCTGGGCCAGAATGTGCGCGTCGGGCTGCGTCTCATCGCGAAGCACGGCCGCGCCGCCCGGAAGCCAGCGCAGCGCACCCAGCGGAGGCCGGCTGCGCAGCGCCGTCAACGCACGCTGTTGCTGGGCGGGCGACATCCCGTCCTTGAAGCGCACCATCACTTCACCCGGCACGTAGTTCAGGTGTCGAGCCTGGGCGTCCAGAAACGCCGATGCGCGATCCGCGGTCAGCTGCAAGTCGCCGACGGCAATCGGCGACGGCTGACCTGGCGTCGCGCTTGCGCCGACCTGTGGGGCGGGAAGATTGCCGGCGCGCTGGGGAAGAGCCGAGATGGTCGCACGATGGCCGACAATGAAGACGATGATGAAGCCGGTAGCAACGATGACGGTTGCTCGACGATCAATCCACTGACGAAGACTGCGCATTCGCGTTCCTTCCGTACGGCGTAGGACTTACGGCCTGAGCTTTCGGCCCTACTTCTAACTTCTGGTTTCTAACTTCTAACTTGTAAGGTGTCACACTACCAACTCCCCCCGGAGTACGGTCACGGCCTGGCCGCGAAGTTTTACGCGATCGCCGTCGAGAGTGAGCCGCAACGTTCCACCGCGCGCCGAGAGCTGCCGCGCGACGAGCTCGGTGCGGCCGAACACGCGACTCCAATAAGGAGTCAGACAGCAATGAGCCGACCCGGTTACAGGGTCCTCGTCGATTCCTGAGCCTGGCGCAAAAAATCTGGTCACGAAATCCCAGCCGGGTGTGGTCGCCCGGCTCGTGATCATCACGCCGCGCACCGGCAGCGTCCGCAGGGCGGCAAAATCCGGCCGCGCGTTCCGTACCTCGTCCTCGTCTTGCGCCTCGACGACGTAGTCGAAGCGGCTCTTGCCGACATAGAGCGGCGTCACGCCACCAAGCGCGGCGATGAGCCCTGCGGGCGGCGCGGCGGTCTGGGCCTGCGTCGCGGGAAAATCGAGCTCGATCCACTCGCCTTGCCGCTCGGCCGTCAGCACGCCGCTGCGCGTGTGGAAGCGCGCGATCTGTCCCGGCGGCAGCGCGCCGGTCTGCCAGAGCGCGTGCGCGCTCGCAAGGGTTGCGTGCCCGCAGAGGTCGACCTCGACGGACGGCGTGAACCAGCGCAAGTCGAAGCCGTCGGCGCGCCGCACGAGAAACGCGGTTTCCGACAGATTCATTTCCGCGGCGACGCGTTGCATCCATTCGTCGTCTCGGGCGTTCGGAAGCAGACAGACCGCGGCAGGATTCCCGCCGAACGGCTCAGAGGTAAACGCGTCGACATGAAACAGTGGCAGCGTCATTCTTCGAGTCTACGCGAGCCGGTCTCAATCAGCGCGCCTGACGCCGTGTCGTCCTGGATTTCCACGGCCGTGACATCATTACGGCGCGTGTCCATGACCTCTCCAACGACCCGAACGTCGTTCGACAAAGGCAAGATCAAGATCGTCCTCCTCGAATCGATCCATGCGAGCGCCGCGGAGACGTTTCGCGCCTGCGGCTACTCGCGGATCGACGACCACACGGACTCGCCCGCTGAACTCGCGCTCGCGGGACTCCTGGCCGATGCGCACATTGTCGGGATCCGATCGGGCACGAAGATCACCCGGCCGGTCCTCGACGCGGCGCCAAAGCTGATGGCGATCGGGTGCTTCTGCATCGGCACGAATCAGGTCGATCTCGGGACGGCGCAGACGCGCGGCATTCCGGTTTTCAACGCGCCGTTTTCGAACACTCGGAGCGTGGCCGAGCTGGTGCTCGCCGACATCATTTTTCTGTTGCGCGGCATTCCTGAGCGCAACGCGCTCGCGCACCGCGGGATCTGGCGGAAGACGTCCGACGGCGCCCGCGAGGCTCGGGGCAAGGTGCTCGGCATCGTCGGCTACGGTCACATCGGGACGCAGGTCGGCCTGCTCGCCGAGTCGCTCGGCATGCAGGTGATATTTCACGACGTCGAGACCAAGCTGGCGCTGGGCAACGCCCGGCCGATGCGATCGCTGAAGGAATTGCTCGAGCGCGCGCACGTGGTGACGCTGCACGTGCCCGCGACGTCGCAGACCGTTCAGTTGATGGATACCGCGCGAATCGGCCAGATGCAGGCCGGCGCGGCCCTGATCAACGCCTCGCGCGGCAGCGTCGTCGACGTGGACGCGCTGTCGGCCGCGCTTCGATCCGGCCATCTTTCCGGCGCGGCCCTCGACGTGTTTCCGTCCGAGCCGAAGTCGAACGACGACACGTTCGAGTCGCCGCTGCGCGGGCTCGACAACGCCGTCCTCACGCCGCACATTGGCGGGGCGACGGTCGAGGCGCAGCAGAACATCGGCATCGAGGTCGCCGAAAAGCTGGTCCGCTACAGCGACAACGGATCGACGCTGACCTCGGTGAATTTTCCCGAGGTCGCGCTGCCGGAACACGAAGGGCAGCATCGCTTTCTCCACATCCATCACAATCAGCCAGGAATGCTTTCGGCGATCAACGACGTGTTTTCGCGACAAGGCGTGAACATCGCCGCGCAACATCTGCAGACCAGCGGCAACGTCGGGTACGTCGTGATTGACGCGGAGTTGAGCGGCGGGATCGAGACCAGCGTGTTGAAACAGGGCCTCGACGCGATCGCGGGCACGATCCGGACAAGGCTGTTGTACTAGCGGCGTTCGGAGGACTCAGTCGCCGAGGCCGAGTCGATCGACTTCGTCGCCCAGCCGGTCGCGCACCCACGCCGCCGCGTCGGTCGCGCGAAAGACGTGCTCCCAGAGCGACGCGCCGCCGCGCGTCCACATCGTGACAATCTCGAGCGTTTCGGCTTCGCGCTTGAAGATCCACCAGTACTGGCCGCCGGGCGTGCCGGGCCAGAAGCACTCGCCGTAGCCGTTAGCCATCGCCGCGTTGACGGCACGTACGAGCGACGCCGCGCCAGGACGCGTTGCGCCCACGGCCACCGTCGTCTTCTCAGTGCCTTCTTCGAGGTGGACCACGAGCACGTCGTGGGGCTCGATCGTCAGCCGGAGATCCATCGTCCGTTCATCATAGGACGGGCCGAGTTGCAGCCGTGCGATTCGAGACCGCGATCAGTCCTGGCGGAGCGCCTCCACGGGATTCACCCGCGTCCCGCGCTGTGCCGGAATGTAGCACGCGAGCGACGCGACCAGTGCCAGGCCGAGAGCGACCGCCACGAACGTGACCGGATCGGTCGGTGTGATCCCAAAGAGCAGCGACTCGAGCAGGTGCGTCAGCGTCAGCGCGCCGAGCACGCCGGCCCCGACACCAATCGCGATCGTGACCAGTCCCTGTCCGAGCACGACACGCAGCACATCGCGCGCGGTGGCGCCTAGCGCGATTCGCACGCCGATCTCGCGGCGCCGGCGAGACACGCTGTACGCCATGACGCCGTAGATCCCGGAGATCGCGAGGACCAACGCCGTCCCGGCGAAGACACCAACGAGCGTCAGGTTGAAGCGCCTGGCACCAAGCGACGCAGAGTAGATCTGCGCGAACGTCCGGAAGCGCGGCGGCACGTCCGGCGCCACCTCATGCAGGACCCCTCGCGCCGCCGATATGACGGCCCGTGGATCCACGTTCGATCGCATGACGACCGTCGTCGAAAAGCGCGGGCGCTGCAACAGATTCACGTAGACCGTCGGCCGTGCGGCCTGCTCGAGTCCGTACTCGTGCGTGTCGCCGACGATGCCGACGACGGAGAGCAGACGGAGATCGCCGTCCATGTTGCCGAACTCAATCGTCCGGCCGATAGGATCCTCATTCGGCCAGCGCGAGCGCGCGAGCGATTCACTGATGAGCGCCACGTGCGGCTGCGCCGGCTGATCGCGGGCGTCGAACATCCGGCCGCGAATGAGCGGAATGCCGAGCGTATGAAAGTAGCCCGATGAAGCGGCGCAATAGTCGGCGGTGCCTGTGCGTTCCTTCTGGCGCATCAGCGGACCAAACTCCTCGAATGTCTTCGGCACTTCGCTGGGGGCGATCACCAGGAACATGCCGTCCGGCAGGCCGCCGTCCATTGGGACCGCGTTGGCCGCCGCGACTTCCTCGACGCCAGGGATCGCCCTCAGTCGAGTGAACACGTCCGCGTAGAAGGGCGACAGGCGTGCCTTTGCCAACGGATCGTCGGAGTCCGGCAAACCGAGATCCATGGCGATGATGCCCTCAGTGCGGAAACCAGGATCGATCGACAGCACTCGAAGGAGGCTGCGGCCAAGAAGAGCCGCGCCGATGAGCAGCACGAGCGTGATTGTCAGTTGCGCTGCCACGATCGCACGGCCAACGCGCTGGCTCGAACCGCCTGCTTGGCCCCGACCGCCGTCGGCGAGCGTATCGCGCGGATCGCGCTTTGTCGCGCGGGTCGAAGTCACCAGTCCCAGCACGATCGCCACGATCGTCGAAAGACCCAACGCGAAACCGAGCACCGGCCAGCTCAACGAGACGTCGTCGAGCCGCGGCAGATCCGCAGGAGCGAGCGACAACAGCGCCCGGATGCCCAGAGAAGCCACGAGCAATCCGGCCGCGCCACCGATCAGAAGCAGCACGAACGACTCGGCGACAAATTGACGGATGAGGCGGCCGCGTCTGGCGCCGAGTGCGTGCCGAATCGCGAGCTCGCGCCCACGTGCGGCAGCCTGCGACAGCATGAGATTCGTGACGTTCGCGCAGGCGACCAGCATCAGGAAGAACACCGCGCCGAGCAGCACGTACAGCGTCGAGCCCACGCGGCCGGTGAGCGACGTCTGCAGGGGCACGACGGTCGCGTCGGTCATCAGGTAGTCGCCCTGCTCATCCGAGCCGCGAATGACGTCCTTCGCGATCGTGCTGATGTCCATATTCGCCTGCTCCGGACTCATGCCCTCGCGCAGCCGGCCGATCGCCAAAAAGTTGTGCGACGTGCGGCTACGGTTTTCCGGATCCAGCTCGGCCGGCATCCAGACATCCGCGCTGGCGGGAAACGCGAAGGCGGCCGGCATCACGCCGACAATCGCGTACGTGCGGTTCTCGATGTGCAGCGCGAACGACGACAGCTGTTCCGCCGAGCCGAGATACTGCGTCCAGTAACGGTGACTCACGACGACGACCGGCTGCGCGCCGACGTGCGAGTCTTCAGCTGAAAATCTCCGCCCGCGCACCGGCCCCACGCCGATCACCTTGAAGAAGTCTCCGGTCACCGGTGCGACGGTGCTGCGCGTCGGCTCGGATCCGCCGGAAACCGAGGCCACCGACGAGCTGTACTTCGCCATCGATCCGAACGTGCGGTTTCGATCGCGAAAGTCGTCAAAGTTTGGATCGGCGAGGCGCGAGTGCGTGCCGCGATGATTGATCTCCCACACCGCCATGAGCCGATCGGCATCGGGATACGGCAGCGGCCGCAACAGCACGCCGTAGACCACGCTGAAGATCGCCGTCGTCGCGCCAATTCCAAGCGCCAGGGTGATGACGATGATTGCGGTGAATCCGGAGTGACGCGCGAGCACGCGGACGGCGTGACGGAAGTCGAGCAGCGACATGCACGCATTGTAGGGCGCATCGCGGCGCAGAAATTGCGGCGATGTCAGCCGAGGCGCTTTCGCGCGAGGACTGTCCGAAACGGTACAATCGATCCTGCAACGTGGGTATCCGTCAATGTCTGGCCTGTTCCTTCTTCGCGCTGATCGGGCTGACGGGCGTCCAGCCGCCGCCGAGCCCGAACGCGTCCGTTCAGGCGTGGCTGCGCGACGCGATGGGGTTCAGCGCCGGTGAGGTCCGCGATGTCGAAGAGGGACGCGCCGTCGCGCATCAGCTAAAGCTCGCCAGCTCGGTCGAGGTCTCGATTTTCGGCGCCGTCAGGATCAGCGCGCCGCCTGAAGCATTCATCGAGCAGGTCCGCGACATCGAGGCGTACGAGCGCCGTCTTGGCGTCATGGCCGTGGGTAAGTTTCACGACCCGCCGCGCCTCGAGGATCTCGACGCGCTCGCCTTCAACGGCGACGACCTCGACGCACTCGAACATTGCCGGCCGACTAATTGCGATCTGCAGCTCTCGGCCGCGATGATGCAACGGGTGGCTGCCGACGTCCGCTGGCGCGATCCTGACGGACCACAACAGGCCATCGGCGTGTTCCGCCAGCTGCTGTTCGAACGGCTCCAGCGCTACCGGACCGCTGGCCTCGCGGCGGTCGATCCCTACGTCGACGGATCCTCGCCCCTCTCCGCATCCGACGAGTTTCAGCGCCTGCAAGTGATGCAGGACCTGCTCTCGGTGCCGCCGGCCTTTGCCAATTACGTCACGCACTTTCCCGCCGCGGCACCGCCAGGCGTCGAGGACTTCTACTACTGGAACACCGGCGACTTCGGCATGAAGGTGACGACCCGGGTAAATCATGTCTCGATGACGCCGATCACCGGCGGGCCGCCGGCCGGCGTCCGCTTCGCGGTCGCGACGACACAGGTGTACTCCACGCACTACTTCAGCGCGACGTTCGAGCTCAGAACTGTCGTCGACGACGCGGCGAAACCCGGGCAGGGCTTCTATCTTCTCTACGCCAGCCGATCGCGCGTGAGTGGCCTCACCGGCTTCATGGGGACGTTGATCCGGCCGCTCGTCAAGAGCCGCGCGCGATCCGGCATGCAGAAGTACCTGACGAACACGAAGAACGCGGTCGAGGCCGCCGTAGCGCGTCGTCCCGATGCCTGACGAGGTCGTCGCCAGCGAGCCGTCCGCGATACACTGCCGCTGGTCCATCAACCCCTCATCCGCTCGGCGGACAAGGAGCACCGCACGTGGCAGATTTCCGCCTGCTGAATCGACAAGTCGTCAGATGGTGCAGTGCGATCGCTTTGGCCGGCTGGCTTGCGATGCCGGCCCTGGCGCAAGTGCCCACCGCGCCGGCAGTAACTTCGTTTGCGGCGATCATCGCCAGCTCGCGCCCGGATGTCCCCGTCACCCTCACCCTCGTCAACCGCGACATCGTCGTCCTTCGAGCGGCGATTCTCGGACGAAGTTCGGCAGATCGCGTTTATAGCGCGGGACTGCTGCTGCGCCAGATCGCCGAGACCGGTCCGGTGCAGGTGACGATGCGATCGATCGACGGCGCGCTGATGCTGAGCGCGAACGGGCACGACATGTTCGCGATTCTCCCGCTCGATGTCGACGAGCTCGCAGGCGAGACACTCGACGGCAAGGGTCAGGCCGCGGTCGCGCACCTGCAGCAGGCCCTTGACGAGATGGTGGAAGCGCAAGCACCCGGCCTGTGGATCCGCCACACGATCGCCGCCGCCGGTGCGACCGCGCTGTTCCTGGCGGTGATGTGGGCCCTCGCACGCGCACGGCGACGGGCGAGCGGCTGGCTGACGGCGGCGACCAAGCAACGAGTGTCGGACGTCGTCGTCGAGGGCACGGGCGTCATTCGGTACGGCCAGCGCGCGATCAACATTCTCTGCGGTGCGATCGTGCTTCTGACCGGATACGTGTGGCTCGGTTTCGTGCTGCGACGGTTCCCCTACACCCGGCCGTGGGGTGACACGATCAAGTTTTTCCTCGTCGATCGCATCGAGTGGCTGGCGCTTGGGGGCGCACGCGCCGTGCCGGGGCTGGCCACGGTCGCGATCATCGTGATCGTCACGCGAATTTGCGCGCAGATCGTGAAGCGCCTGTTCGACGCGGTCGAACACGGCCAGCTTCAGATTCACGGTCTGTACCCAGACACCGTCGCACCCACGAGAAAGCTCATCACCGCGCTGCTCTGGGTATTCGCGCTGGTTGTGGCGTACCCCTTCCTGCCTGGAAGCGGCACGGACGCATTCAAGGGCGTCAGCGTCTTCGTCGGCGTGATCATCTCGCTCGGTTCCACCGGCGTCGTCAACCAGGTGATGAGCGGGCTGACGGTCGTGTACTCTCGGGCGCTCCGCGTCGGAGATTACGTGCGGGTCGGTGAAATTGAGGGAACGGTCAGTCATCTCGGCACGCTGTCGACGAAGGTCGAGACGCCGCTGGGCGAAGAAGTGACCATTCCCAACACGGTCGTGATCGCGCGCGAGGTCACCAACTACTCGAGAAACCTGGATACGACCGACGTCCGCGTGCCGGCCTCCGTGACGATCGGATACGACACGCCGTGGCGACAGGTGGAGGCGTTGTTGCTGCTGGCCGCGTCCCGCACCGCCGGTGTGCGGACTGCTCCGGCGCCTGTCGTGTTGCAGTACGGGCTGAACGATTTCTACGTTCAGTACACGCTGCTCGTGGTGCTGAAGGAGCCCACGACACGCCTCTATGTGCTCAGCGTGCTGCACGCGAACATCCAGGACGCGTTCAACGAGTTCGGCGTCCAGATCATGTCGCCACACTACCTGGGCGATCCATCGGCGGCCAAGGTCGTGGCGAAAGACCGCTGGTCGGCAGCGCCCGCCGGCCCAGCCGCGCCGCGGCGCGGCAACACGGACTGATTACCAGGCCGCCCTCAATTCGCGCGAGCAGGGTGCGGCATCGGCCGTCGTAGCCGGGTTGCGTACACCAGGCTGATGACCACACTGACGATCAGGTAGAGCAGCACCGTTGGCACCAATTTCGTCTCGGGGAAATTTGCCGCCGCGATCGCGAGCGCGATCATCGGGTGCCGGCATGCCGTGCAGATCGCGAGGTCGATGCGCCCATCCCGATCCGGTCCTCCCAGGGCATGCCCGACCGCAAGGCCCACGGAGACGAACACCACCATCGCCAGGACTGATCCGTCGCCCACCTCGTCCCAAATCGCCAGGTAGTTCGCTCCAAAGACGATCACGACACCGACCGCCAGCAGAACCGTCGCGATTATTCGGACGGGCGTGGCGATACGATGGGCGACCTTGGGAAACAGGCGCCGCACCGCGAGCCCCACGAGCAACGGCACCACGGCGGATTTCAGGATGACCGCTGCGATCGCTCCGGGCCACATCGCGAGCGGGCGCGAGGAGTAAAGGCCCAGACACCAGACCGCCAGCGGGACCAGCACGATCGAGAGGATGCCCACCGTGAACATCAACCCGAGCGCCAGCGCCTGCCGACCACCGGCTTTCGGCTCTCTGTTCGGAAACAGTGGGGGAACTGGCGCAATCGCCAACGCCAGCAGCGCGATCTCTGTCGTCCGCGGAAAGTCCAACACGCGCACGAGCATCACCGCCATCAAGGGCATGACGACGAACATCGCAACGAGGGCGCGCGCAAGGTGCGCCGGCCGGCGGACCACGTAAAGCAAGTCGTCCGTGGTCGCGCCAAGGCCGAATCCGAAGACGGTAAAGAGGATGCTCGCCGTGAGGGCGAGCATCACCACTTGTTGCAGGCTCACGCGTCAGCTCTGCGACGCTTCATGACGAGTCGCGCCCCGATCGGCCATCGTGACGCTCTCCTCATCGCCGAACAGAGCGATTCTCAACGCGCCGGCAGGCTGAACGCTTGTGCGATCTTGCTCAGAGCGGCTTCGACCGTCATCCATGACGCCTGTGTTGCCGGCGCGGCAGTACGACCCGCCGATCGAATCGCCGCGGCGTGCTGGAGCAACGCCTTCGCTTCACCGGACGCCGGCTTTTCGTCGCCGATCGTCGAGGACAGGTTCTCGGCGTCCTTCTTCAATTGTTCGGCGTTCTTGACGGCGGCGTCGCGCGTCGGCTTGTCGATCGACTTGTCCTCTTTGAGCATGTCGTCGAGAGCATTCTTGAACCGATCCGCACTGTTGGCCACGTCGTCGGCCGCGACGCGCACTTCCTCGTCGTTCATGCGGTGCGCCGTGGCGCCCTCCGGAAGCGGAAATGCCGTGTTGTAGGCCGCGGCCAATTCGCCGAGACTGCCGGCCAGGCGATTCCATTCGCTGGCGCCGTCGAAGTTCGGCGGCTGGGTCGACATGAACTTCTGCACGCTCGTGCCCTGACGAAGGACGGTCGTGACCTCAGTTCCCGCCGAGTAGTCCGGCTTGAAACGATCCTTCATCTTGCCGACGTTGTCCTGCAGGTCGTCGAGAAACTTCCCGACGTTCACTTCGCCAGCCGACCCACGAATGATGCTGTCCTTCAGCTTGCCGTCGAGCTGGTCCTCGAACCGATCGCGCTCGTGATCGATCCGTTCCATGAGATCCTTGACGTCCTTATCACGCAGACGATCGGCCGCAAACGCCGGCCACGCCAGAAGCGTGGCCATCAGCGCAGCACCCGCGACCCTGAACGCGCGCAAGCTGGTTCTCGCCATTGTGTTTGTCATGACTTTCTCCGCGGCATCGGCCTCGCGGCCCCGGGGACGAACGAGGGGAGACCACTATGATCGGACGAAACCACGACGGAACGATTGCGCAAATTGCGAATTTCACGCGAAAAGATCTGCGGATCTCGTCCTTGTGACGGGGCGAGGGGACCTTGGATCATGACAACAATATCGATCAACCAACAGATCGGCGACCGGCGAATGTTCGGCTAAGATCGACACGTCCTTGACTGTTCCTCCCGACTCCGCCACCGCTCTTCGATTCGATGCGCTCGGCCTGGCCGAATCGCTGGTCAAGGCCGTGACCGCGCTCGGGTACGAAGAGCCGACTCCCATCCAGCGGGAAGCCATTCCCCTGCTGCTGGCTGGACGTGATCTCATGGGCCAGGCGGGTACGGGCACGGGAAAGACCGCGGCGTTCGCGCTGCCGCTGATCGATCGGCTGGCCGGCGCCGCCCGCCCTTCGTCTGGCGGCCCGCGAGGCATGGTGCTCGTGCCGACTCGCGAGCTGGCGATGCAGGTCGCCGAAGCCATCCATAAGTACTCGAAGAAAACGTCGCTGGTCGTCGTGCCGCTCTACGGCGGCGCGCCGATGGATCAGCAGATTCGCGCGTTGCGTCGTGGCGCCGACATCGTCGTCGCCACGCCCGGCCGCGCGCTCGATCATCTGCGACGGCAAACGCTGCAGCTCGATACCCTCGAGGTGCTGGTGCTCGACGAAGCCGACGAGATGCTCGACATGGGGTTCGCCGAGGATCTCGAAGTTCTTCTGACCGCGACGCCCGCCAGTCGCCAGACCGCGCTTTTTGCCGCGACGATGGCGCCGCGGATCGCGTCGATCGCATTGCGGCACCTGAAACAGCCGGCGCGCGTCACGATCAAGGGTGAAAAGCGCGCGGCGGGCAAGCTGCCGCGCGTCCGCCAGACCGCGTACGTCGTCACGCGGCCACAGAAGGCCGACGCCCTCAGCCGCGTGCTCGAATTCGAGGACCCGGCGTCGGTCATCGTCTTCTGCCGCACGCGCGTAGAGGTGGACGAGCTCACCGACACGCTCAAGGCCCACGGGTACGGCGCGCAGGCGCTCCACGGCGGCATGGAGCAGAAGCAGCGCGACCGCGTAATGCAGCTCTTCCGCCAGGAGAAGGCCGACGTGCTCGTGGCGACGGACGTGGCCGCGCGAGGCCTCGACATCGATCACGTTTCGCACGTGATCAATTACGACATTCCGACATCACCCGAGGTGTACGTCCATCGCATCGGCCGCACCGGGCGGGTCGGCCGTGAGGGCGTGGCGATCACGCTGGTCGATCCGCGCGAGCGGCGCGTGCTGCGCATTATCGAGGGCTTGACCAAGCAGCCAATCGAAATCGTGGCGCTGCCCACGGCGGCGGTGTTACGTGCCCGGCGGCTCGACATCACGCGCGCGGCGCTGAAAGAGCGCCTTGTGGCCGGCGGGCTCGACGACATGCGCGCGGTCGTCGAATCGCTCGCGCATGATTTCGACTTGGTCGACATCGCCGCAGCTGCCGTGGCGATGATGCATGACGAGGCGGAGGCGGCAAGCGCCGCCGCGGCGTCGTCACCAGAGCCGCCAGCCCCGGTAGACGCGGACGTCAGCGGGCCGTTGACCGTGTTGTACATCGGCGCCGGCCGCGATGCGGGCATCCGGCCCGGCGACATCGTCGGCGCCATCACGGGCGAAGCGAAGATCACAAACCGGCAGGTCGGCGGCATCCGGATCGGCCGCGATCACACGCTCGTGGAAGTGCCCGAGGCCCTCGCCGAGCGCGTGATCACTGCACTGCGCCGCACGAACCTCCGCGGGCGCAAGGTCGACGTCAAACGCGCGGGCCGGTAACTACACGCCGCCACGCACGGCCCGTTCGATGGCCGCGAGCAGTTCCTCACCAGACAACGGCTTGCGCAGGAACGCCGCAATGGCGTACGCGACGTACCGCCCCGGCACTTCCGGAGCGTCATCTGCCGTAAAGACGACTGTCGGGATATGCACGCCGGCCATGATGAGATGACGCTGGAGCTCGACTCCGGTCATATCCGGCATGTGGGCGTCGAGGAGCAGGCAATCGACGCGCGGCACCTTGGCGTCGAGCGCGGCGATGAATTCCTGCCCCGACGCGTAGACGGTCGCCGTCAGGCCAAATGCCTCGCAGAATCGCTGCAAGCTCATGCGCACCGACGCATCGTCATCGACGATGGCAACAGAGATCCGCCGCGGTTCGGTCGGCGGCTTGACAGTCATCGGTCGGGAAGTGGAAGACTCTGCAGATGAGCGCCTGGTGGCACGTCTGCGCGCTGGTTCATCGAAGCCCGGCCGGGCTCAATGATACCGCTCTGCGCGCTTGAGACGTCCGGGGCAGATCACAGCGCCGGCCGCCCGCGGCGTGATGCCACGGGCGGCGCAAGCGGTCTAACTGGAGCCAAACTAGCCGAGGGCCGGACGACGCCGCAACGTGAGCGCCGCAGCGATCGCGAGCGACACGACGCCGATCTCACCGACGAGCGGCAGCGAGCTGGCGGTCTTCGGCAGGGTCTTTTTCTTGGCCGTGGTGGAACCCGCTCCGGCTCCAGTCCCGGCAGACGATGCGGACGACGTGGATGAGCCGGCCGGACGTGCCGCCATCGACGGCGCTGGCGCCGCCGCACCCGCACCAGAACTCGAACCGGTCGGATGAATGGTTGCCTCCACCTGCTGCTGAGTCATGACCTTGGGCGGCTTCTCCGTGACAATCTCCGCGGACAAGTGATCGCCCGCGCGCAATTCGGAGATGTCCACCGGCTTGCCATCCTTGATGATAGTGATGTTCCGCTTCTCGACGTCGCCCTGGTTGAACATCTTGATGCCGTTCGGCCCGCGAATGATCACGGAACCGCCGCCCGCCTGCATCACTTCACCGTTGCGGATTTCAGTCACGGTCACCGGCGTCACGGTTGTCGTCGTCGTGATCGTCGCCGTGCCCATCATGCCCGGCTTCAAGTCGTGGACCGAGATCTTCTGTCCGCTGACGTCGAACCGGAAATCTTCGGGCACGGTGTATTCCTTCGAGCCGTCCTGACTGCGCAACACGACCTTGTTACCGTCGACGGAGATCACTTCGAATTTCTTGACCGCCGTCGTAGTCGTCTGTTGTGCCGACACCATCCCGACCATCACAAACAAGAGCCCAGCGATTGTTGCGAGCCATCCCATATTGCGTTTCATACAGCCTCCTGAAGAATCTACCAACGAAAGAGCTTTACCGTTGTTCAGCCGGCGCAGAACGCGCCGCCCGAACAATGAAACGCTGGGGAGCGGAACCAACGAAATAAAACGGATAGCACGTCACGAGTGTCACCGCACCCGTCGGCGTCGGGTCGAGGACCGAGACGTCGTCAGGCGCCACGATCCATGTCCGGTCGACGCGATAGGCATCGTTCTTGTGCAGCGTCTCGATCTCGAGGATGTCGCCTGGCGCGATGTCCTTGAGCACGCGAAAAAACCCGTCGCGATGTCCGGCGAGGCCCGAGTTGCCTTCCGAGCCTGGCGCGGCCGTGTCTTCGATGTGGCCGACGCCACGATCGAGCGTCACGTCGTCTGTGCCTTCGAAGATCGGCACTTCCAATTCCAGTCGTCGAATCCGTAGCACGCCGAGCGGCACGGGGCCGGCCTGCGCCACGGCGTCGTTCCACGCGCGCACGCGGACGGGCGACCACAGGGTCATATCCGGCGCGGCCGACGTGACCGACGTCTTCGTCAGGCTAGCCGCGCGCATGGAGGCGAACTGGTTCAGGCCGTCGCGCGCGCCCGCCGCGTTCGAGAGGGCCCAGAAGGCCCACGCGCCAAGGCACACCACTCCGACCGTCCACGCAAGGCCGACCGACAGCATCCAGATCGGGGAGCGACTCGGCCGGACGGGCAAACGATCGGCCGGCGATGACGTACGAGCACCACGGACCATGCGTCCTCCCGGACGTCCCTCGTGGGCAGTACGGTCAAGTACAGGGGAGTGTGGCATTCTACCACAGGGTATACGAGCAGCCGGGCGGCCTGCCCTATACTCCGACCATAGCAGCGGCCCTCTTTTGGTGCACCATCGACGGTGTCGCCAGAGCGCGGCGAGACGCGGAGACGAATGGCTTTTGTTCGAGGATTGATTATTCTCGCGATCGTCGCGACGTCCGCACCAGCCTTCGCACAATCGCCGCCCCCAGCGCCGGCATCTGGGACACAGACGGGCACGCCGCCCGCCACATCGTCGCCGTGGCTTCTCGTGCCCGTGTTCTCGTCGAGTCCGAAGCTCGGTACGGCGCTCGGCGGCCTTGGCGCCTACTTGCACACCTTCGATCCGGACAGCCGCGTGTCGCTCTTTGGCGTGACGTACCAGTACACATCCACGCATTCACAGATCGCCGCGGTGTTCGCGCGCACGTCGTTCGGCGCCGATCATCATCGCGTGACGGTGATTGCGCCGTTCGGGCACATCAAGAA
Source organism: uncultured Acidobacteriota bacterium (assembly GCA_963704575.1). Classification (GTDB taxonomy): domain Bacteria; phylum Acidobacteriota; class Vicinamibacteria; order Vicinamibacterales; family SCN-69-37; genus DATEGZ01. Next base: position 4,201,878 of record OY969918.1, on the reverse strand, counting down.
CAACTACGACGACTACCTCGGCACGGGGCAGCCCCTGAAAACTGACGATGACCTGCGCGCGGTGGTGGGCCGATACCTGTATCGCGCCGCGGGCGACTGGTTCATCGGCGTGCAGGGCAACGCCGCGAACTATCAGGTACTTGGTGCCTCGCCGGAAGACGATCTCGTCCTCGAGACACTCGGTGTGCGCGGCGTCAAGTCGGCGTCATTGGGCGCGGTCGTGATGCACGATTCACGCGACAACGAGGACATGCCGACGAAGGGTTGGTATTCGAACGTGAACAACCTCGCCTACAGCGACGCGCTCGGCGGGTCGTCCTCCTACAATGCTTATCGCATTGAGTTCCGGGGCTTCTGGACACACGGCGGCGGCCACGTGCTCGCCGTGCGTCAGTTCAATTGGCTCACGGACGACGCCCCAGCTTCCGCTCAGGCATCAGTGACACTGCGCAGCTACAAGTTCGGTCAGTATCTTGCCCCGTACATGTCGTCGCTCGAGGTCGAGGAACGTCTGTCGTTCGGTCCGCGCTGGGGAGCGAACCTCTTTACCGGCGCGGCGGGCTTGTACGGCGAAGCGACGCTGCCGCGGGGACGGAGCCTTTATCCGATGGTCGGTGCCGGGGTGCATTTCGTCCTCAAGCCCGAGGCCCGGATGATCGTGAACCTCGAGTACGCGCAGGGCGTCGAGAACAACCATGGCGTCTACGTCAAACTCGGCTACGCCTGGTGAGTCGCACCGCAGTGAAATGAACTGTGACGTGGCTCGTTGGGTTCTAGAATAATGGCGACGGGTCAATCGCTCCCCGACCTCGTGTAAGACGGTCCGCCGATCCGGGACCGGTCAGGAGTATCCGTGAGCCTCGTCCCGAAAGACCTGACGCCGGCCTACAAGGAAACGATTGGCCGGGGCGCGGGTGCGCGCCGATGGCAGCTTCCCGTCTACGTCGATCATCTTCCGCCCTGTAACCACGTCTGTCCGGCCGGCGAGAACATCCAGGCGTGGCTGGCGCACGCGCAGGCCGGCGAGTACGAGCAGGCGTGGCGGAAATACATGGAAGAGAATCCGCTGCCCGGCACGCATGGGCGCGCGTGTTACCACCCGTGTGAAAGCGCCTGCAATCGGCAATTCCTCGACTCGGCCGTGTCCATCCACTCGCTCGATCGCTTCCTGGGCGATCTCGCCAACGAGAAGGGTTGGACGATCGCGCCCGGCTCGCCCACCGGCAAGCGGGTGCTCGTTGTGGGCGGCGGTCCGGCCGGCCTCTCGTGCGCGTATCACTTGCGGCGGCTGGGTCACGACGTCGAGATCCATGACGCGAACGCCCAACCCGGCGGGATGATGCACTACGGGATCCCGGCCTATCGCCTGCCGCGCGAGGGCCTCGACAGGGAAATCGCACGCATCGAGGCGATGGGGATCACGATCGTCCGGAACTCACGCGTCAACGACGTCCTCGCCGAGAAGGCCGCGGGCCGGTTCGACGCGGTGTTCCTGGGGATCGGCGCGCAGGTCGCCAATCACATCGACATTCCCGCGATGGACGGCGGCAAGATCATCGACGCTGTCACGCTGTTGGAGCAGGTGGAACAGGGCCGCGCGCCATCACTCGGGCGCGTGGTGGGCATCGTGGGCGGCGGCAACACGGCGATGGATGCCGCGCGCATTGCCAAACGGCTTGGCGCCGAGGAGGCCGTGCTCATCTTCCGCTTCGACAAAGCGCAGATGGAGGCCCATCCCTACGAGGCCATGGAAGCCTTCGCCGAGGGCGTGAAGATCAAGTGGCTCTCGACTGTGAAGCAGTTTGGCGACGACGAGATCGTCGTCGAGCAGATGGAGATGCTGCCCGACGGGTCCGGCTGCGTGGGCACGGGCACGTTTCAGACGCTCAAGGCGGACTCGCTGGTGCTGGCGGTCGGGCAGCACGCCGACGTCGAGTTCTTGAAGAAGGTGCCCGAACTTCGCGTCGGCCGCGGCAACGTCGTCGAGGTCGATGCCGCGATGCGCGCGGCGGACGGTATCTTCGCGGGCGGCGACATGATTGGCGGCGCGCGCACGATGACGTCGGCCGTGGGCCACGGGAAGAAGGCGGCGCGGAATATCGACGCGTTCCTCCGCGGCACGGTCTACCAGAAGCCGGCGCCGCACCCGGCCGTGCCGTACGAGAAGCTCAACCTCACCGTCTTTCTGGATGCGGAGCGCCGCCAGCAGGCCGAGCTGCCGGTCGCCGCGCGCACCGGGTTCGAGGAGATCGTGTCCGGGCTCTCGGAGCGCGAAGCACGCTACGAGGCATCGCGGTGCCTCTCCTGCGGCAACTGCTTCGAGTGCGACAACTGCTACGCGGCCTGCCCCGAGCAGGCCATCGTGAAGTTGGGAAAGGGCCGATTCTACCGAGTCGAGCAGGATCTCTGTACCGGGTGCGCCGCGTGTTTCGAGCAGTGTCCGTGCCACGCGATCGAGATGACGCCCGAGCCCGGCGCGGCGGAGCGCTCCGACACCGAAACCGTTCCCGCGCGGTTCACGGTCCGCACCTAGGAGGCCGTGCATGTCCGCCAAGTCTGTCGTCATGGACGGCAACACCGCCGCCGCCCACATCGCCTATCGCGTCAACGAAGTCTGCGCCATCTTCCCGATCACGCCATCGTCGACCATGGCAGAGCTGGCCGACGCGTGGGCGGCGCAGGGCGTGAAGAATATCTGGGGCCAGGTCCCGGTCATCCAGCAGATGCAGTCAGAGGGCGGCGCGGCCGGCGCGGTGCACGGCGCGCTCCAGAGCGGAGCGCTCACCACGACGTTCACGGCGTCGCAGGGTTTCCTGCTGATGCTCCCCAACATGTACAAGATCGCGGGCGAGCTGACGCCGTGCGTGATCCACGTCGCGGCGCGCGCGATCGCGACGCAGGCGCTTTCGATCTTCGGCGACCACTCGGACGTGATGAGTGCGCGCATGGTCGGATTCGCGATGCTCGCCGCGACCTCGGTCCAGGAAGCGCACGACCTCGCGCTCGTCGCGCAGATGGCCACGCTCGAGTCGCGCGTGCCGGTGATCTTCTTCTTCGACGGGTTCCGCACGTCGCACGAGGAGAGCAAAATCTCCCTCATCCCGGATGCGCAAATCCGGGACGCCATCGACGACAACCTGGTGCGCGCGCATCGCGCGCGCGCCCTCACGCCAGAGCGGCCCGTCATCCGCGGCACCGCCCACAATCCGGACACGTTCTTCCAGGCGCGCGAATCAGCCAACCCGTTTTACGCACGGGTCCCGGACATCGTCCAGCGCGCGATGGATCGCGTCGGCGCGCTCACCGGCCGGCCGTACCGGCTGTTCCGCTACAGCGGCCATCCCGAGGCGGACCGAGCCGTTGTGGTTATTGGCTCGGCTTTCGAAGTGCTCGACGAGACGGCGGCCTGGCTCAACGCTCACGGTGAGCAGGTCGGTGTCCTGCATGTCTCGCTCTACCGCCCGTGGGACGCGGCCCGGTTTCTCGCGGCGCTGCCGTCCACGGTGAAGCGGATCGCCGTCCTCGATCGCACGAAGGAGATTGGCGCCCTCGGCGAACCGCTCTACCTCGACGTCATCGCGACGTTTGCCGAAGCGTTGTCGGCGGGGCGCGTGCCGTCGATGCCCGTCATCGTAGGCGGGCGCTATGGTCTGTCGTCGAAGGACTTCGATCCGGCGATGGCCAAGGCGGTGTTCGACGAGCTGAAGCAGTCGCGGCCCAAGCATGGCTTCACCGTCGGCATCAACGACGACGTGACGCATACGAGCCTCACGGTGGACGCGACCTTCGACCTCGAGGCGAAGGACGTCGTCCGGGCGCTCTTCTTCGGCCTTGGTGCGGACGGCACGGTCGGTGCGAACAAGAACTCGACGATCATCCTGGCCGCCGATCCGGACCGGTACGCGCAGGGCTACTTCGTGTACGACTCGAAGAAGTCCGGCTCTTACACGATCTCGCACCTGCGGTTTGGCCCGCGGCCCATCCGCGCGCCGTACCTCCTCAAGTCAGCGAACTTCGTCGGCATTCACAAGTTCGACTTTCTGTACAAGCTCGACACGTTGAGCGCCGCGGCGCCAGGCGCGACTGTCCTGATCAACAGCCCGCACGCCGCGGACGCCGTCTGGGACGAGCTGCCCAAGGAAGTGCAGCAGCAAATCATCGACAAGAAGCTGTCAGTGCACGTCATCGATGCGTCCAGCGTGGCCTCCGGCCTCGGCCTGGGATCACGGGTGAACACCATCCTGCAAACGTGCTTTTTCGCGCTCTCGGGCGTGATGCCGCGAGACCAGGCGATTGAGGCGATCAAGCGCGCAACTGAACGTACCTACGCGCGGAAGGGCAAGGCGATCGTCCAGAAGAACTTCGCCGCGATCGACAGCGCGGTGGCCAATCTGCATGCGATGCCGGTGCCGACGACGGCCACGAGCCGTCGGATCAAGCTGACGTTGATTCCGGACACGGCGCCGGCGTTCGTGCGCGACGTGACGGCGACGATCCTGGCGCTTCGCGGCGACACGCTGCCCGTGAGCGCGCTGCCGGTCGACGGCACCTATCCCACCGGCACGGCCCGGTACGAGAAGCGGAACATCGCGGATCAGGTACCGGTCTGGGAATCCGATCTCTGCATCCAGTGCGGGCAGTGCGCCATTGTCTGCCCGCACAGCGTGATCCGATCGAAGTACTACGACGAGAGCCGGCTCGCGGGCGCGCCGGCCGCCTTCAAGGCGGCGCCAATCAATGCGCGCGGCTACCCCGACTCGCGCTTCACGCTGCAGGTCTACGTCGAGGACTGCACCGGCTGCGGCGTGTGCGTGGAAAACTGCCCGGCCCACAGCCCGGACGACGCCGCCGTGAAGGCGATCAACATGAAGGACCGGCTCCAGCATCTCGACGCCGGTCGCGAAAGCATCGGATTCTTCGAGACTTTGCCCTGGGCCGATCGCACGCGCGTGAATTTCGCCAACGTGCGCGGTGTGCAGTTCCTCGAGCCGCTGTTCGAGTTCTCGGGTGCGTGCGCGGGCTGCGGCGAGACACCGTACCTCAAGCTCCTGTCGCAGCTCTTCGGCGACCGGCTGCAAATCGCAAACGCGACCGGGTGCTCCTCCATCTACGGCGCCAACCTGCCGACGACTCCGTGGGCCGCCAACGCCGACGGCCGCGGGCCCGCATGGGCGAACTCGCTCTTCGAGGACAACGCCGAATTCGGCCTCGGCTATCGCCTGGCGATCGACAGCCAGCGAGGGCAAGCGCGCGCGCTGGCCGAGAAACTCGCGCCGCGCATCGGCGCCGATCTGGTGGCGGCGATTCTCGGCGCGCCGCAGGTGACCGAGTCGGACTTCCGTGTGCAGCGGGAGCGCGTGGCCGCGCTGAAGGCCGCGCTCGCGGGCGCGGCCGATCCGGACGCGGCCAACTTGCTTGCGCTTGCGGACTTTTTGCAGCGGCGCTCGGTGTGGCTCGTGGGCGGAGACGGCTGGGCCTATGACATCGACTATGGCGGGCTCGACCACGTGCTCGCCACGGGCAAGGACGTCAACATCCTCGTGCTCGACACTGAGGTCTACTCGAACACCGGCGGCCAGGCGTCGAAGGCGACGCCACTCGGCGCGTCGGCGAAGTTCGCCTCGGCCGGGAAGACCTCGCCGCGGAAAGATCTCGCGATGATGGCGATCGCCTACGGCAACGTCTACGTCGCCCAAATCGCGATGGGCGCGAACAACGAGCAGGCGCTCGTCGCGATGCGCGAGGCGGAAGCCTACCGCGGGACGTCGATCATCCTCGCCTACTCGCAGTGCATTGCGCACGGCACCGACCTGCGCCACGGCATGAAGCAGGCGGCGCGCGCGGTGGCCAGCGGCTACTGGCCGCTCTTCCGCTTCGACCCGACCATGCGGAATCGAGGCATGAACCCGTTCCGGCTGGACTCGCCGCGGCCGCGTATCCCGCTGGAGGAGTATCGGTACAACGAAGTGCGCTTCAAGTCGCTGGTGCAGACCCACCCGGATTCCGCCAGGCGGATGCTGGAACAGGCGCAGCGCGCCCTCGAGGAGCGCTACCGCATGTACGAGGATCTCGGCCTCGCGAGACGGCAGCCGGTTCCAGCCGCACTGGGAGGACAGCTCGTCATGACGCTCGCGACGCGCTACCTGGGGCTGACCCTCGCTCATCCGATCGTCGCGTCCGCGTCGCCGCTCACCTCGACGGTCGACGGCATGCGACGGCTCGAGGATGCCGGCGCCTCGGCCGTCGTCATGGCGTCGCTTTTCGAGGAGCAGATCCGGGCCGAGGACATGGCCTATGCCCTCTTCACGGAGCATGGCTCGAACAGTCAGGCCGAGGCGAGCAACTACTTCCCCGATCTCGCCGACTACAACGCCGGCGTGTCCGGCCATCTCGAGACGGTCCGCCGTGCGAGCGAGTCACTCGACATCCCGGTGATCGCGAGCCTCAACGGCACGACCGCCGAAGGATGGATCGAGTACGCGCGCAATCTGGAGCAGGCAGGTGCACGCGCGATCGAGCTGAACGTGTACTCGGTACCGATCGACGCGACGGTGAGCGGCGCCGAGGTGGAGCGCCGGACGGTGGACATTGTCCGAGAGGTCCGCTCGAGCGTCCACATCCCGATCAGCGTCAAGCTCGCGCCGTACTTCACCTCGCTGCCGCATTTGGCGGCCGACCTCGTGCGAGCCGGCGCGGACGGGCTGGTGCTCTTCAACCGCTACTACGCGCCGGACATCGATCTGACGACGCTGCGGATGACGCGGTCGCTGCCGCTCTCGACAAGGGCCGAGCTCCCGCTGTCGCTGGTCTGGATTGGATTGCTTTCGCGGCGCGTCGCGTGCTCGCTCGCGGCCAGTCGCGGCGTCGAGACGGAGGTCGAAGTCGTGAAGTACCTCCTCGCCGGCGCGGACGTCGTCATGACGACGTCGGCGCTGCTGCGGCATGGGCCGCAGCATCTTGGAGTGATGCGCGACGGCCTCGTGCGCTGGCTCGGCGAGAACCGCTTCGAGTCAGTCGAGGCCATTCGTGGATTGAAGGACGCCTCGCGCGTCGCGGACGTGGACGCGTTTCTCCGCGCCCAGTACGTGGCGGCGCTCGCCGACTACGTGCCAGGCAAGTTGGTGCAGTAGCCAGGACGCGTCGTTCCCGGCCGCGTGGTCGTCCGCTTCGAGTAACATTGGGCGACTTACGGTGGACGCGATGGGCCTTGCTGACCGTCCCTTCGAACTGACGCTGCTCGCGACGGTCCTGGTGCTGATGCTCGCGTCGAACCTGTTTGCACAGGAAGGACCGTCCACCGGAGCGGCGCCCCTCCTCGCCGGTCCCGTCAGCCTCTACCCGGCGATCGTGCTCCGGGACGTCGGCTTCGACTCGAACATCCGCGACGAGCCCAACGATCCGAAGCAGGACTTCACCTTCACCGCCGAGCCGCATCTGCGGGCCGTTTTACCGTTCGGCTCGTGGCAGTTGACGGGTTCGGCAACAGTGGGTTTCGTGTACTACGCCACCTACAAGAGCGAGCAGTCGATCAATCGGCGTTTCGAGGGTCGATTCGAAGGCACGACGTCGCGCCTGCGTCCGTTCCTCGCCGCAGCGTTCAACCACACGCGCGAGCGCTCGGGGTACGAGATCGATGCGCGCGTGCTCCGCCAGGAAACGACCGTCTCGACGGGCGCCGAGTTCAAACTCACGGGGATCACTTCCCTCACTGGTGCCTACCGTCACGACACTGAAACGTACGGCGAGGGTGAACAGGTCCTCGACACGGTGCTCGCCAACCAGCTCAACCACGCGACAGACGTCGCGAGCGCCGGCGTGAGGTTTGCCTTCACGCCTCTGACGACCATCTCGCTCGACGTCGAGGCACAACGTGACCGGTTCGAGAGCTCGACGATTCGTGACGCGAACAGCGTCAGAATCATGCCTGCCGTGGAATTTGCGCCCGATGCCGTCGTGTCCGGGCACGCGGCGGCCGGGTTCAGGCAGTTCAGTCCGCTCGATCCGCGGGTCAAGGAATTTGGCGGCTTCGTGGGAGCGGCCAAGCTCGGCTACGTTCTGCTGGATGCGACTCGCCTTGCGTTCGAAGCGACGCGAGATGTTATGTACTCTTTCGACCCGCTCAATCCCTATTTCGTCGTCACCGCCGGACGTCTGACTGTATCGCAGGGAGTTGGCGGACCGTTCGATCTCATCGCGATGGTCGGCCACGATCGGCTTCAGTATCAGAGCGTGTCGGGCGTATCCTCAGCCGGACGTGTCGATCAAACCGGGGTCGTCGGAGGCGGCGTGGGAGTGCGCCTCGGGCCGTCCCTGAGGGTGACGCTTATCTATGACGTCACCCAGCGGACGTCGAGCGATCTGGATCTCCGCGAGTACCGCCGCCAGCGCGTGTTTGGGTCGGCCACCTACGGCTCATGATCATGCGGACTCTCTGCTTCCTCGGCCTGCTGTCGCTTGCGTTCCAGGCGCAGCCGCCTGCCCCCGCCTCGAAGGCCACCAACTACGTCGTCGGACCGCAGGACGTGCTGACGGTGACCGTGTTCAACGAGCCGCAGCTGTCGGGGCGATTCAGAGTCGAAAACGACGGCGAGTTCGACTATCCGTTCCTCGGCCGGATCAAGGCAGGAGGCACGTCCGTGGCCGAGATCGCGGCGCTTCTCCGGCTCAGGCTCGCGGACGGCTACCTGCGCGATCCGCAGGTGACCGTGGACGTCGAGCAGTTTCGCAGCCAGAACGTGTTCGTCATGGGAGAGGTGCGGGCGCCGGGCAAGTACACGTTAACCGGGGCGCTCACACTCGTTGAGGCCTTGGCTCAGGCGGGCTCGGTCACGCCTACTGCGGGCAGTGAGGTGCTCATCCTGCACCGGAAGGGCGCCAGCGTCGGATCGCCCACGCTCGCCGCAAGCGACGAAGCGGAAGTGCAGCGAATCAACCTGCGCGATCTCCAGGCCGGCAAACTCCTGGTCAACGTGGCGGTGCGTGACGGTGACACGATCTTCGTGCCGAAGGCGGAGCGATTCTTCGTCACCGGCTACGTGCGCAACCCGGGCCCGTACCCGATCGAACCGAATCTCACCGTGCTGCAGGCGATCTCGATGGCCGGAGGGCTGACCGAACGGGGCTCGGACCGCCGTGTCCGGATCATCCGCAACAAAAAAGAGTTCGACGCCAAGCTGACCGACATCGTCCAGGCCGAGGACACGATCGTGGTGCGGCAGCGCCTGATGTGACGATCCTCTTTCTTAATCCGACCGGCCGGATCGGCGGCGCGGAGACCACGCTGCTCGAGGTGCTCGCCGGTTTGGCCGAGGCCCACCCATCGTGGCGCCTCGCGCTGATCGCTGCTTCCGAAGGCCCGCTCGTGGCGCGCGCCCGCGGGCTCGGCGCCGACGTGCGCGTGCTGCCGTTCCCGGCGGCGCTCGCCCGTCTCGGCGAATGGAGCCTCAGCCAACACCGATGGCCTCGCTTGACGATGGCCCTGAGATGCGGGCGGGTCGCGTGGCCGGCGTGGCGCTATCTGACGCGACTGCGAGCGGTCATCGGAGAGTTCGCACCGGAGATCCTCCACACCAACGGGCTGAAGATGCATCTGCTCGGGGCGTCGGCACGACCGGCGGACACCGCCCTCGTCTGGCACCTTCACGACTACATTACCCGTCGGCCGCTCAGCGCCGGCGCGCTGAGGCGCTTCGCGCATCGCTGTTCGGCGGTCATCGCGCCTTCCGAAAGCGTGGCCAATGACTTTCGGGCGCTCGGCGGACCGCTGCCGCCGGTTCACGGTATCTGGAATGCCGTAGACCTTCTGCGTTTCTCGCCAGAGGGCAACGTGCTCGACCTCGACGAGCGATCGGGTCTACCCGCTCCTCCTGACGGAGTCGTGCGCGTGGGCCTCGTCGCGACCTTCGCGCGGTGGAAGGGGCACCACGTTTTTCTCGAAGCTATCTCGCGGCTCCCGCCCTCGTTAAACGTGCGCGCCTACGTGATCGGGGACGCGGTGTATGAGACCGCGATGAGTCAGGTGTCGATCGCGGAGCTGCGGGACCTGTCGGCGCGGCTCGGGCTCACGGATCGGATCGGGTTCACGGGCTTCGTCGACGATCCGGCGCCGGCCATCCGCGCGCTGGATGTCGTGGTTCACGCCAGCACCGAGCCCGAACCGTTCGGCCTCGCGCTCGCCGAAGGCATGGCGTGCGGGCGCCCGCTGGTGATGAGCCTCGGCGGCGGCGCCGCCGAGGTTGTCACCCCCGGCGTCGATGCGCTCGCCTGCCCGCCAGGCGACGAGGACGCGCTCGCGCGCAGCATCGAGCGTCTTGCCGGGGACGCGGCGTTACGCCAGCGACTCGGTAAGGCCGCGAGACTCACCGCCGAGCGAGGCTTCACCCGTCGGCGGCTCGCGACCGAGATACTGGATGTCTACGGAAACATGGCGCCAGACGCGCTGGGGGACGCGCTTCGTGTATTGCACGTGCACAGCGGGAACCTCTACGGCGGCGTCGAGACTTTCCTGACGACCTTGGCGCGTGACAGCGCGGCCGCGCCAAAAATGTCGTCGTCGTTTGCCCTCTGCTACGAAGGTCGGTTGAGCGACGAGCTGCGAGAGTACGGCCACGCCCCCGACGTGCTCGGCCCCGTCCGCTTGAGCCGTCCGCACACGGTGCTGCGGGCGCGTCGGTCGTTCGAGCGGCTTCTCGCGAAGCAGCGCGTTGACATCGTCGTCTGCCACCAGGCGTGGCCGTACGCGATCTTCGGCCCGACGATCAAACGCGCGGCGGTGCCGCTCGCGTTCTGGGCGCACACCGCTGGCGACGGCCGGCACTGGCTCGAGCGGTGGGCGCGGCGCGTGACTCCCGACCTGGTGGTGGCCAACAGCCGGTTCACCGCCGGTCATCTGTCGCAATGGTTTCCGGGCGCGCGCCTCGAAACCATCTACTACCCGCTCAGTCTCCCAGCGGATGTTTCGCACGATCTTCCTTCACGGAACGAGATTCGCCGCTCGCTCGACACTGCGCCCGACGATCTCGTGATCGTGCAGGTCGGACGGCTGGAGCCCTGGAAGGGAAATAGAGAGGCGCTCGAGGCCCTGGCGTCGTTGCGCGATGTGAACGGCTGGACGTACTGGATGGTCGGCGGGCCACAGCGCGCCTTGGACGAACGGTACTTCAGCGAATTGAAGGACATTGCGCTGCGAACGGGCATCAGCGATCGCGTGCGATTTGCCGGAGAGCGGCGCGACGTCGCTGCGCTCCTGCAGGCAGCAGACATCTACTGCCAGCCTAATGTCGCTCCCGAACCGTTCGGCATCTCGCTTGTTGAGGCGCAGGCGGCGGGCTTGCCGATCGTGACAAGCGCGTTCGGGGGCGCGCTCGAGATCATCGACGACACATGCGGTCTGCTCGTTGCCCCAGGCAACACCGGCGCCCTCGCAGGGGCGTTGCGCCGGCTGCTCGCAGACGCCGGCCTCCGCGCGCGACTCGGTCGCGCTGCGCGCGATCGCTCCGGCGCGCTCTGCGATCTCTCGCGCCAGGTGCAGCGCACGCACGACGTGCTCGCCGACGCGGCACGGATTCGCCGGCAGTCGTCGGCGTCAATCTGACGAGAGCTTGCGTGGCACTCCACGGTCCTCGACTCCGACTCGCTACATTCAGCTACGGCCTGCCGGTCACGGGGCTGAAGCGGGGCGGCATCGAACGATCCGCGCACACGATCGCGGACGGCCTCGCGCGCCGCGGTCACAACGTCGTGGTCTTCACGCACGATCCCAAGCCCGCCGAGGCGACCTACGAAGTTCGACAGCTTCCGTGGAAGAAGTTCGTCAACACGTGGATCGGGCGGCGGATGACCATGGGGTATCTGGGCAACGTACTGGCGATTGCGCCAAACTACGCCGAGTTCGACGCGATCATCGCTCACGGCGACAGTCTGCTCCTGCCGATCACCGGCAAACCGGTCATCAGGGTTCTCCACGGAAGCGCCCTCGGCGAGGCGCGTTCGGCGCGTTCCGGGGGGAGGGCGCTGTTGCAAGCCGGAGTGTACGCACAGGAGGTGCTGACCGCATTGCTCCAGAAGGGCGCAGTGGCGGTCAGCGAGAGCGCTCGGCGTCAGAATCCATTCGTCCGTCGCGTGATCTGCCACGGGGTCGACGACCGGCTGTTCGCTCCCAGGCCGGAGGAGCGCAGCGCACAGCCCTCGTTGCTCTTCGTCGGTACGCTGGCCGGCCGCAAACGGGGCAAGTTTCTACTCCGGGCGTTCGTCGACGACGTGCGACCGATCCATCAAGACGCGACACTCACGATCGTCGGCGACGACGGTCCGGCGTGTCCAGGCGTGACGTATCGAACGGGAATCGCCGACGTGGAACTCGCCACGCTCTATCGGCGCGCGTGGGCCTACGTCACACCGAGCGCCTACGAGGGCTTCGGTTTGCCATATCTCGAAGCGATGGCGTGCGGCACGCCGGTCGTCGCCACCCCGAATCCCGGAAGCGTCGAGCTGCTCGACCACGGCACCTACGGGCTGCTGGCGACGGAACAGGAGTTCGGCCAGAAGATCTCCGCACTCCTTTCCGATGCGCCGGCACGCGCGCTGTTCGCCAAGCGCGGCTTGTGCCGTGCCCGCGCGTACTCGCTGACGGCCATGCTCGATCGGTACGAAGCTCTGTTGTTCGACCTCGTGGGGGCCCATGCCGCACCGGTCCCCTCCGTCTAGCCTCGCCGGCGCCATCCCGTACGTCGCCGATCGGCCTCGCGTCTCCGCCGGGGAGCCGTGGGGCTGGATCGAGCTGTTCGCCGCGATGCAGCTCCTCTGGGGCGCGCTCCTCTTCATTCCTGGCATCCAGCCCTATCGCATGTACGTCCGTGCGATGCCGTACATCGCGAGCCTCGGCGCGCTGATCTGGTGCATGCGCCGTGCTTCGGGTGAGCGGATGCCGACAGCCAACCTCTGGCTGCTGGCGTCGTTCGCACTGTTGGCTCTGAATCTCCTGCACACCGAGACGTATCTTGGCGCGGGCATCGCGCAGGTCATCTTCCAGATCAGCATCGCTGCGCCAATGTTCTGGGTCGCGCGGATGATTCGCACTGATGCGCGGCTCTCCCGGCTTTTGTGGATTGTCTTCTTCGCCAGCTTCGTCAGTTCGGCCGTCGGAGTCTTGCAGGCCTACTATCCCGGCACGTTCCTGCCGCCCGAGTTCAGCGCGCTGGCGCAGCAGATGAACCCCGCGATCGTCGACGCCTTGACCTATGTCGGCCCCAACGGCCGGCTCATCATCCGGCCACCGGGACTGAGCGATCTTCCGGGAGGCGCGGCGGCGGGCGGACTCATCGCGGTGGTACTCGGCATCGCGTTCGTCAGTCAGGAGCGCCGCCCGCTGCTCGGCCGGCTGTTCGCCGCCGTCGCCGCTGCGACTGGCATGACGGCGCTCTATCTGACACAGGTCCGATCGCTCTCGGTGATGGCCGCCGTGAGCTTGCTCGTGTTTGCTCTCATGCGCCTCCGCCAGGGCCACGTCCGGCAAGGTGGATGGATCGTCGCGGGCAGCCTCGCGATGATCGTGGCCTCGTTCCTTTTGGCGGCGGCGGTTGGCGGCCAGGCAATCGAAGACCGCTTCTCCACTCTGGTCGACGCCGGCCTCTTCACCACGTTTCAGCAAAGCCGCGGCCAGTTCCTCGACTACACCGTTCGCGAGCTGCTCTTTCAATATCCGTTCGGAGCCGGTCTGGGGCGCTGGGGGATGATGCAGGTCTATTTCAGCGATCCGGCGATGTGGAACTCGCCGCCGATCTACGTCGAGATTCAGCCCACGGGCTGGCTGCTCGACGGCGGCTTCCCGATGTGGATCTGTTATGGCGGCGCTCTGGCCTCGGCCGCCCGGCTGGGATACGTGGCGGCCGTAGTCCGCTCGAGGGAGTCGCTGCAGTTTCTGGCAGCGGTCATCCTGTCGCTCCAAGTCGCGATTGTCGGGCTATGTCTGACCGGGCCGGTCTTCAACACACAGCTCGGAGTGGTCTTCTGGACGGTGACGGGCGCCCTCTCCGGAGCGCTTGGCAAACAGAGCGCCTTGCAACTCGACGGGGGCAAGCGCAAGCGATGAGCGCGGGTCGAATACGACGCATCGTCGGAGGTCTCAGCCTCGGGTTCCTCCACACAGCGATCGTCACGGTCGTCGGGTTGTGGCTCACGCCGTATCTCCTGCGTCATCTGGACCAGCACGACTACGGCCTCTGGCTCCTCGCTCTGCAAACGCTGTTCTATCTGGGCCTGACCGACGTGGGCATCGTCGCACTGTTGCCGCGCGAGATCGCGCTCGCAACGGGACGGGCCGGAGCGACGTCGTCTGACGAGCTGCGTCACCTCATTGGTGAAACGACACGGCTCGTCCTTCGGCAGACGCCGTTCGTCGCGATCGCGGGTCTCGGAGCGTGGTGGATCGTATCGGCCGAATGGCCCACGCTCGGCGGCCCATTCGCCGTCGTGGCCGTGACGTTCGTGCTGACGTTCCCATTGCGCATCTTCTCGGCGGTACTGCAAGGGCTGCAGGACCTGACGTTCGTCTCCGGAATCCACATGATCGGCTGGGTCGGCGGCACGATCGTCACCGTGGCACTTGTCCAGACGGGTTTCGGTATCTACGCGCTCGCGGCGGGCTGGGCGTGCGTCCAGATTGTCGGCGCCGGTCTCGCATGGTGGCGACTGCGTGCTCGATTCCCCGAGGCGATGCCCACGCACTTGTCATCGCTGTCGACACGCGCCGCGCGCGCGCACCTGGGCCGCGGAATTTGGATCAGCGTGAGCCAGATCGCCCAGGTGCTGCTGAACGGCACGGATCTGCTCGTCATCGGCGCCGTGTTGGGTCCGGCGGCTGCAGTGCCGTACGCCTGCACCGGCAAGCTGATAACCGTGCTTGCCAATCAGGCACAGCTCGTCATGCAGCTGGCACTGCCCGGCTTGAGCGAGTTGCGCGCGAGTGCGCCGCGCGCGCATATGTTCGCGGTGTCCACGAGCTTGAGTCAGCTCCTCCTGATTTCGAGCGGCGCGATTGCCTGCGTTGTGTTGAGCTTCAACGGGCCGTTTGTCACTTGGTGGGTGGGCCCCGGCCGCTTCGGCGGTCCGGGGCTAACAGCGCTGCTGGTGCTCGGGATGCTCCTGCGCCACTGGAACCTGGCGGCCGTGTACACCTTGTTCTGCTTTGGCCATGAGCGACGGCTGGCGATCACCACCGCCGCAGACGGCGCGGTCGGGCTTGTGGCGATGCTGCTGTTCGTGCCCTGGCTCGGCCTGAGAGGGGCGGCGCTCGGCTCGCTCGTCGGCACGGTCGTCGTCAGCTTGCCGAGCAACCTGCGTGCGCTCGCCCGCGAGGAAGGTGTCTCGCTCGGTACGGCGCTCCGCCCGCTTCTTCCCTGGTTCGGCCGTTTTGTGCCGGCGTTCGGAGCAGTGCTCGCTGTGACCGTCTGGTGGCCGGACCAAAGATTCCTCGAACGAGCACTACTCGCATCGCTCGTCGCGCTGCTCTACGCCGTGCTCATGATGCCGCTGCTGTTGAGGCCGCCGCTCGGGGCATTGCTCACACCGCGCCTGCGTCCGTGGCTCGCGCTCATCCCCGGCGTGTCGAGGCGCCTCGCGAGCGAACCGCTACCGTGATGACCGTTTCGCGACAGATGCGGCTGAACATCGGATCTGGCAAGCGACCGCTTGCGGACGCCGTGAACCTCGACATCAGCGACCGCGTCGGCGCGGATGTCGTCCATGACCTGAACGTCATACCCTGGCCTTTCGGAGATAACACGTTTGTCGAAATTCACGCGATCGACGTGCTCGAGCATCTGAACGACCTCGTGCGAACGCTCGAAGAAATTCATCGCATCAGCCGCGCCGGCGCCAGCGTTTACGTAACCGTGCCGCATTTCTCCAGCGACAATGCCTTCACCGACGTGACCCATCGTCACTGGTTCGGATGGCGGAGCTTCGATCCGTTCGTCGATTCGTTCGGCGACCCGCATGATCTGGCGCACTACACTCACGCGAGGTTCCGCCGTTCGTCGATGCGCATCTACTTTCATCCGTCGCTCATGAACAAGCTGGTGTGGAGATGCGCCAACCGCTGGCCGCACGCCTACGAGCGCCGCTGGGCCTGGATGTTCCCGGCCTGGTTCATGTCCGTCCGTCTCGAGATCGTCAAGAAGCAGGCGCCATGAAGGTCGTGCACCTCACGCCGGCTTTGTTCGGCGCGGACGGCATCGTCGGCGGGGGCGAGCGGTATGCATTCGAGCTGGCGCGGCACATGGCCACGCGGGTGCCGACGACGCTGGTGACGTTCGGTGATCCCGCGCGTCGCGAGACGGTCGGGCCGCTCGACGTGCGCGTCCTCGGAGGCGCTTGGTACGTCCGCGGCAACCGGATTAATCCAGTTCATGTCCGGCTCTTCGCGGCGCTCGGCGACGCCGACGTCGTGCACTGCCATCAACAGCACGTGCTGGCATCGAGCGCCGCCGCCTTGTGGTGCCGGGCGCGGCGCCGGCGCGTGTTCGTCAGCGATCTCGGCGGCGGCGCTCTGGACGTCTCGCGATTCGTGTCCACCGACGGATGGTTCGACGGCCACCTGCACCTGAGCGACTACAGCCGACGGATCTATCATCACGAACAGTCGCCGACGGCGCGCGTGATCAGTGGCGGCGTGGACGTCGAGAAGTTCTCGCCCGATGCGTCGGTCGTCCGCGACGGCGGCGCGCTGTTCGTCGGCCGCCTCCTGCCGCACAAGGGCATCGATCACCTGATCCGTGGGTTGCCGGCCGGGATGCCGCTCACAGTCGTCGGGCCACGTCCCGATCCCGAGACGGCTGGGGCGCTCATGCGGTTGGCGGAGGGCAAAGCCGTCGTCTTCAAGGAAGGTCTGGACGACGTCGCGCTCGTGCAGGAATATCGGCGTGCACGCTGCATCGTCCTCCCGAGTGTGTACCGCACGTCGGTCGGCACTCAAACCACAATCCCCGAACTGCTGGGACAGACGCTTCTCGAGGGCATGGCCTGCGAGACGCCAGCGATCTGCACGAACGTGGCGAGCTTGCCCGAAGTCGTCGAGGACGGCGTGACCGGCTTCGTGGTGCCACCGAACGATCCCGCGGCGATTGGCGATCGGCTCGAGCAGCTTCGCCGCGATCCGGAGCGCGCCGCGCTGATGGGCACAGCGGCGCGGGCGCGGGTACTCGAACGTTTCACCTGGGACCGCGTGGTGCAGCGATGTCTCGAAGCCTACGAAGGAGCGCGATGCTCGATCGGGTAGTCTCGACGTTCCGACCACTGACCCTGCGCGGCAAGGGTTTCGTGTTCGATCGCGTGACGCCACGCGCCGGGTTTCGTCACGCCCGCGTCGCCGGCTCCTACGGGATGAGCCTCGACCTCGCCAACGCCATTCATCGACAGATCTACATGGGGTGTTTCGCGAATGCGATGACGCGCTGGGCGAAGGCCCTGCTCCGTCCCGGCGGAACGTTCCTCGACATCGGGGCGCACGCCGGATACTTCCCGTTGATTGCCGCTGATCGGGTCGGTCCCGGAGGCCGCATCTTCGCGGTGGAGCCCAACCCCACCGTCTTCTCGGACCTCGTCGCCCAACTCGTCGCCAACGGGATCTCGAACGTCAGACCCTGTAACTGGGGCTTGGCCGAGCGGCACGGATTGGTCGAACTGCAGATTCCCGGAGAGACGCGACGCGACTACAACGCGACCTTGCTCCCGCGACCGGACTGGCCAGCCACGAAGATCGAAGTGCGGCGGCTCGACGACTGCCTGAACGACTGGCACGTCGAGCGGATTGACCTGATGAAGATCGACGTAGAAGGGGCGGAACCGCGCGTGCTCGCGGGCGGAGCCCGTCACCTGGCCAGGGGCACCGTTCGGCACGCGATGATTGAAATCAACGGCCCGCGGCTCGTCGAAGCGGGCAGCAGTCCCGCGGCGCTCGTCGACCAACTCGAGGCGCTAGGCTTCCAGCCGGCTCGCGTCTCACACGGCCGGGCGATGCGCGTGGCACGAACGGACATCGATCTCGATCCGGCTCGCGAATCGGATCGCCTCTTCGTTCACACGACCTCGTTGCGGAGAGCCCCGTGATTGGCATCCGCGACCTCACGAAGCCCTGGTACGTGTGGCGGCCCTGGCAGCTCGCGCGCCGGGTCCATCGGAAGTGGATGGGTCCGCCAACTGGCTATCGCCTGCTGCCTGTCGCCTGGGGCGTGTCGCTTCACGCGGATGCGCGAATGGTCGTCGGACACAGCATTCAGACGACCGGCATCTACGACCTCGCCGTGACGGAAGCGCTCGCGCGTCTGATCAGCGCCGGGGACACTGTCGTCGATGCCGGAGCGCACATCGGCTACATGACGACGCTCGCCGGCCTGGCAGCGGGGCCCGCGGGACACGTGACATCGTGGGAACCGCATCCCGCTCTGTTCAAGGTGCTCGAGCGGAACATCGCGGACGTGAGCGCACGCCTCCGAATCGCGCCGATCAAATTGAGAAACGCCGCGCTGGCCGGCGCCAGCGGGACGGCCGAGCTGGCCATCCCGGATGACGCGCCGACCAATGACGCCATGTGCTACCTGGCGCGAGCGGAGCGCCCGTCGACTCGATCGATCCGGGTCCCGGTCGAGACGATAGACGCGGTACCGGGCGCCACGCCGATCGCCGTGATGAAATTGGACGTCGAGGGCGCCGAGATGAATGTGCTGGCCGGTGCCAGCGCGGCCGTCGCTGCCGGCCGCATTCGTCACATCGTGTTCGAAGAGCACAACGGGCCGTCGAGCGACGTCGTGAAGCTACTGAGGTCCCGAGGGTACGAGATCTTCGCCATCGGCTGGTCGCTTCGCGGACCGACATTCGGGCCGGCGGACGGAAGAAGGCTGATCGAAGCGCACGAAGCGCCCAGTTACCTCGCGACGCTCGCGCCCGACGAGGTCCGAGATCGCTTCTCGAAGCCCGGCTGGAAGACGTTGAGCCGTCGTTTCGCGCGGGAGCGACGGTCATGACGTGGCACATCATCACGGGCGAGTACCCGCCGACGATCGGCGGCGTCAGTGACTACTCGCAGCTCGTCGCGGAAGGCTTGGCTGACGCCGGTGATGAGGTGCACGTGTGGTGTCCGCCGCGTGCCCACGTGCCGGCCTCAAACCGCGTCACCGTGCATCCCGCGCTCGGACATCTTTCGCGGCGCGATCTTCGCGCCGTCGATCGCCTGCTCGATCAGTTCCCCGCGCCACGACGCCTGCTCGTTCAGTGGGTGCCGCAAAGCTTCGGGTATCGGTCGATGAACTTGGGGTTCTGCCTGTGGCTGCTGCGACGCGCACGACGCGGCGATCGGATCGAGATCATGGTGCACGAGGCGTACATCGGGTTCGGCTCAGCCGCGATCTGGTGGAACGCCGCGGCGTCCGTGCAGCGTGTGATGACGATGATCCTGGCGCGCGCGGCTTCCCGTGTGTGGATGGCAATTCCGTTTTGGGAACGACAATGGCGTGCGTACGCACTCGGCCGAAAGGTGCCGTACACGTGGCTGCCCATTCCAAGCGGATTGCGGCCCCCGGCGCCGGATGAAGTCCAACGCGTGCGGGCAGGCTATGCGGGCACGGGTGTCCCGCTGGTGGGGCATCTGGGAACCTACGGCGCGGCCGCGACTCGCGTGTTGTCGTCGAGCGTGCACGGGATCCTTCGAGGCGCACCGAACGCCGTGGTGTTGCTGCTCGGCCAGAAGAGCGAGCGCTTCCACCGCCAGTTCGCGGGAGATCATCCGACGCTTGCCACACGCCTCCATGCGGCCGGCACGCTCTCCCCGCAAGCGCTGGCGAATCACGTCGGCGCATGCGACCTCCTGATTCAGCCATATCCCGACGGGATCAGCAGCCGCCGCACCAGCGCCATGGCCGGCCTCGCGCTCGGCATTCCGGTGATCACGACGACCGGCACTCTCACCGAGTCTCTCTGGGCGGAGACGCGCGCGGTGTCACTCGTCGGCGTCGACGATTCACACGCGCTTACGGCTGAAGCGCTGCGATTGCTGGCCGACGACCGCGCTCGCCGCGACCTCGGCGCTCGGGGGCATGACGCCTACCGCCAGCACTTCGATCTTCGTCACACCATTGGCGCGCTTCGGCGTGCGGCGCAGGAGCCGTGCGCATCGCCATCCTGAACTGGAACAGCCGGCCGGTCGGTGGGCTCGACACCTACTTGCGACTGGTGATTCCGGCGCTCGCGCGCCGTGGCCACGACCTCGCCTTTCTGCACGAGCGTGGCACACCAACCGACGGCGATCGGTTCGGACTGCCAGCAGGCAGTCCGACGTGGTCGGGAGAAGACCTCGGCGCCGAACGTGCGCTCGCCAGCCTCAGCGAGTGGCAGCCTGACCTGCTCTTCTCGCACGGATCACTGGATCCGCACGTCGAAGCCAGCACGCTCAGGATCGCGCCGTCAGTGTTCATGGCGCACGCTTACTACGGCACGTGCATCAGCGGCGCCAAGACATTCAAGAGCCCGTCGACACGGCCGTGCTCGCGCCGGTTCGGCTGGCCGTGCCTGCTCAACTACTACCCGCGCCATTGCGGTGGGTGGAATCCGCTGACGATGGCACGGCTGTTCCGCGTGCAGTCACATCGTCTGCACCTGCTCGCTTCGTACAAGGCTGTCGTCGTGTACTCGACGTCTCTTCAGGGCGAGCTCGCCCGTCATGGGATCGACGCGACGTATCTGACGCCTCCGGCCGAGTCCGGCATATGTGCGACCGTCGGAAGCCGCGATCGAGACGCTCCTAATGAGTGCCGGCTCGTGTTCGCGGGCCGCATGGATCGGTTGAAGGGCGGAAACTATTTGCTGGACGCGCTGCCGTCTGTCGCGAGATCGCTCAATCGACGAGTCCATCTGACGCTTGCTGGCGACGGCCCGGCGCGAGCATCCTGGGAGGCCGCGGCGGCGAGACTGACGACGCGCGAACCCAATTGCCGTATCGAATTCGCGGGATGGCTCGATCGCGAAGAGATCGACGCGCTCTACGCGCGCGCGGACCTGCTCGTCGTGCCGAGTCTTTGGCCCGAGCCGTTCGGGTTCGTCGGTCCCGAAGCCGGGCGGCAGGCGTTACCTGCTGCGGCGTTCGCGGTTGGCGGCATTCCCGACTGGCTGCGACCCGGGATCAATGGGTTCCTGGCACCCGGCGATCCGCCCACTGTCGGCGGCCTCACTGATGCCATCGTCGCATGCCTGAAGGACCCGGAAACGCATGCGCGGCTTCGTGACGGCGCGCGCCGCGTCGCGTCCGAACTCAGCCTCGACCATCACGTCGACGCGCTGATGCGGGTACTGATTGACGCGACGCGATCCCAGCTCGACGCTTCCACGACGGTCAGCGTCGACGGCCGACCATAAGCCGACCTGCCGGCCCCGCTCCCGAGAGTTCGTCCTGCCATGTCGATCCGCGCGAGAGCCGTCTCATCAACTGACCGGTCTCGGCGTTGTACAACGCTACGTCGTCACGGCCGTCGCCGTCGAAATCGCCGCTAGCGATGCTCCAGCCCGTTTCCCACACACCTTCCGACTCTATTGAGCCGCCGGATGGACCAATTTCGATGAGACTCCAGCTACCCGTGCTGGGGTCGTAGTGGAGGATCTCGTCACGGCCATTAATGCGAGCGAGCGGTTGAACGTATCCACCGGCGGGCCACGCACCGGAGGCATAGACGGATGGGCCAGCGCTGTCGAAGACGTACGCAACCCACAGGCCTGATCCAGCCTGCCACACGAACAGATCCGCCTGGCGGTCGCCATTCAGAGACATGACGCTTACGTCCCAGCCGGCGCCCCAGTTCCCGTGCTCGAACGTAGGACCATCATCACCGCTCAGCATCAACGTCCACCGGCCAGTGAGGGGGTCGTACACAAACACGTCGTCACGCCCATCGCCATTGAAGTCCGCGACCCGCACGTCTCCGTCGTGCAGGCCGGTGCCAGACCGGAAGGTAAAGCCGCCGCTGCCGTCTGGCCGGGCCTCGAACCAGGCGCCGGTCTCGGCGCTCAGGCCGAAGATTTCGTTTTGGCCATCGCCGTCGAAGTCTCCTCCCGAGATACGGTACCCAGGCCGCCAGGAGCCCTTGGAAGTGACAAACCCTCCATCGCGCTGGCTGATCGCCTGCAGCCACTCGCCGGTGCTCGCGTCGTAGACGAATAGATCGCTGCGGCCATCGCCATTCAGGTCGAGGGCGATCGGCTCGCCGGCCACGCTCCACTCACCCCGCCGGGACGAGACATCGTCAGGACCGCCAAGCGTGCTGACCCACTGGCCGGACTGCGGATCGACGAGGAACAGGTCGTCCCGTCCATCGGCGTCGAAGTCGGCGAGCCGTACGCCCCCACGCTGGAGTGACCCCGCGGCCAGCTGTTTGCCGCGCTTGGAATCGGCTTCGTCGCCGTCGCCCGGTCCGGGAGCGGCCCCGACGCTTTTAGGCGTTGGCGTCGTGCCCGCGAGCAACACGACGGTACGCGGGGCAACCCCAGCCTGGGTCGGTGCGGGTTTCTCGGGAAGTCCTCCGAAACGCGTAACCGGATCCCCGAAGTAGATCCAAGTCCTCCGCACGTCGGGATCCCCGACGATCTGTTTGGCGGCACGCATGGCCTCACCGATGGTGAGCCACCCGCCCTGAAAAATCTGTCGATACAGCTCGACGTTCATCCGCCACTGCCACTGTGGGCTCGTGAGACTCGACGATGCCCAGACGCCCACCGCACCGCCGTTAGGCGCGCGGACCAGCGCTTCGGCAAGACTCTCCTCAGGAAAGAGACTCTGGAACATCCCGTTGAAACAGTTCAGCGCGACGACGACGGGCAGCTTGGTGCCGTTGGTCAGCGCGGGCACATCCGCGGTCGTGAGCAGGTCCAATTCCCACGACGCCACCGAGCCGTGTCCGGAGTAGGTCACCAGAGCCGCGCCCTCGCTCAACTGTGCTTTCACCAGGTCGCCGGCGTTTGGATCGCCCTCCTGAATGTGAGTGACCTGGTAGTTCCCCGGCAGCATCGTGCGCGCCCGCTCGAGCTCGTCGCCATAGTCGACCAGCCCCGCCGGGTCACGATCCGATACCAGGAGGACCGAACGCTGCCACGCGCCGGCGCCGTCCTGCTCGTAGGCGATGATCTTCGAAACCATGGCTGCGACTTGGCCGGCGGATCGAGCTGAGAGTCTCCCCACTATGGCCATGTCCGCAAAACCATCGTCATCGGAATCTACAAACCAGTCATCTGAGGCCGCTTCCATTTCGCCGGTCTGGACGATCTTCGTCGGGACGTAGTCCGGCTCTCCGAAGCCGTAGTAGTTGCGTGGATCCTGCGTCGCGTTCCCGACGAGGAGCAGGAAGCGTGGCGGGTGGCTCCACTTGGCCGTCGCGCGGATCAGGAAATCCTTGATGGCCTGTGGGGTTTTCACGCCGAAGCTGAACTCGTCGTAGACATCTTCAATGTCCACGATGTGGACCGTGTAGCCCTGGCCTTCGCGGAACGCCTTGAGCGGCGCCAAGGCCGCCTGAAACGCAGCGGGCGCGATCATGATGATGTCGCCCGTCTGGTCGGCCTGATGCAAGGTCGACGGGACGTTCGCTCGCAGCGCGTCAGGGGTTGCCTCGACACCGGTCGCCAGGGCAATCAGCGTCCGCGGCCCAGTACCCGGGACCGTGAGTGTGACCGTCCACTCTGCGCCGTCGCGCGAAATCCTGCCACGCACCTCGTGCGACGCGACGTCGCCAGTGATATCGAAAACATGGATCCCGGCGTCAGTGAAGCCGTCGACGGCGACCTGCTGGCCTCCATCCGCGCTGAACGTGAGCGTGTTGGCCCGGGCGCGATACCGCCGGTGATAGGTGAGCCGGATGTAGTCGAGCAGGGTGTAGTCCATCTCGCCGCCGCGCGCGTCCAGGCTGACCGCGTTCGCGCCCTCGAGGAGCTGCGCCTGCGCAATCGCGAATCTGCCCACGCCTTCGTCGCGTGCGGTGAAGGTCACTTCGCCAACGTCGATCCCGTTCACACGCACTCCGACGCGATGGTCGATTTCGGTGACACCTTGCAGAACCACTTCGATCTCGGCGTCCGGCGCAGGCGTGATCACGTCCGGCAGGTCGACGATCTGATTGGTCGACTCGCCCGGCACGATCAGCGGACCGAAGAAGTTTTCCTTGTCGCCGTTCATCAACGCCCCGAAGAAAATCAAGCGGGGCTTTGCTTCGACGGTGGCCGGGAACCATGACGGTCCGACGGCACCGCGTGTCCGACCGTCCACCACCGGGATGCGCAGGCCCGCGGCCGCGCCCGACACGAGCCAGTAGGTGCGAGTCCCCGTGTACGGCGTGTCCACACCGATGGCGTAGAACTCGACTGAGTCATTCGGACCGAACCGTCCGTTGACAGCGCCGTTCACGCGCAGCGGTTGTTCGACGCCATCGACGAACAGCTGCAGCGAGTCCGGATCGACACGGACTGGCAGTCCCGCGGCGACGAGCTCCGGCTGCGTCACGCGGTACCAGCCCGGCGTCGTAATGTCGATTTTCACCGCGGTGTGCGAGGCAATCGCCCACTGGCGCTGAAGTGCCGCAGTCGGTTCCAGGCGTGCGACGCCGCCAGGACGCGGCGAACGTCGCGTCGGCACTGTCGAACCCGTCGCGGGCAAACCGCCAAGCGCCGTTGTCACCTGTTGAGGCAACGATCGTCCAGCCGAGGCCGGCACGGCCAGTGCAGAGGCGACCTGGGTGCCCCCAGATGGCGGGGGCTGTTCCAGGGTCACTCCCGTGAGCGAGCCCGACGTTCCCGACGCGCCCGGCGCTGTACCGCCTAGCACGTCTGGACTGATCGGACCGTACGACGTGCGAGTTCCGTTGAGATCGATTTCCTCAAGCCAGTACTGCACGTCGGCGGCCTGGCCCTCTGCGGACTCGTCGGTCCACCGGTAGGTCTGACCGGTGCCAACGTCGCTCGCGGACGACATCTGCAGACCGGAGCCGACCAGGAGACTGTTGGTGAGGCGGACGCGGGCGTTTTCGGCTCCGCGGTAGACGTAGAACCCCAGGTTGTCGACTTCGTACCCCGTTTGCCACTCGAGGACGACGCCAGTCTGCGTTCGGCGGGCGCCCATCCTGGCCATGCGGACCGCGGTCGGCGCCGGACGTCCCCAAGCCGCATAAAAGTAGGCGTCGCCCGACCTGTTCACCTCGAATTGCGTGCCCACCTGGAAACCGTCTGGCTGAAGCCGTTGAATCTCGTCGACCCTGTTGGCCAATGCGCCAAACAATTGCGAAGTGTCGGTTGCTGGTCCGATCGCCGTCGAATGTGCCACCGGAGGCCGGTTGCCGGGGCCGGCGGGGCCGATCTGCACCATCATGAAGTCCGGCTGAAACCCCACCCCCGTGATGTTCCTGTTGTCTGTGCCGTTCCCGGTGTAGGTGCCAGCATGTATCTTTCCGGGAACCTCATTCCACGCCACCCAGTGGTACAGCACGCCCGCCTGGTTGACGCGGGTGTCGGTGCCAACGGTGAATCCGCCCCCTCCGACGGCGGTGATGTAATTGGTGCTGGCGCCGCCAGTGCCGCCATTGAACGAGAAAGCGGTCGCGGCCGGGACAACGGTGCTGACCTTGAACACGGGCTCAGCGCCGTTGTCGCCCATCACGAACACGATAGCTGGCGACAGGTTGGGGACGGCGATCGATTGCGACGCGCCGGTTCCAGTGTAGGTGCCCGCCTTCACCTCGTTGGTGCCCGTCTTCCACGCGACCCACTGGTACGTCGTGCCATTTGAATTGACTGAGGCGCCGACCGTGAACCCGTTGGGATCCATCGTTTGAATGCTGTCGTTCACGATGGTCCCGGTTCCCATCTGTTTCGACACGTCGCCGGTCATCGTCGAGGTCCGTGCAACAGCCTGCCCGGCGCTGGTCGCCTTGACGATCACGAGAGCAGGCTGGAAACCAAGGCCAGTAATTGGCCGGTTGTCGACGCCGTTGCCCACGTAGGTGCCGGTGAGCACTTCTGAAGCTCCACCCGGATCCAGGACAACGTCGTTTCCATCGCCTCCCCTATACGTGAGCGCGAATCTCACCCCTCCGAGCAGCAGCGTGCTGCCCTCGGGCAGGCCCGCGAACGTCCCGACCACGGCATCGTTCGAGTCGTTGTCGAGAATCGTCAAAGCATGGTCCGGAGGGAGTTCGCCGAGGACGCTCAATCGGGCGCCGTTGAGCGCAACGTTTCCAACGACTTTGAGCTGGTCAAGCTGGTTACCGCTGAACTCGACCTCAAACGTGGTAGCCGCGTTCATGGTCACGCTGCCGCTACCCATCACCTCACTCCCCCTGCGCCCGACGCTGATGGTGCCGCCCGCAGAGGTCGTGCTGATCGTGCCCATGACGCCTTGGCCGGTCACCGTCCCGCCATCCAGGACCACCGGGCTGTCGCGTTGCACGCCGTCGATGAAGACAGTGCCGGCCTTGATGGTGGTCTGGCCGTTGTAGGTGTTGTTCTTGTTCAAAAAGAGCGTTCCGGCGTTCTCCTTGATGAGACCGCCGGTGCCAGTAATCACTCGGCTGATCGTGGCACTTCCAGCCTGGGCCACGTTCAGGGTCAACGGCGAGTTGAGGCTCATGGTCAACCCCACGAGCGACTCCGGAAGGTCGAGCGTCGCTCCGGTGAGCACGCCGATCTGTGCCGGAGAGTCCAATCGCAGCTCGAGCCGCTCGGTGAGCGTCACCCCGGCCGCGACGACAAGCGCCCCTGTGGTGCCCGGCGCCCCGGTGCCGTTGACAATGATTGGCTTGTCCAAAATCGTATCGGCTTCGACTTGAAGGGTGCAGTTCTGGCCGAGCAGAATGCGCCCGACGAGTGACACGCCCAGCGCCAGCGGGTTGGTGGCCCGAATCACGCCGCAGCCGTCCTCGCCGACCAGATCGGTGATGTCCGGGTTCGCGCCGGAAAGCACGAGCGTGCCGGCACCCTGCTTCACGAAGTTCCTGGCAGTGATGTGCCCCGACAGTTCGAGCGTCCCCAGGTTGTTGGCGACGTGGATCGGATCCCTGTTGAGCGTCAGGTCCAGCGCAACGGTCACCGTTACCGCCGGGCTCTCCACGAGGAGGCCCGGGTCGCCCGTGATCTCCAGCGCCAGGCCACTGATGGTGTAGTTGTCGCGGACGGTGATGGAGTTGACCGACAGGTCGACCAGGTCATTGAAGGTGATGAGATTTCTGGAGCCAGCCGGAAAGATCAGGTCGGCGCCGCGTGACGGAATCTCCGCGGGGCTCCAGTTCTGGCGGATCGACCAGTTGGGCGTGGAGCCGCCCACCCAGGTCAGCGTCTGTCCACCAACCTGTGCAGCAGCGCTACTCGCGCCCATGACCGTGGCCAAAACGACTGATGCCACGAAAATAAATTGGACGAATCTGCCGTGTCGCAGCCGTTTTGAGAAGTCCATGGTCCGCATAATTGACGTCCGTCCGATGCCTTCCTGGCTAGTAGCCGCCTTGCTGATCGCGAGATCGGGCGAGAGCCGCGATACGCAGGAGCCGCCGCGGGAGAGTCGCCAATCGGGCGGCCATTCGGCGCACGCGGTGCCGAGCCCGCCGATCCACCAGGCGGTCGCGGCCGTCACGTCTCACGCTCACCACACGGCCGATGACCTCGTCTGCCTGAATCGGACGATCGATCGAGCAGAGATTGTCGCCTTGCAGGTACAGGACCGGCCGACCGGCGGGGGACGGACGGACCGCAATCACGCGGTGTGCCGTCGGACCCCGGTCGCAGCGGTAGAGAATCACATCGCCCGCCGCAACGCGTTCCACGGACCTGGGGGCAACGGTGACGACCTCCCCGTCCCGGATCGTGGGATGCATGCTCGTGCCGGCCGCGCGAAATTGAACATTGCAGCCCTGCTGCAGAAGTACTCGCGTCAGTTCGACGAAGAGATACGAGTCTTTCCGGGGTGGGCCGTGATGCGAGCCGGGGGTGAATGGCATGGCGGTCATCCCCTCACCTTGCCGTCAGTCCCGGTCGGTGTCTGGAACCAACGTGTCGCGCCTCGAACGATCCGATGCACGTACAGCCAGGGCAGCCGCCCCGAACCCAGCCGCGGCTGGGCCGCGCGCAGATATTGGGGCGATGGAAAGAGGTGTTCGCGCAACAACTGCCAGCGAGCGCGAAGCCCTTGCAACGCACTCAGGTCCGACATCAACACATCAAAGGGACGAAACTGCCCGTGCAGGTAGGCGGCCAACGGCTCGCGGCCTGCCGGAACGAGTTGGTCGAACGCCGCAGGCAGCCGCGTCCGGAAATGATGCTGGGCCAGAGCGATGCCCCGAACGCAGATCGTCGCCAGGCTGCTGTCCACAGCCAGCGCCACAAAACGGGCCGCATCCTCTTCGCCCATCGAGGAGACGAGCAGGTGAATGTCGTACAGCCAGATGAGGGTCGGCGGATCGAAGTGGTGCGCCACGCGATGCAAGCAGGCCATCAGGAGCGCATAAGGCGGGGTGAGTCCTTCTGCGTTAAGCCCAGCAATGAAGCGGGTCTCCGCTGCGAGACGGTCCCAGGGAAGAAGCCGTGAGAAGGCCGCGCGATTCGACACTCGCCAATGCAGATCGCAGGTGTGACGTACGCCCAGTCCGGCGTCCCGGGCGAGCGTCTGTTGCGAGGTGACGAACCGGCCCGTCACCATCTCGAGCGGCGAGTACCCGCGGGCCTGCAGCACTTCGAGGGCGTCGTTTCTCCGCGACTCAGGCACGAGGAGATCAAAGTCTTCGCGCGGCCGCAGGCACGGATGCGGGTAGTGCGTATAGGCGAGCGCTGCGCCCTTCAGCACAATCGGACGCACTTCGAAAGACGCCAGCTCGCTGACGACCGCGGTCAACTCGGCACGATGAAGCTGCTCGACGATCGCATGCTGTCGAGCGCGCGCCGTAAAGGCCTCGCAGAGGGACGTCGGCCAGTTGTTCAGAGAGCCGAGACGGCGTTGCTGCCACGCGACGAGCGGTATGACGCCGTGCTCTCGCGCCGCATCGAGAAATTGGCGCTCGGCCGCCGCCCCCGTGAAGGGCCATTCGACCTGGTCGCCTCGGACGATGGTCGCCAGCAACGTATCCATCAGGGCTTCTGCATTCGCCGGAGAACGACGATCACCGACGTCCACGAATGAACTTAATGGCGGCAGCATCGGGAGTGAACCAGAGATCCGCGCACGGCACGAGCTGCACCGTCTGCTCGAGTGTCGCGACCGTCCTAGCAACCGCATCGCCGCAGTGGAACGGCGCGAAGCAACGGGCGAACATACTGGCCACCGCCTCCACGCCGGCGCGAGCGCGCACCGCGCATTCCAGCCCCTGATGCAGGAAGAAGACCCGGCTCAATGACACCGGCCCCTTCGCGACGAACGCCTCGTCTCCGTGCCACGGCGTGCCGTGCATCAGCATGCGCCCGTCGCCGATTCGGAGGACGATACGGTCGTCGCTGAGGATCGTCGCGGCGGAGTAGCGGCGCCACAGCCGCGCCATCGTGCTCTTGCCCGCACCAGAAAAGCCAAGGAACAGCAGCCCTTCATCGCCGTCGACGACGCCGCAGCCGTGCAACTCGACGCCGTTCTGCCGCGCGAGCAGGTTCGTGAAGATCAGCTCGTCGAGGGGATATTCCAACGGATAGACCTGAGGCGCCGACGAAAAGTACGGCTGGTGGAGGACGACCTCGCCGGCTGAAAAATCGGGACGGAAACGGGCGATCTTGTACGGAACCGCACCGAACCGAGGGGAGCGGAACTCAAACATCACCTCGTCGGCCGACCGCCTCAATTTCCACACGCCGCCGGAGTCGAATTCCAGGGGCAACGGCGATGCTTCGATCAACGCGCGGCGTACGTCGACCCTGATCTCTGGACGCATTCCGTCGTCACAGACGAACGGCAACACGTTGGACGGGAGATCGAATGCGAAGTCGCGGCCCGCAGCCACCAGCTGCACTCGCACGCCACCGATGGACAAGGTGGCGACGCGTCGCGAACCCGCGGAAATCGTCTCCGTCGGTGTCATTGCCCGAGTCCTGTCGGTCCGTTTCGAGGCGCCCGTGGCGTTACGACGCCGGGTCGAAGCAGGCTGCCGGCGAGGCGCACGTGGGTTGGCCGGGCCCCCCGACGCTCACGTTCTTGCACGCCGAAAGCACGGCCTCTTCCGGCCGCAGTGTCACGCGCGTCAGCTGCGGCTTGATATATGGCTTGCGTGGTCCTGTTCCGTCAGGCTTCATCCATCCCCCTCGTCCCCGCGCGACTCAGTGAGAGCCACACGTGCCGCACCTTCCGGATCCACACGAAGTCGATGATGGACCAGCCGGCAGCATTGGCAGCAGGCGCGCCATCGGCGCGCCCACGCCGGCAGGTGAACCGGACGCGCATAGCGCGGTCGACGCCGCCATCAGCTCGTCATACCCGCTTCCGCCCGGGCAGTACTCGCACTCGCCGTGAGGGGTGACCGGGAAGCCGAAGGTGTACGCGCGCAGGTGAGCCGTCCGGCAGAGAAAGTCGACCGGCACCTCCGGATGGCCGCTCTCGAGCTCTCCGTTCGCCGGACACATGCCGCACATGGCTTTCAACTGGCAGGTGGTGCACTTCGTCAGCCGCGTGACTTTTCTCGACCGCACTGTGCGCAGAAATGAACTCCAGCCGTCCGCAAAACTGCCGGATCGCAGGTCGTACACGTCCCTTTGAGAGAGCGTGCAGATGCTCAACTCTCCGTACGGGTTGATGGCGAATGAGGCGATCCCGCCACCGCACCCGTAGAGGTCCTCCGTTGGTCCGACCTTGGCCGTGGACGTCAGCGCCTTTTTTCCGAACATCGTCCACTCGTCCATGCGTTTGGGGTCGGCCACATCAAACGCGACACACTCTTCGGGCGTCAGTCGCACGCCCAGCGGTGCTCGAGAGCAGTCCAGGCGCGGATTCATCATTGCGTCGAACTTGAATGCGAGCCCGAGCTCTTCCTCGGCGAACCGCTGCATCGCGAAGACTTCGTGCTTGTTGATCGTGACGGCCACGGTCTTGAGGCTGAGCGGAAGACCGCGCTCGTGCAGCAACCGAATCCCCCGCAGGCAGCGATCGTAGGAGCCCGGGATGCCCGTGAGCCGCTCGTAGGTCTCACGCGTACGGCCGTAGAGCGTGATCTCGATCGCGAATGGCCGCTCTTCGACGAGCCGGTCGGCCAGCGCCGGCGTGATAAGCGTGCCGTTGGTGAAGAGCGTAATCAACAATCCCCGTCGCCGCGCGTACGAATAGATGTCGATGAAATCGCGCCGTGCAAAGATTTCGCCGCCGGTATATAGCAGCCAAAGGCAGCCGGCGTCAGCTATCTCGTCCAACAGACGGCAGTGCTCGTCGCAGGAGAGCTCACGCTGCGCCGCCCCATGGTCGCCCATCGGAAGGTTGTTGTAGCAATGCGCGCACGTGAGTGGGCAGCGGCGCGTTACTTCGATGGTGCCGCTGAGCGGGAGTCCGGCTGCGAGCATCTTCCGATGCATCGTCTGCGAGAATCTCCCGTAGTCGATCGTCTGCACCGAGCCTCAGCCTTCCACCGCTGCGACGAGACCGGCCGCGCGCAAGGCGTCGAGGAATTCGGAGACGTCTCGTGCGGCCTCGGCGGGCAAAACGTCAAATTCGCGCACGATCGTCGCCACGAGCCGCGGCGGCGCGGCCGGGCATTCCAGCAACTCCCAGATGCGTGACCCGACGGCGTTCAGCGTAAAAATCGATTCCAGGTCGGCCGTGGCGCGGGCGATGGGAATAATCAACGTCTCGCCCGCGATCGCGCGCGTGACGCAGTTAGACGCCCGAACAAGCACGGCCGGATCATCAGGAATGTCGCGACCGTCGGGCGCGGCATCGGCGTCGCACATCTCGAAATACCCAAGGGAACATAGCACATGTCCTGCCAGCGCCCGCGCCAAAACGCCCGAGCCGGAAAGCGCCAGTCGCGAGATTTCTGTAGACTGGGCCAGCGCTCGTCTCGTTAATGATCGTGCGCCAGATCCATGGTCGAAGCCGACCGCACGTATCTTCAGGCGCTGCTCCAACGCGGCCTCCTCAAGAGTCCGCTTCTTGAACTCGGTGCCGGCATTCCCGAACACAGCGCTCGCGCACTCATCGAAGACGCTGGCATCACGTACGTTGGCACCGACATCCAGGGCAATGTTGACGTGCGCGCTGACTTCTCTGATGCACACTCCGTCCGAACGGCGTTTGCAAGCACGCCTCGATTCGCCAGCGCACTTGTCTTCAACGTCCTCGAGCATACGTTCGATCCAATTCGGGTCCTGGATCACGTTTTCGAGATCCTTGCTCCAGGCGGCCTCTGCGTTGTACTCACGCCGACCGTCTGGCCGCTGCACTCGTACCCGATCGACTGTTGGCGTATTCTTCCGGACTTCTATGTTCAGTACGCACAGCGCAACGGCCACGAACTGCTGCAGGACACGTTCGAGTACGTTGGCATCTGTCCGGTCGTGATCGGGCCAGACAACTCCGCAGTCCTACCGAAGCCCGGCCGCTCGCCCGCACATCTGTTGTACTCGCGAATCATCCACAAGCTCTTTGGCACCACGGGCCGAGGGATGTTCATGCCGTCACATGTCGCGACTGCGGTGGCGCTGCGCAAACGCGCGAGCTAGGATCGCGTCGCCCAAAGTAGTCCATTCCAGTGGCCGGCCGTGTGAGACACCGCGAAGCCCCGCACCCGAAGCCAGTCGGCCAGCTTCACGCCGGTCCAGCCTCGCTCGCAGTGGAACTCCATGCAGATTTGCCGGACGCGCGGGAGGACGCGTTCGGCGGCCGGGAGGATGTCCCACTCGGCGCCCTCGCAATCTAGCTTCAACAAATCCACTGATCGGATGCCGTAGCGCTCCATGAGGCTCTCGAGCGTGACGACCTCGACGGCCTCGGGGTCGTCACTTTCGGTGACCCTCGACGCCGCCCCATCCCGCGTCAGTCCGGCGCGCCCGTTTGTCCCGCCGACCGCGACCCGCACGGTCTCCACGTTCGAAACGTGATTGAGCGCCAACTGCGTTTCAATCATTCTCGTGTTCGCACTGCCTGGCTCGACGGCAAGGATTCGGCCTCGCGGGCACGCGCGCGCGATCTGAATCGTGAAATCGCCGATGTACGCGCCGATATCGATGACCGTCGCGTCTTCCGGCAGCACGATCTGAGAGCACCGGAGATACGGGTTCAGAATCGAGGCTTCGTTCACAGCCGCGAGGTCGGTGGTGCCCGCTCGCACCAGATACTTCGTGCCGTCCCTCAACTCGAGCACGACGCTTCTTCCAAGCTTGGGCAGCGGCACGACCCACCAGTTGCGGTACGTGAACGGCAGCGCAACCGCGTACCGCGCGGTGTTCCGGCAGCGAGAGAGCAAGACTGACGCGGCCCATGCCAGGCGGTTCACCGCTCACCCGTTCTCGCCGTCAGCACGAACTGCGCGCCGAACGCGCCCGGAAAACTGCCGACCGCGAGCCGATCGAGCGGACCACGCAGCGGTCCCAGGAATCTTGAGCCGGGAAAGCCGCCGTCGGCGCGTGCCTCCACGAGGTGAAGGCCTGCCTCCTTCACCATGCCGCGCGCCGTGACCCAATCGAAGAACCGGTAGTGGGTGCGATCCATGATTCCACCGTCGGTGTACCGGAACCGGCCCGCGAGAAATGCGAGACGCTGGCGGTAGTGCAATGTGTTGGGCAGGGCGATGAGCACAATCCCGCCGGCCGCGAGATTCTCGCGCAAGCGCGCGAGGAGTCGCACCGGCTCACGGAGGTGCTCGAGGACATGGCTGCAGACGATGCAGTCGAAGACGCCGAGATTCGTAAGAGCCGCCGACTCCAAGTCTGTGCAGACGACCTGATCGAGCACCTTCCGCGCGCTCACGGCCTCCTCCTCGGAGCGCGTCACGCCAACGACTTCGGTCGGGTGTCGCGCCTTGATCGCGTCGCCGAGCGCGCCATCTCCACATCCGACGTCGAGCACACGACGCGCGTGTGGCGGAACGCGGCTGAGCACGGGCGCGTTGACCGCGCGGTAAATCACCAGCGGGCTCCTGTCCGCGTCGAGGTGCCGCGCGCGAGCCCGCCGATCCGCCGGAACGCTGCATACGTGCGAACGGCAAAGGCGTCCGGCAGGCTCAAGCTGAGCCGCTGCGCGAACGAAGTGAGACCGCCCGCGTAATAGCGACTGTTGCAGAGCCGACGGGCGCCCGCGAGGTCGCCGCGCGCGAGGCGAATGCCGACGCCGGCAGCCAGGACCTGCGCCAGACAGTCTCGCTTCGCCTGCTCGACATCAGCCGGGACCTCTATCACTTCGAGGTACTCGGCCAGACGATCCAGCGTAAGACCACGCGCGGTTTCGGATCCAGCATGCGAGCGGTATTCGGAGAGGTACTCCGGGACGAACACAAAGGCCGCCCCTTCAAGCGAGAGCCGGGCAAACAGCTCGATCTCGGGCGCGTTGATGTCCGGCTTGAATCTCAGACGACGTATCACTTCCGTGCGCATGATGGACGCGGAGATGGGAACACTGTTTCGCCACACGGTCTGCATGGCATTGGCAAGCCTCCCTCGTGACATCGTGTCGCGCCCGTACTGGCGCGTAATTTCGTGCGACGCGTCGATAAGGCGGCGCCCCGCATCGTCGATGACGTAGTGATTCGAGAAGACCACGGCAACCTCGTTGGTCGTCTCGTGAAGCAGTCGCTCGGCAAACTCCGGCAGCAGGCGGTCGTCGTCCCCGATGATCGTCAGGAACTCTCCCGTTGCCGAGTCGGCGAGGAAGTTCCAGTTGCCCGCGAGGCCGAGCCGTCGCGGCGTCTTCAGATAGCGGACGCGCTCATCCGCGGCGGCCGCGTCGAGGGCCCACGTGCGAAGTTCGTCGGAGTCGCCGTCGTCGCCGATCAGGATCTCCACCGCCCCGATCGATTGCGCCTGCGCCGAAACGACCGACTCACGCAGGTACGGCAGCCGGTCGACCGTGGGAATGCAGATAGAGATTCGTGGCGTCTGCACGGAGTGGACTGAACCTCCCGGCTTTCTTTCGAGCTACCATAGCACTCACCTCAGCAAA
Organism: uncultured Acidobacteriota bacterium; assembly: GCA_963704575.1. Taxonomy (GTDB): domain Bacteria; phylum Acidobacteriota; class Vicinamibacteria; order Vicinamibacterales; family SCN-69-37; genus DATEGZ01. The sequence continues at coordinate 4,166,753 of OY969918.1, read as the reverse complement.
CCACCCATGACGCCTGTCCAATCGTCTGCCGCGGCGCGCGCCGTCTCTCCAACGCCTGCGGCCGCAGCACGGCGCATTCGCGTGTTGTTTCTCGTCGAGGGCTTCACAGACATTCGATTCGTCGTAGGCCTCAGCGAGATTTGCGATCTCACGATGATGGTGCCCACGCGGACGTATCGCGAGAGTCGCCTGGCCGAGAGGGTGAAAGAGAGCGGTGCGAAGCTTCGTGTCATTGAAATCGCCGGCAGCAGGTTGCGTTTTCAAGTTCGGTCGCTCGCAGCACTCTGGCGGCACGTCGGCGGCTGCGACTTGATTCTGTCGCAGGAGTTGCTGCGCGGCTCCTTGAACGCCAACATGATCGGCCGGCTTCGTCGGACACCTGTGATCGCCTACGTCGGCATCTCGCCGCTCGAGTACTTTCGTTGCCGGCGGGAGCGTCGTCAAATCGGACCGGTCGTGTCGTGGCTGGGGAGCACGCTCATCCGGACACTGGTAACGGTGAACGGACGACTGGCGTCTCGATGCCTTGCCATGGGGCCCTATCTCCGCGAGGTCGCGTCGCAGTGGTGCACGCGTACCGAGATCGGTCTGTACTACGGCGTGGACGTCGAGGCTTTCCGGCCGGCGGACGCGGACGAACGTTCACGTCTGCGAACACGCCTGGGCCTGCCCCACGACAAATTCCTCGTCGTGCTCTCGAGCCGGATCAGCCACGAGAAGGATCCGGAGACGGTCCTCCGCGCAGTGGCGATCGCCCGCGAGCGCGGGCTCGACGCGGTGGTGCTGAACCTCGGGGACGGGCATCGTGAGTTCCTGGCCCTCGCCGCCCGTCTCGGCGTCGTCGATGGCGATGCTTCCTGGGTGCTCGCGCGCGCGGCCGTACATCCGATGAAGGACCTGGCTGACTACTTTCGCGCGGCCGACGCGGTGGCGCTGGCGTCGCTCGCGGAAGGCGCGGCCTACTCGACGCTCGAGGCGCTGGCCTGCGAGACGCCCGTCGTCGCCACAGCAGTGGGGGGGACGGCGGTCCAGATTCGCGGGTACGCCTCGCTGACGCCACGCGGTGACGCACCCGCCATGGCCGAATCATTCCTGGCGTTGGCCGCACAGCCACGCGTGGCACGGGCCCAGGCGCGTGCGGGTCGCGCGTACGTCTGCCGTGAATGGAACCGCACGAAGGCGTTCAGCGATCTGGCGATGGTCTTTGAATCGGTGGCGAACGGCCACCGTCCACGGCCTTTGGCGAGCCCCGGTGACTGACGTTCAACATTCTGTCGACGCAGGCCACTTCGCCAGGCAGCAGCTTCACAGCCGCGATCCGCTCATTGCCTGGAGCCACCGCCGCCGCTTCAGCGCGGGGCTTGCGCTCGCACGGCCGTTCACCGGTCGCCGCGTGCTCGACTACGGATGCGGCGACGGCACGTTTCTCGGCCTGCTTCAGTTGGGAGACGGCCGGCCTGCTCTCGCCGTCGGCGCCGAGATTGACCCGCGCGTCGTCGTCGACTGCGCGCGCCGCTTCGAGACGGTGCCGGCCGTGCAGTTCGTGAACGTCGCCGATCTGGCCGGGGCCGACCACTCGGGAGCGTACGACGCCGTCTTCTGCATGGAGGTCCTGGAGCACGTGACGGATTCGCTGCCGCTGCTCGCCGACTTCGAGCGCCTGCTCGCACCGGGCGGCACGCTTGTGATCAGCGTGCCGATCGAAACAGGATTGCCGGTTCTCGTGAAGCAGGTCGTCCGCCGTGTAGCGGGCTGGCGACGAATCGGCGATTATCCTGGCACCTCGAGCTACAGACCGCGCGAGTTGGTGAAGAGTGTGTTCGCCGCGTCGAGTCCACACATCGCACGCCCGGTGTTCCCGCGATCCGACGGCAGCCTCTTTCACGATCACAAGGGGTTTAACTGGCGTGCCTTGCGGGCCACGGTTGCGTCGAAATTCGATCTCGTGCGCACGGTGACGTCGCCGCTCAACTGGCCTGGTCCGCACTTCAGCAGCCAGGTATGGTTTGAGGCGCGGACGCGGGCGGCCGGAGTGAGCCGTTGAGTCTTCCGCGAGTGGCCGTAGTGTCGGACCTCCGCGAAGAGCGGTGGCTCGCGATGGATCTTGTCGCCGAGATGCTGCTGCTCAATCTGGCGACGCCGGAGCCGCGACTCGTCGACACGAGCGAGCTCCGTCCGGCCATGGTGCGACGACTGACTCGGCTGCCGCTTGTCGGGGACACGGCGACGGCCGATACGGCCGATCGGATACTCAACCGCGTCTGGGACTACCCGCGATGGCTTCGTCCCCTGACCGGCGACTTCGATCTCTTCCACATCATCGACCACAGCTATGCCCATCTGGCGCGGCGGCTGCCAGCGGGCCGGTCGATCATCACGTGCCACGATCTGGACGCCTTCCGCGGCGTGCTCCCCGGCTCCGGGACAGCCTCGATCGTCGAACGCGCGCTCGGCCGGCGCCTGCTGGCGGGAATGAGAGCAGCGCGAAAGATTCTTTGCGTGAGCGCCGCCACGCGTGACGGGTTGCTCTCGACGGCTGCGATCCCCGCCGAGCGGATCGTCGTTGTACCGAACGCCGTGCATCCGTCGTACAGCGCGCGACCGGAGCCGGCCGAGGATCGAGAAGCCGCGTCGCTGCTCGGTCGGCCCGACGGCCAGCAGATCGAGTTGCTGCACGTCGGCAGCACAGTTGCACGCAAGCGCATCGACGTCCTGCTGCGCGTCGTCGCGGCGTTGCGCGGGAAGGATCCGCGCGTCCGGTTGATCCAGGTTGGCGGATCGTTCACAGCCGGCCAGTGGCGGCTTGCCGGCCAGCTTGGCCTCGCCGAGCACATCGTGGTGCTGCCTTTCATCGATCGGCACGTGCTGGCGGCCATATATCGCCGCGTGGCCCTGTTGCTGCAGACCTCAGACCGCGAGGGGTTCGGTCTGCCAGTGGCCGAGGCGATGACCTGCGGTACAGCTGTTGTCGCGAGCGACCTGCCGGCGCTTCGTGAAGTCGGCGGCCCGTCAACCACGTACTGCCCAGTGGGCGAAGTGGCACAGTGGACCGTGGCGGCGACCGCGCTCCTCGACGAGCGCGCGAACAATCTCGACGTCTGGCGGAAACGGCAAGCGGCGGCAATCGAGTGGGCGAGGCGCTTCGACTGTCGCGCGCACGCCAGGGCCATCGGCGACGTCTATCGAGACGTTCTTAGCGACGCATCATCCCGCAAGGTTCGCCATCTCGCGGACACGAACGCATGAGCCGCTTGCGAATCCTGCACCTCGGGAAGTTTTATGCGCCGAAGAGCGGCGGCATGGAAACAGCTTTGCAAACGCTGTGTCGTGGAGAGCTGCGCGACGTCGACACTCGTGCGCTCGTGATGAGCCGCACCCGCAAGACGACACATGAGGTCGTGGACGGCGTGCCCGTGACGCGAGTCGGCAGTTGGTTGACGGTTGGCGCCGTCGCCGTCGCGCCGACGCTGCCGTTCTGGATCGCGCGGGCCGCGGCCGATCTCATCGTCCTGCACGAGCCGAATCCCGTGGCGCTCGTGGCGTATTTCCTGGCGCGACCGAGAGCACCGCTGATCGTCTGGTTTCACAGCCAGGTGGTGCGGCCGCGTTGGCGATACGAGCTCTTCTACCGTCCCTTCCTTGATTTCGCCTTGCGTCGCGCGGCGCGTGTCGTCGTCGCGTCTCCGCCGATGAAGGACTTGCCGGCGCTCGCGGCAGTGCAGGACAAGTGCGTCGCCATCCCCTACGGGCTGGATCTCGATCGATATCAGCCAACGGCCGCGGTGCGCGCGAAAGCTGACGCGCTGCGCGAGCGCGCGGGCGGTCCAATTCTGCTGTTTGTCGGCCGACTGGTCCCGTACAAGGGAGTCGACGTACTGCTTCGCGCGCTGCCGGGACTCAACGTGCGCACGGTCATCGTGGGAGGCGGACCGCTGCGTGGCGCGCTGGAGGCCAGGGTCCGGGAGCTTGGCCTCGGCGATCGAGTGCGGTTCGAGGGTGAAGTGACGGATGAAGAGCGCCTAGCGTGGCTGCACGCGTGCGACGCGCTCGTGCTGCCCTCGATCAGCCGGCAGGAATCGTTCGGAATCGTGCAGCTGGAAGCCATGTTGTGCGGCAGGCCCGTAGTCAGCACCGATCTGCCGACGGGAGTGCCCTGGGTGAATGTGGACGGCAGGACGGGCCTGGTCGTACGGGCTGGCGACGTGGCCTCGCTGCGCGGCGCGCTCGACCGCATCACGGCAGACGCGGAACTTCGACACACGCTCGGCTCAGCCGCGCGCGCGCGAGTCCTGAACACGTTCACCGCCGACGGGATGTGCGCGGCGGCCTTGGCGCTCTACCGGGACGTGTCCGCGTTCACGAGCGCCGCGCCAGCGCTGAGTACGGACGAGCAGGCACGCGCCAGCCGGAGCGTTCCCAGGTGACAGCGACCGACTGGCTTCGGCGCTCCGCGCGGGCCAGCCGAGAACTGGCCCTTCGCGTCGCCACTTCGGGTCGTGGAGTCCCGCGGACGATCAACGGCTTGGACGTGCGAGTCGATTCCGGAACGCGCAACTGGTTTTCGGGTGAATACGAACGGCCGGTCGCGGCGCTCCTTCGTCACCACGTCCAGCCGGGCGCAGAGGTGTGGAACGTCGGCGCGAATATCGGCGTCTATGCCCTGCAGCTTGGCGCGTGGGTAGGATGCGACGGCCTCGTGCTCGCGTTCGAGCCAAATCCGTTCGCCGCAAAACTTCTGACCGAGAACGTGCGCCTGAACGGCCTTCACGATCGCATCGAAATCCTGCGGCTGGCGATCGGAGAGTCCCCCGGCGAGGCGGATCTCCACGCGCGTGCAGCGGACCCAATGAGTCGCCTCGGCCGCCCTAACCCCGTGCTCACCGTGACCGAGTGCGTCAGAGTGCCGGTCACGACGCTCGATGAGGTGGCCGAGCGGCGCCAGACCAGGCCCGCATGGGTCATCATGGACATCGAGGGCTGGGAAATCTCCGCGCTGCGATCCGCACGGCGTCTTCTGGGGCACAGCCGTTTCGTCATCGAACTCCACCCGGAGGCCTGGCCGTGGTCCGGTCATTGCCGCAGCGACCTCGAGAAGCTCTTGAGCCACGTCGGGCTCGAGGCCGTTCCCCTGACCGGACAGGCCGACGCGCTTGGAGAGCATGGCCACGTTTTTATCGACGGTGCGAGCGGCGCCTGATCGTCGCGCCGACATCATGAAGCGGGCGTTCGATGTTGTGCTTGCCGCCGCTGGGTTGATGGTGTCGGCGCCACTGTGGGCAATCTTCGCGGCGGCCATCAAACTGCAGGACGGTGGGCCGGTCCTCTACCGGCAGGAGCGATCGGGCAGGTACGGCCGCTCGTTCGACGTTCTGAAGTTTCGCTCGATGATTCCAGATGCCGAGGCCGACGTCGGAGCGGTGCAGGCGATCCACTCGGATCCGCGCGTCACGGCGGTTGGCCGTTTCCTGCGCGCGACCGCGATGGACGAGCTCCCGCAGCTCCTGAACATCCTGCGCGGTGACATGAGCTTTGTCGGCCCGCGAGCGCTGCGTCCCGGTGAGATTGAAACGCTTGCCAACAACCGTCTCGAGCGGCTCGACGAGGTGCCCGGCTTCGCCGAGCGCTCGCAGGTGCGTCCAGGACTGACGGGCATCGCGCAAATCTACGCGCCACGCGACATTCCCCGCCGGCTCAAATTTCGATACGACCTGTTCTACGTTCGCAGACAGTCCGTGTGGCTGGACCTACGCCTCGTGCTGCTCTCGCTCTGGATCACGGCGCGTGGCGCCTGGGAGGCGGACGGGCGCAAGTTCTGATTCAGGAGATCGATGGACGGCGATCGCCGCAGCGATGGCGAACAGCAGACCATCGGCCGGAATACGCAGTCCTGTTTCCCAGAGCCCCTGCACCGCCACCGCGAGCATCGCAGTCGCGCCGCCAATCCGCAGCCAGGCGGAAGAAGACGCGTCCTGCAGCAGTCGCGTCCTGAGCAGCCGGATGAATGCCACCACGGCGAGAACCACAGGAACGGCCAACAGGACGCCGCCCTCGGCGAGCAGATGGAGATACTGGTTGTGCGCCTGATTGATCGAGATGGTTCGATCAGTCTGCTGATACACGAGCATCGCAGTCTGGTAGGTGCCGAGGCCGGTGCCGGTGAGCGGGAAATCGTGTATCACCCGCAGCGTTTCCTGCCAGATGCGTGGCCGGCCACCGGCGCCGACAGCGAGCGTCTCCTCGACACGGGAGAACAGCGGCTGCACGTTGACATACGCGGTGACGATCGCCGCGAGTGCCAGGCCGGCAAGGAGGACACGCACTGCCGCCGAACGTGTGAGCCGGCCGCGAGCAGCAAAGGCGCCTCCCACGAGCGAAACACTGCATGCAACGAGTCCCGAGCGCGACGTGGACAGGACCAAAGCGATCGCCATTGCGATGCCGGCGACGCCGACCCACATCGTGGTCGTGCCAATCCCCTGGAATAACACGACCAGCCTCGCTTTGAGGCCGGCCGGAGAGCTTCGTCCCCTGAATGCGGCGGCCACGTATCCCGCTGCGAGCGGACACGCCATCACCACCCAGGTCGCAAAATGATTACGGTTTACGAACGGACCGAAGGGACGGGCGCGGGCGTCGAGCGGTCGCCATCGTCCGTAGATCAATGACGGGTCGCTGCCGCCCTGGAATACGATTGCGAGCAGGGCCGCGACGAGACCAGCGAACGCGACGGTGCGAACGATCCGCCGGGTCATGCCCTGCGCGCTGGCCATTCTCGTCGTCCAGAACACTACAAGCGCGGTCAGCACGAGCCCGGACGCATACGCCGTCGAGGAGGGCGATACAGAAAGCGGCTGCCATGTTGTCGCGTCTGACGGTCCCAGATACATCGCCGCGCGGATTCCGGCCGCGTGAGGCGACAAGGCCGCCTGCAGCACGGGCGGTAGCGGAATCAGTTCGGCGATGACCACAACCACCGAGGCGAGCAGCAGGATGTCGAGCGTTCGCGTGTCGGGCGAGGCGGCGGGCCTCGGACGCGCCACCACCGCAAGACCCGCGGCGGCGATCATCAGCGGCACGCCCCCCCACACGTACACGCCTCCGACGGCGAAGAGGGACCACACGATCATCGCCCCGAGAATCCACATCACGGGCGAGTCCTGTCCTGATCAGGCCGCGGGCTGCGTGAAGTAGTAGTTCCGGTTCTTGTAGCCGTAGTAGCGGGAGTAATAGTACTTATTGCGCTTCAGATCGACGCGGTTGAGCACGGCGCCGAGCACACGCGAGCCGTTCGCGGTGAGCGTATCGAGCGCGCGGGCCGCGTGCTGCCGTTGGGTCATTTCCGACCCGATGACGAACACGGTTCCGCTCACGACCGCGGACAACACGACCGCGTCAGTCACGGCGAGGACCGGAGGCGTGTCGATGATCACCCAGTCGAACCGACCGCGCTTGGCCTCGTCGAGGAGTGCGCGCATCTGGTCCGAACCGAGCAGCTCAGACGGATTCGGGGCCGGCGCTCCCGCCGTCATTACCCAGAGGCTGGGATTCTCGAGCGCGACGACGGCGGCATCCATCGTGGCCTGACCGGTCAGCACGTGGGAGAGTCCGAGGCGGTTCTCGATGCCGAGCGCACGGTGACCACCGGGTCGCCGCATATCGGCATCGATCATCAGCACGCGCGCGCCCCCAATGGCCAGGGCGACTGCAAGATTGCAGGCCGTGGTGGTTTTTCCCTCGAGTGGTTGCGCACTCGTCACCATCACGACTCGAGTCGGCTCCCGCGCACTGCTGAACGTCAACGCCGTGCGCATTGCCCGGAGGGCCTCGCCGAACTCGTGCGGCACCTCATGCGACAGCAGCAGCGGTCCGTCGATGAACACCTTCGGCGCAATTCCCAACAGCGGCAGCTTCAGTTTGCCGGTCACGTCGTCGGGGTTCTTGATCGTGTCGTCGAGATAATCGAGCAGAAAAACCAAGCCAAGCGAGAGCGCGAGACCGGCGACGGTTGCGAGAATCAGATCCCGCTGCGGCGTGGGCGCGAACGGCCTGGCCGGCGCCTCGGCGTGGTCGGTCATCCTGACGTTGTTCCCGCGGCTGTTCGCCATCACCTGCAGCTCTTTCTCTCGCATGAGCAGGGCCTCGTACAGCTGGCGGTTACTCTGGGCGTCGCGCTCCAGCACGGTGTAGTTGACCTTCTTGCGGTTGAGGTCCATCGCGACGTTCTTCTGCTCTTCGAGCGCGGCGGTCAGCGTCCGTTCCTCGGCGAGCGCCGACAGATAGTCGTTCCTGACGGCTTCGGCCGCCTTGGCGAGCTCCGTTTGAAGCTGTCGCGAGACATCCTGAAGGCTGGCGTTCACCTTCGCGACTTCCGGATACTTCTCGCCATAGCGCTCCAGCAGCGACTCCCTCTCGCGCTGGAGCTCGGCGACATGCGTCTTGATCGTCTGGATATAGGCGTTCTGCAGAATCGCGGGAATCGTGTCGGCCGGCGCGTCGACACCTAATCCCTTGACCTGATCGTAGAGCGATTCCTTCTGCACGCGATTCGTCTTGGCCCTGGTGACGGCGTCGTTCAACTGGTTGAGGCGGGCGACGACGATGTTCTGGCGCTCCTCGAGGGAGAGCGCCTGCTGATCCTCGCGATACTGCGCCATCGCGCGCTCGCTCGCCTCGACTTTCGCCTGCTGCGCCACGAGCTCCCGCGACAGCCACTCCAGACTCGCGACCATGTTCTGCCGGTGCAGCTCCATGTTCAGCTGCACGTACTCATCGGCCAGGGCGTCGGCCGCACGAACGGCGAAGGCCGGGTCCGCCGAGATGAAGGCGACATCCACCAGCCGGCTGTTTTGAACGGGCTCGACCGACACCCGCCCGTGGAGCTGGCTGACGAGCGCCGACTCAGAAGGCGCGGGGGCGTCGGCTTCGGCGCGCGCGCCCCGTCCAGTCAGCAAAGACACGAGACGACCGAGTCCCGACGACCCAGGTCTGGCCGCGCTGAACTCAGGAACGTGTCCGAGATCCAGGCGTTTGACAACGCGGCGCGCGAGTTCGCTGCCCGTGAGAATTCGGTACTGAGTTTCGTAGAAGACCTTGGGGTCCTGCCAGTACGGCGGAACCGTGGGGGTGATCGCGCCCGCCACCGCCGCGGTGCTCTCGTCCTCCAGGTCAATCATCAGCCGCGCCTGCGCCCGGTAGAGCGGAGTTGTCGTGTACGTCCGGAGAAACACAGCCAGCACGATGAGCACGAACGTGCTGCCGGCAACGTACCGGTACTTGTAGACGACGTTCAGACGATCGAGAAGGTGGCCGCTGCGATCAGTGGCAGGCTGCGAAGGAGGCTCCATGGCGCCCGACGCAACATGCCTCAAGCCATCTGGCAGATCAGCAGGCGCGTCGTCCATTGAGCGATCCATGCACCGACGCGCGAGAACTGTGGAAGGACTCGCGCAATCGTGTTGAGCGCGCATCATATCATGCGGTCGGCAGCCCAACGCCGACCGCAGTGCTCGTCAGCGCTCAGGACTCGTCGTGCCTTCGCTGCCCACGATCCAACCGACGAGACCCGCGCCGCCGGCGATCGCGACGAGGAGTAAGGCTGTGGCTGCGGATTTGTCCGACGGCAGGATCACGTTCGTGCTGACGGCCGAGCCGGCCAGGCTGACGGGATCGCTGACGGCCACCACCCCGCCGGTCTTGCCGACTGCCTCGACTACGTAGCGACCAGGTCCGGGCACCGCGAACGAGAAGGCGCCCTGCTTGTCGCTCACGGCATTGCCGATGATCGTGCCCGTGTCGAGATTGCGCAATCTCAGGCGCACATCTGCAACAGGAGTGGCCCTGTCGCTCTTGAATACCGTCCCAGAAATCGTGAGTCCCGCCGCGGCCGGCAGCTGCTGCGCACCGGCGACCCGTCGGGCGGCCGGCGCTGCGAGTGCGAGATCGCGCGCACCCGGCTCGGCGCCGCCGACGCATCCGACGATGAGCGCGAGAGCGACGACCCGCCTGAACTCCATCGAACTCCCCGTCACCACAAGCGCACTCCCCGCGGAACCGGGGGGCGTCCGCAACCGCTCAACGCCTCGCCACCAGCGGCGCGAGGTCGTGGCCCCGTTCGATCTTAATGACGTTGCCATCGCTACCGTACACCATCCGCATGGTCGGACGGCCGGCCCCTTCGAGATCGAAGGTCACGCTGCGCAGTTGGCCGTCCGCGTACGTCTCCCACCGGTCCGGAGCGCCGTTGCCGTCGACATCCTGTTCGGCCCGCGCCAGGACGCCGCCGTCATAGAACTCCGTGCGCGTGATCTTCCCGTCGCTTCTCGTGGAGAGCTCGACCCTCTCGAGCGCCTGTCTGGCGTCGTAGTACTCGCGGCGCTCGATGACGCCGTCTTCGTTCTTGTCGATCTCGACACGGACGATCCTCGTGCCGTCCATGTAGGCCCACGTGTCCGGCCGTCCATTCCCGTTGGTGTCGTAGGTCAGGAGTTGAAGTTTGCCGTCCGCGTCGTAAGTGCCGCGAACCTTCGCGCCGGAGGGTGGTTCGCGGCAGCTGACGAGTGCAACCACCAGGATGGCGGCGGCGATGACTCCTGTCACGTCGAACGATCGCCGTGCGAGCGGGCTGGTCATTGAGCCACGGCCGCAATCATGCAGGCCATGCCGACAGTATACGCGGCGACGCCGCCGCGACGGGCCCCGAGCACGAGCACTCCGACATCAAGACCACGCAGCGATATTTGGACGTCCAGCTGCGCCCTGACCAAGAATTCAGTAAGACTTCAGAGAGCGCCTGACGCCATCTGCGAAGATAGATGATGGAAGGGCCGATCCTGGAGAGATGATGACATCTCGACTTTTTGCTGCTTCGCTCATCCTGACCGCCGGTACCTGGGTCAGCGTTCCTCAACAGCCTGCGAGCGGCGCGCTCGACACCGCCGCCATCGATCAAGCCCTTGGCTTGACGGGCCAGGTGCAGGGCGATGTGTACCGCGTCGGCATGCCGAGAACGGACTTGAACGTCACCGTGCACGGCATCGTCATCAAGCCCGGTCTTGCGCTCGGCAGTTGGGCCGCGTTTCGGCGCGCCGGCAACCGCGCTGTGGTCCATGGCGATCTCGTCTTGACCGAGGCGGAGATCAATCCAGTGATCTCGGCGCTCCAGGACGGTGGGTTGCAAATCACCGCGCTGCACAACCATCTGATCGAAGAGACGCCTTCACTCATGTACGTTCACTACTGGGGCGAGGGCGCTGAAGCCACACTCGCGCGCGCGCTTCGCGCCGCCCTCCAGACGACGAAGACACCGCTTGCACCGGCGCCCGCTCCGGCAGCCGGCGCTCCAGCGGTCGATCCGGGTTTCGACGCCGATGCCATCCAAAGAGTGCTGGGCAAGACCGGCACAGTCCGCGGAGGCGTGCTCGCCATTTCGGTGCCGCGTCCGGAGAAGATCATGATGATGGGCGTCGAGCTGCCGCCGGCAATGGGCATGGCGACCGCACTCAACTTCCAGTCGGCGGGCAACGGCAAGGTGGCCGCCACCGGCGACTTCGTGATGATCGACGACGAGGTCAACCCGATCGCGAAAGCCTTGCGCGCGCACGGCATCGCCATCACGGCGCTGCACAACCACATGCTGCACGGGACGCCCGTCCTCTACTTCATGCACTTCTGGGCGGAGGACACGCCGCAGAACGTCGCGGCCGGGCTCAGGGCCGCGATGGATCTGCTGGGAAAATAACCCCGACGCTGAGGAAGGACGGGGCGTAGTCATGTCCGGCCCCGACGAGCGGCGATTCAGCTAACCAAAATCCACGACCGCGAACCTCGCCCGATGGCTGACTTCCGGAAACTACGCGTCGTGTCCGTCTACCAGCACAGACCATGGAGTGGTCATCTGGAGACGGCTTATGACGCTCAGAGCTCTCGTCTTGTCGGTAAGTGTGATTATGACCGCGGCCGCTCCGGCCGCGGGTCAGGTGCATCGGAGCGACGGCACGGGACCGGTGCGGCCGCTCATCGCGCCGACACTGTTGGATAGCGTCGGAACGACGGCGGCCGTTGCCGACGTTCCCTCACGCGCAAGTGCGAGCACGCTTGACAGCCCGCAGAGCGCCAAGCCACCGGCGAGGGCGCCAACGCCCAAGGTGGAACCCGTGACGTGGCAGGGGTGCAGCGGAACCGGTAAAGATCGGTTTGACTGGAACAATGCCGCCAACTGGGCCGGAGGCGCGGTACCAACCGCGACGGACGACGTGCTCATCTCATCCCCGAAGACCTGCGCAGGCGGCGGAACCAACACGCCACAGCTGACGACAAACGATCCGAAGAGCAAACTGGAAGTGAGAAAACTCACGCTCGACGTCAACGCCGCTCTCGACATCGCGGGCGGAGCGCTCACCATTCGTGGCGAATTGACGCTGCAGGCGGGCAGCACGCTTTCGCTGGCCGGTAAAGGTGTCGTCACGCTGGCATCTGACCCCGCGGTTATTACTGTCGATCAAACTGCCGTGATCGATGACGGCAGCGGAAAGGCCGTATCTCTGACGAACCTGACGAGCGTCATCGGCACAGGCTTCACGGTTGGCGCGAGCACGCTCCTGCTTGGCAACCCCGCCGTCCTCACAATGACCGGTCAGGGGTCGATCTATGAGTTCCACATTGTCGGCGGCGGCAGTGAAACGCAGTCCGAAGGATCGTCGAACAGCATCTCGCCTTATCTCAAGTTCTACGGTGAGACGGCGTTGTCGCGTCGTCTGGAATCAGCAAGGTGGTTCCGACGATCATCAGTCTTCACGGACCTGCGCTTGATCGGCCAGAGCTGCACGCCGACATCCAATGGCAGCAACCCGTCGACACCGGCCCAGACCGGCGGTGCAGGCGCGGCCGGCAGTACGACCCAGTCGTCGAAGAGCGGAAGTTCGACCACCGACAACGCTGCGACCAGCCCCTCGTCCACGTGCTCTTTTGCGAATAGCGTCACCACCCCGGACGCGGTCCTGACCAACGTCACGGTCGTCGAGACGTTGGTGGGTGGAACGCTGTCGGTGTGGGGCCGTACCTCAGCCCTGAATCAGGAAGCCGTCGATGTCTCTTTGATCGCGGAATTCGGTTTTCAGACGCCGATCGTGTCGACGACACCAGTCGCCCCGAACGCGGCGGCCGCAACCTCGACCGCGACATCGACGTCCAGCGCGGCGTCGTCTTCGAGCTCGACCGCGGCATCGTCAACGGCTCAGCCGTTTTTCCACGAGAAGCTCGGCGGCCTGCGCATCACGACGCGCTTCGGCGAGCTGCACACGAAGACGTACGGCGATATCCTTTTCGGCCGGGTCGGCGCCAATGGACCGAACGGCACGAGGCAGCTCAAGCTCGAGGGGTTTTTCCCGCTGCCGATCGCGAGCGCCGACTTCATCTTCTTCGCCGGCTCCGCCGTTACGAACATCGGCAAGTCCTCGCCTACGAACAGCGACACGTGGCGATTCGTCATCGCCGTGGACGCGATCGACATGATCAAGAACCACCTCAAGGGCAGCTAGCGGCAGCGACACCGGGAACCACGCGCGCCGACTCGACGGCGCGCGTTTGAGGAGTCGAGGTGGGCCTGTGACCGTTTCTCGGCTGGCACTCCTGTCGCGGTCTTGCAGGGAGTGATCGTGGAATCTCTGAGCACGCAGCAGAGGGCGAGCGCCCTGATCTCGAGCCTCAAGAATGAATTGGATTCAATGAGCGAAAAGGGGCGAGGCAGAAAGTCTACGATTGCAAATGACAATGGACCGGGTGGCCAAGCTGATGGCCACCTGGTCCAACATCCTGAAGAAGATGAGCGACACAGCGGATTCGATTAGCCAGAATCTGAAATAAGGGTGTGGACGCGCGCGGCCCTCCTCTGCGAAGCCGCGTCACGCGCGAGATCGATCCGATGGAGGCCGCGACGGACCCCGAGCACAAGCGGGTCGGACGCTGGTCGGTCGCAAAACCCTCTATCCATCCACATCCCAAATTTGCTACAACGGTCCCAAATCACGACGTCAACTGCTCCGGGGCGGCTGAAATGCGTCCGCCCGTCCGTCTAACACCACGTCAACTAGCCCACACATCCCATTAGGAGAGCAATATGGCAAACGCAAACGACCAGAAGGCCGACGCTCTCAAGGCGCTGAAGAGGGCCGGGGCGACCGGCCATAAGTTCCTCATTCTCGACGCAGAAGCGGCCGAGAAGAGTGTCGCCGACTCCGAGAAGACCGTCGATGTGGAGATCGATGCCGAGGCGTCGCTGGCATGGTTGAACGGCGTGCCGATGGATCTGAACGGCGGCAAGGGATCCGCCGACGTTCTTCCCGGAAATCATGTGCTGAGCTTCGAGGTACGAGGTGCCCCTGGCACGACTTGGTCCGTCAAGATCACCGCCCCACCGGAGTCAAAGTCCGAAGACGGCGACACCTTTGACGGGAGCGGGTTCGATGCGGGGCGCATTAAGTTCGTCGTCAACCCGTAGAGATGAGGGCTCATATGCGACGCTCAGCGATTCTTCTCGGCATGCTCAGTATTGCGACCTGCGCCTCTGCGCAGAAGATCGGATCTGAGGACAAAGACAACGTCACAGCCCATGTTCTCGCAGTGGCTTCTGGTGCAAGTGCCTCAGCGTCCGTCAAGGCGGCACCGGTGATTTCGCTCGAGGGCACGACGGCGGATAAGGTCGTGAACGCGCAGGTTGGCGTGCAGTATCGGGGCTTCACGTTGACCGCTGGTGCCAAAGCCAACGTAGGTGACGACACGAGCCAACCGGTAGCGTTGGCAGATCTTGATGGCCTGCGCAACAAGACCACCGGTGAATTCGGACTGCTTTGGTCGAAGTGGCGCGCCGGGTACTCCGGTGACGTCAACGTAGTGCTGGATCCGATCTGCGCCCGCTACGCCAAAGCCACCGGGCGAACCGAAGGCCCCAACAACGATCAGTTCAGATGCCGGATCGGGTGGTTCCGAAAAGATCGGTCAGCCGCTGGACAGGCCGCCTACAACGACCTCATCGATAAGCTGACGCCGGGTAACATCTTTTTTGCCGGATTCAATGGAAGCGTCGCGCCTGAGTCGTTCAAGTATGTCAGCGCCGATACTCTCGCAGACCAGCCGCAAGAGAGGCACACCAGCCGCTCGTTCAGCGCTGTCGCCGGGGTGGCCTTCAAGACGAACACTGTCACGACTTTCAGCTACGCCCACGATGTGGCATACCAGGCGGGCGACAAAGCCGACGTTTGCACGCCCGCCGCCTCCGGCGGATCGCTGAAGTGCGTGCAAGCGGTCATTGGGCCACCTGGGGATCCTGAACGCACGGACCGACTGTCGTTTGAATTCAAGCAGTTCTTTGGAACAAACTTCGCCTTCGCCGCGAAATTCAACTGGGATGTGGACAACTCTATCGTCGGCATCGAGCTGCCGATCTATTTCCTTCAAGCCAAGGACGGTGGCCTGACCGGCGGCATTACCCTCGGCTGGCGTTCCGATACAAAGGCCTTCACCGCCTCGGCGTTCGTGGGACCGGTGCTGAAGCTGTTCACCAAGCAATGATTGGCCGGTATTGGCCAGAGTCCGCCTTGCTCATCCAGTATGAACGGCGGGCGAACCATCCTTCGCGGGCGGCGATGACCGCCATGCCATGCCGCCCGATGTCGCCCGACAGCAAGAGCACCTCGCCCGGCCGGACGCTCGACGTTGCGACGATCTGCGCGTGCTCGATCACCCCGATGCCGGCGGTGTTCACGTACAACCCGTTGCCCTTGCCGCGATCGACCACCTTCGCGTCGCCGGTGACGAGCACACGCCCGCGGCACGCGCCGCCACGCGCATCGACGAGACCACGCGCCAGAGCGTCTCCCGCGCCTGGCGCCGGTCCTGAAACGGCCGCCTGATGGAGACTGCCAAGTCGGCAAGGCTGGCCTGCTACGGATTCAGTTGCGTGACCAGCCCGTGAGGGCTACTCTTTGCAACGCTGTATCGGCAATCAGGCGTGGAACTGACGCGGACGCAGGAGGCTTGCGTGGCCGATGCGAGGATCCCGAAGAAGTACTGGTGGGTCGTGGCCATCGCGGTGCCGATTGCGCTTGCGCTCATCGCGATCGTGCCGCAGTTGCGGAAGTCGCCGGGCGGATCAGGCGGCGGCACGACCATCACCGGCGGCACGAACACGATCGTCTACGGGACGAACAACACGTTCATCACGAACGTAAACGTCTTCGAGCGGGAATATGAGGCTCAAACGGGGAAGCCACTGAGCGACGAGCTCCGCAAGCAGATCGAAGCCGCCGTGACCGCCGCCCAGCAGAACAATCACGCCGAGAGCGTTCGACTCTTCGAACAGGTCGCGAAGGCCGCGCCGATTCCGGCGATCTACAACAACCTGGGTGTCGAGTACGCGCAAACCAAGGACGCTGACGCGTCGCAACGCGCGTTCCAGCTGTCGAAGGACAAACTGGCCGAATTGACCTCGGCGGGTACGACTGGGACGCTGCCGGACTCCGCGGTGAAGCCACCGTCGGTCTCGGGCCCCGGCATCAGGACCGAAGCGAGCCCGATTCCCGCCATGACGATCGATCCGATCAGTCCGCCATATCAGGCGCCGGACGAGATCAACGTCGTCGACCACGGAACGTCGCTGAGCGGCGTCTATCGCGTTAGGTACCAGCCAAAGCCCGGTGTCACGGTCGCGATGGAGCCGGGCGCGTATGACGTCGTGCTGACGGCGGGCTCTGGCGCGGCATTCGTCGTCGCGTCGAACGTCGAAGTGAAACCGGGGACGCTCACGCGCATCAACCCGAACGCCTTGGTCGGCGGCATCGCGATCGAGCCCGCGACGAAAAAAGGCTTCCCCGTCATCAAGACACTCAGGTTCGCGAAAGATCGGCTGGTCAGCCAGCAGACCGACAAGCTGGGCGTCACGCTGCCCCTCGCGCCAGGAAGCTACGACATGATCATTGCGACAGCGGACGATCAGGAGGTTCGCATCTCCGATGCGGTCACCGTGCAGGCGGGCGGGATCACTCGGTTCGACCCGCTTGGCGAGTTGGCGGCCGTCGTCGTGCGCAAGCCAAACATCTCTGGCCTCGACATGAAGTCTGTGTACGTGCTGAACGCGGGGACCACTCAGATCGCCGCCAAGGTGACGGCCTGGGAAGTACCAATGCTCGTCCGCGCCGGCGTCGCGTACGATATCGCGCTCGAACAAGCAGCTGGACTGACGCGGATCAAGACTGGATTGACGCCGGGACGAGGGGAACTGGTGGACGTTAAGTAGCCGAGGCCTGAGGGCGTGCCTATGGCAGAAGTCACGAAATCATTGAGGAATCTCGCTATTGAGCACCTGGCTCGCGCCACATATTCACCCAGCCAAATTGTTCACAAGGGCGATCGCTGTAAGTTATTGAAAGGATTGGCGCGCCCTGCCCGCCTGCGCGGACGAGCCGCTTCGGCGAGCTAGAAGCACTCACTCGCGTGGGCGGCGTCGTGCCCCTGCGCGCGGCCTGATCTGTTTTCGGTGTGTCAGTTCCCTTTGAGCGCCTGCACGAGCGCCTCGGTGACGTCGACGAGACTATTGGGCGGGTGTGCCGCGCAGTACTGGTCGATCCATGTGCAGGGCCAGCGATCGGGAGCCCGATCCTCCTGCTGCTCGCACACTGTCGATCGCAGCTTTGACCGCGCGCGTCCCCAGGCCCGCTACAGCCTAGGGGACGCGCGGGGCGGCATGGACCGTGAGCTGCTCGGTTGATGCTGTCTATGGGGCCCCGTTGGCTGGCTTGTTCTAAGCTGAGGGGCGGAGAATGGCATGCAAACTGGTTGCGCTCATATCTGGAGGCTCGCGCAAGCCGCAATAGTCATTCTCGTGGCCGCGGCGACGAATGCGCAGAGCGTCTCCGATAGCTCGCCCTATCCTCCGCCCGGTCGTTTGATCGATATCGGCGGCTGGCGCCTCCACCTGAATTGCACCGGTGAGGCTCGCCCGGCACAGTCAACGGTCATCCTCGAAGCTGGCGCCGGGGATTTCTCCGTGGAGTGGAGCCTCGTCCAGCCCGGTGTCGCCCGCTTCGCGCGCGTCTGCTCGTACGACCGCGGTGGCGATGGATGGAGCGATCTTGGTCCTCATCCCCGAACGATGCACCAGGTCGTCTACGAGCTGCACGCGCTGCTCGAGAAGTCTGGTGAGGCGAGACCTTATGTACTCGTCGGCCATTCGTACGGCGGCTGGCTCGTGCGTCTGTATCAGTCCACGTATCCGTCTGAGGTCGCCGGAATGGTGCTCGTCGAAGCTGGCGCCGACGACCCCTGGCGAATGATGCCCGATGGCAAGCTGGTCCGTTCGTCGACGCTCGGGACAACACGACCGATTCCTGCGGTGAAAACGTCTGGCCCGTTGCGTGAGAGCGATATTCCACCGGCCGCGCTCAGTCAGATGAAGGCCGGATTGGCGGAGGCAAGTGCACATGCGAACGACCCACCGCGAGACAAGCTGCCGCTCGAAGCACAGCGGATGCGGACATGGGCGCTGTCGCGAGTCCAACATGTAGCGGCCGCCGTCAATCCGGTCGAGAACGAAGAACTCGCGGACTTGCGCCGAGAGCGCGCGAAGGGCCCGTACCCGCTCGGTAGTCTCCCTCTGGTAGTTCTGACCAGAGGTCTATCGGAGGACACGGGACCTGATGGCCGTGCGTTCGACGAAGAGCACCGAGCGGATCATGCGGCCATTGCTGCGCTGTCGCGCAACGGCAGACAGGTCATTGCGACGAAGAGCGGTCATCATGTTCAACTCGATGAACCCGAACTCGTTGTTGCCAGCACTCAAGAGGTGCTCGCGGCCATAAGGAAGGGAGCCGGCCTTCACCAATGAGTTAGATCATGTTCGGGTCGCACCCGACCAACCCAGGGACGCGACCCATGGAGGCGCTCCCTACTCTGACGCACGTCGCCCGGGATGGTTCCGAGCGTAGACCGTCGACGTTACTTCTTCCTGTTGCGACCGCTGGCGGTCGCCTTGGCCAGGCCCCTGGTCGAGCGACGCAGCCGCCTGGCGGCGCGATCGGCGCCTCTTTTCAGAAGAAAGGACACCGGAAGGTCCTCGCGATCGAAGGCCTCGCGAAGGTGGGGGAAGGCGACAGTTAGAAGTTTCAGCTCCTCGACCAATTCATGGAAACGAGCTTCCGCGTTGCGTTTGGCGGCTTCGAGTGTGTGTGGTGCGGGTCGCGGCACGGTTACCTCACGTCTTGAGTCTGACAGATTGTCGGCACTCAGGACGCGGCGTGAATCCGAAAGTCCACGCGCTCGCGGAAAGTCTCGCCGCTCCTGGCCAATGACACGGCCAGCACAATCGTGCAGGCGGCTGGGCCAAGCTGTCCAACCTCCTGATCAAGATTCCCGGCACGCCTGAGGGCGTCGCGGCCATCGAGGCATCAATCGCTGCAGCCAATGTTCTCGACACGCAGGTCCTCGACGGCTCTCTGCGGGCCGCGGCGGACGAAGTCGGGAGTGAATTGTTCACAATTGTTCACACGCCGGATGGCGTCGAACCCGCAAGTTATTGAAAGGATTGGCGCGCCCTGCAGGACTCGAACCTGCGACCTCCTGGTTCGTAGTCCGAAAGAAGGGGATTTGCCGCCTGTTGCTGCTGGTGGCGCGGACGTGCCGAAACGCGCGTTTGAGCCCGTCAATACTGGTGAAAACGAGCGATCGCCACTTGCCTCTGTTTGCCGGCCTGAGCCGCGTGTTGTTGCTCCGAAAGGGCAAGAAAAGGGCAAAGTGCGGAGACCGAAAGATTGACCTCCCGCCGACAATTCATCTGACGTCGCGACTCAAACGTGGACCGTCAAGGAGTCAGAAAGAACGCCACCAGGTCACGAGAACTGCCCCACCTCTTCGAGGGTAAAATGCCGAGTAGAGCGATCCATGGCAGCCCTCGATTGGTCTCAGTGTCCGGCGGTCGAACAAGTACCCGGCAAGGTCAGCGGCGCTTGGGTGCTGCGAGGCACCCGAATGCCTGTGGCCACAATTTTTGAAAACCTCGAGGCGGGCGCAAGCCTCAACGACGTGCTGACGTGGTACGAGGGGCTTGACCGGAAGCAGGTCCAAGCCGTGATTGAGTTCGCGGCTCGCAGTCTCGATCTCGCCCCGACTGCGCGCTGATGCTCGTCTTGCTCGATCAGGGCACTCCCCTGCCGCTCAGCCGGCACCTTCCTCACCACACCGTTCGAACGACAAGTCAGCAAGGCTGGTCCCGCGCGGACCTCGTGTGTTCGATGGGCCCACGCCGTTGGTCGACTGTGTCACTTCCTGTCGGTGCGCGCGATCATCCGGGTCAGCTTTAGGGCCGCCCGATTCAGTCGGTCATCGAAACTCGAGAATCGCGTCTCGTGAACGCCGGCTCGACGCGCCACTTCGGCGAACGTCGCGAGGTGAATGCTGTCGAAGCCTCTGAGGGCATACCGCTCAGCGAGGTCACCCGCCGTCCGCGACAGCATGTCGGTCGTCTCCAGGGTCAGATACGTCGGCCACTGCTCTTCCAGTTCGCGCTTCGCGACCGCCAACTTCGAGGCCGTGAGTCCGCCTTCGCGTCGAAGCCGCGCGAGCGCCGCCCGCGTTTCGGCATAGGCCACGGTGGATGTCGCCACGATGCTCGCGGCGCCGACAAGTTGATGCACGACATCTGAACCCGCCTCGGTCACATAGAGCTTCACCAGGCTGCTCGTGTCCAAGTACAGCGTCACCGCCGTTCCTCGAGCACGATCGAAGAGGCCGTCCGACCCGCGATTTTCGGCGGGCGTTTGGCGCCGGCTGGCTTGCCGCCGCCCCAGTGCGCATGGCCCTCGGCGACGAGTTGGTGAGCCCAATCCACGTCTGCGGGCGCCTCCACAGAACTAATCGTGGCAATGGAACGTCCACGGTCGGTGACAAGCAGCTGTGCCCCGGAACGCACACGCTTGAGATGGCGGCTCAGATGCGTCTTCAATTCCCGAATGCCGATTGTCTCCATGTCCAGTACCTTAAAGTAACCACAAGTCTAGCACAATTGTAGTCACATCTTGGCTACTGCCGAGACTCGACACAACGAGTCGATTGGGACGGCCGCCGTGTTCGATTCGAGGCGAAGGCGCCAACCGATGTCGTGAGAGATGTGCGCGCGCGGCTGCGAGTGCTCATCGGCGTCTGAGGCGGCCGACTTCCTGCATTTGGATACGCGACGTGCCCCTCTTGGCAAAGTTGTCGGCGTTGAAATACGACCATGATTAGTGGTCAAATGACCGATGATCATGGTCATGTCAAGCCCCTTTGGCGGCCGAATACGGACGCGCGTCCTACTCGCCCTTCGTCTGCTGGATGACAGCTACCCGAGAGAGCTGGCCCGCCTCTTTGGCAGCTCTCTCGGCGGCGTGCAGATGGCCCTGCGCGGCCTGGAACGCGACGGCCTCGTCGCGGCGCGAAGCGTCGGACGGACTCGTCTCTATCGTCTCAGTCCTCGATATTTCGCTCGGGATGAGCTGCAACGGTACCTGCTCCGCTTGACTCAGGGTGACGCGGAGCTTCGTCGCCGTGTCGCACTTCTTCGGCGTCGGCCGCGCCGAACCGCTAAGCCTCTGTGACCATCACGCGTCGCTCGGGGATTGCTGACGTCGCGGCCTCCGTCGCCAAGGCGCTCTCCCTGGCTGGCGTGCATGCCGTGTTGACTGGCGGCGCTTGCGCAACGCTCTACTCGGAGGGCGCGTACCAGTCACATGACTTGGATTTCATTCTTTCCGACACCAGCACCCGGAAGGTGGTCGACCAGGCAATGGCCTCCATCGGCTTCATCAGAGATGGCGACCGGTACGTCAACCCGCAGACAACATTCTTCGTAGAATTCCCACGCGGTCCGCTGGCGATTGGAGACGACCTCGACATCCGACCGGTTCGTTTGAAGCTCCCAGGAAGGCTACACGTTGGCTCTTTCCGCGACGGATGCTTGTCGCGGTCACCTCGCGGCCTTTTGTCACTGGTCAGACCGGCAGAGCCTCGAGGCGGCCATCGATATCGCGCTTCGCCAACGCGTTGGCCTCGCGACGATCCGGCGTTGGAGTCAGCGAGAGGGCGAGCTCGCCAAGTTCACTGAGTTCCGAGAGGAACTGGCACGCAGGCATCGCGCTAGCAAGTAGTCGGCGGCATGCGGGAAATTGGGCTGTTGATGCCGGCAGGAATCGCGGCGTACACGCCGCCAGCGCGACTGAGCTCGTGGACGTACGCAAACGGGATGCCGGCCGTTGCTGGTTAGGCCGCGCCACCAGTCTCAAGGATCTGCAGAAGCTGTCGAGCTAGCGAATCACGGTGCCTGTCGAAGAGACGGGCACGATGCCCGTTTGCCCCTGACGGATGCGGAAATCCTGTCAACCATCGTTTGCGCGTGAAGGCCCCCTCGGCAGCGAGAACCTCGAGCACGTCCTCGACCGATCGTCCGAGCGGAACGATCGCCGCCCCGGGCAGAGACTCAAGTTCGGGTACGAGAATCTCGCGAGCTACGCGAAGAAGAAATTGAGACCGCGCGACCGGTGGGTTCGAACCTGTGTAGTTCTTGACGCCGACGAAAACGGGGTAACGAATCGCGGAACTCGTATGCAGAAGATTGGACGCCGTTCCGAACAAGTCGAGGCTCGATTCAATTCCGAGCAACCCCGGTAGTCCGAGCATGTCGAGCATCCGGACGAGATTGCGCCGCATCGGACCGGCGAAGCTCGCGCGCTGCTTGGCGACTCGAAAAGCGTCCTCAGTGCTCCGCCCTTCCGCGAGGACCTCACGCACGGTACGGCAGGCCAGCTCCATCTGCGTCCAGCCCGGCGTGATGCCCAGGATCACCAGTCGGGCCGATCGATTGATCCAACCGAATGGCGAGTAGAACATTCGCAAGCTGCCCTCCTCGGCGATGAGGAGATCAGGAACGAGGAGATCAGATCGGTCATACTGCGCGCGCCCGGGCAGCGCGGTCAGAAAGGCGCGGTGCCGTTCGAAAGTATCCATTTCTGCCAATCTGATGTGCCGCTTCACCTGAGGCGCGCTCGTTTCTCAGATCGTTCACAAGATGATATCCGCGCCGTCGGTTGTAAGCGATCCAGCCTCGTGCGGTCCTCTCTGGGCGTCGCGAACGTGCGATTGACCAACTTCGTTGGTCACGTCAGAATGGCGCCTTCGTAAAACCTGAAGCGCGAAGAATGACCGTCTCGTGGGGTACGCCCTAACAACAAGGATTTCTGGCGATCTAAGAGCGGATGCTGGAATGAGCGCCAGGTCGGTTGGGACGGACTGAGAGGCCGCGATGACGGAGACGACGGCTAAGAAGCTGAAGACCTTCATCTCGTATTCGCGGGCGGATATGACCGCCGCCGCTCCAGGCCGGCGGCGACACCTACAAGCTGTCGAAGATCCTCGGACACTCTAGCGTCGCCGTCACCGAGACGCACTACGCACACTTGCTGAAGGAGGATCTCGTGGCCGCGAGTCAACAGGTTAGAATTCCCGTGGCGCCAAGAGGCACGGGGAACGTCGTCCGAATGCCTCGACGTCATGCGCACGCGAACGGTGCGTGAGAAGTGCTGCGCTCCTTCGCCTTCGTGCCGTGAGCGAACGACGTGTCGTTGACCCAAATGGAGCCTATGAACCCTGAGAGGCCGCAAATTGCTCGGGAATGACCCTCCAAAGGTTCTTCTCGCCTGGAGCGTAAGGTTTTAGGGGTCAGTCGATGCAACGAGGAGAAAAATCGGCTGGCGATCGACAGCCTAGAAAGATGTTCATGACATCAGGAGA
Source organism: uncultured Acidobacteriota bacterium (assembly GCA_963704575.1). Classification (GTDB taxonomy): domain Bacteria; phylum Acidobacteriota; class Vicinamibacteria; order Vicinamibacterales; family SCN-69-37; genus DATEGZ01. Next base: position 4,142,948 of record OY969918.1, on the reverse strand, counting down.
TTGAGGAATGGCCGACTCGTCGGATCGAGACGCGTTTGACGAATTGATCAGTCTGCTTCAAAAGCACGATTTGGATTGGTTGGTGACGGAGACAATCGACGACATTGCGCTCGGCGCGACGCAGAGACGTGTGCTCGCGAAACTCCCGCGGGGTGACAGTGAGTATCAAGAAATTGTCCTCGTCCCAGCGGAATTTAAGGAGACCCGCCGCCGAACCGAGTTCCTGACTAGTGAGCCATTTTCGGTACGCGAGCAATTGTTGCGGCCCATCGAAGCCGTGCAGAACACCGTGGTCGAGAGTGCCCAAATGGAGGCGACGATCCTTCGCACCACTGAACTGAACATCACGTTCGTTGGTGTTGCGGAGGAAGTGCGACGCGAAGCCGACATCGACGGTTCAATCGTCCGAAGTCGAACCCAAGAGGCGGAAGCGCTCAGAAAAGTGTTGACCACGGTCCGGGACGACCCAGGAGACGAGAAGTGAGAGGCGCACTTCGGGCCGAACTCGACGCGCGTCTTGGGTCTCTCGCGAGATCTGGCAGTATGCGCTCTAAACGGGCGCCCGGCTTATTTGAAGCCTACGTTTGGTCGATTCTGATAGAAGCCGCGAAAGCCGAAGGGGGCACTCCAACATACCGCCAGCTTGGGCCGTCTGGCCGACTGATGATGCCTCAGGGTCCCAGAAACCTATTCGGCAATCAGTTCTCGTTTGCTCGCTTGGAATTCGGAGGATACGCTCTTGAGGCACACACGAACTTGTTCGTAGAGGGCCGCTCGAGGGTTGTACACGAGTGCGATGTAGCACTGCTCGACGCAGAAGAGGCTGAAGTCTTGCGCGATCGAGGAGTCCATCCGAAGGCTTCCAAGCTGATCTTGGGTGTCGAATGCAAGTTCCATGGCCCACCCGTGCCATTGGACGAAGCGAGATCCTTTTTGGGCTTGACCACAGAAATTGCCACAGTGAACCGGTTCATGGTTTCCAACGCTTCGCCGGAGCGCATTCAAAAGGTGCTGGTTCGTCATAAGCGACTTTGGAGGATGCCGGTCGTGCCATCGGACGTACGCCGGGTGGCTGCCCTCCAAGCAAGTTTTGAGGATGTCTTTCGTGACTACGCAGCCATCCGCTGAACACGGGTGCGGCAGCGCGCGGCTGGCGTGGACTGATCTCGCGCCTGCTGTGAATCGGTGGCCAAAGCGCCCTAGCCCTCGTGTACGTGAGCGCGTCTCATCGCCGTTCGCCGTGGGTGACGATTCGTCGCCGCTTAGGTGGGCCCCAAAATGGGCCCACGAACTCTCAGACGGTGCAAATCATTCGGAGATCAGCACTTCGACGGCTCTCTTTAGCTTGCCTTGGGCGCAGGGGGTCGCGAGTTCGAATCTCGCCGCCCCGACCACTTTTCGATTTTCCCCAGGAATTTTGCGGATCCGATCTCTGCGAGTCGCCGCGAGTCGCCTTCAGACCCCTCGAATTGCCGCCGAAGGGGTCACAAAAAGGGTCACACCCCCTCGGCCTTGGAGCCGTTCCTGGGGCGGCCATTAGACGCCAGCCTCTCGACCGGCCGGCGACGAGTTCATAGCCACACACTGAGCTTGATTGGTTCAAAACCCTGCGCCTGCTCGAGCCGAGCGGCGTCGTGTCGTCCGCTGAGTACGAAGCGCAAGACGTTGGCCCGGCATCAAAGATGACTCGCAGCCGTCGATACCTCGAACCGAACACTGCTTGCTATTTGTGTTCACTGCCGATCGAGAAGGGACAGAACTGGAACCGTGACCACATTCCCCCGTCACGCTTCTTCGGAAGCGCGCTGAAGAAGTCCCTTAACCCACAGCTCCGATGGCTGCCGACTCACGTCGAGTGCAATTCCTCCTATCGCCGGGACGAAGAACTCTTCGTGCTGAACGCCGTATTCATGGCCGCCGCCAGCGAGTCAGAGGCGGCCGACTCCCTCTTGGCAGACATCCGTCGAGGGCTCCTCAAGGGGCAGCAACACGGCCTGTTTCTGAGCCTCGATAAGCAGTTCAAGTCCTCCGGCGAGCCTGATGAAACCGTCGTCTTTTCCTATGACGGCGAGCGCACCCTCCGAATCATCTGGAAGATCGTCAGGGGACTCTACGCGTTGGAAATGGGTCGGCCTCTTCACGTCGATACTGCTCACCATTGTTACCCCTTGATCGGGCCGCACAGATCAAAGGAGCAAATCGAAAAGATCGAATGGCTGGTCGACGTAGTCCTGGTCGGACAGTCGTTCGGTCAGTACAAGCAGGTTCTCGACTACAGATGGCTTTGTTTCCTCGATCCTGACCAACCTTCGCTGCGTGTGCACGGCTTCGCCCTGCTGCTTTGGGACCGCGTGATCGCGCCCGTACTCATCCACGACCCAACCTGTGGTTGCCGGCAATGCTCGGGCAGATCAGCGGCGCCGGGGCCGCAAGGGCCAGCGAGTTAGAGTTAGTGCGATCTTGCCGTAGCCCCGTTGATGGGGTCGGTCGCCCTCCCGAAAGTGCCAAGCAGCGATGCTCGCGCGATAAACGGGCAGCCGATCTCCGCTCAATCGCCCTCGATTGACGGTGCGGCGGGGGCTGTGGCCGGACGATCGCGCGAAGCGCTTGCGGCAGTCGAGCCAATGAGCGCTTACGTTCTTGGCGCAGGGGGCGGTCTCAGCCGACATCCGCAGCGTTCTGTGACGCGGCACTCAACGACCGTGCCGCTTGGTCACGACTAACGCCGCCGGTTGGACGATTCACCATCTCAGGACCCGAGCAGCTCGCAACCGGCCCACAGCTAGAATGGATGGATGCGGAACCGGACGGAGACTGAACAGGAACCGCTCCTCATCGATCGGGCCGCCGCGGCGGAGATACCGTCTCAGGACGCGGTGCGCGAATGGGCCCATGGCCGGCGGGCGTTCATTTCCAGCGTCATGAGTGAACTTCCGGACGAGCGCCAGGCTACCGCAGACGCGGTCCGGGCGGTCTGCGGAACGCCTGTGATGTTCGAGCAGTTCGGAGGCCGCGATGCAGACCCCGAGGAGGCCTATCTCGCCGAGGTTGAAACCTCGGAGATCTATGTCGGAATCCTGGGGCGACGTTATGGCAAGCCGCTAGCGTCGCGATTTTCGGCAACCCACGCAGAGTATTTGCTTGCCGAGAAACGTGGTCTGCGAATCGCCGCCTGGTCTCTGAAAGCCAATGACCGAGAGGGCCACGAAGAGTCGTTCCTCGACGAGATCAGGACATTCCACGTCGTTCCCGACTTCCTGACGTCCGAGGATCTTCGCGTTCAGGTCGAGGATCGGCTGAAAGCGATCGCGGCTGAGGATCTGGCGCCGTGGTGCAAGCTCGCAAATATCGTCTTTCGTGCAACGGAAGTGGGCGACGATGGCAACCAGTTGCGTGTCGTCGCCAGAGTGCGAAGCGACGACGTCGCCCATGCCCTTGAGGCGATGCGGGGCGGGAACGTCAATCGTGGAGGCGAGGGTCGCTTCACATGGTCAGGGCGCAGCCGGTTAGTGCGAGTGACATCTGTGGACACCACAACGACATCGGCGAAATCGCGGACGGTGCGCCTGCGGCTCGAAGCGCGTGAGGGCGGGCGCGACCCCCTGGTGGAGATGTCCGTATCAGGCCACAGCGCGGACGACTTGACCGAGGCGGGGCTACGGACGGCCCTGTTCGGAACGCGTCATCCGTTGGCCGATCAACATCTCGGCTTTATTGGCGAAATCGCAGATCCGTTTGCGGTCCTGCGTGCGGCTCGGGTATCGGACGAGATCGCAAGACCGTTGGCGGAACTGATGTTTGTGGATGCCCTTGTCGGAAGCGGGCGGGCGTCACGGATCATCCAGTTCAAGATGGGTGCGGCCGTGCGCGGTGTTCGGCGGCTTGTTGCAGGATGGCAGCCGCCCAGTCGGTACTCGAATGAACCCAGGCGCGACAGAGACGTCGAGGGAGACGTGCGGCTTTGAGCGGTTGAAGCCATGAACGTCGTCGTCAGTACCAAACGGTATGTCGCTGATGAGCGCTGGCGCTTGCAGTTGTTTGATTGCGTCGCCGGTGAGACTCGTCGTGTGGCCGCAGCGCTGAAGGAGCCGCAGTTCTCTGCGCAGGGTTCATGGTCGGATGATGAGTTCGGGCGACGCGTGGCGGCGCTCGATGATTTGCTCGCTGACCTGTATCAGGCCGAGGCGCTGATGGGCCGCTGGGGCATGCCCGCCATGCGCGACTCGTTGACACTGGGGCCGAAGCGTCTCTCTGATGGCGCCGGTCAAGGCGGGGGCAACATCGGGTTCATGGCGCTGCAGTGGTATCCCCCACTGGCGTTGTCGTATGCAGGGGGAATTGCGGCCGTGGCCGCTGAATCCTACGAATCACTGTTGGCGCTACTGCACGCTCGGGTGAGCACCTCTCGCGGCGAAATGCGGCTCGTTGAAGCGGCAACGACAGGCATTGGTGACCTTCGGCAGCATTTTAAGGTGCTGCCCGGCCTTGGGCAACACTACGTCCCGTTCAGCGAGCATCTTTACCAAAAGCTCAAACCCCTCCTCGACGAGGCGCTTTGCCTCGGCTCTGACTACGACCGGGCCTTCGACACGTTCGAGATCCTCTACGCCGTTGAATTCTGTCATCAGACCGGCCGGGGAGGAGGACCAGTTGGCCGCTTCGGATGGAAGGCCGCGCGCGGTGGTTCGAGCCTGTTGCAGCAGATCATCGACGAGGCTGCTGGCGCGGGAGAGGCGTGGCCCCCGATCGCTGCCGGGCTTTGCGGGGGCGCCTCGGAGAAGTTTGCCGACCAGATGAAAGACCTGTCCAAGGTGGTTGCGCGCAGCGGGATGTGGTGACTGCCTGGATGCGCCGGCGGCGCTAGTCTTCGGGTTCGACTGGGCCGGGGACGCCGCCTTGGGGGCTAAAACGAAGCCACTTCTAGGGCCTGCTCACGCAAATACGAAGTGCCTGGCGATACGCCGACGACTACCCGCGCCTAGTTAAATCCGAGAATGTCGATGTGTTCGAGCTTGTCGGCAGCCCCGCATTTCGTACAGCGCCATCCGAACTCAGTTTCGACTCGGCTGTAGTTCCCTCCGAACTTCCGCGGACCACTCGACACCTGCGCTTTGGCAATTCGACGCACGCGCATCGGTTCGCCGCAGTTGTAGCAAGGTTTCTCGGGCGGTTGCGCTTCCTCCCGCCTCGGAACCTGGGCAGGGTCTCCGTCGGTCACCCGGTACTTTCGTCCACAGATGGCGCACTTGAAGTAGTGGAACATCACTCCGTTCTCAGATGTGACGCGGTCGCCAAACCCCGCGGGTCCGACAAATCCCTCGTACACCAACGGTGGATGCTCCTGGCAATCCGGGCAGTCCGGGTCTGGCGCGTCCGGGTCTCGCATGCTGGTGATTCTACGCGGTCGCGGCGCTGTTGCTCGTTGGTGCCTGCACCTGCCGAGTTGAGTCCCGACAAACGCGCAGCGACGACCAATGCGCCGCCGGGTGTCGGGATGATCGCCACTTGCCGACTTGCGAGGAGTAATCCGCGGGCCGACGAAACGCCAAGGACTCATTTGGATGGGTTGTGCGCCGGACGAACTGTTGTCACGGTCCCATTCGGGTGGCGCAGCGCCCGTCCCATCCCATCTGACGTCAGCTTCGTAGACTGATCTGACGGGGGAACTGGGGGCAGCCTAAGGCCGCTGTCCTAAGTTTGTTGGCTCCTTGAGACCGAGGAAACCCGAGACAGCCTCGAACCCCGACAAATTGCCAGTCACTGTCAGGCAGTTCTGCGGTGCACGGTTGATCGGCAGTCGGGCCGGCGGTCGGGCACGCGCGGCCGGTGGATGGTAGCCCAAGAATCGCCTGAGAATCCGTCCATGGCAACCACCAATGGCTTCTACGATTTCGACAAGCGCCTTCGAACGGCACTGCGGGTGCTGGCCGAAGCCCCAATTAGCGAGATCAACCGTGGCACGATCCAGTCATACCTTGACGCGAGACGCAGCGATGGAGTTGGCACCTGGCAGATCATCAAGTCCATTTATCACCTCGTGGAAATAGCCAAGATGCTTCGACGCGATTTTCAGGAAGCCACGAGAGACGACTTGGCTCGTGTGATGGCGACGATCGAAGAACGTCCTTTCACCGCCTGGACGAAGAGCGACTACAAGGTCATGTGCCGACGCTTCTATCGGTGGCTGCGCGCCACTGACGAGTACCCGCCTGAGGTGCGCTGGATCAAGCCCGGCGTCATCGCCGCACATCGAAAGCTGCCTGAAGAACTCCTGACGGAAACAGACGTGCGGGGAATGACTCAGCAGGCCGACTTCGGACGAGACCGCGCGCTGATCGTATCGCTCTACGAGAGCGGCTGCCGTGTCGGCGAAATCGGCCAACTCAAGATTCGGCATGTCGAGTTCGACCAGCACGGCGCCCGACTGATTGTGCGCGGGAAGACGGGCATACGTCGGGTCTGAGTTGTGCGCGCCGCCCCGCTGCTCCACAAATGGCTTGAGGTCCATCCTCATCGGGATGACCCTGATGCGCCCTTGTGGGTTGGCGTTCGCGGACAGGACCGGCATCGCATCATGACCCGCGATGCGATTGCCAGGGTGCTGTCACGTTCAGCGTTGCGGGCAGGCATCAAGAAACGGATACATCCTCACCTCTTCCGACATTCACGAGCCACGCACCTCGCTTCTCGGCTGTCAAGCGACAGGATCTTCTGATCCCCTTGCGACACTAAAACTGATCCCCCTCTCGCCCCGTGGTTTTGAACTCCGGGCGCGTGTCGGCCCTGCCGACACGCGCCCAGCCGCCGTCAGGATCCGCCGTGAGGGCTGGCCCGTCCCAGCAATCCGGCCTTGCGCTTCTGTTTGAGGCGGTAGCTTTCGCCCTGAATCATCAAGGTGTGGCTGTGATGCAGCAGCCGGTCGAGGATGGCGGCCGCCAGTACCTCATCGCCGAACACGGTGCCCCACTGCGTGACGACCTGATTGGTGGTGAGGAGCAGGCTCCCGCGCTCGTAGCGCCGCGCGACCAGCTGGAAGAAGAGATGCGCACTGCGCCGCTCGAAGGGCAAATAGCCGAGCTCATCAATGATCAGCAATTTCGGTTTCGCGTAGAAGGTCAAGCGCTCGGCCAGCTCGCCGTCGGTCTCCGCTTTCGCCAACGCCGCCAGTAACCCCGTGGCGCTCGTGAACAGGACGGTGTACCCGGCTTCGACGATCGCCCGACCGATGGCGATCGCCAGATGGGTCTTGCCGACGCCGGGCGCGCCGAAGATCAGCACGTTGTCGGCCGCCGCGAGAAACCGCCCGGTGACGAGCTCGCGCACGAGGCGCTGGTCGACCGACGGCTGAAACTTGAACTCAAACTCCTCGAGCGTCTTGACCGCGGGGAAGTGCGCAATCTTGAGGCCCATCGTGACGCGGGTGCGTTGCTTGGCGTCCACTTCCTGGCGGAGCACGCCGTCCAGGAAGTCGAGATAGCTCGGCTCGCTCCGCGCCGCGTCGCCGAGGACGGCATCGAGGCGCTCGGCGACATAGCGCAGCCGCAGGCGCGTCAACTGCTCGACGACCCGGGCGTGGATGACGACGCTCACCGGGCACCGTCCGTGAGCGCGGCGGCGTAGTCGGCTAACTCGCGGCCGAGCGCCGTGAGCGGACTGGCCGCCGGGACGACGGCCGCCGCCGGCGACCGCCACAGACCGTCGTAGTGCGCGGCGTCAATGACGCGGCTGTACGGCTCGTGCGCGCGGACGTGGGTCGCGACGAGCGAGACGCCGTGAAAGATCTGCACACGCCGGCCTTCCACGACGACCTCGACGTGATCGCGGACCAAGCGGTGGGGCACGCTGTACCGGATCGTGTCGATATCGACGAGCGCATCGGTGGCGACGCGTCGCCGCAGCCGTTGCTGCCGCGGCGGGAGCGGGTGCGCCGGCAACGCACGCAGCGCCGCCGCTTCGGCCTGCGCGAATCGCACCGCCGGCACCACGTGCGTGGTGCCATGGATCCGCTGATCGGCCGTCTCGATCCACGTGGCCAGATGGGTCTCAAGCGCGGCGAACGAGGCGAACCGCAGGCCCGCGATCGCGTTGCGCTTGACGTATTTCACGCCGGCTTCGGTCTTGCCTTTCGTCCGGGCGCGATAGGGCGCACAGGCACGCGGCTGGACATCCCAATCACGACAGAAGGCCAGATAGGCCGGATGGAACACGACGGTCCCGGTCTCCCGATCCCGGCCCGACACGAGCGCGCGCGCATTGTCGCCGAGGAGCGTCCGCGGCACGCCGCCGAAATGCGTGAAGGCGGCGGCGATGCCTTCCCGCCAATCGGCCTGGCGCTCATTGAGAAACGCTTTCACAAACAGGCGGCGCGAAAAACTCAGCACCGCCACCAGCAGAAAGACGCGCACCCAGGCGTCGCCGATTTGGACGCGTTTCTGACCGAAGTCGATCTGCAGCTGATCGCCCGGTGCCGTCTCCACTCGAACGGTGGCGAGGTCGGCCGCGCGTTGCGCGCGACGCACGTCCGCGACCGCGCGCTGCACCGTGCGCGCGCTGACGCGGACGCCGCCCTCGGCCAACAGGCGCTGCACGACGACCGCATTGCCCTCGGCCGGCCCCACAAACAGCGTGCGCGCCTCGGCACAGCTCGCCTCGGACAACCGGCGCGCGGTGGGTCGGACCTGCTGACCCGCCACCACCGGCTGGCGGACGTAACGCCGCACCGTATTGATGGACACGCCCAACTCGCGGGCGATCGGCTTTCGGCCCCAGCCGCGACTCCGTAGCTCCCGAATCGCGGTCACGATCTCGCCATCGATCACGATTGGTACCCCCGCTCCCGGTGATACCAGTACCGCTCCCTCTCGCTCCATCTGTTCCTCCTTGGGGATCAGATTTACTGTCGCGAGGGGATCAATATCGCTGTCGCTCTACATCGGCTGACGGAGGCACAGCTCAAGGAAATGTTCGGTTGGGCGGCAGGATCCGACCAAGCAGCAACGTACGTGCACCTGTCCGGTCGGAACGTCGACGACGCGGTCCTCAGAACCTACAGCGAAGATGCTGCTCGTCTGCCGACGTGGCCGTCGCGCCATTATTCAACTGCAGCCCTTTCGCGGACGTGGGCGACGCTTGGACGCCTCCTCCAGGATCCCGTGACGCTCCGGTTTCTGACAAAGCGGGCGCAACAGCTGCGAGTGTGAACATCTTGAGTCGCCCAAAAAACACCACTTCGATGACCGTTGATGACCGAAAACTGCTGGTGGCCTGTCCAATGCTTGAATGGGCGAGCACTTGGCGGCGGGCCCCCCGAACGCAGTTCTGCGCGTCGCGACTCATGGCACCTGCGGAAGGTTGGGTCGCTTTCCTTCCCGTTCTTGGGCGAAACCAACGGCATCAAGCGTAGGCCGACGGTCGGGAATTAACAGCTGCCGCCGAGAGTGAAAGCTCCTTTGATCGCGCGACACGTCGTGGCATCGGTGGAGATGCAGTGAGCCGGTCCGCCAGCTGGATCCGCAACTAGACACGATCCTCGGGGACTCGTCGATTCATTCGCTGTCGCAACAGCCTGCAGGCCGTCGAACCAAGCCCGCAAGGAACTTGGGACGGCATCCATCAACTGCCCTTGTTTTCTCCTCTTCCCTGCCGTTCTCGATTTCGTCACCTTCGACCGACTCTTAGCCGACCTGCCCGTCTTCGCCACAGCCATGCCTCCTCTACCGCGGTCCGCCCGCGGAATACGTGATACTGCACGTCAACTTCCAATAGTTCGGACTGAATGTCGGTGAAACGTTTCCAAAGTAGTCATTGCCGCCAGCGATAGTGACGCCGACTCTGGTTGTGACTGGTAGCGCGATGCTAGCTGAAACTCTCCGCTGAAGAGCCGCCTTCGCCTCAAAGGCCGGTATGATCTCAAACGTCTGAGCGACTGCCAAAGCGCGGAGGGTGCACGAACAAGGCGTGCCCGGGTCGAGTATCCACGAATGCGAATAGGATTCGTGGACCCGCAAGGCCCACGAAGCAAAGTCAGGTTGATGGCCAAACTGTTGCGACTCATGCCGCAGGTCAGAGTCGATGGCGAAGCCGGTTGAATGCGGAATGTCGTAGTGAACGCCGACCGCGTACGAGTACTGTGAGTCCAGATCGAACGCGATCTGGTGAAATCTCGACGCCAGACCAAAGATCGCCAGACGATTTGAGAGCGCCACGGTGTCCCTTATTTCTAACAATGAATTGTCAACGGTGACGATTGTCGGTTGGTCGAGTTTTTTCCCGGTCGCGTGGGTCGCCTCGCCACGAAACTGCAAGACGGACCTCGGTTGGTCTTTTCTCGCGCCAAACGTTAGCGAAGCATTTAGAGTTCCGTTGACCGATAGTTGATCTTGCGACCCTCCAGATGTCGCCGCACCGAAGGTGGCGTTCAGCAGCCAGGAGGATTGCGTCGGTGGCGCCTGCGCGGCTGCTGCACAAACAGACGCAGCCACGATCGGAGCAACAAGCACGCCAGACGACTTTTTTAGCGCAGGCATCCGAATCCTCAAGGTTTACTCGACCCGTTTCGCTGGCGCCTGAAGTATCCGCGGTCTTCCTGACAAAGTCGACCAGTGAGCCAGAGGAAGGTAGCGGCCTTGTCGATCCAGTACGAGTTCCCAAGCCTCTTTGGACGGTAGCTAGCATCCTGGCAGCCGCGGAGCGCGATTCTTGTCGGAGGCCTCCGCGAAGGCCTCCTCGGCTCATTCAAGATCGACCGCGCCGCGCAGTGAGTTTCCGGTCCAGCCATCTGAGTCGCAGGTCTCATTTGATCCAATTCATTCGTGCCCTGCGTGACTGGATGTCCGTTTCGGCGTTGGCCATGTAAAACCGATCAGCCCTTCGGCGGCAACGTAGTTGTACTCCGCGGCAACCAGGTTACCGAATTCTGGGGCCCTCGCTCGTAGACGCCGGTAAAGGCCGACCGCTTCGGGCGCTTCCGGGTCTGAGCTGTCGGCCAAAGATCGCGTTAACGCAACGCACCATGGATACCACAAGAAGGTGCTCGATTCCGTCAGATAGGTTGTGGGAAACATATACCGATCGGAATCGTGCATCCGATCGTTTGCATCGACCGCACGACCGATCCAGCCGTCAGCGGACTCCAGAATCGCCTTTTTCACGCGCGTCAACTTTTGCTCCGACGCTCGGTCAATCTGTACTGGCACCCGTTCGAGAATCCACAGTGTTTGAGCTGATAAACCCAAGAATGGTTTCGCCCCCGTCGGATTCACCGGGTTCACTTGCCACCCATCAGGGCCCGCAGTTTGAGCCAACCACCGACTGGCGTTGCGCAGCGAGTCTTCGACCTGCGGGCGGGCGGTGACGTTGTCCCCGAATTTCACGACGGCTGAAAAGTAGAGTACGGTCGCTTCGGCCCAACCCCTCTTGGGGAAGGAGAAGCGATGAAGAAGTCGCGGTACACCGAAGAGCAAGTGGCCTACGCGCTGCGCCTGGCGGAGGGCGGCACGCCAGTCGCCGACGTCTGTCGCCAGATCGGGATCGCGGAGGCGACGTTCTACCTCTGGAAAAAGAAATACGGCGGCTTGGGCGTGTCCGAGGTGCGCGAGCTCCGGCAGATGCGCGAGGAAAACGCGCGGTTGAAACGGCTGGTCGCCGACCTGACGCTGGATAAGCAGATTCTCCAGGAGGTGATTCGAAAAAAAACCTAAAGCCAGTTCGTCGACGGGAGCTGGCGCAATGGATCCAAGACCGCTACCAGGTGAGTTGTCGGCGCGCGTGTGCGCTGGGGGATATTTGTCCCAACACCTGGTACTACCGATCGCAGGCGCGTGATGCCTCCGCGCTCCGCATGCGCATCCGGGAGATCGCGCAGGCCCGACCACGGTTCGGCTACGTCCGCGTCTGGATCATGCTGCGGCGTGAGGGCTGGGCGGACAACAAGAAGCGCGTGCACCGGCTGTATCGCCTCGAGGGCCTGCAGGTGCGGCTGCGCGCGCGGCGGAAGAAGCGGCTGAGCCTCCACCGTGGCGCCGTGCCACCGGCAGCCGGTCGGAATCAGTATTGGAGCATGGACTTTGTGCACGACCAGCTCGTCACCGGACGCACGTTCCGGGTGTTGACGGTGATCGATCAGTGGAGTCGCGAGAGCGTGCTGCTGGAGGCCAACGTGGCGCTTACGGGGCAGAGCGTCGTCGACGCCCTGGAAACCATCTCCGCGCATCGCCCGCTCCCAAAGGCCATCACGGTCGACCACGGCACGGAGTTCACGTCCAAGGCCCTCGATGCGTGGGCGTACCGTCGCGGGGTCGAGCTGGACTTCATCCGGCCAGGAAAGCCCGTCGAGAACGCATTCATCGAGAGTTTCAACGGTCGTCTGCGAGACGAATGTCTCAACGTGTACAGCTTCGAATCGATCGCCCACGCCCAAGAGCTCATCGAAGGGTGGCGGCGCGATTACAATGACCGTCGTCCGCATGGTGCACTCGGTCACCTGACGCCGAGTGAGTACGCCAAACAAGGTCAGACGCCCGGCTCAGAAGCGGCCGATCTCCAACTCGCACCCGTCTGAGAACGGGGGCAACGTCATCGCTAGGCCGGACTCTAAACCCAAACGCTACTTAAATCCGGGGGGACGTCACGGCGTTCGGAAGAATGTTCAAGTCTGCACTGGCGGCTTCCGAGAGCGCCCACACAGCCATGATCGTTGAATATGTCCGCGCGAACTCCGGGCGTGTATCTCTGACTGGACTGAAACCTCCAATCGACCTGTTCTGCCTCTGCATCAACATCGTCACTAGGTCATTTGCAAGCACTCGTCCGTGGGCGATCTGTTCTTTCGACAGCAATGCGGGGCTTCTCAGGGCGGCCACCTCCGACACGAGTACCCACGCAGTGATCTCTGTCACTCCCCAGTTGAACTGTTCGAAGTAGCCCCACCCCTCATCATTCACTTGCCCCTCAACAAGGTGCGACCGCTCTTCTTCAAGTTTCTGCACGAGAGCGGCCGTCAGCGGACTGCCGCCGAGCGCTGACGACGCGCTGTCATACAGGAAAGCGACCGACGGGGCATCCCCCGTCACATCGTCAATGTTCAGCGGGCGATTCGCACCCAGGTCTGCCCTAAGATCGGCGGCTTGGCTTGGACGCACCCTAAAGTGACCGATCTGCGTCCGCTCTAGGAACGATGCTGCGCGTACCCACTGGTTCGTTTGCCAGGAACTGTCGAACTGGACTCCAATTGCGCTGAGGCACTGGGCGGTGATCCATGCTTGGCCGACGCCCTGCTGAGGATGTTCTCGGATTGCGCCGGTGCCCATCTGCGCCTTGGCGATCTGGCCAGCCCATTGCGCAAGTTGCCTGTTGACAGCAGCGTCTACACTTGGCTGAGGCGGAAAGTACGCGGCTCCAAATAGGAGTGCGACCAAGAGCGCGACGCCGATGTAGATCGGCCGTGCATTCCTTATTGATGGCTGCCAGGACAGCCATTCCCTGACGACCTTCACGACTGCGCGTAGCACCGCGATCACACCGGTCGCGATTAGCGCAATGACGAGGGCGATCATTGCGTAATGAATGTACCTGGCGTTGTCACCTAAGAATGTGACGAAATAGTCTTGGACACTGCTTTGGTTTCCGATGACTGTCACTGCGACGCCCATCGCGACCTTGCACATCCCCGTCCCAGTGGACCACACGTCCTCGTCGCTGGCCGAACCGCGAGCCTCGTGACAGGCCTTACACATTGCAGCATCGACGCTATCCGCCTGTGACACGTCAAATGATCTCCACTGGGCGAGATCAGCGGGAAGGTCCTTACGGTCCGTATCGCAAGCCAGGAGGATTAGGCAAGGCACATTAGGCAGCTGCGCTCGCTGTGTCTGAGTAAGCGCCGGTATTGCACGACCGTTCTCTTGGCTCGTGTCCCCGCGCACAGTAGCGTCACCCGAGGGAGAGTTGTAACAGACGACTACGAAATCAGCCTTGGACCACTTCGTGGCGTCGTTCGAAGTACGTGAGCCCGCGGCTGCAGATTTCGATTCGAGAACTCGTATTCCTTTGGCTGTTCGGAGTCGAACGATGAACGGCGCGAACACCGGGCTTGAGATCACCGGACTCACTTGCGCACACTATGAGCAGGTTCACCATGACTGCACCCCTATTTCAGAACCGCGCGACTGTTCTAACGTTCCGAACAAGCCCGCTTTCGAAGGCCTCTCTGGCGACCTGCCACATCTCCCGCTCCAGTTCAGTAGCCGTGCCCTCAGGCCAAGTAGCCGACACCTGACTGAGCCGAGCGAAATGAGCCGCGGCCTCTAGTGAATGCTCTGACACATGAACGATCGTGAGCCCACGAGCAGTGAGCCATTCGACCCACGTCGTATGGCACGTCAAGTGCGTGTGCCAGAGTCGCTCGAGCCGACGAATCGAAGAGGTCGCGATTCCCTCTCGCCTGTAGGAATCGGCTATTACCACGCGACCCTGTCGCGACAGGAGCGGCAGCCACATGTCGAGGAAGTTTTCGGCGCGTTCGAAATGCGCCCAAGCGCTATGCCCCCACAGCACATCGAAAGGTCCGCTATCTTTGGTCGTCGTAGCCGTCGCATCACACAATTCGCAAGTCACCAGTCGAGACAGGCCGACCAGGTCCGTTAACCGCTGACAGTCCTGAAGCCTTTGCGCATTGCGTTCCACCGCAATCGTGGAGGCACCGAAAGCCTGTGCTAGAAGCCGAGCCACACCCCCGATTCCGGCACCTACATCGAGCACTTTGCTGAGTCTGGACACTCGCGCGAGCCGAGCGAGGTCGAGAACTGCCTGATAGCCCCCGCTATGGTTTTGATCCGTCAACTCCGTCTCGGAATCAATGGCGAGATCCCATTCGCCAATCGGAGCGCTTACCCCTTGCTGCTCCAGGCGTCTGAGGATCGTCTCAGCTCGGACCGGGTGCCTCCGATAGACCGAATCCATTCTGCCGCCGGACGTGTTCTTTAAACCTGACATGACCTACTCATTCGCTTGCGACAAAGCTGATGGCCGAGCGTTGAGCGATGATGAAGTCAGTTCTTCTCAGAGAGCCTCTTCAGTTCCTTCAATCTGGTCCGCGACGAGAACGGCCGCGCCCAGGATCCGCGCATTCGCGTCGCTTGCTCGAATGACGTTGCTACTCATTGGTGCTCCCTTGGGTCCATACCGTCCTCGTCATCACTCCAAGGTCGGCCTTGTCACAAACGTTTTGCCAGAAAATCGTGAAGAGTGGATGAGTTCGTCAATTCATTGGACGGACACGGGAAGCCAATTCCGATGGTCTGGCTGCTCCTAGTTGCGCCCTCACGCCTCGTTTTCGCGCCAACAGCGTTTCTCGCGATTCGCATCTGCAGACTTGCTCTGCAAAACGCTGTGAGGCCGCTGAAGCCGGGCGCTTGCTTGGCTTCCGCGAACTTCGGCGCCAGCCTTGCAGCGATCGAGTTTGATCCTGGCGCGGCAAGAGCAGCCACCGCCGCGCTATCATTCGGAGCTCGCGATCAGTCATGGCCGGCACCTGGCGAACAGGGCCCAGCCTCACAACGCGCGTATTTCGTAGGGATTTTCGGAGTCGACCGGGAGTCGCCGGACTCCGCTCTAGTCATGCAATCTGAACAACGGGCGACTCATCGCACTGGCCGTTTGCGCGCATCCGGAGGCCGATCAGCGGTCACAATGAGAATCTGGGAGGCGAGTCCGTCTATTGGTCAAAGCAAGTAGGTAACTTTCTTGACTCGCGCTGTCATCTGGGTGGCCCGCTTCGCGCTTTGCTCCAATGCTGAGGCAGCGCGTTGTTAGTGAGTCGACTCGAAACCGGGACGGTTAAGAGGAAAACAGTATGCAGCGCCTCTTATTGATCTGGTTGGTATTGATCCTCGGTCTGGGAAACGGAGTTAACGCAATGCCGCAGGAACCGCCCGCGACGCAAGACGATCTTCAACGCCAGATTGACCTCCTCAAAAAGCAGAAAGAATTGCTCGAGCTTCAAAAGCAGGTCAGTGACGCGCAGCGGGCCCTGGTAAACGCCCAAAATGCCCCTGCGGATGCGTTGGCATCAGCGAAAGCGGCCAAAGATCTGGCCGACGCACAGAAGGCGATTGCCGATTCGAAGAAGGCGGTTGCCGACTCCGAGCTCGCGGCCTTCAAGTCGGCGCTGGGGGAGATTCCATCGTCGGGGATCAGTGGCACGGTCGAAGTCAAAGACAAGGCCGGAGAACTCGAAGCATCCCTCCTGGCGATCAAGGCGGTGCGAGAGGCAGCAGCCATCGTGGGCAGGGCGACACGGACTAAGCTCGAGACGAACACATCAATTGTCCTGGTCACAGCCGGCGGGCTTCCGACGTTCGACAACATGATGGCGTACGACGCGGAACGTGAGATCGTGCGCGCGGTGCTCGAGAGAACCATTGCCGCGGCGACCCCGACGGCCCAAGGCCTAACAACAGAAGCGGCCGTTCCTGTGTTGGGCGCTGCGGGGATCCTCCTCGACTCGGCGAACAAGCTCTTGTCGTTCTTTAAGTCCGACGTCACCGTTCAAGGTGTGGCGCTGTCGCTCGACGACTCGATCGCGCTGAACGAGGTCGCGAAGAACCTTTCGACAGCGATCGATGACAAGGAATTCGATGTGTCAGTGCCGGAGATCTACAGCCCGGTTGCATTGCAGAATGCGGCAAAGTTCTTCATTGCCGACGTACAGGCATTGTCCAAGCTGCGGCTCGACGCGAGTGTGGCCCTCTCGAAAACGGATGCGCTGATCGGCGACCTTAAGTCGAAGATTGCCACAGAGACCAACGCGGCCGTCAAGAAGGCGTTTGAGGATCAGCTGGCCATCCAGACGAAGCTCAGCGACGGCTTGAAATCCGCCATGGGCTTGATGGACGGCTGGTATAGCAAGCTGGGTACACCCGACGGCAAGGGCGTTACGACGCTCGTGCACGTCACCAGAGAGAAGACGATCGCCGCAGCCCTTGAGAACGGCAGCCTTATGGTGGTTAAGGTGCAGAAGGCTGGCGGTGGCGTGCTTACGAAGAAGAACCTCTGGACGATTGTCGGTGGCATGCCCCTCTATCACATGGGCGGCGCAGCGGTTTCGTTCACGCTCGTGAACGGCAAGACCGGCTTGGTGCAAGCTTCATCTGTCATTCCCATCCACGGAGGCTTCGTGAAGGCGGGCGATGTCAAGGGCCTGCTGGAGCGCTGACCCGTGACCTCCAGCGGCGACAAGCTGGCGGCCTACATCCGCGGAATCCTGGAACGCGACGGTATCCGTCCGGCCGCGCTCGAGAGTGCCGTAGGGACGACGTCGACGGAATCCGTGGGAGGCGCACCAGGGACCCTATTGCCAGAGGACATCAACACGCTGCGCAAAGTGGAACTGGACCGGCCGCTATCCCCGCAGGAACAGATTCGCCTCGAGTCCATTGTGATTCCAAACGGGTTGCGACCATCCTTCGACGTCGTGAACGACAGCTTCGAGACGTTGCCCGCCACGTGGGCCGGAGTGAACGCGCGGAAGTCCGCCCTCGAACCGCTCTTGAAAGGAATCGGCCGCTTGGAGTTGGCCGGCCACCCTCTCCTGAGATTCGCCGGAACAGGGTTTGTCGTCGGACGCGATCTCCTTTTGACGAACCGCCACGTCGCCGAATTCTTTGTAGACGGCGGGCACAGCAGCACGCTGCATTTCAAACCCGGTTTGTCGAGCACGCTGGATCTCAAGCAGGAAGTCGGTTCCACCGCATCGATTCCCGTGCGCATCATGGCACCAGTAGTGATCCTCGACGACTGGGATGCCGCGCTGCTGCACGTCGAACCGCTGCCCGACCACGTTCAGCCCCTGGCGCTCGCACAAACGGCACCGGCAACCATCGACGGACGGCTTGCAGTAGTCGTGGGATATCCCGCGATGGATCCCGGCGCCGACCTAATCCAGCAGATTCAGATCTTCCGTGGAGTCTTCGACAAGAAGCGACTGATGCCCGGGCGCCTCATGGGCCTGACGGCGACGACGTCGTTCGGACGAAGCGTCAACGCTCTCGGGCACGACTGCACGACACTCGGTGGAAATTCTGGATCGGCGGTCATCGACGTGGAGACAGGCACGGTTATGGGACTCCACTTCGCTGGAGAACAGTTCGTCGCGAATTTTGCGGTTCCCACCTGGGAACTTGCAACGGAACCGGCCCTCGCCGCAGCCGGCGCCGCGTTTCTCTAACTTCCAACGATCAGGAGGTGCGTCATGGCTAAAGCCTCTCTCAAGCACCGTCGTCACCGATCCGCGTCTGAATCGAAGACCAAGACTGCGGGGCACCGGAAGCCGAAGTCACGCGCCACCGCTGCGAGAGTTCCAGCCCCTGTCCCAACGACAGCGCAGCCTCGTCGTGCCGAGGCGCCGCGCGAAGTACCGGCTCAGCGCGGGAAGGCCATCGTCGTGGGGCCGCAGACAGCGAGCGCCGGCGGTCAGCTGGTACTGGCTTCGCCGCTCCGACGCCGTATGGTGTTGCTACCACCACGCGGATTGCGGGCCGACAACAACACCACCGCGAATGCGCTCATTGCGTTCTATAACGTGCGGACCCGCGGTGCGATTGCACTCTCGGACTTCCTCAGTGGTCCGTCGACTGCCGCAGGCCTTCCGATTATCGCGTCATCAGCACGCGTCACCGTCATCGACTCGATCGCCGAGAACGGCGCCAAGCTGATCGAGATTGCACCCGGAGACGAATTGGCCCTCCGCGCGTCCTTGCCTGCTGTACGTCTCGTCCCGGAAGTGTTTTATGAGCCCCTCTCGCTGCGGCTGGCGCTCGAATCGGCATTGATTGCGACCGGCGTCGGCGCGAGCGTTCGCGTTACCGTGCAATCCGGTTCGGGCGGCGCGCCGATCCGTGATGTCAAGGTTATTGGCTTCACCGACTTCGCAAACCATCTCGGCGCCCAGGCTGTCACGGACGCGACAGGAACCGCTACCTTGGTGTTCGCGAGCCTGCCGGCCACGCTCGAACGCATTTATGCATTTGCTGATTCTGGGTTCTGGGGCGCGCTGCGGCAGTCGGTCCCGACGTCCGGAGGCATTCGCTTGCAACTGACGCCGATCAATCTCGGTGTGCCAGATACGCTGCGGCACATCTTTGGTCAGTCGCCACTCACGGCCGGACAAGGAGTCAAGGTTGGTGTGTTGGACACCGGATGCGGACCGCATCCGAATCTCGCGATCGCCGGCGGATTTAACGCCGTGACTGGACAGAATCCAGCGGACTTCAATGACAATGGCGACCGCCATGGCACGCACGTGGCCGGCATCATCGCAGGCAGGGGAACGGCTCCAACTGGCGTGCGCGGCGTGGCGCCTGGCGCAACATTGAGGAGCTATCGCGTTTTTGCTCAGGGAGCGAACGCCTCGAACTTCGACATCGCTAAAGCGATGGACCAAGCGGTGACCGACGAATGCGACTTGCTGAACCTCAGTCTCGGCCGCCCGGCGAGTTCACCCGGCGGCGCCGGGGAACCCGCCGTCCGAGCGGCTATCGAAGACGCACGCGCTGCCGGATCGGTGATCATCGCTGCTGCGGGCAACGATTCCCGGGCTGGCGTCTCGTTTCCTGGGTCCGACGATCTGTGCGTCGCTGTAAGCGCCTTCGGCCACACACCGTCCCTTGTCCCCAACAGCACCTCGGCCGCTACTGCCGCACCGCCTCCTGGAGCCGATCCCCAGGAGTTCATCGGCGATTTTTCGAACGTCGGAACACAACTCGATCTCACTGCGCCCGGTGTAGGAATCGTCTCAAGCGTGGTGCCCGGTGGCACGTTCGCAGTGATGGATGGAACGTCGATGGCATGTCCTGCGGCAACCGGAGCCGCGGCAAGGTTGCTAGCCTCGAATCAGTCGTTGCTCCAGATGCCACGCCAGGCCGATCGATCCGCGGCCATCGTGCAGTTCCTCTTTCAGCACGCGCAAACCCGTGGATTTCCAATCGAACTGGAGGGCCGGGGCTTGGTGAAGTGAGGGCGGTCTGTGGCGGGGCTTCGCCGCTCTGTGCGATGATCAAAAAGGATGGCCCGCTACATCGTTCGGTTCTCGGGTAAGGAACCGCCGGCCGAAGTCCTGGCCGGCATCAAGGCGTCGCCGCACTTGGCCCTGATCGACCGCACCCCGCGAATGCTGCTCGTCGAGGGCCCAGAGGAAGCCGTGCGCAAGGTTGTAGCTGCGGACCCGGCCGCGAAAGTTATTCCTGAGGTCACGGACTACGCGATTCCCGACCCGAAGCCGAGGCTCAAATAGCCGTCGGCGAAACTCGAGTCCGACGGCAGCTTGATCGTCAACATGTCGCCGTACGCACCTCCCGCCTCGCGCAAAACGCGCGGCCGTGCGTTGGTACCTTCGGCTGTACCAAGACGCCGTGCTTTGCCCTTTCAACTTGGCGTCGGTCCTTTCGCAGACCCCCAAGCAGGGCGGCGCGCCGATAGCGTGAGCGGAACGACCGGGTCTTCTGGGGCGATCGACAAGACCCTGTTTCCACGGACTGATCCACGGATCTTCGCCCTAGGTAGAAGTTAGTGTGGTTCTGCCGGACGCCGGGCACCGCGATCAGCGTCTACTGTCCCCCGGGAGAGCGATGCAGCCGCTGCCCCTACACCAATGTGTTGACACGCCGGCTTGCACCGGCCAAGATCGCACCACATTCCCGACTCTTCCGCGTCATAGACACCGCCGTGACGGAACACGAGCTCTACCTCACGCACCAAGCCCATATCGAACGGGCGCTGCAGGTCGTCTGCCGGCGCCAGGCGCTCGGCGCGGAGGCTGAGGACTTCTGCTCCGCGTTTCGAGTACATCTGCTCGAAGACGACTGCCGAATCCTAAGGGTCTTCCAAGGTCGCAGCTCCCTCGATACGTATCTCGTGACTGTCGTCACGCGCTATTTTCAGGATTGGCGCAATGCACGATGGGGCAAGTGGCGGATATCCGCGGAAGCCCGGCGTCTAGGGCCTGTCGCGATCCAGCTCGAGATCCTGCTGGTGCGAGATCGGCTGTCTATGAACGAGGCTGTTGAGATGCTCCGGACTCGCCATGGAGTGTCCGACGCGCGTGCTGAACTCGAGGCTCTCGCTGCGCGCCTGCCTCAGCGGCACGGCCGGACGTTGGTATCCGACGAGTGTCTCGAAGAGCGCGCGGCCGCGAGTGCCGACGCGGATGCCCTCGTCCGGCTTCGTGACGCGCGGGCGGCCGCCCAGCGTGCGCAGGAAACGCTCGCGACGGTACTGGCCTCGCTCCCTGCGCAAGATCGGCTTATCTTGCGACTGTATGGAGCCGACGAACTGCCGATCGCAGGCATCGCGCGAATGCTGCACATCGACCAAAAGCCCCTGTACCGCCGCATCGAACGGCTGAAGCTGACAGTCCGAGCAGCCTTGAGCCAGGCTGGCTTGTCCTCCGCCGTGGTCGCTGAGGTGATCGGCGCCGGCGGGCTCGAGGCAGGGCCTGAAGTGTCAGCCGAGAATACCCTGGAGCTCGTCCGTCCAAGGGAAGAGAGCGGCCAGACCCCAGCTTCGCCTGGGAGGCCGCGGTGAGCGAAACATGTTCTCTGATGCGGGTCTGTCCTGACAGCGAGACGCTCGCGGCCTACATGGAAGGCCGGCTGAACTTGGCCGATCGATCGAGGGTCGAGGCGCACCTGGCGACGTGTGAGGACTGCTACGAGGCCGTTGTGGAGATCGTTCACGCGAATGCGCTTGCGCCATCGGTCAGCGTGCAGTCGATGGTTGCTTCACCTGCTTCGCGGCGCCGACCCACACGCTGGCTGTGGCTGGCCGCGACGGCCGCAGTCCTGACCTTTGTGGTCGGCAGCGTCTGGATACGGACACGGACCAGTATTCCGACCGCGATCACCGCGCTTGATCGCGCGGCGGGCTCGAATCGGCTCGCCTATGGCCGTCTCAGCGTGCTCACGACGTGGGCGCCCGCGCCGTCGGTTACGCGCGGTGCCGGAGGGAAGCTTGAGTCACTCGCGCTTCGCGAGGCCGCCGACCGGCTCGAGCGCGCTGCCGGCGACGATCGTACACAACAGGCGCTGCATGCCCGCGCCCTAGCGTTGCTGGTTCACGACCAACTCGACGATGCCGTAAGTGCCCTTGAGGGCGCAATCGTCGTCGGAGGCAATGATGACGTCGGTCTCCGCACGGACTTGGCCGCGATCTTGCTAGAACGCCATCGGCGCAGTGGTGCGACTTCGGATGCCGTGCGAGCGCTCGACGAGGCCAGTCGCGCACTGGCTCGCGTTCCCGGCTCGCCGCAGGCACTCTTTAACCGCGCACTGGCCCTGGAGGCGATTGGGCCCGTATCGATCGCGTTCGATGCGTGGAACGCGTACCTCCAGGTCGACTCCGGATCGAAGTGGGCTGACGAGGCTCGGACGCATCAGTCGGCTCTGCGGTCCCGCCGATCGAGCTCAGCGCCGCCGCCGGGCGAAACATTTGCGCGCGCCGAAGCGGCACTCCTCCACTGGGCCGACGTGACGCTCGCCGGCCCGCCCCAGCCGGATTCGACAGTCGACACAGCCGGACTACCCGGATCGGATCAGCTCCTTGTCGATCAGGCGGCCGCGGTGCGCAGGTCCATGGCGTGGACCGCGGCACGGCGTCGCTGCTTGGCCGAGGGTCTGAGAGCGCTCGCTCGTTGGCGGGCCGATTACGACGAAGCAGAAGTGATCGATGCGCGCAATTCGGCTCTCGAAGCCGAGACCGCGCTCCAGTGCGCCGGCGTCTCGACGTTGCCGGCAGCGATCGGATCGGCGCTCACCGAAGATCGCGTCCTGGTGTTCTCGCGACTCGACGCGCTCGCCCAGGCGGCTGAAGACCATGGGTATGTGCGGCTCGCTGCGCTCGTACGGATTTCACGCGGCAATACGGCACTCAGGCTGACGTCGTTCGATGCCGGGCTTACCGAGCTAATGCGCGCGCGAACGCTGGCGATGCGCGGGGGCGATGACGAGCTCGCCGGCACGGCGGTCGCCATGATCGCCGATGCCTATCGGCAGCAAGGCAGTTGGCCGCGCGTGAACGATGCCGTGCGGGACTCGTTGGCGGCGTTCGACGACTTTCGGAGCCCGCGCTTGTCGTACAGCGTCGCGCGCGCCGCCGCCGACGCGATGCTTGCACAGAGTCTCCAGGGAGCCGCACTTGTCTACGCGGGTCTGGTCGTCCAGAGCACGCGGGCATGGAGCAATCCAGGCGGAAGGGTACTCGCGCTGATCAAGCAGGCTCTTGCCGAACGCGCACTCGGCCTGACGCTAAACGTCGACGAGCGTATGGGCACCGCCAGGTCGTTGCTTGAGGGAATCCGAGATCCGTCCCTGCGCGAGGAATTCGAGGCCGAGATCGATCTTGCTTCTGGGCAACTGGACGAGCGCACCAATCCGGCGCGCGCTGTTGGGCGCTTGTCTGCTGCGATCGGGTTCTTCGAGCGCCGGAATGCACCGATCCGGTTGGCGGAGGTACTACTGCATCGTGGGCGTGCCTTCGAGACGCTGCACCAGCTGTCGAAGGCGGAGGACGACTGGCAGCGTGGCGCAAACGCGATCGTTGCCCAGCAGAAGACGATCCGAAACGAGGGACTTCGCATTTCGCGGCTGAGCGGGGCGTGGGACACCTTCGACGAGTTGCTCCGTGACGCCCGCCGGAATCCGGCCATCCTGTTCCAAGTCGCCGAGTCAAGCCGATCCGTCGAGTTGTACGGCGCGCTTGAGGGGGCCCGAGCGGACGTCGCCGTCGGTCCGGCCGCCTGGCGATGGCTGCCGCCGCAGGTCTCGGCTCTCGTCTACACCGTGCTGCCGGACGAGTTGCTGATCCTGCACGTTACTCAGGAAGGCCCGACGCTCATAACCGTGGCTCTGTCGCGGGATCGGTTGTCCTTCGAAGTCCGCGAGGCGCTCAGGCGGCTCGCGCGGGGCGACGCTGACGCGCTCGACGCGCTGTCGGCAATCTTGCTCCCGCCGGGCGCCGTAAGTGCGTCGGCGCTGCTCATCGTGCCCGACGGACCGCTGCACGCCGTACCGTTCCACGCGCTCGTGACCGACTTGCGCGGCCGCCGCCGACTAGTGCAGGAGACGGTGCCGATTGTTACGCCGACGATCGGCGTCGCCCGTGTGCTCACAGACCGTCTACGGGAGCCCGCGCGCGCGCTCCTGGTTGGTTACGGCGATGCGAACGCGATCGAGGGATTGCCGCGGCTGCCCGACGTGGAGAGAGAGATCGACGCAATCGCGTCGCTGTACCCGGGCGCGCAGGTGCTGACGGGCCGCCTGGCAACACCGGCCGCCGTTGCAGGCGCATCGCGTGAGAGCGGCGTCATTCACATCGCCAGCCACGCCATCATCAATCAAGTCTCGCCGGGCCTGTCGGGCCTGGTGCTGGCCCCGCAGCCAGACACCGCAGTCCTGAGCGCCGCGGCCATCGCCGCGACCATGTTGAACCACCATCCCGTCGTCGTCCTGGCGGCCTGCGACACGATGGCCGGTCAGACGTTTCACGGCGAAGGCGTGCTGAATCTAGCGCGCCCGTATCTGCTCGCCGGCGCCACAGCGGTCATAGGCGCCCTGTGGCCCGCGCGCGATGCTGCAGCCGTACGGCTGATGACGGACGTACACACGCGGCTCGCCGGCGGCGAGTCCGCGGCGCAGTCGTTAGCGGAGGTCCAGCGTTCCGCAATCGCATCCGGCGTGCCAGTCGCCGACTGGGCGACGTTTGCCGTGATCGGCGGACTACCCGAGTTCGTCGGAAAGTTACCCGTATCCCATCCTCTCACCATTGGAGACCATCGCCGATGACCGACCTTCCCCGACTCACGCTGACGTTCATGAACATGGCGCTCTTCGTCCATCGACCGAACGGCTTAACTGTCCTGTTGCCGAAAGCTGGACACCAGGGAACCTTGACAATAGGCGAGCAGTCCCGGCAGCTCGACGGTGCCTGCATTACGCTGCTGGCGAACGGGAAACGGCTGGATCGGCGCACGCTGCGCACACAGTCGACACGTCTGCTCCATCTCGACAGCGTGCTGACGACGCCCTTTCCAGTGCGGCCTGCGGCAGACCTGGACGCGTACGTGAGCGCTCGGTTTGAGCTCGGCGGCGGCCGCCTGATCGAAGACGAGCCGCAACTGAAGCCGGAATACCAGCAGTACGCCGACACCGTCTGGGCAATCGGCCCACATCAGCAGATGCTGACAAACAAGGTGTCATTTCATCTGCCAATGGAGCCCGACACCTATTACAGCCTGCAGATCCAGAGTGGCGGCACCACGACGACGATCGACCTCGCGCGGGAGGATCAAGTCATCGTCATCGACAACGACGATAACACCAACGATCTATTCACTGGTTCGCTCGAGGAGTTCCGGAGAGTCTACGATCTGGTGGACCTAGGTGGCGTCGATCCGGCCTCATTGCCCGTGCCGCGCCTCGACCCACTCGCGAACGCTCTGATCGCAGTCACGACCGTCCGGCAGGTGCAAGACGCGCTCAGGCGGTACTGGCACCGCGAATGCTCGGACGCGCCCGCATGTCCGCACGGAGAGACTGAGGGGAACATGCGCGAATCGTAAGAAGTTCGGTTTGGGCGCCTAGGATGCGGTCGCCCCTCATGTCGCGCGGGAAATTCGGTGCGCTCGTCCGTCTGTCTGGCTCGGAGGCCGTGTTCGAGCCATGCAAACGTCAACGAAGCCACTTCTGCTCATCTCAGCGTTATTTCTGGCAACAGCCGCTATTGGCATCCCCAAGGCGTCGGCGCAGGCTAAGCCCGACCAAGCCCGCGTCCGCCACCGGGTACGGTTAGAGGTCGTCAAGACGGAAAACAAGGCGGTAGTTAAGTACACCGTCGATGAAGCGCCCGAATTCAACGAACTCCGAGAGGGCGCTACATTCCTCACGGGAGGTCCGATCGTACTCACGCTGCGCCAGTTCAACCCGCTCACGACGCAGGTCACAGTCACCGTCAACGACGCCGACGATCCGACCTATGAAGTAATGGGCAAGCTCGTGGAGTCTCTGCTCGGCATGGCGGCGACGCTCGGAGCCAAGGTCTCGGACGCAGCCCAGACGGCATTGGATAACAAGCTCAGCGCGACTCTCATGCTGGTATTACCGCCCGGTTCCACAGAGACCTGTGACGCCGAGAAGAAAGCCGTGTCCAGCCTGACGGCCGAGCTTGAGAGCTCTCTGTTCGATCCAATGTGGGGGCCGAGCGAGCTGCAAGGCCAGATTGCGGACTGGCAGCGCACAATCGAAGATGAATATCTGGCGGGCCGGACTGGCGCCGCGGCGATGAATACAGCTCGTCAGAAGGTCGCAGCCTTTCTGGGGCTCACTAAGCAACGAGACACAACTCTCGCTGAGTTGCTAGCCAAAGCCGATCACGCGATTGCAACTCTCGATGCAGTACTCGCCAAGGAGAACCCGACGGCCTGCGAGAGCGCAGCGCTGGGTGAGTATCGCATGCTGCGGTTGACCAATCCGTACGAGCGCCGCCGTGTTCTCGGTGAGATTCAAAAGACAGTCAAGGAGATCCATGACCTGCTCGACGGCTACGCCCGCATGAATCGTTGGTCGACGTCGCAGCCAACCGAATTCATCATCAGAGACAGCATCGAGCCGACGAGCAGCGTGATGAAGAACATCAGCGTGACGTTCACCGATGTGAGCTATTCGGTCCCAGCGTCGACTGGCCTGCTGTCGGCCAAGCGGACCGACCTCGTGTCCACGAAGATGACAGTGCGTCGCTACTTGGCCTGGGTACCTGAGATTGGCGTTGGCCTGACGTACTCGCGGGTCACACGGAAAACGTACGGCACCGGCAAGAACGACGCCGGCCAGACAATCATCACCCAGGGGCCGGAGTCCACGCAGAACGTCGACCCGACGGTGCTCGTGAACTTCACCTGCGGTTTCTGCGCGCTCAGTCCTGTGACGCCGATGTTTCAGGTGGGGACTTCGACGTCGAAGGACACGCAGGCGATCTTTCTCGGCGGGGGGTTCAAATTCGCCGACACCCCGAAGGGCGCATTCGCGGTTGGGATCGGCTGGGCGCTCCCGTTCGCCAAGCAGCTGAAGCCTGGCGTGGAGCTGAATACGGTCATCGATGGCACAGCGGACCTCGAGAAGAACCTTGAGTGGGCGCGGATCCCGGGCCAACACTTCTATCTCAACATTCAGTACAAGTTCTAGCCTAGGCCAGGAGGCAGAACAGTGATGTTCTCGGCGAGATCACAGGCCTTCAAGCGGAACGACGACGATCACGGGTAGGTTGCGGCGCGGATCGGCGCATCACTTATGCAGATAGCGACTCCAAGAGGTTGGTCATGAAGCTTGACTCGTGTTTTCGCATTCGGGTGTTGGCTCTTACAGGACTCAGCCTGCTTGGGCTGCCTGGTGAGGCGGGGGCACAGTTTCTCCAAGACGTGAGTCGGGCAATTGCCGCGCAAATTCAGCCCGCCTCTGAAGCGGTGGCGCGCTCCAGTGCCGAGGCTATCAAACAAGGCGCAGAGGCAGATGCTGCAGCTCGCCAATCTGCTACTGCCAGAACGGAACAACTCAAGAAGGAAGAAGCTGACCAGAAGGCCCAAGAAGCTCTGGACGCATTCCGCGGCATTTACCTGAAGGCCGTCGGGGATTTCAGGATCAACACAGAAGCGACGCTTGCTCAGTATAGATGGACCTTTACGGCCTTGGTTAGTGCCGGTATATTCTTCGCGCTGGCGTCCAGCATCCTTGCGTTCATGAAGTGGAGCATTACAGCAGGCATCTGCGGGCTGCTGACGACCACGGCTATTACCGCACCAAACATCTTCAGCGTGAGGGAGAATGTCAACTTCTACACTTATATCGCGACTCAAGCCTATTCGTTGCAAATGGAGGCTAACCTCTCCGAACATCCGAACAAGTCTGACGCCGACAGATGGAAGAGCCGACTGGTGAAGCTCGCTGAAGCCGAAGAGAGTCCGGTGAAAGACCCGAATCAGTTGATCCGGGCGATCATTCAATAAACAGACTAGTGTCGATTCACAACAAGCCGTTGACGACGACAGAATGGCGGCCGGGCCGGAGTAGAAGCGTAGACGGAATCCCCTTCACTGGCTCGCTCTCGAAAAAAGGATGTGCGCCGTGAGTGTGCTCAACGTTGAGTGCAGTGGACACCTGGCCTCGAATGATTGGCCACGAGGCCGCCAATCGTTGTCAACCATCGCACTCGTCATGATCATCATCTTCCTCATGATCGCCTCATCGACCAACGCTATCGCCGCACCGCAGCAGCCACCTGCAGCGAAGTCGTGGACGTTTGAGAACAGGCCGTATTTCGATCCCGCAGTGGCAGAGATTCATGCTCCAGACATTACGGTCACTGGGCTTGCCCAAGGCAGCGAGCTGCAGTACTCAAGCAAGGCTGGCCGTCGTCGAGTGTGGACCATTTCCCTCGGAAAGGAGGTGCCAGTCTGGGGCCGCGATAGCCATCTTAGCAGCGGCCAGACGTGCTTTCCAGATATCGGCCCACCGAAGGCCGGATGCACCGGATGGGGGGTATGGTTTGCAGTTGACTTTCACATGATGGAAGACTTCAAAGACGACTCCAATCCCATCGTCGATACGGACTATCGCTTTGGCGGCATGTTCAAGTACCAGCATGCGTTCACAGACACCAAGGCATTCTCCACCCGCTTGTACTACGGACATGAGAGCACGCACTTGGGCGACGAGTTCTCACTGGCTGCGCAGCGGAATCAAGCGGTGACTGACTTTCAACGAATAAACGTTAGCTACCAATACTGGGAGTACGGCGTTTCGTATGACACCGAGTACATTGGGAGTTCTGGTAGCACCCACGTCTTCAAGTTTAGGCATCTGGGATCCTTCTTGGATCCGTTTACATCGTGGAAGACAGGTTACTATTCTGTTAATCCTCTAGAGGTCAACGGACATACAGTCACGCCGTCGACCAACAAGTACGAGCCCGCCTTCGAGTTTGAGTGGCGAAACGAATCCCTCAACCTTTCGAACGCTTTGAAACCCGACGGTGGGGCTCGGGAGCCTGCTTGGTGGAAGCCGTACGTTTCAGTGGACGTGAGATATCGCACCGTCTACGACTATGCTAAGGTCGTGCCCAACGCGCCTGACCCACGGGCATGGTCCAGTAATGTCATCGTCGGGTATCGACGCCTGAAAGTCGATGCCAAGCGCGGTGAACCGGATTTCTTTTGTCGACTGTACTACGGCATCAATCCCTATGGTCAACTGCGCAACCAACGCCAGTACTTCCTGTTCGGCGTAGGTCTACACGTCTTTGTCTAGTGAGAGGACACATTCATGTCACTAAACTATCCGCCGGCAATCGTCTTAATCTCGCACTTCCGAATCTCTGGGGGACATGACCTCAATCCCTCAGGCCAGATATTAATTGGGGAGGACCAGCAGTTATTCGCAACTTTCAACCAAATCGCAATGCAGGTAATGAGTGCGGCCGGACTGGGACCGAATCTGTTGCCACTGGTCGTGGCCCTGGCATCCATGGCGCCAGGCGTGTCGCCAATCCAGCGCGTTCAGCTTGCGACCCTGTTTGTCAAGAATGCGATCGCAGCCCTAAACAAGCCAGCAGCCAACCTCGCGCAACTAATGTTGCCGTCCAAGCAGGCCGCGGCAGCCCCCTCTGGGAGCCGTGCCCGGGCCAGGACCAGACGATCGCAGGCTGGACGAAGGGGAAGGTCTACTCATTCAAGGGGCTAGAACCGGCTTCAGAACCTCCGCAGGCGGTCGGAAACAATTAGCGCAGCGCAGCGGCTCAAGGTCTCCGCGACGGCCCCTGCGAAGAATGCGGCACTTCAGAAGCTAGGGCCTTAACCGCTCTTCAATCAAGACGTTGAATCGAGGCAACACCAAATCTGTAATCGAAAGCAGTGATGCAACACGCTACGCCGATTGGCCCGCGACTATTACGCCGCGTCATCGCTGGCATTGAACATGCACGATCGGCGATGCGCATACACCATCATGCTGAACTCATTCTTCTTGCTTGAGGACACGCTCGATTCTCTTGTTCGTAGACTTCAGGGATCCCCGGAAGTTCAAACTCGGGAGCTGGCTAAACACACCGCCGAGCTGACGAGAGCCGTGTCGAAAGAATTCAGTTCATTGGACAAGCGACTGAAGCTGGTCGAGGCCCGTCTTGGCCTGACCCCTCGCGTGTAGCCTAGGCACGGGAACTGCGGCCCATGTCTTGTCGACAGATTCAACGGCGATCTTCCGCTGACGCCGATCTTGCGAGGCCTAGTCTGGCGCTAGCTGCCCACTAGCGCGGGCGATGGGCCGCAGTCGTTACTCGGATGTCCTTCTCACGCGTGTCGATCTAGCTTGAATCCTGGCGAGCCGGGATGCGAACGTCGAGGGTGACACATTTCCGTAGCCGTCACGAGCCGTTGGCCAGCGCCTCGCTGCCAACTCACAGATCCTCTGGTCGTCGCCGTGTCGCTTCGCTTTCCAATAGAGTGCGATTAGGCGTTCGTACGTGCCCGGTGTGCTCGTCTCATTGACAACACCAAATTCATACAGCGCGATGGCATCGTCGATCCGCCGAGCCTTTTCGAGGGCCAAGCCGTCGATGTTGATCTTGAGTTCTTGCGCTTGGGATAGTTTCGGCATCCGTGTAACCCCCGCCAGATAGCCATTGTCACGGATTCCCTGCGCACATGAGTCTCTGGCAAAGATGCGGTCACATTGAATTTAGAACCACGACTCTTGCAGAACGAGACTCCGAGCGATAGACGCTACGGTTTCTTTTTCTCCAAGGAGCGCCGGAGCATCTCGGACAGGTCGGTGCCCTCGTCAACGCGCTTGGTCTTCCGCCCGCCACGACCGCGGTCGACACCGCTCGACGCGGGGGCCGTTGCCTGTGGACCGGGGGCACTGGCGGCCTCCTCGGTTTGCTGTGGACGTCGACCGCTGGCCGAATGGGTCACGATATTTCGTTTGATCAGGGACTCAAGGTCGACGGTGTTGATTCCGCCTTTGCGCTGAGTAAGAGCGTAGTGCTCGGGATGGCAGGTCATAACCACCACCTGGGTCGTCTGAGACGACTTCTCCAGGAGCTCCCGCATCCACGCCATTCGCCTTGGGTCAGTTTGCGTGAGGTGATCGTCCAGGACCAGAAAGCACTTGAGCGCCTCTGCAATCGAGAGTCGCACGAGTAGCGCGATCTGTTCCTGGGTGCCAACCGACAGCTGATCGAACCTTCGCTCAATGCCTCCGAGCAAGATACCCTTCGCATCTAGCTGGGGCCCCACAGCAATCTCGCCATATCGGCCGTCGGTCAGCTCGGCCATGCGCGCGCTGACGGGCCCCACGAGCGCCTTCCCCAAATGCCCGGCGTCATTCTTTGCTGCTTCAAGCAGGACCGCGCGAAGCAACTGCCAGGCGCCAAATTCAAGCTCTAGTGCCCGCTCACGCTCTCGAGCGGCCTCCGTTGCCTGGGTCGCCTCGGCGAGCCTGTCCTTCACATAGTCGCCACCCACCTGGGCCAACGCGCCTTCCGCGCGCCTGAGTTCATCCTCAAGCAAGCGAATCTTCCGTTGCTCCTCGGCGCTGGCTTCTTCGACGCTCCTCAACTGGTCTTCAGTCGAGGCAGGGTCTTCGGGCTGAGGAAGCGCGTCGACTGTCGCGCGGTGCGCGGTGAATCGATGCTCCGCCGCGTCCAGGTCCTCGAGCTCAGCTGCCCGACGTTGGAAGTCCAGTTCGCCTCTCAGTTGCGCGACCAGCTCCTTAGCTCGGCTTTCTGCTTGCATCGTGTCGGCGAGCGCTGTGGATGCTTTGTCGACAACGGACTCGGCTGCGGCTAGTTCGGCGCGTGCGTCGCCCACTTCACCTGAAGATTCCTTCTTGATCGCTGCCAAACGATCGAGTACATCTCGCAGCCGCCGCTCCAGGTGCTTGATGTCGCTATCCGCCTTCCGAAGCGCGACTTCCCAGGAACTCCCAAGCTCTGACTGCTTTGCGTCTCTGCTTGTCTCCCGCTCGACGAGGGTCGTCGTCAAGGACTTCAAAGTAGCTTCATCGCCGGCTACCTCAGCCGACAGCGCATGTCGCAAACTGTCTCGCTCGTGCATGTTCGCTTCGAGGTCGTCAATTTCGTTCTGAATTGCGCGTTCGTCCCTTGGTTCATGCTCGAAGCGCTCGAGAATACTCTCGAGGTCCTCGGACCCTTCCGCCTCCGCTACGAGGCTCGATAACTGGTCGAAACAGCGCTTCGCTTCAACCTCCGCCAATATCACTTCCCGCTCTGCGGCCTCGAGCCCCTCCCCACGAACTCGCGACTGAGAGGCTCGGCTGGAAAGGGCCTCCCCTTCTTTGCGCCACACGCTTACCTGCTCCTGCAATAACTCGAGTTCCCCGAGTGTCTGACATTTGGTCGCGGTCTTGATCGGCAACCAGACGCGTTCGAAAGCGATTCGTGCCGCCGGCAGATCCGTGCGCGCACCGGAACTATCGCGGCGAATCGTTAGCTCTCCGAAGCCAGGAAGCGTCGCGCGAAGTTCATTCGAGAACGGCAGGTCGACAGAGCCGCCGGCCCGAATCGACTTCGAGTCCCGCTCGCCATCAAGCGAGACGGTCAAGGTGGCATCCGATTGAGGCACTAGCGTGGCAACCATCACCGCTGGCGCCTGAGCTTCTGCAACCTTGCGGGCCGTCTCCAGTTCACGGAGTCGGATGATCTGGTCGGCAGCCGGCAAGGCCGCGGCAGCGATCCTCGTGCTGATTTCCTCTGCCTGTCTGTGGAGGGAATCTGCTTCCTTGCGATGAGCTTGGGCCGCCCGCTTCTTCGCTTCGGCGGCAACCGCCTTGGCACGCGCGGCGCTGTAACGTGCCGCAGCGTGGAGCTGGTGAAGGCTTGCGAAGGCGCCCGCATCCTCCCCAGCCTGATCCTCTGCCATCTGAAGGAGGTCTGTCTTCGCGGTGAGGCTCGATTGTAGAGTGGCAATCTCAGCGCGGCCTTGCTCAATCAAAGCGACGACCGCCCTCACTTCTTCGGCGCTCTTCTGAATTCGAACTACGGAAGACCTCTCCGCGGACAGCCTCAATTGTTCTTTCTCGGCCTCTTGTTCCCTCAGACGGCGCTGCTGCTCCGCGGCACCGGTCTCAAGCTCACGGACTCGATTCTGAGCCAAGTCAAGACGTTGTTCAGAGACTAGCTTCTCGTCTTGACGGACGGCCGTCAGCTTCCGCTGCTTCTCGTTGTCGGCCATGGCCTGAGTAAGCGCCGCGGTCTTCTCCTCGACCTGGCGACGCAGCGACTTGATTCGCTCGACTTCGCGCTCCGACGCATCTCGCAATCGCGTTTGCTCGACAAGCTCACGCTTGCGGCCGAGATCGCGTCGGATCCGCTCCACACTCCGCCTGGCATCATCGGATTCGACCTGCGTATCTCGAAGCGCATCCCGAAGTTGTTGAACCTGCGTGCTTGCGCTCTCGCTTTGGACCTGTTGCGCTCTCAGCTCCGCTTCTTGGCGCTCAGCGGACCTGAGGTCCTCGCTGACCTGCCTCCAGATCGAGCCTCGTGCCGTCTTCCGATTGCCGGTCGGCGTGAAAGCGAGGTCGACCTTTTCTTGAACCTCTGCGACAACCTTCGTGTAACGCGGATCTTCCGCCAAGGCCTGAAGGGCACTGGTCAGACGGTCCTTGGCTGACTCGTCGCCATCGTCGTCAAGACTTCGCTTGAGAACTCCGACGACGTCGTCTTGATCCCCGAGAAGGACCGACACCAGAAACGAGTCCGGCAGACCGGCCGCGCGTCGACCCTTTCCCCCAGGCGCAGGGACCCCCCACTGCAAGATGTCGTGCAGCTTGCCATCGACTCCGCGACTCCTGGCTTCCTGGACGAAGTCTTTGTTGTTCTTGGAAAACTCCAGGGAGCTCAAACTGTCCTGACTGCCACCGAACCGCTTCTCTATACGCCAGCATCGGCCCGGCGACTCTTCGATCGTCAGGCGGACGTACGGCGAGGATGGCACGTGCCAATCTCGGAGCTCGTCAGCCGCAGCCGCACCGGTTGGCAACAGGAGCGCCGCACGAATGGCACGCACGAGGCTCGACTTGCCGAGCTCGTTTGGACCGAATAAGACATTCACGCCTGGTGTCAGGTCAATTGTGGCGGACTCGATCCCGCCAAGATCCTTGACCTCAAGCCTCCTCAGCCACATCCCAGACATGATCGTGTCCTCTTAGTTCGGGTGCCGAACCAGCGAATAGAGGTGATGTAGCGCTCGTTCCCCGATCGCTGGGTTCTCGGCTGCCGCCGATTTGAGGCGCTCAACCGCTGCCTTGAGCACTGGAGGCAGGTCGACAGGAAAGCTCATGTTGGCGTCGATTCGGAGCCTTAATCCTGAAACGTCGTCACTTAGCACTCCCACTCGAGGATTCGCGGCCAACGAGCCCCGAAGTTCCTCAAGCAGTCGGCCTGCCTCGTCGTACTCATCGATCGGCACGGTCATGCCCACGTTGAGTCTGAGGACCGTCTGGCGCAATCCAATGTCCTTTGATAGCGTGCGCAGTTCCGAGATCGACTTGCAGGCCATGTCCTTCCATTTCCACGTACCGACCCGTTCGGCCTGAACCAAGGCGCGCCTGCGACGATCGCGAGGAAAGAAGACGAGCGCTACATTGCCAGTGTCCACCTCCCCGAAGTTCATCGCTTCCGGTGTGCCAGGATAGACAGTCGGCACTTTGGCGTCCGGTTCGACGTCGCGAAAGCCGTGCGTGTCGCCTATCGCCAGATAGTCGAGCCCACGCGCCTCAGCCGCGCCACTCTCAATCGGGAAGTTCGTCTGAAAACCGGCCATGTCGAACGTTTGTCCATGAATCATTCCGATCCGGAACTTTTCATCGCCTGCGGGCCGCTGGGGAATGGACGACACAAGGTTTGACTGACCGGAGTGCGATCGACACGGCGTGGCCAGAATCACCGCGTTCTCACCAATTGGCAAGCTGAAGTCATCTCGATCCACCACGTGCACATACTGCGGTAGGTCGCCGCGAAATGGATGATCGGGACCGAAGACCGACCGCGACATCAGGGGATCGTGGTTCCCTGGAAGGAGAACGACTGGCCGCTTCCATTTGCGTTTGCGAAGCTCCTTCTGCAGGCCTCCCCACCACTGTTCCTCGGGTGCGGGTCCGTCGAAGATGTCTCCAGCGACTAGGACCGCGTCAACACTTCGTTGTTCAGCGAGGTCCAGGATTCTCGTCACCACGTCGAGGCGTGCCCGCGTCAAGCGCGATTCCTGCTCAGATGGGAGCCAGGCGAATCGTCGGCCTAGGTGCCAATCCGCCGTGTGAAGGATGGTCAAAGCCATATCTGTGCCCGCAACCTTCCTGGAGGGTGTCTCTTCTCTGCCGGATTGGGGCCGCACCTTGCTCTTGGGCGCCATGCGCTCACTCAATGACGAACTCAGCGTCGAGCAGGTGCTCGACGCCGGGCGAACCATACCGTCGCTCGTGCGCCGACCGCTTCCAACGTTGATATTGGTCGTCCTGCCGCCCTTCGACTTCTCCAATTTCGTGTTCCAGGCGTTCAATCGCCGTTTCATGCGTCCGGACACGCACCTCTGCGGCCGCACGCTTATCAGAACCAAGCGCAGTGTCGCGGGCGGCTTCGGCCTTGTCACGACCAACCAGCTCTCTGGCGTGAGCTCGCTGCAGGACGAGTATTCGATCGGCGACCGACTGCTCCAGCTGGTCCATGGCCGCGTCAAATGCTGCCTGGTCCGAATCGGAGGTTTGCGCCTGCGCCAGGAACAACTCTTCGTCGACGATCTCGACCAGCTCGTCGGGCGTGAGCGCAATCGCCGGGTCGAATCGCGAGACGTCCTCGCACGGCTGCTGAATGAGTTCCAGGGCTACTTCGGCAGGTTTCAAGACCTCCGCGCCTTCGAGCACAGCAGTGACGACCAGCCTGTCTTCACGCTCGAAGGAGCGGCGCGCGACCTTGGTTAGCGCGAGGCGACCCCTGGCGCCACGCAAAGCTCGGAGTCGCGACGACGCTCGGTCGTCCAGCGCAAATCGCACGCGGAAACTTCCCGCTCCCTTTCGTCGTGCCTCCTGGACAGCAGCTTCGACGAGGGGATGCGCCAGATGCAGAGGCTCAACGTCCGCTAAGTCACGTGCGCGGCCAACGACGACCGACAGACCACCCGTAAGCCCGACTGGCAAGGTCTGGGAGGCGCCTATATGAATGACGCGAGTGCCCTGGCGGTCCGCTGTTCCCCAGGGCACGCTCATCGCATTCAAGTAGCCGATCAGCACACGTTCAAGATCGCGATCGAGTTCGGCAAGAGCCGCGGGCAGTTCCGATTTGATCTCCCTGAACACCTCTCGAACCGAGGCGTCCAGATTGCTTTCGATTAGCCCCACCGTGCGCTCGCGAACCCGCTCCAGCTCAACCCGCTTCGCCTCGAGTGCGTCCCGAAGACGACGGAGCTCCTCTTCAACCTCACCAATGGATCGCGCGCGGTCCCAAATTCGTCGAATCTCAGCCTCGAATTCAGGACCCAGCGAAGACGCCAGGGCCTCCGACGCGTCTGACCGCGGTGTCTGCAGCACAACATCCGAACTGTCGAGCACTTTGCCAAACAGATCCAGCTTGGTGCTCAGGATTTCGAAGGTCAATCGCTGCGCTTCGTTGTCCTTCGCCAGGAAGTTGATGACAGTCACGTCACGCTTCTGCCCGTACCGATGACAGCGACCGATCCGCTGCTCGATGCGCTGAGGGTTCCACGGCAGGTCGTAGTTAATCAACGTGTCGCAGAACTGCAGGTTCAGACCTTTTGCTCCGGCCTCAGAACTGATGAATATCTTCGACCGCGTACGGAACTCGTGCACCAGCGCCAGCCGTGTCGCGATGTCTCGCGAGGGCCGAAGTCGAGCGGGAATCTCCGGCTCGACTTCGCGCTTCCAACGCTCGAGTGCTCGCGCTGACGCGTCCGAGTCGTTGACACCTCGAAAGAGCGTGATGTCCTCAGAGGTGATCGGGAGGCCTTGAAGCAACAGATCCTGCAGATAATCCTGGGTCGTCAACGATTCGGTAAAGATGACCACCTTCTGTCGGTCAGCGGGCTTCTCAAGAATCAGCCGAATCGCCTGGACCAGGCTCTGGGCCTTGCCATCGTGCGGAAGGGCTCTGGCCCTCTCGACGAATGACTGGACGAGGCTCAGTTCGTCGTTCACAGATTCAAGTGGCGCTGATGGCGCCGGCGAGCCAGCCTCGGCAGCCTCGCGGTTGTCGGCTACGTCGTCTTCCAAATCTCGGAGATCTGATACGGAGCCAGTCAGCGCACGGCCCCTGGCCATGTTCTGGAGACGCGTGACAACGCCGTCCAGACTGCTCGCAAGCGCCGCAATAGACGACGCCATCCGACGATGGAACCCGAGCAAGAGCAGCTGTCGGGACCGTCCTTCGAAGGCGTACAAGTTAGGCCGAAGCAGGTAGCTGGTGACGTCGTCGTACAGAGAGCGTTCAGCGGGCGCCATCGTGTACTCAAACAACACGGCATGACGGCCGACGAACGGCTTCTCCAGGAACTCCTGGGCCTGTCGCCTGAGCGTTCGATGCACCACCATCGACAACCGCCGTCGCAACTCGCCCTGCTGTTCGCTGGAGACCGCCCTGCCGGCGCCGTCTTCGTAGAACAGGGTTTCAAACGTCGGCTTGTCTCCTAACAACGTGCTCGACGGTTCGATGTACTGGATCAACCCCCACAGTTCCGCCAGGGTGTTTTGGATAGGCGTCGCCGTGAGAAGAAGCACTGGCGCCCGGCCGATGACCTTGCGCACGTTGTGCGCTGTTTGCGCGTGCGGGCTGGTGTCGAGATAGAGGCCGTGCTTGTCGAAGCGCTTGTAAATGCCGGCGAACACTTCGTGGGCCTCGTCGATTAGACACAAATCGAAGGGCGGCGTCGCCGCCAATCTCGCGGCGCCGGCTTCACTACCGGCGGCTTCACGTCCGATGAGGAACACTCCACCGCCAGACACGTCGACCGCCGCGTCTGCTCCTTCGACTGCTTCGATTCCAAACAACGTGTAGAGCTCGTGTTGCCACTGTCCGAGCAGCGGTCGCGGAACAATGATGAGAATCCTGGTGGCACCCTCCGCCAGGAGTTGCGAGATGATGAGTCCGGCCTCGATCGTCTTTCCCAGGCCAACTTCATCAGCAAGGATGCAGCCGCCATGAGGAATGCGCCCAAGCGCAAACATCACGGCGTCGATCTGGTGAGGATTGGCGTCGATACGCCCCTGGAGCTGAGACGCGGCTTGACGCCGACGTTCGCGGGCTGGCCGAAGGCGGACGAGGTCCTCGGCAAAGTAGCGCCGGTGGATGGGGTGGCTTACGCCTCTTCCCTGAGTTGCGGTTGACATCGATACACGCCTGACCGGTGCGCCTCAGGCAGCAGAACGTCGGCAGTCGGAGCCTGGCGTCAGGCTCCTCGGAACCTCCAGAAGCCCTGTCTCTGAAGCAGCATGAAATTGTAGAGCCACTCGCCCATCAATCGCACGGCATTGCGCCGACGGCGTAGGGATCGAGGCCGAAAGAAGAATCGGCCCGCGCGAACAAGCCGCCGCCCAACTCAGGCGCTTTTCCGATAAATTACTGACCGAAAGCCATGTCGGACCGGCTCCGCGAACGGGCAATCGCCCTTTACACCTTCCTCAAGGAGTTTGCGGAGCTCCGCTCGGAAGTCGTCCGGAACCTCGAAAGGTACGACGAGGTGCTCTGGTTGGACGAGATCCCTCGAGAGCGGGAGTGTTACTGCGCGACTTGGCGCGGCAGTCGAGAGGATTCCGAAACTGAAGCGTGGATCGAAGTACGAAAACCGAAGCTGACGGATGCGCCGACGCCAACGGTGGAATTGAGGCCGTGGCTGATCGAGAGTGAATGGCAAGACTCCGAGACGGAGTTGCCGAAGCTCCGCGAAGAAATCGCGCTCGTTCCAGCGGTGGAGGGCGAACCAACGATTCACGCCCGCTTGGTTGATAGTCCGAAGATCCAATCATTGTGGGAGCGGTACGTCGAGGAGCGTTGGTGGCCGTGGCGAGAAGAGGATCGCCGCGCGCAGGCTGTGCAGCGCGTTTACACGAACTTGTTCCGGATCTACCAGAAACAGCAGCGCCTCGGTGAGCAATACGAGGTGGTCGTCGGACTGGGCCTACTAAAGTGGGAGTTGGCAGGCGGGCTCGCGATAGAACGGCATCTCGTCGTCACGACCGCCAGCCTCCAGTTCGATGCGAAGCGCGGCGTAATCGCAGTAAGCCCGCCAGCGGAAGGGGTCAAACCGCGCCTCGAGCAGGACATGCTGGAACCAAGCGAGCGGCCACCAGTGGAAGAACTCCGGGCGATCGAGGGGCAGGTCGATGAAATCGGAGACGAAATATGGGATCCCGTCCGCGTGGACTCGGCTTTGGGATCGTGGGCACACTCCGCTTCGTCGCTAGGCTCTTACGATCGCGACGGTTCGCGAGCAGATCCAATTGGCCGCAACCCTCGGGTTGTTTTCAGTCCCGCACTGATCCTTAGGCGAAGGACCGAGCGGTCGTTCATCCGCGCATTCCAGGAGATACTGCGGCAGCTTCAGGCCGGCGCTCCAATTCCAGACGCAGTCGCACGATTTGTCGATGTTAGTGAGTCGAAACGTGCAACAGGCGAGACCGCAGGCGCAACCCGTGTGCCTAGCGTAGCGGAGACATACTTCCCTCTCGAAGCGAACGACGACCAACTAAAGATCGTGGATCGTTTAGCCGGAAACGACGGCGTCCTCGTGCAGGGTCCACCGGGAACCGGCAAGTCGCACACAGTGGTCAACCTGATCTGCCACCTGCTCGCCAGCGGCCAGCGAGTATTGGTGACGAGCCACACTGCGCGCGCCCTTCAGGTTCTGAAGCGATACATCACGACCCGAGTGCCAGACATCGCCCCACTTGCGGTCCTGCTGTTAGGTGAAGGTAGTGATGCCCTTCAAGCGATGGAGGACTCAGTTCAGGGCATTACACAGAAGCAGAACTACTGGGACGACCGCCAGGCCTCGGCCGACACGACCCGAGCGGAAGCCGCATTGATGGACGCCCGCGAGGAGGAAGCGCGAGTCATCCGAGATCTCCGCTCGATCCGCGAGCAGGAGACATTTCAACACGCGCGTGTCTTTGGCGCCTATGACGGCAGCTTGTCAACGATCGGAGAGCGCCTGCGCACTGAATCCGACGCCCTCGGCTGGATTGAAGACACCGTCCTGGAAGAGTCACGGATTCCGTTGGCGCAGATCGAATTCTTTGAACTTCTAGCACTGGAACGTCGGACCGACGTCCGCACGTTTGACGCAACCGGCTGGCGCGTTCCGAACTTGAGCGATCTTCCCTCCGTGAACGATCTCGACGGGCTCATCTTGATGGAAGATGCGGCGCGCCGATCTGTCGAAAGCACCATCGATGGACGTAACCACGAGGACTTCTCGGCTCTGCAGACCGCATCGGCAACTACCGTCGGACAACTGCAAGATGCGATAGCGCGCCTGCTCCACACGTTTGACTCACTCACTCGGCATTTCCAAAAGCGCTGGGCCGAACGGGCAGGGGTCGAGGTCCTCGGCGGCAACGAGCGGATCTGGCGAGGGCTTTTCGACACGACTTCGGCCCAGATCTCGGCCCTGAAACCTCGCGCGCCTTGGGCTGACGCCAACCCGATCTCAGGGGCTGAGGATCATGGCTTGCTGGAACTGAAGCGGGACGCGGAGGATCTGCGGTCCCATCTTGAGAGTGGCGGACGACTGGGCTGGGGTCCCCTTCGGCCGAAGACAGTGAGGAAGAGCCTTCACATCATCGAGAACGTTCGAATAGGAGGCCGCCATTGTCACACGTTGGAAGCGGTGAAGGACTTGACCGAACGCCTTGCCCAACAAGAGCGGCTCGATTCCCTGCACAGCATGTGGAGTTCCGTGTGCAAGCTCGAGCGGCCGACGGTCGTCGGCGCGATCGCAGAGTTGGAAGGCCTCATGGAGCCGCTCGCCCTTGCGCTGTCGCTTCACGACCAGGCATCTACCATTCGCGCGATATTGGGCGGCATCCGCGACGTCGCGCCGCTGTCTTTTCATGACGTCGCTGCGATCAAGGCCTTCTCTCTCTGTTTGCAGGCCGTGTTGGCAAGACGAGCCATGCGAGAGGCCGAAGAGGCGTCAACAGCCCTGGTTGCGCGCCTATCGAGCGCTCTATCGCTGTCCAACATCTCTCCCGTCGCGCTCGACCTCACGCAGGCGTTCAGCCGGCGTGATGCCGTTGCATATGGGGATGCTCTGCGAGCGTTGGTCCAACAGATTGCATTGGAAGCCGACTCTAGGCGACGCAGACACCTCCACGAACGCCTGAGCTCTGCTAGCCCGCGCGTTGCGACGTCGCTCCGTGCTGATCCCGATGGCACCATTTGGGATAGAAGGGCCAGCGCCTTTGAGGCGTCCTGGCAGTGGTCCCGGGCTACGACGTGGCTGAAACGGCTTGCAGACCCAGCGGCAGAGCAACAGCTCCAGATCCGACGGTCCGCCGCGCGGGAACGGGTCAAGAAGACGCTTGCCGAGATCGCCGCCCTTCGATCTTGGCGACACTGCTTCAGCCGAATGACAGAACATGAGCGGCAGCACCTCATCGCGTGGGCAAAGTCCGTTAGAGCACTCGGGAAGGGCACCGGCAAGTACGCGCCGCTCCATCGCGCAAACGCTCGGGAGCACTTAAATGAGTGCCGGTCCGCAATTCCAGCCTGGGTCATGCCTCTCTATCGCGTGGCGGAAACCATTCAGCCAGGAAGCGACGCCTTCGATGTAGTGATCGTCGACGAGGCCAGCCAATCGGGGCCTGAGGCACTCCTGCTCGCGTACCTCGCGAAGAAACTGATCGTCGTTGGAGACGATAGACAGATCAGCCCATCCCACGTGGGCGTCGACCGTGAGGATGTAATTCACTTACGCAACCGGCACCTGACCGATCTACCTCACCGAGACGCGTACGGCTTGGAACAGAGCTTTTTTGACCTCGCTGAAATTCGCTACCCCGGGCGCATACGTCTCCGCGAACACTTCCGCTGCATGCCGGAGATCATTCAGTTCTCGAATCGACTCTGCTACGCCGCCGAGCCACTGATTCCCCTTCGGCAGTACGGTGCAAACAGACTCGATCCTGTTGTGATGACGAAACAGGTAAACGACGGGTATCTGAAGGGCGTGCGGGCTTCTGTTGTGAATCCTCCGGAGGCGGAGGCCATCTCTTCGTGGATTCAAGAAGCCCTAAAAGATCCAAGTTATGCCGGCAGGACCTTTGGAGTGATCAGCCTCCTTGGCGATGCGCAGGCTTCTCACATCCAACAGCTGTTGCTGCAACGAGTCGGACCAGAGGAGATGGAGAATCGTGAGTTGGTCTGTGGTGACGCCTATGCCTTCCAAGGGGACGAACGTGACGTCATGATCCTGAGCCTCGTGTCAGCGGTAGACTCCGAGCGCAGAATCGGTACGCTGACGACCGAGGCGGATCGACGTCGTTTCAATGTCGCGGCGAGCCGAGCGAAGGATCAGATGATTCTCTTTCATAGCGCATCGCTGGGCGATCTGAGCCCAAAGTGTTTCCGCTATCAACTGCTCGATTACTGCCAAAACCCGATGACCGGATCGGGTGAAGTTCTGGGCATATCCACGGAGCAAATCGCGCAGATCGCCGCAACAGCGGATCGCAGATTTGTGCGCCCTCCAGATCCGTTCGACAGTTGGTTTGAGGTCGACGTCTATCTCCGGATCTGCGCTCGCGGCTATCGAGTCCTGCCGCAGCATGAGACCGCGGGATATCGCCTCGATCTCGTCGTCGAGAGCATGAAGACTCGAACCGCAGTCGAGTGCGACGGAGAGTTCTGGCATGGTCCGGAGCGCTACGAGCAGGACGCCGCGCGCCAGAGAGTTCTTGAACGGTGCGGCTGGACGTTCTGCAGAATTCGTGGAAGCGCGTTCGCAATCGATCCCGATGCAGCGATGGAGACCGTCTGGAAGACCCTCGGTGCCCGGGAGGTCCAGGCCTCTTCGTCAAGTCCCCGCGCCAACAGCGAAGTAGACACGGAGCCACCGAGGGCACCCGAGAACTCTCCCTCTCTTTTGCGGTCGCGAGACCCGGACCGACAGCTGAATCTCGCTGGGGTCGTTCTTGACCTGCTCGATGAGGCTGAGGTCGTGCGACACGAATCGCCAGCCTCTCCTTCAGGGACTGCCTATTCGGAATGGCCCGCTCGGCCGTTGCCGGATCCGACGGAGGCCACGCTCACCGATGTCGTCGCAGGGCTGATTTCAATCATTGAGCACGAAGGTCCGATGACCGTGCAGCGCGCCTGCCAGGTGTTCGTAAAGGCCTCAGGCGGTCAACGCGTTGGGAAGAACGACCGCACGGCACTCCACAGAGCCCTCCATCGTGCCGAGCGTGACGGTTACATCCGGACGAGCAATGAGCTTCATGTTGGAGACTTCGACGAACATATCGTCCGCTTGGCTGGTGCCCCGGTTGCGAAAGTAAGGCGGCGCGGCCCGCGCGAATTTTCTGAGATACCACCTTCGGAGCTGGCCAGCCTTATGGAAGAGCTGTCGGCGAAGGATCCTGCGCTGACTGG
The DNA here is from genome assembly GCA_963704575.1 of uncultured Acidobacteriota bacterium. Classification (GTDB taxonomy): domain Bacteria; phylum Acidobacteriota; class Vicinamibacteria; order Vicinamibacterales; family SCN-69-37; genus DATEGZ01. The sequence goes on along the minus strand of OY969918.1, from coordinate 4,099,241 downwards.
CACGGATCTGTACCGGCAGGTTCTCGCATTCTACGAGACGCGGCGCATGACCGAGAACATCGTCAGGCTGCTGCAACAGGTCGACAACAGCCGGCGGGTATTGTTGGGCGGGTCTGTTGGATCGGGTCCGGCATTCCCGAAGAGCTAGACGCGTGAGGGGAAAGGCGACCTCTATGACCCCAGCCAACACTCGGGTCGGATTCTAACGAGTCAGCTCCTCAAAGCCGACGATACCGTTCTCCAAACGTGGTGGGCGCACGTTCACCCGACTGGGTCCTTCTGAAGCGACAGTCTTGCAACCTGAGCGTATTTCCGCTGTGGCCTCGTCATGCCGAGCCCAACATGGTGAGCTTGAATTTACTCGGGCCATTCGTTGGGTGAACGAGCCCCAGACAACGGTTGTGCTCTGCAATGTTTGCAACCTGCCCGGCTGTGCCGCCTTCAGCATCGCAAATAGTCCGCCACAATGAGCTCGACTTCGTCAAGGGACCAAGGCGGCGGACATCGGCGCACTTGCAGATTGGCGTTAGTCCAGGCCGATGAATTCATTCAGGTCCTCTGCGAGCCGCTGTGCCCGCCACTGGCAGAATTCATCGAACCGCTCGAGACGAAGACGGTCGCCCGCGGCCTCGCTAAACCATTGCACCGCGGCCAACTTTCTTTGTTCCGGTGTGAGTGACGCAAGGACGTCGTCAGGGCGTTTGTCCTTGAACTCCGCGTTCGTGGATTGGCTGAGTAACGCGAAGTTCGCGGCTTGATTGACCTTGTCTGAATCGACCTTGAGCTCGGCAAGAACCTTCCGCGGAAAGATGTGGTGGACAGTGAGCTCGCCCCCTGGAAACTTGTCGGCTGGCATCCGCGCGAGGGCGTCCAGGGTCTGCTCGCCGTCCAGCCAGTCCTTGGCCTGACGATGAACCAAGCACGCATGCATGACCTGCATGGCTGGACCCCAGAGCTGAGAAGGGGCCGTGAATTCGTCCGCCCGAATCGGCCTTGCCTCATCCCGATGCAGCGCCTCGACAAGAGCTCGGCCCGGATTGCGCTTCGTGTCCTTGAGGGCTCGGAGAAAACGGTTGATTGTGGTCTCGACGGAACCTTGAAACGTTCCACGTAGCGCTGTGAGACACAGCCAACGCCTGAAGTGCGATACGTCGTCGGGGGATACTTCGTCCGCCTTGTCGTACGCAGCGGCGAGGACGATGAGGCTATTTAGAGACGGCAACAAGAGCCGTCGCGGCCAACCCATGATGTCGTCAACAAATGCCAGTGCCTTCTTCAGAGCAGACTCCGCTGCCTTCCAAGATTGAGCGAGGGTTCGCCCATGCGGACCTGGTGCGTCCATCCAGTCTTCTTTTAACGACGAAAACTGGGCGGAGTCGCGATGAAACACGACCAAGGCACGAAAGGCGAAAGAGAATCCAAAGCCCATCCGCACGTTCTGTTCTGACCCGACATACTCGCGCATCTGCTTCAGCACGTTGACCGTGTCGCCTCTGGCCAGCTCTGCCGCGGTCACGTCGCCTTGTTTCAAGGGTGTTCCGCCCTTGTTTAAGCGACTGAATACTTCCACGGCTTTCCGGTCACTGACGTCATACACGGTGGTGCATGGAACCTGTTGGCTCAGCATCCGGCGGGCCGAATCCAGGCGCTCGAGCGCATCGTCAATTCGTTTCTTGGCCCAACCACGTGACTTAAGGGCTCCTTGAATCTCTCCGTCCTGTTCTGTCTCCGCTCTCTTGTCTTGCTCGTCTAGAAATTCCGATACGGGAATCAGCGTCGTGTCTCCCTCGTCGACCCGTCTCGCGATGGCTTGCCTGCCACCGTAGGAAACGAAGAGCCGCGTGTCCCGACGGCGTTCCTCGTTCGTGGCCGATAGGTCGAGGTAGCAACGAAGGGCGATGCCTCCCTTGTCTTCGCCGGAAAAGAGGCCAAATGCAGCCTCCAAACTTGTGAGCCGCTGCTGGCCGTCGATCAAATACCCTCGGAATTCTCGGCCGATTTGGCCGCCGAACCTTGGAGCCTTGGGATCGAGCGGACCCGTGGACGGCCGCCACAAATAGAAACCGCCTATTGGATATTCCTGAAGAAGCGAATCAAGCAGATTGCGCACCTTCTGGGGCTTCCAGACGTAATCACGCTGGAACTGAGGCAAGAGAATCTCACCCGCGGCAAACGCCTTGACGAGTTCGCGGAGCGGTTTTTGAACAGTCTCGATCCTCACGTATTCCTCCGGTGGACGTGCGCATTCTCCAAGTCCCTCAAGAACTCACTCCCCGGCGTGACGCCGGTCACCAGCAGAGAGTCCCTTGCCCGTGTGCACGCAACATACAGCAGATGTCTTTCCGTCTCGTACACATCTTCCAAATCCGCCTCGTCTGTCACGCTCTCGATCCTCGACTGCAGCGGCACCACCTCGTCGTCGCACGCTGCGACGACGAGGGCGCGGAACTCGAGGCCTTTGGCGAGGTGCATCGTGAGGAGACCGCCGAGGTGCTCGACCTTGAGGCCGGCGGCGCGGACGGCCACGCGCGCGCGGTCGAGCTCCGCCTCTGACCGAACGACCACGGCCATCTCGGCGGGCGGGACGCCGTCGGCGATGCGTGCGCGGAGCCAGTCGACGATTGTCGCGGTCTCGGCCTCGCGCGACTCGAGAATGCGCACGACGGGCTCCGGACCGTCGAACGCGGAGATCGTCCCCGTCCGCGACTCGGTATTGCCGTCCACGTCCGTCACCGCCGCGCCCAGCAGCCGGTCGGCCTGGCGGCGAATCTGGTGGGACGTCCGGTAATTGATGCGGAGCGTGTGCGAGCGGCCGCGGATGTCCACACCGAGCGACCGCCACGAAAACGGCGTCTGGAAGATGCGCTGGCCGAGGTCGCCGGCGAAGAAGAGGCCCTCGGGCCGGTCGCCGGCGAGCGCGGCGAGGAATCGCAACTGCGGGACGCTGACGTCCTGGGATTCGTCAACGACGACGAAGTCGAACGGCCGGTCGGCGCCAGCGACGAGATGCGCGGTCGCCTTCGCGAAGACGCCCGGCATCGTGACGAATCCCTGCCCTGCCAGCTCCGACCGCACGCGCTCGAAGATCGACCAGAGGATCGTGCGCTGCGGCTCGCCGAGTCGCGTCTTGCGGCCGAGCCTAGCGACATCGCGGTAGGCCTCCCAGGTCGTGAGCTGCCAGGCATCGATGACGTCGAACCATTCGGCCTCGAGAAACCGATCGGTGAATCGGTGCGCGGGCGCAGCCGGGGACGCGCGCGCGAGCATCGGCCGAATCGTGCCGGGGTCGGCGATGGTCGCCGCACTCCCCTTTACGCCTGCGCGGTAGATCTCGAGCCCAACGCGATCTATGGCCTGAACGGCGATGCGGTCCCGCACTCCCCGCTCGGTCCCGACCAGTCGATCCAGCTTCACCTCCAGCGCCTGCGCCAGCGTGTCGCTGAACGTCGTGAGCAGCACGCGCGCGTCACGATGGGCGCGCACCAGGTGGACGGCGCGGTGGAGGGCGACGATGGTCTTGCCGGTCCCGGCCGACCCGGACACGCGCGCCGGGCCGCTGTATCGGCGTCCGACGACCTCGCGTTGGGCGGGATGCAGGAAGACGGTCCACTTCTCCCACGGGAATTCCAGCGCCTGGCGCAGTTCGTCCGCGTTGGTCATGACGCGGAAGCGGCGTTGCGCGTCGGGATGCGCAAACGGATCCGGCGGGGCGAGGGGCGTCACGACCGGCGGCTGCTTCGGCGTCCCGCCGGTGGCGAGTTCGAGCAGCGCCTCGGCGGCTTCACCCGGCAGGTGACCGGCGAGATCGAACAGCGAGTCCTCCGTCACGCGTCTGACATCATCCAGCCACTCGGCCGGTACGCCGTAGCTCAGGAGGTCGGCATCGGCCACGGCAGCGAACAACGCCCGACTTCGCTGGAGTTCGGCGCGGTCGCGCGCGGCCGATTTGTCGATGGTTTCCGTCTGCACGTATCGCGGGATGGCGATCTCGCGGACGGTCTCACGAATCTCGACGAGCTGCGCGGCGCCCGTGACCGGGTGGCGTTCGAGCTTGCGCTGCTCGGCCCATCGATACGCCGCGTCGTGATGGCCGACGTAGCAGAGCAACAGGCTCGCGTCGGTCTTGTGGACGATGAGCCGGAGATCGCTGCTGACGCGCACGGACCAAAAATTCCGGTCCTTCGCGCGTTCGAGCTTGTGCAGTTGCATCCCCGGGCTGGCCGGGTTCATCTGGAGGTCGAAGGCCGTCATCTTCGCGGTCTTCTGCTCGGCGGCGGTCAGGCGCGCCAGGCTGGCGGTGAAGGTGTCGGCGATCAGGAACGGCATCGACGATGCGTGTGCTACTTCGGCGGCCAAGACTGGAGGTTGATCATCTTGTGCTCGATCTCACGAAGCGGGACCGTATCGCCCTCGACCGAGCGCCGCACGGCACCTGCCACCAAATCAGCCAATTGAACCAAACGGTCCTTGCTGCTTTGAGCGAACGTCACCGAGTTCAGTTTTCCAACCGGAAGGCCAGAGTTCTGGCGACGAAGGTAACTGCGAAGTTCAGCTTGAAATGTAGCAGACGAGTTCTCGTCGATCACAAGGTCCGCTTGCCAGGCAACCGTCATGAGGTCGCTCACCAAGAACTGAAATGCGTACTTGTAGAACGTCTTTGGGTCGGCAAATCCCGCGGAGGTAAGGCTCTGCTTGTCGAAGCAAGCGGCCGCCCACTGATAGTCAACCAGCGACAGCTCCCGCAACACGCGCCCATGCTTTGCCACGGAGAGACCCACCGTGCGCAACTCGTGCTGCTCCGGTCGGCCGATCGCGGCGAATGCGTTCAGAAATCTCCGATCGAGACGGGCCAATTCCTCGCGGGACTCGACGACAATCGCCGCGACAACGAAGACGTGTGGCGCGAGGTTCGTCACGTCCGGGTTCCCGGACTCATCCATGTAGATGGTTGCCCGATCCTTGTTCGCAGCAATCTTCGACTCGTAGCCCGCCATGAGCTTGGTCCGCTTCGCAAGCGTTCTCAGGTTCCTGGCGTGCCGAAGTTCTGCCCGAACCCTCCACGTGTAGAAACCTAGCGTCGCGTCCGCATCCTCAGGTGTGGTGACCAGGAAAATCCCTTTGCTCGACGTCCCAACGAACAGTCTGGCGTCGCGTCGCAACGGTCCAAGCGCCAATCGATTCAATCCTGAAACGAGTTAAGTTTGCGAGAAAGTACCGGCGCGAGGGCTTCCAGCATCAGGTCCTCACGATACGCGACTTGGACATTCACGCCCTCCTGCATTGCACAATCGGTTCACCCACAACGTGCAGGTTGGAGATCGTCGCGACTCGGAAGCGAGGATCTGATTTAGGAGACCCTCACACGCTCAGACCCATCTCACGAAGGAATCGCGACGGCTGCTTCTGCCAACCGAAATACTGCCGGGCGTAGGTCATAGTCAGCGTTTCCTCCGCGCGAGTAATCGCTACGAAGCAGTTCCTCCGCTCCTCAGCAATCTCTGCGCTGTTCGTGCCTTTCTTGACAGCCGCCCAGCTAGGCAATTCGTCCTCAACAAGCCCGATGAGAAACACGTGCCGAAACTCTAGACCCTTGGACGAGTGAATCGTCATGCACCTGACCGCGTTCGGTCCAGCAGGCTTCTCCTTAGCTCTGAGATCGAGCTCCTGCAGGAAATTGTGCAGGCTGAGTTCCCGGAGCGGGGTGTGGCTTGCCACGTCGCTGACCAACGCCTGCCAGATTTCTTTCTCATCATCAGCACTATCCAAGGCCGTCTCCACCAAGTCCGGTCGACTCAGGCGGACCTCCTCGCACCACCGCTCGAAGGCATCCACGAACGCCCAGTACTCCAGCCTCCCGACAAGTTGTGTCTGCGCTACCCCGAGCATCTCAACGGTCTCGGGTTCAATCCCTGACCTCTCTAGAGCGATGTCAATCCACCCTCGGAGCAAGTCCCCGCTCTCGAGAGCGGCCTGAGTCACAACGTCATCCGTGTCAATTCTGAGACCCTCGATTTGGAAGAAGGCGCGCAAGACCCTGCGGAGTTGCTCACGATCGTGGCGGGCATTCGCCAACCTGAGCATTGCGTGCAACCACCGATAGGGCGCCGATTCGAACTCGTTTTTCCTTGCACCCACATGAGCTGGAATCGCGTGATCGGCAAGTGCATTGGCAACTTCCTCCAGCAGCTTGCGCCTCCGAGCGAGGACAGCGCACTTCCCGCGCTCTGAATCGGGCAACTTCGCCAGACTCTGTGTCACCCACGCGACCTCGTCGGAGAAATCTGGCAGCCGCTTTAGCGTCACGTGGTCTGTGTCATCGCTCACTTTGTGAGCCGCCAGCGGCTCCTTGCCAGCTGCCCGTTCCGGATTGTGTTTGATCAACTCATTTGCAAGCGCAATGACGTCGGACGGGCATCGAAAGTTCTCTGGCAGTTGAAGGACAGGCATCTGGTACTTGTCGCGGATGTCTTGGACCCTCGCAGGGTTCGCACCGTTCCATTGATAGATGATTTGGTCGTCGTCGGCCACCACAAACAGGTTCGGCTCTGACTCGCCGACCAGTTGTGTCAGCAGGCGATACTGCGCAGCGTTCGTGTCTTGAAACTCGTCGACGCAAACGTGAGAAAACACGCGGCGCACTTGTTTCGCAACTGCTGGCCTCATTTCCAGAAGGTCGACAACCATCGCGAGCAGAGATGGAAAGTCCAATTGGTTGGCCTGTACCAACAATTGACGGTAGCCATCGTACAACTGCGCAATTTCGGCGGCGTGCGGTCGAGACCCCATCCATTCCTTGGCGGCACCAACGCGGACGCACTCATCGAGCATGCGATTCACTAACGGCAGCACCTGGGCGGCTGTTGGAGTAAAGTCGTCCCAGCCGAGGGACGCTGATTTGATCGCGTCCGCCATTACGGCCTCTCGATCGGCCGGCTCCGTCAAGATCGAAAAATCCGGTTTCAGCCCCAAGTGGCTTCCGTGTTGGCGGAGCGTTTCTGCCGCAAACGAATGGAATGTCGTCAACACGGCTCGATCTCGACCAACGGCCAGGAGGCCGTCGACTCTCTGCCTCATCTCCGTGGCTGCCTTATTCGTGAAAGTGATTCCCAGAACACGAAAGCGCGCCTCGGGCGAGTCCTCAATCACAGTGGCGATGTGATAGGTGAGTACGCGCGTTTTGCCGGAGCCGGGGCCTGCAAGGACGAGCAGCGGCCCGTTCCTCCAAGTAACAGCAGCGAGTTGATTCGCGTTCAGCGACGAGAGATCGATCTTCATGCGGACTTCCTTGCGAGCTCGAGTGCCGCATTGATTGCAGTAGCAAGGGCCGCCGGGACGCCCGGAGAGCCCGTCTTGCGAGCTTCAGCAACGACTGCGTGCGCAAGATGGGGCTTCGAAGTCGACTGGCACGCTGCCTTGATCACTTCAGAGCGGTAGGCCGGCGTTCCCTTGGCAGCTGTGACGAAGCCCTTGTGAACGGAATCTACCGCTGATTCATAGACGGCCTGATATCCTCCATTCCACAGACAGTGCTCGATGCTCTCGTCTGCCAACGCGGTAATCCGATCGCCTGCTGGGGTCGGTCCACGCAATGCGTTGGCTGCCTTGACATACGCCTTACCCATTCGGTCGCCGTCAGCCATTACGTGCCACTCGATCCCTAGATCGTCTGCTACCTTGATTAACGGAGCCATGGGACACTGGGCGTACTCGACGCAGCACACTCCCGCCTGAACAAAATCGTGGCCGAGCAGGGCGGCTAACTCAGCCATCAAAGCAAACTCGCTCTCGCCTTCTACGAGCAACCAGGATCGGGCGAATAACAAAGCTCCGCGTTTCGCACGTATGTGGTAGCTCACCTTCTCACTCTCGGTCGGACTCAGTGTCGCTGGTCCGACCTGGAATGCCCTCACCTCGCCGTCCCGGCGGGCGAACCTCCGAATCGACGAAAGTGGAACCGCTGCCAATAGATCCCCAGAGTGAGTAGCAACAATCTGCTGACCAGGCAGCTTCTCGAGCATCGGCCATAGAGCTCGAATGGCGGACGGATGCAGGTGCGATTCTGGCTCCTCGAGCGCCAGGATGGGTTCCGAGTGTTCCTCATACGCTTCTGCCAACCGTGATCGGAGGAAGGCATCGAACAGGAACAGGACCGACAGGCTTTGCGTACCAGCGCCATGGTGAGCTACGGGCAGCCGGACTCCCGTGCGTGAAGCGAGCTTCACCTGGGTCCGACTCAAAAGATCAAGGATCCGGGCAGGTAATGCTTCGATGCTCACCACATCCTTTCCAGCCAGTGGAAGGAGCTTGCCAGCTTCGGAGAGACGCTCCTTAACAGTTTCGAAGGGCTTGTGAGCATCAAGTACGGATTGGTTGATTTCCTCGATCTGCTCTTCGATCTCTTCCTTCATCTGGTCGCTGATCTGAGGATTTCTGGTAAACGGGCCCCAAAAGGATGACCGCGACTGGAAGTGTTGAGACGCATCGCGGATGGCAGTCAAGAAGAAGAAGGGCGCCAACTGTTGGAGGTCCGAAACGAGCTTGGGATTCCTCGTTGGAAGGGCATCCCCTTGTCTATCCAAGAACCTCCATTCGACGAGCACGTCCTTGAGCGCGTGGTCATATTGGGCAGTCACGCGAAATGTCACGGCCTGCCGATCATCACCAACTGTCTGAATCACATTGGGAAACGCCTGTACAATCTCATCGACCCATTCGTCCTTTTTCGTTTCCTCGAACGTTACCGTCAGCACAATCGGATCCGCATCATTCGGCTCAGGCTTGGCCTCCGTCAGGTGAAAGTCGTAGTCGTAAAATGGAACGGCACGGCGACTGAGGGCGCGCGTCAGGCACGTCTGTAGCGCCTCGAGCACGCTGGTCTTGCCGGAGTTGTTCTCACCGATCAATACGGTTGTCCGGTCAAGAGCCAGATCGAGCTTCTTGATGCCACGGAAATTCTCGATCAGAAGACGTTTGATGAGCATCGTTAAATGTCGATCCTCGCAAAGCCGGTTCCGCTGGCGACGACGCCAGCGTGAAGCTTTCGAAAGAGAAATGAAGTGACCGCTAGAACATCTAACGCATCCTCGCGACTCATCGGCCAGTGAAGTTCCGGCTCGTGCGCTTGGGGATTGCGAACGGCGTTCATGAGACCCATGCAAAGGTACATGATCCCCTGCTGCTCATCCCTCTCGCTCTGCGTCCGAAGCGCGTTCAGTTTGACCGATCCATTGTTCCCAAGGGACTCTGCCATCAGCGCCTGACCGCTCTTGGCACTACCTGTCGCTTTGCGAATCGTGCTGTCGAGGGCCTTACAGCATTCAAACACGGCATGAAAATAGGCGCCGCGGCAGAAGTGAGATCGCCCATGCCTCCGAATGGCTTCGTGGAATCCACGCGCATCGAATTCAAGTTCATCCGCGGACTTCGAACGGGTGACGGTCGTGGCCTGGACGCCGATGCTCACGAGGCGTCCGTCATCGAGCACCTTCAGTGCGTAGAATGCGAGGACCGCATTCAGTCCAGCCAACAGAGACTCGAACGCATCGCGCCTTCCGATCCAGCCTTGCGGATTCGCGGCTGTCTTGATGACTTGCAAGACTCCATTCCCGCTGGCATCGCGTTTCTGAAGCTCTTCGAAGGCACCTGCGACAAAACGCCACTTGGTCCCTCCATCATGAGTTATCGATGAATACCCGGCACGCGAAAACAACGTCGTGATTTCAGTTCCTGTGAAATGATCTCCAATTGTTTGAGCGAGACGCTCGACAGCTTGAGATTCGAGCGGTGCTACTCTCTTTCCCATACACTAGGCGTCCTCTCACTCCACCCGAAAAACCTTCATCACCTCATCCCCGAGGTGATTTATCACCTTCACTGCGATCCTCCCCGACGTCGGCCTCGCGAACGGCCGCGACGTGTCGCTGTGCAGCGTCGCCCACGCTTCCTCGTTGATCTCGGCCTTGAGCGTGGTCTTGAGCGCCTTGTACGGATCGTTCGCGCCCAGAAAATACGCGTGGCGGACGAAGAAGCTCTCCTCGTTGTAGTCGGTATCGATGAACCAGCAGGCGATGCCGTTGGCATCGTGGCTGTGAACCTCGCCGGTCTGCGGATGGAAGACGTCGACGCCGTTGATCTTGACGCGAATCTGCCCCACCTCGCCCTTGGCCGGCAGGATGTCGATGTCCGGCTCGCCGAAAATGACGAAGAGGTTGCCCTTGCCGGTGTTTTTGAGATCGTCGGCCATGTGCAGGTCGGCGTTCATGCGCGCCTTGAGCACAGGGATGCGGCCGAGCTTGTCGAACTCCGAGGAGTGGGCGTCGTAGTTGAAGGCGCAAGCGATAAGGACGTCGAAGTCGGCGTCGCCGGCCTCGCGCGCGGCGGCGACGAGGTCCGGCCTTGAGACCGTTCCGAACTCCGGGCCGACGAAGATGCCGGCTCTCTTCTCCCTGCCGCCCTCGCCCTCGACGTATCGTCCTTCACCGCAAATGAACTCGCCGGGCCACGCCGTAACCGACGAGAAAACGATCTTGTCGTCTTTGTGCGTCTGCTGGACGCCGGCCGTCTTCAGGTTATCCAGCACCATCGCCGCGAAGTCCATGCCCACGCCGTGCAACGGCGCGGTCTCCGTGAGGCTGTCGAGAAGACGGTCGTCCTCGTCGACACCGAGAACGCGATGGGGCGAGAGGCTCTCAACGGTGAAGGGACCGGCGACGCGTACCTTCGTGTCGTCGAGGTACGGTCGGTCATAAAGGATGTCGTGGTCCGCCTTTTCAGCAATTGACGCATCAATCTCTCGTTGGCGAGTCGCGCGGCGCTCCCACCATTTGCGGTGAAGCTCTCGCGCGTCGGCAGACCAATGCGCGTCGGCCTCACGTGGGACCTGCCATTCCTGCCAGTCTTTCCCGAGGGCTTCGTTCATCTTCCGGCGCACTTCGTCTAGCTCACTTCTAGAACGCTCCCAAATGACGTCGACCTCAGCATTGTTTGCTATCGATCTGAGCGTAACGTGTGGCACCCGCTCGCAGACGAACCCGTGGCGGATGCTATTCAGCCCGACGATGCTTGGGGGAATGGTGCGATTGAGCTCCGCTTCGCGCAATTGACCTTCGCGCGAATCGGCCAGGAGGTAGTAAGGGTACCGTGCGCCCATGACGCGCGCGCGAGCCAATGCCATCGCGACGCGCGAAGTGTCGATCGTAATCCAACGCCTACCCCAGTCCTCGGCCACAAAGGCGGAGGTGCCTGATCCACACGTTGGATCCAGAACCAGGTCGCCTGGGTCGGTCGTCATCAAGACGCAACGCTCGATGACCTTCGGATTCGTCTGGACGACAAATACCTTCTTATCGGCGAAACCCGATATCCCGGTGTCAGTCCACAAATCGACGATTGGAAATATTGAGAAATCGTCGAGCAATCTGCGATACCGCGCGGTGTTTCCTACAACGAGAATGCGGCTCGCTTTCTCAAGCCGAGACATCCCATCGGGCGGTGTCTTCCAACGCACGTTGGCCGCGGGGAGTGAAAACGTCCTCCCCTCGAACTGCATTGGGTAGTTCGTCGTGCTCGCAAAGCCCGTCGACGTCAGGTTGTCATGCGCCAGCAGGCGCCACCCCTGGCTCAGGAGTTCCCGATCCCGTTCTTCTTCGAAGCGTCTGACAATTGCAGCATCAGGCGATTGAATTAACGTGAACTGTGTTGCGCCCTCTTCTCCAGGCTTCTTCTCATTGAACAAGCGCCGAAACTTCGCGTGCGGACGACTTTTGAAGTACCAGATCAGATGGTCCGTTGAACCAGCCAAGAAGTCAGACGCAAGACCAGCCGTTGTCTTGAAGTCAATTGTCGGACCAGCATTGTCGGCTCCGAACACCTCATCCATCACAGACCGGACGCGATGGGCGTTGGCATCGCCGATTTGGACGAACACCGAGCCGGACTCGGTTAGAAGTTCTCGCGCCGCCGTCAACCGATCCCGGAGATACGTAAGGTAACTGTGAATGCCGTCACGCCAGGTGTCCCTAAATGCCCTTACCTGCTCTGGCTCGCGAGTGATGTGGTCGATCTTCCCGTCCCGGACGTCCCTGCTCGTTGTTGACCACTGGAAATTTGAGTTGAAGCTGATGCCGTACGGCGGGTCGATATAGATGCACTGCACCTGCCCGCGCAGCCCTTCGCGCTCGGCCAACGACGCCATCACCTGCAGGCTATCGCCGAGGATCATCCGGTTCGTCCAGTTGGCGTCGTGCTGGTAGAACTCGGTCTTGGCCGACGAATCCGGCAGGCCGTTGAAATCCGCGAACAGATCGAACTGGGGCGCGGCCGCCTTGACGTCCGCCTGCGTGCGACGCAGGAGATCGTCGATGAGCACCTTCGGGTGTACCTTCTCTTGAATGAACAGTGGCGGCGCCGGCACGACGAGGTCGGACCAGTCCTTCTGATCCTTGCCGCGCCAGACGAGCTGCGGGTCAAGGTCCCGATTGCGGCGCTGATACACCACCTGAACCAGACTCTGATCCTCCTTCGCCATCACTGATTGGAATTCGGCCGTCGGGATGTTCTTGCGCGACGCCTCGTCGTGGCGGAACGCAGCCACCTGCTTCTTCGGCGGCTTCTTGTCGTGTTTCTTTTCGGGCTTCTTGGCCATCAGCGCGTCAGTCCTGCATCTCGTCGCCGGTCAGAATGGCGTAGAGCTTCTTGTTGATGTAGTAGTTGGAGCGCCCGACGCGCTGCTTCCTCAGGATGCCGCCCGCCGCCAGCGCGTCGAGGTACTTCGTCGCCGTCAGCCGCGAAACCTTGAGGTCCGCCTGGACGAACCCGATCTTCGTGTACGGATGCGTGAAGAGGTTGTTGATCAGGTCCTGGCTGTAAAAGCGGTACTCGTCGCGAATGCGGTGCTTGACGTCCAGCAACGCACCCTTGATCGCGTGGATCGTCGCAATACCCTGCTGCGCTGTCTGCTCCACCGCCGTGAGCATGTAGAACACCCACGCCTCCCACGCATCGCGCTCCCGCACGTCCTGCAGAAGCTGGTAGTAATCCTGCTTCGTCCGGACGATGTGCCGGCTGAGGTAGAGGACGGGGATGTCGAGTAGCCCCTGCTTCACGAGGTACAGCACGCACACGATGCGCCCCGTGCGCCCGTTGCCGTCGTAGAACGGGTGGACACTCTCGAACTGATGATGAATGAGCGCCATCTTGATCAACGGGTCGGCCGCGAAGAGGCCGTCGTCATTCACGAACCGCTCAAGATCGCTCATCAGCGCGACGATCTCGTCCGCGTTCTGCGGCGGCGTGTAGATGACGTTCCCGGACTGATCTTTGAGGACCGTGCCTGGGACCTTTCTGAATCCTGCCCGATTCTGTTCGAGCTCCGCTTGAATCTTCAGGATGTGGCTGTTGGTGAGCAGGCCCTTGTCGGTGACCGCCTTGAATCCAACCAGGAGCGCCTGCCGATACCGCGCAACTTCCTTGGCCGCTGTGCTCGACTCGGCATCCGGATACACGGCGTCGCGGAACAACTCGTCGTGGGTGGTGACGATGTTCTCAATGGCCGAGCTATCTTTCGCTTCCTGAAGGCCGAGCGTGTTAATAAGGATGCCCTGATAAGGAATTGATGAAGCAACGCCTTTCAACTCAGCGAGTTGCCGGCTCGCAGAAGCCAGCTTCTTGAGAATGGCAGGCGTTTCGAAGCGGCCAGGAGCGAGGGTGTGCAGAGGGACCATGGCAGTCATTTTGGCTCGTGGGCACCGATGATGTGTATAGAAAAGGCTCGTTTTCTATACATGTCCCGACCGATATGTATACGAAGGCGACTCGTTCTAAACGTGTGTCGGGAGGCCATCAGATCGGACTCCCGTCCAGCTCAGACTCGTCGCCGGACCTGAAGGTCCGGCCTACGTTCGGCCGCGACACCGCCGTCTCGATCACGCGGTTGAACTCCGCCTCGATCTCGAACACGTCCACGAACTCCGCGAACGCCCACCGGCCGTACGTGCCGAGGTGATTCACGCCCGGCACCCAGTAGGTGTCCATCGTCGCCTTCTTCTCTTTCGCGTCCTCCCGGCGGTAGCCCTTGATCTCGACGATCAGCTGCAACGGGTCGTCGTTGCCGCGGCCGTCGTCCACCAGCACGATGAAGTCCGGCAGATACCGCCGCGCCTCGGAGCCGTGGCGGTACGGCACCTCGAAGTCGAGATGGTCGTTCTTCGCGTACGCGCGAACGCGCGGGTGCGACTCGGCGACGCGGCAGAACTCCATCTCCCAGTCGCTGTCGCAGACGACGTAGTTGACGTGGCAGCGTCGCGGGTCCGTGCGCCACAGCGACCGCTTCGAGGTCGGGAAGTTCACATGACGCGTCCAGCCCGTGGGATTGAACGGATCGAGCACCGCCTTTACCGGCCGGTTCTTGCCGATCTGATCGCGAATCACGCCGGTCATGATCCGCTCGCAGGCGACGTCAGCCAGGCTGAGGTACAGCAGCTGCGCGGGATACGTGCCGCCCTTGCAGACCAGGTGACCGTCCATCCACTCGCGCGTGACCCGCTTGAGCTGACCAAAGAGATAGAGCTGGAGCTCGCCATTCTGATCCCGCCACTTCCGCTCGAGCAGATGCTTAGTGAGGTGAAACAGGATCGTGGACTGCCGGACGTTGCCCTTGTGCTTGACGTCGAGGTTAACGCCCTCGCCGATGATGCCTTCGTTCCTCGTCACCGTCGGGCCGACCAGCTCCGGGGTGAGCACCAGCGTCGAGTCTTCGTTGAATTGCGCCTTGAGCACGTCCGTCGGCAGCTCCACGCGGTAGCCGGCGACGCGCGGGAACCTAATGCCTGCCGCATCGCGTTCGGGTGAGAGCGCCTTGATCTGCGTCGTCTGACGCGGCGCCTGGGGCGCGGAGACCACCGGCTTCGCCGTGAAATCGAACGGGATGCCGAGCACGTCGGCGTACTCGACGTTGAAGCGGCCTTCCTCATTCAGATCGTACGCCTGACGCCGGAGCGCCCGGCCGATGACCTGCTCGCAGAGCAGCTGCGTGCCGAACGCGCGCACGCCGAGGACGTGCGTGACCGTGTTCGCGTCCCAGCCCTCCGTCAGCATCGAAACGGACACAACGCACCGGATCTGCGCGCCGAGCTGGTCGCGCTTGCCGACGGTGTTCATGACCTCGCGCAGCAGGTCCTTGTCAGTGATGTTGTCGGCCTTGGCCTGTCCTTCGCCGCGCTCGAGAATCTCGCGGCGAAAGCGCGCGATCTCATCGGCGGCCGCGGTTCTGAACTCGTCGTCCAGGGCCTCATCGGATTCCAGCTGAGTGCTGTCGATCAGGAGCGTGCGCGGGCGACCGAACGCGTTGCCGTGGTCGTCGAAGTTACGGAAAAGCGCCAGCCGACCGTTCTCGAGCGTCCTCGATCCATCGTGATTCGTGCGATGGAATCCAGAGATGTAGTCGTAGACCAGCTTCGACGTCGCCGTGTTGTTGCAGACGACGATGAAGCAGGGCGGGACCTCGATGCCGTTCTCGATCCACAAGTTGAAGGTCTTCTCATAGTGCCCGTACAGCGCGTCGAGCGCGGTGAGCAGAGGTACAGGCAGGCTGAGCGGCTCGAGCGTGTCGCCCTTCCCTCGGCCCTTCTTCGGCATGTCCTTGCGGATGAACTCCCACAGGTTCCGGAACTTCGGCATCTCGCCGCCCGGGATGTTGTCCGCGACCGGCACGCGCGGGAGCTTGACGATGCCGCATTCGATGGCATCCATCAGCGAGAAGTCGCTCATCGTCCAGGAAAACAGTGTGCCTTCGGCGTAGCCCGAGCCGCGCAGGAAGAAGGGCGTCGCCGACAGGTCCACGACCTTCTGGACGCCGAGCTTGCGCGTGACGATCTCGAGGCCGTTGATCCACAGACGCGCGGCCTCTCGGTTCTGCTTGGCCTCTGCGAGATCGTCGCCCTTCAGCTCCCCCTCGTCGCCATCGTCATCCTCTTCAGTGGCGTCCGGGTCGCGCGGCTTCTCGCGATAGCAGTGGTGCGCCTCATCGTTGAGGACGAGGATGTCTTTGATGCCCATCAGCTCGGGCATCACGCGCGCGAGCATCTGGCCTTCGGTCTCGAGCGACTGAATCTCCGGCCCGCGGCCCTGCAGCAAGGCGCGACCGCCCTTCGACAACTCCAGCGTCTCGCGCATGTTCAGGGCGTGGAAGTTGGTGATGACGATCTTCGCGCGCTTGATATCGCCGAGCATGTCGGTCGGAATCAGCTCGCGGCTCTGGTAGTAGCTGTCCGGGTCGTTCGGCTGAAGAACGCGCAGCCGGTCCTTGATGGTGATGCCGGGCGTGACCACGAGGAAGCCGCGGGTGAACTTCTTACTGCTGCGCCGGCGGTTCTCGTTGATCGTCTGCCAGGCGATGATCATCGCCATCACGGTCGTCTTGCCGGCGCCGGTGGCAAGCTTCAACGCCAGGCGCGAGAGCTGAGGATTCGCGTCCGCGTTGGCGTTGTCCAGGTGCTCGAGGAACCGCTTCCCGTCCTTGCCGAGCTGGGGCGCGACCTCGGTCAGCCAGATCAGCGTCTCCACCGCCTCGACCTGGCAGAAGAACGGCCGGATGTTGGCGAACTTGAAGCTGCGCCAGTGCTGGAGCAGCCGCGCGGTCTCCGGCGTCACGAGCCACTGATTCGGACTCGGCAGCGTGCGCCACTTGTCCACCTGGCCGCGCAGCTCATTGATGATGGGGATGTCGCCGTATTTCTGGGTCGCGGTGGAGATACCGGCGCTGTCCGTAAACCCGAGCTCCTCCTCCTGGGCTTTTCGTTTGACCTTCTTCGCCTTCGGGATTGGGGTGATGAACGCCGCGCGGCGGCGGTTCTCGACGATGACGGCCGTTGGCTGGCCGTCCCGGTCGAGTTCCCAGTGTCGGGAGGGGTATTCGTAGGGCGAGTTCAGGATCGGTCGATCAAAGAAACTCTCCGCCATGAGGGGTGCGCGGGGATTCTATCGCGCGATGAGGGTATTCAACAGATGTGACAAGGCGGGGCAAGGCAGGATTTCCGGTTCTGCTCTGGACGAATAGGACAATAGTGACCGCAGCGCTCGACGCGCGGCGATTTGAAGGCGCCTCGACCGCGCTTGGCTCAGAACTTTGGGGCGCCAAAACACGGGCTGGTTCCTGGGCCGCTTCTGTCTTGAGACGCGCTTGGGCGCCGCGAGCTTGTACGCGAAGTCGCCATTGGCGCGCGTTCGGACGCTCACAATGACAACGGAGCCGACAATCACGCCCGTGGGCAACTCGGTGGGCCTTTTCCGCATAGATCGCCACGCGGCCGGATCATCTGCGGGTCGTTCAGAGGCATAGATCCACACGCGCTTACGAATGCGAGTGTTTATCGAACGGAACTCCTCGGGCTTCAGTCGCCGAAGAATCTGTTCCGCGTATGGCTGCCGGATGCTGATGGCGCGGACGATTCGCAATGTTTGGACTCCATCTCGGTCTCGTGTCAGCTTCGCATCCGGCCACGGTCGTCGGGCCAAGCGCCTTGCTGAGCTCCGCCCAAGGAACATGTTGCCGGACGGCCGCCGACTTGCTCGGCATTCCGCGCGCCCGACCGGCCGCGGCCCGCGCCTTGCGCACGAGCGTGCGATCGACGCCAGCCGCGCCGATCAGCCACAGGAGCATCTTCAACTCCACAATATGGTTGTAGGCGAACTCGGCGTCACGGTCATAGCGGATCTTTCCGTACGCGCCTGGCCCACAGGTACTCGCCTATTCCGGACAGAGCTGCCGTCGGCTCGAGGCGTGCGTGACCGCGTTTGGCGCGCAAGGACTAGAACTTGATGCCACGCTAGTCGCCTGGGGCACTGACCTCGTCATGGCCGGGGGCCAGTGGTCGTGCTGCTGCGAGAGGGTACCGAAAGGGCGCACTGATTCGGGACCCCTTGCAGCTCCGCAAGAATGCGTATCGCGTCGTCCTCACACGAGGCCGCGATGGGTGCGTTGTGTTTGTCCCGCCGCTCTCAGAGCTGGACGAGAAGTTCGCTCTCTTCCCTGACGTCGGCTTCAAGGTCCTTTAGGGCAGTCTCGCGCGTCCTCCCCGGACCGGCGGAACTGGCGACGGTCTCGTCAAGACTCCGACCGCTTCCACAGGCCTTGGAACTGGATGGCGGATTCAAGAGCTGGGCCCCCACGAACGCCTTCATTGCTTTGTTGGCTCGGCGCCGGTCGATTTTGGCGCGAGCGCATCGCGCAACATGAGCAGTTCGGCCTGGGCGCCGGTTTCGTCGCGATACCTTCGATACCGAACGCTGGCGGTGCGGAGACTTGGATGCGTCAGGGCTACGACGGCGGTTCGGAAATCGGGCACGCCCGGGAACGTAACGTCTCGGCGCACCGGTCCGGTCCGATCCAAGTGCTTCAATCCGTGGCCATCTGTCCATGGAGCCAGCTCCGGCGACAGCGGCGCCAACACGCGCGGGGCATTGACGCCCAGCGTCAGAACGAGTGATGGACGTTGCACCTGCAGTTGGCGAACGAGAAACCGACGACAGTGGGCGACAAACTGCGGGTCGGCGGCTCCGGGGAAAGACCCGGTCGTGGCACGACCAGCGCGGAGGCCCATGAACGCATTCGTGAAGAAGCAATTGCGTGGCAGAATCCCGACTTCGTCAAGAAGCTGCATGAGATTCCTCCACGTCGGCTGCTTCGGACTTTCGGCGCCACGCTTCAGTGAGGCTAGGTAGCCGGCCTCGGAATGGAAGTCATGCCCCAACAGCATGACACCACCGATCGGAAACGATGGCAGCGGCCAGCTCGCTGACGGGTTCCAAATTCCATAGCCACCAGGGAAGAACGCCGTGCCGCGGATCGGCTCAGGGACCGGGACCACGCCCCGTGGGTAGCCCGCAACCGGTCCATGCTCGGACCAAAGCAATTCCGCCGGATTTCTTCTCATGTTGAATTCAGTTTGTTGAGCTCGCGCCAGGTTCATCGGCGGCCTCTGTCGTTCCTTTGAGAGTCGCAGCTTGGTGCGATGTTACGCCTGCTCGGCCAGCCTCGCTCTTCCCTTCTTCAGGACCTCGTCATAGAGCCTCTCAATTGTCTGGTTCGTCCCTCGACAACCAACGACCACCCTTTCAGTCCAGTCCAGATACTCGATGCGCCTCGCGACAGACCACTTTGACGGAGGACTGTCCGTCACGTCCCGCACGTTGGCGATCTTGTCGGCGATCTTGATGGCCTTCGCGCGAGGGGAAAGAAAGGGAGCGCGCCTGACCTGCGATTCCTTTCGAGCGGCCTGGTCGACCGTCTTGTCGTCAGTCACCTCTTCGACCACCGTCCGAACCGTTCGTCCGAAATTCTCCTCGAGCTCATCCGGTGTGGTGTTCGTGTCCTCGATCGTGTCGTGGAGAACGGCGGCCATCAGTGTCTCGACATCGGTGATGCGAGCCGTGCCCGCCAGTAGATACGCGACGGCGATCGGATGGTTGATGTACGGAGAGGCCTCGGCGTCCTTCCGGCGCTGCTTTGAGTGTTTCCTGGACGCAAACTCGATCGCCTTCAGCAGGTTGTCGATCATCATGAGGTGGACGCCCCTACTGGACTCGCCCGCTCCCGCAGCACACCTTGTACTTCTTCCCGCTGCCACACGGGCGGTGGGTTCCGACCAATCTTCACCGCTCGCACCGGCACCGGCTTCGTGGTGGCGCGATGCTCCATCACGACCTTCGCGAGCGATCGCCCGAGGTGCGCGTACTTGGCCATCGCGTCCGGGAACAGCTTGACGATCTGGACAGCCATCTTCCCCAGATCCTTGCGCCGCGTCTCCTCGAGATACGCCCTGGCGAGATTCTTCGACGCGAAGAAGCTCAGCGTGAGGAGCATCAACCCAACGTCCTCGTCGTACTCCTCGGGCGTGTAATGGTCCCAGACGTCTTCGAGCCAGTCATGGCCCAGCACGAATCCGCGCGACCATTGCGCAATCGGCGCATCCTCCTCCAAGTTGTCCAGAGGCGTCCGGCGAAAGGCACAATCGGCCGGCAACGCGGTGCGATCTTCCATCGCGCCCGCGTCGATCGCGTTGTAGAGCGTCATCAACTCGCCGAGGACCGCCTCTGCTTCTTCGATCGTCTTGTATCCTGCGCTCCCGTCGCCAAAGACGATGGGCAGCCATTCCGAAGGTTTGATAGGCTCAGGGCAAGACACCACCGCGAACAGGAAACCCTGGAGCTGGTGGTAACGAAGCGTGCCCTCGGGCCGGTCAGGATGCTCGAGGAAGGACGCGAGCACAGAGGTTATTGGCCAACGGCCGACAACACGAGCAGGCTCGGCACGAGCAGGGCGCCCGATACGCGATCGATCCACCGGCCAGACGCCATCGCGTCAGCGCGTCGGGCCTCGAGAGACTGCCTGATCGTGCGCGGGCCCCACGCCGTGAAGCCGCCGCCCGGTTCGCGACGTGCGTCGACCGCCTGCCAGAGCGCGTCCCACTGCGGCGCGAGCGGCGCGCGGAGTTTCGCCGCGAGTACCGCGAGATCATCGCGCCGTTCCGAGTCCGCAGGCAGATGCTGCAAGTACCACTCGACGAATCGCGACATCCCAGGCACGCGCTGCTCGGCGTCGCGGAGACGATTGGCTGGCGTCGCGTCGAGGCACACATCGTCTGGCGGCTGGACGATCTCCCAGGCGCGGGCCGCCATCTCGGCGAAATGCTCGTCACGACTGGTCGCCGCGTACTCGTCTGGATTCGGCGCGGGCAGGCGCGACATCAGCTCGGCCACCTCGCGCGGCAGAGCGGCGTCGACGAGGTGCGCGCGCTCGTGCAGCTCCACCGACTCGGGCCACGGGCTCGTCGCATCATCGGCGACGAGCGCGATCGCCGCCGAGTCTGGAAACGCCATGCCGGCCCACTTGCCGAGCGAGCCAACGAAGTGCGTGCCGCCTGCGCCCGCGGGAAGGAGCCGATCGACGACCGGACTTCGGTGTGCGAGGTAAGTTTGTGCGCCGACGTCGCGACCGTCACCCTGGCCACCGCCCACGCCCGCGAAGTGGATGTGCCAGTAGCCGGCAGCAATCGGTCCGAAGAGGATCATGATCAGCGCCGTCAGGCGCAGCATGAACCTGAAGTTGCCCATGGCCCACTTGCGTTCCGGCGTCGAGTTGGCCGACATGTCGGGTGTCCAAGTATCAAGATAGCGCCTACCGGCTGAACTCGGACGTCAAAGTCGTTGATACGGCGCGCTCCTGATGTCTCACACTCCGTGACAACAGGGTCGCTACTCTTCGGCTCGATCCGATAGCCAGCCTCTTCGGGCGGGCGGAGGCCGGGTCAAGGTCGCGCAGCGGCGAGCGGAGCGAGCGCAACTTGACGCGGCCTTCGCGCGCCCGGAGACTCGGGCCACGGAGCGAGCCTGATAGATATACATAAATCGCCATAATTGTCGAATAATCTCATTAACATTGTATAATTCGTCTGTAGTGGAGAGTTATGAATATCTCAGGCCAGCTCTCAGATGAGGCGATTCTGCGCGAGTTGGGTGGCCGTCTCGCGGCCGCCCGACTCGCTCGGAACTTGACGCAGGCGGCACTTGCCGACGAGGCAGGCGTGTCAAAGCGGACGGTGGAGCGACTCGAGTCTGGCGAAGTCGCGGCGCGGCTATCGGCGTTCGTGCGCGTCTGTCGAGCTCTCGAATTGGCAGACCGCTTGGAGATCCTCATCCCGTCGCCGACGGCCAGTCCGATCGAACAACTGAAACTGGCTCGTCGTCGCCGGAAACGCGCATCCGGCCGCCGCGAGCGACCGGTGCCGACGAACCGAAGATGGACTTGGGGAGATGAGTCGTGATCACCGCAGAGGTTCGCCTCTGGGGACGGACGATCGGAGCCGTCTCGATGGAAGACGGCCGCGACTACGCCACGTTCGAGTTCACGCCGCAGTTCGCCGACAGCGGAATCCAGGTATCTCCCATCACGATGCCGCTGACCAGACAGATTTACCAGTTCCCTGAACTGCCACGCCGAACGTTCCACGGTCTTCCGGGCCTATTGGCCGACTCACTGCCAGATCGTTTCGGCAACGCGCTCATCGATGCCTGGCTCGCGACGCAAGGACGCAGGCCCGAAAGCTTCAGCGCCATCGAGCGCCTGTGCTTCACCGGTACGCGAGGCATGGGCGCGCTTGAGTACGCCCCGGTCCTCGGGCCAAAGCCCAAGCGCTCGTCGAAGATCAACGTCGATGCGCTGGTCAAGCTGGCATCCGAGGTGCTCACGCATCAGGAGAGCCTGGCAGGCCACTTCTCGTCGGAGTCGCGTGGCGAGGCCCTGGCTGAGATTCTGAAAGTGGGAACCTCCGCGGGCGGCGCAAGGGCGAAAGCCGTCATCGCTTGGAACCGGCGTACGAACGAGGTGCGGTCCGGACAGCTTCCGGCCGGGCCGGGCTTCACGTACTGGCTGCTGAAGTTCGACGGTGTGGCCGGCAACAAGGACAAGGAGCTTGAAGATCCCCAGGGGTACGGAGCCATCGAATATGCGTACGCACTCATGGCACACGCCGCTGGCATCACGATGACCGAGTGCCGGCTACTCGAAGAGCACGGTCGTCGTCATTTCATGACTCGCCGGTTCGATCGACGCGACGACGGCGGCAAGCTGCACATGCAGTCGCTCGGCGGGCTGGCCCATCTCGACTACAACGAGGCCGGCGCATATGCCTACGAGCAAGCGTTTCTGACCATCCGCCAACTCGGGCTTCCGATGGCGACGATTGAGGAACAGTTTCGCCGCATGCTGTTCAACGTCGTCGCCCGCAATCAAGACGACCATGTGAAGAACATCGCGTTCCTCATGGACAAGGCCGGACAGTGGCAGCTTGCGCCCGCGTTCGACGTCACGTACAGCTACAACCCTTCGGGGCGCTGGACTGCCACCCACCAGATGACGATTAACGGAAGGCGCGAAGACTTCGCCGTGTCGGACATTCGCGCGGCCGGAAAGAGCGCAGGATTGAAACAGGGACGTGCCGCAGCACTCCTCGAGGAGGTCACAGCCGCCGTGGAGCGCTGGTCCGAGTTCGCCGACCTCGCACGCCTGCGGGGCGACATCGTCGAAAAGATTCGGAGGACCCAGCGCCTCCAACTGAATGGTAACTAATCAGTAGCCGAAGCCGTGGCTCGTCTTTCGAGTTGTAGACGTTGCCACCGTCAGCGCGGGCGCGCCCGCTGAAACTTCGAGAGCTGGCTCGATGGCGGACCGATGTGAGTGCTCACGACCGAGGGCGTCCGACAGTCCGGCCTTGTCGTTCGTGTAGAGGTGCGCGTCGTACCGGCTGCGCGACAACGCGACGTATGCGAAGCGGCGATTGATGAGCGCCTCGCCCGCGCGTTCCGTGTCGACGTGCACGAGCACGCGATCGGCCGTCTGGCCCTGGCTGCTGTGGCTCGTGACCGCGTAACCGTAGTCGAGATGGAGCGCCGACTCGCGAGAGAACGCCGCGGTTCGGCCTGAATCGAGCCGGACCTCAAGCGAACCCTTCACGTTCTGCGGGTCCATCCTCTCAATGGTTCCGAGCTCGCGATTCGCCAAATGCCGCTCTCGGTCAGGTGACGTGATCTGGACACGGTCGCCGACGGCGAACGCACGCTCAGACTCCCGATAGACCGTGACGCCCTGCAACCGACGCGGATCGTACGTGACTCGCTCGCCATTCTCGCGCGCGACGGTCAGGTGATTCGTCTCTGCATCGACGTGCTCGACCCGCACGTATTCGCCGGCGGCCAGGCCGCGTGCCTGGCTGCCTGTGGTGTACCGGACCACGTCGTCCCGCTCGTAGCGCGCGGCCCATTGCCGGTCTGCACCGGTGAGGTCCTGGCGCGGCACGAGCACACGGACCCAGTGGTCAGCGGGATCGATCTGGCCTGCCATCTGTCGCTCGCGATGAATCACGTCGTTGATCTCACGGCGTGATTGGTTGTCTGGGGACACGACCAACGTCTGATCAGAAGAGTTGACGTAGTCGCGCGCGATCGCGTCGAGCCGTTCCTGTCGATTGGCGATCTGATGCATGCGGCCCTGGCTCTCAAGCTGCCCCAGCGCCGCGCCGATCTCGCCGCGCGAGAGCTGCTCCACTACCGCCTTGAGAGCAGGGTCCTTTTGCCGAATGATGTCATCGAGGCGAGCAGTGTCCAAGCCGGCCGCCTGGAGCTGGTGATACGGCCGACCGGCATCGACCGCGTGGTGCTGACGAACATCGCCGACGAGGAGTAGACGGTCATCGGCGGTGAGCCCGTGCACGAGCGCGTGCATCTGTTTCGTGCTCGCCAGACTCGATTCATCGAGCACCAGGAAACGCTTTCCATCGGCTGACTCTTCGTGATGGATCAAGTGCCGTTGCAACGTGATCGAC
The DNA here is from genome assembly GCA_963704575.1 of uncultured Acidobacteriota bacterium. GTDB lineage: Bacteria > Acidobacteriota > Vicinamibacteria > Vicinamibacterales > SCN-69-37 > DATEGZ01. Next base: position 4,074,867 of record OY969918.1, on the reverse strand, counting down.
GGAATGCCGGCATCGGCGAGCTGCTGTGCGGCCCGAGAGGTGGGTGCAAATCCCTCGACGTGATAACCGTTACGCTCCGCAGCGTCACGCACCGCCGCAAGGACCGTGGTCTTTCCCGCGCCGGCGACTCCGTCAAGCGCCATGACCTGGTCCTGACTGCTCAGAATCTGCTCGACCGCCGCTCGTTGCCGCTCGCTGAGGTCCGGATGGTCGTGCTCGACACGTTGACTGATCGCGGGACTGCCGATCGCCGCGTGCTGTCGTTGGCCGGCGTGCATGGCCGCGATGGTGTCGCTCTCAAGACCGAGCATCTCCCTGCTCGTGAACGCGCGACCGGGTGACTCGGCCGTTTGCTCGACGCGGACGAACTCGTCGCCCTCGACGCGTGATTCCAACTCCGCGCGGACTTGAGCGAATGTCACGTCGCCCATCCCACGCACCAGCGCGTCCTGCAGCAACACGCGCTCATCAACAACCGCCTCCCGTTCGAGGTTCCGCTCTTTCGCGTACGTGACCGCGCCGGTCGCGGTGATCCGCGGGGCGTGACCCTCGGCAACGAGCGCGCGCTCCTGTGCCGCTGCAACAACCTGCGCGGGCTGATCGCCAAACGCGTGCGCCATGTCGCGATGACGGGCCTGCATCTCCTCGTGCGAAATGTCGAGCTTGGCCTCGCGCGTCTGGTGCGCCGCCACTTGCGCCGCGGCGGCGCCTTGCAGGCCGCGATCCTCGAGCTGCTCTTGGATCTGCGCGCGGCGAGGGCTCGAGGCGGCGAGGTACTCGGGCGTGTACCCGCGAATCTCCGGCTGCCCGCTCGATCCGCGCTCGAGCTCGTAGCCCAGGTCTGTCAACCGCGTCGCCAGCTCGGCCCGATAGATGGCCGTCGCGTAGCGCTGCGTCTTGTAGATCTCGCGCGGTTGGATCGGCCGCACGGTGTCGTCCTCCGTCTTCGTCATGTTGAAGAACACAACATGCGTGTGGAGTTGAGGAGCGGCGTAGCCGTCCACCGGCCGGGCGCTGTCGTGGTCGAACGACGCGGCGATCCAATTGCCGGTGGTCTCAGCCGGCAGATTCCCGCCCAGCCGCGCTTGGACGAACCGCTCGGTCTCGTCGAGCGCGACTTTGACGCTGTCCCGATGCGCGTCGCGCACCCGCTCGTCGCCACCCACGAGCGCCGTGAGCGACACGCTCTTTGGCGCCGAGAACGTCGCGTCCCACCCCGCGCGGTGCTCCATCGTTTTCACCGACTCGCCTTCCGCGTTGGTCGAGAAGTGGGCGGCCTGGTGACGCACCAGCGCCTCATCGGTGAGCGGATGATGCCCCTCCGCAAGGCGCTCGAAATGCGCCTCGCTGACCGCACCGGAGAGCCCCCACTCGCGCGCCAGCTCCCCGTGCCACTCGCCGCGAACGTCCTCGCCCTGTGTGTAGTAGTTCTCGCGCGCGTTCCGAAACTCGTCCGCGTGGTAGTGGCGCGCCTGCCCTGCACTGAGCGGTTTGGAGATCGTCAGCAAGCGAGGCCCCGCAATGGACGAATGGCGGTCTCGGGGCGAAGCGGTACGGTGATCGCGATCCCACTCGTGATCACGGACAGGATTGCGGCGAAGCTCCACACCCGCCTCGGTCGAGGCCAGACGCCGGCTCCAGAGATGCGCCCCGATTGTCCGCTCATGGTTCCCTCCTGGTGGCCATCGCGGTGAGACGCTCGTGCGCCTTGGCGACTTTCTCGCGATCCGCGCGAGCGATGAGCTGCTGCACAGCCTCGAGGGTCGCGGGTTCGCCGCGGATCAGGGCGACTTGAAGATTGATCACGATCGTCCGCAGCGCGAGCAGCTCGGCGAGCAGGGTCGACGCCTCGCGCCGCCTCAACGCTGGCGCCTCGAGCGCGACCGTGCGCAGCCACTCGCTGATCGTCAGCTCGCCCGCCTCGGCGACGAGGCGCGCGTACTCAGACTCGGTCACTTTCGCGCTGATCGATTTCGTTCGCCGTGAGGCCATGTCCCCTCACTCGCTCTGCGGCGTCAGTGCCGCGCGCAATCCCCGCTCGCCGAACTCACACGCAGTCAACAGGTTCCCCGCTGGAGACTGAAACATGCCGCCGGGAAACGTTCCGCCGCCAAGTCATTGATTTGTCAGCGGTTCCCCGCGAGGAACCGCGGTCTACAGGCAGCACCCGAAACGGGGTGAAGTGTCAAAGTCCTAGCCGCTGCGAAGCAGCGCCAATAGCGACAATCCCGGCAAACGCGCATCGAGCCACACAGGTCCGATTCACAGCTCGCCGTATTCCAGCCCCAGGGCGTCCCACACGAGACGCACGTCCGGCACGGCCCAGGCGCGCCGGAACAATGTCTGCACGCTCGTCCAGTCGCTGGCCGCAAACCCGAACGTGATGCCGTTGTCATTCGCGCGGAACCAATAGCCGTCGGGGTCGGTCTCCGGTGGCGCTGCGGAATAGCCGGAGAAATACAGACCGCTCCAGCGGCGGGTCGCGGGTCCGAGGGCCTCGAGCATCGCGCGGAACTCGTTGATCCTGGGATACCCGCTGAGTGGATACATGGGGCCGAAGGCGCCCGGGAAACTCAAGAGCAGCGAAAACTCCGTCGCCTCGCCACGGACGAATGACAGCGTGTACGGCCCCTCCGTCAGTGGCGGAATCGGCGGCTGGTAGAGTCCCTCGCGCCGCGTCGCGCTCGCTCGGACCGGGGTCTCATAGAGCACGTAATGCCCCCGGGCCGCCAGCCGCCAGAGGACGAGCCAGAACGGCCGAAGGGCGCGCGTCACATCGGCTGGGCCCGGAAGTTTGTCGTCGTTCAGCAGGCGAAAGAGATTGTGGCCTGCCCACGCGTGCGCCATCGTCGCTGCCCCCTCAGTGACTCGGCGTCGCGCCTCGAGGACGGTCTTCCGCACGATGTCCGACGAGACGCGCTCCGCGCCCCCCGCGCCCTTGCCCATCGTCGGTCGACAGTCCTGCGGCATGTTGCTGAGGTACATGCGATCGAGTGGCGCCTCGGGGTCGGTGCGCAGGGCGTACACCGCGAGGAACGCGTCCAACACCGCCACGACTGACTCGCGCGACACCGTATGGGGCGTCTTCGTGGAAAACGCGTCCAGGCCGATTTGCGTGAAATGGGCGAGCACGGTCCATTCCGTCCGCGACAGCGCCTGCTGGGCCTCGACCTTTCGCCAGATCTGAACCATCGTCTCCGTCGGCTCCTCGAGCAGGTCCGCCAGTTCCAGTCGGTCATCGCGGGCCGACTCGAGGAATTGCTTGGCGATCTCCGACGTGGAGACGGATTCGCCGGTGGTCGCGGCTGTCAGTTGCCGCACGCGCTCGAGGCGCTTGCGCATGCCAGCGGTAATCCGGACGGAGAGGGTTTCCTGTTGGGGCCGCCGAGGTTTCCGGGGCACTAACGCACCTCCTCCGGGACGGTGACATGCCACGCGGTAGATGTGTATCGATACATATTGACAGGTTACAATCCTTGACTTAACCTGTCAAGAGTGCCGATCCGGACCGGAAGAAACGACGAGGGGTGCCACGTGGCCGTCGATGAACTGCTGACCGTTGTTCAAGCGGCGAGCGTCCTGGGAATTCGCCCGTGGACCCTGCGGCACTGGATTGCGGCGAGAAAAATCGATGTCGTCAAGTACGGCCACGGCAGCGTGCGCCTCAGGCGGAGCGTACTTGAACGTTACGTGGCGAGCTGTACCATCAAGGCGAGGCGGAGCGATGGAGACATCCGAACGAAGCAATCGCGACTTCTCGAAGGGGCCGGTCTGGGACCAGAGGACGAGCCGGTGGCTCGTTGAGGTTCGCTATCCCGACGGCTCACGTCTTCGCAAGCGGTTCCGCCGCGAGCGCGAGGCGCTCCGCGCGTGGTCCGGCGAGCAGACGAAGATCGAGACGGGCGCGTGGAATGCCAACGCGCCGAAGGCCGTGACGTTCGGCGAGGCACTCGATCGGTACAAAGCCCACGCCAAAGTGCAGGTCCCGAGTTATCACTCGTACACGAAGCCGGCGCTGAACGTCTGGGACGCCGGCATTCCGTCGGCGACTCCGCTTGCGCGCGTGACGCCCGCGATGATCGACGTCATCAAACTGAAACGGGCCGAGGAAGTGAAGAAGTGCAGTGTCGATCGAAACCTGCAGGTGCTCCGCCGCCTCTTCAACTGGTGCATCGAGCAGGGCCTGGCGGTCGAGAATCCCGTCAAGCGCGTGAAGTTCTTTAGGGCCGACACGCGACGCCTGAGGTATCTCACCAAAGACGAATTCGCCCGGTTGCTCGAGGCCGCGGGCAAGGTCATGCGGTCACCGCATCTCGGAGCAGCGATCGCGCTTGCGGTATTCACGGGTTTGCGTCGTGGCAACTTGCTCGGGCTTCGATGGGAGTGGATCGACTGGACGAACCGCGTGGTCCGGGTGCCGACGACGAAGAGCGGGAAGCCGCTGGCGATCCCCCTGAACGCGACCGCCCATGACGTGCTCCGAGGGCTGTGGGAGTCCGGTGGCGACGCGCCCTACGTCTTCGCGCATGAGAAGGGGCCGAACAGCGGCGAGGCGGTCCACGACCTCAAGAAGGGGTTTCATGCGGCGCTGGCCGACGCCGGCATCGACGACTTCCGCTGGCACGACCTCCGGCACACGTTTGCGTCGTGGCTCGTCATGCGAGGAGCGTCGGTCCGCGCCGTCGGCGAGCTCCTCGGCCACCACACGATGCAGATGACGATGCGCTATGCACATCTGTCGCCGGGCTTCCTCAGCACGGAGATCGGCCTGCTAGATGGAATGGTGGATCCGAAAAGGGCAAGAAAAGGGCAAAGTGCGTTGAGGCCTGGTGGGTCGAAGTCCCAAACTCGCGGAATTGCTGAGGATTTTGGCGCGCCCTGCAGGACTCGAACCTGCGACCTCCTGGTTCGTAGCCAGACGCTCTATCCAACTGAGCTAAGGGCGCGCGAACGAACGATTATATCAGGTGAAACTTCCGGGCCGTGTCAACCCGGCTCGTCTCGAAACCTCAGGGGTCAGAAACTTCTGACTTCCAGCTCGAACTTCCGACTTCTGGCCTCAAACTTCTGACTCTTATCTCACTATTCCCCATCCGGCCTGGAAGAGGCCGGGCAGGACGATGGGCAGGTGGCCGGTGATTGGCGTCTCGCCGGCGAGCGCGCGGGCGGCCGAGGCCTCCGCGAGATCGTACAGATCGTAAGTCACGAGCATCGCCGGAAGGTCGGGCGCCGACAACACCGCGTACGGATTGCCGAAAAAGATCGTCACGAACGGCTTGGGCGTGCGCGCCGTCGCCCGGCCGATGTCGCCGAGGAGCTTCGCGAGCGGTGCCGGCAGGTCCTGGCGTCCGCTGGCCGAGGCCGCGCGAACGAAAACGCCCGCGACAATCGCGTCGTACCGCGCCGCCGACGCGCGCACGAGGTCGATCTCCGATGTCGTCGACCGATCGGAGAGCTCGATGGCCGTGACGTTCGGCCAACGCTGCCGAAGTTCCGGGATCATCGTCCGGCTGGGCGCAGCGATGCGCCAGCCTGACGGGTAATCGAGCACCGAGAGGTACAGCACGCTCGCTTCCCTGGGCGCGCGCATCGGCACCTGGTTGCGATCGTCGCGCACGAGCGTGATGGCCTTCGCGCCGAGCTCCTGCGCCACCATCGCATTCTGCCGGCCACCCACCTGCTTCGGGACATCGTCGAGCGAGACGAACCGGTTGCGATGAAGGCCGAGTCGCGCCTTCGCACGAAGAATGCGCCGGACCGACTGATCGATCTGGGTCGCCGGAATATCACCGCGCTCCACGGCGCTCTTGATGCCCGCGAACGCCGCGGCATCGTCGGGTGAATTGAGCACGACGTCATTGCCGGCCTTGACCGCGCGCACCGCGGCGTCGCCTGGTGAGAGTTTGCGCGTGACCGCGTCCATGCCCATCGAGTCGGTATAGACGAGGCCTTCAAACTTCATCTCCCCGCGCAACAGGCCGGTGATGATGGGTTGACTGAGACTGGCGGGGCTGAAATCGCCGCCGTCGAGCGCCGGCAATTCGATGTGACCGGTCATCACAGCGTCGGCGCCGGACGCGATGCCCGCGCGAAACGGCGGCAGCTCCACCTTGTCGAGTCGATCGCGCGGCTGCGTGATGATCGGGAGCCCGAGGTGCGAGTCGACGTCGGTGTCGCCATGTCCCGGGAAATGCTTCAACGTGGCGAGCATGCCGCCGGCGTGCAGGCCACGGACGTACGCCGCCGCCATTCGACCAACGGCGTCAGGCTCTTCGCCGAAGCTCCGCGTGTTAATCACGGGATTGCGCGCGTTGTTGTTGACGTCGGCGAGCGGCGAGAAATCCACGTGCACGCCGAGCGCCCGCGCTTCGGTTGCCGTCACGCGCGCGGCATTGAACGCGAGCTGCTCGTCTCCGGCGGCGCCGACCGCCATCTGGCGTGGAAACACCGTCGCGCCTGAAATACGAAAACCCACACCGGCTTCGAAGTCCGCGGTATTGAGCAGCGGCAGTGCCGAGAGCGCCTGCAGGCGGTTGAGAATCGACGCGGCCTCGAGCGGCTGCCCGAGAATCACGGTACCGTAGTTTGGATCGAGCAGGACGCTCGGAGCACGCTCCGTGCCGCCGAAGACGTGAAAGCCTCCGACGTGGAACCGTTGAATTTTCTCGGCCAGCCGATCGAACTCCGCGGTATCGCTCGACAGATACGTCGAGTCGACGGCCGGCACGAGCATCTGGCCGACCTTCTCGTCGAGCGACAACTTCTTGAGGGTGTCCTCGACCCACTTGTCGCCGGCCTTGTCGACCGCGTCCGGCAGCGGCGTCTGGCCCGCAGGCCAGGCGACCATCGCGCACACGAGAAGCAGGGCGAGCCTGAAGTGCCGCACGTCAGCCCGCATCATACATAATCACCAGGATGTCGGTCGCCGAACACCGATCGCTCTCGCCTGCACACGTCGTCTGCATGGTGCTCACGGTGAGCGACACGCGGACGCTCGCGGACGACACCAGCGGCCAGGCAATTGCCGTGCTGCTCGAGGCCGCCGGCCACACCGTGTCGGCGCGCAAGACTGTCCGTGACGAACCGGCGGAGGTCGAGCGCATCCTGCGTAACGAAATCGCGAATGGCCCGGCGCGCGTCTTCATCACGACAGGCGGCACGGGCATCTCGAAACGCGATTCGACCTACGAAGCCGTGACGGAAATCCTCGAAAAGCGCCTCGATGGTTTCGGCGAGCTGTTCAGACATCTGAGCTTCGAGGCGATCGGTCCGGCCGCGATGCTCTCACGCGCGACGGCGGGCGTCGTCTCGGGCCGGGTGATTTTCATGCTTCCAGGATCCGAGCACGCCGTTCGGCTGGCGATGGAAAAACTCATTCTCCCCGAGCTCGGACACATCGTCCGCGAGCTCACGCGCCACGAGGGTCGGTAGCTCGTGGCGATGCGCCCGATCACGTCCGTCATCGCCTTCGCCGACGCGCTTCGGACCGTCGTGGACGCAGCCACTCCCATCGAGCGCACGGAGATCGTGCCGCTGCTCGCCGCGGACGGACGCGTGGTCGCGCGCGATGTCCTCGCGGCCGGCGATGTGCCACCGTTCGATCGGGCAGCGATGGACGGCTACGCCGTCGTCGCGGCCGACACGGTTGGTGCGACGTCAGCGGCACCGCGCTCGATACGGATCGTTGGGAGCGTCTATTCCGGCCACTCGCCGGTGCGCGGCATTTCCCCCAGCGAGTGCGTGGAGATCGCGACCGGCGCGCCGATGCCGCCCGGGGCCGACGCCGTGATCATGGTCGAAGAGACCACGCGCGAACACGACGTCGTGCACGTCGCCGCGGCGGTGACGCCTCGCCAGAATGTCGGACGCCGCGGGGCCGATCTCGCCGCAGGCGAGGCGGTGGTGAAAGCTGGCGACGTCCTGACTCCGGGCCGGATCGGCGCCCTCGCCGCGACCGGCGTCATCGAGGTCAGCGTCTTCTCTCGTCCCACAGTCGCGCTGCTGTCGACGGGCGACGAGATCGTTCAGCCTGGCCGGCCGCTCGCGCCGGGACAGATCTACGACATCAATCGCTTTACGCTCGAGACAATCGTCACGCGCCACGGCGGCGTCGGCATTGCGATGCCGGCGGCGGACGACACGATCGACGACCTCGTCGCCCGGGTCGACACGGCCAGAACCCGTGACGTCGTGGTCTTTTCTGGAGGAAGCTCTGTTGGCGAACGCGACTTGATCCTGGACGTGATCGCGCGTCGTGGCGAGCTCGTCTTTCGCGGCGTGGCGGTGAAACCGGGCAAGCCGACGATCTTCGCTCGCGTGGGCGGAACGCCGTTTTTCGGCATGCCGGGCTACCCGGCGTCGTGCCTTTCGAACGCGTACATGCTGCTGGTGCCGTTTCTCAGAAAAATGGCGCGGCTCCCGCCCTGGCAACCGCGCACCCTCGAACTCCCGCTTTCACGCCGCATCGTATCCGCGGCCGGACGACATCAGTTTTACACGGTGCGCGTCGTCAATGGCACGGCCGAGCCGGCGTTCAAGGCGTCGGGCGACATCACCAGCATGGCGCGCGCGGACGGCTTCATCGAAATCCCGGCCGCGGCCGACGCAGTGGACCAGGGCACTCCAGTCATGGTGAAATTGTTTGATTGAGAATTGGGAATTTGGAACTTTGATCTGGAAATTGGATCTGAAAATTGTCGAATTCCCAAATCCAATTCCAAATCTTCAATCATCAATTCTCAACTACTTGAGCCTTTTATTGATTTCGTCCCAATTGATGACGTTCCACCACGCCGCAAGGTAGTCCGGACGGCGGTTCTGGTACTTGAGGTAGTACGCGTGTTCCCAGACGTCGATGCCGAAGATCGGCTTCTTGCCTTCCGACATCGGGTTGTCTTGGTTTGCGGTACTTTCGATCGCAAACTTGCCGCCCGCTGAGACGAGCCAGACCCACCCGCTGCCGAACCGGCCGGCGCCGCCCTTGTTCATCTGATCCTTGAACCCGTCGAAGCCGCCGAAGGTACCGTTGATTGCATCGGCAATTGCGCCGGTCGGCTGACCACCCTTGCCCGGCCCCATGATCTGCCAGAACATCGTGTGATTGACGTGACCCCCGCCGTTGTTGCGGACCGCGCCGCGAATCTCCTCGGGCACCGCGCTCAAGTTGGTGATGAGCTCCTCGGCGCCCTTCGACTGCAGCGCCGGAAACTTCTCGAGCGCCGCGTTGAGGTTGTTCACGTACGCCGCATGATGCTTGTCATGGTGAATCTGCATCGTCTGCGCGTCGATATGCGGTTCGAGCGCGGCGACGTCGTACGGGAGCGCGGGCAACTGATGAGCCATACGTTGTACTCCTGAAGGTTTTTAAACCGCCGTCAACATTCTATCCAAGGACACCCGCGCCCAGCTCTTCGCCGGATCGTCGACGACGATGCGGTTGTGGACCTCGCCGCCGACGAGGCCTTCGAGCACCCAGAGCAAATGGTTCGGCGATACACGGAACATCGTCGAACAGAGACAACCCAGCGTGTCGAGTGTGAGCACCGTGCGCGCCGGCGCGACTTCGCGAGCGAGGCGATTGACGAGATGGATTTCCGTGCCGACCGCCCAGGTCGATCCCTCCGGACTCGCCTTGACGGTCCGAATGATGTGCTCGGTCGATCCGACCTCGTCGGCCGCCTGGACGACGTCGAACGTGCATTCCGGATGGACGATGACCTGGCCGCCGGGATGCGCAAGACGGAACTGGTCGATCTGTCTCACGCTGAAGCGGGTGTGCACGCTGCAGTGGCCCTTCCACAGGATGAGGCGCGCGCGCCGTACCGCCTCGCGCGTCAGGCCGCCGAACGGCAGGTCCGGATCCCACACGACCATCTCGTCGAGCGAGACGCCCATGCGAAACGCGGTGTTCCGGCCAAGGTGCTGATCGGGTAGCATCAACAGCCGCTCGCCGTGCGCCCACGCCCAATCCATGATGCGCGTGGCGTTGCTCGACGTGCAGACGATGCCGTCGTGCTCGCCGCAGAAGGCTTTGATTGCCGCTGCGGAGTTGATGTACGTGACAGGCACGACATGTCCGGCGCCGAGCGCGGCGAGCTCCGACCAACACACCTCGAGCTGATCGATCGCGGCCATGTCGGCCATCGAGCAACCGGCCGCCAGGTCCGGCAGGATCACCTGCTGGTGCGGCGCCGAGAGCACGTCGGCACTCTCCGCCATGAAGTGGACGCCGCAGAAGACAACGAAGTCCGCGGCGCTCTGGGCGGCGGCGTACTGCGACAGTTTCAGCGAGTCGCCGATTACATCGGCGAACCGAATCACTTCGTCGCGTTGATAGTGATGGCCGAGGATGACGAGTCGATCGCCGAGCGCGGCTTTCGCAGCGGCGATGCGCCGGGCCATCTCGTCATCGGCCAGGCGCAGGTAGTGATCGGGAAGGGGTTGCCGGTCGGCGATCCGGGTTTTTTCGTAGTGGGTGAGCAGCTGGACATCCACGGCCGCCCTCCTGTCATCGCCTGGAGCTTGTGAAAAATTTCTCAATCTCCGGAGATGAAAAAGGCCAAATCCCGTGCGGGCTCAGCAGCCCCCGGCTATCGCCGGACCAGGATCTGGACTAACTGCGACAGTAGCACAAATCGACGATTGGCGATCGGTCACCGGCGATCGAATCGGTGATCGGCGATCGCATCGGCCATCGGCAATCGCATCGAAAATCGCGGATTGCATCGGCGAATGGCAACGCATCGGACGGCGAGGTGGCCTTTGGACCGACGATGGATGGCCGATGGTTGGATCATCGCGCCGGCGATGCGATGCTAAGCGATCGTGGATGCCATCGCCGATCGCCGATCGCTATTCGCCGATGTATCGACGATGTTGTACAGGGTGTCGCGCTCGAGCGGCTCGCGCCCGGCGGCGCGGATGAGGCGGCGCAAATCGCCGGTGGTGAGCGTCTCAGGCGTGCGCGCGCCAGCCATGTGGTAAATCTTCTCTTCCTGCACGGTCCCGTCCAGATCATCCACGCCGTACCAGAGCGCAATCTGCGCCACGTCCACACCCGTCGCAATCCAGAACGCCTTGACGTGCGGTACGTTGTCGAGCATCAGCCGCGACACCGCGTGCACGCGCAGCGTGTCGCTCGCCGTCGGCGCCGGCAGCTTCTTCATCTGGTTGTTATCAGGATGGAACGCGAGTGGAATGAACGCCTGAAGGCCGCCCGTCTCGTCCTGCAACGCTCTCGTGCGCAGCATGTGATCGACGCGGTCCTCGATCGTCTCGATGTGCCCGTACAGCATCGTCACGTTGGACCGCAGACCAAGCCGGTGCGCGGTCCGGTGGACCGAGAGGTACCGATCCGCGTCCGCCTTATCGTGACAAATCTTCTTGCGCACGCGTTCCGCGAAGATTTCCGCGCCACCGCCCGGCAGTGAGTCCAGCCCGGCGTCCTTGAGCGCGACGAGCACCGCTTCGTCCGTCATTCCGTACAGGTCGGCAAAAAACGCGATCTCGACCGCTGTGAAGCACTTGAGGTGAATCTCCGGGCGCACCGCCTTCAACCCGCTCAACATGTCCGTGTAGTACGCGAGCGGCAAATCCGGATGCAGGCCGTTGACGACGTGGACCTCGGTCAGCGGCTGGTCGGCGCGGGCGCGCAGTTTGTCGAACACCTGCTCGAGCGAGAGCGTGTAGGCCTGCGCGTCGGTCGGTCGCAGCCGCGCGAACGAACAGAAAAGACAGCTCGCCTCGCAGACGTTGGTCGCTTCGAGCCGTAGATTGAAGTTGTAGTACGTCCGCGCGGCGTGCCGTTTCTCACGCTCGCGATTCGCGAGCCAGCCAATCGCGTGCAGGTCCGGTGCGTGGAACAACCGGACGCCGTCGTCGAACGACAGGCGCTCGCCCTCGTCGAGCTTCGCCTCGATGTCCGACAGCCCGAGATCGCGAAGGCGGCGCTGCACTAGCGTGAGGTGCCCATCACCTGGACCCGCATGGTGCGTGTGCGCGGGCCGTCGAGCTCGGCCATGAGAATGCGCTGCCACTGCCCCAGCACCACTTCGCCGCCGCTCACCTGCAGCGTCAGTTGGTGTCCGAGCAGGAGCGCGCGCAGATGCGAATCCGCGTTGCCGCGATCGCAATCGGACAGCTGCGGATCGTTGTGCTGCCACGGTGCGTCGTGCGCGACGCTCTCCTCGAGAAAGTGCTCGATGTCCGCGATCAGCGCCTTCTGGAATTCGTTGATGAACACCGTGCAGGTGGTGTGCATCGAAAACAGATGCACGAGCCCTTCGGTGATGCCAATTGCGCGGACGAGCGACATGACCTGTTCCGTCAGATCGGTCACCTGCATCCGGCTGCTGGTTTGAACAGTGAACGTCTCGCCGTGCACACGAAACGTGCCGGTCGCCGACGCGACTTCCGCCACGGGCCGTTCCCGGACGGTGACGGTCGAACGCTTACTCATCGTGTTAGGCCTCGCCCGGGCGCGCAGAACACGCCAAATTCAGCCCATTTTGACATGTTATACTCCGCGGAGACAACCGACGTTCGCCCGGCGACCGAGGGAAGAGGGTGAAAATCCCACGCGGTGCAGCCACTGTCAGCGGGAAGTCGGCGTCCATTTGTCGCACGTCACCCGGCACAATCTGCCAGGACGTACGGCCGCCACTGTGAGTTCTCGACGGAATCCTCCGTCGTCACGGGAAGGCGCGGACGCGCGACGTCGATCCGCAAGCCAGGATACCTGGTCCCGGGCCGTCCTTCACCTCGCGTGATTCACGCGAGATCGGCGCTAGACACGCCGAGGAGGTTCCAATGCCCGTCTTCAGACGTTCGCGTTTCCGATCCCCATTCACGTTGCTCTTCGTCTTGGTCGCGCTTGCCGCAGGCGTCGCGTCCGCCTTTGCCGACACCGTCCGGGGCCGCGTCGTCGATCCTGACGATCGAGCCGTCGCCGGCGCCACCGTGCTCGTCGTCTCCGGCCCTCGCGTGGTCGCGACAATGAAGACGACGAACGACGGACATTTCGGTCCGATCGCCGTGCCGGCCGGCAAGTACGACGTGCTCGTCTCGGCGCCCGGCCTCAAGGCCGACCCGACGTCGATCGACGTCACCGTGGACGCGGCCATCGATCTGAATTTGAAACTCGCGATCTCGGCCGTGACCGAGTCCGTCGTCGTCTCGGCTGCGCAGGTGGACACGCCGCTGTCGCGCACGACCGACAGCGTCACCGTGATCGATCGCGCGACGCTCAATCGCCGGCAGACGGAGACGGTCGCCGACGCGCTGCGCGAGGTGCCGGGCATGAACGTCGTCCAGTCGGGCGGACGGGGCGCCGTGACGTCGATCTTCCCGCGCGGCGGCGAATCGGACTACACGCTCGTGCTGGTGGACGGCATCGAGCAGAACACGTTCGGCGGCGGATTCGACGCGGCGCATCTGGCCGCCGGCGAAGTCGATCGCATCGAAGTCGTCCGCGGGCCCGAGAGCGCGCTCTACGGCGACGGCGCGATCGGCGGCATCGTCCAGATCGTCACGCGGCATGGTGGACCGACGACCGCACAGGCGTTCATCGAAGGCGGCGGATATGGCACCTGGAACAGCAACGCGTCGGTCGCCGGCGGTTACAAGGAATGGAGTTGGGGCGGCGCGTTCGACGGGCTCAAGACCGATGGCGACACGCGCGTTCAGCCGTCAATCGGCGTGCCGGTGTCGAACGACGCCTACAAGCGCGTCGACGGATCGGGCAGCATCGGCTGGTCGGATCGGCCTGATCGCCGCTTTCGTCTGAACGTGCGCGGCGGCCGGAACGAGCGCGGCTTCCCGGGGCCGTACGGATCCGATCCGCAAGGTCTGTACAGTGGCATCGACACGATCTCGCGCGGCCGCAACTACACGAAGGGCGTGAGCGGCGGCGGCACGTTCGGCACCGGGGGATTCCGCAACGACGTGCAGTTCACCTGGGCCAGTCTGCTCGGCAAGTTCCAGAGCCCGTTCGGTGCCTCGAACGATGAGACCCACCGCGCCACGGGGCGCTATCAGTTCAACATGGATCGGCGCGCCATCGGCGTCTCGGCCGGCCTGGAACTGCTTCACGAACAGGCAGACAACACGTTCATCGAAGGCGAGATTTCCGGCGTCCCTGTGCCAATCACGCGCAGCGACACGGGCTTCTTCGTCGAAGCGCGTCCGACGGTCGGCGACCACGTGTTCGTCACCGCCGGCCTTCGGGTCGAACGGATCTCTCGCCACGCGCTGGAGAGCGACACGTTCGGTCGGCCGCCGTTCAACGACGACGTCGTGTGGTCCACCAATCCCAAGGTCGCGGTTGCGTGGCTGGCCCATTCGGGCGATGACGCCAGCCCGTTCGGCGCGACGAAGGTCCGCGTGCACGCGGGCTCGGGCATCAAGCCGCCCACGGCGTTCGAAATCGCCTTCACCGACAACCCCGATCTCAAACCCGAGCGCAATCGCAGCGTGGACTTCGGCATCGACCAGGCATTCGCGCACTCGACCATCGTGGCCGATGCGACCTACTTCGGTAATTGGTACGACGATTTGATCGTGGCGGTCGGCAGCTCGCTCTCGGGTGCCAGCCGGTACCGCACCGACAACATCGCGAATGCGAAAGCGCACGGCCTCGAAACCGGCGTCAGCTGGCGCGCGCCTGCGGGTGTGTCGGTGCGCGGCGGATTTACGTGGCTGCACACCGAAGTCCTCGCGGTCGACAACCTGCCTTCGCTCGCCCCGACGCCGTATAAAGTCGGCGATCCGCTATCGCGCCGCCCGAGCCAGCAGGGATCGCTCGAGATCTCATGGGCGTCACGGTACGGCAACGTATTCGGCGCACTCAACGGACGCGGTGAGATGGCCGACCTCGAGCCGACCTTCGCGTCGAGCGTCTACACGAATCCCGGCTACGCGGTGTTCAGCTTCGGCGGCGCGGTCAGGCTCGGGCGCGGCGTTGAAGTGACCGCGCGTGTGCTCAACGCGTTCGACAAGCAATACGAAGAGGTCCTTGGCTTCCCGGCGCTCGGCCGATCGGCCATGATAGGCCTGCGTGTTACTGCAGGCCGCTGATCTCCGCTTCGGTTACACAGCAGCGCGGCGCGTCATCGACGGCGTCTCTCTCGAAGTTCTCGAGGGAGGCGCCGTCGGCATTCTCGGCCCCAACGGATCCGGCAAGACCACGCTGCTCCGGCTGCTCTCGGGTGGCCTGACGCCCGACACCGGCGGCGTCACGCTCAATGGCGTGAACCTGCGATCGATTCGTCCGCGCCTGCTTGCGCGCCGCATCGCGGTCGTGCCGCAGGAAACGGCGCTGGCATTCGACTACACGGTCCTCGAGATCGTCCTGATGGGGCGTTATCCCCATCTCGGCCCGTTCGAGGTCGAAGGGCCGCACGATCTCGCGGTGGCGATGGCCGCGCTCGAGGCGACCGGCACGCGAGCGTTTGCCGACCGCGCGTTTCGATCGCTCAGCGGCGGCGAAAAGCAGCGCGTCGTGATCGCGTCGGCGCTCGCGCAGACCGACAACCGTCATCATCCGCAGGATGCGAGCGGCACGCCGGGGCTACTGCTGCTCGACGAGCCGACGGCGTCGCTCGATCTGCGCTATCAACTCGAAATCGGCGCGCTCGTGACACGGCTTCGGCGTGAGCGCGGCGTGACCGTCGTCCTGTCGACCCACGATCTGCATTTCGCCTCGTCGGTCTGCAGCGAGATCGTCCTGCTCGCGGATGGCCGCGTGCTCGCGCGAGGCGTACCCGCCGAGATCCTGTCGGCGGATTCGGTCGGCGCGCTTTATGGCATCGACCCGGCGCTGGTCGCGCCCTTCGTCGCACGATGACTGGCACTCCGTTGAGCCGCGGCGTGCCGGTTGTGGCTGTGGGCGGCCTGGTGCTCGTGGCGATCACGTTCGGCGCGCCGTTCGTCGGATCGACCGACCTTCACCTGGCGCGCGTCTTCAGCCGGTCCGTGCCGTTCGCCGACAATGTCGACGCGCAGATCTTTTTTCTCGCGCGTCTGCCGCGCGCATTCGCAGCCGCTCTCGTCGGCGGCACGCTCGCCGCCGCGGGCGTCGTGTTTCAAGGAATGCTGCGCAATCCGCTCGCCACGCCGTACACGCTGGGCGTTTCAGCCGGCGCGGCGCTCGGCGCGATGATCGCGATCACGTTCGGCTCATTCCTGCCGGTCGGTGGCGTGGCGGCCGCGAGTCTCGCGGGCGCACTTCTGGCCGTGCTGGTCGTGTACGCGCTGGCCAGCGCCCGGCATCGCGGCTTGTCCACGACGGTGCTGCTGCTCGCCGGTGTGACCCTCAATGCGTTCTTCTCCGCGCTGATTCTGTTTGTGCAGTACCTCAGCGACTTCGCCGAAACCTACCGGGCGCTGCGTTGGCTCATGGGCGACCTCGACGTGGCGGGCTACCTGCCGATCCTCTCAGCGCTGCCTTTTGTGATCGTGGCATTTCTGGCATTCGCGTGGCTGGCGCGGCCGCTGAACCTGCTCAGCCTGGGCGCCGAGGCCGCCGGATCGCGCGGCGTCAACGTCGCCGTGGCGCAGCGCGTCGCGTTCTTCAGCGCGTCGATCGCCACAGGCGCCGCGGTGTCCGTCGGCGGTCCGATCGGCTTCGTTGGCATCATCGTCCCTCATCTCGTCCGGCTCATCGTCGGCGCCGATCATCGGCTGGTGTTGCCAGCGTCGGCCCTCTTTGGCGGCGCGTTTCTGGTAATGTGCGACGTGATCGCCCGCACGATCTTCGCACCGCTCGAACTGCCCGTCGGCATCGTGACCGCACTCATTGGCGGCCCGTTCTTTCTATGGCTTCTCTTGAGACGACGATGAGACACGCCAACAAATTCCGCTTGCTGATCGCGATCGCGGCAACGGCCCTGCTGGTTCTGGCCGCGCGTCCGAACTCGGCGATGGCGCCGCAGCGACAGACCGCGTCGCCCCCTGCTCCGCACCGGATCATCTCCCTCATCCCGGCCGTGACCGAGATGCTCTTCGCGATCGGCGCTGGGAATGAGGTCGTGGCCGTCTCGAGCTACGACCACTTTCCGGCAGAGGTCGACTCGCGCCCGCGTGTCGGTGCGCTCGTGGATCCGGATTTCGAACGGATCCTATCGCTCAAGCCTGATCTCGTGATCGTCTACGGCACGCAGGATGATCTGATTGCCCGGCTGGGCCGCGCGAACCTGCCGATTTTCCGGTACGAGCACGCGGGTCTCGCCGACATCACCGCGACGATCCGCGCGATCGGCGCGCGAGTGGGGCATGCCGATGACGCTCGCCGGGTGGCCGATCAGATCGAAGGCGGTCTCGATGCGGTCCGGCGTCGGGTGGCCGGGCAGCCCCGTCCGTCGACGGCCGTCATCTTCGGCCGCGAGGCCGGATCATTGCGCGGCATCTTCGCGAGCGCGGGCGTCGGATTCCTGCACGACATGCTCGAAACAGCGGGCGGCACCGACTGCTTCGGCGACATCAAGCGCCAAAGCGTGCAGGCCTCCGTCGAGACGATGCTCGCGCGGGCGCCAGAGGTCCTGCTGGAGCTTCGACCAAGTGAAGGCTGGTCCGCGGACCGGCTGGCGCAGGAACGGGACGTCTGGAAGCCGTTGTCGTCGATTCCGGCGGTTCGAACGAATCGCGTGTACATTCTCGCCGGCGACTCGCTGCTCGTGCCGGGTCCGCGCGTGCTGGACGCCGTCCAGCGAATCGCCGCCGTCCTGCATCCCGGGTCGTAAACCGCGTCAGCTATTTGATCGCAAAATCCCAGGCAAGGGCGAGGACTCGGCCTTCCGCATTCGTCGACAGAATCGTCGCGCCGGAGAGTTTCTTTTTCCCGGCAGGCCGCAGCACGACGGCGTACTGCCCGGACGGAAGATCGGCGGCTGGCGTCAGAGTCACGGTGCCTGGTTCAAGCGTCCGCATGTCTGACCGGACGACATCCTGTTTCAGATCCTTCGACGGATCCCAGTCAGCAACGGTGCGGGACGAGAGATCACTCGTGCCGCGCGACGCGGCAATCAAGCGTCCGCCCGACGACGTCGGTGACAAGCGAACAATCATCGGCACGAGATCGTCGGCGTTCACGCCGGGCACGTTCTTGAACACGACCACGAAGCCGGGGTGAGCACTGTCGAGCACGCGATCGGACGACGAGCCGGCAAGTGTCCAGGCCCAGGTCTGCACGTCGCGATCCTCGGCGTCGGCCGGCGCAAGGGCTACCGCAAGCGATCGCAGGCTGTCGAACCTGGTCGCTACGCGTCGAAGTTGAATCGGGTGGAACGCGACCCAGCCCGTCGTTCCCGCGCTATTGAGCGCGACCGACATGCCGTCCACCGCATTCGATGCTGTGGCGGCCGGTGCAACGGGCACGGACGGATCAGTGGCCGCCGGCGTCGCGGGCGCCGGGGCCAGCGTCGCGACTTTTTTCGAGATGTACGCGTCGACGCGCACGCCGCCGAGCCGCGGATCGGGCGGCAGGCGGACGTGAAACCAATCACCCTCGATGCCCACGAGCGCCAACACCGTTCCCAGCGTCACCTGCGTGAGTACGGGCGCGGTGTCCATTGCTTCGGCGCGAACGTTCGCGCGCGCCGCCGTGACTTTCACCGACCCGGCGTCCTGCCTTGCAGCCGGCACGGACACGAACCCGGCCAGCATGATCCCGACAAGACCGCATGTGCGGCCACGCATCACACGAACTCGACGGGAACGCGATTCGGAATCAGCTTCTTCTCGTAGGCTTCGGTGAAGAACCGCTCGAGACCGGCGCGGCCGCGTTCGCCGTAGTCGAGCGTGAGGTTGTTGACGTACATGCCGACGAACTTGTCGATGTCGCTACGATTGAGCCCGCGGCCAAACTGCTCGGCGTACTCGACGGCGGCCTTCCGGTTGTTGAGCGCATGCGCGATGCTGTCGTGCAGCATCGTCGACACCGCCCGCATCGTGTCCAGGCCGAGGTCGCGTCGAATCACGTTTCCGCCGAGGGGCAGCGGCAGGCCGCCCGTCCGTTCAAACCACCATTCGCCGAGGTCTACGATTTTGTGCAGGCCTTCGCCCGCGTACGTCAGCTGGCCTTCATGGATGAGCAGGCCGGCGTCGACGCGACCGTCGGCGACCGCGTGCTGAATCTGGTCGAACGGCATGACGTCGTACGCGAACGTCGGATCGTAGAGTTGCAGCGTGAGAAACGCAGACGTCAGGCGACCCGGCACCGCGATCTTCAGACCGTCGAGCGCGCCCGGCCCCTCCGGCCGGCTCATCGGCTCGCGCGAAACCAGAATGGGCCCGTACTTGTCGCCCATGCTCGCGCCGTGCGGGAGCAGCGCGTACCGATCGAGCAGGTGCGCGTAGGCGTGGAACGACACGGCCGTGACTTCGTAGCGGCCCTCGAACGCCGCGCGATTCAGCGTCTCGATGTCGGCGAGCACCTGATCAACTTCGAAGCCGTCCGTCCGGACGGCCCCGCTCGCCAGGCCGTAGAACATGAATGCATCGTCTGAATCCGGACTGTGCGCGACCGTAATTTTCATTGGGCAGTGGCTACCGCGTGGGAGGCGCCGCCGGGCGCGGTCTCGCGCAGCTTCCGGACGACGGTCGTGAACTTCTCGATGGTGTAGTCGATCTCCTCGGCGGTCGTGAAGCGCGTGACGCCGAAGCGAATCGACGCCGAATTGTCGGCGCCAGACGCGCCAATCGCGACGAGCACGTGGGATGGCTCGGCGGCGGCCGACGCGCACGCCGATCCCGAGGACACGGCGATGTCGCCGATGCCGAGGACGAGCGACGCATGATCCACGTTGGCGAACGTCACGTGGAGGTTGTGCGGCAAGCGATACTCGAGCGATCCGTTGACGGCGACGGGCCCGCAGCTCTTTCTCAGTCCGGCGAGCAGGCGATCGCGTAGCGCCGCCAGGCGCCCGCCTTCTTCGGTCATCTCCGCGCGACAAATCGCGCAGGCCTTGCCGAGCCCGACGATGCCCGGGACGTTCAGCGTGCCCGAGCGCATGCCGCGCTCCTGGCCGCCGCCGATGATGAGCGGCAACAGCTCCGTGCGCTTGCGAATGAAAAATGCGCCGCTGCCCTTCGGGCCGTACATCTTGTGGCCGGTGAACGACAGCAGGTCGATCTGCATGGCGTTCACGTCGATCGGGATCTTACCGACGGCTTGCGCGCCGTCGACGTGAAAGATGGCGCCGGCGGCGTGGACGAGCGCGCCGATTTCCGCGAGCGGCTGGATCACGCCGATTTCGTTATTGGCAGCCATCACGCTGACGAGCGCGGTGGGCGCCGAGGCGAGCGCGGCTTCGAGCACTTTCAGATCCACGCGGCCGTCCGATCCCACCGGCAGAATCGTCACGCGCCAGCCGGCCTGGCCGAGCCGCCTGGCCGTCTCGAGCATGCTCTTGTGCTCGATGGCCGAGGTCACGATCGCGCGCCGATCCGGCGGCGTGTTGGCCGCGATCCCCGTCACCGCGAAGTTGTTCGATTCGGTGGCGCCGCTCGTGAAGATGATCTCGCGCGCGGTGGCGCCGATGAGCGTCGCCACCTCACGCCGCGCGGCCTCGACGGCCTCCTGCGCCTTCCATCCCCAGGCGTGCGACGCCGACGCCGGATTCCCGAAATGCTGCGTAAAGTACGGCAGCATGGCGTCGAGCACCCGCGGGTCGACGGGCGTCGTCGCATGGGCATCGAGATAGACGGGCGCGTGCGGCACGTCGTTAATATTACAATCGACCCGCCCGCTTCAGTGCCCGGCGCTCCAGCCGACCAGCTCGACGCGCTGCCGTCCGATCATTGCGCGCCGTTCTCGCTGTTTGATGGCGACGCGCTCAAACTCCGCGCTACTCGGTGTGGACGATGTCCTCGGCCGCAGCGAGGGCGGCCTTGAGCGTGTGCCACGGCAGCGACGCGCACTTGATCCGCACAGGAAACTGCCGTACGCCGGAAAACGCCGCGAGCTTGCCGAGCGGCTCCTCATCGGGCGTTTCGTTCATGGGCAGCGTCACCATGTGGTGGAACCGATCGAACAAGCCGAGAGCGTAGTCGATGGTGCGGCCCTTGACGGCGTCGGTCATGAGCGAGGCCGACGCCTTGGAAATCGCGCAGCCTGATCCCTCGAACGAGACGTCGGCAATCAGATCGCCTTCGACACGCACGTACAGCGTCACGCGATCACCGCAGAGCGGATTGTGGCCCAGCGATTTCCGCGACGGGCCAGCCAGCACGCCGTAGTTACGCGGCCGCCGGTTGTGGTCGAGGATGACTTCCTGGTACAGGTCGGAGAGATCTGACATCAATGCGGCTGATTAGAAGAAACCGAGCTGCAGCTTCGCCGCTTCGGACATCCGTTCCTTGTCCCACGGCGGTTCCCAGACGATCTCAACCCACGCGTCAGTGATGCCGGGCACGGCCTTGACCTTGAAGCGCACCTCGCTCGGCAGCTGCTGCGCCGAGGGGCACGCCGGGCTCGTGAGCGTCATCTTGATCAGCGCGCGCTTCTCGGCGTCCACGATGATGTCGTAGATGAGGCCGAGCTCGTAGATGTCGACCGGGATTTCGGGGTCGAACACAGTCTTCGCCGCGTCGATGATCTTCTGCTGGAACGCGGCGGTCTGGGCGGGATCGACCGGGCCGACCTGAGGCGCGTCGCCCTCGGGCGCGGCAATCGGCGCCGTCAGCGCGCCGGTGTTCAGATTCCACGCCTCCGGCGGCGTGAACAGCGGATCCTGCGTGGTCCCCGCGGCGGCGCCCGACGCCGGCTGAGTCACAGGCGTCAGCGGCCGATCGAGGACCGCCTGATCACTGCCCGCCGACCACCGCGCGCGATCGCTCTCCCCCGGCTGGCCGGACACAACGCTCTTGAGCTTTGAAAAGATTCCCACTCGTCACCCCAACACGGTCCGGGCGCGGCGTACCGCCGCTGCCAGGGCCGCGACTTCTTCATTCGTGTTGTACATCGCGAACGACGCGCGCGCCGTCGCCGGGATGCCGAAGCGATCCATCACGGGTTGCGCGCAGTGATGGCCCGTGCGAATCGCCACACCTTCGCGGTCGGCGATCGTGCCGATGTCGTGCGGATGGATGCCGTCCATGACGAACGACACGACGCTCGCCTTGCGTCGCGCGGTGCCGACGATCCTCACGCCCGGAATCGCCTCCAGCGCCGTCGTCGCTTCTTCGACCAGGGACGTCTCGTGCGCGGCAATTGCGTCTCGTCCGATCGCCGCGACGTACTTGATCGCCGCGTCGAGCGCGATTGCGCCGGCGATATGCGGCGTGCCGGCCTCGAACTTGTACGGCAGGTCGTTCCAGGTGCTCTTCTCGAGCGTGACGGTGCGAATCATGTCGCCGCCGCCCATGAACGGCGGCATCGCCTCGAGGACGGTCTCGCGGCCGTACAACACACCCATCCCGGTCGGCCCGTACAGCTTGTGCGCCGTGAACACGTAGAAGTCCGCGCCGATCGCCTGCACGTCCACCGGCAAGTGGCAGACGGCCTGCGATCCGTCGACGAGCGTGACCGCGCCGGCCTGGCGCGCCAGTTTGACAATGTCGGCGACCGGGTTGATCGTGCCGAGCGCGTTCGACTGATGCGTGACCGCGACGATCTTCGTTCGCGGTGTCAGCAACCGCTCGAGCTCGGCCATCACCAAGTCGCCGCGGTCGTCGATTGGCACCGCGTCGAGGGTGGCGCCAACCCGCTCGCACAGCATCTGCCACGGCACGATATTCGAGTGGTGCTCCATCGTCGTGATGAGCACGTGATCGCCCTGGTGGACGTTCGCGTCGCCCCACGCTCGCGCCACGAGGTTGATGCTCTCGGTGGCATTTCGCGTGAACACGACCTCGTGAGTCGAGCCGGCGTTGATAAACGCGCGCGTGGTCTCACGCGCGGCCTCGTACGCGGCCGTCGCGCGCTCGCTCAGCGTGTGGACGCCACGGTGGACGTTCGAGTTGTCGTGCGAGTAGTAGTGGTCGATCGCGTCGAGCACGACGCGCGGCTTTTGCGCCGTCGCGGCGTTATCGAGATAGACCAGCGGCCGGCCGTGCACACGCTCGGACAGCGCCGGAAAATCCGCGCGAATCGCCGCGGCGTCAAAGGTCGTGGTCGAAGGCATGTGCCGCTTTCCTGGCGATCGTCCGGACTACGCGCCCGGATTCGCCAGCCTGGTCTCCAGTGTCTCTCGCAACTCGTCCCGCAGCGACGCCACAGGTACGCCGTCGATCACCTCGCGCGCAAACGCCTCGATCAACAAGTGCCGCGCATCGTCGAGTGCAATCCCGCGCGCCTGCAGATAGAACAGCGCGTCGTCGTCCAGCTGGCCGATTGCCGCGCCGTGCGTGCACTTGACGTCGTCGGCGAAGATCTCGAGCTGCGGCTTGGTGTTCACCTGCGCGTCGTCGGTGAGGAGCAGGGCCTTGTTCGTCTGCTTGGCGTTGGTCTTCTGGGCGTCCTGACGGACGATAATCTTCCCGTTGAACACGGCGCGCGAATGGCCGGTCAGGATGCCCTTGTAAACTTCGTGGCTCGGGCAGTGCGGCTTCACGTGGTCGATCGTCGTGTGCGTGTCGACGAGACTGTGCCCGGACGCCACGTACAACCCGTTCAACGTGCACTCCGCGCCGTCGCCGTCGAGCGTCGCGACGATGTCGTTGCGGGCGATGCGGCCGCCGAACGTGATCGCCTGCGACGTGAACGTGCTCGCGCGTTCGAGATGGACGAAGAGACTGGCGAGATGAAACGCCGTCGCCGCCTCGTCCTGCACCTTGACGTGGCTCACGCGGGCGCCGTGCCCGACGGACACGTCGGTCACCGCGTTGGTGAACGACGCCCGGCCGCCGCCGGCGCCGACGTAGCGTTCGACGATCGTGACCTCGGCGTCCTCGCCGACAACGATGCGAAGCCGCGGAGAGATAAGCGTGGGCTCGCTGCCTGGCGCTGCCACGATGAGCAGTTCGACCGGACCGGAGACGACGGCCTTCGCGGCAACGGTCAATACGACGGCGTCTTCGTAAAACGCCGCATTCAAATCCACCAGCGGGGTGGCATTCGCGCGGGCCGCCGTGACATCCACCGATCCCGCACTCGAGAGCGTCACGCCGGCGGGCAGCGCGGGCGACGACAGCGATGCGCTGCGCCGGCCGTTGACGATGACGATGCGGGCCGCGATGTCCGGCGCGGCGGGGAATCGATCGAGATCCAGCCGCGCGCCTGCGGGTGGTTCCGCGGGCGCAAACGGGGCGGACGCGACGGGCGAGATGTTCGTGAACTTCCACTCTTCGTCACGCGTGGTCGGAAATCCGCGCGCGGCGAACCGCCCGAATGCCGCCTCGCGGGCATCCGCGAGCGCGCCGTGGCCGAAGGCGGCGCTGCGGCGGAACGCGTCGAACGCCGCGGCGTACGTCCCCTGATGCTCTGCGACTTCTGCCATGGCTACGCTTTCACCCCGGCGGCGTCGGCCTCGATCCAGCCGTAGCCTTTCTCTTCGAGCTCGAGCGCGAGCCTCCTGTCGCCCGAGCGGACGATCCGGCCGTCGCTCAGCACGTGCACGTAGTCGGGCACGATGTAGTCGAGCAACCGCTGGTAGTGGGTGACGACGACGATGGCGCGCTTGGGATCGCGGAGCGCGTTGACGCCCTGCGATACGATCTTCAGCGCGTCGATATCGAGGCCCGAGTCGGTCTCGTCAAGAATCGCGAGCCGCGGCTCGAGCACGGCCATCTGGAAAATCTCGTTGCGCTTCTTCTCGCCGCCCGAAAAGCCCTCGTTCACGGAACGGCCGAGCATGGCCTGGTCCATCTCGAGGAGCTTGGCCTTCTGGCGGACGAGCTGCATGAACTCGACCGCGTCGAGCTCCTGTTCACCGCGGAACTTGCGGACGGCGTTGAGTGCGGCCTTCAGGAAGTAGGTGTTGTTGATGCCGGGAATTTCCACCGGATACTGGAACGCCATGAACACGCCGCTGCAGGCGCGCTCTTCGGGCGCCATGGCCAGCAGGTCCTTGCCGTCGTAGGTCACGGTGCCGGCCGTGACTTCGTAGGCCGGATGACCGGACAGCGCACGCGCGAGCGTGCTCTTGCCGGATCCGTTCGGGCCCATGATCGCGTGCACCTCGCCCGCGTTCACGGACAGGTCGAGGCCCTTCAGAATTTCCTTATCTTCAACCCTGACTCTCAAGCCTTTGACTTCCAGTAACACTGCGTGTCCTCGTCTCTTATTTGTCTGAGTCTGTATCTGTCGTGCAATCAACGAATCGCTTCGAACGCGCCGAGGGGGTCAGGCCCGGCTCTCGCCAATCGGGGCCAGACCCCTGGCTCATCCGACCGATCCCTCGAGACTGATCGATAGCAACTTCTGCGCTTCGACGGCGAACTCCATCGGCAGCTCGCGGAAGACTTCCTTGCAGAAGCCGCTGACGATCATGTTGACGGCGTCTTCGGTCGAGATGCCGCGCTGGCGGCAGTAGAAGATCTGGTCTTCGCCGATCTTCGAAGTGGACGCCTCGTGCTCGACGCGCGCGGAGGTGTTCTTGATCTCGAGATACGGGAACGTGTGCGCGCCACAGCGGTCGCCGATGAGCAGCGAGTCGCACTGCGAGTAGTTACGCGCGCCCTGGGCGTTCTTGCCGATCCGGACCGCGCCGCGATACGTGTTCTGCCCGTGGCCGGCCGAGATGCCCTTCGAGACGATCGTGCTGCGCGTGTGCTTGCCAAGGTGGACCATCTTCGTGCCGGTATCCGCCTGCTGCCAGTTGTTCGTCGTCGCAACCGAGTAAAACTCGCCGACCGAGCGATCGCCCAGGAGGATGCAGCTTGGATACTTCCACGTGATCGCCGAGCCGGTCTCGACCTGCGTCCACGTGATCTTGGCGTCGGTGTGCGCGGTGCCGCGTTTGGTCACGAAGTTGTAGATGCCGCCCTTGCCGTTCTTGTCGCCCGGGTACCAGTTCTGAATCGTCGAGTACTTGATCGTGGACCGATCGTGCGCGATGAGCTCGACGATCGCCGCGTGGAGCTGATTTTCGTCCCGCATCGGCGCCGTGCAACCCTCGAGGTAACTCACGTACGAGCCCTCGTCGGCGACAATGAGCGTGCGCTCGAACTGCCCGGTGTTCTTCGCGTTGATCCGGAAGTACGTCGACAGCTCCATCGGGCAGCGCACGCCCTTCGGAATGTAGACGAACGATCCATCACTGAAGACCGCCGAGTTGAGCGACGCGTAGAAGTTGTCGGTGTACGGCACGACCGTGCCCAGGTACTTCCGCACCAGCTCCGGGTGATCCTTCACGGCTTCGGAAAACGAACAGAAGATGATCCCGAGCTCCGCCAGCTTCGTGCGGAACGTCGTCGCCACCGAGACGCTGTCGAAGACCGCGTCGACCGCGACGCCCGAAAGCAGCTTCTGCTCGTCGAGCGGGATGCCGAGCTTTTCAAAGGTCTTGCGGACTTCCGGATCGACCTCGTCCATGCTCTTCAGCTCGGGCTTCTTCTTCGGCGCCGAGTAGTAGCTGATCGCCTGGTAGTCGATCGGCGAGATCTTGAGGTTGTGCCACGTCGGCTCCTTCATCTGGAGCCAGGCTCGGAGCGCCTTGAGGCGAAACTCGAGCAGCCACGCGGGCTCCTGCTTGATCGCCGACAAGCGGCGAACCACGTCTTCGCTCAAACCGGGCGCAAACGTCTCGGTCTCGACCGTGGTTTCGAAGCCGTACTTGTACTCGCGTGTCGCGAGTTCTTCGATGGTGTCAGTGGAAGTGGACATAAATAAGGTCTGGCCTATATCGAAAACGACGTGCCGCACCCGCACGTGCTCTTCGCGTGCGGATTCTGGAAGGTGAACCCGCGGCTCAAGAGCGTCGTGTCGTAGTCGAGCGTCGTGCCGTCGAGCAGCCGGTGGCTGCGTGGATCGATCCACACGCGCGCGCCGTTGGGCGCATCGAAGATCAAGTCGTCCGTGCGAGGCGAAGCCTCCCACTCGAAGATGTACTCGAACCCGGAACAGCCGCCGGCCTTGACGCCGACGCGGAGGCCGCGGGCCTCGACATGCTGTTTCTCGAGCAGTTTCTGGATCTGATCGGCGGCGTTTGCCGTGACGATGATCATGATCGACCTACTTCCTCAACACGGCGACCGGCATGACACCCGGCACGGCCGCCGGCGCGATGTCCGCGGCCAGGTCCGCGATCGACGTCGCGGCCAGCGCCGAGACGATGCGGTCTTTGATCTGCCAGAGCGGATCGCGAATGTTGCACTTCGAATACTGATCGCAGCTGTGATCGGCTTCCGAACATGCGGTCACGGTGAACGGTCCATCGACCGCCTGAATCACGTCGGCGACTGAAATTGCCGCCGCCGGTCGCGCCAGGCCGTACCCGCCGCGAATCCCCTGATGCGAATCGAGGACGCTCGCGCGCACGAGTCTCTGCAGCACTTTGGCGAGCAATTCCGACGGAATGTCGTAGGCCTCGGATAACTCGCGGGCCGACATCGCCACGCGCGCCGAATGCGCGGCAAGATGGCGTGTCGCGAGCAGGGCATAGTCCGCCTTCTTCGAAAGCCTCAGCATGTAATGGACACCAATCCGATATCCGACCGAACCAGTCCATTTTACACGCAGGTACCGGCCGCGGCAAGATCGCGCGCCTGTCACGGCAACGGGTTGGATTGTCTAAGTTATTGTAAATACTAGAGATATTGCCTATTGCTCAGCGCGGGTCCAGGCCCTGAACCCGCCCGCCAGGCTGTGCGCGTCGAGTCCCTTCGCGCGGAGGGTCGCGACGGCGCGCGCGCTTCGGCCACCCGACTGGCAGTAGGCCACGATCGGCCGGTCGGCGGGCAACTCGCCCGACCGTTCGGCGATCTGGCCGGCCGGAATCAGCACCGCGCCCGCGATCGCGCCGGCCCCGTGCTCTGACGGCTCACGCACATCCACCACGAGGTGCGGCTGACCGGTCGCCTGCCAGCGTTTCAGCTCCGCGATCGTCATGTCGGCCTCCGCGTCGCGTGCGCCGACGCCCGTTTCGCAGACCGCGGCGTACTCGACCAGCTCGCGAATCACTGGACGGTCGCCGCACACCGGGCAGTCGGAATCGCGTGCGAGCGCAATCTCGCGAAACTTCATCCGGAGCGCGTCATAGATCAGGAACCGCCCGATCAGCGTGTCGCCAAGGCCCGTGACGATCTTGATCGCCTCGGTGGCTTGAATCACGCCGATGATGCCCGGCAGGACGCCGAGGACTCCGCCTTCGGCGCAGCTCGGAATCAGCCCATCGGGCGGAGGTTCCGGGTGAAGGCAGCGATAGCACGGACCGCCGCGCGTCGCGAACACAGACGCCTGGCCTTCGAATCGCGACACGCTGCCAAAGACGTTTGGCGTAATGGTGAGCACACACGCATCGTTCACGAGGTACCGCGCGGGAAAATTGTCGGTGCCGTCGATCACGACGTCGTAGGCCGAGACGAGGGCGCGCGCATTCGTCGCACTGAACGGCGTGCTGTGGAGATCCAGGGCGATTTGCGGGTTGAGGTCCCGCAGCCGATCCGAGGCGGCCTCGAG
Source organism: uncultured Acidobacteriota bacterium (assembly GCA_963704575.1). GTDB lineage: Bacteria > Acidobacteriota > Vicinamibacteria > Vicinamibacterales > SCN-69-37 > DATEGZ01. The sequence continues at coordinate 4,046,315 of OY969918.1, read as the reverse complement.
CTTAGGCCGGCCGACATCCGTCATGCCGTACAGCACCTGCCGCTGCAAATTGGTCTCGTCCACGACATCGAAATCCACCAACCCGATGCGCCCGATCCCGGCGGCCGCCAGGTACAGCGCTGCCGGCGACCCTAGCCCGCCGGCGCCGACAATAAGCACCCGTGCGGCCGCGAGCCGCTCCTGCCCCACGACGCCAAGCTCCGGCAGGATCATCTGGCGCTCGTACCGGCGGAAGTCACCCACAGAGCAAGTCTAGTGCGGACTCGGCCTCCCTCTGCCCTGCCCTGTCACACCGAGGCGTACAATCGCGTGCATGGCCACACTCTTCGCCGCGGCGTTCTCTGGCGTGATTGTCGGGGCGGCGCTTGCGACCGCCATTCTGCTCCTCCGCCAGACGCGGCTCACGGCCGAAGCGGCCCGGCTCGAGGCGGAGCTCGAGGCCGCGCGTCAGTCGCTCAACGAGCAACGCACGGTCGTCGTCCAGACCCAGGCGCAGTTGCGGGATGCGTTCGCGGCGCTCTCCAAGGACGCGCTAAAGGACAATCGCGCGGACTTCGTGCAGCACGCCGAGAACATGCTGCGCCCCGTGCGCGAGACGCTCGCGCAGGTGCAGACGCAGCTGGCGCGGGTGGACAACGCGCGCGAAGGGTCGTACCGCGAAGTGCGTTCCGAACTTGGCATCCTGCGCGACTCGCAAGACCAGCTTCGACAAGCGGCCGAACACCTCACCCGCTCGCTGCGCTCACCGAACGTTCGCGGAAAATGGGGCGAAGTCCAGCTCAAGCGCATCGTCGAACTCGCCGGCATGGTCGAGCACTGCGACTTCTTCGAAAAGGAGTCGACGACGAGCGACACCGGCGGCCGTCAAACGCCTGATCTCATCGTCAAACTTCCAGGCGACGCGACGATCGTGATCGACGCGAAGGTGCCGATCGACGCGTATCTGGCGGCAACCAACGCAAAGGATGAGTCGCAGCGCGCGGCGCAACTCGTCCTTCACGCGCGGCAGGTCCGCGACCACGTGCGCGCGCTCGGCGCCAAAGAATATTGGAAGCAGTTTCAACCGGCGCCCGAATACGTCGTGATGTTTCTGCCCCTCGAACCGCTGCTGCAGGCGGCATTCGAGCACGACGGCACGCTCTTCGAGCAGGCGGCCAACCAGCGCGTGATCATCGCGACGCCGATGTCGCTGCTCGCGCTGCTCAAGGCCATCTCGTCTGGGTGGACGCAGCAGTCGCTCGCGAAAAACGCCGAAGAGATTCAGCAAATTGGCCGCGAGCTCTACGATCGGCTGGCGACGATGATCGACCACCTCGAAGGCGTGGGCCGGAACATCAAGCTGGCGGCAGACAGCTACGACCGGTTCGTCGGGTCGCTCGAGCAGAAGGTGCTGCCGGGCGCGCGGCGATTCAAGGAGCTTGGCGTGAGCTCCGCCAAGCAGATCGAGGTGCCGGATTTGCTCGGCGTCTCAGTACGTCGGGTGAGCAAGAGCGAACTTACGGGCCGCCCCGACGGCGACGAGGACGATCTGGCGACGCTCGAGCACTGGCAAGGCAGCGAGAAGGCGAATTAAGGCAGAAGTTACTTGATGGCCACGGTCAGCGTGACCTGCGCGCGGACGTCGATCTCGCCGGGTTCGACGGGCGTGGGAGTGCCCCCGCCGCCGCGACCCGCGGAGACGCTGTCGAAGCTCATGTACGCCTGGCGCGCGTTGGGCGTGATTCGCTGCTCCTGAATCCTGATGATCTCGCCGACGGTGCGATTCGCGCCAGCCGCGATCGACGCGGCCCGCGTCATCGCGTCAGCGACGGCCTGCTTCAGCGCAAGCTGCTCGACGCTGTCGCGCGCCTTGACGTCGAACCGCAACGCTGAGACCGACGCGGCGCCGGACGCGCCGCTCGCGTCGATGATCGCGCTGAGCTTGCTCAGGTCGTCCACGCGCACTTCCAACTGATTCCGTGCGAGAAAATCGCGAAATGTCTGACGCCCGTTCGCGTAGTCGTTTTCTGGCGTCAGCGAATATCCCGTCGTCTTGATCGCGTCGGCAGGCAGGCCAGTGGCCTTCAGCGCGGTCTGCAGCGACGTCATTGCCGTCGCGGCGATCCGCTGCGCGTCGGCGGCCTTTTGCGCCCGCCCTTCCGCGGAGATCTGCACGTAGGCGCGATCAGGCGCGACGGTAACGGTTGCGTCACCTTGCGTGACGATGAGCGGCGGGCCGCCGCTCGGCGACTGCCCGTCCTGCACAGTCATCCAGCCGGCCGCCTGAACGTGCGCGACGACGGCGAAGCCGAGCACGGCGAGGATGCCGGCGAACGTGCGGATTCGGGACATGGAGGCGCTCCTTCGATACACTCTAGCGCCGATGCGCGCCGGCAGGTTCTCTTTGTGACGGTGGATATCGTGCTTGCCGGCTTCGGCCACGTGGCGCGGCGGTTCGTCACGCTGCTCGACGAATCGCGCGAGGCTTTGAACGGGCTGGGCGTCGAGCCGCGGATTGTCGGCATCGCGACGGGCCGGCGCGGCGCGATCTTCGATGGTGCGGGTCTCGACGCGGCACGAGCTGCGCAGTTAATCGCCGAAGGCGGCGCTTTCGGGCCGGCGGGCCGTCCTTCGACGCTGGAGTGGATCGCGCGGCTTCGTTCCCAACGCGCCGAGACCCGCGTATTGGTTGAGACGACGCCTTTGGATATCCGGTCGGGCGAGCCGGCCATTTCGCACGTGCGCGCAGGATTCGCCGCCGGCGCCCACGTCGTCACGGCCAACAAAGGACCGGCGGCCTTCGCTTATCAGACGCTCGCGCGCGAGGCCGCGGCGGCCGGCGTGTCGTTTCTGTTCGAAGGCGCGGTGATGGACGGCATCCCCGTCTTCAGCTTCGTGCGCGATACGCTGCCCGCGACGACGATCCGCGGATTTCGCGGCGTCGTGAACACGACGACCAACCACATTCTCACTGCGCTCGAGCGCGGCGAGGCGTTCGATCGCGCGCTCGGCGAGATGCAGGCCGCGGGCGTGGCCGAATCCGACCCGTCGCTCGATCTCGAAGGCTGGGACGCCGCCGCCAAGACCGCCGCGCTTGCGAACGTGTGGCTCGACGCAGGCATCACGCCGCTCGATGTCGTGCGCGAGGGTGTCGATCGATCGACCGCCGAACGAGCACGCGCAGCGCTGCAGCAGGGCAAGCGGTTGAAGCTGGTCGCGCGCGCGTCCCGATCGGGCGACCGCGTGAACGCCGCGGTCGAGCTGGCCGAGCTCGACGCCACCGATCCGCTGGCGATTCTCGACGGCGACAGCAACGCGATCGAAGTGGACACGTGGCCCGCCGGGCGCATCGTGATTACGCAGCGCGACAGCGGCCTGGAAAAGACGGCGTATGCGCTGCTGGCGGATCTCGTGACGGCCGCGACGCGAGGGCGGTCGTGATCACGCCTGCACGCAACTACGCGTCGAGGCGAAGCGCCTGGCTGATTGCGCGTTCGTCGAAGCCCCGGATCGCGACCGGAGACGGTTCGTCGCCGACGATTGTCACGGGCATCGTGCGAAAACCGCGCGCGATCAATTCCTGATACGCCGTGAGATCCGTCTCGACGTTTCGCACTGCGAAGGGCACGCCGGCTCGTGAAAGGAACTCTTTCACCTGCTCGCATGGGCGTCAGGTGTCGCCGGCGTACACGATGACCCGAGGCCACGTCATGGAGCGATTATGACCGGAGGGCCGCTCACGGGCGTCACGATTCTCGATCTCTCGCGAGTGCTGTCCGGGCCGTATTGCACGATGCTCGCCGGCGACATGGGCGCGCGCGTGATCAAGATCGAACATCCGGTGCACGGCGACGATACCCGCGCGTGGGGGCCCCCGTTTCTCGAGGGCGAAAGCGCGTACTACCTCAGCATCAACCGCAACAAGGAAAGCGTCGGTCTCGACTTCCAGACGGCTGAGGGCCGGCGGATCCTCGACGCGCTCGTCGCGCGCGCCGACGTGCTCGTCGAGAACTTCCGGCCGGGCACGCTCGCGAAACACGGACTCGGCTTCGCGGACCTGCACGCGCGCCATCCGCGCCTGGTCTACGTCTCGATTTCCGGCTTCGGTCAGACGGGACCGCGGCGCACCGAAGCTGGGTACGACGCTGTCGCACAGGCCGAGGGCGGACTGATGAGCATTACCGGCTTCGCCGACGGCGCCGCGGTGCGACCCGGCATCGCCATCGCCGACATCGTCTCTGGGATGTTCGCGTTTCAAGGTCTGCTGCTGGCGCTGCGCTCGCGGGATGCGACCGGCGAGGGCCAGCTCGTCGACGTCGCGCTACTCGACAGCGTGCTCGCGCTCCTGACGTCGCAGGCCGGACGTTACTTCGCGACCGGCGTGGCGCCCGAACGCACCGGCAACCGTCACGTGTCGATCGCGCCGTACGACTCGTTCGACGCGATCGACGGCGTGCTGATTCTCGCGGTGGGCAATGACGATCAGTGGCGGCGCGTCTGCCGCGTTCTCGACGTGCCCCATCTCGCCGCCGATCCGCGATTTGTGACCAATGCGCGCCGTGTCGAGAACTATGACGTGCTGCGCCCGCTCGTTGGCGACGCCGTCGGCCGCCGGCCACTCGAAGGGCTCGTGTCCACGCTGCGCGCGGCCGGTGTGCCGTGCGGGGCTGTGCGATCCGTCGCGGAGGCCTTCGCCGATCCGCAGGCACGGGCACGCGCGATGATCGAGACGGTCGCGCATCCGACAATCGGCGCGCTCGACGTACTCGGACTGCCTGTCAAACTGTCGGCCACGCCCGGCGAAATCAGGACGGCGCCGCCGCGCCTGGGCGAAGACACACGGCGAATCTTGCGTACTGATCTGAAAATGAGCGACGACCGGATTCGCGCGCTCGAAGCGCAGGGCGTGATTCGATCCGTCGACAGCTAGCCGACGTCAGCTCCTGACGATGAGCTTCGGAATCTCGGCGACGAGAAACTTCGCGACGTCGTCATCGGCCAGGTCCGCGAGCGGCTTACCCGGCGCAATCGGCCGCTCTTCGACGATGACGCCCTGCCGCCCGCGCGCGAGGCTGACGCGACCGACGACCTGCGGGCTCGCGCCGATCGTGTCGAGTTCGAATTCCAGAAACGTCTGAGGCGACGCGTCCGACGTCAGCCGAACACTGCCCGCGGGTGTGTTCGCCGTGAACGCGTGGCCTTCCGCCCTCAAGACCGCGACCGACTGCCGGACAAGAGGCACCACCGTCTCGGAGAGGAACGCTTCGTACGCGGCGGCGGCAGCATCGAGCTGCTCGCGGCGCGCGGTCGAATCCTTGCGCGCGTCGTCGAGGGCGCGGAGGATGCGCTTGCGGAGGTCGGACACGTCCATGGGAGGCATGGTACTGCAAGAGCGAGCGCACGGCGCGCGGTCCGTCGTGCGCGGTGCGCGATCACATCACTTCCGCGCGATGTGAATGGCCATGAAGCCGCCGAGCACGCGGGTATGTTGCACGTCTCGGAAACCGGCCTGTTCGAGCAGGGTCGCGACGCCGCGTGCACCCGGGTAGCGGCGAATCGAGGCCGGAATATACCGGTACGTATCGGGATCGCGGTGCAGGACCCAGCCGAGCGCCGACCCCACCACCGTGAGATACGCCAGATACACGCGGCGTACCCAGAGCCCTTCCGGTCGATCGAAATCGAGCGAGCACAGCCGGCCACCGGATCGAAGCGCGCGGTGGATCTCAGCGATCGCTCCAGCCAGATCAGGAACGTTGCGCAAGCCGTAACCGGTCAGCACCAGATCGAACGCGTCGGCGCGCACCGGAAGCGCCGTCATGTCGCCGACGATCCACGCGACCGGCGCCGCGCCTTCCTTGACTCGCGCCAGATCGATCATTCTCGGCGTGACGTCGAGCCCGACAACACGGGCGCCGCGGCGCGACGCTTCGAGCGCGAGATCCCCCGTGCCGCAGGCGAGATCGATCACCCGCCAGCCAGGTTCGACGCCCGACAGATCCATGAGCCGCTGCTTCCAGGATCGATCGCGCCCGAACGAAAGAAACCGCGTGATGAAATCGTAGCGGTCGGCGATCGTCGCGAAAAGCCGACGCACGTAGCGCCGCTTGGCATCTGGCGTGGCAATGGCCTGGTCGAGCGACGAGGGCACGGTGGCATCATAATGTCCTGCCATGCTGCCGTCGCAGACGGTCGAGAACTATCTCAAGACGATTTACCTCGCGCAGGTCGCCATGAATTCTGACGACGCGCTGGTCCCGATGGGCCAGCTGGCCGCGTCTCTCGGCGTCGTTCCAGGCACGGCCACGACGATGGTGAAGACGCTCGCCGAGTCGGGCCTCGTCCGGTACGAACCGTACATGGGCGTGCGCCTGACGTCGGCGGGCGCGACGCTCGCGAGCCGCGTGCTGCGGCGTCACCGTCTGATCGAACTCTTCCTCGTGAAAGTGCTCGGCATGAACTGGACCGATGTCCATGACGAAGCGGAGCGCCTCGAACATGCGGTGTCCGAGCAGGTAATTGATCGGATCGACGCGATGCTTGGCCGGCCCGTCGTCGATCCGCACGGCGATCCGATTCCCACGCCAGACGGCACCATGCCGCCAGGTTCGTCGGTCGATCTGCTCAGCGCGCCGATCGGCGCGCCCCTCGTCGTCACGCGTGTGCTGGATCAGGACCCGGGCTTCCTGCGCTTCGTCGAGCAGCATCAGCTCATGCCGGGTTGCGCCATCACCATTGAGGCACGCGACGCGCGAGCCGATTCCGTCTCGCTCCTGGCGGACGACGGATCGCGGATGACGCTCGGGACGCGGGCGGCCGGTCAGATTCTGGTGCGCGGCGCCTGATTTGACTGCGTAGCCGGAAAGCCTTATCCTTGAGTCGGTTTTGATTATTCAAAATAGAAATTACTAACCATCGAAACTCAAAGCAAAGAGCAAAGAGATGACGCCTGAGACTCCGTCGGCGGCCGATGTGCGACTTCCCCAGTCGAGCGTCAGCCTGCCCGAGGTCCACGGGTCGATTCCCGTCCCTGAAGGCGTTGGGTTCTGGCGGAAGTTCTTCGCGTTCGCGGGGCCCGGCTACCTCGTCGCCGTCGGCTACATGGACCCGGGCAACTGGGCGACCGACCTGGCCGGCGGCGCGCGGTACGAGTACGCGCTGCTCAGCGTGATCGGAATCTCGAACCTGATGGCGATCCTGCTGCAGACGCTCGCCGCGCGGCTGGGCATCGCGAGCGGACGCGACCTTGCACAAGCGTGCCGCGACCATTACTCACGTCCGACCGCCATCGCGCTCTGGATCATCTGTGAAATCGCGATCGCCGCGTGCGATCTCGCAGAGGTCATCGGCGCCGCGATTGCGCTCAACCTGCTGATTGGTTTGCCGCTGCTAGCCGGTGTGATCCTCACGGCCGGCGACGTGCTGATCGTGCTCTACCTGCAGCATCGCGGGTTCAGGTACGTCGAGGCGCTGGTCGTCGCGCTCATCCTGACGATCGCCGGTGCGTTCGCCTTCGAGCTGTGGCTCGCGCGCCCGGACTGGGCCGGCGTCGTTGCCGGCTTCGTGCCGCGAACATCGCTCCTCACCGACAGCGGCATGCTCTACATCGCGATCGGCATTCTTGGCGCCACCGTGATGCCACACAATCTGTACCTGCACTCGTCGATCGTCCAGACGCGCAAGTACTCGGACTCGACGTCGAGCAGGCGAGAAGCGATTCGTTTTGCCACGCTCGATTCCACGGTGGCGCTGATGTTCGCGCTCTTCATCAACGGCGCGATTCTCGTCATGGCCGCCGCGGCGTTTCATGGCACCGGGCATCAGGACGTCGCCGATATCGGTGACGCGTTTCAACTGCTGTCGCCGCTGCTCGGCACGAGCGTCGCGAGCATCGTCTTCGCCGTAGCGCTGCTTTCGTCCGGGCAGAATGCGACGCTCACGGGCACACTCGCCGGCCAGATCGTCATGGAAGGATTCATGAACATCCGTCTGCGGCCCTGGCTGCGCCGGTTGCTCACGCGCCTGGTCGCCATCGTCCCGGCCATCATCGTCGTGATGCTGTACGGCGAGCGCGGCACCGGCGCACTCTTGATCCTGAGCCAGGTGGTCCTCAGCCTGCAGCTGCCGTTCGCCGTGATTCCACTCGTCAAGTTCACGAGCGATCGACGTCTGATGGGGCCGTTCGTCAGCCCGCGCTGGCTGCAGGGCCTCGCGTGGCTCGTCGCCGGTGTTATCGTCGTCTTGAACGTCTGGCTGCTGGTCCAGACGGTGGCCTGAGGCGCGCATGTACCGGACGATTCTTGTCGCGGTCGAGAACTCCGCGGCAGACCGCACCATTCTCGAGCACGTCACGCAGCTCGCGCAGCTCACCGGCGCGCGACTGCTGATCGTGCACGTGGCCGACGGCTGGGCGGCGCGGCATTTCAACCAGCTCAATCTCCGCGAGTCGGAAGAAATGCGGAAGGACCGCGCGTACCTGCAGACGATCAGCCGGGACCTGACGGCGCGCGGATTTCAGGTCGACACCGAACTCGCGATGGGCGATCCGGCCGACGAGCTCGTCAGGGTCGCGACGAACCGGCAGGTGGATCTCATCGCGATGTCCACGCACGGCCACCGGTTTTTCGCCGACGTCGTGCTTGGCGCCACCGCGGACAAAGTCCGGCACCTCGTGAAAGTGCCGGTCCTGCTGCTCCGCGCCCAGTAGCGTCTATTCCTCGGTACGCGGCGAACGACGACGGCGTTTCCCAGACGCGCACGGACTTGATGTCGAGTCCGTAGTGGCGCGACATGTCGAAGATCAGCTTCGCGATGCGCTCGGCCGTGGGGTTCGAGTCGAGCTTGTAAATCGGCTCGCCAAGTTTTTCGAGCGGCTCGACGAGCGGATCGTCGTGGCGCAGGATCATCTTGTGGTCGAGCTCCGCGTCGATCCAGCCTTTGACGACGCGTTTGATGTCGGAAAAGTCGGCGACCATGTTGCGGCTGTCGAGCCGATCGGTCCGGACGTCCACTTCGACCACGGCGTTATGCCCGTGCGGGTGCTTGCAGATGCCGTCGTAGTCCAGGAGCCGATGACCGTAGCAGAACTCGATCCGCTTGGTGACGAGATACATGCTCACACTGTAACGTAGTTGGGTCATGTCGGCGTCAGCGGTCCTGTTCTCCGGCGGCCTCGACAGCGCGGTGCTCGTCGCGCTCGAGCGGCGCGATCACGATGTCGTCTGGCCGATTCACGTGCGCGCGGGTCTCGCGTGGGAAGACGCGGAGGCTCGGGCGATCGCACGGCTGCTGGCGGCGCCGCCGTTCGCGGGCCGCGTCGCGCCGCTCTCGACGCTCGGCCTCGACATGCGCGACGTGTACCCGCCGACGCATTGGGCCGTCGCGGGGCGGCCGCCCGCGTACGACACGCCCGACGAAGACGTCTATCTCGAAGGCCGCAACATCGTGCTGTCGGCCAAAGCCGCGGTGCTGTGCGCGCGGTTGAAGGTCGAGCGCCTTGCGCTCGGACCGCTCGCCGGCAATCCCTTCCCCGACGCCACGCCGGAATTCATCAGCACGCTCTCGCGCGCGTTGTCACTCGGGCTCGGACGACCGCTCGAGATCGCGACGCCGCTCGTCAGGATGCACAAGGAAGACGTCGTCCGGCTCGGCGTCGAACTGGGCGTACCGCTCGCGTTGACGATGTCGTGCATGAACCCTGCGGGTGACCGTCACTGCGGCCTGTGCAGCAAGTGCCGCGAACGGCAGGACGCCTTTCGCGCGATCGACATGGCCGACCCGACGGACTACGCGGCGGTGTGGAAGAAGTAGACCCGAATGCGGCGCCGGACCGGCGCTATGACCTGGTGAGGCGAATCGTTCCGTCGCCTGTGCGGAGCCTGAAGATATGCCCGCCCTCGCCGCTGCGGCCGCGGAGGGTGCGCTGGTCGCGCGTGCCGCCGGTGACATTCACGAGCGTGAGTTCGTTTCTGGCGCGGCCATCCGATCCAGGGTCGGCTTCGATGTCCGCGTTGAACCCGTCGGGGATTTCCGCCGAGATCGATCCGTCACCCGTCGAGACCAGCCAGTCGTCGGTCATGACCGTACCGCGACGAATGCGCAGCACGACGGAACCGTCGCCCGACTGCGCGTGAAGCCGGCTCGGCGTGCCCGAGACGCGCAGGCTCCCATCGCCAGTACGCACTTCCACGTTTCCCGCGACCTCTTCGAGATCGATCGACCCGTCGTTGCTCTCGGCGACCAGCTCCCCCGCCGTTTCGATCGCGTGGATGCGACCGTCGCCGGTGCGCAGATCAAGCCGGCCCTCCACGCGTTCCACGAGCAGCGACCCGTCGCCGCTTTTGATCACAAGATCCGTCTTGCGGGGCACCGTCGCGACCAGACGCACGCTCGGCGAGTTGATGATGCCGATGCCGACGAAGCCGCCGGTGTTCGCCGAGTGGCGGGCGCTGACCTCGATCCGATCGCCAGTCCGGTTCGCAACGATCTCGATCTTCGCGACCGCGGCCTTGTCGGCGCCGCGCTTCTCGATGTCGACGACAACTTCGGGCCGATCCCACGCCCGCACTTCGATGCCGCCGTCGAACGTGTCGAGCCGGAGGTCGACGACCGACGTCGCGTCGAACCGCTTCTCGTCGTGCTCGATGTAGGCCTGGCGATCGACGTTGAGGACGCAGGCCGGCGCCGCCATCGCCATGGCGACAAGGGTGGGAGCCACGAAGGCACGGCGCATACTGACCATGACGACTTCAGGTCCCCGGGGGTTCCGGCCAGACGCGAACGCCGCCAATCCAGGTCTCGACCACCTGCAGCGCGGCGTCGAGGACGACGAAATCCGCCATCCCCCCGGGAACGATCGCCCCGAACCCCCGCAGCCCGAGCTCGCGCGCCGGCGTCGTCGCGCACATCTCGGCGGCGCGGATGACGTCCACGCCGCACTCGGCCACCAGCGTCGCGAACGCGCGATCCATCGTCAGCACGCTGCCCGCGATCGTGCCGTCGTCGAGCCGCGCGACGTCGCGGACCGTGATCGCCGCGCCGCCGAGACGGCCGCGCGATCCGACCGGCAGGCCCGATCCCGACGTACCGTCGGTGATCGCCATCACGCGCGACGGCCCCTTGGCGGCAATCGCGACGTTCATCACCGCCGGATGCACGTGGTGCCCGTCGCAGATGAGCTCGGCGGCGACGTCCTCGCTCGCGAGCACTGCGCCGGCCAGGCCCGGTTCGCGGTGCGTCATCGGACTCATGCGATTGAAGAGATGCGTGGCCTGGCGCGCGCCGGCCGCGATCGCCGCCTGCGCCTGCTCGAACGTCGCGCCGGAATGGCCGAGCGAGACGTGCACGCCGGCAGCGACGAACGCGCGCAGAAGGGGCATACCGCCGTCGAGCTCGGGAGCCATCGTGATGATGCCGACGTCTGCGCGCCCCCGGTCGATTGCCGCCAGTACGTCGCGCGCCGTGAACTCGCCGTCCGGGCCAATCGCGGCAAGTGATCCCTCGATCGGCGGCCGGCGCAGGCACGCGAGCGGCTGCGCGCCGCGGAAATCAGGGTTGACGAAGTTGCTTTCGAGATGCGCGGGCAGCACGCGCGCGCCAGTTCCGGATCTGCCGCGCAGACTGGCGATTTCGGCGAACAGCGCGCCAAGTGCCTCGGGCGCGCACGCGACCGTGGTCGGACAGAACGCGGTCACACCCCATCGCGGCAGCAGTGCCGCGACGGCAGCGATAGCACCAGGGCCGTCGAGCACGTCGTGTCCAAGCACGCCGTGGACGTGCACGTCCACGAAGCCAGGCACGACGAGATGGCCCGCGCGATCGAGGCGTGTCTCGTTCGCGCCGACCGCGCGTGGGCCCGACGCGATCTCGACGATGCGGTCGCCTTCGATGACGAGCGAGTGATTGGACGCGACGCGATCGGGCAGGACGAGGTCGGCGCCGGATAAGAACGTGCGGGACATCGTCGGCGTCAGTGAGCGTCGACGAACACGGCCGGCGTCAGCTCGATCTTGCGGCCGCGCAATGGCAACTCGGCGGCCGACTCCGCGCGGAACACGTGCCGATCGAGGTGGCGCAGCAGCCGGTGCAGACGATGTTCATCAGGCGCGGAGCAGACGACGACGCCCGGGCTCGATGGGAGTGGAAAGCGCCGGTCGTCAAAGAAATCGTGATCGAGCGTGATGAGCGTCCGGCTGAGCTCGAGCGCACGCCGGAAATGCTCGAGGTCGGGCGCGCGTCGCAAGTCGTCGTGCTCGAGGACGAAGAACACGTCCCAGCCGAGCTCCTGACGCATCACCTGTACGAGGCCGAGCGGGACGTTCGCGTCGACGTAGACGCGCGGCGCGCTCGAGAGCTCAATCGCGATGGGAAGCAGCTCGGATGACAGCGTGCCCATGATCGACGCCTCCGCTATTTCTTCCGCCCCCGCCGCTTCGCCTGCGTCTTGAGGTCGGCGACGAGCGCGTCACGCCGATGATAAAGCGCTTTGCGCTTGCGCCGGCCATACTTGCTGCCGACGACGTACTCGCAGAAGAGCGGAAACGCGATCGTCGAGTCCGCGTACGCCACGACCGTGTCGGGCAGCACGCCAGGATTGACCTTGCCCCAGCTCACGGCCTCGGAGGGCGTCGCGCCGGAGAGTCCGCCCCACACCACCGAATCGGTCGTGATCTGAATGAAGAACTCATTGCCGCCCTTCGGGATGCCGTAGACCTCCCAAAGCGTCGGCTGGCCCTGCAAATAGAAATTCTTCGGCGACCCACCGCCGAGAATCAGGCAGCCGTTCTTCTTGCCGGCCAGGATGATCGCGCAGACCTCGTTCACGTCGAGATTCGGATCGATCATCAAGCGGCTGTCGTTCATCAGCTCGTGCCACGCGACGTTCATGCCGATCGAGCTGTCGCCCGGCGACGAGGTGTAGACGGGGACGCCGAGCTTGGCCGCGCGTGCAACGACGGAGTACTTCTCGCACCCCGGCCGCTGTTTGATCAAATCCTGCCCGAGCCGATAGTGAAACTCCGCCGTCGAGACCGGCCGGTTGAGGCCGGAGCGCACGAGGAACTCGCGGATGTACGCGTCGGTCTCGAGCAGGACGGTCGCCGGAAACAGCACGTCGTAAATGCGGATCACGCCGGCTTTGTAGAGCGCGCGGTCGTCGAGAAAGGGCGACCCTCGGCGCAGCGTGAAGTTCAGCGCGTAGTGAAGATCGTGATAAAGATTCGCGCCGGTGCTGATGAGAAAGTCCACGAGCCCGCGTTCCATCAGCTCGTTGACGCACCCGCCCTGGCCGGCCGGCGTCATCGCACCCGCGATCGTCAAGCCGATCGTCGTGTTGTTCTTCGGCAGCAGCATCTTGTCCGCGAAGATGCGGCACGCTTCGGACAATCGTCCGGCGTTGAAGGCCTGAAACCCGTGCTCGATCAGATGGCGAATCGCTGGGTGCCCGGTCGGGCGGTAGTACGCAATGGGCCGGCCCGAGAGGTACTGGCGAGGGCCCCGCGCGGGCGACCCGGGTGCACGATGCGGCACGTCAACTCCTGAGCACGATTCCTGATGTCGTTTCGGTCAGGCTAGCTTACCATTCCCGGTCATGGACCCCGGCACGGCCACGTCGCTGTTACACGTGCTCGAAGTCGCGCTCGGCGCGATCGCCGTCGTGGGTTTCGTCGTCGTGATCTGGATCTGGATGAAGGGACGACGGGTCAACGGCGATCACGTGTTCATCGCGAGCCGGATGACGCGCGGCAATCGCATTTTCCCCGCGCAGGTGGCGATCTCGTCGTCGAGCATCACGCTCGTGCAGCCGCGCTGGATCGGCAGGAAGGAAGAGTCGATCCACCTCGCGCATGTCGCGTCGATCAAGATCGACACGCGCGTGCTCTATTCAGACGTCGTCATCGAGAGTTCGGGCGGCCAGGATCCTGTCGTGTGCCACGGACACACGAAGGCCGACGCCGTGGCCATGAAGCAGTTGATTGAACGGTTTCAGTCCGACTACTACCGCGCGGCGGCCCAGGGCCAGACCCCGGCCATGCCGGATCCGAGCGCGCCGCCAAAACCGGCGGCCCCGCCGCCTACACGCCCGTGATGTGGTAGCCGGCGTCGACGATCAGCACCTCGCCGGTGATGGCGCGTCCAGCCGGTCCGATCAGCATCATCGCCGCGTCGGCCACTTCGGCGGTTTCGACCGTGCGGCGCAGCGGCGCGCGATCGCGATACGTCTGCAGAATGCTCGAAAACCCTGAGATGCCGGCGGCCGCCAGCGTCTTGATCGGCCCGGCCGAGAGCGCGTTCACGCGGATGTTCTTCGGTCCCAACTCGGACGCGAGATATCGCACCGACGCTTCGAGCGCAGCTTTCGCGACGCCCATGACGTTGTAATTGGGGAACACGCGCTCGCTGCCCAGAAAGCTGAGCGTCAGGATGCTGCCGCCGCCCTGCCGTTCCATCAGCGGCGCCGCGCGGCGGGCGAGCGCGACCAGCGAGTACGCGCTGATGTCGAGCGCCTTACGGAATCCGTCGCGTGAGGTCTCGACGAACGGCCGATCGAGATCTCCGCGATCGGCGAACGCGACGCCATGCACGAGAAAATCGAGCCGCCCGCGTTCGCGTTCGATCGCGGTGAACACCGCGTCCATCTGCGCATCGTCGGAGACGTCACACGGCAGGATGAGCGGCTGATCGAGCGTTGCCGCCAGTTCGCGCACATTTTCTTCGAGCCGCTCGCTCTGGTAGGTCACCGCGAGCTTCGCGCCGTCGCGCGCGGCTGCCTGCGCAATTGCCCACGAAATGGACCGTTTGTTGGCGACGCCGACAACGAGCCCGACGCGATCCGCGAGCGCTGGTGTGGTCATGAACGACCGACGGACGTGGCTACTTCGGCTGGCGGTGCTTGCCGCCGCGATGACGATGGCGGCCGCCGCCACCGCCGGGACCCGCGCCCTGACCCTGGCCCGGGCCGCCGCCGGGACGGCCGGATCGGAATCCGCCGTGGCGGCCGTGTCCGTTCGCGGTATTGCCGTTCACGTTGCCGTTGCCGCCGCCGTTCGACCCGCCGCCGTGTCCCCAGCCCTGGCCGTAACGGAAGCCGCCGTTGCTGCGGCCCTGGCGCTGATGCATGGTGAACTCGGGAATCGGACGAGGCGGCGGCTCGCCGCCTTCGACACGCGGCAACTGGGCACGAATCAACGTGCGATGCCCCGGCCAGTGATCACGATCGTCACTGACCGGACTCTCGTCAGGTGGCGTGTCGGCCGTCGTCGCGGACGGAGTCGCCGCAGGGGGCGAAGTTTTCTCTGGTGGATTCGAAGCACTGGCCGAGGCTTGCATCGCGGGAACGGATTCGGCGGGCTGTGGCTCCTGCTTCGGCACGAGCTGTCCGGCCGTCACCTCCGAAAGCACCTCGTCGTAGAGGGCGTCCGGCTCGTCTTTCTTTCGGCGTCGTGGCACTTTAGCGTCCTTGTAGACGTGTTCAGCGTCGCACGTCGTGCAACGCGTCTGACGGATTGATTGTCCAACGACCGCGACAATCGCGTGGTTGGTAATGCGGCGTTCTCGCGGACAGTAGTCATCCACGATGTCACCGAGACGCAGCGGGCGCTGCTCCATTCAGTACTCCCGACGGAACTTCATTTCCGGTCTCTCCGCGCCAAGCGCCTCACTTGATGAGCGCAAGCTTGCTCGGGCGCGCTCTTTCCCGATTCGTTGCCACCAAGGAAGCGGCAGGGAAGTGCGCTCTTGCAGGTCACCGGAGGATAGCAATAAGCAGCCGCTTTCGGCAAGGAAAAAGGCGATCTTCAGGTCTAACCCTTCTTTTTTCAGCTACTTAGAGATCATGGCCTAAGGGACACTCCGCCTCCGTCGATCCACCGGAGCGCGGCCTCGAGCGCCAGATCGCGGCCAGCGGCGATCGCCGGAATCGAGAGCGGCTGCGCCTCGTCGGGCACGACGCCGTCGCCTTCGAGTCGCCGTCCGTTCGCGGTGACGAAATCACCAAGCGCATACATGAGCACGTCGCCATTCGCGAGCTGCTTGGTGGACGCGGGCAGCGCCTGGCCCATCGACTGGCGGCCGAACACGCGCGCGCGACCGAGGCTCTGCAGCGCGCCCGCGAAACATTCGGACGTGCTCGCCGACAATTCGTCCATGAGAATCGCGACGGGCCCGGCAAACGGCACGACGCGCCGGCCGTCGGACGTCGACAGCCGCGGATTCGCCGAGAAATGCAGCTGGCCGCTGCGGGTCTGCATGGTGCCGAGCACCGAGGGCTCGGCGAGCAACTGACCGGACACGCCGGCGATCATGCCGGCGAGCCCGCCGGGATTGCCGCGCAAATCGATCACGAGCCCGGCCGCGCCCCGATAGCGGTCCACCGCGGCGGCGATTGGCGCGTCGATCGTCGCCATCCACACGCTGAAGCCGATGAATCCGACGCGCTTGCCGGCCGGTGACTTCACCTCGTGCGCATCCATCGTGACGTGGAGCGGCGGCAGGTTGCCGAGCTTGACGACCTGCCCGCCTTCGTCCCCTCGTGAGACCGCGACGTCGCGCGCGTGCCCATCAGGCGACTGCACGTGCAATTCTGCGCGCGATCCCGGACCGCCGTGGAGCACGCGATACGCCCGCCGCCAGACCTCGAGGCTGCGCGCACGCTCGTTCGCGCCGGCGGCCGCGGTCATCCACGCTCCGACGGATTGACGATCGATCGCCAGAATGACGTCGCCCGGCCGCAGACCCGCCTGTTCAGCGCTCGATTTCGGCGTCACCTTCGTCACGACGAGCCCAGCGGGCGCGACGCGCACCTCGATGGGCACGATCGCCTCGCCGGGAAGCGTGTCCGTCGCGGACTCCGCCGACAGCAGCACGAAATGCGACCGATGCAACCGCCCGAGCATGTCGCGGATCACGCCGCGCGCGTCGTCGGCCGACGCGGCCGCTTCGATTTTGGGCCGCAACTCGGCGCGGACGGCATCCCAGTCGACGCCGCCGAACGTCGGATCGTAAAAGGTGTCGTGAATCGTCTGCCAGGCGTCGTCGAAGCTCGCGAGCGCCGGCGCGCGCCAAGTTTGAGACGTGTCGAGCCCCGCGCTGAACGCGCAGGCGGCAACGAGCGCCAGAACAACCCGGCCGATCACTTGATCAACGCTTTGATCACCGCCGGCGGATCGAATGTCGCGGGCGGGACGGTGTTGTACTCGTAGGACGCGATCTTGAAGACCTGGTCGATGCCCATCGTGCTCTGCACCATCACGGTCGGCTGCAACAGCGCGCCGAACTTCCGATGGTCGCGCATGATGACTTTGGTCGGCAGCACGCCCATCGGCGTTTCCCGCTGGCTCTCGGATCCGATCTCGAGGCCGGTCTCGACGTCGAAGTATTCCGTCTGCTCGACGCCTGAATTGAACACGACCCTGACCTCGTACGCGGGCTTCTTGTCCCACTCGGTGCGCGCGATCGTCGTCATCTCCTTGACGTGATCGGCGCCGTGGAGGGCGCCGTCGAACCATGCGTCTTCGGCCATCTCCTTGAGCGCGCGCCCGGTGAGCAGGGTTGGACCGGCGAGCGGATCGATCGACCAGCCGTTCTTGCCGTCGAATCCGCTCTCGACGTGTCCGACGCTCGCGATCTCGACCCGAAGGAGCAACTTGTCGGGACGCGCGGCCATCATGTCGAGGCTGCCGGACACCCCCTGTGCCGTCAACTCGAACGTGCCTGTGGCGTGGATCGACTTCACGGCCTTGTACGCCGCTTCACCACCCGACGCCTTCACATGTTTGGTGGCGAGATCGCGGCCCGACGGCAGCGCGGTTAGCGCTGGCGGCGTCTGCACCGCGGTCTGCTGGGCGATCGCGGTCACGCTGCCGGCGATCAGAATACCGGCCGCCACCACCAGGAATCGCCGCACCGCCTGAACGGGGTGATATCTCATGGTTTCAAGGATACCCGCTTGCATCTCGGGTACGCTCCTCTAAGATCGTGAAAGGCCCGGTGGCGTCTCCGGGCGTCGAAAGGACCGGCGGCTTCCCATGCTCAAGGGCACGAGATCCGGCATCGTCAAACGCATCCAGCCGGTGTCCATCCACGGGCAGATCTCCCTCGACGTGTTCTGGGTCGACCCGGAGGATCCCGAAGAAGAAGTGCGCCATGCGCGCGTCGGCAACGAGTCGGTGCCGCGCGGCCTCGACGCGGGCGACAAGGTCACCATGCACTACCTGATGGGCATGGTGACGACGATCACGAAAGCGTGATCGTCACTCGATCTTGCGTCCCCGTGTTTCGGGGATGAACATCCAGAACGCCGCCGCCGCGAGAAACGCCGCCGCCGCGATCGCAAGCGCCGCGGCGTACCCGTACGATCGCGCGACCGATCCGGCGATGGCCGGAGCGAACGCGCTCGCCACGCGTCCGATGTTGTAGGTGAATCCCTGCGCCGTCGCGCGCACCGAGGTCGGATAGATCTCGGCCGTGACCGCGCCGAATCCGCTGAAGTAGCCCGTCGCGAAAAACGACGTGACCGGTCCGAGCGCAAACAGGACGATCGGCGTGTGTGTGGACGTGTACGCGAGCACGAGGATCGCCGCGACGATGAGATACACGAGATAGGTGCGTTTGCGACCGACGCGATCGCTCACGAATCCGAACGTGACGTAGCCGAACCACATCCCGATGTTGCTCGCGATGACGAACCCGCTCATCATCGCGTTCGAGAGGCCCATGCCGCCGCTCTCCGCGGGCGCGCGCAGAAACGACGGCACCCACGTGTTGAAGCCCCAGTAGCCGAACAGCGTGCACGCGTTCATCAGCGCAAGCGCGGTCGTGATGCCCGTGCGCGATCCGCCGATCGCCTGGCGCAGCGTCGCGGGCGGCCCGCTCGCGCGCGCGCGCCGCCACCGTTCGGGTTCCTCGACACCGCGCCGGATCCACAACGTGAACAACGCCGGCAGCACGCCGGCGAAAAACACCGCGCGCCAGTCGAGATGCAGGACGTCCTGCACGAGGTAGTTCACAACCGCGGCGAGCAGGAACCCGATCGCCCAGAAGCTCTGCATGAAGCCGAGCGCTTTACCGCGATGCTCGTCGGGCCACGTCTCGGCGACGAGCGCCGCGCCGCTCGCCCACTCCCCGCCCATGCCGATGCCCAGCAGGATGCGAAACACCGCCAGCTGCGCAGCCGTCTGCGCAAACCCGCACGCCGCGGTGAAGATCGAATAGAGGAGCACGCTCAGCATCAAGGCGCGCGTGCGTCCCCAGCGATCCGCCAGCAGGCCGAAGCCGATGCCGCCGGCCGCGCCCGCGAGCAGCATCATCGACTGCAACAGCCCCGAGGTCGTCTGGTCGAGCGACAAGGCGTGCATGAGCGACGGCAGGACGAGCGCGTAGAGATTGATGTCGAACGAGTCGAGCGCCCAGCCGAGCGCGCCCGCGATGAGCGCGCGCTTCGCCGTCGAGTCCGCGGAGCTCCACCAGGTCATCACCGCGGCGGCTTCCGCGCGGCCGGACCGTAGCCACCCCCGCCAGGAGATTCGATGCGCAGTCGATCGCCCGCGCGCAAGTCGAGGCGGATCTTGCCGGGCAGCGCTTCCTCGCGTCCGTCACGCACGAGCGTGTTGCGCCCGCGGCCGCCGGGCTCGCCGCCCTCCGCGCCGTACGGCGGCAGCCGCCGGCGATCCGAAAGAATCGTCACCGACGTGTCCGTGAGCGTTTCGTATTCGCGGACGATGCCCTCGCCGCCCGGCGCGGCGCCGGGGCCGGCGCTGTCGCGCCGTAATCGGTACTGGCGGATGCGCACCGGCAGATAGTGCTCGATCGCCTCGACCGGCGTGTTGCGCGTGTTGCTCATGTGCGTGTGCACGCCACTCAATCCGGCGAGGCCCTTGCGTCCGCCCATCCCGCCGCCAATCGTCTCGTAGTACGCGAACCGGCGGCCGGTGCGGGGATCCGTCCCGCCGAGCGTGACGTTGTTCATCGTCCCCTGGCTCGCGGCCGGCAGCCGATCCGGCAGCGCGCGGCCGAGCGCGCCGAGCACGACATCAGTAATCCGCTGCGATGTCTCGACGTTGCCGCCAGCGACCGCCGCCGGCCGATTCGCGTTGACGATCGAGCCGGCGGGCGCGATGACGGTGAGCGCGCGGCCGACGCCGGCGTTGTAGAGCACGTCTTCGCCGACGAGACAGCGAAACGCGTAGAGGCACGCCGAGAGGGTAATCGCGAAGTTCGCGTTCACACTCCCTTCCACCTGCGCGTCCGATCCCGTGAAATCGATGCGCGCCCGATCGCCCGCGATGTCGATGCGCGCGCGAATGCGCACCGGCCGATCGCTGAATCCGTCGTCGTCGAGCGCGTCTTCGAATTCGTACGCGCCGTCGGGGATCTCGCGGATCGCGGCCCGGACGACGCGTTCCGTGTAGTCCTGGAGCGCCGCGCCAAAGGCAAGCGTCGAGCGCCGGCCGTAGCGATCGACGGTTTCCTTGAGCCGCGTCTCGGCCACGCGATTGGCGGCAATCTGGCCCGTCAGGTCGCCCTCGCGTTCATCTGGCGTGCGGACGTTCGCGAGAATCATCGCGAACACGTCGCGCTGCAGCTTGCCGCCCCGGACGAGATGCACGGGCGGAATGATCAGCCCTTCCTGAAAGATCTCGCGCGCGACGGGCATCGACCCCGGGCTCATGCCGCCGACGTCGGAGTGATGCGCGCGATTGGCGACGAAAAACGACGGGCGCGCGTCGCGGCCCAGAAAGACCGGCGAGACGATCGTGATGTCCGGCAGGTGTGTCCCGCCCTGAAACGGATCGTTCAGAACGACGGCGTCACCGCGCTTCATGGGCAGAGCGTCGATCGCGGCGCGGACCGAGAGCGGCATCGCGCCCAGGTGCACCGGCATGTGATCGCCCTGCGCGATCGTCTCGCCATCGGCGTCGTACACCGCGCAGGAGTAATCGAGGCGCTCCTTGATGTTCGGTGAGAAGCCGGTCCGGCAGAGCGTCACGCCCATCTCTTCCGCGATTGAGAGGAAGAGATTCTTGAAGACCTCGAATTCGACGGCGCTGATCTTCACGCGCGCTCCTTCGAACGGCGCCGCCGGGACGATCGGATCACGAGGTTTTCGTAGCCGTCGACATCGAACACGAACCCGGGCGGCACGGCGGCCGTGGCCTCGCCGCCGGTGACGATCGCCGGGCCCGACGCGTGCGATCCCGGCGCGAGCGATTCCCAACGATAGAACGGCATCGAATACCTCCGCCCGTTGAATCGGCCGGGCCGCCGGCCGGAAGGCTTGGGCGCGGTGATCCGGCGCGGCTTCACGTACGGCAGCGCGGGCTTTTTCGTGAGGCCGGCCGCCGTGACGCGGACGTTGACGACCTCGGTCGGACGATCTGCGTCCATGTACCCGAACCGTCGCCGATGCCGGCAATCGAACT
Source organism: uncultured Acidobacteriota bacterium (assembly GCA_963704575.1). Classification (GTDB taxonomy): domain Bacteria; phylum Acidobacteriota; class Vicinamibacteria; order Vicinamibacterales; family SCN-69-37; genus DATEGZ01. The sequence continues at coordinate 4,024,920 of OY969918.1, read as the reverse complement.
CCGCGCGATAGCCTCGGGTGAACGGCACCGTGATCTCGTACGACTGACCGACGTACCGGACGTCGAGATGCGCCTCGACGGCGCGCGCCCGCGGCCCGTAGCCTTCGCGGCCGAGCTCGCGCGCCGCGCGGTCGAGAAGCGGCGCAATCTTCGACTCGAGCGTCGCAAACGCAAGCTGGTGAGTCGCCGTAAGGACGCTGGCCGAGTAATCGCGGACCACGTCGGCGACGAGCATGCCGTACGCCGACAGCACTCCGGCGTATCTCGGGACAATGACGACGCCGATGCTGAGGCGGTCGGCGATCTCGCACGCGTGCATGCCGCCGGCCCCGCCGAACGCCAGGAGAGAAAAGTCGCGCGGGTCGTGGCCGCGCTCGATCGACACCACGCGGATCGCGCGCTCCATGTTCGCATTGGCCACCCGGACGACACCCTCGGCGAGCGCCAGCACGTCGAGCCGCAAGGGCTTCGCGAGTGCGGCCGCGACGCGGCGGACGCGATCGACATCGAGGGTCATGCGGCCGCCGAGAAAGTACGCTGGGTCGAGCCGGCCGAGCAGGAGATTCGCGTCGGTGACCGTCAGCTCGGTGCCTTCGCCGTAACACACGGGTCCCGGCACCGCGCCGGCGCTCCGCGGACCGACGCGCAACGCGCCGCCGGAATCGACGTACGCGATCGAACCACCGCCCGCGCCGACCGTGTGGATATCGATGACCGGCAGCCGCACTGGAAAATCCCCGATCTTCGAATCCGTGGTCATCCCGACCGCATCGTCAATCAGGCTGACGTCGGTGGAGGTGCCGCCCATGTCGTACGAGATCACACGCGGAAAACCCGCCGCGCGAGCGACCGCGCGCGCGCCCACGACGCCTGCCGCCGGGCCCGACAGCACCGTGCGCACCGCGTGCGATCGCGCTGCCGACGCGGAGATCGAGCCGCCATTCGATTGCATGATCGACAGACGCGTCGATCCCAGCCGCGCTTCGAGATTGCCGAGATAGCGATCGATGAGCGGCGTCACGTAGGCATTGACGACCGTCGTGCTCCAGCGTTCGTACTCGCGGTACTCGGGCAGCACGTCGTGCGAAGTGGACACGCGCCAGCCGTTCGCGCGAAACCGATCGGCCACGATCCGCTCGTGCGCGGGGTTCGCGTACGCGTGCAGCAGGCAGACGGCCACGATGTCCGGTGCCGCGTCACGCAGCCGCGCGGCCACACGATCGACCGCGTCGAGATCGACGTCGACAAGCACGTCGCCGGAGGCATCGAGCCGTTCGGGCACGCCAAATGTAAGTCCGGGCTCGACGATGGCCCGGGGCGCAGGCACAAAAATGTTGTAGAGCTCGGGACGCGTCTGGCGCCCGATGCGCACGACGTCTTCGAAACCCTCGGTCACCACCAGCGCCACGCGCGCGCCGCGGCGCTCGAGCACGGCATTGGTCGCGACGGTGGATCCGTGCACGACTTCGTAGTCGGGTACGCCCTCGGTCAGTCTCGCGACGCCATCGAGAATGGCGCGCGACGGGTCATCGGGCGTCGATCGCAATTTGAAGACGACGAGGCGATTCGACTCGAGACGAACGAAGTCGGTGAAGGTGCCGCCAGTATCGATGCCCAGCCGGAGGGACACTGCCGGAGATTGTAGTTTGTTCGGCGCATCGATCGAAGGTCGTATGCGCTTCACACCAAAGACACGTGTTCGAAGGTGAGCAGACAAAAAAAAGGCCCGCGGTGTTCGCGGGCCTTCACGGGCAACCTGGCTCCCCAGCTCTTCACGGCACATGCCGCAAATTCAGGCTACCCGCGCGATCTTGTACGCAAGCGCCGTGCCTACCAGCAACGTGCGACTGTTGCTGGCTTCGCGTGAGGCGCGCGAAATTCGATCGCGTAACTCCTACTCATTTGTGTTCACAGTTACGAAAATGCTTCACACCCCGTCGGCACGATCGCTACTGGCGCAAGCGCGTCGCACATCACAGTCGTGCGACGCGTTGTGCTTTAGACCATTGCACCTTCGGGATACTGCAACGCCAGGCGGAGTTCTTTGGAGAGTTGATCGACGGTCGACCCTGAACGCTTCCACGCGCCGTCCGTCTCGAAGCGGAGGTCGCCGATGCGCCGGCCCCAGGGTGCGATCACGCGCCCGATCGCGCGGAAATCCGCGCGATCCGCGTGCTGCTGATCGAGGCGCTTCACGATGTCCGGCGCGACGCGAATGAACGCTCGCAGTGCGGGGGCGGTGCGGATGCTGTACTTTCGGCCGTTCCACGCCGCACCAAAGACCACTGCTACTTGTCTGAAATAGTTCACGAAGAACTTCTTGGCGTCTTCGCGGAAATCGTCGCCCTTGCGCCCGGGCCGAACGCCTCGCTGGCAAACAGCTTCTTGAGTTCTTGCGCGAGCGGCGCCTGCGCGACGCGGCCGTGACCAACGCCGAGCAGCTTGATCTCGCCGTGCAGCGGCGAGTCTTCGCGCTCGCTGAGTGCGCGCACGACGTCGTGTGCGGCAGCGAGATTCTCGTCGCGATAGAGCTGACGACCGGAGAGCGAGACCAGGTGCGACGCATTCAGTCGCGTGTGCTTCGCGTTGATCGTGACGAACATCTGCACGACGTGATCCTCGGGCAGCCGATCGAAGATCACGGCGGGCACGGTGAAGATCTCGCCACCGAACTGTTCGATGCCCGCGTGCAGCGCGAGCAGACGATGCTGTCCGTCGATCGCGCGGAGGATGCCTTCGCGCTCCGGCACTTTCAGAATCCCGAGCGACGGATCACTCGGTGACGGCTCGAACTTGAGCGGTTCGTCGCTCGAGATGATGACGGCGCCGGCAATCGACGGCAGATCGCGCGCCTGGCGGCATTGCTCGTAGTACGCGACCAGCTCGTCGATCTTCTTGCGAATGATCTGACGCTGGTAGGCTTTGTCGCTCGACGCGATGCGACGCTCGAGTAGATCCCAGTGGACCTTCGATTGTCTCGCGCTGCCGCGGACACCCGGTGCGCTGCCCTGATCGTTGTAGCTCAGGACCTCGAACCGCACCAGTTTGTCGATGTCCTTCGCGGTGAGGGAAGCCTGATAGAATTGCACGCCAAATTGCTGCATCCGAAGTGCGGCGACGCTAATCATAAGTACGCAGGGCCCCTTTTTCGCGCCCCCTACGAGTGCTCTGGGCAGCGCGGCGTAGCCCGCGATTGTATGTGCCCGCGATGCACAATCTCAAGCACTCCCGACGCCTTTCGCCAGTTTTTCTTTGCCGTCGTCCGGAGCCGATTTCAGAAGTAACTGCCTGCGGGTCAAGGAGTTGAAGCGATGAGGACCGTGAGATCGACACGCCGCGTATGGGCCCTTGGGACAACCTTAGGTGTCATTCTTCTGACAGCGGCCATCCTGCCAGCCCAGCAGATGGTCACCGAAACCCGCGATCCGAAGCAGGCCCAGGACGAGGAATTCGCCAAGCTTTACAAGGAATGGACCGGCGATTCGCATTACGGCAGCCCACTCGTCGATCACCTGCCACTCGTCAAAGGCATCCCGACGCCCAACGACGTGCTCGGTCATTACATCGGCGCGCCGGCGACCCTCACCTACTACGCGGACATTTTGAAGTACTACCGCGCACTCGAAAAAGCGACGCCGCGCGTGAAAGTCGAAGTCATCGGCAAGACCGACGAGGGCCGCGACATGGTCGCGGTCTACGTCTCGTCGGACGAGAACATCAAGAACCTCGCGCAGAACACCGCTAACCTCCAGAAGATCGCGGACCCGCGCGGGCTTCCGCCCCAGCAGATCGAACAGCTGATCGCGACGACCAAGCCCCAGTACCACCTGATGGGCGGTCTGCACAGCGGCGAAACCGGGCCGTCGGAAATGCTGATGGAGCTCGTCTATCGGATCGCGACCGAGACGTCGCCCCTCATCACGCAGATTCGCAACAACGTCATCGTGTCCGTCACGCCCGCGGCCGAACCTGACGGCCGCGATCGCAACGTCGACTGGTTCTACAAGGGCCTGGCCGACGCGCAGGCGAACGCCGGCGGCGGTGGAGGACGCGGCGGCGGCCAGTTGCCGTACTGGGGCAAGTACGCGTTCCACGACAACAATCGCGATTTCAACGTGTCGTTGGTGACGATGCGCGCGTTGTTCGACTGGTACATGAGGTCGAAGGCGCCCATCGTGCACGACCTGCACGAAGCCGAGCCGCTGATGTACACGTACAGCGGCAACGCTCCGCAGAATCCGTACCTCGATCCGATCCTCTGGTTCGAGCTGCCGTTCTTCTCGAATTTCGAAGTCGCCCAGATGACCAAATGGGGCATGCCGGGCGTCTGGACGCACAACTTCATGGACGGCTGGTCGCCGGGCTATCTCGGTTCGATGGCCTACAACCACAACGCCATGATGAAGATGTACGAAACGCAGTCAGGCGTCGAGAACACCGGCCGAGGCGGCCCAGGCCGCGGCGCGGCCGGTGACACACCGCAGGCCGCCGGCGCACCCGCCGGCGCCGCAGGAGCGACCGGCGCCAACGCCGCTGGCGCGGGTGGCGCAGCCGCTGGCGGGGGGCGCGGTGGCGGCGGACGAGGCAGCGGTGGCGGCCGCGGCGGTGGCGCGGCGGGCGGCGGCGCGGCGGGCGCGGCGGGCGCGGCGGGCGCGGGCGGTGGCGTAGCCGCGGGCGGTGGCGCGGCGGCAGGCGGCGGCGCAGCAGCGGCAGGCGCGGCTGGAAATACCAGCGAGCTGGGCGGCGCCGGTACGGCGCAAGCCGCGGCGGCGATTCAGCAGGCGCAGGCAGGCGGACGCGGCCCTGGCGGTCCCGGTGGACCTGGCGGCGGCGCGGGTGGACGAGGCGCGGGCGGGACGAGTGCTGTCGCGGCCGGCACGCCGGGCGGCTTCGGCCGCGGCCCGAGCAATCCCAACACGCGCGATTGGTACATGGGTCTGCCCGTTCCTCCAGGCGCCACGGCCACGTTCTCGCGGCGCGACAACACCAACTACATGGAGACGGGCGTGCTGTCGGCGCTGCAGCTGACCTCGACGTTCCCCAACCTCGTCCTCGAGAACTTCTATCGCAAGACGCAGAACTCGATCGATCTGGGCAAGTCCGAGCCGCCGTACGCGTTCGTGCTCATGCCCAACCGCGACATGACGCGGCTCGAGACGCTCATCGGCATCCTGCGCATGCAGGGCATCGAGGTCGGCCGCACGTCGGCGGAGCTCAAAGTCGGCACCGAGACGTATCCGGCCGGCGCGTTCATCGTGAAGACCGATCAGCCGTACGGCCGGCTCGCGCGCACGCTGCTGCGCAAGCAGGTCTATCCGGACGCGTCGCTCATGACCTACGACGACAGCGGCTGGACGCAGGGCCTTGCGACGCTCGTCGACGTCAAGGAAGTCTCCGACAAGGCGATCCTTCAGGCGAACGCGCCGCTCGTGAACGAGTTCAAAGCGAAGGGCGCGATCACGGGCGGCGGGACCGCCGGCCTCGCTGTCGCGCACTACGGCTCGAACAACATGATCTCGTTCCGGTATCAGCTGAAGAACGTCGCGATGAAGATCGCCGAGAAGGACTTCAAGGCGAACGGCGTCGACTTCCCCGCCGGATCATTCGTCATCGCCGGTGCGGCGAGCGCCGACACGCGCGCGGCGGTCGAACGCGACGGCCTCACCGCGGTCGCGCTGTCCGAAATGCCGGCCGTGCCGATGCACGACGCCGACGCGCCGCGCATCGCCATCTACTCGTCGTGGAACAACACGCAGGATCTCGGCTGGTATCGCTTCTCGTTCGATCGGCTGGGCATCCCGTACGACCTGATCTTTAAAGAGCAGGTCGTGCTCGGCAATCTCCGCGGCAAGTACGACGTGATCATCATGGCCGCGCAGAATCTCGGCCGGGCCGCGTCCCTGCAGGCGCCGTCCGCCCGGCCGGTGCCGTACGAGAAGAGCGAGAAGTACCAGTTCCTCGGGATGTACGGCTCGTCACCGGACATCACGGGCGGCATGGGCCAGAAGGGCGTCGACGAGTTCGCGAAGTTCCTCGATCAGGGCGGCACGCTCATCACCGCCGGCCAGGCCGTGACGTTCGCGACGGAGTTCGGCTTCGCCCACACGATCGACTCGTGGTCCGATCGCACGTCGCCGCAATTCTACGCACCGCGTCCGATCGTCGAATCCGAAATCGTTCGCCAGGATCATCCGGTGTTCTACGGTTATCCGGACAGGATCCTGCCGATGAAGTATCTCGGCGGGCCGCTCCTTCGCGTGGGCGTCCCCGATCAGGGCACAGTGCTCGCGCGTTACGTCGGCGGCGCCGACTCGGTACTCAGCGGGTTGATGCGCGGTCCGGACGAGATCAAGAACCAGGCATTCGCGATCGACATCCCGGAGGCCTACCACGGCCACGGCCGCGTGCTGATTTTCGCGAACAACCCGGTCTATCGCTGGCAGAACTTCGGCGAGTTCAACATGATGTTCAACTCGATTCTCAACTGGAACGACATGCCGGCGCCTGCAACCGTGCCGACGCCCGCCGCGGGCTTCGGGCGAGGAGGAGGCGGAAGAAATTGAAAATTGTTAATTGGGAATTTGGAGATTGAATTGGCGGATTGAGAATTTGCGATTGGCGGAGTGGGGAATCGGGAATCTGAACAGGTACCGATTTCCCCAGAGACTCTCGATCGTCAATTCGTGAATAAAATTCTCAATTCGCCAATCAGATTCCCAATTAACAATTGTCAATTCTCACCCTTTCTTGGTTTTCCCCACCAGAATGATCGGCGTCGTCGCTTGCGGTGACCCGCCGGCGGGCTCGATCGTGATCGCGAACGCGTCGGCTGCCGGGAAAACGGCGGGCGATGGCGCGACCGTCGTCACGAGGCCGGCCGGATCGACGGTGAAGAGCCCTGCCGGCTGCGGTGACGCACCGGGCGGCACCGCCCAGAGTTCAAAGACGCGGCCGGCGTCGAGTACAGGCAGATTGCCCGCGTTGAGGAAGAGCACGCCGCGCGTGGCGCTCCAGTAGACCTGCGCGGACGCCGTCGTCAAATCGCCCTGTCCCTTCAAGTCGACACGCACGACATCAGGCGCGCCGAGGATGGCCATCGTCTGCGACATCCGCGCCGCTTCCTGACGCGAGAGCAACAGTTGCGCGCGCAGCCGATCGGCCTGCGTCGACGCGTCGTCGGCCATCTTCTGCACGGTGGCGAGCTCCGATCGCAGTGACCACGCGTAGATGCCGGCGGCAACGGCAAGCGCGATGCCAGCCGCGGCCGCGAGCCAGGCGAACGAGGTCAGAGATGGCGAGGGCCGGACCGCCGGCCGGATGACAGCGACCGACGGCGCGGATGCCGGCTGGTCGGGACGCAGCTGCGGTTGCGCGGTCGCGCGGGCGATCGTCCGGGCCTTCAGGTCGGGCGGCGGTGCCACCGGATCGACCGCGAGCGCCAGCCCCGTCGTCACCTTGCGAAGCTCCGCGAGATCGTTCGCGCACTGCCGGCAGGTCGCCAGGTGCGCCTCGAACGTTCGGCGCTCTTCAGCGTCGAGCGCGTCGAGGGCGTAGGCCGCCACCGACTCTTCGAAGGGGCTGTGGCTGTGAGTCATGCCGAAAGCACCAGGCGCAGCGATGCCACGGCGGTTCGCAAGCGCGTTTTCACCGTGCCGAGCGGGACACCCGTCTGCCCGGCAATTTCAGAATGCGTCAGTCCCTGGAAATAGGCGAGCTCGACGAGCACGCGCAACGGCTCGGGCAGCGCTTCGAACGCCGCGCGCACTTTGTGCGCCGCTTCGGTCGAGATGACGGCGCGTTCCGGATCCTGCCCTGCGGCGACGAGCGCCGGCGCGAGCGATGGCTCGACGCCCTGCTGCTGATCCGGCCGTGCCCGCCTGGCGCGCAGCCGATCGATCGCGCGCGTCCGCGCGAGCATCATGATCCAGCCCGCGACCGTGGCGCGGCCGGCGTCGTACCGGGGAGCGTCGCGCCAGATCTGTGCGAACACGTCCTGCACCACTTCCTCGGCATCCTCCTGACGCATTAGAATCCGGCGCGCCAGAGCGTAGACCGATCCCGCCAGCCGGTCATAGAGCAGGCCCAAGGCATCCGCAGACCCCTCCGCCACCGCGCGGATCAGCGCAGAGTCAGCGGCCGGGCTCGCATCGGTGGGCAGGTCGGGCGGTCGCACGCCGTTATCACACTACTACGGCCCGGGCCGGCGGGGGGATTGTCCGGGGAGGACCATCCACCGGACTCTCGCGCGCTACTTCTTCACGTCGAACGTGGTCGTCAACTCGACATCCGGACGAATCGTGTTCCAGACCGAACAATACTTGGTCCGCGAAAGTTCGATGGCGCGCTCGACGACATGATCTGGAACGCCGCCGGCAATTGCAAAATGCAGATGCATCGAGACGAAGCGTTTGGGGTACTCGGCGGCGCGCTCGCCCTCGAACGTCACGTGGAGATCACGCAACTGGTAACGGCCTTTCTCGATGACGTGCACGACGTCCATCCCCATGCATGCCATCGTGGCGTAGGCGAGCGCCTGAGGCGGCGACGCGATGTCGTGGTTGGAACTCTCGAGTGCAATCGCGGGAAATCCTGCACTGCTCTTGAACTTCAAATCACCCAGCCAATCGAGTGCAAGGCGCGTCATGTGGCAATACTACCGTTCTCCCGTCTGCCGGCGAGTTCCCCTTCTATAATCCCCCCATGACCCGCGTATGCGCGTTCGCCGTCGCGGCGAGTCTCGTGTCTCTGTCAACCGCCATGTCCAGCGCCCAGACCTCCGACAAGCTGCTCGACCGTGCGAACAAACTGCTTCGCGAGTCGCCGGTGATCGACGGCCACAACGACTACCCGATGGCCGTCCACGAGAAAGCTCAGGGCGACCTGACCAGGCTCGACATCACGGTGTCGCAGCCGACGCTGATGACCGACATCCCGCGGCTCACCGCCGGGGGCGTCGGCGCGCAGTTCTGGTCGGTGTACGTGCCGGCGCCCGCGCCTGGCGAGGACCCGGCCCGATCCGTCGCCGCGACTCTCGATCAGATCGACATCGTCTACGCGATGATGGCGCGCTATCCGAGGACGTTCGCGCTCGCGCTCACCGCCGACGACGTCGAACGGATCCGCCGCCAGGGCAAGATCGCGTCGCTCATCGGCATGGAGGGCGGCCACTCGATCAACTCGTCGCTCGGCGTGCTGCGCCAGATGTACCGGCTGGGCGCGCGCTACATGACGCTCACCCACTCGCTCAACACGCCGTGGGCCGATTCGGCGACCGATACACCCAAACTCAACGGACTGTCGCTCTTCGGCGAGCAGGTCGTGCGCGAGATGAACCGGCTGGGCATGATGGTCGATCTCAGCCACACGTCGCCCGCGACGATGGCCGACGCGATTCGCGTGTCGGCGGCACCGGTGATCTTCTCGCATTCGTCCGCGCGCGCGCTCACCGACGTGCCCCGCAACGTGCCCGACGAAGTGCTTCAGCAGGTCAAGGCCAACGGCGGGATCGTGATGGTGACGTTCGTGCCGGGATTCGTGTCGCAGGAGGTCGCCGACGACAACAAACGCGAGGACGCGCAGCGCGCCCGCCTGGCGACGGCGCTCAACAACAACCAAACCGCTGTGAACGCGGCCCTCGTCGAGTGGCGCACTGCGAACCCCGCGCCCCGCGCGACGCTCGGCCAGGTCGCCGACCACGTGGATCACATCAAACAGATCGCCGGGATCGATCATGTCGGCTTCGGCGGGGACTTCGACGGGATCACGGCCGTCGTCTCGGGCCTCGAAGACGTTTCCAAGTACCCGATGCTCGTCGCCGAACTCCTCCGCCGCGGTTACACCGACGACGACATCCGGAAGATCACGCACCAGAACATCCTGCGCGTCATGCGTCAGGTCGAAGCCACCGCCGCGAAGCTCCAGGGGACCGGCGTCAAGCTAAAGAAGAGCGCGTTTCCGCGAGACGTCCACTGACGTGGCCGCGGTCGTCATCGTCGCGCTCGGGGACTCGACGACGGCGGGTACGCCGGCGTTCCAGTCTCCTGTCGAAGCCCCGCCGCATGGACGAGGCGACGAGCACAGCCAGTACGCCTACTGGCTGATGGCCCGCCATCACGACTGGGACGTGCGAAATTGCGGCGTGAACGGCGAGCGGAGCGATCAGATCGCCGCGAGATTCGACCGTGACGTGACGCGGGCGCAGCCGGCGGCGGTCGTGATCATCGCCGGCGTCAACGACATCTATCAGGGACGGACGCCCGACACCGTGATCGGCCAGCTGCGGTCGATGTACGACCGCGCGGCCGCGACGAACATTCCCGTCGTCGCCGGATCGATCATCCCGTATAACTCGGCAACGCCGGCGCAGAACGACGCGATGCACGCGGTCAACGCGTGGATCGCCGCCGAAGCCGTGCGCGATCCGCGCGTGCGGTTCGTCGACACGCGCCGGGCGGCGGCCGCGCCCGAGGATCCCGATCGGCTCGCGGGTTCGCCCGACGGCCTGCATCCGGACGTCGACGGGTACCGCAGGATGGCTGAGGCCATTGAACCCGTCCTGCGCGACGCGATCGCGCGCCATGGCCACGAGGCGCTGCATCCATGAGCGCCCGGCTGACGGCACTCGCGCTCGCGATCCTCATGGGGGCGAGCCGGGGCGCGACGGCGCAGACCGCGCCCGACGATCCGGCCGCGAATCCCGCGCGCCCGACCATTTCGACGCCCGCCACGCTGACGCCGGTCGGCTACCTGCAGCTCGAGAATGGCATCCTCAACGCGTTCCACTCGGGCGAGTTCGAGACGCGCCTCAGCCTCAATCAAGTCACGAAGCTGACCGTTCACCCGCGCGTGCAGTTGATCATGTCTGCCGAGCCCGTCGTCTGGTCGCACGACGCCGGCCAGCCGTTCGAGGTCCACGCGGGCGGCGTGCTCGTGGGCGGCCAGGTCGTGCTCCGCAACGGCAAGGGCGCGTCGCCGACGCTCGCGGCGAGTTTCCTGGCGAGTGTCTACTCGGGCGGCTCGCCGGATCTCAATCTCGGACCCGCCAATCAGTCGGTGCTCTTCCTCTTCAGTAATGACATGGGCGGCTTTCACGTCGACTCGAACTTCATCGTCAACGATGAACACGAGAACGGCTACCACGCGCAGTACGCGGAAACGCTGTCGATTTCGCATCCGCTCGGCCCGGTCGGCCTCGTCGGCGAGATCTGGCGGTACTCGCAGCCGCTCATCCCCGGGACGGCCGTCGGCACGCTGTGGGCCGTGTCCTACGCGCCTTCGAAGATTCTGGTGCTCGACGCGGGATTCGACCGCGGGTTGACGGACACGTCCACGCGCTGGGAAGTCTTCGCGGGGTTCACCTACCTCGTGCCCCACAAACTCTGGCGCTGACGCCCGGTCAGAACGTCGTTCGCGCCACCCACTCGCGCGTGAGCGAGTCGACGACGACGTAGCGGCCGTCGACCTCGCGGGCGATGAGATCGAGGCGGATGAGTGCGGCGAGCGCGGTCTGCACGGTCGACGCGCCGCCGAGACGATGGCGGACGCGCGTGTCGGCGCTCAGCATTTCGACCCCGCGCTCGAGCACGACCGCGCGCAGCACGGCGCGCTGCGCGAGGGTCAGCCGTTCCCAGATCGCCTCGAAGAGCGTCTCCTGCTCGGCGAGCAGGCGGTGCAGTGTCGCGTGGAGATCTTCGAGACCGGCCTTCCGCCGGCCGCTTGCGGTCGCATCGTCCCAGGTTTCGTGCGCGAGCCGCTGCACGTCGTAGGGCAGGTTGCCGGCGAGGTCGACGATCGCGGCGCCGAGATCCGGCTCGGGCGCGATGCCCGATCGGGTGAAGCGATCCTCGACGGCCTGGGCGAAGACGTCGGCGGGAATCTTCTGCAGCCGCATCACCGGCCCGGCTTTGTAGAACGGCCGGCGCGGGCCGATCATCTGTTCCATCAGGCTGGGTTCGGATCCGGCGAACACGTAGCCGACCTGGCGCTGTTGCTGGACGGCGGCGCGGAGGGCCTGCTCGACGCTGCCGCCGTCGAAGGCCGCGATGGCCTGGAACTCGTCGAGCGCGATGACGATCGGGCGGCCGAGCCGCGTCGCGAGGCGCGCCGGCAACGCGAACACGTCCTCGGCGAGGCGGGCCGCGTCGCGCGCGGTGCGCACGCCCGGGAAGGACACGGCGAGCTTGCCGCCGGGAGCGCCGGCTTCGATCCGCAGCTCGGGCGTCACGCCCTTGAAGAGATCGCGCAGCCACGACCGGACGCGTCCGCTGCGGGTCTCGAGGCTGAGAAGCGCGCGCGCGTAGCCTTCGAGGAAGGCGACGTACGAGCTGAAGCTGCTCACGGTCACCTCGAGCGTCACGACGCGCCGGCGGCCGAGCGTGCGGAGCACCTGCCGGATGAGCGAGGACTTGCCGTAGCGGCGGGGCGAGATGAGAAACACTTTCTGGCAGGCCACGAGGTCGGCGGCCAGCCGGTCCCGCTCGGTCTCGCGATCGATGAACGCCCAGGGCGGGACGATCTCGCCGTAGACGAAGGGATTCTCAGCGGCCATGAGTTCAGGGCATTACGTCGAATGACGTAACCATGACGTAGACTAACGTAATCACCGGGCGCCGGCAAGGCCCGCCGGCCCGAGGAAGCGGGCGATCGCGGCGCCCACGCCGGCCGGCGTGGCGGCCAGATCCGCGCCGCGCCCCGCCGCCGCCGCGTCGAGCGACGCGAACCCGTAGGCCGCGACGCACACGCGTGCGCCCGCCCGGCGCGCGGTCTCGACGTCCACGAGCGTATCGCCGACCAGGAGCGTCGCCGCCGGACCCGCGCCGGCCTGCGCCATGAGGAATGCCAGGCCCGCCGGATCGGGCTTGCGCGGGAATGGCCCATCGCCGCCGACCACCCACCGGCACCATGCCGTGAGCCCAAACGCGTCGAGCAGCCGGCGCGTCGGCGCCTCGGGCTTGTTGGTCAGCACCGCCACGGCCGCCCGTGCGGCTGCTTCCCGCACGACCGCCTCGATCCCGGCATACGGGCGCGTGTGCACGAGCAGCCGGCGATCGTAGATTCCGCGGAATCGCTCGAGCGCCTCCGGCACCGGCGCATCGATCGCCCCGGCGGCGAGCGCGCGTTCGACCAGCACCCGCGCGCCCTCGCCGACCATCGCCACGACGGCTTCCACCGCGAGCGGCGGCGCGCCGTACGTCGCCAGCATCTCGTTCGTGCTTTCGGCGAGATCGCGCCGGGAATCCACGAGCGTGCCGTCGAGATCGAAGACGACGAGCGCAGACATGGCTGGTCACTATACCTCCCGGTTTGGAGGTCTGGTAGTATCTGCGCACCAACTGAAACGTCTCGAGCGCGTCGACGTCTCTTAGAACGATGCTGACGATAGTCCTCACCACTTACGCGGCCGTTTTCATTGCGGAAATCGTCGGCGACAAACTCCTGTACACCACCGGAGTGCTGGCCACGCGCTATCGCTGGGGCGCGGTGGTCATCGGCATGGCGCTGGCCTTCGCCTGCAAGATGGCCGCGGCTGTCGCCATCGGCGCCGCCGTCGCGACGCTCCTCGAACACTACCGCTGGGTCGTCGCCCTCGTCACCGGCGCGAGCTTCGTCGCCCTCGCGCTGACGATGTTCCGGAAGTCGGACGTGCGCAACCCGAAGGACAAAGACACGCGCATCCTCCAGGGCTCGATGGTCGCGTTCGCCACGATCTTCCTGTCCGAGTGGTTCGACGTCGGAATGCAGGCCGCCGGGACGATGGCGGTGACCTACGTCTGGTCCACCAACCGCCCCGGCGAAGTGAGCGTCATGAACGCCGCGGTCCTGGTCTGGATCGGCGCGGTCGGCGCGATGATCACGAAGGGCGGGCTCGCCGTCGCCTTCGGCGCGAGCGTCCGCAACTGGATCGCCGAGCGCGTCGACCCGCGCGTCGTCCGCTACGTCGCCGTGGCGGCCATTCTCGTCATCGGCACGCTGGCCGTCCTCGAAACGCTCGGTTACATCGTCGACTGACACGGCGGCGGATGATTCGCCCCAGCGAGCGCCTCGACCTCTTGGCGATTTCGACGGGCGCCATCGTGCTCGCGGTGTACTACACGGTCGTCGCGTCGCACGTCACGATCCCCGGCCTCCCGCTCGACGACGCCTGGATTCACCTTCAATTCGCGAGGAATCTCGGGACCGGCCATGGGTTTTCGTTCAATCCCGGCGTGCCGAGCTCGGGATCTACGGCGCCGCTCTGGACGTTCGTCCTCGCGATCCCGGCGTTTCTGCGGATCGACCTGCTGGCGGCAGCGAGAGTGATCGGCGTCGCGCTCACGATTGCCGCCGCGCTCACGGCCCGGCAGATCGTCGCGTGGCTCACCAACTCGCGGCTCGGCGCGACGACGGCCGGCCTCGCGGTCGTGCTGAGCGCGCGATTCACCTGGGCGAGCGTGTCGGGCATGGAGGTGCCGCTCTACACGACGCTCGCGCTCCTGACTGTGCTCTTCTACCTGCGCGGCCTGCACACCGGACGCGCCGGTCTCTGGTCGATCGCCGCCGCTCTCACCGGCACCGCGCGGCCCGAGGCGTTCATGTTCCTGCCGATCTTCATCGCGCATTGGGCCTGGTCGCGGCGATCGGCCGGCCTGTGGCGGTCGATTCGTGGACCGTGCGCCATCGCCGGCGTCGTGGTCGCGGGCTACGTCGCCTTCAACTTCGCGACGGGCGGTCACCCGCTACCCACGACGTTCTACGCCAAGGCCCGGGGCGAAGGCGTGCTCGGCGCGCTCATGCAGGGCCAGTGGACGGCGATCGGCACGCGCGCGATATCCGCGCCGATCGAGGACCTCAACATCCTGCTGCACTGGGTGGACGAACAGAGTCCCTTCCTCATGCTCGCGGTGCTCGTCGGGGCGTGCGTGCTCGCCGGCGTGCTGCCGATGCGCAACGCCAACCTCGCCGGCGGCGGCATCATCGTCGTCCTGTTCCTCGCGGCGCCGATCCTGAAAGGCGCGTTCGTCCCGGCTCCGCCAATCCTCGCGCAGAACGGCCGCTATATCGACCATTTGCTCGCCATGTATTTCATGATCGCGTCGGTCGGGCTGGCGTACTTGTGGACCGCGACGCGCAGACACTGGCTGGTCGCGACGTTCGTCTTGGTCGCGCTCGTGCGCCTGGCCTCGCAGGATGTGAAGTTCGCGCCGCGGTATGCCGCGGAGGTCAAGAACATCAACGAACTGCAGGTCGTCGCCGCCGACTGGATCCGCCAGCACACGACACCCGAAGCCATCGTCGCGACCAATGACATCGGTGCGCTCGCGTACTTCGGGCGCCGCACGATCGTCGACACGGAAGGCCTGATCTCGCCAGAAGCCCTCGCCTACCGCCGCGACCAGACAATCGCGGCCTATCTTGCGCACACGATGCCGGATCTGCTGGTGATTTTTCCCGGCTGGTATCCGGAGCTCGCGGATCGGCCGGATCTGCTGCGTGAGGTGTGCCGCATCACCTCGCCGAGAGTCGTCGCGTGGGGCGACACCCTCGTCGTGTATCGCATGCCGTGGACGAGGCCGGGCGTCGTCTCCGTGCCGGCGTGGTGAGCCGTTGCGATCTATTTGTGCCGGTAGATCGTGAAGTCTTCGATGCGAGTTTCGAGCGAATACGACGTGAGCAGGCGCAGCACGTCCGGATCCTGCTCGAGTCGATCGACGATCTGACCCATCGCGCTCGCGGCGTGCAGCCGCTCGAACACGACGTACGCCGGTTGCCGTGCTTCAAGCGTTCGGACGACGTCCGCCGTCTGGAATCCCGGCTGGCGAAACACGCCGCGGACGAACAGATCGGATCGCAGAAACCGCTGCGCGGGCATTCGCTCGGTCGTGAAACACAACCCGGCGTCGTTGATGCCGAACTGATAGATCAGGTCGTCGCGCGTCGTGTGCGCCACGATGTAGCGCGCGACTTCGTCCTGCGCGCGGGCGGAGTACCCGCGATCGTTCGCGTAGCCGCCGAAGTGCTCCAGATAGGCCGCCCGGTCGATCGTGCCGGCGAGCGCCGCGCGATCGAGGTCGACGTACTCGAACACGCGCGCGACGTAGTGCCGCTGCCACAGGACGAACACGATGCCGAGCACCGCCGCGATTGCTGCGACCCGAGGCAACACGTCGCGCCGCGCGAGGCCCAGGAACAGCCATGTGCCGAGGATCGCGAGCGGCGCCAGCGCCTGCACGAAGTAGGTGTTGAAAAGGCCGGATCCGTTCGTGAGAATCGTCAACGCCGCGCCCGCGCCCCACGCAATCGCCAGCCCGGCGAGCGCATCGAGACGTCGCGTGCGCATCAGATCCCACGCCGCGACGGCCGTGCCCAGGCCGCCCGCGATCCAGAGCGGCTCGGTCTCGAGGCGCAATTGCACGGCCTGCAGGAATCTGACGGCGTAACTGCCGAGCGTGAATCCATCCGAGACATACGCGCGATTGAACAGGACGAGCGCGACCCAGGCGTCCGCAAGCGCGCCGGTGCGCCAGAGAAACAGGACCGTGAGCGCCGGGCCGATCGCCGCGGCTGCGCAGGCAACGACGACCGTGCGCACGAGATCGCGCCGCGTGCCGGCCTGATAACACGCGACCCAGGCGAGCAGCGTGATCAAATACACACCCGCGTTGGGTTTGAACGCGATCGCCACGCCCGCCCAGAGCCCCAGGCCTGCGGCGCCGGTAATCGTGGCGCGCTTCTGCAGGCCGGTCGCGCACCACGCCGCCGCGCCCACCGCCACGAGAATGAACGTCTCGGCGACGCTCCGTTCGAGAAAGCCGCCGTTGCGGTGGAGCCAGCCCGGCATCGAGAACGCCGCGAAGAATGCGGCCGCGACCGCCCCACCGAACGCGTCGCGATGCCGCCGCACGACGGCGAAGACCAGCGCCGCCGTCGCCGTCGCCGCCAGCACATCGATCCAGCCGATGCTCGCGGCGGACCAGCCGAACAGCCTGAAGGCCGCGAGATACGTCAGGTAGATCGCGGGCGGCTTGTGATCCCAGACGTCGCGGTAGAGGACGAGGCCGCGGGACATCGCGCGCGCCGCCGACGCGAAGAGCCCCTGGTCGATGCCGAGCGGCTCGGCAACCGACGGAATGCGCCACGCCAGGGCCGCAACCGTGACCACGGCCAGCGCCACCATCGGGATCGTTCGCCGGTCGGTCTTGAAGGGGGTCGGGGGATTCGCGGACGGCACGTGCGCTTCGGGTTCTAACACGGACGTCCGGGCGAAATCCATTCGGGCCGCCCGAAACTGACCTCGCCTCCAACATCCCGGAGGACATCCGAGACTCCCCTGGTGCCATCAGGCCAGCTTCCGGCGGGTGCCGTCCACGGTCTTTTTCTTGCAAGCTGCCCTGGCGCGGCGATGTAGATATAGAGAGTGATGAACCGCCTACCCGTGCCTGCTGCCCTGGCTGCCCTCTGCCTGGTCGCCTCCCTCTCCGCGCAACAGACCACCTTCCGCGGCGGCGTCCAGACGGTGCCGATCTACGCGACGGTCGTCGACGCGAGCGGCCGCCTCGTGCCCGATCTCGAGCGCGAGCACTTCCAGGTGTTCGACGACCTCAAGCAGCAGGAGCTGACGCTGTTCAAGAGCGACATCCAGCCGGTCACCGTCGTCGTCATGCTCGACACGAGCGGGAGCATGACCGCCAATCTCGAGTTGTTGAAGCTCGCCGCCGAGGAGTTCGTGATCAGGCTATTGCCCGACGACAAGGCGCGGATCGGCAGCTTCTCGGACAAAATCATCATCAGCCCGGCGTTCACCAACGATCGCGACGAACTGGTCCGCATCCTCCACAACGACATCCAGTTCGGTAATCCGACGTTCCTCTGGGATGCGATTGACGACAGCATGTCGGCGCTCTCGAAGGAAACCGGCCGGCGCGTCGTTCTCATCTTCACCGACGGCGACGACGAAACGAGCCGGCGCGCGACGCTCAACAGCGTGATCGCGCGCGCGCAGACCGAGGAGTACATGGTCTACGCGATCGGCCTGCACAGCCAGATCATGGGCCATTCGACGCGGCCGGCGCCGGGCTTGCGCAAGCTCGCCGACGAAACCGGCGGCGGATACTTCGAGCTGACGAAGACGGCGGATCTCGGTCCGACGTTCACGCGTGTCGCCGACGAACTGCATCGCCAGTACGTCCTCGGCTTTTCGCCGCAGTTGCTCGACGGCCGGATGCACAAACTCGACGTCAAGGTAAAGCTGCCCGGTATGCAGGTGCGCGCGCGCCGAAGCTATCTCGCGTCGAAGAGCGGTGGCTAACGAGGGGGCATGACGTGATCCGCCCGGGCCTTCTCGCGCTCGCCGTCGCGGCCGCGGCTGTCACACTCGAGGCGCAGCAGACGACGGTCTTCCGATCGGCGACGCAGTCGGTGCCCGTCTACGTCACCGTCGTCGACGAGAGCGGACATCTGGTCATCGATCTCACGCGCGACGACTTCGAGATCCTCGACAACGGCCGTCCGGAGGCGATCAGCCAGTTCAGCAACGCGATTCAGCCGATCAAAGTCGTGATGATGCTCGACATGAGCGGCAGCATGACGGGCAACCTGCAGCTGCTGCGGAACGCCGCCGTGCAGATGTTCACGCGCCTGCTGCCGGACGACCTGGCGCGCGTGGGCAGCTTCGGCGACCGGATCACGCTCAGCGACAAATTCACGAACGATCAGAACGAGCTGATCCGCGCGCTCTGGACGCAGCTGACGCCCGGGGGCGAGACCCCGCTGTGGGCGGCCATCAACGTCGCGATGACCGCGCTCGGTCATTCAGACAACCGTCGCGTCGTCCTCGTGCTCACCGACGGTCGCGACACGAGCAACTTCTGGTCGGGAACGACGGGATCGTCGTCGACGCTGCCCGCGGTCGTCAAGCGCGCGCAGGTCGAGGAATATCTGCTCTACGCGATTGGCCTGCAGAGCCGCGGCGCGATAGGGCGCTTCGGGCGCGGCATGGACGACGAGCCGGATCCGGGACTGCGCGACCTCGCCGCCGAGACCGGCGGCGGCTACTTCGAGCTGCACGCGGCAGACGCGCTCGGCCCGGCGTTCGCGCGGGTCGCTGACGAGCTGCACCGGCAGTACCTGCTCGGGTTCATCGCGCCGGATACCGACGGGAAGCTCCATCAAATCACCGTCAACGTGAAGCGCGCCGGGGCGTCGGCGCGGGCGCGGCGCAACTATCTCGCGCCGCAGAAGCCGGGCGGCAAGCCATGACGTTCCGCCGCCGTCTCGCCGCGCCTGTGACGCTCGCCGCGATTGCGACATCCGCGGTGCTGTCGGCCACGCCGCAGACGCCGCCCGTCCAGACGCCGCAAACGCCGCCTCAACAGCCGGTGTTTCGGACGGGCACCGAGGCCGTCGCGATTTACGCCACCGTGCTGGACCAGTACGACGAGCTCGTCAAGAACCTGGCGCGCGCCGACTTCGAGGTCTACGACGACGGGAAGCGGCAGGAGCTGACGGTGTTCGAAGCGGGCCTGCAGCCGATCACGGCCATCCTGATGATCGACACGAGCGAAAGCATGACGCTCAACGTCGATCTCGCGCGCGACGCGGCCGAGCAGTTCGTCATCCGGATGCTGCCGGGCGATCAGGTGCGCGTCGGCAGCTTCAGCGACGCGATCACGATCAGCCCGAAGTTCACGGGCGATCGCGACGTGCTGCTGCACGACATTCGCGAGCACCTGCACATCGGCAACCCGACGCGTCTCTGGGACGCCGTCGACCAGACGATGACCGACCTCGCGCCGCTCGGCGGCCGCAGAATCCTCGTGCTCTTCACGGACGGAGACGACACGTCGAGCGTCAAGTCGGCGGAGAACGCCTTCGAGCGGGCGCGCGCCGACGAGCTGATGGTCTACGCCGTGCAGTTCCGCACGACGCCGTTTGCGCGCCGGCAGGAAGTGGACTCGGTCAAGGCGCCGACGCTGCGTCAGTCGCTGTCGTACGACCCGGGCCGGAATCCGCCGCCGACCGAGGGTCTGCGCCGCATCTCGTCGCAGACCGGCGGCGGCCTGTTCGCGCTCAACTCGAGCGACAACGTGGGCGCAACGTTCACGCGGCTCGCCGAGGAGCTGCACTTTCAGTACGTGCTGGGCTTCTCGCCCGCGCAGCTCGACGATCGCCTTCACAAGCTCGAGGTCCGGGTGCGGCGCAGCGGGTTGACCATTCGCGCACGCCAGACCTATTTCGCCGCGCGCAAGCCCGGCCCCGGGAGATCACGATGACGGCAGGTCCCACACGCGCGGCGTGGCTCGTCGCGCTCGCACTCGTCGTGCCAACGGCAGCGCAACAGACACCGCCCCCGCAGCAGCCCCCTCAACAGCCAACGTTCCGCGGCGGCGCGCGGGCCGTGCCCGTCTACGCGACCGTCACCGACGGCGCGGGCGGCTTCGTCCTGGACCTCGCCAAGGACGACTTCGAGATCAAGGACAACGGCAAGGTCCAGCCGATCACCCAGTTCACGACCGACCTGCAGCCGATTACGACGCTCGTGATCCTCGACGGCAGCGGCAGCATGCTGGCGCAGTTCAACGCCGTGGTCGACGGCGCCAACGCGTTCATTATCCGGATGCTGCCCGACGACCGCACGCGCATCGGCAGCTTCGCCGATCAGATGCGGCTGAGCCCCAGCTATACCGACAACCGCGATTCGCTGCTCGACTTCCTCCGTAATCAGTTCAACATCCGCATGGGCAACGAGACACGGCTGTGGGACGCCGTCAACAGCTGCATCGAGGATCTCTCGCGCCAGACCGGGCGGCGGGTCGTCCTGGTGTTCAGCGACGGCTACGACACGACGAGCGTCCAGACGGCGGGCAGCGCGATGCACAACGCGATTTCGCGCGACGTGACGATCTACGCCGTGGCGATGTGGACTGGACGCGGATCCCAGACAACGCGGCCCGATAGCGGGCTCGAGAAGGTTGCACAGGAAACCGGCGGCGGCTTCTTCGAGCTGCACGAGACGGACGAGATGAACTCGACGTTCACGAAGATCGCGCTCGAACTGCACCAGCAGTACCTGCTCGGCTTCGAGCCTCAGACACTCGACGGCAAGGTCCACAAGCTCGACGTGCGCGTGAAGACGCCCAACCTGAAGATTCGCGCGCGCAAGAGCTATCTCGCGGAGAACGGCAAGTGACGAGATTCGTGCTCATCGCCGTGTGCGCGCTCGCCTGGGCGGCGGCGCCGCCGGGCGCGCAGGAACAGGCGTACCGCGGCAGCACGGATCTCGTCGCCGTGTACGCAACGGTGACCGACGCCGCGGGACGGCTCGTGCCCGACCTCCAGAAGAGCGATTTCTCGGTCACGGACAACGGCAAAAAACAGCCGATCATGCTCTTCAGCAATGACATTCAGCCGATCACGATCGTCGTGATGCTCGATCGCAGCGGCAGCATGGCGGAGAACTACCAGCTCGTGCGCGATGCCGCGGGAGAGCTCGTCAAGCGGCTGCTGCCAGACGACAAGGCGCGGATCGGCAGCCTCAGCCGCGACATCGTCATTCGTCCGGACGATTTCACGAGCGATCACGGCAACCTGATGAGCGTCCTCAAGTACGGACTGCAGGATCCGGGGCCGTCGCCGATCTGGACGGCCGTCGATCGGAGCATCACGGCGCTTCTGCCCGAGCGCGGCCGCAAGGTCGTGCTGTTGTTCTCTGACGGGCACGACAACCCCGAGCGCGGGCAGATTCACACCGAAGTCAAGGACGTGATGTGGCGGACGAAGGTCGACGAGATCATGATTTATACGATCGGATTTCCGAGCGAGGTCGCGCAGGTGTCATCGCCGTATATGCGTGGCCGGGGTTTCCCGCCCGGGAATCGCCCGCTGTACACGCAGCACGCCGAGCCGCCCGATCCCGCACTCAAGGATCTGGCGGCGGACAGCGGCGGCGGCTACTTCGAGATGGACGAGAAGATGGATCTCGGCAAGACGTTCGCGCGGGTCGCCGACGAGCTGCACCATCAGTATCTGATCGGATTCGCGCCCGCGAAGCTCGATGACAAAGAGCACAAGCTCGAGGTCAAGCTCGATCGCCCCGACATGGCGGTTCGCGCGCGCCGCAGTTACGTCGCCCGGCCGCCGGGGAAGTGACGTGCGTCGCGCCGGACGCGTCCCTGCCCTCGCCGTCGCCGCCGCGCTCACCACCGCGCTCCTCGCGCAGCAGCAGCCGACCTTCAGGACGACGAGCCAGCTCGTGCCCGTCTACGCGACGGTGACCGACGACGCCGGCGAGCTGGTGCTGAACCTGACCAAGAGCGACTTCGAGATCCGCGACAACGGCAAGCCGCAGGAAATCACGCAGTTCGTGATGCAGCTGTCACCGATGACCGGCACGATTCTCATCGACGGCAGCCAGAGCGTGGTGCGCGATTTCGACCTCCTGATCGACGCCGCCGATGCGTTCATCGTGCGGATGATGAAGGGCGATCGCGTCCGCATCGGCAGTTTCGCGGAGGACGTGCGCCTGGGTCCGCTCCCGAGCGACGATCGCGACGAGCTGATCCGCTTTCTGCGCAATCCCCTGAGCCTGCGCATGGGCATCCGGACGCGGCTGTGGGATGCGATCGCGCTCGCGATCGACTCGATGCCTATCGCCGAATCACGCCGCGTGGTGCTCGTCCTGAGCGACGGGCAGGACACGAACAGCGTGAAGCGTCAGCCCGACGTGATCTACGCCGCGCGCCGCGCGGACGTGATGGTGTACGCCGTGCGCGTGCCGCCATCGACATTCGAGCCGATCAACCAGGACGACCTCAATCGCGCGCGACTGCGCGCGGCCTACATGGGCACCGACAAGATCCCGCCGCGGCCGCCCGACGGCCTGCTGAACGAAGTCGTGTCGGAAACGGGCGGAGGCTTTTTCGATATCGATCAGTTGAGCGAGCTGAACTCGATCGCGACGCAGATCGCGACCGAGCTCCACAGCCAGTACATCCTGGGCTTCGCGCCAGAGAAGCTGGACGGCAAAGTGCACAAGATCGACGTGCGGATCACACGGCGCGGCTACACCGCGCGCGCGCGACGGAGCTATCTCGCCGCGCCAGATGCGCCCGGTCGTGGCGGCAGACCGCCCGTTCGGCTCGAGTAGGTTGCGCGTCTCCGCGCGGGTCAGACAATCCTGAGAAGGGCGAGGACCACGACCGCGAGCAGCATGATCGCCGTGGCCGATTCGGCCGTGCTCGAGAAGTTCCAGTCAGAGTGCAGAAAGCGTTTCATATCGATTTCCCCGTTTCTTCCGGGTTCAAGGGATTAGACGGCGGTCCCGCCGAAAAGTTAGACCGGCCGCCGGGTTTTACCCAGGGTTTACGTTTGCTCCCACCCGGCCACAACAGGTAGTGTTCCCGTCACATCCCGGCGTCCTGAAGCGGACGTCCATCGGAGGACACATGCAGGTCGGCAGAAGGAAGTTCCTCGGAGCAGCGGCCGTCGGCGCGGGAGCCGTGGCGATCGGCTGCAGCGGCACCGACACGCCGGCGGCCACGACCGCACCGGCGGGCGCCGGCGCGGCGCCACAGGCGACCGGCCTGCATCCGGCCATCGCCGCGCTGACACCGATGACCGACGGCGTCGTGCCGATCTCCGACGACGAACGGAGGGCGCGCGTCGCGAAAGCGCAGAAGCTCATGACCGACCAGAAGATCGACGCGATCTTCATGGAAGGCACGACGAGCTGCTTCTACTACGTCGGCATGCGCTGGGGCCAGAGCGAGCGCACCTTCGGCGTCGTCATTCCCGCCAAGGGCGCGATCTGCTACGTGTGTCCCGGCTTCGAGGAAGACCGCGCGCGCGAGTTGATCAAGCCGGCGTTCGGCGACGAAGTGCGCGTGTGGCAGGAAGACGAGAGCCCGTACAAAGTCATCGCCGGCATCGTCAAGGACCGCGGCGTGCAGTTCCATCGCATCGGCATCGAGGAGCGCGTGCGCTTCTTCATCGCCGACGGCGTGCGCAAAGAGTTCACGGGCGGCGAAATCACGGACGCGACACCGATCACGGCGGGCTGCCGCATGATTAAGTCGAAGGCCGAGATCGCATTGATGCAGCACGCGAACAACGTGACGATCGCCGCCTACAAGGCCGCGTTCGCCACGCTGCACGAGGGCATGCCGCAGGACGAGCTCAACAACAACATCAACACCGCGTACCGCCGGCTGGGCTACGGCGGCGCGGTGAGCGCACAGTTCGGCAAGTGGACCGCCCTGCCGCACGGCAGCGCCACACCGCAGAAGCTCAAGGAAGGCGACGTCGTGATGGTCGACGACGGCGTGAGCTGCGAGGGCTACGCGTCGGACATCACGCGGACCGTCGTGTTCGGCACGCCGACGCAGCGCCAGAAGGACGTGTGGGAGATCGAGCTGCGCGCGCAGACCGCCGCGTTCAACGCGATCAAGATCGGGACGCCCTGCGAAGACGTCGATGCTGCCGCGCGCAAGGTGATCACCGACGCGGGCTTCGGCCCCGGCTACAAGGTGCCCGGCCTGCCGCACCGCACCGGCCACGGCATGGGCCTCGACGGCCACGAATGGACCAACTTCGTGAAGGGCAACAAGACGCCGATCGCCGTCGGCATGTGCTTCAGCGACGAGCCGATGATCGCGATCCCCGGCGAGTTCGGGATCCGCCTCGAAGACGACGTGTACATCGCCGAGGACGGCGCGCATTTCTTCACGAAACAGAGCAAGAGCATTACGGAGCCGTTCGGAGACTAAGGCCGTCCCGCCGGCTGGCGCGGCCTCCGCCGGCCGGCCCGATTCGGACTTGAATAGTTCTATTACTCTAGCTATTCTAGCTCGATGAAGCGGACGAGCATCACCGACGCCAAGAACGGACTGAGCGCGCTCATCGACCGCGTCCGCGCGGGCGAGACCGTCCTCATCGAGGACCGCGGCGTGCCCGTCGCGCGTCTGGAGTCGGTCGCCGCCGTGCGCGGCGCCGACCAGGGCCGCGTCGAGCGACTCGAGCGCGCCGGCCTCGCCCGCCGCCCGGCCTCGCCGATGCCGCGCGCCGTTCTCGCCGTCGATCCCCCCAGCGCTCGCGGCCGCGCCCGTGGCAGCGACACCCTCATCGCGGAACGGCGTGACGACCGGTGAGATTCTGGGACAGCTCGGCCATCGTTCCGCTTCTGGTCGCCGAACCAATCACTGGCGCGGTTCGCGAGGCGTATCTGAAGGACCCCAGCGTCGTCGTGTGGTGGGCCACGCCAGTCGAATGTGCGTCCGCCCTGGCTAGGCTCGAACGTGACGGCGCGCTGCCCGCCAAGGCCGCCACCGAGTGTTACCGTCGGCTCGACGCCCTCTCCGCCAGCTGGATTGAGATCGAACCGGTCGTCGAGGTCCGGGAAACGGCCCGCCGCCTGCTCCGCACCTACGCCCTTCGTACCGGGGACGCGCTGCAGCTGGCCGCCGCGCACCTGGCGGCCGAACGCCGCCCCCCGACGCTGGAGTTCGTGACCCTCGACGCCCGGCTTGCCGAGGCCGCCGACCGTGAGGGCTTCATCGTCGTCCAGCCTGCCTGACAGGCCCGCCGGCCCGCTTATACTTCTGGCTTCGGATATGTCTCGCCGCAACACGCTCTCGCTTTTGCGATCGCGCCTGATCGCCGCCGTGCTCGGCGCCTTGGTCCTCGCCGGTTGCGGCGCGATCAAGAAGAGCGCGATCAACAACGTCGCGGGGACGTTGGCGTCAGGCGGCGATGTCTTCTCGCGAGACGACGACCCCGAGCTCGTGAGGCAGGCGCTGCCATTCGCGCTCAAGCTCTACGAGTCGCTCCTCGAGTCGGTCCCCAACAACGAACAGCTGCTCGTCGCGACGTGCTCGGCGTTCACTGAATACAGCTTCGCGTTCGTCGAGACCGACGCGCAGGTGCTCGGCGAAGCGCACCACGACGAATCGAAGGCGCTGCGCGACCGCGCGTTGAAGCTCTATCTGCGCGCGAAAGGCTACTGCCTGCGCGCGGCCGAAGTCCGTTTCCCGGGCATCACGCCGAAGCTGCTCGCCGACCCGGCGGCGGCGCTCGCGAAAGCGGAAGCGAAGGATATTCCACTGCTCTACTGGTCGTCGGCGTCCTGGGGCGCGGCGATCTCGCTCGGTCTCGACAAACCCGATCTCGTCGTCGACTACCCGACCGTGCGCGCTCTGGCCGATCGCGCGCTCGCGCTCGATCCGACGTGGAACCACGGCGCGATTCACGAGCTGTTCATCTCGCTCGACAGCCTGCCCGACGCGCTGGGCGGATCGGTGCCGCGCGCGCGGGAGCATTTCGCCAAGGCCGTCGAAATGCAGAAGGGCCTGGCGCCCGGCCCCTACGTGGATCTCGCGCTCGGCGTGTCGGTCCCCGCGCAGGACCGGGCCGAGTTCAGCCGCTTGCTCAAGGACGCCCTCGCGATCGATCCTGAGAAGGACCCGAGCAACCGCCTGGTCACCCTGGTGATGCAGCGCCGGGCGCAGGCGCTGCTCGACCAGATCGGCACGCTATTCGCGAAGGCTCCGGCCCACGCGAAATGAAGGAGATTTCCCCCATGTCCGTCTCGAAGCGCGGGCTCATCCCCGTCATCGTCGTCCTCGCCGCCGTCGGCGTGCTGGCCGCACCGGCCGCCGTCGTCGTCAAGCTCGCCACGCAGGCGCCGGCCAATACCACCTGGCACAAAGCGCTCACCGACATGGGCGAAGCGTGGAGGAAGAACACCAGCGACCGCGTCACGCTGCAGGTCTATCCGGGCGGCACGCAGGGCGACGAGCCGACGACGATCCGCATGATGCGGCCCGCGATCGGCACACTGCAGGCGGCGCTCTTGACCGCCGGCGGCCTGTCGCAGATCGACGAGTCGTTCAACGTCTTCGCCATTCCCTTTTTCTTCGAGACCGACGACGAGGAGCTGGCGGTACAGCAGAAGATCTCGCCGGTGCTCGAGCAGAAACTCGAAGCGAAGGGCTTTCATCTGCTGTGCTGGGGATCGGGCGGCTGGGTCGAGCTCTTCTCGAAAAAGCCGATCAGGTCTCTGGCTGAAGTGAAAGCGTCCAAGCTGTTCACGAGCAAGGGCGACGACCGGATGTATCAGTGGTTTGCGTCGAACGGTTTTCACCCGGTCGCGTTGCTGCCGTCGGACATTCCCGCGCAGCTCAAGCTCTCGACTGGTCTGATTGACACCGCGCCCAACACGCCGTATCTCGCGCTCACGCTGCAGATTTTCCGCGACGCGAAGTACATGATGCAGCTGCACATCGCGCCGCTCGTCGGCGCGCTCGTGATCTCGACCGACACGTGGAACAAGATCTCGCCCGAGGATCGCGCGAAGATGACCGAGGCCGCGACGGCGATGGAAGCGCGCATCCGAACCGACGCGCCCAAGCAGGACGCCGACTCGATCACGGCGATGTCGGCGCGCGGGCTCGAGACCATCAAGCTCGACGCGAAAGCCTCCGGGGAGTTCCGCGCGGCGGCCACGCAACTGACGTCGACGATGCGCGGAAGCATGGTACCGGCCGACATCTACGACATGGCGGTCAAAGAGCGCGACGCGTTCCGCAAGTCCAAGGGCCGCTAGTTGCCGCTCAAGGCTCTCGCGGTCCGCGCCGAGAATCTGCTCGCGACGCTCGCGCTTGGCGGCATCATGGTGCTGCCGCTTGCGGAGATCGCGTCGCGCAAGCTCTTCGGCACGGGCGTGCCCGGCTCAGGGCCCATCGCGCAGAACCTGACGCTCTGGCTCGGCCTGTTCGGCGCGGCGATTGCGGCGCGTGAAGGCAAGCTGCTCACGCTTGCGACGGGCGAGTTCCTGCCGAAAGGCCGCATCGGCGAAATCGCACACATCATCTCCGGCGCCGGCGGGGCCGCGATCGCCACGTTGCTCGCGCTCGGCGGCTACGTGCTGGTCCAGAGCGACCGGGCGGCCGGCGACATCGTCGCCGTGGGGATCCCGGTGTGGATCGCCGATCTCGCGCTGCCGGTGGGCTTCGCGTTGATTGCCCTTCGGCTCGCGTGGCGCGCCTCGCCACACGCAATTGGACGCGCGTTCGCGGCGCTCGGCATCGTCGCCGGCTTTCTCATCCACAACTACCGCGCATCGTTCGAAGGGCTCGCGCTCACGCCGTGGCTCATCGTGATCCTGATCGTCGGGGTGCTGGGCGCGCCGATTTTCGCCTTGCTCGGCGGCATCGCGATTTTCGCGTCGCTCGTCCACGGTAACCCGCCGGTCGTACTGCTGGTCAAGGCGTACGAGGAGCTGACGACGTCGACAGGCCTGGCCGCGATTCCGCTGTTCACGCTCGCGGGATTTCTGCTCGCCGAAGGCAAGTCGTCAGAACGGCTGCTGCGATTGTTCCGCGCGTGGGTCGGCTGGGCGCCGGGTGGTACGGCGGTCGCCGCGGCGACGCTCTGCGCCTTCTTCACGCTCTTTACAGGCGGATCGGGCGTAACGATCCTCGTGCTCGGCGGCCTGCTGTTGCCGGCGCTCGTCGGCGACCGGTACCGCGAGCGCTTCTCGATCGGCCTGCTCACGGCGTCCGGCTCGCTCGGCCTGCTCTTCCCGCTGTCGCTGCCGCTGATGCTCTACGGCATCGTCTCGCAGAAGGCGTCGATCGAGGATCTCTTCATCGGCGGCCTGCTGCCCGGCCTGCTGATGCTCGGCCTGCTCAGCGCCCTCGGGGTCCGCGAAGGCCTCGTGACGAATGCAGGCCGGTCGCGATTCACGGTCCGCGAGGCGCTGGGCTCGTTGTGGGAAGCGAAGTGGGAAGTGATGCTTCCCGTGTTCGTGCTCGGCGCCTTTCTCGGCGGCGTCGCCACGCTCGTCGAATCTGCGCCGATCGCCGCGCTCTACACGCTCATCGTCCAGCGCTTCATCCACAAGGACCTGCCGGCGTGGAAGGACGTGTTGCGCGTGATGAGCGACTGCGTCGCGCTCGTCGGCGGCGTCCTCGTGATTCTCGCGGTCGCCGCGGGCCTGACCAATTACCTCGTCGACGCGCAGATCCCGACGCAGCTCATCGATTGGACGCAAGCGCACGTGCACTCGAAGCTCGTGTTCCTGCTGTGCCTCAACGTGTTCCTGCTTGCGGTCGGCACGTTGATGGACATTTTCTCGGCGATCGTCGTGGTCGTGCCGCTCATCATTCCATTAGCGGATGTTTTCGGGATCAACCCGGTGCACTTGGGCATCATCTTCGTCGCCAACCTCGAGCTGGGGTTCCTGCATCCGCCGCTGGGCCTGAATCTCTTGCTCGCGTCGGTTCGATTCAAGAAGCCCGTGCTCGAAGTGACATGGGCTACTCTGCCCATGCTGGGCATTCTGGCGATTGGCGTGCTGCTAATCACGTATGTGCCCTGGCTCACGCTGGGCCTGCTGCAGTGGTTCGGGCGGGGCGGCTAGGAGTAAAGTTCTTCGGCATGATGCTGAAGACCCGGCTCCTCGCGCTTGGCGCGCTTCTCCTCGTCGTCTTTGCCGCGTCCGTCCGGACGCGCGCCGCGGCCCCGCCGCCGCCCCTCGACGACATCCTCAACTCGTTCACGATGCGCAATATCGGCGCCTTCCGCACGGGCGCGTGGGTGACCGCGATTGCCGTGCCTGAAACTCCGGCGCACGATCACCTCTACACGGTTTATGCCGCGACGCGCAGCGGCGGCCTGTGGAAGACCGTGAACGGCGGCATCACGTGGGAGCCGATCACCGACAGCGTCGAGGTCGCGTCGACCGGCGCCGTGGCGGTCGCACCGTCCAATCCCAGCGTCGTCTGGCTCGGCACGGGCGATCAGGCGAACGCGCGCAGTTCGATTTCCGGCAAAGGCGTCTTCAAGTCGACTGACGCGGGCAAGACCTGGCAGTCGATGGGTCTCACCGACTCGCATCACATCGCGCGCATCGTCATCGATCCGAAGAATCCCGACATCGTCTTCGTCGCAGCGATGGGCCATCTCTTTTCGAAGAACGAAGAGCGCGGCGTGTTCAAGACGACCGACGGCGGACAGCACTGGAAGAAAGTGCTCTACGTCAACGACGCGGTGGGCGCCATCGATCTCGTCATCAACCGCAAGACGCCGACGACGTTGTATGCGGCGATGTACGACAAGGATCGCCGGCCCTGGCAGATCGTCGAGAGCGGCCCGGAAAGCGGCGTGTTCAAGACCGATGACGGCGGCGAGAAGTGGACGCGGCTCGAGGGTGGCCTGCCAAACGGCAAGATTGGCCGGATCGGCCTCGACATCTACGACAAGAATCCACAGATTCTCTACGCGCTGCTCGAGAATCAGAATCCCGCTTCCCCCGAGGACGCGGCGGCAGCGCGGTTGGCCCGCGGGGGCGCGGCCGGCGCCCCGGCGCGCGGTGCGGGCGCGGCAGGGGCAGGTGCTGCCGGTGCGGCAGCCGCAGGCCGGGCCGCCGGAGGCGCGCCGAGCGCGACCGCTCCGCTTGCGCAGGGCATCATCGGCAACGAGCTCTATCGCAGCGAGGATGGCGGAAAGACGTGGCATAAGACGTCGCCGACCAACGTCGCCGGCGGCAAGGCGCCGTACTCGTTCAATCAGATCAAGATCGATCCGAACAACGACCAGGTCGTCATCGCCAACAGCGACAGCATGTACGTCACGCGCGACGGCGGCAAAACATGGCAGACCGGCTTCTTCCGCGGCGCGTTTGGCGACTTCCGATGCATGTGGTGGGATCCGGAGGACTCGCAGCGGCTGATCCTCGGCAGCGACGGTGGCGTGCAGTTCTCGAACGACGGCGGCCAGACGGCCGACTACGCACCGAACCTGCGCGTCGGCGAGGTCTACGCGATCGGCGTGGACATGGACGATCCGTACAACGTGTACGGCGGCCTGCAGGATCACGACTCGTGGAAGGGACCGAGTAACGGCCCGACGGGCGTGATCTCGCTCGAGAACTGGGTGACGGTCGGACCCGGCGACGGGATGTACAACGTGATCGATCCCACCGACAGCCGGTGGGCGTACAACACGCGCGAGCTGAACGCGATGGGCCGCATGGATCAGAAGACCGGCGTGCGGACCGACATCACGCCCGGGCGCGCGGGAACAGGCACGCCGCCGCTGCGTTACAACTGGATCGCGCCGATCGCGCTCTCGCCGCACAACCCGCAAATCGTCTACGCGGGCGCGCAGTTGCTGTTCCGTTCGCTCGATCGCGGCGATCACTGGGAAAAAATCAGCCCCGACCTGACGACGAACGACCCGGCGAAGATCGGCCACAACGTGCCGTTCTGCACCATTACGTCGATCTCCGAGTCGCCAGTGAAGGCCGGTGTCATCTGGGTCGGCACCGACGACGGCAAGGTGCAGCTGACCGCGAATCACGGCGGCGCCTGGACCGACGTCACCCCGGCGCTGGTCGCTGCGGGCGCACCGGTCGATCGCTGGGTGAGCCGCGTGTTCGCGTCCCCCTTCGACGCCGACACGGCGTTCGTCGCGAAGAACGGCTATCGCTTCGACGACTTCACGCCGTATCTCTATCGCACGACCGACGGCGGCAAGACGTGGACGTCGATCAGCGCCAATCTGCCTAAAGCGTCGATCAACGTCGTCGTGCAGGATCGCAAGAACAAGAACCTGCTCATCGTCGGCAACGACATCGGCGTGTTCGTCTCGATCGACACCGGCGCGAGCTGGACGCGCTTGAAGGCAAACCTGCCGACAGTGGCAGTGCACGATCTGCTGATTCACCCGCGCGAAGGCGATCTCGTGCTCGGCACGTACGGACGTGGATTCTGGACGGGCGACATCACGCCGCTCCAGGAACTGACGCCCGAGGTGCTCGATCAGAACGTGCACTTCTTCGACATCGAGCCGCGTGCGCGCTACAGCTTCAGCGGTCAGGGGATGAACTATCACCTGTTCGGCAGCAAATACATCGAGGTGCTGAACGAGCGCGATGCGTTGACCTTCAACTACTACCTCAAGGCCGCGGACAGCGCGGGCGCGCATGTGACGATCACGGACGTCGCGGGCAAGCCAATCGCGCAACTCACCGGTCCTGGTCGCGCGGGCCTCAACCGAATCGAATGGCCGATGCAGATCATGACGGGCGGCGCTGCCCCGCCGGCCGGACGCGGCGGCGGAGGCGGGCGCGGTGGCCAGGTGGGCCCGCCGGCGCCCATCGGCGACTACATCGTCACGCTCGAGGCCGGCGGCGAAAAGCTCACGAAGATCGGCAGGATCCGCGAGCGGATTCGGTAGAGAATCGCCTCACGCGATCCGCGGCGTGGAGCGGACGGAGGCCATATGTATCGAACACTCATGACCGGATGCGTGGTACTCGCCCTGGCGGCGGGATGCGGATCGAGTCAGAAAGCGGCGGAAACCAAGCCCGCGGAGAAGTCGGCCGCGGCAGGTGCATCAGGCGCGGCGGGCGGCGCGGCGAACGGCAGCGCCCAGACGGCCCAGGGCGCGCAACAGATGGCGCAGGGGCTCTCGCAGCTCGCGCAGGGCCTGGAGAGCATGTCGAAGAACGCGGCCAAGCCCGTCGACTACGAAGAGCTGAAGGCGCTGATTCCGGACGTCGCGGGCTGGACGAAGGGCGACGTCAAGGGAGAGCAGGTGTCGCTCGGCATCTCGCAATCGAGCGCGAAGGGAAAGTACACCAAGGGTGACGGCACGCTCGAGCTCGAAATCACCGACAGCGCGCTCAATCAGCTGCTGCTCGCGCCGCTCACGATGATGCTCGCGCCGGGATTCGAGGAGAAATCAGACGACGGGTATCACAAGTCCGTGCAGATCGGCGGCTTCCCCGGTTTCGAAGAGTGGGAGAAGAACGCGAAACACGCGGAGGTGACGGCTGTTGTCGCAAACCGGTTCATCGTCAGCGCGAACGCGCATGACGTGGATAGCGCGGACGCGGCGCGCAAGGCCGTCGAGGCGGTGAACCTGACCAAACTGTCGGGTTTGAAGTGAGGCGCGTGGTCGTCGCGATTGTCGCGGCGGCCGTCGGCGCGGCGGCGTGTTCACATTCGGAAGACCGCGGAGCGGCAGCGACGACGCCGGGCTCCGCGGGCTCATCCCGGCCAGCGGCCACGGCCAGGCCGACGGCATCTGCAGGACCGGCGCTCGTCGGTCATCAGCGTCTCGAGTCATTTCTGCCAAAACCTGACGGGTGGACGCTCGAGCATTCCGCGGGCGCGGACGTGCAGCTTCCCGCGCCTGCGTCGCATGTTCGGGCGACATACAAGCGTGGCGCGGCGCAGATCGATCTGGAACTGACGGATACCGGCGGCGACGCCTCGTACATCGAGGCGCTGTCGAAAATCGCGAACGGGAACTACCACCAGGAAGCGCCGAATGGCTACATGAAGGCCGTGAGTCTCGGCGGATTCCCCGGTGTCGAGTCCTTCAACCGTGACGATCAGATCGGCGAAGTCACCGTCATCCTCAATCGCCGGTTCCTGGTGCACGCGAGCAGTTCGGGCGCCACGGCCATCGACTCGGTGCGAAGCGTCGTCACCGGTATCGACCTTTCGGGGCTCGCCGCGCTGAAGTAATTTCGCTCGCGCGTCCCGCGCGCAGCTTTCAGAGCCTGAATCCCGACGCCAGCGGATCGTTCGGATCGACCGTGAACATGTGCTCGCCGGTGATCCACGCCGAACCGGAGAGCTCTGGGACGATCGCCGGGAGTTCCCCGACGATCGTGCGTTCGATCACGCGCGCGCTGAACGTCGTGCCAATTACGCTCTCGTGAACGAACGGCCGATCGGGATCGGCGACGCCCATCGCATCGAGCACGGCAAGGACGGCGCAGGTGCCCGTGCCGCAGGGCGACCGATCGACCTCGTGGTCCGCGAAGATCGTGACGTTGCGTAGATCCGCCCCGGGCTGCGTGGGAGGCCCGGTGAAGATCGTGCCGTAGATGCCGGTGAGCCCGGGCTCGGTGGGATGAACGACGGTCATCGCGCGTTCGACAGCGCGGGCGATTGTCATGCCGGTCGTGCGGAGCGCCGGCAGCCGATCGGCGGTGACCGCCAGCCCCACGGCCTCGGCGTCGACGACGGCGTAGAACGCGCCGCCGAAGGCGACGTCGACCGCGACTTTGCGGCCCTGGACGTCGATCGGCACGGCCGGGGCGAGCACGAACGACGGCACGTTGACGAACGACACGCGGTCCACCCGCGTGCGGGCGTTTGCGGTCGAGATTTCGGCGCGGGCGCGAATCTGGCCGGCCGGCGCGTCGAGCGTCAGCGCGTGGCCGCGCGTCGTGATGATGCCGCGCTCGAGGGCGATCGTAACGACGGCGATGATGCCGTGACCGCACATCGTGCTGAAGCCTTCGTTGTGCATGAACAGCACGCCGGCGTCGGAATCGGCGCGTTCAGGTTCGGTCAGCAGGGCGCCATACATGTCGGCGTGCCCGCGCGGCTCGAACATGACCGCGCGCCGGAGGGCATCCTGGCGGCTCTTCGCCCACGCCCGCCGCTCGAGCATGGTCCCGCCCCTCGGCGCCGGCCACCCCTCGGTGATGAGCCTCAGCGGCTCCCCTGCCGTGTGCGCGTCAATCGTGCGTAAGATGAGGGGGACGGGGCTTTTTTCCACAGTTTGGGTGCCTCGGGTGCCGGAGGTCGGGGGCCAACCGCGCAGGTTGGCCCCGACCTCCGGCACCAATCTGGCACAAACTGTGGAAAAAAGCCCCGTCCCCTATGCCTGTCTTCCTGACTGAACGTGACGTGAAAGCGGTCCTGCCGATGCCGGATCTGATTGAGGCGATGGCACGCGCGCTCGGCGAATACTCCGCCGGCCGCGCCATCCAGCCCGTGCGCTCAGTGCTCGAGATCGGACCCGACAAGAACTACTTCGGCGTCATGCCCGCCGCCGTCGGCTCGCCGGCCGCGATGGGCGCTAAGCTCGTCACCGTCTACCACGCCAATCACGACCGCGGGCTGCCCTCGCACCTCGCGACGATCGTCCTGATGGATCCCGACACGGGCGCGCTCGTCGCCATTCTCGACGGACGCTACATCACCGAAGCGCGCACGGCGGCGGTCTCCGCCGTCTCGGTCAAGCACCTGGCCAGCCGCGGCGCGAGCGTGCTCGCGCTCATCGGCAGCGGCGTGCAGGCCCGCAGCCACCTCGAAGCGATCCGCCACGTCGCCAATCTGACCGACGTCCGCGTCTGGAGCCCGAGCGCCGCGCACCGCGATCACTTTGCGAAAACCGCGTCGGCAGCCACCTCGCTCCCCGTCCGCGCAGCCGCCGATCCTCGCGCCGCCGTCCGCGGCGCGGACATCGTGGTGCTCGCCACGTCCTCGCGCGAGCCCGTCATCACGAGCGACGACGTCGGGCCCGGCACGCACATCTGCGGCGTCGGCGCCTGCCGTCCGGACCAGCGCGAGATGCCGACGGCGCTCATCGCGCGCGCGCGTGTCTACGTCGACTCGCGCGTTGGCGCGCTCAAAGAGGCCGGTGATCTGCTGCTCCCAATCCGCGAGGGCGCCATCAACGACCGCCACATCGTCGGCGAATTAGGCGAGCTCGTGTCGGGCAAGGTCGCTGGACGAATTGCCGCGTCGGGGGTCACAATATTCAAGTCCCTCGGCATGGCGGTCGAAGACATCGTCGCCGCGCAACTCGCGGTGGAACGGGCGCAGGTCGCGGGCCTGGGACAGAAAATCGAGTTTTGATGACCGGGATTCGTCGGTCGATCGTGGGCTGTGCGGTTGCGATGCTCGTCGCGACGTCCGGCCACGCACTGGTCGAGGCCGGCCAAACCGAGTCGAGGCCCAAGACCGGGACCCCGGCTCTCCAGCGTGCTTACGACGCCGCCTACAGCCTGGATTACGACACCGCGATCGGCATCGCGCGCCAGGCCGTCGCGGACACGCCAAACGACCCGGACGCGCATCGCACGCTCGCGGCGATCCTGCAAATCGACATCCTGTACAAGCGCGGTGCGATCACGGTCGATCAGTATCTCGGCGGTGTGACCAAGTCACTCGGCGCGCAGGGCAAGGTGCCGCCGGAGCTCGACACCGAGTTCCATCGCGAGCTCGATGCGTCGATTCGTCTCAGTGAAGCAGAGCTGGCCAATTCACCGCGTGATCTGGACGCGAAGTATTCCGTCGCTGCCGCCTACGGCCTCCAAGCCTCGTACGTCGCGGCTGTGGAAGGCAGCACGATGGCGGCGTTCCGCTCAGCCAAACGCGCCTACGACAACGCCGAAGACGTCCTCGAGCGTCAGCCGGATCGCGCCGAGGCCGCCGTCATCGTCGGCACCTATCGTTACATCGTCTCGACGCTCGGGCTGACGACGAGATGGATTGCGTACATGGCGGGCTTCGGCGGCGGCAAGGAGAAGGGCATCGCGCTCATCGAGTCGGCGTTCGACCGGCCCAACGCGCGCGTCGAAGCCGGCACGGCGCTCGTGCTGATTTACACTCGCGAAGGACGCCACGAGGACGTCGTCCGCGTGTTGCGGCGGCTCGCGGAGACGTATCCGCGGAACCGCATCTTCGTGCTCGAGCGGGGCGCGGCGGCGATTCGCGCCGGACGCCCGGCCGACGCCGAGTCGATCCTCACCGGTGGTCTGCAGGAATTTGAACTCGATCCTCGTGTGAAGATGCCCGGCGAGCGGGCGCTCTGGTGTTACAAGCGAGGCGCCGCGCGCGTCGCGCTCCACAACGCGGGCGACGCGGAAACGGACCTGCGCACGGCGCTCGACAGCCAGCCGGCGGACTGGGTACGCGGGCGCATTCACCTCGAGCTCGGCAAGGCTCACGACCTGCTTGGACAACGGCCGGCCGCCCTCGCCGAATATCGGCAGGCCCGCACGATCGCCGACGCGGCCAACGACGCCATTGGATCGGCCGCCGCCGTGCGGTTCGAGCATCAGCCGTTCGGACGCGACAAGCCGTAGACTGAAGCCTGATGGCGTCCAAGAAAACCTGGATCTGGATCATCGTCGCGGTGATCGGGCTCGGCCTGAGCTGCTTGTTCATCGTGGCCGGCGCCGGCGTGTACTTCGTCAGCCACCACATCTCGGCGAAACGGTCGACGAGCGGCGAGGCGCTGGATCAATTCGAGCAGGCGCACGCCATGTTCAAGGACAAGAAACCGCTCATCGAGGTGGACGACCTCGAGCACACACGCGCCGTTCGGCCGCTCGAGGACCTGCCGACGTCGAGCGTGCGGCCCGAACAGATGTGGATTCTCGCGTGGAATCCGAATGAGGAACCCACGCGCATCGTCAAGGTCTCGGTGCCGTTCTGGCTGATGCGGCTTGGCCGCCGCAAGTTCGACGTCATCAACGGCGATCCGGGATTTGATTTCGATCGGCTGCACATCGACGTGAACGAGCTCGAGCGAATCGGGCCCGCGCTCGTGATGGATTACCGTCGTCCGTCAGGTGAGCGCGTCCTGATCTGGACGCAGTAGCGCGCCGGACGGCGCCTAGCTCAACCCGAAGAACTTACGCATGCGGCGCGCAATAGACACCGGCTCGTGGGTGTGGGGCGTGACAGCGGCGCGCGATTGATCGAGCGCTTTCCGTCGAGCCGCGGCCGCTTCCGCGAGGTGATCGATCACTTCAGGCCGCGCCTGCACGTAGGCCCGGAACGCGTCGGCGGCGATCTCGAGCACGACGCAGTCGCCGCGCGCGACGACGGTCGCCGCCCGCGGATCGCCGGTCAAGAGCGACATCTCGCCGAAATAGCCGCCGGCTTCCGTGACGGCCACTTCGCGTTGTTCGGGTCCGATCGTGATCGCGACCCGCCCGCGCCGGACGATGAACATCGACGCGCCCGCCTCGCCCTCGCGCACGATCGCTTCGCCGTTCGCGAACAGGCGTTCAGCCGCCGACGCCGCGAGCGCGTCGTGCGCCTCGGGCGGCAGCGCCGCGAACACCGGCACGCGGGCAATGGCCTGCGCGAGTTCAGGACGTTTGGCCGCGGGATCGGGCTCGACGTACTCGCGCGCGTACTCCACCTGGATCGGCCACGGGATTTCGATGCCGCGTCGGTTGAACTCGTAGAAAATCGCGGTTCTCACCTCGTCGCTGATATCCACGTCGTGTTCGAAATCGTCGAGCCAGTAGCGCGCACGGTAGACCACCGCGGAACCGCCAAAGTCAGTGAGGATGACGTCGGCGCCAGGCTGCTTGAGCACGCGCGGCACCCTCGCCATCGCGGTCATCAACGCGTCACGGACGTCGTTCGGGGCCGCGGAATACGTCGCCCCGACGTCCACCTGCTGCCGCGTCGGCGCCGTGGGCTCCGAGTAGTTCGTGATCGACTCGCGCCCCACCGTGTTGTTCGGGATGATGACGAGATTGCCGGCCTTCGTCCGTACCTTCGTCGCGCGCCACGTGACTTCGACGACGCGGCCTTCGATACCGGCGAGCGAGATCCAGTGCCCGACACGAAACGGCCGTTCCACCTGAATCGCGAGGCCCGCGAAGAAGTTGCCGACTTGATCCTGCAGGCCGAGGGCGAGCGCGGCCGCAGCGCCGAGCGACGGCCCGAGAATGCGCTCGCCGAAGACGTAGTACGCGACGGCGCCGATCAAGCCGATCACGAGGACGTCCTGGACGATCGACGGCGCGCGATCGCGATTGGGACGCGTCAGCCACGGGTTGAAGACGAGCGTGACGAGCGTGTTCGTGACGGCAAGCGCGATCAGCATCGCCTCGATGCTGTCGAGCGTGAGGCTGTCGAAGCCGGCGAGCGCCGGTGCCCTGACGCGCGCGACGTGGAACGCGCCCGCGCCCAGCGTGACGAGCAGC
This sequence comes from uncultured Acidobacteriota bacterium, assembly GCA_963704575.1. Lineage (GTDB taxonomy): Bacteria > Acidobacteriota > Vicinamibacteria > Vicinamibacterales > SCN-69-37 > DATEGZ01. The sequence continues at coordinate 3,986,189 of OY969918.1, read as the reverse complement.
GTGAATCGCAGACGCCGGCGCGTCAGCGGATCGCGAACGATGAGCATCAACGTGGCCGCAAGCGCAGCCAGCGCCACGCCCCACAACGCGTGGGGCATCCAGTATTGATGCTCCGGGTTCATGTCCTCGGTCTAGCCGGCGATGCCCTTGCGGAAGTCGGCGACTTCAGCCGGTGTGACCGTCACGATCACGAGGCCCTTGTTCGGGCCGCCCTTCGCGTCGCGATCGGGATTGAGACCGCGCGATCCAGCGGAGGCGATCGTCTGGTTGCTCGTCTTCTGATTGCCGAGCGGATTCATTCCGCCGAGACCGAGCTTGCTGCCTGAGCCACTGCTTGGCGCGGGCTTGGCCGGTTCGGGCGCCGGCGCGGCACCGGCACCAAGCGCGTCGACCGACACCGGCTTGAACGTGACCGACGCGTGATAACGCGCCTCGACGGTCGCCGTCGCCGTCAGTTTCTGCGCAGGAATGAGCTTGCCGAGTGTGTCGAGTCGATCCTGGGTGTCAGGATGCGACGCGAAAAGGCCGCTCGGTTCCTTGAGGTTCTTGTTGCGATCGTTCAGACGCGTCAGAAACGACGCAAGACCCGTGGGGGCGTACCCGACCTTGTTCGCGAGCGTGACGCCGATCCGGTCCGCGTCCTTTTCCTGAGTGCGGTCGTACTTGTTCTCGAGGATGTTCGAGTAGGCCACGTTCGCGAAGTTCTGGACGATCTGGCTTCGCGATTCGGACGCGCCGGTGCTCACCAGCTTCTCGTTCCGGATCGCATTGATCGTGTGCTTTTCCGTGATGTGCGAGATCTCGTGTGCGAGCACGTCGGCAAGCTCGGCCTCGTTCTGAATCAGCGCGAGCGCGCCACGGGTGATGTGAATGAACCCGCCAGGCGCCGCAAACGCGTTGATGCCGTCCGTATCGAGGACGATGAAGGTCCAGCTGAGATTCGGCCGGCTGCTCGCCGACGCGAGGACGGATCCGACGAGCGTGACGTACTTGTGGATCGCCTGATCCTGCACGACGCCGTATTTCTCGCGAAGCTTCGCGCTGATGTCGGTGCCGATCTGTTTCTCTTCGGCGTCGCTGATCGTCATCGCCTGCTGGACTTCCTGTCCCTTCTGCAGGCCCTTGGCGATACTGGTCAACTGCGCGGCGGCCGGCGCGGCGACTGACAATCCACACACCATCGTGATCGCGACGAACGATTTCATGTCTCGCTCCTGCTCTCGGTTTCCGGCGCGCGCTTCCCGCGCGGCGCGCCCACTTCATATACCACGACGGGCTGCTTGCGCCCCTTCACGGTGACTTCCCCGACGAGCCGCGTCGGGACGTCAATCGTCAGCTGATCCTTCGTCGCCTGGCTGATGAGAATCCGGGTCCCGAATTCCTTGTTCAGCGACTCCAGCCGCGAGCCCAGGTTCACCGCATCGCCGATGACCGTGTAGCTCATGATCGCACTCGACCCGATGTTGCCGGCGATCATCTCGCCCGAGTTGATCCCGATGCCGATGTCGAGCACCGGCCGGCCCTCGGCCTTCCAGCCGGCGTTCAGGCGGTCGAGCGCCGCCGACATGTCCAGGGCGGCCGCCACGGCGTGATCGGCGTGCCGGGGATCGGCAAGCGGCGCCCCGAACAGGCCCATAATCATGTCGCCCACAAACTTATCGAGCGTTCCCTGGTGGCGGAACAGCACGTCTACCATGGCCCCGAAATGCTCGTTCAACTGGGCGACGACGGCCTCGGGCGTGCTCGCCTCGGACGCCGTCGTGAAGCCGCGGATGTCGGAAAACAGCACCGACATCTCGCGCCGCTCGCCGCCAAGCCGCGCGAGTGCCGGGTCGGCCATGAGCTGGTCGATGACGAGCGGCGAGACGTACCGACCGAACAACTGTTTCACCTGGCGCTTCGACCGGCCCTCGACGAAGTACTGCCAGGCGACGCCGCCAAAGAGCGCGAATGCCATCGCGAGGCCGGGGACGACTGCCGCGAACCAGACGAGCGCGCCCACCTCGCGCGTAAGCCAGACGCCAAGCGCCACCGCGATCACTCCCGTCACGGCCGTCGCCCACGCGACCGGCACGAACGTCGCGACGAGAGCGACGACGAGCGCCGCGACCAACGTGAGCGCGAGATCGGCGCCAGGCGACGCGCGGCGAATGACGCGATCCGACAGGACGCTGTCGGCCACCGTCGCGTGAATTTGTGCGCCCGGCAGGCCGGCACCACCGAGGGGCGATGCGAAGACGTCGTTGAGTCCGGGCGCGCTCGTGCCGACGAACACGATCTTGTCGCGAAAGACGGACGGATCGATCACCGGCGGCTGACCTGACGACAGGCGATCTTCGGACAACAACACGTCGAAGAACGAATACACCGGAAAGATCGTCCGCGTCCCGTCCGTCTCCACTCGCGCGCGGCGGAATGTGAGCACGAGCTGGCGAGACGACTTGTCGGGATCGCCGGGGTGATCTGCTGGCACAGGCTCGCTGACAAGTGGCACGAGATGTGTGCCAACACGCAGCACGTTTGGTGACTGGAGTTGCACCGCCTCCGCCGGGGCCTTGAGCGCCGCCAGCACCGCCGCAAACCCGACCGACGGCACCGCCGTCCCGTGGTACTCGATAAACGGCAGCTGACGGCGCGCCGATCCGTCCGAGTCCTTGATTAGCACCGTATGTCCGACGGCGAGCGCCGCGCGCGTCAGCTCATCGAACGGCAACTCGAGCACCGGCCGTTCCTGAAAGCCCTCACCGGGCCTGTACGCCGTGCCCGGGAGCGCCGGTGGCGCCGTGTCGGCGGGCGTCGCGACTGCCGAGACCAGTCCCTCCGACGAGGCGTCCGCGGCCAGCACCACGTTCCCCGCCCGCTTCACCGAGTCCACGAGCGCCGCGTCCGACTGCGCGCCGCTCGTGCGCGAATTCCCCACCGCGAAATCCCCGCGAGTGTCGCGCTCGATGAACAGCACGTCGTACGCGATGACGCGCGCGCCGGCACGCGCCAGGAAGTCGATCACGCTCGCATGCACGAGCCGTGGCCACGGCCAGCGGCCGAATGCCGGTTCGAGCGCACGCAAGGTCGGGTCGTCGATCTCGATGACGACAACAGGTGAATTGGGATCGGCGGAGAGGGCGGTGGCCGCGAGTCGCGCGTCGAACGCCTGATTCTCGAACGCCTTCGCGAGCGGCACGCGGCCGAGGAGCGCCGCCAGTCCGGCGGCAGCCAGCCCAAGCATGACGGCAAATCCGGTGCGCTTCATTGGCACCGGCCCCGGGTCCATCCGCCCCGATGCCTCATTTCACGGTCTCGCTGCGTCGATACCGCCAAAGCGTCAGCAGGTACCTGTCGCCGTCCGCGAGGACGGCCACATCGCGGCCCAGGCGCGTGTCCCTGGCGCGGTAGACCTCGCCCATCCCGCCGGCGCCGATGCTGGCAACGATCTGGTACTGCCCGAGTCGTGTGCCGGCAGTCAGTCCCATGGGCGTGGCGATTCTATACGCACCGTGCCAGCCCTATCGCAGGTGCCGTTGAGCGAAGGCGACGTGAGGCCGGCGCAGGAGCGCGATGGGACCTCGGAATTCGATCGCCGCGTGATCCCGAGGTTCGACTGAACGCGAACCGGCAGCCATTCAGTCCGGTTACAAAACCGGTCGTAATCTCATCCGTTCGAGGCACTGGTTGAACCGCGGATCCGCGCGCAAGCTGTCCCACTGAGGTGCCACAGCGAGATGGACCAACTGTGGATCGCGCACGTCAAGGGCGCGTTGAAGAAGCTCGAAGGCCTTGTCGAGGTCTCCCATTTCAGCGGAACGTGCCAGGGGCCCGATTATGGTATTGCCACGGTCTGACCCGCCATCCGGTACCAGTTCTTTCAAGCGCTGCTGATGTTCGAGGAAGTATCGGTACGCTGCGGCCTTGCCCTCGTGTGTATAGACGTGCACGAATTCGTCGCAGATTCCCTTCAGGGCAGCACGGTTTTCGTCGCTCAGGTCGAAACGCGCTTCGACGCGTTTCAGGTCCTCCTCAATCTGTCGTGCGACATCGCCTTTCTTCGCGTACGCGCCGACGAGCAATTCACGAGCGAAGAGATGCCGCGGATCGCGATCGAGCGCCTTGCTGACCCACACGATCACGTCGTCGTACCGTCGCTGATTCCAGAACGAGACAGCAATGAGGACGTGCGCAAGCGCCGACGTCGAGTCGCATTCGAGACCCTGCAGCTTCAGGTCGAATCCGCGCGGCAGTTCACCCAGCGCTTCCATCAAACCGCCGTAGTGCAGGTACGCTTCCGCATGATTCGGGTTGATCGCCAGTGCTCGTTGGAAGCTGCGCTCCGCCGCGATCCAATCCCATTCACTGAACAGCATCACCTGCCCCAACGCGACCTGTGCGTCTGCGCTCTTGTCATCCAGCGCAAGCGCGCGAAGCGCGGCAGCCTTGGCATCGGCGAGCGCTCCGAGATGCGGCACATCGTGAACCGTCGCCTGAGCAACTTTCGCGAGCGCCAGTCCCGCGTGCGCGGCGGCATAGGTCGGATAGACTTCGGCTGCTGCTCGAAACGCCGATACGGCGTCGGAGAGCTCAAAGAAGGATCCGGAGCGCAGATGCGCCCATCCCCGGGCGACCAGCTCCGATGCTTCGGAGATCCGCGACCTGTCGGCATCTGTCACGTCATCGGTGACTACGCCGTGGGTCGAGCGTGCGCCGTGAGCTGAGTCAGGCTGCTGCCTCAGAAACTCGAACCGCACTGAAGCCGGCGTCACGCGGGCGTCCACCTGGCGTTTCAGCACCCATAGCTCAGTCAACAGCTCCCGCGCTGACTGATAGCGGGCGTCTACACTCTTCTCGAGACATTTGAACGTAATCCGTTCCAGCTCCGACGGAATGTCGGAATTGAGACGCGTGATGGGCTCTGGCGCTGCGTGGAGGATGCCCTCCATTATTTCTTCCCGCGTCCCTCCTGAAAACGGGAGTTGCCCGGTCCCCATTTGGTAGATGACGGTGCCCAGGCTGAAGACGTCGCTGCGCGGGTCCACGTGGCCGCCTGCGATCTGCTCGGGACTCATGTATGGTCCCGATCCGATCACGCTCCCGACTGCAGTCCGCGGCTCAGCGCTCCAATTATCGTTCCGAGCTGATTCAGCATCGCGGGTCCTCTTCGCGATGCCGAAATCGAGCACCTTCACGTGCCCGCGCTGCGTCAGCATGAGGTTGGCTGGCTTGATGTCACGGTGCGTTATGCCCTTTGCATGGGCAACATCCAAGGCGTCAGCAACCTGCACCGCGATATCAATGACTTCCGACGGCGAGAGCGAGCGCCCGCCGATTCTTGACGCAATGGTCTCCCCCTCAACGTGCTCGAAGACGATGAAGTGAATGCCGTCGCTCTCGCCGACGTCGTAGATGGTGGCAACATTCGGATGGTTCAGCGCGGATGCGGCCCGCGCTTCGCGCGCGAAGCGCTGCATGCGGTCCTGGTCTCCGGCCAGTTCGCCCGGCAGTATTTTCAGCGCGACGCTCCGGTCCAGTCGCGGGTCGCGCGCGAGGTAGACCTCTCCCATTCCGCCAGCACCGAGTAGCGACAGGACCTGGTAGTGACTGACGGTTCTGCCGACAAGCGTCGTCTTGTGTGACTCACCCGGCGGTTGGGGCGCGAGGTCCACTGCCGGCCGCTCGAGGAACGACTCGGCCTCGGTCGCGTACGTAAGGAGCGACTGCACCTCGTGAAGCAGCGTTTCGTCACCGCCGCATGATTGGTCAACGAATGCGGCGCGTTCGGACGGGTCTTTGGCGAGAGCCGACTGATGAATGCGTTTGACCGTCGTCCAACGGTCCATCACAGGCTGGTTCATATCGGACTCCTCGATGGGTTCACGACTCGGCGAAAGCGTGCCCGCTGCAACTCCTTGTTCGGCGGCGTGGCAGCCAGCGCTACTGCAACTGACTCAGACGCCCATCATGCGGAAGCCTCTCCAACTGCCGTCCGGCAGCCTCTTGAGGACGGACAGTACCTGGCCACGAACCTGTTTTGCCTCGCCACCCGCCGACCCAACATACGACACGGTGAAGTAACCCCACTCGACCACCCAGCCGTCCAACATCGTCGTCAAGTGTTTGGTCTCTGGAACGTAGCTCAGCACCTTGAAACCTGGGATTGCCGCCAATCGTTCGTAACTCGTTCGAAGAGCTGGTTTGCCAACGTCCGCCGGCTGGTCTGGGCCGAGGCGAACGGCGTCTTCCGTCCAACCGTCGGTCAGCGCAACTGGGTCTACCGCGAGAGTAGCGGCTATGTCGTGCTGGTGGGCCTTCTCGAGGGCGGCTCTGTCCTTCGGGTTGAGCGGTTGGCCACCATCGAGAAGCTCCACGTCGCTTCTAGTCGACGCACCTGGTGCCTCGGGCACCTGACCCGCCAAGGCGGCAAATGACGCCCGCATCCCGCGGAAGAATTTCCAACTGCCGTCCGGTAGCTTCTTCAGGATCATTAACCTGTTGCCGCGAATCTGCTTCACCTCACCACCGACCGACTCAACATACGAGGCGGTGAAGTTACCCCACTCGACCGCCCAGCCATCCAACATCGTCAGGTCGGTGGTTTCTGGAACGTAGCTCAGCACCTTGAACCCCGGGCGATCCGACCAGCGTTCGTTGCTCTCTCGGATAGCCTGTTTGCCAACCTCCGCCGGCTGGCCAGGGCTGAGGCGCACTGCGTCATCGGTCCACAAATCCGTCAGGGCACCTGCATCCCGCGACAGAGTAGCGGCTGTCTCCGTCGTGTGGAGCTTCTCGATGGTGGCCATATCTTGTGCCCTTTCATCAGTTGTCTTTGTCTCAGTAAAAGCCGGTGTGCCAACTCTCGTGGCCCATGCCACCAGACTTGCGAGCAAGAAGAGGACTCTCGATTGCGCCATCTTGCCTCCCATAGTTCCGAGCCGCCGAACAAGTATTGGACCTGCAAGCCCGAGCCTTGTTCGCTGCAGAATCTGTCAGCATAAAATGGCGCCAGAAGATGGCGCGCCAAGTCTCAGAGGGGGGCTGGAACCGCGCCGGCGCGGTGTACCTCCTCTTCTTGTAGAAGGCGCCATCCGACCGGAAAAACTGTCATGTCGCCGAATTCGGACAGCGGACCCACTGAGCTCCTCCGAGCGTGGAGCCGGGGCGACGGATCCGCCCTCGACCGACTGGTCCCGCTGGTCTATGAGGAGCTCCATCGTCTCGCACGGCGCTATATGCGCCAGGAGCGGCCCGATCACACGCTGCAGGCCACGTCGCTGGTGAACGAGGCGTACCTGCGGCTGATCGATGTCAATCGCGTCGAATGGCGCGATCGCGCGCACTTCCTCGCTGTCGCGGCGCAGATGATGCGACGGATCCTGGTGGAGTTCGCCCGCAACCGGCAGCGCCAGAAACGTGGTGGCGGTGCGGCTCATGTGAGTCTCGATGACTTGCAAGAGCTGCCGGACTCGCAAGGGCGCGACCTCGTCGCACTCAGCGATGCGCTCAGCACACTGGCGAGGCTCGATGTACGGATGAGCCAAGTCGTCGAGTTGAGGTTTTTTGGCGGCCTGACCGTCGAAGAAACAGCGGATGCCTTGAACGTCTCGCCGGAGACCGTCATGCGGGACTGGAAGACTGCGAAGGCCTGGCTCCTGCGTGAGATCAGACGAGGCCACCCTACCGCTTCGAGCTAGCGTCGAAGCCCACGCCTAAAACTGCTAGAGGTAGCCATTACTCCTGGCGAGTCGCTTGCGTGAGCGAACCGCGCGAACGGCCCGCCGTAGCCAGGACCGAAGTGACTCTTTGGCGAAGGCGGAAGCGCGACTTGCCCAAGCGCCTGTCATGGGGGCCAGTCGCCGCGACTGAGCGTGTAAGGGAGAGGCGCGGCGGGGACGAAGTTCCCCGCCTGAAAAATAGTACCGGTACGGAGTTATGAGAAAGGGTGTTCCCGGGTGAACCCCCAATTATGGGTATCGTCGAGTGATCCCGAGGTTCGACGGAACCGGCGCTTCGCCCTGGTCCTGGCGTCCTCGTCGCAAGTCCAACACGATCGCTTGTTCCTCGCTGCGCGACCCACGGGGGAGGCGCCGCCAGGCCATGCGTCCCAACACTGCGTAAAGTGCCAACAGCATGCCCTCGCCAACGATTGATGGGAACTGGCTGACTTGCGGCGCGGACGGACGACCTCGTCGCGCCTCTTGCGCGTGCGGACCGGGCAAACTGGGCCGGACTGAATGGCCGTAGATTCCGGTCAATCCGACAAACGCAGCGGCAGCCAGCGAGAGAAGGGCAACGCGTGACAAGACGCGCACGAATCTCATTTTTAAGACACGCTGTTCAGGACGCGGCGGAAGACCCTTTGTCCGGCCGCGAGCGCCCAGTCCCAATTGATCGCCAGGTGAAGCCCGGTCAGCATGACCACGGCCTGCGAAAACTGGTTATGAAGGGTATCCCAGCGCCAGTCCATCTCCGCCGCGGCTTTCGTGCCCGTCAACGTCGGAACCGCGCTCTGCGAGATCAGAATGCCGGAAAAGATCACGGCGGTCATGCCGCCGAAGAGAATCAGGTTGAGAAAATAGTTAATGCGGGCGCGGGCGGACTGTGGGGCGAACAGGCGGCGGCTGAAAGAGACGATCCAACTCCAGGAAAGCAGCAGGTGAGCGAGAACCATACCCACCATCGCAAGGCCGAGCCACTCGTGAAGGACAAGTCCGGTGAAACGAACCGTCTGCAACGCGCAGACCGAGACCAGGAGCGTCGCGTCCAGCCAGAACGTCGTCTTCAAGCGCCATTGTGATGGCCGCGCCGCCTCGCGCGCTGGGACCACGTCAGAGAGATTACTCCTGACTTGTCGCCAAGTGTTGACCGCTGTGGGCGACTTTAAAGCGGCCATCGGTCATGTTCACGCCGGCCGGGCAGGTCTATCCGTTTCCCAGAGAAGCCTCGTTCGGCGCGCTGATCGGCGAGGTGAGCGAGCGCGAAGGCGCCGACGGCTTTCCGCCTGAAACTCTTGGAGCGAAGCGCGAGTACTCGCGAGCGAGCCGCGCGAACGGCCGCCTTCGCTCTCGCGCGCTACGCGCAAGGCTACGGCGTTTATCGAGAGTTAGGAGCGGCTTGGCCCTGTGTCTGGCGGTGTCATTGCTGCGGCGAGCCACTGTCGGGCTTCATCGCGGGTCTCGAACATGCGCAGATCATCCGAGAGGATCTCGGGAAAACGGCTGCTGAGCCTGACCGTGCCACGGGGGCACACGATTGCAAGCCGCACGCGAAATCGACGCAACTTCTCGAGAATCTCGCCCGCCTGACCGGAACTGAGGTCAAAGAAGTTGGCCGTGAGATTCTCGGGATAGACCAGGGCGGCCGACGTGCGCTCCGAAAAGCACGCGTCGAGAATCAAGGTGGCGTCTTGCGGACTACGCAGGATCGCCTGGCCTGGTGTTCCCTCGACGACGCGCACGCCATGTTCCGATATGACCGCAAGCGGCATGTCGCCGATTCTATCGGACCTCTATCGCCGGCCGGTGTTCAGGCACCCAGGCTGGCGTTGCTAGCCCTTCGGCGTCTTAGCCTGTCTTCCCGCATCGTCTGCGCCTTCTTCGGTGTCAAATCTGTGCATGCCGGACGTCCAACGTGGCAGCAGGCGCTGCGGTGCGTCGAGACTGGCCTCCAGCGTGCTAACGGTACTTGCTGTCGTCTTGGCGGCCTGCGGGTCGTCCTCCAAAATGACTTTCTTCGTCACGAGCGTCGGAATAGGCAGTGGTGGGAATCTCGGAGGACTCGCGGGCGCCGATGCCTATTGCGGGAGGCTAGCGACAGCGGCCGGCTCGTCGATGCGCCCATGGCATGCATATTTGAGTGCGCCTGCCGTAGCCGGGCGGCCCGCAGTGAATGCGCGGGACCGGATTGGCCAGGGTCCGTGGTTCAACGCCAACAGTGTGGAGATCGCGGCCACGCTTCAGGATCTGCATGGAGCCGCCAACCAGCTGGGCGAGCGAACATCACTCGATGAACGTGGCAACTACGTGCTGAGCAACGCTCACGACATCTTGACCGGCTCCAATCCCGATGGCACTCTGGCCAGCGGCGACACCACCTGCCGATCTTGGACAAGCACAGACGGCTACGCGATGGTCGGTCACAGCAACAAAGCGGGTAGCATCGGTGGAGACCAGGCACGTTCATGGAATTCGGCCCACCTGTCGGACGGTTGCACCGTTGCTGCGCTTCAGAAGTTAGGCAGCGGGGGCTTGCTGTATTGTTTCGCCGTCGATGAGGTGAAGTAGAGCGTCCGCGAGCCTCCCCGATATCAGCGCAGAGTCATCGCATTGGTCCCCATATGTCGGCAAGTGTTCTGGCCGAACGGCACGGACGATCTTGAATCCGTGCCCGCCCAATCCTGAACAGGACATTCTCGAAATAATTTTGGTACCAGTTTGCAGGTCTCGTCGCGTGATTTCCACGCGGCTAGGCGTCGTCGTACGCGAGGGAGGTGGACAGGTGATGGTGGGCGTTAGCCTGGGCGAGCAGGTTCTTGGCCTTGGTCTCGAACGTCTGCACGGCGTCGGCGCCAGCAGCGAAACGGGTCGGCGGCTCCTTGAGTTCGACCAGCTTCACGAGGGCGTCGGCAAGCTTGGCAGGGTCGCCACCTTGCTTCCCGTCCATACTCTTCCAGGCAGCGACGATCTCCTTGGTCTGCTCGGCGTAGTCGTCGATGGTGGGATGGGCGTAGGTGGTCGAGTCATTGCTGAGCAGCTCGGTGCGGAAGAAACCAGGCTCGACCAGCATCGTGCGGATTCCAAAGGGGGCGACCTCTGGCGTGAGCGACTCCATCCACCCCTCGATGCCGAACTTCGCGGCGGCATACGCGGTGCAGAACATCTGGCCGACGATGCCTGCGGTCGAGGAAATGGTGATTACCAGGCCGGAGCGTTGCTTACGCATCACCGGCAGAACGGCGCGAGTGACATTCATCGGGCCGAACAGGAGCGTCTCGATTTGATTGCGGACCTGTTCGGGACCCAGCTCCTCGAAGAAGCCGGCGACGAAGTTACCCGCGTTATTGACCAGGACATCGAGTCGGTGGAACTTCGCGACGGCGGCCTCGACTGCTGCCTCCGCATCCTTCGGGCGGGTGACGTCGAGGTTGATTGTCAACAGCTTGTCATGGTCCCCCACTGCGGTCGCGACCTTCGCAGCATTGCGCCCGGTGGCGACGACGGAGTGGCCAGCTGCCAAGACGGCCTTGGCGATGTCGACTCCCAAGCCTCGACCGGCGCCGGTGATGAGCCACACCTTCTTTCCAGTCATGGCATATTCCTCCTTTGGACCGTGAGCGACCGTAAGACCGAACGTTGTCGCGCAAAATCTAACGTTCTGTAGGTGGAGAGCGCCAGTCGGCTACGGTGTTTATCGCGATTCATTCAAACAGCATCGACGAACGTCCCTTCGACAGCAGACATCACGTCGGCGTTGACTACGACAAGATTGAATGCACCGCTGGAGTCTCAGATCTACTTCCGATCGGCTTGACCGGTGCGGGCAATCAGAACGTCGAGCGCCCAAGTCGGTGCCGTTACTCTCATCAGCAGCGCTTTGGAACGCCGCGTCACGTGACTTCTTCGGCAGCGAGCGGTGCACCAACACAACGAGATGGACACCCGGGCCAGCCATCCCCGCGATAGCGCCCAAGCAGGGTGCCAACCGTGACGATCACTCGAAACAGCACGGCTTGAATCGGCCGCGGGATGATCAGTAAGGTCTGCGTATGACGATGCCGTAAGAGGAGATGCGCCATGTAGAAGAGCGGAGGCCGGCCGGCCGAGCCTGCGTTGAGGACTTCGAAGATCGCTTGAAGAAATCGGTCCAAGTCCACTGCGGGCCGCGCATAGCCTTCGAACACCAGGGGTTCATTCCCGTCGTTCCACCACCGGTGGGTCGATCCGCGAGGGAGCGACACCCGCTCTCCCGAGCCTGCGGTGAACGTGCGACCATTGAGCACAGCCGACAGCGTGCCGGATCGGACGACCCCTTCTTCATTCTCCGCGACGTGAATATGGAGAGGAGGCCCTTGCTGATGTGGGGGGAGCGAACCTTTCAGTTCCAGCCACACTTCGTCGCCCCGCTTCACACGCCGCATCGCCAACCGCTCGCCCGTATGCCGATTCTCGATAATCAACTCGCGAACACCGCTGTAGACCATCAGACTCTCCGGTTTTGACAGGCGCCCACGCTTCCCTTCCAGGCATTCGATTCGACCAGTCAAATCATAAGCCCACGCCGAGGGGTTACTCTCACGTCGGCCGAATTGGCGCGCGAGTGAATGAAGCGTTGAAGTAATGAGTAGTCGCCAACTGTTGACTGGCCGACGGCATTGACGATGTTGAATCCGACGAGCGCGAAGGCGACGACGACTTTCCGCCTGAAACCTTTGAAGCGAAACGCGAGTACTCGCGAGCGAGCTGCGCGAGTGAGCCGCGCGAACGGCCCGCCTTCGCTCTAGCGCGCTACGCGCGCAGCTTCGGCGAGGTCCGCCGTAGCCAGGAACGAAGTGACTGTTTGGCGAAGGCGGAAGCGCGACTTGCCTAAGTGCCTTTCGCAGGAGGCGAGTCGCAGTGAGTGAGCGTGTAAGGGGGGCGCGGCGGGACGAAGTCCCCCGGATCAAGTTCTGCGAACAAGCGAAGCGAAGTGAGCCACGCGAACGGAGCGCGACTTGCCTAAGTGCCTTTCACAGGAGGCGAGTCGCAGTGAGTGAGCGTGTAAGGGGGCGCGGCGGGGACGAAGTCCCCCCGCCCAAAAAAGGTACCGCAGGCCCGATTTCCGCAACGACCATACCGACGCTCATGGTCGGCACCTGTGCGACTACCTCGCCGCGAGGGTTCATGACGCAAGTCGGCCCGTAGCCAATCCGGGTTACGTCCCGCGAGCCCGTGACATCGGCTGACACCAGCCACATGCCGGTCTCCCTGACACGTTCGGCCCGAATTTCATTGTGGCGGCACCTCCAGGCCTCGGCGGCCTGGAGTCTCATCATGTTTTGTGCTGGCACGAGCAAGACTCGTGCGTCCTGCGCCGCCACGGCCTTCGCTGCCTCGGGGAAGTTTGTGTCATAGCAGATGTTGATGCCGCAGGTGACACCGTTCAGCTTGAAGGTCGGATACGCGTCTCCAGCTTCAAACAAGCGTTCGGCCGGCACGAGGTGGGTTTTTCGATAGAAGCCCTCCAGCAGGCCGTGCCTCACCACGACCGCGGTGTTGAAATAGGCTGCCCTGGATTGCTCGATGACACCAAACACCAGCGTCGGGCGAATCAGCGACAGACGACCGAGGGTTGTCTGGAATGAGGCTGCGGTGAGATCGAGCGCGTATCGGCGAAGGTGTTCGGACTCGACAAGGTAACCTTGCAGGAAGCACTCTGGGAATAGCAACACGTCGACATCGTCAGAAGCGGATAAGCGCGCGAATTCTTCGATGCACGCGAGTGCGGCCTCGATGTCGCCAAGAATCTCTGGCGTTTGGCATGCGCCTATCCGCACTTTTGAAGTCACTCTGGTTGTCACGATTCTAGTGCGGCCTGCTGCCCACCTTTGCGGAACGCTTCGGCGGGACAAGCTGTGTCGGGAGGCCTGAGTAGATGCGAGCTCGCGGCGAGCGAGCCACGCGAACGCCCTTCGACAGGCTCAGGGCGTGGCGAGCATCGTCGAGGGACGGAGTGAGGCTTGGCTAAGTGCTTTTCAGAGGAGCCGAGCCGAACGAGAGAGCGTGTCGGGGAGCGCGCAGGGGCGAAGCCCCTCGCATGAAAAATGGTACCGGTACGGGGTTATGAGAAAGGGTGTTCCCTCGAGAACATCGAATTTGTTGGCGTCGCCGCCTGATCCTGAATTCAGACACAGCAGGAACGGCAGTCACGCCCGTAGCCGTTGGTCGCCGCTACGGCGTCACACAGGATTTGGCCGCATCGCGTCTAGGAACGGCGCCCAAGGACGCTCGGACGACGTCGGCCTCCTCATACGGGCTTGATAACGAGTATCTCGATCTCGCGACGATCCGCTGTCACGACGACCCCCAACTGATCCCGCAGCGCCGCAAGAAGTCCGTCCGCGCCGCCGGCGCTCTGGATGTTGACATCGAACGAACTGAATCTCGACGCGCCCGTCGCATCCACGACCAGCCGGCCGAGAAGTCCCTCGAGTGTGTGAGATAGCTGCTCCGACGTCGTGCTTCCGGATATCGACATGTTCCCGGTCGGCACGGCTTGGCCTCTCGCGCGGCCTTTCAACGCTTCGAACATCGCCAAGAAACGTGCGCGGCGCTGGTCGTCCGACCCGCCCGCGGCTTCGAGCGACTTCACGGCGTCGATGACGGCGGCGTCCGTCGTCGGATCCACGGACACATCCTCGACGGTCTCGAAAAATGATGCGACCATGACGCCACCCCCGCCGCCCTCCGCCTTCGCGCCAATGCTGCCATTCGGCGCGGTCATCACATAGACGTCCATCGGCCGCAGCTCGCGGACGACGCGGATGTTGAAGTGCCGCTCGATGCCGGCGCGCATCATGCGCCGCATCATGTCGGGCGTCTCGTGTTGCGGAGGTACCAGCACGAAATCAAATCGCGCCTCATGGTCGAGCGGCGCGGCCAGCTCGATTCGGGATTCGTGCACCTCGTATAGCTCGGCGAGGTACTCCTTCACACGCACGCCTTCATTCATGTAGTGATCGTCGAGGTAGGCGGCGTGCCGGTTATGTTCTGGCTTCCGCGTTGGCGACACATACACCTCGTTCGACGGCGCGACATCCGGCTTGCGGTGCTGCCTGAACGGCTCGACATCGAATGAGGCCGTACGGCCCGCGAGCATGGCGTCGATCTTGAACACGTTCGGCGTCCAACCACGATCAAACCCGGCGACACGATGACCGCGATCGACGAATACGAAGCCCTCCATCTCCATGCCGAACGCCCGCGCCGTTGTCGCGTCGGGATCGTGCAGCAGCCAGCCCTTGACCGGATGGTCAGGTAACCAGCCTCGCAGCGACGCCTCAGCCCTCTTCGTCACGAAGACGAACTGCACCGGCTTGTGGGCGCAGTCGTGCACGGCTTTGTTCCAGATTTCGAAGAGCCGCATGGATGGCAGTTCGTTCTCTGCGAGCCAGATGAAGATCACGATCGCCTGATCGGCGAGACCCGGCGGCGGCCACGTGGCGCCCGACGGCTGGAGGACTTCAACGCACGTGATGCTCGGGGCCGGATCGCCTGCTCGGATCATGACGTCAGCTTCTGCTCCAAGATCGCCGCCGGTTTACTCGTCAGGCCTGCGAAAACGAAAGCCGTCAGTATATTGCTGACACGAGAATCCTTGTCTGAGATTCTGGCGCGGGTGTTAGTGTGGGCCTCAACCGCGCATCGAAGAAGAAACAAACTCCCCGAAAGTCGCCAACGAAAGGGCGATTCGCGCAGCTCCAGCCGGTCGCCGCGGCGGCGTTGATCGTTTCCGACCGTGGTTCATGTCGGGGGCCGATGGAGCGGCGGCAACGTTCAAACCAACGACGATCCTCAGCGGGAGCCCACGCGTGCGACGGGCACCGGCGCGCGAAGCGCAGCGTCCAACGCCGGATCACGCCCGGCGAGGGCATCTTCGAGCGTCATGTGGGCCAAGACGTCCGGTTCGAGTGCGGCGGTCGCGTCCTTCGGGGCCAACCGATCGAAGCCCCGGCTGTATTGCACAACCAGACCCGAGTGCGGCAGCGTGAAGGTCCTGACGTTGGTATACGAATTGAGGTTCTCACTGGTTGGTTCGCCGATCAGCAGGGCTCGTAGGTCCCGGCGAAAGTCAAAAGCATCATCAAGACCACTCGAGAAGGATCCGGCGCCGATGAGCACGAACACACGCGAACGTAGCGCGGGACGATCTCTCAATCGGTCGCGGAGCGGCTTGGTGACGCCATCAATCCCTCCACCATTGAACCGCAGATCGACGACGACGCGTTCCACGACGTGCTGATCTGCCACCGCGAACACGTGGTCGGCGAATGTCTTGAATGGCAACGCCGGATCGTTTACACCGCGATTGCACTGCACGTACAGCGTGCGTGACGATTCGAGGAACTCGAACCAATAGTTACGGTCGGGGTGCGACCGATACAATGCGGCCGGCGCCCGCGTCGCGTCGAAGGCGTTGAGCAGATGCCACCCGATGGGGCCCGCGGGCGTCACGGTCAATGTGAAGGGTTCGCCGCCTGGCTTCACCAGCGTGAAGGTCACACGCCCATCGGGGTCGGCGACGCGGATTTGCTGCAGCAGATCCACGGTTGTGAGATAGCCGGGGCTCTCCTGGCGCAGGCCCGCGTCGTTTTCATGAGCCACGTAGGGCGCCGCCGCCGTGAGGAGCTCGTCGGCCGTCAACGGTCCCGCGCGTAATACTCGCGCGCCGAGCGCGGTCTCGTACGCCGGTGCGGCACCGACGACGGCGAGGCCGTCGGCGAACCACTGCACCGACACGGGCAGACGGCGAAGCCCGAAGGTGAACAGTGGCAGTCCGACGTGATTGTGGCCGACGTGCGCGCTCGCCACGAGTCGTATTAGGCGCAGCACGATCTCGGCGTCCGTGAGATGGCCGGCGCCCGCTCGAAGCGACGCGATTTCCGCATCGAATGTCTGCCGCGGATAGAGTGTGGCAAAGTCGGTTTGGCGCGCCGATAGCTCTCGCGCCAAGAACGTCAGGTCGTCCTGCCAGTTCGCCACGCGAACGGATGCCGGCGTCTGGGCATCACCAAGTGCGACGGCGCACAGGCTAAAGAGCATGACGGCGGTCACCATTTGGAGGCGCGCGGGACGGTCAACGGGAATCATGGCTGTGCGTGCCATGTGTCGGTAAGACGGACGACTCACAAGAGAGGTTCCCCCCTCGACACGAGCGGCGAAGCGGGTGTGGCGCCGCGAGCGGCGGCCCAGAGGCGCGGTTCCAGCCTTGTCGGCCCGTCTAGGGTTTTGAACTTGACCGCGGCGGCTACTCGAAGGCCGGCGGTCCGGCGGTCAGTAATGCGTAGTCGCCAAGGGTTAACCAGCCGACGGCACGGACGATGTTGAATCCGACGAGCGCGAAGGCGACGACGGCTTTCCGCCTGAAACCCTTGAAGCGAAGCGCGAGTACTCGCGAGCGAGCCGCGCGAACGGAGCGCGACTTGCCTAAGTGCCTGTTATTGGAGGCGAGTCGCAACGAGTGAAGCGCGCTAGGGGGTCCGGCGGGACGAAGTCCCCCGGACTAATTTTGGTACCGGTACGGGGATTCGAACCCCGGTCCCGTGGCTGAGAACCACGTGTCCTGACCCCTAGACGATACCGGCACGCGGCAGCAGGAACTTGCGAAAGTAGCATCCTGGCGCGCAAGTGGTCAAGTCAGTCATAATTCCAGCCGGTTTCACGTTCGGAACCCCCAGTCCGAAAGTTCTGATGTCCACACCGACTGCACCGCTCCCCAAACTGCTCGCGAATGTCACCCTGTACGCCTGGCTCGCCGTCAGCGCCTGCGCGTCGAAGCCGGCGCCGCCTCCGCCGGAAGGCGGCGGCAAGAAAGTCGACGCCGCTACCGCCGGCACGCTCACCGGGCGCGTCGTCTTCACGGGCACGCCACCGGCGGTCGAGACGATTCGCATGAACACTGATCCCGTCTGTGCGCAGTCGGGCGTGTCCGTGCCGAGTGATGCGGTCCAGATCGGCGCGACCAACGGCGTCGCGAACGCGTTCGTCTACGTGAAGGACGGCATCGATCCGGCGTACTCGTTCGACGCGCCGGCCAAGCCGGTCACACTCGATCAAAAAGGCTGCCGCTACACCCCGCACGTCGTCGGCATCCGCGTTGGACAGCCGCTCGACATCGTCAACAGCGATCCGACGCTGCACAACGTGCACGCGATGCCGCTCACCAATCAGGAGTTCAACCAGGGCCAGCCCGTGCAGGGCGTCGCCATGACGAAGACGTTCACGGCGCCGGAAGTGATGGTGCGATTCGTCTGCAACGTCCACGGCTGGATGCGCGCGTACGTCGGCGTGATGACGCACCCGTTTTACGCGGTGACCGACGCTGACGGCGGTTTTCAAATCACGGGCCTGCCGGCGGGCACCTACACGATCGGCCTCTGGCACGAGACATTCGGCACGCAGGAGCACAAAGTCACGATCGAGCAGAACCAGACGGCGAACCTGCCGCTGACCTTCGCCGGCAAGTAGATCGGCTCATGCCGTGATCTGGCTCCGTCGCTACACCCGGCTGCTCGTCGCAGTCACGCTGCTGCTCGTCGCGGCGGGCGGGATGGTGACGAGCACGAACTCCGGTCTCTCGGTGCCTGATTGGCCGACATCGTACGGCTACTCGATGTATTCGTTTCCGCTCAGCAAGATGGTTGGCGGAATTTTCTACGAGCACGGCCATCGCCTGATCGCCTCGAGCGTCGGCTTCCTGACGATCGGCCTCGTCATCTTCCTGTGGCGCGTGGATCCACGCCCCTGGATGCTGAAACTCGGATTCGTCGCGCTCGGCGCGGTGATTCTGCAAGGCGTGCTCGGCGGTCTCACCGTCCTCTACCTGCTGCCGGCCCCGATCTCGATCGGCCACGCGGGACTGGCGCAATTGTTTTTCTGTCTTACGGTCAGCATGGCGCTGTTCACGTCGCGATCCTGGCTTGCGCCCACAGCCCCGCCCGTTGACGACGCCGACCTCCGCCGGCGGGCGGTCATCCTTTCGGCGTTGATCTACGTGCAAATCCTGATCGGCGCGACGATGCGCCACATGGGCGCGGGATTGGCGATTCCGGACTTTCCACTTGCGTTCGGCCACGTCATTCCGCAGACCTGGACGCCGCAGATAGCGGTCCACTTCGCACATCGCGTGATGGCGCTCGTCGTCACGATCGGCATCATCGCGAATGCGGTGTTCGTGTCGCGCCGTCACGTCGAGCGGCCCGAGCTCACGCGGCCGTCCTGGCTGCTGGTCGTCCTGGTGGTGATGCAGGCGGCGCTCGGCGCGTCGGTCGTGCTCACGGCGAAGCAGCCGATCGTCAACACGCTGCACGTGGCTACCGGCGCGACCGTGCTCGTGACTTCTTTGGTCGTCACCTTGCGGGCATTTCGAGTACGCTTCCCGGTACCGGCCGGTCTCGCATGAAGCCTGAAGCTCTCGCCGTTTCGACGCCTTCGTCGCGCCTTGCAGACCTGTTCGTGTTGACGAAGGTCCGTCTCAACGCGCTCGTCGTCGCGACGGCCGTCGGTGGCTACTACCTCGCGGCGCCGGATGGCGTGGCGGCGGTGGCGATGATCGCGGCGGGTCTCGGCACGGCGCTCGTCGCGGGCGGCGCGGCGGCGATGAATCAGGTGTCCGAGCGCGACATCGATCGCCTCATGGAGCGCACGCGCTCGCGTCCGATTCCCGAAGGCCGGATGAGCTCGACCGACGGCGTGGTCGCGGGCGGCCTGCTGGCGGCGCTCGGTCTCGGCATTCTCTGGGTGGGCACCAACTTGCTCGCGGCGGCGATCGCGCTCGCGACGCTCGTCATCTACGTCTGGATGTACACACCGCTCAAGCGGCGCACGTCGCTTTCGACGATCGTCGGCGCGGTGCCCGGCGCGCTGCCACCGCTCATCGGCTGGGCGGCCGCGCGCGGGACGATCGCGGGCGTCGCCCCGTGGACGCTGTTCCTGCTGATGTTCCTGTGGCAGTTACCGCACTTCCTCGCCATTTCGTGGATGTGCCGCGACGACTACCGCCAGGCGGGACTCCCGATGCTTTCGGTCATCGACCGAGACGGCAGCATGACCGGCCGTCAGACCGTGCTCTGGACGGCGACGCTCATCCCCTTCAGCGTGCTGCCGTTCGTCGTGATCGCGCATTCGACGTATGCCGTCGGCGCCATCGTGCTCGGCATCGGATTTCTGGCCGCGGCGGTGAAATTCGCGGTGCGCCGGTCGGACGCCAACGCGCGGTTGCTCTTTTTCGGATCGATCACGTACCTGCCGCTGCTCTGGGCGCTGCTCTGCGTGGCGCGGCCGTAGTGTCCGTCGCCGACCTTCCGGCGCTCAACGCGACGCTCAACGCGGCGTCGGCCGTGCTTCTCACGGCCGGCTGGTTCTTCATCCGATCGCACCGGATTGCCGCTCACAGGCGCTGCATGATCGCGGCCTTCACGACGTCATCGCTGTTTCTCGTTTCTTATGTCGTCTATCACGCGCAAATCGGGTCGAAGCCGTTTCCCGGCACCGGCATCGCGAGATACATCTATTTTTCGATCTTGATCCCGCACGTCGTGCTGGCAGCCGTCGTGCTGCCGATGGCCGTCGTCACGCTGCGCCGCGGCCTCCGGCGCGACGACGACCGGCACCGTCGGCTGGCGAAACGGACGCTGCCGATCTGGCTTTTTGTCTCCGTGACGGGCGTGATTGTGTACGTCATGCTGTATCAGCTTTACTAGAGGTAGTTCCGGAGCGAGGTGGTTATGAACGAAAAGACGACAGACGAGTCGGTGCTTGGCAAGATTCGGCAGTTGGTTCACGACGAGCAATCGATCTACGGCAAGGGCGACATGAGCGACCACGACCAGGTCAAGCTGCAGAAGATCCAGGTCGAGCTCGATCAGTGCTGGGACCTGCTGCGCCAGCGGCGCGCAAAGCGTGAATTCGGTCAGAACCCGGATGAGGCGCACGTGCGGCCGGCATCGGTGGTCGAGAAGTACGAGCAATAGACCGGCGCGGTGACTGGCGTAAACGCGCGCCGCCTGCCGCCGCTCTGGGCGCTTCCCGTCGTCTTCGTCCTGTTCGTCTGGACGATGACGACGCACGGGAAGTACTCGGACAGCGGCGACGAGCCGCACTATCTCCTGGTGGCCGAGAGTCTGCTGTCGGACCACGATCTCGACCTCGAAAACAACTACGCCGACAACGACGCGCGCTGGTTCGGGGCCGATGGCCTGGCGATGGAGAATCATGCGCGCCGCGCACGATCGGGCGCGCTGATCTCGGCTCACGACATCGGGTTGCCGTTATTGATCCTGCCGGTCTACGCTGCGGCCACACGGCTCGCAGCACAGGTGCCGGTAGAGTGGCTGGCGCGGTTCCACCAGACGCGCGGGCTATTCGCGTACTCGTTGATCAGCCTGACGATGACGATCGTCACCGCCGGCGCGATCTGGCTTTTCCTTCGGGGTCTTCTCCGGACGGTGCCGCCGCGTGCGGCGCTGGCCGTGGTCGCAGCCGTGGCGTTCTCGCCGCCGGTCGTCTCTCACGCGTTTCTTGTCTTCCCCGAAGCCCCGGCGCTCTGGGCGACGTGCGCGACCATCTGGCTGGCATGTCTCGCCGAGTCGGAGCTGACATGGCCGCGTGTGATGGCCGTCGTCGCGGCGGTCGCGGTGCTCCCATGGCTGCATCGCAAGTACTCCCTCTACATTTTTGGATTGTTCCTTCTCGTCGCCTGGCAACAGCGCGAATGGCTGCGCCGGCAGCCGGGTGCCGCACTCGCTGGATTGGCCGCCCTTGCGATCTTGCCAGAGGCAGCGCTTCACATGTGGACGCTCGAAGTCTGGGGCAATCTCGGCGGTCCGCACCTGCTCGGCGGCTCGCTGTTTTCGATCGACATCGTGCCGCGGGCGAGTCTGGGCCTGTTGTTTGATCGTGAGCGCGGGCTCGTGAGTTACGCCCCGATCTATCTGCTCGCCCCCGCGTGCTGGCTGTTGACGTGGCGTCAAAGTCGGGCGCTGGCTGCACCCGTGCTCGCGCTCTTTGCGCCGCTGTCCGCGTCGGTCATCTGGGCCGCGGGGTTCTCGCCCGCAGCCAGATTTCTCGTGCCGGTTGCGCCGCTGATCGCGTGGCCGATGGCGCCCGCCCTCAAGTACCCAATCATTCGACGAGCGCTGGCGGTCGTCGCGGTCTTTCAAGCGGCAATCGTCGCCTACATCTGGCAGCACCCGCGGCAGCTTTGGCCGAAGGAACTGGGAACCAACCAGGTGCTCGCAGCTATTCCGGTCGTCGGGCCGCTCTACGAACGCGCGCTTCCCTCGCTGCTGACTGGCGATGCGATCTGGTTGGGATGGCTCGCGGCCGCTGCTGTCGCGGTCATCACGGCCGGACTTGTTTGGGCCGCTCGCGCGCGGAACTAGAACTCGCGCTTGGGTGCAGTCTGTTCGGGCCCGACGCGTCCCGGCTGAATATCCGCGCGCGAGTAGTTCTCGGCCTTGATCGGCACTTCCGCCAGGCGGCGAAGCATCGCGATCTGGCCGACGTGCGTGAGCGAGTCGGCGATAGGCCCCTGGAACAACCGTTCGTCGGTGACGGCGATGGGCTGGCCGGAGGCGACGTACGTGTCGAGCGCCGCGAGCGCCGCATGAAATCTCGCGACGTCGTCGTCCCAGGATTGCGGCGGCGAGTCGTGCCACTTTTCCTGGCCCTGAGCCATCGAGAGCCCCCAGTCGAGCAGGTCCCCAATGTGGGCAAGCACTTGCCCGGGCGTTCTCGATGACGGTCCGGCCTTGAAGCTCGAGAATTCCGGCGGCGCGCCGCGGACGGCCTTGCCACCGCGGTACGCGAGGGTGGCGATCGTGTGACGCAGAAGTATGTGCATGGTGTCGCTCAATACAGCAGATATTTCGCGCGGAGCAGCCGCCATCTCGATTCCGCTGCGGCCCACGCCGCACTGATCGCCGACGGATCGTCGCCGGCCTTGATGCGCGTCAGGCCGTCCGACGAGCCGAAAAGACGCAGCGCCGCGTCGACCCGCAACTGCCCCGGGAACAGCTTCACAACAGCGGACGCGATCTCGACGCCGACCCTGACGGGCCGCACGGCCGCGCGATCGGTGATGACGATGAAGACGCCCTGGCACTCTTCGTTGGCGAATGTGCTGGTCGTCGGCGTAAATCGCTCCGGGTAGAAGCGCACGCCGGGAATCTGACGCGCGTTGAGCGCATCGGCCAGCCGGGCGCCGTCGATCCACGGCGCACCCACGTGTTCGAACGGCGTGTCCGTGCCGCGTCCGACCGAAAGATTCGTCTGCTCGAACGCGCCGAGGCCCGGGTAGAGCGTCGCGGCGTAGAGCCTCCGCATGTTGGGCGACGGATTCACCCACGCGAGGCCCGTCTCGTCGAACCACTTATCGCGCCGCCAGTTCGTCATCGGGATCACCGTCAGATCCGCGTTGATGTTTTTCTCGCCGTTGAACAGCCGCGCCA
The DNA here is from genome assembly GCA_963704575.1 of uncultured Acidobacteriota bacterium. Taxonomy (GTDB): domain Bacteria; phylum Acidobacteriota; class Vicinamibacteria; order Vicinamibacterales; family SCN-69-37; genus DATEGZ01. The sequence continues at coordinate 3,963,001 of OY969918.1, read as the reverse complement.
GCTCGCCGATCGTCATGCCGTGACGAATCGGCATCGACTGAAAGTAGCCGGTGAACGTGATGGCTGACGAATCCTGCGCGGGCCCTTCGATCTGCACGCCGCCGACAGGATTCGGGCGATCGAGCACGAACACTTTGATCTTCCTCGGCGCCGCCTCCTCCATGACGTACGCCATCGTCGTCATGTAGGTGTAGAAGCGGGCACCGACGTCCTGAAGGTCGACCACGATCGCGTCGAGCCCTGCGAGCATCTCCGCGGTCGGCCGCTCGGTCGTGCCGTAGAGCGAGTGAATCGGCAACCCGGTCTTGTCGTCTCTCGTCGAGGGCACCGACGCGTCCACGATGCCGCGAATCCCGTGTTCCGGGCTGAACAGCGACACGAGCGTGACGCCGGGCGCTGACGCGAGCAGGTCGATCGTCGCCGCGCCATCGCGCGCGCGGCCCGTGTGGTTGGTGAGCAGTCCGATCTTCAGGCCCTTCAGCTGCGCGAATCCGTTCGCGCGAAGGACGTCGATTCCTGTCAACACTGGCGCGGCGGGAACGGCCGCGGGCGTCGACGATCCAGGCGTCTGGCGGCTGAACGTCAGCGCACGCAGGGCATCGCTCGAGATCGTCGTGAGCGATGAGGCGGCAATGGTGGCGACTCTGGCGCGGACGGGCGTGACGTCGCCGGTGCCGTCGGGATGCACGCGGTTCGACAGGAACACGACGAACACGCGTGTCGCCGGATCGATCCAGATCGACGTTCCCGTGAATCCCGTGTGGCCGAACGACCCGAACGGCAGCAACTCGCCGCGGTTCGCCGAGTAGACAGAGTCGAGGTCCCAGCCAAGCCCGCGCACATTCGGCTCGCCCGGTGGCGAGGCCGGCGCGGTCATCCTGGCGACGGTCAGCGGCCCCAGCACGCGCGCGTCGCCGATGGCGCCGCCATTGAGCAGCATGCGGCAGTAGATGGTCAGGTCCGCAGCTGTGCTGAACAAACCGGCGTGACCCGCGACACCGCCCATCCGCCGGGCTGTCGGATCGTGGACGACACCGCGCAGCATCGAACCCGCAGCGCATGACGGGTCCTTGGCATCGCACGTCTGCGTGGGCGCGATGCGCGGCAGCAAGGACGCCGGCGGCTTGAACATCGTCTCGCGCATGCCCAGTGGCGCGAACACGTGCGTGCGCACGAACTCGTCGAACGGCTGCTTGCTGACTCGGGCCACGACCTCCGCGAGCAGCAGGAAATTGATGTCGCTGTAGACGAAGTGCCGTTCAGCGACCGGCACGGGCACTTCCTCTGACGCGAGCGCCACGGCGCGGTCCGCGCCCTTCCAGTCGTCGCCCAGGTCGAGGTCGGGCCGCAGTCCGGACGTGTGCGTCATCAGATTCTGAATCGTGATGCGCTCCTTGCCGTACTTGCCGAACTCCGGGATGAACATCGCGACCGGATCGCTCAACCGGATTCGCCCGTCTTCGACGAGCTTCATCACCGCCGGCGTGGTCGCGACGACTTTCGTCAGCGACGCCATGTCGAAGATCGTGTCGGTCGTCATCGCCTCGGGCGCGGGCACGAGCGCCCGGTGACCGTACGCCTTCTTCCACACGACAGTGTCGCCGCGGCCGACGACGACCACCGCGCCGGGAAGCTTCTTCGCGGCGATCGCTTCGGCGACGACGTCGTCGATGCGGGCGAGGCGTGAAAGATCGAACCCCGCAGTCGTGGAGGCGCCGGTGCGTGCGGGCGTCTGATCAGCAGAACGAAGCGCAACTGCGGAGAAGACGAGGACAATCGCGAGCGCGAGGACGCGCCGGCCGGGCCGCATACGCGTGGATTCTAGACGCGGAACGCGGTCTAGTCGAGTCTCGCGAAGTTTCGTGCACTTTCTGTAGCCGAATCCACGGCGACGTTCGCTGGCTCGGCCTCAACGTCTTGGAGTCATCGCAGCATGATGCTGCCATCAAACGATCCCGTGCTGGCCCCGGTCGCCTGATTGAGCTGGCGCTCCACCGCCACTCGTCCGCGCGCCTCGGCAAACCGGCCGGTGCCGCCGGTAATCGTGTACGTTTCGACGATCGTGACGCCACTGCCCGTGTCCGTCGCCTGGCCGGAACCTTCCGCCTGGAGAGTGTCGCCGTTTGCTGCGACGAACTGAATTGACGCAGGTCCCGACGCGGTCACAACATTGACAGCCACTGCGAACGTGAACGTGAACCTCCCAAGATGGGTGGCGTTCCCGGAACCATGCCCATCCACGAGGATGTTGGGAAAGTCGAACTGATCGGTTTCAACGGCCTCGACCGAGCCGTGAAAAGGCACCCCGCCCCGCGCGGCGGGCGTGGCGGCGAACCTGGTGATCGCGAGGACGGTCAGCACGAGCACGGCAATCTTCTTCATGGAGTCTCCATTCTCGAAACGGGTGGCGACGGTCACGTCGGATCTTCGCGCCGAAGCACCCACGAGACCATGGTGGGCTTCTGTAGAAGATCTGGAGATATTCTGTAGGACCAAGCCTCAACCCCGATTGCGACTTGCGTTCTTATGCCAACGGCCGATTCCGCTCAGACGTATCGCTTCGGCGATTTCGAGCTCAGTGTGGCCGCCTACGAACTGCGCCGACTCGGGCGGCCGGTCCGACTCGAGCGTCGGCCAATGGATCTGCTCATGCTGCTCGTCGGGTGCCACGGGCAGCTCGTAACGCGAGCCGCCATCGTCGAGCGACTCTGGAACAAAGACGTCGTCGTTGAGTTCGAAACGGGCGTGAATACGGCGATCCGGAAGGTCCGGCAAGCCCTGGGCGATTCGCGGGAGGAACCCAGGTTCATCGAGACCGTCCCGAGCAAGGGCTATCGCTTCATCGCATCGGTCGAGGTCACCGACAACTCGCACGAGATTCGTTTTCCTGTCCGGCTCGCCGTCCTTCCCTTCGAGAACCTGGGCGCCGAGTCCGAGAGCGAATACCTGACGGATGGACTCACCGAAGAGACAATCGCCGCGCTCGGCCAGATCGATCCGGAGCACCTGCAGGTCATCGGGCGCACGTCGACGATGACGTATAAACACACCAAGCTACCGGTTGAGGCGATCGGCAAGGAGCTGGGCGTCGACTTCCTCGTGGAAGGATCGACTCAACGCGAGCGCGGCCGCCTGCGCATCATCGCGAAGCTGACCCGCGTGTGCGATCAGACCCAGGTCTGGTCGGCGTCCTACGATCGCGAGCCCGCGGGCGTGCTCGGCGTCCAGCAGGAGCTCAGCACGTCAATCGCCCGGCAGATCAGGCTTCGATTGTCACCCGAACGTGTCGTCGCACTGTCGCGGCGTCACACGACGAACGCGGAGGCATACGATTTGTATCTGCGTGGCCGTCGCTTCTGGCATCAGCTCACGCCGTCAACGACGCGTGCGGCGGTCGAGTACTTCACGCGCGCGACCGAGCTCGATCCCGAGTACGCGCTGGCTTGGGCTGGCATCGCGGAAGCGCACGCGTCCGGCCCCATCAATGGCGACGCGCCGCCGGCAGACGCGTGGGTTCGCGCCGCGGAAGCGGCCGCACGGGCGATTCGCACCGATCCCGATCTCGCCGAAGCGCAGCACGTCCTGGGCCAGGTGAGCTGGATGTTCGAATGGGATTGGCTCGCTGCCGAGGTGGCATTCCGCCGTGCAGTGGATCTCGACCGAAGCTTTGCCTTTTCTTTCCTCATGCTCGGCCACGTTCTCTCGCAAGCCGGCCGGCATGACGAAGCGCGTGTGGTCATGAGCCGGGCCCTGGAGCTCGAGCCATTGTCGGCGCTTCACTACGCCATCTCGTCACAGGTCGCGTTCCAGGCACGTGATTACGTGAGTTCGCTCGAGCATGCGGGACGGGCGATCGCCATTGATCCGGAGTTCTGGGTGGGCTTCATGATGCGGGGCCAGGCGCACGAACAGCTCGGTCAGCCGGATCTGGCTATCGAAGCGCTCGCGATGGCAGGCCGCATGTCGGGCGGCAACAGCAAGCCGATCGCCTTGCGAGGCTACGTGCTTGCGAGACAAGGCAGAACCCAGGAGGCGCGTGAGGTCATCGACATGCTCGAGACAGTGACCCGGCGCCAGTACGTGCCCCCGTACGCACTGGCGCTCCTCTATGCCGGACTGAATATGCCCGAAACGATGTTTTTCCATCTCGATCGCTCTTACGAGGCGCGAGACGTCCATCTGGTGTTTCTGACCGTCGATCCCAAGTGGGATCCGCATCGCGCGGATCCCAGATTCCAGGCACTCCTCGAACGCTGCAAGTTCACCCGCCATTCGCCGCCACGGTGATCCGCGTCCGACGTGATCACCTCGCACTTAACAAATGTGGCACTGTCGTTGACGCTTGAAGGCGAGTCGGCACACCAACGGTTACACACGTCAAGTGTCACAGACGATCGCCCCACCGCGCCGCGAGGGTCTCGGCACGCAAGACTGAATCGAGAGCCGTGAGCCACATCGTGGCGCCGAGACCGAGACCCAGGACGGGAAGCCGGATCCACGGCAAGGCGATCGACAGCACCGAGGAGGCGGCGCCGAAAACGGCAGTTGCATAGTACGTCGGCAGCCGAAACACGCGGGCGAGCGGCGCGAAATGAAGGCTGATGATCAGGCCGATCAGCGGCGCCGTGAGTTCGTCCTGGTGAAAATGGTGGCACAAGAAACTCACCACGCCGAAGAGGGTCCATTCGGCCAGGATGATCCACCGGAAGATGAGACCCAACCGGCGGCCAAGCTCGCGCTGGGAGTCGGTCCCCGTCTTCAGGTCGGACATCCGAAAGCCGGCCGCCTTCCGTCGGAGGCGAGTGGCGCCCGCCAGCAGGAATGCGAGGCCCACGCCGGTCAGCGCCAGCCCCACCCACTGCGCCCGTTCCCCGGAGAGAGACGCGGCGCCTGCGCCGACGAAGAAGCTGCCCGCAGCAGCCAGGACCATCACGCCGTTTGACAATCCCCACATGAACTGTCGGTACGCTCGCTGTGTCATCGCGGTCCGTCGCGGCGAAGCTTACCCCAGCGTTGGTCGGCCGCCTTGTGGGCGCAGTCGGCCGCAAATGCGACCTCACTCACAACGTCAACCTGCGGCCCGACCCGTCAGTTGAGTTCCCGGCGAAGCGACTGCTGAAGACGGGGGAGCCGCCGCTGACGCTCCTCGACGACTTTCTGCCGCACGACGGTACTACCACGTCAAGACCAGGCAAGGCGAAGATGGCTACGTCTGGAGCAAGAACGTTCATGTCGCCGTCACGCCAATCACCACAGTCATCACGCTCGGCCCGGGCATCCCCGGCTCTGCGAGCATGATCGGCTGCGGAGACAACTTGTGGGAGCACGTCTACCATCCGTCCCGGCTAGACTGCGTTTGCAGTCGACGGTGTCAACATCTATCTTCTCCGTGAGCGGCGAGGGCGAGAGCGCGGCTGAAACGTCAGGGTCGACCGACTCGAACCGTTGGGCGCGAAAAGGCGGACGATGGACGACCGGCAGATTCGTTGGGGCCTGTCAGGTGGAACCACTGTTCTGGCGATTGCGGGATTCTTCTGGTTTGGGATCTCGTTCGGGGTGATCACCACGAGGTTCGGATGGTTGGTGTGGAGCTTGTCCACAGCGGGTCAAGTGGCGGTCACTGCCTACCTTATCTGGGCCGCCGTCCTGCTTCGGCGAGCATCGGGGTTCTCCCCGGGCGATTCGCGGACACACAGTGCGCAGCAGCGGGCCCAGACGGCGCGGATCGCCAGAGCATTCGGCTGGACCGCCTTAGCCCAAGGCGCACTCACTGGCGCTGCCGTGTGGTGGTGTGTTCGTAGCGGCGCGAGGGACTTGGTGTGGCCGTCGATTGGCCTCATTACGAGCCTTCATTTCGCGCCGCTCGCACGTGTCTTCCATGTGCGGACGTATTACGTGACGGCCCTAGCGGGCGGAGTCATCTCGCTCGCCGGGCTGAACGGGCTCAGCAGCGAACTGCGCTTGGCCTGGTTCGGGGGCGGCATGGCGGCCGTCATGTGGCTGTCGGCGTGGTATGTCGTTCGACATGCGAGCCGGATCTCGGCGAAAGCCGCTCAGGAGACATGGGCTGTCTAACACGGCACGCCGCCGACGGCGCGAGCACCTGAAAAGCATCCCATCAGTCCCAGTCGCGCCTCCACGATTCGACCGGGCGCAGCTCTCTCGAGGAGGTCGCGGAGGGCATCCTGATAGTGAGACTCGCCAACGACACGGACGTAGCCACGTGGAGCCATGAGGAATCCGCTGACTGTCAGGCCGAACGTTTCGCGATGAGCCGTGTCACTAGGCACTCCTCGCTCTCGGACGGGTGCCTCGCGACCCGCAGCGCCAGCGTCTCGTACACGCCGCGATCGGCGTCCGCGAGATCAATGTCGAAGGTGTGGATGGTGGCGGTGAGGGCCACGGGTGACGCTGGACGGATATTGTAGTCGGCGCCCGGCGCCAGGGAAGAAGGAGCCTCCTGTCCTCGCTCAATCGCTATCTCGGTCACGACTATAATTGCCTCCTGGCGATCGACGAATGACCAACAAACGCGTGTCGCATTACGACATGATTCGCCCACTGGGCAGCGGCGGAATGGGCGTGGTCTATGAAGCGCAGGACACGCGGCTCGACCGGCGCGTCGCGCTGAAGTTCCTGCCCGCCGAGATGGCGCGCGATCCGCAGTCGCTCGAACGGTTTCAGCGCGAGGCCCGCGCCGCCTCGGCGCTCAACCACGCCAACATCTGCACGGTGTACGCGATTGAGCAGCACGACAGCGAGCACTTCATCGTCATGGAGCTGCTCGACGGTGAGACGGTGGCCGCACGGCTGGCGCGACAGCGCTTTGCGATCGGCGAGCTCGTCGATGCCGCGATTCAAATCGCCGACGCGCTCGAGTCTGCGCACGCCAAGGGCATCGTGCACCGCGACATCAAGCCAGCCAACATCTTCTTGAATTCCCGTGGCCAGGTGAAGATTCTGGACTTTGGTCTGGCAAAGTTCGAACGCGCCGAAACCGCCACAGCCGGGTCGTCGTCCCTGATCGAAACGCGCGCCTCGGCGGACCTCACCTCTCCCGGAACGGCGTTGGGCACGGTCGCCTACATGTCGCCCGAGCAGGCCTGCGGACAGTTCACCGACGCACGCACCGATTTGTTTTCGTTCGGAACGATGCTCTATCAAATGGCGACCGGCGTGCTGCCGTTTCAAGGCGAGACATCGGCCGTCGTATTCGACGCGATTCTGAACCGGAGCCCGAAGCCGGCCTCGCAACTCGCGCCCGCGCTGCCGTCGGATTTCAACAGGCTGCTCGACAAGCTGCTCGAGAAGGATCGGAATCACCGTTGTCAGACCGCGGCTGAAGTCAGAACCGATCTCGTTCGCCTTCGGCGAGACCTTGAATCGGGTCGAAACCGTACCGGTTCCGACTCCGGACGACAAGCGGCTGCGGACGTCGCCTCCGTGGCTGTCCTCTATTTCGAAAATCCGAGCGGAGTGAAGGAGGACGAGTACTTCCGCGACGGGATCACCGAAGACATCATCACCGAGCTCTCCAAGATCAAGGGCCTGAACATCTTCTCGCGTGCGACCGTACTCGGCTACCGTGACAAGCCCGTGACGCCAGCCCAAATCGGGCAGCAGTTGCGGGCCACGCACGTGCTCTCGGGTAGCCTGCGCCGCGCCGGCAATCGCCTGCGCATCAACGCGCAGCTCATCGATACGCACACGGATTTTCCGCTCTGGTCGGAACGCTACGACCGCGATATGCAGGACGTCTTTGCCGTCCAGGACGAGATCGCTCGCAAGCTGGCCGAGGCCTTGCGGGTGACGCTGACGCCGCAGGAGCAAGCGGCGCTCGCCGCCAAACCTACCGAGAACCTCCAGGCATACGATCTGTACCTCCGCGGCAAGGGTTACGCGCGGCGATGGACCAAGCAGGACCTCGAATTCGCGAGGCAGATGTTCGAGAATGCCGCCTCGCTGGACGGCAACTTCGCGCTGGCCTATGCGGCTGCCGCGAATGTCTGCGCCATGGGGTACTACATTTACGGCCGCGATACGGTGTGGATGGAACGCGCGCGCGCCGCCGCCGAACGCGCGACCGCTCTAGGGCCGGAGCTGCCGGAAGTCGCTGTGGCCCAAGGATGGGTGCTCTACGCCAGCGGCCACTATGACGACGCGATCAACGTCGTGAAGCAAGCGATCGCGCGCAAGCCTGACTGTGAAGGCGGCTACTATCTGCTGGGTCGCGCGCTGTTCTCGACCGGTCGCTACCAGGAGCTAGCCGATATGGCCGACCGGGCCATTGCGGCCTCTGGCGAGGACTACAATGTGTTCTCACCAATCCAGAACGCTCTCGGCGCGCTGGGTAAAACCGACGCGCTCAGAAACATGCGGCAGCGCCGGACGCAGACGTTCGAGGCGCACCTGAGGAAGGTGCCCGAGGACGTGCGCGCGCGCGTCATGCTCGGCATCGACTACGCCAGTGCGGGCCGCATCGACGATGCGATGAAGGAGGTCAACATCGCGATCCTCCTTCGGCCGGGCGAGGCGATGGTGCTCTACAACGTCGCGTGCGCGTACTGCACGATGGACAAGATTCCTGAAGCGATCGACGCCCTGCGTCGATGCTGGGAGGCGGGTTACAGCGATGCCGTCTGGACGCGGCGCGATCCCGACCTCGCGAAACTGCACGGCCACGCAGAGTTCGAGCGGCTCCTGTCGACCGCTTCGTCCTGATCCGCTCCGACAACCCGCCGCCTTACTTGTCGCCGAAGCCGGAGCCCGGTTTCGTGTATTCCGGCCGGGGCGGGCTGAAGATGTCGAGCACGCGCGCAACACGCCCCACTGTTCCTCGGGGTGATGATGCAGCCGTCCCACGGCGTTCGGCGCGAGGCTCACTACTGAGAGCATGGCATGCTCGCTCGCGCCTCGCGCTGTTCGTCGCGTGGGGTCGCTTCAAACGCGCCCCAATTCGCTCGCGCTAAGTCCGGGATCTACGGACCGACAGGAGCTGGACAGGTGACTGGAAGAAGGGCTCCGGCGGCTCGATGTCGCAGGAGCCTCGTTGAGCCTACAGTGTCGGAGGCCGGTGATAAGAAAGTTGGAGCGTCACGGGGAATTCCCATTCCTAGACAATTCGTAGAGAATCACGCCGCACAGCGAGGAATTGCTCAAGTTCCCGTGTGATTCGGCCGGGCACCGCATAGCGGTGGATTCTAGGCGCGGAACCCGGTTGAGTCGAGTCCCATGGCCTCGCCGCGATCGTCATTCCAGGTCGGACGGTCTATGATCGCCTTCGATGTCTGCGCGCCGTGTGCTGGTGGTTCTCCTCGCGAGCGCAGGTCTGCAGGCACTCTACCTGTGGGGCGGCCATCGGCTGGTGGCGTACGAGTTCAACCACGTCCAGGGCCCGTTCCTCTACAACCTCATTTCCACAGCCGGACCACATTCGCTTCAGTCGTATCTCGATCGAGCGGACGAGGCCTGGCGGACGTTCCAGCTCTCGTGGATTGGGATCGCCTTCGTCCTCATCGCCGCACCGGCGCTCGATTCAGCGACGGGGCGGCTGCACGCCGGATGTCTTCGATTCGGCCGGGCGTGCGCGGCGCGTCCGCTCGTTTTCCAGATCGTGGGGGCGGGAACGATCGTACTGGTCGCGACACTCGTCGGCTGGCTCGGCCTTCAACACTTCCCTAATTCGGGCGACGAGTACGACTACCTCTATCAAGCCGACACCCTGCTCGCGGGACGGCTCTCGAACCCGCCGCATCCGCTGCAGGAGTTTTTCCAGACGTCGCACGTCGTCGAACGAGACGGCCGGATTTTCGGCGTGTTCCCGCCGGGCTGGCCGCTCATCCTGGCCGCGGCTGCCCTCGTCCGCTTTCCGGCCTGGGTGGTGGCGCCGCTCTTTTCCGGCGCCTTGTTCGTCCTCACCTTCCAGCTTTCACGCCGTGTCACGCGAGACGATGGCGTGCCCGCATTGACCGCGTTGACGCTCGCGGCATCGAGCTACTTCGTGCTCACGGGTGCGTCGTATTTTTCGCACATGGCCTGCGCGACGCTGGTCGTCGCCGCAATGCTCGCGATGCTGCGGATGGCCGACGGCGATCGATGGAGCGCGGTACTCGCCGGCGGTCTGGCCGGGCTTGCCGCCATCACGCGCTACTACACACCCGTGCTCTGTCTTTTGCCGCTCACTGTGCGGCTCTTGCGCGAGCGTCGGTGGCGAGCGGAGTACTTCTGGGCGATCGTTGGCGCCGCGCCGCCTCTGGCCTTCATCGTCGCATATGACCACGCGTTGTCGGGTAGCGCGTTCGTGCTGAGCAAGGGGGGCCTCGAGCAGTACGACAAGCTGTGGTTCCCGCCGGGCACGTGGCATCGCGGCGGCGAGCTCCTTCTCGCGCACCTCTGGGACCTCCTGCTCTGGACGCCGCCGGCGCTCTTCGTAGCGTATGTCTGGAGTCTTCGGCGCTCGCCCGTCGCGAGCCGCCTCGCGGCCGTCGGCGCAGGCTTCGCGTGTCTCGTGCTCGGCCTCTATCCCTACATCAATCGTGGAGGGAATCAGTACGGACCGCGCTTCTACTTCGATGGATTTCCACTCCTCGTGATCGCCGCGTCTGCGGTGCTGTTCAGCGCGACGTCCTACGAAGATCGAACGGTCGCGGCGCGCCGCCTCGTGTACCTGTTTTTCGCGAGCGTGTTCGTGCACATCCCGATCGCTCTTGACCAGATCCGCGCGACCGCTGTACAGGTGCAGGAACGTCGCGGTCTCGAGCGGCGTCTGGCGGCGATGTCTCTGTCGCACGCGCTGGTATTCGTCGGCACGCCGATCGGCGTCGAGCACGCCATGCCAGCGAGTGATCTGCTCAGAAACGGCATCGGCTTCGACGGCCCCGTGCTGTACGCGATGGACCTCGGGGATATGAATCGACAGCTGCGCGACTACTATCCCGATCGCGAGTGCTACACATACCGCTTCAATCCTGAAACGCAATCTGGCGTGCTCGCGCGCTGCGAGGCGCGGTGAACTCGAGAAGAGCCACGCCGCGACCCACAAACGAAGCGTGTCGATAAGGGCGGACAACGCGGCCGGCTGCTGGTGCCGGTTCGGATAGTAGAGGAGTTAGCCGGCGAACGGCTCGCACCAGTCTTCGAGCACGCGCACCAGTTGTCCACGCGCGAGATATGGCGCGGCGTGCTCCTCCATCAGAAACGTCAGGCCGACGCCATCAATCGCGGCTTGAATCAATAACTGCACATCGTCAACAACGAGCGGTGCGTCCACGGCCACGGCGAGCGACTACTTACCTTTGTCGACCACCCAACGATCGGTGTCCGCGCCGTGCCGAAAATGAGACATCGACCCACGCGGGAATGGCTGCGGTTCCCATCTGAGTCGATCGGGCAGACCGCACGCGTGGATTATACTGGCCGGGTCCGCAGTTTTTCGCGTGCCGATGGCTCGAGCCCCACGCTCAGCGCGCAGACAGCCTCCTCGGAGTCCCGCTCCTCCGCGATCGCGCCGCGCGCTCGTGCTCGCCGCGCTCGTGCTCCTGGTGATCACCGCCGGGGTGCTCGTCTGGCGATCGCTGCGACCGGCGCCGCCAGGCGCGGTGATCCTGATTTCCATCGACACACTCCGCGCCGATCACCTGCCCGTTTACGGATACGCGAAAGGCCAGACCCCGTCGCTCGACGCATTCGCGAAAGATGCGGTCGTGTTCGAGCGCGCGTACAGTCACGCGCCGCAGACGCTGCCTGCGCACACCTCGATTCTCACGGGCCTGCTGCCGTTTGAGCACGGCGTGCGCGACAACCTTGGGTTCACACTCGCCGCCGACAAGCCGACGCTCGCCGAGCGCTTTCGCCAGGCCGGCTACAAGACCGGCGGGTTTGTGTCGGCTTACGTGCTGCGAGCCGAAACGGGCATCGGCCGCGGATTCGACAAATACGACGCGGCGCTGCCGGCCGCCGCCGCGGACGTCTCGCCCGGACAGGTGCAACGTCCCGGCGAGGAGACGCTCGGCGCCGCCGAGACGTGGCTCAGCACTTTGCCCGACGATCGATTCTTCCTTCTTCTGCACCTCTACGAACCGCACACGCCCTATTCGCCGCCGGCGCGCTTTTCGTCGCTCGCGCCGTACGACGGGGAAATTGCGTACGCCGACGAGATCGTCGGCAAGCTCTTCGCGGATCTGAAGCGCCGCGCGTGGTACGCGAATGCGACCATCGTTGTTCTTTCCGACCACGGCGAGGGCCTGGGCGATCACGGCGAGCTCGAGCACGGCCTGTTCGTGTACGAGGAAGCGATCCACGTGCCTTGGCTGATGAAATTGCCGGGCAGCGTGTCCGCAGGCCGGCGCGTCGCCGATCCGATTCAGCACATCGATCTCGCGCCGACCCTGACGACGATCGCGCATTTGACCGCCCTGCCGGGCCTGCGCGGCCGCGACCTTGGACCGGTGCTGCACAACACCGGTCGGCCCGCCGCCCAGGGCATCTATTCTGAAGCGCTCTATCCGCGTTATCACTTCGGCTGGAGTGAGCTGCAGTCGCTCACCGACGAACGCTACAAGTTCATCAAGGCGCCGCACGACGAGCTCTACGATCTGCAGGACGACCCGCACGAGCGCAAGAACATCGTCTCGGATCGCGCGCAGGCGGCCGACGCGATCAAGGCCGGACTGTCGGCACTCGTGGCCGGACGAAGTGTCGATGCGCCTTCGTCAATTTCCGCCGAGGACCGCGAACGCCTCGCTGCGCTGGGCTATGTCGGTACGCAGTTCTCCGCGAAGGCCCAGGGCAGTGACAGCACGCTGCCGGATCCGAAAGACATGGCGCCCGTGCTTCGGCAGTACCGGGAGGCCGTGACGTCGCTCGACAAACGCGACTTCGCGGACGCCGCCGACAAATTTCGCGATCTGGTGAAGGCCAACCCGGACATGACCGACGTCTGGGTACAGTACGCCACCGTGCTGACGCGGCTCGGACGCGAGGCCGACGCGCTCGATGCGTACAAACAGGTCGTTCGTCTGAAGCCGGACGAACCGAGCGGCTTGATTGGCGCCGCGGGCGCGCTCCTTGCGCTTGGCAAGTACGACGAGGCGCGCGCGCATGCCGAACTGGCCGTGGCGAAATCACCCGCGACCGCGCATCAGACCCTGGCCGGCATCGCGCTCGCGCGCAAGGACTACACCGAGGCGCTCCATCAGGCCGATCTGGCGTCGCAGGCGGACCCGACGCTGCCGATGCCCGTCTACATGCGCGGCCTCATCGCATACAGTCAGCAGAAGTATGCGGACGCCGTGCCGCTGTTGATGCAAGCACGCGATCAGTGGGCGGCGAGGACGATGCAACCCGCGGACTTGCGGTATTACCTGGGCGATTCACTGGCGCGGCTCGAGCGGTCGCAGGACGCCGAGCGGATGTTTCGCGAAGAACTCGGCATTTATCCGAACAGCGCACGCGCGCACACGGGCCTCGCGATGCTCTACGAGTCCACCAACCGGTCGAACGAGGCCGAGCAGGTCATCGCGGACCTGCTCAAGGTCTCGCCGTCGCCCGCGACCTACGACAAAGCCGCGCAACTCTGGGACATGTTCGGCCAGCCGGCGCGAGCCGCGGCCGTACGCGCCGACGCGCGCGCGAAGTTCGGCCGGTAACGCCGTGGCGAGAAAACCGGACCGTCGCGGAGCGCGGAAGGCCTCGAGCCCGAAGAACGCACCCGCACGGCCCCCGGCCGCCGCGTCGAGCCGGCGCGCACTTTCTTTTGGCGTCGCCGCGATCGTCCTCGTGGTCGCGGCGGGGATCTGGTGGTGGTCGCGCGGTTCGTCGTTTGCGATTCTGGCCCGCGCCGATCAAAACGTGCTGCTCGTGTCGATCGACACGCTGCGCGCCGACGCGCTCGGCTCGTACGGCGGACGGGCGACGACCCCGAATCTCGATCGACTGGCGGCGCACGGCGCGCGATTCACGTTCGCGCATTCCCAGGCGGTCGTCACGCGGGCCTCGCATGCGAGCATGCTGACGGGCCGGTATCCGTACGAGCACGGCGTCCGCGACAACACGGGCTACCAGCTTCGTCCAGGCGAGCCGACGGCCGCCACACGGCTCAAAGCGCTCGGTTTCGCCACGGGCGGCTTCATCGGCGGGTTCCCGCTCGACAAGCGGTTCGGCCTCGGTGCGGGATTCGACGTGTACGACGATCTCGTCGGCGAGATCGGATCGCAGGTGGATTTCATGCTGCCGGATCGTCCCGCCGACGAGGTCGTGCGTCCGGCGCTCGACTGGATTCACAAACAGTCCGGCAAGTGGTTCGCCTTCGTGCATTGCTATGACCCGCACGCCCCGTACAAGCCGCCGCCGGATTGGCTCGCGCGATTTCCGAATGACCCATATCTCGGCGAAGTCTCGTGGACGGACTTCGCGCTCGGGCCGCTGTTCGACGCGCTGGCCGCCCAGGCTCGTCCGACCCTCGTCATCGTGACGGCGGATCACGGCGAAGGCCTCGGCGATCACGGCGAGCTCACGCACAGCTTGTTTGCCTACGAGTCCACGCTCCACGTGCCGCTCATCGTGGCGGAGATCGTCCCCGGCGGATCAGCGGCGCGAGGCGTGACGATTGACACAGCGGTCCGCCACGTCGATCTTGTACCGACGATCCTCGACGCGGTCACGGCGCCGGCCGACACGACGTTGCCGGGTGCGTCGCTCGTGCCGCTGGTCGCCGCCGGACGAGGCGCCGATCGGCCCGGCTATTTCGAAGCGATGACTGCGAACCTCACACGCGGGTGGGCGCCGCTGCGCGGCGTCGTCGCCGGCGGCCAGAAGTACATCGACCTGCCGATTCCCGAGCTCTACGACCTCGCCACCGATCGCGCGGAACTGCACAATCTGTTCGGATCGAGTCGCGATCGAGCACAGGTGCTGCAGCAGACGCTCAAGACCTTCGACGTGAATCCGCCCGGACGGCCGCGCGACGAGACGTCCGCCGTCGTCGAGCGCATGCGCGCACTCGGCTACGTCACCGGCAGCACCGCGCCGCGGGCGACCTACACGGACGACGACGATCCCAAGCGGCTCGTCGATCTCGAACAGGCGATGCACAACGCGACGGAGGCTTACGAGCGCGGCGACTTACCCGCAGCGGCGGAGCTCTACAAGAGCGTGCTCGCGCGCCGACCAGACACGGAAGACGCTTGCCGGTATCTCGCGTTCATTTATTGGCAGGCAGGCAAACCCGCCCTCGCGATCTCCACGCTCGAAGACGGCCTTCGCCGCGGTCTGCCGCAGCAGGAGCTGCGAACCAAGCTCGGCGAGTATCTTTCCGAAACGGGCGAAGCCAAACGGGCAATTCAACTGCTCGAGGGATCACCCACCGACGATCCGGACGCGTTGATCGCGCTCGGGATCGCGTACGGCACCGCGGGCCGCGCCCAGGACGCGATGCGCACGTTCACGCACGTCCTCGACGTCGACCCGACGAGCGGGCTCGCGTATCAGAACATCGCCACGCTGCAGGAGGCGGCCGGCGATCACGCGGCCGCCGAAGCGACGCTGCGTCATGCGCTCGCGCTCGATCCGAAATTACCCGGCGCCTACACGACGCTCGGCGTGGTCCTCTCCCGCACGGGCCGCAAACCCGAAGCGATCGCCGCCTGGAAGCAGGCGGTCGCGCTCGACCGCACGGACTTCGACGCGCTCTACGACCTCACACTCGAACTGGCCAATACCGGCCAGATGGACGAGGCGCGAACGTACGCTGAGCGTTACGTGACCACTGCGCCTCCCGCGCTGCACGGACCCGAAATTACGACACTCCGGAGGTTTCTCGGGCGGTAGCATAGGAAGAAGCCTAAGCCTCACGCCTTAAGCCCTAAGCCCAAGGCGTAAGGCAGGGGCCTAAGGCGTGCACTATGAAGAGCGTCTCGTGCATCCTGTTCGTGTCCGGCGTGCTGATTCTCGCGGCGCCGGTTCGCGGCGCCGGAACGCTGCAACAGCCCGCCACAACTCAGCCTGTCTTCCGTGCCGGCGTCGACATCGTCCGGCTCGATGTCCGCGCGACCGACGCATCGGGCAAGCCTGTCCAGGATCTCCGTTCAGACGAAGTCGAAGTGATCGACGACGGCATGCGGCAGCCGATCGTGTTGTTCCAGCACGTGGCGCCGGTGGGCCGCACCTACGTCGAAGCGGCCCAGCGAACGGTCGCGAGCGAGGTGTCGACCAACCAGGGCGCGCCGCGCGGGCAGTTGTACGTGCTCGTGTTCGATCAGGATCACATCACGACCGGCGGCGAGCAGCGCGCGCGCGTTGCGGCCGGAACGTTTCTGCGCCGCCGCTTCAGGCCCGAAGATCGCGTCGCGGTGTACGGTCTGCCTGGGCCCGGGCCGGCGCAGCCGTTCACGTCGAACGTCACGGCCGCCATCACGCAACTCGATCACGTCCGCGGCGATCTCCAACGTATCCCGACGCCCGGCGAACGCGACATGACGGTGAACGAGGCCTACGAAATCATGCGCGGCAACGAGAGCGTCATCTCGCGGTTCATGGCGCCGACCGCCGGCATGCCGACGCGCACCGGCGTCCTTCCGGATGTGGCCGGAAAATTCGGCGGCGGCGATCCGCTGGCGATGCACGACCTCGTCAAAGATCACGCGAACACCATCGTCGCGAACGCCGACGCGGATTCGCGCCGGTTCCTCGACATGATGTCGCAGCTGCTGCGCACGCTCCGCGGGATCGACGGTCGCAAGACCATCGTGCTGTTTTCAGAGGGATTTCACGCCGACAACCTCTCCCGCACGATTGATGACGTCGCCGCGGCGGCGGCAGAGACCTACTCGGTCGTCTACGCGTTCGATCTGAACCGACGAAACGACAACATGACGGTGATGCCGTCTGGCGGCGACGGCCCTGGCGAGATTGCGAGCCGGCTCGAACCGCTGGGCACGCTGTCGTCAGACACCAACGGCCAGCTCGTGATCGACGCGTCGACCCGTCTCGACGAGGCGCTCGACGCACTCGGCGCGGCCGAACCGGATTACTACGTCGTCGGCTTCGCAGCGCCGGCCGCCGCGCTCGCCGCCCGGCAGGACTACCGCCACGTGTCGGTACGCGTCACGCGCCCGGGGGTGCGCGTGAGCGCGCGAACAGGCTACGTCGCCGGCCCCGCGCAGACACCCGCCGATCGACGACGCAGCATCGACACGGCGCTCGCCGCGCCGTACGGCCAGCAGGGCCTGCGGGTCGAATACACGACGTACATCGGACAGTCCGATCACCCGGGTGCAGAGGGCGTCGCAGTGAGCCTTGAATCCGAGTTGCCGGTCGCGATGAATGCCGACAGCTACGCGGATGTCGTGTTCGTGGTGCGGGACGCGCGCACGGGTCAGGTCGCCGCGAGCGGCACGGATCGACTGCCGTTGCCACGCGAGCCCGCTCCGGGATCGACGACCGGCCGCGGCACATGGCGGACGCGATTCGACCTGCCGGCGGGCGACTACCTGATGCGCTGTCTCGTCCGCGAGCCCGGCGGACTTCTCGGAAGCGCCGACCGTCAATTCACCGTCCGGTCGCTCACTGGGCCCGATCCTGCGGCGAGCGATTTGATCCTTGGCACGGCCATCGATCGCCTGCCCGTGCGGTCCACGGCCTATTCAGACGAGCTTCTTGGCGGCAGCGTGCGAGTCTACGGACGAAGCGAAGCGCAGCTCGCCGGCCTGGCCGCCACGCTCGACCTGATGTCGCTCGCGGTGACTGTCGACAACTCTGCGCCCGCCCGTTCGACCACCGGCGTCGTCGGCAGCCCGCGCACGTCCGGTCAGGGTATCGCGCGCGACATGACTTTTACCGTGCCGATCTCCGACCTTCCTGCCGGCGAATACCTCGCGCGTGTCATCGTCCGGGCGGGTGGCGAGCAGATCGCGGATCTTCGGCGTCAGGTGCATGTGATCGACGGCGCGCGCCCGGCGACCGACGCGTTGCGCGCGGGCTCTGCGAGTACCGCGACCGGCTCGGCCTCGACGTCGCCCCGGCCGCGCGACGTGCTCGGCGGTGGCGTCGTGAAACGGATGGTGGAACACGCGACGACGAGTTCAGTCGCGTCGGTGCGCCAGGCCGCGAGCGACGCGGCGGGCGGTCGATGGCCGCAGGTCACGGCGGGATTGTCTTCGGCGCCGGCCGGCGATCCGGACGCGGCGCGCCTCCGGGCACTCGCACGGTTCGACCGGGAGGACTACTCGGGCGCGGCGGTCGATCTCGAGCGGCTCTTCGACAGTCAGCCAACGGACGCGGAGGTCGCGTTCGTCCTCGGGTGGGCGAGAATTGGGACCGGCAACCAGGTGAGCGCCGCGTCGGCGTTCCGGAGCGCGGCTTTTCTCGAGCCGACCCTCGTTCCGGCGCATCTCGCACTCGCCGAGACGTACCTGCGGCTCAATCAGCCGGCGCTCGCCGCGCAGGCCGTCGAGGCCGGGCTGGTGCAGGTGCCGCAATCGATCGAACTCAAGCAGCTGCTCGAGCGCCTGCGGAAGTAGACTGGTCAAAAGGGGCACGCGATGAAATCGATCCTCGTCGTGATCGCTTCGGCCGCGATCGCCGCGCAGACCGCGGCCGTCTCACAAGTGAGACTCACGCCCGCCGAGGTCGCGCAGTTCGACCTCGGCAAGCTCGGCGGCACCTTCGTGCGTCAGCTCGCGTGGGCGCCCGACAACTCAGAGCTCTTTCTCGAGAGCATCACTGAGGACAAGCAGGCGCTGCCGAAGGATTTCTTCTACTTCGTCATCCCGGCCGCCGGCGGCGAGTTCAAGAAGGTCGCGGCGCCACCCGCGTGGGTCGACGCGTACTGGTCATGGAAAGCGGGCCAACTGTCGCCCGACGACGCCTCGGTCAAGATCGATGTCTCGCAGGACAAGCGCGTGCAGTCGGCCACAGCCATTCCGATGGGCGGCGACCTCGCCAAGGGCGGCGCGGACGGAGGCACCGGCGGCGCGTCGGCCGATTCGGTCGCCGCGGCGGCACGATTGTCGACGAACTCCACGGTCTACGCGATGCACCTCAAGGGCGAGATCATCGGCGAGTGGGTCGATCACTCGATCGTGCCTGGCCAGACGTTCGGCTGGGGCCCGAAGGGCACGCACTTGATCGCGTTCACGGACAAGAGCGCGCACCTCGTGCTGATGGACACGGCTGGCGCCAAACAGCGCGTCGATGCGTCGAAGAACGCGTCGTTTCCCGCGTTCAATGCCGACGGCACGAAGCTCGCCTATCTCGAAAACCGCGGCGGCAAAAAGTTCGCCATCATCATCGCCGGCGTGAGCCGATAGGCCGGCGCGAGTCGTCATGATCAAGGCGGCGTGCCTGCCAGTCTTCGCGCTCGCCCTCACCGCCGCCCCAGCGGCGCGGCAGACGCCGCCTCCGCAAGCTCCGCCGCCCGCGGTCACACCAGCGCCGCAGTTCGCCTCCGGCATCGATCTCGTCGAAGTCGACGTCTCGGTGACCACGAAAAATGGCGATCCCGTCACCGATCTCACCGCTGCCGATTTCACGATTCACGAAGACGGCGTCGAACAGGCCATCCAGGCGATCTACCTGACGTCAGTCGATCGCGCCGTGCTCCGGCCGACGGCGGCGGCTGCGAGCAACGCTCCGCTGCCGGAACGTCGCGAGCTGAAGCAGCGCGTTTTCGTCTTTCTGCTCGACATGACTCACCTTTCGGCGCCAGGGTTTACGCGCAGTCGAGATGCCATCACCGCATTCATCAAGGACGGCGCTTCACCCGCCGATCTCATCGGCGTCGTCGCGAATGGTCAGATGCTGGGCAACCGGATCGGTGCGGATCGACCGGCACTGCTTGCGGCGCTCGCGCAGGTGAAGGGACCGAACCTGTCGAAATTCTCGGACATGCACGCGTTTCCACGGCTGATTGACGACACTGAGGCCGAGCGGATCGCGCAGAACGACGAGCGCGCGCTCGACACCGCCGTCGCGCGGGCGTGCGGCGAACAGCCCGGCGAGTGTCGTGGCGCGGGTGGCGACGGCCAGGTCCGCAATCAACTCGTCGCCAAAGCCTCCCACCTCACCGCCGAGATCGCGCGCGACACGTCGCTCACGATGTCGGCATTGCAGTCGCTCGCGAGCGGACTCGGGCGCATCCCTGGACCGAAGCAGGTCGTCGTGTTCTCGGAAGGTTTCTACGCCGTCGACGCGAGCGCGTGGCTCAAGAGCGTGAACGGCCTCGCGTCCCGAAACGACGTGCACTTCTCGACGTTCGACGCGCGCGGCACGAATCGCGATCTGCGATCACAGAGCTTCCTCGAAGCGACGCCGGTGACGTCCGTCGACGATCGGACGTCTCTCGACTCGGACGCCAACGCGGACGTTCTGACGAGCCTCGCGCTCGACACCGGCGGCGATCGCGTCTTCAACTACAACAACTTCCGCGAACCGCTCGAGAAGCTGCAGCGGGAGACCGGTACGTACTACGTGATTGGCTATCGTCCCGCGAGGGCGTTCGACGGCAGCTATCGCAAGCTCGATGTAAAGGTGCAGCGGGCCGACGTCATCGTCCGGGCGCGTCGAGGTTACATGTCGGTGCGCGGCCCCGCGGGCGACGTGCCGCCGGCGACGACTGCGGAGGCCACGCCAGCGTCCTCGCTCACGCTCGCGACCGGACGGTCCGGCATCGGCCTGGCGCGCACGGACAGCGCGGAGCTGGTCAGCCGGCCAGACAGCGTCAACCTCGTGACGGCGCTCGAGCACGCGCCCGTGCGTGCCAGCTCGTCGTCGATCGCTCCAGCCTCCTCCGAAGCGTCAGCGCTCGCGCACACCGGGTGGAAATTGTTTGCCGACGGCCACGCTGAAGAGGCGCGTGAACAGCTCGCCAAGGCCGCAGCGGCCGCGCCCAGAACGCCCTGGATTCAATATGCGCTCGGCCAGACCGAATTCACGCTGCAACACATGGACGCCGCCGCCACGGCGTTCGAGACCGTGCGCCGTGCCCTGCCCGAGTACGAGCCGGTCTACTTCGATCTGGCCGACAGCTACCTGCAGCTCCGACGGCTCTCCGACGCGTTGGCGGTCCTTCGAGAAGCGGCGAAGCGCTGGCCGGCCGATCCCGAAACGCACCTGGCGGTGGGCTGTGTGCTCGTCGGCCGTGGCGCACTCGACGACGCGATCGACGAGTTTGATCGGGCCGTGACCCTGGCTCCCGACAACAGCACGGCGTACTTCAACCTCGCGCGCGCCTACCACTTGAGCTATCTGCACATGCTTCGCAGCTCGTCCACCAATCAGAAGGCCACGGGCATGCTCGCTGATCGGATCCGCCAGCAGGCGATCGCGGCGTATCAGAAGTACCTCACGATCGGCGGTCCGTTCGAGCAGGACGCGCGGCAATCGCTCGCGAATCTCGGATGGAAGTGAATAAGAAAAGGGCGCCACCCGAAGGCAGCGCCCTTTTGTCTTGCTCGCTTCGTCCAGCTTATTTGAAGCTGACCCGGAAGCCGATGCGCAGGATTCGCGGGTTCATGATTTCGATCACCCTGTTCGCGTTCGACGCTGCCAGATCGAACTGTCTCTGAAGCGGCGTGGCGGCATTGAACATGTTGAAGATGTCGAAGTCGATGTTCGCGGTCCAGCTCTTGTAGTCGAGCGCCTTGCTGACGCGGCCGTCGACCGAGTTCACGGTCGGCAGACGGTAGTTCTCGACCGGCACGACGACGACGTTGCGACCGCCGGCGGCGAGAGTCGGATCCGCCGTATTCGGGTTGCTCGAGCCGACGTAGTACGGCTCGGACGAGCCCTGGCGCATCAAGTAGTTCAACCCGAAGTTGATGCCCCATTTCATCTGGTACGAGCCCGTCAGCACGAACTGGTACTTCGGAGCGGTCACGAAGATGTTGCTCTTGCCGCTGCCTGACGACGGCGAGAACGTGATGCCACCGTTGACGTTGGGCGACCCGAGCGTCCATTCGGACACGCCGGGCAGCGTCGACGTCGGATCGGCCTTGGCGTCGAGGCTGTCGAAGTACTCACGATTCGACCCGCCCGAGATTGACGCCCGCAGCATCCAGTTGTTCGACATCCGCTTGGTCCCGACGAGTTCGAAGCCCTTGTACGACTGGTGATAGCCGTCGCGCGCTTCGAAGATCGTGCCGAAATCGGCGGGAGCGTTGGCAGGAATGACCGAATAGAGCGGCACAGAATACGCGCCCACCGGGTCGGCCGTGCCCGAGAGCACGCCGGTCTGCGTGTAATCGCTGCCGGTCACGCCGCGATAGTGATTCCAGTTCATGTCTGAACGGCGGCGGTAGGTGTACGACGCGCTCACGCCGAAATTGGCCATCACTTCGTGGTCGACACCGATGACGAACTCGTTCGTCTTGGGCGTCTTGTAGTTGCCCACGACGTTGGGCGTCGACGTCGGATTCGCCGGATTGAACCCGGCAGTGCCGAGCAGCTGTGTGAACTCATTTGGCTGCGCGACGTGATCGCCGTTGGCGTCGACCGCCCGGTAGTACACATACGAGTAGTACGGGATGGTCGATAACGACAGCGTCGCCGGAGCGTTCGAATCGAGCTGGTCGGCGAATTGTGCGTAGCTCGCGCGGAGGAGCGTCTTCCGATCCTTGCCAAGCGCGTAGGTCAGGCCCAGGCGCGGCACGATCGAGTTGTAGACGACGGCGTCGTTGACCGCGATCGCCGTGATCGACGGCAGTAGCGGGCTGAGCGAATTGGCCGGAGCGACGGCCGGTTGGATCGACGCGGCCTGACGATCCCAGCGGACACCCACGTTGAAGGTAAAGCGATCCTTCGTGAGCACATCGCCGAGGTAGCCATTCCAGTAAACGCCGTTGCCCTGGTACACGAAATCGCGCACGAGCGTCGCGGTCATCGTTGGATAGCCCGCGGTCGTGAATTTCGTCCAGAGGCCGCCCGGCCAGCCGGAATCCGAGCTCACCGACGATTTGCGGTAGCCGAAGCCGAACTTCAGCTCGTTGATGCCCTTGAACGACGTGCCTTCAACCTGGAACGTGTCCTGCGGACGGTCCGTGTTGAAGAACGCGTACGTGTTGTGCCAGACGCTGCTGCCGTCACGGTAGGCCGACGTGCCCGTCACGCCGCCTTCTGGCGTCAACGAGAAACCACCCGTGATGTGGGCGTAGCGCGCGGTCAGGAACACCGAATTCGAGATCGTGCGATTCACTTCGCCCTTGTACATGCTCGTCGGACCACTTTGATCGAGCGTCGTTTCGGCCGGCCGGAACGCACTCGCGCTGCGTCCGAACTTCTGCTTGTCGCCGCGGAAGAAGGTGAATGATGCCTGCGTCGCGGTGTTGATATCGCCGTTGACCTTGAGCGAGGTGTTCTTGAGGATCGTCTCGTCCTTGGCCGTCTGCGTGAAGGTCGGCACCGACGTATCGAGCGTGTAGATCTTCAGCTTGGGTTCGGTCTGTCCGTACGCGCCCCAGGCCCACAGCCGATCTTTCATGATCGGTCCGCCCACCTCGAAGCCCGTATCGAAGTAGGACTTCATGCGGTTGTAGCTCGTCACTTGATCAGGCGAGTTCAGGTTCGACAGGATGTCGGCGTTATTGGCCTGCATGCCGCTGTTCTCGAAGTAGTAGCGGCCCGATCCGCGCAGGCGGTTGGTGCCGCTGCGGAGGACGAAGTTCATGCCGGCGCCCGGCGTCGAGGTCGTGATGTCGGCGCCGCCCGTCGTGACCTGCATTTCCTGGAACATGTCGAAGTCGTAGTAAGTCGGCGAGGACCCGAGCGCGGCCATGTCGGTGATCGCGATGCCGTCCATGTTCCACGTGTTGTCCTGCGGGCGCGCGCCCTTCGACGAATACGTCGACTGCTGACCCGACTCGGCGCCGCCGACGTTCACGCGGTCGACGATGATGCCGGGCACGGTTTGCAGGACGACCCACGGATCGCGGGACGTGGGGATGTTCTGCAGTTCGTCGAGCGTCACGTTCGTCGAGATGCCGGTCTTCTTCGTCTCGAGTACGGGCGTCTCGGCTTTCACCTCCACGGCGGCCGACAGGCTGCCAATGGTCAGGGTGAGCCCGAGCGGCACGACCGCGCCCGCGCCGACCGGCACGTTGTCGTTCTTGTAGTTGTTAAACCCCGAGAGTTTCGCCGACACCGTGTACCGGCCAGGAGCGAGGTTCAGAAAGTGCGCTTCACCTCGGCTGTCGGTCACCGTCGACGTGGCCGTCGGGCCCGTCAAATCAACGGTGACGCCCGGCAAGACTGCGCCGGTTCCGTCCTTCGCCGTTACGTCGATCCGCCCGGTGAACGTTTGAGCGGTCGCGATACCCGCGAGGGACATCAGGCACAGGACCAGGAAGGCCATGTGCACCCATCGTCTCGTCATGAGTCGCCTCCATCTCGCACGGACAGTTTCGGCCCGTCGGGGAGATGGCAGGCCTACGCCGCCGCCGTTGGTTAGTAGCGGCGAATCAATGCAAAACCATCCCCAGTTCCGTCAGACTGGCGAACTGATGTAACTAATTGACAGGAAATGACTTGGTACAAGTGGCTTGAATCGGACGCCCCCTGAATCCATGGGGTTGGAGGTACGGCGTTCGACAGATTGGGTAACGCGAGGGAGTACGGTGTCCTGAGTGGACGAACCGGACTCCCTCGGGGCCCAACGGCGGGTTTTACTTGGCGAAGCGGTCGAAGATGTCCACGAGCTCCGTGAGCTGCTTCCGGCGCTCCGGCTCGCCCTTCGAGACACCGTCGGTCACGCAGCTGTCGACGTGATGCTTGAACACGGCGAGGCTGATGCGGTTCAGGGCGGCCTCGGCCGCTGCGAGCTGCTGAAGGATTTCGATGCACAGACGCGGCTCCTGCACCATTCGTCGAATGCCGCGAATTTGGCCTTCGATCCGGTTGAGCCGCGTGACCAGAGCCTGCTGTTCCGACACTCCCAACATAGCATCACCCATCGCCGGTACCGTACCCCTGGCTGGCGTCAGGGGAAGCATCCGGGCTATCAGGTCAATACGACGCGCCCCCTCGCTGCCGTTGCACCTCCCGGAGAGTACCGGGCAGGCCGCATGCAAACGAGGGTTTCCGCGGAATCGACATTTCTGGTGGGAGCCATAGCCTGCGGCCGCCGGTAGATCGCGGTGTCGGCTGGGACTTGCCTGCTGTGGCGGGCTCGACAATAATGAATGATTGTTCATTCATTAAAATGCCAACGACAAAACGCCGTCGCGCCGCAGTGCCCGCCTCCGTCCGGCGCGACGCCATCCTCGATGCGGCCACCCGTACGTTCGCCGATAAGGGATTTGCCGCCGCGCAGGTCGCGGACATCGCCCGACTCGCCGCGATTGCCGCCGGAACCATCTACCTGCATTTCAAAGGGAAAGACGACCTGCTGGTCTCCATCTTCGACCGTCTCTACCGGCAGGCGATCGACGAAGGCCGTGTCCTGCTCTCGGCCGTGTCAGACCCCGTCGCCCGACTGCGCGGACTGGCCGAGCGGCACCTGCGCAGGCTCGAGCGCAACCGGCCCCTTGCCGTGGTGTGCCAGCTGGAACTGCGGCCGGCCATCAAACTCATGCCGGCGTTTTCCGGCGCCCGGCAGCGAGAGTACGTCGGCCTGATTCGTGACACGATCGCCCTGGGCCAGGCCCGTGGCGACTTCCGCACGGACATCAGCCCGGCCCTCTGCGCGCGAGTCTTCATCGGCGCGCTCGACGAGATGGCAACGTCCTGGATCCTCGTTGATCGTACGACTTCGCTCGAGGCCGACGCCGGCCCGCTCGTGGATCTGTTCCTGCACGGCGCCGCGCGGCAGCCGGTCGCTCGCACGTCAGTAATCAGGAGCCCGCGCCTATGACAATCGCGAGCGTCGCCGTCCTCGGGGCCGGGACGATGGGCGCGCAACTGGCCGCGCATGCCGCCAACGCCGGCCTGCCCGTCCGGTTGTTCGACGTAACCGCCGACGCCGCCCGCCTGGGCCTCGATCGCCTCAGGGCGCTCAAACCTGATCCACTTTTCACGCGCGGCGCCGCCGATCGGATTCAGCTCGCCGGGTTCGATCGACTCGCAGATCTGTCGCAGACCGATTGGATCATCGAAGCGGTCGTCGAGAATCTCGACATCAAGCGCGATCTCATGCGCCGTGTCGCCTCCCACGCCTCACCGGGCGCGCTCTTCTCGTCGAACACATCGGGGATTCCAATTTCCGCGATCGCCGGCGCGCTCGAACCCGACGCGCGCCGCCGCCTCGTGGGCACGCACTTCTTCAATCCGCCGCGCTACCTGCATCTGGTCGAGCTCATCGCGACGCCGGACACCGATCCGGCCCTCCTGCCCACGCTCGCGGCGTTCCTCGACCTCCGGCTCGGCAAGGGCGTCGTCTTTGCGCGCGACACGCCCGGATTCATCGCCAACCGCCTCGGCGTTTTCGGCGCGATCCGCGCGCTCGACCTCGTCGCCACAGGCGAGTTCTCGATCGAAGAGATCGACGCCGCGACCGGCCCACTCATCGGCCGACCAAAGAGCGCGACCTTCCGCACGCTCGACATCGCGGGCCTCGACGTCTTCGCGATTGTCGCCCGCGACCTCGCCGCGCGTGTGGAATCGTCCGAGTGCGCGGCCTTTGCGCTGCCGGCGTTCGTGACGACGATGGTCGAACGCGGATGGCTCGGCGAAAAGTCAGGAACAGGTTTCTACACGCGCACAAGAACTGGCGGGAGCGAGACGCGCGTCCTGTCACTCGACGTCCAGACGTTCGAACATCGAGCGGGCGCTCCTGTCGCACCACCTGCGCTCCAGGGCGCGCCGCCCTCTCGCTCTTCCGCTGACCGTGTGCGCGAGCTGTTCCTTGGCCGCGATCGCATAGGCGATCTGCTGCGACGCACGCTCGGCCCGACGCTGGTCTACGCGGCGTCGATCGCTCCAGAGATCGCCCGGTCGATCGACGACGTGGATCGCGCAATGCGGTGGGGATTCGGCTGGGACCTCGGGCCGTTCGAGCTGTGGGACGCGATCGGCGTCCGCGCGCTCGTGAGCGCGTGCGGCGTGACCGATCTGCCGCCGGCGGTGAAATCGCTGCTCGACGCCGGCCGCGATCGCTTCCGCGACTCGCCGCTCGCGCCAGCCGGACCCGGCCTGCGCGTTCTGCAATCGGCGAAGCATGCCCGTCCGCCGATCCGCACGAACGCGGGCGCGAGCCTGGTCGATCTCGGCGACGGTGTCCTCTGCGTCGAGTTCCACTCCAAGCTCAACACGATCGGCGGCGACACGCTCGAAATGCTGCACGCCGGACTAGCCGATGCCGCCAACGCGACCGCGCTCGTGATCGGCAGTGAGGCCGACACCTTCTCGGCCGGTGCGAATCTGATGCTGCTCCTCCTTCACGCCCAGGAAGGCGACTGGGACGAGATCGATCAGATGGTCCGCGCGTTCCAGCGGACAACGATGGCAATCAAGACGTCGTCGGTTCCCGTCGTCGCGGCGCCCGCGGGCCTCGCGCTCGGCGGCGGCTGTGAGATCTGCCTGCACGCCGACCGTGTCCAGGCGGCCGCTGAGACGTACATCGGGCTCGTCGAAGCCGGTATCGGCCTCATTCCGGCCGGCGGCGGCACGAAGGAAATGCTGCTCCGCGCGATCGGCCGTGCTGGCGCGCATGATGCCGGCGACGAAGTGCGCGCGGCGTTCGAGGTCATGGCGCGTGGAACCGTGGCCACGAGCGCAGACGACGCGCGGCGACTGGGGTACCGACGCGACGTCGACGGATACTCGATGAACCGCGAGCGGGTGATCGGCGACGCCAAGGCCGTCGCGCTCGATCGCGCCCGCGGATATCGCCCCGCCGTCCGCGGTACCGCGATCCCGATCGGCGGCGCCGATCAATATGCGCTCCTGTCGCTTGGTCTCCACCTGGCGCACCGGGCGGGACACGCGAGCGATCACGACGTGCTCGTCGGCCGTGCCCTCGCCCGCGTGATCACCGGCGGCGACGTGCCGCACCGCGCCACGGTCAGCGAAGATCACCTGCTCGATCTCGAGCGCGAGGCCTTTCTGAGGCTCTGCGGCGAGCGCAAGACGCTCGAGCGCATCGGGTATACGCTGAAAAGCGGAAAGACACTGCGCAATTGACGATCGCCACGAGCAACCCGGAGACGGATCGCGCCCATGCCGCGCCAGTCGAACGCGGCCAGGGCGCGCCGATCGTGCTGATCCCCGGCATCCAGGGCCGCTGGGAATGGATGGCGCCGACCATCGCCGAACTGAGCGTCCACCATCGCGTGCGCACCTTCTCGCTCGGCGACGTCGAAGGCGCGACCGATCCCGCGCGCGCGTTCGACGCGTGGGTCGCCCACATCGATCGGCTCTTCGACGTCGCGCGGGATCGTCGCGTCGTCGTCGCCGGCGTCTCGTTTGGCGGGCTCATCGCCGCCTGCTACGCCGGCCGCCGGCCCGATCGGGTATCCGCGCTCGTGCTGATTTCCGCGCCGCCGCCGGAGTGGCCCGAGGATCATCCTGCGGCCCGGAACGTCCGGTACCCTCTGCTGTTGCTGCCGCAGTTCATCGCGCAGGCAGCCGGCCGGCTCGTCCCGGAAGTCCGCGCGCTCGACCTCGGCGCCCGGCAACGTCTCAAGTTCGTGGTTCAGCACGTCGGCCGTCTGCTGCGCTTCCCTGCGTCGCCGCTACAGATGGCGGCGTACGCCCGCGCGTGGAGCGCGACCGATCTTCGCGCCGACTGCCGGCACATCACCGCGCCGACGCTCGTCGTCACTGGCGAGCCGGCGCTCGATCGTGTGGTTCCCGTGGCGGGCACGCTCGAGTACCTTCAGCTGATCCCTGGCGCGCGCCACGTGACGCTCGAGGGGACGGGACATCTCGGGGTGATCTCACGCCCGCGCGCACTTTCCGATCTCGTCTCCGCGTTCATCGCCGAGACGGTTGAACTGCCGGGCGATGGACCGCGCCGGCAAAGGCACAAGGCAGGTTGACGTGCACGAAGTGCTGAAGGGGCCGGCCGGGCCGCTCGAGGCGCTGCTCGACGGCGACAGTCCGTCGCCGCGCGCCGCTGTCGTCTTCGCGCATCCGCATCCGCAGCAGGGCGGCACGATGCACACGAAAGCGGTCTTCCAGGGTGCAAAGGGCCTGACCCGGATCGGCTGCGCGGTGCTGCGGTTCAACTTTCGCGGCGTCGCGGGCAGCGCCGGCGAATTCGATGGCGGTGCCGGCGAGCAGGAGGATTTCAAGGCCGCGCTCGACTACATGCACGATCGCTATCCGGGCGCGCCGCTCTGGGCAGCCGGGTTTTCGTTCGGCTCGTGGGTCGCGCTCGAAACTGGCGCGGTCGACCCGCGCGTGACGGCGCTCATCGCGATCGCGCCGCCCGTGTCGCGCGCCGGCTATCAGTTCCCGCACACGCTCGAGTCGACCAAACCGAAGTTCATCGTCCAGGGCAGCGAAGACGAGTTGTGTCCGTTGCAGGAACTCTGGGCGTTCTACGGCAAGCTGCACGAGCCGAAAGAGCTCGTCGTCATCGACGGCGCGCGACACTTGTTCGAAGGCCGGACGAAGGAAGTCGGCGAGGCCCTCGAGGATCTGCTCGGCGATTTCGAATAGCCATGACATCCGCCGTCATCGTCTCGGCCGCCCGCACTCCGATCGGCAAGTCGCCGGGTGGCGCCTTTCGCGCCACGCGTTCGGACGATCTTGCGGCGATCGTGCTCGCCGCGGCGATCGCGCGGGCCCCAGGCATCGAGCCGGCCGAGATCGAAGACGTGATTCTCGGGTGCGCGATGCCGGAAGCCGAACAGGGCTTGAACGTCGCGCGCATCGCCAGCCTGCGCGCGGGACTGCCGGTCACCGCGTCGGCTGTGACCGTGAATCGATTCTGCGCGTCAGGCCTCGAAGCGATCGCCGCGGCTGCCGACCGCGTCATGCTCGGGCGCGCCACCGCGGTGCTTGCCGGCGGCACCGAGTCGATGAGCCTCGTGCCCATGGGCGGCCATCGAATCGCGCCGAACCCGCATCTGGTCGAGCACTATCCTGACGCCTATCTCACTACGGGCCTCGTCGCCGAGAATCACGCGCGCGAGACGGGCATTTCGCGCGAGGCCCAGGACGCGTTCGCGCTCGCGAGTCACGAACGCGCGCTCGCTGCGATCTCCCAGGGATGGTTTGCGGACGAAATCGTCCCCGTCACCGTCGCCGTCGTCGAGAGTGCGCCGGGTGACGCGCCGCGCGTGACGCAGGTGCGCGTCGATGTCGACGAGGGCCCGCGCCGCGACACGTCGGCGGCGGCGCTCGCGAAGCTCCGTCCTGTCTTTCACGCCAACGGCAGCGTCACCGCAGGGAACTCCTCGCAGACGAGCGACGGCGCAGCGGCCGTGCTCGTGATGGCGGCCGATCGTGCGGCTGCGATCGGTCTCACGCCACTCGCCCGAGTCGTCGGCTACGCGACGGCCGGCATCGAGCCCGAACGCTTTGGCCTCGGTCCTGTCCCGGCGATCCGCAAGGTGCTCGCGCAGACAGGTCTGTCGCTCGACGCGATCGATCTGGTGGAATTGAACGAGGCGTTTGCCGTGCAAGTGCTTGCGTGCCTGGCCGAGCTGCCGATCGACCGGGCGCGGCTCAACGTCAACGGCGGGGCAATCGCGCTCGGCCATCCGCTCGGTTGCACGGGCGCGCGGCTGATGACGTCGCTCCTCCACGAAATGGCCCGGCGCCAGGCGCGTTATGGCATGGTCTCATTGTGCGTGGGCGGCGGGATGGGCGCGGCGATGATTGTCGAGAGACCTCAGTCATGACGACGACAGTGGCACACAAGGGCGGAGAGTGGCTGACGTCGGACGCCGGTCCGGACGACGTGTTCACGCCGGAACGGCTGAGCGACGAGCATCGGCTGATCGGTCAGACGGCGCTCGAATTCGTCACGAAGGAAGTGCTGCCCGCGCTGCCCGAACTCGAAAAGAAGAATTGGACGCTTGCGCGCACGCTGATCACGCGCGCCGGCGATCTCGGCCTGCTGGGAACCGACGTGCCTGAATCGTTCGGTGGCGTCGGGCTCGACAAGGTCGCCTCGGTCGTCGTCGGCGAGGCGATTGGCGCCACGGCGTCGTTCGCGACGACATTTGGCGCGCAGACCGGCCTCGCGATTATTCCGATTCTCTGCTTTGGCACCGAGGCACAACAGCAGCAGTATCTGCCGCGTATCGTCAGCGGCGAGATGATTGGCGCGTACTGCCTCAGCGAATCGTCGTCCGGCTCGGACGCGCTCAGCGCGCGCGCCCGGGCGACGCGGCAGCCGGACGGATCGTGGCGGCTCAACGGCGAGAAGTTGTGGATCACCAACGGTGGATTCGCCGACGTATTCATCGTCTTCGCAAAAATCGACGGCGAGGCGTTTTCGGCGTTCATTGTCGAGCGCGCGTTCAAGGGCGTCGCGAGCGGCAAGGAAGAGCACAAGATGGGACTGCACGGGTCGTCGACGACCCCGCTCGTGCTGTCCGATGCGGAAATACCCGCGGGCAATCTGCTCGGCGCGCCCGGAAAGGGCCACAAGATCGCGTTCAATGTCCTCAACTACGGACGATTCAAACTGGCGGCGATGTGCACGGGCGGCGCGAAGGCGTGCATTGCGGAGGCCGCCGTGTACGCGTCGGCGCGCAGGCAATTCGGCCAGCCGATCGCGTCGTTCGGTGCGATTCGGCACAAGCTCGCCGAGATGACGTCTCGCACGTTCGCGGTCGAAAGCGCGCTCTATCGCACGGCTGGGTTGATCGACGCCGCGATCGAGAGCGGCGCCGAGGCCGCTGCCGCCCTCGAGGAGTTCGCGATCGAGGCGTCGGTGCTCAAGGTCGCCGCGAGCGAGATGCTCGACTACGTTGCCGACGAAAACGTGCAGATTCACGGCGGCAACGGCTTCGTGGCCGACTACCCGGCCGAGCGCCACTACCGCGACGCCCGCGTCAATCGTATTTTCGAAGGCACGAACGAGATCAATCGGCTGCTGGTGCCCGGCATGCTTGCCAAGCGCGCAATGAAGAGTGGTTTGCCGACGATTGCCGCGGCGAAGGCGCTGCGTGACGAGCTGATGGCGCCGGCCGCGTCTGTGCCAGACGGCGGCAACGCGCTCGACAACGCGCGTCGGACGCTCGCCTCGCTCAAAAAGGTCGCGCTGATGAGCTTCGGCCTGGCGCTCGAAGCGTACGGCGATCAACTGCATCAGGAGCAGGAGGCGCTCACGCTGCTCTCTGATCTGATCGCCGACGTGTTCGTCGGCGAAAGCGCGCTCGTGCGCGCGGAACAGGCCGCGGCCGCCTCGTCGCCGATGGCCGCGCTTCAAGCGGACGCGGCGTGCGTGTTCGTGCATGATGCCGGGCTGCGCGCTGACGGGTCTGCGCGGACGCTGCTCGCGTCGCTTTCGACCGGCGATGCCTTGCGCACGTCGCTCGCGGCCTTGCGAAGATTTCTGAAAGTCGCGCCGCTCAACACGGTCGCCGCGCGCCGCCGACTGGCCGATGCCGTCACGGCGCGACGGGAGTATCTGTTTGCCTAGGCGTCCTTGGCTCGATCGTCGGGTGATCCTGGCCGCACTGGTCATCGCGGCAGGCGCGTGCAGCTCCGGACCGCCGCCGCCCGTCGAGACGCGCCCGTACGACGATCAAGTCTTGTCTTTCCGCCATGAGAAGGACGAGTCGTTCCGGATCGGACGCGACTCGCCGATTCCCGAATCCGCCCGTGCGAGCTTCCCCGGCCTCGCGTACTTCGACATCGATCCGGCCTATCGCGTCCCGGCGTCGCTCGCCGCGGACACCTCCGGATCGGCCACGCTGCTCGAGTTGCAGACCTCGACGGATCAGCGGCGGAAAATGCGGCGTGTCGGCTCGCTGAGCTTCGCGCTCGGCGGCGTGCCGTACAAACTCACGGCGTTCAACGACATCGATGCCGCGACGATGGACCGCCTGTTCGTGCCGTTTGGTGACTTGACGAGCGGGGCGGAAACATACCGCGGCGGACGGTATCTCGAACTCGAGCGCACGCCGACCGGCCTCTACGACCTCGATTTCAACCGCGCGTATCACCCGTTCTGCGTCTACAACTCGCAGTACGACTGTCCGATTCCGCCAAAGGAAAACCGGTTGCCGCTCGCGATTCGCGCCGGTGAGCGACTGGCCGCGTCCAAGTAAGCCGGAAGCAGCCGGCGCCGGCGGGCGGACCGGGACCTGTGGCAGCAGGCCCGGACGCAGGCTGGCTGCAATGCCGTTCGCCGCGCTGTCTTCCGGCTCTCAGACGTTAGACACCGGTCGAGAGTGAACGGCGCGGCATCTTCGCGCGCCGCGCGGTATCGCCTCGAGGCCTTAAGCCGTACGCCTTAAGCCGTACGCCCTATTTAATAAACAACATCTCCCGGTACGTCGGCATCGGCCACAACTCGTGCGGCAGGACGACCTCGAGCTGGTCGCCCAGGTCGCGGAGCGCCGCCATGGCCGGGACAATCGTGTCGCGGGTGAACTTCGCGTGCTTCTCGGCCGACGGCGCGTGCTGATCGAGCGTCTTCGCCAGCTTGTCGGTCCTCGCGCGAAATTCGTCGACGAGTGACGCCACGTGTGTGAGCAGCTTCGCCGATTCCTTCGCGGAGCCGCCCGCATCGCGCACGGCACTCACCGACTCGGCGACGTCCTTCTGGTACTTGAGCGCCGGCGGCAGGATGTAGCGGTTCGCCATCAGCACCATCAGCTGGGCTTCGACGTTGACGGTCTTCACGTACGTCTCGAGGGCGATCTCGTAACGTGCGTGCAGCTCGCGCTCGTTCAACACCTTGTGCTTCTCGAACGCCTTGACGACCGCCGGCTTCGCGAGCTCGGGCAGCGCGTCCACCGTGTTCGTCAGATTCAGCAGGCCGCGCTTGGCCGCTTCCTTCGGCCACGCATCCGAATAGCCGTTGCCGTTGAAGATGATCCGCTTGTTTTCCCTGATCAGCGCCGGCAGCAGTTCCTTGACGGCTTGATCGATCGTCTTCTTGCTCTTGACGGCGGCCTCGAGCTTCGTCGCGACGTAGTCGAGTGCATCGGCGGCCGCGACGTTGAGCGCGATGTTCGGAAACGCGATGCTCTGGTTGGACGACACGGCCCTGAACTCGAACTTGTTGCCCGTGAACGCGAACGGGCTCGTGCGGTTGCGGTCGCCCGCGTCGCGCGGCAACTGCGGCAGCACGGACACGCCCATGTCGAGGATGCCGCCCGTCTTCGTGCGCTTGGCCCCGCCCTTTTCGATCTGCTCGAAGATGTCCGTGAGCATGTCGCCCAGGAAGATCGAGATGATCGCCGGCGGTGCTTCGTTCGCGCCGAGCCGGTGATCGTTGCCGGCGCTCGCGATCGACATGCGAAGCAGACCCTGCCAGGTGTTCACGGCGCGCAGCATTGCCGCGCAGAACACCAGGAACTGCACGTTCTCGTGCGGCGTGTCGCCGGGATTGAGGAGGTTGTTGCCGAGGTCGTCGCTCATGCTCCAGTTGAGGTGCTTGCCGCTGCCGTTGACGCCGGCAAACGGTTTCTCGTGGAACAGACAGGCCAGCCCGTACTTCGGCGCGATCCGGCGCATCGTTTCCATCGTCATCATCTGATGGTCGGTGGCGACGTTCGCGTTCTCGAAGATCGGTGCGAGCTCGTACTGGCTCGGCGCGACTTCGTTGTGCCGCGTCTTGACGGGCACGCCGACCTTGTAGAGCTCGGTCTCGACGTCGTGCATGAACGCCAGGACGCGGTCGGGAATGGCACCGAAGTACTGATCCTCGAGCTCCTGCCCCTTGGGCGGCCGCGCGCCGTACAGCGTCCGGCCGGCGTTGATCAGATCAGGCCGTGCGAAGTAGAAATGCCGATCGATCAGGAAATATTCCTGCTCGGGACCGCACGTCGTGATGACGCGCTCGGCCTTCGAGCCGAAGAGCTTCAGGATGCGCATCGCCTGACGCGACAGGGCTTCGATCGAGCGCAGGAGCGGCGTTTTCTTGTCGAGCGACTCGCCCGTCCAGCTGACGAATGCCGTCGGGATGACGAGCGTCGTGCCGTTCTGGCCGACGAGCAGCCACGGCGCGCTCGTCGGATCCCAGGCGGTGTAGCCGCGGGCTTCGAACGTGGACCGCATGCCGCCTGACGGAAAGCTCGACGCGTCGGGCTCGCCCTTGATCAGTTCCTTGCCGGAGAACTCGGCGACCGCGCGGCCCTCGGCCGACGGCGCGATGAACGAGTCGTGCTTCTCCGCGGTGATACCCGTGAGCGGCTGGAACCAGTGCGTGTAGTGCGTCGCGCCGTGGTCGATCGCCCAGTCCTTCATCGCCGTGGCGATGACGTCGGCGATGGACGGATCGAGGGGCTGGCCCTGCGTAATCGTTCGGCGGAGCGCCTTGTACGCGTCGCGCGGGAGGCGGCGGCGCTGGACATCGTCGCTGAACGTGAGCGAGCCGAAGATTTCCGTCGCTCTCGGGCGCGCGGGGCCCGACGTGTTGACGGCCTTTCCCCATTCGATGATGCCTCGTGTGGCGTCCTGGAGCGCTGACGAACCCATTGCTTCCTCCCGCAAACGGAAAATGACGAAATGCAGGCCCTGAATAAACGAATGACAAACACCGTCGTTGGACGGCGCTCGTTGATCGCTTCTCGTTTGGCTTCGGCCTGGTCCCGAGCCGGGAACCGGCAGGCGGGACTTCTTATTTTCCACGGAACGCTTGAAAAGTAAAGACGCGACATGGCCCTGCCAGCGCGACGAAACAAATCGGGCGCGAGGGCCGCCGGGCGTGGTCTGGCTCGTTGTGCGAGCTCTGCCCTACTCGGTTCTTAACGCCTTCAGCGGATCCACTCTCGTCGCCCGCCTGGCCGGCGCAAGACACGCGATCGTCCCGGCGAGCAACACGATGCCCGCGACGGCGAGGTACACGGCAGGATCGGTCGGCGCCGTGTCGAAGAGGTAGCGCGCGATCGCGCGGCTGAAGATCAACGCGCCCGCCGCGCCCAGCACGAGGCCGACGCCAAGCAACTTCGCGGCCTGGCCGAGCACCATGCCAAGCACGGACGACCGGCTCGCGCCGAGCGCCATTCGCACGCCGAATTCGCGCGTGCGCTGGCTCACCGACGTCGCGATGACCGCGGCGATCCCCGCGAGCGTAATCACGAGTGCGAGGCCCGCGAACACCGTCAGCAGCACCGTCGTCAACATCGGCGACTGCAATTGCCCGTCGCGAAGTTCCTCGAGTGTCTGGACGTCTTCGACGGGCGTCTGATCGTCGAGCCCGTGGACGATCGTCTTGAGCGCGCCGGCGAGGCTCTTCGGATCGCGGGCGGTGCGGATCATCACCTGCGCACCGAAGCCGCTGGCCGCCTGGCTCATCGGAACGTAGAACTGCGCCATCGCCTGCTGCTCGATCGAGTACTGCTTCAGATCCTCGACGATACCGATGACGCGAAGGGCCTGCCAGATCGGCTGGCCCTGCATGTTGGTCGAAAGGGGCACCGAAAATTCGTTGCCTATCGGATCGCGCTGGTCCCAGAGTTTCGCCATCGACTGGTTGATCACGGCGACACGCGCGGTGTCGGCGGAGTCCTGTGCGTCGAACGTGCGCCCGTGCAGCACGGGCACGCCGAGCACCGAGAAATACTCGCCCGTGATGATGTTGCCGTCGACCGTTGGAGCGTGTTCCGGATCGGACTGGCCGCGAATCTCCGCCGGCACC
The DNA here is from genome assembly GCA_963704575.1 of uncultured Acidobacteriota bacterium. Lineage (GTDB taxonomy): Bacteria > Acidobacteriota > Vicinamibacteria > Vicinamibacterales > SCN-69-37 > DATEGZ01. The sequence goes on along the minus strand of OY969918.1, from coordinate 3,926,307 downwards.
GGCCCGGGCGCGCCGGTCATCGGCACGGCGTTGGTGATGGCCGCGGCGTCCACACCCGGGGTCAGCTTGAGGCCGTCGAGAATCGACTGATGGAACCGGCGGAATTCTTCGACGGTCGTCTGGTGTGTGAAGTTGCCGTGAAGCTGTGCGGTCAGGATGTGGTCGTCGTGCTGGAACCCGAGATTCACCGACGCGAGCCGATGCAGGCTCTCGAGAAACAATCCCGCGCCGACGACGAGCGCAAAGCACACGGTCACCTGGGCGACGACGAGCCCGGACCGCAAGCGCTGGCGGACGAGGCTCTCGCCGCCTTGGGATCCCCCGTCCTTGAGCGACATGGCGACGGTCCGGCGAGCGGCGAGTGCGGGCGCGCTGCCGAACACGAGGCCGGTGACGATCGCGCAGACGAACGTAAAGCCGAGGACGGTCGAGTCGATCGACGGATCGATCGCGCGCGGCGTAAACCGGCTGGCAAACGCGGCGAGCATCCTGGCACCGGGCAGTGCGATTGCGAGGCCGAGCGCGCCGCCGGCGACGGCGACGATCAGGCTCTCGGTAACGAGCTGACGGGTGAGGCGTCCCCGGCTGGCGCCGAGGGCGGACCGCAGCGCCAGCTCACGGCCTCGGCGGAGGGTGCGCGAGAGTGAGAGGTTCGCGACGTTGGCGCACGCGATGAGCAGCACGAGCGCGGTCGTCGCGACGAGCGCGAACAGCATCGGACGCGCGTCATGCGTGATCTCGTCGTCGAGCGATACTGCCGACGTCGTGAACCCGCCGAGCGGCTGGTATCGCTGCGCGTTTTCACTCACCCAGCTGCGGCCGGCAGCCCCGGCGTCGGCGTCGATCTGCGCGACGGTGACGCCGGGCTTCATGCGGCCGAAGGCCAGCAGGAAACCGAACGCCCGGTGGTTGGTCGAGCTCGCCGGCTCGGCGGCCGCGCGACTTGGACAAGCCGACGTCGGCATGTACACATCGTCGTTGTTCGGATACTGAGGAATCGCCGGCAACACGCCGACGATGGTGTGGTTGTGATCGTTCATGCGCACCGAACGGCCGACGACATTCGGATCGCTGCCGAACTGCTTCTGCCAGTACGCGTGGCTCAGGATTAACACCGGCTCGGCGCCCATCACGTCGTCGCTCTCGACGAACGTGCGGCCGTACAGCGGCTTGATGCCGAAGACGTCGAAGTACTGCGACGACACGACGGCGGTGTTGACGCGATGCGGCTCGCCCTGGTTGAGCAGGACGAAGTGCATCTGGTGGTACTCGACGAACGACTCGAGGCCGGTGAGGCGGGCCTGCAGGTCGTGACGTTCGGCGACCGACACGCCGACGTTCGGCTGGTTGGCAAGCGGCGCCGCGTTACGGATGCGGATCAGGCGCCCGCTGTCGCGGTACGGCAGCGGATGAAGCAACGTGCCGTTGATGACGCTGAACATCGCCGTGTTGGCGCCGATGCCCAGGCCGAGCGTGAGGATCGCCGCGAGCGCGAATCCGGGCGATCGCTGGAGCGTGCGCCAGCCGAATCGCACATCCTGCGTGAGATGGTCCCATAACGTCATGCCACGCACGTCGTGGACCTGCTCGGTGACGGCGCCCACGCCGCCAAACGCAAGAAGCGCAGCCCGGCGCGCCTCGTCGGGTGACGCGCCCGCGGCGACGCGGTGCGCGATGTCCATGCGGAGGTGCTCCGCGATTTCACGGTCGATGTCGTCGTGCAGCCGCCCGCCGCGCGTGAAGAACCGAAGTCCCTGCCGGAGTCGCCTGAACATGACTGCGCCCTTTCTGTCTCGTCAGCTCGTCTGGAGGATCCTCGTGACGGCCGACGACACCTGGCCCCAGCTCTCGGTTTCGCGTGCGAGCTGCCGCTCGCCGAGGCGCGTGAGCCGATAGAACTTGGCTTGGCGATTTGATTCCGACGTGCCCCACACGGAGGCGATCCAGCCGCGCTCCTCGAGGCGATGGAGCGCCGGATAGAGCGACCCCTGATTGACCTGCAGCACCTCTTCGGACATCTGCCGGATCCGCTGGGCGATGCCCCACCCGTGTTCGGATCCGAGCGCCAGAGTTTTCAGGATCAGCAGATCGAGCGTGCCCTGCAGCAGGTCGTTTTTCGCGGTCTTCGCCATCTCGCCTCCAACGTGTAGACGTTCGACAAGACTAACAGGTTCCCTTGTCGAACGTCTACACGTCGCTGGCGCGGCTGCCCCGCTTACTTGCTGAGAAGCGCGAGGTTTTCCCGGCGCGGTCCGATGCTGCCGGCAGCGAGATTGAGCAGCGGCCAGGCCACGAGCGTGGCAAGCAGCAGCCATGCCGCCATGATCAGCGGCGCGAGGACCGGGCGGTGGAACCAGAAGTCGGCGGCGGCGATGACGAGCGCCGGCGGCACGAGGCACGCCATGACGAGGAACAGGCCGGCGATCATCGCGATCGGATGCGGGTTGCCGCGCGATCCGGTCTTGCTGAGGTCGGCCGCGACCGGCAGGATCGCGGAAAACCAGACCGCCGCAGGCATCAGGAAGACGTACACCGAGGCGACGCCAACCGGGACAGCCAGCCAGATCCAGAAATCACCGCCTGGCGCCGCGATTGCCGCGCCGACAAGGCACAGCGCCATCGAAAACGCGAGCATGACGGCGCCGCCGAGGACCTTCCCTCGAGCCAGGTCGCGGTCGCTGACCGGCGACAGGAACAGAAGCGTCAGCCCCGCACGGTCGGTCCCGAACAGGTTCATCGTGAACGGTTGCAGTGCATGCAGCGCGAGGATGGACGCGGCACCGAACAGCAGATCCCCCCGGCCGGCCACGGCTGCCAGTCCGGAGGGGAGATCCGGAATGCGACGGAGCAGCATCGAGAGCGCGATGATCAGCGGCCCAGGCAACAGGATCGCGAGTCGTCCGCGTACCGATCGCGTCAGCGAGTGTGCCGAGGCCATCGCCACCGCCGCGACGGTCTGCCCGATCCACGGCAGGCGGAATCCACGGAGCGATCGGCGATGGCGATGCCGTTCGTGCTCGTTCTCGAGGGACCCGATCAGGCGTTGGTGCACCGCGGCGGACGCCGCGAAAATCGTCGCGCCCTCGAGCGCGAGCGCGAGGATCGTGAGCCATGCCAGGCCGGTGCGATTCTGCGCGGCGGCGCGGACCGAGAGGCCGTAGAGCTCCGACGGCAGCGCGCGCGACCATCGCGGAAGTGCGGCGTCGAAGCGATCAACTGAAAACGGCTCGCTCGGCGGTCGCGGCGCGGCGGACGCGCCTGACGTCGCTCGCGTGCGACGCCCTGAGGCGAGATTCGACGAGACAAACGCCGGCACGATCGACACGAGCGACACCGCGAGCACGAACACGAGCGTGAACGCCTCGCCGCGACGGCGGCTGCGCAGCAGCCAGCCGAGCAGAAAGCTCACGAGCGCCCCGACCGACACCAGCACGAACACCATCGCCACGCCGGCCACCGCCGCGGCGCTCGCCATGTCCAGGCGCCCGCCGACCGCGAGCCCGACCGCAAACATGAGCAGGCCCGGAACGACAACCACGATCCACGGATCGGTGAGGTTGGCGGCGACCTCGATCAGATGTAATGTCGACCGGCGGATCGGCAGGAGCAGCAGCCGGGTGTAGCTGCCCATCATGGTCTGCACCGGCGCCAGCATCGTGATGACGACGGTAAGAGCGAGAAGCGCGGCAAGGACGATCCTGACGACAATCAGCGCCGCGCCGGTCGCCAGCAGACCGCCGGCGGTGGCGCGGCCGCCGATGAAGCCGAGCACGCTCACGGCGACGACCGAACCAGCCGAGAGTGCCGCCATCAACATCGGCGCAAGCACCGCAATCGTCCGCGAGACGCGTTCGAGCGCGTCGCGCCGCTCGCCGCTGCGAATGCCGTTCACGAGCAGCCGCCAGCGCAGCCACATGAACGCCCGAAGCGTCCGGATCATCGCGAGAGCCAGTCGAGGGCGATCGGCGCCGCATGATCCGCGCCGACCAGCTCGAAGAATCGTGCCTCGAGCGTCTTGCCGCTGCCGGGTTCACCGCGCAGCTCCGCGATGGGGCCCTGCGCGACCAGCAAGCCCTTCCTGATCACGCCGATGTGATCGCAAAGCCGGTCGACGATCTCGAGAATGTGCGACGTGAGAAACACGGTGCCGCCGCCCTTGACGAACTGCGAAAGCAGATCGCGAATCTGGCGCGACGCCACGGCGTCGATCCCTTCGAACGGTTCGTCGAGAAACAACAGCCGGGGCGCGGGAAGGAGCGCGGCCGCGAGCGCGATCTTCTTCCGCATGCCGTGCGAGTAATCCGCGACGAGGTCGTCCTTCGCCCGTCCGAGATCCATCAGTGTGAGCAACTCGTTAGAACGCTCGCGAACGCTGGCCTTGTCGAGACCGTGAACCTGCCCGACGAACGCCAGCGTCTCGGCGCCCGTGAGCCGATCGAACAGCGCCAGATCTTCCGGAACCACGCCGGTAAGACGCTTGACCTCGACGGGCTGGGCGATCGGATCGAGATCGAGCACGCGATAGGTGCCGCCCGTCGGACGAATGAGCCCCGTCAGACACTTGATGGTCGTCGACTTGCCGGCGCCGTTCGGGCCCAGAAACCCGTAAAAACTGCCGCGCGGCACAGCGAGATCGATCCCGTCGACGGCGACCAGATCGCCGAAGGCTTTGCGCAGGCCGGTGGTTTCGATGGCGAGCGACATCCGGTGACTAGACCGAGTCGCGATGGACGCTGTCGGGCGAAAACGCCGGCAGACAGACGGCGATGTACTCGGCGCCGCCGGGCTCGGGACTGCTGTACCGGATCCATTCGCCCGGACGCGTGATGATCGCCTGTCCCGCGGCCACGTCAATCGTGCCCTGCTCGTGCTCGACACGCAGCATGCCATGCAGGACGATCGTGATCTCCTCGAACTCGGGGCGCTGCCCCGGCTCCCGCCAGCCCTCGGGCGAAACCATGTGCGCGACGCTGACGCCGGCATGGCCGGAATTCACGCGGCCGGCGAACTCTTCGATGATCTTCGGCTTGTTGCCGGCAGCGGAGATGACCGTGGGGCGGGCAATCAGTGTCGGCATATGTCGCGGCGCAAGCAGCGTGCAGATGCTATCAACGCCCGCCCCCGATCGCCACCGGCGCGCCACACGCGCCGCATAGAATGATCGGCGGCACACGATGAGAGTGATCGAGATCTCCACCCCCGGTCCACCCGAGGTCCTGAAACTCGCCGAACGACCCGCACCGACGCCGGGCCCGGGCGATGTCCTGATCGATGTGCACGCCGCCGGCGTCAACCGTCCCGATCTCATGCAGCGCGAGGGTCACTACCCGCCGCCGCCTGGCGCATCGGATATTCCGGGACTCGAAGTCTCGGGACGCATCGCGAGCCTCGGCCCCAGCGACGCGTCGGGCACACCGCATTCGGCGACCGGCCGCATCTGGCGCGTCGGCGACGAGGTGTGCGCGCTCGTGGCCGGAGGCGGCTACGCCGAGTATTGCGTGGCGCCGGGCGTGCAGTGCCTGCCGGTGCCCGACGGCCTGTCGCTCACCGACGCCGCGGCCGTGCCCGAGACGTTCTTCACGGTGTGGACGAACGTCTTCGATCGTGGCCGACTCGCGTCCGGCGAATGGCTGCTCGTGCACGGCGGGACGAGCGGCATCGGATCGACGGCCGTCCAGCTCGGCGTCGCACGCGGCGCGCACGTCGTCGCCACGGCCGGGAGCCGCGAGAAATGCGAGGCGATCACCGGCCTGGGTGCGCACCCGATCAATCATCAGACCCACGATTTCGTGCAGGTCGTACGCGAGATCACGGGCCGGCGCGGCGTCGACGTGATCCTCGACATCATCGGCGGTACGTATGCGTCGCGGAATCTCGAGTCGCTCGCGCGCGATGGTCGGCTCGTGCAGATCGGCGTCATGCACGGGTCGGACGCCCAGATCCCGCTCCGCTTGATCATGCTGAAGCGGCTGACGATCACGGGATCGACACTGCGCATCCGTCCGCCCGCCGAAAAGGGCGCGATTGCCGCCGCCCTCGAGCGTGAGGTCTGGCCGCTCCTCGCCGCCGGCCGCGTACGCCCGCTCGTCCACAAGACCGTGCGGTTTGAAGACGCCGCCACGGCCCACCGGACGCTCGAAGCAGGCTCCGTGATCGGCAAAGTCGTCCTCACCCTGCGCTGACCACGCCGATCAGCGTTCGGTCCGCGCTCGGCCCCCGGCCGCGCGACATCGTCACGCTCATCGTTCAACAGGGCCTGACCGTGACGGCGATCCGATCACGTTCGCTGCCTCGACGATCGCGCTCCTCGGAGTCGCCGCGGTTGCGTGCTCCGTCCCGGCGCGGCGCGGATTGATCCGCTCGATGCGATGCGATATCGATGATCATCGTCCGATCCGATGTCCGATCATCGATGCGATAGTCGATGGTCGATCGACGATTCGATCACCGATCATCGCGCGCCAATCGCCGATTGAAAGTAGTATCGGCCAAGGAGCAAATATGTCGAAAGCCTGGTTGGTTGCCGGCGTCTTCGCCGTCACGCTGCCTGCGGTGGCCGCGCAGGACGTGGCGCCGACGTGCAAGAAGTGTCCCGCCACCTACGTGCCGAAGGATGAACTGCAGGCCTACATCACGCGGGCAATTGCGACCGGGACGATCGACCAGCAAGTGCGCGCGGTCGACGTCGGCAAGGTCAACGTCGACATTGGCGTCGTCCATCGCAAATCGCTCTCGACCCCGGCCGACCGATCCGTGGCCGAGCACGATCAGGTCAGCGAGGTGTACCACATCATCGACGGCTCAGCGACGCTCGTCGCCGGGCCGAATCTCGTGGATCCCCAGCGCCGGCCCGCCGACAACCAGGCCGTCAAGATGTTGAACGGTCCGGGCAACAACGCAGTCTCGATCCAGAACGGCGTGACCTACCAGCTGAAAGCCGGTGACGTGATCATCGTGCCGGCAGGCACCGGTCACTGGTTCACGAAGATCGACGACCACATCACATATCTGATGATCCGCATCGACCCCGACAAGGTCGTACCCCTCAAGGACGAAGCGGCGTCGAAGGCGGACCTGAAGAGCAACCCAGGACGCGGTGGGGGCCTAAGCCGTCAGCCTTAAGGCTTGTGGCGTATGGCTTACGGCTTGATCCTTGCCATGAGCCGGATTGATATCATGCTCCGAGGGCGCCGGCCGCATCGACGGGCAGAATCGGACAAGGCGCGAGGAGGCCGTTCATGAAGCGATACATCACACAGATGATGGTGTGTGCCGTGGCACTCGTGCTGGCGGCCAGTCCCCTTCGCGCATTCGCGCAAACGCCGACACCAAAGCCTCCGAGCGACAGCGAGCTGAAAGCGGCGAAAGCCGTGACGTCGCTGCCGGACGTCAAGGCGGCGCTCGGCGCGGCAGCCGACTTCATGAAGAAGTATCCGGCCAGCACGCTGATCAAGCCGATGGCCAATGACCTGGCCGCGAAAATCAGCCAGCTCAATGCCCCGGCGCAGCAGCTCGCCTACTGCGACACGTTCCGATCGACGTTCAAGAGTCCGGACGTCTCGGACGTGATTCTGCCGCTCGTCGTCGACCTCGACGCGAACAACGAGAAGACCGTCGACGATGCCTTCAAAGTGGGGGCGGACTATCTCACTCGCAATCCCAACGACGTCGCGGTCATGACGCGCCTCGCGCTCGTCGGCGTCGATCAGGCCAAACACAAGAACACGAAGCACCTCGCCGAATCGCAGACTTACGCGACGACGACGATCGCGCTGCTCGATGCGCCGCAGAAGCCCGAATCCGTCGACCAGGCCGTGTTCGACGAGTACAAGACGAAGTGGCTCGCACCGCTTCACCAGGCCTCGGGCATCGCGTCGTACCTTTCAAACAAGCCCGACGACGCCATGGGACACTTCGTCAAGGCGTCGACGATCGACCCGAAAGACCCGACGACGTACCTGCTCATGGGCGAGATCGCGAACCAGCAGTACCAGACGCTCGTCGACCAGGCCAAGGCGCTGCCGCCGGCCGAGGCGACCGACGCCGTGCAGAAGGCGCAGAAGAAGATGGACGAGGTCATCGACTACGACGCGCACTTCGTCGCGCTCTCGGAAGGCAGCGAGCCGCTCAAGACGTCGCACGACCAGGTGCTCGACGAGTTGACGAAGTACTACACCTACCGGCACAAAGGGACGACGGGCCTGCAGGAACTGATCAACAAGTACAAGATCGCGAAATAGCGCAATTTCTCTTGACGCGAAGGCGGGTCAGGCGTAGGAAATAGCTGTGACCCAACATATTCCGGGGAAGTTTCTCGGGTTCTCCGTGTCTCTGGCCGTCGTGCTGACGCTTGCCGGCACGGCGGCGATCCGGGTAACCGCGCAGCAGACAGCTCAGACACCGCCCAGGACCACGGCAGCGGGGGCCACCGACAAGAACGACCCGAATCGCTGGGAACCGGCGATCAAGGCGTTCGAGGACGCCGACAAGGTGTCGCCGCCGCCCCAGGGTGCCATCGTGTTCATCGGCGCGTCGAGCATCGTGCGCTGGAACCTGGCCGAGTCGTTTCCCGAGTTCGGAAAGCAGGCGATTAACCGCGGATTTGGGGGATCACTGGCCCCGGATTCAACGCGGTACGCCGACCGGATCGTGATTCCCTACCACCCTCGGATCGTGGTCTTTTACGCGGGCGACAACGACGTCGAGGCGCTGCATACGCCGCAGCAGATTGCCGCGGACTTCACGGCCTTCGACCAGAAGGTGCACGCGGCGCTCTCCACAACCCAGATCATCTTCATTTCGATCAAGCCGAGCATCCGCCGGTGGCAGTGGATCGAGCAGATCAAGGGCGCCAACGCGCTGGTCAAGCAGTACTGCGCCACGCACCCGCACCTGACATTTCTCGATATCGTGCCGCAGATGATCGGGGCCGATGGGCAGCCGCGCAAGGAGTTGCTCCTTGACGATGGCCTGCATATGACGCCGGCGGGCTACAAAATCTGGAACGACGCGCTCCGTCCGTTGCTCCAACCGATGCCCGCGCGGTAGTCGTTTCGTCCCTGCCTTCGCGCGGCTGATTGTTGCCGCTCAGTGCCGCTCCGGACGCGGCGGAGCGCTGTCCGCATCTCGGCCCACATTTGATAAATTTTCTTAATAATTTTATCTATGAAAATCTTGCAACACTCATGTTAAGATTCGCGCCTCTAAAAATTTCGTGGAGGAGTGTTCATGACGTCACGGGTGGGCGCCCTGGGTGTAGGTCTATTTCTGCTCGTTGCGCCTGTCGTGGCGCAAAACGTCACGGCGCCCGCTAAAGCGCGCGCGACGACTCCCGAAATCCCTTTCGAATCGGTTCCCAATTTCTTCAAACTTCCGCCCGGCACGTATCTCGGTGAAGGCACGGGCGTCGCCACGAATTCGAAGGGCCACATCTTCATCTACACGAGGAGCGGCGAGACGCGTCTCTTCGAATTCGATCAGACCGGCGCGTTCGTCAAGGAATTCGGCGTCGGCAGTTACGGCTTTGCGTTCGCGCACGCGGTGAAGGTCGATCGCGACGACAACGTGTGGGCGGTGGACGAGGGCACGAACGTCATCCAGAAGTTCAACCCGGACGGCAAGCTGCTGATGGTACTGGGCAAGCGGCCGGATCCGCTGGATCAGCTGGCGTTGATGCCCGGCGCGGGCATTTACAACGGCGGCAACCATCCGTACACGTTCCATCGCGAGACGGACATCGGCTGGGATCCGCAGGGCAACATCTTCGTCACCGACGGCTACAGCGATTCGCGGATTGTGAAGTACGACAAAACCGGCAAGTTCATCAAGTCGGTCGGCACGCGCGGTGAAGGCGTCAACCCGGTGCAGTTCGGCAATCCGCACGGCATGGCGGTCGACGCGCAGGGCACGGTCTACGTCGCCGACCGCAGCAATTCCCGCGTGGTAGTCCTCACGAACGATCTCCAGCCGAAAGCGATTTACGACAACGTCGGCGCGCCGTGGACGGTGTGCGTCTCGCAGGGACCGCACCAGTACCTGTTCAGCTCGAACTCCTTCCCGACCGGCAACAACTTCGACCAGGCGCCGATGACGGGGGAAATCTACAAGATGGAGCTCGACGGCAAGGTCCTGGGACGATTCGGCAAGCCCGGACACGCATTCAAGGAGTTCAGCGCCATCCACCAGATGGACTGCCGGAATCCGAACGAGGTCTACACCGCCGAGCTCACGGAGTGGCGCGTGCAGAAAATCGTCCTCCAGCAGCAGCCCAGCGGAAAGTAGGAGACGGCCATGACCCCCAAATTCCTGATTGGAGCGGCCGTGGCCGCCTTCACCGCCTCGGTCGCCGCTCAGGCGACTCCCGACATCGCGTATGACAGCGTCTCGGATCTGATCCAGATGCCGTCGTACGGTGAAGTCGCCGGCGTGGCCACCAACTCCAGAGGCCACGTCTTCGTCTACGCCCGAACCGGACACGGCGTCGCGACGCTCGGTGACGAGCGCACGTTCTACCACGGCGGATCGCGCCTGTTCGAGTTCGATCAGACGGGCAAGTTCGTCAAGGAGATGGGCCAGGGCACGTACGCGGTGAATTTCGCCCAGCAGGTGCGCGTCGATCCGCAGGACAACATCTGGATCGTCGATGCGGGCTCGAATTCGATCATGAAGTTCGATCCCGACGGCCGGTTCCTCATGGTGCTCGGCCGGAAGCCGGAGAACATCCCGGTGCGTCCGGGCGCGGGCGTGCCGGCCAACGCGCGTGACGCGGCGTTCCTCGAGGGACGGGGTGGCGCCGCGGACGCAGGGCGGGCCGGTGGCGCCGGTCGCGGCGGCACCGGCAATCCCGGCGCCGGCATCAACGGCGACAGCTTCAGCCGTCCCTCGGACGTGACCTGGGATCGTGCGGGCAACGTGTACGTCGCCGACGGCTACGGCACCAACAACCGCATCGCGAAGTTCACCAAGGACGGCAACTTCATCAAGACGTGGGGCTCCACCGGAAGCGGACCGGGTCAGTTCAACGGCATCCGTGGCCTCGCGATCGACACGGCCGGCCTGCTCTACGTCGCCGATGCGGGCAACAAACGCATCCAGGTGTTCGACGCCGAGGGCACGTTCAAATCGCAGATCACCGGCGTGGGCTCGCCGCAGGCGATCTGCGTCTCGGGCGGTACCACGCAGTACCTGTTCAGCTCGAATTCGAACGACCCGGAAAGCATGGACCACGGCGAAATCTACAAGCTCAGGCTCAACGGCCAGATCGTCGGCAAGTTCGGCCAGGCGGGACGCATGCCCCGCGATTTCGGCATGGTGAACGCGATCGATTGCCGCACGGAAAACGACCTGTGGCTCGGCGAAGTGTGGAACTGGCGGGCCCAGAAAGTGACATTGAAGAAGTAGCGGAGGCTTCGTTCAGAACGTGGAAGGTCATCGCAACCGGCGTAACTGTTCAGCAGTGCAGTGTTTTCGGCGCACTAATTCCGGCGGAATCACCCGCCGACGAATGCGTGCTTGCGGCGCAGGGGACCGACTCTATGCAGCGTAGTCTCAGAATGCTCGGCGCGTTGATCGTGTGTCTCACGATCGCGCATGCGGCGTTCGCTCAGGGCGGACGATCGGAAATCTCAGGCACGATCGTCGATGCCGGCAAGGCAGTTCTGCCGGGCGCGACCGTGACGGCGACGAATGAAGGCACCGGCCTGGCGCGCAACGCCGTGACCGATGCCGGCGGCAAGTTCACCATCGCCCAACTGCTGCCCGGCACCTACACGGTGTCGGCGGAACTCTCCGGCTTCCAGGGCGCCAAACACACGGGGCTCGTGCTCGCCGTCGGGCAAACGCTCAGCGTGTCGCTGACGCTCGAAATCGCCAGCGTGAAGGAAACCGTCACCGTCACCGGGCAGGCGCCACTCGTCGAAGTGACGTCGAGCCAGGTCGGCACCTCGATTTCGAACACGGAAATCGACGGCCTGCCAAGCGCCAATCGCAGCCAGTTCAGCCTGATGCAGACCGTTCCGGGCCTCGTGCCGGTGCTGCAGGTCGGCTCATTCGAGGGCGGCCAGTTCAGCGCGAACGGCCAGTCCACGACGAATAACCTGTTTCTCGTCGACGGCCAGGCCGACAACGACTCGCGGCGCGGCGGCTCGCAGGGCACGCAGGCTCGAATCTCGCTCGACACGATGGCCGAATACCAGGTCGAAACCCATAACTACGGCGCCGAATACGGCGGCTCCACGGGCGTCGTCGTCAACGGCGTGACCAAGAGCGGCACGAACACGGTGCACGGCCGGGCGTTCGAGTACTGGCAGAGCAACAAGATCGAGGCGACCGACTACTTCGTCAAGATCAACGGCGACGAGAAGCCCGAGTCGGGCAGTAACGTGTTCGGTGGCAGTATCGGCGGCCCGATCGTCAAGAACAAGCTGTTCTATTTCTTCAACTACGAGGGCACGCAAGCGAACGAAGGCGCGACCCTCGAGTTCCCGGCCAATGCCGCGCCGCTCGCGACCAGCTACTCGACGACAACGGCGTTTCATGGACCGAACACGTTCTTCCGGCTCGACTACCAGCCGTCGGGATCGCAGCAGTTCAAGTTCAGCTGGCTGCGTGAGGCGATCGTCACCGAGCGCGACTCGATTGAAGCCGACAAGGCGATTCCCGATGCCGCCCGCGCCGAAAACGACGCGGGCGATATCGTGTACAGCGCCTCGTGGACGTCGGTCGTCAACAACCGGATGACGAACGAACTGAAGTTCGGCCACGTCGAAGAGACGCTGCTCCAGGGTCCGACCTCGCTGTTCGACACGAACTGGGACTTCCTCGGGTTCACCGGCGGTGACCCGTTCAACTCCGGATCGCAGAACACGCATCCGGACTACATCGCCGCGAACCGCAATACCTACACCGCGGACCACATCCGCGACTGGAACGTGGACGACCAGATGGTGTGGCTCAAGTCCGGCTGGGGCGGCGAGCACACGTTCAAGTTCGGCGGCGGCTGGAGCAAGAACTCGGCCTTGCCGTTGGGCTCGGGCGCCAACTTCATCGGCCTGATCACCTTCCCCACCAACGTGCCGTTCAACCAGGCGAACCCGGCGAGCTATCCGTTCCGGTTCGGCATCAGCGTGGGCCAGGTCGACTTCAATCAGGTTGATCACCGTTACAACGGCTACATCTCGGACAAGTGGCAGGTGAGCCGGCAGCTGACGCTCAACTGGGGCGTGCGGTACGACTACCAGAAGGCGACCCCGAACACGAAGGACGCCATCGGCCCCAGGTTCGGCGTGGCCTATGACCTCTTTGGCAACGGCCGCACCCTGCTCCGCGGCGGCTTCGGTAAGGTCTACCAGTATCAGCAGCTGGCGATCCTCGCGACCCTCGAACAGCGCGCCGTCATTTCGCCGACGCTGGCCTACGACACCGGCCAGGTCGCGTCGCCTGCCACCACCGGCGTGTTGCCGATCAAAGTCGGCGATCCGAATGCGACGGCCTGTCTGAATGTCGTCGCCGGTCCGACGGCCGGCGAAGCCGTGATGAGCCCGGCCTGCATCAACTACCTGACGGGCCTGCGCAACCAGGTGCTCGCTGGCGGGTACGTGAACAACACGACCACCGGCCCGGTCGTCGACGGCGATCGCCACATGGCGTATACGTGGGCGTTCAGCGCCGGCGTGAAACACCAGCTGGCGAACAACCTCGCCATCTCTGCGGACTACGTCGGCAACCGCGGCAAGGACAACATCGGCATCGTGGACATCAATGAAGGCCCGGTCAATCCGGCCACCGGCAAGGTGACGCGGCTTGGCGTGAACGTGTTCGACCCGAACGGCGAGCTCGTGCCGCCGCAGGCGCGGAACACGACCTTCGTGCAGTTCAACCAGGAGCAGACCAAAGAACTGGGATCGGCCCTCGATTCGACGTTCAACTCCCTCGAGCTCGGGCTCGAGAAGCGGATGTCCCATCGCTGGTCGGGCCGCGTGAGCTACACCTACTCGAAGTGCTACGACGACGCCATCGCCGCGTTCACGGTCGACCCCGATCCCCACGTTGACTACGGCCGCTGCGACCGCGACAACACCCACGCGTTCTCGTCGAGCATCAACCTCGACCTGACGCACGGGTTCGGCGCCGGCTTCGTCTTCCGCGCGTACTCGGGCTACCCGATCACCGAGACGACGGGCGTCGACACCAACGGCGACGGCACGACGAACGACCGTCCAACGAAGGGCGTGGACGACAAGACGATCCCGATTGTCTCGGCGGTCGACTCGCGCGGCGTTGCCGTCCGAAACGGCATCAACGGCGAGCACAAGGTGATTCTCGACGGCCGCTTCCAGTACATCCACCGATTCGGCAAGTACGACGGAGGAATCTTCGTCGAGGTCTACAACCTGACGAACCACGTCAACTTCGGCAACCCGACGGGCGCCAGGAACTCCTCGAACTTCCTGATCCCGACGACGGCGGACAGTCCCAGACAGGGGCAGATCGGCTTTCGACTGACCTTCTAAGGGACACGCGGGTTCGATCGATGATGATGTGAACACCACGGGCGGGCCACAGGGTCCGCCCGTGTTTTTTTGCCGGCCCATCCTGCGACGCTCGCGTTTTCTGGAGACCCTGCACATGAGGCACCGTCTGGCGTTTTCACTTCCCCTGGCCATGTCCGCCTGCGCGCTGGCTTGGGCGCTCGCTCCGCTTTCGCTCACCGCGCAGACCAAGGCCACCGCGACCAACGTCCCCGTGATTCCACACGAAGCGGTCCCGAATTTCTTCAAGAACCCGCCCGGCATCTACGTGGGCGAGAACATGGGGATCTCGACCGATTCGAAGGGCAACGTCTACGTGTTCCACCGCGCCTACGAAACCCGGTTGTTCCAGTACTCGCCGACCGGTGAGTTCGTGCGCGAGATCGGCCGGAACAACTACGGCTTCGCATTCGCGCACTCGGTCCGCGTCGACGCCCAGGACAACATCTGGGCAGTGGACGAAGGCACGAACATGCTCATCAAGTTCGCGCCCGACGGGCACGTGCTGATGACCATCGGCCGCCGCGAAGATCCCGTCGGTCAGCTGTCGGACATGCCCGGCTCGGGCACCTTTCTCGGCCGGAACGAGAAGTACCGCTTCAGCCGGCAGACCGACATCGGCTGGGACCAGCAGGGCAACATCTTCGTGTCCGACGGCTACGCCGACTCGCGCGTCGTGAAGTACGACAAGAACGGCCGGTTCATCAAGTCGGCCGGCACGCGCGGCGCCGGCAACCTGCAGTTCAGCACGCCGCATTCGATCGCGGTGGACTTCCAGGGCAACGTCTACGTCGGCGATCGCGGCAATGCGCGCGTCGAGGTGCTCGACAACGACCTGAACTGGAAGGCGAACTACACGAACGTCGGCAATCCGTGGGCGGTGTGCGTGTCAGGCGGTCCGGGACCGAAAAACCCGGGCAAGCAGTATTTGTACTCGTCGAATTCCTGGCCCGACAGCGCGCCGGCCGCCGCCGCCGAGTTCACGGGCGAGGTCTACAAGATGGAGCTCGACGGCACGATCATCGGCAAGTTCGGCCGCGCCGGCAAGGCGCCGGGCGAATTCTCGACCATTCACCAGATGGACTGCCGCGATCCGGACGTGATCTACACGGCCGAGATCAACGACTGGCGGGCACAGAAGATCGTGCTCAAGCCGCAGGCCATGAAGAAGTCCGGACAGTAGGAGACCGTCATGACGCATCGCATCAAGACTCTTGCG
This sequence comes from uncultured Acidobacteriota bacterium, assembly GCA_963704575.1. Taxonomy (GTDB): domain Bacteria; phylum Acidobacteriota; class Vicinamibacteria; order Vicinamibacterales; family SCN-69-37; genus DATEGZ01. The sequence continues at coordinate 3,910,560 of OY969918.1, read as the reverse complement.
GCGGCTGCCGCCCTGGCGTTTGGCGCATCCCTCGCGGCCCAATCGTCCGTTCCGGAAATCGCCTTCGACTCGAACGCCGATCTGCTCAAGACCGCGACCGACCTGTACGTCGGCGAGGTCGGCGGCGTCGGACAGAACTCGAAGGGCGACATCTACGTGTACACGCGCACCGGTCACCCGTACGCGACGATCGGCGACAGCCGCACGTTCGCGCGCGGCGGATCGCGCCTGCTCGTGTTCGACAAGACCGGCAAGTTCGTCAAGGAACTCGGCCAGATGACGTACGGCTTCAACTCGGCGATCGGCCTGCGCGTCGATCCGCAGGACAACGTCTGGACGATTGACGAGGCGTCGAGCCAGCTCGTGAAGTTCGATCCCGAAGGCCGTGTCGCCCTCGTGATGGGCCGTAAGCCCGAGGCGATCAGCGTGAGGCCGGCGGCTCCGGCTGCGCCCGGTGCGGAAGGCGGACGCGCCGCGGGCGGTGGTGGCGGCGCGGGCGCTGGTGGCGGAGAGGGCCGCGCGGGGCGCGGACCGGCCGGACCTCCGGGCTCGGGGACGCCGGGCTCGACGTTCAATCGTCCGACAGACGTCGCGTGGGACAAAGCCGGCAACATCTACATCGCCGACGGCATCGGCAACAACAACCGCGTCGCGAAGTTCGACAAGGACGGCAGGTTCATCACGCAGTGGGGACAGACCGGCTCGGAGAACGGCCAGTTCAAGGGCGTCAAGAGCATCGCGATTGACGCGCAGGGCAAGGTCTACGTCGCCGACGCCGGCAACAAGCGCATCCAGGTGTTCGACGCCGATGGCAAGTTCGTCTCGTCGTTCGCCAACGTCGGCACACCGCTCACGATGTGCATGACGACCGGCGCCACGCAGTACCTCTACATCTCGCACTCGGAAGACCCGAACGGCATGGACGACGCGGCGATTTACAAGGTCCAGCTCGACGGCAAGATCCTCGGGCGCTTCGGGTCCGCCGGCAAGCTCGCCAAGCAGTTCGGCCTCGCGAACTCGATCGACTGCCGCGTCGACAACGAGCTGCTCGTCGGCGAGATGACGAACTGGCGCGTGCAGAAGATCACGCTCAAGCCGGCGCGGTAGCCGGAGACCGACGCCAAAAGAGGAGGAGTCTATGTTGAAACGCTCGTTTGTCGTACTCGCGGTCGTCGGCGTCATGCTGGCCGTCGTCCACGCCCAGCGCGGCACGCCCACGCCGGAGCAGACGGCCGCGCTCGCCAAGCAGGACGCGCTCGAGAAGGCCACGCCCAAGCTGCAGATCACTGAGGAGGTCCTGCCCCTCACGGTGCCGGGCCACACCATTGGCGAGGCCGTCGGCGTCTCGAAGAACTCGCAGAATCACCTGTTCGTCTTCACGCGCAGCGGCAACGTCGGCCCCGCGAAGGGCGCGACCGCTTCGCAGCTCTTCGAGTTCGACCCGACGCTGAAGTTCGTCAAGCAGTGGGGCCAGGATAACTACGCCGCGTCATTCGCGCACACCGTCCGCGTGGACAAGTACGACAACGTGTGGATGACCGACGAAGGCGCCAACATGGTGGTCAAGTTCAGCCCGCAAGGAATGGTCTCGATGGTCCTCGGGCGCAAGACGGAGGCGATCGACTATCTCGAGCGCTTCACTGAACGCGGCGAAAAACAGCCTGAAGCCGAGCGTTATCCCGTGGGCGCGATGGGCACCTTCAACCGGCCCACCGACGTGACGTGGGATCCGCAGGACAACATCTTCGTGAGCGACGGCTACAACAACTCGCGCGTCGTCAAGATCGGCAAGGACGGCAAGTGGATCAAGACCATCGGCACGCACGGCTCCGGACCGAACCAGTTCAGCACGCCGCACGGCATCACGTCGGACGCCAAGGGCAACATCTACGTCGCGGACCGCGGCAACCGGCGCATCCAGGTGTTCGACTCCGAGCTGAAGCCGCTCCGCGTGATCGACAACGTCGGAGCGCCCTGGAGCGTGTGCATGACGCCCGGGCCGACCCAGTACCTGTTCAGCGGCGACGGCAACGGCAAGCTCTACAAGCTCGATCTGACGGGCAAGCTGCTCGGCTGGGCGCAGACGAGCGAAGGCCACGGCCAGACCGGCTGCCTCGTCCATGAACTGCACTGCGAATCTGGCCAGGTGATCTACAAGGGCGACTGCTCGACCTGGACAGTCGAGAAAATCACGATCAAGTAGCGACTCGGTTCAGGCACCACGCTGGCGCTCGACGATCCCATCGTCGGGCGCCAGTGTTTTCAGGCGCGGCCCCGCCCCGACATCCTCCACGACACGAGCAGCGTCAGGACAACGAGCACCGTCAGCAACTGACGTCCGGTCGACGGCGTGAAAGGAGCGCGCGCGACTTTCAGCTCGAGGCGCGCGCGCATCCAACGGCCTTGTTGCGCGAGTGCGCTGTAACGCTGCTCTTCCATGTCGTGGGCGTTGACCGCGTCCGGATCGTCGCCCAGGCCGAGCGCAAGCGGGCCCGGAAGCACCGGCAGGCGGTCGCTTGGATCGACGGCCCAGTTGACGGCCTTCGTCGCGAGGCTTCGGCCCTCGTCGGGCGGCCACATCGCGACCGCAAACAATGCGACAAGCGCGACTATCCACCACTGCCGGTTCGTCGGCGTCAGCAGTGCCATTAGTGCGACGAATACTACACCTGTGCGCGATGGGCGCGGGAGACGCGGCCGCCGAATGGACGACGATAAAAGATCGCCGAACGCGGGCGTCCGCCGCGAAGGGTCACACTAGCCGCCGGGCGGGCCAGCACGGCCAGGCTGCCGGCTCAGGAACCACGCGGCCGCCAACGCATACATCCAGTACGCCGCGACGAGGGGCCAGCGGAACGTCGGATCGAGGTTGCTCGGGGCCAGCCTGGCGCCAAGTTCGAGCGTCGTGAGGACGGCCGATAGCATCAGCGCCGCGCGGGCAAGCGCAACTGCGGCCGGCCGGTGCGTGGACAGCCACCATCCGCTCGTGACCTGCATCGCGCCCGCAATCGCGCGGACGACGACGAGCGCGACCGACGATCCGGTCCGCCACGACAGCGTCGGCAGAAGCTGCGTGAGCCACACCACCGTGGACACGCCCTCGGCGACGAGCAGAAACCCGATCAGGCGGGCGCCGATCATCTCTTCCTGTATCGTATGAGCTTCCGGCCAGACGCGACATGCTCCGGGCGACTCTCAGCCGTCGAGAATTCCTCGAGATGACATCGCTCGCCGCGGCGGCGTGGCGGGCCGGTGTCTCCGCCCGGGCGGCGGTCGCACTCCCCGTCCCCTCGAAATCTCAGCTCGTGTGGCAGCGCGACGAACTGGCGGTGTTCGTCCACTTCGGCGTCAACACGTTCACCGGCCGCGAGCGCGGCACCGGGACGGAAGATCCCGCGATCTTCAACCCCACGCGGCTCGACGCCCGAGCGTGGACCCGCGCGGCGAAAGCGGGCGGCGCCCGCGCGATGATCCTCACAGCTAAACACCACGACGGCTTCTGCCTCTGGCCAACGAAGACGACACGGCATTCCGTCGCGTCGAGTCCATGGCGCGGCGGCCGCGGCGACGTCGTCGCCGAATTCACCGACGCGTGCCGCTCTGAGGGCCTCCGAGCCGGGTTGTATCTCTCGCCGTGGGATCTCCATGAACCGCGGTACGGCGACTCGCCGCGGTACAACGACTTCTACGCCGATCAGTTGGCCGAACTCCTGACGCGCTACGGATCGATTCATGAGGTGTGGTTCGACGGCGCGAACGGCGAGGGGCCGAATGGACGGCGGCAGCAGTACGACTGGCCGCGCACGTGGGCGCTCGTCCGCAGGCTGCAGCCGAACGCGGTGATCTTTTCCGACGCCGGACCTGATGTCCGGTGGATTGGCAACGAGCGCGGCCTCGCCGCCGAGACGAACTGGTCTGCGGTCGATCCGTCGATCGTGCCTTTTCCAGGCGCGAGCGGCGACGCGGTGTCGGCGATGCTGCAGCACGGCGATCCGGCCGGTACCGTCTGGCGGCCCGGCGAAACCGACGTCTCGATCCGCCCCGGCTGGTTTCATCGTCCGTCCGAAGACGGCAGAGTGAAGTCGGTGGACGACCTCGTGTCGCTCTATTTCACGTCGGTCGGACGCAATTCAAAGCTGTTGCTCAACGTCCCGCCCACGCGCGACGGCGTCCTGCATGACACGGATGTGGCGCGATTGGCGGGGATGCGCGATCGGCTGACGAATCTCTTTGCGGCCGACCTGGCGGCCGGGCGATCGATGCGGTGGAAAGCAGGTGGCGATCGATCGGCCGCGGGCGAGATCGATCTCGGCCGCGCCGTGCCGATCGCCATGACCAGCCTGCGCGAAGACATTGCGCACGGCCAGGCAGTCGCGCGCTACAGACTCGAAGGCCGATTGGACGCGGGCAATTGGCAACCACTCAGCCACGGCACGACGATCGGATACTGCAGACTCGATCGGTGTGCCCCGACGACCGTTCGTCACATACGGCTGACCGTCGAGGACGCCATCGCGATGCCTCGACCGATCCAATTCAGCGCGTACGCGTGACGCACTGAGTTCTCGGTACTCAGTTGTCACTTCTCGGTTCTCGGTTCTTAACTTCTAACTTCTGGCTTCTAACTTCTAACTTTCCTACTGCCCGCCGCCCCTCTTACCTTCCTCCCCGACCTCCGGTGGCGGCCGGTTTCGGAGCGACCGGCTGGGGGTTCTTGACGTACTTGTCGAGCCACGCGCCCCAGCGCGCCCACAGGTCGAGCAGTGTCTCGCGCGCCGCGGGTCCGTGGTCTTCGAGGGGATAGCGGTACATCGCGGTCGTCTTGCCGAGCTCGTTCAATGCCTGGAACAGGCGTTCCGAGTTGATCGGATCGGTGCCGACATTCTGATCCGCGAGGCCGTGATACATCAACAGCGCGCCGGTCAGGTTGTTGGCGTAGAGGAACGGCGACATTTGCAGATACACATTCGGCGCCTCCCACAACGTGCGCCGTTCGTTCTGGAAACCGAATGGCGTCAGCGTGCGGTTGTACGCGCCGTCGCCCGCGATGCCGGCCTTGAAGTACGGCGTATTGACCATGGCATTCACGGTAGAAAACGCGCCGTAGCTGTGGCCGCCGATCGCGAGACGCGTCCGATCGACCAGACCGCGCCGATCGAGCTCGTCGATCGCGGCGGCCAGATCGTTGCGCAGGTCATTGACGTAGTTGTTGTTCTGCTGCCCCAGCGGCCCGACGATCGGCACGCCGGCCGAGCCGGTGCGGCCGGTCGTATCGGTGATGACGGCGTAGCCCAGACGGACGAAGAACTGCATCGATCGGTTGCCGAAGTTTGGAAACGCGTTCTTGTTGTACGTCTTGTCCGGCGAGTCGTACGCGGTCTGCGTGTCGTACTCGGACGGATAGATCCAGAAGATCGCCGGCGGTTTCGTGCCGGGCGGCAGATTGGGCGGCGACATCACGCGCAGCTGGAACGAGAACCCGTCCGGCCGTGTGACGACGACCGTCTGCTGCGGCGCATTGGTCAGGTCCGGCGCGATGTCTTCGTTGTTCGTCAGCTGTTTGCGCGCCGTGCCGTCGATCAGGATGTTCTGCGGCGGAAGCGTCGGCCCTTCACGCACGACGACGAAGCGCTTGGTGTCAGGATCGATGATCGTGGACACGCGTTCGTAGACGTCCTTGTTTTCGCTCTCGTAGATCCGCGTCTTCTCACCGGTCTTGATCGTGACCTTGTCGATGAACGTCCTGGGGCCGTTGAGGTCGGCGTTCTTGTCGTAGGTCGTGCCCTGGTAGAACACGCTCGAGCCGTCGGCCGAGAGGAGCACCGGGCCGTTGCCGGCGCTGCACCCGCCGCCGCCTCCGCGCCCGCCGCCACCACCGCCGCCGGCACCACGTCCGCCGCCGCCCGCCCGTGCGCCGACGAGCCCGCCCGGGTTCGTGTAGAGATCGCTCGGCGTGCAGTGCATCACCGCGTACTTCTGCGTCGCGTCACTGAGGTACACCGCGTAGTCGGTGGAGGTCTGGCCGGTCGTCTCGGTGTAGAAAATCGTCTGCATGTCCGGAGTGAAGCGCACGCCAGTCATACGTGCCTGGTTTTCGTAGATCTGCTTCGTGCTCGTCGCGTCGAACGGCGGCAGCCAGCGCATCAATCGATCGGGGCGCGGCGGCCCTTGTGGCGCGTTGCCCGCGCCGCGTCCGCCTGCCCGTCCGCCGGCACCGCCAGCCGCGCGTCCGCCGCCGCCCGCCGCGTTCGCTCCAGCGCCGCCCGCGTTATTCGCGCCGGCCGGTGCCGGCTCCTGCTCGAGGTAGGTCATGCCCTGATCGTCCTGAGCCCAGGCGAGCTCACGCTTGCCGTTCTGATTGGCGCCCCCGCGACCCCCTCCGCCGCCGCCCTGCGGCGCGGCGTTCGGATCGGTCGGATCTGGATTGTCCGGCAGCGCGCCCAGATTCAGCGCGCGCTCGGTGATTTTCGCGAGCGCCTTGCCGCTCGAATCCCACACTTCTTCGACCTGGCCGAAGCTGCTCACCGGCACGAGGTAGGAAAACGGCTTCGTCATGCGCGTGACGCGCACGTACTGTCCGTTCGGCGACAGGTCGAACGCGCGGACCATCGCGGGCTCGCCGATCTTCTTGATCGCTTTCGTCGCGACGTCAATCACCGCGATCTGACCCGTCGCGTGCCACTCGAGAAGAGCGAAGTCGTGCGGTGTGTGCATCAGGCTCGGGAACGTGCGCGCCTGCGATCGGCCGCCCAGCGCGACCTTCACTTCCGGCCCAGTCGGCACGACGACGTCTGAGGACGGAGGCATCGCGGGTCGATTGTCTGGCACCAGCACGACGCCGATCTGCTTGCCGTCCGACGTGAAGTCGAAGTTCGACACCATCGTCAAGAGCACGGGCGTCGTCGTGATCTGGCGGGAAACACCGGTCGCGACATCCGCCATGTAAATGTGCGTCGCATCCGGGGACATGCCGAAGTAGGCGACGCTCTTGCTGTCTGGCGACCACACCGCACCACGAACGCGCAGACCCGCGGGAACCTGGACTTTCTTCCGCGTGCCGTCAGCAGCCGAGATGATCTGAATGCCCGCGTTGTTCTGGATCGTGAACGCGCGCGCGCGGTTACCCTTGTAGTCGATGAAGACGCCGCCGAGCTCATGAAACGGCTTGGCGAACGTGTTCATCGGCACCGGGCCGTCGCCGACTTCATCTAGGAACCACTTCTTGTCCGGGCTCACGTTCGCGAGCGTGACGTTCGTGTAGCGCGGGGCCAGAACCGCGTCCGCCAGAGCTTTCGGCGGCATCTGATAGCCCTCGGCTTTGATCACTTGATCGTCGGGCGACATCGCCGCGGCGGCCTGCTGCGGTGGAGCTCCGCGCTGCGCGGCCATGGTCAGCGGCACAAGGGCGAGAGCAGACACAATCGCGACGGGCACGAATCGCGGAGCAAACGATCGCCGACGCGACGTTGAGCGGGTCACCATACATCCTCCGGTGTGAGCGGGCTGAGGAACTCTCGGCCGCGATTATACGGCAGGCAGACGACGCGAAGGCGAGGCGCACGGGCCGACGTCCCGCCCGCGAAATGACCGGGATTACCGAAGATTCCAGCCCGTGACCTTGATGGTCGCCGCCGCGTCTCCGAGGTCGGCGAGGCGATAGGCGGCCGTGACGTCGCGGCGCTCGCCGGGCAACAGGCTGACGTAGTTGTCCTCCCAGTACACTGGCAGGATCTCGTCGCCACCCGCGCCCTTGAGGACCTGCAGGCGAACGAAGAACGCGATCGTCGTCCCCGTGTTGGTAAGGGTGACCTGCGTCTCCCCGTCCCTGCCGCGCCGCCGCTGGACCACCGTCGTCGTCACCGTCGCGGGCCGCAGGTCCCGGAGCGCGGTCATGTCCGCGTAGCTCGTCACGGGCGTCACGAAGTAGGTCGACTTCGGCCAGTCGAGCTCGTCCATCTTACGTCCCAGCCAGTAGAAGTTCGTGCTGATCGCACGGCCGTCCGCGGACTTGAGTCGAAGGTCGACGAAGTACACCGATGACAGCGTGCCGATCTCCGGCAGCACGAGCGCACGCGCGACTGAGTCCGCTGGCACCGACACGGGCACGGATTTCGACAGTTGAACGCTTCCGTCGAGATTCAGCACGGTCGCGACGACGTTGACCGACGCGTCCGTCGCGGTGTTATTGACGACGACGATCGAGTGGTCGTCGTAGGAGTACTGCACGTGGACGGGCTCGCACGCCTTCTTGGTTCCGAAATAGCCGCCGCCCGGCCGCAGGTAGTAGTCGTAGAGGTGCCAGATGAGCGACGGCCACGCGTTGTTCATCATCCACTGGATGACTCCGGTCGACGCGAACTTGTTACGCGCGTAGCCTTCGAACATCGCGCGCTGGCCTTCATAGGTCATCAGCTGCGCTTTCGTCGCGTAGTCGTCGATGCCTGACGCCTCACCATAGCGTGCGTTGAGCGCGCTCGTGAAAGTCTGGATCGTTTTGAACTGTCCCCCGCCCGCATGAAAATTCCAGACGTCGTCGATGGGCCAGCGATGATCGGGCGGCAGCATCCGCACGAGCGATTCGACGGGCGGCACTGCGGGTCCGGGACTGATCTCCGTCGCGAACCCGTGCGCGCCGCCGCGCGAGTCGTCCTGCAGCCAGTAGCCGGGCGGCACCCAGTCATACGGTCCGTTCATCTTTACGCCGGAGTCGCCGGTGACGGTCGTCTTCTTCGCCGTTGCAGACGACACGTACGGATTGGGCCAGTCGAGCCGTTTGAGGATCTCGACGTACGAGCGCTCGACGTCGGCAGGCGGCGGGTTGTCGCTGCCGTTCATCCAGGCGAGGACGCTCGGGTGCGCACGCAGACGGCAGATCTGGTCGCGCTGGGACGCCTCCGCGATGACGTGATTTTCGGCGCTCCACTGCGGCCATTGCTCCCAGCGGTCGCAGCAGCACCAGCCCGCGAGAATGAGAATCCCGTACTCGTCGGCGCGATCGAAGAAGCGCTCGTCCTCGAGCTTGCCCTCGAGACGAATCGTATTCAGACCCATGTCGCGGACGTAGCGCAGCTCGGCGTCCTGCCGGATCGGATCGGGACGAAGCAGCATGTCCGGCGCCCATCCGCCGCCGCGGATGAGGATGGGCCGGCCATTGATCTTGAACAGCCGGCCACCGCCTGACGTCAGCTCGGATGTGATCTCACGGATACCGAACTGGATCGCGGCGCGATCCGACACGACGTTGCCCACGCGCGCGTCGATCGCGAGCGTGTAACGCTCGGGCGATCCCAGGTCCGCGGGCCACCAGAGTCTGGGATTGGCGACGTGCAGATTGGGAAAAATCGCCGGTGAAAACGCGATCACGCGCGTCTCGTGCGGGTTGAGCTGCACCCGCTGACTGACCTGAATCGACTCGATGGTGCCGGACACCGTCGTCGTGACTGCCGTGTCCGCGAGATTGCTGACCTCGGCTGATACCGCGAGGTCCGCGCTCGTCCTCGACGGCGAGACCGTCGACACCACGTGAGGCCGGCGCACCGTGACGTCGCCGCTCGTCGTCACCGACACCGGCCGCCACAGGCCCATGTTCTTGTCGGGCGGCGCCGGATTCCAGTCCACCCACGTCCACGCGAGATCGGTAGGCTCAGGCGGAAATACTTCGACCGCCAAAACATTCTGGCCCGTGCGAGACACCGCGCCCGTGACGTCGAATTCGAACAGGCGGTAGGTGCCGGCCACATCCGTGGCCTTGCCGATCTGCCGGCCGTTGAGCCAGATGTTCGCGCGATAGTTCAGGCCATCGAAATGCAGCGCCACGCGCTTGCCCGGCAGCGACGCCGTCACGCGAAATTCCGTGCGATACCACCAGGACACGCGAAACGGGCTGTCGTCGGGCATCGCGATCGCGGAGAAATTCCGTCCGATGGGATAGGTCGTTCCGGGGATCGACCGCAGGTTCATCCCGAAATACGGGTCGGCGTAGACCTTGTTGGCGACGAGCGCGGCCAGGACCGTCGCCGGTACGCTCGTCGGATACCAACCCGTCGTGCGGTAGGTGGAGGTCGAAATGGTCGCGCCGGTGTCCTTCACCTGCGCCGACGATTGCAGCCGCCAGTTCGCTGAGAGTGGCACGGAGCCAGACTGTGCAAACGCCGAAAGCGCGGCGGAAAGCACGAACCAGGCGGCGATCGCCACAACGCGCGTCATGCGGATCGAAACGCGAACGGCCATTGGCGCGACTGCCGCGACCATACCAGAAAACACGCGATGCCGGCCACGAGCACGATCAGGCTGAAGCCGAGTACCGCAAGCCCGGTCGTGGCCAGAATGAACAGCCATCCGACCAGGGCGACGAGCGCGGGCGCCGGATAAAGCCACATGCGATACGGACGGGGCAAGTCCGGCCGCCTGCGCCGCAGCAGCACCAGACCACCCACCTGGCCGATGAACTGCACGAGAATGCGCGTCGCGATCAGCGCTTCGATCACCGTGTCGAGCGGCAACGCGCTCGCCAGGATCGACAGCCCGCCAAGCACCAGCAGCGACAGGTGAGGGAACGCGCCCGTCGGATGCGTCTTCGCGAACGCGCGAAAGAAATAGCCGTCGCGCGCGGCCGCGACCGGAATCCTCGAGTATCCCAGCAGCAACGCAAAGACGGACGCGAACGCCGTCCACAAGACGAGCACCGTGAACACGCGCGCGACACCGGCACCGTACGCACGTTCCATGAACAACGACACGACGAAATCCGACCCGGGGTGCGCGTCGGCCGGCACGAACTCCCGCCACGGCACCACGCCAATGATCGACAGGTTCATCGCCAGGTAGATGACGGCGACCGCCATCGTGCTGATCCAGATTGATCTCGGAATCACGCGACCGGGATCCTTGACCTCGTCGCCGACGTAACAGACGTCGTAGTACCCAAGATAGTCGTAGACGCCAATCCTCGTCGCGGCGCCGAGCCCGAACAGAAACCCAATTGAAAAATTGAATGCACCGGGCGGAAAATCGAATGCGACATGGTGATCGAAATGAGCGGCGCCCGTCGCAATCACCGCCGTCGTCGCCACGAGCACGCCTGCCCACAACGCGACGGTGAGTTTCGCGATCGAGCCGATTCGCCGGTACAGCAGCGCAACGTTGACGACACCGACCACGGCGGCGACGACGAACAGGCGCGTCGCGGACGATCCCGTCCAGAGGTACGACAGGTACTTCGCGAACCCGATGTAGCCCGAGGCAATTTCGAGAGGTCCGCTCAGCACGAACTGCCACACGAAGAGGAACGCCATCAGCCGGCCGAACGTCTGGGGCCCGAACGCCTCGCGCAGGTAGCCGAACGAACCGCCCGATCCGGGCATCGCCGCGCCAAGCTCGCTCCACACCATGCCGTCGGCCACGACGATGACGAGCGCGACGATCCAGCCGAGCATCGCCTGCGGCCCGCCAAGCGCGGTCATGAGCAGCGGGATCGTGATGAACGGTCCCACGCCGATCATGTTGATCATGTTGAGCGCGGTCGCCTCGACGAGGCCAAACCGGCGCGCGAGCGGTGCGTTCACCGCCGCACCAGGCGAATCTCAAACATCTTCGGCCACTGCTTGCCCGTGACGAACAGCCGATCGCGGGCGGCGTCGTACGCGATCCCATTCAACACGTCCGTGCTGGCCGTGCGATCGGCGGCAGGCAGGAGACCCGCCAGATCGATCCGGCCCGTCACGCGGCCAGACGCAGGATCGATGCGGACGATGGTGTCGGTGCCCCAGACGTTGGCGAAGACTTCGCCGTTGACGTACTCGAGTTCGTTCAACCGCGTGACAGGCTGGCCGCGATCGGTCACCGTGACGCGACCGGTCTCAGCGAACGTCACCGGATCGAGAAACCGCAGATCCGCAGTGCCGTCGCTCAAGATCAGCCGGGTGCGATCGTGCGTCAGCCCCCAGCCCTCGCCGGTATACGCGAACGTTCGTCGAGGCTCGAACGTGTTCATGTCGTAGACGAACCCGATGTGCGCCTGCCACGTCAGCTGCAGCAACGTACCCTGCCATTCGGTCAGGCCCTCGGCAAAGTACTGCGCGTCAATCTGGCGACGCTCCAGAACGTCGCCCGTCTCGAGCCGCACTTTTCGCAGGCTCGACTTGCCATTGAGTCCCGTGCTCTCGAAAAAGACATCGCCCGTGACAATCAGGCCCTGCGTGAACGCGGAGGAATCGTGCGGATAGACGTGCACGATCGCATAGCCGTAAGTCGGCGGCGCCTGCGCGGGCGCGGCCGTCTGACCTGCGGCAACGGCCGTGACGAGCACCGCGGTCATCACGCGCATCAACTGCCGCCCGCGAGCTTGAGATCCTGGGTTTTCTTCTCGCCGTCAGCGAGCGTGATCTTGAACGAGCCGGACAAGAGCGATTCGAGAAAGGCGGGATCATAGAGCTGGTTCTGATCGAGATCCGTCAATGCGCAGACGTAATACTCGCCGGCGGGCAAGCCCGTGAGCTTGTATTTGCCGTCGCTCGAAGGCCGCACCTGCTGCACCCGGCGGGAACCGACCGTCCAGTAGACGCGATCGGTCGAGAACACGACAATTGGAAATCCTGGCGCCGGTCGACCCGCTCGATCGGTGACGGTCCCGGCAAGCTCGGCCGGATGATCGGTGAGCGTCACCACCAGATCCGCCACGTCCTCGTTCGGCCGCACGTCGAACGGCACGTCCGCGACGTCTCGGCCGCCGAGCATCGCCGACTTCAAGGTCCAGCCCGCGGCCACGGTTCCTCGGGCGCCCATGAGCATGCCGAGGCCTCCCGTCGTAACGCGATACTTGCTCGGCGCCACGCCGCGCACGGTGAACGTCCCGTCGGCGGCAATCGTGGCCTGGAAGGTGCCCGTCAGCATCGCCGCGGTCAGTTCAAGTGCGGACGATCCGGCCGGCGGCGGCATCAGCGCGAGCCGCGCGCGTGTGACGTCTGGCGGCTGCGCGGTCGCCGACTCGAAGACCAGCCTGCCTGACACGGTCATGCCCGGCTGAAGCCGGAGCACCACATCGGACACGTCGCGTCCCTCGACCGAGACGTCCACGCTCGCCCACGACATCGGGGTGCCACCCGCGGAGCCGCCGAGCAAACGCGCTGCGGCGAGCATGGCCGCGTCCTGCTGGCCGCGTTGGCCGCCACCCGCGTTCGGCGCAGCCACGCGCACACTCACTGTGTACGCACCAGGCGTGACGCCTTTGATCGCGAAATATCCGTCGGGCCCGGAAGGCGACGACGAACGCGGCACGCCCAGGAGGCTGATGATGTCCTGGGCCACGCCTCGCGACATCATGGACACAATCGCCTGAACAGGACGGCCGTTGGCGTCGACCACCTGTCCCGTCACGCGCGCCGTGGGCACGAAGGAAAGTGCGAGGTCCACGCCCCTCCGCTCCTCCGCAGGACCGAGCGTAATGACCGACGCTGATGTGAGGTCCGGCGTGCCCGGGTAATAGACCGACGAGTACGACACCGTCTGTCCCGCAGCGGGCGGCGCCGCCGCTGCACCCGCCAGCGCCGCCTGATCGGCCCAGCGGAGTTCCGCGGGCGTGACCAGGCGCGATTCTGCCGCCAGGCCGAGCATCGCGAATGTCGAAGACACCTGCAGGACGTATTCGCCTGGCCCGAGCCCGAACGCACGATACACGCCGAGATCGTCGGTAGTCGCGATCGCCGGCGTCAACGAAATCCGCCGTACCCCGCCAACATTGCTGAGCTGAAACACCTGAACGTTCACGCCTTGCGCCGGTCCTCCGCTCGCGGTCGTGACGACGCCGGTGATGGCGGCCCCGTGCAGCATCTTCAGCGTGACGTCGGTAATCTGCTGGCCTTCGAGAACGGCGATCGGCACCCCCGGCCCGCGTCCAGGCTGCTTTCCGCCATAAAACGCCGCCACGTACCCGGGCTTCGTGCCGACGATCGCGTAGTTGCCCGCGGCGAGGCCCGCGAAGACAAATCGCCCCGCGTCGTCCGTCATCGTCGACTGCGGAAAGCGCAATTCGCCTGAAGACAGCACCACGGCTGCCTGACGAATCGGGCGAGACGACGCGTCGTCGCTCACGACCTGACCGGAGAGAATCGCTGATCCCGTCGGCGTGCCGTTCGGATCGCGTGCGGGTCTTGTTTGCGCGTTCGACGGCGCGAACGATGGCAGCGCGAACGCGATCAGAGAGGTGGCGACTGCGCCGGCGACGCGGCGGCGCGTCATCGAACGACTCTCACGGGCTGCAGATCGAGCGTCTTGAGCTCGCCCTCGGTCAACGTCACATGCGTGGCGACGCGCGACAGCGCGCTGAAAAACGGCATGTCTCGGCTGTCGGGGACATCCTCCGGAGCAATGACTGCGACGAAGTAGTCACCGGGAGGCAGACCGCCCATCGTGTACGTCCCGGTCTTCGTCACACCGCCGTTCCTGAACAGCCGGGCGTCGGCGACAGCAATGCGTTCGGGATAGTCGGCGGGGAACACGAAGACGACGGCACCCGGTCGAAGGACCGCGCCACCGGGCATCTTTACTGCGCCGGTGACCTGCGCGATCTTGTCGGTGAACGTGACGACCACGCCGGTCACCTCGTCATCCTTCAACTCGAGCGGATCGCGCAACACGTTGCGCCCGCCGGCGAGGATCGATTTCACCATCCAGCTCCCGCTCGGGTTGGACGCGTTCAGAAGATAACGGCCAGCGGGGTACGCTGCCGTCTTGAAGTCGCCGTTGGCGACGTCGGCAGGGCTGCGCTGCGCCGGCCCTGGAGAGATCGGCTGCCCGGCTGACCGGCCGTCCGCCGACTGCAGCGTCACCGACAGACTTCGCAGTTGTTGGGGCGGCGGCTGAGCCGCCGTGCCCTCGAACACGAACCGGCCGCTGACGACTGCACCCGGGGTCATCGTAATCACGAGATCCGAGACGTCGCGACCGTCGGTACCCACGGTCGCGCTGCCGTACAGGGCTTCGTTCGGGCCGCCCCCGCCGCCGAACGCCATCTGCACCATGGGGTTTGAGGCCAGCTCCGCCGGAATCTGCGGACGCGGCCGCCGCACCGCGGTTGCAAGGAACTGTCCGGGCGGTACGCCGAGAAAGGTGAACGTGCCGTCTCCACGAGTGGTCGTCGTCGCCACATCCACAGCGTCTGCGCCGGGCGCATCGTCCGGCGAATTCGACACGAGACGGACAGGCACGGCGCCGGCGGGCGCGCCACCGGCGACGACCGTGCCTGAGATCCGCGCGGTCGGCACCAACCGCATTTGCAGATCGACGCCGGATCGCACCTCGCCGGATTTCAGCGTAAGCACCGTGGCCTGCGCGAGCGTGGTGGCCGACGGGTAATACACGGTTTGATTCGTCAGGACCCTGCCTTCGGCGGTTACGACGGCACTCCCGCTCGGCGATGTGACCATAAGATCGTCGACGCGCAAGCCGGTCATCCGAACCGGGCCGATGGCGCCGCCGAACAGATCCATCATTGCCGCGCCGGCGGGCGTGCCCGAACCGACGGCCTGCATCATCGCGTCAAGCGTCGCGGTCGGCACCGTCGATTGCGTCTGGGGCGCGAACACCACGTAGTCGCCAGGCGGCAGGGCGCTGATGCGAAAGACCCCGCGATCGTCGGTAGTGCCGACGTTGCCGATCGTGTAGCGCACGCGTCCTGCCACTGCCGTTCGATGTGCGGCACGAATCGGCAAGCTCACGACAGGGTCGCCCGCCTCGTCGGTAACCGTGCCCGTGACGACTGCGGCCTTCCAGAGTTGGATGCGAACGTCCGTGAGGTGCTCGCCCTCGCCGACGTCGACCGACACCGAAAGCGCGCCAGGACGCGCCTGGCCGGTGGTGGCCGAAACGTAGCCGTCCGCAGAGGCGGTGATGACGAGAGAGATCTTGGGTAGGTCGCGAAAGACGAACCGGCCGTCGGCGCCCGTGACGAGGCGCACGGGCAGCGTCGGTGGCGGGCCACCGGCGGGACCTGCACCTCGTCCACCGCCGTTCGTGACGGCGGTGCGGATGTTAGTGACGACGACCGCGCCAGGAATCGGCCGATTTGTCGCGGCGTCGACCACCTGGCCGACCACGAAACCTGTGCCGGTCAGCTCCGCGGACGGTGCCACCGGTGGCGGACCGCCGCCGCGCTGCGGCGATGCTGCTCCGAGCAGAATCGCGGCCGACAGGACGAGAAGCGCCGTAACGCGCTGGTGGCCCATGCGATGCCAGGATTCTGGCACCTGCGGGCCATTCCGACAACGTCAGCGTCGTCCTGGACGATCTCCCCCGCCGGGCCCCAGGATCGCGTCCGCTTCGGCGCGGAGCGCGTCGATTTCCTTCTTGAGCTCGGCGTACCGCGCGATCGCGTCGCGACCGATCTTTTGATCGACGCCCGACGTCGCGCTCGCCAGATACTGCACGTGTTCTCCAAGGCCGGGCTTGTTGTAGCGCACGCCTTCGGGTGTGTTCACGAGCTTTTCGTAGATCGCCTGAATCCGCTTCGCCTTCTCGGCATCGGCGCCCGTCGCGTTCTGCAGTCGCCCACGCGCTGCCGTCACACGCGTGGTCAACTGCTGCACGTCCGCCTGCAACGCGCGCACTTTGACGTTGTGATCGTACTGTTCGACCAGGTCGGCCGCAGTCACGCCCTCGGCAGCAATGCGCGGATCGATCAAGACGGTCAACGGCTGCGTCTGCACGACCGCGTCGATCGTGAGCCGCGCCTGGTACTGCCCCGGCGGCAACGTGAGGCCGTTCTGACCGCGCAGATCCCACACGACCCGGTTCATTCCCGCGGACTTGGTCACGCGCGTCGTCACGCCGCCGCCACGGCCGCCGAAGCCTCCGCCGCCGCCGGCCTCGACCGCCGGCGCGTCACCTCCCGGCGCGGCTCCGCCGCCACCGCCGCCGCGTCCACCGCGTCCGCCCCGGCCCGCGACGGGCGCGTCGGAGTTGTACGAATTCACGACGGTGCCTTTCGCGTCGAGAATGTCGAGCGTGACCCGGCCCGCGGGCTCGGCGGGCAGAAAATAGTTCACGGCCGGGCCGAGCAGATTCGGACTCACCCGCGTGCGGTAGCCGTCGCGAGGCTTGAAGAGATGCGCCGACGTCGGCGTCGCCTGCGGCGTAAGCTGCTCGATCCCGCTGATATCGTCGAGGATCCACAACGCGCGTCCCTGCGTCGAGACGACGAGATCCTTGTGGTGGATCTTGATGTCGGTGATGGGCGTCACCGGCATGTTGAGCTGGAACGACTGCCAGTGCGCGCCGTTGTCGTACGAGATGAACATCCCGAATTCGGTCCCGGCGTAGAGCAACCCTTCCCGATTGGGATCTTCACGCACGACGCGCGTCGGCCAGTCTGCGGGAATGCCGTTCTTGCCGTCGGCCAGGCGCGTCCACGTCTTGCCGTAGTCGTCGGTGCGATAGAGATACGGCTGATAGTCGCCCAGCAGATAGCGATAGGCCGCGAAGTACGCGGATCCCTTCCGGTGTGGCGACGGATCGATGTACTGGACGCGTCCGCCTTCCGGCAGATCCTTGGGCGTCACGTTCACCCACGATTTGCCGTCGTCGCGCGTGACATAGAAGGGACCGTCGTTCGAGCCGGTCCAGATCACGCCCTTTTCAACCGGCGACTCCGCGATGGCGTAGAGCGTGCTGTAGAACTCCTCGCCGGTCACATCACGAGTGATCGGCTCGCCGCTGACGCCCTGGCAGCACGCCGGATGCGCCGTGAGATCGGGCGAGATCTTTTCCCACGTCACGCCCTTGTCGCGCGTGCGATGCAGATATTGCGAGCCGTAGTACAACACGTTCGGATCCCACGGCGACGTCGCCATCGGCGACACGCGCTGAAACCGGTAGATCAAATCGCTCGCTGGATTGCCGTAGAGCGACTGCACGCCGACCCAGTACGGCCGCTCCTGGCCCGTCTTGAGATCCAGCACGCCATACTGGCCCTTGCACGATCCGTACACGATGTCCGGATTGCCCGGCATCGGCATGATCGGCCCGGTCTCGCATCCGGGCCCGGGACGCCAGTCCGCGAGGTTGTACGGCGCCGCGTTGCTCGCGATGATCACCGTGTCGTCGTCCTGCTGCGCGGCGTAGAGCTTGTAGGGAAACTGCTCGTCGAGCCATACGCCGTAGAACTCGCCCGTCGGCTGATTCATGAGCGTGGACCACGTGCGGCCTCCATTGGTCGACACGTTGGCGCCGCCGTCGTTCGCCTGGATCAGGATGTTGCCGTCCTTCGGACTGATCCAGATGTCGTGGTTGTCGCCGTGCGGCGTCGGCAGGCTCGTGAACGTCTTGCCGCCGTCGG
Source organism: uncultured Acidobacteriota bacterium (assembly GCA_963704575.1). Lineage (GTDB taxonomy): Bacteria > Acidobacteriota > Vicinamibacteria > Vicinamibacterales > SCN-69-37 > DATEGZ01. The sequence goes on along the minus strand of OY969918.1, from coordinate 3,892,232 downwards.
TCGATTTCCAGAAGCCTTCGGCGCCCGTGTACAACACGTCGGCGTTGGTCGGATCGACGCCGAGGGTGTCGTAGTAGAACGGACGATAAATCATCTGCGCGGCAATCTGCGCTGGCTGCGAGTTGACGAACGCGAATGACTGGCCGCTGTCGTCGGATCGATAGAGACCGCCGCCGGGCTTGGCCTCGACGAAGGCGTAGACACGCTTCGGATCGGCGGCGCTCACCCCGAGGTTGCCCTTGCCGATCAGATCGCTCGGCAGACCCGCGGTGACCTTCGTGAAGTGCTCGCCACCGTCGGTGCTCCGGTAAAACCCGCCGTCCTTGCCGCCGCTGATGATCGTCCACGGCTTCCGCTCGAGACGCGACATCCATGCATAGACGATGTTCGGGTTGCCGGGCTGCACCTCGACGTCCATCGCGCCGACCGTGTCAGAGATGAACAGCACCTTGCGCCAGGTCGCGCCGCCGTCCGTCGTCTTGTAGATTCCGCGCTCGCTGTTGGCCTTGAACGCGTCACCCTGCGCCGCCACCCATACGGTGTTGAGATCGGTCGGATGAATGCGGACGCTCGCGATTTGTCCCGTGTCGTAGAGACCAAGAAATTTCCACGTGCCGCCACCGTCGGTCGTCCGATAGATTCCGCGGCCCGTTGACACGTTGCTGCGCACGTCGTCGGATCCGGTGCCGAGGTAGATGACCTTGGGATCCGAATCCGCGACCGCGACCGATCCCGTCGAGCCGACAGGAACCTTGCCGTCGGTAATCGGCACCCAGCTTGCGCCGCTGTCCGTCGTGCGGAACAGGCCGCCGCTGGCGACGCCCATGTAGAACGTCTTCGTGTCGGACGGCACCCCGGTCACGGTCGTCACGCGTCCGCCGCGCGACGGTCCGACCAGCCGGTAGTTGAGGCCGTTGAACAGCGTCGGATCGACGCGCGACATCATCGGCAGGGCTGCGGGCCTGGCCGGTGTTTGAGCGTGAACGGCGGCAAGCGCCAGCGCGGCGATTCCAGCGGATACGAGCTTGTGACGGAACATCGACATCTCCCGCATCGATTCTATACGTCGTCCCGCCGACGATAGAAGTTGAGACAGGATTAGCCGATGTGAGGCGCCTTCTTGAGGGCGTCGGTAATGGCCTGTTTGAACACGGGCGATCGCACCGCCGTCGTGTGATTCGCCCCGGGAATCTCAATCACTGGCCAGTCCGGCCGGGCGATTTCGAGCGGCTGGACGAAGAGCGGCTTGACCGGGTCGTCCGCGCCGACGACGACAACGGTCGGGACGTGGATTGACGCAAGGTCGGCGGCCGAAATCGCGAGTTTTCCCAGACTCTGCACGCAGACCGGCGGCGTCTGGCCGCGTCCCGCCGTCTGGAATCGCTCCCAGAAAATCGCGAGCAGTGACCCCTCCTGCATCCAGCCCATGCCGCCGACGACCGCCGACGCGACGCGTTCCGGGCGGGTCGCCATGAGCTTCATCGCGATCATCCCGCCCATCGAGTAGCCGATGACGTGGACTTTCTTGATCGCGAGCCGGTCGAGGAGCAGCACGACGTCGTTGACCATGGCGACGCCGTACGCGTCAGCGCGATCGGGTTTGTCCGACTGGCCGTGGCCTGGAAGGTCGAGCGCAATGACTTGATGATCCACCGCGAGCATCTGCAGGATGCCCGTCAGTTCCCAGTTCCTGCGCACGCTGGAATAGAGCCCGTGAATCAGCAGGACGGGCTCGCCACGCCCCTGCACCGTGTAGGACAATCCGACGCCGTTGGCGTCGAAGCGGTCGGGCGGCGCCGACGTCGAATCCGCGTGCAGGAACGCGGACGCGATGAAGGCTAACAGAAGCGATCGGCCGAGCCGCATTCACTGAGTATACGGCCCGGCCCCGGACGCTCCAGTCGCCGTGCTAGCGGCGGCTGCGCGCGGAGCGCGACATCACGATCAAGCCCGTGCCCAACAGCAGCATCGACGTCGGTTCCGGCACCGCCGATACGTCGTCGTCTGCGCTGAAGCGGATGTCGTCGACGACTTCGATCAGACTGAGCGCCGTCGTATCCGCCGCGCCGTACCAGAACAACGCGCCGTTGAACGACGCGCCCGAAAAGCCAATCATCTGATCCATGACGTCGTCGCGGTTCATGATGACGGACGTCAGATTGACGAACGAGCCGTTGTTGAACAGCGCGAGCCACGCGCGATCGCCAGGTACCGTGAATCTGGGATCGTCATTGCCAAACGCCATCGACAGACTCGTCATTGGACTCGCGAAATCCATGCGAAGCGCGCCGGGATCGTCACCGAAAACCGCCAGGCCCTGGCCGTGCGTCTGTGGCGTGAAGTCGTACACCTGCAGGACGCCACGAAGAGTGTCCGTGAAACTCACGAGCGGCGAGTCACTGCTGACAAAACCGTTGGCCTTCAAGCCGGGCGTATCTGAATCGAACGAAATCGTCGTTGCGAACGCCGGTGTTGCCCAAAGTGTGACACTCACGACCAGACCTATGCACTCACGCTTCATATCTCGGCCTCCTCCAGCGGGTCGGACGACTCCGCACCACTGGTTGCGCAAGAAGCAGGCCAATATCGTCGAACGTGATCGCATCCGCGTTGTCTTGACCCTTTTCGCACGCGGGGCGGATAATTGAGGTTTGCGCCTGCCAGAGTGGCTCCCGAGGACCCGAATGACACTTTCTCCGCGTGGCCCGATCCTGCTGTCTGTGGCTGTCTGCGTCACCGGAGTGTGCCTGGTGGCCGCGCGGCCGCAAACCGCCCCACCGCAGGCGCGGCCGGCGCCGCTCACGGCAACCGTGCCGACCGATCCCCAAATCACCGTCGGGAAGCTGCCAAACGGGTTGCGGTACTACCTGCGAACCAACACCAAGCCGGAGCATCGCGCGGAACTGCGCCTCGTCGTCAATGCGGGCTCGGTGCTCGAGGACGAGAACCAGCGCGGACTCGCGCATTTCGTCGAGCACATGGCGTTCAACGGCACGGTGCACTATCCGAAGCAGCAGATCATCGCGTTCATGCAATCGATCGGCATGCAGTTTGGTCCGAGCGTCAACGCGTTCACGAGTTTCGACGAGACGGTGTATCAGCTTCAGATTCCGACCGATCGTCCGGACATCATGGACAGGGCTCTGCTGATCCTCGAAGACTGGGCGCACAACGTCCTTTTCGATCCAACCGTGATCGACAAGGAACGCAACGTCATCACTGAAGAGTGGCGGCGCGGACGCGGCGCGGCCGCCCGCATGAACGACAAGCAATTCCCGGTAATTCTTGCCGGCTCGCGCTACGCCGACCGCCTGCCGATCGGCTCGATGGACAACATCGCGAAGTTCGATCCCGCGCTGCTCAAGAAGTTCTACGCCGACTGGTACCGGCCGGACCTGATGGCCGTCGTCGCCGTGGGCGACTTCGACAAGGCCACCGTCGAGCCCCTCATCCGCAAGCACTTCGCGTCGATACCCGAGCCGGCGTCTCCGCGGCCGCGGCCGACCTACAACGTTCCTGATCACGCAGGCACGCTCTACAGCATCGCGACCGACAAGGAAGCGACGACGACGAGCGTGCGCGTGTACGATCTCGGTCCGGCGCCCGATCAGAGGACGATTGGCGCGTACCGTCAACAGATCGTCGACAACTTGTATTTCGGCATGCTGTCCTCGCGCTTCTCGGAAATGGCCCAGAAACCGGACGCGCCATTCATCGGCGCCGGCGCGGGCAGCGGTTTGGTCGTCCGCACCCGCGAGGCGTCCACGCTGACGGCCCTCGTCCGCGAGGACAGCATCGACAAGGGCCTCGACGCGCTCTTCACCGAAACCGACCGCGTGGCGAGGTACGGATTCACGGCGACCGAACTGACGCGCCAGAAGCAACAGGTCCAGCGCGCATTCGAGCGCGCCGTCGCGGAAAAGGACCAGGAGGACTCCGCGTCGTTCGCCGCCGAGTTCATCCGCAACTTCACGACCGACGAGCCCATCCCCGGCATCGTCTACGAGGCGGGGCTGCACGCCCGTTTCCTGCCGGAAATCACGCTCGCCGAAGTGAACAAGGTCTCGAAGAACTGGGCCGGCGATCGCAATCGCGTCGTCGTCGTGAACGCGCCGGAGAAGCCAGGCCTCGTCGTGCCCGACGCCACCAAGCTCGCGGCCGTCATCAAGGCCGCCTCGGCGAAGAACACGACCGCCTACGTCGACACCGTCACCAACGCGCCGCTCGTCAGCACGCCACCAACGGCCGGATCAATCACGCACACGACGACGAAGGATGCCTACGGCATCACCGAATGGGAATTGTCGAATGGCGTGAAAGTCGTTCTGAAGCCGACGACGTTCAAGGACGATGAAGTGCTGTTCCGGGCGTTCAGCCCGGGCGGCACGTCGCTCGCGTCCGACCAGGACTACGTCTCAGCGCAGACCGCGGCGCAGGTCGTGAATGCAGGCGGGCTCGGCAAGTTCAACGCCGTCGATCTCCGGAAGCAGCTCAATGACAAGGTCGCCACCGTGCGGCCGTTCATCGGCGATTCGGACGAAGGGCTGTCGGGCGGCGGCTCGCCGAAGGATCTCGAGACGTTGTTCCAGTTGATCTACCTGACGTTCACCGCGCCACGGCCTGACCCGACCGCGTTCGGCGTGCTGACGTCTCAGATGAAGGCGTTGATCGCGAACCAGCAGGCTCTGCCGTCGTTTGCGTTTGCCCAGGCGCTGACCGAAGTGCTGACGCAGAATCACCCGCGGTCGCGCCCGTTCACCACCGATCGCATCGCCGAGATGAACCTCGACAAGTCGCTCGCCTTCTATCGCGATCGGTTTTCCGACGCAAGCGACTTCACGTTCGTGTTCGTCGGCACAATGGACCTGGCGACGATCAAGCCGCTCGCCGAACGCTACCTCGGTAGCCTGCCTGCGACGCATCGCAAGGAAACGTGGCGCGACACCGGCATGCGCGCGCCGACGACGGTCGTCGAACGGCGCGTCGAGAAGGGCGTCGAGCCGAAGAGCGAAGCCGCGATCGTCTTCACGGGCCCGTTTCAGTTCGACTCGATCCACCGCGTCGCCCTGCGCGCGATGACGCTCGTGCTCGAAGGCCGCCTGCGTGAAGCCCTTCGCGAAGAACTGGGCGGCACCTACAGCGTCACCGCCAACTCGAACTCCGGCAAGGTGCCGATCGAGCAGTACACGATCGCGATTCAATTCACCTGCGATCCGGACCGCACGGCCGACCTGATCAAACGCACGTTCCAGGAAGTCGAGACAGTGAAGACCCGCGGCGTCACCGACGCGCAGCTGCGCGACGTGCGCCAGGGCCTCGTGCGTGAGTTCGAGACCGACAGCAAGCAGAACAGCTTTATGCTCGGCCAGCTGTCGATGCGTTACGAGTACCCCGAGGACCTGAAGGACTTCTTCGATCTGCCGTCGACGTACGCCGCGATCACGCCGGCCATGATCCAGGAAGCCGCGAAGACGTACCTCAACACGAACCAGTACTGCGAAGTCACGCTCTTCCCGGAGAAGAAGCTGCCGGGCCGCTAGCGCCCGTGGATCACGTTCGCGAGAATCTGCACCACGCCCGGCTCGTTGACGACGACCGAGAGCGTCAGCGCTTTCTCGTACCGGAGCGGCGTTGGAAAGCCGATCGTCAGGTTGTTCAGCACGGGCGAGTGCAGCAGCACGAGACCAAACGGATTCTGCTGGGTGAGCCCGCCGTTCTCGGCCGCCGCATACGAGATGTTCGTGACGTTGCGCCCGTCGATATCGAGCACGACGAACGTGAGGTTGGTCGAGCCACCCTGTTTGACGCACTCGCTGCCGAGGAACACACCGGGTCCCTTGAGCACAACGAGCTGGTGAGTGCCGGCTGGCGCCGGCGCGATGAGGCCCTGCGTGCGCTCAGGCTCGCACACTCCCGCGGCACAATTGGTAGGCATGAATCGTCTCCAATCGCCGGGGAGGGCGGAAATAGTAACAGGAGACGCGCGCCGTGCACAGCCCCGCTCCGCGTGGCGCACTACTGATCGAACCAGGTCGCGAGGAGCGGCACCGCTTGATGGAGCGACGGCACGATCGCAGTCGTGAGCCGCGCCACGTCGTCGGACGGCGGCTGCAGGTCTGGCACCATCACAACGCGCATGCCTGCGGCGCTCGCTGCCCGCACACCGGCCGCTGAGTCTTCGAATGCGACACACACCGCCGGCGCCACGCCCAGACGACGCGCGGCTTCGAGGTAGATGTCCGGCGCAGGCTTGCCGTGCCGGATCTCATCTCCGGTGACGCGAAGCGGCAGGCGGTCCGCCAGTCGCGCCGCGGCCAGGCTGAACTCCGTGAATCCGCGGTCACTCGACGTGGCCACGGCGACGGGCAGTCCGCGCCGGGTGATCCAGTCGAGCAACTCGGTCACGCCGGGCTTGAGCGGCATTCCCACCGACGTCACGCTCGCCATCCAGATGTCGGGCCAGTGGGCGTGAAACGCGTCGATCGGAAAGCGCGGCCCGAAGTGTTTCGCGACGATCGCTTCGCACTCAGGATTGCTGCGGCCGACGAGCGACCGGTAAAGATCGTCGCCGAAGTCCTCGCCGAGCGCGCGCGCAGCACGCACGAAGGCGTCCTTGTAAAGCGGTTCGGTGTCGATGAGCAGGCCGTCCATGTCGAGGACGACCGCCTGGGCGCGTGGCACGCGCTGTAGCATGCACCGGCCCATGCCGGCGTTTCAACGCATCAGTCGACGTCAGAGCTGGCCCACGCTAACCGACGCCGACGACCTCGTAGTGCACGGCGTGGGGCTCGAACTCCATGAGGAAATCGCACTCCTCGGCGTAGTACTTCGCCGCAGTGGCGTCCGCGCCCGCGTACCCGCGCACGGCGTCGAGGTCGTTCCAGAAGCTCATCGTCACGAAGTGGGTGATCCCCGCATCCGCGCGTTCGAGAATGTGGACGCTCAGGTTGCCCTTCGCGGCGCGGTAGTCGGGCACGGCGCGGCGATTGAGAAAATCACGATAGGCCTCGGCGCGAGCCGTCGGCACGCGTCCATGCCAGAAACGCACGATCACGAGGGACCTCCCCGCCGCACGGCGTCAGAACTCGAAAGGTTTGCCCGACACGACGGCCTGCCAGGCGCGGGCGACACGCTCGGTCGGCAGCCACGCCGTCGGCGCGCTCGGCGTCCCCGCGGCTGCGGCGGGTTGAAACGTCTGCGCTTTCAAATCACCGACAAATCCTGACTTCTCGTCGATCTGCCGGAGCGCGCGTGCGCCGGCGGTCGCGGCTCCATCCAGCCGAAGCGGCAACACGTCCTCGAAAAAGAGGCCGCCCAGTTCCTTGGACCGGCCGACTGCGTGCGCAGTGCCAGGCTCGGCGATCAGCGCCCACAGGGCCCCGCCGCGGCGGTTGACCGCGAAGAGGCCCGTGATCGTGTTCGTCCGGAACTCCAGGTCCTTTTCGCCGACGAACAGCAACGCCGGTACGCGCCGGGCCTCACGCGAGACGAGTGCGCTGTAATAGATGTTGCCCTTGTTGACGATGAACGCGATGACGCGCTCGGGTTTCCAGGCGGCGAACTCATAGTCGAATTCGCCGCCGGCCGACATGCCCCATAGAAAGAGCGGCGCGTTCGCCACTTCCGGATGTTTCGAGCGCGCGGCGAAATCGGCCAGCGCCGCGAGCAGGGCCTGGCCGCTGCCGTGCGAGACGTTGACGTAGTCTTCAATGAAAGATTGATCGTGCGGTTTGTCGGTCAACCGGCACGCCACGAGCGCGGCCTTGTGCTTCGTCGCGAAGTCCTGCCAGAACGTGTCGTCGACCATGGCCCGGCCATCGCCGTTCGAGCCGGGAACGAGCACGAGGACCGCGTCGAACGCGGTCACACCGGCCGGTGCCCAGAACCGGAAGTCCGCGTGGTCGAAGTTCTCGCCCGGCGGCACCGTCATGTCGAGGGCGATCGCCGGCGTCTGCGCGCCGAGCCGGCGTCCGAATGGCGCCGCCAGGGCGGCGATCATGAGTGCCACGGCGCACGCTCGACTGCCTCGCGTCATTTCACACCTCCGAAGCCGCGCCCGAGAGCGCGCGCGTAGTCGCACTGAAAGCCCGGCGGCCGGCCCGTGCATCGTAGACGATCGCGGGCATCAGCTTCCCACGAATGCGATCTGGCCGCTTCCGCCCGTAGTTCATGAGCGTGCGCGCGAGCGTCAGCCGCGTCTGAGAAGCCGCGGCGTCCTGCCCCAGCGACGTCAGCAAATCGTTGAAGCTCGCCGCCCATGGCTCGCCCCACAGCACGGCGTCCACGACGAGACCCTTGAGTACGTTCTGAGAGAAATTGAAGAACAGGGAAATCGGCGAGTAGCGCTCGTTCAACGGCCGGTACGGCTCGAACTCGGCGACGAGTTCGCGTCGGAGGCCGTGAAGTTGTTCACGCAGTACGCCAAACTCGGCCGCGCTCGGCTCGAGTGCGGCAAGCGATCGATCGCCAACGAACGCCGTCGGGTCGGCCGACAGCCCATTGAGCAGCGCCTCGACCGCCTCGTCGCGCGCCGCACCGCGCTCGCCCGTCGCCTGCAGGCGCACATAGTCGTCCATCAACACTGCCAGCGAAAACGACAGCCAGCGGTAGTCCACGCCATTGTCGTCGCGCATCAGCGTGAAGTCCTGCCCGTAGGTCGCCTCGATGCCGAAGCGCAGGTGACTGCCGAGACACAGCGCGTGAATCCGTGCGATTCGGCGTCGCTGCTCGACTCCAAGCGTGCGCACCTGCGCCAGGAGAATGTCGTACCCGCGATCGTCCGACTCGTAGTGCGACGTGGCAAACAGCATCAGCGTCGCCGCGTCCGCGGCCAGACGCTGTCCGCTGCCGTTCGGGCCCTGCAACTCGGCGAGCAGGCGATCGAGGCGGCCGAGGTGTTCGTCCGGCCGGCCTTCGTCCCACACCTTCAGCGACAGCAGCGCGAGGACGTACAGAAAATAGTAGTCGAGCAGTATCGCCAGCACCCGGCGATCCGGCGGACCGTCGCTTCGCTGCTGGATGGCGTAGTTGACGACTTCGATCGCGATCGTGTCTTCGTTGACCCGCTCGACGCGACCGTCCCAGTCGTGAATCGCGTGAAAGCCGTCGGCCCGGGCGCGGCGATCGAACGCGGCGATGGCGGGGCCGAGGTCCACGCGTTTCTCGCCCGATCCCCAGACGTTCGCCTGCATGCCGTCGCGCAGCCGGCGCAACGCCTGCGCGCCGTCTTTCGCGGCCGCAGCCTGCGACACGATCTCCTGCCGCATGGAGCCGGCGAGCGCGATGTCGATCAGCGCGCAGACGTCATCAAAGACCATGGAACTCGACACGGGGCGGGATGCGGGTCCGGGCATGCGCGGACTGAAGCATGGTAGCCTATCGCGTCGGAAAGAGACCGGGAGCAGCGATGCCGAAACGGCGCCTCGTCGGGGTCGGTGCAAGTCTGGCGTTTGCTCTTGCCGCGACGATGCCGGCGACCGGACGGCAGCAACTCCCGCTCGCACCCGCGCCGCGTTCCGGCGCCGTCGTCACACCCGCCTTCGAAGGCTGGTATCCCAACAAAGACGGCACGTTTTCCATCTCGTTCGGCTACTTCAACCACAACACCGACGAAGCGGTCGACGTCCCGATCGGACCCGACAACTTCATCGAACCCGGCCCGCAGAATCAGGGACAGCCGAGCCACTTCGAGCCGAAGCGCAACTGGGGCGTGTTCGCGGTGAACGTGCCCGCGGATTTCGGCAAAAAAGAAGTGACGTGGACGCTGAAAGTTCGCGGTACGACCGTCGCGATTCCCGGCAATCTCCGGCCGAACTGGCAGATCGACGCGCTCGAGGGCGAAGCCGGGTCGGGCAACACGCCGCCGGTGCTGAAGTTCGACGAGCATGGCCCGACCGGCGCGGGACCGTACGGCATCACGGGCGGTCCGGTGACCGCCACCGCCGGCCAAGCCGTCACGCTCACCATCTGGGCGTCAGACGACGGCAAGGCTGCCGGCAGCGTGTCGACCTCCGGCCGAGGCGCCGTGCCCGTCACGCTGACCTGGCTCAAACATCAGGGCCCGGGCGCGGTGAAGTTCACGCCGCCAGTCGCGCGCGTGCCTGTCACGGGCGGCGCCGCCACAACGAGTGCGACGTTCAGCGAGCCCGGCGAGTACCTCGTCCGTATCCGCGCCAACGACGCGTCAGGCGTCACCGGTGCCGGTCACGCGCAGTGCTGCTGGACCAACGGTTTTCTCAAAGTCACGGTCAGTCGTTGAGCGTCGAGTCCGAAGGAGTGATCTCATGACCGCAAGACGATCCTCGCTCATGCTGTGGACGGGGGCCGCCGTCGTCGCGACGCTCATCGTCGCCGCCGGCGTGCGCGGCCATCTGGTCTCCGCGCAAGCGCAGGAACCGGTGACGTTCACGAGGAACGTCGCGCCTATCCTGCAGGACAAGTGTCAGGTCTGCCATCAGCCGAACTCAATCGCGCCGATGCCGCTCCTGACCTACGACGATGCGAAGAATTACGCGCGATCGATCAAGACGAAGGTCAGCTCGCGCCTGATGCCGCCGTGGTACCTGGACAAGACCGCGGGCATCCAGAAATACAAAAACGATCGCAGTCTGACCGACGGCGAGATCGACACGATCGTCCGCTGGGTCGATCAGGGCGCGCCGATGGGCGATCCGAAGGACATGCCGAAGCCCGTGACGTTTCCTGACCAGGGCGGCTGGCAGTTCTCGAAGCTGTACGGCGAGCCCGATCTCGTCCTGAAATCACCGCCGTACACGCTCGCGGCGCACACGCAGGACAAGTGGTTCCGGCCGGTCACCGACACGGGCATCACCGAGCCGCGCTGGGTGCGCGCGATCGAGATTCGTCCGGCCACGCTCGACGGCCGCCGCATCGTTCACCACGTGCTGACGATGCTCGAGCAGCACGAGGACGGTGGCGTCACGAATCTCGCGTCGAGCGCGCATGACATGCAGATGACGGCCGGCCTGTTCATGGAATGGGCCGTCGGCAAGACCGGTGAGATCTACAACACCGACGCCGGCAAGCTGATGCTGCCCGGTTCGAAGATTCACTGGGAAATCCACATGTTCGCGGTCGGCGAAGAGATCAAGGACAACCAGATCGAGCTCGGGATCTACTTCTATCCGAAAGGCACCGTGCCGCAACACCGCACCGTGCTCAAGATGTTCGACGCGAGCCGCGGCGAGGAACTGGACATCGCGCCGAACTCGACGGCGATGACGCAGAACTTCTACGTGATGCAGGCGCCGGCACGGATCGAAAACTTCCAGCCGCACATGCACATGCGCGGCAAGGCAATGTCGATGGAAGCGATCTATCCCGACGGCCGCCGTGAGCTGCTGAGCGACGTCAACAACTTCCAGTGGCGCTGGCACATCAACTACATCTACGCCGACGACGTCGCGCCGCTCGTGCCGAAGGGCACAGTGCTGGTGTTTACCGCGTGGCACGACAACACGGCGAACAACCCCAACAATCCCGACCCGCGTCAATGGGTCGGCTGGGGCGATCGCACCGTCGACGAGATGGCGCACGCGTGGGTGGACGTGACCTATCTCGATCAGCCGGAGTACGACCGGCTCGTCGCCGAGCGTAAAGCGAAAGCTGCCGGCAAGGAAAAGAACTAGAAGCCATCTCATAAGCCTCGCAAGAGAATGACGCAGCAGGCGAGGTGGAGCATCGCAAGGAAGTTCCCGGCGTAACGCTCGTAGCGGACAACGAGCCGCAGAAAATTCTGGAACCAGGCAAAGAGTCGCTCGATCTTCGACTTCCGTCGGTAGCGACGCAGCGGGCGACCGTCTTGGGTCCGCGGGATCGGCGATCGCCCTGATCTTCGAGCCCTTCCCGCGCTTCGTCTTGCCCACGCCGGCGCCTCCCTGCTTCGCTGGTGCGAAGCTCCCATCGATGAAGGTTTCCCGCCGATCCAAATAGTTTTCGTCGTGGAGAGCTTGGGCGAGGACCTCGAGAACGCCCCGGAGCACACCCGCGGAGGATCCACAAAATGCCGTTGAGGCCCTCGGTTCGGAACCACTATTACTTGCAGCGGACCGCTATTTCATCCATTCAGGACTCACCTTGACATCCTAGGTGAAAGACCCTACCCTCACCTAGCATGTCTAGTCGTGCCGTTTCCGGCCGTCTTGAGCTCCTGCAGGGTACGCTCGATCTGCTGATTCTCCGCACGCTTCGTCTTGGACCGGCTCACGGCCATACGATCGCGAAAACCATCGAGCGTGGGTCGGACGACGTGCTCCAGATTGAGCAAGGGTCGCTTTATCCGGCTCTCCACCGCCTGATCAAGCGCGGTTGGATCGATTTCGAAGTCGGCACTTCCGAGAACAATCGCCGCGCCAAGTTCTACCGGCTCACCGCCGCGGGACGGCGTCAGCTTGCCGTCGAGACCAGCAAGTGGGATCGGCTGGCCAGTGCCATCGCACGCATATTGCGGCCTGCAGCCGCCGAAGGTGAACGATGACCCGCCGCGGCCGGAAAGCGCTCGATGGCCTGGCGGACGACCTCCGCGATCACATCGAACGTCAGACGGAGGAGAACCTCGCGCGTGGAATGACACCGGACGAAGCACGCCGGCAGGCGCGCCTTGCGCTCGGCAACACTGCGCTGATCGAGGAAGATACGCGCGCCGTGTGGGTATCGCGTTGGCTGCAGGATCTGCGTCGTGATCTGCGCTATGCGCTCCGTATCTTCCGCCGGAGCCCCGGTTTCGCTGCGACGGCTGTCGTCTCCCTGGCAGTCGGAATTGCCGCCGCTACCGGGCTGTTTAGCATGGTGAATGCGGCAATACTGAATCCCTTCCCCTTCGCCGACATCAATCGAATCGTCACGCTTGGCGTGATCGACAAAGGCCAGCCGCGTGGTCTGCTTGTCACGGCGCGACAGCTCGTCGCCCTTCAACACAGCGAGGTCTTGGACGGCGCCTTCGTCTCGAACATCTGGGAGATGACGCTGACCGGCGAGGCAGAAGCCGTGTCCACCCAGTCTTTTTCAGCAAACGCGCTGAACGTACTTGGGGTTCCGCCGCTCCTCGGACGAGTCTTCAACGAGGCGGACGGGCCGGCGGGCGAGCAGCCCCAACGGGTCGTCGTGCTCACCTATCGGTTCTGGCAGCGACACTTCGGCGGGCGGCCTGAGGCCGTGGGCCAGGCCCTCTCTTTAAACCGCGAATCCTACACCGTGATTGGCGTGCTGCCACGTCAATACTTTTACAACGGTCCGGAGATTCTCGTTCCCATTCAATTAACCTTCGAGCCGAACTTCGCGTGGAGCGTCCAGGCCCGTCTCAAGCGGGGCGTCAATCCACGCATGGCCGAAGGGCGACTTCAGCCGCTCTTCGACCAATTCGCCAAAGAGGCCCCGCAACGCTTTCCGAAGGAGGTGCGTCCGCTCGTACGAAGTCTGGTGGAGACACAATGGGCGGCCGACTTTGTGCCGACCCTGCTGTTGATCTTCGCGGCTTCTCTGTTGCTGCTCCTGCTCGCATGCGCGAACGTGTCCATCCTGCTGTTGGCACGCGGGACCTCGCGGGCGCATGAGTTCGTCGTGCGGGCCGCCCTAGGGGCAAGTCGTGGACGGTTGATGAGGCAGCTCCTCGTGGAATCGCTGCTCCTGGCAGCCAGCGGCACCGCATTGGGCGTTGCGGCCAGCTACTGGGGCCTGCCGGCTGTGCTCAGGCTCTTACCGCCCAATTCGGTTCCGGTTGGGGACCTCTTGGCAGTGCCCGTCAATGTACCGATCTTGCTGTTCAGTGCGGGCCTGGCGATGGCGTCGGCCCTGATTTGTGGACTGTCACCGGCCTTGTCGTTTTCGCGCCCACGCCTGACGACGACCGCGCGGACGACCGGCGTCGAAAGCCGGCGAGCGCATCACCTCCTGCTCGCGGCTCAAATCGCGCTGACGGTGCTGTTGCTCGTGGGCACCGGCGCGGCTGTCCGGGTGCTCATCGGTCTGTACCGGACATCGCTTGGCTACGATCCGCGCAATGTGATCGTCGCGACGATCAACCTTCCCGAGAACACGTCACAGGGAATGGGCCGGCCGCGCCACGTTTTACGAGCGCCTGCGGGATCGCATGGCAGAGGTGCCCCAGGTCGAGTCGGTCGCGCTTGCCACCTACAGCGGGATACCACCCCAATCGGGCCAACGGTCAGTGATCGAAGTTCCCGGCCGGGACACGCCAGGAGACGAAGCACCGATTGTCCAACGGATCAGCGCCGACTACTTTTCGACGATGGAGATCCCGCTCATTCGAGGCCGCGTGTGGTCAGATTCAGAGAGCGGTGGAACGCCCCACGTCGCCGTCGTCAACCAAACGATGGCTCGTGCGTGGTGGCCTGACGAATCCGCGATCGGACGGCGCGTTCGAATGCCCGATTACGTCAAGCCACCCAACTCATTCAGACTGGCGGCGCCCGGCAGTGACGGCTGGTTCGAAGTAGTCGGTGTCGTGGGCGACACACCCAATGTCGGTCTCCATGAGCCGCCGGCGCCGTCGATCTATGTGCCGTACACGCTCATGCTGAGCGATTCCCTGAATGTGATCCTGCGGACGAGTCCCGACCCACTTGCGATGACCCGTTCGATTCGGGAAGCCGTCCGTACCGTCGATCCCAATCAACCCGTAAGCGTCTACAAAGCCGAAAACGCGCTGGCAAGCGCGGGTTGGGCCCGTGAGCGCTTCGTGGCGTTGCTGTTGCTCGGCTTCGCGGTGTTTGCGCTGATGCTCGCAGTCGTCGGGCTCTACAGTGTCGTGTCGTACTCGGTGGCGTGCCGATTCAAGGAATTTGGCATCCGTATGGCGCTCGGTGCCAGTCGCGGGCGCATCGTAAACGCTGCGGTGCAACCGGCGGTCTTGGCCATCGTCGCGGGCCTCTTCGCTGGTCTCGCATTGAGCGTGGGGCTGAACAAGGTTGTAGCCCAGTGGTCGATCGGCAATCTGAACGATTCGGTCGTGCTCGTCGCCGTCAGCCTGGTGCTGTTTGTCGCTGCGATGATGTCCGCCGCGATTCCAGCGAACCGAGCTGCCTCGATTCAGCCGGTCGACGCGCTTCGGACCGACTGAACAAAGGCCCGCCGCGCAGATCGAGTGGCCGCCGATGGAGTGTGTGAGGGGCTCAGATCCTGGCGATGAATGGCTCTGATGATCGTAGAGTCGCTAGTGTTGACCTAGCGAAGCGGCGGGCTGTCGGATTGAGGCCGCCATTTATGAGATAGCTTCTAGGCTGGCGGCACGACGGGCCAGGTCACGCGGAACAGCACCGCGGGCTGGCCGTCACGCACGAAATCGCGGTCGTGCGTCAGGCCGTTCTTCCGCAGGACGTGCTGCGACGCGTGATTTTCCTGTGTGGTGATCGCCACGACGGTCGCCGCCTGCAGCTGCTCGCGCGCGAGGGTCAGGCAGGCGCCCGTGACTTCACTCGCCAACCCTCGCCCCCAATACGGCTCGTAAAACGCGTAGCCGACCTCGACGTCGCGACGACCCTCGAGGTCGAGCGTCCGGAGCATCGCGCGGCCGATCGGCTCGACGCCGTCGCGCTCGTACACGATCCAGAGACCGAAGTTGTGCTCTGCCCAATGCTGAAGGTTCTTCGCGAGGTACGTCTCGGTCTGGCCGTCGTCGCGCGGCCCGCCGAGGTGGCGCATCACCGCAACGTCGCGGTGCATGCGACGCAGCTCGTCGCGATGGCGCATTTCGAGGCGCTCAGCGCGAAGACGCGTGGTGAAGAAGCCGTCGGGAAAGTCGAGAATAGTCATCGCCGGGCGCCGCAGGCAACCTACACGCGCAAGGGCAGATTCCTGGCGTCGACCGGCTGCACCTTCGGACGGAGGTATCTCGCGAGAATCCAGACGACGAGGAGGTTGATCGCCAGCGCGACCAGCGGCACGAGCCGTGGGTGCCGGATGAACGATCCGATCTCGAACGGGACGTAGATCAGCCCGGTCAGCACGCCCAGCCATTCGGCCCAGCGCCTCGCGCGCCAGAGTCCCCACGCCTCGATGAGGCGGAACGCCGAGTACGCGAGCGCTGCCGCGGCCAGCAGACGAATCGTGGTCGGTGTGGTGCTGTTTGCCGCCCGCGCGAGAATCTGCGCCTCCCGGCTCGCAGGATCAAGGTGGAAGTGCCAGACGATCCGGTCAGCGATGTCCTGAAAATCGCGATGAACGACGAAGAACAGGCCCGAACCGGCGACGAGCATGATCAGCCCTTTGGCGGCCTCGAAGACGGCGACTGCCCGCAGACCGAGGGTGGTCCGCCACGCTGGGGCTGTCCCCGTGCCCGCCTCCTGATCCGGTGTCACCGCTGGCCCTCTGGGAAGATACGTGCGAAATTCCCGCCAAGGATCAATTCGCGCGATTCCGCCGGAATCTGCAGGTCGTCCATGATCCGGGCCTGAGCGTCGAACAGCGGCCGCTGCCAGCCGCGGGGAAAAAAGGACGAATCCGTGCCGAACATGAGACGTGACGGACCCACACAATCGAGCGCGCGGGCCCACGCGTCGCGAAGCGTGAGACCCGGGTGGAACCGGATCCAGTCGTTCGAGCTCGACGTGTCGAACACGATGTTTGGCGCCGCGGACGCGGCCATCAGTGCTTCGACGAAGCGGCCGGCACCAAAGTGCGGAATGATGACCGGGACCTCTGGGTAGCGCACCGCCACGGCGGCGACCGCGAGCGGATCGCCAAGCCGGAGATCGAATCGGCTCGGCAGGCCGAGCTTCTTGCGCACGCCCACGGAGAGTGCGCCGCAATGCACAAACACCGCCTTACGGTAGCGGGCCGCGGCATCGAACACCCGCACCGCGGCCGCATCGGTGGGACCGACCAGATGCATCGCCGGGAACAGGCACACCGTACTGAGCGCCAACTCTCCGAATGCGCGGTCGAGTCTCGCATCGGCGTCGGGCACCGCGGGATTGAACATGAACGCCCCGACGAAGCGCGCGGGATGCGCGGACACCGCGTCGGCAACCGACGACTCGTCGCCGTGCACGCTCGCGATAAGCATTGCGCGAGCGATGTCGTGACGGTCGAGCTCGGCAACCCATCGCCGACTCAGGTCCGCGTTGGATCCCGGCGCGTCCCACTTCAGCCGCGCCGGGAGCGCGATTGGGGCGTCGGCGACGACCGCGTCACGACCGAGCGCGTCGAAGAACCCCGGCGAAAAAAAGTGACAGTGAACGTCAGCGATCATCGCACCGCCCCGCCAGAATTTTCCGGCCGGGCGTGTCGGGCATCGTAGACGCCGACCTTGCCGCCGCCAGGCAGCGTTATCGCCGTCAACAACCCCCAGCCTCTGTCCATCACCGGCTCGACCGGCACGTTGCGTGCGCGCATTTTCTCGACAAACGCGTCGGCGTCTTGGCACAGTAGATACAACTGCTGCGCGCCGCTCGTCTCGGCGGGATGGACGGCCATCTCGGAAGGCGGCAGCCCGAAGATCAGCCAGCCCTCACCGACATCGACGTGCGGGAAGTCGAGCACATCGCGGAAGAACTCGCGATCCGCGTCAGGTTTCGCGCTGTAGATGATCGTGTGCGCACCGATGATCATGATGCCGTGCCCCCTGGATGCGGTTGAGCCGCCCAGTTTATCGCACCCCGCGCGCGTCTAGTTCCTGAAGAGCAACGGCACGAAGTCGCGGAGGTTGCGCCGCCATACGTGCCAGGTATGACCACCCGGCACCGTGACGACCACGTGCGGGACGCGGTGATTCTCGAGGACGTCGGCCAAAGCCTTGTTCGTGCTCACGAGCCGCGTCTCCTCAGTGCCTGACGCCAGCCAGACCAGGCGCAGACTGTGATCGGCGACAGTCTCGTCGAAAATCAGGCCGTACTGCGCGTCGATCGCGGCCGCGGTCGCCTCCGATCCGCCGACGCCGATCGCGCCGCTGAGCGAGACGATCGAATGAAACAGATCGAGGCGGCTCAGGCCGATGAGGAGCGCCTGGGTGCCACCCATCGAGAACCCGGCAATGGCGCGCTGATCCGGCTGCGACGACACGCGATACGTGCGCTGCACGAGCGGCATGACGTCGTCAATCAAATCGCGAGAGAACGCGTTGTTGTCCCGCGCGGTAAACGTCGCCGCGCGCCCCACCTGCGGGCTCGGCTCGGGATGGCCGAACGGCATGACGACGACCATGGGCTTCGCTTTCCCGGCGGCGATCAGGTTGTCGAGGATCACATTGGCTGCGCCAATCGACACCCACACGTCTTCCGCGCCGCCGCTGCCGTGCAACAGGTACAGCACGGGAAGCGTGCCATTCGCGCGCTCGTACCCCGGCGGTGTGTAGACATACACGCTGCGCAGCATGCCCAGTGACTTGGAGTCGTACCAATGCACGTGCACCGCGCCATGCGGCACCTGCTGCGGATGCCAGGCCTCGGGAGTGCGGCCGACGATCTCGACGAGGCCGGCGTTGATCGACACGCCGTCCACCATGAACGCGTAGGTGTAGATGTCGGGGGCGAGGGGACCGATCACGCCGGACCACACGCCGCGCGCGTCCTTCGTGAGCGCGACGGCCGCCGACGGTGACATCGTGTCCACATACACCGCGACGCGCGAGGCTTGCGATGCCTGCAGCCTGAACGTCACGGTTCCATCGACGCGGACGTCGGGATCGAGCGGCCGCAGCACCGGCGCGGGTGTCTGCGGCATCCAGACGGACACCGCCAGAATCGCCGCCGCCACCGCGCGAGTCATCATCGTCAACGGCTCCTACGACGGCTCGATGAGCATCGGCGGTTCGTTGCGGCGCATGCTCGCGAAGGCCACGAGCGCGGCGCCGGCGAGAATGGCGACATCGGCGAGGTTGAAGATGCCGGTGCGTAGCGGCCCAACACCGACAGTGATGAAGTCGGTCACGGTTCCGTGCCAGAGACGATCCGCGAGGTTCGACGCACCGCCGGCCACAAAGAGCGCCAGCCCAAACAGCGTCGGTCCGGACCACCGAAGTCGAACGGCGGCCACGACCAGCGCGGCGAGAATCAGGCCGTTGCCCACCGTGAACAGTCCGGTGCGCACGACCGGCGACCAGTCGGCGCCAAGGCCGAGGAACGCGCCGGCGTTCTGCGCCCACTCGAAGCGGACGGTGTCCGCGAGAAACGATCGGCTCGGCGATCCGGCGAGCGTCGTCTCCGCGACGTGCTTCGTCACTCGGTCGCAGCCGATGGTGGCCGCGATCACGACGACGAGCGCGAGGATGGTGGAAGCTCGGGCGAGCGGCGAGCCACTGCGAGCCGGCGTGTCAGGCATCGGAATTCATCATGGCATCCGCGTCGCCGCGCGTCTACCTGAGTGTGCGCCCGGCGCGGACGTGCCGCGTCAGCGCACCTCAGCTCAATCGGCGATGGTGATAACGACATTGCCCTTCTTGTGTCCCTGCTCCACGTACCGGTGGGCTCGGCGATCCGCTCCAGCGGGTATCGCCTGTCGATCACCGGCTTCAGCGTCCCCGCCTCGGCGAGCTCCCTGAGCCCGATCAGATCGTCCCGGCGAAAGCGCGGCAACCTGTCGTCCACCGAGATGAACTTGCCCGCGGGCGTCAGCGCGTTTCTCGAAGCCTCTTTAATCGGCGACGTCTTTCTGCGTCCAACGGCATCGAAGACGACGTCGTAGCGCTTGAGCACGGACGCCGGATCTTTCGTGTAGTCGAGAACCGTGTCGGCGCCGATGGATCGCGACAGCTTCACGTTCGCCGTGCTGCAGACCGCGGTCACTTCCGCGCCCAAAGACTTCGCGAGCTGAACTGCACACGTTCCGTTCGCGCTCGATGCGCCGTAGACGAGCACGTGCTGGTCGCGCTGGATGGTCGCCTTGCCGAGGAAATACAAGACCCTGAGGCCGCCGCCGGGTATCGCGGCGGCGTCATCATCACCAAGATTCGCCGGCGCCGGAGTCAGGTGCTTGAGGGCTGCCGGCACGCTGGTCCGTTGGGCGTAACAGCCGAAGCGCAACGTGGTGAACGCCCACACGCGCTCGCCCACGCGAAACCGCGTGACCTTCCGGCCGATCGCTTCGATCTCTCCCGCCAGAACTGCGCCCAGGATCGGACGCCGTGGTTTCGTGAACCCGATCGCTGCCCGCGCGATCAGCCGCATGGACAGGCGAGCGGTGGGAATCATGCTCCTGATGTAGCAGTCGCTCGGCGTGACCGTCGTCGCGCGGATCCAGATCAGGACGTCCGTGGCTCCGGGAACAGGATCGGGGACGTCGCGGAACTGCAGGACCTCGGGAGGTCCTAGCGCGTGCAAACAGCCGCTTTCATTGGCGCAGGTGTCGGTTGAAGTCTATCGCAGCCTCCGGTGAGCCGGATGTGAGCGGCGCTGAGTTGCCTCCCAACCTTTGGGGAACTCAGCCCGTCTGATGATATTACCTACACCTGAGTAAAAATGCGCCGCCGCCACTTCGGTGAATTCGAACAGCTCCTGATGTACGCCGTCCTCTTCCTGCAGGACGACGACGAAGGCGCCTCGGGACCGACCATCCGCCGGACGATCGAAACGCGCACGGGCCGCGTCGTCTCGCCCGGCGCCATCTACACCGCGCTCGATCGGCTCGAACGGCGCGGGTTGGTCCGATCCGAACTCGGCGAGCCGACCCCCGAGCGCGGGGGTAAACGGAAGCGCCACTACCGGATGCGCGCCGCCGGCGAGGCCGCGCTGCGTGCCTCCGAAGCATCGCTCGAAAAGATGGCGCGACTCGTGCGCAACCAGGGGTGACCGTGCGGCAGACTGACACCGATCCCCCCCGCGTCCCACCGCGCCTGCCGCGCGGGTTGGCGCGATTGTTCCTGCGCGGCGACGCCGCCGAGGTCATCGTCGGCGATCTCGATCAGGAATTTGTGGAATCACTCGACGCCGGAACGCCCGTCGCGCGTGCGCGACGCCATTACTGGCGCCAGACGCTGGCATCGATCGCCGCGATTCGCCGCGGCAGAAAAGACGACGACTTCATGGATCGGACTCGCGGATTCCATCCTCTTCAAGGCATCGGCCTCGACGTTCGCGCGGTCCTGCGCGTGCTGCGCCGAAGCCCGGGGTACGTCGTCGTCGCCGTGCTGTCGCTCGCCATTGGCATTGGCGCGAACACGGCCGTGTTCAGCGTGGTCCGGCAGCTGCTCGTCCAGCCGCTGCCCGTCGATCGCCCGAACGAGCTGCGGATCGTGTATTGGACGCCCAATACGAACGATCCGATCAACATCAGCAATCTGAACTCGAGCGCCTTCCACGGCCCGGACGGCGCCTGGTACCGCAGCAACTATTCGTACCCGGAGTTCGTCGCGATGCGCGAGGCTGCACGCGGACGCGCGGCGGTCTGCGGTTTCAATCTCGCACCTGGTCTGACCGTGTCGATCGACGGCCGCCCGCCGGTCGTCGCCAATGGCATGCTGGTCTCCGGCAACTTCTTCGCGACGGTCCGGCCGCCGATCGCGCTGGGCCGCGCGATCACTTCAGACGACGACCAGCCGGGAGCGCCGGGCGCGGCGGTCATCAGCTACGGCCTGTGGACGCGACTGCTCGGCAATGATCCCAATGTCGCGGGGCGAACGATTCGGGTAAACGACGCGCCACTGATCATCATCGGCGTCACCGGGGCGGCGTATCGCGGCTTGTCGCCGGGCGGATTCTCGGCGGACACCGACATCACGGTCGCCTTCGCCCAGCAGCCGGTGGTGACCCGTTCGTGGGCGGAGCCGGGTCAATCGCTCTTCACCGCGCCGGCCGTGAACTGGGTGCGGGCGATTGCACGCGTGCCGGATACTGCCGACGGCGCCGTGACGGATCTCCTGCGGTCCTCGCTGCGCACGACGCTCGCGAGCGGCGGCCTCACGGCTGCGCGGGCCGCGGCCTCGGCGCCGCGCCTCTTTCCCGGGGCACGCGGACTCGATTCCCTTCGCACGAGCGCCACGCAACCGTTGCGCATCCTCTCGGCCGTCGTCGGCGTCGTCCTCCTCATCGCGTGCATCAATGTTGCCGGGTTGATGCTGGCGCGAGGTGTCGCGCGGCAGCGGGAACTCGTCGTTCGTCGCGCGCTCGGCGCCGGTCGCGGTCGAATCATGCGACAGCTCCTGCTCGAGAGCACGATCCTGAGCGCCGCCGGCGGCCTCGCCGGCCTCCTGCTCGCGCTCGTCACGGCGCCCGTGCTGCAATCGATGCTGTCGTCCGGGCTCGGCACGAACGGCGTCAGCGTCAAACTCGACTGGCCAGTGCTCGCGACGGCCGCGCTGCTCGTGTGCACAGCGGCGATCGCCGCCGGCCTGCTGCCCGCGCTGCGATTCAGCCGCCAGACGGACTCGATGCTCAAGGATCGATCGAACGGCGCGGCCGCTCCCAAGCTGATGATCGGTCGTGCCCTCCTCGCCCTGCAGATCGCCGTCTCACTGCCGCTCGTCGTCGGCGCCGGGTCGTTCCTGCGGACGATTCACAACTTCGACACCGTGAACCTCGGGTTCAATCCGCGAGGGCTCGTGTTGTTTACCGCCGATCCGACGCTCAATGGCAGAGCACCGGAACGGAGCGCGACGGTGCTCCCTCGATTGCTCGCCCGCCTCGAGACGGTTCCTGGCGTCACGTCGGCGACGCTCATCGAAAACACGCTCATTTCCGGTTGGGAATCGGATTCGCGCATCACGCTGGACGGCCGCGAGGGCGTGATCTACATCAACGCCGTCGGCCCTCATTACTTGGAAACGATGGAAATCCCGCTCCTCGCTGGCCGGGCCATCGGCCCCGACGATCGGTCCGACCTGTTGCCCGTGGCGGTGATCAATCAATCAGCCGCCGGAAAGTATTTCGCCGGCGGGTCGCCGGTCGGCCGGAGGTTCACGATCGGCAAGCGGGAGATCGAGGTCGTGGGCGTCTCGGCCGACACCAAGTACGACGCGCTTCGCAACGACGTGCCGCCGACGATCCTGCAGTCGTACCTGCAGCGGCGGATTGGATCGATCCACGTCGCGGTGCGCACCGAGATGCCAATGGCCGCGCTGCGCCCGCTCGTCGAGAGCGCCGTCGCCGAGGTCGATCCCACGATGCCGATCACGGGCTTCGCGTCGCAGCAGGACGTGATCGACCGATCGCTCGGCAAGGAGCGCGTGTTCACGAACCTGTTGACGGTCTTCGGCTTGTTCGCGCTGCTGCTGGCGTGCGTTGGTCTGCACGGCGTGACGTCGTACTCGGTGGCCCGCCGGACGAGCGAATTCGGTATCCGCCTCGCGCTTGGCGCCCAGCGATCGCAATTGCTCTGGCTGGTCCTTCGCCAGGTCGTGATGCTTTCGATCGCCGGACTGGCGATCGGCTTGCCGATCGCGTGGCTCACGGGACCGGCCATTCGTTCGTTGCTGTTCGGTCTGGAGCCGACCGATCCGCTGACGATCGCCGCCTCTGCGGTTGTGATGGCCGCCGTCGCGATCGGCGCGGGCGTGTGGCCCGCCCGCCGGGCGGCCCGCATGGAAGCGCTGACTGCACTGCGATCGGACTAGGCGGCGATCACGACCGCAATCGCGAGACCGTCGTAGCCCTTCGCGCCGACCGTCTGCAGCTCGGTTGCCCGGACACGCGATTCCGCGGCGAGCGCCTCGTTGAACCGTCGAATCGCCTGCACGTTGACGTCGGTGGACGTCGGATCGACGACCTTGCCGTCGCGCACGACGTTGTCCGCGATGATGAGCGTGCCCGGGCGCGACAACGTGATCGCCCAGGAGAGGTATTCGGTGTAGCCGCCCTTGTCGGCGTCGATGAAGACCAAGTCGAACGGGCCGCCGCCGATGGTGGGCAGTACCTCAGCCGCCGGTCCGACGCGCAAGTCGATGAGATTCGACACTCCGGCGCGAACGAAATTGGCGCGAGCCACGTCGGCGTGCTTCTGGCTGATCTCGAGCGTCACGAGCTTGCCGTCGGGCGGCAGCGCTCTCACCAGCCAGATCGCGCTGTACCCGCCAAGCGTGCCGATCTCGAGGATGCGGCGCGCTCCGAGCGCCCGGGCGATCACGTGCAGGAACTTGCCTTGCGCGGCCGACACCGCGATCGTCGGAAGCCCTGCCGCTGTGCTCGCCTCGACGGCCTGACGCTGCGCGTCGTCTTCAGGAACGAGCAGATCGCAGATGTAATCGTCGACGGTTTTCCATTGTTCTTGTGACATGTCAGATCCGATCGGGCCGCTGACGGGCCAGCCTCCACTCCAGGTGACGTTTGACGTCGGACCACTCGCGCGCGATCACGCTGTACATCACGCTGTCGCGCGCCGTGCCGTCGCGACGCCGTTGATGATGCCGCAGCACGCCGTCCTTCTTCGCGCCGAGGGCCTCGATCGCGCGCTGTGACGCAAAATTGAAGCTGTCGGTCCGAAGCCCTACGACGGCACATCCAAGGGACTCGAACGCGTGCCGGAACAGCAGCAGCTTGCACGCCGTGTTGACATGCGTGCGCTGCCATGTCCCCGCGTAAAACGTGTACCCGATCTCGACACGATCGATGTCGGCGACGATGTCGTGGTACCGGGTGCAGCCGACGATCGTGTTGGTCGTGTTCTCGCGGACGGCCCACGGCAGCATGCGACCCTCGGCCTGGCCGGCACGCGCGGACTCGATGTACGTCGCCAGCCGATCCGGCTCGGGCACCACGGTGAACCAGAGCTTCCAGAGCTCGCCATCCGAGACGGCCGCACGAAGCCCGTCGGCGTGCTCCGGCCCGAGCGGCTCGAGCCGCACGCCGTGGCCTTCGAGAACGACGGAGACGGGATGAATCACGAGGCTCTCGCGAGTAGTTTATTGAGAAGCGCGTGGCACGGGTGACATCACAGGTCTTTGTAAAAGACGACGGTGTCGTGTGGAGTGCCGTCTGAATCCAGCGCGTACTTCGGAATCGTACCCACGACGATCCAGTCCAGCCGGCGGTACAGACGATCCGCCGTGCCTCCGCGCTTGGCGTCGAGCGTCAGCAATCGGAATCCCGCCTGCCTGGCGTCGTCTTCGATCTTCTTCATCAGTGCCGCGCCCAGGCCGCTGCCCCGGCGGCGGCGATGGACGATGAGCTTCGCCACGTCCGCGCGATGCGGCTGGTTCGGCGCCCACGACGGATGCAGCTGCACCGTGCCCGCGATCCCGGCCTCGTCGCGCGCGACGAGCACGATTGAGCCGTCGGCCGCCGACGCGAGCGTCTTCTCCCACCACGCGCGGGCACGATCGAACGACAGGGGCGCCATGAAGCTCACCGCGGCGCCGGAATCCACGGCGTCAATCAGCAGGCGCGCGAGCGCGTCGACATCCTCCTCGCGATACGGCTCGGCCACGCGTTCGATGACGCAGGTGCTCATCGTTCGGCCCTGCGCGGGCGCTGCTTCTTCGAGACCGATCGAATCACCAGCGTGCCCTTGCCAGACGACGGCATCGGCGCCTTCGAGCGCTTGACGGCGACAGCGAGGAGCGTCGCCACCTCCGGCCGATCCAGCACGGCGGCTGACTCCAGCCGGATGAATCGCGTCTGCTTGCCCGAGCCGAGCAACACGCCGGCTGGGTCTGGCAGCTTCGCGCCTTGAATGAAGCACAGACCGAGACCGTGCGCGTCGGCCGTCATCGAGATGATCGCGTCAGACGGCCGTTCGGTCGGAGAGTAGCCGATGACGAAGAAGTTGTAGTTGTCGTACACGAGCTCATGGGCCGTCGGCAGCCGCGACTGCAGCGCCTTGCGGACGGCGCGGACCGCGCGCTGCTGCTTCGGCTCGAACTTCGCGATGAACCCGGCCAGCGTCCGTTCGGCGTCTCGTCTGGAGGTGCCCGTCATCCGGCCTCCTGAAGCTTCATTCGCACCAGCTCCGCTTCGAGACGATCGAGATTCTGCTCGTTCCCATCCACGGCAACGGTCGCGACGCGATCGCGCTCCGCGGGCGTGTCGAACACCATCCGCCAGATGATCTCGGTACCTGATCCTCGGTCGGCAAACGTGACTGCTGTCTGGAACTTCGGCGCCGACAGATGCTGAAACATGAGCCGGTCCGGCGCCGTGACGTCGAGAAATACGCTCTCGTTGTCGTAGTTGGCGCCGTTCGGACCGTGCATGACGAAGCGCCAATTGCCGCCCGGCCGCGGATCGAACTCGTGAAACGTATTCGTGAAACCCTTCGGCCCCCACCAGTGCACGAGGTGACGGGCGTCGGTCCAGGCCCTGAACACGCGCGCGCGCGGCGCATCGATGACGCGCGTCGTCACGATCTCACGATCGGCGGTGGCCATGGCGTCCTTGCGAACCACCGCGGCGGCCGGCGCCTCGTTTACCGTCAACTGAAAGACATCCGGACGGGCGTAGTGACCGACGACGTCGAAATCGAACTTGGCGCGACCGAGGTCTCGAAGGTCGAGATCCGCCGTCAGGATCGTCTCACCGGAAAAATCTGGACCGGCGATCACGGTGCCGAGCGGGTTCACGATCGCGCTGCCACCGCGCATGAGCACCGCGTCCGGTCCGTCTCCGAGCGACACACGGACGTCATCCGGAAACGCGCTCTTCCGGAGAAACTGACACGCCGTCAGCACGAAGCAGCGGCCTTCGAGCGCGACGTGCCGCATCGACGGCACCCAGGTATCGCGGTCGTCGGCGGTCGGCGCGCAGTACAGCGCGACTTGCTTGGAATACATGGCCATGCGCAGCATCGGCATGTAGTTCTCCCAGCAGATCACCGAGCCTATGCGGCCGTACGGACTGTCCACGACTGTGAGCGTGGAGCCGTCGCCAAAACCCCAGATCATCCGTTCGAGGGCGGTCGGCATCAGCTTGCGATGTTTACCGAGCAGCGTGCCGTCCGGGCCGAAAAACAGCACTGTGCAATAGCACGTGCCGCCGTCGCGCTCGATCACGCCCATCACGACGTACGCGCTGCCCGCGGCAGCCGCCTCGCCGAGACGACGGGTGTGTGCGCTGGGCACATCGATTGCCGCGTCGAGGTAGCGCCGAAACTCCTCACGCCCGGCCGCATCGCGCGCGCCGATCACGAGGCCATAGCTGAGGCCCTTCGGGTACCCGCCAATGAACGCTTCGGGAAAGACGACGACCGAGGCGCCCGTGCCAGCCGCTTCCGCAATCAGCCGGACGGCCTTGTCGACACACGCGTCGGGATCAAAGGGCACCGCGCCCGCCTGAACGACGGCGACGCGCACATTCGATGCGTTCTTGGTCGAGGTCACGGCAAGCTCATGATTTCACCGGCTGCGGCCGCCTGGCAAGCGACAGCCGACCGCGGCGCCGCGTCAGAAACCCGAAGGACGCTCGGCCGTGACGTGGAACGATCGCTCGAGCGCCACACCCACCTGCCCGAGCAGCCCGTCGTCGAACAGACGGCCGACGAGCGTAATGCCGTGAGGCACGCGTCGAGGGGGATTGAAGGTCGGCAGCGGATGCGCGGGATCGCGCGCCCAGTCACTGCGGGCCTCGGACACCTGCACGAACCCGGCGCGGAGCGTCAGTGACGGATGACCGGTGAAGTTGGTGATGGTCAACTGCTCGTCTCGAAGCGACGGCACGATCAGCAGATCCACGTCGCTGAAGATGCGGGCCATTTCCATGGCCACTTTTCGACGGAGGCGATCCGCCTGAACGCAGTCGATCGCCGACAGGAAGCGCGCCTGCCGGAAGAGGTTCGGCCACGCGTCCTTGACCTGCGCTTTGAGCGTGCCGAGCTCGTTGTTGAGCGCGAGATCCTCAAAGGACGCCGCGCCCTCGGCGAAGAGAATCGGCATCAGCGAGCCGTAGGGCCAGTCGGGAAGTGTGACTTCCTTGAGCGTCATCCCGAGCGCTTTGATCGACTCCATCGCCGCGCGATCGACGTCGGTCGCCGGCGCGTCTTTCATCCATGCCGCGATGTATCCAACGCGAAGGCCGCTCACCGGTGCAGAGGCGTCGAAGTCGAGCCGGCTCGGCACGCTCGACGGATCTCCGGCGTCCGGGCCGCTGATCGCGTGAAGCACCAGAAACGCGTCTTCGACCGATCGCGTCATCGGCCCGAGCTTGTCGAGTGACCAGCACAACGTCATCGCACCCGTTCGGGGCACGCGTCCGAACGTCGGCCGCAATCCCGTGACGCCACACCTCATCGCTGGGCTGACGATGCTGCCGCCGGTTTCGCTGCCGACGGAAAACGCGACGAGCCCCGCCGCGGTCGCGGCGCCAGGGCCTGCGCTCGATCCCGATGCGCCCTCCTCGAGCAACCACGGGTTCATCGTCTGACCGCCGAACCAGATGTCATTCAGTGCAAGCGCGCCAAGCGAGAGCTTCGCGATGAGTACTGCCCCCGCTTCGTCCAGCCGGCGCACGACCGCCGAGTCGGCCGGCGGCACGCGCGTGCGGAAGGGCTCGGCGCCGTACGTCGTCAGGATGTCTTTCGTGTCGAGCAGATCCTTCACGCCGTAGGGAATGCCGTGCAGCGGGCCGCGATACTTGCCCGCGGCAATTTCCGCGTCCGCGGCTTTGGCGCGCGCGAGCGCATGGTCTTTCGTCAACGTGATGACCGATCGAATCTTGCCGTCGAGCTGGGCGATCCGGCTGAGATAGATACCGGTCAGCCGCTCCGAGGTGAGCTGGCGCGATTCAATCCAGTGCGACAACTGCGTCACGGGCGCGAACGCGATGTCCGAATCCGACGCGGGCAGCGGCGTGCGATCCGCCGGAGACCGGACGAAGCGATCGCGCGACGGCAGCACCGGAATGCCGGGAAGCATCGGATTCCAGAGCGAGGCAGGCGCGTCGGTCGCCGCTATCGCGACCTTTCGCGGCCCGGTGCGACGCTCGAGGTACGGCGCGAGCGACTCGCGCCACGAATCGGCGGCTTGCTGACGTTCGGCCGGTGTCAGCGTGACCTGGACCAGCTTCTCGGCTTCGGCGAACGTCGCCGGCGTGACTGCGGGCCCTGAACCTGTCCCCGTGCCGAATGTCGGTGGCGCGCCTGGCGTGGACGGCGCCGGCGATGCAGCGGCGTTGGTCTGGGCAGGAGGCGGTTCGGTGCTGCAGGCGGCAGCCGCCACGAGCACGCCGAGCGGCGCCTGAATCAAGAACTGACGTCGGGTGTTCATCGCTGGCGCGACCTCACGAAGGCTTCGTGTTTGACGTCGATCCCAGAATCGACAAGTACGCACGCCACGGTCCGACGGCGTCCGTGTACTGTTTCGCCATGACGCGAACGATCTGCGAAGTGTGCGTGAGATCGTGCGCCACCCACGTCGCGAGATGCTGACCGAGCGTGACGATACCAAAGGCCGGGTGTCGTCCGGTGCGCGCAAGATCCGCGTCGGTCAAACCGAGCGCGGCCAGGCGGCCGAGGCCTTCGCCTCTCAGATTTTCGAACGTGTCCAGCAACTCGTGAAGCGTCAGCCCCTTCGAGGCCTCGAACATCGCTTCTCGATCGAAGGGCGGGAACGGCACGCGATCGTCATGCCGGAGCAGATGCTCGACACGAGGCATCCAATCCGTGCGCTCGCCATGAATCAGGTGCCCGATGACGTCGAATGGGCTCCACGTCTCGGGCCCTTCCGTCGCCTCCGTCCAGCACCGCGGCAGGTCACCGAGCAAATGTCTCAGCAGGCCAGGCGTCCGCCGCAGCACCGCCACGCCGTCGTCCAGTTGGAACTCCACTGTGCCTCCAGAGGTCGTCCGGCGTCAGAATCATGCATGCGAAGTCGCCAGCGGCATCGGCCGTCGTCGACGTTAATTCGAAGGTCGAGCGCTAAGTGCCGACCGGGCGAAACGGGAGTTCGATTTCGCGGGTCTGCGGGTCGAACTGCACACCGGTCTTGCTCAAGACCAGCAGCAGGATGATCAGTTCCTCCGGGCTCGCGATAGGCACCGGCACGGCCGGGCTCGAGCCGATCTGCATGAACACTCTTCCCTGCCGGGTGACAGGATTCCATCCCACGCCGTACGTCGTCACTGGAAACAGTGGCATTGGTCAACTCCTGAGAGGCTTAGACGGACGCCGATTCAATTGGCCGGCGTTGCTGCCCGCGCCGACAGCGGGTTTGTCAGGCCCGCGGCTTTTCGAGGAGATACGCGATCCGCGACAGCCGCCGCTCGCGGGTCAGGCGATGGACAGCGTGAAAAAAGCGCTGCAATCCCTCGAAGCGTTCCTCGCCCTCGATCCCGATCAACGCGTCCTTGCGATCGCGTCGAGCGTCATGCCAACGACCAGACACGAGGGCGCAGTTCTCGGATACGTCTTCCTGGTCGATCAGATGCAGGCCGGCCTGTGCGATCAAGGGCTCGTTGATACCAGACGGCACGAAGAGGAACACGCCGATCGAGCTGCGAAGCGCCAGTTCGTCGTTGGTGACCGGACCGGTGATGACGACGGGATCGGTGAAGAGCGCACGCCGGCCAGGCCGTAGCACGCGCTGCCAATCGCGTAGCACCGCGAGCCGGTCCGGAAAGTGGTTCATCGAGTCCATGCAGACGAGGCCGTCGAACGTGTCGGCGGCGAATGGCAGGTTTTCGTTCGCGTTGACTACGCGGAATCGCACTCGGGAAGTGTCGCCCGACCGCTCGACCATTGACGTGGCAGTGGCGACGCCATTTTCGTTGACGTCGATGCCGGTAACGCGACACCCGTGCGCGCGCGCGAGATACAGTGCGGGGCCGCCGGAGCCGCTCGCGACCTCGAGCGCTTCGTCTGCCGCGGTGAGCCCGAGCTTCGGCAACAGCCGATCGTACTCGTCAACGGTAATCCAGCTGTTCTGGCCGATATCCTCGCCGAACGTCGCTTTGCGAATGTCCGCGAGGACTCGATCGGTGAAGTGCCCGTAGGTGCTGTCGAACAGATCGACGTGTTGGGTCATGACCGCCGTCTATTCGGGATGCAGCACTCTCGCGGGACTGAGTCTCGACGCGCGCCACGCCGGAATCATCGTCGCGACCACCGCGATGCCGACGACCAGGAGGATTGCCGCCGTCAGCATCAGCGGATCCGACGCGCGGATCGCGTAGATCTGGCTGGAAACAATCCGTCCGGACAGATACGCGGTGCCGAGACCAATCGCCGTGCCGATGAGCGCGAGCGTCGCGCCCTGTCTCATCACGAGCCAGAACACGCCGAGCGGTGTTGCGCCGAGCGCCAGCCGCGTGGCCAGCTCGTCGCGCCGCTGCGCGCCCGCGTACGCGACGACGCCGTAGATCCCGACAGCCGCGAGCAGCACGGCGACCGTCCCGAAAATCAGCATCAGCGTCATCCCCAGTTCCTGACGGCTGATCGTTGAGGCGACGACATCACTCGCCATCGTGAAATCCACGGCGATCTGCGAGTCCTGCTTGCGGACGGTGTCTCGAATCGCGGACTCGAGCGTGGTCACGTCCGTGAGCGATGTCGAGACGACCATCGTCATCCGCCGCAGCTCGATTTGCGAGAGCGGCGAGTAGAACGCCGGTTCTGCCTCGAGGTCGAGCGCTTTCTGACGCACGTCGTCGATCACGCCGACGATCGTCCTTTCGTTGTTGGGATCGGGCGCCGGATAGCCGGCCGAGAACTTCACCCCGATCGGATCGCGGCCCGACAGGTAGCGCTTGACGAATGTCCGGTTGACGATGGCGGTCGCCTGTGTGCTCGGCAGATCCTCCGGTCCAAAATCCCGGCCCTGCACAACGCGCGTGCCCATCGCCGCGAACAGCCCCGAGGTGACGAAGCGCTGTCGCGATCCCTTGGGATTCGACTGGTCCATCGGCTCGCCGTGCAGCTGCAGGAGCAGCGAATTTTCCAGCGTGCCGCGCATCGGGTACGCGGACGTCGCGCCGACGGCCGACACGCCGTGCAGGGCGCGCAGGCTGTCGACCATCTCGTTTCGCGCGGCGTGGACCGCGTTGGTGGGCCGATACCGCTCGCCCTGGAACGCGACGTCGAAGATCAACCGTTTGTCCGGGACGAAGCCGGCGTCGATGTTCTTGAGAGTCGAGAAGCCGCGGACGAGCCAGCCAGCACCGGCGACGAGCATGATCGCCAGCGCGATTTCGACGACGGTCATCACGCTGAGCCAGCGCGCGGTCGTGCGGCCGCCGCTGTTGGCGCGCCCGCTCTCGTTCAGCAGCGTGCGAACGTCAGTACGCGCCAGCCGGATCGCCGGTGCGAATCCAACGATTAAACCAGTGATCACGAGCACGGCCAGCGCGAACACCAGCACCCGCGCATCGAACGTCACCGACTCGAGCCGCGGCAGCTTCGAGGCACCAATTGCGAGCAACGCGCGAACGCCGACATACGCGACGACGACCCCGAGGATGGCGCCGGCCGTCGAAAGCAGCACGGACTCGGTGAGCAACTGCCGCACGATGCGGCCCCGCCCGGCGCCGAGCGACACGCGGACCGCCATTTCCCGCGCGCGGGCCGATCCGCGCGCCAGCAGCAGATTGGTCACGTTCACACACGCGAGGAGCAGGAGCAAGCCGGTCGCCGACATCACGATGATGAGGATCGGACCAAGGTCACCGACGATGGCTTCGACGAGCGGCCGCGGCACGTACGCCCGGTTGCGGTCCGACGCCGGAAAATCATGCGCGAGACCTGCCATCACCGTTTCCATCTCGCTGCGCGCGCGATCCAGCGTCACGCCAGGCTTGAGCCGCATGAAGCCTTCGAAGCCGTGATTCACGTCCTGATGCGGCACCCGCTGAGACGCCCAGAAATCCGCGCCGTGCGGCGTGTCGAAATCCTTCGGCGCCACGCCGACGATCGTGGTCTGAACTTCCGCGAATTGCACCGGCTTACCGACAATGGCCGGGTCGCTGTTGTACAACTCGTGCCAGATTCGATCAGAGATGACGATCCCGGGAGGCGGTCCCGGCACAGGCGGCGCGTTCGGCACTGGCGGCGGTGGGGGCGTGAAGTCGTCGTGTGAGAAGCCGCCCAACGTCATCGGCAGACCAAATAGTTCGAAGAATCCCTCGGTCACGCCGTTCACAGTGACGTGCTGCGGCGTGCCGTCTGCGCGCATCAGCGTGAGATCAAACGGCTGAAACGCCGCGGCGCGGGCGATCGACAGGTTCGGGTCGTTCAGTCGATACACTTCGCCGCCCGAGAGCAGCCCTGTCGTCACGCGACCGTCGGTGAGCGTGGTCCGCAGGCTGTAGAGACTCTCAGCGTTCGGATACGGCAACGGTTTGAGCAGCACCGCGTTGAGCGTGCTGAAAATTGCCGTCGTCGCGCCGATGCCCAGCGCGAGCGTCGCGATCGCCGCTAGCGGGAACGCCGGCGCCTTAATGAGACTTCGGACTGCGAAACGCAGGTCCTGAATCAGTGTGCCCATGGATGCTCCGGTTGAGATTCTAGTGTCTTTAGACGGCGGAGCGCGGCGAGTTGGTCGCGCCGACGCAGAGTGTCCTGAATCGGTCACTTCTGTCGACGGCCAGGCAGAACGATCAGGCGGTCAGAGGTGCAGGAAATACACGGGCGCCAGCGCGACGAGGCCCGCGCAAGCCTGAAGCGCCAACACGACGACGGCCTCGCGTGGGATGCGCGGCAGTCGAGTGAGCGCGAAGAACGCCACGATGGGCAGTTGCAGTGCGAGTAGCAACTGGAAGATGTGGGCGGCGGTACCTTCGTCGGCTTCGTGGACGACTCCGAAGATCGACACGTGCACGACGACGGTGGCGAACGCGGCAGCCGACATCGCGAGTGGCAGGAACGCGGTTGGCTGCTTCAGTGTGGCCAGGACATTCATGGGTCGCCTCCTCGCTGCAAGTTACCGCCTGCGGTGATTCTATAATAGAGTACTTTGTAATAGCAAGCTACCTGATCACGAACGTTTGCGGAGAAACAGATGTGTCGCGCGCTCGCCGGCGACGGATCGCTCACATTCGTATCCGAGCGCTCGCATGTCGATGCCATTCAGCAGGTGCTCTCCCGATCCGAGAAACACTGGCCGGACGGCGAGGTGCAACTCATCGATCAATGCAGCCTTCAGGTACTCGCGCACCGTCGCGACGCCGCCGCCAAGACGGACGTCTCGCCCACCTGCGGCCTCCTTCGCCTGCTTCAATGCGGCGTGAATGCCGTCAGTGACGAAGTGAAACTCGGTACCTCCCGCCATGCGCAGCACAGGCCGCGCGTGATGCGTCAGCACGAAGACGGGCGTGTGATACGGCGGCTCGTCGCCCCACCAGCCCTTCCACTCCTCGTCCAGCCAGGGCCCGCGGATCGGACCGAACATGTTGCGGCCGAGAATCCACGCGCCGATGCCGGCGAAGCCGAGCTCGGCCATCTCGTTGTCCACGCCCGTCTCGCCATCCGGGTGTCCGTGCATGCGCGTCCAGACGCGTGTGGGGAAGACCCACGCCATCAGCTCAGGTCCGTGAACGCCGAGCGGATTCTGCAGGTCCTGACGCGGTCCGGCGCCGAATCCGTCAAGGGACATCCCGAAGCTTTGGACACGAAGTGTCGACACGATCTCTCCTCCACCCGTCACGATCGCGACGCGAGACACAGGGCAAAGACCAGGAATCGTCGTGCGCCGCGCGAGAAATCCAGTTCGGGCACGCGGTCGAATCCGTGCTTCACATACAACCGCTGCGCCGTCTCCATGTCCGGCTGCGTCCACAGGAACATCCGTGTCGACCCGGCGGTCTTCGCGACGCTGATGGCCTCGCCGACGAGTGCCGTGCCGACGCCGTCCCGTTGATTGTCCGGGCGCACCGCGAGCAAATGCAACTCGGACTCACCGTTCGAAGCAAATCTGCACGCCGGCGAACCGGCCAGCACCACGACAACGACGCCCAGGAGCTTGCCGGCGGAATCGACCGCCGCGAGAATCTGCCCGCGCTCGCGGACTTTTTCGGCCGCGAGCATCACGTCGCCGACCGCCGGCTCGGTGAAACCTCCGCCGACGTAGACACGCCGGAGGAGCGCCTCGACGTCCGCGTCCGAGATGTCGGTCGACGCCAGCGGCGCGACCGAGAATCTGCTCGCGCGACGGCTTCGTGGCGTCGTCTCGATATCCGCCACGATCACATCGGCCTGGAGTGTCTTCGCGGCCGTCAGGACGACGCCGTGGTGGTCAACGATTCCGGACGATCCGAACGATACCAAGTCGCCGGCCCGCCCGGCCACATCCGCGCGAACCACCGACACGCCGTTTTCAACCGCGCGGGAGATATCCCCGTCCCTGGCCGCGACCACGAGCGACGGTCCACCTTTGGCTGACGGCATGCCGTTGTTGGCCGGCACGAACAGTGCGGCCGCGCCTCGCTTGGCCATGAGTCTCGCGGGTTCGACAAATGTCGAGTCGAGACAGATCACGATCCCAAACGTCAGACCGCAGACGACGAAGACGGGCGTCGCGTCGCCGGGTGAATAGACAGAGGTGCGGATCGCCGGATGGAGCTTGCGATACACGCCGAGGACTGAGCCGCGGTGAAACACCGCCGCCGCGTTGTAGAGCCGGCCTTCCGCCCCGCGCTCCGTGAAGCCGACGATCGTCGTGACGCGATCGCTCGCGATGGGCGCCAGCGTAGACTCGAGCGCTCCGCCACGGACGTCAATCGCGAAGTCGACCGGCGGCGTGGCGTAGTCGGCGAGGCCACCGAGTACGCCTTCCGGACAGCAGAGGATCTCGATGTCTTCAGATTCACACCACTCGACGCGTTCGCGAATCAGGCGAAGTGCGCGGTCGGTCGAACCGGCTGGAAGGAGCGGCGCCTGATAGGCCGCGACCTTCATCGGCTTCGCCGCCAGGTGCGGCTCGTGGACTCCAGGTCTGTTCCTCGAACGGCAATCAGCCAGAACCACATGGCGCCAGCCAATCCGAAGATCGAACCCGCCGTGAGCGCTCGAATCACCGCCAGCGGTCCGAACCATGTCGAGCCCCCGTCGGCGGCGCGCGTCAACGCAGCGAGCGGCACGATCAGCGCGAAGGGAATATTTCCGAGAGCCACGC
Organism: uncultured Acidobacteriota bacterium; assembly: GCA_963704575.1. GTDB lineage: Bacteria > Acidobacteriota > Vicinamibacteria > Vicinamibacterales > SCN-69-37 > DATEGZ01. The sequence goes on along the minus strand of OY969918.1, from coordinate 3,856,303 downwards.
CGCACCAGAGGACCTGCCTGAGGGTGAGCGGTCCGCGACTCAGCAGCCACGCGACGGTTGGCAGTGCAGCGCCCTGAGTCACGAGGAACGCCGCGAGGCCAGCGCCCGTGGCGACGGAGACTGCCGCATCAAGCAGATCAGCACTCATCCCGCCGTACAACGCACGGCCCGTCATTTCGATGAGCGGAAACGTGACGAATCCAAGCGCGGCTGCCGCAAACGGCTGCACGAGGAATCCGACGAGAAGTCGCAGGTCCCTGTTCATGCGGGCTGAGCCTCGACCGGCTTCGCGCCTTTGATCAAGAGCCACAGCATGATCGCGATCTCCCCGAGAAACGCGGGCTGAGCGTAAGCAAAGACCGTTCCCTGATAGTCAGGAAACAGCTCGCCCGTGAGACTCAGAGTCACATAGGCGATGCCACCCAAGCCAAGCCAGACTCCCAGGAACCTCGGCAAGAAACGCGAGCGGTACACCAGCAGCGCGAGCGGAAAGAGCCAGACGCCCCACAGCATCTCGGCGGCGGTGTTCTGATGATCGCGCAAATGGAGGAACAACACCGCCAGCGCGTCCCGCTGAGGTTTGTCGAACGCGCCGAGCGCCTCGTTTCGGACGATCATGAGCGCGGCAGAGTCGCTGACGACGGCAACGAACGTGATCACGGCCGGCATCACGCCGCCGAAAATCAGCACCTGCACCGCCAGGTTCCGGTCGACGTCCCTGAACAATCGATAAAAGGCGAGCACGAGGAAGATCAGGACGACGCCGCCGACCAGATCGCTCGCCAAGCCCACACGGAACAGCCACTCGTGGGCCGCGATGTTGGCAGTCGTCGCGGCCGCGTTCCCGTGCACGAACAGCTTGGTCGGGATGTAAATGAGTCGCAGCGGACCGATGAGGATCAGCAGCAGGTACCAAAAGCCCGCGACTCTCCCAGGATTGCGGAGTCGTCGAATGGCGATGGCCGAGTCGGGCGTCACGCAGTGACCTACGGACGAATCGTGACCTTCTTGATCACCGGCGGAGTAAGGGGCTGGCTCATGGCGCCGTCGGCGCCCAGTCTCGTCGGCGTCTCGGCGATGGCATCGACCGCGTCCATACCGTCGGTGACCTTCGCGAAGATGACGTACCTCGGCGGCAGATCGTAGTCGTGCTGAAGGATGAAGAACTGACTCCCGTTGGTATTTGGTCCGGCATTGGCCATCGCGACCAGGCCGCGCCGGTACCCCCCTCGGTAGAGCGCCGAGTTCTCATTGATCTCGTCGTCGAACGTGGGACCCCACGCGCTTTGGCCGCCGGTGCCGTCGCCCGCGGGATCACCGCCCTGAATCATGAAGCCCTTCACGACGCGATGGAACGTCAAGCCGTCGTAGTAGCTGTGTTCGGCGAGCAGCCGGAAATTCTCGACGGCTTTCGGCGCGTCGGCCGCCAGGAGCTCGATCGTAATCGGGCCCTTGTCGGTGTCGATGACACCATGCATGCCGCCTGAGCTCTTGGCGCCAGCCGGGACCTTCGGATTACCCGGGGAGTCGTTGCATCCGGTCAGCCACAGGACGGCGATGACCGTGACGAGAAATAACCGGGCGGACATGAACGCGCGCGACGACAGACGAGGGATGGGCACGGAATGAGGATAGGCGATCGCATCGTACGCCGCCAACGCCCAGGCGGGCGACATCAACCAGCGGCTTCTTTCAGCAAGCGTCGAATCGCCTCACCGGACGCGGCCTCGTACACCTGCCGACCTCGGCCGTCTCGATCGGTCAGCGTCGCACCACGCGCGAGCAGAAGGGTGACGATACCGATCTGCTGCTCGCGTAATTTCTCGGACCCTGCGCCGCCACGGCCCGTGGATTGAACGGCAAGATGCAGCGGTGTGGATCCGGCCCCGTTCGGCTGGCGGGGGTCGGCGCCAGCATCAAGCAACGCCCGGACGGCGGAGAGTGATCTCGTTCTGACGGCTCGGTGGAGCGGAGCGACTCCGCTGCGATCCGACGTATTGGGATTGGCACCTGCTGACGCGAGGTACGCAATGGTCTCGGCCTGCGCGACCGGATTCCAGTGATTCGCGTCCGCCGCGTAATGCAACGGCTCCGCGCCTCGCCGATTTATCGCGTGGCAGTCGGCTCCGTGCGCGACCAGGAGTTCGGCGACCTGGCGTCGGAATGCCGCGGCCGCCATGTGCAGGGCGGTGTCGCCGCGATAGAGATAGTGACGAATGTCGGCGAAGAAAAAATTCACGGCCGATTGTCGAGTCGCGCCGACGTTGGAGGAGGTCCTCGCCAGGAGCGGCGTGGCGACCACCCGGCGCGACACGTCGTCGAACGAACCACTGACGACGATCCGGACGAACTCGAGGAAGGCGGCATCAGCGGTTAGCATCGACGTCGGGGCCTGGCGCGACACATGTTTGTCTCAGCAATCTACCAACTGGCTACGCGCGTGAATACCGCCGCAGGTTGACCGAGCCAGCGCACCAGTCGCATCACGCGTGGAAACCCGATGCGGCCGCCCTTCGATAAATTCATCAACATACTCGGCGTGAACCCGCGCACCTCCCGCGCGACAGCCGTCCATGTCAACTGGCGAACCCGCCGCTGCTCATCGAGCGCGTCGAAGAGCGCGCGTGTGTCCCAGCGAAGGATCCGCCCGGTTTCTAGTTGGGGCCTGCAGAAACGCTCCGAGGCCGGATCCGTTGCTCCGGGCACAAAACTCTCGGGCGTGCGTCGGAGCCAGAGAAGCATCTGCAAGATGCCGTCGCCCTCGCCGGTCGGCTTGTGCTCGAGCCCGGCGATGGTCGACGCGGCGATCGGGCGCATGTGCGTGCGGAGGTGGTTCACCTCGTCAGCGACCGCCGACCAGCTCATCTGCTGCCGCGGCGCTGCTCATCGATAGCGTCATACAACGCCCGCAAGTCGAACTCGGAATGATCGTCGGTCAACAATCCTCCACCAGGTCTCAGCCCACGAGGGCGGCTATCCTGGCTGTTGCTCACCGAACCAATAGCAGAGGCCGTCGGGCGCCACGACGTAGAACACCTTCCACGCCTCGCCTTTGCGGTGCTCAATGCTGACGTCCGCGGGCGTCTTACCGAGCCCGTTGGCATTGAACTCCGCGAGCAGGGCGTCGAGATCCCTCACGTGGAAGGCGCACCCATCCTGCGTAGGATCGCCACCGTTTTCCGTAAGGCCGATCTGGATTTGATCGCGCGCGAGGATGGCCGACTTCTGCGGCGCGTTACTTTCGAACCGAACGTGAAACCCGAGCACGCCCACGTAGAACGGCAACGCACCCACGAGATTCGTCACCGGAAGACTCATGGGATCGCCCTGGTACCCAAACGCCTTCTCGAGCGAAGCCTTCGTCATCTCATTCCACGAATGTACGAGTCGACGGCATCGAAGCAGTTCGTCTTCGCACCCGCCTGGACCACGACAACCGCGGCACCGACGACCAATCGATCGGCTCGGCCACCGCTCATGTGTAGCGCGGCACTCGACGGTTTCGTCGTCGCCAGCTTCGCATCGTTGAACCTGATTGCCGTGACCGAAATGACGACCTGTTCCGCGGACAGGTATTCCGCCCGGTACGCCTCGACGACGTCCTCGACCCACCGGCTCTCGATGGCAGACGCTTCGGCCCGGCTTGGCGGCGGCGCGTCGGGTAGCTGCAAGCTGCCGTCAACCATCGAGCGGGCAGTGACGATGAGCCTGTCGTCCGTGCCGGACCAGGGATTGCTCGGAAACGGAAATGAGAACGCGGGCTTCGCCGCAACGGTCACCGAGCCGTCCCGGACCACAGGCGCCGAGGCGGGAACGAGCGGCTTCAGGCGGCATCCGCTCGGCAGAGTCTTGTCCGGCACCGTGAGCGCGGAGAGCGACGGCGTCTGCGCCGAGCCCCTGGCGATCGACGCTGCCACAATCACGATGACAACCATGTCCCGCAATTTCATGGGTTCTTCCAGGCTGCCTGAAAGTCTACTCCCGGGCAACGAGCGCTTGTCTCGGAAGGTCGAAATCGCCGACGCCTCCTGTCGACGCGTGTCAACGCGGCTTCTTGGCCTTCGCGGCTGCCCTCTTCGTGGTCGGCTTCGGCTTCATGGCGCTGACGTAGGCGACACTCGCGGCGAAGTAAGGCTTCAGCACTGCCGTCCTGGCGAGCAGCTTGTCGGGGATCACCACGTATTCCGGCTGGACCACCCCGTAGTGAGCCGCTAAAGCGGCCTTGTATTTCTTGAGGAACGTCTCGCGATCCGGCGACGGCAGGCGCAACGCGACCGTGCCGTCCTTGTGCAGCGCGCTGAACATGTGCCCGTTCAGCGATGTGTACGGTACGGTGGCGCCCTTGATCTCCGCTTTCGGGTGCGTCGCCACGAGCTTTTCGTAGAGGAGGAAGGCTGCTGCGTGATCCATCGTGAGTTTCTCTGTTCTCAGGCGTGCTTCATCCTGATTCCAAGTATCAGCCAGAAGATCCAGGACGCGGTCGTCACGATCGCCACCGCGAGCGGCCACCACAGCGCCGCGATGGCGAGCAGCGCGTAGAGCACGAACGCGCCGTACCCGTGCTTCCTGTTCTCACGCAAGGTCGTCCTCGATCGTTCGTCGTTGGCGAGGTGGTTGTTCAGTGCCGCGCTCGTCAGGAAAATCCAACCGATCGCTTGCGTCGAGAGGACCGCGTCGTACAGCACCACCGCCGGCGCGGCGTGGTCGGTCGACACAAATGCGCCGAGCAATGCCGTCGGAAATGGGATGAACACCACCGTCAGCAACAGAAAGCCGTTGGCGTAGATGAACGCGGCGGAAGACTTGTGAACCAGCCGGAGCGTCGCGTGGTGATTCACCCAGGTGATGAGAATGATGCCAAAGCTCAGAAGAAACGCGAACACAGACGGACCGAGCTGCTGAAGCGCGCGCCACAATGCCGGAGTCGTGCTGATGCTTTCCATCGACGGGAGTCTGATGTCGATGATCAACAACGTCAGCGCGATGGCGAAGACGGCATCGCAGAACGCTTCCAGTCGGACGTTGGCGTTAGCCGCGGTCAGGGCGGTGGACGGCAAATGCGGCATCTGCTACGGCAAGAGGATAAGCGATCGCCGGCGTCAGCCCGGTGATCGCTCGCCAGCCCGTTCGACGACCACAGCCGCGAGCACTCCGGCCGCGTAGGCGGCGAGATCACGCGGGTCGAAGTCGCTCCCGAGCACCAGATGTCCTGCCATCGTCCCGCGGATGGCATCGAGCGCGGGCCAATGGAGCAACTGGCTGAACTCGACGGCAAAGCAGATGGCGAGCGCGATCGGAACACGCCTCGTCAGCCGGATTTCCGGCGCGACGGCAGCGATCCCCCACGTCACCATCGCCGCCCAGAGTGCGTCGCCGAGCACATCTCGCACGGCCGGCGGCAGCGCGCCGCCGCGAAAGTGCACGGCCAGGCCGAGCGCGATCGTCGCGGCGGTGAGCGCAAGGTAGCGCGATCGGACGCGGAGCCGACTCAGCATTCGGCCCCGGCATCCGCTGCGACCTCAAGGTCAAGCGATCTGTCGCGTCCTGACCAGGTCCGCCGCATACAGATCCGTCTCGAGCGGTCGTCTGAGATCGAACATCCTGTGCAACTCAGGAATCTGTTGCACAAGGATCTCACTGAGATCCACGACTGCCTTGTCGATGTCGTCCGCATTCAGACCCACGTACGATCGCTCGAGGGCTTTGCCGAGCGCGGGACTCAGTCGCCCCGCCAGTTTGAGATCTTGTGGGACCGACGGCACGAATCCGTGAAGCCACGCGTCGAGCCGGGTCGTGAAGCCTCGGAGCTCTTCGAGCAGCGACTGCGCGTAAAACAGCTCGCCGCGCCGCGCCCGCCGTACCGTCTCGTGTGTCGCGGCGAGCGCCTTGCTCAGGATTCTGCCGACCTCGGCGCCGGCCGGTGGCGAAAACGTCAGCGCCTGCGATCGCTCGAGGACCTCGCGTACCAGGCCGTTTCGATCGAGAAACACCTTCGAGGGCAGCTTGAACCACGGCGAGGGCCTGAAAATCTCCGGCGTCCAGTAGAAGACATCCACCTTCACGAACGGCCGGAAATGCGAGACGCAGTGCTGTGTGCCCTCGAGCCATTCGTTGAACAGCAGGTCTCCCCAGTGCGCCGGCCATTCGAGTCGACCGTTCACGAGGCGGGCCTGGACATCAGGCATGGCGATGATCCGAAGATCGATATCCGAATACGCGTCTGCCGACCCGGCGGGGATCGACCCTGCCAGCAGGATGCCGACGACATCCGGTTGATCGGCGAAGAACGCAACGGTTCGTGCCAGCAGTGCCTCACGCGCCAGCACCAGCTCATTGTTCGTAATCATCGTCGTCGCTTCATCACTGATGTCGCACCGTCGCTCTCTCACCGCGAAGGTCCACTGACCCGCCGCATCACAGCATGCCCGAGCGCGACGAGCCCGACATAGGTCGCCGCGTCGGCCAAGACCGGTGTCACGCCGCGCGCGAAGACCATCCACTCCGGGTAGACCGCGGCGTACAGATAGTCACGCGGCGGACCAATGACCCCCACGACGACGAGGCATACCGTCAACCCGCGCCATCCAAATCTGCGCGCCACGCGCCAGGTGATGAGATAGATCGGCGAGAGCGAGATCGCCAAGCCGACGAAGAAGAGCGACCAGACGGCCGGCGATGAAGGCAGAGAAATCCACCAGACAGCAAGCACCTGCCCAAGGACCATCGCAGCCAGTCCAAGGCAGCTGGCAGCGGCGCCGCCGGCCAGCGCCCCCGCGATGCGGCGTGAAGATGCGCGGGTGAAATAGATCACGGCGGCCAGCGCGACCGCGTATGCGCAGGTCATGACGGCGATTTGCAGAGCTGTCATAAGCCCTCGACCGTGTCTGCTGCAGCGGCCGTCAGCCGCAGATGACTAGTGAGAAAGCCCGCGCGCCGGCCTTTTAGACGTCCAACTCTTCCGCTTCCTCCGCGCGCTCCATGATGAACTTGAACCGCGCGCTCGGATCCTTCCCCATCAGCTCATTGATCACGCGATCGGTGACGATCTGATCGCCGATCTCGACGCGCAGCAACCTCCGCGTGCGCGGATTCAGCGTCGTTTCCCACAACACCTTCGGCATCATCTCACCCAGGCCTTTGAAGCGCGTGATCTCCGGCTTCGATCGGCCGTCGGCGCGCTTGAGGATGGCCGCCTTGTGCGCTTCGTCGAGTGCCCAGAACGTCTCCTTGCCGACGTCAATGCGATAGAGCGGCGGCTGCGCGAGGTACACCTTGCCGTCGCGGATGAGTTGCGGCATGTGGCGATAGATGAACGTGAGCAGCAGCGTCGCGATGTGATGGCCGTCAGAATCCGCGTCCGCGAGGATGATCACGCGGCCGTACCGCAACTTCGCGATCTCGAAACCCTTGCCGATCCCGCAACCGAGGGCAGTGACGAGATCCGACAGTTCCTTGTTCTCGAGCACCTTCGAGATCGACGCGCTCTCGGCGTTCAGCACCTTACCGCGCAACGGCAGGATGGCCTGCCGCGCGCGGTCGCGTCCTTGCTTCGCGGACCCGCCGGCCGAGTCGCCCTCGACGATGAAAATCTCGCTTTCGCCGCGGCCGGGCGACGTGCAGTCGCTGAGCTTGCCCGGCAGCGTCAAACGAGACGACGTCGCGCTCTTGCGCGTGACTTCCGCCTGTGCGGCGCGGCTCGCCTCACGCGCGCGCGCAGCCAGAATGATGCGCGCGACGATGGCCTCGGCCGTGGACTTGGTGTGGTTGAGCCAGTGCTCAAGGGCGGGCCGCACCATGCCGTCGATGATGGCCGTGACTTCCGGATTGTTCAGGCGGTCCTTCGTCTGGCCCTGGAACTGCGGCTCCTTGAGAAACACACTGAGGACGCCGACCATCCCTTCGCGAATGTCTTCCGCGGTGAGGGTGACGCCTTTCGGCGACAGGCTGTGGGTGTCGATGAAGTTGCGGATCGCCTTGCCGAGACCGGCGCGCATGCCGTTCTCGTGCGTGCCGCCCGAGCCGGTCGGGATCCCGTTGGCGTAACTGCGGATGTGCTCTTCAGTCGCCTCGGTCCATTGAATCAGGAGATCCAGCTTGAGCCCCGTCTCCTCGTGCTCGCGCGTCAGCGTGAACGGCGCGTCGTGCACCGGCCGCGCTTTGCGATCCGCCAGAATCTTCTTCTGATAGTCGACGAGCCCTTCCTTGTGCTCGAAGATCTCGCGCTTCGGCTGATCGCCTTCGGCCGCGTCGTTCTGGAAGACGATCTTCAGTCCCTTGTGGAGATAACTCGCGACTTCGATCCGCTCGCGAATCACGTCCGCATCGAACGTCGTCTTTGGAAAGATCGTCTGATCGGGCCGGAAGAACACCGTGGTTCCGCTGCCACGCGTGGCGCCGAGCTTCTTGACGCCACCGACGGGTGTGCCCTGCTTGTATTTCTGTTCCCAGGTGTAGCCGTCGCGCTTGACAGTGGCGACCAGCTCGCGCGACAACGCGTTCACGACCGACGCGCCCACGCCGTGCAGCCCGCCTGCGGTCTTGTAGTTCGTCTGCTCGAATTTTCCACCGGCATGGAGCGTCGTGAAGATCACCTCGAGCGCGCTCGTCTTCGTCTGCGGATGCTTGTCGACCGGAATGCCCCGGCCGTCGTCTTCGACAGTGATCGACGACCCGTCCTCGTGCAGCGTGACGGTGACGTTCGAGGCGTGCCCGTTCATCGCCTCGTCGACGGAGTTGTCGAGGATTTCCCAGACGAGGTGATGGAGGCCGGTCGATCCGACGCCGCCGATGTACATGCCCGGCCGGCGGCGGACAGGCTCGAGGCCTTCGAGAACGGTGATGTCTTTCGCGGTGTAAGTCGACACTAGCCGAAAGGATAGTACATTCGCTCTCGATTCACGACTTCGCCGGCCGCAGAATCAGCTTTCTGAACTCGATCGGGCCGTGGTCGCCTTGAAGAAGAACCGGTCCAGGCGCGCCTTCGTCGCTGTCGAGTGCGCCACCGGTGATGCCGGGGATTTCCTGGTTCGCGATGATCGTCTCGCCGTTCAAAATCACGTTGACGTGCCGGCCGGTGAGCGTGACGTCGAACACCTGCCACTCGCCCGCCTTACGCGCCACGTCACGACTTGGCGTCAGGAACCCGTAGATCCCTCCGAGATGCTCGCTTGAGTTCTCGAGCCCGGCGGTGTCCTCGATCTGCACCTCATAGCGGCCGCGAAGGTAAACGCCGCTGTTGCTGCCCGCCGGGTAGCGGAACTCGACGTGCAGCGCAAAATCGGTGAACGTCCGATCGGTCACGAGGTTCACGCCGGACTTCGCGCTCGTCAGCGTGTGATCGACGGCCGTCCACTGGCTCGTGCCCTGTTGCGCGTGCCAGCCCTTCGTGTCGAGGCCATCGAAGATCTCGATCGGGTCACCCCATTCGACGACCCCGGTGCGGAACAGCGAGGGCGCGCGCACGGCGGTCCACGTCATCCGCGTGCCGCCCGGATCGGTCAGCCAGCCGGCGAGACGGTCGCCGTCGGCCTTGCCTTCGACGTGCAGATCCTGGTCGCCGCGCTCCCATTGTGGCGGGATGGAAAAACTGAACGTGTCGCCCGTCACGTTCACTTTCGAAATCGGCCGCGCGCTACCCGCGACACTCACGAATCGTCCGACCAGTGTGCGCGTCCCGGAGAGCTGCACTTCGAGCCACGAAGGACGACTGCCTTGCGGCGACGCGACGGTGAGATCCCATCGACCTATGAACGGCGACGGCTGCGCTCGCTGCGCCACGCCACGTGAAGACACGCTCACCACACCAGCGGCCACGCACATCGCCGTCAGGACAGATCGAGAGAGGGGTCTGCGGAAACGCGACGCCGTCATGCGTTGAGGATAGTGCAGGACGCGGCGTGCGTCGCGTGGATCGCGTCGAATACCGCTAGCCGCGAATGGCGGTCACCGGATCCACACGCGACGCGCGGATCGCCGGAAGGAGGCTGCCCGCCAGCTCGAAGGTCACGGCCGCCCCAATCGCAATGACGAACGTCCAGCCATCCGCGGGAGACACGCCAGCCAAAAGCGCCTGCATCGCACGGCCGGCGGCGTACGCGAGCGGCGCGCCAATCGCGATGCCGATGACGACGAGCACGGCCGCCTGGCGGGTGATCATTCCGAGAATCGCACGCGGCGCGGCGCCGAGGGCCATGCGCACGCCGATTTCCTGCGTCCGCTGCGAGACCACGAACGACAGCAAACCGTTGATTCCGACCGCCGCGAGCAGCAACGCCAGCGCCGCAAAGCCCGCCAGCACCAGCAATTGCACCCCGCGCGAGGCGGTGTCCTCGGCGACGATCTGATCAATCGTCCGGACGTCGGCAATGGGAAGATCGGGATCGATCCGCGTGATGACCGCCCGGATCGTCGACGCCAGCGCCGCCGGATCGCCGGCGGTCCTGACCGCCAGATCATTCGGCGCGTAGCCCGGAATCATGGCGTCCGCAATCTGTCTGTACGCCACGTACACCTGCGGCTCGCTGCTGCGCTCGAGTCCGCGCACGCGCACGTCGCCGACGACGCCGACGACCGTCCGTGCGACGAACGCCATCGTGAACGTCCGGCCGATCGGATCCTCGCCTGGCCAGCAATGGCGGGCAAAGGACTCGCTCACGACGGCCACGCTCTGCCCGGGGATTACGTCCGACTCGCGCACATCACGTCCGCGCTTCAGCACAATTCCCATCGTCTTGAAATAGTCCGGCGTGATGAATCGAAGGCTCGCGATGTCGTTGCCGCCGCGCACGGTCGCCTCGCCCTTGAGCGACACGGGCCACACGCCCGCGTGCCGTACGAGCGGCAGGCCGCCGATGTACGCCGCCGCCGTGACGCCAGGCAACGCGCGCACGTCGCCGAGCACGCGGTCGTAGAACGCGAACCGCACGCTGGCCACGTCGTACCGCGGCTCCGGCAGATTCGTTCGCATCGTCAGCACCCCGGTCGAGAAACCCGGATCGATACGCTGCACATTCCACAGAGCGCGAATCAGCAATCCCGCCGAGACGAGCAGCACGACCGACAATGCGACTTCGGCGACGACGAGCCCGCCGCGCAGACGTTCCTTCGCGCCGCCGCCCGATCTTGCGTCCTCGCGCAGACCAGTGATGGCCGTCGCGCGACCGATCCGCAGCACCGGCATGAGGCCGAATAGACACCCGGTCACGATAGTGAGCGCCGCGGCGAAAACGAGGACGCGCATGTCCACCGACGGCGCGTGCGCAATCGGCAGCGACATCGGCACGAGCTGCGTCAGCAACGGCACGCCGGCCATGGCCACGGCGACGCCAAGCACGCCGCCGACGACAGCCAGCACGAGACTCTCGGTGATCAACTGCCGGACGATGCGTTCGCGGCCGGCGCCGAGCGCGGCCCGCAGCGCCAGCTCGCGCCTGCGGCCAATCGCGCGCGCGATCAGCAGATTGGCGAGGTTCGCGCACACGATTAGCAGCACGCAGAGCGCGGCGCCGCCCAGCGCGAGCAACAGGAACCTAGCCTGTGTCGACACGTCGTCTCGAAGCCGTGAGACGATGGCGCCGGTGCGCTCGTTTTCGCGCGGAAACTGCGCCTCGAGGATGCCCGCGACACGGGAGAAGTCCGCCTGCGCCTGCGACAGCGTGACGCCCGGTCGGAGGCGTGCAACGCCGTTGAGGAAGTTGTCTGTCCGATCCTCGTACAGACTTTCCGGGTAGCGCTGCGTCACCCACAGCGCGACGTCGTTCGATGGAAACCGAAAATCCGGCGGCATCACGCCGACGACCGTGTAGGGTTGGTCGTCGAGCGTCACCGTGCGTCCGACCACCGCGCGATCGCCACTAAACCGCGCCTGCCACAGGCCGTAGCTCAACAACGTCGCGCGCGGTCCGTCCGGGACGTCGTCACCCGCCGAGAACCCGTGACCGATCGCCGGTGCGACGCCCAGCACGTCAAACAAATCCGCAGAGACCTGGCCAACGGTGAGCTGCTCCGGTGCGCCCGCGCCGACGAGGTTCAGCGACATCGTGGTGTACGTGCCAAAGCCGGAAGCCACCCCGTTCAGGCGTTTCCAGTCGCGGTAGTTCCCAGGCGACAGCTCCATCCCCACATACCCTGGCGTCGTCTCGAGAACGTTCACGAGGCGATCGGGATCGGCGAACGGCAGCGGACGGATGAGCATGAAGTCCGCGATCGAAAACACCGCGGTGTTCGCTCCAATGCCGAGCGCGATAATGATGACGGCGGTGGCCGCGAATGCCGGCGCGGAACGCAGCCAGCGCCACGCGTATCGCAGATCCTGGCGCGTCAGATCCCAGTGCACAGCGGCGGCGCCGGCGACGATCTCGGGCACCATGCTGATCGCCAGAAGCACCCGCGTTCCTGCGCCCGCCTGACGTACGCGATCCCGGAAGACCGCGGTCATCTCGTCGCGGTACTCGTGACGAAACGACGTCGGATAGAGCGACAGCAGCGCGCGATAAAGGGAAATCACGTCGATTCGGGCCGTCGCGAGGCCACGATCGCAAGTATATCCACAGTGGCTATAGTGTCAATGGACTCATCAGCGCCATGCCTGCGGGGTCGCCGCGCGGGCCTATTGCGGCTGGATGCAGCTGCGCAGAATCAGGTCGGTCGCCAGGCCTGCGCAGAAGCACTTGAGACGGAGACGCTGTCCGACGACCGCGGCCTTGAGCACGGCGGCGGCGGTGTCATCGAGGAGCAGCGCGTTGACGCCTGATTCGCCTTCGAGTGTGAACCGGATCGCGGGCGGCGCGTCGGTCGCGATCCTGCTGACCTTGCCGCTGATTTCGATCGCGTGGCCCCAGTACTTGCCGTTGGCCGCGGACGCGTTGTCTTTGTATTCCTTCCAGAGATCTTCGACCGGCAGCTTCGCAACCGGCGGCGTGACGGTGATGCGGCGATCCTGATCGGGCAGCGTTCGCGCGCACGCGGACGCAAGCACCACGGCCATGAGCGCGGCCGCGACTCTAGCCATCAGCTTTCGAGGAGGAGCCCGCCGGGATCCTCCACCATCTCCTTGACCCGAACGAGAAATCGCACGGCCTCGCTGCCGTCGACGATGCGGTGGTCGTAGGTGAGCGCCGTGTACATCATCGGGCGCAGGACGACTTGCCCGTTGACGCCGATCGGCCGGTCCTTGATCGTGTGCAGGCCGAGAATGCCGACCTGCGGCGGGTTGAGAATCGGCGTGCTCATGAGCGATCCGAACACACCGCCGTTGGTGACGCTGAACGTGCCGCCGCGCAGGTCGTCGATGGTGAGCGTGCCGTTCTCCGACTTCTTTGCAAACTCGCGGATGCCCTGCTCGATGTCGGCGAACGACAGGCGGTCCGCGTCGCGAAGCACGGGCACGACGAGACCTTCGGCCGCGCCCACCGCGACGCCGATGTCGTAGTAGTGCTTGAGCACCATCTCGTCGCCCTGAATTTCGGCGTTGAGCCGCGGGAACTCGCGCAGTGCCGCGACCGTGGCCTTGATGAAGAACGAGGCGATGCCGAGCGACACGCCGTGCCGGGCCTTGAACGCTTCCTTGCGGCGATCGCGCAACGACATCACGGCCGACATGTCGACTTCGTTGAAGGTCGTGAGCATGGCGGCGGTGGACTGCGCCTCGACCAGCCGCCGGGCGATTGTCGCGCGCCGCTTCGACAACCGTACGCGCTCTTCGGTGCGCTCCGCCGGCACGCGCTTGACGAGCGCCGGCGCTGGTGAGGTTGCGGGCGACGCCTTTGGCGCAGACGCGGCAGCCGGCCCGGCCACCTGGGGCGCCGGGGCGGGGGCGGCGACCGATCGCTCGACGTCCGCTTTCGTCACACGCGGGCCGTCCGCCTTGACGGCTGCGAGTTCGACGTCGTTCTCTCGCGCCATCTTTCGCGCCGACGGCGTCGCGGGCGTGCTGGCGCCATTCGGTGTCGCGCTCGACGCCGGTGTGGCCGCGGCCGCGGACTTGCCGCCCTCCGGCGTTTTCGCGCCCTCCGCGCTCTCGCCAATCGTGCCGAGCACGTCGCCGATCTTCACGTCGGCGCCGTCACCGTGGGCAATGGTCGCGAGAACGCCCGCCCGGGGCGCGGCCACCTCGACGTCCACCTTGTCGGTCTCGAGCTCGACGACGGCTTCACCGGCGGCGACCGTGTCGCCCGCCTTCTTCAGCCAGCGCGCGACTCGCGCGTCGACAATGGACTCTCCAACTTCCGGCACGACGATGTTGACAGGCATAAGGCGGCTCGACAGGAAACCCTTGGTCTACTTCTTGACTTCGTGCGCCTGCGGCGCCGTGGCGTTCGTGTCCGCGTGGGCTGCGAACGCTTTCTGAATGAGCTGCGCCTGCGTCTGCGCGTACCGCGCGGCCGATCCTTCCGCGGGGCTCGAGTTGCGGGGCCGCGCCAGCACAGCGAGGCGGCGCGAACCCACCAGCCCTTCGAGCGCGGGCCGGACGAAATCCCAGGCGCCCATGTTCTCTGGTTCTTCCTGCACCCACAAGACCTCTCGGAGCGCCGGATACTGGTCGATCACCGCGAGCATGTCGCGCACCGGCAGCGGGTACAGCTGTTCCACGCGGCAGATGGCGACGTCCGGTGATGTGCCGCGCTTCGCGTTCGTCAACAGATCGACGGCGATCTTGCCGCTGCAGAAGACGAGACGACGCACCTCTCGCGCCCGGCCACGCGCGTCCACATCATCAATCACTTGATGCCAGTGACTTTCGGCAAGGTCGCGCGGCGACGACGAGACGAAGGGATTGCGCAGGAGACTCTTCGGTGACAGGACGACGAGCGGGAGCGGATCTTTCTTGAGGAGCGCCGCCTGTCGGCGCAGCAGATGAAAGTACTGCGCGGCTGTCGTGCAGTTGACGACGCGCATGTTGATGTCGGCGGCGAGCTGCAGGAATCGTTCGGGTCGCGCGCTCGCATGGTCCGGGCCCTGCCCCTCGTCGGCGTGCGGAAGGAGCATGACGAGGGAGGGGGACTGTCCCCACTTCGCACGCGCGGACAGGACGAATTCGTCGAGCATGACTTGCGCCCCGTTGACGAAGTCGCCGTACTGCGCTTCCCAGATCACGAGGCGCTCGGGTGCCTGCACGTTGTAGCCGTACTCGAACCCGACCGCGGCGTTCTCGCTGAGCGGGCTGTTGCGGATTTCCCACGACGCCTTCGCCTGCGGGATCGACTCGAGTGCCGAGAATCGCGCGCCCGTCGCCGCGTCGCGCAGCACCGCGTGCCGATGGCTGAACGTGCCGCGCTCGACGTCTTCGCCAGTCAGGCGGATCGGCACGCCGTCTTCGAGGATCGATGCGAACGCGAGTTCCTCGGCCGTCGCCCAGTCGATCGTCCGCTCGTCGGCCTTGTCGAATGCCTGACGCCGGCGATCGCGCGGCCGCTCGAGCTTTCTGTGGATCTGGAACCCCGCCGGCACGGCGAGCAGACTCGCGTTCAGCGCCTTGAGGCGCTCCATCGGAATCGCGGTCACTGCCCGCGCCGCCGTCCCCGGTGCGGCCACGACCGGCGTCGGCTCGATCACGTGCTTGTCCGGGTCGAGCTGCTCGAACGCCTTCTGCAGGGTGTTCAGCTTTTCCTCGAGCAGTGCATCGGCGCGGCCGGCGTCCACGCTCTTTCGCCCGGCGAGCGTCGTCGCCCACAACTGGCGAACCGTCGAGTGCGACTGAATCTCCCGGTACATCTCCGGCTGCGTGAACGCCGGCTCATCGCCCTCGTTGTGACCGTACCGGCGGTAACCAACGAGGTCGATCAGAAAATCGCGCTTGAAGCGCTCGCGATACGCGAGCGCCAGCCGCGCAGCGTGGATGCACGCTTCCGGATCGTCGGCGTTGACGTGGACGATCGGAATCTTGAATCCGCGCGCGAGCCCGCTCGAGTACAGCGTGCTGTACGAGTCGTCGGGGTCGGTCGTAAAGCCAATCTGATTGTTGGCAATGATGTGAATCGTGCCGCCTGTCGAGTACCCCTTCAAACGATGGAGATTCAACGTCTCGGCAACCACCCCCTGGCCGGCAAACGCCGCGTCGCCGTGAATGAGGACCGGCAGCACCTTGCCGGGATCGAACGTCGGCGCGCCAGGCTTACTGGCGTCGGTGCCCGCGGCGCGGGCCATGCCTTCGAGCACCGGATTGATGGCTTCGAGATGACTCGGATTGGGCGGCATCGACACGATGAGCGCGACCTCGGCGCCGCCTTTCACCGCGCGCGACGCGCCGAGGTGATACTTCACGTCGCCGGCCCATTTCAGGCCCTCGATCGCAAGCGCGTTGCGGACGGGATCCTTAAACTCCGCCAGAATCTGCTCGTACGGCTTGCCGAGCACGTGCGCCATGACGTTCAGCCGGCCACGATGCGCCATGCCGATGAACGCCTCGCGCAACCCGGCCTCGGCGGCTTCGGTGATCAGCTCGTCGAGGATCGGCACGAGCATGTCCACGCCTTCAATCGAAAAGCGCGTCTTGCCGGGGAACGTCCGATGGAGAAACCGTTCGAACGCCTCGACGTCCGTCAGCCGATCGAGCAGCGCGACGGGATCGATCGGGTCGGCCGGCGCGCGATACCGCCCGGACTCCACGGCCTCGCGCAGCCAGTACCGCTCGTCCGGCACGAAAACGTGCGCGAAATCGTAACCGGTCGTACCGCTGTAGATGCCGCGCAACCGGCCGATGACGTCCCACATCGTGGCCGCGCCGTTCGCGACCGGACCGGAAATCAGGGTCGCCGGGAGCGCGCGGAGATCGCGTTCGGTAACATTGTGGGTCTCGAGATCGAGCGCGGGATCGCCGACCCGACGTGCACCCAGGGGATCGATGCCGGCGGCCAGGTGGCCGTAGCGGCGAATCGATTGCGCGAGGTTAATCGCACCGACGAGGGTCCGCGACGACCCCGAACTCGCGACCGGCACGTCGGCCATCGCGCCGGCAGCCGGCGTCCACGTCCTGAAGAACGTCCGCGCGGTCTCATCGACCGATCGCGGATCGGCGAGGAAGCGCTCGTACAGCTCCTCGATGTAAGCCTCGTTGACGCCATGAAAGTCCTGTCGGTCCGATGACATATCGTCAGCACCCGCCGAGATCCCGGAATCTTTGATATTACCATCCGATGCGGAGCCATCTGATTTCCCGCAAGCTGCTATCGGCGTTGGTTATAGCTGCCCCTCGCGACCGCCGCGGCGCTCGCTCGGGTCCCCACGCGCCTGGCCGACGTCGTCCAGTTCGAGCACCGCTTTCGGAGCGCGTCCCTCGGCAAGGAGATGGCTTACATCGCGCTCGTGCCTTCGCCCGATCGCGGCGACGGCCCGTTCCGTCGATGGGCGGGTACGGTGCGATCGGCATCGTCCTCAAGCATCCTGATCGGTAGGCGCGGCACGAGCGCTCCCTGGAATGCGGCGAACCACGCGCTTGACGCGGCGATGACGTCACGGCACCTGGCGCACGAATTCCATGAGGACCCGGGCGGGCACGACTGGATGTTCTGGGACGGCCAGATTCCGCACTTCCTCGAGACAATGCGGAGCCGCGGCTTCGTGAAGTAGTCAGTCTGCCCGCAGCGTGCGGACAGGATCGATCTTCATCGCACGCGCCGCAGGACTCCACACCGCAAAAATCGCCACGACGGCGATGAGAAGCGTCACGCCAACGAATGTGGCCGGATCGTGCGGCGAGACGCCGTACAGCACTGACGCCGACGCTTGCGCCAACGCCGCGGCCAGCACAAGTCCGACCGCCACGCCGATCATCGTCACACGCAGCCCCTCGAAAAGTACCATGCGACGAATTGTGGACGGCGCCGCACCGAGCGCAAGGCGCACGCCGATCTCGCGCTGACGCTGACCGACCGAGTATGAAATCACGCCGTAGAGTCCGGCGGCCGCCAGCACCAGCGCGAGCAGTGCGAACCCGACGAACATGCCGTTGACGATGCGGTTGTCGCCAGTGTTTTCCTCAACGAGGTCGGCGGTCGTCTTGGGCGTCGAAATGGCGACATTCGGATCGACCCGACGCATCGCGGCACGGACGTCCGGGGCGCGCTGCTCTGGCGCCTCCGAGCGGACGAGCACCGTCATCTGCGCGGTCGGCCACTGATCGAACGGGACGTACATCTGCGGGCTCGTGCGCGTGACGTTTGCGTCGCGTGTGTTCGACACGACGCCGACGATGGTCACGGTGCGGTGCTTCACGCCGTCGCCGTCGAGCTGCAGCGTGCGGCCAAGTGCGCCGGCCACGCTGCCAAGGTGCTCTTCGGCGGCCATCTGGCTGAGCACGGCGACGGGCTCCGCGCCCGCGACATCGCCAGATTGGATCAACCGGCCCGCCAGCAGGCTGACGCCCGCGGTCCTGAAAAAGTCCGGCGTCGCGGCAAACCAGGTGGTCCACGGACGGTGAGACGAGTCCGCCGAATCGTGCAGCGTTCCTGAGAGCGAGTACGTGCGATCCGAATCGAAGACGGGCAGATGGCTGATGACGGCTGCGGACGTCACCCCGGGTGCCGCGCTCAATTCGCGGGTGATTTCTCGCACGAGTCTCGCGCGCGCCGGATCGTCGGCGTAGCGATAGGGCGGCGGCTCGATGGTGAACGTGAGCTCGTGGTGCACGTCCAGACCGACATCCATGCGCTGGAAATTCATCACGGTCCGCAGCACGAGGCCGGACAGGACGAGCAACGACAGCGCGAGCGCCACCTGCGCGGCCACCAGGATATTGCGCCGCCGGTTCGACGAGCGGCCGCCGGTCGAGCGTGCGTCGCGCAGCGTCTCGGCGGTCGCGGCCCGGCCCGCGCCAATCGCCGGCCCAAGGCTGAAGAGCAGCGGCGTAACAATCGACAGCACAGCCGTGAACGTCAGCACGTACCCGTCGATGCCGATCTGCTGCAGCAGCGTGTCGTGCGCGGTGGCGTTGATGATCCGGAGCCCAGCCTGCGCCACGCCCAATCCGGCCACTCCCCCGAGCACGCCGAGCACCAGGCTTTCGGTCACGAGCGGACGCACGAGTTGCGCACGCGACGCGCCCAGCGCCTGACGGACCGCGAAGTCGTGGCGATGCCGGGCAACGCGTGCGAGCACCAGATTCGCCAGGTTCGCGCACGCGATCAGCAGGACGAAACCGACGACGACGCCGAGCAGTCCGAGCAGTACCCAGGTGTCTGGTCCGGTGATCGCCGTACTCGTGGACACGACCTGCGGCGTCCAGTTGAGATTGGACGCAGGATGCTCGCGCGCCTGCGTGGCGCCGATGGCCTGCATTTCGGCATCCGCGCTCGCGAGCGTCGATCCCGACGCGAGCCGACCAACGACACGCAATGTCCGCTCATCGCGGGGGCGCGCTGGATCGAGCGGGAGCGGGACCCACAGATCGACCTTCGAGTAGCCGTAGACCTCGATCTCGGGCGTCATCACGCCGACGATCGTGATCGGCCGGCCGTCGAGAAACAGCGTCGTGCCGAGGGCGCTCGCGTCGCCACGAAACGTCCGCTTCCAGAAGCTGTAACCGAGGACGGCGACCGCCGCTCGGCCGGGCTCGTCTTCACCCGCCTGGAACAGCCGGCCCGCCGCCGGGCGCAGCCCCCACAGGTCGCACAGATTGGCGGTCGCGCGAACCATCTGGACGTGCTGGGCGTCGCCAAGACCCGTCAGCGTGCCGCCCTGCAGATCGCGGGCGGCGAGAGTCGTGAAAGATTTCGCCACACGTCGCCATTCGAGATAGTCCGCGATCGACGCACCCGTGCGGGTCGCGCCCGTCGAAGCGTTGTTCTCCCAGACCCACCCGAGTGTCGACGGGTCTTTGATCGGCACGCCGCGGATGATCAGCGGGTTCGCGATGCTGAAGAGCAGCGTGTTCGCGCCGATGGCGAGCGCGAGTGTCAGGATGGCCACCGTGCTGTAGCCCGGCGAGTGCCAGGCGGTGCGGAACGCGAGACGGACGTCGCGAAGGAGATGGGTCATGCGGGCTCCAGACGGACGGTTCGTTAGACGATCCGCCGGAAACCCCGGTTCAAACTGCCGCGGAGGGCACGCCGCGTGGCCCTACAGGCCAGGCTCGGTCATCTTCTGCGGATCGACCCACGCGTCGAACTGTTCGGCCGTCAGCAGACCGAGCGCGAGCGCGGCCTGTTTCAGCGTCGTGCCGTCCTTGTGCGCCTTTTTCGCGATCTTCGCGGCGTTGTCGTAGCCAATGTGAGGGTTGAGCGCGGTCACGAGCATCAGGCTGCGTTGCAGGTTGTCGTTGATGCGCGGCAGATTCGGCTCGATGCCGGCCGCGCAGAACTCCTCGAAGTTCGTACACGCGTCGGCGAGCAAGCGAACGCTCTGCAGCACGTTGTAGATGATCACGGGCTTGAACACGTTCAGTTCGAAGTTCCCCGATGCAGCGCCAATACCCACGGCGACGTCGTTGCCCATCACCTGGACCGCGACCATCGTCAGGGCCTCTGACTGCGTGGGGTTGACCTTGCCGGGCATGATCGAACTGCCCGGTTCGTTTTCGGGAATCGTGATCTCGCCGAGACCCGCGCGCGGACCCGATGCGAGCCAGCGGACGTCGTTCGCGATTTTCATGAGCGACGTCGCGAGCGTCTTGAGTGCGCCGTGCAGCGCGACGAGCGGCTCGTGCCCGGCGAGCGCCGCAAACTTGTTGGGCGCGGTCTTGAACGGCAGGCCGGTGATGGCCGCGATCTGGTGTGCGCCGCGATCGGCGAATTCCGGATGCGTGTTGAGTCCGGTCCCGACGGCCGTGCCGCCGAGCGCCAGCTCGTACACGGCGGGCAGCGTGGCCTCGATCGCGCTCCACGAAAGATCGATCTGCGCGACCCAGCCGGACACTTCCTGGCCAAGCGTGAGCGGCGTGGCATCCTGCAGATGCGTGCGGCCGATCTTCACAATGTCGGCAAACGCGGTCGCCTTCTTGTCGAGCGTCTCGCGCAGACGCTGGACGGCTGGTCGCAGCGCGTTGACGACCTGTTCGGCGGCGGCGATGTGCATCGCCGTCGGAAACGTATCATTCGACGACTGTCCACGATTCACGTCGTCGTTCGGATGCACCGGTTTCTTGCTGCCGATCACGCCGCCCGCGAGCGCGATCGCGCGGTTCGAGATCACTTCGTTCGCGTTCATGTTCGTCTGGGTGCCGCTGCCAGTCTGCCAGACGAAGAGCGGGAAGTGATCGTCGAGTTTGCCGTCGATCACCTCGTCGGCGCTGCGAACGATCAGATCCACAATCGACGGCGACAGCATGCCGAGCTCGCCGTTGGCGAGGGCCGCCGCCTTCTTGAGGACGCCGAGCGCGCGAATCATGGGGCGCGGGAAGTGTTCGGCGCCGATGCTGAAGTGGTGAAGTGACCGTTCGGTCTGCGCGCCCCAGTAGCGATCGGCCGGGACGGCGATCTCGCCCATGCTGTCGGATTCCATGCGCGTCTTCCTGACCTCGTCGCTCATGTAGGAGACGTTACCAGAAGACGACGTCGTCTTGAATTGGCCGGAACGGGAGGTTACCGGGCGACGCGCAGATCCTGCGTCTTCTTGGTGCCTTCCGTGAGCGTGAGCCGGATCGCGGCGCTCGAGAGCGCCTTGAGGAATTCAGGGTCGTACTGGCCGCCCGGCTCGAAGTCGGTGACAGCGGCAATCATGTAGTCGCCCGCGGGAAGATTGCGGAACGTGTACCGGCCGTCCGGGCCCGCGTGCGAGGTCACCATGCGGCGCGAGCCTGGCACCCAGAATCGGCTGTCGGCGGCGATGACGAGAATCGTGTAGTCGCTGCCGGGCTTGCCGGACGCTTCGGTGAGCGTGCCGGACAGCTCCGTCAGCTTGTCGGTCATCGTGATCGTCACGCCGCTCACATCCTGGTCGCCGGCAAAATCGAGCGGAAAATCCAGCGTGTCCTGGCCGTTGACGATCGAGGACTTCGCGACGATCGCCGTGTTGTTCGGGCCGGCCTGGTTGACGTTGGCCCGCAGAATCCACCGCCCGGGCGGCACGCCGTCGATCGTGAACCGGCCATCTGTTGTCACCTGTCCGGTAGGAATGGGGCCCGTCGGAATCTGCTGTGGTGACGGCGGCTGAGAAATGGTGACGAGAACGCGCGTGCGCGACAGGTCGGGCACGACCTGCGTGTCGAACATCACGCGGCCCGAGATCGACTTGCTGGGCTGCATCGTGATCGTAACAGGCGCCTGCTGATCGAACTGGCCGTCGACCGTCGCGGTCGTGCGTCCCCAGAGCCGGACCTGATCTTCCGGCTTCGGTGTCTGCTGCACGACGACATTGTTGACGACCTGGACATTCTGCCCGGGCACGGTCGTCGCGAACAGCAGGTATTGGCCCGGCGGCACGTTGCGCAGCAGGAACTTGCCATCCGGCGTGGAGCGCGCCGATGGCAGCTGCACCGCGCCTGCGAGTGCTGGATCGACCGGCATGACGGTTATCTGCACAGCGGCGTTTTGCGGCGCGCCGACAATCAGACCCTGGACGTTGCTGGCGCGGACGTACTGCACGGGCACATCGACCCCACTCTTCGTCTCGCCCGCGCCGACAGTGACGCTCGTGGCCGCGGCAAGCGACGTCGCGTTCGGATAGTAGGTAGGCGCATATCCGGGCGGCCCGGGATCGCCCTGAACCGGCATCGCGACCGGCACGGAAATCGCCGTGAACTGGCCGGGCGCCACGGCCGACACGTTGGCGGCGGCCACGGCACTTTCGACCGCCGCGAGGTCCGCGAGCGACCGGTCCATGCTGATGTC
This sequence comes from uncultured Acidobacteriota bacterium, assembly GCA_963704575.1. GTDB lineage: Bacteria > Acidobacteriota > Vicinamibacteria > Vicinamibacterales > SCN-69-37 > DATEGZ01. Next base: position 3,833,543 of record OY969918.1, on the reverse strand, counting down.
CGACGGATTCTGCGTGACGGCAACGAGGTAGTCGCCCGGTTGCAGGCCGTACATCCGGTACTCGCCGCGATCGTCGCTGTTGGCGAATCCCGTCTGCAACAGCCGCCGGAAGCCCGAGGACGAGTCGTAGCGCATCGCGCGCACCTGCGCGTTGATGAGCGGTTCGCCGTCCTCGCCGGTGATGACGCCAGTGAGGACTCCGCCGCGCTGCATTGGCACCTTGATGGAGAGCTTCTGTCCGTCCCCCAGGCCGATCGTGGTGCCGGGGCGGCTGTACTTTTTCTGGCCGTATGACGTCGCCAGGTACTGCTCGCGCGACACGCTGACGGAATAGTTGCCGGCCGGAACACGAGCGAACGTGAATCCGCCCTGGGAATCGGTCAACACGACGCGGCTGAGCGACGTGCCGTTCACCTGTGCGCCGTTAATGACCTGGGCGCCAGCGGGCGGCGCTGCTGGGGGCGCGCCGCCTCGCCCGGCTTCGGTGCCGCTTGCGACTCCCGACAGGGTCACGCGGGCCCGAGATAGCGGCCGGCCGGTGTCGGCGGCCATGACCATGCCCGAAATCACGCCGGTGCCGACCGGGATCTGACGCATGCGGCCCTGGTTGGGATCCCGAATCGGCCCGCCCTGCTGGATCTGGATTGGTGCCTGGAACTCGAAGTTGAACTGCTGCTGGGCACGCGGGGTGGCCGCTCGCCCGGCAAGGGTCAGCACGGCGGCGACGGCGATGGTCGAAGCGGTAGTCCGGAGCATAGGAGCGTGGCGGTCCGTTCATTTTGACACCGGAGTCGCCTTGCCGGTTGGCAGGTGTGGCACTGTGGACCTGCGGCCATCGTCCAAGGTAGGAAGAGTGCAGGTGTCCGAGACTCTCCGTTCGTTCCGACGCAATGCGGTCCACATCCGGCAGGCCCTGAACCTGCGGCAGGAGGGCGCCGGGCTGAAGGTCGAGTCGGGTTACCTGTCGGACGAGGCGCAGCTCGAACGGTACAAGCGCCTGTCGATTCCGGTGCGGCGCGCGCTCAACCCGGGCGACCGCGCGTCGTTCGATATGGCCGTGGCCGCACTCACGGAGGATGGCGCGAGTCCGCCGCCCGGGCTCGCGGCGGTGACCGCCCAATGGCGCGAGCTGCAGCAGGAGCTCGACAGCCAGGTCGGGCTGGGCGGATCGCGCGTCGCGCGGCGCAAGATTCTCACTGGGTGGCTCGACGCGGCAGCGTTCTACGACAAGCTCGATCGGGACCGCGCGTACGACCAGCTCATCGACGAGTGGGGCAAGGCGGCCGAGGGGATTGGGTCGCAGCTCATGGAGGATGCCGCGCGCGTCATCGTGCAGCTCGACGACCAGGCCGCGGTAGCGCTCGGCGAGCCGATCATTCTCCCGCCCCCGGTCAAGACGCCGCCCCCGCCGCCGGATCCGAAGGAGCCGTGGTGGAGGAGGTGGGGGAAGAAGAGAGAAGACCTTTGAATCGGCGTTGGTGATCGCGAATCGGCGATCGAAGAGCCATCGATCGTCGATGAATCGCATCGGTCGTCGATTTATCGCCTCGATCAACGATCCAACGGATCGGTCATCGGTCCATCGCCTCAGCTCGTCGGCCGTCGGTCTATAAGCGGACCTTGCCGCGGCGTTTGTCGAGATCGAGGCTACTGCTTTCATTCGCGCGGGCCGTACGGCACGAAACCGAGAGAGTTTTCACGAGCCGACGCGCCTCGGCGAGGATCGACTCGGCCGACTTGGGCGAGACGCGCCTGCACGTGACGAGGTGTTCGGTCCAGGCCATGGCCTCGTCGGCTTCCTCGAGTGCCGTCCCGAGTTTCGCCGTGAACTCGGCGTGCGATCGGGCACGCCCGGCAGCTCGATGATTCGCCGCAGCCGCCGCCGAGGCCCGCATCAACTGGTCGGCGCTATTGCGCGTCGCCGCGCTCGCGAGGATCCGCGCGGCAAACGCGTCGACATTCGCGGCAAACGCAGTCAGACGTGCGCGCAGTTGGTCTGGCGTCACGATTCATCTGAAAAGCAATCGGCGGGCCAGAACGGGCGCTCGAAAACATTCCAGTTTTCGAGGCGACGCCCAGGCGGATCGCACAATCTTCAATGACGCTGAGGCGGCAGGTTGCAGATTGCGCACACGAGCGTCGAGACGATTAATCGACGATCGATGCGTTCATCGATGACCGACGCGACGATCGACGATCGATGGCCCTTCGATCACCGATCGCCGATCGCCGATCACCAATCGCCGATTAGCTGAAGATGTTCTTCGCTACGAACCAGACATTCGCTGGCCGCTCGGCCAGCCGGCGCATGTACCACGGAAACCAGTATTCGCCGTAGCTGATGAGGCACCGCGTGCGGATGCCCTGCTTGCCGAGCTGAACCTGCCGGCTGGTCTGGATGCCGTAAAGCATCGCGAACTCGTACCGGCTCGTCGGCACCTTGCGCTCCGCGATGACGCTCTGCAGCCGCTCCTGCAGGCCGATGTCATGCGTCGCGATATGCAGGAGCGCGCCGGGCCGCGTGTTGTCGTCCTGCAGGAGCCGCGACGCCAGCTTGAAGTAGTTGGCGTCCACGTCGGCCTTGCTCGGAAAGGCGACCGCCGGCGGTTCGAGATACGCGCCCTTGACGAGACGAATCGCCGAGCCGAGCGGCACCAGGCCCTCGATGTCCTTCTCCGTCCGAAACAGGTACGCCTGAATCGCGATGCCGACCTTGTCCGACTGCTCGCGCAGCCGCTTGAAGAGCGCAATCGTGCCGTCGACGTACGGCGAGCTTTCCATGTCGAGCCAGAAGAACGTCCCGGTCGATTCGCACTTGCGGAGCAGGCCGAGGCAGTACTTGAAGCAGACGTCCGGATCCTGATCGTACCCGAGCTGCGTCGGCTTCACCGAGACGTGTGCGTCGATGCCGGCCGCCCGGATCAAATCCGTCACGCGCATATAGTGATCCGAGACCTCGCGCGCTTCCTCGATGCGCGTGATGTTCTCCCCCAGCCGCGTGAGAATCGTCCCCAGGCCGGACGGCTTCAGCGCCTTGGCCGCGGAGATCGCATCCTCGATCGTCTCGCCGGGCATGAACTTCACGACCGAACGCCGCACGAACTTCGTGCGCATCGCACGCTCGCGCATCCACGGATTGGTGGAGGCCCACAACAACGACTTTCGCATCACGCTCATTCAGGATCCTGAAGACAGGCAGCCGTAACGTCAAACTCGGAGCCCCGAACGCCAGACGGCGGTTCGACGCTCCGAGCGGGACATTCGAGTTCCAGGTCGACGTTAGAGACTTGGGGTTCGACTCAAGTTCTCAATTCAAAATCAATTCTTCAATTTCAAATTCCCAATTCCAAATGCTCTCTAGAGTCCCCCCGCGCCCGGCGCCGTGAGCGGCTTCAGCGCGCCCCGATGGCAGGTGTAGCACGTGACCTTCTGCTGGCCCGCGGGCGGCGCCGTGCCGACGTCCTTGAGGAAGTCGTCGTTGATGGCTGTCACCATCTTGAGCATCTTGCGCGCCGTCGCCTTCTCGGGCTTGTCGTCCTTGGCGCGGTCCGCCTGGGTTCCGACATGACAGTGGTCGCACTGCACGCCGAGTGCCGCAGTGAATCCGCGCATGACCGCGACGACCTGCTGCTGCGGCATGTCCTTCGGGAGCACCTGCAGATTGGTCGGAGCCTGTCCCCCGCCTCGACCCGCCGGCGGCGGCGTCTGTCCTTCCGCCCTGGCGACAGTCGCGCGGGCGACGCCAATTGCCACACAGGCACACACAAGCACGCAGAGAGCAAACCGTTGACGCATCTCGTTCCTCCTCAAGGGGCGACCCGGAAATCTTATTCGAAAACGGCCGCGGGGACGACGCGAACAAATTCGCCTCGCTGGAGCAGCTCGCGCCCCTTCCCGCCCCGGCTGGTCACACCGTACTTAACTGGTACTGATGGTCTGTTCCGCCCCACGGGTGGTCTCGACCGTGAGCAGGTCCCGGTCCCCGGCCGAAGCAATGAACCCGAGCAGGCGGTCATCTTCCTTCTGCAGCTTGATCAGGATGACCCCGCGCCCGGGGCCGCCGAGGAAATTGACCTCGTCAGCCTTGCAGAGCATCGCACGAGCCTGACGCGTGGCCGCGATGATGACCTCGCTGCCCGTGATGCGCGAGACACCCACGACCTCCGCGCCGTCGGCGACGCGGGCGAATTTGCGCCCCGCGCGCGTGCTCGGCTCGACCAGCGGCTCGAGCGAAAATCGCAGACTGTACCCATCGCTCGTGACCGCCAACGCGTGAACCGGCGGCGGCTCCGGCTCGGCGTCCGGTTTCGCGGCGCCTTTGCCCTTGATGTCACCAACCGTCCGCGCGTCGAGACTGAGCGCCGCCACGACCTTCTCGCCGTCCTTGAACTTGAACAACCGCTGCACCGGCTCGCCGTACCCGGTCGACGCGGGCACGTCCGCGATGCGCGTCGTGTAGGCGACGCCGAAATTAGTGAAGAACACCGCCGTCGCGCGCGTGCTGCCGGCGACCATCGCGAGCACCGCGTCGCCCTCGCGCAGCCGGGTCGACGCGATGTCCTTCACTTCCTTCTGGCGCTTCACCCATCCGTCGCGCGAGACGATGACGACGTTGTCTTCCTCGATGATGAAGTCGTCGGCCGTGTACTCCTCGTCGGGCACCTCGCCAGTGATGACCGACCGGCGCGCGTCGCCGTACTTCTTCTGAATTTCTTCGATCTCGCTGCGGACGATCTTCCACAGATCCGTCTCGCGCTTGAGCAGGCCGCCGATTTCCTTCGCGCGCCGGCGCTTTTCGGCCAGCTCGTTCTGAATGACGAGAATCTCGAGGCGCGCGAGGCGATAGATCTTCAGCTCGAGGATCGCGTCGGTCTGCGGCGCATCGAGCTTGAAGCGCGCCATGATCTTCTCGGCCGCATCCGCCTTGCCCTCCGACTTGCGGACGATCTTGATGATCTCGTCGAGCGCGTCGAAAACAATCTCGAAACCCTCGAGAATATGAACGCGCGTGTTGAGCGCGCCGAGCTCGTGCGTCAGGCGCGCTCGGACGACGCCGAGCCGGAAGTGGAGAAACTGCCAGAGGATCTCGTGCAGCCCGAGGCGCTCGGGCTTGCCGGCGAGCGCGTTCTCGGTCGGTATGAGACACGTGAGGTTCACCGGGAAGTTCGATTGGAGCGGCGTGTGTTTGTAGAGATACGCCATCACCATCCGCTCGTCCGCGTCCGGCTTCAACTCCAGCGCAATGCGGACATCGTCGGTCGAGAGGTCTTTGACGTCGACGAGGTGCGGCAGTTTGCGCGAGAGCGCGACGTCGGCGATACGCTCGACGAGCGTCGACTTGTTCACCATGTAGGGCACGCTGGTGATGTAGATCGTCTTGCTCCCGCGCGTCGACGGGCCTTCCTCCCACGTGCCGCGGATGCGGATCGTGCCTGAGCCGATCTTGTAGAGATCGCGGATCTCCTGCGGCGTGTTCATGAGCTGACCGCCCGTCGGAAAGTCCGGGCCCTTGACGTACTTGCAGAGCTGCGCGCTCGAGAGCTCGAGATCGGCGTCGATCATCTTGACGAGCGCCGTGCAGACTTCGCCAAGGTTGTGAGGCGGGATGTTCGTCGCCATCCCGACGGCGATGCCCGTCGACCCGTTGATGAGCAGATTCGGCAGCCGGGCCGGAAGAACGACGGGCTCTTCACGCGTGCCGTCGTAGTTGGGCCGAAACTCGACCGTGTCCTGATCGATCTCCGTCAGCAGTTCATCGCTGAGCCGCGCCAGCCGGCATTCCGTGTATCGCATCGCGGCGGCGTTGTCGCCGTCGAGCGATCCGAAATTGCCCGAGCCGTCGATGAGCGGATAGCGCAGCGAAAACGGCTGCGCCATGCGGACGAGCGTCTCATAGAGCGCGGCATCGCCGTGCGGATGGTAGTTGCCCATCACGTCGCCGACGACCTTCGCGCACTTGCGATGCTTCGCGTCGGCGGTCAGGTTCTGCTGCCACATCGTGTACAGGATGCGGCGCTGAACAGGTTTGAGGCCGTCGCGCACATCGGGCAGCGCGCGCGACGTGATCACCGACAGCGCGTAGTTGAGATAACGCGTCTGCGCGGCTTCGTGCAGCGGGACGCGCTCTTCGCCACCACCACCCGCACCACCAGCGGCCGCACCGCCCGTACCACCGGCGCCACCCCACCCCGCCGACGGGCGCGTGATGACGTTGGCGTCCGGCTCGAGGCGGTCGAACAGCGACGGCGACTTCGACTTGCGCTTGGCCACGAGAGAATTCTAGTACGACCCGAACGCGTGCACCACGATTGGGGCGCGGCCGGACGGCACGGCCGCATCGCGCGATGACGGTCGATCCCGTCAAGGCGCTCAAGACCGACTGAGCCGCGGCTAGATGTTGACGAGTGTCGACGGCGTCTGCGGGATGAGCCCGATCACCGGGTAGCGGTAGTACGTGCCGTCGCTCGCTTTGATCGCGCCGACGACCGGCAGCACAATCGCGCCCAGGCCGAGAGCGATCCAGAACAGGATCACGACCGGGATCAAAATCACGGTGATCCAGAGCACGGCCGACACGCAGAACATCAGGAACACGACGAAGTTGAGCAGCACCGCCTGCTTGGCGATCGTCGAGATCACCGGCGAGTCCTTCTTCACCATCCAGATGATGATCGGCACGAGCACGCCGCCGAGTGGAACGATGTAACCGGCGAGCCCGGACAGGTGCGTGACCGCGGCCATGCCGCGTTCTTGCGGAGCGATGCCGAGCGTAGTCGATTCCATGGACGCCCTCACTTCTGCCAGTCGGCGATGAAGATGTTCGTGTCCGTGCCGTTGCTGTCGTGGCGATTCGACGCGAAGACCAGTTTCGTCCCGTCCGGTGAAAACATCGGAAACCCGTCGAATGTCTCGTTATACGTCACCTGCTCGAGGCCGGTTCCGTCGAGGTTCACGAGGAACAGATCGAAGTTCCGCTGCGCCGGATCCTTCATGTTCGATGCGAAAATAATGCGTTTGCCGTCTGGTGTCCAGTAGGGCGCCCAGTTTGCCTTGCCGAAGTGGGTAACCTGGCGCAGGTTGCTGCCGTCGCGGTTCATGACGAAGATCTCGAGCGACGTCGGACGCCACAGCGCGCGCTTGAGCAGCGTGAAGTACTCGTCGAGTTCCGCGCCCGGCCCGGGATGATACCCGCGAAACACGATCTGGGTCCCGTCAGGCGAGAAGAACGCGCCCCCGTCCGGACCCGGCAGATGCGTGAGGCGGCGGACGTCCGATCCGTCGCCGTTCATCGAGTAGATCTCCATGTCGCCGTCGCGCACGCTCGTGAAGACGGCGCGTCCGTCCTTCGCGATCGTGGCCTCGGCATCGTACCCAGGCGTGTTCGTGAGCCGCACGGGATTCGATCCGTCGAGATCGGTGCGAAAGATGTCGTAGGTGTCGTAGACCGCCCAGACGTAGCCGCTCTTCTGATCGGGCGGCGGCGGGCACGCGTCACCGCCGAGATGCGTCGACGCGAAGATCATGTGCTTGCCGTCCGGATAATAGAAGCTGCACGTCGTGCGGCCCTTGCCGCTGCTGACCGGATGCAGATCGGTGCCGTCGATCTTCATCGAGTAAATCTGATCGCAGCCGTGGCCGTCGCGCGTCGTCTGAAATGTGAGCCGCTGGCCGTCGAACGAAAAATACGCCTCGGCGTTTTCGCCACCGTCGGTCAGTTGCTTCAGGTTCTTGAGGTGCGTTTCGCTGGCGATCGTCACCGGCGATCTCGGCGGTGTCTGCGCGGGCGCGGCGCCGCGCTGAGGAGAGGCGAGGAGCACGACGGGCAGGGTGAGCACGGGCAGCAATCTGACGGCGCGGGTCATGGGGGCGATCATACTTCGAAGGTCTGCGGCATACTGCTAGTCCGGACGCCGCATGGTTCGCCGCATTCTTCACGTCGATATGGACGCGTTTTACGCGTCGGTCGAGCAGCGCGATCGGCCGGAGCTGCGGGGCCGACCGGTGGCGGTCGGCGGCCGGCCGGAGTCGCGCGGCGTCGTCGCCGCCTCGAGCTACGAGGCCCGAACGTTCGGCGTGCGATCCGCGATGCCGATGTCGCGCGCGGTGCGGCTGTGTCCCGAGCTCGTGATCGTGCCGCCCGATTTCGCGAAGTATCGCGCGGTGTCGCAGCAGGTCTTCGCGATCTATCGATCGGTCACGCCGCTGGTCGAGCCGTTGTCGCTTGACGAGGCGTATCTGGACGTCACGGAAAACGCGTGGGGTGAAGCGCTGGGCATGAGCGTGGCCAAACGCCTCAAGGCCCGGATCCGCGACGAGACGGCGCTGACGGCGTCGGCCGGCGTGGCGCCGAACAAATTTCTGGCGAAGATCGCATCGGCGTGGAAAAAACCTGACGGCCTGACGGTGATCGCGCCCGAACGCGTCGAGTCGTTCCTTCAGGGCCTGCCGGTGGATGCGCTGTGGGGCGTGGGCCCGGTGACAGCGTCCCGCCTGCGGGAACGCGGCATCGACAAGCTCATCGACGTGCGCCACGCCGATCCGGCGGTGCTGCGCGCGGCGGTCGGCAGCTGGTCCGACTGGCTCGTGAAGCTCGCTCACGGAGACGACGACCGGCGGGTCGAACCGAATCGCCCGTCCAAGTCGTCGTCATCCGAGTGCACGTACTCGCACGACCTGACCGATCTCGAGCGGATGCGCGAGGAGATCGACAGCATGGCGCGCGAGAATGCAGAGTGGCTGAAACGCCGCGGTCTGCTCGCGCGAACGGTGACGATCAAAGTACGCTACAGCGACTTCACGACAGTGACGCGGTCGGATACGCGCGCACCGAGCGACGATGCGGACGGCATCGCGCGGCGTGCGGTGCTCCTGCTCGGCAAGACCGAGGCGCACACCCGTCCGGTGCGCCTGCTCGGCGCCGGTGTCTACAACCTCAACAACACGGACGATGAAGAGGACAACGACGAGGCTCGTCTGTTCTGAAGGTCACCGCGCGCCGCAGGCGCCGCGAACAGCGGCGAGACTCTGCAGCGTGTCGTCCTTGGCCACCGCCGACGACTTCGACACGGCCGCCGCGATCGCCTCGAGCGCCTTGCCGAACGGCGCGCAGTCCCGCTGTCGATCGAAGACGTAGAGCACCCGCGCGCGCCCCGCGGAGCTGAGTTCGTTCGCGGCTCCACGAATCGACAGCGCGACGTCGTCGACATGGCGACCCGACGGATGACGCCGGAGATACTCGCCGTACAGCGTATTCAGCGACTCGACGTAGCACACGAGCGATCCGGCACATTCACCGGGCAAACCCGTCGTCGACGCGACCCACGCGATCTCGTCGGCCGCCGCCGCGCTGGCGTGCTCGTCGTGGACCTTCCACACCGCGGCATTCGACAGCAGCCACGTGCTCCCAGGCTCGTCGTAGACCACCAGCGACCGGTGGCGATCGAGCCAGGACAGATACGGATCGCGCTTCGATTGGCCGATGTGAATCGTCTGGAGCACGGCCGCTACTGCGCGCAGACGATAGAGATCGAAACGCGCCGCGGTCTCGCGATCCGTGACAGCCGCGCGTTCGCGCTCGACGAAATCGGCGAGCTCCGCCGTGGTCGCGAACGCGTCACCGCGACGGCCCAGGCGATCGACGACGATGCTTTCGACGGCGGCCAGGCGGTGAGCGCTATCGATCTCGCGTGTGAGTGAGACCAACAGCCAGCCCTCGCGATTGTCGGCAAGACGCACGTGCACCCACGTCTTGTCGAATCCAGCCGGACCAGCGTCGGTGACGTCGGTGCCGATCGGCAGAAACGCCACGACTGGCGCGGACGCATTGGGCGTCTGGCGCAGGGCGATGTTCGTGGCGGCCGTGATTCTGGTGGGGCCGGCGGCCGCAACGGCAGCGGCGGCGCCGACGACGAGGGCGACGATCACGCCTGAACAGGCGCGGGACGCGGATTTCATGGCTGAACTCCCCTTTCGGGCGTTCAACCCTGTCTATTGCAACGGGCGTACCGATCTCCGGGGAGGAAAACCGGCCAAAAGCCGTGGAATATCGTGATTCTCCGGCGCGGCGACACGTCAATTGTTCACAGTCGCGTCGCGGGCCTTTCGGCGCTGTCCTAGCGCCTGGTCACGCGGGCACGGGTGATGGCGATGGGCCCTTTGGGTGTTTCGCCCTCGACTGCGACCGCCGCAATCGCGTTGACGGTCTCCATGCCGGACACGACCTTCGCGAACGCCGTGTACTTGCCGTCGAGCGAACGGCACTCGCCGATGCAGATGAAGAACGACGTCGAGCCGCTTCCTGGATCGTCGCCGCGCGCCATCGACACGATGCCGGGCACGTTCGGCGTGTCGGAAAACTCCGGCGCGAGATTGTGCACGAGCTTCTGTTGGCGATCCGTCAGTGGCTTGTCACGAAATGCGAGCGCGCCCGTCTGAATCACGAAATTCGGCGCGACCCGATGTACGCCGACGCCGTCGTAGACGCCGGAGTCGGCCAGCCTCAAAAAGCTGCGGACGGTTTCCGGTGCGCGATCGGGCAGCATCTCGAGCTCGATCGGTCCCTTCGTCGTCTCCAGCAGCACGTGGTACGCCGCAAGCTCCGCGGCGCTGTCGTGTACGAACAATTCCGGCGGGGTGTCGCGGATCGTCACCGACTCGATCACGATGCGCGACGTCGGTCGTCCCTCGGCATCCGCGTCGGTGGCCGAAATCCGTTGCACGACTTCAATCCCGTCAACGACGCGCCCGAAGACGGTGTACTGGCCGTCGAGCGCGGGCTGGTCTGTGACGCACACGAAAAACTGCGAGCCCGCGCTGTCGCGCTTGCCCGGGGCCAGCACGGCGGACACCGTCCCGGCCGTGTGCTTCTCGCTGTTGATCTCCGCTTTGAGCACGCCCATGCCGCCCGTGCCGTACAGCGCGATCTTCGCGGGATCTTTCGACAGCGGATCACCGCCCTGGATGATCCCGTAGCGAATGACGCGGTGAAAGATCGTCCCGTCGTACGCGTGCTCGCTCGCCTGCTTGATGAAGTAGCCGACGTGGTTCGGCGCGGCCTCGGGCAGCAGCTGAATCACGAACGTCCCGGCGCTCGTCGTCACTACCGCCTGCTTGCCCGTCATCTGGCCGGGCGGCAGCGTGTTCTGGAAAAACACGGGAGCCGACGCGGATTGGCCGGCCGCAAGCAGCACGACGGCGATGAGTGCGCGACACATCAGATCAGCGGCTCCGTCCCGACAGGCCGAGGCGCTCGGGACCGCGCCCCGCACGGCTGAGCCGTCGTGATTGTACGACGGCCGGTCCGCACCGCGTGCGAGCGCTTAGTGAAATAATGGCGCGTATGACTGACATTTCGGCTCGCGGTTACGCCAACTCCAGTGTGCTCGTGTCGACCGACTGGGTCGCGAGCCACCTTAACGATCCTGACGTGCGCATCGTCGAATCCAACGAGGACGCACTGCTCTATCCATCGGGACATCTTCCGGGCGCGGTGCACGTCGACTGGACCGCGGATCTGAACGACCCCATCAAGCGCGACTACATCACGCGCAAGGGATTCGAGTCGCTGATGTCGCGCATCGGCGCGACGCCGAAGACGACCATCGTGTTTTACGGCGACAAGAACAACTGGTGGGCATGCTACGCGTACTGGGTCTTCCAGCTCTTCGGCCACACGAATGCGAAGGTCATGGACGGCGGCCGGCTCAAGTGGAGCAAGGAAGGCCGCGAGGTGACGCGGGACGTGCCGGCGTTCCCCGCCACGAAGTACAAGGCGAAGGAGCGGAAGGACGCGCCCATTCGCGCGTTCCGCCCGCAGGTGCTGACGCACATGAAGGCGAAGGGCCAGCTCGTGGACGTGCGCAGCCCGGAAGAGTACGCAGGCACGCGCATGCACATGCCGGACTATCCGAACGAGGGCGCGTTGCGCGGCGGTCACATCCCCGGCGCGAAGAGCATTCCGTGGGCCCGGGCGATCAACGCCGACGACGGCACGTTCAAGACGGCGTTGGAATTGGCCGAGTTGTACGTGAAGACGAACCGCCTCCAGAAGCACAAGCCGACGATCGCGTATTGCCGCATCGGCGAGCGCAGCAGCCATACGTGGTTCGTCTTGAAGTACCTGCTCGGCTTCAAGAAGGTCAAGAATTACGACGGATCGTGGACGGAGTGGGGCAACTCGGTCGGGCTTCCCATTGAGAAATGAGGCAATGGGGCGATGAGGCAATTGCGGAAGGCGCGGTGAAATGAGCGCGCTCCCGGAGAAGCTCCAGGCGGTTCTCGACACGTTCGCGCTGTTTTCGGATCCGGCGGATCGCATCAACCTGCTGCTGGGATATGCGGACCAGTTCAAGGAAGTACCGCCGGAGATCGCGACCCGGCCTTTTGCGAAAGATCACCTCGTGCCTCATTGCGAGTCCGAGGCGTACGCCTGGGTCACACGCGAGGCGGACGGCAGGGTCAAGCTGTACTTCGCGGTCGAAAACCCCTCGGGCGTTTCCGCAAAAGCGCTCGCGCGCATTCTCGATCGCTCGCTGTCCGGCTTGAAGCCGCAGGACATCGCAACTGTCAGTCCGGACATCGTCGAACAGATCTTTCGCCAAAATATTTCGATGGGAAAAGGGCTCGGACTGATGTCGATGGTGCAGGCGGTAAGAACGCTGGCCGCACGGTTGGTCTGAGGTAGATTTACCGCATGCGGCACCGACGCGCCCAGGCTCTCTTCTTTGCCGTGGCCGCCGCCGCGGCGTGTTCCGCGCCTCAACCGGCGAAACCGTTGACGGTCGCGGAGATGCCCGCGATCGATACCGCCGCGGTTCTGACCGACACGAAGATGCTGTCGTCCGACGACTTTGGGGGCCGGCGGCCGGGCACCGACGGCGAGCAGAAGACTGTGCAGTACCTGATCGATCGATTCAAGGCCGCCGGCGCGGAGCCCGGCAATCCGGACGGATCCTGGACGCAGAAAGTGCCGCTCGTAAGCGTGACGGCGACCGATCAATCGGCGCTCGTCTTCACGAAGAAGGGCCGGCCGCCGGTCACGCTCGAGCCGCACGACGATGTGGTCGCGTTCAGTCAGAGGGTGACGGACACGATCGCGCTCAAGGATTCCGACGTCGTGTTCGTCGGCTACGGTGTGCAGGCACCCGAGTTCAACTGGGACGACTTCAAGGGCGTGGACGTCAAGGGCAAGACGATCATCGTGCTCGTGAACGATCCGCCCGTGCCCGATCCCGCCGATCCGAAATCGCTCGACCCGAAGACGTTTGCCGGCAAGGGCATGACGCTCTATGGCCGATGGACGTACAAGTACGATCAGGCGGCGCGAATGGGCGCTGCGGCGGTGTTGATCGTCCACGAGACGGTGCCTGCCGGCTATCCATTCAACGTCGTGCAGGGATTCGGCGGCGAGCGCTTCGACCTCGTCACGCCCGACAAGAACATGGGCCGCGCGGCAATTCAGGGCTGGATCTCGCTCGGGGCAGCGACGAAGCTGTTCGCGCTGGCCGGGCTCGATTATCAGAAGGCGAAGGCGCAGGCGGCGACCCGCGACTTCAAGCCGGTGCCGCTCAATCTGAGCGGATCGATGTCGTTCAAGCAGACGCTGAGAACAGTCGATTCGCAGAACGTGGTCGCGAAGATCACGGGCAGCGATCCGGCGCTCAAGAACGAATTCGTCGTCTATTCCGCGCACTGGGATCACTTCGGCGAGTGCGACCCGGTCAACGGCGACAAGATCTGCAACGGCGCGCGTGACAACGCGACCGGGACGGCGATGATCGTCGAGCTCGCGCGCGCGTTCAAGAAAGTGCAGCCGGCGCCGAGGCGTTCACTCCTGTTCGTCGCCGTGACGTCGGAGGAACAGGGACTGCTCGGGTCCGAGTACTTCGCGAAGTTTCCGCCCTACCCGGTCAGCAAGATGGCCGCGAACATCAACGTGGACGAGATCAACGTCTGGGGACGCACGAAGGACATCACGATCATCGGCCTGGGCGCGTCCGATCTCGATGACTACGCGCGCGATGCCGCCGCTGAACAAGGCCGGACGCTTCGGCCCGACTCCGAGCCGGAGAAGGGGTTCTACTACCGCTCCGACCACTTCAACTTCGCCAAAGTCGGCGTGCCCGCCCTCGATCCCGACTCCGGTGTGGACTTCATCGGCAAGCCTGCGTCGTACGGCCAGGAAAAACGCGACGAATGGACGACCAAGTTCTATCACCAGGCGACCGATCAGGTGCAGGACTGGTGGGACCTCTCTGGCGCGGCCGAGGACGGCAAACTCTTCTTCGCGATCGGCTATCGCGTCGCGAACGCCGACAAGCTGCCGGAATGGAAACCCGGCAATGAGTTCAAGGCGACGCGCGAGAAGTCGCTGAAGTAACACCATGCCTCGCGTGCGCTGCGCGTGGGCCGGCTCCGACCCGCTCTACATCCGCTATCACGACGAGGAGTGGGGCGTGCCGTCGCATGACGATCGGCACCTGTTCGAGATGCTGATTCTCGAAGGCGCCCAGGCCGGGCTCAGCTGGATCACGATCCTCCGCAAGCGCGACGCCTACCGCCGCGCGTTCAGCCAGTTCGATCCCGGGCGCGTCTCGAAATATGACGCGGCGAAACGGCGCTCGTTGCTCGCCGACTCCGGAATTGTCCGTAACCGCCTGAAGATCGAGTCGGCCGTCAAGAACGCCCGTGCGTTTCTCGAGGTGCAACGTGAATTCGGCTCGTTCTCGGCTTACATCTGGGGATTCGTCGGCGGCGCGCCGAAGGTGAACCGTCCGTCATCGATGCGGGAGGTGCCCGCACGAACCGAGGAATCTGATGCCATGAGCCGCGATCTCAAGCGCCGCGGCTTCAACTTCGTCGGCTCGACCATCTGCTACGCATTCATGCAGGCATGCGGGCTCGTTGACGATCACGCAGCCACGTGCTTCAAGGCGAAACGACGACGCGGCGCCAAGCGGCGCTCGCCCGGAGCCAAGGCGGCCGGACAATAGCGCCGGCGCGCAGTCGCGCAATCAACGACCGCGCGATCGCCGGGCGGCCGCAACAATCGCAAACACCAGCACCGCGAGTGCCCCGGCGGCCATCGCGCCGACCGCGGCGCGGCCGAGATCGACGGGCCAGCTCGATCGGCGTCCCCACCAGCCGTCGGCAAGTGCGCCGACGATGCTGACCAGAAGAATTGAAGCGACGACGAACGCCGTCCGCCTCAGCTGGCCCGGTGCGAATTCGAGCGCGCCAGCCGGCAGAGAGCGCAGCCACGTCCCGGTCCAGAGAACGAGGACGAGAACGCCGCCCGCCGAGCTTCCGTACCTGCAGCAGTTTGTACCAGGGCAGCGCGACGATCTGCGGAATCGGCTGCGAGCGAAGGATGGGCAGCAGGTTCACGCCCCAGTCGCTGTGGTGAGTGAAGCCGTCCCAGATGACATGACTGACAGCGCCGAGCACCACCGCGGCAAGTGCCAGTCCCCACGACGCCGACGCCCGTCCGATCGCTCGCGCTGCGCCTGGCGGTAATAGATCGACGATCGCCGGTCGCACGAGACGTCGGAACACGAACCAGACGGCGAGCGAGACGGGCACGCAGAACAGCGCGAGGCCGCGCAGCGTGTGTGCGAAGCGAGTGATCGGCGCGAGCGTCAGCAAGTACTCGTAGTCAGGCGACATCGTGCCGACGATCAGCGCCGAGAGCGGCAGGCGCCGCATCCAGGCCCGCAAAGGCCACGCGGCCGCGGCATGTGCGGGAGTGATCGGCATGAAACGCGACGCGCCGCGCTATCCGAGACTCGGTCCCAGCCAGCGCTCGGCCAGCTCGATCGTCACCTGCTTGCGCGCGGCGTAGTCGTTGAGCTGATCGCGCCCGATGCGCCCGACGTTGAAGTATTTCGCCTGCGGATGACTGAAGTACAACCCACTGACCGACGCGGGCGGCATCATCGCGAACGACTCGGTCAGCGTGATCCCGACCGCCGGCGCATCCAGAATCCTGAACAACGTCGTCTTCTCGCTGTGGTCCGGGCACGCCGGGTAGCCGAACGCCGGACGAATGCCTCGGTACTTTTCGGCGATCAGCTCTTCTCCGGAGAACCGTTCCTGGGCGCCATAGCCCCAATCGCGCCGCGCCTGCGCGTGCAAAAACTCCGCGAACGCCTCCGCCAGCCGGTCGGCCAGCGCCTTGACGATGATCGCGCTGTAATCGTCGTGTTGCGCTTCGTATTGGGTCGCAAGCGTGTCCGCGCCAATGCCCGCGGTGACCGCGAAGTGTCCGAGGTAGTCCGGCACGAGCGACTCTTTCGGCGCAATGAAATCCGCAAGCGATCGATTCGGCCGGCCGTCGGCGATCGGCTCCTGCTGCCGGAGCATGTGGAACCGCCCCAGCTCGACGCGCCGCGCATCGTCCTTGTACACCACGATGTCGTCACCCACGCTGTTGGCCGGCCAGAAACCGTAGACGCCGCGCGCCGTGATGCGTTTCTCTCGAACGATCTGCTTGAGCAGCGTCTGCGCGTTCTCGTAGAGCTCACGCGCGGGGCCGCCGTAGTCCGGATGATCGAGGATGGCCGGAAATCGTCCTTTCAGATCCCACGCCGTAAAGAAGAACGTCCAGTCAATGAACGGCAGCAGATCTTCGAGCGCCGGCTCGACGACACGCCGGCCCACGAACCAGGGCGACGCGATTTCGAGGTTGTCCCAGTCCGTCTTGAGATGATTCGCGCGAGCCTCGGCGAGCGGCAGCAGCACCTTTTCTTTCCGCGTGCTGTACTTGGCGCGCAGCGACTGATGATCTTCGTTCACGGCGGCGACGTAGCCCGCGCGGTGCCGATCGCTCAGCAGTTTCGACACGACGTCAACGGCGCGTGAGGCATCCAGCACATGCACGGTCGGCCCGGTGTACTCCGGCGCGATTTTCACGGCCGTATGCTGCTTGCTCGTCGTCGCGCCTCCGATCAGCAGCGGCGTCGTCAGCTCTCGGCGCGACATTTCCTTCGCCACGTAGACCATTTCGTCGAGTGACGGCGTGATCAGCCCGGACAGTCCAATGATGTCCGCTTTCGATTCGAGCGCCCGCTCGAGAATGCGCTCGCACGAGACCATCACGCCGAGGTCGACGACCTCGTAGTTGTTGCAGCCGAGGACGACACCGACGATGTTCTTGCCGATGTCGTGGACGTCGCCCTTGACGGTCGCGAGCAGCACGCGACCCTGCGGCTGGCCGACGGTGCCCGAAGCGCGCTTCTCCTCGTCCATGAAAGGCTCGAGATATGCGACGGCGCGCTTCATCGCGCGCGCGCTCTTGACGACCTGCGGCAGGAACATCTTGCCGGCGCCGAAGAGATCGCCAACGACCTTCATGCCGTCCATCAACGGCCCTTCGATGACCTCGAGCGGCCGGCCCAGCTTCTGCCGCGCTTCTTCGGCGTCGGCCTCGATGAAGTCGACGACGCCGTGGATCAGCGCGTACGCCAGTCGCGCCTCGACGGGCTTCTCCCGCCACGCCAGGTCGAGTTCGCGCTTCTTGCCCGATCCCTTGACCTGATCGGCGAACGTCACGAGTCGTTCCGTCGCATCCGGACGCCGGTTGAAGATCACGTCCTCGACGTGCGTGAGCAGATCCGCCGGGATGTCCTCGTACACCGCGAGCTGGCCCGCGTTGACGATGCCCATGTCGAGGCCGGCCTTGATCGCGTGATACAGAAACGCCGCGTGAATCGCCTCGCGGACGATGTCGTTGCCGCGGAAGGCAAACGACAGGTTGCTGATGCCTCCGCTGATCTTCACGCCCGGGCACGCTGCTTTGATCAGACGCGTCGCTTCGATGAAGTTGATCGCGTACTCGTTGTGCTCCTCGAGGCCGGTCGCAATCGCGAGCACATTCGGATCGAAGATGATGTCGGTCGGATCAAAACCAGCCTGATCGATGAGCAGCCGGTAGGCACGGCTGCAAATCTCGACCTTTCGGGCGATCGTGTCGGCCTGTCCGCGCTCGTCGAAGGCCATGACGATCACCGCCGCGCCGTAGCGCCTGACGATTCGCGCCTTCTCGAGAAAATCGGCTTCGCCTTCCTTCAGCGAAATCGAGTTGACGACGCCCTTGCCCTGTACGCACTTGAGTCCCGCCTGGATGACCGACCACTTCGAGCTGTCGATCATGATCGGCACGCGCGCGATTTCCGGCTCGGTCGCGATGTAGTTGAGGAACGTCGTCATCGCCTGCTCGGAATCGAGCATGGCTTCGTCCATGTTGACGTCGATCAGGTTGGCGCCGCCGCGCACCTGCTCGGCGGCGACCGCCGCCGCGTCGCCAAAGGCATCGGCCTTGATGAGGCGCGCGAAGCGTTTCGATCCGGTGACGTTCGTGCGCTCGCCGATCATCTGGAAGTTGCTGTCGGCGCGAACGACGAGGGGCTCGAGGCCAGACAGACGGAAATCCTGGCTGTCCCGTGGCTTTCTCACCCGCGGCGCGGCGAGGCCCTGGACGTCGCGCGCAAGAGCGCGGATGTGATCAGGCGTCGTGCCGCAGCAGCCGCCGATGATGTCCGTGAAGCCGCTGGTCACGAACTCGCGCAAGAGCGACGCCGTTTCGGCGGGCAGTTCCTCGTACTCGCCAAACGCGTTCGGCAGTCCCGCGTTGGGATAGACGCTCACCCAGCAGTTCGCCATGCGGGCGAGCTCGGCGAGGTACGGGCGCATCTCGCGCGCGCCCAGCGCGCAGTTGATGCCAATGCTCCACGGCCGCGCGTGCTCGATCGAGACGTAGAACGCGTCGAGCGTCTGGCCGGAAAGCGTACGACCGCTGCGATCGGTGATCGTCACCGAGATCATCAATGGCAGGCGCACTCCGCGTTCCGCCTGCGCCTCTTCGATCGCGACAATCGCGGCCTTCGCGTTCAGCGTGTCGAAGATGGTCTCGACAAGGAGCAGATCGACGCCGCCGTCGATCAAACCGCGCACCTGGTCGGCGTACGCGTCCTTGAGCGTGTCGAACGTGATCGCGCGGAACGCCGGATTGCCGACATCAGGCGAGATCGACAGCGTGCGGTTCGCCGGGCCAATCGACCCGGCCACGAACCTCGGACGATCGGGCGTCGCGCGGGTGAACTCGTCCGCGGCCTCGCGCGCGAGCTTGCCTGCCGTGACGTTGAGCTCGTACCCGAGCGCTTCGAGGCCGTAGTCCGCCTGCGACACCGCCTGCGAGTTGAACGTGTTCGTCTCGATGATGTCGGCGCCGGCGGCGAGGTACTCGCGGTGGATGCCGGCGATGACGGCCGGCTGCGTAAGGACGAGCAGGTCGTTGTCGCCCTTGAGATCGTGCGGATGCGCCGCGAACCGCTCCCCGCGGAAGTCGGACTCGCTGAGCTTGTGGCGCTGGATCATCGTGCCCATCGCGCCGTCGAGCAGGAGCACCCGCTGGGACAGGATCGCGTCGAGCGTGTCTCGTGTCGTCATCGTGTAACGGTTCCTTTGCGGACCGGGAGCCTGGCGCGATCGCCCGTGCCGCGTCGCGCGACGGAATGCGCCTCGGCGGCGCGTTTGGTGCCCACGGCAATGAGCACGGTGAACGGATCGCCCGATCGCCGCGCGCCGACGCGCACCGTGACGTCATGAAAACCGGCCGTGCCAAGGAGCCGGCGAAGTTCTTCGTCGCTGAAGCCGAGCCACGCGTCGCCCAGTTGCGGCTTGACCCAGGCCTCGCCGTGCTGGCGCAGGTCGAGCGCGAGCACCCGGCCGCCCGGTCGAAGCACGCGGCACGCTTCGGCCAGCGCGCGATCCGGCTGCGCTGCGTGATGCAACGCCTGGGACAAGAGCGCGATGTCGATCGACTCGTCCGCGAGCGGCAGCCGTTCGAGCTCGCCGCGCTTCCACGTGATGTTGCGCACGCGTCGCCGTGCCGCTAACGCCTTGCCACGCTCGAGCACGTCCGCCGAATGATCGATCGCGACGACGCTGCGGGCCCAACGCGCGGCTTCGATGGCCAGGTAGCCTTCGCCGCAGCCGAGATCGGCGACGTCGACCGCGGGCAGCAACAGCCCGAGCGCCCGCGCCCAGGCCGCCCAGCTGCGACCCGGCACGAGCTGACGGGCGTCACCCGCGCCGCCATGCTGCGCGAAGCTCTCCTGGCGCAACCGGCGGATCTCCTCCAGCCGGGCATCGTCGGCGCGCGTGTCCGACGTCGCGCGTTCGAACTCCGCGCGAAGCCACGACCACAGCGTCGCCCGATCGCCCGCCGGCACGTCGAATTCCGGGGCGAGGCGATACCAGGAAAACGTCCCGCCGCGCTGCTCGACCACGAGGCCGGCCTCGCGCAACAGGCCGAGATGGCGCGAGACCCCTGACTGGGCCACGCCAAGAATCGCCGTCAGCTCCGAGACATTGAGCGCCTCGCGCGACAGCAGCCGGAGGAGCCGGAGCCGGGTCTCGTCCCCGAGCAACCGCAACAGCCCCGACGTTTGATCCATATCTATCAATCTACATACATTGATTACATGCGGTCAAGGCCACCGATCCTCGCGTGCCCGAGGTGTGAGACGCTTTCTCCACAGTGTTTTACACCGCCTCTGCCTCGTCCCCGACGTTCGTCTTCGGACACGGCGCGGGCGCAGGCGAGCGCCATCCCTGGATGACGCGCGTCGCCACCGGCCTTGCCGCACGCGGCATCAACGTCCACACGTTCAACTTCCCGTACATGGAGGCGAAGCGGCGTCTTCCCGATCCGCCTGCCGTACTCGAAGAGGCGTTTGCGCGGGCGTGGACGGATGCCGCCGGACGCGCGGGCGGAAAGATCTTCGCGGGCGGGAAGTCGATGGGCGGACGGATCTCGTCGCAGGCGGCGGCCCGAGGTCTGCTCGATCCCGCGCCGGCGGGGCTGGTGTTCTTCGGGTATCCGCTCCACCCGCCGGGCAAGCCAGCGCAGACGCGCGATCGGCATCTGTCGGAGATCGTCGCGCCGCTGCTCTTTCTTCATGGATCGCGCGATCCGTTTGGATCGCCGGATGAGATGCGCGCGCTCGTCGCGCGGCTCGCGCCCGCGCAACTCGAAGTCATCGACGGCGGGGATCACTCGCTCGTCCGGCCGAAGGGCGCGGACCCGGCCGGGCTGTCAGTCGATCACGCGTTGGACGTCGCGGCGGCCTGGATGACGCGCTGAAGCCACCGGCCTGCCGTCGCGCGGAAGTCGTCGGTCCATTCGTGCCCGCCGGCAAATCGCACGACCTCGTGCGGAACGCCTTTCGCTCGGAGGAACGCCTCGTCGGCCGCGAGCTTGGCCGCGGTGAACCAGGTGTCTTGATCGCCCGCGCCAACGAGCACGGGCGGCCATCGCGGATCGCGTTCGGCGGTTTTCAATTCGGGCGGCATGTCGCCGCCAAGCGCGATCACGCCGGCTGCTCGCCGGCCCGCCGTAAGTGCGGCCCGGTACGCCATCGGCACGCCTTGCGAGAAACCGACGAAGACGATCGGACCGTCCGGGTCGATCGCGTCGATCGCGCGGTTGACGTATTCGATGTTGTCGGCGATCGCCTCGTCGCGATCCTGCCGCGTCATCCAACTTGCGATGACGCGCTGGTCGCCGCGCGTGTAGAAGCGGTGCAGTCCCTGCACGGACGCGGTCGTCCAGCGGTCGACACCGGGAATCTTCCTGACCTCATCGAGCGCCTCGTCGGCCGACTGCGCATAGCCGTGAAAGACGAGCAAGGCGCCGAACGGCGGTGCGACCTTCGCGTCCTCCACGAGCACGCGCCCGTGCGTAGTCGTCTGAATCGACAGCGTCCGCATCCGTCCATTCTGACAGACTGGAGCCGGCGTGCCGCTCGCCTTGCCTACTTCACCGGCGACGGCACCGTCAGCGCGACGTCGTACTTCTTCAGTGTCGGACTCAACGCCATCGCCTTGACGAGGAACGCGTTGCCGTCGGCGATCGCCTTGGGCAGCGCGACCTTCACGTCTGCGTACTGCTTCATCAGCGTGTCGCTCGGCATCTCGGTGAATGACAGCATCTGACTCTTCAGACCGCCGACCTTCGCGACGACGTCGTCGTCGGACACTGCCGGCGCGCCGAAGCCGCCGCCGCCACCTCCGCCGCCGCGGCCGCCACCAGTCGGCGCGGGGGGCGGCACGTCGAACTTGACGCGCACGGCGTCGAAGTCTTTCTTCAGCGCATCGAATTGCGCTTTGGCCGCCGCTGGCACGCTGTTCGAGGCTTTGAGTTTGGCGTCCGCGTCGTTCATCTGCGAGTACATCGGATTCAAGGCCGCGGCCATTTCTTCGCCGCGACGTTGCATGTCGTGCAGGTCCATTACGGTGTCGAAGTACTTCTTGCGCTGCACGTCGTTCATCTGGATGTCGGGATCGTTCACGACCTTGACGGGTTTGGTCTCGAACGATTTGCCATCGACGATGAGCGTGACGTTGTAGGTGCCGGGCAGCACGTAGGGCCCCTGCGGCGATCCGCCGCCGCCTCGTCCACCACCGCCGCCACCCCCACCGGGGCCGCCGCCGCACGGATTCTCGGCACTGTAGCCCGCTTCAGGCGCCGGCAGCGCCATGCCCCCGCCACCACCGCGTCCGCCGCCTGCTCCGCCACCGCCGCCGCGTCCACCCGGAGGCGCGGTCGCGCCTGCCGCAGGCGCGATCGGCTCGACGCGCATGTCCCAGCACGCGCTCTGGATGCCTGCCTGCAAGCGGTTGCCCGCGACCGTCACCGTGCGAATCTCCTTGCCGGCGGCGTCGGTGATCTTGAACTTCACCTCATTCGCCTTGTTCTTGAGGAAGTACTGCATCACCGCCTCGGTCGGCGGATTCTCGCCGACGAAATACTGATGTCCCCAGAACTCGTCGTTCTTGTCGTCGAAACCTCGCCATTCGAGCGCCGGATCGATCGAGAACAGGTGCGCTTCGGCGGCGCCGCTCTGGGCGGCGGTGTACTCCTGAATTGGCGACAGGTGATCGAGGATCCAGATCGCTCGACCGTGCGTCGCGAGCAGCATCGCGTTGTCGCGCGGGTGCAGCGTGATCTCGTCGACGCGCACATTCGGGAAGTTTCCCTGCAGGCGCGACCACGTCTTGCCGCGATCGAGCGTGACGACGAGGCCCGTCTCTGTTCCCGCGTAGATGACATCCGGATTGCGCTGGTCCTCGGTGAGCGTCTTGATCGCCTCGCCCTTCAGGTTGCCGTTGAGCGATCGGAACGTCGCGCCGAAATCGTTGCTCACCCAGATGTGCGTCTCGTAGTCGTTCAGGCGGTGCGCGTCGGAGGCGATGTACACGGTGCCTGCGTCGTAGCGAGACGGCATCACCTTCGACACCCACGCGCCCTTCACGAAGCCTGGCAGCCGGTCCGCGACCGTCTTGTCCCACGTCTTGCCCGCATCCTTCGACATGCTGACCGTGCCGTCATCGCTGCCGGCGTAATAGAGGCCCGGCTGCTTCGCCGACTCGGCAAACGACACGATCGTCGGCCAAGCGGCGATGCCGTCGTTCTTGGAAATCCGGACGTCGGCGCCCTTCACGGCCATCGTGACGACGTCGTCACGATTCGCGTTGGTGGTGAGATCGGGACTGACGGCGGTCCAGGAATCACCGTGATCGGTCGATCGAAACACCTTGTTGCCGAGGATGTAGAGCACGGCCGGATCGGTCGGCGAGAACATCATCGGCGTATCCCAATTGAAGCGATACGCGCCGCTACGCGTCGGGTCGGTCGTGTTCTGCGGCGTCGGCCGAATGCTCTTCGACTCTCCGGTGACGCGGTTGTGGCGCATCGTGGCGCCGTCCTGCGTCTCGCTGAAGACGATGTGGTTGTCGCGCGGATCGGGAATGGCGACGAAGCCGTCTCCACCCTGGATCGACTGCCACCTATCGTTCGAGATGCCGTTCCGCGTCCGCACGGCGCTCGGCCCGCACCAGTCGTAGTTGTCCTGCATGCCGCCGCACACGTTGAACGGCGTCTCCATGTCGTAGCCCACGTGATAGAAGAGGCCGACCGGAAGATTCGGCAGCCAGATCCACGAGCGCGTCATGTCCCACGTGACGTACACGCCGCCGTCGGTACCGATCAGCACGTGGTCGGAGTTGGCGGGATCCCACCAGATCGCGTGCTTGTCGTCGTGCGCGGACGGATCGGCGCTCAACTGCGTCTTGCCGCCGTCGAGCGAGATCGTCAACCGCACGCCGCCGAGAATCGAGCGGTCCGGGCTGTTGGGATCGACGCGAATCTGCGAGAAGTAGAGCGGACGCGGATTGTTCGTGTTCACCTGCCGCCACGACGCGCCGCCATCGTCGCTGCGGTAGACGCCGGAGCCGCCGGCCGCCGCACCGCCGCCACCTCGGCCTCCACCACCTCCGCCGCCGCCACCCGCAGCACCGCCACCCGCCCCACCGCCACCGCCGCCCGCGGCGCCTTCAGCTTCGATCGTCGCGTAGATGATGTTCGCGCTGTGTCGATACACGTCGAGACCGATTCGCCCGAGCGGGCCGGCGGGCCAGCCGCCACCGGACAACCGCGTCCAGGTGTCGCCACCATCGGTGGACTTCCACACACCGCTGCCGGGGCCGCCGCCGTTCACGCAGCACTGCGTCCGGCGGCGCTGATAGGTCGACGCGTACATCACTTTGTGATCGCTCTTGGCGATGGCGACTTCGTTCGCGCCCGTGTCGTCGTCGACCTTCAGCACCTGCTTCCACGTGGCACCGCCGTCGGTCGTCTTGTACACGCCGCGATCGCCGCCGGGACCAAACAGCGATCCCTGCGCCGCGACGAACACGACGTTGTCGTTGTCGGGATCGATGACGAGCCGCTGGATGTGGTACGACTTGCCGAGACCCATGAACTGCCAGTGGCTGCCGCCATCCGTGGATTTGTAGACGCCGCTTCCCCACGAGATGCTCTGGCGATTGGTGCCCTCGCCCGTGCCGAGCCAGACGAGATCGGGATTTTTCTGCGACACCGCGATCGCACCGACGCCCATCAGGCCGTTCTGCTGGAACTGGCCCGTGAAGGTCGTGCCGCCGTTCGCCGTCTTCCACACGCCGCCGTGCGCCGAACCGACCCAGAAGATCGACGGGTTCGCTTCGTACACCGCGAAGTCGCTGATGCGGCCCGACATGCTCGCCGGACCGATCGATCGGTAGTGCAGCGACTCGAACTGCTGCGCGATGGGCACCCCCGCAGCGTTTTGCTGCCCATGCACGAGCGGCCCGACTGCGACCACGGCCAAACCTGCCGCGGCGGAAACAAACAGACGAAGGTGCCTCACCATGGAGCCTCCCGGCATGACTAACCGCCGGGATTATAACTACTACTGGTGCTCGGAACTCGCGCCCGAGCGATTGATATGATTCTGCTGTGAACCCCTCTGCGATGGCCCGCCCGCGCAACCGCGCCGAAATCGACGACGCCCATAAGTGGAATCTCGACGACATTTACGGCGACTGGAGCGCCTGGGACCAGGCGCGTGCCGAGCTCGAGAAGCGCATCGGCGAGTACGCGGCGCTCAAGGGCACGCTTGGCCAGAGCCCTGACCAGCTACTCTCGGCCTACCGGTTGAACGACGCCCTCGGCCAGCTCGCCTACAAGGTCTATTTCTATCCGTCGCTGAAGTACGACGAGGACCAGCGCGACAACCGCGTGAACGCGCGGCGCCAGCAGGTGCAGGCGCTGATGGCGCGCTGGCAGGAAGCGACGTCGTGGTTCAGTCCCGAGCTGCTTCAGATTCCGCACGCGACGATCCACAGGTGGCTCGACACGCACGCCGACCTCGCGGTGTACCGGTTCGCGATCGAAGAGATCTTCCGCCAGCAGGAACACGTCCTCAACGAGCAGGGTGAGCGGCTGATGTCGCTGTCGTCGCGTCTGTCGGGTTCGCCGGGCGAGGCGTACCTCGCCTTGTCGACGGCCGACGCGAAGTTTCCGGAAGTCACGCTCAGCACCGGCGAAACCATCACGATGTCGTACGGCCAGTACCGCGCCGTGCTCGCCACCAATCGCCACCAGGCGGATCGTCGTCAGGCCTTTCTTTCGCACTACGGCACGTACGAAAAGTCGCTGAACACCTACGCGACGCTCTACCACGGCATCTGCCAGCGCGACTGGTTCCACGCGCGCGCACGGGGGTACCCGACGACGCTCGACGCGGCGCTGCACGGCAACAACATCCCGCGCTCAGTCGTGGACAATCTGATTTCGACCACCAGGGCTGGGGTCGAACCACTACGCCGCTACCACCGGTTGCGCCGCCGCGCGCTAAAGCTCGAGAAATACCACAACTACGACTTCTCGATTCCCATCGTCGACTGGGACCGCCGGTACGGCTACGACGAGGTGCTTGCGCGCATCGTCCAGTCGGTGTCGCCACTCGGCGACGAATATCAGGCGCGGATGTGGCGCGGATTCCGCGAGCGCTGGATCGACGTCTACGAAAACGATGGCAAGCGCAGCGGTGCGTACTCCGCGCCCGTCTACGGCGTGCATCCGTACATGCTGCTCAACTGGGCCGACACGCTCGACGATGTGTTCACGCTGGCGCACGAGATGGGCCACTCGATGCACACGATGCTGTCGCACGAGCGGCAGCCGTTCGTGTACTCGGACTACACGATCTTCATCGCCGAAGTGCCGTCGACGCTGAGCGAGGCGCTGCTGCTCGAACAGTGGCTGGCCGAAGTCACCGAGCGCGACGAACGGATCGTGCTGCTGCAACACGCGATCGACAACATCACGAGCACGTTCTACACGCAGGTGTTGTTCGCGGACTTCGAGCTCGCGACACACAAGCTCGTCGAGCAGGACGAGCCGGTGACGTCTGACGTGCTGAACGCCTTGTACAAGGAGCGCTTCGACGCGTACTACGGGGACGCCGTCGATCTCGAAGACCTGACGGCCATCACGTGGGCGCGGATCCCGCATTTCTTCAACACGCCGTACTACGTCTATCAGTACGCGACGTGCTTCGCATCGGCAGCGCGGCTGGCCCGGGAAATTTCGGAAGGGCCCGAGCCATCCCGGGCCCAGGCACGGTCCCGCTACCTGGAACTGCTCGCCGCCGGCGGAAGCGACCACCCGATGGCGCTTCTCAAGCGCGCAGGGGTCGACTTGAGCGAGCCGTCGACGATTCAAGCGGTGGTCGATCAGCTCGATAGCCTCGTCAGCCGGCTCGAAGAGCTGATCTGACCCGGTCAGTGGATTTGGATTCTTGATTCAGGCATCCGGATCTATAGGCCTATACAGGAAACCGCTGCTTGGCAGACTTCCTGTAACTGATTGATTTCTATGGTCGAACGGACATGAGTCCCTTGGGCGCATGCCCGGAACTGTACGGCACGCCTTTTCCTTATTGTCTGGGTACCCGGACCGCTATGGGTCTCCTAGACAAGCTCAAACCTCAGCCTCGTTGGAAGCATGCAGACGTCGCCGTGCGGCTCGAAGCCGTCCGGGAGCTCGAAGACCAGCTCGAGCTCGCGGGCTTGGCGGAGACCGATACGGACCTCAAGGTCCGGCGGGCAGCCGTGGCGAAGCTGACCAATCCGGCGGCGCTCGGGCGCGTGGTCGCGGCCGAGTCGGACGCCGAAGCCCGCGACCGGGCGGCGGACCGGCTGGCGGCGTTCGCGACCTCTCCGGAGACGGACGAGGCGACGGCGCTCCTCGCTTCCCGCGCGCTCACCGACCCGCGACGGCTGTCGGCAATCGCCAAGGGCGACGCCCAGGCGTCCGTCCGAACGGATGCCCTCTCGCGGTTGACCGACGAACGGGCGTTCACTGCCGTCGCCCGTCAGGCCAAGCACGAGGACACCGCGCGCGCCGCGCTCGACCGCGTCACCTCGCACGAGGCACTCGTCGACATCGCCGAACATTCCGACCACAAGGACGTCGCGATCGCCGCCTTCGAGCGCGCGACCGCTAATGGCGCGGATCTCGCGTTGTTCAAGGCCATCGAATCCCGCGCGCAGCAGAAAGCCGTCAGCAAGCGCGCCCGCACATTGATTCAGCAAATCGAAGAAGCGGATGCCGCGCGCCGTGCCGCCGAGGACGAGCGCGTTCGGCAGCAGGCCGCGGTGCTCGATGCCGTCGAGCGTCTGCGCGACACCACCGACGCCACCGCGGCGCGCGCCGATCTCACGCGCTTGTCTGACAACTGGCAGGCCCTGTCGTCCGCGGATGCGGCCGCGACCGATCGTTTCGAGCGCGCGACCGCCGCGGCTCACGAGACGATCGCGCGCCTCGATCGCGAAGCCGACGAAGCCGCCGACCGCGCGCGCCAGCGCGCCGAGGCCATCGCGACCCGCGTCGCGCTCTGCGCCCGCGTCGAGACGCTCGAAGGCGACGACTCGCTCGAACAACTGATTCCGATCGAAGAAGAGTGGCGATCCCTCATGCCTCTCGTTGGTAATGGCCCGGAGGCCGACCGACTGGCTGAACGGTTCGCTCTGGCGGTGGCCGCGTGCCGTAAACGGCACGATATGCGCGCCAACCTGGCGGAGATGCGCACGAAGCTGGAAACGCTCGTCGCAGAGGCTGAAGGCTTGCCGTCCCATGCGGACGGTGCCTCGGCCGCCGCTCGCTGGCAGTCGCTAAGCCGGGAGGCACGCGGCCTGACCGCCTCGTTAACGGAAGCCCTGCGGCCCTGTGACGACCTCACGGCACGGCTCACCGCCGTCGAAGCGGCACTCGCCGCTCGCGACGCCGCGCGCCGGGACGCGATCGCCAAGGCCCAGCAGGACGTCGTGGCTCACCTGCAGCGGCTGGCGGAACGCGCCCGTCGCGCATCCGAGGCCGAGAGCGTCACGCTCCGCGAAGGCGATCGCCTGATGCGCGACATCAACACCGGCCTCGACGAGATCAGCCGCGTCGAGGCGACGCGCGAAATCGACGACGCGACCGCGAAACTCCGCGAGCTCCAGGAAAAAGTTGCGCCGCGCGTGCGCGAGTTGCGCGAAATGGACGACTGGCGCCGCTTCGCCAACGCCCAGCGTCAGGAACAGCTCATCGCCATGGCCGAGGCCATCGTCGCGTCGCTCAAGAGCGACGACGAGGCCGGCAAGACGTCGGACCTCGCGGCAACCGCCCGCGCGCTCCGCGAGCTGCACGCCAAGTGGCAGGAAGCCGCCGAAGCGCCGCGTCATTCCGCGCAGCGGCTCTGGGATCGTTTCCGCACGGCGACCGATTTCATCCGCAGCCGCTGCGAAGCCTACTTCGTGAAACTGCGCGAAGAGCGCGCCGGCAACCTGCAGAAGAAGCTCGCGCTCGTCGAGGAAGCCGAGGCCCTGGCGCAATCGAGCGAGTGGGGCAAGGCCGCGGGCCGCTTCCAGGCGCTCCAGACCGAGTGGCAGCAGCTCGGCCCGATCGCGCGCGAGCAGGGACGCGACCTCGCGCACCGGTTCCGCCTCGCGTGCAACGCATTTTTCTCGCGCCGCCGCGAGGATCTCGCCGACCGCAAGAAGTCGTGGACCGAGAACCTCGCGAAGAAGGAAGCGCTCTGCGAGCGCGCCGAAACACTGTCGCAGTCGACCGAGTGGGACGCCGCGTCGTCCGAGCTCAAGCGTCTGCAGGCCGAATGGAAAACCATCGGCCCGGTACGCCGGAACAAGTCGGACGTCGTGTGGAATCGCTTCCGCGCCGCGGCGGACAAGTTCTTCGAGCGGTACCACAACCGGCATCAACTGGCCGTCGCCGGCAAGCTGGCTGAACGCGAGGCGCTCGTCGTCGAACTCGAAGGTCTGGCGGCCGTCGAGCCGTCAGCGCCGTCCGAGCTCGTCGAGCGCGTGCAGCAACTGCGCACGTCATGGAACCGCAGCGTGCCTATTCCCGCGGCCGAGATGAAGGCGCTGACCGATCGGTGGCAAACGGCGTTTGCCAGCATTCTTTCGCGCGCGCCCGAGGCGTTCGCCGGCACGGATCTCGATCCGGTGGCCGTCAAGCAGCGTCTCGAAAAGCTCGTGCTGCGGGTCGAAGGTCTGCTGGTTGGAGTGCCACAGGCGCCGGCGGGCCGGTCGCAGGCGGAAATCCTCGCCGCGCGGTTGCGCTCTGCGCTCGCGAGCAACGCGATGGGCGGCCGGGGCGGCGACGACGCCAAGTGGCGCGCCGCGGCCGATACCGTGAAGGATGCGCAGACGACCTGGCAGCGGCTCCTGCCGCTCGCCGGGGCCGACGCCCGATCGCTCGACGCGCGCTTCCGTGAAGCGTGCCGCAAGGTCAACGATCAGGCGCGACGTATTGCAGGTCCCGCTCGACGGCCGGCAAAGCCGGCTGCGGCGGCAGTGTAAGATTTCGGGGTTCGGGAAGAGCGGGTCGGCAGGGCTTAATGCTTGGCGAGCGGGTGCTCGACTGGCGGACTGGCTGAAGTCCTAACTGGACTGACGGAACCGGACAAAAGCCGCAGGGGTCGGCTTTGATCGGCCCGCTCTTCACGAACCTCGACGAAAGACGCCGGTGACGCCGGCGTCTTTTTTTGCACCCATGTCAGCCATCATCCACGTCGACCAGCTCGCGAAATCCTTCGGTGACATTCGCGCCGTCGACGGCGTCAGTTTCGACGTCGGCGCGCGCGAGATTTTCGGCTTCCTCGGCCCGAACGGCGCCGGCAAATCCACGACGATCAAGATGCTCGCGACGCTGCTCAAACCGACGGGCGGCCGCGCGACGCTCGCCGGCTACGACGTCGCGACGCAGCCGACCGAAGTCCGGCAGTCGATTGGTCTCGTCTTCCAGGACCAGTCGCTCGACAACCGGCTCACCGCTGACGAGAACCTGAAGTTTCACGCGATGTTGTACGACGTCCCGTCCGACGTGTACCGCACGCGGGCGGACGAGGTCCTGAAGATGGTGGACCTCATCGACCGCCGCAGCTCGATCGTGATGACGTTTTCGGGCGGCATGAAGCGCCGGCTCGAGATCGCGCGCGGCCTGCTGCATCATCCGAAGGTGCTCTTCCTCGACGAGCCGACGCTCGGTCTCGACGTCCAGACGCGCAACGCCATCTGGAGGCACGTCCGCGACCTGCGCGATCACGTCGGCACGACGGTGTTCATGACCACGCACTACATGGATGAAGCGGAGAACTGCGACCGGATCGCGATCATCGACCACGGCAAGATCCAGGCGATCGACACACCCGCCGCGCTGAAGCGATCGATTGGCGGCGACACCGTCATCGCCTCGGGCGACGACCAACTGGGCG
Organism: uncultured Acidobacteriota bacterium; assembly: GCA_963704575.1. GTDB lineage: Bacteria > Acidobacteriota > Vicinamibacteria > Vicinamibacterales > SCN-69-37 > DATEGZ01. The sequence continues at coordinate 3,802,380 of OY969918.1, read as the reverse complement.
CGGACATCGAGTCGAAGTACGGCATGACGACTCGTCGATCGGGGCGCGAGGTCCACTTCCAGCACGCGTCCGGCGCCGAGTTCGTACCGAAGCTCATCGCGGATTTCGGCGGCCGCGTGACCTCGGTGCAGGTCAAGCAGCCGAGCCTCGAGGACGTGTTCCTGAAGCTGACGGGCCACGGCATCCGCCCGGAAGAGGGCTCGGCGATGGACCTCATGCGCCAGGGCGTGCAGCTGTGGAGACGTCGATGAGACGCGCGCTCAAGACGATCTACACGATTTGGCTGCGCGAGGCGAAGACCTTCTGGCGCGAGCGCGCGCGGATCGTCGCGATGATCGGCCAGCCATTGCTGTATCTCCTCATTCTGGGCAACGGCATCACCGCAGGAATGCGGCTGAATCGTGCGGGCAGCGTCGGGTACATCCAGTTTCTGTACCCAGGCGTCATCGCGATGAGCATCCTCTTCACGTCGATCTTCTCGGCGCTGTCGATCATCTGGGATCGCGAGTTCGGGTTCCTGAAGGAAGTGCTCGTCGCCCCGGTGCCGCGCTGGGCGGTGGCGATGGGCAAGGCGTTCGGCGGCGCGACCATCGCGATGGTGCAGGCGATCATCATGATCGTCATGGCGCCGTTCGTCGGTATCTCGCTCTCGGTCATGATCGTCGCCAAGCTCCTCGTCCTCGCGTTCCTGATGAGCTTTGCCGTCACGAGCCTCGGCATCGTGATCGCCTCGCGCATGGCGTCGATGCAGAGCTTCCAGATGGTCATGAACTTCCTGATCATGCCGATCTACTTCCTGAGCGGCGCGATGTTCCCGATGACCTCCGCGCCGATCTGGCTGAAATCGCTGATGGCGCTCGATCCGCTGACGTACGGCGTGGACGCGATCCGCAATGTCGTCTTCTCGAATACGAGCATCACCGTGGGCGACGTCACCCAGCCGCTGATCGACGTCGCGCGCGCAGGCGGCCTCGTTCGATATGAGCTCGGCTTCGACGTCGCGCTCATGACGATCGTCGCCGTCGTGCTCGCAGCTGCCGGCGCGTGGTCGTTCAGCAAAGCGCAGGCGGCGTGAGGAAGTTAGAAGTGTGAAGCCAGAAGTTAGAAGTTAGGCCAGAAGTCAGAAGTTCAAGGCAATTCGCGACTCAACCGCGAAGTGCTAGGATCGCGGCTCGATGGCACGCGTTCTGCCCGTTCTCGCCCTCGCAATCGTCACAACCGCCGCCGTCGCCGCGCAGGTCGTGCAGAAGACGGCGTCGTACGACGACTTCATCCTCGGCAGCACGAAAGACGTCAGCCCGAAGACGAAGGGCGGCCTGCAGCTCGAGGGCGGCGGCACCGATCAACCCGAGGCGTTCAAGTGGCTGGTCGACCATGCCGGGGGCGGCGACATCGTCGTGATCCGCGCGTCGGGCACGGACGCCTACAACCCCTTCATCGCGAAGATCGCGCCGGCGAACTCGGTCGAAACAATTGTCTTTCACGATCGCACGGCCGCCTCCGATCCCGTGCTCGAGCGCATCAAACACGCCGAGGCCGTGTTCCTGGCCGGTGGCGATCAAGGCAACTACATCAAGTACTGGAAAGACACGCCGGTCGAAGACGCGCTCAACGCGCTGGCCAGGCGCGGCGTGCCGATTGGCGGCACGAGCGCCGGTCTGGCGGTGCTCAGCCAGTTTTCGTTCGCGGCGCTGAACGACAGCATCACGTCGGAGGAGGCGCTGGCCGATCCGTACTCGTCGAAGATCACGATCGAACACGACTTTCTCGACCTGCCCTACCTCAAGGGCATCATTACCGACACCCACTTCGTCGAACGCAATCGCCTGGGCCGCACGCTCGTGTTCCTGGCGCGGATGCTTCAGGACGGCATGGCTTCGCCCGCGCGAGCGATTGCCGTCGACAGCACGACGGCCGTCCTCGTTGAATCCGACGGCACCGCGAGCGTCGTCGGCAAGACCACGGCGTATTTCCTGACGGCGACGAGACGCGCCACCGTCTGCACCGCCGGCACGCCGCTGTCGATTGATGACATCGCGGTGTATCGCGTCAAACCTGGCGACACGTTCAATCTCAAGACCTGGACGGGCATGGGCGGCATCGCCTACTCGCTGACGGTCGACAAGGGCGTCGTGCGATCCAGTCGAGGCGATCTTTACTGACACGCGCCACCCGGCGCGGAGGGCACATGACCAGACGGGACTGGCTGAAGCTGACGACGGCGGCGGGCGGCGCAGCGCTGCTGCCGAACGTCACCGGTCTACTCGGTGCGATAAACGCTCAACCGGCGCCAGCGACGGGCCGCGAGCGCCTGCTGGCGGATTTCGGATGGCGGTTTCATCTGGGCCACGCGGACGACGTCGCCATGGACTTTGGATACGGTCGCGGCGGCGCGTTCGCAAAGTCCGGCAGCGTGATCGGCGGGCGCGGCAGCGTCAGCCAGGCGGCGTTCGACGACGGTGCCTGGACCGCCGTCGATCTGCCTCACGACTGGGCCATCGACCTGCCATTCAGCAGCGACCGCAGCCTCAACGAGCACGGCGCCAAGCCACTCGGCCGCGCATTTCCCGACACGAGCATCGGCTGGTACCGCCGGACGTTCGACATTCCCGCATCCGACTCCGGCCGGCGGATCTCGGTCGAGTTCGACGGCGTCTTCCGCGACTGCATTGTCCTGCTCAACGGCCACTACGTCGGCCGAAACCTCAGCGGCTACGTGCCGTTCCGCTTCGACGTGACGGATCTGATCTCCTACGGCGCGAAGAACACGCTCGTGGTTCGCGTCGACGCGACCGAGTACGAAGGCTGGTTCTACGAGGGCGCGGGCATCTACCGTCACGTCTGGCTTGACAAGACCGCCCCACTGCACGTCGCGCACTGGGGCACGTTCGTCACCACCGACGTCGCCCTTTCAAACGCGACCGTGACGATGGCGACCGAGGTGCAGAACGACGCCGACGCGCCGGCATCGTGCGTGGTGGTCTCCGCAATTGTCGATGCCGACGGCCGGACGATCGCCACCGAGACCTCCGCGCCGCTCTCGATTCCTGCATGGGGCCGCCAGACAATCCGACAGAAGGCCGCGGTCGCGCGGCCCGCGCTGTGGTCCGTCGAGACGCCCCACATGTACAAGGTCGTCACGACCGTTCGCGGAACGGGCGCCGCCGGCGCGACGATCGACCGCTACGAGACGCCGTTCGGCATCCGCACTGTGCACTTCGATGCGGCCACCGGTTTCTTGCTCAACGGCAAGGCGGTCAAGATCAAGGGCACGTGCAATCACCAGGACCACGCCGGCGTCGGCGCTGGGCTGCCTGATCGTTTGCAATATTTCCGCGTCGAAAAGCTGAAGGCCATGGGCTCGAACGCCTATCGGACGTCGCACAACCCGCCGACGCCCGAACTGCTCGACGCGTGCGATCGCCTCGGCATGCTCGTCCTCGACGAAACGCGGATGATGGACGCGAACGACGAAGGACTCAGCCAGCTCGAGCGGCTGATTCGCCGTGATCGCAATCACCCTTCGGTCTTCTGCTGGTCGATCGGCAACGAAGAGCCCGAGCAGGGCACCGATCGCGGCGCGCGCGTGGCCGCGACGATGAAGCGGGTGGCGCGCGAGCTGGATCCGACGCGGCTCGTCACCGAGGCGATGAACAACGCATGGGGCCGCGGGCTCTCGGCGGTCGTGGAGGTGCAGGGCTTCAACTATCGCGGCGGCGCGGCAGCAGCTGACTTCGGCAAGGCGCTCGACGACTACCACCGCCTGCATTCCACGCAGCCCACGATGGGCACGGAAGTCGCGAGCACGGTGTCGACGCGCGGCATCTACGCGAACGACGAAGCGCGCGGCTACGTGAGCGCCTACGATCGGAACTTCCCGCCTTGGGCATCGACCGCCGAGGAATGGTGGTCGATCTATGCCGCACGTCCGTGGGTCGCCGGCGGGTTCGTGTGGACGGGCTTCGACTACCGCGGCGAGCCGACACCGTACAACTGGCCGTGCATCAGCTCGCACTTCGGCATTCTCGACGTGTGCGGTTTTCCGAAGGACCTGTTCTACTACTACCGCGCCTGGTGGAGCGGCGAGCCGGTGCTGCACCTCTTCCCACACTGGAACTGGGCGGGCAGAGACGGTCAGTCGATCGAGGTCTGGTGTTTCACGAATCTCGATCGCGTCGAGCTCTTCGTCAATGGCACGAGCGCGGGTGCGAAGGACGTCGTCTCGAATTCGCACGCGAGCTGGACCGTGCCGTACGCGCCGGGATCAATCGAAGTTCGCGGCGTCAAGGACGGCAAGCCGCTCGTCGATCGCCGCGAGACGACCGGCGCGCCGGCGAAGATCGTGCTCGTCCCGGATCGGACGACAATCTCGGCCGACGGCGAGGATCTCTCGGTCGTCGTCGCGCAAATCGTCGACGCGGCCGGCCGGATCGTGCCGACGGCGGGTGACGAGGTGACCTTCAGCCTGACAGGACCGGGTCGCGTTATCGGCGTCGGCAACGGCGATCCCAGCAGTCACGAGGCCGATCGCGCCAGCGTCCGTCACGCGTTCAACGGCCTCTGCATGGCCCTGGTCCAGTCCACGAAGAGCCCGGGCGGGATCACCCTAGATGCGAGCGCGCCCGGCCTGGCCAGGGCGACCGCGACGGTCACGGCGGCTCCGGCAACCGCGCGACCGGCACTTTAGACCCGGCATCCGGCGCGTCGCCGCTGCGACATTCGGTCGGGATAAGATCGACCGAGGCCACATGCGAATGGTCGTCGGCGCCGATCACGCGGGATTTCTCCTGAAACAGACGATCGCAGACGCACTGCGCGCGGATGGACACGACGTGCTCGACGTCGGCACGACCTCAACCGACCCGGTGGACTACCCGGATTTTGCCGAGGCGCTCGGACGCGCGGTCGTCGACGGCCTGGCGGAGCGGGGCGTGCTCATCTGCGGCAGCGGCGTGGGGGCGTCGGTCGCGGCCAACAAGATCATCGGCGTGCGCGCGGCCGTGTGCCACGACATCTATTCGGCCCACCAGGGCGTCGAACACGACACGATGAACGTCATCGTCTTTGGCGCCCGCGTGATCGGACCGGCCCTGGCGATCGACCTCACGCGTGCATTCGTCGCCGCGACGTTCACCGCCGAGCCTCGGCACGTTCGCCGGGTCGGCAAGATTGCCGCGCTCGAAGCGCGGCTCCTCAAACCGTCGTAAGCGGAGATCATCATGAATCCTCCAAAACCTGTTTCAGGCGCCGTCGCCAATCCTGTCGCCGCCATCCGATCCTTCGGTCAGTCGGTGTGGCTGGACTTCATCCGCCGCAGCCTGATCACGACCGGCGAGCTCAAACGGATGGTCGAGCACGACGCGCTCGGCGGCATGACGTCGAACCCGGCCATTTTCGAGAAAGCGATCGACGGCAGCAACGACTACGTGACCGCGATCCAGCAGATTGCGACAGCGCATCCCGGGATCGGCGCGAAGGACCTGTACGAACGGCTGGCGATCGAGGACATCCAGGCCGCAGCCGACGTACTGCGGGTGGTCTATGACGCGACGCACAGCCGCGACGGCTACGTGAGCCTCGAGGTGTCGCCGGATCTCGCAAACGACACCGACGGCACGCTTCGCGAGGCACGCGTGCTCTGGAAAGCGGTCGCCCGTCCGAACGTCATGATCAAAGTACCGGCTACGACCGCGGGCGTGCCGGCGATCCGGACGTTGATCAGCGAGGGCATCAACATCAACGTCACGCTGCTGTTCGATCGGGCGGCGTACGAGAGCGTCGCGCACGCCTATGTCGACGGCCTCGAAGCCCGTGCCTCCGCCGGTCAGCCGATCGATCGCGTCGCCAGCGTCGCGAGCTTCTTCGTGAGCCGCATCGACACGTCGGTCGATGCGCTGCTCGACGCCAGGATCAAGACTGCGCCCGACGCCGACAAAGCGAAGCTCGAGGCTCTGCGCGGCAAGGTCGCCATCGCGAACGCCAAGCTCGCGTACGAAAGCTACAAGGACATCTTCGCCGGCGCGCGCTGGGACGCGCTGCGAGCGAAAGGTGCGCAGACACAGCGTGTGTTATGGGCCAGCACGGGCACCAAGAACCCCAGCTATAGCGACGTCATGTACGTCGAGGAACTCATCGGCCCAGACACGGTCAACACGATTCCGCCCGAAACCCTCGCGGCCTTTCGCGACCACGGCCACCCGCGCGCGAGTCTCGAGGAACACGTCGCCGATGCCGAACGCGTGCTCAACGATCTGGCACAGGCCGGTGTGTCGTTGAAGTCGGTGACGGACGACCTGCTGGTCGACGGCGTCAAGAAGTTCTCGGAGCCGTTCGCCAAGCTGCTGAAGGCGGTCGAACGCCGCGCCCGCGAAGTGAACCAGCCGAAGCAGAACGCGCAGACCTCAACGCTTCCGTCAGCACTGAAGACCGACATCGATGCCCGGCTCAAGACCTGGGACGCGAGCAACGGCACGCGCCGACTGTTTGCGGGCGACGCATCGCTCTGGACCGACACCGACGAGGCCGCCTGGCTCGGCTGGCTGCCCATCGTCGACCAACAGATCGCCGGCGTGAAAGCGCTCGTCGGCCTGCAGGCGTCGATCCGCGCGGACGCGTTCACGCACGCGGTCGTACTCGGCATGGGCGGATCGAGCCTCTGCCCGGAAGTGTGGAGCGTGACATTCGACAAGGTCGCCGGATTCCCGCAGCTGCACGTGCTCGACTCGACGGATCCAGCACAGATTCGATCGCTCGAAGCGAAGCTCGACCTCGCGCACACGCTGTTCATCGTGTCGAGCAAGTCCGGATCGACGCTTGAACCCAATATTTTCAAGGCATATTTCTTCGACCGCGTGGCGCGTGCCGTTGGCGCGGACCGCGCAGCCAGCCAGTTCATCGCGGTGACCGATCCCGGATCGAGCCTCGAGACCGACGCAACTGCTGAAAGATTCCGCGCGATCTTTCCCGGTGTGAAGAGCATCGGCGGCCGCTATTCGGCGTTGTCGAACTTTGGCATGGTGCCCGCGGCCGTGATGGGCCTCGACGTCGAACGACTCCTCAGTCAGGCGGTGGGCATGCTTCGCGCGTGTGGACCGGATGTGTCGGCGGCAGACAACCCGGGCGTGGCGCTCGGCATCACGCTCGGCGCGGCGGCGCTGTCAGGGATGGACAAGTTGACGTTCATCTCGTCACCGGGAATCCGCGACCTCGGCGCATGGCTCGAGCAGCTCGTCGCCGAATCCACCGGCAAGCAGGGTAAGGGCATCATCCCGGTCGATCGCGAAATCGTCGGACCCGCGTTGGCGTACGGCGACGACCGCGTGTTCGCGTACCTTCGCCTTGAAGACGGGCCAGACGCCGCGCAGGACGCCGCGGTCGCCGCGCTCGCGCAGGCCGGCAAGCCTGTCGTGACGATTCACGTCGCCACCAAGTACGACCTGGCCGAAGAATTCGTCCGCTGGGAGGTCGCGACGGCGACGGCCGGCGCGGTGCTCGGCATCAACCCATTCAATCAGCCGGATGTCGAAGCGAGCAAGATCGCGACGAAGGCGCTGACCAGCGAGTTCGACAAGACGGGCGCGCTGCCAGGCGAGACGCCGTTCTTCGAGACCGCTGGCCTCAAGCTCTTCGCCGACAAAGCGAACGTCGACGCGATCAGGTCTGCAGCCAGACCGGCGCCTTCGCTCGCGGATCATCTCAGAGCGCATCTCGCGCGCCTCCGCAAGGGCGACTACTTTGCGCTCCTCGCGTATATCGAGATGAACGCCGATCACGAAGCGGTCCTCCAGCGCCTCCGCCATCTCGTTCGCGATCGCCGTCGATCGGCGACCTGCCTCGGCTTTGGTCCGCGATTTCTCCACTCGACCGGTCAGGCGTACAAGGGCGGGCCGAACAGCGGTGTCTTCCTCCAGATCACGTGTGACGACGTGCAGGATCTCGCGGTGCCGAAGCAGCAATTCACGTTCGGCGTCGTGAAAGCCGCGCAGGCGCGCGGAGACTTCCAGGTGCTGGCGGAGCGCAAGCGCCGCACGCTGCGCGTGCACCTCGGCGCCGACGTCGCCGCCGGCCTGCAGACGCTTGCGGCGGCGATCGAACAGGCTCAGGCCTGACCGCCGACTGGCGCGGCACACGCTCGCGGCTCGAAAGGGACAGCTCATGCAGCTCGGAATGGTTGGACTCGGACGAATGGGCGCGAACATGGTGCGCCGTCTCATGCGCGACGGACATCAGTGTGTCGTCCAGGACGTGTCGGCCGACGCGGTCGCTCAGCTGGTCAAGGAGGGCGCCACCGGATCCGCGTCGCTCCAGGAGTTTGTCGGCAAGCTGGCGACACCTCGCGCCATCTGTCTCATGGTGCCGGCCGCATTCGTCGATTCGATTCTCGAGAAGCTCGCGCCGCTCCTTGATCGTGACGACGCCGTGATCGACGGCGGGAACTCGCACTACCACGACGACATCGCCCGCGCCGGCCGGCTCAAGCCGCAAGGCGTCCACTACGTCGACATGGGCACGAGCGGCGGCGTGTGGGGCCTCGAGCGCGGATTCTGCCTGATGATCGGCGGCGAGACGGACGTCGTCGCGCGCCTCGATCCCATCTTCAAGTCGCTCTCACCAGGCCCGGGATCGATTCCCCGGACGCCCGGCCGCGAGAAGCTCGGCGGCACGGCCGAGCACGGCTATCTGCATTGCGGGCCGTCGGGCGGCGGGCACTTCGTGAAGATGATCCACAACGGGATCGAGTACGGGCTGATGGCGGCGTACGCCGAGGGCCTCAACATCCTGAAGCAGGCGAACATCGGATCGACCGCGCACGAACACGCCCAGGACGCCGAGACGACGCCACTGCGGCATCCAGAGCACTATCAGTACGACTTCAACCTCGCGGACGTCACGGAAGTCTGGCGGCGCGGCAGCGTCATCAGTTCCTGGCTGCTGGATTTGACGACCCAGTCGCTCGCGGGCGATCCGACGCTCGAGAAGTTCGGCGGCAAGGTGTCGGACTCTGGCGAGGGCCGCTGGACCATCGCGGCCGCCAACGACGTCGGCGTCCCGGCACATGTGCTCACGGCCGCGCTCTTCGAGCGGTTCGCGTCACGCGATCTCGATCTGTTTCAGAACAAAGTACTGTCCGCAATGCGCTTTGGCTTCGGCGGACACGTCGAGAAGACGTAGCGCGTCAGTTTTCCTCGGCGAAAAACCGCGACAGCCCCGCGATCGTTACGAGCACGAGTCCGACGCTCGCGAAGAGCGCGGCGTCGCGGCTGACGAGGGTCGGCCACGCGGCGGCAACCTCCGCCCACCGCACGAACGACAGCAGCACCGCCACGATAGTCACGAGCGCCGCCGTCTGCGTCATCGTGACGATTGACGTGACCCGCGATTCGAGGTGGATTTGCCGGACGTGACGCGCGCAGGCGAAGAGCGCCCGCGGCTCGACGGTCGACGGCGGCTGCGCCGGTGCAGTGCCGAGCGCGGCCGTGACGAACCGCACCTCCTGGCACATCTCACAGCCGGCCACGTGAGATTCCAGCTCCGCCGGCCATCGGCCGGAGGTTGCCGCGACGTGAACGTCGTGCTCGCGCGAACACATCGGTGTCGTCATCGCGGGCCCTCGAACGAACGCGGCGCCAAGCCGGCGCACGAGAGCACCCTGGCGAATCGCTGACGCGCACGGAAGAGCAGCGGCCGCACGCTGGCGGTCATCAGGCCGGTGACATGCGAGATCTCGCGGTGTGTCAGGCCCTCGACGTATGCGAGCAGCAAGAGCTCGCGATCGCGCGCCGACAGCCGCGAGAGCATCGCCCAGACATCGCCGTCAGGCGCCGGCGCCATGTCGCCGGAGACGACGTCGGTCGAGGCGAGCAGCTCGCGTCGCTTCGACGCGCGGAAATGATCGCGTGCGAGATTGGTCGCGATGCGGAACAGGTAGTTCTTCTGATGATCGTCGTTCTCGGGAGGCCGGCCGACCGAGAGGAAGCGGATGTACGCGTCCTGGAGGAGATCCTCGGCCAGTGCCGCGTTGCCGGTGAGCCGGCGAAGGTAGCCGGTGAGTGGCCCGGCCGTTCGAGCGTACATCGCGAGGAACTCGGATTCGGTCAAGGGCAGACGTCTGGCGTCTTCGCGGATGAAGGCGCTGGCCAGGACGGACGCGGGTGAAATTCGTGGCACCGCTTCGGATCTCCTGATTCGTCCCAACCGTCTCAGGAACGCGCTCCGGCGTCAACGCGCTGGAGTTGTCCCCACCAGCGGGCCACCACCAGCGCGGCGCCGGCCGAGAGCAGCGACCCGATCCCGAGCGCCACGCCCATGGTGCCGAGGAACAGAAACGCTTCCTTGTCGCCCTCGAACATGAACCCACGGATGTAGAGGCAGCCAAGGCCCGCCGACAGCAACAGAAACGCGACCTGCAGCGCGGTCAGCATCCGCATGTACGGCGCAGGCACGCGCGGTTCAGGCAGCGTCACGTCGAACATCTTCTGCTGCGCGTCGCTCTTCAAAAACTCGAGGAAGGCGCCGTCCGACCCGAACCGGTCGAGCATGCGGGCATTGGCTTCGGCCTTGAGCTGAAGCGTCTTCATGACCCGCACGTGCTGGAGATGGGTCCGGTAAATAGAGGCCAACACCATCGGAATTCCCACGAAAATGCCAAAAATTACGAAGACCTCAGGATGCATGCCGACGTTCTCCTGCCTCCTATTACGAGAGTCCCTGGCATTTGGTTAACTGGGGTATCCTCTGGGCGCCGTGAAGAAGCTGCTGATCGCGGTCCTCGTCATCCTGGTTCTCATCGCCGTCGGCGTCGTCGGCGCCGGTTACTACGCGGTCAATAAAGCCAAGTCGTTCTTTCAGCCGCTGCAACAGTATTCGGCGCTCAACAAGAACATCACCAAGACGACGCCGTTCAGCCCGCCGGCGAACGGCGAGCTGACCGCCGACATGGTCAAACGGTTCGCGGCTGTGCAGGAGACGATGGTCGCGAAGCTGGGACCGGTCGTCGACGAAATGAAACACCGGGAGGACGCGTTTCTCAAGAGCCAGCAGGACGAACATCGTCACGCGTCGGCGACCGAAAGTTTTTCGGTCATCACCGACATGATGAAGTTCATCCTGCAGGCGAAGACCGCGCAAGTGGACGCACTCAACCAGTCGCATTTTTCGCTCGAGGAGTACGACTGGGTGCGCGGACGGATCTACGCCGCTGCCGGGATGACGCTTGGCGACATGGGACTGGCACAACTGGAGGATGCGCTTAAGGCGAGCGGCGCGATGAGTGACGCCGCTAGGGATCTCCGCCGTGAAGTCACGTCGAACGAGCCCGTACCCGATCACAACAAGACGCTCGTCGCACCGTACCTGCCGAAGCTCAAGGAGTGGGCGGTGTTCGGCTTCTTCGGCCTCTAGCCCGACCTCTCGCGGGTCCTACTGGGCCTTGTAGACGATCTTCCCGCCGATGATCGTGTACGCCACTTTCGCGCTTCGGATCTCGTCGTCCGGCACCGTGGTGATGTCTTTCGTGAGCACGGTGACGTCGGCCAGCTTGCCGACGGTGAGCGAGCCCTTGATGTTCTCCTCGAACGTCGCGAACGCGTTCGCCATCGTGTAAGAACGCAGCGCTTCCATCCGGCTCATTTTCTGATCGCCATAGAACACGCGGCCGTCGGGCAGCTTGCGCGTGACTGCCGCGTAGTAGTTCGGAATGGGATCGACGTTCTCGACCGGCGCGTCCGTGCCGTTGGCGACGACGGCGCCGGATTTCATGAGCTTCTGCCAGACGTAGGCGCCTTCTTCCGAGCGCTTGTCGCCGAGCCGCGCGGGGACAAAGCCGGCGTCAGACGTGCAGTGCACGGTCTGCATCGCGGCAATCACGCCGAGCGCGCCAAATCGCGGGATATCCGCGGCGGAGATGTGCTGGGCGTGCTCGATGCGCCAGCGGAGATCCTTGCCGTTCCTGTTGTTCTTCTTGAACGTGTCTTCGTAGATGTTCAGGACCTCGCGATTGGCGCGGTCGCCGATCGCATGGATGCAGACCTGATAATTGTGATCGATCGCCGTCTGCGCGCCTGTGCGGATCGTTGCGAGCGGCGTCGTGTTGAGACCCGTGCTGTCCGGTTTGTCGGTGTAGGGCTCGAGCAGCCACGCGCCGCGTGATCCGAGCGCGCCGTCCATGTACATCTTGATCGCCCGCACCGTCAGGTGGTCGTTGCCGTAGCCGACCATCCGGTGGCTGTCGAGACCCGCGCCGAACGTCGGCGATGTGTTGTTGCTCACCATCACCCACAACCGGACGCTGAGCTTGCCCTGGTCGACAAGGCGTTTCATGCGATCGATCACGCCAAACGACGACCCGGCATCCACGAAGGACGTGATGCCTTTCGCGGTCACTTCCTCGTCGGCAAGCGTCAGCGCCCGCTCGCCGCGCGCTTCGTCCTCGGCAGGCACGTGCACGAGCGACGCGGCGCCCTCGCGCAGCAGGCCGGTCGGGTTGCCGGCGCTGTCTTTCAGAATTTCGCCGCCGCTCGGATTCGCCGTTGTCCTGGTGATATTCGAAACCTCCATCGCTTTCTGGTTCACGAACGACGCGTGCCCGCTCGCGTGAGTCAGCACGACCGGGTTGTTCGGCGAGACCTTGTCGAGCGACGCGTGCATGGGAAAGCCTTCCACGTTCGGCTGCGGCGTCGCGCTCCACTTCTCCTGGTGCCAGCCGCGCCCGATGATCCACTCGCCCGGCTTCGCCTTCTCGACCGCCTGCGCGACCATCTGGACGATTTCGTCCCAGCTCTTGGTCGGCATCAGGTCCAGGTTCAACCGGTTTTCGCCGATGCCGGTGAAGTGACCATGGCCCTCGATGAACCCGGGAATGGCGAGCTGGCCGTTGAGGTCGACGACCTGCGTCGCGGGACCGATGTACCGTGCAATGTCGGCGGTCGATCCCACCGCGACGATCTTCCCTCCGCTGGCGGCGAGCGCCTGGGCCTCGGGCACGCGATCGTCCAAGGTAACGATGCGTCCGTTGCGAAGCACGAGGTCGGCCGGCGCCGGCTGCGCCGCGAGACCCGCGACGCGAACGCCCGCGGCGGTTGCCGCCGTAAACCCCAGAGCCAGAAGTGTGACGGCGAGGCGATGCATGTGCTCGATCCTATTCCCTTCTTCCCCACACCAGCTTTTCCGCGATCAGAAAGTACGGCACCGCGAGCACCGCAAGCGCGCCGGCGCCAAGAAACGCGGGCCGGAATCCGACTTCCTGGATGACCGTGCCCATCACGGTCGATCCCGTCCCCAGCCCCGTATCAAAGGCCGCGATGATCGCGCCAAATGCCGCGCCCCGTCGCGCCGCCGGCACGTGTTCGATGACGTAGGCCGCGAACGCCGGATACATCAGTCCGAAGCCCGCCCCGAAGACGACCGCCGCGGTGAGAAACATCGCCGGCCCGAATGTGACGCCGAGCAACAGCAGACCGATCGCCGGCATGACGAGCACCGGCAGCAGCACGCGCCGGTGACCCAGACGATCGAGCGATCGGCCAACGGTCAGCCGGCCGATCAGCATCGCCGCGGCCATCGCCGACAGGAACGCGCTGCGCGGCTGGATGTGGAGATCGTCGGCAAAGAGCGCCGAGAAACTCGTCAAGCCGCCGTACCCGAAAGCGATGAGGCCGAGCGTCACGCCCAGGACGATCACGCGCCATTCGATCAGCGATCCCAGCCCGCGTGGCGTCACGTCGCGCGCCGGCACCCCCGACTCGCCCGATCGCCACGCGCCGGCGGCGGGCGCCGGCACGTCCCGGCTGTCGCGCGACTCGTGCGGTAACCGCCACGCGATCACCGTCATGATGAGGTTCAGCACGGCGATCTCGAGACACATCGTGATCCAGCCGTGGTGGTACACCCAGAATCCGAGCGCCGGCGCCGTCGCGATCGCGGTCACGGACGCGAGGCCCCAGTACCCCAGGCCTTCGGCGCGACGGCTCGCGGGAATCGTCCCGGCCATATACGCGCTCGACGCACTCAGGAGCGCCGACCAGAACATCCCGTGAGCCACGACCACCGCGAGCATGACCTTGTAGCTCGTCATGAACGCGTAGCTCGTCGAAAACCCCGCCAGCACCAGACTCACGATGATGAGCACACGGCGCTGGCCAAAGCGATCGGCAATCGACCCGGTGAGCGGCGCGGAAAATGCGGACGCGTACGTGAGCAATCCGAGAAACAGCCCGGCCTCCGCGGTCGAGCCGCCAAGCTCGATCACGCGATACGGCGCGGCCGGCAGCAATTGGAACAGCGAGATGAACACCGTAAAGCTGTACGTCCACATCGTCATGAAGCGTGGCGTCAGCAGGCGATCAGACATCCGGGCGACCAATTCTAGTGCACGGTGCCCTCTGCACTATCATCTAGGGATGGATCGTCCAGCCCAGTTGTGGAAGGTGCTCCCGCCAGAGAAACGGCTGATGCTGGCCGACGCCTTCTGGCGCGACGAGCGGTCGCAGGAGATCCACGCACCTCGCGTGGAAGCAATGATGGCGATCGCGCGGCGCATGAACTTTCGCGGCAAGAGCGTTCAGGCGCTGCCCGTCGAAAAACGCGCGAAGTATCTCGCGCAGATGCCGGACGTGGGCGACGTCATCGCGACCCATGCGCTCATCGCGTATCACTTCCGGGATCAACGCCCGCTGATGGGGGCGTTCCTCGACGCCGTCGGCATCCCACACGAAGAGGGCCTCATCACTCTCGACGAAGTCCCGACGCCAGATCGCGCGACGATCGCGGCGGCGATCGAGAAGGTCCGTGCGAGTTTTTCTGCCGAGGATCTCGAGATTTATCTGCGCACGCTTCTGGCCGTGGACGGCGAGACGTGGAAGGCGCTGGAAGACCTGCTGCCGCTCTCGCGCTGAACCCGTCCCGCCGGGGCTGCGGAACGTCCTACTGAATATGCCCGGCTGGCCTGTCGGTTTCGCCCTCGTGACGTCGCTCGCCGGCGTGCTCTCGGGCTCGCCGGCCGTCGCCGCACCCGCGGCGCGCCAGACGCCACCTCCCGCCACGCAGGCGCCACCCGCTCAAACGCCGACACCGACGCCTGAACCGCCGGCGCAGTCACTCGATACCCCGCCGCCAAACCTCGACCACATCAAGGCCGCGCTCAGCCATCCGCCTGAACTGCAGATGCCGGGCGAGAAGCTGAAGTTCTATCTCGAGGTCTACGGGCAGCCGACGCCGTTCTGGTCGTTCGTGGGTTCGTACGATTTGCGGAACGGACCGGTGAAGCGCGCGCCGATTACCGGGCAGGAATTTCTCGACATGATGCGCCCGAAGGAGCTCTACAGCTCAGCGGGCATCACGGCGCCGGAACTTCTGCAGTTCGCCGTCACGAACATCGCCGCGCAGGCGATCATCCGCAAGGCCATCCAGGACATCCGGTCGGCACGCACCGATGCTGAGGTCGCGGAGATCCGCGCGCGCATCGATCGCGAGCTGCGTGCGCTCAAGGGCGGCGGTCAATGATCTTGCCGAACACGCCGTTCCATGGCGGAATGACGATCGACATCGCGCCGCGTGCACGCGCCTGACACGAGAGCCGCACGATCGGCTGCGGCTCGTTGGTATCGAGATACCCGAAGACACGCATTCGCCGCGCCTCATCGCGCTCGGACACGGGCGAGAGCTTTTCGGCGCCGCCGAGCACGCCCACCCAGCACGTCCCGCACGACGCCGCGCGGCATTCCACCGGAATCGGGCCCTCGCCCGGCGTGCAGCGCGGATCGCGCGAGCGGTAGTCGCGCTTGTCCGCCTGCGCCGCCGTCGCCATTTCCTGATTGTGGATGAGCGGAAACGTCGCCTCCGGATCGTTCTCGTCGAACGTCACCGTCCAGCGCTTCTTGAGCCCGCGCAGAAATCCGAACGGTCCCTGCGAGTCGTCGCGCGCGCGCAGCCTCATCACCTGCACCGGCGACCGCGCCCGCACGCGCGCCGAGAGATGCACGGCGCCAGGCGCCGCGTCGAATGCCGCTGGTTCGACCTGCCGGTAGGTCATGAGCGCGACGGCGGTCATGCCAATAAGGAGCTCGCGGTCGACCCGCGCAGTACGCGTCGCGGCGGTCGCCACCGACGTGATAATCGCCGGCAGGGTGTCTGGAAAGTCGGTCGTGGCACTCACCGCCGACTTCACCTGCGGCCAGTAGCGGTGCGCGAACAGAAAGCGGTGCGACCGATCGATCTGATCCGCCAGCCGCCACTGCCCCATCAGCCCGAGCTTCTGCGCCACCGCCGCTTCGGCGGCCGCTCCGCCCGACGCACGCGCCGCCTCGAGGGCGAGATGCAAATCCAGCGGGAAGAACGTGAACCAGATGCGGGTGGCCGTCCGATCGACGGGATGGATGCTTTCGCCGAGCGTTTCGACCGCCCGGATCCAGTCGTGCGGGCTGAAGGTGCGGAGGTGGGTATGGAGCGACGGCATTCGTGAGTATTGTAAGGGCGGAAATCTACTCCGGGTCCGCCCGGGCCGCAAAGGGGTCGCACGCGCCCGATGAAAGCCGTCTTTTTCGCCTTCGCCGCCGGTACGGTGCTCGTCGCGTCCACGCCCCAAACGCGGGTCTCCCCCGCGGCCATCGCGTCCTCGCGCACCGAGATCCTTCGCCTCGCCGCGGCCGCCGGCGCCGAGCTGTCCCTGGTCTGGCATCCCCTCGACGGCGGCCCTGACGAGACCCTCAGAATCGGTCCCACCGGTCGCTACCACGCGGCATCGACGATGAAAGTGCCGGTGATGATTGAGCTGTTCAAACAGGTCCACGACGGCACACTGAGGCTCGACGATCGCGTCGTCGTCGCCAACAGCTTCCATAGCATCGTCGATGGCAGTCCGTACGAACTGCAGGCGAGCGAAGACTCGGACGGCGAGACCTACAAGGCCATCGGCCAGCCGCTCAGCTTGCGATCACTGTGCGAGACGATGATCACGGCGTCGGGAAACCTCGCGGCCAATGTGCTCGTTGAGAAACTGGGCGCGACGAACATCCAGGCGACGGTCGATCGGCTCGGCGCGAGTGGAATGCAGGTGCTGCGGGGCGTGGAGGATCTCAAAGCGTTCGACAAAGGGATGAACAACACGACGGACGCGGCGGGGCTCGCGACGTTGTTCGAGAAACTCGCGAAGGGCGACGTCGTGAGCCGCGAGGCGAGCGCCGAGATGATCGCTATTCTCAAGCGCCAGAAACACAATGAGGGCATCCCAGCGGGGCTGCCGCCCGGTCTCGAGGTCGCGCACAAGACGGGCGAAGTGACGAAGATCCACCACGACGCCGGGGTCGTGTATGCCCGGCGTCCGTACGTGCTCGTGGTGCTGACGCGCGGGATCGACGATCAGGCGGTGAGCGGCAAGCTCATCGCCGACGTCAGCCGGGTGATCTACGCCATGAGCGCGCGCTAGTCCTGGCGCAGCAGCGCGACCGGATCAGCGCGCATGGCCCGACGGGCCGGCAGCCACGCCGCGCCGAGCACGGTGATCGCGACGAGCGCGGTCACGACCGTCCAGCTCACCAGATCGTTCGACGTGATCCCGTATTCAAATGACGACAGCGCGCGGCCGAGCAGCCACGACGCCACCGCGCCGATCGCGAACCCTGCGATCGCCAACGTGAAGCCGTCGCCGATCACGAGCGATCGAATGTCGCGCGGCGAGGCGCCAAGCGCGACGCGCACGCCGAACTCGCGGAAGCGCATGCCGACGGCGAAACTCAAGACGCTGAACAGCCCGCCCGCGGCGGCCAGCATCGCGACGCCGGCGAAGGCCGTCGAGAGCGCCGCAGCTGCGCGCGGCGGCGCCAGTTCCTCGTCGTAGACGTCCGTCAGCGGACCCAGGTGCACGATCTCGGCCTGGGGCACCGTCGCCAGCACTTTCTGCCGCACGATCGCGCCGTCGGGACAGGGACCGGCGCAACGAAGGCTCATCATGATGTACTGCCCCCCTACCTCGAACGGTTCGTAGTACTCCGCGTTGTCCTGGCGTGGATCGACCGACGGGTGATTGATTTCGCGGGCCACGCCGATGACGCGCCGCACGATCTTGTCGTGCGTGAACACATGGCCGACCGGATCGTGCCCCGGCCAGAGCATCGCCGCGAGCCGCTCGCTGACAATCACGGAATCGGACGTGTCCCCGGGTACGAATGTCCGGCCCCGAAGAATCGGCAGGCCGTAGAGCGAAAAGAAGTCAGGCCCCACACGGTAGGCCTCGATCGTCGTCGACACGGGCGGCATGTTGGCGATGTCCGACTGCCAATCGCCCCAGCTGAACATGCCCCCGCGCGGCGGCAGGCCGTACGACAGCGCGACCTGCGCGGCGCCAGGCAGTGCCTCCAGCGTCTCCTGCACCGCTGCCGTCGCCGTCGCCCGCGCCGTCCGGTCGGGGTACGTGCGCGCGGGCAGCGAAATCCAGCCGGTCAGCACACCTTCGCTGTTCAACCCGCGATCCGCGCGCGTGAGATTCACGAACGAGCGGGCAAGGAGTGCGGCGCCGACGAGCAGCGTGCATGCCAGCCCAATCTCCGCCACGATAAGCGCCCGTGTCGTCGCCTTGGCCGCGCGCGATTGCGTCTCGGCGCGTTCGGCGGCGCGAAGGGACTCGGCCGACTCGGCGCGTGTGCCAATCCACGCCGGCAGCACGCCGGCCACGAGCGTTGCCGCCACGCCAAATCCGGCCGCCGCGAGCAGTGCGCGGACGTTGACGCTGATCGGGTTGAGCGTGCGCAGCAGGAACGCCTCCGGCAGCACGCTTCGCGAGAGCGACACGAGAATCCACGCGAAGCCGAGACCCAGCAGGGCACCGGCGACGCCGAGCATCACGTTCTCGAAGATGGCCTGACGAAGCAGGCGGCCTCGTGACGCACCGAGTGCGCTGCAGACGCCGAACTCCCGTCGTCGCGTCGAGTACTGCGCGAGCAGCAAGCTGCTGACATTCGCGCACAACACGAGAAACACCAACACGACGCCGCCGCCGAGCCACGGCAGCGCGCGTTTGTAGTACTGACTCAGGCTCCAGCGCGCAAGCGGCCACGCCTGCACGCGACGGTCGCCGAGTTTGGGATCGAGCGGTCGCAGGATGTCCGTCGCGGACCGCAACGTGTCGGCGACCGGCACGTCCGACCGCAGCCGTGCGAACGAAATGGGCTGGCTGTCGAGGTGGCGCGGCCCTGGCGACTGAAAATCGATCGGCATCCAGAGCGAGGTATCCCAGGTCGGAAAACGGAAATCTGACGGCATGACTCCGACGACGCTCATCGACTGCCCATCGACGACGACCTGTTTGCCGACAATGTCGGGATCGCGGCCGTAGACCGACCGCCACATGTCTTCGGAAATGATCACGCGATCGTCGAGGCCGGCGCGGCCTTCGTCGCTCGTGAACAGCCGTCCGCGGATCGGTCGCACGCCCAGGAGATCGAACACGCCGGGCGTCACGATCGCGCTCTGCCGTGCGACCAGCCCGTGGCTGCCTTCGATGAGCGAGGTCTGTTCGTTCGCCGCCTGCACAGTGACGAACGTCGAGCTGGACTGCCACGCCTTCAGCACCGCGGGCGACACGGCATACGAGCTGCCGCGGTCATTGCCCACCGCCAGCTGCACGAGAGTCTCGGCCTGACGAAACGGCACGGGGCGGATGAGCAAGGCGTCGAGCAGCGTGAACATCGCGGTGGTGAGACCCACGGCGAGCGCGAGCATCGCCATCGCGACGAGCGACGTGCCGCGCCGCGCACGCACCCGGCGCCATGCATGTCGAATGTCGTCGAACATCGTTCTGCCTCCCAATCCTTCGCTCGGTCCGTCAGCGACCGACGGACGGCGACGGACACGGCCTCGATCGAAACGCGCGCGCAGTCCACATGCGGCTACGTTCGACCATTCCGCCGTCACCGCCCAGACCAGCGCGGGCCAACCCGCGCGTTCGTACGCGGCCCGGCACACACTTCGATACGTCGTCATCGCGTCGTCGTCGCTGACGACTCGGTCGGCGGCTGGCGTCAGCCGCGACACGGCGCGAAATCCGGCGTCGAGCCACGATTGCAGCCGGTCCACGACTACCCTTCCCTCAAGAGCGTCAGCGGATCGACGCGCATCGCCTGACGCATCGGTCGCCAGCACGCAAGGAGCGCGGTGCCCACGAGCACCGCCACCACCCCGCCAATCGCGAGGGGATCGGACGGATCCACGTCGTAGAGCAGGGTTCGCATCACACGGACGAGACCGAGTGCCGCGGCCACGCCGAGGACGAGCCCCACGCCCGTCAAGCCGAGCCCGGTGCGAACGATCGACCGCGCCACTGCTGCCGGCCGTGCGCCAAGTGCGAGCCTGATGCCGATCTCCTGCTGCTTCGCGAGCACGAGGTACGTCAGCACGCCGTAGATGCCCGCCGCCGCGAGCAGCAGTCCGAACATCGCGAACGTCGTCATCAGGACGAAGACGACGCGTGGCCGCGCGATGGCGTCCGCGAAAAGGTGCTCCACGAGGTCGATCTTCCAGATCACGACCGTCGGATCGACTTCATGCACGGCTGCGCGAAGCGCCGGCACCACGCGTGCGGCGTCGTCCGCCCGAATCACCAGCGTGCGGTAGTCGGCGATGATCGACAGCGCGCCGACCGGCATGCCCAAATTCGTCGCACGGCCAACCTGATAGTAGATTTGCGAACGGGACGACTTCGCGGTGTCGGGTCGATTGACATCGGTGACGATGCCGACGACCGTGCGCATCCCGCTCGACCCGATCTCAAAACGGCTGCCGAGCGCGCGACCCTCGGGCCAGTGCGCGCGCGCAAACGCCTCGCTGATGATGACCGCGCTCTCAGGATCGCCGCCCGCAAACGTGTGACCCTGTTTGAATGGGATCCGAAGTGTCGAGAAGAATTCGGGGGTCACTTCGTACGTCGCGACGATCAGCGGATCCCCCGCTTCTCCGGCGGCGCCCTCGACGCGGACCTTCCCGAAAGACACGCGGCTGGTTTCGGGCGGTACGCCGCCAAGGCTCACGGCCTGCACGCCGGGTACGTGGCGAAGACGCTCGGCGATCGTGGTCGCGAAGACATCCCGCGCGGCGACGTCCGTATAACCGGCTGCCGGCAGGCCAAGACGAAGTGCGACGACGCCCGTGGCGTCCAGACCGCGATCGACACGGGTGAGCTTGATGAGACTGTGCGCCATCAGCGCCGCGCCAATGAGGAGAACCATCGACAGCGCGACTTCAGCGACGACAAATGCGGATCGCAGGCGCTCGGACGAGCCCGCGCCGGCAATCGATCGTCCGCCGCGTCGCAGCGCGTCGACGATTCTCGTGCGCGACGCGAAATACGCGGGTGGCAGACCGAAGAAGAGCGCCGTCAGAACGCCCAGTCCCGCCGCGAACGCCACCGTACGTTCGTCGAAGCCTATCGGGTTCAGCGATTGCAGCGACACGGCGTCGGGCATCACCGTGCGGGCCAGAGCCAGCAGCACCGCCGCCATCGCCGCGCCGCCGATCGCGCCGCTCGCCCCGATCATCAGGCTCTCGATCGCGCTCTGTCGCACCAGATCCGCGCGCGCCGCGCCGAGTGCCGCGCGCACGGCAAGATCTCTCGCCCGGGCCAGCGATCGCGACAGTGCCAGGCTCGCGAGGTTGGCGCAGACGATCAGCAGAAGGAACACGACCGCCGCGGCGAGCACGACGAGCGAGCGTTCGGTGCGCTCGTCGAGGCCAAGCTGCATGGACACGAACACCGTCGTGATGCTTGCGTCGCCACCCGCCGATGCGTTGAGCGGTCCGCCGCGCGAGGCGACCTGCCCACTCGCCTGGTCCATCGACACGTCGCGGCGCACGCGGACGATTGGCTCGAACGCCGGCCGGATCGATCGGCGCGACGGCCCGCTGCCTTCAGGCGGCGGCGCGTCCAGGTTGTACGGGAGCCACAGCTCCGTGCGCACGTCGGGAAAGCGAAAGGCCGGCGGCATGACGCCGACGACCTCATAGCTGACGCCGTCGAGCATGATCATCGAACCGATCGCGTCAGGGCGGCCATGCAGTTCCGACCGCCAGAAGCCGTCGCTGACGACGGCGCGTTCGTCGGTACCTCCGCGGCCGTCCGCGTCCGTGAACTGACGGCCTCGCGCGATCGGCATGCCGAGCATCGGCAGCAAGCCCGGCGAGACGATCGCACCCTGGACCATCGAAGCGCCGTCGGGACTGGCATAGACGAAGGACCCGCGTTCGTACACTTCGACGCGATCGAACAGATCGGCCTGTTGCCGCCACGCCAGTGCGAGCGATCGCGTCATGCCCTGATAAGTGATTCCCTGCGGGTTCCGGTTCGCGAGCGTCGTGAGCCGATCGGCGTCGCGAAACGGCACAGGCCGCCAGAGTACCGAGTCGAGAATCGTGAAGATGGAGGTATTGACGGCGATGCCACACGCGAGCGTGACGAACGCGATCGCGGTGTTCAGCCGGTTCGCCGCCAAGCTCCTCCACGCCCACCGGAGGTCATGACCGAAGCGGCGAAGTCCGTTGACCGGCGATCGCGTCCCGCGTCGTCGCGGCGTCCGCGGCGAAATGGGCGCGATGTTGAACGAGAGCTGCAGACTCACGACCATCCACGCGAGGCTGATCGTCTCGAGCGCGGCCGTGCGCGCGAGGCCGCGCAGGCCGTCGCGCGACGCGGCCGAAAGGCACATCGCGCGAAGCGTGGCGACCGTCTCGGCGCCCCAGGCGTCCCGATAACCGGCAGGCGCGCACCGGACGATTGCCCGGCCGACACGCTCGAGCAGGTGCACGATGGCGGCGACGGCGATGGCCCGTCCGGTCGTCATGCTTTTCCCGCCCGGCCGAGCACGCGCTTGCGGCGCGCTTCGCCGACAACCGCCTCGAGTCGCCGCGCTTCGGCCTGCAGCACCAATCGGCCAAGCGGCGTCACGGCGTAGTACCGCCGCCGCTCGTCGTCGCGATCGGGATCGGGCCGCGCGTCGGATTTCTCGATCAACTTCTGGTCGAGCAGGCGTTGCAGCAGCACATAGAGCGTGCCGGTGCGCAGCCGGATGAGGCCGTCGGTGCGCTCGTTGACCTCGAGAATGACGCCGTAACCATGCCTCGGCGCGTCGGCCAGCGCGAGAAGGACCTGGAACGCCAACGGCGTCAGCGGGAGAAACGAACGAGGGTCAGCAGCGGGCATCGATGGCCTCCGCCAAATGCGTAGATGTCATATGCATTGACCGTCGGCACATTTGACGACGGAGGGTCAGACGCGGTTGGGGTCTATCGCAAGTTCACGAGCACGGCGTCGTTCACGAGCCGCGGACCGGTCGGGTCGGACGGCTGGTTGACGATTCGGCCTTTGACGACCATCGTTGTCGAGCCCCCGCCGTCGAGGTTGAGCGCATCGGTCAGATTCAGGCGGACGGCCAGCCGCGCCAGTTCGGGCAGCGTCATGCCGACGCTGTAATCAGGCTGCCGGCCGTCGATCGCGCCCATCCAGATGGCGCCCGCGGTGTCGACGCCGATCAGTGTCCGCGGGTGACGCATGTTGATGAACGCCTCCGGGTTCAGGCCCTCGCCCTCATCCCAGTTCGTCATCGTCCGGCCGTGGAGGCGCAGCAGGCCCGCGCCATCGAGTACGGACTCGGCCTGCTCGAGGTGCGCCGCGCTCATCCCGTTGAGCGTCGTCCAGTTGGTCGTGAGCGTCACCGGCACGTCGACGGTCAGGGCGGCCAGATGGGGCGGCAGGTCGAGTCCGCCATACGAGAGCACCATGCCGTGCCGGGGAATCGGCGTGTGGCCCTGTTGTTTCCGCAGACTCACGACGTGCAGCGGCTGACCGTCGAGCACCCATTCGGTACCAGTCGGCGCGGTGTCAGTGTCGGCGTGATAAAGCGGCGTGTAGAGCATCAGCTTGCCGCGCTCGCGCGTGGTGTCCACGCCGTCGATCGAAACTTTGAACACCTGCTTGCGGCTGACGAACATCATCGTCATGCGGACCGACAGCTGTTCGAACTCGAGCGTCGTGGGATTGCGCGGCGGTGACTTGATCAGGACGACGCCGCGAATGAGGTTGTAGTCGCTTACCAGCTCGTTCGCGATCTTCAGCGTGCCGACCGGTTCGCCGTTCGTGCGATTGAAGTAACCGCCGTTGATCGCCGCGATCGCGTTGTGGCGCGCCGCGATGTTCGTCACCGTGTCGGAGCCGAGCACCTCGCCCCGCGCGAGCGTGTCGGTGAGCCGGACCCGCGCGGGATCGAGCTTGAGCAAGAAGACAGAAATCGGGCCGGCGCGGTCGACGAGCGATCGATCGGTGGACGTGAAGTACTGAATGCCGGGCGCAATCGCATCGGGCGGGCTGATCCAGGTTGTCTGCGCCGGCGTCCGGCCGAAGGCCACCAGCAGGGCGACGGCCAGGGCCGCGCGGACGCGCATGCGGAGATTTTATGCCGACGGGGCGGGGGCGCTATTGAACGGTCACGCGTGCGATCTTGGCGCCCTCGAGCACGCGATCCATGGCATCGAAGCTTTGTTTGCACGGCTCGGTACGGCTGGTGATCTGGCCGATGACCGTGTAGTCGTCGTTGAGCCGGGGCTGATCGGTCAGATCGAAAAAGATCTGCCCGTCGGCAGTGTCGCGGCCGCGCGTGGACAGCCCGAGTGCACCGCGCGTGTGGCGCGCGAGACTCAGCTCGTCGCGCCAGTACCGGCTGTCGCCCGAATACTCGCTTGCCCCGGGGCTTCCGCCCTGGATGACGAAGAGCGACACCACTCGATGGAACGTGAGGTTGTCGTAGTAGCCCGCCTTCGCCAGTCGGGTGAAGCGCGCCACCGCCACCGGCGCGTCGTCGACCAACAAGCTGGTGCAAATCAACCCGCCGTCGGCCAGATGAAACTCCGCGGATTTCGGCGCGCCGATCAGTTCGAATTCGCTGGGCTGGAATGGCGGACGCTTTGTCGGCGTGGGCAACGGCCGCGTGCCTTCGATCAGGCCAAGAATGTCTGCCGCGAGTGACGCGACGTTGGGATCGAAATCCGATAGATATCGTCGGATGTCGTCGCGCGCCACGAGCAGCGGCGACGTTCCCGTGGAGTCGACCGGTGCGAGATCCTTGAGACGCGTCATGAGCACGACACGCGGATCCCGCGACGTGTCTTTGCCCTCTTTCGTGAGCCGGTCGAGCGTCTTGAGAATTGCCGGAACGACGACAGTCGTTTCCTTGTTGCCTTGGAGCGCCAGCCCGCCCTGCCGAATGAGCTGGTAGTCGGGGCTTTCGAGCGCCTTCAGCGCGAGGTCGCCGACCTCGGCGCTTCTCATGCGCGTGAGGCCCGCGAGCGCCTCGGTTCGAACGTTCGGTTCGCGATCGTCGGCCAGCGCGACGAGCGTCGCTTCATCTTTGAGAGTCGCCGCGACGCGCGCGGCGGTCGCCCGCACCTCCCAGACGTCTGACGTCAGCGCCTGCGCCGTCATGATCTTGCGGGCTTCGTTCGCGTCGAACCTTGCGAGCGACTCGAACGCGCGCGCGCTGACGTGCCAGTCGCCCGACACGCCCGGCTGCCCGAGTTCACTCCCCAGCGTCGTGAGCAGCAACTGCAGATCGTCGTGCTCCGCGCACGCCGGCGTCACGAGCGACATCGCCTCCATCCGAACGATCGGCAGCTCGGCCGCGTCTTTCATGCTGTCGAGCAGCGGCGCGCAGCGTTTGGTCGTGGCAATCGCCGCGCCGTACTTGCGGAGCGCGGCCATCCGCACATGGAACGCGACGTCGGTTCTCGCGATCTCGAGCGCTTGATCGAAATAGCCGTTCGACGCGTCCATGCGCTGAACCGCAGCGTAACGAACGTCGCCGCCAAAGCTGGCAGCCCACAGCACCAGTGAGAGGTCCGTGTCGCCCACGATGCCGAGCGCTTCCAGCGCGTCCCGATTCGGAGGCTGATCGAGAGGATTGGCGGGTCTGGCCGCGACCCGCAACACGCGGCGCTCTTCGTCGCTGATCTGTATTTTCGGATCGTTGCGCAGCAGAATCACGACCGCCGCCGGATCAAGGCCAATGACCTGCAGCGCTTTGAGCTCCGCCGGCTGACTGTTGTAGTGCAGGCGCGCAATGGCCTCGCGCAGGACTCCCTGCGTACCGGCGTTTGTCTCGATCAGCAGCCGTCCGATCAGGATGTTGGACGCCGGAATCAGGTCCGCTCCTTTGCTGTGCACGACCGCCTGGGCCACGGCATTCGCGGCCTCGGCGCGGACGGTGCTGTCGGGGTCGCCAAGAAACGGCTCGAGGCCGGCCACGGCGAGGGGATTCTCGAATCGACCGAGCCCGCGCACGGCCATGCGCCTCACCGCTGGGCTGTCAGCCCGCAGCGCGGCCGCGACTATTGCCTCGTCGGGTGTCGCGCTTCCGGCCGAGCGCGGCGCGTCGGGGAACCATCGGTCCGCCAGCAGCCGGTCGATCGCGAGCGCCAGCTTCGCCAGCACCGTCGGATCGGCGGCCGTGCTGGTCCCGGTCGTCTGACTCGTCTGAAAGGACGCCGGGATGAGCCGAGAGGGGGCCGCGGCGGTCCGCTTCCGCGTCGTCATCGTGTCCGTGAATGGCGCGGCGAGCTGCTCGAGCTTCGGCGCGAAGGCCGCCGACGGCGCGCCGAGGACCAGCCGCGACGTGGACGCGACGGCTTCCGCGTACCACTTCTTCCACGCCGACACGATCTGATCTTCGCGAAGCCGCGCGGCATCCTGATTCGTCTCGACCGCCGCGAGGCGCGCCCCTTCGCGTTCCTCGAATCCCACGCGCGCGCGTCCCGCGGACGCGACGAGCTCGGCGACCGCGATCGCCGCTGGTTCCTTGGCGGATGCCAGCAGCCACGCGGTCGAAACCGCGGAGATGCCGACGTTGCGCATCTCGGCGGCGCTCGACTTGTCCGCCGTGTCGAGATTCGTGTGGTAGTAGCGGTCCGTGAAGTGCCAATCGAGCACTGACGGAATGCCCGCGGTGCCGAACACCGTGTGATCGCTGCCGCCTTCGTAGGGATTGGTGTTCACAACCCAACCGGACTTGCGCGCCACGCGCAGGCACATCGCCAGGTGCACGTCGTTCAGCACATCGCCCTTGAGCTGCTCGGCGCGCACGTTGCCGCGGCCCCACTCGGTGTGCGGATCCCACGCGCGGTCCCACACGGCGCCAGGATCGGGGTACCGCTCGATCAGAAACGTGCCGCCCGTTTTCCTGACGTCCTCCCCCGTCATGTCCATCGAGAACATGTACTTCACGTTCTTCGCCTGATCGGGATGGCTCGTCAGCCATTGCCGGCTGCCGGCGATCTCGTCGAGCCAGAGGAACGTCAGCGTGCGCCCCGGAGGCGCAACTTTGCCGCTGGCGATGCCGGCCATCAGCGCGCGTGCTGCTTCAGCGAGCGTCGCGACGCCGCTCGCGTTGTCGTTCGCCCCCGGCTCCTGCACGTGCACGGCGAGGACGATCCGTTCGTCGGGCGCCACCCGGCCGGGTATCTCGGCGACGAGCGTCCGCGCGGGTTTGGTCGAGAACGTGCTCGCGATCGTCACGTGCACGGTGACCGGCCCTGAGGCCAGCTGGCGACGCAGCGTTGCCATCGCGTGCGGTGTGGCCTTGAATCCGAAGCCCTTGCGCTGCTCGTCGTACGGAATGCTGCCCCACTGGAGGATGTTCCACGTGTCGTGCGGTGTCACGGCGGCCCCGGGTGCATCGGGATTCACGTACCCGCCGATGGCGCCAGAAACGACGCCGATCGCGCCGTGGGCGGTGACCGCACGGCGCCACAACTGGTTGATGTCGGCGTCGCCCATCACGATCGCGCCGGTGAGATCGCGATTCGCGTAGTCGCTGTCCTGATCGCCGCGGCCGACGTCGACGATTTTCGCCGTCACGCCGCCGGGCGCCGTGGAAAACGAGTTGATGCAGAGCGCGAGCCGCTCCCGGTCGCGCGACAGCACCACCTCGTCGGCCTTGCCTGCGTGCGCGATTGCCAGCGTGCCGACGGAGTGCTCCCAGGCCTTGCCGGGATTCGGATACTCCTCGACGTGCACGCCGGGCGCGGAAGACGCCGCCGCCCCGGCCACCACATCGCGGAACCCCGACGCGAGAAGACGCGCATGGATGCGATCGACCGTCGCGTCAAAGCCCGTGTTGCCAGGCAACCGCCAGTACTGCGTGACGAACTTCACGTGACCCCGAGCCTCCCGCAGGTCGAACCGCGACCACATCGCATCGATCACCGGATCGACCAGCTGGGCAAGCGCCGCCGGCAGGGATGGTGCCGGTTTGACGGGCACCGAGGCGGCGCGCACGCCGGCGATCGCTCCCACGAGGACCGAGAGGGCGACGACGACGGCAAGACGCTTCATGACGCCGATCCGTGACTCGGACGCTTTCCGGAATACTCGAGCATCTGTTGCTCCAGATCGAGAGGATAGGAAATGCGGACGTCGACAATAGCGTCGTCCGGCCCGGTCACCGGCTCGAGGCGCGGCTGCACGAAGCCGGTGTACGACGGCAGGTTCAGACGATCGACGCGCGCGACCACTTCGTCGCGCAACGCCGGATCGAAATTGACGCCGTAGGTTTCAAAAAACGCACGCGCCGCGTCGTAGTCGCCTTCAGACTTGATTCGCTGAATCTCGCCGAGCAACCGGCCCGCGCCCTCGCGAAACGCGGCGGCGTCCACCATCACGTAGTAGGTCTTGCCGTCCCGCTTCCGCACGTCGATGGCCCTGGTCTCGGCAATCAGCCAATGCACGATGGCCTGCCGGTTGCGCATGTGATCTTCCTCGATCGAGGTCCCCTCGCGAACCCGGCGCAGCTGCACGAGCGCGTTCCGCGCGTAGGCTTCGTACTCGGTTTGGACGATTTCCGCCTGCGACTCGACGGGCAGCAATCCGACCTCGGCCGACTTGCGCTCGGGGATGAAGTAGAGCGCGACCAGATCCGCCCGCGTCTCTTCGAGCGCCGAGTACCTGCTCTTTCAACGCGAGCTGCGGCTGCCCGTCGAGGTGCGCGGCGACCTTGCCCGACCCGTGCCCGAGCACCTCGTGTATCGCCGTCACCACTTCGCTCGCGACGGCTCCCCACCGCTCCGCGCGCGCGACTTCCTCGTCGGACCAGGCGAACTCGCGCCGGTACGCCGGCGGCTGCGACTTGTCGTACGCCTCGTTGATGTTGGCGAGCGACACCGACTTGCTGCCCCGTTCCTCGCGAATCCGCTGGTCGTTCGGCAGGTTGATGCCGATCGCCGTCACCGGTCCGGCTTCGCCGGTTTCGATCACGACGTCGATCGCGCGCGCCGTCACGCCCTTCACATCCGTGCGCCGGTACTTCGGATCCCACGGCATCCGTGCTTCGAACCACGGCGCGGCCTCGGCCAGCCGCCGCAGCCCCTCGCTCTTCGCCTCGTTCACATAACAGACGATGCCCTCCCAGGCGCCCTTGACACCGCGGGCATCGAGGTAGTTCTCGACGAAGCCGTTGATCGTGTCCACCGGCGAGTCTTTGTCGTCCACCCACGCCTCGTCGTACCTCACCCGATCGGCATCGTCGCCCGACTCGTAGAATTTGATGAGGGCGTCGAGCGCCGCGCGCATCGGCGGCGGCGCGTACGGCAACGCGGCGCGAAGATGCGTCGTGATCGCCGCGATCTCGCGGCCGTAGCGGCCGCCAGCGCGGTAGACCTCTTCCTCGAGCCGGCCGCCACGCTTCACGAGCCGCGAGTTCAAGCCGTACCGCTCTTCGAATCCCTCGAGGTCGGCCATCGTCACCGACTCGTACAGGTTGTTGGCGCTGGCGGTCAGGATGTCGCGGCCACCCTCGGGCGTCTTGCTCGTGACGAGCGGGTCGGTCGCCGGGTCGAAAAACGCGGAGCCGAGGCGCTCGAGCAACGCGTCGAGCGTCTCGCCATGGCGCATCGGAAAGCGCGCGCCGTCTTCGGCCGCCGCCTGGGCCGCCGCGCGAAGCGCCGCCGGCGTGCACGTGAGCACGAACTTGCGCGCGGTCAGACTATTGTGCGGCCCGGAGTTGATCCAGAACAGCTTCGCGTACCGCCGGACGGCCTCGAGCGACGCCGGCTCGACTGCCTGGCCATGTACAAGGATCTCTTCGATCACCTCGCGCATGGCGAGCGCGTGACGATAGCGCTGATCGTAGTAGATGTCGCGTCCGGCAATCGCCGCGCGCGTGAGGTGCAGGATGAGGATTTTCTGATCGCGCGGCAGTGCGTCGAAGCCGTCCGCGTAGTACTGCACGACCGCGGCGTCGGCCACCTGTTCGATGAGATACGTGC
Source organism: uncultured Acidobacteriota bacterium (assembly GCA_963704575.1). GTDB lineage: Bacteria > Acidobacteriota > Vicinamibacteria > Vicinamibacterales > SCN-69-37 > DATEGZ01. The sequence continues at coordinate 3,772,095 of OY969918.1, read as the reverse complement.
GCGTCATTGCGGCAGCTCGAACGTCTCGAGATGATTCGGTGTCTTCACGGTCCAGTGCAGCTCCTGTTCGATGCGGGCCTTGAGCGCGTCCATCGGCCCGGGCTCGCCGTGGACGAGGCACGTGAGCTTCGGTGCCTGCTTGAACCCGCCAAGCCAGTGCATGATCTCATTCACGTCGGCGTGCGCGGACATCGCGTCGATGGCCTGAATTTCGGCCGCGACGGGAATGTCCCGGCCGTGCAGGTGCGTGAATTTCGCGCCGTCCTTGAGCTGGCGTCCGCGCGTGCCTGCTGCCTGGAAGCCACAGAACAACACCGTGTTCCTCGGATCGGGAAGCGCGCGCTCGAGATGGTGCAGCACGCGGCCGCCCGTCGCCATGCCGCTCGACGAAATCACAATGGCCGGCTGAGACGATTGTTGGATGGCCTGCGATTCGGCAATCGACGCGACAACCTTCAACCGCGCCGTGCAGAAGGCGCACACCTTGCGCTGCCCCTGACGCCAGCCCCTCGGCGCCTCGCTGGCGACGTCGGGATCGAGCTCCGCCAGTCGGCCGCGGTACTGCTCCAACACGGCCGCCGACATCGGGCTGTCGACGTACACGGGCAGCTCGGGGATCTGATTGCGCGACTCGAGATCATGAATCCAGTACAGCAGCTCTTCCACGCGGCCAAGCGCGAAGGCCGGCATGATGACCTTGCCGCCCCGCCCCACCGTACGTTTGATGATGTCGGCAAGCCGGGCGCCGCGGTCGTCGGCTTCATGCGCGCGGTCGCCGTACGTGGATTCGACGAGCAGCACATCCGCACGCTCGATCATCGTCGGATCCGGAAGCACCGGCCGGCCGAATCGCCCGAGGTCGCCGCTGAACAGCAGCACCTGCCCGGTCGCTTCGATCGTGATTCGCGCGTAGGCCGATCCGAGCAGATGTCCGGCGACGATGAACTCGACGCTGACGCCTGGCGCGATGGGCATCGGCCGGTTGTATCCAACCGGCTGCAGCAAGGTCATCGCTCGCGCCGCCTGCTCGGCGGTAAAGAGCGGCAGGGCGGGCTGGTGACGCGTGTAGCCCTTGCGATTGGCCCGCTCTGCGTCTTCTTCCTGAAGTTTGGCGGCGTCTGCGAGGACGATCTTCGCCAGGCCCGACGTCGCGGCCGTGCAGAAAATCCGGCCCTTGAATCCCTGCGCCACCAGACGAGGCAGGTAGCCACAGTGATCGAGGTGCGCGTGGGTCAGCACGACGTTCTCGATCGAACTGGCGGAGACGGGCAGCGGCTGCCAATTCCGCTCGCGCAATTCCTTGAGGCCCTGGAACAGTCCACAGTCGACGAGCACACGATGGCCCTCGACATCGAGCAGGTGCTTCGAACCAGTCACGGTGCGCGCGGCACCCAGGGATGTCAGAGTCATAGGCAATCGGGCAATCGGGCAATCGGGCAATCGGGCAATCGGGCAATGGAAGACGAAAGATCTTCAATTTTCAATCTGCAAATTCAATTGTCAATTTCCATTCTCCAAATCACCAATGTCGCAGACGGCGATTAGACAAAATTCGCCGTTTGTCCACCAGTGTGCCAGAACAGCACGGCCTGGCTCGACGTGAACTCGCCGCGCCGGATGCGTCCGACGAGGCCGGCCATGGCCTTCGCCGTGTAGACCGGATCGAGCAGCACGCCTTCGCGGCGAGCGACCAGTTCGAGCGCTTCGGTCGATGCCTGCGTCGCTACCCCGTACCCGCCGCCGACCCAGGTATCGTCCACTTCGATCGATCGATGCGCGCCGACGGTGTCCGGCCTGGCGCCAAGCTGCGTCGCCACGCCCGTGAGCAGTTCCTGGATGACGCCAGCGAGTGCGGGCGCCGGATCATCGGCGCTGACTCCGAGAATCCGCGACTCGAGGCCGTAGAGCGAGAACCCGGCGATGAGGCCCGCCTGCGTCCCGCCCGACGAGCTCGCGAAGACAACGACATCGGGACGAAGACTGGCGGCGACCACTTCGCTGACACCGCGCGCGAATCCAATCGCGCCAGTTGGCGTCGACGCGCCCAGCGGCACGATGAACGGCCGACGGCCGTCACGCGATGCACGCGCCGCCAATTCCTCCATCATCGGCGCGCGATCCGCGCGGGCGGTGACGTAGTGCACTGTCGCGCCAAACACCTTGTCGAGCCGCGCATTGGCGGTCGGCGCCAACTGCTCGACACCGTTCAGCACCAGGTGCACATCGAGACCGAGGGCCGCGCCGACGGCCGCCGTGACGCGTGCGTGGTTCGACTGCACGCCGCCGCAGGTGATGATCGTGTCGGCACCGGCGGCCATCGCTTCGGCGGCGACCGTCTGCATCTTGCGCACTTTGTTGCCGCCCGCCCCGAACCCGATCAGGTCGTCGCGCTTCATGAAGATCTTCGGACAGCCGGCGCCGAGCGCCGCTTCGAGGCGCGCCAGGCGATCGATCGGTGTCGGGTGCGGCGCCAGCGCGACGCTGGCATACCCGAGCAGGGCGCTGAGCGCGGTGGCCATCGACCTGCTCATGATATGTGCTCGCCACCCGGGCCAGGGCATGAAACCACGTGTTGTCTATACTCAGTGGGATGTCGAACGCGCTGGTGACGGCACTAGGCGACGGCGCGCTCGCGCTGTCGGTCGAGCTGCGTCCGCCTCGTGCGGAACTGGACGCCGCGGCGGGAATGGACGCCTGGATCGACACGTACCACGCCGTGCGCGGCCTGGTGCGCGATCAGACGTTCGTGTTCCTCACCGACAGCGCCGTTGGCGCGCACGAGGAGCAGAACCTTCGGCATCTGGTCATCAATCTCGGCACGGACGTGCGTCGCGATCACGTCGTGCCGTTTCTCACGACCAAGCATCCGCTCCAGTTCTGCCTGGACTATGCAGAGCGAGCGTGGCAGCACGGCTTCCGGTCGCTTGTCGTGCTCGGCGGCGACCGCACGATCGGTCCGCCACGCTGCGTCGAGCACGCATGGCAGCTGCGCGAGGCCATCCGCGAGCACGTTCCCGATCTGACGCTCGGCGGATGGGCCAATCCGCACGCCGACGCCGCGACGCAGGTGGGCTTTCTCGGCAACCGCGATTTTCACGGCGAGTTCTTCCTGACACAGGTCGTCTCGCATCACGATCGTCCGGCCGTCGAACGTTTTCTCGGACAGATCGATCGCCAGCAGTTGAAAGTCCCCGGCATCGTCGGCGTCTTTTACTATCGCAGCGCCAATCAGAAAACGCTCGCCACCCTCAAGCAGTTCCTGCCCGTCCCGCTCGAGGGGCTGACGAGGGAGTTCGGCGAGGGGGCGACGCCAGACGAGGTCTGCGCGCGAACGATTCGCGCGTTGCGCGCGCAGGGCGTGCGGCACTTCTACGTGTCGAATCTGCCGGTTGGCCGCGCGCGCCAGACGCTCGCCAGAATTGCCGCGCTCGCAGATCGCGACGATCGCACTCCGCGTTAGAACGTCCGGCCCCACGCCGCGTCGAACACGAATTCGCTGATCGGCCGGCGCGTCCGCGGCTGGCGCTCGGCGTCCCGGTGCGATTCGATCGCAAGCGCTGACGGATCGCCCGCGTAGCCGATCGCCATGACGATCGCCGGCACGAATGGCGCCGGCACGGCGAACGCGTCACGGATGCGCGCCGCGTCAAAGCCCGCCATCTGCCGGACCGACAGACCCATATCGGTGGCCTGCAGCGTGAGAAACGCCACCGCTTGGCCCGCGTCATACCACGCGCCGGAAGTCGGCGCATCCTGCGGGGTCCGCGCTTCCTGCACGGCCAGAAGCACGAGCAACGGCGCGGCCTCGGCCCACGCGCGGTTCTTGGTAGTCAGCGACGCCAGCATCGCCGCGAACTCGGCCGGCGAGTCCTCACGCGACGTCGCGAGAAACCGCCACGGCTGGTAGTTGCCGCTCGAAGGCGCCCAGCGTGCGGCTTCGAACAGCCGCAGCAATTCCACACGAGACACGTGTTTCGACGGATCGAACGCACGCGGACTCCAGCGCCGGCCGATTAAATCGATCACGTCGTGGTCGGTGCGCGCGGTCTTCGGATGGTCCTCCATTGCATTATCATCCTCTGAATGGCCCGCTATCTCGACGACGTCCCGTTCTCTGGCATTACGCGCATTCGCGACATGATGTACGCGGTCGACAAGCCGTTCCGGCTCGACCAGGGCGACGTCAGTTTCGACGCGCCGGCCTCCGTCAAGACGGCACTCGCGCGCGGCATCGACGACAACCGCACGCACTACGTGCAGACGACCGGGATCCCGCCGCTGCTCGAATTGCTCGCGAACAAGCTCCGCACGCGCAACGGGATTCCGATCGGATCGCCCGACGAACTGATGGTGACGAGCGGCGGCATCCACGGCCTGTACTGCGCCTGCCAGGGCCTGCTCGAGCCGGGGGACGAAGTCCTGATTTGCGATCCGGGCTGGCCGCCGGTCGCCGGCAACGTTGCCTGCGCGCACGCCGTGCCCGTGCGGTACTCGCTGCTGGAATCGCGCGGGTGGCAGCCTGATCTCGACGAAATGCGCCGCCTCGTCACGCCGAAGACGCGCGCGATCTACATCAACTCGCCCGGCAACCCGACCGGCGGCGTGCTGTCGCGGCGCGATCTCGAAGCCATTGCCACACTCGCGATCGAAGCCGACCTCTGGGTGCTCGCCGACGAGGCCTACGAGGACTTCATCTTCGAGGGTGAGCACATCAGCATCGCGTCGCTGCCCGGTATGTACGACCGGACGATTCCGATCTACACCTTCAGCAAGACCTACGCGATCACGGGCCTCCGCCTCGGCTATCTCGCCGTGCGCAACCCCACAATTCGCGAACGCGTGCGCAAGGTGCTCTTCTACACGGTCTCGAACACCTCGTCGCTCATCCAGTACGGCGGCGTGGGGGCCATCGCGGGATCCCAGGCCGCCGTCGCGGAGTTCGGCCTCGAGCTGACGGCGCGACGCGATCTGTTCTACGACGGCATCGCCAAAGCCGGCCACGGCGTGTTCACCGGCGCGAAGCCGGCAGGCGCGTTCTACGCGTTCCTGAAGATCGACCCGTCGTGGCGCTCGCCGTTACTCAACGCGCCAAGCTCCCTTTCCTGGGCAATGACGGAGTTCCTGATCAAGGAATGCCGGATCGGATGCGTGCCCGGCGTGGACTTCGGCCCGCACGGCGAAGGCTATCTCCGCTTCTGCTTCGCGCGCGATCGCCAGGAGCTCACCGGCGCGCTCGAGACGATGCAGGCCGCGCTGGCGAAAAGCGCCACGGCCGCGAATCACTGAGTCGGCCGATCGCCGGGCGCGTCAGGACAGATGCCGGCCGCCGTCCACGCGGACGGTCTCGCCCGTGACGAAATCCGAATCGATGAGCGCCAGCACGGCCTTGACGACTTCCTCCGGCCCGCCCCATCGCCCGAGCGGCGTCGACTTCACGACGGCCGCGCTTTCCTCCGCCGAGGTCCCCGGCGGCGCGAGAATCGGGCCGGGCGCGATCGCGTTCACGAGGATCTGATCGCCGGCAAGCTCGAGTGCAAGCGCTTCGGTGAGCGCCTTCACACCTGCCTTCGCGACGTAGTACGCGACGTAGCCCTTGTACCGGGGCCGGCCGCTCGCCGCCACCCAGTCGCTGAAATTCACGATGCGTCCGCCGCCGTGGCGGCGCATGAGCGGCACGGCCGCCCGGCTACAGAGAAATGTCGCGCGCAGATCGACGCCAAGCTGCATGTCCCAGGACGCCGCGTCCAGCTCGTCGAAGGGCACGGCGTGGTACATCGACGCCATGTTCACGAGCACGTCGAGCCGTCCAAACTCGCGGCCGACCGCGTCGACCATCGCGGCGCACGCCGCGGAGTCTCCGAGGTCGGCTTGAATCGCGATCGCGCGACGCCCGATCGCACGAACCGACTTGGCGGTCTCATCCGCCTCCGCACTCGATCGGTTGTACGACAGCGCGACGTTCGCGCCACGTTGGGCCGCCGCCATCGCGACGGGCGCGCCGACGCGCTTCGCGCCGGTGACCAGCACCACTCGATCCTTGAGGTCCATGACGATTGATTCTACGTCCCTCGAGTGACGTCACGTCGGACGCGCGTTAGTGCCCGTCGTTCTTGCGCAACCGCTGACGCGCCGCCGATCGCGACGCGCGCGAGGCCGCCCGCTGTCCGTCGATCGAAAACTCTCCCGGCCCGGTGAGGAGCAGACACGACAGCACGCCAAGAATGAGGACGGAGTACTCCAGTCCGTGGCCGGTGGCCGGCGTCGACGTCCAGTTGAGGAAGAAACCCCACGGCCATTGCGTTTTCCACAGGCCGAAGCCGACCGCGCCCAATCCAAGCGCGGTCGTGTACCGCGTCAGCCAGCCAATGGCGATGAGCAGGCCACCGGCGAGTTGCCCGAGGCCTGCGATCACGGCCACGACAAACGCCGGCTGCAGGCCGATCGACGCGAAGTACGTCGCCGTGTTCTGTAGTCCGCCCGGACCGATGCCCGGACCGGCCCACACGCCAAAGAGCATGTGCGCACCGTGCGCGACGGAAACCGCCGCAATCGAAAGACGCAAAAACGCGAGACCCAGGCTCCTCATGATCTCCACCCGTTGCGCTACGATAGCCCATGCCCGTCGGAACGCCGATCCGTGTGGCCGCCCGTGTGAGCGGCTTCACCTACGCTATCCGCAACATCGTGGCGGAGGCGAAAAAGCTCGAGGCGGCCGGCCGGTCCGTGCGTTACCTCAACATCGGCGACCCGATTCCATTCGGGTTCAAGACGCCGCCGCACCTGATCGAGGCAGTGACCCGCGCCATGCGCGACGGCCACAACGGCTACACCGCGTCGGTCGGCGTCACGCCTGCGCGCGAAGCGGTCGCGGCCGAGTACGGGCGCCGTGGCGTCCCCGTCAGCCCCGATCGCGTCGTCATCACCTCGGGCACCTCGGAAGGCATCGAGTTGACGCTCGGCGCGCTGGCCGACGCGGGGGACGAAGTCCTTGTCCCGACACCCACGTATCCGCTCTACACCGCGGTGCTGGCCAAACTCGGCGCGCGCGCGGTCTACTATCGCACCGACCCGTCGAATCACTGGCTGCCGGATCTCGACGACGTCCGCCGGCTCGTATCACCGGCGACGCGCGCGATCGTGATGATCGATCCGAACAACCCGACCGGCGCCGTCTATCCGGACGACATTCGCCGCGGGTTCATCGAAATTGCCGAACGTACCGGCGTACCGATTCTCGCTGACGAGGTCTACAGCGATCTCGGCTACGACGGTCCGACGTCACTGATCGGCAGTCTGGCGCCTGACGCGCCGATCATCTCCTTTTCGTCGCTCTCGAAGGGCTTCGTCGCGCCCGGCTGGCGCGCCGGCTGGCTCGCCGTCGGCCGATCCGATCGACTCGACGACGTGCTCGGCGCGATCAAGAAGCTCGCCGACGGACGTCTCTGCAGCCCTGGCCCGCAGCAGTTCGCGATTGCGGCGGCCCTCGAAGGCGATCGCAGCCATCAGCGCGAATTCGTGCGCGAACTCGCGCTGCGGGCCGACCTCACGGCCAAACGGCTGAACGCGATTCCTGGTCTCTCCTGCGTGTCGCCGCGCGCGGCGTTTTACGCGATGCCAAGCGTCACGCTGCACCCCGGCGACACGGACGAGGACTTCGTCCTCGGCCTGCTGCGCGCCACCGGCGTGCTATGCGTCTACGGCTCCGGCTTTGGCGTGCCAGCCGACCAGGGCTTTTTCCGGGTCGTCTTTCTGGCGCCGCCCGCCGATCTGGGCACGATTTACGACGACCTCGCGACGTTCACTGCGAGCTATCTCGCCGGCGGTCCTGCGGCCCGAACGTAATGCCGGCGTCCGGACGCGAGCGTCGGCTCATCGTCTTCGCCATCACCGCGTTTCTCGGGGGCGTGGTGCTGTTGTGGACGCTGTATCTGGTCAAGAGCGTCCTGCTGGTCCTCTACGTCAGCTGTCTGCTTGCTATCGGTTTCAGTCCCATCGTCAACAGGCTCGAACGCGATTTCAAAAAGTGGACGCGTCTTCGGCTGCCGCGGTGGGCGTCCATCCTCACGCTGTACCTCGGTCTGCTGCTGCTCGTCAGCGTCGCGGCCGCGATCATCCTGCCGCCGCTCGTGGCCCAGTCGCGGGCGTTGTGGACAGACCTGCCGAGGTACTTCGACCTCGCGCAGGACACCCTGCTTCGCGCGGGGATCATGCACGCCCGATTCACATCCACGGAGCTGATCGCGAACCTGCCCGATCCGGGAAGCGCCGTCGCCGGTGTCTTCGGCGCCTTGAAAAGTGTCGCCGGCGTGATCGCGACGCTCGTGACCGTCGTCGTGCTGCCGTTTTACATGCTGCTCGAATCGACCGGGATCAACGCGAGCTTCATCAAGCTCTTCGCGCGCGATCGCCGACCGCAGGTCGCGCGGCTGCTCGACGACGTCACCGTGAAGCTCGGCGCGTGGCTCGGCGGGCAACTGCTGCTCTCGGCCATCATCGGCACGTCAGCGGGGATTGGCCTCTGGCTGCTCGGCGTGCCGTACTTCTACGTACTCGCGGTGCTCGCGGCAATCGGCGAGATGATCCCGATCGTCGGTCCAGTCGTCGCCGCCGTGCCCGGCATCCTCGTCGCCTTTGCGGTGTCGCTGCACACGGGGATTTTCGTCGCGATCTACTACACGGTGCAGCAGTCCCTCGAAAATCATTTCATCGTGCCGCGGGTCATGCAGAAGCAGGTCGGCGTGAGCGCGGTCACGGTCATCGTCGCGCTCCTCATCGGCACGGAGCTGCTCGGGATCGTTGGCGCCGTGCTCGCAGTGCCGACGGCGGCGATCGTGCAAGTGCTCGTCTCGGAATATCTCGAGCGTGAATAGCCTCGCGAGCCGCTTCCATCGGACCGGCGGGCCGGCGCTCGCGCTCGTCTACGCCGCGATCGCCGTGATCATGACGTGGCCGCTCATGCGGCATCCGGCGACGCACATCGCGTCTGATCTCGGCGATCCGCTCTTCATCTGCTGGGTGCTCGCCTGGACGGGCGGCCAGGTGATTGCGGCACTCCGCGGCGATCTCGGCGCGCTCGCGAACTACTGGAACGGCAACATTTTCGCGCCCGAGCGCCTGACCGTCGCGTACTCCGAGCACTTCACGCCGCAGATGCTGCAGATGCTCCCGGTGTACGCGGCTGGCGGCAACATCCTGCTCTGCTACAACCTGCTGTTCCTTTCGACATTCGTCGTCGCGGCACTCGGGATGTACCTTTTCGTGCGCGACCTGACGTGCCGGCCGCTCGCCGCATTTCTTGCCGGCCTCGCGTTTGCGTACGCCCCGTATCGCCTCGGACAATTTCCCCACCTGCAGATCCTGTCGATCGGCTGGATGCCGCTGGCGCTGCTCGGCCTGTGGCGATTCTTCCGCACGGATCGCGTGTCGCCGCTCGCCTGGGGCACCGTGGCGCTGGTCGTCCAGGGCCTGTCCTGCGGCTACTACCTGCTGTTTTTCTCGCCGCTCTTCGGCGCGTTCGCCCTGCACGAGATGACACGCCGCCGATTGCTCGGCAACCGCCGCGTGTGGATGCGGATCGGCCTCGCCGCCGTCTCGGCCGCCGTCGTGCTCTGGCCGTTTCTCCGGCCATACGCAGCGCTCAAATCCACGGGCGCCATCGGCCCGCGGTCGCTCGACGACGCCGCGATGTTTGCGGCCGACACGCACGCATTTGCGACGATCGCGCCAAACGCGAGATTGCTGGCGTCGACGCTGACCGGCTATCCGAAGCCGGAAGGCGAGGGCTTTCCGGGCTTCACGATCGTCGCATTTGTCGCCGCCGGCCTGACGATCGCCGCATTTCAAACCGCGCGCAGGATCCACTGGGCGTCGATGCCCCTGTGGCAGCTGGTGCTCTGGACCGCGCTCGCCGCGAAGTTCGTCTTCTCGGTCGTCGTCGTGCTGGTTGTGTTCGTCGACGGCCGTCTGACGCTCAGCGGCGCGTCGAGCGTGTTCACGATGCAGGACGTGACGCCGTGGTTGTGGATCGCCGCAATCGCCGGTCTCGTGCTCGTCGCGTTCACCAGACACCTCGCCGGCCCCGCGCGCGGCGAGACCGCACCGATGTTCTGGATCGCCACCGCCGCGGCCGCCGCGCTTTTGGCCTTCGGACCGAACATCTACGCGACGGGTCACCTCGTGGGCCACGGCCCGTACGCGTGGCTGTTCGCTCACGTTCCCGGCTTCGACGGCCTGCGCGTGCCCGCGCGCTTTCTCACGATCGTCACGCTCGCGCTCGCGGTGCTCGCCGGACTTGGCGCCGCGTCGCTCATCGACGCATTTGATCAGCCCGGCCGCGCCATCGTGGCCCTGGGCGCGTGCACGCTGATCCTCGAAAGCTGGATCGCACCCATAAGCCTCGATCAGCGCGTTATTCCTGACACGCTTCTCGCGCCGGGCGTGCCTGTGGTCGGCGGGAACATCAGCACGATTTATCGCACGATCAAGGACCTGCCCGACCCCGTCGTCCTCGTCGAGTTTCCGTTCGGCGAGCCGGCGTACGACATTCAAGCGACGTTCTACGCGGGCTACCACCGTCGTCCCCTCGTGAACGGCTACTCGGGATTCTTTCCTGCGGGCTACGGCGACCGCGCCGCCGTGCTCTCCGCCGCGCCGGCCGATCCTGACGCCGTCCGCCACACCCTCGCCGATTCGCACGCGACGCACGTCGTCGTGCACGAGGCCGCGTTTCCCGATGGCCGCGGCCGCGCGATCGTCAACTGGCTCGTCACGCTCGGGGCGCGCCCGATGGCCACGGCCGGGATGGACACCCTGCTGGCGCTGCCGGCCGATCTCGGCGGCGGCTGATCGGCTCCGGAACCTGCGCGCATATACTTTGAAGTCTTATGCGCTCCGATCCGTTGTCTTATCTTGGCGCCGAGCTTGACGCGCTGCGCGCGCAGGGCATCTACCGCCATCTCAGAATTCTCGAAGGCCGCCAACAGGCCATGTCGACGATCGACGGCCGGTCGGTCGTCAATCTTTCGTCGAACAACTATCTCGGCCTGACGACGCATCCCAAGCTCGTCGAACGCGCCCTCGCGGCGCTCCAGGAATTCGGCGTCGGCTCGGGATCGGTGCGCACGATCGCCGGCACGATGGCGATCCACATGGAGCTCGAACGGCGGCTGGCGACCTTCAAGAGGGTCGAGGGCGTCGTCGTCTTTCAAAGCGGCTTCGCGGCGAACGCAGGCACGGTCTCGGCGATTCTGACGAAAGAAGACGTGATCATCTCCGACGAGCTGAATCACGCGAGCATCATCGATGGCGCGCGCCTGAGCCGGGCGACTATCAAGGTGTTTCCCCACAAGAACGTCGCCGCCGCGCGCACGATTCTCGAGTCGCTGCCGCGCGAGCAGCGCAAGCTGATCATCACGGACGGCGTGTTCAGCATGGACGGCGACCTCGGCGCCGTGCCCGATCTCTGCGCGCTCGCCGAGGAGTTCGGCTGCATCATGATGGTCGACGACGCGCACGCGAGCGGCGTGTTTGGCGCGAACGGGCGCGGGACGATCGATCACTTCGGCATGCACGGCCGCGTGGACATCCAGGTCGGCACGCTCTCGAAGGCGGTCGGCGCGCTCGGCGGCTACGTCGCCGGATCGCAGGCGCTCATCGACTTCCTGTATCACCGCGCGCGGCCGTTCCTGTTCTCGACCTCGCATCCGCCGTCGGTCGCGGCGACGTGCATCGCGGCGATCGATCTGCTCGAGCAGGAGCCGCAGATCATCGAGCGGCTCTGGGACAACACGAGATTTTTCAAGGCTGGCCTCTCTGCGCTCGGCTTCAACACCGGGCTCAGCGAAAGCCCGATCACGCCGGTCATCGCCGGCGAAGGCAGCCGGGCGATGAAGTTGTCGGACATGCTCTTTGCCGAGGGCGTCTTCGCCCAGGGCATCGCCTTCCCGACCGTCGCACGCGACAAGGCGCGCGTCCGGACGATCGTCACGGCCGCGCACACGAAGGACGAGCTGCAGTTCGCGCTCGACAAGTTCGAAAAAGTCGGAAAAGCGCTGGCGATGATCTGAGCCAAGTTGGAAGTTGGAAGTTAGAAGCCAGAAGTTAGAAGTTAGAAGTGAGGTTAGAAGTCAAACTTCCGACTTCGTTTCTGCGTATCCTCCCTTATGGCCCCAAGCCGAGCGCGCACGTTCTTCGACCGCTACACGCAGGGCCTGACGCCGCAGGATTTCCAGCGGATGTTCACGCGCGACACGCCCGAGGCGTATCGCTATTTCACGCGTCATCTCGATATCGAAAAACTGGCCGCCGAACCCTGGTACCGCCGGTGGGCGATCCACGCGCGCCTGATCTTCACCGAGTTCGCAATGCGCCTGTCGCCCGCGCGGCGCGTGCTCTACGCGTTCTCCGTCGCGGCGCTTGCCGTGGGCATGTTGCAGCTGTTCCGCGGCTTCGCGCCCGTGAAGATGCTGCTCTTCCCGTTCTCGCTCTACGTGCTGTCGCCTGTGTGGGTGGACGGCACGATGTGGCTGTTTCTCTCGGTCGCGGCGGTGAACCTGCTGATCCTGATGGAAGTCGCCGATCGGCTGTCGCTCAAGGGCGACCTCGAGATCGCGCGTGATATCCAGCTCGCGATGCTGCCCAGCGGATTGCACCAGGCCGGCGACGCCGTCGTCTGCGGCGTGACACGGCCGGCGAACACCGTCGGTGGAGACTTCTACGACATCCTCGATCGGCCGGATGGCCGCCTGGTAATCGCCCTCGGCGACGTGGCCGGCAAGGGCAGTCCGGCCGCGCTTCTCATGGCTCTTCTTCTCGCGATGATGCGCACGCTCGTCGACGAGAACTTCGATGCCGCTCGTCTCCTCGAACGCCTGAACGCGCAGGTGATGCGCCACAGCCCGGCGTCGCGCTTCATCACGCTTTTCTACGGTCTGTACGATCCTCGCACCGGCGCACTCGAGTACGTGAACGCCGGACATCTGCCGCCAATGCTCAGGCGCGCCGACGGACGATTCGAGCGCATCGAGACGCCGGGCAAGGGCGGACTCGCCCTGGGCATGTTCGAGGGCGCGAAGTACGACACCAACATCGCGCAGATCAACAACGGCGACGTGCTTGTGCTCTTCAGCGATGGCATCACCGAAGCCGAGAACACCTCCGGCCGCCCGTTCGATGATGCCGGACTCGAGACGATGGTCGGCAGTCAGGCCGGCCGCGATCCCGAAGCGATTGGCCGGGCGATTCTCGCCGGCGTCGAGGCGCACGCGGGTGACGCACGCCTCGTCGATGACCTCACGGCGCTCGTGCTCAAACGGGCTCCCAGCGCATAAGATCAACGCATGCGTCGAGTCGCGCTCGCGCTTCTGGCGTTGGCGCTCGGCTCCGTCCCGGCCGCTCAGTCACCGCAGCCTCGCCCTGCACAGGCCGACGCCGTCGTCCGTCTGCTGGCGGATCTCGAGACCGCGCTCGCGGCGAACAGCTTCGACAGCGTCCGCGCGCTCGCCGCCGACTCACTCAAGCCGGCGGAACTGTCCGGAATCAGACAAACCTTCGCGGGAGGGTCTGTCGTCTCCGCGACGGTGCGTGAACGCGCACGCCAGCAGGTCGCGACGGGCCTCGAGGTGCTCGCCGACGTGCTCGTGAGCCGCGGCCGCACCGGGCGCATCGCGACGTGGCAGCTGACCCTGCGCGCCAGGCCCAACACGCCCGACCGCTACGAAATCGTCTCGTTCCTGGAGCTCGCCGGGCTCGACGGCCTGCTCAAGATCTCGCTCGACACGAGCAAGCCTTACGCCGTGCACAACCTTACCGTGCAGGCCCCGGATTTCACGCTGCACATGGCGTCGGGATCGGCATTTGTCGCCGATGCGCCGGGTGGCGTCACAGGGCTCGTGCTGCTCGGCAAGGGCGACGTGCGGTTCGCACCGCCCGATCCGGGCGAACAGGGTCAGCTCAAGCTCTACAGCGGCGCCCCGGTGCTCGAGCAGTCCGTGGACGCCGCCTTCGTGCGCGTCAACCCCGCTGAGTTCGCCGCGCACGTGACCGAACACGGCCTCGTGCCGTCACGCGACGCGGCCACCGATCTCACGCGCGCGCAGGCGATCTTTGCGGACTTCGCACCGCGCACCTTCAACCTCGATCTCGGCGATTTCACCGACGAGCGCTGGTCGATCGAGCCGTCGGCCGGCAGCGTCGTCGTCGAATTCCGCACGAAGCGATTCGCGTGGCTCACCTATACGCGATCGCCGACCGATCCGGAGGACATCTCCCTCTTCGATCGCGCACGATTGCGGAACGTGTCGTCGTACGCGTCGCCGGAGCGGCTCGCCACCCGCGGGCGGTTCTACAGCGAAGACGACGACGCGGCGTATGACATCGAGCGGTACGGGCTCGACATCACGTTCGATCCGGTGCGGTCGTGGGTGAGCGGGCGCGGATCGCTGCGCGTCAAGATTCGCAAGCCCGCCGTGTCGACGGTCACGTTCAAGCTCGCGCAGTCGCTCACGGTGCTGTCGGTCTCGTCGCCAAACTTTGGCCGTCTGCTGGCGCTGCGCATCTCAGGGCAGAACAACGTCATCGTCAGCCTGCCCTCGTATGTCGTGCAGGACACCGATCTGCAGTTCGACGTGGTCTACAGCGGGAGGTTGGACCCGCAGTCGCTCGAGCGCGAGGCCCTGCAGATTCAGGGCGTGCCGCCGCAGGAGCCGAGCACGATCGTGCCGATCATCGAGCCGGAACGGCGCTATCTCTACAGCAATCGATCGCTATGGTATCCACAGGGGCCGGTCACCGACTACGCGACCGCGTCGATGCGCCTGAGCGTGCCGTCGCAGTATCAGATCGTCGCGAGCGGGAGCCTCATTGGATCGAAGGTCGCCGAAGGCCGAGACGAGACCGGCCGCGTGGACGGGCGGATGCTTCGCACGGTCGAATACGCGACCGATCGGCCGGTGCGCTATCTCTCATGCGTGATCAGCCGGTTCGCGCCGGTCTCGCGCCAGCGCATCGTCGTGCCGGCCGTTGCGCCCGGCCTGACGATCGGCCTCGACAAGCCCGGCGAGGGCGCGGGCGTCAACATCGAGGTCGTCGCGACGCCGATCGCCGCGTCGCACGGCCGGCAGGTCGCGATCCGCGTCGCCGATGTGATGCGCACCTACGCAAAAATCATCGGCGAGGCGCCGTACCCGGACTTCACGCTCGCGTCGGTCGAAGACAACTTGCCGGGCGGGCACAGCCCGCCCTACTTCGCGCTGGTGCTCCAGCCCCTGGCGACATCGCCGTACAACTGGGCGCAGGATCCAGTGGCGTTCGACAGCCAGTATCCGTCGTTCATCCTCGCGCACGAGGTCGCGCACCAATGGTGGGGCCAGGCCGTCGGATGGAAGAACTACCACGAGCAGTGGCTGAGCGAAGGGCTCGCGCAGTACTTTGCGGTGCTCTACGCGGCGTCGGACCGCGGGCCGGAGATGCTGCGCACGCTCATCAGCCAGATGCGCCAGTCGGCGCAGCAGTACGGGCCGCAGGGCCCGATCTCGCTCGGCTACCGCCTCGGCCATATTCAGGGCGAGGGCAAGGTCTTCCGTGCCGTCGACTACAACAAGTCTGCGGTCGTGCTGCACATGCTGCGGCGCCTGATCGGAGACGAGGCGTTTTTCGCGGGGTTGCGCCGGTTTTACACGGAATGGCGGTTCCGCAAGGCCGGAACCGACGACATCAGGCAGGCGTTCGAGGCCGAAGCGAAGGTCCCGCTCACGCGCTTTTTCGATCGGTGGATCCTGGCGGCCGAGATCCCCAAGGTCGCGGTGCTCGCGCGGGCCGACCCCTCCGGCAAGAGCCTGCTCGTCCGGATCGAGCAGTCCGGCGACGTGTTCGATTTCCCCTATACCGTTACGGTCCAGTATGCCGACGGGCGGAGCGAGGACATCACCATTCCGGTCTCCGAGGCCGTCACCGAGCGCACGATTCCATTTTCAGGGACGGTCAAGCGCGTCGTCATGAAAGACGACCTGGCGCTCGTGACCTACACGAAATAGCAGGGGCCCCCTTGATATGATTTGCCTGCTATGGAAACGGTCACTCTCACGATAGACGGCCGGCCGGTCACGGTCGACAAAGGCAAGACGGTCCTCGAGGCCTCGATTCAGCACGGCGTGCATGTGCCGTACTACTGCTACCATCCCGGCCTGGGCGTGGACGGGTCCTGCCGCGTCTGCATCGTGAAGATCGAAAAGATGGCCAAGCTGCAGACCGCGTGTTCGACGGTGTGCACCGAAGGCATGGCGATCACGACCAACTCGGCCGACGTCGTGCAGGCGCGCGCGAGCGTGTTCGAGTTCCTGCTCGTGAACCATCCGCTCGACTGCCCGGTCTGCGACAAGGGCGGCGAGTGCCCGCTGCAGGATTTTTCGTACTCCTTCGGCCCCGAGCGGAGCCGGATGGAGTTTCCGCGCCGCGTGTTCGACGGCGAAGGGGTGAGGGCCGACGTCGACTTCGGCCCGACGCTGCTGCTCAACCGCAACCGCTGCATTCTCTGCACGCGCTGCGTGCGCTTCATGCGCGAGGTCGAAGGCGATGCGCAAATCGGCATCGTCTCGCGCGGGTACGGCAGCGAGATCGCGACGTTCGAAGAAGCGGGCGTCGTCTCGCTGCTGTCGGGCAACCTGATGGACGTCTGTCCGGTCGGCGCGATCACGACGCGGGACTATCGGTTCAAGGCGCGGCCCTGGGACAACCCGCAGGCCGTCGACACGATCTGCACGCTCTGCGAGAAGGGCTGCAACACGACGGCGTGGATCAAAGCGAAGCCGGAATGGGCGAAGGGTGCGAAGCTGATCCGCATGACGCCACGGCTCAATCCCGACGTCAATCAGTATTGGATGTGCGACATCGGCCGCTTCGACTATCACTGGGTCGAGAGCGATCGCCGTCTGCGACAACCGCACATGCGGCGGGGCCAGAACCTGCCGGCGGACGCCGCGCCGTGGGCGGATGCGCTGGTCGCGGTAAAGACCGCCGTGGACGCGGCTGGCGGACCGTCGGCTGTGCGCTTCTTCGTCTCGGCGCATGCGTCCCTCGAGGAATTGTTCGTCCTGCGGCAGGTCGCGAGCGGCACGGGCGGCATCACGCTCGGCTGGCGGCACCGCGAGAAGCCGCAGCCGAAAGCCGTGAAATTCAAGATTCCGGCGATCGACGCGCCGAACCTGCGCGGGGCGCGCGATCTCGGGTTCAACACCGGCTCGGGTACTGGCCCGGCGGACGTCTCGGCGCTTCGCACGGCCATCGACGCCGGCCAGGCCAAAGTGCTCTACGTGCTCGACGGCGGCCCGGACGGCTCGATTGGCGACATCGACTGGATCATCGCCGCGCGGCAAGCCGGCAAGATCCGGACGCTCGTCGTCCAGGGCGTGCTCCACACGCCGCTCGCCGACGCCGCGGACATCGTGCTGCCCGGATCGGCGTTCGTCGAGAAGGACGCGACCTACACGAACATGACGGGCCGGGTGCAGGCCGCGTCGCGCGTGATTCCGCCTCCGGGTGAGGCGGGCGAAGACTGGCAGATTCTCATGAAGCTCGGGCTCGTCTTCGGCACGACCGTCAGCTACGCGACGTCGGCGGCCGTGCGCGAAGCCATCGCGCTCGAATTGGCGGACGTGCCGGGCTACGCGGCGATGGGATCGCTGTCGTTCTCGCGGCCGATCCCCGCGCGCGACTGGCTGCAGGCGTCCAACCCGTCCGAGCGCTGGAAGTGGGACTTCATGTTCCAGGATCTGCCGCCCGTGAAGTTCGGCGAGGACTTCGGTCCCCTGCCGCGCGCCGAGGTGATTCCGCTCAAGGAAGTGAAGTGAACCCGGACGTCTCGCTCGTCGCGGCGTTCGGCGCCGGCGTGCTGTCGTTCATCTCGCCCTGCGTGCTGCCGCTCGTGCCGGGATACATCTCGTTCGTCTCGGGCGTGTCGTTCGAGCAGATGAAGGCGGCCGACGCGGCGAGCCGCGCCGCGACCCGGCGGCAGATGCTCATCACCTCCCTGGCGTTCGTCCTCGGCTTCTCGATCGTCTTCATCTCCCTCGGCGCGAGCGCGACGGCCATCGGTCACCTGCTGCGCCATCAGAAGGCCATCTTCGAGAAGATCGCGGGCGGACTGATCATCCTGTTCGGCCTGCACCTCGCCGGCATTTTCCGCATCAAGTGGCTCGACCGGGACACTCGGGTGCAGACGACGGGCCGGCCCGCCAGCCCGATTGGCGCGTTTCTCGTCGGCCTCGCGTTCGCCTTCGGCTGGACGCCCTGCATCGGCCCGATTCTGGGCGGGATCCTCGCGATCGCGGGCTCGAAAAACTCCGTGGGGGAAGGCGTGCTCCTGCTCGCGGTCTACTCGGCGGGCCTCGGCCTGCCGTTTCTCGCGACGTCACTCGCGATCGATAGGTTCTTCGTCGCGTCCGCCCGCATCCGCAAGTACTACAAGGTCATCGAAACCGTCTCGGGCGTGCTGCTCATCGTCCTTGGCGTGCTGATCTTCACGAATCGCTTCACGATTCTCTCGAACTACTTCTCGAAGTTCTTGCCGACGTTCTGACGTCCCGGCGTCGGTGCGACTCGCTTCGCGACGCCGATTGCGCGCGTCGAGCCCAAAACCCGGTGCTATAGTAGCGAACGACTGGACCGCTATGAGGCCACGTGGTTTCGGAGTGTTGTTCGCGCTCACGCTCGTCATCGCCGCCGGCACGCTTTACCAGGACTTTCGCTTCGACACTCTGATCGCACGCGAGCGCGACGCGGCGCTCTCACTCGATCGTCAGATCGCCTCCACCGAAATCGCGCTCGCCGACTTGCGCGCCGCAGAGGCCGGGTACGTCGCGACCGGCCAGGGTCCCGCGTTCTGGATGACGCGCGCGACCGACCTCTTCCAGCAGATCGAAAACGGCCTGTCGGCGCTCAAGGCGTCCACCGCCGAAACCGACGCCGCGGCGGACTACGACGCCGCGCTGGTGGCGCTCGCCGACCTGAGGAGCGTCGACACGCGGGCGCGCGCCGATATCACCGGCGATCGACGGTACGAGGCGTCTGATCGTGTGTTCTCTGATACCCGGGAATCGAATGAACGGCTCGCCGCCGAGTTGCTGGCCGCGCGCACGACGCAACAGTCGACGGCCGCCGCCAACCTGACACGCGTCAGCCGTCTGCGCCTCGGCATGAACGCCGTCGCGCTCGTGTTCGTGCTCGCGGTGGCGATGTTCTTCTGGCGCTCCCGCTCGTCAACCGCCGCGGCCGAAGACGCCGTGGCGACCCCGGACCGCCCCCTGCAGCTGTCGACGCCCACGGTGACCCGCACGACCGCCGCTCCGGTCTCCACGGCCGCCGCGGTCGCGGTTGCGCCCTCGGCGCCTGCCCCTCCGCCCGCCCTGCCGGCGCGGGGTCTCAACCTGCGCGACGCCGCGGAACTCTGCGTGGATCTCGCGCGGGTCATCGACGGACGCGACGTGCCTGCGCTCCTCGAGCGCGCGGCCGGCGTTCTTGACGCGAAGGGCGTGATTCTGTGGATGTCCGACGCCGCCGGCGCGCTCCTGCGTCCGCAGCTCGCGCACGGGTATTCCGATCGTGTGTTGACGAAGATGGGGGCGCTCCAGATTGACAGCGACAACGCGACGTCGCTCGCATTCCGGTCGCTCCGCAGTCAAACCGTCAACGGCGCCCCGTCATCCGCGTCAGGCGCCATCGCCGTGCCGCTCATCGCCGCATCAGGTTGTGTGGGGGTCCTCGCGGCCGAGGTCAACCGCCAGCGGCCGAGCCAGGAAACCGTTGACGTCGCCCGCATCATCGCCGCCCAGCTGGCGATGCTGGTCGCCCCGGGCGCCGAAGCCGCCAGGGCCGCCGAAGGTTAGGGTCCGCTGTCCACTCAATCGTCCACTCGTCCTGCGGGATCGGCCTCCGGTACAGACATTCGACGGTGGTCGCGCGATTTTTCGCGGATTCTCTGAGGGATGCTGACGGTACGACTCTTGATATCTAGAGAATGCGGAGCCGCCCGACGTCAACGGGGTGCGTAACAATCGACAGGCAGGCGCTGGCATCGCCGCATCCCGTCCGCTCCAGGTCGACGTCTTGGCGGCTCTAATTTTCCTTCACTTCGCCGGTGGTAGCCGCGGTCCGATCTGTCCGGGATCCTGTGTCGTCTGACGCACCGCGCGCTCGCCTTCGTCTTTCTTTGCGAGCGACGAACGCAATCCAATCAGATCTTTCAGGATGCTGTACCAGAACGGCGCGCCCAGGCTCAGCAACAGGATCGAGAGCAGCATGCCCGGGTACTTCCGCGGATCTTCCATCTGGCGCAACCAGTCGTGGTTCGGCAGTGTGATCAAACCCGCCTTGCTGAGCATGTTGTAGTACGGATCGCCGTTGACGGCGGGCGGCGACCCGCCCTGGGATTTTTCGGCCGTGCCGTAGTCGGTCACGGCCTGCGCCACGAACGAGTTGCGAAATTGATCGTCGATCGACAGCCGGTCGATCACGGCAATCGTGTCGAGCTGCACGACGAGCACGACCGCAGCCGAGAGCAGCACGGTGATGCCGTGCGTGTAGCGTGTGAATCGCTCGCCGACGCGATCCATCGTCTGGTCGAACCAGGCGTTCAGCCTCGCCACGTAGTCGCTCTTGGCTGTGCCGAGGATGGCAAGCGATTGGCGCACGCTGTTGGCGAGCTCAGGTTTGCTTGCTTCGAGATCGAGCGCCGCCATGCGAATCTGCTTCAGCGTCTCGCCGGGATTCGGGATGCCGTTGTCCTTGAGCATCTTGACCAGATCGGCCTTCGCGACGGCACCGATACTCGAGGCGGTCTGGTCGCTCGCGAGGTCGAGCAGGAGCTTCGTCAAT
Organism: uncultured Acidobacteriota bacterium; assembly: GCA_963704575.1. Lineage (GTDB taxonomy): Bacteria > Acidobacteriota > Vicinamibacteria > Vicinamibacterales > SCN-69-37 > DATEGZ01. Next base: position 3,751,230 of record OY969918.1, on the reverse strand, counting down.
TCCTCGCGCTGAATCACCGTGCCGAGGCGCTTGCCGGGGCCCGAGATCAGCGGATGCGTCAGCACCGCCGTCGAGATGGCATCAGCGCACTCCCGCTTTTCGACGCCTAGTTGCAGCAGGAGGTCCGAGAGCCCAGAGAGCAGGTGTTTCCCCCGGCGGCCGAACATCGCGGTGATCGTCTGGGTGATGACGGTCACGGCCATGCTGAACACCAGGATTACCGTCGTCGCGCCGATCAGGATGTCGAGGGTCTTGAGCATGGACCATCTCCTGCACGGGGTAGGGGGCGGGGGAACAATAGCAAAAAATCATCGGCGATTGGCGATTGGTGATCGGCAATCGAAGGGCCGTCGATTATCGGTAAATCGCATCGTTCGTCGATGAATCGCATCGATATCCGGCGATCGCAGCGGCGATCGGCGGCATCGGCCATCGGCGACCGACCCGGCCGTCAGTTTTGCGTGAGTTTGAGGACGACGATCGTCGTGTCGTCGTTCGAGGGGAAGCCGTCGCGGTGTTCCTCGACTGCCTCGACGATGCGCGACGAGATGTCTTTGGCGGTGAGGTGGCGCGTCTGGCGCACGACCTCGATGAGCCGTGCCGAACCGAATTCCTCGGACCGCCGGTTCATTGCTTCAGAGACACCGTCCGAGCAGAAGACGAAGACGTCGTCGATGGCGAGCGGGAGAGTGATCTCGTCATAGCTGATGCCAAAGAACGTCCCGAGCGGCACGCCGGGCAGTTCGATCGGCGCGACCGTGTCGCCGCTCGCGCGGATCGGATACGGGACGCCGGAGTTGGCCATCGTGAGCGTCCGCTTCTTCAGGTCGAACAGCGCGTAGCACAGCGTGCAGTAGTACTCCTCGAGCTGGCGCTCGTGGAGAATCGTGTTGATCGACATCAACACGTTCGCGGGCGACGACTGCTCCGGCACGTAGCGCCGGCGGAAGGTGCGCCCACGCACCAGTTCGCCGGCGAACACGCTGTAGAGCGCGGCCGGCGTGCCCTTCCCCGAGACGTCGCCCAGCGCGATGATCAGCGTGTGCGAATCGGGAAGGAGGAAATCATGAAAGTCGCCGCCCAGCTCGCGCGCCGGCGCGAACGACGCCGCCAGGTCCACGCCCTTGACGCGCTTCGGCAGCTGCGTTGGCAGAAGGGCCGCCTGCACGCGCTTCGCGAAACGCAGCTCTTTCTCGAGACGCGCTTCATTCGCCGACACTTCCTGATACAGCCGCGCATTCTCAATCGCCACCGCGGCCTGACTGGCGAGCAGCGTCAGGATCTCGACGTCGCGCTTGCTGAACGCGTCGAGCTCGGGACTCTCGAGATCGAACACGCCGATGCACCGGTCCTTCAACAGCATCGGCACCGCCAGCTCGGAGTGCACGTCGTCGACCACCTTGATGTAGCGTGGATCCTTCGAGACGTCAGGCACGAGCACGGCTTCGCGGTGCAGCGCGGCGTAGCCGACGAGTCCCTCGCCGAGCGGCACCTTCGGCAGCGTCACCTTCTCGCCGTACTGGACGGCCACCTTCATCTCGAGCACGTTCGTCACGGGATCGAGGAGGAGAATGCCGAACGTCCGGTAATCCACGACCCGGCGCATCAGTTGCGCGATCCGGGAGAGCAGTTCGTTCAAATCGAGCACCGCCGCGACTTCGCGGCCAATCTCGGCAAGTGTCTCGAACGCCGCGGCGTCGTGGCGTTGCTGCTCGAACAGCCGCGAATTCATCAGCGCCGTCGACACGATGGCGGCGAACTGGCGCAAAATCGCCGCGTCGTGTTCGGTGTACCGCCGCCGCTCGCGGCTCAGGACATTGAGCGCGCCGATCGGCGCGGACTTGTAAACCAGCGGCAGTGCAATCGACGATGCCATGCCCGGCACCACGTCGATGTAGTGCGGGTCAGTCGTGACGTCGTCGACGACCATCGCCTGGAGCGTGCTGACCACCTGGCCGACGATGCCGTGCGGGACCTTGACGCGAAAGTCCGGCAGATCGGGATAGCCGACGGCGTAGCCGATGCGCAGCTCGTTCCGCTTGTCGTCGAGCAGGTAGACCGCGAACGCGTCGAACTGAATCAGCCGCCGGATCAGCTCCGGAATCCGCTGCAGCAGTTCGTCGAAATCCACGACCGACGCGACCTGGCGTCCGAGATCGAACAGGGTGCGCAGGACGTCGGCCTCATTGGCGATCGTGGCCGGCGGGGAGGGCGTGGGATGCTGACTCATCAAAACACGAGGCGGGTCGGACATTCGAATTATACTTGGCGACCGGCGTCGGTTTCATGACACCTGAACTTCCCCTCGATTACACGGCGATCGAACGCATCCTGCCCCACCGGTACCCGTTTCTCCTGGTGGACCGAGTGACCGAACTCGAACAGGACCGCCGGATCGTCGGGATCAAGAATGTCACCCAGAACGAGCGCTACCTCTGGCGCGGGTCGGACGGCCGCCCGGCGCTTCCGGCGACGATTCTGACCGAGGCAGTCGCCCAGGTCGGCGCGATCCTGATTCTATCGAAGCCCGAAAACAGCGAAAAACTGATCGTCTTCATGGGCATCGAGCGCGTGCGCTACCGCCGCCCCGTCCAGCCCGGCGACGTCGTCGAAATCGAGGCCATCGTCAAGCGCCTGCGAAGCCGAATAGGCGCGCTGAGCGGCGCGGCCCGCGTGAACGGGCAGGTCGTCTGCGACGGGACGATGACGTTTGCGCTCGTGTCGAAACACGCGACGACAGACGCCGCGAAAAGCGGCCGCTGACCGCCCCGGCGGGTCGTCTGAAGGCAGATTCAGACCATGGCGAACAAGGGTGCGGGACCCTTTCTGAGGATCGGCGTCGCGGCCGTCACTGCCTTGAGCGCGATCGCGGCCGGCGTCGGCGCATTGAGCACCGTCTTCGATTTGCCGTTCAGCCTCCGCCTGTGGGCGATCGTCACACTCTCTATGGTCGCCGAACTCTCGCTCTTCTGGATGATTGCCGATCGTATTCGGCCGCTCGGGCCCGCAGTGAAGACCGTGCTGGCGCTTGTGGCCTCGCTCCTGGCGGCCGCCCTCGTCTGGCAGACGCTGATCTTCTCGACTGATCACCACGGCATTGCGTTCGTACAGGTCGATCGGGGCCACCTCGGGCGGCTCATCTTCCGGGCGGGCGATTGGCCGGCGAACCTCACGATCGGCCTGGTCGTCAATCAGGCGGCGCAACTGCACGTCGAGGTCATGCGGCGCCCGGCCTCCGGCACTGTCTCGTTCATCAACGTCCGCGATTACTCGCAGACCGTGCTGCTGTCAGACTTCGGCAACCGCGAGACGCTCGAGATCACATACGACGTGCAGAGCCCGCCTGGAGTGCCGTTCGCGCTGCAGGTGGACCCTCATCCGGAAATGGCGGGGACGGGCTGGCTGACCGAGGCGGCCGTGGAAGGCAACCGGCGGTGGTCGATGTACGCGGGAGGAGCGATATGCGTCATTGGATTCTTCTTTCTGCTCTGGCGATCGCGGTAAGCCAGGGCGCGGCCGCCCGGCAACTCCGGCGGCACAGTGGCACGACGATCGACATGGACACGAAGGCGCCCATTGCGGCGAGGATGCACGCCTACGCGAGCGCAACCGGACGGCGCACCGTGGCCGGCTGCATCGTGTACGACAACGAAATCGATGCGAAGGAATCGCAGGCGCCGGCGGGCCGCTTCGAGCTGCAGATCCCGGCCGATCTGACCAACTACGTCGTCTCGTACTGTCAGCCCGGCTATTTCGCGCGCGCAGAAGAGTTCAACGTCAACACGCCTGATCTCGTCCCGGTGGCGGCCGCGCCGATCGAGCTTCGGTCGCTGAACAGTTCGCCCGACGCCGCCGCGCGCGCCGTCGACGATGACCTGATGCGCGTGGAGTCGATGCTCGACTACCTCCAGAAGTCCGACGCGCCAAACTACCCGAAAATTATGGACATCGTGTCCACGCGTCTTCGCGGCGTGAACGTGGCGGCCCTTCGCGATCAGCTCGATCAGGTGCGCCGGTCTCGCTGACGGCCCCACCTCTTACTCCCACCGAGTGTCGGTGGTCGGGTTGACGATTCCGGCCGAGTGCGCCAGATTGTAGCGGCATGATTTCACCGTCCCGTCCGACCACCCTCCTCGATCTGCTCGACCAGAGCCCGGCCGAAAATACCGCGATCATCGTGCCGGAACAGCAGTTACGCATCACTTACAGTGGGCTTCGCGACCAGGTGCGCTCGGTCTCCGGCCAGCTCGCGGTGGCCGGCGTCCGGCGCGGCGACCGCGTCGGCATGGCGCTGCCCAACGGGCTCACCACAATCGTGGCGTTCCTCGCGGCGGCGACGGCCGGTACGGCGGCGCCGCTCAATCCGGGCTACAAGGAAGAGGAGTTCAAGTTCTACCTCGAGGACACGAACGCGAAGGTCCTGCTGCTGCCGCCCGACGGCGCCGAAGAAGCACGGCGCGCCGCAGGCACGGTGCCGATTCTGCCGATTGCGATGGACGCGTCGGGCACGGTCAGTCTCACGGGCATCGCGCCCGGCCCGCCGGTGACGCCCCCGTCAATCGACGACGTGGCGCTGATTCTGCACACGAGCGGCAGCACCGGCCGGCCGAAGCGGGTGCCGCTCTCGCACGCGAACCTGACGATTTCCGCGCAGAACGTCGCGCGCAGTTACGCGCTCACGCAGCACGACGTCTCGCTGTGCGTGATGCCGCTGTTCCACGTGCACGGGCTCGTGGCGTCGACGCTCGCGACGCTCGCGACCGGCGGCACCGTCGTCGTCCCCGCGAAATTCAGTCCGCTGTCGTTCTGGCGCGTGGCGCGCGACTACGGCGTCACGTGGTACTCGGCGGTGCCGACGCTGCATCAACTGCTGCTCGCGCGCGTCGAAGCCGGTGCCGCGAAGCCGGCCGGCGCGGAAAAGCTGCGATTCATCCGGTCGTGCAGCGCGTCGCTGCCGCCGCAGGTCATGCACGACCTCGAGGCCGCATTCGGCGCGCCCGTGCTCGAGGCGTACGGCATGACCGAAGCCGCGCATCAGATGTCGTCCAACCCGCTGCCGCCGGGCGATCGCCTTCCCGGATCGGTCGGCCGAGGCACCGACGTCCGCGTGAGCATCATGGACGAGCACGGCAAACATCTAACGGTCGGCGAGCGCGGCGAGGTCGTCATTCAGGGACCGAACGTCACGCGCGGCTACGAAAACAATCCCGACGCCAACGCGTCGTCGTTCACCGACGGATGGTTCCGCACCGGCGATCAGGGCGTGCTCGACAAGAACGGATATCTCACGCTCGTCGGACGGTTGAAGGAGCTGATCAACCGCGGGGGCGAGAAGATCTCGCCGCGCGAGATCGACGAAGTGCTGCTCGCGCATCCGGCCGTCGCCGAGGCGGTGTGTTTCGGTGTCGCGCACCCGACGTGGGGCGAAGAAGTCGCGGCCGCCGTCGTCCTGCGCGCGACGACGACCGAAGCGGAACTGCTCGCCTACTGTCGCGAACGGCTCGCGGATTTCAAGCGACCGAAGCAGATTCACATCACCGAGACGATTCCCCGCACCGCGACGGGCAAGATCCAGCGGCGCGTGGTCGCACAGGCATTCGCGCCCAAAGCCTCGTGAAAATCGTCATCGTCGGCGCGGGCGCGATTGGCGGGTACATTGGCGCGCGGCTCGCGCGCGCGGGCGCCGACGTCGTCCTCGTCGCGCGTGGTCCACACCTGCGCGCCATGCAGGAGCGCGGCTTGCGCGTCCAGAGCGCCGAGGGTGACTTCGACGTCCGCCCGACGCTCGCGGCCGATGTCGCCGCGATTGGTCATGCCGACGTCGTGTTTCTCGGCGTAAAAGCCCACGCCCTGACGGCGATGGCGCCCACGCTCGGCCCGCTCCTCGGTCCGGAAACGGTCGTCGTGAGCACGCAGAACGGCATCCCGTGGTGGTATTTCCAGAACATCGGCGGCGAGTTCAACGATCTGCGACTCGAGCGCGTCGATCCTGGCGGTGCCATCGCCGCCGCGATTGAACCGCGGCGCATTGTCGCGTCACTCGCCTACTTCGCGACCGACCTGATCGCGCCCGGCGTCATCCATCACACCGAGGGCAATCGCATCAGCTTCGGCGAACCCGACGGCAGCCGGTCTGATCGCGCGCGCCAGATCGCCGAGGCGCTGATCGCCGCGGGCTTCCGGTGTCCGGTGACGACGAGAATGCGTCACGAGATCTGGGTCAAGCTCATCGGCAACGTCGCGTTCAATCCGATCAGCGCACTCACGGGCGGAACGCTCGAGCAACTGGCGCGTCATCCCGATGTCGGCCCGCTCGTGCGGACGCTGATGACCGAGACTGAAGCGGTCGCGGGGCGGCTCGGCATCGAGCTACCGATTTCCATCGACCAGCGGATGGCCGGCGCCGAAAAAGTCGGCGCGCACAAGACTTCGATGCTGCAGGATTACGAAGCGGGCCGCCCGATGGAAATCGAAGCGGTCGTCGGCGCGGTCGTGGAACTGGGAGAGAAGGTCGGCGTGCCGACGCCGGCGACGCGCGCGGTCTACGCGTGCGCGAAATTCCTCGATGAACATAGGGCCACGCGCCAGGCGCCGCGTGCCGTGGAGGCCGCTGGATGAACCTGCACAACCGCTGGTTTCAACTCGTCGCGTCGCTAATCGCGATGGTCATGATCGCGAACCTGCAGTATTCATGGACGTTCTTCGTCCAGCCAATGCAGACGAGTACCGGGTGGAAGCTGTCGGACATTCAGGCCGCGTTCACGTTGTTCATCCTGTTTCAAACCTGGGTGCAGCCGCTCGACGGCTGGCTGATCGATCGGCTTGGTCCGCGCGGGTTCATCACGGTGGCAGGATTGCTCTGCGGCCTCGGCTGGGCCGGACTCGGCTACGCGACGTCGTTGCCGATGGTCTACACCATGTACTGCACAGCCGGCGTCGGCGCGGCGTTCGTGTACAGCGCGTCGATTGGATCGGCGCTCAAGTGGTTCAAGGATCGACGGGGACTTGCGGCCGGCATCATGGCCGCGGGCTTCGGCGGCGGCACGGCACTGTTCATTCCGATCATCTCGTCGCTGATTCATTCGCGCGGCTACCAGACGACGTTCGTCGCCACCGGAATCGTTCAGGGACTCGTCATCGCGGGGGTCGCGCAGGTCCTGCGACATCCGGCGCCGGAACCCGCATTGCCGGCCGTCGCTCGCGGCACGGTGCCCTCCGGGCGCCGGCAGTTCACCACCGCCGAGATGCTGCGCACGCCGCAGTTCTATCTGATGTACGTGATGCTCGTGCTGATGGCCACCGGCGGCCTGCTCGTCACCGCCAACGCCGGACCGATGTCCAGGGCGTGGGGACTCTCGGCCGCCGCGTTGACACTCGCCGGCACGCTGAGCCCGATTGCGAACGGCACGAGCCGCGTGTTCTGGGGCTGGGTCTCGGATCAGCTCGGCCGCGAGCGGACGATGGTCGTGGCGTTCGGGCTGCAGGCCGTGTGCCTCGTCCTGATTGTGGTGGTCGGCCGGATCTCCGGGGGCTGGTTCGCGTTCACCCTCGTGCTCACGTACTTCACGTGGGGCGAAGTGTTCGGGCTCTTCCCGGCCGCCTCAGCCGACTACTTCGGAACGCGTCACGCGACGTCGAACTACAGTGTGCTCTACACCGCCAAAGGCGTCGCCGCGATCATCGGACCGTTGTGTGGCGCGTTTCTTTTCGAGCGGTCCGGCAGTTGGTCCATCGGTCTCTATGGCTGCGCGACCATGGCGCTGGTCGCCGCCGGACTCGCGATTGGATTGCGCGCGAGCGCCTCGAGCCGCGCTACCGCCGTGATGGTGGCCGAAGCAAAGTGAGTGAGATGCCAACGAACATCGACACGAACGCGATCGCACAGGAAATCACGCAGGCCTACGCGACACATCAGGTAATTGCGGTGCCTCCCGCCGCCCGCGGCATCGGCTTCGACATGCCGGCGGCCTACGCCGTCGAGGACGAGTTGGTGCGGCAACGTCGCGCGAGCGGCCGCAGGACCATCGGACTGAAACTCGGCTTTGCGAACCGCGCCGTGTGGCGGGCACTCAAGCTCGAAACGCTCGCGTGGGCCCACATGTACGACGACACCGTGGCGTACGCGAAGCAGAACAAGGCAACTGTTCCGATCGGCCGCATGTATTCCGCGAAAATCGAACCTGAAATCGTCTTCAAGCTGAAGCGCGCGCCCACCGCCGGGAACGATCCCGCGGCCGTCCTCGAGGCCGTCGAGTGGCTCGCGCTTGGCTACGAAGTCATCGACTGCCTGTACGCAGACTGGAAATTCCAGCCGCCGGATCTCGTGGCGGCCTACGGTCTGCACGCGGCGCTCGTCATCGGCGATCCGCGTCCCGTTCGGTCGGCAAATATCCCCGCGCTTACGGCCCAACTGGCCTCGTTCACGGCTACGCTCTCGAGGAACGGCGAGACGATGGCCGAAGGCGGCGGCAAGAACGTGCTCCAGAGCCCGGCCCTGTGCCTGGGCGAGCTGGCGGCGGCGATTTCCCGACACCCGACCGCCGAGCCACTCGCAGCCGGCGACATCATCACGACCGGCGCGCTCGCCGACAACAAGTTCATCGCGACCGGCGAGACCTGGACGACGAAGTTGCAGGGACTCGATCTTCCCGATCTCACCATACACATCGTCGCGTAAGGGAACGCTGATGAGCTCACGAACGCTTCAGTTTCGCGCCGACCTCGATAAGGCGTATCCCGACGTCTTCACGCCGCAGGCGTTGGCCGCGCTCGACGTGCTGGCGGGATTCGATGCCGATCGTCGTGCCGTCATGGCGTCGCGCATTGCGCGCCGGGAGGCGCGCGCGAAGACCCGGCAGCGTATCGCGTTCCTCGATCCGGCGACCCGAATCGCCCGGACGAAGCTCACCGTGCAGGACGCGCGCGACGGCAGGTTCACGGGCAGCACGATACCCAAGGACCTCGAGCGCCAGTGGATTCAAGGCACGGGTCCGGCCGCCAGACCAGGCGCCTCAACCGAGACGAGCCTGCGCAACATCGCCTACGCGCTCCTCTCGGGCGCCGACGGCTGGATGTTCGACGGCGAAGACGCGCTCGGCCAGGTGTCGACGATGTCGCTCGACAATCAGCGCAATCTCAAGCTCGCGATTCATCGCGACCCGGGGTTCCTCAAGGTCGCCCAGCAGGTGGCTGGCGAGATGAACACGTGGGCCATGGGATTCTTCGGCCGCGAGATCGTCGTCGACCCCGCGAAACAACTCTCGTTCACGACGAAGATTTTTCGCGCGCGCGGCCTGCACCTCGACGACCGCCACGTCCGCCACGCGAACGGCGACGGCTTTTCCGCCTCGATCGCGGACGCCGTGCTCTACGTCGTCAACAACCACCAGGCGCTCTCGGCCGCGGGCGCGTCGATCGTGTTGTACCTGCCGAAGATCCAAACCGCAGAAGAAGCCGCGCTCTGGCACGACATCCTGTCGGCGCTCGAGTCGCACGTCGGACTGCCGCACGGCGCCGTCAAGGTGTACGTCCTCGTGGAACAGGTCGAGGCGTGCTTCCAGTTGATGGAAATCCGCGCTGCCCTCGGCGAGCGGTTCGTCGGGTTCAACACCGGCCGCTGGGATTACATCAACAGCGTGTCGGATGCGATGGCGTGGGATCCCGAGTTCATCAATCCGAATATCGACGCGATCACGATGACGTACGGCTACATGCGGAACTACGAGGACCGCGTCCGCCGCGCCGTGAACACGCCGGATCACCACGGGAAGTGCGCGCTCTGGCAGGGCGGCATGGAGCCCAACATTCCCGTCGGCTCGGAAACCGGGGTCGCGAACAGCATGCGGCGCGCCGTGGCCGGCGCCGAACGCGAGCAGCGCGAAGGCGCGAGCGGCAAGTGGGTCGCTCACTGGAAAATGGTGCACATTGTGCGTCCGGTGTGGGAGAAGGCCGTCGCCGCCAATCAACTCGGCCGCAAGTTCCCGCCGCTTGGGTACACGCAGGCCGACGCCGATGGGTTGACGCTGCTCGAACCGGCGCCGCGAACCGTGCGTGGCGCCAGAGATCTGCTCAGCGTCGCGATTCAGTACGGCAACGCCTTCGGCCAGGGTCTTCAGGCTGCAGCACTCAAACCCGCCGATTTCTTCGGCAACGACGACGTGCTGTACCTGATGGAAGACATGGCGACCGGCGAAATCCGCCTCAGCATTCTGTGGGAATGGCTGCACAAGCACGCCGCGTTCACCGCTGACGACGAGAGCGGCGTGAAGGCCGGCGATCGGCTCACGCCGGAACTCTTCACGCAGTTCCTGGCCCAGGAATACGAAAAGCTTACACGCGCGGCGAATCGCGACGTCTACGACGTCTCCAAGACGACGACGCTGCCGATCGCAGGGGAGATCGTCAAGACCTACGTCCTCGACGGCGTGAAGCTGCCGTGGTACATCGATCTGCTGAACATCACGCTCGGCAATCATGATTTGGCGGAAGCGCGACGACGCATTGATCTGCTGACCGCGGCGTTCCACCGCGACGGCACGCGGATCACGAAGAATCTCGACTTCGAAGCGGTGAGCTAGCTCGTCCCGCAGCGCTTCGTCACCTGGGCGGTGATCTCGCGGCTCGACGGCGGGTTTTCGCCGAGGCCGAGCGTGTGCAGCATCTCGTGGATGACGATCATCTCGGCCGCGACCGGCTGCTGCTCCAGGCGCGCGATGAACCGCGCACTGCAGATCCTGATGACGTGCCCGCCCGCCTCCGTGAAGGCAACGGCGTCGTCATCGTGCCGGCATTGCGGTGTCTCGTCGCCGTCGATGAACCAGACCTGCAGCACCAGGTAGTCGGCGGCCGTCATATCCGAGGCCATAAGCCGATCGAGCAGGGGCCGGCCGTCGGTGCCTTGGAAATCTGTCAGCACGCGTTCGCATTCGGGCCGGCCAAGGCGGAGTCGCGCCGCCAGGACCGCTCGCGTCACCGCCGCGTGACCGCGGTTGTCCGTCAGGTGAATCCGCGGTGCCTGGATCATCGCCGCCACGCAGAACATTGCCGTCCATCGCGACACGCCCCACCTCCTTGGGGCAGACGCGAGAGAACACGGCAAACTTGCTCATGGCACCCAGAAGCGGGCCGGTTGCCAGAGGCGCGGGCAGGCGGACGTGAGGCCGCCTGCGACGGCACAAAAAGCGCAAATCGCTGAGGTTGAGGTTCTTCGGTGGGTCGGATTGCCGCGCGCAGCGCGACACGACGTACATCAGAGCGATCGAGCCGACTTAGCCGATCATGTCCTGACCGGGCGATCCGGCGCGGTCGCCCCGCCGCCTACCAGAGCCGCACACGCTTGTCGGGCGCGAGGTATTCCTTGTCGCCCGGCTGCACGTTGAACGCCGCGTACCACTCGTCGATGTTGCGCGTCGGACCGATCACGCGAAACTGCGACGGGCTGTGCGGGTTCGACAGGATCTGCTGGCGCATTGCGCCGTCGCGGTACTTTGCGCGCCAGATCTGGCCGAACGCGAGAAAGAAGCGCTGATCGCCCGTGTGGGTGTCGAGGACCGCCGGCGTCTTGCCGTTGAGCGAGATGTGGTACGCCTTGAGCGAAATCGTCAGACCCGAGAGATCGCCGATGTTCTCGCCCATGGTGAGCCGCCCGTTCACGTGCATGCCGGGTAGTCCCTCGTACGAGTCGTACTGCGCGCCGAGGGCGGTGACCCGCTCCTCGAACGCCTTCCGGTCGGCGTCGGTCCACCAGCTCTGAAGCAGGCCCGCGCCGCTGTACTTCGATCCCTGATCGTCGAAGCCGTGGCTGATCTCGTGGCCGATCACCGCGCCAATCCCGCCGTAATTCACCGCGTCGTCGGCGTTCGGATCGAAGAACGGCGCCTGCAGAATGGCGGCCGGGAAGAAGATCGAGTTGAGATTGGGCGTGTAGTACGCGTTGATCGTCGGCGGCGTCATGCCCCATTCGTTGCGATCGACGGGCCGATCAATGCGGTCGAGGCGGTATTTCGACTCGAAGACGTCGCTCCGGCTGACGTCGCCGATGAGATCGTCGCGAGAGATCGTCAGCCCCGAGTAGTCGCGCCAGGTGTCGGGATAGCCGACGTGCGGGGTAAAGGCGTGGAGTTTTTCGAGCGCCTTTTCACGCGTCGCTTCCGTCATCCAGGGAATCTGCCGGATGTCGGCATCGTAAGCCTTGAGCAGATTGGCGACGAGCGCCTCGACCTTCGCTTTCGACTCGGGCGGAAAGTACTTCGAGACGTAGATCTTGCCGAGCGGATGGCCGAGCCGCTGGTCGAGCAGGGCCACCGCGCGCGTCTCGCGCGGTTGCGCCGCTTGCGCGCCGCCCAGCATCTTGCCGAAGAACTCGAAATCCGCGTCATCGAACCGCTTCGGCAGGTACGACGCGACGTTGTGGAGATAGTGCGCGGTCAGCCAGTCGCCCCAGACGTTGATGGGCGTCGCGGCGAAGATTTTCGCGAGTGGCCTGAACGCCGTGTTCTCTCGAACGACGACGATGCGATCGCCGGCGGGGCCTTTGGGCGAGATGCCGTTCGCGGCGAAGACCGCGGCCCAGGGAAACTCGGGCGCGAACTTCTCGAGCTCGGCCAGTGTCATCGGGTTGTAGGTCTTGTTCGCGTCGCGGCGATCGGCGGCCGCCCACGAGGCGCCAGCGATCGCGGTTTCGAGCGCGAACACCGCGTCGGCGCGCTTCGCGGCGTCTTTCATGCCGACGAGGTCGAAGATCGTCGCGAGATGTTTCTTGTACGCGTCGCGGGTCGCCGCCAGATTCGGATCCTGGCGTAGGTAGTAGTCGCGATCGGGAAGGGCCAGGCCACTCTGCGAAAGCACCACGGCGTAGGCCGCGGCGTTCTTCGGGTCGATGCCGATGCCCGAATTGAAGAGGCTGCCAGCGTTGACGGCCGGATTGCCCATTGCCCGGGCGACGTCCTCGCGCGTCTTGAGTGACGCGAACGCGTCGAGGTCCTTCTGAATGGGCGCGAGGCCTCGCTTTTCAATCGCGTCGGTGTCCATGAATGCGTCGTACAGATCGCGGAGCTGCTTGGCCTCGCCCGTGACCTGATCGGCCGGCTTGGCTTCGAGCTCGGCCATGATGTCTTTCATGCGCTTCTCGCTCAGGAGACGCAGGTCCTGAAACGAGCCGGTGCTCGTGCGATCGGCGGGGATCTCGGCCGTTGCGAACCACTTGCCGTTGACGTGGAAGAAGAAGTCGTCGCCAGGCTTCACGTTCGGGTCGAGGCTCGTGAGGTCCACACCCCACGCGCCGAATGCCGGTTTCGTCGGCGCGGGGGCCGCGGCCGTCGTGCCTGCCGCAGGCGGCGTGCTCGACCCGCAACCCCAGATTGCCAGACACGCCGCGGTCGCTACGAGTTTCTTCATTGGGTCTCCGGCACCGATTCTAGTCTCGGATTTCAGATCCTGAACACGCGAGCGGGTTCGATCGCCGCCGCGCGCCTCGCCGACGGCAGCGTCGCGGCCAGCGCGACGACGAAGACGACGACGGCACTACCACCGAGGACGATCCAGTTGGCCGCGGTGACATTGAACACATAGCGCGCCATCGGCTGGCCGAGCCACCACGCGAGCAACACGCCCGCCACGAGGCCCGCCGACGCCAGCCGAACGGTCTGCAGCATGATCACGCCGAAGATATGACGCGGCGGCCCGCCCAGCGCCAGCCGGACCGCCATCTCGCCGGCTCGTTGCGACGTCACGAACGAAATCACCCCGAACACACCGGTCGCCGCGAGCACGAGGCCGAGCGCGCCGAAAGTCACCATCAACAGCAGGCCGAGCTTGGGCCAGGTGAGCGACGCGGACACGGCGTCGGACATCGTCTCGAACTCGAGCGGCACGTGCGGATCGATCTTCATCAGCGCGGCGCGGATTTCAGGAATCAGCCGCTCAGGACGCCCGTCGGCCGTCGTGATCACGATGGTCTTCCGCGAGCCGATGACTTGAGCGTCCGCCAGGTACAGCGTCGGCTCCGCTGGAATGGGCAAGCCGACGTACGGCACATCGCGCACGATGCCCACGATCGGTGCGTCCACCAGCACCATCTTGCCGTCCACAAGCCGATTGAACACGCCTGGCGCCACCCGCTCGCGCAGTGGATCGAGGCCTTTGAGGAATTTTCTCGCCCACGCCTCGTTGACGATCACCACCGGATCGCCGCCGCGGCGATCCGTCTCCGCGAAGGCGCGTCCGGCCACCATCTTCATGCCCATGACGTCGAAAAACCCTGGGCTCACGATGCGCTCGCGAGCATTCGGACGGTTGGCTGGATCGGTCGGCCGGCCGGTGATGTCGACAAACGCCGTCGAATCCCACTCATGACGAAGCGGCGCCGACGACGCGATCCCGACGCCGGTCGCGCCGAGGGTTCGAAGGCTGGCGTCGACGTCCGCCTGCCACGCGTAGATTCGATCGGGCTCCGCCCGGTAGGGCCGCACCGGCAAATTGACGTCGATCGCGAGCCGGCCCTCAGCGCTGAAACCCGGATCCATCGTCAGCAGATTGTTCATGCTGAGGAGCAGGCGGCCGGCACCGGCGACAAGCGCCACCGCAAGCGCGACCTCCGCGACGATCATGCCGCCGAGCAACCGGCGCGTGGCGCGGCCGTGCAAGGCACCGCGCCCGCCTTCATTCAGCAACGCCGTCGGTCCGCCCTTCGAGAGCGTCGCAAGCGGCGCCAGGCCGACGACGATGCCCGCGACGATCATGGTGACGGCGGAAAACGCAAAGACGCGCAGATCGATCTGCAGCCCGTCGAGGCGCGGCAGCCGGCTGCCGCCGATCGCGACGATCGAGCGGACAGCGATCAGGGCGAGCGGCAACGCCACGAGTGTCGCCGCGACGGCAATCGTGAGCGACTCGGCTAGCAGCTGCGTCAGCAGATCACCACGCGTCGCGCCAAGCGCCGTGCGCACGCCGATTTCGCGTCCGCGGGTGCTCGCGCGCGCAAGGAGCAGCGTCGCGACGTTGACCATCGCCAGCAACAGGAGGACACCCGTCGCGACGAACGCAATCACGACAATCGGCCCGAGATCGCCCACGATCGATGTGAGCAGCGTCCGCATGACGAACACGCGGTTCTTGTCCTGATCGGGATACTGCTTTGCGAGGGCGTCCCACATCCCGCCGAGCCTGGCCTGCACCATTTCTGGCGTCGCACCGGGCTTCAGACGAATGAATCCGTCGTACGCGTGCCCGATGGTGTCGGACGGCGGCATGACGAACCACAGATCCGCATCGCGCGGGATGGCGAACGCCGCCGGAGCAATGCCGACAACGAGCGATCCTGGAGCGTCGAGGAACCTGATCGTGTGTCCGACGATGTCGGGGTCGCCGCCAAAGATCGTGCGCCATGCGTGGTCCGAGAGCACGATCCGCGACCCGAACCACGATTTGACGTCGTCGTCGTTGAAACCCCGGCCGCGTTCCATCGGCAGACCGAACAGGTCGAAAAACCCGCTGGACACGGCGTAGGCCGAGACCTGGCGTACGCCGGCGTCGGTCTGCACGCTGCCGGTCGTCGATTGCACGAGCGCCGATTGAGTGACGAGATCGGTCGTCCTGAGCAGCGCGTTCATCTCGGCCGACGCCACCAGGCCGATGGTGAACCGGCCGTCGGTCATCGTCGTCCGCACGGTGTAGATGTCCTGGGCGCCGGCGTACGGCAGTGGGCGGAGGAGCGTCGCGTTAACGACAGCGAACAGGGCGGTGGGCGCCGAGATGCCCAGCGCGAGCGCGCCGATGGCCGCCGCCGAAAAGCCCGGCTGCTTCAGCAACCCGCGACAGGCGATACGAAGGACGCGCACGGCGGAATCTTCGCACAACACCGCCGAAAACGCCCCGGCGCTGACAGAACACCGGGCGTCGCTCCGGGCGGCGCCGATCGGATCGACCCGCGCGATAGAATCGGCGGCGCATGCCCGAGTCTCTCGATCCGCTCACGTTCGTCAACATCGCCGATCTGCGCCGCGCCGCGAAAAAGCGGCTGCCGCGGGCGGTGTTCGACTACATCGACGGCGGCGCCGACGCCGAGATCACGCTGCGTGAGAACAGCCGGGCCTTCGAAGACCTCGTCCTCCGCCCGCGATCGGCGGTCGCGACCAAGTCCTGTGACCTGAGCACGACAGTCCTCGGAACGAAACTCGACCTGCCGTTCCTGCTCGCGCCGGTCGGCAGCAGCCGGATGTTCTATCCGCGCGGCGAGGAAGCCGCTGCACGAGCCGCCGGCGAGGCCGGCACGACGTACATCCTGTCGACGCTCTCCGGCTGCCGCGTGCAGGACGTGAAGGCCGCGACCAAAGGTCCGATCTGGTATCAGCTGTACCTCGTCGGTGGTCACGACGTCGCGCGTGGCGCGATCGAGCGCGCGCGCGCTGTCGGCTGCACGGCGCTCGTCGTCACGATCGACACGCCGGTCGCGGGGCTGCGCGAGCGCGACGTCCGCAACGGCACGAAACAATTGGTCTCCGGCGGCGCGCTGACCCGGCTACCCCACCTCGTTCAATTCGTCGCGCGTCCGCGCTGGCTCGCGGCGTACCTTGGCGACGGCGGCCTGATGAAGTTTCCGAACGTCGTCCTGCCGGACGGCCCGATGCCGTACGCGGACGTCGGCGCGGCGCTCGAGCAGTCGATGGTGTGCTGGGACGATCTGCGCTGGATCCGCGACGCCTGGAAAGGCCACATCGTCGTCAAAGGCGTCCACACGGCGGATGACGCTCGGCGCGCGCTTGATGCCGGCGTCGATGCCATGGTCGTATCAAACCATGGCGGCCGCCAGCTCGATGGCGTGGCGGCGACGATTCGCGTGCTGCCGGAAGTGCTCGCGGCCGTCAACGGCCGCGCGGAAGTCCTGCTCGATGGCGGCATCCGGCGCGGCAGCGACATCGTCAAGGCGCTGTGTCTCGGCGCGCGCGCGGTGCTGATCGGTCGCGCCTACGCGTACGGATTGGGCGCGGGCGGCGGTGCGGGCGTTACCCGCGCCATCGACATTCTGCGCAGCGACATCGTCCGCACGTTGAAACTGCTCGGCATTGGATTGACGGCCGCGCTCGACCAATCGTTCGTCCAGATCCCCGCGAACTGGCGCTAGTCGTCTACTTGCCTATCGGGTCGGCGCTCACGGTAATGGTGCCGCGCAAGTCGCGCGTGTGGCCAGGAATCTTGACGATGACGAGATAGGTGCCTGGCGCGACGAGCGGTCCGGCGTTCTGACCGCCACCGCCGCGTCCGCCACCGCCACCACCGCCGCCGCGTTGCCCGGCGCCTCCGGCGGCTGGCGCGGCCGCCTCGGCGCGCAGATTCCAGCCAACGTGGTTCAGACCCCGCGCCGCCGGTCCCTGCAGTGTGCGCACGGGATTGCCGTAAACGTCGCTGATCTCAATCTGCGCCTGGCCCGTCGCCTGATCGCGCACGTAGTAGTTGATTCCGGCGTCAACATCCCGGTTCGGCGCGAAGAATTCTCCGGCGCCGTACCACGCCTGCACGGTGTGCGTGATGAGCTGGTGCGCGGGCGCGATCGGCGCAAGGGCGGCCTCGCTTTGAAGCGTCTCGGCAGACAGCAATTGCAGCGGTCCGATGTCATCGAGAATCCAAATGCCGCGCCCGTGCGTGCCGACCACCAGCGAGTTGTCGCGCGGATGGATCACGACGTCATCGGCCGGAAGGGTGGGCAGGTTCGTGGCGAGCGACAGCGCGATCCACGTGCGCCCGTTGTCCGTTGAGAAGTGCACGCCCTTTTCGTGGGCGAGGACGAGGAAATGCGGATCGCTTGGATGCTCGCGGATCCGGTTGATACCCGTCTCGGGCAATCCGGCCGCGATGGCGCGCCACGACTGGCCGTAGTCCTCGCTCACGTAGACGTACGCGCGATAGTCGTCGCTGTAGTGGCCGTCGAACGTGGCGTACACGCGGCCCGGCGCGTACCGGGACGGCAGCACGGTGCTGACGTACGTGTATTGCGGCAAGCCCTGGATCTTCGACGTGACGTTCGTCCACGTCTTGCCGCCGTCCTTCGTCACTTGCACCGTGCCATCCTGGGCGCCGGTGTAGATCACCTGCGCGTCGAGCGGCGATTCACCAATCGACGTCAGCGAGGCGAACGGCGACGAGCCGTCATTGCGTGACAGCGCCGTCGACGGAACGGGAGCACCCATGATCGGCAGCGTGGCCGGATCGATTCCTGTCGTGAGGTCCGGGCTGATCGCCGTCCACGTCGCCCCGTGGTCTGCCGAGCGATACAGCTGCTGCGCGCCCACATAGACGACCGCGGGATTGAAGTGCGACACCTCGATCGGTGTGTCCCAGTTGAAACGCAGCGCCGGGGCCGCAGGCGCTCCGGCTCCTCCGCCCGCGCCGCCTCCACCTCGTCCGCCACCGGGACGTGCGGCGGTCCGTTCGAGGGTCGTCAGATTCACGCGCGAGATGTTGCCGTTCTGGGACTCCGCGTAGGCGAAGTTCTCGTCGCTGCGATCGAACTTCACATAAAAGCCGTCGCCGCCGCCGATGTTCCATGAATCGCGGTTGGCGATGCCGTTGCGATCGCGGACCGTGCTCGGGAGGCACCACTCGCCGTTGTCCTGCAGGCCGCCACAGACGGTGAACGGCACCTTGTTGTCTACGTCGATCTCGTAGAACTGCGCGAGTGGAATGTTGTTCCGGAAATCCCACGACAGCCCGCGATCCCACGAAATGGACACACCGCCATCGCCGCCGATGATGAGGTGCGACGGATCGGCGGGATCGACCCAGAGCGCGTGATCCTCGCCGTGAATCAGGCTCTGGCCCGGTGCGTTCGCGAAGATGTCCTTGAACGTCTTGCCGCCATCGTCCGACACGTAGAAGCCTCGATTGGAGCCGAGTTCGTAGAGCCGGTTCTTGTCCTTCGGATCGACGCGAATCTGGGAGTAGTAGTTCGGCCGCGAGTTGAGCGGCGAGAGGTGCTCCCAATGTTCGCCGCCGTCGACGCTGCGGTAGAGACCGGCCTCGCCAGCCGTCGGTGCGGGCGCGCCCGCTCCCGCCGCGTCCGCAGCTGCTGCATCCGCGCCGCCGGCGCCGCGCCCTGCGCCTCGTCCGCCGCCCCCGGTTGCCGCTTCGACAATCGCGTAGACGATCGCCGCGTCTCCGCGGCGGTCGCTCTTATAGATGTCCATGCCGATGCGGCCCATGTCGCCGGCCGGCAGTCCGGCCGTCAGCTTTCGCCAAGTCGCGCCCGCGTCGATGGACTTGTAAATCCCGCTGCCTGGTCCGCCGCCGTTGTATCCCCACGACTTGCGCTCGTGCTGGTACATCGACGCATACAACACGCGAGGATTGCCGGGCTCCATGACGATGTCGTTGGCGCCGGTGTTGTCGTTGACGAACAATGTCTTCTTCCAGCTCTTGCCGCCGTCGGTCGTCTTGAAGATGCCGCGGTCGGCGTTGGGGCCCCACAGGTGCCCGGCCGCCGCGACGAACACGATGTCAGGATTGACGGGATCGATCAGCATGCGGTTGATGGAGCGCGTGTCCTTGAGGCCCATGGACGTCCACGTCTTGCCGGCGTCGATCGACTTGTAGACTCCATCACCCCACGACGAGCTCTGGCGCGTGTTGGCTTCGCCCGTGCCCACCCACACGATGTTTGGATTCGTTCGTGCGACTGCGATGGCGCCGATCGACATCATCGCGTCCGTGCGATCGAACGCGGGTACCCACGACACGCCGCCGTTTGCGCTCTTGAAGACGCCGCCGCTCGCCCCGGCGACGTACACGGCGTCGGGCTGACCCGCGGCACGCCCCACGGCGAAGTCGTCGACGCGTCCGCCCACGCTGGTCGGGCCGATCTCGCGGAATTTCACGCTGGATAGCCACGCCGCATCAACCGCCGGCGGCGACTGTCCGCCGAGCGGCGCAGCAAGAACAGTCGCAAGCGCGAGCGTACCGACTTGCATCGGGGTCCATCGGCGCATCGAGATCCCTCCCATCGGGATAGTAAGCGCCGAGTATACAAGGCCCTCTAGCGCTCGCGCAGCGCTTCGATTGGCTCGATCCGCGCAGCACGGCGGATCGTGTCGCACGTCAGATTTGTCCGAGCCGCTGAATGGCGGAATAGCGCTCGGCGGCCGCCGTAAGAGCCGTCGTTTCCGATGAGATCAGAAGTAAATATCGCCGCGCCGGTCTGGCCTCACGCCGCGCGACGGCGTCTGCTTCCCGGCGCGACGTCACGAACGCGAGATCTTCGAGCCGCTCGAGCGCGGGATGCGCGGTGCCGCTCGTCAGACCGGTCGCGTCCATGACGTCGAACCCGAAGCGGCCCTTGATCGAGCGCTTGCATGACTTACGGCTGAAGGCGTGCGCCTTAAGCAGTTCCCCAAGCCTCAAGCCGTAGGCCCTAAGCCTCAAGCCGTAAGCCTGCGTGCGTGCTACCGCCGGCGGCGCGGCCGGAACGTCCACTTGCGGCCGCTCGGCTCACCGCCGCCGTCACGGGGCGCTGCTGGACCGCGGCCTTGGCCGCCGCCCTGACCACGCGATCCGCTGCCGGATCCCCCGCCCTGGCCCCGCTGCGATCCGCCCGAACCCCCACCCTGGCCCCGCTGCGAACTTCCGGGCCCGCCGCCAGATCCCCGCGGCGCGCCCTGGCCGCGATGTCCCCCGCCGCCGCCTCGCCGCTGGGCGCGATGCGCCGCAAGACGTTCGGCGACCGGAATCTCGAACCGTGTGGACGGCCGGGCGGCGTAGTCGAAGTCCGGCAGCGTGACCACCGGCAGCTTCCGCCCAATCGCGCGTTCGATGGCCGCCAGCTCTCCGCGCTCCTCGGGCGAGACGAACGTGAACGCTTCGCCGGTCGCCTCCGCGCGGCCCGTGCGGCCAACGCGATGGATGTAATCCTCGGGCACGAGCGGCACGTCGAAATTGATCACGTGGCCGAGCGCTTCGACGTCGATGCCGCGCGCGGCGATGTCGGTCGCGACGAGCACCGGTGTGCGCCCGCTCTTGAACGCCGCGAGCGCCGTGGTCCGCTGCGCCTGCGATCGATTGCCGTGAATGCGCCCGGTGTCGAAGCCCTCGCGCGTCAAGTAATCCGCCAGGCGGTTCGCACGATGCTTCGTGCGCGTGAACACGAGCACCTGCTCGATGTCGCCGCGGCGCAGCAGCGCCGCCAGGAGCGGCGACTTCAACTCCTGCGCGACCGGATAGACCGCCTGCGTGATGCCCGTCGGTGTCACCGACGCGCGCTCCTGCCGGACGACCAGCGGGTTGTGCAGCATCTCGGTCGTCAGCTGCCGGATCGGCGGCGGGAGCGTCGCGCTGAAGAACAACGTCTGCCGGCGCGCCGGCACCAGCCGCAGGATCTTCCGGATCGCCGGCAGGAATCCCATGTCGAGCATGCGATCCGCCTCGTCGAGTACCAAGTGTTCGATCTTGTCCAACTTGGCGAACGGCTGGCGCGTGAGGTCGAGCAGCCGGCCAGGGGTCGCGACGATGACGTCGACGCCGCTGCGGAGCGCATGCTCCTGGGGACCGGCGCCGACGCCGCCAAAAATCGCGGCGCCCGTCACCGGCGTGTGCACCGCCAGGTCCTGCATATCCGCGAGGATCTGCGCCGCCAGTTCCCGGGTCGGCGCGAGGATCAACGCTCGCGAGGTACCGCGCGGCTTTTGAAGAATGGCGTTCAGGATCGGCAGCAGAAACGCGGCGGTTTTGCCGCTGCCCGTCTCGGCCGAGGCGAGGATGTCGCGGCCGGACAGGGCCCCGGGAATCGTCGCGGCCTGGATCGCCGTGGGTTGAACGAAGCCCAGCTCGCGCACAGCGCGCAGCAGGCTGGAATGGAGATCGAGTGCGGTGAATGACACGCAGTGATTGTATGGCCTTGGACGCCGGCCGCGCTGAGGGCGGCCGAGTCTTAGAATGTCGCATGCGAGACGACTTGCGCGCGGCGTTCCGGGGTCTTCGCTCGTCGAAGACCTTCACCATCGTGGCACTGTCGGTGCTGGCGCTCGGCATCGGCGCGAGCACGGCGATCTTTTCGGTGGTCGACGCGGTCGTTCTACGCGGGCTGCCGTTCGACGAGCACGACCGGCTCGTCGCCGTCGGGCAGCGGACGGTACCGAGCAAGCGGTCAGCCGGTCAGGCCGCCGATCCGCAGGCGGTCTCGAGCTTCGCCCCGCAGAACTACACGGACCTCGCCGCGGAGCAGCAGGTGTTCGAGTCGATCGCCGCGATCGCCGGCGCGGCCATCACGCTGCGCCAGCCTGGCGCCGAGCCCGAAGAAATCCGCGCACAGAAAGTTACCGCGGGGTTCTTCGGCGTGTTGCATCAACCACCGGCGATCGGCCATGCGTTCGGCGTCGAGAACGAGACCGACGGTCAGGATCACGTCGCGATCATCAGCGACGGTCTGTGGCACCGCCGGTTCGGCGCTGACCCCGCGATCGTCGGACGAACGATCCCGCTCGACGCCGGCCCGTTCGTCGTCGTCGGCGTGATGCCGCCAGGGTTCGAGTATCCGGTCGGAGCACAGCGCCCGACGGAGATCTGGGTGCCGTACGTCCTCGCGCCAAACGAGCGATTTCGCGATCCGCATTCGTTCAGCTACTACCTGCAGAGCATCGCGCGTCTGAAACCTGGCGTGTCGCTCACGCAGGCGCAGGCGAACATGGATCAGATTGGCGCGGCCCTGCTCCAGGCCAATCCTGAGTGGAACAAGGACACGCTCTTTGGCGTGCGGCCGCTCCGCGATCACATCGTCGGCGCGCGGACGGCGCAGTGGATGTGGATGCTGCTTGGCGCGGTCGGGATCGTCCTGGTGATCGCGTGCGCGAACGTCGCGAATCTGCTGCTCGCCCGCGCCAGTACGCGCGAGCGCGAGGTCGGCATCCGCGCGGCGCTCGGCGCGAGCCGCTGGCAGTTGATGCGCCAGCTCATGATCGAAAGCCTTGTGCTGTCGACGATGGGCACGATCATGGCGGTGGCGCTCGCGTGGTGGGCCGTCGGCGTCATTCGGACGGCTATTCCAGACGGCGTACCGCGGGTCAGTGCCATCGCGATCGACATGCGCGTGCTCTTCGCGGCCGCGCTGCTCGCACTCGTCACGGGCACGCTCTTCGGGATCGTGCCGGCGTTGCAGCTGTCCCGGCCGGATCTCACCCAGGCTCTGAAAGACGGTGCGCGCGGTGCGAGTGCAGGCCGTGGCCGCCGGCGGCTGCGCGGCGCGCTTGTCGTCGTCGAGGTCGCGCTGGCAGTGGTGCTGCTCGTCGGCGCGGCGCTCTTCATCGGCAGCTTCCGCGTGCTCATGCACATCGATCCGGGCTTCAATCCGGAGCACGTGCTCACGGCCAGCCTGCAGCCGCGGTTCGATCAAGTCGCGGGCAACGCGCCTCCGCCGAGCTTCTCGCGACAGCTCGGGGACATCGTCGACCGCCTCAACGCGACGCCGGGCGTGGAGCACGCGTCGGTGATCTCTGGCGGCATGCCGCTCGGCGGCGCAATGAGCATCTCGAATATCTCTATTCCCGGCCGGACGCTGGCGCGCGAGGACAACGGCATCAGCATTCGCCGGGTCACGCCGGACTATCACCAGGCGATCGGAATCCCGCTCACACGCGGACGGCTGTTCACGGCTGCGGACCGGGACGGCGCGGCGCCGGTCGTCATCATCAACGAGGCCGCCGCGAAGAAGTATTTTCCCGGTGAAAATCCGGTCGGCCAGACCGTGAACATCAATGGCGACCGCGCGATCGTCGGCGTGGTCGGCGATATTTATCAGACCAGCCTCGAGACCGAGCCGCGAACGGAAGCGTACGTTCCGGTCGCGCAGCAACGGACCCTCTCCGGCGATCTCGTCATCCGCACGACGGCCGATCCGTACTCGGTCGTGCCCGCCGTGCGCGCGGCGGTCCTGTCGGTCTTACCCGACGTTCCGCTACGGAATTTACGCTCGATGGACGAAGTAATCGCGCGACAGGTCGCGCAACGTCGCTTCAACATGCTGCTGCTCGGCCTTTTCGGCGTGCTGGGCCTCGTGATCTGCGCCGTGGGGATCTACGGCGTCATGGCGTACGTGGTGGCACAACGCGAGCGCGAGATCGGTGTGCGAATGGCGCTCGGCGCATCGCGGGGCGCGGTCGTCGGCATGATTCTTCGAAGCGCCGCGGTGCTCGTGCTGGTCGGGCTCGTAATTGGCGGCATTGCCGCCTGGTCGCTCGGAGGCACGGCCAAATCGTTTCTTTTCAAAATCGACGTGAATGACCCGCGTGTGTTTATCGCGGCGATTGGCGTCCTCGTCGCGGCAGCGCTCCTGGCGAGCGTGATTCCCGCGCGGCGGGCGGCCAGCGTCGATCCGCTCATCGCGCTCAGGGCGGATTGAGAATCCTAAGGATCTTCGGGGATCCCTTAAAACCGTCCGAGGTCCAGGGTCCAGAGTTACCTTGTCGTCCCGGGTCCCGAGTCCGTCGTCCGACGTCCGCCGACCGGGCACTGACGACTTTGGACAGGATGATGCCCATGGACCTTGGACCCAGGACCTCGAACGACAACCACGCCCGGCACGACTTCGGTTGAGGACCCAGCATCAGTTGCTCGGCCTGGCGATCGGCATTAACCTCTACAGCAGACTCTTCAATGAAGCGCGCCCTACTTGCCGCGCTAATGACTGCGGTCGTGCTGCTGCCCGTCAGCGCGGCGACCGACGCACTGACCGACGCGCGCGCGGCCCTTGGCGGCGACGCGGCCCTGTCGCAGATCACTTCGATTCACGCGGTCGGCAAGATCGTGCAGACTGCCGGCACCCGTGACGGAACGGTCGAAGTCTACTTCCGCACCCCCGACCGTTTTGCTCGCGTGACGCGCGTGGCCGTCAATCCCTCGGGCGTGTACGCCTCGGCGGCAAACTTCTACCGGGACCAGGTGAAGCACGGGGACCCACCCAATCTCAATTTCAGCTACGGCGCACTCGACATCCAGGGACCAGTGGCCGACACAACGGTCACGACGACACGGGTCGGATTTGCTGGAAGCACGCCGATTTCCGGTGGGCGCGGTGGAGCGCTCGGGCTCGGCAGTGGCACGAGGCAGTACGCGGCGTTTGCCATCCCGCTGCTCGCTCAGCTCACGTCCGCTTACCCGGCGACGGTGAGCAGCTCGTCCGAGGTCGTCACCTTCGAGAGCAACGACGGTTTCGTCTGGACCCTGGCGATCGATCCGGCGACGCATCTCCCGGCGACGCTTTCGTGGACGGGCGGCACAGCCACCGGGGCTGGCGCGGTCTCGACGCTCAGTGATTTTCGTACGGTCGGCCGCGTCATGTGGCCGTTCCGGTTGATTACGCGAACCAGCACCCGCCTGCTCGAGGACGTCACGATAAAGAAGTACGAGATCAACACGAAGATCGACGACAAGATGTTTCGCTGAAAGTGGCAGGACCGGCGGCCGTCCAGACCAACCCTATGTAGTAAACGTCTCATGTAGCGGTAGGACCGAATCGAATTGCCCGAAGGCTACCTGTCACTTTCCGCCGCCTCGATCCTCCAGGCCGTCGCCCACGGCTACGGGTACGGGTTCGACATCATGGACGCCACCGGACTGCCGAGCGGCACCGTCTACCCGGCCCTCCGCCGCATGGAGGCCGCGCGATTGGTCCGGTCACGCTGGGAGGACGCCGCGGTCGCGCAGCGCGACCAGCGTCCGCCACGCAAGTACTACGAGCTCTCGAGATCCGGCCACCTCGCTCTAGCCGACGCCGTCGAGAGATACCGGCTGCCCCAAGGGTCGCCCGGCCGAGCGGGGGCGCCTTCGACGGCGAGGCGATAGCCGTGCGCATCGATCGCTGGATTCTCGCAGTCCTCTCGCAGCTCGTTCCGAAAGACGTGCGCGACGACTGGCGCGCAGAATGGCAGGCCGAACTCGATCATCGCGACGCCGTGGCTCGAATCTGGCACAGCGCGAAGCGATCGCGACTGGCCCTTGTGCACCAGAGCACCGGCGCCTTTTGGGACGCGCTCTGGCTGCAGTCGAGCCGCTGGCACTCGTTCCGGCTCGCGATGCGTCACTGGCCGCTCGTCACCGCCGCGTTCGCGTCGCTCACGGTCGCCATCGCCGCCGTCGCGATCGGCCTCTCTGCCTACAACGCGCTGCTTCTTCGTCCGCCGGGCGTGCGCGATCCCGACACTCTTCGCTTCATCCACGTGCGTACCGCGGCGGAGCCGTTCGGATCGGCGTCGTTTCCTGAATTTATGACGTATCGCGATCAAGCGCACACCTTCGCGGACATCGCCGCGTGGCCGTATGCGATCTCGAGCGTGTCGTTCACCGGTGCGGGCGTGACGGATCGTGTCGTCGCCACCGAAGTCTCCGCAAACTTCTTCAGTGTCGTCGGGGCGCCGTCGCGCGCGGGCGTGCTCGCGGTCCGCGACGCTTCGTCCGATGGCGGCGCGAGTGTCGTAATCAGCGAGGCGCTCTGGCGAAAGCTTGGGGCGACGACCGGTGTCGTCGGCACGACCGTGCAGCTGAACGATCAGCCCGTCGCGATCGCCGGCGTCGTCCCTCGCAGCCTTCGCGGAATGACGTGGGGCTTCGAGCCGGACGTCTGGATGTCGCTGAAGACGGCTGAGGTCGTGCTCGGCAACAGCCCGAGCCAGTTGACCGATCGCTCGGAGCGATGGCTGCATATGATCGGCCGGCTGGCGCCTGGCGTCAGCGCGAGCCAGGCCGCCGCCGAGGTCACGGGCATCAGCGCGGTGATCGAGCGCGATCATCCGGACACGAACACGGCCCACACGGCCGCGCTTTCGGCCGTCACCGTGACGCCGCCCGGCGATCGTAGTTGGGCGACGGCCATCCTCGGCAGTCTCATCGGCGTCGTGCTGCTCACACTCGTCGTCGCATGCGCGAACGTCACCAACCTGCTGCTCGGACTCGCGGCCGCCCGTCGCCACGAGATGCTCGTGCGCGCGGCGCTCGGCGCGTCACGCCTGCAGTTGTTCCTGCCGCTGATGCGCGAGAGCGCGCTGCTTGGCCTCGTGTCCGGGCTCGCGGGGTACGGCGTGGCCTGGATTGCGCTTACGTGGCTCGCGGGCTTCAAGCCGTCACTGGGCTCGCTCTTTCCGTCAGTCTCGCTCGACCTTCGGCCCGACGGGTTGGTCCTCGCGACCACGGCCGGGCTCGCGCTTCTGGCCGGCGTGGCTGTCGGCCTGATCCCGGCGCTCCGCGGCGCATCTGAGGGCCTCTCGGGCTCGATCGCGCGTTCGGTCTCGACTGCCGATCCTCGTCGAGGACGCATCCGCCACGCGCTCGTCGTCATGCAAATGGCGATCGCGACGATTGTGCTCGCCGGCGTCGGCATCTCGATTCACAGCCTCGTCAACCTGCAGCACGCGCCGCTTGGTTTCGCGAATCGCAATCTCGTCTTCGGGTTCGTCGATCTTGGCCGCAGTGGCTACACCGCCCGCACGGGCCCGGCTGAGTACGATCGCCTACGTGATCGGCTGACCACGACGCCGGGCATCGAGGCGGTCGCGCTCGCCAGTGACGCGCCGGTCAGCGGCTCGGCCACCGACCACGTCGTCGCCGACAGCGATCCGCCGCCGGCGGACGGCCATGGCGCGGAGACGCCGTACGGCGTTGTCGACAGTCACTACTTCGACACGATCGGCATGCGCGTGCTCGCGGGCCGGTCGTTCGATTCGCGCGATCAGGAGGGCGGCGCCGAGGTGGTTGTCGTCAACGAGATGCTGGCCCGGCTGCACTGGCATGGCGAGAGCCCGATCGGTCGGCATTTGCGGATCGACAATGGTCACCGGCTCGTCGAGGTCATCGGCGTCGTCCCCGACAGCAAGTACAACGACGTTGACGAACCGCCGCGGCCGTCCATGTACTACGCCCTCGCGCAGCACTACCAGCCGGACGTGACGGTGATCGTGCGGACCGACGCGCCTCGCGACGTCATCACGCGAGCCTTGCGAGGCGCCGACGCCAACATCGTGCCCAATGGCATGACGCTGATGACGCTCGACGAACTGTTGGGGATCTCGATGCTCCTGCCGCGCGTAATCGTCTGGACGACGATCGTGTTTGGCGTCGTCGCACTGGCGCTCGCGGCGTTTGGCCTCTACAGCACGGTGTTCTACAGCGTCAGTCAACGGCGTGTCGAAATCGGTATTCGTACTGCGCTCGGCGCCACACGGCGGCACATCTTCCGCCTCGTCATGCGGCAATCCGGCTGGGTCGCGCTCGCCGGCGCGCTGGCAGGACTCGCGGCGGGCGCCGCACTACTGCCGATCGTCGCGTCGATCTTCTACGGCATCGGCGACATCGATCCTCTTGTGTTCGCGGCGGTAGCGATGGTGAGCGCCGCCATCGCGCTTTCCACGACGTACCTGGTAGTGAGGCCGTGGACGCGGGCGGCGGTGTGGGAGTTACTGAAGCGATCGTAGCCTCAGCGGCCGACGTATCCGGTTCGCGCAAGGACCGTGTAGTCGAGATGCTTGGGAACCTTCACGGAAATGGCGTCGGAAACCCAACGGAGGGCTTCGTCGACCACCTTCTCTGCCTCGTCTAGTTCACCGCCCCGCCGCCGCCGTCAGCACGACGCTCGCGATCTTCGCACCGCGCGACGCCCATTTCGCCCACGCCGAGTCGGGATGAAAATACCGGTACCCATCGAGCACCGCGGGCGCGAGCACGATCGCGCCGACGAGCGGCTCGGGCCAGCCGTCGTGGCCGAGCGAGACCGCAATGCCGCGCGTGTCGCGCTCCGGCGGACCGAGCTTCGCGAACGCCGCGACGCTGTACATCGTCGACGCCGCGAGATCGAACGCGAGAATCCCCTTGAGAAACGGCTGATGCTCGTGGCGCAGGTCCGGCTTCGCGCTGAGGATCCACTCCGAGTCCATGTATTGCATCCAGAACCCAGCCGACGAGATGACGAACTCCTCGCGCCGCGTGACCGGATCGTGCTCGATCTTGAAGAACGGAATGCCGCCATAGCTGAGCGGCGCCACGCGTGGATTCGCATCAAGAATGGCGCTGAAGATCACGTGGCCTGACTCGTGAATCCCCAGGCCCGCGGCGGCTCCGCCGAAAAACAGCAGCGTCGACTTGACGATCGACGGCTCAGAGGCGGGCGCTTCCAGTTGCGTGACTGTGACTGGCGCAGACAGCGTCGGCGCCACCGTCTGCGCGGCGGCGGGCATCACAGTGGCGAAAAGACATGACAAGACGAGGGCGACGCGGAGCACGCTAGTTCGCATTATTCACCGAGCCGGCCGCTGGCGCGCGCCAGCAGGTAACCCCACCTGCGCGCGGGAATCGTCCGCGCGTCCGACTGCGAGCGAGCCGACAGTGAAATGCGAAAACGGTCTCTGCGCGGGGCGACCGACGGCTGGGTGCCTGGGACCCAGCCGGAGCACGCAAGACGAACGCCGCGAAGAGGCCGTTTTCCCGGCTCGTCGAGCCGGAGGGCGCGTGGACGATGCCCGCACGCAGGTGGAATCCGCTCAATTTCGGCCTGGCTATGCGCCCCTCGACTTCAACGGCGTGACGACGACCATGCCGATCAGAATCACGAGCGCCGCAAGAAGCATCCGCAGATGAAACGGCTCGCCAAGAACCAGAATGCCGAGAATCACGGCAATCACTGGATTGACGTACGAATACAACGACACGATCGCGATGTCCAGGTGGCCGAGCGCGTACGAGAACGCCGAGAACGCGATCACGCCGCCAAAGAGCGTGAGGTACGCCAGCGCGAGCGACGTCCGCAACGTGAACGACAAGTGCACCCACTCGCCGGTCAGGCTGGCGACGCCAATCATGATCAATCCGCCGAACAGCATTTGAAGTGCGGCTGAACCGATTACGTCGCCCGGCATGACGTGCCTGCGAGTGTACGCCGATCCAATTGCCCAGCCGGCGCAGGCGATCTGCACCGCGACCAGGCCAATCGCAAATCCGCGCCCGCCCGCGCCGCCCGCCACCAGATCCGGCCACACGAGCAGGACGATGCCGGCGAAGCCGATGGCGAGGCCGATCCACCCGCGCGCATGCAGCCGCTGCCCGCCCGGCACGAGCGCGTCCACGCCGACCATCCAGAATGGGCTTGTCGCGATCAACACGGCCGTGAGTCCGCTCGGCACGTACTGCTCCCCGAATACGACGCCGCCGTTGCCAATCGTCAGAAGAAAGAATCCGAGAACCGCGAGTTTGCCCCAGTCCGCCCGCGCCGGCAGGTGGTGACCGCGAGCGCGCAGCCACGCACCAAGAATGAGCCCGCTCGCGATGTAGCGGAATCCGCTCATGAGAAACGGCGGAATCGTGTCGAGTGCGATCTTGATGCCGAGATACGTCGTGCCCCAGATGACGCACACGGCGACCCAGGCGATCCACGCCGTTCGGCGGCTGGCCCCGTGGGGCGAGACCGCGCCGCTCACGTCTTCGGCGGCTTGTAGAGCACGCGCTCGAGGTGCCGATGGTACGTCGTGAACGGCCCGTCGTTGTCGTCGTCGGCCAGATGACGCCGCGCCTGGTGGATCTTGGCGTCGAGATCGTCGGTGGCAGCGAGAATGAGCGCTTCGATCGTCATCGGCACGACGGGCGATCCCAGCTCGCGCGCGCCGTGATGCGAGAGGATCATGTGCTCGAGTTCGATCGCGAGGTCGGGCGGGAACTCCGGCATCGTGCGAATCGCGTCGCGCAGCATGCCGACGCCGATCACGATGTGCCCGACGAGATTGCCTTCGACCGAGTAGTCCACGGCGATCTGATAATTCAGCTCTCGCAGCTTGCCGATGTCGTGGAGCAAGGCGCCTGCGATCAGCAGATCTCGCCGTGCGCCATAGCGCTCGGCGAGCAGCGCCGCGATCTCCATGATCTTGAGGAGATGCTCGAGCAGGCCCGCGCGGTAGGCGTGATGCACCTGTCGCGCGGCCGGCCAGAGCCGCAGCCGCGCCTCGTTCTCCGTGGCGATGTGGGTGAGCAGCTCGCGGAGTTGCGGGTGCGAGACGCTTGCGAGCTGCGCCATCAGCTCGGCCCACATCTCGTCTACGTTGCGCGGCGAGGACGGAATGCAGTCCTCTTCGCGGAATCCGCGCGTTGCATCGTCGGGAATCACGCGCCGGATCTTGTCGAGGACGAGCTCGACGCGCTCGTGGAAGCTGTTGCCGTGGCCCTGGACGGCGACGAATTCGCCGGCGTCGAACTGCGCGTCGGAGGCCTCGACGTCCTGAAAGACCTTGCCAGCGATCTCTCCCGAGACGTCCTGGAGCAGCAGCGCCAGAAACGGGCCGCCGCGGCCCGCGCGGCGTTCCTTGCGGGCGCAGAGAAAGTAGCCCGTGCCCGACGAGGCGGCGACGATTTCAGCGATGCGGGGAAGGCGTGCCATGTCTGAACCGCCGAGTGTACCGCGAGATGGTAAAATTCCGGCATGACGAGCGGACGAATTGTGCTGACCCTTTCGGGCGCGATCCTCGTGACGGCGCTCAGCGCCGGCTGCGATCGCGCGACGAGCCCGCCGCAACAGACCGCGGCGGCCGCACGCCAGGCATCTTCGATGCCGCCGCCTCCGCCGCAGACACCGGTACAGATCGCCCCGGATCTGCCGCCGCTGCCGCCGGGCGTCTACAACTCCGCGCGTCCCGTCGAAGTCGTCAAGGCCGTGTACGAGTTCGCCGCGCGGCACCCGGAGGTCCTCAAATACATGCCGTGCTTCTGCGGCTGCGAGCGGATGGGTCACCGGGGCAACGACGAGTGCTTCGTCGCGGGCCGCGACGCGCAGGGTCACGTCAACGCGTGGGAATACCACGGCATGAACTGCGAGGTCTGCATCGACATCGGCACCGAAGCGATGCAGATGCACAACGCCGGCGCGTCGGTCGCGACGATCCGCGCGGCGATCGACAAGCAGTACGGCACCGACGGCCGCCCGCACACGCCGACACCGGCGGCGCCAAAGGGCAACGGCACGCAACACTGATCTTCTCGTCCGGGCACGCCGCCCATGGCCAGCTCGACGTCCCGCGCCAGCACCAAGCTCGCCGCTGACGCGTTTGCGCGCCTGTTCGAGGCGCTGCACGAAGGCGTCTACATCGGCCTCGTCTCGGACGACTCGACCGCGACACTCGCGGCCAATCCTCATCTGCGCCTCATGTTCGGCTGGGCTGACGACGTGCCGGCCACCGAGATCCGGCCGTTCGATCCCGATCGGTTCGTCGACGAACAAGCGCGTCTCAGCTTCCTACAGCAGCTTCAGCGCGACGGCCTCGCGCACGACTACCTGCTGCGCCTGCGCCGCGCAGACAACACCGCGATGTGGGTCGAGGTCACGGCGCGCGCCGAGTCACAGCCGCCGCGGCGGGCACTGCGCGTCGAGGCCGTCATCCGCGACGTCACCGAACGAAAAAAGCTGCAGGACCAGACGCGCGAGCTGTATCACCAGCTCTCTCAAGCGGAAAAACTCGCGGCGCTCGGGCAGACGATGTCGGGCGTGGCGCACGAGCTGAACAATCCCCTCGCGACGATTCTCGCGTGCGCGGAGCGGCTCGCAAGCCGGCGCCTCGACGAGCAGACCAAGCGTGATCTCGAAGCGATCCACAACGCCGCCGAACGCGCCGCGCGCATCGTCCGCAACCTGCAGACGTTCGTCCGCAAGCGGCACACGACGCGAACGACAGTCGATCTGAACGAGGTCGTCCGCGAGACGCTGGCGATCCGGGCGTACGAACAACGCGCCGCCAACGTCATCATCCTCGAGGCGCTCGCGGCCGGACTCCCGCCGATCTTCGCGGATCCGCATCAAATCCAGCAGATTCTGCTGAACCTGATCATCAACGCCGAGCAGGCGATGCAGGACGCGCACGGGCGCGGCATGCTGATTCTAAGATCGTGGCACGAGCCGGATCGCGACGCCGTGATCCTCGAGGTCAACGATGACGGCCCCGGCATGCCGGAGGCGCTGCAGCCGAAGATTTTCGATCCATTCTTCACGACGAAAGCTGTCGGGAAGGGGACGGGACTTGGCCTCACCGTCGCGTACGCGATCGCGCAGGAACACGGCGGCCGGCTGGCCGTCTCGTCGCTTGAAGGTCGGGGCGCGTCGTTCTTTCTCGAACTGCCCGTGAGCGGCACGAACATCCGCCTGCCAGAGGCGCCGCGTTCCGAGTCGCTGCCCGACGTGCCGCCAGGTACGCGCGCGCTCGTCATCGAAGACGAACAGGCGCTCAACGAAGCCGTGGCGGCCGCGCTCGCCGACGAGGGCTTTCGCGTGGATCGCGCGGCAAACGGCGAGGAAGCGCTCGCCCGCCTGCACGAAGGCCACTACGACGTCGTGATCTGCGATCTGAAAATGCCGAAGGTGGACGGCATGATGTTTTTCCGCGAAGTCTCGCGGACGATGCCGCAGGTCGCGCGGCGGCTCGTGTTCGTCACGGGCGATGTCGCCGGCACCGACGCGGAACGCTTTCTCGAGGAAAGCGGCTGCCGTTGGGTTCCGAAACCGTTCAGACTGCGGGATCTCGTGCGGGTCGCGAGAGAAACGCTCGGGTAAGCGGAGGGAGAAGCACGGATCAAGTTAAAAGTTAGAAGCCAGAAGTTAGAAGTGCAGAGGATCACGCGGGCCCTCCGAAGCTTCTAACTTCTGGCTTCTAACTTCGAACTTGATGTTACGCAACCAATCGCGGTGTACCGATCTTTCCAGTCTTCTTTGTCGCGACGGCCCTGACGAACTTCGGTCTGGTCGGTTTCGGCACGAGCTTCGGACGTTCGATCGGCTGGCCGGCCATCATGACCTTCTTGAGCCGTTCGATCGCGCGCGCGTGGAGCTGCGAGACGCGTGATTCGTTGACGCCGATCTCCTCGCCAATCTGTTTCATTGTCGCCTCGGCGAAATAGTAGAGGCTGACGATGCGGCGCTCGCGTGCGGGAAGCCTGGTCAGGGCCTGGCGCACACGATCGCGGACTTCGGTCTGTTCGTAGACGCGATCGGGTGACGGCGGTTCGCTCGGCACCAGCACGGCCGGCAGCGTCGA
The DNA here is from genome assembly GCA_963704575.1 of uncultured Acidobacteriota bacterium. Taxonomy (GTDB): domain Bacteria; phylum Acidobacteriota; class Vicinamibacteria; order Vicinamibacterales; family SCN-69-37; genus DATEGZ01. Next base: position 3,717,208 of record OY969918.1, on the reverse strand, counting down.
GCTGTCCACGCCGTCGAAGTTCGCGAGCGGCGATGTCGATTCGATCGTGGTAATGCGAACGATCGTGCGCTCGAGGCGCGCCTCGTCTGATCCCACGCGCTTGGCGAGATCGGAAAGAGTCGGCTCGGCGCCGAGCTCGCGACGCAGCTCTTCGCGCGCGGCTTCGAGCTCGCGGCGGACGCGGCGGACGCCGCGCGGCCAGGCGTCGCGACGCAGCGCGTCGATCATCGCACCTCGCACGCGCCGCTCGGCGAAGGTCTCGAACTTGATGCCGCGGTCTTCGTCGAAGCGGTGCGCGGCGTCGATGAGCCCGAGCACTCCGTCCTGGACGAGGTCGCCAAGGTCAATGGAATGCGGCATGGTCGAAGCCATGCGTCGAGCCAGCGATTCGACGAAGGGCAAACTGGCGGCGACGCGTTGCTGCTGTGAACTCGCCAACGGAGCGCGGTGCATCGGGAAGCCTCCTCCGGGACACGCCCCGGGAACCCCCTGAAGGGCAACAGCGATGCCAGCGGATTTGGCGTGTACGAGCGGATTCAGGCGCGGGACTGTTTGGCAGGTCGATCCGTCTAAAGTGCTGATTCTATTGGATTTTATGAGTTGTCACGAAGTGTGAAGTCGTGTGCAACCGCGTGCGAAGACGTGCCGGGATGGTCAAATTTATGACGAAAGTACGATTTTTGTCAGTGGCCTGACGGTTCTCCCGGACTTGTGATCGCCGGCTCGGCGCCATCAGGAAGCTCGCGCCGGAGCTGTTGAACCGTGTCGATGGCTTCGAGCACACTTTTTACGACCTGGCCGGCGCGCGCCTTCTGCGTCTGGTCGGTGACGCGAGTTTCGAGCAACTCGGCGTTGGCGAGGATGATTCCGAGCTGGTTGTTCAGCTTGTGGAAGAGCCGCGCAAGTTCGGACTGGGTCAAGCTCACGAGTCCGCCGGCATATTGTCGATCCGCCACCCGTCAGGCGCCTGGCCGGAGCCTCTGACTCCAGGTCTGCCCGTCTTCGGGACTCGGTTCGCGCCAGAGAGTGTCTGCGAAGATTCGGACCGATCCGCCAGCCGTTCGCACGTACTGCACTTTGCCGCTGGAGATCCAATTGTAAATAGTGCGCCGGCTGACGCCGACGAGTTCGCAGGCTCGGGGAATGGACACTGTCTTGCGATCCAGCATCATGATTACAGACTCGTCCGGAACTATCGGCGGCCTCGAAGGGAGACTTTAAGGGCGTCCCGTGTCAAAATACCGTCGCTCGATGAGCGACACCCCTCCGCTGCATCTGTTATTGGTGGACGACGAAGCGGCGTTCCGGGAGGTCATCGCGGAGCGCCTTACGGAACACGGATTCAAGGTCCAGCAGGCCGGCACGGGCGAAGACGCGCTCGAGCGGCTAAGCGGGTTCGCCTTCGACATCCTGGTGACGGATCTGCGCCTCCCTGGGGTGGACGGCCGGCAGGTGCTGGACGAGTCGTTCGCCCGCTACCCCAACATCATCGCCATCGTCATCAGCGGGTACGGCACGCTGAAAGAGGCCGTCGAGGTCACCCGCCTGGGCGCCGAGGGCTTCATCACGAAGCCCTTTCCGTTCGAAGAGCTGCTGCATGAACTGAACGTGACGCTCGAGAAGCGGCGGCTGCGGGCGGAAAACGCGTACCTGCGCGCACAGCTGCAGGACAAGTTCAAGATCGACGGGATGATCGGCCGCACGCCGATCATCGAGCGGCTGTTCGAGCTGCTGAAGACGGTTGCGGCGACGACGAGCACGGTGCTCGTCACGGGCGAAACGGGCACGGGCAAGGAACTGGCCGCGCGCGCGATTCACGACAGCAGCGCGCGATCGGCGCAGCGCTTCGTCGCGATCAATTGCAGCGCGATTCCCGAGCCGCTGCTCGAAGCGGAGCTCTTCGGTCACGTGCGTGGCGCGTTCACGGGCGCGATTGCCAATCGCCAGGGCCGCGTCGAGCAGGCAAATCGCGGAACGCTGTTCCTCGACGAAGTCGGTACGATGAGCCCGGCGCTCCAGTCGAAACTGCTGCGTGTCCTGCAGTCGCGCGAGTTCGAGCGCGTAGGCGACTCGCAGACGATTCGCGTGGACGTGCGCGTGATTGCCGCGACCAACTCGGATTTGAAGAAGATGGTGGCGGAGGGAACGTTCCGCGAGGATCTGTTCTATCGGCTCAACGTCATTCCCGTACGCGTGCCGGCGCTGCGCGAACGGCGCGCGGACATTCCGCTGCTTGCGCAACATTTTCTCGATCGCCTGACGAAAGAGACGCCGCAGCGCGGACGCGTCGTGCTGTCGCAGGACGCGCAGCAGGCGCTGATGGCGTACGGCTGGCCAGGCAACGTGCGTCAGCTCGAGAACGTGATCGAGCGCGCGTTCGCGTTGTCGCCGGGAAGATCGCAGCTCACGATCACCGATCTTCCTGACGAAGTGCGCGAGTTCCATGCGCCCGCCTCAGCGACCGACATCGTCATTCCCGAAGAGGGCGTCGAGATGGAGCGGCTCGTCGCCGATTTCGAGCACAGCCTGATTCGCCGCGCGCTCGAACGATCCGGCGGCAACAAGCGGCAGGCCGCCGAGCTGCTGCATTTGAAGCGCACAACACTCATCGAGAAACTTCGGCGCCTCGAACGGACCTGATATGGCCAGACACCAGTCGTTCTGGATGATTCTCGCCGGCGCCGTGCCGACGGCCTTTCGATCGCCGCGCCGCGAGGACCTGGAGCCAACGCTGCATCAGCTCCAGCGCACGCAGGCGAACGTGACGCTGCGCTGGTTCGAGCGCGGCCGCGTGTGGGACTCGCCTGAAGCCGCCAAGGAAGCCAACTTCGCACGACAGCGAGACAACGCCGCCCGCAAGGATGGGTGGCGGCCGGGCGGCTCGCACAAGGATCCGCGGGCGCGCTACCAGCTGACGCGCGATCAGAAGCGGTCGCGCTTCAAGGACCGCCTCATCCGGTTCGGCCCGGCTCAGGATCGCGACGACCACGCGCCGGGCGCGCCGCCCAAGCCGGAGGCTCCGGAAAACGCACCGCCGCGTACGGAGAGCGCACCGCCACGGCCCGAAGGCGCACCGCCGCGCGCCGATCGGCCGCCGCAGGCTCAATGGAAGAAGCCGTGGCAGAAACCACACGGCGATCGTCCGTTCCGGCCGCGCGAAAACTCCGGCGCTGGCGCGGATCGTCGGCCCGACTGGCGGAGCAAGGACCGGCCCGGTTCGAGCGACCGGCCGAAGTTCGAGCGGCCGAAGTTTGACCGGCCCAAGTTCGACCGGCCCAAAGAACGCTACGGTTCGAATGACCGCCCCAGGTTTGACGGGCCAAAGGAAGGCCACGGTTCAAGCGCCCGGCCCAAGTTCGACCGCCCCAAGTCCGATCGACCGAAGGAGCGCTCCGGCTCCAGCGATCGACCAAAGTTTGACCGGCCCAAGTTTGATCGCCCGAAAGGCGATAGGCCCTGGACCAAGCCCGCGGGTCCGGGTGGCAGGCGCGACGAACGCGGTCCTGCCAATCGCGAGGGCCGACCTGATCGTCGCAGCGACAACCGCCCGTGGAACAAGGACGCGCGACCGCCAGGCGGAAGTGGTGCCCGGCCACCGTGGCATAAGGGTCCGGGCGGCAGCCGGCCTGCCTGGAAGGGGAAGCCGCGGCCTGAAGGAGCGGGACGCTTCAAGAGCCGGCCGCCAGGGAAGTACGGGCCGCCTAAGCCGCGTGGTCCGAAGAAACCGAGATGATTGCGCATCTCGTTCTATTTAATCCAAGGTTAACGCTAGGAAGAGAACAATTAAGGTCATTTGCCAAATCTGTCCAGGACGTCTGCAGGTCGATCGAGGTCATCAAACGATCGCGCGTCGGCCGTAGAGTGACCATAGATGCTGGCTATAGCCGAGTATTTGGTGATAAGACCTATCAATTCGCGGCCGTCTTCGAGTTTGACGACGCGGCGGGTCTGGGGGCGTACTTAAATCACCCTCTCCACCACCACCTAGGACGCCTGTTCTGGGAGACCTGCGAGTCAAGCGTGGTGTTCGAGATGGAAGCGCGCGACGGGCGCGACGAGACTTTGGTAGACTTTCTGTCTGAAGACCTAATTTGAACCGTTTACTGTTTCAGCCGTCCTCTCCCCAGCCAGGAAGAAGCCCTCAATAGTCCTTCTCAGCTGATCCACCGACTCGGACGAGTTGATGGCGATGCGAAGGTGCGATCCGTCCTCGAGGCCCTTCGTATACCAGGACCCGAGGGCTCGAAGCTTATTGATCACCCAACGCTCGCGGCCTCGCGCTGGGGCCACGGCCGATTGCTGGCCCGGCGCGGTATGCCGGAAGCCGGCGCGCTCGGTTGCGCCTTCGTCGAGCAGAAGATCGAGATATGCCAGCAGAAACTCCCCGCGCTCCGCGAGCGAGACGGGCGTGGGCACACCGCCGTCGGCAGCTTCCGCGGCCTGGCGGAAAATCCAGGGATTGCGGAGCGCGCCGCGGCCGACGAGCACGCCCGACACGCCGAGTGAGTTCACGCGGGACACCACCTGGCCCGCCTCGATGCAGTCGCCCGATCCGAACACCGGAATCTTGACGGTTTCGGCGACGCGGCTAATCAGCGACCAGTCCGACTCGCCCGTGTACGACTGCGCCGCCGTTCGGCCGTGCACCGCAACTGCCGACGCGCCGGCATCCTCAACAAGCCGGGCCAGTTCCGGCGCATTGATTTCCTGATCGTTCCAGCCCGCGCGCATCTTCACCGTCACGGGAATCTTCACCGCTCGCACCATCGCACGGACGACGTCGGCCGCGTGCGACGGCTCGCGCATCAGGCTGCAGCCGGCGTTGTGCTTTGCGATCTTCGGCACGGGGCAGCCCATGTTGATGTCGACGATGTCCGCGCCCATGCCCTCGACCACTCGCGCGGCCTCGGCCATCACCTGCGGATCGCCGCCGAAGATCTGAATCGACACCGGCCGTTCTTCTTCGGTGTACTCCGCGTACTCGAGCGTGCGATCGATCCCGCGCACGATGCCCTCGGAGCTCACCATCTCGGTGACGACGAGTCCGCAGCCGCCCTTCCTCTTGACGAGGCGGCGGAAGGCCGTGTCGGTCATTCCGGCCATCGGAGCCAGCGCGACCGGATGATCGAGCGCGATCTTGCCAATCTTCATGACGGGAGCAACGTTACTTGGCGTGCGACGCGACGCCCTTGTCGTACAGCGCCTTGTAGGAATCGTCTTTCCATTCGATCAGCGCCGAGCCGCGCAGTTTCTCGAGGAATTTCTGCGTTTCGCCGTCGAGCCGCTCCGAGTAGACCTTTTGCGAGATCTTGTCGCGCACCTTGTCGAACGCCTCGGCTTCTGCCGGGCTTCGCGCGTCCACTTCGAAAATCTGATACCCGCCCTTCACGCGCAGCGCGTCGGTGCTCTGGCCGGGCTTGAGCTTGTCGATGCGGTCGCGGAGTTCGGGGTTCATCTGCTCGAGATTCACGACGCCGATCAAGCCGCCGCTCGCCTTGGTCGCCGAGTCGGACATCTCGCCCGCGACAGTCGCGAAGGATTCTCCCTTCGCGAGGCGCGCGCGCGCGTCGTCCATCTTCTTCTTCGCGGCGTCGTCGCTCGCGACGTTGAAGACGTCCTGGCCATCGCGCTGTTCGGTCGGCACGGCGATCATCATCTCGCGCAGCGTCACCGTCGCCGGCTTCATGAACTCATTCTGATGCGAGTCGTAGTACTGGCGCGCCTCTTCGTCGGTGAGCGTCGCCTTCTGCATGATTTCCTGACGCTGCACGGCGCCGACGATCATCTGCCGCTCCATCATCTGGCGGTATGAATCGAGCGTCAGTCCTTCGCCCGCGAGCGCGGTCTTCAGCCCCGCATCGTCGAGCTTGTTCTCGGTCTTGACTTGATCGAGCACCTTCTTGAACTGGTCGTCGCTCAGCGCGTAGCCCTGCTCGCGGCCGTGCTGAACGAGCAGCAGCTCGTCGATGACGCTCACGAGAATGTCCGGCGTGATCGTCTGCAGCGCCGCCTTGAGCGTGCTGTCATTCTGCAGGTCGATGCTGTTCACCTGCTGATTCTTCGCCCGGAGCGCCTCGATCTGGCGCTGCTCGAGATCCGTCTGAGTGAAGATCTCGCCGTTCACCTTGACGACAATCCGCTCGACGATGCGGTCACGCAGTCGCGAGCTGTCCGCCGGGGCAGCGGCAGGTGCCGGCGCCGCTTGAGTTTGAGGAGGAGGCGTCTGCGCCAGCACGGGCGCGGTGGCCGCGATGAGGGCGAGAAACCCGAAAACTTTCCGCATTGAAAAATACCCCGCGGCGTTGGCGCCGCAACTTTCGCTGACTCAATATTTTACAGGTTCCGGACTGGTTTCAGAACCCCTGTACCGACTGCCCCAGCCGGGTAAGCACGTCGCCCAGCCGCTCGAACAGCCCCCCGGAAAGCGCCGGATCGACGGGCTGTTCGGCGAGCAGCGCCTCCCGCGTAAAACCCGACGTGACCTCCCCGGGGGTGGCGCGCGCCGTCCACCAGGACGTGCTCTCGGTCTCCGACTTCCGCCGGGGTTCAGACCGCCCTTTGGGCGCCGAGGGGGGTTTGGTCATGTCCAACCGCAGGATAGCCGGCGGCAGGAGCGTCAAATCCCCCCGTTCCCGAATGAGGTTCAGCAGCAGGGCCGGGTCGATCTTGGCGTCCGGCCTGAACTTTAAGACCACAATCCGGCCCTCCCGGTCGAGACTTTCGAGGCCAATGCGGTCAGCGAGCAACCGCATCCGGGCGTACTGGGCCAGATTGGTGATGGACGCGGGGGGCGCCCCGTACCGGTCCTTCAGCTCTTCGAGGAATTGGTCGACTTCCTCCAGACTCCGGGCGCTTGCCATTTTCCGGTACGCGGAAAGTCGCTGGTTCATGTCCGGAATGTAGGTCTCGTCGATGCGCAGGTCGATGCGGAGGTTCACGGCCGCGCGGCGCTCGTCCTCGAGGTCTTCGCCCTTCAGCTCGCGAATCGTCTGCTCGAGCAGCTTCATGTACATGTCGAAGCCGACGGCCTCGATTTGCCCGCTCTGCTCGCCGCCCAGCAAGTTGCCGGCGCCGCGGATCTCGAGGTCCAGTGCGGCGATACGAAACCCGCTGCCGAGGTCGCTGAACTCCCGGATGGCCGCGAGCCGGCGGCGCGCGATGGGCGACAGCGTCTGCTCGGCGGGAATCAGCAGGTACGCGTACGCCCGGCGATCGGCGCGACCAACACGGCCGCGCAACTGGTAGAGCTGTGCGAGCCCGTATCGATCCGCGCGGTTAATGACGATGGTGTTCGCGTTAGGGATATCCAGGCCATTCTCGACGATCGTCGTCGCGACGAGCACGTTGAACTTGCCAGCGACGAAGTCCACCATGACGCGCTCGAGCGCGTCTTCGCCCATCTGCCCGTGCGCCACCGCCAGCTTCGCCTCGGGCACGAGCCGCGCCACCAGGTTCGCCATCGAATGAATGGACTCGACCCGATTGTGAACGAAGTACACCTGGCCGCCGCGTTCGAGCTCGGTGCGAACCGCGCGAGCGATCGTGTCCGTCTCGAAGCGAACGACCTGGGTTTGGATTGAGAGTCGATCCCGAGGCGGCGTCTCGATCACCGACATGTCTCGAATGCCCACGAGCGACATGTTCAGCGTTCTCGGAATCGGCGTCGCGGTCATCGTCAGGACGTCAACCTTCTTTCGGATCTGCTTCAGGCGTTCCTTGTGGACCACGCCGAAGCGCTGCTCTTCATCGACGACGACGAGCCCGAGATCCCGGAACGTAACGTCTTTCGACAGCAGCCGGTGCGTGCCGACGACGATGTCGAGCTGCCCGGCGGCGAGTTGCGCGACGACGGTCTTCTGCTCCTGCTTGGACTTGAAGCGGCTGATCATGTCGATCTTCACCGGAAAACCGGCAAACCGCTCGGTCAGCGTGCGCACGTGCTGAAACGCGAGGATCGTCGTCGGCGCGAGGAACGCGACCTGCTTGCCTTCGATGACGGCCTTGAAGGCGGCGCGCATCGCCACTTCAGTCTTGCCGTAGCCAACGTCGCCGCAGAGCAGGCGATCCATCGGCGTCGACGTTTCCATGTCGCGCGTGATGTCCTGAATCGCCGTTTGCTGATCGGGCGTGAGATCGTACGCGAACGCGCCGTCGAACTCATCCTGCCAGTGCGTCGCCGCGCTGAACGCGTGGCCGACGACAGCCTTGCGCGCGGCGTAGAGCTTGAGGAGCTCTTCAGCCATGTCGCGCATGGCCTTTTTCACGCGTGTCTTGGCTTTTTCCCAGGTCGTGCCGCCAAGCCGGTCGAGCGCGGGATTCGCGCCGCCCGTGTATTTCTGCACGAGATCGAGGCGTTCGAGCGGAACGAACAGCTTGTCTTCGCCCGCGTAGCGAAGCTCCATGAACTCCTGCTCGCCCGGCCGGCCCTGCGCATCCGGCGACCCCGTCGCGAGCTTCTTCAGGCCGACGAATCGCCCGATGCCGTTGTCGACATGAACGACCAGGTCGCCAATCTTGAGATCGCGGAAGTCCGAAAGAAACTGATGCGTCGCCGACCGTCGCCGTTCGTGGATGCGGCGTTCTTCCTCGAACAGGTCGGCCTCGGCAAAGAGCGACAGCGCACCGCCCGGCAGGCGAAAGCCGCGCGAGAGTTGGCCCGTCGCGACGAGCAACGTGGCGTGGGTAAGGTCGTCAGACGTCCCGATGTCCCGCGCACGAATCTCGTAGTCAGCGGCCAGTTCAATCGTCCGCTCCGCCCGGCCAGGCGTGGCCGCAACGAAGATCGCGGTCTCTTCGCGGGCGCGCGCGGCGCGAACCTCTTCCATCCAGTCACCGATGCGGCCGTGATATTCCAGCGTCGGCAGGCAGGTGATGTGTATGCCACCGGCCTCGTCCTCGCCCATCGCCAGTTGGGTGAGCGACCGGCCGGTCGCGAGCCATGCGCGGATGTCGTCCCAGGGCATCGCGATGTCGTCGTACGGCGCGACCGTGCGGCCGCGCGCCTGCATGTCGACCTCGCTCGCGCGCCATTGCGTCTCGATCGAACGTCCCATCTCGTCGAGATCGTCCGGCTCGACGGCGATGACCGACGCCCCGGCATGGCGCACGTAGTCGATGATCGTCGCCGTGACCGGCAAATCGACGAGCCCATCGCGCTGGGGCAGCACCTCGACCTGATCGAGCGCGGTCAGCGATCGCTGGGTGGCGGCGTCGTACCGGCGGATGGATTCGACGATGTCGCCGATGAACTCGAGCCGGACGGGCTGTGCGAACGACGCAGGGTAGAAATCCACGACGCCACCGCGGATGCAGAACTCGCCGTGCTCGTCGACAGGATCCTCAGGCGTGAACCCGGCGAGCGCGAAGCGCTCGCCAAGAACCGCCGGTTCGATCTCCATACCAAGGGTGATGTTCAGACCGGCGCCGCCAAACTCCGCGCGATCGACCAACCGCGGCACGAGCGCACGCGCGGACGCGACGACGAGCGACGCCGAACCGGTAGCGAGCGCGTAGAGAGAGCGCGCGCGGGCCGAGGCGACGCCAAGGTGGGGCGTCAGGCCGCGATATGGATCCACTTCCTGAGACGGGAATGGCAGGACTTCGCGTTCGACGTCCTCGGCCGATAGCCCCTTGAGCGCCGCGAGGAAAAACCTGGCGTCCGAGGTCATGCGCTCGACGTCCGCGTCGCTCGCGACAACGAGCATGACGCGCGTGTCCTGCGCAATCGCGGCGGCGTGAAAGGCGGCCGCAGGCAAAGTGAGGCCGGTCAGACGGGCCGGCGACCGGGTGAGCCCGGATTTTGCGGCAGCCGACTTCAGGAAGGAACGGAAGGCAAGCGACGACGACGAACCGATCACCTGAAGCGATCATACATCGCGACTTGGTGCGAAAATTGCGCCGCCCGCACGGCGCCGACAAGGCAAGAACTGCGTACGTCTTCGCGATCCCGAATGAATTTCAACGTCAAAACGGCATGCACTTCGCAATCCGACGATGCTAGGATGCGGTCCATGCAAGCCGTGCGGCCGCGGATGAGTTACGCCGACCTCGAGCGGCTGCCGGATGACGGTTGCCGTTACGAGTTGTACGACGGGCTGTTGTCCGAAGTGCCCGCACCCATTCCACGACATCAGCGCGTGTCATTCAACGTCGCCGAGCAGCTCAGGGCCTACGAGCGGCGCGCGGGAGGCTTGGTGTTCATGTCGCCGATCGACATCGTGCTCAATGAATACAACGTCCTCCAGCCGGACGTCGTGTTCTTCCGTGGCGACCGCGTGCATGCGATCAACATGCGACGGGCCATACGAGTGCCGCCGGATCTTTCCGTCGAGATCCTGTCGCCCGCAACTGAGGCCACTGACCGTGTCAGAAAGCTGCGGACGCTGGCCGCCTTTGGCGTGCGCGAGTACTGGCTGATCGATCCTCTCGACGCCAGAATCGAACAGTACACGCTCGACCAGAGACAGCTTTGCCTGGCGCAGCTTGTGGCGCCTGAGGACGACCTGACGTCTCGGTGGCTTGAAGGCCTGACGTTCCCCGCGGCGGCCGTCTTCGTTGACTAAGACGAAGCCCGCGATCTTCGGCCGCGCCTAGTTCTTGCAACAGGCCGGCAACATTGGAATCTCCAGGTCCGACCGTCGAAGGATAGGCACCGGCGTACCGGAAACGCCACGCACGGTGTCGTTCTCGATCGCGAGCGCGACGTCGCGATGGCTCGGCGGCTTCGACTTCAACTCGAGGCGGAAGCGAACATCAATGGTCGTCGCTGACGTACGCGTGACCATGGGAAGTGCCGCGGATACGATGCTGCTCGAGCGCGTCGAGCAACCGGAACGCCCGGCATTCCACCACGACATCCCGTGAACATCGTTCGGGTCCACCGCCAGGCACAGTTCGTTACCAGCCTTCAACCCGACGTCAACGGGCGTCGCCGTAACCAGGTACAAAACCCGACCCTTCGCCGAAGGCGAAGGGGTCGTCAGCGCGACCAGCAGGGCTAGAAAAAGGATCGAAAGCCGGCGCCGACGCAAGAGGTTGCTCATTGACCAGGCCCTCCGCGAATCTTCTCAAGAATCCTCGTCGTCGACCACCCAGGTTCCACGTCGACGCGCACGACTTTGCCACCCCGTGCCTCGACCGTGTCGCGCCCGACGATGGCGTCGGCGGCCCAGTCGGCGCCCTTCACGAGAACGTCTGGCTGAATCCTCTGGATGAGATCCGCCGGCGTCTCGGCGTCGAAAATAGCCACGGCGTCCACGCAGGCGAGCGCCGCGAGCAGCTCCGCCCGCTCATTTTCTGGCGTGATCGGACGGGACGGTCCCTTGTTCGCGCGGACGGATCGATCGGAGTTGACGCCGATGATGAGCGCGTCGCCGAGCGCGCGCGCCTGCTGGAGATAGCGCACGTGGCCGGGATGAAGGAGATCGAACACGCCGTTGGTGAACACGACGCGCTTGCCGTTCTCGCGCAGCTGCTTCGCAAACCGCTCGGCGTCGTCGATTGACAGAACAGGCATCGCGGAGCTCAGCCCTTGAGCCTCAGCCTGGCGCCGCCGGAAAACTCCCACCGATGCCGGGGCCGGTAAATGCCTGTGTCCTTGACGCGGGACTTGACGCGAAACGTGTACAGCAACCGGTGGTAGTCGTAGGGCGCGCCGTCGCGACGATGGACGGCAACGTCGAACTTGTAGGTACCTTCGACCAGATCGAGCGTGTCGATGATCACGGCGATTTCGGCGCGGCCGGCGAGCGCATCCGGAGCGTACTCTTCGATGTCCGTGTTCGTGCCGTACACGTTCACGCCCTCGGCGTTGAACAAGCCAAAGCCAAACACGAAATCGTTGACCGGCTTCGTGGCCTGCACGGCAAACCTCACGGTGAACGGCTCGCCCGAGTGAAACACATGCGAGGGCTGGCCATCGGCGCCGAGGAAACGCACGTCGGAGATTTCCACGCCGCCGGATCCCCAGCGGCCTTCACCCGCCTGGCTCATGTCGGCCGAGTCGGCGCGAATCGGACCGGTCGCGGGCGATGTCGCGTGCGGATCGAGCGCCTCGTGCGTCACCTTCGCTTCAGACGCCGCGAGGAATCGCTCTTCCTGGCGCTCGACGTCGGTGATGTACTCACCGACGACGCGCTTGGGATCGCCCTGGTTGCGCTTCTGGCCGGCGTCGAGCCAGACGGCCTCGTCGCAGAATCGCTCCACGAGGCCGAGCGAGTGCGTGACGAGCAGGATCGTCTTGCCACGGCGTTTGAATTCGCCGAACTTGTCGAGGCACTTGTGCGTGAAGCCCTCGTCGCCGACCGCGAGGACCTCGTCGACGAGCAGCACGTCCGGGTCGACGTGAATCGCGACCGAGAAGCCCAGCCGCATGTACATGCCGGATGAGTACGTCTTGACCGGCGCATCGATGAACTCGGTCAGCTCGGCGAACTCGACGATCTCGTCGAAGCGGTTCTGGATCTCTCGCTTCGTGAGGCCGAGCATGATGCCGTTGATGAACACGTTCTCACGCCCGGAAATCTCCGGATGAAATCCCGCGCCGAGCTCGATGAGCGCCGACACGCGACCACGGACCGTCACCGTGCCGCTCGTCGGTTTCGTGATGCCGGCCACCACCTTGAGCGCCGTGCTTTTCCCCGAGCCGTTGCGGCCGATGACGCCGAACGTCGAGCCGGCCGGCACGCTGAACGAGACGTCGTTGAGCGCCGGAAACGTCTCGCTCGGTTTGAGGTCGCGAAGAATGCTGCGCCGCAGAAGCGCGCTCTTGAGCGTCGCGAACTGCCGCCCGCCGTAGCGCCGGTAGATCTTCGTGACGTGGCCGAGTTCGATCGCGGGCGTCCTCACACGGCCTCCGCAAACGAATCACGCAGCCGATCGAAGATCCAGTAGCCCGCCAGAAACACCACGACCGCGCCGATCGCCAGGTACGGCAGCCACTTCAGGTGGCCGAACTTGCCAGGGAAAAACAGCAGCTCCTGGTAGGACACGGCCAGATGGAAGAAGGGATTGAAGTTGAAGAGCCACCCGAAGCTCTGCACGCTCTCCATCTTGTAGTAGTAGATGATCGGCGTCGAGAAAAACCAGAGCGTGATCAGATTCGCCAGGAGATCGCGGATGTCGCGGAAGTGCACGGTCAGGGCGGACAACATCAACGTGAGTCCGAGCGTGAAGATCAACTGTACGAGCACGACAACAGGAAACCAGATCAGGTCGCCCCAGTCCGGATAGTGCCGGTAGTAGATCATGAACCCGGCCAGGATCAGCAGGCCGAGGAAGAAGTGCACCATGTTTGCGAGCACGCTCACGATCGGCAGCACTTCGGCGGGAAACAGCACCTTCTTGATCAGGTTGCCGCCCGAAATGAGCGCGCCAGATCCCTCGATGAGAGACGCCGAAAACCACGTCCACGGCAGCAGCCCCGAGAACATGAACACGGCGAAAGGCTCGAGGTTCTTGTCCGCGCCTGGAAGAATTTTCGTGAAGACGAACGAGTAGATCGTCAGCAGCAGGAGCGGATTGACGAAGGACCAGAAGAAACCGAGGACCGATCCGCGGTAGCGCGCCTTCAGCTCTCGGGCCACCAGGCTCTGGATCAGACCCCGGTAGCGCACCAACTGGGCGAGGTTATGCCACATCGACCTTCAGCACCGCGACGGTGATGTTGTCGGGGCCGCCGGCGTCGTTCGCCGCGGCGATGAGCATGCGGCACGTGTCGTCGAGGCCGGGCGTCTTGGCGATGATCTCCTGCAGCTTCTCGAACCCGACGACGCCGGAGAGCCCGTCCGAACAAATCAAGAGGCGATCGTCAGGCTGGACCTGGATTTCCGACACGTCGACGTGCGGATCGTCGCCCCCAGATAGCGCACGCGTGACGACGTTGCGCCAGGGATGGCGGCGCGCGTCCGCGTCGGTCAGGACACCAGCGCGCACCTGCTCGCTGACCCACGAGTGATCTTCGGTAATTTGCTCGAGCTTGCCGGCGCGAAAACGGTACACGCGGCTGTCGCCGACATGGGCGATTACCGGCGTCCCGTTCGTGATGAGCACCGCGGCGGCCGTCGTCGCCATGCCACGCAACGTGTCGTCGGCATCCATGGCCGTCGCGATGCGCCGGTTCGCCAGGCGAAACGCCGCCTTGATTCGGTTGCCGTCAAGGCTGAGCGTGGTGTCGTACGGGAACGGCCACGTGCGGTTGAGGTCTGCGTCGCGCGTGTCCTTGATGAACGCCTCGATCACTTCGACCGCGAGGCGCGAGGCGACTTCGCCAGCGGCGTGCCCGCCCATTCCGTCCGCGACGACGTACAGACCGAGGTCGGGGCGGGAGCAGAACGCGTCCTCGTTGCTCTCCCGGCGGAGACCGGAATCGGAAGCGACCGCGGCAGAAATCCGCATCATCGAGGCTCAGCCACGCGTACGACGGCGGGCGATCTCGAGGCGGGAAATGGCGCGAATGAGCGCGATGCGCGCGGTTTCAAAATCGATGTCGGCTGTGGGACGCGCCAGTTGGTCTTCGGCACGACGTTTCGCGGCCTCGGCCCGTTCAAGGTCGATGTCCTCCGCCCGTTCGGCCACGTGCGCAAGGATCGACACGCGATCGCCGACGATCTCCGCGAACCCGCCGGCCACGAACGCGTAGTGTTTTTCCCCGCCCTTGCGGAACCACATCTCGCCCGGCTTGAGCGCGGTGAGCAACGGGGCGTGACCCGGCAGCACGCCGAGATAGCCTTCCTGGCCCGGGATCTCGACCTCGTCGACCTGATCCTGGACGATGGCCCGCTCGGGCGTCACGAACTCGAGGTGAAGGTAGGGGGGGATGGACATATGAGCGGCTCAAGGCTTAGGGGCGTAAGGCTCAGGCCTGTGCCTTGTGTCTCTCCACCACTTCGTCGATCGATCCCGCCAGGTAGAACGCCTGCTCCGGGATCTCGTCGTGCTTGCCGGCGACGATTTCCTTGAAACCGCGCACCGTGTCGGCGATCGGCACGTACTTGCCCTTGTAGCCGGTGAACTGCTCGGCGACGAAGAACGGCTGTGACAGGAACTTCTGAATCTTGCGCGCGCGCGTGACGGTCAGCTTGTCGTCTTCCGAGAGCTCGTCGATGCCGAGAATCGCGATGATGTCCTGCAGGTCCTTGTAACGCTGCAGGATCTGCTTCACCGAGCGCGCGACCGCGTAGTGATCGTCGCCGATGATGCGCGGGTCGAGAATGCGCGACGTCGACGCCAGCGGATCGACCGCCGGGTAGATGCCGAGTTCCGCAATCGCGCGTGACAGGTTCGTCGTCGCGTCAAGATGCGCGAAGGTCGTCGCCGGCGCCGGGTCCGTGTAGTCGTCGGCGGGGACGTAAATCGCCTGCACCGACGTGATCGATCCCTTGCGCGTCGACGTGATGCGCTCCTGCAGCTCGCCCATTTCGGTGAGCAGCGTCGGCTGGTAGCCGACCGCGGACGGCATGCGTCCGAGCAGGGCCGACACTTCGGAGCCCGCCTGCGTGAAGCGGAAGATGTTGTCGATGAACAGCAGCACGTCCTTGTTTTCGGCGTCGCGGAAGTACTCCGCGACCGTCAGCGCCGACAGCGCCACGCGCAGCCGCGCGCCCGGCGGTTCCGTCATCTGGCCGTAGACCAGCGCCGCGCGCGATTTCGACGAGTCGTGCGGGTCGATGACGCCGCTCTCCTGAAACTCGATCCAGAGGTCGTTGCCCTCGCGCGTGCGTTCGCCGACGCCGCCGAACACCGACACACCGCCGTGCTTCATCGCGATGTTGTGGATGAGCTCCATGATGATGACGGTCTTGCCGACGCCCGCGCCGCCGAACAGACCGATCTTGCCGCCCTGGAGGTACGGCTCGAGTAGGTCGATGACCTTGATGCCGGTCTCGAACATCTTGAGCTCGGTCGACTGCTCTTCGAGCGTCGGCGCCTGACGATGAATCGGCCAGCGCTCTTTGGTGATGACCGGCCGATCCGGAAAGTCCACCGGCTCGCCGAGCACGTTCAACACGCGACCGAGCGTCTCGGGACCCACGGGCATCGAAATGGCCGCCCCCGTGTCGGTCGCCGTCATGCCGCGCTGCAACCCGTCCGTCGGTTTCATGGCGACGGTGCGCACGCGGTTCTCGCCAAGGTGCTGCTCGACTTCGACGATCAAGTCGATCGTGTCGTCGGCGCTGCCCTTCGCCTGCCCCGCGCGCCCGATCTCGCCTGTGATCCGGACGGCGTTGTAAATCTCGGGCAGGTGTCCGTCCGGGAACTCGATGTCCACGACCGGTCCGATGATCTGGACGACCCTGCCGACCTTTTCTGCTGCTGCGACGGTCATAAGTGTCTGCTCTCGCTCGTTTTCTTCTTTTTCGTCGTTTTCTTCTTCTTAACTTCTAACTTCTGGCTTCTAACTTCTAACTTTCTACAGCGCTTGCGCGCCCGACACGACCTCGATGATCTCACGCGTGATCGCGGCCTGCCGAATCTTGTTCATCGTGAGCGTCAGGCTCTCGATCATGTCCGCCGAGTTGCGCGTCGCCGCGTCCATCGCCGTCATCTGCGCCGCGTAGAACGCCGCGTTCGATTCGACGAGCGCGCGAAAAATCTGCGCCTGCACCAGCTGGATGAGCAACAACTCGAGAATCCGTTCGGGCGATGGCTCGTAGATGTAGTCCACCGGCGGCGTTTTCGCCTCCGGCTGGTCGCCAATCTCGAGCTTCGTGAGCGGCAACAACTGCTCGATGGCGACCTTCTGGACCATCACCGACTTGAACTCGTTGTAGACGACATAGGCGCTGTCGATCTTGCCGTCCATGAAGTCTTCGATGACCGGCTGCGTGATCGTCTCGGCTTCGATCGACCGGATGACCTTCGGCAGGTTCACGTGTTCGAACCGCACCGGAAAGCCGCGGCGGCCGAGAAAGTCGCGGCCCTTCCGACCGACCAGGGCGAGCGAGACAGGGCGGCCGGGGTTCTCGCGGATGAACGCGCCCACGGCCTTGATGACGTTCGTGTTGAAGCTGCCGCACAACCCGCGGTCCGACGTGATGACGATAAGCAGCGTCGCGCCGTGGGCGGTGCCCGGTCGCTCGGCGAGCAACGGATGCGTCGACGGATCGACGCGCGAGGCCACGCTCGCGAGCACGCGCCGCGCTTCCCTCGCGAACGGCCGCGTCGCGACGACGCGCTCGTGCGCGCGACGCAGCTTCGACGCGGCGACCATCTTCAGCGCCTTCGTGATCTGCTGCGTGGACTTGACGGCGCGCACGCGCCGGCGCATGTCGATAAGCGATGGCATCCTGGCGTCCCTGCGTCCTAGGCCACGGCCGCTTTGGCGGCGAACTGCTTGCCGAACTCGTCGAGCGCCGCGTTCAGCCCCTTCTTCACGTCGTCGTCGAGAATCTTCTTCTCCGCCATCGCGGAGAGCACGCCGGTCTGGCGCGTCTCGAGGAAGCGATAGAGCTCGTCCTCGTACTGGCGCAGCCGCTCGACCGGCACCGGATCCAGATAGCCGTTGGTCGCCGCGAAAATCATCGCGACCTGCTTCTCGACCGACAGCGGCCGGTACTGCGGCTGCTTGAGAATCTCGGTCAGCCGCTTGCCGCGGTTGAGCTGCTTCTGCGTCGCCTGGTCGAGGTCGCTGCCGAACTGTGCGAACGCCGCGAGCTCGCGGTACTGCGCGAGGTCGAGCCGGAGCGAGCCGGCGACCTGCCGCATCGCCTTGATCTGCGCCGACCCGCCGACGCGCGAGACCGAGTTGCCGACGTTGATGGCCGGGCGGATGCCCTGATTGAAGAGGTCCGCCTCCAGGAAGATCTGCCCGTCGGTGATCGAGATGACGTTCGTCGGGATGTACGCCGACAAGTCGCCGGCCTGCGTCTCGATGATCGGCAGCGCCGTGAGCGATCCGCCGCCGAGCTCCTTCTTGAGCTTGGCCGCGCGCTCGAGCAAACGCGAGTGGAGGTAGAAAACGTCGCCCGGATACGCCTCGCGGCCCGGCGGGCGCCGCAACAGCAGCGAGATCTCGCGGTACGCCTGGGCGTGCTTGGACAAATCGTCGTACACGCAGAGCGCGTGGCGGCCGCTGTCGCGGAAGAACTCGCCGATCGTGCACGCCGAGTACGGGCTGATGTAGAGCAGCGGCGCGGGATCGGACGCGCCGGCCGCGACGACGATGCTGTACTCCATCGCGCCGGCATCCTCGAGCGTCTTCACAACCTGCGCAACCGTCGACTGCTTCTGTCCGATCGCGTTGTAGATGCAGATCACGTTCTGGCCGCGCTGGTTGATGATCGTGTCGACCGCGACGGCGGTCTTCCCCGTCTGGCGGTCGCCGATGATGAGCTCGCGCTGACCGCGGCCGATGGGCACCATGCCGTCGATGGCCTTGAGGCCCGTCTGCAGCGGCTCTTTCACCGGGCTGCGATCGACGACGCCCGGTGCGATGCGCTCGATCGGCATGAACTGCTTCGACGCGATCGGGCCCTTGCCGTCGATCGCCTGGCCGAGCGAGTTCACGACGCGGCCGACGAGCTCATCGCCGACCGGCACGGAGATGATGCGGCCCGTGCGCTTCACGGTGTCGCCTTCTTTGATCGCCGTGGAATGGCCGAGGAGCACGACGCCGACGCTTTCCTCTTCGAGGTTGAGCGCGATGCCGAACAGGCCGTGCGGGAACTCGAGCATCTCGCCCGCCATCGCCCGATCGACCCCGTGAATACGGGCGATTCCATCGCCGACCGACACGACCGTGCCGATCTCCGCGACGTCCACATCGGCGGCGTAGTTGCCGATCTGGTCGCGAATGATCTTGGAAATCTCTTCAGCCTTGATCTGCATGTTCAGCCTTAAGCCTTCAGCCCTAAGCCCTTGTATTAAGCCGTCTCTGTCAGTCGTTGCTTCATCTTCTCGAGTTGGCGCGTGACGCTGCCGTCGAACACCGTGCCGCCGACGCGCGCGATGACGCCGCCGACAATGGCGGAATCGACCTGCGTGCTCAGAGTGACGTCACCACCCGAGGCTTTGGCAATCGCCGCGCGAAGTCCGTTGCGTTGTTGCTCGGTCAACTCGATCGCCGTGACGATTTCCGCGGGAACGACGCGATCGGATTCCTGCAGTCGCTGGCGAAAGGCACCGGCGACGCCGGCGACGATTGAAAGGCGATCGCGATCGGCCAGCATACCGAGCAGGCGCGTCACTTCGGGACCGAGGCCGCCCGCGGCCTGGAGCACGTTCGCCAGAATGGCGTGCTTCTTCTGCGGAGACACCGCCGGCGCCGTCAGGACGTGGCGCAACTGGTCGCTGCTCGCCAGCAGCTCGGTCACCGACGTCAGATCGCGCGACGCACGCGCGGTCTCTCCCGATTTCGACGCGACGTCGAACAGCGCGTTCGCGTACCGTTTGGCTGCCCCGCGATCGGTCATCGCTGCCCCCCTGGTGTACAGAGGGCCTGTCGCCACGTGTGGCGGGACCGGGGAGACGACAATGCAACGTATGTCACGGGTTCCTGTAGAAGGATGGGCCTAAGACGCGCCGAGCAAAACGTCAATTTATACCATTCGGCCAGCGATCCGGGCAAGGTTCGGCGTCCGGCGGGCCGTCGGCTCGCACCCACAAATCCGTCAGTTTTCGAAGAATTCGACGGCCTTTCACTCGAGGCGGACCCTGATCGCCGCTGAATGTGACGGATCGACGCGTCCGATCACAGACCCTGTCACCCCCACATCCGCCAACCGGCCGACGAGGTGCCCCACGGCCGATGGATCGACCGAGAGCAACAGACCGCCCGACGTCTGGGGATCGAACGCCAGCAGGCGAATCGCCGCCGGGACGCTCGGCCCGATCTCCACGCCCGGCCCGAAATGGGCCTGATTTGTGCGATTACCGCCTGGAATGTTGTCCGGCGCGAGAGCAATGGCGCCTTCAAGGATCGGCAAACTTCGGGTGTCGATGACGAGGACCGTCTGGCTCGCCGCGGCCATCTCGGAGGAATGGCCGGCCAGGGAGAACCCAGTCACATCCGTCGCGGCGTGAATCATGCCCGGCGGTAGCGACCGGGCGACCGTCGCCGCGTCCTTATTGAGACGCGTCATCGAACCGGTCGCGGCGTCGATCTGCCCCTGACTTGCGCGACCGAACTTGAGCGCCGTCGTGATGATGCCCGTGCCGAGCGACTTGGTGAGCACGAGGACGTCGCCAGGCCGCGCGGTGGCGTTGGTCAGCACGCGCGCTGGATCGACCTCGCCAGTGATGGCATACCCGAACTTGATCTCCGCGTCGGCCACCGTGTGACCGCCGAGCAGCACGGCGCCGGCCTCGCGAAGCTTGTCGTGGCCGCCCTGGAAGATCGCCTTGAGGACATCAAGACCCGGTCCGTCTTTCGGCAGCGCCGCGATTGCAAGCGCGGTGCGCGGCTCTCCGCCCATCGCGTACACGTCGCTCAGCGCGTTCGCCGCGGCGATTTGTCCGAACTGATACGGGTCGTCGACGACCGGCGTGAAGAAGTCGACCGTCTGTACGAGCGCCGGCCCTCCCCGCCACTCGTACACGCCGGCATCGTCGGCCGTGCGGTAGTCGACGAGCACGCGCGGATCGTCCGCGAGCGGCAGATCGCCGAGCAGCTTGGCGAGCTCGCCCGCGGCGAACTTGCTCGCGCATCCGCCGCACGACGCGTAGTCGGTCAATCGTCGCATCATTGATTCATTTTCCGTGGCGTCAGTCGATCAGCGCTTCGAACAGGCGCTGGAGCTCGTCTTCATTGGTGAAGTCCAATTCGATCCGTCCGCCCGTGCCTTTGCGAACGATGCGAACGGAGGTACCGAGCGAAAGTTTCAGCTGCTCTTCGGCGGCGCGGGTATTGGGATCGACGCGGCGTGGAGGCGGCGGAACGGCAGCGGGCTTCCCTTCCCGGCGGACGAGCGCTTCTGTCTCCCGCACGGACAGCCCGCGCGACACGACTTCGCGCGCCAGCCGCCGTTGCGACGCATCGTCTGGCAATCCGACGATGGCGCGTGCGTGACCCATGGAGATCGTGCCTGAGGAGATGTCGGCGCGGACCTCCGTCGGCAGGCGCAGCAATCGCAGGTAGTTCGCGATCGTCGCGCGATCCTTCCCGACCGCGAGCGCGAGATCTTCCTGCGACAGCTGCAGCTCGTCGATCAGGCGCCGGAACGCCTGCGCTTCTTCGATGGGATTCAGATCGTCGCGCTGGATGTTCTCGATAAGCGCGACCTGAAGCAGACGATCGTCGGGAATGTCGCGGACGGTCACAGGAACTTTGAGCAGGCCCGCGCGCTGCGCGGCGCGCCAACGGCGTTCGCCGGCGACGATTTCGTAGCGATCGCCTGCGCGCCGCACCAGGATCGGCTGGATCACGCCGTTCGCGCGAATCGACTGCGCGAGCTCTTCGAGGCGCGCTTCGTCGATGTACGTGCGCGGCTGGCGCGAATTCGGCACGAGCAGATCGAGATCGATGTGCGCGGCGCGCTCGCCCTCGGTGGGTGCGGCGGGACGCGGGGTGTCCGGGATGAGCGCGCTCAGACCGCGGCCGAGCGCGGGGCGTTTGTCGGTCATGCTCACTCCTCTGTCGAGGCGGGAACCGGGAACGAATGAGACGAGACGGCGGCTGCGCGGTCGCGCGCGAGGAATTCGTGCGCGAGTGCGATGTACGCCTCGGCGCCGCGCGATCGCGCGTCGTAAAGGATCACGGGCACGCCGTGGCTGGGCGCTTCGCCGAGGCGGATGTTGCGCGGAATGACGGTCTTGTAGACCTTCTCGCCGAAGTACTCGCGGACGTTGCTGCTCACCTGCTGGCCAAGGTTTGTGCGTTCGTCGTACATCGTCAGCAGAACGCCTTCGATGCCGAGCGTCGGGTTCAGCACGCCGCGCACGCGATCGATCGTCGCCATCAACTCCGCGATCCCTTCGAGCGCGAAGTACTCGCAGTTCAGGGGAATCAACACGGTGTCGGCCGCGACGAGCGCGTTGAGCGTCAGCAGTCCGAGCGACGGCGGCGTGTCGATGAAGATGTATTGAAAATCGCCGCGCAGCGCGTGGAGCAAGCGGCGGAGCCGGCGCTCGCGGCCCTCGAGTGTGACCAACTCGATTTCGGCGCCGGTCAGTTGTCGATTCGCCGGCATGATCGACAAGTGATCGAAGGTCGTCGCCAACACGAAGGGATGTGGATTGAGTCCATCGCCCGTGAGCGCTTCGTAGACGGTTCCGCCGGGCGCGGACTGGTTTTTCAGTCCGACGCCGCTCGTGAGGTTGCCTTGCGGATCGAGGTCGACGACGAGAACCTCTTGGCCGGCCATGGCGAGGGAGGCCGCAAGGTTGATGGCGGTCGTGGTTTTCGCGACTCCACCCTTCTGATTGGCGATGGCGACGATGCGCGCTTCTTTGGTCATACGGCCAAACGTGCCATTCTTGATCCAAGCTATTGTCAGGCCGAGGAGAGGATGCGTCAAGCGGCGAAATTCGGTGTTGCGTCGGCTAGTGGAGGCTGCCCATGGGCCGTTGGTAACGCGCTCGAAGTGTTCCACGTGGAACGGGCTATTGGGGAGTTTCACGCTGGTATTGAAACCATTACTCGATCACCATCGCATACCCGCGCCCAAGGACCTCAAGCGAACTAGCGGACAACACGGTCTGGACCCATCTGAGCACGCCGAACGAGCCCTTCGAGCGCCATATTTCTACTCGTCGTCCGAAGGGCGGAACCCGGTACTAACACGACCTCAGAGACGCCCTAGAGGGGCGTTGGCTACTAGGTCACATTACCTGGCTGACCGACGGCAATGTTCCGAGCACGGCGCGCAAGAGGGAGAAGACGCGAGGGAGATTTCATGGCCGAGCCCAGAGCTCGGCGCAGCTGCGCGATAGCTGGAAAAATCGGCCGGAAGCGTGGCCAGACCGCGCGGATCTGGCTCGCGAGATATCTGTCGGCCCTCGAAGTAGCGCTTCAAGCGGCTTGGTCTGATGGAGACAGGGACTCGTCTAGCAGCGAGGACCGTCTATTCCGGGTTAGCGCGCGGCGTGGGTTCGCGACGAGCAAAGTTAAAGTCGGAAGGCCGACTGACTTGGGTTGCAGGCTGGACGTCCCTTGCCTGGACGCGTGTTCCACTTTAACAATCGTCTCGATCCGCGTCTTCATCGGGAGTTCGCTTTTTAGGCGCTCCTCTGCAGCACCACAAGATGACTGAGATTCGACACGAGAAGCGTCTCACTCGCCACGATCTTCAGTTCCGCAGGTGGCTCAATCGACTCATACTCTGCCGCGGAGCTGAAAAGAACGAGCCTTCCTAGTTTAGAAATTAGTTTTATGGTATTAAACCAAAAAACGCCGTCCAGACGCACCGCCCGCACTGTCACCAAGTCAGCTGTTCCTTGAAACGCCAACCGACCAGCCACTTCATCGAGCCGGCCATTCGCCACTTCCGTTCGCCCGAGATCGACGTGTCGCACGACCTCGCGCAAAAACGCCGCCTTCCGCGTACGCGCTTCGACCATTACCAGCCGAAGGTGCGGCGCCATGATCCGCAGCGGAACTGCCGGCGATCCGCCACCGGAGCCGATGTCGACGAGAAGCCGATCCGACGAAGATACGTGGCGCGCCGCCGCAACCGGCTCCAGGACGAGCCGATCGAGCGCGGCATCCGTCAGCGGACTGAGCTCAAACGCGGTCAGATTGCTGCGCTGATTCCAACGACGCAGAACGTCCAGATACGCGGCGAGCGCCGCGGCCTCGTCGTCTGACACGCGCAGGTGCGCCAGCGCTGCGCGTTCCTGAATCCTCTGCGGGTCGTCCGGATAGCCCACGGCGGGCTATTGTCGGCTGTCGGGGGGCTCCGCGCCAGACAGGGCGCGCACTGATACTCCTGGTGAGTGTGACGGCGGGGCGACGCGCGGGCGCCTCGCGACGTGCGCGGCCACCACAGCGACGGCCGCCGGCGTCACGCCAGGCACGCGGCCAGCTTGACCAATCGTCGCGGGCCGCACGTCCGAGAGCCGCTCGATGACTTCGCGCGAAAGCCCCGGCAGGCCGCGATACTCGAAGCCCTCCGGAATCGCACGCCCTTCGTCGGCCCGCGTCCGGGCAAGCGCCGCGTCGTGGCGCCTGAGGTAGCCGCGATACTTGAGCTCGGCCTCGAGCGTCGACGCGTCGGCATCCGCGGCAAATCCGCCCGACTCGACCGTGAGACCCTGCGCCGCCAGATCCGCCGCGCGGATGCCTGGGCGCGAGAGGGCATGCGCCGCGGTCATCGTTTCGCCGTCGATCACGACCCGCGTGGCCGACGCGCGCGCGCGATTGCGCTCGAGCCGCGCACGCCGCTCCTCGAACTCCGCCCAACGGCCGTCATCCACCAACCCGGCCGCGCGCCCGATCGGCGTGAGCCGCACGTCAGCGTTGTCGATTCTCAGGACCAGACGATGCTCGGCGCGCGAGGTGAACATGCGGTACGGCTCGAGACAACCCTGCGTGACAAGGTCGTCGATCAAAATGCCGATGTACGCCTCGTCACGGCCAAGCACCACCGGCGATTCGCGCCGCACGGCGCGGCCCGCGTTCAGTCCGGCCATCAGCCCTTGCGCCGCCGCCTCTTCGTAGCCGGAGGTGCCGTTGATTTGGCCCGCGAAGTACAAACCGCCGACCCGCTTGGTTTCGAGTGTGCGATCGAGCTCCGTCGGCTGGACGAAGTCGTATTCGACCGCGTACGCGTGGCGGAGCAGTCGCGCATCCGCGAGCCCGGGCAGCGTGTGCACGATCGTCTCCTGCACGTCCCGCGGCAGGCTCATCGACAGACCATTGACGTAGATCTCGTCGACGTCGCGTCCCTCAGGCTCGAGGAAAATCTGGTGACGCTCCCGATCGGGAAAGCGCATGACTTTGTCTTCGAGCGACGGGCAGTACCGCGGGCCTACACCCGTGATTTGGCCGTTGAACAGCGGCGATCGGCCGATGTTCCGGCGCACCAGGTCGTGCACTTCGTCGGTGGTGTAGAGCAAATGACAGACGATCTGATCGCGCGTCATCGGCCCGGACCTGAACGAAAACGGGACGATGGGATCGTCTCCACGCTCTGCCGGAAATCTCGAGAAGTCGATCGTGCGCCGGTCGAGCCGCGGCGGCGTGCCCGTCTTGAGCCTGCCCATCGTGAATCCGCACGCATGAAGCGAGTCCGCCAGCGCGCGCGTCGGCGGCTCGCCAGCACGGCCTGACGGAATTTGTTCGTCGCCGATGTGAACCAGTCCGTTGAGAAACGTCCCCGTCGTGACCACCACGGCGCCGCAACTCAAGGCGTAACCGTCCTCGAACGCGAGTCCCGTCACGCGGCCGTGCTCGATGACGAGCGCGCCAGCGCGGCCGAACAACCATGTGACGTTGGGCGCCGCGGTGAGCGCGTTGCGCACCCACGCGCCGTACTCACGCTTGTCCGCCTGCGCGCGCGGCGACCAGACCGCCGGGCCGCGGCTGCGATTGAGCAGCTTGAACTGAATGCCCGTCGCATCCGTCGCGAGGCCCATGAGACCGCCAAGCGCGTCGATCTCGCGCACCAGGTGGCCTTTCGCAGTGCCGCCAATCGCCGGATTGCACGGCATCAACGCCACGGTATCCGCCGAGAGCGTACACAGCCCGACGCGGCAGCCGAGACGGGCCGCCGCCCACGCCGCTTCACAGCCGGCATGGCCCGCGCCCACGACGATGACGTCGAAGTCGAGCATGTCGGCCCGATCTTAAGCTGATTCCGTCAAATCACTTGCCGACGCAGAACTTCGCGAAGATGTGGCGGAGCAGATCCTCGGGCGTCCGCTGCCCCGTGAGCTCCTCGAGCGCCTGGCGCGCGAGCGCGATATCGGCAAGCACGAGCTCCTCGGTGGCGCCACCTTCGAGCGCATGTCGCGCGGCGGCAATCGCGGCCGACGCACGCTCGACCAGCTCGAGATGACGCACGTTCGAAAGAGCAGGAGAGTCGCGCAGCTCTTCGTTCCCGACGAGCGTCACCACGACACGATCGCGCAAGACGTCCAGACCCGCGCCGGTTGTCACACTCACGCGAACGACACCGCCGGCATCCACGCGCTCGACGCGCTCGAGGTCCCACGCGCCCGGCAGATCCGCCTTACTCGCGACGACGATCCTCGGCGGCGGCGAGTCTCGAACGATCGCGAGGTCTGTCGCGTCGATCTCCGCCGATCCGTCGATGACGACGACCGTGAGCGCGGCAATCTGCCGCGCCTGATGCGCACGGGCCACACCTTCCGCTTCGATCGCGTCGGCTGCGTCCCTCAACCCCGCGGTGTCGACCAGCGTGATGGGCACCCCGCCGATATCGACGCGCTCCGTCAACACGTCGCGCGTCGTCCCCGGCAGCGCCGTGACGATCGCGCGTGATGCGCCGGCCAACGCATTGAACAGGCTCGATTTCCCCGCATTCGGCCGCCCGACGATGACGACGAGCCGGCCTTCGCGCAACACGCGACCCGCTCGGCCCTCGCGGCCGAGCGACTCCAGATCGGCCTCGATGCGCGCGAGATCGTCTCGCGCGGTGTCGCGTGTGACGAAATGAAATCCTTCGTCGGGAAAATCCAGCGACGCTTCGAGACGCGCGGCCAGATCGAACAGCGCCGCGTCGGTCCGGCCGATCGCGTCCGTCAGCGTGCCTTCGAGTTGATCCATCGCCGCACGCGCCTGGCGCGGCGTGACCGCATCGACGAGATCCGCGACCGCCTCGGCCTGTACGAGATCGATTCGGCCGTTCAGGTACGCGCGCAGCGTGAACTCGCCGGGCTCGGCGAGCCGCGCGCCAGCCTGCATGGCAAGCTCGACGACGCGCTGAAGCAGGACCGGGCTGCCGTGTCCGCTGATTTCGACGACCTCGTCGCCGGTGTAGGAATGCGGGGCCTGAAACCACGTGACGACTACTTGATCGATCGCTCGCGATACGGGCTGACGCTCGGGTGGGACGATGCGTGTGAACGTCGCATGGCGAGGAATGAACGGATCGGCCCGATCCGTCAAACGCTGGGCGATCGCCGGCGCGTCCGGTCCGGCGAGCCGGACGACGCCGATGCCGCCGCGCCCCGGCGGGGTCGCGATGGCGACGACGGTGTCCGTGACCGAAAAAGGCACGGACAGTACTTACCTGAAAGTCAGACCTTGCGCGAGATCACGACAGTCTTGAGGAACGCGTCGCCGACGCTCTCCGAGGTCAGCTCGGCATCCTCGGCCACGGTGAGGTGGACGATGCGCCGCGCATATGGATTGAGGGGGCCGAGCTCCTGGGGCACGCCAGACGCCCGGGCCTTGTCCATCAGCAACTGCGCCATCTGACGCAACTCGGCGTCCTTGCCTTTGCGGAATCCGAGCGCGTCGACGACGTAGTGCCGGTCTCCGCGCGCGTCGCGGCGAAAGGCCGTGTTGACGATGACCTGCAGCGCGTCGAGCGCCTCGCCCTTCCGCCGGAGCAGCACGTCGGCGCCCTCACCCGACAAGTTCAGCCGGATGTTGTCGGACAGCTCCTCGAGCGTGACCTCGAGCGCGAGCCCCATGGCGGACGTGACCTCGCGGACGAACGCGGAGACCTTCTCGTCGAGCTCCTGCATGATTCCTAGTTCCTACGACTTGCCGGGCAGGTTGTTTCCCCTGCCGACCGGCTTCGCCAGCTGCCTGGCGGGCGCCGCGATGATGCGGTTGGTCAGGTATTGCTGTCCGATCGCGAGCAGGTTGCTCGCGAGCCAGTAGAGCACCAGACCGCTCGGCATCCAGATGAAGGTGAACGTGAAGAACAGCGGCAGCACCATGAACATCTTCTGCTGCGCCGGATCGGCTGTCGACGGCATCATCTTCTGCTGCCAGAACATCGTCGCGCCCATCACGACCGGGGTGATGTAGTACGGATCGTGCAGTGAGAGGTCTTTGATCCAGCCGACGAACGGCGCGCCGCGCAGCTCGATCGATGAGTAGAGCAGGTTGTAGAACGCGAGCAGAATCGGAAACGTCAAGAGCATCGGCACGCATCCGCCGGCCGGGTTGATGCCCTTCTGCTGATAAAGATTGCGCAGCTCGACGTTCATCTTCTGACGTTCAGGATCGGTGAGCTTGTACTTCGCGTAGCGATCCTGAATCGCCTTCACTTCGGGCTGCACGCCCTGCATCTTCTTCATCGACACCATCGAGCGGTGCCGCAGCGGGAAGATGATCACGTTGATGATGAACGTGAGGGCGATGATCGACCACCCGTAGTTGCCGATGTAGCCGTTGATCCACTTGAGCGCCTGGAGGAGCGGAACCACGAGCCAGGCGAACATGCCGAAGTCAATCGCGCGAACGAGCTCCGGATCGACGGTGTGCAGCACGTCGAAATCCTTGGGCCCGAGGAAATACGGCACCGTCGCCGCGCCGGGAATCCGTACGCTGTACTGAATCAGGCTGCGCGTGCGGTTCTTCGGATCGTTCGGCACGGGAAGCGTGACCGGCTGAAAATCGACCTGCACGTTTTGCGTGCCGGGCAGCGCCACGCTCAGGAAGTACTGCTCCTCGACGCCCGTGTAGCGCAGCGTGCCGTCGTAGTGCGGCTGTTTTTCGAGCGCGCTCGCGGCGAGCCGTTCGATCTTCTCGTTGCGGTACTGCAGCGCGCGCACGGGCACTTCACGCGATCCATCAGGCTTGTAGCCGAGGCCGAGCGCCGGCCCCCACTTCAGCACGACCGGCCGCGCCGCGCCGCCGACATCGATCTCGGCATCTACCGTCAGGTTGTACGGCTTGCCTTCGGGTTGGAAATGAAACGCCTTGCGTGCGCTCAAGCCTGAGGCGTCGCGGTACTCGAAGCTCAGCGTGCCCGGCGCGGATCCGAGCGAGAGGCTCGTCACGCTCGGCTGATAGAGCACGGTGCTGAGCGTCGCCGAAATCGCCGGGTCGTCGGTCGCAAGTGTGAACGGCCGCGGAAAACTCGCGGGCAGATCCGGCGGGACGAGATCGAGGATGGTCCCGCTCTCGCTCTTGTATTTCTTGAGCTGCCAGCTCTTGAGCGTCGCACCAGCCGACGTGAAGACCGCACGCACTGTGTCCGTCTCGACGACGACGTCGTGCGCGGCGGTGTCAGCAACGAGCGCCTGGGCCGACGCTACGGCCGGCGCGGCGGCCGGTGTGCTCGCGGGGGGAACCGCGCCTGGTGTGGCGGTGGCCGTGGGTGTCGATGCCGGGGCAGACGCCTCAGTACCGGCCGGCGGCTGGTCCGGCGGCTTGGGCGCGAAGTACGCCTGGTACACCGCGAGCACCGCGAAGCATAAAAAGATTGCGAGAAAAACGCGTTTTTCCATGAATTAGCCGCGGCCGCCGGAGGACGGACGAGGCGGCACCGGATCGCATCCGGCGTGTGCAAAAGGATGACAACGCGCGATGCGCCGCGCGGCGAGCAGGAAGCCGCGCCCGAACCCGTGGTCCTGAAGCGCTTGAATAGCGTACGCCGAGCAGCTCGGTTCGAACCGGCAGGCGCCGCCCATGAACGGAGCCAAGAGCAGCTGATAGCCGCGGACGAGCAGGACGCCGACGCGGACGCTGAAGCTCATCATTACTTTTCACCGCACAATCTTCGGAGCGCGCTACGCACATCAGCAGAGACGTCGGCAAACGGCGCGTCGATCAACTCGCGCCGCGCGATGGCGACAACATCGAACGCGCGACGGCCGCGAGAGGCCGCGCCGGCCGGATCGCCCTGGCGGAAAATCTCGCGCAGCCGGCGCTTCGCTCGATTCCTCATCACCGCGGAGCCAATGCGCCGCGAGGCGATGATCCCCAGGCGATCGCGCCCGTGATCATTCGGTTGGCCGACGAGCGTCACGAAGCGCGCCGACACTCGTCGTCCGCGCCGCTGCACGACCTGGAACTCGGCGTGCGACCACAATCGGACCGCCCGGCTGAATTGATTCGACATGTTCGACAGCCGCGTGCGGCCGCGACGTCGCGCGTGCGGTGCAACCGCGCGCTTAGGAGACCGTCAGGCGCTTGCGCCCTTTGGCGCGACGCCGCTTCAGAACGATTCGGCCGTTCTTCGTGCGCATGCGCACGAGGAATCCGTGCGTGCGGTGTCGGCGGCGGCGATTGGGCTGATACGTGCGCTTCATTGGGCTCCCGGCTGGGTGTCACAACACCTGGCGAAAAAGAGATCGTAGCTGTCTGCTCAAAAGCCTGTCAAATGAACAACGTTGTTGGGGATGGACAGCTGTGGTAGATTCGCCAGCCTTTCCCGGGGAAGACGACCACGCGGTCAGTTTTCCACACCTGTGGAAAAAACTGTGGAAATCCTTAGGTTTCTTGGGGTTTTCAAAGACAGTCGCTATTAACTCGTTGTAAATATTGAAGTTACTGGTATGACCGGCACCTTGTGGGACGAAGTTCTCGGACGAATCGAGACCAAGGTCAACCGGTACACCTACTTCACGTGGTTCAGGGCGACCTCTCTGGCTGCGGATACGGGCCGCGTCCTCACCGTGCGGGTCTCGGACCCAATGGTGGTCGACTGGATCACCAAGCACTACCTCGGCGTGATTCGCGAGGCGCTCATCGAGATTGGCCGCCCGGACACTCAGGTGGAGTTCCTGCCCGATGGCCAGGAGCTCGCTCCGGCGCCCCAGGCGGTCGCCACGGCGGCGGAAGACCCTGCCCTTGAAAACGCGGATGTCGCCGAGGATGGCGTCGGGCTGAGCCCGCGCTATTCGTTCGACACGTTCATCGTCGGATCCTCGAATCAATTCGCGCATGCCGCGTGCCGCGCCGTGGCGGAGGCGCCATCACGTTCGTACAACCCGCTGTTTCTCTACGGCGGCGTCGGACTTGGCAAGACGCATCTGATGCACGCGATCGGCCATTACGTACTTCGTCACAGCCAGGGCGTGAAGCTGACGTATGTGTCCGGCGAGCGCTTCATGAACGAAGTCGTGAACGCGATTCGCTACGACCATATTCTCGAGTTCCGCGAGCGTTATCGCGGCGTTGATGTGCTGCTCGTCGACGACGTGCAGTTCATTGTCGGCAAAGAGCGCACACAGATCGAGTTCTTCCACACGTTCAACGCGCTGCACGACGCGCAAAAACAGATCGTGCTCAGCAGCGATTGCCCGCCGCACCAGATCCACGAGCTCGAGGAACGTCTCCGCAGCCGCTTCGAATGGGGTCTGATTGCCGATCTCCAACCGCCGGATCTCGAGACGAAAATGGCGATTTTGAAGCGGAAATCCGAGTCCGAGGGCGTGCCGTTGCCTGACGACGTCGCGCTGTACATCGCGGGCCGGATCAAGTCGAACATCCGCGAGCTCGAGGGATCGCTCGTTCGGTTGCTCGCCTACGCGTCGCTCACCGGGCGCGACGTGTCGATGCCGCTCGCCCAGGAAGTGCTGCGTGACGTCCTTCGCCACGAGGAACGAGCCGTCACGATCGACATGATCCAGAAGTTCGTGGCGGAGTACTACCAGCTGAAGCTCGCGGATTTGAAGTCGCGCAACAACTCGAAATCGATCGCGATGCCGCGTCAGGTGGCGATGTATCTCTGCAAGGCCCTGACGCGCGCCTCACTGCCGGAGATTGGACGAAGCTTCGGCGGCAAGCACCATTCAACCGTGATCCATTCGATCCGCAAGGTCGAGGACATGCGGCAGAAGGACACGTCCTTCAACACGCTCATGCACACCCTGACTCAGGCGTTTCAGTAGCAATTCCGTGCCCGGACCAGCTCTGGTCCGAGTTTTCCACAGGGGGGGCCTGTGCATGCCTGTGGGCGCGCGTTCCCCCAGGCTTTTTCCTCAACAGGCCGCAGCGAAAGTACGAAGTTCATCCACAGAAACGTCCACAGGGTAAGTGATTGACTGTGTGTAAGTTGTGGCCACGTTTTCACGTACAAACAGGCCCTTCTTACTGTTATAATTCTTTAGCCTTTTCTGATCTGCTGTCAGCAATCAAGATCCCCGCGCGCCGCGGGCCACGTGTGAGGTTCTCCAGCCCATGGAACTGGCCGTCCGCAAGACCGATCTGCTGAAAGAGCTCTCCCTGCTGCAGGGCATCGTCGAGCGGAAGAACACGATTCCGATTCTGGCGAACGTGTTGCTGAACGCAGACAAGGGCAGTGTCTCGTTGCTTGCGACGGATCTCGACGTCGGCCTGCGCAGCCGCTGCGAGGCAACCGTGACCAAGCCCGGCTCGCTGACGTTGCCGGCGAAGAAGCTGTTCGAGATCGTCAACGCGCTCTCGGACACCGAAGTGCGCATCTCTGAAGACAAGGGCGGCAAGAGCGTCACGGTCAGCGCCGATCGCTTCGAGTCGCGGCTGCAGACGCTGCCGGTCGGTGAGTTTCCGACACCGCCGGAAGACGGCGGTCCGGCCGAAGCGGTGCTGCCGGGCGCGGCCCTCAAGCGCATGATCTCGCACACGCGTTTCGCGATTACCAGCGAGGACACGCGTTATTTTCTGAACGGCGCGCAGCTTGTTCTGCGGCCTGATTCGATGAGCATGGTCGCGACCGACGGCCACCGCCTGGCGTACATCAGCGTCCATGAATCGCCGGGAAAGAACGCGAAGACCGAAGTGCTGTTGCCGCGCAAGACGCTGAACGAAGTGGCGCGTCTCATCGACGGCGGGTCGTCGATCGAGTTCTCGCAGGGCGAGAATCACCTGTTCTTCAAGGCCGACGGCCGTCTGCTGATTTCGCGCAAGATCGACGCGAACTTTCCCGCGTACGAACGCGTGATTCCCAAGACGAACGACAAGCGCATCGACTTCGATCGCGATCGCCTCGCCGCCGCGGTACGCCGCGTACGGCTGCTGTCGAACGAACGGTCGAAAGCCGTGAAATTCATAATCGGCAAAGATCAGGTGGAAATCACCTCGAGTTCGCCGGAGCTCGGCGAGGCCCATGAAGTGCTGCCAGTGGAATACAGCGGCGCCGCTACAAATATCTGCTTCAACGCGGATTACGTGGACAACTTTCTGGGCGTTGTCGAAACCGAAAACGTCCAACTCGAGTTCAAAGACGAAGTCAGTCAGGCCGTCGTGAAGCCCATCGGCGCCGAAGGCTACGAGTACACGTACGTGATCATGCCGATGAGGATCTGACGACAAAAGGTCATCAAGAATCGATGTCTAACACACAGGGTCACAAGACCGGCGAGGGCGAGGCCTCGTCGTCGTCGGCACTGCCGCGTCCGGGGAAGGTTCCGTCGTCGTCAATGGCCGCGAGCGCGGCAAACGGCGACGATTACCGTGCCGACAAGATCAAAGTCCTCGAGGGGCTCGAAGCGGTGCGCAAGCGTCCGGCGATGTACATCGGGTCCACAGGACCCGGCGGGCTGCATCACCTCGTCTACGAAGTCGTCGACAACTCAATCGACGAAGCACTCGCGGGTTTCTGCCGGACGATCAACCTCACGATTCATATCGACGGGTCGGTCACCGTCGTCGACGACGGCCGCGGCATTCCTGTGGACATGCACGAGAGCGGCAAGTCGGCTGCTGAAGTCGTGCTGACCGTGCTGCATGCCGGCGGCAAGTTCGAAAACACGGCATACAAGGTCTCCGGCGGTCTGCACGGCGTCGGCGTCTCGGTCGTGAACGCGCTGTCTGAATGGCTTGAGCTCGAGATCTGGCGCAACGGCCTGGTTCACCAACAGCGCTATGAGCGCGGCACGCCGACGGGTGATCTCTACGTCACCGGCAAAACGGAAAAACGCGGGACCAAGATCACCTTCAAGCCGGACCCGGACGTGTTCGAGTCGACGGATTTCAGCTTCGAAACGCTGTCGCAGCGACTCCGCGAGCTGGCATTCCTCAACGCCGGCGTGACGATCACGATCGACGACGAGCGCGACGGCAAGAATCACGCGTTCGTCTATGAGGGCGGCATCCGCGAGTTCGTCGAGTTTCTGAACAAGAACCGGACGGCCATCAACGAGAAGCCGGTCGTCATGAGCGGCGAGCGCGACGGGATCTCGGTCGAGATCGCGCTGCAGTGGAACGACTCGTACACGGAGACGACCTACACGTTCGCCAACAACATCAACACCACCGAGGGCGGCACGCACCTTTCAGGGTTCCGCGCGGCGTTGACGCGGACGATCAACAACTACGCGTCGAAGAACAACCTCAGCGAGAAGCTCAGCGAGAGC
The DNA here is from genome assembly GCA_963704575.1 of uncultured Acidobacteriota bacterium. Lineage (GTDB taxonomy): Bacteria > Acidobacteriota > Vicinamibacteria > Vicinamibacterales > SCN-69-37 > DATEGZ01. Next base: position 3,683,071 of record OY969918.1, on the reverse strand, counting down.
GTGAGCGGCGATGACATTCGCGAGGGCATGACCGCGATCATCTCCGTGAAGATCCCGCAGCCGCAGTTTGAAGGCCAGACGAAGACCAAGCTCGGCAACACCGAGGTCAAGGGCATTGTCGAGGGCGTGGTCAACGACCGGCTGGGCGCGTTTGTCGAAGAAAACCCGTCGGTGGCGCGGCGGATCATCGCGAAGGTCGTCGAGGCTGCGCTCGCACGCGAGGCGGCCCGCAAGGCGCGCGATCTCGTTCGCCGCAAAGGCGCGCTCGACAACATGGCGTTGCCGGGCAAGCTCGCGGACTGTCAGGAACGCGATCCGGCGAAGAGCGAGCTGTACATCGTCGAAGGCGAGTCGGCAGGTGGCTCAGCGAAGCAGGGCCGCGATCGGAAGTTCCAGGCCGTGCTGCCGATCAAGGGCAAGATTCTGAACGTCGAGAAGGCGCGCTTCGACAAGATGCTCGGGCACGAGGAGATCCGCACGCTGATCGCGGCGCTCGGCACGGGCATCGGCGAAGACGAGTTCGAAGTGGGCAAGCTGCGCTATCACCGCGTCATCATCATGACCGACGCGGACGTGGACGGATCGCACATCCGGACGCTGCTGCTCACGTTCTTCTACCGTCAAATGCGCGCGCTCGTCGATCAGGGACATATCTTCATCGCGCAACCGCCGCTGTTTCGCGCCAAACGCGGGCGGCAGGAGACGTTCATCAAGGACGAGCGCGAACTCGAGATGTTCCTGATTCGTCGCGCTGCGGAATCGCGGACCGTCGTGTTGCCGAACGGCCGCGAAATCTCCGGGGCCGATCTCGAGCGACGGCTCGAGAAGTTGATGGTTTTCCGCAAGTTCCTGCAGATTGTCGAGCGGCGCGGGACCGGCCGGCGCGCGATTCTGGCGTTGCTCGAGGGCGACGCGCGCGACAAGACGTTCTGGGCGGACAAGACGCGGGCGCAAGCGCTGGCCGATCACCTGACCGTGCCGAACGTGAAAGCCGCGGTCGTCGAAGATCCCGAACACCTCGCGTGGGCCGTCGAAATCGACGACCGGTCGGCCGGCTACGGCCGCCGGCACCGGCTCGATCTCGACTTCGTCACCACCGGTGAGTTCCGAACGCTCGCGGCCGCGTATCAGGACGTGCGCGAGTTGATGATGGGACCGGTCACGATTCGATTGGCGGCGAGCACTACAACCGACGTTTCCGAGGCGGACGAGGCGGACATCGACGCCGCGGGCGAGACGGCGCCGGAGGCCCCGGACGCGCCCCGTCAGGCCAAGCTTGATGCGGCGGCGAAGCCCGGGAAGGAAACAGACAGCCGCGTCGAGTCGCTCGACGACTTGATGGACTACTTCGTGGCCGCCGGCCGGCGCGGTGTAGCGATCAACCGCTACAAGGGCCTTGGCGAGATGAACCCGGAAACGCTCTGGGAAACGACGATGGATCCGGCGAAGCGAACGCTGCTCGAAGTCCGGGCCGAGGACCATCTCGAAGCCGATCTGATGTTCACGACGCTGATGGGCGATCAGGTCGAGCCGCGCCGGAAGTTCATCGAGGACAACGCGCTCGACGTAAAAAACTTGGATATCTGAAAACCGTTCAGAGTCCAGGGTCCAAAGTCACCGCGCCGTCCGGAAGGTCCCGACAGGTGACTCTGGACCCCGGACCAAGGACGACAAAGTAACTCTGGACCCTGGACGCAGGACCCGGGACGACGATCAGTAGTACCTATGGAAACTCCCCCGACACGAATCCCCGTCAACATCGAAGACGAGATGAAGCGCTCGTACATGGATTACGCGATGAGCGTAATCATCGGGCGCGCGCTTCCTGACGTTCGCGACGGCCTGAAACCCGCAAATCGCCGTGTGTTGTTCGCGATGCGGCAAATGGGGCTCGCGTCAGGCCGCCCGTACCGCAAGTGCGCAAAGATCGTCGGCGAAGTCATCGGTAACTACCATCCGCACGGCGACGCGCCGGCGTACGACACGCTCGTCCGTCTCGCCCAGGACTTCAACATGCGGTACGTCCTGGTCGACGGCCAGGGCAACTTCGGATCGATCGACGGCGATCCTCCCGCGGCCTACCGGTACACCGAAGCGCGGCTCGACTCGCTCGCCGAAGCATTGATGACGGATCTCGACAAGGAAACCGTCGACTTTCGGCCGACCTTCGACGAGACGAGCGAAGAACCCGTCGTGCTGCCGGCGCCGTTTCCGAATCTGCTCGTTAACGGATCGACCGGCATCGCCGTCGGCATGGCGACGAGCATTCCGCCGCACAACATGCGGGAAGTCATCAACGGCGTCCTCGAGGTCATCGAGCGCCGTTCGGCGCCGAAAGAAGAGCGGGCCCGCGCGCTGCTCGCATGTGTGCCAGGCCCGGACTTTCCCTCAGGCGGCACGATCGTCGGCCGTGCCGGCATCCTCAAGGCCTACCGGGACGGTCGGGGCGGCATCACCGTTCGCGGCAAGGCGACATTCGAGGAGCACAAGCGCGGCGAGCGCGTGTCGATCGTGATCACCGAGATCCCGTATCAGGTGAACAAGAAGAGCCTGATCGAGGAAATCGCGGCGCTGGTCAATGAGAAGCGGGTTGACGGGATTTCCGACATCCGCGACGAATCCAGCCGCGAGGGCATGCGGATCGTCGTCGAACTCAAGCGCGGCGAGCTGCCCGACGTCGTGCTGAACAATCTCTACAAGCACACGAAGCTGCAGATGGGCTACGGCATCACCCTGCTCGCGATCGTCGCGGGCCGGCCGCGTGTGCTGAGCCTGCTCGAGATCGTCGAGCTGTTCATCGAGTTCCGGCGCGAAGTCGTCCGCCGGCGGATCGAGTTCGAGCTGCGCAAAGCCGAAGCCCGCGCACACATTCTCGAAGGCCTCAAGATCGCCCTCGATCATCTCGACGAGGTCATCAAGCTCATTCGTGGATCGAAAACTCCGCTCGAGGCGCGGGGCGGCCTGATCGCGTCGTTCGGTTTGACGCAAATCCAGGCGCAGGCGATCCTCGACATGCAGCTCCAGCGCCTGACCGGCCTCGAGCGGCAGAAGATCCTGGATGAGCTCGCTGAGCTGGCGAAGACGATCGAGCGCCTCCGCGCGATTCTCTCGAGCGACGATCTGCTGATCGGCATCGTGGTCGACGAGTTGCGCGCGATTCACAAGAAGTACGGCGACGATCGACGCACCGACATCATCGAGGAGAGCGGCGAATTCCGCGTCGAGGACCTGATCGCCGACGAGGACGTCGTGATCACCGCGACGAACACCGGCTATATCAAGCGGACGACGCTCGAGTCGTACCGCAAGCAGCGACGCGGCGGCAAGGGCCTGATCGGCATGCAGACCCGCGAGGAAGATTTCGTCACGAATCTCTTCGTCGCCAACACCCACGCGTACATCTTGATTTTCACGGACCGCGGCCGATGCTACTGGCTGCGCGTGTACGACGTGCCGGAGGTGGGTCGCAGCAGCAAGGGCAAGGCAATTGCCAACCTCGTGCACACCGAGGAGGGCGAAAGAATTGCCGCGCTGCTCCGCGTGCAGGCATTCCCCGAGGAAGACGGCAAGCGCTTCATCGTGATGGGCACGCGCAAAGGCACGATTAAGAAGACCGATCTGACGGCCTTCTCGAATCCGCGTTCCGCCGGCATCATCGCGATCCAGATCGACGACGACGACCGGCTGATCGCCGTGGCCGAGACCGACGGCGCGAAGGATCTCGTCATCGGATCGCGCAACGGCATGGCGATCCGGTTCTCTGAGGCCGACGCGCGGCCGATGGGCCGCAGCGCGTACGGCGTGCGAGGCATGCAACTGCGCGACGGCGACGAAGTGGTCGCCATGCGCGTCGTGACCGACGACGCGACGCTCTTGACGGTCTGCGAAAACGGCTACGGCAAGCGCACCGACGTCAGCGAATATCGCAGCCAGACCCGCGGCGGCATCGGCCTGAAAAATGTCCAGACGAGCGATCGCAACGGAATGGTCGTGGACACCGCGTGCGTGTCGAACCGCGATGAGTTATTGCTCGTGACTGAACAGGGCCAGATTATCCGCATGAAAGCGGGCGACCTGCGACCAATTGGTCGCGACACGCAGGGCGTGCGGCTGATGGACCTGGCCGAAGGCGATCGCCTGGTCTCGGTCGCCACGCTCACCGAGCCCGACGACGACGGGCAGGAGCCGCCGAAGGCTCCCGAGACGCCCGAGACGACCGAGGCGCCGGACGATCCGAGCTCGACGTGACCGATTCACCCGTCCCGGGCGCTCAGGCCGCTGCGAAGCTGCGCGCGTTGAGGATGGCCCTCCTCGGGCTTCACAAGACGCTGCTCGACCACGAGCGCCTCCGCTACGAGCAGGTAAACGGCCGGATCGAGATCTCAGGCCAGATGCTGCACCTTGTCATGACCGATCCGTGGTTCGCGTGGCTGCGGACGATTTCCGCAATGGTCGTGCAGGCCGACGAGCGGCTCGACAGCGACGAGGGCGTCACCGCCGCGGATGTCGCGGCGTTTTCCGCGCAAATCGGTGACCTCAGTCAGGGGGCGTTCGCCGCGCCCGACTTTCAGACGCCTTATCAGCGGGTTCTCCAGGAATCGCCCGAAGCCATCCTCGCGCGCGGGCGTCTCGCGGCGGCGCTGACCAGGCCGTAGCGCGCTTGCGACGCTTCGCGACGAGTCGTATTTAAGCGTTCTTACGCGCGCTCGAGATTGGCGAAGCTGGCCAGCAGCTTCTTGGTGCCGACCGACGCGAATCGCACCGTGACCTTGTAGTCGTCGCCGTGATCCTCGACGGTGACCACCGTGCCCACACCAAATTGCTTGTGCCGCACTTTCATGCCGGGCCGCACCGGTGAGGCGGACTGGTCTTCGCTTTCGTAAGTGTATTTCGTCGACTGATCGCCCTCGCGGGCCTGAGGGCCGCGCTGGCCGTACCGGCGGGCGTACGGATTGCGAAGCTCGTAGTTGCCGGTCCAGCGCGGTGACGCGGATGCCGGCTCGACGCGATCGACAAGCTCCGCGGGAATCTCGTCGAGAAATCTCGAGGGCTCGGACGGCTGGTATTCGCCGAAGATGCGCCGCCGGGCCGCGCTCGTCAGCACGAGGCGCTCCCGCGCCCGGGTGAGGCACACGTAACACAACCGTCGTTCTTCCTCGAGATCGTCGACGTCTTCACTCGCGCGCGAGTGTGGAAACAGTCCCTCTTCCATGCCGGCGACGACGACCATCGGAAACTCGAGGCCTTTCGCGGCGTGCATTGTCATCAGCCAGACGCGCGCTTCGACCGCGCCCTCGGCCTCGTCGGCTTCCGACAGGAGCGACAATCGATCGACGAACCCGCCGAGCGACGGATCCGACTCGCGCGTTTCGTATTCCCGCGCGGCCGACACGAGTTCCATCAGATTCTCGATGCGTGCTTCGGCTTCCTCGTTGCGCTGATCTCGAAGTTCCTTCAGGTAGCCGCTGCGATCGAGCACGCTGGCCAGCGCGGACGACACGCCGGACTCGCCGGCCTCGGGCGCCAGGCTCTCGATGATGTCGCGAAAGCCGACAAGCGCCGTGTGCGCGCGCGGCTGCACGAGGCGTCGATCGATGGCCATCGTCATGCGAGTCCACATCGATCGCGGCACCGCGGTGTCGGGCAAGGCCGCCGCAAGAAGGGGCGTGTCGGCATTCGATTCCTGCGCATGAGGGTCGACCGCCTCGACCGCGTCGAGTACCGACTTGCCGATGCCACGTGCCGGCACGTTTACCACGCGCCGGAAGCTGACATCGTCGTGGCGATTGATCAACAGGCGGAGGTACGCCAGAACGTCCTTGATTTCCTTGCGCTCGTAGAACCGGACGCCGCCGATGATGCGGTACGCCACGCCCTCGCGCATCAGCGCATCTTCGAGGGCGCGCGACTGTGCGTTCGTGCGGTACAACACCGCGACCATCGAGTCCGGATTCTTCGCGCGCTGCTGGCGGATCGTGCGTGTGATGTAGTCGGCCTCTTCGATTTCGTCTCCCGCGCGCACCGACAGAATCCGGTCGCCGCCGGTACGATCGGTCCAGAGCCGCTTTTCCTTCCGATTGCGGTTGCGGCTGATGACGGCCGACGCCGCGTCGAGAATCACCTGCGTCGATCGATAGTTCTGCTCGAGACGTACGATCATCGCGTCGGGAAAATCGCGCTCGAAGTCGAGGATGTTGCGCAGATCCGCGCCGCGCCACTTGTAGATCGACTGGTCCGGATCGCCGACGACGCAGAGGTTGCGATGAACTTCAGCGAGGCGCCGGATCAGGAGGTACTGCGGCCGGTTGGTGTCCTGGTACTCGTCGACGAGGATGTACTTGAACTTGTTCGCGTAAAACGCACGGACACGCTCGCTTTTCTCGACGAGATCCGTTGTCTTGAGCAGGAGGTCGTCGAAATCGAGCGCGCCGGCCTCGGTGAGCGCCCGCCGGTAGTGCTCGTAGATACGGCTGATTTGCTGGTCGCGCAGGCTCCAGCCCGACGACCGCATCTCTTCGGGCGACTCCATCTTGTTCTTCGCCTGGCTGATCCTCGAGAGCGCGGCGCGAGGCTGGATGAGCTTGTCGTCGACGTCGAGCGCCTTCATCGCCTGCTTGACGATGGTCAACTGGTCGGAGGAGTCGTAGATCACGAAGTCGCGCGAGAGGCCGATGGCCGGCGCTTCCCGGCGCAGCAGACGCGCGCACAGCGAGTGAAACGTCGACAGCCAGATCTGCCGGCAGTCTTCGCTCAGCAGGTTCTCGACACGGCTGCGCATTTCCTCGGCGGCCTTGTTCGTGAACGTGACGGCGAGGACCTGGTCTGGCGTCGCGAAACCGTTGGCGATGAGGTACGCCATGCGCGACGTGATCACGCGCGTCTTGCCCGACCCGGCGCCGGCCAGGATGAGCAACGGCCCGGTCGTGTGGAGCACGGCTTCGCGTTGCGACGGATTGAGAGAAGAAAGCAAATCCATTGAAGCAGGTCCCAGGCCCATGGCAGCTGGCCCAGGCATGCCGTGACGAGAGCCACAGGATAACAGACGGTTGTCGCCGACATCTGCGCGGTGCGACGGCAACCGAGTGTGCGAAAACTGCGTACCGGCAGCGCGCGCGCCTGGCAGATCTTGCGACGATCGGCCCGCGGACCCCGGCCGGCGGGCTCGCGGCTCTCTCATAAGCAATCGCTATGCCTGAATTACCGCCGATTCGCTGCTGATAGGATCAACACGTCGTGGCCGACACGCTTTTTCGCAAGGTTTGGAACCGCCACGCCGTTCGCACGCTGCCGAACGGGCAGACGCAGATGTACGTCGGCCTGCACCTGGTGCACGAGGTGACGAGCCCGCAGGCGTTCGACGAGCTGAACTCGCGCGGCTGGCGGGTCCGCGCCCCTGACCGCACCTTCGCGACGGTCGACCACATCGTGCCGACGAGCGCGCAGGCGCGGCCCTTTCCCGACGTCATGGCCGAGAGGATGGCCGCGGCGCTCGAGCGGAATTGCCGCGAGCACGGCATCCCGCTGTTCGACCTCCCGTCCGGCTCGCAGGGCATCGTCCACGTCATCGGTCCGGAGCTCGGACTCACGCAGCCGGGCATGACGATCGTCTGCGGCGACAGTCACACGTCCACGCACGGCGCGTTCGGCGCGCTGGCGTTCGGCATCGGCACGTCACAGGTGCGCGACGTGCTGGCGTCGCAGTCACTCGCGATGTCGCCCCTCAAGGTGCGGCGGATCGACGTCGACGGCACGCTCGCGCCAGGCGTGTACGCGAAGGACGTGATTCTCACGATCATCGGGAGGCTCGGGGTCAAAGGCGGAAGCGGCTTTGCGTACGAGTATGGCGGCGACACGATCGCGCGCATGTCGATGGACGAGCGGATGACGATCTGCAACATGTCGATCGAAGGCGGCGCGAGAGCCGGGTACGTCAATCCTGACGACACGACGTTCGAGTACTTGCGCGGCCGCAGATTTGCGCCGGCAGGCGAGGCGTTCGACCGCGCCGTGACGTGGTGGCGGGGCACGGCGTCCGATCCCGACGCGACGTATGACGATCGCGTGCGGTTCGACGCGGCCGCAATTGCGCCCACCGTGACGTGGGGGATCAATCCCGGGCAGGTCGTGCCGGTCGATGGGCGCCTGCCCGATCCGGCGGCTGCGGGCCACGAGCGCGCGGGCATCGAAGAGGCGCTCGAGTTCATGGGCTTCCGCGGAAAGCAGGCAGTCGCCGGGACCCGCATCGATGTCGCATTTCTCGGATCCTGCACCAATGCTCGTCTCTCGGACTTGCGCGAGGGCGCACGGATGGCCGCGGGTCATCGTGTCGCGCCTCACGTGCGCGCGCTCGTCGTGCCGGGATCGCAGGCGGTCGCGGCGGCGGCGGAGCGCGAAGGACTCGATGTGATTTTCCGAGACGCCGGGTTCGAATGGCGCGGCGCCGGCTGCTCGATGTGCCTCGCGATGAATACGGATCGCCTCGAAGGCTCGCAGATCTGCGCCTCGTCGTCGAATCGTAATTTCAAGGGGCGGCAGGGCAGTCCGACCGGGCGCACGCTGCTCATGAGCCCGGCGATGGTCGTGGCGGCGGCCATTGCCGGGGAAGTCGTGGATGTGCGCGGGTGGACGGTCCGCGCGCCGGCCGGTGCGGGAGCGTCGCGATGAGCGACTCGAAACGCCTCGCCGCGGCCGGCCCGGCCATTGTCCTTCGCGGCGCTGATATCGATACCGATCGGATCATGCCCGCGCGGTTTCTGCGCGCGATCACGTTCGAGGGCCTCGAGGCACATCTCTTCGAAGACGATCGTCGGGCCCTGGCGGCACAGGGCGCGAGGCATCCGTTTGACGATCCCGCACGACGGCACGCACGGATTCTGATCGTCGGCGACAACTTCGGCTGTGGGTCATCGCGCGAGCACGCGCCGCAGGCGATCGCCCGGTGGGGCATCGGCGCGGTGATCGGCCAATCGTTTGCGGAGATCTTTTTTGGCAACTCGGTGGCGATTGGCCTGCCGTGCGTGACGGTGACGGCGGGAGATCTCGTGCAATTGATGCAAGCAGCCGACGAGGACGCGACGGCGGTCTTCACCGTCGATCTCAACGCGTTGACGGTTTCGTCCGCCGGCTTGACGGTGCCGGCGCGCATGCCGCAGAGCGGTCGCGAAGCGCTCATCTCCGGTCAGTGGGACGCGACGTCGCTGCTGCTCGACCGCTACGACCAGGTCGAGCGGGTCGCGGCGTCGCTGCCGTACATCAGCCGGTTTCGCGCGTAGCCCCGCGCGGCCGCTCAATCCGCGTTCTTTTTGTTCCCAGACTGCCCCATCCGGCGCGCGACGTCGAGAAACGCCTGCGCGGCGTGCGAGAGATCGCCGTCGCGCCGGTAGACGAAGCGGATCTGCCGCGGGGAGCGCAGTTCGGGCACGCGGATTTCGACGAGCTGACCGCTCGCGATCTCTCCCTGCGCGCAACGACGCGGCAGAAGCGCCACGCCCATGCCCATTTCCACCGCGCGCTTGATGCCATCGAGACTCGGCAGGGAGGTGCGGATGTTGAGCGGCGCGTGACGCTGTTCGTACAGACGAAGGACGCGTTCGCGGGCCGGTGACGGGTCGTTGTGCGCGATCACGGGCTGGCGACCCATTTCTTCCATCGTGATCTGCCGGCGGTTGGCCAGCGGATGGTTCGGAGGCACGAGCAGCACGAGTTCGTCCTGTCCGAGGAGCAGCGACAGCAGCTCGCGCTCGGAGGGATTGAACGTCAAGACGCCGAAGTCGACGCTGCGCAGCAGCACTTCCTGCGCCATCTGGCGCGCGTGGACGCGGCGGACGTCGACGAGAATCCCCGGGTAGTCCTTCTGGAACGCCGCGATGAGCGGCAGCACGCCGTGCACGCCGCCCTCGTTCGCGCCGATAAGCACGCGGCCTTTGCGGACGTCGCGCAGCTCGGCCACCGCTCCGGCGGCTTCGTCGGCCAGCCGCAGCAGGCGCGTCGCATAGTCGAGCAGGAGCTCGCCGGCATCGGTGAGGGTGCCGTCGCGGGACGACCGATCGATCAGCCGCTCACCCGAGCCTTCCTCCAGCCTTCGGATGGCCTGGCTCACGGCGGGCTGCGTGCGGCGGAGTTTCCTCGCCGCGCGCGAGAAGCTGCGTTCGGCGGCAACGGTGGCGAAAACGCGGAGATCCTCGAAGGTCATAAGATAAGAAATATTACTACAAAACTAAGTAACATAACTTTGACTTCAGTCCAGTCCGGGGGCCAGACTGCGAGCATGTCTTCGAAGCTGATCGTGTTCGACACGACGCTGCGTGATGGTGAGCAGGCCCCGGGGTTTTCGATGCGCGTGGATGAGAAGGTCCGCTTGGCGCTCGCCCTGGAGGCGCTCGGCGCGGACGTGATCGAGGCGGGCTTTCCGATGGCGTCCGAGGCCGACGCCGAGGCGGTCCGGCGGGTGTCCGGCGCCCTGGTGCGGCCGGTGGTGGCCGCGCTCGCGCGGTGCGCACCGGGAGATATCGATCGCGCGGCGTGGGCGATTGCTCCGGCGCGCCGCGGGCGCATTCACACCTTCATTGCGACGTCCGATCTGCACCTCGAGCGCAAGCTGCACATGACACGCGAGGCGTGCTTCAACGCGGCCGTGGCCGCCGTCTCGCGCGCGCGCACGTACACACCCGACGTCGAGTTCTCCGCCGAGGACGCGACGCGAAGCGACCTCGATTTCCTCTGTCGCGTGATCGAAGGCGTCGTCAAGGCCGGCGCGACGACGATCAATCTGCCGGACACAGTGGGCTACTCGACACCGGACGAGATCGCCGCGTTCTTCCGGACGATCATCGGCCGTGTGCCGAATGCCGATCAGGTGATCTGGAGCGCGCACTGCCATGACGATCTGGGCCTCGCGGTCGCGAACACGCTCGCGGCCGTCGGCGCTGGCGCACGTCAGGTCGAGTGCACGATTAACGGGATTGGCGAGCGCGCAGGCAACGCGGCGCTCGAGGAAATCGTGATGATCACGCGCGTACGATCCGATCGCTGGCCGGTGGAGACCGGCATCGACACGCCTCAACTGTTTGCGGCGAGCCAGATGCTCACGGAAATTACGGGCGAGCGCGTGCAGGCGAACAAGGCGATCGTCGGACGCAACGCGTTCGCGCACGAAGCGGGCATCCACCAGGACGGCATGCTGAAGGACCGGCGAACGTACGAGATCATGCGGCCCGAGGACGTCGGCGTGCCCAAGACGACGCTGGTGCTGGGCAAGCATTCGGGGCGGCACGCGGTGGAGAAGGGGCTGGCGCAGTTCGGCATCACGCTCTCGCGGCAGGATCTCGACGAGGTGTACCGCCGGATGGTGGCGATGGCCGACACGAAAAAGCACATCACAGACGAGGACGTGCTCGACATCGCGTCAGTCGTCTGCGGCGCGCTTCGCGTCCAACCCACCCGCGAACTCGCCCCCCACGACGCCGGCTACGGGTTTGGCGTGTAGGGGACGGGGGATTTTTCCACAGATCCGGCCTGTTTGGGGCCGGAGGTCGGCCGCCCATTGGCAGATGGCGGCGACCTCCGTCCCCAAACAGGCCGGATCTGTGGAAAAATCCCCCGTCCCCCTACTCTACCGTCACACTCTTAGCGAGATTGCGCGGCTGGTCGACGTCGCAGCCGCGCAGGACGGCGACGTGATACGCGAGCAGTTGCAGCGGCACCACCATCAGCACAGGCAGGATCAACGGATGCGCGTCTGGCACTGACAGGATGACGTCCCTCGGCGCGTCGAGCACGCCCTCGAACGACGCGACCTTCGATGCCGTCGTGACCACAATCACGCGGCCGCCGCGAGCTTTCGCTTCCTGAATGTTCCCAATCGTCTTCTCGAACAGGCCATCGTCGGCCGCGAGGGCAACGATCGGCAGGTCTTCGTCGATGAGCGCGATCGGACCGTGCTTCATCTCGCCGGCGGGATAGCCCTCGGCGTGGATGTACGAGATTTCCTTCAACTTCAAGGCGCCTTCGAGCGCGATCGGGTAGTTGACCCCGCGGCCCAGATATAAAAGATCGCGCGAATCCTTGATCTGCGCCGCGAGCTTCTGAATCGCCGCGTCCGTTTTGAGCGCCTCTTCGATCTTGAGCGGCAACAGATCGAGCTCGGTGAGCATCACCCGCGCTTCGTCGGGCGCCAGCGTGCCCCGAACCTGGCCGAGATAGATCGCAAATAAATGCAGCGCGACCAGTTGCGACGTGAACGCCTTGGTCGACGCGACGCCGATCTCCGGACCCGCATGTGTGTACACCGTGCCGTCGGCTTCACGCGTCGCCATGCTGCCGACCACGTTGCAGATCGCCAGGCTGCGCGCGTGGCGTTGTTTGGCCTCGCGCATCGCGCCAAGCGTATCGGCGGTTTCGCCAGACTGCGTGATCGCGATCGCCAGCGTGCGCTCGTCCACGATCGGACGGCGGTACCTGAACTCCGAGCTGTAATCGACTTCGGTCGGCACACGCGCGAGCTCTTCGATCAGGAATTTGCCGACGAGGCCCGCGTGCCACGACGTTCCGCACGCGAGAATCACGACGCGCTCGATCTTCGCCAGCGTCGCGGCGTCGATCTGCATCTCGTCGAGAAACACCTGCGCGCGCTCGAGCGACAATCGGCCGAGCACCGTCTCGCGCACCGCCCACGGCTGCTCGTAGATTTCCTTGAGCATGAAGTGGGGATAGCCGCCCTTTTCGGCCATCACGGGATCCCACGTCACGTGCCGCGGCGACTTCTCGATCGGCTGGCCGTCGAACGTCGTAAACGTGACGCCCGACCGCGTGACAATGGCCATCTCGTGGTCATCGAGAAAAACGACGTCGCGCGTGTGCTCGAGAATCGCTGGAATGTCCGACGCGACGAAGTACTCGTCTTTGCCCAGGCCAATGACGACCGGCGGGCCGTTTCGCACCGCCACGATGGTGTCGGGGTCGTCAGCAGAAATCAGCACGAGCGCGAAGAGCCCGCGCAGCGTCGTCAGCGCTCGCCGCACCGCGGCGACCAGGCCGTCGCCGCGCGACTCCCGCTCGACCAGGTGCGCGACGATTTCCGTATCCGTCTCGGTGACGAACTTGTGGCCCTCGGCGGTCAGCTCGCGCTTGAGCTCGAGATAATTCTCGACGATGCCGTTGTGGACGACGACGACGCGATTCTTGCAGTCGCGATGCGGGTGCGCGTTCTCTTCGGTCGGCCGTCCGTGCGTCGCCCAGCGCGTGTGGCCGATGCCGTATGAACCCGTCAGCGGCTGTTTGGCCAGCACGTCCTCAAGCCGCGACAGCTTGCCGGCGCTGCGGCGCACGTGCAGCTCGCCGTCGCGCACCACGGCGATGCCCGCCGAGTCGTACCCGCGATATTCGAGCCGCCGCAGGCCGTCCATGATGACGGGGACCAGAGGCTTGGGACCGACGTAGCCGACGATGCCGCACATCTCAGTGGCCGTCCGGAGTCTTGCCGGCGCGCCGCTTGGTCGCCCAGCCGGCTTTGTTCTCTTGCCGTCCTCGCGCGATCGCAAGCGCGTCGGCGGGAACGTCCGACGTGATCGACGAACCGGCGGCGACGTACGCGCCGCGGCCAACGCGCACAGGCGCGATCAGCTGCGTATCGCTGCCAATAAACACGTCGTCTTCGATCACTGTCGGGTGTTTGTTGACGCCGTCGTAGTTGCACGTGATCGTGCCGGCGCCGATGTTGACGTGCTCGCCGATCGTCGCGTCGCCGAGATACGCGAGATGATTGGCCTTCGAGCCCGTGCCGAGCTTCGTCTTCTTCAACTCGACGAAGTTCCCGATGCGCGCTTTTTCGCCGACGATTGACTGCGGACGGATGTGCGCGAACGGTCCGATCGCCGCGCCGTTCCCGACCGTCGACTCGACAATCACTGAATGATCGAGCACCGTCACGTCGTCGCCAATCGTGGCGTTGGTAATGCGCGTGCCCGCACCGATGCGGCAGCCTCGGCCGATGCGCGTTCGGCCCTCGATGAGCACGCCCGGACCAAGCGTGGTGTCTTCGCCTATGACGACGTCTTCGTCCACGTAGGTGCTGGCCGGATCGTCGAGCGTCACTCCGTCGAACATGATCGCGCGATTTTTGCGCGCGCGGATGACGTGGCTGAGGTCGGCGAGATCGACACGGCTGTTGACGCCACGCAGTTCGTCCGCGTGTTCCAGCAGCAGGGTCTCGACGCGCAAATTCCGGCGCCGGTAGATCGACACCAAATCAGTGAGGTAGTACTCGCCCTGCGCGTTGTCGGCGGCGAGGCCGTCGAGCGCTTCGAACACCGGCCCGACGGCAAACGCGTAGATGCCGCTGTTCACTTCGCGAATCCCGCGTTCCTCGCCCGAGGCGTCCCGCTCCTCGACGATGCGAACGATGCGTCCGGATCGATCGCGGACGATCCGCCCGTAGCCGTACGGATCGTCGAGCTCGGCCGTGAGAACCGTGGCTGACGCACGGGCCGAGTGATGGGTCTCGAGCAAACGCAGCAGCGTACCGGCCTGAAGCAGCGGTACGTCCGCGTAGAGCAGCAGGATCGTGCCCGTCTTGCCCGCGAGGACGGATCGCGTCTGCAGGAGCGCGTGGCCGGTGCCGAGCTGAGGAGACTGGACGACGAACTGGAGATGAGGCCGGGACGCGAGCGCCGCGGTGACTTCGTCGGCGCCGTGGCCGACGACGAGCGTTGTGGACGCGGCGGCCAATCCGTCCACCGTGCGAAGCACGTGCTCGATGAGCGGCCGCCCCGCGAGCGGATGCAGCACCTTGGGCTGCACCGACTTCATCCGGGTTCCTTTGCCGGCCGCGAGAATGACGACGTGCAGGTCCCCGGTCACTGACTGACTATCTTATCGCTCGCTGCGCCCGCGCCTGAGACGCCGGGCGAGGCTGGCCGCGGCCGTGAGGTTTGTGTCAGTCAGCTCGCGAAATGCCTCGAGGTCGCGGAGCGGCTCGAAATCCGGGTCGAACCTGGCCTGTGCCCGGGCCTCCGGGCTGACGGCGATGGCCTGGCCCAGGTAGGACAGCGCGGCGTCGAACAGGCCGCGCCGGGCCTCGACTACGGCGAGCAGATAGAGCGCAAGGTCCTGATGGGGGTCCTGCGCAAGCACCGCGCGCGCGAGGCTCTCGGCCCCGTCTTGATCGCCGTTATTGAGCGCGGCGGTTGCCGCCGTCAGGCGCTCTTCCAGCGTCGACGGCACCGCCGGCCTTCGGCTGAGCTCCTGCTCGGCCCGTGCCAGAAAGACGCGAACGCGCTCGAGGAGCGCCCCTTCGGATTCGTGCTGTTCGAGGAGCGTACGGAATCGCCCCGCCGCCCCGCTGTAGTCGTGCCGCTGGAGCGCCTCCATGCCCTGCTGGAAGAGCGCGACCGCCGCCTGGGACGGGCCTGCGGGAGCCGGAGGAGCGCCCTGAGGCACCGCGAGCCCAACCGGAACGTCCGACACAACGTCGTCGTGCGCGGAACGGCCGGGCCGATCATCAGCTCGATCTTTGGGTTGCGGACGCTTCGCCATTGTCAGAGGCAAGCCGCGCTTTCGCCAGACGGCCGGCCCCGAAAGTTAACAAAAGCCCTGATTCAGGTCAAGGCAGGACGTTTTGCCTTCTCTTTGCCTCAATTCTGGCTTTCTTGACGATGGTCCTCACCTTAGAAACGGGCAGGTCGAGATGTTGAGACACAATGTTTAATCCAAGTTCGTCGTCAATATCAGGCGAAATTGTTATTTGACCAAACAGATCTGCAACGCGTTTAAAATCAGCAGTTTGTCCGGCAATATTGTCTTTGCCAAGAACTACGCAAACAAACTCGCCAATATCTATAATACTTTTAATACTTACAATATTAGAGTGAACGACCAAATTCTCATGCGCCTTTGTGAGCTCTCGGCCAATAACTATTGGTCGTTTAACATACTCGTTCATCTGCTCCAGTGTCCGTCGAATCCGGTGAGGCGCCTCGAAGAAAACCACCGGTCGACTTTCACGCCCCAGGTCGTGGAGCCAACGGTCCCGGGCTTCGCCAGATGAGGGCGGAAAGCCCATGAACACGAACTGATCTCCACGGGCACCTGACACCGACAGGGCTGCCGCCACGGCGCTGGGGCCCGGTATCGGCACCACGCGCAGACCTCGTTCGTGGGCCGCCCGAACCAGGGTGGCACCAGGGTCGGATATCGTTGGCGTTCCGGCATCCGAGACCAGTGCGATGTTTGCGCCTGCCACCAGTCGCTCGATGAGCCTTGGCGTCTCGCGGTTCTCGTTGTGCTCCCGCAGCGACACCATGGACTTCCGGATCTCGTAGTGGGCGAGGAGCTTGGCGGTCCGCCTGGTGTCTTCGGCGGCGATGAGGTCCACCTCGCGGAGCGTCCGGAGGGCCCGGAACGTCAGGTCCTCCAGGTTGCCGATCGGCGTCGCGACGACGAAGAGCGTGCCGGGCATGTGGGCGAAACTATAATGGCGTGTTGGACGATCCTGCACCATGCCCCTCTACGAATATCAATGTCAGTCGTGCGGCCGGCGCTTCGAGAAGATTCGCAAGTTTTCTGACCCGCCGCTCGAGATCTGTCCCCATTGCGGAGGCAAGCTCGAGAAACTGATTTCCTCGCCGGCGTTCCATTTAAAGGGCACGGGTTGGTACGCCACCGACTACGCGCGCAAATCGGAATCGGGATCTTCGAAGTCCGGCGACTCGGCCAAGAACGAGAAGGGCGAGAAGAACGAGAAAAGCGACAAGGGCGACAAGGCCGAGAAAGGCGCCGGGAGCGAGTCGTCCTCGAAGGACACGGGTTCATCCACGTCTTCGGCCGAATCCTCCTCGTCGAGCAAGACTTCCGACAGCGGGTCCTCGTCTGGCGCCTCGTCTGGCTCGACGCCGAAGAAGGATTGAGCGGCCGCGCGCGGGCCTATAGCATGGGCCATGCTCGATCCCGTCTTTGTCCGCGATCACCCCGGTGACGTCGACGCGCGGCTGCGCTCGCGCGGTCTCGATCCCACCAACGATCTGTCTCAGCTCGCCGCCCTCGAAGCCAGCCGCCGTCGTCTCATTCCGGCGGTCGAGACGCTCAAGCGCGATCAGAATGCCGCCGGTGACGAAGTGGCGCGCGCGAAGCGGGAAGGACGTGACGCCAGCGGAATTTTCGCGGCGAACAAGGAAAGATCGGTCCGGATTCGCGAGATCGAAGGGGAGTTGGCGGAAGTCGAGCGAGCGCGCGACGCGCTGCTCCTGACGCTGCCGAATCTTCCGCACGACAGCGTGCCGGTCGGCAAGTCGGCCGCAGACAATCCGGTCGTGCACACGTGGGGCACGCCGCCCGCGTTCGACTTCGCGCCGAAGCCGCACTGGGAACTCGGCGTCGCGCTGGGCATCCTGGATTTCGAGCGCGCCACCCGGATGTCGGGCGCACGATTTTCCGTGCTGATGGGCGCCGGTGCGCGCCTCGCGCGTGCGCTCATCAATTTCATGCTCGATCTGCACACGCGTGAACACGGCTACCTCGAGGTCGAGCCGCCGTTTCTCGTGAACCGCGCGGCGCTGACGGGCACGGGCAACCTGCCGAAATTCGAGCCGGACTTGTTTCGCATCGCCGGCGACTGGGATCTCTTCCTGATTCCGACAGCCGAAGTTCCGCTCACGAATCTGCATCGCGAGGAGATTCTCGACGGCCGTGAGTTGCCGCTGAAGTACACGGCCTACACGCCGTGCTTCCGGAGCGAGGCGGGATCGTATGGCGCGGACGTGCGCGGCCTCATCCGGCAGCATCAGTTCGACAAGGTCGAGCTCGTGAAGTTCACGACGCCAGAGCAGTCGCATGCCGAGCTCGAAGCGCTGACGCGTAATGCGGAGACCGTGCTCGAGCGGCTCGGGCTGCCGTACCGTCGCGTGCTGCTGTGCACCGGCGACATGGGATTTGCGTCCGCCAAGACGTACGACATCGAGGTCTGGCTGCCAAGTCAGAACACGTACCGCGAGATTTCGTCGTGCAGCAACACCGAGGCGTTCCAAGCGCGGCGCGCGGCGATTCGCTTCCGGCCGGATGGCACGGGCAAGACGCAGTTCGCGCACACGTTGAACGGATCGGGCCTCGCGGTTGGCCGGACGCTGATTGCGATTCTCGAAAACTTCCAGCAACGGGACGGATCGGTGGTCGTGCCGGATGCGCTGCGGTCGTACGTCGGGATGGAGACGATTCGGTAGATTCGGCTGAGAGCTCGACGGATCGGCGTCTTGGGCTCGATCGACGCTATCTCGCGCGCGTGCGGACCGCCGCTTCCGCTTCGAGCGCCGCCAGCACCTTGACGAATGAGATGACATCCGCCTCGGTGATGTGCCGTTGCACCCGCGCTTCCAGCGTCGTCAGATGCTGCAGCACCCGTTTGGCGACGGCACGACCGCGCGCTGTTGGCGTGATCACGAACGTGCGGCGATCGGAGGTGCCCACGGCCCTCGTAATCAGTCCACGCTCGACCAGGCGATCGAGGATGCTCGTCAACGTCGATCGCTTGTGCGCCAGGCCGCGGTGGAGTTCGGCGATCGTGGCCGGAGCTTTGGCCCCAAGCAGCGCGAGGATGTGCGCTTCGCCTTGCGACAGCCCCTGCTCACGCAGGTCGTCGAGATACAGGCCGATCCGGTGCGTCGCTCGATGAACTGGCGGGACCAGACGCAGCGGCATCGGGAGAGTAGTACGCGACCGCGGCGGTCTTGTCCAGCAGTCGCGGATACGCGCGGAGGGCCTCCGCACAGTCGGCGTCACCCATCACGGCGCGGACGGCGGCGAGTTGATAGATCCAGAACGCGGTTACGGCGTCCGAGTATTTCTCGGGCTTGCCAACCGAGGCCGTGAATCGTCGCAGGGTCGATGCCATCCGTTCGAGCGCGGCGTCGACGGTCGGTGACTCGTTGAGGTACACCCACCCGACGCGTAGATGATCTGCGTGGCTGAGCGTGCTGTTCGGCAACTGGCCCCGTTCGAGTGCCCGGGTCAACTCCCCGTCAGCCATCGTTTGTTCAGAGGTAGTGATGGCGGGCATTTTATTACGATATCGTAGTATCCATAATTGATCAACAAAGCGCCCGACTCTGCCGCCGGGGCCGTGCTTGGACTCTTCGGCGGTTCCGGGAGAGGATGGAGCGTCGGCGGCGAGGCACGTACGGCACGCGGAGGGATGTCCGAGTGGTTTAAGGAGGCGGTCTTGAAAACCGCTGTACGGGAAACCGTACCGGGGGTTCGAATCCCTCTCCCTCCGCCACTAACCAATTGCCTGCCAACAATATGGAGGGCGGCGCTTGTTTCCTTGGCGTCGTCCACTTCACCTCCAACATCGCGAAACTGCAAACCGATTGCAAACCTCGAACTTTCCCACAATTCGCGACCCCGTCGTACGGCCGCGGAGTCTCAGGGCCTTTCTGCGTTCTTGTTCAGGGATTTGTTGAAGAATTGATGGCGGAGAATCGGAGGCGTCGGATCCACACCTCATTTGTGCCCAGAGGAGGGGCCGATTTCCGCCCCCGCCATGCCGCATTGTGAAGGTCCAGACCATCGTCCACATCGACGCGACAAATAGCACCACTAGATAGCTGCCCTATAGCCCAGCGCTACCCAATATCTTGTAGCGAAGAAAAGGCGTACTGTGTACAATTTACAGCCAAAGTCATCGGCTGGCTTTTGCAGGGTCCGTACGCAGATCGAGCGGCTCGGTGGTAAGACCGGCCGCTCGTGACTACTCGCTATGTTGCGGAACTTCCAACTCCCGCCACTTTAGCCTGCCAGTCGAGGTCTGTCAATCGGCTTTCGTTAACCGAGCCGCACAGAAAGAAGCCACATGGCCAGACACGTTCAATGCGTAAACAAGCGGGACAGACTGAATCCACACGAGCGGATTCTCAACATCGGCGGCGTCGAAAACGGAGCTCGCTGGAAGCGAACGCAGACCGATGCTATCGGTGATGTCGAGCGAGACTCGTCGAGCTACTATGTCGCCACTCGGTCAGGCGATTCGGTCTGGGTAATCGTTCGCGTGAGCCCATATGGCCACAAATACCTCACGACCCAAGCTGACGGGGAGTCTCAGAACAATCTGCTCTCTCTGCCGGAATGCCCCTAAATCATGTCGAAGGGTGCGGCGGAACCTATGGGCTCAAGGGCCCAGCTTTTTAGCGCCCGTTGAGCTGCGTACAGCCGGCCGTGGCACTCCGGACAGGGATCTCCTCCTGGAGTGCTACGGCAATTCGATCCAGCTCGCCTTGAATGAACCCGATCCTTTGGGGATTAGCGGATTGATTTCCATGCCTTCGCGTTCGAAGGCGTCCGCCGTTCTTCGCAAGGCGAGAGCGCCAAGTGGCTGAAGGCGGCGGGTTTGCTAAACGGAAATCCGCCTCTCGTCCAACCTCGATTTTCCTCGTAAATCCTTCACTATTTTCCACTTCCCCGATCGAGCGAGTTGGCTGGTGTTGGCCGCGGAGACGCTGTTTTGGCGCGTCTCAGGGACAATCGTGGGGACAGTTCCACACGCGACGAGTTGACCTGCCCCCCGGAATCGCTACACGGGTAATGCGAGTCCCCGCGGTTTAAGGTGCGCCGCAAAGGTCGCCGGCGTGACGTCGCCGAGGGCACTGTGCGGACGGACCTCGTTGTAGTCCAGGCGCCACGCGGCGATCACGGCCTGCGCCTCGGCCACCGTCTGAAACCAGTGTTCGTTCAAGCACTCGTCTCGAAACTTCCCGTTGAAGCTCTCAATGTAGGCGTTCTCGACGGGCTTGCCTGGCCGAATGAAGCGGAGCGTGACGCCGTGCGCGTAGGTCCAGGCGTCGACCGCGCGGCTGACAAACTCGGGGCCATTGTCGACGACGATCAGCGCAGGCAGGCCGATGCTCGCGGCGAGGCGCTCGAGGACGCGGACGACCCGGACGCCCGGCAAGGATCGATCGACTTCGATCGCGAGGCACTCGCGCGTGAAGTCGTCGACGATGTTGAGCGTGCGAAACGGCCGCCCATCCGCGAGGGTGTCGCGCATAAAATCCATCGACCAGCGTTGTCGACGCGCCGTGAGCGGCGGCAGGACGATGCGATCGCCCGCCAGGCGACGCTTCCGTTGCCGTCGACGCACCTGCAGCGCCGCCGCCCGATACACGCGATAGAGACGCTTGTGGTTCACCTGCCAGCCGACGCGCGCCAAGAGTGTGTGCAGCCGGCGGTAGCCGAAGCGCGGCCGCGCCGCCGCTTGTTCGCGCAGCTGGGCCTCGAGCGCCGCCGCCATCGGATCGGGCGCGGTCTGGTACCGCCACGTCGCGGTGCTCAGACCGACAACGCGACACGCACGCCGCAGGCTGAGGCCGAGGTCGCGTCGGAGGAGGCCCACCGCGAGGCGCTTCGCCGTGGGCCCTACCACTTTTTTCCCACCACCGCTTTCAGCGCCTGGATGTCGAGCGCTTGCTCGGCAACCATGTGCTTCAATCGGCGGTTCTCGTCTTCGAGCTGTTTGACGCGCCGCAATTCACTCAGCTCCATCCCGCCGTACTTCGCTTTCCAGCGGTAATAGGTCTGCTCGGTGATGCCGTACGTGCGGACCACGTCGGCCACCTTCCGCCCGGCCTCGCCCTCTTTCACGATCGCCAGGATCTTCTCGTCGCTGAATCGGCTCTTCCGCATCGGCTCCTCCGTCCGTCAATCTGCGGAGGACGCACATTCTACGCGTAGCGGTTTACGGGGGGCAGGTCAGAGTTTCGCAGCCGATGCGCCTGATTGACGGTCTCACGCGCAACGATCCACCGGACACCCTCCGATCGAATTGTCGAAGCTGGCAGAAAGAACGGCTGCTTCAAGAAGTTCGAGGATGTGGGCGAGGCGCACGCGACGTTGCTAGATGCCGCATTTCAGTGTGTCGAACATTTGGCCGTAGGCGTCCTCCGATTCTACGGACTGATCTCTAGTGAGAGACGCGATCCGAAGGAATGTGTCGCGAAGATCCTTGGCCATTCTGCGTGCGAATGTCGAATCGATACTCGTTCTCTTGGCACCGTGGGCGATGGAACTCCGAGCTGCGTAGTACTCCCCCGTGAAGAGCTTGTATCGCGCCTGGCGTTCTGACGGCGGTGCCAGAAATGCGAAGCGCTCCCCGAGCACCCTTCCAGGGCTAGGGTTGCTTTCACTAAACGGGGCTTCAAGACCTATGCCCAGAGCCAGGACTGCATCTTCAATTTCGCTCGACCAATAGGCTTTTGCATGCCAGCGCGCCGCTAACCTGAGACGATTGTGAACGCTCGTTCGGCCAGTCAAAAGACGCTGGGCCTCGGTCAATCGCGTCCCATCAAGTAGCTCGTGCAGGGGAAACGGTTCCTCTCCGTACCAATGGTGTTTCACATTGGTTCCGAAGATGCCGGAGACAAGGACGTCCGCGCCGAGCTCTCGAAAGAGATTCGGAGAAGTCTCGGCGGCACTCCGAAGCGACTGCCGATCGACGGCCAACCCACGAATTCCTGGACGATGACTGTCTCCCCGAAGACTGTATAGCCGTTTGCCCTCCAGATCCGGCTCGAGAACGAGCCCGAGAGCGACAAGATTCTCGAATGCCTCCTCTGCATCACGAAACGCCCTGTCCAACTGCGAACGCCCAAAGTGGGCCAGCAACACCACGTCCTGTTCTTTCGAGCCATCCGCCAGCGAATGCCACCACGGTTGTCGGGCGTCGAAAAGCGGCTTTTTCTCTCCCGTCCGCGCCTTCAACCGTCCGCGCCATTCGTCGCCAAGTCGCCCTATAAGCACCGGGCCTGCCTCGATGAGAGTTCCTGGATTGAGGTTTGCGATGGGTACAACGACAACCGAATCGGGCGGCGCTATTAGACGTTTCAGGCGATCATTAACATGCTTTTCGAGTGCCGTCGCTGTGGATGGCATCGGCAAAGTTCCGATCATCCCGGCTGCGACGCCCCAAAGCTCTTCGGCATCGTACGCATCAGGGACCTCAGGAAGCCTGAGCAACTGGTACATACCTCGTTCAAACGCCTCTACTCCTTCCGCAGAGAGATGTACGCGGCGCTCGGCGTCATGGCTCAGCGCTGCGCGCGCAGAACGCCGACATTCGGCGACACACCAGCCGTGGTCCCAAGCCTCGATCGAAGTGAATTGGCGCGTCAGGGCAGCGTCGACGAGATCTTTGGCAATCGCGGTGAGGTGTCCGGGAGCCCTACTCACATCGACCCCCAGTGGTGGGGCGCACCTGGTGGGCGCGCTTCGCGTCTATCCGCATGAACATTACGCCAACTTTTCGCTGCACCCCTTCGACGCAGCACTGGCGTACTTCGAAACAGGCAGCCCACCGCGCAGGGGGTACCGTTCATGATCCACGTGAGTCGTCGACTCACTGGTTTGCCGGAAACGGATCCAGCGGGTCATCTGGTTGGTAGTCGTCGGGATGCCTGTCGCCTCTGACGCCGTGGTCAGGAACCGTCCCATCGGCTCTGACATACATCCCGACACAGCCGCGCCGACCAAAGCGATCGATGTCGCCCAAATGGACCCACCCATACAGATCGAGTGCGTAGGCACAGAACCATGTTCCGGGTGCGTCTGACTCCATCCAGACGCATTCGTACACGCACTTACCGTTCCGAGTCAGAAGACGATCCACCTTTCCGAGAGAGCGGTTAAATCGAATCGCCCGCACTACCTCCGGAATGATTTCGGGAACCCGTTGTATCTCAAGGTTGTCTCTGTTTCCTTCAGCGAGCGGCGGGAAAGTCATGAACGCTTGGCCCGCGTTCAGGAACTCACGATATAGCGCAGCATGAAAGCCAAGCACCCACCGCCTGATAATGGCGCGGAGATCGAATCCGCCTGCAGCGACGAAGAGCTCACCGTCTGCGGCGGTGCCCGCGATCAACTGCAAGCGCAGATGCTCAGGGTCCGGAGCCTGCCCGTGCAAGATTCCAACTAGTTGTCCGATGGTTTGATCTTCCAGGTGGCGATCGTGATTGCAGTTGTAGTGCGTCGGAAGAATCAGCGGGAAATTGCGATCGGGAACCAGAAAGAGTGTTGATGGCGGAACGTGATCGCGATTCTTGCCGTCGCCGGCCCGAAACGGTTGGCCGCAGACGTAGCAGAACGGGAGGCTTTGTGCCGGGCGCACCGCCTGCTGTGTTCGCAATTCAATTGGCACGATCAACGATTCGATCCCGCCCGTATGGGTGCGGTTGATCTCGCTTTCCGCCTGCAGCCAGTCGTCAAGATCGTGCCCGTGATGGCGCCCTCTCGCCTCAAATATCTCGTACGCCCGTTGCGAGATTCTGTTGTGACCTGTCGGTCTAGGGACCATGCCAAGAGCAGCTTAGATCACGATTGGGCTGCCGCTAGGTAGACAAGCGGCACCATGTCGGCGAGGCCGGCCTGCGGTCATCGGCACTTGGCGGTGCCGTCGTAAGATTGATCCACACCATGACGAGCGGACGGAGGAAGGCCAAGATGAAGCAGCGAGCCAAGGAAGCCTGGTTCGACTCCGGCACCGCTGCGTTTGAGTGCGTGTTCCCGGGCGCACGCGCGAGGGCCTTTCCGGAGCTGGAAAACCCGTATGTCTGCCCGTTGTGCCGCGGCCCGTTCCTGCGTTCCGGCCTCACCGACGGTACCCTCACGTTCGAGGACGCCCCGCCGAAGTCGTACGGAGGTAAGCCTGTCGCTCTAACATGCAAGCCCTGCAACAACTCGTTCGGAAGCGCGGTCGATTCGTCGCTGGCCCGATTCGACAGTCAGTTGGTGAGCCCTTGCACGATCGCGATCGGCGGCGTTCAGGTCAACGCGTATCAGGAGATTCGCCAGGGCAGCAGGCACTTCAGCATCCCGCAGAATCAGAACAACCCGGCGGCGACGGCGCGATTCAACGAAGTCCTCGATACGAAAGAGCCGGAAGCCTGGGCAAATCTTCCGCTGACGCTCAAATGGGATGAGGCCAAGCGCCGCCGGGCAGATGTTGCGTGGCTGAAGTCGGCCTATATGGTCGCATTCGCGACCTGGGGCTACATGTACGCGTTCGCGCCAGGCCTCCGAATAGTAATGCGTCAGTTGGAGCGCCACGACGACGCGATCATCCCGCACTTCAAATTGCGAAATATCGCAGCACCTCGCAAGTCGCGCGAACTGATGTACGTTCGACGGCCTCGCGAGCTTGAAGGCGTCGCAGTCTGGATGGGGCAGCACATTGTGCTGCTGCCGCCCAACGGGCGCGACATGACCTTCTACGAGCGAGTCGCCCCAATCCTGGGCTGCGCGGAGAACATCACCCTGCAGGGCGATCAGTACTACTGGCCAACGGAACCGAAGCACACGCTCGACGTCCAGGCCTACGACTCGCCGCTGTTGCTGCCCACTCGCGCGGACGTCCACATCTTGACGTAGAGCGGCAGCGTCTCTCGAACGCTGCCCTCCCGATAGTCGCCAAGGGCTTATCGAGCGGCTGCTACCGCGCCTCGTCGATGCGACGCGCCAGCAGGCTCGCGAACACCAAGTACTGCGCCGCCTTCATCTCCGTCAGGTCGTGCGTCATGCTGTGCGCCTTCGGATTCCGAATGCCCTGATACGCACCCTTGAAGATTTGCATGAATCCCTTCTGATCGTTCTGGCCCGATTCGGTTTCCAGCTCGCTCAGCGTAAGCAGTGGCCTGTCGAGCGAGAACACTTTCCCGATCAGCTTGTCGCCGTCTTCGTTGCATGCCGTTCGGCGGCGGATGTGATCGAAGAGCGCGGTGATCGAGTTCAGCACTGCCTCTCGCAGATGTCCGTTGCGATAGAGTTCATACGAGCTTTGCGTGATGGCCGGGTGCAAGAGATCTTCGAACCCAATCTTCTGCCGCGCGGCGTCACGCTGGAGATAAGCCTCGGCGCGTTCCTCGAGCTCCGGAAGGTCGAACGCCAAGATGTCGGAGCAATCCTTGCCCGTGCAGAAGCCGACATGCCGGCCAAGATTTCGAAAGGCATGCTCGTCATCGGAATACCGGCCAAGCCAGTGAGCTTTCAGCTGCTGCAAGTCGGTCAGCATGTAACCCTTCAGAGGGTCCGGTGCCGTGTCGTTGTCCTTCTCGCATTGTGCCCGCGCGTCAGCGACTTTCCGGCCGAGCGCTCGAAGCAGCTTCTTGGTCTGTACATACCACTCGATCATCGAACCGTCTCCGTCGCTATTGGTGCGGCAATCCTCGCGTGCGTCTGCGAACGTCGCGTCAGCGAGTTCCTCGAGCAGGGTTGTCCTCGCGGTAAGCGGATGACGCCAGCCGGGCGCGCTCCCGTTCTCTATCGGCGAAAGCGTGGCTTCCATGACTCGATGATTTGTTCGTCTTCGTGCTCGCCATCGAGATCCGGAAGCTCGTCGGCGGTCAGCACCGTCAGCGTGCGGCCCCAGTTGCCGAGTCCGACGACCTCTTCGAGTAGCTCCACGCTGTGCCGTCCGCCGATCCAGTCTTGCAAATCGCAGGCTCCTTCGGCGCGGGCGCCCCGCTTCACGCGGTCCTCGTCCTTGTTGAACTCGCAGGTCTCGGTTCCGGGTGGCAGCCTGTCCTTCTTGTTGATGCGATTGCAGCCCGCGATCTCAAGCAGTGGGTCGGACATGAAGCAGTAGTTCACGAACCTGCCGGTACTGATCACGATTGCGACGGCATCGTCCGTACGACGGGCGTAGCGTATGGCCGTTGCCGTCAGCGAGGTCACGCAGACATCCGACAATGCCTCGATCGCCGCCAATCCGGTACCTGCCGTACGGATGGCCGCGCGGAAGAGCGCCTCGGGCATGAGTAATGCTGCGGCGAAATGGTCGGCCTCGAGTTCGTACGGGTCGTCGGACGAGAAGCCGGCGTGCGATTCATGTACGTCGCCATGCCGCAGGACCGCATCGATGTGCCCTGGCATGTAGTAGTGGCCGAGTTCGTGGCCGACACTGAAGTTTTGAAAACCGGGACTATCGATGTGCGTGGCGTACGCGATGCCGAATTCATTGCCGTGCCGGATTAGCATCCCCGACACGCCGCGGGCGCTGGCTGGCTTGGCCATCACCTCGATGCCGATGCCACGCGCGAGCGCCATCGGATCGACGGGCAGCTTTGTGATGTTGCGCTCGCGGATGACCCGGTTGGCTTCGGCGGCGGCCCGCCATTCCATGTCCGCGCGACTCACTGTCTATTTCTCCTACCTGGGGCGCTGATTCGCCTTGTCGACGAGCATCCTGAGGAAGCCCTCGGCGATCTCACGGTCCGTAGTGCTCATCTGCTCCAGATGCCGGTGGACACGATCGACGTCGCCGACAGCCTGCATATCGTTCACGCGGCCCAGCAGGTAATCGGTCGTCACGTCGAGTGCGTCGGCCAGGCGGCGAAGATTGTCGAACGATGGCTTGCGTGAGCCGGTCTCGAAGTGCGAGATGGCGGACGCCTGAAGGTCGGCCCGCTTCGCGAGCCCGTCCTGGCTGAGCTGCCGCGTCGTGCGTGCAAAGCGCAGGCGTTCGGGGAATAGGTCTTTGGAATTACTTGACTCAACCATGGCGAAGTCGTATAGTAAATATTGACGTAATCGTCATGGCTTGCGGGGCCCTCTTTTTTTGCCCGTTCTCATGACGACTTCGTCAGATCGTACATGACGGTTCAGGCAATAGCAAGGGTGCCGTCAATGGCCTCGCGTTCGATAACCGCACTGTCGAAGGGAGATACAAGTCATGGAGTTTCACCTGATCGTCAATACCCGCGAACACAAGTGGCCCCACCAGACCATCACCGGCCGCGAGATTCTGAATCTCGCCGGCAGCCCGCCCGACTGGGTCGTCAACCAGCTTGTTCCCGGTCCTGGCGAAGACCCCGAAATCGGCCTCGACCAGTCCGTCGACCTCTCGCCGCAGGCCGAACCCCACGGCGTCAAGCGCTTCCAGACCCGCAAGCCCAAGACGAACCCGGGGCTCAGCGTCACCCTGCCGGAAGACGACCAGGAGTATTTAAAGGGGAACAACGTCCCGCACGACCTCGCCGCGGAGCAGGACGGCGCCGCGGTCCGCCGCGGCGTCCGGTTCCCCGGATTCACCTTCACTGGCAACCTCATGACGATGAAGGATGGCGTGCTGACGCCGTGCAACACCGTGGAACTCGTCGTGCTGATTCCGGACGGATATGCCACGACGCCGCTCGACAGCTTCTACACCCGACCGCGTCTCAAGCGCCCCGACGGCTCCGATCCCGTCAACACCAGTGGCGACCCTCAGATGTTCGGCCAGACCTGGCAGTTCTGGTCACGGCACCTGAACAAGGAGGACTGGCGGCCCGGGATCGACAACCTACGGACTTTCCTCAGCTACATCCGCGCCGAACTGAAGGCGGCCTAGATGCCGCGCCACACCTTCACCATCCTGGAGGAGCACGCGCGGAAGCTTCGCGCGTCGCTGCTTCGGGACGACAACGAGTACGGGGCGCTCGTCCTCTGCGGGCGCTCCCGTCACATCGATCCGTGGACGGGCGCGGTCGAAGAACGCGCGCTAGTGCGCGACGTGATCGGCGTGCCCGCGGAGGCCTTCCTCGAGCGCACGCCGGTGTCGCTGACGTGGTCGACGACGCCCCTCTTCCATCTCGCCAAGCGGGCGATGGCCAAGGATGAAGCCATCTGCATCGCGCATTCGCATCCGGGCGGCTATCTGTATTTCTCGAAATTCGACGACGTCGCTGACAAGGAGTCCTTCGAGATCGTCTTCGCCCGCATGGAGACGGAGCGGCCCCACTTCTCGATGGTGATGGACCGCAGCGGCGAATTCATCGTGCGGGCCTTCGGCTCCGACCTTAAGCCGCACCCGGTGGACATGATCCGCATCATCGGTGACCGCTGGCATATCAGGTATTCGGGTCGTGACAGCGGTGTCACTTCCGCAGAATTCGACCGGCAGGTCCGCGCCTTCGGCGCGACGGCGACTCGCGACCTGACGCAGCTGCGCGTGGGAATCGCGGGGTGCGGCGGCACGGGCTCCGCCATCGCCATGCTGCTCGCACGGATGGGCGTTCCATACTTTGCCCTGATCGACAAGGACTATGTCGACATCACAAACGTGAACCGCCTTCACTACTCGACGCGGACCCACGCCATCGCGCGCACCGCCAAGGTCGACGTGCTGGGCGACGCGATCGCGGCGATCGGTCTGGCGCGGTCCGTGGTGCGCCTGAGGCATCACGTCGATGACGTCGCCTGCCGCGATGCGCTGCGCTCCTGCGACATCATCTTCGGCTGCACCGATGACCATCTCGGACGTAACTTCCTTAATCGCCTCTCGCACTTCTACATGATTCCCGTCATCGATCTCGGCGTGCTGATCGATCCAAACGAGGGAGGGGGCTACGACACCTTCGACGGCCGCGTCACCGTCGTGCAGCCGGGATATCCGTGTCAGGTATGCCGCAAGCTGATCGATCCTGAACGGATGCATGAGGAGTCGCTGCGCCGCAACGATCCCGAACGCTTCGAGGAGTTCCGCCGCGCGGGTTATGTGACAACGGGCGACGACCCGAGCCCGGTAGTGGTGACCTTCACGACCGAGACCGCAACTATGGCGGTAAACGAGCTGCTGCACAGGTTGACGGGATTCCGCGGTGACGGTGGCCATTGCGCGGAGCGCGTCCGCCGCTTCGACCAAGTCAAGGACACAGATGTCGTCCCGGGATGCCTGCGCCAGTCCGAATGCCCGCTTTGCAGCCGCCGGAGGTACGACGGGCGCGGCGACATGACGCCCTTCCTGGACCAGAGCTAATGAAGGCCCTCCCGCTCGCGCTAGTCGAATGGAGCTTCCGCCTCCCATGGGTGCGTCGGCCGAAATGGCTGGCGACGGTTGCTAACGGCCGCCCGCCCGGCGACTCGTTGCGTCCCGACTTAGTGATCCTCGAAGTCCGCGAAGGCTATCCGAAGTGGGCACATTTCCTATGCCCGAAGTGCGGAGAGCATATCGAGCTGCCGATGGCCGGACGCGAGAAATGGTCAGTCAAGGTGGACTGGCTGCGGCGGCCTACGTTCTCGCCCTCGATCTGGGAGCGTGCCACCTGCGGCGCCCACTTTCACATTCGCAGCGGTGAGCCACGCTGGTCGTCGGGGTAATCAACTTCTGAGCAATCGCGCACGCGAAATTCTTCGTCTGTGACGAGGAAGCTTTACGCGGTTCCCGACATTGCGGTGTCCGCCGCGCCCGCGCGAGACATGCTAGCCGGCTGGTCAGTTCGAAGGATCTGTGAGAGGCGTTTGATGCCCACCACCCGGCGCGGTCGAGAAGCGACGGACCCGACGACCGACTTCGTCGCGAACCTGGCGCACAAGGTCCACTAGGTGGCCCTTAGCGGTCAGTCATTGCGCCCTCGCTCCGGGCACAATCGGAACACTGATCGCCGCTTCCCGCTGCGCTCGCCAATGTCAGTTCCCATATCAGCGTGGAACGTCGCGGCCGTCGAAAGATCGACCATTCATGGCCTTCACCGGGCGTGGACGCGCAAACCTGGACCCGCCCACGCATCAATCCAACGGACTCGGTTTTTTGGGTATAGTGGCCAAATGGCGAAGATAAAGCGAATCAAAGTCACGCGAGACTCAATGCCGAAGTTAACTATTGCAAATGTGTCTGTATTGGCAATAATCAATGACTCATGCAGCGTGAGCCAGCTGCGACCGATCCGCCGACCTATACATCGCAAGAGGTGTCTGCGGTTTTTCACGGCGTTTTGACGCCATCCGCGTTGCAAAGCCTGGACAAGCGCGACTTGCTACGGCCAAGCTTCTATCACGATCCGAAGGCTCCCGGCGGCCTGATTCCTCGGGGAGAAAGGGATCAGCGTGTACTTGAGTTGGGCTCAAGTGAAGCGGATCCGCATAGGCGCTACACTTATACAGATCTGGTCTGGATAAGGCTATTTCTAAGAGTTAAGGCAGAATTTGCCAAGGCCGACGTTCCCAATCCGACACGCCGCGCCGCAGAAGTCATTGCGGCTCTGCGAAATCGAGCGGGGAACACATGCCCGCCCGCGTGGCGCTTGGTCATCTTCGGCCGAGAGCTCTACCTGGTTACAGACGACATGACCGCCGAGTCCTTTGGACATCCGGGCCAACTCGGGCTGGTGCAGTTCTTCGAAACCGTGCACGCCGAGGTGAGGGGGCGGGTCACTGCACTGGCGGAACACAAAAAGATTCGTGCCCTGGAATTCAATTCCGTCGGGATCGACCAGCAGCCATCTCGAAGCAGCAAGGTGGCTGGCGCGTAAACGGGCTGCGATAAGATGGGGGGCTTGCGGGCGCTTCGGCAGCCTGCAGAGCACTCCCCGAGGTTCCCAACATGTCAGCGCTACATCACGTGCCAAAGCCCCTTGAGCTCGAGATGGATCTTGCGTCGCTGGCGTCGCAGGCAGCCATCGAACTTGACGATCTCCTATTGGGCCGACGGAAGGACTTGACGGCGGTCGGAGTTCTCGTCGATAAGATTGCGGCTGGCTTGCCGGAGGGAAAGCCCCTCGACGCGACGACTGTAGTAGCAATTCAACGTGCTCTGATCGATACGCCGGGCTCTAAGCAAACGACGACTGTCAGCGAGCTACAGTCTAGCGCTGCGGAGATGACCGCGCGTCTCTCTGGTCTCATCACCGAAGAAGATGTTAAGGGCTCCGACGTCCTTGAGCGGCTGCGTTCTTTTTGCGTAGCCCTGTCCAAGCATTCAACCGCGCTCCAGCGATCGCCGTACGATCGTAGAGAGCATCCATTCCAGCGGTAGACGTGGTGGGTTCGTGTGAACCTGCTTGAATACACTAAGGAACGCGTCCGCGCGTTCCTCGGAGAAACCGATCGCCTCGCGGAAGCAGAGTTCCCGTACTGGCACTCGCGTGCGGTAATCGATCAACTGCAGGTTCTTTTTCAGACGAAGCTTACCCGCCTGAATGCATTCGCAGCGACGAGCCACCCGTCGGTCGTTGCTCAAGAGTGCCGAATTACCCTCATCGCGCTGTATCAGTACCTGCCGCTTCTTGGGTTCGTACTTCGTTCGACAAATATCCGCAATGCATTCGAGGTGTTTGGTCCGTTTCTTCGGATGGCTGGTGACATTCTGGAGCCCGGTGTCGATCGAGCGAACCGAAAGACCAAACTCCTTTTGTCTTCGGAATGGTGGTATTCCCCGCTGACCTATCGGCCCATTTCAGACCTGCCACACTTCATTTTCATTGGTTTACCCGCTCCGGAGTCATCGAATCCGCTGCTGCTGCCGCTGGCTGGCCACGAGTTGGGGCACTCCGTTTGGGCACATTACAAGCTTGCGCAGTCGTTTACCGCCAAAGTTGAGGACCAAGTAGTCAAGGCGATTCAAGCCAGGTTTGCCGATTATCAGAAGCTATTTGGAACCGGCATAAAACCAGGGGATCTCACCACAAATCTGTTCGCTCGCGAGACCTGGCGCCTCGCGGCCGAATGGTGCCTGAGCCAAGCGGAAGAGAGCTTTTGCGATTTCATTGGCGTTCGGATTTTCGGAGCGAGCTATCTGCACGCGTTTGCCTATCTTTTGGCTCCGAGCTTCGGCACCAGAGCCATTGAATACCCAGGAATCGAGACGAGGGTTCAGAACCTAGTCAAAGCGGCTAGCAAGTTTGGTGTTTCGCATTCCCCATCGTTTCCGAATCTGTTTGACCGCGACGCACTTCCGACGTTATCGGATGCTGATACATTCCGTCTTGAGATAGCTGACGAGGCACTCGCGCAGCTCATCGACGAGCTGCTCGTCGAGGCCGACGGCCGCGTAACAAATGCGGCAATCGGCATTTCCGCAAATGCGGAGGTTGCGAAAGTGCTCAAGAGAATTCGTCAGGTCGTTCCCGCGGAAGGGTGCAAAACGATCGCTGACATATTGAACGGCGCGTGGCTTGCCTGGGAGGATCCCGATCTCTGGAAACAGTTTCCGGGCATCGCTGACAGAAAACTGAGCGTTCTTAAGGAGCTCGTTTTGAAGAATCTCGAAATCTTCGAAATTGAGCAGATCCAAGCGCAGCCATGATTCTGAAGAGCGACAGGCTCGCCGACCTCCTGGACGCAGGGAAGGATCCAGAGGCAGATGATCCATTTGTGATCACGCCGACGCCAGAACTGGCGCATCTGCGTAGCAGTGGTTCTGCAGCGATCGATCTCCGGTTGGGAACGTGGTTCACAAATCTGAAACAGGCGAGAACGCCGTACTTGCCAGTTGGTCAGCCCACGGCTGGCTCTCAATTAACGAAGGTCAACTACGTCCCATTTGATCGGGAGTACATACTGCATCCTCAGAACTTTGTGCTAGCCGTCACATTGGAGTGGCTGCGCATCCCGAGGAATCTTGCCGCCTATGTCGTCGGCAAGTCGAGCTGGGGACGATGTGGCCTTATCATCGCAACGGCGACTGGCGTTCACCCTGGCTTTAAGGGTTGTCTAACGCTGGAACTCAGCAACGTCGGCGAAATCCCCATTGCGGTTCAGCCTGGAATAACCATCTGTCAGCTCTTCGTGCACCAGGTCGATGCCGTAAGTCTCGACGACGTAGATCGAAGTAAGTTCGCCGGCCTACGTCGGCCGCTCTTCAAACGAATTGAACTCGACGACTATGCCCGCAAGCTCTCCACTGGATCAACGGGGCCCTCGCCATTCAAACCTTGAGCTGCCGAATTTCCGACAACCCCACCGAAAGGGAGGGTTCTAGCGGCCGGGCCGAATCAAGACCGTACCTCGGCGGCGAGCGCCGTGGCCCGCGACTTCGGGTTGAGGGAAGCTGAAGGTCGCCGGTACACCTGACGCGGCGTGTTGAACGACGCACGGTCGCCCGCTAGGCCGTGCTCACGGACTGGTCCAGCGATGTCGCAGACACAATCGCGATGAATTCCGCAAGGAGCTCGGGGTGATGCTGGGACAGGTACCGCCTTATGTCTTTGTTGTTCAGCAACTTCGACAGATACCCCGACGCAATCACTAGATGTAGAACATCGTCGCCGTACCTCGCTTCCACCATCTTCAAGTCCTGCTGGACGGTCTCCATCTCGCGTTCCATACGCGCCATTTGGTCCGGCGTGAGACCGCCGACCTTCTTCGGCTGTTCAGACTTGACCAGATCGCCCTGACGCGTCGCAGCGAGGAGCGCCTTGGCATAACTCGCGGTGTAGCTCAATTTGGCGCATCGGCTTCATCTTGCGCAGGACGTCAAACGTGGTCGGATTCAACGACTTGTCCTTCAACAGATCGACCACCTCTGGACAGATCCCACCGAGCATCATTCGACGCCGGCGAATCGCCTTGACGTCGAGATCGAGGGCCTTTGCCAGCTTGTCCTCCGACACGCCGCGTTCAATGTCACGGACGATCATGAAGTGCTCCTGAATCGTTGCCAGGCGATTGATCCGCTTGTTGTACGTAAAAGCCTCGTCGTCCAGGGCGATGAGGCAGCGCACTTCTGTCTCGCCGGCATCCGCCAGTACGGCATGACGAATGTGCCCGTCGAGCAACAAACAATGACGCGGCTGATCCGGTGAGCGCGCCACTACAAGCGGCTCGATGATGCCTACTTCAG
Source organism: uncultured Acidobacteriota bacterium (assembly GCA_963704575.1). Taxonomy (GTDB): domain Bacteria; phylum Acidobacteriota; class Vicinamibacteria; order Vicinamibacterales; family SCN-69-37; genus DATEGZ01. The sequence continues at coordinate 3,648,513 of OY969918.1, read as the reverse complement.
CAATCGACTTCGCGATCTGCTTGTACTTGGCGGACAGCTTCACCTCTGGTGAGACCGCATTGAGTGGGAGCAGCTGCGACAGCGGCAACGTCTCAATTCGTTCCTCGAACGCGATTCGGACATTGCTAGCCAACGATAACCTCAGCCGTTGAGACGCTCGGCAATCGGCGTCGGAAGGGTGACGAGCCTCTCAGCTCGCAGAAGGGTCACGAAGTGTTCGTCTGCAAACAGGCGGCGGAGTGCGTTGACGACAAACAGCAACCTGCCCTGAGCGATCGAAGCTTTCTTGACGAGAATCCGCTGGCGCTCGGTTTCCTTGCGGTACGCTCTGACGAGGGCGTCGGCCGTGACCCGGCGCGGGCCCCTCTGTGATTGCGTCCCGTTACCACCTCTCATGTGCTTACCCGAAGACGCGCGTTGCTCGATGATGCGGCGGATTGCCAGGACCTGTCGCCCGGGGATTGACTTGCGCTCGTAAGCTTCGGCCATGCGGAACGCGCGACGCTTCAGGCGAATGGTGACAGCGTAAGCTTCCCTGTCAAGTAAACAGGGCCCTACACGTTCCGAAGTGTCACTGATGGTTCCTCACAAGCCGCTCGCCACGCTGGGTACCATGTCACCGCCACAGTGAGAACCAAGAGGCCGACTGGAACGACGAGATACGTAGCCACGTCGTGCGATGTGATTCCGACTAGGGTGTGGGTCAAGAGAAGGGAAACCAAGAGGGCGGTCGGGACACCGGCGAGAAGGCCAAGACCGACCATTCGACAGGCTTCGGCCAGCACCAGTTGATGGATACGGGCATTGGTCGCGCCGAGGGCCTTCCGGATGCCAAACTCTGGGCGCCGGAGACCGACCACGTATGCGGTAACACCGTAGAGCCCCACGACGGCAATCGCCAGCGCGAGACCGCCAAGCACGACCAGCGCAATCGCTGTCGAGCGTAAGACTCCAGCCGTGCGGGTAAGGTGTGCCTGCGCCGTTGTAACGTTGAATATGGGCGCCTTCGGCAGCACATCGGCCGTGGCGGCCTCGAACGGTTTCAGTAGGAGCGTGGCGGATGGTGTTCCCGCCGCGACGAGGAAGAAGCGCGGCGAGTAACGCTGCGCGATCGGAACGAAGACTGTACATAGGTCGGAGAGATCCTGCGTCGTGCGATCTGTGTCCGCGACTAGTCCAACAACAGTCAGCGCCTCCCCCTTTCGGATCCGCAACCGCCGCTCGATGGGATCGACCCCCGGCCAGAGCCGCGCCGCCGCGGCTTCGTTCACGATCGCAACACCGCGGTTGGCATTCTTGTCGCCAAGATCAAAATCACGACCGCGCAGCGGGGATAGCCCTAGCATGTTCAGGAAACCAGGCGACACGCTCAGGCAACGGCACGGCGGACCGAACTCTCGATTGCTGAACACTGTTTCGGCCGGCTCGAGACTCACCATCTCACCGTCGCCGCCAGCTGGCAGGCCTGTGGATAAGCCGGCTTTCCTAATCTCGGGGCCGGAGAGCACCGCGGTGAGCAATGTTTCCTGCTCGGTTCGTCCCTGTCGCTCATCCCATCCCGCCGCGCTGAAGTCGAACGACCCCATGACCATGTGTTGTGCGTCAAAGGTGGCGCCGTACCGAGATGCCCGAAATGCGCTCTGGACAAAGAGCGCGGCGACGATCAGGAGAACGGTGGATCCACCAATTTGAGAAGCGACGAGCACGGTGCGTTTTCGTTCGAACCGATTGCTCATGCCGCGCGACCCTGACGAGGCCAAGACGCGTGCTGGGTCAAGTCGAATCGCGCGCAACGCGGGCGCGATGCCGATAGCAATTGCGGTTGCGGCCATGACGACGAAGAAATAGGCGATGACCCAGCCGTTGACTAGCAGTGTACCGGTCATCACGCTCCCACCGTCTACGTACAGGGTGAACCGACCGATCGTTCGACTCAGCCACGTTACAAGCAGGGCCCCCGCCGCAGCGCCCATCGCCGCCAGACTCGTCGTCTCGAGGAGTTGCAGTCGCAGTATCTGCGCGGGGCTCGCCCCGAGTGCCGTGCGAATCGCAAACTCCGCCGACCGGCTCGCGCTCCTCGCCAACAGCAAGTTGCCGAGGTTCGCGCAGGCAATCATCAGGACGAGCGCCGACACGGCGACCAACGCAGTGCTCATCGCACCGATCGCCAGCCTAGCGCGCGTGGGCGCAACGCCCTGTTCTACTGGACGCGCCGCCGCCCCGAGGTCGACGACGTCGGGATCAAAATGCGCCGCGGCAACGTGTAGTTCGTTCTCGGCTTGCTGAAACGACGCACCATTCGTCAGGCGGCCAAACACCTGGCCCCAGATAGCCTTGCCTCCGGGTGCGACCGCGGATCGCACACCCATCATCGGCGCCCAAACGTCGACCGCGGTACTTGTTGGGGACGTAAAGCCGCGCACGGTGCTGGGCATGACGCCAACGACCGTACAATACAGTCCAGCCACGCTAATCGAGCGCCCGATCACCCGGGCGTCGGCGTCAAACAAGCGGCGCCACGCACCCTCGCCGAGGACGACGGACACGTCTCCTCCTGCTCGGTCATCGTCTGGCTGGAGAGGGCGACCGAGCAAGGGAGGCACACCAACCGCCTGAAAATACGCCCCCGTGACCGCCTCCATTCGCACGCTCGCGGATTGGCCATTCATCGACACAATGACCGGCACAGGAGCGGTGGCGAATAGATCACGCACAGTGGCGAGCTTCAATTCGAACAGCCGGGCGTAGGACGTCTCCTTGAAATACCCACTCGAGACGGGGGTGCCCCGATCGGTCGGTTCAACGAAGATTAGGCGATCCGCATTCGGAATGGCTGACGCGAACGACAGCCATCCCGTCACCGTCGAGAACACCGCCCCGGTGATGGCAGAACCCAGGGCAAGGACGACAACGGCGGTCACCACCAGTCCAGGTGACCGCCGTAGGGTTCGAAAGACGACTCGCACATCAGAAGTCATTCGTTGTGCGGACCTTCCTTCTCTCGGGCCCCTCAGGGCACGCGCCCAAGCCTGACCGCCCCAAAGAGAGGACGTGCTACACCGGGTAGTTGCACTGACCGTCGCAGGTCCAGCAGTTGAAGATTCCCAACGTGCAGGCGCACCCGCCGCTTTCGGTGCAGTCGTTCAGTCCGCCCGTGCAGGTTTGGTAATAGTAGCAGTCATTCTGTGAGGCGTTGCAATTGCAACCTGGAGCCCGAGCAAAAACCGTTGGCGCGATGCTGGCGGCGGCCAAGGCCACCACATTCGTTCGCGACCAGCCACGCAAACGAAGCACGACTCTTTCCACGACCGGAAGGCCGTCGGTACGTCCATCCGGACCAGCCATCTGAAAGAGTTCCCGCTCCGCGGCGGGTCCGAGAACTCGCTTGATCTCTTCGGTGACCCTGGCGAGTCCGGCTTCTTTGGTAACGCGCTCAGATGGAGCCATGCGAAACATCACAGGGATCATCGCTTCACCCTTTTTCAACGATAGATCCTCTTCCGGAGACAGTGTGTGCTGTTGGCGATACGTTCTGGCGACTCCCTGCCAAAACGCGATCTTCTCGTCAGCCGAGGTCAGCGTCGCGAAGAGAGCCTTCCGGTACTCCGCAGGCAGCCCAATCAAGCGTCCCGACTGCGAGTACGACTGCCGATCTGTCGCAGAGAGCGACTTTGCCCAGGTTGTCGCACGCTCTCTCGATGACGCGGTTGGTACCGCCGCCGCGGCGACCATGAGCGCAATGACAGTGAACGCAGCGACCAACGTACGCGTTGCAACTTTGCTAGCTACACTCATTTCTGCCTCCTTGATCCACAACACCTAAGATTCGGCCCCGCCTCACTCGAGCCGTCGAATGATGTCCATCTCATCGGCGGGGCTTTGACGCCTGCCATACCAGACCGATTGCACGACCGAGTCGACGCCAATCAGCAAGACCGTTGGAGTACCGACGAACTTGAGCGTCGAGTCTCCAGTTGAAATCACCTGTGCGGGTCGAACACCGAAGGCGTCGACATAGTCGTGGAGAAGATCGGCCGGCTCTTGTCCCATTACTACCAACCGCACTCGGTGTTGGCCGGCAGTCAGCTGGCGATAAAAGGGCATGCTGGCGGTACAAGCCCCGCAGCGGCTGCTGACCCAGATGACCAATGTGCTTGGTGCGGCCCTTAGATCGAGACTAGGCACGCCATCAAATCTGTCCCCAACCGCGTATTGCGGCGGGGGCCGCCTCGCCACAGTGGACCAGACAACAGTTCCGCCCGCGACTAAAGTGGCGAGGAGAGCGGACAGATACAGCATCTTGTCGACACGTGACGTGGTCACTCAGTCCTCCTTCAGCTGCGCGATTCCTTGTGAACCCAGCAGCTCAATCTGGAGCGCCTCTTGGGTCGTTCGGACTTGACGCCTGGGTCGACCGGCTGTCGGTGGACCTCAGGTCGTCAACTCTAATGGAGCTCGTTCGCACGGAGAGGTTAGGTGAATCGGAGGCGATAGAATCGCGAAAACGGCGCACATGGCTAGTTCACACGATCGACCCACAAGGATCGGCCATGGAAGAGCGGGCGCCCAATTAGCGCAATGGCGCCAGATCCGGAAAATCACGGGCCAAAAGTTCGCGAACTACTTGAAGCACAGCAAGATCCTGAAGTGCTCGCTGACGATCGAGGAAGGCGGCGACCGTACGGGGCGGAGAACCTGAGGGTCCAGTGGCGCCTGCTAGCTGGAAAAGGTGCGACAGCGTGCGCGGATCAACGACCTCCAGAGATTCACTAAAATCGCGGCCGAGGCGCTCGAACCGGACAGAAGCGCGGAGGAGCCTTCCGAAGCGAAGCGCCTCACTCGGACTGACCCTGGCAGCTTCGGACCAGTTTTCCAGCGTGTGCTGGGCTGGGCCAACGAGCTCCGCCCACTTCGCAACCGTCGGCACGTCTCGAGGCGACACAGCAACCAAGACGATCGCTTTGGCGACACGGACATGGGCAGGTCCTTGGAAGACGCCCCCCTCAATTGCCTGCGGTTGGACTCCTGAGCGAGTCGGCCGGTCAACACCAGCGGCCTCATACCGCCCCGACGCGACCTGATCGATAAGAGCCAAGAGTTCAAGTCCATGGAAGGGCTTGGCCAAGAACTCGACAGCGCCCAGTCGTCTCGCCTCAAAGCCGGCGTTCCCCGTGCCATGGCCGCTGACGATGACCACGGGGATACCAAGCCGGTCGCGGCGCATCGCATCGAGCACGGCAAGGCCAGGCATGTCCGGCAGACGCAGGTCCAGAAGAACAATATGTGGCGACCAGGACCGAACACGGGCGAGACCATCAGCGCCGTCGACGGCTAGGTCCACATGATAGCCACCTTCCTGAAGTAGCAAGACCGATGATCCAAGGGGCGTTGGCTCGTCATCGATCCAAAGGACTCGAAGCCGTGATACTTCTTGCGACCGCACATGCGACCAATAACTCATTCTGGACCGTCCCGCCTGTCATGGCCGCTGTTGATACGATTCCCGCGAGACAAGCGTCGCGCAGCCTGTCCTGGCGTCACCTGATGCCAGATTGACGACTGCTCATGAGACTCATGGATTCTGCCATCACCGGCGCCGATTGCTTCTGCAATTGTGGACGGCGAGGCCGCACGTGATTCACTCAAGGCATTTAGGTCGATAAGATTACGTGACACTATAACCGGCTTCAGCTCGTAGGTGTCGCTAGGTTCGTTGTGTGAACGGCCAGCTATCGCGGCAGGCGATGCCGGGCGCGACGGCCGTTCGAGCGGTTTTGAGTCGACCGGACCGACCGATCTACTTCGCGTCCCTCCGCGCGCCGGTTGCGGCCTCGTTACCCGCGGCGGGCTGGGTCCAGACCTGGCGAGGGGTGCGCTCAACCGGTGACTGTCTCATCCTCGGCTTGGTCGAACACTGAGCTTCCATCGAGTGGTGATGGCCGGAACGGCGTCGTCAGTGCTTCGCGCCGTTGTTCCATTTCATCAACACGTCGAACTGTCGCCGCTCCGCCGGCGTCATGTGCACGACACACTCGCTGACGGACGCTCCCAACTCCGCGCGTGTGCGCTAGTCGGCAATCTCCGCTTCGTACGGTCGCCCGGCCCAGACGTAGCCCGCGAACGCCGTGACCATCGCCAGGGCCACCGCCATCGCCCAGCGCGTACGACAGGCCGGCGCGATGCAGGGTCGTGCGCAACGTCGAGTTGTCGCCGAATTCCGCGTCGCCAAGGACTGCGGTGATCCGGAAGCCGGCCGCACGCACCTGCCGCAGCAACGTGAGCGCGTGCCGCCATTTCTCGTGAAACCGCACCGTCGCCGGAATCCGGGCGCGTCGACGCGCCTCGGGCGTCACCCACTCCTGCGGGAGATACAACTGCGCGCCGAGCAGCCACGCCTGCGTGCCCGTCCACAGCGCCACCGTCGTCGCCACTTGGCAATTCGCGATCTTGCCGAGCGCGCCGCAGTACCTGGCGCGCGACACCCACCGAATGCGTGCCCTGTTTCGGGAAACTGGTCCCGTCCAAGATCAACACGCCCTCGCGCGCCGGCACGAGCTGTCGCAGGCGTCGCCACATCCCGTCTGGCGACCACGGCGCGTCGGTAATGAAGTGCATCGCGCTCATCGACTTACGCGGGCTATCGCCGAGGACGCCAAGCAGGTACCGGCGAAACGCGCCCCGCTGCGCGATGTGCCCGAACGCCGACTCGAACGGCTCGAGCCACGTCAGCAACCGATCGATCCACGCGGGCGCATTCGCCGGCAACACGCGCGCCCAGCGTACCGGACCGCGCCGCGCCGTATAATGTCCTCGATTCAGATCACTGCGGCATCAGGCCGAAATCCTACGATCTGACAAAGATAGGATGAAGCGGCTGGCCCCCAATGACCGGTGGTAGCGTGCGCTCCACCGAGACACGACGCGCTCAAACGGCGCAAGGGAGGAGACCAGCCATGGAATATGGTGCCATCGACCTGCATAAGAAGGAGAGTCAAGTACGCCTTCTGACAGCAGACGGCGCGGTGATAGATCAGCGGATTCCGACGACGCGCGATCGGCTCACGACGCTCTTCTGGGGCCGACCTCGGATGCGGATCCTGCTGGAGGCCTCGACCGAGAGTGAGTGGGTCGCGCAACACCTCGAGGGCATGGGCCATGAGGTCATCGTCGCGGATCCCAATTTCGGGTTGATGTATGGGCATCGCAGCCGCCGCGTGAAGACGGACCGGCGGGACGTTGCGGCGCTCGCCGAGGCGTGTCGCCATGGCACCTATCGCCCGGCGCATCGCCGATCGGCAGCTCAGCGCACGGTGCAGTGGCACTTGACCCTGCGACGGGAATTAGTGGATACCCGCACGCGATTGATTGCGATCGTCCGCGCCATCACGCGCTCGACGGGCCATCGGATTCCCAGCGGGTCTGCCGAAACCTTCTTGCGACGTCTCGACGCGCTCGCCCTACCGGAGGCGATCCGCACGAGCCTGGCCGCCGTCGACCCCGTGCTGCCGATCCTCGACGCGGAAGTGGCGAAGGTCGACACGTATCTTGAGGCGCTCGTGGACACCGATCCGCGGGTGCAGCGCCTGACGACCTGTCCGATGATCGGCCCCGTCACGGCGGTCGCCTTCGTGGCCGCGCTCGATGATGTGCAGCGCTTTGCGGGCCGCCGGCGCGGCGCAAGTGGCCAGTTACCTGGGGCTTGCGCCTCGCGAATACAGCTCGGGCGAGCACCAGCAACGCGGACGCGTGCTGCGTAGCGCGCAACCCGCGGTGCAAGCCCTGCTCGTCCAAGCCGCGTGGCGGGTGTGCCGGTCGGCCGATCCGCGTACGGCGGCCCTCCGGACGTGGGCGCGCGGGATCGAGCGCCGCCGCGGGAAGAAGATTGCAATTGTCGCCGTCGCTCGTCGCCTGGCGCGCATCCTATATGCCATGTGGCGCGACGGCCAGGACTATGCCGCCGATCGCGTCCACGCGCACGCGGCAGTGGAGCGCGGGGGTACGCACGCCGTCCCCGCGTAAGCCGAGGTACGGGATGGATTTCCGAGGTCGTCAAGCTGGAGGAGCCAGCGCGCAATACTACCTGGCCGCGTCTGAGAGCCGTGACAAAGACCGCGCGGCTCCTCCTCGAATACTCTCGTGCGCCGGGCCCCCAGGGGTGCCCTTCACCGAGCGCGAATAGAAGTGTGAACCACCTCGCCGTTGCCGGCGAGGCCGAGACGCTTGACGGCTCGTACACGACCGTCGCGGGCACCCCGCGTCGCCACGCGTGCACAACGCGCACGTCCGCGCGGTACTCGAGGTGTGTTCGTCACCGCAATGACCTTCGCGCACATCGAGCTGATTTGACAGGCCGCTTCATAGAAGTAGTATTAGGCCGCTTGCCATCCAGGGCGCGTCGGCCTTGCTGTAGCGCGGCTCGTAGGCGAAGCTTTCCAGCAAGGCCGCGAACCGATCGCCGTCGATGACCGTCGATTCGCCGGCGAGCGGGTTTGTGCTCAGGACTTGTCGACAGTTGGTCGCCGGATCGAGACTGGCCGCGTCGAGTTGCTGCTTGACCCCTGGCGCCATTTGGGCGAGGTCGTTGAGCCAGCCCCGACATAGACATACTGGATGTTCATGGTCGGGCCGCCGACGCCCATGGCGACCTGAATGTTATTGCCGAGAACTCTGCGACCGTTAGGAGCGGATTGAGCAGGAGCACAAAGACGTCGTCGTTGTGATCAATGCCGTCGGCCGCCGGGCCGGGAAGCTTGAGTCAACGGTCTCGGCCTGGATCGCGATCGAGGAACTGTCCGTCGTCGTGTCGGAAAAGTAGAACTGCAAGCCTGCCTTTTCACTTCCAAACTGGAGACGGAGCCCCTCCTTGCTGCCGTAGTCGACCACAGAATTGCTGGTTCCGGCCGTGCTGGCGCCCGCTGATCCTGGCGGCGCGTAGAGGAAGGTGAGGACGTAGTACCTCGGGCGCGCCGTGCCGATCGCGAGCGGATTCTCGATTTGCTGGAAGCGGATGAAACTCGTCGGTCAGCGCTTCCTGGAAGTACACCCACCGGCCAAGTTGCCCTCCGACGAACTGGGTCGTGCCGACCTTCGGCGTCGAGGCCGTAACTTGCTCGAAGACTTCTGGAGGTCTCCTCAAGCGGTCAATTCGCGGCACCTATGTCTCGGTCGAGCCCTTCCACTTGTTTCGCTGTCTCGACGAGCAGGCGTCCGCTTCAACGAGCGCGACGGCAAGGACGCGGATCGGTTCGTGCGCACGATGCGGCAGATCGGCGGACGGCGAGTGCAATACGCTCAGGCCAGACGTGATTCGAGGCCATCATTCCCATAAAGCTGTGGGTGCATTCTCGCTTAAACTCGACTCTGCGGCCACGCCGCAAGTCCGAGTATTCACCTCACCAAGCCGCGGGCACGCGCACCCGCACATGGGCCGATACCGACAAGCCGGGATCGGCTGGCGACGGGAAACTGGCGTCACGATTGAAGGAATGGCGTACGACGGTCCCGCGAACGATCTGAACGCATGGACGTACAGGGCAAGCTGCTCGGCCTAGAACTATGCGGATGGTCTAGTGACCACTCTCGAAGAGATCGGCGAGTTATCGAAACGTCGCTGGCTTTGTGGCCCACATGATCGACGCGTCGGTTAGGCTGGCCAGCAACGGCTCTCGACCTGATCCATCGCGAGAGCCCAAGACTCATTCGTGGACCAGCTAATGAGCATGGCCGCCAGCAGAACGCAGAAGCTCTTCTATCTCACATATCTTACACAGGCATCACGGACGCTGCCATCCGGTCGAACCTATCTGGCTGAGCATTTCGTAAGGTGGCCGACATAAATTGACCGACTACCAATGGCATCAGATAAAATAGGCTAAACATCGTTGCCGAGTCGATTGGCCATAGTGTTGCAGACCTCCAGGTGTAACATCAATGAGCTCTCAGGCTAATCAATCGCCCTTAGGACCTATTTCCGTCGTCGCGACACCAAATGGAGAGTCACACGGCCAGGGGACAGATCCCTGGCCCGAGGCGGAGGCGATCGGCACGGTCCACCTAATGCCGTCTGGAACAGCCCTCTTCAGACAGGGCGATGAAGTGCAAATGCTACACCTGATCTCAAGCGGCTGCGTGAAGCTCACCTGTTCCGACGAACTCGGTCGGTTGACATTGCTTGCGCTACGTTGGCCCGGGTGGCTCCTGGGCATGGCCGCCGCGATTCTCGCACGACCTCATCCAGTGACCGCCGAGACTGTGGGCACTTGCCACCTGCGATCAATTGCCGCAGCGGCATTTCTTTGCCTCCGCCGGTCGAATGTGGAGGTGATGCTTTGGATTCAGCGGCTGCAGGCGCACGAAGCCTATGAGCAGGCGAGTTTATCCGGACTTATGGGTGCTGCTGACTGCGTGACGCGCCTAGAGCGTCTGATTGTGAAACTACTGGACGCAGGACATGAGGTCCGCAAAGACGGGTCCCTTCGTCTGACGACTCACCTCCGCCAAGAGGAGATAGCCCAGGCGATCGGGACTACGAGGGAGACCGTAAGTCGTGTACTTCATCGCCTTGAAGCCCGCGGCGAGATTCGTCGGGACAAGGGGTGGCTTGTCATTCCACCGAACAGCCGACTGATAACGAATCACCGGTCGCTGCGGATAGTCAAGTGGTACTAGCTTGAAGCCATCTCATGAACGGCTAGACTTGGCCGGTCGTACCGGACGGGCATGGACCTGACCGATCATCAGCGGGCGATCGTCGAGCCGTTGGTCGAGGAGCCTCGCCGGGTCGACGCGCGTGGGCGCGCGAGGCGCGCGACGTGCTCAATGGGTTCTCTGGTTGTTACGCGCCGGCGCGCCGTGGCATGACCTGCCCGACCGGTATCCGCGGTACCAGACGTGCCACCGTCGCTTCCAACAGTCGCGGAAGTATGGGGTCTTCCGCGACCTGCTCAAGCGTTTGGCGCAGACCTGTGTCTGCAAGACAAGATCGATCTGACCTAAGGGTTCGTCGACGCCAGCTTTACGCCCGCGACAAGGGGCTCTGTCATTGCTCCTACAAAGCGGGGCAAGGACAACAAATATGGCGGCCGTTGACCGCGGCAGTCTTCCTCTCGCCGTACACGTGGCCCGTGCCTCACCACATGAAGTTCCGCTCGTCGCCGCGACGGTCAGGAACCGATTCCTCGCCGAATACCCGCCGCGCCCGATCGGTGATCGCGCCCAAGACAGCGACCCGCTCGCCGCGGAGTTGCGGGCGACTTTGGGCATCGGGTTGATCGCCCCGCATCGTGATCACCGCGTCCGGCCCGCGACGCAAGACGGCCGAGCGCTCCGCCGCTACAAGCGCCGCTGTGTCGTCGAGCGATTCTTGGCCTGGCTCCGCAACTCGCGGCGGTTGGCTACCCGATGGGGGCGCCATGTCGAAAGCTTCGTGGCTATATTGCAGCTCGGATGCACGCGCGTCCTGCTGAACCGCTAACGAGATGGCTTCTAGTACTACTCTGCTAGATCCGCAGTGAGACGGCGTGGTGCGGTCGGTCGACCTGCAGGAAAGTGTAGGCGATGGGATCAGCGCGGCATGGCGTTGCCAGCCGGGCGGCGAACGCCCTTCGAAGTGGTCGCGCTCGGCCAGCAACCAACTTGCGGGGCGAGAGACCATACCTCACCTGCTGCGCCACTTGGAAGCGAATGGCCACCGTTGCCGCGACGACAGACGGACGGTTCTTCCAACAGCAGTCGCCCGCCGCACTCGCTGAGAACAAGTCGGCCGCCGTCGTCGGGCAGAGAGCTGTGATCGAGATCACGTCTCGGCGTGATCCGCGTCACTCACAAGGCGACCCAACTGAGTTCTGATCCCGTAGCAGCCTAAAGGAGGGCTGAAGAGATGAACACTCAACCCACCCGCCTATCCAACTACCTTCGCGCCGCCGCGGCGCTTGCCCTGCTGACCGGTGTCATGGCCACTCGAGTCAGAGCGGATGCCGACTGCACATACTGCAGTTCTTCCTTCGAATGTACGCCAGTGGATCAATCACATCCGGACGGTCACACCGGTGAATGCACGCCTACGGCCACTGGATGCTCTTGGGGACTTGGCGAAGACTGCAAGGCTTCGTAGTGGTCGCCGTCTGAACACGGAGCTCTGGGAGGGCAAAGTAAGCGGTCCTCCCAGAGCCGGTGTCCGTTCTCACGCCGCGTACAAACGTCACCCCGTGGCCAGTGGGCCTTTTGACTTGTAGCAGACGAACCTTGGAAGGTGTCCTAGATCGTCGCAGTCTGCGGCATTGACTGCCGGCCGAAGTGACGCCTCTTCACGCGCGTTGACGCAACCCACGCGAGCAAAGGAGGAGCTGTGCGCACTCCAACACTAAGAGTGATTACTTGGCTAATCGATGGTGTCATTCTTACGGCAACCATTTTTCTACTCAGCCGCTGGTACCCGCTTCAACGTGAGAACAGCGCGCTAGTACATGCGACTGCCGCTGACTTCAGCTTTGCAGTGGGCCAGCGACTGGATCTTGATCGAGTTGAGTGGCAGGATACAACGCGGACCATTGTCCTTGTGGTCTCGACGACCTGCCCCTCTTGCAACAGCAGCCTCGACTTCTACCGAAGCCTTTTTCGTGACTGCGTCGCGGTGTCTGGCTGCCGAGATCGCGTCGTAACCTTGGAACCTGCCGACGCAGTCCGCGCATGGCTCGAGAGCAAGAAGGTTGACGCACGCAATGTCACAACTGTCACAAGAGCGATGCTTCCCGGGGTGCACACCACACCAACGTTGGCACTGGTCGATTCTAGGGGCGTGATCACGGACCTGGCGGTAGGAAAACTCAATCAAGCTGTCGAACGTCAATTTCTTGCGAGGGTAGAAGGCCAACCGAATGCCAGCATGGTTAGCACGGAGAGGCAGCCGGCAGTCATCGCGGCAGGCTGGGCGTCGGTCACCCCAGGCCGCAAAGGGACCGTTCACGTCGTCGACATACGCGAACGTCGTGAATGCGTTGGGCCAAGCCAAGTCGTGTCGTGTATGCCCCTTCAAGAATTAGCTGTACGCGCGCCGATTGAGTTGCAGCGCGAATCGACCATTGTCGTCGACTGCTCCCACATTAGTTACGCGACCTGTCGTCGCGGCGCGGATCGCTTGTTTGCAGACGGCTTCCTTCATGTCTCGGTCGCCGTAGTTCCCGATGACGCCGCGATTCCGAGGGAACGGTGATGGCGGGCACAGCTCGACCTGTCCTGCTTGTGGCCTGCGTCGTGACGATGACGCTTGTCATCGTAAAGCGCTCCGCAGTGGTCGCGCCCACGAGCGAAGTGTCGACGGAAGTATTCAGCACTTCTGCGACCGTCACGGTGATGCCAGAATACCCAGGGCCATCACTCGCGCACGGAATCGCCGGCGTAGCTGTTGCACTGGCCACGTCTGATGCCGCCGGCCGCGTGGCGTCCGTTGCGATGCTGGAAGCACCGGACGAACCGATTGCTGTGTCTGTGCAGACTGCCCTGTCGAAGTGGGTCTTTGCGTTAGGCGGAAAACGAGGCCGAGTGATTTTTTACTTCGTTCTGGAAAACGGCAAGGGCCGAGTCGTCATGCCGATGCAGTCCCTTCCTCGCGCTGTGTCCTTCCCGAAGAGCCTAGGAGGGCTGTGAGTCCACCCGTGCGACGATAGGCAATGCTCTGTCACTTGCGCGGCGACCCACGTGAAGTCATCATGAGGCGTCCACGAAGATCCTTAACGTGTGGCCAAAGTGGGGCACCGGCATGTTGACTGATATCAGGCACGCTGTTCGGCTCTTTGTGCGAGACCGCGGCTTCACGCTCGTTGCCCTCATCACACTCGCGTTGGCCGCGGCAGGGGCCGCTGCCATGTTCAGCATAGTATGTGCTGCTATTCTACGTCCGCTTCCGTATCCTAGTCCCGATGAACTCGTAACAGCGCATGTGTTAGAAGCGTCAGGGAGCGGCCGGACCGGTGCGTTTCCGTCGCTCGACGACGTGCGGCTGTGGCGGACTCAGGGGCACGTCTTTAGTGCGGCCGGGGTCACTCATGGTGCATCGAGCATTATCGTCGAGGGCGCACAGCCGGAGCGTCTCACAGTTCAGGAAGTGTCGGAAGGCTATTTAGAAGTCTTTGGCGTCTCGCCAGTGGTGGGGCGGCTGATCGGACGCGAGGACGTTAGCGTCGGCGCGCCCGCCGTGGTAATGATTGGCGCTCGCTATTGGCAGGGCCACCTTGGAGGTCGCTCAGAGGTCGTGGGTACCGTGCTTAGGTGTCCAGAGGGACCAGCAACGATAATCGGTGTCGTCCCTGAATCGTTCAGTGCGGAGACCGCCGTGTGGAGGCCTCTTCAGTCTCGCGATCTGGCCCGTGCGGATCGCCGAGGTGGCGGGTTGAGGACCTACGCCCGCTTGCGAGACCTGTACTCACGCGACGAGGCACAACGCGCGCTGACTAGCCTCGTAGGCCTCCAGGCGTCGGGTGAGCCAGCGAAGGCGGTCGGGGTGAGGCTGGATTCGCTGTACGAGTCAACGACGTCAGCCTACCTGCCCACACTTCGTACGTTCACTTGGGCGGTCGGCCTCGTTCTTTTGATTGCTTGCGCCAATGTGTCGAGCCTTCTTCTTGCGCGCGGTCGGGTGCGTCGGCCGGAGATTGCTCTGCGTGCCTCGCTCGGCGCAAGTCGAGGGAGGCTAGTGCGCCAGTTACTCACGGAGAGTCTGGTACTAGGCCTGGCCGGCGGAGGCGCTGGAATCGTGCTCGCGTGGGCCACGATTGATGTGCTGGTATCAGTCGTGCCTATTTCACTGCCGACGAACGCGCCGGCTGTAGTGGACGTATCCGTGTTTGCATTTGGAGTCGCACTTGCCGTCTCGACGTCTGTCCTATTTGGCCTAATCCCGGCTCTGAGCCTCACGCGCGAAACGTTGGGTGTCCGGTTGGGGCAGGCGAGTCGTCGCGTAAGCGGTACGTTGTCGCGACGAAGCGGTCAAGTGTTGGTCGGCGTCGAGGTAGCGCTCGCGGTCATTCTTCTTACCGCTGCCGGTTTACTACTTAGGAGCTTGGCGCGGGTGGAAGCAACTGGCATTGGCTTCGACCCGGAGCGCGTGATCCTGGTTTCGTCGGAGCCGGTCGACCGAACACCCACTGTGTTTGCGGAGTATTACTCGGAACTGCTGAAGTTCCTGAAAACCATTCCAGGTGTTGAGGCGGCCGGTGCCGTGGACTTGGCGCCACTCAGCGGCATTGACAGCGTGACGTTTGCGCAGCTCCCGGGCGACCGCAGCGTCGAGATTCACGACCGGAGAGTCTTGCCTAGTTATTTCAAGGCACTCGGATTGTCCCTTCGGGCCGGCCGCGAGTTCGGTGATGCGGATCTTCAAGGTGCGGCCATGCGCACTGTGCTCAATGAACAAGCGGCCAAACTGCTCTTCCCAGGCGCATCTGCAGTTGGGCGAATCGTCACAATTCATGGGGCATCCCACGAGATCATCGGCGTTGTCGGGGATGTGAGGTATGGTGGCCCTCTGTGGCCGTCCTCCGCAGAGGCGTATTTCTTGCCGGATCCGTCAGTTGCGCGGCCGCTGACCGCTGTGCTCCTCGTGAGCCCGGGTTCGGCGATCCCACTTGATCGAATTCGCCAAATCGCGCAGGGTATGGGGCCACGCATTGTATTTGAAGGTGCCCGATCCGAGTCCGTGGCATTGGCGGACAGAACAGTTGCACCTCGGCATCGCGCGATGTTGTTCGGAATACTGGGTGGGCTGGGCCTGGTGCTTGCGCTGGTGGGGATCGCGGGCATGACGGCTTACTCCGTTGCGCAGCGTACCCGCGAGGTGGGGATCCGCATAGCTTGCGGTGCGCGGCCGAGCGTCGTGGTTCGCGCGATTGTGAAGGACTCGGCTTGGCCGATCGCTATTGGGTTGCTGGTCGGCATTAGCGGGGCGATGGTCGGCACCAAAGTGATCGCAAGCTTCTTGTTCGAGACGAAGTCGACTGATCCAGCGACTTTCGCCACGGCCGCGGCTCTTCTTGGATTCACGGCATTGGTTGCGTCGTGGCTTCCAGCCCGGCGTGCGGCCCGGGTCGATCCTGTGCAGGCGTTGCGAGCTGAGTAGATCCAGGGCGTGTGCGACGGGAGTGTCAGAAATCACGTGCCCAGTCGGTCTGGATCTTTGCCCTGTGGCGGCCGGTTAATCTGTGCCTGGCGCCGTCGGGCAGGGACAGGTGCCGGACCGCAAAAAGCCTTGACTCGCCCGAGACGTCGACATCAAGCGCACTGCGCGCGCGATGCGCCTGCCGGGCGTTTTCCTCGCGGAGCTCCTTCAGCTGACGCGCTTCGCTCGGCAGCATGCCGCAGTACGACTTCTTTCAGCGGTAGAACGTCTGCTCGGCGATCCCGACCTGGCGGCAGAGATCGCCGACCGGGGCGCGGCTTCGGCCTGCTTCAAGACGGCGGTGATCTGCTCGACGGAAAAGCGCTTCTTCTTCACGGCACTACCTCCTGGGCCGAGTGGCCCGATTGTGCCGCAAAGCTCGCTCACAGCGATTTCGATCCCAGAAATCTGTCGCCAGGTCGCCATTTCCGAGTAAACCCCCATCGCTGGAAGAGCGTAGTCGGCGAAACCTCGCCCCCCCTCAGATACGAACGTCCGTTTAGGACGGCTGCCAGCGATGTCAGAAGTGCCGGCGTCAGATCAGACGCCCAGATCCACAACCTCACGATTCGTCCAGGTCTTGGTCACGGACGGTGTAAACTGCGGGTGCTAGTAGGAACGTTACAGGGGGCCTCGATGTCGACACACGACTCGACAACGCGATCGGCGTTTCACCGCCGCATCGACATCGTGTTAGTCGTCTTGGGGCTTGTCTCTGTCGTGTTCATCGTGTTCTTGCTTTCGCTAAGTCTTGTTGCGCAGTACCACAACTACAAGGCCGGAATTGACAAGGTCATACTTGGCGCCGAAATAAACTACGGAGCTCTTCTCACATTCTCGCGCGCTTGGGATTTCGCGCTGATCAAGACATCCGGCTTGTTCCTTGGATTTTTGTTGATCTTCGTCGGCATGCTGTACGTCCTTCGAACTGCGGAGGCGACGTTTACCGCATCCGTCGAGCCGACGGGTCTTGGCAAGGGGAGTCTGTCCTCGTCCTCGCCCGGCCTCGTCTTGAGTGCGCTAGGCGTGCTTCTGGTCCTGGTAGTCGTTTTCAACAAGAGTTCCGTCACCTACTCGCCTGTTCAAGATGCCCCTCAAACGCCTGGCGTTGACGGCGTGCCCGTCGAGGCAATAGACCTCGACGCCCGCGCATCGCATCGATCTGGACCTCAACCATGAGATGGCTTATCGCAGTGGGCGTCGTCCTTCTCGGGATCGGGGGTGGGGCACAGGACATCACCTCTGAAGTGCGTTCAGACGTTGGCAACAAATACAAAGGTGACTTTCTCCCGTGCGGGACAACACGGTCGAAGGACACCTATGACAAGGAACTTGCTCGGATTGGGTGGGCGTCGCCCCGTCATCTAACGATCGATTGGTCAAGAGAACTTGTCATTGTCGTCTCACCAGAACAGTTTAAGAAGGATGCATATCTGGCCTTTGCCGGCACAACAATTGACAGAGCCGCCAAGACGATGACCGTCAGGTGGCGACTGAAGACGTCTGTGCCTTCAGCTTCCCGTGATGCGAATTCGGCAACCTCGGGATCTTCAGCGCCACCGGCGCCTCAGATCCTCGTTGTCGTAGTTCCAGCGAGCCGAGCTACTGGACTCCAAGTAAAGTGCGTCGAAGTGAACTAGGCGGTGCGAACAGCCTAGTCCTGGCCCTTACCCCCGTCCCTTAGTGTACGAGGTCCGCGGTATGACCGGTGTTTGCCGGTGTGGCGCAAGAGATCGTGACCTGCCCCCCGGAATCGCTACACGGGTAATGCGAGTCCCCGCGGTTTAAGGTGCGCCGCAAAGGTCGCCGGCGTGACGTCGCCGAGGGCACTGTGCGGACGGACCTCGTTGTAGTCCAGGCGCCACGCGGCGATCACGGCCTGCGCCTCGGCCACCGTCTGAAACCAGTGTTCGTTCAAGCACTCGTCTCGAAACTTCCCGTTGAAGCTCTCAATGTAGGCGTTCTCGAGGGGCTTGCCTGGCCGAATGAAGCGGAGCGTGACGCCGTGCGCGTAGGTCCAGGCGTCGACCGCGCGGCTGACAAACTCGGGGCCATTGTCGACGACGATCAGCGCAGGCAGGCCGATGCTCGCGGCGAGGCGCTCGAGGACGCGGACGACCCGGACGCCCGGCAAGGATCGATCGACTTCGATCGCGAGGCACTCGCGCGTGAAGTCGTCGACGATGTTGAGCGTGCGAAACGGCCGCCCATCCGCGAGGGTGTCGCGCATAAAATCCATCGACCAGCGTTGTCGACGCGCCGTGAGCGGCGGCAGGACGATGCGATCGCCCGCCAGGCGACGCTTCCGTTGCCGTCGACGCACCTGCAGCGCCGCCGCCCGATACACGCGATAGAGACGCTTGTGGTTCACCTGCCAGCCGACGCGCGCCAAGAGTGTGTGCAGCCGGCGGTAGCCGAAGCGCGGCCGCGCCGCCGCTTGTTCGCGCAGCTGGGCCTCGAGCGCCGCCGCCATCGGATCGGGCGCGGTCTGGTACCGCCACGTCGCGGTGCTCAGACCGACAACGCGACACGCACGCCGCAGGCTGAGGCCGAGGTCGCGTCGGAGGAGGCCCACCGCGAGGCGCTTCGCCGTGGGCCCTACCACTTTTTTCCCACCACCGCTTTCAGCGCCTGGATGTCGAGCGCTTGCTCGGCAACCATGTGCTTCAATCGGCGGTTCTCGTCTTCGAGCTGTTTGACGCGCCGCAATTCACTCAGCTCCATCCCGCCGTACTTCGCTTTCCAGCGGTAATAGGTCTGCTCGGTGATGCCGTACGTGCGGACCACGTCGGCCACCTTCCGCCCGGCCTCGCCCTCTTTCACGATCGCCAGGATCTTCTCGTCGCTGAATCGGCTCTTCCGCATCGGCTCCTCCGTCCGTCAATCTGCGGAGGACGCACATTCTACGCGTAGCGGTTTACGGGGGGCAGGTCAATCGCAGACGGCTGATGCCGTCCTGGCCTGCTTGGGGACCAACTCGATCGGTCCCGAGATCATCGATGCCGTCGGCCGCTGTTCCGGAGTCTCGTTTGGGCGTTGCCACGAAATGACTTGTGCCTGTGGGTCGGCGACGCGTGTGCTAGGGTCGACGCGAAGACAGCCGCGGCTCGAGTGCTCGCCCACGCGGCCGAGGGAACCCAGTCAGGCGCAAGGAACCGCCAGTGCGCAATAGCCTGGCGTAGTTTCGAAGGCTCGGAAACGCCAAGAGAATGCTTCTGCGTTCCGCGGAAAGCTCGATGAGGCGGCTTTCTGCCTGTGCGTGTATCGAATCGATTCGCTGGTGATGGGTCCGTGTCATGATCGGCTATTCTCCGAAGGAGCAGAAGTGTAAGTGCCGTGTTTGTTACGTCGCTTTTGTCATGTCATAGTGTTGACGCTTGGCAGAAGGTCTCAGAGGAGGACATCAGTGGCACAACCCAGATCTGATAGACACAAAGAATGGGCGCGCTTAGGAGCGCTGGCACGGCTGCAAGAGATTGAACAGGAGCGCGAAGCGATTGTCGCCGCGTTTCCTGATCTTCGCTCGAAGGCACCTGGGCTCCGGGTTTCTTCTGACTCCGTTGGTACCAGACGCCGAACGATTTCACCCAAGGGGCGTCGAGCGATGAGCGCAGGCATGAGGAAGTACTGGGCCAAGCGTCGCGATGCCGAGCAACAGAAGAAGAGTTAGAGCTCACCAAGCGACCTGCTGCGGGTTTAGAGGCAAGAGACTTGCCAGCTTGAGTTCCCTCCTGACGGGCGCTTGCAACCGTATCTGGCAGCGGTTGGGGCGCTAACGCCCCGTTAATGGGGTCCCCACACCCCAGATCCCCCTCCAAGGTGATAAGCTCCTGTTCGTCGTCCCCTGCGCGCTGGGCCGACGCTCGGAGTCGGTTCAGAACGCGCTGTCCTGGAGGTGAACGATTCTGCTCGTCGTCACGCCGACCACCCTAGTAGGTACGAAACCACCGGCCGAGCCATCCGGGTTTTTGGAATGACCTTGACGGAGAGTCAGGAGCGCCTGGAATCGTTCGCCCGAGACTTGATCTCCGAACGCACGGCGGACGGCCTTCCGCATCGGATCATGTCCCGCTTGCAGGAATTCTCTGGCTGCGACGGCGCCATGTTTTGTGACGCTAGGCCCGACGACACGTACGCGGCGTCGAAGACCTGCGGCGTCTTACCGGATCCGACGTTGCGACCGGCGTTTGCTAGTCGAGGCCCGCTGGTTCGCTGGCTTCGCGCCAATGAGGAGATCCTCCTCATTCCCGATCGACGCCACATCCTCAGCTACCTACCGTCGTCGGAGCGGGATCTTCTCGTCGGGGCGCAGGTGCGCTTGTGCCTGCCCTTGATTTCGACGGGTCGGCTCGTGGCGCTCGTGCTTCTGTCCGCCTCCGGTGTGGCTCCTCGCGTGCCACCGTCGGTCATTGATCTGCTCAATGCTTGCGGTCGGCGCGCTGCTGTCGAGTGTGAACGTGTCGCCAGAGAGCAAGAAGAGCGCACGCAGCTCGAAGCCGCCTCCCGGACCCAGCAGTTGGCCGTCGCTGGTCAGCTTGCGGCCGCGATGGCGCACGAGGTTCGTAATCCGCTGACGGCCATCCGGTCGAGCGTCCAGTACGTGATCGAGTCACAGGCGCAATGGCCGGGAAAGGTGGATCTGCTTCGCCAGGTGCTCGACGAGGTTGATCGCATCAACCGGACGATTTCCGGAGTACTCGGCTTGAGCCGGCCGTCGGACCTGACCCTCACGAAGGTCGAGCTGGTGGGGATTGTCGAGCAGACGCTGTCGCTCTTCGCGCCGTACTTTGATCACCGCCATCTCCAGGTCGATCGTCACTTGGATGAGCTGCCAATTCCCGTCCTCGGAGAGGCGGGCGAAATCCGTCAGGTGCTCCTCAACATCCTCCTCAATGCCTGCCAGGCCACTCCGGATGCCGGCCGGATCACCGTAAGCCTGACGGCGTTCCTCGACGGTGCCGATCCCAATCGCCGACGAATGGTTCGTGCTTCGATCGCTGATTCGGGCGCGGGTATGACGGGAGCGCAGCTCGCCAAGGCATTTGAACCGTTCTTCACCACGAAAGAGACGGGCACCGGACTGGGACTGTCCATCTGTCGCCAGATCCTGACGCGCCACGGCGGTGACATTCGGCTTGAGAGCGCGGTCGGACAGGGCACGACCGCGACGCTCTCATGGCCGGTGGCCGACGCCTAATGCCGCATATTCTTGTCGTGGACGATGAACCGCACATCTGTCGCGTCCTCACGTTGGTGCTGTCCGAGCGAGGGCACTCGGTCGACGCCGTCGCGAGTGGCGAGATGGCGCTTGAGGCGGCTGCCGGGAAGCCCCCTGACCTCGCCTTAATCGACATTAGTCTTCCCGGCATGTCCGGACTTGAGACGTTCACGGCACTGCGCGCGCGTCAACCTGGACTGAGCGCCGTATTCATCACGGCGTTCGGGAGCATTCGATCGGCGATCGCGGCGATCCGCGCCGGCGGATTCGACTACTTGACCAAGCCGTTCGACAACGAAGAACTCCTGCTCACGATCGATCGAGCCATGGAACTGCGGCAATTGAGTGAGGAAGTGAAGCGCTTGCGCGAAGACCTCACCAGTCGGGCGGCGTTCCCAGGGATTATCGGAACTAGTCGAGGCATTCAGGAAGTACTTCGGGGGCTGGCCAAGGCGGCTGCCACGGATGCGACTGTGCTGATTCTGGGAGAGTCGGGCACCGGGAAGGAACTCGTCGCTCGCAACCTGCATCGTCACAGTCGTCGGGCGTCGGGACCGTTTGTGCCTGTCAACTGCTCGGCGATTCCCGCCGGTTTGGTGGAGTCAGAATTCTTTGGCCACGAGCGAGGGGCGTTTACTGACGCGAAGGAATTGCGAGTCGGCCGGTTCGAGCAGGCGCACAAAGGCACGCTGTTTCTCGACGAGGTCGGCGACCTGCCGCTCGAGGCGCAAGCGAAACTGCTGCGGGTCTTGGAAGATCGCGAAGTTACACGTGTCGGAGGGCAAAAAGCTCTGTCCGTGGACATCCGGTTGGTCGCGGCGACGAACAAGAACCTTGAGGATGCCGTGGCGACAGAGAGATTCCGAGAGGATTTGTATTGGAGGTTGAATGTCGTGAACCTCCACTTGCCACCTCTTCGTGAACGGCGTGAGGACCTACCGCTTCTCATCGATCACTTCCTTGATCGAGTCAATCTTGAGCTCGGTCGCCACGCCACGGGATTCTCCCCTGAAGCCAGGAGCGCCCTCGTGTCTTACGATTGGCCTGGCAACGTGCGCGAGCTTGAGAACGCTTTGCGCCGAGCGGTCATTTTTTCCGACGGCCTAGTCGTGCAGGTCTCGGATCTCCCGCGCCGGCTGAACGCGGTCGCCGTTCCTCCCGTAAATCGTCCGTCAGAGGCTACGGCTCTATCTGACGTGGTCGGCCGGACCGTTGAACGGATCGAGCGCACGCTCATTGAAACGACGCTGAAGCAATATCACGGTAACCGCTCAGCCACGGCGGACGCCCTCGGTATCAACCGCAAGACGCTCTTTAATAAGTTGCGCTTGTATGGATTCGTAGATGCGAGACAGGAAGATCGGCCGGACTGAACCCCCTCAAGAACGTCTTTTCGAGAACACCATGAGCACGGCGATCGCGACGGCGACCAGATAGACGCTCAGCGCGAGGATGGTGCCGTCAGATCTCCGAGCGCGCCCAAGGAGCGTCTGTTCAGGCGGGCGAAACGTTGGCATGTCCCATACCGTCGGAAACGGATGCCGGTCGAGGGGCATGATCATCCGAGCTCGGCCGACGGCAGGCACAAAGAGAACGATCCGAGGTCGATCGTCAAAGAGTTGAGCATTCAACTCCGACTGGTACGCGAGTACCGCACGCGTCCATTGCGCGCGCGACTGACGCCCAGTGCCCGCCAGATCGTCCGCGAGTTCCAAGAACATCGTACCAGGCTCGGCGAGCGCCAACCACCACGTCACGCGGTCCTGCAGGGTTGACGCCCGAAGCTGACGCTCTTCAGGAGCATCCATCATTCGACGCGTGTCTGCCGCCTCCAAATGCCAGAGGCGACTGATTTCGCCGGTTGCGGGATCCTGCGAACCGATCTCCTGCGGAATCGGTCCACTGACCGCCGCTCGATAGGCTTGTCCAAGCAGCTCTTTCGTCGCTTGCTCCCTCGCTTCGAAGAGCCCTTGGCGATCCGACTCCATTGCTTGCCGAGGCGGGACCGGGGAAACCGCTCTGGCTCCAAAGATGACGAGTTGCGGTCCGATGAGGGCGGCGTATCCCCACAATGCCAATCCCGCCAATAGCACAGAGTCGTAGTGCTTTACCCACAGGCTGACGAACACCGTAGTCAGCAGAATAATTGACAGGTACATCGTCGCCAGGAGCCCAAATGCAAGCGAAAAGCCCATGACCGAGCGAGTCATTAGTCCTGGGCCGCGTGTGACGAGGGTCATGCAGGCAGTCACCAGTACGATGCCGACGGAGATGTTAAGCGTGATGACGGCCCCGAGGACCTTACCCGAAACCACGGTCACCGGCCGTACCGGTTGAGTCAGCAACGCCGCCAATGTACCGGTCGTACGGTCGAGTGCGATGACGTCACAGCCCAGCAAGATCGCGAGCAGACCCAAGACGACACGAATGAGGGCTTCCAGGTCAGTTAGTGAACCAGCCTCTGTTCCTTGGACCAGAGACGGGCTGACCAACCCTTCGGTCACGCCGGCCGGGCCAAGATCCCAAGAGGACGGCATGGCGGCATCGACCCCGCGGACGAAGATGCTGTTCACTGACGGCGGACGGAGCAGACGGAGTGCGGGCTCCACCGACCACGCCAGCAAACGTCCGCCGTCCTTCTGACGAGAGACTTCACGTTGTTCAATACTTCGCTCGTACAGATCACTTCGGAAGCGATAGTCACTCAGGCCGAGGTTTACTGCCATGACCGCCAGGAGAATGCTCGTCCCAGCCATCACGCGGAATCGCGTACTTGTCAGTTGCCGAGCCGCTTCGAGTCGCGCTAGGTACCACAAAGGCATCGTGTTCCTAGCGCACGGGCCGAACCGCTACGTCTCGATCGATTGAGCGATTCGAATAATCGTGCCGAATTTGCGCCACGCTCTGCGCCAGGAACTCGCCATGCGAAAGTTCGGCAATCTTCCGGCCGGATTGCAGGATCCCGACGCGATCGGCGACATGCCTCACAAAGTCGATGTCCGAAGTCATGACCAGCAGGGCCCTGCCGTCCGCTCGAAGCTCCATCAGGGACTCTTGTACCTCCTCGGCGCCGCGGGTCGTCAACCTCGTCGTGGGGTCATCGAGGAGCAGAGCCTCACAGTCGCGTAGCCGCGCGATCGCGAGCCAGACGAGGGCCAACACGTCATTTGTCAGCTCTGCGCAGCGTCGGTCGAAACTCCGCTCGGGCATTCCGACCCTGCGCATGGCATTGTCGACCGCGGCTCTGGCGGCAGGCGTTTTCGGCTGGCTCAGGCGCAGGAAGCACTCGACGTTTTGGCGAGCGGTGAGCGACGAGAATAGTGCTCGCTGAGCGCTGACAAAGCACCCGTGGCGTTTTGAAGTGAGTGGATCGACCGTGGTGTCGGCTCCAGCAATCAAGGCCTGGCCTTGTGTCGGAGCAATGGCGGACGCGAACAGCTCGAGGACCGTGGTCTTGCCCGCCCCGGAACCACCAACCAGGGCGTAAATCTCGCCGCGCCGGACGATCAGGCACAGGTCGTCAAGGATGAGCCGATCACCGCTGCGCTTCGTGAGCCCACGCGCCTCGATCACGTTCTCTGTCATGAATCCGCCAACGCGCTATCGCGAATCCTCGCGACCTGGCGCAATCATTCCAAGCTTTGGCACGCCGGGCAAGACAATCCCGAAGGCACGCTCGACCTCTGCTTGCTGCGCGGAGGCGTACGCGCCGGCCCAGGCGCGCTCGACTCTGCCATCTCCGCGAATGACCACCGTATGAGGCGTTCCGGCGAAATGGTAGGCACGCACGTCTTCCAAACTCAGTCCGGTGTACACCTCAAAGGACAGTCGACGAGCGGCGAGGTACGCACCCACGTCCGCGGTGGTTGAGAGACCAACGAACCGGTAGCGCTCGGAGGTTCGGGCGATGAGCGCCTTGATGTTGAGCCAATTCTTCTCACACCAACCGCATGACGGACTGAAATAGTAGAGGATCGTGGGACGTCCGCTGAACCCGATCTCAACTGACTGACCGCCAAGTGTCTTGACGGTCAGCGGAGGCGCGACCGTTCCTGGCCGTGGCTGGACTTCTGCCTCGCCTTGGTATTCGCGCAATCTATGCGCTTGAACAACGTTCAACGCGACCGAAGCGACGAGCATGATGACGGCGGCCGAGCCTGACAGGATCCGTTGGCGCGACGTTCTTTCGTGTGCTGGGGTCATAGAGCCTCCGCCCGCCTCTCCTGCAAGCCGAGTGCCTCCGCGGCGGCTCAATGCTTCCCGCGCCGAACAGAGAACAACCAGCTGTGATGGGAACGTGTCGCCCCATCGCGAGAAGCGCACGCCCCGAGAGAATGCTCCCTCTCGGTTGGCTGCTTGATTCTTGAGCCTGCAGCACTTGGCCTCGACATTGCTCCGGAGCCCGTCTCGTGCCGTTGGAGGGCACGCTTATGCGACTCAAGAGCGCGCTACTCGTTGCGTGTTTCGTCCTTGTGATCGATTGCGGAGTGTCATTGTTCGCTGAGCCAGAGCAGTCAACTGTGTGTTGCAACGGAGTCGGGGATTGTGGTGACAACAGCCGTTGCTGCGACGCCGCGTCGGTTGGCCAACCGCCGTGTTCAGCCGATGCTCCTGGCATTTGCATGCCGGCCTGCATCCCGACTCGGCGGTAGGATCGCTCTGCCGGACGTGCCAGACCCTGGAACTGAACCGACACTCTGGCCGTCCGGCAACTAAGAAGCCATAAACTCACTGGGGTGGACTGTCTGCGGCACGGTATCCGGCCGCGTTGTTCTGGCAACACAACGGGCGACATAGGCTATACTCAGGATACCCTGCGCTTGATCCGATCCGGCGGACGGTTTAATTACGCTGCGTGAGTCATCTTTCGTTCGAACGCCGCCGGGCTCATCCGACCTGCTGACGAGTGCCGACGCCGCTGGTTATAGAACACTTCGAGGTAGTCGAACAACTCGGCCTTCGCGTCGCCGTGGCTCGCGAACCATTCGCCGATCTCGCTTTTGACGCTCGAGAAGAACGCTTCCATGACCGCATTGAGGCCCCTATGTGTCAAGAGTGTCTCGTGGCGACCTTCACGCCGCAGTGGCGGCGATGCGCGCGTCGTGGTCCCTCAGAAGCGAGTGGTAGATCTCGCGCGCCACAAACCGCTTGAGGCAGCGGATGATGTCTTTCTTCGTCAAGCCCTGGGTGGTGCGTCGAGCGACGTAGTCGAGCGTAGGTTGGTGCCACCGCATGCGAACCGTGATGATTCGGTAGAGCGCCGCGTTAGCCTGGCGGTGGCCGCCCCGAAACAGTCGATGTCGATTGGTGACGCCACTGGACGCCGGGATCGGGCAGGCGCCGCACAGCTTGGCAAACGCGGCTTCGGACCGGACCCGTCGCGGATTGTCGCCCGCGACGATCATCATCTCGGCCGCGGAGTCCGGGCCGATGCCGAAGGCCTCTCGCAGCGTCGGCGCGGCTGCCTGCGTGATGGCGTCGAGCGTTCCATCGTGGGCGTCGATCTCGGTCGACAGCATGAGCCAGCGCGTCGCGAGCGCCCGGAGAGCATGTTGGGTCGAGGCCACGGTGTCAGCGATCACGCCAGGGAGCAGACGGGCGCAGCGGTCGATTAGTTTCCGGTCAGTGAGCGGCTCGAGCACCTCTCGGAGTTCGCCTGGCGCATTTACGATCAATGTTTTCAGCGCGATAATGGCCGCACTCCTGGCTTTCACGGCCGTATCGCGAGCCACTTTGATTTGGCGCGCCATCTCCGCGGCTCCGTCGGCCGTCTTCGGGACATTGGTCGCGATGCCGGCGAGTACCGAGCGTGCCGCGGTCTCCGCATCCAACGTGTCGCTCTTGCCGTTATTGCGCCGCTTCCGCCGATCGCAATGGCTGACCTCGACGACCCGGAGCGCGTGCCGTCGCACAAAGCTCGCGAGCCCAACACCGTAGGAGCCGGTTCCCTCGATACCGAACGCTTCGACGGTGCCAAGCGAGCGCGCCCACGCCACGAGCTCCGCGTAGCCCGCACGGTTTGCCGGCGCACTAAGATTCGCGAGTCGAGCGCCAAGCGCGTTGATCGCGACGGCGACGTGGACGTACTTGTGGGTGTCGACGCCGACGATGACGGCGGTTGTGGGCTCGACGAGCGCATTGCTGTTCGACATGTAGCGGCCTCTCTCCTGAGGTGGCCGACATGGTCTGATCGAGCGGGCGGACAGGACTGTGATGGGTCTCGAGAGCCAGGCCCCTATTGGGTCACTGCCCACCCGACCAAACCGCATCAGGGTGAGTGCTGCCCGGTTCCGGCCGACAGATCAACGCAAGGACACGAGGTCGTTCATAGCAGGGGTCAGACCGGGCCGGACAGCGACACCATCATCTTCACAGTCATAGCAGTTGCCGCGCCGGCTCATGCTGCACGTGATGCCGTACGCCTCGAGGACGTCTTGATAATCCTCGCTGGCGTACGTCGAGCCCTGGTCGGAATGATGGAGCAGACCGATGCCTGGGCACCGCCGCTTCACGGCCATCTCGAGCCGGTGATGCGGACATCGCAGGCGGTGACGAGCGCGGCCAATTGATCGAGCTGCGTCAAGATCTGGCCGAGTAAGAACGCGTGATGACTGGTGAAGCGGCCTCGCAGCGCCTCGCCGAGCTGCGTCGCCTTGGGCGTGAGGCTGCCCCGCGCAAGCTTCGCGAGCTGCGCCGGGTCCGTTTCTCCCGCCACGAGCGCGTCGAGCATCGCTCGGCCGGACACGCCCAGGACGTCGGAGACGACGTTGCCGAGTTTGATATTGGCGCCCTCGAGCAGCTTGTGCACTCGATTCACGGCCTTCACCCGGTCACGAATCAGACTCTTCCGATGGCGGGTCAGATCCCGCAGCTGGCGAATCTCCGCGGGCGGAATGAAGCTGGCTCGAATCAAACCGTGCGCCAGAAGATCTGCGAGCCACTCGCAGTCCTTGACGTCGGTCTTCCGTCCTGGCACCGCCTTGATCTGATGGGCGTTGGCGAGGATGACGCCGACGCTGCCCTCAAGCAAATTGAAGACCGGCTGCCAGTACACGCCCGTCGACTCCATCGCGACGTGCGTGCACTCGGTTTCGGACAACCAGGCGTGCAAGCGCAGGATCTCGGCGGTCGTCGTACCGAACGACTGCACGTCCCGGCGCGTGCGCCGGCCGTCCTGCACACGGAGGCAAGCGACCAGCGACTCCTTGTGGACATCGATCCCGCAGCAGCGCGGATACAGCACTTCCATCACACACCTCCTCGAACGAAGCGTGCCGGGGAGTGCCACAGAAGGTGAGTTTACCTGGCGTGCTCCGCGACCCCTTCCGAGGCGCGGGCAACAGTACGGGGTGCCAGAAGCGCGGCACTCGGGTCCATTTTTTTCCGGGCTCGGGGCACCAGTAAGCGTCGACCTTCGCCCGGCGCGCTCGCACCGCCGACGCTATCACTTTCATGCCGACGTGGGTGCGCCGCTGCGGTGCATGAGAATTTTTTTAGGAGGTCGCGCTCGATGCGGAGCTCGCGATTCTCTTTCCGAAGCCGTGTCAGCTCCTCGCGCTCTTCCTGCATCAACCCGCTCTTGCCTTGCGTCCGCTCGGCGCGAGCCTGCTGGACCCAGAGGCCGAGCGCTGAAGCAGTCAGATCCAGCTCGCGCGCAACGGCGCCGACGGTCTTGCCTTCGTCCAGGACCAAGCGTACGGCCCCTTCCTTGAACTCGTCAGAGAACCGCCGGCGGGCTCGCCGGCCGCCATTGTTTGATCGCATCCGGGACATCGTATCCACCTTTCGGAACGTGTCCACTGAAGCGGATCAAGCGCAACCGCGATTCCGAACACGATGTGCCGCAGATTCGTATCGCCTTCAATTTCCTTTTTCATCAGAACGAAGCGTCGGTCATGTTCCGGCGAAGGCGGAACGAAAATGACGCCAACGCCCTGACCAGCCAGATGGGACGCCTCCACCCATTTCACGTCGAGCTCCTTCAACTCCGGGTAGAGATATTCGCGGAGAACTCCCCGGATGGCGCCGGCATTGAACTCCGCCTCGGGAAATAGGTCAAGTTCGGCAACCGCCTCGGTCTGCTCCGCATCGCGCGCAGAGGTGCTGAGGCCAATGATGAGGTAGCCTCCTTCGGCGTTTGCGAACGATGAGACGTCCTTCGCGAGCTCAAAGCGACCGCTCGCATTGTTCAAGTCGTAGCCGGGTGCGCGCTTCGCGTCGAACCATTGGTCCTCCTTGCACCCCACTAGTACTACTTCTATGAAGTAGTATTAGAGATGAGACAGTACCGATAGTCAGCTGAACTAGCCATTGCGCAGGAGAATGTGACTCTGTTGGCCCTCGCTTGATTGAAGGGGCCGGATGATCTTGCGCTCGAGGTCGCCCCGCTTCAAGACGTTGGAGTCCTCTCCTCATCGCAGAGTCTGAGATCTATCCTTCCAAATCGGGTGGCCGCCGGCTGCTAGTATCGATTCTGCGCAGGCACCGAAAGGCCCAGGCAAGACAATGGCAACGTTGTCATCAAAGGTCACCGTCTTCTGACTCAGGCCAAGTGGCGCCGTGAGAGCATCCTGTGGCGTCCGTACGCCTGAATCACCTGAGGTCAGTCGTTGTTGCAAAGCAGCAATGAGATCGAAGTAGTCGCTGCGCGCGATCAGAACAGGGGTCTGGCGGCCTGGAATGACAAGACGATCGAGTGCGTCGGGGAGTGAAAAATGCGGTACAACTACCCAGGCGCCTGTTCTCCATAGGTAGTAGTAATAGGCGTGATGGAGAACATCCACGCCCGAAGCATTCATCACACCGCCGCCAACGAGAGCGCCCCCACTGTGAACCGCATTGATGCAGTCCCTGGCTGCACGAATTGGGTGGTCGACCCGCTCGATCTTGTTAATCTTGTCAATATAAGCATTTATCGGCAGCAAGGCCGCCAGCGCTATTGACGCCACGAGGCGTGGCACATCGGTCCACTCAATAGAAAGCCAACAGCAGAACAAAGCGAGTATCATCGGCCTCACGAACGAACTATTCCGAAAGACAGTAATGCCATGGACCTCAAGTTCAATGCGACCCGCGGCAAAGGACCAAAGTGCGATCGAAGTAAGCAGCAGGCATAGGAAGGCAAGCGTACCCTTCAGATTGCTTTGGATCAGAGACAAGTACCAAGGACGTGGATAAGCCGAGACCTGCAACGCCGTCCAACGCGCCGCGCGTTTCTCGACGTCACATAGGCCCCATGTGAACGCAAGACCCGAGGCCAATCCAAGCGGAGGCCAGAAAGGGTATGCGTAATGCATGAGCTTGGAGGTTCCAATTGAGATCAAGATCAGAGGCACGGTCCCCCAAACCAAGATCAAGCGTGCTAGCCAGGACTGGCCGCGAATCGACTTGTATACCAACCTCGCCAGCCCGACGCCGACCAGAATTTGACTCCCCGAAGTCGCCACCTCTCTCCAGGTGCCAGAGAGATAGTAGTGCCAGGGTTGTAGGTGGGCAGGATCGAGAAAGTTGGTGAACCGCTTGAAAATGTGAACGCCGAAAATGATATGCCAGAACTCCAGGCCGAACATGTGAGTTTCGTACAGAAACCATGGCATGATCACGATGACCGTCACCGCAGTGGGCAGCATCCAGTCCCGGACGTTGGACCAAGCGCCGGGTTCGTCTTTACGTCCCCACGCCAAGGTCGCAACACACACTAGCGGCAAGAACAGCGCCGCCACAAATTTCGTCATAAAGCCAAGGATGAAATATCCGGCCGCGGCAAAAGTATGCCATCGACGTGACGCCTTTCTGGCCGTCTCAACCCAGCGCGAAAAATGGTAAATGCCGCCGCAGTAGCACAAGAAGACGGATGCCTCCATGTTATTGCTTCGCAGCCCGTGTTCGAACAATAACGGATCGAAGGTAAACACGACGAAGACCGATATCACTCCGCACGCGGTGCCCGACAGTCGACAACCAATGAGAAAGATGTACAAGAATGCGATCGCGCCAAAGAATCCATCGAAGCGTCGCATTCCTGCGTCAGAAGGCGGTAGGAGACCGACACGCATGCCAGCGGCTACGATCCACAACTTTAGCGGGGGCTTTTCCAGGAACGGGCCGTCTCCAGGAATAGATCGCGGCGTCAGCCAATCGTTTGTTTCCAAGATTCGTTGAACTGCGTACGAGTAGATCGCCTCGTCACTTCTCATCTCCGGCTCATTGAGATCAACAACGAGCGGTAAGCAGAAAAGAGCGAGCACCAAGGTAGCTGCGACCCAACGCCCTGTGCGTAGAGTTGTCGACATCATCACCCCCGGGAGCTGCTGACTTGCCCGAAGCCCCTGAGGGTGACGGGACTCGGTTGACTGGTTGTGATTGCCAAGAGCTACGTCAGCATTCTAGAATGCCGGCCCGCGAACGTCCACCTGCCGAAGTGGGCGAAGACACGCGTGACTTGGAATCGCTCGGGGCCAGGGGCGCGAGCTGCAGGAATGCGATCCGCGGGATGGCCCGATCCCAGCCGCGCGCCACGGACCTGCTCTGCGAGGATTGCATGGAGCAGACGTCCATTGGAGGTGCGATCGGACGTCGGCAGAACCTCCGGTACTTGCGAGTCCGGTTGGCCTGCTTCCTGTGGTGCGCCATCCGTAGGCTGTGAGTCCCTCTGTTGACTGACCCCGGAAGAGTAGCACAGCGAAATTGTCGCGAAGCGACCTGCGATCTCGGTGTCAATCCGATCTTTCCGCTCTTCGGTCGACTCACGTGCCATCCGTGAGTCGACCCACATGTCCAGGACTTCCGACGGCGTACGATCGGCCAAGGCGCTGTGCGGACGGACCCGATTGTAGTCGTGCGCCAGCGCTCGAGAATGTCCTGCGCCTTGGCGACCGAAGCGAAGACGTGGCATTGAGCCATTCGTCTCGCAACCGACCGTTGAAGCTTTCGATCAACGTATTGTCGGCGGGCTTGCGCGGTCGAATGAAATCGAGCCGGACATCGTGCTGCTACGTCCGGACCGGGCGAATTTGAAAATCCTTGGGCGGAGCGCACGCTCGGCGTCAAAGAAACTTCCGAGCCTTCGCCATTACCGTCTGTGCGGTGAGCGACACTTCTACACGAGCTCAAAAAGGGCAAGAGTGCCTGTCTGTCAAATTGGGCTTGTCCAGGAGACACTCGACCGGTCGGACCACGCAGAGCGCTCAGTCTGATCGATCGACGGAGAGATCAAGTGTGACTTCTTTTCCCGGAACCAGGCGAACCCGAAGTGCCGATCTGCTCAACTTCGCAAGAAGAGTAGAATCGGTCACCGATCCTGCCTCCAGCGATGCGAGAGCCACGGCAAAGTAGTCACCCGGCGCCACATTAGGTACTGCGTAAGCCCCGTGGCTGTCTGGACGCGCGGTTTGAACGTACCGACCGCGAGGATCCGTCCGTCGATTCTCACTTGCAGCAAAGATCAACACAACACCGCAACCGTCGGGTATTCCAATCAGATGACCGGAGAGGCTCGCTCTCACGCTGGTGAGCGTGATGGTCACATTCCGAAGTACCTCGCCAGTTGTGATGTTAACGCCGTCGTCGGTGATCTCGCGGCCGTCAACAAAGACACCCTTTACAAACCAGCCGCTCCCTGGACTCGGATCCGCAATGAGAAGAGTCGGCCATTGTAGATTTGTCAACTCAAATCTCCCGTCACGGCCAACGCGCGCGCCAACACCAATGGGCCACGCGTTGGAAGGGTCCTTGGCGACCGGAAACACGTGCATGCCCTCAAGATTCGCGGGTATAGGATCGCCGTTGTCCAAGACCACGGACCCCAGAACTTTTCCTCCGGGCCGCGTCGTCACTCTGAGAGCATCAACGCGAGGTCCTCCAAGGACGACCGACATCGTACCAGTCTCTGTTCTGGTCTGACCTTGATCCGCTGGCGCACTCCGCTGGGAGGCTACAGCAGTGAGAGTGTATGTCCCCTGAGGAATCGGTAGATCAAAATGAAAGGTTCCGGTATTGTCCAATCGCGCTATCCGAGCCCAGGGCGCTGCGGCTCCGGGCCGACTCAGTCGCACCGCGCCATCCGATGCGATGGCACCATCCGAGGTTCGGAGCGAGCCAATAAGATGAACAAGCGGCAGCGGAATGAGCTGAACATCCACTTTCAGTTCCGCGCCTGCTGACAAGTTCAACAAGGCGGCTTCCGTGGCGTCAAGGGTCCTAGGGTAGTAGGTAAGACCGTACCCAATCTCTCGGCCCTTCGCGTCAGCCGAAGTGAGGTCATACGACACCGTCAGCACGTACGCACCAGCCGCCAAATTGAAAAGCCGAAACCGTCCCAAGTCATCCGTATCACTTGCGGGATGACCAAGAACCACTGGAACAAGCTGGCGTCGACCGAAGCGGTACTCGTAGCGACTGAGCGTCACCCGAGCGTCAGTCACGGGACTGCCGTCTTCGTCGGTGACTCGACCGATGATTGCGCCGGCGCGTCGTAGGGCAAAATTCGCACCCTCTATCCTCTGACCTTCCAACACCGCAATAGGCGCCGCCAGGTCGAATGGATTCGCTTGCCCCAACGCCATGCTCACAAAGGCGTCCCGACCAGCGGTTAAAGAGTATGAACCAGGTGCAACGTCCCGAATGGTGTATCGACCAGCAAAATCGGTCGTGACTTCTCGCTCTTGGCGATTGACACCTAGCTTAAGAGTGGCGCGCTTGACCACCCGACCCGCATCGTCCGTAACCGTGCCTTGAATAGATCCCAACACTCCCGCTCGAGCGGTGGTCGCGCCGTGGGCCGACACGTCTGCAGTCACACCGTTCGAGGGCTGGTCGTTTCGAGTGGGTCGTTGGCCGGCGGCTCCAGACCTGCCGCAGGCGCCGTCTGATACCGAGAAAAGGAGGACGCAAAGGAATCCCAACAGCGGTCTGGCAGAGCCATCCACAAAACACCTCCACAGCGTTCCGGCCAGTTCCGCAGTCGGGCGTTGTCGAGCCAGCGGCACCTGCGTAGCGCCTGCACCACGTGCGCCCGAGGCCGCCGAACCTGGGCGTGCGTACGACAAGGCAACAAGGGATCCTTCGACGAGTCGAAGGATCCCTTGCCAGTGCATACGGATGCGACGGGTGCACCCAGCGCTGCCAGACCCACTGCCCGTCACTGTCGCCATTCGCAATACCTAACCGGCCACGTTCTTCGGTAGCCAGTTACTGCGGGCCGCCGAAAAGGGACCATAGCGGCTCGTCATCGGAGCTGTAGACGACCATGTTGCCATCGCCCTGAACGTCGAAGTACGCGTGTGGATTGCCTTCCGTATGGGTGGCCCAGACCGCATTCGAGAACGCATCATACAAAACTAGGTTGCCGTCGTTTTGCATCAATAAGTACGGCGACGGTGAACATGACTCTTCCCCACACTCGAATTCAAGGCTCTCATATTCCTGCGGCACATGTGTCCCGTAGCCCGTCCAATCCCAGTTGTTGTTGTCGTCGTTGTAGGAATACCAATCTTGCCCATTGGGGCCACGATGGTCAAGAGAGACGAAGGTACGCGAAGGGCTATAGAACGTATCAGTCTCGTAGTACCACTCGAGTTTGTAGCTTCCACTGACCGACACAATTTTGTCATTCGGATAGACAAACGTACCCTCAGTCACGGGCGATGTGTAATTTGCGTGGGTGAGTGTTGACGCGACGCCGACAAGCATACCGGTTGCTAGAATTGACGCCATTGCAGATGAACGTAGCATGTTCATGATGACCTTTCAGAGTATGGTGCGCGACGCGAGGAGCGGAGCAATATTAGCCGTGAATGTAGACAAGATCAATAACGTGGTACTGCAGATCTTACAGGCGCGCGAAGTTGTAACGAAGATGTGAAGGCTGAGGTTGAGAATGATCACTGATGATCACTAAACGTAACTAATGTGCAGTCGCGCCTCCGGGCCCGCATCGCGAGCGACGCTACGTCCGCTGTGACAGACCTGTCGCGTTGATTGATGCTGGCAGTTGGGTCGAAGCCGATGCGCTCCGCTTGTTGCTGACGGGATGACGGCAGAGTGAAGAGGGTTGCGTTGCGGCCTTGGGCCGCTTCGCGGCCAGATTGCGGCGTCTGGACGAAACAGCGTTGAATCACGAGTCGGCTTTGATCGGTCGTCCTGACCATAGCGGCGGGGACCGAGCACTCGATTACCCTTCGGCGTCTTGAGAGGGTCGGCTTTTTCGGACCAGGTCTAGGGTGAGTCCGCGGCCTCCTGAGAGGGTCGGCTTTTTCGGACCAGGTCTAGGGTGAGTCCGCGGCCTCCAAGATCGCTCGCCGGGCGTATTCGTCGGGGCTGAGCCCCTTGAGAGCCCGGTGAGGATGATTCGCATTGTAGTCCTGTCGCCAGCCTTCGATCTTTGTCTTCGCGTCCTCCATCGATTGAAACCAATGCACGTTGAGACACTCGTCGCGGAACCGGCCGTTGAAGGATTCAATGGCGGCATTGTCGGTCGGTTTGCCGCGCCGACTGAAGTCCAGAATCACGC
Source organism: uncultured Acidobacteriota bacterium (assembly GCA_963704575.1). GTDB lineage: Bacteria > Acidobacteriota > Vicinamibacteria > Vicinamibacterales > SCN-69-37 > DATEGZ01. Next base: position 3,612,636 of record OY969918.1, on the reverse strand, counting down.
CGTTCGTGTACGCCCAGCGATCCATCGCGGCGCTCACGAATTCCGTGCCGTTGTCGCAATAGATTCGTTGCGGCAATCCCCGATCAAAGCGGAGCCGCTCGAGCGTCGCGGCGACATCCTGCCCGGTCAGGCCACGCCCAACAGCGATGTCCAGGCACTGGCGGGTGTAAAGATCCAAGACGGTGAGCGTGCGGAACTTCCGTCCATCCGTGAGCTCATCGGCCACGAAGTCCATGCTCCAGATGTCATTGCGGGCCGTTGCCGGCCGGCGCTGCTCTCGATGCACGGCCGTCGCGTGCCGCCATGGCCGCTTCCGTCGCAAGGCCAAGCCTTCCTCGATGTACACGCGATAAAAGCGCTCTTTGCCGACCTCCCAACCTTCGCGTTGCATCAGCACGCGCAACCGACGATAGCCCAACCGCACACGCGTCTGGGCCAGCTCGCGCATCCGCGCCCGGAGCGCCGGCAACGGATCTCTCCGGCTCCGGTAGTACGCTGAGGATCGCGTCGTCGGCACCACTTGGCATGCCCGTCGCGTGCTCACTCCGTAGCGCCCGACCAAGTACCGCATGACCTCGCGCTGCTTGACGGGCTTTAGAACTGTTTTTGGAGCACGTCCTGCAGCATGACCTTGTCCAAGGTCAGATCGGCGACGACCCGCTTGAGCTTGGTGTTTTCGTCCCGAAGCTGTTTGAGCTCGCGGGCTTCGCTCGGCTGCAACCCGCCATAGACCTTCTTCCAGCGGTAGAAGGTTTGCTCGGACACGCCCACTTGGCGGCACACCTCCGTCACCGGAATGCCGGTCTCCGCCTGCTGCAGAACCGCGGTGATTTGCTCGACCGAAAAGCGCTTCTTCTTCACGGCACCCCTCCTGGCCCGATGGGCCTGATTGTGCCGCGAAACTCACTCAGATTTTGGTCTGAAAAAGCCGGAGCCCCTCAGTCTCGTCCAGTGGGCATGCGGTGCTGCAGGGCGCCAAGGCCGAGCCGCCTACAGAGGCGGGCCGCTTTGCTGGGCGGGGCCCCCTCATCGAAGCCCAGGTGCGCGCGCTTTATCCGTCCGCCGTCCTCTCAGGAGTGACGACGATGGATCAGCGGTCGATCGAGCGACCGCGCCGCGGCGATTCAGCGCGTGGTTGTTGGTGGCATTTGCCTTGGCCGCCATCGCGCTTGCGCTGACGGGCTTGTTGAGTCTGCTCGCGCTGGACGTCGCGATTCGCGGGCGCGAGTTTGCCATTCGACTCGCGATCGGCGCTGATTCAGGGCGGCGGCAACGATCCGTCTTCTTGTCGTTCGCGCGCCGCTCCATGCTGGGCGTTGTCGCCGGCCTCGGGGCCTCGGCCACATGCCTATGGTGGCTCCAGTATTTTCTATTCAAAGTCACAGCCATCGATCCGGTCGTCTATGCTCTGGCCAGCGGACTCGTGCTCCTCATCGGGTCAGCGGCGACGTACGTGCCAGCGCGATCGGCCGTCTCAGCCGCGCCGGCCGACTTGCTTCGGCACTCGTAAATGCGCTGCAGATTTTCCCTGCTGTTCACCCAGCCGAACGAATAACGAATAACGATGGAGCCGGCGATGGGAATCGAATCCGTCTTAGGGACCGGTAGGTCAAGGCGATCGCGGGAAATCAAGCCGCCGGCGCCTCAGTCGGCTTTGGACGGCGAACCCCGGCGCGCCTCGCGCCAAGGCCCACGGGTGGCGTCGCGCTTACGCGCGAGTCGAGCTACATCACGCTTAACCGCCTCGCGAAGAAGAGCCCGGCTCATCGGCCTTCTCGGAACCGGAGGCAGTGCCCGGAGGCAAGGCGCGCCGGCTCTTCCGCGTGCGCTCGGAACGCTTTTTCGATCCGCATGCCGTCTGAACCGCGATCGACGCGGCCAGACGTCGGCCGACACGCCAGAGGGCAATTGCGACGCCACGACGTCAGCGTCGCGGGACTCGCGGCACTGCTGTTCAGGGGAACGACATCCAAGTTTCTTGCCTACGTCGGGTGGGGCCTGCTCAGGGCGGCCGTTCTACTCGACGCGCATCGCCGAAATTGGCGCGATGTCTGCCGTCCGCGCCGCCCCGGCGAGCGCCGCCACGCTGCCCACCGCCAGCAAGGCGCCGGTCACGATGAGCATGACGAGGGGATCGTGCGGCGCGACACCGAAAAGCAGCACGCGCAGCAAGCTGCTGCCTTCGAAGGTGAGTACGAGCCCAATCGCCGTGCCGACGAGCGCCGATCGCATCGATCCGGAGGCGACCGCGCGCACGACGTCGGCCCGGCTCGCGCCGAGTGCCACGCGAACCCCGATCTCGCGCGTGCGGTGCCGTACGACGTGTGCGACATTGCCGTAGATGCCGACGATCCCGAGCGCGATCGCGACGATCGCCGCGACGAGCAGCAGCACGCCGACGAACGTCTCCGTGCCGCGCGATTCGTTGACGATCGTTCCGAGGGTGCGCGCGCGGCTCACGCTGAGTTGCGGATCCGCGGCTTCGATCGCACTCTTCAAGGTCGCTGTGAGCGACAACGGGTCGCCGTGCGTGCGGACGACGACCGTCATCTCGGTCGGCACGATCGACTGTTCGACCGGCGGATCGAGCGCCGGCACATACACGACCTCCGACGGCTCGTCGCGCAGCGAGGCCTCGCGCACGTCGCCGACGACCCCGACGATCGTGAACGGCGGGATCGGCGTACCGTCGCGACCCATCGTCACCGGACTGCCGTCGCGCTGCAGTCGCTCGACCGTCTTGCCGATGGCGGTCTCGCCGGGATAGAGCCTCCGCGCGAGCGCGGCACTGACAAGGACGGCATGCGGCTCGGTTACATGCTCGTTGGCCCCGAAGCTCTGGCCGTCCAGGATCGGGTGCCCATGGTCTGGAAGTAGCCGGGGACGAAGAACTTGAACGCGGCCGGCGAACAATGTCGAGACGTTCGCGACGGCGATCGTGAGCAGCAGCGTCATGCCGCCGAACAGCGTCCACAGCACGCCGCCGACGTCTCCCACGATGGACCTCTTGAGTGACACGACCTTCGGCGTGAGCGCCAGCGCGTTCATGCGCTCGCCTGTGGCGTCTGGGTAGACGCCTTCGATGGTGGCGAGCACGCCGGGCAGCTCGGCGCTGGCGGACTCGACGCTGGCGCCAGGCCTCAGCCGGGCGACATCAAGCAGATTGAACGGCGACGCGAAGCTCGCCGCTCGCGGCATCGGCTGCTCCAGCATCCAGATCTGCGTCGCGGCGTCGGGGAACGCGAAGCCCTTCGGCAGCACGCCGACGACGACCCGCGAGTTGTCGTTCATCCGGATTGTGCGGCCGATGATGTCGGGATCGCTGCCGAAACGATCGACCCACAGCGCGTGCGAGAGCAGCACGGGCACGGGCCAGGTCATGTCCATGAATCCAGGCTTGGCGTCGTCGTCCGTGAATAGCCGGCCGAGCGCGGGCGTCACGTCGAGGACGTGGAACAGCGTGGCCGACGCGAACGTCACATGCACTCGCTCCCGGCGTCGGGCATCTGAGGATTGAGCACGGTGTTGCTGTACACGCCGATCGACTCGATCGACTGCGCGTGCTGGGCATAGTGGAAGTAGAGACCGCTCGAGAGTTCGACGCCTTCGGGCTTGAGCTTCGACGCATGCGTGATCACGACGATCCGATCGGGCTGGGCGTACGGCAGCGGCCGCAGGACGATCGCGTTGAGGAGCGCGAAGACCGTGACGATCGCGCCCACGCCGATCGCAAGGACGAGCAGCACGACGAGCGAGAAGCCCGGCATGCGTGCGAGCGCCCGGCGGCGTAGCGCGCGTCTTTCGCCAGCTGCTCGACGGTGGCGAAGCTGGCGTGCTCGCGGTACGCGTCTTCGATCTGCGCAACGCCGCCGAAGTGCCGCAGTGCCACCTAAATCGCGTTTTTGCGCGTGGGCGCGAGCGGTCGCACTGCTATGCAGGCACGATCGTCATAAGCGACGGCGCGGGGGCTGGCGCGGTCCTTCCAGGGGCAACCGAACACATCGCATTTATCAGAGCCAACGCTCCTACCGCCCTTTGCCGGTGATGACTGATCCTGACGGCTGAGAAACCGGTCACTCAGAAGCAGGCAGACTGTCATCAGATTGGCTTGCGAGGATTGCTCGCAAAAGCCGTGGCGACCGTGACGCACTGCGACGTCGACGTCCCCCGCTTTGAGTAGTCCGCGAGCACCACACGGGGACGAGGACAACAGCTCTCTTCTATGGGTTGGCGAGCGACGCGATCCCCGTCGGCATCGTGCGCGAACTTCTTGACGACGATTTGACAGCGAGTGGGTTCGAGTTGGGTGCGAACGCTGCAACCCGCAAGACCCGATGGGGCGGCCGCTGTCGGCGATCCCTGGCGCTGGGCCTCGATATCGATTTCATGGTTCGAGGGGCGCTATTTAGTTCGTGGCAGAGCAACGCGTGGTCCGTCCAATACAGTGCTTCGTGTGCAGAAGAGATCGACGATTCCCACGTCTCTTGAGGGCGAGGAGAGCCGATGAAGAAGGCCCGATTCACCGAAGAGCAGATGGTGGCGATTCTGCGGGAGGCCGACGAAAAAGCCGTCCCGGACGTGGCTAAGAAGCACGGCGTCAGTGCGCAGACGATCTATGCCTGGCGTACCCGTTCAGCTCCGGAGGATGGCTGACGACGCTGGCAAGCTTGACAGATTCCGAAATGACCGCTGTGCGTCGGCGACGGCGCACTTCGGGTTGCGCTTCCAGTAGCGCAGCCGCCGGCCGCATGTCGGGCACTTCGGCAGAATCTCTAGATTATTCTGAGGCATGAAATGACGCCCTACAACGATACTGTTGTCGTTTGTCCGTCTTTAACCCGCTGTCGGTATACGGGTGTGGCGGACCAGCCGTCTGGTGCGAAAGGCCCGCGATGAACTCCAATCCGCCCGGAAGCATCTTCTCTTTTGGCGTCGGCCTTTACGACTCATGACCGCCACGATTTTCATCATCGCGGATGCAAGCCGAAAGCTACGCGGCTTAGCGCTCATTTGCCCGGCCGCGCGCTACGCCTCCGTTCGTTGGCGCGGCGCCGACCGATTGGACCGTCGATTCGCCACTCCACAGGACTGGCGCGCTCTCGAGATTGACCTTCGTCAGCCGCCGCCCACGCCGTGGCCGCCAGACAGTGCCGTGGTGCGAGTGCTCGGGGTCGGGCGAGATGCTGTCGTGCAGTACCAGACGGCGCGAGACGTTGAGGCCGAGACCACGCAGGTGACTGTGGCGCTGGACACGCTGCTCAATACCCAACCACTGGAGCCGCCGAGGCTGTCCGTCCATTAGGCTCACTTATCAAGATGAGAGTGGGGTCGGCGGCGTTAAATGGTCAGCGCCAGTTGGTGCGCACACCCTTCGTCCATTCCCCACTCACACGCCTCACCCGCCGCCCCTTCTCGATTCCAGGATCAGGCGCTAGCATCAACCCGTTGCCATGACCACAGTAGGTCGGCCCAGGTTCGAGACCACGCGTTGGAGCCTCGTCCTCGCAGCGGGCGGCAGTCATCCCTCGGCCGCGCGAGAAGCGCTGACCGCACTCTGCGAGACCTACTGGTATCCCCTCTATGGTTACGTGCGCCGCCAGGGCTTCGATGCTGATCAGGCGAGCGACGCCGTGCAGGCGTTTATTCTCATGTTGCTCGAGCGGGACGACTTCCGAGGGCTTCGCCCGGAGCGCGGCCGCTTCCGCGCGTTCCTGCTCGTGTCCCTGAGCCACTTTCTCGAGAACCGTCGCGTGCACGACCGCGCGCTCAAGCGCGGCGGGGGACAGTCCCCTATGCCTTTCGAGTTCGGCAAAGCGGAGAGCCGCTATCTGCTGGAGCCGGCCGATGCGGGCACGCCCGAAACCGTCTTCGATCGCAATTGGGCGCTCGCGGTCCTCGATCAGGTCTTTCAACGGATTCGAAACGAGTGGGAAGCGAAGGGCAAGGCCGGGGAGTTCGACCGGCTCAAGGATTGCCTGCTGGGCGACATGCCGAGCGGCGGTTACCGGGCGCTTGCTCTCGATCTCGGTTCCACCGAAGCCGCCATGAAGATGGCCGTCCTCCGCCTCAAGCGCCGGTTTCAGCAGGAGCTCCGCAGCGAGATTGCTGACACGGTGACCGACGACGCCGTTGACGAGGAGTTGCGGTATCTTCTGAAAGCTCTCCAGACGTAGGGTTGGTGCGTTCGCCGCGTGGCCGGGCCGCGATGGTACGCGCGCGTTCGCTGGCCTCGAGGCTCTCGCTCGGCGCGGTCCGACGGCGGGCTCGAGCGTGGCCGCGGGGCGCAGCCTCGCCGCCGCAGCCAGGGATGTTACTTTCGGCGACGGAATCGGCTGATCTCTTATATGAGCTCATCCCTTTGTCCACGGTGCGGATCGGTCCTCCGAACGGACGGCACCGAAGGCCTGTGTGCGGCATGCGTCCTGGCAGAACTCGCCACGCCCGCCTCGAATTCGCGCGGGGATCGTCCGGCCCCCGAGGACGCGAGGCAAGCGGATGCCATCGTCGACTGGCGCCTCGAGCCAGGCGAGCGGTTCGGCCCGTATCGCATCGATGGCCTGCTCGGCCGGGGCGGCATGGGGGAAGTGTACGAAGCGGAACACATCGAGCAGTGCCGCAGAGTGGCCCTCAAAGTGCTGCACCATCGCCTTCGACGGCCCGATGATCGGGCGCGCTTCCTGGCCGAGGGTCAGCTCGCCGCCGCGGTCAACCATCCCAACAGCGTCTACGTGTTCGACACGAGCGAGATCGCCGGCATCCCCGTGATCGCGATGGAGCTCGTGGTCGGCGGAACGTTGAAGGACCGCGTGAGGCAGGGCGGGCCGCTGCCGCCCGCTGAGGCCGTGGACGCGATGCTCCAGGTCGTCGACGGCCTCGACGCCGCGCACGCGGCGGGCATCCTGCACCGTGACGTCAAGCCCTCGAACTGCTTCGTCGATCAGGACGGCACGATCAAGGTTGGCGACTTCGGGCTCTCGATTTCCCTCGGTTCGCACGAGGGAGCGATGCGCACCGAGCGCGCGTCCTTCGAAGGCACGCCCGAGTTTGCACCTCCTGAGCAGATCGCCGGCGAACCGCTCGGCGTCCAGGCTGACATTTATTCCGTCGGCGCCACGCTCTACTTCCTACTCACCGGCCACCCGCCGTTCGAATCCGCGACGCTCGACGGGCTAATCACACGGATCCGCACGAAGCCAGTTCGATTTCCACGACATCTTCAAGCCAGCATTCCCGTCGATCTTGTTGACCTGACTTGCCGATGTCTTGCGAAGCAACCCGCTCATAGACCCGGCACATACGCCACCCTGAGGAACGAACTTCAGCGATTCGCTTCGGCCGCGGTCGCGCCGGCGCCGCTGGGGCTACGAGCCGCCGCGACCGCCTTCGACGTGATCGTCCTGCTTCCGATCGTTGCGATCGTCCTGGCCAGTCTCGTCGGTGCTCAAGTCGTCCGCGATCCGGTCGGCGCGGGCCTGGTGGTCGTGACATTGCCCGTCTTGTACTGGGCCATCCTCGAAGGGGTCTTTGGCGCTGGCTATGGCAAACGGCGGTGCGGGCTCAGGGTTGTCACACGCTGTGGCGACCTGCCGGGAGTGACGCGCGCCGTTGCGCGCAGCGTGCTCTTTGTTCTGCCCGTGGCTTCGTTGGCCATCATCGCGGTCCTCGCGAAGTCACTCGTCGGACACGTGCCGCCGTCGGCCCTCCACGGTGTGGCGTTCGGCTTGGGGACAGGTCTCTTGGTGCTTCCTGCGCGCCAACGGAACGGCTTCACGGGTCTGCATGACATCCTGACCGGCACGCGTGTCATCACGCGCGCCAAGATTCCGGAGTCTCGGCTATCGCCGTCGATGATCCGCGCTGCCGATCACGCCAAAGGAGAACGAGTCGGGCCATATGACATCGTCTCCGTGGTTGGCGCGACCGACAGCGGGCGAGTGTTACTCGCGCGAGATCCAAGACTCAAGCGCCCGGTCTGGATCCACATGTTGCCGATCGGGACACCGAAGGTGTCCTCCATCGTCAGACATGTCAGCCGGCCCACCCGACTGCACTGGCTCCAGGGGCAACGCACGGAATCCTCCGCGTGGGACGCGTATGAATCGCCGGACGGTCAGCCGCTGCTCGCGATGGCGAGCGCGCAGCCATGGCGCTCGGTGTCCGTCTGGCTCGGTGATCTCGCGAGTGAACTCAAGGCAAGTGCCGCCGAAGGTTCACTTGACGCGCTCGCTCTTGATCGCATCTGGGTCACCGCGTCTGGCCGCGCGAAGCTCCTCGACTTTCGGGCGCCCGGTCTCACAGACGCGAGTCCGACAACGTGCTTCGACGTCGCCTCCGCTCAGCAGTTCCTGTTTGCCGCTGCCCAACACGGGTTGGGTTCACGGACTCCACCGCTGCCCTTGTCGGCATCCATGTGCCTGCGCACGCTAGAGAACGGCGAGTTCAGCGCGCTTTCAGAAATCCCGACGATCTTGGCGGAGCTGCAGACCCGGCCAGATCGCGTGACGTCGACGGCCCGCGGCATGACCTTGGGCCTCGGACTCGTTGTCTACCTGCTCGCGGGCGACACGCTCGGCCGCATTCTTATCAACGGCGTGTTTCCACATTTGCCGCCGTCTGTGGTTGGCTGGTTGCCGATGACGGCCGCCGAGGCAGGTCTGATCGGATCTGCGACGCTCGCTCTCGTCTGGGCGCTCGCTTTCGGCAGCGGCATCTGGCTGCGTGCCTTCGGCATCGCCGTCGTCACGCCGGACGGCAAACAGGCCTCGCGGCTGCGTGCGGTCTGGCGAGCGGCGGTGGCGTGGAGCTGGGTGCCCGCTCAGCTTCTCTTTCTTGGGCACGCCACGCCTCTTCTTGGGGTGGCGGTCGTGAAAATCGTCGGCCTCTTCTATGCGGCCGACCATCCGGAGCGTGGAATCCAGGATCGTTTGGCGGGTACGTACCTCGTGCCGAAGTAGCGAACGCCGAGCCAGCCATGAATGCTCTCGCGATCTCGCTTCACCAGAATCGCCTGCTCGCCAGTCTTGCGCCAGATGCGCAGCTGCGCCTGCAAGCCGCGCTCGAGAGCGTCCCGCTGACCAAGGGCATGACCCTCTGGAATGTCGGCGACGTCGTCCGGCACGTGTACTTTCCAACGGCAGGTCTCGTGTCGCTCATGGCGCTAACGGCGGAGGGCGGTACCGTCGAGCTGGCCAGCGTCGCTCGGGAAGGAATCGTCGGACTACCCATCCTCCTGCAGGCCCGCGTGGCGTCACATCAAGCGGTCGTCCGTCTTCAGGGAGCCGCGCTGCGTTTGAGCGCGCCGACGCTTCGCGCCGAGATGCAGCGACATGAAGGGCTCCGCTCGGCCCTGTTGGCCTGCGCTCATCGCGTCTCCGGCGAGATGGGGCAGGCCGTCATCTGCCAGTGCTATCACAAGGTGCTCCAGCGCCTGTGTCGGTGGCTACTGACCGCGTCCGATAGTATTGGCGCAGACGCGCTGGAACTCACGCATGAAAGCTTGGCGGCGGCGCTTGGGGTGCTTCGCTCCGCGGTCACCGAAGCCGCGATTGCACTGCAGGACGCTGACGCGATCCGATGTCGCCACGGCCGAATCATCATCCGGAATCGGGTGCACATCCTTCGTTCGGCGTGTGAGTGCTACGAGGCGACGCGCACCGCACGCGCCGGCGACGAGACTTAGTCATGGCCAGAGCGCGAATTCAACCGCCGTCCTGGGCGATCGATGACGTCCTCGCGGCCTGCAGTCCGCTCGCTCGACTTCTCTATCGCGACCTGCATGCGATCGCCGACAAGACCGGGCGCCTTGAAGATCGGCCGAAGCGGATCGGGGTGTCGTGCCTGCCGTACGATCGCTGCGACATCGACGCGCTGCTCGAAGAGCTCGCCGCCTGCGGAAGAATCCGGCGATATGCCGTCGCCGGCCAGAAGTTCATCGACATCCCAGATTTTCTCAAGCATCAGCACCCGCACATCCGAGAGGCGGCGAGCGACATCCCGCCACCACCTGACGAGCACCCACCTCAGCACAACCCAGGCAAGGCGGAGCCCGACCCAGGTCGTGACGAGGCACCGCCAGGATCGCCGGTACCTGTTTCTGTGTACGGATCCGGTGAAGGTGAGGATCCGGTTCTTGTGTCTGTTTCTGTAAAAGATCAACCGCCGCGTCCCGCGGCGGATTTCGCGGACTTCAGGATCTACGCCGCGATTGCCAGTGAGTCGCTCCGCTTGGCGCTGTTGGAATCCGACGAATCGAACGCGACCGTCTCGGCGATCTTCTCCGACCTCTGCGCCAGGCAAGGGCACCGGTACGATCCAGGCATCCGCCAGCGCGCGATCGATGCGGCGCGTCGCGCTCGGGAAAAACGTCGTTCGGGCGCGAACGGAATTCGCGGCGCGCCGGCGGTGCGCTGAACGCCGCGTCGCCGCGTGCTGAAGTTGCCGCCGACACTGATTTCCAACCGTTGGCTGACATCGCAGTGACACCTGCGGCTACACCCGACATGTGGGGCCACCCACGGGAGCCGCCCAGGCGTTCGCAGGCAGCTGCGGCGGTGAAGGAGCGACGTGCCGCTAAGGCGACACGGCCGCGGTCATGAGTCAGGTCTTTCCGGCCGCGCGAGGCGTTGGGCCGCGTGCGCGGCTCTTGGGCTCATAACCCAAGGTCGCGGGTTCAAATCCCGCCCCCGCAACCATTATCTGCACGAGGTCGTCGTTGCTCGGCGACCTCGGGCCATCGTTTAACACTCCACCAACAAGAGACGATCTGCCGCTGCGCTGGGCTTCTGCGGCTCTGAGCATCGCGGCCAGGTTCCCCTGTAGCTCAATTCGGAGCTCTCCACCGTCCGGGGTCAGGGTGATGCCGTCGATGAGTCCTCGGAGGGATTCTGCGGCTCCAGCCCGGCTCTCTTCGTGGGCCAGGGCTTCCGCCAGTTCGCCGACTTTGCGGCGATACAGATCCGCCATGTTCGGGTGAAGCAGTGGCGCGGGTTCGTTCGCTCGGCCAAGGCGCCCGCGAAGATCAGCTTGCTGGGCCTCCAAGCCCACACGCTGCTCGAAGAGATCGCCGACGCATCCCTCGACGGCACCCGCAAGACGCTCCTCGCGGACCTGGCCGCGTCCCGCTGCTCATCGTGGACGACCTCGGCATGCGCAAGCTGCCACACACCGCGGCCGAAGACCTGCTCGAGCTCATCATGCGCCGGTACGAACGGGCCTCTACGATCCTGACGTCGAATCGGCCGGTGGACGATTGGGGCAAGCTGCTCGGCGACACCGCCGCTGTAACGGCCTTGCTCGATCGGCTCTTACATCACGCGCACGTGCTCAAGTGCGGACCGCGCAGCTGGCGCACGAAGCTCCAGACCGACTTGCGCTCGGAGGCCGCCGCGAAGTAGAACTTCCCAGTCTCGGCCGCCGGCTGAAATTGTCGGTTTGCCCCGTCGATTAATTGTCGGTTTTCAACTGTCCCCCGAGGCTTGCGCCCGTTCTCGACGATCTCGTCTTCGTCGGCGGATGCACCACCGGCATCTTCATCACCGATCCGGCGGCTACCGGCATTCGCCCAACCAGGGATGTCCATGCCATCGTGGATGTCACCTCGTACGCTGAGTACATGGAGAACGCCCGCGCGGCCCCGCAATCCGAATCACATCGATCCTTCCTTGAATCGCTCGGAGGCGTCCGGACCGCAACGGTGGAACCCGTCTCGACGCTACTGCACGGCCGTCCGGAAGGCGCGATAGTGCTTCTGCATCCACGCCGTCGGCGAGGCATTCTTGCAACGAAGCTCAAGGAGCTGGCGCAAGTCGGCATCGGCAAGCGTCAGGATGGTCTTCCTGGGCGATGAGTCGTTCCACACCGAAAACATCTTGCGCTGCATCGCCTCTGTCGGCGGTTGCCGCGTGACAATGACGCCCAGCCGGCCGACGCGATCGCCAAGGTAGGTTGCGGTCTGGTTGATCGCCGGCGCGTCGAGTTCGTGGGTGTTCTTGGTCTCGAACATGACGAAAATGTTGTCGTGGCTTGTGCGCACGTAATCCCAGAATGCTTCGTCCGACTCGTTCGTGAAAATGATGTCGCGCCGCTCGGTACCGTCAAACGTCCGCACTTCCGGCTGGCCGTCCGTCAGGTCGGGATTGAAGAGGTAGTTCAGGATCTCCAAGACGAGGAACTGATAGTCACGGGCAGCCTCGCGCCCGGGCGGAATAGCGGCGAGGCGTGCGATCAAAGCTTCAGCCTGGTCGCATGAGTTTTCCTCGATGTAGTCAATGTCGGGCTTGGCTCCCGCCGCTTGCTTCTCCTTGGTCCGAACGTAGCGCTCGATCAGCGCCACGTCCGCGCGGGTTGCGCTGATCACATCCGTCTTCTGCTGAGCGCCTGGAGCCGCGCTCCGTGAAGAGCTTTTCGCACGTTGGAGCGTCGGTCCCCTTCGCGCCGCGAGATAGGCGCGAAATTCCGTCCTGAGAAAATCGTCGTAGTTAATCCAAGGCAGCCGCCGCACCAGTCTGCGCGGCACGAGCAGGATCGGCTGGCCGCTCAGTTCATCGACCGGGACATCCGCATAAATGTCGTTCCAGTCTCCGGCCTCGTGATCGTAGACATGCGACACCGGAACGCCGCTTTTGAGCGGCAACTTCCAGAGGTCCGCCTGCCGCTGCGTGTACTCGATCAGAAACTGTTTCAGGATGTTGACCGCAATGTCGCTGACCCTGTCGGGTCCGATGCGCGCGGCGAGCAGCTGCATCTCTTCGACATGCCGGACCTTTCTATCCTGCAGCCCCGGCGAACGCGCTATTGTCTCCACCAGCAGTGTGGCCGTTCCGCTCCCGACGCCTGAGCCCGCCTTACCCTTCTTCGTGTACCCAAACCCGACGGCGGCCTCTTCGGGATAATCGAGGATGCGGTAAGCGTCATCAGGCGCCCCGGCTTTTACCGCTTCAACGCCGCGGTTGAAGGCAGTGACGATCTGCTCATGCAAGTGGCGGAATCGTGGGTCGCGGCTTTTGTAGAGCAGAAACGGGTCCAGCCAGACGGGGATGTCCACGCCGACGCGCGGAATTACAAAGTCCACGTCGAACTGCGAAACGTGCGGGAGCAGCAGCGCGCCTGATGTCCGGGCCATGGGGCACTAGTCGGCCGAGAGACTTTTTTGCACGCCGCGCTGCTTCAATCGCTCGTGGTTGAAATACGACTCGCCGTTGTCTGCCTCGAAGAACCACGCCTCTGACGGTTTGGCCGTCATCGCTTCGGCGACATCATCCTTGCTCGGTTGACCATCGTTTTCGATCCACCAAGACAGAGCGGCGATGATGGTCTGGGCGTGGCGCGACATGCGAGCGAGTTGCTTCCCCCGCTCAAGAATCCCCGCCTCGGAGCGTTGCAAGAACTGTTGCACCGTGCGGGCGACCATCAGCACGTCCGAATAGGGCGGGTTTTGCCCGGCCGGAACGAACTCTTTGGTCCGGTCGAGATACGGATCGCCGATCGTAAAGCGCTTGGCATCCCGAACGACGTCGTTGATGGTCTGAACCACGAGGTCGGTTGCCTCGAACACGCCCTTGTTTTTCGAAAGCTTATCCACCTCCTGATAGAACCCCGCGAGATGACTGACCAACGCCTTGAACATGGCGGCGTCCTCGCACGCGGTCTGGGACTGTTTCTCTACATCCGCCAAAGCGGACTTCGCGAGTTCCAGATCGCGTGTCAGGTCGGCCTTGAATTCCGCTGCCTCGCGCTCTTTCTTCTCTGCCGTCCGCGCCTTGCGGTTCGCCATCTCTTCGGGCGTGGCTTTCGCCTTCGACTCTGCCATTCGCTATTTCTCTGTGTGGTTGAGCAGAAAACTCTTCGGCGATCCTATCCGATTCGGCAACGGCCGCTCACGAGACTGTCTGGTCGTGACTTGGCGCCGAAATCGAACGGGCGAATCCGCCTTCTGTGGACCGCTCTCTACTGGGCGCCGCGACTCCCTCGCGTGCCTCGCCACCACCTCCCGATCAGCGATTTGCGCCTCAACGCTAACGTTCAGGAATTTGTTCGGCGTCGCGTGAGGACCGCTCTAATCTTAGTAGGAGCACCGAACGTAGGATTCGAACACCGATGCCCCACGTGCCGCGACAGTGAGCTGACCGGCTTGTCCGCTGCGGCGCTCGGCGCGTTCGCGCACTCGGCGACGCCGTTTGTATAAGGCGCTGCGTCTGCCGTTAGCGCTGGCCCTACTGGTTCCCGCCTTCATTTTGCCTGGATCGGTACGGCTTCTTCGACCGAGTGTGGTCGAGACCCTCATACGTTGCACTCACCGACAATTCCAAGAGGACGTCTAAGCGTTGTCCGCATGCGTTGTGTCCATAGAAGAAACGGACTGCGACGAAGCGAGGACGTGGACGCTCACGTGCGGAGCGGAAGCGTCGCTTCCGTTCTGCCAAAGATGCAGCTGGCCCACCACTGGAAGCGAAACCTCACGCCCATCGATTGGAGCCCGTAACACACAAGAAATGAATGCCCTGAGCGTTCGGGCGTCAAGACGAGCGTGGCCGTAATGCGAGCGCTGGATCTGATCAAGACGTTCCTCGGTCAAGGCAGGGCCAACTTTGCGGACATGCTCGGCAAATCGAGGTCCGACTCTGAATCGAAGTTCACTGGCCATGACCAATCCACGAACGACTGTGAGTTCGGGGAAGGGGTTGTCGTCTCGATTGAGTTCAAGCGTCTTCGACAGGATCCCTTCGAAGAACTGGTCGTCGCCAGAGAAGAGCGCTCTTGAGCGGCCCCTCGTTGGCCACGCTTCAACAGCGATCGCCTCAAGGTTGAAAGTGGTGGTCGACGGCAGCCCTGCGAAACTGGCCTCCGTGATCCGATCGTGCTTGAAAGCCCAAGTGTCGCCGACCGGCCAGATGTCGAACTGCCAACGGCCCCGCTTCAACTGCAACCCGCCAAATCGCGTTCGGCGATTCACAATAGCTCTGAATCGCTCCTCGAGATCAGCAAGAGGAGCGCCGGACACCACTACATCTATGTCTCGTGGTCGTCCTCGCCTTCCCTCAAACAAGCGGGCAGTCAACAACGACCGAAGGGTCCCTCCGAACAGGACAGCCTGCATACGGGAGTGCCGAAACTCGCCGAGAACATTAAGGATCGGTCCTTTCCATGCAAGCCCGTCATTGTGGGAAAGAACGCCCACTTCACGGAGGAGCGTTTGCTTGAGACTCGCTACTTCAGCGCCCATTGAACAACTCGCCGTGTAGCCTTTTCGCAAAGGAATCGGTCATGCCACAGATGTAATCCGTCACCAACTGAAATCGATGATACTGCTCCGGTAGATCAGTCCGCTCATTGACGAAGTGCTGAAACACCTTGCGGTAGTTCGGAGAAAATAACGCTGCGGCCTTGCCAGCAAACGTCGCAGTCTTTGGCGCCTTGTCCTTTGGCAGAGCTTCGGCCCCTTCCCAGAACACGTTCATGAGGTCGCCGATCACGTTCCGACCCATCAACTCAAGCGTCAAGGTTGAGCGTGTAGGGTAGACACGAGTCCTACCGAGCTTCCGAAGACAGTCCGACAGTTCGGCGGCGGCGCTGTCTGCGAGTAGAGCCCCATCGTACTGCCCATGCATGATCCCGTTGTACTGCGCCTGGAAGACCCTGAATGCCGCTTCGATCATCACACCAATCGCGCCCGTCCTGAATGCCGCGGCCATTATGTCGCCTTCTAGGTCGTCCGGCACTGACGGGCCACCGGCCTTCAAGATGTGCTGCTGGAGATCCAATGCAGCCCTGACGGAGGCGGCGTTCGACTCCTTGAGGGCCTCTTCAACCTCCTTCCACGAAAGTACGTTCTTCTTGACAGCGTCTTCAACGTCCGCGGCGAGGTAGACGATGTCGTCCGCCGCCTCAACGAGGTAGCAGATTGGGTTCCTCGCGTCGCCGGTTCCGGTCCGCTCGCGCACTTCTTTGACGATGCCGGCTTCCGAGGCGAAGTAGCCAGGCTTGCAGTGGGCGCGATTCTTGGCGTCGCCGTCGGCCTGATCTGATGGAGCGACGTACTTCCCCAAGGCCGAAAGGGTTCCGAACGTCAGGTTGAGCCCAGTGTAGTCCGCGAGTACCTGCAACGTCGCTACGAGCCTCAGCGATTGCGCGTTGCCTTCGAACTTCAAGAAGTCCTGAACCTGCTGCGCGGACGTGAGTTCGTCTCGAAGTGGCGCCCGAGCATCCCGCTGCCGAAACCATGACCGAATTGCGTCCTCGCCGGCATGACCGAACGGTGGATTTCCCAGGTCATGGATCAAGCCGCAAGTTGCCGCAATGGCTTCAATCGACCTGTCCATTCCTGGCTCAATCGCCTTTTGCTCGAGGAGCCAGCTGGCCGCCTTCCTCCCCAGGCCACGCGCAACACTCGAGACCTCCAGCGAATGCGTCAAACGTGTACGTACCCCATCGTGGGTCTCGAGCGGGAAGACCTGAGCCTTGTCCTGTAGTCGTTTGACCGGTGTGGAGAACACAGCGCGGTCGAAGTCGCGCTCGAACTCGGCCCGGTGGTCTCCCGAGATCGTTGATTTTCGGCGCCGGTCGGCGTTGAGCAACGTCTTCCAGTCCATCTGCATGCCTATGTAGTGTGACAGGATACCGTGACAGGCGAGGTCACGATGCGGCGGCTGGGAGCGACTGGGAAAGCCCCGGGACGAGTGACGCGGGTCCCGACCGGAGCGCCACTGTCGGGCCGTTGGTTTGGTCAGTTGCGGACATCGGCGCCGCTCTCTGGCGACGTAAGCTGCTGAAAAATAACGATTTATGGCAGTCCGACTCGTTTGTTCGAGCAACTAATTGATTTTATTGCACTTAACAGGGCTAGCTCGCCGCATTGGACGATCTCCGCACCTGGCGCATTCGAGAAGCGGCGTAATTCTGAATGTTTCGCCACTATTTCGCCGAATCCACTGGTGCCGCGGCGGAACTTACAATCGGACGAGCACGGGATCGCCAAAGTCGGCTTCGGCGGGCGGCGGTCTGTGTACGGCTATCGAGTCGTTAGGCTGTCAACGGGCCCAACCTGACAACAGGCGAACGCGAGATTGAACCAACAGAAGCGGCCGTCGTTGAACGCGTGTTCCGGGACTTCGTTGGTGGAGCGTCTCACAAGCAAATCGCAAAACGCTTGAACCGCGAGGATATTAAGGGACCATTCGGCGCCCGCTGGAACCCGAGCACCATCTATGGAAACGCAGCACGTGGCGCCGGGCTTCTGAACAACGAGCTTTATGTCGGGCGGTTGGTGTGGAATCGCCTGCGCTACATCAAAGATCCGGATACTGGTCGTCGGGTGTCCAGACTCAATCCACGGACAGAGTGCATCACCAAAGAGGTGCCCGAGCTTCGCGTCATTTCTGACGACCTGTGGGCGGCAGTCAAACGCCGCCAAGAGGCAACGCGGCGAGTACTTGCTACCTCCACGAGCATCGTCCGCGCGCGAAGACCTCGATATCTGTTTTCCGGCCTGACAAAATGCGGAGTGTGTGGAAGCGGTTTCGTGCTCAAGTCGCGAAATCGGCTCTCGTGCTTCGGCGCACATGACAAAGGTATCTGCTCCAATCGCCTCACGATCCGTCGCGGTGAGGTTGAGTCGCGCATTCTTAACGCGCCGCAGGAGAGGCTTCTGCGGCAAGATCTCTTCGAGGAGCTCTGCGAAGAGTTCACACGCGAGTCGAATCGACTTCGAATGGCGGCAAGAGCTGGCCTGACGGCTATCGAGCACGAGCTCGGGCGGGTGCAGACGCAAATCACAAAGCTTGTTCAGGCCCTCAAGGACGGAGTGCCGGCGAGCGTTGTCAGGGATGAGTTGCTCGCATTCGCGATAGATCACGCGATAGCCCTGCTGGATCGCCGCGCGGCCGAGCGCTTGCGCCAGATGGTTCTTGCCGGTCCCGGGCGGCCCGAGGAAGAGCACATCTTCGCGCTGCTGGATGAAGCGGGCGGTCGCGAGATCGAAGACGAGGGCGCGGTCGAGTTTTCGGTTGAAGGTGAAATCAAAGCCATCGAGCGAGCGGTCGGCGTCGCGAAGGCGCGCCTGCGTGTGGCGACGCGCAAAGAGGCGGTCCTGTCGGCGCTGCAGCTCGTCGTTGACGAGCGTGGCGACGAGATCGAGCGGCGCGAGGCGCTCGGCCTGCGCTTGATGGAGCCGCGTTTCGAGGACGGCGGCCCTGCCGGAGAGGCGGAGTTTGCGGACGCGGCACGGCAGGGCGACGACACCGTAGTGCGCGAGCACGTCGCGATAGAGCGGATTGAGCGCCGGGTCATAGACATCGGGCGTGAGCACGCCTTCTTTCAGATTGTCGAGGATGATCACTTTCACCACCCCGCCCAAGCGGCGAAATGCCTGCTCGTGCAGCTCGGCCCAGACCTGTGCGCTGGAGCGCCAGACCAAGAGCCGCACGGCTTTGCGCGAGTAGCCGAGCGTCAGCACAAACAGCCGCGTGCGTTTGTATTTGCCGGTGGCCGGGTCGCGTACCATCGGCCCTTCGCCGTAATCGACCTGGGCCTCTTCGCCCGGCGCGGTCGTGATGACGACGCGCGCCTCGGCGCTCGGCGTCTCGCGCCAGCGGCGGACGAAGCGCCGCACGCTGGCGTACCGGGCGGTGAAGCCGTGGTCATCGACCAGGTCCTGCCAGATGGCCATCGCGTTGCGGCCGCGCGCGCACGCCTCGGTGATGACCTCGCGGTAGATCTCACACGCGCTGGCGGCCGGCGCACGGGCCGGCACCACGTCGGTGGACCCCGCCGACACTATGGCCGGATTGGCCGGGAGGTCGGTGGACACCGCCGGCGGCGAAATTGTCGGTTTTGCCGTCCCTTCGCGCGGGCGCCCACGCCGACGGACGGGAATCCCCGCGGCCCGCAGATACTCGCCGGCCGTCACGCGATGGACGCCCGTCGCCGCTGCGATGCGGCGCAGCGTCCAGCCCTGTCGGCCGAGGGCTCTCACGTCGTGCTGTTTCTGCTCGTCCAAGACATTGCCCATCCGGCGAGGGACCATGCGGCCCTCGCCTGCGTCAACGTCTCGGCCGTCAACCGTTAAATGACGGTTTTCAGCTGTCGATTAATTGTCGGGCGGTTTTGGGTGTCCACCGAGGCGCAAGGAGCCTGACGACGGATCCGAATGGTGCGCGATTCGGATCAGCCACGGAGCTGCTTTCGGACGCTCGACATCCAGGCGCTGCTAAGTCCGTCGCGCCTTCCCGCGGTTGTTGATCTCGTCGATGACTGCCTGTGACTGTGCTTCCAGCGCTGCCTGTTCGGCTGCGTTGATGTCATCGGCGACATCCGGCGGCATCCAGACATGCCGGACACGTCCTCCCAATCGAACTGGATGGCCGGTGCCGGGTCCGGCATGCTCTTTCCGGTCAACAATGGATAGAGTTTGTCGAAGAGTGCCTGGACGGCGAAGAGGCGTCATCGGTGTCATTGGGTCTGACAATCGGAGGCGGCTCCCATTCGGGAGTTCGGTGCGCCAGATTCCGGTTGGCGTACAGGAGAACCTTGTCGATGCCAGCCTTCAGCGCCATGCTTTCATCCTCGAGTCCGGCGGGATCAAGATAGTCCGTCACTGACTTGCCATCGCCGATAAGCTGAACTTGTTGAAGAACGAGTCCGCATAGGCCTTCTTGGCTTCCTCATCGTTCCAAGGAAGGTGGTCGCAGAACGCGCGATATCGTGCACGCGAGAGGATCTTCGGCCGGTTCTGCATTTCGCGCAGCAAGTGCAGGATGTTCTCCGGGCCGTTCTGGTAATCGAATTCTCGGCGAATGAACAGCAGCACGTCGCGCCCATAAAGGCGCGCCTGCCACTCCATGACAAACTGACCGCGCTCCGTGCGCAGCTTCGGGTTGTGGTCGAACATGTCACGGACGGATGTGAACAAATATCGGTGCTGGAACACTTCCGTTAGCTCTTCGGCGGTCCTGGTGATCCATCCCGCCCAGTTTTCAAAGAGCTCGTCGTCGCTCATCTTGCCCGGGTCGTGTTGGGCCATGGTCAGTCTCCTCTCGCCGCGCCCGAGATTGCCAAAAGCTCGTTGATCATCGCCGCTTCCTTGGCTTCGGCCTGCTCAAGGGTTGTTCCCCGGTGCATGGCCGTCCGCATGCGCTCAATGGCGGCCATGGTCTCCGTGTACTGGACTCGGTGCATGTCTTGTAAAGGCTCGCTGGCCACCTCCATCTGACGAACGTGCCGGATGATCTCGAGGTCTTTGTCGGCGTAGGGTTTCTGGTCGTAGTCCTCAAAGTCCGTGGACAGGTAGCTGATCTCGACGGCTACGTCGTCCTTCAACCTCGCCGGTAACGGAACCAGGCGCGGATGGGAGCCGACGCGTCGGAGCTCTTCTTCAGTTGATGGGTGAACGAGGATCCGGCAGCCCTTGGCGCCGCATTGCTCCGCGGTATGGGCGTTTACGACCGCGGTCCCGGCAAAGAGAGCTTTCGTCACCATGTCCGGAGCCGATACGTCGACCGAGTACTTAAAGCCGTAGAACGTCCCTCGGCCAATGCCGATACGAACGGGCACGTCCGCCTTGTTGAACAGAAGCATCATGTCGACGGCGACTCGCGCAGCGCGCAGCGATGTGTGGACGTCGATGTAGGCACAATCGGAGAAAACCATGGCGGACGCGCCACCCTGCAGCGTCTGCTCCTTGAGGACGTGGTCGAGAACGGCTTGGAACCGCACAACGCGGCTCTGCAGGTCTGTGGTGCCAGACCCTGTGTACCCGTCCTCGTCTGGGCCATAGTCAACGACGCGCGTCGGGTTTCGCCTCGTCAGGTCGGCGAAGCCAAGCATGTCCACGAAAATAAGCGTGCGCGGTTCATCTTCCTGTCGTTTGACGGCCTCTTCGGGCATGTGGGCAGTCTACCGCCTGTGGGTGAATCTGGTGCCGGGAGGAGCGTCTTTGGGCGACGCTCCTCGTGTCTGCTACTCGTGGACGTAGCAAGTACTCGCCGCGTTGCCTATTGGCGGCGTGTGACTGCCTCCAGCAAATCGTCAGGAATGACGCGTAGCTCGGGCAGCTGTTTGGTGATCCACTCTGTCCGTGGATTGAGTCTGGACATTCGACGACCAATAAAGGTCCGGTCGGATCTCTTATTCAAGTTTTCAGCGTAGAAACGCGCCTACGTTGTCCCGAACGTAGTGCTGAATATCAGCTTTGTCTCCCAGGCCTCGGACGGCGAGACAGTAGTAGCAGTCTGACGCGGGCGGATCACCAGGGCGCGTGAGACGGCCCATCTTTCCGTAATAATTGATGGCCGTTTTTGGAGCCCCTAGTCCGGTTGCCGTCACCATGAACTCGGTGACGCCGAGCGAGGCGATGATGCCATTTATCGACACGACGGAAGGTCCAGAGCGCGTGAGGACCGCCCGGTTGACGCCGTAGATCGCGTCGCGATCCTTTCGTGCGGCGGGCCCGGCGAGATCACACTGCGCCTCCTCCAGATCCAGAAGCCCTCTGCATACCAAGCAGCCATACTCCTGCCACAGTGAGACACAGATTCTGCCGCCGTATTCCGGCGCGCCACCCGGCACGACATCGGACGCGAGATCGAAGTACGGCCGCGTGTACGCAGCGCACAACTCATTGAGAATGAGGCGGGCTCCCTCCGAATCCAAACACCCAAACACGTAGTCAGCGTTGATGATCGCATCAAAGGCGTCCCCGCTGACGAGTGAATCGGGAATCTTGCGGACGACCGCTCCAGGGTCGACAGCCTTGATGAGTCGCTCAGCGATATCCGTTTTGAGGGTGCCGGGCACCGGATCAGTGAATCGTGCCGTGACATACCGATTTCGATTTGTCTCCGACAATTCCTCGCTGTCAATGATCGCGAAATCGCGAATCCCCAGCAACGCCAATTGCTGGATGACATGACTCCCCAGACCGCCAGCGCCCACGACGGCAGCGCGGCCGGCGCCGATCTTCGCCTGACCTTCTTCCCCGAACAGTGCAATCTGACGGTCAAATCTTCCAGTCATAGCCGTCTCTTTCCAGAGGCGACAAACGCGTCGGTCGAAGGTGCTGGCCGTCCACGTTGATGCCCCCTAACCGCGACGGTGTCCTCGCATCTTGGAGCCAGGCGAACCCGTCAAAGCCGCTACGCGCAACGACGACCGCCGCGTACGGACGTCGTTTGAGCCGCCACCACATGTGGGGCACGACTTCTTCGAATCCAGACCAATCGCTCGGGGAGAACCGCGCCGGCCATTGTCCCGTGTGCGAGTGGAATTCAACCACCGAGGCACCAAGGTCATGAGCACGCTTGATGATCCTCGCCCGCGTGGCATCGGTCAGTTCGAAGTGGTAGAGCAGCTGGATAGCAAAGCCCTCAGGAGGGACCGCGAGCCACTCGACGAAGTGGAACGCATTGTCGGCACCGCTGTAATGGGCGAACACGAATGCCGCCTGCTCGTCCCGGCTCGGTTCACGCAACAGATGCTGGATCAATTGGCGATGCACGACGACGGGCAGTCGAAGGAGCGCCTCCGAGTTCATGCGCCCTCCTCAAAACGACTGGAGAACCCCTTCGCCCACGAAACGAGGGTGTATCCACTCACCGGATCAGGAGTTGCTGTTGGGCGCCAGTTCGGCACCTGCCAGGAGAAAAAGCCCCACGCCACGATGTTGGGCTGATTCAATCTTTGACCGAGTTGTTCGACCTCCCGCGTGGTAAACCAGCCTAACGTGAAGTCATCGCGCTCGCGCAACAACTTCTACACGGCTTACGTCGAGCAAGTCGACGCCATGACCGAGGATCGACATACGAAATCATCGCTCGGTGCCGCGCGTTTGTCACGAGCGATCGTCGACCACAGGTACTGGGCGCTTGGGAGAACCGGCGTCGACAGGATCCGCCCGCGAAAGTGCATTGTCCCGGTGCGATTGATGCCAGCAGGAGGATCGCGCTTGCCAGCCCGCTGGGCGACACGCTGCGAAAGTCGCAGACACTGCTGATGGCGCCCCCGCACTATCGGCCAAAGCCCCACGTCCTCTCATCGGCTTGACGCCGCCACAGTAAGACGCCTTCACTCGCCCGAACTGTCGTCTTCCCGACAGTGTCGTCTAGCCGACACTGTCGGCAAACCAACAGATCGCCCCCCCTTGCCTGATCCATCCTGCTGAAACACCGAAGCCTGACCATGGTCAGGCGGGAGGACATCATGCAGGCTGGATCGCGCGCCAAGAACTCCTCGTCGTTCATCCGCTCCGTTATTCAGCGCGCCTGGATCGCGCTCGTGACGCTCTTCATGTTCCCGGCGTCGAGCTTCGCCCAGTCTCCGTGGGAGCGGGCCGCCGCGAACCTTGAGGCCTCGTTCACCGGACCGCTCGCGCGCTCGCTTGCACTCGTCGCGATCGTGATCGGCGGTCTCATGTTCATGTTTGGCGAGGGCGGCGCCAAGCGCCAAATCAGCGGCATCGTCTTCGGTGGCGGCCTGTGCTTGTTCGCCGTCCAGTTCCTGACCTGGTTGTTCTAGCGAGCGGCACCCGCACGAGTGAGCCCTATGTCCGCGTCCAACGTTCCAGAATTCCGAGCCGTCTATCGCGCCCTGCATCGTCCGCTGACGGTGTGCGGCGTCGATCGTCGGCTGTTCTTTCTGGCGCTCCTGGTCGGCGCGGCCACCCTCAACCTGTTCTACAGCTTCCTCGCCGGGTGCCTGCTCTTCGGCGGGCTCTACGCCTGCGCGTGGTGGAGCACCCGACACGATCCGCAGATGCTCCAGATCCTGTTGCGCGCCGGCATCAACCGCACCCGCTACGACGCCGCCAGACGGGACGACATCGATCGGCCGGAGCGGTGGGCGCGATGGTGAAGATCGCCCGCATTCTCAAGGACTATCGTGAAGCTGGCAGCCTCAGCGGACTGCTCGCGCTCTGGGGCTTCGTCGACGACCATGCGTTTCTGACCAAGGCCGGCGCGATTGGCGTGATCTACCGGCTCGCCGGCGCCGATTACGAATGCCTCGACCATGCCGAGCGCCGCAATATTGCGCGCCGCTTCGAACAGGCGCTGCGCCACCTCGACGAGTCATTCCGGGTCTACCAGTACCTACTGAAGCGTCCCGCCGCGCCCATTCCCGCGAGTCGTCACACCAACCCCGCGGTGGATCAAGCCCTCACGGACCGCGCCGCCTATTTCGCATCGAAGGCCGACACGCTCTTCGAGCTCGAGCTGTACCTCGTCATCCTGTACGAGGGCTGGACGTCCCGCCGAAGCTGGTGGGGCCGTCTCGCCGCGCTCGCGGCAGCGCCGCACACCGCCGCGCGGGATCTGTTCTCGCAGCGCGCCGTCAGCGCCCTGATGCGCGACCAGCTGACGCGGGCCTTGGCTCAGCTGTACCAGAAGGCGCAAGCGTTCACGACCCAGCTCGCGGACGTCGTGGCGCCCGCGTTGCTCTCCAAGGCCGACGCGTTCCAGGTCCTCCGGCGGCTGCTCAACTACGCGCCGCACAAAGCGGCCGCGACGACGCTCAAGTACGACACGCACCTCGACGTCTTCGTGACCGACTCGGCCGTCGACTGCTATCGCGACCACCTCGAGGTCGACGGCTATGCGGTCAAGGTCCTCACCATGAAGGACCCGCCGGCCAAGACGTTCGCGCACCTGCTTCAGGACCTCTACCGCGTGCCGAGCACGTTCATCGCGTGCCTTG
Source organism: uncultured Acidobacteriota bacterium (assembly GCA_963704575.1). Classification (GTDB taxonomy): domain Bacteria; phylum Acidobacteriota; class Vicinamibacteria; order Vicinamibacterales; family SCN-69-37; genus DATEGZ01. The sequence continues at coordinate 3,587,958 of OY969918.1, read as the reverse complement.
AATGGCAACGCCGATCGAACGCGTCCATGCGCGGGGACGTGCACGCGCGTCGCCGGCACGCCTTCAATCAGCGCGTCGCTCTCATTAACTATCTCAGCCCGCAAACGCGGCCCGAGGAAATGCTCGTCGATGAGTCCGCCAGCGCCACCGTGCACGAGCTGGGGCAGGCCCTCACCGACATGGAGGTCCACGGCCACGTCTTCGGTCTCGCGTCATTCACGGTCGTGCTCTACGACCGTGACACGCGCCGGCTCGATCGGAGCGTGGCCGACTGCATCAAAGTCTTTGCCGGGCACGACGGAGCACTCTATGAGGAGAGATTCAACCTCTTGAACGCTTGGCTCGCGATCGTGCCCGGCAATGCCGCGCATAACCTTCGGCGCGTGCCCCTGCTCAACACCAACGTCGCCGATCTGAGTTTTCTCTTCACGCTCCAGACCGGCAATCGGACCAGCGCACACCTCGGCGGGCGCGAGTGCCTGGCCGTCTTTGAGACCGATCATCAGACGCCGTACTTCTGGAACCTGCACGTGGGCGACGTCGGTCACACGCTCGTGCTCGGCGCGAGTGGCAGCGGCAAATCGTTCCTTTTGAATTTTCTCATCATGCACGCGCAGAAGTACGACCCGACGACGGTCATCTTCGACCTGGGCGGCGGCTACGAGCAGCTGACGCGTCAGCTCGGCGGCAGCGTGTGGCGGATGGGGCTCGGCCATCGCGGGTTCACCATCAATCCGTTTTGCTTGGCGCCGACGGTCGACCATCGTCACTTCCTCGTCTCGTTCGTTCGCGTCCTGCTGCAATCCGGCGGGCAGTACCGCCTCACGATGGAGGACGACCGCAACCTGCACGAGGCCGTCGAGAACATCTACGCCCTGGACCCGCCGCAGCGGCGCCTCTTCACCCTCGCGAACCTGCTGCCGCGCACGCTCTCGCAGCACCTGCAGCGGTGGGTGCAGGGCGGACCGTACGCGCATCTCTTCGACAATGTCGAGGACACCCTCACGTTTCAGCGCACGCAGTGCTTCGACTTCGAAGGGCTGGAGAAATATCCACTGCTCCTCGAGCCGCTCCTGTTCTATGTGCTGCATCGGGCCAGCGCGTCGATCGCCGAGGCCGACGCCCTCTCGCAACTGAAGCTGTTCGTGCTCGACGAGGCCTGGCGCTTCGCCCAGGATCCGACGCTCAAGGCGTACATTACGGAGGCGCTCAAGACGTGGCGCAAACGCAACGCCGCCATGCTCTTGGCGACCCAGAGCAGCGAGGACTTCGTCGCCAGCGATCTGCTGCGCACGGTCATCGAGAGCTGTCCAACGAAGTGCTTCCTCGCGAATCCCAACATGGACCTCGATCGTGCGCGGACGCTCTTCCACCTCAACGCCACCGAAGCCGACCTGATCCGAGCCCTCGTGCCGCAGCGCCAGATGTTGTTGAAGCGGCCGGACGCGTCGAAGGTCCTCACCTTGCACGTCGAGCCACGCTCGTCCTCGATCGACCCCCGTCATTCACAGGAGACGCTCCGATGACACGCCTCTTCACACTGGTCGCGACGCTCACGCTCCTGGCGTGCGCCAGCGCCGCCGCCGCCCAGATCGCCCGCGAAGTGACCTACACGCCCCAATCGATCGTGCCGCTCCACGCCAGACTGCGCTTCACGACCATGGTGATTCTTCCGGAGCAGGAGGAGATTCTCGACTTTGTCTGCGGCGACAAGGAGTTCTGGATCGTCTCGGGCGCCCAGAATCTCGCCTACATCAAGCCGGCGAAGGCTGGCATCACCACGAATCTCAATCTCGTCACCGCGAGCGGTCACGTGTACTCGTTTGTGCTGAGCGAAGGCGCGGACGCTCCGGATCTCAAGATCTTCGTGACCCTTGAAGACAGCAGCCCGTCGCCGAAGACCGGGCCGCAGAAGTTCTATTCCGCGGCCCAGGTGGACGAGTATCGGCGCGACGCCGAGGATGCGCGGAAGGAGGTCGACGAGGCGCACACGCAGCTCGACCACGAGAGGAACGAGGCCAAGAAAACGATCGACGAGCGCGTCAACGACTTCCGCGCCAGCTTCCCGACGACACTGCAGTTTCCCTATCGCTTCAAGGCCAACCAGTCGCCGTTCAATGTGTCGGCGATCTACACGGACGGGAAATTCACCTACATCCGCGCGGACGCCACGGAGTTGCCGGCGCTCTACGAGCTGGTCGATGCGTGGCCGCGTCCCGGCGCGGCTCCGAACCTCGTGAATTTCCAGGTCGAGCACGGCGTCTACATCGTGCCGAAGGTCCTCGCGCGCGGCTATCTCGCGATCGGCAAACACAAGCTCGTGTTCGAGGCCGTTCGCTGAGGAGAGGTCTCATGGCGAATTCCACGGAACCGACCGATGACACGAGGCCGCCCATGACCGCGGACGAGATTCACGATTTGCGCGGGAAACCGCCAGGCGTACTGCCACGCCGAGTGCAGATGTGGCTGATGATCATCATCGCGCTCGTCATTCTCGCGATCCTGCTGCTGACCGGACACCCAGAACCGATGACGCGGCCGCAGGCCGGGGCGCGGTCCGCGCCGCCGACGCTTGTAGCCCCGGATCACGTCCGGAGCTACCAGGAGCAGCTCGCCGCCGAGTCGCCACAACAGTCGCCAGCGCTCCCAGCGGCGGCGCCCTCAGTGGGACGCAGCTCCAGGACGTCCGGCGCCGTGACATCGTCGGCCGACTCGACGGCGGAGGACCAACGCCGCCGCAACGACCAGAGCCTCTTTGCCGACAACATCGCGCTCAGTCGTCGCGCGGTCGATCGCCAGCCGTACGGCGAGCGCCGACAGACCGGTGTGGGTAGTTCGTCGTCGACAAATTCCGCCGCCTCGCCAGACGTCGCGTTGCTCGAACAACTCCTCGCGAAGAGCGTCGTCAGCCCGTCGCCAGTCTTGATGAGTGCACCGGCTCCCGCGCTCCCAGTCGCGCCGCCAGCTGCGCCGTCATCGAGTGACCGCCCGACCGCCGGCAGTGAGACCGCCGGGCCGCCGACACCGAAGAGCACCGGACCCATTCCGTGGGGCGGAGACACGCAACGCCTGCTCGAAGGCACCTTCATCGAGACCGTGCTCCTCAATCGGCTCGACGGTACCTTCGCCGGGCCGGTTGAGTGCCTCGTGACGACCCCGGTCTACTCGCACGATCGTCAGTCCGTCGTGATTCCGGCTGGGGCGCGCGTGCTCGGCTCGGCCGCGCCCGTCCAGGCGTGGGGCGACTCGCGCCTCGCGGTCAGTTTTCATCGGCTCGTGCTGCCGGACGGCCGGACGTTCAGTCTCGATCGCTTCAAGGGGCTCGGGCAGATCGGCGACACGGGTCTCAAGGACAGCGTCGATCACCACTATCTCCAGGTCTTCGGCGCGTCGCTGGCCATCGGCGCGCTCTCCGGGCTCGCGCAGTTCGGCACTCGCGCGAGCGCCGACACCTACAGCTTCGGCGACACCTATCGGCAGGCCGCCGGCGCCAGCCTCGCGGCCTCGACCGGGCGCGTGCTCGATCGGTACTTGAATGTGCTGCCGACCATCACGATTCGCGAGGGCTACCGCATCAAGGTCTATCTCACCAACGACCTGGAGCTTCCTGTGTACGCCAGCACGATTGGAGGCCGGCCATGACCCGACGCACGTCTCGACTCGCCGCCACCGCGCTCGTCGTCACGCTCATGTCCTCGACGCTTCACGCGCAGTTCGTCGTCTTCGACCCGACCAACTATGCCGAGGCGGTGATCGAAGTCCTCAACCTCGCCAAGCAGTACGCGTGGATGCTGCAGCAGATTCAACGCCTGCCGCTCGACATGGCGACGCGGTATCGCGTGGTCAGTCCCGCCTGGCCCCTCTACGACCTTGGGAACGGCTTGCACTATGCGCAACCCGTCCTCAATGCACTGAATGTCGGCGATCCGAGTGGGGCAGGGTACCGCCAGATCGTCCCGCCGCTCGACATTCCCGACGACATTCTGGCCAGCCTGCCCGTGGATCTTCGTCGCCGACTGCAAACCGCGTACGCCGCGATCGAATTTGCCGACCGCGTTTCGGCCGTTGGCGTCGACCAGGCGGGCAACATTCGTGTCACCGGCAACAACCTGCTGGCCATTGTCCAGGCGATGCAGAGTGATGCCGTGTCGACGAACCCCGACTTTCATACTGAGGCCGCGCTGCTCAACAAGATCAACACGGCGTCGGTGCTCGGATTACGGATTGGGGAAGAGACGAATCAGTTCCTCGCCGACACAGTCGCGCAGTTGGTGGTGGACAACACGCGCAAGCGCGACGCCGAGACGGTGTTGATGAACGCGACGATCGTTCAATGGCGGTACGGGTTGGCGTACGGCCAGGACCTCTTCAGAAACACCGCGGCCGATATCGACAACTGGCGACTGCAGTAGTACGTCCAATCGACGAGGAGTCCAGGCATGCCGCCGACCCACGGCTACGACCCCATCGCGACGGTGCAGCAGGCGATCACGAGCCTGCTCGCGGTGCAGGAACCGCAGTTCCTGAACATCGGTCACGAGATGTTCCTGTCGTTCGCGGCCATCCTCCTGGTCTGGCAGGGCATTCGAATGATGCTGGCGTGGCGTCACTCCGGCGAGCAAGCGTACCGCTTCGCCAAGCTGACGCTGTACATCGCGTTCGGCGACGCGATGATCGTCTACTACGGCACGCCCATTCCCGGCCTCGGCCACTCGTTCTCTGCGCTCATCACCGACCAGGCGGCGTACTTGGCCGGCCTCATCAGCGCCCGGTCGATTCAGGACGCGCAGCAGAGCCTCAACACCCTGTGGAACGCGCTCCAGCAGCCGGACGCCTGGTCCATGCTCGCCAACTTGCTCTACTGGACGCTGCTCCTGGTCATCGCGCTCGCGCAGTTCGCGCTGCTGTTCGTCGTGTGCTTCAGCATGATCGCAAGCGCCATCTGTGCGCTGGTCGGGCCGCTGTTTGTCCCGTTCTTCATCGTGCCGACGCTCGAGTGGCTGTTCTGGGGCTGGCTCAAGGCCTTCATCCAGTACTCCTTCACGCTGGTCATCGCGAACGCCTTCATCTTCGTCTTCGAGCGGTTTCTGAGTCGCTACCTGCAGACGCTGCCACCCGGGCTCCGCCTCGAGGAACAACTCTTGTACGGCGTCCACGCCGTGATGATCCTGGTGACGTTCACCGTGGGCGTGCTCCTCGTGCCGTCCCTGACGAGCTCGATCTTCTCGGGCACCTCAGGGCAATCCGTCACGCCCGCCACGCTCTGGTAAGGAGGCCAGTCGCGATGCCACTCCTTCGCTCTTGGACGCGCGTGCACCGCGCACGATTCCGCTTCGGTCTCGGGTTCTATGCCGTCTTCGCCGTGTGGACGCTGTACTTCGTGGTCATGGTGACCGGTCGCTATCTGCACTGGTGGTAGGGAGAGATCGCAATGACCCATGACTCGCGTCCGCTCAAGATGGCGCCACGGATTGAGGACGCGCGCCGGCAATACGTCGAGCTCTTCGGCTCGGCGTTGGTGATGAACACGTACCTCAAGATCGCGCTGCTGGGCGTCTCGATCGTCGCCGTCGGGCTCCTCGTCCTGAACTTTCGCACGATCAAGAAGTACGAGTTCCTGAAGCCGCTGGTCATTCGGATCGACGACATCGGCCGCGCCCAGGCCGTGCAGTACGACACGCTGACGTACCAGCCGCAGGGGCCGGCCCCCGAGCTGAAGTACTTCCTGACGCAGTTCGTGACCGAGCACTTTGCGCGCATGCGCGCCACCGTCAAGGAGCGCTACGCCCAGTCCCTGTACTTCCTTGACGCCGCCCTCGCGGACGCCACGATTGCCCAGAACCAGCGCGCGCAGACGATTGAGACCTTCCTCGGCGGCAACGGGGACGAGATCGAGGTCCTGGTCAAGAACGTCACACTCGATGAGCTGAAGGCCGCGCCCTACAAGGCCACCGTGGACTTCGAGAAGGTCTTCTACGGCCAGGGCAGCCGGCAGGAGAAGAAGCGCGAAACGTTCGTCGCGCAGATCACGTTCGTGCTCCGCGACCAGATTCCGAACGCCCTCGTGCTCGTCAATCCCTTGGGCCTGACGATCACCTACTTCCGCGTGGATCAGGCCTTTCAATAGTTCGAACCTCAGTATCGCTCCGGCTGCTGACCCGTCGTCTTCACGACTCAGAGAGAGACGCCATGCCCCTCATCAAGGCCCGCACCCATCGCGTCAGGTTCGTTCGGCACATCTGTCGCCTGCAGGAACCCAATCGCGACACGCTCGTGCGCTACGCCCGGTTCATCGGCGACACGATCGACTACGTCCTCAATCAACTGATTGAGACCACGATCACGCGGGATCGCGAGTTCGTCGCCTGGCGCGCCGAACACCCGGACCCGATCGGGGCGGCGTCGCCCCGCTTGGCGCCGACCGCTCCCGCCGTGGCCCCGACGCCAGGCCCTGATGCCACATCTGGTGAGGCCAGCGCGAGTCCACACCGCGGCTCTGTCGGCGGCCGCGCGCTTGACGAGGGAGATCGCCACTCGTGAGCTTCGACCTCATCCTCCCGTTTCTCCGGCCGATCGCGCCCCTGATCACGGACCCGGACGTCAGCGAGATCATGGTCAACGGCTCGGGCGTGATCTTCATCGAGCGGGACGGCCAGCTCGAGGAGGTCACTGACGTGCGCCTCGACGAGCGCAACCTGATCGTTGCCGTCAAGAACATCGCCCGTGCCCTCGGCGACGACATTTCCGAGGAACGGCCGATTCTCGATTCGCGCCTCCCGGACGGCTCGCGCGTGGCCGCCATCTTGCCCCCGTGTAGTGTCGGCGGCACGACGCTGACCATCCGCAAGTTTCAGACGCGGTTCTTCACCGCCGACGAACTGGTCCGGATCGGCACGATGCCGCAGGACGTCCTCGACCAGGTCCGCACGGCCATCGAGCACGACCGCAACATCCTGATCAGCGGCGGCACCAGCACGGGCAAGACGACGTTACTGAACGCGCTCGCGGCCTTCCTGCCGACGCATCAGCGCGTGGTCGTGATTGAGGACACGGCCGAGCTGCAACTCGGCCAGCGGAACCTCGTCAGTCTCGAGGCACGCCGGGCGCAGGTCGATCTCCCCGCCGTCACCATCCGTGACCTGCTCCGCGCCACGCTCCGGCTTCGTCCGGATCGCATCGTCGTGGGGGAAGTGCGCGGCGGCGAAGCGTTCGACCTGCTGCAAGCCCTGAACACCGGGCACGCGGGTTCGCTGTCGACCATTCACGCGAACTCGGCCCTGCAGGCGCTCACCCGATTGGCGTCGTGTGTCGTCCAGAGCGGCGTCGAGCTGCCCTATCAAGCGGTCCGGTACCAGATCGCCGACGCGATCGACCTCGTCCTGCACTTGGGTCGTCACGCCGGCGCGCGCGTGGTCGAGCAGCTGCTCGCCGTTGGACGCTACGACGCCTCTCGCGATGCCTATGACCACGTCGTCCTCTTCGATCGCGCCCGCGCCGGATCGAACACCGCCTCGGTGCTCGCGCGAGATCACCACGATGTTCTTGGTCGTGTCGAGCCCTCCGTCAGCGGCGGGACTGACGTCGTGGCGGCGGTCTGACGAGGAAGCCATCGTGAGCATGCCTTCCATGAACACCGCCGCCCGTCCCGCACTCGCCCTGCCGCATGTCCTGCCGCGCGATATGGTGCCGCTCGCAGAACGCCTTGACGGCGCCGCGATCGATAACCAGGTCGGGGCTCATGACCTGTCCATGATACCGCCGCTCTGCAAGGCCGCGCCGAGGTGTCGCTGTTGCCCTACGTCAGGCTTGAAGACAGGGTGTCGCAGCTACCTGACGTGACTGGGTCTGCGGTCAATGCGTGCACTGGATGTTGCCCGGCGACTGCGCGGTGACAGCCAAGAAAGTCACGAGCGCGATCCATGCTAGACATGAAGCTTTGTGTACCGTCGGAGTACCAGAAGCGTTGATCTTCCCCGTCGACCTGGGTACCTTCCCGTGGTTAGCGAATCGGTGTGAGCCAGGCTGGAGGCAAGGGATGGCATCTGGGCAGCGAGATCCGACGGTCGAATCTAAGGTCCCGTACAGTCGATGGAGGCGCAATCTTGACCTCGCGGCCACGGTTGGAATCATCGTTGTGTGCGCTTGTGTGACGTGGCTGATCGCCACTGGACGGTTCTCCGTGCAGCCGTCGAATCCAACGGCCGGATCCTCTACCCCTCTCCCACCAGACCCGATCTCGATTGCAGGTGCAGAGTACGAGGGCAGCAAGACGGCCAGAGTTGCAATGATCGAGTATTCCGACTTCGAGTGTCCGTATTGCTCCGTTTTTGCGAACGAGGTGTTGCCCGCACTCGAGCGGAAATATGTGATCCCTGGCAAGGTGCTATTCGCGTTTAGAAATCTCCCTTTGGAACGAAGGCATCCAGACGCCTTCGGCGCCGCTGAAGCCGCGGAGTGCGCTGGGCGACAGGGCAAATTCTGGGAAATGCACAGCGTGTTGTTCCAAGACCAAACCCACCTTGACAGGCCAGCAATCATGTCGCGCGCTGTCGCGCTGCATCTCGATTCGCGTCAGTTTCAAGAGTGCCTTCAAGGTCAGGCAAGGGACAAGGTTAAGGATGACCAGTCGACCGCCGCATCACTCTCAGTCTCTGGGACACCAACGTTCTTTGTCGGACTGATTGGAACGGATGGCGGCGTCAAGATAGTCGAACGCTTGGCGGGCGCCAAGCCGGTTGTGGAGTTTGAGCGCTCGCTGGACAAAGTGCTCGGCTCGGTTCCGGTGAGATGATCTCGGGGGGCTTGAGCGTGGTCGGGACCAAGTCCACTGTTCACATGCCTCGATCAGGAAGATGAGTTGGCCGAAGCCGATTGCTGGAATGCACCTACCAGAAGTGCGAGAATATCCGCGGGTTCGGACGTGGACAGTGTCCGCTCATAACAACTCTCGCCACGGCGAAGTGATCCGCCTTCGGACTCTTGCTGGCGCGTGCATCGCTCTGGCATGCGCCGCGATTGGGCTGATTCGGGTCGCCGCGGCCGCTCCGCCCACTGGCGCGATTAGCGGCGTCGTGAACGATGGGGTGACCGCGCGCCCGCTTGCTGGTGCAGTCGTCAGGCTTCAATGGAACGACCAAGACAAGAGCTTCGCGAACAGTACGACGACCGATTCAAAGGGACGATTCGTCTTTCAGCAACTCCCGGCGTCAAACACCTACATCATTCATGTGGCGAAGCCTGGTTATACCTCCAGTCTCGGTGAGGCGTTCCCACCAGGCAACGGGCTCCTGTCTGCCGGCACGCGAATCGCGCTCGCCGATCGCGAGTGGATAGACGATGTTCGGATAGCGCTTTTCCCGCCGGGCGCGATCAATGGGACAGTCGTTGACGAACGGGGCGAGCCGGTGATCGACGTTCCAGTTCGTGCCCTCGCGCAGATTGCCGTCGCCGGACAGTTTCAGCTCGTGGCAGGGCCGGTCGTGAGGACCGACGACCGCGGCGTGTACCGTATCCCGGCACTCCCTCGTGGGAAGTACATCGTGACGGTTCCGTCGGTGCAGTCCGTTGTCCCAGCGTCGACAACAATTGCCACCCTGGCAGGTATGACTTCAAGCCAGCTCGCGAGCAACATGGCCGCGGGACGCGAGCCACCCAATGGCGCGGGGATTGAGGTGGCGAACTGGCGGCTCGTTATTGGCAACTATGCGACGCCTCCGCCTACTGGTTCCGAGGTCTACCCAGCCAGGTTCTATCCGAGTGCTTCCTCCGTCGCGGAGGCCACCGCCATCGACCTGAAGGGCGGTGAAGATCGGCAGAACATCGATTTCGTGCTTGAGCCCGTGTCCACCGTGAGGATCTCGGGTCGAGTGACGAACTCTGGAAGCATCCCTCGGGAACTCGTGCTGCGACTCATGGCGCCGGGTAGCGAGAATCTTGGTGCAGGCAGTGAGTCAGCCACCGCCCTCCTGGCCGCTGACGGCAGTTTCATATTCTTGAGCGTGCCCGCTGGGAGCTATGAGCTGGTGGCCAAATCGAATGTCACCGAGTTCATTCGTGGGACACCGGTCACGGGAGCAGTTCCGGCGACGCCTGGCCTGGTGACGAGCGCGGACGGATTCAGGACATTCGCATCAGGTCCGCCAGGTGTCTACCTCTCGTCAAGGGACGTGACTGCCGTTGGGGGTGTCTTCGGGCGTGTCCATCTCGACGTGAGTGTGGATGACATCACCAACGTCGTGGTCGCGTTGCATCCTGGAATCACGATTAGCGGGCAAGTGATTTACGACGGGACGACGCGGCCGACCGGGCTCGCGCGGGTGTATGCGGAGCCCGCGAATGGCAGCGCCGGTTCGGTGATCCCGAGGCCGTTGGATTCCGGTTCGACGCCGGATGCGTTCGTCGTCGCGGGACTGAATGACGGGGAGTACTTCCTCCGTGTGGATGCCAGTAAGAACATCATCGTGAAATCGATTGCTGTCGGGGGCGCTGACTACACCGATCGCCCATTCAACACGTCGAGTGGCGCTGACGTCCCCGGGGTGGTCGTCACGCTCACTGACCAAGTCGCTTCCCTGGCGGGGTTCGTTCGCGATCGTCAGGGTGCGTTGGTACGGCAGGCGGCGGTCATCGCGTTCCCGACCGACAGCAGGTTATGGATGCACTCCGGCTTCAGTCCGACTCGAATCAAGAGGACGGCGTTTTTCGGGAACGGCGCGTACAGAATAGCGGGTCTGCCTAAAGGAGACTACTGGGTCGTTGCCGTAGACGTGTCTTTACTCGACGCGTGGCACGATCCGCAGTTCTTCGCGGCTGCCGTGCCATCAGCAGCTCGTGTCACCCTCGACTGGGGACAGGAGCGGTCATGTGACCTCACACTCAGCCACGTTGTGATGAAGTGACGAACCGCATATTCCGGCTCGGCGGCTCCTATGCACTTACGATCGCCCTGGGACTCTCGGCAGCGCTCGCGGCCCGCCAACGGGATGTCGTGGCGACAGCAACCGCGAGCGTTTCCGGCGTGGTGGTGACCCAAGGCGACTCGCAGCCTGTTCGTCGCGCGATCGTCTCACTCTCGGGGGACGAACTCCCGCTCAGTCGCAACGCGATCACTGATGACGCGGGCCGCTTTGTTCTCGCGGGCATTCCCGGCGGACGGTTCAAGCTGATGGCCCGGCGTCCGGGCTACGTGTCGATAGCGTATGGTGCACGCCGCCCCAGGCGGGAGGGCACCGCTCTGGCCATCGGGTCGGGTCAACAGATCGCCGACGTTCATCTGCAGCTCGCGCGGGGAGCGATAATCGCGGGCACAGTCCGTAATGCCAACGCCGAACCGGTTCCAGGCCTCGACGTGAGCCTCCTGCGGCGAGAGACGGGCGACCGTTGGGTGAGTGCTGGCGTGACACGGCAGACAGACGACCGCGGAGCCTACCGTGTGTTTGGCCTGGAATCTGGTGAGTATGTCGTAGCCGCGCAGCCTCGCACCGCGGACAGCGGAGACGTCGCCGGACCAACCGATGCCGAGGTCGATGCCGTGCTCATGAGTCTGCAACAGAGGCGCACTGGCGCGAGGGGAGTCACGCAGACGGTGCCGCCAGCGCCTCCCTCGCGAGCGGACGCCTTGGTGCCGATCTTCTATCCCAGCGCGATCATCGCGGCTGACGCGACGCCGATCGTGGTCGGTCCTGGCGAAGAGCGCCAGGGCGTGGATCTGACCCTGCAGATGCTGTCGCCTTCGACGGTCGAGGGGACGATTGCGTCCGTCGTGGACCGGGCCTTGACCCCCGTGCAGGTGACCTTAACCACGGAGGCTGGCGCCAGGCAGCCGGGCTCCATTCTCACGACAGCAGCGAGTGCCGATGGCACGTTCCGTTTTACACGAGTCGTGCCAGGTCGGTACGTGTTGACCGCGAGAGCTCAGTCCCAAACGGCGAGGCAACTCGATTTTGGCATCATGTCGCCGTCCGACGCGCGAGCGCGCGGCTCACAACCGTGTCTTTTTGGGACGGCGGATGTCGCGGTCAGCGGCGCCGACGTGCGAGGCATTTCGATCGCGTTGAGGCCGTGCCTGAGAATTGTCGGCCGCGTCATCTTCACGGGTACGCTCGCGGCGCCTGAAGACCTCACGAGAATACACGTGGCGGCGTTCGTGGCCCGGTCGTCCGCCTCGAGTGGCTTCGCGCCGATTCTGGGCCCGGCGCCTTCGGTGAGAGTTGACGGAAGCTTCGAAATAGACAGTTTGGTCTCCGGCACCTATCTCATCACTGCCACAGTACCGGGGAACGTCGCCGGCGCGGGGTGGTCGTTGCGCTCGGTCATGGTCGACGCCCAGAACATTTTGGATGAGCCCCTCGTCTTGAGCGCGACCAGTCCGAACGTCACGGCGGTCGTCGTGGCGTTCTCCGATCGTCACGCGTCGCTGTCCGGCCACTTGGGCGCTCCGTCTCAAGAGTCCGCGCTCGAGTGCACGATGATTGCCTTCACCGCCGATCGCGTCTTGTGGGTTCCGCCCTTTCGCCGAGTGTTCTCGGCGCGGCCGGCGAGTGATGGCGAGTTCGCCTTTCAGGATCTTCCACCCGGCGATTACTATCTTGCTGCGCTTACGGACGTCGCGCCAAACGAATGGCAGGATGCCAAGTTCCTGGCCGCCCTGGCGGCCTCATCTCTGCGCCTCACGATTGGCGAAGGAGAACACAAAGTGCAGAACCTCCAGATCGCCAAGTAGCGTGGCGGAGATGTTGAATGAGCGACCTCTGGCATCCGCTTGTCGGCTGGGGACGCGCCGCGAGCATATTAACTCGGGACACGAGCAACCGACGCAATGCAAGACACCAGAGGTCCATTCCCAACCCCTACCGCGTTAGATGACGTTGCACTGACAGGTCACCGAATTCCCGTCCGTGCATTCGGAGTTGTGGCCGACACCAGAGAAGCCGGAACAACCCGAGCATATGTCTCCGCACGTGTCGTCGTCGATGTCCTGACAGACAATGTCGCCTCCGGTACACGTCACCCAGAACACTCCGCAGGTGCAGTCTGCCAATGGAGCGGTTGAACTTCTTGGCGTTGCACCGAGACGACCGGATAACACGCAAGTGAGCACAAGAACCAGGAACGAGATGTTGCGCGCGAGTCTAAGGTGAGCCATATCTCCTCCACGACAATGCCGGCTTGAACTCGATCCACCGGCACCAGCTTCTTACCTGAGCCGGTGCCACAACAGTGCAAGGATTGACTGCCGATATGATCGGTCCGTCGGACGCTAAGATCAACGGCGCGGGACAGTTGCGGTACAGAAATCGTGTGGGTTACCGAAAAGCACCACATGTCAGCGGTCGCCGTCCCCTCGACTGCGACGTTGCGCTTCCCCGTGCCGGGTCCGATGGTCGGCAATCAGGAACCGAACAACTGCCGAGAGCGTCTGATCGCGCTGTCCCGCGAGCGACCGTAGGTACTGTAAGTCCGCGGCGCGAAGCCAAAAATGAGCTTGGCGCCACTGAACCGGCCCAGCTGCAATACCAATAAGCGCTTCGTCTGCAGCCATCAATCGACCCTTTCGCGAAAGATGAATGGCGTGTCCTCGGGAGCGCATAAAGTATACGCCCAACGACAGACTACGCGACGTAACGAACCTGACGCTACTGGCGCACAGCCACGTCATATCAACTGACACTATATGAGCCTGTATCGCTTCCCGGCAACATAAGGCACGCGGCGCTCCAAGACTGCCGTTGGCCCTCGGCGAACCTGAGCCATCCGAGCGGTTGATTGCAAGCCGGCCCGGGATGTGGGACGTCAATTCCGTCGGTCGTCAGTGGCAAGCGTGCGCCTCCACCACGCTCGGTCGGTTCGATGACCGGGTGGGACCACCATGTGGCAGGTAGTTAGTTACTCTCGGACTGACCGTCGAGGGTCGGTGAAGTGGGTGTACTGATTTACTGGCTACAATGCGCCCATGTCGATGGGCAAACGGGAACGCGGCCGGCAGTCGACGATCTGGGTGACGACAACGGACTTGCCGACCGCCGCAGCAACCGTTTCATCGGCGGCTGAATCAGCTGCTGCGTGAGCACCGATTCGACGATTTCGTCGAAGCGCGGTAACCGCGGGAAACGCCTACTTCGGAGACATGGGGAATTGCTTGAGCGACCCTGTGCGCATCTCTACCAGACTGCTGGGCTTCGGCGGGCGCACGTGCGCGGTCACGAAAACGTGCTCAAGCGACTGCTCGTGCAAGCCAGCGGCTTCAACCTTGGTCTCTGGATGCGGACGCTCTTCGCCATCGGCACACCACGTGGTCTCCAGGGCCGCCCGGCGGCGCTCGGTCCCGTGCTCAGCACGCTCTGGACCTTGGTCTACGACACGATGGGAACCACCTGGCCGCGGTCTTTGGATTCAGGTCGATCATCTCAATCGGCCGATGGGCCCGTCGCGGTAGAGTCGTTCGCGTGAAAATAACGACTTGTACCACGGGCTCTTAGTTTAGGATCCGTTCACCCGTCGCTTGAATTGTCGTCTTGCCGACACTGTCGGCAAACCGACAGGCTGCGCCCCCCCGACTGATCCATCCTGCCAAGGACCAAGGCCTGATGCCTCGTCAGGCGGAAGGACACATGAAGGTCGCATCGCGTGCCCTGAGCCCATCGTCGTCCATTCGTTCAGTTCAACGCGCCTGGATCGCGCTCCTGACGCTCCTGTTGTTTCCGGCGTCGGGCTATGCCCAGTCTCCGTGGGAGCGCGCCGCAGCAAAGTTCGAGGCCTCATTCACCGGGCCTCTCAGGCGCGCGCTTGCGCCCGTGGCGATCGTCATCGGCGGCTCAAGGTTCGGCGAAGGCGGCGCCAAGCGCCAGATCAGCGGCATCGTTTTCGGCCGCGGCCTCTGCCTGTTCGCCGTCCAGTTTCTGACCTGGTTGTTCTGATAATGGACGAACGTGTCAACCGAGAATCGTCGTCCGACGCACTTCAGGGGTTGGTGATCTCCGTTCCGCCCAGCTACTCCACTATTGCAGTTGCCGTAAGGACAGCAGGTCGAAGTGGCGAAACGCGACGATCGACCTTCACCGAGCGGGACGGCCAACTCAAGGACATCACCGGCGTTCGCCTCGACGCGCGCAACCTAATCGTGAAGAACATCGCCCTCGGCGACGACGTCTGCGAGGAACGGCCGATCCTCGATTCGCGTCTCCAGGATGGCTCGCGCGTGGCCGCGATCCTGCCGCCGTGCAGCGTCGGCGGCGCGACGCTGACTATCCGCAAGTTTCAGACCCGGTTCTTCACCGCCGACGAACTGGTCCGCATCGGCACGATGCCGCAGGACGTCCTCGACCAGGTCCGCACGGCCATCGAGCAGGACCGCAACATCCTGATCAGCGGCGGCACCAGCACGGGCAAGACGACGTTACTGAACGCGCTCGCGGCCTTCCTGCCGCCGCGCCATCGCGTGGTCGTGATCGAGGACACAGCGGAGCTCCAACTCTGCCAGCGGAACCTCGTCAGTCTCGAGGCACGCCGGGCGCAGGTCGATCTCCCGGCCGTCACCATTCGTGACCTGCTCCGCGCCACACTGCGACTGCGTCCGGATCGCATCGTCGTCGGCGAAGTACGCGGCGGCGAAGCGTTCGACCTGCTGCAAGCGCTGAACACCGGGCACGCGGGATCGCTGTCCACCATTCACGCGAACTCGGCCCTGCAGGCGCTCACCCGATTGGCGTCGTGTGTGGTCCAGAGCCGCGTCGAGCTGCCGTATGAAGCGGTCCGCTGTCAGATCGCCGATGCGATCGACCTCGTCTTGCACCTGGACCGTCACGCCGGCTCACGCGTCGTCGAGCAGCTGCTTAGCATTGGACGCTACGACGCCGCTCACGACGCCTATGAGCATGTCGTGCTCTTCGATCGCGCCCGCGCCGGATCGCAGACCAAGCCTGTGCTCGCGTGCGATCACCACGAGAGTCTCGATCGTGCCCGGCCTTCGATCACAGGCGAGACCGATATCTCGGCGGCGGTCTGAGGAGAAAGCGAGCGTGAGGATGCCTTCGATGAACACTGCCACACGTCACCCGTTCGCCCTGCCGCATGTCCCGCCGCGGTTCGGGTCTGCGCCCGCCCGAAGCGCTGCACGCGTCGATGTCGTGGCGCGCGCTCGTGAGAACCGCACGCGCGATGACGGGCCTCATCGTCTTGGCGGTGCTTCGCACCGGCTTGGAGTCTGGACACATCACCCCCCGCGGGGTTCCGCAGGGAATCCGTGGGTGCTGATTGGCAACCCCTGGCCGGTCAGTGGGTTACGGTCGTCAGGATTCGCTGACGCCGCGAAAGATTCCCTGCGGCAACTCGTGTGTTCGCTGCGAGTTGCGGGAGGCGTCGTGTCGACCCCGCGCCTCGCAAGGAGGGAGGTCGCATGCGCGTGAAACGCACCAAGGGCCTCTGCGCCAAGTTCACTCACGCCGAATACACGGCACTCGAGGCCCTCGCCGCCGGCCAGCCGATGGGCGCGTGGGTCAGGGAACAGTTGCTCGCGATCAGCGCCCGACCGGGGACCGAAGAGACGCTCCTCAGCGAGATCGTGGCGCTCCGCACCATCCTCGTGAACCTCCATTTTGCGTACCTGCGCGGCGACCGGCTCACGGCGGAGGAGGTCCAGAAGCTGATCGACCGCGCAGACCACGACAAGCTCCGGAAGGCGCGGGCGCGCCTGGCCGCGGGCAACGAAGCGAGCCCGTCATGACGCACCACTGGGGTCGCACCGACGCGGCCGGCATCTGGCCGAACCGAAAACCGCTCTGGACGCTGGGCCTGTTGCTCATCGCCATCGCGAGCGGCATCGGCGTGGGTGGTTACCGCTACCAGATGACGTGGACACCGCTGCAGTGCGTCTATCTGTCCGCGTACCTTCGGAGCGCGCTCGCGCCGATGCTCACGGCGCGCGGCCGCTATCAGCTCCTGGAGGTCGCCGACCGATCGAATCCGGCTGGACGTCTGGCCCTTGACGAAGAGCTGACGCCAGTCATCGAGCACGGTGAGGCGAACTTGGCCCTCAGTGATGCTGGACGAGCGGCAGGCGATCACCGCCTCGCCTGGCAAGAGGTCTGGTACAACCACGCGGCCCTGCACCGCCTGCTGGGGAAGTGGATCTACCGCAACCAAACGCTGACCGATCTGGCGGCGCCCGTCGTCCGGACCATGCTCGCCGTCTTCGGCATTGGCCTGCTCATCGCGTTGCCCAAGGACGCCGCGCGCCGCCGCACGGAGCGACTGGGCCGACGACTGAAGGGCCCCGAGCTCGTGAGCGTCGGCACGTTCAACCGCCGCACTCGGGGCGACGGCCTCGGCGTGTTCCAGTACGTGAATCCGATCGCGCGGGTGGCCGCACGCGTCGTCGGCCATCAATCCGTCGTCCGTCTCCCACAGGCGCTCGAGTCGAGCCACCTTCTGCTCATGGGCGACACCGGCACGGGGAAGTCGGTCCTCATCCGCCAACTCCTGCAGCAGATCGCGGCGCGCGGCGAGGCCGCCGTCGTTTATGACCCGGCGCGGGAATTCCTTCCGCAGTTCTACGACGAGGCCCGCGGCGACGTCATTCTCAATCCGCTCGACACCCGCTGCCCGTTCTGGAGCCCGGGTGATGAAGTGCGCCACGACGCCGAGGCGCTCACGCTCGCCACGTCGCTGTTTCCGGACCGCGACCATACGAACCCGTTTTTTACCGACGCGCCCCGGCGGATCTTTGCGCACCTGCTGACCTTTCATCCGAGCGCGCAGACGCTTGTCCGGTGGCTGTGTGACCAGGAGGAACTCGAACGGCGCCTCGCCGGCACGCCCTACGCCGCCATGATTGACCGCGCCGCGCCCAATCAGCAGGTGGGCGTCCGGGCGTCGTTGAACATGGTGGCCGACGCGCTGATGCTCCTCCCGGCACACGCGCCACGGCGATGGAATGCCGCCTCCTGGGCGAGCCGGCGCCGAGGCTGGATCTTCCTCACGAGCACGTCCGACACGCGCGAGCGCCTCCGGCCGCTCATCAGCCTCTGGCTGGACACACTCGTGCTTCGACTGATGAACCCCGCGCCGCCCGGCGCCGGGCCCGTGTGGTTCGTCCTCGACGAGGTCGCCAGTCTGCAGCGGCTGCCGCAGCTCCACACGGCGCTCACCGAGAATCGGAAATCGAACAATCCGATCCTGCTCGGCTTTCAGGGCCGCAGTCAGCTCGAAGCCCGCTACGGCCACGACGCCGAGACGATGATCGCGCAGCCGGCGACGAAGATCTTTCTTCGGACGGGTGAGCCGCACGCCGCCAAATGGGTCGCCGACGCCATCGGCGACATCGAGATCGAACGGCTCGCCGAGAGCCGATCCACGGGCGGCGGCCGCCCACGCAGTTACGGCCTGGAGCGTCAGGTGGAACCGCTCGTCATGGCGAGCGAGATCAGTGGACTCCCGAATCTGCGCGCCTTGCTCAAGCTGGGCAACCTCGTCGTCCGCCTGCACGTGCGCTACGACCCACCGATTCAGCGGGCGCCGGATTTCTTGCCGCGCCCCTTCCTCGCGACCCCTCCCGCCGACCCGCCACCGGCGGAGACGGTCGAGAGCCCCGATGCGCCACTCCGCTTAGTGCGCCGGTCGCTCGACCACGGCCGCGAACCCCTCAGCCTCGAGTAAGCACCGCCATGCTGAGCATCTCCAAGCCTCTCAGTGCCGGACAAGCGGCTCGCTATCACGCCGAAGAGTTTCGCAACGCCCGTGACAACTACTACACGGAAGGCGCCGAGATTTACGGGCAGTGGCACGGCCAGCTCGCTGAGCAATGGGGCCTCGTCGGGGACGTCGACGAAGCGCACTTTCAACGACTCGCCAACGGCCGTCACCCGATGACCGACGAGACGATCGTCCGCCATCAAACCGCCCGCGCGTACGCACACGCGGACGGCCAGCGCGTGCAGACCATGGAGCATCGCGCCGGCTGGGACGCGACCTTCTCGGCGCCCAAGAGCGTGTCACTCACCGCCCTGGTGGGCGGCGACGACCGCGTGCGTCAGGCGCACCGTGCGAGCGTCGCGGTCGCCCTCGACGAGCTGGAGCCCTACGTGCAGGCGCGGATCGGCCGCAATCATCCGGCCGAAACCACGGGCCGCTGGGTCGCGGCCCGCTTCGAGCATGACAGCGCGAGACCGGTGGAGGGCTATGCCGCGCCGCAACTGCACACACATGTGGTGATCTTCAATCTCACGGAGACGGCCGAGGGCCAGACGCGCGCGCTCCAGCCGCGGGAACTCTACAAGACCCAGCAGTATGCGACGGCCGCCTACCGATCGGAGCTGGCCCTGCGATTGAAAGAGCTCGGCTACGACGTTGAGCGAGGCCAGAGCGGGCAACCTGAGATCCGCGGCTACACGACCGAGTACCTTGAGGCGTCGAGCCTGCGCCGCCAGCAGATTCAGGATCACTTGGCGCAGGGGCGTCTCCACGGTCCGGACGCGCCGCAGATCGCGGCGCATCAGACGCGGGAGCCGAAACTTGACCTCACCCATGACGAAATGCGGGCGCGTCATCAGGCGCTCGCGGCCACGTTTGGTCACCAGCCGGCGCGAGTCGTCGAGACGGCTCACGCGTATTCGCGAACTCACACGGAGGCGCAGGCCACTGGCCCCGCGCCGGACATCGGCCGCGCCGAGTCCGCGCCGATCGCTGCGGCAGCTGTGACCTACGGCAAGGACCGCAACTTTGAACGTGAGGCGGTCGTGGACGAACGCGACGTGCTCCGAGATGCGCTCAGACGGTCGATGGGCGACGTCCGCGTCGCCGAGGTCAAGACCAACTTCGAGGAACGCGTGGAGCGCGGGGAATTCATCGCCAGGACGCCGCCGCTCGGTGCCGCCGGTCGGGCGTTCACCACGCCCGAGATGATCGACCTGGAACGCGACACGATGGCGATCATGCGCGCAGGGCAACGCACGCAGCCCGCGCTCGCGTCGGACGACCTCCGTCAGGACGTGCTCCACGATCATCCGCAGTTGACCGAGACCCAGGGCGCCGCGGTCGAGCAGATCCTGGCGAGTCGCGATCAGGTGCAGGCGCTCGAAGGTGTCGCGGGCGCCGGTAAGACGACGGCCCTCACGGCCGTCCGGGACGGCGCCGAGCGTGTGGGATATGCGGTCGAAGGATTGGCGCCGACCTCGCGCGCGGCCCATCAACTCAGCGAGGCCGGGATGCCGTCCGGCACGCTCCAGCGCCATCTCGCCCAACGCGACGCTGAAACCGACGGACGAACGCATCTCTACGTGCTGGATGAGTCCAGTCTCGCGAGCACCATCCAGATGCACGCCTTCCTCAAGCGGCTTGCACCCGACGACCGCGTCTTGCTCGTGGGCGATGTGCGGCAGCACCAGGCGGTCGACGCAGGCCGACCGTACCAGCAACTCCAGGAGGCGGGCATGGAGACCGCCCGTCTCGACGATATCGTGCGGCAGAAAGATCCGGCGCTCAAGGAGGTCGTGGCTCGGCTCGCTCGTGGCGACGTGCGCGAAGCCCTCACTCAGCTCGATACGCAGGGTCGCGTCCATGAAATCCCGGGACGCGATGAACGCATCCAGGCGATCGCGCGAGAGTACATGAAGGATCCCAGCAGCACGCTGGTGGTCTCGCCGGACAATCACTCGCGCCGCGAGATCAACGAGGTGATCCATCGCGCAATGCAAGACGTCGGTCACGTCACCGGCCAGGAACACCGCCTTCTGGTCCTCGAGCCCAGGCAGGAGGCGACCGGTCCTGACCGCCAATGGGCCGAGCAATACCAGCCGGACAACATCATTCGGTACACGCGGGGAAGCAACACGCACGGTCTCGATGCCGGGGAATACGCACGAGTCGAGCGTGTGAACGCCAAGGAAAACCTTCTCACCGTCGAGCGTGCCACCGGCGAGCACGTCACGTACGACCCCAGACGATTGCACGGCATCACGGTCTATCGAGAGACCGCGCGGGCGTTGGCCACAGGTGATCGTGTGCAATTCACCGCGCCGGATCGGGAACTCCACGTCGCGAACCGCGAGCTCGCGACGATCGAGAGGATCGACGCCAATGGCCAGCTCAGCATACGCCTCGATTCAGGTCGCATCGTCGCAATAAAGTCCGACCAGCCGGTCCATCTTGACTACGGCTACGCCGTCACGAGCCACAGCAGCCAGGGCCAAACGGCTGGCCGCGTCCTCGTCCACATTGACACCGAGCGCGGCGGCGACCGCCTCGTCAACCAGCGCTTGGCGTACGTCGCCGTGTCCCGCGGCCGGTACGACGCGCAGATATACACGAACGACGGAGCGCAGCTCGCCCGTGCCATCAGTCGCGATGTCTCGCACAGCGCGGCGATCGAGCCCGGCCGCTCACCGGCGTCCCTCGAGCAACACGAGCAGACCAATCCGCGGAAACCAGCCGAGCACACCGTCGCTCAAGGTATCGGGCACTGACATGGCAATGGCGATGAACGCCGAACGCGCTGGACGTGGCCACCGCTCCGACAAACTCAGGATAGGGAAGTGCTCGGTCGGGTCAAGGCGCCGCTCGCTCCGCTCGCCGCTACGCGGCCTTGACCCGACCTCCGCGCTTCCCAGGTCTGGCATTTGTCGGAGCGGTGGCAGGCTCTGGATCCAAGAGAGCGGAAGATGACCGGTTCCTCGGTTCCGAGCATCGTCGTCACCATTGGCCGAGAGAGTCGGCTCTACCGCACGTTCATCACCTCAACACCGAGTTGCCTCGACGCGCCGACCACTGTGACGCTTCTCGGCTCAACACGCTTCAGCGACGGTGGTGGTTCCGTCTTCTTGAGCGAGCAGGGCGGTTCAATTGGTGAAGCGAGCGTTGAGAACCGATTTCGGAGGCGAATCAGCGAGCGACGCCGCCTCGGCCGATGGTTTGTCTGCTAGAGTGAGAACCGGGAAATCCGAAACTAGGTTGTCAGCCTCGACGCCAGCTCCTGTCGCGGAGCGCCAGACGTATACGGTTGACGAGGCAGCCAAAATCTTGGGGATCAGTCGCAACTGCGCGTACGACGCCGTTCGCCGGGGCGACATTCCCGCGATTCGCCTCGGCCGGCGTCTGGTCGTCGCAAAGAAGGCACTCGAGCTCCTTCTTGTCGGAGCGCTGCCGGATTCCAAATCGACAGGTGCTACTGCTGGAGCACGAAGATCGGACGATTCAGGGGACAGGCGATGAGAGGACACATTCGTCGTCGCGGCACGCGCTCTTGGGCCGTAGTTGTTGATCTTGGTCGCGGTCCGGATGGCAAGCGCCAACAGCGGTGGCACTCCGTAAAAGGAAGTCGCGCGGACGCTGAGGGCGCGCTGGTCCGATTGCTGCGAAGCCTCCAAACCGGCGAGTACGTTGAACCGTCGAAGCTGACGGTGAAGTTCTATCTCGAGCGCTGGCTCGCCGACTACGCCAAGCCCAACACGTCCGGAAAGACGTACGAGCGTTATTCAGAGATCGTCAACGCCAATCTAATACCGGCTCTCGGCCATCACAAGTTGACGAAGCTGCAGCCCCTTCACATCCAAGCGGTCTACACCGAAGCTCTGAAGAGAGGCCGCAGGAGTGGGAAGGGCGGTCTCTCCCCGCGTACGGTCCTGCACATACATCGCGTCCTGCACCAGGCGCTCAGCCAAGCTGTTCGTTGGCAGCTCCTGATCCGGAATCCCGCGTTGGCCGTTGAACCACCTCGTCCGCGGAGTACTGAAATGCAGGTGCTCAGTGAGACCCAAACAGCGCGAATGCTCACGCTGGCCAGTGGAACGGATCTCTACGTTCCGATTCTGCTGGCCGTGACAACTGGAATGCGTCGTGGAGAGTTTTTGGCGGTGACGTGGCAGGACTTCGATCCGAAATCCGGACACCTAACTGTTACGAAGTCGCTGGAACAGACGAAAGAAGGTCTGACAGTAAAGGCGCCCAAGACGGCTAAGGGCCGGCGCACTATTCCGCTGCCCACGATCACGGTGCAAGCGCTCAGGCGGCATAAGGCTGAGCAAGGCCGGAGGCGGTTGCGTCTCGGCGCACTATATAAGGAGCTCGGGCTCATCTGCGCGGGTTCAGATGGCTCACACCAGGAACCGGACTCGTTTTCGCAGCGGTTCCAGATCTTCTTGAAGAGAACAGATCTGCCTTACATTCGTCTCCACGATCTTCGCCACACGCATGCGACGCAGCTCTTGAAACAGGGCGTTCATCCGAAGGTCGTAGCCGAGCGTCTGGGACACTCGTCCATAACAATTACCCTGGACACGTACTCACACGTGGTTCCGGGACTTCAGGAGGACGCTGCCAGGCAACTGGATCGCGTCTTGAGGAAGGCGATCCGCGAGACGCGAACAAGTTGATGCGTTACCGGTCCCTCGTTGCTGCATCCTCTGGCTGCCGCAAGGATCGTCGCCGAATCACTACAAGGAATGGCGAGGATACGGCATTGATTGCGAACGTGTCGCTCATCGACGCACCCCGTCGGCGATCTGCCTGGTCCGTCAGAGCTGGATCGCTACTACTGGAAGCGTGTCACGACCAAGTTCGAAGGCTCGTGGGGTGACGTTCGACGGACCAGGCCCGCTATGGTACTTTCTCCGCGGGGGACATCCGTGCCGACGGCCGCGCAAGTAAAGGCACTTATCCGTAGCCACGCCGAGGGCGACGAAGAACGGTTCTACTCCGTTGCGCTGCAGGTGGCGGCGCAGGCCGCGCGTCAGGGCCACGGTCGTTTCGCGCAGGAGCTCCGAGACGTCGTCGACAATGCGCGATCGCGCAGCGAACCGACATCGCAAGGGCAACGCGTGCGACCCGTGCCGATGGTTCAGCCGCGAGGTGAGCTTGCTGGCCTACTTACTGCCGCGTATCCGAAAACACGTCTGGCCGAAATGGCCGTGCGCGTGGACGTGCGACGTCGCCTCGAACGTGTACTGACGGAGCAACGCCAGCGCACCCAACTGCGGTCTCACGGCCTCCACCCGCAACGGAAACTGCTGTTGGTTGGCCCACCCGGGACCGGAAAAACCATGACCGCGTCGGCCCTTGCCGGCGAACTGAGTCTGCCGCTCTTCAGCATTCAACTGCACGGCCTGATCACGAAATTCCTGGGAGAGACAGCTGCCAAGCTGCGTCTCATCTTCGACGAGATTGAGCAGACCCGTGCCGTCTACCTTTTCGACGAATTCGATGCCCTCGGGACCGACCGAGCGGCGCGCAACGAGGTTGGAGAGATTCGTCGAGTACTCAATTCGTTCCTCCAATTCCTCGAAAGCGATGAATCCGACAGTCTGGTCGTAGCAGCGACAAACTATCCCGCATTGTTGGATCGTGCCCTGATGCGACGGTTCGACGCGGTTATTCAATACTCGCTCCCGGACAAAGCGGTGGCCCTCCAAGTGCTCAAGAGCCGGTTGGTGCTTGTGAACACACGAAACGCGAATTGGCCCACAGTCCAAAGGGCGGCAAACGGCCTGAGCCATGCCGAGATCGCGCGGGCGTGTGAGGCGGCGGTGAAAAACGCGATTATCGCTCATCGCGCTCACGTAGAGACAGGTGAGATCGTCCAGGCATTAAAGGAACGCCGTTCCGCGCACGACTAAAGATCCTTTATCCCTAATGGCCGCTCCGCGGAATCGTCGGCACATCATCGTCGCCACCCCGCCTGAGGCGGAGGGCTTCACCTCGCGTCGGACAGGGAGAGCGCAACCGTTCGACCGCCCGCCCGATCGTGTTCAGCATGCGCAACGGCTCGCCCAAGGTCTTACAACCGCAGTCGAACGAGTCGCGGCCAGACGAATGGCCGAAGGCGCTGCACCAGAAGCCGGGATTCTTGTTGAGTTCGAGGCGCCACCAGGCGTTGACCTGAAACTGGAGTCCTTGGAAAACAAGCACGCTGGCATTGAGGTACGTGGTGTCCGCCGGACACGCGAAGCCGAGGACCAACCGTACGTCGAGGCCGCGACTGTGTTCATTCCGGAGGGGAGGGTTGAACACTTTCTTAGCCGGTTTCATCAGTACGCCATCGAGAATACTGCCAAGGGACTGCCGAAGAACCGAGAGCTAGTCGACCGGATCGCATCGATTCACATGGCGACGCTTCGAGCTCTGTGGACGGATGATGAGGCCGAGTTTCCAGCTGAAGACGCGTTCACGTGGTGGGAAGTATGGCTGCGACGCGATGAACGAGCTCCCGGCGCCGAACTTGAACGGCTGGAGGCCTTCGCAGCAGCACACGACGTGGTTCTCGGAACCCGTCGTCTTGTTTTCGACGACCGAACGGTCCGTCTAGTGCGTGCCACGGCAGCCCAACTCTCCGCGTCAGTCGACGTGCTCAGCGACCTCGCCGAGCTACGTAAAGCGAAGACAGGAAGTGCGTTCTTCGTCGATCTTGCCGCTGACGAACAAGCCGATTGGGCAGGCGATCTGCTCAACCGCGTCGTGCAGCCCGGCGCAGATGCGCCGGCGGTGTGTGTGCTCGACACGGGCGTGACTCGCGATCACCCATTAATCGCACCGGCCCTCGCGATCGAAGACGCGACTGCCGTCAACGCCGCGTGGGGCTCCCACGACAACGGCGGTGGGGCCGGCCAAGCAGGACACGGAACTGAAATGGCTGGGCTCGCTTTGTATGGCGACCTCGGCCCGGTACTACAATCCGCGGAGCCGGTCGTTCTTCGCCATTGTCTCGAGGCCGTCAAGATCCTGCCTCCCGCCGGTGAAAATCATCCGGATCTCTACGGCGCAATCACTGCGGAAGCAACGAGCCGGCCGGAGATCCAAAGGCCTCTTCGGCGGCGCGTGTTTTTAATGGCGGTCACAGCACCTGCTGATGACGAACGGGGTCAACCGACGTCATGGTCGGCCGCGGTCGACGCACTCGCTGCCGGACGCTCTTTCGATGCGAGCACGGAAGGGCTCGTCTATTTGGACCAAGCCGATCGGAACGCACACCGGTTGTTCGTTCTTGCTGCCGGGAATGTCCGCGAGGCCAGACTGCAGGCAGACCACCTCACGGTGAGCGACCTCGAGCCAGTCCAGGATCCGGCGCACGCATGGAATGCCTTGACTGTAGGCGCCTGCACAGAACGCGCGGTGATCGAAGATGGCGACTACGACGGCTGGTTACCAGTCGCCAATGCGGGCGACCTGTCTCCTTGGAGCGCGACCGGCGTCACGATGTCGTCGAAGTGGCCAAACAAACCGGATATTGTCTTCGAAGGTGGCAATACTGCGACAGACGGTCAGACATTCGACGGCGGTGTCGCAGATCTGTGTTTGCTATCGACGTTCTACCGGCCAATCCAGAAACTGTTCGTACTGACAAATGCGACCAGCGCAGCGACCGCACAGGTCGCACGATTGGCGGCGATCATCTCGGCCGAGTACCCATCGCTCTGGCCGGAAACACTGCGTGCATTAGTGGTGCATTCAGCCGAGTGGACTCACATCATGAAGGCTGCAATCGCCCAGGCAAACGGACGCCAGGCAATTGCCGCGTTGCTGCGTAGATATGGGTTCGGAAAGCCGGTGCTCTTGCTCGCCCTTCGAAGCGCTGCTGACGCCTTGACGCTCATTTCGCAATCAGTAATCCACCCGTACCGCGAGGGAAAGACCCGTGAGATGCACCTGCACCGCCTTCCCTGGCCCCGAGAGGCCCTGCAGGCGCTTGGCGACCGTGACGTCACGCTGCGCGTGACGCTCTCGTACTTTATCGAACCGAACCCTGCTCGTCGAGGATGGCGGGCGCGACATCGATACCCTTCGCACGGTCTTCGCTTCGACGTTAAGACAGGTGCCGAGTCGCTCGCAGAATTTCGTAGACGACTGAATAAACAAGCTGTCGAGCAAGACGGCGAACGACCGTCGACATCATCGGATTCAGCGGCGTGGATGCTTGGCGATCAGCTTCGGCATCGCGGCTCGCTGCATTCCGATATTTGGCATGGAAGCGCCGCAGAACTTGCCGATCGAGGTGTGATCGGTGTCTATCCTGTCTCCGGCTGGTGGAAGGAACAACCGAGACGGGATCGGAGTGCGCTGGGGGCACGTTATGCGCTGGTCGTGAGTATCCAGACAGCCGCGGAAGCTGTGGACATCTGGACGCCGGTGGCACAACAGGTTGGTGTTCCGATCCAGGATGTCCAGATCGAGTTGTAGCATTACGTTCGAAACTCGGGCGGGCGAGTCAGCAAATCCAACATGAAGTCTATGGACCGTCGCTCATTCAGCCGAGTCGGCAGCACCAGTAGGACTCGCGCCATCCTCACGCGTTTTCCGGCGGCGCCCACCCAGGCCAGCCCCGAGTGGGAATGACTTCGGCGCCTTCATGGATTTGGGTTGGTGTGGCGTCCTGGGGTTGCGTCGCACCTGAGAGAGGGCTGGTCGCGCGTCGGGACTGTTGCAAATCGTGGCGCCAGGACTCACTGGGGATCCAAGGTCGGCGCTCGATCGAAAATACCGTCGGCCAGCAGTACAAGATCAGACGGTGACATTACAGATACGCCTACCTGAGCAGAGATTTTATCGTGATGACTAAAGACCGTAAATGATTGACTTCAGGCATGTTAATAGATTGCGTGCTCACCAGTATTCCCAGCGACTTACACGTTAAATAAGACGGACACATTTCAGTAGCGCCTTAGTATTTCCTAGTACCCTCGTGTTTCATCGGGGGCGCTCATGTCTGTGTCATTGGTCGGCGCACAGCACGCCAATTCGGCCTACTTGCGTGACATCTTCCAGCACTGCTGCGCGATCGCGGTCATGGACGAAGTGGCCCCTGTGCTTCCGCTCATCTGGCGGATGGAGATTTCCCTCGGCACGTTTCTGATCTGCGCGACCGCTGCTGCGGCGTTGATTTGGGGCGCAGTGGTTCTGCAGTCGCGCCTCGCGCGGCGCCGCGACACCATCGGGCGTCACGATAAGGAGATTCGCGAGTTGCGCCGCATCGTCAAGAGACTCAGCGCGCACGTTCGTCGGCCGCGACGCGCGCCAAGACGGCGCTAAGTCCGACACGGAGGAAGTCACATGCCGCGATCAGCCGCCAGCATCTCCACGCGTATCCTGAACCTTCTGCTCAATCGAAGTCGCCAGTCGCCACAATCGCCATTCATGAGCGTTGACGAGATGGCCGCTGCACTTGACGTGGAAGACTCAAACTCGGCCATCTACACAGCCTTGCACCGCCTTGGCGTCGATGGTCTTATCGCGAAACGGGCCCTTTCGCGCCACACGACGTACTCAATCAAGGCCTCGGGCCGAGCGACGGTGGAGCGGTTGTCCGCGTCGCGCCCGTGGGAACGCGGGACGCTCGTCACGACCCGCATCGCCTCGTATCGCATTGTCAGCAAGATCCGGCCGCTTTCTCTGTCTGCCGCAGATCGTGTCGAGGTCTATCTGGCCGACGTTATCTCGGTTAGTAAGGTGCACCCAACGCCGGAGAAACTGAGAGAGGCACCGCAGGTCGTCATCAAGACACTGCCGAATGCACACGTGGATCGCCTCGCCGTCGGTGATCCAGGGGATCGATCGCGGTACCTGCAGGCTCTCAACGAGGCATTTGAAGGTGAACGCGCGCAACTCGAGGCGCTCAACGATTCGCCAACCGTTGCGGCCACAATGGACTGGGGCTGGGAGTCGATCTTTCTGCGGCGCGGTAAGGCTGCCTCAATGTCTATTCTGTTCATCGTGCAGGAGTTCGTTGACGGTCCGGATCTTGGTTCCCATCTCGCCGCCTCCGCGGATCGGAATCCCGCCAGGATCGCCTCCGTCGCATCGTGGTTTGAGCTTGCCGAGGCACTCGTACTTGGCCTCCGGATGGTCCACGCGTCGAACAAGTTGCATCGGCGGATTAGCGCATCAACGATCTATTTGAGGGACGGTCACCTTGAGAAACCGGTCTTCGTCGATGTCGGTGAGGCCCTCTTCTTCGCGCCAGAAATCCCCGTGGGACTTAGCGGCGAGTTGAATCGGTCCGCATCGGCCTCGCCGATCATCGCCGCCACAGCCACCGGCAGCAACCCCTACGTTGCCCCGGAACTCCGACACGCGCCACTCCGCCCTTCGCGTATTGGTGACATCTACTCCGTTGGTGCGGTCCTCTACTATGCAGCGACTGGGCATCCGCCGGCCTTCGACGGTATCTCAGATCGCGAGAGCTTGAAGAAGGCCGTCGAGGCGTCCCTGCCAGATGATCTTCGAAACCTGAACTTCGGGATCGCGGACATTCTGAGCCGCTGCCTGCGCGTGAACGTCCAGGAGCGCGTGGGGGACGTCTTTAGGCTTCTGGCGGACATTCGCGTGTTTCGCGAGCCGGATAGGCGACGTCAGGCGATCGACAAAGCGCGCGTCTTCGATACGTACAGGTCATTGGCCGAATCCGCCAAGCAGGACGTTTTTGCGTCGCTGGCCTCGCTCGAACTCGAACGTTTCGACCGTCATCTCGCTGACTTGCAGTCAGGATCTATCGCGGCTGCAGGAGATCATGATGAGCTGGTGAACCGGCTTTGCGGCTATCTGGCCAGCCTTGAGCGGGACGACGAGTACGTCGCCGCTAGTGTGCCGCGGTTCTGGTTTCCTGAGAACCTCGGTGTCCGAGGACGATACCTTTCCATGAACGCCGAAATCGTGAGAAAAGGCGCTCGCATTCGCCGCCTCTTCATTTTTGCGGATGACGACCAGCGAGATCCGATCTGTCGGAGCATCGTCGAGGCCCACTTGGAGATGGACCGGCGCGTGAAGGAGTTGCGCGGGCAGAACGGCAATGCGCACGTGGGAACTCTGGACACCCGGTTCATCACGGTAACTGCGGAAAAGCTGGCCGAACTGACCCGGGATCGTCGGCACGCGGGCTTCTGGATTCGGAGACGCTCAGTCGTGTCGGTGACGCCGATCTATAACGATGGACGAATCACCAGGGTCAACATCAAGAAGGAAACCCCGCAGGCTGCCGCGAAGTCCATGGAGTGGTTCGGCTCTCATTTCGAGAATGCCAAGCCGCTCGCCGAATGGGGCGCCTGACCCACGTCGCCACAGGAAGCATCATTCAGCGGCGGATGCCGCGTGCTGGTGACCTAACATCTGAGTTTGTCGCTCACATTCGTTGCCAGAAGCCAAGAACGTCGAGGAGAAGGCGGCGCGCCAAGCGCCGGTCATAAGCTCAATCTGAAGCTGTCCATGCTAACGCGGGTCGAAAGGTCCATTCGTTTTCTGACCTGTGGCCGATCATGTCGGTATGAGCTTGGAGCGAAGGTATCTAGTTTGGTGCGCGATGGCGGCGAAGGCGTTCTTCAAGAACGCTACCGCTTTGACGTGATTCAAGCGCCATATCGTGGCGTCACCAATCGATTGGACGTTGAAGACATCTGCCCGTCGCAGTTGACTCAGGTATCTGGCATGGCCGCCGGGAATCGCCACATCGACGCTTCCGCTGTGAATGATGAAATTCCTGACCAAGACGAAGTCGAGAATCGTCTCCTTGACCTCCTCGCTCGGCCAGGGTGAGCACTCAAACAAGGCATCGAAGAGGGCTTCGATGCGTCTCGCGTCATTCTTGAAGGAAAGTCTGGCCCAGAGCGCTTGAGTCAATTCCGGCCGACCGCTTTTCGAGATGTCCGACCCGTGTGCCCCGGAAAGGCGAACCAGATAAGCTCGCGCTCGATCTTCATGTTTGTGAACACCCATGGCCACAAGATGACGTAGGAAATCACTGTAGTCCGCAACCGCCAGCACTACGAGACCTTCCGCGAAGACCCGGAGCGCCTTTGGATTCTCGGTCAGAAACGGAACCGCTGCCGCGGCAAACGCGTTCGTCTCAACTATCCGGTCGCTGTATCGGGTAAATGACGACTCGAACACAAGTCGATTGTCGCACCTCGGCTCGAGGAAGGGGAGCTGCGGCCAAAGGCACGATTGGACCTCATGACGATTCCGAGGGAGCAATTCTACCATCCGGTCCATCGAGCACAGCGACCACCCTCAGCAGCCCCAGGACCCGTTGGCCAGCGGAGCGGCGTTCAGCTCGGCTCGACGTAGACGCCAACCGGGCAGGTGCTCGCTCGCGCGAGCTGGTGCTTTGAAAACTGCAAACCAATTGCAAACAGACGCGCTCGGATCTGACGAGACCGGATGACATTGGACGGGACGACGAAACGATTCAGCCGTTGCAGGACGGGACTCGATGGAACCATCAGGACGAGAGGAGACGACCGTCACCAAACTTGAAAACCGCTGTACGGGAAACCGTACCGGGGGTTCGAATCCCTCTCCCTCCGCCACTTCTCGCTCCGCTCGAAGGGCGGAGCGAGAGGTCTTCAAGCGCTCCACGGCTCGCGCCGTTTCGGGCACGAATCTCTCTCCCGCCTCCAACTCAACTGCTATGCACCTGTGATTTGCGGCTCGTCGTGTGCTTCCTTGGTGTCCTGACTTCATTTCTCAAGATCGCGAAAGATGCAAGATCGATTGCAAACCCTCAAGGCTTGCATATAGCCCGCCGGCCGTCCGGGTCCCTGCGCCAGAAATCCCCCTATAATTCGCCCCACTCGCGCCCGCGTCCGGTACTCGGCTGCGACTGAACTGGAATCGGGCGCGAAGGAGGGGATGGATTCTTGGGCCTCACGGCGGGCACGCGCATCGGCGTCTATGAAGTCATTGCAAAGATCGGCGCGGGTGGCATGGGCGAAGTCTATCGCGCGCGCGATACGCGGCTGAATCGCGACGTCGCGATCAAGACACTTCCCGACGCGCTGCTGAACGACCCCGAGCGTATCGCGCGATTCGAACGCGAGGCGCGGGTGCTTGCGACGCTCAATCACCAGCACATCGGGCAGATCTACGGTGTCGAGGAGGTCGGCGCGCAACGGTATTTCATCCTCGAGTTCATCGAAGGACGATCCCTCGCGGACGTGATCCGCGCGGGCGCGCTGCCGTTCGCCGACGCGCTCGCCCTCGCGCGGCAGATTCTCGACGCGCTCGAAACGGCCCACGACAAGGGCATCGTGCATCGCGATCTGAAGCCCGCCAACATCATGGTCACGGCCGACGGCCTCGCCAAAGTGCTCGACTTCGGCCTCGCGCGCGTTGCGGTCGACCCCTCGATTGACATTAGCGACTCGCCAACGAAAACGTCCTCGTCACCGACGGAGGCGGGGGTGATCCTGGGGACCGCGGCGTACATGTCTCCGGAGCAGGCGAAGGGACAGATCGCGGATCGACGATCGGATGTGTGGGCGTTCGGCTGCGTGTTCTACGAGATGCTGACCGGCCGGCGCGCGTTCGTCGGCGAGGGTCTGTCGGACACGCTCGCCGCAGTGCTGCGCGGTGATCCGGACTGGTCCGCGCTTCCGCACGACGTGCCGCGTGGCGTGCGTGCGTTAATCCAGCGGTGCCTGGCGCGCGATCGGAAGGCGCGCGTCCCCGAGATCGCCGCCGCGCGGTTCCTGCTCGACGACGCCGTCGCGCCGGCGACCGCCGCCGCAAGTGCGCCGCCGGCGACCGGCGTCGCTCCCACACGCGAGCGAGCGTGGATGGCCGTGGCGATCCTCAGTGCGGTCATCGCCATTGCCGCCGGCACGTGGATGCTCCTTCGGCCGGCGCCGACCCCGCCGGCCGTCGTCGAGTTCGCGATGCCGCCGCCCGAGGGCGAGCAGTTCACCCAGTCTTTCTCGATGGCGGCCATCTCGCCCGACGGGCGGCATATCGCGTTCACGACGACGCCCTCCGGCGGTCAGTTGTGGGTGCGCGACCTCGACAACGGTGGCGCGCGCCTGGTGGCCGCAGTCGGCCGTGCGACACAGCTGTTCTGGTCGGCGGACAGCCGCAACGTCGCCTTCGTCGATGCCGGCGCCAGCAATGCCGGGACGTTGAAGCGCGTCGACGTCGCGACCGGAAAGATTCAGATGATCACGGATGCCGCAAAGGGCACCGGCGCCTGGAGCGCCGCGGGCGTCATCATCATCACGGGCCCAGATGGGCGAATCTCCCGAGTGCCTGAGAGCGGCGGAGAACTCACGCCGCTGACCACGCTCGATCAGGCGAGCCACGAGATCGGCCACTGGTGGCCGATCTTCCTTCCCGACGGCCGGCGATTTCTCTACCAGGCGCTCAGCAGCGACCCGTCGAACAACGGGTGGTACCTCTCTTCGCTCGACGCGCCGTTGACTCGCACGCGGGTGTCGAAAGAAACCTCCTCCGTCAATTACGCGCAGGGGCGCCTGTTCTTCCAGCGCAAGGGCACGCTCATGTCGCAACCGTTTGACGAGCGTGCCGGGCGCCTCTCCGGGGACTACGTCGAGATCGCCGAAGGCATCGAGAACACCGCGGCCAACGGCCGCGCGCTCTTCTCGGTCTCGAGAACGGGCACGATCGTCTACCGTGAAACGACGTCCGGCATCTCGGGCACGTTGACCTGGCTCGATTCGCAGGGAAAACCGGCGGGCACGCTCGGCGAGCGAGCTCCCTATTGGCAGGTCCAGTTCTCGCCCGACGGTAGCCGCCTCGCAGTCGTCCGTGGCGTTGGCGCGCAGTACGACATCTGGACGATCGACGTCGATCGCAACGTCCCGTCGAGGCTGACCTCGGATCCGCGGATCGACTGGAACCCCGTATGGTCACCGGACGGCTCGACGGTGTACTTCAGCTCACCGCGCACGTCCGTGTTCGACATCTACAAGCGATCGGTCGGCGGCACGACAGATGAAGTCGTGTTTGCGTCGCCCGAAAGCAAGGCACCGACGAGCATGTCGCGCGACGGCTCGTTGTTGTTGTTCGACAGGGACATGACGGCGTCGGGAAAGGGGTCGGACATCTGGGCACTGCCGCTCTCGACCGGCGCGCAACCGTTCCCGGTCGTTGCGACCGAGTTCAACGAGAAGAGGGCGCACTTCTCACCGAACGGTCACTGGATCAGCTATCTCTCGAACGAGTATCTCTCGAACGAGTCCGGGCACAACTCCCTCTCTGTGTATGTCCGGCCCTTCCCTGTGACTCTGACCGACCAGAGTGTGCGGGTCTCGACCGATTCCGCGGACATCACTCCCCAATGGTCCGGTGACGGGAAACGACTCTACTACTCCGCTGACAAGAAGATCAGGGTGGTGGACATGACATCGCCTCTGCACCCCGGCCCGCCAAAAGATATCGCGCCAACGAGCGGCGTCTGGGCCGTCGATCCGAAGACCGAGCGCCTGCTTGTCCTCGACACGACCGGAAGCGTCGGGAACCAGACACCGCTGACGGTCATCGTGAATTGGACGGCCGGGCTCAAGAAATAGATCTCACTCAGCGCGTCGTCATTTCGCCGCCGCCTTAACGTACGCGCTCTGCAGCCAGCTGAATCTCGCGGAGGTGCGCTCTACCGCTTGTCCACCAGCACGGGCGGATGCCGGTGATGCGTTGCCTGCTCGTACGCGAATGCGTATCCCAGCAGATCGCCGTCCTTCCAACGCTTCGTAGAGATCTCGAGGCCGAACGGCAGGCCATTCGAGTAAAAACCGCCCGGCAGTGAAATAGCCGGCACGCCAATGCGGTTGACCCATCCGGTGTTGCTGTGCGGCCCCGCGCTGCGGCGGCCGTCAGCCGCCATCGCGACTTCGTCGAACGGCGGCATCTGAATCGCCGGATAGACGAGGCCGTCGAGATGAAACTGATCGAGCGCATCGTTGTACGCGGCCAGCGCGCGTTGCTGGGGTTCCCAGACGGTCGCGTTGGCCTCCGAATCCTGCTGGACCGGCGGCCGAGGCGGAGGGATCGGCCCGCCAGGTTGCGCGGGTGTGGGCTGCGGCAAGACGGTTGCCGGAAGCGGCGTGCCGATCGCGATCGCGTACTCGACCGACGAATGATATTGAGGCGGTCCGAAATCGCGGAGGAACGTGTCCATCCCCTCCGCGGTGTACGGCCGCGTGTTCACCTTACCGGTCAGCGTGTTGAAGCTCTCCGGCAGAAGCAGATCATCGAAGACAATCGTCGCGCCCGCCGCACGCATCCCCTCGAGCGACTTCATGAAGATCTCACGCGTCGAGAGATCGAGCGCGCCTGGTCCGCCGGCCGCGACGATGAACGCCGGAACGCCGAAGCGCTTGCCTTGCAGGGCATCGGCCTTCAGGTACTTCGTATACGGACCGGATTGCGCGAACCTCGTCGAGTCCTTCGTCTGAAAATCCTTCGAATCCTCGCCTGCCATCACGCCGAGCGTGATGGCGGCGTCGGTGACGGTTCTCGCGATCGGTCCAGTGTTGTCGCGCAGCCAGTCGAGCGGATTGATGCCGGCGATGCTGACGAGTCCGCGCGTGGGAAGAACACCGACGACCGCGCTCGTGGCGGCTGGCATGCGAATCGAATTCGCCGTATCAGTCCCGTTGCCGATGAGCGCGAAGTTCGCGGCAATCGAGGTGACGGTTCCTCCAGATGAGCCTCCGGGACTGAAGCGCCAGTCGTACGCGTCGCCGGTGCGGCCGTACGCCGAGCTGATGTTGCCGTCGCTCGCCGCAAAGTCAGGCATGTTCGTCTGGCCGAGAATGACGCCGCCCGCGGCCCGGAGTCTGGCGACCACGGTCGCGTCCGCCGGCGCGACGAGCTCGTAGCCGGGAATGAGAAACCCTGACCAGCCGGCGCTCGTCACGAACCCC
Organism: uncultured Acidobacteriota bacterium; assembly: GCA_963704575.1. GTDB lineage: Bacteria > Acidobacteriota > Vicinamibacteria > Vicinamibacterales > SCN-69-37 > DATEGZ01. The sequence goes on along the minus strand of OY969918.1, from coordinate 3,552,337 downwards.
TTCACGCTCGTGTTGGCCTTGATCACCAGAGGCACGCCCCAGAGCGGTCCACGCGTGAAGCTGCCGCTGCCATTTCTCGCAGCCGTGTCCTCCGCTGCGGCAGTCGCGTTCGCGCCGGCTGCGTCGACATGCAGGACGGCGCGATAGACGCCGTTGTACAACGCGATGCGTTTCAAGTACCAATCGGTCACTTGCGCGACGGTGTACTTCTTCGCCGTGTACATCGCCTGAAGTGCGGGAATCGTGACCTCGATGAGATCGCGATCCATCGCGGCCTGCCCGGCCGGTTCGAGGGCGGGCCGCGCGCGTCCTGCGGAGCCGATCAGAATCGCGGCTGCAGCGGCGCTGATGACGAACGGTCGGCGGGATCGCATATGAATTCGCGCAGTCTAGCGCAACATCCCTGGGGGCGGCGGAGTCCACGCGCGTCGTCTCGCGTCGCGAGGTCTCGAAATTTCGCAACTATTTCCCGAAGTAACTGCCGCCTGTCATCGCTTGGTCTTGCGCTTCGCCCTGGCATCCTTTGCCGCAACCTGAAGCGTGAGCTCCCCAATCAACGACATCTCACCCTGAGGCTTGATGTTGTTAGGTCCGACATGGCGGATGATGATTTGCATATTGCCTGCGCTCGGCTTTCTATTGACGAGCGAGACGAGGCCAGGTTCAACCCCGAGACCTCCCCGGTCTGGTCTGATAAGACACCAATTCGTGAACGTCAACCCCGAGTCTGGAGGCGTCGAACCCAGTGAGTCTGCGGTCGTCACAAATATGCCGCGGTACGGAATCGCTAAGTCCATGATGACGCCACTCAGACTTCCAGTACCGCCAAAACTGACGATGATCCTGAACGCCAGCGTCATCACATCTGTCGATACCACGGTGTACCGCAAGAGTTTGATGCTGTTCAGGGTCAGGGATCCGGTGCCGAGGTACGGCAACAACGTTACTTTCGCTGGCGGAATGTCGGTCCAAGACACAGGAAACCTCCCTGTCTCGTCAACGGTCTCAGGGCTGCCGATCGCGCAAACACTTCGACAGGATGCAGAATTACCGCGTCAGTATCGCGTTCGCTCACCGGACTGTCAAGGAACCTAATCGCGGAAAGCGCTTCCCTGATTGGGGACTTGCTGACGGCTCGCGCCGTTTCTGGCACGAATCCCTCTCGCTCCGTAGCGACGAGCGCAACGAGCGATGAGCGAAGGCGGACAATCGGTCCCGCTCGATCACGCGGGGTCGCGAATGCAGCTGATTGAAATCGCGCCCGCGGGATCCAACTCCACAGTGCACCGGCGAAGCGGCAGCGGCCAGGTCGCTCGAACCGTCACACCGACGTTCCCCTGAACTCCGGCGCCCGATCGGTAGGCAATCCGGCTCCCCGCCGCCGGGCGCTGCCCATGCAAGCCGTCACCGAAGACGACCCGGCCGTCCTGGTCGAGCGAGAACACGCGATCCACGGGTCCGAAGTGATCCAACCGCGTCACCTGTGTCCATCGATCGCCGTCGACAGAGACGTCGACCGTCACAGGGACTTCGAGCCGAGACGCGGCGTCGCTGATGCGGGCAACAGCACGGGCCGCGCGCTCATGATCGATCGTGCTGTACGACACGGCGGCATCGAGCACATACGCCAGCAACTCGAGCAGTGTGATCCCCGGATCGTGCGGGCCGAAGTCAGTCCAGTCCGGAGTCTGGGCGGCCAGGGCGGAACGCAACGCCGGCTCGATCTTCGTCCAGTCGCTCGGTGACATGCGGGCGGGGTTCATTGACGCGGGCTCCCTTTGCCGTTCGTCGGCATTGGCGGTCTTTCCCCCGTATCGTATCCATTCGCACGGCTGGCGGGCGTTCGCTCGCGTAAACTCGTCGGGATGAAGCTCCTGCTCGCGCTCTTCCTCGCCCTTGCGCTAACTGCCGCCGCGCAGCGCCAGCCGGGCAGCCAGCTCGACCAGCTACCGGCGAACATGGAAATGCTGACGCACTTCGGCGAACGCGCGGACATCTCCCCCGACAATCAGCGCGTCGCGTTCATGGCCAAGAGCTTCGGCGACGCGATGATCGTCGATCTCCGCTCGCGCGAGATTCGATGCCTCACGTGCAGCGTGCCCGGCGCCGCGTTCCTCCGCGTAATGCACCTCAGCAACGGTGACTACATCCTCGTCGGTCCCGATCACTTCGAGAACATCAACGTCAGCCGCACGCGCGACAACGAGCTGTGGTGGCTCGGCCGGACACCCGGTGCCAAGCCCATCAAGTTCAACGAGAAGATGAGCGAAGGCATGGCCATCTCGAAGACGTCGATGAAGGTCGCGTACTCGCAGGTACATGCGCAGGTGGCCGAGGTCCCCGACGGCGCCTCGCGGCTCATCGTCGCCGACGTGACCATCACGAACGGCACGCCGGCGCTCACGAACAAGAAGGTCGTGTACGAGAGCAAAGATCGGAGCTGCACGATCGAAGCGCAGGACTTCTACGATCACGACACGAAGATGACGTTTACGTGCTACGAGCCGAACAACGCCGCGGCCGTGATGGGGATTGACCTCGCGACCGGCGCGGTCACGAACTTTTCGAAGGCGCCAGGCACCTACAACGAAGTCGAGGGCATCTTTCCCGACGGGCAGTACACGTGCGTCGAGGGCGATCGCCAGGTCGAGACGCTTGGCGGCCGACATGGCGCCAACAACATCGACATCTGGAAGTTGAAGCTCGACGGCACCGGCAAGGACTTCGTGCGCCTGACGCACTTCAACGACTACGAGGCCGGCAAAGCGTCGAACCCGGTCGTGTCGACCGACGGCCGCTTCATGGCGTTTCAAGCCGCGAAGACGACCGATCCGGCCGGCGTCGGCTACGGCATCGTGCTGCTCTGGTTCCGGAAGGAGTAGAGAAGCCGCGCCGGCGCGGAGTCGCGTGCTCTACTCGACACCTATCCGCACGACCGTCTTGCAGTCGATCGTCGCATGAATTGTCGCGCCGTCGGCCGTCTGCGCGTCGATCGTGACCAGCGCTGTCTGGCCCGCGTCCTTGACCGTCACCGTGCCGCTGCCGGCCATTTTGCCCTGGTTCGGCCGCGTCTCGACGTCGAGCGTCGCCGTGCGCTTGGTGATGGGCCCGATCCCCACTTCCACGAAGAACACCTTGGTCCCGGCCGCCGCGGCTTTCGCGTCGGGCACGATCAGCGACAGGCTCCCGATGTCGTTCGGTTTGGCCTGAAGCGTGCTGAACGCGTTGCCCCAGGACCCGGGCCCGTTCGCGCCGGTCGAGCAGCCGCCCTTCGTGCCGATGGCGTCGTAGGTGCCGGCCACGGCTCCGCCCGTGATCACGACGTGGACGGTTTCTTTCGGACCGTCTGCCTGCGCGAACGCGCGCGCGCCGGCCAGCGCGACGCCAAGAGCCACGACGTTGGATAGAAGATGAGTGCGCATGAGAATCAGCCTCTCCAGAAACGAATCGGACGCGCCAGACGCGCGTCTCCGGCCGCGTAGTCTACGATAGATGCAGGTGTCCGCGCTCGCCGCCGTCCTCGAACAATTCTGGGGCTACACGTCGTTCCGTCCGCTGCAGCGCGAGGCGATGGACGCGATCCTCGCCGGCCGAGACTCGCTCGTCGTCCTTCCAACCGGCAGCGGCAAGTCGATCTGTTTCCAGGCGCCCGCACTTGTGCAGGACGGCCTGGCGCTCGTCGTGTCGCCGCTCATCGCGCTGATGAAGGATCAAGTCGATACGCTCGTGGCCAACGGCATCGATGCCGCCGGCTTTCACAGCGCGCTCGCGCCCGAGGAACGCGCGACGGTCGCGTCCGGCATTCGCGACGGACGGTACCGGTTGATCTACGTCTCGCCCGAACGGCTCGTCGGCGACGGCCGTGACGGATTTCTTGCGATGCTCGGCCGTCGCGCACCGCGATTCGTGGCTATCGACGAGGCGCACTGCATCAGCCAGTGGGGACACGACTTCCGGCCGGAGTACCGGCAGCTCGCGTTGTTGCGTGATCGCTGGCCGGACGTCAGCCTGCACGCGTTCACGGCGACGGCCACCGGCCGCGTCCGCCGAGACATCGTGTCGCAACTCGGTCTGCGCGCGCCCGTCGAGCTCGTCGGATCGTTCGACCGCCCGAACCTCGTGTATCGCGTGATCGCGCGCTCCAGCCTGAAGCGCCAGATCCAGGACATCCTTGCGCGCCATCGCGGACAGGCCGGCATCATCTACTGTCTGTCGCGGCGAGAAGTGGACGCGCTTGCAGCGTGGCTCGTCGAGACGGGCGTGCGCGCGGCGCCCTACCATGCCGGCCTTGCCGACCAGGAGCGCCATCGCCACCAGGACGCGTTCCTCAACGAAGAAATCGACGTCATCGTCGCGACCGTCGCATTCGGGATGGGCATCGATCGATCGGATGTCCGGTTCGTGGTCCACGCGAACGCGCCGCAGTCGCTCGAGCACTACCAGCAGGAGTCGGGCCGCGCGGGCCGCGACGGCCTCGAGGCCGAGTGTGTGCTGATCTTTTCCGGCGCGGACTTCATGAAGTGGCGCATGCTCTTCGATCGCAACGGCGAGCTGTCCGATGCGCGACGCGCGCTGCTGCGCGACATGGATCGCTACGCCGCGAGCGTCGGTTGTCGCCATCGGCATCTGGTCGGCTACTTCGGCGAGACGCTTGGGAAGGCCGACTGCGGTGCGTGCGACTTCTGCCTCGGCGAGCTCGAGCCCCTCGCCGAACCCGTCGTCATCGCGCGCAAGATCCTCTCGGCCGTGGCGCGTGTGGGCCAGCGCTTCGGGACTTCGCATGTCGTCAACGTGCTGCGCGGCGCGAAGACCGAGCTCACTTCGTCGCGCGGCCACGATCAGTTGAGCGTGTTCGGTCTGCTCGCTGCGATGTCGGTGGACGAAGTGCGCGGCTGCATCGAGCAGATGATCGCGCGCGATCTTCTCGAGCAGGCCGGTGACGAATTTCCCGTGCTGCGCCTCACGTCGGACGGGCTCGCGCTGATGAAGGATCCGGCGCGCGTGCCCGATCTCGTGCTCGCGCGCCAGCGCAAGCCCGAGAAGGGCAAGACGCTGCGCAAGTCGAAGGTGGAAGGCGAGTCGTGGGAGGGCGTGGATCGCGATCTCTTCGAACGGCTGCGCGCGCTGCGCCTGCGCGTCGCGCGCGAGCGCGGCGTGCCGCCCTATGTCATCTTCCACGACACGACGCTCCGCGAGCTCGCACGCCTCAAGCCGGCGACGATGGACGCGCTCCGACACGTGTATGGCGTCGGCGAGCGCAAAGCCGGGGACTACGGGCCGATGCTGCTGGAGGAGATCGCGTCGACGGTCGGCTGACGTGAACCAGGGCGCCTTGAGATGGCGATCTTAACGGTTCAAATTCGGCCGGCAGGCCGACCAGCGTTTTGCCCGCGCCCGGGACGCCGGTCACGAAGACGATCGCTTTTCTTCCCGTCTGCCTGGCTTCCTCAATGATTTCCTCGACGCGTCCCGACGTCAGGCCGAGGTTCTTCGTGCCCGCGTCGTGGCGCGCGATCGCATCAACGGAGTGATGAGCGTAGAGGGCCTGCGCGGCTTCGATGATCGTTGGGGTGGGGTGATAGGGCGAGTGGGACCAATCAAGAGCATCGAGGTTTGCCCCGGACGTGCGACTGAGCGCGAGATGAATCGCCTCACCCAGCCGCGAGGCATTACACATCACAGGTGGGAAGACGCCATCGTCGGCCGGATCGAGTAGACCGGGCACCGTATCAGCGGCCTCCGTGGCGACGAGAATCGGAGCGATAGGCGCCGCGTGGCTCGCCTTATGAAAATTCTTTAGGTCCAGCGCGTAGTCCCACACTTGATTCCGGTCGGCAAGCCGAAATCCATGCTCACCGACCTTGAACTCGATCACGACCACCGATGGGCCGGCGACGAGGACCGCGTCGATCCGACTGCCGATTCGAGGGACATCGAACTCAAGGAAGACCGTGCCGTCGCACTTACTCAGCGCCGGTTTGAGCGCTGCGATCTGGCCAAGCCAAGCGTCCCGCTGTGAAGCGTCTATAGAACCGCCTCTGATCGTTAGTGCTCCTACGATGGACTCAGCCGTGTCCTTCAGGAAGTCGAAAACAGACGCGGCGTAGTAGGCGCTCGACACCTCGAAGGCAGACATCGTCGGAGACGGGCCAGGTTATCACTGTGACCGGGAGGCGAAGGCCATCGTCGGGGCAGGGTTGCTGCTGATCGGGCGAGGCGCCGGGAGCGTGGCGTACAGCCGTTCTGCGGACGTCAAGGCGAAGCGACGGCCGCCGGCGTCGTGAAGTTGACGCGTGGAGTACCCTCGGTCAGGCCTAGATGAGCCGTTCACCGAAGAGGGCCGCGACGACCGATCGCAACGCCGACGTTGACCATCTCGCAGAAGCGATGGCGGACGTCGTCCCTCTTCCGCCCGACTCCCGCGGGCGCGTTCGCGCGCGTCCGGAGGTCGCCACGCGCCAACGGCCGACGGCGCCAGCTCCGTCGTCAGCACCGCTTGACGATGCGGCCGGAGCCGAAGAGGGTTATGTCGCGCCGGGTGTCGATCGGCGTGAGCTCAGAAAGATCAAGCGCGGAGACTACGCTCCAGGCAGCCGGCTCGACCTGCACGCCCAAACCGCTGCGGAAGCCGTCGCGAACGTGAAGCGGTTTATCGATAACCGACGCCATCGCGACCGATGCGTCTGCATCGTCCACGGCCGGGGGATGCATTCCAAGGGGAATGTGTCGATCCTCAAGGCGCGTGTGCGGGAGTATCTCCGGCGCCATGCGGCCGTCCTTGCCTATTCGGATGCCCCTCGGACGGATGGTGGCAGTGGCGCGGTCTACGTGCTGTTGCGGAAGTAGGCGGGCGAGGGCGTCCAAGTTACGATCGGCAATTGCCCGCCCTGCGATAGCCAGCACGCTGCGCCGCATCCTCAGAATCGAAGTTGACCCGATTGCGCTCAGCGATTGTGCTGTAGTTCACGCAGCCAGGCAAATGGTACAGGTGCGAGTTGCGGTTGCCGACCACGGGCCCGTCATAGGATTCCCTCGTGGCCTCGGACGGAGTCGCGGCTTGCGGATGACGGTAGACCCACGGCGCCTGTGGCGTCGCGTCCTGCCATAGGCCGCGCTTGGCGGCTCGGGCCTCAGCCTCTGCGGCGGCGTAGGCCGACCGGAACTCACCAGGGACGTCGCTGGCGTACTCCCGGTAGTACCACGCCAGTCCGGCTCGCAGCTGCTCAAGGTTCGCGTTCGTTTCGCCGCGCATGACGGTGCCCACGAGCCGGCCGTAGCGATCGATCTTGTCCCAGGTGACGACCACGTCTTGCCCGAAGACCAAGGCGGAAAGATTACGCTTCGCGGTCTGGCCGAATGCCTGGGCGCTCTCAGGCGCGTCGATGCCGTTGAGGCGGATCTTGTGTTGGAGATGATTCTCGTCGAGGACAGTGACCGTGTCGCCGTCGGCGACACCCACAACCTTGCCGTGGAGAATCTTGCGGTCAAGATCGTTCGCAGCGAGAGGTACTGCCGCTGCCACCGTGAGCCAGAGCAGCGCACCTAGGGTCGCGAGGCGACCGATTCCGCTGTTCACACGTCCACGCCACGTCTGCTTCATGGTCTATTCGCCCGACTGCCGGCTCGTCGGCTCCCTCTTGGTAATGCGCAACCGCCAATCAAATGGGCTCACACAGCTGACCAAGCCAAGCTGTACGGTGAGGAGCGAGCCTTCACCCGCTCGCTTGCATGAGCTTGAACACCCGGCTGGGCGAGCGCCTTGGCGACTGAGGCGGCGGCCCAGTCGGTGGCACGCAGGACGCAGGCGCGCTGAGTGTGCCGGCGGTAGGGCGGCGCGTGAGCTTCTGGCAGACTTGGCTGATCCTGCCCACGACTCGGAGGCTGCGCTGCCGGAACTCGGAACGGACTGATCGAGTCCCTTGGCAGGGAATTCGGAAGTAAGCCCCGCGCATTCCCGCCGGCGTGATAAGACTGGAGTGCGTGCCCCGCCCGCCTGCCGCAGGAGCGGCAATGCCCCGTCTCCTCATGCCCTTGACGCTCGCGTTCGCGGTCGCCGGATGGACCGTCGCCGCGCAGCAACAGCAGGCACCCGCGTACCGCGGCACGAACGAGACGGTCCGGGTCTACGCCACCGTCACGGATCGTGACGGCCGGCTCGTCACGAACCTGACCAAAGAACAGTTCGAAGTGCGTGACGACGGCAAGCCGCAGGCGATCGACGTCTTCGATAACTCGCCACAGCCGATCCAGCTCGTCGTGCTGCTCGACGTGTCGGGCAGCATGTCGGGCAACCTGCCGCTGCTTCGTGGCTCGTCGCGTGCGCTCTTCGCCGAGCTGGGCCGGGACGATGTCGCGCGCGTCGGCTCGTTCGGCCGCGACATCGTCATCAGCCCGGAGTTCACGCACGACATCGGAACGCTGCTGAACGCGCTGCCAGAGGAGATTCCGCCGGACGCGCCGACGCCGCTGTGGCGCGCGATCGATCAGGCGATGAGCGACTTCGACAAGAAGAGCGATCGCCGCCGCGTCGTGATGGTGTTGAGCGACGGCAAAGACGACGATCGCCGCTTCAGCATGCACATCGTGACGCAGGTCGACGTGATCGATCGCGCTCGAAAAGAAGAAGTGATGGTGTACGGCATCGGCCTGCGGAGCCGCCTGCCGCCGATGACCGGCATGGGCCCCACGGCGATGATGGCGGCCATGAACGGCAGCATGCCGGATCCGGGACTCGCGCGCACGGCCGGAGAAACCGGCGGCGGCTACGCCGACGTGCTTCCTCGCGACGATCTCGGCGCCGCGTTCGCGGGCATCGTCCGCGAGATGCACAGTCAGTACTTGCTTGGCTACGAGCCGCCCAAACGCGACGGCAAGACGCACAAGATTGACGTTCGCGTCACCGGCCACGGCCTCGAACCGCGCGCGCGCAAGAGTTACGTCGCGCCGGGCAGCACCGGCAAGTGAGGTTCTGAGCTGGCCGTTCGGCAGGCCGCCGAAGAGCGAACTCGAAAGAATGATTCAGGAATTCCCGTGAGCGACCAGGACCCGTACGACCTTCAACGTTTCGTGGACGCGCAAGCGAACATCTACGAACGCGCCCTCTCCGAGATCAAGAGCGGCCGGAAGCGATCGCATTGGATGTGGTTTATCTTCCCGCAGGTCGAGGGGCTGGGCACGAGCTCAATGTCCAGACGGTTCGCGATCCGGAGTGCTGCGGAGGCCAGGGCGTACCTTGACCACGCGCTCCTAGGGCCGCGATTGTTGGAGAGCGCCGAGGCCGCCCTCGCAGTCCAGACGTCGTCCGCACTGGAACTTTTTGGCTCCCCAGACGACATGAAGCTGAGGTCGTGCGCGACCCTGTTCGGCTCCGTATCATCTGAGGGCTCTGTCTTCACTCAGCTCATCCACAAATACTTTGCCGGCAGCACGGACGAACGGACGCTCTGGCTGCTCGGCAGGACTGACTCGGGTCCTGGTTAGCCGATTTCGCCGGCCTTCACGCGTTTCTTGGCCTGCTGGGCTGCGTCGGCCACGAATTCCACGCCACGATCGGCCAGATCGCTGACCGCATCGGAGACATCCGCAGCCGTTTGAGCCGCGCTGTCGTAGAGATCCATTCCGCGCAGGCGGAGACCGTCGGCTGAGCGGGACAAATCACGCCGCGTCGCCGAGCCGGGCTTCGGAGCTAAGAGCACGCCGAGCACACCGCCAACCGCTGCCCCAACCGCCGCCCCGCAGAGCAACCCCATCGTGAAGCGGTTTCCATTGCCGTTCTTCATGTTGATCACCTCGTGCCACAAGAGCGGGCACGGAGACGGTCATTCACGATCCGTTCCAATCGGCGCCGTTCCCCGAAATTCCTCGATGAGCGCGAAGGCGAGTCCCCATATGGCTTCACCACAGAACTTCGCGACGACACGATCCGACCGCCGGCGCCCGGACGGCCGAGTAACACGCTATCCATGTTAGGAAGCCCACGCGCTACATCGATGCATGTGTCGTTGCATCCGAGATCGGGCTGAGTGAACCACGTGGCTCGCTGTTTGCAGTCAACATCCGCAGGAGCGACCCATGATCCTGCTGATTATCCTGCTGATCCTGCTGTTCGGCGGCGGAGGTGGCTATTACTACGGCCGCGGAGCGAACTGGGGACCGTCCCATTACGGCGGCGGGCTGCTGGGGCTCGTGGTGGTTATCGTGCTCGTCCTTTGGCTGACGGGCAATCTCGCCGGCGGCCCGGCGCTGCGCTAGACAACCTGGGCGGCTCGATATCGACATCGACGACGCGCTGCCGATCGCCCGGCAGCCGCGCGCTGATCCTCTAGCTCGAGACGCGCATCGCCACGAGCCCGAAGATCACGAAGACCGCACCCAGCCCGCCGCAGAACAGCGCGATCGGGAGGTAAGTGTCCTGCACCTCGAAGCTTGTGAGCTCCTCCTTGACGCTGACCTCCGCGTGGGCCGGATCGGCGACAGCGGCCGTCGCCTTCACGATCGCCACCACCTGATCGGCGTATGACGCGCTTTGATCGCCGCCGAGCGTCGCGACGTCGCGGTTGTCGCGCGTGTGGAGGATCAACGTGTCGTTCGACGAGGTGTGTGTCGCGTTGGATCCGCGGCCGCTCCGGTACGTCTGTTGCGAGGTCGTCGACGTGCGGACCCACGCGTCGATGACATCCGGCACGATGACTTGTTCGACGGTCACGGAACCCAGCAGCCGCGACCGCGCAACGCGGCAATCGACTCGATCGCCGTTGCGGCGGCAGGCGAGCGAATCCGCGCCGGCCATGTAGCACGCCAGAACGACGAGCAGCAGGCCGACACCGGCGAAGACCCGGGGCGCGACCCACTCGATGGACTGTGCTTCCATGCCGATCGCGGGGATTATAGGCCCCACCTTTCTTCTCGACCGGGTTTTGTTCCACAATCCGGCATGCTCACGCCCGAGACTTATCGCGCCCGGCGCGCCCGTCTGTCGAAAGCCATCGGTTCCGGCCTCGTGCTGTTCCTCGGCAATGACGAGGTCGGCATGAACTTCACGGCCAACGTGTATCCGTTCCGGCAGGACAGCTCCTTCCTGTACTTCTGGGCGCTGGACCAGCCCGCGCTCGCGGCTGTCATCGACATCGACGCCCGCACCGAGACTGTCTTCGGCGACGACGCGACGATGGCCGACGTGGTGTGGTCCGGGCCGCAACCGACGATGGCATCGCGTGCGGCGGGGGCCGGCGTAAAAAAGACGGCGCCATCCGATAAGCTGGCGGAGGTCGGTACTCACGGCCGTGAAGAAGAAGCGGCCGGTGCACTTTCTGGCGCCGTATCGCGCCGAGCACGTCGTGAAGCTCGCCTCGCTCACCGGCATCAAGCCGGCGAAACTCCGCGATAAACGCTCGCTCGCCTTGCACAAGGCCGTCGCCGCTCAGCGGCTCTACAAGACCGACGAGGAAGTCGCGGACATCGAGATGGCCGTTGACGTCTCGCGCGAGATGTATGCCGCCGCGATGCGTGCGGCGAAGCCCGGTCTCGCGGAGTATCAGGTCATCGCCGAGATCGCGAAGGTCGTCATGGCGCGCGGGTGCTCGTACGCGTTTCCGCCGATCTGCTCGGTGCACGGCGAGACGCTGCACAACCCGTACTATCGAAACACACTGGCCAAGGGCGACGCCCTGATCCTCGACTCGGGCGCCGAGACACCGTCCCGCAACGCGAGCGACGTGACGCGCACGATTCCGGTCGGCGGCACGTTCTCCGCGCAGCAGCGCGCGATCTACGACGCCGTGCTCCGTGCCCAGATGGGCGCCATCGTTGCCATCAGACCAGGCGTGCCTTATCGTGACGTGCACCTCGCCGCGGCGAAATCGTTCGTGACGGACCTGACGTCGCTCGGCCTGATGAAGGGCGACGCGGACGAGGCGGTCGCCGCCGGCGCGCACGCGCTCTTTTTTCCGCACGGCCTCGGCCACATGATGGGCATGGACGTCCACGACATGGAAAACCTCGGCGAAGACATCGTCGGCTACGGCGACGGATACGAGCGAAGCACGCAGTTCGGCCTGAACTATCTGCGGCTGGCGCGCCCGCTCGAGGCGGGCTTCGTGCTCACGGTCGAGCCGGGTTTGTATTTCATTCCGGCGCTCATCGATCAGTGGAAGGCCAAAAAGACGAACGCCGCATTTATCAACTTCAAGGAAGTCGACAAGTTCCGCGATGCGCGCGGCTACCGGATCGAGGACGATGTGCTGGTCACGCCGGCGGGCGCCCGCGTGCTGGGCCCGCCGATTCCGAAGACTGTCGCGGACGTCGAAGCCGCATGCCGGTGAGCTACGAGCGCACCTTGAAATTCGCGGTGGCGCTGATCGTGCCCCATTCAATCCGGAGCGTAGCGCCCGCGGGGGTGTCGTCGATCGAGATGGTCATATCCTCGACGGGCGCCTTGGTCTTGCCTGTCGTCATCGGCACCCGGCCGATCTCGAGCGCGGGTTGATATGGGATGCCCCACTGGCCCGGCTTGTCGAGTTTGCCAAAGATGAGCTGCCAGGTGTCGCCGGGCTGCGTGTTGATCGTGCACGTGCCCGGCTGAAGAGTGACGCCATCGAACGTCAGCGACTTGTCCGTCGTGATGATGGTGGCTTCATCCGCTCCGGTGCGCCAGGGCCGGCCGGGCGGCATCAGCTGCGACTCGGGCCGACCCTTGAGGGACGGCCGGCCGTACTCGACGACGAGCTTGGCGCCGTCAATCGTCCACTGGGCCTTCCAGTGCGGGCTGCCGCCGCTGCCGACCTTGGTCTGCTGGCCCTGCTGCATGCTCGCCGCGCTCACGGCTGCGGCGAAGACGATGATCGTGACGAAGCTCGAGAGGATTCGCATGGACTTCATCGTGCCACAATCCTGGCGGGAGAGCGGCCGCGCAACAAGCCCCTGCCGGGTGGAACCCTGATGCCGCCCGTGTACCGTGTCGCCGTGCGCCCCCTGCTCATCGCCGCACTTCTCCTTGCCGCCGCCCCCTTCACCTCCGGGCGGGCTGCACAATCCGCTGATTCGCGCCTCGAATACCGCATCGTGTTCGCGACGGCCAATCAACTCGCGCGACAGCTCGACGTCGCCGGACGAGAAGGTTTCGGCTGTCTTGCGGTCGCTCACGAGGAATCCGGCACCGCGCTTCCGGGCGTCGTCGTGCTGCTCGGACGTCAGGTAGATGGCCCTCGGCAGGCCGTCGGCGCGCGCGTGACGATCGGCGGCAACGACGCCATGCAGAAGCCGCTCAGCACCGATGGCGCGGAGGGATTCCGGCTGTGCGGAATCTCGCTCGACGAGACGCCGCCCAACGCGCGGCTCGTCGCGATCTCGACCAGGACCGACGCGGCGCCGGCCTCGACGTGGGAATACCGTGGCGAAGTCCTGCTGAACTACCGCACGAGCCTGGGCCGGCTCAATGCCTCGTGCAAGGAAGGCTTCGTTCCCGTCACGGCCGAGGCGATTGCCGACAGTCGCGTCGCCGAGTCCCGTCACTGGGTCGTGTTTGCCGAACGATCATCCAACGACGCGACGCCGCACGAGATCGCCGTGCGATCCGATCCGTCCCCGAGCGGCTTGCTCTCGAACATGAACGAGAGCGGCAAGCAGGGATATCGCGCCGATTTGTTGTGGAAGGAAGGCAATGACTTCGTCGCGATGATGTCGCGGCCGTCGTCTAGCGCCCATCCGGCGGTGGACTTCATCCGCGAGGACGACATCGGGCACGTGCATTTTCTTTCGCGCCGGCCGCTTGGTGACTTCGCGTACTTAGACAGGCGCGTCGTCTTTGCCGACAACACAGCGCCTGCGGAAAACGAACTGGTGGAGGATGAACTGCCGCCGCCTGGCGCAGTTGGCTATGCTGAGCCACGAGACCTGAACGCAATTGCCACGCACTTTGCGAGCCTGCACGGCTACGCGCCGGCCTACGCGCACGTTCGCCGGGCCAAAGACGGATCGCTGCTTCTCTCCGTCATGCTCACGCGCCGCGCGCGGTAACACGCGCCGCAAGATGGGGCGTCAAGCGTTCTAGCGCAGTTTCGAGTTGCGTGTAGTGCTTCGGCTCCGCCCGTTTGCGAGCGAGCCGAGGGCGACAGTCTGAAAAACGGCGCGCAAGTGACGACCGAAGGCTGGGTGACCGGGACCCAACCTGAGCACGCAGGACGAGTGCCCTGGAGCGCGGTTTTTCCGGCTCGTCGAGCCGGAGGGCGGAGCCGAGGCATTACACGCAACTCGAAACCGCTCTGGCGCGCTCACCGCGGGAATCCGTACAACGTCCCGGCATTTTCCACGAGAATCCGCTGCCGCACGCGCGCGTCGGGCGCCCAGTCCGTCAACAGATCGAACAGCAGCGCATCGTCGGGCTTCTGACCCTGTTCAGTCGGATGCGGCCAGTCGCTGCCCCAGACGAGCCGCTCGGGCGCGGCGACGACGTACGCGCGCGCGACGGCGCTCGAATCGGCGTACGTTGGAGCGCCGACCTTGGAATCGATGTACGCCCCTGACAACTTGATCCACGTGCGGCCCTTGTCGAGGAGCGCGCGAATCCTGGCGTAGAGCGGATGCTTGACGCCATCCGGTTGAGGAATGTGCGCGAGGTGATCGAAGACCAGTGGCGCGGGTACGCGTTCGAGGATGGGGAGAATCTCGAGAATCTTGTCCGCGGGCGCGTTGATCTGCAGATGCCAGCCGAGCGGCGCGACACGCGCCGCGAGTGGCGCGATCATTTCCGGTGTCGTCGCGCCAGCCTGCGCGAGATTGAAGCGGACGCCGCGCACCCCCAGGCTGTCGAGGCGCCTCAATTCCGTCTCCGTGACCGTGTCGTCGACGACGGCGACCGCGCGTGACGACGAACCCAGTGCCGCGAGCGCTGCGAGTACGCATCGGTTGTCCGTGCCGTAGGTTGACGGCTGCACGAGGACGCTGCGCGTCGTGCCAAGACGACGTTTCAGTCTGCGGTAGTCGTCGACGAGCGCGTCGGGAGGATGCAGCACGGCATTGGCCGCCTCGGGAAAACGCGCGTCGTAGATGTGATGATGGCAATCGGCCGCGTTTGCCGGCGCCTTGAGCTTCGGCGCGTTAGTGCCCGTCGACCACTTCACTGCGGCCTGCGGCTCCGCCGACATCCGTTCGCCTATCGCGCCGACCGCCGCCGTCGCCGCAAGCGCTTTCAACAGATCCCGCCGATGCCATCGCACATCCGTCATGAGGCTCTCCCTAGGGTCGGGTGAGAATGGCATTCGCCGCGACCGACCGCAAGCCTCGTGCCTGCGGCGCTCAAGTACGGCAGAATCTTCAGGCCGCGATGCGCAAGACTGCGATCTCTTTCGACCACGTCGCCGCGATCGGCGCCACGTTGCCTGACGTGGAGGTCAGCACAACCTTCGGCGCGCCGGCGCTGAAAGTGCGCGGCAAGATGTTCGTCTGCGTGCCGAGCCATCGGTCGGCCGAGACAGGATCGATCGTCGTTCGCATGGCGATCGCCGACCGCGACGCCATGCTCGCCGAGGATCCCGTGACGTACTATCTGCCCGATCATTACGTGGGCTATCCGTGCGTGCTCGTGCGCCTGAACCACGTTCGTCCCGACGCCCTGCGCGAACTGGTCGTGATGGCACACCGTTTTGTGACGACGAAGGTGCTGCGGCCAGGCGCGACAAAGACCGGGCCGAGGCGAGGGCACAAGAGAACGTCGAGGTGAACCGGCGAAAATCGGAGGTGTGCGGGCGGCGGGAGAGGCTGTAACATAGGCGCCGCTTCCCGAGAACCAGGACGACCGCCTATGGGTACGACCCTGACGAACTACGACGGGAGTATTGTCACGACGCCACAGCAGGTCGCGAAACCCGCGACGGCCGCCGACCTGCAGGCCATCCTGAAACAGACCGACAAATATCCGTCACCGGTGCGCGCCATGGGCAGCAATCACTCGCTCACGCCGTGCGCTGCGACGTCCGGCACGGTCGTCGACATGACCGGCATGAAGAAGATCATCGCGATCGACAAGAACGCGATGACGCTGACGGCTGAAGCCGGCCTCGAGATGATCGAGGCGAACAAGGCGCTGCGCGCGCAGCAGCTGCAGCTGATGCTCAATATCGAGATCGGCAACCTCACGCTCGGCTCGGCCGCCTGCTGCCACACGAAGGACAGCCTCGACGGCGTGGAGTTCGGGCAGGTCAGCTCGTACATCACCGCCATGAAGTGGGTGACGCCGGCGGGCGATCTGGCGGAAGCCTCCACGACGAACAACCCGCAGCTGTTGTCGCAGATGCGATCGAGTTACGGACTCGCCGGGATCATTTACGAAGTGACGATCCGCATCAAGCCGATCGAGATCGTCAGGTTCAACTACGACATCCATCCGACGGCGGATCTGACGCAGGCGATGATCGATCAGGTCATCGCCACCAACCAGTGCGTGGTCTGCTGGACGGTCGGACGCACGACCGTCATTCAGACGCGCAATCACGCCGATGCGCTCGAGCGCGACTGGCTCGCCGGGTCACGGCAGTTCGGCTGGAATTTTCTCGGCGCGTTTCTCGCGCGCGCGGTCGGGCAGGCCACGCCGGACAACCCGCCGGCCGGACTCGACGAAGTCGGCGCGGGCGTCGAGCTGGGTTTCTATCGCCTCGTCAGCGCGCTCGGCGGATTTACGCTGAGCGATCCCGACAAGATGATCGACTACTCGAAGACGCCGCCCGCGGCGAGATACGCGTTCACGTTCTGGGCATTTCCGCGGCAGAACTGGGTGAGCAACGTCCAGGGCTATCTCGACTTTGCCGACGCGCACTTCGCGAAGACGGGCTTCCGCTGCAACATGCCGCTCGGCGCGTACTACGTCCGCAAGGACGGTGGATCGCCGCTCTCGTACACGGCCGATGGCGATGTGTTTTCGCTCGATCCGATCCACGCGCCCGGGACCAGAAATCCGGACGCGTGGCCGACGTTCCTCGACGCCTTCAACGTGTGGGCCGCGCCCCGGCAGGGTATTCCGCTGCTCAACCAGAGCCCGCGCGTAACCAAAGCGCAGGTGAAAGGCGCATTCGGCGCGCGATGGACCGCGTTCGCCCAGTGGGTCGCGTCGGTCGACCCGGCCAAACGGATGCTCAATCCGTTCTTCGCGGACCTGCTGAGCTAACGCGACGGGCGCGGCTTATGGCCGCGTACCGCCGCCGCGTCCGCCCGCTCCGCCAGCGGCCGCGTTCGGCCGCGTGCGCATCGCCCGCGGATCGAGGATGCGCGTGATCTCATCCCGCGAATCCTGCAGGTGTCGCTTCGTCACTTCGTCTGTGACCGCCGGTAGTGCGGCCTGAAGCTGCTTATCGAGCGCGCGCAGCTCGCCCTTGAGGAGCGATCGCACTTCATCGCTCGGTTCGGTGGCGCCCTCGTTCAGCCGGTTGTCGATCGTCGAGAGATACGACCGCTGCAGGTTGCGCCGGTAGATGTCGATCGGCGTGGCGGGCGTGTCGAGCTCGACCCAGATGCCCTTGCGCAGGTCGCCCAGGAACATCACGGGCGGATACGCGACCGCGCCATCGAGCGCGACCTGTTCGACCATGCGATCGAGCCGCGATGGTTGCAACAGGCCGCCGAGAATGGACGCCTGCGACGTGCGCACGCGGTCGACGATGCCCGTCGCCTGGATCCGGCGCAGAATTTCCGGCCGGATCATGAACTGCGGCGTCTTGAACGCATTCGCGACCAGGAACTGCACGGCCTCCTGCTGCTTGACCCGCGCAACCGTCGTGAATCGCACGCCCTCCTGGCCGATGTGCTTCTGCTGCGAGTTCAACCCGCCGACGACGTGGACGACGTGGTTCATCTCGGTCGTCCACTGGCCGACCATGCGCCCGTAGACTTCTTCGAGGTCGTCCCACGGATCGCCGACGTGCGTGCTCGTCGCGCCGATCAGCATCTCGGACACGCGCGACAGGTTCTTGATGCCGAGGCGCGTCGCGGTCACGGCATCGATGTCGCCGACGGCTTCCGTCTCGTCACCGGGGTCGGTGCCGTTCTGGCCTTCGGTCGAGAATCGCAGGTACGGTTTTTCGTCCTGCTCGCGCGCCCACTTGTCGAGCGTCGTCTTCTCCATGTCGGACGTCGTCGCGCCCGGAATCGGGGCGTAGCCCCAGTGGGTCGCCCATTTGTCGTACGGACCGATCTTCGGGACGAGATCGTCGACCGCGATGTGATCTTCCGGCTGGGCGACGTAGTTGAAACGCGAGTAGTCCATGATCGACGGCGTGTGGCCGTTGACCTTCACCCACGCGGGGTCGCGGATCTGCTCGATCGTGTACGTCGAGCTCGATTTCATGTTGTGCTGGAAGCCGAGCGTGTGACCGATTTCGTGCGAGAGCACGTAGCGCATCAGCCGGCCCATCAGCTCGTCGGGCAGCGGCAGCGTGGCCGCGCGCGGATCGAGCGGGCCGACCTGCAGGAAATACCAGTCGCGCGTGAGGTTCTGGACGTTGTGGTAGAACTGGATGTCCGCGTCGAGAATTTCACCCGTGCGCGGATCGTGCACGTTCGGCCCCGAGGCATTTTCCGTCGTCGATGGCAGCCAGCGGACGACTGAGTAGCGAACGTCTTCGGGCGCCCAATCCGGATCGTTCTTCGGCGCGTCGCGCGCGACAATCGCGTTCTTGAATCCCGCCGCTTCGAACGCGACCTGCCAGTCCTCGATGCCCTGCTTGAGGTACGGCACCCACTTGGTCGGCGTGGCGGGATCGATGTAATAGACGATCGGCTTCACCGGTTCGGACATCGCCGCGTTCGGATCTTTCTTCTCGAGCCGGTACCGCGTGATGAAGCGCTTCGGCACCGACTTGTGTTCCTCGGTGCCGTAATCGGTCGTGCCTTGTGTGAAGTAGCCGACGCGCTCATCGAAGAGCCGCGGCATCATCGGCTTCTCGGGCAGCTTGATCATGCTGTGGTAAGTGAGCACGGTGCCCGACGCGCCGCGCATGCCAGTGGCGCGGCCGCCCGCACGGCCGCCGCCGGCGGCCGCCGCAGCGTCGGTGTTGCCCGTGAACGTCTGCGTGACTTCGACGTCGATGTTCTGCGGAAACGAGATGGCCTTCTCGAGGAACGACCGTGTCGCGTCGTAGCCTCGGCCGCCGATCCGCGTGCGCACTGAGAATTCCGGCACGTCGGTCATGAAGAGCGACGTGACGTCGATCACCGGATCGCCGGACGGCGCGTACGCGGCGACGTTGAACACGCGGATGATCGCCGGATAATTCGCGTCGTCTACCGCCTGCGCGATGGGCGTCGCCGGATCGGCGATGACGCTGTAATCGATGTTCTGCAGCAGGACGTGATCGCCCTTCTGTACCCATCGGACGACGCGGCTGCCCGCCGCCTGGCCGCCGTAGCCGACGCCGATCGTCGTCTTCTTGATCTGCGTGACCCAGAGGTAGTCCTTGTTCAGCTCGGCTTTCGGAATCTCGTAGTAGAGCGAATCGCCAATGCGATGAATCTTGAAGACGCCTTCATCGGTCTTGGCCGCGGAGGTGATCACCTGGTTGTACGGTCGTGGCGCGGGGGCCTGATTGCCACGCCCGGCCGCACGACCCGTGCCGGCCTCCTGCTCCTGCGGTGGTGGCGGCGTCTGGGGATCCTGGGCCCAGATCGGGTGGTCTGGCGTGACCACGCCGCGCGACACGACTTCCTGGCCCGACGCGCCGACGACAAACGCCGCCGTGGCGGCGATCGCCAGCATCCAACCGGCCGATGTTCGCTGACCTGACATGAGTGATCCTCCAGCTGACTTCCGCGGTGGCGCGATTATACCTACGGTAAGTACACGGAGCTACGGGCTACTTCGCGAACTGCACCCGGTATCTCACCGCGAACTGCTCGGCGGCCGGCACCGGCGACAAATCGGCAAACGCCGTCGGCGCGATCCATGCGCTCCACTCGAAGTGCGCCTGTGCAGGTGATGCAGGCAGCTCGATGTCGAAGACCTGTGACGGCCACGTGCCGATGAGCAGGCGACGCTTGACGCTCCGTGTGTACAAGTCCGCGGCGCCGGTAAGCAAACGCGCGCCGTCTTCGGTGCGCACTTTGTCGAACTCGAGCGTCGCGAACCGGTTGTCCGAGTCTGTGGTCTGGAGATTCGCCGTGAAATTCGCGCCAGAAAGGTCGGCGGGCAGCGCGCTCGTCGACGGGATCTTCACCTCGAACTCGAGGGCCAGCTTTTTGCCGTCGAGCTTCGGCGGGCGATTGGCCGTGACCAGGCCCCAGATTGCGACCGCCGCAATGACGCCAGCCATCGTCGCGATCGCCAATCCCAACTGGCGAAAAATGTGACCAATGCCCGATCCGGGGCGCTGACCAAACGCGATGCCCGTGACGAGTCCCAGCAGCGCGCCGGCTGGACCGAGCACTATTGCCGCAAACATGCTGCGTTGGCCTTCGAACTCGGACATCCCGCGAAAGTCGAGCACGAGGGCGGCGACGATCGTTGCGACGACGCCAATGGCGAGAGCCGCGAGGACGCCAACAGTCAGGGCGCGCAGCCATCGGGCGAATCCTCCGGATGAGGAAACCTGGCTGGTCGTGTCCGTCACGATCGCTTCAGCCGCCCCACGTAGTTCGTGCGCGCCGACTGCGGGGAACCGAAGGGTACGCCGCGCGGTCGTGGCGGCCGCATCACCCAATGACGGGACGACGTCGCCGGTCGAGCGAGATGGTCGCCGCGCCGAATCGCGTCGGCCGACGGAAACGCGTCGCGTCCGCCGAGTGACGCGGCGCGATCGCACCAGGGGCAGTTCGTCAGATGACTCGAAAAGTAGTGATTGGCGTTCGTCGCGCAGAGACGGAGCGACCGATCGATCGACCACAGCTCCTGCGTCCACATCGCCGCCGTTGGACGATCGTCTCCGGCGAGGCCGAACGCCGCGCGAAAGAGCGCCCGCGTCGTGCGCGGCAACACGTACAGCGGCGGCGACGCCGGCGATTGCGCGGCCGCCGGCGCAACGTCCGGATAGAGGCCGCGCTTGATGCAGTCTTCAATCTCGAACATGTCCTGTCCGGCCGGCAGCTTCACCTGGAACGGATGACAGCCCATCAGGAACTGGTAGATGATCACCGCCAGCCCGAACAGGTCGTGATTCTGCGTGCGATCGATCGCCGCGAAACTGCGTCCCATCAACTCGGGCGGCGTGAACAGGCTCGTGCCGACCGTGCTGCGGAACACCTGGCCGGTCCGCGGATCGGTGACCTGAAACGAGTCGCAGTCCACGAGCGCGACCACCGCGCTCTCGGTCACGAGGACGCCCTGATCGTTCACGTCGCCGACGACGTAGCCGCTGTCGTGCACCTTTTGAAATGTCAGCGAGAGATTCATCGCGGCACGGACGAGATAGCGCCAGTTGAATCCTGGCTGGCTCGCGAGCCGGCTCTTCGTGTTGTAGAGAAGGACCGCGGGCACACCGGCCGCTACGCGCGGCATCAGAAATCCCGTGACAGGTCCGGTATCGATCCGGGCGAAGATCCGCTCGGTCGGCCACGCGAGCACCGGCTGGCCGTTCACGGTCAGCTGCGCCGGCGGGTGCGCGATCATCACCGCGAGCTTCTGGCTCCGTTCAGCTGTTGGATGGTGATACAGCTTCGCCGCCATGTCCGGATTCGACTTCAGCGCGAAGACGCGCGCCTCACCGCCCTGGCCCAGGCATTCGCCGAGCTCGAGCGTTGACCCGACGTCAGGCCGCATCTTCGGTCCAGACCGAGATCACAAGCGTTCGGTCGTCGTCGGTGCGGCGATCGAAGCGATCGGCGCTCAGCAGATCCGTCAGGCTGCCTTCCACCGCGGCCATGTCCGGGCTGGTGCGCACGAATTCGAAAAGCGGATTGAAAAACGGATCGTGCGGTTTCCATTGCGCGAGCTGCATCGCCAGATGCTGGATGCCGTCGGTGAAGACCGCGCAGGCCGACATGTGCTTGCCGTGAAACACGACGTCGGGCTCGACCGCGGGCGACGTCAGGAAGAGCGTTTCGTTGGCGTAGCCGTTCTGGGGCGCGGGACCGAGCGGGACGAGCGCGCCGGCGATCCGGCCCACGCCACCGCCGTCGCCGACCCGGCCGTAGCAGCACGCGTTGTGGCCGAGAAGAACCACTTGGAGCGTTGTCGCCAGATCGTTCGCCTCGATGCCTTGCGAGCGGCCGAAATCGAGGACGGACGCTCGAGCCGCGTCGAACGCGCCACGAACGGCGAACGCCCAGACGTCGCCGGCCGTGCCTAGCAGCTCGCCGACGTTGCGGAGGTACTGGACGGCGCGCGCGACTGAGATCTCCGCGCCGGACTTCGAGAAGGGCGCCGACCCGGCGCCATCAGCGACAGCAATCGTGGTCAGACTTGGCCCAAGCGACGCGTACGCGAACGCGTCCTGGCAGGGGAGCCCGGTCGTGGCATGCGAGAGTCCAGTCGCTTTCGCCCCGACGCTCCGCCACATAGGGTCTAGACCGACGCCCAGCCTGCGGGAGGGAGCGGGACCTGCTCGCCGGGCCGCGACTGCGCCACAGCCTGCTGGCTTTTCGACAGCCACTCGAACAACTCGACAAATCGCGTGCCCTTCAACTGCAGCGGCGGCCTGGCGGGCAGCGTGAAGGTCGCGAGCTTGGCGAAGTCGGCCGTCTCGGTACCGACGGCGAAAAACACGAGTTTGCTGGCCTGCTGTTCCGCCAGCAATCGGTCGCGCGCGGCCTCAACCACCGGGTCCGGCTCGCCGAGCGGTGCGCCGTCGGTGATGAGAAACACCCACGGACGGTAATACGCCACTCCGCTGTTGCGATAAACGGTCTTGCGCTGTTCGAGGAGGTTCAACGCCGTCTGGATGCCGGCGCCGAGAAACGTCTGGCCGTTCGCCGTGAGGTCCGACGCGACGAACTGATCGACCGTCACGAAGTCCTGGACGATCTGTGCCGTGGATCCGAACGTGACGATGGCGATCTCGACCCGCCGGCCGGCCACGAGGTCGCCGGAGACTTGTCGCTGGAACGCCCGCAGGCCGTCGTTGAGGGCCGCGATCGACTCGCCGTGCATCGATGCCGACACGTCGAGCAGCAGCACGCAGGGACACCGCGGATCCGGATTCTCGGCAAACTCGACATGGTCGAGATCCGTCGGCATGCGCCTAAGGTACCGCAGAATCCGCTCTTGTACTAGCTGGGGCTTTGGTGGAAAATGGCGCGGTCCGCTTGATGGAGCGCGCCGGCAGCTTCTACGTCGAAGACTCCCCGCCCTCGTCCACCGCGCGGTCTGGACTGGCGAGCTGGTACACGCCAGGGTTGTCGGACGGATTCGGCGACCGCTTGTTGATGTTCGACAACGGCACCGCGTCGTCGCTCGAGCTCCTCAGATTCAAGAGGGAATTCAGCAGCGTGCCGGCGTTCGAAGCCGCGCTTCGGGAGCGGCTCCGTCAACTCGCCGCGTTCAGCCACCCCTCGATTGGCCGCGTGCGCGCAATCGAATGGCTGGGCGAGGGCCAGGGGCTGGCGCTCGTGTCCAACCAGACGCCGGGGCCGCGTCTGTCGCAGATCGTGCAGAATGCGCGCGGACCCACCTACGCGAGAGAGCTCATCCGCCAGCTCACGCCCGTGCTGGCGGCGCTTCATCAGCAGGACGACAGCATTGCCCACGGCGCGCTCACCGCCGATCGGATCGTGGTCACCCCCGAAGGCCGGCTCGTCATCGTCGACCACGTGATGGGTTCGGCGCTCGAGTCGCTCCAGTTGTCTCCGAGCCGCCTCCGATCGGAATTTGGCCTGGCGGCCGTCGTCCGGGGCGACAATGTACCGCTCGATCGCCGGGCCGACATCTTGCAGCTCGGACTCCTGGCGTTGTCGCTGCTCGTCGGCCGACGCGTGGATCCCGCGGATTACCCGGGGAACATCCCCGCGCTACTCGACGAATTCAGCCAGAAAGACGGGCACGGATCACTCGCGTCACTCCGGCTCCGCTGGTGGCTCGAGCACGCGCTTGCAATCGACGGACTCGCTTTTGACTCGGCGCTCGACGCGCAGGACGCCCTGCACGAGCTGCCGGAGGACATGGACATGCAACCGGCCCCCTCGCCAACCAAGCAGCGCACGCTGCACGCGCTGCCGGATCCTGGACCCATCGAGCCAAATGCGTCCGTCCGGACGACGCACGAGTCGATGGCGCCGCCCGATTTTCCGCGTCAGGATGGACCCGCGCCGGTGAGGACGCCAACGGCGTTCGACACGGTGCCCGAGCCGGTCGCCATTCGGCGCGCGTCGTCGACCAGGTGGATCGTCGCCGCGCTCGGCGGCCTGGCACTCGTCGAAGCCGTCGTCATCGGCGGCCTGATATATCAGCGCCGCCAGGTTGCCGCGGCTCCCGTGGCCGCAGGCCCGCTCGTGCTGGTCGAATCGGACATTGCCGGCGCTGAAGTGATCGTCGACGGCAAGCGCGCCGGTTCCACGCCCGTCATGCTGCCCCTCAACGCCGGGATGCGCTCGATCCATCTCGTGCCGACCGAAGCCGCTGCCGCGGCGGCTGCGGCGGCGCCGGCGAACGCGGCGTTGCCCGCCGGTCAGGGCCAGCTCGAAGTGACGTCTGATCCCGCGGGCGCTCGCGTGTCGATTGACGGCACGCGCCGGGGAGTCACCCCGCTGACGCTGCCGATTCCGTCCGGTCAACACAGCGTCGTCGTCTCGGATGGCACGACGACCGCCAGCCGGACGGTGACCGTGTCCGCCGGCACGACGTCCACAGTGATGGCCGCGATGGCCCCGGCCGGCACGGTCGCCGGATGGCTGACGATCACCGCGCCGTTCGACCTGCAGGTATTCGAGGGCGGGAATCTGCTCGGCACGACGAGCGCCGCCCGCATCATGCTGGCGGCCGGCCACCACGATCTCGACCTGAGGAACACGGCGTTGGGCTTCGAATCCAAGGCGTCGGTCGACATCCAGCCCGGCAAGACCGTCACGGCGCCCGTCACCGTGCCGAACGGGTCGCTGTCGGTAAACGCCCTGCCCTGGGCCAACGTCCTCGTCGACGGGAAGGAAGTGGGCACGACCCCGCTTGCAAATCTCGAGGTCACGCTGGGAAACCATGAGCTAGTATTTCGGCATCCCCAGCTCGGAGAGCGACGTCAGACCGTGACGGTCACGGCCAAGGGTCCGCTGAGGATTGTCACTGACTTGAGGAAGTAATGGCACTACCGATCCTCGCCGTCGCGCTGTCGATGTTCCTCGCGCAGGACGTCGCAGGCCGGCCCACGGGCGATCTCGCCTCGGCGAAGGCCCTCTACGCGTCTGGCGCGTACGAGGAGGCGCTTGCCAGCCTGACGACGCCGAAGCCCAGCGACTCGGCCGACGAGGTGGACGAGTATCGCGCGCTCTGTCTGCTCGCGCTCGGGCGAACGGCCGAGGTGCAGAAGTCGCTCGAGACACTCGTCCGTCGCAGTCCGCTGTTCAAGATGTCGGAGGCCGAAGTCTCGCCGCGCCTGGTGACGACATTCCACGACGTCCGCAAGCGCGTGCTGCCGGCGGTCGTCCGCGATCTGTACGCGAGCGCGAAGGCGGGTTTCGAGAAGAACGACTTCGACGCGGCCAAGGCGCAATTCGACGAGCTGTCGACATTGCTCGCAGACGACGACCTCGCCGATCAGGAAGCGTCGATGAGCGACCTGAAGATGCTCGCCGAAGGCTTTCTGAAGCTGACCGACGTGCAAATCGCGGCGAAAGCCGCCGCGGCTGCGAAGCCGGCGGTTCCCACGCCGGCGCCGACGTCGCGCGCCGCCGACGAAAAGGGCGCGGCCGGTTCGGACGCTGATCGTATCTATTCGGTGGACGACAAGGACGTCACGCCGCCCGTGGACGTGAACTGTCCGGCGCCGGAATGGCACCCGTCCAATGTCACGCAGCAGCGAGAGTTCCGCGGCGTGCTCCGCGTCATCATCGACGCGCAGGGCAAGGTCGAGTCGTCGATGTTCGTCGTGTCCGCGCATCCCGCCTACGATCCGCTGATGCTCGCGGCCGTCCGCAACTGGCAGTACAAGCCGGCCATGCGCAACGGCGTCACGGTCAAGTACGTGAAGTTGATTCCTGTCGTGTTGAAGCCGCACGACAGCGGCCGGTAAGTTACTGCTGAACGCGGCTGAGGACGGTGTTTGCGGACGGCGCCGACTGCACGCCGCCTGATTCTGACGTCACGCTGACGCCGCTCACGCCACGGGGAAGGTTCTGCGGGCTCTCGACGGCAAGCATCGCGCGTCCTGACGCGTCGGGCGTCACCGTTCCGGCGCTCACGGGCCCGCCGTCCGAATTCAGCCAGACCTGATAGATCGCGCCTTCGGCAAGCTGCGGCAACTGCGACACGCTCAACACCAGTCCGCGCGATCGGCTCCACAGGACCTGCGCGTACGCGCGCGGCGCGCGATCAGTGCCGGCGAGATTGAAGCGAATCAAGTCGGGCGCGGCCAGCACGTTAGCGACGATGCCGGCTTCGGCGGCGGCCTGACGCGCTTGCGCGATCTGACGGTCGCCGTCGGCGCGGGCCGCGGCGATCTGCTGATTGGCCACGGTCGAGGCGGCCTCAGCGCGTTTTTCCGCGGCCGCCACGCGGGACGCGGCGTCGTCGAGCCGCGCGTTGAGGTTGCGCTGCATGATGACGCCGACGAGCGCGTCCACGAGGAGCACGATGCCGAGCGCGATGAGCGCCAGCCGGCCCGTGCGGCGCATGCTTTCCGAGCGCGTCGCATTCTCGCGGACTTCCTGGCGCTCGCTCGTAACTTCGCGTTCGAGCGACTCCATGCGCGCGGTGAGCGCGATGGCGTTGTCGGAGCGATCGCGCGGCGCGAGCGCGTGCGATCCGGCCATCGCGTCCGGACTTGACTCCCGCAGATCGTCATGAATCCGCATGACGCCTTCGAGCGGAAACGGCGCGACGGTCGCGCCCGGCAACTCCGAGAGCTCCGGCTCGCGGCGGCCGTCGGCGATCGCCATCTGCACGTCCTGCGAGAGCTGGGTCAGCCGATCCTGGATGTTCGTTTCGAGCGCGTTCAGCCGCGCTTCGGCACGCTCGAACCCCTGAATCGCGAGGTTGGCGGCCGACACGCACACTTCGCCGAGTGCCGCGGCCTCGAGGCGGAGCTGCTTGACCGGCTCTTCATGAATCTGCCGGAGCGACTGCCATTCCTGTTCGATGATCTGCTCGAGCTTCGCGAGGCGCGCCGTGTAGTCGTGCTCGAGGCGGCTTTCGATCGCGCTCCACTCGTTCAGCCGAAGCGCGGCTTCGTTGACGACGTGCGCGTGCAGCCCGTCGGCTTCGTTCCAGCGATTGAGAATCTCGTTGCAGCGTTCCGCAAGACGGGACAATTGTTGCGTCGCGGGCTCGAGTGGGCTCTTGCTGTCTCGTCCCATCTGGACCGTGAGGCTCAAGCGATCGATTTGCGCTTGAAGATCAGAAGACGTCGGTTCCAATGGCGCATGATACACCCGGATTGTCGCGGGCGATCCCCATCCGTGCGCGATCGTGGGGTTGATTCTGGCGTACCCGTGGCAGCGACGCGGCAGAGGCCCTAAGAGATGGGGCAATGGGGCAATGAACCCTTCATTGCCGCATTGCCCCACTGTCTCATTGCCTCATTTTCTAGAACTGATAGCGGATCTGGAACTGGAACATCCGGGGCGGGTCGATGTTCGCG
The DNA here is from genome assembly GCA_963704575.1 of uncultured Acidobacteriota bacterium. GTDB lineage: Bacteria > Acidobacteriota > Vicinamibacteria > Vicinamibacterales > SCN-69-37 > DATEGZ01. The sequence goes on along the minus strand of OY969918.1, from coordinate 3,524,642 downwards.
AGTGACGGGAGCGCGTTGCTCGCCGTGCCCGCCGCGACCAGCTGGCCGAAGGTCGGCGCCGCGGCGCCGGTATCGCCGTAGGTCGTCACGGCGCGTCCGAGCAGGTTTCCGTGATTGAACAGGTTGAACCCCTCGAGCCGCAGCACGATGCTGTGGTTCTTGCGCGTCAGCCGTCCCTCGATGAAGACCGAGACGTCCTGGGTGCCCGTGCCGCGGAACGCGGACTTGGGAATGACCACGCCGTTGATGACGGGACGGTCGTTGTTCGAGCCGTCACCGTTGTTGTCGACGCCGGTCGTCGCGTTGAACGGACGTGCCGAGGCGAGTTGCGTGACGGTGCCGGCCGTGATGTTGAACGGGAAGAGGTAAGTGAACGTGATCACCGCGCGATGGCGCTGGTCCAACACGCTCGGCCCACGCTCGGTTTCGCCGAGGGTCGAGATGTCCGAGTCGTTCGGGCCGATCCCGTTGCCGTCCGGTTCTGTCGTGTTCGTCGCCTTCGACAGCGTGTAGCTCAACGCCGCGTAGATCTTGCGGTTGCCGCGGTAGCTGATCTGCGTCTGCAGGCCGTCGTAGTCGGCCACGCCGAGGTTCATGATCACGTTGACCGAGCGGATGCCGCCGTTCACCGGGACGAGCGGGCGCGTCGCATTCGCGGCGGCCACGCTCCGGACCTGGCCAGACGCGGTGCGAACGAACGGCGTCGGGGCGTTGAGGTCAACCGTGCGATCGAGATTGGACCAGTGCTGGTGCACGTAGTCGGCGCCGGCAAACAGGCCCGACGCGATTTCGCGCTCCGCGCCGATCGACGTCACCTGGCTGCGCGGGTTCACGAGCTGATCCGGGTAGTTTGGCAGCAGATCGAAGTTCAGGCCGTACTGGGCGAACTGTTGTTCGTAGAAGGCCCGTTCGCCCGCGCGAATCGTGATGCTGCGCGCCGGCTGCTGCGAGAGCGGCAGCGTCTTCGGATCGATCGGCACCGGCACACAGGGGAAGTTCAGGCAGGTCGGGAAGCCCGTCTGTCCGGGCGTCGCACTGTAGGTGCTGATCCCATCCAGTCCGCCCGTCAACGCGCTCGCCACCTGGTTCGCGCGGATCTGCGTGTAGTACATCCCATAGCCGCCGCGCACCGCGAGGCGCGAATCGCCGTTCGGATGCCAGCCGAAACCCACACGCGGCGCAAAGTCCTTCGTCGCGTCGGTGAGCGTCTGCCGGTCGTAGCGCAGGCCGAGGTCGAGCGTCAGATCGTTGTTCACGCGGTAGCTGTCCTGCACGAACGCGACCGACATCCACTGATTCAGCGTGTAGCCGATGGTGCCGTAGCTGACCGGCTGCGAGTACGTCTGGACGTCGTTGATCGTCAGCTGATCGAACGGCTTCGTGCCCGCCGCGATGAACGTGAACGTGCCGAGCACGGCCTGGCCAGGCTCGCTGCCGTTGCCGCCCGAAGAATGGTGCGTGATGCTGCCGCCGAACTTGACGTTGTGCGCGCCTTTCGACCACGTCAGCGTGTCGGCGAACTGGAACTGGTGACTGAACAGGTTCGACGAACGCGACTCGCCGATCGTGAACGGCGCGGCTCCCGCGCGCGTGTACGTCGTCGAGAGCTGCTGCGGTTCCCACAGCGTCACCGGGTCGCCGTGCAGATACGACACCCGCGCTTCGTTCAACAGCGACGAGTTGATGAGCGCCGTGTGATTGGCCTGCATCGTCCAAGAACCCCGCGTGTAGCGACGTGCCACGGTCGGCGCGCTCGTGCCGACGACGGCGTCATTGGGATTCGTGTCGTAGAAGTGATCGTAGTTGTAGCGCACCATCAGTGTCTGCGTTGGCGTCAGCCTGTGATCGACGCGGCTGTCGAAGAGCCCCTGACGGTAGTTACCGACGTAGTTCAGGCTGCCGTCAGCCGGCAGGACGTAGGAGGGTAGCGTGTTCGAGAGGAGCGTCGTCCGATCCTGACGGGTGTAGTCGCCCGACGCGAAGAAGAACGTGCGGTCCCTGACGATCGGCGCGCCGAACGATCCCGAGAATTGGTTCATCACGTCCGGGACGTCGGCCGGGTTGATGGCCGAAAGCGTCGTCGGCGTCACGCACGTCGAAACGGAGGGCGGGCAGAAGCCGTCGGTCGAAAACGTCTTCGCCTGCATGCCACCCGAGCGATTCACGTAGAGACCGTCGCCGTGGATGACGTTCGTGCCCGATTTGGTCACGATGTTCAACGCAGGACCAGACGTCCAGCCGAATTCGGCCGAAAATGCGTTCGACAGCACCTGGGCTTCCTGGATGGCGCCCACCGGCACCGTCGCGATCATCGTCTGGCGGCCCCAGCCCTCGTCGTTGCTCGCGCCATCGAGCATGAACGTCGTCGTGCGGCGGCTGCCCGAGGCGGTGACGAAGTACGTCGCGTTGACGAAGAGGTCGCCCGTGCCCTTGCCCTGGCGGAACGCCGAGTTGAAGAGCGGCAGCGTGCCGACCTTGCGGCCGAGGATCGGCAGCTCATCGATGGCTGCGCTATCGAGCCGGCGGCCGATCTGCGAATCCGCGCGGACACCCTGATTTGTGCCGTACACGGTGACTTCGCTCGCGCCGCCCGTCGCGACGAGCTTCACGCGAATCGTCGCGGTTTCTCCCGCGCGCAGCGAGAGGCCGCTGACGTCCTCCGACGTGAATCCGCTCTTCGTGACGTTCACCTTGTAGTTGCCAGTGAGCGACAGCGCCACGATCGTGGCCGAGCCGTCGTCGCCTGACACGGCGTCACGCACGGCACCGTTGGCGGAGTTGACGACGGAGACCTTAGCGTCTTTCACGACCGCGCCTGTCTGATCGACCACGGTGACGATCACCGTCGCAGTATTGGGAGATTGAGCGGCGGCAGGCGCCGGAAGCACGGCCAGCAGGCCGATGAGGAACAGAGAGCGGACAAATCGGTGCGTGGTTGTCACTGGGTCACCAGGTGATTAAGAGCCTTCGGAACCTCAGGACTATATGAAGCGGGCGTAACTTACTACCAGGTACTGAGTACTATCCCGCACGGTTCCTGACATCACGAGCCCGTGACCCGCGCGACCACGAGTAGGTCGTACTTGACCCTGCGCCCGCGCGGTTCTACACTACCCATCGATAGGCGATGGGAGTCACCAATACCGCGCAGGATCTCCTGCCCGGCACGCTTGATCTTCTGATCTTGCGAACACTGGTCGCCGCGCCGCTGCACGGCTACGCGATTGCCCAGCGCCTCAGAGTCGTCTCGCGCGACGTGCTGCAGGTCGGCGAAAGCTCGCTCTATCCCGCGCTACAGCGGCTGCTCCTGAGCGGCTGGGTCACGGCGGAGTGGGGCGCGTCGGACAACAACAGGCGCGCGCGCTATTACACCCTCACGACTGTGGGCAAGAAACGACTCGCCGCCGAGCGCGCGGAGTTTGAACGGATGGTCGGCGCGATCACGCGCGTCCTCGATCTCGCCTGATCCGGCCATGAAATTGCTCCGACGCATTCTTCGGTGGCCCTGGTTTCGGGTCGGGGACGCTGAGCTCGCCGAGGAAATCGAAGCGCATCGCGCTCTCGTCCAGGCCGACCTCGAAACCCGCGGCGTGCCGCCTGGCGAAGCGCGCGCGGAGAGCCGGCGCATCATGGGGAACACCACACTCGCGCGCGAACAATCTCGCGACGTCTGGGTCGCGTCCTGGGCCGACCGCCTCTGGCGCAATGTGAAGTACGGAGTTCGCGGCCTGCGGCGCGAGCCGACCTTCGGCCTCACCGCCACGCTGACGCTCGCGCTCGGAGTCGCGACCACCACGACAGTCTTCAGCGTCGTGGACGCCGAACTCTGGAAGCCGCTGCCGTACATCAATCCAGCGCAGCTCGTCGTCGTGTACTCGCGGCTGCCGGGAGCGCACTCGCCGACCGCCGGTGTCTCCGGTGCCGACCTCCTTGACTGGCGCGACGGTGTGCCAGGGTTCACGAGTCTTGCCGCCGCGATGCCGCAGGCACGCCGCGTGTTGCATCTCGATCACGCGGAGTCGGTGACGACGATGCCGGTCACGGCGAATTATTTCTCGACGCTCGGCCGCGGGGCCATCGCCGGCCGGGTCTTTGGACCTGACGATGCGCGTGGCGCGCGCGCGGCGATCGTGACCGAGCGCGCATGGCGCCGGCTGTTCGACGGCGACTCGTCGGTCGTTGGCCGTGCGCTGATGCTCGACGCCCGATCCGTGACCGTCACCGGCATCGTCGCGAACGACGATTCGCTGGGGCCCGATCCCGATTTCTTTCTCGCGCAGGACGAGGGTGATGCGGCGTTTCTCGATCGATCGGTGAGCGCCGCGTACAGCGGGATCGGCCGGCTGGCGCCCGGTGTCGATCAGGCCGTGGTGCGCGAGCAGATTCAGGCTGTGACGGAGCGGATCGCCGAGACGTATGCCACCGGCCGCGCGGGACACACGGTCGTCGTTCAGGGCTTGCGCGAGTACTACAGCGGGTACAACTGGCGTCCGTTGTACTTCTTTCTCGGCGCGTCGCTCGTCGTGCTGCTGCTCAGCGCGGTGAACGTCGCGGCGCTGCTTCTCGCACGCGCGCTGCGGCGGACGCGTGAATTCGCGTTGCGCGGCGCGCTTGGCGGCGGGCAACGGGCCATCGCCGAACAACTGCTGGTCGAAGGCTCGCTCGTGGCCGCGCCCGGTGGCGCGATCGGGGTGCTGCTGGCGACTTGGGCGGTTCGGATCTTCGCGACAGAGCTGCCGACCGACGTTCTGGCCCGGGGTGCGACGATTCCGATCGATCTACGCGTCTGCGCGTTCGCGACGGCGGTGACGGCGCTCACGACGATCGCTTTCGTGATGACACCGCTGTTCCTCGCGCGGCGGATCGATCTGTCGAGCGTGCTCGGACCGGGCACACGGACCGGTCGATCGGCACGAGAGGGACGCGCGCGTGCGGTGTTACTCACCGTCCAGATTGCGCTGACGGTCGTCCTGCTCTCCGGCGCCGCGATCTTTCTCAAGAGCTTCGTCGGCCTGGTGCACCGGCCGCTGGGCTTCGAGCCGGCTGGGGCGTGGGCGGCGCGTGCGACCCTCAGCGGCCCGCGGTACAGCACCGACGATCAGGTGCGTGACTACGCGAGCCGTCTCGTTGAAGCGACGCGCGCGATTCCTGGCGTGCGCAACGCCGCCGCCGGCACGAGCTCGCCGTTCAGCAGCGGTCCAATCGTCTGGTTCGTCCTCCCCGACCAGCCGCGGCCCGCGGCTGGCGAGGAGCCCCGCGCGTTGCTCCGCGCGGTGACGGCCGGCTACTTTCAGACCCTCGCGATCCCCCTGACGAAAGGACGCGACATCTCGGCCGCTGACGTCGCCGGCGCGCCGCGGTCAGCCATCGTCAACGACTATCTGGTCGAGCATGTTCTCGGCGGCGGCAATCCGATCGGCCGTGTCATCGAGCTCCTGCCCGCGGCGCGTGCGAACTGGACGCGGCATCCAGGCGCGCTCACGATCGTCGGCGTCGTCGCAAATGTGCGGGAAGTGGGATTCAACGAGGTCCCGTTCGCCGACATCTACGTGCCGTTCGCGCAGATGCCGGCGCCTGCGATCGAAGTCGTTGCGCGCGCGGCCGCGGGCGCGCCCAACGTCGCTGGAGCCATCAGGGTCGCAGCCGCGGCGATCGATCCGACGATTCCCGTGACGAGCGTCGCGACGTTCGACACGCGCGTAGACCAGGCCCTGCAGGGCGACCGTTTCAACCTGCTGTTGATCTGTGGATTCGCCGGCGTGGCGGTGCTGCTCGCTGGCATCGGGATCTACGGTGCGGTCGCCTACGCCGTGCAGGCGCGCAATCGCGAGTTCGGCGTCCGGCTTGCGCTTGGCGCGAGGCCGTCGCGCCTCGTGGGCACGGCGCTGTGGCAGGCCACGCGGCTCGGTCTGGTCGGCGGCGTGGCCGGTCTCGCCGTCACGCTCGTGATTGCACGTGTGCTCGGCAGTGCCCTCTATCTCGTCCCGGGCGATCACGAGGGCCTGCTGTTCGGCGTGATGACGACGGACCCGGCGATGCTCGGATCGGCATTTTTCGGCATCGTGATCCTGGCGCTTGTGGCCGGCGTGGTGCCGGCGCGACGGATCGCGCGCGTCGATCCCGCGCTCACGCTTCGAAACGACTAGTCCCCTGGATCGGTGATTTCTGACAAAAGTCCGATCACTGGGCGTGCACCTGTTGAGTGCGGAGACCGAAGCGCCGGATCTTGTCTAGGATTTCGTCGGCCGTCTTGGTCCATGTGAAGGGGGTGCCCTTCTCGTTGTGCGCGTCGACGTACGCGAGGATGGCCGCTCGCAGGTTGGGCACGCTCGTGTGCGAGCCTCGACGCAAGGCTTTCTCGGTGAGCAGGCCAAAGAAGCGTTCCACGAGGTTCAGCCACGAGGCGTAGGTCGGTGTGAAATGTAATTGGACCCGCGGGTGGCGTAGTAGCCAGCGATGGACGACCGGGGCTCGATGCGCGGACAGGTTGTCCAACACGACATGCACGTCGAGCGCCGGCTCGACGCTCGTTTCGATCTCGCGCAGGAACGCGACGAAATCCTGCGCGCGATGCTGCGGTTTGCACCGGGCGAGCACCTCGCCAGTGGCGACGTTCAGTGCGGCGAAGAGGTCGAGCGTCCCGTTGCGAATGTAGTTATGCGTCTGCCGTTCGGGCTGGCCGAGGTCCATCGGCAAGATGGGCTGGGCGCGTTCGAGCGCTTGAATCTGCGACTTTTCGTCGAACGAAAAGACGACGGCATTCGTTGGCGGATTCATGTAGAGGCCCACGACGTCCCGGATTTTCTCGATGAGCTGCGGGTCGGGCGAGATCTTGAACGATTCACTGACATGGGGCTTGAGCCCGAACGTCCGCCAGATCCGCCCGATGGTGGTGTGGCTCATCCCGGCCTTGGCGGCCATCGTGCGCGTGCTCCAGTGCGTCTCGCCGGCGGGCGTCGTCTCGAGCGTCTTCACGACCACGGCCTCGACATCCGCATCCGTGATCCGACGCGGGGCGCCCACACGCGGTTCGTCGTACAGGCCCGCGAGCCGTTGCTCGAGGAACCGACGCTTCCACTTGCCGACGGTCGCATTGCTCGTCCGCAACCGCCGAGCCACGGCGCTCGCCGCGGTGCCGTCGGCGCACGCGAGCACGACGCGCGCACGAAACGCGAGGGAACGGTTGACGCGCGCCCGTCTCGTCAAGCGCGTCAGCGCGCGGCGTTCGTCATTCGTCACGACCAGCACGGGCGTGGGGCGTCCGATCTTTGCCATGCCTCTTTAGATCACACGGCGAATTATTTTTCCAGCTAATTCGTTTCCAGGGGACTAGCAGCCCGTGGTACAAGTGCCGATCTTCAAGAGATCGGTGAACGGAAACATCTGCGGATGCGATGGTCTTCCCGTGGATCACGCCGGCCTCGCCGAGGCGCTCGAGCACCCAGGTAAACACGTCGCGATGCGTTTCGAGATCGATCAATCGACGCGTGCGCGAAATCGTCGAGTGGTCCGGCGGTGCCCCGGGGAAGGCGAGCCCCAGAAAATCTCGGAGCGTCAGCGAATCCGCCGCCCGCCATGCAATCGCTCGCTCCGAATCGAGCCCTTCGAAGTAGCCGACCAGCAACAACCGGAAGTAGATCCCCGGCGCGAGGCCCGGCCGGCCCATCGTCGCGGCGTAGAAAGCCGCACACCGCCTCTCCGCGAAATCATCGAAGCGGTGGTCACGCAGCAGCTGATTGAGGCGCGCGTAGAACGGATGACTGGCCGACGTCGGCAATTCAGTCGTCGGCACCCACATCGCCGGCTGTCGATTGCGTTTGCGCGTGCCCATCGCCATGGGCAACGTGTAGTACGGATGTTCCTTTCGCGGACCGGTTGAATCCAATTACAATCGACGCCGCTCGTGTCCACCAGCCGCTCTCTAATGTTGTTTTTCGCGATTGCCTATGGTTGGGCGTGGCTCGTGTTCGTGCCGATGGTGATCTTTCATACGTCACCAGAGTGGATCGTCGTGGCAGCGATTGGACCGACCGTAGCTGCGCTCGTCACGCATCGAGTCACGACGGGCAGCTACCGAGCTCTTCGCATCTATACGACATGGCGTCGCACTCTCGGTGCGACGGCCATCGGCGTGGCACTGATGATCCTCGCCTACGTCGTTCTTCCCGGAGTCACGACCGCTGATCCGCGAAAACTTCATTGGGGCATCCTGATTTCCGGCGCGGTGTACAACTATTCGACCCTCCTCGGCGGCCCGCTCGGTGAAGAGCCAGGCTGGAGAGGATACGCCCTCCCGCGGCTTGAAACCGCCGTCGGACCCGTGCGGAGCTCGCTACTCCTCGGACTCCTCTGGACTGGTTGGCATTTGCCCCTGTTCTTGTACCCGGGCTGGACCAGTTCGCCTCTCTGGATATACGTCCTCTTGTTAACGGGCCAAAGCCTCATCCTGACCTACGGTACGAACTTGGCTGGCTTCGGCATCATCACGCCGATCGCCATGCACGCGACGTTCAATACGGTCTCGAGATTCCTGAATGGCTTGTTTGCCGACACCCAGCCGAGCGTGCGGATGCCGTTCCAATTGGTGATGGCGTTATGTGGACTCGCCACGGCCGTGGCCCTCATTCTTGCCACACGAGGCCGCCTTGCCTACGGTAAACACCTTGCCACGGAGTAGTTTCACCACAGGCTGCTAGCGCCCGGGCCGCATCCGCGGCACTTGCCGTATCATCTCGGCGTGTCGGTCTTTGCGGCGGCGGCCGTCGCCCTCGTCGCGTGGGTGGCGCTCGGCTTGCAATTCACGCTGAGCGTCGTCAATCCCGCGATCGACGGCGGACTGATCATCGCCAACGCGGTGACGTTCTTCAGCTTCTTCACGGTGCTGATGAACTTGCTGGTCGCGCTGACATTGACGGTACCGCTCGTGTCGCCGCGAGCGCCCGCCGGCATCTGGTCCGCCGGGCCGGGTGTGCGCAGCGCGATCGTCACCTATACGACGATCGGCGGCCTCATCCATTCGGTCGTGCTCCGGACGCTGTGGAGTCCTATGGGCGCGCAACTGGTGGCCGACCGGCTGCTGCACGACGTGCTGCCGGTGCTCTATTTCATTTTCTGGCTGTGGTGCGTCGAGAAAGGCCAGATCACCTGGCGGAACGTGCCCGCGTGGCTGGCGTTTCCGCTCGGTTATCTCGCGTACTCGCTCCTGCGCGGCGCGATCGTCGACTGGTACCCATACCCGTTCATCGACGCGGCGGCTATCGGATACCCGCAGGTTGTCGTCAATTCCTGCAGCATCATGGTCGGCTTCGTGCTCGTGGCGCTGCTGATCGTCTGGATCGATCGCCTTCTCGCCGGCCGCAGTCGCGTGCCCGTCGGGTAGGCAACGACAATTTTGCGCACGAAGGCGGATGACGAGTTTTTTCCGTCGCGGCCCATTCGGCAGACGCGCGCGCCCGGCAAAGTGTCACCAGTGATCAATCTGTTCCGCAGCGCCCGCGAAAACTCGCCGTCGCTGACTGCGCCCTCCCGAAAGTGGCGACCCACGAAGCTGAAAGAACACGCGTATCGATCGCGCGTGCAGCAGCTTGCGGCTGTATCAATCACGTCACCGATTTCCCGGTCCGTGGCGCATCGATTGCACTCTGAGCGCCTGCGGCACATGTGTGCCGCCGTTTACTGGGAGAGTGACGTGAGGGTCAAATCGGTAATTCTGTCAACCGCAGCAGTGCTCGTTCTGGGTGTGGGGTCGGCGTCAGCGACGCCGATCGTGTACGACGGCACGCTCGCTAACGGCGTGGCGTCGTTTGGGTCGATCTCGCAGCCGGTCGACAATCCGGCCACGCCGGATGGCGCAGAGTACTGGCAATTCTTCGCCACTGCTGGCGCAACGGTCGATCTGTTCGGCGATCGTCTGACCGGTTCGTACGACATGTCTTTCGTCGTGCTGAACGGGACGTTCTCGGACACGAGCGTGTTCGGGGGCAACCTGACGGGTGTCTCGAACTTCATCGCGTTCGGTGACGACCAGGACGCGCCGAACCTGCCTGGTCCCTTTGGCGATCCGCACGTGATCTTCACGGCGCCGACCACCGGCTACTACACCGTCGCCGTGACGGACTTCGGCAGCAATGCGGCCCCGCCGTTCAACTACCGCCTGCAGGGCAATGGCATCAGCACCGTGCCCGAGCCGGCGTCGCTGCTCCTCGTGGGGACGGGGTTCCTCGGTCTCGCGATGCGGCTCCGCTCGCGCGGACAGAAACGCGCGTAACGCGCGTTCGCGTCGGTCAGACCTGCACGCCCGGAGCGCGGTGCTCCGGGCGTGTTTCGTTGTACGGGAACTTACGATCCGCCCTTGAAGACCTTGGGCGCTTCGGGGATCGCGGCGCCGTCATGGCGCGGCTCGGATCCCGCGAAGTGCACGCCGTTGCCGTCGCTCATCACTGCCTGGCCGTAGCCAAACGTGCCCGATCGTGGCTGGACGACGCGCACCTCGTGGCCCATGGCCGCGAGTTCCTTACGCGTCGTCTCCGGAACGAGCGACTCGATCTCGACGTCGCAGCCGCCAAACGATCCTTTCGTGAATCGTCCGACTTCGAGCGCCTCCTGCACGTCGAGCCCGAAGTCGACGATGTCCGAAACGAACTGCGCGTGCGCTTGCGCCTGGTTGAACCCGCCCATGATGCCGAAGCCGATCTTGATCGGGCCGTTCTCCATGAACGCCGGGATGATCGTGTGCAGCGGCCGCTTGTGCGGCGCGATCTGATTGGGATGGCCGTCTTCCATCGTGAAGAGCGCGCCGCGGTTGTGCAGCATCACGCCCGTGCCTGGCGCGACCAGACCGCTGCCGAACGACGAGTACAAACTCTGGATCAGCGAGACGATGTTGCCGTTGCGATCGATCACGGAGAGATAGATCGTGTCGCCGCCGCCAGAATCAGTGAGGCCGTCGAACTTCGACGGCTGGACGTCACACGCCGCCTTCGCCGGGTTGATCAGGTCCGCGCGGGCCTTGCCCTGCGGTTTGCTCAACATCGGGAGCACGGGCACTTTCGCGAATTTCGGATCCGCGACGTATCGCAGCATGTCCGCGTAGGCGAGCTTCTTCGCCTCGATCATGACGTGCATCGCCTTCGTGCTCGTCAGGCCGTATTCGCCGAGCGGAAACTGCTCCATGATGTTGAGCATCATGAGCGCAGCGATTCCCTGCGTGTTCGGCGGCAGCTCGTACACCGTCCATCCGCGGTAGGTCGTCGAGATCGGATCCACCCACTCGGGCTGATACTCCTTCAGATCCGCGGCCGTCATCGTTCCACCGTGCTCGCGCTCGAGGGCGAGGATCGCGTCAGCGGTCTTGCCCTCGTAGAAACCGGCCGGCCCTTTTTCGGCAATCAGCCGCAGCGTGCCGGCGAGGTCGGGATTCTTGAATACTTCGCCGGCTTTCGGCGCGCGTCCGTTCGGCAGGAATGTGTGCGCGGCCGCCGGATCGGCCGCGAGCTTGCGCGTCGCCTGGTTCCAGTCGCCCGCGATGATATCGGTGACCGGAAAGCCGTCGTCCGCATAAAAAATTGCCGGAGCGAGCAGGTCGGCGAGCGGCATGGAGCCGAAACGCGCGCGCAGCATCTCCCAGCCCTTCACCGCGCCGGGCACGGTGATCGTGTACACGCCGGCCGACGGCATCCGCGCGTTGCCCTTGGCGCGAAGCAACTCGGGCGTGAGACCGGACGGCGCCCAGCCGCCGGCGTTCAAGCCGTAGAGCTTGCCGGTCTTGGCCTCGTAGTACTGCACGAACAAGTCGCCGCCGATGCCGTTGTAGTGCGGCTCGACCAGGCCCATCACCGCGTTGGCGGCGATCGCCGCGTCGACCGCGTTGCCGCCGTGTTCGAGCACCTGCACGCCGGCCTGCGCGGCGAGCGGCTGGCTGGCTGCGACGATGCCGAACTTCGTCGCGACCTTGGACCGTCCGGCGACGACGTGCGCCTTGGCCGGGGCAGGGGCTTGATCCTCGAATGCGCTGATGCCGGCGACTCCCATACTTACGCCCACCATGATGGCGACACGGAGATTCATGAATGCTCCTCGCGTTCGTGCGGTGGCCCAGATGATACGCCAGAGCTGCCAGGCCGACGCGCCGATCGCGGGCGCGGTGTTAGCATGCTCTGCAGGCCGCGCCGCCGGCGCGGTCTTTCCTCAATGCGCCCAGTCCGCAAGATGCTCGCGCTCGTGTCCCCGAAATGGCGGGATTCGTCGACGTGTCCGGCGTGCGGTGAACCCTTCACCGGCGGCGCCACGCTCGCCGGGTGCTGGTGCACCGAGGTGAAGCTCACCGACGATGCGCGCGCGCAGCTCCGCGCGCGCTTCACGGGCTGTCTGTGCCGCGCGTGTCTCGAGCGCGCGGCGCGCTCTTAGAGCGTCTCGGTCACGAGCAACTGGTCACCGCCGCCGCCCTCGATGTCCACCTGGAAGTACTGCACGGTCGCCGTGCGAGCGGCGTCGTTCAACTGCATCCAGGCGTAGCCGTGCTGGAACAGGCCGCCGTCTTTGTCGGCCTTGAGCACACCCGACGCGTTGAACGTCACCGCCGGATCCGCGGTGCGCGCCTCGTCGACGCCCACCGGGAACGCGCCGTGGCCGACGCAGCGTCCGAGCACGCCCTTCGTTGCCGGGAACTTGTTGTAGACGGTGAGATCGTGTTCGTGACCCCAGAACCACGCCGTCACGGCCGCGAGGACGTCTTGCACCTGCGCGTACAGATCCGCATTCAGATTCGCGCCGTTGAACTTCTCGAACGCGGAGTAGAGCTGGTGATGTGACAGCAGGAACGTCTTGCGCGTTCCCGTATCGGCCACACGGCCCGTGAGCCAGGTCGCTTCGGCGGGATTGAGGCAGGTCACTGTCTCCACACCCGGGCGAGCGTCGTTCAGTCCGGTGTCGAGGCCAATGAACTGCCACGTGTCGTTGCGCAGGCAGAAGCAGCTCGCCGGCTGACCGAGCATGTCGATGGCGGTGTAGTACGGCGCGCCGCCGGAGTACATGTCGTGATTGCCGGAGAGCGAGAATGTCGCCGGCTTCGCCGTGAGCTGTGCGGCCGTCATCTTCTGACCCCACGGCACCGAGGGAATGCCGAGCGCGTTCTGCCAGATCGCATAGAAGTACGTCTGCATCTCGTGCTCGGTGCCCGAGTAATACACGTCGCCGAGATGAAAGACGACGTCGGGCTGGCGCGCGGCGATGCGGTTGAGCACGCCCTTCGCCGAGTCGTCGCCGGTGCCCCAGTCGCCGACGATCGCGATCTTCGCGTTCGCGGGCAGCCGGCCGTCGATGACGAACGACTGCGGTCCGGTCGGCGGCCGATAAGGGATCTTGCCGCCGCCCAATTTGAACTTCACGTACTCGGCGACGCAGTCGGCCCAGCGCGGATCGCACTGCGTGAACTTCGTCCCGAGCTCTTCCTGGAACTTCTGTTCGTCCGTGTGGTCGCCGGTGAGCGCGCCTTTGACGCGCGCGCGGGCGAGCCGCAGCGCCGTCGCCGCGCAGAACTTCGCGACATCGGCGACGCCAAGCGTCGCGGAGGCCGGATCGACGGGTGCCGTGCTTATCGTGTTGGCATGATTCACGTCGTTCGCGGCCGACCAGGCCGCGCTCACCGTGTCGTCGCTGAGATCGGGCCGGTCGGACTGCATGGGACGGCCGCCGACATCGAGCGTGCGCGCGCGGCCCTGCTGTTTGGCGGCGACCTCGTCGACCGCCGACTGCCACAAGGAAAGATCACGATCGCGGAATGCCTTCAGTCGTGCACGTTTCGCCATGGGCCACCTCGCGGCTACACCGACGTGAGTGCGCGCATCAGATCGATCATGCCCGCGCCCTGGAAGGCCGGCGCCCGATCGAGTGAACTCGCGGTCTTCTTGAACAGGTCCTTGACGCGTTCGGGCTGGCCGATGAATTCCTTGTGCACGGAGATGAACGCCGCGATCGCACCAGACACGTGCGGCGCGGCCATACTCGTGCCGCTCCGCTCCTCGTACTCGAATCCGGCGGCCGTCGTCAGCGCGCACGAAATCACGCGTTCGCCAGGCGCAACCAGATCCGGCTTCATCCGTCCGTCGGCCGTCGGGCCCTTGGACGAAAAATACGATACGCCGAACGTGTACGGCGCGCTCTTGTGCGTCGATCCCACGGAGATCGCCGCCTCGGCATTCGCTGGATCATCGATCGACTGCCCGAGCGAGATCTGCACCTCTTCGCCGCCGAGCAGCCGCGCCCGGCCGTACCCCGAGTTGCCGCACGACACCACGACGACGACGCCGGTGCGCACGGCCCGGGTGATCTCTTCGCACAGCGGGCTGTGGCCGCACCCGTACGTCCGCACGTCGAACGGATGGCCCAGACTGATGTTCGCTCCGACGATGCGCAGCGTGCGGCTGCCTTCGTTGGTCTTGCGGATGTACTCGAGCGCGCGAATGGTCGCCGACGCGCTGCCGGATCCGCTGCGGTCGAGCACCTTCAGGTTGACGAGCTTCGCGAGCGGCGCCATCCCTGACGGACACCCGTCGAGGTCGACAACTTCCATCTCGTCGTCCTCTTCGCTGACGTGGGTGGACGCCTTGTACTTCGTGCCGTCAGGCTTCGCCGGTGCGGCGCCCGCGATGATGCCGGCCACGTGGGTGCCGTGGCCGTTGTGATCCTCGAGGTCGAGCTCGGTCGAGAAGCTCTGGCTGAGGGTCGTGTCGATCGTCGCGTAGTTGACGAAGTGCGGATGCTGGGTCGAGATACCCGTATCGAGCACGGCCCAGGTGATGCCCTTGCCGAGGGCGTTGAACGTTCGCCAGCACGCCGTCGCCTTCACGGTTTCGCTCGATGTCAGCACGTGGGCGAATGTCGTTTCGTCGGGCCAGATCTGAAACACGGTGTCGCGGTTCTTGTCGGCCAGCGTCCGGATCTCGTCGGCGGTGAGTGCGGTGAAGACGTAGAAATCCGTCTCGGTCACGGCCGGCTTCGACGGCAGTGCGGCCAGATACGCCTTGATCGCCTCTTTGTTCGTCCGGCGCGTCCCGCCGGGATCGACCTTCGATTCCCGCAGATTGATGATGATCGCGATCGGCTTGTCGCCGGTCGTCGAAAGCTGCGCCTCGAGAGACTGCGCGATGATTCGCTTTTTCAGCTCAGGAGTGCGAACGGTATCGGCGTCGGCCATAGCTCTGCACGTCGCTGGAGGAACGCCATCGTCCGCGAAGCCGCGTCGCAAGTCAAGGACAGACGTCGCGATCGCGCGGCCCAAGGAGTGGCTGGCGTGGCCCCGGCCGAGGCCTCCAGGGTCGTCGGGCGCTCGCGGAACTCCACGCCGAAATCACAGTGCTAGGATGCCCCCATGGCGACCTGCAAAGTCATTCGCTCAGGCGAGGCTTATCAGGGACAACAGGGCCTGACGTACCTCAAGGGTCTGACCGGCACGACCGCGGGCTCGCACGCGATCTGCATGACGATGGTCGTGTTGCCGCCCGGCGCGCGCGCGAAGACCCACCTGCATCACGGCATCGAGACCGCCGTGTATGTGATTTCTGGTGAAGCGGCGATGTACTTTGGCGATCGTCTGGGCGAGATGCTGACCGCGAAGTCCGGTGAGTACATCTACGTCCCGAGCGATACGGCGCACCTCGTCGTCAATCGATCGAACGCCGAGTGTCTGGCTGTCGTCGCACATACCTCCGCCGACGACCAGGACGGCATCGTCATGCTGCCCGATCTCGATTCAGTGCATCCGTAGCGGAATCGGCGGTGGCGCCGGACTACTCGGCGGGCAGGAGCGACGCGCGGACGGTCTTCACGCCGTGCCCGGAGATCGCCGTGACGGCAAGACGCAGACGACCGTAATCCACGACGTCGCCCACGACTGGCGGACGACCGAGTCGCGCGAGGACCAGGCCACTCACGCTGTCGACTTCCTCGTGTTCCAGATCGACCTTCAGCGCCTGACCAAGCTCATCGAGCCGCACGGTGCCCGCCGCCGCCACCGATCCGTCCTGAGCCGGCACGAGTGGCGGCACTGCCGGCTCGCCTTCGTCGATCTCCCCAACGACTTCTTCGAGCAGGTCTTCGACGCTGACGATGCCCGCCGTGCCGCCGTGCTCGTCGATCACGATCGCGAGATGCGCGTGCGCGCGCTCGATCACCGACAGCACGTCGTCGAGCGGGCTCGTCTCCGGCACGACCGGGATCTGGCGCACGTCCGCTGCAGCGACCGGCTCGTTGTTGACCAGCCGGCGCAACAGGTCCTTGACGTGCAGCATGCCGACGATGTGATCGAGGTCGCCGTCGAACACCGGATACCGCGTATGCCGATGTTTCGTGAGCAGCTCGCGGATGTCGGCCGGTGATGCTCCGACAGGAATGCCGGTGACGCGCACGCGCGGCACCATCACCTGCCCGGCAGTCAGATCCGCGAAGCCGAACAGTTCCCGGATCAGGTAACCCGCTTCCTTGCGGAGCGCGCCGCCGCGCGCGCTCTCGTCCACGATGAGCGCCAGCTCTTCCGGCGTGTGCGACAGCCCGTGCGACTCTGCCGGGCGCTTGAGGCCGATCAGCCGCAGCGCCGCGCGCGCCGTCGCGTTGAGCGCGGCGATGAGCGGGTACATCACGAAGAACATCAACCGCATCGGCCAGTACACGATTCGCGAAACGGCCTGCGTTCGTTGCAGCGCCAGGCTCTTCGGCACCATTTCGCCCGCGACGATGTGTACGAACGTGAGGAACGTGACGGCGATCACGCCCGCGAGCCCGTGCTCGACGAGCGTGTGCACGAAGCCCTCTCCGTCCACGTGCCGGCCGAGCCATAGGGCGAGGCCGTGCTCGCCATACATTCCCAGGCCGAGACTCGCGATCGTGATGCCGATCTGCGCGGTGGCAATGTAACGCTCCTGGCTCGCCGGTGAGCGCAGGATCGCAAGCAGCCGGCGCGCGACCGAGTCGCCCTTCGACGCGCTGTGGGCAATCGCCGGACGCGGCGCGCCGATGAGTGCGAACTCCGCGGCGACGAAGAGGCCGTTGAAGAGGACGAAGCCGGCGACCACGGCGAAGAGCGTGAGCAGCGAGACGTCCGTCATGGCCGCTCCGAGCCGACGAGCGACACGAGCACGTCCTGGATCGTGACGAGTCCCACGATGGCATCGCTCGCGTCGACGACCACGGCCTGATGCACGCGCCGCTCGCGCAAAACCGTCGCGATCCGATCCGCCGGCAGGTCCGCGGTCACCCGCTCGATCGGACGCATGAGCTGGGAGAGCGGCGCCGGCCCGGCCTGGGCGAAGCGATATACGAGGTCCTTGACACGAAGGACGCCGACGACGTGCGGCCGGGTGCCGTGATAGACCGGCAGCCGGCTGAACGGGCTCGACGTGACGACGCTGACCAGATCAATCCACGCGAGATCGTCGCGCACCATCGTCAGCCGATCGAGCGGCACCATGAGGTCGCGCGCGGTCCGGCGGCCGAGGCGCAGGGCCCGGTGAAGACGCTGCTGTTCGTCGGGCTCGAGCAGGCCGCCATCGCGGCTTTCGGCGAGGAGCAGATCGATTTCGTCTGGAGAGTGGAGATACCGTTGCGGCGACAACTGCGCGCCGAGCAGCCGCAGGATCGATTGTGTGGCCGCGTTGATGGCGGCGATGAGCGGACGGAAGATGCGCAGCGACCAGCGCATCGGCAGCACGGTCGCGAGCGCGACCTCCGCAGGGAACTGGAGCGCGACGGACTTCGGAATCAGCTCGCCAGCGACCGCCTGCAGCGCCGCGAGCACGACCAGCACGGCTATCTCCGAGGCGCCGCGCGCACGCTCGGCGTCGAGTCCGAGTCGTGTTGAGATTGCGTCGGCGAAGCCCATCGCGAGCGTCGCCTGGGCGTAGGCGCCAAGAAT
Source organism: uncultured Acidobacteriota bacterium (assembly GCA_963704575.1). Lineage (GTDB taxonomy): Bacteria > Acidobacteriota > Vicinamibacteria > Vicinamibacterales > SCN-69-37 > DATEGZ01. The sequence goes on along the minus strand of OY969918.1, from coordinate 3,506,737 downwards.
GAGGCTCGACAGTGTGATCCCGATCTGTGACGCGGCGACGTACTGACTCAGGCCAGCGGGCGTCTCGATGAAGGGCAGCAGGCGGCGCGCGAGCATGTTCCCGCGCTCGCTCATCCAGCGCACGTGGCTCCGTCGAACGCCCACCGCCGCAAATTCCGCGGAAACGTAGAAGGCATTGACGAGCACGAGCGCGGCGATGACCAACCACGTGACGCCGGACATTGGTGAGCCCTAGTCTAGCGGCCGAGCGCGACCACCGGTTTGGTCGTTTGCCCTTATCGATCCCGTTCGCGTCGGGCGCCCTAGCGTCAGTCGGACGGCGCTGCGGTAGGATGGCGCCAACTCCCCGGACCTGCACGAGTTCATCGACTGACCCGCGTCATTCTCTAAAAGGATCGGAACCCTTATGTGGAAAGAGTTCAAAGCCTTCGTCAATCAGGGAAACGCGATGGACCTGGCTGTCGGCGTCGTCATCGGCGCCGCGTTCGGGAAGATCGTCAACTCGCTCGTCAACGACATCATCATGCCGGTGATTGGCCTGGCGACCGGCGGCGTGGATTTCACGAACCGTTTTATTGCGCTCAACGGCACGACCTACCCGACACTCGAGGCGGCGAAAGCGGCCAAGGCGCCGATCCTCGCGTATGGCGTCTTCATCAACACCATTGTCGAGTTCTTCATCGTCGCGTTCGCGATTTTCGTCGTGGTCCGTCAGATGAACAAGTTGCGCGGGACACCGGTGCCGCCGTCGAAAGCGTGAGGGCATAGAAGGCGATGCGTCGAGTCTCGCGGCGTCTTGCCGCCGTCGCGGTGATCGCCGGATGCGTGATCGCGCATCTGGCGGCGCCGCACGCGAACGCGTCGCGCGCGGACAAACCCGTCACGTTGAATAAGGCCGGCCTCTTGCTCGACGCGCTCAGCAGTCAGGACCAGGTCATTGCGCCCGGCTCGGGCCAATGGTTTCTCTGGGTGAAGGCGACGGCGTCCGCAGGGCAGACGATCGATCTGAAGAAAATTTCCCTGGTGAGTGGCGCATCGAGCTCGACCGCCTTCGGCGTGGATGCCGCCAATCATGGCGATCCGGTGCGGTTCTCGATGATGGCCAGCGCGAGGCTCCGGGCCGGCGACGTCACGGCGCCGATTGAAGAAGCGTGGTCGCGAGGCGGCGTGGCGTTCGCGTTTTCGCCGGGGAACGCCGCGACGCTGACGATCGTCCAGCCGCCTGCGTCGTTCGCGCTGCTGTTCCAGGTCAGCCGTGCGTTTCAATCCGGCCGCATCTTCGGGCTCGGGCCGGCCGAGCTGACCGTGCCGCCCGTGCCGCGCCGGTAGCGGCTGATCATGAGCGCGCGTGCGACGGGATGGGCCGTGTTCGAGACGCCGATCGGCGCGTGCGGCGTGTCGTGGAGCGACGAGGGGATCACCCACGTGCAATTGCCCGAGTCGAGCGCAGCGGCCACGCGCGCGAGGCTTCGGCGCCTCTCGCGTGACGCCCCGGAGATCGAGCCGACGCCGCCCATCGCGTCGGCGATCGCGGCGATCGTCGCGCTTCTTGCCGGCCAACGCACGGACTTGACGACGATCGCCCTGGACCTGCGTGAGGTGCCGGCATTTGATCGGCGCGTTTATGACGAGGCGCGCACGATCGCGCCAGGCATGATTCGCACGTATGGCGAACTGGCCGCCGCAATCGGCGATCCCGGAGCCGCACGCGCGGTCGGCCAGGCGCTGGGCCGCAATCCGTGTCCGATCATCGTGCCATGTCACCGGGTGCTCGCCGCGGCGGGGCAGCCGGGCGGGTTCTCCGCGAACGGCGGCGCGCAGAGAAAACGGCAGTTGCTCGAGATTGAAGGCGCGCTCCCGGTCTCGGGGCGGCTGTGGGACATTTAGGCCCGTGACCCTGACCTAAAGGACAAGATCGAGAAGGGTGACAGCGCCACGACAATTACTCCGCGAAATTCCCGCGATCGCTCGTAGAAGTCATCCCTCAAGAAGACTTACACTCGTGACAAGGGCTGCTCGCTGGAATCCCGCCAGAGTCCCTCGTGGCACGAGACCTGCCAAATAAGACTTCGTAGCCCCACGCGGAGTGCATTTTATGAATTCGCTAGCCAGCATCTTCTGGGTCACAGGCGCGCTAGTCGGCACTGGCGCATTGATTTGGCTTTTCAGCGGTTGCAAGCATCCGAATCCACACTACGTCAGGCAGGAAACCGCGCAAGATGACGCGACCGGCGACGAGATCGTCGTCCATCCCGCGCACTACTGCTGCTACGAGTGCGGCAAGACGTGGCTCGCCGAACAGCGCGATCCCGCCTGGACAGCGTCGGCCGTCGTCCAGAAGTTCGATGGCTATGACGAGCGGAAAGCCGTGCGCGCGGCCAAGCGGATCGCCGTCGAAGAGCGGCAACGGCGCGTGCTGGCCGATAGGCGGGTGCGGCCAATCGAAGTCGCGGCGCCGATTCAGTTCAAAACCGGCGCGACTTCCCGTCGGCGCCGGGCGACGGATGTGGTCGCAATCGGCTCGCGCAAGCCGGCTTAGGGCCGACGGTGCGATCGGTCACCGGGCCCGGGCGCTCGCGTAACGGGTGCGTGCGGGCCGCCGGGTCCGCGCGCTGTTGAGCCGTCGGCGTCTCGACGCGAAAAAAATTCGTCCATCGAGCCGCTTCTGACGTCAGAATGCGCAGGTATTGGCCGCCGTCGACTAAAGAACGGACCGGCCGGAGTCGAAAAGACTACAGATCCTGCTTGTTTGGAAGGCGCTATGAAGGTTCGCTCCCCCCTCATCCTGGTCCTCGTACTGTCATTCTGCGTGCTCGGTCAGTTGCCGCTTCCGGGGCAGGCAGCGACGGTAGGCTTCGCCGAACGGCCACCGAACGATCTGGCCGTGCCGTCGCTTGCCGATCGCGACGTGACGCGCCTGGTTTCCACCCTCGACTCGATGCTCGCGGTACCAAAACCGGCGGCAGACTGGAAGACCGACGCGACGTTCACGCTGTGGCAGTTCGCGGGTCAGCTCCAGGCGTCCCGGCTGACCGTCACGCAAGAGGCGCAGGTGCTCGAACACCTCGACGGTGTTCGGCGAACGCATCCAGACAGCGCGCCCGCGATCGACAAGACCCGGTACATGCTAACGCACCTTACGGTCGGCAAAACCGCGCCCGAGATTTCGGGCGAAGATCTCGACGGCGCGCCATTCAAGCTGAGCGACTACCGAGGCAAGATCGTGCTGTTGGCGTTCACGGGGGAATGGTGCGGTATCTGCCGCAGCCAATATCCTTATGAGCGCCTCTTGCTCGAGCTCTACAAGAATTGGCCGTTTGCGATCGTGAGCGTCGACAGCGGCAACTCGCGCGACGACACGAAGCGGATGCACGCCGACCAGGGATTGGCATTTCGCTCCTGGTGGGACGGCGGTCCAGACAAAAAGACGAACGGACCGATCGCGTCAGCTTGGAACGTACGCGGTTGGCCGACCGTGTACCTGATCGATCAGGACGGCGTAATTCGTTTCGTCGACCTGCGTGACGAAGATCTACTCAAGGGAGCGCGACAGCTCCTGATCGAACAGCAGACCACGCTCGCCGCGAGCCCCCGCAAGTAAGTTCCTGAACAAAAACACGGGCCCAGGCGTCATGCCCGAGCCCGAGTCAACTTCCCAGCTTGAGCTAGCGCGAGAGTGGCGTGCACGTCTCGGCGACCATCGTCACCGACGTAGCCGTCAACTTCGGCAGATCCTGCTCGCTGACCTTCTGGCCGGCAGGCGGAACCGGCGCCACCTTGGATTCCGCCGCGCCAGTGACCGTCACTTCATGGTTCACGTGGTTGCGGAAGCTGACGTCCTCGGCGGCCACCAGCAGATAGGTCTTGCCCTTTTCGTTCGTGTCCTTCGCGTTCGCGCGCGCGTTGTCCAGAATGAATACTGACGGACCCGACCCCTGCGTCACGCATCCGGTGATCGTGACCTCCATCGGCTTCATCTGCTGCGCGGGAGTCTGACTGGCCTGCGCGGCTACGATCGAAGTCGCAACAACGAGGCTTCCGAAAACACCAGTGATCATTTTCTTCATGACTTCATTCCTTTGTTCCTGCCCGTCCGCTTCTACTTACTCAAGAGCTGTGCCAGCCAGGAATCCGCCTCTTTGTCCCAGTGTCCTCAAATGTGAGCCACGCGCGATGCAAGAGGTATGGCGCCGCTGTGCCCAGTTTGTGCACTCGGGGACCACCGATACCCTCAGAGACCTGGCACGGTGATCGCAACACCAACCCCTGGAGGTGTGAGATGACCGCACTCAAGACGACCGTGCTGCTGGGATCTATCGCCGGCGCCTTTGCCCTCGGCGTGGCGACACGGCCCTACATCGTCCACGATCAGCCCGTGGCCGTCGCACCCGCGATCACTCAAGTGGCTCCGGCGGCCGCACCGATGCCCGTCGCGCCCAAGCCGGCGAGCGCGCGCATTGCCGACCGCGCGGCGACCGCGGAAATCACGCAGGCGCTCGTCGTCCGCGTGAAGCCGTTACTTAAGACGGGCACGAACATGACCATCGCCATGCAGGGCTTCACACGAGGCGAGGACTTCGCGGCGGTCGCGCATGCGGCCAACAACCTCGACATTCCCTTCATGGTCTTGAAACACCGTGTGCTCGATCAGCACATGTCGCTCGCGAAGGCGATCCACGATTCGCGGCCGGACCTGACGGCCGAGATCGAAGCGAATCGGGCGCGCGCAGAAGCGCGTTCGGACGTGGTCGCGACGATGAACGAGTTGTAGGCATGCCGGTACGAGACAACGGCTAAGGAACGGTGACCGTCATGGATGAAGAATTAGCGAGTACTCACAATTCCGCGGGCCTGACGACTGGCGCCGCCGTCGCGGTTGGCGTGTTGTGCGGCATCGCGCTCGGCGCCGCCTTGGGCGTGATGTTCGCTCCTACGCCGGGACACGCGACACGTCGCAAGATGGCAGACCGCGTCAACCGCGCGCGGCGACAGGCGTCATCGACGATGTCCGACGTCGCCAGCCGAGGGCGCCGGGCTTTCAAGGCCGGCCGGGAGGCGTTCACCGCGACCGACGCGGCGACGTTGCCGTGGGAACCGGTCTCGATGAGCGATCGATAGAGCACGGGCGGACGCGCATGGGTGAGGCGCCATGCGGTATCGTTACCCATGGCGCCAACACACCAATTCTGGTCGACCGCCGTTGGTGTGGCCGCGCTCGTCCTCCTGGCGGTGTCGTGCGCCAAGAGCGATGCTCCCGCGCCAGTGACGTCGCCTGTGACAGATTCGCCAATTGCCGAAACCCAGAAGTGGCGTGCGAAGCACGAGGTCGATTACCGCCGCGACTGGGTCAGCATCGCGGGGTTATTCGCGCTCAAATCCGGCGCCAACACCGCCGGCAGCGCCGCGACCAATGACATCGTCCTGCCGGCATCGACACCGCCGAAAATCGGACGGTTCGTGCTTGCGCACCATCAGGTGCGCTTCGAGCCGTTGGCCGGCGGGATCGTTCAACTCAAAGGCCAGCCAGTGAGTGCGCCGATCGACCTCAAGGACGACAGCGGCGCCGCCGACGATCTCACGATCGGCGACGTGCATCTCGTCATCCACGAGAGTGGGGAGCATCTCGGATTGCGCGTGCGCGATCCGAACGACCCGCTCGCGAAGAATTTCAAGGGCTTCACGTGGTTTCCGATCGACCTGGCGTACCGCGTGACTGGCCGATTCGTCAAGGATGGCGAGACCAGGCCCATCAAAGTGCTCAACACGTTCAACGACGTCGACGAGTACAAAACGGAAGGCGTGGTCGAGTTCACGTTGCAGGGACAAACGGTGCGCCTTCGTCCGTTCACGACGCGACCAAATCGTTTCTATTTCGTGTTTCGCGACGGGTCGAGCGGGAACGAGACATACGAGACCGCGCGGTTTCTCTATGCGGATCTGAAACCCGACGGCACGAGTGTGCTTGACTTCAATCAAGCCTACAACCCGCCGTGCTCGTTCAATCCGTACACAACGTGTCCGATTCCGCTGCCTGAAAACCGTTTGGCGATCAAGATTCTCGCCGGCGAGCAGAAATATCCCGAGCACGTACCGCTCGGGCCACCACGGGAGCGACCATGAAAATGCTGGGCATCGTGCTGATCGTCGTCGGTCTCATCGGCGTCATCTACGGCGGCCTGACGTGGACGACGGAAGATAAGGTGGTGGATCTGGGTCCGATCCAGGTCAACAAGGACAAGACGCATTCGCTGCCGGTGCCTCCGATCGCCGGCGGTCTTTGTGTCGTCGCCGGCGCCGTCCTCGTCGTGATGTCGGGCCGATCGCGAGGGTAATGTCTCCGCTGTCACGCGACCACGTCGTCTGGGCCTACCGTCTGCTGCTCGACCGCGATCCGGAAAGCGACGCGGCGGTCGAGCCGAAGATGCGCGGCTATGGCGACACGCGCGATCTGCGGCGCGACATGATGACGTCGCCGGAGTTTCGCGAGAAAAACCGGGATCTGGCGCAGGCGAACGAACGGACCGTCGTCATCTGTCCGCTGTCGTCCGGGCTCCGCATTTTCGTCGACCTCGCGGACCACGCTATCGGACTCAACATCATCCGCGGACGGTTCGAGCAGGACGAGCTGGCGTTTGCGGTGCGAAGCGTCGGGCCGAGTGACGTCGCGATTGATGCGGGCGCGCACGTCGGCCTGTTCGCTTTGCACCTCGCCCAAGCGGTGGGACCCGCCGGTCACGTCCACGCATTCGAGCCGTTCGCCGACAACGCGGATCTGCTCGACGCATCGCGACGCGAAAACGGCTTCGAGGATCGCCTCACGGTCATCCGTGCAGCGGTCGGTGGTCACAGCGGATCGGCCGACCTGATGTTCGCTACCCACACACTCAATTCCGGCGGCGCGTTTCTCCTGACCGACGAGTCGCGTGGTCTCGCCGGTCACGACCGCCGGCGTGTGGCCGTCGTGGCGCTCGACGACCTGACGTTCCGCCGGCCGGTGCGCTTCATCAAACTCGACGTCGAAGGCGCCGAGCCGCTCGTCGTCGCGGGCGCCGCGGCGCTGATTCGTGCGGATCGACCGGCGATCCTGGCCGAGATTCACCGCGAGCAACTGGCGCGTGTCTCGGGCGCGACGCCCGAGTCGTTCTTCGCGCAGCTGGCCGCGCTGGGCTACAGCGCTCACGCGATTGAGGCGGGCGGTCGACCGGGCCCGAGTTTGGCAGCGCCTCCAGACGAAGTGGTCGCCACGGTCGCGTTCGTCCCGGGAGGCCGCGTGGGGTAGGATCGGCCGCCATGACCACCGCTCTGCGCTTGCGCATCGCGTCAGTCGTCAACCTGCTGTTTGCCTCGGGTCACACGCTCGGTAGCCGCAAGGACTGGTCCCCGACTGCGACGAATCCGGTGATCGACGCCATGCGCTCGTCCCGGTTCGACATCTCCGGCGTCAGCCGGTCGTACCTCGACTTCTATCGCGGTTTTGGCTTCAGTCTGAGCGTCTACCTCTTCATGCAGGCGGTGCTGCTCTGGCAGCTCGCGACGATCGCGAAGGCCCATCCTGCGTTGGTCCGACCGATGGTGGTCGTAATCACGATGGCCTCCGTCGCGGCGACGGTCATCACGTGGAACTTCATTCTTCCCGTGCCCGCGATGTTCGGCGTCGGGCTGACCATCTGTCTTCTCGCGGCCTGTTTCGCCGTCCGTTGAAATCCTTCCACCGCCGGCGGCTCCGGCCGCTCCGAGTTATCATGCCGCTCGCGCGGATTGGGCCCGGTCCCGGGCCGCCGTCGCGTGGGAGCGCACTCATGTTTCGCAAATTGATCGGCCCAGTACTCGCCGGGAGTCTCGTGGCCGTCGTCTCAGCCGCGCCGCAGCAAGGTCCCCCCGCCCAGGCTCAAACCGTTACCGTCTGGGCGCCGTTCACGCTCCCCGCCGAGAAAATCGACGCGGACATGAACGCGAAGATCCGCACGGAGGGCATGGATCACTCGAAGATCATGTGGATTGAGCACTACTTGACGGACGTCTACGGTCCGCGCCCGATCGGCTCGCCGAATCACAAGGCCGCCGCCGACTGGGCGGTGAAGACGATGACGAGCTGGGGCATGAAGAACGCGCACGTCGAGCCGTTCACCTGGCGCGGCATCGGCTGGCTGCCCGGCCGCGCGAGCGGGTACATCACGTCACCGGTGAAGGCCAACATCAAGTTCGAGGCGATTCCCTGGACGCCGGGAACGGCCGGGACCGTCAGTGGCGAAGTGCTGCAGATCCTCGCGCCCGAGAATCCGACCGAAGCCGAAATGGACGCGTTCCTCACGAAGATCGCGCCGAAGGTCAAAGGCGGCATCGTCATGGTCGGCACGGGCGTGACGCCGCCGGTGAATTTCAACGAACCGCAAAAGCGTATTCCCGACGAGCAGGCAAAGGCGCGATACCTGCCTCCTGATCCGAACGCGCCGGCGCGTGGTGGACGCGGGGGGCGCGGAGGTCCGGCCGGAGGAGGTCGCGGCGGTGGCGCGAACGCTGCGCCAACACCCGAAGGGCACTTGAGCGCGCAGCAGGTCAACCAGCGCATCACGACGCTGCTTCGCGACAATCCGCCGGCGCTGCGGCTGACGCAGCAGGGCCCCGGCCGCATTCCCGGTGTGATCGTCGCGCAGAACGGCGCGGGCCAGACGTACGAACAGGCTTCGCAGATCAGCCCGGGCGTCATTCTTCGCAACGACGACTACGGCCGCATTGCGCGCCTCATTGCGGACGGCACGCCGGTGTCGGTCGAGTTCAACGTCGCGAACCAGTACTTTCCGGAGGGCGCAACGTCGTACGTGACGGTCGGCGAAATTCCCGGCACGGACAAGGCCGACGAAGTGGTAATGCTCGGCGGCCACCTCGACTCGTGGACGAGCGCAACCGGCGCGACAGACAACGCCATCGGCTGCGCGATCATGATGGAAGCCGCGCGCATCCTCCAGACCGTGGGCGCCAAGCCGCGACGCACGATTCGCGTGGCGCTCTGGAGCGGCGAGGAAGAAGGCCTGCTCGGATCGTTCGACTACGTGAAACGGCACTTCGGATCGGCGGAAGCGCCGCTGCCCGAGTTCGCCAAGCTCGACGCGTACTGGAACATCGACGATGGCACGGGCCGCGTGCGTGGCGCCAACATCTTCGGACCGCCCGAGGCGGCGATCGTGCTCGCGCAGTTCCTCAAGCCATTCGAAGACTGGGGCGTCTACGGTGCGTCCGCGTCGACCGCACGGGTCGAAGGCGGCAGCGACAACGGCGCGTTCGCTGTCGCCGGTCTGCCGGGCATCGGCGCCCAGCAGGATCCCATTGAATACAACAGCACCACCTGGCACACGGACCTCGACAACTACGAGCGGATTGTGCCGGATGACGTGATGAAGAACGCCGTCGTGAGCGCGGCCGTCGTGTACGGCGTCGCCAACCGCGACGCGATGATGCCGCGGTTCGCCAAAGACACGATGCCTGCCGTACCCGCCGGCCGCGGCGGTGGCGCGGGCCGTGGAGGCGCAGCGGGCGCCGACCCGCACTTCTATCTCGTGGCCAAGGGCAAGGCGCTGACCGTGCCGGCACCCGGCCTTGCCGGCGTCTCGGCTGGCGCCACGGCGCTCACGACCGCCGCACCGACGGTCGCCGTCGGCACCGCGCCGGCGCACGGCAAACTCGAGCTCAAGCCGGACGGCAGTTTCGTTTACACGCCGGAGCGATCGTTCACCGGCTCCGACACGTTCACCTACACGGTCGTGCGGGGCTCGGTCACGAGTGCGCCAGGGACGGTGACGATCTCCATTCAGTAGCGCATTACGCGCGGCCGTCAATGACGCTGACGACGCGCGCGTGGACGTCGGCGACAGGAATTACCTTGAGGCACTGGTTGTCGGTGCACGGACTGACGCGCTGGTTGAACGCGGACACGCACGGACTGCAGCCATAGTGTGAATACAGCACGGTGCAGCGATCGGTGAGCGGCGCGTAGAGCTCGGGCGTTTCCGGTCCAAAGAAGACCAGGACCGGAACGCTCGAGAGCGCCGCGAAATGCGCGGGTCCGCTGTCATTGGTCACGAGCGCGTCCGCCACATTGCAAAGATCGATCAACTCCCGCAACGTGGTACGTCCCGTCATGTCGATCACTCGCGGATTGTTCACGCGACGCACGATGAACTGGGCGTCATCGCGCTCGGACGCGAGGCCGATGATCGCGCAGGCGACGTCCGAGTTCTGTACGAGTCGTCCCACGAGATCCGTGTAGGACTCGAGCGGCCAGCGGCGAAGCGGAATGAGCTTGCTGGCGTTCGGGTTGATGAGGACCAGTCGTCGCGGCAGTGGCGCCCCGCCGCCGGCCTCCTGCAGCACCGATCGAATATGCGCACGCGCGGATTCGTCGGTCTCGAGCCGGGAAAGTGACGGGAGCGCGCGGACCGGCGTCTTGCCAAGCGGCACCGTGTCCGCCGGTTCGCCGATGGCGTCGACGAGTGTGAGGAAGCTCTGCGCGGTGTGTACGTGAGTGTTGTAGGCGACACGGTGCGTGACGAGGTCGCCCGTGTAGAGCCCTTCCTGCGAAAAGCGATGAAACCCGACGCGGCGCCGCGCGCCGCTCAGATATCCGAGGAGCGTGCTGAATCGGGTGAACGCCTCCAGATTGACCGTCGTGTCGATCCGGCGTCGTCTCGCCTCGCGCGCGAACCGGAGCGTGTCTATGAAGAGAGCCCACGGGCTGCTGACGTCGAGCGTGAGGACATTGCGATCCGGAACGACGCCGAGAATGCGCACGCTGTCGGCGAGGTGCTTGAAAATGACGAAATGCGCCTGCGCTCCGGGATAGCGGGTCGTGAGCGCGAGAAGTGCCGGTACCGCCAGCACCGCGCTGCCCATTTCCGCAAGCTCGACGAAAAGAACGTTTTGCGGGACGTCATCCGACGGCGCGGGCGCGAAGAGCGCCAGGATCTTGCTGATGATTGTCACCAGAAAACAGAGCGGGACGCCGAGACCGTAGTCGAGGCGGCGCATTGTGGTGGGTGAGAGCATGCGGGAGTCCTCGGGCTGGTGCGGGAAGCGGCCGCCGGCGGCGGGCATCGGAAACAGGTCGATGATATACGGGCGCGCGTCGGTGTAACCGTAACAGTACCCGCGGCGCCGGAATGTGGCCGAACGCCAGTGCTAACATCCGGCGTCCGCACGATGACGCCACCGGATCTCTTTATCGCTCGCGCCACAAGTGTGCGCTGGTTCCCCGTGCTCACGCTCGTGGCGACGGCGACGATGATCAACTACCTGGACCGTACGGTGCTGGGGATCGCCGCGCCGTACATCACGAAGGACCTTGCCCTCTCGTCCGCGCAGATGGGGTTGGTGTTCTCGGCGTTTTCCTGGAGCTATGCGCTCCTCCAGATTCCGGGCGGCATCTTTCTCGATCGCGTCGGTACACGCCTGACGTACTTCCTTGCGGTCAGCGGGTGGTCGATTTTCACCGCGCTGATGGCCGGTGTCCAGTCGTTGAATCTGCTGTTGCTCACGCGCATTGGCGTTGGCGTATTCGAAGCGCCGTGCTTTCCCGCGAACAGCCGCATTCTTGCGACGTGGTTTCCTCAGAGCGAGCGTGCCCGCGCGAACGGCATCTACTCGTTCGGCCAGTACGTCGGTCTCGGGTTCCTGAGCATCCCGCTGTTCTGGATTACCCAGCGGTTCGGCTGGCGCGGACTGTTTCTGCTCGTCGGCGCCCTCGGCGTCGCGTTCGGAATTGCGTGGTGGTGGTTCTATCGCGAGCCGTCGCAGAGCACCCGCGCCAACCGGGAGGAACTCGCGCTCATCGATGCCGGCGGCGGCGGCGAATACAGAGGCGCGCCGCTGCGGTTCAAGTGGAGTCACCTGCGCGAGCTGCTTCGTCACCGCCAGATCGTCGGCGCATCGATCGGGCAGTTCGGCGGGAATTCGACGCAGGTGTTCTTCGTGACCTGGTTTCCGACGTATCTGGTCACGGCCCGCGGCATGACGTTCATCCAGGCAGGGTTCATGACCGCGCTGCCATTCATCGGCGCGTCGGCCGGCGTCCTGCTCGGTGGGCTCGTGTCCGATCTGCTGCTCAAGCGGACGGGCTCGGCGAATCTCGCGCGCAAGCTGCCGATCGTCAGCGGTCTGCTGCTCGCCTCGACGATCATCGCTGCCAACTACGTGCCGGCCGGCAACAACGCGGCCGTGATCCTCGTGATGTCGATTGCCTTTTTCGGCCAGGGCATGACCAACCTCGGATGGACCGTCGTGTCCGACGTCGCGCCGAAGCACTCGATCGGACTCGCGAGCGGCATCTTCAACTTCAGCGCGAACCTCGCCGGCATCGTCACGCCGATCGTGATTGGCGTGACGTACCAGATGACGGGTTCGTTCGTCGGTCCGCTCGCCTACATCGGCGTGGTTGCGCTTCTGGGCGCATTCTCGTACAGCGTCGTGGTGGGGGACATCCACCGCCTGGAGATCAGGACGGAGGCGTAGCGGCAATGCCGATCGATCAACTGCAGCACATCAACACCCGATCCGCGGACGTACAGGCAACGCGCGACTTCTACGTGCGTGTGCTCGGGCTGCGCGAGGGCGACCGGCCCCCGTTCCAGTCGATCGGGTACTGGCTGTACCTGCGTGACCAGCCGATCCTGCACCTCGTGCAGCGTCCTGCCGGCGAGGCGTCGACGCCCGGATCGGGCAACGTCGATCACATCGCGTTTCGCGGGGTGGACCTCGAGGCCACGCGGGCCGCGCTCAGACACGCCGGCGTCGCGTTCCGTGAACAGGTTGTGCCTCGCGACGGCACAATCCAGATCTTCGTGCTCGATCCCGACGGCATCAAGGTCGAGCTGAACTTCGCCGGGTAATCCTCGCCGTGCGCCACGACTGGTCGCCGCCGTTCAAGACGCGAGGGTTTGATACATTTCGCGTGGGGCGGCGATGGATCTGAGGCAACTGGAAATCCTGTGCGCGATTGCGGAGACCGGATCCTTTACAGGTGCCGGCGAAAAACTCCACGTCTCGCAGTCGGCGATCAGCCGGCAGGTACTGCTCCTCGAGGACGAGCTCGGCGAGTCCGTGTTCATCCGGCAGGGCCGAGGCGCCGTGCCGACCCGCGCGGGACGGACGCTCGTCGAGCTGGGTAAGCGCCTGCTCGACGACCTGACGGACACCGTCGGACACATCCGCGAAGAGCATCAAGGCCTTGGCGGTACGGTGCGCATCGCCGGAGGCATGACCGTCTGTCTTTACGTGCTGCCGACGCTGCTGAAGGAATTCCGGCGGGCGCACCCGCAGGTGGACGTCAAGCTCATCACCGGCGCCACGCCCCGGCTCGTCCGGCAGATGCGGGCGGGCCTCGCCGACATCGCGCTGCTGACGCTGCCGATCGACGAGCCGTCGTTTGTGATCGTGCCGGCCATGCGCGAAGAGCTGATGCTCGTGATGCCGCCGACGCATCCGCTCGCGCGCAAGGCGCGCGTTCGGCCGCAGGATCTGGCGCACGAACCGTTCGTCCTGTTCGAGCCGCTGTCGAATTCACGCCGGACCGCCGATCGCCTGTTCGCCAGGTCGGGCATTCAGCCACGCGTGGTGCTCGAAACCGAGAACGTCGAGATTCTCAAGGCGCTCGTCGGCATCGGAATGGGCCTGACGATCATTCCGTATCAATCGGTGGCAGAGGAGGTGCGCACGGGCCAGCTGGCCTGCGCGCGCGTCGCCGGCGCGACCCTCGAGCGGGAAACGGGGTGGGTGTATCCGCGATCGACCAGGGTCTCACGCGCCGTCCTGGAGGTGATTCGACTTTTCGAGCAGATTCGGCCGACGTTGTCGGCGACGCCGGAAGACACGCTCGCCGTCAGGCAGGCACGAGCGCTGTCCTGAGCAACGTGCGGTCGGCTGCCGGCGAGCCGAGGGGTCGGACCATCCACGTGCGAGGCGCCACGGCCACGGCGCCGCCGGCGCGCCAATCGGCGAGCCAGCGTTCGGCCACGAAACTGCCCGTCACGAGCGCGTGGCGCTCGATCACTCCTGCCAGCTCCAGCCAATCCTCCTCCTCGACGTCGTCAATCACGACGTCGGAGTGACATCGGGTCGAAAGACCCTCGCGATCGCCCAGCACGTACGCCACGCCGCCGGTCATGCCGGCGCCGAAGTTGCGACCAATGCGGCCGAGGACGACCACACACCCCGCGGTCATGTACTCACATCCGTGGTCACCGACGCCCTCGACCACGGCCACCGCGCCGCTGTTACGCACGGCGAAGCGATCGCCGGCGAGGCCCGCCACGAACAGCTCGCCGCCTGTCGCGCCGTAAACAGCGCCGTTGCCGATCTTGACGTCGTGCCGGTCAGGGTTTGCGAGCGGGTCGCTGTCGCGCACGACGATCCGGCCGCCGTGCATGCTCTTGCCGACGCCGTCGTTCGCGTCGCCCATAAGGTCCAGCGTCATCCCCGGCAGCAGGAACGCGCCGAAGCTCTGGCCTGCGGTCCCGTCGAACTGCAACGAGATCGGCTGCGGGCTTCCGCGGTCGCCGAAACGCGACGCGATGACGCCGACGAGTCCGGCGCCAACCGCGCGATCCGCATTCGTGATGGTCGTCTTCCACTGCACCGGCAGACGGCCGAGGCGCGGGCGGACGGCATCGAGCAAACGCGCATTGAGATCGACCGCCGGCGGCGGTCGTGGCGCCGGCCGGCGCGCGATGTCTCCAGAGTCGATCGCCCGCCGCGCGCGCTCGACAATCTGGGCCGCGTTCAGTCCCTGTCGCAGCCCCGCGGCACTCGCATCCACGAGATCGAGGCGGCCGACGAGCTCGCCGAGCGTGCGCAACCCCAGCCTGGCGAGAACCTGCCGCACGTGTCCCGCGACGAGCCACAGGTAGTTGGCGACCTGATCAGGCGTCGCCTGAAATTTCGCCCGCAGATCCTTCCGCTGCGTTGCGATGCCCACCGGGCACGTGTTGGCGTGACACTGGCGCGCCATCACGCAGCCAGCCGCGACGAGCAGCGACGTCCCGAAGCCGAATTCGTCCGCGCCAAACGCCGCCGCCTTCGCGACGTCGAGGCCGGTCTTGAGGCCGCCATCCGTCTGCAGGACGACCACCGATCGCAGACCGCTCGTAGTGAGGACGACGTGGGCGTCGAGCAGGCCCACTTCCCAGGGCCATCCGGTGTGCTTGATGGCGGCTCGCGGCGCCGCGCCCGTGCCGCCGTCGTAGCCGCTGATCTGCACGGCATGCGCACCCGTCTTGGCGACACCCGCGGCGATGACGCCAACGCCCGCGCCTGAAACCAGCTTGACGCCGATGCGCGCCGCGGGATGGAGTGTCTGCAGATCGAAAATCAGTTCCGCGAGATCCTCGATGCTGTAGATGTCATGGTGCGGCGGCGGCGAGACCAGCGGCGTTCCCGGCGCAACGTGGCGCAGCCGCGCGATGTGCTCGACGACCTTCGCCGCCGGCAGCTGACCCCCTTCGCCCGGCTTGGCTCCCTGCGCCATTTTGATCTGCAGTTCGTCGGCCGAAAGCAGGTACGCCGGCGTCACGCCAAAGCGAGCGGATGCGATTTGTTTCACCAGGCTGTTCGTGGAGGCGCCGCCGCGAGCCGGCCACGCCCGCTCCGCATCCTCGCCGCCTTCGCCGCTGTTGCTCCGGCCGCCAACCAGATGCAACGCCTGCGCGATCGCACGGTGCGCCTCGGGCCCAAGTGCGCCGATCGACATTGCCGATCCGAAGAACCGCCGGCAGATCGCGTCAACGCCCTCAACCTTCTCGATCGGGATCGGCCTTCCCGGCCTGAGCGTCACGAGATCGCGAAACGTCATTGCCGCTCGCTGATCCACGATCGTCGCAAACTGATCGTACGCGTCCACGCTGCCGACCGACGTGCGATGGAGCGCGCGGACGACATCCGGATTGAACGCGTGAAACTCGCCGTCCCGCCGGAACCGGTGCAGACCCGCAGGTGCCGGTGCCACGCCGGCGACGGCGGCCCGGTGACGCTCGAGGATCGTCGTGACGAGGTCGTCGAGCGTGACAGGGCCAGGAACCGCGGGTACCTCGGGGAAATAGCGCGAGGTGACTTCGCCGTGCAGCCCGAGGATCTCCACCAGCTGCGCGCCCGAGTAGGCGCCGAACGTGGCCACGCCCATGCGAGCCAGGATCTTCAACAGCGCCGCATCCAACCCCTTCCGGTACCGCGCGCAACCGTCCGCACCGGCGATCTGCTCGACCGTCTCGTACCCGAGGTACGGATACACCGCTGAGGCGCCGAGCGAGCAGACGACCGCCAACTGATGGGCATCACGCACGTCGCCCGTCTCGACGACGATGCTCGCCGCGCCCGCGAGCCCGTGCGCGACGAGGGCATGGAACACCGCTGACACCACCATCGACGACGGTAGCGGCGCGCGTTCGTCGTTCGCGCCGCGGTCGGACAGCGCGACAACCGCCGCGCCCTGCTTGACGGCTTCGACGGCGGAACGCGCCAGCCGCTCGATGCCGTGGCGGCATTCGACAGCCGGCGCCGCTGCCGTCGCGTTGAAGGTCATGCCGAGCACGACCAGCGCGCGATTGGATCTTTTCAATAGATCGAATTGGTCGGAAGAAAGCACTGGCGAGTCGAACACCGCGACCGAGGCGCGCGCGCCTTCGCGGCGCTGTGGGCGGCGTCCGATCACGGTTCGCAGCGACATGACGAGGCGCTCGCGAACGGAATCGAGCGGAGGATTCGTCACCTGGGCGAATCGCTGGCGGAAGTAGTCGGTAAGCAGACGCGACCGCCTTGACATCGCGGCGAGCGGCGCATCGTCGCCCATCGAGCCTACCGCTTCGGCACCGTTTTCAGCGAGGGGGCGCAGGATGACATCGACTTCTTCGATGTCGCAGGCGAACAGGCGCTGACGCGCCTGGAGCGGCAGTTCCGGGCCGACGTCAGGAACGTCCGTCGGCAGGTGACTGACGGCGGTTGCTAGCGCCCGCATGTTCCACGACAGGTACGGACGCGCTCTTGCCAGTTCGGTGTGGATCGTCGCACCCGTGTGAACCTCGCTTCGAGTTGTGTCAACGATGATTTTCTCGCCGGCGCCGACACGGCCCTTCCTGACGATGTCCGCGCGCGGGACGTCGTAAATCCCGGCCTCGGAGCCGGCGAGCAGACGTCCGCTGCGCGTCTCGAGCCAGCGCAGTGGCCGAAATCCACTCTTATCGACGAGAGCGCCGGTGACGCGGCCGTCGGTGAATCCGAGCGCGGCGGGGCCCTCCCACGGCTCGCCGCACAGCGCCTGATATTCGTGGAACGCCCGCACGTCGACCGGCAGGCCCGTGTCGTGTTCCCACGCGGGCGGTACAAGTCGGGCCATGGCGTGGGCGAGGCCGAGACCGGACGCCAGCAGCGCCGTGACGGCGTCGTCGAGGCTCGCCGAGTCGCTCGTGTTGGCGGTCACGACGTCTTCGGCCGCAAAGAGCGGGCGGCGCCGACCGCGTGAGTCGGCGTTGATTCGGTTGCGCATGGCCAGACGATTCCCGGTCACGGTGTTGATCTCGCCGTTGTGCGCGAGCAACCCGAAGGGTTGCGTCAGGTCCCAGCGCGCGAGGACATTCGTCGCGAACCGCTGATGTCCGAGCACCACGGCGGATTCGAGCCGCGAGTCGGTGAGATCCCGGTAATAGTCCGGCAGGGTGTCTGGCGTCGCGAGCGCCTTGTACACGGTAGTTGTCGTCGAGGCCGAGATGATCGACGAACTCGCGAGGCCGCGCCGTGCGAGTTCCGCGCGCACGCGCAGCCGAAGCTGCCACAATCGCCTGGCGGATGTGGCGAGCCGCGTGTCCTGATTGAACAACTCGACCTGTAGCGTCAGCGGCGCCGACGGCCTGATCGCGCGATCGAGCGCGTCGAGGCTGACCGGGACGTTGCGGACGCGGCCGACCTCCCACCGTTCCGCCAGCGCCGCCTGGGCGATTAAGCGAAGTACGGGCTGGCAGTGCTCGTCAGTCGTAAAGATCGTGAGCATGGCCCGCAACGCTGCGGCTGTCGGGGAGATCCCACCCAACTCGGCGTCGAAGATCCGCCAGGGGATTTGGATCAATATGCTGGCGCTGTCGATGAGCGCGCTGCGGCCCGCCGATGCACCGCGGTGCGTCAGACGCCGCAAGGCCTCGAGGCCCGTCGCTACGAGATCGGCGGATGGCCGGCCACTGGTGTCGACGGCAATGACGATGCCGCAGGCACCACCGAACGCCCGTGCGTCGGCGGCCGACGATTGCGGCTCGTTCGGCATGACACGCACTCTCGCTGATTTATTCGTGGATGTGAAATAGAAATGGCGAATCCGCGCCATCTCGGATCGAGATAGGGGCACTTCTAATTTGATAATTGAAAATTGTGTTGTGGAATTCGCGACTGCCGGACGACGAGCCGCCGCCTGCGCGGTGGCAGGTCAGGGCTTGAGAATCTGGCGTACGGGGTCTGGCATCAGGCGGGTGCCGAGCTTCCAGCACGTGGCGCAGCCCGGACAGTCGTAGAAGTGGATCGCCATTTTCGGCATCGAGTCCGCCGCCGTCCGGAACGCGCCCGACGACGAGGGCTCGGTCTCGACGTAGACGAGTATGTCTCCGCAGTCCGGGCATTCCGGAGCGGCTGGACGATCGGACAAGTCGAGAACGACCGGCACGGTGCAAGATCGTAGCACTCGCGCGCAGCGCGCTGGCTCTCTTCCCGCGGATTTGTTAGAACGGTAGGTCATGGCCGAGCAGGATCACCCGCACATCAATCCATGGATCATCGCGCTGTCCGTCATGTTCGCGACGTTCATGGAAGTGCTCGACACCACGGTCGTGAACGTGTCGCTGCCGCACATCGCGGGCAGCCTGTCGGCCACGGTCGATGAGGCCACCTGGGCGCTGACGTCGTACCTCGTTGCCAATGCCGTGATTCTGCCGATGACGGGGTGGCTCGCCAGCCGGTTTGGGCGCAAGCGGCTGCTGATGTTTTCGGTGACGGGGTTCACATTCGCCTCGCTGCTGTGCGGCCTCGCTCCGACGCTGGGTGTCCTCGTGCTCTTCCGCATCGTTCAGGGCGCGACGGGCGGCTGTCTGCAGCCGCTGTCACAGGCCGTGTTGCTCGAGGCGTTTCCGCCGAAAGACCGGGGCAAGGCGATGGCCTTCTGGGCGCTAGGGATTGTCGTCGCGCCGATTCTCGGTCCGCTGCTCGGCGGTTGGCTGACCGACAACTACAGCTGGCGGTGGGTGTTCTATATCAACCTGCCCGTCGGCATTACCTCGCTGCTGATGACGCGGGCGTTCATCTTCGATCCGTCGTACCTCCGCAACGCGAATCGGCGCATCGACTACTGGGGCATTGGCCTGCTCACGATCGGCATCGGCGCCCTGCAGTTCGTGCTGGACAAGGGGCAGGAGGCCGACTGGTTCGCCTCGCACGCCATCACCGTCCTGGCCATTCTCGCGGCCGTCTGCCTCGTTGCGCTGGTGATCCGTGAGCTGGTGGTCGACGATCCGGTCGTCGACCTGCGTGTGTTCAAGGAACGCACGTACGCGGTGGGCGTTTTCCTGATGACCGTTCTCGGCTTCGTGCTTTACGGCAGCCTCGTGCTGCTGCCGATTCTGCTGCAGACGGTGCTGGGCTATCCGCCACTCCAGGCCGGCATCGCGATGGCGCCACGAGGGATGGGGTCATTCGTCTTCATGCCGTTCGTGGGCTTGCTCACCGGACGGGTCGATCCGCGCAAGCTGTTGCTCGCGGGCCTGCTCGTCGGCGGCGTGACGCTGATCTGGCTGGGCAATCTGAATCTGCAGGCCGGCTACTGGGACATCTTCTGGCCGCAATGGGTGCAGGGCATGGGAATGGGCCTGCTCTTCGTTCCGCTCACCACGGTGACGATGTCCGGCATCGAGCGCGAGAAGATGGGCAACGCAACGAGTCTGTTCAACCTGATGCGCAACCTCGGCGGCAGCATCGGCATCGCGACGACCGGCACGATGCTCGCGCGCGATCAGCAGCGCATCGCCGCGAGCCTTGGCCGCAACATCTCGGAGTACGACCCGACGACGATCGCCAGGCTGACGGGACTGAAGAATGCGTTTATGGCCGCGGGTACCGACGCCGTGACCGCGATGTCGCGCGCGCAGGAAGTGCTGGCGGGCGAGCTGCACCGTCAGGCCGCCATGATCTCGTTCGTGCACATGTTCCAATGGCTGGGCGGCATCTTCATTGTGCTGTCACCCCTCGTCTTCATCATGCGCCGGTCCCAGACGGCCGGCGGGCAGACGATGGCGCACTGAGCGTCGCGCGCGCCGCTATCGCCGCAGCAACAACGAGACACCGAGGCCGCTGAGCACGAGGATCAACACGAGCCCGGCCGCGCCGATCACCTCGTCCACTGATTTGACCCCGGTCCACTGCAGGTAGTGGATTCTGTACAGACCGTCGATCCGATCGGTGTCGGGTCCGCGCTGTGACAGCGCGAGCCGCGGCCAGTTGAGCGTCACCGTCACGCCCGTGTCGGTCGTCACCGTCGATCCATCAATCTTCGTGACGTGCCCGTACCGGGCCGGATTGGCCGTGAATGCGTCACTCACGAGCGCGCGAATGTCTTCCGTGCCGGGTGACGGACGCTCGGCCATCGTGGCCGGGTCGAGCTGCTTCCATCCCGCGGCTGTACGGACAATCAAGTGACTGCCGAGCGTCGTCCGCAGGTAGCGCACCTCCTGCCACGACGGATTGGTCGGGAGCGTCTGGCCGGTTTCGAGCGGGTATGTCTTGACGGCCAGCGCTTCGTACGCACCGCCGTACCCGGGTTTCAGAAAGAAGATCGCGCCGGTCGCCGCCCACGCCAGAAACGGCAGGAGCATGACGACGCCGGCCCAGCGGTGGAGTGTGCGAACGGTGGGCATTTGGTGCGGCTGACTACTGTACGGCAGGTCACGCCGCTCTGACGCGACGCTCAAATCCAGTCACCGGTGCCGGCCGTAGGACATCCATACCCGGATGGTCCGTTCCCCGACCTTGCCGGCACTCCGGCCGCTCCGGCCGGTGGGAGGTGACATGTGAAACATACGTGGATACCACGAACCATGGCGGCAGCCGCGATCGGGATCGTCTCAATCTTGAACTTTCCCGTCAGTGCGTCGAGCCATCGAGAAGCGCCACTCATCAGCCAGGATCCGCTCGCAGACAACACGGACGTGTACGCCTTCGTCAGCCCGGCCAACCCGGATCGGGTCACGCTCATCGCGGACTTCATTCCGTTCGAGGCGCCGTACGGCGGGCCGAACTTCTTCAAGTTCGACGACAACGTCCTCTACGAAATCATGGTCGACAACAACGGCGATGCCGTGGAGGACGTGACGTTCCAGTTCAGGTTCAAGACGCAGGTGCTCAATCCCGGCACGTTCCTCTACAACACCGGGCCGATCACTTCGCTCGATTCGCCGAACTTCAACGTGCGGCAAGCTTATACCGTGACCCGGATCGACGGGCCGCGGCGCCGCGGCCGCGCGACCGTGCTCGCGCAGGATGTGCCGACGCCGCCCGTGAACGTCGGCATCCGCTCGACCCCCAACTACGATGCGCTCGCGTCTGCTGCAATCCGCCAGTTGCCGGGCGGGTCGCAGGTGTTCGCCGGCCAGCGCGACGATCCGTTCTTCGTCGATCTGAACGTATTCGACCTGCTCGCCGTGCCGCCTGCCGACACGAACAACTCGGACTCGCTAGCCGGATTCAACGTGCACTCGATTGCGATCGAAGTGCCGATCGCCTCGCTCTCGGCCAGCGGGTCGCGTCCGACGTCGGCGACCGATCGCAACGCGATCATCGGTGTCTGGTCGACCGCCAGCCGGCCGTCGGTCACGAGCCGAGGCGGTGGCCAGGAGCATGACAGCTCGAACTACGTGCAGGTCTCGCGTCTGGGCCAGCCCCTCGTCAACGAAGTCGTGATTCCGCGCGGCACGAAGGACACGTTCAACTCCCTCGAGCCAACGCAGGACGCGGCCGCGCTGCCGTTCGTCACCGATCCTGAAGTGCCCAAGCTCCTGTCGGCGCTCTTCGGCATCCAGTCACCGCCGGCGCCGCGCAACGACCTGGTCACGATCTTCCTGACTGGCATTCCCGGCCTGAACAAACGCGACGGCGACACGCCGTCAGAAATGCTCCGCCTGAATATGGCGATTGCCCCCACATCCAACCCGCTCGCGCTCGGCGTTCTTGCGGGCGATCCCGCCGGATTCCCCAACGGCCGCCGCCCGATCGACGACGTCGTCGACATCGCGCTGCGGGCCATGGCGGGCGCGACGCCCCTCACACCCAACTTCAACACCGGGATCAACGCACAGCTTGGCGACGGCGTCGGCGCCAACGACAAGCCGTTTCCGGCGACGTTCCCGTACATCGCGTCGCCGCACCCGGGCAACAAGTGAGTGTCGGGCAGGCCGACGACGCGTTACGAAGGAGACTGGACATGACACGACTGACCAAAGGCGTCCTCCTGCTGTTGCTGCTGTCACTGCCGACGGTGGCCGTAGCGCAAACGCCGGTGGCGCCGTCCATGATGGACATGCCACGCCTCTACCTGGCGCCATTCCTCGGCACCACGTTCTCGGGCGACACGACGACCAACGGCACCGCCGTTGGCGTTGCCGGCGGATGGCGCAGCAAGAGCTGGTGGGGGGTCGAAGGCGAGGTGGCCGCTACGCCGAACTTCTTCGAACAGACCGGCTTTCTCACGAGCCGTTCGGTGACGACGGGCAGCGCGAACTTCCTGGCGCGTTTCGGTTCAGCCAGGATGTCCGTGTTCGGGGTCGCGGGCTACGGATTGATTCGCGTGGACCTCGCGGAAGCCGGCGGATTCTCAGAGCTGAAGAAGACCGAACCGGCCTTCAACTTCGGCGCGGGCGCGGAGAAGATCTGGACGAACAACGTGGGCGTCCGCGGCGACATCCGCTACTTCCGTGGCCACGGCAATACGGACGACGACTCGAACCTGTTCGGATTGCAGGTCTCGACGTTGCACTTCTGGCGCGCGTCGGCGGCGCTGGTCGTGGGGTTCTAGGGCCATGTCACACCACCTGAGACGCTGGACCACACTTGCGGCCGTGGCGGCGGTCCTGGCGGCCGCCTCAGGGTGTGCACGCACATTGACGGACCGCCGGGAGACCGCGACGCCGCTCGCCGGTTCTCCCGGTGGTTCGTCGACTTCCCGCGCGGCCCTCGACGCCACCGTGACGACGATGCGCGCGCGCGTGGCCAAGGTGCCTGGCGACGCGAAATCCGCCGTGCTGCTAGCCGACGCGTTACTTCGCCAAACGCGAGTCGTCAGCAATGCCGGTCTCGCGATCGAGGCGGAACAGGCCCTTCAGGGCGCGATTTCAGCACATCCAGACGACTACGACGCGCATCGCATGCTCGCCGCAGTCTATGCGTCGCAGCATCGCTTTCGTGACGCGCTCTCCGAGGCCAACCGCTGTCTTCTCAGCCGCACAGACGATGCCTGGGTGTACGGCGTGATCGGGGACGCGCATATCGAGCTCGGCGAGTATCGCGAGGCGTTCGACGCGCTCGATCGCATGGCGGCTCATCGTCCGAATGCCGCGTCGTACTCGCGGGCGTCGTACGCCAGGGAACTGCAGGGCGATCTCGAGGGCGCGCTGCGTTTCATGCGTATGGCGACCGAAGCCACGAGCGCGCAGGATCCGGAGTCGCTTGCGTGGCACTACGCGCAGATCGGCCACCTGCTCATGGAGATCGGGCAGACGGACGCTGCGGAACGGATGTATGCGCATGCCGATTACGCGTTTCCCGGGCATCCGTTCGCGGCCGAGGGCCTCGCGCGGGTCGCCGCGGCCAAAGGCCAGTACGCGGCCGCGCTCGAGATCGTCAATCGTTCGCTTGCGCAGGCACCGACCGCCGCGACGCTTGGCCTCGCCGGAGATCTACTGATCACCCTCGGTCGTCCGGACGACGCCGAACGCCAGTACCGGCTCGCCGAAGCGGCGTGGCAATCGGACACGCCCGATCCGCCGCGCCTCGCACGGTTCCTCGCCGAGCGCGGCCGGCGGCTCGACGACGCGGTGCGTATCGCGGAATCGGCAGTGGCCGATCGCCACGACATCTTCACGGAAGACGCGCTGGCGTGGGCGTATTTCAAGACCGGCCGGTTCGATCAGGCCAGCGAGGCGATCAAGCACGCGCTTTCGACGAATTCGCGCGATCGGGTGATGCGGTACCACGCGGCCGCGATCGCCCGAGCGACAGGGCACGTCGACGAGGCGCGCCGACTCCTGGCTGAGGCGCTCGACGGCTCGCCGCGGTTCGATCTCGTGGCCGCGCCGGCAGCGACCGTGTTGCGCGCGGCGCTCGACAGCCCGACGATCGCACGGCGATGACCCTGACCGCGCTCGGCCGTCGGCGGTGCGCGTTCGCGATCACGCTGTGCGTCGCGGCATGGGGGCTCTCTGCCGCGCTCTGCGCGCATCCGGTGTCCACGACAACGGTGTCGTTGGTCATCGATCGGAGCGATCGATACGTGGCGACGTTGACCGCGGATGCGGATCCGCTCATCGCGAAGCTCGAAGCGCTGTCGAGAGAGACGCTGCCAGCCACTCCGGCGACTCCTGCCGAGCGCGCCCCCCGGTTGAACGCGCTCAGCGGCGTGCTGCTCGCGCACGTGACGATCGAATTCGACGGCCACGCTGCGGCGCCGGTCATCGGGCCCGCGGTCGTGGATGCGGCCGGTCTGGCGACGATCGAGATGAAGGGCATCGCGCCAATCGGCACCTGCACCGTGACCTGGGCGTCGTCGCTCATGTACGGCTCGTATCCAATCGCGATCCGCACGCCGGTGGGCCGTGAAGTCGTTCGCTGGCTGCAGGGGCAAGAGGCGAGTGAGCCGATTGCGCTCCAGGGCGTCGATCAGACGCGCGCGATCGGCCGCGGCGTCTGGCTGGGATTCACGCACATCCTGCCGAAGGGGATCGACCATATCCTGTTCGTCGTCGGGCTGTTCCTGCTCAGCAGACGGCCAGCGCAACTGCTCGCGCAGGTGAGCGCGTTCACGCTCGCGCATTCGATCACGCTCGGGCTTAGCCTGTACGGCGTCTTCTCGCTGCCGCCGCGGATCGTCGAACCGCTGATCGCGCTGTCGGTCGCGTACGTGGGCGTCGAGAACCTGATGACGTCGAAGCTGCAGCCGTGGCGCGTCGTGATCGTGTTCTGTTTCGGGCTGCTGCATGGCCTCGGCTTCGCGGAGGCGCTTGCGAGCCTGCACCTCTCGCGGCCCGAGATGCTGTCCACGCTCGTGGCGTTCAATGTCGGCGTCGAAGGCGGACAGTTGACGGTGATCGCTCTGGCGGCGCTCGCGATCGGCGTCGCGACGACGGTCCGCGAGGGATGGCGGCGGCCGATCGCGGCGCTCGCGTCGGGCGCGATTGGCCTGACCGGGCTCTTCTGGACGATTCAGCGCGTGCTGTGATCGCGCTCAGCGACGGCTGTGACGCGGCCGACGGCCTTGCGTCTCGTTGCCGCCGCGGGCTATCGTCCATCACGTCATGAAAATCGCGGTCTTCGGCAGCGGCGGCGTGGGCGGGTACTTCGGCGGGCGGCTGGCGGCGGCAGGCAGCGACGTCACATTCCTCGCGCGCGGTGCGCATCTCGAGGCATTGCGGACGCGCGGATTGCGACTCGTCAGCCCGAAAGGCGACCTGCACCTGCCGCATGTGCGAGCCGTCGAGACGCCGGCTGAAGCCGGTCCGGTCGACGTTGTGATCTTCGCGGTGAAGATGTACGACGCTGACGCGGCCGCCAGCACACTCGCGCCGCTCGTCGGGCCCGACACGGTCGTGATTCCGTTTCAGAACGGCGTCGACGGCGTCCAGATTCTCTCGCGCGTCCTGCCGGCCGCGAACGTCGCGGGCGGCGTCGCCTACATCACCGCGGTCGTGACCGAACCTGGCGTCATCCGTCACACGGTGATGGATCAACTGATCTTCGGCGAAATCGACGGACGCAGATCGGCGCGGCTCGAGCGCTTTCTCGCCGCGTGCGTGCAAACGAACTTTCAAGCCACGTTGAGCGATCACATCAAAGGCGACATCTGGTCGAAATTCATCCGGCTGACGGTCTTCAGCGGCATGACGGCCGTGACGCGATCTTCGGTCGGTCCCGTCCGCGGCGACCCGGATCTGCAGGCAATGGTCGAGGCCGCCTGGCTCGAGGGCATGAACGTTGCGCTCGCGTCCGGCGTGACCCTGCCAGAGGGTGCGCTCGACGACATTCGCAAGATGTGGATGACGATCGCGCCCGAAGCCAAGTCGTCGATGCTCGAGGATCTCGAACGCGGTCGCCGGCTCGAGTTGCCGTGGCTCAGCGGCGCGATCGTCCGTCTTGGTGACGCGGCCGGAGCGTTGACGCCGGTGCACCGGTTCATCGCAACCGTGCTCCGACCGCACGTCAACGGCCATCCCCCGGCCAAAAGTCTCACGACGTAAGGCGCCATTCTCAACCGGGCCGACTGGTCGTCGCCCGCGCTACGCGATGACCTTCATCCAGACGCCACCCCGCGCTGCGCTCTCGAGCATGGCGTCCACGATCCGATTCGCGCGGCAGCCATCTTCGAATGTCGCGAACGCGGGCGGCCGTCCACCTGCGCCGTTCCCGGTCGCAACGACAGCGTAGATGTCGCGGACCTGATTGCAGAGCGCGTCAGCCCAGCCCTCCTGATGGCCGCCGGGCAGGTGCGCGTAAGGCCGTGCCGCCGCGTCGAGCAGCGATGGATCTTTCGTGAGCACCTGGTTAGCCGAGTCGCGCCGCCCAATCCAGAGCTGATTCTGCTGTTCCTGCTGCCAGGCGAGTGATGCCTCCGAGCCGCAGATCTCAATCCGCAGATCATTCTTGTGACCGGCGCAGACCTGACCGACCGACAGCGACCCTCGTGCTCCGTTCTCGAATCGCAGCAGCACCGATGCGAGATCGTCGACGACGATGGGCGTGCCGATCGAACCTCTGGCAGGTCCGGCGGCCGCTTGAAACGCCTCGCGCGCCGCGGCGGGCTTGTGACGGACCGTCACCACCGTCGTGAGCTCCGCCAGCACCTCGACGATGCGCAGCCCGCTGACATGCATGGCCAGATCGCACCAGTGCGTGCCGATGTCGGCCAGCGCCGCCGACGGCCCGCCCTTGTCGGGCTCGAGCCGCCACGAGTAATCCGTGTCCTTCAGCAGCCAGTCCTGCAGGTAGAACCCGTGAATAAAAGTGGGACGCCCAATAGCCCCGCGCGCGATCACATCGCGCGCCTGCTGGACAAGCGGGTTGCCGCGATAATTGAACATCACGGCGTGCACGATTCCGGCTTTCGTCGCCTGATCGAGCAGGGC
Organism: uncultured Acidobacteriota bacterium; assembly: GCA_963704575.1. Classification (GTDB taxonomy): domain Bacteria; phylum Acidobacteriota; class Vicinamibacteria; order Vicinamibacterales; family SCN-69-37; genus DATEGZ01. The sequence continues at coordinate 3,479,345 of OY969918.1, read as the reverse complement.
GGCTGCCTGGTCGCCGGACATCGCAAGCGGCTTGTCAGAAACGATGTGTTTGCCGGCCGCGATGACGGCGGCGTTCACCTCGTAGTGAAGGTAGTTCGGCGTGGCGTTATGGACGACGTGCACGTCCGGATCGGCGATGAGCGCCTCGTAGGTGCCGTACGCCTTTCGCACACCGAGCGCGTCGGCCTTCGTCCTGGCCAGCGCGTCGGTCGATTCGGCGATCGCGACGACGTCGACGTGGCCCAAGCGCCGCACCGCCTCGATGTGATGCGGCCCAACGAACCCCGCGCCGACCAGTCCCATGCCCGTCTTCATGGCGGTGCTCGCCCAACGCTGCCGCGACGGCTACTGCGCCCGCGGTGCCGCCGGCGGCGGCTCGACCGGGGCTTCGGCGCCCGTCGTCAGGATGCCCTGGATGATGCGCGTCGTGGCGGCGGCACCGCTGTCCATGAACACCACCTTGCCCTGCGCGTGATCGGCCATGTACTTCAGCGCGTCGGTGTACTCGAGAAAGAGCAGGAAGTTGGCGTCGACGCCCGCGGCTCTCAGGCTGGCCGCGGCGTCCTTCATGCCGTCGGCGACATTCTTGCGGAACAGCGCGAGGCCTTCGCCCCGCAGCGCGGCCGCCTTCTTCTCCGCTTCGGCGCCGATCGTCTTGTACGCCGCTTCGGCTTCAGCGTCCTTCGTGCGCTTGACCAGCAGCGCCGCGCCCTCGTTCGCCGCCGCCGCGAGCAGGTTCTTCGACGAGACGACGCGCGCCATCGAGTCCATGATCACCTGGTCGAACGTCATGTCGGTGATCTGGATGTCGCGAACGACGTAGCCCCAGGCGGCGACGACCTCGTCGAGATTTCTTTTGGTGTGATCGACGATTTCGGCGCGCATCCCCAGGATGTCCGACTGCTTCGTCGTCGCGACGAACTGGCGGATCGATCCGTCGATCGTCCGCTGCAGCGCCAGGTTGAATTCCTGCGGCGTCGCAAAGCTGAACACCGCCTTCTTGATCGTCTCGTCGTCGGCCGCCGAGACGGCGTAGAGAACCATCGTCGCAAATTTCACGTTGGCCTGGTCCAGTGTGATCGCCTGGAATTCCATCTGCAGGGCGCGGTTCTGCAAGGACAGCCGCAGCGCCAGGTTTTCCCACGGCAACTTGAGATTCAAGCCCTCGCGCATGATGCGGTGGTACTTCCCGAAAACCGTGACGACGCCGACCGTCGCTTGCGGGACGGTGCGAAACATCGAAAGGATGAGCCACGCGACGATGACGACCGGAACGAGGATTTCAAGCTGACCGAGTGACATGGAAGGAAGCCTCCGGCACCCGACGGCCCGGGCGCGCGCTCATTGTAGCGACAAGGCGGGGTGCGGCGCGGGGCACCCCAGCCTGGGTTAATCGAAGTGCTTGAGCGTGGGCCAGCGTGCTGACCAGGCGATCTTCTTGCCCCAGCACGCGTAAACCGGCTGGTGATTTTCGTACGGCATGCAATCGCCGCAATCGGTCTCGCCGGCCTGGACGACGTGCTCGAACAACTCGTGGAGCCGGTCTTCGCTCACGCCAAGCACGACGATCGCGTCGACGGATGCGTCGGGCGGTCCCCAGTACCAGAAGTTGTTGTGGCCGGAAAACGCGGCCGGCAGGCCGCGGGCGCGGCCGAGCACCTCGACGGCACCGGCTTCGCCGTAGTTCCTGCCGAAGAAGATCGCGCGCGTGCGCTCGTCTTCGGGCAGCGCGCGCCATCCGGCGTCCACTGCGTCGACCAGTTGTGGCCAGCCCTGCATGTCGGCGAAGAACTGCGGCAGCCTCGCGACGTCTTTCCTTTCCTCCGTCGACGGCCCCACTCCGATCACGTGTGCGTAAGCGACATATCGATCGACGGAAAGCATAGGCAGCGCGAGCGGCATCAGCGGTACGGACACGAGCAGGATTCCGGCGGGCGCAACGGCGCGTGTCCAGCGCGCACGCGCGTCGCTCCAGCGCTCGACCGCCAGTCCTCCGGCGGCCAGCAGCCACGTGTAGGCCGGCGCAAGATAGCCGGCGCGGCTCGTCCCGTTGAGCGCCAGAAGGAGGAACGCCGCGATCCAAATCCAACCGAGGCCGCGTGCACGGTCGTCGTCTCGCCTGTGGAACAGAGAGACGAGGCCCAGGACGGCGAACGCCGCGACGCCAGGGCCAAGGTTCAGGACCTGCGCCAGTGTGAAGCGACCAATGGACGACACGGCCATCTTCTGGCTCGAGGCATTGCGGATGAACTCGAGCGTCGGCCAGCCGAGGCGAACCTGCCAGAGGACATGCGGGCTGAAGATCGCCGCAGCAATCGCCGCGGCGATCCACGGCCCTGTCGTCATGAGGTGACGACGCCACGCAGGCGACAGCGCGAACGCGACTACCAGGCCGAATCCGAGCCAGAGAATGCTGATCTTGTTCAGCAGGCCGAGACCGGCCGCGACGCCCACCCAGATCCACGCGCCCGTCATGCGGGTGCGCAGCGCGCGAAGTGTCAGCAGGACGATGAGCGGCCATGCGACGAGGTCCCACGCATTCATCGAGTACACGTGGTCGGTTGCGAGATATTCCGGCGTGACGATGGCGGCGAGCATGGCCGTCGCTTGCGCGAGCGTCTTGCCGCCGATCTCGCGCGCGATCAGACCGACGATCAGCACCGTGAGCGCGCCGGCGACTCCAGCGGCGAGGCGGATCGCAGGAAGCGAGACACCGGCGACGGCGAGGACGGCCTTCAGTATCGCGACGGACAACGGCGGCTGGTCGACGTAACCCCACGCCAGCCGCGACGCACATGCGACGTAGTAGAACTCGTCGCGGAACCAGCCGTAGCCGCCGAGCGTGACCACGTGCACGGCAAGTGCCGCGAACGGCATCGCGATCAGGACGCGAAGCGAGGCGCGATCGGCGGCTGACGTCATCGAATGCTTATCGCTCGGCCCGCCGATTCTACATGCCGACGGGAAGTCTGCCACCCGCAGGTCAAATGTTCACTGATGCCGCGACCACCACGGCGTTTCGACCTGGTCAAAGCCCGAAATGCTGCCATTCCAGGCAACCTCGCTGGATCGCGCATTCGGTACCCCGATTGCAACCTCGGGCAGGGGCACACAAGATGCGACGGATCTGCGGCGGGCTCATGATCCTTCTCATGACATCGAGCGTGAGCTACGCACAGGAGCCGATCGCGCGCGTCGATAATTCCGTTCCGATCGACGAAGCGCACGTTCACCCCTCGACGGTCGCCGACAAGAAATTCTGGCTGCTGGGCGCCGCTCTCAACGTCGGGATGGTCCTCGACACGAAAAGCACATTCGACGTCGCGCGCCGCTGCGCGAGCTGCTACGAGGCGAATCCAGTCGTCGCGCCCTTCCTTCCGCTCGGGCCCGCTCCGGTGTTCGCGGCCGGAGAAATGTTCGATGTGGGCGTGATGGCCGTCGCCGCGAAGATGAAGGGCAGCAGCCACGAGGCCGTCCGCCGAACGTGGTGGGTGATTCCCGTCGTTCTCACGACGGGCCACCTGCTAGCCTATCGGCACAATCAAGCGCTTGCACGTTAGTCCGATCGCTGGCCCAGGAGACTCGTCGCCTCGCGCCGCAGGCCTGTTCGCTCGCGATCGGATAGCCTTGAACGTCAGGCATGCCTCTGGCCGTCTCCGACCTCGCGCCTCCGTCTCATCCTGACGCGTGGAGTCCGCTCCGCCATTCGCTGTTTCGGAATCGGTGGCTCGCGTCGATCGCGTCGAATACCGGCACGTGGATGCAGGACACGGCCGCGACGTGGCTGATGACGGTCCTCACCGGATCGCCGTTTCTCATCGCGCTGATGCAGACAGCGGCCAGCCTGCCTGTGCTCGGTACTGGGTCTTCCCGCGGGCGCCATGGCGGACATTCTCGACCGGCGGCGCGTGCTGATCGTCTGGCAGACGTGGATGCTCGTCACCGCGCTCGTGCTATCCGCCGTGACGCTCTTCGGGGGCATGGGGCCGGCGCTGCTCCTCAGCCTGACGCTGCTCCTCAATGTCGGCGCGGCGATGAACAACCCGGCGTGGCAGGCGATCGTGCCGGAGCTGGTTCCCCGCACCGAGCTCGCCGCCGCGATTTCGCTCAACAGCGCCGGCTACAACATCGCTCGAGCCGTCGGCCCGGCACTCGGCGGGCTCGTGGTCGCGGCGTTTGTGAGCGTTACGCTCGGCGCCGGCGTGACGTTTTTCATCAACGCGCTGTCGTTTGCCGCCGTGATCGGCATTCTCGTCGTCTGGAAACGTCGTCCGCTGCACGTGAGTGCGCTGCCGGCCGAGCGGATGATCGGCTCGATTCGCGCCGGCGCGCGCTACGTGCGGCACTCCGCGCCGATTCGCGGCATTCTCGTGCGCACGTTTCTCCTCACGAGCGCGGTGAGCGCCATGTGGGCGCTGCTCGCGGTTGTCGCCCAACAGCATCTCGAACGTGGCGCGCTCGGATACGGTCTTCTCAACGCGTCGCTCGGCACCGGCGCCGTGCTTGGCGCTGTCTGGCTGCCGCGCGTGCGGCGGACGATGTCGGCCGACGCGATCGTCATGGCGTCGTCGCTCGTCTTCGCCGCGACGCTGATGACGATGGCCTACGTGCACCACCTGTGGATCATCGTCGTCGCCCTTCTTGCCGGCGGATTCGCCTGGACGAGCACGACGTCGACCTTCAACATCGCGATTCAGCTGTCCGCGCCGCCATGGGTGCAGGCGCGGCTGCTCGGCACGTACCAGATGACGTTTCAGGCGGGCATGGCGATCGGCAGCGCGCTGTGGGGATGGATCGCCGAGCACACGAGCACGCCGATCGCACTCTCCGCCGCCGGTGCGATGCTCCTCATCAGCCTCCCGCTCGCGCGCCGATACCGACTGGTCGCCGACGAACTTCGTGATCTCACGTCAGCGGCGCAAGCCAAGGCGCTGAATCGATCTGCGCCGACCGTGGTGATCGAACTCGATCCGGACACCGGCCCGGTGATGATTTCAGTCAGTTACGAGATCGATCGCGCGGATCAACAGGCTTTCGTGCGCGCGATCCACGACCTGCGCGCCATCCGCCTCCGGGACGGCGCCGTGCGGTGGGGACTGTTTCACGACGCCTCGGACGATCGGCACTTCGTCGAGACATTTCTTGTCGAGTCGTGGACCGAATACCTGCGGCAGCGTGAGCGCCTGACGATGAGCGACCGGGAGGTACGGGATCGCGTGTATCAGTATCAGCGCGGTCCGGTGCCGCCGCCGGTCTCGAGGATGATCTACACGCCGACGTCGGCGTCTACTTCACCGCCGCGATGATGTCCTTCGAGGTCTGATATCCCACAAGCCGCTTCGACTCTGTTGCTGCAGCGTCGAGAATCACCATCGTTGGATAGCCGGACACGTTGTAGCGTTTGACGAGGCTCTTTTCGATGTCGCCGTCGAGCTTGACCCCGACGTAGCCGGCGTTCAATAGCGAGGCGACCTCCGCGTCGTTCCAGATCCACTCGTCCATGCTCTTGCAGGGACCGCACCAGGTGGCCTCGAAGTCGACGAGCACCTTCTTGTGCGCGGCTTTCGCCCTCGCGATGGCCTCGTCGAAGTTGTGGCCCCATACGAATGGCGCCTTCGTGCGCGGGCGCGCACGCTCGGCGCCGACGAGATCGTCTGGCGCGCGGTCACCGGCCTTGGTGACAGGCTTATTGACGACGGCGAAGGTGATGGCGCGGCCGTCAGGACTGAACGATCGGAACTCGAGCACTATCTCATGGCCGCCGTCCTCGACGAACATGAAGCGGCCGGTCTCGCGCGCCTCATTGGCCGAGAGCACCGCGCGTTCGGCATCGGGCGCCGAGGCCTCGAGCACACTCCATCGATCCTTGGGCCCGAAGACCGCGTCGTTGTCGGCGTCCATCGCGGCGACGAGCGCGTTGACATGATTGACCGTGACCGTCCCGTACCGCCACGAGCCAACGGAATAACGAATGACGTCTGGGACCGCGGAGGTGTCTTCGCGTACGGTCCAGAAATTTACCAGGTACGGCTCGGCTACGTTCTTGCCGTAGGGCACCGAGACTTCAATCTTGTTGAAGGACGACCACCACGCCTTCGTCTTGTCGTTCTGTGCCGGCGTCGCCACTACTGCGGGGCCGTCGTCGGTGAAGTTGCCGTTGCGGTTGCGATCGACGAACAAGCGGCAGAAGTCTTTCGGATGCGCGGCGTCAGACGTCACGAGCACCGGCATCCATGCTTGCTGGTTGGGACCGATCTTCATCGTGCCGGACTTCGCCGGCAGAGTCGCGCCTTCGGGCAACGGCGCGCCCGAGGCGAGCACCGTGAGCCTGACCTGCGTGCCGTAGGGGCTGAAGTTCGGCGCCGGCCCACTTCCTGGCGCGCGATACCCGAGATCGACCCTGATGATCTGCTCCTGGCCGGAGACTGCGGCGACGCCTGCCGCCGCGGCCAGCGCCATGCCGATGATGCCTGTCCGGATGTTCATGGTGTGTGCCCTCGTCTGTTCCGGTTAGCGATCGGTCTTTGGATCCACGACCACGCGATCGTTACGATATCTTGACGCCACTTTCATCGCTATGTCGCACGCGTTCGACAGAATTCCTGCGCCTTGTTGATCGAGCACCTTGCACAGGAGTTCTCATGAATCGGACATCACTCACGGCGGGTGGCTTTGCCCGTCATCGCACGCTCTGGATTCCCGTCGCCTTATTCGCCGCGCTCGGCGCGACCGCCGCGACGATGTACGCGCGGTCGACCGTGCCCGTCAACCTTCGTGGCATCGTCATCGGCGCGCAGTTCACGCCGCCCGTGGGCAGTGCCGCCCCCTCGACGGTACCGTCGTACTATCGAACGGCGCGAGTCTGCGTCGATCTCAACGACAACGCCGTCTGTGATCCGACCGAGCCGGGCACCACGACCGACATCGCTGGTCAGTTCTTTCTTCGCAGTCCAGGCGCCGGGCCGATTGTCGCCGAAATCACGACCACCAGCCTGAATAACGGCGGGCCCGTGGACCGGCGCGTGGTGTTCCGCGCCCCGGTCGAAGCGATTGCGGAAGGCGCCAGTGGATCGGGCGCGCTGGCGGCGTCCTCCGTGGTCGTCAGCCCGCTGTCGACGGAAATCGCGCGCGTGATGGCCGCTGACGGCATCCCGTACCAGACGGCGAAACAGAACCTGTCGGCGCGACTGGGTGTCCAGGTGGCGCAGACCTTCGGCGACCTGAACAAGATGCCCGACGGTGACGCCCGTCAGACCGTTCTCCAGGAGTGCGTGATTCTCAACACGCGTTTCACGCTCGCGGCGACGATGGTGGATCGCGGCGACGTGTCGCCCGCGGCGCTCGCCATCAATCCGAATGCGACATTGCCGGTCATCTCGATGAAGGAGGCGCAGGAAGCATCGATGAATCTCGAAGGCATTCCGCGCTACGACAACATCTTCATCATCATCCTCGAGAACAAGGCGACGGCGTCGATCAAGAACTCGCCGTTCGCGCCGCGCATCACACAGTGGCTGCAGAACAACAACCAGCTGACCAGCTACTTCGCCAACGGCAATCCGAGCGAGCCGAATCGTATCGGCGTTTCGAGCGGCGACGACTGGGGCGTGACCGACGACAGCGCCTGGAATTGCATCCCGGCGGGCGACGCGGCGGACGCCGTGGAAGATACGCCGCCGGCCGGACTCAATCCATGCACGGCCGCGACCAATCACAACCTGAAGAGACCGAATCTCTTTTCAGCGATGACGCACAAGGGCATGACGTGGCGTCTCTACAGCGAGTCGGAGAATCCGGGCCGGGATTTCCGTCTGAACGGCGCGTCCGACACGACGATTGTCGCGGCGGACCACACCTACACGGCGGCGGAGCCGGTGGGCGCGATCGGAAATTCGGGCCTGCAGCTGACGTTTTCCGGCAGCCTCTACCAGACGAAGCACAACGGCAGCGTGAGCTTCCAGGACGTGCGCAACGAGTGGGATTTCGTCTCGAGCAACCGCACGATGGGCGGTGGTCAGTGGGATGACGCGTTGCGCACCAGTTCGAAGACGCCGATCGGGTGGAACGTCGACCAGTTGGGTGCGGATCTGGCGAGCGGCGACGTCGGCAACCTGAACTTCCTCGAGCCGGATCAGTGCGACGACATGCACGGCACGACGATCACCGGCAGGGATGGCACGGGCGCGACGGGCACCGCGAGCGACTGCGACGGCGGGAACAAGAACATCTACCGCGGCGACATCTACACCGACAACCTGATCCGCAGGATTCAGGCATCGCCGCTCTGGCAGAACCAGCAGAAGCGCGTCGCGATCGTCATCATGTTCGACGAAGCGACCGCGACGACCGGGTTCAACTCGTGCTGCGGCTGGAATCCCGCCGGCAAGCCCGGGCGCACGGGCAATGGCACGGTGCAGGGGCCGCTCGTGAAAGATCAGGCCGGCAACGTCGCGATCGACCCGACGGTGGCGCTCTACGCCAACGGCAACAAGGGTCATGGAACGAGCATCTTCGGTGTCATCACGAACCAGCCGCTCGCGCCCAAAGGGATCGTGGACAGCGACGCGTACAGCCACGTCTCGTTCGTGCGCACGCTGCAGGACATGTTCGGGCTGTCGGATCCCGGCGACGACTGGTCGTACATGAACCGCTCGAAATACACGGAGAAGTTCATCGCCGCGCACATCGCCCTGCTGCCCGAGTACGTCGGCAGCGCCGACACGCATTTCGACGCCGTGCGGCCGATGAATCACGTGTACGTCATCCCGAATGACTACCAGCAGAAAAGCGGGTTTCTGACGCCGCCCGGCGCGCAGATTGGTCCGGACGCGACCCAGCGCAACGTCTGGGCGATCAAGTAATGTTCGTTCGCACGCGACGCGCCCATGGCGGGCGCGTCGCGCCGTTGTTCGTCGCGGGCACGTTGGCGGCGCTCGCACTGAGTGCGGCGGTGGCGACGCGATCGCGAACGCCGGATGGCCAGACGAACGCCGACGCAACGCTCAGTGCCGCCGCTCGCGTCGGCAAGCGGATGTTCTTCGACCCGTCGCTGTCGGCGTCAGGAAAGATGTCGTGCGCGACCTGTCACGATCCGGACCACGCCTACGCTCAGGCGAACGATCGTCCGGTGCAGCTCGGGGGCCGGGATCTGACGCGGCCGGGCACGCGGGCCGTGCCCTCGTTGCGCTATCAGGAATTCACGCCGAAATACGCGGACCTCTTCGACAATCCTGACGGCATCAGCGCGCCGGGTCCGGGCGGCGGACTCACGCTCGACGGCCGGGCCTCGTCGCTCGCCGAGCAGGCGAAGATTCCGCTCCTCGCGGCCAACGAGATGGCGAATCCGAGTGCGGCCGCGGTCGTGCGCGCGATTCGCAATGCCGGCTACGCGCCGCTGTTCGAACAGGCGTTTGGCGCCGGCATCCTGGCGCGCCCGGCTGACGCCTTCAAGCGGGCGCTCGACGCGCTGCAGGCGTTCCAGCTCGAAGACGACAGTTTCCATCCGTACAGCAGCCGCTACGATCTCTACGCGTCGAACAAGATCGGCGGCAAGCTGACGGCGGCGGAACTGCGCGGGTTTGCCGTGTACAACGACCCGAACAAGGGCAACTGCTTCGCGTGTCATTACAACGGCGCCGGGATCGGCGGCAGCGTCCGCCTGTTCACCGATTTCACCTACGCCGCGATTGGCGTGCCCAGAAACGACGCGATCCCGGCAAATCGCGATCCGAGGTACTTCGATCTTGGCATCTGCGGCCGCCGAGACCATCCTTTGCCGGAGAGCGCGAAGTACTGTGGCATGTTCAAGACGCCGACGCTGCGCAACGTCGCGACGCGTCGAGTGTTCTTCCACAACGGCCGCTTCACGTCGCTGCGTGACGTGATCCGCTTCTACAACACCCGCGATACGAACCCGGAGCTCTGGTATCCGATCGTCGCCGGCGTCGTGCAGAAGTGGAACGACCTGCCCGCGGGCTATCGCAGGAATATCGACACGCAGGCGCCCCTCAATGGACGCGCCCGGGGCAGCCGGCCGGCCATGACCGACGAGGAGATGGCCCACCTCGAAGCGTTTCTCAACACGCTCACCGACGCAGACGCGGTACCGGTCGCGCCGCGCGCGCTGCCCTCAAGGTTTTTCCCGCTCGTTACGCCGCGGTAATGGCAGCGTCGCGACCGGGCCATAGGCTCAACACGAACGATTCTTCTTCTTACGTGCGCTCGGAGGACCGATGACTGGAACGTTCCGCTTCTCGACACGATTTCTCTCCGCCGCGGCCGTCGCCGCCGCTCTCACGCTCGCCGCCGGCGCCACGCGCGCCGAAGCGACCACGATCGGGCTGGCGTCGCCGGCGTTCCCGGACGCAGCGCACGTCGACTGGAGCTCGTACGGCGCGAACTTCGGTGACGTGGCGAACTCCACACAGCGGGCGCTGCCGGGCCTCCCTGGCGTCAACATGACGATCTCGCAGCAGATCGGATTCGACTTCCTGCGCTTGCAGGAGGGCACGGTCCTCGATTCGAATGCGACATGGACGGGCAACTTCGCCAACGGCGACGCGGTTCTCTACACGACCGGCGGCGGCCCGATCGATTTCGTGTTCAGCACGCCGATTGCCGGATTCGGCGAGCAGATCCAGACGACGGATTTCGGGGCGTTCACGGCGCGAATCGAGGCGTTCAACGCCGCGAACACGTCGCTCGGATTCTTCACGGTGACCGGCAACTCGACCAACGGGAATGACGACACGGCGGCTTTCCTCGGCCTCTGGAGCGATCACGCGGACATCAGCCGGATTCGCCTGAGCCTGCTGGCCGCGCCCGGATCCTTGGGCCTGGGAGAATTCGCCGTCAACAACCCGGACATCACCGCGTCGCCGATCCCCGAGCCCGCGTCGATGGCCCTGTTCGGTTCCGGCCTCGCCGCGGTCGTGGCCGCGCTGCGTCGTCACCGGTCGGATCGCGTCGCGCGCGATTAGCGCGTGTCGTACAGGAAGGCGAGCGCGTCCGGGAGCCGCCGGGCCCACGACGTCTCGGAGTGGTCACCGGCGGGATCCTCGACGTAGCAGAGGTCGACGTCGCTTTGAAGCGCGTCGCGCAAGCTGCGCGCGTCGCGCACGGTCTTCGGGCCTTCCTTGCGTCCGACGTCGAGCCAGACTCGAGGTCGATCGGTGAGCGGCTGCGATTCCAACCGGCGCAGAATCACGCGTCGATCCCACCAGACCGACGGCGACATCACGAGCAGGCGGCCGAACTGTCCAGGCGCGCCGATCGCAGCCGCAAGGGTCGCCAGCGCGCCGAGCGACGATCCGCCCAGTCCTGTATTTGCGAAGCCCGGCCGGATCGCGCAAGCGCTGCGAAGAAACGGCAGGACCTCCTCGACGAGGAAGCGCGTGTGCGTGTCCCCGCGGCCCGTACTCCGGTGGCGCACGGCCGTCGGCGCGTACTCGTCGATCCGCGCCTCGCCCCCGTGATCGACGCCGGCAATGACGAGCGGCGTGATGCGGCCCGAAGCAATCAGCGCCTCGGCGGTCTCGGCGACATGCCAGGTCTGTCCAGGGACGTGCGATCTTTCGGGATCGAAGAGATTCTGGCCGTCGTGCAGCACCAGCAGGGGATAGCCGTCCGCCGCCGCCTCGTCATACTCAGGCGGCAAGTAGACCGTCACGTCGCGATCGACGCCGAGAAACCTGGAACGAAGGGTGTCGCGGCGGAGGGCCATTTGATCGCGTGACGTCGAGGATAGGGCACACGCTCGTCGGAGTCGAGCCACACCGCGAAGACGGAACGCCGAGCGCTGGCGATTCGGCCCCCGGGACCCTGGGCGCGTGCTGTAGGCTGAACGAAGGAAGGTTCCCGTGGCCACCACTCGACGACAATTCCTGCAGGCATCGGCAACCGCGGCTTCGGCGATCGGTATTGGGTCACTCGAGGCCGCCGCTCACGCCGTCGCGCCAGAAGTGCAAACGCCTGCCGGCGCCGGTCCGGTGCGGGCGATTGAAACGTCGCTCGTCCGCGCTCGGCCCGTGCCGCTCGATCGCGTGCGGCTGACCGGCGGTCCGCTCAAGCACGCTCAGGATCTCGACGGCGCGTATCTGCTCGCGCTCGATCCTGATCGCATGCTGGCGTTCTATCGCGTGCGCGCGGGCTTGGCGCAGAAGGCGCCGCCGTACGGCGGCTGGGATGGCGGGGGCCGGAATCTCACGGGCCACATTGCCGGCCATCACTTGTCGGCGGTGAGCCTGATGTTTCTCGCGACCGGCGATCAGAAGTTCAAAGAGCGCGCGTCGTACATCGTGAGCGAGCTCAAGGCCGTGCAGGATGCGCAGAAGGACGGCTTCCTCGGCGCGCTCGAGAAGGGGCGCGAGGCGTTTGCGGCGGTGTCGCGGGGGGAGATCAAGTCCGGCGGGTTCGATCTGAACGGGCTGTGGTCGCCGTGGTACGTGCTGCACAAGACGTTCGCCGGTTTGCGCGATGCGTACCGCTACACGGGCAATCGCACGGCGCTCGAGCTCTCGACGAAGTTCGCCGCATGGTCGGAGGGTGTGCTCGCGCCCCTCAGCGACGCGCAGGTCGCCGCGATGCTCAACACGGAGCACGGCGGCATGAACGAGGTCCTCGCGGATCTCTACGCCGACACGGGCGACGCGCGCTGGCTCGCGCTGTCGCGACGCTTCGAGCATCACGCGTTCACTGACGCACTCAAGCGCGGGCAGGACAACCTCGCGGGCAAGCACGGCAACTGCCAGATTCCAAAGCTCATCGGGTCGGCCGCGCGGTACGGCTATACCGGCGATGCCGGCGATCTGATGGCCGCGTCATTTTTCTGGGACCGCGTCGTGCAGCATCACACCTATGCGACCGGTGGGCACGGACTCGCCGAGTACTTCGGGCCGGCCGATCAGCTTGGCGCCCGCGTGGACGGCCGCACGTGCGAGTCGTGCAACGTCTACAACATGCTCAAACTCACGAGACGGCTATTCTCGTACTATCCCGATCCGTTCTACGCGGATTTTCATGAGCGCGCGCTTTTCAACCACATCCTGGCATCGATGGATCCTGGCGACGGCCAGACGTCTTATATGGTGCCGGTCGGCCGTGGTGTGCAGCAGGAATATCAGAACATGCAGGAAAGCTTCACCTGCTGTGTCGGATCCGGCATGGAGAGCCACGCGCTGCACGGCGACGGCATCTACTACGAGTCTGACGACACGATCTGGGTGAACCTGTTTGCGCCATCCACGGCGGCGTTCGCGATCGGCGGTGCGAAGATCGCAACTGACAGCAGCTTTCCTGACGGCGACCGCGCGTCGATGTCGATCGACCTGCCCGCACCCAGGGCATTCACAATCGCGGTGCGTCGTCCGTACTGGGCCGGTGACGGCTTTACGATTGCCGTCAACGGCACGTCCGTGCCGCAACCGGCGATCGCGTCACTGCGTGCGGGCGCGGCCGGCGGCCGGCCCCTGCGCGACGCCGTGCCCGAGGCGAGCACGTTCGTGTCGATCACGCGGACGTGGAAGGCTGGCGATCGAATCGACCTGCAGCTGCCGAAGACCGTTCGTCTCGAGCCGACACCGGACGATCCGACGATCGCGGCGATCATGTGGGGACCGCTTGCGCTTGCCGCCAACTGGGGACCGCGGCGCAACGGACGCCGAGGCACGGCGCCCGCGGTCATCCCCGTGATCGTGACGGCCGACGCGCCCGTCGAGTCGTGGGTCACACCGGCCGGCACCACGCCGGGCGACTTTGTCGTGAAGGGGCTGGCGCGCGTACCCGGCGAGACGAGCACGGCCGGCGATGTGACACTGGCGCCGTTTTATCGGACGCAGGAGCGCAATTACAGCATCTACTTCGACGTGCTGACGCCGGCCAATTTCGACGCGCGATCAGCCGACATCGCCGCGGAGCGTGAGCGCGCACGAAAGCTCGAGGCTGCGACGATCGGATTCGTGCAGCCGGGCGAGATGCAGCCCGAGCGCGACTTTCACTACCAGAGCGAGCCGGCCGATCGACAGCCTCAGCAGATCGACGGCCGGGCGAGCCGCGGCGGCACCGGGTGGTTCTCGTTCGATCTGCCGCTCGATCCCTCGAGGGCGAATGCGGTCGTCGTGACGTACGAGAATCAAGCCGGCGAGGCGCCGGCGTCGGGCAACTGCAGAATCATGGTAGATGGCACGGAGGTCGGCCGTTTTGCGCCGACGCCCTCGGCGAAGGGTTTTTTCGACGTCACGTACCCCGTCCCCGCCGCGATCGTGCGAGGCAAATCGACCGTCACCGTACGTTTCGAGGCGTCCGGTAACGGACGCATTCCGCCGGTGTTTGGCGTGCGGACCGTTCGCGCCGGCGGTTAGTCCTCCGCTCGGGTTGCCGGGTACCGAAGGCGCGGTCTTGCTAAGATCGCGGCCATGACTTCCCGAGCCATCGTGCTGCCCTCGTTCGCCCTGGCGCTTCTGGCGCTTGCCGGTCCCCACCCGATCGCACAGACGCGTTCGGGTCAGGCCGCCGCGACGACACCTCCCGCGACGGCGCTCGTCGAGCGCGTCGGCGACACCGCGTTCATCCAGATCCAGGCCGACAGTTTCCGCCAGCTCGATGCGCATCAGCAGGCGCTCGCGTACTGGCTGGCGCAAGCGTCGATCGCGATCGATCCGATCATCTACGACCAGCTTTCGGCGTTCGGGCTGCGTGAGAAACGGCTGCTCGAAGAGATCGTCGCGCGGCCCACTCCGGTCGATCCCGCCGCGTTCACGAAAATTCGTGCGTTTGCGCTCCTCTTCTGGGCCAACCGCGGCAATCACAACGAGAACACGACGCTGAAGTTCCTGCCGGCGTTCACGTTCGAGGAGCTCAAGACGGCGGCGGCGAGCGTTCAAGCCGCCGGCGGCTTCAAGACGAAGTACGGCGATTTGCCGGCACTCCCGACGGCTGACGCCGTGTCGAAGGAAGTCGATGCCCTCAACGGTCCGCTCTTCGATCCCAACGTCGAGCCGTCGATCACCGCCAAGACACCCCCTCCCGGTTCGGACATCGTGCGCGCCAGCTCGAACACGTTTTATCGAGGCGTGACGCTCGCCGAGCTCGCGAACCTCAAGGAGCGCTTTCCGCTGAACTCGCGCGTCGTGAAGGGCGCTGACGGCACGATTCGTGAGGACGTGTACCGCGCCGGCACGCCGGACGGCAAGATCGCGCCAGGCGTGTACGCGACGTATCTCCGGAAGGCCAACGAGTACCTCGCGAAGGCGAAGGCCGTGGCCGATCCCGCGCAGGCCAAGGTGATCGGCAACCTCATCACGTTCTACCAGACCGGAGAGCCGAAGGACTGGCTCGCGTTTGGTGCCAGCTGGGTGCAGAACGACGCGCCGGTCGATTTCGCGAACGGCTTCATCGAGGTGTACCGCGACGCGCGCGGAGCGAAGGGCAGCTCACAGAGCTTCGTGTCGATCACCAACGCGCCGATCACGGTCGCGATGACGACGCTCGCGAAGAATGCCGCGTACTTCGAGGCCAAGGCGCCCTGGGCCGACGCGTACAAGAAGAAAGCGTTCCAGCCGCCCGTCGTCAAAGCCGTCGACGTCATTCTTGAAACGGGCGACTTTCATGTGACGACGATCGGCGACAACCTGCCGAACGAGAACGAGATTCACGAGAAGTACGGGACCAAGAACTTTCTCTTTCCTGGCAGCAGCCACGCGTTGTCCCGCGCGACCGGATCCAAGTCGGCGCACGAATTTGCCGCGTCGCCCGAGGTCGAAGCGCGCGCCGGGAAGGTCGGCGAGGAGTCTGAAGACCTGCTGACCGCGATGCACGAGGTCATCGGCCACGGGTCGGGTCAGTTGAGCGCGAAGGTCAAGGAGGGCGCCGAGCCGTACTTGAAGGAGTACTTCTCGACGCTCGAGGAAGCGCGCGCGGACTTGATGGGACTGTGGAACGTCTGGGATCCGAAGCTGAAGGAGCTTGGGCTGATCAAGGACCAAGACGAGGTCGCCAAGGCGATGTACGACAGCGCCGCGTCCGTCGCGCTGCGCCAGTTGCGGTCGATTCCGCGCGGCGACACGATCAACGAGGATCACGCGCGCGATCGGGCGCTGATCTCGAATTACATCAAGGACACGACCGGCGCGATCGAGTGGTTCGTCCGCGACGGCAAGACCTACGTGCGCGTCACGGATTACCAGAAGATGCGCGAGGGCGTCGGCAAGCTGCTGGCCGAGCTGATGCGCATCAAGGGAGAAGGCGACTACGCGGCAATCAAGGCGCTCGTCGACAAGTACGGCGTGCACTTCGATCCCGCGGTTCGCGATCAGGTCGTGGCGCGGTACAAGCAACTCGATCTGCCAACCTATTGGGCCGGCGTCAACGTCGAGCTGTCGGCGGTGATCGACGCGAAAGGCGCGGTCACGAGCGTCCAATCGAGCTACCCGCGCGACGCGGTGCGCCAGTATCTCAGCTACGGCCGCATGTTCGACGCGGGACTCGTCGTCAAGTAGACGCGGGGCGGTGGGCCGGCGGAAGTCCTCGCCAGACGCGGCCGTAACGACGGAGCTATTGCTTCACGATGACGCCGCAGGCGATGCGCGCGCCAGCGTTGCCGCTGGGATCGGTCTTGTAGTCGTCCGCTGCGGCGTGAACCACGAGCGCCGTGCCGCCGGGGTGGAACAGCGAATCGGGGCCGTCGCCGAGCGAGAGGCCCGGCACGGCATACGAGATGTCGCCGATGCCGTCGGCCAGCACTTCGAAGTTCGGCAAATCGCCGGCGTGCGCGCCATTGGGATTGTCCTTGCCGTGCTGCTTCATCCGGGGATTGAAGTGCCCGCCCGCGCTCGTGAAATCCGGCCCATCGCATTTGCCGACCGTGTGAATGTGCAGTGCGTGCGTGCCCGGCGGCAGCTTCGTCAACCTGGCGTTGATCAGAACGGCAGTGCCGCGCACCGTGAGCTCGATTGTCGCCGTGCCCAGCTGAACGCCGGCGCCATTCACGACCGTCGCCGTCGCCCGCGGTGGAACTTGCCCGAACCCTGACGTGGCGGCGAGCATTGCAGGAATCCAGAACAGATGGCGTCGGAACACGGTCTCCTCCTGTGTGGACGTACGCGGATGGACTGTAGTTGCAGCGCGGCGGAGCGTCAATACGACCCGGCGCGTCTACCGGACGCGCGCGAAGTCGATGAATCCGCGTTCGACATCGGTCGAGAGCAACGACACGCGCGTGCGCTCGCCGACGTCCAGTCCCTGCTCACCGCGTACGACGCGCCCCTCGACCGCGGGATGATCGATGCGAACATACGTGCCTTTGTCTGACGCGCCCGTCACGATCGCATCGAACTGCTGGCCGATACGTCCCGCAAGGAGGAGCGCGGCCGCGGACTTGCGCACCTGACGCTCGACCTTGTCGGCCGCGTCCTCGCGTTCCGTGCACACCGCCGCGATCGCCTTCAACTCGTCGTCCGTGTACGGCGCCGGCTGCGTCGCGAGCACGGCCTTGAGCAGCCGCTGGGTGATGAGATCCGGATAGCGCCGGTTGGGGGCCGTCGAGTGCGAATAGTCGCGAACGGCGAGGCCGAAGTGTCCGTCTGCGTGGCCGCCCGGGCGCACGAGCGCGTATTCTCCAGACCCGAGCAGCTTGATGACCGACAGCGACAGATCCGGAAACCGATCGGGATCGGCGCGGCGACGTTCTTGAAGGAAATTATCGAGGGCGCGGGCGTCCGGCGCGTTGGGCAGCGTCATGCCGGCATCGTGCGCGATCGCGACGATCCGATCCCACCGGCGCGGCTCTTTCAACACCCGCCGGATCGATGAGGCGCCCTGGGCGTCGAGAAACCGCGCGGTCGAGACGTTAGCGGCGATCATGAAGTCTTCGATCAACATCTTCGCGCGATTCTTTTCGTCTGGACGCAAGTCCGACAGCGCCTCGCCGTCGAAAATCGCCTGAGCTTCGACGGATTCGAGCGTCAGCGCGCCAAGCTCGTGCCGCTTCTGCCGCAGCGTCTGGGCCAGGCCGTCCTGGAGCTTCAAGTTCGCGTCGAGCCCCGGGACGGCCGCGAGCGCCGGCGGAGGCGCGGCGCCCTGCTCGAGCCATGCGGCGACGGAGTTGTACGCGAGTTTCGCCTTGTTCAGCACGCGCGCCCGGTAGACCGACGATGTCTGCATCGTGCCGTCGCCGGCGATCGTCATGTCGATCACGATCGACGCGCGCTCGTGACCAGAGACGAGCGACGTCAGGTCGGTCGACAGCCGTTCGGGAAGCATCGCAAAAATCTTTGCCGGCGTGTACACCGACGTCGTGTTCGTGTGCGCGTGCTTGTCCATCGCGGACCCGGCCGGCACCAGCCGATCCACGTCGGCAATCGCCACCAGCGCGCGCGTGGCTCCGCCGGCCGCAGGCTCTGCGACCGTCAACTGGTCGAGGTCGCGTGAATCGTCGTTGTCGATCGAGCACCAGAGCATCGATCGCAGGTCGCGCAACGACATATCGACCGCCTGCCCATCATCGAGCCGCGCGGCTTCGGCGCGGGCGGCGTCAGGGAAGTCCGGCTCGAGACCGCGCTCGAGCATGGCGCGGCGGGCGATCGATGCGAGTTGGGTGCGGGCGGAGGAATCGGCAGGCGGCACAATGCTCCTATGCTATCGCCGGCACACAGTGGGGTGTAGCATCTGGACCGAAAAGATCGAGATCTTGGCCATGGACTGTCTTGCGGTTGTCACTGGAACGACGTCGGGTGTCGGCGAAGCGGTGGCGACGACACTGATCGAGCGCGGCTGGCGGGTGATCGGCATCGGCCGTCGTCAACCGACGATCGACCATGTCGCGTACGAGCACGTGTGCCTCGACCTCGCAGATACGGCGTCGCTCGTAGAGACGCTCGAGCCGCGGTTGACCGCGTGGCTTCAGCAGGACTCCTTGACGCGACTGGGACTCGTCAACAACGCCGCGCTGCCGGGCCTGCTCGGTCCGATCGGAAATCTGGAGATCGACGAGCTTCCGTCGGTCCTGGCCGTCAATGTCGTGGCGCCGGTCTGGTTGATGGGCGCATTCGTCCGGCACGCGCGCCGGGCGGTTCGCGTTCGCATCGTCAATGTCTCATCGGGTGCGGCCGTTCGCGGATTTGCGGGCCTCGGCGGCTACGGGACGAGCAAGGCGGCTCTGCGCATGGCCGGCATGGTGCTCGCCGCCGAGCTCGAGACGACGGCTGGTGACGATCGCACGGGTGACGTGAGCATTCTTTCGTACGAGCCCGGGACGGTCGACACGCCGATGCAGGCGAATGCGCGACAGGCGACGCGAGACCGGTTGCCGTCGATCGACGTGTTCAATCAGCTCTTCGACCGTGGACTGCTCGTGCCGCCGTCAGCACCGGCACGCGCGATCGCCGACTATCTCGCGAGCGACGGGCATCCGCGCTTCGACGAGCGTCGATATCCTGGCTGAGAGCAGCCAGTCGACGCCGAGCGCGCTGTGGAAGAATACCGGCGTGCGTGCCGTCAGACTGACCGCGCTCGCGGCGCTGCTGGCGCTCGCGTTTCGCCTGCTTGCGAGCCCGGCGCTCGCTTTGTCCTTCTTTCCTCGCGGCTGGTCCGGGGTCGGCGCCGCGTCGATCGTCATCGTCGTGTCGATGTTGCTGGTCGCGCTAATCTGGCCCGCCGCGAACGAACGTGACAATCGAGCCCGCTGGCCGTCTGTCGCCTTCGGCGTCGTGTTGGCCGTCACATTGGCTGGTGCCGCGTTCGTCTTCGGTGGGTGGGTGGATCGACTATTGCTCGTCGCGATCGATCCGAACAGCGGCGACATGCTCGTCGAGATCAGCGCGGCCGTCGATCGTTTCTTGACCGGACACGATCCGTACTTCATCTATCACGTGCCGTGGGATCTGCCGCTCACATACGGCCCCGGACTGTGGATGTGGTTTCTCATTCCACGTGCGCTCGGTGCGGACCCGCGAATGATGACGGCGTTCGGCCAATTGTTCGTGCCGGTGCTCACGGGTCTGGCGGCCGCGTTCACCGCGCGAGCCGGCGCGTACGGCCGAGCCGCGATCCTGCTGGTGCTCGCGTGGGTACTGCTCAGCAACCGGTTGCTCGACGATTTCATCGTGATCGGCCACACGCCAGCGTACTGGCCGCTGATGGCGGCGTTTGCTGTGGCATGTTCCGCCGGCGCTGACAAGTCGGCCGCGACACTGCTCGGACTGCTCCTGGCCTCGCGCTCTCCAATGGTCGCGCTCGTTCCCGTGTTCGCGATCCATCTCTGGTACACGAACCGTGCCGTGATCGCGCGGGCGATTGCTCTGTTCGCGGCCGCGGTGACCGTGTCTTGCGCGCCGTTTGTGTTGTGGGACTGGCGGATGTTCGTCTACGGACTCTACGGCTACTACGTTACGACCATCAAAGGTTTCGTATGGACCCAGACCACCTGGATGTCGTCGACACTGGGATTGACGCGGACGCTGCTGGCATCGGGCCATGCGAACTGGATCGGCGTCTCCCAGGTGTTCGCGCTGGTGTCGGTGTACGTCCTTGCCTGGAGATCGCTCCGCGCCAGCGGACGGCCGGGACCCTGGTTCTGTCTGGCGCTGCTCGCGTTCAGCATGACGACGCTGTGGCCGGTCTGGTACATCTTTCTCGACGTCTTTGTCCTCGGCGCCGCGTTTCTTGCGAGCGATGAGACAGCGTCTATCCGTCGATTTCCCTGGCGTACGTTGAGCGCCACGACTGTCGCGGTCGTCGTCATCATGAGTGCGACCCTCGTGTGGAACCCAGGCGTGTTCTATACGCTCGCGCCCGGCCGCACGCCGCGCTGGCATTTCAGAAGCGGCTTTGGGCCGGACGAAAGCGACGCGTCACGCGCCTTCGTCTGGACGACGCGTCCGACGGTGCATATGCGATTGCCTCGCGGGCTCCGCACTGATGCCCGCGTCGAGATCGAGTGCGACCCGGTCGACTCGACCGGCACAACGCCACAGATGATGCGCGCGTCGCTCAACGGAGACGTCCTTGGCGAAGTGCGACTGGAGCCCGGCTGGCAGGTTGCGTCGTTCGACGCCCCAACTCGAGACTGGCTGATCGGGCACAACGACCTGACCCTGTCGTTCGCCTACGTCCAGGCATCCGGCGCCGGAGAGGATCACGGCGCGAGAATCGCCAGTGTGAAGATTGCGCGGCCGGGATCGACGTCCGCGAAGTAACACGATCCTGGTCTTTTGTTTCATGCTGCCTTGCCGCGCGAGGTCTCGCCTAGAACGTCACGCTGATCGACACGACGAAATACTTGTCGTCCGATCCCGGATTGAACACGTAGAACGTGCCCTCGAGTCTTGATCCGGCGAGGCCGACGAAGAGAGCAGGCTCGAGTTCTTTCTCTGTCCGGAACCTGCGGAACGTCCGCGTCCGCTGCGTGGCGAGGCCGGCGCGGAGCCAGTCCGTCGCCCAGACATTGAATTCGGACCAGTTGTACAAAAATCGGTTCTTGCCATCGCCCGGGACGACGTACTCGCCTTCTGCGTACGCTTCCAGGCGGCTCCAGGTGAGGTCGAGCTTGGACGCCGCGATGCCGCCATCAGTCCTGCCGGCCACGAACCCGGCCATCGGCGTCCAGGTCAGTTTCACGGTGCTTCCAAATTCGAGATTCCAGCCGACAAATGCCGAGGTCGAATCCGTGTCCTCGTAGTTGTACCGGGTTTCGAGATGCAGCGCGCGGTGATCGACGGACACCGTTGGCTGCAGCAGGTTGTCCTCGTCCGGAAAGACGTAGGTTGCGAGGGACACGGCGCCGGTCCACTTCGGTTCCGCGGGCGCGGGTGCCGTCTTCGAAGTTGGCGGGGCCGGCGACGCTTGTGCGCTCGCCCGCATCGGGATGGCGAGGCAGATGAGCAGCGTCGCCAGGCGGCGGATGGATGGCCATGCAGAGCGCATAGTTCACGTCGCTATGTCGTGCTGTCTCACCCGCGCGTCACAAGACGCGAACCTCTTACTGCCTTCGGGACAATCTTGACGGCCAGTTCATCAACACCGTGATGGTCGGCGGAGCGTCATTGTGAACCGCCGGCTCGACGACGACGAACCAGGAGCCGTCGCGCGACGCGTCGTAAGCCGATCTGGTGCCGAGACCCCCGTCAATGGTCATCGACGTTTGGAAGAGCGCGACTGGTTGGCCGACGCGCAGTTGATCGCCACTGGACGCGACGGACACGGACATGAGTCGCTGGTCATTACCGAGATAGAACAACTCGCGGCCGTCGCGGCGCCACACCGGCTGCATGCCTCCCAGGGCGCCGGACACCAGAATTCGCTGGCCCCCCTCCGGAAACCGATCGACGGCAATGTCGCGATGCTGATCGCCGCCCTCGGCGTCGGAGGCGTAGGCAATCCAGCGTTCATCGGGAGACACCGCCGGTTGCGTTTCGTTGGCCGGGGTGGCAAACAGCGGACGGGGCTCAGCCGTCAACGTCGGCACGTACACGAGATCGCGGTTGCCGTTCCGGAGGGCGAAGCCGTACACGCCGCCGCTCCGGAGCGTGCCGGTGACCGTCAGACCCGAAACCGGGATGTGCGCCAGAAGGCGTTCCTCGCTGCCATCCGCCGCCTTCTGAACCCAGTCGACACCATCGCTCCCTTGTCGCGCGTACTGCACGGCGGTGCTCCCGGCCGTCCAGCTAGGTGCGCCGCCGCCGGCCAGCTGGCCTGAGACGAGCAAGCGGGGGGCACGTCGCACGACATCGAACACCTCGACGTCAGGGTGCGGGCCGGGGCCATCCCCGTGGTTCGCGACCACGCGCGCATCATCGTCTGACAGGCGTGGATTGAGCCAGTTCCCGCTCGTATCGAGCGGCGCCACTGCTCCCGTGCGCGTGTATCGCGTCAACTCTGCGGCCACCTGAGGTTCGTTGACGTACGTGAGGACCCCGCTCGCCGCAACGCTGAAATCAGGCCCCGTCGATCCGACGTAGCGCGGGATCTTGCCCATCGGTGTCGCATCACCCGTCACACGCAGCGTGGTCGCGTCGAACGGGCGGGCTACGAGCGACGTGTCCACGACGTAGAACAAGTAGCCGGCTGCGTACTTTGGCTCCCTGCCATCAACAGACAGCATCGTCACAGCGCCGGTGTCGACGTCACACATCTGGATCTGTCGGTTCGCCGTCTTCCCCAGGTTGCTCCAATTGCTGAAGAGCACGTGGCGCCCGTCCGGCAGAAAAAACGGACGGTACCCGAGGGCCGCGGGAAGCGGAACCGGTGCGGACCTGGTGCGCGCATTGACTTTCGCCAGCGGCACGTCAGCTTCGACGGCAAACACGATCGCGCCGCTCGGACTCCAGGTACCCGCCTGTCTTGCGCCCGCCGCGTCCGCGATGATGCGAACCTGTCCGTCGCTGAGTGTCAAGATGCGCAGGCGCTGCCGGTCGAAGAATCCGATTTCCTTCGAGTCCGGTGACCAGAACGGCGCGGTGCCGTTGAACGTGTTGTCGAGAATCCGCACGTCGCCGGACGCGAGTTGCCGCACGGCGAGGTGCTGACGGCGATCGGCGTCATTGACGACGAACGCCAGTTGAGCGCCGTCGGGAGACAGCGCCGAGCGTTGGCCCATTGTGTAACCAGCTGGGGCTGAAATCTCGAGGAACGCGGGCACCGGTGCCGACTGCACTGCTGTGAGCCCGCGGGACGCGAGCGCGCCGCCAACGAAACCCATAGCGAGCGCTCCGGCGACCCACCACCACAGCGCACGCCGGGGCGTGGTGGCGGCCGGGATGGCGAGGCCGGCCGCGATCCCGCTGGGCACGCGCGAGTCGGACCCCGCCGCCTGGAGCGCGAACGCCAGATCGCTGGCTGATTGGAAACGCGCGGCCGGCGCCTTCTCGAGGCAGCGTTCGACGATCCGCGCCAGGCCTGGCGGAATGGCGCGGTCGCTCGCCTCGAGATCGGGCGGCGCATCCTTCAGGATCGCCATCATCGTATCTGCCGTCGTGGCGCCCGAGAATGCGCGCTGGCCCGAGAGAAGCTCGTACAGCACCACGCCGAGGCTGAAGATGTCGGCCCGGCGATCCACAGCTTGCGCGCGCACCTGCTCCGGAGCCATGTAACCGATCGTCCCGAGGACGAGCCCCGGTTCGGTGCCGGGCGGCAAGATGGTCGTGGCGGTGGCATTTGAGGATGCCGTGGGATCGATCACTTTCGCGAGGCCGAAGTCGAGGATCTTCACGTGGTCGTCGGCGGTGACGAGGACATTCTCGGGCTTGAGATCGCGATGGACGATGCCCTTATCGTGCGCGGCCGCGAGACCGCGCGCGATCTGCGAGCCGTAATCCACGGCTTTCCGCACGGGCACCGAGCCCGATCGGATCACTTCGCGCAGTGTGCGGCCCTCGAGCAACTCCGCGACGACGAAGGTCAGACCGGCGTGGTCGACCGCGATGTCCCTCTCGCGGCCAATGTCGAACACGGTCAGGATGTTGGGATGGTTCAGCGCCGCGGTTGCGCGGGCTTCCAATTCGAAGCGCCGTAGTCGATCGGGGTCCTGCGCCACCTCCGGCGGCAGGACCTTGATAGCGACATCGCGTCCCAGCCGGCTGTCCGTCGCGCGGTACACCTCGCCCATGCCGCCGGCGCCAAGCTGCCCGACGATCTGATACGCGCCCAGCCTGGAACCGGCGGATAACGCCATTCGAACGGCGCAAGGATATCAGGCGTCGAGCGCGATCGTTCGCCGACGTGTTTTGCCGCCGGCGCCCGGCGCAACGGCAACCAGAGCTGAAGCCCCGCTGACGCGGCGCTCAGCGACGTCCCGAGCGCCCGGCGCTCTCCCGGGTATCCGGCACGGCACGGTATCCCGGTCTGGTGCGGACCGAGTAGTGATCAGGGCCGGTGACGGTCAGGCGGATCGCTCGGTAGGATCCATCGAGCGCCTGATTGAGCGGCGCGTACGCGATGGTGTACTGGTTTCGGATCTGATGCGCCAGATCCACCGCGACCGATTCAATCTGCTCGACGCTTGTCGGAAAATACGCCGCACCGCCCGTCTGTCCCGTGAGTTCCTTGAGCTCGTGCCGACCGGTGTTGGCCCGGCTACTTTCCTGCCCGCCGAACAGGCCGATCGCATCAATCACGGTCTCGGTCTGCTCGGCCTGCCGCCGAATGCGATCGACCGTCGTCGTGCTCGCGTTGTCGTTGCCGTCGGTGATGACGAGCAGTACGCGAGAATCCTGTTTGGCGTGATCGTGAAGATATGCTTCGGCCGTCGCGACGGCGTCGCGCATCGCGGTGCCGCCAATCGAATCGACGCGCGCAATCCCTGCCTCGAGCACTCGAAGGTCACCCGTCATCGGCACGTCGAGGTGCGGCGAGTCGGCGAAGTTGAGCACGAACATCTCGTCCTGAGGATTCGACGCGCGGGCGAACGCGAGCGCGGCGGCTTCCACGTTCGCCCTGAGCGGCCGCATGCTGCCGCTGTTGTCGATGAGTAGCCCTACCGAGACCGGAATATCGTCGCGGCGGAAGATCGCGATGGGCTGACGCTTCCCGTTCTCGAAGGCCGTGAAGGCGCGCTGATCGAGATTGGTGACGAGCTCACCGCGATCGTTGGTCACCGTGGCGTGCAGCACGACGAGGCGTGTTTCGGATCGGAAGACCGTTTGACCTGCGACGCCCGCGACGGGTAGCAGCAGGAGCGCCGCAAGCACACGGCGGCCGAGGGTCATCGCCCGCCAGACGGGCCCGGCGCGAGCTGCAGCCGCATCACGGTGTCCGCAGGGAATTGCATGTCCCGGCCCTTGGCAAGCACGTTCCGATACACGCTTCTCGCGGCGCCAAGGATTGACAACCCGACACCGACCGGCGGCGCGACGTGGCTCAGGGGGATCCCGATCAAGCCGAGGCCGAAGAAGCCGCCGACGCTCACCGCTCCGGGATTGCTGCTCTGAATCACGTGGCCGTCCCCGTCGGGATCGAGATGATCGTGGCGATCGAGCGTGCCCCGCAGCGCGAGCAGGGACAGCGCCGGCGCAATGAAGCGTGTCTTGGAATCGGTCATCTTCGCGCCGCCCTCGTCGTCGAGCGCCAGATTCTCGTCGGCGCTGGCGTGGACCGACTGAAGCGATGCGAGGAGCGGCGACGCGTCGCCGGCCGGCATCTGGACACGCTCGAAGAGAAACCGCAGCTGGCCGTTTCGATGAAACCGCTTCGCGGCGGTCGCGTACGTCACTTCGCCCTCGAGCATCGTGCCTTCCGGCAGGATCAGCTGATGGTCGGCTGAGAAGACCGGCTCGGTCACGACGGCGCGAATGGGAGTGCCCTTGGGTGTCTTCGACGAATCGAGCGTGGTGATGAGCCGCGCGTTCAAGATGCTCAACGGCGCCGGACGGGCGTCGGGCGGGGCGGGCGGGCATGGCGCACCGAGGCCGAACGCTATCGGCTTCAGGAACTCGACTTCGTACCCGGTGCCCGCACCGATCGTCTGCCGGTGGTACGGCATCCGCTCAATCAGCATCGCCTTCATACGTGCCGTGCGTCCGGGTTGGGTGATCTCGCTCAAAATGTCATGGGTACTCTGCTTCGCAGAGGCGATGGTCTGCGTGACCTGATTCTTCGCTGCCTGCTCGGCACGGCGCACCGCGCCACCAGACTCGTCAGCGTCCTTCTCGGGCGGACTCGGCGCGTCGGTTCGTTTGAGGTGGGGAATGGTGGCTTTCACCACGGTCTCAATCGGGACTCGGTGCCCGT
Organism: uncultured Acidobacteriota bacterium; assembly: GCA_963704575.1. Taxonomy (GTDB): domain Bacteria; phylum Acidobacteriota; class Vicinamibacteria; order Vicinamibacterales; family SCN-69-37; genus DATEGZ01. The sequence continues at coordinate 3,452,630 of OY969918.1, read as the reverse complement.
CGTCAAAGACGAACGTGTCGAACTGCAGCGCGACCTGGCGATGCGGCGTGAAATCACCCTGCAGCATCGTCTGTGTCCGCGCGACTTTGGACGGATTCTCCAGTGCCGCGATGTGGCCGAGGACCGTCGTGCCGGCCGGCACGACGATCCGATCGTAGGCGTAGATCGGCTCGACCAGCGTACCCGACACCGTCTGCCCGATCTCTTTGATGGCGATCTGATCTTCGACCAGGACCTCCATCGAGCGTCCGGCGGACACGGTCAGCGTGACGGTTGGTTGATTGGATTGCGCCAGTAGCGGGCTGGCACCGGCGAGGCACAAGATCGCCGTCGAGGATAAACGGATCGTCTGGATCACTTTCACGATCGTCCTCCCGAGTACGACGAGTCTAGCACGCCCGTGATGCGGCGCCGGAGCGACGAGCTGCCCGAGACGCCATGCAGGAGTGGGCGGCTGAACGGGAGGGGCGGAGCGGGCGACTCCCTCGGCGTCGCCCGCTCTCGCTTGCTTTCGAGAATTCCTGCCGAACGCGTCTTTACTTGATCGTCCCCGGCTTGAACAGCGCCCGCAGGTCGGTCGCGTTCACCGCATCGCCCAGGAACGGGAAACCGCCGTCGGGATCGACGTCGAAGATTTCCTGCATCGTGCGCAGGAACGACGAGTGGCTGTACCTGATGGTGTTCGAGTACGGCAGACCGCCCACGTTCTTGTGCGCGTTCTTGGAGATGACGATGAACGGAATCGTGAACTGGTCGCTGTCGCCGTTTTCGGTTTCGTCCCACCACAGCATGATCACAGCGCCGTCCCGGTAAGCGTCCGAGGCCATGATCAGGGGCACGACGCGGGCCAGGAAGTTGTCGCCCTGCGCTACGGCACCCTGATCCGTAGAGCCAAAGGATCCGTATCCGAGGGCGAGCCTGCTGTGCTGGTCGTTGAACTGGTTCGGGGTAATCCAGTTGTAGTCGGCCACGTCGTCACTTTGCAGGTCGAGCGCCAGTTGCTGCAGCGGTGGATACAGTGTCGAACTGGTCGCTGGACATCCGCCGTTCGTATCGCGGAAGAAGATCTGCGGATTGTGCTTGGCGGCGTAGTTGTACTGCGTCGTGTAGTTGTATGAGTTGATCCCGGGCAGCGTGAAATTGCCGTTCTGGCTGAAGATCGGATATTTCCACGAAGCCATGGGCAGCGCCACGTTGGTCGTGACGTTCACGTTGGCGTCTTCCTGATACGACCTCCACGACCGGTGACGTTTCGTCAGAAATGCGCTCAGGTGCTGATCGCTATGGATGTTGGTGTCGTCGCTGCAGTTCGCTTTGTAGGGATCGTTATCCGTCGTGAGCGAATTGAATGGCTGGCCCGCCTCGGCCCAGACGTAGTTAGGTTCCGAGGGATGCAAGCCGATCATCGCGGCCTGATAATTGTTCGCATATGAGACCTGGTCGCTGATGCCTGAGGTTCCGTTGACGAGGCTGTTGATGAATGGCGCAGCTGAATTCATGAAAATCTGCTGAGGACTTCCCGTGCCTGGACCGCCAGGTTGCGTCCAGTTGTGGTTCTCCATTGCGATTACGAAAACTTTACCCGGATGCTTCCCGCTTCCGTCGTGATCGTCCCGGTCGTCTCGATCCTGATGGGCGCGAACACCAAGACCGCCCCACGCCAACGCCCCGCTGAGCGTGAACGCACACACGGCCATCGAACGGTTCATCTTCCACATAGCATGACCTCCGATCCTCACCGACAGTCCTTGTCGGTAGTCAGCCGTCGACAATGGCGGAGTGTTCTGACAACTCTGTGTCGGCCATGTGATCATTTGGAAACGTCTGTCACGATCCGTCTGTGCGAGATCCGAGTCACGCGGCCGGTGTGATCGCGGAAGGCCGACGTCGATCCTTTAGATTCAATGACTTAACAGGCGGTGCGGCAGCGAACCCGTGGAGCCCGTCAGGCCGCGTCGAGAAATCATGGAGATGTATTGGAGCGTACTGAAAATCGCGGACGTTGTTCGTTTAGAGTCAACAACTTATGGCGGTGAGGCAGGGATTCGAACCCTGGATACAGGTTTTGGCCCGTATAACGGTTTAGCAAACCGCCGCCTTCAGCCACTCGGCCACCTCACCGCGCGGGACTCTAAGTATATTCGCCCTCGTCGTCCGACTGGTGCTCGAGTTTCCCCCCCAAGCTCGTCACTGGTCTAGTCTTTGGACCTGTGGAACGAGCCGAGCGGACTGCGGCCCTTGAACGAACGGCGACCTCGGTTGCACTGCTGGTGTTGTTGGTGGTGCTGGTTCGTACAGCCTGGGTCTGCGACGATGCATTTATCACCTTCCGCACTGTCGACAACCTCCTCCACGGTTTTGGTCCGAGATGGAATGTCGCGGAGCGTGTTCAGGCATACACGCACCCCCTTTGGATGTTGACGCTGGCGGCGAGCCAGTTGATCGCGCGACAAGGGCCCTATCTCACCTCGATCCTCCTGAGCCTGGCGTGCACTATCGCAACGGCCGCGCTGCTCGCATTTCGAGTCGCGAGAAGCCGGTGGCAGGGCACGCTGGCAATTCTGATCCTCATCAACGCCAAGTCGTTCATGGATTTCTCAACGTCTGGCTTGGAGAACGCACTTTCACACCTCCTGATCGTTGCTTACGTGTCATTGCTGTTGTCGACGCCTCCGGTTCGAGCCTGGCGGCCGATCTTTGCGGCGGCTCTGCTGCTCGTCAATCGACAGGATCTTGTCTGGTTGGTTGGACCGAGCGTCGTCGCGTTCGCCAGCGCGATTCCGTCGCGACGTCGACTGCAGGCGATACTCACCGGACTTCTGCCGCTCGTCCTGTGGGAAACGTTTTCGGTCGTGTACTACGGGTTCTTCGTTCCGAACACCGCATTCGCCAAGCTGGCCACTGGCATTCCCGAGCGCGAGCTGCTGGCTCAGGGCCTGTGGTACCTGCAGGAATCATGGCAGCACGACCCCCTGACACTCATCGTCGTGCTTGTCTCCATCCTCGGGGGCTTTGCGAAGACCAGAGACGTTCCTGATCCCGTGACGGGCTCGAGGTCGTGGCCTGCGCTCGCGCTGGGCCAGCTCTTGTACCTGACCTACGTCGTCTTGGTTGGCGGTGATTTCATGAGCGGACGATTTCTCGCCGCACCACTGCTTCTCGGCGTTGCGATCTTGGCTGGAGTGCGGCTGCCACGCCTGGCGCCCGTGTGGCAGGCGGCTGTCGCCGGGGCGATCATTGGCATTGGGCTAATGGCCTCCGCTCCGAATCTTCTGAGCGGACCTGACTACGGACATCAGGGGATCTCCACCGATTTCCACGGGATCACCGACGAACGAAAGTACTACTACCCGCAGACAGGGTGGCTACGATCCTATCGCGCCTTCGTGTCACCCGAGATGCCGCAGGCGGAGCTCGGCAGATGGATGGTCTCGCAAGGTCAACGCGTCGCGACGCACGACATGGTGGGGATGTTTGGTTACGGCGGAGGACCCGAACTCCATGTCGTCGACAATTTCGCCCTTGGGGATCCACTGTTGGCGCGATTACCCAGCACGCCACCGTGGCGCATCGGCCACTTCGGGCGGGCGTTGCCAGATGGATACATTCAGACGTTACGGACGGGCACCAACCAGATTGCCGACTCTGGACTCGCTGAGTATTACAACGACCTCCGCAGAATCACGCGCGAACCGATCTTCTCTGCCGTCCGATTCCTCGCTGTCCTTCGGATGAATCTCGGGCTGGATGACCACCTGCTGGCCAACTACCGAGCTCGAGCCAGTTCGCCACCTGCCGGCACGCCCATTCCTGAAGCACGATAGCAGGTGACACTCTGATACGATTCGCCCGCGTCGACATCGGAAAGGGCGGAGGTTATTTGCATGCGTGTGCTGACAGTGCTGGCCGTCTTGACGACGGTGATGCTTGTACCGAGTGTGGCGTTTGGCCAAACGGACGAAATTCAGGTGTACGACGGCGGTTTGGCGGGCCCAGGCGTCTTCAATCTGACCCTGCACACGAACTTCACGCCGAAAGGCATTTCGACGCCGGCCTTCCCTGGCGCAGTCACCGCCGACAAGTCGCTCAATGGAGTGCCGGAATGGGCGTACGGAGTCACGCGATGGTTTGAAGCGGGTTTGTACCTGCCGCTCTATAGCCGGGACAACAGCATGGGCTGGGGCCTGGACGGCTTCAAGCTGCGGACGCTGTTCGCCGTACCGGACGCCGACGATCGGCGCTTCTTCTATGGCGCGAATTTCGAATTCAGCTTCAACGCCGACCGCTGGGACACGACCCGATTCACCTCGGAAATCCGGCCGATCATCGGGTGGCACTTTGACAAGATGGATTTCATCGTCAATCCGATCGTCGACACCGCGTACGACGGCATCAAGAACCTCGAGTTCGTTCCCTCGACGCGTGTCGCGTTCAAGCTCAACCCGCGATGGGCGATCGCCGCCGAGGAGTACGACGACTTCGGCCGGGTCAGCGATTTTCTTCCGGCGGACCAGCAGGTCCACCAGTTGTACTTTGTCGTCGATCGCGGGAATAGTCCGATCGAGATCGAAGCGGGAATCGGCTTCGGGCTGACAGAGGCGTCTGACAAGGTGACCGTGAAGCTCATCCTGTCCGGCGACTTCAACAAGGGTCGCAAGGGCTCCAAGTAGAAACAGGCCAGGGCAGAGTCCCTGGCCTGTGTTTGCGCCGCGAAGCGCCAGCTATTTCATCAGGAAGATCTGGAAGACCTGATTCAGCCCGTGCTGCATCGTGAAGTACCACCGGGCCCGGTCCAACCCGGTCGGGACGCTGCCCGTGGCGTGGTCGATCTGGTTGTCGTGGACGGCCTTGATCTCGAGGCCGTTGGTGCCCGCGAGCCCGTTGATCGACGCGTCGCCATCCGACGCGAAAAGGCCCGTCGGCTCATTGTCTTCCTTGCCGCTCGGCGCAGCCAGTGCATCCCGGCCGAGCGCGACCAGTCTCACTGAGCTGCCGTCAGTCACATCGTAGGCCCACGCCGAATCCAGCTTGTTGAGCTGATCGTGCAACATGTCGCCGCGGTCTTCGGTGACGAGTACGATCTCGTCTGTCGCGAAGGACATGTTGTCGAACGACGCGTCATCCGCGTCGCCGGTCGCGAAGATGGTGAGCGTCCCGGCGCCGTCGGGCGTGAAATCGACTCGGAACAGCGATCCCCACGCCCCGCGCTGAGCCAGCTCGGGCACGTTGCTCGATCGCGTGTCCGTGTCGCCGGTTTCGTCGAAGACGAAACTCCTGAAGTGCGTGCCGGGAATGAACGCGCCGTTCTCCGGGCGCTTGAACGGCGTGGCGCCCGCGGTCTTTGCCTCCGCATTCGCGTCGAACGCCGTGCACGTGCTGAAGTTCATGATCGGGCCGCTGTGATGCACCAGGACCCACTGCGCCGGCCACGCGCTTCCCGGCGTCCGGAGGTCCTTGTTCGCCGTCGAATACACGTCGTTGAACTGCTGCTGCGCCGTGTTGCCGCCGAACTTCAGCGGTGCGCCATCGACCGTCACTTGCAACGCGTACAGATCCCCACCCTGGCTCAGATCCCACCGATAGGACGGGACAAACCGCTACACGAACGAGTTGGGCTGCTTCGCGACCTTGACGGCGCCATTGATGTTGGTTGGGTCCACGCTGACGTTCGCGCCGCCCGTGTCCTCCTCGAGCAGCACGTTACCCTCGCTGTCGGGATGGACACCCTCGTAGCCGGCCTTGCCAAATACGCAACTGAGGTTCCGGAGTCGCGGAGCCGTGGTCGACGTCCAGGCCGCCGGTATCTCGAACACGCCGCCGTTCGCACCGGCCTCCTCGGTGAAGAGCAGCGTCTGAGTGAACGGATCCCAGGTCGAGCCATCGACCGAATTCAGGCCGGTCGTCCCCGTAACTGCGTCAACCGGCGTCAGGAGCGTGAACCGGTGGGCCGCGTCGGCGACGTCCAGATTGACGCGCGTGACATACGCCCGGTCACCGCTGTTTTCGTGGCCCTGAAACAGAAAGTGTCTGCCGTAGTTGTAGCCGGCCGTGGGGCCTCCCGGGTTCTTGTCCAATACCAAGTAGGTATTCTGGTCCGGCTCCGTCGCGGTGCCGTCCATCAGGAATCCGAATTTCGTGATGACCCCGGACGGATTCTCGAGCGGGTCGTCACCCTGAGCAATCCGCAGAAGCGAGTAGTTGCTGGGAACGAAATTCGGCTGGATGCCGCTCGCTGGCGGCGTCTCCGGATTCGCCGCGGGTGGATTGCTGAACGACAGGTCTCCCTTGCTTGCGGCGGTGACACCCGCCGCGAGGGCGAAGGCGAGGCAGACGCCGACGGCGCCGCGCCCCGTAGTTGCGGTACGAATATGCACTGAAGCCTCCTGGCCACGCGGCGCTGCATCGGCCGCGGAGTGTCAGCCTACCGGCCTCGTTTGACGACACTGTCTCAACTGTTTGGCGGCAAAATCACATTTATCGATCGGCCGTGTAACAGCCCGGCCATCGAATCGACCCGCTGCTGCATGCGCAATTCGATCTCGCTGATGCCGCCCGCACCGGCAAGACGTACACGCGGCGGCTTGACTTGGCCCCGAGTGACGCGCACGATGGTCGTCCGTTGAGACCCCGGTGACGCCTGATCGCTGGCGACAGGTCACGGCCGTGTTTCACGCCGCGCGGGCGCGCGAGGCCGTCGACCGCTCGACCTTTCTCGACGGCGCGTGCGCCGGTGACGCCTCTTTGCGCGCGGAGGTCGATCGTCTGATCGCCGCGGACGCCGCCGCGAGCCGCTTCGGCGACGCGCCGCTCGGGATCGACGCATTGCCACACCTTTCTCCGGGCACGTTGTTTGGCCAGTATCGCGTCGATCAACTGATCGGCGCCGGTGGAATGGGGCAGGTGTATCGGGCGACTGATACGCGCCTGCATCGCACGGTCGCGCTGAAGCTGCTCATTCCAGAGCTGTCGATCGATCCTGAATTCCGTTCACGCTTCGAACGCGAGGCGCGCCTCCTCGCGTCCCTCAATCATCCGAACATCGCCGCGATCTACGGCCTGGAAGAAGAGGGAGGCGTGCAAGCGCTCGCCCTCGAGTTCGTCGACGGCCCGACGCTCGCCGATCGGCTGAGAGCCGGTGCCTTGCCGGTCGCCGACGCGCTGGCCATTGCCCGGCAGATCGCCGCCGCACTCGAGATCGCGCACGTGCAGGGCATCGTGCATCGCGATCTGAAGCCCGCGAACATCAAGATCACGCCGGCAGGAGTGGTCAAGGTGCTCGACTTCGGGATCGCGCGCGCGGGTCGCGGCACGAACGCCGGCCAGCCCACCGCGGCGGACACGCGCACGGGGATGATTCTCGGCACGCCCGCCTACATGAGCCCCGAGCAGGCGCGCGGGCTCGACGTGGACAAGCGCGCGGACATCTGGGCGTTTGGCGGCGTGCTCTTCGAGATGCTGACGGGACGCGGCGCGTTCGCGGCCGACACGGCGTCGGACAGCCTCGCGAAAGTGATCGAGCGCGAACCGGATTGGAGAACGCTGCCGGCGGCGGTCCCCGAATCCATTCGTCGATTGATCCGGCGATGTCTGCAGAAAGATCCGACGACTCGCCTGCACGACATTGCCGACGCGCGGATCGAGATCGACGACGCGCTCTCGTCGCCAACGTCACGAGACGAAATCGCGATACCCAGGCGCTCGCGCGTGAGCGCAACCGGCGTCCTGCTCGGCATCGCCGCGATGCTGCTCATCGCGTTCGCGATCTGGTCGCGACCCGCGGTTCAGCCGACGCCAGGTCCGACCGGCGGACAAGCGAGGGAATTCGGCGTGACATTCCCGAACAATGCGATGCCCACCGACGGCCTCGCGGTCTCGCCCGACGGCCGGCGCATTGCCGCGAACGTGTGGACCAACGAGGGAGATATCTGGATGTACACCCTCGACGGCTCATCTCCGCAGCCGCTCAAGGGCGGCGAGGGCGGAGCGTATCCGTTCTGGTCGCCTGACAGCGCGACGATCGGTTTTTTCCGGGGCGGCCAGCCGAGCCGTCCTGCCCAACTCGTGACGATGAGCCTCTCGGGTGGTCCGGCCTCGGTGGTCACGTCGTTTCCCTCAACTGGATCGCATCAGCATCCAGGCGGAAGCTGGGGCCGCAACAACCAGATTCTGTTTGCGGGGTCGGGCAAGCTCCTTCTCATTCCGACGTCTGGCGGCGATGCGCCAATCGAAGTCCCTCTCAACGGCGTGAAAGGCCTGCCCGGCGCCCCGAAGTTTCTTCCCGATGGTCGCCACTTCATCTTCTGTGCGGCTCGTCAGGTCGGCGGAACGATGGATCTCGCGTCGCTCGACGACGGAAGGGTGACTGAGCTTGGCGAGTCCGACTGCCCGGGCGGATTCGCGCCGCCTGACTACGTCCTGTTTCTGCGTCGCGGATCGCTTCTCGCGCAGAAAATCGACCTGCGGAGCTTCACTCTGGTCGGCGATCCTCACGTGATTGCCTCTGGAGTGACGCGCGGCGCCGCCGGCATCTGGCCGGAACTCACGCCGTCAGCGTCAGACGATGGCTTGCTCGCATTCCCCGCGCCTCGTGGTGGCAGCAGTCTCGGGCAGTTGACCTGGTTCGACCGACACGGCAGCATCATCGGATCAATTGATCCGCCTGCGAACGGTGCCGAGTATGTGAACCCCGCGATCAGTCCGACGAACAAGAATCTGGTTGCCGCAAATCTTCTGGATCCGCAGACCGGCACGTGGCGTATCTGGCTGATCGATACCGCGCGAGGTGCCGCATCGCCATTGACCACTGACGCCGCGTCGTCCCTGGATCCGGTCTGGTCCGTCGATGGAACCGCCATCGTGTATACCTCAGATAGCGGAGGTGAGTTCGCGTTCTACCGGCAGCCGATCAATGGTGGTCGCGCCGATCGACTGCCTGTCGACGTCAGTCATGCCTTCCAGCCGATCCCGAGCGACTGGTTTCGCGACGGCCGTCTCTTCTTCCAGCAGTTGCAGCAATCCATGTGGAGCGCGCGTGTCTCTGATCGCATCCCGGTTCGGATCGGCGACCCGGAGTTGGCGTCGTATGGCCCGCATCTGTCGCCGGACGGAAACTGGCTGGCGTACGCCGCCACGCCGGGCACGCAACCGTTCGAGGTGTTCGTCGAACGATTCCCGGACCGCTCGATACGGAAACAGATTACGAATGGCGGCGGGGCGCAGCATCCACGGTGGACGCGCACGGAGAAGGGCACGGAGCTCGTGTACTGGTCCAACACCGGGGGCATCGAATCTACGGCGGTATCTCTGACCGATCAAGACATTCAGATTGGCGCGACGCAGGTGCTTGTGCCTCAGGTCCTCAGCCTGATCGACGCGCGAACGGCCTACGACATCACGCCCGACGGACAGCGGATCGTCGTGCGCGAACGGGCAGGGCCGCCGACGGCGGGAATTCGCGTCATCGTGAACTGGATGGCCAAGCTGAAATAACTGGAGCGATCGAAGGAAGCCGCTGCAATGCCTGCACCCAACTACGACCACGGATCCGTCTTCACCGTGAAACCGATTTCGGATCCGGCGACGGGACACTTCGAAGTCGTCGCCGGCCCGGCGGACACTCCAGCGAACGAGCCCTGGTTCCATCTCGCCGTCGTGCAATTCGACGACTCTGGCGCGCGCGTGAATCCGACCCAGGTGGACGCCGCTGCCGCCGCGATCCGCGCCGCGCGCGAATCCTCGCCACATGGTGTGATCGTCGTGGCCTTCATCCACGGCTGGCATCACAACGCCGCCTGGAATCGAACGCCGTCCACGCCTGTCACCGAGCCGGACGGCGACGACCACTTCCACTCGTTCCGATTGATCCTCGAGAGCCTCGCCCTCCGTGAGCTCGAGCGTCCGCACTGGCGGCGGGTCGTCGGCGTGTACCTTGGGTGGAACGGCGACCCGGTGGCAGGCCTGCGCGCGGCGGTCAGCGATGTGCCCATTTTGACTCACGTGTCCTTCAAGGACCGCTACGACGTGGCTCTGCAAATCGGCGCAAGCCCGAGTTTCCACGACACGCTGCTGAGCATCATCTCTGCCACGAAAGATCCCGTTCCCGTGAAGCCAGGGGCGCCTGGCGCAGCGGATGCCGAGAGTCCGCTGATCATGATCGGTCATTCGATGGGCGCGCTGATGCTCGAGAACGGGCTGCTCGCGTTGCTCGAAGATCACCGGCCGCTTCTCCGACCGGCGCCGGCCTCGTCGGCGGCCGTCGTGCAGTTGAGGAGCGGCGGGAATCTGGTGTCGTTTCCGGACCTGATTCTCGCCCTCAACTCAGCCGCCGACTCGCAAATTGCCCGCGGCATTCTCGCCGCCCTCGAGCAGCAGCAACTCGAGAAAACAGCAGCGGCAGGTGACCTCGGCTTCGCGCCGCCCATCATGATGTCGGTGACCTCGAGTGCCGACACCGACACCAAAGACGTCTGGCGGCTTGCGCAAGGATTCTCTGGTTTTACGCGAGTGACCGATGGGCATGACAAGACGCTCATCACCCACGATTTCATCAAGACCGCAGAGAACGTCGTTTGCACGAAGCAGGATGGTTTCGACTTCGGCCAGAACTGGCATTGTCTCCGCCGGCCCGTGCCTCCGAGCGGCGCGGCCAGCCCGGAGATTCCGGTCGACCTGCCCGTCTGCGAGCGAACTGGCGTGGACGACATCGCCGTGCGGCACGACCGTTACACGATCACGCCGCGGGTGAGCCCGGATCAACGCCGCTTGATGTGGGTGTTTCAGGTGCCTGGCGAGATCATCGCCAACCACAACGACATCTTCAATTCGAAGGCGCGCTCGCTGACGCTCGCGCTGATTCAGATTTCCGGCGCGGTCGCCAGCCTTGCCGAGGACTGGGCCCATAGCTTCGAGCCCGAGTGAGCGAGTGGTTGGTCCGGGGGACTGTCATCGCCAGGCAGTCGAAGTCGACTGCGAGGCGATGACAGCGTCATGAGGCGGAATCAATGTGACCAATAGTACGCATGCATGCAGATTTGGATGAGGAGTGGAACAGGCAAACGGTAACAGAAGAATCTGAAAATCGTCTGAACGTCGCCTCGGGTCGTATCCAGGCCCGATTTCGCCTGGCACTCACTCCCAGGTCACTCCCAATCGTGCCGCCAGTTCCCGGCGGCCGACCGTCGTCGGTCTCACGATCCGGGTCGATGGCGCGCGGCGAATCCAGCGCTGTTCGAAACACGCCGACGCGACGGCGGCGCCGAGGGCGCCCGACAGGTGTTCGCGCCGCTCGGTCCAGTCGATGCACGTCCGGACCAGCGTGCGGCTTCCTGAGCGCACCTCGTCGACGTCTACGCCAAGGCGCGCGAACTCGACTGAAGCGCGGGCACCCGGGGCGAGGCCGTGCGCATCGAGGATGAGCGCGCGCCGCTCGACGAGCCCGCGTGTGATGGAAACGCCGAGCGCCCCGGCAAGATGGTCGTAGCAGAGTCGCGCTTCGCGCAGCGCGCGCGCGTCAGGTGCGAGGCTCGTCGCCGTCGCCGGGCGCGCCGGCGGAATCAATCGCTCGAGCGCTTCGAGCGCGGCGCCGACGTCGGCGCTGCCGATCCGAAAATAGCGATGACGTCCGACGGCCTGCACGCGAATCAATCCGGACGCCGCGAGTTTCGCCAGGTGCGCGCTCGCTGTCGCCGCCGACACTCCGGCCTCGCGTGCCAGGGCGCCTGCCGGCAGCGCGCGCCCGTCCCCCAGCGCGTGCAACATCGCCGCGCGGCTCGGATCGCCCACGAGCGACGCGATTTCGGCAAGGCGATGTTTCGAGATCATGCCCGCAGCATACGCCAGCGGCACGGCGCGTCAGCCGTGATCGGCGATCGAATCGGCGGGCGCCCCGGCGCGGTCCTCGAGCCCGTAGTCGCGGACGACCGACGCGACCCGGATGCGATACTCGGCAAAGATATGATCGCGACCCGCGCGCTGGGCGCGGCGATGCGATTCGACCGAACGCCAGCGTCGCACCGCGTCCTCATCGCGCCAGAACGACAGCGAGAGCAGCTTGCCCGGCTGTGTCAGGCTCTCGAATCGTTCGATCGACAGAAACCCGTCGACATGCTCGAGCTCACCGCGAATCGCGGCCGCGGTATCGAGATAGACATCGCGGCAGCCTGCAGCGGGAACGGCCTCGAAGATCACGGCGATCATGCGATCTCCAGAAACGTCCGCTCTTCGCGGAGGATGAACCGCTCGGATGCCGCGAGGGCGAAGTTCGCGCGTCCGTCAGGATGCGCTTTGATTCGCGCCCGGTACGCCTCGTACTCCGCGAGAGAGGCGAAGGCCACGATACCCCACGCGACGTCGCTGGTCCCTTCGTGGGGCAGGAAGTACCCGACAAGGTCGCCGCCGCATTCCGGAATCACGCGCTGCCAGACACGTGCGTAGTGTTCGAACCGGCTCCGTTGAAACGGGTCGATCTCGTAGCGGATGAAGCAGGCGATGCGCATGACGAGATCGTGTCACGCAGGTGCCGCGTGATGTTTCGTCAGCGGGCGAAGTGGTGGAGATCGTCGGGTGCGCCGATGTCTGATCTTTCGCCGATGCGGGTCCGACACGTATGATGAGCGTCACCGGCAGCCATGGCTACGCTCACTTTCGGATCCTGCCTGCTCGATCTCGACGCCCGTCGGCTCGTTCGCGGCGGCCAGACAGTCCATCTGTCACCGAAGGCGTTCGAACTGCTCAGAATCCTGATCTCAGCCAGACCCAAGGCGTTCTCGAAAGCGGAGCTTCACGAGCAGATCTGGCCAGGCACGTTCGTGACCGACGACAGTTTGGCAAGGCTTGTCGCCGAGACGCGCGCCGCCATCGGCGATCAGGCGAAGAATCCGGAGTTCCTGCAGACGTTCCACGCGTACGGCTACGGGTTCAGCGATCGCGTGCAGGAACGAGCGTCGGACCGCACGCGCCTCGCCATCGCGTCGAAGTGCTGGGTCGTCGTCGACGGCCGCGCGATCGTGCTCGCGATCGGAGAGAACCTCGTCGGCCGTGAGCCGACTGTCGAGGTCATGCTCGACTCCGTGCGCGTGTCCCGCCGGCACGCGACGATCACCGTGACCGGTGACCTGGCGTCGATCGAAGATCTCGGCAGCCGCAACGGCACGACGGTCAACGGCGTGCGGGTGAGCGAACGTGCCGCCCTTGCGGACGGCGATGAGATCGTCATTGGCGGTTTCGTCATCCGGTTCCGTTCGGCGGACGAAACACCCACCGTCGACGACGTGGTCTGAAGGGATGACGGAATTTCCGATCGCTCCGCCCGTCGAACCGATGCTGGCGAAGCTCGCTGACGAGGTGCCCGGCGGTCCGTGTCTGTATGAACCCAAGTGGGACGGCTTCCGCGCGCTCGTCTTTCGCGGTCACACCGAGACCTTCATCCAGAGCCGCGACCTGCGGCCGCTGGGCCGCTATTTCCCCGAGCTCGAGGCCGTCCTTGCGCGAGCGCTGCCCTCCGGTTGCGTCGTCGACGGCGAGATCGTGATCGCCGCCGCCCACGGCCTCGACTTCGACGCGCTGCAGATGCGATTGCATCCTGCCGCGTCACGGGTCGAGAAACTGTCGCGTGAAACGCCGGCGTCGTTCGTCGCGTTCGATCTGCTCGCGGTTGACGGGCAGGACATCCGCGGCGAAGCGCAGACCCGGCGCCGGGATCGGCTCGAGCACTTGATGGCGCGCGCAGAGCCGCCGCTGCACCTCACCCCGGCCACGCGCGATCGCGCTCTCGCCGTGGACTGGCTCGCGCGCTTCGAAGGCGCGGGTCTCGATGGCGTGATCGCCAAGCCGGACGCCGGGACGTATCGCCCAGGCGCGCGCGCGATGATCAAAATCAAGCACGCGCGGACCGCCGACTGCGTGGTCGGCGGTTTTCGCTGGCACAAGGACGGCGCCGGCATCGTGGGATCGCTCCTGCTCGGCCTGTACGACGATCGCCACCGACTTCACCACGTCGGCGTCACGTCATCATTCACGATGGCGAAGCGACGCGAGCTCGCGGCGCTTCTCGAACCCCTGCGCGCAGACGCACTGGTCGATCATCCGTGGCGCGACTGGGCTGGATCGGGCGCCCTTGGCACACGCATGCCCGGCGGCCAGAGCCGGTGGAGTGCCGGGAAGGATCTCTCGTGGGAGCCGGTGAGGATCGAGCGCGTCTGCGAGGTCAAGTACGACCACCTGCAGGGCGATCGGTTCCGACACGCGGCGGTGTTTCAGCGCTGGCGGCCGGACAAGCCGCCGGCCGATTGTCGCTACGATCAGCTTGAAGTGACGACGCCGTTCGAGCTCGCGAAGGTGTTCGGCGCGAGCGGCGGGTAAATCCCGGTCGTCGTGGTCACGTTTTCTTCCGTCGGGATGGTTGCACTCTCGTCGGCTCGCCGCGTTGCTTCTTGTACTGTGGCGGCCAGGGCGCGTCGCCGAGGCCATCGCGCTCGTGACGCGCGGAAAGATTGAGCAGCGCGTCGAGCGAGCCAATCGCGGCGTCCATCGCCGCGTGCACATGGCCGCGTGCGGCAAATCGCTCCAGCATCGTCCTCAGCGTGAACGCCGCCGGATCGCAGCTCGGAACCTCGCCCCACTCGAGCGGCGCCGACACGCGCGCATCGACCGTCGGCCGCACCGAGTACGCCGCCGCGATCGTGCGGTCCTTGGCGTTCTGGTTGTAGTCGATGAACACTCCGTGACGTTCCTCTTTCCACCATTTGCTCGTGGCGAGCGCCGGCACGCGCCGTTCGACATCGCGCGCGACCGCCAACGCAGCACGGCGGACTTGCTGAAAGTCCCACCGCGGCGCGATGCGCACGTAAATGTGCATGCCGCGCGATCCCGACGTCTTCGGCCAGCCGACCAGCCCAACGTCCGTGAGCGACGCCTGGACGACGATGGCGACTTGCCGGACCTGATCCCATGTCACGCCAGGCACGGGATCGAGATCGACGCGCAGCTCGTCGGGATGATCGAGATCCTCGGCACGCACTGGATGCGGATGCAGCTCGAGGCACGCCAGGTTGGCCATCCACGCGAGCGCGGCCGCATCGCGCGGCACGACCTCATCCGCGGTCCGACCGGACGGAAAACTGATGGTCGCGACCTCAAGCCACTCGGGGCGTGACTCGGGCGCACGCTTCTGGAAGAAGAACTCCGATCCAACTCCGTTCGGATGCCTGACGAGCACGTTCGGCCGGCCGCCCGCGCCCTGGAGCGCGCCGTCGGCGACCGCCAGGTAGTACTGCACGAGATCGCGCTTGGTCACTCCCGCGGCAGGGAAGAGCACTTTGTCGGGATTGGAGATTGTCACTTCCCGACCGGTGACGGTCATGCGTTCGACGCGCTTCTCGGTAGGCATGAACCGCTGCGGCGATCCTATCAATCAATACGCTCAGCGCAGTGTTCGAGCGCGAACAGGAAATGAGTACGCCAAGTGACCAGGCGCCGCGATTGTCCCGTCAAGACACGCGCCGGCTTCGTCTGTCTCTCGTCCTATTTCGGGACCAGAGCAGATGTCGCGACAGCGAGCGTTCGAACGTAAGCGAAGCGCGTTTCCCCACGAGAGTGGGCGCACGTCCGGTCGGCGCACGGCGCGTACGAAATCGTCGGCGCGGGTGGACCATCCGTCCACCTTCGAACGGCCGGACGCCGGCACGCTCGGCCGGGCCACGCTCTGGCTCGAGGCCGCGGCGCTCATCGTGGCCTCCGCGTGGACCGCGTCGTGGAGCTGGCGAAAATGGCCGGACGTTCTCGTGGACTTCGGCCAGCAGCTCTACATTCCCTGGCGTCTCGCAAGCGGCCAGCACCTCCACACGGACATCGCGTTTCTGCACGGGCCGTTCTCGCAACTCTTCAACGCGGCGTGGTTCAGGCTCTTCGGGCCGTCGCTGACGGTACTGGTTGTGCTGAACCTGGCGATCCTGGCGCTGCTGACGGCGACGATCTGCGTCCTCGTCGAGCGCGCGACTGATCGACTTACGGCCGCCGCCACCGGTATCGTCCTGCTCCTGGTGTTCGCATTCGCCGAGTACACGGGTACCGGCAATTACAACTACGTCACGCCGTACGTTCACGAAGCGACACACGGAGTCGCCTTGGTCTCGTTGATGATCCTGTTGTTCAGCACCTACCTGGCTCGACCGGCGCGGGCCACGATCGCGGGCGCCGGCGTATGTCTCGGATTTGCGCTCCTGACCAAGGTCGATGTCGCCGTCGCGGCGATCCTCGTCGCGTTCGTCGGCCTGGCTGCGACTTGGATTCTGCGCAGTGCCTTGCGTGCGTCGCCCTGGCGCGGCGCGCTCATGTTCGGCGGCGCCGCTCTCGTGCCGATTGGGCTGTCGATCGTGTACTTCCTCACCTATCTGCCGTTCGTCCACGCCGTCACCGCGACATTTGGGGCGTTCTTCTCTGCGTCGAGCGAGGTGGCTCACAATGCGTTCTACGTTCGAACACTCGGCTTCGAGGACATCGCCGGCAACACGGCGAAGATGACGACGATGGCCGCGCTGATGGCGGCGTTTGTCGTGGTCGCCGCGGCTGCGAACCGGGTGGTCGCCGGCTGGCGACCGGGCGCGACGCTGGTTGCCGGGCTCATCGGCGGAGCGACGTTTCTGTACTTGATCGTCCAGCCCGACGCGATTGCCTGGCGCGACGTTCCGCGCGCCCTACCACTCACGACGCTCGTGGCGCTCATCGGGTTCGCCGTGGCGACGTGGCGCCGGCGCGATCAAGAGATCGCCCGGCGGACGTTCGCGCCGATGCTGCTGTGGGCGACGTTTTCGCTCGCCTTGCTCGGGAAGATCCTGCTGCACGCACGCGTGGAGCTGTACGGCTTCTATCTCGCGATGCCGGCCGTCCTGCTGCTCGTTGTCTGCCTGATTTACTGGCTGCCGAAATGGCTCGCGTTGCGGTACGGATCGGGCGCGACGTTCCGAATGATCGCGATCGGCGCCGTCGCGGCTGGCGTCGTGTACTACGTCGCGTGGTCGCAGGAGGTCTACGCCTGGAAGGATTTCGAGATCGGGACCCGCGGCGATGTAATGGTCACGTTCGACCCGAACGCTTTTCCGCCGACCGCCGTCACCGACGAGGCGCTCCGTTGGATCGACGCGCACGTGCCGGCGGGCGCGACGCTCGCCGCGCTCCCAGAAGGCATCACGCTCAATTACCTGTCCCGCCGGCCGACGTCCGTCCCCGTCATCAACTACATGATGACGGAGATGATCGTGTTCGGCGAAGACGGGATGGTCCGGGCGTTCGACGAGCATCCGCCAGACTACGTCGTGCTCGTGCAGAAGGACACGTCCGAATTCGGCGTCGGCCCGTTCGGCACCGATCCGCATTACGGTCAGCGCATCATGGCCTGGGTGCGTCAGCACTACGAGAAAGCCACGGTGATCGGCGCCGAGCCGTTCCACGGACGCGACTTCGGCATCGAGATTCTCAAGCACACACACTAGGCATGATTTGCGGCTCGGCTCCCGCGTGTGCTACACACTCGGGCAGATGAGCTTCCAGGGCGGGCCGTTCGAGCTGCAGGCGTTCGAAGATCTTCTCCGCAAACCCAACAGCGACTTGACCGGCCTGGCCGGCTTCTTCAACAGCGGCGAGATCTGGGTCGTCCGCGTGCCGGCGAGGCTCGATGTCATGGGCGGCATCGCGGACTACTCCGGATCGAACGTGTGCGAGACGGTTCTCGGCCGCGGCGTGCTGCTTGCGCTGCAGTCGCGCACCGATCGCACGCTGCGCATCCGCACGATGCAGGCAGGGCATCGCACGCTGCCGGTCGAGACACGAGTGCCGCTCGATTACTTTGCCTCGGGCGACGGCCTGACCGGGTACGCGGATGTCCGCCAGCTGTGTCAGTCGAATCCGCTCGTGAACTGGGTCGCCTATATTGGCGGCAGCATCTTCACGCTGCTCAAGGAAGAGCCCGTCAGGCTGCCGTACGGGTTCAGTCTGTTGCTGCTGAGCGCGATCCCGATGAACGTCGGCATTGGAAGCTCCGCGGCCGTGGAGATCGGCACGCTCTGCTGTCTCAACGCCTATCTGGGTACGAAGCTCACGCCCGCGCGACTCGCTCGGCTCGGCCAGATGGCGGAAAACCACGTCGTCGGTGCGCCGTGCGGCATCATGGACCAGATTGCGATCACGAGCGGCCACGAGGGGCAGCTGACGCACATCCTCTGCCGTCCCGGCGAGGTGCGCGGCGAGGTGTCGATCCCGGCGGGCACGGGGTTCGTCGGCATCAACTCGCTCGTCCAGCACTCGGTGGCCGGCAATCCCTACAGCGACACGAGAATCGGCGCGTTCATGGGCAAGCGCATCGTCAACGACTTTCGCGCGCGCACCGGCCGTGCCGCGTTGAGCTACTTGACGGAACTGTCGACCGCGGAATTTCGATCGGAGTACGCGGGCGAGGTGCCCGACGAGATGCTCGGATCGACGTTCCTCGAGCGGTACAAGACGCACGACGACCCGGTCACGAAGGTGCAGCCAGACGCGCGGTATCGTGTCGCGGGGCCGACGAGGCATCCGATCGAGGAGAACGAGCGCGTCCTCAAATTCATCGACGCATTGTCGGCGGCGACTGCAGGCGACGATCATGCGCTGACCGTCGCGGGCGACTGCATGTACGCGGCACACGAGAGCTACCGCGACAATTGCCGGCTGTCGGTGGAAGAAGTCGACTTCCTCGTCGAATCGGTGCGGACGCGGGGGCCGAAGCGCGGGCTCTACGGCGCGAAAATCACGGGCGGCGGCACGGGCGGCACCGTCGCGGTGTTTGGCCGTCTCGAGGCGCTGCGCGAGCACATTCCGGAAATCGCGACCGAGTACTCGCGACGCGTCGGCGCGCTGCCGGAAATCTTCGAAGGCACGTCGCCTGGCGCCATTGAATTCGGAGCGCGCAGGTACACGTTCGGCGCGTCCGGCTGGCAGCGGGCCCAGGTATGAGTGCCACCGTCCGCAAGGCCGTCGTGCCGATGGCCGGCCTCGGGACGCGCTTCTTTCCGGCCTCCCACGCCTGCAAGAAGGAGTTTTTTCCGATCGTCGGCGCCGACGGGATCGCGCGCGCGCTGTTTCACTATCACCTGATCGAACTCGACGCCGCCGGTATCAAGGACGTGTGTCTCATCGTCCAGCCCGGCGAAGCGGCGGCGGTTCTGGCGTATCTTGCCGGACCTGGCGACGCGTATCTCACGCGGCTCGCGAGTCATCCCGAGCTGATTCGCGAGGCGGACGAGATGAGTCGCCTGGCCAGGCATGTCAGCTTCGTCGAACAGCGCACCCAGGAAGGCTACGGCCACGCGGTGTACCAGACGCGCGCGTTCGCTGATGACGAGCCTGTGCTGCTGTGCCTTGGCGACCACTTGTTTCGCGGCCGGCACTCGTCGCCGTATCGCGCGCTGACGGAGTTGGGCGCGGCGGCGGATGGCAAGAGCGTGTCGGCGGTCAATCGCATTGGCGCGGACGAGCTCAGGGGCTACGGAACGATCGCCGGCACTCGGAGGGCGAACGATCCGCGGCTGATCGACGTGTCGCTCATCATCGAGAAGCCCGACGAGGCGACGGCGCGTGCGCGACTGCGAGTCGACGCACTGCCGGAACGCACGTGGCTCGGCTGGCTCGGCATGCACGTCCTCGGGCCATCAATCTACGACGTCCTCGAGCAGATGATTCGAGACGACGTCCGCGATCGCAGCGAGTTCCAGCTCACACGCGCGCAGGAGCTCCAGCGCCAGCGCGAAGGCTACGTCGCGGTCGAACTCGACGACGTGCAGCGATTTGATTTCGGCACGCCGTCGGATTTCGTCTCGAGCGCTGCAGCGTTTCGGCGCATCGATCCTGGCGCCTAACGGCCCATCACGATCACAGGTTCCAGCCAGAGCACGCGGCCGCCCGGTGAGGCGTCGGCGTTGAAGACGAACTTCCAGGTCAGCGTCTGCGGGCGATAGAACACACTCCACTGCCAGCCCGAGTACTCGCCGAGATCGAGATCGACGGGATGCCAGTCGGTCCGATCCTGCGGGCCTAGCGTCAGCGGAATCCGGAGCAACTCGTCGTACCTTCTGGTGCTCGCGATGCCGACGCGTGCCGTGACGCCCGCGCCCGAGCCGGGTTCGAGACCGACGGCCGTGTGAAAGTGCGCGTGGACCGGCATGTTTACGGGAAAGAGAACGCGCGCCGGCGCGGCCATCACAATCGCGGTGTGGTTCGCGCCGTCGCTCGAGATCGTGGTCGTATGAATCGCGTCGTCCGGCGGCCCGAGGGCGCGGCGTTCTGCCGACGGAAGCGCGGCGGTGAGATCGATCGAGGCCGGCGCGGGACCGCATCCGGCGGTGGCCGCGAACAATGCGAGCGCGACGGCAGAGAGCGCGATTGCGCGGACGCGTCCGCACCCTGGACCGTTCGTCACGGCGTACGGAACGCCGCTACGGTCGAGCCGCTTGCGTTCAGCACGCGCGCGTCGTCGGCGTCGCAGTTGGTGCTGAGTATGCTGCCGGCGCGGCAGGTCGAGTTCGTTCCGCCAGGAATGCCCATGTTGCTGCCGGGGAAATACCAGAACTGAAGTTTCGAACAATCGAAGGCGCCGCTCGTGCAATACGGCACGTACTGAAGCGACGGATTGGCCCAGTACGGCACGCGGGTGCAGCCGAAGCCCTGCAGGGTGCACAGATCGGGGTAGGACATGATCGTACGCCAGCGTTGCCCGGGCGCGGGGTTGATGTAGCCGTGCGCGTAAGTGAATGGCGTGACACCGCTGTCCACGAACCAATCGTGGCGGGCGCCCATGTTGTGGCCGAGCTCATGTGGGAACGTCAGGTTGGAAATGCACGACGAGTCGACGACGCTGAATCCCAATGAGGCGAACGACGTCGTGATCGCCGTCTGCAGATACGCGATGCCGCAGGCGTCGGGATTGACGGGCCGGACGAGCATCATCACGAGATCGGCGTGATACGTCTCGCGCAAACCCCCTACTCCGGATAGCCCGCCCGTTCCTATGCGCAGATCGTTCAGGCTCGTCGCAAAGCTGTCGTTGTCGGGGTAGTTCACCGGTTCGGTGTGGACGATCCGGATGCGTTGCGAGACGTTGCTGTTGATGTACGAGGTGTTCGTCTCGCTCGCCGCCAGGTCGATCAGGCTCGCGACCGCGGCGGTTCCACCGACCGTCAAATTCACCATCGGCGTGTACACGACCATCACGTCGATCACCGGCGGCCCGTCTTGCGGCGTCACGGCGACGGGACGGGCGCCGGCCGGCAGCGCCACCTCGAGCGGCGCCGACTCGCGGCGAAATCCGTTCTGGTTCACCTCTGTAACGACATGCAGATTGCCGCCGGGCTGTGGAATGACCGCGCGCACGTCCGCGGGCGCCGGGCGGATGCTGTAGACGTGATCGACGGCGAGCACGCTGCCGGTGAGCAGACCGTCACGCATCACGAGCGTCACCAGGCTCAGCGGTGCGGTATCGATGTGCCCGACCCAGGTCACGCCGGCGGGATTGGTATCGAAGCGATCGAATACCGCGCGGATCGTGACGTCCGAAAACAGCTCGAGGACGAGCGCCGGCTCGCGGGCGAGCGTGCGGCCGTCGGGTTTCGGCAGCACATCCGCGTTGAGCGTCACGTAACGCGAGCGGACGACCGTCGGATCGGGCGCCGCTCCCTGAAGGACCGGCGCTGTCGCGTCGACGATCAGTCCAGAACGGGCTTCGACCGCACGGGGCGTGACGCCGATCCAGGCCAGAAGGGCACCGGTGGTCGCAGCCATCAGCAGCCGAACAGCAGCGGAAGGTTTCGCCATGGTTCGATGGGCAAGATACTACTCCGTCGTGAGAGACTGTCGCGCATCAATGAAACAGGTTGTGTCTGTTCGTGACCGTTTTCGGCCGCGCCGCCTGATCGGCGTCCTTGCCGCGGCTGCGCTTGTCGCCGCCTCGCCCGCCGGCGCGCAAACCTCGACTCGCCGCCCCCTGCTCTGGGCGGTGGAGATCGACTTCGGCGCCGCGTTTGGCGCGACGACGCCGGGCGGATCGCCGGCCGGCACGCTGCCGATCGGCGCGACGTTCACGACGGTCAACGGCCAGCCCAGCCGGGCGATCTCGTCCTGGTATTTCGGTGACGGCGCGACGCTTTTCAATCAGGTGCAGGCACAGTTTGCCTCGCGCTACGGCCAGCAGTTTCCGACGATCGCGCCGCTCGACGACGTGCTGCGCGGGCCCGCGCTTCATCGACATGGCGTGGCGTCGGATATCGCGTTTCGCGTGCTGCGGAAGCTGCCCGGCCGTTTCAGCCTGGAATTCAGCCTCGAGCGGCGGGGCAGCGCGCTCGCGTTGACCGACCACGCGCGTTCCGTTGTCGAGGCCAGCCGCACCAGCTTCGAGTCCGCGCTGCGCGGCCTCATCAACACGATCCCGCAGAACGACGTGCAGGTGTCGTCGACGGCGGAGGTCGGCAGCGCGAGCGGCGGTCAAACGTTGCTGACGGCGGCGACGCTGATTTCGCTCGTCAATCACGGCAAGCTCGAGGGGCATGCGATTGTCGGCGGCGGCATGGCATTCAACCGGAGCGCGTCGCTCGACGCGACGCTGACCGGCGCGTACTCGTTCACGCTCTTCGGGACATATCCGTTCAACGAGACGGACAAAGTCACGATGCACTTCGTGGATTCGGGCAAGACGCCGGTCGGCATCTTCGGCGGCGGCGTGACATACGCGCTGTCGCGGCATCAGGCACTGCGCGTCGACTTCCGGCTGTCGTTGTCCGGTACGTCGTTCACGACGTCGGTCGACGCCTCGCCGAGCCCGAGGCTGGTGGTGCCGGCGGCGGTCCTGCCCTCGGCGACGTCACCGTCGATTCAGTTCAGCACCGCGTCGGGAGCGCCGACCTCGCTCAGTGGACCCAAACTTCGCGAGTTCCCGACGTTCACTGGCTCGGGGGTCGAGATGCGAACCCAGCTGACGTTCGGCTACCTCGTGCGCTTCTGAACAAATCGCCAATCGTCGGTTCGATAATTAGCGCCGCGGGTTCTGGACGAGCGCAGCGACCAGGGCCGTCCAACCGGTCTGGTGACTGGCGCCAAGGCCGGCGCCGTTATCGCCGTGGAAGTACTCATAGAACGGGATGCAATCGCGCCAGTGCGGGTCGTTCTGAAACTTTTCCGTGCCGCCGAACACCGGACGCCGGCCGGTCCGGCTTGGGCCAGACGAAGGCTCGCGTAGAAAGATGCGTTGCAGACGATCAGAGATTTCGTGCCCAACCTCGCCGAGCGTCATCATCCTTCCTGAGCCCGTGGGACATTCCACGCGAAAGGTATCGCCGTAGTACGCGTGAAACTCGAACAGGGCGCGAATCAGCAGAATATTGATCGGAAACCACACAGGTCCGCGCCAGTTGGAATTGCCGCCGAACGTCCCGCTGTCTGACTCGGCGGGCCGGTACGCGACCCGGTGTTCCTGCCCGCCGGCGTGCACGACGAACGGATGGTCCGCGTGCCATCTCGACACCGATCGGATGCCGTACGGGCTCAGGAATTCCTCTTCGTCGAGCATGCGGGAAAGGATGCGCCGCAGCCGGTCGGGATTGACGACAGCGGCAATCGTGCGCCCTTGGGAATTCATGTGCTCCAGGCCAGCCGGGTGAATTCCCGCCCGCAGCTCCGGCATATGCGCGAAGCGCGCCTGGAGAGCCTTGACCACACGCGGGACCCGCTCTCGTTGCGATGCCTCGATGATGGTCGTCGCCGAGAGCGGCAACAACCCGACCAGAGAACGAACTTTGAGACGCGCGGCCCGGCCGTCCGGCAAGCGCAGGACGTCGTAGTAGAACCCGTCCTCCTCGTCCCACAGGCCGTCGTGCCCGACCTTGTTGAGCGCCGCGGCGATCCACAGAAAATGCTCCGCAAACTTGTACGCGAGGTCGTCGTAGCTCGGGTCGTGGGCCGCGAGCTCAATCGCGATCTCCAGCATGCTCTGGCAGAACATTGCCATCCATGCGGTGCCGTCGGCTTGCTCGAGGTGGCCGCCGGTGGGCAGATCAGCGCTGCGGTCGAAGATGCTGATGTTGTCCAGGCCGAGAAAGCCCCCCTCAAACACGCTCTTTCCCAAGCGGTCCTTGCGATTGACCCACCACGTGAAATTGATAACGAGCTTGCCGAACGCGCGCTTGAGGAACTCCAGATCCCCCTGGCCGCGCATCGCTTGCTCCGTGCGGTATTGGTACAGCGTGGCCCACGCATGCACCGGCGGGTTCACGTCCCCGAAGTTCCATTCATAGGCCGGTACCTGTCCGTTCGGGTGCTGATACCGAGGCTTCAGCATGAGCTCGAGCTGCTGCCTGGCAAAATCCGGGTCGACGGGCGTCAGCGCCGCCGCGTGAAAAGCGAGATCCCATGCCGCGTACCACGGGTACTCCCACTTGTCCGGCATCGAGATGACATCGTCGTTGAACATATGGAACCACTGGTGGTTCCTGATGGATCCCGACGAGGACGAATCGAACGGACGCGCACCGTGCTCGCGGAGCCACATGTTGACGTCGAAGAAGTAGTACTGCTTCGTCCAGAAGAGGCCGCCAAAGGCCTGTCGCATGACCTGCGCGGCATCTTCGCCGGCAGACTCCGGCGTGCAGGATCGATAGAACTCGTCCGCCTCGCGACGTCGCGCCTCGAACGTCGCGTCGAAGGCAGCGAACGGATCCGTTGCGTGCGACGCATCGGTGAGGCAGAGGCGCACCGTCGTCGGCTGACCGGCGCCGAGGTCGAGCCGATAGTGAGCGGCCGCCTTGGTGCCGACGCCGCCCGGGTTGACGGCGTCAGTCTTGCCGTGAACGACGAGCGCATCGAACGCGTCCTTGACGAATGGGCCGGCGTTGGCCGTACCGAACAGACGCTCGTTGTTCGTCTCGTTTTCGGTGAACAGCAGCGGCGGCGCACCATCGCAGTACAGCCATCGATCGCCAAGCTCCGGATGGGAAGCCGACACCGCGCTGAAACCGCTGGGTCCTTTCGCAGCCGCGAGGTGAGGCTTCGCGGCGTCGGGCCACCAGCGCCACGTGTTGCGAAACCACAGCGTCGGCAAGAGGTGAATGGATGCAGCCTCCGGGCCTCGATTGGTGACCGTGATCCGAACGAAGCACTCTTCCGGCGATGACTTGGCATACTCGACGACGACATCGAAGTAGCGATCGTCGTTGAACACGCCTGTATCGATGAGTTCGTACTCGAAGTCCTGGTGCGACCGGCCGGCATTCGTCTTGACGAGGTCGTCGTACGGAAATGCGGCGTGCGGGTACTTGTACAGCCACTTCATGTACGAGTGCGTGGGCGTGGAATCGAGATAGAAGTAGTACTCCTTGACGTCCTCGCCGTGGTTGCCCTCGCTGTTGGTCAAGCCGAAGAGGCGCTCCTTCAGGATCGGATCGCTCCCGTTCCAGAGTGCCAGCGCAAAGCACAGCCGCTGCTTCAGATCGCAAAAGCCTGCGAGCCCGTCTTCACCCCAGTGATACGCGCGCGACCGTGCATGATCATGGGGGAAGTACTCCCACGCGTTGCCGTGCGGGCTGTAGTCCTCGCGCACGGTGCCCCATTGGCGCTCGCTGAGGTACGGGCCCCATTTCCTCCACGGTGAGTCCCACACGCGCGCGTCGTCCAGTCGCAGACGCTCCGCGGATGGCTGCGCCCGGCCGGCCCCTGTGTCAGTCATAGGCCGAGGTCCCTTCTTCCGTCGTCGAGTTGGCCCATCCGCCCGCGGGAGCAATATCTCCCGTATCGACGGTCGGTCCCCACGTCCCGGGCTCGTACTCGTGGACCGGCGTCTGCATTGCCAGCACCCGATCCACGATGCGCCACGCCTCTTCGACGTAGTCCATTCGCGCAAACAGCGTCGCGTCGCCCTCGAGCGCGTCGGTCAGCACGCGCTCGTAGGCGGCTTTCTCGTCGGGACTTGGCTGCCGGCTGGCGACGAGCTCGGCGCGACGGCCGATCATCTGGTCCGCCTCGTCCATCACGGTGATGCCAAATGCGATCGTCTGTCGGGGAACGAGCCGAACCCGGAAGTAGTTCGACAAGGGCGCGGCCTTCGGGAACAAGGCGAGCGGGCGGCGGAGCCGGACGACGATCTCCGTGGACGTCACGGGCAGGCATTTCCCGGTGCGGATGTAGAACGGCACGCCCTGCCACCGCGGCGACTCGATGCGCAGTCTGACCGCGGCGAACGTCTCCATGCTCGAACCGGCGGCCACGCCCCGCTCCTGCCGGTACCCGCGAAACTGCCCGCGAACGACGTCCTCGGCCTCGAGCGCTGGAATCGCCTTCAACACTTTGGCCTTTTCGTCTCGCAGGGACTCGCTGTCCATCCGCGCCGGCGTTTCCATGGCGAGGTTGCTCAACACCTGAAAGAGATGATTCTGGACCACGTCGCGGATCGCCCCTGTCGCGTCGTAGAACCCGCCGCGGCCCTGGATGCCGAAGTCCTCGGCCATGGTCATTTGCACGCTCTCCACGTAGGTGCGATTCCAGAAGGCTTCCATTACCGGATTCGAGAACCTGAAGAAGAGCATGTTGTGCACGGCGCGCTTGCCGAGATAGTGGTCGATCCGGAAGATGTCCCGCTCGACGAATGTGCCGAGCAGAATTCCGTTCAGTGCGCGCGCGGAGACGAGGTCATGACCGAACGGCTTTTCGACGACGACCCGCGCGCCGGTCGCGCATCCCGATCGCGCGAGTCGCTCCACGACCGGGCCGAAGAGCGACGGCGGGATCGCCAGATAGTGGGCGGGATGTGCCGCGGCGCCGAGCTCACGGCGAAGCGCCTCGAACGTCGCCGGCTCGCCGTAATCCCCGTCGACGTACCGAAGCTGGCCGCTGAGCCTCTCGAACGCCTCCCGGTCGAGGCCGCCGAATTTTTCGACGCTCTCCTGCGCGCGTGCACGTAGTTGGTCGAGGGTCCAGCCGGCCTTGGCGACCCCGATCACCGGCACATCGAGCGTGCCGCGCCTGGCCATCGCCTGCAGCGCAGGAAAGATCTTCTTGTAGGCCAGATCGCCCGTCGCCCCGAAGAACACCAGCGCGTCGGAGTGGGTGGTCATGCCAGCCTGATTCTCGTTGATCTTCGCGGCAGACGCGAGCGTCCCGTATCCGTTGCGGCACGCCCGCCGCCAAACGACGGGGTCGATCGGTGAGGATCGTCTGAAGCCGGCCCGCGCGAGTGGTAGTTGACGTAGGCTTGTCGCATGCGCCGCGATTACTACCGTGCTCCCTCCCGTCACCTCGGGCGCGAGATGGAGGTGCTCGCCTTCGGCCATGCCGGGTTACCGGTCATCGTGTTTCCTACCTCGATGGGCGCGTTTTTCGAGTACGAAGATCGCGGGATGGTCGGCGCCGTGGCCGACAAGATCGACGCCGGCGCGCTTCGGTTGTTCTGCGTGACGACGCTCGACAGCGAGACGTTCTACGCGCATTCGGCGCCGCCTCGCGCGCGGATCGAGCGGTACCTCGCCTACGAACGCTACCTCGTGGACGAACTCGCGCCGGCCATCCGGCAGGTGACCGGGCGGGACGGGCTCGGCGTCACCGGTTGCAGCTTCGGCGCGTATCACGCCTTTGCGATGGCGCTGCGGCATCCCGACGTCTTCACCGACTGCATCACGATGGGCGGCGCGTTCGACATCACCAGCTTCTTCGGCGGTTACTACGACGAGGATGTCTATCTGCTGTGCCCGCCGCACTTTCTGCCGGGCCTTGGTGATCCGTGGTTTCTCGATCGCATACGCCGCAACAAGTGGGTGCTCGTGACCGGCGAGTCGGACATGTGCCGCTCGGAAACCGAGCGTGCCGCCGGACTGCTCGGATTCAAGGACATTCCACACAGCCTGCACGTGTGGGACCACGGGTCCGTCCACGACTGGCCCGAGTGGATCAAGATGGCGCGGGCGTACTTACCGTAGGGCCCCGAACCGGTCGTGCCTGCAGCAGAACGTCAATTGCCCGTGACGCGACGGGCGCGATCGGGCATCCGGGCTAGGATAGGGCATGCCGATGGATCGGATCGGTGTGCTGTTCGGAATGGAAGAGAGCTTCCCGCCCGCTCTGGTGGACCGCATCAACGGTCTGGCCGTGACTGGGGTGACCGCGGAATCCGTCTCGATTGGCGCCGTGCGGCTCGACGAGCCCGCTCGTTACCGCGTCATCGTCGATCGCATTTCGCATGACATCCCGTTCTACCGCGCGTATCTGAAGAACGCGGTGCTCGCGGGCACCACGGTCATCAACAACCCGTTCTGGTGGAGCGCGGATGATAAATTTTTCAACTACGCGCTCGCGGCGCGGCTGGGCGTGGCCGTTCCGCCGACCGTGATCCTTCCGCACAAGGATCTTCCGCCCGACACGACCGACCGCTCGATGCGCAACCTCCAATACCCGATCGACTGGGCCGCGGTCTTCGACTATGTGGGGTTTCCCGCGTTCCTGAAGCCGTTCGACGGCGGCGGCTGGAAGGACGTCTATCAGGTGCACAACCCCGACGAGTTGTTCGCCGCGTACGACCGGAGCGGGCAGTTGTGCATGACCCTTCAGCGCGCCGTCAATTTCCGCGAGTACTTCCGCTGCTACGTCGTCGGCCAGGAAAAGGTGCGGATCATGCCATACGATCCGCGCCAGCCGCAGGCCGACCGGTACGTGCAGCATCCGCCAGCGTACGATCCGGCGCTGCTCGCGCGCGTCGAGCGTGACGCAATCACCCTGTGCCGCGCACTCGGCTACGACCTCAACACCGTCGAATTCGCCGTCGAGGACGGCGTGCCGTACGCGATCGATTTCATGAACCCTGCGCCGGATGCAGAGCGCCGATCGGTTGGCGACGAGAACTTCGAGTGGATCGTGGAGACAATGGCCGATCTGGCGGTGCGGACGGCACTCTCGGCGCGCGCTCCGCAGATCTACCGCTGGGAAGAATTCCTGCGCCGCACCTGACCGAGGCCCCCACAACATGGTGACGCCGACCTTCACGATCGGGATCGAAGAGGAATATCAGACGATCAATCCCGAGACGTACGATCTTCGATCCCACATCCAGACCGAGATCGTCGAGAAGGGCAAGCGGCAGCTGAACGAACGCGTGAAGGCCGAAATGCATCAGTCGGTCGTGGAGGTCGGCACGGGCGTGTGCCGCACGATGGCTGAAGCCGGCAATGACCTGCGCGATCTCCGCCGGCGCATGCTGACGCTGACGTCGGAGAACGGCCTGTTCCTCGCGTCGGGCGCGACGCATCCCTTCGCCGACTGGCGCGAGCAGGACGTGTACCCGGACGCCCGTTATCTCCAGCTCGTCGAGGACATGCAGATCGTCGCGCGCGCCAACCTGATTTTCGGCCTCCACGTGCATATTGGCATCGAGGATCGCGAGACGCTGATCCACCTGATGAACCAGCTGCGGTACTTCCTGCCGCACCTGCTCGCGCTCTCGACGAACTCACCGTTCTGGATCGGCATGAACACCGGCCTGAAGTCGTACCGCTGCAAGGTCTTCGATCGATTTCCGCGTACGAACATTCCCGACACCTTCACGTCGTGGGCCGACTTCGAAACGTTCGTCGACCTGCTCGTGCGGACCAACACCATCGACAATGCGAAGAAAATCTGGTGGGACGTCCGGCCGCACCCGTTCTTCAGCACGCTCGAGGTGCGCGTCTGCGACATCCCGATGCGCGTGGATGAGACGCTGGCGATCGCGGCGCTCATCCAGGCGACCGCCGTCAAACTGTACCGGCTGCACGCGCGCAATCAGAGCTGGCGTCAGTACAGCCGCGCGCTGCTGATGGAGAACAAGTGGCGGGCGGCGCGCTACGGGCTCGACGGCAAGCTCATCGACTTCGGTCTCGAACGGGAAGTGCCCGAGCGCCAACTGATCCTCGAGTACCTCGAGTGGGTGGACGACGTGCTCGACGAGCTCGGGAGCCGGAAGGCGGTGGAGTACATCCACTGGATTCTCGACCACGGCACCGGCGCGGATCGTCAGTTGCGGGTCTACGAGGAATCCGGGCATGATCTCAAAGCCGTCGTGGGGTACATGATGGCGGAGACGCGCGAGGGTCTGTAGCTGCCGATGCCCGTGATGACTGACACCGAACTTCAACCCGGCGCCAGGAACGCGATCCGCGTGTGCCTGAACGTCCAACCGCATGAGCGCGTGACGATCATCGGCGACGAGGCCTGCCGCGACATCGCGGACGCGCTGGAACACGAAATCCAGGACGTCGGCGCACCCTACCGGCGATTCACGCTCGAACAGGAAGCCGCGCGGCCGCTGACGTTGCTGCCGCCGAGCATCGCGGCTGACATGGAGCAAAGCGCGGTGAGCATTTTCGCCGCGCGCGTACAGGCCAACGAGCTCAAGTCACGCATGGAGCTCACCGACATCGTCAACCGCCGACGCATGCGGCACGCGCACATGGTCAATATCACGCGCCAGATCATGGTCGAGGGCATGCGCGCCGATTATCAGGCGGTCGATCGCATCAGCCGGCGCGTGCTGCAGATCGTCGAACCGGCCCGGAAGGTGCGCGCGACGACGCCGGCGGGGACGGATCTGGAGGCGACGCTCAATCCTTCCTATCGCTGGATCAAGACAAGCGGTCTGATTTCTCCAGAAAAGTGGGGCAACCTGCCGGGCGGTGAAGTATTCACGACGCCGGGGGAGGTCAACGGCACGCTCGTCGTCGATGGCGTCGTCGGCGACTGGCTGTGCGATCGGTACGGCAACCTGGCGAAGTCGCCGCTGACCTTGCGCGTGGAGAAGAACCGGCTTGTCGAGGCGACCTCGTCCAATGCGGCACTGCGGGACGACTTCTGGCGGTACACGCATACCGACGAGAACAGCGATCGCGTCGGTGAGTTCGCCATCGGCACGAACGTCGAGTTGCAGCACGTGATCGGTCACATCCTGCAGGACGAGAAGTTTCCCGGCATTCACATCGCGTTCGGTAATCCGTACGGCGCGCACACGGGCGCCGACTGGTATTCCTCGACGCACATCGACGTCGTCGGCACGAACTTCGACATCTGGGTGGACGACCAGCCGATCATGCATCGCGGGCAGTTCCTGATCGAACCGGCGGCCGACTGAGTCCGCCGCCCGGCCGACGCGATGATTCAGGCCAGACGCCAACGCTTCAACGAGGAGTGGTCTCCGCTCCGGTACCGCGGGTTCACACGGAACGTGGCCCGGCGTACCGGTGTCGACGTCGAGTTCCGGCTTTCGGAGACACCGTGTTTTTTTCCTGACACGCTGATCGCGCGTCTGGTGTCGGTCGCTGAAGAGCTCCTCGGCCAGCTCATCGGCAATCCGGCGTATCGACGCGCGGCGGACGCCATCGTGCCTGCACGATTCCAGGTTGCGGGCGGTGAAACGCTGCCGACGTTCATTCAGGTGGACTTCGGTCTCGTCGCGACCGACGCCGGCGTCGAGGGACGCCTCGTCGAGCTGCAGGCGTTTCCGTCGCTCTACGGGTTCCAACTGGCGCTGGCGGAATGCGCGGTCGAGTCGTACGGGATCGATGACGTCACGTTGTTTGTCGGGGGATTGTCACGAGAGGACTACGTTGCGCGTGTCGGACAGGCGATCCTGAACGGGCACGATCCGGCGGAAGTCGTGTTGATGGAAATCGATCCGGCGCGCCAGAAGACGCGGCCGGACTTCGAAGTCACGCAGCAGATCTGGGGCGTGAGGGCGATCGACATTCAGGGCGTCACCAGACGCGGCCGTCAGCTCTTCTACCGGCGCGACGGCGTCGAGACGCGCATCGCACGGATCTATAACCGCGTTATTCCCGACGAGCTCGAGCGCACGGGGCGCACGCTGCCGTTCGACTACCGCGACGACCTGGACGTCGAATGGGCGGGCGGTCCGGACTGGTTCTTCCGGATCAGCAAGTTCTCGATTCCCTGGCTCAAGCATGCTTGGGTGCCGCCGACGCACTATCTCAGCAGTCTGGGCGCGCTGCCGCCCGATCGCGGCGAGTGGTTGATCAAGCCGCTCTTCTCGTTTGCGGGCGACGGGATCGTGTTCGCGCCGACCGATCGTGATTTTGCGGCGATTCCCCAGGACGGACGCTGGCAGTACGTGCTGCAGCGGCGCATCGCGTTCACACCCGTAATCAACACGCCAGTCGGGCCGACCCAGGCCGAGATCCGCATCATGTTCGTCCGCGAGGGCGATCGATTGCACGCCGTGCTGCCGCTCGTGCGGATGGGCCGCGGACGCATGATGGGCGTCGATCACAACAAAGGCCTGGAGTGGGTGGGTGCGGCGGCCGCGCTCATCGATCGGTCATGAGCGGCGGGATCAAGTCCGGCTTCGTCACGGCGATCTATCTGTTCGAGGTCGCCGAGTCGATCGATCTGAGCGCCGTCAAGCGTCTGCTCGGCGAGCGCGCGACTATTGCGACGCTCGACGACAAGTCGCCGGGCCCGCCGCGTCTTCGCTACATCCAGCCGCCGGTCGTGACCGGCGGCGATGCGCTCGGCTGCGCGCAACTCGACGGCTTCGGCGTGCGCGTGAAGTTCTACGACTACGGCGTCGTATCGCTCACGCTGTCGCGGCCGTTCTACGGCGCATGGGACGACCTCGTGACGCTCGGTCAGATGCTGATCGAGAACGAGCCCCTCGAGCAGCACGCCGCCGATGCGTGCGGAAAGATCGTCGCGGCGATGGCAGGCGCCCTCAAGGGCCCGAAACAGGCGCCGTATCTGGACGAGGACTATCTGATTTTCGCCGTCACCGCGCTCGACGAACCCGTGACCGGCGAATCGCTCATCGAACGGCGCGGCGCCGAGATCGCCCAGCTCCTCCGCGGCGAGCGCCAGGCGTTGAGCCGGCAGGAACGCGAGACGGTGCTTCGTCAGGCGCTTTCGTACCTCGCCGACGACCTCGTCGTGCCCGCGTGGAACGCCGCGTTCATCTACGACACGGAGGCGGCCGCGCTGCAGGCGATCGAGATCCTCGAGTTCGCGAACTCGCAGCTGCTGGAGTTCCGCTACTACGACGCGCTGCTCGAGAGCGGGCTCACGCGAATCTACGCCGAGCTGCAGCAACCGCGCTGGTCCGATCGCTGGGCGGGCCGTCGTCACGCGCGCGCCGCCCGCGAGCTCTATGCGCTCTTCATCGACATCAATGAGCTGACCGACCGCCTCGAGAACGGCGTGAAGTTCGTCGGCGACATCTACGCCGCGCGTCTGTTCAGCAGCGTCGTGACGCGTCTCGGGCTCGACCGCTGGAAGAACAACGTCGAGGAGAAGCTGAAGACGCTCAACGACATCTATCAGTCGGTCGTCGAGCAGACCGGCATGTCGCAGGCCAATTTGCTCGAGCTCGTGATCGTGCTCATTCTCGTCATCGAGCTCGGCTTGCTCCTCGCCGGCATCACGAAGTGACCGGTTTCGCAGACTACCGAAAGAATTTACCGGTGTTCCCGCGTCTCCGCTTCGCGCCGTCGCCAACCGGCTACCTGCACGTCGGCGGCGCGCGAACGGCGCTCTTCAACTGGCTGTACGTGCGTCGCCACGGCGGCGTATTCGTCCTGCGCATCGAGGACACGGACGTCGAACGGTCGTCGGCCGACATGGTGACGGGCATTCTCGAGAGCCTCGCGTGGCTCGGCCTCGACTGGGACGAGGGGCCCGGCATCGGTGGGCCGCACGCGCCGTACTTTCAGACCGGGCGTCTCGATCGGTACCGCGCCGCCGCCGAAGCGCTCGTCACGGCCGGCCAGGCCTACTACTGCTACTGCCGGCCCGAGGAATTGAAGGCCAAGCGTGAGGCCGCGGAAGCGGCTGGCCTGTCGGGCATGTACGACCGTACCTGCCGTCGCCTGAGCGCGGAGGACGTCGCGCGCCGCGAAGCCGCCGGTGAACCTCGGGCGATCCGGTTCTTCGTGCCGCTCGGCTCGACGACCTTCGACGATCTCGTGCATGGACCCATCACAGTCGATCACGCCAACATCGAGGACTTCGTCGTCCTGCGCTCCGACCGATATCCGACGTATCACCTGTCGGTCGTGGTCGACGACGTCGAGATGGCGATGACGCATGTGGTCCGCGGCGACGATCACATCTCGAACACGCCGAAGCAGGTGTTGTTGTACCGTGCGATGCAGGCGCCGCTGCCGGCCTTCGCGCACGTCCCGCTGATCCTCGGTCCAGACAAGAAGCGCTTGAGTAAAAGGCACGGCGCGACGTCGGTCGGCGAATACGAAAAGCAGGGATATCTGCCCGAGGCGATGATCAATTTCCTGGCGCTTCTCGGCTGGTCGCCTGGCAACGACCGCGAGCTTTTCAGCCGCGACGAGTTGATCGCGGCATTCACGCTCGAAGGCATCAGTGGCGGCAACGCGGTGTTCGGTCCGGACAAGCTCGACTGGTTCAACCAGCAGCACTTGATGCGGCTGCCGGCGCCGGAAATTCTTCGCCGCCTCGCGCCGGCGCTCGCGGCCGACGGACGGTGGCGCGGCGTATACACGTCGGATCCTGCGTGGATCGAACGCGTGATCGACCTGCTCAAGCCGCGGGCACGCAAGCTCGGCGATTTCGTGGATCTCCTCCGGCCGTTTCTCGCGGAGGACGTCGAGCTGGATCCCGCCGCGGTGGCCAAGTATCTGTCCTCGCCGGATCTTGGGCCGCACCTCGCGGCCTGGCGCGAGGCGCTCGCCGGCGTCGCGCCGTTCGACGCGGCGACGGTCGAGACCGCGCTGCGCGCCCTGGCCGGGTCGCGCGGCATCAAGCCTGCCGTGCTTATCCACGCGACGCGGGTCGCCGTGACCGGGCAGGCCGTGAGCCCGAGCGTGTTCGACGTGGTGGAACTCGTCGGCCGCGAGCGGGTGATCGCGAGACTCGCCGTGGCGGCGCGCCTGCTCGAACGGCGATGACGACGCGCACGTCTATACTGTGACGGCCGTGGAGGCATGATGGCGAAGCGCGCCGGCGCGAGCAGGCGATCGACACGCAAACCCTCGGTCCGACCGAAGACCCGATCGAAGAAGCACGCGGCCGCGCAGACGCCGTCGGCCGGATGGGCCGCGCTTGCCGGGACGCCCCACGAGTTCGAGCGCGCACGCCGGCACCTGATGCGCCGCGACGAACGTCTCGCGCTCCTCATGAAGCGCGTGGGTGCCTGCGGATTGACTGACGGCCGGACGGGCCATCCGTTCCGGGCGCTCGTGCGCGCGATCATGTCGCAGCAACTGTCCGGCAAAGCGGCCGACACGATCTACGGCCGCGTCGTCGCTCTTGTCGGTGGGTCGAATGCCTTGACACCGGCGAACGTGCTCGCCGCCGATCCGGTGGCCTTGCGGGCCGCAGGGGTGAGCGGCCCGAAGATTTCGTACCTCCGCGATCTGGCCGCACACGTTCAAGACGGCCGTCTCGACCTCGCCTCGCTCGAACACCAGTCTGACGAAGCGGTCATCGAGGCGATCACCGCGGTCAAGGGGCTCGGCCGGTGGTCGGCGGAGATGTTCCTGATGTTCCGCTTGAACCGGCCCGATGTGTTTCCCCTGGCCGATCTCGGGATCGTCAAAGGCATGCAGAAGCTGTACGGCATGAAGCGTCGCCCCGCGCCGCGCACGATGGAGCGGCTGGCTGAAGCCTGGCGGCCGTACCGATCGATTGCCGCCTGGTACCTTTGGAGAATTCTCGAGTAGTCCCTCACTGTGACCTGCGCGTCCTGTCACGCCACCGTTCCGGATTCGAGCCGGTTCTGTCCTGCCTGCGGGGCGGCGCAGGCCGTTGCTGACGCCGAGACGCGCCTCGGCGATGACCATACGCGCATGGCCGCGGTCACGCCGTCGTCCGGCGGTGGACGCACTGGCGTGCACGCGAGCGGATGGTTGAGTTCGTCGGGATCGATCGATCACGGGCGGTTCGCGCCAGGCACGGTCCTCGACGGTCGCTACCGCATTACCGGGCTGCTGGGGCGCGGCGGCATGGGAGAGGTATTTCGCGCCGACGATCTGCGTCTTGGACAGGCGGTCGCGCTGAAATTTCTGCCGAAACCTCTCGCCACCGACACGCGGCGGCTCGCGCAGTTTCACAACGAAGTCCGTACGGCGCGACAGGTGTCGCATCCGAACGTCTGCCGCGTGTACGACATCGGCGAGATCGACGGTGATTTGTTCCTGTCGATGGAATACGTCGACGGCGAAGACCTCGCGGCATCGCTGAAACGCATCGGACGGTTTCCGGAGGACAAGGCACTCGAACTCGGGCGCCAATTGTGCGCGGGTTTGGCGGCGGCGCACGAACGCGGCGTGATCCATCGCGACATGAAGCCCGCCAACATCATGCTCGACGGCGCGGGCAAGGTCCGGATCATGGATTTCGGCCTTGCCGCGATCGGCGAGGTCGGCGACATTCGCGTCGGCACACCGGCCTACATGGCGCCGGAGCAGATCGAGGGCCGCGATGTCACGGCCAGGAGTGACATTTACGCCCTTGGTCTCGTGCTGTACGAGATCTTCACCGGCCGGCGCGCGTTCACCGCGGGCACGATGGCCGAACTGCTGCAGCAGCGATCTGGCCCGATCACGTCGCCGACGGAACTGGTGAAGGGACTCGATCCCGTCGTCGAGCGCGCGATTCTGCGTTGCATCGATCGCGATCCGGCCCGGCGGCCGGCATCGGCGCTCGCGGTCTCGGCGTCACTCCCCGGGGGCGACCCACTCGCCGCCGCACTCGCCGCGGGAGAGACGCCGTCGCCGGAAATGGTGGCAGCGGCCGGCGGCGAGAGCGAAGCGGTCTCGCGCGTGACCGGCCTCGCATGGCTCGCGGCCGCGGGCGCGCTGCTCCTGCTCTGCGTGGTGCTGACGTCGCGAGTCTCGATCTTCGCGTTCACACCCGTCGACAAACCGCCAGAGGTGCTGGCCGATCGCGCCGAGCAAGTGCGTGAGGCCTTTGGCTACGGCGATCGGATCGGCGACCAGGCGATCGGCTTCGCGAACAACGGGTCCTATCTCTCGTGGGCCAAGAAGCAAGGCGCCGGCAGGAACGGCTGGCGGCTGCTCGAAAGCGGCGAGCCGCCGCCGATTTATTTCTGGCGGCGGACCAGCCCGCGCCTTCTCGTGCCTGTCGAGAAGCGCGGCTCTGCAGATACCGAGGATCCTCCGCTGAACGTCACGGGGATGACGACGGTGTACCTCGACACGACGGGCCGTCTGGTGCGATTCATTGCCGCGCCTCCGGAGATCGATCCCCCTTCAGGCAATTCGCCGGCGGCCATCGATTGGTCGGCCGCGTTCCGGGTGGCGGGGCTCGATCTGCAGACGTTCCACGTCGCGACGCCCGGCCGCACGCCTGAAACGTTTGCGGATGACCGGCTCGCATGGGAAGGCCTGCTTGCCGGCGCAGACACGACGGTGCACGTCGAAGCCGCGGCGTATCGCGGCAAAATCGTGTCGTTCTGGATCGTCGGGCCGTGGACGGCCGTCAAGCGCGATCCGTCGTACGAGTCACGCGACAACTACACGTCGCCGGTACAAGTCATCGTCGTGCTCGTCCTGCTCGTCGGCGCCACCCTGCTCGCGCGCACGAACCTCCGGACGGGCCGCGCCGACGGGCGGGGCAGCGTCCGCCTAGCCGTGTTCATCTTCTTCCTGATGATGGGGCAGTGGGCGCTGACACCGCACGTGCGCGACATCTCAGAGGAATGGATTCGCCTGCTGACGGGCCTCGCCTTCGCGATCTTCCTCGCGGTGCTGATGTGGTTGATCTATCTCGCGCTCGAGCCATTCGTCCGCCGCAACTGGCCGACGATGCTCGTGGGTTGGACGAGACTGCTCGCCGGTCGCGTGCGCGATCCGATCGTCGGGCGTGAGCTGTTGGCCGGCGTGGCCTGCGGTGCGGCGCTCGCCGCGCTCGATCTGGCGTACAACCTGCTGCCGGCGTGGTTTGGTCAACCGGCGCCGATGCCGCACGCGCCGCAGTACAACACCCTCCTGGGGGGACGGGAGATGATGCTGACGACGCTCGGCGCGCTCAATAACGGACTACAGAACGCGCTGCTCACCGCGCTCGAGTTTTCGCTCACGCGCGAGCTTGTGCTACGCATCACGCGCCGTCTGGCGCCCGGTGGGGCAGACTGGATTCCGACCGCAGTGGCCGTCGCCGTCATCACGATGCTCTCCGCGGCCGGCAACGACCTCAACGACTGGCTGTCGATCGTCCTCTATTCGGTCATCGGGATGTCTTTGGTACTGCTCGTGCTTCTGCGTGTCGGCCTGCTGGCCCTCACGGTGATGATGTTCGTGTCCGTGCTTCTCCAGCGCGCGCCGCTCACCATCGAGGGCTCGAAGTTCTATGCCGCCAACGGCTGGTTGGTGGTAGGCCTGGTGTTCGCGCTCGCCGCCGCCGGTCTCTGGATGGCTCGTCAACGCGCGGCCGAGCCCAGGCGTATTGGCGTGCAGGCCTAGATGCAGCTGCGTCCCCGTCTCGCCCTTACGACGCTCCTCATCGCCGTCCCTGCAGCGTTGATTCTGCTTTACGCGATCACGGCCATCCGCGCGGAGGACATGTCGCTCGCGCTCGAGCGCGTCGTCAAGTCGCAGATCAACGCCCAAGTTCGCGAGCGTTGCGAGAGCGACCCGCGCTGGTTTCTCACAGGCCCGCTCACAGGCCGGCCCAAGCGCGGCGAGCTGCCCAATCCCGATCCTGAGGCGCTCGCGCCGCGCGCGAAAGTCGAGGAGCAGCCGTTCGAGCTTTTCGCGTTCGACGAAGAGTTCATGGGATCGAGCACGGCGTCGCCGCGGTTTCCCAACGATCTCCGGATCGCGTTGCGCACCTCGCCAACGCCCGTGATCGCGCCGTTCGCGACCAAGGACGGCACCGGCGTGCAGATGGCCGCGTGGACAGGGTGGATTGGCGGGCCATGCGCGGTGTTTCTCGGCCGGATGCGTCCGGATCCACACGCGTTCCGTCAGAAGCTCGAGCAGTTCACCGGGCTCTTCGCCGTGTGCTACATCGTCGCAATGCTGGCCGTGATGCCCAGCGTGCGGCGCGTGCGACGGCTGGCCAACGACATGCGGCAGGCGGCTGCCGAGCAGCACGCCTCGATCGCGCCGGATCAACGAAAGGACGAGATCAGCTCGGTCGCCTTCACCTACAACGAGGTTGCAAAGACGCTGCACGAACGCACCTCCGGCAACAAAGATCGAGACGAGACGCTCCGGCGTTTCATCGAAGATGCTGCGTCCGTGTCCGTGCCGATTGGCGCGATCGGCGCGCGGCTGGGCACGCTCGAGATGCGTCAGGAGATGCCTACGGGCGTTCGCGACGAATTGCGCCTGGCCGTGCGCGAGACGCACGACCTGGGCTCGCGGCTGCGCAATTCGGCGGTCGCGGCGGACCTGCACGTGCGCCGAACGGCCGTCAGTTGGGAGGCGTGTGATCTCGAGTCGGTCGTCACCGACGTGGTCCGCCGGCACAACGCCTTTGCGCACGCGCTCGGCGTCTCGCTCGCTGCCAATCTGACCGGCAGGCCCGTCACGGTCACCGCCGATCGCGTGTCACTCGATCAGGCCGTCGCCAACATCGTCGACAACGCAATTCGCTACAACCGTCCGGGCGGGAACGTCACGGTCGAGCTCTCGCGGCCCGACGAAGGCCACTTCGTGTTGAGGATTCGTGACGACGGGATCGGTGTGAGCGACGAGGCTTTCAAGGCATTGACTGGTATCCGTCGATTTCGCGGAGACGAGGGGCGCAACCGGCAGCCGGGCGCGCCGGGCCTTGGCCTTGCGGTGGCGCGAGAAGTCGTCGAGCGCCTGGGATGGAAGCTCGACCTCGGCCGCCCGGTCGGGGGCGGCTTCGAGGTCGAGGTGAACGGGACGCTTACTTTGCCGGCGCCGCGATGATCGGATCGGGCACGTGGTTCGCAACCGGCGGGATGGTCTTCAAGTACGCGAAGATCGCCTTCAGATCCTCGTCCGAGTAGTTCTTGAAGGCTGGCCACGGCATCGGCGGCAGGATGGGTCGCGACGTTCCCATGTGCTTGCCCTCGCGAATGGCGCGGATGAACATGTCCTCGGTCCAGATGCCGAGTCCGGTGTTCTGATCGGGCGTGAGGTTCGCGGTGTAGGAAATGCCCCACGGTCCGGCCCACGCCGTGAACGTGTTCGACACGGCGGCCATCCACGGGCCCTCGAGCTTGGGCGGCTTATCGACCTTCACGTTTTCCGGGTGGCCGGACAGCATCCGCGACATGTCGGGTTCGGGCCCGTTCGGGCCCATTTTCGTGGGCGTATGGCAGTCATGGCACCCGCCGGCGTCCACGATGTACTTGCCACGCTCGACCGGGGACATCTTCGGGGCCGCGGCTGCTTGAGGCGGCGAGGCTGGCGCCGGTTCGCCTGAACAGCCCGATAAAACCAGTGCGCCCGCCGCGGCGAGCACAACATTCTTGGACAGACTCATCACAGGGAGCTCCTTTGACTGAT
This sequence comes from uncultured Acidobacteriota bacterium, assembly GCA_963704575.1. Classification (GTDB taxonomy): domain Bacteria; phylum Acidobacteriota; class Vicinamibacteria; order Vicinamibacterales; family SCN-69-37; genus DATEGZ01. The sequence goes on along the minus strand of OY969918.1, from coordinate 3,412,125 downwards.
CGAAGCGCCAGATTATAGCGTTACAATCGGCGCCACCCATGAAACGACGGACGCTGTTGCAGTCCTTCGTTGGCGCGGTCGCGGCGACGCCGCTGGCCCGGTTGCGTCTCTTCGCGCAGGCACCCGACCTCACTGACGCCAACATCGCTTCGCTGCGCGCGCTCGCGGAGGTCGTGTTGCCGACTTCTGCCGGGGCCGCGGGACGCGATCTGGCGGTCACCCAATTCGTCGGTTGGGTCAGAAACTACAAGGAAGGCGCGGATCGCGGACACGGCTACGGCAACTCGCAGCTGAGCGCACCGACGGGGCCATCGCCCGTCTCGAAGTATCCCGCACAGTTTGCCGCGCTCGATCGCGCGGCGTCGGCGCAGGGCGGCGCGACGTTCGCGGCGCTGGCTCCGGCGGCCAGGCGCGCGATCGTCGAGAACGCGCTCAACACGCCGCAGCCGGTGACGAGACTGCCGGCGCATCCGACCGGCGCGAATCTCGTCGCCGATTTCATGGGCCTGTATTTCAACAGCCCCGAAGCGATCGATCTCTGCTACCGCGCGGAGATCCAGCGCGATACGTGCCGCGGGCTCGACGGATCCGAGCGCGCGCCGCGCCCGCTCGGCGGATCGTAACGATGGCGCGCTACGAATCGGACGTCGTGATCATCGGCGGCGGCATCACCGGCGCCATGCTCGCGGAGAAATTGTCCGAGCTCCGGCCCTCCTCCTCGATCATCGTCGTCGAAGCCGGCAAGCGGCTGTTCGACTTCGAGAATCGCTTCGACTACCGGCAGCGCAACCTCGACTACGGCGAGAACATCTGGCCTGGCGACTTCATTGCGGATCAGTCGGCGCGCGGCGTGATCTCGCGTGCGATGGCCGTCGGCGGATCGGCGTTGCATTGGGGCGGCGTCTGCAATCGGTTTTCCGAGGAAGACACGCGGCTGAAATCGATGTACGGCCTCGCCGTCGACTGGCCGATCGACTGGAAGGACCTGGAAGCGTTCTATTGCGAGGCCGAACGCCGAATCGGCGTCTCCGGCGAGCCGAGTCCGCTGCCGGAAGACTGGCGTTCACAGCCCTATCCAATGCCGCCGATGGCGATGACCTACAACCTGGTCGAGCTCAAGAAATGGGCGGAACAGACCGGGATCAAATTCTGGACGACACCGCAGGCGAAGAACACGGTCGACGGCTACGGCGGGCGCGGCAAGTGCCGCCGGTGCAACACGTGCGAGGTGTGTCCGACCGGCGCGAGGTACTCGCCTGACTGGACGTTCAAGCAGTTGCTCGACGCGAAGAAAATTCAGCTCCACGATCAGACGCTCGTCCGCAAGCTGACGCTCGACCCGTCGTCCGCGAAGATCGCATCGGCGCAGGCTGCCAAAGAAGACGGCACCGACAACAACGTCGAGTATCACGCGAAGACATTTGTCGTGGCGTCCGGCTACTGCTGGAGCTCGCATCTGCTGCTCGTATCGGCGAATTCCCGGTTCCCGAACGGGCTCGCGAACTCGTCCGATCAGGTCGGCCGGTACCTGACGGGCCATCTCGCGTACCAGACGCAGATTGATCTGGATTTGAAGATCTTTCCCGGCATGAACGAGCAGCACAGCCTGATCTCGCGGCAATTCTTCCGCTGCCGCGCCGATCAGCCGTACGTCCGCCACGACCTGCGCATCTGGGAGAGCGCCAGCGGGCGGGCGCCGCAGTTACGCGATGCTGCTGGCAAATTGCTCCTCGGTGACGAGGTCCTCGCCGACTGGCGATCGCGAACGACGCGCGGCTCGGCGCGCGTGCGCGGGTACTACACCGTCGAGCCCGACAAGGACAGCCGTCTGACGCTTGATCCCGCGACGAAAAATCGCTGGGGCGATCCGATGCCTGTCCTGCAGCACAAGGTGGACGCCGCCACGACCGCCCGCGCCGGCGCGACCCGCGATCACTTTCAGAATCTTTTCGCCGGGCTGGCGAAGGCCAGCGACGGACGCATGGGCGGTCTCAGCGGCCTCAACTACCAGGACCACCCGGCGGGCGGGTGCCGAATGGGGACAGACCCCGCCACGAGCGTGGTCGACAGCCATGGACGCACGCACGATCACGATAACTTGTTCGTCGTCGGATCGCCGACGCTGCCGACCGGCGGCTGCACGAATGGCACGTTGACGTTCGTGGCGCTCACGCTGCGATCGGCGGCGACGATCGCCGCCAGCTGAACGGCCGGTCTGCCCGAGCGAATCAGCCTTCGAATTCGAGTTCGGTCGCGTGCCGGCGCACGCGCGCGCGCGTCATCAGATCGACGACTACGGTGATCCCAATCACTGCGGCGAAAGCAGTCGTCGTCGCGAACACACTGGCGTAGAGCGCCGACGAGAACGACTGTATCAGCCCGCTCGTCAGGCCCATCATCAGCATGAGCACTATGACGGAGGTCCCGCGTCGGCCCACCTGGGTGGGACGCGAAAACGGCAGCTCCGGATCGAGAAACACCATGCTCTGCAGTACGAGGTGGCTGATGAGGCCGAGCAGCATGATGTGGACCAGGACATGCCAGAGGTTGTGCGCGACGTACGCGTAGATTGCGCCGACGAAGATCAGATAAGGCACGAGAAAGTAGGCGACGACGACGTTCTTCGCCGAGCGGATGATCTTCAGGCGGTCGGCAGGACACGCGAAGAAGACCCACGACGCGCGGAACGACTCGCTGCGCGTCAGCGCCGGCTTGAGCATCGAGGGGAATACGAGAATGGCCACGGTCACGAGCGAGAAGCCTCCTCCGCGGCTCGCCTGGACGAACGGGTCGGCCATGTTGCCGTCCCGAATGCCCATGATCGCGTAGAGCAGGGTGAGCGGCAGAATGCCGAGGATGCCCATGCGGAAGCGCTGGTCGTTGCGAAACTGGCTGCGCACGAGGACCGCGACGGCCCGGGGCTCGTCGCGGCGGAACCACCACCCGCGTCGGGCGCGCCCGCTCGAGTGACGCGTCCGCTGGCTCGACGCCGCGATCGCCGCGAGCCGATCGGAGTAGGTCATCGACAAGCGGCCGCCGGCGCCGACGACGAGCGCCACGCCGGCGAAGACCGAGATCGCGGCAATCACGAGTTGAATCGGCACCGCGTGGCCCGCGGCGATATCCAGGTAGGACGCGAACCAGGTCGGCGGCGCGAGCACCAGCCACGGCGACTTCGGAATCGAGAGCGAGTGCAGCGCCTGGGATCGCGCGAGCTGTCCGCTTAGAAAGTAGCCGCCGTACACGACGAAGCTCATCGCCATCTGGACGTACGACAAACCGCGCTTGAGCGCATCCGCGCCGATCAGGTGCATTAGCCCGCCGTAGCCAAACAGGATCGTGAGCGCCGTGAAGAACGAAGCGCCGTACGTGGCCGCGATCCCGGCGCTGCCGACAGCCGCGCCGTGGCGGACGAAAAGCGTGACGACCGGTATGTAGGCGACGGCCGTGGTGAGCCCGGTCGTGTACACGAGCGCGTTCGTCAGCTTGGCCGCGAAGTACGTCCGCGAAGTCACCGGGCGAAAGCCCAGGATGCCGTAGTCGAGCGGAGACGTGAGCACCGAGTTGTAGCCGAGCAGGACGGTCATTCCGACCATGAACATCACATAGGTCGCAAGGAACGTACCCGCCAGGAACAGATCGTCGATGGCCCAGAGAAGAAATGACAGAAACAAACCGTAGACCGAGTACAGGATGACCTGCACGAGGATTCTGGCGACGCCGCGTGTCTGGTTGCTGAAGCGCGACCGTCCGAATGATCCCTGACGGAAGTCGAGCTTGAGCGCGACGATCGTTAGCGCCCGCCACTGGTCGTAGTCGACGCCGAACGCGCCGAAGACGGCGTTCATGCCCGATCGAGCGCGGTCAGGAACTCGCTCGCGACCTGGCTGACGTCGCGCACGCCGGTCAGATGGCTGAACGCCTCTTCGAGCGTGGCCGTGCCCGTGGCGGCGCGGATGTCGTCCGCCGTGCCGCTCGCGACCGCGCGGCCGCCGTTGATGATCACGATGCGCGTACAGATTCGCTCGACGACTTCGAGAATGTGCGAGCAGAACAGAATCGTCCGGCCCTGCGCGGCGAGCTTCTTCAGCACTTCCTTCACGACCGCGGCCGCGTTGGCGTCGAGGCCGTCGAGCGGCTCGTCCAGGAAGAGCACCTCGGGCCGGTGGAGCAGCGCGGAGGCGATGAGCACTTTCTGACGCATGCCCTTCGAAAACTCGGTCATCCGCTGGTCGACGACGGCTCCGAGGCCGAACAGATCGAGCAACTCGCGCCGGCGCGATGCGGCCGCTTGCGGCTCCAGGTGATGGAGGGCCCCGACGAGTTCGAGGTACTCCGACGCCGTGAGGCCGTCGTAGAGCGCGGCGGTTTCGGGCACGTAGCCGATACGCTTCTTGACCTCGATCGGATCAGTCGCGACGTCGAAACCGGCGACCGTCGCGCTTCCGCCAGTGGCGCGGATCATCCCCGTGAGGATTTTCACGGTCGTCGATTTTCCCGCGCCGTTCGGGCCGAGGAACCCGAGGATCTCGCCGGGTTCGGCCGACATGCTGAGGTCTGCCAGCGCGGTCTTGCCGCCGTAGTCCTTCGAAAGATGGTCGGTGCGGATCATGATCGGTCGGAATCGCGAGCGTGCTGCGGCGACGTCGCGCTCATTCGAGTCCCTTCCTGAGGAAGTTGACGTACTCGGCGGAGTCGCGCGTCAATCCGCCAAAGGCGACGACTGGTGTGCCGTCGGGCTTGAGCACGGCATAGTACGGCAGTGCGACCGTTCCAAACAGCGTCTGCTCGAGCTGCTGGTAGCGTCGGTAGATCTCGCCCTGGCCGTCTGTGTAGAGCCGCAGCCTGACGTACCGAGCCAGCTCTGCGGTCACGTCGGCGCGCGGGAACATGTTCGCTTCCATCCAGCGGCAATTGGTGCACGTGTAGCCGGTGAAATCGACGAGCACCGGCCGGCCAGACTGCTTCGCTTCCGCCAGCGCCGCGTCGTAGTCGTTGATGATCCATTTCAGTTCGGAATTCGGCGCCATGCCCGCGAGATCGGCAGGCGGCAGAAACGCCTCGAGTTCACCAAGCCGTCGTCCCGCCAGACCCGTTGCGAGCCACGCGCCGAGCACGACGCCGGCGGCGACTGCTGTCCACCGCAGCACGCCTGGACGCGACAGACGCGGCGCATGTCCGAGCCGCACGAGGCCGACGAGGTAGATCACGAGGACGATCGCGATCACGATCCAGACGACGAGCACAACGGGGCGCGTGAAGATGCCCCAGTGCCAGACGAGATCGACGTTCGACAGGAACTTCATCGCAGCCGCCAGCTCGAGCAGGCCCATCACCGCCTTCACCGCCACCAGCCAGGGACCGGAGCGCGGCAGCGAGGAAAGCCAGTGGGGCGCCAGCGCGAGCAGCACGAACGGTAGCGCGAAGATCGTCGAAAAGGCGATCATGCCGGCGAGCGGCCACTGCCAGTCGCCCTGCGAGGCGACGACGAGCAGTGTGCCGAGAAACGGCGCGGTGCACGTGAACGAGGTCAACGTGAACGCGAGGCCCATGAGCAGGGTGCCGGCGATGGCGCCCCGGCCGGAGTCGGCTGTCGAGGCGGCCGTCACGATCTTTGAGGGGAGCGCGAGCTCCCACACGCCGAACAGGCTGAGCGCAAAGGCGAGAAAGAGCGCGGTCACGCCCAGGTTGAGCCACGGATCGGCGGCAAAGCGATTGAGGCCGGACGCGCCGAAGACGACGGCGAGCGTGAAACCCACCGCGGTGAACGTCAGGATGATGCCCAGGCCGTACACGACGGCCTGCGTCACGGCCGCCCGCCGCGTTTGTCCGGCGCGGCGCGTGAAATACGACACCGTGATCGGCACCATGGGGAACACGCACGGCGTGATGAGCGACAGCGCGCCCATCAGGCACGCGAGCCCGATGTACTCGCTGAGCGTGGTCGCGTGCGAAGCCGCGGCCAGATCGGGGACGGGGGATTTCCCGATGGGCGCGGCGGCCGAGGCCGCGCTCGACGCTGCAGCGGCCGCCGGCGGTTCTGTCGGCGCGACTTCAGCCGGCGGCGTTTTTGCGGAGAGCGCGCCGGCGGCGTCGACGTCGATCGGCAACGCGATCTGCTGATCCTTCGGCGGCAGACAGAACCGGTCGTTGCACGCCTGGAAGTTCACCGTCACTGTGAACGGGTGCGATCCGGCCGCCGTGCCAGCCGCGGCGGTCACCGGCAACGTGAACGTCGCCGTGTTCTCGTGGAACGCGGTCATCACGTTGAAGTTCGGATCGAACTTCTGCGTCGGCGTCGACTCCGTGATCTCGCCTGCAAGCTTGAACGGACCACTCTTGTCGACGGCGAACGTGATCGCGATCGGGCCGGGCGGTTCGGAAAGCGCGTACAAATGCCAGCCTTCGTCGATCTTCGCGGTGACGACGACGGCGAACGGCCGGCCGCGCTGGGTTGGCGCGGGCGCCACCGACCAGTGCACGGGTGTTTGCGCCGCGGCAAGCCCAGGCAGGCCGAGGGCGAACAGGGCGGCGGCGACCAGTGGGCGCAAAGCGCGCATCCCAGGATCTTAGTGCGACCGGAGGAAAAGCGTAAAACCTTGTGACGGCGCGCGGCCTACTGCAATCCGCCGCGAACGGACGTGATCCGCTGTGTGTTGAACCCGAGCCAGTGCATGCGTCCGATGTAGCGCGCGTGTTCGACTTTGAGGCACCGATCCATCACGACCGACAGGCCGCCGGCCTCGGCAATTCGCGCCCCCTCTTCGTTGATGACCGTGAACTGACACCACAAGGTCCCGGCACCAATCGCCACCGCGTCGCGCGCGATTTGCGGCAATGCATCTGGCGCACGAAAAACGTTCACGATGTCGATGGGCACGGGTACGTCCGCCAGGCTGGCGAAGCTTGGCTCGCCGAGGATCGATGACTCGCGCGGGTTCACGGGTATGACGCGATAGCCGTGGCGCTTGAGGTAGAAGCCCACGAAGTAGCTCGCGCGCAGATGATTGCTCGACAGGCCCACCACCGCGATGGTCCTGGCGCTGTGGATCACGCGCTGGATCGTCAGCGGGTCCTGGTAACGGCGAAGATCGAACGCCTGGCTCATCGCGATGCCGCCTCGCTCGCTGCCGAATCGCGGACGCGCGCGAAGCCCTGCTCGAGATCCCAGATCAAGTCGTCCACGGCCTCGATGCCGACCGAGAGCCGAATCGTTCCGGGACCCACGCCGGCGGCGCGCAGTTCGTCTTCGCTCAGTTGACGATGCGTGGTGCTGGCGGGATGAATGATGAGGCTTTTCGAATCGCCGACGTTCGCCAGATGCGACCACAACGAGATGCCGCGAATGAAATCCTGTCCGGCGGTTCGGCCGCCCTGACACTCGAAAGAGAACACCGCGCCAGCGCCGAGCGGGAGGTATTTGTCGACGAGGGACCTGTACTTGCTCGTGCGGAGACCGCCGTAGGTCACGTTCGACGCCAGGTCGTGCAATTCGAGGAACTGCGCGACCGCCGCCGCGTTCTCGACGTGGCGTGACATCCGGAGCGACAGCGTCTCGAGGCCCTGCAGGAACAGGAACGCGTTGAACGGGCTCATGCACGCGCCCAAGTCGCGCAACGTCTCCGCCCGCAGCTTCATCAGGTAGCCGTACGTCCCGAAGGTCTCGTGGAACTGCAGGCCGTGATACGCCGGCGACGGCTCCGCAATCACCGGGTAGCGGCCGTTCGACCAGTTGAACTGCCCGGAATCCACGACGACCCCGCCGATGCTCGTGCCGTGCCCGCCGATGAACTTCGTCGCCGAATGGATGACGATGTCCGCGCCCCACTCGATCGGCCGGCAAAGAAACGGCGTCGCGAACGTGTTGTCGACGATGAGCGGCAGATTGTGGGCGTGCGCAATCGCGGCGATGGCATCGATATCGAGGACGTTGCCGCCCGGGTTGCCGATGGTCTCGCCGTAAAACGCCTTGGTGTTGTCGCGGACCGCCGCCTGCCACGCGCCGGGATCGTCAGGATCGACCCATGTCAGCTCCACGTTCATCTTGCGAAGCAGGTGCTTGAGTTGATTGACGGTCCCGCCGTACAGCGCCGACGACGACACGACGTGATCGCCGGGCGACAGCAGCGTGAACAAGGCGGCCGCCTGCGCGGCAATCCCGCTCGCGAACGCGACGCCGCCGCATCCACCTTCCAGGTTCGCCATGCGCTCTTCGAACACCGCGACCGTCGGATTCATGATGCGCGAGTAGGTGTTGCCGTACTCCTGCAGATTGAAATACGCGGCGGCCGATTCTGGATCCTCGAACACGTAACTGGTTGTCTGATAAATCGGCACCGCGCGAGCCCCCGTGTTGGGATCGGGGCGCTGCCCGGCGTGCACCTGGCGGGTGTCGAAACCGAACTGGCGCGACTCTTCCATGCTGTCTCCTAACGCGCGAGGAATTGCTGGATCATAGGAGTCTGGCGCGCCTCCTCCAATAGAAAACAGTCGTGCCCGTACGGCGCGTCGATGACGTGCAGCTCGACGCGCTTGCCGGCCGCCCGGAGCGCCGAGGCAAGCGTTTCCGATCCCGCAGGCGGGTACAGCCAATCAGACGTAAACGCGATCAGCATCGTCTTTGCCGACACGCCACGGACCGCGCGCGTCAGGTCGCCGCCCCCGTGCTCGCGCGCAAAATCGAAGTAGGACAACGCTCGAGAGGTGTACAGGTACGTATTCGCGTCGAACCGGCGCACGAACGCGTCTGCCTGGTAGCGAAGATAGCTTTCGATCTCGAATTCAGGCTCGGTGAGCGTGTACCGGATCTCTCCACCGGATTGCAGCCGGCGGCCGAACTTGTCGTTGAGCGACGAGGCCGAGAGATACGTGATGTGCCCGACCATCCGCGCGACACCCATGCCGGCCGAGGGCGTGCGGCCCGTACCGTAGTAGTGGCCGCCTTGCCAGGCCGGGTCGGCAGTGATCGCGCTTCTGGCGATCGCATTCCAGGCGATGCCCTGCGGCTGGAGCGCATGAGCGCTCGCGATCGGAATGATCGCGTCGACGTGATCAGGGAACTGCACCGCCCATTCGAGCGCCTGCATGCCGCCGAGCGATCCTCCGGAGACCGCCGCAAGCCGCGCGATCCCCAGCTCGTCGAGGAACGCGCGCTCGGCTCGAACCATGTCGGCAACCGTGACGACTGGAAAGTCGGATCCGTACGGCCGGCCCGTCGCGGGATTCGGAGATGAGGGTCCGGTCGTGCCGCGGCAACCGCCGATCAGGTTCGTGCAGACGACGAAGTACTGATCGGTATCGAACGCTTTGCCCGGACCGATCATGCCGTCCCACCAGCCGAGGCCGGCGCTGCGGTCCGCGTCGCGCTCGTCCGCACGGAAACCGTCTCTGGTACGTTCTGCGGCGGCCGAGGTCGACAAGCCCGCGGCGTGCGCGTCGCCGCTCAGTGCATGGCAGACGAGAATGACGTTGTCTCGCGCCGCCGAGAGCGTGCCGTACGCCTCGTATGCGATGCGAACGGGATGCAAACGTCGGCCGCAATCGAGCGCGAGCGGCCGGGGAAGATCGACGAACTGCGTGGCGACCAGGCCCACCGATCCGACGGGGCTTTTGGACGGCGGCGAGGTCATGCGGAGGATCATAGCCCGCGTCGCCACGGTTTCACGCGGGCGAGATATGATTCGGGGCTCACGCGAAAGAGTTTGCGCGATTTGTCCTGAGATCGAGAGGGAGCCATGGCTCAGTCGAGTGTCAACAACGGCGTCAATGTCGGGGCACTGCTGGCCGCGCGCGAGGTGCTGAGAGGCGCGCCGCAAGCGGCGAAATTCACGTGGCGAGCCTCGTGCAAATGGCAGCACGGCACGCACAGCCTGTCGAAAGTGCAGGGTTTTCACGGCCTCGGCGAAGAACAGAAGCACAAGACTGAATTCAGCTTCGAGGCGGATCACCCGGAGGTCTTCGCGTCCGAGGATCTTGGGGCGACGCCGGTCGAATACGTGCTTGTCGGTCTCGCGAGTTGCCTGATGGCTGGGGTCGCGGCGGTCGCGCAGAATCGCGGCATTCAGTTGCGCTCGGTCGAGGCCAAGCTCGAAGGATCGATGGACATCCAGGGCATCCTGGGTATCGACAGCGACGTGCGCAACGGGTACGACGACATCAAGGTCACCTTCCACATCGACGCCGACGCGTCGAAACAGGAAATCGAAGCCATCGTCGCGCAGTCACAGAAACGATCGGCCGTCTACGACATCGTCACCAACCCGACCAACGTGACCGTCGAAGTCGTCTAGCCGCGCACCGGCCGCAGCAGGCTCGCCATCGAACACGTCACTACGGTCGTCATCGGCGCCGGGCATGCGGGGCTGTCGACCAGCCGCGGCCTGATCGACCGCGCGATCGACCACGTCGTCCTCGAACGGGGAGAGATTGCGAACTCCTGGCGCCACGAGCGTTGGGACTCGCTGCGTCTCCTCACCCCGAACTGGCAGAGCCGGCTGCCCGGCTATCACTACAACGGCGGCGATCCCGACGGTTACATGACGATGAGCGAAGTGGCGGGCTTCATCTCGAGCTTCGCCGAAATGGCCGGCGCGCCCGTACGCACACGGACGAACGTCACGTCGGTCTCGCGCGTAAACGACGGCTATCGCGTGGTCACCGACACTGGCGAATTCAGGTGCCGCACGATCGTTCTCGCGAGCGGCGCGTGCAACGTCGCGAACGTGCCCGCCATCAGCCGGGAGGTGCCGGCGGCGCTGCCGAGCGTCACCGCGCTCGATTACCGCCACCCTGGTCAGTTGCCCGACGGCGGCGTGCTGGTGGTTGGCGCGTCGGCGACAGGCGTGCAGCTCGCCGATGAGATCCAGCGATCGGGACGTCAGGTGACGCTGTCGGTGGGCGAGCATGTCCGGCTGCCGCGGACGTATCGCGGTCGTGACGTCCTGTGGTGGATGGACGCGTCCGGAATTTGGAACCAGCGGTACGACGAGATCGACGATCTCGCGCGCGCGAGGAAGTTGCCGTCTCCGCAACTGGTCGGGACGTCCGAGCGGACCACGCTGGATTTGAACGTGCTCAGTCGGGCTGGCGTCGCGATCGTCGGCCGCCTGGCGGCAATTCGCGACCGTCGCGCGTTGTTTTCCGGCGGTTTGCGCAACCTGTTCGCGCTGGCGGATTTGAAGATGCACCGCCTGTTGGACGCGTTCGACGAATGGGCCCGCCTGCACGCGCCGGATGCCGACGTCGCGCCGCCAGAGCGGTTCGAGGCCACGCACGTGCCCGCCGCGTCGCGGCTCTCGCTTGATCTGAACAGCGGAGAGATTCGATCGATCGTGTGGGCGACCGGGTTCCGGCCCGACTATCGCTGGCTCGACGTGCCGGTCGTCGACGGCAAAGGGCGCCTGCGGCACGACGGTGGCGTGGTGGATGCACCCGGGCTGTATGCGATGGGATTGCCTGTGCTGCGCCGTCGGAAGTCCACGTTCATTCACGGTGCGGAGGACGACGCGCGCGAGATTGTCGCGCACCTGGCTGGGTATCTCGCCGGCCGGCCTACTTCCGTTTCTCGACCGTGATCTTGCCGACCATGTTCGGGTGCAGCCGGCAGTAGTACTCGAACACCCCCACTTCCTTCATCACCACGCGGCCCTTCTTGCCCGCGGGCAAGGCCACGTCGAACTCACCGTGTTTCGCCGTGGCTGTGTGATCGACGACGTCGTGGTTGATCCATTCGATCGTGTCGCCGACGTGCGCCGCGATCGACGTGTCGCGAAACGCGACCTGGTCGATCACGATCGACACGGTGACCGCGCGAGCCGGAGCGCCGGTCGCGGCGCCTGACCCGAGCGTCAAGGCGAGGACCAGGACACGCAGCGTCATCGCGGTCACCGTGTGTGCAGGTGCCGGCTACTGCATCATCATCGACGCGACGTGCTCGGCGTGCTGCTGATGGCCCTGGAAGATCTTCAGGCCGGTCTGCAGGAGCGACTTCAGTTCGGCGTTCTGGGCCGACGGAATCAGCGTCGTCTCGAGCGCGCCGTTGACGGTTTTGTGGTACGCGACTTCGTTGTCGACGTACGCCTTGTCGAACGCGGCGCCCGAGAGCTTCGCGTATTCATCGCGCTTGGCCTTGGCGCCGGCCGAGAGCGCCTTGCTCGTGTCGTTGTCCTCTGGCGTCACGCCAAGCTTCTTGCACAGCGCCAGCGCCTGCTTGTTCACCGACTCGTGGTCTTTGATCATCTGATCGGCGAATGCCCGAACATCCTTGTTCTTGGAAATCTGGAGCGCTTGTTTCGCACCCTCGATGTCGAGCACGCCCGCCGTGTACGCGATGTGAGCAATCTGCGGGTCGGTCGGCTTCATGCTCTGCGCGAACACGAGACCGGACGCGAGGCCCAGGACCATCACCGCCGTCATCAACTTTGCCTTCATGGAACCCCCTTGGTTCAGAGCCTCGATTGACCCTGTGATGACGTCTACGGGGCGGGGTTCCGCTTGGATTGAGCGGCCGGCGGCGACGGTGCCCTATCGCTTCTTGGCGCCCTTCTTCGTCTTCTTGACCACTTTCTTGGCTATTTTCTGCGCCTTGTTCTTGCCCTTGGCGACGACGGCGCGTGTTTGACGACCCGCGCCAGACATGCGGGCCTTGGCCTTCTTGATCAGCTGCTTGCCCGCCGACGAGGCAGTCTTCGCAGCCCCCGCGCCAGCTTTCTTGACCTTGCCGGCCGCTTTGGTCGCTTTCGCCCGGGCGACCGCGACATGCGCGACCGCGCTGTCCTTGAAGTCGATGGCCACCTGCTTCGCCTCAGTCGCTGCGGCGCCGGCGTCGCTCGCGAGGGCCGTGCCTTCGGCTGTCACGGCGTCTACACCGCCAGCCACATGTCCGAGCGCCCGGCCGACGCCTTCAGCCAGGGAATTGAGCGTTTTCGATCCGGTCGTCGTTTTTTCCACGCGTCCTCCAGTGTGAGGCCTGCAGTATAGGTGACTTGAGCGAGTCCAGAACGCCGCGAAGGCGATTCCAGGCGGCTAGAATGATTTTCGCGCGCAAGGTCCTACTCGTCTGTGGTCGAGCGGCCCGACCGGGCCGGGCCGACTGGCGAAAACTGCGGAGGAGCGTCTGTCAATGAATCCGAACAAGGCACTGTGGGAAAAGGGCGACTTCACGCGCATCGCGGCCAGCATGCGCGAAAGCGGCGAAAACCTGGTGAAGAGCCTCGGCATCACACGCGGAATGAAGGTGCTCGACGTGGGGTGTGGGGACGGAACGACGGCGCTGCCTGAGGCGAAGCTCGGCGCGGACGTGCTGGGCGTGGACATTGCGAAGAACCTCGTCGATGCCGGCAACCGGCGCGCCATCGAGGCGGGCCTCACGAATTTGAAGTTTCAGGAAGGTGACGCGACAGGTCTGACGGGCCTCGCGGATCAGTCGTTTGATCTCACCGTCAGCATCTTCGGCGCGATGTTTGCGCCTCGGCCGGCCGACGTCGCCAAGGAACTGGTGCGCGTCACCCGCCCCGGCGGCCGCATCGTCATGGGCAATTGGATTCCAAACGATCCGACGCTCGTCGCGCAGATCTTGAAGATCAGCGCCTCCTACGCGCCGCCTCCGCCGGAGGGCTTCGTGAGCCCGATGACGTGGGGCGTCGAGAGCCACGTGATCGAGCGGTTCGGTGGCGCGGGCATTCCGCCGAACAAGATTGCGTTCGCGCGCGACACCTACACGTTCAACTTTCCTGGGCCGCCGGCCGACTTCGTGGAGGCGTTCAGGAAGTACTACGGTCCGACGATGAACGCGTTCGAGGCGGCGGAGAAGAACGGGCGCGCGGCGGATTTGCAGCGGGAGTTGGTCGATCTCTTCAACGCGAAGAACCAGAGCGGCAGCAAGACCGCGACGTCGATTCCGGCGGTGTTTCTGCGCGTAACCGTTTCGCGCTGACGCCGACGGACGAATCGCGAAGGCGAGCGGGTCGGCCTCAGAAGTCCACCCGCTCGCTCGCCGCTTTGAATCCGACCCTGTCCATGATGCGCTGACGGAAGCGCGCGCGTTCCTCCGGCGTCATGCGTGATGTGTAGCGCGGGAAGCTGTGACGCCCGATTCCGCCGAACAGCACGCGGCATAGCACGAGCAGGCCAAAGGCCTGAGGGAACGTGACTTCTCGCCAGCCGAAGAGCGGCGGCAGCAGCCAGTTCCACAGCAGCCGGACGATCCCGCCGCCGATCGCGCTCACGAGCACCATGCCCACAACGGCCGCCGGCACGATGAAGATCCACTTTCCTGGTCTCATGGTTCGACTCCTCTGGCGTTCGTAAACTCTCGATAGACGTCGTGCAATCGCTCGCGCAGCTGCCGCACGGCGTAGCGCTTGCGCGAGAGCAACGTGTTGACGTTTGCGCCGGTCTCCGCGGCGATCTCCTTGAAGCTGCGTCCCTCGATCTCATGCGCGACGAACACGCGGCGCTGCGCCGGCGGCAGCTCTTCCAGTGCGAGCTCGAGCGCCTCGAGCAACGCGTCACGGGCGTAAAGCGCGTCCGGTCCGGCGTCGGGAGAGGGCAGCAGTTCATCAATTCGCAAGCGCTCATCGTCCTCGTCCGTGACGACGGCGTCGCTGAGGCGATCCGTCTTCTTCTTGCGGAAGAGATCGGTGATGCGGTTGCGCGCGACTCGGAACAGCCAGCCGGTGACGTGGTCGATCGGCACGAAGAGCCGGTTCGCTTCGACCAGCGCGTAGAAGACGTCCTGCAGGATGTCCTCGGCGTCACCCGGGTCCGACACGCGCCGGCGAATGAACTGGCGCAATCGGGACCCGTCCCGTGTAACGGCGTCGGCGATCCGCTGGTCCTGGTCGAGTGCCATCGGCTCCAGGCTGACGCCCGTTACCTACAGAAGTAGACGAATGACGGGGGCGAATATTGTATCGGCCGCAAATACGGCTGGATTTCCGGCCCTAACCGCGCTCGAGGGCGAGGAGCCGGGCTTTGTTTTCGAGTCCGCCGGCGAAGCCGGTGAGTTTACCCGTGGAGCCGATGACCCGGTGGCATGGCGCCACGATCGACACGGGATTTCGCCCATTGGCGGCGCCGACCGCACGGACAGCAGCCGGGTGGCCGATCTGTCGCGCGATCTGCTGGTACGACCGCGTCTCTCCGAACGGGATGGTCAGAAGCGCGGCCCACACCTTGCGCTGAAACGGTGTTCCGGCCACATCGAGCGTCAACGTGAACGCCTTCCGCCGACCAGCAAAGTACTCGGTACAACTGCCGCTCGGCTTCGACGATGACCGGATGGGTGGGGTCTTCACCGGCGATGTCGAGCCTGACGCGGCGCGGGCGGTCGTTTTCCCAGAGGATGGCAGCCAGGCCGGCGTCGGACGCGACCAGTGTGAGCTTCCCGACAGGGGAGTCCACCATCTTGGAGACGTATCGCCCGAGAATCGCACGCTTGCTGGTCATGACGGCCTCCTGTGTTCGTGTCTCGACGCTGACGCAAATATAAAAGCCGGCGCTGCGCGATGCTAGCCGTTTTCGGACATTACACCGCTCGACATGCGATGTCCGAAAATGGCTAGTCATCCGCCGGCCCGCAGCATATGTTCTGCGGATGGACCAGGACCGACGCCGGTTATTCCGCGCCCTGGCGGCACGTGACGTGCGATTCGACGGCCTGTTTTTCGTGGGCGTGACGTCGACCCGCGTGTACTGCCGGCCGATCTGTCCGGCGAAAGCGCCGAAGCGCGCGAACTGCCGGTTTTTCGACACACCGCAGCAGGCCGAGCAGGGTGGGTTCAGGCCCTGCCTGCGTTGTCGTCCGGAACTCGCCCCCGGCAGCGCGCCGGTGGACGATGCCCAGCGCATCGCGCGGTTGATCGTGCAGCGACTCGAGGAAGGCACGCTCGATGAGAAGGCGGGCCTCGAGGAAATCGCGGCGGAGTTCGAGCTCAGCTCGCGGCAAGTTCGGCGGATCGTGCACAAGGAACTCGGCGTTCCGCCGATCCAGCTGCTCCTGACCCGCCGGCTGTTGCTCGCCAAGCAATTGCTCACCGAGACGACGCTGCCGGTGACGGAGGTGGCGTTCGCCAGTGGCTTCGCAAGCCTGCGGCGCTTCAACGACGCGTTCAGCCGCCGGTACGGCATGGCGCCTACGCGCCTTCGCCGCAAGGCCGCGGAGGACCCGGGCGTGGCCGACGGTAGTCAGACGTCGACGCTGCAGCTGTCCTATCGTCCGCCGTACGACTGGCACGGCGTGCTCGCATTTCTTGGCGCCCGCGCGCTCCAGGGCGTCGAGCACGTCACGGATCGATCGTATGCCCGGACGGTTCAGCTCGGCGACTCCAAGGGCTGGATCACGGTGACGCAGTCGAAGACCCGGAACGCGCTGATGGTCGAATTCACGCACACGCTCACGCCGGTCTTGCCGGCGTTGCTCACTCGAGTCCGCGCGCTTTTCGATGTCGACGCGCGCCCCGATTTGATCGCGAAGCATCTGAAAAAAGACGCGCGTCTGACGGCGGTGGTCAAGGCGAATCCTGGCCTGCGCGTGCCCGGCGCGTTCAATGGCTTCGAGATGGGCGTGCGCGCGATCCTCGGCCAGCAGGTGACGGTCAAGGGTGCGACGACCGTCGCGTGCCGGTTCGTCGACGCGTTTGGCGATCCGATCGTCACGCCGTTCGCGAAACTCAATCGGCTTACGCCGACGGCGGCCCGAATCGCGGCGGCGAGCGTTGACGACATCGCCCAGTACGGCATCATCGCCGCGCGGTGCCGGAGCATCATTGCGCTGGCCGACGCCGAGCGATCGGGACGACTCTGCCTGGACGGCGGCACGCACCACAGTCCAGAGGACTCGATCACACGGCTGAACGCACTGCCCGGCATTGGCCCGTGGACCGCCCACTACATTGCCATGCGTGCCCTGCGCTGGCCTGACGCCTTCCCGAAAGAAGACATCGTCGTCCGCCACAACCTTGGTGGCGTGACCGCGAAGGAGGCCGAGGCGTTGTCGCAGGCCTGGCGGCCGTGGCGGAGTTACGCGCTCATGCACGTTTGGCGCATGTCCGCGCAGGCCCGCGGCGTCGCGCTCCGCGATGCGCGAGCGGACGCCGTTGAGCGCTAGACTCACACGAACTGATGAGCGTACACACTTCGCCCGCGTACACGGCCGATGAGGCGCTTGCGCGTCTCGTTGCCGGCAACGAGCGTTTCGTCCGAGGCGAAGCGCGGTTCCCGACTGTTCAGAAGGAGCTGCTCGCCGCCCTTGCCAGGGAGCAACGTCCGTACGCGACCGTCATCGGGTGCAGCGATTCCCGGGTGCCACCGGAATTGATCTTCGACGCCGGCTTCGGCGAGCTGTTCATCGTCCGGGTCGCGGGCAACGTGATCTCGCCCGAAGTGATGGGGACGCTGCAATACGCGGGAGTGCATCTTCGCACGCCCCTGTTCGTCGTGCTCGGCCATGATCGTTGCGGAGCCGTCAGCGCGGCGCTGGCCGCCAGGCGCGGAGCCCAGGAGCCCGCCCGCATCGCGCTGCTGCTCGATGGCATCCTTCCGGGCCTGCGAGATCTCCCACCGGACCTGCCCCGGGACGTCGAGATGCGCGCGGCCGTGGAGGCCAACGTGCGCTGGTCGATGCATCAGCTCCTTGAGACGCCCGAGGTAAAGGCCCGTCTCGCTGAGGGCATGATGAAGCTCGTGGGCAGCGTCTACGAGCTCGAAAGCGGTCGCGTGCGCTTCTTGACCTAGACCCTCGCGGAGGAACTTCGCCCCCTTTGATCTGCTTCACCGTATTGGACGAGTGTCGACACTGAATCATCAGCGCGGCGAAAGGGCGTGGAGCGGGGTTGCGCGCGTCCACGCCCTGTTGGGTGCAATGGCGCTATCGTCCGGGCGGCGGTCCTGGAGGCCCAAGAATGATGAATCCGTTGCGCTTGGCGATAGGCGCGAGACGCGCGACATCGGGCGGCGGGCCGGCGAGATGTGGCGGCAGCACGCGCTCGGACGCCGGCTGACCGACTTCCCTCATGAACCCTTCGAATTGCATCGGTGCAAAGCCCACTAACGCACGTGCCGGGCTGGGTCCGCCGCCAATGAAAGTGTGCGGTACGCCCTTGGGGCCGAACGCGAATCCACCCGTCGTCAGATCGAACCGCGTGTCGCCGACGTAGAACGTCAGGTTCCCCTCGAGCACGTAGAACCATTCGTCTTCCTCGGGATGGACGTGCCACGGCGAGCCGAGCCCGGGCGGAACGACGACCTCGAGCATGCCGAACTGTCCGCCGGTGTCCGCCCGGCCGACCTTCACGGTTTGGAGCATGCCAAGCAGCCAGAACGCCTCCCCCTCGTCGTGCGCCAACGCGTACCCGGTCTTCGCGCGATCTACAGAGATGGTCGACATCACGCCCTCCTAGTCTTACGTTTAGCGGACTATTGTTTAAACGACTATATAGTCTGGAGGCAACATGCCGCGCCGCGAGCCGGATATTTCAGGGAAACGTCCCGAGACCTGCGATGACATCCTCGAGCAGCCGTCCAAATTCCTCGAGCTTCTTCGTGCCGAGGTGCCCGAGCATGGCCTTCGGCATGCGGGCTACGTGCGGATCCAGGCTGCTCAAGACCTCACGCCCCTTGTCGGTAATCGCCACTTCGACGACGCGGCGATCGTGGCGACCGCGGACGCGCACGACCAGGCCCCGCCGGCTCAAGCGATCGACGAGCCGCGTGATGTCGGGGTCCCGCGAGATCATTCGCTCGGCGATCTCGCCGCATGCCACTCTGACGGGATCGCTCCCGCGCAGAATACGAAGTACGTTGTATTGGTTGGGCGTCAAGTCCGCGACTGCCTTGAGAAACTTCTCCCAGGGTTCGACGACCCGTGCGGACGCAAGCCGCAATCCGAGCAGCACCTCCTGCTCGCGCGAGGCGAACGCACGCTTCTGCTTCAGTTCACGGGCGATGACACCGGCCATGGGCGGACAATAGTCGTTAAAACGACTATTGTCAAGACATATATTCCAGACGACCGCCGCAGGCTGAGCGCGTGCAGCCTGCGAGGCCGCCTCCGCACATTGGGCGATCTTTGCGCTTGGCGTCGTGTCCGAAAGCCGTGTACATATTGACCGACCCCATCGGAGCACACGCACATGAAGCCAAAGAACACGATCTGTCTCTGGTTCGACAAGGACGCGGACGAGGCGGCGCGCTTTTACGCTGCCACATTTCCGGATAGTGAAGTGACCGCTGTACACAAGGCGCCCGGCGACTACCCGAGCGGCAAGAAGGGCGATGTCCTGACGGTGGAGTTCACCGTGGTGGGCATTCCCTGTCTCGGTCTCAACGGCGGCCCGGCGTTCAGGCACAGCGAGGCATTTTCGTTCCAGATCGCGACGGACACTCAGGAAGAAACGGACCGCTACTGGAACGCGATCGTCGGCAACGGGGGCAAAGAGAGTGAGTGCGGTTGGTGCAAGGACCGCTGGGGCCTTTCCTGGCAGATCACACCGCGCGCGCTGACCGACGCGCTTGCGGCTGGCGGCGGCGAGGCAAAGCGGGCCTTCGAGGCGATGATGACCATGAAGAAGATCGACGTTGCCGCCATCGAGGCAGCGCGGCGCGGCTGACGTGGACCAGACCGCGAGCGGTGACAACGTGGAGAAGCGACGAAGCCGGCCGTTTCGCTAGCGACCGTCCGCGGCGTCGAGAAAGTGAACCAGCGCGTCGATCGTTGCTCGCGGGTTCTCTTCCATGATCCAGTGTCCGGTATTTGGCAGGATCACCGCGGTGGCGTTCGACGCGACGAGCTTGCCTTGCGCGGCGAGCACGACGCCGTTGGCGTGGTCGCCACCGATGGTCAGGACCGGCATCGGCAGCATCGTGCGTGAGAGCTCGGCGAAATCGCCGGCGGCCTGCGGGAATGACACAAAGTACGCCCACGCCGCTCGCATCCGTCCGGGACGCGAATAGGCAGCCCTATAGGCTCGACGGGCGGCCTCGGGAATGGATCGCGTCCGGTCCGCGGCGAAGTCGTTCCAGAAGTGCTCGAAGTACGTTCGCTCTCGTCCCTTCACGAGGGCCTCGGGCGTTGCCCCGTTGAACCGGAAGTGCCAGATCGCCGGATTGTTGTAGATGGCCTCCCATCCGGGGACGCCCGGAAGAAAGGCATCCATCAGGACGAGCCGCGTCACCTCTGCGGGAAACTGGGCGGCGTACGCATACGCGACCATCAGCCCGATGTCGTGACCGACGACCACGGCACGATCGACGCCGAGCTGGCGCACCAAGCCGTGGATCCGCGTGGCGGCCGTCTT
Organism: uncultured Acidobacteriota bacterium; assembly: GCA_963704575.1. GTDB lineage: Bacteria > Acidobacteriota > Vicinamibacteria > Vicinamibacterales > SCN-69-37 > DATEGZ01. The sequence goes on along the minus strand of OY969918.1, from coordinate 3,391,831 downwards.
CATGTCGAGACCGTCGCGCGGAATGTCCGATCCGCCGATCCCTGGCAGATCCGGAGCGATGACCCGGAAGCGACCCGCCAACTGCGACATCAGCGGGCGCCACATGCGAGACGTCTCCGCGTACCCGTGCACGAGCACCAGGGTCGATCCGCGACCCGCTTCGAGGTATTGAAGCTTCAGTCCGTCGACGGTCGCCGTGTGCGTTGGTATTCTCATGATGAAGACGCGATCATCCCATGCTTCAAGTTTTCCGCAGCGTCTCTCCTCGCCCCGGGGCTGCTTAGCCAGGTGCGGTCGGAACGAGCGCGCCTGGTTCCCGGCGCAACACCACAATTCTTCAGCTCGACATCGACTCTGCAAATTCGTAAGAAAAGCCTCAAATCGTCATTGACAATAAAAGTTGTCAAAACTACCATCTCCTCGTGCTCGACATCCAGGTCATCGAGGATCCGGCAGCGGCGACGACAGCTTTGGAGCCCACACGAAGTCGCCTGCTCTCCGAGCTGGCCGTGCCCGCCTCGGCGGCGACGCTGGCCATGCGGGTTGGCCTGGCTCGGCAGAAGGTCAACTACCACTTGCGCGCGCTGGAGGCGCACGGGTTGGTGCAGCTGGCCGAGGAACGCAAGTGGGGCGGGCTGACGGAACGGCTGCTCGTGGCGACGGCGGCGTCCTATGTCGTTTCGCCGAGCGCCATGGGCCCGGTTGCCACGAATCCGAATCGCGAAATTGACAGGCTGTCCGCGAGCTATCTCATCTCGCTGGGCGCACGGGTCGTCCGCGAGGTGGGCGACCTTGTTCGTCGCGCGAAAGAGACGGGTAAACGCCTGGCGACGCTGGCGGTGGATACCGAGGTTCGCTTCCGGTCGGCGACGGACCGGGCGGCATTCAGCGACGAACTCACCGAGGCCATCGCGAAATTGGTATCGAAGTACCACGATAAATCCGCCCCCGGCGGCCGCGCGCACCGGCTGGTCGTCGTGGCGCACCCTTTATCCGCCTACGCCGTAGGCTCCGGCGAGACCTCGCCGAACCGCCTTCGGCGCGAAGGCGGGCCGCAGAAATGAGACCGCGCGAGCGAGCCGTGCGAGTGAGCCGCGCGCGCGGCGCGGGGCATTGGGGCCCCCGCGAGCGAGCGCGTGAGGGGGGTGCGGCGGGGACGAAGTCCCCCCGCATTTAAGGAGCCATCATGAGCGTAAAGAAGGAAGCCTCCGGACGCCGTTCAGTTCAGGTCGAAGTCGAGGTGCCCGGCACGCCGGAGGAAGTCTGGCAGGCCATCGCCACCGGACCTGGTATTTCGTCCTGGTTCGTGCCGGCTGAGTTCGAGGAGCGCGACGGAAAGCCCGTCGCGGTGACGTTGAACTTCGGTCCGGGCATGGAGTCCCGTTCCGTCGTGACGGCCTGGGATCCGCCGCGGAGGTTTGCCGCGCAGGGCGAGGGCTGGGGTGGCTCGCCGCCCATCGCGGACGAGTGGAGCGTCGAAGCGCGCGGGGGAGGCATCTGCGTCGTCCGCATTGTCCACAGCCTTTTCGCCAGCACGGACGATTGGGACAATCAGCTGGAAGGCACCGAATCCGGATGGCCTGCTTTTTTCCGCACTCTGCGGATCTATCTCACGCATTTCCGCGGCCAGCGCTCAGCGATGAAGCAGTGGATGGTTCCCGTCGCGGGGTCGGAAGCGGAGGGTTGGGAAATGCTGACCGCGGCATTGGGACTGACAGGCTCGAGCGTCGGGCAGCGTTGGACAGCGCCCGCGGGCGTCCCGGCGCTCAGCGGTGTGGTGGAGTACGTCAGCCAGCGTCCGTACGACGCCCTGGTGCGGATCGACAAGCCGGCGCCGGGCGTCGCCGCTTTTGGCGCCGTCAACTTCGGCGGTCAGAGCATGATTGGGCTGAACTTCTATTTTTACGGCGAGCAGGCGGCCGGAACCGTGGCCCGCGAGAATCCGCTCTGGCAGGCGTGGATTGAGAAACGCTTCCCGGCGCCGTCGTCGGATTCAGGGGTGAGCAGCGAGTGAGCGAAGCGCACGAGCCTCGCGAACGGAGCCGCGCGACAAAGCGCGCGGCGAGAGAGCGAGCAGGGGGTCCGGGGGCAAAGCCCCCGGATCAAAACGGAGAGCTGAGATGAAAACGATCGCGATCGCTGTCGTCTTCGCCGCCGGTTTCGGCGCCGGCATCTGGGCGGCCGGACAGACTCAACAGGCGCCATCGCTTCCGGCCGAGCGCGTGACCGGGATCGGCGGCGTCTTCTTCAAGGCCAAGGATCCGAAGGCCCTCCGCACTTGGTATCAGGAGAAGCTTGGCATCGCCATCCAGGACGGCGCCAATTTCGGGACGTTTCTCTGGCGCGAGCGTCAGGATTCAAGCCGCGAAGGCACCACGGTCTGGGGCTTGTTTCCAGAAACGACGAAGTACTTCGCCCCGAGTGCCGCGCCGTTCATGATCAACTATCGTGTCCGGAACCTCGAGGCGCTGCTCGCGCAACTCCGATCCTTCGGTATAACGGCCGAGGGCAAGGTCGCTGAAGACTTCAACGGCAAGTTCGCGTGGGTGGTCGACCCCGAGGGTAACAAGATCGAGCTTTGGGAGCCGAAGCCGGGCTACTGAGACCGGCGCCACGGGTTCGAGACCTTGCCTTCGTCGCGAAGGCAGTAGCCGGTGTGATTGATGCACTGACTCGCAAGTGTTGGAGGGCGGGATGACCACGACCATTGGACGCGCCGCAGTCGAGCCGGGGACCGTCATCGTTCATGGCAGCGCGGCAGGCTTTGCCCAGGAGATCGCGGCCGGCCGACATGCGCTCACGGCTGACGAACCGATTTCGGGCGGGGGGACGGACACGGGGCCCACCCCGTACGACCTTCTCCTCGCGGCGATCGGAGCCTGCACGTCAATGACTTTGGCGATGTACGCGAAACGCAAGCACTGGCCGCTCGAGGCGGTGACGATAACGCTACGGCACTCGAAGATTCACGCGGCCGATTGCGAGGCATGTGAGACCGAGGACGCTCGCATCGATCAGATCGAGCGCGACATCGAGCTCACGGGCGTGTTGAGCGACGATCAGCGCGCACGCCTGCTGGAGATTGCGAACAAGTGCCCGGTTCACCGGACACTCACGTCGGAGATCCACATCCAGACTCGGCTGACCACGGCCGCTTGATGATCAGTCCACGCGAATCGCCTGAACGAGCGAGAAGCGAGCCGCCAGCCTACACTCGCGCGTACAGCGTCTCCCATTGGTAATGCTGCTGGTGTGATTGGCCACGGCTACCGGCGAAGTTCTGATCCGTGACTACGCAGCTCTCGATCTTGACGACATCGAGCAAGCGCCAGCCGACGGCACCCTTGCCTGAATCCGGACCGTGCAGCTGGAAGATCAGGAGCCGTTCGGTTCCATCGATGACGCCGTAGTCGTGTGGCTCCGCGAGACGGACCGCTCCCTTGTAGCGGATCTCGAGAAGCCGCTTCTCGGCGATGGCGCGCCGGATGCGCTCGTCGAAAGAACCCATCCGCACCCTGGCCGCAAACACCTTGACGCCCATCGCGAGGATCACCTTCCCGAGCGCAAGCTGCAGATCGACGCCCGAGAGGCCAGCGTCTGACCCATCCTCCGGCAGCGATAATAACAATGACGGACGATAGGAAGCATTAGGACGCAGTCTTCATATGACACCACCCCAGGATCTCCCGCGCCTCCTGTCCGACTATGTCGACCCGGCGGGCGCCAGCCTGTTGCAGGTGCTAATCGAGCGGGTTCGCGCCGAGCCGTTCAACGCCGTCGCAACCGGCATCTTCGCGCTCGCGATTATCCATACGTTTCTGGCGCCGAAGCTGGCGGCGAAGGCGCACGTGCTGCAGGCGGCGCGTGACGCCCGCTCACGCGCTCGCGGCGAGCAGCCGATGCCGAGCCTCAGAGCCGAGGCGCTGCACCTCTTGGGCGAGGTCGAAAACGTCTTTGGTGTGTGGTCGATCGTTCTGCTCGTGGCGATCACGGCTTATGCCGGGTGGCCGGCGACCGAGCGTTACTTCAACGAAACGGTCAACTACACCGAGCCGATCTTTGTCGTCGTGATCATGGCGCTGGCAGCCACACGCCCGATCGTCGGGCTGGCCGAGGTCGCGCTCGGCCGCGTGGCGAGCCTCGGACGCGGGTCGGTGATGGCCTGGTGGCTATCTATCCTGGTGGTGGGGCCCGTCCTGGGGTCGTTCATCACGGAGCCCGCGGCCATGACCATCTGCGCGCTGCTGCTTGGGAGGCAATTCTTCGGACTGCCGGCGCTTCAGCCGACGAAGCGCTTCAAATACGCGACGCTGGGTCTGCTGTTTGTGAGTGTGTCAATCGGCGGCACGTTAACGTCGTTTGCCGCGCCGCCAGTGCTGATAGTGGCGCGGACCTGGGCGTGGAATTCGGCGTTCATGCTCGGGACGTTCGGCCGGCGGGCGGTTCTCGCCATCGTGATCAGCACCTTCGCATATTTGATCGTCTTTCGACGGGAGTTGAGCGCGCTCGACGCGGCCGCGCGGGCCCAGACTCCGGAGGCACTCGAGGCCCAGCGTGTCGGCGTGCTGGATCCACCGGTGCCGGCATGGATCACGGGCGTGAATCTGGCGTTCATGGCCTGGACCATATTCACGTCGCACTATCCGGTGTTGTTCGTCGGCGGCTTTCTGTTCTTCCTCGCATTCGTCAAAGCGACCGCGGCGTTTCAGGGAATCGTGGATCTCAAGGCGCCGTTCATGGTCGGCTTCTTCCTCGCCGGCCTCGTGATCCACGGCGGGCTTCAGGGCTGGTGGATCGGCCCGGTCCTGGCTCGTCTGTCGGAGGCACCGCTGTTTTTCGGCAGCCTCACCCTCACGGCCTTCAATGACAACGCGCTGGTGACGTACCTTGCGACGCTTGTGCCCGGGCTCAGCGACTCGCTGAAAGTCGCGGTCGTCGGCGGCGCGGTGGTCGGCGGCGGCCTGACCGTGATCGCGAATGCGCCGAATCCGGCCGGCCAGGCGTTGCTCGGGCGCTACTTCGGCACGGGCATCAGCCCGCTCGGCCTTCTGGCGGCGGCGCTGGTGCCGACCGCGATCGCGGCGATTATCTTCCTGATGTAGAGACGCCGGTCCCTCTGGACGCTCGATCGGCGGCTTGGCGCCGTGACCCGTTACCCTCCGGCCTTCGGGGACGTGGTCCGCACCTCGGTGCCCGGACGAAGTTCGTCCGTTCCTCGGGTCGCGACTAGATCGCCCGGTTTGAGCCCCCCGAAGACTTCGATCTCCAATCCCATTGTGAGACCTGTCTTCACGTCGATCCACTCGGTCCGGCCGCTCTGGATCCGCACGACAAATGTTCGACCTGTGGTCGTGGCCACGCTCCGGCTCGGTACAAACAACGACGGGCTGGACCGCCGCACAGGCCATCGCACCTGACAGAAAGATCCCGACGCCAACCGGCCGTCGCCATTGGCGACTTCGATTTCGACGGGCATCGTGCGCGTCTTCGTGTCGACGGACTCCGCGAGGCGTGCGACCTTTCCTGAAAGCACCCGACCGGGGAACTCTGCGACCGAAAAGGCAATCGTCGTGCCCGGCGTGATTCCGGCGATATACGCGTCGGGCACGGGAACCACCAGCCGCAGCCGGCTATTGTCCACGAGCCGCACGAGCGGCGTCGCCGAACCCGGTCCGCTCGCGGGGCCGACGAGTGCGCCGGGATGCACGTTGCGCTCAGTGATGACGCCATCGAATGGCGCCGTCACCTTGAGATAGCTTTCCATCTGCCTGATCGCGTTGAGCGATTGGCGGGCCGCTTCAACGCTCTGCTGCAGCGCATCCACCTGGCTGCGGTCGGATTCGAGCGCCTTTTGCGCGAGTACAAGATCGTTGCCGGACACCACCCCAGGCGTCGCCGAGGCCGCTTTCAGTTTGTCGTACGTGCTCGTCGTCGCATCGACCTTCGAGCGAGCGGAGGCGAGCTCGGCCTCAGCGGCCTGCAGCTTCGATTGGGATTCGGCGCGTTGCGAGACGAGTTCCGGCGCTTCGAGCTCCGCCAGCAACGCACCGGCGCGGACGTGCGATCCTCGATCCACGAGGATCGATTTTACGAACCCAGTGACCCTCGGAAAGATCGCGACCTCTTCATACGGGTTCAGCTCGCCTGGCATGTCGAGCGTGAGATCGACCGGCTTCTCCACGACCTGCACCACTTCCACCGTCGGCGGGCCGGATGCCGTCGAAGCCGGCTGCGTGGTTTGCGCTCCCGCGCCCCGTTGTCCACACGCGGCGATGCCGAGCGCCACGGTGGCGATGAAGACGCCGGCGCACATCGACGCGGTCGTGGCCTTGAGATGCGGGATCATGCGGGTCCTCATGCTGCGCGGTACGCGCTGTCCGGGTCGTCGGGATCGAGCGACGGCGAGGTCGCCTTCCCAGAGTGCTGCACCAGCGAATAGATCGAGGGCAACACCAACAACGTGGCCACCGTCGCCGCCGCCAACCCGCCGATCACCGCCCGACCCAGCGGGGCCGTGGCGTCGGCGCCCTCGCCAATCGCCAGCGCCATCGGCACCATGCCGGCCATCATGGCAGCGCTCGTCATCAGCACCGGGCGCATTCTCGCGCGCGCCGCTCGGATGCCGTTGTCCATGGCCGAGCCGCCCTGCCGGCGTGCCTGTTCCGCCACAGTGACGAGCAGGATCGCGTTCGCCACAGCAACGCCGATCGCCATGATCGCGCCCATGAACGACTGCACGTTCAGTGTGGTTCCGGTCGCCAGCAGCATCAGGACGACACCTGCCAGAACGGCGGGCACCGTCGACACAACGACGAATGCCAGTCGCAGCGATTGAAAGTTCGCCGCCAGCAGGAGAAAGATCACGACAACGGCCACAATCAGGCCAGCGGAAATATTGCTGAGCGTCTCGCGCATTGCCGCAAGTTGGCCTCGCACGGTCACCGTGGTGCCGCGTGGAGGGGCGCCCACGCGCGCGATTGCCTCGTCGACTTGCCTGGCGGCTCGGCCTACATCTTGTCCAAACACATTTGCGGACATCGTGACGAGTCGCTGGCCATTCAACCGGTCGTACTCGCCGACGATCGTGACGTTCTCAATCTTGGCGACGTCGCCGAGCAGCGGGTGTGACGCCTGGTTCGCCGATACGGGCATCGCGCGCAGATCGTCGAGAGTGGTCATCTCCGGCTGCGGAACTTCAATCTGTACCTGAAACGCGATGCCAGTCCGCGGGTCGGCCCAGAAGTTCGGCGCGACGAAACGGCTCGACGACGTCGCCGCGGCGAACGAGCGCCCGACCTGATCCACGGTCACGCCGACCTGTCCCGCCAACTCGCGATCGACGTTCACTTGAACGGCCGGATAATCCAAGGCCTGCTCGATTTGCAGGTCGCGGAGCGCCGACACCTGCGCCAGCGAGTCGTGCACCTTCGACGCAAACGCGCGACTCACCGCAAAGTCCGGTCCGCTGACCGCGACCTCGACCGGCGTCGGCGAACCGAAGTTCATGATGCGACTGACGATGTCACCGGGTTCGAAGGAGAACCGGGCATCTGGAAACTTCCTGGCCAGACGACGCCGCAAGGTCTCCTCGAGGTCTGGGAGCCGGAGCGCCGCGTCGGATTTGAGCGCCACTTGCAACACGGCCTCGTGCGAGCCGCCGGTCCACAGAAAAATCGTGTTGATCGGGTACGACGAGGGCTGAACGCCGACATAGCCCAGTGTCACATCCACGTTGCCTGGTCCGGCGGCGGCCTGGATCTCTTGAAGCACGCCCAGGGTCAGCTGTTCGGTGGCCTCGAACATCGTGCCTGCCGGCGCGCGAAGACGGAGCTGAAAGACATGCGCGCCGGAATTGGGAAAGATCTCTCGACCCAGTGCAAGCCCGGCCGTGATCACGGTCGCGATTGTCACGACGACATATCCTGCGACCAGCCATGCGCGCGCGGGCGCGAGCCGATGAAGCAGGCGCGCGAGGCCATCGCGCAGGCGCTCAACCCAATCGCGCGCCTGAAGTCCCGCCTCGGGGGTGTCTCGGTGTTTCGCCAGAAACCAGACCGAGAGCACGGGGACGAGCGAGCCCGCGAGCACGAACGACGCCATCATCGCGAAGCCCACGGAGAGCGACAGCGGCACGAACAGGGACTGCGATACGCCCGTCATGAAGAACGACGGGACGAACACAGCCACGACCGACAGCATCGCCAGGAACCGAGGCAACAGGACCTCGCGGCTCGCATCGAGGACGCCGCGCGCGATCGGCACGCCCCGGGACAGGTGCGTGTGGATGTTCTCGATCGCGACGGTCGCTTCGTCGACCAGAATGCCGACGGCGAGCGCCAGACCGCCCAACGTCATGATGTTGATCGTCTGGCCGGCCGCCCACAGAGCGATCACCGCCGACAGCAACGCGAACGGGATCGTGATGACGACGATCGTCGAGCTCCGCCAGTCCCGGAGGAAGACCAGGACCATCAGGCCGGTCAAGATCGCGCCGAAGATCGCCTCCCGGAGGACGGCTTTGAGCGAGCCCGAGACCGTGCCGGACTGATCGAGCTCATACGAGACCTTGATGTCGTCGGGCACCAACGCTTGAAACCGGCCGAGGTTGTCCTTCACTTCCCTGACCACCGTCAACGTCGAGGCGTTCGGGCGCTTCGTCACGGGGATGTAGACGGCACGGCGGCCGTTCACGAGCGCGTACGCGGTCGGGATATCGCTGCTGTCGCTGATCGATCCGACATCGCGCAGAAACACGGCCGGGCCGGCCCCCATTCGAATCGGCAGCGTCAAGAGGTCGTCGATGTTCGAGACCACGGAATTCATCGGCGTGATGCGGTTCAAACCCGCAATGTTCACGCTGCCCGACGGGGTGATCACGTTGCCTGTCGTAACTGCGCGGATCACTTCATCAGGCGACATGCCGTACGATCGCAACCGGGCGGGATCGACGCGGATGACGATCGTGCGCTGGCTGCCGCCAAAGGGCGGAGGCGAGGTCAGTCCGGGCAGCGTCGCAAACTGCGGGCGCACGCGATTGAGCGCAAGATCCTGGATCTCGCCGAGCGTGCGGCTCTCGCTCGAGAACACCAGGTAGCCGACCGGCACGGTGCCCGCGTCGAATCGCATGATGAACGGGCCCACAGTGCCGGGCGGCATGAACGAGCGAGCGCGGTTCACATAGCCGACCGTCTGCGCCAGTGCCTCCGCCATATCTGTCCCCGGATGGAACGTGAGCTTCAGCAACCCGGTGTTCTGGATCGACTTCGACTCCACGCTCTCGATGCCGTTGATATAGAGGAAGTGGTACTCGTAGTAGTACGTGAGATAGCCCTCCATCTGCGCCGGGCTCATCCCCCCGTACGGCTGCGCGACGTAAATCACGGGAAGATTGAGATCCGGGAAGATGTCGATCCGCATGCGGCTCACGGCGAACAGGGACGTCAGGGCGATCGCCAGTACCGCCACCAGCACGGTGACAGGACGTCGAAGCGCCGCGCGAATGAACCACATGGCGCGGATTCCTTTAGGGCCGTCGAACGAGAGTGACGAATGACGTGAGGTCGCCTTGGGCGGCGGCGCTGGCAAGCAAGGCGCGCCAGACGTCGACCCGACCCAGCTCATCCTGGACCTCGGCCTCCGCGAGAATATCCTGGGCGTCGGCAATTTCGGCGATGCTTGCCAGACCGGCATCGTAACGGGCGTGCGCCTGAATTTCACTCTGGCGCGCGGCGGCTAACTGAATGGTGGTGTTCGCCGCGATCGCCCGCGCCGATTGCAGCAATGCGGCGGCACTCTGTTGTTGAGCGTTCACGATAAGCGCCGCCTCATCGTCGAGGGCCACTTCCGCGCGCGTGGACGCAGAGGCGGCCAGTTTCTTCGCGCGAAGACTATCGACGTCGAACAGATTCGGGAAGACCACCTGAAATCCCGCGGCCCAGTTGGCGCGATCGAGCTTCAACCCGCCAAGGCCGTCATCGAATGAACCCGTCGTTGTTGCGCCGCTGCCTCTCGCGAACGCGCTGGCCAGAATGTACAGACGAGGCAGGTCGGTTTTTCCGAGCAGGGCCTCGTTTGAGCGCGCTTCGGCGACGGCCGCGTCATGCAACTGCACGACAGGATGCGCAGCCGTCGCCGGGCCCCCGAGGTCGGTGGCCGGCAATTCCGCGATGAGCCGGCCGCCGTCGATAGTGAGCGCCGGCGCGCCGCCCAGGAGACGCCGCAACGTGATTTGCGCAAGTGTCACACTCTGCTCGACCTGGATGACGCGTGTTTGCGCGGCCGCGCGTTCGGCGTCGGCTCGCGACGCGTCCGCGCCAGGCCGCAGTTGGTTGTCCACGAGCGTCTGGATGCTCTGACGCAGAACCGTGCGGCGGTCCAGATCCGCCCGGGCGACCACCAGGGCTCGTTCGGCCGCGATCACGCTCAGAAACGCGTTGGCGACGGCCGTCTGGAGATCCAACCGTGTCAGCGTTTCCCCGGCCTTTGCGCGTTCCACCGCAGCGTCGGCGCCGACGATGTTTGCGTGGCGCAATCCGAAGTCAGCGGCCTCCCACGAGAAGAGGGCGCCAACGGCACTCCCCCACACGCTCTCGCTGGACGCCGAGGCCAGCACGGGGCCCGACATCGCCGGAATCACGGATTGTGGCAGGACCTGACCGAACACGTTGTTCGCCGTCGCGCGATTGGACTGCCACAGCGAATCGAGACGCGGCATATAGGCCGACCGCGCCAGGTCGACGTTCGCGGTCGAGGCAGTGACTTGTTCCAACGCAGCTTTCAGGGTCGGGTAGTGTTCGGTCGCGTACTCAATAGCCTGGGCGAGCGTCAGGGGCTGCGGCAATGCGACGCTGGGTTGCGGCGTCTGCGCGCTCAACGAGACGGTCAGGTACACGCACGCGAACAGGAAGCACGCGGAACGTCCACGGCGCCTCATCGCGCTTGACTATATACTGTAAACCGACTACGAATTACAAACTAAATGCGCACCTCATCACGACCCGCGCGCGAGTCGTTCCATCGGGAAATTCTGTTGAGCTTCTGGAAGGTGCACATCCTGCACCACGCCGCCGAACATGCCGTGGTCGGCCAGTGGATGCTCGAAGAGCTTCGAGAGCACGGATATACCGTCAGCCCAGGGACCCTGTATCCGGTGTTGAAGCGCATGGAAACGCGAGGCTGGCTGCGCAGCAGAGCGGATGCCAAGGCCGGCCCCCGGGCTCGCCGCGAATATCAGCTGACGCCGGCTGGCCGTCGGGTCTTGACGATCGTGTCGAAGTTTCTGAAGGAGCTCACCGGAGAAGTCACTGAAAATAAAAGGTGATCTTGCGCGGCTCGGAGGCAGGGATTCGCCCCGAGAGCGACGAGCGGAGTGAGTCCCTCGAAGCCTGAAGGACCCGCCAGAGCGCGGCAACGGGCGACCCGACGGCGTGATAAAGCACTGACTTCGGCAGCACGTCCGGGCGCGATTACCGGACTGGGCCTCTCGTCGGCCCACACGCGTTGGCCGGCACCGTCCACGTCGGCAGCTTTGCATCGGCGATCTTCGGCATCTGCTGGCGGAGCACGTCGAGCGCCTTGTCGATCGCGGCGCACGGCTCGTCGAGACCGGTGACGATACTCGCGTTGGGCGCCATGTCGCCGACGATCTGATCGTTGAGGCGGCGGCCGAGATCGCGGTGCGCGGCCCCGATGATATTGCTCTGGAGCGGCGCGAGCACGGCGTCGATGTCCTTGCCCGTCGCCGACTTCGCGATTGCCGCCCGCACCTTCTCGATGTAGTTGTACGCATCGAACGTCGTCTTGATGCCTGCCACCATCCGCATCTGGAGCTGGAACTGCGCTTCGATGTCGGCAGCCGTGGCTTTGACGCGCGGGTCGGGGACCACTTGAAACTGCTGCGCGTACTGCCGGCCGCCGACCGACAGGCTCGCCGTGTAAGTTCCCGACGGCACCATCGGACCTACGACCGTTGAAAGGTACGTCTGGCCCGGCAGTGCGTGCCAGTTCAACGTGTACTCGCGGTAGTCAATCATGTTGCCGTAGTAGCTGAAATTGAGCGTCGGCGGATCCGGGTAGCGCAGATCCCACGCCAGGCGGTGATGCCCCGCGGCTGTCGGCAGCACTTGCGGCTTCATCAGCCAGTACTCCGGCACATTCGGCATCGTGGTATCGGGCGGCGGCGCGATGCTTGAGTACTCGCGGATGGTATTGCCGCGATCGCTGATCGTGAGTGTGATTGGGCCCGCCGCCGGCTGCGCGAGGTAGTAGTCGAACACCGCGCCTTCGAGCGGGTTGTCGCCGATCTTCATTTCGGGCGGCAGCGGCGTGTCCTGCGTGTTGTCCCAGCGCATCCGCGACGCGGGCGACGGCGCGAAGAAATGTACTGGCGCGGTATCCGCCTTCGCCGCGGCGATCTGTCGAAGTGGCGAGACGTCATCAAGAATCCAAAAGCCGCGGCCGTACGTCGAGATGACGAGGTCGTTGCCTTTGACCGTCATGTCGCTCACAACTGTGTGCGGCAGGTTGAGCTGCAGCGACTGCCAATGATCGCCGCGGTCGACCGACACATACGCGCCGGTCACGCTCCCCGCATAGAGCACGTTCGGGTCGACCGAATCCTCACGGACGACGCGCATCGTGTTGCCGTCGTCGAGGCCGGAGGAGATCTCCTGCCAGTGCGCGCCGTAGTCGGCGGTCCTATATAGATGTGGGTGGCCGTCGCGCGAGAGAAGTGCGGCGTAGGCGCCGCCGGCGTTCTTGTGGGACGCGTCGAGCGTGTTGATGCCAGACGCCGGCAGGTTCGGCGGCGTCACGTGCGTCCAGGTCTTGCCGGCGTCTTTCGTGACCCACATCAGGCCGTTGCTCGTGCCGGCCCACAGGACTTTCGGATCCACGGGCGACACCGCGAACGACTGGATCGATCCGGCGACCGCAGGCGCGACGCGTGGGCTCGTGCGCTCGTCGGGGTTGGCCGCGCCTTGCGGGCCGCTCGGCACCACCACGAGATCCTTGCTGATGGGCGTCCACGTCTCGCCGCGGTCGGTCGACGCCAGCACGTGCTGCGCGCACATGTATAAAGTGTGGCCGTCGGGCGAAAACGCCAGCGGCGGCGCGCCGCCGAAGCGTTCATCGTCTTTCGGCTGATAAAGGACGACGACCTGGCTGGTAGTGCGGTCGAAGCGGCGGAGCACGTGATACCAGCCCTGCGTGTACATGTAGCGATGGTCGAGCGGGTCGGCGATGAGGAAGCCGTTTTCGAATCCGCCGCCGGCGTACCAGTCGCCCGGGCGGATTTCGCCGAAGTCGGTTCGACTCGGCACGCACGCGGTGCCCGAGTCCTGCTGCGGGCCACAGACGTGATAGGGCGTGTCGTAATCGGTCGCGACGCGATAGAACTGGCCGTTCACGAGTCCGTAGTACGGCGTGAAGGTCGCGCCGTCGTCGACGGAAATCGACGCGCCCTGATCGACGCCTGCCATGAATCGCTTCGAGTTGGTCGGATCGATCCAGAGGAAGCGTGGGTCCGCGCCGCTCGGCGCGCCCCAGAAGGCCGCGACGCTCTTGCCCGCATCGGTCGAGCGGTAGATCGCCGTGCCCATCAGGTACACATTGTCGGGCCGCTGCGGATCGGCGTAGATCTTCCCGCCCGCGCTCGCGAGCTTCGTCGTGCCGAGGGTCCATGTGTCCCCGCCGTCATCTGATCGGTAGAGCCCGCGCACCCCGGCGCCGGCCGCGCCACGTCCGCCACCACCCGCGAGGGCGTACAGGCGCTTGCCGTGCGTGCCTGAGGCGGCCGTGAACGCCGCGATGCGTGCGGCGTCCGGCAGGCCCTTGCCGCCGACCGGATTCCAGGTCGCGCCGCCGTCGATGGATTTCCAAATCCCGGTGCCCGCGCCGCCCGACAGCGACGCGTAGACCACTTGCGGATCGCCGTAGTCCATCCAGAGGTCGGAGGCGCCGGAGGAGTCATCCGCCGGAAGCACGCGAATCCAGCTGCGGCCACCGTCGGTCGAGCGATAGACACCTCGTTCACCAGTCGGTGGAGGTGCGGCTGCAGCTCCGCGTCCCGCTCCGCCGCCTCGCGCACCGATCGCCGCGACCAATACGGCGTTCGCGTTCTTCGGATCGACGGCAATCGATCCGATATATTGCGAGGCAGGAAGTCCGCTGTTCGTCCACGTCTTTCCCGCATCAGTCGATTTGTAGATTCCGTTGCCAGTGGTAAACGACCAGCCGGACTGATTGCCGGTGCCCACGTAGACGACGTCGTGGTCCGAGGGCGCGATGGCGACGGCGCCGACCGACGCGATGCCGACGCTGTCGAAGATCGGCCTCCACGTGACGCCGCCGTTAGTGGTTTTCCACACGCCGCCCTCAGGCATGCCGGCGTAATAGGTGGTCGGGTCTCCCGGCACGCCGGCCGGCGCCGAGGTGTACCCAGACCGCGCCGGTCCGACGTTCCGCCAATGGAGGTCAGCGAAGTAGGACGCGTTCACCTGCCGCGCGTGCAAGAGGGGCACTCCGGAGGCCGCGACGGCAACAGCGAGGATTGGCAGAGCGATGCGCAGACGCATGAGACTCCTTTGGCGAGAAAGGAACTGCGCGATCCTAGCACCGGCTCGGCCGACAGCCGCGCGCGCAGGAACAGTTGTCCTGCCGTCACAGGGATTCGTGCCGAGAGCGACGAGCGAAGCGAGTCGCTCGAAGCCTCAAGGGAGGGATTCGGAACCGCTGGCAACGAGCCTGCGAGGCGAGTTGCCGCGCTTCCCCGCAAGACCGGCCGACCAGCCAACGAGCGAGCAAGGAAGTTGTGAGCGAGTTGGCTGGGAGGCAGGGATTCGAACTCGGAGCAAGGATTGTTTCTACCATGGTGATGGCGCGCGACTTCTGGTCAAGCGCTTGAGTCACAGGCGGTTAGGTCGCTCTGTTTCCTTCACTGCCGCCCACTTCAGTGCTCCAGACTCGACCCTAGTGGTGGAGACATTCTGGAGACGGCGCTTTCGGCGGCGCTAATGTGAGACCTCTGCGACGGCGAAGGATCCGCCACGAGGGCTTGCGGCTGCGGCTCTCGATACCGCGCAAGACCTGCGCACGCTGGCGTTCGTCGTCGCCGTGGCTTTTCACGATGGCGCTCATCGTCGCTATCCTGCCCGCAATTCGATCCACGCGCGCGCTCGGGGCGTGCCCAACGCCGGAGCGCGTAGCAGCGGCGCGCCGCACCGCGCTCGCGCGCATCAATGGCTGCTTGGCTTGCAGGTCGCAGTATCGGTCGAGCTGCTGGTTGTCACTGGACTGTTGGTCCGCACTCTCTAGAATCTGTCCGGTGTGGACGCCGCTTTCGAGCTCTCGGTCAACTTTGCGCTGCGAGCATGATCCGTACGAGGACTTCGGCCGCCGACTTGACATGGTTATGGACCCTATGTAGAGTTACGACCATGCCACTGGAAGTCCGGCTGTCCCATCAAGGGCTGCGTGTCCTCCGCGCCTTTCTCGACGCGTTGAGCGAAGACGTTCGCGCCGAGCTGGCGGGCGCCGAGTTGATGCGCGTCGCGCGCGTGTCCTCTGGCACGCTCTATCCGATCCTCTTGCGATTCGAGAAGGCGGGTCTGCTCGAAAGTCGCTGGGAGAAGGAGACGCCAGCGTCGCTCGGGCGGCCGCGCCGGCGGTTCTATCGGATGACCCGGGCTGGCGCGAAGGTCGCGCACGAAGCGCTCGGCGAGTTGTCGCCCTCCATCACGGACGCCTCCTTTCGGCGGGCCTGACCATGAATGAACTGTTCGTGGTCGGCGTGCTGCTCACCGGTGTCGTCGCGGTGCTGTTAGGTCTTGCGCCGCTCGTTTCCGAGTCTTTGGTGCGCGCTCGGGCGCGCCGGCTGCCTCGGGCGTTCAGTGAGCGGATGAGTGAAGAATGGCTGGCCGAGCTCGAGGTGCTTCCCGGCCGTGCCTCGCAGTTGGTATTTGCCGTCGCGCTCGCGTTGACGCGCCGTCACTCGTTCGGGATCGACGATGACGGTTCGCTTGCGGCTCCTTCACGGCCGTCGATGACGTTCGGCACGTTCAACGGCTGGCCCGCCATCGTGACCTTGACGACGATCGTGATGGCGGCGTGTGCGTACGGCGTCTCGTTTCTCATCCCGCCGCTCTATCAGGCTCACGCGCTCATGCGGGTCATACCAGCGCTCGTTCCCGAGCAGTACGTCCAACGCACGAGTCGCGTCCCCGTCGCGGCTCGAGTCCAGTACATCAACGACCTGGTCTTGTCACACACATACCTCGCCCGCGTCATTCTCGAGCTCGACCTGTATCCCGCGATGCGATTAGCCGGGTCCAGGTCGATGCCCGACGACGTGATAACGCGGATGCGGCAGGACATCAGCCTGGAAGTGGGGACCGACGGCCGGACGATTGACGTCGCGTATGTCTCGCAGCAACCGCGAACGGCGCAGAAGGTGGTCGAACGCCTGACGGCGTCTTACATCACCCAGAGCGGTGCTGACGGCGCAAACGCTGCTGAAGCGACCAAGGCGTTTCTTGATGCGCAAGTCGAAGATGTTCGAGCGCGCGTTCTCAAGCAGGCCGTGCTGATGCATTCAATGGCGGACACGGATCCGTCGCAAGCCGCCTTACACATTTTGGAACACCAAGTTTTACAGTCGACGTACCGTGACCTTCTGATGAAAGAGGAGCAAGCGAAGATCTCCAGGAACTTGGACGTGCGCCAGATGGGGGCGAAATTCCACATCGTCGATGCCGGGCGTTTGCCGGAGACGCCGATCAGCCCCAATCGGCCTCTCATCGGGGGCGTGGGCGCAGCGGTCGGGTTTTGTCTGGGCCTGGGGATGATGCTGGCCGGACGCAACCGACCGTTCCGACGGCCGAAGAACGTACTGGTGCAATCATGAGCGCGGCCGACCAATCCCGTGAGGGAGCGCCGAGCCGGGCGAAATCCGCATGGAAGGCCTGGGTCCTTGGTCCGGCGATCGTGGGAGCGGCGGTCGGCTTCATCGTGGCCACGCGAATTCCACCGCTGTACCGATCCACCGCCCTGCTCCTGGTCAGGCCGCAACTCGTGCCCGAGGCGTACGTCCGATCGACCACGAAACTTGGCGATCGTCTGCAAACCATGTCTCCGCAGGTCCTCAGCCGAACCCGCCTCGAACAGATCATCCGGGAGTTCAACCTGTACTCGCAGGAGCGCCGTTCGGCCCTCATGGAGGACGTCGTCCAGAACATGCGGGCCCACATCGAAGTGAATGTCGAGCAGGGAGACGCGGTCCGCGTCGGCTTTGTCGGCACCGATCCAACCACGGTCATGAGGGTTGCTCAACGTCTGACGGCGTTCTGTATCGAGGACAACGCTCAAGACCAACAAAACATCGCAGACGGCGCGAGTCAGTTCATCGAGTCGCAGCTCTGGGACGTGCGTCGCCGTCTCGTTGAGCACGACCAACGCCTTCGTGAGGCCCGGCGGAAAGGTGATGCTGCGGCCGACACGCTGGCGATCGAGTACGACGTGCTCCAGACAACGTTCAGGGATCTGTCCTCGAAACTTGAGGAATCTCATGCGGTCCTCGCCCTGCAGCGGCGGCCTGGCGGGGAGACGCTCGGGGTAGTCGATGCCGCGGAGGTCCCAGAGCAGCCGTTCAGCCCCGATCGCCGAATCTATACGGCGATTGGCGCGGCCACCGGCCTTGCCGCCGGTCTGTTTCTGTTTTTCTCGTGGCCGAGAGGCTTGTTTAGGAAGAAGCGTCCCGGTGCGGTCGTGCCCGCCGAGGCGTGAGGTCCGATGCGAAGAACGGGCCGCTGAAGTGACTCGAAGTCGCTCTCGCCTGCTTCGGGCATCAACAGGTCCCCAGCTCCTGAAACCCTCTGTACCGCCACTGACTATCCTTCCTCTCTCTAGCAGTGGACCCAGGTACGATTGCCGTCTTAGCCGACCTGAGCCACACGGGACTGATTGCTGGAAAGTTTCACCAAGCGGTCCGACGCCAGTGCCCGAGCCTGCAGCGTTGTGGCTGATCTTGGCGGACTTGGGTGGTTAGCGGGGCGCTGGCGCGTGGCGTCATTGCGGCTGAAGACCGCTACGCCCTCCACGCGACGATCCGCCTTTCGAAAATTGCAAGACCTGGCGTGAAGTTGGAGATAGGCTGCAGACGCCGAAAACGTGAGCCGCGTATGTCGAACTTCTAGAACGAGATGGCCGACTGAGAGGCAGGGATTGTCAGCGGAAACTCAAGACGCGTAAGTCACGGTCGCAAAAGAGGATGTGGCTGGCTATCCGGGACGATTTCCGCAACTGGCTCATCCGCGCGGTGTGAGCGTGACTGGTCAGGGTGATCGCGGCGTCGTAATTGTCTACTACGCGGGCGGGAGGAGCGCCATCAACGCGTCCGGCAGCGTTCGACGCCAGTGCACGGGATCGTGATCGGCGTAGACCTCGCGATACTGCACGGCGTAGCCTTTGGCGGTCAACACATCCCGAAGTCGGCGATTCGATGAAAGAAGGGTGACGTCGCTTCCCGGAGACGTGCGGTCCTCCATCAGGCCGACTTCGAGGTAGAACTTCACCGCGAGCGTCGACGACTGCTCAAACTGGCGCACGATCCATTCCGGCGCCTGGCTGTCGACTGCCGAATGGCTGTTGTTGAATTGAAAGGCGGCGCTCTGCCCGAGCACTTCGCCAAAAACGTCGGGTCGGCGGAACGCCGCGTACGCGCCAAACAATCCACAGAGGCTGTCGCCGCCGAGAGCGGTGCGCGCGGCAGTGGCTGTGAAGTGGTACTGGCGCTGTGCCCACGGCAGCAGTTCGTCGGTGAGAAACGACAGAAACGGATCGCTGAAATTCAGATCGACCTGGCGCGCCTGCGCGCCATTGTCGACGAAGATCGCGACCGTCGGCCCGATCCTGTGCGCCGCGAAGAGGTTGTCGAGAATCGCGACGGTCGGGATGCGACTCTGATACGTCGTGTTTCCGTCGAACAGGATGAGCATGTTCGGGTGTTGCGGCACCGTGCCAGGCGTTGTGTACACCCAAACGTTGCGCGGATTCGCCAGCGTCAGGTGCGTGCTCTGGATCGAATGCTGAGCGAACCTACCGTGGGCGACGCCGGCGTTGCGAACGAGCCATGGATTCTCCGGTGCATCGCGCATTCGCGCGACCGAGGCGATTCGCCATGGCTGCAATGGATCGTAGAGCGGATCATCCTTGTCTGGATACGTGTACGAGTTGAGCGGATCGGGCATCGCGTAGCTCTGAATCGAGCTACCTGGTGCTCCCGCGCCAGAATCCGGCGGGTTGACCCACAACTGGTACATCACTTCGGCGTCGATCGGCAACGGAACCGTGAGGTACCAGATATTCGTGCGTGGCACGCGCTGCATCCGGTTGCGCGGCTCGGTGCCAGGGTCGGCACCAAAAAAACGTGCGTCCACGACTACAGCCTTCGTGTCCCCAGGATCCTTCCACAGATAGGTCGCGAGTACGTGCTTGTCGTCGCCGGGGATCGATTCCACAACGGGCGACGAATTCACGGCGATCGTGCTCCAGAAATTATCGACGGCGTGCGCGTCGCCGGCGGCGACGCCGCGCGTCACCGACGCAATGCTTGGGCTCTGCTGCGCTGCAGCCGAGGCTGCGAAAACGACGCCTGCCCCGATGGCTACTAGGACATTGAATGCCACCGGCCGGAGCACGTCTCGCGGATCAGGTATCCACATGCCCCACCATTGCGCGCCGAACCTGTTCATCGGGTGCTTAAGGACGCCGAGTGTCGTGAACGCGGTTCCCGACATGCGTTACAGCGTAACGCATACCGTGAGCAGCAGCGAGCCGGTCGGCCCGGCATCGCCGCCTCGTCGTCTTGTCGATGAGGAGGTTTTCGCCGGCTCGTGAGAGCGCCTTGAAGGCTTCGCTCTCGGTGTTCGGGATTCGAACCGAGTTGAAAACTCGCAACGTCTTCAACACCTTGAGCTTAAACGGTTCGGATGTGCGACTTCACGAGCGGCTGAGCGGGTGCGGAGGGATTCGAAAACAGTGACAAGTGCCCTTGAGTCGGCGAATTATGAGCAGTCCGGTGAGTGGCTGGGAGGCAGGGATTCGAACCCCGATAACGGCGTCCAGAGCGCCGTGTCCTACCGTTGAACGACCTCCCAGCAAGGAGGGCGGCCTGGGCCGCAACCTTGGAAGCGTAACATAGGCCGCGAGTGACATGACGATCCTCGGAATTTGCGGCAGCCTCCAAGCCAAATCAGGGAACCTCGCGCTGCTGAAAGTCGCTGCCGAGTCGATCCCACCAGGCGTCGAGTTCATCATTTTCGACGGCCTCCGCGATCTGCCGCTCTTCAATCCCGATCTGGAAGTCGCAGGCCCAGTCGAAAGTGTGACCCGCTGGCGACGGGCGCTGAGTGGAAGCCGAGCGCTGCTGATCGCCTCGCCCGAGTACGCCCATAGCCTCCCCGGTCCGTTGAAAAACGGCATCGACTGGGTCATCGGTACCGGCGAGCTCGAGCAGAAGATCGTCGCGATCACCGCGGCCGTGCCGTCACACGAACGGGGCCGCCGCGGTCTTCAGGCGCTGCGTGACACGTTGTCCGCCGTGCGCGCCACGATCGTCGGCGGCGAACCAATCGCCAAGGGTGCGGCGTTTCGATCGCAGGTCGCTGCGCTCGTCCGCACCCTCGTCGAGACGGCAGCGCGGGAGTAATTCATTACGGCAGCATCTTTCGCACGGGGTCGACCCAGCGCATAAGCACACCGCCGATGTCAGGGAACTGCGTCGCGAACAGCGCGACGAGCGGCACCAATACGAAAACGGCTAGCCGCAGGACGAAGCCCGTGTCCCAACCCGCGCCGCTCTCGGGATCGGGTGACGCGACGTGCCGCAGAAAGACGTTGCGCCGCATCTGGATGAGCACCGCCAGAATCGCGCCGAAGGCCATCGCGACGTAGACCCACCCCACGGCCGCCAGCGCTTTCTGCATCTGGAACGGAAACAGTGTGTGACTGCAAAACACGCAGACGCCCGCGCCGACGACGAACACGATGTTGGGCCAGAGCCGCGCGATGGCGTCGCGGACGACGAGCGTCACGCACATTTCGCGAAGCCGCAGGACATCGTCGTCGGTGGTCGCGTCGCCAGCACGCAACGGCAACATTGCCGCTGCGACCAACATCGGCCAGGTCGCCGACGCCGACCAGTGCGGCGCGATCGCCTCGCTGCGCTCCTGTGCAAGCGTGCGCTGGATCGCGTCCGCGGCCGGAAGGCCGCGCTTCTCGAGGCACGCGACGTAATGCTCGACGAGCACGCCAAGTTCATCCAGGCCAGGCACCCCTGGAAACAGTCCGGCCGGAAAGAGCGCGCGCGGCACGCGATCGTACGCGTGAGGCCCGCCATGAAACGACAGACGCTCGAGGAGCGGCTTGAGAACGACCCACAAGCACACGAATTGCAGCAGCGCGAGGCCGATCATGACCTGCAGCATCAATATGGCGCTCGACACGAATCGTCCGAACGACGGCCCTTCGATCGTCACGAGCGGCCTGACGAACGGATCGAACAGCGCGAGAGACGTCGCGGCTACCCCCAGCACGACCACCCACGCAAGCGCCGGCGGGACGAGGAGCGTCGATGTCGTGCATCTTGTCCACGAATCACGTAGCGCTCGAAGGCGGCCACCGCTCGATAGCGCCATCAGTTCCTGCGCCAAGTCGTCAGCCAGCGCGGTCCCCGGACTCCGCATCCGCGCGAGCTCGACGACGCCCCACAGTGCGAACCCGGCGAAGAGAAAGATGATGGGCAGTGCCGGCGAGACGCCGCTGCTGAATGTGGTCGCCCGGACGACAAAGCTCGCCGCCGCCGCTCGTGGCAACATCGCTCGCGACCACGTGTAAGCCGCGAGGTTCGCGACGGCCCAGAGACCCATCGCCGCCGCCGAGGCCCCAATCCATCCGTCGAGACGCCGCAGATCAAACGACCGCGTCCAGGCAGCACGATCGCCTCTTGCCGCCTGACGGAAGACCTGCAGGTTGAGGACCGAGAGCGGCACCACGGCGACGAGGGCCATCAGGCGTGCGAAGCCGCCGGCGGCGGCCGCGCCGAACCAGGTCGACGCCTCGACGCGCAAGCGCGTGCTCTCGACCACGACGAGGAACAACTCGATCGTCACGAGACTGGCCATTGCCACGAACGCGTAGGACTTGCGCCGCGAGGTCTCAGCTGCGCCGAGCCCCCGCGCACGGCCGGCGAGCCGAGTCGTCCATCTTCCGCCGCCGTGACGCACGTCGATCCAGATCAACGCCAGGATCGCAGTCAGCGCAATCAACACGGTCGTGAATGTCCGGGACGGAAACGTCTTGAGGCCGGCCGACGTCGACGGAGCGCCGGGCTGTGGCGGCAGGCGAAGAATGTAGCCGTCTGATCGCGCGGGCGCGCTCGGCTGCACGGGCCAGGCGCCGCTGGCACCGATGACACTGAGCCACACCGGCGGTTCGCAGCCAGCCGAGCAGTCGCTGCCGGGCATGCCGTAGTCGATCAGCCGCGGAATCCGCTCGCGCGATACGTTCGGTCCCGTGTCGGACGTTGGCGCCTGACCGTCAACGTCGTAGTTGAGCAGCAGGATCGCGGCGTTGTACGTGCCCTCGGCACTGCCGTTGGCAAACACGTGGCGCTCCTCGGGTCCGCCGAAGCCGAAGCTCCATCGCTGGCTGCCGGTGTAGAGCGGGTACGTGGACGCGACGAGCGCGCCCTGCAGATACGACGCGTAGTCGGGATGGTAATAAATCGAATCGCTCTCGACCGTGAGCAGCGAGACATTCGGCGTGTCGTGGGCGATCTGACGCGCAAGGAACAGCTTGTCGCGCGGGTCGGTCGCCATCAGCGCCACGGTTCCCACGTGTTCCGCCCGCAGCGTCTGCAACATCGTCGAGAGCGCGAGTTCCACGTAGGACGTGGTGGTCTCGGGCGAGAGCTGGGGAATCTGATCGAGCGGCGCCGGCACGGCGTCCATCGACAGCGGCCGGAACCTGGACGGCAGTCCGAGCGCCTGCGCGAGGCCGAGCTTCTCGTCCTGTGTCGTGTTCCTGTCGCGCGACACGTTCAGCGGGAACGGCAGCAGGATCAGATCGCTCGACTCGTGTTTGGGACAGCTCCGCTCGAGAACGTCGGCCAGACTGCGGCCGTACTGCGTGTTGCCCTCGAAGAGCACGGCGATCGGACGCGGCCAGCCCGCCGATCTGACGTAGTTCAACAGTGCGGGCAGCACCGCAGTGTCCGGCTGAACGGTCGCGTGGAACGTCACCTTCGGCTTCCGGCTCGCGGTCTGGGCCTGAAGTGCGTTCTCGATCTCGGCCTTATTCGTTTGATCAGTCGCGCTTCCAGAGATCAGCCGCACCTCGTCGCCGGCGTTGAGCATCTGCCGCCGGTAGGCGATGTTCAACGTGCGCCCGATCGAGTTCGACGATCCGGAGAACGTGGGCCCAAGGATACGCACCAACGCGCGCTGGCCCGGTGCGGGGTCCTTCCATGACGTGACGAGGCGCAGCGCGTCGAGCAGCGCGGGAATGTGCACGCCCGCGCTCGGGTTTTCGTGAACGATCAGCAGCACCAACAGCTCGCGAGCGTTCGCTCCCGGTTCCGCGTCACGGTGCCGGTGATACAGGACGACGCTCGACTCGCTTTCGTGCGTGTGCGCGCGTTCCGCCGACGAATGCCCGGCATCCGCGTCCGGAAACTGGAACCGCTCGAACACGTAGTCACTGGCCGACACCGCCTGTGAAATGGCCTCGAGCATCGGATCAAACTGCCATCCGGTGAACGAATCGATCGGATCGGGAAGGGTGGCGATCAGGAAACTGACGGGCGTGGCTTGCCGTCGGGCGACTTCCCGCAGCACCGTGACCTGGAGGCCGGTCAAGTCGATCGAAGGCTGCGCGAAATAGGTCGCGATCGCTTGATTGAGCGCGTCGGCTTCAGCCTGGGTAATGTTCGTCCCGGCGGTCGCGTCGCCAGACCGGCCGAATCGGCGCACAGACGCGTCCACCTGGAGCGACGCCGGCAGCCCGTGCGCGAACGTCGTCAGAAACGTTCTGGCGTCGCCGACGCGATCGTCGGGGACGGGGAGTTGCCGCGCGAGCCCGACTTCGCGCACCAGCCGCCGCCGAATCGCGTCGCGCGCGATGTCGACGCCGAAGGACTCGGCCAGGACATCGAGGGCGTCGATCGGGTCGTTGAGCACGGCCGTCGTGGCCGCCGATCCGGATTCCGGAGCCGCAGTGTGGGCGCCTGCCTTTGGCGTACTCGCCTTGTCGGGCGCGGCCGGTTTTTGTGCCGTGGCGCGCGGCTGGACGAACGTCCCCAGCACGAGGGCGAAGACGCCGACGATGACGAGCGAACGAGGCTGCTCCACAACGCCTCCTTGGAAACCGTCGCCGGGCCTGGGGAGCCAGGACGCCGTGGTCACGAACGATGTGCCAGGTTTCGTCGAGCTACGGGAGTACTTACGCTCGGTGAGTCTTCAGAGTCGTGGGCAAATGGTGAGGTTTTTCCGACGTTCGGCGTCGCGCCGCCTGTGTCAGATGACGAGCGGCCGCTCGAACCATGCGACGTCGCACTCGCGATTGAACTTGTAGCCGACGCCCTGGAACACGCCGACGAGTCTGAAACCGCACCGCTCGTGGAGTTTGACCGAGGCGGGATTGGGCAGGCACATGCCGGCGACGATGCGGTGGACGTCCTCACCCGCGATCGACGCGAAGAGGGCGGTATACAGCGCGCCGCCGTACCCGCGTCCCGTCGCGTCAGGCCGAAGGTAGACGCTCGCTTCTACCGTCCGGTAGTACGCCGGCTTGGGACGCCACCGGCTCGTGGTCGCGTACCCGACGATGGCGCCCTGGTCATCCTCGCTGACGATCAGGCGATGCGGACCGGTGGCTGGGTGCTCGTCGAACCAGGGCTGCCGTCCTGCGACGGTGAACGGCTCGAGATCGAACGTGACCGTGGTGTGGACGACGTAGTGGTTGTAGATGTCGGTGAGCGCTTCGAGGTCAGCACGCTCGGCGCGTCGGATGCGCATGGTGTCGTGTCCCGCTCGCGTCGCGGCCCTATGGCGCGCGATCCTGCCTCTAGTATTTCACGAGCGAATCGCCAGCGAGTCGCCGAGCCGGCCTCCGTCTACCGGCGTGTTCGCCCGAGCACGGTCAGGCCGGCGGCGACGAGCAGCAGCGTCGCCGGTTCCGGCACGGTCGACACGGCGCGGACGCTGGTTGATGCTGAGATCGGGCCGTACGGCAGGTCGAGATACACGAGTCCTTGATTGAGATCCGAGCTGTCCCACGTCACGCCAATCGGAGATGAGCCCGCGCCGATCGCCCTGAAATGAAGTGTGGCAAGGGTGAGCGGACCGGAGAAGTCGCCGGGACCGATCCCCAGCGGATTCAGCGCGATGCCGGACACCATCGGCGTCCCCAGGTCCAGCGGAAAGAACAACGACCCGGCCGTGGAATCCACGAACTCGGCGACGGACGAATTGCCGACCGTCACGTTGAAGCCGAATCCGACGACGACGTCATCGAGCGGCCGGCCGGCGAAGACGTTCGTTACGAGTACGGTCACGTCGAACATCGAGCCGACGCTGACCGGAGACGCGACGTCGAGCGTAATCGTCGCTGCGCGCGCCGGCACGCTCATTGCGAGCATGGCCACCGCGAGGACACAAAGACGTTTGATCATGATGCGGGTGCTCCTACTGGACGAACGCGCGATAGAGCGCGGTCCACAGACGATAATCGTTCAGCGTGATTCTGCCGTCGCCGTCGAAATCCATCCGACGGTCGACGTCCGGTGCGTTCCTGCCGATCGCGGCTGCGAGCAGCCGCTGATCGGTCGTGTCCACGACGCCATCGTCGTTCAGATCGCCGGCGAGCGTGTTGAAGCCGATCACGATCGGATCGTGATCGGAGGCGGCCCACGGATCGGCGCCGTAGTAGGCGATCTGCGCGGCGGCGCTCTTCGTTGAGGAATCGATCGCTTCGAGCGCGGCCGGTTCGTCCGAGTTGTTGTGCCACTCGGCGACGCTCCGCACGAGCAGATTCATCGACGGATTGACCATGACGTGATCCAGGTAGCCGCGCTCGGATCCGAAGTTGAATGAGTAGGCGCCCGCCCCAAGGATCGTCGCGATCAGGTTCGTGAACCCCTGCGAGATGAAGTACTGAATCGGGTCCTCGCCGAAGTACGCGTTGAAATCGCCGATGACGACCACGCGTCGGGTGGACCCCGCTGGGTCCGACGTCGGATTGCCCGCCAGCCATGCCACGACGTTCTGCGCCATGCTGAGACGAAGGCCGTTGCAGTTGCCCTGGAACGCGTCGTCTTGCCCAGAGCCGCAGGCGCTGCCCTTGGAACGGAAGTGGTTGACGACGAGTGTGAATGTCTGCTGGGTCGCCTTGGCACCGAAGGCCGGCTGGAATGTCTGTGCGAGCGTCGGGCGATTCGTGTCGTTCTGGCTGTAGATGGCGGGACTGCCTGTCGCAACGAGGCGATCGGTACGGTAGACGATGACGCTGCGAATCGCGTCCGTCCCGTTGAGCGTGCCAAGAGGCAGCGTGTCGACGAACGTGTAAGGCATCGCCGGCGGGTTGGCACATGTCGCGATGTCGCCGCTCGCGACGCAGTTGAGCCCGTCGACGATCGACTGGACGGCGATGTTCGTGTACGTCCCGCCGTTGGTGTTGCCATTCGCGAAGTTCTGCACTTCGCTCAGGCCGTACACGTCGGCATTCATGCCGCCGAGCTCCGCAATGATCTTGGTCTTCTGGTGATCGAACTCGGTGGCGGTGGCCGCGCCGCGGCTGCCGAGTGTCGTGAAGAAGTTCAGGACGTTGGCGCTCACGGCCCGGAACCGCCCGCCGACAGCCGCGACAATCGGCGCGATGTCCGGCCTCGGATTCGCCGCGAAGAACGTCACGGTCTCGGTCGGCTGAATCCGGTACTCGCCGAAGCGGTCGTCGAGGATGCCGACGAGCGGCGTGTTGCTCTGCGTCGACGTGTCGTAGTTGACGAGCGCACCGACCCGGAGCGTGTTGCTCGCGCTCAGGCCGCCCGGCGGAAAGATCGTCGGGTAGAGATTCGCGTTCGCCACGGTGCTCGCGTCGTCGAGGGCAATCACGCTTCGAGCGATCAGGTCCGTCTGAGTGGCCCACGTGCTGCGATCGGCGGAACTGGTCGGCGTGAACACGACCGAAGGCGCGAGGTCGAGCTGATCGAACGTGCCGAGGCTGAAGTTGCCCGTGACCGTGAGCGGCTGATCGATCTCGACCGCCATGCCTTCGTACCGCTCGAGCCCGTCCGCCGTCGCGGCCGGAAGCGTGATCGGTGTACGGGTGAACGCGTTGGCCGAGCTGCAGACGGCCTTGTTCTGCACGCCGTGCAGCTCGGTGAGGGTTGACGAGCGAGTCGTGCCGAGGAACGTGCCGGATGACGAGAATTCATTCACGGTCGCACGTACGCGCACGCGATCGCCCGAGCTCACGGCAAGACCGGCTCCGGCGTCGAAGACGAAGATGCCTTCGGATGTCGCCGGATCCGCGTCCCACGTCGCGTCCGGCTCCTGCAGGTAGAAGCCGCCCAGCGCCGTGGATGCGCGGAAGTCGGCGACGACGATGCCTTCGACGTCGACGACCTGACCGGCGAGCGGACTGGTGGCGCCCGCACCCTGAATGTCGTGAATCGCCGTGGAGGTCTTGACGGACGTTTCGCAGACGAACGGCGTCGTCACCGTGAGGGCGATCGTGAAGGCGCCCGATCGGGACTGGTCGTCGGTCACCGTGCAGGGAAGCGCGTAAGAACGCGCCGCCGTCCCGGCGGGAACGGTGTACGAGGCCGCGTACGTGTTGCCGGTGGTGTTGGGCAGATCGAACGTCGCGCTGCCGCCGATCGACGACAGGTCGCACGACACCGCGAAGCTCGTGCTGGGCGGATTCGCGCCGGCGAAGACCGTCGCGCTGAGCGTCGTCGGGTTGCCCGCGGCGACCGTCGAGGGCGTGGCCGTCCCCTGACCAGATGGCGTGCTCGCTTGTACGCCGGCGATCGAGATGTTGTCGATCGCGAGCGCCTGCGCGTTCGTCACGGTCGTGCCGGACGTCACCGAGTAGTTCCACGCCAGAAAGATCGAAGCGCCGGGCGCCAGGGCGACGTTCACGACGCCGACTGTCGAGACCGTCGCGCCTGGCGCGACGGCGAAGCCGTTGTTGTTCGCGTCAGCAGGAAAGGCGGTCGTGAACGAGGCGCCCGCCGTCGTCCACGTGTCGCCGTCTGGCGACGTGAACAACTGGATGCGGAAGCCGTTCGCGTTCGACCCATTGCGATATTTCTCGACGTCGTACGAAATCTGCAGACCCGAGAGCGTGCTGCTGGTGTTGTTCGAGAGCTCAGCGTACAGATTGCCGCTCGCTGTCGCTGTTCCCGACGACAGGAATCCGATCGCACGTTCCGTGCTCGTGGTCGTCGGCCCGAAGTTGTAGATGCCGTTCGACGCTGAGGTCGAGAGGTTCGCCGCGCCCGCCTGCGTCGTGACGACACCGGCCGCCGACCATGATCCGACCTTGCGCACATCGGCCGCGGTCGAGGTCGTCGTCCGATCGACGCGGAAATCGGCGGGGAGGGTCGCCGTGGCAGACGTGCCAATCGAATCGAACGTCTGGACGTACGGCACCGCCGAGATCGGTATGGCGGCGAAGACGAGCCGTGTGAGGGCTGCGACAAGCACGCCGGCGGCGATCGCCGCACCGATGGGCTTGGCCGGGCGTCCGGTGCGTCGAGTCGACAGGACGAGAGAACGCTTCGTCACGGGTCCTTCCGGCTGGGGGGCGTATGGGTAATGGATCGGTTGTACAGGAAGAATGTAAAAAAGGCACCACCGGTCTGGCGGCACGGCTGCCTCCGCGGGTGAGATAATCCCGGGCAGTCTGCCGAATGGCCTGCTCCCGATGCGGTAGCACCGCACCCCCGCGCAACGGGGCGTGCGTCGTTTGCGGTGCGCGCCTCACGTCGCCCGCGCCTGTCATCCCTGCGTCCGGGCCGGCGTCTGGCACGAGCCTCGGTTCCAGCTCCGTCGACGAGCCCGAAACCCAGATAGGTACGCCGGTCGTCGGCGTCATCCCGGGTGCCACGGGCGCGGATCGCGCCGTCGCACCGGAGAGCGCGGGCTTTCTTAGCCCCGGTCAGGACTTCGGCACGCGGTACCACATCATCCGGCTGCTCGGCGCCGGCGGCATGGGCGCGGTGTATCAAGCCTGGGATCGCGTCCTCGAGGTCGCGGTGGCCGTGAAGATCATCCGGCCGCAGGCGGCGGCCGATCCTGAGGCCGCGCGCGTGCTGGAACGGCGCTTCAAGCGAGAGCTGTTACTCGCCAGGCAAGTGACCCACAAGCACGTCGTCAGGATTCATGACCTCGGCGAGATCGACGGCATCACGTACATCACGATGCCGTACGTCCAGGGATCCGATCTGGCGACGGTGCTGCGGCGGGAAGGGAAGCTGCCGGTCGATCGGGCGCTCGCGATCTCGCGGCAGATCGCCGGCGGACTCGAGGCCGCGCACGACGCCGGTGTCGTGCACCGCGATCTGAAGCCGGCGAACATCATGATCGACGCCGATACCGGCGGCGCGCTGATCATGGATTTCGGCATCGCGCACTCGACGACCGGCGAGATGACGATGACCGTCGCGGGTGGCGTCGGCACGATCGAGTACATGGCGCCCGAACAGGTTCACGGCGAGAACGTCGACCAACGCGCTGACGTCTACGCGTTCGGTCTCATCCTGAATGATATGCTGCTCGGCCGGCGGCAGACCGGGGGCGCGACCGCGGTCGCCGAGTTGATGTCGCGCGTGCGCCACGCGCCGGCGTCGCTTCGATCGATCGACCCGTCGATTCCCGTCTGGATCGATGCGCTCGTGACGAAGTGTCTGGCGCCCGATCCCGCGGCGCGGTATCAGCGCATCCGCGATGTGCTCGCGGAAATCGACGCGACCGATCATTCCGCCCGAACCGCGACCGGCTCCATCACGGACGCGGCGACGATGGCGCCGCCTCAGTTTGCGCCTATCGCGACGTCGTCCACGATGCCGCCGATATCAGCAACCTCGCCGGCGCCCGTGATATCCGCGGAGACCGCGCACGACGTGGTGGTACCGCCGCGTCGTCGGCGGCTTGCCGCGGGTGTTGCGACGCTCGTTGGCCTCGTGCTCGCGGTCGGCTTCGGAATATACCTGTTGCGAAGCGGATCGAGGACACCGGCGGCCGACGCTCCTGCAATTTCGCTCGCGGTGTTGCCGTTCAAGAACGCGTCCGGCGATCCCGGGCTCGACTCACTGGGGTCGAGCCTGAGCCAGGTGCTGGGGACCGAGCTCGGCCAATCGACACGCGTCCGCTCGGTGTCGGCTGACCGCGTGCACCAGGTCTTGCAGGATCTGCAGATCGCGCCCAATGCGACGCTTGCGCCGGACGAACTGGCGCGCGTTGCCGACCTGACCAGCGCTCGTCGCGTCTTGTGGGGGCAATACTCACGCTTCGGCGACGCCATCAGGATCGACGCGACGCTGCAGGATCTCGACCGCGGAAAGTCCGTGCCCCTGAATGCGATGGCGCCGAACGAGTCGGCCCTGCTTGGCGCGATCGCTCAGTTGAGCGACGCCGTCCGCGAGAACCTCGCGCGCGGATCGAGCGACGTGCTGACGGAACTCAAAGCGACCGCGTGGAAACCGTCCACGACGTCGTTCGAGGCCCTGCGTGCGTACAACGACGGCATGCTGCTCTCCGGTCAGGGCAGTTATCAAGAGGCGCTCAAGAGCTTCGAGGCCGCGATCAAACAGGACGGCAACTTCGCGCTGGCGTACTCGGCGCTCGCCCGTACGTACTCGACGCTCGGTTACGACACGGAGGCCGCGCAGAACAGCAACCGTGCGATGGGTCTGGCCGACGCACTGCCGCCCTACGAGCGGTATCTCATCTCCGCCAACCACTACCGCATCGTCAATGACAGCGACAAGGCGATTGACGCGTACGAGAATCTCGTCAAGGCGTCGCCGAACAGCGCCACCGTGCTGTTCGATCTCGGTGGCCTCTACGAACAGAAAGGCGAACTGGACAAGGCGCGCTCCGATTTCGCGCGTGTGGTCGCGCTCGATCCGAAGTTCGTCGAGGGCCTTCTCGCGCTCGGTCGCGTGGACATCAAGCGCGGCCACGCGCAGGACGCGCTCACGCCGCTCAACGGCGCGCTGACGCTCGCGATTCAGCTCAAGCATGACGAAGCGCGCGCGAACATCCTGCAGGCGGTCGGGATCGCCTACAAGCAGATGGATCGTCCGGATGAGGCGATCCGCAACTACCGCGAGTCGTTCGACATCAAGCAGCGGCTCGGGAACAAGCGCGGGATGGCCGCCAGCCTCAGTGAGATCGCGCAGATCCAGGAAGCGCAGGGCAAGCCGCGCGACGCCGAGCAGAGCTATCACGACGCACTGAAGCTGCAGCGCGAGATCGGCGACAAGGCCGGCATCGCGACCAGCCTCGTCAACCTCGGCGCACTCCTCAACGAGACGCTCGGACGGCCGGACGATGCGCTGCCGCTGCTGCAGGAGGCGCTGAAGATTCGGCGCGACGCCGGCAACCCGGCGAACGAGGCGCGCGTGCTCAACAACATCGGTAACGTCTATCTGGCGAAGGGCCAGTACTCCGAAGCGCAGACCTACTTCGAGCGGACGCTCGAGCTGCGAGAGAAGGCTGGCGTGCCGCCCGGCGACATGGCCGACAGTGCGCACAACCTCGGCGAGACGTTTTCGAAAGAAGGCAAGTACGACGAGGCGCTCGCGCAGTACCTGCGCGCCCTGTCGTTCCGCCGGACGGCGAATGACAAGCGCGGCGCCGCTATCGAGTCCTACAGCACCGGCAACGTCTTCGACGAGGAAGGACGATTCGGGGCGGCGGTCAAAGCCAAGGAAGAGGCACTGCAAAGCTACCGTGCGCTCAATCAGCGCGACGTCTGGCTGGCGGAAATCCTCAGCGGCTACGGCAAGAGCCTGGGCCTCGCGGGGCGCACTGACGATGCCTCGAAGCCGCTCGAAGAGGCGTTGAGCCTCGCACGCGAGTTGCAGAATCCCGTGCTCATCGCGCAGACGCTGCGTTTTCAGGCCTCGCGGCTCTACTACGCCGGTGATACGAAAGGCGCCGCGACGCTTGCCGATCAGGCTGTGGAAGCCGCGTCCCACACATCAGACAAGAGCCTGCAGCTGCTGTCGCAGGCGGGGCAGACGATCCTCGCGGCCGTGGCGTCGCCGACGACCACGATCACGGCGCAACTGTCGAAGCACGCGCAGGATGCGGATTCGCTCGGACTGCCGGCGCTCGCCGTCGAATGCGGCGTGTATCGTGCGGATGCGTTGCTGCGAATCAGGGACCGTGCAAATGGCGCGAAGGAAGCCGATCGCGCCCTGGCGCGTGCCGAGACGCTCGGCCTGCGACTGCTCGTGGCCAAAGCCCATTACTTCCGTGCGGAAGCGTTGCGGATGGCGAATGATGCCGAGGCCAGGCGCGAATATGCCATGACCGTTCGGCTGCTGACGGAAATCAGCCGCGAGGACGGCAACAATCTCGTCCTGAAGCGCGCGGACGTCGCCGCCTTGTTTGGCGACGCGACGGCGAAATCCGCCGCGGCCAAGTTCTAGCGCGAGGTTCCCGGGAAATTTACGGGCGACGGCGTGCGCGCCAGGCCAGCGCGAACGCCGTCCCGACGAGCGCGAGGGTGCCCGGCTCGGGTACGGCCGCTGGCGCCTGCACGACAAGAAACGACTGGAAATTATCGTCGCGTCCGCCGATGCCCGGATCGATCCCGCCGGCGAAGTAGCTGCCGATGACCGTCACGTCAGTGTCGAACCCGTTACCGGCCACGTCTCCGCGATTGTGCAGCAGACGGATGCGGTTGGTAGGACCGTTCGGAAACGTCGGGTCGGTGTCGGCCGCCCACAGGACGCCGAGGTCGAAGAATCCGGTCCACGTGGTTGGGCCGGCCGCAGGCGCGGAGACTTCGAAGTCCACGCAGTTGGCGCCGTCGATCGGCACGCACGTCCAACCCGGGAAATTGTTCAGCCGTCCGTCGGCGACCAGATCGGCCTGGGACGTCACCGCGTTGGTGATCGTCAGCACGAACGGTCCGTTCACTTGATCGAAGTTCAGCCTCAGGGCATACGTGCCGTAGTTGAACACCGCGTCCGTGACGCCCCGCGAGCAGCCGGCAGAACTCGTCAGATCGCCGCCAAAGCCGCAGGAGATCGAGCTCGCTTCAGCCGGTCTCGACGCAAGCGCGATGAGGCCCAAGCCCGCGAGGGCAACCTTGGTGATCGACGTCCATGACGTGTGCATAGGAAGAGTGTCTCCTTCGGCCGGCGGAATCGCCCAACGAGCATAAAGCAAGTCGGTCACCAACCACGGCTTTCCGTAGGCCTTTCGATCACCGCGTGAAAGAAAGCCATCCTGACCTAGTTGCCGGCCAGTGAAATTGAAAGTCAGACTGAGGGAGGACTTTCCTCCGCCTTGCAGAGGTTTACCCGCAAGCTCGCGATGTAGGATGAGCGCCGAGGAGCGGACCCTGTGACCAGAGCCACCCCAGCGGCGCGCGCCAGTTGCACTGTCCCTCGGCGGACGGCGCTGACGTTCGGGATGGAATCGGCCGCGTGAGTTCTTCCCGATCGATCTGGCTTTCGGCACACGCCGCGGTCGTCATCGCGTTTCTCGTCGCGGTCGGGTCGTACTATCGCGCGCCGTTCGGGTTCACCGAGTTCATCCAGCTACCGGCCGATCATCACGACGGCTACGAACTAGCGGCGATTACCGCCGTGCCGCACGTCGAAAACGCCGACGGCGGGTACGACGGGCAGTACTACGCGCGTTTGGCGATCGAACCCCTGTTGCGAAATCCCGACGTCGATCGCACGCTCGATCTTCCCGCGTATCGCGCGCGCCGCATTCTGTTTTCGTGGACGGCGCATGCGCTCGGCCTCGGCCGTCCGGCGTGGATTCTCGAGGCGTTTGCGTTGCAGAACGTGTTGGCGTGGCTCGTGTTGGCGTGGCTGCTCCTGCGGTGGTTTCCCGTCGGATCGGCACGCGCCTTTGCGTTGTGGGCGGGATGCCTGCTCACGCACGGCATGTTGAGCTCGGTCGGCAATGCGCTGCTCGACGCCCCGAGCGCCCTCCTCCTCACGATCGTCATCGTTGCCATCGAGCGCGGACGATCATGGGTCGCGGCGCTCGTGCTCGGGTTGTCTGGCCTGGCGCGCGAGACGAACCTGCTCGGTCTCGCGGCGATGGGCGCGCTCATGACGCCGTGGGCTCGGACCATTCCGCGCGCGATCGGCTGGACGGTCGTTGCACTGCTGCCGGTGCTCTTGTGGACTGATTACCTGCGATCGATCTATCACCATCAGGCGCTCGCCACCGCCGGCGCGGTGACGACGCCGCTCCTTGGACTGGCGTGGAAGTTGTCGACGATCGTCCGCGATCTCGAGTCGTCCGGGCTGACCATCGGCACGGTCTTCAACGTCTGCGCGGTCGCCGCGTTCGTCGTTCAGGTCGCGTTTCTTGTGTGGGTCGGCCTCGCGACGTGGCGCGAACCGTCGGCCTGGCTGCTCCTGGCGGCAGCGTTTGGTGCGCTCGGCGTCTCGGCGCATCAGGTCGTGTGGGCCGGAACGCCGGGGGCGATCACGCGTGTGGTGCTGCCGATGACGATCGGCTTCAACGTGCTGGGACGAAACGCGCCGTGGCCGGTGTTGGTCGTCGGCAATCTTGGCATCGTACCCGGCGTGTTGTCGTTCATGTTCCGCATGTGAACGAACGCCGGCGCAAGTAAGAAACCGGCGGCGCCATGGCGGCGCCGCCGGTTCGCGAAGTGTGTTGAGTTGAGCGCGGCGCCCTAGAAGGGCATTCCGCAGTAGTCAGCCTGCCACTTCACGCTCGTCGCGGTGAAGGTGGGAAGCTTTTCGGCCGAGTTGGCGTCGGGCGCGGGATCCGTTCCGGTGATCGTACCGGTGATCTCGACGGCCTGCGTCAGGTGGTCTTCGAGCTTGACCTTCTCGGACGACGGCACAACCTTGAACCACTGCCGATCCGTCTTGGTCTTGGTGCCCTTCTGCTCGGCGTTCGCCAGCGTGAAGTTTCCTTCGCTGGAGCCGGGCACGAGGCAACCGACAAACGTCACTGGCTTACCGGCGGCCGCTGCGGCTGCAGCGCCCGAGGCCGGGGCGGTCTTGTCCTGGGCGAAAACGATTCCGGCGCTCATCACCGCGGCGCCGACAACTGCTACGAGCGTTCGATGCATCTTCACGTGTCTCCTCCGATGTGTTCATAGTGGTTTACGACACGTGGCAAGAGACTGTTTCTCGGGCCCGACGGCGCCGGAAATGTAATCAGAAGATCTGAGTGCCCTGCACATACCCCTGCTCACCATCACCGCGCGCCGACCGAAAGCGCGGCGAGGTATTCCGTCCATGTGGCGTGATCGATCGGGATCGCGCCGATCCAGTACGCCCACATCAAGCGAAGACACGCGCCGATCAGAATCGTCGACAGCACGAGCAGCACGCGGCGCGTCCGCGCGGACGCCGATTGCAAGAGTGATGCATAGCCGAGCGCGAAGATCGCGGCGCTCTCCGTGAACGCGCGATGGCCAAAGCTTCCTCCGTACGCCCAGTCGTGCCAGCTCGAGATAATCCAGAGATTGATCGGGACGAAGACGAGCGTCGGCACGGTCCACGCTCGTGCGTGCCGAGGGAGTCGCGCGAATCCCGCAACCGCGAAGACGAGCACTGGCGCCCACACGAACAATCCTTTCCGCGCGCTGAAGAGCACGCTGACAATTTGCGGCCGCACAAAGTCGAACGTCTCGCCCACGTACGAGTAGATCACCCAGTGCCCCGTCGTGTACTGCCAATACGCGAGCTGCGGAAACACGACGACGAGGAAGGTGACGATCGCACAGGCGACGAGCGTGCCGTCCGAAAGTCGCTCGCGCATGCGGGCGCGCCAGCGGACAGGATCATCGGCACCATAGAAGAGCGCGTACACGAAGAGAATGCTGTTCGTGGGCCGCACGAGCGTGACGAGTCCCGCGGCGGCCGCGAGCGCGACCGTCGTGCCGATCCCGGGTCGATCGTGCCAGCGTGCCGTGCAGGTCAGGAACACTGCGAAGAGAAAGAACGAAAACGCGTGACTGAAGATCCCGTCGTACGTCGCGTAGTGGAAGAGGTTGGTGCCGAGGAGCATCGCGACGAGCGACCACACGACGACCGAAGGCTGGAACGATCGAGCGAGCACGCCCCAGAGCACCCACAGCCCGATCGCGACGTAGCAGACAGCCGCGATCGCCGCCGCGGCCTGATATGGCGGCGAGAAGCCGTCGGCCGGCGCGCCGGTCGAGAGAGCCACGGCGTGCGCGGTCAGGAAGAACGGCGTCAGGAGGACCGCTTCGCCAATCGGATACTTGATCACGTCGCGATGGGTATTGGGATCGCGGGTGATGCCGGCCCAGTCGGGCGCCTGGCCGCCGAAGCTACGCGCAAGAGTGCGCCGAAGCGTCAGGTCGTGGTCGATGATTGCCGCGGGCAGATAGAGGTAGTAGCCGGTGCCGTCTGACCGGATCGGCGGCGAGATGAGCGGCCGGCCGTAGATCAGGAAGAGCGCGGCGAAGCCCACGACCGCCGCGGCGACCGCGAACGTCAAACGAGGGAGGATCCTCGAGTCGGACAAGGGCCGATGATTATGTCCCACGGCCTGCCGCCGCGCGGTGGGGCGTGTTAGGGTCCAGGGAGCGCGCCATGATCACGCGGGTCGATCACCTGGTCTACGCGGTGCCCGATCTGGTTCGCGGCATCGCGAAAATCGAGGCGCTCGTCGGCGTGCGTCCGAGCCCAGGCGGGGCGCATCCCGGCCGTGGCACGCGCAACGCCCTCGTCTCGCTCGGCCCAGGCATGTACCTCGAGATCGTCGGTCCCGATCCCGATCAGCCACCACCGCACGGGCCGCGATGGTTCGGCATCGACGCACTCGTGCGGCCCAGGGTCGTGACCTGGGCGGCAACTGGCGCGAACCTCGATGAGACGGCGAATGCCGCGGCTTTACGCGGCCTCACCCTTGGCGCGGTGACGGCTGGCAGCCGGCGTCGCGCCGACGGCGTGCTTCTGACGTGGATGCTCACGAGCCCGCACGTGAACATCGCCGACGGCGTGGTGCCGTTCCTCATCGACTGGGGATCGTCCCCGCATCCGTCCGCGACCGCCGCGCCTGGCGCCACCCTCGTCGATTTTCGCGCCGAGCATCCCGACGCGAACCGCGCCGCTGCGGCGCTCGGCGTGCTCGGGATCGATCTGCCCGTGACGCGCGGTCCCAAAGCCGCGCTCATCGCGACCATCGACGGGCCGTACGGACGCGTCGAGATCAGCTGACGCCGCCGCGCGGGTGTACGCGCGACCGGCGCGATAGTACGATGATGGTCGATGGTGCGCGCGATCGCCGCGGCGATGTGGCTCCTGCTGGTGCCAACGGTCCTGGCCCAGGGCGGCCGATCGGCGAAGCCTGCAGAGACCGGCGACGCCGTGCTCTTCAGGGCCTTCGAGAATCGCTCGCTCGACGGTCGTCTCCCCTCGACGCTCGCCTCGCTTCGGTCCGACGTGCGCGCCGAGATCGAACGGCGGCTGGCACGACGAAAAACATACGCGCCGAAGACGCCCGCGCTACCCGCCGGTGCCGACCGTGCGAAGAAGATCGTCGCCGATGCCCGCCGCACGATGGAAGCGGGCATCGTCGCTTTCCTCGAAACGCCGAAGATCGCGCCGAAGGCCCGGACGGCGATCGAGACAGAGGCCGGGAGATACGCGCGCGCCGCCGCGCTCGCGCCCGACTGGGAGGGATTCGCGGACGGCCCCTTTGCCGAGGCGGAAGCCGCCGCGAAATATGTGCAGGCACACCCGCACACAGCGCTCCGGCCGTATCTCGACCTGTTTGTCTTGCACCGCTACCGCTGTGCGTTCGAGGCGGCCGCGTACGAGGTGGACCACGCGACGACCGATCGGTTGAACGACGGGCAGATCGCCGCCATCAAAGCCGGGAACATCGCCGACGAACGGCGCGCGGCCGCGGCATATCTCGACGTTTGGCGGCGAATCGCGGCCACGCAGGACCCTGTCGTACGGGCGATCGCAGACGACGTGGATCAGGCACCCTGGTTGTATGTGTCCGCGAACGCACACCCGCGAACGTTCAAGAGCTGAGCGGGGATAGAATCCGCTCATGATCGACTCGCGCGTGCTGGTCGTCGGAGCTACCGGTCAACTCGGCAGCGTCATCACGCGCAAGTTGCTCGCGGCCGGTGTCCGTGTGCGCGCCTTCGCGCGGTCGCGCGAGAAGCTGGCGCCGCTCGAGGCCGCTGGCGCCGAAGTCGTCGCGGCCGACCTCCGCGATCTCCAGAAGGTCACCGACGCCTGCCGCGGCGTGACGCAGATCGTGTCGACTGCGAACAACAACATGGGCAAGGGCCCGACGAGTCCGATGAAGCTCGACGTCAGTGCCTACCAGAACTTGTGCGCGGCCGCGCGAAACACCGGCGTCGGACGTCTCGTCTACGTGTCGTTCCGCGGCGTGACCTCTGGCGAGATCGTCGATATCTTCCGCTTGAAGTGGTACATCGAAGACGCGATCAAGCGAAGTGGTGTGCCGTACGTGATGCTCCGCCCGACGGCGTTCATGGACGTCTGGATCGACGAGCTCATCGTGGCTGACATTCGCAAGAAAGGCGTCGCAACGATCTTCGGCGACGGCAGCGCAATCACCAATTACATTGCGATCGACGACGTCGCCGAGTACGCCCTGAAGGTCCTGGCGCGCGAGGACGTGAAGGGCGAGATCGTGGACGCCGGCGGACCGTCCGACATGTCGTCCAACGACGTGGTCACGCTCGTCGAACGCAAGCTCGGCAGCAAGGGCAAGCGCCGGCATATCCCCGCGAGACTGCTCGGCATCCTTCCGCCCGTGCTCAGGCCGTTTAACGAAGTGGCAGCGCGGTTGGTCTCGCTCGGTCACTACGCCGCGACGCACGACTCGTCGTTTCCGCAGTGGAAGGTCAACGCCGATCGCTTCGGGGTGCGGCCGCGCAGCGTCGAGCAGTACGTCGCCGATCTTCGGTCATAACGCCTAACGTGAGATTGCCCGCAGCGCTTCGCGTGCCGGCGCGTACGACGGATCGATCTCCAGCGCTCGCGCGAATTCCCGTCGCGCGTCATCGAGCTTGCCCTGCATCACGAGCGCGCGGCCCATCACTTCGTGCGCGGACGCGTCGTTGGGCGCAAGCGTGACCGTGTCCTTGGCTTCGATGGCGGCCTCCGCCGCGTCGCCAGCGTCGAGGAGCGCGCGCGTCAGGTTCTGGCGGAAGTGCGCGTTGAGGGGCTCGAGGTCCGCCGCCGTCCGGAACGCCTTGAGCGCTTCAGGGCCCTGCCCGGTCGACACCAGCGCGATCGCGAGGCCGCTCCACGCATTGCCGTCGCGCGGATTGGTCGCGATGAAGGCCCGATAATGCGGAATCGCTTCCGCGTACTGCTGATTGCCGGAAAAGATGTTGGCGAGCAATCCGTGCACCGTCGGATCGGACGGCGACGACTTTAGAATCTCGTCGAGCTGCGCGATCGCCTGCGGCCACTGCTGCTTCATCGCGAAGGCTCGGGCCAGCTGCATTCTCGCGGTTCTGGTCGGCGGCAGCGACGGCTCGAGCCGCACGAACTCCTGGAGATTCGCGATGCCTTCGTCGACCTGGCCCTCGGACACCAACTCGGATCCGAGATAGAACCGCGCGGGCGTCGCTTCAGGGACCGCCTGCCGCAGTTCCGCGATGCCGGCGTCCCGCTGTCCGGCGGCCAGCAGTTCCTGGCCGAGGAGTTGATGCGCGCTCGGGCTCTCCCAGCCGGCGAGGATCGTCCGCGCCATGCCGAGCGACGTTCGGTAGTCGCGAGCGCGCGCGAAGGTGCTCGCGCCAAACGCAATCGCGATTCCGACGGAAATCGGCACGAGCCAACGACCCGGCGAGGGTTCAGGCCGCCTCGCTCCATTCGCGCCGGCGCGCGCACGCACCCACTGCGCGGCGCCGGTCAGGCCCAGCACGAGAAGACCCATGAGCGGCAGGTACATCCGCCGCTCGGCGCCGACCTCCGCGGCGATCGCCGCGATGCTCGACGAGGGCGAAAGCGTGATCACCGTCCAGGCCGCGGCGAATCCGTACTTCGGCCAGCGAAAAAAGACGACGGCCGCCGCGAGCGTGAGGAGCGTCAGGAACAACGCGTACGGCCACACGTCGGAGAGCGTCCATGGCCGCGTCCATCCGTAGTACAGGACCAGCGGCCGCGGCCAGACAACCAATCTCAGATACCGGGTGACGATCACTGTCTGGTTCATGAGGTAGGTCCACGACGTCGTCTTTGCCGACGCGAAGCCGCCCGACGAGATCGATCCGTGCGACAACATCGAAGCGGCAAGAATCACCCACGAGACGAGCAGGCCGCTGTAGAAGCGCCACCGCGCCCTGAACGCGTCAGGAATCGACGCGAAGAGAAACACGCGGTCGTACACGGCCACGACGAACGGCGCCGTGACCATCGATTCCTTGCACAGCACGCCGGCTACGCACGCGACCGCGCCGCCTGCGAGCCACCGGCCAGGACGAAGCGACGTGGATGCGCGAACACTGGCGTACAACGTGAAGAGGTAGCACGCGGCCATCAAGGACTCGGTGCGCTCGCTCAGATAGAGGACGACCTCGCTCACGAGCGGGTGAACGGTCCACACGAGTGCGATCGCGAAAGCCAGGTCGCGCGCTCGAACGCCAGAGGCCTCCGCGTATGACGCATCCCATCCCGCAGCCACGAGCGTCCGCCGCACGACCGCGAAGAACAGCACGGCACACGCCAGGTGGAGGCCCAGGTTCACGACGTGGTAGCCGACGACGTCAAGGCCGCTCAGGGCGTAGTTGATGGCGAAAGTCAGGTTCGCGATCAGGCGGCCGGCGACGGCGGTCGCGTCGGCGGGGGAGAACACCGCCCGCAGGTTGGTCAAGTGCTGGATCGACGTGTTCCGGACGATGCTGCCGAAGTCGTCAAAGAGGAACGGACCATGAAAGCTGCCGGAGTACGCGAGGAGGCCGGCGAGCACGAGAGCCGCGGGCCTCCACTCGAGCCGGCGGGGCCGGGCTGCGGGTGGGGGCGGCTTCTGGCGCTTGGCGCGGCTCACGGTCGTGATTGTATCCGGCCGTTCTTGCCGCGTCGGCTCGCGCGGCGCGGGCCCACGCGCGTCGCCGCAGCGTTGCCGGAATTGGCGATAATTTGCCATGCGACACACTGCGTCATGCCGATGGCTATTCTTGTGCGTCGTCGCCTTCGTGGCGGTCACGGCGTGGCCGGCCGCAGCGTCAGCGCAGTCCGAGCCGTACAAGGTCTACGACACCCGTCCCGTCATCATGGAGGGGCCGTACCTGGTGGCACTGTCGGACACGGCCGTAAACGTCGTGTGGCTCACCGACGCGCCGAGCCACTCGAAGGTGCGCGTGTGGAAGACCGAGGACCTTGCGGGATCGACGACGGGCGCGAACACCAAGTCGATCGAGTTCGAGCCGCAGGTCAATGGCCTCGCGCCGGTCGGCCTCCGGCAGGTCGTGACGATCGGCGGGCTCACGGCCGGCACCTCCTACACCTATCAGGCCGTGTCGACGCGGGTGGTGAAACTGAAGCCGTACTGGCCAGACAAGGGCCTGGCGGTGGAAAGCGCCCGGGCACACTTCACGACGTTTTCGGCGAGCAAAACAACTACGTCCTTCAGCGCGATCACTGATACGCACGAAGACACCACGCGCATCGGCAAGCTGATGAAGATGATCGACTGGCCCGCGACTGAGGCCCTCGTCCACCTCGGCGACGCGTTCGACTGGCTCGACAACGAGGAGCAACTCTTTCGAAAGTGGCTCACGCCGACGGTCGCGGCGCTCGGACCGGGGAAGCCGTTGATTTACGCGCGCGGCAATCACGAGCTGCGAGGCGCCTTCGCGCGGAGTCTTTTCGATTACGTGCCGACCCCTGAGGGACAGTTCTACTACGCGCGCGATCTCGGTCCCGTGCACCTCCTCGTGCTCGACACTGGTGAAGACAAGGCTGACAGCACGAACGTCTACTCTGATCTCAACAAGACGATTCCGTATCGCGCGGCCGAGCTGGATTGGCTGCGACGTCACGTCACGTCCGATTCACGAATGGCATCCGCGCCGTTCCGCGTGATTGCGATGCATCAGCCGCAGTGGGGTTGGCTCGAGAACGGCAACGGCGCATGGATACAGACGGCGAACGACGCGAAGGTCGATCTCGTGCTCGCCGGACACAATCATCGTTTCTCGTACGAGGCGCCGAATGATATTCATGCGTATCATCTCCTCGTGCTCGGGCAGGATCAGCTGGCGCGGGTGGATGCGACGACGGCTGAGCTTCGCCTGACGGTCACAGGCACCGACGGCGTCGTCGTCAAGACGCTGGTCATTCCGCGACGCGCGTCGCGCGGCGGAAGCGTGACGAACGAGAGGACGCCATGACGCTGACAGGCAATGTCTGGCTCGCACTGGTCGTTTTGGCCACGGCAGCCCAAACGGGTGGACGCGCGGTGACGGTGACGTCCCTCGTGAAACTGAATGCGCCTTCTGGTGCGCTCGCCGGGTCCGAGCAGCGTGCGCTGACTGATGAGGCGTCGTGGCTGAAACTTTGGGGACAATTGACCGCGAACGTCTCGCCGAGCCCGGCCATTCCAAGAGTGGACTACACCAGGGACATCGTGATCCTCGCCGCGATGGGCGACAAGCACAGCGGCGGATTCAAGGTCGAGATCACGGGCGCGACCGAGCAGGGCGGCAAGGTCGTCGTGGAAGTGACCGAGACCAGTCCGGGTCAGAAGTGCATGAACGCGATGATGATGACGTCACCGGTGGTGCTCGCGGCGATTCCGAAACAGCAGGCCGAAGTCACGTTCCACGTCGTGAAGAAGATCGTCGACTGCGGGTAACGAGGCCCGCGGACGTTCCGGATCTAGCTGCCGCCGAAATCCGTCGTCCAGTAGTACCGGTAGGTGGACGCGGCGCCGAAGGCGTAGCCGACGCCGATCGCGTGGAAGTCACCGTTCATGATGTTCG
The DNA here is from genome assembly GCA_963704575.1 of uncultured Acidobacteriota bacterium. Classification (GTDB taxonomy): domain Bacteria; phylum Acidobacteriota; class Vicinamibacteria; order Vicinamibacterales; family SCN-69-37; genus DATEGZ01. The sequence goes on along the minus strand of OY969918.1, from coordinate 3,348,586 downwards.
TGCAGTGGCCGGCGCTCCCCATCCACGCGTCGACGACCGACTGCGGCGTCGGCTGGCCGGCCGCGATGTTTTCGCCCATGGGAAACGAGTGATATCCGGCGTTCGCGATGCGCTGATCGAATGCCGTGCCGTCGAGACTCGTGTGCGAGAAGTAGTTGTTCGCGGCCATGTCCTGACTGTGCAATCGCGCGGCTGACCGCAGCGCGGCGTTCATGGTCAACGGTCCGATCGCCGGATACGGCACGCCGCCGCACGATGCGCCCGTCGCGCGCTGCTGGTTGAGCAGCGTCAGCACCTGATCCTCGAACGCGGGATTGCCGGGATCAACGGCGATCGTGAGCGTCGCGGTCGTCGAATTGGCCGCGCCGTACCCGTTCGACACCCTCACCCAGTAATTCGTCGTGATCGACAATCCCGGAGTCGTGTACGACGCGGCCGTCGCGCCTGGAATCGGCGACGAGGTCGTGCCGCTCGGACCGGCATACCACTGGTACGCGAGCGGCGCGGTGCCGCTGGCCGTGACGAACAGCGTGGCGGACTGCCCGGAAGTCAGCGTCGCGCTTTGCGGCTGCGACACGACAGCCGGCGCGATGCCTGGTGTGGGCGTGGGTGTGGAAGTCGGCGTGGGCGTTGGCGTCGTCGTGGGTGTTGGCACCGCCGCCTGCGTGATCGTGATCGTCGCGGTGTCGGAATCGACAGACCCGGCCGTGTTCGACACGCGCACCCAGTAACTGGTGGTTGCCGTCACCGGCGAAATCGTGAGCACGGACGTCGTCGCGCCGGCGACCGGTGACGTCGTGTTGCCGGCCGCGCCCTGATACCACTGATACGCGAGCGGAGCGGAGCCGGATACCTGCACCGAGAGCAGCGCCGTGTGGCCCGAGAGCATCGACTGATTCTCTGGCGGGGTCGTGATCGTTGGTGCGACCGCGGACGGCGCCGGTGATGGTGCCGCGGCCGACGGCGTCACCGTGATCGTAGCCGTGGTGGAATCCGCGGACGCCACCGCGTCGGACACGCGCACCCAGTAGCTCGTCGACGCCGTGAGCGCCGGCGTCGTGAAGTGATCCGACACTTCGTTCGAGATCGGCGCGGCGGTCGCGCCGCTCGAGCCTGCGTACCATTGAAAATGCAGCGTGCCATTGCCCGCAGCCGCGACGCCCAGCGTGGCACGATTGCCCGGCGCGACGGTCTGGGTCTGCGGTTGCGTCGAAATCGTCAGAGTGACCGACGTCGCGGCCGGCGAAGCTTGCGGCGACGCCGACGTCGGCGTCGTGGGGGCGTCACTCGAGCACGCCGAGGCGACGGCGGCGGCAAGGACGACGGCCGCCAACGCGAGGGCGCGCGCCTGCGGCCCGCGCAAGAACCGCCATCTTAAATTCCGTCGCGGCATTCCGTCCTTTGGTCGTTCCAACTTACGTGCCAGGCGAGCTGAGAGGGAGCGGCGCGAAACTGCCGTCCATGCCACCGGCGTCTTATCCGGACAATCGAGACCGTTGCCGACGTTACAGGACTGTCGTTCGACGCATGCCTGGGGGGACCGCAGCGGAGGACGCCCGGGCAGAATATCAGACGCTGGACCGGCGCGTGTCGCGGATCGACATTTGCCCGGACCGAGGCCCGAGACTTGCAAGACCGTCCGGCGGGCATCCGTGATCACCTTCAGATGCGGGCGATGTGCTGGGCCAGTGCAGGCTCAGGACGCGGCAGCCGGCCGCCCCGTGACCTGCAAGCGTTGTGGGCACGTCAACGTGTGTCCTCCCCGGCCGCCGTCCTCGTACACGGCCTCGCCCCTGCCGCCGCCTCCACCGCCCGCTCAATCGCGGAAGAGCCAGGCGGGCGTGCGAATTCTCTGGATGACGGCCGGCATCGTCGCGCTTGCCGGCGCGTCGTGGATCGCGTGGTCCTCGGTCGACTCCTCAGCCGCGGCCCCGGCGCCGCCGGCCTCCCCCGTCGACGCGATGCAACACGAACTGCTGCAGGCGAACATCGGCCAGCCGGGCGATCCCGCGCTCGACGCCGCCTACGCTGAGATCAGCACGCAGTTTTTTTCAGGAAAGTTGCCATCACTGCCGGTTCGGTGGGAGCCGGGCCTCGCGCGTGTGGGTGCCTTGTCCGCGCAAGCGTTCACGCTCGAAGGCATGTTCGGCCACGTCGGCAAGCGGTCGGTCATTCTGCTCAACACGACACTCGAGGACGACGACGCCGCGATGCGACGGGCCTTGTGCCACGAGATCGTGCACGCGTACCTGTTCTCGACCGGCGACAACACGACCGATCACGGCCCTTCGTTTCAAGCACTGCTGAAGCATCTTTCCGAGGCCGGCGCCTTCGAGGGCATCATGGCGACCGACGAAGAGCGCAGTCAACTGCGTGCCTGGCTCGATGAGGAGTCGCAGCGGATCGACGCCGAGCGGAAGCTCATGGACGCGCTCGGCGATGAGCTCGAGCAGCAGCGCACCGGCGTTGATCACGCGATGGCCGAAGCAAATGCCAAGGCCGCGGCCTCGGTCACGGCCGGGACGGGCGGTCTGACAAAGGAGCAGGTCGACGCGCTCAACGCAGACCGGGAGGCCTACAATCAGCGAGCGGCTGAGGCGAACCAGCGTCTCGACCGCGACCGGGCGGATCTCGAACACTTCAACCAGGAAGTCGCGCGGTACAACCTGATGCTCGTCTACCCGGACGGCCTCGACGAGCACGCGCTGGTCAAGCCGAAGCCGCCCGCCACGCGCTGACCCGGCCCGACGCGCGGGCGTCCAGTCCGGCTATCCAGCGGGTGCATATCGCGCCTGAACCGCCGCGATCCACCACCGCCTACTGGACCTCCCCCGGGAGTCTGTTACCGGACGCTTGTTCTATGTAGGATCAATGTATCGCCCTCGGTCCGGCCTGCTTTCCACATGTGGATTGTTCGACTTGCTCTTGATCGCCCGCTGACGTTCATCGTGATGGCGCTCGTCATCATGCTGATGACGCCCGTCGCGCTCGTGCGGACGCCGACCGACATCTTTCCGTCGATCGACATTCCGGTCATCAGCCTGGTCTTCACGTTCAGCGGCTTGTCCCCCGAGGAAATCGAGCACCGGATCACGTCGAACGCCGAACGCGGCGTGACGACGCTCGTCAACGACGTCGAGCACATCGAGTCGCAGTCGCTCCAGGGCATCAGCGTCGTCAAGGTCTTCTTCCAGCCGAACGCCAACATCCAGACGGCGCTCGCGCAGACGACTGCGATCGCGCAGACGACGCTGCGGCAAATGCCGCCCGGAATCACGCCGCCGCTCGTCGTGATCTATTCGGCGTCCACGGTGCCGGTCCTGCAGATCGGGTTGACGAGCGATCGGATGTCGGAGCAGCAGCTCTTCGACGCTGGCAATAACTTCATCCGCACTCAGCTAGCCACCGTGCAGGGCGCCGCGCTGCCATTCCCGTACGGCGGCAAGCAGCGGCTGATTTCCGTCGATCTCGATCCCCAGGCGCTCCAGGCCAAGCGTCTGACGCCGGTGGACATCGTCAACGCGGTCGCGGCGCAGAACCTCATCGTGCCGTCGGGGACGACGAAGCTCGGGCCGCTCGAGTACGCGGTGGAGATGAACGGCAGCCCCAAGACGGTCGAGGAGCTCAATGACCTGCCGATCAAGACGGCTGACGGGGCCACGATCACGATGCGCGAGGTGGCGCACATTCGCGACGGCTTCTCGCCGCAGACGAACATCGTCCGTTTGAACGGGCAGCGCGGCGTGCTCATGAGCGCCTACAAGACCGGCAACGCTTCGACGCTCGACATCGTCGCGCGCGTGAAAGAGACGGTCGAACGGGCGAAGTCCTCGCTCCCGGATGACCTGAAGATCACGACCTTCTTCGATCAGTCGCTGTTCGTCCGGGCGGCGGTGCAGGGCGTCCTTCGCGAGGCGCTGATCGCGGCGTGCCTCACGGCGGCGATGATTCTGCTGTTTCTTGGCGACTGGCGAGCGACGGTGGTCATCGCCGTGTCGATCCCGCTGTCGATCATGGCGTCGGTGATCACACTTAGTCTGCTCGGCGAGACGATCAACATCATGACGCTCGGCGGCCTGGCGCTCGCCGTCGGCATCCTCGTGGACGACGCGACGGTGGCGATCGAGAACATCGATCGGAACATCGCGCTCGGCAAGGGCGTCCGGCAGTCGATCCTCGACGGGTCCGCGCAGATCGCGGTGCCGGCGCTCGTCTCGACATTGTGCATCTGCATCGTGTTCGTGCCGATGTTCTTCCTTGCGGGCGTCGCGCGGTACCTGTTCGTGCCGCTCGCCGAGGCAGTCATCTTCGCGATGCTCGCCTCGTACGTCCTGTCGCGCACGCTCGTGCCGACGCTCGCGATGTATCTGCTCAAGGCCGAGGTGCACCATGCCGGCGGACAGGGATTCTTCGCCCGGTACCAGGCGATGTTCGAGCGCGGCTTCGAGCGGTTTCGCGCGAGCTACGCGCGGTCCCTCGGCGCGGTGCTCGACCATCCGCGGGCGTTCGTGGCGGCGTTCCTGATTTTCTGCCTGGCGTCGGGGGGCCTCGCGCCGCTTCTCGGACGGGACTTCTTCCCGCAGGTGGACGCCGGGCAGATCCGGCTGCACCTGCGCGCCCGAACCGGCCTGCGCATCGAGGAAACCGCTCGCCTGGCCGATCAGGTCGACGGCGTGATTCGCGCGACGATTCCGCCGAGCGATCTGGTCGCGGTCCTCGACAACATCGGCCTGCCGTACAGCGGCCTGAATCTGAGCTACAGCAATGCCGGCACGATCGGGTCGGGCGACGCCGAGATCATGGTGCAGCTCAGCGAGAACCGCCGCGGCACGACTGACGAGTACGTCCAGGCCCTCCGGCGCACGCTCGCGGACCGGTTTCCTGGCGTGCAGTTCTTCTTTCAGCCGGCGGACATCGTCACGCAGATTCTGAACTTCGGGAATCCGGCGCCGCTCGACGTCCAGATTCTCGGCAACGACCAGCGCGGCAATTACGCCATCGGCCAGAAGCTCGCCGCCGGCATGCGGGCGATTCCCGGTGCCGTCGACGTGCGCGTGCACCAGGCGTTCGACCTGCCGACCCTGAAGCTCGACTTCGATCGGTCGCGCGTGCAATCGGTCGGGCTGAGCGCCCGGGATGTCGCGCAGAACGTCCTCGTCTCGCTCAGCTCGAGTTTTCAGACGGCACCGTCCTACTGGCTCGACCCGAAAAACGGGGTGAGCTACAGCGTGGCCGTGCAGACGCCGCAGTACCGGATGGATTCACTCCAGGCGCTCGACAACACGGCGGTCGGCGCCGGCGGGACGTCTCGCACGCCGCAGATTCTCGGTAATCTCGTCACCACGGATCTGACCACGCGGACGGCGGAAGCGTCGCACTACAACGCCCAGCCAATGATCAACGTCTTCGCGTCGGTGCATGGCCGCGACCTCGGCGCCGTCTCCGGCGAAGTCGAAAAGCAGATCGACGCGATCCGCCCGACGCTGCCCCGCGGCACCACCATCGCGCTTCGTGGCCAGGTGCAGACGATGAACCAGTCGTTCGAGGGACTGGCGATCGGGCTCCTGGGAGCGATCGTGCTCGCGTACCTGCTGATCGTCGTGAACTTCCAGTCCTGGCTCGACCCGTTCATCATCATCACGGCGCTGCCGGGCGCGCTTGCCGGTATTCTCTGGACGCTCCTGCTCACGCGGACGACGCTGAACGTGCCCTCGCTGACGGGCGCGATCATGTGCATGGGCGTCGCAACCGCGAACAGCATCCTGCTGGTGTCGTTCGCGCGCGAGCAGATGACTGCCGGTCATGACGCGCGATCCGCCGCGCTCGAGGCGGGAGTAGTCCGCATCCGCCCGGTGCTCATGACCGCGCTCGCGATGGTGATCGGCATGCTGCCGATGGCGATCGGCCTCGGCGAGGGCGGCGAGCAGAATGCGCCGCTCGGCCGGGCCGTCGCCGGCGGACTGATGATTGCGACGTTCGCGACGTTGTTCTTCGTCCCGTGCGTCTTCGAGCTGCTTCACGGTCGCGATCGTCGCCGTGCGCTGGCGGCTGCGCAGGAATCCTGATGGTTGAGTCCAGTTCACGTCCCACCGGTACCCGCTTCTTTCTGTTTCTCGGCGTCGTCGTCCTGGCGCTCGTCGTGGCGGGCGCGTTGACGATGGTCGCGCGACGGACGGAATCGCGCGCGTTGGCCGAGGAGACGACGAGGACGCTGGTGCCGACGGTGTCGGTGATCCAGGCGAGTGCGGACGGCGCCGACCAGGAGCTCACCCTGCCGTCCACGCTCGAGGCGTCGGTCGAGTCGCCGATTTATGCCAGAACGAGCGGGTATCTGAAGTCCTGGGCGCACGACATCGGCTCGAAGGTCGCGTCGGGCGACCTGCTCGCCGAGATCGACACGCCGGAAGTGGATCAGGAGCTGCTGCAGTCGAAGGCGGCGCGGCTGCAGATCGCGGCCACACTCGAGCTGGCGAAGTCGACGGCCGAGCGGTGGGAAGGTCTGCGGAAGGCCGATGCCGTGTCGCAGCAGGAGCTGGACGAGAAGAAGAGCGCGTACGTGCAGCTTCAGGCGAATCTCGCGGCTGCCGACGCGAACGTGCAGCGGCTCGAGCAGCTCGAGTCGTTCAAGCACATCTACGCACCGTTTGCCGGCGTCATCACGCAGCGCAACATCGAGGTTGGCACGCTCATCAACGCAGGGAATAGCGGCGCGCAGCAGCAGTTGTTCCATCTGGCGCAGACCGATCCGATTCGCGTGTTCGTGCAGGTGCCCGAGTCCGCCGCGCCGGCGATGCGGAAGGGCCTCGAGGTCGCCATCGAGCTGACGCAGTTTCCCGGGCAGTCGTTCGTCGGGCAGGTCGTCCGCACCTCGGGATCGATTGACGCGTCGACGCGGACGCTCATGACGCAAGTGGACGTGCCGAATCACGACGGCCGGTTGCTGCCCGGCGGCTACGCGCAAGTACACATCAAGGTGGGAGGCACGGGTGCGCGGCTGCGGGTGCCGATCAACACGCTGCTCTTCCGCGCGGAGGGCGTGCGCGCGGCAGTCGTCGGCGACGACAACAAGGTGCAACTCAGGCCGGTGACGATCGGACGCGACTTCGGGACGTACGTCGAGATCCTCGGGGGACTGAAGCCGAGCGATTGGATCATCATCAATCCGGCCGATTCGCTTGAGGACGGGCAGCTGGTGCACGTGCAGAAGTCGACGGCCCCTGCCGGGACGGGGAACGACAAGTGACACGCGCGAGCCTTCGCGCGGTTGCTGGCGCGCTCGCGGTGGCGTCGCTGGCATCGTGCCGTACCGTCGGGCCTGCGTATCAGAAGCCCGACGCGCCGTCGACGACGCACTGGGACACGCCCGCGCCGTGGCGTCCAAGCGATCCGAAGGACGCGATTCCCAAGGGCCAATGGTGGACGGTCTTCAAAGATTCGCAGCTCAACACGTACGAAACGCAGGCGATCGCCGCCAACCAGACGCTGGCGGGGGCCGCCGCGCGGTACGAACAAGCGCGTGCGCTGGCGTCGGTCGCGCTCTCGAGCCTGTATCCGCAGCTGACACTTGATCCCGCAATCGAGCGGCAGCGGCTGTCTGGCGATCGTCCGGGCAACTCGACGCCAGGCGTCGCGACCACGCAGAGCTCGTTTCTGGTGCCGTTCACGGTGAGCTATGAGGTCGATTTGTTCGGTCGTCGCCGCAAGTCGATCGAAGCCGCGGCGGCGTCGCTGCAGTCGAGCGCCGCGGAACTCGAGAACGCGCGCCTGGTCATCGCCGCCGAGCTGGCGGCGGATTACTTCTCGCTGCAGCAGCTCGATCGCGAACTGACGATTCTCACGCGCACCGTTGACGCGCTGCAGCATGGCCTCGACGTCGTGCGCGCGCGTCGCGACGGTGGCATCGCCTCGGGCCTCGACGTCGCGCAGGAAGAGACGCTCCTGCGATCGACCCAGACACAAGCGACCCTCGCCCAGCGGGATCGCAACGCGCTCGAGAACGCCATCGCTGATCTGGTCGGTCAGCCGGCCCCGGACTTTCATGTGCCTGACGTGCCGCTCGACTCCGAACCGCCCGCGCTCGACATCGCGCTGCCGTCCGACCTGCTCGAGCGGCGTCCAGACATCGCAGCGTCCGAGCGTGCGATGGCTCAGGCAAACGCGGAGATCGGTGTCGCGATGAGTGCGTATTACCCGTCGCTCAACGTCTTCGGCGCCGGCGGGTGGCAGAGCACCGCGATCGGATCGCTTTTCGGCGCCGCGGGCACCCTGTGGGCCGTCGGCGCGTCGGCGGCGGAGACGATTTTCAACGGCGGCGCGACGAAGGCGCGCGTGAAGTTCGCCGAGGCGGGCTACACCGAGACCGTCGCGGACTACCGCGAATCGGTGCTCGTCGCGCTGCGCGAGGTGCAGGACGCGATCTCAGGCCTGTCGGTGCTCGCCGAGGCGCGTACCTCGCAAACCGACGCGGTCGGGGCCGCGCAGCGAGCGCTCGACATCGCAACGACCCGGTATCAAGGCGGCCTCACGAATTACCTCGACGTCGTCGCCGCGCAGCAGACTCTGCTGGTTGCAGAACGGCTGCTTGCCCAGATTCGTGGCGAGCAGCTCGTCACGTCGGTCACGCTCGTCAAGGCCCTCGGCGGCGGCTGGGATCGCGCGAGTCTCGACCAGGTGAAGATGCGCAGCCAGGATCCGCCGAAGCCGCCAAAATAGCGTCTTGAGCGAGTTTCGGAATTTCCTCCTGTCTCCGGCGTACTGTGCAGGGCGCCGCGCCGCGATTCTGCTTCGCCCCGGCTCGACCGTCGGGATCGCCCGTGCGCTCCAGGCCGGGACCCTGACGCTCGGCGAAGCCTTCACCTTTCTCAGTGGTCTCTACTTCCGCGGCAAGCTCACGTACGCGACGATGTTCGGTGGCGGCGGCGGGGACGCCGAGGGTGTGTTCGTGATCACGCCGACGCGAGGACTGCTGCGTCCGGATCTTCGAGTGTCGGCCGAGCTGCTGCGCGAGTTCGCGAGTGTGGACATCAGCACCGACGACCCGCGCTACCGTGAACCGCTCGAGCGAGACCTGCGCGGGCTCGCCGCTGCGTTGCCCGAGGGCGCGCGCGTCGTCCTGCTCGGCAGCGTCGCGACCGGAAAATACGTCGACCTCCTGGCGGCCGTGCTTGGATCCAGGTTGTACTATCCGCCGTCCTTCATCGGACGCGGTGACATGAGCCGGGGCGGTTTGCTGCTTCGCGGCGCCCGCAGTGGCGTCGAGCTCGACTACGCGCCGCTCTCGACCGCGACCGTTCGGCGCGGTCCCCGGCCGCCGAGACTCGAGCGCTGATGTTCGGCCGTGGTCTCAAAGCGGTCGCGCTCGCCGTCGGCGCGGTGCTCTTCGCTGCGGCCGTGTTCGCCGCCGTTCGGGCCTGGCGCATGCCGGTCATCGTGACGGTGCAACTCCTGGCGTTCAATGATTTCCACGGTAACCTCGATCTCCCCGAAGGATCGACGGGTCAGATCGAGGCGACACCCGCCGGAGGCGTCGAGTACCTCGCGACGCATCTCGCCCGCCTGAAAGCGCAGAATCCGAACACGCTCATCGTGTCGGCGGGAGATGACTTCGGCGCGTCTCCGATGCTCTCGGCGCTCTTTCATCACGAGCCGACGGTACAAGCGCTCGACGCGGCCGGCCTCGATCTTTCGGCCGTGGGCAACCACGAATTCGACGATGGCTGGCGGGAGTTGCTGAGGATCCAGCGCGGCGGCTGTCACCCGGTCGATGGTTGCCGGGACCACGGCTCGTTTTCAGGTGCGACCTATCAGTACCTCGCGGCCAACGTCGTCCTCGATCCAAAGGCCGTGGATGCAGCCACGCTCGCTGCGATCAAGTGGCCCGCGGTCGTCACCGATCCTCGCCCGCTGCTGCCGGCGTTCGCCGTGAAGGAGATTGACGGCGTGAAGGTCGGCTTCATCGGTCTGAGCCTGCAGGGAACCGCGACGATTGTGCTGCCAGAGAGCGTGAAGGCGCTGACGTTCTTGCCCGAGGCGGCTGCGGCGAACGCGCTTGTGCCCGAACTTCATCGGCAAGGCGTTCAGGCGATTGTCGTCTTGATTCATCAGGGCGGCGTACCCGGTCGTCGTCTCATGGACGGTTGCGAGAACGTCACGGGGCCGATCGTGAACATCGCGCACGACATGTCGCCAGACATCGACGTGATCGTATCCGGCCATACGCACGAGGCGTACAACTGCGTTATCGACGGCAAGCTGGTCACGAGCGCTGCCTCGTTCGGGCGGGTGATCACCGACATCACGCTCGGCATCGACAGATCCACGGGCCGAATCGTGAGCAAGAACGCGCACAACGTCGTCGTCACGCGCGATGTCGACAAGGCGGCGGCCGAGACGGCGATTCTCGAACACTATCGCCCGTTTTGCGCGCCTCTCGCGAATCAGGTGGTCGGCACAGCGCCGGACACGATTCATGTGACAGCGAACTTCGCCGGCGAGTCGCCGTTCGGGGACGTCGTGGCGGATTCACAACTCGAGGCCGCGCGGGCCGTGTCCCGAGAAAACGTGGTGGCCGCGTTCCAGAATCCGGGCGGCATCCGGACTGATCTGGTTGCCGATCCGCAGGGACCGGCAGGGAAGCGGCCAATTACATATTCGACCGCGTACGCGGCGCTGCCGTTCGGGAATCGCCTCGTGATCATGAACGTGACCGGCGAGATCATCCGGCAGGCGCTTGAAGCGCAATTTGCCATGGTACCGATCCGGATGCTGCAGGTCTCGAAGGGCTTCACGTATGCATACGACCGGCGAAGGCCTGCCGGACAGCGGGTCGATCCGAAGTCGATTCACGTCAACGGTCGCGCGATCGATCTGAACCGATCCTACCGGGTCACCGTCAATTCGTTCCTCTCGCAGGGCGGCGACGAGTTCACTTCGTTTGTGCAGGGCACCGATCGAACGGACGCCGGCTCGGATCTCGATGCGTTGATTGCGTACCTTCGCAAGCACTCGCCGGTGTCGCCGGGTAGCCAGAGACGTATTATGCGGCTGGATCCGCCAACGCCTTCCGCGCGTCAGTGACGACCGCGGCTGACGGGACCGTCACTTTGCGTTCGAATGCGCCATGAACGCGGCGAAGTGGGCCTTCGTCTCGGTGGTCGCGTCGGGCCGCACCTCGAGCGTCCACGCCTTCGCAGGATCGTCAGACGGCGCGAAGCGCAGGCCGAACCAGTCGAGCATCTCGGTGAAATCGACCTCTTCGGTCGTCGCGATCAGTTTGTGCAGCAGGTCGTGGACGTCGACGCCCGCGGCGTCGGACACCGTCTGATTGAACTGGTCAGCAGTGTACCCATGATCGCCGGACCAGCGCCGGTACTCGAGACGGATCACGTCGTCCATGCTCTTCGTGCCGTTGGTGAGCCGCCGGATGTGTGCGTCGAGGACGAGCCCGACGACGGGTCCCTTGATGTAGTAGTCCACTTTCTTGTCGGCCGGCAGCCGTTCGAACATCTGCGACGACGACTGCTCGAGCGTCTGTGACAAACGGCCCGGCTGCTTCGTCTGCAGATCCGTGATGTGCCGAGACTCGAGCGCCAGGTAGTCCGTCGGCGAGCCGAGGCCGGCGCGTTCGGACAAGAGATCGCCAAAGTACGACGTCAAGCCTTCACCGACCCACAGGCCGGTCGTCACCGGAGAGTGCTCGTAGTCAAACGGCCCGAGCTCAACCGGCCGCAGACGCTTCACGTTCATCGCGTGGAAGTACTCGTGGCTGATGAACGCGGCGTTCCGGAATTTTGCCTCCTGCGTCATCGGCTCCTTGCCACTGGTGGTGATGGCCACCGAATTGAGGTGCTCGACGCCCGACCCGCCTCCGCCGCCAGTGACGATGTTCAGGAACGCGTATTTTTTGTAGGGCAGCCCACCCCAGAAGCGGATGTGCTCTTCAATGAGCGGCGTCAGCGCCTCGGCGACCTTGGCGCCGTCCCACTCCGCCTGGCCGAGATACGTCCAGTAGTGCTGGATGCCGCCGACGGTGAACGGCGTGGTGAAGAGGTCGACGCCGGCCAGGATCGGCGAGTCGGCAAGAATGTCGTAATCGGGCGCGATGTAGTGATTGGGCTGCCCGTCGCTGGCGGCGTCGAGTGACGTCATCGATCCCTTCCACGTCGGTGGCAGCTCGAGCCGGACTTCGGCGGGACGATGGGCCTGTTCGACGAGCGTGACATACGTCGCGGGTCCGATGATGACGGCCGACGACTCTGTCGTGCCGTTCGAGAGATTGCTGCCGCGCGGCGCGCTCACCGTGTACATGACCGCGAAGGACGGCCGGCCGCCTGTCGCGACGGTCCAGCGGCTGGGTGTCGGCTTGGTGACGTCGAGGACAGTGCCATCAGGGGCATTGGCGGTGAACCCGCTGACGCGGTCGGCATAATTCTGGAGGCCGTAAAACCCCGGCGACCAGATCGCCATCATCAAATCGACCGACGGGCGCCCGTCGGTCGGCACGGCGAGGGCGACGACGAACGACTTCGACGCCGGATCCGGAAACCGGATCGTGTACACGAGCGGGTCGAGTCTCGCCGCATGCGCGGTGATCGCTCCCGGCGCGAATGTCAGGAGCGCAAGTACTGTGGCGGCGGCCAGTACGGCGGCGCGACGAATCGTCATCATCCTGGGATCTCCACGTCGATGGACGTGGGCAATTTACACCACCCGACGCGCCGTCGGACGGAGATCGTGCGCCTCAGCGTTTCGCGCGCCGGCGACCTGCCGGCCCAACAATCTTGATTTCGCGCGCGATCATGACCTCGGTCGACTTGATGACGGCGAGCGCGTCGTCGCCACGCCGAAGTTTCAGCTCGGCGAGGGCATCGCGCGTGATCACCGCCGTCAACCGCTGGTCGCCGATGCGCAGTCGGACCTGTCCCATCAGGCCGTCGGTCCGCACTTCCTCGACAAAGCCTCGGAGGCGGTTTCGGCCGCTCAGGGCGACGATCAGCCCGACACCCTCGGTGCTGCGACGCGTTTTCGGCACGTCAGCCGGCGCCTGCAGGGTGAGCAAGCGATCGATTTCGGCCTCGGACAGCCGGTGATGGCCGCCGGCCGTTTGCGTCGTCCGGATCTTCCCGGTGTGGATCCATTGCTTCAACGTCGAGTAGCTCACGCCGAGTCTGTGGGCGGCCGCGCGCGCGGTGACAAGTGGCATCGGACGATTCTAGTCGTTTTCAGTCGATTTGAATGTCAGTTATAACCGGGATAGAGTCGACGGCTGTTTCCGGTTGGACTGGAGTCGGCGATGACATCGTGCAAGGCGTGGGTGTGTGGGGTGATTGGACTCGTCGCGTCTCTTGCGGGGGCGCCCGCGTTCGGACAGGTCGCGGCAGGAGAGATCACAGGCATCGTGAAGGACCAGAACGGCACCGGGGTACCGGGCGCGACGGTCGCGGTGACACAGGTCAGCACCAACCGGGTCCGCGTCAGCGTGACCAGCGTGGACGGGGTCTACACCGCCCCGACGCTGCCCCCGGGCGAGTATCGAATTGACGTCACGCTCAACGGGTTCAAGCCGATCCGGCGCGAGGGCCTGCGGCTCAGTACGGGCGAGAAGATCCGGCTCGATTTCAAGCTCGAGGTGGGTGATGTTCGTGAGGAGGTGACCGTCCGGGCAGACGCGCCGATGCTCCGCGCCGAAACCGGGAGCCTCGGGACGGTGATCAAGAACGAGCAGGTGCTCCAGCTGCCGCTCAACGGCCGGACGTTCATCACGTTGAGTTCGCTCGCTCCGGGTGTCGCGCTGCCGCCAACGTCCCAATTGCCGCGCATCAACGGCGGCCGGCCGCGAACGAACGAGTACCTCTTCGACGGCGTCTCCGTGCTCCAGCCCGAGCCCGGACAGATCGCCTATTTCCCGGTCATCGACGCGATCGAGGAGTTCAAGCTCGAGACCAACAGCCCGGCGGCGGAATTCGGCCGGTTCAACGGCGGCGTCATCAATCTGACGACGAAGGCCGGCACGAACTCGTTGCGCGGCGACGCCTTCGAATTTCTGCGAAACGAAGATCTGAATGCCCGGAACTACTTTCAGCGGTCCAATCCGACGACGCCCGAGTACCGCCGCAATCAGTTCGGCGGCGTGATCGGCGGCCCGATCGCGAAGGACCGCACGTTCTTCTTCGCCGACTACCAGGGACAGCGCCAGTCGATCGCGCGCACGGTGACATCGACCGTGCCGACGGTGCTGCAGCGTCAGGGCGTGTTCACGGAGGCGATCGCCGGGAAGGTTCCGGTGATCTACGATCCGGCCACGACGGTCGGCAACGCGCGGACGCCGTTTGCCGGCAACATGATCCCGATCGGGAGCATGGATCCGGTGGCGCTGTCACTTCTGCAGCGGTACCCACTGCCGACGTCATCGGGCACGGCCAACAATTACAGCCGGACCGCCAACGAGATCGACAACCAGGATCAGTGGGACGTTCGTGTCGATCACCGTTTCAGCGCCGATCGCGATCACGTGTTCGGCCGTCTGACGTACCTCCGCGACGGCTTCGTGCCCGTCACTCCGCTTCCCGACGGCAGCGGCGTGACGACCGGTACGCTCGGACCGCAGGACACGACGGCATGGGCGTTTGCTGGCAACTACCAGCACACGTTCTCGAACCGGATGCTCAACGAACTGCGCATAGGCCAAACCCAGCGGACGGTGGATCGATCCGCGACGCAGTTGCCGACGACCGCCAGCGCGGCGCTTGGACTGCCCGGCATCCCGACGACCGGCCAGTTTCCGAACACGCTGCCAGCGTTTCTCATCAGCGGGTATCAGCCGATTGGATCGCCGATGAACACGGCCTCGCAGTTCAACACGAGCGTCTCGGAAATCGCCGACTCCCTCTCGTGGCTCAAGGGCCGCCACACGTTCAAGCTCGGCCTCGACTGGCGGTGGGAGCGGCTGAACGTCGTCCAGCCCCCGTATCCGACCGGATCGTTCACATTCAACAACATCGGCAGCGATCAGCCTGGCGTGACGGGCACGGGATCGCCGTTCGCGAGCTTCCTGCTCGGGCAAGTGCAGCTGTTTCAGATAGATCTCCAGCGCGAGCAAATTCAGGAGCGCGCGCACTGGCAGGAGTACTTCATCCAGGACGACTGGAAGGTGTCCGATCGCTTCACCGCCAACCTGGGACTGCGCTACACGCTGAACTTCCCGTCCACCGAGATCAACGGTCAGACGGCCGTGTTCAACCTGCAGACGCAGCAGCTCGAATATCCTGGCGACCAGCCGGTGCGTCCGCTCAAGAAGAACAACTTCGGTCCGCGGCTCGGCGCCGTGTATGCAGTCACCGACAAGACGATCGTGAGCGCGGCCTACGGCCTGATCTGGATCGAGATGGCGGGCATCACGACCCCGTTCACGACGCCGACGTTCCCGTTCCTGCAGACCGCGCAGCAGCGCGCGCTCGACTCGACGTCACCCGCGTTCCTGCTCAAGAACGGACCAAGCGTGGCGCCCGTCGACGTGTCGTCGCCGACGGCCGGGCTCGGGCAGGGCGTGTTCGCCGTGAACTCGACGCTGGGTTCCGGCTACGCGCAGCAGTGGAACGTCTCGGTGCAGCGGCAGCTGACGACGAACACGACGTTCGAGATCGCGTACGTCGGCTCGAAGATCACGAACATCGGTATTCCGGACACCAATCTCAACCAGCTCACCGTCGATCAGCTCGCGCAGCACGACTCGCTCCTCACCAAGGTGCCCAATCCGTACTACGGCCAGATTCCGATCTCGTCCTCGCTCGGCGATCCGACAATCACGCGCGCGCAGTTGATGAAGCCGTACCCGGAATATCTGACGGTGAGTCTGTACCGGAACAACGTCGGCACCACACGGTACGACGGCCTCGAAATCGGCCTGCGCCAGCGCTTCTCGCGCGGCCTGTCGGTACTCGGTCGCGTACACCCGGTCGAAGCTGATAGACGACGCCTCGTCGGTGTTCGATGCGTCGATTCTGACGGGCCCGGTCGCGAATTATCCGGTCGCCGACAGCTTCAATCGCAGTCTCGAGCGTGACTATTCGACCGGCGACATTCCGAATGTCTTCGTCTCTTCAGTCGTCTGGGATTTACCGGCTGGCGCCGGCCGCGCGCACCAGCTCCACGGGTGGATGGGCGCCGTACTAAACGACTGGACGACGACCGCGATCGTTACGCTGCAATCTGGCGTGCCGTTCGCAGTGACGCAGACGACCAACTTCAACGCCTTCGCGGGTTTCGGCGTGCAGCGGCCGAATCTCGTAGGCGATCCGACACTGCCGGCCGACCAGCGCACCGCGACGAAATGGTTCAACACCGATGCGTTCGCCGTCGCGCCGCAGTTCACGCTCGGATCGGCCTCGCGCAATCCAGTGCGCGGGCCGTCTTACCGCGAGGTGGACATGGCATTCATCCGCCGCGTGCCAGTCACCGCCCACCAGTCGATCGAGGCGCGCGTGGAGATCTTCAACCTGTTCAACACGGTGCAACTGGGGACGCCGGCGGCGGTCCTCGGGGCGGCCAATTTCGGGACGATCACGACCGCGTTCGACCCGCGCGTGGTGCAACTGGCGGTGAAGTTCCTGTTCTAGTCTTTTCCGATCACCGTGAAGTGACCACGGTGCGGCACCACGCCGCCAGGTCATCGATCACTTTCACGTCGACGTGACCCACCTTGAGATAGTCAGCGGGTGAGGCGGGCCCGGTGCCGATCATGAGGAAGTGATTGAGACCCGGGTACGACTTGAGCGTCCCGTTCGCGCGGCCGGCAAGCGCCTTCTGCCACATCCCGAAGTCGGTCATCGTCACCTGATAATCACGCTCGCCCTGCAGCACGAACATCGGGGTCGTGAGCGCGGCGGCCATGTCCGTCGGGCGGTACGCCCGCAAGTCGAGGACATAGCTCGCGGGAAGTGAAGAGCTCAACAACTTCACGTTCATGCCCGGCTTCAGATCGGGATTACGCATCTCACGGGCCGAGGCCTCCGCGTCGTCGATAGCCTTCTGAATCGCCGGTGTCATTGCGCCGGCGAGTGTCGCCTGATAGCGCACCTGCTCGACGACGAGATCCTCGAGCGGTCGCGCGTTACCCGCGAGCAGGACGATGCCCGCGAGCGTCGTCATTCCCGAGGCGATGCGCGGCGCCAGGTATCCGCCTTCGCTGTGACCGACGAGGAAGATTCTCCTCGGATCAATATCTGGCGTACTCGCGACGAGCGCCACCGCGGCTCGCGCGTCGTCGATGACTTCGTCCTTGACGGTTGACGTGGCCGCGTCGTCCGAGCTGCCCGCGCCGTATTTGTGCGTGCGTTTCTCATAGCGCAGGACCGCGATCCCGCGCGTGGCGAGGCCGTACGCGAGATCTTTGAACATCTTGTTGGGCCCGAGGCTTTCGTCCATGTCGTTCGGGCCGGATCCGTGGACCAGCACGACGGCTGCGTGAGGGCCGCCGGTCTTCGGCATCGTGAGGATGCCAGGCAATTCCCATCGGCCGGTACGGAGAACGACGGCGCGTTCGTCGAACGACGCGGGATCCGCGTAGTCGGGCGCCGACCAGCTCGCACGCGGAGTCGGTGGCAACGACGCGAGCCCAGAGAGCTGGCCTTTGTCGTTGAATGCCATTCGGAAGGTCACGATGAAATTCTGAAACGTACACGTGGCCACGGCGACCATCGTCGTGCCCGACGTCTGGGTTTGAACGCTGGTGATCGTCTCAAACGGTCCGAGCTGCTTTGCACTGGCCGTCCAGCTCGTCCCGAGTGCGCCGGGAGGCAACGCGCGAGCCAGTGGCTCGTCGTACTGCCCTTCGACCTTGCCGAAGTCGCCGGCCACGAGCGCGGCGACGATGGCGCGCGCTCGCGTCTCGGCGTCCTGGGCCGTGAGTTGCGCGGTCGGCGGAAGGGCGAGCAATACGAGAAGGCCGAGGAATGCGGGTTTCACACCGCGATCCTACACGTTCACTCCGTTCTGAGCGCCGTCAGCGGATCGACGTTGCTCGCGCGTCTCGCCGGCAAGTACGACGCCGCAATACACACGGCGGCGACGACCGCGGAAAGCCCGGCAAACGTGCGTAGATCGTGCGCGTGCACGTTGAAGAGCAAACCGCTGACGAGTGCCGTGCCCCAGAACGCCGTTACGAGGCCGATCGCGAGTCCGATCCCCGCCAGCCACAGCCCGCGGCCGACGAATCGGGCACGGATGCCCGACGGACGTCCACCAAGCGCCAGCCTCACGCCGATTTCCGCCGTGCGTTCCGTCACCATGTACGACAACACGCCATAAATCCCTACGGCCGACAGGAACAGCGCCAGCCCGCCGAACACCGTCATCAGCGTCGTCTGCACGCGGCGATCCTGCAGCTCGGCGTCGACGACTTCGTCCATGGTCTGCACGTTCGAGACCGGTTGATCGCGGTCGACCTCCCACACTGCCGACGAGACACTGTGGACGAGCGTGTACGGATCGCCGCTCGCGCGAACTGCCAGATCGCGGGGCCACATCCAGTTCTCGGCTGATTGTGCGACGGGGAAGTACATCTCGGATCGCGTCGGCTGTTCGATCCCCATCACACGCGTGTCCGCGACGATGCCGACGATGGTGCGCCACGGAGACTTGGGGCCATCGTATCGGAAGCGCCGGCCGAGGGGATCCACACCGGGCCAGTACACACGCGCCATCGTCTCGTTGATGATGCCAACCGGCGCGCCATCAGCGTCGTCTCGCGAGTCGAAGAAGCGCCCTTCCCGGAGCGTCATGCCCATGGTCTCCATGTAACCGGCGCTGATCGTGCGATTGTTGGCGTCGTACGGGAGGGACGGATTCGCCGGCAGGCCCTCGGGCGTGAACCCGGCTGTGCCGCCCTTCCAGACGAGCGGAATCGCGCTGGCGAAGCCAGCGGCATCGACGCCAGGCAGCCGCCGCACGCGGTCGAGCACACCGTCGACGAATTGAGTGCGCCTGACGGGATCGGCGTAGCTTCGTCGCGGCAGGTGAATCCGCATCGTCAGGACCTGCGCAGGGACGAAGCCGAGGGGCACGGCACGAACAGCCTCGAAACTCTGAACGATCAGGCCCGCCGCGATCAGCACGACAGTCGCGAGTGCGATTTCGACGACGACGAGACCGCTGCGAAGCCGCGTGCCCGACCCAATGACGCCGCGCATCGATCTCGTGGCGGACATCGCCACCTCGACGCGTGACGCGCGCCAGGCCGGCGCGATACCGAAGAGCAGTCCCGTCAGCACCGACACGCCGCCCGTGACGAGGAGGACACCGGCATCGAGCGTGACCTGGCTCAGGCCGGCCAGCGCATGCGGAACGAGTTGGGTCAGCACGGGAAACGACTGGCTGGCGACGACGACGCCGAGGACGCCTCCCGCGATCGAGAGCAGCAGACTCTCGGTGAGGAGTTGACGGATGAGCCGGCGTCGATTGGCGCCGAGCGCCGTGCGGACGGCCATTTCGCGCGCGCGCCCGGCGGCGTGCGTGAGCATCAAGTTCGCGACGTTGACGCAGGCGATGAGCAGGATGCAGCCGACCGCGGCAAGCAGGACCAGCAGGCCCGTTCGCGTGTCGCCGACGTAGTCGTCGAGGAGCGGCACTGAATACATGCCGACGGCGCGATTCGTCTCGGGATGCTCGCGCTGCAAGCGTTCGGCTAGTGCGCGAAGTTGCGCGTTCGCTTGCGTGACCGTCGCTTGCGCGCGCAACCGCGCGACGACCATGAGCGAGTGATTGCCGCGTGACTGTCGCTCCGCTGCGTTCATGCCGAGCGGCGCCCAGATGTGCAGATCTGGATCGACCATCTCGAAGCGTTCGGGCATCACGCCGATCACGGTGTACGGCGTGCCGCTGAGGTTGACCTCTCGATCGATGATGCCCGGATCGGCGCCGAATCGTCGTTTCCACAGGCCGTAGTCGAGAATCGCCAGATGGTTCCCTGGCACGTCCTCGTCGGCGTGCCAGAGGCGCCCGAGCATTGGCTCGACTCCGAGCGTCTGGAACAGGCTGGCCGTGACAAGAGCGCCGCCGACCTTCTCGGGTTCGCCGGATCCGGCGAGATTGAAATCGGTTTCGGTCAGCGCGCCAACGGATTCAAACGCCGGGATCGACGTCGTCCAGTCGACATAGTTGCCGGCCGCCGGCGTGTTACGCGGGAATCCCAATGAGGAGGCGTCTTCCCAGACCATCACCAGACGCGACGGATCCTTGAAGGGCAGACGCTGCAGCAGTACCGCGCTTGCGAGACTGAAGATCGCCGTGTTCGCGCCGATGCCCAGGGCCAGCGTCGTGACGACCGCCGCGGTGAACGCGGGCCGGAGCCTGAAGGTGCGCAGGGCGAAGCGGACGTCCTGGCCAATGTTGCGCATGAACGGGTTCCTTGGATGCTCTCGCGTGACCTCGGACCCGGTCGCCGCGTGGCGGCTGCCTATCAGTCCGCACGACTCAACGACCAGCGCGACGATGATGGCGATCGAACCGCGTGACGCGGCCTGGTTGACGATCGAGTCGAAGGTCGCCTGCATCTGCGCCGCATAGCCTGCTCGAGCGGCGGGATGAAGACGAAGCAGCGCCGCGTACGTCGATCGCGCGGTTGAGGCCAGCACACGGCGCGCCATTTATCCGCGCCCTTTCGCGGTGACCGGACGGATGCCTTTCCGTCTAGCCTGGGCGACGAGATGTTCGAGACGTGCAGCCTCCAGGCGCAGGGTCTGGCGGCCGCCCGCCGTCAGCCGATAGTAGCGGCGCCTGGCGTCGTCGGTGTCGCGGCGATCCGTTTCCTCGATCAGCCCCAGGGCGGCGAGCCGCGCGACAGCCGTGTAGAGGGGGCCCGTACCGAGTTTCACGGCGCCGCCGGTGCGGGCGGCGACCTCACGGATGACTCCGTACCCGTGCCGGTCGTCGTCGGCGAGCGCCAGGAGGATATGGAACTGCTGCGGGGAGAGCGTGGGGGAGCCTGGGGTCTCTGGCATCACTGCATCTAGGCTAGATGCAGTTGGGTTAGACGGGGCCGGCCGCGTCCGGGCCGGTCGCTGATCCCGGCCAGCCAACCGTCTGACACCCGGGGCCGTCCAATGCGGATATATCCGGATTGGATATGTCAGACACGCTGCCGACACCCGCACTCCATATCCTTCTGGCCATCAGCACGGGCCCGACGCACGGCTACGGCATCTTGCAGGCCGTCCGCGAGCATTCCGGCGGCGCGGTGCCCCTCGGGCCGGGGTCGCTCTACCGTCATCTCTCCAGGCTGATCGACAGCGGTCTCGTTGCTGAGTCCGGCGCGCCGGCGTCCGCCGATCCCCGGCGAGGCGCGTCGTACCGCCTGACCCCTCGGGGTCGCGAGGCGCTCAGCACCGAGCGGCAGCGGCTCACCGCGCTCGTCTCGTCGCTCGAGGCGGCAGAGCGTCGTCTGCGGAAAGGCTCGGCGTGATGGGCGAGCGCGTCTACGGCGTCCTCCTGCGGTTCTATCCGCGGGAATTCCGCGCGCGGTACGAGTCCGGAATGCGCGACGTCTTCGCGCGTGATCTTGCGCGCGTGCGCGCCGACGGTGCGGGTGCGGCCATGCGCTTCTGGACGAGAACGACGCTCGAGGCCGCCGCATTCGGCATCGCCGAACGATTCGGCGCCGGCCGTGGGTTGCGGCCGTCGTCTACAGGGACAAAGGGACCAATCATGGGACTCGGATTTCTCGTTGATGTGCGGGACGCGCTGCGATCGCTTCGCGCGACGCCGCTCGTGACGGTCGTCGCCGTGCTGTCGCTCGCGTTCGGCATCGGCGCCAACACCGCGCTCTTCTCGATCCTCAACGCGCTCGTGTTGAAGCCGCTGCCGGTTCGCGCGCCGGAACAGCTCGTTCTGCTCAGCGCCGGAGACTGGACGAATCCGATCTGGGAGGAGATTCGCGCAAGGCAGGACGCGCTCTTCGACGGCGCGTTTGCGTGGGAGGGCACAAGGTTCGATCTCGCCGAAAACGGCCCGACCGACGTCGTGCCAGGCGCCGCGGTCAGCGGGCGCATGTTCCAGGTGCTCGGGATTCAGCCGCTCCGCGGTCGTCTGCTCACTGAGGCCGACGATGTGCCCGGCGGCGGACCGGAAGGGCCAATCGCCGTCGTGAGCGAGGGCCTCTGGAGGCGACGTTTTGGCGGAACGGACGATGTCATCGGCCGGCGGATCTTCGTCGCGGGCAAGCCCGTCACGATCGTCGGCGTCACACCGGCAAAATTCTTCGGCCCGAACGTCGGCACGGCGTGCGACCTGATGATTCCCATCGCCGATCTGCCGCTGCTCGACGGCAATCAGGGCATCCTGACCGGCCGGCTGACTTGGTGGCTCCAGGTCATGGCCCGGCTGAAGCCCGGCCAAACCATCGATCAGGCCAACGTCGCGCTGCGAGGCGTGCAGCCGCAGATCCGGCTGGCCACGTTGCCACCGACGTACCGGCCGTCGATGGAGGCCTACCTGCGCGACCCGCTGACCGTCGTGCCGGTCTCTGACGGCACCTCGTCCGCGGTGCGGCGCCGCTATGAGCAGCCGCTGACGGTGATGATGGTCGTCGTGAGCGCCGTGCTCCTCATCGCGTGCGCGAACATCGCGAGCCTGCTGCTCGCGCGCGCGGTCTCGCGACGCCGCGAGCTCGTCGTCCGGATTGCCCTGGGCGCGTCGCGTCTACGCCTGATGCGACAGCTGCTTCTCGAGAGTCTGATCATGGCGGCCACGGGCGCGGCATTGGGGATCGGCCTCGCACGCGTGGCGGCGGCCTTGCTCGTACGGCAGATCGCAAGCCCTGGCGCGACGGTCTTTCTCGATCTCTCTCTCGATCTGCGCGTCCTTGGGTTCACGACGGGCGTCGCCGTTCTCACCGCGCTCATTTTCGGATTGGCGCCGGCGCTCGGCGCGTCCAGGGTTGCGCCCAACGAGGTGCTGCGTGAGCAGACGCGCAGCGTGACGGGCGATCGCCGCTGGAGTCTGCGCAACATGCTCGTCGTTGCGCAGGTCGCGCTGTCACTCGCACTCGTCGTGGCGGCCGGGCTGTTCGTGCGGACATTCGCGTCGCTCGTGTCGCAGCCGCTTGGTTATGCGACCGCGTCGATCGTGACGGCGGACATCAACATCCAACGAAGCAACGTCCCACCCGCCGCGCGCCTCGACGCGTTCAGCCGTTTGCGCGACGCCGTGGCCGCGACGCCCGGAGTGACGAACGCCGCGTGGTCGTCGATCATGCCGCTCAGCGGCTCGGGATGGAACACCACGATCGGGATCGCGGGGGCGCCGGTGTTGCCCGACCGCGAGCGCCTGAGCTGGGTGAATGCGGTCACGCCTGGTTTTTTCGCGACGTACGGGATCACCGTCGTCTCGGGTCGGGACCTGACGCCAGACGATCGTCTGGGCACGCCCCTCGTCGCGGTGGTCAACGAGGCGTTTGCGCGAAAGTTCTTCGAGGGTAAGAATCCCGTCGGCCGCGTGTTCAGCAGGGACGCGCCGACGGGTCAGGCACCGACGTATGAGGTCGTTGGCTTCGTGACCGACGCGTTCTATCGCCGCGTGCGCGACGGCATCATGCCCACGATCTATCTGCCGCTGGCGCAGCAGCCGCAAACGGGCACGGCGCTCGCGCTCGGCGTCCGCGCGCCGGCCGGCGCCCGCGACGGCCTCGCGCCCGCGATCACGCGGGCGCTCACCAAGGCGGATCCTGAAGCGTCTCTGACGATTCGTGACCTCGATTCGTTCGCCGGCTCGTCGGTGACACAGGAACGGCTGGTCGCGATGCTCTCGGCGTTCTTCGGCGGCCTGGCGTTGCTCCTCGCGGCGCTCGGGCTGTACGGCGTGACGTCGTATGCCGTGAACCGGCGCCGCACTGAAATCGGCGTCCGGATGGCGCTCGGCGCCGATCCCGGCGGCGTCGTCCGGCTGGTGCTCGGCCGGGTCGCCTGGCTGGTTGGCGTCGGCATCGCCGCCGGTATCGCGCTCAGCTGGTGGGCATCGAAGTTCATCGCGGCGTCGCTGCTCTACGACGTGACAGCGCGTGACCTGACGACGTTCGCCGCCGCCGCGCTCGTTCTTGTCGGAATTGGAGCGCTTGCCGGATGGCTGCCGGCGAGGCGTGCTGCCCGGATCGATCCGACCGACGCACTCCGCGAGAGCTGATCGCTACCTGAGCGCGGTCACCGGGTCGACTCTCGACGCTCGTCGCGCGGGGATGAGCGCGGCGACAAGACCGGCCGCGAGCAGCAACGCCGCGGCCGACGCGTAGACGATCGGATCGTGCGGCTCGACGCGGAACAGGAACGATCCGACGAGCCTGGACAGCATCCATCCGCCAGCGATGCCGATCGCCAGGCCAATCGCCATGAAGATCGTCGCGCGCCGCAGGACCATGCGGATCACCTGGGTCGGCTGGGCGCCGAGCGCCATCCTCACGCCGATCTCCTGCGTCCGCTGCTCGACGATGTACGCCATGACGCCGTAGATCCCCGCGCCGGCGATCACGACGGCGAGCACGCCAAAGAGCGCCAACACGATCATGTTGAATCGCCGTTGCACGACCAGTCGATCGAACAGCACCTCCATGGTGGTCGGGTCGGGAACGACGAGATCGGGTGCGGCGGCACGCACCGCCGTGCGGACGTCGGCGATCGTCGAGGCCGCGTCACGTGTGGTGCGAATAACGACCGGTCCGCCAAACGCGCGCTTCCAGCTCATCGGCAGGTACGCTTCCGGCCGGAGACTGCCTTCCGGCCCCTGGATTCGCGCCGCGCGGACCACCCCGATGACGGTGCGGTTGCCGTTAGCCTGAATCGGCTGACCAATCGGATCCTGATCCTTGAAATAGCGCTTGGCCGCGATGTCGTTGAGGACGACCGTCGCCGGCGCGCCCTCCGCGCTGTCCGCGTCGGTCATCGTCCGGCCTTTGAGCAGCGGAATCCGGAGCGCGGCGAAGTACTCGGGCGTGATCGTCTTGACGTCGGCAAGGTCGTCGGGATCTTCGAAGCGCTGCGTGCCGACGGCGACGGTCGTCCGGCTGTAGCCGGTGGTGAGCGGCGTCGAGCCGGAGCCCATGACGGCCGCGTACTGCACGCCAGGGACGGCGTGAACGCGCTCGAGCACGGCGGCGAGGGTCACGCCCGCGCGCGCGAAGGCGGCGTCCTGCTCCGCCTTCGGCGCGTTGAAGTCGATTTTCGGATTCACGTTGACGGTGACGACGTTGCTGTAGTCGAGGCCGAGGTCGATGTTCATCAACCGGACGAAGCTCGACACGAACAGGCCCGCGCCGACGAGGAGCACGACCGCGAGCGCGACTTCGGCGACGAGCAGGATCGTTCTCGCCCGTTCGCGGGCCATGCCGACGGCGCCCGATCGTCCGCCCTCGCGCAGTGCCGACGCGAGGCTCGCGCGCTTCGACGACCACACGGGCGTCACGGCCAGCGCGACCGCAATTGACGCGCCCGCCGCCGCCAGCAGCACGCGGATGTTAACGCCGACGTCGGACAAACGGGGTAGCGTTGGTGGCAGCGACGCGCGGATGAGCTCCACGCCCCACACCGCCGCCACCACGCCGAGCGCGGTGCCGGTGACGGAGAGAATGAGGCTTTCGGCCAGCAGGCCGCGCGCGAGCTGCCACCGCGTCGCGCCGAGTGCGGTACGCACGGCCACTTCACGCGACCGGGCGGTCGATCGCGCCAGCAGCAGATTCGCGACGTTGACGCACGCGATCAGCAGGACGAATGCGACCGCGCCAAGCAGCATCAACATCCACGAACGCGCGGATCCGACAATCGCGTCGCGAAGCGGCGTGACTCCGACCCAGCGATCGCGGAACCACTTCGGGTACTGCTGCTTCATCACGCCGGTGATTTGTTCCATCTGCGCGCGCGCCCGATCGATCGTGACGCCGTCTTTCAACCGGCCGACCACCTTCGCGTTGTAGTTGCGCGAGCTGCCATCGCCGCGCGGCACTTCGTTGGCCGGTGGGACGTACGGCACCCACAAATCCTGCGCCTTGCCGCCGATGGGGTACATGAAGTCCGGAGGCATCACGCCGACGATCTGATACACGCCCTTGTCGAACGTCATCGTCTTGCCGACGATGGCGGGATCCGCACCGAATCGACGCCGCCACAGTCCGTCACCGATGAGGACGACCTGATCGCGGCCGGCGATCTCGTTCTCCGCTGTGAAGGCCCGGCCCATCGCCGGCGAGACACGCAACAGCTTGAACAGGCTGGCTGAAGCCATCACGGCCGTGAGGCCCTCCGGCGAGCCGCCATCGCGCACAGTGAATCCGGACACGGTCTGCACGGCGGCGAGATCCTCGAAGACTGACTGCTGCGCGCGCCAGTCCAGGAAGTTGACGGCGGCCACGTACCCGCCGCCCAGTCCCTTGCTCGTCGGGTTGATCTCCGTGACGTCCATCAGGCGATCGGCCTGAGCAAACGGCAACCCGCGAAGGGCCACGCCGTCGACGACCGAATAAATTGCCGTGGTGGCGCCAATCCCGAGCGTCAGCACCGTCAGGGCGACGATGGTAAATCCTGGCGTGGCGCGAAGAGCACGGAGGGCAAATCGCAGGTCGGTCAGCACGCTCGATTAGACGTCCGGCGCGATCGTCCCGTTGGCCGCTACCGGCCCTTGAGGGCCCCGCGCAGCTTGTCGGCGAGCGAGCCCAGCGAGGCCTTCGGGTTGGCGTCCTGGCGTCCGGCGTACTCGCGCAACTCGGCTCGTTCCTGCTGCAGGGCGACGGCTTTCTTGCTGACGCGAATGCGCCGACCGGCCGGATCGACCTCGAGCACCACGACCTCGATCTCGCTGCCGATCGGGAACGCTTTCGCGACGTCGGCATCGCGATCCAAGCCTGTTTCAGTGAGCGGCATCAGCCCCGTGCGCCCCGGCGAGAGGAACACGAAGACGCCGAATTTTTCGTGACGCTCGACCTTACCGGTGACGATTGAACCGGCAGCGAACGCGTCCGGTGTTGCGCCGGCGGTCGCGCCACGAGAGGAGCCTTCGTCGACGAGTGCGACGCCGATGCGCTTTTGCACCGCGTCGATACTCAGAATCTCGAATGCGCCGGTCGTGCCGACGCCGAGCGCCGACTTCCACCCGTCGCGGCGGCCGGTTGGTGCAAACGTCGACGCGTGCGCCAGCCCTTCGATCCCCGGCTCCAGTTCGACGAACGCTCCGAACTCGGCCACGCGCGTCACGCGGCCCGTTCGTACCTGGCCGACCGCGTATTTGGCGGCGACCGTCGTCCAAGGGTCGTCGAGAATCTGTTTGAGTCCGAGCGAGATCTTCTGCGTGGCCTCGTCCACGCGCAGCACCTTGACGGTGATCGCGTCGCCAGGCGCGACGATGGCGTTCGGCGTGTCGACGCGCGACCAGCTCATGTCCGACACGTGCAGCAGGCCCTGGATGCCGCCGCCAAGATCTACGAACGCGCCGAAGTTCGGGACCGAGACGACGCGCCCGGTGAGCACGGCGCCGGGAACGATCGTCTTGCGGATGGTTGCGGCGCTCGCGCGCTGTTCGTCCTCGAGCTGCTTGCGCCTGGAGACGACGACATCCTTGCCGCCGTTCTTGTACTCGATGATGCGGAACGCGTAGGTGCGCCCGACGTGCACCGCGGGATCCTCGGTGCGGACGATGTCGATCTGCGACAGCGGACAGAAAGCGCGTTCGCGGGCGATTCGCACTTCGTAGCCGCCTTTGACGACTTTCTCGACTTTGCCTTCGACGGCGAGCCCGGCCCGGAACGCGTCCTCGAGTTCTTTCTGCGTGGCGGCATTTCTCACGCCCTTGCGCGACAGGACGATGCCGCCGCTCGTCGAGACGACCATCGCTTCGATGCGGTCGCCGATCGACACCTCGATGTCGCCGTCGGCGTCCTTCAACTCCGCGAGATCGATCTGCGCCTCGCTTTTGCCGCCCACGCTGACGAGCGCGACTTCCTGACCGAATGCGACTATGGTGCCCTGGATCATCTGGCCGCGATCAAACCGGCGCGCCTGGGTGGACGCCTCGAACATCGCGGCGAAATCTTCTTCGTGCTCGCTCACTCTGTGCTCCTCACCTATGCCTGGCGGCAGAGACTGCCGGCAACAGTTGAGGATATCGCACCGATCGGCCGTTTGCCGCGAATCGCGGAAACGACGCCGTCGTCACTCCGACCGGAGGGTGATGATTGGGTCGATGCGCGACGCCCGGCGCGCAGGGAAGTACGCGGCCGCGGCCGCGATTGCCGTCATGCCCACGGCGGCACCTGCAAAGGTGAGTGGGTCGAGCGGTGCCACGCCGTACAGCCACGCGCCGATCGCGCGCGTGACCATTGCTGCGACGACCACGCCGACCAGAACGCCCGTGATCGTGAGCCAGAGGGCCTGGCGCAGCACAAGGACTGAGACCTTGCGCGCATCCGCGCCGAGGGCGACCCGCACGCCGATCTCGCGGCGGCGCTGCGCGACCCACCACGTGATGACTGCCGTCAACCCGAGTCCCGCCAAGCCGACCGCCATGACCGCGAAGGCGCCGAACAGCGAAGCGGCAAATCGCGGCTGCGCGATCGAACGATCGAGCGAGGCCTGCAGCGGCTCGATGCGATCGACGACAGTGTTCGGTCGCAGCGCGGTGACGGTCGAGGTGATCTGCGAGGCCAGGTCCACCGGCGGCGTGGGGGTCGTGCTCACGATGAAGTAGATCAGCGTCGATCCCGGCTCCTGCGTGTACGGGACGTACACCTCGGAACGCTCCTCTCTGTCGGTGCCCCAGCTTCGCGTCGTGTGGAGCACGCCCACGATCTGCCGCGGCGTCATCGTCTTGTCCGGTGCGACAACATCGATGCGCTGGCCGACCGGATCGGCCCCCGGCCAGAACCGCGCGGCGAGCGCCTCGTTGATCATTGCCACAGGTGGGCCGCCGGCATTGTCCGACGCCTCGAACATGCGGCCGCGCGTCAGCACGATCGCCAGGTCGTGGAAGTACTGTGGCGTCACCCAACTCGACCAGACATCGGCCGAGACTTCACCGACGCGAATGTTCGCGAGATCCGTCACGCCGCTGAGCGGCAGATACGAGGTCGCGCTCACGCTTCGGACGCCGGGAATCCGGCTGATGCCGTCCATCACGCCGTTGACGAATCGCTCGCGCTCCGGATCGGCCTTCCAGGGACCGGCGAGCAGCACATCCGCGACGATGCGGTTCGTCGCGTCGAACCCGGGGGTGACCGGCCGCAAGATGAGGAACGTCCGCAGCATCAGCACGGCGGCGATGAGCAGCACTACCGACAGCGCGACCTCCGAGACGACGAGTCCGCGCCGAATCCATTGTGCTCCGCCGATGACGCGACCCGACGACTGACTGAGGTCGCCTGTCACGTTCGCCCTGGCGGCCTGCAGCGCCGGCACGAGGCCGACGACGACCCCAGCGACAACCGCGCCCGCGAAGGTCGCGACGAGCGTGCGCCCGTTGATCTCGATTTCGTGCACGTGCGGGACGTAGAGCGGGATCATGCCGACAATGGTCTGGAGGGTAAGTCGCGCAGTCAAGACGCCGAGGCCGGCGCCGAGGAGGCTGACCAGAAGATTCTCGACCAGCGTCTGCCGCACGATGCGCCCAGGCGTCGCGCCGATCGCGAGGCGGATCGCGATCTCCCGTCGCCGTCCGATGAGCCGCTCGAGCTGCAGGTTCGCGACGTTCGCGCAGGCAATGAGCAGCACGCATCCCACGGCACCGAGCAACGCGAGGAACGGCGCCCGGACCCGCGCGAGCTGGACGTCGTCCGCACGCTCGAGCACGATCCGCGTCGGCTGAATGCCGCCCGGCGGTGTTGGCAAGCGCGCGGCGAGACCCATGGCGTCGAGTTGGGCAGCGGCCGTGTCGAGCGTGAAGCGCGGGCGGACCCTCCCGATGACGTCGATCTTGTCCGCGATCGTGGTCGGGTCGTCGCTGCGGCGATGCAGCAGGCAGCCGGCGGCACTCTGCTGACCCGTCGCGGGCATGAGCGCGGCCCAGGCCTCGATCTTGTTGCTGACGAACGGTCCGAGGAATCCGTCGGGCATGACGCCGACGACCGTGTTGGCGTGACCGTCGAGCGTGATCGTGCGGCCGACGATGTCCGGCGCGCCGTTGAAGTCCTGAATCCAGGTGCGATGGCTGAGGACGATCACCGGTGCGGCCCCCACGCGGTCATCGTCGGGCACGAGCACGCGGCCGATCGCCGGTGGCACGCCGAGCAGGCCGAACATCGACGACGACACGCACTCGACGTCGATGCGCCTCGGCGGGCCCGCATTGGCCATGACGGGCAGGGATCCGGTCACGCCCGCGACGCCTTCGAACACGGGCGCGGTCGCGAGCATGTCGAGATGAGAAAGCGGCACGGCCCACGACGGCGGCTTGCCCGGGATCTGCTCTTCGATCGAGACAACGCGTCCAGCGTCGCGAAAGGCGGATCGGAAGATCACGGCGTCGATCACGCTGAACATCGCGGCGTTGGCGCCGGTGCCGAGCGCCAGCATGAAGAGCGCCGCCGCGGTGAAGCCCGGCGATCGCGCCATCATGCGCAGCGCGAACCGGACGTCCCGCCAGATCGACGCGACGTGCTGGGCGATCGCCGTGCGCATCATCGCGGGAAATTCGCGCGACCACAGCCGTCTGCGTGCGCGTCCCGAGAGCTCGCGGTCGCGGTCACGGAAATCGCCGGCCATGCTGTCGCCAAACTCGCTGAGAAAGTCTCGCGGCAGCAATCGGAGCAGGCGACGATACGCGCGCTCCGAGCGCGACTGGCGCTCTGGCGCCGTCATGACAACCGCCGGGACGGGACTCCGGCCTGTTTTGCGGCCGTGACCATCGATTGCAGCCGCTCGGTCTCCGCTTGGAGCACGCGGTGTCCGAAATCGGTCAGTCGATAGTAGCGACGGCGCTCGTCGTCATCACTGGCCGCCGGGCGCTGCCTCGACTCGACGATGAGGCCTTCGGCGAGCAGGCGCTTGATCATCGAGTACAGCGTGCCGGTCGAGAGCTCAACCGTCCCGGCCGTCCGCTCCGAGACCGCGCGGAGGATGGCATATCCGTGCCGGTCGTCCTCTGCCAGGGCGACGAGCACGTGGAACATGGCGGACGTCAGGGGAAGCAGTGTGGCCGGGTCTCTCTGGCGCGTCACGATGTATCGTTAGACGCCAGATACGCCTCCGCGGTTCGCTACCTGGGGCCGAGGACGGCGGGATTGATGACGTTGATGGGCTGGCCGGCCGCATACGCGACGATCTGGTCGAACACATCGGCAAACTGGAGCTCGTACTCGTCTCGGGTGACGTAACCGATGTGCGGCGTGCAGACGACGTTGGGGAAAGAGATCAGCGGGTCGTTCGCATCGCGGAGCGGCTCGGTGTCGAACACGTCTACCGCCGCCATCCCGGGCCGGCCCAGTGCGAGCGCGGCCACGAGCGCGCCCTCCGCGACGAGTCCGGCGCGACTCGTGTTGACGAACAACGCCGTCGGCTTCATGCGGCCGAGATCGTCGGCGGTGATCACGCCGCGGGTTGATGGGGCCAGCCGCAGGTGCACGGACACGATGTCCGACATTTCGTAGAACGCCTGGCGGCTGGGCGCGACGACGTAGTCGTCGGCCTCTGCGCGGGCTCGCGACTCGGGATTCGCCCAGATCAGTACGTTCATCGCGAACGCGCGTCCGTACCCGGCGATCACTTTGCCGATCCGGCCGTAGCCGTGAATGCCAAGCGTCTTGCCGCGCAGCGAGTGGCCGACGCCCGTCTGCCACGTGCCCGCCTGGAGCGACCGCATCTGCTGCGGAATCTGGCGCATCGCCGCGATCACGAGACCCCAGGTCAGTTCCGCCGCGGCGTACGACGGCGTGTCGCCGTGCATGTTCGACGACACGACGACGCCGCGCCGCGTGCACGCCTCGACGTCGATGTGCGGATACACGCTTCGCTGGCTGATGAGCCGCAGTTTGTCGAGCCGGTCGAGCAGCGCGCCGCGGATCGCCGTTCGCTCGCGAATCAATACGAGCGCCTCGGTGTCCTTCAGCCGGGCCGCCAGCGCGTCCAGGTCCTGCACGTGGTCTGTCCAGATCGTGACGTCGTGCCCCTCGAGGCGGCGAAAGCAGGCCAGGGTGCGGAGCGTGTCGAAGTAGTCGTCGAGGATCGTGACGTTCATGATCGATGATTGTGCGTCAGGCGCGCACCGGCGTCATCTTCGTTCGTCGGGCCCGGGCGTCTTCCGTCGAGCCATCGAGGATCTGCCGCGCGATCACCGCCGCGTCCAGGCCGACGCCGACAATGGCGGCCGATGCCAGGCTGCGCTGGAACGGCAGCCCAAGGAAGTACAGACCCGGCTCGGAGACTACGCGGCCGCCGTCGTGGATTGGCGCGCCGTCCGGTCCGAAGATCGGCAGGTGAATCCAGCTGAGATCCATCCCGAATCCGTTGCACCAGAGGATGGTCCGCACGTCGAGCGCACGCCCGTCCTCGAGCTGCGGTCGGCCGTCGCGTACGCCGACCACTCGCGGGACGCGTTCGACGCCAGCCTCGTCGATCTCACGCCACCGGATGCGAACAAGTGGTGTGCCCGAACCGCCGCCGCGGCGACGGAACTTCCGGCCGAGGCGCGACCCTGTCGTGATCACGCGTGTCGCCAGAAACCAGAACAGGATGCCAGACCCCCAACGTAGAGGCGGGGGCACCTGCGCCACGGG
Organism: uncultured Acidobacteriota bacterium; assembly: GCA_963704575.1. Classification (GTDB taxonomy): domain Bacteria; phylum Acidobacteriota; class Vicinamibacteria; order Vicinamibacterales; family SCN-69-37; genus DATEGZ01. The sequence goes on along the minus strand of OY969918.1, from coordinate 3,315,858 downwards.
CCGGCCACTCAACCACACGCGATGTCCGGCGCGTGCGCTTTCGAGGGCCAGTTCGGCGCCAGAATTACCGGCGCCGACCACGAGCACCGCACCGTCCAGCACTTGCGAAGCGTTCTTGTAGTCGATCGCGGCGATCTGCACGATCGACGGGTCGAGGGTCGACGCCCAGGCCGGGATCCGCGGCACCTGGTGCGCGCCCGTGGCGATCACGACCTGATCAGCTTCGAAGCTGACGTCACCTGCGTGAATCAGGTAGCGATCGCCCTGCCGCTCGAGCCGATTCACGCGCGTGCGCAGTCGCACCGGAAGCTGGAAATGCTGCGCGTACTCTTCCATGTACGCGGCGTATTCGTCCTTCGACGGACGGCCTTCGGCATTCCGGGGAAAGGGCAGGCCCGGCAGCGACGACCGAGACGTCGACGTGAAGAGCCGCAGCGAGTCCCAGCGGTTCCGCCAGACGTCGCCCAGCCGCTCGCCCGCGTCCAGAATGAGCACGTCGGCACCACCCGACGTGAGAAGGTGACCGACCGACAAGCCCGCCTGGCCCGCGCCGATGACGATGACGTGATGATGGATTGGCATGCGCACGGTTCGGCCCTCCAGCGGCCGTGCGATCTACGATAGGCAGTCGCGCTCCGGAGGTCCTTAGCGCGGCGGTGGAAACTTGTGGAAACTTCCGAACGCGCGGCGGTGGTCCGGCGTGACTGACCCGACGTCCTCCCAATTCGAGGTCGGACCATTCCGCGTGGACGTCGTGCGGCGGCGGCTGCTCCGCGACGGCGCGGCGGTGGCGCTGACACCGAAAGTGTTCGACTTGCTGCTCGCGTTTTTGGCGCAGCCGGGCGAGGTCCTCTCCAAGGACGCCCTGCTCCACACGCTGTGGCCTCACGTCGTCGTCGAGGAAAACAACCTGACGCATGCCATCGCCAAGTTGCGCAAGGCGCTCGGCGACGACATCCACGAACGCCGTTTCATCGTCACCGTGCCGGGGCTGGGCTATCGATTCGTCGCGGACGTGCGCGGGACCGCGGCGTTGACGCCGACGGCGGCGGAGTTACGGCCGGTCTCTCGGCCGGTTTCGCGGCTGATGGTGATGCCGTTCAAGATCCTGCGAACGGGATCGGCGTACGACTTTCTCGCGTTCAGCGTGCCGGACGCGATTTCGAGCTCGCTTTCTGGGTTCGACTCGCTCTCGGTCCGGTCGTCGGCGGCCGCGGCGAGATTTGCCGGCGAGCCGCTCGACCTCGAGGCCATCGCCCGTCACGCCGACGTCGACGCGGTGCTGCACGGGACGCTGTTGCACGATGCCGGCGCAGTACGAATCAGCGCGCAGCTCGTGCGGGTTCCGGAGGGCACGGTGTCGTGGAGCACGACGGTGCAGGCCGCGCACGGCGACGTCTTTCAGTTGCAGGACGTGCTTACGCGCGGCATTGTAGACGCGCTGGCGGTGGAATTGACGCCGAGCGATCAGCAGCGGCTCGGACGGACCACACCGCGGAATGCACGCGCATATGAGCTGTACTTGCGCGCGAACCAGCTCAGCACCGATCAACGCTATTTCGACGCGGCGCGCGACTTGTACTTGCAGTCGATCGCGCAGGATCCGACGTACGCACCGGCGTGGGCGCGCCTGGGCCGGATCTACCGCGTCATCGGAAAATTTGGCGCGAAGGACATGCCCGAATCGGTCGTGCTTGGCGAAGGCGCGTTCAAGCGCGCGCTCGCGTTGAGCCCGGACCTGCCGATCGCACACGGGTTGTACGCCTATCTCGAAGCCGACGTCGGCCGGGCCCAGCAGGCGATCGTTCGACTGCTGCGGTTGCCCGAAACGCCGAACGATCCGGAGTTGCTGGCCGGCCTCGTCCACGTGTGCCGGTATTGCGGACTGCTCGAGGAGTCGGTCGCCGCTCATCAACTCGCCCGTCGCCTGGACCCGACGGTCAGGACCAGCGTCTCGCAAACGCACTGGACGAGGCTTGCGCATCAGTCGGCGTTCGATGAGGACATCGAGAACCCGACGATCGTGTGGGTGTTTGCGGTGGAAGCGCTCGGCCGGGCGGCGGAGGCGCTGACGCTCGTCGACGAAGCGCTTCGGCGTCCATCGCTGCCGCCGATCGCTCGGATCTTCATGAGTACATGCCGCGCCACCATCGCCGGAGATCGGGCGACCGCCTTAGGTCATACCGACGAGCTGCTCGGAAAGAACTTCCCGGATCCTGAAGGCATCTACCGGCTCGGGTGGATGCTCGCGCGTTTGCGCGAGGACGACCGTGCGATCGTGCTGCTCGAGCGGGCCGTCGAGGGCGGCTTTGCCGCGCCGTTTCACCTGTCTGGCGATCCGTGGTTCGCGCCGATCCGTGGGTCGGCAGGGTTCGCTCGCATTCTCGCGGCTGCGCGCGACCGCGAGATGACCGCGAGGTCGGCGTTCGTCGCGCTCGATGGTCCGGCGCTCCTCGCGGGGTCGGCACGGCATCATTCCTCGGGCACGCGATAGACTTCCTCATGCCCACGCAGATCGGATTCATCGGACTCGGCCTCATGGGACGGCCGATGGCGCAGCACCTCGTGGCCAAGGGCCACGATCTCGTCGTGCTCAACCGCAGCCGTCCAGCAGTCGACGCACTCGTGGCCGCCGGGGCGCAAGCCGGAACGTCGCCCGCCGACGTCGCTCGCCGATCCGACATCGTCATCACGATGCTGCCTGACACGCCGGACGTCGAGCGGGTGATTGGCGGTGAGGACGGTGTACTGGCCGGGCTCAAGCCCGGATCGATCGTCATCGACATGAGCAGCATCGCCCCCGTGGCCACGCGCCGCCTCGCCGAGCGGGTCGCAGGCGCGCGCGGGACGATGCTCGACGCACCGGTCAGCGGCGGCGAAATCGGCGCGATCAACGCGACGCTTTCGATCATGGTGGGCGGCGACGCGGATGCCTTCGGCCGGGTTCGGCCGGTGCTCGCGTGCATGGGGAATCCCGAGAAAATCACACACGTCGGTGCCGAGCCAGGATCCGGACAGATCTGCAAGGTGTGCAATCAGATTGCGATTGGTGGCGCGCTGGCAGGCGTCAGTGAGGCGCTCGCGCTTGCGCGCAAGGCCGGCGTCGATGCCGGCCAGGTGCGGCAGGCGCTGCTTGGCGGATTCGCGGCCAGCCGCGTGCTCGAAGTGCACGGCGAACGAATGCTCGCGGGCAACTACAAGCCCGGATTCCGCACGGCGCTCTACGGAAAGGATCTGCGCATTGCGACGGAAACTGCAGCCGCGCACGGCGTGGCGATTCCCGGTACGGCGCTGGTCGCGCAACTGCTGAACGCGCTTGTCGCGTCCGGCGGCGCGGATCTCGACTACTCCGCGATTGGCACGGTCATCTTCAAGATGGCCGGCCTCGAATAGGCCGCGCGATCGATCAGCAACGGCATGCCCCGCAAGATCGCATTCCCCGAGTGGGTCGAGCCGATGGCCGCGACGCTCACCGACAAGCGCTTCGCCACACCGGAGTGGACGTTCGAGCGTAAGCTCGACGGGATTCGTCTGCTCGCCTTCAAGCATGGGGGCACGGTGCGCCTGCTCTCTCGTAATCAGCTTTCCCTCGATGCCGCGTACCCGGCGGTATCGCAGGCGATTGCCTCGCTCCCGGTGCCCGACGCGATCTTTGATGGCGAAGCGACCGGCGCCTGGGGTCGTCTGGGCGACGCGGACTACTACGTGTTCGATCTGCTCTGGCTCGGCGGTCAGGATCTGACTGCGCTCTCGCTCGACGAACGGCGGGCACGCCTCGAGACGATTCCGTTTCGGCCTCCAGTCGCGCGCGTGGTTCCGTTGATCGACGATAAGCCCTGGGAGCGCGCGTGCCGGGAAGGCTGGGAGGGCGTGATCGCCAAGCGGCGCGACTCGGTCTACGAGCACCGGCGGTCTCCGCACTGGCTGAAGATGAAGTGCGAGGCCTCGCAGGAGCTCGTCGTCGGCGGCTTTACTGATCCTCGGGGATCGCGCGTCGGATTCGGCGCACTGCTCGTCGGGTATTTCGACGGCGATGAATTCGTTTTCGCGGGCAAGGTTGGGACCGGATTCGACGCCGCGCGTCTGCGTGATCTGCGCGCCCGCATGGACGCGATCGAGATTTCCACGCCACCGTTCGCGAAGACCAGGGGCCTGCCACGGAAAGGTGCGCACTGGGTGCGTCCGGAAATCGTCGTGCAGGTGGCATTCATCGAATGGACGGGACACGGCAAACTTCGCCATCCGCGCGCGCTCGGTCTGCGCGACGACAAGACGGCGCGCGACGTCGTCCGCGAGCGGCCATGATCACGCATCCGGACAAGATCCTGTTTCCCGCGGACGGCATCACGAAGGGCGATCTGGCGGCGTACTATGAGACCGTCGCCCCGCTGATGCTGCCGCACCTTCGCCGGCGGCCGTTGACGATGGAGCGGTACCCGGCGGGGATCGATCACGAAGGCTTCATCCAGAAGAACGTGACGCGGGGCTTTCCGGCGTGGCTCGAGCGCGTGAGCGTGCCCAAGAAGGGCGGCGTCGTCCACTATCCGCTCGTCACGGACTTGCGATCGCTCCTCTGGGTCGTCAACCAGAACTGCGTGACGCCGCACGTGTGGGTGTCGCGCGCGCCGAAGCTCGATCACGCGGACCTGTGTGTTTTCGATCTCGATCCGTCGGCAGATGATCCCGGCGTGCTCCGTCAAGTCACGCTTGCCGTCCGCGATCTCCTGGAAGACGTCGGCGTGACGTCCTGGGTCAAGACCTCCGGCTCGAAGGGCTTCCACATCGTCGTACCTGTGGATCCGAAGACAGAGCCGGCGGTTGTCCGGCGTTTCGTACACGCGGTGGCCGGCATTCTCATCGAACGCGACCCGAAACACCTCACGCAGGAGTTCAGCAAGGCCGATCGCGGAGGGCGGATCTTCGTCGACATCGGCCGGAACGCGCCGGGTGCGACGTTCGCTGCGGCCTACGCGGTGCGCGCCAAGCCAGGCGCGCCCGTGTCGGCGCCATGCACATGGGCGGAGATTGAGGCAGGGAAGGCTGGTCCGCAGACGTTCACGTTGAAAACGATGGGCCGTCGAATCGCCGCCATCGGGGATCCGTGGGTCGACCTCACGAAGCAAAAGCGATCGCTCGCGCGGCCGCTCGCGAAACTGATGGCTGGTCGCCGCTGAGGATCTTGATCCCGGTGACTAGCTCGCGCGGCGTGAAAATCGTCGATCGCTGAGTGCGGCCAGCGGATCGATCCGCGACGCGCGTAACGACGGTAGAAAACATGCCGCCGTCGCGACGAGCCCGAAGAACAGCCCCACCGAGACGTACACGAGCGGATCGAGCGGCTTCACATTGGTGAGCAGCGTCTGGATCAGCCGGGCCGTACCGGCGGCGCCTGCCAGACCGAGCACGACGCCCACGGCGACGAGTTTGAGGCCGCTGCTCATCACGAGGCTCAGGACCTGCGCCGGCCGCGCGCCCAGGGCCATGCGGATGCCGATTTCGCCCGTCCTTTGCGCGGCGGCGTACGAGACGACGGAGTAGAGACCGATGGCCGCCAGCACCAGCGCGATGACCGCAAAGACCGCTGTAAGAGACGCGACGATCCGCTGCACGCCGAGGCTTTGCGCCATCAGCGCGTCAAGCGACTGGAAGAACGAGATCGGCTGGTCGTGATCGACTCGGGCGACAGCGGCGGAGATCGCGATCTGGAGTGTCGCCGGATCGCCGGTCGTGCGCGCGGTGACGTTCATGGCCGGTTTACCGAGCTGCCGGATCGGGTAGTACACCTCGTCGGGCACCGGCGCGCTGAGGCCGTTGCTCTTGATGTCGCCGATCACGCCGACGATCGTGGTCGCGATCTCGGCGTCGCGGCCGCGCAACAGCACGTGGCCGACCGGCGGTTCTCCGGGGAACAGCCGGTTCGCCAGCGTCTGATTGATGATGCAGACGAGCGGGGCGCCGGTGCGATCCTGCGCGTTGAACGCGCGCCCGAGCGAGATCGGCACGCGCAGCATCGTGAAGTAGTCCTCGCTCACGACGTTGAAATTGGCGAGCGGTCGCTGCGGCAGCGGAAGAATCGTCCGGCCCTGCACGCTGTACGGTGCGCGCGCGCCGAAGCCGGTGACCGGCAGGCCAAGACTCGCGGCGGCGTGGGTGATCTGCGGATTGATGCGCAACTCCTCGATCACCCGCTCGTAGAACTCCGCCTGTTCGGGCGGGGTGCCGTACCGGCCGGCCGGCACCCCGACGAACGCCGTCGCGAGACCGGACGGATCGAAGCCCGGCGGCGTCCGCTGAAGCGACAGGAAACTCAGAAGGAGCAGGCTCGATCCGACGAGCAGCACCACCGACAGCGCGACCTCGCCGACGATGAGCGCCGCGCGGAGACGGCCACCGCGCGCGCCCGATGACCCGCGCATGGCGTCCTTGAGCGTCTCGACGAGATCCGTCTTCGACGCTTGCAACGCCGGAATCAGGCCAACGACCACTGCCGTGAGGAGTGACGCCCCCGCAATAAAGGCCCACGCGTGCCAGTTGAGGGTGAACGTCGTGTTCGGCGGGAGCTGCTGCGCGACCGCCACCGCGATGCCCTTGAGCGACAGTCGCGCCAGGCCCGCGCCGATGACGCCCGCGACGATCGAGAAGATCAAGCTCTCGGTGAGGAAGTGCCGGACGATGTGGCTTCGCGAGGCGCCGAGCGACTGCCGGACCGCGATCTCCTTGTGCCGTCCGGCGAGGCGTCCAACGAACAGGCTGGCGACATTCGCGCACGCGATCAGCAGCACGAACCCGACGGCGCCCAGCAGCGTGTAGAACGTCGGCTTGAGGGTGCCGACGATCGAATCCACGAAATCACGAGGAAAGGACACGTTGTTGGCGTCTAGTTTCGCGGCAAACTGCGACTGGTACGTCTGACTGGACGAGGCCAGCTCGGCGGTCGCCTGTTCGAGAGTGACGCCTGGAGCGAGCCGCGCGATCGGCTGTGCGTAGCCAGCCCCGGCGTCGATCTGGAGGGCCGTGAGACCGCCGATCTCGAAGACGCGCGGTGCGAAGACCTGGACCTGACCGAACGGCTGCGTCAGTTGGGCGGGCATGATGCCCACGACCTGCCACGACTGTCCGTTGAGCTTGATCGTCTCGCCGACGATCGACTCCCGCTGCCCGAATTGCGCGACCCAGAGCTCGTGGCTGATGATGCACACCTGCGGGCCGTTCGGCACGTCGTCTTCGGCGGCGAAGTCGCGCCCGCGAACCGGGAGGATGCCGAGCGTCCTGAAAAACTTCGAACTGACGCGAAGCCCGTTGAGCTGGGTCGGCTGCTCGCCCACGCCCGTGAGGGTGAAGTTGTCGAACGCACTTACGGCAAGCGACGAAAACGAACGCGTCGATCGCTCGAGTTCGGCGAAGCGTGGCCACGATACCGCGGGCGCGTTGAAATTCGCCTGCGCGTTGTTCGACCAGATCGCGACGAGCGACGAGGGTTGCGGTACGGTGACCGGATTGAGGATCAGCCGGTCGTACACGGAAAACAGCGCGGCATTCGAGGCGATGCCGACCGCCAGCGTGAGAATGGCGATCGCCGAGAATCCGGGAGTGTTCAGGAGCGAACGTACGCCGGTTTTAAGGCTCGTCATGGCTGTGAGCAGCCACTGTGCATAGCGTGTACCACGATCGTGCGCCGAGCCCGCCAGTTGAGCGACGATCGCGGAGCCGCGCGGTCGCGGATCCGGGAACGCCGGCGACTTCCGGCGCCGAAAGTGGGACAGTGAAGCGATGGACGTTCATCTGATCGACGGCACGTACGAGCTGTTCCGCCACTTCTTCGCGCTGCCGTCCGCGCGCGATGCGGACGGGCGGGAAGTCGCGGCGGTTCGCGGCGTGATCGGATCGGTGCTCGGCATGACGTCCGGCGGTGCGACACACATTGGCGTTGCAACCGATCACGTGATCGAGTCGTTTCGGAACACCATGTGGCCCGGCTACAAGACCGGAGCAGGTATCCATCCCGATCTGTTCGCGCAGTTTCCGCTGCTCGAGGAGGCGCTCGTCGCTCTCGGCGTGACCGTCTGGCCGATGGTCGAGTTCGAAGCTGACGACGCGCTGGCGTCAGCCGCGGCGACTGCGGCGCGTGATGCGCGCGTCAGCCGCGTGCTGATCTGCACGCCTGACAAGGACCTGGCGCAATGCGTGGTCGGCACGCGGGTCGTCCAGTTCAACCGGCAGACGCGCGTGCTGCGCGACGAGGGGGGCGTCGTCCAGCGCTTCGGGGTGCTGCCGGAATCTATTCCCGATTACCTCGCGCTGGTCGGCGATGCGTCCGACGGATACCCGGGCCTGCCCGGGTGGGGCGCGAAGTCGTCGGCGGCGGTGCTCGCGCGCTTCCGGCATCTCGAGGAAATTCCCGACGACTACCGGGAGTGGCACGTGAACGCGACCAGTCCCGCGCGACTGGCGGAGACCCTGGCGCGCGAACGCGATCGCGCGTACCTCTTTCGTACCCTTGCGCGGCTGCGCGACGATCTGCCCCTCTTCGAGAATGTCGATGATCTGAAGTGGACAGGCCCCACGCCGGCGTTTGCCGCGCTTGCGAAGCGGTTCGACGCCGCCATCCGAGAGGGCCAATCCTGATTTGTCCCTCACCCGGCGCCGTTTCATAATGGTGGGACGGCCAGATGACTGGCCCCGTTGCAAGGACAGAGCATGCTCGCACGTACGCGTGGATGGGTCGAATCGTGGGATCGCGTCAAGGGTCTTCCCGAAAACGACCTCAAGGACTACCTCGTCAAGAAGTGCCGGAACGGCTTCCAGATGGCCAAGAAACCGTCGCGCGATCAGCGTGACGCGTGGGTCACGTTGCTCGCTGAAACCGATCGGCAGAAGGACGAACTGAGCCCGCTCGCCCGGCGCATGGCCGAACACGTGCGCGAGCGCCTCACCGAGGAAGGGTACGACTTCGAGATCAACCTCGACGACACGGGCGGTGTCGCCTATGTCGAAGTGCATTTCCGCACGCTGACCAAGAAGCCGAAGGCCTCGTAGCCGCGCGCCCGGCCCCACGTGCGACGCGTGTGCGTGAGCGCACCCGTCTGATATAGACAATCTATGTTGTCTGGCGATCGGCGCCGAGCCGGATGGCGTATTTCGCCTTGTCCTGCGCGAGGCGGGACGCGTGGCCGGCCTCGGGATTCTGTGCGGCACGGGCGTGGCGCTGCTCGCCGGAACATGGATTCAAGCCTTGCTCTTCGAGACGACGGCCTCGGATCCGCTCGTGCTTGGCCTGGCCGGGGCGATCATGCTCGTCGTGGCCCTGAGCGCGACGCTGCTGCCTGCCCGAGCCGCCTCGAAAGCCGATCCGAACGAGTTGCTGCGCGTCTGACGTCCGGCGGCGACCTAGCGATCGCCGCAGGCACGGGCGCGCTCGAGTAAGAGTGCCTGTTCTTGCGAGTTCCGCGTCAGGGCCGCCGCCCGTTCGAATTCCACGCGCGCTTCCGCAAGGCGGCCGAGCTTCTCGAGCAATTCCCCGCGAACACTTGGCAGCAGATGATAGCGCTCGAGCGAGGGCTCGTGCTGGAGCCGGTCGACCAGGTCGAGGCCGGCCTGCGGCCCCGAGGCCATCGAGACCGCGACGGCACGGTTCAGCTCGATGACGGGCGACGGCGTCAAGTGCGCGAGCGTCGCGTATGTCTCGGCGATGCGATGCCAGTCAGTCGCGTCGGCCGTTCGCGCGCGGGCGTGGCAGGCTGCGATCTCTGCCTGGAGGCGGTACGGCCCGCCAACGGCGTCGAGCGACCGCGCGCGATCGAGGGCCGCGAGTCCGCGTGTGATCAGCAGCTGATCCCAGCGTGATCGGTCCTGATCGAGCAGCCGAATCGGTTCGCCCTGGCCGCTCGTCCGCGCCCGAACGCGCGAGGCCTGGATCTCCATGAGCGCGACCAGGCCGTGGACTTCGGGTTCCGCGGGCGCGAGCTCGGCGAGCACCCGCCCGAGGCGCAACGCGTCCTCGCAGAGGGCGGGACGCATCCAATCGTCGCCCCGGGTCGCGGTGTAACCCTCGTTAAAGATCAGGTAAATCACTTCGAGGACCGACGACAACCGCTCGATGCGATCGTGGCCGCGCGGGATCTCGAACGGAACATTGGCGTTCGAGAGCGTGCGCTTCGCGCGGACGATTCGCTGGGCCATTGTCGCCTCGGGCACGAGAAAGGCGTGCGCGATTTCGTCGGTCGAGAGGCCGCCGATCAGGCGCAGGGTGAGGGCGATGCGTCCGTCGGTCGGGATCACGGGATGACACGCAGTGAAGATCAGGCGCAGCAGGTCGTCGCCGACGTCATCGTCGAGTGCCGCGTCGAGGTCGGCGGCCGCCGAGACCTGACGCGCATCGAGGTCGCGGCTGAGCTCTTCGTGTTTGCGATCGAGCATCTTGCGCCGCCGCAGCCGATCAATGCCGCGGTGCTTGGCGGTGGCCATCAGCCAGGCGGCGGGATTGTCGGGGACGCCGGCGGACGGCCACTGCTCGAGTGCGGCCACGAGCGAGTCCTGCGCGAGCTCTTCGGCCAGACCAACATCGCGCACCACGCGCGTCAATCCGGCGATCAGCCTGGGCGCCTCGATGCGCCAGGCCGCCTCGATCGCGCGATGGGTGTCGACGGTCGTCACGACCGTCGATCACACCATCATCGCGGGGCTCCGGCAAGCGGGGCCGTCCGGCTATCGTTTCGGCTCGATGTGATCGCGCAGCCGCTCGGCTCTGGACCGCAGCTCCGGTGTGAACTCGGCGCCGAAGTCGGCGGGCTCGAAGACTGGGCGGAGTTCGATTTCGGACTCGCCGTCCGGGAAAGGGTTCGGGCAGCGCTTCACCCATTCGATCGCTTCCGCCCGCGACTTCACCTGCCAGAGCCAGAATCCGGCCACCAGTTCCTTGGTTTCCGCGAACGGGCCGTCGATGACCGTTCGGGACGTGCCGGAGAACCTTACGCGCGCGCCCTTCGCGCTGGGCTGCAGGCCCTCGGCAGCCACGAGCACGCCTGCTTTCGCCAGGTCTTCGTTGAACGTGCTCATTGCGGCGAGCAGCGCTTCGCTCGGCATGACGCCGGCCTCGGATTCGCGGGTAGCTTTGACCATCACCAGAAATCGCATTGTCGTCTCCTTGTTCCTGCTTCCATTCTCACGTCGAACGAGGCACTGCCGGATCGACACGAGCGATGCTAAAATTTCCGACCCAATCATTTAGAGTCATGAGTGTGGTTCCGACCTCGGACTTGACCGCCCGGCTGGCCGATGCGCACAAGGCCGCGAGGGAATTCGACTGGGCGAACTGGCAAATCGCGCCCGACGACTTCCTGCCGGGAATCACACGCGAGTTCGCGGATCAGCCGATGGTGACGCGCCGGAGTTTTCAGGCGTACCTGTCTCTTTGCGCCTGGGTGTGGCAGAGGCCGCTGGCTCCCGCAGAGCAGCAGCACGCGTTCGATCAGCTCACGCAGAAGTGGAACACGTTCATCGTCGAGCAGGGCTACACGAATCTCTACAACTTGGTCGCGCTCGTGTTCCTGCTCGACGGTCTGCAGACCGCGCCGCCGCTGATGCAGGAGGCGGTCCGGCTCGACCTGGCCAGGTTGATGCCGACGGGGCTCTTTCCCGGACTCGACATGCCCTCGCCAGGCGCGGACACGGAAACCAAAAAGCGTCCGACGCGCCGGCGCACGGACGCGAACATCGCGCTCGACGGTCTGTACCAGGGAACGACGTTCGGGCTGCAGCTTAATGTGTTGGGGCCGCCAGGAAGCGGCACGTGGGGCAGCCAGACGGAGATTTACGCGTTCTTTCCGGACGGCCGGTACGTGCACTTCCAGTCGGCGCAATCCGCCGGCGCTTTGGTCCTCGATCCGCAGAGTCAGCACGGCGCCGAAGGCACGTACGAGATCAGCGGCGGCTACATCACGCTCACCGAAGATGGAGGCGAGCCGTACGCGTCAGATTTCACGGCGACCGCGGATCTCAAGGAGATCAAGTTCTACGGCAAGGTGCTGATCTGGATCGGGGACTCCGCGTCGCTGCGCCGGTGAACGATCCTTACGACGACGCCTTTCTGCCCGCGTCGAACATGGCTTGCAGCCGCTTCATCTGTTCGGGATCCGGGTTGGCCTGCCTGGCAGTGAACACCAATTGATGGCCGGCGGGATCGGTGATCTTCAGGTCCCGCGTGTTCCACGGCGTGTTGTCCGGCCCGACCACGGCTGACGCGCCGACCGACGCCGCCGCGCGAGCGCGCGAGGCGATGGTATCTACCTCTTCGGCGTTGAACGACAGCGTCAGGCTGGACGGCCCCGTCGCGGCCGTGTCCGCGCGCGCCGGCACGAGCAGCAGATCCTGGTATTTGTTGCGCCGGAGGTGGACCAGGCTCGGCTGGCCGCCCACCGCCGGACCTGTGAACATCGTGCCAAAGCCGAGCGCGTCGACATACCAGCGCGCGACCGCAGCGACGTCTGCGACCGACAGGGTCGCGAACATGGGCATCGGGTAGATCTCGAAGCCGTTGAACTCGCCAAGGGCCTGTGGATCGGTGGGGTCGGGCACGGCGGTCTCCTTGACGGGAGATCTGAACTCTCCGGGACCTCAGAGTCAATTGCCCTCACGATTCGCCGGGGCCGGCCTGGTCGGGTATGCTGCCCGAATCTGGCGATCGTGAGTTCGCGCATGTTGAATCCCAACGCGACGACGAGAACGCGATCGGTGTCGTTTGCGGACAGGCCGCCCGTACCGTTGCTTCAGCACGGCGCCGTGGTCACTAGTTCGGAGACGCGGCTCGGCTACCGGGTCGGGCGATGGCTTGGCGCCGGCGGGTTCGGGCAGGTGTACCTCGTCACGCGCGTCGGCCCGTCAGAGGCGGTGCCGGAGACGCTGTGTCTGAAGGTCAGCGAGCGCATCGACGGCTGGCTGCGCGAGGCGTACTTTGGTCAGCTCCTCGACGAGCAGCCGCGAGCGATCCGCGTATTCGACGCGTTTCCAATTTTGCGGCCCGGCGCGCGGCCGCTGTACTGCCTGGCGCTCGAGTACGCGCGTCACGGCGATCTCAGCGCGTATCTCCGAAAGACGGGCAAGGGCTGGCCCGAGCGCGCCGCCCGGCGCGAGATCGCCGGCATCCTGCAGGTGCTCGGCAAACTGCATCGCGGGCAGATGCTCCATCGCGATCTCACGCCGCTCAACGTCTTCGTCTGCGGCGATCGTCAGCTCAAGCTGGGCGATTTCGGAATCGTCCGGCCGTTGACGAACCGACGCGGCATCACGGCGCACACGTTGAACGCCTCGATGGTGCCGAGCGACATGCTCGCGGCCGATCCGCCGAAGTGGCTGGCGCGCGACGACGTGTATCAGGTGGGGCAGCTGCTCGCGATGCTCATGAAGGGCGACGCGGCGGCGCGGGTGCGAACGCCGGAGGTCCGTCGCCTCCCGTGCAGCGATCAGTTGAAAGAGATCATCTACCGTTGCATCGGCGAGCGCCGCAAGCGTTACGAGAGCGCGGACGAGATGATCGACGCGCTCGTCTCGCCGCCGGCGCGATTGAGCGCCGGCGTGCTGCGATCGTTGAAGGGCGTCCATCTCGCGTTCACCGGCATCCTGTCGAAACCCCGCAAGGACGCGAAACGCGCTGCCCGGCGGGCAGGCGCGGTCGTCCACAGCGGCCCGTCCGCCAGGACGACCGTCGTCGTGCGCGGCCGGCCGAATCCGCTGCAGGCCGCGGGGCGTGAGGGCGGCCTGAAGCTGATGGAGATCAAGCGCCTGCGCAAGAAGGGCGTGAAAATCACGCTGATCAACCAGGAGCGGTTCTGGCAGCTGGCGGCAAAGTCATGAGCGTCGCCGCCTCGCCGGAGGTAATATCCCCAGCGAACCGGCGGTCGGCCGGCTCGAGAACCTTCAGGAGGGAATTGACGTGACGAACGAAGATCGGCGATTCGTGACGCGGCGACGTCTGGCCGCGCTGGCTCCCGTGCTGGTCGTGGCGTTCAGCTCGGCATTCGCGTTGACCGCCCAGACCGCGGCGAAGAAGGTTCTGACGGTTGACGACTACACGCGCTGGCGCAGCATCACGAGCCAGGAAATCTCTGGCGACGGCGTCTGGGTGGCGTACGGCGTGGCGCTCACGAACACGGCGCCCAACGAGACGAAACCCGTGCAGCATCTGCTGAAGCTCGACACGAGCCAGGACGTGGCGATTGCCGACGGCACGGGCGGAACGTTCTCCGCCGATTCGCACTGGTTTGCCTATCAGGTCGATCCCGGTGGCGGCCGCGGGGGCCGCGGCGGTCGCGGCGGAGCCGGCAATGGTGCGGCGGCCCCGCCGGCACCCGCACCTGGCGGCGACACCACTGCCAACACCGCGACACCCGCGGCGGGCCAGGGCGCGCAAGCGCGCGGCGCCACGACGCCGCCCCCACCGCCGCGACGAGTCGAGCTGCGCAATCTGACGACTGGCGCGGTGCAGTCGTGGCAGGACATTCAGTTGTTCACCTTTTCGGCGAATTCGACGTATCTGCTGCTGCGGCGGCGTCCCGCGGCAGCCCCCGGCCGCGCGGGTGGCACTGGCGACGCTGCAGCCGGTGCACAAGGTGCGGGCGCGAATGGCGCGCCGGCGGCCGAGACTCCAGCCGGCCCTCGCGGCGTGGACGTCACGCTACACAACCTCGCGACCGGTCGCGATCAGCTGCTCGGCAGCGTGGGCGACATCGCGTTCAACCGTACCGGTGAGTTGCTCGCGTACACGGTTGATGCGACGGCCAAGGACAGCAATGGCCTGTTCGTCCTCGATCTTCGCAACGGCCGCGTAAACACGCTCGACAACGACGCGCGCAACTACAACCGCTTGACGTGGAGTGAGGACGGCGTCGCCCTCGCGGTGCTGAAGGGGTCGGACGTGGAGAAGATGCGTGAGCGCAACAACGTCCTCATCGCATTTCCGAACGTGCAGACCGCGATTGGCGAAGCCGAGCCCGCCCCGATCGTCTTCGATCCGGCGAAAGCTGCGGGCGTGCCGGCTAACTGGGTCGTGAGCGATCGCGCCACGCTCGAGTGGAGCGACGATGACAAGCGCGTATTTTTCGGGGTGAAGCCGCAGGTCGCGGCGCCGGACACGAGCCGCCGGCGGAGCACCGACGAGGTCGCGGACGTCGATGTGTGGAACACGCTCGACGAGCGCATCCAGTCGGTGCAGATGATTCGCGCCGACGCCGATCGCAACTTCACGTTCCGCGAGGCGTTCGATGTGTCGGCGTCGAAGTTCGTCAAGCTGGCGGACGAGACGATGCGCGATCTCGACGTCTCGCCGGACGGGCGGTGGGCCGTCGGCCGCGACACGCGCGGTTACATCTCCGACTACAAACGCGCGGCCGCGGACATCTACCGCGTGAACACGACGACCGGCGAGCGGACGTTGATGCTGAAGAACCAGTTGGTCAACACCTCCACCGGCAATCACACGTTCGGGATCTCGCCGGACGGCAAGCTCTTTCTCTACTGGAAGGACGCCAAGTACCAGGCGTACGACCTCGACGCCGGCACCAGCAAGACGCTCGGCGGCGGCGCAGCGGTGAACTTCACCGACATGGAGTTCGATCACCCCGGTCCGAAACCCGCGTACGGCATCGCCGGATACTCCAGCGACGGCAAGAGCGTGATCGTCGAACAGCACTACGACCTGTGGGTGCTGCCGCTCGACGGATCCGCGCCGAAGAACCTCACGAACGGCGCCGGCGCGAAGAGCGAGATCCGCTATCGGTACGTTCGGTTGGAGCCGCTCGATCAGGCAGGTGCGGCGCCCGGCGGCGGGCGAGGCGGCCGCGGTGGGGCGGCGCGCGCGACGATCGACCTGTCGAAGCCCGTCACTGTATCGACCTACGGCGAGTGGACGAAGAAAGCCGGCTTCTCGCAGATCGCAGACGGCCAGATCAAGGACCTCGTCTTTGACGACGCGTCGTACAGCACGCCGACCAAGGCGGCGAAGGCCGACAAGTATCTGTTCACGCGGCAGACGTTCGTCGAGTTCCCCGACCTGCGCGTGTCCGGGCCGGACCTCAAGGACTCGAAGAAGATCACCGACGTCAACCCGCAGCAGGCGGAGTACATGTGGGGCCACCGCATCCTGTTCGACTTCAAGAACAAGGACGGCCTGCGGCTCCAGGGAATTCTCGCGTTGCCCGACGACTACAAGCCGGGCGAGAAGCGGCCTATGCTCGTGAACTTCTACGAGGCGAACTCGCAGAACCTGAACCGATATTCGGCGCCGTCATACCTGACCGGCATGGGGTCCTCACCGATCCAGGCAGTGAGCGAGGGCTACATCACGATGCTGCCGGACGTGCACTTCCGAACCGGCGCGTCGCACAGCGACATGCTCGAGTGCGTCGAGGCCGCGACACGCAAGGTGATCGAGATGGGCTATGTCGATCCGAAGCGCATCGGGATCAACGGCCACAGCTACGGCGGCGAAGGCGCGGCGTTCATCGGCACGCGGTCGCGGTTGTTCGCGGCGGTCGGCGTCGGCGCGGGCGTCACCGATCTCTACTTCGACTTCAACCAGAACTGGGGCTGGTCCTACCAGGTGACCGGCGGCAGCGGCGCCAACGGATCGGACTACTACCTCTACAGCCAGGGCCGCGAGGCCGTGTCGCCGTGGGACAACCCGGAGATGTACCACTTCGAGTCGGCGCTGTCGCACGTGCCAGAAGTGACCGCGCCGTTCCTGATCATGCACGGCACGGCCGATCCGACCGTCGCGTTCACGAACGGCCTCGCGCTCTACAATGCGATGCGCTATCTCGGGAAGAACGCTGTGTTGCTCGCGTATCCGGGCGAAGGCCACGGCCTGCGCGGCATGGCCAACCGGAAAGACCTGACGATTCGCTACTTCCAGTTCTTCGATCACTACCTCAAGGGCGGTCCGGCGCCCAAGTGGATGACCGAAGGCGTGCCGTTTCTCGACAAGGATGTGAAGCGCGATCCGAAGTAGCTAGCCGCCGCTCCTCATCGGGGCGGCGGCGCTCTGGACGATCGTCGTCCAGGGCAGCACGTCGTAGTGCATGCCGAATGCGGCGGTTACCGTCAGGTGCTCGCGCGCGACGGCCTCGACCGCCTCGGCGACCTGCTGCGGCAGAAAGATCTGCGGCAGGCGAATCGTGAAAAGATCGCTCGTGTACAGCAACTGGTGGGCCGGCAGATAAACCATCATCTGCCGCTCGCCCGTTGCCGTACGGAACGGGTAGATCTCGAGACGGTTCGCGCCCGATCCCAGCAAGGTTCTCCCCGACACGACGTGCATGTCTTCCGCTTTCGGCGCTTTCGCCAGCGCATCAGGCTCGGTGACACACGGAGCGTCGAAAAGGCGCTTCAGGATCGGCACATTCAAGTCCAGCGCGTAGATCGGCACGCCGCGCGCGACGTACTCGCGCATGCCGCCCAGATGCGGCCAGGAATCCGACGTCGTGATGACCGCCTTGACCGGCGCGCCATCAAACCGCTGCTTCGCATCGTCGATGACCTTGGCGGAGTACGCGGACGTCAACGGTCCGTCGAGAATCACGACGCCATCGTTCTGTTTGATCTCGACAATGTCCCAGCTGCCGGGAACGTGGACGACGCCCGGAGCGAGTTCCCTGGCCGCGCGCTGAGGCGAGCCGAGCGGTGCGTCGATGATCTTTCGTCGTCCGGTAATCAGGCGCTGTCGCACGTCGGCGGGCACGTCGAAGTCTTCGGCGTGCATCGCCGGGTTCAGGCGCATGCGCGTAATCGTCACCGTGCCGTCTGTCTGGCCCGCGGTCGAGTACTCCCACAATCGCGGATAACGCACGCCCTCGGGCTCGAGCGTCCACACACCGAACGTCACGCGTTCGGTCACGTCACCCCACGGCGCCCAGAATGTGTCGTACGGACGCGACCGCGTGATGTCCACGGCTTTGGGCAGCAGCGAGGGGACATTCAGAATCAAGCGCACCCGCGCGCCGTCAGCCGTGAATGACACGACGTGGTGCGCATAGCCGTCGAGCACCTCGTCGGCGTCCGCGCGCGCGTCCTTCGCGTCGATTGCCGCGAGGACGATGCGCTCGGGGCCGAAGGCGACCGGGGCGTCGGCAAAATCCCACGGCGCCGCCGCCGGCGCGAGGGTGCCGTTCGCACGGCGCATCCCGACATCCCCCACGACGAGCGTCGTCGACTGGGAGGTCCAGTCCTTGTTGTCGACCCAGTCGGGCGTGGAGTAGCCGCGCACGCGCGCGGTGCGCAGCACGGCGCCGGCCGCGAAGTTGCGCAGGTCGGTGAAGTCGGTGAACGTGATCACCCACGGACCTTCGGGCCGCTCGGACTGCTCGCGCTGGTGCCAGACCGAAACGCCCGAGAGCTCGACTCCTGTCAGGGATCGCAACTTGGCTTCGCCGCCAAGCGCTGCCGCCGCGCCCGCGAGCCACGCCGACGCCGAGGCGCCGCTCCGTTGCGCAGTGGCGCCGGCCGGCGGCTGTCCGGACAGGGACAAGCCGACCAGGACGAGGAAGGCGAGAGCGCGGGATGTCGATTTCACGTCGGGGTTAGACGGCGCCCGGCGGGCCGCAGTTTCGGCATGCCGATAACCCTCGGTTGTTGCCAGGCCGACCCTGTGTCGGGGGCCTCTGCCGAAATCGGACGATTCCTCTTACAATGCGCTGAGCCGGTGGTGGCTGATCCCCTGCCGGCACGTTCATTTCAACGGAGGCAGACCATGCGACTTCCACGACCCACCCACCACGGAATCGGCGCGGTGCTGGTGCTCGCGGCGACCACTTCTTTGATTGCCTCGGTCGCGGTCCGCGCTCAGCAGCGCGGCGGCGGCGGTGGCGCCGCACCGACCCGGCCGATGATTCCAGCCACGGCAGCGTCCTATCTCCTGCATCCGGAGCAGTTCCTCGGTCAGCAGGTCTCGATGATGGGCACCGTCCAGCAGAACCTGACCAAGACGACCTTTACCCTCACGCAAGGGAAAGCCGCCATCAAGGGCGAGGTGCTCGTCCTCGCGCCGAATCTGAGCGCGGTGCCGCCAGAGAGCGCCTACGTCACAGTGGTCGGTGACGCGGTCAAGTTCGATCCGGTCGACGTCGCGAAGCGGCTCAAGGACTACACGCTCGACCTCTCGCCCGAGATGATTGAAAAGTACAAGGGCCAGCCGGTCGTGCTCGCCAGCAGCGTCATCACCGCCGCCAACGCCGACATCGCCAAGAAGCTGCCGCGTCCGGCGACACCCGCCGAGGAAGCGCTCGACAAGGCGATGAAGCAGGTGAGCCCGGCGTTCACCGCGCTGCGTCAGAGCCTCGACGCCTCGGCGGCGCCGGCTGCCAAGCAGCGCACGGGCGAACTGAAGACCCTCTTCACGCAGACGCAGGGCTTCTTCAAGGATCGCGGCACCGCGGACGCCACGGGCTGGGCCGGCGACGTCCTCAAGCTCATCGACACGATCGACGCATCAGCGACGGCGGGCAAGTGGGACGACGCCAAGACCGCAGCGACCACGCTCAACGGGATCTGCGGCACCTGCCACACCGCTCACCGCGAGCGTCAGGACGACGGGACATATCGCGTCAAGGGCTAGGACGGATCAAGTTAGAAGTTGGAAGCCAGAAGTTAGAAGTTCGGAAAGACCGAACGACCGAAAGCCCCGCAGCCAGAAACACAAAAGCCAGCAGCGAGATTTCGCTGCTGGCTTTTCTCTTGCTTGATTGCTGACTTGCTCAGCTCACCACATTGTCGCTTCTAACTTCAAACTTTCCTACGGGGTGCACGACTGGCACTTGTGGTTGTTCTTCGAGCCGAGCTTCTCGAGGAGCGCGATCGTGTCGGGGAACGGCGAGATGCGCGAGACCGGACCGTTCGCCATGTCCGCGACGGTCTGGCCCCGGCGGCTGACCGCCTTGACGTCGGCACCCTTCGAGACGAGGTAGTTGATGAGTTCGTTGTCGCCGCGCGCCGCCGCGTTGTGGAGCGGCGTGTAGCCCTGTGCGTCGCGTGCGTTGACGTCCGCGCCGAGGTCCTCGACGAGGTACTTCACCGCGGCAAGCCACGCATCCGGCGCGTGACGATGGGCGTTGCCGGCGAAGCCTTCGCCGTACTCTGAGCCTGACGCCGCGTCGATCGCGAACGTGCCAGAGCCGCCTGCCGGCACGACCGGCACGCCCGACTGATCACCGGCCGGGCCGACTGGCAGCTGATCGGGAGGCACCGCGCCGTCGGTGTTGCCACCTGCTGCGCCGCCACCGGCTGCGCCGCCGCCCGCCGCACCGCCGCGTCCGCCGCCACGGCCACCGGCTGCGCCGCCGCGGCCACCAGCCGCGCCGGCTGCGCCTGCCGCACCGCCGCCTGCACCGCCAGCGCCACCCGCACCGCCGGCGCCGCCGGCGAATCCGCCGCGTCCGCCACCGCGCGCCGCGTTCAGCGTCGGGATGTTCGGGTCAGCGCCGTACTTGACGAGGAGCTTCATCGCGTCGATGTCGGTGCCGTACGCCGCGCGCCAGAACGCCGTCGAGCCGGCCGCGTTCGAGAGGCCGCAGTTCGCGTTGCCGCAATCCGTATAGACCATGTACCAGGGATGCACGCGGATGCGCGCGTTCGGATCGGCGCCCTTGTCGAGCAGTGCCTGCATCACGTCGAGGTAGGTGGCCGTTTGCCGTTCCATTTCCTGCGGCTGCGGGAAGCGCGTGCGCGGCTGCCACATCGCGTTGACGGCCGCCCAGAGCGGCGTCACGCCGTGGCTGTCGGACGCGACGTTGACGTCGGCGCCGTGCTTGACGAGCTCGAGCGCGACGTCGAACTGTCCATTGATGAGTGCGACGAGAAGCGGCGTGTGTCCGTCGCCCGTCTTCTCCTGCACGTTGGCGCCCGCGTCGAGCAGCGCGATCGTCGTCGCGACGTAGCCCTGACGCACGGCGTGATGGAGTGCGGTCATGCCGCCCTTGGCCGAGATGAGCGGCGCCGGGCCGTCGGTGTTCAGACGATCCTGCACCTGGCCCGCACCAGTCTGATCGAGGCCGGCCGAGAGGTCCTGTCCTGTGTTCGGATCCATGACGGGGGCCGCGCCGCCCGCACCTGCGCCGCCGGCTCCGCGTCCCGCGCGTCCGCCGCCTGCGCCGCCGCCGGCGGCTCCTGCCGCGCCTGGAGCACCAGCGGCCGGAAGTGCTGCCGGCTCGGGCGCCTTACCGGTGACGTACAGCTCGCGCATGCCTTCAATCGCGGTCTGCATCTGCGTGGGCGTCGGGGTCTGTCCCTTCGGGACGGACGCGGCGAGAATCTGCCGCTGGACCTGTGAGGCCTGGCGATCCATCGTCTGCTGCTTCTGCAGGTCGATGGACTTGGTCTTCGCGTCGACCTTCGCGCCATGCGCCACGAGCACCTTGATCACCGCGGTGCGATTCGCTTCGGCCGCGAAGATGAGCGGGGTCTGATCCCACTCGGCTTCCTTGGCGTTGGCGTCCGCGCCCTTGTCGAGCAGGAGCGTGACGGCTTCGACGTTGCCGGATTCGGCGGCGAGATGCAGCGGCGTGACGCCAGAGGGTGTGGTGCGCGCCGACGGATTCGCTCCAGCGGCGAGCAGCGCCTTGACGACCGACGCGCTGCCGCCTCGGCTCGCGAGGTGCAGCGGCGTGTACTGACCGATGCGCGTGCCGGCCGAAACGTTGGCGCCGGCATAGATCAGCATCTCGGCGAGGGCCGCGTCGCCGCGATCGGCGGCGAAGTGGAGCGCCGTCATCCCGTCGCCGCGCGGCGAGTTGACGTCGGCGCCCTGCTTGAGCAGCGTCCGCACGGTGTTGATGTCACCGCGGCTGGCCGCGTCGGCCACGGCGGTGCTGGTCACGGGCGCCTGCGCGGTCACCGCGACGGTGATGACGCACGCGCTGAGGAGTAACAAACCGAACCGGCGAATGGTGCGCATCCTCGTCTCCTGTTTCTCGTCCCTAGGCGAGCGAGAACTCGCCCGTCGAGTCGCCGAATGTCTTGATGTCGTCGAGCCCGAGTTTGTGCATCAGCGTGAGCATGACGTTGGCCATCGGCGTGTCTTCGGTGGCCTTGAAGTGCTCGCCGCCCTTGATCTGACCGTTGGCGTGGCCGAACACCACGAGCGGGCAGCGGCGGTGGTTGTGCACGTTCGAGTTCGCCATCGGCGAGCCCCAGATGATCATCGTCTTGTCGAGCAGCGACTGGTCGCCGTCCATGGTGTTCTTCATCTTGTCGAGGAAGTACGCCATCTGGCTGACGCGGTACTTGTTGATCTTGTTGAACTCGATGATCCTCGGCTCGGTGTCGCCGTGGTGCGACGCCGGGTGGAACGGCTGGCTCGATCCGCTCTCCGGGAACACGCGGTTCTGCGCGTCGCGGCCCGTCTTGAACGAGATGACGCGGGTCATGTCGGTCTGGAGCGCGAGAACCTGGAGGTCGAACATCAGCTTCATGTGCTCGCCGAACGAATCGGGCACGCCGGCCGGCGCGTCAGGCAGCTGGCGCGAGTCGCCGCTCGTGTTGCGCGCCTCGATCATCTTGATGCGGCGCTCGAGCTCGTTCACGTCGGTGAGGTAGCGGTCGAGTCGGGCGCGGTCTGACGGCCCGAGGCCCGTGCTGATGTTCTTCACCTCGTCGTTGATCCAGTCGAGGATCCCGCGGCGCGTCTGCAGCCGGGCCGTGCGCGCTTCCGGCGTGCCGCCGGCGCCGAACAGCATGTCGAAGGCGACCCGCGGGTCGCGAATCATCGGCAGCGGTTCATTCGGGGACGCCCAGCTGATCGAGTCGGTGTAGGCGCACGAGTAGTTGTAGGTGCAGCCGCCGGCCTGGTCGAGGTTCTCGATGCAGAACTGCATCGACGGCATCGGCGTGGCCTGCCCGAAGCGCTTGGCGTACATCTGGTCGAGCGACGTGCCGGCCCAGATGTCCGAGCCCTGCGTCTGCTTGGGATGCGACTGGGTCAGGAACACCGCACTCGAGCGGAAGTGGTCGCCGCCGATTTCCGGCGCCGCGAACGCTTCCGCCATCTTGACGTCCGTGTTGCTCACGATCGTCATGTAGTCGCGGTAGCTGTCGACGGCCGAAAACGGATTGTCGGGGACGAACTTGAAGTCGCGGCCTGTCTGCTCCGGCGCGAACAGGAACTTCGCTTCGCCGATCTTCGTGCAGCCCGCCAGTCCGTGGACCTCCTCCACGCAGACCAGTCGGGTCACGTCGGCCGCGGCATCCGCAGCCTTGGCCTTGGTGCTCATGCCCGCGGGGACCATGGCGTCGAGGAAGGGAAGCGCGACCGCTGCACCCATGCCTTGCAGGAACGAGCGGCGATGAATGTGTTTGCCAGTCAGATACGGCATCGACGTAGTCTCCTCAGTTGTGGCGGTTCGAGCCGCCAGCGATCTTCCCGGCCGGTGCCGGTGCGGGTTCGGCGCGCTTCAAACGAAATGCGTCGCTCTTGACGACGCCAAGAATGAACGAGGACATGCGGTAGTCGTTTTTTTCTGCGGTCGAGGCGATGGCGCGCACCGTGGGCTGGTCGTAGTACTCGACCCGCCGGCCGAGCGCGAACGCCATGAGATTTTCCGTGAGCGTGCGCACGAGCGGCACCGGGCGCTTGAGCAGCAGCGCGGACAGTTCCGCGGGGCTCGACACCGGCGATCCGTCGTAGAACACGCCCTTCGTGTCGAGCGCGCTGCCGTTCTCGTGCATGCGCCACTTGCCCGTGACGTCGAAATTGTCGAGCGACAGCCCGATCGGATCCATGAAGCGATGGCAGGACTGGCACGCGGGCGCCGCGCGGTGCATCTCCATGCGCTCACGCGTCGTCAGCGTGTGGCCATTCTTTGCTTCCGATGTGTTGTCGAGCGGCGGCACGTTGGCGGGCGGCGGTGGCGGCGGCGTGCCGAGCAGCACTTCCATCACCCACTTGCCGCGGAGCACCGGCGAGGTCCGGTTGGCGAACGACGTCTGCACGAGCATCGAGCCCTGGCCGAGCAGGCCGCGGCGCGTGCTGTCCGGATAGGTGACCTTGCGGAACTGATCGCCCGCGACGCCCGGGAAGCCGTAGTGGCGCGCCAGCGTCTCGTCCACGTAGGTGTAGTCCGCACGGTAGAGATCGAGCGCGCTCTTGTCTTCACTCACGAGATGATTGAAGAACGTGATCGTTTCCTCACGCATCGCGTTGGCGATCTCGTCGTTGAAATTCGGGTAGTAGTTCGGATCCGGGTGGTTCTTGTCGAGGTCTTGCAGCCGGAGCCACTGCGCCGCGAAGCGCGTGCCGAGCGCGGTTGATTTCGGATCGGCCAGCATCCGCTTGGCCTGCTGCTCGAGCACGGCCGGCGTGGACAGCTGGCCCTTGCTGGCCAGATTCAGCAGTTCCTGATCGGGCGGCGTGCCCCAGAGGAAGAACGACAGACGGGACGCCAGATCGAAATCGCTGATCCGGAAGGTGTCGCCCGCCTTGACGCTCGCCGGCTGATCTTCGATCCGGAAGATGAAGCGCGGGCTCGCGAGCAGGGCTTCGAGTGACGTCCTGACGCCGCTCTCGAATCCGCCCTTCGTCGTGCCCGCGTCGTAGAACTTCATGAGCGCGTCGGCTTCGACGGTCGTGATCGGCCGGCGGTACGCCTTCGTCCCCATCGCGGTGACGATCGAACGCGCGCAGGTTCGTTCTTCGGCGGACGTCGTCGGCCGGCAGACGAAGATGCGCTGACGGCTCACCGTGTCGGACACGCCCGTGACGTTGCGCGGTCCGCGAATCGTGAACTGACGCAGATGCGGCAGCGTCGTGATGCCGTTGCCGCCCGATCCGCCGCCCGCGAAAGACCAGTCGTGCGGACGGATGAGATCCTCGTACGGCCCGTCGCTGCGGCGCACGAACGCGGCCGATACGACGTGCTGGCCAGCGCGCAGCTTCACAGGCTCGGTCGGCATCGGAATGCCGCCGCGGCCGTCCGCGCTGCCGGATGGCTGCGTCTCGTAACGCACGAGCGCTACGCGCGTGCCGTCGACCGAGATGTCGAGATCCTCGAAGCGCGAGTTGTTGCCCGCGATGAACTCGGGCACGAAGACGTACTCGCCGTCGGCGGGGAAGACGTAATTGACGACCATGCCGCCGCGCGTGCCGAACGGCGCGCCGTCGATGTAGTCCCACGGATGCTGCGATTCGTAGGTCGACGCCGTGAAAGTGCGATCGAGCGACTGCGCCTGACGATCCCCCACGGCCATGCGGCTGATTTCCGCCGCCGCGTTCAGGTACGACTCGATGAGCGTCGCCGAAATCATCTGCTCGTCAGCGATGTTGTCGAAGTTCGAGTTGAGCGAGTCGAGCGGCAGCCAGTCACCCGCGTTCACGTCGAGGCCGAGCAGGTCTTTGATCGCGCTCGCGTACTCGGTGCGGTTGAGGCGCTGGAACACGCGTCCGCCAGGATTCGGCTTGGCGGCCCCCGCGGCGTCGAGCTTCGACTCGAGCGCGTTGATCAAGCCGTTGTAGCTCACGGCGTCGGGCAGCGGCGTCGGCGGCGGCGGCATCATGCCCGCCCGAAGCTTGCGAATCATCCGCTCGCCGACTTCCGGATGCGACGCGATGTCCGCGATCTTGAAATTTTCGAACGACAGACCGCCCGTGTTGTCTTTGTTCTGCGCGTAGTGACAGTCGACGCACACCGACTGCACGAGCGTGTCGGGATCCATCGGCGCCACGCCAGGGGAGGTCTTCACTCCGCTGTCTGCAGCGAGTCCATGCGAGGCATGCGAAATCGCGACGCGCGGCGCTGTCGCCATCGTCGAACGATCCGCTCGTGCGCTGACAGTGACGGCCACCATCAACGCCAACCCCGCTGCCAGCCCCCACACCCACTTAGCGCGCATCGTGTGTCCTTGCCGGAAGTCTGCGTCCTGTGACGGTTGTACGAATGTGGTCAATATACAGGAGTTTCGTCCAATCCGGACCGCTCCCGGGGGGTATTCCCCATCGACTCTACCGGCTGACTTTTTACTACGACGCGACAAGGCCTGCCGTTGTCCTCTGTCGCGATTTTGTCGGGTTTTTTGAGGTCAGGACGGAGGCTCGACGGGCCCGAAATCAGTCCTCAGGGGGCGGGGGGCCGGCAGAAATCGTGCGGCCGAGACCGATATTTTCACTGGCCGCTGTCTGATCACGACCGGGAGGCCCCAGCCGGGCGGCCTGTACCGCCGAACGAATCCCGGCGCGCCCGGGTGGCACGGGCGCCATGCGCCGAGTGGCAACGGCTGCCGACACACCGCGCGTCACGGTGCCGACTTTCGAGAACGCCGCGAATGAACCCGGTTCATGCCACGCGGCGCGTACCTCGCCGTCGAGCGGGCCAGGTGTCTCGGCCTTCCCTGAACGACGTGGCCACCATGCCGCGTCCCTCGGCCGAACGGCCCTCCCCCTATAATTGCGACGTGGCCGTCTCCTCTTCTCGTCGGTCGGGCAGCAAGGTGGCGAACAGTCTGGTGGCCGTGGGATCGGCTGCCGTGCTTGCGATCTATACCGCCGGTTACGCGAAGACACGCGCCGCCGCCGACCGATTCGCGGACGCAGCGGAGCGCCCCCGGCCCGCCGTCCCGACGCCCACTCCGGCGCCGGAAAAAATTGCGAGCGCATCGGCGCCATCCGAGCGCGTGACGCCGCCGGTCATGCCCGCGCCGACGAAGACGAAAAAGACGAAGTCGGCGATCGTTGATCCAGTCGCGACGCCGTTGGGTCCGGCGCGCGTCACTCCGAAACCTGTGCCGGCGAAATCCACTCCGGCCAGCGCAACGGTGAGCACTCCAGTCCCGACACCGGATCCCACTCCGGATCCCACGCCGACGCCGGCCGCGCCCGCCAAGCCAGAGTACAAGGATGGCAAGTTCTTCGGCTGGGGGCGCAGCCGCCACGGCGACATCCAGGCGGCCGTCGTGATCGAAGACGGCAAGATCGTGTACGCCGCGATCACCGACTGCCAGACCCGCTACCCGTGCGACGTGATCGCGAAATTGCCCGGGCAAGTGCTGGAGCGGCAAAGCGCCGACGTCGACTTCGTCGCGGGTGCGACCGAAAGCGCCAACGCCTTCTATTACGCGATTCTGCAGGCGCTCACGCAAGCCAAATGACCGGCGTCTTCACGCACGCCGCTGCGATGATGGGCACCGTCGTGACGGTGAAAATCGTCCGGCCCGGCGGCGATCCGCGCGACGTCGTCGATCGCGCGCTCGACTGGTTCCGGCTCGTCGAGGCGTCGTGCTCGCGCTTCGAGTCGTCGAGCGAAGTGCGGCAACTGGCCGAGCGGCCCGGCGAGGCCGTGGACGTGAGCGAGGTGCTCTTCGAGGCCGTCCGCTTCGCACTCGCGGTCGCGGAGGCGAGCGACGGCGCGTTCGACCCGACGATAGGCGCCGATCTGGAAGCGCGCGGCTTCAATCGCGAATACCGGAGCGGCGCCACGATTGCGAGCGGCGTCTCGCCGGACGCCGCCACCACCTTCCGCGACGTCCACCTCGATGCGG
This sequence comes from uncultured Acidobacteriota bacterium, assembly GCA_963704575.1. Lineage (GTDB taxonomy): Bacteria > Acidobacteriota > Vicinamibacteria > Vicinamibacterales > SCN-69-37 > DATEGZ01. Next base: position 3,288,354 of record OY969918.1, on the reverse strand, counting down.
CGCGGCGGACGATTACGATCGCCCGGCCGCTCGTGCTCGACCTGGGCGCCGTGGCGAAGGGCCTCGCCGTCGATCTGGCGGCGCGCGAGTTGTCGTCTTTCGAACATTTCGCGATCGACGCGGGCGGCGACCTGGCGCTCTCGGGCTGCAACGAACACGACGAACCGTGGGCGATCGGCATCCGGCATCCGCGCGATCCCGGCCGGCTGATCGACACGCTGGATCTTTCGGACTGCGCCGTGTGCACGTCGGGCGATTACGAGTTGCGCACACCGCGCGGCCACCACCTGATTGACGGGCGCACGCGGGAGTGCGCGCCCGGCGTGGCGAGCGTGACGGTCGTCGCGCCGTCGGCGATCGCCGCCGACGCGCTCGGAACAGCCGCCTTCGTGCTCGGCCCGGACGCCGGCCTGGATTTTCTCGACCGCCAGGGCGTGGCGGGCTTCATGATCACGCCGTCACTCGACACCCTTTGGACGAGACACACGCATCGTGACGGACTCAGAAACGCGCGCGCCGATGCTGCGCGCGGTGCAGCGATTCTTCCGCACGCCTAAGGGCCTGCTGCTCCTGCTGTTCGCGCCGCTCCTGCTCGTGGCGGTGCCGGCCGAGGGTGTGCGCCGCGTCGGGCCGTCGCTCGTCGCGGCGGCGGCGGTGGCGATGCTCGTCGACGCGCCGATCCTCCGCGCGCGCGACGGCCGGTGGACGTTCCCGAGCGGCGCACTCCTCACCGCGCTCATCGTCGCGATGGTGCTCAGCCCGACGGCGCCATGGTATGTCGCGGCCGTGGCGTCGGCGATTGGCGTGGTCGCGAAGTACATGGCACGCACGCGCAGCGCGAACGTGTTCAATCCGGCCGCACTCGGCATCGTGGTGACGTACTACGCATTTGGCGCGGGTCAGAGCTGGTGGGGCGCCCTCGGCGGGTTGCCGCCGGTGGCGGTCGTGCTGCTCTTCGGGACCGGCATCTTCATAGCCGATCGCGTCAACAAGATGCCGATGGTGCTCGTGTTTCTCGGCGCCTACTACCTGATGCTGACCGCGGCGGCGTTCGTCGGGGATCCGTCGCGAGTCGTCGAGGTCTTCCGTCCGCCCGATTCCCAGGCAGCGCTGTTCTTCGCGTTTTTCATCCTGACCGATCCGCCGACCTCACCGGTCCGCTATCGCGATCAGATGATCTGCGCGCTCATCGTCGCCGTGTCGAGCGTGCTCGTCTTCGAGCGGCTCGGCGCCGCGCACTACCTGCTGTCGGGCGTCCTCGTCGGCAACCTGTGGGAAGCGCGCCGCCGCGCGCGACCGGCGCGTTAGCGCGCGAGCCGCTTCTCGATGTCGGGCAACGCGGCGAGGATCGTCTCGCCGACCTTCTGCAGGCTGCCCGCGGCAACGTGCGCGAGGTCGTCCTGCTGCGTGTGCCACTGCGGATAGTCCTGGAGATCGATGATGTCGATCGACGGGATGCCCGCCTGGACGAACGGCAGGTGATCATCGCCGCCGACCGGACCGTCGGCGTCGAGGAATGCGTCGGTGTGGTTGAGTTTCTTTGCCGCGGCCCACACGATGTCGTTCAGCCACTTCGCCGAGTACTCGGTCTCGCGCCGGATTTTCAGATCGCGGGCGCCGATCATGTCGAACAGGATCATCGCCTTGACCGAACCCAGTGTGTTCGCCTTCTTCGCGGCGTCCACGTAGTACCGGCTGCCATAGGTGTTGTCGGGCGCGTTCGGCTTGCCGCAGGCGTCCCAGTCCCAGCACACGGCTTCCTCGCCGTCGAACCACACGAACTCGTACGTGAACTCGCGCGGCCGATCCTTGAGCACGCGCGCGAGCTCGATCAGAATCGCCGCGCTCGACGCGGCGTCACTCGCGCCGACGAACGGGAAGTCCTTCGAGACCTTGGTGTCGTAGTGTCCCGTGAGCAGCAGCCGATCGGTACGCTTGCCCGGCAGCTTCACCGACAGGTTGATCATCTCGATCGGCCCGTTCGGTGTCGAGGCAGTGAATTTCTGCTCGACGGCGGTGAGACCGATCGCCGCCAGCTGCTTCGTGATGTACGCCCGCGTGTCCTTGAGCGCCGGGGACCCCGACGGCCTCGGCCCTATCGCGACCATCTGTCGCAGATGCTCGTACGCCTTGCCGCTGTCGAACGCGACGGTCTGCGCCGCGACGGTCGCGGCCGAGAGAACGACGATGGCAGTCAGATGTCTCACGGGCATGTCTCCTGGGCCTGCGTTGATTCTAGCGCGCCGCGGGGACCTGCCGCGGGGACCTACAATGGTGGTGCCAGTCGCTGGAGGTTCGGCCATGATCCACCGCTCGTTCGCGTTCTGCGTCGTCGTCCTGCTCGCCGGATTTCGCGTCGGACCGCTCGCCGCGCGATCCGATGTACCGCCGTACACCTCGGTCGGCACGATTCCCTTCGTAGTCGACGGACAGGTTCTGCGGACGTTCGTCTTCGATCCCGGCGCGAATCGACTCTACGCCGGCTCGGACCGCGGCCTGTTCTGGACGGATCTTGGCGACCCGTCGCCTCGACTCAAGGGGCCGATGTTCAAGCGCGACATCAGAAAGATCCAGTTCGCGCCCGACCTCGGCCGTCTCTTCTACACGACCGACGACGAAGTGGGCTACGCGGATGTGCGCACCGGCGGCGAGCCGACCGCGCTCGTGGTCGACTTCCATGCGACCGACCTCACTTATGAACCGACGCGTCACGAGCTTTACGTGTCGTCGCGCGATCCGCGGCTCCTGATCTTCGACGCGAAATCGCCCGAGCGCGGTACGCCGCTCGAGCTGCCGGGCTGGTACGGGCTCGAGCTCGAGGCAATTCCCGGGCGCGTGTTTCTGTCCGTCGGCGGGAAGGACGGTCTCTACACGATTGATGCGGCCACGCATCGCGTTTCGGAATGGCCGGTGACCGGACGCATCTCCACGCCCGCGTATCTCGAGGCGGATCCGTCAGGCCAGTATCTCTTCCTCGCGTACTACCGTGAGATCGTCGCCATCGACATCGCGAAGGCGGCCGTCGTCGGGCGCGTCGTGACGGCGACGGTTCCGGCCATCGCGTTCGATCCCGGCACGCGTCTGCTCGTCGCGACGTGGAACGACGACCCGCCGCCGACACGAGTCATCGTGTATCGCGTTGACGACCACGGGCTCTCGACCGTCGCGCAGCTGAAGAATCCGGACGTCGGCGAGGTGGGTGTCGAGCCGATGAACGGCGGATTCGTCCAGGCCGGCCATCATGCGCTGATTCTGTGGCGCTCGCGCGCGAGCTCCGCGTTGCCGATCGACTGACGCGCCGCTACGCCCGGCCGGCAAACTCCCGCGTCTCCGTGTGCACTTTCACCTTTTCACCCTCTTTGATGAAAAGGGGCACGCGGATCTCGAGGCCGGTTTCGAGGACGGCTACCTTCGTCACGCCCCCGCTGGCCGTGTCGCCACGGATCCCGGGCTCGGTCGATGTCACTGTCAGTTCCACGTGCGGCGGGAACTGCAGACCGATCGGGTTCCCGTTGAACTTCATCAACTGGACCACCAGATTGTCCACGAGCAGCCGCCGGTCGTCGCCGATGACGGTCGCGTTGAGCGTCAGGGTCTCGAAGTTCCCCTGATCCATGAAGTGATAGCCGGTCGCGTCGCTGTATAAGAAGGATGCCGGCACCGTCTCGAGGTCGGGATCGACAAATTTGTCACCGGCCTTGAACGTCTTGTCGAAGACCGATCGGGTGATCAGGTTGCGCATCTTCAGGCGGACCAATGTCTGGCCGCCACGCGCCGTTGGCGTCGAAATCTCAACGTCCAGGCAATGGTAGGGCGCTCCCTCGAACTCGAAGTACATCTTGCGTTTCACTGCGATCGCTTCAATCAGGCCGGCCATGCATCCTCGCGCCAGCCATTCTACCGGCTCCGCCCGGCGGCAGTCAGGCCTGGGGCAGCCGCAGTCGCGCGGACAGGCCGCCGAGCTGCGACGTCTCGAGCGCGATCGACCCGCCGTAAAGATCCGCCAGCTCCCGTACGATGGCCAGACCGAGTCCCGATCCCGGGGCCGCTTCGTCTGCCCTCACGCCCCGCTCCAGCACGATTTTGCGCATCGATTCGGCCAGCCCCGGGCCGTCATCGTCCACGGCGATGACGAGGCCGTCGGTAATCGCCGACGAATGGACGACGATCCGGCCGCTGGCCCATTTGCAGGCGTTATCGAGGAGATTGCCGAGCATCTCGTCGAGATCTTCCCGGGCCGTGCGGACGACGTGTTCGGGCGCGATCTGCAGATCGATCGAGAGGCCGCGATCCGCGTGAAGGCGCTGCAGCGTGCGCGTCAGCCCCTCGGCGCTGGCCGCGACCGACGATCGCGCGGCCGCGGCGCCCGACGCGGCCGCGCGGGTTTGTGCGAGGTGATATTCGATCTGCCGGCGCATCCGGCCAATCTGCTGGTCGATCGCGGCGGCGAACTCATGATGCCCGGCCGCGTCGGCGCGCGAGGCCTCGAGCGTCATGACGGCGAGCGGCGTCTTCAAGCCATGCGCGAGGTCGCCGGCTTTCGCCACCGCACGGGCGACGCGACGCTCGCGCTCTTCGAGCAGGGCATTCAAATCGTCCACGAGCGGCTGGACTTCTTCCGGATAGCGGCCGTCCACGCGTCGATCCCGCCCGTCCCGCACGGCGGCCAGCTTCGATCGCAAGGTGGAAAACGGCGCCAGCCCACGACGGATCTGCCCGAGCCCGGCGACTACGAGAATCACCGAGACGGTGGCAATCAGCGAGAAGTGCAGCGCCGGGATCCAGGCGGGCTTGCGGTGTGCGACAACCGCGCCCGTGACGATCGCGATCGTGATGAGTCCCAACGTCCACAGCAACGAGCCCACGACGACGCGCGTGCGGAGGGACTGGCTGGGGCTCATGGCTCGGGCTCCATCCGATAGCCGAAACCTCGAATCGTCTTGATGTACGACCCGCCGAGCTTTCGGCGCAGGCGCCCGATGAACACCTCGACCGTGTTCGAGTCGCGTTCGTTGTTCTCGGCGTAGATGTGTTCGGTGAGCTCCGACTGCGGCACGACACGCGCGGCGTGATGCATCAGATACGACAGCACGCGGAACTCATGGCTCGTGAGTTTCACCGGCACGCCGTGCACGGTCGCTCTGGCGTTGCGCGTGTCGAGCGCGATGGGGCCGCAGCTCAGCTCCGGCCCGGGTTGTCCGCTCGATCGGCGGATGAGCGCGCGGAGCCGCGCGAGGACCTCTTCCATCGCAAACGGTTTCGCGACGTAGTCGTCCGCCCCGCCGTCGATGCCCTGCACCTTGTCGTGCCAGCTGCCGCGCGCAGTGAGCATCAACACCGGCATGATCAGGCCGGACGACCGCCAGCGGCGGAGCACCGTGAGGCCGTCCACTTTCGGCAGGCCGAGGTCGAGCACCACGGCGTCGTACCGCTCGGTGTGGCCCAGAAAGTCCGCGCGTTCGCCGTCGGCCGCGCAGTCCACGGCGTACCCGGCGGCCGAAAGCGCCTGCGCCAGATCCTCCGCCAGCCGCGTTTCGTCTTCGACGACAAGGACTTTCATCGCACGCCCACTGACACCCTCTGTTCTCTTGCCCTTATAACCCAGCCGTAGCTGAACGTTACCTGAACAGCGCGTTCACGGGTGATTCAGCGTCGGGCCGCTACGCTCGCTCGTGATGACGTGGATCCTCGATCTCATGCGCGACGTTCGTCATGCCGTCCGGGCCATGCGGCGCGCCCCGATTGTCGCCATCGTCGTCGTGGCGTCGATCGGCGTTGGGATCGGCGTCAATACCGCCGTCTTTTCGTGGCTGCAGGCGATCGTGCTCAACCCGCTGCCTGGCGTGACCGACGCGAGCCGCATCTACCTCGTCGAGCCTCGCTCGGAAGCGGGGACGAACCCCGGCTCGTCATGGCTCGAATATCGCGATCTTCGCAACCAGTTGCCGTCGCTCCAGGATTTGATTGCCACGCGCATGGCGCCGTTCAATCTCGGCGAGGCGGGTCGCACCGAGCGGGCCTACGGCATGCTCGTGTCCGGGAACTACTTCTCGGCGCTCGGTCTTACGCCGGCGCTCGGACGTTTTCTCCAGCCTGACGAAGTGTCGCAGACTGGCGCCGCGCCGGTCGTCGTCATCTCGTACGACTTCTGGCAATCGCGGTTCGCCGCGGCTTCGACGGTGTTGGGCACCACACTTCGCGTGAACGATCGACCCCTCACGATTGTCGGCGTCACGCCGGAGGGATTTCAGGGAACGGTCGTGGCGCTGCGATTCGATCTGTACCTGCCCGCCACGCTCGCGCCCGTCATGTTCAACGGCTCGCGCGAGCTCGAGGATCGCACCTCGCGCGGCTATTCGCTGATGGCACGGCTGCAACCACATGTCACGCAGGCGCAGGCGCAGGGCGAGCTCGACGTCGCGATGCGGCAACTGGCGCGCGAGTATCCGTCCAGCAACGCGACCGTGCAGGGCGAGATCCTGGCGTTCTGGCAGGCGCCCCGAGGGCCGCAGCGGATGCTGGCGAATGCGCTCGAGCTGCTGCAGGGCGTCATGCTGCTTCTGCTGTTGGCGGTGGCCGGCAATGCGGCGACGCTCGTCCTCGCGCGAGCCACCACACGGCACCGCGAGGTCGGCATCCGCCTCGCACTCGGGGCCGCGCCCCGTCGCGTGTTTCGCCTGCTGCTCGTCGAGAACCTCGTGCTCGCGCTGGTTGGCGCGCTGGTCGGCATCGCGCTGGCGATGTGGGGCACGACAGCGCTTCGGGCCGTGCCGATGATCGGCGCGGTGCCGATCAAGTTCCAGACGCGCGTGGACGCGATGGGACTGCTGATCTCAATCGCGCTCGGCCTCGCGTCCGGCGTGTGCTTCGGTCTGCCGCCGGCGCTGCACTTGTCGCGCCTCGACCCGCTGCGTGCGCTGCGTACCGGCGTCACGACCGCGGGCCGCAGCCGCGCGCGTCATGGGTTGATGGGCGTGCAGGTCGCGCTCGCCTCGCTCGTGCTCGTCGTCGCCGGCATGTTCTATCGCAGCTTTGCCGAAACGCGCGACCTCGATCCCGGCTTTCGTCGGGAAGGCGTGCTCCTCGGCGCGTACGATTTTTCCGGCCGCAATCCCACGGATGAGGAGAGCCGCACTTTCGTCGCTCGCTTGCTTGACAGGGTGCGGGCGCTGCCCGGCGTCGAGTCGGCAGCGGTTGCGGCGTTTGTCCCGCTCGACATCCACGGCATGGGTCTTCGTCCCTTCGTCGTCGAAGGCCGGGCTCGGGATGACGCTGCAGAGGATCAGGCGCTCGCGAACACGGTCACGCCAGGCTACTTGCAGACAATGGGCATACCGCTCCTCGCGGGCGCGGATTTCGCCGACGTGCGGGACCAGGCCGCGCCGCGACAGGTCATCGTCAACCAGGAATTCGTCCGCTACTATCTTCCGGAAGTCGAACCTGTCGGGCGCCGGCTCATCAGCCGCGATGTGACGTACGTGATTGCCGGCGTCGCGAAGAACTCACTGTACGAGTCCTTCAATGAAGGGCCGACGCCGATGATCTACTTTTCCTACCGCGACCGGCCGTCGGCGCGCGGCGAAATCCACGTGCGCACTCGCCCGGGCGCCGAAGCGTCGCTTGGCGCCGAGCTACAGCGGGTCGTACGCGACCTCGATCCGATGCTGCCCGTGTACGACGTTCGGACTTTGTCCGATCACGTCGAGAAGAATCTGTTTCTACGCAGAATTCCCGCGCGCATGTTCGTCGTGCTGGGACCGCTGTTGCTGGGGCTGCTGGCGATCGGCATCTACGCCGTGATTGCGCACGCGGTCGCGCAGCGCACACGGGAAATCGGCATCCGGCTGTCGCTCGGCGCCAGCGCGCGCCGCCTCCAGGGAGCCATCGTCGGCGACACCCTGCGGGTTGTGGTGTCCGGTCTGCTCGTCGGCTGGTTGATCGCGCTCGCGGCGGCGATGCACCTGGGCGGAGGCGGCGGCGCGGATCCGACGGTGTTTATCGGCGTGCCGCTCGTCGTCCTCGTCGTGGCCGGCGCGGCGTGCTGGTGGCCGGCCCGGCGAGCCGCGGACGTGAGCCCGATGCGGGCCCTCAAGGTGGACTGACGAAGTATTCGGGAGGACGGAACGTGAGCAAACGATCGTTCGTAGTCACCGTAGTCGTGGTCGCGGTTCTCGCGGCGCTCGTCGTCGCCGCCCACTGGCGGGGCGGCGCGCCGGCGAACCTCATTCACGGACTTCACGGGCAACACTGATCGGAACCAACGAAGGAGAGCACCCGATGACTACAGGAAAGACGTCGTTCTTGAACCGAGTCGCCCTCGGTGCCCTGGTGCTGGGACTCGCTGTCTGCGGAGCATCGATCCGCGCGCAACACGCCCAGCCCAAGACGCAGAAGGCCAGTGTGGCCGGGAAGTGGACGGTGGCCGTCGCCGCCGATACCGGCACGATCGAGGCGAGCGCCGTGTTCGAACAGCACGATGAGAAGGTCACGGGCACCTTCACGAGCGATCACACCGGCGAAGCCGCGGTCACCGGCCGGTTCGTGGACGGCACGCTGACGTTCTCGGTGGCCGTGCATGCGGACACCCAGCCGATGTCCGTCGATTTCACCGGCAAGTTCAACGACGATGGCACGCTGGCCGGGACGGTGTTGAGCCCGATGGGCGAGTTGAAGTGGACGGCGACCCGCGTCAAATAGACGCGGGTACCGCCACGCGCTCACCGCCGACGAGCGGCATCACTTCGGCCGCGAATCGCTCCATCTCTTCGTATTGCGGACTGAACTGCAGGAGCAGCAGGTCGACGCCCGCGCGTTCGAACTCCTGGATGCGCTCGGCGACCTGCTCCGGCGTGCCGGTCAGCCCGGCGCGCAAACCGCGATTGGACACCGAGTAGTCCTCGAGGCTCACGCGCTGCTCGAGCTGCGTATTGCCGATCCACTCCTGATAGTTCGCGTATCCGCGCGCGCTCTGTTGCACGTCGGTGATGCGCGCGACCTCGCGTCGCACCTCCGCTTCGGTCGACCGCACGACGACGTAGCCCGCGCTGCCGAACGACATCGGCGGCAGATCGAGCGCGTCACGGCGTGCGCGCATGTCTGTGATCTTCCGGCCGACAACGTCCGGCGGATCGCCATGCGTCAGCCACGCGTCGCATTTCTGCGCGATCAGCGCCTTGGCCGCCGGCGATTCGCCGCCCGCGTAAAGCGTCGGGCGAGGCCGCCGGACCGGTTTGGGCTCGAGCACGGTCTGGTCCGCGCGATAGTACTTGCCGTCGAACGTGAACACGGGCTCGCGCCACAAGCCGTCCACGACGTCGAGCCATTCGGACGTGCGCGCGTAACGCTCGTCGTGCTGATCGAACGGCACGCCGTACATCCGCGCCTCCGATGCCCACCACGACGACACGACGTTCAGCGACAGCCGTCCGCCGCTGATGCGGTCGATGTTCGCGGCCTGCTTCGCCAGAAGCGTCGGCTGGTGAAACGTCGGCCGGACGGCCACCATCACCTCGAGCCGTTCAGTGACGGCCGCAAGCGCCGCCGCGGTGCTCCATGCGTCGAGCGACGGCGCGGTCGTGCCCTTGATGTCGTTCAAGTTCAGTTCGGCGACGAGCGTGAGGTCGAAGCCGATCGCCTCGCTACGGCGTGCGAGCCGGCTGACGTATTCCCAGCTGGCCTCCATCGATTCGTCCTCGACGTTGCGCAGCCAGCCTCCGAAGACGGGTAACCAGTAGCCGAAGCGCATCAGACCACCTCCTCGGCCGGCGCGTCGACGAGCGCCAGCTCGTCCTGCAGCCAGTCGGCGAGGCGCGCGAAGGGATCGAATCCGATCACCCGCTGGGCGTCGGCCACGAAATTCGAGAGCGCGTTGATGTCGTAGTAGTACAGCTGTCCGTCGCGCTGGTCGATCATGTATTCCACGCCGCCCAGCTCGATGCCCGCCGCGTTCATGATCCGTTCGACCGATCGAATGACGTCCTTCGGCGGCGTGTAGCCCTCGACGCGCAGCTGATTTTTCGGCGCGTCGGCCGCGCAGGCCGGCCGCGAGAGCTCCGCGCCGTCCATGCCCTGGCAGACGTCGGCGGGGCACAGGTTGAAGCTGTCGCCAGGCGTGTAGATGCGAATCGCGTACAGGTACTGGCCGTTCAACACTTCAACGCGGACGATGCGACTTTCGTCGGCCGGGATGTACTCCTGAACGAGCGCGACCGAGTCGATGCCGAGATCGAGCGCGCCCTCGCGCGACGCACGCGCGAGGCCGTCGATCGTCTCAAATCGGCGGATGCCTGCGCCGCTGCCGCCGATGTTGGGCTTGACGATGATCGGCAGCCGCAGACCTTCGGCCGCCTCGGCCGCCTGGCTCGCATGATGAATCACGCGCGCGCGTGGATAGGGCAGACCGAGCCCCTCGAGGAGCGTCAGCTGGTAGGCCTTGGAGATCTCCGTGCGCCACGCCGCACGGTCGTTGATCACGCGAACGCCGAGGCGATCGAGGTGATCGAGATACTGCAGCGTGTACGAAATCAGGTGCGCGCGTCCTCGCGTATATGCCGACGGACTCATGCGGTTGAAGACGACGCCGTACGGCGACGAAGACTCCGACGGATCGTACCGATGCTCGTCAGCATGGAGCCTGTCGTAGGGCACGCCGCGACGATCGAGCTCCTGGAAGAGCGGGCGATACCAATCGGGATGTTCGTAGTAGATGCCGAGCTTCTGAGACAAAGACATGAACCACAGCCTTGAAAGAGCGGCAGCCTGACGGCCGCCGCCTGAACTCACGACGGGTGAATAGAAAAAGAGGCCCCTCCGCTGGAGAGGGGCCTCGAGTTCTGAATTCGAGTTGTGGATTTCAGGCTAGCCGATGGTCATGCACGCTTGGGCAGCCGTCCCCCTCTCCCGCGAAGGGAAAGTACAGATGCAGGGACAGAGACAGCGTGACATACGGCGAAGAGATCCCATCCTAGGGCGGACGCGTCCGCGTGTCAACGACACGGCCAGGTGCCGCTATTCGTAGTGCAGGGCCTTCACGGGATCGAGGCCTGCCGCGCGCATCGCCGGATACAAGCCGAACACGATGCCAATCGAGACCGAGACGATGCACGCGATGGCGACCGAGGTCACGCTCACGATGGTGGACCAGCCCGCGAAGTACGCGACGAGCTGCGACAGCACGATCCCGACGATCGTGCCGATGAACCCGCCGGTCACCGTGATCATCGTCGTCTCGACAAGGAACTGCCGGACGATGGCACGCCGTGTCGCGCCGATGGCACGGCGAACGCCGATCTCCTTGGTGCGCTCCATCACGCTCGCGAGCATGATGTTCATGATGCCGATTCCGCCGACGAGCAGCGAGATCGACGCGATCGCGACCATGACGATCTCGAACAGACGCTTGGTGCGTTGCTGTTCGGCGAGCAGTTCGGCGGGAACGATGACGCTGAAGTCGCTCGCGCCGCGGTGCGACGTATCGAGCAGGCCGCGCATCACCGCGCCGGCCGAGACGACGTTCGCGGCCGGGTTGAGCGTCACGTAGACGGCGTCGATTTCGTCCTTCTGCCAGCTCATCGAGTCTTCGAGCCGGAGCAGCGCCGACGTGAGCGGGATGTAGATCAGGTTGTTGCGATCCTGCGCCGGAAGGCCCGCGACGTCCGCCTGCGCGGTCAACTGCGGGCCGGCGACGCCGATGACGCGGAACCATTGCTGGTTGACCTTGACGAACTGGCCGATCGGATCGGTGCCGCCGAACAGGCTGGCCGTTGCGGCCTGGCCGAGGACGCACACCGGCGCTGACGACTTGTCCTCGTCGTCGTTGAAAAACCGTCCGCGCGTCACCTTCAGGCCGGCGATCTGCTGGTACGGCGGTGACACGCCGTACACCATCGGCACGTCGCCCTGGGCTTTGGGCAGGAGCTTCGTCGGCAGCAGCCGCTTGCGAGCGGTCGACGCGACGATGCCGTCCACGTTCGACTGGATCGAGCGCAGATCCTGAAAGCTCAGGCCGGCCGAGATTTTGCGGACGCGCTGCAGCGTCTGCGAGTCGCCGGCTTCGCGCGCTTCGACGATCACGTTGTGGACGCCGAGTTGTTCGATGAACGCAATCACCTGCTGCTGGGCGCCCGCGCCGATCGACAGCATGGCGATGACGGCCGCCACGCCGAAAATCATTCCGAGCATCGTCAGTGCCGAACGCAGCTTGTGGGCGCGGAGATTGTCGAGCCCTTGCCGTATTTCCGGCAGGACGTCGAGGCCGCCGCGGGCGCTGCGGCGGACCGGCACGGTGACGACGGCGGCGTTGCTCATTTCACCGGCCCCGAGGCCGCGGGCTTGGCGCCGTTGGCCGTCGCCGACGCCGCGACCGGATCGACCAGGGCGACGACAGCACCTTCGGTCAAGCCTTCGAGGCCGACGCGCGTTTCCGTGCGGAACACGACTTTGACTTCCTGCGATTCGAACCCGGTGCCGTTCTTGACGAACACCGCAGGCTTGCCGTTCTTCAGCCGTACGGCCTGCATCGGCACCTGCAGGACGCCGTCAACGGTGCGGCCTCTGAGAAGGACGGTCACGGACGTGCCCGGCCGCAGCCGCGAGTCGGCCGAATTGAGCTTCAGCGTCACGTCGAACTGGCGCACCGGACCGGCGACATCGAAGAAGTCGGATGACGTGAGTCCGGCGATCCCCGAGACCTTGGCTTTGAGGCTGACGCCAGCGAGCGCATCCGACCAGACGTCGGCGTCCTGTCCGACCGTGACGTTCGAGCGATCCTGCTCGCCGACTTTGACGCGTAGTTCCATCCCTGACAGATCGTAGATGTCGGCGAGCGGCCGGCCGGCAAACGTGTTGTCGCCCGAGCGATACGAGGGCAGCGACATGCCGGAGAAGTAGAACCCGCCCGACGCGTCGCGGTTCTCGCGGACGACCACGAGTCCGTCGATGGGCGCCTTGATCACGAGCGTGTCGATGTTCTGCTGGGCGCGCGTTGCCGAGAGCTGCGCCTTCGCGCGCTTCTCCTCGACAAGCGCCAGGGCGGCGCGGTTGGTCTCGACGCGGTTCTTGACGTCTCCCTGCACCTGCTCGAGCCGGTGCTTGGCTTCATCGAGTTCGAGCCGGTTCTTGGCAAACGCGTTCGCGGAAATCAAGTCCTTGTCCGCGAGGTTGTCGAGCTCGGCGCGCCGGACGTCGAATTTCGCGGTGAGCAGCGTGACCTCGTCTTCGGCCGTCTGGACGTCGAGGTCGGCCTTCTTCTTCACGATCTGCTGTTCGGCTTCCGCCAGCTCAGACTTCGCCTGCTCGAGTGCGTACAGCTGCTCGGTGGGATCGAGCTCAGCGATGACGTCGCCGGATTTGACCGCCGAACCCGTCTCGAGCAACGTCAGAATGCGGAGCGTGCCGCCGACCGACGGTGCGATGAGCATTGCCGACTTCGAGGCCCGTAGCTCGCCCGTGGCGTGGACGCTCAATTCGAGCGGTCCGCGAGTGACGTGCGTCGTCGGCACCAGCGGATCTTCGGACGCCGCTTCGGCGGCCGCGGCTCGCGTGCGCGTAAGACGCAGGGCGGCGAGCGTCGCGACCACCCCGATGGCGAGCACGACGATGGCGCCGATAATGCGTCGTCTGGTCACTTACTTGGCCTGTGAGCCCGAAGGTTTCGGCGCGACGAGTGACACGTGATCGCCGGGCGCCAGGCTGCCCTTGACGGCGACCTGCTCGCGGCCGCGCCGCACGATCTCGATCGGCACCGCGTCGAAGCCTGATCTCGTGCGGCGATAGACGACGAGCCGGCCTTCGGACGGAAAGATCGCGCCGGACGGCAGCAGAAGTTGATCGGGAATCTTGCCGACGGCGATCCGCGCGACGCCGCTCATTCCGGGACGCAGCCGCACGTCGGCGTCACCGATCGTCATCGTCAAGTCGAAATTCTTCGCCGGCGGCCAGCCCGACGAAAAGTCCACGCGCGCGAGCACCGAGATGTCGGCAATCGTCGCGTTGTAGGCGCGGTCGGGCACCGCATCGACGCGGACGGTCACCGCCTGGCCGACCTTGAGCTGGCCGCGGTCGGATTCGTCGATGTGTGACGTCAAATGCACGGTCGACAAGTCCGGCAGCTCGAGAATTTGCGCGCCCGCCCAGGCCTTGTCGCCCGGTTTGAACTCCTGCGCCGGGCCCATGCCGTTGCTCGTGCGGTAATTCGGCAGGATATTGATCGTGCCGTCGGCCGGCGCCTTCACCTCGAGCGACGAGAGTCCGGTCGTCGCCTGATCGATGTCGGCCTGGATCTTGTCGATCTTCCTCTTCCTTGTGCCGAGATCGCCCGTGACCGATGCCTTGTCGGCGTTCTCTTTCGCTTGGGCTTCGATCAGCCGCTGCTCGGCGTCGGCGATCGCGAGCTTTGAGCGCTCGACTTCGGCGGGCGCCTGCGTTTGCGGGTCGGCTTGGTCGAGCTTCGCGCGCTGCACGTCGTAGGTGGCCTTGATCGTCGCCGTGTGATCGGCCTCGCCGTCAATCTTCGCCTGTTCGGTCGCCTGCGACAGCTCGGCCTGGGCCTGTCGCAATTCCGACTGCTTGTCCTGCAGCGTGCGGCGCAGCGTCAGCGCGTCGAAGTTGGCGACGACGTCGCCCGCCTTGACGGCGGCGCCGTTCGCGGCGAGTTTGAGAATCTGCAACTCGCCGGCGGCGTAGGGCGCGGTGACGAGCACGGAACGAAACGGACGGACGTCGCCGCGAGTCTCGACGACCTCGATGAAGTCGCCGCGCGTCACTTCGGCGGTCGGCAGATCGGGTGCGCGCCCACGACGCAGTGCCACGAAGCCGGCGGCCGAGATCGCGAGCACGATCGCAGACACGATCAGCACGAGGGCGCGGCGCTTGCTGGATGTGGCCATGGTCAGCGTGTGCTGGGGGGGCCGGTGGCGTGTTCACCGGTGTCGAACCCGGCAGGATTTCCACGGAGGCGCTGAGGTCGGGCATCAGCTGGGGGGACGATCCCTGAATGGACACGATCGCGATGAACGACCGAACTTTCGGTGTCAGTGAGCTGGCCACACCGAGCGGCGCGACGAGCTCGACTAGGCCGTCGAAGAGCAGATCGGGATACGCGTCGAGACGGATTTTTGCGGGCTGTCCAGGCACCACCACGCCAACGTCGGCCTGATTGACGTACGCCCGGACCTGCATGGACGTGGAATCCACGATGTCGAGGATCGGCAGGCCGGGGCGCACTTCTTCGCCTTCGGCCACCTCGCCCATGTTGTTGCCCTTCCAGATCTGCTTGAGCACGACGAGGCCCGGAAAGGGCGATGTGACGGCCATCAGTTGGCTGTTGCCCTCGGCGTATTCGAGGGCGCGCTGCGCACGACCGCGCTGAATCTCGAGCGTGCGCAAGTCGGCGGTCTCCGCCGTGCGTTTGAGCGCGAACGTCTTACGCAGCTGATCGAGCCTGGCGTTGGCCTGCTCGAGCGCGAGCGTGTTCTTTTCCGCGGCGACTTTTGCGATCAGGTCGTTCTGCAGGATGTCGAGCTTGGCGCGAGAGACGTTGCGCTCGGCCTCGGTGAGTTCGGTTTGATCGTGCGCCTGTGCGATCGTCTGGTCCGATTTCTTCTTCTGAATCTGTCCGTCGAGGTCGACGAGCTCGGCGCGCTTGTCCTGCGCGGCGCGGACCTGCTCCTGCGGATCGAATTCGACGAGGGGATCGCCGGCGGCCACGCGTGCGCCGGCGTGAATCAGATGCGTGATGACCAGCGTCTGGGCGGTCTGTCCCGCCAGGCGCGGCACGAAGACGGTGCGCGCGCGCGTCGCTTCGACGGCGCCCGCGAGTCGCAGTGCGCCGGCGACTGGAGCGGCGGTTTTCGTCGCGGCAGTGGACACGGGAGCCGCGCTCCAGCGATGCCACATCATCCCGGCCAAACCGGCCAGGAGGAGCACGCCGACGCCGATCCCTACGCGCTTCATGAATTGATGCTACTCCGTAGACACCGGCGGGGGCCCAAGTGTTCGATTACAGACACGCTGATCCGCACCGAGGCATGCCGGATGTCGCTTGAGACGTCGTCCGGTCCCGGTCGGTTGGCCCGGCCCGTCGGGTGCTCTCCGCCCGGTCGACGCCGGCGATATGCTGAAAACCACCCATGGCGGCCCATTTTTCTCCCGCGTTCTTCGCGTTCTTGCGCAATCTCAAGACGCACAACACCCGCGAATGGTTCGCCGCCGAGCGCGATCGCTACGTCCGGGACGTCGAAGCGCCGATGCAGCAGTTCATCGCGGACTTCGCACCGCGCCTGCGGAGCATCAGCCGTGCGTATGTCGCCGATCCTCGACGGATGGGCGGCTCGATGTTCAGGATCTATCGCGACACGCGATTCTCCTCCAACAAGTCGCCGTTCAAGACATGGGTCGCGGCGCGATTTGCGCACGAGGCTCGCCGCAAGGTGGAGGGCGTGCCCGCGTTCTATCTTCACCTCGAGCCGCGTGAGTGTTACGGCGGAGGCGGCGTCTACCACCTCGACATGCCCGCGCTCACACGCGTGCGCCAGCACATCGTCGCCGCGCCCAAGGCGTGGGCGAAGGTGATCGACGCGGGCCTCGAGATCGAAGGCGATCGGCTGAAGCGTCCACCGGCCGGGTTTCCCGCGGATCACCGCTTCATCGAGGATTTGAAGCGCAAGGACATCTATGTGCTGCGGTCGTTCACGGCCGCCGAGGTCGTGGCACCGAAATTTCTCGATCGTTACACCGAGGCGTGCGAGCGGGCAGCGCCGCTGTTGGAATTTCTGACGAAGGCGCTCGACCTCCGCTGGTAGCGGTGAACTGTCCGTAGGTCCAATGCCACGCCATGGCGGATCGCGGTACACTCCGCGACATGTCGCAGCTCGGCCCCTGTCCCGGGTGTGGCGCGCCGATGGGCCGCGCGGGCTGCCAGGACCTCTTCAACGACGTCGCGCTGCGCGTGCGCGCGCTCGCCTGGACCGACAGCATGAAGACGTGGCGCCTCATGCATGACGTCTACGACGTGCAGCACGAAGAAGAGTTCTGCGGGCGATATCGCGGGCTAGTGATGCACCTTGGCGGCGTGTGCTGGGCGATCGAGTTCGGCGGCGCCGAAACCGGCTATCGCGCGCTGCAGCATCTCATCGAGCTCGATCCGTGGCACGACCGACCGTATCCGCCGCCACCCGGTATTCCGAAGGCGCGCGGATCGATCACCGTCGCCAGCCTGCGCGATCTGGCCGAGCCGCAGCTCATCATTGCCGGCGTGGATCGCTGGGCCCGTGCGACGTGGCTGGCCTATGCCGATCTGCACGGTGTGGCCCGCGAATGGGTGCATCAGGCGCTGGCACTGACGCCCGGTCGCGGCCCAGGCCGATCGAACGAGCCTCGCCGCTAGCGAGGCTCACGCGCGCAGGTGCAACCAGCGCAGCGCCTGATCGCCGAGAAAGATGTACACACCGCAGATCGTGCCTTCCCCAATCGCGACGCCAATCAGGAACTTCAGGAAATTCACGCGCAAGACGCCGCAGACGTAGCAGATGAGATCGGTCGGCGCGAACGGAAAGAAGCTCCAGCCGATGATGATCAGCAGTTCGTGATCCTGCGACAGGCGCGTGAGCCGGCCGACAGCAGAGGCGTGACGCCGTTCGAGCAGAGCCGCGAGCCCGAGCGCGTCGGCGAACCAGTAGATGCTGGCGGATGAAATCAGGATGCCGGCCAGCGTGAGCACAAACAGCGGCACGGGCGGGAAGAACGCCATCGCGACGAGGACGAGGGTCGTGGACGGAATCAGTGTGAAGCCGCGGACCGAGCCAAGCGCCAGGTAGAGCAATCCGCTCGCGACGATGGACACCGAGGCCGCCTCGGCGAGCATGGCACGCACGAGATCCCGATGCGTCAGCACGGCGACGAGCCCGCCACCGGCGGCCGCCAGCCAGAGAATCGCGAGCAGCAGGCGGGGTCGGGACGCGGGCAAGGCGCGCGTACGATACCTCGCGGATCCCGGGGCCGCCCAGCCCGCGCCATCGCCGCGTCGATCCTTGACAGTCAGGCGAGGGCGTCATAGTGTCAGCGCCTTCCCCAGATTCGCGGCATCATGTGTTCGTCCGAGGTGTGCCTGCCGCAGGAGCCGCGAGTGATCAACATCCCCATCGGGCCGCAGTCGTTCAGTCAGGACTTCCTCGACGGACAAGGTCATTTCAATTTCGACCTTCCGGGGGGCCTCAGGGCGGGCGATCCGTTTTCGCCGACCGTGACCGAGGTCCTCAACACTGGCGCCTCGGTAGAGAAAAGCGATTTGACGTTCGGCGATCCAGACGGCGTGGCAATGTCTGCGTCGATCGGCGGCGGAGGTGCGACGAAGGTCGAGCTCATCTGGCCTGGCGCCGCGTCGGAGTTCGCAACCGCGTATGGCCTCAGCGTGGCGCCGGGCCGCGTGGGCGCGCGATTCCATCTCGAGGGTCAGGCATCGGTCAAAGTCGGCGCGACCGTGCCCATTCCGGCAGCCCTCAGCAACTTCGCATTCGGCCTGAGCGCCGGCAGCCACGTGCACTACGACCGCTACTGCGATTACGACGCGACGATGACGTCGATCGCGTTGCTGCAGGACGTGTTGTCGGGCATCACGCTGCCGCAGGGCAGCGGATCGCCGCAGTCGCTCCCGCGCGCCGGCGAGCTCCGCGTGTTCGGCTACGACGGCTTTCTCGCTCTCACCGCCGGCGTCACGTCAGGCTACGACCTGCTCGGCCATCGGGACGTGACGCTGAACGATCTCGACACCGTCATCGAATACGGTCTGAGGCTCAAGTCCGCAGTCAGCGTCGGCTACAAGATCGGCGGCAGCTTCGAAATCGCGTCGCGGTTGGGCGCCGGGTCGACGTGGGTTCGGCTCACGGTAAAAAAGAAGCGGTCGTCGCAGTTCGATTTCGCGGCGGCGTTCCAGGCCGACGCGATTGCCGCCGTGACGGGCCTGCCCGGCAGCGCCGACGAATTCCTGTCGTCGCTCTTCGGCGCCGACACGCGTCGTGTCCTCGAGATCTTTCAGAAAATCCGCACGGACAGCGACCTCGACGCGCTCCAGGCCGACGTCGATCGCCTGCTCATCGGCAGCGTCACGAACCTGGCCAACAGGTGGTTGGGCCGCGCGCTCGATCGCGCCAACGTCAAGGAATTCCAGACGGCTGCCGGCAAGGTCGTCGACGCCTACCGCGCCGCCGATCCCGATTGGCTGAACGCCGCGGTGCATCTCTACGAGGACTACGTCGATCGCCAGGACATTCCCGGCCTCGTCGCTGCGCTGCAGAAAGTCGTCGCGCTCAACAGCCGCGACGACCTCGCGACGCTCGACGATCAGGAGGCGTGGTCCGTCATCACGCGCCTTGCCGGCGGCGGTCCCGAAGCGCTGCTGGCCGACGACGGCACGTTCGATGAGGTGCGGGCAATTGCGCAGACGGGACTCGACTTCTCGCAAGGCGGTCTCCAGCCTCAACTCCGTGACGTTGTCGACGAACTGAAGGCGCGCGTGAAGCTTGGCCCGCTCTTCGACCGCCTGATGAAGTTCACGACGCGCGAGGGGCTCCTCGGGCTCACGGACACGGCGCTCCAGGGCGTCGCCGAGCGGCTGCTGGGAATAGCGTGGGACAAGATCAAGCAGAGTGATCTCGCCAAGGCCGCGGCGGAGCTGAAAGCGGCGCTCGATCAAGTGAACGATTTCAAGGACGCGTGGTACGGCAAGCTCGCCGACGCGCTGCATCAGTCCTTCTCGTTCAGCGCGAACGCGGCGTACACGCGCGCGTCGAGCAACGACGCGCTCATCGACATCGAGATCGACGTGTCGACGCCACAGGGCCGGCGTCTGTTCACCGACGCCGCGCACGGGCAGTTTGCGAAGGTCTTCGACCGGCCCAACCTCGAGGTGCTTCGCGTCCATCAGGGCGTGATGACGCATGGGCTGAAGAAGAGCGCGCAGCTGCAGATCCACGTGCTTCAGTGGCAGGCCTCGCGCATCGTGGACGTCATGTCGCAGACGACCAACAGCGTCGAGGTGCACGCAACCGGCCTCGTGAACGTGTTCACGACCGAGGCGTCGATCAAGGAACGCCTGGCGCACAACGGCTACTCGCTCGAGAGCCGGTTCCTCGTCAATCTGGCCGGGCAGGCGAGTTCGACCCCGCGGCGCACGAAGGACACGGACTATCTCGTGCGCACGCTCGAGCAACTCGGCGTGACCTACAACCTCGCGGTGTCCGACAGCGTAACGACCGCCGCGGAGTTGACGCAGTACCTCGAGCTGGCGGAGTACCTGCAGTTGATTCCCTCGGCCGCCGACATGGCGACCGAGCTCTCGACGCAGTTTCCGAACGGCCTGGGGAACGTGACTGCGGCGTATGTCGCGAAGTACGACTCGAAAGCGCTCTCCGCGGCATTCGGCCGGCTCTCGAACGCGCCGCTGCGCGAGGTCGTCCGCCAGGCATCGCGTCGGCTCGTCTCCGCGCATCTCATCAGCAGCTCGAATCCGAAGAGCGATCTGGTGACGCTCGGCTTCGCGTATCGTGATCCGGCGCACGCCGCCGCATACGATCGCGACGGCTTCGCCGCGTTTCGCAACGAGAACTCCACGGTGATCCTGCCCGCCTGGTTCACAAAGGGCGCGCCGCGCGAAGCGGGGCTCGCGTCCGGCAGCTTCGTGCGCATCCAGCTCACGGCGCTGTACGCGATCGAGGCGGCGCTCGCCGACGGGCTCGCCGGACTCGACAACGTCATCGATCGCGCACGCTCGAAAGGCACGGCGGTCGCCGAGTCGGACCTCGAGAACGCGTCCCGCGAGTTCGTGTCGCACTCGGCGGAGATCGACGACTACGGCACGATCAACACGTTCTTCTGCATCTTCGATGCGTTCGTCGAGCGGGGCGGCGGCGCCCGGCCCACGTCGACGTTGATTCTTCAAATCACGCCCGCCGGCAGTCAGGCGGCCGTGACGAAGTATCTGATGCGCGGTTCGCGTGGCTGAGACGATCCAGCATCACATTGACGCTGCGAGCACGTCGACGGCCGCCTTCGTCGGCTGGACGCCCAAGGGACACACCGATCGTGCGGTCGAGGTCGACAGCCTCCGCGAATTCGTCGAAGAGTTCGGCGATCTCGACGCCCGCAGTCTGCTCGGCCACGCCGTCCGCTGGTTTTTCGAGAACGGCGGGAGCCAGGCGTGGGTCGTCCGGCTCTCGGGCGGCGTCGATGCGGTCGTCGCACCGAACACCGAGCCCTTCGAGCGGCTGGTGCTGCCCGCGAGCGGATCGGGCGGCGCGTACCTGCTCGATCGCGTGCGAGTGAATCTGCTCTGCGTGCCGGGCGAGACGACGGCGTCGGTCATCGCGGCGCTTCAGGCGTTCTGTGTCGCGCGGCGAATCTTTCTCATCGCCGACGCGCCGCAGGCGGCAATGCCCTTCGTGCCCGATCCGAGAGTCACGGGCGAGGCGGCGCAGAACGCCGCGATGTATCTGCCGTGGATGCTGCCGGCCGATGCCGGCACGGGCACAATTCACGCGCTGCCGCCGTCAGGCTTCGTCGCCGGCGTCTTCGCGCGCACTGATCGCACGCGCGGCGTCTGGAAATCACCGGCCGGCGTCGAGGCGACACTCGTCGGAGCCACCGGCCCCGCACTGCCCGTCACCGATCGTGACGTCGCCGCCCTTGCCGAGCACGGCGTGAACGCCATCCGATCATTTGCCGATCACACCGTCGTCTGGGGCAGCCGTACGCTGGCCGGCGGCATCACGAGCGAGTCGGACTTCAAGTACGTCGCCGTCAGGCGGCTTGCCATCTTTATCGAGGACAGCGTCGAGCAGGGGTTGTCGTGGGCGGTCTTCGAGCCGAATGGCGAGGCGTTGTGGGCACAAGTCCGGCTCAGCGTCTCGGATTTCCTCCTCAACCTGTTTCACCAGGGCGCGTTCCCGGGTACCACGCCCGCGCAGGCCTATTTCGTGAAGTGCGGCGTGGACACGATGACCGCGGACGACATCGCGCGCGGCGACCTGCGGATCGTCATCGGCTTCGCGCCGCTCAAACCCGCGGAGTTCGTCGTCCTCCGGTTCTCGACGAAGGCGGCGCAATCTACGGTAGAGTGACGTCTTGGTGCCACGACAGCCGAGAGGAGCGCATCGTGCGTAGCAGACGTTGGGCCGTGCCGGGTGTGATCGCGTTGGTGGCGGCGATCGCCTTCTCGTGTAAATCCTCGCCGAACCAGCGGACGATGGGCCTCGGGGACGTCGACACCGGTCCGGGATCGCTCGAGTACGTCCGTCGCCAACTCCAGGGCACGTGGACACTGCAGCAGTTCGAAACCGTCGACGCGTCCGGCCAGCTTCGTCCTGTGAAAGCGCAGGCGAAGCTCACCTACGATCAGTACGGCAACATGAGCGTCGCCGGCTCGCTGCTCGAGCCGCTGCCCGGTCAGCAATCGACCGCGGTGCTGCCGATGTTGCAGTACTCCGGCCGGATCACGATCGACACGGCCAAGAAAGAAATTCGGTTGCAGGCGCTGCAAGGCACGTCGGATCCCGCACTTCAGAAGGCGGTCGGTCCAGACCTGGTGCGCAAGTACGAAATCACGATGGATACGTTGACGCTGACGTTCGTCGACGCGCAGGGGAAGATCACCGGGCGTACGACCTTCAAGCGCGGGGGCTAACGCTCGGCCGTCGCGGCCGGCGTGCGCACGTGGATCTCGCCGCGCTTGGTCGCGAGCACCCACGGCGGGCCACCCCCGCGAACCGATCCCTTCGCGCGATTCTTGTCGACGGCGCCCTCGACCAGACCGCGATCCACGTCGACGAGCCCGGACTCGCTCGACGCATCCAGGGTCACGCCGGCGTCCGCTGGCAACATCGCGTCGATCGCGCCAGACTGGGTATGGACCGTGACCGCGGCGGCGATCCCCCGAATCGAGACGCTCCCGGAATCGTTGACGATGATGACCGGCGTGGGCGCGGGCACCCGGATTTCGTATCGCACCGCGACCGCGCGATCCACCAGCGGATCGCCCGGCGGCCGAATCTCGAGCGTCGTGCCTTTCAGCTGCACCGGAGGATGGTCGGCCACGCCGGACGCGAGTGGCCCGGAGTTGAGCGGCATGTTGAACCCCGACCGCACCGACACGCTTCCCGAGACGACGACGCGGCCGTCGTCGCTCACGGTCACGAGCACGTCACCGTGGTGTGTCGAGATATCGAGGCGTACGACCGTGCCTGGGGCGAAGGACCGATCGAACGTGTACAGTTGCGCCGACGCCGGCACGGCGAGCGCGAGCGTCGCGATCCCGACGGCACTCGCGAAAAGTCTGACCGGCACGGATTGAATATACCGCGATACTCTTGAACGACGATGAGCGACACGGCACTGGTGTTCTTCGGCGCCTCCGGCGATCTTGCCTATAAGAAGATTTTTCCAGCCCTCCAGGGACTGGCCAAGCGCGGCCGTCTGACGATGCCGGTGATCGGCGTCGCGCGATCGAAATGGACGCTCGACGAGTTCCGGCAGCGCGCGAAGGACAGTGTCACCGAGAACGGCGGCCTCGATCCGGCGGCGTTCGACATCCTCAGCCGCTCGCTGCAGTACATCGCCGGTGACTACGCGGACGATCAGACGTTCGATCAACTCAAGAAGGCGCTCGGCGACACGGCGCGGCCGCTCTACTACCTGGCGATTCCGCCGGATCTGTTTCCGACGGTGTTCCAGCAGCTCAAGCGATACAGCTGTCAGAAGGGCGCCAGCGTCATCGTCGAGAAGCCGTTCGGCCGGGATTTGGCATCGTCGCGCGCGCTGAATGAGATCGTGCACGGCGTGTTCGACGAGCGCGACGTCTATCGCATCGATCATTACCTCGGGAAGAACGCCGTCGAGAACATCCTGTTCTTCCGGTTTGCGAACGGATTCGTCGAGCCGATCTGGAACCGCGAGCACATCGAGAGTGTGCAGATCACGATGGCCGAGAACTTCGGCGTCGAGGGTCGCGGCGCGTTCTACGACGAGGCCGGCGCCATCCGCGATGTCGTCCAGAACCATCTGCTGCAGGTGTTGAGCAACGTCGCGATGGAACCGCCGCCGAGCGTGGCGGACAGCGAATTGGTGCGCGACGAGAAGGTGAAAGTGCTGAAGAGCGTCGTGACGGTCACGCCGGCCGAAGTCATTCGCGGTCAATTTCACGGCTACACCGACGAAAAAGGTGTCAAGCCCGAATCCGAGGTCGAGACGTTCGTCGCGCTCAAGCTGGGGATCAACTCGTGGCGATGGAAGGGCGTGCCGTTCTACATCCGCGCCGGCAAGGCGTTGGCCGTCACCGCGACCGAAGTCTACGTGAAGCTGCGGCAGCCGCCGATGATCTATCCGGAGATGATGCCGCCGGCGAATTACTTCCGATTCCGCGTGACGCCGACGCTGGTGATTGCCGTCGGGGCGTTCGTGAAGCTTCCCGGCCGCCGCTTCCAGGGTGAACCGGTCGAGCTGGTCGTGAGCGAGCATGCGGATCCGCATGAGGCCGGTGCGTACGAAGAGCTGCTGTGGGACGCGATGCAGCGGCAGACGGCGCGCTTTGCGCGTCAGGATTACGTCGAAGAAGCGTGGCGCATCGTCGATCCCATTCTTGGAGACGTCGTGCCGGTGCACGGGTATGCGCGCGGATCGTGGGGACCGGCGGAAGCCGACGCGTTGGCACAGGCGGATGGTGGATGGCTGAATCCTCGCTGAAGATCCTCGTCATCGATGTGGGCGGCACCCACATCAAACTGCTCGCCACGGGACGCCGCAAGCCGGTGAAGATCAATTCCGGTCCCGCGATGACGGCCAAGCGAATGGTCGCGCTCGTGAAAGAGGCGACGCGCGGCTGGGACTACGACATGGTCTCGATCGGGTATCCCGGTCCGGTCGTGCATGGTCATCCGATCTCGAATCCGAAGAACCTCGGCGACGGCTGGGTAGGATTCAATTTCAAGGAGGCGTTCGGACGGCCGGTGCGGCTGATCAACGATGCGGCGATGCAGGCGCTCGGCAGCTACCGCGGCGGCCGCATGCTCTTTCTCGGCTTTGGCACCGGACTCGGTACCGCCCTCGTGACGGACGGCGTGATCGAACCCATGGAACTGGCGCACCTGCCGTACAAAAAAGGCCGGACGTACGAAGATTATGTCGGACTGGCGGGACTCGAGCGCCTCGGCAAGAAGAAGTGGCGCAGGCACGCTCACGATGTGATCGTGATGCTCCAGTCCGCCCTCGAAGCGGACGACGTCGTCGTCGGCGGAGGAAATGCCAGATTGCTGAAGGAGCTGCCGCCCGGCGTCAGGCTCGGTGGCAACGAGCATGCGTTCACCGGAGGACTCCGCCTGTGGCGCCCGCCGCACACGCGGACGCGGCGGCTCGGATGAATCGCGCCATCCGCGTGTGCCGCGACGATTCCGCGTTCGTCGAGGCCGCGGCGACGTTGTTCGTCGACTCCGCGGTCGAGGCGATCAGCGATCGCGGGCGGTTCGTCGTGGCATTGTCGGGTGGGTCGACGCCGCGTCGCGTGTTCGAGCGTCTGGCGCAGGATACAGACACACGCGCGCGCGTGGCCTGGCCGCGCGTCGAGTGGTGGTGGGGCGACGAACGGCATGTCCCGCCCGACGACCCCGACAGCAACTATCGGATGGCATCGGAGTCGCTGTTGCTGCACGTGCCGATCGATCCGGCAAAGGTGCACAGGCTCAGGGGCGAATATCCGGACGCCGATGCCGCCGCGCGCGAGTACGACGCCGCTCTGCGTCAGACCTACGGCGCAGACGGCGGCGAGCCGCCGCGGTTCGATCTCGTGCTGCTGGGTCTGGGGCCCGACGGGCACACCGCGTCACTCTTTCCAGGCACAACAGCGCTCGGCGAGCATGAACGGTTCGTCGTCGCGAATGACGTTCCGGCCCTGCGGACGACGCGGCTGACGCTGACGCTGCCGGTGATCAACGCCGCGCGACGCGTGGCATTCCTCGTAGCCGGCGAGGACAAGGCGACGATGCTCGCTCGCGTGATCGACGGTCCCCCAGATCAATTTCCGGCGCAGGCGATCCAGCCGGCCGAGGGCGAGTTGATCTGGCTCGTCGACCGGGCGGCCGCGCAACATCTGTCGGCCGCTACGTGATCTTGAACTCCACCCACATCGGACGATGATCCGACATGTAGTAGCGCAAGTAGGCGTCGAAATCCGACTTGCCACGTGACTGCCACAAGTCCGGGAAGATGACCGTGTCGTAGTCGAAGATGCCCTTCTTGCCCGTGAAGCGCGTGGCCGTATCGCCGGGGAAGAACGCGACTTCGTCGTATTGCGCGTCGTTGACGATGCTCGAACCGATTACGCCCGAATGGTCCGGCAGCTCGAGTCCGCGTGCGATGAGCGCGTCGTAGACCGGATCGCCCGGCGCGGCCTTCGGCATGTTGAAATCGCCGAGCGCCACGATTTCCTTCGTGAAGGCGTACTGGCTCTTGCGGCGTTGATCGGCCCACCGCGCGACGGCAAACGTCTCGAGCGAGCGCCGCTGCAGGTCCTCGGATTGATCGGAACCGAAATACAGATGCACGTTGACGAAGAGCAGATCGATCTGCCCCGCGCGGAACGTCGCGAGGTACGGATTGCGATCGAACCCGCGGAACGTCTGCGTGATGCCCGGCAGCTTGATGTTCGGCAGGTCGGACGGCGGAATACTGATCTCGCCGATCTTCTCGAGCAGGGTCACTTTCGACGCGTCGTAGACGAAGGTCATGCGCTCCATGTTGCCCGCGATGTCCGTGAAGAGCAGCCGGTACGGCGCGGGCAGATGGCTGTGTACCTGTTCGAGGTGCGAGAAATTCTCGCGGACTTCCTGCACGGCGACGACGTCGAACCAGCTCAGAATTTCGGCGATGACCTGGAAATCCTGATCACGCCGGTTCTGCGCGCCGAAGTTCGCGATGTTCCATGTTCCGAGCAACAGGTGATCGTCAGACTTCGCCGGAATCAGCCGATCCGCCTGCGAGCGGTGCGCGCGCAGGAAGGCGACCTGTGTCGCGACGTCGTAGGTGTAGGGAAATGTCGGTTGAGGAAAGACTGGCATGCGCCCTCACAGTAGAAGGCCCGCAGGCGTCATGCTCCCGCGCGCGCCGGCGTGGCGAGCGTGGCATCCACGCGTGACGAGCCGTGATCCATCAAAACGACCTGCTCCGCCCGGCCGTGTATCTCCGCCCAGTCGTGCGTCACGTAGATCATCGGCATCCGCAGCTCCGCGATGAGCCGATCGAGGTACGGCAGGATCTCCTGCCGCCGCGCGGCGTCGAGCGAACCGAGCGGCTCGTCGAGGAGCAGCAGGCGCGGATGTGACAACAGCGCCCGGCCAAGCGCCACGCGCCGCCGTTCGCCTCCGGACAGCCTCGCCGGATGACGGTGGAGCAGGGGCGCGAGGCCGAGAAAATCGACCACGTCGTCGAGCCCGAGTCCCGGCGCCGCCCGGCTGCGGAACCATCCGCCGAATGCCAGATTCTGGCGCACCGTCAGGTGCGGAAAGAGTCGCGAGTCCTGGAACACGTAGCCGATGCGCCGCCGGTGTGGCGGTTCCCACACACGGCGATCGGTGTCCGCGAGCGTTTCGCCGTCGATCTGGACGCGCGCTGACGCCGGCCGGAACGTTCCGGCGATGACGTTGAGCACCGTCGTCTTGCCGGCGCCAGACGATCCGAGCAGCGCGGTGAGGCCACCACGGAGATCCAGGTGGACGTCGAGCGTGATTTGCTCGAACTCGTGGCGGATGTCCGCGGTGAGCGACGTCATCGACGCCTCGCCATCCGCTGCGCCAGCGCTTCGGACACGAGCAGCGCCGCGACCGACACGCCGAGCGACAGCCAGACGAGCCGCAGGGCGTGCGCGTCGCCGTTCGGCGTCTGCGTCAAGCTGTAGATCGCGAGCGCGAGCGTCTGCGTTTCGCCAGGAATGTTCGAGACGAACGTGATGGTCGCGCCGAACTCGCCGAGCGCCTTGGCGAACGCGACGACCATGCCGGAGATCACACCCGGCAGGGCGAGCGGCAGCGTGACCGTGGCAATCGTCCACCACGGGCTCGCGCCAAGCGTGCCGGCCGCCTCTTCCAGATGCCGGTCGACGCCTTCGACGGCGAGCCGGATCGCGCGCACCATCAACGGAAAACCCATCACCGCGGCGGCGAGCGCCGCGCCCGTCCAGCGGAACGCGAACGTGATGCCGAAGGCACGTTCGAGAAACGCGCCCACCGTGCCTCGCCGGCCGAACGTGAGCAACAGGAGATATCCGGTCACGACCGGCGGCAGGACGAGTGGCAGGTGCACCAGGACGTCGAGAAACGCGCGGCCCCAGAATCGCCACCGCGCAAGCACGAGCGCCGCCGCAACGGCGAACGGCAGACTGACGAGCGTTGCGACCGTCGCGACTTTGAGGCTGAGCCCGACGATCGCGAGGTCGGCCGCGGACCAGTCGGTCATGGTGCCGGCGCGACGTCGGTCCGGAACCCGAGGCGCGCGAAGACCGCCTTCGCCGCGGCCCCACGCAGGAAATCGAGCACGCGCGCGGCGTTGGCGCCCGCCTTCGCCGTAAGGGCCGCCGGATAGACGATGGGCGGATGCGACGAGGCCGGGAAGGTATCGACGATGACGACACCGGGCTCAACATTCGCGTCGGTGCGGTACACGATGCCGAGCGGCGATTCGCCGCGCGAGACGAGGATCAGCGCGCCGCGGACGTTTTCCGCGGGCGCGAGGTGCGTCGACACGGCGTTCCACACGCCAAGGGATGTCAGCGCCGCCTTGGCGTAGAGGCCGGCAGGGACGGCCTCCGGATCTCCCACCGCAAGCCGGCCGTTGCCGAGCGCGGCCGCCAGCGGAAAGTTCGGAGCGATCGCGAGCTTGACGGGATGACTCGCCGGCGCGATGAGCACGAGGTCGTTCCCGGCGAGATTCACGCGCGTGTCCGGTTTGATCAAGTGGCGTTCGGCGACGTAGTCCATCCACTCGAGATCGGCCGACACGAAGAGGTCAGCCGGCGCGCCCTGCTCGATCTGCTTGGCCAGCACGGAGCTGGCCGCGTACGACGCGCGAATCGTGAGCCCGGTCGCTTGCCGGCACGGCCCGGCAAGTTCGTCCAGGGCCGTGTTCATCGACGCCGCCGCGAAGATCAGCACATCGCTGGTCGACGTCTGCGCCGAGAGCACGCCGGTGGCGATCGTCAGCACGAACAGCAGGCACGCGCGAAGGCGCATCGGAGGATTCTACGCTGTCAGACGTCTCCGATTGCGGCAGGCGCCGGGCCGGCCGCCCCGAGCAACAACCGTTCGGCGATCGCGATCTGCTCGGACGATCCGATGAGCGCCAGCCGGTCGCCCGCTTCGAGCGTCATCTCGGAGACAGGATTGGTGAGCAGCGCGTCGCCGCGGCTGATCGCGACGATCGATCCGCCGGCCTGTGCGCGAAGCTGAGACGCGGCGATTGTGCGGCCCGCGGCGGGGCTGTCCGCATGGAGCGTGAACCAGCTGACCTCGAGTCCCTTCGTCGCCGCGACCAGATCGTGCAGCACGCGGGTGCCGGCCGCACTCGGCCGCTCCGAAGCGTCGAGCCCTTCTTGCCGGACGAGCTCCGAGTAGCGCTGCACGTCGCGCACCGGCAGATCCAGCTCGAGTAACGTCCGGCGCACGATCTCGACGCCGCCTTCGAGTTCCGGGCGCACGACAGTCGTCGCGCCGGCAGCGACCAGCCGGCGCGCGCCGTCCCACGTGGAGGCGCGCGCGACGATGTGCATGGACGGCGCGTCGGCGTGCGCGATCTCAGTCACCGCCAGCGCCGCGGCATCGTCCGGCAACGTGATGACGAGGGCGCGCGCGCGATCGAGCGCGGCGTGGTCGAGAATCTCCGAGCTGCCGGCGTCGCCGAAGAGCACGGGGACGCCGAGCGTCTGCAGTTTCTCGATGCGCGAGGGATCGACTTCGACGACGAGCCGCTGAATACCGAGCTTGCCGAGCGCCTCGGCGATGTGACGGCCGACGCGACCGCACCCGACGATGACGACGTGGTTGGTCAGGACTTCTTCTGGCAGCGGCGGTTCCGCCCCGTGGCGATCGATCGCGCGCCAGAGCGCCGGCCAGCCCCGCAGAGCGCGCTCGATCGGCGCGGCGAGCCGGAGCATGAACGAGTTGAGGGTGATCGACAGGATGGCCGCCGCGAGGAGAATTGTGTATTGGCCGGAGGTCAGCAGGCCGAGCGACACGCCGGCCTGGCCGAGAATGAAGGAGAACTCGCCGATCTGGCTGCGTCCGGCGGCGACCATCAGCGCCGTGCGTGCCGGACAGGGCAGGACGAAGCCGATCGCCGCCGAGACGATCGGCTTGACGATCATGATGAGCGCGAGCACGGCGAGCAGTTGACGCCAGTGAGCGATCGCCTCGACGGGGCTGACCAGCATCCCCACCGACACGAAGAAGATCACCGCGAACGCCTCGCGAAACGGCAGGAGATCCGCGCTGATCTGATGGCTGAACGGCGATTCGTTCACGACGAGGCCCGCGACGAACGCTCCGAGCGCGAGCGACACGCCGAAGAACGCCGCTGACGCGAGCGCCGTGCCGACCGCGACCGTGAGCGCCACGAGCACGAACAACTCGCGCGACCGGGTCTTGACGATGCCGCCGAGAAGCGCCGGCATGATGCGCGTGCCGGCCACGACCATCAGCGCGATGAAGAGCAGCGCCTTGCCGACGGCGAGAACCGCCTGCGTCGCGAAGCTCGACGCGTCTGGAGACGCGAGCACCGGCAGCAGCACGAGGATGGCGACCGTCGCCAGATCCTCGAAGATCAACCAGCCCACCGCGACCCTGCCGGCGAGCGTGTTCAACCAGCCGTTGTCCATGAACCCGCGCAACATGACGACGGTGCTGGCGACGGAAATCGCGATGCCGAAGACCCACGCGCCGCCGGTCGAAAATCCCCACGCGCGCGTCACGAGCCAGCCGATCGTGGAGACGATGACCATCTGGGCGACCGCGCCGGGGATCGCGATGCCGCGCACCTGCCACAAGTCGCGGAAGGAGAAATTGAGGCCGACGCCGAACATCAGCAGGATCACGCCGAACTCGGCCATCTGGTGGATCGCGGCCGGGTCGCCGTGAAATCCCGGCGTCACCGGACTCAACGCGACACCAGCCACCAGGTAGCCGACGATAGTCGGCAACCCGAGGCGGCGGGCGACGAGGCCGCCGGCGAGCGCATATGCCAGCGCGACCGCCAGGTTCACGAGCAGCGGCAGTTCCGTCATGTCCCCGCATTATCCGATGCAACTACCGCCACGTCCCGCTCGTCTGATAGTGTCGGACGCACCTGCCATCGGAGGATCCTGTGCCGAAGAAGCTGGCTCCACTGGCCCTCGTCGTGGCGGCGATCGGCCTCGCCGGATCGATCGGCGTCGGCGCACAGACCGATCTCGACGCGCTGATGAAGACCGTGCTCGCGCATCGCGACGAGAACTGGAAGAAGCTGCAGCAGTACGTCCTCGACGAGGAGGATCGCATCGAGGTGCGTGGACCGTCGCAGGCGCCCGTCTGGGGCGAGCGTCGGGACTTCACGTGGTTCATTCGCGAGGGCTATTTCGTCAAGAGCCCGCTCAAAGTGAACGGCGTGGCGGTGTCCGAGGGCGATCGACGCGATTTCGAAAATGACTTTCTGAAGCGGGCCAAGGCCCGCGACGGCGTCGGTCGTGGGCGCGCGGCGGGACCACCGGCCGCGCCCGCGCCCACGCCCGATCCCGCCGATCCGCAGTCATCGCAGGACGTCGACGCGTTGATTCATCAGACCCGTCAGCCGGGATTCATCGAGTCGGCGTACTTCCTGCGATTCAAGTTCGAGCAGGGCAAATACGCGCTCGTCGGCCACGAGTCGTTCGAGGGCCGCGACGTGCTGAGAATCGAGTACTACCCGGCGCGCCTTTTCACCCACCAGAACGACAGGCAGCAGCGCCGCGCCGCCGAGGATCGTCCCGCGGTCCGTGACGAGGATCTCGAAGCCGCCGTCGAGAGGATGATGAACAAGGTCTCGCTCGTGACCCTGTGGATCGATTCCAAGTCGTCGCAGATCGTCAAATACACGTTCGACAACGTCAACCTCGACTTCCTGCCGGCCGCCTGGCTGTTTCGCGTCAGCGATCTCAAGGCCACGATGACGATGAGCCAGCCGTTCCCCGACGTGTGGCTGCCGCGCGACGTGAACATGTATTTCGCCGCGATGCTGGCGATCGGCAAGTTCGACGCACGCTACCAGGTCGACTACCACGACTACCGGCAGGCGTCGACGAGCGGCCGTATCAAGCTGCCGTCCAATCACTGACGTGCTGTCGCTCGTCGTCGCAGGGTCGCTCGTCCTCCAGTTGATCGCCGCGCGCGGCGGTGCGGTCGATCGGTCTCCACAAACTCCGACAGCCCCCGCGCCAGAGGTGATCGCCGACGTTCGGGTGCACGGCAATCACGTCACGAGCGACGACGAAGTCGTGAAAATCGCCGGCGTCGCGCCAGGGCAGCCGTTCACGGCGTCGACGATCGCCGACGTGACCGAGCGCCTTCGCGCGTCGAAGAAGTTTGACGACGTGAGCGTATTGAAGCGCTTCGCTTCAATCTCCGATCCGAGTCAGATTCTCGTCGTCATCATCGTCAATGAAGGACCGGTGCGCATCGAGTTGCCGGGCGTGCCGGGCGGTCAGGTGCGCGTGGTGAAGCGAACCGGGCTGCGCAATCTGATGTACCTGCCGATTCTGAGCGGCGAGGACGGGTACGGGCTCACGTACGGTGTGCGCGTGGCATGGCCGGGCCTGGTCGGCCAGAACAGCCGCCTGTCGTTTCCGTTGAGCTGGGGCGGATTGAAGCAGGCCGGCGCGGAGTTCGATCGCACGTTCACGCAGGGGCCGTTCACGCGCGTCGAGGGCGGTGGATCGCTGCAGTCGCAGCACAACCCCGCGTACGACACGGACGACGATCGGCACCGCGTGTGGGGAAGAGTGGAACGCGGGATGCGCAGCGTGCGCGTCGCAGGTCAAGGCGCGTGGGAGCACGTGTCGTTTCTCGACGCGCGAGACGTCGTCAAGTCATTCGACGGCGAGATCGTGTTCGACACACGCGTCGATCCGCTGCTGCCGCGCGACGCAGTGTATGCGAGAGCCACGGTGGGCCGCGTGTACGTCGGGGGTGAGCCGGGCACGACGCGCGCGGATCTCGTGGCGACGGGCTATCTCGGACTGATCCGACAGACGATCCTCGTCGCGAATGTCGAACGCCGAGCGGCGAGCGCTCCGCTGCCGCCCTATCTCAAGCCGCTGCTCGGCGGGAATTCGAACCTGCGCGGATTCGAAGCCGGCTCGTTCGTTGGTGACACGGTTGTTACAGGATCGCTCGAGGTGCGCGTGCCGCTGACGTCGCCGCTCTCCATCGGCAAGCTTGGCGTCAGCGTCTTCGCCGACACGGGCAAGGCGTATGACTACGGTGAGCGTTTCAGCGGTGAGCCGTACCACACCGGGGTCGGCGCGAGCGTTTGGGTGGTGGCGACGGCATTTCAGGTCAGCCTCGCCGTGGCGCACGGACTCGGGGCGAGTACCCGCGTTAACTTCGGCATCGGCCTCACGTTCTAACGGTCCTGCGGCCCCGGACCGATAGGGTCTAGTGACGAGGAGTGATCAGCAGTGATCATTAGTGATCACAGGCTGAAACATCGCGCACACGCCGTTAAACCTTCTCGGGGAGTGGCCAGTCTGTATGAACATGCGGCTCTTGCGCGGTTTGTCAGGACGAGTTCTTCCGTGCGGTTGCCTCGTCGGCGTGTACGAAACGTACGACGGCTCGGTCGTCGCCAGTATCGATGCTCGCGGTCAGGTGTGCCACACGTCAAATCACCGGCTCCACGGGATGATTCCCGTCGAGGCGATCGACGACCATCAGACGGTCGCCGTCGGTCCCGAACGGCCGAGCCTTTCGCGGTAGTCCGCGAAGGGTCGTTGATTCCCCAATCGATTACAGTTGTGTGCCCGCGTGGGCCCAGCCAGAGATTGGCCTCCGGCTCCAGGCGTGCACGGGCGGCGCTCGGGTCAGGCTCCGTTCTTGCATTACGAGGAGATTCGGAGGTGTGTGTATGAGCCGCCGGACTCTCACTGTCCTGGCATGCGCGGTCGTGGTTCTGGCTGGCGCGCGTCTCGCCGCGCAGACCGTGGACGACATCATCGCGAAGAATCTGCAGGCCAAGGGCGGTGCCGACAAGCTGCAGGCCGTCCAGAGCATGAAGCAGAAGTCGCACGTCACCTTCCAGGGCATGACCGGGACGATCGTGCTCTACGGCAAACGTCCGAATCTGGTGCGCCAGGAAATTCAGGTGGCGGGGCAGACGATCGTGAACGCGTTCGACGGGACGACGGCGTGGAGCATCAACCCGCTGACGGGATCCACCGATCCGGTCACGGTCTCCGGACCGCAGGCTGAAGACATCAAGATGCAGTCCGAGTTCGACAGCCCGCTCGTCAACTACAAGGCGAAGGGATCCGAACTCGAGCTCGTCGGCACCGAGACCATCGGCGGCCGCCAGGCGTTTCACCTCAAGCTCACGAGCAAGGATCATCGTGTCCAGCACGTCTACGTGGACACCGAGACGAATCTCGAAATCAAGATCTCCGGCGAAAGCTCGGTGGGCGTCATCGACAACGAGCTCTCGGACTACCGCGACGTCAACGGCCTCAAGCTCCCATTCATGCTGCGGACGCTTTCCGCCGGCATGTTCCTCGGTCAGATTGCGGTCGATTCGATCGAGATCAATCCGAAGATCGACGACGCCATTTTCAAACTGCCGAAGGCGGCTGACGCCGGACGTTAGCGGCGATCGACGGGATCGCCGGATGACACCCCGTGTGTCCGAAAGGCGACAGTGGGAGTGTTCATCCCAGGACAAAGGCGTGTTGGCCCAAAGGCATACTTCGGAGCGGTAGATGTGGCAAGTCGTTTAGAATCAACGACATAATTGTGTGATTCGCGGACAGGTTGCGCTGTTCCGGATTCAACCAATGGGCCAGCCCGCGGTCTAAGTCTTGCAGTCCGCATGGCTTCGCGAATGCGTCGTCCCCCGATTCCGGCGCTCGTGGCTGCCCTTATCGCCGCTCTGCTCCCCGCCGGCACGCTGCTGCGCGGGGACGAGCCGTTGCTTCAGGTCGACGAGGCCTTTGTCAGCGCCGACGGCGCCAACGCGTGGACGATCGGAAACAACGCGATTCACTACTCGATCGCCGGGGGCGGCAGCGGCATCGGCGCGCGCGCGCTTCTCGATCCGGCGAGTGGCCGTGACTGGCATCGGCGCGACGCGGCCGACGGATCCATCACGATCAATGGCCAGCGCATTGACTTCGGCTCGAGCGCGACGACGTTCAAGTCGGCGACGACGAGCGAGTGGTTCGGCGGCGTCCGCCTCGATCTCCACTACACCATCGACTCGCAGGGCCTCGAGATCACGCGGTCGTACGCGTGCTATCCGTCGAGCGCCGTGATCGAAACGTGGTCGACGTTTCACGAGGCGGGATCGCGCGCGCTCACCGTGTCGGACCTCAACGACTATTCGTTGACGGTGCCCGCCGCGACGGTGCGGTGGATCACCGGCATGAACGCGCCGGACGACAGCGGCGGCCCGCTCACGCGGCAGTCCGGCGATCTCGACAACGGGCAGCTGTTCGAGATCGGATCGGACACGCGCTCGTCGACGAACGACGTGCCGTGGTTTGGCGTCGGCAACGACGGCGACCCGATGTTTTTTGGCGCGGTGCTCTGGAGCGGCGCGTGGAAGCTGCAGCTTACGCGGCACGACGACAACATCGACGTCCGACTCGGCCTGCCGACGTT
The DNA here is from genome assembly GCA_963704575.1 of uncultured Acidobacteriota bacterium. Classification (GTDB taxonomy): domain Bacteria; phylum Acidobacteriota; class Vicinamibacteria; order Vicinamibacterales; family SCN-69-37; genus DATEGZ01. Next base: position 3,252,454 of record OY969918.1, on the reverse strand, counting down.
TTCCACCACGCTGTCTGGCAACGCGTCGCTCGAGACGGCGCACGCCATCTTTGGATTCACCACCACGGCGCTGCCCGCGGTGTCGATGGCACTCCACGGGTTCATCGACCACGGTCTGCGGCGCGGTCGTCCGTACGGCCCGTACGTGCTCGTACAACACGTGGTACTGGTACGGCACGTTCATCGACGAGGGGTCGCTCGAAGCCGAGATGGACGCCGCGAGCGCGATGGGCATCGAGCAGTTCGTGGTCGACGCGGGCTGGTGGTCCAGCATCAACGGCGCCGACCCGACGGATTTCGCTCACGGCTACGGCACCTACGACGTCGATACAGATCGGTTTCCCAACGGGCTCGGCGGCCTCTCCGACTACGCGCACGGCCTCGGGCTGCGTTTTGGCGTCTGGGTCGAGCCCGAACGGGTCGACCGCGCGACCGTCGGCAAGCCAGGCGGGGCCGCCGACCGGATGCTGGCGATGCAGGACGGCCGGTACGATTCGGGCCGGACGAACGCCACCGCTGTTTCGGCGCAAGTGTGTTTTGTGGATCCGCAGGCGCGCGACTGGATCATGGGGCGACTCAGCTCGCTCATTGACCAGGCGCATCCCGACTACCTGAAGTGGGACAACAACTTCTGGATTAACTGCAACCGTGCGGGGCACGGACACGGCGTGGCAGACGGCAACTTCCTGCATATCCGCGGCGTCGACATCGTGCGCGACGCGCTGCGGTCGCGCTATCCCGACCTCGAGATCGAAGACTGCGCGAGCGGCGGCAACCGGCTGTCGCTCGACATGCTCCAGTACAGCGACACGACGTGGATCAGCGATCGGACGTTCCCGTCCTCGCGCGCGCGCCACAATCTCGAAGGCCTGCTCGATATCTTCCCGGCGCCCTACTTGCTCACGTTCGAGGTCGATTCGGCCGAGGAGCCGATGAACGGCGATCCGGGCATCGATCTGTCGATGCTCCTGCGCAGCCGCATGTCGGGCGCGCTGGGCCTCAGCGCGATGCTCGTCAACATGCCCGAAGGCGCGCAAGCTGAAGTCGGCGGCCAGATTGGCCTCTACAAGTACATCCGGCCGATCCTGACGAACTCGACCTCGATGCTGCTGTCCCGGCAGCAGGTGGACTATCCCGACGCCCCTTGGTCGGGCTGGGACGTCGTCGAACACCTGTCGACGACCGGCGACGCGGTGGTGATGGCGTTCGACACGCCTGACGCCGAGTCGAGCACACTCGTGCGCCCGAAAGGCCTTCGCACGGACGTCACATACCGCGTGGAATCGGCCGATTACGGCGATCTGGGTTCGGTCACCGGTGCGGATCTGATGAACCAGGGCATCCAGATCAACACTTCGGACCTGTCGCACAGCCACGTGCTCATCTTCCGCGCGCAGCAGATCGATCCTGATCGCCGGTGAGGAAAAACGGCTGCAGCCGCGGAAATTTCTTTTATGATTAGCGGTCTGTGAGCACGACGAGCCGGACGGGCACATGGCGCCAGGGCGATCCCTGGACCGTCACCGACGCCTCCGAACTCTACGAAATCGAACGCTGGGGCAAGGGCTACTTTTCCATCGGGGCCAACGGTCACGTTCGCGTACACGCCACGAGAGATCCCGAGCGGTGGATCGACCTCAAGCAACTGGTCGATCACCTGCAGTTGCGCGGCATCGGCCTGCCGATCCTGATTCGCTTTCGCGACATCCTGCGTCAGCGCCTCGCCGACATTCACTCGGCGTTCTCTGCGGCGATGACGCAGCACCAGTACGACGGCAAGTACTTCTGCGTCTATCCCATCAAGGTCAACCAGCAGCGTCAGGTCGTCGAGGAAGTGCTCGACTTTGGCCGCCCGTACGGCTTCGGCCTCGAAGCCGGCTCCAAGCCCGAGCTGCTCGCGGTCGTGGCGATGACCACTGGCGACACGCCGATCATCTGCAACGGCTTCAAAGACGCCGAGTTCATCGAGATGGCGATGCTCGCGCACAAGATGGGCCGGCGCATCATTCCGGTCGTCGAGAAATACACCGAGCTCGGCTTGATCCTCGAGTACGCCCGCAAGGTCGGCGTGCGGCCGCAGATCGGCATGCGGGTCAAGCTGGCCTCGCGCGGCGGCGGCCGCTGGCAGTCGTCAGGCGGCTACCGCTCGAAGTTCGGGTTGTCGGTCGCTGAGGTCCGCCAGGGGCTCGACGAGCTGAAGTCATTCGGGATGCAGGACTGCTTCAAGCTCCTGCACTTCCATCTCGGCAGCCAGATTCCCAACATCCGCATCGTCAAGGGCGCCTTGAACGAGTCGGCGCGGATCTACGCGGAGCTCGTGCGCGACGGCGCGGGTCTCGAGTACCTCGACGTCGGCGGCGGCCTCGGCGTCGACTACGACGGATCGCAGACGAACTTCGAGTCCAGCGTGAACTACACGCTCGAAGAGTACGCGAACGACGTGGTCTATCACATCCAGTCGGTGTGCGACGACGCGGGCGTGAAGCATCCGACGATCGTGTCGGAGAGCGGGCGCGCGATCGTCGCGTACCACAGCGTGCTCGTCTTCAACGTGCTCGGCGTGTCTGGGTTCGACGAGGAAGAGATTCCGCAGAATGGCAACAGCGAAGAGCTCGAACAGCCGCTCGTCGATCTAAAAGAGACCTACCAGAATCTGACGGCGCGCAACGCGCTCGAAAGCTACCACGACGCGCAGCAGGCGCTCGACATGGCGTTGAACCTGTTCAACGGCGGGTACCTGCCGCTTGGCCAACGAAGCCTCGCCGAAACGCTGTACTGGGCGATCTGCACGAAGCTCCGCAAGCTGGTGCAGCAGATGGACGAAGTTCCTGAAGATCTGCAGGGCCTCGACGACACGCTCGCCGACACGTACTTCTGCAACTTCTCGCTGTTCCAGTCGATTCCCGACTCGTGGGCGATCAAACAGCTCTTTCCTGTAATGCCGGTGCACCGCCTCAACGAGCCGCCGACGCGGCAGGCGATCCTGGGCGACATCACGTGCGATTCGGACGGCAAGATCGATCAGTTCATCGATCGCCGCGACGTCAAGCGCACGCTCGCGCTGCACCCGTTCACGGGCGAGCCGTACTACCTGGGCGTGTTTCTCGTCGGGGCCTACCAGGAAATCCTCGGTGACCTGCACAATCTCTTCGGCGACACGCACGCCGTGCACGTCAGCCTCGATCAGTCGGGCAACGTGATGCTCGAATCGGTCATCAAAGGCGACACGGTCAAGGAAGTGCTCGACTACGTCGAGTTCGACGCGGACATGCTCGTTCGCAAGCTGCGCGAGGCCGTCGAAGTGGCCGTGCGCGATGGGCGTATCGACTTCGAGGAGTCCGGCCGTCTGCTCCGTTTCTATGAAGACGGGCTGCACGGCTACACCTACCTCGAAGATCCGGGCGAACAATAACTAGACGCATCACGTTCCTCGACGTGCGCGTACTGCTCGCCGTCGCGTTCGCGGCGATGGTCGCGGAGGGCGTCGCTTTCGGCACGATGTCGGTCGGCGGCGCCGACGCGTACGGTTACGTGACGCAGAGCGACCACTGGCTCGACGGCAGCATTCGCGATCCGCAGCCGTGGGCGCGCGACCTGCCGTGGCCCGCCAGTGCCTTTACATTCACGCCCCTCGGCTACTCGCTCTCGGACGACGAGTCGAGCATCGTCTCGCAGTATCCACCGGGGTTGCCGCTGCTCATGGCAGGCGCGCATCTGCTCGCTGGACGTTGTGCCGTCTTCTGGGTCGCGCCGCTCTGCGCCGGCCTGCTGGTCGTCGCGACCTACGGTCTCGGACGGCAGCTGGGATCTCGCGGCGCGGCAATCGCCGCGATGTGGCTCGTCGCGACGAGTCCAGCCGTGCTCTTCATGACGCCCGCACCCATGTCCGACGTGCCGGCCGCGGCGATGTGGACGACGGCCCTGTGGCTCGCGGTGTCGTCGACCAATCTGGGCCGCGACCGGCGAAGCCTGTGGGCCGGTCTCGTCTCGGGCGTTGCGATACTCATTCGGCCGAACCTGATTCCCGCGGCCGCGCCAATCGTGATCTGGTACGCCTGGGAAGCGTGGCGCAATGTGAGCGATCGCCGCGGCGGAATCACACGCGGCCTCCTGTTCTGCGTAGGCTCGGGCGCCGGCGTCGTCACGGCCGTGGTGCTGAACCACGCGATCACGCATTGGTGGCTGCACACGGGGTACGGCTCGATTGAAGAGGCGTTTGGCTGGGGAAATGTCCGCGCCAACGCCGCGAATTACTTCGAGTGGTTGGTTAGTACGCAGACGCCGCTTGCGGTGGCGGGCCTCGCAGCGCTCGCGCTGCCGCTCCCGTGGCTGTGGCCGGAGGCGAAGACGCGCTCGGTCGTCGTGCTCCTGGCCGCATTCTGTCTGGTGATCTGGATTCAGTACTGCTTCTATCAAGTGTTCGACCTCTGGTGGTACCTCAGATTTCTCCTGCCGTGCTGGCCGGCGATCATGATCGGCCTCGCGCAGGTGGTGTGGCTCATCGTTCGTGGCAGGCCGCGCCCGCTGGCATCGGCTGGCGTCGCGATCGTGGCGGCGCTCGGCGCGTTCGGCATCTGGACCGCGCGCGATCGCGCGGCGTTCGATGGCGGCCTGCTCGAACGGCGCTACGCTTCAGTCGGCGCGATGGTGCGGGGGTTGACCGATCCGACGAGCGTGATCTTCTCGATGCAACACAGCGGGTCGATTCGCTACTACGGCGGCCGGCTGACGTTGAACTTCGTGAATCTCGACCGCCGCTATCTCGATCAAACGGTCCACTGGCTCGCCGATCACGGCGCCCATCCGTACGCGGCACTGGAGGAGTGGGAGGTGCCGGAGTTCAAGCGGCGCTTCGCCGACGAGAACACGGCTGGGCGCCTCGAGATGACGCCGCTCTTCGAGTACGACGGCACGGCGCACGTGCTTTTCTACGATCTGCTGCAGGACAACGGTCCGCGCGCGACAGGCGTCATCCGCGAAACCGGTCTGCGGCCGCGTTGCCAGCCGCCGGCCAAAGACATGGTCATCGGATTCCGCAGGTAACCGCGGCCCCATGCTAGAGTACGCGCTCCCCGGCGGACGAGGAGCACAACGTGAACGAGGCATTCTCGATACGTTTGCGGCGCGGCGGCAAGACGTGGCCGATCGACCGGCTGTCGGCTGACGAAGGCCTGGTCTTCGACAACGAACGCGACGCGTTTCCACGAAGCCTGACCCTCGAGTTCGACGGCGACAACGCCGTGACGACGTACCGGATGAACCGCGTCCGCCAACTGCGCGGCTGGAACGCCGGCGAGTTTCGCCTCACGTTGACTGAAGAGGACGGCGTCCTCGTCGTGCGGGGCGTCGATCCCGACGCGCTGCCGCCGGGCTACTACTGGTTCCGCCTGACGATCTCAGACGTTCTCGTGCCGAAGAAGGATTTCCATTTTCACGTCGAGGAAAACAGCACGGATACGGTCGTCATCGTCGACGTCCAGTCGGATCCTCGAGACATCGAGCTGACGACGAAGATCGACGACTTCGATGCGGAGATCCTGCGCTTGATCGAAGCGCCGCAGAGCGCGTTCGACGGCCTGACGATTCCCGACTGGCTCGACGCGTCCAACCCGCGGCCGAATCGGAAGGCGTGCCTGCTCAACCTGATGTCGAAGCTGCGCACGGCGCCGACGCTGAACGATCCGCTCATCGCTTTCGTCGACAGCCTGTTCTTCTGCGGCACCGAGCGGGTGTACGCACGCGTGCAGGTCGGGCTCTACAATCGACTGCAGGAACTTTCGGCCGATCCCGAGCGGCCGTTCTACGCGGAAGGGCCGCCGACGTCGTCCATGCACCTGAACCTGCTCAAGGCCATCAAGGATCGCGGATGGGCCAACCCCGCGGATTACTCGCTGTGGAGCTTCCGCCAGGAGGGCAACCCGTCGATGCAGATCGTCGTGGCGACACCGAACGTGTCCACTGCGCCGTTCTGCGCGGACCTCGACATCGATCTGGGAAACCCGCTCCAGGACCTCCAGGGATTTGCGATTCACATGGGCGAGCTCATCGGCGGAGACGCCACCGATCACCTCGCGCTGCACGACAAGCTGGCGAAGGGCTCGACGAAAAACTTCCTGTACTACTCGGTCGAGGATTAGCCGGCGACGGCAACCATCGCCGGGCGCAAGACGTCGTCACCCATCATGTACCCGGGTTTGACGACGCCGGCGACGTGTCCGGCGGGGATCGCGTCGCTTGGGGCAAGCGTCGAGATGGCTTCGTGCCGCGCCGGATCGAAGGGCTGGCCGAGCGGATCGACGCGGACCACGCCGAGGCTCTCGAGCGTCGCAATAAATTGCTGCCGGACGAGCGACACGCCCTGGATGAGCGGGTCGGCAGGGCGGTCGCCGGCCGCGGCGAGCGCCCGGTCGAGGTTGTCGAGCACGTCGAGGAATGACACCAGCATCTGGCGGCGTCCGCGCTCGATGTCTTTCGACAGCTCCTTGCGCAGTCGCGCGCGCGCCTGATCGAATTCGTCAGACGCGCCGCGGTACTTCGCGATGATCTCCTGGAGCTCGGCGTCCTTCGCCGCCAGGCGCGTCTCGAGTTCCTCGATGTAGGTCGGCTTCAGGCGCGGTTCGTCCGACGCGGGGGCTGCGTCCCCATGCACCCACCATCGCCGGTCAGTTACTTTCAAATCAGACATGTAAATTTGGGAATTGATGATTTGGAATTCGGGAATTGGATTTCAGAACGAGAAATCGTCGATTCAATTTCAAATTCCAAATCACCAATCGAAAATTAATGCGAATAATCAAAGACAAGCGCCTGTTCGTTGACACCAATGGTCACCGTCCCTCCTTGTTCGAGGCGGCCGAAGAGGATCTCGTCGGTGAGCGGATCGCGGACGTCGCGTTGGACCACACGCGCAAGCGGACGTGCGCCGAAGACCGGATCGTAGCCCTTGGCTGCGAGCCAGCTGCGGGCTTCTGGCGTGAGCGTAATCGCCACGCGCCGCTCGGCCAGCTGGGCCTCGAGCTGAAGGATGAACTTCTCGACAATCGTCTCCATGACCGATGGCGTGAGATTCTTGAATGTGACGATCGCGTCGAGCCGGTTTCTGAACTCCGGGCTGAATACGCGCTCGATCGCCGCCTTGGACTTGCCCTCGGCGGCACGACGCTGCAACTGGTCGCGATCGTCGGTCGAGCCCTCGCCGGCAAAGCCAATCGACTTGACGCTCATCTCGCGCGAGCCCGCGTTGGACGTCAGTATCAGCACCACGTTCCGGAAATCGGCCTTGCGGCCCGTGTTGTCCGTCAGCGTCGCATGGTCCATGACCTGCAGCAGGATGTTGTAGATGTCCTGGTGCGCCTTCTCGATTTCGTCGAGGAGCACGACGCTGTACGGATGCGAGCGGACGGCGTCGACGAGCAACCCGCCCTGCTCGAAGCCCACGTAGCCGGGAGGCGCGCCGATGAGGCGCGCGACCGCGTGCTTTTCCATGTACTCGCTCATGTCGTAGCGGATGAACTCGTTGCCGAGAAGCATCGCCAGCTGTTTGGCGAGCTCGGTCTTACCGACACCGGTCGGCCCGGTGAAGAGAAAGCATCCCGCCGGCCGGTCGGGCAGGCCGAGGCCCGCGCGCGACCGCTTGATCGACTGCGCGACCAGGTGGACCGCTTCCTTCTGACCAAAGACCACCCGTTCGAGCGATTCTTCGAGCGTGCGCAGACGCTCGCGATCGGATGAAGACGCCTGACGCGCGGGAATGCGCGCCATCCGCGCGATGATGGCCTCGATGTCCGCCGCGTCCACCATGATGGGCGGCGCGGAGACGCCCGGCTCGGGCTGGGCGCCGTTCTGCCCCTCATGACGGATCTTTGTCACGGCGCCGGCTTCGTCGATCACGTCGATCGCGCTGTCCGGCAGCTTGTAGTCGCGCAGATGGCGCGCCGCGAGCTTGGCCGCCGACTCGAGCGCGGCGTCCGTGTAGGTCACGCCGTGGTGCGCTTCGTAGCGGCCGCGCAGGCCGGCGAGAATCTTGACGGTCTCTTCGATCGACGGCTCTTCGATCGCGATCTTCTGGAGCCGCCGCGCGAGCGCGCGGTCCTTCTCGACGTGCTTGAACTCGTCGAACGTCGTCGATCCGATGACGCGAAGGTCGCCGGCAGTGAGAATCGGCTTGATGAGCGTCGCCAGATCCATCGTCCCGCCCGTCGTCGCGCCGGCGCCCACGGTCGAGTGAATCTCGTCGATGAAGAGAATCGCGCGCGGCCGGGCCGCGAGGGCGCGGATGACGCCCTTGAAGCGCTCCTCGAAGTCGCCGCGGAAGCGCGTGCCGGCGAGGAGCGCGCCGGTGTCGAGCGAGAAAATCTCGGCCTCCTTGAGTAGCGCTGGGACGTCGCCGGAAATCAACCGGAGCGCGAGCCCTTCGGCCATGGCCGTCTTGCCGACCCCGGCCTCGCCCACGAACACGGGATTGTTCTTCCGCCGGCGGCACAACACTTCGATCGTTCGCTGCAGTTCGGCCGTGCGGCCGATGAGCGGATCGAGCTGACCGCGCCGCGCCCGGTCGGTGAGATTGGCGCAATACGAAGACAGCGGGTCGCGCGTGGTTGGCGACCCTTCCGTGCCGGCGCCCGCTGGCGCCTCGCTGCCGTCGCTCGCGGCCCCGTTCGGCTGCGGCACTTTCGAGACGCCGTGCGAGATGTAGTCGAGTACGTCGAGCCGGCTGATGCCGTGGCTCTCGAGCAGGCGCGCGGCCTGCGACTTCGGCTGCTGGAGGATCGCGGCCAGGATGTCGCCGGCGTGCACCTCCTGCCGCTGCGCGCTCTGGACGTGCAGGACAGCCGTCTGCAGCACGCGCTGGAACGCGGCCGTCTGCTCGGGCTCGCGCTCGTGCCCGCGCTTGACCTGCTCGACGCTCGTATCGAGGTAGAGATTCAGCTCCTTGCGCAGCCGCGGCAGATCGGCGCCGCAGGCCTGCAGGATGCGCTCGCCGTCATTGTCGTGCGCGAGCGCGTAGAGCAGGTGCTCGAGCGTCAGGTACGCGTGCCGCCGAGAGACGGCTTCGCGGTACGCAATCGTCAACACGATCTCGAGAGCAGCGGAGAACATCTCTCGATTATGCAATAACGACGGCCGGCTGGGGTGAGCGGCGTGCGCTCACGCCTCTTCGATGACGGCTTTGAGCGGAAACCCGGCTTTCCGCGCGAGCGACGCCACGGAGTCCACTTTCGTCTCGGCGATTTCCCAGGAGTAGATGCCCGCGAGGCCGCGGCCGTTGACGTGGACCTGCATCATCACGCGGAACGCCTCGGCGGGGGATTTCTGGAACACGCTCTCCAACACTCCCACCACGAACTCCATCGTCGTGTAATCGTCGTTGAGCAGGATGACGTTGAACGAAGGCGGTTCCTTCTTCTTGATCTCGGTCCGTTCCTTGACCTGGCCACCGGACTCGCCTTCGGGCGTTACTGGCGCCATGTCACCCGGCCAGCACCATCACATGAACCATGCCCACAGCCTAGCGCATTCGGCCCTTAGAATGTCTCGTCATGGCTGATGCAACCGCGCCGCTCGCTGCGGGACTCGACTACGTGGATCTCGATTTCCTCGGACGCGCGCAGATTATTGCGACCGGCGTGCTCCACGGCGCCGGCGGCCTGGCGCTCATCGATCCGGGGCCGTCGACGACGATCGCGACGCTCGAACGGAAGCTGGGCGCAAAGGGCATGAGCTTCCGCGACGTCCAGGCGATTCTGCTGACGCACATTCATCTCGACCATGCGGGCGCGACCGGCACGCTCGTCGATTCGTGTCCGGACGCGCGCGTGTTCGTGCACCATCGCGGCGCGCCGCACCTCTCGGCGCCCGCGGGTTTACTCGCCAGTGCCACGCGTCTTTATGGCGCGGACATGGACCGGCTGTGGGGCGAGGTGCGCGCGGTGCCGGCCGAACGGCTGCACATTCTCAACGAGCAGGATGCATTCGAGGTCGTCGGCCACGCCGTGGAGTCTGTGGGGACGCCCGGCCACGCGTCACATCACGTGAGTTACTTTCTGCCGGCTGCGAGGATTGCGTTTGTCGGCGATACCGCCGGCATCAACCGTCCCGGCGGCCGCCTCGTTCTGCCGGCGACGCCGCCGCCCGACATCGATCTCGCGCAGTGGCGTCAGAGCATCGATCGCATTCTCGCGTGGGATCCTGAGCTCATTTTTCTCACGCACTTCGGCCCGTATCCATCGCCGCGCGTGCACTTCCAGGACTTATGGACGCGTCTCGAGGCCTGGAGCCAGCGCGTGCGTGGACTCCTCGCGTCGCCGGGAACCGACACGGAACACGCGGACACGTTCACGCGCGAGATCTCGGACGAGCTGGTCCGCGCGGCAGGACGCGTCGAGGCGCAAGGCTACGCCGACGCCGGACGGTTCGAGTATTCGTGGATGGGGCTCGCGCGCTATTGGCGTAAGCGCGAGCCGCCTACTTCTTGACCTTGTTCATCCGGTCGAGGACGTCGCCGACCTTCTTGATTTCCTCGCCATAGAGCGCCCAGTCGCCGTCGCGCTGCGCCTTGAGCGCGCGCTCGAGGTGCGTCTTCGCCTCAGCCGCCAGATCGGTCATGGCGTCGCTCGTTTCCACCGTGCTCGGCACGTCGGGAATCTCGGACGAAGCCTGCACCACCGACGTCGCGCTGCTTTGCAGCCGATCGGGTGCGAGCGCGGAGACGATGGTCGGGCCGAAAATCTGCGCCAGCGCTTGATTGAGCGTCTCGGCCATGACGATCTTGCTCTGATACGCGACGATCACGCGCTTCAACTCGGGAATGCGGCCTTCGGGCGACCGCAAGTACAGCGGGCGCACGTATAGGAGCGACTCGTCGATCGGGATCACGAGGAGCGTGCCCCATATCACTTCGGAGCCCTGCTGGTTCCAGAGCGTGACCTGCGGGGAGATGGTCTGATCCTGATTGATGCGCCCGACGATCTGCCGCGGACCGTAGATGATCTTCTGCTTCGGGAACTGGAAGACGAGAATGTGCCCGTAGTGCTCGCCGTCGCTCCTCGCGACCATCCACGCGGACAGGTTGTCCTTGAGCCGCGGCGTGAACGGTAGCATCTGGATGAACTCGGTCTGCTTCTCGCCGGGCAGCCGCATGATCGTGTAGTACGGCTGCATCGCGGTCGCGTTCTGGCCCGTCTCGAGCGTAGGCAACTGCCACTGATCTTCCTTGTTGTAGAAGACCTGCGGGTTCGTCATGTGAAACGTCGCGTACACCGACGTCTGAATCTTGAAGATGTCTTCGGGATAGCGCACGTGCGCGCGCAGGCCCACTGGCATGTCCGACATCGGACGGAGCAGGCCGGGGAAAATTCTGCCGATCGCGACCGCGATCGGATCGGTGGGCTCCGCGAGATAGCAGGTCATCGTGCCGTTGTAGGCGTCGATGACGATCTTCACCGAGTTGCGGATGTAGTTCACGCGCCCGATCCGCGTTTGCGTCGGCGTCGAGTACGGGTAGTTCTCGGACGTTGTGTACGCGTCCTGCATCCAGTACAGCCGGCCCGCGCTGATCACGGGGTACGGATCGGAGTCGAAACGGAGGAACGGCGCGACGAGATTGACGCGCTCTCCGATCCGCCGGTGGAACAGAATCCGGCTGTCGGCCGTGAGCTGGTTCGTGAACAAAATGTCGGTCGACGTGAAGCGCAACGAGAACAGCAGCCGCCGCCAGAAACTGCCGACCGGCACGCCGCCCGTGCCCGTGTAGGTCGTGGTGACGTTGTCGTCGCCGCGCGGATAGTGAAATTCAGGTTGCCGCGTCTTCACGAGCACGTAGCTGCTCGAGAGCTCGCCGTAGTAGATGCTCGGCTCGTCGATCTTGAGGTCGGCCGTCGAAACTGGCGGCAGATCGCGGATGAAGAGCACGGGCAGCCCTTCGGTCGTGACTTGATTCACCGGGCCGAGCGTCAGCCCGTAGCCATGCGTGAAGAACAGCCGCTCGTTGACCCACGAGCGGTTCGGCATATTCTCGGTATTCAGCTCGCGCGCGGAGAGCATCACCTGCCGGTACTTGCCGTCGATGATGTAGCGGTCGTTGTCGACCGCGGCGAAATCGTAGTACGTGCGGATTTCCTGGATCTGCGCGAACGTCTGGAGCAGCGGCTGATAGTCCCACAGCCGCACGTTCTCGACGGTCCCGGCGTTGGCGACGATGTCCTCGGGCTTGAGCTCCGCGTCACCCGAGAGCTCGCGCTCCTCGACCCGATCGAGCGCGTAGGCCCGTCGCGTCGCGGCGATGTTGTTCGTGATGAACGGCTGTTCCTTGTTGAGCTCGTTGGGCGTGACGATGAAGGTCTGAACGAATCCGGCGTAGATGCCGCCCGAGAGCGCCGCGACCAGGCCCGCCGCGACGGCGACCGGAAGCGGCCACCCGCGCTTGCTGAAGCCGTGCCACACCGACAGCCCCGCGCCGGCGACGAACACACCGATCGTCAGCCAGAGAACCGGAATCTTCGCATGCCAGTCCGCGTACGCGATGCCGTAGACGATCGACGACGGCGTCAGGAGTGACTGCGGGATTTCGATCCACGTCCCCCACGCGATCACCGCGAACAGCACGGCGACGAGCAGCGCCAGGTGACGCCTGGCGGCAGGAACCAACCGCAGCTTCGGCCAGAACGCCAGGCCGTACCGCGGTTCGATCAGGAAGCTGCCCGAGAGCACGTAGTACAACCCGCATCCGACGATCGCGACGATCGTCGTCACCAGCGCTTCGCGCTGGAGCGCTTCCCAGATCGGCAGGCGGAAGACGTAAAAAGCCACGTCGCGATGGAAGAGCGGGTCGGTCTCGCCGAACGGGCCGCCTTTGAAGAAGCTCAGCCACGCGAGCCAATCGTCGGCCGCCGACAGCGACAGCACGAACGCGATGCCGGCCGCCACCCACACGCCGATCTTCGCGAGCCGACCGCCTTCGAGGGAGATCGCGCGTCCGTCCACGCCTGTGCCGAGCACGATCTGGGGCCGGATGAACGTCCGACTCGCGATCCGGAGGTTGAAGGCGAGCAGGACGAAGACTGCGACAAATGTCGCGGCAAAGACAATGACCTGTGCGTTGATGCTGCGGAGGAACACGCCCTCGTAACCGAGTTCGCGGAACCACAGCCAGTCTGTGTAGTACTCGACCGCCGAGGGGACAATAAACAGCAGGACGAGGCCGAGGATGAGCAACCCCGGCAGGCCGATTCGTCTCATCGTGCCGACTCCGAGGGAGCCATCTTAAGACCTTATCACGTGGCTTATACGGCGGTGGGTAGGGCAGAATATCGTCGGCGGGAGGCCGACATGACCACCATGCGCGTGTTCGTCGCAGAGTTTCTGGGGACGTTCTTTCTCTGTTTCACCGGCATCGCGGCGATCTTGAGCGGCACCGCCGCTGTTGGCGCACATCCGACCATCGTCGGCATCGCGCTCGCGCACGGACTCGGGCTCACGGTCGGAGTCGCCGTTTTTGGCGGTGTCTCCGGCGGCCACCTGAATCCCGCCGTAACCGCCGGCTTGCTCGCCACCGGTCGCATCAAGCTGCCTGCGGCCATCACGTACGTGATCGCGCAGCTCGCCGGCGCGACCACCGGCGCCCTCATCTGCAAGATGGTGTTTCCGGCGGCCGCCATCGCGGAAGCGAATCTCGGCATTCCGCTGCCCGCCGCGTGGGCCACCCCTGGCGTCGTCTTTGCGATGGAGTTCGTCCTGACGTTTCTGTTGATGACTGCGGTGTTCGGCGCCGCCGTCGACGAGCGCGGCAAGGCCGTGAAAATCGGTGCGTTCGCCATCGGCCTCACCGTGACGTTCGACATCCTGGCGGGCGGTTCGGTGTCGGGCGCCTCGATGAATCCTGCCCGGTCGTTCGGTCCGGCCCTCGTCCAGGGCTTCTGGGAGTTTCATTACCTCTACTGGATCGCGCCCATCGCGGGCGCCGTCGTCGCGGCGCTGCTCTATGAGCATGTGATCCTCGAAAAGAAATAGTAGACAGGGTCCATGCTCACTCCGGGAACCATCGCCCCTGATTTCACGCTGCCCAGTCACACGGGGCAGTTCGTCCACCTCGCCGATTTTCGCGGCAAGCAGAACGTCGTCGTCGCCTTTCATCCGCTGGCATTCACGCCGGTCTGCGCGGTCCAGATGCAGACGTACGAGCGCGAGCGTGACCGGCTCGACGCGCTCAACGCGCACGTCCTCGCGCTCAGCGTGGACGCGGGGCCGTCGAAGGCGGCGTGGGCGCAGTCACTCGGTGGCATCTCGTACGACTTGCTCAGCGATTTTCATCCGCACGGGCAGGTGGCCACGGCGTACGGTGTGATGCGCGAGGACGGCATCTCCGAACGCGCGATCTTCGTCGTCGACAAGGCGGGGAAGATCGCGTGGGCCAGGCAGTACGAGATCCCGGAGCAACCGGATCTCGACGAGCTTTTCGTCGCGCTCGCGCGACTCTGATCGATCAGAGCTCGCGGAGCGCGGTGGCGATCGGCAGCCGGGCGGCGCGGATGGCCGGGAACAAGCCGCCGATGAAGCCGATCATCAGCGCCCAGACCAGCCCCTGAACGAGCAGCGCCGGCGTGACGTGAAAGGCGAACGCGATCTGGCTGAACGAGCTGAAGTTCATCGTCGACGTCTCGTAGCCGTTGAAGCCGACGTATGCGAGGGCCGCGCCCACGGCGCCGCCGAGCAGCGCCAGCACCAGCGATTCCCCGACCACTGACACCAGCACCGACATCGTGTTGAAGCCGAGCGCGCGCAGCGTCGCGATCTCCCGCGTTCGCGTCGCAACCGCCGTGTACATCGTCAGTACGGCGCCGAAAATCGCGCCGAGGGCCATGAGCAGCGAGATCGTGTAGCCGATGCTGTCGATGAGCCCGGTCATGACCTGCGTTTGTCCCGCGTAGAACTCCTGCTCGCGCTTCGGCTCGACGTTGAGTTGCGGGTTGGTGGTCAGCCAGTTCTTGAGCGTGTCGAACGATGCCGGCGAGTCGAGCTGGACGAGGACACTTTGGTACGAATTGCCGCGGCGGTACGCGCCCTGCAGCACTTTCGAGTCGCACCAGATCTCGCTCTCGGCCGACGAACCGTTCGTTTCGAAGACGCCGACGATCTTCAGGTTCAGCTGCCCGGTCACGTAGGTCGAGCCGAGGTCGATACCCACGAACTGCCGTTGCGCCGCGCGGCCGACCATCGCTTCGTTCGTGCCGGGCTGCGGCAGCCGGCCGTCGACGACCTTCAGTTCGGGCCGGATCGAAATCGATCCCGGCTCGATACCGCGAATGGGGACGTTTGCGGGCGTGCCGGTCGACCGCTTCGGCAGGTCCACGACGACGAACATCTCTGCCGCCGCGACGGCCCGGCCGCCGCTCTGGGCGAGGCCCGGCGCCTGCTTGACGATGTCGGTTTCCGGCCCCGAGAGACCGCTCGTCATCTCCGACTGCGAGCCGTTCCGCAGCACGATGGCGCGCACCGGCGAGCCCGTGCCGAGGAGCGCCGCGCGAAAGCCTTCGGCGATCGACAGCACCGACACGAGCACGACGACCACGCCGGCGATGCCGATCACGGCGACGACCGAAGAGCTCAGCCGTTGCGGGATCGTCCTGAGGCTGACGATCGTGACTTCGATGATCTGTCCCAGCCAGCGAAACATGTCAGTTCCTCCTCAGCGCGTCGGTAATGCGCAGCCGCATCGCGGCCAGGGCCGGCGGCGCGCCGGCCATCAGGCCTAGCGCGAGGAAGAGCACGATGCCGATCGTCAGCGACTTGCCCGTGAGAATCATCAGCGGCAGCATCGGGCTGTTGAAGTGGCCGAAGTTCACCAAATACGCGATCAGCCCGAGCCCCGTCGCGCCGGCCAGAACCGCCAGGCACATCGATTCGGCGAGGACCAGAAACAGGATCAATCCGTTCGAGAAGCCGAGTGTCTTCAGCACGGCAAGTTCGCTCGTGCGCTCGCGCACCGACTGGGCCATCGTGCTCCCGACGACGAGCAGGATCGTAAAGAACACGACCACGAGGATGGCCGTGAGCATCGAGCCGATGTCGCCTGTCTGCTTCGCGAAGTCCGCGATGACGGCATTCTCCGGCGCCGTCTTGGACTCCGAGGCCGAGTTCGCGAACTTGGTGTCGATCGTCTGCGCGAGCGATGCCGAATTCGACGGGTCGTTCACGCCGACGACGATCCAGCTGATGTTGCCGGTGCCGGCCCGGCGGTTCTCGTCGAAGTAGTCATAGCGGAACAGGAACTGCGTCTTGTCAACGGTCTTCGCGCCGTCGTAGATGCCGTCGATGTTGAACTCCCAGACGTTGCCGCTCTTCGGCGGCCAGATATCGGCCTTGATCGGGATGTGGTCGCCGATCTTCCAGCCGTAGTTCTTTGCCGTGTCGCGGCCGACGATGACGCCCTGGCGATCGGCGAGCGCGGCCTTCATCTGATCGGGCGGTACTTTGAACTCGGGATAGAGCTTGAAGTACTGGTCGAGGTCGGTCGCAAACACCGCGAACTGGTTCGGCTTGTCCTGATAACTGCCGCCGAACCACGTGCACGCCACCGCGCCCGTGACGCCTGGCGTCTTGAGCACGTCGTTGACGTACGAGATCGGCATGAACTGGATGATGCTGATCTTGTTCGTGACCCAGAGCCGGTTGGCGCCGGCGAACTCGACGCCGAGACCAAATGCCGTCCGCACCACCATCAGCACGCCGAAGAGCGCGAAGCTGACGAAGATGGCGCCGAGCGTCATCAGCGTGCGCACCTTCCGGCGCGTGAGGTTCCGCCATACGAGGACGAGGTACTTCATGCGACCACTCCCTCCTCCATCAGCGAGCCCTTTTCGAGATGCAGCGTTCGACTGGCGCGCTCGGCCGCGCGCGGGTCGTGCGTGACCATGACGATGGTCTTGCCGTGGTCGCGGTTGAGCGTCTGCAGCAGGTCGAGGATCTCGTCGCCGGCCTTGCGATCGAGATCGCCCGTCGGTTCGTCGGCGAGCAGCAGCGTCGGGTCGGTGACGATCGCGCGGGCGATGCCGACGCGCTGTTCCTGTCCGCCCGAGAGCTGGCGCGGATAGTGCTTCGCGCGATCGGCGAGGCCGACGACCTTGAGTGCGATCGCGACGCGCTTGCGGCGCTCGCTCTTCGACAGCCGTGTGAGGAGCAGCGGCAGCTCGACGTTGCGCTCGGCGGTCAGCACGGGCAGCAGGTTGTAGAGCTGGAAGACGAAGCCGATGTTCTGCGAGCGCCAGCGCGAGAGCGCCGACCCGCCGAGGTCGTTGATCTTGACGCCGTTCACTTCGAGCAGCCCGCTCGACGGCGTGTCCAGGCCGCCCAGCAGATTGAGCAGCGTCGTCTTGCCGGAGCCCGACGGCCCCATCAGCGCGAGGAAGTCGCCCTTCGGAATCTCGAGGTTCACGCCGCGGAGCACGTCGATGCGCTCGCCGCCGCGCGCGTAGTACTTGTGCACGTCACCGACACGGACGAGAGGGGTCAGCTCGGACATTGGGAAAAACCTCTCAGGGCTTAAGGCTTAGGGCTTAGGGCTCGAGAAATCGGCAAATCAACAATCGAAAATCAAATCTTCAATTCACAATTAACAATTGAAAATTACTTGAGGACTACCTTAGCTCCGTCGTTCAACTCGGCCGGTGGCGTCAGCACGACGCGATCGCCGGCGTGCAGGCCTGCGAGGACCTCGACGCGATCGCCATCGGTGCCGCCGATGCGCACGGCCCTGCGCTCCACGGTGTTGTCCGTGCGGACGATGAACGCGACGGCCGTCGCGCCTTCGCCGCGAATCGCCGCCTTGGGCACGAGCGTGACGGCCTGCGCGGCGGCCGCCGTGTCGGTGGCCTTGCCGTGCTCGCTCTTCAGAAACGTCACCTTGATGCCCATGTCCGGCAGGATGCGCGGGTCGAGCTGCTTGAAACCGAGGCGCACGAGCACGGTCGCTTTCTGGCGATCCGCCGTGGGGACGATCGTGATCACGTGTGCGGGAATCTGCCAGTCCGGATACGCGTCGAGGACGGCCGTCACGTCCTGGCCGGGCGTCACGCGGTTGATGTAGCTCTCGTTGACGTCGACTTCGACTTCGAGCGATCGCATGTCGACGATCGTGCAGATGCCGGTGCGCGTGAAACCGCCACCGGCCGACACGGGCGACACCATCTCACCTGGCTGCGCGTCCTTCGACGTCGCGATGCCGCTGAACGGCGCGCGAATAATCGAGTTGTCGAGATCCGTCTGCTGCACGTCGACCTGTCGGCCGGCCACGTTGACTTGTTCCTTGAGCGCCTGAATCCTTGCCTCGGTCGCGTCGACGTCGGTCTTCGCCTGGTCGACGTCCGCCTGCGTGCCGTAGCCGCCGGTCTGCAGCTGCGTCTGGCGCTTGAGCGTGATGTTGGCCTGTTGCAGGTGAACTTCGTTTTCGCGGACGGCCTTCTCCGCCGAGTGCAGCTGCGCCTCAGCCAGCGCCAGCGCCGCTTTCGACGTCGCATCGTCGAGTCGCGCGAGGATCTGGCCTTCCTTCACGGCCATGCCTTCCTCGACGTTGACCTCGATGACTTTGCCCGTGATCTTCGACGACACCGTGGCCCGTCGCCGCGCCGTGACGTAGCCCGAGGCGTTCAGCACCGCGGCCTGCGTGCCGGCGGCGCGTTCGGTGACCGTCGCGATCTGGACCTCGACCGGCTGCTCGCGCGTGACGTACCGCCAGGCCCCGAGGCCGCCCACTGCGAGCAGGACGAGCACGAAGATCCAGACCACCCACCGTCGGGACCCGGTCCGAATGGGTTCGCGCTCGATGCGCAGCGCCGCGAGGTCGTCTTTGAGGTCGGCCATGTTCGGGATCGACGGACCCAGGGCGCCCGTCAGGACCAGTGATATCTCACCAGTATAGTCGCCGGAGTTGGACGGATTCGACCATCACCAGGATCGGCCCACCCGGCGAGCGGCGGCCGGCGTCCGGTGAACGGCGGTGGCTGGGCCCGGGAACGGACGACGGCCGCTGGCGCCCGCGGAATGTCGCTACAATCGACCCTCGCCCATTGGTTCCCGGACCGGGATTGTCATGCGACTGCCTGGCTCTTACAGAACGTCTCCCGGGCGTTACGCGCGGCGCTCGAGGCAGCTGTGGCTACTGCTCGCCACGCCGCTGTGCCTGATAGCCATCTCGGCCGCACGTCAGGTGCCGCCGACGATGAGCGATCTGCTCGACGCCTCCGCGACCTACCTCGCCGGGTACGACAAGCAATTCTCTGGCGTCGTGTCGGAGGAGAGCTACGAGCAGACGCAGCACGGCCCGAAGGCGATCGTGGTCGGTCACCGCGTGCTCAAGTCGGACCTGCTGCTTATCAACTCGGGACGTGCCGGGTGGCTGTGTTTTCGTGACGTGTTCGCCGTGGACGGCAAGCCCGTGCGCGACCGAACGACGCGGTTGATGGATCTGTTCACGCACCCGTCACTGGACGCGATCGATCAGGCCGCCAAGATTCGTGACGAAGGCGCCAGATTCAACATCGGACGGATCAAGCGGACGATCAACGAGCCGACAATAGCGCTGCCGTTTCTGGGGCGCGAGAACCAGCCGCGCAGCGCGTTCGAGCTGGGTTCGTCCGAGACTGTGGCCGGACAACGCACGCAGACGCTGCGCTTCAAAGAAGAGTACAGCCCGCGCATGATCCGAACGGCCGACGACTCGCCGGCGACTGGGCGCTTTTGGATCGACCGCGCCACCGGCCGCATCGTCAAGACCGAGTTGACGGTGACGTCCGAAGACGCGCGCGGCATGGTCACCGTGCTGTACGCGCCGCAGCCGAAACTCGACGGGCTGTGGGTGCCGGTGCGTATGGAAGAGCACTACGCCCTGGGATCCGGAACGGTCGACTGCGTCGCGACGTACACGAATTTCCGGCACTTCGACGTCACCATCGGCGGTCACTGACTCGGACGGCGCGCCCCGCGCCGGCTCGCCGCGCTAATCCCGGACGACGCGAATCTTCGCGCGGCCGTCGTCGACGTCGATTGTCACGTCGCCGGCGGCGCCAAGCAGCGCGTCGAGCTGAGCGCCGTCGAAGTGCTCCCAGTCGACATTGAAGCCGCCCATCGCCAGGTGCGGGCCGGACCGATCGTTCTTGAACCCGCGAAGCAGCGAGCCGAGCTTCAGTCCGCTGCGCACGACGGCGACGGGCACGCGGATGTTGACCTTCTTCTCGCGAACGCCGTTGTGCGCGGGCTTCAACACCTCGATCCGGAGGTACTTGCCCGCCTCACCGGCACGCGCGCTGTCGCCACCGGCGTCCGATGCGTCGGGTAGCGAGGACAGGAGCTGGTCGGCTTCGTCGGCCGTGATCTTGCCCGCGGCCAGCATGTCGAGAATGCGACGACGATGTTCAGTCATGAGAGGAATCCTTGCGGCTGCGCTTGGGAGCGATCGCTGAAGCGGCCTCGGCAGCGGTCAGTTCGCCGCGCTCGAGCCGGTCGAGGATTGAAGTTACCGACGCCTCGGGCGCGTCCGGTTCCGACGGTGCGACGTCCACGAACGGCAACGCCGCGGCAATCTTGTTCAGGCGGTTCTTGATGGTGGGGTAGCTGACGCCGAACAGCTGCTCCATCTGCTTGATGGAACCGTGCGACCGGACGAAGGCGGCGACGAACACCTGGTCTTCGGCCGTGAGACTCGCGAGCGCGGGGGGAGTGAACCGGCCCTCGATGGCGATGTCGCGGGACACGAGGCGAATGCGTTCGATTTCGAACAGGTCGCCGGCTGTCAGGCGAGTGAGCTCGTTCCAGTCCATAGCCATGATTGTTCAACTACTATAGCCATTAGACGAATAAAATCAATTTGTTGTTCAACAAAGTTAATGTTTGGCTTAGGCCTACTCAAGCCCTAAGCTGCATTCCTTTCCCGCAGCGTCACGACGACTAAGGCGCCGAGGATCGCCCCAGGGATCACCGCATTTCCTGGTGTATTGAGCACGAAGACCCACACGAGGACCGCGCCGGCCATCGTGCATCCGAGTAGCGCCAGCCCCGCCAGGCAGGTGCGTGGAATGAGCACAAGCACGCCGCCCGCGAGTTGAATCGCGCCCGTGAGGTACCGGAACCACTGGCCGAACCCGATTTGCTCGAAGAGGCGGAACCAAGTCGAATCGCCGGAGAGCTTGTCGATTCCGAGGGAGATGAACGCGACGGCCACCGCGATGCGCGGCAACCAGGTGGTCACGAGGTCGATGCGGTTGGGGGGTGGGTCGAACACGGGGGACGGCTTAAGCCTCGAGGCTTAAGGCTTAAGCCCTCTGACTTCTCACCGTCCCGCGACGCCGATCCACGCGCGCGTCAGGTAGTCGTTGAGTCCCAATCCGAACAGGATGAACAGCCATACGAAGCCGGAGATGACGACGACCTTGGTGAGCGGCGTGTTGTAACGCACGGCCATGAAGAACACGATGACCAGGCTCGCCTTGGTCACGGCCACGGCGAGCGCGATCGGCGTGTTGAGCGCGCCGAAGTCTCTCGACGCCACGAAGACGGTCAGCGTCGTGAGCACGAGCAGGCTCAGGAAAATCGTGACGTAGGTGCGAATCGGGGTGATTGGGGCGTGGCCGGACATCTACGCGTCCTCACATCTGGAAATGAAAGCCGAGCAGGTAGAGCAGCGGGAACAGGAAGATCCACACGATGTCGACGAAGTGCCAGTACAAGCCCGAGATTTCAACGGGGTTGTAGTACTCCGGCGAGAATTTTCCCTTCCACGCCATCACGAGAATAATCAGCATCAAGACGATGCCGACCACCATGTGGAGCGCGTGGATGCCCGTCATGATGAAGTAGAGCGAGAAGAAAATCTCCGAGCCCTGCGGCAGATGGAGCGGCACCAACTGACCACTCGCGAGCAGTTCGTGTGGATCGAAATGCGGGCCGGGGACGAGGCCGTGTTCGAACTTCGCCTTGTACTCGAAGAACTTCACTACGAGGAACGTCGATCCAAGAATGATCGTGAGGATCAGGTTGACGATCTGGCCGCGCCGCGATCCGACCTGGGCCGATCGCACGGCGAGCGCCATGGTCAAGCTGCTGCAGATCAGCACGGCCGTGTTGAGGCCGCCCATCCACACGTTCAGCTCGTGGCTGCTCTCGGTCCACGCCAGCGGATACATGTGGCGATACACGATGTACGCCATGAACAGGCCGCCGAAGAACATGACTTCGGTGACGAGGAACACCCACATCCCGAGGATCGAGGCCTCGAGCTGCTGCTCCATGCTGTAGAAGTGGTGCTGGAGCTTTGGATGATGCTCGGCGTGCGCGCCGTGCCCCGTCGTGTGTCCGGTGCTAGCCAACGGTGACCTCCGATCCGTGCGCCGGCTTGTAGTCGTACGCCGGCTCGTTGACGATCGGATCTTCGTCGAAGTTGAATGTCGGCGGCGGCGACGGGATCGTCCACTCGAGTCCCTTTGCGCCCCACGGATTGGCCGGCGCCAGCTCGCCCCTGAAGAGTGAGTAGACGAGATAGCCGAACGCCAGCATGTAGCCCATGCCGAGCACGGACGCCCCGGCCGTCGACATCACGTTCCATACCTGGAACTCGTCGGGATACGCGTAGTACCGGCGCGGCATCCCGAGGTAGCCCAGGATGAACTGCGGGAAGAACGTGAAATTGAAGCCGACGAAGATGAGAATCGCGGCGACCTTCGCGAGCGCCTCGTTGTACATCCGGCCCGTCATCTTCGGCCACCAGAAGTGCAGGCCGCCCATGAACGCCATGATCGCGCCGCCCACCATGATGTAGTGGAAGTGCGCGACAACGAAGTACGTGTCGTGCAGCGCGATGTCGAGGCCCATCGTCGCCAGGTAGAGGCCCGTCAGGCCGCCGATGAGGAACAGGCCCATGAAGCCGAGGATCCAGAACGTCGGCGATTCCCACGACACCGAGCCCTTGTACATCGTCGCGGCCCAGTTGAACGTCTTGACGGCCGACGGTACGGCGACGAGCATCGTGATGATCGAGAACACCATGCCGGCGTAAATCGACTGGCTGCTCACGAAAAGGTGATGGCCCCACACGAGGAAGCCGAGGACCGCGATCGCGAGACTCGACGCGGCGACGAAGCTGTAACCGAAAATCTGCTTGCGTGACATCGCGGCAACGAGCTCCGAGATGACGCCCATGCCCGGCAGGATCATGATGTAGACCGCCGGGTGCGAGTAGAACCAGAAGAGGTGCTGGAACAGCACCGGGTCGCCGCCGATCTTCGGGTCGAAAATCCCCAGGTGCAGCGAGCGCTCGGCCGCCACGAGCGCGAGCGTAATCGCGACGACCGGTGTGCCGAGAATCATGACGAGGCTCGTCGCGTACTGCGCCCAGACGAAGAGCGGCAGCCGGAACCACGTCATTCCTGGCGCGCGCATGCGGTGCACGGTGACGATGAAATTGAACCCGGTGAGGATCGACGAGAATCCGGCGACGAACACGCCCACGATCGCGAGTGTGACGTTCGTGTTGGACGCGAACGAGCTGTACGGCGCGTAGAACGTCCAGCCCGTGTCGATCCCGCCCATCGCGAGCACGACGAGCGCGATGACGCCGCCGACCACGTAGAGATACCAGCTCAGCAGGTTGATGCGCGGAAACGCGAGGTCTTTCGTGCCGACCATGATCGGCATCAGGAAGTTGCCGAGCGTCGCCGGAATCGACGGGACCAGGAAGAAGAACACCATGATCACGCCGTGCATCGAGAACAGCTTGTTGTACGTGTCGGCCGTCCAGATGTCGCCCTTCGGCGTGAGCAGTTCGATCCGGATGCCCGCGGCAAACAGGCCGCCCATCATGAAGAAAAAAGTGATGGAGATCAGATAGAGCATCGCGATGCGCTTGTGGTCCCTCGTGAGGAGCCACGACTTCAAGCCGTACGGCGCGTCGAGATAGCTGTGTCGTCCCTGTGTGCTCGCGTTACTCATACATCACCACATCGTCGGAGAAGCGTCCGGGTGCGCGCACGGCCTACCGCTCTTTCCCGTGTTCGTTCGCCGCCGGGGCCGCCTGCGCCGGCTTCAGCGCCTTGAGATAGGCGAGAAGCTGCAGCAGGTTCTCTTCACTGATCTGCGTCTGGAACGCCGGCATGATCGGCTGGTAGCCCTGCACGATCTTGGCCTGCGAATTCATGATCGACTCGCGCAGGTAATTCTCGTCGGCTTCGACCTTGCGGCCGTCCGTGAGCTGCACGGTGCTGCCGTAGAGACCGATGAGCGACGGCCCACGGCCGGTCGAGTCGGTCTTGTGGCAGGTAATGCACGAGAGGTCCGCGAAGAGCCGCTCCCCCGTCTGCGCCGCCGATCCGGTCGAGCGGCCGCCCACGAGCCACGCCTCGTAGTCCTGCGGCAGCATGACGACGACCTGTCCGATCATCCCAGAGTGCTTCGTCCCGCAGTACTGGTCGCAGAAGATCGTGAACGTGCCCAGCTGCGTTGCCTGGAACCACATCGTCGTGAACTTGCCGGGGACGACGTCCATCTTGGTGCGGAACGCGGGGATCGCGAAGTCGTGGATGACGTCTTCCGAGCCCATCGTCAGGCGGATGTTGCGGCCGAGCGGGATGTGCAGCTCGTTGATCTCGCGCACGCCCTCGGGATGCTGGATCTTCCACATCCACTGCTTGCCGACGACGGTGATCTCCATCGAGTCGCTCGGCGGCTTCGACAGCCGGTAGAACAGCGACGCGCCCCAGCCGAACATGATCAGCGACAGGATGAACGGGATGATGGTCCACGTCAGCTCGAGCACGAGCGACCCGTGAATGTCGGCGCCGACGTCGGTGTCGCGCTGGCGCTTGTACTTCACCGTGAAGTAGAAGACGAGCGCGGTGACGACGATCGTGAAAAAGGCGCACACGGCCGTGATGAACAGGTACAGCAGGTCCATCTCGGTCGCCACCGAGGACGCGTTGGGAGGGAACAGAGGCAACGAGCTCGACATCTACCGTTTGTCCATGGCGGTCGTCACGACCGGGGATGCCTGCGTCCGGCGCCGCAGGTTCAACAGGATGAACGCGACTACACCGGCAACCGTGAAGATGCCGCCGAGCCGTACCAGGTTCATGATGGCCAGACCGTACTTCCCGGTCTCCGGGTCGTAGTGGTAGCAGAAGAGCAACGCCTGATCGACGGCGCTGCCGATCTTGCCGTCCGCCGCTTCGACGAGCGCGAGCTTCAAGTCGCGCGGGCTGTACTCGATGCCGTAGAGGTATCGCGACACCCGGGCATCCGGCGTCAGGATCGTCAGCACCGCGACGTGCGCGAACTGATCGGTCGCCGGGTCGTACTTGTAACGGAACCCGACGGCGCTCGTGAGTGCCTTGATCGCGTCCTCGCGGCCCGTGAGAAAGTGCATCGCGTTTTCGGCGCCTGGCCGACCGTACCGCTTCAGGTACAGCTGCTTCTTCTGCGTGGCGAGGGCCGGCGTCTCGCCCGGATCGATGCTGACGACGACGACGTCGAACTGCTTGCCGGCGTCGAAGGGCAGGGTCTCGAGCGAACCGACGAGGCCGTTCAGCACTTCGGTGCAGAGCATCGGGCACTCGTAGTAGGCGAGGACCAGCACGACCGGTCGCGGGCCGAAGTAGTCGCCGAGCCGCACTTCGCGTCCCGCCTCGTCGACGAATCTGAGGTCGCGCGGCACCTGCCCGTTGAGCTTCTGATCGAGGCCGACGTCGTGGAGCGCGGGAATCAGGGCTTGCGCGGCCGGGCCGGGCGGCGGCACTGAGAGCGGCGGCATCGGCTGCGCGGCGGCCACCGAGGCGAGCGACAGCGATATGGCGACCGTGGCCGCCATCAGCACGTGCTCGACTCGTGAAAACGCTCGCCTCATCTCGTGACCTGTGGTGCCTTGTCTACTTCTTTACTGCCGGCGCGTCGGTCTTCTTGACCTCGCCGGGAACGTTGGCCGACGAGCGCACGGGGAACCCGCGCTCGAGCACGATGGCCTTGGCGCGCTCGAGCGGAATACGCACGACGCCGCCGTTCTTGTCCATCCAGCCATAGGTCGTGAGCACGCCGTCTTCCTCGGCGCGGAATCGCTTGAGGTTCGCCGGTTCGTCGGTCAGCAGATTCGGCGGCGGCGCCAGCGTCCCGCTCGGCAGCGCCAGCGGCGCGCGCGCGGTGTCGTTCTTCTGCGCCTGTCCTTCGAAGATCGCGAAGAGCCCCCACATGAGAATCTGACAGACGACCGTCGTGCCGGCGAGGATCACGCCGAACCACAGCAGGCCGCGATAGCTGATGCCGTCGCTTTCGGTCGGCCCGACGGGCGCCTGCGACGCGTGAAGTGATCTAGTGTCCGACATGGGCCAGCGCGTCCTTGAAGTACGGGTCGTGCGCGGGCACCAGCGCGCGCCCGCCGAGGTTGCGGAAGAAGACGAACAGCCAGATGCCACCGAGGCCGAGCACGGCCGCGAAGTCGAGCCAGTGCAGCGTCGATCCGGTGCGGCGGAAAATCGGGCCGATCGTCCAGACCAGGTCGACGACGCGCATGACGAGCACGAACATCGCGATGCGCGCGAGCGTCGTGCCCTTCCGCTTCCAGTTGCGCGACAGCAGCATCGAGAAGGGCAGCACGAAGTGGCCGAGGAGCACCAGCACCGCCACCGGCGCCCACGGCCCGGTGATGCGGTCGATGTACCAGGGAATTTCTTCGGGCAGGTTGCCCTGATAAATGATGATGAACTGCGAGATGTTGAAATACGCCCACAGCATCACGAAGGCGAGCATCAGCTTGCCGAGGTCGTGGAAGTTCTCGTCGGACGCGATCTCCGACACCGGGCGGAAGCGCGACAGCGCCGCCAGGACCAGAATCGTGAACGCGAACGTCGACAGGCCCTGGCCGCCAAGCGTCAGGATGCCGAAAATCGTCGACGTGAAGTGCGGCTGGAGCGACATGATCCAGTCCACGCTCATGAGCGTGACGGTGATCATGTAGAGCACGAGGCCGGGACCAGACAGCACGCGCATGCGGCCGTCCTTCGGGCCGGGCAGCCGCGGCGCATTGTCGTCCTGCTCCTTCGACCAGCGCGTAAGTGTGAAGGTCAGGCCCATCCAGATGACGAAATACAGCGCGGCCCGCACGTAGAAGAACGTGGGGTTGAGATACGCGGCCTTCGTCTGGATGACGTGGTCGGTGAGCGCTTCCGGCCGCGCCCATTCGTACAGCGTCGGCAGCGAGAACGCGATCGGCAGAAAGAGAATCGCGAGAATCGGGAACGTGCGCGCGGACGCTTCGAACACCCGGCGCGCGAAGAGCCCCCACGCGCCCCCGCTGAGGTACTGCACCATCAGCAGGGCCATCGATCCCATCGAGATGCCGGTCCAGAAGATGAACGCGATGAGATACGACTGCAGGAACGACGCGCGGTCCAGCGTCAGGAAGCCGAGCGCCATCCCGACGAGACCAATCCCGCCAAGGACGAGCCCGCGCGATCGAAGTCTCGCCAGATCCGCTGTCGGCCGCTCGGCCAGCAGGGCCGCTTCGTTGATCGGCTGACTCATTCCTGTCCTCCGCCCGTCCGCGCCGGGGCGCCGTCGGTGAGCTGTTTCATTTGATCCGCCGGCACGTCGGTCGTCGTGGCGTGGTGGCTCAGTTGCAGCGCGCGGATGAACGCGACGATGCGCCAGCGATCATCGGGGGTAATCTGCGACCGGTAGTCCGGCATCGAGCCGAAGCCGTTCGACATCACGTCGTAGAAGTAGCCGACCGGCATCTGGCGCAGGCGATCGACGTGATAGCTCGCGGCCTGCTTGAAGCCGCGCTGCACGACCATGCCGTTGCCTTCACCAGTCCGTCCGTGGCACGGCGCGCAGTAGATGTCGTAGCGCTGCTCGCCGCGATCCAGATCGGCCCTCGCGATGGTGAACGGAAACACGTCGGCCAGCTTGCCGTCGACCTTGCCTGTGTAGAGCAATGTGTCTTCGTTCAGGTGTCCGCGTGGGACCGTGCCCTCGACCAGTTGCATCGCGGACATGCCCTTCGGGAACACCGTGCTCTCTTCGAGCGGGTCATAGCGCGGCGCCTGGTGCATGTCCTGACGGCAAGCGGAGAGGGAAGCCAGAAGTAAGAAGCCAGAAGTTAAGAGTACGAATTGAGACAGTCGCCGGCGAGACGCGCGGCCACTCCTAACTTCTAACTTCGAACTTTGAACTTCGAACTTGACGGGAGTTCTAGTCCTCAACCTGCACCACCTCTCGTGGATGGAGACTCGCGAGAAACGCGCGGGTCGAGTCGAGATTGAATTTCGGGTCGGTCGCTTCGATCACGAGGAAGAACTTGTCCTGGCTCGCGAGGCTGAACCGCGGCGCGTTGAACACCGGGTGATACGGCTGCGGCAGGCCGTTGAGCGCGAGCATGCCGATCACGGCGGCGAATGAGCCGATGAGAATCGTCGTTTCGAACGCGGGCGGAATGAACGCGCCCCAGGCGTTGAACGGGCGGCCCCCGATGTTCATCGGGTACGCGATGACCTGCGTCCAATACTCAAGGCCGGCGCCGCCGAGCAATCCGCAGATCGCGCCGCCGAGGATGATCTTCGGTATCAGCTTTTCTCTGAACCCGATCGCTTCGGCCAGCCCGTGGATTGGGAACGGCGAGAACGCGTCCGTCCGCGTGAACCCCGCCTTGCCGACCGCCGTCGCTGCCGTCAGCAGTGCGTCTGCCGTGTCGAATTCCGCGAGCAGCCCGTAGGTCGAGCGCTCGGAGGTCACGGTGGACATCAGTGCGACCCTCCTTCAGCCGTCGGCTTCGGGTGCGCTTCGGGCAGCAGCGTCCGCATCTCGAAGATCGAAATCATCGGCAGGACGCGGACGAACACGAAGATCAGCGTCACGAAGAGGCCGATGGTGCCGGCGAGTGTCAGGTAGTCCCAGAACGTCGGGTAATACATTTCCCACGACGACGGCATGAAGTCGCGATGCAGGCTCGTCACGATGATGACGAAGCGTTCGAGCCACATGCCGACGTTGATGAACATGCAGACGAGGAACACGATGCCCGTGCGGTTACGCAGTTTCTTCGACCACATCAACTGCGGCACG
Source organism: uncultured Acidobacteriota bacterium (assembly GCA_963704575.1). Taxonomy (GTDB): domain Bacteria; phylum Acidobacteriota; class Vicinamibacteria; order Vicinamibacterales; family SCN-69-37; genus DATEGZ01. The sequence continues at coordinate 3,223,369 of OY969918.1, read as the reverse complement.
AGGAAGTTGCACAGCAGCAGCACCCAGTACGACGGCGCGTACGGACCGTAGTAGATGCGGTTCTTGAGCATGAACCGCTCCATCTCGCTGCCGCTGTACCAGCCGAAGAACGCCTCACACGCGTAGCCGTACACGACCACGAGCCCGGTCACGAGCATGACCTTGGCCATGTTCTCGATGTGGCGCATCGTGATGAAGTCTTCGAGGTGGTAGAGCTTGCGCAGCGGGATCGTCAGCGTAAGCACCATCGCGAAACCGGCGTAGATAGCGCCCGCGACGAAGTACGGCGGGAAGATCGTCGCGTGCCAGCCCGGGATGATCGACGAGGCGAAGTCGAAGCTCACGACCGTGTGCACTGAGAGGACGAGCGGCGTCGACAGGCCCGCGAGAATCAGGTAGGCGTTCTCGTAGCGCGCCCAGTGCCGCGCGGATCCGCGCCAGCCCATCGCGCCCATCCCGTAGAGCTTCTTGAGTACCGGATGCGTGGCCTTGTCGCGGAACGTCGCAAGGTCGGGAATCAGACCAGTGAACCAGAAAATGAGCGAGACCGTTCCGTACGTCGAGACCGCGAAAACGTCCCAGATCAGCGGGCTGCGGAAATTCGGCCACAGCGTCATCGCGTTCGGGTACGGGAAGAGCCAGTACGCCGCGAGCCAGGGCCGGCCGGTGTGGATGACCGGGAAGATCGCGGCGCAGAGCACGGCAAAGAGCGTCATCGCCTCGGCGAAGCGGTTGATCGACGTGCGCCAGTCCTGTTTGAAGAGCAGCAGAATCGCGGAGATCAGCGTGCCCGCGTGGCCGATGCCGATCCACCAGACGAAGTTGATGATTGGAAACGCCCAGCCGACCGGGATGTTCGTGCCCCAGATCCCGACGCCCTTGAACACCAGATACGTGACGGCCACCATCAGGCCCATCACCAGCGTGAAGCCGATCGCGACGAAGACGAACCACGCGATGGGCGTGTTCTTCGTCAGGACGACCGCGACGAGCTTGTCGGTGATCGATCGCGAGGTGTAACCCGGGCCGATGACCGGCGCCGGAATCCTCACGTCGCCCGATGGATACTCCGTGGACGCCACGCGTTACTCTCCCTTGGCGGCCGGCGCCTTCGCTTCGAGGGCCGGATTCGGATTGCGCACGACCGCGAGATAGCTGGTGCGCGGGCGCGTGCCGAGATCTTCGAGCAAGCCGTAATTGCGATCCTGCTTGACGGCCCGCGATACCTTGCTGTCCGGATCGTTCAGATTGCCGAACGTGATCGCGTCGGCAGGGCAGGCCTGCTGACAGGCCGTCTTGACGTCGCCGTCCTTGATCGCGTGGTCGCCGACCTTCGCGTCGATGCGCGCGTGGTTGATGCGCTGCACGCAGTAGGTGCACTTCTCCATGACGCCGCGGCTGCGGACCGTCACGTCGGGATTGCGCACCGCGAAGAGTTCGGGCGTCGTAAAATCGGAATAGAGCAGGAAGTTGAACCGCCGCACCTTGTACGGACAATTGTTCGAGCAGTACCGCGTGCCCACGCAGCGGTTGTAGACCATGTCGTTCAGGCCTTCGTCGTTGTGCGACGTGGCCGCGACCGGGCACACCAGCTCGCAGGGCGCGTCCTCGCACTGCTGGCAGGGGACCGGCTGGTTGTACGTCTTCGGCTGTTCGGGGTTGCCCTCGAAGTACGTGTCCACGCGGATCCAGTGCATCTCGCGCTGGCGGTAGACCTGGGTCTTGCCGACGACAGGAATGTTGTTCTCGGACACGCAGGCCGCGACGCAGACGCCGCAGCCCGTGCACGAATTCAGATCGATCGCCATGCCCCACTTATTGCCCTTGTATTCGCGAGGCGGGAACAGGGACAGGCTGTCGGACGGTTTTTCCGGGCCAAGCTCGGCGACCGACTTCGGATTGGCCTTGTACTCCTCGGCATCGACGACGCGAACCAGGTTGCGGCCTTCCATGGCGAAGTGGTTCTGCGTGGAGGTCACGAGGTAACCCGTGCCCGTCCGTATGACCTGTGCGCCCGATCCGAACCAAGGCGCTTCGGTACCGCGTAGACCGAACACGTCGTGTCCGACGTTCGTGCCCACGCGACCGGCCTTGCGGCGGCCGTACCCGAAATGCACGACCACGACATCGTCGGCCGTACCCGGCATGACCCACACGGGCAACTGTGCCGTGCGGCCGTGGTACGTGATCTCGAGCAGGTCGTTGTCCTGGTTACCGGGCCGGTTGATCGCGATGCCGAGCTTCTCAGCCGTGGCGACGCCGATGTAGGCGACGTTGTCCCACGTGACCTTCGAGAGCGGCTTCGGGAGTTCCTGCAGCCACGCGTTGTTGGCGTAGCGGCCGTCGAGAATCGTCGGGTCCGCGGCGAAGACGATCTCCATCCCCGAGGCGGCCGGTGCGGTCACGGCCGCGGCTGCCGCCGGAGTCGGCGCGCCACCGACGCCCATCATCGACGTGCCCGGCAGGTAGCCGTCGTGCAGCGCGTGGCGCCAGAAGTCGGTGAATGCGGGAAACGGCTTGCCCTCGTGATCGTGGATGGCCCAGGTCGCCTTCGTCTGATGGCCGAACGCGCGTGTCCAGTAGTCCTTGACGACATCGACGGGTGTGCGGCTCGCCGCGCCGTTCATGGCGGCGAGAAGTTCGATCATCTGATGGCCGTCGTAAATCGGCGCGATGAGCGGCTGAATCAGAGAGACCGTGCCGTCAAACGCGCGGACGTCCCCCCATGATTCGAGGTAGTGCGCTTCCGGCGCGTGCCAGTGGCAGTGCTCGGCCGTTTCGTCATTGTAGAGGCCGAGGTGGAAGCGCGTCGGCACGTTCTCGAGTGCCTTCGCGAAGTTGAGATCGGCGGGCGCGTTGAACACTGGATTGCCGCCGAAAATCACGAGCGCGTCGACCTTGTGGGCGTTCATGTCGCCCACGAGCTCGGTAAGGGAGGCCACCCCGTCCGTCGGCGTCGCCACGAGCGGCGCGATGTACGACACCGTCGTGCCGCCATTGCCGAGGATGTCGTTCATCTGCTGCGCGAGCGTGTGCACGGCCGCCGGCTGGCGCAGGCCCGCGATGACGATCGAGCGGCCGCGATGCGCCTGCAGGTCCGCCGCGATCGCTTCGACCCACTTCGCCGCCTCGGCGGGGAGCGTCGCATTGCCTTGCGGCGCGGCGCCGAGTGCGCTCGCGAGCGCACTCGCGAATCCGTGAATGTCACGCGCCTTCATCGGCAGCCGGTGTTCGGCTTTGGCCCCGGTGATCGACGGCACCGGCTCGACCACGTAAAGACGGCTGAGTTCGTCCTGCGGCGTGCCGACGCGGCGGCGCGACGAGAAGTCCTTCGTATACCGCAGCGACGCCTGGCCGACGCCGAGAAAATCCGCGTCGAGCGAGACGACGACGTCGGCCTTGTCGAAGCGGTAGAGCGGCGTCGATGCCGGGGCTCCACCCTGGACGACGCCGAACACGGGATCCCACTGGTGCCACTTGGCGTCGGGCAGCGCCGCCATGAGCTGCTGCATCTGATCGGCGATCGACGGCGATGTGATGGGCTCGCTCAGAAAGCGCAGGCCCTGGCCGCGCAGCGCGCGCTGCGAACCGACCGCCGCTTGAATCGCTGCGAGGAAGGCGCCCCACGTCCCGACCTCGCCGCGATCGAGGACGTTGCGCGAGCGATCCGGATCGTACAGAGAGAGGACGGACGCCTGGCCGAAGACGTCGGTGGCTCCGAGGCTGGCCGGATGTTCCGGGTTGCCCTCGATCTTCGTGGGGCGTCCCATGTGGTTTTCGGCCAGCACGGGCATGCCGAAGCCGCCCTGCGGCATCGCCGTGGCGAAAAAGAGCGGACGGCCGGGGATGATCTCCTCTGGCTGGCGTACGTACGGAATGATTTTCTCGTCGGGAATGCGAGTACACGAGCTGACGCCGGCGAGCGCGAGCGAAGCGCCCATCAGCTTGAGGAACTCGCGGCGTCCGGCCGGATCGGTGAACTCGGAAGCCTGCGAAGGAAACTCGCGCCCGAGGTACGAGCGGAATTCCGGCGTGTCCGCCAGCTCTTCGAGACTCCGCCAGTATTTGCGGCCCTCGAGGCCAGCGAGTCGCGAACGAATGTCAGCCAGGGTCATCGTGCTACTCACCAACGAAAATCGCCGGACACCGTGGGTGCCTTAGCGGTGACAGATCGAGCAGCTGGTCATGTGCTGCACATTCGCCACGTTGTACTGCTGCTTCAAGTGCATGCCGAGCGCGAGCTGATCCGTAAACTGCTGGCCGTCCACCGTCACGGCCTGGCTCGTCGTCGGCTGCTGGTAGGCCATGTTGAAGACCTCGCTCCTGGGGCGGAGGAACTTCTCGGGCGCCCGATGGCAGTCGAGGCACCAGCCCATCAGGAGGGGCTGCGCCTGGAAGGTCATGGGCATCTCGTCCACCCGACCGTGACAGCTCACGCAACCGACGCCCTGATGAATATGGATAGAGTGGTTGAAATAGACGAAGTCAGGTAGGTTGTTTACCCTAATCCACGTCAAAGGTGTGTCATTCCTGAAGCTTGCGCGGACCGGCTCGAGGATCGCGGCGTTGGTCCACAGCTGGGAATGGCAGTTCATGCAGGTCTTCGTCGGGGGTATCCCGGCGAACGAGGAGGTCTCGACTGACGTATGACAGTAGCGACAGTCGAATCCTTCTCCTCCTGCATGGTGGGCGTGACTGAACTGCACCGGCTGTTCGACGACTTCGTTCTGCCGGGTCAGCCACGACGACTGCATAAGGATGAGGAGGATCAACCCCACCAGGCCCGCCGCTGCCAGGGCCAAGGCCAGGCTGGTGCGAGCTAACGCATTGGCGCTTCGAGGAAAGATCTGGCTCATAACAGGCAGCGGGCGCCCTAAGCCTACAGTGAATGAGAACGACTGTGGGAGACGCGCGTCCGGGTGGGCGACAGCCCGGCGCGGGCGGCCTATATAATGTGAAACGTTTCACAAACTGTCAAATGTTTCGGACCTGCGGACCGTCACCAGGCCGTCCGGTTGTCGCCCGTCCGCGAATCGGATAACGTGCCGCCCCGGACCCCGCAGGACCCTTCATGAGTGCCATCGAAATCCGTGACGTGACCAAGCAGTTCGACCAGGTGGTCGCGGTCAACCACCTCACCCTGAGCGTACCCACCGGTTCGATCTACGGGTTCATCGGTCCCAACGGGTCGGGCAAGACGACGACGATCCGGATGATCATGAACATCCTCGTTCCCGACTCCGGGAACATCCAGGTGCTCGCGCGGCCGAGCGCCTCGCAGGTGCGGGACGAGGTCGGGTACCTCCCCGAAGAGCGCGGGCTCTACAAGAGGATGACCGTCCGTCAGGTCCTGCGCTACTACGGACAGCTCAAGGGCAAGTCGGTTGCCCAGCTGGATCCGATCATCAAGAAGTGGCTCGACCGCCTGCAGCTCGCCACCTGGGCCGACAAGAAAGTCGTCGCGCTCTCGAAAGGCATGTCGCAGAAAGTCCAGTTCATCTCGACGATCATCGCCGAGCCCAAACTGCTCATCCTCGACGAGCCGTTCTCCGGCCTCGATCCGGTCAATGCCGACGCGCTGCGCGACGCGGTGCTCGACCTGCGCCGCCAGGGCGTGACGGTGGTGTTCTCGACGCATGACATGTCGGCCGCCGAGCGCCTGTGCGATCGGATCTTCATGATCTTCAAGGGCAACAAAGTGCTCGACGGCACGCTCGAGGAAATCCAGTCGACGTACGGTCAGGACACCGTACGCGTCCGGACCGAGCAAGGCGCGATGGCGCTCGCGGGCCTCGATTCCGTCGTGACGTTTGCCGACGTCGGCAACTACCAGGACGTCCGCATCAAGGGCGACGCGCAGGCATTTCTGCACGCGCTGTCCGCGCGGACGCCCGTCTACCACTTCGAACTGAAGACGCCGTCGTTGCACGACGTCTTCGTCCGCATCGCCCGGCCGACCGCCGACGATCTGCGGCCGCCGCAGGAGGTTGCCCGATGAGCCGCGTGCTGGTCGTCGCCACGACGGAGTTCCTGACACTCGTTAAGACAAAGGCGTTCATCATCGGCATCCTGATGCTGCCGGTCATGCTCGGGCTGTCGTTCGGATTTCAGATCTTCGCCGCCAAACACGCGGACGTCGACGACCACGCCTTCGCCGTCATCGACCAGACGGGCGTGCTCTTCCCGTCGCTCGTGCAGGCCGCCGACGAGCACAACAGGAAATCCGGCACCGGCCAGGATCGGACGGGTCCGTACTTCGTGCCGAGCCAGATCGACCTGGGCGGACGTCCGGCGCCTCAGGTGAAGGCGGATTTATCGGCGAAGGTTCGGGCGAAGGATCTGTTCGCATTCGTCGAGATCCCCGCAAGCGTGCTCGACCTGTCCGCCTCCACACCCGATCAGATCAACTACTACACGGAGACGCCGTCGTACGATCCGCTCCCGTCCTGGCTCAACCAGGTGTTGCAGAAGGAAATCACGGCCCGGCGATTCACCGCCGCTGCGGTCGATCGCAATCTCGTCTCCGAACTCACCCGGCCGGCCTCGGTGACGACGCTCGGTCTGGTGGAGCGCAAGTCGGACGGCACGGTGAGCGAGGGCAAGCGCGTCAACGCGATCGCGACGTTCGCGCTGCCGTTCGGGATGATGTACCTGCTGTTCATCGCATTGATGTCGAGCGCGCCCCAGCTGCTCACTGCGGTGATCGAAGAGAAGATGAGTCGCATCAGCGAGGTGCTGATCTCGTCGATCACGCCGACACAGCTGATGCTCGGCAAGCTGGTCGGCGTGGCGGCCGTCGCGACGCTGCTCGCGATCATCTATCTGGGCGGCGGCGTCTACGCGCTGCTCCAGACCGGCCAGTACGAGCTGATTCACCCGGTGCTGCTCATGTGGTTCGTCGTGTTTCTCGTCTGCGCGGTGCTGATGTTCGGGTCGGTGTTCGTCGCCATCGGCGCCGCCTGCTCGGACCTCAAGGACTCGCAGAGCATGATGCAGCCCGTCATGGTGTTCCTGCTCCTGCCCATGTTTGCGTCGGTCATCGTCTTGCGCCAGCCGAACGCGCCGCTGTCGGTCGCGGCCTCGCTCTTTCCGACCGCCGCGCCGTTCCTGATGCTGATTCGCCTGGCGATGACGCCGCCGCCCCCGATCTGGCAGGTGGCACTCTCGGTCGCGCTCACGCTCGGGACGACGGCGCTCTTCATATGGGCCGCGGCGAAAATTTTCCGAGTGGGGCTGCTGATGCAAGGCAAGCCGCCGAATCTGCCTGAACTGCTGAAGTGGATCCGCGCGTGAACGCTGACGCGGATGTGATTGTCGCCGGCGCGGGGCCCGCCGGCGCGGTCGCGGCACGCACGCTGGCCCGGCGCGGCCTGAAGACGCTCCTCGTCGATCGCGCCGCGTTTCCGCGCAACAAGCCGTGCGGCGGCGGTATCAGCACACGGGCGCTGCGGCGATTCCCGTGGCTCGACGCCGCGCTCGGCGGGATCGACGTTCATCGCATCGCGCGCCTCCATCTGGAAGGCCCGCAGAACTCGTCGGTCGACATCACGAGCGACGACCCGAGCGTCCTGCTCATCCGACGCGTCGAGTTCGACGACGCGCTCGTGCGCGAGGCCGTCAGTGCCGGCGCGACGCTCGTCGATCGCTTCGAGATCACACAGGTCTCGGCCGACGCGGACGTGGTGACATTCACTGCGCGCGACGGCCGCATGCTTCGCGCGCCGGCCGTGGTCGCGGCCGACGGCGTGCACAGCGTGACGGCCAAGCGGCTCGGCGCCAACGCGCACTGGCCGGAGACTGGGCTCGCGATCGACATGATGGAAGAGACGCCGGTCGAGACGCTGAGCGCCTCGCGTCCCGACGTCCTGTGGGTCGCGTACGCGTACCAGGGGCTCGACGGCTATGCCTACATCTTTCCCAAGACGCGCCACGTCAACGTCGGCATCGGCTGCCTGTTGTCGCATTTCAAGCGCGAGGTCGACGCCGCGCCGTACGACCTCCAGCAGCAGTTCATCGGCACGCTCGTCGAGCGCGGGGCACTCTCCGGGCGATCGGATCGATCGCACTTCACGCCGTTCCTGATTCCGGTCGGCGGCCCGCTGCAGCCCGCCTACCGCGGCCGCGTGCTGTTTGCCGGCGACGCCGGCGGGTTCGTCAATGCGATCACCGCCGAGGGCATCTATTACGCGATGGTGTCGGGCGAGCTGGCCGGGCGCGCGATTGCGGACGCCGCGGCGCGCGTCGCCGATGCTGGCCCGGGGTATGAACACCTCTGGCGCGCCGAAATCGGCGCCGAGCTCGATGACGCCGTGCTGATTCAGCGGTATCTTTTTTCCAGCCACGATCGGGTGGCGCGAGTCGTGCGTGGCGCCGCCGCGGCGCCCGCGCTCGTCCGGTTGTTGCTCGAGTACGTGACCGGCGCGCTGCCGTACGCGGCGCTCCGGCGCCGCATGCTCATGAAGTTTCCCGGGACCATGTGGCGCGTCGCGCGCGAGCGCCTCAGCGCGCGCCTGATGAGTCAAGGCTGACAGGAGAAGCCATGCGACGTATGAGTCTTGGATGCGTTCTCGCGCTGACGGTGGCGCTGGCCGGACCGTCGATGTCCGTGCGGGCCGCGCAGACGAAGACGCCGATCGCGTATCACGTCACGTTTCCCGCCGCGGAGCATCACTGGCTGCAGGTCGAGGCGACGTGGACCGGCCTGGGATCCGCGCCGCTCCAGGCGCGCATGAGCCGGTCCTCGCCTGGACGGTACGCCGTGCACGAGTTCGCGAAAAACGTGTTCTCGGTCGAAGCGTTCAACGGCAAGGACCAGCCGCTCACGTACGCGCGGCCGAATGTCGATGAATGGGACATTGCCGGCCACGACGGCACCGTGCGCGTCGTCTACAAGTTGTTCGGCGACTACGCGGACGGCACGTACCTCGGTGTCGACACGACCCACGCGCACATGAACATGCCCGCGACCTTCATGTGGGCGATCGGGCACGACAGCGACCCAATGCGAATCACGTTTACGCCGCCAGCGGGATCGAGCTGGAAAGTGGGCACGCAGCTCTTCCCGACGTCGGACGCGTGGACGTTCACGGCGCCGAATCTTCAGTACTTCATGGACAGCCCGACGGAGCTTTCGGACTTCGTGCTGGGATCGTTCTCCCTGCCCAACACCGACGGATCGACGTCGCAGTTCCGTCTCGTCGTGCACGGAGACGGATCGCAGGCTGACGTCGACGAGCTGACGAAGCTCGTGTCGCGTCTGGTGCGGGAACACATGGCCGTCTACGGGGAGTTTCCGAAGTACGAGCCCGGCTACTACACGTTTCTGCTCGATTACGCTCCGTGGGGCGACGGCGACGGAATGGAGCATCGCAACAGCACGTCGATCTCGAGTCCCGGATTGTCGATCAAGACCGCACAGGGACGGCAGCGCGCGCTCGGCACGATCTCGCACGAGTTCTTCCACAACTGGAACGTCGAGCGCATCCGTCCGGCGGGCCTCGAGCCGTTCGACTTCACGCGCGAGAACATCACGTGCTGTCTGTGGCTGGCCGAGGGATTCACGCAGTACTACGGCCCGCTGCTGCTTGCGCGGGCGGGTCTTGGGCAGGGGCCGCCCGTTAATGCCGGCGTGCCAATCATCAACGGCGCCGGCCGGTCAGTACGATCGGCGGTGCAGATGAGCGAGTATGCGGCGTTCGCCGACGCGGCGAAATCGGTCGACGCGACCGATCGCAGCCGCACGTTCATCTCGTACTACACGTACGGCGCGGCGATTGCGCTCGCGCTCGATCTGTCCCTGCGCGAGATGTCGGACGGCAAGCTGTCGCTCGACGACTACATGAAGCTGCTGTGGCAGCACTTCGGCAAGCCCGGCGGTCCGGTGCCCGGCCTCGTGGGCAAGCCGTACACGCTCAAGGACATTCGCGACGCGCTCGCGGAGCTGACGGGCAATCGCGAGTTCGCCAACGCGTTTTTCGACAAGTACATCGAAGGACGTGAAGTCGCCGACTACGCGACGTTGCTCAAGGGCGTCGGCTTCACCCTCAAAGCGACGCGGCCTGACGCGGCGTGGATTGGCAACGTGCCGGTGACGGAAGTCCCCGATGGTCTGCGCGTCGGCGTGACGATGCAGGGCGGCGACGAAAACCGCATTCCGGTCGCGTTCGACACGCCGCTCTATCGCGCCGGCGTTGACGAAGACGACGTGATCACGAAGATCGACGACCAGGCGCCAACGCTGGCGGCCTGGCGCGCGATCGCGCAGAAACGTCCCGGCGATTCCGTTGCGCTCGTCATCAAACGCCGCGACGGCAAGCAGGTGACGACGACCGCGAAACTCGTCGCCGATCCGGCGCTGCAGGTCGTGCCGACCGAGAACACCGGCGGCACACTGTCCGACGCCCAGAAAACGCTGCGGGACGGCTGGCTCAACACGAAGGTGAAATAGGACGACCGAGCCGCGGCGCGCGACGTTCAGCGTCCCTTGATACGGCCGGTGACCTCGAAGCGGCGATAGTTCGTGTACGTGGCCGTGCAGACGGTGACTTCCGTGATCTTGCCGTTCTTGAGCACGTACCGCTCGCTGAACGTGCCCGGGACCCAAAGCCCAAGCCGGTCCTCCGACGCGTAGGCCGTCGTCAGCGTCGCGTCGACGGCCTTGTCGCGGAAGGTAATGACCGTGTGCTCCACGCGGCCCGTGGCCGCATCAACGGTGATCTCGCCTTTTGAATAGATCGGAGAAGTCGAGGGGCCCTTCACGAGCGTTGGCCCATTGTGCTCGACGAAGTCGAGGGTGGCGGCCGTGGTGCCATCGTGGTCAATGACGGCGTTGCGATCGAACTTGAACTGCGACACGCGCTTGGCTTCGAGGACGAGCAGCGCGAGCGTTGGCTCGTTGAAGTTGCGGCTGACGCTCCCGATGTTGAAGAGCGCGTTGCGATTGGCGACGCGCTGCGCGACCGACGTCACGTCGGCGCGCTGGAGCAACGTCTGCAGGTTGTCGCGATCGGGTACGGGCACGCCGTCGACGTCCGCGACGTCGTGCACGGCAATCCATTCCCGATCCGTGCGAAGAAACGTCAGAAACAGCTCGCCGTGCATGACGCGCCGCCGCACCGTGTCGTCGCGCGTGACCGTCTGGATATACGTCTCGTCGGCGACCAGAAACGCGAACTTGGTCTGGTAGTCCGCCACGTACGCTGCGGCCCGGTTCGTGATCGCTTTGGTCGAAAGATCGAGGTGCGTTGACTGACGTGCGCCAGCCAGCGTGGCCGCCACGACCGCGACGAGCGGCAGCAGGCGGACACCGCGCATGCCGGCCGGAAATCTCATGTGTCCAATCCAAGGACGGCTGTGCGATCGCCGGCGGAGCGACGGCCGGCTGCAATCCAGCCGAACCGGGTGACGAACGACCCGGCGACCATCGACACGGCAGCGGCGAGCCGGAGCGGGGACGCGATCGCCGCGGCGAGCCGAAGGGCGAGCGGCACGGGTCCCGTCAGCCACGCCCCCATGCGCACCATCATCCCGCTTGGTCCATCGAAAAGCGACCGCGCAACGCGATCGCGCGACAACTCGAGATGGACGAGCAGCGCCGATTCGACGACGGCGATCGCCAGGCCGATGCGGTTGAGTGACGAGGTGTGGTGCCCGGCGAGCTCGAGGAGCGCCGCGGCGACGCCCAGGCCAGACGCGCCGAAGTGCACAGGCAGCGACGCGACGTGCCGCGCCCAGACGGGAATTGCCGTGGCGCCGATGAGCACGCCGGTGTACGTCGCCAGTACCGCGCCCGTGACGGCCGACACGATGTCGACGGGGAGGTCGAGGGGCGTGCCACCGGGCCAAAGCAGTCGCAGCGCGACGCCCGCGAGTGCGGCGTTTGAAAACGCGAGGAGTGTCCAGGCGCCGACCGACATCGGGCTCTGCCATTTGAAGACGCGCAGCATGTTGAGGAAGCGTTTCGGCCGTCCGAGATCGGCCACGAGCAGCATCGGCGAGATGACGCCGCCGGCCGCCGCGATCCAGCGTGCGTCGGCCACGACTGCCAGGTCCGCGCCCGAATGCGCCCCGACGCCCGCCAGGACCGCCGCCGCACCGGCCGCCCCGCCCACAAAGAAATACACGGGTATCTCCCACGTCCACACGGGCGGCTTGAGGGGGAGGGGGACGGGGGAATTTTCCACAGATTTGGGCATTTGGGGGACGGAGGTCGCTATCCCAACCACGCCACGAGCGCGATCAACACCGCCGCGAACGCCGCCGATCGCCAGGCGCGCCCGAGGAGCACCGTCGGCACCTCAGGATTGGGCGGGAGATTGAACGTCCGCACGTCGCCGCGCACGAGAAAGATCGAGTGCGTGCCGCCGACGCTCGTGTGGTGCGGGTCGTACACCACCGCGTCCGAGATCCCGCGCGCGGCCAGCTCGCCCACGCGGGCCGCGGCGCGCTCGCGCAGCTCGTCAAGATCGCCGAACTGGATCGACTCGGTCGGACACGCCTGCGCACACGCCGGCTCGAGCCCCACCTTCTGTCGGTCGTAGCAGAACGTACATTTGAACGCGCGGCCATCGTCCGGTCGCCGGTCCACGACGCCGAAGGGACACGTCACGACGCAGTAGCCGCACCCGTTGCAGACGTCCGGCTGGATGAACACGCTCCCGAACTCCGTGCGGACGATCGCGCCGGTCGGACACGCTTCGAGACACCCGGCGTGCTCGCAATGTTTGCAGACGTCCGACGAGAATTCCCACGACGGCGCGCCCTGTCTCTCGCGCTCGACGAACTTGACGTGCCGCCAGGTCGAGTGTCCGAGGCACCCGGTGTTGTCGTACGACGAGCCCGTCCAGTTGAACCCGTCGGCCGGCACGCCGTTCCACTCTTTGCAGGCGACCTCGCAGGCCTTGCAGCCGATGCAGACCGTTGCGTCCGTGAAAAACCCTTTGGTCGCCATGTCAGTTCGTCGCCTCGACGCGGCAGAGCAGCGCTTTCGTCTCCATGATACGGACGTTCGGCTCCTCCGAGATCGCGATCAGGTCGTTCACCGTGTCGCCCGTGACCAGCCCACGGTTCCCGAAATGGAAGGGCATCGCGACCTGATGGATCGTCCGTCCATCGACGACGACCGGCCGGATACGCCCCGTGACGAGCGCGAACGCCTCGATCTGTCCGCGGGCCGTGACGACGCGGATGCGTGCGCCGTTGGTGATGCCGGCCTCGCGACCGAGCTCGAGCGACATCTCACAGAACAACGCCGGCTGCAGCTCTGCGAGATGCGACAACGTTCGCGACATGCCACCGCCCGTGTGATGCTCCGTCAGCCGATACGTCGTCAGCACGTGCGGGAAGCGCGAATCGGGAGACGTTGCCCACGGATTGTCCGGCCGTTCGCGCCTGTCGGCGAGCGGATTCGTCTGCTGTCGATACAGGGCATTTCCGACCGGCGACTCGAGCGGCTCGTAGTGCGCCGGCAGCGGGCCATCCTTGAGACCGGTGGGCACCCACAGCCAGCCAAGACCGTCGGCATGCATGATGAACGCCGGCGCTTCCGACGGCGGCGTCGTCTTCGTCGCGTCCGGTGTGTCGAGGCCCGTCCATTCGCGCAGATCGGGATCCCACCACACGAGCTTCTTCCTGTCGCTCCACGGCTGGCCGTCCGGCCGCGCCGACGCGCGGTTGTAGAGGATTCGTCGATCGGCGGGCCACGCGTAACCCCAGCCGTGCCCGTATGGCCCGTGGGCATCGCGCTCATCCGCGCGGTTGCGATCCGGCGCGGGAAACACGCCTGAATAGATCCAGCACCCGCATGACGTGGATCCGTCGGCCTTGAGATCCGTGAAACTCGCGAGGAGTTGCCCATCCGCCAGTCGGCGCCCGTTGATTTCCTGCAGCACGACTTCGCTCACCGGCTCGTGGTGCTTGCCGGCTGTCGGATAGTCCCACGCGAGCGCACGCAGCCCGTCGTTGTACGGCGTGCGATCGGCTGCCGCTTTCGTTTTCAATCGCCGGCCGAGATGGACGACGAACCACTTGTCGCTTCGGCAATCTCCCGGCGCGTCTACGGCCTTTTCGTGCCACTGCAGCAGTCGCTGCGTGTTCGTCATCGTGCCGTCTTTTTCCGCATGGCCCGCCGCCGGAAAGAGAAACACCTCCGTGCCGATCGTCCGTGGATCGAGCTGGCCGGATCGCACCTCGGGCGAATCCTTCCAGAACGCCGCCGTTTCGACCTCGACCATGTCACGGACGACGAGCCACTTGAGGTTCGCGAGCGCGCGCCGCTCGAGCGAGGCGTTGGGCGCACCGACGGCCGGGTTCTGGCCCATCACGAACAACCCGTCCATTCTGCCGTCCGCCATTTCGAGCCAATAGCCCTGATGCGAGTGATCGCCGGAAATCCGCGGCAACCAGCCGAATCCGAAGTCGTTCTCGCGCGTGGCCGCGTCGCCGTAGTACGCCTTCATCAACGAGACGATGAACGCGTCGAAGTTCGTCCATACGCCGGCGGGCTGACGATTCTTCGTGACGTAGCGCGACAGCGTGGCGTTGTCCGCGCCAAACGCCGGCATGGGCAGATAACCCGGCAGCAGGTCGTAGAGTGTCGGGATGTCGGTCGACCCCTGGATCGATGCGTGGCCGCGCAGCGCGAGAATGCCGCCACCAGGGCGGCCGACGTTGCCTAGCAGCAGTTGCAGGATCGCGGCCGTACGGATGATCTGCACGCCGACAGAATGCTGCGTGAGTCCGACCGCGTAACAGATCGTTCCCGTCTTGTCCGCGCCGGAGCACCGCGTGTAGCGATCCGCGATCTCCAGAAACGTGGCCTGCGGAATGCCGCACGCCCGCTCGACCATCTCTGGCGTGTAGCGCGCGAAATGCCCGACGAGCTGCTGGTAGATCGTTCGCGGATGCTTCAGCGTCTCGTCGCGTCTCAGCCGGCCCTCGTCGTCGACGTCGTACTGCCACGTCGACGTGTCGTAGTTCTTCGACTCGGCATTCCATCCCGAGAACAGGCCGTCGAGCACTTCGGGACCGACGAAGTCCTCGCGGACCAGGATTGACGCGTTCGTATACGCAACCACGTAATCGTGAAACGCGCGACGCTGCGTCAGCACGAAATTGACGAGCCCGCCGAGAAACACGATGTCCGCCCCGGCGCGAATCGGCGCCCAGAGATCGGCGTGCGCGGAGGTCCGGCTGAATCGCGGATCGACGTGAATGACGAACGTTCCCCGCTCGCGCGCCTTGATCACCCAGCGGAATCCCACCGGATGCGCCTCGGCCATCGACGAACCGACGATGAGGATCGCGTCGGCGTTGACAAGATCCTGCTGCGCCGTCGTGGCGCCGCCCCGCCCGAACGTGGTGCCCAGACCGGGCACCGTCGAGCTATGTCATATCCTGGCCTGATTGCTGATCGCGACCATGCCGAGGCCGGCCGCGAACAGCTTCTTGATCAGGTAGTTCTCTTCGTTAGAGAGCGTCGCGCCGCCGAGGTGCGCGATATTCGGGCACTGCATCAGGGGCAAGCCGTCGCGCTCGGGGATGAAGGCCGCCGCGCGCGTCTGCCACACGCGATCGGCCACCATGTCGAGCGCGACCTCCGGATCGAGCGTCCGCCACTCGGTCGCAAACGGCGCGCGGTACTTCACCTTGGTCTCTCGCGCGGCGTGCGTGAGTAGCTCGAACGTCGCCGCGCCCTTCGGGCACAGGTGGCCCTCCGAAATCGGCGACGCTGGATCGCCTTCGACCGACACCAGCTTGCCGTCGCGATGAAAGATCAGCTGCCCGCACCCGACCGCGCAATACGGGCAGACCGAACGCGCGACCGACGCGCCAGACGTGCGTGCGCCGAGCGCCCGCGTCTGATCCGACATCGCGGCGTCGCCGGTGCCGTCGCCGCCAGCGAGTTGCTGGAGCAGAGGCCAGCGCCACATGTTCGCCATGCGCCGATTGTACCAACGGACTACCCGCGCGACGCGGCGGGGCCGTCGAAAATCACGCCGGGAGCGAGCTTCCACTCGGGATCGAGCGCGCGTTTGATCGCGCGCATCTCGTCGATCGCGTGCGGACCGTAGAGCTGACGAAGCAGCGCCTGCTTCAGCGAGCTGCGGCCGACGCCATGCTCAGCGAGCGGACACCCGTGCAGGCGGGCGACATCGCGGCCGAATTCGAGGATCGCGTCCCGGCCCGCGAGGACGTCTTCGTACGAACGAGGGATCACGTTGGGATGCACGTTGCCGTCGGAGATGTGGCCCCAGATCGCGTGGTCGAGCCCGCGCCGCCGGTAGCCATCACGATAGATCTGCATCATCTCGCCGAAATTGGCGAACGGCACGATCATGTCGGCGGCGGTCTTTTCAATCCGCGAGTCCACGAGCCGCTTCGCCTCGCCAACGCGACGGTTCACGCCGGTCGGCGCCGCCTCGCGAAACGCCAGCAACTGCGCCGCCCGGCGGTCATCGCCCGGCATGGCGAGTTCCGTGTCGTCGAACACGCGGTGCCGATCGAGCGCGCGACAGAACCGGCCGAGCGCCGTATCGGGCGCGCCCGGCGTGCGCGTGGACTCGACGTCCGTAAACGCGCTCGCCGCAGTGGTGCCCGCCGGCAACTCGAGCTGCACGATGAGCGCCACGTCCGTCGTCGCTGGAATCGCCAGCTCGTGCCGGCGATCCGCGCCGTCCTCTCGAAGGATCTCGAGGCATCGTCGATCGAGGTGCTCGATCGCCGCGACGTCGATCCCGCGCGGGTCCTTCGATCGCCAGGTCTCGGCTGACGCGGTCCTCAGGTCGCCGACCAGCGCGAGCGCGACGGCCTCCGAAGCGACCGGTACGAGCGCCAGGGCCACCGCCGGCGGCGCCGGCAACACCCGCAACGTCGCCGAGACAATGACCCCAAGCGTGCCTTCGGAGCCGACGAAGAGATCGATCAAGTCCATTTCCGAGGCCGCGAAGAATCCCGCCGAGCACTTCGGTACCGCGGGCATCGCGTAGGTACCCGGTCGCACGTGTTGGACGCCGTGGGCGCATTGAACGTCGAATCCTTGAGTGGGATGAGCGCGTGTCTGTCCACGCTCAATCTCGAGCACGTGACCGCAGGCGAGCACGACCGTCAGCCCCTCGACCCAGTCACGCGTCGATCCGTACTTGAACGTCGCCGCACCTGCGGCGTTGGTTGCCACCACGCCGCCGGTGAGTGCGCCCGTGAACGTGGGCACCGGTGCGTACCAGCGGCCTTGCTGTCGTAGCACTTTCTGCAACGTGTCGAGCGGAACGCCCGCATCCACGCGGATTCGATCCTGGCCCGCTTCCTGAATTGAGGTCATCCGTTCGGTCGAAAGGACGAGACCGCCGTCGGGCGTCGCGCCGCCGGTCACCGACGACTGCGCGCCGATTGCGAGCACGCGGGTGCTCGCCTGCAGGAGCGCGGAGACTTCCGCCTCCGTCCGCGGTCGGGCTACGGCGTCCGCGTGTCCCCCGGTGAAATGCGCCGCGTCTTCGAGGTGGCGCGCCACGGCGTCGGGCGATCGATCGATGACGAGCGCCGACGACGCTCCGGCTGGTTCACGGGCGCGAATGAGATGAGAGGTCATTAACGGCAATGTGATCGAGTCAACAGGAGAACGCAAATGCTACTTCATCGTCAATTCGCCGTGAGCGTCGCGGCGTGGGTCGTGGTGTGGACAGGTGTCATGGCCGAGACGCCGCCCAGGCCTCAGAACGAGCCGATCTCGGCGTCGCGGATCGCGCTCGACGATTTACGGACACTGCTCGCGGCCGACGAGGTCCTGATTGTCGACGTCCGGGACCCGGTCGCCTTCAAGGGTGGCCACATTCCTGGCGCGATCAATGTGCCCGTTGATCAAATCGATGCCCGGGCGCCTGAAATCTCGAACCGTGCGCACGGCCGGAACATCGTCACCTACTGCGCTTGCCCGGACGAGCATACAAGCACCACAGCGGCCGCGGCACTGACGAGGCAGGGCGTGAGGCACGTGAGCGCGCTTGTCGGCGGCCTGCGCGCGTGGATTGCCACGGGCGGCCGGCTGCAAACCTGACGGGCTACTGCTGCAGGGTGGCCTGTTCGGCCAGGAACGCGCGAAACGCGTCTTCGGACTCGACGGTGATCACGCCGCGCATCCGGTAGTGGCCAAGGCCGCAGAGCTGTGAACACGCGATTTCGAACTCACCGGGCCTGGTCGGCACGAACCAGACCGGCGCGAACACGCCGGGAATCGCGTCCTGCTTCACGCGCATCGCCGGCACGCCGAAACTGTGGATGACGTCTTTGCTCGACAACTGGATGATCACCTGGCGGTTGATCGGCAGGTGCATCTGGCTGATCACGACGATGTCGTCCTTACCGCCCGGAGAATTGCGATCGAGTCCGACAGGGTTCGTTGGCGACACGAGCGCGATTGACGTCGCGCCAAACTGCCCGTCTGGACCGGGGTAGTGGACGTTCCAGGCGAACTGCTCGGCGACCACGCGGACGACGATGGCGCCCGTCGCTGTCGGTTGCGCCGACGTCCGTTTGAACCACAGGGGGAGCGCGAACACGACGAGCAGGAGGGCCTCGGCGACGACGACTCCGGTTTCGGTCCAGAAGGCAAACCGGCCCTTTGCGCCAGTGGAATTCGCGCGCGGTTGACGCGATCGCCGGAAACGGACGAGGACGTATAGAAAGTAGGACAACCAGCCGGCGAAGAGCACCAGCATCAGCACGTGCACGAGCATCAGGATGAAATCGACATCCGATGCGTGACTCGACGCGGCGACAGGCAGCCACCGCGTCATGACGTCTCCGACTGCTGCGCGCTGCGTCGAATGAAGCGCACGAGGAACATCCCGACGCCAGAGAGCACCGTCGTCGTCACGCCAATGAGGACAAAGACGGCGGCACGGACGCCGTCGGCAACCGGCCCGGCCTCAATACGGAAGCAGACCGGGCAGGCGAGCGCCGTGGCGCTGGCCGCGATCCACACCGCAGCGACCACGACGTACCGCGCGAGGCGCCGGCGCTGGATCGTCATGTCAGATAGAACAGGAGAAAGATCACCAGCCACACGATGTCGACGAACGCCCAATAAAGCGCGATCGCGCGAATCCGGCCGGCCGTCATAGCCTCGCCCGTGCGCCTGGCGCCCGCGAGCGCCCAAGTGTTTGCGACCAGGCCGGCCGCGACATGCACCGCGTGCAAGCCGGTCAGCGTGAAATACATCGCGAGGAACGTGTTGACCGACGGCACGAGGCCGGCGCGAATCTCGCCCTGCCATTCGTACCCCTTCGTCGCGAGGAAGACCAGCGCGAGTGCCGACGCCGCCAGGACCAGCGCACGCGCCGTCGGCCTCGAGGCGCCGCGCGCGCGCAAGACGAGCGCCGTCATGATCGAGAGCACGATCGTATGCGCGACGCCGAACCAGACCTGCAGCACGTCGCCGCCGTGCGGCCACGCCGGCGCAGATGTCCGGAGCAGCGCGTACGACGAAAATAACGCGCCGAAGAGCATCACTTCCGACGCGATGAACAGCCAGATGCCCAGCGTGACGTTCGTCACGCCCGTGTCCGCACGGCGATCAATCGTGTACGGAATCATGGCTGCTGCTGCGGAATGAAGTCGACCGACACTCCGGCCGGACTGTAGTCGTACGGCCCCCGATGCACGCGAGGGGCCGCCGGAAAATTCGCATGCGGCGGTGGGGACGTCGTCGCCCACTCGAGCGTCGTCGCCTGCCACGGGTTGTCGTTGGTGCGCTGGCCGCGTACGGCGCTCCACACGAAATTGACGACGAAGAATAGCTGGACCGTTCCGAGCAGTACCGTGGCCCACCATTGGACTGAATACAGCGGCACGACCGACGCCACAAACGTGTACGTGCGCCCGCCGTCGTACAACCGCCGGTTCACGCCGGCCAGGCCCTGAATCAGCATCGGCAGGAAGATGCCATTCATGCCAACCAGCGATCCCCAGAAATGCAGCCGCCCGAACAACGGGCTCATCAGCCGGCCGGTCACTTTGGGAAACCAGTAGTAGATGCCCGCGAAGATCGCGAACAACGTGCCCGGCGCGACGATGTAGTGAAAGTGGCCGACGACGTAGTAGGTGTCGTGGAGCGGCACGTCAGAGGCCGCGAGGCCGAGCGGAAGCCCCGTCAGGCCGCCGATACCGAACATCGGCAGGAAGGCGAGCGCGAACATCGCAGGCACCGTGAAGCGAATCGACCCGCCGTAGAGGGAAAGCAGGAGCGACGAGAGGATGACAACCGACGGCACCGAGATGATCATCGTCGTCACCTGGAAGAACGCGCTCATAGTCGGTCCCATGCCCGTGAGGAACATGTGGTGGGCCCAGACGAGAAACGACATGAACCCCATGAAGACTGCGGACCCGACCATCGCGCGGTAGCCCCAGAGCGGCTTGCGCGTCGCATTGGCGATCACCTCAGCGACGATGCCGAAGGCCGGGAGAATCAGCACGTAGACCTCGGGGTGCGCGAGGAACCAGAAGAGGTGCTGCCAGAGAATCGGACTGCCGCCGCCGGTGGCGCGCAGCGCCTGGCCTGACACGACCAGGCCGGTCGGTAGAAAGAAGCTCGTGCCACCCAGCCGGTCCATCAACTGGAGAATGACCGCGCCTTGCAGCGGAGGAAAGGCGAGCAGCAGCAGAAACGACGTCACGAGCTGTGCCCAGACGAAGAATGGCAGGCGCATCATCGTCAGGCCCGGTGCGCGCAGCTGCATGATCGTCACGAGGATGTTGATCGACCCGACCAGCGACGAGACGATCAGGACGAACATGCCGACGAGCCACGCCGTCTGGCCGGACGAGGCGATGTCGGCGAGCGGCGGGTACGACGTCCAGCCCGAGTTGGCGGCGCCGCCTGGCAGAAAGAATCCTGCGAGCATGATCAGTCCGCCGGCGAGGTACACCCAGTAGCTCAGCGCGTTCAGGCGCGGGAATACCATGTCCGGCGCGCCGATCATGAGCGGTACCAGGTAATTGCCGAATGCGCCGACTGCGAGCGGCACGACCGCAAGAAACACCATGATCGTACCGTGCATGGCGCCAAGCTGCGTGTAGAACTCCGGCAGCATCACGCCTTGCACGACGTTCGACTCGCCGAGCAGGCCGCCGATGAACGGAATCGGGTGTGCAGGAAACGCGAGCTGCCAGCGGACCAGCACGATGAGCGAGAAGCCGAGAAGAAGAAAAATGAGGCTCGTGAAGAGGTATTGCAGTCCGATGACCTTGTGGTCGGTAGAAATGATGCGCATCGGGCGGTGCTGATTCTATACTGCCCCAATGGCGACCACCGGTGACCTCCCCGCGGACGCGGCCGGCGACCGCGATCTCTCCCGCACTTACCTCCTCGTGCTCGTCGTCGAAGCGGTCGTCATCGTCGCGCTGTACTGGCTCGGCGCGCACTTCTCGTAAGCCATGCGCTGGCTCGATTGGGTCGTGGTCGTCGTGTATCTCACGTGGATCGTGTGGAGCGGTCTGCGCGCGAGCCGCCGCACGAACGAGATCGACGGGTACCTCCGGGCGAACCGCAGCTTGCCGTGGTGGGCGGTGGGCCTGTCGGTGATGGCCACGCAGCTCAGCGCGATCACGCTCGTGGGCACGACCGGTAAGGCGTACGAAGACGGCATGAAGTTCGTGCAGATCTACTTCGGCCTGCCGATCGCCATGGTGATCCTGTCGATGACCGTCGTGCCGTTCTTCTATCGCGCGAATGTCTACACGGCGTACGAGTACCTCGAAAAGCGCTTCGATCTGAAGACGCGGACGCTGGCGGCGTTTACGTTCTTGATGCAGCGCGCGCTCTCGTGCGGCATCGTCATCGCGGCGCCGTCGATCATTCTCTCGATCGTCCTCGGCTGGAACTTCGCCGCGACGATCCTCGTGATTGGCTTGCCGGTGATTGCGTACACGATGGTCGGTGGCGTGCAGGCCGTGACGTGGACCGACGTGAAGCAGATGGGCATCGTCCTGTTCGCGATGGGATCGGTGGTCATCGTGCTCATTGCCGGGCTACCCGTGAGCGCGACGCAGGCGCTGCACGTGGCCGGTGCGGTCGGCCGGCTGCAGGCGATCGACACGAGCTTCGACCTGCACGCGCAGTACACCTTGTGGTCGGGGCTCATCGGCGCGACGTTCCTGATGCTGTCGTACTTTGGGTGCGATCAAAGCCAGGTGCAGCGCTATCTCACCGCGAAGTCCGTGGACTCCGCCCGGCACTCGCTTCTCGTGAGCGCGTTCGCCAAGATTCCGCTGCAAGCCGGCATCCTGCTGACCGGCGTGCTGACGTTCTGCTTTTTTCTCTTCAACAAAAATCCGATGTTGTTCAATCCGGTCTACGACCGGGTCGTGATGTCGAGCTCGCGCGCCGCCGAGTACTCGGCACTCGAAACGGAGTTCAGCCAGAAGTTCGCCGCCCGGCAATCGGCGGCGATGACCATGGCGGCGGCCGAGAGCGACACGACCTCGCCGGCCTACGCCAGCGCTCGCGAGTCGTTTCGCACGGCACAAGCCGATGTGGCCGGGGTGAGAAAGCGCGCGGTCGACCTCGTGCGCGGCGTGACCGGCGACAAGACATACACGGACGGCAACTACGTGTTTCCGACGTTCATCCTTTCGTACATGCCGATTGGCCTGATGGGATTGATGATCGCCGCGATCCTGTCGGCGGCAATGTCCGCTAGCTCTGGTGAACTGAACGCGCTCGCGACCGCGACGGCGGTCGACGTGTATCGGCGTCACCTCAACCCGAACGCGACCGATGCGGCGTTCCTCAGATTTTCGAAGGTCGCCACGGCGTTCTGGGGCCTTTTCGCCTGCGTCGCCGCGTACTACTCGGCAAACCTCGGGTCGCTGATCGACACGGTCAACACGATCGGCTCGCTGTTCTACGGCTCGCTGCTGGGCGTGTTCATCCTGGCGATTGGCACGAAACGCGCGAACGGGCAGGGCGCATTCTGGGGGCTCGTCTCCGGACTCGTCGTGGTGTTTTTTGTGGCCTTCATGCCGCAGACGAAGACGATTTCGTACCTCTGGCACAACGTCATCGGCGCCGTCGTCTGCGTCGGCGTCGGCATGGCCGTGAGTCTCGCGACGCCGCGCGCCGCCGCTCCGGAACGATCGCGATAGAATTCGCGACATGGCCGTTTCACCGTACGCACAATATGTCGGCACACTCGATCCCGTGAGTGTGCTGCGAAGTTCGCTGGCCGAGTACCAGAACCTGATTCCGCGGCTCGCGGCGGGCGCGTGGAACCAGCCGTATGCGCCGGGCAAGTGGACCGTGCGCCAGATCATGGTTCACGTGTCGCAGTGGGAGATGATCTTCGGCGTCCGGCTGCTCTGTGCGGTCGGCGTGCCCGGCTACGTCGTGCAGCCGGTCGATCAGGATCAATTGATGGGTCCCGATCACGACGTCATTGACGGCGCGACCGCGTGGGCCGGATTCGAAGGCGCGCGCAAGATGAACCTGGCCTTCGCCGGTTCGCTGACCGCCGCCGATCGGCAGCGCAAAGTGCATCACTCGGAACTCGGCGAGATCGACGTCGAGTTCATCCTGGTGACGCTCGCGGGCCACGGCGTGCACCACCTCAAACAGCTCCAGCCGATTGCCGCGGCCTAGGAACGCCGCCGGTTTTCTCGGGTCGCCATACAGATCTGTTGGCCGATTACAGGATCGGGATAGTGTGTAGGAGACAACGGGTCGACCCGAAAACACTCTCGATGCGCCGAGGTGCGCCAGGCTTGATGGGGCTTGTGACCGTGGTCCTTCTGGCGACGCAGTTGGTCGCGGCGGAGCCCATGGTGTCAGTCTGGTACCGTGGATCGCCGACCGGGCAGCCGCGTGAAGACGACCTGGCAGTGATCCACGCGCTCGGCTTCGGCAGCGTTACCTGGCCCGCGACGAGTTCGGGCGGCGTCGCCGATCTCCGCCGGATGGCAGAGACGGTGGGCGTCGGCATCCAGATTCGTCCGGAGCCGCTGCTCCTCAATCCCGCGTCGGCCATGCATCCGCGGCCCGTGATGGACCTGTCGGCGAAGGAAGTCGCCGTCGAAGACATCCCCGCCATCGTCTGGCGCGCGGTTGCGCATGGCGCTCGCGTCATCTGCTTCGATCCTGGACCGGCGGAGGGGACGGGCCTGCAGAATGCCGCGGGCCGCACCGCACCGTGGTTGCAGGCGGCGAAGACCATCGCGCGCCAGTTGAGTTTCAACGCCAAGCTCTTCGGCGACATTCGCGCGGCGGCGCCGGTGTCCGTGCTCGGCCCGGCCGCGCCTGCGCTCGACGTCGTCCTCATGCAGGACGAACGGTCGTACGTGCTCTTCGCGACGAACGCGACGCGCTCGCGTGTGAAGGCCATCGCGAAGCTGCCGCCCGCCGTGCCGGCCGCGATGTGGGTCAATCTGCTCGACGGATCGCAGATGTCGATGCTCAGCCAGCCGAACGGGCCGCGCTGGGATTTGGATCTCGAGGCGGGCAGCGCGCGCGTCTACGTCATCAGCAAGGTGGAAAAGTAGGCCGAGCGGTGGGCCGTGCTGCGCGTCGCGACGCCTCGGCGGCGGCATTGTAGTCTAGTGCGTCGATGTTTTCGTCACGCCTGCCGGCGACGCTGGCGCAGAACCCGGTCAGCCGCGCCGTTGACGCGCGCCGGCGATCGGGCGCGCGGATCCTCGATCTCACTGAGACCAATCCGACTATCGTCGGCCTGCAGTATCCGCTGGACGTGCTCGCGCCGCTTGCCGATCCGGCCGGTCGCATTTACTCGCCGGACGCGCGTGGATTGACGACCGCGCGCGAGGCGGTGGCGGCTGCGTGGTCCGCGACCCTCGGCGTGAATATCTTCGCCGACCAGCTCGTGCTTACGGCGAGCACGAGCGACGCCTACGCCATGCTGTTCAAGCTGCTCTGCAATCCTGGCGACAGCGTGCTCGTGCCGCAGCCGAGCTACCCGCTGTTCGATCTGCTCGTCGGGCTCGAGGGTGTCGAGGCACGGCCGTATCTGCTCGACTATCACGGCGCCTGGTCCATCGATCGGCCGTCTGTCGAGGACGCGCTCGGCGCCGGCGTTCGCGCGATCCTCGTCGTCAGTCCCAACAATCCGACCGGCTCGATGCTTCGCGCGGACGATCGCGACTGGCTGGCTGGTGTGGCCGGCGCGCACGGCCTGGCGATCATCTCCGACGAAGTCTTTGCCGATTTTCCGCTGGCGCCAAGATCGGACGCGCGATCGTTTGCGGGCGAGGCCCGCGCGCTGACGTTCGTGCTCGGCGGCCTGTCGAAGTCGGCCGGCCTGCCGCAGGTGAAGCTCGGGTGGATTGCGGTGACCGGGCCAGAGGAGCTGGCGGCCGCGGCCCTCGATCGGCTCGAGCTGATCGCCGACACGTATCTCGCGGTCTCGACGCCCGTGCAGATCGCGGCGCCCGCGCTCGTCGCGAGCGGGCGCACGATCCGTGACGCTATTCTCGCGCGCGTCCGCGGCAATCTTCGTGTGCTTCGTGACGCGGTCGTCGCGCATCCGGCGATCACGCTACGCGAGCCAGAAGGCGGATGGTCCGCTGTGCTCGAGGTGCCGGCCACGACCGGCGACGAGGCGCTCGTCCTGCACGTGCTCGACCAGACCGGCGTGCTCGTGCATCCCGGGTACTTCTTCGATTTCGCCGGCGGCGCGTTCCTCGTCGTGAGCCTCCTGCCCGATCCCATCGTGTTTCGCGAGGGCATCGGCCGGATGCTGCCGATCGCGGGTGGAGGGCGCGCGTAGTGTCCAGGCACGCCGGCGTAATTCTGCCGCTCTTTTCTGCGGTGTCGACGGAGAGCTGGGGCATCGGCGAGCTGCTCGACGTCGTGCCGCTCGCGGCCTGGCTCGAGCAGGCCGGCTTCGATCGCCTGATGCTGCTGCCGATCGGCACGATGCCACCCGGCGGCACGTCGCCGTACTCCGCGGTGTCGGCGATGGCGATCGATCCGATCTTCCTCCGCGTGCCTGCGCTCGAGGATTTCTGGCGTGCGGGCGGTGAGTCCGCACTGTCCAGTGAGGCGCGTCAGGCCTTGGCGGCGGCGCGGCAGAGTCCGCACATTTCCTACGCCGACGTCAGGCGCGTGAAGGACGAGGCGCTCGACACGGCATTCGCGTGTTTTGTCGCCGACGAGTGGCAGACGAAAACGGCGCGCGGAGCATCCCTCGCGGCGTTTATCGCACGCGAGCGATGGTGGCTCGACGACTACGCGCTCTTCCAGGCGATCGCCGCGAATGCGGGCACCGGTCACTGGTGGACCTGGCCCGCGGCGCTCGCGGCGCGCGATCCGCGGGCGCTCGACGAGGCCCGGCGACAGCTCGCGCGAGATGTGCTTCGTCATCAGTATCTGCAATGGGCCGCGTCCGATCAGTGGCAGCGCGCGCGCGCGGCGGCCCAGCGTCACGGCGTGCGCATCGTCGGCGACGTGCCGTTCGTCGTCGCCGCCGAGAGCGCCGATGTGTGGGCGCGATCCGGCGAGTTTCTGCTCGACGTCTCGGCCGGCGTCCCGCCGGACGCGTTCAGTGACACCGGACAGGACTGGGCCCTGCCGACGTATCGGTGGGACGTGATCGCTGCAGGCGGTTTTGCGTGGATGCGGCAGCGCGTGCAGCGGATGACCGCACTCTTCGATAGCGCTCGCATCGATCATCTCGTGGGCTTCTATCGCACCTATGGACGGCGGCGTGGCGAGCCGGGATTTTTCATCCCGCCCGACGAGCCAACGCAGTTGTGGCAGGGCGAGCAGATTCTCACGATCGCGCTCGCGTCCGGCCTCGAGATCCTCGCGGAGGATCTCGGCACCGTGCCGGATTTCGTGCGGGCGTCGATGGCGCGGCTCGGCGTGCCCGGCAGCAAAGTCCTCCGGTGGGAGCGCTACTACCATCAGCCGGGACAACCGTTCGTGGATCCGGCTGAGTTGCCGGTCGTGTCGGCCGCGTTCAGCGGTACGCACGACACCGAACCGATCGCGGTATGGTGGGACGGAACCAGCGCGAGCGATCGCGCCGGCGTCGCGTCGCTGCCCACGGTCCGTGCGGCCGGCACGATCGGTCCGTCGAGCGGCTGGTCCGACACCGTGCGCGACGTCCTCCTCGCGTCGGCGTATCACGCCCGTTCAGATCACCTGTTTTGTCCGATGCAGGACCTCTTCGGCTGGCGCGATCGAATCAACACGCCCGCGACGGTCGGCGACGAGAACTGGACCTGGCGCCTGCCGTGGCCGATTGATGCCTTCGACCGGACGCCGGCCGCGACGGAACGCGCGGCATTCTGCCGCGCCGCCTCGGTGGCGGCCGATCGGGCGCAGAGTCGCGGCCCGGCGTGAGGCATTACACTTAAGCACCGGTCCCATGGACGCTCAACCATATTTGATTCGCGAATACCCGCTGCAGCAGGGCGCGCTCGAGATCGCCTACATCGAGGAGTTTTTCAGCGAGTTTCCCGAGCGCAAGAGCGCGGGCTCGATCCTCCAGCGCCTCGAGAACCGCGCGTGCCAGATCCTGATGGCCGAATCGTCGCTGCCCGACGATCCGTCGACGGTCGTGCCCGTGTCGTACAAGGTGTCCCACGAACTACGCACCGAGGAGCAGGATCCCGCGCTCGTGGATCTGGTCGCGCGACTCGACGGCGCCATCGAGTTTCGAGGCCGGAAGATTTTGTACAACTGGCTCGGCGCGACTCGGCTCGACTGGCGCGGACAGGGACATTTTCGCGCGCTCACCGAGGAGCAGGAAGTGTGGGCGGTCGCGAACGGCTACGACGAAGTCGTCGTCAAGACAAAGAACCGCTACTTCGACATGCGCGGCACGCTCGACAGCCTGCAGTTCAACGTCGTCAAGCTCGAGCCGTCGGCCGATCCGCTCGAGTCGAAGGTGTACCTGAGCAAGCGGCTCGGACCGTTCGTGCTCGACGCCCATCGGAGCCGGCGTCAGGTGACGCGTGTCTGAGGCGCCGTTCAAGGTCGCGACATGGAACGTGAACGGTGTCCGCGCACGACAGGCCGAACTGCAGCAGTTGCTCACGACCGAGCAACCCGACGTCGTCTGTCTGCAGGAGATCAAGGCCACGCCCGAGCAGGTGCCCGCGCTGCTCGTGTCTCCCGACAGCTACTGGAGCTACTGGCACGGAGCGCGAGGCTATTCGGGCGTCGCGTTGCTCGTCCGGCGCGATCATTGCCCGGTCCAGCCCGGTTTCACCCATCCGGCGTTCGATCTCGAACAGCGGATTGTCGTCGCGGATCTCGGGCCGATCAGGGTCGCGTCCGTGTATGTTCCGAACGGCGGCAAGGATTTCGACGTAAAAATGCGATTTCTCGACGCGTTGGCTGCCTGGACGCATGAAACTAATCAGACAGGCCAGTCGCTAGTCCTGTGTGGGGATCTGAACGTGGCGCGGGAGGAGCGAGACGTGCATCCAAAGGAACGCAAGCCGAACCAGATCGGCACGCGTCCGGAGGAGCGCGCGTTGCTCGGCCGGATGTTCGATACCGGCCTGACGGATATTGGACGTGAACTCGATTCGGCCAACGACGAGCTGTTTACGTGGTGGGCGCCCTGGCGCAATCTGCGCCAGCGCAACATCGGCTGGCGCATTGACTACGTGCTCGCGAATCGCCCGCTCGCCTCGCGCGCGAAGACGTCGGTGTCGATGCGCGAATTCGGCTCGAGCGATCACGCGCCGGTGATCGTGACCTTTTCCGGAGCGGGCGCATGAGCCTGCGCGTCCGCCTCATCGTCGTCTTTTTTCTGTTATCGGTGGTGCCGCTTGGCGCCGTCACGTTCTATTCCTACACGAGCAACGTGCGCGCGGTCCAGGATGCGGCGGCGCGAGAATCCGATCTGCTTGCCGGCGAGCTGAGCCAGCGCATGCAGCTCGTGACGTCGCAGCTGAGCGAGCGCGTCGAGCATCTCGTCGACCTGCAGAACGAGTCAGCGAGAGCGCAAGCCGCCCAGGTAGCGCAGGCGACGCCCGCCAAGACGCCTGTGCCGGACAAGACGCGCGCGACGAAGCCGACGATACCCGCGACGCCGACCACGCCCGCCGTGACCGCGCCTGCCTCCGGTGTAACTGCCGCCGATGCGGCCAAGACCGCGATGGAACAGGAATACGGCGCGCAGGTCGCGCAGACGCTGGGCGAAGCGGCGATGCTCCTCAACAACGTCGAGCTGCGCGGTCTCGGTCGCGGCAACTACGGCCTGCAGCCAGGCGGCCGCCGGGGAATGCCGCCGCCAACTCCGCCGGGATCGCCGGGATCTCCGGGACCTCTGACGCCGCCCTCTGGCGCCGGTCCCACGCCGCCGCCGACGCAGGTTGCTGGCGTGCCGCCGCCCTCGGGTTATTCGACGGCCGGACGAGGCACGCCGAATCGCTTCGACGACCGGCCGCCGAAGCAGGGTGGTCGGCAGGGCACGCAATCGACGCCACCCTCGCAGCCGGCACAACGCGCGCAGCCGGACGAGCATCCGATGCCGCAATGGCGCTACGGCGATCCTCGCGGGGCCG
The DNA here is from genome assembly GCA_963704575.1 of uncultured Acidobacteriota bacterium. Classification (GTDB taxonomy): domain Bacteria; phylum Acidobacteriota; class Vicinamibacteria; order Vicinamibacterales; family SCN-69-37; genus DATEGZ01. Next base: position 3,193,843 of record OY969918.1, on the reverse strand, counting down.
GCAGCGGCACGAGCACCTCAGCGCCTTCCGGCACAGGTCAACGTGCGGGCGGACAGGGGGCGAACGCGACGGTTCCAACCGGTCAAGCCGACGCGGCCACCCCTGACACGAATCCGACGCATCTCACGATCGATCTCGCGCCGGTGCGTCGCGAGATCCTCAAGCAGATCGTGCCCGACGGACAACTCGAGCACCTGACGCCCGAAGAACGCCAGCGCGTCGCGCGCGAGCTGAATCAGCGGATGCTTGGCATTGCGCAAGGTCTGCAGCTGGGCGCCGCCGGCTTGCAGAAGCGCGCCGCCGACGCCGAGCGCGCCGCGGGCGCGGAACGCGAGACGGCCGACACGACCGCACGATCGGCCGAAACGTCCAGGAAGATTGCCGACGCGGCGGCGGCGACCATCAAGAGCGAAGCGCCAGGAGCGGCGACACCATCCCCCGCGCCTCCAGCGAGCAACGCAGCTGCACCAGCGGCGAACCACGCACCTCCGGCCGCGCCCCGGCCACCCGCGCCCGTGAAGAAGAAGACCGAAGTGACGGGCACGCACCTCGGCGTCATGGTCGAGCAGAACGGCCAGGTCGTTGAGCAGGTCGGCGCCGAAATGAACATGCCGCAAGTCCTCGCGACCGTCTTCTCCACGACGCGCCGCGATCGCGGTGAAGTGCCGTTCGCGATCAGCAAGGACGGCAAGATCTTCACGCCGACCGACGACGACAAAAAGGCGATCGAGGCGCTGAAACTGCCCGCCCCCACCGACGGCCAGGCAACGTCTACGGTCACCCGCGGCGACTGGATCGTCGTGACGAACGCAGACCCGTCAGGTTCTGGACTGCGGTTCGGCATCGCAAAGCCCGTCGGCGACTCGTTGAGCGATCTGCGCAAGACGGCCGCGCGCAATGCCAGCTTTGGCCTCGGCTTCATCGCGCTCGCGCTCGTCGGCATCGTCCCGCTTTCCGGCCGGTTGACCCGCAACCTCTCGAAGCTCACTGACGGTGTCGATCGCATTTCGCACGGCGACTACAGCGTGCGCGTGCCGCTCACGACCAAAGACGAAATCGGCCGGCTGGCCACCGCGTTCAACCGGATGGCGAGCGACGTCGAGCAGCACCAGCGGGCCGCGGTCGGCCAGGAGCGGGTGAAGCGCGAGCTCGAGCTCGGGCGGCAGATCCAGCACGAGATGCTGCCGCACGAGCCGCTGCGGCTCGGCCTGACGGAAATCAAGGGCGTATCGGTGCCGGCGCGCGAAGTCGGCGGCGACTTCTTCAATTACTTCGAGCTTTCCGACCATCGAATCGCGCTGCTCGTCGGCGATGTGTCGGGCAAGGGCGTCGGCGCGGCCCTGCTGATGGCCAATATTCAAGCGTCGCTGCGGACGCGGTTGGCGCTCGGTCAGGAACTGGCGGCAATCGCGGACGCGACCGATCGCGACGTCGCCGAGAATTCTCCGGCGCCGGTGTACGCGACGCTGTTCCTCGGCATTCTCGATCCGGCGTCGCGGACGCTGCAGTACGTCAATGCCGGTCATCATCCGCAGTACGCGCTTTGCCAGGACGGCCTCAAACGAATGTCGTCGTCGGGACTGCCGGTCGGCTTGCTGGCTGGACGCGGATATACGGCCAGCAAGATCCAGTTGTCCGCTGGCGACGTGCTGTTCTTCTACACGGACGGGTGCGTCGAAGCCGAGAACGCCGCCGGCGACATGTTCGGCCCCGAGCGCCTCGAGGCCGTGCTCACCTCGAGCGTGGCCGCGAGCTCGGAGGAAATCCTGCAACGCGTCGAGGGCGTCGTCAAAGCGTTCCGTGGCTCGGTCGAGCCGGGCGATGACGAGACCATGATGGCCGTCAAGGTCGGCTGACGCGCTACAACCGCTTCAACGCCATAACGGGATCGACGGCGGCCGCGCGCCGGGCCGGCAAGATACTCGCCGCGAGCGCGACGCCGAGCAACGCCAGCGGCACCACCGTGAACGTCCACGGGTCGAGTGCCCCAACGCCGTAGAGCAGTCCCCCGACCGCGCGCGACAGCACGAGTGCCAGCACGACGCCGATGGCGATGCCCGCGCCCGCCAATCTGAGGCCGTGGCCGAAGACCAGCTGCACGATCTGCCGGCGCTGCGCGCCGATCGCCACGCGGATGCCGATTTCGTGCGCGCGCTGGCTCACAAGAAACACGAGCAGCCCGTAGATGCCGACCGCGGACAGCAGGAGAGCGACCGCCGCAACACCGATGAACACCGTGCTCGTCAGACGCGGCGACGTGAGCGACGTGTTGACGACGTCGATCATCGGCTGCATCGCCGCGAGGGGAATGGCTGGATCGAGTGACCGTGTCGCGGCGCGAAGCGCCCCGGCGATCGCACCGGGATCGCCGTCGCTCTTCACGACGATCGTGCCCGTATTCATCGCATTGCCCGTCGTCTGGCTGAACTGCGCGTAGGGGCGATAAAACTTCGTCTTGATCGGCGCGGTGACCCCGTTGTGACGAACATTGCCGACAATGCCGACCACGGTGATCCACGGGCCTTTCGGATTGCCCATCTTGAAGCGGCCGCCGATCGGATCGCGGCCCTCCCAGTACTTCCCGGCCATCGTCTCGTTGATGAGCGCGACCGGTTGGCTGTCGAGCGAATCGGCGGGCGTGAAGAACCGGCCACGAATCAGACGCTCGCCGAGCGCTTCGAGCGCGCCATCGGTGGCGACCTGCCAGTCGCCCGGTGTGCCCTGGCCGGCCGGCGGGGTGTAGCCGTCCACGGCCATGCCCCAGTCGCCGATGGTTGTGCCGATCGGAAGCGCGCGGACGAGCCCCGCGTACTTCACGCCGGGAATCGCGCGCACGCGATCGAGCAGCGCGCCGAAGAACGTGTTGACTTGTTCCGGTGTGCCGTACGGCCGGCTGGGCAGCGCGATCCGGGCGGTCATGACGTTGGCCGGATCGAAGCCGAGATCGACTTTCTGCAGAGACCAGAGCGTGCGCAGCGTCAATCCCGTTCCAGTGAGCAGGAGGAGCGCGAAGGCGAGTTGCAGCACGACGAGCGTGTTGCGCAGGCGGAGGCGATGACCACTCGCCGACACTTGCGCGCTGCCGTCCTTGAGGCCGTCGACGAGCGTAATGCGAAACGCGCGAAAAGCCGGCGGGAGGCTGCTGAGGATCGCCGCCACGGCGCAGGTCGCGACGAGAAACAGCGCGACGTGCCAGTCGACGGCCACGGTCGCCGCCCGCGGAATCGCTGTCGGGCCGATCGCGTCGAGCACGCGCTTGGCGCCGAGCGCCAGCACGAGTCCGGCGGCGCTGCCCGCGAGTGCGAGCATGAGCCCTTCGACGAACTGTTGACGGACGAGTCGCCACCGGTTGGCGCCGAGCGCGGTACGCGTCGCGAACTCGCGCTGACGCGATTCGGCGCGCGCGAGCAGCAGCGCCGCCGCATTCGCGCACGCGATCAGCATCAGAAATCCCACCGCGCCGAACAGCACGTACAGCGGACGGCGGATGCCGCCGAGGATCTCGTCGGTAACCGGCACAGCGAATGCCGTGAAATGAGTTTCGACCGGGTACTGGCCCTCTGTTACGAGCGCGCCGATGACGGAGGCCAGGTCGTCGGACGCCTGCGCGGCCGTGACGCCCGGTTTGAGACGGCCGGCCGCGTAGAATCCATGACTCCCGCGTTCTGTGTGCTTGGGATCGAAGTGCAGCGGCAGCCACAACTCGGAGGGCTCGGCGGCGTCGCCGCCGAAGTCGGTCGGCAGCTGAAAGCCTTTCGGCATCACGCCCAGGATTCTTGCCGGCCGGCCGTTGACGTCGAGGTGACGGTCGGTGACGTTCGCTTCCCCTCCGAATTGCCGCTGCCACAGGCCGTAGCTGAGCACGACGAGTGTCGGCCGCTCTTCACCGCCTCCGGCGCGAGCTTCGTCTTCGGTAAAGGTGCGCCCGACGATCGGCCGCACGCCGAAGACGTCGAACGTGTTGGCGGTGAGGAGCGCGGCGCCGACGCGAACGGCATCACCCGCGCCCGTCAGCGTCACACGCGTCACGTCCCAGGCCGCGACGCTGCTCATCGTGCGCGTGCGGTTCTGATAGTCGAGGACCTCCTGATCGGAGACCCAGGTCTTGTCGAAGCCGGTCCAGCGGCTCCAAATCGTGACGAGCCCTGCCGGATCGCTGTACGGCAGCGGTGCCAGGAGCACGCCGCGAACCACGGTGAACATCGCGGCGGCCGCGCCGAGACCAAGACCGAGCGAGAGGACGATGATCGCCATGGCGCCGGGCGCACGGCGGAAACCGCGCACGCCAGCGACGACATCGCTCCAGACGGCAGTGAACATGAAACCTCCCTGACGGGCGAGCGTGCTCGCCGCGGCGATCCGGCGGCGTTCGAGCCGCCGGGTCCATGCAGCGTGAATTACCTGTGCGGCGTACCACCCGGAGGCGCGGCGTCCGTGGGCGCGGCGCGCCGCGAATTCCTCGTCGAGATCCGCGAGCAGGTACTCGCGATCGTGCGGGCCGAGCGCGCGTCCAGCGAGACGCCGCAGCCAGGACGGTGGAGTCGTCGGTCGTGGCGTCACCGCGACTCCAGCTTGGGCTTGAGCCCGCGCGTCATGCGGAGCCAGGTCTCATGCGCCTGCGCGATGGCTGCGCGGCCGGCGGGTTCGAGCGCAAACACTTTGCGCGCACGGTCGTCGTCTCCGGTAACCAGGCGTGATTGCACGAGGCCCTTGGCGTCGAGGCGATCGAGCGTGGTATGAACGGCGCCAATCCACACGGTGCGGCGGCCGCCGGCCTCGACCGCGGCCCGGATCGCACCGCCGGTCGCCCGGGGACCGAGCCGCAGGATCGCGAGAAGCACGAGCTGTTCGAATTCACCGAGATATGCGGGCATGACTTCAAACTACAATGTAGTTCGACGGTCTACAATGTAGAACGGTTGGCCGGCTTGTCAGAGCTGGCGGAGCGCCCGCATCGGGTCGATCGCCGCCGCGCGCAGCGCCGGCACGAGCCCCGCGAGGACCGCGGCGAACGCCAGCGTCCCCAGCACGACCGTCCAGGTCAGCGGATCGAACGCCGTCACGCCGAACAAGGCGCCGGAAATCACGCGTCCGACGACGCCGGCCGCGGCCGCGCCAATGAGCCCGCCGGCGGCGACGAGCGTCAACCCCTCACCGATCACCTGCCGGACGACCTGTGCCTGACTCGACCCGAGCGCCATCCGGATGCCGATTTCGCGCGTGCGCCGGCTGACGTTGAAAGCGATGACGCCGTAGAGTCCGATCGTGGCGAGCAGCAGCGCGAGACCGCTGAGCGTCGCGAGGAGCGCGGCGGTGGCGCGAACCGGGAAGAGCACGGTGTCGACCAGGCTCGCGAGCGGCTGCAGGTCGATGAAGATCGTGCGCGGCTCGAGCGCCACGAGTGTCTGCCGGACCGGCGCGACGAATTCGACTGCCGGCCGCGACGTCGCCAAGGCGAACGTTTGATAGCCGGGTCGCGTCTGATCGATCGCGAAGTGCACGAGCGGGCGCGGCGCTTCACCAACCGCGCGGACGGCGTAGTCCGCCGACACACCGACGATCGTCGCCATGCCGCCGTTGCGCACGTGGAACTGGCGGCCAAGGGCGCCAGCGGGCCAGTACTTGCTTGCAGCCGCGGCGCTGACGATGGCGACGGGCGCGCTGTCCTTGTTGTCGCGGCTGTCGAACGTCCGTCCGGCCGCGATCGGCACACCCATCACGTGAAAGTAGTCGCCGCTGACGTCAGCGGTGTCGATCTCGACACCGCCGTCTGTTGCTGGGCCACGCACGCCGTCGATCTCGATGACATTCGTGTTGTGGTTCAGTGACAGGGGAATCCAGTTGGCGCGGGCGACCGCGGTCACGCCGGCAATCGCCTCGAGACGACGCACGCCCTCCGTGAAGTACTGCAGCGCGCGCTCGCGGTCGGCATACATCTTCGTGCCGTTGATCGACGCGCACACGACGTGCGCGGCGTCCACCCCCGTCGTGGCATGCGCGGCGGCGACCGCGCTCCTGAGCAGCAGGCCGCCGGTGACGAGCAGGACCATCGACAGGGCGATCTCGAGCGCCACCAAACCTCGGCGCGGATCGAAACGCCGCCGGCGTCCAACGAACACCTCGCCCTTGAGCGACGGCACGAGATCGGGGCGCGACGCCCGGAACGCCGGCGCCAGGCCGAACAGCAGGCCCGTCGTTGTCGCGAGGCCAATCGTGAACATCAACACGCGCGCGTCCGGGCTGATGTCGAACGCCACGCCGACGTCGATGGGCGGCCTGAATGCGGCCATCGCGCGCGTGGACCAGAGCGCCAGCGCGTAACCCGCGGCGCCGCCGGCGAGCGCAAGCACCAGGCTCTCCGTCGTGAGCTGGCGCACGAGCTGCGCGCGGCTGGCGCCGATCGCCAGCCGGATCGCCATCTCGCGCGACCGGGCTGTCGCCCGCGCGAGCAGCAGGCTCGCCAGATTGGCACACGCAACAAGCAGCACGAGACCGACGGCGACCATCAGCGCCGCCGCACCCGGTGCAATCGCGGCGTCGACATCCGGATGAATGCGCACCGACGCCGACGGCATCACCGTGACATGCCGATTGTGGTTGCTCTGCGGATATGCCTGCTCGAGCGCGCTCATCACGCTGGCGAGATTGGCTTGCGCCTGCGCCATCGTCGCGCCAGGCTTCAATCGTCCGGTTAGAAACAGCCACCGCTGGCCGCGCCGCTCGATCCGGTTGGATCCCGACGGCGACGGCGCCGTGTCGATCATCCCCAGCGGCTCCACATCGTCCACCGCGCCGGCAGGCAGCCAAAGGTCGGCCGACACGCCGGATGCGAGGCCGCCGAACCGCTCTGGCGCAACGCCGACAACGGCGTACGCACGGTTGCGGATGCGGATCGACTGGCCGACCACTTGAGGATTGGCGAGAAAATCGCGCTGCCACATCCGCGTGCTGATCACGGCGACCGGCGCCGTGCCCGGCCGATCGTCGTCGGCAGAGAATCCCCGGCCGATGACAGGCCGGACGCCCAGCACGTCGAAGTAGTTCGCGCTCACGATCTCGCCGAGCGTCGTCCGTGACGCGTCGCCGTGATCGATCGCAACGAACATCAGCGTGTGCGCCGCAAGGCCCGCCAGCGTGCTGCCGCCCGCCGCCAGATCGGCGAAGTCTGGATACGATGATGACGAGTACGGCGCGCCGGAATCCGACGACGTGAAGACGGCGACGAGTTCACCGGGTCGATCGACGGGCAGCGGACGCAGGAGCAGCGCGTTGACGACGCTGAAGATCGTCGCGTTCAGGCCGATGCCAACGGCGAGTGAGAGCACCGCGATCGCCGTGAAGCCCGGATGGCGCGCGAGCATGCGCACGCCGTACCGGACGTCACGCAGGACCGCTCCCACTTACCGGCCGCCTCCGCCGCGCGCTCGGTTGATCAGCTGTTGCCGGAAGTGCTGCGCCTGCGCCGCGCGAAGCGCATCGCCGTCGGCGCCAGACGGCGACGCGACGAGCAGCGTCATGCTGCCCATTTCGTCCACCGACTCGCGGCCCCACTTCACGCGCTCGGGCGGGCTCTTTGGATTGCGTGGATTGCCGGCCGAGTTGTCGTACACGATCGTGACGTCGACCTTCGTGCCCTTGGGCAGCTTGAGTGGTTCTTTGAAGAAGTAGGAGTCCTGCCAGCTGAAGTCCCAGTTCTTGATCCACAACAAACCGCGCGTCGTCCCGTCAGGCAGGACCGCCGTCATCTTCATCTCGCGGCCGAGATAGTGTGCGTGGCCGCGGGCCCCATAGGCTTCGACGTCGACAGGCAGCACGAACGAGTCATGGACCGTGTAGTCGCGCGCGCCGGCCGGGATGTCGATACCGGAAGCGAATCCGAAGACCGGCGGCACCTGCACGCCGGTGAGTGACTTCTCCGGCGGTTTTTTCGCGAAATACAGCGCGAGCTTGCCGTCCTCCATCTGCGCCTTGCCCGACGGATGCAGGTGCATCTGGATCACGATGTTCGAGTGCCGCGGAAAGGGCTGCGCGATGCCATCGGGATAAAAACGCGGCGTGACGCCAGGGACCCAGCCGCCAAGTCCGCCCCACGGTTGCGGTGATTCCGACCCGGCCGCGCCGGCCGCACCGCGGCGGCCGCGCGCGCCGAGGAGCGCGCTCCCCAGTCCAGGAATCGCATCCATCTCGCCAACCGTCGTCGAGGACGGTCCGGCGAAGAACAGCGCGTGATGGACCACCGAACGCGCGCTCGGCTCGAAGTCGATCGCCGTGATCCAGCGATCGTCCGGCAGATCGACGTCCATGACGATATTTCGATATTGGTCCGGCCCGTCTTCCGCGACCGCCACCGTTTTCGGAAAACTCAAGACCATGTCGGGAACGCCGAGCGACCAGCCGTTCGGGAACACCGGTGGCCGCGGGACTTTCATGAGGTCGCCGCTCGGCATGCCGGCCGCGACCCAGGCGGTGAAGGTCTCGATCTGTTTGTCGCTCAAGTGGCGCTCGTCGCGGAATTCCGGAAAGCCTTCCGCGCGCGACGCATGCCACGGCGGCATGTAGCGGCGCGACACCACGTCGACGATCGTCTTGCCGTGCTTCCGCACGTCGTCATACGAAATGAGCGAGAACGGCGCCGCCTGTTCGGGCCGGTGACACACCGTGCAGTTGGCGTAGATGATGGGGGCGATGTCAGCGGCGAACGTCGGCGGAGATGCTGCGGCGGTCCGTGGGTCACTTGCGCGCATCACCGTGGCACCGCTCCATGACAACGCGACGACACCGGCAATCGCGATCGAACCCAAGGATCTCACTTGAGGTCCCTCTCAATGAAACACCCGATGGGCTTCGTTTCAGGTGCCGGCACGGGTTTGCCGGCGAGGACGAAGTCGAGGGCATCGCGCAAGTCATGATGGCTCGCTTCGCGACGGTTCTGGCCGATTGCCTCGTAGAGATCGTCGATCCGCCCGCGATACGCGAGGCCCGCGGTCGTGTAGACCGCTGCTTCGGGCGTGACCTTCGCGTCGGCGGCGATCGTGAGCCGAAAAGCGCGATCGATGATCGCGGACAGCACGACGCCGTCGTGGAATTCCTTGAGGTTCGAGCGCACGGCGGCTTCCGTCGCTTTTGGGTCGGTGTAGATCAGAAATGTCCGGACATGCCGCGGCGGATAGGCGCGGACGATGCGGTTGATCTCGGGTGAGTAGCGCGCGGAGATCGGGCAGTCGATGCTGACGAAGATCGCCAGGTTGACGTCGCCGGCCGCCGGCACCAGCGGCGTCGCGGCGCGGCCGTTGAGATCGCGGACGGCAATCGACGCCTGCGGCGAGGCCAGCGGGAGACTCAAGGCAAGTGCCAGAGCCAGTTTCACCATCGTCCGTATTATCGACGAGAGTCGGCCGCGAGATGTTGCGAGACGGACACCCGGGCTCCGTCGTACGATGGACGGCGTGCAGCTGCGTCTGCCGTGGCCGTCCGGGCAGCCAAAAGCGTCGCCTCCGGGTCAGGTTGTCCTTGTCGAGGGCGAGCCGGTGCCCGTGGTCACGGTGCGTCATCGCCGGGCGCGCCGGTATGTGCTGCGCATTGGCGTGGACGGGACGCTGCGGCTGACCGTACCGCGAAGCGGCACGATCGCGGGCGGGCTGCGATTCGCGGCGGGGCAGACCGACTGGATTATTCGCGAACGTCAGCGTCAGCAGGAACGGGCGCGCCCCTGGGACACCGGCACCGAGCTCTGGTTCCGCGGCGAGCGCGTGACGCTCGTGCGTCGCGGCGCGATGGTGCTGTGCGGGACGGAGCACATTTCTGTCGGCCGCGCCCCGGGCGCGGTGCGCGACGCCGTCGAAGCGCGGGTTCGCGAACTCGCCGAACGCGAGTTGCCGCCGCGTTGTCTGGAACTTGCCACGACGCGCGGTCTCGTCGTCTCGCGCGTGGCCGTGCGCAATCACCGATCGCGGTGGGGCGCGTGCTCAGGCCGCGGCGTGATCACGCTGAACTGGCGACTCGTGCACATGCCCGCCCACGTCAGCGATTACATCGTCTGGCACGAGCTGATGCACTTGGCGCACCCGAATCACTCGTCGCGTTTCTGGCGGGCAGTCGACGTCGTTTGTCCGGCCTGGCGCGAAGCCGAGCGGTGGCTTCGGCGGCACGGACGCGAGATCCTCTAGCCCTTCGCGCGAACCAGGTTCGAACGTTCGAGCGGCGCCAGCTCCGCGCGCGAAACCTCGCGCCACGAGCCCGGCGCGAGCGTGCCCAGTTCAATCGGCCCGAACGACACGCGATGGAGCGCGGTGACCTCGTGGCCGACGGCGTCGAACAGCCGTCGCACTTCGCGATTCTTGCCTTCGGTAAGATCGACAGTGAGGTGCGTCTCCCGGCCGGACGCCTTCCTCACGAGAACGCGTGACGCGTGCAGGCGTTCGCGTCCTCCGCCCGGCGCTGCCAGGTCGAAGCCGCGCTCGATGTCACGCGCGGTGCTGTCCTCGACGAGGCCACGCACCGTGACGAGATATCGCCGCGTCACTTCCCGGGCGGGATCGGTCAGCCGATGAGCGAGCTGCGTGTCGTTCGTGAAAAGCAACAGGCCACTCGACGCGAAGTCGAGCCGGCCGACCGCGACGAGGCCGCGGCCCTTGTCGTCGAGCAGATCGAAGACGGTGGGCCGGTTTTCCGGATCGCTGCGTGTCGTGATGGTGCCGCGCGGCTTGTGCAGCGCGATCATTCTCCAGGCGCCGCGGCGAACGTCCTGGCCGTCGATTGTGATGCGCGCGGTTTCCGGAACCACCGGCTGTGCGGGATTGGTGACGACCCGGCCGTCGACCCGCACGTGGCCGGACACGACGAGCTCGCGCGCGGTCGTGCGCGAGGCGGCGCCGAGTTTCGAGAGCGCGCGTTCGAGCGAGACCTCGCCCCGGCGTCGCGTGGTCATCTCACGACGAAGTGGGTGAGCGCGGTGCGCCCGCTGGCGTCGCGCACCGTGACATCGTGCGCGCCGGGCGTGAGCGGCCATCGCGCGGCAGTGTCGGACGAGGCGACACCGATCGACGCGCCGTCGACGAACCACTCGAGCGGGCCGGCCGCGGCGCCGCGGGCGCGGAAGCCGAGCGCCTGGAATTCCTGGCGCAGCGTCGAATCAACGAGATAGACCGCGCCGGCAAGGGGCGTGACGATCGAGAGACCGCCGGACGCGCGACCCGCCCGCGGTGCGCGGCTGTCCACGGCGGCCGCCGCGACGACTGCGGCGGTGCTGGCGGGTGAGGTCAACCGTCCTGATGATCGCGCCCACGCCTGGAACGGCTCCGGCCAGGTGGTGATCACGCCGCTGTCGGTCGTGTGGTGCCACGAGCAACGGTCGAGCGGCGCGCCGGCAGCCACCCACTCGGTGACGCGTGTCGGGCACGCATCGGTCGGTGCGAGTCCCGATTCCGCGCAGAGCTCGACGCGTCGGACGTCCGGCGGCGGCGCGACAATCGGCGCGCGGTCGCCGATCGGCAGTACCCCGCGGGCCCGTTCAACCGCGGCGAGCATGACGTCATGGAAGATCGGTCCCGCGCCGGTCACGCCCGACGAATCGCGCAGCGGCGACCGATCGAAATTACCGACCCACACGCCGACGGCTACCTCCTTCGTGTATCCGACGGTCCAGTTGTCGTGATACGCCTGCGACGTGCCGGTCTTCGCGGCGACGGTGAACGGAAAGTCGAGACTCCCGCCGCGGCCGAACATGTACGCGCGGGCGTCGGCGTCCGACAGGATGTCGGTGATCCAGAATGCCGTGCGCAGCGACAGAACGCGCGACGGGATCTCGGCGGGTACGGGCCGGCCGTCGATCGCGCGGATCAAGTGCGGCGGCGCGAATTCTCCACCGCGCGCAAACATCGCGTACGCCCCAATCAACTGATCGAGACGGACCTCCGCGTTGCCGAGCGTCAGGCCAAGCCCGTAGTGCGACGCGTTGCGATCGAGTGTCGAGAGCCCGGCCTGGCGCAGCAGCCGCGCGAGCGTCGGCACGCCGACTTCCGACGCGAGCGAGACCGCGGGGACGTTTTCCGAACCGGCGAGGGCCGCGCGCGCGAGCAGGGGGCCGCGATACTGGTTGTCGTAATTGCGCGGGCTGTAGAGCACACCCGGTTCGGCTGTTGGGAATTCTGACGGCACGTCGGCGAGCACGCGCGCGGGGGTGACGCCTCGTTCGAACGCGGCCGCGTACGTGAATGGCTTCAGCGCCGACCCGGGCTGGCGCGGCGCCGTCACGCCATCGATCGACCCGCCGTGCATGCCGTCGAAGTAGTTGCCCGATCCCTCCCACGCCAGCCACTCGCCCGAGTGCACGTCGAGCACGGCGACCGCGACGTTCGCAGCGTGGTGGCTGTCGAGCTCGTTCCGGTGGGCCGCGATGATCCCTTCGACCGTGCGCTGCAACGTCGCGTCGAGCGTCGTGTCGATGCGCGCCGGCCGGGGCGTGCCGGCCTGGGCGACCACGCGCTCCACGAAATGCGGCGCGATGAGTGTGGCCGCATCGCGATTGACGTTGAGCCGCTCGCCTCGTGCCACGGTGTAGTCGCCAGCTGACAGCCATCCGCGTGCGTTCATCGTCGCGAGGATCCGCTGGGCACGGGCGGCGGCGATCGACGGATCGCGCCAGGGGTTGTACCGGCCGGGTTGCTGTGGAAGTGCCGCGAGAAAGGCGGCTTCGGCCGGCGTCAGCGTTGACGCCGACCGGCCGAAGTACGCTCGCGCGGCTCGCTCGGCGCCTTGAATCTGATTGCCGTACGGCGCGAGATTCAAATAGAGCGCGAGGATCTCGTCCTTGCTGTACTGATGTTCGAGTCTCAGCGCGACGACCGCCTGCCACAGCTTGGTCGTCCAGGCGCGCGGTGTCCGGCCGCCCGACTGGCGCGCGATCAGCAGCTTCGCGACCTGCTGCGTAATCGTGGAACCGCCCTCGACGATGTGTCCGCGCCGAACGTCGTGAACGACGGCCCGCACAAGCGCGATGGGATCGACGCCGGGATGGGATCGGAACCGCACGTCCTCGGCCGCGAGAGTCGCAAGCGCGAGCGTGCGCGGCAGGGCAGTGGGTGAAATCGTCTCGCTCCGCTGTCCTGTTGACGATCGGACTTCCGACAACCGATTGCCACTGCGGTCGAGCACCACCGTCGACGGCCGCTCCTCGTCATCGAGCAGGCCCGGCGGAAGGGAGCCGCACCGCAGCCAGACGAGTCCCGTCGTCATCGCAAGGATCGCGATCACGGTGCGTGGGTACTTCGCCGCCAGCGTGCTCAACTTCCTCATTGCCTCATTGCCTCACTCTCCGATGGGTCACCTGATATCGATCGTCACCGGCGCCGACCGCCCACTGACTTCCGGTGCGTACATTTCCTCCGCGCGCGTGCCCGCGACGTGGAAGGTGCCGCTCGTCGTGGCGCGGACGAGATACGAGAACTCGTGGCGGCCCTCGGACAGTCGCGTTGCGAATAGCGCGATCCGGTCGTCGTATTTCTCGATGTGATCGAAGCCGCCACGGCGGTAGCGAGCCTCCCAAGACTGATCGTCCGGCGACTGCGACGCGTCGCGAGCGAGGTCGGCGGCGGTCGTGCGGAACCAGCCGTCGACGGCCTCCATTCCGGCGGGAAGCGGATCGTTCACGGCGACGTAGCGTCGTTCTTTCGGCAGGGTGACGACGAGCGTCACACGAATCAGATCGCCGGCAGCGAACGATGTGGCCGCTGGGCTCGACCCGGTTTCGACGAAGCGCTCGTAGCGGCGCTCGACGTGCATGCCCTGATCGACGGCCGGTTGTGGATCGGTCGGCACGAACTGCAGGCGCGACGTGTAGTAGAGCCGGCCGGTGCCGCTGCGCGTGACGTTGAGATCCCGCTCGACGCCGGCCGAGACCTGGCGCATCAGGTCGGGCATCGCCAGCCGGACCGATTGCGAGGCCGCGGACCGGCCCTGGAAGGCAGCCGTGCCGAGGGTCGCCTGGTCGATCTTCACCGCCGCCTGCATATCGGGGACGTCTGATTCGAACGCCTTGTAGTACCCCACAAGCGATTCGAGCACGGTGGCGTTGTCATGAGTGTTGTTCCAGCGGCCGTTGCGGCGGGCGAGCAGCAGCCACCGCACGAGTTGCGGCACCGCCTGCGGCGCGTCCTTACGACGTACGAACCCGTCGAGGACCGTGGCCGTCGTCGTCACGTTGGAATTCCAGAGCCAGTCGAGCGCGTCGCTGTCGATCTCCTCGGCATGCGCGAGATCGCCTTCGACGCGCAACGCGTTCTGAAGCCGCCGCACGACGTCCGTGTACCGGGCGCCGCGCGTGTTGCCCGCCGCCATCGCGTCGGCGAGATAGGAAAGCGCGAACACGGGCAGCCGGTCCGCCATCTGCGTCAGGCGGGTGATGTTCGCGTCCTCGTTCCTGCCGTACTCGCTCAGGACCTTCACTCCGAACGACTGGCTGGCGCTCCATACGGGCAGCCACTGCACTTCGACCGGCGCCGGCCGCTTCATCTCGGCGTCGAGGAAGTCCAGCGCGCGTTGCACGACGGCGGCGTCCGCGGCGATCCCGAGCGCCGACGCGCTTTTCATCACGTGCAGGACGTACGCGGTGAGATACGCATTGCCGAACAGGCACGACCCGGCCCAGTAGCTGAAGCCCCCGTCGCTGCACTGATAGCGCGGCAGGTCGTTCAGGAGCGACGTGGCTTTGACGCGATAATCCGCGGGCGCAATGCGGCCCATCGGGAACGCCGTGCCGAGATCGGCCGCGAGGGCGAGCGCCAATGCACTCGACGCCTTCTGCTCGGCGCACATGTACGGATAGTCCACGAGGTAGCGCGCGCCCTCTCCGAGGCCGACGAGCGCTGTGGAGGCCAGATTGACCTCGAGTCCGCCGGCGCCAGGCACGATTCTGGCCGGGAGCGTGATCTTCTCGGTCGCGCGATCTCCGGCGAGGTCACCGAACGCCGCGTTCGTCTCGAGCGGCGCCGGCGCAACGATCGGGAGCGTCGTCTCGAACGCGTCGGTTTCCTTGCCCAGCGTAACCGTGATCTGCACACGAGCGGTGCCGACTGCGCGGGCCGATGCGTCGAATCGCACCGGTTCGGTCGATCCGCCGCCGAGATGGATCGTCTGCGACGCGGCCCCGGCGAACTGCAGCGTGGCCGGGTCGAGACTGCGAATCGTGACGACGGCGTCGCCGCCGGTCGCGAGCATGTTGCTCACGACCGCGCCAAACGACGCGCGGTCGCCGAGGCCCATGAATCGCGGAAACGCGGCGAGCAGCGTCACTGGTTTGTTGACCTTGATCTCGACTGACGACGAACCGAAGCGTGAGGAGGTATCGGCCGCGACGGCCATGATTCGGTACGTCGTGAGCGACTCGGGAAGCGTGACCTCCTTCGTCGCGTGACCGGAGGCATCCGTTTCGATCGAGCCGAGCCAGAAGGCCAACGGCCGGAAGTCACGGCGGAAATCGCGCGCGCCGCCCTCGTTGCCGCCGCCCCCGCCGTCGTTCCCGCCCTTCGGCGTCAGCACGCGACGGCTGATGAGACGCTGACGGCTGTCCTCATTCATGACCTGCAGCGCTTTTTCGCGATACACCGAATGCAGCACGTCGGGCGCGCGATAGTCGGTGAGCGACAACACGCCGTAGTCGACGGCCCAGAGCGTGACCTCGCCGGGCGCCGCACCGCCCGCGGCATCGGTCACCGCCATTGAAACCGACGCCTTGCCCGCGGGCCGGTACTCTGCACGGTCGGCAGAGACGCTGACCTTCAGTTGTTTCGTCGAGTCCTCAACGCCCAGTTCTGTGTAGCCCAGGCGGAAGCTCGGCTTGCCGGGATCGCTGCCGTCCGCGCCGGGATCCTTCGACGTCCGTCCGCGCACCAGCAGCACCGACACGAACACGTTGGGAATATCCGCCTCGGTGATCGGCACCGTCACCGTCTGCTGCGTGGACGTGAGATCGAAGCGTTCGTACCGGCGTACGCCCTCACGCTCGACCGTGAGGAGCGCCGTCGCCGTTTCCCACGGCGACTGAATCATCACACGCGCCGTTTCGCCGGGCTTCCATGTCTTCTTTTCAGGCTCGAGCGTGATGCGGTTGTGATCGAATCGCTCCCATGCCGTGTAGCCTTTGCCGAGGCCGTAGAACGACGTGTCCGTACGCGTCGATCGCCCGTCCGCATCGGTCGCGACCGCGCGCACCTCGTAGTACCCGCCCTCAGGCACCGGGATCTTCAGCGCGACCGGCGCCGTCGCGGATATGACGGTCCAGGTGCCGGCCGGTACTTCCACCCGTTCGGTCTCCCACGTGTAGAACCCATTGCCCTGTGCGTGGCGGACCGAGTTCCACTGGATGCGGAGCGCTGTGACGGTCACCGCGACATTTGGTACAGCATGGCCCTGCAGATCGACGGCGACGACGTCCACGCTTGTGCCGGTCGTCGTGTCCGCGAAGTATTCCGGACGCCGCAACCCGATCAACCACTCTGCCGGATAGACGATCACGCTCGAGCGATTCGCGATGTGCTGACGCGAGACGTCCTCGACATCGCCCTCGAACGTGTACTGATACGCGAGGTCCGTGCCGGTACTCGAGGTCACGTCCACGGCGAGCTTGCCGTCCGCGTCGAGTGCGGTCTGCTTGACGGCGACTTGTGCTTCGGTCCGGCTGACGGCGTCGGGGTAATAGCCGAAGACGTACTTGTCGGCAGGAAATCGTTCAGCGATCGCTGCCGGCACCGAAGACTCGGCTTGGCGGCTGACGGTCCACTTCACGGGCCGGCGCGCCATCGTGCCGCCGAAGAGATATCGTGCGGAGAGCGTCGCGTGCAGCGAGGCGCCGGCGATCGCCGGATCGACGGCGAGCGTCGCGTCCACGCGGAAGTCCGGCCGACGGTACGCCGCGACCAGAAACGATCCGTGCACCTTCTTCAGCCAGTCGCCGTCGCGCACACGCGGCGTCGCGTCGTTGCCCGCGGGCTTCTGGGTGTTTGGGAGCATCGCCTCGATCGAGTAGTTGCCGAGCGTCGCGTCGGCGGGCACGGTCCAGGCCCACTCCGCGCTGCTCCAGCGATTGATCGTCACCGTGCGCTTGTCGACCTCGCGATTGCGGCTGTCGCGCACGACGACGTCGAGCGTCGATCCGGCGGGCAGGAGCCGGATGCCGCTCGCAGTGTCCGCACGGACGATCGCCTTGACGTGAAGGTCTTCGCCGGGGCGGTAGACGCCACGATCGCTCCAGACCGATCCGCGCAGGATGTCCGTCGCCTCCCACAGGCCGAAATTTGTGTCGAACTCCCACGGGCTGATGCCCTCATTCCAGTTCGATGCGACGTAGCCGATGTCGCCATCCTTTTCCGCGGTGACGACGAACGACAGCTGGTACCACTCGTCGGGCTTGCGGAGCGGCATCGCCGGCGCCATCGCGACGCCGTCGCGGCCCGTCGTGCCACGCCAGAGTTGCTTGTTCTCGAGACTGAGCACGGTGACCCGCGCGTCGGGCACTGCCGCGCCGGTGTCGAGTCGCGTGACGAAGATCAGCGTCGACTGCGGGCTGTCCTTCACGGTGAGCCCGAGGTTGGTGACCTGCACGATGGTCGATCGCGCATCATGTGTCACCGCGCGTGCGTGTTCGATCGGATTGCCGTTCTGAATGCCTGCCCAGATCAGGCCCGTACCCGTCGGCGCCAGCACCGACCGCAGATCGATCCCGTATGACTGCGTCGCGTCTGGTGCGACGTTCAGGCGCCGGTCCGTGCCGACGCCAGGCGGCAAATCCGCGAAGTTGTGTTTCTCGAGCGCGACGATCCGCGGCACGAGGTCGGTGATGGCGAGCGGCGTCACCCACTGCGAGATGTCCTGAAAATTGCGCGCGTAAAAGGGCAACTGCGTCCCGCCATCCGTCTCCCACACGCCGTGCCCGTCGCCGAAGCTGGTGAACGCGCGCTCGTGCCAGTTACTGACGATGCCGACCCACGGATAGCCGAGCGTCTGGCCGTCGGCCGAGGTGAGCGACGGGTCGAGACGATACGCCCACGTCTTCGCGGGGGGCTGGCGGTCGAAACCGGCGTCCTCGACGGCGTGTGCGTCTTCCTCGTCGAGCGGCGTGGCCTTCACCGGCGAGGTCGCGGGCACCGCCCGTTCGCGCGCCGCGTCCGTGAGATCGCGAATGCTCAGCGCGCGCGCGAAGTCCGCGACGTTGACCGGATTCGTGAAACGCAGGAAGTTGTAGCCCGAAGGATCGCACTGGTCACGGCAGGAGAATGCCTGCGCGAAGAACAACGGATTGAGGACGACAGACGATTGCTGCGCCGTCTGCGGATGCTCGGATCCCTCGACGGCGGGCAGTCGATCGTCGAGCGTGATCTGCAGCCATCCGCCGGGCAGCGGCGCCGCAGTCGTCTCGACAACGACCAGCTGGTCGGTCGGCGGAAACTGCTTGCGATCCCAGTCGCTCGTCACCCGAAGGGCGATGGCGTCGCTGCGCGCCGCGGTCTGCTGGGCGGTCGCGATCTTCGCCTCGAACCGGTGCAAACCGGCGGCGTCCGCGGATGCGAGTCGCGCGCGTTCGGCCGCCGAGAATTGCGGAAGATCGACGTCGTGCGGCTGATATCGCACCGCCGCGTGCGCCAGCACATCGTCCGGCCGCACATGCTGGTTGAATTGCAGCACGATGACGAGCGGCGCGTCGAAGCGGCTGTTGCGGCGATACCAGCGCGCTGACGTGAGTTTGACCGTCGGCGTCGTGAACGTAAACTCGAACGGCGCACCGAGGCGCCGGCCGGCGGCGCTTTCGGCGGCCGCGTCCACTCGAACGGTGTATCGCGTGGCGTGAGGCAGCGGCGTCGCCGCGTCCGGCGTGAAGAGGAGCACCGTCGTACCCGACCAGCGATATGTGCCCGCGATCGCTGGCGTGATGTGGATCCACGACGGCGTCGGATTCGACGGCACGCGGCCGAGCGAGACCATCGGCTCTGAAAACACGACGCGAACTTCGTTCGCATCTTGTAATTGGCCGATCTCTCCGGCCGGACCGGAACTGACAATCGTGAGCGCGGCTTGTTCCGTGCGCACGACCAGCGGGAGTCCGGCGATCAACGCGGCGAAGACCAGCGCAACGGCGTGGCGGCGCATGCAACGCTCCTCGAGATTCCTATCGGCGCCCAGGCGACCGCCCTGCGCCGTCAAACGCACGACGGCCGTGAGACGACAGAATTGAAAGTCAGTCTAGTACGGGCGGGCTGGGGGCACATGCGCCTCTACTTTCACAGACACCGGCGCGGCCCCCGACGTTCCATGCACGCTACGGACGTGGCGGGGGACTGAACTCAGGGTCGAATAGCGAGCCGAATTCCCCCAGCACCATTGCCGTCGCGCCCCAGGTTTCGTGGCCGGCCAGGTCGAAATGCGGGTAGTCCACGACGATGCCTTCCCGTGAGTGCCGCGACCATCCAAGGTGTGCGGGATCGCGCAGATCCGTCAGGCGCACTTCGAGGACCTCGGCGACTTCCTTCGGCGCCGGATGAAAGTCCGGGCGGCGGTCGGCCACGCCCACGAAAGGAAAGAGCAAGTGGTTGCTCACGACCACCCAGAGTGACGACAACGGCCCAATGACGCGAATGCCTGTGGCGGGTACGCCAATTTCCTCGTGCGTCTCGCGTAGTGCGGCGTCGAGCGCGGATTCACCGCCGTCGATCCGGCCGCCCGGAAAACTGACTTGGCCGGCGTGCTGGGGCAGGTCGTGCCGGCGCAGCGTCAGCGGCAGTCGGACGGTGTCGCCATCCTGATACAGGAGCAGCAGCGCCGCGGCCTTGCGCGCCTCGGCCGGTTGCATCTCCGGCCGCCACCCTTTGCGCGTCGGTTTGGGCGAAAACCGGAACTGCGCGTCCCCGCCCGGCAGCGGCTGAGCGAGACGCGAGCGCAGAAACGCTTCGACGGAGGCGAGCGATTTGAGATCGGGCGTCAAGCTGTCGATCATACCGGGTCGGCGTTGCACCGACGACACACGAGCGCGCGATGTTTGGTGCTACTGTCCCGCCATGCGCGCGCGAACGTTCGTCGGTGTGCTCGGTGTCGTGCTCATCGTTGTTTCTGCGGTCGGCGCCGCGACCGCGCAACGTGCCGCGTCCGCCCAGGCGGAGTGGCCCGGCAGTCTTGGCGCGGGAGAAACGCTGCTGCCCAACGGCTGGCGGATCGCGCCCGCCGGGCGACACATGGCCATTGGCGATTTGCCGCTCAATCTCGTCCTGTCGCCGGACGGGCGGTATCTGATCGTCTCGAACAATGGCTACGTGAAGCCGACGCTGCGCGTCGTCGATCTCGAACGGGGGATCGTCTCGCAGACCGTGTCGCTCGACGACGCGTGGCTCGGGCTGGCGTGGACGCCTGACGGCACCAAGCTGTACTCGTCAGGCGCCGCCGCGAACAGCGTGATCGAGCTCGGTTGGCAGAACGGACGATTGACGCGCGGCAGCACGTTTCCGCTCGGGCGAAGCGCGCGTGAGACGGTCGACGGCCGCCAGCCAACCGTGCCGCAGAGTTTCGTCGGCGGCATCTCGGTGAGCGCGGACGGCGCGCGGCTTGCCGCGGCTCATGTGCTCGGCCAGGTCGTGAGCCTGACCGATCTGGCGACCGGCAACGTGCGCGTCACGGTGAACGTACCAGCGGAACCGTACAGCACGCTCTTCTCGAAGGACGGCACGACGCTCTTCGTCTCGATCTGGGGCGGCGCGCGCGTGCTCATGCTCGATCCGAAGACCCTCGCCACGCAGGCCGAGGTCGTCGTCGGCGAGCATCCGAATGCGATGGTCCAAGGCGCCGACGGGCGCCTGTTCGTGGCGTGTGCCAACACGAACGCGGTGTACGTCGTGGATCCGGGCGCAAAAAAAGCCGCCGAGCAGATTTCCGTAGCGCTCTTCCCTCAGGCGCCTCCCGGATCGACGCCCAACGCGCTGGCGCTCTCGCCAGACGGCCAGAAACTGCTCGTGGCCAACGCCGACAACAACACAGTCGCCGTGGTGGATGTGTCGAAGCCCGGTGACAGTCGCGTCGTTGGATTCATCCCGACGGGCTGGTATCCGACCGGCGTCGCGTTCAGCCGGCGCGGCGAGGCGATTTACATCCTGAGCGGCAAAGGTCTGACGTCGCTCCCGAATCCGCGCGGCGCGCAGCCCGGCGTGCCCGGCGCCGACGGTCAGTACACCGGATCGATGTTGCAGGGCTCGTTGTCCATCTTGCCGACGCCAGACGACGAGACGCTGCGGCGCTACACGAACACGGTCTATCGGATCACGGCGTACACCGACGACAGACGCCTCAATCCGGCGGCCGCGCCGGCCGACACGGCAATCCCGCGACGGGTGGGAGACGCGTCACCCATCAAGCACGTCTTCTACGTGATTCGCGAGAACCGGACGTACGACCAGATCCTCGGCGATCTCGATCGCGGTAACGGCGACCCGACGCTCGCACTGTTCGGTGAAGACATCACCCCGAACGCGCACGCGCTCGCACGCGAGTTCGTCACGCTCGACAATTTCTATGTAGACGCCGAGGTCAGCTACGACGGTCACGCGTTCTCGACGGGCGCCATCGCCACCGACGTCGTCGAGAAATTCTGGCCGACCAATTACGCGAGCCGCGGCGCGGCATATCTCAGCGAGGGAGGCGGACAGATGCGCAACGCCTTCGGCAATCTTGCGGCGCCACAGAACGGCTACATCTGGGACGCGTGCATTCACGCCGGCAAGACCGTGCGCAGCTACGGCGAGTTCGCTGACGGCAACGCGGCGGCGGGCAAGATGACCGCGACGGTGCCCGGGCTCGACGGACACGTCGCGCCGTACTACGAGAGCTGGGATCTGCACGTGCCGGACGCGCGGCGCATCGACGCGTGGCTCGAGGAGTTTGACAAGTTCGAGGCCGACGGCACTCTCCCCGCGCTCTCCATCGTCCGGCTGCCGAACGATCACACGTCCGGCGTGTCTGCCGGCTTTCCGACGCCGCGCGCGATGATCGCCGAGAACGATCAGGCACTCGGCCGGCTCGTCGACGTGATCAGCCACAGCAAGTACTGGAACGACTCGGCGATTTTCGTCCTCGAAGACGACGCGCAGAACGGCCCGGACCACGTGGACGCGCACCGGTCGGTGGCGTTCGTCGTCAGTCCGTTCGTCAAGCGCGGAAGCGTGGACAGCACGCTCTATACGACGTCCGCGACGCTACGCACGATGGAGCTGATTCTCGGCCTGCCGCCGATGAGCCAGTACCGACGCGTCGGCACATCCCATGTACAACGCGTTCACCGGCACCGCGGCGCTCGCGCCTTTCAACCGGCGCGATCCGCGCGTGAAGCTCGACGAGATGAACGGAGGCACCGGCGCGGACGCCCGCGCCTCGGCCGCGATGAACTTCGCCGAGGCCGACTTGACGCCGGAGATCGGTCTGAACGAGATCCTCTGGCGCTCGATCCACGGGCCATCGTCAGTGATGCCGCCGCCGCGGCACGCCGCATTCATCCGCTCAGTTCCGAGCAGCCATCCCGGCGATCTGGACGACGACGACGCGCCGAAGCCCGTAGGGCCCATCAAGCCGCCCAGGCGCTGACAAGGCCGCGGCTCCACGTCGCCCTCCCGCGTAAACGCATTAGAGTTCCGCGCGTGGGAGGCGGCATGCATCGAACGTTGGTCACGTCGGACCGCGGTCGCGTTGGCGGGGTCGCCGGGCGCGCAGCGGCCAAGAAATAGCGCTCGGCTAGCCGACGAACTTGTACCCCATACCGTGGATGGTGAGCAGGTACTGCGGGTGGCGGGAGTTCGGTTCGATCTTTTGACGCAGCCACGCGACGTGCACGTCGACCGTGCGCGTGGACGGCATGGAGTGGTAGCCCCAGACTTCGTTCAGCAGTTCGTCGCGCGTGAGCGTTGCCTCCCGGTGCTCGATCAGGTATTTGAGCAGCAGGAACTCGCGCGCCGACAGATCGAGCGGCCGGCCCATGCGCGTGACTTCAGCCTTGCGAAAGTCGACGAGCACGTCGCCGAACCGATACTGCGTCGCGGCCGCCGCTGACGCCGAGGCGGCGCGGCGCCGGAGCTGCACTTCGATCCTCGCCGTCAACTCCATCATGTCAAACGGCTTCGTCAGGTAGTCGTCGGCCCCGAGTTTCAGCCCAAGCACCTTGTCGACGACCTGACCGCGCGCGGTGAGCATGATGACAGGCGTGGTCACGCCGCGCTGGCGGAGATCGCGGCACACGTCGAAGCCGTTCGCGCCGGGCAGCATGACATCGAGCAGGATGACGTCCCAGCGCTCTCGCGTCGCGCGCTCGAGTCCGCCCGGGCCATCGGACGCGGCGTGGACGTCGTAGCCCTCGCTCTTCAGACGGTCGGTCAGGGTGATGACGAGCCCCGGCTCGTCTTCGACGATCAGCACGCGTTTGGACGACGTCGCGGCCTCAGGCATCAACTAGTGGGCTGGCGAGGAATGTGCGGAGCCGGGCGCGTCCCGCGTGGCGTCGGCGGCCGGATCGGCGGCACCGTCCCGCGCGGCGGCCGGCAGGGTGATCGTGAACGTCGAGCCGGCGCCAGGCGTCGACGTCACCGTGACGCGTCCGCCGTGCGCCTGCGCGATCCGTTGCACGAGGCTCAGGCCCAGGCCGTTCCCGTGAATCTGGCGATCGATCGCGTATCGCCCACGGTAGAACGGCTCGAAGATGTGGGAGAGATCCTCGGGGTCGATGCCGCGCCCGCGATCGCTGACCGCGATCTGCACCTCGTCGTGGCCACGCGTCGTTACACGGCTCGCCGCGAGGCCGACCCATCGGCCGTCGGCGCCGTACTTCATCGCGTTGGCGACGAGATTCTGGACCGCGCGCCGGATCGCGTCTTCGTCGCCGGTGACGAGCGGCAAATCGTCAGGCACGTTCGCGGTGATCTCGATGTTGTCGGCCGCGGCGAGCGGTGAAGCGGAAGCCGCAGCCTCGCGCACGAGCTCCTGAACGTCGACCGGGCGTGTCGCCGGTGGCCGTCGGTTGCCGGACAACCCCGCGTACTCGAGCACCTGCTCGACCATGTCCGTGAGCCGCCGGCCCTCCGTCTCGATCAAATCGCCGTACTGCCGCGCCTGCTCGGCATCGTGGACGACGCCGGCGGAGAGGTTCTGGGCCGCGGATCGAATGACCGTGACCGGCGTACGCAGTTCGTGGCTGACGGCCGCGACGAAATCCATCTGCTGCGCGGCCAGCCGCTGCGACCGCTGAGCGTTGAACACGACGAGCATGACGGCCGCGGCAAGGACGGCGAGGATCCCGAAATTCAGCCACAAGTTGCGGCGTCGCACCGCGCTCACCGCGGCGTCGAGCGAGCCCGCGGCGTGCTGGAACCGCAGCTGCCAGGCGGCGCTGGAGGAGCCGAAGCGAACCAGGTCGTTGCCCGCCGCGTCGCGTGACTGGACGAGGATCGACACGCTCCCTGTGTCGATACCGCGCGAGCCGGTGCTGCGCTCGATCACATTGAGCTTGGCCGCGCCGGGCGCCTGCGTGGCAATCGTGGATTGCGCGAACCACTGTCGCGTCGCCACCTGCGACGTCATGTCGGGCCGGAGACCGAAGATCGGCACCATCGCGTCGGCGCGACGCGGATCGATCGAGGCGCCGGAGGTGACGCCTCGAGCGAAGATCGTGCGGTTTCGATCGGACAGGTCCACCACCTCGAACCGGTAGCTGTCCGAGTCGCGCTCCGGAAAATAGCGATCGGCGAGCGCCGGCAGAATGGTGTTCGCGATGTACCCACCGTCGAGTTCGGCCACGACGCAGGTGTGTCCCGTTTGTGTCTCGAAGACCGGCGAGCCGGAGGGCAACGGCACAATCGAAGGCAGCGACACGATGAGCGCCGGCACGGACGAGACGATCGGATCGCGCGCGGCCACGATATGCCGCAGTTGATCGAGCGCTTGCGCCTGCGCGGAGGGCGCCGTCGTGGCCTGCGGCTGGCTCACTCGAGAGGCGGTCGCTCGATTGAGGCGATCGATCGCCGGCGCGAGGTTCGCCGGCCACGGTGCGGGTTCGAACGTCCGCGTGTCGGGGTTGTATTTCCTCGGCGCGTCGGCTGGCGCATCGCCGTCGGCGAGGTACACGGCGTGCAGAATCTCCGGGTACCGCGCCGACTCACGCCAGGCGTCGTAGCTGCGCGCGAAGGTCTCGACGTCTCCGCGGTCGATCCGGCTGCCGTCGACCTGGAGTGCCAGATACAGCCGCAGAATCTCGCGATCGAAGTCGTCGGCGAATTCTGACGAGCGTTGCGCGAGCGA
Source organism: uncultured Acidobacteriota bacterium (assembly GCA_963704575.1). GTDB lineage: Bacteria > Acidobacteriota > Vicinamibacteria > Vicinamibacterales > SCN-69-37 > DATEGZ01. The sequence goes on along the minus strand of OY969918.1, from coordinate 3,168,535 downwards.
TTTCTGTCGTCGCTCGCGTTCCGCTTCGCCCACCTGACCCAGCCACCGGTACTGCAGCGCCGCGAGCGTGCCGACGAGCAGCACGAGCGACGCCGGCACCAGCAGGCGGAGCGGCAGGGACGAGCGCATGCGACGAGTCTAGCACGCAGGATCGTGCGAGCCGTGGCTGGAAGTCATTGATTTTGAAGCTTTTACCTTCTTAACAATCTCTTTGCGCACGCTTAACCAAATCACGTGGACTCCCGCCGACGATCGACTCGTCCAAGTCAGCCGTGTGGAACGTCACTGGAGGCATCGACATGAAACGCGTCATCAATTTCGTCCTCGTCGCGGGTTTGGCGTCGCAGGCGCTCGTCGCGGGTCAAGGAGCCGACGCGAGCAAGGTCCTCGCGATGGTGCGCGACGCACTGGGCGGCGACAAGAAGCTGTCGGCAGTGCGAACGGTCACGGCCACCGGCCGGAGTGTGCGCGCGAACGGCGACTCGTCGGCCGCGCCGACCGACTTCGAGCTGGCGATGGAACTGCCCGACAAGTACATGAAGAAGGAAGTCGTCGCCGTCATGGGCAACAACGTGATCTCGCGCACGAGCGGGTTCAACGGCGGCGGGTTGATCGAGGTGACCGACACGCCGCCCTCGCTCGGCGCCGGCATGATGGTGATGCGCTTCGGACCCGGCGGTGCCGCACCGGGCGAAACGCCGACGCCCGAGCAACTCGAGGCGATGCACCGCAACGCGCTTCAATCGGCGCGTGAAGACTTCGCGCGCTTCACCCTCGGCATGTTCGCCTCGTCATTTCCCGTGTTTCCGCTGCAGTTCAGCGACGCCGGACAGGCCGAGTCGCCCGACGGCAAGGCGGACATCATCGCCGTCAAGGGCGCCGACGGCTTCGAGGCGAAGTTGTTTGTGGACGCGACGTCGCACCTGCCGCTGATGCTCAGCTGGATGGACAAAGAGCCGCTGGTCATGCGGAACGTCGCCGGGCCGGGCCGCGCCGGCGCGGGAGGTGGTAATACGGTTCAGTTTGGCGGCGGGCAGCCGATGACGCCAGAGCAGCGCGACCGGCTGATGAAGGACATGCAGGACCGCATGAAGGAGGCCGAAGCCAACCGTCGCAGGGTCGAGTACCGCGTGTACTACAGCGACTACCAGGACGTCAGTGGCGTTAGGCTCCCGTTCCGAATACAGCGATCGGTCGACGGCAGGATGAACGAGGAGCTGACGCTCGAGAAGATCAAAGTCAACCCCAAGATCGATCCGAAGACGTTCGAGGTGTCGAAATGACATCCGCAGTTTCGAGGCTCGCGGGCCTCGTCGCTGCGCTCGTCCTGGTGGCCGGTTCGGTCTCCGCGCAGCCGGCCGCTGGCAGCCGCCTGATTGTCACGGTGGTCGATCAGACGGGCGGCGTCATTCCAAATGCGGTCGTGACGATCTCTGCCGACCTCACGCCGCCTGGCGCGATCGCGCCGGCAAAGACGACGGAGGCGGGCGTCGCGACTGTCGAGGCGCTCAAGTCCGGCCGGTACACGATTGATGCGGAGTTTCCCGGCTTCGAGAGGACGACCCTGCGCGACGTCCGCGTCGGCAGCAACAGCACCGTGCGGCGGACCATTGTGCTGCCACTCAAGAAAGTGGCTGAGGACGTCATCGTTGGGCGCGACAAGCAATCGTCCGCGCTCGATCCTCTCGGCAGTTCGTTCTCGACCGTGCTCACGCGCGAGCAGATCGCGGCGCTGCCCGATGACCCGGACGACATGGAAAACGTGCTCAAGGCGATGGCGCCGCCCGGCGCGAACCTGCGTGTCGACGGGTTCACCGGTGGGAAAATGCCGCCGAAGTCGCAGATCCGATCGATCCGCCTGCCCCGCATGGACCAAATCGCCGCACAGAATCACGGCGGTCTGAACGGCCTGCTCTTTATCGACGTGATGACGCAGCCGGGCAACGGCCCGCTCCGCGGCTCGCTCGATTTCACTTTCCGCGACGATGCCCTCAACGCACGGAATCCGTTCACGCCGGTCAAGGGCGACGAGGGACTTCGGCAGGGCGGCATCTCGCTGAGCGGATCGATCGTGCCGAACAAATCGTCATTCTCTGTGCAGATCCAGCACGCCGGCGCGTTCGACACGACGAACCTGCTGGCCGCGCTGCCCGACGGCACCGTCGCCGCGCCCGTTCGTCGTCCGACCGATCGGACCAACGTGTACGCACGGTTCGACCAGGGCCTCACGAAGGACCACATGGCCCGGTTCAGCTTTCAGCGAACGGCGACAGAGATCGACAACCTCGGCGTTGGTGCCTACGATCTTCCCGGCCGCGCGTACAACACCACCGGGACGGACAACCAGTTCCGCCTGACCGAGAACGGGCCGCTTGGGCGTCGATTCTTTTCCGAGTCGCGGCTCCAGGTGCATTGGACCGATTCGTCGGCCAACTCGACGACCGAGTTGCCGACCGTGCGCGTGCTCGACGCCTTTACGTCGGGCGGCGCCCAGCAGGCCGGCGGCCGCCACGCGGTCGAGTTCGAAGCCGCGAGCGACCTCGACTACGTGCGCGGAAAACACTCGTTCCGGACCGGCGTGCTGCTCGAAGGCGGCACGTATCGATCGGACGAACGTGTGAACTACCTCGGCACCTACACGTTTGCCAGCCTCGACGACTACGATGCCGGCCTTCCGTCGACCTTTACGCGCCGTACCGGCGATCCGCTCGTGACGTACGACAACGTGCAGGTCGGTGTGTACGCGCAGGACGACTTCCGGGTGTTCAAGAGCCTGCTGTTGTCGTACGGCGTGCGGTACGAAGCGCAGACGGTCGTCGCCGACCAGCTCAACTTCTCGCCCCGCGTGACGATGACGTGGTCGCCGCTCAAAAGCGGGCGGACGACGTTCCGCGCGGGGTACGGCCGGTTCACCGACTGGATCGGTCTCAGCACCTACGAGCAGACGCTCCGGATCGACGGCTTCCACCAACAGGAGATCAACATCATCGATCCCAGCTACCCGACGCCCGGCACGATCGGTACAACGCCGCCGACAAACCGGTACCTGCTCGATCCCGCCCTCGTCCTGCCCGAGAGCCAGCTCGCCAATGTCGGCGTCGACCAGGCCTTCGGGCCGGCCCGATTGAGCGCGACGTACACGATGCGCCGAGGTTCGCGACTGCTTCGCGGCCGCAATCTCAACGCGCCGATCGAGGGCGTGCGTCCCGATCCACAGTTTGCCAACGTGATCGACGTCGTTGGCGACGCGGCGCAGCGAGGCTCGGCGCTGACGCTGACGGGTTCGTTCATCAAACTCGACTGGCACCAGACGTTCATTGCCGGGACGTACTCGTTCGCGATGAATGACACGAACACGAGCGGCGCGTTTGCGGTGCCGGCATCGGGGGACCGGCTCGACCTCGAGTGGGGGCCGGTGACGCCGCGCCATCGCGCGGGCGCGTCGTTCAACACGCAGCCAATTCACAATCTCAGCGTGAACGCCAACCTGCGGTTCCAGTCGGGCACGCCGTACAACATCACGACTGGCGCCGACACGAACGGCGACGGACTGTTCACCGATCGTCCTGTTGGCGTTGGACGGAACACCGCGCTCACGGCGAGCCAGTGGGATCTCGGTCTGCGTGTCGGCTACACGATCGGCTTCGGAACGCGCCAGACGGCGTCTGGCGCGCCGGGACCGATGCGCGTGGTCATCGGCGGCGGCATGCCGGGCGGGTTCTCGGGCACCGGCGAAGACGCCAGGTTCCGGATCGAGATCTACGCTTCGGCGCAGAACCTTACGAACCACAACAACTACATCGGCTACAGCGGCGTCGTCACATCGCCGTTCTTTCTCGAGCCTACCAACGCGCTCAATCCCAGGAAAATCGAGATCGGCGCGCGCTTCGGATTCTGAGGCACCGGTGGCCTGAATCACCTTGCTTCGCGCGGTTCCGAGGCGCGCGGGGCGTTTCAACGTGGCGCCCGAACGAAGTAAGATCTCTGGACGTTCGTGTCATCACCACACAAACTTGAAGTCGGCGTTCTGGGCGCAACCGGTCGAGTCGGCCAGCAGTTCATCGCTCGTCTCGAGCGTCACCCCTGGTTCGAGCTGAGCTGGATCGCCGCGAGCGAGCGGTCCGAAGGCAAACGCTACGCGGACGCCGCGCCGTGGCGGTTGGCGGCGTCGATGCCGGCAGCGAGCCGCGACTTGAAAGTTGACACGTGCGTCCCCGGGCGCGGTCCGAAGGTCGTGTTCTCTGCGCTCGACGCCGCGGCTGCTGACCAGTTGGAACATCAGTTCGCCGCGGCCGGTCACATCGTGCTGAGCAATGCGCGCAGTCACCGGATGAACCCGCTCGTGCCGTTGCTCATTCCCGAGGTCAACGCCGATCATCTGGCGATTCTGCCAGAGCAGCGAACGTCCACTGGCTGGTCCGGCGCGATCGTGACAAACCCGAATTGCGCGACGGTGGTGCTTGCGATGGCGCTCGCCCCGCTTCGCCCATTCGACATCCGCCGCGTCTCGGTCACGACGATGCAGGCAGTGTCGGGGGCAGGGTATCCGGGCGTGCCGTCTCTCGATATCCTCGGCAATCTCATTCCGTACATTGGCGGCGGCGAAGAAGAGAAGATCGAGACCGAGACACTCAAGATTCTCGGGACGGACGGCGGTCGAACGCCGCACGGCGCTGTCGTGAGTGCGCAGGTCAACCGTGTCGCGGTCGTTGACGGACACACGATGACGGTGTCGGTCGAGTTGGGGCGGCGTCCATCCGTGGCAGACGTCGTCGCCGCCCTGCGCGCGTTTCGCGGACGGCCGCAGGACTTGAAGCTGCCGACCGCTCCCGATCCGGTGGTCGTCGTCATGGACGATCCGGCGCGGCCGCAGCCGAGGCTCGACGCGGATCTCGGGGACGGCATGGCAGTGTCGGTCGGCCGCGTGCGCGCCTGTCCGGTGCTCTCGCACAAGTTCGTCGCGCTCGGACACAACACGATTCGCGGTGCCGCCGGCGCGTCGATTCTGAACGCGGAGTTGATGAAAGCGGAAGGAATGCTGACGTGATCGTGATGAAATTCGGCGGTACGTCGGTCGCCGATCGGGCCGCGATTGAACGGCTCGTCTCCATCGTGCGCGCCGCGAGGCAAGCCGCCATTCAGCCGGAGAGCCGCGACTGGCGGGGCCCCATCGTGGTCGTGTCCGCGATCGGAGGCGCGACCGACCGGTTGCTCGGCGTGGCCGCCGAGGCCGGGGCCGGCGACGTCGACGGTGCGTCGGAGAACCTTCACGCGCTGATGACGCGTCACCTCGAGGTCGCGGGCGTCATTTCCGACCACGCCGAGCGGACGCGTGTCGAGCAGTTCATCCGCACGGAGTTCGGCGAGCTCGAGCGAATCGCCGGTGCCCTGGGCGTGTTGCGTGAGGTCACCCCGCGCTGGCTCGACGCGATCGCGGCAACCGGCGAGATCGTCAGCAGCCGCCTCGTCGCGGCCGCGCTGTCGTCACACGGCCTTTCCGCTTCGTGGGTCGATGCGCGCCGGGTGATGGTGACGACCGCCGACCACACGAGCGCGGCCCCGCTCGACATCGAGACGGCGAACGCGCTCTCCGCGACCGTCGATCCGCTTCTGGCCGATCGACAAATTCCCGTCATCGGCGGATTCGTCGGCGCCACCCGCCACGGGGTCACGACGACGCTCGGGCGCGGGGGATCGGATTATTCGGCAGCGATTATAGGCGCCAGCCTGGGCGCGGACGAGATTCAGATCTGGACCGACGTGGACGGCATGCTCACGGCCGATCCGCGCGTCGTGCGCGACGTCCGCGTCGTGCCGCACCTGTCGTTTGCGGAGGCGTCGGAGCTCGCGTACTTCGGGGCGAAGGTCTTGCACCCGGCGACCATTCAACCAGCGGTGAGCCGCAACATCCCGGTGCGGATCCTGAATTCCCGCCGGCCCGAGGATCCGGTTGGCACATTGATCACGCGGGATCGTCCGGCGTCGGGCCGTCCGTTGACCGCGGTCGCTTCGAAGACCGGCGTGACGGTCGTCGACATCACCTCCACGCGCATGCTGATGGCGCACGGCTTTCTCCGCCGCATTTTCGAAGTGTTCGAGCAGCACAGGATCTCCGTCGACGTCGTCACCACGTCGGAAGTCAGCGTGTCGGTCACGATCGACGACGCCCGGCGCGTGCCGGAGGCTATTGAGGCGCTTCAGGAAGTGGCCGAGGTGACGCGCGAGGACGGCATGGCGGTGTTGTGCGCGGTCGGCGAAGGCCTGCAGAACGACTCGACGCTGGTGACGCAATTGCTCGGCGCAACGGGCGGCGTGCCGATCCGAATGGTGTCGCAGGCGGCGGCGCGCCGGAACATCACGCTGGTGCTGCGGGCCGAGGACTTGCCGGCGACGCTCGAGCGCGTGCACGAGAGGTTTTTTGCGCATCTGCCCCAGGGGCAGGCGGGTCGCTCGTGAAGCTGCTGCTCCTTGGGCATGGACGGATGGGCCAGCTCGTCGAGCGCCTTGCGCCGCAGTACGGATGTGAGATCGCGGCGATCGTCAGCGGCGCGTCCGCCGCTGAGGCGATTCGCGCGGCCGGGTCGGCGGACGTCGCGATCGACTTTTCGACGGCGGCGGCCGTGCCCGTGAATTTCCCGGCCCTGGCCTCGCGCGGGCTCGCCGTCGTCATCGGCACCACCGGCTGGCAGGCGCACGAGGCCGAGGTGCGTGCCGAGGCCGAGCGCGCGGGGATTGGCGTGCTCGCGGCCGCGAATTTCTCGATCGGCATGCACATCTTTCAGGGGCTCGTCGCCGAGGCCGCGCGGAAGTTCGCGCCGCTCGCCGACACCGGAGCGTTCATCCACGAATCGCATCACTCGGCGAAGAAAGACGCGCCCTCGGGCACCGCGCTGATGTTGCGCCGGGCGATGGAGCAGGCGGGGTTTGACCGTGGAATCGACGTCGCCTCGACCCGCGCCGGTTCGATGCCGGGGACGCACGTCGTGGGATTCGATGGCCCGGCGGACACCGTCACGCTCGCGCACGAAGTGCGCGACCGGGCCGTTTTCGCCCACGGCGCGATTCAAGCCGCGCGCTGGCTCAAGGGGCGCCGCGGCTGGTTCACGATCGATGACCTCGTTAATGGATAATTGGTAATTGCAGATTGGAAATTTTCAATTGAATTGGGTGATTTCGGAATTTCACGATTGCGGAAGGCCCAGTCGCCCGACGTCAGGAGACCGCCCATGAGATCGTCCTTCACCGGTGTTGGCACCGCACTCGTCACGCCCTTCACCAAGACCGGCGCCCTCGACGAAGCGGCCGTCCGCCGGCTGGCGCGCCGACAGGTAGATGCCGGCGTTCACGTGCTGGTGCCGTGCGGAACCACCGGTGAGACGCCGACGTTGTCCACGGCGGAGCGCGCGCGCGTGGTCGAGCTCGTCGCCGAGGAAGCCGCCGGGCGCGCGCTCGTGCTCGCCGGTGCCGGCGGCTACGACACCCAGGAAGTGATCCACGCGGCCGCGGAAATGGGACGCGCCGGTGCGCAGGGCCTGCTCTCGGTCACGCCGTACTACAACAAGCCGACACCCGAGGGGCTGTATCAGCACTTCCGCGCGATCGCCAAGAGCACATCGCTGCCGATCATCGTCTACAACGTGCCCGGCCGCACGGGGTGCAACGTCGACGCGTCCACTCTCGCGCGTCTGGCTACGATCGACAACATCGTCGGCGTCAAGGAAGCGTCGGGCAACATGACGCAAATGGCCGAGATTCTCCGCGCGGTCCCGGAAGACTTTCTCGTGCTGAGTGGCGATGATGCGCTGACGCTGCCGCTCATGGCGATCGGCGGCCGCGGCATCATTTCCGTTGCGTCGAACGAGGTGCCCGCCGAAATGGTGCAAATGGTCGAGGCCGCCGAACGCGGCGACTTCGCGACGGCCCGCCGGTGGCACCACAAGCTGCTGCCGATCATGCAGATCAATTTCACGGAATCGAGCCCGGGACCGGTCAAGTTCGCGATGGCGGCGATGGGGTTGTGCGAAGACGTGTGGCGACTGCCGATGGTACTGCCGCGTCCGGCGTCTCAGGAGAAAGTCCTCGCCGTGTTGCGCGACCTTGGGTTGCCGATCGTGTCTCAGTCGGCCGGCCGCGTCGCGTCGTAGCGATCCGCGGCATGGATCTTCGAGCGTCCATCGAGCAGGTGATCGCCCAGGGCGATCGCGCCGACAAGTCGGCCGCGCGGGAGGCGTTTTTCGCGCTGCAGCGCGAGCTGGCGGCCGGCCGCGTGCGCGCCGCCGAGCGCGACGCCGCGGCGGCGTCAGGCTGGCGCGTCAACCCGTGGGTCAAGCAGGGCATTCTGCTGGGATTCCGCTTCGGTGACGTCGCCGACGTGTCTGCCGACCACGGCAAGTGGCCGTTCTACGACAAGGACACGATGACGCTGAAGAAGCCTGGCGTCGACGCCGGCGTGCGCATCGTGCCCGGCGGATCGACGATTCGCGAGGGCGCGTTCGTCGCGCGCTCGGTCGTCTGCATGCCGCCGATGTACGTGAACATCGGCGCGTACATCGATGAAGGCACGCTCATCGACTCGCACGCGCTCGTCGGATCGTGCGCGCAAATCGGCAAACGCGTGCACGTGAGCGCCGCGGCGCAGATTGGCGGCGTCATCGAACCGATTGGCGCGCTTCCGGTCATCGTCGAAGACGACGTCCTGATAGGCGGGAATACCGGTGTGTACGAAGGCGCGGTGATCAAGTCGCGCGCGGTCATCGCCGCGGGCGTCGTGCTCACCGGGTCGACGCCGATTTACGACCTGCCGCGCGGCCTGATCATCAAGCCCGCTGCGGGCGAGCCGCTCGTCATCCCCGAAGGCGCCGTCGTCGTACCGGGCGCGCGCGCGGTGACGGTGGGCGAGGGCAAGAACTGGGGACTGTCGCTCGTCACGCCGGTGATCGTGAAATATCGCGACCAGAGCACCGATACGCGCACGGAGCTCGAAGCATGGATCCGCTGACACAGATCGCCCTCACGCGTCAGCTCATCGACATCGACTCGACGACCGGACAGGAACCCGCCGCCGGCCGGTGGATCGCCGACGCGCTCCGCCGACTCGGGTACGACGTCGTCTGCCAGCCCGCTGTGGGCGAACGGTTCAACGTCATCGCGACGACCGGTACGCCGCGCGTGGTGTTCTCGACCCATTTCGATTGCGTGCCGCCGTTCTTCCCGAGCCGGGTCGAAGGCGAGCGGCTCTATGGGCGCGGATCGTGCGACGCGAAAGGGACGATCCTCGCGATGATCGCCGCGGTTGAGCGGCTGCGCGCGTCGGGCGAGCGCGGCGCGGGGCTGCTGTTCGTCGTCGCCGAAGAGCGGGGAAGCGAAGGCGCACGCGCAGCGAATACGATCCCGCCAGGGTCGGCATTCCTGATCGACGGCGAGCCGACCGACAACCGCCTCGGCGCGGCGACGCGAGGCGTGTACCGCGTGAAGATCCGAGCCGCCGGGCGGGCAGCACATTCGAGCCTGCCCGAGCTCGGCGAGTCCGCGATCGAGAAGCTGGTCGACGCGCTCGTCACCCTGCGCGGCGTGGACTGGCCGGCCGATCCGCTGCTCGGCCGCACGCACTACACTGTCGGGCTCATCAACGGCGGCGTCGCACCTAACGTGATCCCACCGTCGGCCGAGGCCGAGGTCATGTTTCGCACGGTTGGCGACTTCGCCGAGGTGCGAGCGCTCCTCGATATGCATCTCGGCTCCCTCGTCGCCTTGGACGACGTTCTCGTCGTGCCGCCGATACGGCTCAAGACGGTGGAGGGCTTCGACACCGCGGTGTTCTCGTTTACGACCGATATCCCCTGGCTGGATCGCTGGGGCACGCCGTTGCTGCTGGGCCCCGGCTCGGTCACGGTCGCGCACACCGATTACGAACACGTGGCGATCGCCGAGCTGCATCGCGCCACCGACCTCTACGAGCGCCTGGGCCGCAGTTTGATGTCGCCGTCCGACTAGAGCATTTTCGAGTTGCGTGTAGTGCTTCGGATCCGCCCGAGTGCGAGCGAGCCGAGGGCGGCAGTCTGAAAAACGGCGCGCAAGAGGGCGACCGAAGGTTGGGCGACCAGGACCCAACCTGAGCACGCCAAGACGAGTGCCCTGGAGCGCCGTTTTCCCGGCTCGTCGAGCCAGAGGGCGGAGCCGAGGTGCTACACGCACCTCGAAACCGCTCTAGTGCCGCGGACGGTTGCGGCGAAACGCGACCGTCGCGGCTGATATGCTTCCCGCATGCCAGGGTACGGAACGCGCTATTGGGAAGAGCGCACCGCCGACAATCGTCGACGCGCCTATCCGAAATTTCGAGGTCAGCACACCGCCGACGCGGTGATTATCGGCGGAGGCCTGACGGGTGCTGCCACCGCTTACGTGCTGGCGAACGCCGGGCTCAGCGTCATGCTGCTCGAGGCCGGACGGCTGGCGAGCGGATCGACCGCCGGAGGGTTCGGCGCGGTCCTGCCCCAGCCTGATGCCGTGTACTGCACGATCGAGCCGGCCGTCGGCCGGAAGGTCGCGCGGACCGCGTGGAAGGAAGCGCGCAAGAGCGCGCGCGAGTTCGGCGCGGTGCTTCGGAAGCTCTCGGTAAAATCCGACGCGCTGCCAAGCGCGCTCGTCGTGAACGCGCGGACACTGGAGGAAGCTGCCGACTTGAGGAAAGAGCAGGCGGCGCAGAAGGCGGCCGGACTCGACGCGCCGTGGATCACGGCCGCGGCCGCGCAGGCCGAACTCGGCGGCGAATCGGCCGGTGCCCTGCGCTTCCGCGATGCTTTCACGTTCGATCCCGTCCGGGCGACGCTCGCGCTTGCGAATGCCGCCGAGGCGAAGGGCGCCCGCATCTTCGAGCGCTCGACCGTGAGCCGCACGCGCTTCACGCGGCGGATCGCCCAGGTGGTCCTCTCGGGCGGATCAATCCGTACCACCGGCGTCATCGTCGCCACCGGCGAGCCGGGGTCGGTCTTCGGCCAGCTGCGGCGGCATGTCCGCCAGCAGACGGGCTATGCAGTCGTCACGCACCCGTTGTCAGCCGCGATGCGGCTCGCCTCGGGCAAACGCACGAGCATCGGCACGGACGTCGCGGCGTCGCCTTACTGGTGGCGATGGCTCGCGGAGGACCGCGTGCTGATCGCGGGCGCGACGGCGCGCCCGGCCGGCTCGCGTATGCGCGACAAAGCGATTGTCCAGCGGACGGCGCAGCTGATGTACGAGCTGTCGGTGCGCTATCCCGAGAATTCGGGCCTGCCGGCGGCGTGGGGCTGGGACGTGCCGATCGTCACGACGCCGGATGGATTGCCGTGGATTGGCCCGCATCGGAACTATCCGTTTCACTTCTTCTCGATGGCGTTCGGGTGGCACGGCGACGGGCTCGCGTGGCTCGCGGCGCGTGCGGCTCTGCGCTTCCTCCAGGGCCACGCGACGCCCGACGATGACGCTTTTGGTTTCGTGCGTCATTTGTGACGTCGTTCGGCCGATTACTGTCTAATCTTCCACGGTAGTCGGACCGAGTATCTTATCTACATGGCCGGGTTATCGCCCAACATCGAGCACCTGCTTCGGCGCGCGGGGTTTGGTGTTGGCGCCGCGGAAGTCTCGCGCTTCGGCCCGCTGAGCTATCAACCCGCCGTGGAAGAGTTGCTCAAGGGCGACGTCACGTCCGCCGACGTCGACGCGTTCATTGGCACTCCCGGGTACGCGGGCATCACGACGCGCGGCCAGTTCTCGCCAAATCTGGTCATCAACGACTCGCGACAGCGGTGGGTCTTTCGCCTGGTTCATTCGCCGGCGCCGCTGCTCGAGAAGATGGCGCTCTTCTGGCACCAGCATTTCGCGACGGCCTACAGCAAGGTCTCGAGCGTGGTTGGTACAACCGACGGCGCCAGGATGATGGCGTCGAAAGCGTCCGAGGATCCCGGTCAGGCGCGTGGGCAGCTCGAGCTCTTTCGCCAGTACGCGCTCGGGAATTTTCGCGATCTGCTCATCGAGGTCGCCAAAGACCCCGCGATGCTCGTCTGGCTCGATGGGCGGCTCAACACGAAGTCCAAGCCGCAGGAAAACTTCGGCCGCGAACTGATGGAGTTGTTCACGGTCGGCGTCGAGACCTACGTCGAGACCGACGTTTACGCGGCGGCGCGCGTTTTCAGCGGATGGAATCTGACGACGACCGGTGACAAGGGCACGGCGTCGGCGTACTACGCGTTCAACTACAATGCCAGCCAGCACGACACGAACGCAAAGGACTTCAGTTTCCCGATTTATCCAGACGGCAGCCGGACGATTCCCGCACGCAGCTCGACGACGGGCTCGCAGGACGGGATCGACCTGATCAACGCGCTCGCGTTTCATCCGGAAACGGCGCGGCGCATCGCACGGAAGCTGTGGGTGTGGTTCGTCGACGAGGTCGCGGCGCCGGACAACGGCTTCGTCGAGTCGGTCGCCAACACGTATCTCAAGAGCGGCACGGACATGAAGTCGGTCGTCCGCGCCGTGCTGACGTCCGATCAGTTTCAAAATCCGTCGACGTATTTCCGGCGGTACTCGTGGCCGGCGGAGTTCGTGCCCCGCGCGCTCAAGGAGGTCGGGTACGTCGGGTTCTCGGTCAACGACGCGCTGACTCCAATGGTCAACATGGGACAGCAGCTGTTCGAGCCGCCGGACGTCAACGGCTGGGAGCTCGGCCCAGGCTGGTTCTCGACCGCGCGCATGCTCGCGCGGATGAATTTTGCCGCCGCGCTCGCGACCAACCAGAAATTCGCGCTGCGCGATCTAGCGCGACCGTACAAGCTGACGCCGGAGGCGCTCGTCAACTATGTCGTCGACACCCTGAACGTGCCCCAGCCGTCGGGCGACGTGTACTCGGCGCTCACGAGCTACGTGCGAGCCGGCGGGACGTGGGCCGGCTCGGATGCGCAACTGCTCAACAAGGCGGGCGGTCTCTTTCACCTGGTCGCCGGGTCGGGCGACTATCAGTTCCTCTAGAGGACCGGCCGAATGAAAGTCACGCGACGCGAGTTCATTCAGGGCGGCATCTCGGCGTTCACCGTCGGGTTCGCCGCGCCGGCGTTTCTGTCGGAGCTCGCGATCGCCCAGGGATCGTCGCGCCGCAACCTGGTCGTGCTGTACTTCGCCGGCGGCAACGACGCGCTCTCGACGCTCGTGCCCTACACCGACAGTTTCTATTACTCGCGCCGCCCGACGATCGCGGTGCCAGCGAGCACGGTCATTCAGATCGGATCGGACAGCGCCGGCAACTCGCTCGGCCTGCATCCGCGTCTCACCGGCTTCAAACAGATCTTCGATGCGGGCCGGCTCGCGATCGTCCAGCGCAGCGGGTACTCGAACTCGAGCCGCTCCCATTTTCTCGGCACCGACATCTGGTCGACGGCCAATCCCGCGAATTCGGTCGGGCCGGGTTGGTTGGGACGCTACCTCGACACACTGCCGTCGCCGGTCGACCCGCTGGTCGGGTGGTCCACGACGAGCGAGGTTCCGCACTCGCTCATCGGACGGCTCGTGAGCGTGCCGGCGATCCCCGACCCGGGCAAGTACGCCTTTCAGAGTCCGAACTCCGGAGTCGAGGCGACGTACTCGCGCGCGGCCATGACGGCCATCGCCTCGCACCTGCCGTCCGATCAGCCGCACGTCTCGTTCGTCAACAGCACAGCCGAGGCCGCGCTCGCGACGCTCGATCGTGTCGCGACCGTCGCGACGTACGCGCCGTCGGTGACCTACGGCACCGACGGCCTGTCGCAGGCGTTCAAGACCGTAGCGGGATCAATCGCGAAAGGGATCGGGACGAAAGTGTTCTGGGTGCAGGTCGGCGGCTTCGACACGCACGCGACGCAGAACGTCAACGCCGCGAACGCGGGTTACGCCAACCTGATGGGCACGGTCGGCAACGCCCTCTTGTCGTTCTACACCGACCTGAAGAACCAGGGCATGCTTCAGGACACGCTGCTCGTGCAGTTCTCGGAGTTCGGCCGGCGCATCACTGAGAACGGCAGCGCCGGTACCGATCACGGCGCGGCGGGCGTGATGTTCGTCATGGGCGGCAGCGTGCACGGCGGTTTGTACGGCACGGCGCCGTCGCTCAATCCGGCGGGCGGCAATCCAACGCTCGAAAACAGCGGCGCCGACGTGACGTACGAGACGGACTTCCGCTCGGTCTATGCCCGAATCGTCGACAACTGGCTGGGCGCCAACTCCGTGCAGGTGCTCGGCGCCGATTTCAGGAAGAGCTCGCTCACGTTCATCTGAACGCGGCGCGCGCGTCGGTCAGTTCAGCTTCTTTCGTTCGTCCCGAATCGTCTTCAACAGCGTGAACTCGGTATCCGGGTGGGCCCACTGCGTCAGTAGCGCGTCGAACTGTTCCCTGGCGCCCGCCGTGTCGCCGCTCTTCGCGAGGAGCTCGCCGAGCTGCCAGTGCGAGGCGATGATCACGGGATCGAAGCCCAGCATGTTGACGGCGGCGAGCGTCGTGCGGTAATTCGCGATCGCGCCGTCGACGTCGCCGGCCGCGGCTCGAATCCGGCCGATGTGAAAGCCGATGAACGCCGACTTCGGCTGCTCGGCGAGCAACGCCTGCAACTCGCCGGCGGCGTCACGCGGCTGGCCATCCGCCGCGCGCTGGTACGCTTTTGTGATCGCCACCGGGATCCAGATGTCCGGGTCCTGTTTGCCCGCTGCGTCAAGCTTTGCGATCACGGTCTTCGTGGCCGCGCCCTGGCCGAGCGCGGCGAGGGCGAGGCAGGTCTGCGCTTGCGCGATGGGCGTGGTGAGCCGCGAGAGTGACGCTTTCAGATCGTCGACTGCCGCGCCGCCCTGGAACACCGCGAGGACGATGCGCGCGGAGGCTTCATAGGCCTCGGCAAGGGTGTCATTACGCGCAGCGCGGGCATTCGCGGCGATCTGCGCGACGTCCCGGCCGTACTCGGCCAGCCGCCCGTTCCAGAGCGCATAACCCGCCTCGACCGAACGTGTGTCGTCTGGCGGCGCGATCTTGCGCGCGACCGCCTCGTATTTCGGCGCGTCAGGATCGCCGGCTCGGAGCCCCGCGGCCCAGCGCACGAGCGCGAGCGACGGATCGGGCCGGATCGCGATCGACTTGTCCACCCACTCGTTCGCTTCCTGGCGCTTGTCCATATAAAACAGCGAATAGGCGAGGTTGGCCATTGGCAGCGGCTCGTCCGGCGCGATCTCCACGGCGGCGCGATAGTGCTCCGCGGCTTCGGCGTATTGGCCGCGGCTGATGTAGTACACACCCAGGTTGTTCTGGGCGGCGTAGTCGCGCGGGTAGGATGCCGTCATCAGCTCGAGCGTCTCGAGCGTCTGCTTCGGATCGCGGAGCACGCGCGAGTTGTAGTTCCACGTGATGTACAACCGCTCGTACTCGCTCACGCGATCTTTCATGTCGTACGCCTTCTGCGTGTACTTCAACGCTTCGTCGGCGTGGCCTGTGTTGGCGTTGACGACCGCGAGCTTCGCATAGGCGAGGGCGAAATTCGGATCGAACTCGATCGCCTTCTGAAAGAAGGGAATCGCAGCCTCGTCGCCGCGGGTGTAGCGCGTCTTGTTCGCAAGGCCGTACGCCTTGAGCGCATCGAGTGACGAGGTCGTCGCATCGGTGACAGGCACGTCGTATTTCTGGATCGACGCCAGCGATTCGCCCAGCCGGCGGCGGATCGCCGTCGTCGCCTCGCCAAGCTTCGTGATGACGTCCTCCTTGGCTTTCGCCTGTTCCTGTTCTTCCGCGAGGGCCGCACCCGTCTGACAGTTGTGCGCGCCGATGGTGATGACGTAGTTCGTGCCGAGCGGGGCGATCGATCCTTCGATCGTCGCCTTCGCGCCGACGCGCTGGCACAGCTCGCGCGCGACGGCCGGCGTCACCGGGTCGTCCATCTTTCGCTGCATCAGCTTCAGAGTCCGCTGGACGCGCTGATCGGGCAGGAGCGTGAGGAACGGCGTCTGTTGCAACTGCACCGAGGCGGCCTGCTTCAGCGCGTCGTCGAACACGGCGTCGCCGGTGGAGTTCGCGAAGTCAGCGATGACGATCATGTCGCGTTCGGTGAACGCCGGCGTGCGCTGCGCGTTCCAGAGGTAGTAGCCGGCAATGACGGCGATGATGGCCGCCGGCACGGCCAGGCGGAGCCACGTGCGCGCCGGTCGCCGCGGTGAGTTCACGGCGCCGGTTGCGGCGGTCGGGATGACGGCGTCCACGCTGGTCGCCAGCGTGCGCCCGGTCGTGTCGCGTCGAATCCTCGACAGTTCGGCGAGCACGTCTGCAGCCGTCTGGAAGCGAAGCCGGCGGTCCTTTTCGAGCAAGCGCACGATCACGCGCTCCAGATCGGCCGGGATGTCCGGGTTGGTCGCGCGTGCTTCTGCCGGTTGGCGATTCAGGATCGCGTCAAACACGACGGCCGTCGTCTGCCCGCCGAACGCCTGCCTGCCGGTGGCCATCTCGTACAGCACCACGCCGAGTGAGAACAGGTCCGTGCGGCCGTCGAGTTCCTCGCCACGCGCCTGTTCGGGCGACATGTAGTTGATCGATCCAATCGCCGTCCCGGGCGAAGTCAGGACCTCGCTTGCCTGCCGCGTGTCGTCCGAGGCTGCGCTTGCGTGCTCGTCGCCGCCGAGCTTGGCGACGCCGAAATCGAGCAGCTTGGCCTGGCCGCGCCTGGTGAGAAAGATATTGGCCGGCTTGATGTCGCGATGAATGACGCCCTTCGCATGCGCCGCGTCGAGCGCGTCCGCGATCTGGCAGCCGGTATTGACGACGAGGTCGATCGGCAGCGGCTGGCCGTGAATGCGCTCGCGCAGCGACACGCCGTCGAGCAGCTCCATGACGATGAATCGCCGGCCGTGGTGGGCCGGATCTTCGCCGATGTCGTAGATCGTGCAGATGTTCGAATGGTTGAGCGAGGAGGCGATGCGCGCCTCGCGTTCGAATCGCTCGAGGACGTCGGGCGCGATCGAGAGCGATTCTGGCAGGAACTTCAGGGCGACGTGACGGCCGAGCCGCGTGTCCTCGGCCTCGTACACGACGCCCATGCCGCCCGCGCCCAGCTGGCGAAGGATGCGGTAGTGTTGAACCAGTTCGCCGACCATGACTGGCGATTATAGGGGTACCTGGTGTACGAACATCGTTCCGCGCGGCTGCTGACCCGACGTGAATTCGCTGGCCGCATGGCACAGCATGTCGGCTACGTCAGCGTGCTCATCGGCGGGTCGCTCCTCATCGGCATGGCCGGCTACATGCTGCTCGGGCGCATGACCTGGGTGGACGCCTTCCTCAACTCATGCATGCTGCTTGGCGGCATGGGCCCTGTGGGCGATCTGCCGTCCGACAGCGCGAAGATCTTCGCCGGCGTGTATGCGCTGTACGCCGGCCTGGTGTTCATCGCGTCGACGACCATCCTCATCGCGCCGGTTGCGCACCGCGTCCTGCACATCCTGCATTTGAACAAGCCTGCCAGCTGACGACCGGTGCGGAACCCGCCAACCTCCGGCGAGGTATCCACGTCCACGCCATTGGCGTTACTCGGCCCTGGCGCCCTGTTCGAGGCGGGCCCAGGTGTCCTTGAGCATCACGGTCCGGTTGAACACGGGCCGGTTGGCCGACGTGTCAGGATCCACACAGAAGTAGCCGAGCCGCTCGAACTGAAACCTGGTACCCGGGGCGGCGGCCGAGAGCGACGGCTCGATCTTCGCGTCGGTCAGCGTTTCGAGCGATTGCGCATTAATCTGCGTCAGGAAATCGGTGTCGCCGGCGCCGGGCTGCTCCACGGTGAACAGCCGATCGTACAGGCGGACTTCGGCGTCCACCGCGTGCGCGGCGGACACCCAGTGGAGCGTCGCTTTCACCTTGCGGCCGTCTGGCGCGCCGCCGCCGCGCGTCGCCGGATCGTACGTACACCGCAGTTCGACGACGTTGCCGGCGGCGTCCTTGACGACGCGCTGGCACGTGATGAAGTAGGCGTTCCGCAGCCGGACCTCGCGACCGGGCGCCAACCGGAAGAACTTCTTCGGCGGGTCTTCCCGGAAGTCGTCGTGTTCGATGTAGATGACGCCGGAGAAGGGCACCTTGCGCGTGCCGGCCGCCGGATCCTCCGGATTGTTGACGACGTCCATCTCTTCCGTCGTGCCGACCGGATAGTTTTCGATCACGACCTTGAGCGGCCGCAGCACGGCCATCGCGCGCGGCGCGCGTTTGTTCAGATCTTCACGCACGAAGTGCTCGAGCAGGCCGAGATCGACGACGTTTTCCCGCTTCGCGACGCCAATGTCGTCCGCGAACCGGCGAATCGCCTCCGGCGTGTAGCCGCGCCGGCGCATGCCGGAAATTGTCGGCATGCGCGGGTCGTCCCAACCGCCGACGTGCCGCTCGGTCACGAGCTGCAGGAGCTTCCGTTTGCTCATGATCGTGTAGTTGAGATTCAACCGCGCAAACTCGATCTGCTGAGGCTTGCCCGGCAGCGTGACGTGCGCGATCAGCCAGTCGTAGAGCGGCCGGTGATCCTCGAATTCGAGCGTGCAGAGCGAATGTGTGATGCGCTCGATCGCGTCCGACAACGGATGCGCGTAGTCGTACATCGGGTAAATGCACCACGCGTCACCGGTCCGGTGATGGTGGGCCCGACGGATGCGGTACAACACGGGATCGCGCATGTTCACATTCGGCGATGCCATATCGATTTTCGCGCGCAACACGTGCGCGCCGTCTGGAAACTCGCCCGCTCGCATGTGGCGGAAGAGGTCGAGATTTTCGGCCGCAGATCGATCGCGGTGCGGGCTGTTGCGTCCCGGTTCGGTCAGCGTGCCGCGCGCATCGCGAATTTCCTCCGCGGTCCGGCTGTCGACATACGCCAGGCCGGCCGCGATCAGACCCTCGGCACACTCATAGAGCTGCGCGAAATAGTCTGAGGCGAAATACAGCCGGTCGTCCCATGTGAAGCCAAGCCATCGCACGTCTGCCTGAATCGACTCGACGTACTCGACATCTTCGGTGACCGGATTCGTGTCGTCGAATCGAAGATTGCACGTGCCCTGGAAGTCGCGCGCGATCCCGAAGTTGAGGCAGATCGATTTTGCATGGCCGATGTGCAGATAGCCATTCGGCTCGGGCGGAAACCGCGTCGCGACGCGCCCGGCGTGCTTGCCGGAGGCGTTGTCCGCGACGACGATCTCGCGAATGAAGTCGAGGCGCTCGGCGGCGCCGGGCGTCGGTGGAGACATCACTCAATTCTAGCCGCTGCGCGCGGGGCGTCAATTTGCCCGGCTCGCGCGGCGCCGGCCGTTACGGCGCCGTCGATCGGCGGGATCGACGGCGCTCCGGGCAGCCTTGCGGCTGATCGCGTGTCTAGAACCCGACGCGTACCCCCGCGAAAACCCGATTCGTGTTGATCGATTCCGTGTCGGTGTAGATGCGCGAGAAGTGATAACCGATGTCGACCGCGGCGCGACTGCCGGCCGCAATCGATACGCCGCCGCCGGCCGTAAACATCGGCTTGGTCTGACTCTGGAAGAGATCGGCCGCGGTGATGAAGTCGTCGCTGACATCGGCGCCGTCCTGGGTCGCGGTCAGATGCGTCGTCACCCTCGCGAAGCCGAAGCCGCCGTCGACGAACGGCGCGAGCCCGTTGTGCTGCGTGCCAAGCACGCGCACTTCGCCGACGCCATAGGTGTTCGGCATCGTGGCGGTGAAGCTGAACGGGACGGTGCCGTCCCCGGCGAACCCCTCCGCGACAGAGTTGACCTGATCCGACGTGGTCTTCGGCATCACGTTCGACATTCGGCCAAACTCGCCGATGATTTGCAGGTGTGGGGTCGCGACGACGTTGATGCCGGCGGCGACGAGTCCCCCGGCCTCGCTTCCGAACGTGACGCCGCCGAGTGCGCTGAGAAACGCGCGCGGCGGGTCAGTCGGTCCAGCCGCAGACGACGCGCTGGCGACGAGGAGTACGACGGCCGAGGCGAGAGGAGTCAGAAACTTACGAGTCATGATTGCGCTCCTTCACGTGAATGAAGTTGGCGCACGAGAAGCAGTGCCGCACGCTTCTCCGACAGGCTGGCTCTATACGTATCTGACTCCGCCGGCCGCCGGAAGGTTTAGCGTCGGATCGTCGTCTGCGATACCATCGCGCGCGGAGTTGACGATGTCTTCACGAACCGCATTTCGCACGTTGTCAGTCGCTGCCACGACCGCGGCATGTTGGGCCGTATGCTCACTGCCGATTTCCGGCCAGCAGACCACGCCGCCTCCGGTTCCGCCTCCCGCCGGCCAGCAGACGCCACCGCCCGGACGCGGACAAGGGCCTGCGCCAAATTTCGAAGCCGCGCTCCAGCGTCAGGTGCAGACCGACGACACGTGGCGCAAGGGCAGCGAAGGCGTGATGACGATGAAGAAGACGACCTACAAGAGCCGGAAGGACGGGCTCGAGATTCCGGTCTTCGTCTTCACACCGCTGAAACTCCGCGGCGACAAGGGACATCCGGCGCTGGTGTGGGTGCACCCGGACATTCGCGGGCACCTCTACGAGTACTACATTCCCTACGTCCGCGAAGCTGTCTCGCGCGGCTACGTTGTCGTCGCGCCAGAGTACCGCGGAAGCGTCGGATACGGGCAGGCGTTTTACGACGCGATCGACTATGGCGGCGCGGAAGTGGACGACGTGGTTACCGCGGTCGACTACATCAAATCGACGATGCCGTTCGTCGATCCCGCGCGGATTGGCATCATCGGCTGGAGTCACGGCGGGATGATCACGCTGCTGTCGATCACCCGGGAGACCGCGCTGTTCAAGACCGCCGTCGCCATGGTGCCCGTCACGAACCTGTTCCAGCGGCTGGCGTACAAGAGCGTCGCGCGGCAGCATCAGGCGATTGACCCGGCGAATCGCTACGGTGGCTTGCCCGGTGACAATGCTGACGTCAACGCGGTCTACAAGGATCGATCGCCGGTGTATCAAATCGACAAGCTGGCGATTCCGCTGCTCGTGCACATCACGAGGAACGACGCCGACGTGAATTTTGAAGAGGCGCAGCAGTTGGTGGACGCGCTCCGATCCCGCAAGCCGGATCTGGCGGAGACGAAAATTTACGATAATCCTCAGGGCGGACATCTGTTCGATCGGCAGTGCCCGGCGCAGACGGATCGCAACGCCGATCCGACCAGCCTCGCGAGCTACGCGCCGACCAACACCCGGGAGCAGCGCGATTCGTGGGCGCGCGTGTGGGCGTTCCTCGACTGGAATCTCGACCCGTATCGCGACGCCGGAGGAAAGCTGCACTGACCGGCTTCAACTGATCGCATGGCCCGTTACGTCGCATTTCTCCGCGCCATCAACGTCGGCGGCCACGTCGTGAAGATGGACGTGTTGCGCCGTCATTTCGAAGCACTCGGACTTGCCGACGTCGAGACGTTCATCGCGAGCGGCAACGTTATTTTCTCGACCAAGGCTGCGCCCGCGTCACTCGAACGGCGGATTGAAAAGCGTCTGGGAGATGTACTCGGTTACGACGTGGCGACATTCGTCCGCACGGACGCCGAGGTCGCCGAAATCGCGGCCTACGAGGCGTTCCCGACGGCGAGAGTCGCCGCCTCGCGGTCGCTGAACGTCGCATTGCTCGTCAAAGCCATCGACGAGAAGACCCACCGAACCATCCTGGCGCTCAGGAACGACATCGACGATTTTCACGTCAACGGCCGCGAGCTGTACTGGCTCTGCCAGGTCGGCCAGGGCGACTCGAAGTTCAGCAACATCGCGTTCGAGAAGGTCGTCGGTCAGCGGGCCACGTTCCGCGGAGTGAAGACAATGCGGAGGCTGGCGGATAGGTTGAAGTAAGGCAGAGGGAATCCCATGGCCGGTCGCGAGCAGTCGTTCGACAACCACGCGCGCATCGTTCCGCCCCAGTGCCAGCATGGACCCCGCCAGGGCCGGCGCTCGTATCTTCCATTGCCATGACGACCCTGCTTCAGGACATCAAGTTCGGGGCGCGCCTCCTTCTCAAGGACCCGACGTTTACGGTCACCGCGCTCCTGACGCTGGCGATTTGCATCGGCGCCAACGCGGCGATGTTCACCGTCGTCCGGTCCGTGCTGCTGAAGCCGCTGCCGTTCCCCGACTCCGACCGCATCGTCCTGCTGTACAACAGCTACCCGAACGCTGGCGTCGCCCGCGTGGGCGCCGCGGTGCCGGACTACTTCGACCGCCAGGTGTCGGTGCCCGCGCTCGATGTCGTCGCGCTCTTTCGACGTGAAGGCGTGACCTTCGGCGACGAGAACGGTGCCGAACGGCTCAACACCCTTCGCGTCACGCCGTCGTTCTTCCGAGTCGCGCGTGTATCGCCCGTAGCCGGCCGCGTCTTCAGCGAGGAAGAAGGCGAGCCGGGAAAGAACCAGAAGGCGCTGCTCAGTTACGGCTTCTGGAAGCGGAAATTCGGCGCGTCGCCGTCGGTGATTGGCACGCCCATTCGCCTCAGCGGCACGATGTTCGACATCGTCGGCGTGCTGCCAGCCGAGTTCACGTTCCTGCAGAACGACGTCGACCTCTTCGTTCCCGCCGCATTCGAGCCCGACGACAAGAGCGACGACCGTCGGCACAGCAACAACTGGCAGATGATCGGGCACCTGCGCGAGGGCGCGAACGTCGATCAGGTTCAGCAGCAGGTCGACGCGTTGAACGCCGCCAACGACACGAAGTTTCCCGAGTTTCACCAGATTCTTCTCGATGCCAGGTTCCGCACCGTCAGCGTGCTGCTGCGCGACGACGTGGTGCGCGATATCAAGAAGGTGCTGTATCTCCTGTGGGGTGGTGTGGGGTTCGTGCTGATCCTGGGGTGCCTCAACATCGCAAATCTCGTCGTCGTGCGTGCAAGCGGACGCACGCGCGAGATGGCCACGCGCCATGCGATCGGCGGCGACCTTGCACGTCTGGCGCGGCAACTCGTGACCGAGACGACCTTGCTCGCGCTCGCGGGCGGCGCCGGCGGACTAGCGCTGGGGTGGACGCTCCTGCACTGGTTGCCGGCCTCGAGCCTCACGCAACTGCCACGCGGCTATGAAATCCAGATCGATCCGATCGTCATCGTCGTGACGCTCGTGCTGACCGTCGCCGTCGGCGTCGCGCTCGGCGCAGCGCCGGCCTCGCGTCTCTGGCGGATGAAGCTCGACGCCGAGTTGCGCGAGGAAACGCGCGGTGGGACGAGCGGACGCCGCGCCAATCGCGTCCGGCAGGCCCTCGCGATCGCACAAGTCGCCATCGCCCTCGCGCTGCTCACCGGCGCCGGTCTTCTTCTGGCGAGCTTTCGGGCGGTGTTGAATCTGGATTACGGGTTCGATCCCGCGCAGGTCGCGACCGCCAACATCAATCTGCCGGGCACGACCTACAAGGATCCGCCGGCGCTCGCGGCATTCGAGGGACGCATGCTAGACGGGCTGCGCGCCTTGCCCGGCGTCGAAGCCGCCGGCGCGACGACCTCGGTGCCGTTCGGCAATTCGACCAACTACAACGTGATTCTCGCGGAGGGTTACGTCATGAAGCCCGGCGAATCGCTGCTGGCGCCGATGTCCGTGACGGTGACGTCCGGCTACTTCGAGTCCATGCACATCCCGGTCGTACGCGGCCGGGTGTTCGACGCCCGCGACACCGCGAGCGCGCCGGCGACGGTGATCCTCGACGAGCGGCTCGCGCGGAAGTTCTGGCCCGAGCAGGATGCGATCGGGCATCGCCTGTACCATCCGGACGATCTCAAGAATGTGACCGCGATTACGCCGAAGACCGAGTTCTTCACGGTGGTCGGCGTCGTCAAAGAAGTGCAGATGGTCGATCCCCGGTCGGACTTCACGCCTGTCGGCACCTACTACTTTCCGTACGAGCAGCAGGCGTCGCGCGGCATGACCCTGACGGTCCGGACGCGCACGGCGTCGCCGTCGATCCAGGCCGACATCCGGCGGGTAATCGCGGGTCTCGACGCGCAGCTGCCGGTCTTCCGCGCCCAGCCCATGCAGCAGTGGATCGACGACGGACTGGTCGGACGCCGGCTGCCGATGATCATCGCACTCGGATTCGGCATCGTCGCGCTGCTGCTCTCGGCGATTGGCATCTACGGTGTGCTGGCGTACGGCGTCGCGCAGCGGCGCCGCGAGCTCGGCATGCGCATGGCGCTCGGCGGAACCGGCTCGGCGATTTTCTGGCTGGTGCTGTTCGATGGGCTGAAGATCGTCGGGATCGGTGTCGCCATCGGTCTGGCGTCGTCGCTCGGCGTCGGTCAGATCATGAAGAGTCAGTTGTTCGGTGTGACGCCGATGAGTCCGCTCGTGCTCGTCGTCGTGACGGCAGGATTGTCGGTCGTCGCGCTCGTGGCCAGTGCGATTCCGGCGCTCCGAGCGAGCCGCATCAATCCGATCGTCGTGCTCGCGAAGTAACATTCTCGGTCGAGGAGCAGCTCATGCCGATTCGTGATCCCCGCGTCGACGCGTACATCAAGAAGGCTCCGGCCTTTGCCCAGCCGATCCTCGTACATCTTCGCGAGGTCGTGCACACCGCGTGTCCCGACGTGGTCGAGACCATGAAGTGGAGCGTGCCGCACTTCGACTACGAGGGCATGTTCTGCAGCATGGCGTCGTTCAAGCAGCACGCCATGTTCAACTTCTGGAAGTACGAGTTGCTCAAAGACATGCTGCCGGCAGGCGATGACAGCGCGCGCGGTCAGTTCGGGCGGATGACGTCGGTAAAGGATCTGCCGAGCGATCGCGTGTTGATCCGCATCATTCGCGCGGCCGTCCGGTTGAACGACGAGGGCGTGAAGACGCCGCGCCGGCCGCCGGTCAAGAAGCCCCCGGTCAGGACGCCCCCGGCGTTGATGGCGGCCCTCAGAAAAAATCGCGCCGCGCTCGCGGCGTACGAACTCCTCAGCCCGAGCCACAAGCGCGAGTACGTCGAGTGGATCACGAGTGCGAAGACCGACGCGACACGCGATCGGCGAATCGCGACAGCCCTCGAATGGATCGGCAAAGGCCGCGGCCGCAACTGGAAGTACGAACGGCCCGCGTGACGAGCGCCGCCGTCGCTACTGCGGCGGTTGCATGATCGCGAACACCGCGCCTTGCGGATCGGCCAGCGTCGCGAACCGGCCGACGCCGTCCACCGTCGTGGCCGGCATCAACACACGCCCGCCTCCCTCGGTCGTCTGACGGACCGTCGCGTCGCAGTCGGGCACGGAGAAGTACACCAGCCAATATGGCGGCACGCCGGGTGGTACGAACGCCGCCGGCGGAATGCCGCCAATGAAGTCCTGGCCGTTGACGATGTGTGCGTAGTCTGATGCGGCGGCTTCTTGCATGTTTTTGCCGGCGACGATCTTCCAGTCGAAGAGCTGCTCGTAGAATCGCGCAGCACGCGTCTGATCGGTCGTGATCAGATCCGCCCACACGCCCGTGCCGTGTTCCTGCGCGACTCCGGTGCCGGCGTGCTTGTGCGGTTCCCACATCGCGAACGTCGCTCCTGTGGGATCCGCGATGACCGTCATTCGGCCCGATTCCATCACGTCGAACGGCGGCGCGAGGACGACGCCGCCGGCGGCGGAAGCGCGCGCGGCGCTGCGATCGACGTTGTCCACGGCGACGTAGACAAGCCAGTTGGGCGGTATGCTCTGGGCGCGCTGCTCGGCGCGCATTGTGTACGCCGCGGCGGCGTCACGTCCGTCCTTCCTGAAAATCGAGTACATCTCAGTCGGGCCGATGGGCTGGTCGCCCGGTGCCCAACCGAAGAGCGACGCGTAGAACGTCTTCGCCTGCGCCTGGTCGGTCGTGGCCAGTTCGAACCAGCAGAAGGAGCCCGGGGCGTGACGTTGAACCTGCATGTGTCGACTATACGCTCGGGCGAAACCGGGACGTCAGAACGAGATGACGGCCAATGGCCGAACCGCTACAGCGCCTGCGTGGCGGCGAGCACCTCTTCGGCGTGGCCGTCGACGCTGACTTTGTCCCAGCGTTTCGCGACTTTTCCGTCCGCGTCGATGAGGTACGTTGTACGCACGATGCCCATGTAGCTGCGCCCGTACCGCACCTTTTTCTGCCACACGCCGTATTTTTCGGCGACCTCGTGATCGGCGTCGGCGAGGAGCGGGAAGTTCAGACCGTGCTTGTCGGCGAACTTCGCCTTGCTCTTTTCGTCGAGAATGCTGACGCCGAGGACGGCAGCCTTGCTCTTCGCGAATTTGGGGAGATGGTCGCGGAACGCACACGACTCGGTCGTACATCCCGGGGTGTCGTCCTTCGGATAGAAGTACAGGACGACCGGCGTGCCGGCGTAGTCCGACAGCTTGTGAAGGGTGTTGTCCTGGTCTTTCAGTGAGAAGGCGGGTGCTTTCTTTCCTGCATCGATGAGTGACATGGCGCAGAAAGAATAACGCGAGTCGGGTGGCCGTCGATCATGCGCGTCGCGCGACGGCGTCGCCGAGGCGGGCGTAATCAGCCATCTCGTTGTACACCTGCGCCGAGATGCGCGCCCAGAGACGGCCGTGCCCGGCGTGCACCTGAACTTCGATGCGATCGTCGAAGAGTAGCCCTTCGCGCAACGCCGCGGCGTCCGACGCCGTCGATCCAAGCGAATCCGGGAGCGGAACGGTCACCATGGCCGCGACGTCAGGTGCGCGCACCTCGAGGCGCGTGTGCCAGCGGTCGCACAGTGACACCGCGGCGGCCCAGGCGAGCGTGCGGTTGTACGCGCGGGCGGCGTCGACGCCCAGGTAATCGAGAAATCGCAAGCCGTCAGGCGCGGCGAGCCACGGCGACGGATCGCGCGTGCCGACCCAGTCGAATTCCGCGAGGAAGCCGAGGTCGAGACCCCAGGAGATGACCGGCGGATGGAGACCGTCCTGGCGGGAAGCGTCGGCCCAGAGGAATCCGCAACTGCGCGGAGCGTGCGCCCACTTGTGGAGATTGGCGACGTACCAGTCCACGGCGAGTGCGGGCACGTCGAGCGGGAGGACGCCCGGGGCGTGCGCGCCGTCGACGAGGACCGCGACGCCGCGGTCGCGGCACTGGCGCGCGATCTCGGCGACCGGAAAGACGAGCGCCGTTTCCGACGAGATGTGATCGACGACCGCGACGCGTGTCCGCGGGCCGATCGCCGCCGCGATCGCTTCGGTCAGCGCCTGGGGATCGAAGGCGGGGTACGGCACGGTCACCGTGCGCACGGTCGCGCCGCGCTCGCGCGCGACGAACGCCGCCACGCGCGCGATCGCGCCGTAGCTGTGGTTGGTCAGCAGCAGCTCGTCGCCCGGTGCGAGCGGAAATGACCGCAGCACGGCGTTCACGCCCGTCGTCGCGTTGTCGACGAACACGACGTCGTCGCCGCGGGCCTGGATGAAGGCGGCAACGTGTCCGGCGGCCTCGCGCAACCGCGTCGGCGGCGTTCGAGGCGGACCGATCAGGCCCGAGATCTCGCGCAACAGCACGCGGGAGGGCGCGCGCTCGATGTCGTCGCGAATGGCTTGCTGCGCCGCCAGCACCCGGCGCGGAACGGCGCCCACGGTACCGTGGTTGAGATAGGTCACCTCGGGGTCGAGCGGCCATTCGGCGAGCATCCCATGTCCGAAATTCATCGAACCTCCGTTGCTTCACGCATCGTACCGAAAATCAGCGGCCGCGGCGGACCCGACCGGTGATTCGTGAGTGATAATCGGGCGGGGCTTCATCCGAATCACGACTCGTCTCGTCAGGAGTACGCCATGACCGCAGGATCCGCAGAGACCACCCCTGTCCAGAAACTGGCCGCGTCGTTTGGCGGCCGCATCATTCAGCCCGCCGATGCGAGCTACGATCAGGTCCGGAAGGTACACAACGGCTTGATCGACAAGCGGCCGGCGTTCATCGCCGAATGCCGGGGCGTGGCCGACGTCGTCGACGCGATCACGTTCGCGCGCGACCAGCGACTCGAAATCGCGGTGCGCGGCGGCGGCCACAACGTGGCCGGGCGCGCGTCAGTCGACAAGGGCATCATGATCGACTTGTCGCAGATGCGCGGCGTCGGCGTCGACGCGACCAACCGGACGGCGTACGCCCAGGGCGGCGCGACGTGGAAGATCTTCAATCGTGAGACGCAGCTCCACGGACTTGCCACGACCGGCGGCGTCGTCGGCACGACGGGCGTCGCAGGCTTGACGCTCGGCGGCGGCCTCGGCTGGCTCATGCCGAAGTTCGGCATGGCGCTCGACAACCTGAAATCCGTCAACCTCGTCCTCGCCGACGGCACGGTCACGCGGGCGAGCGCCAAGGAAAATCCCGATCTGTTCTGGGCGGTGCGCGGCGGCGGCGGCAACTTCGGCGTCGCCACGTTGCTCGAGTTCGCGCTGCATGACGTGGGGCCGATCGTCATCGGTGGCCTGGCGATTTGGCCGTTCGCCGCGGCCAAAGATGTCTTGCGGCTGTTCCGCGATCTGGCCGCGAAGGCGCCCGACGATCTGATGCTCGTCTGTGCGCTTCTCATCGCGCCCGACGGCCAGACGAAAGTCGCCGGCATCGGGGCCGGTCATTTCGGGCCGACCGCCGACGCCGAAAAGGCGATGGCGCCGATCAAGGCCTTCAGGCCGATGATGGACCAGCTCGGACCGATCCCGTACAGCGCGCTCAACGGCCTGCTCGACGACGGATTTCCCGCCGGCGCGCTGAACTACTGGAAATCCCATTTCCTGAACGAGCTCAGCGACGCCGCCATCGACTCCCTCATCGACAGTTTCTCGACCTGTCCGACACCGATGGGGAAGATCGTCGTCGAGCACTTTCACGGCGCCGCGTCACGCGTGCCGGTCGGCGACACGGCGTACGCGTTGCGCGCGACGGGTTTCAACGCGCTGGTGGCATCGCAGTGGCAGGATCCCGCGCACAACGACGCCTGCATGACCTGGGGCAAGAAGAGCTACGCCGCGATGAAACCGTTCGTCGGCACGCAGCGCTACGTCAACTACCTCAGCCCGGACGACGCGCTCGACGAGGCGCTGGTGGCGGTCTACGGGCCGAACTTGTCGAAGCTCCGCCAGATCAAGAAAAAGTACGATCCGGAGAACGTGTTCCACCAGAACGTCAACGTCACGCCGGCGTAGCGCGCCCGTGGCGGTAGCAGCGGGGATCGTCCTGGCGGCCGGCAAGGCCGAGCGCTTCGGCAGCCAGAAGCTCGTCGAGCTCGTCGACGGCGAGCCGATGCTGAACCGGACGATCCGCAGTCTGCTCGACGCCGGCCTGGACCGAATCATCGTCGTGACGTCGCCGGGCGGGGACCTCGATCGCGTGCCCCTGCTCGGCGATTCGCGCGTGCGGCCGACGGTGAATCCCGATCCGGCGCGCGGGATGTTCTCGTCGGTTCAGACCGGCGTCGCGGCGGCTGCCGACGGCGACCCGCTGGTCATCCTGCCAGGCGACATGCCGTTCGTCCGCGCGGCGACCGTCGCCGCGATCCTGGCCCATCCGCCGGGTCCGATGACGGTGTCCATCGCGAGATTCGGGGCCGAGCGCGGTCATCCGCTCGCGTTGCCGCGTTCGCTCGGACGTGAGATTCTGAAGGCTGACGCGCAGTCGAATCTGAGTACACTCCTGACGTCGCTCGGCGTCGAGCGTGTGTACGTGGACGTCGACGATCCGGGAATTCTTCGAGACGTCGACGTGCGCGGCGATTTGGAATCATGACATCTGCCTTGTATCCGCGATTGCAGGATCTCATCCGTGCCGGCCGCCGCATCGCGGTCGCGACCGTCGTGCGTACGCAAGGCAGCACGCCGCAGGTCGCCGGCGCCAAGCTCATCGTCACCGACGATCCCGATGCCAGACCCGCCGGCACCCTTGGCGGCGGATGCGTGGAGGCCGACGCGATCGAGGCCGCGCGCGCGATCATCCTCGACGGTGGCCGATCGCTGCGGGCGTACGAGCTGACCGAAGATCTCGCATGGAACACGGGACTGGTCTGTGGCGGCACGATGTGGATTCTCGCGGAGCGCGAAGACGATGCGCTCGGCGCGGGCGGCGAGTCGATGCTGCCGGCGCTGGCCGACGCGGCTGTGGGTGGCGCGCCGATCGCCATCGTCACGCGACTGCAGCGGCGCGGACGGGAGCTCGCGTTCGCCGGTCGCGTGTTCGTCGACGCGGCGGGGATCGTGTCGGGCACGTTCGAAGGTGAAGCGATCTCGCCTCGCCTGGTCCAGGCGGCGATCGATCAGTTGCGTCACGGAACACCTCGAGTCTTCGCTCCCGATCCGAGCGAAGACTACGAAGTGCTCATCGAGCCCGTCGCGCCGAGGCCGCGGCTCGTCGTCGCCGGAGGCGGTCACGTCGCGCTCGCGATCGCGCGCCAGGCCCAGCTTCTCGATTTCGACGTGACGATTCTCGAGGACCGCCCCGAGTTCGCGGACCCCGCGCGCTTCGGCGGCGCGACGGTCGTCAAGGGCGATGTGCCGGAGGCGATCGCGTCGCTCGAGTACGGATGGAACAGTTATCTGGTGGTCGCCACGCGCGGCCACAAACTCGACGCGGACTGCGTCCTGGCCGCCGTCAGGACGAGTGTGCGGTACATCGGCTTACTCGGCAGCCGGCGCAAGACGGTGCTCATCGCCGACATGCTGCGGCAGTCGGGCGTTTCTGACGACCGCATCCGGGCGATTCACGCCCCGGTCGGGCTCGACCTCGGGGGCCGCACGCCGGCGGAGATCGCGCTGTCCGTGCTCGCCGAGATCACCCAGGAGCGGTATCAGGCGACCGGCCAGTCTCTCGGGCAACCGCGCCGCCCGGCGCGGACAGGTATATCTTGACGTAGATACTCATAGAGATATACTTCTGCCCGGGAGCGGGAAATGACCACGGACGTCGCAGCTCTGCCGGCACACTGGTTTCAGATCCTGCTGGCGCTTGCCGATCAGGATCTGCACGGGCTAGGCATCACCAAGGACGTCTTCGACCGCACGAACGGCCAGATGCACCTCTGGCCCGGGATGCTGTACGGCGCGCTCAAGAAGATGACCGCCACGGGGCTGGTCGCCGAGACCGAGGCGCCCGACGACTTCACCTCGGGCGGAGGCCGGCCGCGGTTCTATCGCATCACGCCGCTCGGCCGCCGATCGTGCGCCGCAGAAGCCGAGCGTCTGGCGAGGTTCGTGGACGCCGCACGCGCCAAGCGCCTGATCAAGCCGTTCGGCCGTTCCAACCGGGGCGCGCGCTCGTAAGCCATGCTTCGGCAGGTGTATCGCGTCGTGCTGCGGGCGTGTCCGGCGCGGATCCGCCGCGATCTCGGCGCGGACATGGAAGAAGCGTTTCTGTACGGCGTCTCCGTCGAGTCGGCGGGGCGCGGCTGGCTGGCGCGTACCGCCGCGTGCGCGCGCGGGTTGTTCGATGCCCTGGTGTTCGCCGTGTCGACTCGCCTGGAACCACGCGCCGATCCTCAAGCCGCCCCGGCCGTCCCTTCACGGAGGCCGATCTTGAAAAAGCAGGACGTGCTCGGGACGCTGCGGTTTCTTCGCAAGCAGCCGCTCTTCGCGGGCGCCATCATCGGCATGCTCGCGCTCGGCATCGGCGCCACCACCGCGCTCTGGAGCGTCGTCTACGGCGTACTCCTGAAACCGCTGCCTTTTCCCGACGCAGACCGCCTGGTCCAGGTCTGGGGCACGCGGCCCGAGCGCGGATGGTCGCGCGTCTCGTTCACCGAGGCGAATTTCTGGGACATGGCCCGGATGAACCACGCCTTCGAGGATCTGGGCTCGTGGTACTCCGGCAGCGGCATCCTGCTCGGCGGCGACGCACCGGATCAGGTCACCTCCGCTTTTGTCAGTTCGGGCTTTCTGCGCACTCTCGGCGTGCGTCCGGTTGTTGGCCGGCTCTTCATTGCCGACGACGAGCTGAGCGGTGAGGCGACGCGTCCCGTCATCCTCGGCCACGACATCTGGGTCCGCCGCTACGGCGGGGATCCGTCCATCGTCGGCAAGTCGATCATGTTCGGCAGCGGCCCGCGCACCGTGGTGGGCGTACTGCCTGCGGGATCGCCGTGGCTCGACGCCGCCGCGGTGTTCGTGCCCTTCGTGCGGCGCCTGGACGCCAACCGCGACAGCTTCGAGTACACCGTCATCGGCCGCCTCAAGCCCGGCGTCACGATGAGCGCGGCGCTCGCGGATCTCACGAGCATCTCCGACGACCTCGCGCGCGAATATCCGAAGACCAACACCGGGCTGGGCGTGACGATCGCGTCGGCAGATGAGTGGATCGCAAGCGACGACCTCCGGCGCGCGTTGTGGACGCTCCTCGGCGCGGTCGGTCTGCTGCTGCTCATCGCGTGTGTGAACGCGACGAACCTCCTGCTCGCGCGCGCCGCCGCTCGCGTCCGCGAGAGCGCGATGCGCGTCGCGCTCGGCGCGAGCCGAGGCGACCTGATTCGCGAATGGCTCACCGAATCCGTGCTGCTGAGCGCGATCGCGACCGTCCTCGGCCTGGCCATCGCGTACGGTCTGCTGGCCGCGATCCAGACCCTCAGTCCGGGTGGCGTGCCGCGACTGAACGAGGTCTCGCCGAACGGCTGGGTCTTAGCCCTCGCGTGCGCGCTGGCGCTCGTCGTCGGCGTCGTCACCGGACTCGCGCCCGCGCTGCACGCGCCGACGAGCGACATCCTGCCGGCGATTCGCCACGGACAGCGCGGATCGATTGGCGATCATCGCCAGTCACGTCTGCGAAACATCTTCGTCTGCGCGGAAGTCGCCCTGTCGCTCGTCCTGCTCGTCGGAGCCGCGCTGCTCGTGCGCAGCCTGGACCTCGTGCTCTCCGCCGAACGTGGATTCGACACCGATCACCGCATGATCGCCACCGTCAGCATTCCCAGCAATTACGGCGACGCGCGGATGACGCAGACGTCCAAGGGCGTGCTGGATCGCATCCGCACCATGCCCGATGTCCTCTCCGCGTCCACCGTGAGCGGCCGTCCATTGAACGGCGGCGGCACGGGTCTCGGCCTCGCGGCCGCCGATCATCCCGACGTGCCGAACGGAGCGGTGCCCTGGGCCCAGTGGCGCGTCGTGAGCGCCGACTATTTTCAGACGATGGGCGTTCCACTGCTTGCGGGCCGGACGTTCACCGAGGACGAGCTCCTGGGCAAACCGTGGCGGACGATCGTCAGCGCGCGCGTCGCCGCGTTGTTCTGGCCTGGACAGAACGCGATCGGCCGTACGATCATCCTCTGGAAAGGGCAGAGCGAGCGCCTTGGCGAGGTCGTCGGCGTCGTCGGCGATATGCGGGAGGAGAGCCTCGAGGCAGATCCGACGCTGGCGGTGTACTTTCCGTCGGGCGGAGCGGTGAACGGTCAGCTCCAGATCGTGATGCACACGCGTCGCGATTCTGAGCAGACCGTACCCGTGCTGCGCGCCGCCATCAAGAGCGTCGATCCCAACTTGCCGGTGACCAACGTGCGCTCGTTCGATGAGCTCGTGACGCGATCGATCGCGACACGACGGTTCACGATGTTACTGCTCGCGACGTTCGCGACGCTCGCGGTGATCCTGGCGCTGGCGGGCGTGTACGGCGTGCTCGCGTATTCAGTCGCCAGACGGACCGGCGAGATCGGCCTGCGGCTCGCGCTCGGCGCTGCGCACGGCCAGGTCCTGCGGCACGTCGTCGCGCAGGCGCTGCGGCCGGTGTTGCTTGGTGTGGCGATCGGCGTGTTGCTCGCGCTCACGTTGTCGAACGTGCTCGCGAGCCTGTTGTTCGGCGTGAGCCGGACCGATCCGGCCACCTACGCGGCGGCGGCGGCAGCGTTTGCGTTGACTGCCGTGATCGCGTGTTACATGCCGGCGCGGCAGGTGTTGCGCGTCGATCCCGTCGTCGCCCTTCGCGCCGACTAACCGCGCACGCGCAGGGCCGCGGCCAGCCCCGCGTCGATTTCCGGATGTTTGAACGCGAATCCGAGCGCGAGCGCGTGCTTCGGCACGACACGCTGCCCGTTGATTAGGCCGGCGTCCGCCAGTTCACCCACGAGAATCCGAAGCGCGACGCCCGGTACCGGCAACCAGCTCGGCCGGTGAACCGCGCGGCCGAGCGCCTTCGAAAACTGGCTATTGGTCACCGGCTCCGGCGCGGTCGCGTTGAAGACACCCGACGCCGACGATGTGGTGATCAGCCACGCGACGAGCGACGTCCAGTCGTCCATTTCGATCCACGACATGTACTGCCGCCCTGAGGCGATCGGGCCGCCGGCGAACAGCGTGAAGGGCAGGAGCATCTTTTTCAGCGCGCCGCCGTTTCGTGCCAGGACGATGCCGTTGCGAACGATGGCGAGCCGGCAGCCGAGCTCTGCAACCGGGTGCGCTTCGTCTTCCCAGCCGACGCAGAGACGGCCGAGAAAATCCGACCCGGATGGAGACGACTCGTCGAGAATTTGATCGCCAGGTGTGCCGTAGTAGCCGATCGCGGAGGCCTGGACAAACGTCGCGGGCCGCCGCGTGGCGATGCGGATTGCCGCGACGAGACTGCGCGTGCTCAGCCGGCGGCTTTCGACGAGCGCGCGTTTCCGCGCCTCGTTCCACCGCCTGTCCGCGATGCCTTCTCCGGCGAGATTGACGATCGCGTCGGCGCCATCGATCTCCGCTGCCCAGCCGGCGGCCCGGCCCTGGGGGGTGCTCGACGCAGAACCGTCAGGTGTCCAGGCCACCGTGCGCACACGCCCGCGATCGGGCGCGGCCTTCCGGCTCAGGACGACGACGTCGTGATTGTTCGTGGTGAGACGTGCAGCCAGCGCGCGCCCGAGAAACCCAGAGCCGCCGGCGAGGACGATCTTCAGGGACGCGCGCACTCGCGCGATCTTACTTCGTGACGTGCACGTCGCCGCTGAACGTGTGGAACTTGATGGTGCTCGTGCCCGATCCGGATCCACCGCCGAGCGCGCCCGACGTCTTGTGCTTGCCCATCGAGCGCACGGTCAGGGGAATCTCGCTGTCGAATTCACCGCTGAAGCTGTCGAAGCTGACCTCGCCCTTGGCGCCGTCGGCCAGGCGCGCCTTGATGCGGCCGCTGAACGTCTCGGCGGAGAGCGTCGGCGACGCCCCGGCGTCCGTGAGGTTCACGTCGATGTGGCCGCTGAAGGTCTTCGCGTTGATCGCGCCCTTCGCGGCGTCGACGGTGATGCTGCCGGAGAATGTCTCGAGCTTCTGATCGCCGGTGATGCCCCGGATGTCGAGATCACTGGAGAAGCCGTAAATGTCGAGCACAGCCGCCGCCGGCACCTGGATGTCGAACGTCGTCTCGACGACGTTGTCTTTCTGGTCTTTCCACCCGTCGTCGCGCTTGTTCGCGTCAATCGTGACGGTGTCGCCGCTCGTCTGGATGTCGAGCTTGATGTGGTCGAGTTGCTCGCGTTTCGCCTTCCGCACGGCCTTGATCACGACGTCATTGCCGCCGCCGGCGGTCAGGTGAACGTCGCCAGAAAAGTTTCTGAGCTTGAGCGTGCCGTGTGCGGGCAACGAGACAGTCTTGTTGACGTTTTCCGTTTCGCGCTGCGCGGCGGCAAGCGTGGGAATCGCCAGCGCCATGGCGGCGATCATGGCGGTGTGTCCGAATCTGGTCAGCAGCATGCGCGGCTCCTCGGACACATAGACGACAGCCGGCTGAGCGAGGTTGCCCGAGGCCGGCTAGACGCCGAGGGCGCGACCGAGGGCGTCGAGACCTCGCGTCGTGTGCGCGAGCACACCGGTCGTGATGCGGACCGCGCCCGCGCAGCCCACCTGGTGCGAACGCCCGCTAATCAGGATGTGCTCGGCTGCCAGCGTCTTCATGACGCCGGCCGCGCGATCGCCGAGCTGGACGAGGACGAAGTTGCCGTCGCTCTTCCAGAACGGCAGATGGCGTTGCCTGCAGAAATCATAGACGGCCTGCTTGCTCGCGGCGACCTGCGACAAATACCAATCGAGATGGGACCGGTCGGCGAGCGCGGCCTCGAGTGCGCGAAGCGCGAAGGCGTTGACGGCGAATGGAGGCAGCGCGCTTTTCATCGGCTCGAGCGTTTCGGGATGCGCGACGATCGCACCCACGCGCATGCCGGCGAGGCCGAACGCCTTCGAAAACGTGCGGCCGACGATGAGATTGCGATGCCGATCGAGTGCCGCGCCAATCACGCTGCGGCCACTGAACTCGCCGTAAGCCTCGTCGAGGAGGACGAACGCGCCGGGGAGCATCTCGGCGGCCCGCTCGGCCGTACCGGCGGGAATTGGCTGACCAGTCGGGTTGTTCGGGTCCGTGATGTATACGAGCCGTGTGTGCGGCGCGAGCGCAGCGAAAAACGCGTCGCGCGGAAACGCGAGGTCCGCGGCCGGCTGCACGCGATGCAGATCGAGACCGACGCCGCGAATGTAGATCTCGTACATCTCGAATGCGGGATCGACGACCACGGCAAGCGGACGTTCGCCGCTTTGAGAGGACGGGAGCGCGCGCGCCAACTGCGCGACGACCCGCAAGCCGTCGTCCAGGCCGTCGGTGAGATGAACCCAGGCCGGACCGACGCCGTAGTAGCGTGCGGCCGCCTCGGTCGCGGCCGTCGCGTTCGGATAGCATGCGGCATCGAGCGCGTCCATGCCGCGAATCGCCTCGAGCACGGCTGGCGAGCATCCGGCCGTGTTTTCGTTGAGGTGCAGGCGAAGCGTGGAACGGGGATCGGGCAGCAGAAACGGCATGACCGGTTACTGTCCCGCCTTGCTGGCCTTCGCCGTGGCATCGCGCGTGTCGGCGACGCCAAATGCCGTGCCCGTCAGCGGATGGATCCAGATCGTCTGCGCCGATCCCTGGTGGCCGCTCATCCGCACGTTGTGGCCCATGGCCTTGAGCGCTTCGACCGTCTTGTCCGAGACGCCGTTCTCT
Source organism: uncultured Acidobacteriota bacterium (assembly GCA_963704575.1). Taxonomy (GTDB): domain Bacteria; phylum Acidobacteriota; class Vicinamibacteria; order Vicinamibacterales; family SCN-69-37; genus DATEGZ01. Next base: position 3,131,643 of record OY969918.1, on the reverse strand, counting down.
TCGATCGTCAGCATGTCGGGCAGCCACTGATGATGCATGCGCGGCGCATCGACCGCCTGCCGTCCGGCGAGGTTCCACGCCGCGACGTCGAGCACGATGTCGAGCACGGTGTTGATGATCGTGCGCGAGCCCGGCGATCCGGTGACGAGCGCGAGTTTGCCGTTCTTCGTGACGATGGTGGGCGTCATGGAGCTCAGCATCCGCTTGCCTGGCGCGATGAGGTTCGGCGGCGTGCCGATGTCGCCGGTGAGATTCGTCTCGCCCGGCTTTTTGTTGAAATCGCCCATCTCGTTGTTGAGCAGGATGCCCGTGCCCGCGATGACGACGTGCGAGCCGTATCCGCCCTCGAGCGTGTACGTGTTCGACACCGCCATGCCGTCCTTGTCGACGACGGAAAACTGCGTCGTGTCCTCGGGCTCGGGCGCCTGCGCGACCGTGACGATGTCCTTGCCGAGCTCCGCGCTGCTCGACGCCTTCTTCATGTCGATCGTCTTGATCAGATCGCGCGCGTGCGCCTTCGACGTCAGCATGGCGCCCGGCACTTTGACGAAGTCTTCGTCGCCGAGGTACCGCGCGCGGTCGAGGTACGCGCGCCGCATCACTTCAGTCATCAAGTGAATGGCCCCGACGGAGTCGCGTTCCTTCTTCTGGATGTCGAGCGCTTCGAGCATGTTCAACATCTCGACGAGCGCGATACCACCCGAGCTCGGCGGCGGCATCGAGATGATCTCGTAGCCGAGAAACGTGCCCTTGATCGGCGCGCGCTCCTTCGCCTGATACGCCGCGAGATCGGCTTTCGTGATGATCCCGCCGTGCGCGGCCATGTCTTCGGCGATCTTGTCGGCGATCCATCCCGTGTAGAACACATCCGGCCCGCCGGTCGCAATCGCCTGCATGCTCTTGGCGAGATCCGGCAGTACGAGGCGATCGCCCGCGGCCCACGGCGTGCCGTCGGGCTTGCCGTACGCGGCGACCGACGCGGGATACGGCTTCATCGCTCCGGCGACTTCACCCGCGAGGCCGCGCGCGAGCGATGCTGAGATCACGAAGCCTTTCGCCGCGAGCTCCGCGGCAGGCGTGACGACGTCTTTCCATGGCAGCTTGCCGAATCGCTTATGCGCGAGCGCCATGCCGCGCACGGTGCCGGGCACGCCCGGCGCGAGGTAGCCAGTCCCCGTGAGACTGCGCACGATCTTGCCGTCCGGTCCCAGATACATCGTCGGCGTGGATTTCTCGGGAGCCGTCTCGCGGTAGTCGAACGTCGCCGATTCTCCCCTGGCGGAGCGGACGACCATGAAGCCCCCGCCGCCGAGGTTGCCGGCGAACGGATGCGTCACCGCCAGTGCGAAGGCGGTCGCAACAGCCGCATCGACGGCATTACCGCCCTTCGCGAGAATGCTCGCGCCCAGATCTGACGCGATGTCGGACGACGAAACGACGACCCCGGTGCGCGAGCCGACGCCGAGTTCGCTCGGCACGGGCTGCGACCAGAGTCCGCCGGGAACGAGCAGCAGGAGCGAAAGTGTCGAAAAGAAGTTGCGCATAAGGGAAATCTGGCGCCAGCTTACACCGGCGGCCCGCGCTGTTGGCAGCCCTGCTACCATGAGCCCGCGGCGGCGCGTTCGGCGCTGCGCCAGGGAGGGAACCTTGACGAATATCCGTCCGGGTCAGGTGATCGTGGGCGGTCTGGCCGCCGGCGTGGTGATGAACGCGTGCGATTGGGTCATCAACAACTACATCCTCAATGAGATGTGGCAGCGTGCGTTGCAGGCCAGAAACGTGGACGTGCTCGGCGGGCCCGCCGAACTCATCAAGCTCGTCGTCATCGACTTCCTGCTGGGCGTGCTGATTGTGTGGGTCTACGCCGGCATCCGGCCGAGGCTCGGGCCCGGCCCTGGCACCGCCGTCATCGCGGCGTTCACCGTGTTTGCCGCCGAGGCCCTCGCGACCGCGTCCTTCGCGGGCACGCTGTTTTCGTGGGACATGTTCATCAGATCGTCGTTCCTGGGACTGGCCTCGACCCTCGCTGCAGGCTACGTGGGCGGGTGGGTGTATTCGGAACCGGACGGTCAGGATTCATGATCGCCCACGCGGCCAGCCGATCAACAATTGCTTGACGGGCTGGCGGCCACGGAGCGGTGGCGCGAGCCCGGCTGCCGCGCCAGAACTCAACGGGAGAAGCTCGATGCCCCTCGCCACGTGGCTCCTCGTCACGACTACGCTCGTTGCTCCTGCTCCACCTGCGGCCGAGCAAGCGCGGCCGGTGCCTCCGCCAACATCCACCACGACGGCGATCCACACATTCGCGGTGGGCGGTTCGATCGTCGCGGGCTCGAACGGCGCGACTGGCGGATTTCAATACTGGTTCGGCGATCGCGTCGGCGTGGACATGTCGGTCGGCTACTACCGCTTGCCGAACTACTACTCCTCGAACGGATCGAGCGGCTACACGTTTCAGACAGCGCCGTCGGTGATGGTGATGTTGACGAAGCCGGATACTACGCGCCAGGTGAACATTCGTCCGTACGTCGGCGGTGGCATCAATTACGTCTCGTCCTCGCAGCCCGTCGTCCAGACGGGCGCGCGCGCGACGACGACGCCGTCAACGAGCGGCACGGGGATGCAGGCGTTCGGTGGCGTCGAGATGACGTTCCAGGACACGCCGCGACTGGGTCTGACCTTCGAGGCCGCGTACTTCCATCTGCCCGAGAACTTCAGCGGCACCGGCTACATCGGTGGGATGAACTACCTGCTGGGTGTTCACTTCTATCTGCGCTGACCGACAGCAGGGCTTACGGCTTGCGGCTAAAGGCTTAACGCTATTTCCAGAAGCGCCTTTTGCGTGTGCAATCGATTCTCCGCCTGGTCGAAGACGACCGACGCGGGGGAGTCGATCACCGACGCCGTGACTTCGTGTCCACGATGCGCGGGCAGACAGTGCATGAAGACCGCATGTTCGTGTGCGGCGGACATCAACGCGTCGTTGACCTGATAGGGCTGAAAAACGCGGGTGCGCAGTTCCCGCTGATGTTCCTGGCCCATCGACGTCCAGACGTCGGTGTAAATCGCGTCGGCGCCGCGCGCGGCAGCGATCGGATCGTTCGTGACCGTGACCGTGCCGCCGCGCGTGGCCCCGTGCTGCGCGGTTTCCGCGACGGCGGCGGGCAATTCGAATCCGACCGGTGACGCCACGCGCACGTGCGCGCCCAGCATCGCGCCGGCCTGGGCGAGCGACGCCGCGACGTTGTTGCCGTCGCCGACGAACGTGATCGTGCGGCCCGCGACCTCACCGAGATGTTCCTGCAAGGTGAGCATGTCGGCGAGCGCCTGGCAGGGATGTTCCTCGTTCGTGAGCGCGTTGATGACCGGCAGTCGGGTCGCTGCGGCGGCGAACTGCCGCAACCGTTCCTGCGCGAACGTGCGCACCACCGCGCCGTGCACCCAGCGCTCGAGACTGCGCGCGACGTCCTCGACCGCTTCGCGTCCCCCGAGCGCGACATCGGGCGGCGGCTCGATGATGTCGCCGCCAAGTTCACGCACGGCCACCTCGAAAGTCGATCGTGTCCGCAGCGACGGCTTCTCGAAAAGCAGCGCGACGTGACGTCCGGCGAGCGGCGTCGGGCCAGCCTCGCCCGTGGCGCGCCGCTGCTTCATGACGGCGGCGAGTGCCAGCACTTCCTCCATGTCTTCGACGCTGAGGTCGAGCACGGATAGAAAGTCCTTGGACGCGAAGCGCGCGCGCTGGCGGACGGATGTCATGTCCGGTACTGCCCGTTGATTCGGACGTACTCCGCGCTGAAGTCGCACGTCCACATGGTCGCCGCGTGCGGGCCGCCGGTGCCCAGATCGACCGTCACCGTCATCTGCTTGCCTTCGAGCACGGTCGCGGCGTCAGAGGCGCGCTCGTCGTGCGGCACGCCTTTCGTGAACAGCGGCACGGCGCCGATGGCGACCGACGCATGATCGAGCACGAAGGCCGCGCCCGATCGTCCCGCGGCTGCGATCAGCCGGCCCCAGTTCGGATCGCCTCCGTGGATGGCCGTCTTGACGAGCGGAGAGTTCGAGATCGTCCGTGCCGCAAGCCACGCATCCGCTTCGGTCGCGGCGCCCGTGACGCGCACGGTGACGAGCTTGGTCGCGCCTTCACCGCCTCGTACGATCTCGCGCGCGAGATGGCCCGCCACTTCGGTCAGGCCGTCGATGAACGTCGGGTCGTCCTCCCTGGTGATGGCCACGCCCGACTGTCCGGACGCCAGCGCGAACACGCAGTCGTTGGTCGAGCACTCGCCGTCCACGGTGATCGCGTTGAACGAACGGTCGACGACATACCGCAGCGCCTGCGCGAGGATGGCCGGCTCGATCTTCGCGTCCGTCGTGATCACGCCAATCATCGTCGCCATGCGCGGTTCGATCATGCCGGAGCCCTTCGCGATGCCGCCGATCGTGATCGGGCCGCCGGGCGTGTCGACGACGATCGCGCAGGACTTCGGGAACGGATCGGTCGTCATGATCGCGCGTGTGGCGTCGGCTTCACCGGCGACGCTGAGTGCCGCGCGCGCGGCTGTCACACCCGCGCGCACCTTCTGCACGTCGAGCGGCACGCCGATCACGCCGGTCGAGGCCACGAGCACCTGTTCGTCGCGGCACCCGACGGCGGTCGCGACGGCGTCCGCCATCTGCCGTGCGACGTCGAACCCCGCCGCGCCGGTACACGCGTTGGCACAGCCGCTGTTGACGACGACGGCTTTGGCGTGCCCGCTCGACGCAGCCAGATGCTCGCGCGAGATGACCACCGGTGCCGCGACGGCCTTGTTCGTCGTGAACACCGCGGCCGCGCTCGCGACGTCGTCGGCGACGATGAGCGCGAGATCGAGCGGCGCCGCGGCGCTGGTGGCCGGGCGGCGTTTGATGCCGCAGGCGACGCCCGCGGCTTGAAATCCCCTGGGCGCAGTCACGCCCCCGTCGATACGTCGAATCACAGGCATCGGCTCCGCGTTAGGCGACCGCGACGGCTGGCTGGCGTGCCGGCGGCGTCGGGACGTGGCTTCGCGCCATCGCGCGCAGCGGGAGAATCATCGCGAACTGACCGCACGAACGGAAGTGCGGACAGGACACGCAATCGGCGGCGATCTTCTCGGGCAGCCAGAGATGCGGGACAATCGAAAAATTCTGATGCGCGAAAAACCGCGCATCGTGTGTCAGCGCGCAGAGCGTCTCGAACCCGAGCGCCTGCGCGCGATCGCGCAGGTGCGTAACCAGGCGCGTCGCCAGGCCGGCGCCGCGCAAGTCGCTCGAGACCACGAGTGAGCGGATCTCCGCGAGGCGCGACGACAGCGGCGCCAGTTCGGCCGCGGCTTTGATCTCCCCGGCGACGTCGCAGACAACGAAGCGATCGGCGCGCCGGCGCAGGTCGTCGAGCGATCGCGGCAGCAGATGACCCTCACGCTCGTGCGAGAGAATGAGCGCATGGAGCTGTTCCGCGTCACTGGCCATCGCCGGCCTCAATTCGAGATCCGTCACTTCAGAGTCTCCGTCTCTACACGGTGCCGCCGCACACGCAGGGATGTTCACTGCTGCAGCGCCGCGTCAAGAATCTCGAGCGCTTCGTCCACTTCGCCAGGCGTGACGATGTAGGGCGGCAGCATTCGGACGACCGTTGTGGACGTCCGGTTGACGAGCAGGCCGCGTTCGAGCGCGGCGTTGACGACCGCGCCAGCATCGGCCGCAAGCTCGAGTCCTGCAATCAAGCCAGCGCCGCGCACCGCTTTGACGACCGCGGGATGCCGCGCGGCGAGTTCGCGCAGCTTCGCCATCAGATGGGCGCTGGTCGCGGCCATCGATTCGCCGACGCCGCCTTCGATCGCGTCGAGAAACGTCAGCGCCGCCCGGCACGCCAGCAGATTGCCGCCGTACGTCGTGCCGTGATCGCCCGGCCCCGACGCCGAGCCGACACGCTCGCTGAGCATCGCCGCGCCGATCGGCACGCCGGCGCCGAGGGCCTTGCCGAGCGCGACGAGATCCGGCGCGAGGCCAAACTCCGGACTCGCGAGAAATGGGCCGGTGCGGAACGATCCGCTCTGCACTTCGTCGGCAATGAGCAGCGCGCCCGTGCGCTTGCAGGCCGCCGTGATCGCCCGGGCGAGTGCCGGCGAGATCGGCCGGACGCCGCCTTCGCCCTGAATCGGCTCGACGATGATGGCCGCGGTGTCCGAATCGACGATCGCGTCGAGCGCGGAAGGATCGGTCGCGTCCGCGAACGTGACGCCCGGGATGAGCGGTGCGAACGGTGCGCGGTAGTGGTCGTCCCAGGTCACCGACAGCGATCCCATCGTGCGACCGTGAAACGAGTGATCGAACGCGACGTACTTCGTCCGGTTCGTCGCACCGTTGGTATACCAGTAACGGCGCGCGAATTTCAGGCACGCCTCGACGGCCTCGGTGCCGCTGTTGCAGAAAAACGCGCGATCCAGCCCCGTGAGCGTCGAAAGCCGCGCGCCGAGCTCGCCCTGCAGCGGATGGAAGTACAGGTTCGAGGTGTGGATGAGCTGCGTCGCCTGCTCGGCAATCGCCCGCGCGAGCCCGGGATGCGCGTGACCGAGCGAGGCCACGCCGATGCCCGAGATGAAATCGAGATACCCGCGGCCGTGATCGTCGAATACGCGCGCCCCTTCGCCGCGCTCGAGGACGATGTTGAAGCGGCGGTAGACCTGAAGTACGTGCTGAGATTCAAGCGTTCGAACATCGGTCCCTGAAGTCGTGGTCATGATCCTGCCTGCGTCGTGTGCGGTGCAGCGGAGGCCACCGCGGAAATCAGCGTCGTGCCTGGCGCGTCGGTGACGCCGTGCGCGCGATCGAGCCGGCGGCCGTCGAGAATGCGGATGCTCGCGACGCCGTCCATGAGTGCCGCGCGGCAAGCCGAGAGCTTCGCGACCATGCCGGCCGTGGCGGTGCCGGCGGCGATCAGTTGTTCGACGCCGTCCGTGTCGATCGTCGCAATCGTCCGGCCCTGTCCATCGAACACGCCCGCCGTCGTGCCGGCAATGACGAGGTCGCTGCCGCGGAGTGCCGCCGCGATGCGGCACGCCATGACGTCTGCGTTGACGTTGAGAACGTTGGGCGCGCCGAGTGCTCCGAACTCGATCCCGAGGCTCGCGATGACCGGAACGTAGCCGTTCGAGATCAACAGGGTGAGCAAGGCGGCGTCGACGCTTGCCGGATCGCCGACCAGACCGAGATCCACCGTCGATCCCGAGGTCGATCGATGTGGGGGCACGCGATTCGCCCGTCCAAGACAGGCATCGACGCCCGTGAGCCCGACCGCGGCGACGCCCTGGCCGACCAGCGCCGCGACGAGCGACGTGTTCGCCGACCCGCCGAGAACAGAGACGACGACCTCGAGGGTCGGCTCGTCGGTGATGCGCAAGCCGTCGACTTTCCTGGGAACGATGCCGTGGCGATCGAGCTCCGCGTCAATCGCGCGTCCGCCGCCGTGCACGAGCACGAGCGGGCGAGACGCCGACGCCGCGAACTCCGCGAGCCGCGTGCGATCCGCGACGGTCTCGATCAGCTCGCCGCCGAGCTTGAGCACCAGCGGGCGAGTCACTGCAGGCCCGCCCGTTCGTCGATGCCGAACGCGACGTTGAAATTCTGCACCGCCTGGCCCGCCGCGCCCTTGACGAGGTTGTCGATGCAGGAGACAAGCACCAGCCGCCGCGTGCCGGGATCGAGCTTCCAGCCGATGTCGCAGAAGTTCGTCCACGCGACGTGCTTGATCTCCGGCAGGGCATCGCCCGTGAGCCGGATGAACGGCTCGCTGCCGTACGCCGCCGTGAGGGCGTCGGCGATCTGTTCGTTGGTCGTGCCGGGCGCGACTTTCACGTAGATCGTCTCGAGAATGCCGCGATCGAGCGGCACGAGATGAGGCACGAATGTGATCGACGCACCCAGCTCCTGTTCCATCTCGGCGACGTGGCGGTGTCCGAAGATGCCGTACGCCGAGACCGACCCGTGATTCTCGGAAAAGTGCGTGCGATCGGTCGGCGCGCGGCCGGCGCCGGAAATTCCCGACTTCGCGTCGACGATGACGTCGGCCTTGGTGTCGAGCAGGCCCGCCCTGTGGAGCGGCAAGAGGGAGAGCAGCGCCGCTGTCGGGTAGCAGCCCGGATTGGCGACGAGCGCGGCATCCCGGACGTCTGCCTTGAACAGCTCGGTCAGCCCGTACGCTGTGTGCGACGGCAGGGCTTTGGTCGCCGGATACCACCGGGCCCGCGACGCGGCGTCGCGAATGCGGAACGCGCCGGAAAGATCGATGACGCGCACGCCGGCCTCGACGAGCGGCGGGGCAAGATCGGCCGCTGCCTGCTCGGGCACCGCGAGAAATGCCAGGTCCACATCGGTCGCGAGACGGATCCGATTGAGCGGCTCGATCTGGCCATCCCAGACCTTCGCCAGCCTCGGAAGCGCGCGGGCCGCCGAATCGGCCGACGAGGACATCGCCACGTCGAGCCGGGCATTCGGGTGGCGGGCGAGCAGCCCGATCAGCTCCTGACCGGCGAACCCGGTGGCCCCAGCGACGCCGACGCGTATGGATTTAGAATATGTATTCATGCAAAAGCCTAGATATACATGGTTGGGCCCACGACGTCAAGAGCTGCAGTCTCGATTTGGTACTGTAAATGCGTACTAAATCACTTGCGTCTGGGCTATCCGCCGATTGTATAATCTTTACGCAGATTGAATATTTATGAAGTCCTGGCGACAAGCCCAGATTCTCGACGTAATCGACCGTGAGGCCGTCGCCTCGCAAGAGGCGCTTCGCCAGAAGTTGGAAGCCCGCGGAATCGGTGCAACGCAGGCAACGATCTCCCGTGATCTCAAGGACTTAGGGCTGGTCAAGCGCGCGGGGGACGGCGCTTACGTCCGCCTGGCTGCCGAACTCGGCAGCCCGGCGGTGAGTGAGCATCTCCGCCGCGCGGTCGCGTCCCTCGTGCGATCCATTGAACGCGTCGACCAGCTCCTCGTCGTCCGTACCGATCGCGGGCAGGCGCAGGGTTTGGCCGAGTGGATCGATCGCGCCCATCTCGCGGAAGTTGCGGGCACGGTCGCCGGCGACGACACGATTCTGATGATTTGTCGCGGAGCCGACGCGGCGCGCGCCTCCGAAGCGAAACTCAGCGACATGGCCAAGCAGTAGGCGCTTCCGATGACCCCCATCGTCCTTGCATACTCGGGCGGCTTGGCGAGTTCGATCGCCGTGCCCTGGCTTGCCGAAGAGCATGGCGCGGCGATTGTGACCGTGACGATGGATCTCGGACGCGTGAGCGGGATCGAGGCGGCGCGGGAACGCGCGATCGCGCTCGGCGCGACGCGCGCGCACGTGCTCGATCTGCGTGCCGAGTTCGCGCAGGACCTCGTGCTGCCGTCATTGCAGGCGGACGCTCTTCGCGGCGAGACGCCGTTCATCGCCTCGCTCAGCTGGCCGATCGTCGCGAAGCATCTCGTCCGAATCGCGCACATCGAGCGCGCGGCCGTTGTCGCCCACGGCGGAGGCGCCGATGTACCGCTCGACGCGCTGATCCACGCCATCGATCCGGCGATCACCGTCGGGGCGCCGGCACGCACGTGGGCGTTCTCGCGTCACGAGCTCGTCGAGGCTGCGATCGCTCGAAGGTTGCCGTTGTCGACCGCCGACCGGCGCGGCATTCGCGTCGACGCCAATCTCTGGGGACGCGTGCTGCATCGCGTTGACACGGGCGCGCTCGTCGCCGCCGACGCGTTCGCGCTGACGAGACCGCCGGCGAAGACGCCCGACGCGCCGGCGTACCTTGCGATCGAGTTCGACCGCGGCGTGCCCGTCTCAGTCAACCGCGTTGCGATGTCGCTCCTCGAAATCATCGACAGCGTGGAGACGATCGCGGCCGCGCACGGCGTCGGACGCACGGACGACGGCCGCGAGCTCTGCGAGTCGCCGGCAGCAGTGGCGCTTCACAGCGCGCACCGGGCGCTGCAGGTGCTGGTCACTCCGCCCGATCTTGTCCGCCTTGCCGCCGATCTCGTGCCGCCTTACGCAGACGCGATCGCGAACGGCGGTTGGTTCTCGCCGATGCGCGGCGCCACCGATGCGCTCGTGGCAAAGATTCAGGAACAGGTGACCGGGACGGTCCGTCTGGAGCTGTCGAAAGGGGAGTGCCGCGTGGTCGATTGCTCGTCGCCGCACTCGAGCGGTTTCGACGTTGCTGCGGAGTACACGATCGCGCACGGCAGCACTCGAGGGGCCGGACTGTGAGCCATCTGTGGTCCGGCCGGTTCGACGCCGAGCCGGACAAAGACGTTTTTGAGCAGGGCAAGTCCCTCTCGGTCGATCGTCGTCTGATCGACGACGACATCGCCGGCAGCGAGGCGTGGGCCGAGGCACTGGGTCGAGCCGGCGTCCTCCAGCAGGCCGACGTCGCGGCCATCATTCGCGGGCTCGACGAAGTTCGCGCCGCCGTCGCGGCGGATCCCGCGCTGATCGTGAACGCGCCCGACGAAGACGTGCACTCGTTTGTCGAGCGCGAGCTCGTCGCGCGGATCGGCGACGCGGGCCGGCGTCTCCACACGGGCCGATCGCGCAACGAACAGGTGTCGCTCGACACGCGCCGCTACCTGATGCGGCGGATTCCTGACGTTCAAAGCGCGGTCGCCGGGTTGATTCAGGCCCTGGCCGATCAAGCCGAACATGCGGGCACGACGGTGATGCCGTCGTACACGCACATGCGGCGCGCGCAGCCGATTCTCGTCGCGCATCTCTGGCTGTCGCACGCGGCGGCGTTCCGCCGCGATGTCGATCGGTTGACGGCCGCGCGTCAGGAAGCCGATCTGATGCCGCTGGGATCGGGCGCGATCGCGGGCACGGCCTACGACATCGACGTGAAATTTCTCGCCGAGCGGCTCGGATTCACCCGCGTGACAGCGAACAGCCTCGACTCGTCTGGCGATCGCGATTTCGTGGCCACGTTTCTCTATGCCTGCGCGATGACGATGGTCCACCTGAGCCGGCTGTCCGAAGATGTGATTCTGCTCTCGAGCGAGGAGTTCGCCTTCTTCGAGATTCATGACTCGGTCGCGACCGGTTCGAGTCTCATGCCACAGAAGAAGAATCCTGATCCGCTCGAGCTGGTGCGCGGGAAGGCCGGCCAGTCCATCGGCCGTCTCACCGGGTGGCTCGCGACGATGAAGGGCCTGGCGCACGGGTACAACAAGGATCTGCAGGAAGACAAGGCGACAGTGTTCGACGCCGAGGACGCCGTGATCGCGTGCGTTCGCACGTCCGCGACGGTGATTCGCACGCTGGGCCTGCACAAAGAGACGACGACCCGCGCGGCGGCGGGACTGCTCCTCGCAACGGAAGTCGCGGATTATCTCGTGGCCCGCGGCCTGCCATTCCGGACGGCCCACGAGGTCACCGGCCGCATCGTCCGTGACCTGTATGCGTCCGGGAAGGACTTCCGCGCCCTGACGCTCGACGACTGGCGGACGTACCACGAGGCTTTCGACGCCGCGATCTTTCACGCGATCACACCAGAAGCCGCGGTGAATGCGCGACGGACTCCGCAGTCCACCAACCCCGTCGCGGTGGCCGCGCAACTGGCCGATCTGCGGGTCTGGCTCGACCGCGGGCGCGCCTAGCGTTCGTCCTTTCGCCGGTGGGCCGTGCCTGCCATACTCCCCCCATCCCGGCTGACGCTCGATCGTTCATGGAGGCGGCGATGGCTACCGCGGCAACCGATGACGTCCTTCTCAATCAGGTTCGCGCCAAGCGAGCGGAAGTTGAACGGTTCCTGGCGCGCGCCGTACCTCAGCGCCGCCGTCTGCTCAATACGACGATCCTTGGGGGGACGGTCGCGGCTGCGCTCACGACCGCGCCGGCCGTCGGCGGGGCGGGCTTCACGAAGTGGCTGACGACGGCGTTCAACCTCCAGGCGCCGGCGTGGCAGTTGCTCTGCGGCGCGGCGGCGGTCTCGTCGATCGCCGCCACGGTCGCGACGCAAGTCCTCAAGTCGAACAACGTCGATGAGCACGTCGCCCACGCGCAAACCTGCCGCGCCCGGCTCGAAGTGCTCGACGTCGGTCTCAGCACGGGCCGCCTGGATCCGGCGCAGGCGGCGAGCGACTACATGAAGTGCGTCGAGGACGTCGCGTTCATTGAGCGCAGGTAGCGAACTCTCCCGGCGTCGCTACGTATAATCGACCACACGTCTTTTTCAGGAGGCTCGGACATGCCGCATCGAACCCGGACACTCGCGCCGGTCGGGCTCATCGTGTTGACGACGATCGCGACACTAACCGCGGCGGCGCCACGGGTGACTTTCAGCGACACGAAGCTCGCGAACGGGCTGCGCGTCATCATCGCCGAGGATCACAGCGCGCCTGTGTTCTCGATCGCGGTCAATTACAACGTCGGGTCGCGTGACGAGCGAAAGGGTCGCACGGGCTTCGCGCATCTGTTCGAACACATGATGTTCAAGGGCTCGGAACAGGTGGGCCCCGGCGAGCATTTCACGCTGATCTTCAACAACGGCGGCAGCATGAACGGCACGACGAACGAAGACCGCACGTTGTATTACGACACGCTGCCGGCCAACCAGCTCGACCTCGCGCTGTTCCTCGAAGCCGACCGGATGTGGTCGCTCGACATCACCAAAGACAACCTCGACAACCAGCGCAACGCCGTGCAGGAAGAGCGCCGTATGGGCGTGGACAACCAGGCGTACGGCAAGACGTTCGAATCGGTGAACGAGCAGGCGTACCAGAACTTCGCGTACTCGCATTCGGTGATTGGGTCGATGGCGGATTTGAACGCGGCCGACGTGTCGGACGTGCGCGCGTTCTTCAAGACCTACTACGCGCCAAACAACGCCGTCGTCTCGGTGGTCGGTGACGTGAGGGCCGCCGACTGCCTCGAGAAGATCCACAAGTACTTTGACAAGATTCCGTCGCAGCCGGCCCCGCCCGTCGTGGACGTGGCGGAGGCGCCCCAGACCGCCGAGCGCCGCATGACGCTCGACGACGCGCTCGCTCGGACGGCGCGAATCGACATCGCGTGGCACGTGCCCGCGGGCAACACGCCCGACGACGACGCGCTGAACGTGCTGGGCACGATCCTCAGCGGCGGCCGGAGCTCGCGGATGTACAACGTGCTCGTGCTCGATCGTCAGCTCGCGAGCGGCGTGTCGGCTGGCACGTCGAGCATGCGCGGACCGAGCCTCTTCCAGGTCGGCGGCAGCGCGCTCGTCGGCAAGTCCATCGCGGATCTCGAGAGCGGGATCTACGCCGAAATCGAGAAGGTCAAGGCCGGGCCGATCGCCGACTGGGAAATCGAGAAGGCGCGCAACAACCAGAAGCGCTCGTACGTCAGCGGGCTCGGCAGCTCGCTGAACCGCGCGGTCCTGCTCGGCCAGTACGCGCTGTTCCACAACGATCCGAACTTGATCAACACGCGCGCCGACCGGCTCAGCAAAGTGACGGCGGCCGACATCCAGCGCGTGGCCAGGCAATATCTCGTCCAGCAGAATCGGAACGTGATCATCACGAATCCGAAGCCGGTCACGGCCGGGCAGGGAGGGCGCTAATGTCGATCATCCGCAAATCGATCGTCATCGCCGGCGTGTTCGTCGCGGCGAGCGTTGCGTTGTCGGCGCAGCGGCAGGGCGGAGCAGCCGAGCAGAGCAAGGCCGTCGTGCTCAAGGGCCGCGCGCCGGTCTCGACCACGCTGCTCAAGATCAATCTGCCCCGGCCGACCGAAGCGGACCTGCCGAACGGACTGCACCTGATGGTGCTCGAAGATCGCCGGTTGCCACAGGTGACCTTCCAGTTGATCATTCTCGGCGCCGGCGGGTACTACGACCCGGCGGACACGCCTGGCCTCGCGTCGATGACCGCGACGATGATGCGCGAAGGCACGGCCACCAAGACCACGCAGCAGATTTCCGAGGCACTCGATACCATGGCGGCGTCGGTCGGCGTCGGCGCCGGCCTGTCGTCGACGATCGCGTCGATTACCGGTTCGAGCCTGACCGAAAACTTCGACGCGACGTTCGGTCTGGCCGCGGACATTCTCCTGACGCCGACGTTCCCGCAGGAAGAGTTCGATCGGTACAAGACTCGCACCCGGAGCAACCTCGCGCAGCAGCGGTCGGTTCCAGGATTTCTCGCGAATGAGATGTTCTCGCACGTCGTCTACGGCGATCATCCCGCCGCGCGAACATCGGTGACGGCCGAGGCGCTCGACAAGACGACCCGTGCCGCGCTCGTCTCGTTTCATGACACGCACTACGTGCCTGACCACGCCGTGCTCGCGATCGCCGGCGACATGTCCATGGCGGACGCGAGAAAGCTCGTCGAGGCCAAGCTCGGCGCGTGGAAGAAGGCCGGCACGCCCGATCCGACGGTCACCGATCCTCCGGCGCTCGGTCCGGCGCGGGTGTCGTTCATCGCGCGGCCCAACTCCGTGCAATCGAGCCTGTGGGTCGGCACGCAGGCGATTTCGCGCACGAGCCCGGACTACGACGTCGTCTCGGTGATGAACGCCGTTATCGGCGGCGGCCCGACCGGCCGGCTCTTCACCGATCTTCGCGAGGAAAAAGGCTACACCTACGGCGCGTACAGCACCGTGTCGGCGTTGCAGTACCGCGGGACGTGGATCGCGTCACTCGATGTACGGACCGAAGTCACCGAACCGGCGCTCCGCGATCTGATGGCGGAAATCGCGCGCATGCGCGATGAGGCCGTGCCGGAGAAGGAATTCCAGGACAAGAAGCGCGGCGTCGTGTCGTCGTTCGCACTGCAGCTCGAGTCGCCGGGTGCCGTGCTCAACAACTACATCACCAGCCGCTTGTACCGACTGCCGGCCGATTACTGGGACCAGCTGCCCGCGCGCATCGACGCGGTGACGCAGGCGCAGGTGCAGACCGCCGCGAAGAAATATCTGGATCCGTCCCGCCTCCAGATCGTTGTCGTCGGCGAACCGTCCAAGGTCGAAGCGAGCCTCAAGCAGTTCGGGACGGTGGACACGTACGACACGAACGGGAAAAAGAAGTCCGGGGTCCAGGGTCCAGAGTCCAGGGGCACCATCAGGTCCTCGGTCCAAAGTGCCAAGTTCGAGGCCAGGAACCCCGGACGCTAAGCCTTAAGCCCACAAGCGCTGAGCCCTCTACAGCGTCACCAATCCGCGCTCCACGGCGCGTCTGACGGCGTCGGTGCGGTTGTGCGCGCCGAGTTTGCCGCAGATCGACGCGACGTGGAATTTCACCGTCTGATCGCTGATGCCGAGCCGATCGGCGATGGCCTTGTTCGGCAGGCCCTCAGCGACCAGCTCGAGCACTTCGGTTTCGCGCGGCGTCAGCGGTTCCGGCGCTGGGCCGTCGGCGTCGTCGTGCGTACCGGCGCCAGGGCCTGGGCCGAGAAGCAGCGCGTCGGCGGAGATGCCCAGCGCGCGCGCCGCGGACATCGTCGCGGCCTCGCCGACGATCTCGAGACCGGTCGTGACGACCGACTCACGCAACCGCCGGCGCTGTTCCGGCGTCCCCACGAGGACGACGCGCATCGCTACCGGCCGGGCCGCTCACCCACGGTGATGCTCATCATCTGATCCGCGCCACCGCGCAGGATGCGGATCGGCACCGCCCGTCCGACGCGATCGCCGCCAAGCAGTTCGAGCAGGCCGACCGGTGACTGCACCGCATGGCCGTCGAATTCGAGGAGCACGTCTCCCACGAGCAAGCCCGCGGTTTCCGACGGACTGCCGGCCGACACGCCGACGATCAACAGTGCGTTGGTCGCCTCGTGTTCTCCCTGCGATCGACCGCCGAGCGCGACGGCCTGACCGGCGAGTCCGAGGTAGCCGCGCTTCGGCGTCCCGTGTTCGACGAGCGTCGCCGCCGCGTTCCACGCGATCGACGCGGGGATCACGACGGTCAATCCGCGAATCGACGCGGCGGTGCTCACGCCGAGCAGTTCGCCGCGGACGTTCACGAACGCGCCGCCAGAAAAGCCTTCGTGCATCGGCGCGGACGTCCGGATGACCTGCTCGATCTTGCCGCCGCGGCCGGTCGGCAACGGTCCGCCAATCACCGACACGATGCCCGCGCTTGCCGTCACGGCATTGCTCCAGGATCGCGCGACGCCGAGCGCGAGATGGCCCACGCGGGCGGGCGCGGTGGCGGGCACGAGCGGCGGCGCGTCGAGTCCGGCGGCTCGCAGGATCACGAGGCCCGTCGCGGGATCCCAGCCGCCGAATTCGGCGTCGAGCGTGCGCCCGTCGGCGGCGCGGACGCGCACGCCTTCGTCGCGGCCGAGCGCGCGGGCTGTTGCAAGCACGACGCCGGGCGCATAGACGAGGCCGCTGACGGCACGCCGGCGGCCCTGGACCTGCACCACCGACGGCGCGACGGTCGCGACGGCGTCGGCAAGTTGATCGGAAAACAACGACAAGGAGATGTCTGTCATGTCCGCGAGTGTGTCAGAGCGTCCGGCCAGGAACATCACCCGAATGGGCGGCCGTCATTTCGGGCGCGCCGCCGGTGCGAGCGGCGCCGTCGGCAGCAATTGCGGCGGCACACGCCGCTTCGTGCCTTGTTCGTAGGCGTACGCGAGCTTGATGAGCGTCGGCTCGCTCCACGCGCGTCCGAAGAACGAGACGCCGATCGGCAGGCCGAACGCCTGGCCGGCTGGCACCGTGATGTGCGGATAGCCCGCGACGGCAGGAATCGTCGACGCGCTGGTCGACGAGCAGTCGCCGTTGACGAGGTCGGTGAGGCACGGCGGCCCGCCGGTCGGTGCGACGAGCGCGTCCAGATGCAGCTTGTCCATGACGGCGTCGATGCCTTCGCGTCGCGAGAGCCGGTGGTTCTTCTCGAGCGCCGCGAGGTACGCTTTGTCGGTCAGCGGTCCCTTCTCCTGCGCGCGCAGCAGCAACTCCTGATTGAAGTACGGCATCTCCGTGTCTTTGTGCGCGTCGTTGTAGGCGATGACGTCCTGGAGCGAGTGCACCGGTGCGCTCGGCCCGAGTGCCGCGAGGTACTTGTTCAGATCCGCCTTGAACTCGAACAGGAGGACCTCGAGCTCCGAGTCATCGAACTGTCCGATTGTCGGAATGTTCGCGGGATCGACGACGATGGCGCCGAGGCGTTTGAGATCGGCGAGCGCGGTCTCCATCACGCGATCGGTCGGCGGGCTGTAGCCCATCAGCCGATCGCGCACCACGCCGATGCGTGCGCCGGCAAGCCCGTTGACGTCGAGAAATTTCGTGTAGTCGGGCGATCGCTTCGCGTCGCTGTCCTTCGTCGCGGCGTCGGCCGGATCGCTGCCGCCGATTACGCCGAGCAGCGCGGCGGCATCGGCGACCGTCCGCGCCATCGGTCCGGCGGTGTCCTGGCTGTGCGCGATCGGCACGATGCCCGTCCGGCTGACGAGGCCGAGCGTCGGTTTGATCCCGACGAGCCCGTTGTTGTTCGCCGGCGAGACGATCGACCCGTCAGTTTCGGTGCCGATCGCGATGGCGCACAGATTCGCCGACGCGGCGACGCCGGATCCCGAACTCGATCCCGACGGATTCCGGTCGAGCGCGTACGGGTTGTGAGTTTGACCGCCGCGTCCACTCCATCCGCTCGACGAGTGCGTCGACCGGAAATTCGCCCACTCGCTCAGATTCGTCTTGCCGAGGATGACCGCTCCGGCTGAGCGCAAGCGCGCCACGAGAAAGGCGTCGGCCGGAGCCGTCGCACCTTCGAGCGCGTGCGATCCGGCGGTCGTCTGCATGCGATCGGCGGTGGCGATGTTGTCTTTGATCAGCACCGGGATGCCGTCGAGCGGCCCGCGTGGCCCTTTCGCCTTGCGCTCGAGATCGAGGGCATCGGCGATGGCGAGTGCGTCCGGGTTGATCTCGATCACGCTGTTGAGCGTCGGCCCATGCCGGTCGATCGCGGCAATGCGAGCAAGATATTTCTCGGTGAGCGACCGGACAGTGTCCTGTCCCGCGTCGAGCCGGGCGCGCAGGGAGGCCACCGTCGCTTCCTCTAGATCGAACACCGGAGCCGGCGTCGTCGATGCCGGCGGCGGGCTGCAGGCCAGGACGAACAGCCCAGCG
The DNA here is from genome assembly GCA_963704575.1 of uncultured Acidobacteriota bacterium. Lineage (GTDB taxonomy): Bacteria > Acidobacteriota > Vicinamibacteria > Vicinamibacterales > SCN-69-37 > DATEGZ01. The sequence goes on along the minus strand of OY969918.1, from coordinate 3,113,519 downwards.
ATACAGGCGCAGGCGCCTGTCATGACCCACCGCGACCCGCACATGACGTGTCCTCCCAGGGCAGCTATCGTATGTCCCTTTTACGAAAATACACGTTGCGTCGCGTGCCGGTCTGACGTATCTAATGTGCCTCCCCACCACACTTTGGCCGCGCTGTGCCTTCTGCGCGACCCAGCCTGGAGGATGCATGCCGAAGCGCGCTCTGATTCTGGCGGGCGGAGGATTGAAAGTCGGGTTCCAAGCGGGCGTCCTGCAAGTCTGGCTCGATGAAGCCGGCTTGACGTTCGATCACGCGGACGGTGCGAGCGGCGGCACGTTGAACCTGGCGATGTACTGCCAGGGGATGTCAGGCAAGCAGATCGCCGACAACTGGCGGAATTACGATCCGTTTCTGCCGGTGTCGGTCAACCTCGACGGCCCCGGACAGTTCGCGCACCTGCAGTCGTTTTTCACGCTCGACGGGATGCGCACCGGTCTATTCCCCAAGTGGGGCCTCGACTGGAACAAGATTCGCGCCGGCAGCCGGCTCGGGACGTTCAACCTCTGCAACTTCTCCAAGAAGCGGCTCGAAGTCGTGACCAACGCGGGCATGGACGAGGATCGCCTCGTCAGTGCCGTCTCGCTGCCGATGTGGTTTCCGCCCGTGCAGATCGACGGCGATCTCTACATCGACGCCGTCTACCTGAGCGACGCCAATGTCGCCGAAGCGATTCGCCGAGGCGCCGACGAGATCTGGGCCATCTGGACCGTGAGCAGGCGCAACGAGTGGCGGCCCGGCTTCGTCGAGCAGTACTTCCAGATCATCGAGACGGCCGCCGACGGCAATTTCTTCCCCATGTGGGATCGCATCGCGCAGAGCAATCAGGCGATCGCGGCCGGCGGGACCGGTGAGTTCGGCCGGACGATCACGCTCAAGCTCCTCGAGGCGGAAGTGCCCGTTCACTACCTGTTCAACCTGTCGCGCGATCGCATGGCCGAAGCGGTCAACCTCGGCGTCGACATGGCGCGTTCATGGTGCCGTTCGCAGGGCGTGGCCCTCGGGCCGCCGGTCACCGCGCCGGCGCCCTCGGGCGCCGCGCAGACGAGCCTGCAGTTCAGCGAGCAGATGAAGGGCTTCGTCGCGCCGGCCAGCGACTTTCAGCCCGGCTTCGATCTCGGCAAGGCGCAGAACAAGAAGCTCGACGTCGCGTTGACGATTCGCACCGAGGACGCCGACGCGCTCATCACCGATCCCAACCATCTGATGGCCGTGACCGGGTTCGCCGACTCGCCGTGGCTCGGCGGAAAGGTGAAGATCGACTCCGGCGAGTTCAACCTGCTCGTGAGCACGGTCGATCCGCGCAAGAAGGAGATGCGGTACCGGCTCTTCGTGCATCACACGAACGGGACCGAATGCACAATCTCCGGCGTGAAGCACGTCGCGGCCGACGGCGGCATCGCCGACATCTGGGAGGACACGACGACGCTCTTCACGTCGATCTTCCGCGGCCACGTCGCGGCCGCAGATGAGCCTACGGCGGATCAGATCGCGACCGGGATCATCACCATCAACTTCTTCGACTTCCTGCAGGAGATGACGACGTTCAAAGTTGACGGCCCGACGCCGGTCGCGCGTCTGAACGCGCTCACGCGCTTCACGACGCTCTTCCTTGGGAAGCTGCTCGACGTGTACGGCGGCTTCCTCACGACGTCGTAGTCGAGGCGCCCCCATGGCAGACGCACAGGTCATCATCATCGGATCCGGCTTTGGCGGGGCGGTCACGGCCTGCCGTCTCGCCCAGGCCGGAGTGAAGGTCATCGTTCTCGAACGCGGTCAGGAGTGGGGGCCGAATTCGTTCCCACGCAAGCCGACCGACGCCTGGGTGTTCGACCCCGGCGATCCGGCGGCCCGCCACGGCTGGTTCGACATCCGGATGTTTCCGCACATGACGGTGATCACCGGCGCCGGCATCGGCGGCGGGTCGCTGGTCTACGCGAACATCTCGGTCGAAGCCAAGCGCGACACGTTCGACGAGGGCTGGCCCGCGGAAGTGACCTACGACATGCTCGCGCCGTTCTACGCGCAGGTCGCGGATACGATGGAGATCACGCCGGTGCCACAACCGCAGTGGCCCGAGCGCACCAAGCTCCTGAAAGATTCGGCGAACGCGGCCGGATGGGGCGATCGCTTCCGCCCGCTCGGTCTGGCCGTGCGATTCGACGACAAATGGTCGTACCGATCTGCCCGATCCGCACAACCAGGCGAAGTCGAAAACCGTCGTCAACAAGCACGGCGTCGAGCAGGGTACGTGCGTCCACCTCGGGCAGTGCGACATCGGCTGCCCGGTCAAGGCGCGGAACACGCTCGACTTCAACTACCTGGCGCTCGCGGCGAAGGCCGGCGCCTCAATTCGACCGCTGCATCTGGTCCGCGGCATCAAGGCCGTCGCGGGCGGGTATGAACTCAGCGTCGATCAGATCGATGGCAAGACGCTGAAGCCCCTGACGCTGTCCGCGCCGCGGGTGATCGTCGCGGGCGGATCACTCGGGTCCACCGAGTTGTTGTTGCGATCGCGCGCCGGACTGCCGAATCTGAGCCTGCGGCTCGGCCGCGGCTGGAGCAGCAATGGCGACTTCCTGACGCCGGCGATCCATCCGTTCCGCGAAGTGGATCCTACGCACGGTCCGACCATCACGGCCGCGATCGATCTGCTCGACGGCGCGTTTCAGGGCCGGCAGATCTTCATCGAGGACGGCGGGCTGCCGCTGCCCGGCGCCGACGCGCTGCGCAGCGCCGCCTCGGCGCCTGCCCAGGGCGAGTTCATGCAGCGGGTGACCGCGTCGCTGATGCCCGCGCTCAACTCCATCGACATGCTGCGCCACGTGATGCCGTGGTTCGCGCAGGCGCGCGATGCCGCTGATGGCGTGATGTCGCTCGAGAGCGGCAAGCTGGCGCTCGACTGGGACATCAAGGCGTCCCAACCGACGATGGACGCCGTGGTGGCTGCGCACCAGAAGCTCGCGCAGCTGACCGGCGGCCTGCCGCTGACGCCGCTCACGTGGACGATTGGGCACGACCTGATCACGCCGCATCCGCTCGGCGGCTGCAATATGGGCACGTCGGCCGCGACGGGCGTCGTCGACTTCAAGGGCGAGGTGTTCGGACATCCGGGCTTGTTCGTCGCCGACGGCGCGATCGTGCCCAAAGCGATCGGGCTCAACCCGTCCCGGACCATCGCTGCCCTGGCCGAGCACATCGCGAAGGAGCTCGTGGCGCGAATGTAGCGAGGGAGGTATCCTCGGACGCAGGATGCATCGCAGACTCCTGGTTTCGCTCGTCATTGCGCTTGGCTTTGTCGGCGGTCTGTCGCGCGTGATGGCCCGCCCGGCCGCGCCCACCGCGGACGATCGCGCCATCGCGGCGTGGATCGACGCGCACGACGACGCCGCGCTGGCGCTCCTCGAGCGTGCCGTGAACATCAACAGCGGTACCGACAACCACGCCGGCGTGCGCGCCGTCGGCGATCTCTTCAAGGCCGAGTTCGACGGTCTCGGGTTCCAGACCGCGTGGATCGACGGCGCGGCGTTCCAGCGCGCCGGCCATCTCGTGGCCACGCACCCGGGGCGTGGACCCAAGATCCTGCTGATCGGCCACCTCGACACCGTGTTTCCCGCGGACAGTCCGTTCCAGAAATTCCAGCGCGTCGACGCGAAAACCGCGAAAGGGCCTGGCGTCGTGGACATGAAAGGCGGCGACGTCATCATCGTCCAGGCGCTCAAGGCGCTCGACGCTGCCGGCCTCCTGAACACCATGAATCTCACCGTGGTGATGACCGGCGACGAAGAGGACGCGGGCCGGCCGCTCGCGACGGCGCGCGCGGCGCTCGTCGACGCCGCGAAAGGCGCGGCCGCCGCGCTGGGATTCGAGGACGGCGACGGCGATCCCTCCCACGCCGTCGTCGCGCGCCGCGGCACGACGGGATGGGTGCTGACGACGACGGGCACGCCGGCGCACTCGTCGCAGATTTTCCGCGACGAGGTCGGCGCTGGCGCCGTGTTCGAGGCCGCGCGAGTCCTCGACGCGTTCCGCACGAAACTGTCGAGCGAAGCCCACCTGACGTTCAATCCGGGCGTGATGCTCGGCGGCACGGCGGTGGACTTCAACGCCGCGCAGGCCCGCGGCACCGCATTTGGCAAGACCAACGTCGTCGCCGAACACGTCACGGTCGCGGGCGATCTTCGCGCACTGACACTCGACCAGTTCGCGCAGGCGAGAAGGACGATGCAGGCGATCGTTGCCGCGTCGTTGCCGAAGACGAAATCCGAGATCGTCTTCGACGAGGGGTATCCGCCGCTCGCGCCGGCGGCGGGCAACACCGAGTTGCTGACGCTCTACGACACGGCGAGCCGGGATCTTGGATTGGGTGCGGTCGAGGCGGTCAGTCCCGACAAGGCCGGCGCGGCGGACGTGTCGTTCGTCGCGACGCAGGTGCCGATGATCATCGATGCGATTGGCCTCAAGGGACACGACGACCACACGCCGGGTGAAACCGCGGATCTGTCGACGCTGCCGGTACAGACGAAACGCGCGGCGGTGACGATCGCGCGGCTGGCATCCGGCGCCGTTCGCTGACGCGAATCGGTCAGGCGGCGGCCCGCGCGGCTTCCGGCGTGCCGGCGCTTTCGGGACGCGTGATGCGCAGGGCGATGGCGATCGCGACGACGAGCAGTGCAGCGGCGAGCAGGAACGGTGCGCCTGGCGTGTGCCAATCGCGCCGCGCGCCGATGAACGTCGCGAAGGTCAGCGAGAAGAGTGCCGGTCCAAGCATGCCCGTGATCGTGACCACGCTTGTGAGCGCGCCCTGAAGCTGGCCCTGTTCGGACGGGCTGACGCGGCGCGTCATCAGTCCCTGCGCCGACGGTCCGTAGAGTCCCCACAACGACATCACGAGAATGCCGAGGGCGAATTGCGAGCCGGTCGGTGCGAGACCGTAGACGAGAAACGCGAGCACGCCGAACGTGAGGCCGGTCACGAGCGCGCGGCGCTCACCGAATCGCGCGACGATCGGGCCGACCAGTCCGCCCTGTACGATTGACGTCACGACGCCGACCGCGCCAAGCGCGAGGCCGACTGTGAAGCTGTCCCAGCCGTAGCGATACCCGGTGTAGAGGACGAACACGTTCTGCAGCGCCTGGTGCGCGAGGTAGTAGAGGAAATGGACGGTTGCGAAGCCGAGAAGCTGGCGATGCGTGCGCAGCAAGCGAAGTGCACCCCACGGATTCGCCCGGCGCCACGAAAACGGCGCGCGGCGATCGGCTGAGAGCGACTCGGGCAGGACGAAGAAACCGTACATCGCATTGGCGAGGCTCAAGCCAGCCGCGACCCAGAATGGCAGGCGCGGCCCGCCGCGGCTCAGGACGCCGCCGAGTACCGGTCCGATGATGAAGCCGACGCCGAACGCCGCGCCCATCATGCCGAACGACTTGGCTCGGCCCTCCGGCGGCGTGACGTCAGCGATGTACGCGAACGCCGCCGGGATGCTGGCCGCGGTGATGCCGGAAATCAGGCGTCCGACGAACAGCCAGTTCAGCGTCGGCGCGGCGGCCATCAGGATGTAGTCGCAGCCCAGGCCGAAGTTCGACATGAGCACGACCGGCCGCCGCCCGAAGCGATCGGACAGCGAGCCGAGGACCGGTGCGGCGAAGAATTGCATCGCGGACCAGATCGTGCCGAACACCGCCAGCGTTGTCGCCGCGCGGACGGTGTCGCCGCCGCGGAATTCCTCGATCAGTTTCGGCAGGACGGGAATGACCATGCCGAGGGCCAGCATGTCGAGCAGCACCGTGATGAGGATGAAGATCACGGCGGCGCGGCGTGGAGGCGTGATGGCGGGATCGGACATGAGGCGGCGGGCTCGACGAATCTAGCACACCCCCGGGCGGAGCCCTGGCCCGCGCGTTTCGCGGTGACAGTGCCGTGCGAGTCTGGCAGAATCCGGAGAAGGGTCGAAGACTCCCATCAGACGATCTGTGCCATGCCGCTGAGCCATCTCGTAATCGTGCGGACGTTCATCAATCGCATCGAAGCGGACCTCGCGCTGACCGCGCTCCAGGCGGCGGGCATCGAGGCGGTCCTTCAGCGCGACGATTGCGGAGGCGTGCGGCCGTCGCTGTGGTTGAGCGGCGTCGAGATGCTCGTGCGCCCCGAGGACTTCAGGCGCGCGCGCGACGTGCTCGACCTGCCGGCCTTCCAGAGCGTCGCGATTCATCGCGCCGGAGAGTGAGTGTCGAGCGTCTACGATTTTTCGGCGTCTTCGATCGACGGCGTGCCGACGCCGCTCGAGATGTACCGTGGCAAGACCCTGCTCATCGTCAACACCGCGAGCCGATGCGGATTCACGCCGCAGTACGCCGGGCTCGAGCGCCTCTTTCGCGAGTTCAAGGACGACGGGTTGGTCGTGCTCGGATTTCCGTGCGACCAGTTCGGGCGCCAGGAACCGGGGTCGGACGCGGAGATCCGCGAGTTCTGCTCGAGCGAGTACGACGTGACGTTTCCGATGTTCGCCAAGATCAAGGTGAACGGCGCGGAGGCGCATCCGTTGTTCGAATTTCTCAAGTCGCAGAAGAAAGGCCTGCTGGGTCTCGCGGCGATTAAGTGGAACTTCACCAAGTTCCTGGTCGGGCCCGACGGCAACGTCCTGAAACGCTACGGGTCGGGCGACGCCCCCGACGCGATTGCCAGGGATCTTCGTGCGCGTTTATCTCCTGCATCACGCTGACGCCGTCGGACCGCACGTCGATCCGCAGCGGCCGCTCTCGGCCGAAGGCCACGACCACGCGGGACGCCTTGCGGAGCTCGCGCGGACACGCGGCTGCGCACCGGCAGCGATCTGGCACAGCGGCAAACTGCGCGCACGGCAGACAGCCGAGCCGTTCTGGCGCGTGTGCGCGCCGTTCGCGGAGTTCAAGATGGTCCGCGGCCTCAGTCCCGACGATGCTCCCGAGATCATCGTCACGTCGATTTTGAAAGAAAGCCGCGATCTGTTGGCGGCCGGACATATGCCCAACATCGCGTCGGTCCTGCGCCGTCTGGCGGGCGACGCCGCGGCATTTCCACCACATGGACTGGTCGCGATCGAATCGAATGATCAGGGCGTGAGCTGGCACGAGGCGTGGCGGCTCGCCTGACGCGAGCCGTGCTTACCGGGGACGGCGATCGAACGGGTGATTGCGCTCGATCATGACGGTGAGCGGAGACGTGAGCCGCACCGTGAGAGGCGTGCCGGCGGCGAAGACGGCGTCGTTGCGTCCGCTGGCCGCGACGGCGGCCGTGCCGCCGGCCGCACCGGCCGCTGTGCCGATCGCTGCGCCTTTCTTGCCGCCGATGACCGCGCCGAGAATCGCGCCGATGGCAGCGCTCGCGCCGACTTTCGAAGTCGCTTCGCTCGCCGGCGGCTCGCCGTCGCGGAAAATGGCTTCCGTCTGAATCTGCTGCCTCGTGTTGTCAGGCAGCAGGAGCGTCGTGAAGCGGATGCCCAGCCGCGCGCGCTCCTTGAATTTGCCCCCGCGCTCGACGAGCGTGACGTTGCCTTCGAGTCGCGCTCCGGCAGGGATCGCCGTGTGGCCGGCTACCACCACGTCGCGTGACACGCGGGCGGTGACCTTGTCTTCGACCCGCGCGGTCTCGCTAGTTACCATGCCGTCGAGGTGGATCCCGATCACCGAATTCTGCGCGACCGTCAGCTCCTCGAAGCGTGGCTTGGGCGCCTCCTGTACCGGTGTCGCGACCCCGTCGTCCGGAGGCGGAGGCGGCGCGGTCTCGACAACCGGCGTTTGCACAGGAGGCGGAGGCGGCGGTGTCCCCGGTTCGGCCGCCTGGGCTATCGTGGCCGGCGGAGGGGTCGCGGGCTTGGCCGTCTGGGGGCCGCGCGCACTCGGTTTCGGTTTGGGCGTGACGTGAGGTTCCGTGGGCTGCGGCACCGTCAGCTGCGCGTCGAGGGCCGCGGGTTCCGGAGCGGGCAAGGTCGCGGCATCCGGAGCCGGTGATCCCGCTGGTGTCATGGCCGCCGGCGGCGCCCGCACGGGCGCGGGTTCGAGGCCCCGCGCGGGCGCGCTGACGCGCAACGCCAAGAATCCGCCCACGCCGGCTGCGGCGATGCATCCTGCTCCGACCGTGGCGAGGACGACGGTTCTGGCGGACATGGCGATTCATTGCTGGAGCAAGGCGCGTACCGTACGCTCCGCAGGGATTTTGCCCATATTTCGTCTATGGATTGCGCACGAGAGGACACCAGGCGTCATCAACCGGCCACAGTGCACCGAAAGAATGTCACGGGACCGACCGGGCCGGGGCGGCAGAATTGCCCGGGATTCCGGATTCGGGCGCGCTAAGCTGTTCGAAATCGTGCCTTGCCTGGCCTCCTTCATCCCGGCCGACCGCCGTGTCGGACGATAACGCGTCGACTCCGCTCGAGTTTCGATCGCGCGACCGGCGGAGCCGGGACCAGGAACGATCGGGCGCTGCGCAGCTGATTCGCCACATCACTCGAGATCCGGTGCGGCGCCGCGTTGCAACGGGCGTCGTCATTCTCGTGCTTGGTCTGGGATCGGCCGCGGGCCTCTACTGGGTTCGCACGCACAGCGGCGAGAAGACGATGGAGCAGATGTTGCCGGGATATTCGCGCGCCAACCGGCGGCAGATGGGAATCTTCTACGGCAAAGCGGGCGAGCAGATGTGGGGCTGGCTCGAGGATCTCGCACGGCCAGACACCCAGGCCGCGATCATCGCGATCGTGACTGGTCTGGCGGCGCTGCGATGTTTTCGATCGGCGTGGCTCAGGGCCGAGGAGTTGCGCGCGCCGGTCGAACGCGACGAGCGCAAGCAGACGGACCGAGGGCGTGAGCCGCCCCGCGATCGCCCGGCCTAGGCGCGATCGCCCAGCCTGGGGACGCGCCACCCGGTACGGCTGCACGCCGAACCGGACCGCCGCACAGTCGGGATGTGTTATAAGGGCCAGTTGTATTCGCGGCTCGGCCGCGCCAGGGGGCAGGATGAAGGCGAAGTCGATGTTGTTTGTTGGCCGGCACGCACGGGTGATTGCGGTGGCGATCGGCCTGGTGGCGTTGGCGGGCGTGGGCGTCCCGCCCTTGATCCAAGCGCAGGGCAAGAACGGATCCGCGCAGCCGATCGACGAGGATTACACCAAGCGCATTCACGATCAGACGCCGGACAAGCGGATCCTCACCGAGCTGGTCGATCACATGGTGCTCGACACGAAGGTGCCGTCACCGCTGAAGTTTTTCGGCTACATCCCCGGCGAGAACGGCAAGCTGACGTACCACAAGGACATCGTGCGGTATCTCGAGGCGCTTCAGGCCGCGTCGCCGCGCGTGAAGCTGTGGAACATCGGCAAGAGCGAGGAAGGCCGCGACATGGTCGCGTGCGCGGTTGCCGACGAAGCCACGATCAAGAACCTGCAGAAGTACAAGGACATCACGGCGCAGCTGACCGACCCGCGCAAGACGAGCGAGGCCGTCGCCAAGCAGCTGATCGCGACCGGCAAGCCGATCTACTACGCGAGCGGCAGCATCCACACGCCCGAGCCGGGCAGCCCCGAGATGCTGATGGAGCTCGCGTATCGGCTCGCGGTCGAGGACTCGCCGTTCATCCAGGAAATCCGAAACAACCTGATTTTCGTTTTCACGCCGGCGTCGGAAGTCGACGGGCGTGAAAAGCTCGTGGACGGCCAGCGCGCGACCGAAGGCGGTCAGCCCAATCCCGGCCTCGCGTACTGGGGCCACTACGTGCAGCACGACAACAACCGCGACGGCATCGGCGTGGGTCTCGCGCTCACCAACAACATGCTGAAGTCGTTCCTCGATCTCCATCCGACCGTGTTCCACGACCTGCACGAGTCGGAGCCGCTGCTCTACGTGTCCACGGGCACCGGGCCGTACAACCCGATCGTGGCGCCCATTCAGGTGACCGAGTGGTGGTGGCTCGCGCAGAACGAGATCATGGAGATGACCAAGCGCGGCGTCCCCGGCGTGTGGACGTACGACTACTACGACGGCTGGATCCCGAACTACATGTTCTGGATTGGCGTCACGCACAACTCGATCGGCCGCTTCTACGAAACGCAAAGCTACGGCGGAGGCGGGGGCGGCGGTCGTGCCGCTGCGCCCCCGGCCGCGGCGCCTGGAGCGCCTGCCGCGGCGCCGGCCGGTGCCGCTGGTCGCGGCGGCCGCGGCGGCCGTGGCACACCCCCGGCCAATGCCGCCGGTGGTGCGGGTGCGGCAGCCGCCGCCCCGACGACGCCGATCACTGAGGCGCAGCAGGCGGCGGCGCAGAACGGACGCGGCGGCGGGCGCGGCGTGCCTGGCCAGGAGAAAGAGTGGTACCGCGTCGATCCGATTCCACCCGAGGGCGTGGTGTGGAGCAGCCGGTCGAACGTGAACATGCAGCAGAGCGCGCTGCTGATCACGCTCAACACGGTCGCGAAGAACCGTGAGAAGTTCCTCGAGAACTACTACGTCAAGAACAAGCAGATGATCGAGCAGGGCAAGACGCGCGCGCCTTACGCGTACGTCGTGCCGGCCAAACAGCGTCGCGCCGTCGAAGCGGCCGATCTGATGAATCTGGTCCGCCGCGAGGGCGCCGAGGTCAGCACGGCGACACAGGCGTACCAGATCGGCAACGTCCTCGTCACGCCCGGCGACTACATCGTCCGCATGGATCAGCCGTACGGCGGGATCGTCGAGACGCTGCTCGGTGTGCAGTGGTATCCGCCGGACAACCCGCGTCCGTACGACGACACGGGCTGGGACATCCCGGCGCTGCGCAACATCAAGAGCTATCGCATCGACGACAACGCCATTCTCGACAAGCCGATGACGGTCTCGACGGCGGACTTCAAGATCGCCGGTGTGCTCACGGGCACGGGCAGCACCATCGTGATCGATCACACTGCGGACAACCCGATCATCACGTTCCTTTTCCAGAACAAGTCGGAGAAGATCGCGATCGCGGAGCAGGCGTTCGACATGGGCGGCCATCATTTCCCAGCCGGCGCGTTCATCATCGCGAACGCGAATCGTGCTGCCCTCGAGCCGCAGGTCAAGGAATTCGGCCTGATGGCGTGGGCGACCGACACGGCGCCGTCCGTGCCCGCGCACGCGCTGACGCTGCCGCGCATTGGCTACCTGCACAGCTGGCAGAGCACGCAGGACGAGGGCTGGTGGCGCATGGCCCTCGACAAGCTGAAGGTGCCGTACACCTACTTCGGCGACAACCTCGCACGGCAGGGCAACCTGCGCGCGAAGTACGACGTGATCCTGTACCCGCAGACGAACGTCAACGCGACGGGTGACGGCATGCCCACCGGCACGCCGACGGCGTACAAGAAGACGGATCTCACGCCGAACATCGGGACCTCGCCCGATCAGACCGACGACACGCGTGGTGGTCTCGGACGAGACGGCCTGCGTGAGCTCGCGAAGTTCGTGAACGAGGGCGGCGTGCTCATCGCCGAAGGCGGTCCGGCGCGGCTGTTCCCGGAATACTCGATCTCGAGCGGCATCACGGTTGAACAGCCGGCGGGTCTCTACGTCCAGGGCTCGGTCCTGAAGACAATGCTCGTCGACAAGACGAGTCCGGTGCTGTACGGCTACGACCAGAACGCGCTCGGCGTACTCTTCAATGTCGGCCCGCTCTTCGGACCCGGCGATCCCGCCGTGCAGGCGGCGACGCCTGATTCGGGTCGTGGCGGACGCGGAGCCGCGACGCCCGGCGGCGGATTGCTCGCGCCGATGAACCAGCCGGCCAGGCTGACGACGCTCGATGGCGGTGCGTGGACGCCTCCACCGAACGCCCTCGGAATGCCACGCGGCGGCGGACCGGGAGGCCTTGGCGGGGCGGGCGGCGGCGGACCCGGTTCGGGCTTCGGCGGCCGCGGCCGTGGCGGCGCAGCGGCCGGCCCGATGCCGACCGGCCGCGACTTCGGCGTGACGTCGACCGGCTATCCGCGCGTGCTGTTGTCGTTCCCGACTGATCCGAACGACATCTTGTTGTCGGGCGAACTGACCGGCGGCGAGTTCATCGCGGGCCATCCGGCCGTGATCGACGCGCCCGTCGGCAAGGGACACGCCGTGCTCTTCGGCGTGCGCCCGTTCTGGCGTTTCGAGACGCAGGGCGATTTCTTCCTCGTCTTCAACGCGATGCTCAACTGGGATCACCTCGACGCCGGACACAAATAGTCCGATCGTTTGTTATTACGCCTCTCTGGTTGCGGCGCCGCCGCACCAGAGAGGCCCGTCCTAACCACCATGACTGTCCTCGTCGTCGGCGCCGGCATCATCGGCGCCGCGATTGCTGAAGAACTTGCCGTTCGTGGCACACGCGTGATCGTGATCGACATGCGCGCGCCCGGCCGCGGTGCGTCCCAAGCGTCGGCCGGCATCCTCGCGCCGTTCATCGAGTCGCACGGCAACCCGGCGATGCTGGCGCTGGGGCGACGCAGTCTCGATCTGTACGACGCGTTTGTCGCGCGCGCAGTCGCGCGCAGCGGCCAGCGCGTGACGTACGGGCGGGACGGGACGCTCGAGGTCGCGCTCGACGAACACGACGTCGCACGGTTGCAGGCCGCACGACTCGGCCTCGCGTCGCTCGGCGTCGCGAGCGACTGGCTCGACGCCGTAGCGATGCGTGCGTGCGAGCCGGCGGTGACCCCAGCGGCGGCAGGCGGGCTGTTCACCTCCGCGCACGGGTTCGTCGCCGTCTCGCAGCTCGTGACGGCGCTCGTGTCGAGCGCGCGATTCGCCGGCGCGATCTACGAGTCGTCGGCCGAAGCCGTCGAGATCGATCCATCGCGCGATCATGTCAGTGTGCGGACGGGCGGCGACGAGTTCACGGCAGATGCGGTCGTCATCGCCGCCGGCAGCTGGTCGTCGAAGATTCGCGTCAACGGCGCCACGCTCCCGCCTGTCCGGCCCATCCGAGGACAGTTGCTGCACCTTGGATGGCGTCCGGACGCCGTACGCACTTCTCATGTCGTCTGGGGACCCGGCTGCTACACCGTGCCGTTTTCGGCGGAGTCGCTGCTCGTCGGCGCGACCACCGAAGACGTGGGATTCGACGAGCGTTCGACCCTGGACGGCGTTCTCGGACTCACGCGGGCGGCTCGTGAGTTGCTGCCGTCCGCGTCCCAGGCGTCGATCGACGACGTCCGTGTCGGTCTTCGTCCGGCGACACCGGATCATCTGCCCGCGATCGGGCGGCTCGAGCGTGCGCCGCGCGTGGTCGTGGCCAGCGGACATTTTCGCAACGGCGCGCTTTTGGCGCCCGTCACCGCGGAACTCGTCGCCGGCCTGCTGATCGACGACGCGCGGGACCCGCTGCTGGATTCAATTCGACCTGATCGATTTACCGCTCGTTAACGGGCAGTTCCCGGTCGGGCCTCCCCTTGTGCGCCCAGGCGACGCCCGGACTAAGATCTGGACATGGCAGACAGCAGACTGTCGGGGCCGGAGATCACGGCCAAGCTGGCGGGTCGCCCGGGCTGGCGGCGTGATGGCGACGCGCTCGTGCGCGAGTACCACTTCACGACGTTTCCCGACGCGATTGCGTTCACGACTCGGCTCGCATTCGACGCCCAGGCGGCCGATCATCACCCCGACCTGACCGTCAGTTACACGCGCGTGACCGTACGCTGGAGCACGCACAGCGCCGGCGGCATTACCACGAAAGACCTGATCGGCGTGACACAGGCCGACAACGCCGCGTCGAGCTTCCGTCAGAAATGAGGCTCAAGACCAGTTACAGCGCGCGCGAGGTGGCGGCCTTGACGGGCCTCTCCGCCCGGCAACTGCAGGGCTGGGACGCGACGCGGATCTTCCTGTCGGCGATCGCGCCGCGCCGCACCCTGGCCGGCGGCTTCACCGAACGCCGGTACTCGCCCGTCGACGTGATCGAGCTCGTCGCCCTCGCCGACCTGCGGCGTCAGGGCTTCGCGCCGGCCTCGCTCAAGCAGATGATGGACACGCTGCGCGAGTACTTCCGCCGCCGATTGTCCGAGACGCTCGACGACGCCGGCGAGATGCGGCTCCTGACCGACGGTCACGGTTTGTTCCTGCGCACGCGGCAAGGGCACATCTTCGATCTGCTCGTCGATCCGACGCAGCCGCTCGTGACCGGCGACGGTCTGCCGCTCAAGGCGGTCAGCGGCCACGCACGCGCGCGCCGAAAGGCGCGGAAGACCTCATGAACCATCCGCGTACCACCGAGCTCGTGCAGTTCATCGACGCGCATCGCGCGGCACTTCGAGCGACCGTCAACGCTGTGCCGGTCGTCCATCGCGACCGTCGCCCTGCGCCGAACAGATGGTCGGTCGCAGAATGCCTTGAACACGTCGCGATTGTCGAGACGGTCGTCGCCGGCCGGCTGGCCGCGGGGTTCGAGGCGGCGCGCGATCAGCTCGGGCCCGAGACGGAGGCCGGTGCGATCATCGACGACACGTTCGTCTCTCGCATCATGGACCGCTCGAGCCGGTTCAAGACCGGGGCGCCGTCAGTGCCGACCGGCACTCTCGACGCGGAAGCCGCGTGGCGGGCACTTGAGGCGTCGCGCCGGACGTTTCGCGACCTGCTCGATTGCGCCGACGGCCTGGACGTGCGCGCCATCGAGGCCAAACATCCGTACTTCGGAGCGTTGTCGTTCCATCAATGGGCTCAGTTCATCGGCGCGCACGACGATTGACACGCGTCGCAGATTCGCGAAATCGCCGCCGAACTCGCGGCCTTGGATTCCGATTCCCGCGCTTAGGCCACCGGTCGCCGTCAGGAAGGCCGGCCCTCTCGCGCCCGCGCGGGCGCGAGTATGATCGTCGGCACATTGCGCGTGTCCCGGACGCGCGCCGAGGTCGGTCCCATGCGCGTGTTCGTCAGACTGTGTGCTGTGTTGTTCCTGGCCGTGCCGGTCGCGCTCAGCGGCCAGAGCGGCTCGATTCCGACGCCTGAGTCGGTGCTCGGCTTCCAGCCCGGCGCGGATTTCAAGCTCGCCAACTACGATCAGGTCGTCAGCTACTTCCAGAAAGTGGACGCGGCAAGCGACGAAATGACGATGGTCCAGGCGGGCAAGACGACGCAGGGCCGGACGTACTACTTCGCGCTCATCTCGTCGAAGAAGAACCTGAAGGACGTCGACCACTACCGCGAGATCGCGCGACGGCTCGCGCACCCCGAGGGCCTGAGCGACGCCGACGCGAGGGCGCTCGCGCGCGAAGGCAAGGCATTCGTCCACATCGACGGCGGCCTGCACGCGACGGAAATCGCGGGCCCGCAGCAGACGCCGCAGCTGCTCTACGACCTTCTCGCGCACGACGAGCAGCCGGAGATGAAGGAAGTCCTCGACAACGTCATCTTCATGCTGTGGCCGACGATCAACCCCGACGGCATGCAGATGGTGGCCGACTGGTTCATGCAGCACGTGGACGCGAACAATCCGCGCGCGCAGCAGCCGCAGATGCCGTACCTCTACCAGGAGTTCGTCGGGCACGACAACAACCGCGACGCCTACATGCTGAACATGGTCGAGTCGCGCGTGATGGAACACACCTGGCGCGCGTGGGAACCGAACATCGTCTACGTCCTGCACCAGGCGCCGCCCAATCCGTACCGCATCTGGCTGCCGCCGTTCGCCGAACCGATCGCGTTGCACGCGCCGCCGATTCCGTCCGGTCAGGTGAACACGATCGGCATGGCGATCGCGCAGGGCCTGGCCGAGCACAATCAGCCGGGCGCGGTGCACATGCTCGACACCTACGACGCCTGGTATCCGGGGTACATCGACTACAACCCGATCTTCAAGAACATCCCGTCGTTCTGGACGGAAACGGCCGGTGCGTCCGCGATTCCTGGCAACGTGAACGTGAGCGAGACGCAGCGCGAGCCGAAGGCGCTCTACACCGATCCGTTCCCGGGCGGGGAGTGGCACCTGAGAAACGCAGTCGAGTACGACGAAACCGCCGCGCTCTCGGTGCTGAAGTACGCCGCGAAGTACAAGGAGTCGCTCCTGTACGGGCGCTATCAGTCGGGCATGGCGCAGATCGCCCAGGGCAAGGCGCGCGCGCCGTACGCGTACGTAATTCCGCAGGCTCAGCGCGATCCGGTCGCTGCGGTCGAACTGCTCCGGCGTCTGGCGTTTTCCGGAGTGCGCGTCTACCAACTGACCGGCGACGCGACAATGGCGCAGTCGTATCCGGCGGGCACGTGGGTGATTCCGACGGACCAGGAATTCGCCGCGCTCGCGCGTGAAGTGCTCGACGTGCAGTCGTATCCCGACGTCCGGTCGTCGCCGAGCGAGCCGCTCAATCAGCCGTACGACGCGGCCGGATGGACGCTGCCGCTTTCGATGGGCGTGACCGTCACTGCGGTGCAGCAGCCGATCGACGCCGACGTCCGGGGAAAGATGAAGCTGCTCGGCACGCTGCCCGATCCGAAAGCGAAGCCGACGCCGTACAACCTGACGGCGAGCGCGGATCTCGCGACCTTCGACAGCGTGCCCGGCATCGGGTTCGACTCGAGTGCCGCCGCGGCGGCGATCGTGCCCCCGGCCGGGAAGATCAGCGGATCGGGCGCCGCGCTGGCGCTCGACCCGGCCCAGAACAACACATTCCGCGCGCTCAACCGTGCGTGGAAGGCGGGCGTCGACGTGCAGTACGCGAGCGGCAAGTACCTGGTGAACGGGCTATCGGAAAACGATCAGAACGAGCTCGTGAAGACGTTCGCGCTGTCAGCCCAACGCGTGAACGCGGCCGGGACGCCGATGAAGAAGCCGCGAATCGGCCTCTTCAATGCGCCGACGAGCATGGACGAGGGATGGACCCGCTGGGTGCTCGATCAGTACGGCTTCGAGTACGCGCGCGTGTCCGGTGACGACATCGCCGCCGGGCACCTTCGCGACAAGCTCGACGTGCTCATCGTCACCGACGAAGGCGGTGGCGTGTTCGGTGGTGGCGGTCGCGGCGGCGGCCGGGGCGCGGGTGGCGCCGCGGCGCCAGTTCCGGCTGGTGCGGCCGGTGGCGCGGGAGCGGCTGGTGCAGCTCGTGGAGGTGCGGCGGGCGCAGGGGGTGCCGCCGGAGCCGCCGGCGGCGGCCAGGGCGGCGGAGGACGAGGTGGCGGTGGTGCGCCCGATCCCGATCGCGTCAAGGCCATTGACGACTTCGTGCGCGCCGGCGGGACGGTTGTCTGCTTCAACCGCAGCAGCGCGTCGATGATCGATCAGCTGCACCTGCCGGTGAAAAACGTAATGGTGAACGCGGACGGCCGGCCCGCGTACACGCGGCTGCAGTTCTTCACGGGCATCTCGCTGCTCAACGTCCAGGTCGATCGCACCCAGCGTGTGATGTCCGGCATGCCGGAGCAGGCGGCCGTCTCCTACGACGGCGGTCCGGTGTTCGACACGCTCGAAGGCTTCAAAGGCAGTGTCCTGGCGAAGTACAACGAGAACGGACCGCTGCTTGCCTCCGGCTATCTGCTCGGCGACACGTATCTTCGCGGG
This sequence comes from uncultured Acidobacteriota bacterium, assembly GCA_963704575.1. GTDB lineage: Bacteria > Acidobacteriota > Vicinamibacteria > Vicinamibacterales > SCN-69-37 > DATEGZ01. The sequence continues at coordinate 3,095,986 of OY969918.1, read as the reverse complement.
AAAGCCGCGGCGCTCGACGTGTCGCTTGGCGACGGCCACGTCGTCTTGCTCGGCTTCCGGCCTCAGTGGCGCGGGCAGCCGTTCGGATCGTTCCGCGTGATCTTCAACGCGGCGGTGTACGTGAAATAGTGGAACGGCTAGTCGATCGGAAAGATATCGCCAAGTCCGTCGGCGGGGCGGGGAATGACGTGGACGCCGACGAGCTCGCCGACCTTCCGGGCGGCGGCGGCGCCAGCGTCCGTCGCGGCCTTGACTGATGCGACATCGCCGCGCACGATTGCGGTCACGAGGCCGGCGTCGACTTTCTGCCATCCGACAAAGGTGACGTCGGCGGTCTTGACCATCGCGTCGGTCGCTTCGATCATGCCGACCAGGCCGCGCGTTTCGACCATGCCGAGCGCATCGCCTACGGTGGGCTTCGTGGACGCCATGGTCGGGTACTTTACCAAATCCGACCGCGCGCAGCGACCGGTATCGCGCCGACGATCGCCGTGCCGTCCACGACCAGCAACTCGTCCATCAGATTGCTGACCACGCATGAGTGATTCGGAAGGATTCTGACGCGGTCGCCGACTCTGAGCGGGCAATCCGGCGGGACCCGGGCGTTGGCGTGCTCTTCCGACAGCCGGTCGATGACGATGGACTCGTCCGGGACCGGATGGTCGAGATCGCGCATCACCAGACCGTGACCGCTCGCCGGGACGAAACCGCGCACGCCGTCGTTGGTGAGCGTCTTGCTGCCCGCATCGAAAATGACGCGGGTCGGCGACGGTCGGCTGACGACGGTGGACACGACCCAGAGCGCGCAGTCGTCGACGGCCGCCGATCCCAGGCCGACCTGCGTGCGATCGAAAAACACGTAATTTCCAGGCCGCATTTCCGTCACGCCTCGCTGCCGGGCGATGAATCGTGCCGTCGGTGTGGATCCGACCGAGACCTCGCGCACTTCCACGCCGGCCTGACGGGCGCGATCTGCGAGCGACACGAGGAACGCTGTCTCGCCGTCCACAATCGATTCGAGATCGGCCACCGACGTCGCGCCGTACGCCTGACCTGCGTGGCTTAGCAATCCCAGAAACTCCAGCCCCTTCGCGTCGTTGACGCGGCGGATCACGTCGATCGCATCCGCACTGTCAGGATCGACCCCGCACCGGTGGAAGCCCACGTCGACCTTCACGAGCACTTCGAGCCGGCGCCGCGCCTGCAGCATCATCGCGGACCAGGCCTCGGCGACGTCCGCGTCGTCCACGATGATCGAGATCCTGACGCCGCGGTCGAGGAGCGCGACGACGCGCGCGGCGTTGGTCGGGTGGACGGGATATGGCATGCGGATGTCGCGGATGCCGGCGTCAGCGAGCACTTCGGCCTCGCCGAGCTTCGCGCAGCAGACCCCCACGGCGCCCGCGTCCAGCTGCCTGCGCGCGACGAGCGGGCTCTTGTGTGTTTTCGCGTGAGGACGAAGGCGCACGCCCGCAGAGGCCGCGAGCGATTGCATCGTGCGGATGTTGCGGTCGAGACGGGAGCGATCTACGAACGCGCGAGGTGTGGGAATCGAGAAGAGAGTCATGTCGTCAGCACGAAGAACTGTACTTCATGCTGACGACCTGACTCGAACGCGTCGCGCGCGTCAGGTTCTGAGGAAGCCGACGGGGCCCTTGTATGCGAAGCCCGGGAAGATCGGCGAGACATCCTTCGCGCCGAGGTGACCGCCGACGAGGTCGGCGAAGACGTTGCGGAAATCGGTCGTGACCGCGAGGTCGCGGCCTTCCCAGCGCTGATCGACTTCAAGGCCCGGCCAGCGGCCGTACACCTTGCCGCCCTTGACCGGGCCGCCGAAGATCATCATCGCGTTGCCGTGGCCGTGGTCGGTGCCGCGGTTGCCGTTCTCATTCACCGCGCGGCCGAACTCGGACATCGTGACGACAACGACGTCGGCCATTTGTTCGCCGATGTCGGCGTTGAACGCCGCGAGTGACTTCGCGAAGTCGTCGAGACGGTTGGCGAGCTGCCCGGTCGAGTTGCCCTGCTGGACGTGCGTGTCCCAGCCGCTCAGCTCGGCGAACGCGACCTCGAGCCCGAGATCGGATTTCACGAGCTGCGCGATCTGCCGCATCGCGTCGCCGAAACCCGAGCGGGGGTAGTCGGCGCCGTTGGCCGGCACGTAGTTGTTCGGGTCCGCGTTCTTGAGCATCTTGACCGCGTCGAACGCTTCCTTGCCGGTCGGCGCGAGAAGGGAGTCGGCTGCCGCCGCGTACTGCGATTCGAACGTTGCCTCCATGCTGTCGCTGGCGCGTCCGGCGCGGACGCCGAACTGGCTCAGCTGGTTGATCGCGAGCGCGGGCGAGGTGCCCTGGAGCGTGCGGGGCAGTTGGGGCGCAAGCGCGACCGCGCGGAACGGGCTGGCCTGCTCGTGTTCCTTCTGGTGCAGGTACCGGTTGAGCCAGCCGTCGCGCGTGGATTTCACGCCGGGCGTGCCGCTCTCCATGTAGTCCTGCGCGTCGAAGTGCGAGCGGGTCTCGTCGGGCGAGCCGCACGCGTGGACGATCGCCAGCTCGTTGCGGTGGAAGAGTGGCGCGAGCGATGCCATCCGCGGGTGCAGGCCGAAGTAGCCGTCGAGATCGACCGCGCCTTCATTCTCGGTCGGGCGCGGGATGGCAATCGACGGGCGCGATTTGTAGTACGCCTTGTCGCCGTACGGCACGATCATGTTCAGGCCGTCCACCGCACCTCGCTGGAAGATGGCGACGAGGACTTTCTTGCGCGCGTCGGCGGCTTTCACCGTGCGCGCGATGAACGCCGGCGCGAAGCCCAGGCTGACCAGGGCGAGGCTGCCGTTCTTGAGAAAGATGCGTCGGGTCATCATGGCGGCTTCTCCGAAAATAAAGCGCACTCGCGAGCATCGAGCGCCGATGCCGGCGTCCTATCGACGTTGAAATTCCGGCGAGCCCAGCGTCAGCGCGACGAGCTGCTGCGGGGTCTCGGCACGGGCGAGGGTCCTGGCCGTTGCGTCAGAGACGTTGCCGGCGAGGAGCGTGCTCACCAGGTTCGTCCGTGACTGCTCGCTCGTGTCCGGCGCGAGCGTGGTCAGATCGAGCTGGAGTGGGCCGCGTCCTGGCCGCGCCGGCCCTTGACCTCGTCCGCCGGGGCCGCCGAAGCGCGGCGGGGGCGGCTGACCGGGCCGGCCGTTGCCTGCGAATGGCTGACCGGGAGCGCCGGCGCGCGGTCCGGGCGGCATAAGCGGCGCGTTGCCGACCAGCTGCAGTGCGAAGTTCATCCGGTTGAGCAGTGAGCCGGTGTTCACCCAGGCGTCCGCGGTCATGCTGTAGCCGGTCGGCGGCTGGCAGCCGTAGAGCGGCATGCCGAGTGTCCGGAGCTCGGCGATGAGCGGCTGCGCGTTCTGCACGGTGGCGCCGGTCATGCGCACGGCCGACACGATGAATTCGAGCGGCGTCTTGACCTTCGCGCGATACGCGTCTTCCGCGAAGAACTCGGGCGACGTGACGATCGTTCGCACGACCTCGCGAAGATCTCCCTTCGTGTCGAGGAAACGCTTCGCAGCGCGATCGACCAGCGCGGCGGGCGGTTCGTCCGATACAAACCGCTGCGCGAGCTCGAACGCGATGTGGTGCGCGGTCGACGGGTGCTTCGCGAGCAGATCGAGCACGCGCTCGCCTTCGGCCTCGCCGCCGCCGGCCGGGAACTTCACGCCGAGGATTGTCTTCTCACCGGTGTCGTGCATCTGCGGACGGAAGATGAAGCCGCCGCCCTGCTGCGGACGATCGATCGTCCATCCCGTCAGCGCGCGCGCGACTTCGACGACGTCTTTCTGAGTGTAGCCACCGTCGACGCCGAGCGTGTGCAGCTCCATCAACTCGCGGCCGTAGTTTTCGTTGAGCCCCTTCGGCGCCTGTTTCTTGGCGGCGTCGAGGCGCGACATCAGCTGCTGTTTCTGTGACGGCGTCACCCGCGGGCTGTTCAGCCGCCGCTCCATCTCGGGCGTGAGCAGCGGCGCGGCGTTGGGCGTCGAGCTCTGCCAGTTGTCGAGATAGAAGAGCATCGCCGGGCTGTGCGCCGTGGCGCCGAGCAGATCGCGGAAGCTGCCGAGCACGTGCGGACGGATGACGTCGCGCTCGTATTCCGTCAGGTACTGCCGTACCTGGCCCTTGCCGACGAACACGTTGAAGTGGTTGAACCAGAAGTCGGTGAGGACTTCCTCGAGCTGGCGATCGGACTCGACCTCGCGCAGCAGGCGCGCCTGCATCAGCTCGTTCATCACATTCTGCTGCGCCTGCTGGACCTGGCGGACTTCAGGCGGCAGCGGCGCGGGCGTCGCCGGCTTGGCCGTCTTCGTGTCGTCGCTCATCATCGACGGATCGCTCGATGTCGACGCCGACTTCGCTTCCTTGTTCGCCGCCTTCTCCTGCTTGATCTGCGCGTCCTTGCGCAGCTCGAGCGCCGGCAGGTAATACTTGTCGGAGAGATCGCGCGAGCTCATGTTCAGCGTCGTCAACTCTTCGAGACGCATGTTGATTTCGGCGTCCGCGATCTTCTCGGGATGGAGCTGTGCGTCGATGTACGACGCCAGGCCTTGACGCTGCACGCGTTCGATGTCGCCCGGCCGTCCGCCGAACCCGATCCGGTCGAGCACGTGTGCGACCGTCCGCGCGTCAGCCTTCGCCGGCACGGCGCTGTCCTTCTGCGCGCCGAGCGGCGAGATGAGCAGCGTGAAAAAGGTGGTGGCCGCAACAACCGCCGTGATCGGCCGCGAGAGGCGAAGTCGTCGGGGCGTCATACTGCATTAGACCTGTACCGCGCTCAAAGGAAAAACGGCCGGAGTGGACAGGAGGCAGGAGTAGGGCATGAGGCTCGTGACCGCAGATCCCGAAATGGTGATCGAGATCCTCGACAGCACCTATCCCATTTGGGGAGAGGGACTTAGCCGCGAGGCCTACGACAAATGGTATCGCGCCCAGCGTGAAACAGCCTGGGGCCGGGGCCACCTGTCACGCCTTGCGCTCGTCGACGACTCCGGCGTGCTCGCGAGCACAAAACGGTATGGCCTGGACGCCTGCATCGAGGGGCGGCCGGCCCCGGTTCTCGGAATCGGCGCGGTGTTCACGCCGCCTTCGCGCCGCGGCCAGGGTTACGCGCCCGCGCTGATCGAGGCGCTCATCGACGATGCCGCCGACCGCGGCTGCGAGCTCGCGCTGCTGTTTTCCGAGATCGGCTCGACGTACTACGAACGCCTCGGATTTCGCGTCATTCCTCAGTGGGAGCAGACGATCGAAGTGATCCCAAGCGCCGGCGCGCCGGCCGCGCTTGTGCGATCGGGCGAGACGCGCGATTTTGACGTCATCGCCGATCTGGCCGCACGGACACGCGCGCGCGCCGCGTTCGCGATCGATCGCCGCGCGGACTTCTTCGCGTTCGTCCTGGCCCGCCGCCGTCTGCTCGCGGGCCTCGGTCCCATCGGCCTCCGTTCGGTCGAGTTCTTCGTCACCGAAGAGGCCAACCGTGCCGTCGCATTCGTCGTCCTCACTCGAGGACCACATGGGCTGGTGCTCGAGGATTTCGGCGACCGCGATCCGTCGGGCGCCCGCGTCGGCGCGATGCTGCAGATCCTTGCTGCGCGCACGCCGGCCGAGCGACCGATGATCGTGCGTGGCCGGGTGCCGGCCGGATTTCTTCCGCCGCAGTGGCGCCTGGTGTCGCAGGCGCCGGCTGCGGAAATCATGATGGTGCGCGGCATCGGGACGCACGCGACGCCCGCATTCGACCCCGACGCGGTCGTCTATCCAAACCTCGACGTCTTTTGATCGACGGCTCGCCTAGCGCTTCGAAAGATCCTGCTGCACGGCCTGCGCTGCGAGCCAGCCGGAGAGTCCCGTCAAGCCACCGCCCGGATGCGTCCCTGCGCTCGCGAGAAACAGGCCCGGCACCGGCGTGCGGTAATGCGACCAGCCGAGCTGCGGTCGCGCGATGAACGACTGATCGAGTGTCGGCTCGCCGTGGAAGATGTGACCGCCCGCCGCGCCGAGATCGCGCTCGAGATCCTCCGGCGTAAGAATCTGCCGCGCGACGATGAGCGCCGCGAGATTCGGGACGTGCGGCTCGAGCACACGCATGACCGACTGGTGAAGCGTCTCGCGCTGCTGGCTCCAGTCCGCGCCCCGCAGGCGCCGGGGCGCGAAATGGGCGTAGATCGACATCACGTGCCGGCCTTCCGGTGCGAGCGACGGATCGAGCACCGTGGGCAGCGACACCTCGAGCCACGGCTGGGGGGAGATCTCGCCGTACTTCGCGGCATCGAACGCGCGCTCGAGATAGTCGACGTGCGGCGCGATCAGAAAACGCCCGCGCATGGGCACGGCATCGTCGCCGAGCGCCGGAATCTTCGGCAGGGAGGACAGCGCGAGATTGATCTTCGCGGTCACGCCACGGCCGCGGATGTTGGCGATCCGATTGCGGAAGCGGACGGGCAGTTCCGCCGGATCGACGAGATCGAGCATCGCGCGCCGTGGATCGATCGCGGCCACGACGGCGCGGGCTTCGATCGCCTGGCCGCTGTCGAGCTCGACGCCGCACGCCGTGCCGTCGCGAATCGAGATCCGGATGACGCGCGATCCGGTGATGACTTGTGCGCCGGCCTTCGCCGCGATGGCCGACAGCGCGTGCGCCACCGCCCCCGGACCGCCCTTGACGGTGGCGCCGCTGCCAACGGGCGCCGCATCGGCCGAAAGAGCCTGGAGCAGCATCCCGCCGGTACCCGCCGACCACGGCCCGGCGAAGTTGCCGAAGATCGCGCGTGCGCAGATCGCGGCCTGCAGCAGGTCGTTCTCGAACCACTCCGACACGAGGTCCGCGACGGCCATCGGCAGCCAGCGCGTCAGCCGCACCAGGTCGGGCGTGCCCAAGCCGCGCGCCCGGTTGCCGATCTTGACGAGCGGCCACCAGTCGCGCGCCCGCATGTCGTCAATCGACGGCAAGATCTGATGATTCACCGCGGCGATGACGCCGGTGATTTGCTGCGTGCTATGGAGAAAGCCGCGCCAGCGCGACGCGTCGCCCGGAGAGAGCGCGTGAATCGAGGCGGCCGTCAAGACGGGATCGCGATGAAACACGAGCGTGCGTCCCTCGGGGCCAAGCGACGTCAGCGACGGGTCGGGAGTGATGAACTCGAGTCCGGCGTGATCGAGCCGCAGCGATCGAATGACCTGCGGATCGATGGGGCCGAGGGCGTGGCTGAAAACGGGCGCGCGGTAGCCGTCGGCGATCTCGGTGGTGGCGGCGGCGCCGCCAACCTCGGGGCGTTGATCGATGATCACCGTGGACAGCCGCCGGCGTGACAGTTCCGCGGCGGCCACGAGGCCGTTCAGTCCGCCGCCGATCACGATCACGTCGCGCATCTGGTCGAGGTCCTCGCCGACGCTACCGGTCGCCCAGGGCGCGGAGCGCCGCGTTTCTGCCGGGTGCGGCCATGATGCCGCCGCCCGGGTGCGTCGCCGATCCGCACATGTAGAGATGCTTGACGGGCGTGCGATAGTCCGCCCATCCAGGCGCGGGCCGCAGGAAAAAGAGCTGCTCGAGCGACAACTCGCCTTGAAAGATGTTGCCCTCGGTCAGGCCGAACTCGCGCTCGATGTCGAGCGGCGTCAGGACCTGGCGATGGAGAATGCGTTCGCGGATGTTCGGCGCGTGCTGCGCGATCGCGTCGATGACCGCGTCGCCGAACGCTTCGCGCGAGTCGTCCCAGGTGCCCTCGCGAAGCGTGTACGGCGCGTATTGCACGAAGCACGACATGACGTGCTTGCCGGGAGGCGCGAGCGTCGAGTCGGTCAGCGAGGGGATGACGATGTCGATGTACGGGCGGCTCGAGAAGCGCCCGTACTTCGCCTCGTCGTACGCGCGCTCCATGTAGTCGACGCTCGGTGAAATCGAGATCGCGCCGCGCAGGTGCGGGCCCGATCCGGGCTTCGACGTGAAGCTCGGCAGGCCGTCGAGCGCGAGATTCACCTTGCCGGACGATCCACGGAATTTGTACCGCCGGATGTCCTCGACGAAATCGGCCGGCAGATGGTCTTCGCCGACCATGTGCATGAATGTCAGGCGCGGATCGACACTCGAGAGCACCATCGACGCCATGTGGTAGTCGCCGTTCTCGAGCACGACGCCGGTCGCCTCATTGCCGGTCACGAGGATGTGCCGGACCGGCGAGCTCGTCCGGATGTCGGCGCCGGCCGCGCGCGCGGCCTCCGCGATCGCGTTCGACACTTGTCCGGTGCCGCCCTTCGACAGGCCCCACGATCGGAACGCGCCGTCGATCTCGCCCATGTAGTGGTGGAGCAGCACGTAGGCCGTGCCCGGCGATCGCACGCCCTGGAACGTGCCGATGATTCCCGACGCGGCCATCGTGGCCTTGAGCACGTCGGTTTCGAACCACTGATCCAGAAAATCGATCGCGCTCATCGTCAGCAATTGGAGCTGATGATAGCGATCGGTGTCGGGCAGATCGCGGAAGCGGCCGGCGAGCGCACCGACGGCTCTGAGATCTTTCACGCGCATCGAGAACGGATCGGGCGGCGTCATGGCCAGGATCGCCTTGGCGAATCGACCCATTTCGACCATCGCGCGGCCGTACTCGTCGTAGACGTCCGCGTCGAGGCGTGAGTGGCGCGCGATTTCCCGGTACGTCGCGGCGTGATCGTCCACGCGCCACAGGTAGTCGCCATTGGTCATCGGCGTGAACGTGCCGTCGAGAGGCAGGATTTCGAGGCCGTGCCGGGCGAGCTCGAGCTCCCTGATGATCTCCGGCCGCAGGAGCGAGACGACGTACGAGCAGACCGAGAACTTGAATCCAGGAAAGACTTCTTCGGTGACCGCCGCACCGCCGACGACGTGGCGCCGTTCGAGGACGAGGACTTTGCGGCCCGCGCGCGCGAGGTACGCCGCCGCCGTCAGGCCGTTGTGTCCGGCGCCGACGACGATGGCGTCATAACGAACCGGCATTCGCGACATCATATCGTCACGAACTCGCGCGGGATGTCTATAATCGTCGCGTGCCAGTCGGAACGCCCTTCCACGACCGCACGTTGCCGCTTTGCGCCAGTCTGAGTTATCGCGATTGGGCCGGCTACTACGCGCCGAGCTCGTACGAGCCGCTGCACGAACACGAGTACAACGCGATCCGCAATGGCGCGGCGCTCCTCGACATCTCGCCCCTCTTTAAATACCTCGTCGTCGGACGCGACGCGGCACGCGTCGTCGATCGCGTGATCACCCGGAGTGCGGCGCGCATGCAGCCGGGGCAGGTGATTTACACGCCGTGGTGTGACGAGGACGGACACGTCATCGACGACGGCACGGTCGCACGGCTCGCCGAGGATCGATTCCGGTGGACGGCGGCCGATCCGAACCTGCGATGGATCACGAATCAGACGGCGGGCCTCAATGCGCGCGTCGAAGACGTGTCGGAGCGAATTGCGGCGCTGGCGCTGCAGGGACCGACGTCTGGTGCGGTGCTGCGCGCGGCAGCGCGAGCCGACATCGAGGGGTTGAAATACTTCCGCGTCACGACAGGGACGATTGCCGGTCGGGCGGTCGAGATTTCGCGAACGGGCTACACAGGCGATTTGGGGTACGAGATCTGGATGGATCGCGCGGACGCCGGGCCAGTGTGGGATGCGCTCGTCGCCGAGGGCGTGCCGTTCCGGCTGATGCCGACGGGGTTGCTCGCGCTTGATGTGGCACGGGTCGAGGCTGGGCTGCTGCTCACGGACGTCGATTTTTTCAGTGTGCGGAAGGCGCTGACCGTGTCGCAGGTGTACTCGCCGTTCGAGATGAGCCTCGACCGGCTCGTGGAGTTGGACAAAGGGCCGTTCATCGGCCGCGCGGCGCTCGCCGCGGAGCGCGCGCGCGGGCCGCGGCGACGGATTGTCGGGCTGGTGATGAACTGGCCCGACATCGAGACGCTCCACGAGGCCGTCGGCCTGCCGCCGCTGGCGCAGGCGACGACCTCGCGGGTCGCCGTGCCTGTGCACACGAGCGGCCGGCAGGTGGGCCGGATGACGTCATCGACGTGGTCGCCGGTGCTGAAGCAAATGATCGGGCTGGCGACGGTCGAATCGGCCGTCGCCAGCCCGGGCACAGAACTCACAGTCGAGCACACCGTGGACGCCGTTCGTCACCGCATCCGCGCCATCGTCACCCCGACCCCGTTTTTCAATCCAGTGAGGAAGAGGGGATAGGGGACGGGGCTTTTTTCCACAGATCGGCCTCGAAAGTGCCGGAGGTCGGCCCGGCCGCCGCGGTCGCGGTCCGGCCGACCTCCGGCACCGATCAGGGCCGATCTGTGGAAAAAAGCCCCGTCCCCCTCATTGCCGCCCCGATCCCCGACGACGTGACGTAGTTGTCGAAGATGAAGCCGAGCGCCTGAGAGGAGCCGGCGAATTGGCGCTTGAAGGGTTCGAGCGAGATGCTCTTGCGAGCCTGCGCCACCGTCTCGCCGCGCGTCATCGCCGCCTCAGCCTGCGACTTGAGCGACGCAAGCAGCGCGACCTCCAAACGGACGTACTTGTCGTCGCGCATCACCGGCCCATGGCCCGGCACGAACACCGATGGCTTGAGCGCCAGCAACTTGTCGAGCGTCGCGCCAAACTCGAGCGGATAGGACGTCGACCCGACAAGCGGAATTGGAGACACGACGAGATCGCCCGTGATCGCCACCCGTTCCGCCGGCAGCCAGACGACGAGATCCGCGCCCGTGTGCGCGCGTCCGAGGAACAGCACGTCGATCTCGCGGCGCCCCCGCGTCATCACCAGCTTTGCATCCACCAGCGTCGTCGGCATCACAATCTGGATGCCCGGCGCCTCCGCGAAATACCGCTGGGCCGACGCGATGTCGCTGAGATAACTCGTCCGCTCTTCGTCGGTGAGCGCGTTGCCCGTGAGGCTCTTGCGCTGTTCGACGGACATCCGCAACTGGGTGACCATCTGCGGCCCGAGCTCGATCAGTTGCTTGCGATTGGACGCGCCAATCGTCGGCAGATCTCGCGTCGTCGTGGCCTGCGCAATGAACTCCGCGGACGGGAACGCCTCGCGGTACACCTGGTTGCCGACGACGTGATCGTCGTGCCAGTGAGTGTTGATCACTGCAGTCACCGGTTTACTAGTGATGTTCCTCAACGCCGCGAGCGATGCCCGGGCAGACGATGGCGTGATGTTCGTGTCGACGACGATGACGTCCGCGTCGTTGACGAGAAAAATGCTGTTGGCGTCGAACATCAATCCTGGCGGCTCGGTTCGAATTGCCGCATAGACGCCGTCGGCCACTTTCTGAACGTCGATGTGCGACTCGAGAGGCGCCGCGCCCGTCTGCGCGCGTGGTGACACGACGCTGAACTCGCCCGCGATCACCCAGATCGCGATCGCGACGACCCTGAGATGGAGCGAGAACGGCGAAAGACGCATCGCGTCATTCTGCCACCGACCCGCGTATGCGTCTCCTGTTCGAGTCCGGTCAGAGCGGCCCGAGACGAGCAGCCGCGCGCAATCGCGACGCATCGGCGGCGACGCGCGCGTGAAACTCGCGAGGCGCCGCCAGGATGTCCGCCTCCGGCCAGTCGGCCTGAAGCCGGACCATTGCGGTCTCTGGTGCTCGAAAGATGCCGAAGCGCGTGCGATCCGGTGCGCGTCGGAAGAACTCGTAACCCGCGGGAAAAAGGTCGCGACCGTCGCGCCGGCTCGTCGCCGAACGCGGTGACCACTCGAACCAGACGAGCGGCCGCGCCGATGCGAGCGTTCTCGACAGTCCCGCGAGGACTTCGGGCTCGAGGCCCTCGGCGTCGATCTTGACGAATCCAGGTGCTTCCGCGCCAACATCGCGCAGCACGTCGTCGCCACGACGCATTGGCAGTATCACGGCTCCCGGGCCAGACGTGAAACGGCCGGTCCCGGAATTATTCGTCGACGACGGCACGTAGGGCGCCAACTCGTCGCGAGCACCGAGGCCGCATGTGACGATCGTGACGTGCGAGAGCGCGTTGTCGGCCATCTTTTGCCGCAGCCGCTCCACCAGCGGTTCGAACGGTTCAATGGCGATGACGCGCCCACACAGGAGCGCGGCAAAGAGCGCGTGATGTCCGACGTTCGCGCCGACGTCGACGAAAGTCGTGTTCGGAAGCGCCGACAGCAGGTCGGCGATCGTCTCCAGATCGTCGCGCTCGTACGCGCCGTAGTAGTACGTGCTCCAGTCGACGAACGTGTCGAAGTTACCACGGTAAACGCCGCCGAAAAACGGCGTGACAAATTCGGCCGCCGTCGTTCGATCGGGATCGTCGAACCAGCGCAACACGCGATCACGCGCGCCAAAACGGAGCGACCGGCGATGGCCGAGCGCCCGGAGGAGGCGCCGCTTCAGCATGAGCCGGCCTGGAGCGGTGTTCTAGAGGAGCAGCGCCACGCTCATCAACGCGGCAGTGAGCAGCAGCAGAATCGCGACGACGCGCGCCGCAGCCTGTGCGCGCTGCCTTAGCACGGCGGCATCGGCGAGCGCGGCCGTGCGATTCGGTCCCTCCGGCATGGTCGCCGCCTCACGCGCGAGCGCCGTGGACGTCGCCGCAGCCCGGCTGATGACCGCGCCGCCGATGATCGCCGCGACAATCGCCAGCGCGCCTCCCGTACCGAAGGCCATGCCGGCATGGCTGTGGCTGATGGCGGAACTGAAGCCGCCGGTGTAGCGCCAGTACAGCCAGAGGCCCGAGACAATCGAGCTGACCGCGAGGATTGGCACGAGCGCAAAGAAGCCGCGGCGCTCGAGCGCTATCATCACCTTTGCACCGTCCGGACCGGCGTCACGAACGGAGGGCATCAGAAAGAACGCCCCGAACACCGCGACGCCGAGCCAGACAGCGCCCGCGAGGACGTGCAGGACGCGAATCGTCAGATAGACACTCATGCTTCATCTCCCAGCGCTCGTCGAATGAATTGGTCGAAGGCGAACAACAGGTCTTCGCGATTGGAATACGGGCCCGGCCGATACGCCGGCGAGCTGATGCCGGCCTGCGCCAGCTCGCACACGTGCCAGTCCTGCCGGTTCGTCATGTCCCAGAACGACGTGGCGTCGCTGATGTCGAATCCGGGCTTGGCGCGCTCGTGCGGATGGACGAGCCACTCGCAGACGACTCGCGTCCGGTCGGTCGCACTCGGCCAGAGGGTGTGCGTCATGACGTAGTCGGGATGCGGCGCCACGAGAAAATTTGGAAACACCGAGTAATAGTAGACGCTCCGCCGATCGGCTGCAGAGAGGCCCGGCAACGGATCACGCGCGCACGTTCCGTCGGCCGACATCGTCATCACGCCGTCGTTGAGATCCATGCGTCCGCCCATGTAGGTCGGGTGGATCGGTTCGTTCTCGCCGCTCAGGTAATGCGACAGCCGGTTGAGCGAGGGATGCAGCGTCGGACAGTGCAGGCACTCATTGTAGTTCTGAACGATCAGCTTCCAGTTCGTGCGCACGTCGTATTCGATCCGATGCGCGCGCACGAGGTCGCCCATCGCCCAGGCCGCGAACTTGTCGGGCAAGCCCTCCAGGTGTTCGTCGAGCGTCGGGCCGTCAGCCGCGAGCGAGACGAAGACGAAACCCGCCCAGACGGCCGCGCGCACGCTGCCCAGCGGAAAATCATCGCGGACGAACCCTGGCGATCCGTCCATGTGCGGTGCGCCGACCAGCCGGCCATCGAAGTCGTACGTCCATGCGTGGTACGGGCACTGGATCGTGCCGGCGAGCTGCCCGGACGCTTCGGCGCACAAACGCGTGCCGCGGTGCCGGCACACGTTGAAGAACGCACGGACGCCACCTTCAGTCGTGGTGCGGACGACAATCACGCTGTCGCCCCCTATTTCACGGACGATGTACGATCCGCGCGCAGGAATCTCTTCGAGCCGCCCGACGCCAATCCACATCCGACGATGGAACAGATCCACCTCGCGTGCATAAATCACCGGGTCGGTGTAAAACCGGGCGGGCAGCGTGAACGCCATACCGGGCAAGGTGTCGCGCGATCTGAGGGTCATCGAAATGAGCCATCATAATTCACCCGTGAAGACTTGCTTCTCCAGGCGCGTCGGGGCTCGCGGGTCTCTCGTGTGGCTCCTGATGGCCGTCGTTCTTGCCTGGCCGTCATTCTCGTTCGCGCAGCAATTGGTGTTTGTCGTGCGCCACGCCGAGCGTGCGGACGCCGGCGTGCCGGCGGTGCAAATGACCGCGTCGCCAGATCCGCCGCTCTCGGACGTCGGCCGCGCCCGTGCCGATAGACTGGCGTCGATGCTGTCGGCGGCCGGCATTACGGCGATCTACACGACCGAGTTCATCCGCACGCAACAAACCGCGGCGCCCCTGGCAGCGGCGCTCAGAGTGACGCCTGCGACGATGTCGTCGAAAGACACCGCTGCGATGGTGGCTCGCGTGAAGACCGAGCACCCGCGCGACGTCGTCCTCATCGTCGGCCATTCGAACACCGTGCCGGACCTCGTCAAGGCGTTCGGCGGATCCAGTGTGACGGTCGGGGACAGCGAGTATGACAAGCTCTTCGTGATCGTCCCGGCGACAGGCGTCGTGACGGTCATCAAGTACTGACGTCGCGCAGGAGAAGCGCAGGAGAATTCCGCACACCATGCGATTCGCGTTCATTGGCGCCGGAGCGGTTGGTGGGTACTACGCCGCGCTTCTGGCCCGATCAGGACAGACCGTGCACGTGATCGCGCGCGGCGCGCACCTCGAGGCCATCCGGGCGAGAGGACTGCGCGTGGTCGGCCCGCTTGGCGACTTCACCGTGCCGCTTGGCGCCGAGAACGATCCGGCACAGGTCGGACCGGTCGACGTCGTCGTCCTGGCCGTCAAGACATACGACAACGCGACAGCCATCCCACTCATCACACCGATGATCGGGCCGGCCACGGTTGTCATGACGCTGCAGAACGGCGTGGACAGCGCGGAGGACGTCGCTGCCGCGATCGGCGAAGCGCGGACGATTGCCGGCGCGACGTACATCGCGACGGCGCTCGAGTCTCCCGGCCTCATCAGACAGACCGGCACGCACCGGCGGATCGTTTTCGGCGAGTGCTTCGGATCGCCGCGCGAGATTTCGGCCAGAGTCGCCGCACTCGAGCCGATTCTCAAGGCGGCGGACATTCAGGCGGAGGCGGTGGCCGATGTCCGACCGGCGATGTGGGAGAAGTTCGCCTACCTGGCGCCGTTCGCGGCATTCACTGGAGCATCGCGCCTGCCGATGGGCGCGCTGCGGTCCGATCCGTTTTCAGAGAAGATGTTTTTTGGCGCCGTCAACGAGGTCGCGAACGTTGCCCGCGCGCACGGCGTGGTGCTTCCCGGCGGCCATCTCGACCGCTTGCGCGCCTACGTCGCATCTGTTCCCGCCGCCACGCGATCGTCACTGCTAATCGATCTGTCGCTTGGCAAACGGATCGAAGTCGAGACATTGCAGGGCAGCGTCGTTCGGCGTGGGGAAGCGACGGGCGTGCCGACGCCGATCATGGCGACGATCTATGCGATCCTCAAGCCCTACGCCGACGGGCCGCCAGCCGATCCTTCCGTCTGATCACGTCGTGTCCGGTCTGTGACTTTCTCTTCGAATGTTCGCGCACTGAGGTCCCGCAACTTCCGGCTGTTGTGGATCAGCCTGTTCGTGTCGTTCTCCGGCTCGTTCATGCAGCAGGCGGCAATTCTGTGGCACGTGTCGCTCCTCGTGCCGCCGGATCGCAAAGGCCTCGCGCTCGGATTGGTTGGCCTCGTCCGCGTCGTGCCGATCATTCTCTTTTCGATCGTGAGCGGCGTCGCGGCCGACGTCTTTAACCGGCGCAAGCTCATGCTCGTGACGCAAATCGGTGGCACCATCGTCGCGTCTGTTCTGGCGTTTCTCGCGTTCCACGGTCTGACGGTGGTCTGGCCTATTTACGTCCTGGCGGCGATTGGCGCGGCGACGAGCGCGTTCGATGCGCCGGCTCGTCAGGCGCTCGTGCCAATGCTCGTTCCACGGGAAGACTTGCCGAACGCGATCAGCCTCAATACCGTCATGGTGCAGGTGGCGCAGGTCGGCGGTCCGGCGATCGGCGGCGTCGTCATCGCGCTCACGAGTGTCGCGTGGGCGTATGTCTTCAATGCGATGTCGTTCCTCGTGGTGGTCGTCGCGCTGGCGATGATGCGGAACGTGCCGGCTACCGATCGCGGCAGGGGCCACGCCGGCGACGCGATGTCGCTCCGGGCCGCACGAGAGGGTCTTCAGTTCGTGTTCCGGTCGCCAATGATTCGCTCGACGATGCTCCTCGACTTCTTCGCGACGTTCTTCGCGTCGGCGACGGCGCTGCTGCCAATCTTCGCGCAGGACATCCTGAACGTCGGGCCGCGCGGCTACGGCTGGCTGTATGCGGCGCCGGCGGTTGGCGCGAGCATCGGCAGCGTCATCATGGTCCGGGCCATCGACGGCATCCGCAAGCGCGGGCGCGTGCTTGTGTGGGCCGTGGCCGCGTACGGTGCGGCGACGGTCGTGTTCGGATTTTCGCGCGTGTTCTGGCTCTCGTTTCTTTGTCTGGCGCTTTCGGGCGCGAGCGACGCCGTGAGCATGATGATCCGCAATCTGATCCGGCAGCTCGACACGCCGGACGCCCTGCGCGGCCGGATGACCGGCATCAACATGGTGTTCTTCATGGGCGGTCCCCAGCTCGGCGAGCTGGAAGCGGGCGCTGTTGCAAACTGGTGGGGCGCGCCGCTGTCGGTCGTGACGGGCGGGTTCGGCTGCCTCCTCGCCACGGGCCTGGTCGTCGGCCTGACGCCGCAAGTGTGGCGGTACCGGCGCGACACCCCGCCCGAGATACCGGACCTTTCGCCAGCCGCATCAACGGGAAAGACCGCCGGCTAGTCAGTTGAGGATCGTCTTCAGCCCGTCCTCCAGTCGCCGCTCGTTGAAGTTGATCAGCAGGCCCTGGGAAAGCCCAGACAGCTTGAGATACGTTGCCATCTGCGCGAAGTGGATGGGCTGAAGGGCGTCCACCGCCTTCAGCGCGAGCAGCACCGTGTCCTCGACAATGACGTCCGCGCGATAGCCGCAATCGAGCGACACGCCCTTGTACGACAGGGCAATGGGCACATGCAGCGCGAAGTGGATGTCCCGCGCGCGTAATTCGTAGGCGAGGCATCGCTCGTACGTCGATTCGAGCAGGCCCGGCCCAAGCGTCCGGTGCACGTCGAACGCGACGTCGATGACCAGCTGCGCCACGCCTCCGCGAGCGGCCGACATGCGTGAGGAGACTGCAACGTCCGCGCCATTCTCTGGCGCGGGTTTTCCTGCCTTGCGCGAGCGGAGGTGGCAGTTTTTGGGATCCTGCCCTCGGCAAGCTATTGAAGAAACTGCCAACACGCGGCGCTCAGCGATCGTGTCGCAGGTAGCGGTCGTAAAAGCCCGCCACACGCTTTTCGAACTCCTCGGGATACTTCTGCAGGAACTGGGCGTGACCGACGTCGGCCTCGTGCCAGAATTCTTTCGGTTCGCCCGCCGCGTCGAACAGCCTCTGGCCGCTCTGCGGAGACACGACGACGTCGGCATCGCCCTGGAGGAGGAAAACGGGCCGCGGCGCGATCTGAGGAATCCACCGTTTCGCGTCGATCTCGTTGACGTCGAAGCCGTCTTCGCGTTCGGTCCAGAACATCATCATCGACGCAAATGGAAACGGCGGCAGTCCGGTGAAGTACTTCACGCTCGTCTCGACGGTGTCCTCGAGCGACGAGAACGCGCTGTCCGCGACGACGGCGGCGACGTGCGGATTGCGAGCCGCGAACTGGATCGCGAGCGATCCGCCCATCGAGACGCCGAAAAGACCAATGGCCGAGGGATCGACCCCGGCATGTCCCGCCTCGTACGCGTACCACGCGTCGAGGTCGCGCATCTCATTGTGGCCGAAGGCGATCAGCTCGCCGTCGCTTCGATCGTGCGCGCGCACCGACAGGATGAGCAGGCCGTAGCCGTGCCGGTGCAGCAGGTCTGCGACCTTGAGCATCGATCCGCGATTGTCCTTGTACCCGTGCACGAGCATCAGCGACGCGCCGTTCGTCGACGGGATGTACCACCCGACGAGTCTGAAGCCGTCGGTCGTCGTGACCGTGGCTTCTTCGTACGGCATGGCGTAGTCTGCAGGCGTTTTGCTCGGGAGGCGCCGGGTGGCGATGGGATTGGTGATCAGATCGTGCGCGCGTGATTTCGTCATGAGAGCGCCGCCGGCGGCGCCCATGATCGCGATAACGGCGACGACGGCGACCGCGCGCCGCGCGTACGTCCGAGAGCCACTCGTCACGGTTTCGAGAGGAAGAGACTCCGGGCAAACGCGTCGAGTGCCCGGAGCTGGTCAGGGCGGAATTCGACGTCGACCATGAAGACGTTCGCGCGCACAGATTTCGCGAACGCGAGAGCGCTGAATTCCTTCGGCGTGATCTGCGCAACAGCGTCGTTGACCATGGCGCCCGGTGCGGGGTTGTCGACGGTCATGCGCCCGGACAGATCCATCGTTTTCGATTTCTCTGCCCCGGCGCTGATCAGAAACCGAAGCGTCGGGGTGCGCAAAGTGTTGGGGTTGATGTGCGGGTCGACCGCGCCCTCGACGGCCACCGCCTTGGGCGGCTTGTTCGGGTACCGGCCCTCGAGCCGCGCGACGAATGACACCCGCGTCTCGCCACCGGATCCGCCCAGGACGAGCCCCAGTCCCTTTTCCGTCTGGCGCCCGTCTTCGATGTAGCTCGACCACGTGTCCATGTCTTTCCAGGTGGCGAGCACCCCCGCCCGGATTTGTGGAGCGGCGTGCGCGCGTACGCTGGTGGCGGCCGTCGCCACGGCGACCACCACGAGTGCACCAACGATCGAGGGTCGAAGGGCCATCATGACCTCGCAGTCTATCGAACGATCTGGCACGTGCCGTAATTCTGGGAGACCGACGGCGCCGCTTCGGGGTCGCCCAGGTGGCGCGAGTGAACCGCGAGAAATTTTCCCACAGGGCCGCCCGCGATGAAAATCGTCGTGACGTTCAGGTTGCCGATCGGCGTGGCCTCGATGATGTTCAGCCCGGTCGGCGTCACGACCGTGGAGGCGTGTGCCGATCCCCCGTTCGATCCGACGATCCGCGCGCTGTTCTTTTTCGTATCGATGGTATCCACGTCGAACGTGAAGTCCTGCGCGTGACTCACGACCTGCGCGGCGCCCTCCTTCCAGACCGGCGCCGCAAACACCGGAAACGAGCACGAGAGATGCTTCGCGGCGAACAGCAGGCTGGGGGCCGGCGTCTGCGGGGACGCCTGACCGGCAAGCATGAGCCCGACCAGGGCGACGAACCGGACCATCATGAAACCTCCACTGAGGGATGCCTGCCCATCATGACGCGTGAGCGCCGCCCGCCGCAAACGGCACGGCCCGCGGGTCGATGGCCGAGAGTGCTACGATTTCGCGCGTGCTCGTCCCTGTCGTACTGACGCTCATCGCCGGCGCCATGGCCGGTGCCCTCGGCGCGCTGCTCGGGATTGGCGGCGGCGTGTTTCTGGTGCCCTTTCTCAATCTCGGCCTGGGGCTGCCGTTCCGGTCGGCGAGCGGCATCAGCCTGATCACGGTGATCGCGACCTCGAGCGTGACCTCCGCGTCCGCTGCGAGGTTGCGGCTCGTCAACCTGCGTCTGGGCATGGTCCTCGAGATTTTCACGACGACGGGTGGTCTCGTCGGCCTGTTCTTCGTCCATCGCGTTTCCGAAGCGACGCTGCGTCTCGTGTTTGGCGGAGTGATGGCGGCGATCTCGCTCGTGATGCTCGGGCGGCTCGATCGCCGCAACGTCATTCGCGAGAAAGACGTGGACGTCGGCGTGCTCGGCGGCCGCTACCACGAGGACGAATCGGGTGGGGAAGTCGCGTATCGCGTGAAGCGGGTGCCGGTCGCGTTTGGCGTGTCCTTTCTCGCCGGTGTCGTCTCGATTCTCGGCATCGGGGGCGGCGTGCTGAAGGTTCCCGCCCTGAACGCCTGGTGCGGCATTCCGCTGCGCGCGGCGGCGGCGACGAGCGCGCTGATGATCGCGGCAACCGCCGTGGTGGGCGCGATCAACTACTTCGTTCGCGGCGACATTGTGCCGGAGCTCGCGGCGGCGGCCGTGCTCGGCGTGCTCGCCGGCTCGCGCGTCGGCTTTGCCATCGGCGCCCGCAGCAACGCGAAAAGCCTCAAAGTGTTGATGGCCGTTGTTCTCGCAACCGTCGCCGTGATCTACTTCGTCATGAGGGCTGCGTGATCCGCGGTCGCGACGACGAGCTCTCCAGGCTCGAGCACCAGATCGGTCGCGTGCTGCGTGTCGGTGTGGTCGTCAGCGCGCTCTTGCTGGCGATCGGGCTTGGGCTCTCCTTTTCCGGACGGCCGAGCAGCGACATGTTTCTTAAGGTCGGGCTAGCGGTCCTCATGGCTGTGCCCGTGACCCGCATCGTCGCGTCCTTCGTCGACGCCGTACGGCGCCGGGATGGTCTGCTCGCGACGTCGACCGCGATCGTGCTGCTCGTGATGGCCGGGACAATAGCGTACTCGCTGCGATCGATCGACGTGGACGCGGCCGAAGAGGTGACGCACTCGTTCAGCGTCGACCTGACGCTGGCGCCCGACGGGCATCACATGGCCTACGTCGCGAACGCTGACGGCCACGACCAACTGTTCGCGCTGACGCTCGGCAGCCAGAAGCCGACGCGGCTGCTCACGCACGACGCGAACGACGACGACCCGGCGTGGTCGCCGGACGGCGCGCAGATCGCGTTCGTGTCTGACGTGACCGGGTCGCTCGAGATCTTCGTCATCAATGCCGACGGATCGGGGCTGCGCCAGATCACGCACGAAACCGCGGCCGCGATCCATCCGTCCTGGGCGTCCGACAACACGCGACTGGCGTACTGCGTACAGACGAACGCGGCGGGATCGCCCGACCAGTTCGAGCTCGTCGAGATCCATCTCGACGGCACCGGTCGCCGCGCCATCACGCACGACGGCGCAGTCGACACCTTTCCGACATGGGCGCCCGATGGCGCGCACCTCGCATTCAGCAAGATCGTTGGCGCAAACTCGGAGATCTTTGTCGTCAACGCGGACGGATCGGATGAGCGCAATCTGACCAACGACGCGTCGTTCGACGGCTGGCCAGCCTGGTCGCCCGACGGGCGGCGCATCGCGTTCGCCTCAGATCGTCGATCGCACTACCAGATTTTCGTGATGGATCCCGACGGCACGCACCCCATGCTCGTCGCGAACACGCTCGGTCGCGCGACCACGCCACACTGGGCTCCCGACAGCCGGGCGATCTACTTCACGAACTGCACGGTGTCCGGCACGAATCCGGATTGCCGGATTCTGCGCGCAGACGTGATTCGATAGAGAAGAAATGGGGCAATGAGGCAATGGGTAATGAGGCATTGCCTCACTGCTCCGTTGCCTCATTTCTTCATTTCATAAGCCCGCGCCACCGGTCTCAGTGGCCGGTCGAACCACATCGGCCGCCGCGTGCCGTCAGGGCCCGGTGCGGGACGCGTCTTCGCCATCCACTCCTTGTAGATGCGGTGCGACTCGTTGGTGTCGACGACGATGTCGCCGTAGCGATCGTCGGGCCCTGTGCGCTCGACCGTCACGCGTTGGTGCCAGCAGTGCATGCCGCTCACTGGATCGGGCTGCACCGGGAACGTCAGGTTCTGGTGTACGCCAATCTCGCTCCACCAGACGCGACTGCTGTCCGGGTCGTTGCTTTCGAACGGACGCACGCCGTGAACCTGCCGCATCTTGTAGCGGCCCGCGCCGTCAGGAACGATTCGCACGAGCGACGACGCAGACCGTCCTCCGCCCTGTTCCTCGTTCAACCGCCAGCGCCCCAAATGGTGTGACATGCCGACGACGCCGGGACGAATGCCCTCGGTGACCCACGCACGCGTGACGAAGTAACCGATCGCGGTGCGGACGCGAACGAGATCGCCCGGGGCGATGCCCAGCCGCTTGGCGTCCGGCGTGGCGATCCACAGCGGGTTGTTGTGCGAGATCTCGTACAGCCACTTGACGGGCGAGCGCGTGTGAATCAGCGTCGGGAGCCGGAAGTTGGGGAGCAGATCGAATTCGTTCGCGTCGCGATTCAGATCGCGCCAGTAGACCTGGCCCGGGATGTAGCGGGGAATCGCGTGCTCCGGCCAGCCCCACGCGTTGAGCGTCGGCGAGTAGAACTCCAGCTTGCGCGACGGCGTGTTGAAGCCGACACGCGGCATCCCGTCGATGACGATCGCCGTGGGCGCGCCGTCCTTCGTGATGAGGCCGGTTTCGTCGTCCGTCGTCGTGCCGCGCATCGCCGCGGCGCTGAGCGACTGCTCGTGCACTTTGCTGTACGCGATATCGTCGACCTTGAAGACGCCGTAGCGGCGCATGTACTGCAGCGGCGTCAGGTCTTCCTTCGCCGCGGCTTCAGGCAGGCCGGGTACCGAGTTGTCGAAAATCCAGCCGTAGTACTCGTCCAGGGTGATCTTTGCGCCGGGTCGCGTCGGCGATTCGAAGAACTTGCGGATGCCGAGCGATCCGTCGGGATCAATCTTCCAGGAGAGCGCGATCCAGAACTCTGCTTCTTCCCACACCTCCCCCGGATTGGCCTCGTAGGTGTGTTCGACCGTCTTGCCCTTCTTCTCGAGCGCGACGCGTTTGACGGGCTGCCGGAATCCCAGCCACCGGCCGGCGTGCGTCTCCTGACTCATCAGGTCGTGTCGTTCGGTGCCGAGGCCCATCGGCAGGATGTAGTCGGCAAACCATGCGGTCTCGCTCCAAATCGGCGTCAGCGCGATGTGCATGCCGATCTTCGATTCGTCCTTCAGCACCTCCATCCACGTGAAGCCGTCTGGATTGGTCCACAGCGGGTTGTAGACGCGCGTGAAATATGTGTCGAGCTTGCCCCGGCCTTCTTTGAGAAAATGCGGCAGCAGAAAGCTCATCTCGAAGAACGCGAGTGGAAATTCCTTCGGGAAGAGCAGCTCGTTCCAGTAGTCGGGGGGCGGCGGCGGGTTCGGGTGCTTCGGGACGAACTTGTTCGTCACGTGCAGATTCACGCCGCCGGGCTCGCCGATCGCGCCCATCAGCACGACCAGGAAATACAGGCACCGCGTGATCTGCCAGCCCCACAGATGTCCCGATGCCGCGGCGCGCCAGCTGTGCGTCGAAAACGCCGTGCCGGCGGCCGCGATCGCCTCGGCAGCCTCGATCACCTGCGCGGCCGGCACGCCGCATTCGATCTCCGCGTACTCCGGCGTGAACACCTCGTAGTCCTGCTTCAGCGCCTCTTCGAAGCTGTCGAATGTGCGCGGAAGATCGGGCCACGCCGCTTCCAGGTAGGCCTCCCAGTTGACCCACCGCCGAACGAACTCGCGGTTGTATTTCTTGTGATCGATCAGATAGCGCGCAATCGCGAGCAGCAGCGCACCCTCGGTGCCCGGTTGCGCGGGCAGCCACAAGTTCGCCTTCGCGGACGTGTTCGAGAGTCTCGGATCGACCACGATCAGCTTCGCGCCGTGCGACTGACCCTCGATGATCCGTTGCGCATGCGGATTGAAATAGTGGCCGGATTCGAGGTGTGACGACAGCAGCAGGATCGTCTTCGCGTTCGCGTGGTCCGGTGACGGACGATCCGCGCCCGTCCACAGGAAATGTCCGAGCCGCGCGGACGAGGAGCAGACGTTCGTGTGACTGTTGTGGGCGTCGAGGCCCCAGCACTGCAGGACGCGATTGACGTAGCCGTCCTCGCCCGGCCGGCCCACGTGGTACATCACTTCCTGGCGGCGATCTTCCTGAATCGCCTTGCGGATTCTGCCGCCAATGTCCTCGAGCACCTCGTCCCACGTCACGCGGCTCCAGCCGCCCGCGCCACGCTCGCCCGTGCGCTTGAGCGGGTAGAGCACGCGATCGGGATCCTCGAGCTGGTTGGGCGTGACGACGCCTTTGGCGCACGTCCGGCCGCGCGATCCGGGATGGACCGGGTTGCCTTCGATCTTCCGGATCTCGAGCGTGTCCTTATCGACGTAGCTGAGAATGCCGCACGCCGACTCGCAGTTGAAGCAGATGCTCGGGATAATCCAGTACCGCCGGCGGTCTTTCTTGGGCCAGCTCGTCGATTCGAAATCGACGTAGTTGTCCCACTTAGACGGATCTGGATGCGTACTGAAATCAGCCATTCACGGCCTCACCGTTCATTGCCCCATTGGCCCAAGTCGCATCGCCCTTCACGAATTCGGCACGCATTGGCCCGCCTCGACCCAGACGTAGCCCCACGCGAGACTGCCGGCGAGTGCGAGGAGCGACGCCGCGACGAGCGTGACGAGGGAAAAGCTCGCGAGCGACGCGAACGAGACGAGCAGGACGGGCGCCAGGCCGCCAAGGCCAAGCGCCCCATACCAGAACAGCTGGCGGTATTCGCCGAAGCGAATCGCGCGGACGGCAAGTTCGTGATGCACCGTCGGACTTGGCGTGAGCAGGTGTTCGAGTACGAGGATCGCGAGGTGCGCGAGCGACGCGAACGCGAGCGTCAGGCCGAGCGCGCGAATGGTATCCGGCTCGCCGCCGGCCACGATCGCGACGATGAGCATTGCGGCGCTGCCCTCGGCCGCCGCCTGCACGAGGAGATCGATCGTCGCGTGCGGGCCCTGCCACAAGTCGCGGGCGAGGCCCTGCGCGAAAAGAAAGCCCGTGTACACCGTCGCGCCGATCGTCGTGGCGAGCGCCAGCACCGCCAGCACTGTCACCGCTGTCGTCCAGCCGAGCGGCACGCAGAGAATCCAGAGCCCGGCCACGGCGGTGTGCGCGGTGAGCAGCACGGCGCCGCGTGTGAGCCAGGAACGCCAGTTGGGCCGCGTGAGGATGTAGTAGAAACGCTCGGGCCGCTCGAGATCGACGATGAGCACGACGGCGGTGCCGAGCGCGAACGCCAGCGAGAGAAACGGTCCGGCGAAACTCACGAGCGGCGACCGATCGCCCAGGAGCCAGAAGATTGCCGACAGGAACATCGATCCCGTCGAGACGCCCTTGGCGACCAGATACAGCACCAGGTCGATGCCCCACGCCTTCTTGTGCGGGACGTCGTAGTCCACGCGCGGATCGCCAGGCCGGTTCGGATCCGGATCGGGCGACCCGGCCGGTCGCATGTGCACGCTGCCTTCCTTGAGCATGAACGGCCGCGCCGCGATTTCCGGCCGCATCGCGCTTTCGTCCGCGCCGAGATAAAAGACCTTCGGTCCCGTGCCTTTTTCCGGCTTGCGCACCATGAACGACTGCCGCTGGACGATCTGCGCCACCTTGCTCGACGGGTCGTCGAGGTCGCCGAAGATGCGGCACTCGGTCGGACACACACTCACACACGCGGGCTGGAGCTGATTTTCGATCCGGTTCGCGCAGAAGTTGCACTTCTCGGCGGTCTGGGTGCCCGGATCGATGAACAGCTGGTCATACGGGCACGCCGCCATGCAGGCGCGGCAACCGATGCATGAGGCGCTGTTCAGGTCGACGATGCCGTCCTTGCGCCGGAAGAGCGCGCCGGTCGGGCAAATTTCCATGCAGGGCGCTTCTTCGCACTGGTTGCAGAGCACCGGCAGGAAAACGCGCTGCGTGTCGGGGAACGTGCCGCGCTCGACCGTCTTCACCCAGCAGCGATTGACGCCGACGGGAATGTCGTGTTCGGCCTTGCACGCGATCGTGCACGCGTGACAGCCGATGCACTTTTTGAGATCGATGACGAACCCGTACGTGGGCACGCCGGGACTATAGCGCAACCGGCGCGGCCGGCGTCAGCGAACGGGTCGCGAGGCGTGCGGCATCCGCGCGAACACCCCGAGCGCGCGCTGGCGGTCGGAGGCAGGCACGAGCGGGAACCCCGCGAGCACGTGTTCGAACATTGGCACGTCCAGTCGGTACAGACGTGCGACTTCGGCCTGCAGCGCCGCATGCGTCCGACCAGACGCCGGGTACCTGACGAGCCGCCGAGCCAGCCGGACGATGGTCGACTGGGCGTCGTCGCCGTTCCAAGTCGGCACTGGCAGATCCTCGACCAGGCTCGTCGTCACGTGCCCGCCCATGAGCAGGCGCACGAGGCGGTTCAGTACCGAAGGAATTGAAGAGACCGCAAAGGAACAACTGCGCGTCGAGACCGAGAGCCGTGCGCAGGCAGAACAACGTGTGGGTCATTACGACACCGGCCGGCACGATCGCGGCAATGAGCGAGGTCCGGTTGGCGACACCCGACACGTCGCGATAGGCGAGCCTGGCGCTATCGAAGCGCCTGTCGGGCAGCCGGCGCGCCGCCTCGACCGGATCGATCCGCGCCGACGCCTCCGCGACATTCACGCCGAAGGGCGAAACGTGCTTGCCTTCGATGACAGGCAAGCCAACGGGACCGAGGCTGTCGCGATCGTCGGTGGCGTTGAGATCGCGCCCGAACCTGGCGTTCCAACCTGGGGCCCCGAGCGCTGGACCGATCGCGGCGACGTGATCGAGCAGGTCGAGATCGCGCGGCGCGCGCGCGTCCGGAATCCGCCTCGAGGCGGCGCCGACCGCCGCGAGCCGCTCCAGCGAAAGCCGAATCGGGTAACTCGTGTCGACTGGATCGTCGCGCGCCGGCAGATCGTCGATCGCCTCGCGCGACATCACACCAAACTTCGCGCGAATGGTCCGCGTCCGGCCACCGGTCGTGACGACCGCGACGAGGAACCGGACGCCGCGATGAATCGGAAACAGGCCGTCAGCGTTGTCGAAGCCGATGACGGTATCGAGTGTCGCGCGGTCGAGCAGCCGCGCCCGCAGCGCCGCGGCGCCGTCGTCCACCGCGAGGCCCCACGGCAGGACGAGGCCCACGCGACCCGACGATCGGGCCAGGGACAACGCGCGCTCGAGAAACGGCTGATACATGTTGACGTGGCCGCGGTCGCACGATGGATACAGGCCGGAATCTCTGATGAAGCGCACGAGCGGCACGCGCGGCCCGCTCGTCGAATCGCGTCGAAGCATCTCCCACGGCGGGTTGCCGATCACCGCGTCGAATCCCGGACGCGGGCGCGCAGATCCCGAGTCGTCATAGAAGACGTCCGGGAATTCGAGCGGCCAATGGAAGAACTGATGCGCCGTCGCCCGTGACTGCGCGACGGCGACGAGCCTGGCGAGGTCGGCGCCGGCGATCGTCCGATCGTCGCGAAGGATCGAATCGAGCGCCGCACGGGTTTCGCTCGCGGTTGGAGGCGCACCGGGCCAGAACCAGCGGGCGCACCAGAGATTCGCCGCCGTCCGCCATCGTCGAAGCGGCGACGCGTCCCCGCACAGCTTGCTCCAGGCGATTTCCTTGGCGCGGACGTCGCCCACGGTGTCGTCCGGTCGCGCAGACATCGCGATGAGCGGCCGCGTCACCCTCCCGAGGTCGGTTTCGAGGCCGGCCGGATCGAGATCGAACAGCGGCGTGGGGATCGTGCCACGGCGCATGCTCAAACGCCCGAGATCGTCGGGCGCCGCGCCGATCAGGCTGTCGCCCACGCGCAGCCTGTGGTCGAGAAAACTCAGCGGCCGGCCGCGCGAAAGCGTCGTCAGCCACAACGACAGGCGCGCAAGCTGCACGGCCACGGGATTCGCGTCGACGCCGAAGAGGCAGCGCTCGGCGATTGAGCGCCTGATCTTCGCGTTTTCGTGATCGTCGAGATCGCTCTCGGCGGCACGGCCCTCGTCGACCAGCGCCCGCGCGTACGCGCCAGCAAGATGACGGCACGCCGCCACGAGAAACGCACCGCTGCCCATCGCCGGATCGACGACGCGAAGGTTGAGGATGGCGTCGCTCGACGCGCCAGCAAGCAGCGGCGCCAGGGTGCGCCTGACGACGAGTTCAACGAGCGGTTGCGGCGTGTAGAACGTTCCGCTGCGCTTGCGCTCGGCGCTGTGCGCCAGGCCGCCCGGCGGCCGTCCGGTGAGTGCGTCGGGATCGAGATCGAGCACGCGCTCGTACACTGCGCCCAGTTGTTCGACGCCAAGGTCGGCGTAGTTGATGCCTTCCAGCCCCGCCGGACCCCGGCGCGTGCCAAGCGCGGCAAGCGCGCGAGCCATGGCGGCGTCGCGTCGCGTCGAAAGGGAGGAGGAGCGGGCCGTCGGACGACCGGTTTCGAGCGTTCGCGCAGACGACCTGGCAAACAGCCGGCCGTTGAACGGCGAGACAACGAGATCGTCGACGCGACAGCCGAGTCGCGAGAGTCGCGTGATCGCGGCAAGGCCATCCCAGAGTCCAGTCGTGGCGCCGCCCCTTGCGGCGTCGCGGCACTGCGGGCCGATGAGGTAGGCCGCGCGGTAGACCGGATGCGACCGCGGGACGAGATCGCGCGACTCGGCGAAGAGCAGGAAGAGAATGCGATACACGAGCGTCAGCGATTCGTCGAGGCTGCGGTCACCCGCGCGCACGACTGGGCGAAAGGCGCGGAGCGCGTCGGCGACTCCGGCCTGCAGATCGGCGCGCACGCGGTCCTGAAAGGTCGCCGCCGTGGCGACGAGCGCGTCGATGCGACTGAGACCGGTCGGTGTCCCGACATCCGGTTTCGCGCGATCGAACGCGCTGGCGTGCGTGAGGGTCCAGAACGCCGCGAAGCTGTGCGGGTCGGTCACGTCCGAGAGGTTGAAGTCGAGATTGCGCCGCGCGGCGTGCCCGCGGGCATCGACCAGCGAGAGAAACGGTGGCGCCAGGACGAGCGTCCAACCCGCGCCGATCGCTCTAGCCGCGTCGCTCGCGTCGCGCCAGGCCGTTGACGGCCGCGCCGCCCACGGCATCACGACGAGCGCGATCGGCACGCCATGAGTGGTGTCGAGCCGCGCCGTGATCCGCGTGCGATCGACATGCATCCGCGACGCACGGAATCCCCACGCACCGCACAGCGGCATCGCGACCGCGTCGAAGATCGCGCGTACGCCGGTCGCCGGGCCGCACGTGAGCGTGACGGCGTGCCACCAGCGCTCGAACTGACGCCGGGGTCGTTCGAGTGCGGCACGGTCGCGTTCACCGCCGGCGATCGCGGTGGCCATGAACTGGCCCGGCAGAAGCGATCCGGAAATCCCGTGCAGCTGGGTCATGGCGATGTGACGAACGCCACGATCAGCGAAGGCCGGCCGACGTCGATCGAGGCGGCAGTCCTCGCATCCTCGATGCGTTGATTCGTCGCTCGTGCGATTTCTTCCGCTTCCTCCCGCGTCTGCTCGAACGCGCGTGATGCCCGGCGATCGAACAGCCCGGGCTGCGCCGCGGCGCTGCCGGGCCGTTCGATGAGCACGGCCTGGATCGCGCGCTCGCGCGAGACGATGAGATCAAGGCGAGCCGAGAGCACCCGCGCCAGCCTCCGCGCCCGCGCGCGGAGCGTGACCGCGGCCGTGCCAGCGGCCTCGATCCGTGCTTCCTTCGTGAGTCCTCGAGATCGCACGGCGACGACATGGGATGCCACCGTCGCGCCGCTGCCGTCGACCATCGGCACCAGGAACGTCAGCACCGCGCCGCCGCCAAGCCGGCGGATGCCCGGCAACTGCGCAGTGCCTGTCCATTTCGGCCGACTGCCGCCGTCGGGATCACGCCACTGACCAGCCAGACGCCGCTGGCGCTCGAGGCCGCGAGCCATGAACCTGGCCGGTCGCATCCACCTGCGTTCCGGAAGCCAGCCCGCCGGCGCGTCCGCTTCGACACTCGCCACGCCTTCGAGCACGCTCGCCCTCAGGCGTGAGTCGCTCGGCACCACGATTCCGAACGGATCGGCGCCGAGCGCGCCGCGCGCGGTCAGTACGCGCTGCGCCAGGCGCACAAGGACCGGGGCTTCGGCCTCGTGCCGCATGACGAGCACGGTGACATGCACGTCGTGCCGTTGGCCAATGCGATCGACCCGTCCGGCCCGCTGCTCGATCCGCAGCGGATTCCAGGGCAACTCGAGATTGATGACGGTCCGCGCCCGATCCTGGAGGTTGAGACCCAGGCTGGCGACGTCTGTTGCGAGCAGCAGCCGCGCGGCTCCGCCGAGAAACCGGCGTAGTTCCGAGCGCCGCTCGGCCTCCGTCTGTCCGCCGTGAAGGCAGGCCGCGGACGCACTCGGCCCGAGTCGCCGACGCAGCGCGTCGAGCGAATCGCGGAATTCGGTGAACACGATGACCGGCTCGCGCACGCGCCGGACGAATGAGGCGACGTACGCCGCCTTCGTGTCGTGGCGCGCCGCGCGGTCCGCAAGACCGATGAGACGCCTCACCCACGACCGCTCGTGTCGAGGATTCACTCCCACGTCCGACGACAGGCCCGCCGCTACGTCGCTCGAGACGCCGTCCTCGTCGTCGAACGCCAGCGACGGTTGCGTCAGCTCGTCCCCTGCGGCGGCGCGTGTGGCTTCGAGCCACGTAAGACGGCGCCGCAACGACACCCCGAGCGCAGCCATCGTCGAGAGTGCCCGCTTGCGAAAGACGGACAAGAGCAGCAGGGCAGCGTCCCGCCGGCCGTCAGCCGCGGCCCGGAGCACGACGCGCTCGAACGCTTTCAGCGCGTCGAAGAGCGCCAATTCCGCGGGCGAGGGTTGCAGTCGTCGCCACCGGGTCCGTCGCCGCCCGGTGACGAGCAGATCGCGCCGCGATCGACGGAAGATCGTGAGTCGATCCTCCACCCCGTCGAGCTCGCCGAGCCGAAGGAGTCTTGCGAATCTCACCAGGTCGCCGTCGTGCGGTGTTGCGGTGAGCAGAAGAACGCGCCTCGAGCGCGTCGTGATCTGCCGGCAGGTGTCGTGACGCTCCGAATCTCCGCACGCGGCGTGGGCTTCGTCGACGACGACAAGATCCCACGCGAGTGGCGGCAGCGACGCGCGCACATGCGGTTGCTTGACGTA
Source organism: uncultured Acidobacteriota bacterium (assembly GCA_963704575.1). Taxonomy (GTDB): domain Bacteria; phylum Acidobacteriota; class Vicinamibacteria; order Vicinamibacterales; family SCN-69-37; genus DATEGZ01. The sequence goes on along the minus strand of OY969918.1, from coordinate 3,065,046 downwards.
GTCGAGCGAAGCGATCCACACGCCCGCGCGCCGCCACGGGTTGTCGCCGGGTGGAAGGCCGCGAGCGATCGTTTCGAGTCCGAGCCGATCGGCCTCGCGGGCCGTGACGTCGAAACGACGCGCGAGTTCACCGATCCACTGATCGAGGATCGCCGCGGGCACGAGGACCAGGACCCGCGCCGCCGGTTCGCGGCGCACGAGCTCCGAGATGATGAGTCCGGCCTGGATGGTCTTGCCGAGACCCACCTCGTCGGCGATCAGCACGCGCCGGTTGCCGTGAGCGATCGCGAGCGCGGGCTCGAGTTGATACGGCAGGATCGCGACGTCCGCTGCCACCGCCGACGCGGGCGGTCGACCGCCAAACGCGTGTCCGAGCTGTCCAGCGAGGCAGGCGACCGCGGCTTGCGCCCGGACGCGCCGCAGCCGGCGTGGCCCGGCGCTGGCAAGGCGATCGAACGGCGCGAGGAACGTCAGCCGCGCGCCGCGCGACGACACGTCGTACCGCACGACGCCGGGCTGTTGACGCACGCGGTCCACGCGCCAGCGCTGCTGCCGAACCCAGACTGTTGCTCCCGCCTCTGCCGTGGCGTGCAGAATCTGCCTTCCTTCTCCGGCGCAACCCTGCGAATTCTGCAATGACGACCGGGCGGACTCGCCCGAACGCCTGAATTCTCGATGAATGCGGGTTGCGTCTACTCTGGAAGAGGCAAGGGCGGTGCCATCAAATGGCACCATGTCGCGCCCAGGTGGGCGTCGTGGTCGTCGTGGAATTCCGCCACGAGCGGATTTCGCTCGAGAAGGGCCTGGACGATAGCCCGCTGGATGCCTCGGCCGCGCCCGTGGACGAGCCTGACTTCGGTCAGGCCGGCTTCGAGCGCGGCGTGGAGGTATTCGTCGACGACCGACGGGATGTCGCGCGGCGCGAACGCATGAAGGTCGAGCTCCCCGGTGATCGGAATGACGACGTCGCCCGTACCGTCGTTATCGTCCATGTGTGGCGACGACCCGGGTCGTGATGCCGCCGCGCGCCGAAAACGCGCCGGTGACGGTCATCCGGCGCGGCTGGCAGACGGCCACGAGGTCGTCGAGGATCTTGTTGGTGGCGGCCTCGTAGAAGATGCCCTGGTTCCGGTAGGTCTGCAGGTAGTACTTCAATGCCTTCAGCTCGATACACGTCGCGTCGGGCACGTACTCGATCAGGATCTCGCCGAAGTCGGGCTGTCCGGTCTTGGGGCACATCGAGGTGAACTCCGGGCAGCGAATCTCGATCTGGTAGTCGCGCTCGGGGCGCGGATTCGGGAACGTCTCGATCTCGGCCATCCGATCATTCTAGGTCGGGCGGCGGTCGCGCCGCGTGGGACGGTCCGCCGGATTTGGCCCGGTAGAATGGCCCGCCGACGAGGTCCGGCGCCGCACGCGCAATTGACAATTTTTCCAACGCAGGGCTACGATACGGCCGTTTTTCCTGATTGTCGTTGGCCGTTGCGCGCGCGGGTCGGCGACATTGTCTTGAACGCGCGCCCCAGCCAGGGAGAATACCCAATGGCAGACGCCCGGCGGATGGGCAAGATGGAGCTCTTCGCGCATTTTGCGGAGAAGTTCGACATGAAGCGCACCCAGGTGCGCGACCTCTTCGAAGAGCTGCTCCGGTTGAGCGAGAAGGAGCTGAAGCGTTCCGGGGAGTTCGTGCTGCCCGGAATGTGCAAGCTCGTCGTGCAGCGGCGGAAGGCTCGGGAGGGGCGCAACCCGGCGACGGGCGAGCCCATCAAGATTCCGGCCAAGACGGTCGTGAAGGCCCGAATCGCCAAGCAGTTGAAGGACGCGGTCCTGCCCCGCAAGTAACGGATTCGGAGATCACACGGCTCGGCGCTCGTTGGCAGGCTCGATCCTGTCGACGAGCGTCACGACGTGTCCGGCCCCGCCGATCCACGCTCCGCAGTAAACTGAAGGGATGCTGACGCTGGTCCTCGCCGCCGCAGGTGCGCTTGTCGCGCTCGTGGCCATGGTGCGGGTCGCAGCGATGTCGCGTCGGTTCGCGGCGCTCAGCCAGTCACATTGGGAGCTGCGCTTTGAGTTCGCGCGGCTGCGCGCGCGGGTCGCCAAGCTCGATGGGGGCGCCAGCGGCGAGACCGAACCCGATCCGGCCGCTTCGTCGCGTCCCGACGCCTGAAAGGCCTGTAGCTCGTGACCACCGATCAATCCCACGACGTCGTCGTCATCGGCGCCGGCACGGGCGGATACGTCGCCGCTATTCGTGCCGCGCAACTGGGGCTCAGTGTCGCCGTCGTCGAGCGGGAGCCGTCGCTTGGCGGCACGTGCCTCATCCGGGGCTGCATCCCGACCAAGGCGCTCCTCGAGCACGCACACGCGTTCAAGATTGCGCAGGACGCCGCGATGTGGGGCATCACGTTCGGCAAGGGCGACGCGACGCCCTCGATCGACATGACGCGCGTCCACGCCCGCCAGGACAAGATCGTCACGGGCCTGACGAAGGGCGTCGAGTTCCTGTTCAAGAAAAACAAGATCGCCTGGATCAAGGGCAGTGCGCGTCTCGCCGCCAACGGCAAGGTCGAGGTGACCGGGCCCGACGCGCGGACCCTCCGCGCACGGGAGATCATCGTCGCGACCGGATCGGCGCCGCGGAGCGTGCCCGGCATCGAGATCGATCGCAAGCACATCATCACGAGCGACGAGGCGATTCATCTCGCGTCCGTCCCGAAGTCGATCGCGATCATGGGAAGCGGCGCGGTTGGCGTCGAGTTCGCGTCAATTTTCCGGCGCTTCGGCAGCCAGGTCACGCTCATCGAGCTGCTCCCGCGTCTGGTGCCGAACGAAGACGGTGCGGTGTCGACCGAGCTGGAGAAGGCGTTCAACAAGCGCGGCATCGCAATTCGCACGGCGACGAAGGTCACGTCTGCGAGCGTGAAGAACGGCGCCGTGACGATCGAACTGCAGAGCATGGCCGGCAAGACCGAGACCCTGACGATCGAGAAGCTGCTGGTCGCGACCGGCCGCGGGCCTGTGACCGACGGGTTGGGTGCCGTCGAGGCCGGGCTGACGCTCGAACGCGGATACGTCAAGGTCGACCCGCTGTTCCGCACCGGCGTGCCGAACATCTCGGCGATCGGCGACGTGATCACGATGGGCGTCGGCGCCCATGCGCAGCTTGCGCACTTGTCGTCGGCTGAAGGGATCCTGCTGGCCGAGCGTCTGGCCGGTCAGCACGTCCAGCCGATCGACTACGACCAGGTGCCGGCGTGCACCTACTGCGATCCGGAGATCGGCAGTGTCGGTCTCACGGAAAAGGAAGCCGGCGACCGCGGGTACGACGTGCGGGTCGGCACGTTTCCGTTCGGCGTGCTCGGCCGCGCGAAGATGGCGGGCGAGACGGAAGGGTTCGTGAAGATCGTCGCGGAGAAGAAATACGATCAAGTGCTCGGCGTGCACATGATCGGCCTGCGTGCGACGGAGCTCGTCGCCGAAGCCGCCGTGGCGCTCCGCCTCGAGTCGACCGTCGAAGAGCTCATCCGCACGATCCACGCGCATCCGACGATGTCCGAGGCGGTGGGTGAAGCAGCGCACGCCGTGCACGGCGCCGCGATACATTTGTGAAGGCGTAAGCCTTAAGTCTTGAGACCCAAGGCTCGGGAGTTTCCACCATGGCGACTGAAGTCGTAATGCCGCAGATGGGCGAGTCAATCGCCGAGGGCACGATCGTCCGCTGGATCAAGAAGATCGGGGATCCGATCGACAAGGACGAGCCGCTCTTCGAGATCTCGACCGACAAGGTGGACGCTGAGATTCCCGCGCCCGGCACGGGCGTGCTGCTCGAGATTCGTGTCAAGGAAGGCGAGACGGTGCCGGTCAACAGCATCGTCGCGGTGATTGGCGCGGCGGGCGAGAAGGCGCAGCCGCGTGCGTCGAGCGGCACGGCCCCGTCCGCGGGGTCGGAGCCAGCCGTGGCGGACGCGACCGGAACGCCGAACGAAGTCGTGACGCCGAATGGATCGGCGTCGAAGAGCTCAGCGGTGGCGGCGACCGCGGCGAGCGAATCGCGCCCCGCGCCGAAGACGACGCCGGCGGCTGTCGAGACGCTCGCGGATCTTCGTCGGACGCGTTCGTCGCCCGTCGTGCGAAAAATCGCCGAGACCCACGGCATCGACATCACCGAGCTCAACGGCACGGGCATCTCGGGGCGCGTGACGAAAAAGGACATTCTTGCCGTGGTCGAGAGCGGCGGGGCGAAGCCCGGACCAGTTGCGGCGGCGGCCCCGGCTCAGCCGGTGGCCGCGCGCGCGCCGATCGCGCCACCGCCCGCGTTCCAGCCCGGCGAAAACGTGCGCATCGAGAAGATGGGCATCATGCGCAAGAAGATCGCCGAGCACATGGTGATGAGCATTCAGACATCACCGCACGTGTATTCGGCGTACGAGGTCGACTTCGGGCGCATCGACGAGATTCGTCACAAGCGCAAGGCCGAGTACGAGGCGGCGGGCGCGAAGCTGACGTACACCGCGTTCATTGCGAAGGCGACCGTCGACACGATTCGGCAGTTCCCGTTTTCGAACGCGTCGCTCGACGGCGAGAACATCGTGTACAAGCGCGACATCAACCTGGGCATCGCCGTCGCACTCGATCAGGGCTTGATCGTACCCGTGATTCGCAACGCCGACGAGCGCAATATGCTCGGGCTGTGTCGATCGATCCAGGACCTGGCTGCCCGCGCGCGCAGCAAGCAGCTCAAGCCTGAGGAAGTGCAGGGCGGAACGTTCACGATCACGAATCCCGGAATTTTCGGCGCGGTGTTTGGGTTGCCGATCATCAGCCAGCCGCAGGTCGCGATTCTGGGCGTGGGCAGCGTGGACAAGCGCGTGGTCGTCGTGAACGACATGATTGCCGTGCGGCCGATGTGTTACCTCACGCTCGGTTACGACCATCGCCTGATCGACGGCGCGGATGCCGGCCGGTTCCTTCAGGCGCTCAAGGATCGGCTCCAGAACTTCGACGAGTCGTGTCTGTAGCACCGATCGTCGCCGACGACGTCCGGCCGCTCGTCGTCCGGCGGATGGGACGCGTCGGGTACGAGGCCGGGCTCGAACTGCAGCAACAACTGGTGGAAGAGCGGCGGGCGGGACACATTCCCGACACACTGCTTCTGCTCGAACACCCGCCGGTCGTCACCCTGGGCGTGCGGACGCGCGGGAAATCGTCGAACATCATCGCGTCGCCGGCGGAACTCGCGGCGCGCGGCGTGGCCGTGATTGAGACCGGACGCGGCGGAGATGTCACGTACCATGGTCCCGGTCAGCTCGTCGGCTACCCCATCATCGATTTGCGCCCCGACCGTCGCGACGTGCACAAGTACGTTCGCGACCTCGAGCAAGCGATCATCATCGCCGTGCGGGCGTTGGGCGTCCACGCGGGCCGCATGACGGGTCTGACGGGTGTCTGGGTCGGACCGCCGGGACAGGAAGCGAAGCTCGCCGCGATTGGCATTCGTATCAGCCGCTGGATTACGAGCCACGGCTTCGCGCTCAACGTCTCGACCGATCTCGCGAACTTCGGGCTGATCGTGCCGTGCGGCATCGCCGACCGCGGGGTGACCTCCCTCGATCTGCTCCTCGGCCGCTCGATTCCGATGTCGGACGTTGAGGCTGCCGTCGAGACGGCGGTCGGGGCGGTTTTCAAGAGATCGGTGGGGGACGCCGGCGGGCCGGCTTTTGAGCCAGAACCGCCGACCTCCGTCCCCTAACGGCCCCGATCTGTGGAGAAAAGCCCCGTCCCCTCCGCTGGACTCAAGGACGGCAGCACGCGGCGGAGGATGCGGCCGGAGCCGAGCTCGAGGGGCAGGAGGACGGCCGAACCGCGGGGGCCGAGTTCGCCGTCGGCGATCGCCATCGCCTGATTCAGACGCCGGGAGCCGAAAGCGAGCGCCTCGGCCGCGCGCGCCGTCGCCGCGCCGATTGCCTGAGGGCCCGGCGGCCAGAGCCGGCCAATCGCATCCGAAATCGCTCGCATCCGGTGCGCCGGCACGTGCGAGGTCAGGAGCGATCCGGAAACCGTCGCCGACGACCACCCGATGACAAGCGCCGGCGGGCGCCCGACCACCACCACATCCACATCCACACCCGATCGCCCGAGCTCGACGCCCACGAGCGTCCTGATTGCACCTGGGACGGCCGACGCGGCGGTTGCAATCAAGCGGTCAGGCGACAGCTTGAGTTCCGCTGCCGCCGCTTCCATCAGCGCGATCTGCTTCGGACCGGCAAATACGAACGGCGCGGTCGCACCGGCGCGCGCGAGCTGGCGCACGAGCGCCAGCCCCGTCTCGCCCTGCCACTCGCCCTCGGCAATCGCGTCAGCGAAAATGATCACGCTGGCGCCCGCCGCAGCGAGCACATCGCCCGTCGCCATCAAGTCGACATCCACGCCGTCGATCGGTCCCGACTGCCGCAGGTCGAGGGCCTTGCCCGACGCCGCTGCCGTGCTGGCGTCAATGAACCTGATTGCCCGAAACCGCGCGCGCTCGGCGAGCCATTGCGCGATCGCGCAACCGATGGGCCCTGCGCCGAAGATCGCGGCAGATGACATGCGGATATTCTAAGAGTAGAAGCGCGCGCCGCGACACCGGCGCCTGGACCCACGGAGGATCATCGTGCACAAGGCCATCGTCACTGGCGGAACACGCGGGATCGGCTATGCGGTCGCAAAAGCGATTCTCGCGGACGGAGGTCGCGTGATGATCACGGGCCGGACAGAAAAGAGCGTGAGCCAGGCGCTCGAGACGCTCGGCGCGGTCGCGAAAAATCGCGGCGATCTCGACGGCGCGCCGGTCGATGTTCGCCGCCGGCAGGACGTCGACGCGCTCGTCGCGCGCACGGCCAAGCAATTCGGCGGTCTCGATCTTCTCGTCAACAACGCGGGCGTCGGCTCATTCGGCGACGTCGCCGCGGTCTCCGACGCCGACTGGAGCGAGATCATCGACACGAACCTGACGGGTGTTTTTTACTGCACGCGCGCGGCCATTCCCGCGATGCGCCAGTCAGGCGGCGGCTGGATCATCAACATCGCGAGTCTCGCCGGGCGGAATTACTTTCCGGGCGGCGCGGCCTATTGCGCGTCCAAGGCCGGACTGGTCGCATTCAGCGAGTCGCTGATGCAGGAAGTGCGATTCGACAATATTCGCGTCAGCGTCATCATGCCCGGTTCGGTCGCGACCAAGTTCAACGGCGCGACGCCGACGGCGGCCGACGCGTGGAAACTGTCGGCCGACGACGTCGCGGAGGTCGTGTCCGATCTGCTGCGCCATCCGCGACGCAGTCTGCCGAGCAAGATCGAAATCCGACCTGCTCAGCCGCCGAAAAAGAACTAGTTGCCCGCGCCGAGCAGACGCGCGATGACGTGCGCGTCCACGTTGCGGCCGCTGAGGATCACGCCGACACGGCGATCCCTGAGATCGATCATGTCGTTCTGCAGGATCGCCGCCACGCTGGTCGCCGCGGCGGCTTCGACGACGAGCTGCTCGCGCCGGATCAGATCACGCATTGCCCGTTCGAGCGCCGGCTCGCCGACGAGCACGACGCGATCGACCAGCGCGCGGACGAACTCGAACGTCCGGCTGTCGGGTTCCATGTTTCCGGCGAGGCCGTCGGCCAGCGTCGGCCGCACGTCAACGACCGTAATACGATTCGCCGCGAGCGCGGTCGTGAACACCGGCGAGGCCTCGACCTCTGCGCCGACGACGATCGTGTCCTTTCCGCGAGCCTTGGCGACGATGGCCGTGCCGGAAATCAGTCCGCCGCCGCCAATCGGCGCGACGACGACGTCGAGATCCGGCTGGTCCTCGAACATCTCGAGCGCGACCGTGCCGGCGCCGGCAATGACGTCCGGATGGTTGTACGCGGAGATGAATGCCGTATCGCCGCGTCCGGCCTCGCCGTGCGCCGCCGCCTCGGCTTCGTCGTATGTCGGCATCTCGACGATCTCCGCGCCGAGTCGGGCGATCGCGCCCTTTTTCGCGGCCGGCGCCGTGACAGGGACGTACACGCGCGCAGTTAGGCCTGCACGGCTCGCCGCGAGCGCCACCGCCCGCCCGTGATTGCCTGCCGATGCGGTGAGAATCTTGCGCACGTGCGGGCGCTCCGCCGCGACGCGCGCGATCGCGTTCTGGGCGCCGCGAATTTTGAACGCTCCGGTCGCCTGCACGATCTCGAGCTTGAGCCAGACGTCAGCGCCTGTCAGGTCGGAGAGCCAATCCGACTTGACGAGCGGCGTGTGCCATGCGGCGCCGCGAATCCGCTGCGCAGCCGACCGGACGTCCTCGATTGTCGGGATCGGATAGTCCACTTTGATATTCCGTTCGTCGATCATACCCACTGTTCGAGGCCGCGTCGAAGGTTGCAGGCGCCGTCCGATGATGAAAGAGTGTCTTCGTGCGCATCCGCGCCGCGGCCGTCGGCCCGTTTTTCAAGAACGGCTATCTCGTGTCCTGCGAAGACACGCGCGAGGGCGTGCTGATCGATCCGGGCGACGAGGTGGACGCGCTGCTGGCCGCGGCCAGCCAGGATCGCGTGGACGTCCGCGCCATTCTGCTGACGCACGCTCACCTCGATCACATCACGGGCACGGGCCGGGCGAAGGCGGCCCTCGGCGTGCCGATCTGGCTCGATCGTGCTGACTTGTTTCTGTACGACGGCGTCGCCGAGCAAGGCCTGATGTTCGGTCTATCGGTTCCCGCGCTGCCGCCGGTCGACAAGTTCTATGAACCCGGCGCCACGTTCGCGTTCGGCCGCTACATCGTCGACGTGCTGCCGACGCCTGGGCATTGTCCGGGCGGGGTGTGCCTTGCGATCGGGCGCGTCGGATCGACCGCCCGCGAGCTGTTCGTCGGCGATACGCTGTTCGCCGGATCGATCGGCCGCACGGATCTGCCGGGTGGAGACTACGAGACGCTCCTCCGCTCGATCCGTGACGTCTTGTTCGCGTTTCCGGACGAGACGGTCGTCCATTCAGGTCACGGGCCGGACACGACGATCGGCGCCGAGCGCCAGACGAATCCGTTCTTGATCGAGGCGTAATGGGGCGCGCGCTTAGTCGGCGGCGTGCACTTCGAACGCGACGCGGCCGACCTGCAGCGTGTCGCCGGTCTTCAGCACCGCGCGGTCGATTTTCTGGCCGTTGACCATCGTGCCGTTCGTGCTCTCGAGGTCTTCGACGACGAGCTGATGCGAGCGATCGGCGGTCAGCCGGCAGTGAATTCGCGACACCAGTGCGGCGTCAACGATGAAGTCGGCGCGCGCCGTGCGGCCGAGCGTTTTGATCGCTCCCGAGGTCAGCCGAAGCGTGAGCGGCGGCTCGCCGCTCTTGAGAATCCATCCAGCCATACATGCGCCCGTGAGCGGGCGGCACGAGTGTAGTACATCCGCGGCCAGACGCGCTATTTCTTCGGCGGAAAAATTCCGCGCAGCCAGTCGATCATGGCGTCGGTCACCTGAGAGGCGACGGACTGGCCTCGAAGCGTCGCGTACTCCGCCGTCTCGCCCGTTGCCGCGGCGACGAGGCGGTGATTGACGCCGGGGACGACGACCTTGCTCGTCACGGTAGGCGAAAGCTTGGTCCGCGACCGGGACAGGGTCTCGAGCCGGTCGGCGTTGACCGCCGGGTATTCGACGTCGAGCGCGCCCTGCACGATGAGCAGCGGCTGACTGAGCTTCGGAATGACGGTCGCCGGGTCGAAGAGCAGCCAGCTCTTGAAGTACGGCGTGTTCGCCTGGCGTTTGAGATTGTCGGGCACGCCCTCCCAGCCGGTGCCCTTGATGGTCGCATCCACGATCTGCGTCTGCAGCGCGATGCGCGCCTGCCGATCCGCGTCGGTTGCGCTCGACAAGGACAGGGCATGCCGTTGTTGCGCGAGCGTGACCTCGCGGCCCGTGAGGCCCGCGCCGCCGAGCAGGATGACGCCTTTGATCTGTTTTTCGCGACTGGCCGTGAGCAGCGCGACCGCGGTCCCGTCGCCGAGCGCAGCGATAGCCACGCGATCGGCATCCACATCCTTGCGGTTGCGCAGGTATCGTACGACCGCGAGGGCATCGTCGGCGTAGTCGGTGAGTGTGGCGTTTTCGAATCGTCCGCCGCTCTGGCCGCTGCCGCGCCTGTCGTAGCGAACGACCATGAAGCCAGCCGACGAGAGCGTGCCGGCGATCTGGCCGAAGATCGGCAGGCCTGCGACGGCTTCCTCGCGGTCCTGATCGCCCGACGCGCCGATCAGCACGACTGCCGGCGACTTGGCCGCGGGATTCAACGGCGTGGTCACGGTGGCCGCGATGTTCGAGCCGTTGTTCGGAATGAACAGGGTGGTGTCGCCAGGATTGTGAACGAACTCCTCGCGCGTCATCACCGACGACAAGTCGTCGCGCAACACGACCAGGCCCTGGGATGGCACGGCGACGCGGGCGAGGTGATTGGTCGAGTCGAGCCAGACTTCGATCGTGAGCGGCCCATGCGGATCGCTGAACGTCATGTCGACCTGCCTGAGGTCGAGCGATCCGGTCGGCGTGGAAAACTTGCGCTCGGTGATTCGATCGACCGTGCCGGAAATTTCGGCATCCGGCGCGATGTAGATCGGAAAGCGCGTGCCGGCCGGCGCCGTGGCCAGACGCATCGCAAGCGCTTCGTACCCGGCGTAGAAATTGTTGGGCAGCACGACGGTGCGCGGCGAGACCTGTTGCAGCGCCGATCCCTTTTGACCGGCCTGCATCACGTCGACCGAAACCGTCGTCAAATTGAAGTTCGCTTGAAGCGAGATCAGCTGGCCCTTGAGAATGCCCTCGATCGCGAGCCGCTGCGGCTGCCAGTCCGGAGCGTAGACGACGCTGAACCTGCTGGTGACGAGATCGACCGGTGCGATCTGACGGCCCGCCGACGTAATCTCCCAGCCGCCGGCCGACGAGACGATCGAGACCGTCTCGAATCCGACCTTGACGCCGCGAAGGACGATGTTGAACGTGGCGGTCTGACTGACCTGGCCGGTCTGCGCGGTGGCGCCGCTCGAGCCAAACATTGCCGCAGCGAGAATCGCAACGATAAGATGGCCGCAGGCCCTGCGCATGACCCTCATCGCCGATCAGTATCGCATCATCGAGGCCGGGGCCGGTTGGATCGACCGATCGTCCCGGGGACGCCTCGAGTTCGTGGGAACCGACGCGCGCGCCTTTCTTCAGGCGCTTCTGACGAACGATCTCGACGCCCGCACGTCCGGGCAGGGCGTCGATGCTGCTTATCTCACGCCGCAGGGACGCATGATCGCGATGCTGCGCGTGCTGCTGTGTGAGGACAGAGTGCTCGTCGAGGTCGCGCCCGGTCAGTCCGACGCGCTCGCGAGACGATTCGATCACGCGATTTTCTCGGAGCAGGTTCGCGTGACGGATATCTCCGCGGCCACGACCGCGATCGGAGTCACAGGTGGCGCTGCGGCGGGTGTCGTCGCGTCGGCCCTCGGTGTCGGGGTCGATCGCCTGACGTCGCTCGGCGCGCTCGGACACCTGGCGATCGGTGACGCCTTGATTGTTCGGACCGACGACGGCGAGCTTCCGGGTTTCGAAGTGATCGCTCCGGCGGCGTCGTATGGCGCGATCGTCGAGAAACTCGAGAGCGCCGGCGCGATCGCTATCGATCCGGCACTCGACAGCGCGCTGAGAATCGACGCGGCGCGGCCCGCCTTCGGGATCGACATGACCGAGGACACGATTCCTCTCGAGGCCGGACTGCTCGAGCGGGCGATTAGCACGACGAAAGGCTGCTACGTCGGGCAGGAAGTGATCATTCGCGTCCTGCATCGAGGTGGCGGACGCGTCGCGAAGCGGCTTGTCCGTTTGTCGTTCGATCCCTCGGTGACATCGGCGCCGGCGATCGGATCGATCCTGCTGGCCGGAGGCGCGGAAACCGGCCGCGTGACGAGCGCCGCGATCTCGCCCCGACGTGGACACGTCATCGCGCTCGGTTACGTGCATCGCGACGCGGCGACGATCGGCACGCCGGTTGTCGCGCGCACGAACGACGGTGATCTGTCGGCAGTCATCGACGGATTCGCCCGCTGATCGGCGCCGCCTGTTGAATGTCTGCTATGAGAATTTCTCGAACGACGGTATTCCTCTCGGCGCTGACGACGAGCGTCGCGCTGACGTTGGCGCGGCCGCATGCTGGCGTAAGCGTGGGGGGCGTGGTGGTCGGGACGATTTCGACAAAGGAACCGGCGCTCAAGCCGATCGCCGTCACGATCGATCCGGCCGTGTGCGGCCAGACGCTGCCGAACCAGGCGATCGATGTCGATGCCGCCGGCCATCTGGGGAATGTCGTTGTGACGGCGACCGGCGTCAAGGCGCCCGAGCCCGCTGACGCGATGGTCAGCAACGAGAAGTGCTCGTTCGTGCCGCGCGTGTCCGTGCTGCGGCCGAGCGGTTCGGTTAAGATGACGAGCAAGGATCCGGTACTGCACACGATGCACGCCGCGGCCGCGGACGGTCGCGTCTTCTTCAACGTCAGCATGCCGATTCCGAACCTCACGATCTCGAAGCCGATCGACAAGCCGGGTGTCGTCACGTTGTCGTGCAGCACGCACACCTGGATGCGCGGCTACCTGTTCGTCACCGACGAGGTGTCGGGAGTGAGCGGGTTTGACGGCAGGTTCCGTCTCGAAAACGTGCCCGCCGGGATCGTCGAGCTTCGCTTCTGGCACGAGATGCTGAAGGCCGCGCCGGTCATGGTCACGGTTCGCGACGGCCAGACGGCCAGCGTCGAAGTGACCCTCACGAAGTAGTCAGAAGCCCAATCAGCGTGCGATCCGCCTCGGGGAAATCGAGCGAGGCGAGCGACGCGCGCGCGATCCATTGAATCTGCTGGCCGAGGCGCGGCTGCGGCTCGCCACGGATGTCGCAACGGCGGAAATGGAGGCGGACCGTGCGATCCGGATACGCGTGTTCGGTGACGATGAGCTCGTCGCCGACGTCGGCAGTGACGCCAAGCTCCTCCATTAGTTCGCGCGCGAGACACGCCTCGTGCGCTTCACCGGCCTCGCACTTGCCGCCGGGAAACTCCCACAATCCTGGAAGGTGTCCGTGATCGAGCCGCCGCGTGATGAGAAATCGGCCGTCGCGCTCCACAACCGCCGCAAGCACGACGATCGGCTGACGATCAGCGCTCATGTTCTGGGTTGAAGGGGTAGGCGCGGCATTTTGTGCGCATCGGGCACATCATGCACGCGGGTTTACGCGCGCGACAGAGCGTGGCGCCGAAATCCATCAGCGCCTGGTTGAAGTCGAACACATGCCGGTGAGGCAGGACAGTGCGCGAGATTTCCCAGAGACGGCGCTCGGTGGCGTGGGCCCGAGGACTGCCGCGCCCGATGAAGATGCGGAAGAGCACGCGCGCGACGTTGGTGTCGAGGATCGCGGCGCGCTTGCCGAACGCGAAGCTCATCACGGCGCCGGCCGTGTACTCGCCGATGCCCTTGAACGATCGCAGCGTCGGCTCGTCGTCGGGAAGCGTGCCGTTGAACTTCGACACGGCCTCGCGCGCGATGGCGTGGAGTCGTCGAGGCCGGATGTTGTAACCCAACGGATACCACGTGCGCACGGCGTCTTCCTCGGGGGCGTTGGCGAGCGCGTGGAACGTTGGATAGCGGATCAGCCATTCCTCATACTTGGGCAGCACGCGATCGACCTGCGTCTGCTGCAGCATGACCTCGGAGACGAGGATGCGGTACGGGTCGCGCGTCTCGCGCCAGGGCAGGTCGCGCCCATGCACACGGTACCAACCGAGCAGCCGGCGGCGGAACCATTGCCGGAGCGGCGGCGGGGGCAGGGGCGGACGGGTTTGGCGTCGCGGCACGGTGCCATAATAGGAAACCCGACCGACCTCCGTCCCTTTTTGGCCAAAACTGTGGAAAAAAACCCCGTCCCCCTCTACACCAAGTTTGGCGACCGGGGAGAGACCGCGCTGTTTGACGGGAGCAAGGTGTCCAAGGCGGCCCCGAGGGTGGATGCCTATGGGGTCGTCGACGAGCTGAACGCGTGGCTGGGGCTTGTCCGGGCGAACCAGGTGGGCGACGAGTTGGACGGGATGCTCGATCGCATGCAACGCGACCTGTTCGCGCTCGGGTCGCTGCTCGCCGACCCGCGCCACAAGATCGCGGCGAGAGTCGAAAAAGCCAAACTGAGTGACGAGGACGTGACGCGCCTCGAGGAATGGATCGACAGGCTCGACGCGCGCGTGCCGCCGATTCGGCGCTTCATTCTCGCCGGGGGATCGCCGGCCGGCGCGCTGCTGCACCTTTCCCGGACCGTGTGCCGGCGCGCCGAGCGCGCGATCGTCGGCCTCGGCCCCAACGAAGTCCAGGGCGTCGTCATCGTGTACATGAACCGTCTGTCAGATCTGCTGTTCGTCATGGCCAGGGTCGCCAACGCCAACACGGGCGCGGCCGAAACCGAGTGGTAGCCGACGCGGCCTACGCCGCCTGCCTGCGGCTGGCGCAGCAGCACTACGAGAATTTTCCCGTCGCCTCGCGTCTGCTGCCCGCCGAATCGCGCCCGCACATCGCGGCCGTCTACGCGTTTGCGCGGATTGCCGACGACTTCGCGGACGAGGGCGAGCGATCGGACGAGGCGCGGATTGCCCTGCTCGACGATTGGCGCGAGCGACTGCATCGGGCGGCCGCTGGTCGTCCCGTCGAGGACTCATCCGACTCGTCGGCCATTTTTACCGCCCTTGGCGAGACCATCCACGCGCGTCAGCTCGACGTGACGCTGCTCGATGATCTCCTCAGCGCGTTCCGTCAAGACGTGCTCGTCAAGCGCTACGAGACGTGGGACGACCTGCTCGACTACTGCCGCCGTTCGGCAAATCCGATCGGCCGGCTCGTGCTCCGGATCTCCGGGTACCGTGACGATCGCGTCGACGCCTGGTCTGACGCCGTTTGCACCGCGCTGCAGTTGGCGAATTTCTGGCAGGATCTGGAGATCGACTGGCGGAAGGGACGTGTGTACGTCCCCTTGTCGGTCGTGCGGGCGACCGGCGCTGATGTCAACGACCTCGGGCGCAGGCGCGTGACGCCCGAATGGCGCGCGGCGCTGGGCGAGGCCGTCGGGCGGACCCGCGAGTTGTTTTACACGGGACGGCCAGTCGCCGATGCCGTCAAGGGCCGGCTTCGCTGGGAATTGCGTGCGACGTGGCTGGGCGGCATGCGCATCCTCGACAAACTCGAGCGTGCGGGATATGACGTGTTCCGTCACCGGCCGACGCTCGGCCGGAGCGACGCGCTGCCGATCGGATGGCACGCGCTGTGGTGGCATCGGGCCAATGACGCGCAAGACTAGTTTCTACTACTCGTTTCTCTCGCTGCCGCCGCTCGAGCGCCGGGCGATCACCGCTGTCTTCGATTTCTGCCGGGCCGTCGACGACAGCGTGGATCTGGAAACGGATCCCGATCGCGCCCAGGCAGCGCTCGCGCTATGGCGTGCCGAAGTCGCGCGTGTGTTCGGCCCGGACATACCCTGCACGCCGCAGGGCCTCGCGCTCAAACCGCACGCCGGCCCCTTCCATCTGCCGCGCGAGCAGTTCGACGCGCTCGTCGACGGCGTCGCGATGGACGCGACGCCCCGCCGGTACGAGACGTTTGCCGACCTCGAGCCGTACTGCCATCGCGTTGCGTCATCGGTTGGTCTAATCTGCACCGAGATTTTCGGATACAAGGAACATGGCGTGCTCGACTACGCACGCGATCTCGGCGTTGCGCTGCAGCTCACCAACATCCTGCGTGACGTCGCGGTCGACTACCGGCGCGGCCGGATGTATCTGCCGCTCGAAGATCTGCGCCGTTTCAACTGCACGGAAGCCGACGTCGCGCGCGAGGTTGAGCGGGCAGGCCCCGGCGTCCAGAACGAGCGGCTCCGCGCGGTGCTCGAGCATCACGCGGCCCGCGCCCGCGTGTTTTTTGCCCGCGCGGTTCGCGCGCTGCCGCGAACGGACGCCTCTCGATTCGTCGCGGCCGAGATCATGCGGGCGATCTATTTCGAGTTGCTCCGCAGGATCGAGGCGCGCGGTTGCGACGTGTTCACCGACCTCGTACGTGTGCCGCGCCCGGCGCAAGCGCGGCTCGCCGTAAAAGCCTGGTGGCGCCTGCGCTCCGCACGCGTCGCCCTCTAGCGCTCGATGGACGCACTCTCCGCTGACGTCGTCGTGATCGGCGCCGGATTCGCCGGGCTGAGCGCCGCCGTGCGTCTGGCCGAGGCCGGGCGGCGCGTGGTTGTGGTCGATGATGCCCCGCGGCTGGGCGGTCGCGCCACGGCATTCGACGACCGTGAGACCGGCGAACGCGTCGACAACGGCCAGCATGTCCTCTTCGGCTGCTATCGAGAGACGTACGCATTTCTCGACCGCCTCGGCACGCGACACCTCGCGCCGCTCGGGACGAGCCTCGCCGTGACGATGGCCGACGACTTGGGGGTGAAGGCAGAACTCAGGTGTCCGACCTGGCCACCGCCGCTTCACTTGCTGGGAGGCGTGCTCGGCTGGCGCGCACTGCCCCTGAGCGATCGTCTGACGACGGTCCGACTGGCGGGCCTTCTTCGTGACGTGCGCCGCCGCGGGCCCGCGGCCGTTGCCGCGGACGTCGATCCGTCGCAGACGGTGTCGGCCTGGCTCGTCGCACATGGACAATCGCCGCGACTGCGCGAGTGGCTGTGGAATCCGCTCGCGATCGCCGCGCTCAATCAGAGCCCGGACGTCGCCGCCGCGGCGCCGTTCATCCGAGTGATCGGCCAGTTGTTCGGCCCGCGCGTCGAAGACGCCGCAATCGGCCTCGCCTCGGTGCCGCTCGACGAGCTGTACGCCGTTCCAGCACAGAAATACCTCGAGGCGCGCGGCGGCTCCGTCCTGATTCGATCGGCCGGCCGCATTGGGCTTGGGCCGGACGGCGCGGTCGCTCACGTCGACGCGGGATCGGCGCGGATCGCGACACCAGCCGCGATTGCCGCCGTGCCGTGGCACGCGTTCGGCCGGATCTGGGACGGAGAGGTCCCGCAAGCGATCCGACCGGCCGCCGAGCGTGCCGCGGCCATGGAGAGCTCTCCCATCGTCACCGTCAATCTCTGGTTCGATGGTCCGGTCATGCGCGATCGATTCGTCGGCCTCGTCGGGGGGCCGATGCAGTGGGTTTTCGACAAGAGCGCGATTTTCGGCGCCACGGCCGGACATCTGTCGATCGTCTCGAGCGGGGCGTCTGCGATCGCGCGGCTCGATAATGGCGAGCTGACGAAGATCACCCTGCAGCAGATCGCGAAGGCGCTTCCGGAGACGCGCGCCCGACGCCTCGTGCGCTCCGTCGTCGTTCGCGAGCATCGCGCGACGTTTTCGATTGCACCCGGGGCGCCGGCCCGGCCGGCCACGCGCACCGCGATTCGCGGCTTGTTCCTTGCTGGCGACTGGACCGACACCGGCCTGCCGGCGACCATCGAAGGCGCCGCGCTCAGCGGCCATCGCGCCGCGGACGCCATTCTCGAGCCCGGCGCATAATCAGACGCGTGACGTCGGTCGTCATTCACTACAGCGAGATCGCGCTCAAGGGCCGCAATCGGCCCTGGTTCATCAACATGCTCGTGCGGTCGATCCGCACGGCGCTGGCCGATGTCGACGTCGCGCACGTTCGTTTCGTCTTTGGGCGCATCGAAGTGCGTCTTCGGGACGGCGTCGAGTGGGGAGAGGTGCGCGACCGCTTGGCGCGGCTTCCCGGGATCGGCAATTTCGCGCGTGCCACTCGCGTCACTCCCGACCTCGACGCGATTGCCGCCGGCGTCGAGCGCGAGATCGTCGGGTGCACGACGACCAGCTTCCGTGTGGCCGCGCGACGCGCCGACAAGCGCTTCCCGATTCCGTCGCCCGAGATCGAGCGAATCATCGGCAAACTCGTCCAGGAACGCACCGGCTGGCCCGTGAATCTCTCGGACCCGGCGCTCAAGGTCCACGTCGAGATCTTGACCGACGAGGCGTTCGTGTACGTCGCAAAAGAGCAAGGCGCGGGCGGTCTGCCGATCGGCACGAGCGGTCGCGTCTTGTGTCTGCTCTCTGGCGGGATCGACTCGCCGGTGGCCGCCTGGCGGATGATTCGCCGCGGCTGCCGGACCGACTTCATTCACTTTCACAGCTATCCGATCCTGACGCGTACGTCGATCGACAAAGCGCGAACGCTCGTGCGCGAACTGACGAAACATCAACTCAAGGCACGGCTGATGCTCGTGCCGTTCGGCGCCATCCAGCAGCGCGTGGTCGTCACAGTGCCGCCGCCGTTCCGCGTGGTGATTTACCGGCGGCTGATGGTGCGAATCGCCGAGGCGCTCGCCAAGCGGACGGGTGCGCTGGCCCTCGTCACGGGCGACGTCGTCGGCCAAGTCGCCTCGCAAACGATCGAGAACCTCGACGTTGTCGCGGGGGTCGCGACGATGTCGGTGCTGCGGCCGCTCGTCGGATTCGACAAGGACGAGATCACCGCCGAGGCCAAGCGGCTCGGGACGTACGAGACGTCGATCATCGAGGACGAAGACTGCTGCACGCTGTTCACGCCACGGTTTCCCACGACACGCGCGAGCCGCGAAGGCGTCGATCGCGCGGAACGCGAGCTCGATTTGCCGGTCCTCGTCTCCACCGCGGTCGAGGCCGCCACCGTGGAACTCTTCCGCTACCCGGTGTTACGATTAGCGGCCCCGCAGGGGCAGGACACGCCAGGAGAACCTTCGTGAAGATGACACCCGGCAAGCTTGCAGGAATGAAACGAGTTTCGGACGGCCGAGGTGTCATCGCGGCCGCTGCCATGGATCAGCGCGGTTCGCTGCAGAAGGCGCTCGCCAAGGAAAAAGGCAGCGAGGTCGGCGATGCGATGATCGAGGAGTTCAAAGCCCTCGTCACCGAGGTGCTCACGCCCCACGCGACGGCGATTCTGCTCGATCCTGAATGGGGGATCGGGCCGTCCAAGAAACGGGCGAAGAACGCAGGACTGCTGCTGGCCTACGAAAAGACCGGGTACGACAAGACCGGTCCGGGCCGCCTGCCGGACCTGCTCGACGACTGGTCGGCGCGCCGATTGAAGGAGGCCGGCGCCGACTGCGTCAAGATTCTTCTGTATTACACGCCCTTCGATCCTAAGCCGATCAACGAGATCAAGCACGCGTGGGTTGAACGCATCGGCGACGAGTGCCGGGCGAACGACATTCCGTACTTCCTCGAATTCGTCGGTTACGAAGAAGGCGCCGACGAGAAGGGCCTTGCGTTCGCGAAAAAGAAGCCCGAAGTCGTCGCCGGCAGCATGGCCGAGTTTTCGAAGGAGCGCTACGGGGTCGATGTCCTGAAGGTGGAAGTGCCGATCAACATGAAATTCGTCGAGGGTGCCAGGGTGTTCGCCGGCGATCGGGCATACACACTCGACGAGGCGAAAAAGCTGTTTCTAGACGCCGCGAAAGCCGCGAGCAAGCCGTTCATCTACCTGTCGGCCGGCGTGAGCAATGCGGAGTTCACTGAGTCGTTGGCGCTCGCAGCCGCGTCGGGCGTGCGCTACTCCGGTGTGCTCTGCGGCCGTGCGACCTGGAAGGACGGCATTCCCGTGTACGCCAAGCAGGGCGCTGCGGCGTTTCGTGCGTGGCTCGAATCGAAGGGCGTCGAAAACATCAAGAACGTCAACGCGGCGCTGTCATCCGCGAGCCCGTGGTTCTCGTTCTACGGCGTGTCGAGCGCCGACGCTCTCGGCTGAGCCTAGCGGCGGAGGATTTCCGTGCCGGTGACGGCACCGGCGCACGTCGCGCCCGAGAAGGGCACGCGAATCTGATCGTTGTCGAGGACGGCCGTCCCGTTGAGGGAGATCGGACAGCTGTCCCCGGTCGGGGTCAGGCCCACCGCGGTGGCCGTCCATGTGACCGTGCTTCCGGTCAGCATGCCGGTCGCCGTCCCGGCAATGGCCATGTTCGACAGGCACGTCGCGGTGAACGATCCGGTGCCTGTGCTGTTCGAGAAGTCCGTGACCGTCCAGCGGAAGTTCGTGCACGTATTCTGTTCGGTCGTCACCGAGGACACCGAGGCCCAGGTGCCGTTGAGCGATTGCGCCCCCGTCGAGCTCGGGCTGCTGCTCGAATTGGTGTTCTTCAACTCGTCCAGCAGGTTGGAACAGTTGACGCTCATCAGGGCGGCGACGAGCGTCGCGAAAAGAACCTTACGGGTCATGACAAGACCGCTCCCTGCAGTCAAGTATCGACCGAATGCGCCCGCGGCTCCAGACCTTCTTCATATAATCACCGCATGGCCATCCTGAAAGTCGCCCGGATGGGGCACCCTGTCCTGCGCACGAAAGCCAAGCCGATCCCGCCGGACGAAATCGGCTCGCCGGGGGTGCAACAGCTGATCGACGACATGTTCGAGACGATGCGCGAGTATTCAGGCATCGGGCTGGCGGCGCCGCAGATCCACGAATCCGTCCGGGTGTTCGTCGCCGGCATACGCGACGTGCCCTTGCCGGCCGTCATGGAGCCTGACGAGGACATGCCGCTCGTAGCGCTGATTAATCCCGAACTGACGCAGGTCGGACGTGACGGGAAAAATGATTGGGAGGGGTGCCTCAGCATCCCCGACATCCGCGGGCTGGTGCCTCGCGCTCTCGAGATTCAGGTGAAGGCGTACGACCGCACCGGGCGCCGCGTCGAGTTCGCCGCAAAGGGGCTGCCGGCGCGCGTCATCCAGCACGAGACCGACCACCTCGACGGCATCCTGTTCTTCGATCGCATGCGTTCGTTCGAGTCGCTCAGTTTCATGGACGAATACCGTCGCTACTGGGCGAAGGACGATGACGAGCACGACGAGGACGGGAAGGGACGCTGACATGTTCACGACGGGAGAGGCCGATGCGATCCGGCCGTACTTCACGAACCTCGACCGGCCGGTGTTTGCGCTCGTCAACCTGCCCGAGACGGTGAAAGGCGCGTTGTTCGCGCGCTATTCGCGGTCGGCGAAACCGCTGCGCCGTTTGTTTCTCGACGAATTTCACGCTGACGCACCTGCAACGACAGTGGCGTCGTCAGCCGGCAGCGAGCGCGCGGATCGGCTGTATCAGCGCGTGCTCAGCGAATACGGCGACGATTCGGTCGCGCAGCTGGGCGGCGTGCACCTGGCGGTTGAAGACGCGTCGAACCTGCTGACGAAAGTCCTCGAGCGCGGCCGCCTGATGGCGTACCTCGAGCAGTCGACCCGCTACATTCCATACACGGATCGGCGCGGCGACGCGTGGCGCTATCACGTGCCAGCGGAACTCGACGGGCATCCGCTGCGCGAGCAGTACGTCGGCGTAATGAACGCGGCGTTCGAGACGTACGCGCAGTGGATCGACACGATGCGCGGGTGGTTCGAGCGCCGGTATCCGATGGCGGCCGGCGATTCGGAAAGTGTGTACCGCCGGGCGATTCGCGCGAAGGCGCTCGACACGCTTCGCGGCCTGCTTCCCGCGTCCACGCAGTCGAATCTGGGGATCTTCGGGACGGGCCAGGCGTACGAGGCGCTGCTCCTGAGGATGCGCGCCCATCCGCTCGAGGAAGTTCGCCGCACGGCCGATCTGATGCTGACCGAGCTGCGCCAGGTCATTCCGGCCTTCATGACGCGCGTCGACCAGCCCGACCGTGGCGTCAAATGGAGCGCGTATTTCGAGTCCACCAGAGACGCCACGCAGGCGATCGCGAGGCGGCTCGATGCGGTACGTCCGGCGTCGCCCGAGGACGAAGTCACGCTCACCGATTTCGATCCCGAGGGCGAGGCGAAGGTCGTCGCCGCGGCGCTGTATGCGGTGTCGGCGCAGTCGGACGCGGATCTGCTCGCGTCGGTCCGCCGCATGGGCGCGGCGGAACGGGAGGGGATTCTGCGCGCGTACGTCGGCGCGCGCGGCAATCGCCGCCACAAGCCCGGCCGGGCGTTCGAGCGGACGAGCTATCGTTTTGACGTGCTCACCGACTACGGGGCGTTTCGCGATCTCCAGCGTCACCGCCTGCTGTCGATCGAATGGCAGGCGCTCACGCCCCGGCATGGGTTCGTGCAGCCGGAAGCCGTGATCGAGGCCGGCGGCGACGCGGACTGGCAGCGCGTGATGACGCGATCAGCGGAGTTGTTCGACGCGCTCCACGACGCCGGGTTGCCCGAAGCCGCGCAGTACGCCGTGTCGATGGCGTATCGTGTGCGGTTCGTGATGGACATGAATGCGCGCGAGGCGATGCACGTGATCGAGCTCCGCACGGCGCCCGCGGGGCATCCGGCGTATCGACGGGTGTGCCAGCAGATGCACACGCTCATCGGCGAGCGCGCGGGTCATCACGCGATCGCGGCGGCGATGCTGTTCGCCGATCACTCCGCGGTCGAGCTCGAGCGGCTGCAGGAGGAGCGGCGGCTCGAGGCCAAACGTCAGGTGCAGGCGTGACGCATCTCATCACGCACCGGTTGACCGTGCGATTTCGGGATTGCGATCCGTTCGGCCACGTCAACAACGCCGTGTATCTCACATATCTAGAGCAGGCGCGCTTCACGCTCTGGCGCGCGCAGATGAACTTCGCCGTGAAGCCGGTGGGGCCGGACGGCAAGCGGGGCGAGGCGTTCATCCTCGCGCGCGTCGAGGCGGATTTTCGCGCGCAGGCTCGCCAAGGCGATGCGCTCGATGTGAAGCTCAGCCTCGCGTCGATCGGGCGATCGAGTTTCACGTACGAGTACCAGATCGTGGCGGCCGCATCAGACACGCTCGTGCTCTCGGCCCGAACGGTCCAGGTGTGGTTCGACTACGATCGCGAACGGCCGGTGCCGATTTCCGACGAGCTGCGGCGGCGGTTGGCGGAGCCGGTTGGCGTGTGAGCGCAGGGCGCTTGCGCGGAGAGATCGCTCTCACGTCCGGCGGCGCAGAAAAACGGCGTCGCTGGCCGGCACCTAACCAACTGAAAACACGTGTGTTATCGACGGTCTTGACTGATTGTGAAAAGTTTCACATAATTTATCCAGTCGTTCCTGGCCCGTCATCTACAGAGTACAACCCTCGCGGCTTCCTCTCCCCGGACGCCGCTGTTCTACGCAAGACCTCGGGCTCGCCTTCTATTAGCTTCCATAATTTAGCTCTCCTGAATAACTGGGCCAGGAACGAGCTTTCTCTTCGCACGAGATCGCGCGCATGACGCACGCCACCACGCCCATCGCGATCCCCGCGGGCAATCCCGGCCCAATGACCGGACCGGGAAACAACACATGGCTGGTAGACGGCGCGGTGCCGACGCTCATCGACGCGGGCGTCGGCCTGCCGGCACACGTCGACGCGATCGCGCGTCATCTCGATGGCCGCGCGCTCGCGCGAGTCCTCGTCACGCACGGCCACCCGGATCACGCATCGGGCCTGCCCGCGCTGCGAGCGCGATGGCCGCAGCTCGACGCGCGCAAATTTCCGCACACGGGCGAGACGGGGTGGACGGATCTGACCAACGGCGAGCGCGTGCCTCTCGGCGATCGGGACGTCGTCGTCATCCACACGCCGGGCCATGCGCCCGATCACGTGTGCTTTTGGGATGCGACGACCCGCGCCCTGTACGCCGGCGACATGCTGGCGCGGGGGACGACCGTCATGATTCCGGCGGGACGAGGCGGCAACCTGCGCCAGTATCTCGCGTCGCTCGATGAGCTCGCGTCGCTCGATCCGGTGGTGGTCTACCCGGGACACGGGCCGGTGATCGAGCGGCCGGTCGAGTTGATTCGCGAGTACATCGCGCATCGGGCCATGCGCGACCAGCAGATTCTCGGCTGCGTGCGTGATGGCGTGGAGGACGTGGACGCGATTGTTGCGAAGATTTACGGTGAGCTTGGCGATCCGGTGCGGCGCGCGGCGCGGGAGACCGTCGAGGCGCATCTCGAAAAGCTGAGGGAGGACGGCACGCTCTGACGTGTTCTCGGTGCCGCGAACGTCTGGATTTCTGTTTTTTTGTTCTCTCTTGCTTCTTACTTCTCTTAACTTCTAACTTCTGGCTTCTAACTTCCTAACTTTTCTCCTACGCCGGCTGCCATCCTGGCGGGAGTTGCTTGGCGCGCGACGGCGCGATTTCCGCCTTCGGCAGCGCGTCGCGGACGACCCGTTCGAGTTCCTCGAGATACGCAATGAATCGCCGCCGGCCGTCAACGGAGAGGCGCGCGAGCGTCTGTGGTCGGCGGTCTTCGAAACCCTTCCAGACTTCGACCAGGCCGGACTCGCGCAGCACGTCGAGATGACGGCTGAGGTTGCCGTCGGTGAGCGCGCACAGCTCGCGAAGCTCGCCGAAGCGCAGGCCGTCCGGGTGCGCGACCAGAGAGGTCAGGATGCCCAGCCGCGCCTTTTCGTGAAGGACGCGATCGAGCCCGTCGTACGCAAATCGTCCCGTGCCGGCGCGCTCGATGTTTTCACGCTTTCTCGCCATGGTCTCCGCCTTCGATTGCGGCCGCGTCTTGCGCCCGCACGCGCGCCCGATCCGGACGCTCCACGCTCCAATACAACGCCGCGGCGGCGAACAGCTGTCCGACGCCGAACGTGCCGCCGACCGCCCACGCGAGCAGCGGCGCGCTGTCCGGCGCGCGCAACAGAAGCGCGAGCCCCGCGATCCAGTAGTACAACGCGACCCACAGGCTGGCGCGCGGGACGAACGGTCGGGCAGCGAACACAGCCACGCTGAAGAACAGGGCCCAGAGGCCGGGCAGCAGCGTGACGAGCGCCGGACTCACGCGAATCACCGCGCCGGTTGCGACTGCGCCGGCGACGAGCGCCGGAAGGAATTGCCCGACGACCTGCCGCGATCGGCGCCGCTCGCCGGCCGTCGCGCGGCTCGCGTAGTGCCACACGATTTCCGAGCAGCCGATCACGAGGGCGGCGACGCCGACCACAAGCCAGAAGGCGGTGAACGTCCAGGCGTCGATGGGGTGGCGCGACGCCGCCTGTGCGGCGGCGGCGGCCAGTCCGACCAATCCGGACGAGGCCACCGGCAGCGACCGCCACCCGCGATACACCTCGGTCTTCGCGAGATGTTCATGGATCTCGGCGATCTGCTCCAGCGCGCGCGAGAACTCCGTCATGCCTGGTACCACTTTGTGTGACAAAGCGTCTGACGTCAAGGGGACGGGGGAATTTTCCACAGAATTCAGGAAAAAGGGACGGAGGTCGGCACAGCCGCGCCGACCTCCGTCCCTTTTACAATCATTCTGTGGAAAATTCCCCCGTCCCCCTCGTCAACCCCCTCGACCTCGCACGCGAGAGGCCGCAGCCGCTCGTCATCGACCTGCAGCCGGCCGAGCGTTTTGCGCGCGAGCACATTGCCGGCGCCGTCCACCTCGACCTCTGGGGCCTCAGCCTGATCGACACCAGCGACGCGCCGCTTCGCGCGTTCATGTGGATGATCGGCCACTTGTTCTCCCTCCGCGGCGTGACGCCCGATCGGCCCGTCGTCGTCTACGAACAGGATTCGGGCATGCGCGCGGCACGCGCGTACTGGTTTCTCGAGTATCTCGGCCACCCGAATGCACGCGTGCTCGACGGTGGGCTCACGGCGTGGAAGGCCGCCGGGTTGCCGACCACCACCGAAACCGTCGCGCCGACGCCGAGCACCTGGCACGGCACGGCCGATCCGTCTAAGCTGGCCACCTGGCAACAGGTGGCCGCGCGCCTCGGCAAACCGGAAACCGCGATCATCGACACGCGATCAGACGAGGAGTATTTCGGCGACGCCGTGCGCGCCAAACGCGGCGGCGCGATCCCCGGCGCCGTGCACATCGAGTGGACGCGGAACCTCACGCCGGACGGCCGCTTCAAGTCTGCCGACGAGCTTCGGACGATGTACGAGAGTGCGGGCGTCACGCCGGATCGCGAGGTCATGACCTACTGCCAGGGCGGCTATCGCGCCGCGCACGCGTATCTCGCGCTTCGCATCCTCGGGTACCCCCGCGTTCGGAACTACACCGGGTCGTGGAAGGAATGGGGCGATCGCGAGGACCTGCCGATCGAGCGGCCCATCCGGCCGGCGAAGTAGCGCAATCCACGCCTCGCCGAATTGACAACCCCAACCAGCCGACCTAGACTCACTTTCTTCTAGAATTTTCGCGAAAACCGAGAACCATGGATGGTCGGGCAGAACATCGGCAAGTACCGCGTCATTGATCGCGTCGGCCGGGGTGGGATGGGCACGGTCTTCCGTGCCGTCGACGAGACCCTCAGCCGCGAGGTGGCGATCAAGATCCTCAACGCGGAGCTGAACGACCCGGAAGTCGCCCGGCGATTCCGCGCCGAGGCGGTCACCGTCGCGCGGCTCAACCATCCCGGCATCGCCACAATCTACGAGCTCTTCCAGCACGACGGGCAGTGGATGATGGTGATGGAGTTCGTGCGCGGCGAGACGCTCGAGCACATGGTCGAACGGCTCGGCGCGCTCTCGCCGCAGCGCGCCGCCGACCTCTGCATGCAAGGGCTCGCAGCGCTCTCCCACGCCCATCGCATGGGCGTGGTCCACCGCGATCTGAAACCCGCCAACCTGATGATCACCGAGTCGGGCGCGGTGAAGATCATGGACTTCGGTATCGCGCGCGTCGCCGGATCCGAGCACCTGACGAGCGCGGGCTTCCTGATGGGCACGCCCGCGTACATGGCGCCCGAGCAGGTCACCGGCGATGAGATCGACGCCCGCACCGATCTCTACGCGTTCGGCGTCGTCTTCTATTACCTCGTCACCGCCAGGCTGCCGTTCAAGGGCGAGACGCCGATGGCCATGGCGCAGTCGCGTGTGAACAGCACGCACACGCCGGTCGGACTCGTGCGCGAAGGACTGCCGGCGTGGATCGAACCGCTGGTCGACCGCGCGTTGTCGAAAGCGCCCGCCGAGCGATTCCAGTCCGCCGATCAGTTCCGCGAAGCGCTGCGTCGCGGTCTCGCCGGATTGCCGATGGAGACATTGTCGGGCGGCGTAGTGCCGCCCGAGCTCGTCGCGACTGCGCCACCGGGCAGCCTGTCGATGCCGAGCGGTGCGACCTCGTCCAGCCGCTCGATGCCTGTCGCACCGCCGCCGACGGCAACATCGACATCGCCAGGCACCCTGCCGTCTTCGCCCGTTCGGACCGCGACGACGCCCGTTCCGCCTGCGAACATGGGCAGCACCGCGAAGAGCCCGACAGCCGCACCACTCGCGTCGAAGAAAGCCGCGGCGCCGATCAACCGCGCCGCGATCGCTCTTGGCGCCGCCGTCATCATGCTCGGCGTGCTCGTCGCGTGGATGTGGCTGCGACATCGCGCTCAATCTGTTCCGCCGCCGGAGGCGACGACCGCTGATGCGTCGACCGCGCCAGCGACACCGCAGACACCAACTCCGACGCCAACCGACGTTCCGGTGACGACGCCGACCCTTACGATCGCCACGCCCACGGCCTCGACGACGCCCGCCGCGTCACCGGCAACGCCCTCGACGACTTCCGGTCGAGCCGCTGCCGCATCGACGACGCCTACGTCATCGCCGTCGACGACTCCACGCGCGGGCACGGCGGCCGCGCCGATCACGGGCACGACCTCGGCGATTGCGACGACTCCAACGCCAGCGCCGTCGACCGGGCGCGGCTCGGCTGCCGACACCGAGCACGTCGCGTTCAGCGACGTGAAGTACCTCACCGTGCGGGGTCAGCACGCCGACGACGAAGACGCGGTGTTGAATTTCGTGGCCGGGCAGATCTCGGTGACATCCAAGAAGGGCGGCCCGGCGCTGGTCTCTGACGCGTACCGCCGCATCGTCCGGGCGACGTATGTGCACGCGAAGATGCCGAAATGGGATCCGTCGCTGCCCGCGCCGATGGACGGCTTCGACGTGCCGGGCATCGGGTTCCTGCGTCCGGCGCGCAACTGGCTCGTGCTGCAGACGCGCAGCGACTTCGTGATCCTACGACTCGATGATTCGAACTGGCAGCAAATCGTCGACACGTTCGAGGCCCGCACCGGTCTCAAAGTCGATCGGCCGCCCGCGACCGAGAGGTAGCGGGCGCCCACGATGTTCATCCTTCATTACGACGACCACGGCATCGAACGGACACACGAGGTCCGTCCCGGTGCGACGCTCATCGGTCGTCTCAGCACGTGCGATCTGGTCATCTCGGACGCGAGCGTCTCACGCCGCCACGCGAGCCTGCGCGAGGAGGGCAGCCGTTGTTTCGTCCAGGACACCGGCAGCCGGTTCGGCACGTTCGTCGACGGCGCTCGCGTTCAGGACGAAGTCGAGCTCACGGCCGGCAGCAAGTTGAAGCTCGGCGAGGTCACGTTCACCGTCGAGCAGCGCGTGCCCGAGCGCGAGCTGCTGTCCGAGAGCCACCAGATCTCCGAAGGCCCGGGCACGATCTACCGGCCGGTCGAAGCGGTGGCGCCGGTTTCGGGCGACCATCATCTCGTGCGGCTGCTCGCCGACATGGGCCGGACGCTGCTCGGCAGCCGAACGCTCGGCGACATCCTCAATCGCGTGGTCGACGTCGCGTTCGAGGCGGTGCCGGCCGAACGCGCGTTTCTGATGTTGCGAGACACGTCCGATGGCGCGCTCTCGGCGCGCGTGCTGCGCCATCGCGACGGGACGGTGCCGACCAACGCGACACTCAGCCGGCAGGTTGTGCGCCGTGTCATGGAAGAGCGCGTGGCGATTCTCGCGGCGGACGCGACGAGCGCCCCCGGGCTCGGCGTCACCGACAGCATCCTGCGCTTCAACATCCGCGCGTTCATGTGCGCGCCGTTGTGGAGCCACGACGAAGTGATCGGCGTGCTTTACGTGGACAGCTCGAAGAGCGCGCGTTTTGGTCCGGCGGATCTCGACGCGTTCACCGCCCTCGCAAACGGGGCGGCGGTGGCGATCGAGCAGGCGCGCCTCTCGAGCCAGTTGCTCGAGGAAACGCGCCGGCGCGAGCGGCTCCAGCGGTATCACTCGCCGTCGGTCGTGACGCGCATTCTGCAGGCCGACAGCGACAAGGGTACCGAGCCGCAGGAGCGCGACGTCACCGTCCTGTTCTGCGACATCGTCGGTTTCACGACGTTATGTGAACAGCTGCCGCCGACGAGCGCGGCGGCCCTGCTCAATGGGTTTCTCACGCGGATGACCGACGTCGTGTTCGAGCACGAGGGCACGCTCGACAAGTTCCTCGGCGACGCGCTGCTCGCCGTGTTCGGCGCGCCGTTCGATCAGAAGGACCATGCGTTTCAGGCGGTGGCCGCGGCGCTCGACATGCGGCGCGGTCTGGCGGAGCTCAACGCGCAAACGCCTGGGCCGGCGCTCGAGATGCGGATCTCGATCAGCTCGGGTCTCGCGCTCACGGGCGACATCGGCTCGCCGCGCCGGCGAGAGTTCACGGTGCTTGGCGACGTCGTGAACACAGCGGCGCGCATCGAGGATGAGGTCGCCGCGCCGGGCGAGATCGTCATTTCCGGCTCGACGTACGCCTCCGTCAAGGACCGGATCGTGGCCCGGCCGCTCGGCACGCGCACCCTGCGCGGACGAGTCGGCGCGCTCGAATTTTTTGCGGTGGAAGGCCCCGCGCCGCGTCAAAATTGACAAGGCTGGCGGGGGGGCCTAGACTGCACGGTCTCTCGTTCGGGACCGCCCGCCGGGAAACTGCATGATCGGCACCACCATCGGCAAATATCACGTGCTCGATCGCGTCGGACGCGGCGGGATGGGCACCGTGTACCGTGCCGTCGACGAGACGCTGCATCGCGAAGTCGCGATCAAAGTCCTCAATTCCGAATTGAACGATCCGGAAGTCGCCAGGCGGTTCCGCGCCGAGGCGGTGACCGTTGCGAGGCTGAGCCACCCGGGCCTCGCGACGATCTACGAGCTGTTCCAACACGACGGCCAGTGGATGATGGTGATGGAGTTCGTGCGCGGCGAGACGCTCGAGCGTCTGGTCGAGCGCATGGGCGCGCTCTCGCCGCAACGCGCCGCCGAGCTCTGCATGCAGGCGCTCACCGCGCTCGCACACGCCCACAGCATGGGCGTCATTCACCGGGATCTGAAACCCGCGAACCTGATGATCACCGAAGCCGGCGCGGTGAAGATCATGGACTTCGGCATCGCGCGCGTCAGCGGTGCGGAGCATCTGACGAGTGCGGGCTTCATGATGGGCACGCCCGCGTACATGGCGCCCGAGCAGGTCCTCGGACAGGAAATCGACGCGCGCGCCGATCTCTACGCGCTCGGCGTCGTCTTCTACCGGCTCACTACCGCGAAGCTCCCGTTCAAGGGCGAGACGCCCTTCGCGATGGCGCAATCGCAGGTCAACGATCCGCCGACGCCACTCGGCATGCTGCGCGCGGACCTGCCGTCGTGGGCCGACCAGGTCGTGCAGCGCGCGCTCGCGAAAGCACCGGCCGATCGGTTTCAGTCGGCCGTCGAGTTCTACGAAGCGTTCTCGCGCTGCCTCGCCGGTCTGCCGATGTCGGAGCCGTACAATCCGTCCGGCCCGACCGAGCTGTTGCACACACCGGCGCGTCCCATGCCGACGGCTGCGACCGCGCAGGGCACATGGTCCGGCCAGGCGGCGCCACCGATGCCAACCGGCGGGCATTCGCTGCCCCCCGCGTACGGCAGCGAAACCGCGACGCGCATGACGGCGTCCGGCCGCAACCTGCAGCCGGGCGCGACCGCGCCGTTCGCCGTCTCCGGTACGCACCCGGCGAATGCTGCCGAAACGGTGATGGCGCCGGGCCCCGCGACCGCCGGGCCGATCACCGCGCCCGTAACCGCGCCACCAGCGGTCGCAGCGAAGAAGGGCGGCAACACCGTCAGCCTCGTGCTGGCCGCTGTCGTGATCCTGCTCGTCGCTGTCCTCGCGTTCCAATGGTTTCGCGCGCGCCGCGAGCAGTCCATCGCACCGGTGACCACGGACGCCGCGACGACGCCGACACCGACGCCAATCGACACGCCAATCGCAACGCCGACGCCCGACGCGACGGCGACACCCACACCCACGCCAACCGCGGTCGCTACGGCCACGCCGGTGGCCGCGGTCGCCGCGTCCCCAACGCCGACACCGACGGCAACGCGGACGCCGCGGCCGACACCGACCGCGACACCGTCTTCGACGCCGACGCCCGTGACGACGCCCGCGGCGTCATCGACGCCTGACGCCGACGCGCGCGGCCGATCGACGCCCACGCCCACGCCGACGCCAGCCGTGGCCGACGAGCACCTCACATTCAGCAACGTCAAACTGCTCACCGTCAGCGGGAGCAAAGCGCAGGATCAGGACGTTCTGATCAGCTTCGTAGGCGGTCAGATCTCGGTGACGTCGAAGAGCGGCGGCACGGCGATCGTCTCCATGCCGTACCGATCGATCGCGCACGGCACCTACATCCACGCGAAGGATCCGAAGTGGGACGCCACGCTTCCGGCGCCAACCGGCAAGATGGACATGCCCGGATTCATTCGTACCTCCCATCACTGGCTCACGTTGCAGACTCACACGGCATTCGTCATTCTTCGGATGGAAGACGACAACTGGGAGCGCATCGTGCAGGCGGTCGAAGCGCGCGCGGCGATGAAGATCGAGCGCCTGCAGGACAAAGATAAATAGAAACGCGCATGATTCCCGCCATCGATTACATCCACACCAATCGCGATCGGTACCTCAAGGAGCTCAAGGAGTTCCTCGCGATTCCGTCAATCAGCGCGCTGCCCGCGCACAAGGCCGACGTCCGGCGCTGCGCCGAATGGACCGGCGAGGCGATGAAACGCGCTGGTCTCGAAAACGTGCGGCTCGTCGACACCCCTGGCCATCCTGTCGTCTGCAGCGACTGGCTGCACGCGCCAGGCGCACCGACGATCCTGTTTTACGGTCACTACGACGTGCAGCCGGTGGATCCGCTCGAGCTGTGGACGTCGCCTCCGTTCGAGGCGACGATTCGGGACAACGAGATCTATGCCCGCGGCGCCGCCGACGACAAGGGCCAGGTCTTCATGCACCTGAAGGCGATCGAGGCGCACCTGGCGAACGGCGGCAAGCTGCCGCTCAACATCAAACTGATCATCGAGGGCGAAGAGGAAGTCGGATCGGCGAACCTCGACAACTTCATCCGCGCCAACAAGGCGCAGCTCGCCGCGGACGTGGTCGTCATCTCCGACTCGGCGATGTTCGATCGCGGTGTGCCGTCGATCTGCTACTCGCTCCGCGGGCTCGTGTACTGCCAGATCGATCTGCGCGGCACCGCCAGCGACCTGCACTCGGGCGTATTCGGGGGCGCCGTCGTGAATCCGAACATGGCGCTCGCACAGATCCTCGCGCAGATGAAGGACCGCGGCGGCCGAATCAAGATCCCGACGTTCTACGACGACGTGCGTGAGTTGTCGGATGCCGAGCGCGAGGCATGGAAGAAGCTGCCGTTCAACGAGAAGAAGTACCGCAAGGATCTGGGCGCGCCAAAGCTGTTCGGCGAGTCGGGTTACTCGACGCTCGAGCGCGTCTGGGCGCGGCCCACGCTCGAGGTCAACGGGTTGCTCGGCGGGTTCACGGGTGAGGGTGCGAAGACCGTGATTCCGGCCGTCTCGATGGCCAAGGTCAGCATGCGCCTCGTGCCCGATCAGGATCCCGACAAGATTGCCGCGGCGTTCGAGAGTTACGTCCGCAAGGTCGCGCCGAAATCCGTCGAGGTAAAGGTCACGCGGCTGCATGGCGCCAAGCCGTGGCTCACCGCGTACGACAGCGCGTTCGTCCAGGCCGCCGGCCGCGCGATCGAGCAGGGCTTCGGGAGGCCTCCGGTGTTCTGCCGCGAAGGCGGATCGATCCCGGTCGTGTCGACGTTTCAGGAAGAGCTGAATCTGCCGTCGGTCCTCTTTGGCGTCGGCCTGCCCGACGAGAACGCGCACGCCCCGAACGAACGGCTCGACCTCGACAACTTCCACAACGGCATTGTCGCGTCGGCGATTCTGTACTCGGAAATCGCCGCGCTCAGGGCTTGACTTAGGGCTTAGGGCTTAGGGCTTGCGGCCTACCGCCCGAGCAGTTTGAAGCCCACCTCGAACCATCGCGCGCGCTGTCGGGCAAGCGGGTAGCCGTCAATTCGTCGCTCGTAGGCCACGTAGAACTCGGCGCCGCCGCTGTGGCCGCCTACGACGATGCCGGCTTCAATCCGCGCCCCGCATTGACGATCCCGATCGGATCGCTCGTGATCGATCCCGACGAGCATGCCCGTGCCGCGAGCAACGAATGATGTCCGCGCGCCGACCGGCCGTTCGGCGTCCACCGACAGCACGCTCGTCCACGCGTAATCCACGTAGGTGTGCTGCAGCACGCGACCGAGGTCAAGGTATCCGTGATATCGCGTGCCTCGCGCGTTGAGCGAGTGAGCCGCGCGGAACGCCACCGTGTTCCATGCGACGACGTTCGGGTTGGCGCGGTCGGAGAGATGCCGCGACACATGGTGGAATGCCAGGCCGATCTCCGACGCCGTGCCGACGCGGGACATCGCCGCGCCTTCGACGACGAAATTTTCGTGGTTGAGGTCGAGCAGGCGGCGCTCGCTGCCGAGGATGCCCTCGTACTCGCCCCAGAAGTTGATCCGCGCACGAGTGGAGTCGACGATGTCCACGTCGGCGTCGACGCGAGCCGCCCACACGAATCGCGGGTCGTCGCTCACGAGCTTTGCGAAGGTGATGCCGAAGGCCGATCGCGATAAAAAGGTTGGTGTGGCCGGTGCGGGCGGGGACGTGCCTTGTCCGCGTGCGGCGGCGGGCAGGGCGAGCATCGTCAGGATCAGGGCGACGCTGCGGCTCATGCGGGCGTGCGGTCACTCTAGCATCGGGGCCGCGGGGCGCGGCATTGACAGGCGCCTCAAACAGTTGTTTAATTCAATTGTTTGAACCTGGCGGCAGGCTTTTTCGGCCGGCCGCCACTGAAGCCATGCGCAAGCGTCTGCCCGTCCTCCTCGTCATTCTCCTGATCGCCGCCGCCGGCGTATACGCCGTCCTGCGTGCGCGCCCGTCCTCGCTCACGCTCACCGGCCTCGTCACGACCAATGACGTCATCGTCAGCAGCCAGGTCGGCGGCCAGATTGGCCAGTTGCGTGTGAAGGAAGGCGACGTCGTCACCAAAGACCAACTGCTGGCGCTGATCGTGCCCGACGAATTGCGAGCCGACAGCGCCTACTACGCGTTTACCGCGCAAGGCGCCACCTCGCAGGTACAGGGAAACCAAGCGGCTCTTCGATACGAGCAGGAGCAGACCGAGAACCAGATTCGTCAGGCCGAGGCGTCGCTCGCGTCTGCTGAAGCGCAGCAGGCGTCAGCGAAGGCGGACCTCGAGAACGCGAAGCTGACCTACGACCGGGCGCAGGGACTTTTGCGCGCGGGCGTCGCGTCGCAGGAGCAGTTCGATTCGGCGCGCACGACGTACGACGCGACGAAGGCGCGCGTGGACTCGCTCAGCAAGCAGGCGGACGCGGCGCGATCGGCCGTGGCGCTCGCCAGGTCGAACGCGGAGCAGGTCGCGATGCGCCGGAGCCAGCTCGCCACCAGCCAGCAGCAACTGGCTGCGGCGTCGGCGCAGCGAACCAAGGCAGACGTGCGGCTCGCATACACCGAGGTACACGCGCCGTCGGACGGCATTGTCGACGTGCGAGCAGCGCGCGAAGGGGAAGTTGTCGCTGCCGGACAGCCGATCGTCACACTGGTCAACCAGGACGATCTCTGGGTCCGAGTCGACGTCGAAGAGACCTACATCGATCGCGTCAAGATCGGCGACCATCTCGCGGTACGGCTGCCGTCGGGCATCGAGCTCGACGGCACCGTGTTCTACCGCGGCGTCGATGCGGGCTTCGCGACACAGCGCGATGTCAGCCGCATCAAGCGCGACATTAAGACGTTCGAGATCCGCCTGCGCGTGGACAACCGCGACCGCCGGCTCGCCGTCGGGATGACGGCGTACGTCACCCTGCCGCTCGGAGGCTGACGCGATGCCCGCGATCGAAGTCCGCGACATCGTCAAGCGCTTTGGCGATTTCACCGCCGTCAAGGGCGTCAGCTTCGACGTCGCCGAGGGCGAGGTGTTCGGCCTGCTCGGACCGAACGGCGCCGGCAAATCCACGCTCATCCGGATGCTGACGACGCTCATCGAGCCGACGTCGGGATCGGCCAAGGTCAACGGCTTCGACGTCGCGACCCGCGCCAACGACGTTCGCCGGTCGATTGGCGTGATTCCGCAGGCCATGACGAGCGACCAGGAGCTGAGCATCCGTGAGAATCTCCTGATTTACGCGAAGCTGTACGGCGTTCCGAAGGAACGGCGCGATCGGCTGATCCCGCAGCTCATCGACGCGGTCGAGCTCACGCCGTGGGCCGACAAGCAGGTCAAGAATCTTTCCGGCGGCATGCGCCGCCGCGCGGAAATCGCGCGCGGGCTCGTGCACGAGCCGAGCATCTTCTTTCTCGACGAGCCGACCACAGGCCTCGATCCCGTGTCGCGCGTGGCGGTGTGGGAGATGTTGCGCCGCATCAAGGAACAGCGCGGCCTCACCATCCTCATCACCACGCACTACATGGACGAGGCCGATCGCCTGTGCGATCACATTGCCATCGTGGATCACGGTGAGCTCAAGGCGCTCGACTCGCCGACGACGCTCAAGGCCTCGGTTCCCGGCCGCAACGTGCTCGAGGTCAGTTTTTCTGGCGAGCCCGACGGGTGGGCCGAGCGGCTCAGGGCGCTGCCGGAGGTCGAGGAAGTCACGCGCCGCGACAAGGTGTTTCGGCTGGGGACGGGCAACGGCCCGCAAACCACGCTCGCGCTGCTCGAAGCCGCGGCAAATGCCGGCCTGACGGTGCAATCGCTGTCTGTGCAGAGCACGACGCTCGACGACGTCTTCGTGCACTACACCGGGCGCGCGCTGCGCGACTCGCTGCAGGACGCGCCGGCGTACGACTTCTCGTTCATGAGGCGCTAGATCATGTCGCGAGCCTGGGCCATCGTCGAACGAGAGCTGCGCCGGTTCCGCCGGAGCCCGACGCTGATGGCGATGTCGCTCATCGGGCCGATCATGCAACTGGTCGTGCTCGGCTACGCGTTCGGCGGCAACGTCAAGCACCTGCAGGTCGGCGTGGTCGATCTGGATCACAAGGTGCCGGCGATCCGGATGCGCGAGCTGTTCAATGCCGTTTCGGCCAACGCCGGCACGTTCGACACGGTCCAGTACGCCGATCTCGGCCAGGCGCTCACGGACCTGCGCAACGGGCGCCTGAACGGCGTCCTGACGATTCCGCCCGACTACTCGCGTCGCACGCTCTCGCAGGACAACCCGCGCGTGGCGCTCGTCGAGGACAACACCGACAACTTCGTGACGAGCTCGCTCGCGGCCTCGCTCGGCACGATCGTGGGCACCGTCGGCCAGCCGGTCGCGACGGGTGAGCGGCTCACCGGACAACCGACCTTTGACGTCGTCGAGATGTATCCGTACGTCCCGTACATCCAGTACTTGCTGCCCGGCACCATCACGATGTCGATTTTCGTGATGGTGATGATCGGCGGGGGCATCATCTTCATCGACGATAAGGCGCGCGGCCTGCACGAAGGGTATCTCGTCACACCGATCAGCAAGCTCGAGCTGGTCGCCGGCTTCAACCTTTCCGGGACGATCAAGGCGGTGCTCGCGGGCATCGTGCTCATGACTGTCGGGTCGCTCATCGCGGGCGTCCCCGATCCGTTCGAGCCGTTGCGCATGTTCCGGATGTTCGTGGTCATCGTGCTCACCGCGTTCGCGCTCATCAGCCTGATGTTCCTGCTGATGGTGCGGGTGACCGATCCGCTCGTGCCGCGCGCGATTTTCGGCATCCTCAACACCTTGCTGTACTTTCCGAGCGGCGCCGTCTATCCGCCGCAGGGCTTTCCGAAGTGGATGCAGGCGCTCGCCGCGGTCGATCCGTTCACCTACGCCGTTCACGCGTTCAAGTGCCTGCTGCTCAAAGACACGGGCTTCGGCGCGATCTCGTTCGATCTGTTCTTTCTGTCACTGTTTTCGGTCGTCGCGATGACACTCGCGACGTCGCTCTTCCGGCGGACGCTGTGACAGGGACGCGAGGCGTGAAAACTCCGGCGTCTCACCTGGACACGCGTGCGCGGCTGCTCGACGCGGCGATCCGGCTGTTTGCCGAGGCCGGGTTCAAGCGCGTGACGGTGCGCGCCATTTGCCGTGCGGCGCACGCGAATGTCGCCGCGGTGAACTATCACTTCCGCAACAAGCTCGGTCTGTATCGCGAGGTCACCGAAGTCGGCATCGCGGTGCTCCAGGAGACGACTCGTCTGGCCACGACCGCAGCCTCAAGCGGCACGCCCGAGGAACAGCTGCGGGCGTACATCGACGTCGTCGCGCGACGGCTGCTCGACGAGGCGAGTCCTGACTGGCTGCAGCGGTTCATCGCCCGCGAAATGGCCGACCCGACGCCGGCGCTCGCCTCGCTGATTGACCGCGGCCTGCGGCCGAGGCTCGACCACCTGGCACGCATCGTCGGCCAGTTGCTCGATCTGCCGCCAGGTGACATGCGCGTGTTCGAGTGCGTGACGAGCGTGCACTCGCAGATTTTGATGTTCCGGGCGAATCCGGTGACCGATCGTCTGCGGTCGCGCGCGAAAGCGGCGCCCAGATCGGCGGCCGACATCGTCGAACACATCACGGCGTTTTCGCTGGCGGGGATCGGCGCGCTGCGCGCGCGTCTTCGCGAACAGCCGGCTAGCGTCGCCGGGCGGTAGCGATCTTGACGTCGATCGTCTTGCTGTCGCCGTCAGCCAGCGTCACCGTCCGGGCCGTCCGCGCGAGTTCGTCGAGCAGCACTGAGTCGTACTGCTCGTTGGGCGCGAGGTCAGATACCGCCGCGACGTAGTAATCGCCGGGCGGGAGTCCCGCCGCGAGGCCGAATACGAACAAGCCGTCGCCGCCAGATTGCCGTACGGCAATGCGGCGCGATTGCGGGAACCAGAAGTGACGATCGGCGGGAAACACGACGACCGTTTGATCGCGGACGGTGTGGCCTGAGGCGTCGCGCGCGGTACCGGCGATGTCCGGCGCGTCGTCCGTCATCGTGATCGTGATGTCGTGCAGACTCGCATCAGGACCAATCGTCAGCGGCACGTCGAGCACGTCGCGTCCATTCACCATCGCCGATCTTGGAAACCAGTCGGGCACTTGCGTGACGTTGTTCAGCGGCACGTTCACGAACAAGCGGTACCGGCCGGGCGTCAGGTGCGACAACGTGAACCGTCCGTCCTTTTCCATGAGCACTGTCTCAGGCGCGTTTGGCACGCCGCTGCCCGGCGTCGGCCGCACGCCGACGCGATAGTTGACGTCGTCGGGTGGCACCTTCAAGCCTTCGAACGCGAGACGGCCGGATATCGATAGTGAAGGCTCGAGCGCGAGTGTCAGCGGTGCGCCGGGCGCTGCCGTCACGTTCACGTGTGCGACCGCCCAACGCGGCGCGAACGGCTCGGCGCCGGGCGCGGGCGGTGGCCCCGGTGGCGGCAGCGTGCGTGCGGTCACGTCGTACGTCCCCGGCAGCACGTTGCCGAACACAAAATGTCCGTCCGCACCAGGGCGCACCGTCGGCGCGTTCACGATCGTGCCGTAGGCGTTCTGGTTGGACGGCCGAAGCGCGATCAGGATGTTCGCCGACGGTCCAGCGGCGCCCGTCACGGTGCCCTCGAGACGGCCAAACGGCTCGACGTTCGTCTTCATGTCGATTCCGGTGCGCTCCTCGCCGGCCGCAAGATGAATCGTCTCCGCATCGACCGGACGTTCGGCGGCAGGAAAGTAGGTCACCGAATAGGTGAACGGAACGGCCGGCAGTCCGCGCGGCTGGACCGAGACGACGTAGTCGCCGGGCACCAGGTTGAAAACGCGATACATGCCGCGGTCGTCGGTGACGATGCCGGACGGATCGCCCGCGTCGCCGCCGAGCGACACTTCGTCGCCGACGTCGCGCCGGGGCAGGACGCGGACGCGCTGTCCGGCGATCGGCTGACCCTGCGCGTCCAGGACGCGTCCGGAAATCACGGCGCCCTTCGATAACTCGAGCGTCACGTCGGTCAGTTTCCTGTTCGCGAGCAGCGTGATCTCAGCGCCCGGGCGGCCGGCCCGGCCCGCGCCGTAGAGCGCCGCAAGATACGCCGGCTTGCCTGCACCGAGCAGAAAACGTCCGGCAGGCAAACCCATGAAACTGAAATGGCCTGTGCCGTCCGTCGTCGTGACGCGCAACACGCCGACATTCGTGCCGGCGATGAGCACCATCACCCGCGCCGCCGGCTCGCCAGATGATCCGGCGTGGACCACACCCGACACGCCTGCGCCGGTCGTCGCTGCCGTCGTCCTGGCTTGTTGTGCGCTGACGCCGGCGGCGAGCACGAACAGAACGACGAGAGAGGCCACCAGGCGTGTCATCGCTTCGCTCCGGTCTTGACGATGGTCAACGCGACCGGCTGAGCCGGCGCGGCGCTGACATCTACGCGCGAGGCCTGCGACGCCAGTGCGTCAAGTCGTGCCGGATCGGCCCACTCGGACGCCCGTACGTCCGGCACAGCGATCGCCAGGTACGCGCCGTCGGGCAGGCCCCCCGCGACGAATGACCCGGTCGGGCTCGTGCGCGTCAGCCTGAGCCGTCGCGATTGCGGGCTCGTGTCGAGTCCTGCGTCGCGCGTCGCGGGAAACACCAGCACGATCGCGCCGTTGGCCGGCATCCCGGCCGCATCGTGAACGGTACCTGCGACGCTCCCGAACGGCCGATCACGGAACGTCACGGTGACGCCGTCGACGTTCGCGGCGCCCAGCTCGATCGGCATGTCGAGCGCATCACGCGAGCCGACACGCACCGAGTCGACCGTCCAACCTCTCGGCGGGTTCGTCACGCGTAACAGGTATTTTCCCGGCGCCACCGTCATCGTCGAGAACGTGCCGTCAGCAGATACGACACCACGCCACGGCGGCGCGCCAGGTTGAGCGACTTGGTCGGCGGAATCGAGACGCAAGCCGATCTGCGCGATCTCGGCCGCGCTCGCAGCTGGCGCCTGACCGTCGAACGTCACGCGTCCGCTCACGCCAAACCCCGCGCGTACCGGCACCGCGAGCGTCGTGATGTTTGCGGCGCCGACCGTCACGGCTGTGCGCGCCCACCACGTCGGCTCGGACGGAAGCGGTGGAGGAGGCGGAGGGGGCGAGCCAGGCGCGGGTGGAGGAGCGGGAACGGGTGCCGGCGCCGGCGGACGCATCAGCACCGTCACGACATACTTCCCTGGCGCCACGTTCGCGAACTCGAATCGGCCCTCGCCGTCACATGCGGCCGACGCCGTTTCGATCGGATCGCTCACGATCGTCGAATCGGTCGCGACCAACTGCACGACGACGCCTTCGAACAGGCCGTTGAGCCCGGAAAGCTTCCCGGCAACCCGCACGCCATGCGCGGCGCGCAGATGAAAGTCGATGTTCGCGCGATCGGTCGCCGCATCGATCGTCACGCGAGGAGAGGACGACGCCGCGAAGGTTCGCACCGTGGCGTCGCGCTCGGGGATGCCACGGCCCGACGCAGTCGCGGCCGCCATCACGTCGGCCGACGACGAAGGCGTGGCGGCGAGCAGACTGATGAGCAATGGCGTTTCCGGATCGCGATCCGGACGCGCAAGGACGATGTACTCGCCCGGTATCAGGGCGCTGAACCGATAGGCGCCGCGATCGTCGGTCGTCGTCGTCGCAAACGTCGCGAAGCGCCACGTGCCCGCGACGAGCGTTCGGCGCAGGGCCAACACTTCCACGCCCACGAGCGGGTCGGGTTGTCCCGTGACGATGCCGGAAATCGCGCCGTATTTCCACAGGGACAGCGTCACGTCTTCCGGGCCACCTCCGACCGTGATGTCGATCGTGCGACCGGGCGCGGCCGGATCACGCTCGTCGCTGCCGTTCCCGAAAAAACCGAAATGCGCGGCGCTCATCGTAAGCGGACCGACTTGAAGATTTCTGGCGACGACCCTGCCGTCCGAATCGGCCACGACGCGAATGGGCCCACCACGGCCGGCCATCGAGACGACCGCGTCGCCAATCGGCCGGTGGGTCGTGCCATCCACGACGTGAATGGAGACCTCGGGGGTGCTGCCCGCTGGTGTCTGGGCCGAGACGAAGGCCACCGACGCGGCTGCCAGGCTCGAAACGAGAGTTAACGCGAGGCGTCTCATGGAAATACCAGAGAGGAACGGAGACCCAGTATCATCCAGACCGCATTCCCTGCGATAGGATGCCTCCGTGTTAGACAAGCGTCGGCTCTCTGTCGTTACGGCAGCAGTCCTTCTGCTGTCGTCGTGTCACGCCACCGTACCTCCTGCGACCGGACCGTCCGCTTCGGGGGCGAGTTCGGCCCGCGTACCGCCCGCGTCTCCGGCCCGACCGGCCGTGGGCAACAACGCCGGCAGCATTACGGAAGCGTCGATTCGCGCGCATATGGATTTTCTCGCGTCCGACGCGCTCAATGGCCGCGGAAGCGGCACGCGCGACGAGTGGATCGCCGCGACGTACATCGGATCGCAAATGGAGCGCTGGGGCATCGAGCCGCTCGGCGACGACGGCGGATACGTGCAGCGCGTGGCCACGGGCCGGACGATCGCAACCGCGCCTCCAGTGCTCTCCGTGCCCGGCCATAAGTTCACGCACGGCCGTGACGTTCTTGTGCAGGCGCTGGGTTCGAGCGCGCCTGGTCCGCTCGTCAAGTTCACCGCGGGCGCGACGATTCCTGCGGGCGCGTTCGTGCTCGCGCCGGCC
This sequence comes from uncultured Acidobacteriota bacterium, assembly GCA_963704575.1. Classification (GTDB taxonomy): domain Bacteria; phylum Acidobacteriota; class Vicinamibacteria; order Vicinamibacterales; family SCN-69-37; genus DATEGZ01. The sequence goes on along the minus strand of OY969918.1, from coordinate 3,023,207 downwards.
ACCGGACAGCCGCCGGCCTCGCCCGGTGCCGCCGCGATTCTGATGCTCGAAACAGATCAGATTCGATCGGGATGGGACGCGGCCGCGACGCGCCTGCCGGCCGCACAACCTGCCCGTGGTGGCGGGGCGCCGCAGGCTCGCATCGTCCTCAGCCGCGAGACTTACGTGGCGATCTCGAGCATGCCGGACGGCACGATGCTGTCGCTCGACGCGCCGACGACACCCGGCTACACGTGGAACGCGATTGGCCGGCTCACTGGCAGCGATTCGGTCAAGTCCGCGCAGGTTATTTTGCTCACGGCCCATCTCGATCACCTGGGCTCGCGCGGCACGGGCGCCGACACGATCTTCAACGGCGCCGATGACGACGCGTCGGGGACGACCGCGGTGCTCGAGCTGGCCGAAGCGATCGCCGCCGGACCGCGTCCGAAGCGCACTGTCGTGTTCGCATGGTTCGGCAGCGAAGAATCAGGCGGATATGGCGCGCGGCATTTCCTGGATTCGCCGCCGGTGCCGCTGGACCACATCGCCGCGAATCTGGAGTTCGAGATGATCGGCCGGCCCGACGAGGCCGTCGCGCCGCACACCTTGTGGCTGACCGGGTACGAGCGATCGAATCTCGGTCCCGAACTTGCCCGGCAGGGCGCCCGCATTGTCGCGGATCCACATCCGACGGAGAATTTCTTTCAGCGGTCCGACAACATCCAGCTCGCGTGCCGCGGCGTCATCGCCCAGACCGTGTCGAGTTTCGGCGGACACAAGGACTATCATCAAGTCACCGATGAAGTGTCGAAAGTAAACTTTGCTCACATGACGGAATCCATTCAGTCGATGTTCGCGCCCGTGCAGTGGCTCGCGAACTCAGATTTCACGCCGGAGTGGTTGCCCGGCCAGAAACCTGGTCCGCCGAGTCCGTGCCGCGCGTGAAAAGAGGAGACACCATGTTGCTCGTGAGAGACATCTTTCGGTTGAAGTACGGACAGGCCAAACCCGCGATCGCGCTCATCAAGGAGTCCAAGGATTTGATGGCCAAGGCTGGGGTCACGATGCCGTTTCGGTTCCTGACGGACGTGACTGGTCCGGCATACACGCTCGTGCTCGAGACGAGGGTCGCCGACCTGTCAGCGTTCGAAGCCGAGGGCAAGAAAATCATGGGGAACGACGCCTGGAAGGCGTGGTACCAGAAGTTCACGCCGCTCGTCGACTCCGGCTACCGCGAGATCTTCACGATCATCGACGAAGGCTGATCGTCCTCACACCGAGAAACCCTTGACGACGTGCGGACGGTACGGCGCTTCGAGCGCCGCGCGTTCCTCCGTCGTCAGCTTGACGTCCAACGCGCGAATTGCGCTCTCCAGGTGTTCGGGTTTCGTCGCGCCGATGATAGGCGCGACGACGCCCGGCCGCCCGAGCAGCCACGCGAGCGCGACCTCCGCCATCGATCCGCCGCGTGCTTCCGCGACGCGACTGACGCCGTCAACGACCTCCCAGTCTCCAGGCTCGCCGTACAGATCCAACGAGTAGTCGTCGCTGCCTGACCGCAGCGTCGATGGCGTCCGCACCTGTGCGTCGGCCGGCCGCGGCCGAGTCAGCAAGCCGCGCGCGAGCGGGCTCCAGGGGACGAGGCCGACGCCCTGATCGAGGCAGAGCGGAATCATCTCGCGCTCTTCTTCGCGATACATCAGGTTGTAGTGGTTCTGCATCGAGATGAAGCGCGCCCAGCCCTGACGTTCCGACGTCGAGAGTGCTCTGGCCATGCGCCACGCCGATCCGGAACTCGCGCCAATGTAGCGGACCTTCCCGTGGCGCACGAGGTCGTTGAGCGCCTCGAGCGTTTCGTCGATCGGCGTCACCCGATCGAAGCGGTGGATCTGATAGAGCTCGATCGTGTCCACGCCGAGCCGTTCGAGGCTCCCGTCGCACGCCTGCAGGATGTGCTTTCTCGAGAGCCCGGCCATGTTCGGGCCCGGGCCCATACGATTGAACACCTTGGTCGCGATGACGACTTCTTCCCGCCGCGCGTAGCGCTTGAGCGCGCGTCCGGTCACTTCCTCGCTCGCGCCGTCCGAGTACATGTTCGCCGTGTCGAAAAAATTGATGCCGGCTTCGACGGCCCGGCGAAAGAACGGCTGCGCCGCGTCGGCGTCGAGCACCCACGGCCGCCACTTCGAGCTGCCGTAGCTCATGCAGCCGAGTGCCAGGCGCGAGACCTGGAGACCGCTGTGACCCAACTGCACGTATTCCATCGGAGTCCTCCGCCTACCAGGTGGCGCGCAACGGGTGCGCTTCGGTATTGAACACGACGTGATCGAGGTCGATCGTCGTGTCCGGAGCGAACAAGAGGTAGAGATATTTCAGCGTCTCGGCGAGGAAGAAGCTGTGCTGACGGTCGCCGTGTTCTTTCGTGACCACGCTCTTGAGGACCGTGTAGCCGTCGGGTGTACGACAGGATCGAATGAGGTCCGTCAGAATCGCGCGCCCCATCTCCAGGTACTTCGGGTCGTGCGTGTAGTGGTAGAGGTAATAGATCGACTCGACGATTTCTGGTCGCAGTTGATAGCCCGGCGCCGTCGCCGTCATGGTTTTGTAGTCGAGCACCTCCGGCTCGATGCCGTGGAGCCTCCACATCCGGAAGTTGGAGTCGGCGAGACGTTTGGCGCGGTCCAGGTCGCCGCCGAGCGCTAGGACGGCCGGCAGAAACGCCTCGAGCGATCCGTAGGTCGTCGCCGTTCGCGCTCCGGTCGTCATATCCGCCACGCCGTACCACAGCCCGGCCGGGCCGTCGTCGGCCAGGTACTTGTTCACGCTCGCGATGGAGTCGCGGTACATCTCGCCGCAGCCGGCATCGGCAAACAGCTTCTGACACTTGAGCAGGTACTCGTAGTACGAGTCGATACCGCCGCCGACGTGACTCGCGCGACTGACCCACGCGCCGGTCTCGACGTTAATTTCTTCGCCGACCAGTCCCGTCGCGGGATCGCGGCGGCGATAGACCTCGGCGATCGCGTTTCGCGCGGTAGCGAAAAATACGTCGCGGTGCGTGAGCTTGCCGAGCGCGCCGAATTCGAGCATCAACGTCCCGATCTCAGCGGGATTGCTCACGGCGCCGTCGGTCTTGCCGGTCCGCAGGTTGACGAAACGGTAGGGCATGCCGGTCGGCGACCTGAAGGCTGGAAGCATGCGCGTGCCGAGATCCTCGGCAAGCGTCAGGAACTTCGGTTCGCCAGACATCTGGTAAGCCGAAAGCAGACCGCCGAGTACGCGAATAGTAATTTCGAAGACCTGCACCGACACGTCGGCGTCGAAGGACAAGCGATCGAGGAGGAACTGGCGCGTACCAGCCGCCTCGTCCTTTAGGCCAATGAGCGCCATCGTATCGATCGCGTCAATCGGCGTCATGTACACGATGAACGGCGGGTACCAGTCATGGGCGGTGCGGCTGACGGGATTCAGTTCGTCGTGCTCCCACGCGAGTCGCTTGTAGCTCGACCATGCGAATTCGAACTCGGCGCGAACGCGCAGGGCCAGTTGGGCCCGTTCCGCGTCGGTAATTGGCTGCTGGCTGGTCCGCGGCACGGAAGTTGCGCACAAAACTAGCGCGAGTGTGAGGCAAGTAGCGGCGACAACGCCTGGACGTGGCACGACGCTCGGACACTATGACCTCGGAAGCGCGCCGTCAAGCGCGCATGGCTGTCATCGCCGGTCGGAAAATGTCAGCGTCCGATCGATCGGAGTTGCCAGCAGAGACTGTCTGACGCCGGACAGGTTCGTCGCAATGTCACCTGCGAGGCGTGCTCGCACGCAGTGCGCATCACGATTACGAACTCGTCAGGCGCCGACAGAAACGAAATCGCGGGGTTCTTGGCGCGATTCGAGGCGTCATTTGCACGACATGGCCTTCGGATCAATCTCGACCCCGAATCAGCAAACACATTGTTGAATGACGGGTCTATGGCACAGAAGCTGCACTTACCAATAATCAGATAGGTCGATGCGCTGGTCCTGGAAATCCGCCCGTCGCCGCCTCGCCCGAGAGCAGACGATCATCGCGTCGCTAATCGTCGCGTACGTCGTCACAGGCAAGCTCGGATTGCTGCTGGCGTTCGATCATCCCGCGACGAGTCTCGTGTGGCCGCCAGCCGGGATCGCGCTCGGCGCGTTCGTCGTGCTCGGCTATCGCGTGTGGCCCGCGGTGCTAGTCGGATCGACGATTCTCTACGCGATGACGGTCGGGGCAGTGCCCGCAGTCGTCGCGATGGCCGGCGGCAACACGCTCGAGGGTGTGCTTGCGGCGTACCTGATCAACCGATTCGCCGGCGGCCGCAACGCGATTCAAAATCCCGGCAACACCTTCCGCTTTGCCGGGCTCGTCATCCTCGCGAGCCTGACGATCGGCGGCACGCTCGGTGCGGCAAGCCTGGCCGTGTCCGGCCTCGCGTCGTGGATGGACTACGGAAAGATCTGGATGAATTGGAGCATCGGCAACATGACGGGCAGCCTGTTGCTCGCGCCGACGGTCATGCTCTGGAGTCAGGGCGGCAGCGACCGGTGGACGACGTCGCGGACGATCGAGGCCGTGCTCGCGCTCATCGCGATCGTCTTCGTCGGCCTCGCGGTCTTCTGCGGATTCCCGAGCGAGCTACGCAACTATCCGCTCGAATTTCTGTGCGTTCCCGTGCTGCTTTGGCCGGCATTCCGGCTCGGACGCCGAGCGACCGCCGTGGCGATTCTGCTCCTGACGGCGCTCGCGCTCTTCGGGACGTTGAACGGGTTCGGAGGCTTCGTGCGCAACTCGCCGTCGGCTTCACTCGTCATGGTGATGGCGTTCATGAGCATCACCGCCGTGATGACGATGGCGCTGTCGGCGCTCGCGTCCGAATACTCGGTCGCCGAAGCGCAGTTGCGCGAGCTCGTCGTCACCGACCCGCTGACGGGTCTGCCGAACTACCGCCGTCTTGTCGAGGTGCTCGGCAACGAGATCGCGCGGTCGAATCGCAACGACGATCCATTTGCCGTCGCGTTCTTCGACATGGACGGCCTCAAGCGTATCAACGACGAGTTGGGGCACTTGATCGGCAGCCGCGCCGTGTGCCGCTTTGCCGAGACGTTGCGCGCGTCGTGCCGCGCGACCGATACCGCCGCGCGGTACGGCGGTGACGAATTCGTCGTGATCCTGCCCGACACCGACGATGAAGGCGCGCGCGTCGTGATTCAACGCGTCGAGGAACGGCTCGCCGAAGACCCGGACAAACCTGAGCTGGCCGTGAGCGCGGGCGTCGCCGTGTATCCGCGCGACGGCGGCACGCCAACGACACTTCTGAGTGCGGCCGACCGCGCGCTGTATGTCGTCAAGGCCAGCAAGGCCAACGCACGGCGCCGAGGTGTCGTGGCCCTTCACGAATGGAGCAACGTGGCCAGCTCACGATAGGCGTCGGGCGATGGGGGGCCCTCCATAAAATTGACGGTCATTCACTGAGTTTCCACGCGTGCCGCCCTCCCCGGCTCGAACACCGTGGCACGGTAACTGCAACTGGACTGAGTTCTGACCAGGCGAAATCCCCGGCCGTCGGTCGCCGTTCCATGTACGCTCGACTGGCGCGACATCCCGTCACCCACGCGACCCTCTTTGCGGTCTATCTCTGCTTCGGCAGACTGGGTGTAGCCCTCGAAGCAATCACCGGGGGACCGGCAGCTGTCTGGCCGCCGAGTGGCTTTTCCCTTGTCGCGTTCATGTTGTTTGGCCGCCAGATCTGGCCGGCCATCGCCCTCGGCTCGTTCTTCGTGAGCTTCATCGCGACCGGGGAAATACTGCACTCAATCCCAATCGCTATTGGTAATACGATCAGTTCACTCGTCGGCGCGACACTCATCGATCGGTTCGCGAACGGCGCCGAGGCGTTTTCCACGCCTCGGAACATCTTCCGCTTCGCGACCATCGTGGCGGGCGCCACGATGATCGGCGCGTCGATCCAGACGCTCGTCACTCTTCCGCCGCTGCCCCATCCCATCCAGAACACGGCCACCGTCTGGCTGCTCGCCTGGCTCGTCCGATTGAGTGGTGCGCTCGTCTTCGCGCCCGTGCTGCTGCTGTGGGCGTCGGACAAACCCGAGTGGCCGCGCGTATCCGAGCTCTTCGAAGCGGCCGCGCTCTTCGTCATGCTGACGTGGGTCGGCCTGCTCGTCTTTGCCGGTCTGTTTCCGTCCGACATCAAGAACTATCCGCTCGAGTTCCTCTGCGTGCCGTTCTTCCTGTGGGCCGCCTTTCGATTCGGGCGACGCGAAGTCGCCACGCTCATGGCCCTGCTCTCGGGCATCGCCGTCTGGGGCACCCTCCACGGGTTTGGTCCGTTCGTGCGCGACGCGTCGAATCTTGACGAGTCGCTCGTGCTGCTGCAGGCGTACATCAGCGTCATGTCCGTCATGGGACTCGTGCTTGCGGCCAGCATCGGCGAGCACAAACAGGCCGAAGCGCAGCTCCATCAGCTGGCGACGACCGATCCGCTGACCGGCCTGTCCAACTACCGGCGGCTGCTCGAGGTCCTGCGTTCTGAAATCGTCCGATCGGGCCGAACCCGACGATCCTTCGCCGTGTTGTTTCTGGACATGAACGGGTTGAAGAAAGTGAACGACCGTTATGGCCACCTCACCGGCAGTCGCGCGATCTGCCGCGTCGCCGACGCGCTGCGCCAGGCCAGTCGCGCGATCGACACTACCGCGCGCTTCGGTGGCGACGAGTTCGCCGTCGTCCTGCCCGAGACGACGTACGAAGGCGGCGCGCGGGTGCTCGAACGCGTCTCAGAGCTGCTTGCGCTCGACACGACGACACCGCGGATCTCGGTGACAGGCGGCGTCGCCGTGTATCCAGACGACGGCGAGTCGCCGACGGTACTGCTGCGCGCGGCCGACCGGAAGCTCTACGACGCCAAAGCGCGTCAGCCCGCCGCCCGCCGCGAGGCCAGCCCGCGGCGCACCGAACGGCAGGGCATCACCGGCTCGCTGTTCTAAGGCCGGCCGAAGCATTTCCTCCCAGCGGTCCGGCTGATTGGTGGCAAACTGGCCGGCATGGCTCAGCCACTTGTCATTGCGAAGACGGCCGACGGCGCCGAGCTCTCGCTCCTGCCGGGCCTCGCCAACCGGCACGGACTGATCACCGGCGCAACCGGCACGGGCAAGACCGTCACGCTTCAGGTGATGGCCGAGCAGTTCTCCCGCATCGGCGTTCCGTGCTTCATGGCGGACGTGAAAGGGGATCTGGCGGGCCTCGCGGCCGCGGGCACCTCGTCGCCGAAGCTCGTCGAGCGCCTCAAGAGCGTCAAAGCCGACGCGCCGGCCTTCGCCGCGAGTCCGGTGGTCTTCTGGGACGTGTTTGGGAAGGGCGGCCATCCGGTGCGCGCGACCATCTCCGACATGGGACCGCTGTTGCTGAGCCGGTTGCTCGACCTCAACGAGACGCAGCGCGGCGTGCTGACGCTCGTCTTCAAGATCGCCGACGACAACGGCCTGCTGCTTCTCGACAGCAAGGATCTGCGCGCGATGATGCAGTACGTCGGCGACAACGCGAAGCAGTTCACGACACAGTACGGCAACATCTCAGCGGCGTCGATCGGCACGATCCAGCGCGGCCTGCTCGCGCTCGAGACCCAGGGCGGCGACAAGTTCTTCGGCGAGCCGATGCTCAACATCGACGATCTGATCCAGACGCAGGGAGGCAAGGGCGTCGTCAATGTTCTGGCCGCCGATCAGCTCATCAACGCGCCGAAGCTGTACGCCTCGTTCCTGCTCTGGCTGCTGTCAGAGTTGTTCGAACATCTGCCGGAAGTGGGCGATCCCGACAAGCCGAAGATCGTGTTCTTTTTCGACGAAGCGCATCTGCTGTTCGCCGATGCCGAGCCCGCGCTGGTGCAGAAGATCGAACAGGTCGTTCGTCTGATTCGATCCAAAGGCGTCGGCGTGTTTTTCGTCACGCAGAACCCGCTCGACGTGCCCGACACGGTGCTGGGCCAACTGGGCAATCGCGTGCAGCACGCGTTGCGCGCGTTCACGCCACGCGATCAGAAGGCCGTCAACACGGCCGCGACGACGCTGCGCGCCAATCCGAAGCTCAAGACGGAACAGGTGATCACCGAGCTGGCCGTCGGCGAGGCGCTCGTGTCGTTCCTCGACGAGAAGGGCACGCCAACCGTGGTCGAACGCGCGTGGATTCTGCCGCCCGCGTCGCGCATCGGGCCGGTCACCGACGCCGAGCGGACCGCGGTCATCAACGCCTCCCCGGTCAAAGGCACGTACGATCAGACGGTCGATCGCGAGTCGGCCTACGAAAAGCTCCGCACTCGCACGACCGACCGTCAGGGGAGTGCCTCCGCGCAGGCACCGGCAGCGCCGGGACCAAATGCGCCCCTTCCGGGGTCAAATACTGGTCAGGCCCCGGCGAGTCCGGGAATGGCCGGCGAGCTGTCGTCGGTGATTTTCGGCACGACCGGACCGCGGGGTGCGCATCACGAAGGATTGCTCGAGGTCGCGGCCAAGAGCGCGACGCGGGCGATCAGTTCCGGCGCGGGCCGGCAGATTCTTCGCGGTGTGCTGGGGTCGCTGCTTGGCGGAAAACGCTGAGCGCGAGTGGCGAGGCGGCGCAGTCGCGGGATGGCAACCTGGAGGAGGAGCTATGACAGGACGATTCGGCCGGATCGGTGTCGTCGTCGGAATCGCGTTGCTGCTTGTCCCGCAGATCACGGGCGCGCAGGGACCGCGTTCGGAGAAGGAGCTGCTGACGAGCATGACCCAGTCGCCAGACACCATCTCGAACTACCTCGATTTGGTGAAGCTCTACGCGGATCAGGGGCGTCTCGCCGATGCGGAAGCGATCCTGTCGCGCGCGGTGACCGTGGTTCATCGCCAGCGTCAGGACCTGACGCCGCCCAGCACGAGCGGCGCCATCCTTCGCGTGGGCGGTGACATCCCGGTGCCGACCAAGATCCGCGACGTCAAGCCGGCGTATCCGGCCGATGCGCTCGCGGCGCGCGTGGGCGGCGTCGTCGTTCTCGAGATCCTCGTCGCGCCGGACGGTTCGGTCAGCAACGCGAACGTCCTTCGTTCGGTCGCGCTGCTCGACAACGCGGCCGTTGAAGCGGTGCTGCAGTGGAGGTTTACCCCCACGCTGCTCAACGGCGCGCCCGTGTCGGTCCTGATGACGGTCACGGTCAATTTCACGCCACAGTAACGATTGGCCCGGATCGTTCTCGCCTGCTGGGGATCGTACGGCGACCTCTTTCCGTACCTCGGCCTGGCTGTCGAGCTGAAGGCGCGCGGCCACACGCCGGTGGTCGCGACGTGCGCGTTCTATCGCGAGCTGGTCGAGACCGAGGGGTTCGAGTTCCGGCCGGTCCGCCCAGACGTCGATCCGACCGACAGCGCGACGATCGAGCGCGTCATGGATCCCGCGCGCGGATCGCAGGTCGTCGTACGCGACATGATCGTGCCGAGTCTGCGCGACGCGTATGACGACCTCGTCGCCGCGTCGAAGGGCGCGGACGCGCTCTTGTCTCACCCGGTCACCTTTGCCGCGCCGATCCTTGCCGCCGAGCGAGGCTTGCCGTGGCTCTCGACGGTCCTGTCGCCGGTGTCATTCTTTTCGGTGTACGACTTTCCGGCGCTGCCGCCATATGCCGCGCTCGTCTACCTGTCGCGCGCGAGCCGGCTGGCGGCGCGGGCGATGCTCTCGATTGCGAAGCGTGCGACCGCGCCGTGGACGCAACCTGTGCTCGATTTTCGTGCTGAACGCGGTTTGCCACTGGTCGGCAGCCCGCTGTTCGAGGGTCAGTTCTCTCCGATGGGCACGCTCGCGCTGTTTTCGCGCGTGCTGGCCGAGCCACAACCCGACTGGCCGGCAGGCTCCTCCGTACCTGGATTCGTCTTTTTCAATCGCGCCGTACCGATGCCGGTGCGGCTTGGCGAGTTTCTCGATCGCGGCGATCCGCCGATCGTGTTCACGCTCGGCAGTTCGGCGGTCGGCGCGCCAGGCAGCTTCTATCAGGAGAGCGTGAAGGCCGCGGCCACGCTCGGACGACGGGCGGTGTTCCTAGTCGGGAAATACGCGCCGGCGCTCACGCAGGCAGGCGTGCCAGACGGGATGCTCGTCGAAGCGCTCGCGCCGCACGACGCGCTGATGCCCCGCGCTGCGGCGATCGTGCACCACGGCGGCGTGGGGACGACAGGACAGGCGCTTAGATCCGGCCGGCCGATGCTCGTCGTGCCGCACGCACACGACCAGCCGGACAACGCCGCACGCATCTCACGCCTCGGCGTGGGCCGCAGCGTGGACGCGCGCCGGTACACGGCGACGAGCGCCACGACGGCGCTCCGTGCGCTGCTCGGCCAGCCCGCATACGGCCGTCGAGCCGCTGAGGTCGGAAAGATCGTGCGCGGTGAGCAGGGCGCAACGGCCGCCTGTGACGCGATCGACGCGCTTATTACGTCGAAGTAGGAGGCTGGCGAAAAAAGCGCATCCGGTGGCTGTCGATCGATTGGCGGAAGATCTCGGCGAGGTCTGCCGGCATCTTGTCACGCGCGCCGCCAAGCAGCGCCTCGCCGTCGCCGACCAAACGGAACTCGGACGGCCACTGGCTGCTCGGAATGTGGAAAAAGACCACGCCGTTTTCGACCCACGGGTCGCTGACCGGTACTTCGAATGATGTGTTCGCGTCGACCGTGCCTTCGACGATCCAACGGCCGAGGAGCTGGTCGTCGCGGATTTGCCAGGTCAAGGTGTGGGCCGACAACGGAGGCTCCGCTACGTTCTTCCACGTGCCGACGAACGCCGAGAGATCCATTGGGATCAAGCGCCTCTTGTCGCGCTCAGTACTTAATCCACACGCTCATGTCGCCGCGCCCGCGATTCGCCCAGGCGTAGTAGGGAATCGCCTTGATTGACGGCCCGGTGATCACTTCGATCCCGCCGAGCAGGTCAGCGACGAACGCATGATCGAGCGGTGCGTCCAGGGCAAGCGTTGCGTTGGCGGTCGAGCCGCCGTTGTCCACGGCTTCGAGGCAGTACACGAGCGGCCCGCGCTCGATCGCCGCCTTGCCGCGATCGTCGGCGACGAGATCGTGCGCGACGACGCGCCGGATGGGCATCGGCATGGAGAGCGTGACGACGTCGCCCTTCTGCCAGCGTCGCTTCAACCGGAGAAAGCCTTTGTCGAGCGTCATCGCCGCCGGCGTGCCGTTGATCATCGCATGCGGCGCCGCATTGCCGGCTGACGCAAAGCGATAAAGATCGCTCGGCACGGGGCGATCGCGCGTCCAGCCAGGAACACGAATCGACACCGTGAACGACGCCGGCTGATCCGGATCGACGTGGATCGCGACATCACCGCGCCACGGATACTCAGTCTGTTGCGAGAGGCGCACGTGCCGGCCGGCGACGTCGATCGTCGCGTCACTCTGCACGAAGAGATTGACGAACACCTCGGGCGCAGGCTGCGCGCGTTGCGCGTAGACCAGCCCGGGCAACTGCGCCATCAGACGCGCGAGATTCGCGGGACAGCACGCGACATCGAAATAGGCGCTGCGCTGGCCTGACCGGCCCGTGCCCGCCGACTCAAGCGGGTTCTGGTAGAAGAACGTGTCGCCGGCGATCGAGACGCCCGAGAGATAGCCGTTGTAGAGCGTCCGTTCGAACACATCGAGATACGACGCGCCGCCCTCGCGCAGGAACAGACGGTGATACCAGAGCATGCCCGCGATCGACGCGCACGTCTCGGTGTATGCCGTGCGATTGGGCAGCGAGTAGTCGTCGCCGAATGCCTCGGTGCTGCCAACCGATCCCAGTCCGCCCGTGATGTAGATCCGTTTCGACACGACGTCGTCGAAGATCGTCTTCACCGCCCGGCCGTACGCCGGGTCATTGAGCAGTGTGGCCGCGTCGGTCATGCCGGCGTAAAGATACCCGGCGCGCACCGCATGGCCGACGGCGCGCGTCTGTGACGTCACTGGCGCCTGATCCTGACGGTACGTCAGGTCGTTGTACATGAAGAAACGGTCGCCCTGGGGAAACGTCACACGCTCGCCGGAATGCGGCGTGCCCCGCTGGTCGAGAAAGAATTTCGCGTGATCGAGATACGCGCGATTGCCCGTCGCGCGGTACAGCTTCACCAGCGCGATCTCGATTTCCTCGTGGCCCGGCGCATCCTTCCGGCCGTCCGGTCCGAAGACCTTGCAGATCAAGTCCGCGCTCTTGATGGCGACGTCGAGGAACGTGCGCTTGCCAGTCGCCTCGAAATGCGCGACTGCCGCTTCGATCATATGCCCCTGGTCGTAAAGCTCGTGGCTGACGAACTCCCAGGCCCACCGCTCGGGCCCCGTGCCTGGCGGCGAGTTCTTCGGATCGATCGTGCGCGGCGTGTAGAGATAGCCATCCGGTTCCTGGGCTCTTGCGACGATGGCGATGAGCGCATCGAGCTTGGCACCGAGGGCCGGATCGGGATCCGCCGCGAGCGAGTACGACGCGGCTTCGATCACTTTGTAGACGTCGGTGTCGTTGTACCGCTGGCCTTGGTAGGCGCCCGGCTCGGCGTGCGCGGCCTTCAGAAAATTTGCCACCCGGCCGGTGATCTCGTTCTGCTGCATGATGTGCGGGATCGAGACCGTCCGGTTGGTCGCGATCTTCGGCGCCCAGAATCCGCCCGTCACGTGGACGGCGGTGAGCGGCACGGCGGTGATGGGATAGTCGCGCGCGAGTCGCGGCGCGCCGGCGGCCGCGATCACCGCCGGAAAAGTCGCGATCACGACGAGGAGTTTCCGCACGTCCGTAGGATACTGGGGTTGGCTACTCGAAGGGAGTTTCCGTGTTCGCTGGGTCCGCGCTTCCGACATTCCGCCAGGCGACGTCACAACTTGCCAGCATCGGCCGCCGTTTCTACGATCGTGGCTGGGTCATGGGGACGAGCGGCAACTTCAGCGCGGTCGTCTCGCGGCGCCCGCTGAAGCTGGCAATCACGTCGAGCGCGGCGCACAAGGGCCGGCTTGGCGCCCGGCAGTTCCTCCAGATCGATGCGCAGGGCATTATGGTCGGTGCGGCGGCGCGGCTGAGCGCCCATGGCGCGCCGAAGCCCTCCGCCGAAACGCGGCTCCACCTCGAAATCGTCGATTTCCGCGGCGCCGGCGCCGTCTTGCACACGCACTCCGTTTGGAGCACCATACTTTCAGACCGTCACTCGAAGGCCCGCGGCATCGCCATTGAGCAGTTCGAGATGCTCAAGGGCCTCGACGGCGTGACGACGCACGATCATCGCGAGTGGATTCCGATCGTCAAGAACGATCAGGACATGACCAGGCTCGCGCGAGTCGTGCGCCAGGCGCTCAGCGATCACCCGTCGTCGCACGCGTTCTTGCTCGAGCGGCACGGCCTGTATACCTGGGGCGCGACGCTCGACGAAGCCGAGAGGCACGTCGAGATTCTCGAGTTCCTGCTCGAGGCGACCGGACGGGCGGTCTAGGCCGCGCCGTCAGCGCGAATGTGAGGATCTGTCATGGCGATTGTGAACATTCCCTCCGAGCAGCGCACGATTCGCGGGGTCGACGAGATCCGGACGTACCTTGCCTCGCGCGGCATCGACTACGAGCGCGCCGAGCCGGGCCGGCCCGTCGCCGCCAATGCGCCGGCCGCCGATCTGCTCGCGGCCTATCAGACCAAGATCGAGGAGCTCAAGGCGCGCGGCGGCTACGTCACCGCGGACGTGATCGACGTCTATCCCCACACGCCTAACCTCGACGCCATGCTCAACAAGTTCAACGCCGAGCACTGGCACGACGAAGACGAAGTGCGCTTCATCGTCGATGGGCACGGGCTGTTCCACATTCATCCCGAAAGCGGACCGGTGTTTGCGATCGAAGTCGAGGCTGGTGATTTAATCCGTGTCCCGCGCGGCACGCATCACTGGTTCGATCTCTGCGCCGAACGGCGCATCCGCGCGATCCGGCTGTTCCAGGACGTCTCCGGATGGACGCCGCACTACACCGGCACCGGTGTGGACAAGAACTTCCAGCCTGTATGTTTCGGTCCGGCGTATTTTCCCGCCGGGCGGCCCGGCCTCACCATTTGATCGATCTCGCGAGTTGCGCGATTCGCGTCGTGCTCCTCGACATCGAGGGCACGACGACGCCAATCGCGTTCGTGCACGAGACGCTGTTTCCGTACGCGCGCATCCGCTTGCGAACGTTTCTTCGCGCTCATGAAGACTCTCCCGACGTGCGGCACGCCGGTCAACTGCTGCTTGCCGAGCACGCGGCCGATCTCGCACGACATGAACCGGCCCCGGCCGTCGCGCCAGGGTCGCTCGAGGCGCTGACGGCGTACATCGAGTGGCTGATGGACCGCGATCGCAAGTCGCCCGGCCTGAAGCTGCTCCAAGGACTGATCTGGGAGGACGGCTATCGCTCGGGCGAGCTTGGCGGCCAGGTGTTTCCGGACGTTGCACCGGCGGTTCGACGCTGGCGGACCGCGGGCGTGCGCGTGGCGATTTACTCGTCGGGCAGTGAGCTGGCGCAGCGTCGTCTGTTCGAGTCCACACCAGACGGCGACCTGACGCCGCTCTTGTCGGCGTTGTTCGACACCCGCGTGGGCGCGAAGATCGACGCCGCGAGCTACGTCCGGATTGCGAAGGAACTCGACGTGCCGGCGGCGGCGGTGCTCTTCGTCTCCGACCTCGTTCGTGAACTCTCGGCCGCGCGTGAGGCCGGCATGCACCCGGTCTTGAGCGTTCGGCCTGGCAACTCGCCGCAGGGCGACGACACGTTCGAGCACGTGACGACTTTCGACGAGATCGCCAGCGCGGCGGGGTCGTAGTTGGTGGAGAATAGCCGCGGATGAGGATCGGTCGATCGCTCGCACTCCTGGCTGTGCTGATGCTCGCGACGTCGAGTCTCCACGGCACGGCGTCGCTCCAACCGGGAGCGGGAACCACGGCGCCGCTTCCGGCTCCTGAGCGCTTTACAGTGCAGTCGGATGGACATCCGATGGCCGTGTGGGCGCGCAAGCCGGCGACTCCGCGCGGATCGGTGCTGCTCGTGCACGGCCGCACGTGGAGCAGCCGGCCGGATTTTGATCTGCAGGTGAACGGTCTTCAGCGTTCCGTGCTGGCGTCACTGGCGGCGCAGGGGTTCGCCGCGTACGCCGTCGATCTGCGCGGCTACGGCGAGACGCCGCGTGATGCGACCGGCTGGCTGACACCGCGGCGGGCCGCGACCGACCTCGTCAATGTGATCACGTGGGTCGGCCAGCAACATCCCACGCTGCCGAAACCGGTGCTCATCGGCTGGTCGCGCGGAGCGGCGCAGGCGCAGATGGCGGCGCAAGCGGCGCCGGGTCGGATGTCGGCAGTCGTCCTCTTCGGCTTCGTCTTTGATCCGGATTTGCAGTTCGCGGACAGCGGGGCGCCCGAGAAGCCCCAGATGGAGAAGAACACGGCGGAGAACGCGACGAGCGATTTCATTTCACCCAAAGTCACGCCGCCGGCGGTTGTCTCGGCCTTCATCGAGCAGGCGCTCAAGGCTGATCCGGTGATGGTCGACCTCAAGGGCGACGCCGAGTTCAACGATCTCAAGCCCGATCGCGTGCAGGTGCCGACGCTGGTGTTGTTCGGCGCGAACGATCCTGGAGTCACGCTGTCGGACGCGGGCAAGTTCTTTGCGAAGCTGGCCACGCACGACAAGCAGATGGTCGAACTCGCCGGTGCCGATCACTGCGCGCATCTCGAGGACACGCACGACGCGTGGATCGCCGCCGTCGTCAATTTCATCACCCGTCCGCCGGCGCACCGCTGACGGGGATCGAGGAGGCTGCATGCGCACTCGTCTGAAGGTGGCGTGTCTCATCGCGGCGATCGTGCCGCTCGTGCTCTCGGCGCAACGCCCGAGCGGGCTGCCGGCGAACGGTCCAACCGATCTGCCCGGGACCTTTTCGATCCTCGGCTACGATCCGGAAACCGGCGAAATCGGCGCCGCGGTGCAGTCGAAAGTGTTCGCCGTCGGCAACGGCGTGATCTGGGCCGAAGCCGGTGTCGGCGCCGTCGCGACGCAAGCGGTGGTTGACGTGAGCTACGGCCCGCAGGGACTGGCATTCTTGCGCCAGGGAATGGCGCCGGCCGAGATCATCAAGAAAATTTACGCGGACGACAAGGATCCCGGCTATCGCGGCCAGCCGTGGCCGAAGGCGGGCCGCCAGTTCGCCGTGATCAACACGAAGGGCGAGGTCGCCGCATTCACCGGCCCCGACGCGCCGACGGAAGCCGCCGACGCGCAAGGAAAATTCTGCACCGCGCAAGGCAACACGCTCGGGCGGCCGGACGGCAAGTGGCCACCGGCCGACGGCATGAAGCCCAGCAAGGTACCGGCGGCGATGGTCGCCGGGTTCGAGAACAGCGAGAAAAATGCGAGCGGGCAGCGGCAGCATCTGGCGCTGCGGCTCGTCGCGGCGCTCGAAGCGGGGCAGGCTGCCGGCGGCGACCACCGCGGCCAGCAATCCGCGGCGCTCATCGTCGTCAAGAAAGACGCCGGCGTCTGGCTCCACAACGACGTCGTCCTCCGTCTTCAGGTGGATGACAGCGCAGAGCCGATCAAGGAACTGCGTCGCCTGGTCGAAATGTCGCCGGCCGCACGCGGACGCGGGCGCGGCGGCGACTAGCGATCGGTGCCTGCCCGCAGGGCCCGCTGATTTGCCAGCGCCGCGCTAGCCATGCCTGACGCTCCTGTCCGAATTCACGCGCCCGAGTTCCCTACGGGCCTCGACTGGTTCAATGTCGCGGCGCCACTGTCGCTGAAGGCGCTCGGCGGCAAAGTCGTGCTGCTCGATTTCTGGACGTACGGCTGCATCAATTGCATGCATGTGATTCCGGATCTCAAGCGTTTGGGCGACAGGTACCGCGACGAACTGGTGGTGATCGGCGTCCACTCGGCGAAGTTCACGAATGAGCGAGAGGGCGAAAACCTACGCCGGATCATCGTGCGGTACGACCTCGATCATCCGGTCGTGAACGATGCGCGGTTCGAGATCTGGAAGGCGTACGGCGCGCGCGCGTGGCCGACGCAGGTGCTCATCGATCCCGACGGCTACATCGTCGGCACGGCGTCGGGGGAAGGCAACGCGCCGGCGTTCGACCAGGCGATTGCCGCGGTCATTCACGTCTTCGACGAGCAACAGAAAATCTCGCGCGCGCCGATTCCGCTCTCGCCGGAGCGTGAGCGTGTGACGATGGGCACGCTCGCGTTTCCGGGCAAAGTCCTTGCCGACGAAGCATCGAACCGTTTGTTCATCGCCGACTCGAATCATCACCGCGTGCTGGTGTCGACGTTCGACGGTCGCGTGACAGACGTGATCGGCGACGGACGCGCCGGCGCGACGAACGGCAGCTTCGACAGCGCCCGCTTCTATCGCCCGCAAGGGATGGCCTTGCGTGGCCGGTCGCTCTACGTCGCGGATACCGAAAACCATCTCGTGCGGCGCGTCGATCTCGAGGCGCGCGACGTCACGACCGTTGCCGGCACAGGTCGACAGGGCCGATGGGGCGACGAGGGCGGTGCTGCGCTCGAGACGCCGCTCAGCTCGCCGTGGGATCTGCAGCTCGGTAAGGCCCTGCTGTTCGTCGCGATGGCCGGCGTCCACCAAATCTGGATGATCGATCTCGAACGCCAGCTTGCGCTGCCGTACGCAGGGTCCGGCCGGGAAGGGCGCGTCGACGGCCCGGCGGACGAAGCCGCGTTCGCACAGCCATCCGGCCTCGCGATCGACGGCGCGACGATGTACGTCGCCGACAGCGAGTCGAACATCATCCGCGCGATCGCGCTTCCGCCGTCGAACGACGTGCGCACGCTCGCCGGCGGTGATCTCTTCGAGTTCGGCGACAAGGACGGCGCGGGCGACGACGCGCGGCTGCAGCATCCGCTCGGCGTGGCGTGGGCGGGAGCGCGGCTGTTCATCGCGGACACGTACAACCACAAAATAAAGACGCTCGATCCGAAGACACGTCGCGTCCGTACGTTCGCCGGCACGGGTGAGCCGGGTTTCGCCGACGGCGTTGGGGCGGGAGCGCGATTCTACGAGTCGGGCGGGATCTCGGCGACGGCCGATGCCGTGTTTGTCGCCGACACGAACAACCACGCGATTCGGCGGATGTCCCTGACCGACGGCCGCGTCACGGCTGTCACGATCGTCCTCCCGACCTAGACCTACGAGCCGGCGGGACGGAGCGCGAAGTAGAGCAGCACGATCGCGCCCATCATGAACACGACCGTCACGCTCGCGGTCTGGAGCGCCATGCGCCTGGGATCCTGCGTGACGCGCAGCATCCGCTGGCGATATTCGTGGTACGAAATCAGGTACGCGCAGAAGGCCGCGAGCCCGCTGAAAATCCCGCCGACGGTGAGAAAGAGGCCAAGAAGCGGTGACATCGCGCGCGGGAAACCGGCAATCGGATCCTAGCACCGGTTGTCGACAGCACCAGTGATGCGCGGTCGGGACCGGTTAGAAATGGTTGGTTCACCGGGTCGCCGCCTCAAACAGTTGGATTAGCATCTGCGTATGTCCACCCGACTCAGTCGCAGCTTCGTCCTGGCTTCCGGGCTCGTCGTCGGCAGCGCCGTCGTCGCCGCCGGCCAGCAGGGCACGATCGGCAACGGCATCCGTCAGTTCGTCTCTGTGAACGCGCCGGTCGTCGCGATTACGCACGTCCGCGTGATCGACGGGACTGGCGCGCCGGCGCGTGAGGATCAGACCCTCGTCATCCGCGACGGCAACATCGTCGCGCTCGGGAGCGCCGCGTCCGTCACCGCGCCGCAGGGCGCGACCGTCGTGGACGGCACCGGCAAGAGCGTGCTACCAGGCCTCGTGATGCTGCACGAGCATTTGTATTACCCGACCGGACCGGGCGTGTACGGCCAGCTCGGCGAGAGCTTCGTGCGCCTCTACCTTGCCGGCGGCGTGACGACGATGCGCACGGGCGGGAACGTGAACGGGTTCATGGATTTCGTGCTCAAGCGTCGCATCGACGCAGGGGAAGTTCCGGGGCCGTCCATGGACGCGAGCGCGCCGTACCTCAACGGCCCGAACACGTTTCTGCAGATGAACTCGCTCAAAGACGCGGACGACGCCCGAAGGCAGGTGAATTACTGGGCTGACATGGGCGCGACGTCGTTCAAGGCGTATATGCAAATCACGCGCGCGGAGCTCGCGGCGGCTGTTGACGAAGCGCACAAGCGCGGGCTGAAGGTGACTGGCCATTTGTGCTCGGTGACGTATGCGGAGGCGGCCGCGGCAGGCATCGACAACCTCGAGCACGGGTTCATGGCGGCGACCGACTTCGTCGCGAACAAGCAGCCGGACGTCTGCCCGGGCCAAGCGACGGGGCAGCAGACCGTCGCGGCGCTCGATCCCGCGACCGCGCCATTCGCTGCGCTCGTCAAGACGCTCGTCGATCGGCACATCGCGCTCACGTCCACGCTGACGGTGTTCGAGACGTTCACGCCAGGCCGGCCGCTGCCGCCCGGGCTCGACGTGCTGCTGCCCGAGCTGCGGCAGCAGTTTCAGCAGGCCTACGATCGTGCCGCCGCCAGTCAGACGTCGGTGTACAAGACGCTGTTTCCGAAGGGCATGGCGCTCGAGCGCGCGTTCGCCCGCGCCGGCGGCATGCTCGTCGCCGGCACGGACCCGACGGGATCAGGCGGAGTGATCCCGGGCTATTCGAATCAGCGGCAAATCGAACTGCTCGTCGAAGAAGGCTTTACGCCGCTCGAGGCGATTCAAATCGGCACCCTGAACGGCGCGAAGTATCTCGGACGCGACGCGCGCATCGGATCGATCGCGATTGGCAAGCAGGCCGACCTGATGATCGTGACGGGCAATCCCTCCGCGAACATCCAGGACATTCGGGGCGTGACGCTCGTCTTTCATCAAGGCGTCGGCTTCGACCCCGCCAAGCTCATCGACTCGGTCAAGGGCAAGGTGGGGCTCTGGTGAATGGGGCAATTGGGCAATTGGGCAATGAGGCAAGACTGCCGCATTCCCCCATTTCCGCACTCACTGACGCCCGCGTCCTGCGGCCGGCAACGTCGCCGGTTTGTGCGGCAGCCGTTCGTCGCGGTTCGCGGCGAGGTACGCGAAGGCGGCGGCGATCGTCGCGTTGCGCCGCATGTCTTCCGGCTGCAGCCGCTCGTAGCTATCGAGGTTCGTGTGATGCGTCATCGTGTCGTACTCGATCGCATCCTGAATGAACTGGAAGCCCGGCAGGCCGATCGCGTCGAATGACTGGTGGTCGGTGCCGCCCGTGTTCGCGATCGTCAGCGTCGTCATACCGATCGTGTGGAACGGCTCCATCCAGTCGCGGAAGATCGGCGCGACGGCGTCGTTGCCCTGCAGGTACACGCCGCGAATCGCCCCGGTGCCGTTGTCGATGTTGAAGTAGCCGGCGAATTTCGCCGCGGCCGGCAGCAGCGTCGGTCCAGCTGGGGGGCCCGCAGGCGCTGCCGCACCGGCAGCACGGCCGCCGCCTGGCGCCGCGGTGCCGAAGTGCCGCGTCACGTAGTCACGCGAGCCGAGCAGTCCCTGTTCTTCGCCGGTCCACAGTCCGATCCGCACGGTGCGCCGCAGTTTCACGCCCGACTGCTTGAGGATGCGCATGGCTTCCATCATCGCGCCCGAGCCCGCGCCGTTGTCGGTCGCGCCCGTCGACGCGTGCCACGAGTCGAAGTGCGCACCGAGCATAACGACTTCGTCCGCCTTGTCCGTACCCGGAATTTCACCGACGACGTTGAACATCGGCGGGTTGGGGTAGTAGGTGTTCTTGATGTCGGCCTCGATCGTGACGGGCATGTTCTTTTCGAGAATACGGGCGATGCGGCCGTACTGCTCGGCCGGAATCACGATCGCGGTCAGGCCGGTCTGAGGATCGGTCGCTGAAGATCCGCCGATCGTGTAGATGCCGTGTCCGCGCGGCGCGGTGGACAGCACGCCGAGCACGCCCTCGCTCTTGAACCACGCGTTGCGATTGAAGGGCGCAGCACCACCAGCCGCGCCACGGCCACCGGCCGGCGCGGCCGGAGCACCGCGACCGCCGCGTCCGCCCGGAGGATTCACGCCAAGTTCCTGCGGATGCTCGGGGCTGCTCATGTTCTCGAGCTGTTCCTTCGTGTAGCGCGCGCTCAATGGCGACCAGTACGCCGCGACATCGGGCGCGTCGGCGCCGAGCACCCACTTGCCCTTCAGCTTGCCGCCGGCGTACTTCTGCTGCAACTCGTCCTGCGTCGTCTCGGTGACGAGGACGACATCGCCGCGGACCAGGCCGTTCGTGCCAGGCGTCCAGCCGGTCGGCGTGCCGGGAATTGGAAATTGCTGCGGCGCGACGGCTTCGAGATAGAACTTCTCGTTTGCCCAGCCGCGCGGGAAGCCACAGCTGGCCGGGTTGCCGCCACCGCGTCCGCCGCCACCGCCGGCTGCGCCCGCGGGCGCCCCCGCGCGCTGACCGCTCGCGAGTGTCGCCGCGACATCAGGCGGGCACGCGGTCCACGGCTCGAGCGAGACGTTCACGAGTCCCCACTCCTTCATCTTGGCCACGGCCCAGTCGCCCGCCTTCTGCACGTTGGGCGACCCGGTAAGCCGCGGACCGTAGACGTCGGTCAGGTAGCTCATCGTCTCCATGACTTTCGAATTTGTCGGGTCGAGCCCCTGCTGCTTGATCTTGTTGATGGCGTCGTAGTCGATTTGCTCGCTTGCGACCAGTGGCAAGCCAAATGCACCCAGACACAACGCGGCCACGCCAGCGACAAGCGCCGTTCTGATCGATTTCGTCATTGCTGTGCTCCTCAGGGACCGGGAGGTCCGGGCGGTCACTATACGGGTCCGGACACCGCGGCTGCAAATCGACCGGAACCGGGCATTTCGGTCCGGTTCCTGCTGGTCACTCGAAGAAGAGCGGTGGTAAGTTAGTCCGCGCGAAAGGGGTTCGTCGCATGAAGAGAGTTGGAGTCACGCTGATCGGCTGCCTGGCGCTGGTTGCCGGCGCGGCGGCCAGACAGCCAGTTTCCGTCGCCTCCCAAACGCCGGCCAAGCCGACGTCGGTGACGATGGTCGCCTCTGGACCGATTACGACGTCGATCCGTGCCGGACACGACGAAGTGAAGGACTATATTCTTCGTTCCGCGCAGATGGTCACGGAGAAGGAATTCGAGTTCCGTCCTGCGGGCGTGTCCGCGGATGTGCGGAACTTCGGCCAGATCCTCGGACACATCGCCAATGTGAACTACGCGTACTGCGGCGCGGCGATGGGCAAGGAAGCCACCGAGGAGCGCGGGCCAAAGGGCGAGGACTTCCAGACGCTCACGTCGAAGGTCGAGATGCAGAAGGCGCTGGCCGCGTCCTTCGCGTTCTGCGACAAAGCCTACAACGCGGTCAACGATCACAACGGCGGCGAGCCGGCGAAGGCCTTCGGCCATGACACGACGAAGCTCGGCGTGCTGGCAGCGAACAACGCGCACGAGAACGAGCACTATGGCAATCTCGTGACCTACCTGCGGGCGATGGGCAAGGTTCCCCCATCGAGTCAGCGATGACGTGTGCGTGGTGACCGCGCCGTGATGCGAATGACGCGTCTCGCGCCGTGCCTCGTTGCGACGCTGCTGGTGTCGTGTCACTCCGCGCCTGATCGGCCGCGCTCGAGTGAGCCGGCGCACGACATTCTGCTCGCGCGTGAGAGCGACGAGACCGTCAGCCGCGTCCCGGCGAACGCCACGCTCGAGACACTGCTCAGACAGAACCACGTCCCGGCCGAACTCACGCCCGCGGTCGTGACGGCCGTGGCCAAGGTCTTCAACCCCCGCGGACTGCGCGCCGGGGAAACCTACCAATTACGCCGGACGTTCAGCGGCCTTCTGCGGGAGTTCCGCTATCCGATCGATCCCGATCGGCTCCTCCGCGTCGTGTTCGCGACGGCGTCCAGGACGGGAGAAGCGCCCTTCGACGTC
Organism: uncultured Acidobacteriota bacterium; assembly: GCA_963704575.1. GTDB lineage: Bacteria > Acidobacteriota > Vicinamibacteria > Vicinamibacterales > SCN-69-37 > DATEGZ01. Next base: position 3,000,203 of record OY969918.1, on the reverse strand, counting down.
GAGGTGGTCCCGGTACCGAAGATGATCGACGTGGCCGCGGTCGACGTCGCGATCTCGCGCGATCACTCGTCGCTCGTCGGCGCCTTCGACGCGTCGGGCGAAAACGTGCAGCTCGCGCTGAAGCTGGCCGACATCCTCGGCGGCGAAGTGGATTTCAACTCCGACCTGCAACCAGGCGATCGCATTCAAGTGCTGTTCGAACGGGTGACGCGCGAGGGCGGCGTGTCGAGCTACGGCGATGTCCGCGCGGCCGTGTTGCACACGGGCGGGCGCGACATCACGGCCGTCAGGTACGCCGACGCCGACGGCAAGCCGGCGTATTACGACGAGCGCGGACGATCGCTCAAGCGGCAGTTTCTCCGCTCGCCGCTGCCGTTCGAACCGCGTGTGACGTCGAACTTTTCGTATCGACGAGTGAATCCCGTCCACGGCGACGTTCGCGCGCACCTCGGTGTGGACTATGGCGCGCCAACCGGCACCGCCGTGATGGCCGTCGCTGCCGGCGTCGTCGAATCCGCGGGTTGGGCCGGCGAGGCCGGGCAGATGATCAAGCTGCGCCACGGCGGCGGGTACGAGACCGAGTACCTGCACCTGTCCGCGTTCGCATCGAATCTGCGAGTCGGCGGACGCGTCGAGCAGGGCCAGCTGATTGGCCGCGTGGGCATGACGGGGTCGGCGACCGGGCCGCACCTCGACTACCGCATCCTGAAGGGCGGCGTGCACGTCAATCCCCTCGTCGAGCTGAGCCGTATGCCGCCCGGCGCGCCCATCGCGGACGACGCGCTCTCCGCGTTCACCACCGAGCGCGACGAGGCGCTCACTCAGTTGCGCGATCGCACCGCGGTGCCGCCGGCCGGCCCGCCAGGCGGTCCGCACCGGTAATCCATGGCCTTCCTCGCTCCGTTTCGTGCACTGCGTCCCGCTCCAGAAGCTGCCGCCGACGTCGCCTCCGTTCCGTACGATGTCGTCAACGCCGACGAGGCACGCGCGCTCGTGGCGGGCCACCCAAAAAGTTTTCTCCACGTCACGCGATCAGAAATCGATCTGCCTCCCGGGACTAATCCCTACGCCCCCGCGGTCTACGAGCAGGCGGTCCGAAACTTCGAGGACCTGAAGCGATCCGCGCCGTTGCTGCAGGACGACGAGCCGTCGCTCTATTTCTACCGGCTGCGGATGGGCGGCCGCGAGCAGACCGGACTGACCGGCGTCTTCTCGGTGGACGAGTACGACCGGGGGCTCATCAAGAAGCACGAAAAGACGCGCAAGGACAAAGAGGACGATCGTACGCGGCACATGACCGAACTGCGCGCGCAGACCGGCGTCGTCTTTCTAACGTACCGCGCGTCAGTCGCTGTCGATGCGATTGCGAAGCGCGTGCTGGCCACCCGACCCCTCTACGATTTCACTGCGAGCGATGGCGTGGGGCACACCATGTGGCGGGTCGTGGGCGACGACGTCCGTGGGTTGGTCGCGGCCTTCGCGGCGCTGCCCGCGCTCTACATCGCCGACGGGCATCATCGCGCGGCGAGCGCGTCGCGGGCGCGTCAGGCGTTGCCGGCCAACCGCGAAGCCGCGACTTTTGTCGCGACCGTGTTTCCGGACGCGGGCGTTCACATCCTGCCGTACAACCGCGTCGTGAGGGATCTTGGCGGCAAGACGGCCGATCAACTGCTGGCGGCGCTGGGATCGATGGTGGCCGCTGGTCCCGGGCGCGCCGATCCGAAGGTTCGCGGCGAGGCCGGCATGTACCTCGCCGGCCGCTGGTACACCTTGACCCTGCCTCCGGCGCCGCCGGGCACGCCGCGCGCCGATGCACTCGACGTCGAGGTGCTGCAGCGCCGGGTGCTCGAACCGATCCTGGGCGTGGGCGATCCGCGCACGGACAAGCGGATTGACTTCGTCGGCGGCATTCGCGGCACCGGTGAGCTCGAGCGACTCGTCACGAGCGGCAAGGCGGCCGTGGCGTTCTCGCTCTATCCTGTGGGCATCGACGACCTCATGGCGATCGCGGATGCCGGCGGCATCATGCCGCCCAAGTCGACCTGGTTCGAACCGAAGCTGCGCGACGGGTTGGTGGTACATCTGATCTAGGGCAGAAGGGATCCATGAGAGTTCTCATTGCCGACAAGTTCGAGCAAAGCGGGATCGACGGGCTCAAGGCGCTCGGGTCCGAGGTGCTGTTCGAGCCGGACTTGAAGGATCAGGCGCTCGCCGACGCGATTGCCTCGAAGCAACCCGAGGTCCTCGTCGTGCGGTCGACGAAAGTTGGCGAGGCGGCGATGGGGCCGTCCCTGAAGTTGATCGTGCGCGCGGGCGCCGGCGTGAACACGATCGACGTCAAGGCCGCGACGGCCCATGGCATTCAAGTGGCCAACTGTCCGGGCAAGAATTCGATCGCGGTCGCTGAGCTGGCATTCGGGTTGCTCCTCGCGCTCGATCGCCGCATTCCGGATAACGTCGCCGACCTGCGCGCCGGCAAGTGGAACAAGAAGGAGTACGCCAGCGCGCGCGGGCTGTACGGATCGACGCTCGGCCTGCTCGGCACCGGTGCGATTGCGCGAGAGATGATCACGCGCGCCGCGGCGTTCGGGCTGCACATCGTGATGTGGAGCCGCCGGTTCGACGGCGCGGATCGTGCGCTCTCGGCGGGTGAGGCGCAGAGCCTCGGTCTCGAAGACGCCGCGCGCTTCGTGCCGATCGTCCTCGCGCCGTCTCCGGCTGCAGTCGCCGCGCGCTCGGACATCCTGAGCATCCACCTCGCGCTCGCCCCGGAAACGAAGAATCTGGTCAACGCGGACGTGCTGTCGAAACTCAAGCCCGGCAGCTACTTCATCAACACCTCCCGCGGCGAGGTCGTCGATCATGCCGCGCTCGAGGCGGCGACGAAGGAGAAGAAGCTGCGCGTAGCCCTCGACGTGTTCGCGACGGAGCCGGGGACGCCAACCGGTGAGTTCACCGATCCGATTGCGAAAACCGCCGGCGTCTACGGCACGCACCACATCGGCGCCTCGACCGACCAGGCGCAGGAAGCCGTCGCCGCGGAGACCGTCCGCATCGTCGAGCTCTTCCGCGACACCGGCCGCGCGCCGAATGTCGTCAACGCCTAGCGCGCGTCAGGCCGCGGCGTCTCTGCGGCGGCTACACCGGCAAAACGGGCCGTGCTAAAGTCCGTGGCAGTGAGGCCCTGTTCATGACGACCGCTGTCAAACGTATCTACAATTTTTCCGCTGGTCCGGCAGTGCTGCCGATGCCCGTGCTCGAGGAAGCGCAGCGCGATCTCGTGGCGCTGCCCGGTGTCGGAATGTCGGTGATGGAAATCAGTCACCGATCCAAGACGTTCGACGCCATCATCCAGGGCGCCGAGGCCGACATGCGTACGCTCGGCGGTATTCCCGACAACTACAAGATCCTGTTCCTGCAGGGCGGCGCCAGTCTCCAGTTTTCCATGGTGCCGATGAACCTGCTGACGCCAGGCGCGACGGCCGACTACATCGTGACCGGCGACTGGGCGAAGAAGGCGATGAAGGAAGCGAAGCGGGTGGGGACGACGAGCCTCGCCGCTTCGACCGAGGACGGCAACTTCAAGCGCATCCCCAAACAGGGCGAGTTGAAGCTCACGCCCAACGCGGCCTACGCCCACATGACGTCGAATAACACGATTCATGGCACGGAATGGACGGGGCTGCCTGACGTCGGCCACGTTCCACTCGTGTCCGACGCGTCATCGGACATCTTTTCGCGTCCGATCGACGTCAAGGCCCACGGTCTGATTTACGCCGGCGCGCAGAAAAACCTCGGACCGTCTGGCGTCACCGTCGTCATCATCCGCGAAGACCTGCTCGCGCGTTCGGCGGAGACGCTGCCGACGATGCTGAGCTACAAGACACAGGCGGAAAACGGATCGCTCTACAACACGCCGCCCGTGTTCGGCATCTACATCCTGCGACTGGTGATGAAGTGGCTCGTCGGGATCGGGGGCCTGGCCGCCATCGAGACGGTCAACAGGCGCAAAGCCAGGATCCTGTACGACGAGCTCGATCGCTCGGCGTTCTGGACGCCCCACGCCGATAAGGACAGCCGCTCGCTGATGAACATCACTTGGAAGCTCGCGACCGAAGACCTCGACGCGAAGTTCGCCAAGGAAGCAACGGCGGCGGGATTCGACGGGTTGAAGGGCCACCGCTCGGTCGGCGGCATGCGCGCGTCGATCTACAACGCCTTCCCGGAAGACGGCGTGAAGGCGCTCGTGGAGTTCATGAAGGAATTCGAAAAGAAGAACGGCTGAGCGCTCACTTCCGCAGGTAGATCGAGATGGTCCTCGTGCAGAGACTCGCTCGGCCCGGCCGGTTTGTCCGCGGCGCGTTTGTCCTCGTCGCGGTCATCGCGCTCGTGGTGCCTGGCCGCGTGTTCGCGCAGTCGTCCACTATCATCGGCACGGTCCGGAGCGCCGATAATGCGCCGATCTCCGGCGCGCAGGTCGTCGTCTTGTCGCAGCCCTCGGCTGCGCCGGTGACGACCGACGACTCCGGCCACTTCTCGATTGCGAACGTCACGCTGCCGGCCGAGCTCGAAGTGTCCGCCCGCGGCTTCGAGACCGCGCGTCGGACGGCGGCCGGCGGAACGATTGACGTCGTTCTCGCGCCTGCGTCGGTGACGCAGTCGATCGTCGTCACGGCCGATCGTGACGCGTCGTGGCGGGATCCGGCGACGGGCACCACCGTGCTGTCGCGCGCGGACCTCGATCAGATTCCTTCGGTGACGACCGACGAGGCGCTACGCGTCGTGTCCGGCTTCTCGCTGTTTCGCCGGTCGTCCTCGCGGGCGGCCAATCCGACGACGCAGGGTGTGACGCTTCGCGGGTTGTCCGCGTCGGGATCGAGCCGCGGCCTGGTGATGCTCGACGGCGTCCCGCTCAACGACGGGTTCGGCGGCTGGGTGACCTGGACGCGCGTACCCACCGACGCGATTGCCCGCATCGACGTCGATCGCGGCGCCGAGGGCGAGGCTGTCGGCACGGACGCGCTCGGCGGCGTCGTGCGCCTCGTGACGCCGGCCGACAACGTCACCGCGATCTCGCTCGGCGGGGAAGGCGGCACGCCCGGCGTGGGCGGCCTCGACCTCGGCATCGGCGGACGGATTGGTCGCGCCGCGGGCTTTGGTGCCGCGAGCTGGTTTCGAACAGACGGCACGATTCCCCTGGCTCCGGAGTCACGCGGCCCCGTTGATCAGCCGACCGACGCGCGTTGGGCGAATCTGTACGGACGCCTGGAGTTCGGCGATGACAATCAGCGCCTGACGTTCACCGGGTGGGGCGGCTCGGACGATCGCGGGAACGGCACCGTGCTGCAGCGCAACCGCATGAGCGGCGGCACAGGTGCGGGCGCATACGATGCGGCGTTCTCGCACGCGACGTTTGCCGCCCGGCTTTCGGTGAGTCCGAATCATTTCTACCAGACCTTCACGGCGGTCAACGCGGCACGAACGGCCGAGACGCTCACGTCGACGCAGACGACCGACGGCACCACCACGCGCGGCGTCGTCGAGGCCGGCCACGACATTCCGCGTGGGCATCTCCTCGCGAGCATGGTGATTTCGCGATCGCGCGCGGACTTCGACGAGGTGAAGCCGGCAACGGCCACCACGCAGTCGCTGCGCGACGACTCCGAGGCGATCGGCCTGCAGGCAGGCGCAGCGCCCGTCACCAGACTCACGCTCACCGGCGGCATCCGTCACGAATGGCGGGCCGCGCCGACGATGGCCGACAGCCGCGATCAGGCGACCGTCGGCCGGGCCAGCGCGACATTCGAGCTTTCTCGCGTGACGTTCCTTCGCGGATCAATCGGCACGAGTCACCGCTGGCCGACGCTCAATGAGCTCGTGCGCAACTTCCAGGTGGGCAACGTCCTCACCCGCGCCAATCCGAACCTCAAGCCCGAACAGGCCAAGTCGGGCGACGTCGCGTTCGGCGCGTCCGGCAAGAACTGGCAGGCGTCAATCGGCGGATTCTGGACCGTCGTCGACGACGCCGTCGCGAACGTGACGATCTCCTCGGGCACGATCATCACGCGCGAACGCGAGAACGCCGGTGACGCGCACGCGAAAGGGCTCGAGGTGGAGTTCGAGGTGCATCCGGTTCAGGCGTTGCGTCTGCGCGCGTCGGGCGCGTTCTCCGACGCGACGTTTCGCAACTCGGAGGAGCCCGCGCTCGAAGGCAACCGGCTGCCACAGATCCCCCGCGCCGCCGGATCGCTCACCGCCGACTGGTCGCTGCCTCATGGGACGATGGCTTCGCTGCTCTGGCACGGCACGTCGCCGCAATTCGACGACGATCGGAATCAGTTCCTGCTCCAGAGCGCGTCCCAATTCGACCTGCAGGTCGCGGGCCGGCTCTCGAACTTCCGCTGGCAGTTTGTCCTGGAGAACGCGTTCGACAATCGTGTGGAAGTGGGCCGCACGCCGCTCGTGACGATCGCACCCGGACGCGAGATCCGCGTTGGGCTCACCTGGTTCGCGAGATAGACCTCATACGTTGCCGCTGGGTGCGGCCGGTCCACCACGGCCGCCTCGACCACGCCGACGCCTCCGACGCTTCCGCCGGGTGCCGGCGGCGTCGCCTCCGGGTGCCGGTGCGGCAGGTTGCCCGTGGGCAGGTGCGTGCGCCGGTGCGTGCCCGGCGGCGTGCCGCGCATGCGGGTGCGGCTGGTGCGCGCGCTGGTGTTTGGCCAGCTTCCAGCGTTCGACGGCTTCCGGTGCGTCCCCGAACACCTCGAGCCACATCACGGCGTCGTCGAACGCCGGTCGATGGGGCAGGCTGCGCGCGACGCGCGGCGGCAGTTCCGGTTCGAGCAGCCGCGGCAGCAACTGCATCGCGTGGGTGAGACGCTCGATGTCCTTGCGGGCCACGGGGAGCATGCCGAAGCTGACGCGTTCCTTCTTGGGATCGCGCGCGGCGGCCTGTGGCCGCCGGTTGAGCGTGCCGGTCGGCACGAGGAGCGCGCCGACGAGGATCACGTTGGTCAGCTCGGCCGGAGCAGCGTCGAATCGCTGCCGGTAGCGATCGATGCGCGCGAGCGCGTCCCAGACGCCGTCGGGCGCCGACTTCAGCTCGGGCGTCATAAGCTCGAGCAGGCCGAGGCGATCGAGCGCGCGGAAACTGGCCTCCGCCGCGCCTGACCGCAGAATCTTGTAGTACTCCTCGAGCAGGCGCGCGGGCGACGCCGTCATGATCAGCTTGCGATGCTCGGCGACGGCGCGGACGACGTCGCGATCGAGATCGAGGCCGAGCCTGGCGCCCAGCACGGCCGCGCGAAACATGCGCACCGGATCCTCGACGAAGCGCACGCGCGGATCGCCGATCGATCGAATCAGGCGCCGCTCGAGATCGGCGAGTCCCCCGACGTAGTCGATGACCGCGTGCGTGCCGATGTCGTAGAAGAGGCCGTTGATCGTGAAGTCGCGACGGAAGGCGTCCTCTTCGGCCGTGCCGAACGTGTTGTCGTGACGGACCACGCCAGGACTGTCGCCGGGTGCCTCGGCCGCCGGTGCCGCCTCGGCGGGCGAGGTTGCGACGACGACGGCCTCGTCGTCCGCGGGCGGCGGATCGGCGGGGCTGTCGGGAACGTTTTTCCGGAACGTCGCGACTTCGATCGTCTTGGTGCCGAACTTGATGTGAGCGAGCCGGAAACGCCGGCCGATGATCCAGCAGTTCCTGAACAGCCGCTTGATTTGATGCGGGTGCGCGCTCGTGCCGATATCGAAGTCCTTCGGTCGCCGCCCCAGGATCAGGTCGCGGACGCTGCCGCCGACCAGGTAGGCCGTGTGCTGGTGCTCGTGCAGGCGGTACAGCACCCGGAGCGCATCCGGGTCGATGTTGCGGCGCGAGATCGGATGATCGGCGCGCGGGACAATGACCGGATCGGACACGCCAACGATTATATTCGCGGCACCGTTTTCGCTTTTTGTGGCCGGATTTCGACGATCGGTACCTGCCAAGGCGGCGGGAGGCGGGCCTTTGATCTATCCTCGACCGATGCGTCCCCTTACTCGCCTCGTCGTGGCCGCCTCTGCGGTACTCGTGATACCGCTCGTACTCGCGGCACAAACCGGGCGGCCGATGTCTATTGGCGACCTGATTGGCGCCGTGCGCGTGGCTGATCCGCAGGTGTCGCCCGCAGGCGACTCCGTGGCGTACGTTCGCACGACGACCGACGTGGCGACCGGCAAGCGCAACGCCGACGTCTGGATCGTTCCGGCCGATGGTTCAGCGGCGCCGAAGATCCTGCTCGCAGGTGAAAAAACCGAAAACACCCCGCGATGGTCTCCGGATGGCCGCCAGCTGGCGTTCATCTCGACACGCGACGGCGACGCGCAGGTCTACCTGGCGAGCGCCGACGGCACAAATATTCGAAGGGTCACGAACGTTTCGGGCGGCGTGCAGCCGCCGCTCGTGTTCTCTCACGACGGCAGCACGCTCGCGTTTGTCGCGGACGTCTATCCGGAGTGCGCGGACGACGCCTGCAACCGGCAGAAGCGCGATGCAGCCGACAAAGATCCCGTCAAGGTTCACGTGATGACGCGGTTGCTCTATCGCCACTGGGACGAGTGGCGCGAAGACGTCCGGCATCACGTGTTTGTCGTGCCTGCCGCGGGCGGCACCGCGCGCGATCTGACACCTGGCGACTTCGATTCGCCTCCCGGTCAGCAGGAGGACAACGCGATCGCCTTTTCACCGGACAACACGTCGATTGCCTTCGTCTCGAACCGCGAGGGCAACGACAAGGAAGCCTGGACGACGAACAACGACGTGTGGCTGGTGTCGGTCTCGGGGGGCACGGCGAGGAAGATTACGGCGAATCCGGCGGCCGACGATCAGCCCGTGTTCACTCCCGACGGCAAGTCGATGATCGTCCGCGCGCAGCGGCGGCCCGGCTTCGAATCGGACCGCTTCTATCTCGACGTGTACGATCTGGCGGCGGGCACGAAGCGCACGTTGTTCGAGACGCCGGATCTTTCGGTCAGCGACTACGTGCTCGACGCGGACAGCCAGGCGATCTATTTCACGGCGACGAGCCAGGGCACCGATAACCTGTATCGCGTTGGCCTTTCGGGCGGCGGGCCGACGGAGATCGTGCACGGCGGCGCGATCGGGTCGCCATCGATTGGCAAACGCCGCATCGCGTTTTCGCGGTCGACGATGACGGCGCCGGCGGATCTCTGGTCCGTCGCGCGTGACGGCGGCGCGAATGCCGCGCGCGTCCAGCTCACGCACGAGAACGACGGCTGGCTCAGGACGGTCGCGTTCACCGCGCCGGAGAGCCACACCGTGGCCGGCGCGGCGGGCGCGTCGGTCCAGTACCTGGATCGTCAAGCCGCCAAACTTCGACGCGTCGAAGAAGTACCCGTGGTGTTTCTGATCCACGGTGGTCCGCAGGGCGATTGGGGCGACGGCTGGTCGTCGCGCTGGAATCCGGCGCTCTGGGCCGCGCAAGGCTGGGTCGTCGCCGCGCCCAATCCGCGAGGATCGACGGGCTTCGGCCAGAAGTTCGTCGACGACATCTCCGAGGACTGGGGCGGGAAAGTGATGGGCGATCTCACCGCCGTGTTCGACGACGTCGTGAAATTGCCGTACGTCGACTCGGCGCGCCAGGGCATCGCCGGCGCGAGCTATGGCGGCTACGCGGTGGACTGGCTCATCGGCCACACCACCCGCTTCAAGGCCGCCGTGACGCACGACGGCGTGTTCAACATGGAATCGATGTCGCTCGCGACGGAGGAGCTGTGGTTCAGCGAGTGGGAAGCCGGTGGCGCCGCCACCACTCCCGCGGCGCGGGCGAACTTCGCGAAGTGGTCGCCGCACCTGTTCGCGCAGAACATCAAGACGCCGACGCTCGTGATCACGAACGAACAGGACTTTCGCGTGCCCGTCGATCAGGGCCTGCAGCTCTTCACGGCACTCCGCCGCAACGGCGTGCCGTCAGAAATGCTGTCGTTTCCCGACGAGGGACACTGGGTGTTGAAGGCGCTCAACAGCCAGCGCTGGCACGAGATGGTCTTCGGGTGGATGAAGAAGTATCTCGGGAGCTAGAGCGGTTTCGAGTTGCGTGTAGTGCCTCGGCTCGGCCCTCCGGCTCGACGAGCCGGAAAAACGGCGCTCCAGGGCACTCGTCCTGGCGTGCTCAGGTTGGGTCCCGGTCACCCAACCTTCGGTCGCCCCCTTGCGCGCCGTTTTCCAGACTGTCGCCCTCGGCTCGCTCGCGGTCGGGCGAATCCGAAGCACTACACGCAACTCGAAAATGCTCCAGGCCGCGCTACGGTTTCGCTTCTTTCCAGTTGATGCCGATGCCCACGTCGACCGTGATCGGCACGGCCATCGTCATCGCCCGTTCCATGACGTCGCGAACGAGCTCGGCGACGGCGCCGGCTTCGCCCTCGGGCGCTTCGAACAGCAGTTCGTCGTGCACCGTGAGGATCATCCGGCTGGGGCGAGGTCGCGAGGCGTTGCGATCGTGGAGTGCGGCGGCGACGTCGATCATCGCCTTCTTGAGGATGTCGGCCGCGGTGCCCTGGATCGGCATGTTCACGGCTTCGCGTTCGGCGGCGGCGCGAACCTGGCCGTTCTTGCTCTGCAGCTCGGGCACGAGCCGGCGGCGTCCGGTGATGGTCCGCACGACGCCTGACACGCGCGCGTCAGCGAGTGTCTTGTCGATGAACACGCGGACCTCGGGATAGCCGGCGAAATACGCGTCGATGAACTCCTGCGCGGCCTGCTGTGGCACGCCGATGTCTTTGGCGAGCGTGAACGCGGTTTTTCCGTAGAGCAGCGCGTAATTGATGATCTTGGCCCGGCGGCGCAGCTCGTGCGAATCGAGCCCGCTGTTCGTGCCGAACACCCGCGCGGCCGTCTGGTCGTGAATGTCGATGCCGGTTGTGAACGCCTCGAGCAGCGCCGCGTCATGCGACAGGTGCGCAAGCACCCGAAGCTCAATCTGTGAGTAGTCCGCGGAAATCAAGACATGGCCGGGTTCGGCGACGAACGTCGCGCGGATCTCCCGGCCGAGCGGCGTGCGGATCGGGATGTTCTGCAGATTCGGATCGCTGCTCGACAGCCGGCCGGTCGCAGCGACGGCCTGATTGAAGGTCGTGTGCAGGCGGCCGGTCGCCGGATGGACGAGCGCCGGCAGCGCATCGACGTACGTGCCCTTCAGCTTCTGGATACTGCGCCACTTGAGCACGAGCCCGGGCAGCTCGTGCGTCTGCGCGAGCTCCTCGAGGACGTCCTGCGCGGTCGAGACGACGCGCGTCTTGCCCGTCTTCTTGCCCGCCTGCAGCCCCATCCGCTCGAACAGCACGTCCGAGAGCTGCTTGGGCGAGTTGATATTGAACTCGAGGCCCGCCTGACCGTAAATCCGCGCAGCCAGGTGGTCGAGCTCAGCCTGCATCGACGTGCCGAGCGCCGCGAGCGCCGCGGTGTCCACTTTGATGCCCGCGCGCTCGATGTCGGCGAGCACCGGAATCAGCGGGCGTTCGTACTCGCGGTACACCTGGTCGAGGCCGGCCTGTTCAGAGATCGGCGACCAGGCCGGGCGCGAGGCCGAGCGGCAGATCCGCGCGCTCGCCCGCGTAGGCGGCCAGTGCGCTTGGCGGCACCGCGTCGAGCGTGACGGCCTTCGCGCCCTTGCCGACGACGTCTTCCTCGGTCATCGCGCGATAGCTCGCGCGTTCGACTGAGAGTCCCGCGAGGTCGTGACTCGACCGTGTGGCGTCGACCAGGTAGCTCACGATGAGCGTGTCGAGATCGGCGCCCGCGATCGTGAAGCCCTCGCGTCCTGCCACGATCGTCGCGAACTTGAGATCGTGCCCGACCTTGGCGATGCCGCCGTCGGCCAGCACCGGGCCGAGCCGCGCGAACACCTCGCGCGCGGGCAGGTTCGGCGTGTCGGCAAGGCCCGTGTGAGCGAGCGGAATGTACCGTCCGTGTCCGGTCATCGTCGAGAACGCCCAGCCGACGACGTGCGCCTGCACTCCGGATTCGGACGACGCAATGGCCGCGATGCCGACGCGACCTGCGCGACGAATGTCGTGCGCGAGCGCGTCGACCTCATCGAGTGACGTGACGACGGCGTAGTCGCGCGCCGACGTCTTGGCGGTCGGTGCGTACTCGGCGACCAGCGTGCGGAAGCCGAGCGCGGAAAACAGCGCGAAGGCGCGTTCGTGCGACGGCCCGCGGTACTTGAGCGCGTCCGGATCGAACGTGACCGGCACGTCGATGCGAATCCGCGCCAGCTCGCGGCTTGAGCGCGCGGACTCCGCGTGTGCGACGAGCGCCTCGCGATAGCGTTTCTGCGCGATCGTCGGCGCGGCCTCGAGCAGGCGATCGAGTGTCTCGTGCGCGGAGATCAACTCGCGCGCGCCCTTCTCGCCGATGCCCGGCACGCCCTTGATGTTGTCGATGCTGTCGCCCATCAGCGCGAGCACGTCCACGACTTGATCGGGCCGGACACCGAACTTCTCAACGACCCCCGCCGCGTCATACCACGTGCCCTCGTCGCGCGGGTTGTAGACACGGACGCCGTCGGTGACCAGCTGAAAGAAATCCTTGTCGCCTGTGACGAGTGCGACCTCGAAGCCGGCGGTGTGCGCCGCCGATGCGAGCGTGCCGATCACATCGTCGGCCTCGAAGCGTTCGGAAGTGAGCACAGGGACACCGAGGGCCTCACACGCCTCGCGTACCTGGCCCACCTGCTCGGCGAGGTCGGCCGGCATCGGCGTGCGGTTGGCCTTGTAGTCGGCGGCCAGGTCGTCCCGGAACGTCCGGCCCGGCAGGTCGAACGACGCGGCGATGTACTCGGGGTGGTGATCCGCGATCAGCTTGCGCAGCATCGTGGCGAACCCGTAGACGGCATTGGTCGATCGTCCGTCGGGACCGGTCAGACCACGGATCGCGTGGTACGCACGGTACATCTGCGAGCTGCCATCGATGAGAAACAGGCGGGGCATCGGACGCGTCGGGCTCAGAACTCGAAGGGCGGTGAGTATATCATTCAGCCCGATGTCTCGCCGGGCGGCAGGAGTGGTGGCCGCCGCGCTCGTCGGCGTCGCGATGAGCGCGTGCAGCAATCCACTGGGCCAGCAGTACGAGTATGAAGAACAGCTTTACCTGACCGTCCGCGGCGCCGCGACGGCGATCGTCGACGCGTCGGTACCTGCGCTTGTCGCGCTGCGCGGCGCGAAGCTCGATCCGTCGCCGAGCGCCCGGATCGATCAGGAGGACGTCAGGAAGATCTTCGAGGCCGACGGCTGTCACGTCGTGCGCGTCGGCCAGCCCTGGCGGCGCGACGACCGCCGCTTCGTGCAGATCCGGATCGAGACGGACGACGTTCGCACGCTGTCGCAATGCGGCCTGTTCGGGTGGTCGTCCTACACGTTCGAGCCCGACGAAGCCGGTTTGCATTTCCTCCAGAAGGTCGGGCCGGCCGCCGGCGGCAACGTCGGCAAAGTGAACTGGGACGGAAGCGAGCTCGTCGCCTTCAAAGTCCATGTGCCCAGCCGCGTGGTCTGGCATAACGTCCGCAAGCTCGAGGACAACTCGCCTGGCGAGCCCGAGCGCGGCAACATCCTGACGTGGGAACAGACGTTGGCCGATCGCCGCGTGGGCAAGCCGATGGCGCTCGAAGTGCGGATGGAGAGCGAGTCGATTCTCTATCGCACGATCTGGCTCTTCGGCGGCGCCTTTCTCGCCGCGGTCGTCGTCCTCGCTTTGATCGTGTGGCTCACCGTCAGACGCGGCAAGAAGCAGGCACTCAGCGCGCGATCTTGAAGTCTTTCGTTTGCTTCTCGCCGTCTTTGAGCGTGATCTTCTGCGCCACGGCGGAAAGCTGTTCCAGATAGGTGGAGTCGCCCCAGTCCTGCGGATCGAGATCGGTGACGGCGGCCAGGTAATAGTCGCCGGCTGGCAGCGATGGAATCTTGTATGAACCGTCGTTGCCCGGTTGAACCGGCTGCGGCAAGCGCCGGCCGGCGTTGGTCCAATGTCTGCGGTCGGCCGAGAACAGCAGAATCGTGTAGCCCGGCGCCGGCTTGCCCGCGGCGTCGAGAATCCGTCCGGACAATTCGGCCATCTCGTCGGTGAATGTGACGATGGCGCCGGTGACGTTCTGTCCGGCTTTGATCTCGAGGCCGTCATCGAGCGTGTCACGGCCGTCGACCGTCGCGGACTTCAACTGCCAGCGCGCGTTGCCCGCGGCGCCCGGGACATTCGCGACCACGAGATAGCGCCCCGGCGTGATGCCTGTCATGGTGAACGCGCCAGTCGCGTCAGTCTTCGGCGTGGGCATGTTGAATGACAGGCCTCGTCCCACTGGAACGAGGTTCAGCGACAGGCGACTGAGATCGGCCGGCGGTGCGAGCGCGCGGCCCTCAAAGACAAACCGTCCCGCGAGCGTCATGCCTTCCTGCAGCGTCAGCGTCAGTCCCGCGATGTCTTCGCCGGCAAAGTCCAGTTCCTGCTCGGCGTAGAGATTGGAGGACGATCCCGAGACGACGAAAATCGGGCCGCCGCCGATCGCGATGCCCCCGCCTGGTGGTGGGGGTGGGGGAGGCGGCGGAAGGGCTGTCAAGGCGATCGGCCCCGCGCCAGGAGGCGGCGGAGGCGGCGCGCCCGAGCTCGCACGCGCGGACAGCATGTAGTGACCAGGCGAGATGTTTGTCGTAGAGAACTTGCCCTCGGCGTCCGATCGCATCGATCCTAAACCGGCGAAGACCGCGCCGTTCTGGGCGAATGGGACGAGCGTCATCTGTACGCCGGCCGCCGGACGTCCGTCGACCCCGACGATCATGCCGCTCAGTCGCGACGTCGGGAGCAGGTGCAGCGGCACGTCGATGCCCGACAGTTCCTGACCGGCGGTGACGTTCACTGTCTGCGCTTCGGTCGCTGACCACGTGCCCGGGTAATAGATCGTCGAGTAGCCGACGGTGCGTCCCATCAAGGCGCCGGGCGCCGGCGTCGCGTCGGCGGGTGGGTGTGCGGCCGCGTTGCTCGCGCCGACCATGCCGGGCGTTCCCGAGCCAAGTCGCGCGGTCGCGGCCTGCTGGACCGCGCTCAATGCGTTCTGCATTTCGGTGTTCGAGAGCTGCCGCAGTTCGCCGGTACCCGCGGAGACCGGCGGCGGCGTGACGTTAATCGCGTACGCCCCAGGTGTCAGTCCGTAGGCGCGATAGATGCCGCGGTCGTCCGTCTGTACGCCGACGCTGGTCGCGACGAGCGACTTCTCGCCGCCAAACGTCCGGTACTGCATCAACCGGATGGTTGCGTTCGGCACGGGCGCGCCGAAATCGTCGAAGACGCGGCCGGTGACGACTCCCCCCCGTGGGATGGCGAGCTTCAGATCGGTCAGCGCCTGTCCGTTCGTCATCGTGATCGGCGTGCCCGGTCCGCGGCCGGCATGTGTCGATCCGTAAAACGCCGAGACGTAGGCCGTCTTCGAGGCGCTGAGATTGTAGGTGGCCGGTGGCAGCGCGCTGAAGGCGAAGCGTCCGGTCTCGTCGGTCGTGATCATGCGTTCGGCGCGCGTGTCTGTCGCGCGGATGGTCACGCGTGCGTGGCGCACCGGCTGTTCCGATCCGTCATCGAGTACGACAATCCCGGAAACGACGGCCGTGCCGGTTGTGGGAATCGTCGTGTCGCGCGGCGGTGCGGCGGGCGACGTGGGTGCAACCGGCGCGGTGCGTGGATCACGTGGTGGTGTTTGCGGGCGCGGCCCGGTGGGCGGCAGGACCTGGACGTCGTCGTCGGCGACGAAGGGGCCCGGACCGGACGGCGATTGGTCGAAGACGAACGCCGGAGCGGGCGCTTGGCCTGGCCGCGCGCTCTGGCGCGTGAGATCCTGCGTGCGCTTTTCGCCGTCGCCGAGCGTCACGCGCGAGGCAACGCGCGACAACTGATCGAGGAAGCGCGGGTCCTGCCACTCGCCCGCGTACTCTTCACTGAAGGCGACGACGTAGTAGTCCCCTGGCGGCAGCGCGTTCAACGTGTACGAACCCGTCTTCGTCGTGCGCGCAATCCGGACCCGGCGTGGATTCAGACCGTAATCGACCCACGCGCGGCTGTCCGCAGGAAACACCACGACGGCAGACGAGTCGTCGGTGACGCCGTCCGCGCTCTTGACGATGCCGCTGAGCGCGGTCGCCGTATCGGCGAACGTAACGATGATCCCGCTGACGTCGCGATCTTCGACCTGCAGCGGCATGTCCGACACGTCGACGCCGCCGAGCAGCGCCGACTTGAACGTCCAGTTGCCGCCCGGGCCGCCGACCCGGACGACGTACTTTCCGGGCAGCAGACCGTACGCCGTGAAGTTGCCGGCTTGATCGACACGGCCAGGCGTCGAGTTCGCCTGGATCTTCGCGTCGGCCGGCTCGAGCGTCACCGCAACCGAGGGCAGCCGATCCGCCGTGGGGCGCGGTGCCGAGCCCTGGAAGTCGATCCGCCCGGTCACGCTGAATCCGGTACGAAGCGACACCGTGAGGTCCGTGAGGTCGTCAGTTGCGAGCGTCACCGGCTGCACGACGAACAAGGTGGGTTGCGTCGGCGGTTGCGGAGGAGCGGGAGCGACCGTGTTGGTGCTCGAGAACGAGGTCGTTACCGCGACGTTGCCTCCACTGGACTGGACGACCGTGAAGTTGCCATTGACCGGTGCCTGGCGCGGCACGCGCACGGTCTGGATGACGTACTGACCGGCCGGCACGGCCAGGAACATGAACGATCCGTCAGCGTCGGTGATCGACGTCGCGACATCGGGATCGATTGACAGATCCGTCGTGTCGCCCGGCACGAGGTGCACGCCCCAATTCGCCGCGGGGCCATCCGGCCCCATAAGCCGGCCGCTGATGTTGAGTGCGGGCACCGGTCGCAACTGCATGTCGATCCCCGCGCGTTCTTCACCGGATTTCACGATGATGGGCGCGGCTTGTTGCGTGGTCGTCGCCGATGGGTAGTACATCGTCCCGTACACCATTGCGCGGCTGGCCGGCGAGGCCGGCATGATCGTCCGGCCGTTGTTCTGCAGCACGAAACGTCCGTCGGGCGTCACCGGAGATCCGCCGGTGTTCAGCGAGAACCCGCCGCCCGGCCCGGCGAGCGTCGAGAGTAGGTCCGGAGGCAGCGGGCCCTGGAGTTGAAATCCGGCTGGCGAGCTCGTCTGCACGGTCGGCGCGGCGACGATGTACTCGCCCGGTGCGAGGCCGCCAATCCGGTACATCCCCCGATCGTCAGTCGCGGACTGCGCGCCACCTTGATCGATCAGACGCTTGCCCGCCATCAATGCGCGTCGGTACGCGCGAATCTGCACGCCGACGAGCGGCTCGCCGCTTTCGTCGACGACCGTGCCGGTGATCGCGGCGAACTTGAACAGCCGCACCTTGACGTCGCCGCGACGCTCGCCGTCAGCGAGGTCGATCGACTGCGACGATCCGCTCGGACGCAGCCGCCCGTACGCTCCGTCGACAAAACCCGGCTTCACCGCAGTGAAGTTGTACGAGCCCTTCGGGAGATTCCGAAAAGCGAAATGACCGTCGGCGTCAGAGAGGACTTTCGGTGTCTGCGAGATCGGCCCCGGCGCCGGAGGCGCGCCGCCGCCTGGCGAAGAGGAAGCGAACGACGCGCGCGCCCCACCGCCAGTCGACGCCGCGCCGCCGATCGAGACGACCGCACCGGAGATCGGCCGGCCGCTGTCCGCGTCGATCACTTGTCCGACGACGAGGCCGGTGCCGTTCTGGACGACGGGATCCATCACGACGCCCGCCACGCCATTGCCGCGCGGGTCTGCCACGCCGCCTCTGATGGTCTGCGTGAGGACTTGCACTTGCGCGGACACCCAGGTGTGGTGGCTCGCGGCCGCGAATCCCAGCGCCAGCGCAAGGGGCAGGAGCGCGCGGATCGAGTGGGCCGTCCGGCGTCGTGTTGTCATGCCCTCATGTTGGGCGGGGACGGGACTTTGCAGTGCAAAAAAAATGTTAAAAGGCCGCTGCGCTGACTAGTGCCCGCCGCCGGCCAGTTTGAGATCCTGAACTTTCTTTTCGCCCTCTTTGAGCGACAGAGGCATCGCGGCCGAAGACAGTTCCGACAGGAAGTCGGGGTCGTACCACTCGCCGGTCTCGACGTCGGTGACGGCAATGAGCCGGTAGTCGCCCGCCGGGAGCCCGCGGAGGCTGTAGCTGCCGTCGGTGCCGGGCCGCGATGACTGGATGCGGCGCGATTGCGGCAGCCACAAGGCCTTGTCGCTTGGGAAGATGATGATCGTGTAATCCGACGTCGGCCGGCCGGACGAATCGACCAGCGTGCCCGACAGATCCTGGGTTTTATCCGTGAACGTCAGCGTGGCGCCGCTGACGTCCGTGTTTGGCTGCACCTCGAGCGGATAGTCGAGCGAATCGCGTCCGCCGACGATCGCGGATTTCAGCGTCCAGCTGCCCGTAGCTGCGCCGCCCGTGCGTCCGCCGGCGGCGCCGGCCTGTGCGTTGGCCTGAAGCACGTAGTGCCCCGGTGGCACGCCTGGGATCGAGAAATGTCCGGTCGCGTCGACCTGCGCCGGCGGCATGCCGCCGATGTCGGGAGTCTGCGAGCCGCGGGGCTGAATCGTCACGCGCACGCGCGTCAGATCGGTCGGCGGCGGGATTGAACCCTGAAAGGCGACTTGTCCGGACACCGTCATGCCGGGCTGCAGATTGAGCACCACGCCCGGAAGATTCTGGCCGCTTACCGTCACGTCGACCGACGCCCACAGTACCTGCGCGATGCCGTTCGGGCCTCCGCGCCCGCCAAATCCGAATCCGCCACGGCCGTTGTTTCCGCCGCCCGCCTGGGGCGTCGCTGCGGTGGCCGTGGTCGTTTGATCCGGTTGCGCCGTCTGTCGAATCGTCGCCCGCGCCGAGATCGTGTACTGACCGGGCGTGACGCCCACGAAACTGAACTTGCCGTCCTGGCCGGCCCGCGCTGTGTTCGTGCTGATGCCGGGAATCGTCGGGAAACCGGCCTGACCGGCCGGCGTCATCTGGATCTGCACGCCCTGCGGCAGCGATCCGGTCGAGCTCGAGATCGTCCCGTCGATGCGCGCTGTCGGCACGAGCTGCAACTGGAAGTCGATGCCGCTGCGCTCCTCGCCGAGGCCGATCGTGACGTTGGTCGCCGTGCTCGCAGTGATCGTGCCCGGGTAGTACACGGGCGCGTAGGCGGCGAGCTGTTCCTGGTCCTGTTGTTGAAGCTGCTGCTGCAGCGCATTGGCTTGATCGACGAAATTCTGTCCGCGGCCGACGAAGTTGTTGAGCGGGCCCAGACCCTGCTGGCCACCTCCGCGTCCGCCGCCACCGCCCGCGCCGCCACCGGCACCACCGCGCCCGCCACCGCCCGCACCTCCGCCGCCGGGTCCACCCGGAACGGCGTTTGCGGCCTGCGCCTGCTGCAGCAGCGACTCGACCTCGGCCATCATCGTCTGGCGCAGGTCGCCGGTGTTGTTCCGCGGCACGGCACTGACGATGTAGTCGCCAGGCTGCTGGCCGTAAATGCGATAGACGCCGCGATCGTCGGTCGAGTCCGTGCCGGCTTGTTGCAGCGTCTTTTCGCCGGTCCGCATGACGAAGCGCATCGCCCGCACGAGCGTGCCTGGCGACGGCTCACCGTGGTCGTCGACGACGACTCCGGTGATGACGCTGCCTTTCGGCAGCGAGAAATTGACCTTGTCGAGCTTCTGTCCGTCGGTGATTTGAATTGGCGTGCCCGGACGGCCCGGCTTTTTCGCGCCGTAGGTCATGTCGACATAGCCCGCCTTCGACGCGGTGAGCGTGAAACGTCCAGCGGGAAGAGTGCCGAACGTGAACTGGCCCGTGTCGTTGGTCGTTCCGGTGCGGCTTGGGCGCAGCCCGGCGCCGGCAAGCTGAACGCGCGCCCGGCGCACCGGTGCGCCCGAGCCTTCAAGCGTGAGCGTGCCGGAAATCGATGCCGTGCCAGTCGAAACCTGGGTGGTGGTGTCGCGCGCCGGCTGGTTCGTCTGGTTGCCCTGCGCCCCCTGACCGGCGGCGCCGGCGCCGCGCTGACCCTGCGTCGAGGCCTGCTGGCCGCCGCGCTGGCCCTGCGTTTGCCCCTGCGCCCGCACCGGCGCCTGCTGGCCCTCGGTCTGCCGGGCGTCGAGCGGCAGGCTCGCCGTGGCGCAAAACGCGGTCATCGCGGCTAAGTACCGGGCGATTTGGCGGTTGGGGAGCATGCTTGTCCTTGGTGTCGATGATTCGACCGTCACACGCTACCACTGGTTACGTCGACCGCCTCCTCAGCGCTTCGTGGTGAATGTCAGGTCCTGGTGCCTCTGCTCGCCGGCGCCGATTGTCACCCGCGCCGCCGACGCGCGCAGTGCCTCGAGTCGACGGGGATCCTGCCAGCCGTCGGCTGCGGCCTCGTCGATGGCCGCGAGGAAGTAACTGCCGGGCGGCAGGCCCCGGATGTCGAAAATCCCGGACGGGTCGGTGCGGAACACCCTCTCGCGATCGGGTTCGAGCGCCGCGACGCCGCGATACGACGACTCCGCTGGAAAAACGACGATGCTCGCGATCCCGACCGGCGCCCGGCGCCCGTCGTAGACCACGCCGACGATCTCGGTCGGCGCGTCGGTGAACGTCACGACGAGATCTGCGATGTCGCCCGACGAGGTGAGGTCTAACGGTGTCGAGAGCAGATCGCGGCCGCCGCCGGTGATCGATTTCACGTACCACCCGGGCGGTGGCGGACCAAGGTGCGCGAAGTACTCGTCGCGTGCGAGTCCCACCGTGAACGTGATGCCGTTGTCGAAAAACGCGTGGCGAGCGAGATCCGCGTGGCCGCCGACGGGAATGAAATCGATCGAGACGAACTGACTCGGATGATCCGGCGCGACGGCGGTCGTGCCCTCGAAGAGGACGAGGCCGGTGACCGTCGCATCCGGCTCGAGCGTCAGGCGCACGTCGGTCACGCTTGCGGACGACAGGTTCACCCTGGCGCGGCCCGACATCGCGCGCGACCCCGGCGTGGGCCTCGAGTGCGCGATTGTCGCGACGACGGGGCCCGTGATTTGCGGCGGGTCGGCGTTGCCGTCGCTGATTTGGGCGGACATGTCGATCGACGACAGACCCGGCGCCTCGATCACGTACTGGCCGAACGGCACTTCCGGAAACAGAAACTGTCCGTCCGGTGCCGACGACGTCACCGCGACCTCACCTTGGAATCCTGGATCATCTTCTCCCGCGACCAGCAATCGGAGCGCGGCGCCGGCCAGCGGACCCGCCGGACCAGAGACTGTGCCGCTGATCGCGCCGCGCGGCACGGGCATCATCTGGATGTCCACGCCCGTCCGAATCTCGCCGCTCGCGAGCGTCACGCTTTGCGCGTTCGACGCGACCGGTGTCGACGCGAAGTACGTCGTTTGATACGTCATCGGCGGCGTTGAAATGGCGGGCCGCGGCGGATTCCACATGTCGGCCAAAATCAGCTGAGACGCCGACAGATCCAATCGCCCCGCGCCCGCGCTGAAGAATGCTTCCGGAAGCGCGTCAGATTTCTGGCCGAGGCCGTCGGTCATGTTCATCGCGACTGCCGTCGGCACGCTCGCGACATGCACCGGCACCGAGACGACGAACGCGCCCGGGAGGAGCTTGGCGAAGCGATACTCGCCGTGGTCGTCGGTGATCTCCCAGCCGAAGGGCTCGAGGTGCGCCGCGCCGTTTTCGAACGTCTTGCGCAGCACGTCCACGCGCACGCCGACCATCGGCTCGCCGGCTTCGTCGATGATCGTGCCGGCGAGGACCGCCGGGCGCCAGAGCGCGACCTGGACGTCGGTGATCCACTGATGATCGGCAAGCGCGACGGGCCGGCCGGCGCCCTCGACCCGGCGCTGGTCGAACGCGCCGTCGAAATATCCCGCCTTGCCTGCGGAGATCGCGTAGTTGCCGCCGTGCAGTCCCACGACGAAGAACCGGCCCCTGTCGTCGGTGAGACGCGTGACGTCCGTGTCAGGGCCGCCGACATGGACGATCGCGCGTGGTATCGCTCGCCCAGTCGATGCGTCGACGACCTGGCCGACGATGACGGCGGGAGGCGCGGGGGGGACGGGACGAACGAGTCGGCTCACGACGCCGGGCTGCACGAAGACCTGCGCGACTGCGTGCGAGGGCGCGAGACTCCCCGCGGCCAGGCCGACCGCCAGAGTCGCGAGCGTCGAACGAGACAGACGTCTCATCAGCCAGATCGATTGTATCGGCCCGAATGCCTGCCCGCTTAGACACTCGAACGCGGGTTCTGGCCGGTCAGCGCTTTTCGATGCGGAGCTCGTTCTTGACGCTTTGTACGCCGTTGACCTGCGCGAGCGCGTAGGCGAGCGTGCGTTCGACTTCGTTGTTCACGACGCCCGTGAGCCGGACGTAGCCGTTGGCGACGATGATGCGGATCGGCGGCAGCGACATCGCTGCGTAGCTCCAGAACGCCGGGTGCGTGTAGATCGCTTGCGCGAGCCGCGTTCGCAGCGCCGCGTCGGTTGTCGACGCCGGCAGCACGACGATGTTGTTCGTCACACTGCGCGCGCCGTCGATCTTCGCAATGCGCGCGCCGATCTCCTCGCGCTTATACCCCATCGTCACCGCGCCGGTGATGGTGATCGCGCGATCGTTCACCGTGACCGAGACGTCATCGAAAATACTGAGCGGTGAGTACGCGCGGATGATGTCGATCGCCCGTTCCGCGAGGGCCTGATCAGATATCTGCCCCAGGGCGGACGCCGGCGCCTGCGCGAGAAGCACCGCCACAAGCAAAGCCGCGATCAGGACGAACGGTTGTCTGGACATGACGTGCCCCGGAACGGGGCGCTGATATCTCACCCAGGAAGTGAGCAAGACTGGTACCAACCTCGGAGTCAGGCGACCAGCCGTGGCCGCCTCACGAGGGCCCGCTCCAGATGGCAGTCGTTGCAGCCGGCCGAGGACATCGGCCGGGCGTTTCAGCTCGCGATGAAGCCCTTGCGCGCCCGCACGAGGTAGTTGCCCTTGCGCAGCCGCACCTCAATGGTGTGCCAGCGACCGTCCTTGGGAATCGAGGAGACGTAGCCCAGAAAGTACTGACGGCTCAACTCGTCGGCGATGCCAGCTGTAGTGGGGTCGAGATCTTTCGGCGAGACGATGATCTCCGTCCGGCCGCCGCTGTCGTCGGTGATGGCGCGGAGGGCTTCCGGATTCACGCGATCGACCGAGCTGCCGCTCGATCGGTGGCTGTTCGAAGACGATGACGACGGCGGAGGCGGAGCTGGAGCTGGCTTCGGCGTGGATCGCTGCACCGGCGCGCCCGGAAACGGCGCGGGCACGGGAACGGATCCCGACGGTGGATTCGAGGTCGGCTTCGACGGTTGGGACGACGGCTGATGAGTCGAGTAGTTCGTGCCGTCAGACGCGTCGATGCCGATCGCGTAGACGAGCACCTCGGATTCGCGGATCCGCTGCTGCAACTCCGGCACGTGCATGCGGCTGCTCGTGTCGTTGCCGTCGGAGATGATGACGAGCGCTTTTTTCCGGTTCGCGCCGCTCTGCGCGAGCGGAATGGCTTCGGCCACCGTGTCGTAGATCGCCGTGCCGCCGTTCGGCCGCACCAGGCCGAGCGCCTGACTGACCGCGCGCCGGTCCTTCGTCCAGGGCTGCACGAGATCGGGATGGCTGTCGAAGCGATAGAGGAACACTTCGTCCTGCGCGCCGAGCAGGTCGAACAGAAAGCGATTGAGTGCCGCCTGCGCCGCGACGATCTTCTCGCCGATCATGCTGCCGCTCGTGTCGAGCGCGATGCCCAGGCTCACCGGCACACGCTCCGAGTCGAACTGCGTGATCTCCTGCGGTTTGCCGTCTTCGTAGACGACGAAGTCCTCGCGCTTGAGACCGCCGACGAAGCGGCCGTTGCCGTCGATGACCGTCGCGCTGACGTTGACGAGATCGACGCCCGTCTTGAACGAGAAGCCCTGGCCGGGCGGGCGTTCCTGCCCGGCGGGCGCCGCGGCCGACACGACGATCGCGATAGCTGCGAACACGATCGAGCGCCGCCGAGAAAGAATCTTCACGAGCCCTCCGAATCCAGCCGTTTCGCTTGTCGAGGCGCGGGATTACCGGCCGTCGAATCCGCGCGGCGATCGATGTGCGAGACGACCGCGCCGTCCGGAAAACGGAAGCCGACGCGGTAGCGAGACACCGCGCCCGATGTCGGCACCCGCAGCATGAACGACGACTCGAGCCCGGGCTCGAGCGTCTTGATGTCGAGCGCGATGCGGCCGTTGCCGACGTACTGGCCCGTTGCGTCGAAGAGGTAGACGACCGCCGCGACGTTCCGCAATTGAGGGGCGCCGATCGGATTGCGCACGATCCCGATCACCGTGAAATAGCCCGGCTCGTCCGTCGCGTAGTGCAACGAGACGAGTTCGAGCGGGCGAGTCGCGAGCGTCGTCTGCGCCGCGGGCGCGGTCATCGCGAGAACGCCAGGCCTCATGAAGGCGTAGACAGCCCCGGCGCCCACGGCCATCAGTATTACGGCCATCGAGAATGCGAGCCAGCGGCGTGACGGAGTCGTCGGCGTTGTTGCCGAGGCGACGAAAAGCTCGTCGTTGGGAATTCCCGTGTCCCAAGGCGATTCGTCTGCCGCCGCGGGTGCGGGATCGGGATCGTCGAACGAGCTGAAACGCACGGCGACCGGAAGCGGTTCATCACGGACCGGCTCGATGCGCTCCCGCGCCGCGCGGCGCGCCCGTGCGGGCGCCGCCGAAACTTCCCGGACGAATGCCGGCGCGGCCTGTTCATGCCTCGATTGGGGAAGGACCTCGGCTGGAGCCGTCGCGCTCGTCGCGAGCGCCGGCACGAGCCCGCCCGGGTCGTCGCCGAACGCGAGCGTCTCGAGCACGTCCACGCGCGCGGCGGATTGGACCCGGTTGTCGCGCGTGAGCTTCCACGCGACGACGCTCATCGCGGTGGCGATGGCGAGCGACGCGAGACTCACGACGATCAGCAACATCTCCATACAGCACTCACCTCAGTTTGAATTCGACCGACACCTCGACGACGACGTCCACCGGCGCGCCCTGGCGCTTCGCGGGCCCGAATTTCCATTGCCGCACGGCGTCGATGGCCTTCTGCTCGAGACCCGCGCCGAGACTGCGGGTCACGCGGACGTTTCCCACGCTGCCGTCCTGCCGGACGACGATTTCGAGCACGACGTCGCCTTCGATGGCGCGCTTGCGGGCCTCGTCGGTATAGCCCGGCCGCACCTCGCGCAGCAGCACGGGGGGCGAGACACCACTACCCGGTTGGAACGGGCCGCCGCCGGTGCCGCCGCCCGATCCTGGCCCGATGCCGCCACCCTGACCCTCGCCAATTCCTACGCCCGCGCCACTGCCCACGCCGCCGCCCGTTCCCGGCCCATTGCTTGCGGGGCCCGGCGGTGCCGGCCCCGGCGTGCCGGCGCGGTCTTGCGTGCCCGTAGCGATGGGCACTACGGGCGCCTGCACGGCCTGCGGCGGCGGTACTGGTTGAGGCGTGGGCGTCGGCCTGGGCGTCTCGATCGGGGGCACCACGACCGGAACTGGCGTGGGGTCAATATGTTGCAGAGGCGGAGGCACCGGTGGCGGCGGTGCGGGCGTCCGCTTCGGCGGAGGAACCGGGCTCGCGATCTTCTTCTCGATCCTGGGCGGCGCCTTCCGTTCGGCCGGGGGCGGCGGCTGCGGCATCACCAGGCCGCCTCCACCCCCTCCGCCGCCAGGCCCGGGTGTCGTCAGAAAGACCAGCCGGATGGGCACGGGATTGGTGACGAGCTGTTCGGTGTCCACGGCGTTGAAGAAGCCGAGCGACGCGAGCGTCAGCAGAAGCGCGAGAAAAGCGCCGTGGATCACGAGCGAGATGACCAGCGCCGCACCCGTCTTCCGGCGCTTCGCCGGAAGCAGGGTCAGCGGCGCACGAACGGCGTCTGCCTCGTCGACAGGGCGCTCGCGCAGCTGGCGCACGGCGCGAATCGCGTCGGCACGGTTGAGGAATCGGGTCGCCGCGGGCACCGCGGACGTGTGGAGCCAGCCCTGTAACTGGACCAGCGGCACGTGCGCTGCGCGCGCAACCTCTTCCAACGAAAAGACTTCGTCGTACGACGGACTGTTCGGTAGGACCCGCACCGTGGACTTCTCGGTTACGTTTTCGGCACCAGGCCGACAAATCTGAAGGGCCGCGCGAGGATTTTTCAAAATTGTGGGACTTGTTTACACTCCGTCGATGACTCGCACCGCCATCGTCACGGGAGCGTCTTCAGGCATCGGGCGCGCGTCGGCTGTTCGTCTTGCCGCCGACGGATTTCTCGTTGTCGCGGTCGGCCGGGATCGCGATGCGCTCACTGACGCGTGTGGTGAGATCGAGCGCGCGGGTGGGCGCGCGACGTCGTGCGTCGCGGATGTCACCGCGCTGGAGGCGCCGGCCGAGATCGTCTCGAGCGCGATCGAAGCTGGTGGCGGCGTCGATGCCCTGGTCAACGCCGCGGGGATCATCGCGTCTGGCGGCGTGGTCGAGACCAGCGACGGGGCCTGGGACGCGATGCTCGACGTGAACGTGCGCGCGCCGTTTCGACTGATTCGCGAAGCCACGCCGGCGCTGACGCTGCGCCGCGGCGCGATCGTGAGCGTGTCGAGCGTCGCCGGCACGCGCGCGTTTCCCGGGCTCGTGTCCTACTGCGTGAGCAAGGCGGCGGTCGATCAGCTCACGCGCTGCGCGGCGCTCGATCTTGCGCCGCGCGGGGTCCGCGTCAACGCCGTCAATCCCGGCGTCGTCGTCACGAATCTGCATCGTCGCGGCGGCATGGACGAAGTGAAGTACGCCGCGTTTCTCGAACGCGCCGCGGCGACGCATCCATTGGGCCGCGCAGGCACGCCCGAAGAGATCGCCGACTTGATTGCGTTTCTGGTCTCGCCGGCCTCAGGCTGGATCACCGGCGACACGATCGGGATCGACGGCGGCCGGCACCTTACGTGCCTGCGGTGAGCCGCGGCGTCAGCGCTTCGACATACGACGTGCCATCGACGTGCGCGAGCTCGCGCGTTGCGCGGCATCCGGCGCCGGCGAGCACCTGCTGAATCTCATCGACGGGCAACGTGTCGCGAGGCTTCGACAGCCTGGCGAAAAATCCCGACGCGATCGCGCCTTCGATCACGACAATCCGCCCGCCAGGTTTCGCGACGCGCACGGCCTCGGCGGCGCATGCGCGGCGATCGGCGTCGGTCAGACCGTCCATCTGCCGGTTGATGATGACGACGTCAAAGGCGCCGGCGTCATAGGGCAAGCGCGTCACGGGCGCGGCGTCGAACTCGACGAGTGCGCCCGATCGCCTGATCGCGGCCTCGACGCGCGTGGCCGCGTCCGGGGCCGGGTCCACCACGCGCACTTCGCCCGACAGACCGGTGCCCAGGGCGAGTTCGGCCGCGAATCCCGCGTCGCTGACACCGATGACGAGCACACGGTCGCCGCCGCGCGCGCCGACCATGGCGACAGAGGTCCGATGGGGTGAGGGGGACGGACGCAACAAAGGCATGTGTGACGAATCGCGGCCCTGGGCCGCATTTCCTGAATGATATAGTTTCGCCCTGTGACTAAAGCACTTTCTATCGCCCCGGCTGGCGGGCGACTCGGTATTCTTCTCGTTGGACTCGGGGCGGTCAGCACGACCACGATTGCCGGCATCATGGCGATTCGCAAGGGCCTGGCCAAGCCGATCGGATCGCTTACCCAGATGGGGACCGTCCGGCTCGGCAAGCGCACGGAGTCACGGTCGCCGTCGATCAAAGAATTCGTGCCGCTGGCCGATCTCAACGACATCGTTTTTGGCGGCTGGGATCTGTTTGCGGACAATTGCTACGAGGCCGCGAAAACGGCCGGTGTGCTCGAGCCGGCGCTCCTCGATCAGGTCAAGGACGAGCTGTCGGCAATCAAGCCAATGCCCGCTGTCTTCGATCGCCAGTACGTCAAGCGGCTGGACGGTCCGAACGTCAAGAAGGGCAAGAACAAGAAGGACCTCGCGAATCAGCTCATCGCCGACATCCGCAAGTTCAAGGCGGATCATCGCTGCGATCGACTTGTGATGGTCTGGTGCGGCAGCACGGAGATTTTCCTGACGGAGGCGCCGTGCCACAAGTCGATCGAGGCGTTCGAGAAGGGCCTCGAGGCGTCCGATCCGGCCATTCCGTCGAGCATGATCTACGCCTACGCGGCGATCAGCGAGGGGCTGCCGTACGCGAACGCCGCGCCGAATCTGAGCGCCGACGTGCCGGCGCTGCTCGAGCTCGCACAGAAGACCGGTTCGCCGCTCACGGGCAAGGACCTCAAGACCGGGCAGACGTTGATGAAGACGATCATCGCGCCGGGTCTCAAGGCGCGGCTGCTCGGCGTCGAGGGCTGGTACTCGACGAACATCCTCGGCAACCGCGACGGCGAGGTGCTGGACGATCCGGAGTCGTTCAAGACGAAGGAAGAGAGCAAGAAGTCGGTGCTGGACTACATCCTCCAGCCGAATCTCTATCCGGATCTCTATAAGGATTTGCATCACGTCGTGCGCATCAACTACTACAAGCCGCGCGGCGACGCGAAAGAGGGCTGGGACAACATCGATCTGGTGGGCTGGCTCGGCTACAAGATGCAGCTGAAGATCAATTTTCTGTGCCGCGACAGCATTCTCGCGGCACCGATCGTCCTCGACGTCGCGCTGTTCCTCGACCTCGCGAAGCGCGTCGGCTACTCGGGCATCCAGGAGTGGCTGTCGTTCTACTTCAAGAGCCCGATGCACGCGCCGGGTCTCTACCCGGAGCACGACCTCTTCATCCAGTTGATGAAGCTGAAGAACACGCTGCGGCACATGCAGGGCGAAGAGTTGATCACGCACCTTGGACGGGAGTACTACGACTAGACATCGGCGATCGGTAATCGGCGATCGGTGATCGCATCGATTCATCGAACATCGCATCGATGATCGGCCATCGCATCGGGCAATCGGGCAGTCGGATCGCATCGTTGATCGATCAAGCGCATCGTTGAGTGAGAGTGTCTCGCTCGATGGTGAAACGAATCGAACGTCGGTAATTCAGGGAGCCGAGATCCTATGAAGCGATTCCAGCCTGCGTTGCTCGGGGGGTTGTTCGTCGGGGTGCTGTCGTCGCTGCCGGTCGTGAGCGCAGGCAACGTCTGCTGCTGTCTCTGGGTCGTCGCCGGCGGCGTGCTGACGTACTACCTCCAACAACAGAGCACGCCCGAGGCCGTCGAAGCCGGTGACGCCGCGATTGGCGGCCTGGTGGCCGGCCTGATTGGCGCGGCCATCACCGTCATCGTCAACCAACTGCTGCTGAGCGTCACCGGACCGATGGTGCAGGAACAAGTGCGCCGCGCGCTCGAATCGAACCCCGACGTGCCGCCTGAAGTGCGCGACCTCGTGACGCGCCTGACGAGCGGCAGCGGCATCGCGTTGCTCCAAGCCGCGGTTTGCCTGCCGATCTTCGGCATCTTCGGTCTGCTCGGCGGGTTGCTCGGCATGGCGTTCTTCAAGAAGAAGACGCTGCCGCCGGCCGCGCCGCCGCCAGCCATCGTCGTGTAAGGACTCGTGACCGACCACGAAATCGACGCGCTGCTGCACGAGGGGCGAACGTTTCCGCCCTCCGATGCGTGGCGCGCGAGTGCGCTTGCGCGCGATCCGGACGTGCACCGCCGTGCGCTTGCCGATCCCGAGGCGTTCTGGGCGGCGTGGGCGTCCGAGCTCGAGTGGATCACGCCGTGGACGCGCGTACTCGACTGGCAGCCGCCTCATGCGAAGTGGTTCGTCGGTGGCCGGCTCAACGTCGCCGCCAACTGCCTCGACCGTCACGTCCGCACGGCACGGCGCAACAAGGCCGCGCTGGTCTGGGAAGGCGAGCCGGGCGATCGCCGCACGCTTACGTACTTCGACCTCCATCGCGACGTCTGCCGCTTCGCGAACGTCCTGAAATTGCTCGGCGTGCACAAAGGCGATCGCGTCGCGTTGTACATGCCGCTTATCCCCGAGCTCGCGATCGCGATGCTCGCGTGCGCGCGGCTCGGCGCCGTCCACAGCGTTGTCTTCGGCGGTTTCAGCGCGACGGCTCTGCGCGATCGCATCAACGACTCCGCGTGCTCGATCCTCGTGACCGCGGACGGCGGCTATCGGCGCGGGCAATTCGTTCCGCTTAAGCAGATGGCCGACGAAGCGCTCGAGGACACGCCGTCGATCCGCCACGCGGTCGTCGTCAGCCGCGGCGCCGGCGCGCCGGCCGTGGCGATGAAAGAGGGCCGCGACCTCTGGTACCACGACCTCATGCAGGACGCGAGCCCGGCGTCCACGCCCGAGCCGATGGACGCCGAGGACATGCTCTACATCCTTTACACGTCGGGCACGACCGGCAAACCCAAGGGCATCGTCCACACCACCGGCGGGTATCTCACCGGTGTGTACGCGACGACGAAATGGGTCTTCGACCTGCGCGACGACGACGTGTACTGGTGCACGGCGGATATCGGCTGGGTCACGGGGCACAGCTACGTCGTGTATGGACCGCTCGCGAACGGCGCGACCGTCGTGATGTACGAGGGCGCGCCCGACTGGCCGCAGAAAGACCGCTTCTGGGACATCATCGCGCGCCACGGCGTCACGATCTTCTACACGGCGCCGACCGCGATTCGCGCGTTCATGCGGTGGGGCACCGAGTGGCCGGCGAAGCGCGATCTGTCGAGCCTGCGCCTGCTCGGATCGGTCGGCGAGCCGATCAATCCCGAGGCCTGGATGTGGTACTACGAACACATCGGCCACAAACGCTGTCCGATCGTCGACACGTGGTGGCAGACCGAAACCGGGATGATTCTGATCACCGCGCTTCCCGGTCTCGACGCGCTCAAACCGGGATCGGCGACGCGGCCATTTCCCGGCGTTGTCGCGGAGATTCGGACGGCGGCCGGCCAGCGCGTGACCGAAGGCGGCGGCCTGCTCGCGCTTTCCGCGCCGTGGCCCGCGATGCTGCGCGGCATCTACGGCGATCCCGAACGCTTCGTACAGCAGTACTTCAGCAAGTGGCCTGACGGCGTGTATTTCACCGGCGACGGT
This sequence comes from uncultured Acidobacteriota bacterium, assembly GCA_963704575.1. Lineage (GTDB taxonomy): Bacteria > Acidobacteriota > Vicinamibacteria > Vicinamibacterales > SCN-69-37 > DATEGZ01. The sequence goes on along the minus strand of OY969918.1, from coordinate 2,969,041 downwards.
GCGCGCGTCGATCACGACGGCTACTACTGGCTGCTCGGCCGCGTCGACGACGTGTTGAATGTGGCGGGACATCGCATCGGCACGATGGAAGTGGAAAGCGCGCTCGTCGATCACCCGAAGGTGGCCGAGGCGGCGGTGGTCGGAAAATCGCACGAGATCAAAGGGCAGGCGGTCGCGGCGTTCGTCACCGTCAAGGAAGGCGTCGTGACGAACCAGGCGCTCATCGACGAGCTGAAGGAACACGTGGTCCGCAAAATCGGCGCGATCGCACGGCCCGATCAGATTTTGTTCGCGGCTGACCTGCCCAAGACACGGTCTGGCAAAATCATGCGCCGGCTCCTGCGCGACATCGCCGAGGGCAAGGCCCTGGGCGATACCACCACCCTCGCCGACCCGAACGTCGTCGCCCGGCTCAAGCGAGAGTATGAGAGTTTAGAGACATGACAAGTTAGAAGTTAGAAGCCAGAAGTGAGAAGTGCTGAAAATCAGCGTGATCCTCCGAACTTCCAACTTCTGGCTTCTAACTTCGAACTTCTCAGCCCCCACCCCTCCCCAACCGTTCGGGAACAGACAGCGTCTCAATCGCGTATCCTCAGCCTGGCGACATATGGCTCTAATTGAAACCGTTGATCTCTGGAAAACCTACGTGATGGGCACCGAAGAGGTGCACGCGCTCCGGGGCGTGTCGATGCAGATCGAGCGCGGCGATTACGTCGCGATCATGGGGCCGTCTGGTTCCGGCAAGTCGACGCTGATGAACCTGATTGGCTGCCTGGATACGCCGACCAAGGGCAGCTACCTGCTGAACGACAAGCAGGTGAATCAGATGAACGACGACGAGCTGGCGCGGATTCGGAACGAGGAGATCGGGTTCGTCTTCCAGACGTTCAACCTGCTGCCGCGCGCGACGGCGTTGCACAACGTCGAGCTCCCGCTCGTGTACGCGGGCGTCACTGGCAAGGAGCGCGTCGATCGCGCGAACCAGGCGCTGTCGCGCGTCGATCTGACCGACCGGAAGAACCATCGTCCGAACGAGCTCTCCGGCGGACAGCGCCAGCGCGTCGCGATTGCACGTGCGCTCGTCAACAACCCATCGATCCTGCTCGCCGACGAGCCCACGGGCAATCTCGACTCCAAGACGGGCGAGGAAATCATGGGTCTCTTCGCCAAATTGCACGAAGGCGGCAACACGATCATCCTCGTCACGCACGAAGCCGACATCGCCGCGCACGCGCACCGTGTCATTTACGTGCGCGACGGTCAGGTCGAGAAGGACGTGCGAAGAGCGGCGTAGGAAATCAGAGGGCAAGGGGCAAGACCTGCTCCAGCTAGGCTCAGTGCCTGAAGTTCAGATCGACCCCGGTGAAACCGGTTTAGAGCGGTCTCGAGTTGCGTGTAGTGCCTCTGCTCCGCCCTCCGGCTCGACGAGCCGGAAAAACGGCGCTCCAGGGCACTCGTCCTGGCGTGCTCAGGTTGGGTCCCGGTCACCCAACCTTCGGTCGCCCCCTTGCGCGCCGTTTTTCAGACGGTCGCCCTCGGCTCGCTTGCAGTCGGGCGGATCCGAAGCACTACAGGCAACTCGAAAATGCTCTAAACCGCCGCGAAGTGTCCCTGGTCGACTTCCCTGAGCGGCAGCGGCTTGAAACCGGCCGCATCGAACGGAATCCGCTCGAGTTTTTGCCCCGGCTTGAGGTGAGGAATCGCCGAGAGGAGCGCCTTCGTGTAGGCGTGCACCGGTGCGCTGAAGAGACGCTCGGCCGGCGCGACCTCGACGAGTCGACCGCGATACATCACCGCCACGCGGTCGCAGATCTGGCGCACGAGCCGGAGATCGTGCGCGATGAAAAGGTAGGTCAACCCAAGTCGCTGCTGAAGATCGAGCAGCAAATTCACGACTTGCGCCTGCACGGAGACGTCGAGTGCGGAGACGGGCTCGTCGCAGATCACGAACGACGGCTCGAGCGCGATTGCACGTGCGACGCCGATGCGCTGCCGCTGACCGCCGCTGAACTCGTGCGGAAACTTCGTCTGGTCCGCAGGGTCGAGGCCGACCATGTCGAAGAGCTCGCGCACGCGGGCCAGCCGTTCGTCGCGCGTGCCGATGCGGTGGATCGTGAGCGGCTCGCGCACGATGTCGCCGACGCGCATCCGTGGGTTGAGCGACGAGTACGGATCCTGAAACACAATCTGCAGATGCCGGCGCGCCTGGCGCAGCTCGCGTGGGCCGAGCGCGAGCACGTCCAGGTCCTTGAAGTGGACCTCGCCCGACGTCGGCTCGACGAGCCGCAGAATGCAGCGGCCCGTCGTGGTCTTGCCCGAGCCTGATTCGCCGACCAGGCCGAACGTCTCGCCGGCCGCAATCGCAAACGTCACGTCGTCCACGGCACGCAGGCCGGCCGCCCGGCTGAACCAGCCTCCGCGGCCGGGGAATTCCTTGACGAGATGACGTACGTCGATGATCGGCGTCACGCGCGGCCCCGGCCCGCCGGATGCGCGGCGCGTTCGTTCAGGTAACAGCGAACCTCGTGTGCGGCCGCGACGCTCGAGATGTCCGGCGGCCGATCTCCGCACGGTTCGAAGCGATCGGGACATCGCGGTGCGAACGCGCAGCCCGGCGGCGTCTGCCCAATGGCCGGCACGCTGCCAGGAATAGCTGTCAGATGTTTGCCGGCGTGCTGCCCGGGAATCGACGCGAGCAGTCCGCGCGTGTACGGATGCGCGGGCGCGGCGAACAGCTGATCGACCGGCGCCTGCTCGACGATGCGTCCGGCGTACATGACGGCAACACGATCGGCGAGCGTCGCGATGACGCCGAGATCGTGCGTGATGAGAAGCATCGACAACGAAAACGCGCGCCGCATTTCTCGCAGCAGGTCGAGGATCTCGGCCTGCACGGTGACGTCGAGCGCGGTGGTCGGCTCGTCGGCGATGAGTAGTGACGGCCCCGCGGCGAGGGCGAGCGCGATCATCGCGCGCTGGCGGAGGCCGCCGCTGAGCTGATGCGGATAGTCGCGCGCGCGGCGGGCCGGGTCGGGTACGCGCACCGCGTCGAGCAGTTCAACGGCGCGGGCCCTCGCGGCCGCGCCGCGGGCGAGGCCGTGAACGACGAGCGTCTCTTCGATCTGGTAGCCGATTGTGTAAACCGGATCGAGGGCGACCATCGGTTCCTGGAACACGAACCCGATGTGACGCCCGCGGACGACGCGCATTGCCTCTTCGCCGAGGTCGAGGAGATTCCGGCCGTCGAACTCGATGCGGCCGCTCTCGATGCGTCCCGGCGGTAGAACGAGTCGAATGATCGACAGAGCAGTGACTGATTTTCCGCTGCCGGACTCGCCGACGAGCCCGAGGGTTTCGCCCGGCGCGATCTCGAACGACACGTCGTCAACGGCGGCGGCGTCGCGTCCATTCGCGAGCCGGAAGACAGTGCGCAGGTGGTCAACGCGAAGGCGCGGCGGCTCAGGCGCTGATTTCACGGTGCTCGCCGAAGACGGTGCGGAGGGCGTCGGCGATTTCGCCGAGGGTGGCGCGCGATTCAACGGCGGCGATGATAGGTGGCACGAGATTTGTGCCATCCCGGGCGGCTTCGCCGATCTCGTCCATCGCGGCCCGCCAAGCCGATGCGTCCCGCCCTTGACGAACAGCGGCCACGGCCGCGACCTGGCGGCGTTCGCCCTCGGGATCGATCTCGAGAATCTCGATCGACGTGGCTTCATCCGTCACGTAGCGATTGACCCCGACCACGACCGACTCGCCCGTATCCACGGCACGCTGGGCGGCGTAGGCAGCGTCCTGAATCTGGCGCTGAATCCGGCCGCTCTCGATCGCCGCGAGTGTGCCGCCCGACGCGTCTATGGACTCGATCAGCGCGCGGGCTTCGGCCTCGATCTCGTTCGTGCGTTCCTCGATCGACCACGCGCCACCCAGCGGATCGACCGTGTTCGCGACGCCCGACTCCGTGGCGATGACCTGCTGCGTTCGCAGCGCGAGCCGTGCGGCGCCTTCGGTCGGCAGTGCGAGCGCCTCGTCGCGTCCGTTGCAGTGCAGCGACTGCGTGCCGCCGAGGACCGCCGCCAGCGCCTGCACCGCGACCCGCACGATGTTGTTGTCGGGTTGCTGCGCGGCGAGCGTGCTGCCGCCCGTCTGCGTGTGGAACCGCAGGTGCTGCGCGCGTGGATCAGTCGCGCCAAACCGATCGCGCATCAGGTGCGCCCACAGTCGTCGCGCCGCACGGAACTTCGCGATTTCCTCGATGAAATCGTTGTGCGCCGCGAAGAAGAACGACAGCCGCTGGCCGAGGCGGTTCACGTCGAGGCCGGCCGCGCGCGCCGCCTCGACATACGCAATCGCGTTCGCGAACGTGAACGCAACCTCCTGCACAGCCGTCGATCCGGCTTCGCGGATGTGGTAGCCGCTGATCGAAATCGTGTTCCAGTTGGGCAGCTCGCGATCGCACCACGCGAAGATGTCCGTGACGATGCGCAGCGAATGCCGCGGCGGGTAGATATACGTCCCGCGTGCGATGTATTCCTTCAGGATGTCGTTCTGAATCGTGCCTGCCAGCTTTGCGAGCGGCACGCCCTGGCGCCGGCCGACTGCGACATACAGCGCGAGCAGGATAATCGCCGTCGAGTTGATCGTCATCGATGTCGACACGCGGTCGAGCGGAATGCCGTCGAACAGCCGCGCCATGTCCTCGATCGAGTCGATGGCGACGCCGACCCGCCCGACCTCGCCCATCGCCATGGGATGGTCCGAGTCGTAGCCCATCTGCGTCGGCAGGTCGAACGCGACGCTCAGGCCGCTGACGCCCTGCTCGAGCAGGTAGCGATACCGCGCGTTCGACTCGGCGGCGCTGCCGAACCCGGCATACTGCCGCATCGTCCACAGCCGGCCGCGATACATGGTCGGCTGGATGCCGCGGGTGAAAGGAAAAGTGCCGGGCTCGGCGTCTCCTGGCTCGTCGGGGCGGGTGACGTCACCCGGCCGCGCGAATGGCCGTGGCATTTGACGCATTCTAACGCACACTTTTCGCGCCAACTTCGTCGATCCTCCGGGCGGAATGTGTGATCAGCCGCGCGCGACCGCCGAATGTGAAAATGATGCGGAAATAGGCCTGAATTTTCATGTGTCCCGACAGGCGATCAGTGTTTGACACCCTGTACAGCGCGTGTCTACAATGCCCGCAGTTTCACATTTTCCTCGTGCCCGCCATGTTGATTACATCGCCCGGCCCTCGTGATGCGTCGCTTCGCCAGAAGTCTCGACACACGGGTCCGGTCTCCGCGCCGCTCACCCGGCCCGGCGCGCTGTGGAGGTCCGGATGGATGTGCTCGTAAGCCAGCTGGCGCGGGAACTGTCGGAAGCCATTGCCGCCGCGGTCGGTGACGATGCCCGGGTCGAGGCGTGCCGCGAGAAGGCTCGCGCGGCCGGATTCGACATGCGCGTGTCGCTCGATACCGTGATCGACTTCGTGAACCGCGCCGGACATACGCCCGCCAAAGGCGCGCGCAAGCCCGTCGCCCGGCCGCAGCTCGAGATGAGCGCCAACGATCGGCGTTTCCTCAAATCGCTGCGAATATCCGCCGACGAACAGACAGAAAAAGAAGTCGAGTAAGACGTCTCAACGAGGCGTCCACTCCCGGGGAAAGATCCGCCCGGCGGCCACTGGGTCAATCTCGACGCCGGCCAGATGCGCGGCGCGGCTAAGCGCCGGATCCCGGTCCGTGGCGAGATCTGCCGGTGTCGGCAGCACGATCTCGTCCGGCGCCACGCCGACCCGCTCGAGGCTGCGGCCGTCCTCCATGACGAGGTCCGCGTCGGTGACCGACAGCGCGTAATACTTCAGCAGGTCGTTGCCGAGCCGGAAAGGATAGACCAGGGCTTCCATGACCGCGCCGGCCGATTGATCGCCGAGGACCGTGCCGCGCCGCTCGAGCTGAATCACACGCGCGAGTAGCTCCGACGCCGACGCCGACCCACTATCGACGAGCACCACCAGCTTGCCCGAGTAGGCATCGGCGCCTCGCGTCGCCGCTCGAATTTCCAGACGGTCGGTCCGGGCCGTTCGGGTGGCGATTCGCACGCCGTGATCGAACAGGTTGGCGACTATCCGGCTGAGCGTGTCGATTCGTCCGCCGCTGTTGCCGCGCAGGTCGAGGACGAGCCCCGTATGCCGCCGCGCGAGATCGAACAAATGATCGATCTCGGAGTTCTCGGCGAGAAAGATCGGCAGCCTCCACAGCAACACGCCGCCCCGCTCCACGGTGACCGATCGCGTCCATTGGAGGGCGTCCGCCTGTTGTTGCTGCAGGGCGCTGATTTCGTTGCCGTTGCTCAGATTGCGCGCGATCCGCTGCTGAGTCACGGTCGACGCCACTGTTACCTGGCGTTCGTCCCCCGACTGGCGGTGGATTGACAACTCGGTCGAGGTTCGCGGCGCGAGAATGTCCAGAATGTAATGGACCGTGTGAAAACTCTCGCGGTCCACAGGCAGCCCGTTGATGCTGATGACGCGGTCGCCGGGCGCCAGCTTCGCCGCGGCGTCCGTGCCCGCGTGCACCTGCGCGACGAGCGTCTCGTCGCCGACGAGCGCGAGGCGGTATCCGTAGTCGACCGTGAACGAACGCGACGGCGGCGAGAAGTAGGTGTGTGAATCCTTCAGCCCGTCGAGAAACTGCGCGACGATCACTTCGCCCGCGTCAACCGACGCCGCCGATTTCAACCTGTCGGAATACTCGCGGTAGCGCGCGTCCCAGTCGAGACCATGAAACGCCGGATCGTAGTAGTGCGTCTTGACGGTCTCATACGAATCGCGCAGCATGCCGCGAATCAGATAGGCGTCATTCGTGCTCACCCCGGCAGTCTGCGCAAGGAAGATGACGGGCGTGCACACGAGCAACACCGCCATGAGCAAGCCTCCGCCGAGCGTCCTCATCGTCGGTCCGTGACGTTCATGGGATCGGACCAGATCAGGAAGCATCACCGACGCCGGGACACGGCCGTCAGCACGATCGCGGAGTCGTTGCCGCCGAAGGCGAGCGATGTCGAGACGCCGCACGTCACTCGCGCGTCACGCGCGGTGTTGGCGACGATGTCGAGCTGACATTGCGGATCGGTCTGCGTGTGATGGATCGTCGGCGGAATCACTCCGCGGTCGATCGAGAGCGCGAGCGCCGCGGCTTCGATCGCGCCGGCCGCGCCAAGGCAGTGACCCACCATCGACTTGATCGACGTCACCGGAATGTGCGCCGCCCGCGGTCCGAACGTGTGATGAAAGCTCGTCGCTTCCGCCAGGTCGTTGTGCGGCGTGGCCGTGCCGTGCGCGTTGATGTGATCGACCGCGTCCGCCGGCAGGCCGGCCATGGCGAGCGCCTTCCGAATCGTCCGGCCAACCGTCGCGCCATTCGGTTCGGGCGACGTCGGGTGGTGCGCCTCGCAGGCGACGCCGTAGCCGGCGAGTTCCGCATAGATATGGGCGCCCCGCCGCCTGGCGCGCTCGAGGTCTTCGACGACCAGAATCGCCGCGGCTTCGCCGATGTTCATCCCGGCGCGCGACGCGTCAAAAGGCCGGCATGGCTCCGTGTCCACGAGCCGCAACGCGTTGAACCCGCCCACGGTGAGCGGGCACAGCACATCGGCGCCGCCGCAGATCGCCACGTCCGCCTGACCACACCGCACCAGATCGCTCGCGTAGCCAATCGCGATCGTGCTCGACGAACAGGCCGCGACGACGCACGACCGCAGGCCGTGCAGGCCGAAGAACTCGCCGACGACGTCCACGGGCGTGCTCGAAAAGTGATGAAAAATGTCGCGGGGATGCGCGCGCCCGGCGCCATGCGCCCGCAGGTCGGCCAGGTACCTCTGATTGCGGCGCAGATCGCCCGTGCCCGAGCCGAGGAGCACGGCCGTCCGTTGGCGATCGAATGCCGGATCCGCGTCGAGGCCGGCGTCAGCGATCGCCTCGGCCGTGGCGACGACCGCGATTTGATCGCTTCGCGACCAGCGGCGGAGCGCCCGTGACGGCAGGGCCGACGTATCGAAGCACGGAATCTCGGCGGCGAGGCGGCTTCGGAACGAGGACAGATCGATGTGTGCAGGCTCGCTGATGCCGCAGCGCCCGTCGACGAGGCCCTGCCACACCGATTCCCGCGTCGCGCCGACTGACGCGATCATCCCAATGCCCGTGATGCCGACCCGGCCCGACATGGCTGCCATGAACGCGGCCGGCTATGAAGCCGAGGTCCTCGCGATTACCGGCGGGGCTGCGACGGTGTCACGGTCGCAGTCGAGCGCGCATTGGCGGACGCGCCGGCCTTCATCGATCTTCTGGCCGAGGGCGACCAGGCCGGGGACGACGAGCGTGGGCGGAGCGAGCGCGACGGCGCAGGCGGCGCTCACGATCCGCTCGCCTGTCTGCAGGTCGCTGCGGTCCAGGCCGACGAGCGACCGCCAGTGATTGAGAATGACGCCGTAGATCTCCGTGCTCATGCGTCCGATCGTGCCGTGGCGGCCCCCGGTGCGCGCCCGGCCCGCGGCAAGGTGCGCGAGAAATTCGTCGCGCGTCGACCCGTCGGTCTCCGTGTAGGCCGTTCCGACCGAGGCCAGCGTGTGCGCGTCGCTGCCGCCCGAGAGCGCCAGCGTCGCGCCGCGGTCAACGGCCGCGTCGCGGAGCGCCGACACGAGACGATTGTGCCCGGCCAGCATCGCGCCGTTGTGAATCTCGATTGCCGGCGCGAGCGTCAACATTCGCTCGACGTACGCCCGAAGCGAGATCTGATCGGCGCGGAAAAAGAAAAACAGATGATTGACGGCGAAGAACACGCGTTCCTCGCGCAAGTAGGCCGCCAGCTCGAACGCGTTGCCGCGCAACGGCTGAATCTCGCGATGCCGCCGCTCGGTCATTCCGATCGCGCCGAGGTGGATGCGCAGATCCGGCACGTCGGGAAACACGCACTCGATCTCCTCGCCCACGAGGAAATCCGGCGCGTCCGGATGGGCGTTCAGGAATTCGAGACACCCGTCGATGCTGTTGTGATCGGTGAGACACACGAGATCCATCCCGCGCCGCTTCGCCGTGGCGTACACGGCCTCGGGACTCGAGTAGCAGTCGCGCACCCGCATCACACGGAAATGGCCCGCGTAGCCCGAGTGATACGAGTGGACGTGCAGGTCTGCCTTCATAGCGGTTTCAGCAACAGAAACTGGATGACCCACGACCCCGTCTTCGCGAACGCCGCCGGCAGGAAGCTCTTGCCGACGTCGACCTTGAACATCGTATTCCAGGGCGTGCGAAAGTTGACCGCGACGCCCGTACCGGTGATCGGGCGCCAGACCGATCGGTCGTTCGGATCGCGGCCGATCGCCTGATCCAGGAACACGTCGAGTCGGTACTGGTCGAAGACGTTGAACGAGTACGAGCCGCGGACGAGCGCGAGCTCAGGAAAGCGAATTCCCGCCGACGGCACGCCGTGCATCCGCACCTCGTCGAACAAGCCAAACTGATACATGCTGAACCGATCGAGGTGCGCGCCGCCGTACCACCCTCCGCCGATGTGCACGGTCTGGAACGTCGTCAAGAAAAAATCTTTCGAGACCGTCGCCGAGTAGCGCTCATAACTCGGCGCGGGCGCGTTGAGAGCGGCAGGCTCGCCCCAGGGCGCGGTCGAGGCTCGCCGATACGCGCTGCCGCCGACGCCCAGCGCATACCCGAGGCGCTTGTACTCGTACCCGGCGCCGATCCCGTTGGTGATCGTGTTCTTCGGCAGGACGTAGCCGGGATCGGTCAAGGTGTCGTGGAAATAGAAGTCGTAACGAAGCTGGTACGACGCCTTGATCTTCTGGAACGGCGTGAACTGCCAACCGGCATTTACGCCGACGTTACCCGGAATGTTCAGCACTCGCTCGCCCGTTCGCTCGCCCGAGGCGTCCACGACGATGTCGTTGCCCGGCACGGCGATGCCGAAGAAATCAATACTCGCGTCGAAGGGCGACTTGCCGAGGTGCGGCATCTGGATGTTGCCGAGCGCCAGCACGCCGGCGAACAGCAGCGCGAGTTGGCTGTTCGGGCTGCCGAAATTGAAGTTCAGGTAGTTGATGCCGAAGATGGGCAGCGGATAACTGAACGACGGATCGATCGTCGTCCCCATCGCAAGGGCTTTCGCCGTCGTCGTGATCCGGTCGCTCACGATCCGATCGCCGCCCTGCCGGGCGAGGTAGCGCAGGCCCTGATCGGTGTCGCGGAACATCACGTGATCGCTGGCATGAGCCGCGTGTCGCCGGGCGTCGAAGTCCGCCGTGTCGATCTCGAAATTCGAATACCGCACGGCTTTCTCGACCACCAGGTTCTGGCCGGCGACGAGAAAAATCTGCTCGGTCGTCACTTCCACGGGCAGCAGGATCGGCGTCCCGTCCACGTCGGCCACGCGGCGGAACACCTGCGTCTCCTCGCTCGACACGAACGGTGCCTTGCCCTGCGACTGAATCGTGTTCACCTTGAGACGTTGGAACGTCTCCGCGTCAATCCATACGCGGCCGCGATAGAGCACACTCGAGGCCACGACGGGATCGAAGGCGACGACATAGCAGCGCCGGCCGTCGAACGTCTCGATCCCGTCGAGCCGGTACGTGTAGTCGGAGGTGAATCGCATCTCGAGCGGCAGCGAAAGCACTTTCTCCGCCTGGAGCAGTGGAAACGCCGGCCGATTGGGTCCCCACTTGCCGCCGTTCACCGCGAACGACAGCTCCTCCCACTCGACCGTCGAGCGGTCGGCGTAAAAGCGGTTCTCGGTGACGACCTGAAAGGCATCGGTCGATACCGGCCGAAAATGCATTTCCATGCGGGCGTCGGCAATCCAGGTCTGGAATCGTGCGTCCTGTACCGCGCGCGCGAGCTGCTCCTTCGCGATGATCTCGGCGACCGAGAGCCGGGCCTCGGCGCCGACCTCGGCGCGCGAGACGTAGGAGGTCGCGGCGCCGTAGTTGAGGTCGACGAACGCGGCGCGATCCATGCCGACGATCCCGAACTTCAGCGCTTTCGACGTCGGATCCCAGGTGAACGGCACGGCAGTGGCGCGCCGTTCGATCGGATCGCGCAGCGTCGGCTGGCGACCGTTGGCGTCGATCTGCGAAATCTGAAGGCGCGTTGACGCCGGGAGGTCCCAGAACGCGAGATACGTCGAGAGCGTCGTCAGGTTGTAAAGCAGGCGATGCGGAACCGTCGTGGACTGACCCTCAGCTGTGGTGATGACGAGCGAGATCGAGGCGTCGTCGAGCGCGACGACGTCGCCGCCGATGACGTCGCGCATCTCTGCGGCCGCGTTGACCACGGCCGCGAGGGTGTCGGCACTGGCGACGATCGTCGCTGCGCGCAATTTGGCGCCGAGGGCGTCGAAAATGACGGGCAGCCAGTGCCGGACGCCGACGTCCGCGCGGCTGTCGAGCCCAACGCCGGTGACGATCGTTCCGGCCGTCGGGTCCGATTGCTGAATCAGGCTCAGCAGCGGCGCGCCGGCCGGCGCCGTCGTCACCGCTGGATCGATGCAGACGAAATCGACGTACGGCGCGACGTCATTGCGGTACAGCGCCGTTTGATACGCGAGGTCGGTGATGCCGACAGTCATTTGCGCGACGAGCGCGCGCGGATCGGACGCGCGGAGTTCGACGGACGCTCGTTTCAACAGGAAGGCGGCCGTTCCCGCCTCGGGCCGGGCGTCTGCGGTGGCATCGAGTTGATAGGCCGCGACGCGGCCGCGGACGTGCGCCGCGAGTCCGCGCAGCGTGTCGACGAAGTCGCGTTCGTCCGAGTCTCGCGCGATGCCGTTGCGGATCGACAGGATGATCGGCACCGAGAGCCGTCCGTAGAGATCGAGCCGGGCGTCCAGATCCTGCCAGCGGCCGGAGGTGACGCCGTCGCGAATCGCGGCCCAGGGCGCGATGAGCCGCACGAACGCCGGCGGCCTCGCGGCCGGTGGGCCGGAGCGTTCGAGAAGCGGCGCGAGCAGCGATGGGCCGGCGAGCGGTTCATCCACGCCGAGGCCGCGAAAGACGACGGCGGGCGCGGGTGTCTGGGCGGCGGCCGGCAGGACCAATCCCGCGGTGAGGATCAACACCGCCGCGGCCGTGCGCGTCACCAGCGGCCCCGGTCCACGCTCGTCTGCATCGTCTCGAACGGCGCGCCGCGCAGGATCTCTTCGAGGCGGGACGCAAACCCGTCGAGCTTGAAGTAGTGCGCGAACCACAGACCCCACGGCAGCGGCACGCGCGGGGGAGCTGCATCGATCTCCCACGGATGGACCCACAGGATGCCGCGGTCGCCGCCGCGGTTGCGCCGGTCGAGCTCGCGGAGCACCGCGGACGGTTGCGCCATTCGCAGTCCCCAACCGCCGCCAAACGGGGTGTTCTGGCCGAACCGGCGGCGCACCATCGGCGGCACTTCGACGATCGGGCCGTGAGACGTCTCGCGGCGATGCGGGCTCTCGGGATACGTCGGATTGCCGACCACGCGCATCGGCGCCATGCTCGAATCGTAGGCGAATCCGCGCGAGGCGAGGACGTCGAGCGCCCACAACGATCGGTCGTTCACGGACCATTCCGGCGCGCGAAACCCGCGGACGCGATCCGCGCCCGCGGCGCCGAGCGCGCGCACGCTGCGATCCACGTCCTCGCCGAACGCGTCACGCCCCAGCTCGTACGCGCGGTCATGCAGGTGACTGTGCGATCCGATCTCGTGACCGCCCGCGAGGATCTGCGCGACCAGCGCCGGAAAGCGCTCGGCGACGTACCCGAGCACAAAGAAGGTCGCCCGCACCTGGGTTCGATCGAGCAGGTCGAGCAGCCGCGACGTGTTGTCGACGACGCGGGAGGGGAGCGACGGCCACGCGGCACGCTCGAGCGCCCGCACACCGCAGATGTGGAACCATTCCTCCACATCCACGGTGAGCACGTTCGCGATCATGATGTGTCTATCGGATCGATCGGCGCCGGGGATCAGGAAAGAGACGTCGATCGGGTGGAGACGATGAACTCCGCAATGGAATTCACGGATCGAAGCACGCGTTTGCCAAGCTGGTCGTCGGTGATCGCGGCGCCGAACGTGCGCTCGATCTCGAGAACGAGCTCGAGCGCGTCAATCGAATCGAGCCCCAGACCCTCGCCAAAGAGCGGCACGTCGTCGCCGATGTCCGCCGGACGCAATTCGAGTCGCAGGCTCTTGACGATCACTTCCTTGATCCTCGGCTTGAGCTGGGCATCAATTTCTTGCGCGTGGCTCACGTATCAGTCCTCCGTCGATCGCACTCACCTGGCCGGTGATGTCGCTGGGCCGGCCGTCGCTCCATCATGCCGCGAACCACCGCGCGGGCGCAAAGAATGCGCCGCCGAGATGGTGCCAGGCACCTGAGATCCGCCGATCCCGACCGTCACCCGGTTTCCAGGCGAGAAGCCGGAGCTAGTCATGGCCGGATGACGACGGAGTAGTTGGTGCCGCCGCTCGCAAAGCTGTTGACGAGCGCGACTGGTCGCTCGAGGGTGCGCGGCCTGTCGCCGACGCGGGTGAGGTCGACCTCGCACGCGGGGTCGAGCGCGTCACAGCCGATCGACGGCGGGAGCGCGCCTCGGCGCAAACTTGCTGAGGCGGCAATGACACCTGCAGCCCCGGACGCACCGGACTCGCCGATGGCGCCTTTGATCGCGACCACCGGCACGCCGCGGGGGCCGAACACCGTCGCCAGCGCCTGCGCCTCCGTGGCATCCAGCGCCGTCGAATTCCCGGACGCGAAGACGACGCCGACGTCGCCGGGATCGACCGAGGCGGATGCCAGGGCCTCGCGCATGCTTCGTGCGAGCTCCGCTGGATCGGCCGGCCACGCGTTGACCTGGCATGGCGACGCCGTGGCGCCGACGCCGGCGATCGTGGCGCGAATCGTCGCGCCGCGTCGCATTGCCGCTTCAGGCGCCTCGAGCACGAACAGGTACGCCCCGCTCCCCAAGACCAGGCCGTTCCGGCGCCGATCGAAGGGACGCGACGCCTCGCCGTCGCCGGTGTCTCGCGCGAGCGCGGCGAAGCGGTCGTGGATCGTGAAAAACGCGGACTCGAAATCGTCGACGCCGCCGGTGACCACGCCCGTCGCGTCGCCGACAGCGGCAGTCATCGCGTACGCCACGGCGGCGAGCGCGGACGCTTCCTTGTAGTTGAGAGTGGCGTTCGGGCCGCGCAGTCCGTGCTCGATGGCACAGAGCGACGCTGCGGCGTTCCCTACGGTGTTGCTGAAGTCCATCGCCGACGCGCCCGCCGGGCCTTCCGCGTTCAACCCGTCGAGGAACGTGACGACGCTGTGCAGGCCCGCAGTGTAGCTGCCGATCGTCACGCCGATGTCGACCGATCGGGCCGCCGGGTCGCCAAGGCCGGCATCGTCGAGCGCCAGCTTGCAGGCGATCACGGCCAGACGTCCGATGCGATCGATCCGGCGGAGGCGCGCCGCTGGAATGAACGACGCCGGGTCGAAGGCTGCAATCGAGGCGGCCGCGTGGGAACCCAGCGCGGTCGTGTCGAAGCTCGTGATGGGGCCAATGGCGGTGCGGCCGGCGAACAACGCGTCCTCGAACGCCGCGGTACCGACGCCGAAGCCTGACAGACAACCGATACCCGTGATCGCGGCGGGCCCTGAGGGAAACGGTCCACTCACGGTCGTTACTATAGCCGCCGGGCGACGCGACCGCGCGGTCCGCGCTAGAATCGACACGCGATGCGAGGAATCGGCGTGGCCGTCTGGATGACGGCGATTGCGATCTGGGTCGCGCCCCAGTCGGCAAGTCGGGCCGATCTCGAGGCGCTCTTCGCCCGGGGCCGCGCCTCGCTCACGGCGATGCGCACGCTGACCGCGACGTTCACTGAGACGACGATCTCCTCGCTGCTCCGCGATCCGATTGTGGCCCGGGGAACACTCAAGGCGACCGCGCCGCGGCAGGTCGTCATGGAGTACACGGCGCCCGAGCGCAAGACGCTGTCGGTGGACGCGACCCGGCTCGTGGTCGCGTGGCCAGATCGCGGCGAGCGGCAGGAGCTGAACATCGCGGACGCACAGAAACGCGTCGATAAGTACTTCACGGACGCGAGCGTCGACGAGTTGCGGCGTTCGTTCGACATCGACCTGGTCCCGGATCCGAAGATGCCGAACACGGATTCACTCGTCTTGCGGCCGACGCGCAAGCAGATCAAGGAAGGCCTGGCGCGTCTGCGGCTCTGGGTCGATCGGACGCGCGTCGTCCTCGTGAAGATGACCATGGATTTTTCCAACGGCGACAGCAAGACGATCGAGTTCAGCGACATCCGCGTGAATCCGGCCGCCGAGGCGGGGCGCTAGGCGGCGCGTCCTTCCACCTCCCGATGATTGATCGCGCGGTTCAACGGCTGCTGAGGTTTTCGTTCGTCCGGCGGCGCTTGATGTTCGGCGCGGCCGCGATCGTGGCAGCGCTCTCGGTCTGGTTGCTGGGCCGTATTCAGTTCGACACGAACGTGCTGCACCTGCTGCCGGCGCGTGGTCCGGCGGTGCGCGCGCTCCAGACCTACCTGACCGATTTCGGCAACCTCGATCGGCTGTTCGTCATGTTCGAAGCGCCCGCCGGCCACGAGATCGGCGAGTACGGCGATCAGATCGACGCGCTTGTCGCCCGCCTGCGTGCGTGGCCGGAGATCGCGTCGGTCGACGCCGGGCTCGGCGGGTCGGACGTCGATTGGGGCTACGTGGTGGACCGCCAATTCCTGCTGCT
This sequence comes from uncultured Acidobacteriota bacterium, assembly GCA_963704575.1. Classification (GTDB taxonomy): domain Bacteria; phylum Acidobacteriota; class Vicinamibacteria; order Vicinamibacterales; family SCN-69-37; genus DATEGZ01. The sequence continues at coordinate 2,953,273 of OY969918.1, read as the reverse complement.
TGGTCCCGTACGTGCCCGCGAGGCCCTTGCGCGATTCGACCCGCGGGCGATCGAGGCCGCGATTACTCACGCGCGCGACCGCGTAAGCCTGGCGCCCGCGTCGATGGGACCACTCGTGCAGCAGGATCCACTCGACCTGCTGGGGCTCGTTCGCGCGCGGTTGACCGAGCAGTCGATCCCGCTGGGCATGGAGCCCGGAACGGACGGGTACGTCGCGAGCGATCGGCGCGCGCGCCTGGTGATCGCGCGGCCGGTGCGGCCGCCGTACGACACGGGATTTTCACGGTCGCTCAACGCGTCGCTCGATGCGCTCTGGCGTACTGCGCCAACGCTCGAGGGTGCCGGCAGCCTGCCGCCGATGACCATCAAGGAGGCCGGCGGCTACCGCGCGTCGGTCGAAGCCGAGGATCTGATCCGCGGCGAGGGCGGCCTGAACGGGGTCCTCACCCTCGGCGCGATCATCGCCATCGTCATCGTCGTGTTTCGAAGTTTGCGGCCGCTGGTGGTCGTGGTGGTACCGATGCTGCTCGCCTCGATGGCGACGATCGCGATCGACGGCGCAGTGCGGCCGCTGTCGATGGTCGCGGCCGGCAGCGTGGCGATGCTGTTCGGCCTCGGCGAGGACGGCGGCACGCTGATGTACGTCACGTACCTCCAACAACGCCGCCGCGGCATCGATGCGGAGACGGCGGCCGTGGGATTGTCGGAGGTGGGGCTGAGCGTGGTGATCGGGTTCGCGACGACCGCCGCGACTTTTCTTGGCCTCATGCCGATTGATTTTCCCGCACTGCAGGAGCTTGGCTTGCTGATCGGCGCCGGCATCCTCGCCTGCAGCCTGTTCACGCTGCTCCTCGTTCCGGCGCTGCTGCCACGCAATCCGCCCGCCGCCCAGTTGCGTGAATTCCACGCGCCTGGACTCGCGCGGTTCGTGTCCACTCACCGGCGCGCGATCCTCGGCATCTCGGTGCTCGTCACGGCGGCGCTCGGCGTGGCCGCGCTGCGCATCCGCGTGTCGCCGACTGTCGACAAGCTCGATGCCCACACGTCTGCGCGCAACGTCGAACGGGAAATCGCCCGGCGATTCAACCTGCCCGAAGACACGATCTTCGTTATCGGCGAGGGCCCGGCGCTCGAGCCGCTGCTCGAGGCGAACGAACGGCTGAAGGACGCGCTCGGTCCCGATCTCGCGGCCAGCTGGCCGGTGGACTTCCTGCCGCCGGCATCGGTGCAGGCCAGGACGATGGACGAAGTGCGGGCCGCCGGAATTGCGCCGGCGAAGGTCATCGCGACGATCGAGGCCGCCGCCGCGCGTGCGGGATTTCGGACGGGCACGTTTGCGCCGTTCGTGGGTCGGCTCGACCGCCTGCTTGACGTCGATCAGCGGCTGACCGTGACCGGCTACCAGAACCACGGCCTCGCGCCCATCATCTCGCGCTACACGATTGACGAACCCGGCCGTGCGCGCACCGTCGCGTACATCTCACCGCGATCGCCCGGCGACGTCGCGCGCGTGCAACAGGCGCTCGCGCGGGAAGGTGGACCGCTTCACGCCACAGGCATTCCGATTGTGAACCTGGAACTTCAGGATCGCTTCCGATCGCAGTTCCTCACGGGTGCCGCGATCGGCACGGCGGGCGTCGCGGTCTTTCTGTTGATCGGGTTTCGCCGCATCGCGCCGACGGTTCTTGCCCTGGCGACGACGGCGATGGGCATCGTCTGGAGCGTCGGCGTACTGGCGCTGGCGGGCGTCGAGCTCGACCTCTTCAGCGTGTTCGCGGTGCTGATGTCGGTCGGCATCGGCGTCGACTACGCGGTTCACCTGATCCATCGGCTGGAGGCCGATCCCCAACGCCGGGTGTCGCTTGCGCTCTCGGAAACGGCGCCGGCGATTCTCGTGGCGGCGCTCACCACGATCATCGGCTTCGGATCGCTTGTCACGTCCAGCTATCGGCCGCTCGCGGCGCTCGGACTTGCGAGCGGCCTCTCGATCACCACCTGTCTTTTCGCTGCGCTGGTCGTCCTGCCCGCCTGGCTCGAGGAGCGGCCGTGACGGTGGTTGCGTTGATCCCGGCGTACGACGAAGCGCCGCGCGTCGGGGCCGTAATCGCCGGTCTTCGAGCGATCGTCTCGCGCGTGCTCGTCGTCGACGATGGATCGTCCGATGGCACGGCGGACGTGGCGGCGGCGGCGGGTGCCGACGTCCTGCGACAGCCCGCCAATGGGGGCAAGGGCCTCGCCATTCGCGCGGGTCTCGCGCGGGTCCTCGGCGGCGACGCGACGCATGTGCTGTTTCTCGACGCCGACGGCCAGCACGATCCCGCGGACGCGCCCGCGCTCATCGACGCTGCGCGATCGGGACGGGGCGACGTCGTGATCGGCGAGCGTCCGTTCGATCGGGCCCGCATGCCCGCATCCCGTTACTACACCAACGTCATCAGCAGCGGCGTAATTTCCGCGGCGTTCATCGGCCAGACGGTGCGCGATGCACAATCAGGCTACCGGTTGGTCGGCACGGACTGGCTGCGGCGGTTGCGGCTGTCGGGCCGGGGATACGAGATCGAGACGGAGATGTTGATCAAACTGGCTCGCCGCGGCGCCCGGATCGCGCGGGTGCCGATCGCGATACGCTACGACGGCGCGCCGAGCAAGCTGCGGCCGATTCGTGACACCACGCGTACGTGCTTTCTCGCGCTGCGGTACCGATTCTTTCCGGAGGCGTGGCAGTGAGTGTTCGGCGCTGGCATCCGGGCGGCCTGAATAACGGCCTGATTTTTGGCGCGACATACCACGGCGTCGCGCACCTGCCGCGGGGGGTGAGCGATGGACTCGGCCGGGTCGGATCCCGGCCCGCCTGTCGATTCCAGACGAGCGCGGCCGGCGGGCGCTCACCGACAACGCGCGCGCGGTGCGGCCGGCGCTCGACGGTCGCGCGCTCGATGCGCTCGCGCGCCATGCGCGAAACGACTGCGGCGTGCGCGGATCGCAACGCGCCGCGCGTGATCGCCGCGCACCCGCCGAGCGCGCGCTGACCTGACACATGGACCCGATTTCGCATGGCCTGCTGGGTCGCACGCTTGGCTTGGCGGGTCGCCACGATCCGCCGCCGCGAGGCGTCGTCGCCGCGCTGGTTTTGGGATCGCTCGCGCCGGATGTCGACGCGGTTCTGACCTCGCGTGGCTGGGACGTGTATATGCGCGTCCATGAGGCAGGCACGCACACGTTCGCCGCGTCGCCGATCCTTGCGCTCGCCGTGGCCGCCGTCGTCAAGCCCGGCGCGAGAGGCACGTCGCTTTCGAGATTGTGGTGCGCGGCGTGGCTCGGCGTCACCGTTGGTCATCTCGCTTTTGATCTCGTCAGCGGCAGCGACATGCGGATCTTCGAGCCGTTCTCGCCCGTGCGGCTCGGGCCGCATTGGCTGACGATGGCCGATTGGCCGGCGGTGGCAATTCTTTTGGCCGGCACGCTGGTGCTCGCACTACGCCGCCGCGTCCAGTGGAGCGCGCGCGCCACGGCGATTTCCACGCTTGCGGCGCTTGTCGCGCTACTCGGCGTCAAGCTGGTCTCCGAGCGCGCCGCGACAGCGATCGCGTCGCGCACGTTCGCACGCGACGCGGCATCGACGTACGTGAGCCACGCCGAGGCGGTATATGGATCGATCGCGTCCTGGATGTTCTATCAGCGCGCCGGTTCCGACGTGCGAGCCTGGCGTGTGAACGCGTGGACGGGCCAAGCCGCGCTCGAGTTCAGCCGGCAGTCGGCAGACGACGACCCGGCGGCGATCGCGTCAAGGTCCATGCCGATCGTTCGGACGCTGTTCGATCTGGCTGCCGTGCCGTTCGTCCGCCTCGAGCAGGACGAACGCGGGCGCGTCGTGTGGTGGTCGGATCTGCGGGAGTGCAATGCCGCCCAGTGCGGCTTGTCGTTCGGCGTGCGCCTCGGTGAGGACGGGCGGCCGGTGATGCAGGTCGTGCGCGTCGGACCGTATGAACGGGATCGCTGACCCGTTCCACCCGACCACTGACGCCCTACCGACGCCGGGCGTAGATGAGGAAGTTCGCGCGCGGCGCGGCAGCCGGCGCCTGCTGCCGCGAGACGACGAATCCGTGGGCTCCGAGCCACGCGTCCCACTCGTCGGCCGTGCGGAAGGCGAACCGGCGGTTGAAGTGACCCTCGGCGACGCCGCGCAGCCAGTTGCCGGCGCGCACGACGTGGAACCGCCATCCGCCGGCGCGATCCGCTTCTCGCACGATCAGCACGCCGCCTGACTCTAGCGCGCGATGGATGTTGGCCACCAGGCGATTCTGATCCTCGATCGGAAGCATGTGCAGCACGTCAATCATCAGGACGCCGCGGCACACCGGCAGTTCCGCACCGCGGGCGTCGATGGCGTCGACGCGGGCATCGTGTTCGAGCACCTTCCGTGCCCGTGCTGCCACGCGCGCGCGGTGTTCGATGCCGACGAGCGCGGCCGTTCGGGGTGGCGGAGGCCACGCTGGCCAGCGACCGGCCTGATATTCCTCGCGCGCCGTCGCGATGAGCGCGAGCATCAGGCCACGGCCGCACCCGATGTCCACGATCGTGCCGGTGTCGGGCAGCACACCGTCGGCGAGGACCGTCGTGTAGACGGGATCCATCTGCAGCTTGCTGCGTGACAGTTCCCACGCCGCAATTCCGGCCGGCAGGTAGCGTTCGGCGGTCGTCGCGAGCAACTGCGCGATGCGCCCGTCGCCCTCCGGCCGGTGGACGACGGCGAACGTGAGCAGCGCGCCTGCGACTGCCAGTGCCGTGCCGACCACGAGGCTGCCGATCGCGATGTCGATCGCGAGGCCGGTGAGCCGGATCTGGTCGAGCGCCCCGGCCGAATACATGTGTCCCATGCGCAGCCACGCGCCGACCTGGATTTCGGCGCCGAAAAGGACCGGCGCGAAAAATGGATTCGAGATGTTCGACGCCAGATAGACCTTCGGCAGGTTGAGCTTGAACAGGCGCCCGAACGCGAGGCACAGCGCCAGATGCAGACCGATGAGCGGAAGCGATCCAATGAACAGACCGAGCGCGACCGCCATCGACTGCCGGACGGGTGAGCCGCCTTCCGTGCGTACCCGGTGAAGCAGGGCCGTCAGTCGCGTGACGCGGCGTGGCGTCATTCGTGGCGGGTTGCGGCCCTGCTGACGGCCGCGAGCGTGACGCTGCCGGTCGCCACGACGAGGCCATCCGCCGTGACCTGCCCGTCGATTTTGACCAGGGCATCGAGGCGTCCGGCGACGCGCGCCGTGGTCTCGAGGACCGCGCCTGGCGAGGCCGCCGCGGGAAACTTGAACGACGACACCGCCGCAACGCGCATCGCGATCGGCTCGTCAGATTCGCCGGCCGATGCGGCCGCCAGTCCGCCGGTCTGCGCGACGAGCTCCACGAGGACGATGGCGGGGATGACGGGATCGCCGGGAAAGTGCCCGTCGAAAAACCAGTCGTCGGCGCACGCGACGCGGCGGGTCCGCGCGGACTCGCCGGGCACCAACGCGACCACTTCGTCGACGAGCCGCATCGGCTTCGCGTGCGGCAGGCGGCGCAGCAGCTCGGCCTGCGAAGGCGACGGCATGGCTCGCCATTATATGCAGTGCGTTATCCTGCCGGCCGGCGGTACGAACGTCTCGGTCGAGAATAGGCCGAAAGCTCGCCCGAGAGTTCCGTATAATCGCGCACACACGATGATCGGACGTCGCAGCTTCGAATGGACCGCGGCCACGGCCGCCAACGCCGGTTGGAAGGTCGCGCAGGCCTTCAACCGGCTGGTGCCCTCGAAGGGCTTTCAGCCGCGCTGGGCGCCCGGGCCCCTCCCTAAGAGCTGGGAGCGGTCGAAGCCCGTGCTCGGCTGGCCGCGATCGACAGACTCGCTCTGTCCGACCTGCGTGCGCGAAGCCCGCGAGCGCATTCTCAGAGGCGAGGACAGCCTCGACGTGCTGAAGCACGGCCGCGTCGGCGAGATCAAAGCCCAAATCCTCGAGCGCGACGGCCGGATCGAGATGGTGAAGACCTGCCCCGACCATGGCACGTTCACCGACACGCTCTCCAACTATCCCGAGTTCCTCAAGCGCATCGAGCGCCTGTTTCCCGGCCGCGATTTCGTCGCCGCCGCCGGCTCGCTCCACGACCACGGCACGTCGTCGATCAAGTACGGCCGGGGGTCGGTGCTGACGATCGACCTGACGAATCGCTGCAACATGATGTGCGATCCCTGCTTCATGGACGCCAACCAGGTCGGGTATGTCCACGAGCTGTCGCTCGACGACGTGAAAAAGCTGCTCGACGACGCGATCACGATCAAGCCGCGCCGCCAGATGACGGTGCAGTTTTCGGGCGGCGAGCCGACGCTCTCGCCGCACTTCCTCGACGCCGTTCGATACGCACGCGAGGTCGGGTACTTCAGCGTGCAGGCCGCCACCAATGGCATCCGCTTCGCGCAAGACCCGGAGTTCGCGAAGGCGGCCAAGGCGGCGGGCATGCGCATCGCCTACCTTCAGTTCGACGGCATCGGCGAGCAGGCGAACGCCCACCGCAAGGTCGGCAACCTGTTCGACGTCAAACTTCGTGCGGTCGAGAACCTCGCCGCCGCGGGCATCGACATCTGCCTGGTCGCGACGATCGTCAACACGATCAACAACCAGCAGGTCGGGCCGATCGTCAAGTTTGCGGTCGAAAACTGCGACAAGATCAGCTTCATCTCGTTCCAGCCCGTGTCGTTCACCGGGCGCGACGAGGACATCGACGACCAGACGCGTCACGCGCGGCGGTACACGCTTTCACACCTGGCGCAGGACCTCCAGGCGCAGACGGGCGCGTTCGAGCCGATGCGCGACTGGTTCCCGCTGTCGGCCGCCGGCGCCTTCTCCGACGTGACCGATCTCCTGCAGGGACCTGGGGAAGACTGGGGCACGATGAAATGCGGGTGCCATCCCAACTGCGGCATTGGCGCCGGACTGCTCGTCAGCAAGAAAACGAAGGAATGGGCGCCGCTGACCGCCTTCCTCGACGCCGAACGCCTGCTCGACGACGCCAAGGTGATTTCAGATGCCGCGCGTGGTCCGTTCCTGACGAAAGTGCAGGCCGGTCTGAGTCTGCTCCGGAACTATCGCCCGTTCGCCGCGCCGAAGGGGCTGCGGTTGACCGACCTGATCAAGAAATTCGACAAGCAGAGCGGCGGCGCGCTTGGTGGTGTCGGCGCGCCGGTCGACGGCGACCGAAAGAACGACGAGTGGCTGCTGCTCTTTGTCGCCGGCATGTGGTTTCAGGATCTCTGGACCTACGATTTCCGGCGCACCGAGATGTGCATCATTCCGTACGCGACACAGATGGGCGAGGTCTCGTTCTGCGCCTACAACACCGGCGTCGGCTGGCGGCACATCGTCGAGAAGATGCATCAGAACGCGTCAGTGGCCGAGTGGTATCGCGAGCACGGCAAGCACGGCGTGTATGCGAACCCGAACAAGTCCGTGCCGCTGGGCGACCAGGGGCCGCCGAAGCTGCACATTCCCGCGGACGGCTCGCTGATTCCGCTCGACAGCCTTCGCAAGCGGCCGGCGCCGCGATCGGACGCGCTGTCGCCCGCCGCCGTCTAGGCCCGCGTCGAGCCCTGCCTGGCCACGGCGTCCGCCGCGCGCTTCGCCGCTTCGGGATCCCCGAGATAGTGATGGCCGACAGCGCGCATGTCGGGGTCGAGCTCGTAGACGAGCGGAATGCCGGTCGGAATGTTCAATTCCGCGATGTCCGCGGCTGAAATGTGGTCGAGGTGCTTCACGAGCGCGCGCAGGCTGTTGCCGTGTGCCGTGATGAGCACGCGGCGGCCCGACTGAACGGCCGGCACGATTGTGCCCTGCCAGTAAGGCAGGAAGCGCGCGACGACATCCTTGAGCGACTCGGTCGCCGGAATCTCTCCGGGAGCGAGTGCCGCGTAGCGCGGATCATGCGCGGAGTGGCGCGGATCGTCGACGGACAGGGGCGGCGGCGGAATGTCGTAGCTTCGCCGCCAGATCTTCGTTTGCGCCTCGCCGTGCTCGGCGGCGATCTCGGCCTTGTTGAGGCCTTGCAGTGCGCCGTAGTGACGCTCGTTCAGGCGCCAATCCTTGACCACCGGAATCCACATCTGATCGAGGCCGTCGAGCGCCATCCAGCACGTGCGGATCGCGCGCTTCAGGACCGAGGTGTAGGCGATATCGAAGACGAAGCCTGCGTCGCGAAGCAGCCGTCCGGCCTCGCCGGCCTCGTGACGTCCTTGATCGCTCAGGTCGACGTCGGTCCAGCCCGTGAACCGGTTCTCTTTGTTCCAGACGCTCTCGCCATGGCGGAGCAGGACGACGTCAGCCATGCGCGCTGATCTGTCGAATCGCCGCGCGGCCGGCGTAGCGGGCCTTGGTTCCGAGCGCCGCCTCGATCCGGAGTAGCTGGTTGTACTTCGCTGTCCGGTCGGAGCGACTCGCCGAGCCGGTCTTGATCTGCCCGGCGCATGTGGCGACAGCGAGGTCGGCGATGGTCGTGTCTTCTGTTTCGCCGGAGCGGTGAGAGATGACGCTTGCGTAGCCGGCGCCACGCGCCATCTCCACGGCGGCCAGCGTCTCGCTCACGGTCCCAATCTGGTTCAGCTTGACGAGCAGCGCGTTGGCGACGTGTCTGGCGATCCCTTCCTTGAGGATCGCCGGATTCGTGACGAACACGTCGTCGCCGACCAATTGCAGCGTTTTGCCGAGGGTCGCGGTGAGGCGCTGCCAGCCGGGCCAGTCGCCCTCGGCGAGTCCGTCTTCGATCGAAACGATGGGGAACTGCGACGACCAGTCCTGGTAAAGACGGATCATCTCATCCGAGGATTTTCGGCCCTCGCCGGACTTCTTCAGGTGGTAATTCTTCGCGTCGTCGTCCCAGAACTCGCTCGCCGCGACGTCGAGCGCGACGAACACGTTGCCGCCAGGCTGATAGCCGGCCGCGGTGATCGCGGAGAGGACCAGGTCGAGGGCTTCGTGATTTGAGCGGAGGCTGGGTGCGAATCCCCCTTCGTCGCCCACGCCGGTCGCGAGGCCGCGCTTCTTGAGCAGGCCACGCAGCGTGTGAAAAATCTCCGCGCCGGCACGCAGGGCCTCCGCGAAGGTCGGCAGTCCCGCGGGGACGACCATGAATTCCTGAAAGTCGACGTTGGTGTCCGCGTGCGCGCCGCCGTTGAGGATGTTCATCAGCGGCACGGGGAGCAGCGGCCCGCCGGATTGCGCGGCCGCGGGCACGAGGTCCGCGAGCGACTGCCAGAGGGGCTGGTTGGCGGCCGTCGCGCGCGCACGGGCGACGGCCATCGACACGCCGAGGGTCGCGTTCGCGCCGAGCCGACCAAGATTCGGCGTGCCGTCGAGCTGTTGCAGGCGCGCGTCAATGGCGTGTTGGTCCGCCTCAGCACCGGCGAGCGCGGTCGCAATCTCGTCGTTGACATGCGAGACGGCCTTGAGCACGCCCTTGCCGCCGTAACGTTTGGCGTCGCCATCGCGCAGTTCGAGCGCTTCGCGCGTGCCGGTCGACGCGCCCGAAGGCACCGCGGCGCGGCCGAGGGCGCCGCCCTCGAGCATGACATCGACTTCGATCGTGGGGTTCCCACGCGAGTCGAGGATTTCGCGGGCTTGAATGCGCTGGATCTTCACGCGAGGGCCAACCTCCGGACTGAACGAGGCGGCATGATAACATCACTCCGCGGTGTCCCCCGCGCGCTCCGCTACGCGCGTTTTCGTTCCACCACGTGACGCCCAGCGCCTCCCGGGAGGGTGTATGCCCCGGCACGTTCCTGTCTCAATAGCGTGGATCGGCAGTGTGCTGATCACGGCAAGCGCGTTCGCCCAGCAGCCCGGGCGCGCGCAGGCGCCGGTGACGCAGCAGGCCTCGATGGCGGGTGGCCACATCCGTGGCGTCGTCCGCGACGACGCGGGACTGGCGGTGAACGGCGTGATGGTCGTCGCCGTCGGCACGACCCTCGCGGCGGTCAAGAGCGACGTCACCGGGCGCTACAGCCTCTCGCTGCCGCCCGGCGAATACATTCTGCGCGCCGCGCGCGACGGGTACGTATCGACCTATCGCGAGCCGGTGCGGATGCAGACCAGCGCGACGCTCGAACGGAACATCACGCTCCTGCGTCAGGGCGGGCCGGCCAACGTGTCACTGCTGCCGTCTGCGGGCGACAAAGAAGATCATGCGCACGATGAGGCCGCGTGGCGGCTGCGGTACCTGCCGCGCACCGCGTTGCGCGACATCGGCCAGGGCAATGGCATGACGCTCTCCGACGCGTTCGAGGCGGCGTCGACGCCGGCGTTGATCCTGACGAATACGGGCCTCAGCGGACAGGTCAACTACCTGACGGCGAGTCTGCTGCCGAGCTCAACGCCGGGCCAGTCGGCCGACTGGGGCCGCAGCATCGCGTTCGCTTCGGTGGGCGCGCCCGTCGGTGACGTGGGTGACTGGGTCGTCCGCGGCGCGTTCAACGCCGGCGACATCTCGTCATGGGTGCTGCACGGCGAATACCGCTCGCGCCCGAGTCAGGCGCACATGCTGACGCTCGGGTTGTCGCACAGCGCGCAGGTGCTGATCGATCGCAGCGGTCTGACGACGACCGATCAGTCCAGAAGCGTCGGCGAAGTGTACGGGTACGATCGCTGGCACGCGGCGCCGCGGCTCGATCTGAGCTACGGCATGCGCGTGGATCGCTACGACTATCTCGCGACACCGACGCTGGTCAGTCCGCAGGCCGGCATGCGTCTGCAGGCCGCCAACCGGACGTACGCCGTGATGTCCTTGTCGTTCGATCGCATCGCGCCGGGCGCGGACGAGTTCCTGCCGCCGTCGGTCACAGGCCCGTGGATGCCGCCACAGCGGACGTTCTCGCCGCTCGGCGGCGCGCCGCTCAGCGCCGAAGGTGTCCAGACGTACGCCTTCGGCCTCGATCGCACGTTCGGATCCACCGACCACACGCGGACGCTGTCCGTGCGCCGCTTCCGTCAGGATGTCGACGACCAGGTCGCCACGCTCTTTGGCGTGGATATCGCCGGCGATTCGAATCACTACTACGTGGCCACGTCTGGCGATGCGCAGATCGACGGCTGGAGCGTCGGCATCGGCGGCGACTTCTCGCGCTACGTCACCGGGAACGTCACCTACGCGCTGGGTCAGGCCGCATGGACGCCCGGGTCCGGCGCGCTCGCGCTCGCGCGCGTCGCCCCGTCGGCCATGCGTGACGGCCGCGAGTCCGTCCACGACTTGACGACCTCGCTCTCGACGCGGGTGCCGTCGACTTCAACCGACGTGTCGTTCGTCTACCGCGTGAGCTCGTCGTTTACGCCGGCCGAGGCGATCAATCGCGCCCCGCAGCTCGGCGGCCGGTTCGACCTCGAATTGCGGCAGATGCTGCCGTACCAGCCGATTCGCGGCGGCCGGCTCGACGTGCTGTTCGCGGTGCGCAATCTGTTCTATGACGCGCACGACACGCGCTCGATGTACGACGAGTTACTGACGGCCAAGCCGCCGCTTCGCCTCGTCGGAGGCATTCAGATTCGGTTCTGAGCGCCAGCCATCCTTTGACTCCAATTCGCCAACTTCGCCCGTTGATCCGCGTCGCCCTGCCTGTGGCGGTGGCGGCCGCGCTCGTCTGCATGGCGATCGTCAACGTGGCGCTGGTCAAGACCTGGTACGGCGAGCTCGACGACGGCGTGCTCTGGCAGAAGTCCGGCGCGAACGTCGTCGCCGCCGACCTCGCGCCGGGATTTGCGGGAGACCGCGCAGGTGTCAGGACGGGCGACACGCTGCTCGCGATTGACGGCCAGGAGGTCAAGAGCGTCGACGACGTGCTCGCGGCGTTGCATGCGGCCGACGGCGCGCACCCGCTCAAGTACGCCGTCACGCGCGACGGCGCGGATTTGCCGTTCACCGTCGATCTGCTGCCAATGCCGACGGTCAACGGCGCGTTGTACTACTCGCTCGCGCTGGTTGGCATCCTCTCGATCGCGATTGGCGCGTCTGTACGGCTGCGGCGCCCGAACGATCCGGCCACGCTGCACTTTTTCTGGCTGACGGTCGCGTTCTTCGGCGTCCTCGCGTTCACGCCCGCGGGCCGCTACAGCCATCTCGACTACTTCTTCGACTGGGCGGACGCCGTGGCGAGACTGGCGCTTCCACCACTGTTCCTGCACTTCGCGTTCGTGTTCCCGGAGCGCCCGAATCCCTGGGCGCGCACGGATCTTGGCCGCGCAGTGATTCCGGTGCTGTACCTGCCGGCGCTGCTGCTCGGGATCAGCCGCGTCACGCTCATCTCGGGCGGCCTGCACGGCGCAGAGGCCTCGCGCGTGCTCGACCGCCTCGAGCGGCTCGATTATCTGTATCTCGGCGTGTGCCTGCTCGGCGGCATGCTCCTGATGCTGCGGGCGCTGACGCGCCTGCGCTCGGTCACGGCGCGCCGCCAACTGCGATGGATCGTGTGGGGCTCGGCGCTCGGCGCGATGCCGTTCGTGCTGTTGTACATCGTGCCGCTGCTCGTCGCGCACGTGCCGCCGTACGCGGAGTACACGGCCGTGCTCCTCGGTTGCATTCCGCTCGCGTTCGCGTCGGCGATCGTCCGTTACCGGTTGATGGACGTCGAGGTCATCATCAAGAAAGCCCTCGTCGTTTCGGCCGTCGTCGCGCTGCTCGTCGTGATTTACGGTGCGGTACTGAAGATCGTCAGCCTGACGCTCGGGACCGACGAGAACCGCAGCAGTTTCTGGGCGTTGCTCGCGATGCTCGTCGGCGCGCTCGTGGCGCCGTGGCTCTGGAACGCGATCCAGAACGGCCTCGATCGTCTGTACTACCGCGACCGCTACGACTACCGGAAAGCGCTCGTGAACTTCGCGCGCGAACTGAACAGCGACCTCGATCTCGGCCGGTTGAGCTCGCGGCTGGTCGGACGGATCCGCGACACTTTGGCGGTGGACAAGATCGCCGTGTTCCTGCCGGAGGTCGAAGGCGTCGATAGCGTCGGATCGTTCGTCGCCGTCGCGTCGGAAGGATCGGACGGCGCCCGGCTGCCCGTCATCCGGCAGGCGTCGGCGCTCGGCGTGCGTCTGCTGTCCGGACAGATGACGGTCATCGACGATCCGCAGCCGCTCCGCCGGTTCGGCGGGGACGAGGCCGTCGAGTGGCGCGACGCCGGCATCTACAACTTCGTGCCGTGCGTGTCGAAAGACGCGACGATTGCCGTGATCGCGCTCGGCCGCCGGCCGCAGAGCGAGCCGCTCAGCAGCGAGGACATCACGCTGCTCGGCGCCGTCGCCGGCCAGGCCGCGACCGCGCTCGAAAACGCGCGGCTGTACGGGCAACTGAGCGTCAAGGCCGACGAGATCGAGCGGCTCCGTCAGTTCGGCGACAGCGTCGTGGAATCGCTGAGCGACGGCCTGATCGTCGTCGATCTTGAGGATCGCGTCCTGCGCTGGAACAAACGGGTCGAGATGCTGACGGGCGTCGATCGCGCTCGCGCGGTGGGCCGCCGACTCCCGGGACTCTTCGCCAAGCCATTCATCGAGACGCTGCTGTCGGTCCGCCAGGAGTCGCAGACGCCGACGACGATGTACCGCGTGCCGCTCGTGACCGGGCACGGCGACGATCGTCGCAATCTGCTCGTGAACCTGGCTGTCGCGCCGTTCAAGACGTCTGACGGATCGCAGGCCGGCTGGATTCTCGTGCTCGAGGACGTCACCGACCGCGCGAACCTCGAAGAGCAGCTCCGCCTGTCCGAAAAAATGGCCGCGATCGGCCTTCTCGCCGCGGGCGTCGCACACGAAGTGAACACGCCGCTCACCGGCATCTCGAGCTTCACGCAGATGTTGCTCGAGCGGTCCGAACCGGACGATCCGCGGACGCAGCTGCTCGAGAAGATCGAGCGCCAGACGTTCCGTGCGGCGAAGATCGTCAACAGCCTGCTCAACCTCGCGCGGCCGTCGGGCGGCGAGACCGGCCCGGTCGACCTGAACGCCGTGATCGGCGACATCCTGTCGCTGCTCGAGCATCAGTTCAAGCTCGGCCACGTGCAGGTGCGCAAGGATCTCGCGAAACCGGCGGTCGTCGTTCGCGGCGTCGAGTACAAGCTGCAGCAGGTGTTTCTGAATCTGTTCCTGAACGCGCGTGACGCGATGCCCAAGGGCGGTTGGCTCACCGTGGCCACGCGGCTCGAGGGCGACGCGGCGGTGATCGAGGTCGCCGACACGGGTGTCGGCATTCCGCCCGATCAGCTCGGCAGGATTTACGATCCGTTCTTCACGACCAAGCCCGAAGGGCGCGGGACCGGACTCGGTCTCTCGGTGACCTACGGCATCGTCCAGGAACACGGCGGCACGCTGACGTGCGACAGCCAGGCTGGGCAGGGCACGCGGTTCCGGCTCGTGCTGCCCTCAATCGAGCATGCGGCCGCAGAAGCGGTGACGCGCTGAGCGCGCCCGCGCAAGGATCCCAAATAGATGGCTGATACGTCCGCACACCTCGTGATCATCGACGACGAAGAGATCGTCCGCGAGGCGCTCGAGGCTTTGCTGACCGGCGAAGGCTACACGGTCTCCTCCGCGCCCACGGCGGCGCAGGGCCTGGACCTGGTGGGCTCGCGTCAGGTGGACGCCGTGCTGCTCGACTTGATGCTGCCGGATCGCAACGGCCTCGATGTTCTCGACGACATTCGGCGGATCGACGACGAACTGCCGGTCGTGATGATCACGGCCTACGGCACCATCGGCGGCGCGGTGGCGGCGACGAAACAGGGCGCGTTCTACTACTTCACCAAACCGTTCAAGCACGACGAGGTGCTCGCCGTGTTGCGCAACGCGATCGATCGGCGCCGGCTGGTCCGCGAGAACCGCGAGCTGCGCGATCGCCTGCGATCCGGCGCGTCGCACTTCGACGAGATCATCGGCGGCAGCGGCAAGATGAAGGCCGTCTACGACCTGATTTCGCGCGCGGCGCCCAGCCGCACGACGGTCCTCGTGCAGGGCGAGAGCGGCACGGGCAAGGAGCTGGTCGCGCGGGCGGTCCATCGTCATTCGGCGCGATCGGATCGCGCGTTCATCACCGTCAACTCCGGCAGCCTGCCGCCGGATCTGCTCGAATCGAACCTGTTCGGCCACGTGAAGGGCGCGTTTACGGGCGCGGTCTTTCCCAAGAAGGGCCTGTTCGAGCTGGCGGACAAAGGCACGATTTTCTTCGACGAGATCGGCAACATCCCGCTCGACACGCAGGCCAAGCTGCTCCGCGTGATTCAGGAACGCGAGTTCATGCGGCTCGGCGGCGTCGAGACGATCAAGGTCGACGTGCGCATCATCGCCGCGACCAACGTGAACCTGCGCGACATGATGGAAGAGGACAAATTTCGCGAGGATCTCTTCTATCGCCTGAACGTGATCACCGTGCAGCTGCCGCCGCTCAGGGACCGGAAGGACGATATCCCGCTGCTCGTGCAGCACTTCCTCGAGAAGTACGGACCGGAAAGCCGGAAGCCGGGGCTGATTCTCACGCCGGAGGCCATGGATCGCCTGCTGGCGTACGACTGGCCGGGCAACGTGCGCGAGCTCGAGAACGTGATCGAGCGCGCCGTCGTGCTGTGCGGCGAGCGCGAAATCGGCATCGACCTGATTCCCGATCACGTGAGCGCCAATCCGCGGTACGAGGTGGCCGACGTCGTGATTCCGGCCGAAGGCATCCATTTCCGCGAGGTCATCGTCGGACACGAGCGCCGCTACATTGAAGCCGCGCTCGACGCCGCCGGCGGCGTGCAGAAGAAGGCGGCCGAGCTCCTGCACATCAAGCCGACGACGCTCAACGAGATGATGAAGCGGTACGAGATCCGGCCGAAACGCCGGAAGGGATCCGGCGAATTCGACGCCGGCGACGATCTCCCGCCCGATTCCGTTCAGGACAACAACTAGAACGGTTTTCACCTGTCCGTCGCGGCCTTGCGCCGCCCTCCAGGCTCGATGGCGCGGGAGCTCGGCGGCGTCTCAGCGGCGGCGGCGCGAATCCCGGTCGCGGTGGTCGCGATCCCGGCGATCGCGCTCCCGGGGGGCGCGATCGCGCTGTTCACGCTGATCCCGTTCCCGATCGCGGCCGTGATCGCGCGACGGCGCGCCTGACCGCAGGCGGCTGAACAGCCGCTCGTACTTGTTGAGGATGGTGCTCCACTTGTAGTGCTGGTTGACGTACGCCTTGCCGTTGCGCCCCATGTTCGCTCGCAACGTCGCGTCCTTCAGCAGCAGCTTGACGCTTTCCTCGAATTCCCACCGGTCGGCATAGTAGAGGCCGGCATTGCTGCGCCGGCAGTGATCGACCAACACCTCGGACCGCGCGTTCGCGAGCACCGGCGTGCCGACGGCGAACGACTCGAGCGCGAGGAGCGACAAGCTCTCGTACGGCGACGGCACGACGACGACGGTGGCGGCCTCGAGCGCGCGCAGACGTTCCTCGTCGGGCAGCGTGCCGGCGAATCTGACGTGCGGATCGTCGGGCAGCGGCATGAGCTTCACGCCCATCAGCATGAGCGAGGCGTCGCCACCGTCATGCACGTAGTGATGGAAGTACTCGAACAGCTCCTCGCAGCCCTTGCCCGGATCGATGCGGCCGCCGTAGAGCAGAAACGGGCCGTACATCCTGTGGCGACGGCGGAACGCGTTGGCGGCGCCCTCGAGATGCGGCGCGAGCGGCTCGGGATCCATCGGGCCGAGCGGCTCCGGCTCGACCGCTTCGAGCGCGGCCTCGCCTTCGAGCAGGTCCACGCCGCAGCCGACGATGTCCTCGACGACGGTCCGGAGGCGGAACGTGGAGGTCACGAAGTTGCGTTCGACCTCGGTATTCCACACGATGCCGGCCGCGCTGCTGAAGACGTCCTGGTAGATGCCGAGGCGGATGGCCGGCTCGTCGTGCGCCGTCGGGACGAGCAGGCTCTTCGACGGCGCCACGCGCAGGCCCATCACGGTCGGCGCGTAAAGGTAGGTGAAGAACACGAGCACGTCGTAGTTGCCGTGATGGCGCTCGAGATACTCGATGAGGCCGGGCGACCACGGCCCCTGCTGCTTCAGCCACTCCATTTCTTCCTGGCGCGAGTGGGCGTGGTGAAAAATCCAGTCGGAGTACCGGTTGAAGGCCTCGAGGTCGCGCGTCTTCGAGTTCGCGAAGCGGCGAACGGTTACGCCGCGAATGCGGTCGGTGCCCTCGGGATATTCGTTTTTCCAGGTCGTGTACTCGCGTGCGCACGTCGTGAGCACGTCCACCTGGTGTTTGTCGGCGAGATGCTCGGCGACGAGGCGGCAGTGGTACTCGGACCCGCCGAGGATTTCCGTGCCGTAACGTTGAACCACGAAGGCGATGCGCATGTAAGGATCAGGCGGCGAACGGGGCGAGCACGTCACGCAGCCGGGCTTCGAAGCCGGCGCGGCTGAACGCCGCTACCCGGCGGCGTTGCCCGGCCAGCAACGGCTGGCGTAACGCTCCATCGTACACGAGTGCGCCCAGAAGCTCCGCGGCCAACTCCAGGTCCTTGGGAGCGAACGACAGGCCGGCGCCGCCGAGCGTTTCCGGGACGGCTCCGGCGGCGTAAGCGAGCACGGGCACGTCCATGGCCATGGCCTCGACGAGCGGCACGCAAAATCCCTCGTGCTCGCTGAGGGAGACGTAGGCGTGGGCGTGGCGGTAGTAGGCCGCGAGCTCGGCGTCTGGCACCGGCCCGGTGAACCAGAAGCGATCGGATCGCATCCGGAACTCGTCGATCATGCCCCGGATCGCGTTGTAGTACCGCGGGACGGCGTCGTACCGGCCGACGAAGATGAAGCGGTAGTGCGCGTCGACGTAGCGCTTGTAGATCTCCGCCAGGCGGATGTGATCCTCGATTTTCTTGTTCGGCGCGATCCGGCCGACGAAAAGGATGTTCGCGAGGCCGTCGGCGAGCGGGCCATCGAGCGCCGGCAGCGGCGGCGCGCCGGTGAGCCGCGCCGTATCGACGGCGATCGGCAGCACGTCGGTCGGATCGAAGCCCAGCTCGTCGAGCTCGCGCCGGTTGAACTCGGACACGCCGAGCGCCAGGTCCACGCGGCCGACCAGATCGGCGAGCTCCTCGCGGCCGATGCGCGCGATGCGGTAGATGCCGGGATCGAAGGGCGCGAAAAATCGCGCCGGTGTGACGTTGTGGTAGTAGAGCACGCGCGCGCCAGGCAGGGTGCGCATCGCCTGGGTCATCGGCGACGGCACCGCGAAGTGGAGCAGCGTGACGTCGCCGTCGCGCGAGGCCGAGTCCGACCAGCGGCGCACGTCGCCCTCGAGCGCCTCGTCGATGTGCAGCGCATAGATCTCCGAGTCGTGGCCCCACGACCGCAGGAGATCGCGTACAGCGCGCGCGTGGTCGCCGACGGCGTCGCCGCGATGCGCCGCGGGCACCCACTGGTTGATGATCACCGGCGCGCCCGCCTCTCGTCGCCCGATGCGGGGCCGACGTCCGCGACGTGACCGGCCTCCTCGGGCAGCGCGCGAAACGCCGCCGGCCGGGACTGGCGGAGCTCGTCGAGCTCTTCGGCGAGGCGTACCTGGCGCCAGAAATCGTAGGTGATGGGCGCCGGCGGCCGGCGCGGGCCGGCGAGGACGTCGTGCACGTACTTGATGACCAGGCCGTTGAAGTTCTGCGCCTGCAGCCGTAAAAGCGCGGCGTCCTGTGCGTCGAGCACGCGATCGGCGAGGGCGTGGTCGGCGACGAGGGCGTGCACGAGCGGGGCGATCTGCCGCGGATCGCGCGTTTCATACAGCACGCCTCCGCCATCCATCGTCGCCGGCACGGCGGTGGCCGCGTACGCGATGACGGGCACCTGCTTGTGAAAGGCTTCGACGATTGGCACGCAGAAGCCTTCGTGCTCGCTCGCGCACAGAAAGACGTCCGCGACGTCGTAGAGCGCCGTGAGCTCCTCGTTTGTGACCTGGCCGAGGATGTGGACGTCGGAGACGCCAAGTTCGGCGACGAGCGCGTGCAGTTGCGCGAGGTACCCCTCGAAGCCGCCGTACGAGCCGGCGAGCAGCAGGCGCGATCGCGGGTTGTACATGCGCTTGTAGACCGCGAATGTGCGAATCAGCTGATCCGGCCGTTTGTTCGGGATCAGCCGGCCGACGAACAGCAGATTGGTCCAGTCATCGTCCCAGTCCGCCGCAACGCGTGGATCGGGCGGGCCGTCGAGGTGCGAGAAGTCCGGCACGACGGGCAGCACCGCCGTCGGCGCGAAGCCCACCGACTCGAGCTCCTGACGGTTGAACTCGGAATCGCCGAGCGCCAGATCGACCCGCGAGCGATAGGCGAGCAGCTCGCGGCGGCCGTGGAAGCACTGGCGCACGAGCTGATCGTGCACGCCGAGGAAATACTCTGGCGGCGTGATGTTGTGGTAAATCAGCACCATCCGCGCAGGCAGCGCGTAGGCCGTCCGCGACGCGCGCGATCCGAGCGAGAAGTGATGGATGAGCAGATCGTCCACGCCGATCTCGTCGATCATGTCGCGGTAGTCCACCGTCAGCTCCTCGAGCCGCGGGTCGGCGGTCTCGACGATGATCTCGGAGTCGAAGCCCGCGCCGCGCAGCGCGCGCGTGATGCCGAGCACCTCATTGCCGATGGCGTCGCCGTAGCCGAGCGTGGCGAGGATCTGGTGAACGCGCGGCGCCATTTACTTCAGCACCGGGCCGGAGGGCAGGGCGTCCACGATCGGGCGCGCGGGCGGCAGGTCGCGCCGCCGCCGTGCAAAGAAGCCCGGCAGCGGATCGATCGCCGGCGTCTGCGGCTCGCGCCGAAGCCGATCGAACATGTCCGTGTACTTCCGCTCGATGACCGGCCATGTGTAGTGCTGGCGGAAAAAGTCCTGGCCGTTGCGGCCGAGGATCGCGCCGATCGGCCCCGTGGCCTCGAGCGTGTAGAGCGCTTCGACGAACTCCTCGAACGACTCGTAATACAAGCCGCCGTTGCTGCGCAGGCATTGACCGCGCAGGACGTCGCACTTGCCGTTCGCGAGCACGGGCCGGCCAAGCGCCCACGCCTCGAGCGCGACCATCGACAAGCTCTCGTACTGCGAGGGCATGATGAGCAGATCGGCGGCCGCGATCGCGTCGAACTTGTCCTCGTCGGACAGAAATCCGACGTGGCGAATCCGCGGATGATCGGGAATCGGCAGCACCTTCGACCCGACGAGCACGAGGTCCACGCCCTGCGGATGCATCACTGCGTAGCGCTCAAAAAACGAGAACAGCTCCGCGCAGCCCTTGTTGGCGTCGATCCGGCCGACGTAAATCGCGAACGGCCGCTTGACGCCGAACTTCCTGCGAAATCGCGCCGGCTGCGTGCGATCAGGAATCGCGGACCCGACGCCGACGACGACGCCCGGGCCGTCACGCCGGCTGACGCCGGTGATGAGCGCGCGCTCTTCGAGCGAGTTGAACATCACCGCCCGCGCCGCGCGAAAGAGCGGGCCGAAGAGCGCCAGGCCGATCGCCGGATCACGCTCGGCGGTCGGCACGAGGACGGCCTTGCCCGGCACCGCGCGCATGCCGTGCCACGCGTGATAGTAGCGGTAGCTGAAGAACACGAAAAAATCGAACGCGTCGCGCACCGACGCGATGTGCTTGACGAGCGCCGGCGACGTCGGCCCCTCGCTCTCGAGCCAGGCCAGTTCGTCGGCGAGCGAGTGCGTGTCCTCGAAGACAACGCGCGACCGTCGGCCGAAGTCCGTAACGTCGCGCGGCCGCGTGACTGGGAACCGGCGCACGCGGACGTTGTTCACGGTGTCGGTGCCCTCGGGCAGCTCGTTGCGCCACGTGATGTAGTCGTGCGCGCACGTGGTGAGCACTTCCACCTCGGCACGCCGAGCCAGCCGTTCCGCGATGTACCGGGCGTGAAGCTCGGCGCCGCCGCTGATGTCCGCGCCGTAGCGCTGAACAACAACCGCCAGCTTCACTGATCGGAAGCTCCGTGGTCGGAGTCGCCGTCCCCGTCGTGGTCGGCATGGTCTCCGCCGTTGTCACCCGACGGACGCGAGTCGCCCGCACCCGACGGCCCGGACGTGGCCGGCGCGCCGGGCGCCCCGGCGTTCTGGTTGAAGTTTTCGCCGCCCGGACGCCGACGCCGACGCCGGCGGCGGCGACGCCCGCCATCGGGCCGTCCGCCCTCCTGGCCTGGTCGTCCGCCTTCCTGGCCTTGGCGTCCGCCCTCGGGGCGACCGCCTTCCTGGCCCTGGCGCCCACCTTCAGGTCGGCTCGAGATGTCCTGTCGGGCGCCCTCGTTCCGGCCGCCCATCTCCTGCCGCGGCGCCTGCTCGGCGCGTCCGCTCTCGGGTGCGCTCGCGACGGGAGGGTTCTCGTCGCGTGGCCTCTGGGCCGGCCCGCTCGTGGCGTTCGAGCGTTTGTACTGGACGACGTTTTCGAGCGATCGCCCGCGGCGCTCGTCGAAATCGATTCGGCTGTTGAGCGACTCGACGCGCATCTTGAGGTTGTGCACCTCGACGCTCAGCCGCGTGGCCTCGACGACGAGGTTGTGGATCACCTCGTAGAAGAGCGGGTCCATCTCTTCGCGCTGGCGGAACCGCTTGTGGAACTCCGCGTTCACGCCGGCCTGGATGTGCAGCGCGTTGACGATGCGGTTCGGGTTGAAGAACAGCTTGAGGATCGGGTTGAGCAGCTTGCGGATCGCCCGCAGCACCCCGCGGTGCGTTTCGTACAGCGTCGTGTCCTCGAACTCGTAGTTCTGGGGCGGCGGGCTGACGACGCGATGCTTCTTGAACTGCTCGACGAGATCGGAGCGCACGCCGCGCGGATCGAGAAACGTCTCGAGCTTGACGCTGGCCAGCTGCTGCAACTCGGCTTCGGTGTAGTCGACGCCGCGCTTTTCGCGGACGCGCGCGCGGATCTGCCGCATGATTTGCTCGACGTCCACGCTGTCGGAACGAACGTTCATTTCTGCCATTGCTGTACGTGTCCTGTCAGGCCGTCTGGCCTAGTCGCGCGCCGCCGTGGCGTGATGACGCCGGCGGCTCGCAAATTCCGGAGCTTCCTTGATGCACGTCGCGAGAATGCCGAGCGATCGGCCCAGCGCCCGCATGCCCGTGCCTTCGATCTTTCCGCCGCTCTCCGGAATCACCGGATAGCCGCGGCCGTCGGACGTGACCGTGTCCCAGTGCTGGAAGAGCCGGCCCCACGGGCTTCCCAGCACGTCGTGCATCAGGGCCTTCGCCTTGAGGGGATACCAGAAGCTGTCGTGATAAATCACGCTCGCGATGTACGCCCACGGCGCGAGCACGGTCTTGAGCGACCACTCGATCGGCCCCTTGAGCGGTCCCCAGTAGATCTTGTGCTGCATCCGCGAGGCGAACGTCATGTTGCGGAACGGCCCCGTGAACCGCCAGTTCTCGGCGGCCGCCGACTGGTCGCCGACGATCTCGATCTCGCGCGGGTCGCCGACGCCGAGGCCGAGATCGTGCGCGAGCCGGATGAACTTGATCGACAGGGGATCGAAGCCCATGAGCTTCGCGGCCACGGCGTCGATCGCGACCTGGTCCGCGCTCGCGAGGATGACGTTCTTCGCGTACGGCACCATGCAGCGCGGGCCGGGGCCGTCGCCCGCGAACGTCCCGTCCATCACCGCGAACACGCCGCGGTGAATCTTCTTCTGGATCATCAGCAGGTCGACCAGCGTCTCGTGGATCACCGGATGCGTCCAGTGCCGGCGCTCGTTGAGCAGGCCGCCGAATGCGTTCTTCATCGCGCCCGTCGTCGTCGTGAACACGTGCGTCTTCACGGTCGGCAGGTGGATGATGTTCTCGCCGATGAACCGGCGCGGGATCATGAAGCCGTCCGGGTAGACCTCGTTCAGGCAGAGGAACTTCTTCGTGAGGTCGCCGACGGCGTCGCGGATGTTGATCCACTGCTCGTCGCCCTCGTAGAGGTGGACGTTACGCAGGCCGTGCGCCTCGACGACGTTCAGCTGCTTGTTCTCGCGCTCGCCCAGGTGCGCGTCGATCACGACCGTGCGGTTGTGGCACGCGTGGATCAGCTTCGGGTCATAGCCGTCCTGCTCGAGGGATCGAATCACGCCTTCGAGCTGCCACGGCGTCGTCGAGCTGCCCGGGTAGAAAAAATGCCACGAGATGTTGACC
This sequence comes from uncultured Acidobacteriota bacterium, assembly GCA_963704575.1. GTDB lineage: Bacteria > Acidobacteriota > Vicinamibacteria > Vicinamibacterales > SCN-69-37 > DATEGZ01. The sequence continues at coordinate 2,930,087 of OY969918.1, read as the reverse complement.
TTGAGCGCCGTGTCCGCGTCGCGCGCGATGACGTTCTGGTAGCCGGCAAGGTTCATCAGCCGGTGGTAGTCGGCCAGCACCGTGGCGGGCGACGTGCGAAGGATTGCGACGGTCGATCGGGCCATGTGTGTCTTAACGCCAGGGCGTGTACAGGATGACGATCACCGCTGCGCCCCATAACGCCACGCAGAGCAGCAGCGGTTTGTCGGTGAGCAACAGCTCGGACGGGTTGCCCCCGCCTTCGCGCTGATGCACCAGGTAAAGGTACCGAAAGATGCCGTAGAGCGGAAACGGCACCGTCAGGAGCAGTTTGTCCGTGTGGAACTTCGCGATCGTCTCGGGGCTCATCGTGTAGAACGCGTACGCGAGAAGCGTCGAGGACGTGACGACGCCGATCATCTGGTCGAGCAGGTACGGGCTGTAGTGCGCCAGGATCGGGCGATGGTCGCGCGCGTCCGAGGCGAGCGTCAGGAGCTCGGCCCGGCGCTTGCTGAGCCCCAGGAACAGTGCAAGAAGCATCGTCAGGAGCAGCAGCCAGTGGCTGAACGCCACGTCGATCGCGACCGCGCCGCCGTACGCGCGCAGGACGAACCCGCCGGCGAGCGTGAGCACGTCGAGAATCACGAGGTGTTTGAGCGAGAGGGAGTAGAGCGCGAGCAGCACGACGTAACTTGCGGCGACCGCCAGGAATTGCGGGTTGACGGTGTACGCGACGGCGAGCGAGATGCCCGTGAGCCCGGCAGCAGCGCTAAGCGCCGAACCGGGCGAGATCGCGCCCGACGCGAGCGGACGGAGGCGCTTGACCGGATGACGCTGGTCGGCCTCGCGGTCGAGCACGTCATTGAGTAGATAGACCGAGCCGGACAAGAGGCAGAACACGACGAACGCGACGCCGGCTTTCGCGAGCGACACGGGATCCTGCAGCCGCTCGCCGAAGATCAGCCCGGCGAAGACCAGCAGATTCTTCGTCCACTGGCTTGGCCGCAGCGATCGCAGCAGGTTCGACGCGAACGAGCGTGTTCGGACGTCCTCTCCGGCCGGAGCCGGAAGCGCCGGATTGGCGTGTGAGGCAGGACTGCGGGCCATGAGCGGGGCGGGCAGGCCGCCCCTTCCCCCTGGCGAGCTAATTAAAGCTCTTCAGTGCTTCCGGCTCGGTATCGAAGGTCTCAAACACCGTCAGCAGCTTGGTAATCGACAGCAGATCGGTGATCCGCTTGGTCAGATTCACGAGCTTCAGCTGGCCGCCCTGGCGGCTCACGGTCGTGTACGTCCGCACAACTTCGCCGAGACCGGCGCTGTCGATGTACGGCACGCCTTCGAGATTGAGAAGGATGCGCTTGCGGTTTTGATGGACGAGCGAGTTGATCTTGTCTTTCAGCGCTTCGTCACCTTCGCCCAGCGTGATCTTGCCCTTCAGGTCGAGAATCGTCACCTCGCCGACGACTCGTTCCTCGATCTGCATGCGAAGCTCCTGACCGTGTGAAATGCCCGCGGTGGCGGGGATGCCTGAAAATCGAGCCCTTAGTCTAGGGGGTCGGAGGTTGCTTGCGCAAGCCGATCCGATGGTCTCCGAAACTTTGAAGGGTGAAGCCAGAAGTGTGAAGCTTGGAACTTCGAACTTCTGGCTTCTAACTTTTAACGTCCCTAGTCCGCTTCCCGTCGCTGCTTCTTCCGCGATCGCTTGCGGGCGAGAGCCTGCTTGGCCCGGCGCTTGTCTCCGGGCTTCAGGTAAAAGGAGTGTTTCTTGATGTCCTTGATGATGTCTTCTTGCTGCACTTTCCGCTTGAAGCGGCGGAGTGCGCTTTCGAATCGACTCACCTTCCTGAATTTTCACTTCTGCCAAGGCTCGACACCCCCTTTCCTGGCGGATTGTGACCCTGCCGCCTCATTTCGGGGCGGGCCAACACGCAAGCGTAACACGGCCCGGGCTTCGGCCGTTCCTCGGCGTAGAATCGCTGGATAATGCGAATTCTCGTCCTCGGGAGCGGCGGCCGCGAGCACGCCCTGGCGTGGCGGCTCAGCCGGGACCCGGACGTCAAAGAGGTCATCGTGGCCCCCGGAAACCCGGGCCTGTCGGGCATCGCCCGGTGCGCCTCGATCGACCTCCGGGACCTCGCTAGCGTCCTTGCCCTCGCCGAAGACGCCAAGGCCACCCTGACCGTCGTCGGCCCCGAGGCACCGCTCGAACGCGGCGTCGTGGATGTCTTCCGCAAGGCCGGCCGTCCGATTGTCGGGCCGTCGTCGCGCGGTGCGGCGCTCGAGTGCTCGAAGGCGTTTGCGAAGGCCTTCATGGCGCGGCATGGGATCCCGACTGCACGTTTCCAGATTTGCGACGATCTCAATCACGCGCTCGACGCCGTGAGCGGCCGCGAGTTCGGGTTCCCCGTCGTCGTCAAAGCCGACGGCCTGGCCGCGGGCAAGGGCGTCGTCGTCGCGCGCGACCGGGCGGAGGCGGAAGAAGCGGTGCGTGCCGCGATGCTCGAACATCGGTTCGGCGGAGCCGGGGCGCGGCTCGTCATCGAAGAGTGCCTCACCGGACCCGAGGTCTCGATCTTCGTGCTCTCCGACGGCACGCGCGCGATTCCGCTCGGCGCTGCACAGGATCACAAGCGCCTCTCCGATGGCGATGAAGGGCCGAACACCGGCGGAATGGGCGCGTTCTCGCCGACGCCGCTGGCCACGCCCGAGCTGATGCGCATGACGATCGACCAGGTCGTCCAGCCGGTCCTCGACGGGATGCGGGCCGAAGGCGACCCCTACACGGGATTCCTGTATGCGAGCCTGATGCTCACGCCGAACGGTCCCAAGGTGATCGAGTTCAACGTGCGCTTCGGCGATCCCGAAGCACAGGTCGTCATGCCGATCATCAAGGGCCCGCTCGCGCAGACGCTGCTCGACGCCGCGAAGGGCCGGCTCAACGGAGGGACGCTCGGCGTGACGACCGATCGCGCCGTGGGCGTGGTGCTCGCCTCGCGTGGCTACCCGGGCCACGTCGAGACGGGACACTTCATCGGTGGGCTCGATGAAGCTGAAAAAGTGCCGGGCGTGCTCGTGTTCCACGCCGGAACGGCGATGCAGGACGGCCGCCTGACGACGGCCGGTGGACGCGTGCTGACGGTCGTCGGCCGTGGACCGACGTTCAAACAGGCGATGGCGCGTGCATACGAGGCCGCGAAGATGATTGAATTCGACGGGATGCAGTACCGGCACGACATCGGGAGGAAGGCACTTTCGGCATGACGCGTATCGATGTGTTGATTCTGATGGGTTCGGATTCGGATGCCGCGGTGATGAAAGGGGCGGGCGAGACACTGACAGAGTTGGGACTGGCGTGGGACTGGACGGTGGCCTCGGCGCACCGATCGCCAGCGCGCGTGATGGCGCTCATCGAGAGCGCTCCTGAGCGGGGCGTCAAAGTGTTCATCGCGGCGGCAGGCGCCGCGGCGCACCTCGCGGGCGTCGTCGCGGCCCACACGACCCTGCCGGTGATAGGCGTGCCGATCGATTCGTCGGCACTGAACGGCCTCGACGCGCTGCTCTCGACCGTGCAGATGCCGCCAGGCGTGCCCGTCGCCACCGTCGCGATCGGCAAGCCCGGCGCTCTGAACGCCGGCGTGCTCGCCGCGCAGATGATCGCGCTCGGCGATCCGGCGTTGGCGTCGCGGTTGCGCGACTACAAGAAGAAGCTCGAAGCGAAGGTCGAAGCGGCCGCCGCACGGCTGCGCGACGCGCAAGGAGCGTCCTGAGTGCCTGAACGGGCCTTGCTCGCCTGGAGCGGCGGTAAGGACAGCATGATGACGCTGGCCGCGCTCCGCGCCGGCCAGGAGTTCGACGTCGTCGGCCTGCTAACAAGCGTGACCGAGGCGTTCGATCGCGTCAGCATGCACGGGGTACGCCGCAGCATCCTGCGCGCGCAGGGCGCCGCACTCGGGCTGCCCGTGTTCGAGGCGCGGATGCCGGCCGAGGCGAGCAACGCCGACTACGACGCTGCGTGGGCGCTCGCGCTCAAAGACGCGCGCGACGCGCTCGGTGCCGTGAAGGTGATCGCGTACGGCGATCCATATCTCGACGACGTCCGGCGGTTTCGCGAGGAGCAGAGCCTGCGGCTCGGCTATCGGCCGGTGTTTCCGATGTGGGGCCGCGAAACCGCCAATCTCGCGCAGGAATTCCTGCGCGCCGGCTACGAGGCGTACATCACCTGCGTCGACACGGCGCAGCTCGACGCGTCATTCGCAGGCCGGCGCTACGACGCCCAGTTTCTCGCGGACCTGCCAGCCTCAGTCGATCCCTGCGGCGAGCGCGGCGAATTCCATACATGCGTCGTGGGCGGGCCGCTGTACTCGGCGTCGATTCCGGTGAAGGTCGGCGACCGCACGCGGCGGGCGAATCGGTTCGAGTACTGCGATCTGGTGCCAGTGAGCGTGTGAACCGCCGGGCGGCTGCGGCCGATCGTCAGGCCCGTCCAAGTTCCCGCCCCAGCCGCTGCGCGGCCGACGTCCGCTCGCTCTCGACGATGAGCTGACCGCAGGCGGCGCGGATGTCGCGTCCGCGGCTCCTCCGCACCGAGACTCTGACGTCGCGGTCCGCAAGAATCCTCGCGAACGCGTTGACGCGCTCGTCGGACGGACGTGTGAAATCGATCCCGGGCGCTTCGTTGAGCGGTAGCAGGTTGACCTTCGCCTTGAGTCCCGACAGCAGCCGCACCAGCCGCCGCGCGTCGTCCGGTGTGTCGTTGACGCCGTTGAGCAGCACGTACTCGAACGTGATGCGACGCCGCTGCGCGAGCGGGAACGCGCGGCACGCGTCGATCAGTTGCTGCAGCGAGTACTTGCGATTGATCGGGACGATGGCTGTGCGCTGGTCGTCGGTCGTCGCGTGGAGCGAGATCGCGAGATTGGGCATCAGCGTCTCGGTCGCGAGCCGTTCGATTGCCGGGACGAGCCCGACGGTCGAGAGCGTGACGCGGCGCGGATGCACGGCGAGGCCTTGATCGTCGGCCAGAATCCGCAGGGCCTTCATGGTCGCGTCGTAGTTGTGCAGGGGTTCGCCCATCCCCATGAGCACGATGTTGAAGGGCGTGCCGGCCAGGCCCGTTTCGTGGGCGAGCACGCGGACCTGGCCCGTGATCTCTCCGGCCGAGAGGTTGCGCACGAGTCCCATCTTGCCCGTGAGGCAGAACGCGCATCCCATCGCGCAGCCGACCTGCGTCGAGATGCAGAACGTCTGCGCCGGCGTGTCCGGGATGAAGACCGCTTCGATGTGGCGGCCGTCCTGCAGCTTGAGGAGAAACTTGGTCGTGCCGTCTTCTGAAATCTGTTTCGATTCGAGGACCGGCGTGGTGATCGCGAGCGTACTTGCGAGCGTCGCGCGCAGATCCTGACTGAGGTCGGTCATGCGATCGAAGTCCGTCACGCCCCGCGCATAGATCCAGCGGAACACTTGCCGGCCGTGAAAGGACGGCAGGCCGCGTTCGGCGAACGTTTCTTCGAGTTCCGCGCGTTCGAGTTCAGCGAGATTCATTGGAAAACGGGCGGGGGCCCGTGCTAAGATCACTGTCTTGAATATCTCTCATAAAGTCAAGCGACTGAACAACTTAGAGCAAGTGCGCGTGCGAAGGGCGTGCCGGAGGTGCTCGTGGTAACTGCCGAAACGCTGCCGTCCGGACTTCGGCTCGTCACCGAGCGGATGCCGCACGTGCGCTCGGTCACGGTGGGCGTCTGGCTCACGCGTGGATCGCGGCACGAGAGCGACCAGGAAAGCGGCGTCGCGCATTTCGTCGAGCACATGTTGTTCAAGGGTACGACGTCCCGGTCCGCGCGCGACATCGCGCAGACGATTGATTCGATCGGCGGCCAGCTCGACGCGTTCACGGCCAAAGAGTACGCCGCGTACTACGTGAAGGTCCTCGACGAGCATCTGCCCGTGGCGCTCGATCTGCTGAGCGACATGATCATCCGCCCGGCGCTCTCACCCGACGAGGTCACGAAGGAACAGGGCGTGATCCTCGAAGAGATCAAGATGGTCGAGGACGCGCCCGACGACCTCGTCCACGAAATTTTCGCGCAGCAGTTCTGGGCCAAGCATCCGCTCGGCCGGCCGATTCTCGGGACGCCGGAGACCGTCGGGTCTTTTGCGTCGGAAGGCCTCCGCAAGTACTTCAGCCGCACCTACGTCGCGTCGAATCTGGTCGTTTCGGCGGCCGGCAACCTCGAACACGCGAAGCTTCGCGAGATGATCGAGCGGTCGTTCGCGGAGCTGACCTCGGACGCGCCGTCGGCGCCGACCGTGGCGCCGGCGATCACGCCGGGCGTGGTCTCGCGTCAGAAGGACATCGAGCAGAACCACCTGTGCATCGGCACGCCCGCGTATCCGCAGGCCCACAAGGGCCGCTACGGCCTGTATCTGCTGAACACGATCCTCGGCGGGTCGATGAGCTCGCGCCTGTTCCAGCACATCCGCGAAGAGCGTGGTCTGGCCTACGCGGTCTTCAGCAACCTCACGGCGTACATCGACACCGGCACCGTGACGATCTACGCGGGCTGCGCGCCGGAAAAGACGAGCGAGGTCGTCGCGCTCGCGATGGCCGAGCTGCGCAACCTGCGCGAGCAGCCCGTGGCGCCAGAAGAGCTCCGCCGCGCCAAGGATCACCTGAAGGGCAGCCTCATGCTCGGCCTCGAAAGCACGTCGAGCCGCATGTCGCACATTGCCCGGCAGGAAATTTACTTCCACACGCATTTCTCGCTCGACGAGATGCTGCAAGCGATCGAGCGGGTCACCGTCGACGACATTCAAAGCGTGGCGCGCGATTTGTTCGTCGACGGCAATCTGGTGGCGACGCTCGTCGGTCCCCGGACTGACGCGCCAATCACGGTCGAATCCCTGAGGATTTAGCTGAATGATTCCACGGTACACCCATCGCGAGATGGGCGCGATCTGGAGCGAGCAGAAGAAATACGAAACGTGGCTCGAGGTCGAACTGGCCGCCACCGACGCCCTTGCCGACGCCGGCATCGTGCCGGCGGCCGACGCCAGGACCCTGCGTGAAAGCGCGGCGTTCGACATCGCGCGCATCGACGAGATCGAGCAGACGACCCAGCACGACATCATCGCGTTCACGACGGCCGTCGCCGAGCACGCCGGGCCGTCCGCGCGCTGGCTCCATTTCGGCCTGACGTCGTCCGACGTGCTCGACACGGCGCTGGCGCTGCAGATGCGGCAGGCCACGGACATCATCCTCGCGGATCTCGACGTCCTGGCCGACGCGATCAAGACGCGCGCCATGGAGCACCGGCGCACGCCGATGATCGGACGCACGCACGGCGTGCACGCCGAGCCGATGACGTTCGGCGTGAAGCTCGCGCTTTGGTACGCGGAGATCGCGCGCGATCGCGCGCGTGTGAGCCGCGCGCGCGACGTCGTGTCGGTCGGCAAGCTGTCGGGCGCCGTCGGCATGTTCTCGCATCTCGATCCCGCCATCGAGGAGGCCGTCTGCCGGCGCCTCGGTCTGGCGGCGGCCCCCGTGTCGTCGCAGGTCATCCAGCGCGACCGCCACGCCGAGCTCATGACGACGCTCGCGATCGTCGCGGCCTCGCTCGAGAAGTTCGCGACCGAGATTCGCGGTTTGCAGAAGACCGAAATCGGGGAGGTCGAGGAGCCGTTCGGCCGCGGGCAGAAGGGCTCGTCAGCGATGCCCCACAAGCGCAATCCGATCGGCTGCGAGCAGGTCACGGGGCTTGCGCGCCTCGTGCGCGGCAACGCGATTGCTGCGCTCGAAAACGTCGCGCTGTGGCACGAGCGCGACATCTCGCATTCGTCGGTCGAACGCGTGATTCTCCCCGACAGCTTCATCGTGCTCGATCACATGCTCCGCCGCTTCACGAAAATCACGACCGGCATGGTCGTCTACGCGGATCGGATGCTCGAAAACCTGCGACGATCGCGCGGTGTGGTCTATTCAGGCAGCGTGCTGCTCGAGCTCGCCAAGCGAGGCGTCTCGCGCGAGCAGGCGTACGAATGGGTCCAGCGCAACGCGATGCGGTCGTTCGCCGAGGCCCGTGATTTTAAGGACCTGCTCATTGCGGATGCCGACGTCACCAAGGTGCTGCCGCGGGCCGAGATCGAAAAGACGTTCGATCTCGATGCGCAGCTGACACATGTGGATACAATCTTCCAGCGGGTTTTCGGATCCTGACCCGTCCAGGCGGACATTCATGAAAGCGCGCGTCTTCGTCACCCTGAAGCCCTCGGTCTTCGATCCGCAGGGCCACACGATTGCCGAAGCCCTGCAGTCGCTCGGCTACCACGGCATTGGCGACGTGCGGCAGGGCAAGTTCTTTGAGCTCGATCTCGGCCCGGCCTCGGCGGCCGACGCGACGCGCCTCGCGACAGAGGTCGCTGACCGCGTGCTCGCCAACCCGGTGATCGAGAGTTTCCGCGTGGAGCTGGCTGAAACCGTCTGAACACCGGCGCGCGGCGCGAGGAGAGGACGATGAAGTTCGCGGTGGTGGTCTTTCCCGGATCGAACGGCGATCACGATGCGTACTATGCCCCGACGCACGTGCTCGGCCAGCAGGCCGAGTTCATCTGGCACAAGGAGACGTCGCTCAACGGCGCCGACGTCGTGATCCTCCCGGGCGGCTTCTCGCACGGAGACTACCTGCGTACCGGGGCCATCGCGCGATTTTCGCCGATCACGGCGGCCGTCAAGGCGTTCGCCGAGGCCGGCGGCCCCGTGCTCGGCATCTGCAACGGCTTCCAGATTCTTCTCGAGTGCGGCTTGCTGCCCGGCGCGATGCTCCGCAATCGCGACGTGAAGTTCCACAGCGAATTCGTCGGCGTACGCGTCGAGCGCGTGGACACGCCGTTCACGAGCGCGGCGACCGTCGGGCAGGTGATGCGGCTGCCCATCGCGCACGGCGAGGGCAACTACTACGCGCCGCCCGACGTGCTCGCCGATCTCGAGCACGACAACCGCGTGATTTTCCGCTACACGAACGGCCACGGCGAGACGACCGATCAGGCCAATCCGAACGGATCCCTGCACAACATCGCCGGGATCTGCAGCGCGGGCCGGAATGTCGTCGGCCTGATGCCACATCCCGAACGCGCCTGCGAGCTCGCCGTCGGCAGCGCCGACGGGCGCGTGATGTTCGAATCGGTACTGCAGTCGCTCGCCGGCCGCGGCGTCGCGCACGCCCACGTCTAGGAGACCGTTCACGTCCATGCCTGTTGACGCCGCCACGCTCGAACGCCACGGCCTCACGCCGGACGAATACGCGCGCATCGTCGCGCTCGTCGGGCGCGAGCCGAATCTCACCGAGCTGGGCCTGTTTTCCGTGATGTGGTCCGAGCACTGCAGCTACAAGAGCTCGCGCGTGCACCTGAGGACGCTGCCGACCGAGGGGCCGCGCGTCGTGCAGGGCCCGGGCGAGAACGCGGGTGCGGTGGACATCGGCGACGGCCTGGCTGCCGTGTTCAAGATCGAATCGCACAACCATCCGTCGTTCATCGAGCCGTACCAGGGCGCGGCGACCGGCGTCGGCGGCATCATCCGCGACATCTTCACGATGGGCGCGCGGCCGATCGCGCTGCTCGACTCGCTGCGCTTTGGTTCGATCGAAGACGCGCGGACCCGCCGCATCGTCCAGGGCGTCGTCGCTGGCATCGGCGGCTACGGCAACAGCATCGGCATTCCGACGGTCGGCGGCGAGGTGATGTTCGACGAGGCGTACAGCGGCAATCCGCTCGTGAACGTCTTCTGTCTAGGCATCGCGAAGCACGACGAGATCGTCAAGGGCCAGGCGAGCGGCCTCGGCAACCCGGTGTACTACGTCGGCGCTAAGACCGGACGCGACGGCATCCACGGTGCGACGATGGCGTCGGCGGAGTTCGACGAGCGATCGATGGAAAAGCGCCCGGCCGTGCAGGTGGGCGATCCGTTCATGGAAAAGCTGCTGCTCGAGGCGTGCCTCGAGGTCATGGCGACCGACGCGTGCGTCGGCGTCCAGGACATGGGCGCGGCGGGGCTGAGCTGCGCGACGAGCGAGACCGGATCGCGCGGAGGCGTGGGCATCGAGATCGACGTCGCGAAGGTGCCGCAGCGCGAGAGCGGGATGACGCCGTACGAGATCATGCTGTCCGAATCGCAGGAGCGCATGCTGCTCATCGTCAAGCGCGGGCGCGAGGCGGAGGTCGAACGCATCTTCGAGAAGTGGGATCTGCACGCTGTGCGGATCGGGGAAGTGACCGGCGATCAGCTGCTGCGCATCCGGAATCACGGCGAGCTCGTCGCCGAGGTGCCCAACCGCGCGCTGACGGACGAAGGGCCCGTCTACAAGCGGCCGTTCTCACGGCCATCCTGGCTCGACCAGTTGCAGACGCTGCCCGACGAAGCGCGGACGCCGGTGGCGCGACCCAACGACGCGCTCCTGTCCCTGCTTGGCTCGCCGACGGTCGCGAGCAAGCAGTGGATCTACCGTCAGTACCGACTCGACGGTGCGGACCAACACCATCGCGCTTGCGGGATCGAGTGCGGCGGTCGTACGGGTGAAGGACACGCCGCGCGCGCTCGCGATGTCGGTCGACGGCAACGGCCGCTACTGTCAGCTGGATCCGCGGCAAGGCGCGCGGCTGGCGGTCGCCGAAGCGGCGCGCAACGTCGCCTGTGCCGGAGGACTGCCCATCGGCGCGACCAACTGCCTGAATTTCGGCAATCCGGAACGGCCCGACATCATGTGGCAGTTCGCTGAAGCCGTCGCAGGGATCGGCGAGGCGTGCCGCGCGCTCGACGTGCCGATCACCGGCGGCAACGTCAGCCTGTACAACGAAACCGACGGCCGCGCGATTCTGCCGACACCGGTCATCGGCGTGGTCGGACTGATCGAAGACGCGACGACGGTCGTCAAGCGGGCGTTTCCAGACGCGGGCCTGGACATCGTTCTGCTCGGCGAGGGCCGGAGCGAGCTCGGCGGCAGCGAGTGGCTCAAGACGCTGCACGGGCTGATTCGCGGCCTTCCGCCGGGTCTCGATCTCGCCGGCGAGCGGGCGCTCGAGCGGCTGCTGGTCGAACTCGCCTCACGACGGCTCGTGCGATCGGCGCACGATTGCGCCGAAGGCGGTTTCGCCGTCGCTCTGTCAGAATGTTGCTGTGAGGCAAAGGGGCTCGGGGCGGAGGTGGCGATCGGCCGTGCCGCGTCTCCGGACGGCATCGACGATCTCGTCGGCACGCTCTTCGGCGAGTCCGCGTCGCGCGTGATCGTCAGCACGGCGCCCGAACAGACGGCCCTGGTGATCGAGGCCGCGCGCGCGGCCGGCGTGCCGGCGGCCCGAATCGGGCAGACTGGCGGACGCGTGATCAGAATTTCGGTGGATGGCCAGGTCGCAGTCGACCTGGCGGTATCGGAAGCCGAGGCGCGCTGGGGTGCGAGCCTCGCCAACTGGCTCGACGGACGGGCAGCATAATGGCCATGGACAAGCTCAAAGAAGAATGCGGCGTCTTCGGCATCTACGGTCACACCGAGTCTGCGAATCTCACGTACCTGGGCCTGTACGCGCTTCAGCACCGCGGCCAGGAGAGCGTGGGTCTTGCGTCGTCGGATGGCGGCCGTCTACAGCTTCACAAGGCGATGGGCTACGTCGCCGACAGCTTCGACGAGGCGACGATCACCCGTCTGGCCGGCATGAGCGCGGTCGGCCACGTCCGCTACTCGACGGCGGGAGAAAGCGGACTCAAGAACGCGCAGCCGATCCTGATCGACTGCGCGCACGGCGAGATCGCGATCTGCCACAACGGCAACATCGTGAACGCGCAGGAACTGCGCGACGCGCTCGTCGCCGACGGCTCGATTTTCCAGACGACGAGCGACACCGAGGTACTGCTGCATCTCTACGCGAAGTCCAAGGCGCCGACGCCCGAACAGGCCTTGATCGAGTCGGTCTCGCAGGCGCGCGGGGCGTTCTCGCTCGTGCTGCTGACCAAGGATCATCTGATCGCCGTGCGCGATCCGCACGGATTCCGGCCGCTCACGCTCGGCCGGCTCGGCGACGCCTACATCGTCTGCTCGGAGACATGCGCGCTCGACTTGATCGACGCCGAGTGGATCCGCGACATCGAGCCCGGCGAAGTGCTGATCATCGGCCCTGAAGGCGCGAAGTCGGTGCATCCGTTCCCGCCGGCGCCGCATGCGCACTGCATTTTCGAGCATGTCTATTTCGCGCGGCCGGATTCTTACGTCTTTGGCAAGAGCGTCAACGAGGTGCGCACGGAGCTCGGCCGCCGGCTGGCGAAGGAGCAATCCGTGCCGGCTGACGTGATCGTGCCCGTGCCCGACTCCGGCGTGTGCGCCGCGACCGGGTTCGCCGAGGCGTCGGGCGTACCGCTGCAGATGGGGCTCATTCGGAATCACTACGTGGGGCGGACGTTCATCGAGCCACATCAGGCGATCCGACACTTCGGCGTGCGCGTGAAGCTCAATCCCGTGAAGAGTATCTTGCAGGGACGCCGCGTCGTGCTCGTGGACGACTCGATCGTCCGCGGCACGACCAGCCGGAAGATCGTCAAGATGGTGCGGTCGGCCGGCGCGAGCGAAGTGCACATGCGGATCAGCTGTCCGCCGACCATCTCGCCGTGTTTCTACGGTGTGGATACGCCGCAACGGTCGGAGCTGATTGCGGCGACGCACTCGCTCGAGGAAGTGCGGCGATACATCGGCGCGGATTCCCTGGCCTATCTCAGTCTGGACGGAATGCTGGGCGCGGTCGGCAACGAGCGGCCGTCGTACTGCACATCGTGCTATACCGGGAACTATCCCGTCGCGTTCCCGAAAAACCAGGCGGCGTACCTCCAGCTCGCCCTCAAGCTGATTCCATGACACTGCGGTGGCTCGGCGTTGTCGTCGTGGCGGTCGTCGTCCCGGTCGCCGCCGGAGCAATTGATCAGAGCGGTCGCGCCGGCGGGGCGCCGCCCGCCGCAGCCCAGACGACGGAGGCCGCGCTCACGCAGGCGATCGACTCGCTTGGCGCGTTCGACCTGGCGCTGCGGACGAAGGCGTCGAAGACCGTGCGGCGCACCCCGCCCGAACTCGCGGTGCCGGCGCTCTCGCGCGCGGCCCGCGCCCACAAGGACGAGTACGTGCGGTATCGCGCGACCGTGCTCCTGACGGGATTTGGCGAGGCCGCCGCCACGCCAGTAATGCGCGATCTCGTCGAAGAGCGCGACAATCGCGTCCGGCTCGTCGCGTACGGCTGGTTTGGGCAGCATCCCGACCCGTCGGTCCTGCCGAAGCTGCTGGCCGCCCTCGACGGCGAGCGCTCCGAGTTCGTGCGCCCCGCGCTCACCCGGACGATTGCGGCCTACGGCGACGACCCGCGCGCGCGCGCCGCGCTCGTGCCGCTCGTTTCGCGCGGCGAAGATTTGTTCCGCGGCGCCGTGATTGAAGCGCTCGGCGACTACCGCGCGCGGTACGCGGCCGCGGCGATCTCCGAAGTCGCGACGCTCGACGGCCCGCTCCAGGACGAAGCCGTGCTGGCGTTGGGCAAGATGGGCGACTCCACGATGCTGCCAGCGCTCTCCGCGCTCCAGCAGCACGGGCCCGACGACGTGCAGCCGGCGGTCGCGGCGGCCGTGTGCATGATTACGTCGGCGTGTACGGCGCAGGACGAGTATCTGAAAAAGACGCTCGCGTTCGCCTCTGCCCGTGAAGGCGACGCGGCGCTGCTGAGCCGCACGGCCCACGCGCTCGGCGCGCTCGCGGCACGCGACCGCCCGGTGTCGCTCAACATGCTCTTCGACGCCGGCGTGCCGTCGAAAGATCCGATACGCAGTGTCATCGCCGTGTCGGTCGGCACCGCCGCCATGCAGAATCCGAACGTCGTGCTGGCCGCGCTCGAGACGCGCAGCGACCTCCAGAGTGCGCTGACGCTCCTTCGCGACAGCTTCGACATGCTGTCGGAAGAAGACTACGGCCAGGAACGGTTCATCACGGCCGTGCGGCTCGCCGCGGGCGGCGCCGCGGCTGGCTCCAAGCGTCGTCAAATCGCGACCGCGATTCTCGACACGCTCGAGTTCTAGACGTGGCGGGCGTTGATTACCGGCAGTCCGGCGTGGATATCGATGCGGGCAATGAAGTGGTCCGCCGCATCAAGACGCTCGCGCGCGGCACCTATACGCCGGGCGTGCTTTCCGGTGTCGGATCGTTCGGCGGATTGTTCGCGCTCGATCAGAGCGTGAGCGATCCCGTGCTCGTCGCAAGCGCCGACGGCGTCGGGACGAAGCTGAAAGTCGCGTTTCTCGCCGGCGTCCACGAGACCATTGGCGTCGATCTCGTCAATCACTGCGTCAACGACATCCTCGTCCAGGGCGCCCGGCCGCTGTTTTTTCTCGACTACCTGGCGACGGGCCGCCTCGCGCCGGATGTCGCCGAGCAGATCGTGCGCGGCATCGCCGCGGCGTGCCGGCAGAACGGCTGCGCGCTGCTTGGCGGCGAGACTGCCGAGATGCCGGGGTTCTATGCGGACGGCGAGTACGACGTCGCGGGATTCATCGTCGGGCTCGTCGGGCGGGCGGGCATCGTCGACGGCCGTGGGATCGTTCCGGGTGACGTGCTCATCGCGCTGCCGTCGTCGGGCCTGCACACGAACGGCTACTCATTGGCGCGGCGGATCGCGTTCGACACGCTGAAACTCAGGGTCGACAGCCACGTCGCCGAATTGGAAGCGACGGTCGGCGAGGCGCTGCTGCGGACCCATCGATCGTACCTACGGCTGGTCACGCCGCTCCTCGAACGCGGCGTCATCAAGGGCATGGCGCACATCACGGGCGGAGGCATCACCGAGAACCTGCCGCGGACGCTGCCCGAGGGCGTGAGCTTCACGCTCGATCGCCACAGCTGGACGGTGCCGCCGCTCTTCCAGTGGCTACAGCGTGCCGGCCAGATTGATGACGCCGAGATGTTCCGTGCATTCAACATGGGCGTCGGCCTGATCCTCGTGTGCTCATCCGCCGACGCCGACTCGGTCCTTTCCGCGCTCCACGCCTCCGGCGAACCCGCTTGGAGACTGGGATCGACGAGTTAGGGGACGGGGGATTTTTCCACAGATTTAGGCCTTTTGGGGACGGAGGTCGGGTTGTTGTCCTCCCAGGTCGAACGGCGCCACTCGAAGTCGATCGCCAGGTCGGCTGCGCTGTTCGGGGCGTTCACGTGATTCGCCCAGGCCGGTGACCCGAGAAAGGGCGCCGCAGCGAGCGGCACGCGTGGGTCGGCGCGGAATCTGTCCGCAAGACTGCACCACGGCCAGTCTTCCGCGTGCTTGACCAGGCCGGCCGTGAGGGCGTTGCGCTCGACATAACGGCACACGCGAACGAGACTGGCGGCCGAGGCGACCGGAACGGCGAGAAATCGCCCCTTGTAGAGCGCGCCCTGGCCGATGGTGCCGTGCCGATGGTGCCAGCGCACCGCGTGGGTAGCCGTTACCCAGCGCATGAATTCGGACAGCGCCTCGGTGCTCTTCGGACCCACGACGAGATGCCAGTGATTGGCCATCACCGCATACGCGAAGAGGTCGACCGGATAGCGCGCGAGACCGGCCGACAGCACGTTCAGAAACGCACGATAGTCGGTAGATCTGATGAAGATCGGCACGCGGCGCGCCGTCCGGTTGATGACGTGAAAGAATGACGCGGGCGTCGACGAGCGGGGCCGTCGTGGCATGGGGGACCTCTCCTCTTAGCAACCGGTGTGCCGTGCCACGCGTCATCCGACCTCCGGCACCGAACCCATGAAATCTGTGGAAAAATCCCCCGTCCCCCTCCCCCTCGCCGTGCTCATTTCAGGGCGAGGATCGAATTTACGGGCCATCGTCGAGGCGCGAATCGCGATCGATGTCGTGATCTCCAACCGGTCGGACGCGCCGGGGCTCGAGGTGGCCCGCGCCGCCGGCATCCGCACGGGCGTGATGCCGCACGCGGACCACCCGTCGCGCGACGACTACGATCGTGCGCTCGTGACGGAGTTGCGCGCCCATGACATCGGGCTTGTCTGTCTGGCTGGATTCATGCGACGACTGGGCCCCGCGTTCTGCGACGCGTTTCCCAACGCGATTCTCAACATCCACCCGTCGCTGCTGCCGGCGTTCCCCGGCACGCACGCGCCGCGCCAGGCCCTGGCGCACGGAGCGAAGGTGTCGGGCGCCACCGTGCACTTCGTGACGCCAGAACTCGACGCTGGACCAATCGTCATGCAAGCCGCCGTGCCCGTAAACGACGACGACACGGAAGACTCGCTGGCCGGGCGCATCCTGGAGGCGGAGCACCGGCTCTATCCGGCCGCGATTCGATTCGTCCGGGCGGGCGGCTGGCGCATCGACGGCCGGCGCGTCATCTCCACGCGCCGCTCCTAAGCATCCGTTTCCAGATCAGTCGTTTCTGAGCGCGGCCGTCGGGCCGACCGGTCGACGCGCGCACGCGTTCGTCGAGCGTCACGAAGTTCGACACCGGGACTCGGGCGCCCGCGGCGATCTTAGACCCGTGTTGTAGACTCGCTCGTCGGTGGCCAGGCAGCGTGAGCCGTCGCGTCTCTGGGTGTCGCCAGTGGTCGCCGCGGCGGCGGCCAGCCTGGCGCTGTTCGCGTTTGCGGCGCACATCTGGCAAGGCATCAGTGGCGTCTACCTGAACCACGTCAGCGGCATCTGGCTGGCGCTCGGTCGCGACCTGGCGGCCGGGCTGTTTTATCGTCACTTGATCAGTCCGATCGGCTACGGCGGCACCAGGTACTTTCCGCTCTTCTTCACGATCATCGGCGGCTTGCTCAGAATCGGTGTCTCACCGCTCACGGCGGGCTGGACCGCGAGCGCCCTCGCGGCGATCGTCCTCTCGACGGGCCTGGCGCGCATCGGCCGGGCGCTTGGTGCCCCGCGGTCGATGGTCTGGCTGCTCGGCGCGGCAGCGATCGCGCCATATTTCGTCCAGCAAACCGTGCTTGAGGTGCGCGCGGACGTCCTGGCCGTCGGCCTGAACTCATGGGGACTCGCGTCGATCATCTCTATCTGGCGTGACGCGACGGACGACCGTCGGCATGTCGTCGCGGCCACGACGTGGTTCGTGCTCGCGTTTGCCGCGAAGATCACGAGCCTCGCGGTGCCCGTGAGCGTGGTCGTCGCGCTCGTACTCTCCGGACGTGCGCGGGCCGGCGTCCGCTTCGCGCTCGGGCTGGCAGCTGGCCTCGGACTGTTTTTCGTCATCGTGCAACTCGCGAGCGACGGCCGCGCGCTCGAGTCGTGGCGCGCGTGCATGTTCGCGGGATCGACCGAGGGCGGGACGCTTTCGGCAATGATGACGGGAGATTTTCTCGGTCTGGTGAGCTTCTCGCGATTACTAGCGGCCCTCTTCGTGCTCGACCTCGTTGCACTCGCGGCCCTCGTCATTCCCGCATGGACGGCACGCGGGCGCGCGGCGCCGGCCGAGACCGACTGGCGCGCTGGCTCCGCGATCTGGCTGCCGGTTGTATTGTTTGCCGGCGTCACCGCGTCGACGGCGCTGACCTTGTCATCGCCGGGCACCGTGCCATCCAATCAGGTCCTCGAGTGGCTGGAG
>OY969918.1:0-2907500 GCA_963704575.1 uncultured Acidobacteriota bacterium | reverse complement strand
CGCGAGGCCGAAAGGCGTAGCGGATGGAGGTCCGGTCAACATTCCGGAACTACCGAGATCACGTTTGTACGATGGGGGGACGCAGGAAGCTATGCGAGCCGGCGGTTGGAAGTGCCGGTTGAGAGCGTAGGGGGATTCGCCAGGCAAATCCGGTGAGTCATTCAACCCTGAGAACTCGAAGCGAGCGCCGCAAGGTGCACAAAGTCGCAGACGCTACGCTGCCAAGAAAAGCCTCTAAGGAGTGATTTCGGTACCCGTACCGCAAACCGACACAGGTAGGCGAGGAGAAAATCCTCAGGCGCAAGTGAGAACCCTCGTTTAGGAACTAGGCAATCTGACCCCGTAACTTCGGAAGAAGGGGTGCTCTCTCTCGTGTAGGGGTTTACCCCCGAAGCGTGAAGGAGTTGCAATAAAGAGGCCCAAGCGACTGTTTACTAAAAACACAGGACTCTGCGAAGTCGAACACGACGTATAGGGTCTGACGCCTGCCCGGTGCCGGAAGGTCAAAGGGAGAGGTCAGCCGCAAGGCGAAGCTTCGAGCTCAAGCCCCGGTAAACGGCGGCCGTAACTATAACGGTCCTAAGGTAGCGAAATTCCTTGTCGGGTAAGTTCCGACCTGCACGAATGGCGTAACGATTTGGGCGCTGTCTCAACGAGGGGCACTGCGAATTTGTGGTACCGGTGAAGACGCCGGTTGCCCGTGGCTAGACGAAAAGACCCCGTGCACCTTTACTGCATCTTAGTAGTGAATGCTGCCGCCGTCTGCGCAGGATAGGTAGGAGACTTTGAACCCGGGTTTTCGGACTCGGGGGAGTCAACGGTGAGATACTACCCTGACTGCTGCGGCGTTCTAACTGCGTTCTGTCATCCAGAACCAGGACATTGCTAGGTGGGTAGTTTGACTGGGGCGGTCGCCTCCTAAATTGTAACGGAGGCGCGCGAAGGTTCGCTCAGGCTGTTTGGAAACCAGCCTTAGAGTGCAAAAGCAGAAGCGAGCTTGACTGCGAGACTAACAAGTCGAGCAGGTGGGAAACCAGGCTTTAGTGATCCGGTGGTCCCGCGTGGAAGGGCCATCGCTCAACGGATAAAAGGTACGCCGGGGATAACAGGCTGATCTGAGCCAAGAGTTCACATCGACGCTCAGGTTTGGCACCTCGATGTCGGCTCATCACATCCTGGAGCTGTAGCAGGTTCCAAGGGTCCGGCTGTTCGCCGGTTAAAGTGGTACGTGAGCTGGGTTTAGAACGTCGCGAGACAGTTCGGTCTCTATCTGCCATGGGCGCAGGACAATTGAGTGGGGCTGACCTTAGTACGAGAGGACCGGGTTGGACGCACCTCTGGTGTACGAGTTGTCGTGCCAACGGCAGCGCTCGGTAGCTATGTGCGGAAGGGAGAAACGCTGAAAGCATCTAAGCGTGAAACCCTCCACGAGATGAGTTGTCCCGGATCGTAAGATCCCTAAAGGCTCCTGGAAGATGACCAGGTCGATAGGTCGGGTGTGGACGCGCCGCGAGGCGTGAAGCTAACCGATACTAATCAGCCGTGCGGCTTGACCATTGATTCTTTTACAACTCACGCGAAACCCGCGTGTGTGGTGACGAGAAACTACCGTTTGCAGGGTATTCAGCTGTCGAACAGTTTGCGTTCGTGGCGCGCTTCGGCGTGACATGGATGCAGGTGCCGGCGGGCGTATGTTCCGCCGCCACACTTATGAATTAGCGAGAAGTAAGAAGCCAGAAGTTCGAATTGAAGAGTTTTCGGCGCGCGAGCGCCGAGTCGGTTTCCCGGTGGCTATAGGAGCAGGGTCACACCCGTTCCCATTCCGAACACGGAAGTTAAGCCTGCTACCGCCGATGGTACTGCATGGGTAACTGTGTGGGAGAGTAGGTCACTGCCGGGATTTTTTCTCAAGGGCCGCGCCAAAAGCGCGGCCCTTTCTTTTGTACACAGGCAATACAAGGCGTACCCAAAGTCCAGCGACGACCGTCAAGCCCCGCGAAGGCGAGCGACGCGCTAGGCTCCTGGCCCAGCGATGAGCCTACTTGGCTCTCCGCGCGTACTTGATCTCCACAGCCTTCCACTCCGGCACTACCCCGAAGCTCAAGTAACTGATCGCCACCATCGTGTCCGTCGATGCGGGCTGAATCACCGTCCGCTGGTGCCACGTGTCGCCGGCGAGCGCGTAGTCGGCCTTCAGCTCGAACTGCCGCGTCTGCTCGTCATAGCGGCCGGTCTCGGCGATCCGCATCGTGTTCGTGCTCGAGATGCGCGTGGCCTCGTACTGGTGCGTGTCGGTGTTGAATCCGGTCCACGCCAGGGTCGTGAACGGCGCGCCGTTGAGCGTGCCCTCGATCTTTTCCTCGACGAATCGTCCATCGAGCAAGGGACGGATGGTCGACGTGCCCTTCGTCGCGAGGCCTGCGCCTCCAGGTCGCAGCCAGAACGTCATCTCGACGTCCCACGTGCCGCACATCGCGATCAGGCGCGCGTGCTCGGCGTCCGGCGCCGTCACTTGCGCCCGCGCCGGCGCTTCGCGCGGGAGGCCGTCAGCCGCCGCGATGCGGATCACACTCGCGGCGACGAGGGTAGCAATCATGCAGGTACGTCCACGGTTCATGAGTCCGCTCCTGAATCTGAGTGGTGACACGCGGATAATACACGCGCCGTCGTCAGTAGGATCCGCCATCACTGCGCACTCCGCACGCGACCGTCCGCCGGCGCCCGTGGCGAATCACGAGTCCGTCGTAATTTCCGCATGATCGCGTCAATGCCGACTGCGTTACGATAGGCGCCCCGTTTTTTCTCGAAGGAGTGGCGTCAATGGCGAAAAAATCGAAGGCAAAGAAGAAGATGTCGATGAAGGCCGGGAAGGTCAGGAAGGCCGCGAAGAAGACAGCCGGGCGCACCGCCAAGAAGGCGAAGGTCTCGCCGATTCCAAAGGGATACGCGACGTTGACGCCGTATCTGGTCTGCCGAGGAGCGGCCAACGCGATCGAGTTCTACAAGAAGGCGTTCGACGCCAAGGAAAAAGGGCGGATGCTGGGGCCGGGCGGCTCGATCATGCACGCCGAGCTGATTATCGGCAATTCGCCGGTGATGATGGGCGAGGAAACGCCCGAGCGAGGCGCGCTTTCACCGCAGGCGCTGGGCGGCTCGGCGACGGGCCTGCACATCTATACGACCGACGTGGACAAGCTCTTCGCAAAAGCCGTGGCGGCCGGCGCGACCGTCGAAATGCCACCCTCCGACATGTTCTGGGGGGATCGCTACGGTAAGCTCGTCGACCCGTTTGGCCACAAATGGTCGATCGCGACGCACACCGAGGACCTCTCGACGAAGGAAATGCAGAAGCGCGGTGACGCGGCAATGGCCGAGATGGCCGCGCAGGCGCAGAAGGCGTAGCGCTCCGGTCAGCACCACGTCCGCGGCACGACATTAAGTCCCACGGCCCGGCGGGTCACCGCTGCAGCCGTGGGACTTGCGATTCTCGATCTTCCTTCCCGGATGCACGGCTGCGACACACCTGGTCTTCTTCCCCGTTCCGCCTCTAGTCACCTGGCCACGGCGGAATACGCGCCGTCCTTGACCTTCAGCTGACCGCCACTCGCGCGACGACCGGTCGGTGGCCAACGACCGAGGGCCCAAAGGCAGGGCGCCGCGGGTTTCCCGGCTTGAGTGCCGCGAGCCGTGGGCCCTAAGCCCCAAGCCCCAAGCCATAAGCCATAAGTCCCGAGCCTCAAGCCGTAAGCCCCAGCCGTAAGCCGTTACAATGATTTACCAGCCTGCCCGGGGTATCCATGAGCCGCGCGCCACTCGTCTCGATTCTGACGGTTGCTGCCAGTGCGGCGCTTGCGGCCGGTCAGCAGGAGCCCAGATTTCGCGCCGGTACGCACACCGTCTCGATCTACGCCACGGTGGTCGATGAGGGCGGGCACCTGGTGCCCGACCTGACGGGCGACGACTTCGAAATCACCGACGAGGGCAAACCGCAGACGCTGACGGTGTTCGCGAACGATGTGCAGCCGATCACGATCGTCGTGATGCTCGATCGCAGTGGCAGCATGATGTGGAACTACGACCTCGTGCGAGAGTCGGCCGAGGAATTCGTCAGCGACCTGGTGCCGGCCGACCGCGCGCGCATCGGCAACTTCAGCAACCGCGTCGAAATCGATCCGCCGTCGTTCACGAGCGATCGGTCCGAGCTCGTGCGGATTCTGCGCGAGAATCTGCAGGACGTCGGGCCGACACCGCTCTGGAACGCCACCTCGGCGGCGATGAACGCCCTCGAGAGCCAGCAAGGACGCCGGGTCGTGCTCGTCTTCACTGACGGCCAGGACGCGCCGCCCAATCCCATCGGCAACGCGACGTTCGGTCAGGTCCGCGACCGATCGCAGTCTCAGGAAATCATGGTCTACGCGATCGGCCTCGCGAACGGCTGCGGCCGGGACGCGACGACGACGCGCGCGATGCCGCCCGGTCCGCGGCCCGAAGGACCCCGGATCGGGATCAATGCCGCCGCATCTAACGACTACTTCGAGCGTGTGCGCGACCAGCGCCGCGGCGGCCCGCCACCCCGAGGCGGGCCAATCCGCCTGCCGCCATTTGGCGGTCGGATCGGCTTTCCTCCATTCGGCGTGCCGCGAATCGATCCGCCGCCGCGGGTTCCCCTGCATCCGCCGGCCGGAGAATCAGGCGACGATCGATCGGGCTGCGTCACCTCAAAGCCCGATGCCAATCTCGCCGCACTCGCGGCCGTGGGTGGCGGCGGCTACTTCGAGCTGCACAACACGGACGACCTGCGCTCGACCTTCAAGCGCGTCGCCGACGAGCTGCATCATCAGTACCTGCTCGCGTTTACGCCGGCCGTGCTCGACGGCAAAGTGCACACTCTCGACGTGCACGTGCGCCGGCCGAACATGAAAGCCCGCGCGCGACAAAGCTACGTCGCGGCCGGGAGTTAGATCGAACGTGAAGATCATCACGCCGGCGCACACCGAGCCCGCGTCGGTCGACGCTGGCGCCGCTGAAGGCACCGCGCATCTCGCGACCTGGCTGTCGCCGCCTGATCAAGTCCGACTGGCACAGCAATGTCTCGAGCTTGGCGCCCACGACGCCGGGTTCTACACCCCGATCGTTAGGGGGGGACGGCCAATGAGCGTTCGCATGCTCTGTCTCGGACGGCACTGGAACGCGCGCGAGTATCGGTACGAGTCCACCCGCACCGACGTGGAGGGCCTGTCGGCACCCGCCCTTCCTCAGAATTTCGTCGACCTCGCTCGCAGCGCCGCAGTCGCGGCTGGTTTCGCGATGTCACCCGACATCTGCATTGTCAATTGGTACGGACCAGAGAGCAGGATGGGGCTGCACCAGGACAAGGACGAAGGGGCAGATTCGATCGCCCGGGGTGCCCCGGTCGTCTCGCTCTCGATCGGCGACACCGCGAGGTTTCTGTTCGGCGGCGTTCGCCGCCGCGATCCCGTTCAGATCATCCTTCTCCAGTCTGGCGACGCGTTTGTGTTCGGCGGCCCGGCGCGCCTCCGCTACCACGGCGTCACCCGCATTCTTCCTGGAACCGCGCCCGCCGGGTTGCCGATGACCGGACGGCTGAACCTGACCTTTCGCGAGTTTTAAGCCCTCTCCGAGTACACTGCGCGCGTGTTTCGATGGGGAACACTCGCGATCACCGCGCTCGCCGCGTCCACATTGGGTATGCGCACCCAGACGGGCCGCGTGACGGCGCTGCCGGTCGAGTTCGCGTCGAACGTGTTCTTTGCCCGCGGCACCATCAATGGCGCGGGAACCTTCTGGTTTACGGTCGATACGGGCGCCACCTTGACCGTGATCGATCCCGAGGCGGCCAGGCGCGCGCAACTTGTGGTCCGTAACGCCGGCCAGCGCGCCAACGTCGGGATCGCCGCCGGATCGACGTCTCTGCAAACGGCGGCCGGCGCGCGAGTCGATGTCGGCGGTTTACCGAGCTTCGCGCCTCCTTTCATTTACGTCGTGAGCGTTCGGAGCAACAGCACCGCGCTCGGTCATGCCGTCGACGGCGTGATCGGCACTGACGTGCTGAGCCGCCACATCGTCGAATTCGACTATTCGTTGAAACGAGTTCGCGTCGGCCGCGCGCCCGATCCGCAGCGCGCGCTGCTTGCCGAAGTGCCAATCACGATCGAAGGCAACGTACTCGTCGCACCGGCCGTGATCACGCTGCCCGATCAGAGCGTCGTGAATGCGCGTCTGTTGATCGACACCGGGAGCAACGGCTCCGTCACGTTGACGGGTCCGTTCGTGCGCCGGCATTCACTGTCCGCACGCTTCCCAAGCCAGCGCGCCACGCTCGCGGTCGGCATCAATGGCACCACGACGTCGACGTCGATTACGCTCGGGTCGGTGGCATTCGGCAAGGCGTCCGTCGCGTCGCCGGATGCCGCGCTTTCGCAAGCGACGTCGGGACTCGAGGCCAGCGAAGACTTCGACGGCATCGTCGGCGCCGATGTGCTCCGCCACTTCACGCTGACGATTGACTATCCCGCTCGACGGCTGACGCTCGCGCCGCCGGGCTAAGGCCCATCGTCCATCGTGTCGAAGCCGGGCCGGACGAACGACGACGCCCAGGGAAAGCGCGCGGCGAGTCCGGCGTCGATTTCGTCGAGCGTGCGCAACATCGCCGCGGGCACGCCATCGGCGGTGGCTCGCCCGGCTTCCATCAACACCCGCCACGCCTCGCGCGACTGCCCGACGACGATCCGCGCGATCTTGGCCGAGCCGTTCGAGTCGCTCTGAGTGTTCATCCGTTCGGACGGCCGGATCGAGACACCGGACACTGCGCGGAACGTCTTGCTCGCGACAGACGCGGCCAGCTCCGTAATGGTTTCGAGCGCCTGTCGCACGATCGGATCTCCGTCTTCGCCGACGATCACAGAGAGCGCCTCGGTGACGCGCCAGGCGGTCAACGCATATTCCCGGGCGGCGACGACCAGCGGATCCGACTCGGCGTCTTCCGCGCCCGGCGGCGTGATGCAGGGCTCCTGCACGTCAACCTCAACCTCGTTGTCGTCCTCCTTGACGGCTTCGAAGCACAGGGAGATCGACCGGCCCAGTGCCGCTCCCCCTCCTGCCGGTTCGGGCGCGCCGAACGCGTCGTGGCGGGCGAGATAGCTGAGACAACGATCGCTGAATTGGCACCGCGGGCACAGCCGGTCGCAGTAGTGGTAGATGCCCGGGATCAGGGGCTTGGACGGCGCATCGCCGCCGCCGTTCGAATCGGAATCGCGCACGCCGGACGGAATTGCAAGCGTGCCGCCAGGATTGGCTGCGAAATTCCTAACGATTCCCGGACGCGTTGCAGAATGTGCAACGCGCCCGGCTGTAAGTGCTGGCAGAAACTGCGACGCGCGACGATCCGCGCGCTGGGCTTACCGGCTGCCGCCCGCCGGTCCGGCGCCGCCGCCACGTCCACCGGGTGAGGGCAGCGCGAGCGCGACGAGCTCCGTATTGGCGCCCGTGCCCATGGCGAACACGATGTATTGCTTGTTTTGGTGCAGGTAGGTCATCGGCACCGCGGTCGTCTTGCCGGGAATCGTCAGCGCGCCTACCTGCTTGCCGGTCGCCTTGTCGACTGCGAACAGCTGCGGTGGCGCACCGCGCGGACCGCCATTGCGGCCGGTGCCGTAGACGACCAGCGTCTTGGTTGTGATCACCTGCGCCTGGCCACCCGCGCCCACCGGAGGCAGCTTGACGCCTGCGAACATCGGATCCGTCGTTGTGACCTGATCGAAGCCGCCGTTGGGAATCCACCAGGCCTTGTCGCCGGTGTTCATGTTGTACGCGGTCACCCCGCCGTACTCCTTCGGCTTGGCGATGGACACGCCACCGACGGACATGCCGTTGTTTCCCCGGCCGCCTCCGCCGCCCGCACCTGCACCGGCCGGTGGAGCCGCGCCCGCGGCGCCTCGTCCAGCGGCGCCGCCCGCGGCGGCGTTCGCCGGCGGCGTCTGTCCGCCTCCACCGCCACCACGACGTCCTCCGGGCGTCACGCCCGGCGGCGTCGGCAGCGCGCCGGCCAGACCGCAGCTGTTGTGCGTTTCCGTGTAGCGGAACTCCGAGCACGGATCCTTTTCGATCGTCAGGCGCGCAATTCCTGTCTGCGACCCGACGTAGATCATGCCTGTCTCGGGATCGGCCGCCGTGCCGCCAAAAATGTTCACTCCGCCATTCGCGCCCGGCGCGTACCACGAGCATGGCAGCTTGCTCGATCCGTCATTGGTCGACGGCGGCACGTAGTACGGGCCCATGCGGCACTGCTCGGCGATCTTGAGCGCCGCGGCTTTGATCTCGGGCGTGTAGTCGATCAGATCCGACTCGACGAGCCCCATCTGTGAAAACGGCGCCGGCTTCGACGGAATCGGCTGCGTCGGCGAGGTCTTCTCGCCAGGCACGTCGGTCTGCAGCACCGGCGTTTCCGGGATCGGCCAGATCGGCTCGCCCGTCACGCGATCGAGCGTGTACACCCAGCCTTGTTTGCCCGGCATCGCCAGAATCTTGCGCGTCTGCCCGTTGACCTTCACGTCGAGCAGGTTCGGCGCCATCGGCACGTCGAAGTCCCAGATGTCGTGGTGCGTCGTCTGGTAGTGCCACTTGCGCTTGCCGGTCTTGACGTCGATGGCAACGATGCTCGTCGCGAACAGGTTGTTGCCGGGACGATGGCCGCCGTAATCGTCGTTCACGCCTTCGCCCACCGGAATGTAGACGAGCCCGAGATCCGGATCGGCCGTGTACGGCGCCCACGCATCGACCTTGCCCAGACCTTCCGATCCTGGCTTCGATCCGTTTTCCCACGTCTCCGCGCCGAACTCACCTGGCTCGGGCGCGAGGTTGAATTTCCACAGCTGCTTTCCGGTTCGCACGTCGAAGCCGCGGATCGTACCCGCGAGATTCCGCAGGTGCAGCGGGTAGTAGCCGTGAATCGCCGAGTTACCGACGACGATCACGTCGTTGACGACGATCGCGGGCGAGCTCGAGGCCAGCTGGCCGAGCGCCGGATCGATGCCCACGCTGCCGTCCGCGCCGACCTTCTTCACCGCATCCCACGTCTCGCCCGGCTTGGCCTTCCGGGGCGGCGCCGCTTCGCTGATGATGAGCGGGCCGTCATCGTCGACCGCCCAGGGCACGAGCTG
Organism: uncultured Acidobacteriota bacterium; assembly: GCA_963704575.1. Taxonomy (GTDB): domain Bacteria; phylum Acidobacteriota; class Vicinamibacteria; order Vicinamibacterales; family SCN-69-37; genus DATEGZ01. Next base: position 2,898,321 of record OY969918.1, on the reverse strand, counting down.
ATAGCCGAGGCCCTCCATCAGATCGACGACGCCGGCCCTGCCGAACTTCGTGTCAGGCTTGCCGGTTTTCGCGTCGATCGCGACGAGGTGATAGCCCGGCGTCACGAGAATCGCGCGCTCGTTGGTGCCGTCAGTCCAGTACGCCAGACCGCGTCCCGAGTAGGGCCGCGGCGATTTCTGATACCGGATGCCTTCTTCGAGGCTGTACTTCCAGACCAGCTCGCCCGTGCCCGGATTGAGCGCGACGACGCCGCGCTTGCCACCGGCGACGCTGATGAGCTTGCCGTTCGCGTAGAGCGGCGTGGACCGGAAGTATTCGTCGTCGCCGAACTCGTTCCCGACCTTGTACTGCCAGGCGATCTGGAGCGAGTTGAAGTTGGACGCGTTGATCTGATCGAGCGGAGAGTAGCGCGTGCTCCAGGCGTCGGCGCCCCAGTAGCGCCACTCGCCTGGCGGGTTGCCGCGAATGGCCGCGGCCTTGCCGGCCTGCGGCGACCACGCGAAGAACGCCACGGGCAATGCCGTCGCGAGTACGAAGGTCATCACGATCGTCCGCCGACTCAAGAGCCGTCTCACCATAAGCGTGTCTCCTCGCGCGATCCGTGCTTCAGTCGTTCGCCGGGCCGCCGGCGTGATGCGATCGAGTGATCGCCGGCAAATCAATCTTGATCTTTCTCAACGCCGTCTCGTCAGTGGGCAGTGCGTCCTTGCCGGCCGGCAGGCCGTTCAGCTTGAGCAGGTACGCCACGAGACCCGCGGCGTCCTTGTCCGTCAAACTGCCCGGATCGTCCTTCGGCATCGTCTCGAAAATCAGGTCGAACAGATCCCAGAGGGGCTGGCCGTCCCAGCGCTGCTTAAACGCGATGCCCTTGTGGGACGCCATGTTATGGCAGCCGCCGATGCAAGTGGCCTCGAAAATCTTCTGGCCGGCGTCGGCCTGCGCGGCCACATAGACGCCGCTGGTGGTGCTGCGCATCGATGACGCCGGCGGGTCCTGCCACGCCCCGGCCCGCACGCACACCGCCAGGATCCACAGGCCCACCACCACCGTCCGTGCCGACATGCGCCGGATTGTAGCAGGGAGACCGGGCCCGACCGCCATCGAGTTGCTCAGCTTTCGTGCCGCTCGCTGGGGACGACCGTTCTCCGCTGCGACGCGGTGCGGATGAACCACGCGACTCCGGCGACGAGCACCACGGCGAACAGGACGCGAACCAGGAGCAGCAGCGTGACGGGATCGACGCCAGGCCATTCGAACGCCGAGAGAACGCCGAAACGTTCTTCCATCCAGTGCCACGCGGTGTGGGCGACGAGCGCCGACAGGATGACCGCCCCGACGCGTTCGTTGACGACGTACCTGAACAGCAGCGCGAGCGCCGGCAGCAGCAGCCCGAGCACGAGCAGTTGTCCGAGTTCCACGCCGAGGTTGAATGAGAGTAAGGACGTCAGCAGGTGCGCACCGGCGAACTGGAGCGTCTGGCGCAGCGCGAACGAGAAGCCGAAGCCGTGAACCAGTCCAAATGCGAACGTGATGATCCAGCGATGGCGAAGCGCCCGCAACTGCCGCGATAGGTCTCCAGGCGCCGGAGCACCCGCGGGTGAGGCCACGAGCGGACTGGCGTTCATCGCGATGACGATGTTCTCGAGCGCCATGTAGATGATCGACACGGCAATCAACGTCTCGATCAGCGGCGGAAACCACAACGCATCGGGCGCGTATCCCAACGCCGATGCGAGCAGCGTGATCGAGTGCGCGATCGTGAACGACGTGACGATGATGACGAGCTGGCGGAACTGGCGGAACGGAATGATCAGGCAGAACAGGAACAGCAGATGATCCGTGCCGCTCAGGATGTGCTCGAAGCCGAGTCCGACGAATCGTCCGGCGGCTTGATACCACTCCGGAGCGACGCGCACCAGCCCCGGATCGCCGATCAACTCGAACGCGCGAACTTCACCACCCGGCGGCAGGAACCGCAGCGCCGTCACGGTGTGCACGCCGAGCCGCGCGAAGGTCGGGTTGATCGAAAATCGCGCGCGGTCTGACTGAATGCGGTACTCGAGCTCGACGTCGATGAATCCCTGGTTCCACATCAGCTCCGTGCCGGCCGGCAGCACTGAAGCGTGCAGGTGCGCGAGGGCGTCGTCGTACGACGCGAACGATTTGTCGGACGGCAGCGACACGCGCGTCGCCACGATGCGAGGATTGTCGAGCCTGGCGGTTTCCTCGAAGATCGCCAGGTTGGGCGCGATCCACAAGCGGGCGGCGTCCTGCAGGTGCGGATCGATCGTATCGAGCTGCAGGTATCCCGGACCGGAGAGCCCGAACTCGATGTCGCGCATCGCGCTCATCGGCGCCCGTACGAGCAGATGCAGTTGCTGGCCATCAGGCTTGAAGAACAGCTGGACGAGGACGTCGGCGGGAATGTCGTGCGCGCCCAACCCGACCGGCGTCAGGCAGAGGAGCGCGAGAAGCAGCACGGCACATCGCACTGTGTCCAGAGTATACTGGCGCCCTTCGAGGGCACCTATGCGGGCTACGCCCACTGTTTCGGCAGGTCTCGTCGCGGCGTTCGGTCTCGGATTTGCGGCGGTCGGTCCACTCGTGGCGTCGTCGCCACAGCGAGGGGCGGCCGGCGCGCCGGGGTTTGCAGTCGAAAAACTCTGGCCGAAACCGTTGCCCAATCACTGGATTCTCGGATCAATTACGGGTGTCGCCGTAGACAGCCGCGATCACATCTGGCTGGTCCACCGCGGATTGCCGTCGCTCACGGCCAGCACCGAGGCGGGCACGGGCACGACGCCGCCCACGGCTGAAGATTGCTGCACCCCGGCGCCGCCGATTCTCGAGTTCGACGCCGAGGGGACGCTCGTGAGCCACTGGGGCGGGCCCGGCCAGGGATTTGACTGGCCCGTGTCGCCCGGCGGCATCGACGTCGATGCCAAGGGCAACGTCTGGATTACCGCCGCGGGAGTCCCTGAGTCGATGACGCCGCCGCGAGCGGGCGGCGCAGGGCGAGCCGGCGGCGGCGCGGCCGGAGCTGGCGGTGCTGCCGGTGGCGGTCGGGCGGCCGGCGGCGCGGCAGCCGGTGGCGCAGCGACGGCGGGCGCGGCCAATGCCGGTCGTGCGGCAGGCGCCGCCGGGGGCGCAGCTGCAGGCGCGGCGGCCGGTGCGGGGCGCGGTGCCGCGGCACCTGACGTCGAGGCGCAGCCGCAGCGCGGGCGCGGCAACGCCGGTCCCCCGCGTCCTGAAGACGCTCACGTCCTGAAGTTCTCGAGCACCGGCCAGTTTCTGTTGCAGATCGGCAAAGCCGGTCAGGTCGGCGACAAAGACAGCGAGACGAGTCTGAATCACCCGGCCGACATCGCGGTCGACTCCGCGGCAAACGAGGTCTACGTTGCCGACGGCGGCACCAGCCAGCGCATCGTCGTGTTCGACGCGACGACTGGCGCGCACAAGCGCCACTGGGGCGGACATGGCAGCGACTTCGCGCGGCTGAGCTGCGTGGCGTTGGCGAAGGACGGCATGGTCTACGTCTGCGATCGTAAAAACGATCGCATTCAGGTCTTCAAGAAGGACGGGACGTTCGTGAAAGAAACCGTCATCTCCAAAGAGACCATGATTCAAGGATCTGTGTGGGACGTGGCGTTCTCGAATGACGCGGCACAGCGTTACATGTACGTCGCCGATGGGCAGGACGAAAAAGTGTGGGTGCTCGATCGCACCACGCTCGCCGTCGTGTCGAGCTTCGGCGACGGCGGCGGCTGGCCCGGCACGTTCCGCCTGGTCGGCAGCCTGGGCGTCGACTCGAAGGGCAACCTCTACACGGGTGAGACGTTCGAGGGCAAGCGGCTGCAGAAATTCACCAAGAAGTAGGGCGATCGGCAGGCCTGGGACTCACCTATGAGACGGAATCTCCTGATCGGGATGGCGTTCGCAACGGCCCTCGGCGTGCTGGGGGTGACCGAGCGCGCGCTCGAGCGAAGCGCCAGTGCCCAGGCGGACATGGTCGACGCGCCGAAGTTCGAGGTCGATCCGGACTTCCCGAAGCCGCTGCCGAATCACTGGCAGCTCGGTGAGACGATCGGCGTCGATGTCGACGCGCAGGACCACATCTGGATTGTGCATCGCGCCGACCAGGTCGTGCCCAACGAAACGGGTCTCGACCAGACCCCGCCAGCCGCGACCTGCTGCGCCAAGGCGCCGCCGATTCTCGCGTTCGATCAGGCCGGCAACGTCGTCGCGCACTTCGGCGGCCCGAACCCCGCCTACGAATGGCCGACGTCCAATCACGGCATCACGATTGACTACAAGGGCGTCGTCTGGATCGGCGGCAACGTCGGCCCCGACTCCCAGTTGCTGAAATTCTCGCAGGACGGCAAGTTCATCGCGCAGTACGGCCACTCGGGCAAGAACACTGGCAGCAACGACACCGAAAACTTCGGCCGGCCCGCGAAGATCTTCGTGGATCAGAAAAACAACGAGGCGTACATCGCGGACGGATACGGCAACAAGCGCGTCGCGGTCATCGACGCTGACACCGGCAAGTTCAAGCGCTACTGGGGCGCGTATGGCAACAAGCCCGACGACACGAATCCGGGCCCGTACAATCCGGAAGCACCGCCAATTCAGCAGTTCCGCAACCCGGTGCATTGCGCGATGCTCTCGGTCGATCGTTTCGTGTACGTGTGCGATCGTCCGAACGACCGCATCCAGGTCTTCACCGAGGACGGCAAGTTCGTGAAGGAAATCTTCATCAAGAAGAAGACGCTCGGCGACGGATCGGTGTGGGATATCGCGTTCTCGAAGGATCCGCAGCAAAAATATCTGTACCTCGCGGACGGCAAGAACGAGAAGATCTACATCATGTTGCGCGAGACGCTCGAGGTACTCTCGACGTTCGGCGACGGCGGCCGTCAGCCCGGACAGTTCTTCGCCGTCCACAGCATCGCGACCGATTCGAAGGGCAACCTCTACACGACCGAAACCTACCAGGGCCGCCGGCTGCAGAAATTCGTCTTCAAGGGCGTGCAGAAGGTGCCTAGGGATCAGGGCGTCGTGTGGCCCAAGAAGTGAAAAGCAAGATCAAGTTGGAAGTTTGAAGCCAGAAGTTAGAAGTACGGAGGGCACGCAGCCTTCTGCACTTCTGGCTTCTAACTTTTAACTTCACGAGTTCCGCCGCTAGGCGGCAGAACTCGTGGCGGCCGGCTTGGCGAGCACCTCGCCGAATACCGTCAGCGCCTTCTGCATTTCTTCCATCGTACCGAACGACAGCCGGCAGTGAGTTTTCTCGAACGGCGGGAAATCCCGGCCGACGAGCACGTTCTTGGCCTTGCAGCCGTCGCGGAAATCCTTGGCGGGCCGGCCGATGTTGACGAACATGAAGTTCGCCTGCGAGTCGGCGGCCTTCATGCCGCGGTCGGCGAACCACTTGATCGTCATGTCGCGCACGGCCTTGTTGCGGTTGCGCTCGTTGACGATGAAGCTCGGGTCCTGTTCGAGTGCGGCGATGCCGGCCTGCATGGCGAGCACGTTGAGCGAGCTCGTGCCGGAGCCGCCGTCCCAGTCCGCCATCTTCTTGATCGTGTCCGGGTGGCCGATGCAATAGCCCATCCGCATGCCGGCCATGCCGTACGCCTTCGAGAACGTTCGCGCGACGATGACGCGCGGGTCTTCGACGGCGAGTGGGATATGCGTCTCGTGATCCGGATCGGTGACGTAGTCGAAGTACGCCTCGTCGACCAAAATCGTCGTGTCGGGGGACGTGCGGTTCACACGGAACAGGAAGTCGCGCGTGGCGCGCGCGCCGACATACGTGGACGTGGGGTTGTTCGGGTTGCAGTAGAAGACGAGTCCCGCGCCCTTCGCGGCGTCGGCCATTCGATCGAGGTCCATCTTGAACTCGCGATCGAGCGCGACGGGCCTGACCGGGTTGCCGAGCATGTCGGCGTAGCCGGCGCATTCCTCGTAGGTCGGAATCGTGCCGACGAGCGCCTTCGTCCGTTCGGTGAAGACGTGCGTCGCCGTCCGCAGGATCTGCGTCGAACCGCAGCCGAGGACGATGTTTTCCGGCTTGATGTTGAACTTCTTCGCGATGGCCTCGACGAGCGGGCCGGACGCGTTTGAGTAGCGGCCGGGCGCGGCGCCGACCGGCCCGAAGGCGGCCTTCACGGCGTCGAGCACCTTCGGTCCGGGACCGACCGGGTTCTCGTTGCTCGAGAGACAAATGACACCCGGCTCGACGGCCTGGAGCGCGGGTTCGAAGGCGTCCCACACGCTGGCTTCGCGTCCGCGTGCGTTGATCCACGAACTGGCCGCCACTCCGGCGGCGCCGGCGGTCACGGTCTGGACGAATCTGCGTCGTGTCAGCATGGCTCGCTCCTTGGCGTCAGGTCAGCGTCCGCCGCCGGACTTGTTCGCGACGGCTGCGGGCGACAGCGGCCGCAGCACTTCGCGGAACGTGGCAACCGCTTTTTTCATTTCATCCATCGTGCCCATCGAAATCCGGCAGTGCGAATTTTCGAATGGCGGGAAGTCGCGGCCGACCATCACGCCGGACTTCGCGCAGGCGTCGCGGAACTCCCGCGCGGGCCGGCCGATCTCGGTGAAGATGAAGTTCGCGTTCGATTCGGTGGACTTGCAGCCGAGATCCTCGAGCGCCTTGACCGTGAAGGCGCGGACCTGGAGGTTGCGCGCGCGTTCCGCTTCGATGTGCTTCGGGTCGTTGAGCGACGCAATGGCCGCCGCAACGCCGAGGACGCTGACGTTGTTGGGCATCCGGAGCCGGGTGAGCGGGCTGATCGTGTCCGACTGGCCGATCGCGTAGCCGATCCGCATGCCGGCCATGCCATAGGCCTTCGAGAACGTGCGGGCGACGAAGACGTTCGGCGTGGCGAGCGCGAGCGGAATCGCCGTCGAGTACGCGGGATCGGTGACGTAGTCGTGGTACGCCTCGTCGATCAGGATGACGGTGTCCGGCGAGATCCGGCGCACGCGCTCGACGAAATCCGTGACGACCTTCGCGCCATGGACGGTGGCCGTCGGGTTGTTGGGATTGTTGAAGAACACGAGGCCCGCGCCGCGGACGCTCGCGATGATGCCTTCGAGATCAATCTTGCACGCCGAATCGACCTTGATCTCGATGACCGGATACTTCATCTTGCGCCCGAAGGCCGTGCAGTTCTCGAACGTCGGCGCGGCGGTCACGAGGGGACGATACGGCGCGACGAACGCGCGCATCGCGTTCTTCAGGATCTCCTGCGAGCCCGCGCCGAGGACGAAGTTTTCCGGCTTGGCCGAGTGCATTTTCGCGAGCACGTCGACGAGCGAACCGTCGGCCGGCGACGCGTTGAAGGGATAGCGGTTCGCCTCGGGGAACTTCGCGACGATGGCGTCGAGCGCGACCTTGCCCGGGCCTGCGGGATTCTCGTTGCTGTTGATGCGGATTTCGACGACCCCCGGGGGCAGCTCGGGACGTCCGCTTCGGCCGCCCTGGCCGCCGGCGGTCTGCGCGGCGCCGCCCTGGCGCCCGGCGCCCGACTGCAGATGGGCCTCCGCAAATTCCGCCTCGAGCCCGCGCGCGGCCAGCGCCGCACCGCTCAACGCTCCGTCCGTGCGTCCTCCGACAATGCCCAGGAACCCGCGGCGTGACAGCGGCATGGCAGTCTCCTCCAGAAGTCTGAGCGCGATTCTACGCTCGCCCCCAGTAATCGGCAAATGGGGAAGGGGGGCAGTGGGGCAATGAGGCAATACAGCAGAATCTGCGATCTGAACGATGCGAAGGGCGGTTGGCGGGGAAGCCCTTACCGGCATCTGGCTTGCACCCGCAGCTTGGGTGCGGAAAGGGTTGGATCAGCTGGAGGATCGCACCAAGCGGTTCGCCATCGAGGCGGCACGTTTGTGCGCGAAGTTGGAGGGCGTGCGCGGCCTGCTGCAAGTGGCCTGGCAGCTGGCCGCCGCCGGGAGTGTGGCGTCCAACCATCGCGCGACGCGCCGGTCGCGATCTGAACGGGAATTCGCGGCGAAACTCCAGATCGTCAACGAAGAAGTGGACGAGTCCACGCTCTGGCTCGAAATCGCTCTCGCACCCATGAGCGGCGTGTCTCACTTCTTGAGCACGTATTTCTTGACATCCTTCTGCCCGACTTCCGCCCCGTAAATCACTCCGCTCGGGTCGACGGCAATGCCTTCGGCCGAGCTGGTGTTGTTGGCGTTTTCGTTCGGATCAGGGATGAAGTACTTCACCGACCCGTCTTTCGCGCTGCCGACGCGGATGCCCCGTTTCCAGCCTTCGTGGGGGTGCATGCCGCCCTGGCCGCGCGAGACCGACTCGGACTCCGAATCGGCTACGTAAATGACGTCGTTCTTGTCGATGAACACGCCGCTCGGACGGCTGAACTGCGGCCACGAGTCGAGCAGCTTGAAATCCTGGTCGAAAATCTGAATCCGGTTGTTATTGCGGTCGCCGACGAAGAGCCGGCCCTTCGAGTCCATGGCAAGGGCATGCGGCTGATCGAATTGATCCGGCCCCGTGCCCAGACTACCGAACGACTTGATGAGCTGGCCGTCCTTGTTGAATTTCATGACGCGCGCAGTCGATCCGGGCGTCGACGCGTGGCCTTCAGCCACGAAGATCGACCCGTCGGGCGCGACGTATACCGCGTTGGGCTGATAGAAGAACTCCGGATCGCGCCCGCCGCCCGCCTTGCCGAGCGTCATCAGCACCTTGCCTTCGGGACTGAACTTGATGACCTGGTGCCCGATGATCTTCGCCGGTGGCGTCGGCGCCGGGGCGTCCGCCGCCGCGCCGCGCGGGCGCCGCGGCAGGTTGTCCTGGCCGTCCGTCATCCAGAGGTTGCCATCGCGATCGATGTACATCCCGTGCGGGAAGATGAACATGCCCGCGCCGAAGCTCTTGACGATCTGGCCCGACTCGTCGAATTTCATGATCACGTCGACGTTCGAGATCGTGCCCGTCTGCGCGTTCCAGCAGGAATTCGCGCCGCAACGCTCGGCGGCCCACAGACTCTTGCCGTCCTTGTCGACGCCGACGGCGCTCGTCGATCCCCAGACGCGGCCGGCCGGCAGCTTCGCGAACCCTTCGATGGTCTGATAAGGGTTGGGCAGTGAGTTGGTCGGCGACGAGGTCGCCGGCGACTGGGCACCCTGCCGCGTCACGGCCGGCGATCCAAGCAGAATGACCGACGTCGATCCCGCCAACGCAGCGGCCAGTACCGACTCGAGCTGAGCGTGTCATGCAGTCCTCCCCGGACGAGCGACATCATCGCGCAGAACGGCCGCATCTGGCTACCGCCGCTCTCCGCCGGACGGAATTGTTACCGGACGAACAGCAAACCTTGTCGGTGGCCACGCGAAAACTGTCAGGCCGATCGACCTGACCCGTCGTCCCGCTCCCGAGCGGCCCAGGTCCGGCCGAAACTCCGGCGGTTCATTTGGCACGGTGGTTGCGCTCCGACTCCACCGTGCTCAGACGGCTTCGCCTTACGGAAGTGCGACAGGCCGGCTTCGCCCTGCCCGAGATCCTGGTGGTGCTGGCGCTGATGGCGGTGGTCCTGGGCATCGGCATTGGCAGCTTCTCCAACGAGATGGCCACCGTCCAGGGCGACGCCGACATGAACATCGTCTACTGGCAGCTCAAGTTGGCGCGCGAGATCGCGATCAACCAGCGGCGCTCGGTGGAAGTCGTGATCACGCCGCCCAATTTCATCAGTCTGGTCCGGCATAACGTCCCGAACGGCACGACCGTGGTGTCGACGGCGGTGCTCGAGCACCGCACGTCGTTCATGCTGTTCCCGGGCATGCCCGACACGCCGGACACCTTCGGCAACGCGCATGCGATCGAGTTCGGCGCGGCGCAGCAGGTGATGTTCACGGCCGACGGGCTTTTCACCGACCAGAACGGCGCGCTCGTGAATGGCAGCATCTTCATCGGCGAGCTGAACAAGCCGCTGTCGGCCCGTGCGGTGACGGTGTTTGCGCCGACGGCGGGCATCCGCACCTATCGCTGGACGGGTTCAAGCTGGAGACATTGACCATGCGCGCGCGATGGGATGACCAGGGATTCACGCTCATCGAAGTCACGATCGCGATGATCATGGTCATGGTGGGCGTGCTCGCGCTTGCCGGCGGCATCGCGCTCGGCGCCCGCCAGATCACCGGCTCGCAGGATCAGCTTCTCGCGAGCGAACGCGCGGCCGAGGCCGCCGAGACCGTGTTCAAGGCGCGCGACAGCCGCGTGCTCACCTGGGCGCAGATCAAGAACGTCAACGGCGCCAGCGGCGCCGACGGCGGCGTCTTCCTCGACGGCCCGCAGCCGATCAAGGACCCGGGCAACGACGGTCTGATCAACACGGCCGACGACGGCGCACTCGTGACGCTGGTCAAGCCCGGACCGGACGGCGTGCTCGGCACTGCCGACGACATCTCGGTGCCGTACTTCGGGTTCACGCGCGAGATCGAAATCCGCGACATCAGCCTGACGCTGCGACAAATCCGCGTCATCGTGCGGTACCACACGTCCACGGCGCCAGGTACCTACATCCTGACGACCTATCTGTCCTCCTATGCGTAAGACACACGACGCCGGCTTTACACTCGCCGAGACGCTCGTCGCGATGGCGCTGACCGCACTCGTCATCAGCGCGGCTATCGAGACATTCAACCGCGCGATTGATCTGTTCGGGACCTCGCGCCGCGTCTCGGAAACCGACGAGACACTTCAGGCCGCGGTGAGCCTGATGGTGCGCGACTTCATTCAGACGGGCCGCGGCGTGCCGCTCGGCGGCATCCCGATCCCGTCCGGCAACGGATCGACGCCGGTGCTGCGGCCTGGTCCGGGCGCGCTCACGTTCAACGCGGCCATGACGACCGTGCCGGCGATCCTGCCCGGGGGTGGCCTGGGACCGGCAGTCATCGGCCCGCAGACCGACATCGTGAACCTGATTTACGCCGACCAGACGCTGAACCTCGCGCAGTTGCCCCTCGCGGCAATCTCGGCCAACGGCCAGATGATCACCTTTGCCGCCGGCACCACCACTGGAGGCGCCGCGGGCATCCATGTCGGCGATCTGATCCTGTTCAGCAACCCGCTCGGCAACGCACTGGGCATGGTCACGAGCCTGCCCGGCGGCCAGAACGTCGTGCTCGGGCCCGGCGATCCGCTCGGGCTCAATCAGCCGAACGCGCCGAACGGCACCATCCTCAACCTGCAATCTGGCGCCGGCGTATATCCGCCGACCACAGCGACGCGGTTGTTGATGATCAGCTACTACCTCGACAACACGACCGACCCGACGCTGCCGCGGCTCATCCGTCAGATCAACGACAGCCAGCCGCTCGCGATCGCGCTCGGCGCCGAGAACCTGCAGCTCTCGTACGACTTCATCGACGGCGTGAACAATCCCGCCAACCAGAAGAACACGCCGAACGCGAACAGCCCGAACCAGATTCGCAAGGTCAATCTGTTCGTGGCCACGCGGTCGCTCGATCCAAACACCGCGCCACACGACTTCTTCCGCAACGCGATGGGCACGGAGATCGGGTTGCGCAGTCTGTCGTACACGAATCGCTATCAATAGACGAAGACGGCCCGGAAAGCGGAGGGAACCATGTGGCAACGACTGCTCAAGCGCGCTGACGACACCGGCGGCGCGCTGATCGGCGCGATGCTCGTCACGCTGCTGATGGCCGCCATCACGGCGGGCTTCACGGCGCTCGTCATCACCGACTCACGCGTGCGTTATCTCGACGGCACGCGCACGCAGTCGTTCTATCTGGCTCACGCGGGCCTCGAGAAGCTGACCGCGGATCTGGGCGATCTCTTCTCGAACAACTTCGCACCGACCGGCGCGCAGATCAACGCCCTCAGCGCGCTCGCGCCCAATCTCGGCGTGCAATGGCTGGCGCCGGACGGTACGCCGGGATACACGATCAGCTTTCCGACCAACGCGCAAGGCAATCCCACGTCGACGGTCACCACCGTGTCGTCTGGCGCGTTCCAGGGGCTGGTCGGCCTCGCGACGCCGTACACGATGACGGTGACCGCGCGTATGCGAGACGGATCGGAAGCGAGCCTGACGCGCACGCTCCAGACCGTCGCGATCCCGGTCTTCCAGTTCGGCATCTATTCGGAGAACGACCTGAGCTTTTTCGCTGGTCCGAACTTCAATTTCGGCGGCCGCGTGCACACCAACCGTAATGTGTTCCTCGCCGAAGGCCCGGGCGCGACGCTGACCCTCGCGGACCGCGTGACGGCCGTCGGCGAAATCATCCGTACGACCCTCGCGAACGGCAACCCGTCGGCGACCCAGCATTCCGGCACGGTCTCGGCGATCACCGCACCCAACTCCTTCCGCTCACTCGCGATGGCGGAGGGCAGCTTGACCGGCGGCCTGGGCACCGCGCAGAACGAGCCGACGTGGACGAACCTCTCGACCGGCACGTACAACCACAACATCATGAACGGCCGCACGGGCGCCAAGCAGCTCGTCCTGCCGATCACGACCTTCGGTAGTTCGCCGATCGGCCTCATTCAGCGTCCGGCGGTGAACGAAAACATCAACAACCCGAACGTGCTCGCAGAGCGCTTCTACTCGCTCGCGAGCCTGCGCATTCTGCTGTCGGACAAGGCCGCCGACATCACGTCGCTGCCGGGCATGACGGCCACGCCGCCGCAGCCGCTCGGCGCCGGCGCGCCGGCGATGGCGAACGGCAGCCAGGGGTCGGAGCCGTACACGATTCTTCTGAACACCACGAGCGACGTGAACAACCGCGTGCCCTTCGCGACGGCGCCCGCGCAGGATGACTCGGCGACCGATACGCTCGGCTACGGCGTGCGCGTGCCGGCCGGCACCCCGCTCCTTGGCGGCTACATCAAGATCGAGATGCAGAACGCGGCCGGTGTCTGGTCCGACGTGACGACGGAAATTCTGTCACTCGGCATTTCGAGCAAGCAGACCGACGGCACCGCGTGTCCCGATCCGACGCCCAACGGCATCGTTCGCCTCGAGCGCCCGCGCACGACGACGGCCAACGTGCCGGCCGGCGGCGGCAACTGCGCCAGCGTGTCGGGCAGCATCCGGGACCTGCGGCGCCGCGAGGAGTTCAGTCCACTTGTGCTCTTCGATACACGTGAGGGCGAACTGCGCGACCAGACGACCGACGCCGAAGCGATCCATTACGGCGGCATCATTTCGTACGTCGAGCTCGACGTGAAGAACCTGTCGCGCTGGTTCGCAGGCACCATCGGCACGACCGGCAACCAGGCGTTGAGCGTCAACGGATACACCGTGTACTTCTCCGACCGCCGCGGCAACCACAACGTCGCCGGCAGCGAGACCGGCGAATACGGCAACGAGGACATCGTCAATCCCGCGTCCGCGACGGGCGCGCCCAATGCGGCGCTCGACACCGGCGAGGACTTCAACGGCAACGGTCAGCTCGACACCTACGGCGCCAAGGTCCAGGCGCCCTATTCGGCGCCCGGGGGCGCGCAGCTGGCGTTTGCCGCCGGCGGCGTGCTGGCGCCCTTTGCCATCAACATCACGCCCAACACGCTGATGACTGGCGGCATGCCCGCGACCGGCCCTCAGCGCTGGGGCGAGATGGCGGTGGCGGAGCGCAACCCCCAGATGTTCTTCCGCCGCGCGCTCAAGGTCACCAATGGCGCGCTCGGCAACATCGTGGCGCCTGGCCTGACGATCGCGGCCGAGAACCCGGTCTACGTGCAGGGCAACTACAACGCGGACAACACGGGCTTCAGCAATCCGCACATCGCGGCGGCGATCCTCGCCGACGCGATCACGCTGCTCTCGAACAGCTGGAACGACCTCAACTCGTTCAACACGCCGTACGACATGGGCTCGCGCAACGCAATGACGACGTGGTACCGGTTCGCCGTCATCGCCGGCAAGGGGATCAACTTCCCGTATATCAACACGCAGCCCGACTGGGACTACGGCACCGACGGCGGCGCGCACAACTTCCTGCGCTACATCGAGAACTGGGGCGGTCAGACGCTGAACTTCCGCGGTTCGATCGCAAGCATGTATTTCAGCCGCCAGGCGACGGGCACCTACAAGTGCTGCGTGGACGTGTATTCGCCGCCGACGCGCGGCTACAACTTCGACACCGACTTCCTGACGCCCTCGCTGTTGCCGCCGAGGACGCCGGCGTTCCGCGACGTGAACATCCTCGGGTTCGCGCAGATCATCAAGCCGTAAGGAGCTCGTCGACCTCAGCCCGGGTGGGCGCGCCAGCCATTGCGCCCACCCGCGTGCAACTTGCGGCCGCCGCGGCGTTGGCGAACCGCAGCACGTCGGACGCGGCGCGGCCTTCGAGCCATGCAATCGCGAAGCCCCCGCGAAACGCGTCACCGGCGCCCGTCGTGTCCACGGCCTCAATCGCGAAGGCCGGGGCGTGAAGGCAGACGTCGCCGTCGAGCGCCATCGCGCCCGCCGGACCGAGCGTCACCGTCAGCAGGCCCAGGTTCAATCGTCGCAACTTGCGCAGCGCGCGCTCGGGATCGTCGATTCCGGTCAGCTCGATCACGGCCGGCGCCGCGAAAATCGGCCACGTCACGGCGGCAATCAGCGCGTCGACGCCGTCGGCCACGCGTTCGATGTCGCTCGTCGTCGGCACACCGCACACCGCCGCCAGACGCGCCGCCGCGACCGACGCCTCGAGATCGACGTCGTCGACGTGCACGAGCCGCGCGTGCTCGATATACGCGGCCGGGAGATCGTCAGGCCGGAGGCGCAGACGCTCGTCGCGTTCCCACAGCACGATGCGTTCGCCCGAATGTTCGTCGAGAAGAATGGCGGCGTGCGCCTGCGGCGCGTCACGCACGATGGCGCCGGTGGCGTCGATGCCCGCGGCTTCCAGCGCTTCGCGCATCAACACGCCGGCCGCGTCCGATCCGATCGTGCCAAGGTACGCCGTGCGGGCGCCAAGTCGCGCGCACGTCGCGAGCATGGTCGCCACCTGACCGCCGGGTGAGGTGAGCGATCGGCGGACACGGATCTTCGCATCCGCCGCGCCGCCCGCCGGTGACATCGGCAGCACGTACACACGATCGACCGCGCTCGCGCCGACGCCGACGACATCCCAGGAGCGACGGGAAGAGGAAGCCCCCTTCGACACGCGCCGAAGTATAGCCACACGACGACATCGCGCGGGCGCCGGCGCCTCAGTCGGTGTGTTGGACGGAGAGGGACGGAAGGGGAACGACGAACGGAGCGATTAGAAGCGGGAGCGTTCCGCGATGGTCGCGGCCAGCTCGTGCGCCACTTCCTGCTGACTGACGACGGCCAGCCGGCGCCGCGCGTCCGTGAAGCGCGCCTCGACTTCGTCGCGCAGGCCCATCAGGTCGTCGACGACCGAGAACGCACGCGTGTCGGTCGGCAGCACGCCGATCAGGGTGTGCAGCGCGTCGATGCAGCTATCGAGTGCCGCGAGCGTCAAGGCATCCGCGTCGCTACCCTCGGCGATGACGGCCTGGCACACGTTGGGCACCACCTGTGGTGCGGCATTTCGCAGATCCTGGAGGGCATTGTGCGCGTTCGCTGGGACGTCCACGGGAATCCTGACGGCTTTCAGCCAGCGGCTGAGCGTGGCGGAAATGTCGGCAGCCCGGCGTTCCAGGGAATCCACGAAAATCGCGTCTGTTGGCTTCATGGCGTCTGCCGTTGGAGTTGCAAAACTCCTGCCGCGCCCTGGCCGCCCGATCGGGCCGAAATCCCTTCAAATGCAACGTTTTGGCGTTCCGGACGGTCGAAACTGCAACGCACACCCGCGGGGCCTTGCCGCGGCCTACCCAAGCTGAGCAACGAGGCCGCCCAAGTGCGGCACTCCCGAAACAGTTTGGTATGTCGTCTCGTAGTACCGGCGTTGCTTATGCAGTTGTCTGCCTTCTTCTTATTGAATCATCGTCCCTGGACGTTCAAGGCGCGCGTTCGCGTGGTGGCCGCCCTGGCGTCTTCTTCAATGATGGCACTCGGTCAGCTGCCGATCCTGGCAGAGGGCCGATCGCAGGAGCCCGCGCCGCAGGCGCAACCCGCTCGGCCGTCGCCCAATGGGTGCCGCGTCACGGGTCGAGTCGTGTCCGGGACGTTGCCGCTTCCCGGCGTGTCGATCGTCGTGCGTGTCGGCGACGCGATCAAGGCGGCGACGTCGACCGACGGCGACGGCAAGTTCGCAATTATTTTTGGCCCGAACGCGACGTACCACGTCACGGCTGAGCTCATGGCGTTCGGCAAGGCCGAGCGCGACTTGACGCTCGGCGCGTTGCCGTGCGACTCGACGCTCGATCTTTCTTTGGCGCTGAGTCCGCGCAACGAGCTGCCGGCGGCCGCGTCACCCGCTCCGGCGCCCGCAGCCGCGGCGACGACGCCCGCGGCGGGACGCCCCGCGACGGGACAGCCGGCGGCGCCCACGGCCGCAGGCGCGGCGGCAGGGACCGCCGCTGGAGCGGCTGGGCAGCGATTCGAACGGCTCAACGTCCAGGCTGACGAGACCGGTCAAGCCGCGGTCGAGGCCGCCCCCCCCGACACGTCCGGCGACCTCGCCCGTCTTCTTCCGCCGGGCTTCAGCGCGCAGAACGCGCAGGCGGATGCGGTGGCCATCAACGGCAGCGGCGATGCGGTCAACGTCGACCGCAGCGCGCTCAACGATCGTTTCAACGCCATCGGTCGCGGCGAGTTCGATCCGGCAACCGGCCAGTTCGCCGCGGGCTTCGGTCCGGCTGGCGGCGCCGGCGGTGCGGGTGGTGACAACGCGTTCGGTGGACAGGCCGGACAGGGCGCTGGCGGCCGAGGTGGCGGCGGCGCGGGCGGTGGCGGTGGACGCGGCGGCGGTGGCTTCGGCGGTCCGGGCGGATTCGCCCTCGGCGGTCGCGGTGGTCGCGGTCAGAGTCCGTATCAGGGATCGGCCACATACACGTATGGCGGCTCGGCGCTCGATGCCACCAACCTCCAGCCGCGCAATGGCGTCGTGACGCCCGTGAGCTCACTGCCGTTTGGGCGCAACAACTTCGGCGGCACCATCGGCGGCCCGTTGAAGATTCCGGGTCTCTACGCGGACGAGAATCGCCGGACGAATTTCCAGCTCAACTACACCGGCAATCATTCGACTCAGCTCCAGGATCAGTACCTCACCGTGCCGACCGATCAGCAGCGCGGCGGCAACTTCGCGCTGAGCACGATCCAGCTCGTGGATCCGTCGACCGGTCTGCCGTTCGCGAACAACCAGATTCCCTCGTCGCGCATGGATCCGACGGCGCTTTCGCTGCTTCAGTACATTCCGCAGGCGAACGTCCCTGGCGCGCTCCTCACGCAGAACTTCCACAACGCGGCGACCACGCTGTCGACGGGGAATAGTCTGAGCCTGCGGTTGACGCAGAACCTCTCGCCGACGGTGCCGCAACGCGGAGCCGGCGCCGGACGTGGCGGGGCGGGCGGGCGCGGCGGTGGCGGCGCGGGTGGCCGTGGCGGCGCCGGTGGACGCGGCGGGCGTGGCCTGAGCATTACGCTGACCGGACAGCTGCAGTATCGCGAGAGCGACGGTGAGACGTTCAACGCCATTCCCGATTTGAGCGGCACGACGAAGAACAGTTCGTACGCCGTGCCGATTTCGCTGAACATCTCGAAGGGACGCGTCAATCAGAACATCAGTTTCCAGGTCAATCATTCGCGGTCGTCGTCGGGCAACCTGTTCTCGAACGTGACGGACGTCGCGGGCAACGCCGGCATCAACTACCCGGCGGGGGCGACGAACGATCCGCTCAACTGGGGCGTGCCCAATCTCACGTTCACGAACTTCAACGTGCGATCCGGGGCCGCGTCGGTCCGCACCGACGACCGCATGTCGCTCGGGTATACGTATTCGCGCCCGATTGCCAAACACCAGCTGCAGATCGGCGCGGATTTCCGCCACGACCTCTCGATGGCGGAGGTCAACAACAACGCGCGCGGCGCGTACACGTTCTCGGGTCTGTACACCGGGGCGGGCCAGCAGACGTCGCTCAATACGGGCGCCGACTTCGCGGACTTCCTTCTCGGCCTTCCCCAGCAGGCCACGCTGCAGGTCGGCGGACAGACCAAGCTTCGCGAGAACGCGTGGGACGTCTACGTGAACGACAACTGGCAGCAGAGTGCCAGGATGACGCTGAGCCTCGGTCTGCGGTACGAAGTGACGATGCCGTACGTCGAGACGAGTGGCGCGATGGCGAACCTTGACGTGGCGCCGGACTTCACCGGTGCGGCCGTCGTCTGTCCGGATACGACGACGACCTGTTCGTCGACGGGGCCGTTCACCGGCGCGTTTCCAGCGGGGCTGGTGAAGACGGACTGGAACAACATCGGCCCGCGGCTCGGCGCCGTGTACCGGCTTGCGCACAATACGCTGCTGCGCGGCGGGTACAGCATCACGTACAACAGCTCGTCGTATGCGTCGATCGCGCGCCAGCTCGTGGCCCAGCCGCCATTCGCCTCGACCGTGACCAACACCGGCACAGAGGACGATCCGCTCACGATCGCGAACGGCCTGCTCGATGCGTCGGCGGCGACCACGAACAATTACGGCGTCGACAAAGACTACGCGCTCGGGATGATCCAGACCTGGAACGCCACGTTCAGCCGGGATCTCTCGCGGAACTGGACGGTGATTGCAGGTTACACGGGCACGCGCGGATCGAGTCTCGACCTGCTGCGCGCGCCCAACCGCGATCCGGACGGCTCGCTCCGCATTCCCGACGTGCAGGCGTTCATCTGGGAATCGTCGGGTGGTCATTCCATCCTGCAGCTCGGCAACTTCCAGGTCCGCCGGCGGCTCGCGCACGGGTTCAGCGCGGGTGTGAACTACACGCTCGCCAAATCGATGGACAACGCGTCGTCTCTCGGCGCGGGTGGGGCGGTCGTGGCGCAGAACGACCACGATCTGGCCGCGGAGTACGCGCTTTCGAACTTCGACCAGCGGCACACGGTGACGGCGGACTTCACGTGGGAGCTGCCGTTCGGCACCGGACGCCGATGGTTCGACAACGGCGGGTTCATGGCCGCGGTCGTGGGCGAGTGGTCGATGAATCTCACCTTCTCCGGCCACACCGGATCGCCGTTCACGCCGCGCGTCGTCAACGCCACGAGCAGCGTGGCGAACGGCACGAGCGGATCGCTCCGCGCGAACTACTCGGGCGCGCCGATCGCGCTCGGCGATCCGTCGCTCGGTGAGTTCTTCGACACGAGCGTGTTCTCGGTGCCGGCCGTGGGGCTCTTCGGCACCTCGCCGCGCAACATCATCATCGGGCCCGGCGGCCACGTCATCAACGCGTCGTTTTCGCGGGACATGCGGATCGGTGGGAATCGCGCGGTCACGATTCTCGTCAACGCCAACAACCTGTTCAACACGATCCAGTGGATGTCGATCGACACGAACATCAACTCGCGGACGTTCGGACAGGTCACGCGGTTCGCGCCGCTCCGGACGATCACCCTTAACTTGAGGTTCCGTTTCTAATGCGCCTCCGAACCTTCGTCACGCTCGGCGCGATCGCGCTCTTGTCGACGCCCGTGGTCCGGGGCCAGCAGGCCCCGCCACAGACGCCGGCGCCGGCGCAGCGGCCGACCTCCACGTTCCGCAGCGCGGTGAACCTGATCCTCGTCGACGTCGACGTCCGCGATAAATCCGGCACGCCGCTCAAAGGCCTCAAGGCGAGCGACTTCACGATCCTCGAGGACGGCAAGGCCCAGGACATCGTGACGTTCGCGTTCGAAGAGATCACGGCGAAGGCCGGCGCGCTCACGACGGCATCGATGCTCTCGGCCGCGGGCGCCGAGAAGGGCGCCGTGCCCGTCACCGTCGGTGCGCCGAAACCCGCCGGGGCAGCGCCCCCGCCGGAGAAGGCCGCGGAAACGCCGGCCGCCGTCGATGCGGCCAATGGCGCGATCACGTCCGACGAGGTGGCCGGCCACCGCGTGTGGGTGCTGCTCTTCGACACGAGCTCGATGCAGCCCGAAGACGTGCAAAAAGCCGCGGACGCCGCGATCGCCTGGGCGAAAGACAAGATGACGCCGGCGGATCTTGTGGCCGTCGCGTCGATCGGATCGACGCTGCAGATCATCAGCGACTTCACGACGGATCAGACGAAGGTGCTGGCGGCGCTGCAGGCGTTCTCGGCGGCGGATGGGACGGCGGCGGCCGACGTCGACGCGAGCACGATGTCGAGTGACGAGGCGACGAACACCGCCACGGCCGCAGACGCGACGACCGTCGACGCGAGCGCGCAGGAGCTCGACACGTTCAACAACGACATGCGCTTGCGCGGGCTGAAGACGATTTGCGACAACTTGCTGACCTGGCAGCAGAAGAAGGCCATTCTGTACTTCAGCTCCGGCATGCAGCGGAACGGATCGGACAACCAGGTCGAGCTTCGCGCGGCGACGAACTCCTGCGTGCGCGCCAATGTCACGCTCAACCCGGTCGACGCCCGCGGGTTGCAGGCCGTCGTCCCCGGCGGCAACGGCCGGCAGGGCAGCCGCGGCGGCGTCGGGGCGTTCTCGGGCCGCAACGTGGCCAGCCAGTTCACCCAGCTCGCGTCGCAGCAGGAGACGCTGCAGACACTCGCGGCCGACACGGGTGGCACGGCCTTCACCGATTCCAACGACTTCGGCGTTGCGTTCGACAAGGTGCAGAAGGACATCTCGTCGTACTACATCCTCGGCTACGCCAGCGCGAATCCCGGCAAGGACGGGCGCTACCGGCGGATCGAGGTCAAGCTCAATCAGAAACTCGACGCGAAGCTGCGCGCGCGTGAAGGCTATTACGCCGATCGTGACTTCACGCACACCGCCAAGGCCGATCGCGAAACGCAACTCCAGGATCAGCTGATGATGGCGATCCCGGCGACCGACGTCCCGCTCTTCGTTTCCGCCGGCTATTTCCGGCTGCCCGCCTCGACCTCGTGTCCGGGCGGCGGCGGTCCCGGCGGTCCGGGCGGCGGACGTGGTGGTTTTGGCGGGCGCGGCGGCGGTCCGGGCGGCCCTCCGCAGGACGCCGGCAGTAATTGCTACTACGTACCGATTTCACTCGTGGTCCCCGGCGACGCGGTGCCGCCGTCGAAGGAGGCCGTGACGCTCGACGTGCGCGGGTTCGTGCGCGACGAACGCGGCCAGCCCTTCGCGACGATCAAAGACACGCTGACGGTGCCGCCGGCCAGCACGGATACGCTCGCGTCGAAGCAGGTCCTCTATCAGACCGGCGCGACGCTTCCACCGGGCCACTACCGCGCGAAGCTCGTCGTCCGCGAGAACACGAGCGGGCAGATGGGCACGTTCGAATTGGAAATCGCCGTGCCCGATCTCCGGCGCGCGCCGGTGAAGGTGAGCTCCGTCGTTCTCAGCACGCAGCTGCAGAGCGCGGTGGGCCGCAAGACCGTCAGCCCGCTCGTTCGCGACAACGTCGAGATCGTCCCCAATCTCACGCGCGTCGTGAGCCAGGACCAGAAGCTCTACTTCTACTACGAGGTCTACGATCCGAGCACGACCGGCGGCGTGCATCCGCAGCTGCGGACGAGCCTCGCGTTCTATCGCGGCAAAGTGAAGGTGTTCGAGACGCCGGCGGTCGAGCGCACGGCGGTCGACGTGGCCGATCGCAAGGCGGCGGTGTTCCAGTTCGAGCTGCCCGCCGATCAGTTCAAGCCCGGTCTCTACACCTGCCAGGTCAACATCGTGGACGAGGTGTCGAGCACGTTCACCTTCCCGCGCCTCGAGATGTACGTTCGGGCATCGGCCAAGACCGACAAGCAATAGGCGATTCGCGCTCAGACGATGCTGCGCCGCTCAATCGAAAGAAAGACTGGCGCGGCACCGAGAATCGCGGCGATGCCGAAGGTGATCGGGCCGCCGCGATTGATGATCACGAACTCGAGGTGCTCGCCGGCCTCGACGTGAAACGTCACCGTCTTCCAGAACAGCGTGTTGTGGGCGCGCAGACTGTGCGTGCCGGGCCGGATTTCGAGCGTCACGGCTTCGCCGAACCGCAACGCCACGCGCGCCCCGCCGTCGAGTCGCACGAACACCTGACGCTGGCCGATATCTCGTGGGTGTTGCCGGCTGATCGTGACGCGCGTGCGGAGTTCTTCCAGATCGCCGAGGTCTTCCGGGGTGTCCGAGGCGATGGTTGGCGCGCCGGCGAGGCCGCGGCCGACGGCTTCCGGCGCCCGTCTTGGCGCCTCACGACGCGTGGTCACCGTCCCTCCGGATCGTAGACCGCGCGTTTGCGGCCCTTCGTCGAGGCGCTCGCGCCCACGCGCGAGATCAACTGCGATTGGAATTCGAGTGACTTGTCGTCGGCCGGGCGCATGATGACGATCAGACGGCCGTGGTCGTCGAGCTGAAACGTCTGCTGCAGTTTCAGCTTGTCGCCGCCGTCAATCGTCTGTCGCAGCACGCCGTCGCCCCACCACGTCGTCGTCTTGATCGTGCCGTTCACGCAGCGGTGTTTCTCTTCCTTGCCGTTGGCGAGGTACGTGTCGGTCCGGCCCTCGCGCGTGAGGGTCAGCGCGTCGCGCGTCGCGGCGATGACCAGTTGCGTCGGCGGCGTGCTCAGCTCCAGGAGCAGGCGTTCGGCGGACGTGAGCTGCCGGCCCTTGTCCTTTTCGGCGCCCGAAGAGTTGAGCGCGTTGTTGACGCTTTGCGGGATCAGCGAGCCCGCGGATCCCGGATCCACGAAAGGCGTTGGCCGGCCCATGCCGTCCGTCGCGCCGACAAAGCCGCTCGGCCGTGAGGGCGGGTCCGGTGCAGGCGGCGTCGGCGCGGTCGCGGCCGTGTCGCTCGCCGCAGAACTCTCGTCGAGGTTGAGCGTCCAGGTACCGGAAAGCGCGGGGACCTGCGCGGACTGCGCGCCGATCGCGTGCGCGCTGAGGCACGCGAGCGAGACGACGAGCAGTCGGCCGAATCGACGCGGAACCGCCATCACGATCACTCCTGAAGGCGTGGGCTGGCTCGTCCAGTCTACTCCCAGCGGCCGTCGGCGGCGGGCCGCCGCTACTGGCTGAGCAGCCTGGCCGCTCGGAACAACGGATCGGCCGAAGAAAGCAGCACCCAGCGCAGCCGCTGCGGATAGTCGGCGGGCAGGTGGTCGATCACGTCGCGTACGTCGGCGGCCGTCTGCACCGATTGATAGCCGCTGAGTGCGGCGTCTGCCCAACGCTTTGGAAAGAAAATGTCGCCCGTCCGCTGAATCTCGCGCACGAGATCGAGCGCCGGCCGGATGTACTTCTTCGACACGGCCGCGCGAAGCGGATGGTTCAGGTACCGCATCGCATCGAGCACCCACGCCTCGTGCCGGCGGTTCGCGACGTCCGCCAGGCTGTCGAACAGCTTGTCTCGCACGGCCTGATCGGGCGAGACCGCGGGCATGACGAAGACGAATCGCGCCTTGCGATCCGGGTTCGTCAAGCGCGTGACCTCGGTTTCGAGCAGCGTCGGTGCGTCGGCCACGCCGCGGAGCGCGAGATCGAGCGCGAGATCGGCCTCGTCCGTCTCCGACAGCGGCAGGCCGGGCACCGTTGCCTCATGCGACCACACGTGCTCCAGCCAGGCGACAGTTTCCGGCGTCGTCGCGACGTTTCGGAGCGCGTTGAACCATGCTGCGCGCGTGCTGGTGGTCTGCGCGTGGTCAAGGCCCGCGCGCAGCACACTTTCGACTCTTGGTGCGAGCGACGTCCGCTCGTCAGGCGCCGTGTAACGCCAGAACGCACCACGAACGTCGTCGAGCAGCTGCTGAACGATGAGCTCGTCGGTTTCCTGGGGAAGCGAGGTCAGCAGTTCGTTCATGACCTTGGCGGGCTCGACGCGGCCTTCGAGCATCGCTTCCCACAGGGCGACGAGCGCTGCGCCGCGCGTGAGCGGATCGCGAATCGTATGGAGCGAGGACGTCAGGAAATCGAGCGTGCCGCGATCCAAATCGAAGAAGCCGTACCCGAGGCCGCGGCCGACGGGCAGTACCCACTTCGGCGCCTGGAGTCCGGACGCGTCGGGCACCGGCGTGTCGGCGCCGTTCAGCGTCACGTCGAGCGCCTTGTTCGCCGCCGGTCCGCCGACGAGCACCTGGAGCCGTTCGGTCCACACGAGCGGCCGGCCGCTCGCGTCTTCCTGATGGAACGACAGCCGATCGATCTTGCCGCCGGCGACCGACAGATTCGTGCGGATCGACGGCCGGCCGCGCTCGTCGACCCACGCCTTGCTCCACGACGCGAGGTCCGCGGGTGTGCGGACGTCGAGGATACTCACCAGGTCCGTCCATGTCGCGTTGCCGAACGCGTGGCCCTTGAGATACTCGCGGAGGCCGTCGCGGAACGAATCGGCGCCCATCAGCAGCTCGAGCTGACGCATGACGATCGGTGCCTTTTGATAAATGATCGCGCCGTAGAGCGTGCCGGCCTCGTCGAGGTTGGCGAGCTCCTGCCGGATCGGGTTCGCGCCGTCCGTGCGATCGACTTCGTACGCCGACGGGTAGTTCTGGAACAGGAACCGCAGTTCGTGGTTCACCGCCGGGAACGTCGGATTCACGATCTTTGCCGCCATGAAATTGGCGAAGACCTCCTTCATCCACACGTCGTTGAACCACTTCATCGTGACGAAATCGCCGAACCACATGTGCGACGTCTCGTGCGAGATCGTGTTCGCGCGGCCGAGCAGCTGGTTCTGGGTCGCCGATTCGTCGAGCATGAGCGCGCCGGCGTTGTAGAAAATCGCACCTGGATGCTCCATCCCGCCAAACTGGAACGACGGGATCAGGACGAAGTCGAACTTGCCGAATGGGTACGGAATCGTCGTGTAGTCCTCGAGCCAGGCGAGCGCGTGGGCGTGCAAATCGAAAATCGCGGTACGGTTCCGCGCGACCTTCGCGGCGTCCGTCTCACGGTGAAACATGCGGAACTGCCGGCCATCGCGCTCGGCCGTTTCGATGCTGAACTTGCCGGCGGCAAAGGCGAAGAGATACGTCGAAATCGGCTGCGTCTCGTCGAAGATCAGACCGAGGTGATCGGCCGACGCCGTCCGGCCCGTCTCGCGGCCGTTCGACACCGCGACCCAGTCGGGTGGCACCTCCAGGCTCAAGCGCCAGCGCGCCTTCAGATCCGGTTGGTCGAAGCACGGCATCGCGAGCGACGCGCGCGCCGGCACGAACAACGTGTAGAGGTAATCGTCGTTGCGATTGAGCGACTCGTTGCCGGCGACGAACTCGAACTCGACCGTGTTGTCGCCAGCCGCGAGCGTGCTCGGCGGCAACACGATGTGCCCGTTCTGGATGCGCGGCGTGACTTGATGGCCGTTCGCCTCGACGCGGCGCAGATGATCGCCGGGTTGCGCGAAATCGAATGAGAGCGCCGTCGTCCGATCGCTCAAGCCAAACGTCGCGGTCAGGCGGCCCTCGACGGCATCGTCTCGCCTGGCCGGGACGCGCATGGCGAGCTCGTATCGGAGGTTCGACACGCGGGCCGCGCGATCTTCCGCGAGCGCGAGCGAAACGCCACGCGGGGGCGCCGGCGGATCGCGTCTCAGCGCGCTCCACGCCGCGGCGACTGAAGCGGC
Source organism: uncultured Acidobacteriota bacterium (assembly GCA_963704575.1). Classification (GTDB taxonomy): domain Bacteria; phylum Acidobacteriota; class Vicinamibacteria; order Vicinamibacterales; family SCN-69-37; genus DATEGZ01. The sequence goes on along the minus strand of OY969918.1, from coordinate 2,872,716 downwards.
GACCGCCGCGGTGACGAGGGCGGTGGCGACGACGCGTCGGCCTGACACGGCGGCATTCTACCTGAGCCGCTCGGCGAACATCTCCATCACGGCGTCGTGGCCGCGCCGGGCGCCGTCGCGAAGTACATCGCCGCGACGCTCCAGTTTGCTGATGCGCAAATCGGCGACGCGAATGCCCAGCGCCTGAATCCTTCCGCGCGGCCCCGCGCCCGCGTCGATGGACCGGACGATCGCGCTGTACGGTCCGGCGCGGTCGAGGTAGCGGCTCGCCAGATCGGGTGAGATGCGGCGCAGCCGCGGCGCCACGAAATAGCGATCGAAGGCCGAGGGTTGCGGTCGCATGACGCCGCTTCGCGTGAGCAGGACGAGCGCGTGCGTGCACGACGCATTTTCCGCCGTCTCGATGGGAATCGGCTCGGAGAGCGACGCGTCGAGGAGTTGGCGGCCGCCGACGTCCACCGGCGGCCCGGCCACGACCGGCATCGTCGAGCTCGCGCGCAGCGCCGCGATGAGCGACGCGCGATCGCGGAAACCACCGAGCGGCCGCGACGTCCTCGACACGACGTCGGTCGCGATCACCGTGAGCGGCGACGCGGACGCAAGCACGCGATCGACGTCCAGCCGTTTTCGCGTCGCCACGACCTCGTCGAGCAGGTAGCCCAGGTCCACGATGGGCCGGCCGGCGAATGCGCGCGTGAGGTCGATGAACCGGCGGTTGTTGATGTCTTCGTAGTAAATCGTCGTGCCGAGCCGCGCCTGGCCCGCGAGAAAGTACGCAGCGTTGATCGCGCCGGCTGACGACCCGTACACCGCGTCGAACACGCCCGTCAGGCCGAGTTCTTCGAGCGCCGACACCATGCCGGCCGAAATCACCCCTCGCATCGCGCCGCCTTCGACGCACAACGCGACGCGTGCGCCGTCGTCGTGCGGGGCAAGACTGCCGCGCGCCTGACGCGCACGAAGGATGTCGAGTACAGCGGACATGAGGAACTGAACGTCGCCGGCGCCGAACGACCGCGCGGCGTCTTACTTCTTGAAGATGCTCTTCGGCATGCGGACGTGGACGCCCACGTTGGGTTTGTCGACGAGCTGCGTGACGACGACGTTGCCGGCAATGCTGACGAGCTGATACGCCACGAGCTTCGACAGCCCCTTCGTCTCGGCGAGGAAATCCACCATTTCCTGGATCGCCCCCGTCGTCGCGACGGTCAGATCCGGGTCGGTGGCCATGCAGATGTAATCGGTCGGTGTCTCCGCCCGCGGGAAGTTCAGCTTCATGCCCTTGCGGACGGTGAGCTGGAGCTTGCCGCGCAGCGACGTCTCGATCGCGGTCTGATCCACCTCGCCGTCGCCCTGCGCCGCGTGGCCGTCGCCGATTTCGAACAGCGCACCTGGCGCGAAGACGGGAATGTACACGGTCGAGCCGACGATCAGATCCTTGTTGTCCATGTTGCCGGCGTGCCGTCCGGGCGGGTTGCTGCTGACGCGGCCCAGTGTCGGCGCCGGCGCGACGCCCATGCTGCCGTAGAACGGTCGGAGAGGAATGATGATGCCCGGCGTGAACTCCGCGGTCATCGTCTTCGTGTCGAGGTGGATGATCTTGGTGCGGGACTCGCCATCACCGGCCTGATTGCAGTTGGCCGGCACGAAGCCGCTGCAGCCGTTGTATCCGTAGTCGATAGGAAAGTCGATGGACAGGATCTTCACTTCGAGGGCATCGCCTGGCTCGGCGCCGTCGACGTACACGGGGCCGGTCAGGATGTGCCCGCCCGGGCCGCGATTCGGGTTGCTGTTGGGAAAGGCCGCCGTGATCTTCTTGAGCGAGTCCTGGATCTTGTCGTCCGGAACTCCCGCGCGCGAGAGGCCCATGGGCGAATTCGTCAGCAGGGTGTCAACATCGATGATGTCGCCCGACGCGATCCGCAGGACCGGCTTGGCGTCCGACCAGTAGTAGCCGTACGCCACGGTTTCGGGCGTCGCTTCGAGCCGATGAACGGTTGGTGCGGTCTGTCGGGCGGCCAGCGGCACGAGGGCCGCGCCGAGAAGCGTCAGCAGGACGATCGCGTGGCGTCGCATGCCGAGATTGTAGCGCCTATCGTTTTCGTGCCGGGACTCGGCCCCTGGCCGGCCGAGCACGGCCCTTCGAACGCGCGGCGACTCGGGCGGCCGCATTCTGCCAGGCGAGCGTCATCGCCTCGCCGGCGGTCTCCTCGTCGATGACGGCCAGGGTCACGAGCGTCGAGCCTTGGCGGCCCCACGCGCCGGCCGCCGGCCTGAACGCCGCGCCATCGCGCTCGATGAACTCGCGCTGCTGGTCAGGCGTCAGTGCGACCATGCCCGTCTTTCCGTCGGCGTGGAGCGTCGCGAAGATTCTGCCGCTCGCCCGGAAATCCGGGTGGCCCATGTGGGCGCCTTCGACGACGTCCTTCATCCCGAGCGCGAGGCGCCGGAAGTCGCGATCGGTGAGCATGGGCAGGCGCGCGCGATTATAGTGGGATTTCGAGTTTTTGCTCGGAAAACACGAAACCCGTCAGGGTATGGGAACATCTGAACGATCGGGAGCTTCAGGCATGAAACACGACACGACATTTCCCGTGGCCAAGACCGACGCCGAGTGGCAGTTGGAGTTGACGCCCGAACAGTACGGCGTGTTGCGCGAGCACGGCACCGAGATGCGCGGCACGAGCCCGCTCAACAAGGAGAAACGCGACGGCACCTTCGTCTGCGCCGGCTGCGGTCAGACGCTCTTCGTCTCGGGCGCCAAATTCGAGAGCGGCACGGGATGGCCGAGCTTCGACGCGCCGATGGACGGCGCTGTCGAGACCACGGTCGATCGCAGCCACTTTATGACGCGCACCGAGGTCCACTGCCGCCGCTGCGGCGGCCACCTCGGGCACCTGTTCAACGACGGCCCGACGCCGACGGGTCAGCGATACTGCATGAACGGCGTCGCCATGAAATTCACGCCCAAGGCGTAGATTCGGAGACACGATTCGATGGCACTCTTCTCGACGCACAAGACGACGATACCCACCGCTGACGAGGCGCTCCGCGGCGGCGAGGCGAAAATGCCCGTGGCCGATCGCCACGCCGTCAATGGCACACCGATCGAAGGTCCGTTTCCCGCGGGCTACGAACAGGCGATCTTCGGGCTCGGCTGCTTCTGGGGTGCCGAGCGGAAGTTCTGGCAGAAGAGCGGCGTGTATTCGACGGCTGTCGGCTACGCCGGCGGGTATACAAAGAATCCCACATACGAGCAGGTGTGCTCCGGCCGCACAGGCCACACCGAAGTCGTCCTGGTCGTCTTCGATCCCGCGAAGGTGAGTTACGAGGATCTGCTGAAGACATTCTGGGAAAACCACGACCCGACCCAGGGCATGCGCCAGGGCAACGACGTCGGCACGCAGTATCGATCGGCGATTTACGTCACGAGCGACGCGCAGCGCGCGGCCGCGGAATCCTCTCGCGCGCGGTACGAAGCCGATCTCAAAGCCCACGGTTTCAAGCCGATCACGACGGAAATCAAGGACGCGCCGGAGTTGTTTTACGCCGAGGATTACCACCAGCAGTATCTGGCGAAGAATCCGAACGGCTACTGCGGCATCGGGGGCACCGGCGTTCGCTGTTCGTAGCTCACCGCTGTGGCGTTGAACTAAGATGCCGGGGTGAGGCGACTCCTCTCCGTCCTGGGCCTCCTGACGGTTGGCGCTAGCATCGCAAGCGGGCAGAGCCTCGCCCGGCCTCAAACCGCACAAACGCCGACGTCGACCGCACCGCCCACCGGCGGCGATCGCAGCGCGGTCGATCACGCGATTGCCGCAGTGTTTCCCAGTCTCGTGCGCGTTTCCGTTGTCTATCTCGACCAGCAGGCCGGCCGCGAAGTGAAGGGTCAGCTGTCGGGAAGCGGCACGATCATTTCGCCCGACGGCTACGTCGTCACCAATCATCACGTCGCGGGACGGCCTCGGCGGATCATGTGCACGCTGTCGACGCGCGAGGAGGTACCGGCGGATCTGGTCGGCACCGATCCGTTGTCGGACATCGCCGTGATCAAGTTGCATCCAGCGGCGCCTCGCGTGTTTCCCGCCGCGAAATTCGGGGATTCTGACCGTTTGCGCAGCGGCCAGCCGGTGCTCGCCATGGGCAGTCCGCTGGCGCTGTCCCAGTCGGTCACCGAGGGCATCGTCAGCAACACGCAAATGATCATGCCGCAGGCGTTCGGCGCGTCCGAATCGCTCGACGGCGAGGACGTCGGCACGATCGTGCGCTGGATCGGCCACGACGCGGCGATTTATCCGGGCAATTCTGGTGGCCCGCTCGTGAATCTCGCCGGCGAGGTCGTCGGCGTCAACGAAATCAGCTTCGGGTTGGGCGGTGCGATTCCGAGCAAGCTCGCACGTTCGGTCGTCGACGCGTTGATCAAAGACGGGCGCGTCAAGCGCAGCTGGATCGGGATCGAGATTCAGCCGCTCATCAGCGACGCGGCACGGACTGGCGCGCTGATCTCGTGGGTCGCGAGCGATTCGCCGGCCGAGGCCGGCGGACTCAAGGCGGGCGATCTGCTGATCAAAGTGAACGGCGCAGTGGTGGACGCGAAATATGCCGAGCAGTTGCCCCCGGTGAATCAGGTCCTGCTCACATTACCGATCGGCCAGCCGTCGACGCTGAGCGTGGTGCGCGACGGCGCGGAGCAGTCGCTCAAGGTGACGCCGTCAGAGCGGCCGGCGGCGATTTCAATGCCCGCGGAGTTCAACGACTGGGGCATGATGGCGGCCAATCTCAATGATCGCGAGCGTCGCGAGCTGGCGCGTGCGACGGCGGATGGGGCGCAGGTCGTCAGCCTCAAGCCCAACGGTCCGGCCGACCAGGCGAAGCCGCCGCTTCGGCCCGGCGACATCATCGTCAGCGTTGAGAATCACGGCGTGAAGTCGGTCGCCGACGTCGACCGCGAGACCCGGGCGGCGCTCGGTGCCAAAGATCGCGCGAGGCTGCTCGTCGGGTTCGAGCGCGACACCCAGCAGATGATGACGGTCGTCGAAGTCGGGACGTCCTCGTCGGATGTCCCGCCCCGGGACGCACGCAAGGCGTGGGTGCCTGTCGACGTTCAGGTGCTGACGCCGCCGCTCGCAGAACGCCTCGGCCTTCGCGGCCGGACCGGTGTGCGGGTCACGCGTCTCTTCGATTCCGCGACGCCGTTGCACCTGGGCGATATCATTCTCGCGATCGACGGCGAGCCGGTGCGCGCGACGGCGCCGAACGACAGCGACTTGTTCGCGTCGGACATTCGACGCTACCGCGTGGGCGCGTCGGTCACGCTCACCATCAGTCGCGACGGCACGGAAATGAAACTGCCGATCACGCTGGGACAGACGCCGACACAGGCCCGCGAGATGAAGTGGTATGCGGACTCGGTGTTCGAGTTCCGGGCGCGGGATCTCGCGGAAGCCGATCGTCAGGATCCCACGATGGCGACTGCGAAAGGCGTGCTCGTCGAATCCGTGGCGGTGCGCGGGTGGGCGGCGCTCGGCCGGTTGAACGGCGGCGATGTGATCCTCGCGATCGACGGGCAACCCGTCGCCGACGTCGACGCGCTCAAGGCGCGGATGGCGGACGTCGCGGCGCGGCGTCCCGCGTCGGTCGTGTTCGAGGTGCAGCGCGGCATCCGTACGATGTTCGTGGAGATCGAGCCGGCCTGGAAGTCCACGCGATGACCGGCGCGGAAAGACGAGGAGGACCGATGCGCGTCGCGGGCATGATGATCCTCGCCGGCCTCCTCGCTGCCGGCAATTCGGCCCTCCGAGCCCAGACGATCGACGAACGCGCGTCGGCCCGAGATGTCATCAAAAAACGCGGCGACGCCGTGATTATGGTGCTCGCGACGATCAAACTGCGGATCAACGTCGGCGGCAACGAGCAGTCGACCGATCAGGCCACGCAGGCCAACGCGACGATCCTCGACGGCAGCGGCCTGACGGTGCTGTCGCTGTCGTCGCTGCAGCCCGACGATCTGATGGCCCGCACGCTCAGCCAGCGCGTCGCGCCCGGTACGCGCGTCGACGTGACGAGCGAGCCGGCCGACATCCGCATGCACCTGGCCGACGGTCGCGAAGTGCCCGCCAAGTTGGTCCTGCGAGACGAGGATCTCGATCTCGCGTTCATTCGTCCGACCGAGACGCCGGCCACGCCGATGATCAGCGTCGACACCGCCGGGGTGACGCCCGCAATTCTCGATCCGGTGATGCTCGTCCAGCGTACGAGCGAGACGACCGGCTGGCAGACGGCGGCGTCGATTGGCGCGGTGCAGCTCGTCATCGACAAGCCGCGCACGTATTACCAGGTTTCGATTCCTACCGTGGGCGGGACCGGCCTCGGATCGCCGGTGTTCGATCTGACCGGACGCTTTGTCGGAATCGTGGTGCTCCGAAACACCGGATCCCGGGGCGCGTCGTCGCCAGGCGTCCTGCCGGGTAGTGACATTCGCGACGTTGCGAAGCAGGCGCCGGCGGTGAAGTAACGGCCGGGCTGGACTAGTCCGCTCGCAACGCCACAGTTGGATTGATTTTCGTCGCGCCACGCGCAGCAAACGCACACGTCGCGAGCGCAATCGTTCCGAGCAGCACCGCAGCCAGCGCATACACCCCACCGTCGCGCGGCTGGACCTGGAAGAGCAGTGACGCCACGAATTTCGACAGCACCAACGACAACACGACGCCGGTCACCGCGCCCGCAAATACGACGACCGCCGTGCGACCGAGCAGCCACCGCATGATGCGGCCGGTGTCCGCGCCAAGTGCCATCCTGACGCCGATCTCCGGCGTGCGTTGCGACACGGCGTAAGACACCACGCCGAAGATCCCGACGATGGCCAGCACGAGCGCGAGCGAGGCGAACAGAAGGAACAGCAGCGTCTCGAACCGGCGTTCCGCGGATCGCGTCGAGAGGATCTGATCGAGAGTACGCACGGACGTGATCGGCTGGTTCGGATCGAGATCGAGTACCGCCGCCCGAATCACGCCCGAGAGCGCCCGTACGTCGCCAGACGATCGCACGGCCAGGTCCGCGAGCCGCACCGGGTACAGCATGGTTTGCGCCGCCGGCAGGAAAATCTGCGGGTTCACGTCGGCGTCCTGGCCGTTTCGCCGCACGTCGCGGACCATGCCGACAATCGTGATCCAGGGGAAGGTCGGCGCGCGCCGGAACCGCCGGCCGACCGGATCGCCGCCGCCGAGCGCCACACGGCCGAATTCTTCGCTCACGACCGCCACCGGTTCCGACGTCTTCACGTCAGCGGGCGTGAACAGTCGTCCTTGCACAAGCGGAATCCCGAGCGTCGCGAAGTAGCCTGGGCTGACGGCTTGACTATCGACGTCGATCGAGCCGTCCGGGCGTGCGGTCGTCACGCCGTCGATTCCGATGCCCGTGCGCCAGCCGCCGCGCAAAGGAAACCGATTCGCGAAAGCGACCGACTCGATGCCCGGTAAGGCGCTGAGCCGTTCAGCCAGCGCGTCGAAGAAGCGCAGGCGATCGTCAGCTGTCTTGTACCGCACTTCCGGAAGGTTGACGTTCGCAGTCACCACACGCGCGGGTTGAAAGCCCAGATCGACCTGGTTGAGGATCACGAGGCTCTTCAACATCAGCCCCGCGCCGGTCAGCAGGATCGTCGAGAGCGCTATTTCGACGACCATCAGCGCATTGCGCCACTTCATCACCCAGGTGCCGGCGACGACGCGCTCGCTGGTGCGAAGGGCGTCGACCGGGCGCGAGCCTCCGGCCTGCCACGCGGGCAGCAGACCGAATACGAGGCCGGTGACGAGCGACACGGCCGCGGCGAAGCCCAACACGCGCCAGTCGAGCGAGACGCTCGATAGTCGGGGAATGCTCGCAGGAGCCGCGGCGACCAGCGAACGTCGCGTGACCTCCGCCAGGCAGAGGCCGACCGCGCACGCGACGCCCGACAGCACCAGGCTTTCGGTGACGAGCTCGGTCATAATCCGCGCCCTTCCGGCGCCGAGCGCGACACGGATCGCCATCTCGCGGCGGCGCGCGACCGCACGGACGAGCAACAGATTGGCCACGTTCACGCACGCGATGAGGAGAATTGCGCTGACCGCCGCGATGAGCACGACGAATGACGTGCGCACGCCGCTCACGATGTCGTCGCGCAGCGGGGTGACGAACGCGCGGATCGTCGCGTTCGACGAGGGGAAACGCCGCGCGAGCTCCTCGGAAATCGTCGTCAGCGCGCTTTGCGCTGCCGGGATCGAGACACCAGGAGCGAGCCGGCCTATGACGGCGATCTCGTGGTCGCCGTGTTGCGTGAGGAGGTCAGCGGGATACGCCGCCGGCGTCCAGAACTCGACCGGCTCGGTGTTGGTGAACTGCGTCACCGGCACGAAGGCCGCCGGCATGACGCCGACGATCCGGTACGACGCGTCATCGAGCAGGATCGCGCGTCCGAGAATGCGATCGTCCGACCCGAAGCGCGACCGCCACAGACTGGCCGAGATGATCACCACGTGCGCGTCGGCGCCGGGCTTGTCCTCGGCGCGATCGAACGTGCGTCCGACGACGGGCGTCGCGCCGAGCAGCGGAAAGTAGTTCCAGGTGACGCTTTCGCCGAGCAGCCGATCCGGCGTGCCCGCGCCCGTGAGGTTGTGCGCCACATTCGCCACGCCGGCGAGCCCGACAAACGATTCGGACGCCTGCTGGTAGTCGACGAGGTTGGATGGCGCCACGGTGATTCGCGTCGCCGGCACGTCGTGAGCGAGCGCGCCGCCGCTCGACGAGTCGTCCGCCGGCGCCGCGCCGACCTGGCCCTCCCAGAGCGATACCAGCCGGCCCGCGTCCGTGTAGGGCAGGGGCTCGAGCAGCACCGCATTGACGAAGCTGAAGATCGCTGTGTTCACGCCGATGCCGAGCGCGAGCGTCAGGACCGCCGTCGCGGTGAACGCGCGCGACTTCACCAACAGGCGGCCGGCGTGCCGCACGTCGCGGCCGATCGCGTCGACCCAGCGGAAGCCGCGCCGATCGCGGACGGCCTCCTTCGCCTGATCGACGCCGCCGAAGTCGCGGCGGGCCGCGTTCCGCGCGGCGTCGCGGGTGAGCCCGCGCCGCACGTGCTCGTCAGTGAGGTGATCGAGGTGGCTCTGAACTTCGTCGGCGAGATCGCGCTCGATCCGCCGCGGCCGCAGCCACTCGACGAGCCGGGCGATCCAGACGCGGGGGCCGGTCATGCGTCCGGCTTCGCAGGTGTGAGAAACCGCTCGACGATGCCGGCGACGGTTTCCCAACGGCGCGCTTCGGCCTCGAGTTGCTTCGCGCCTCGCGGCGTCAGGCTGTAGAACTTGGCGCGACGGTTGTTGTCGGACGCGCCCCATTTCGCGCGGACCCAGCCGGCCTGCTCGAGGCGGACGAGCGCCGGATACAGCGTGCCCTGATTGAGCCGCAACCGATCGCCGCTCATCTGCTCGATGCGGCGGGCGATGCCGTACCCGTGCTGCGCACCGAGCGTGTCGAGCGTCTTCAGAATCATCAACGCCAGGGTGCCTTGCAGCACGTCGGTCTTGTCGATCGGCATGGTTGCTGTTGGTTGCCTACATGACAGTGCCACGCGACGTGTTGGATGTCAACAGGGCATAAGGCGCAATGCCTGGGCTGACGCCTATTCCCGCATCAGCAGCCGAGAATCCGCGTCGTCGGTGCCGGGCGCCACGGGGTGCTGATCGAGCAGTCGCACGCACGCGTTCCATCGCAGAATCGCGTCGTCATTGCCTGCGGCCCGAAGACGTTCGGCCTCGGCGTAGTGAGTGAGCGCGTCCTTGAGCCAGCCGCGGGCGGCTAGGCTCGCGCCGTCGCCGCCGCGGACCAGATGCGCGCGGGCGCGGCGTTCGCAGACGAGCCCGGTGTAGTACGCGCGGTCGTAGGCGTCGTCCAGATGAGGGAGCAGCTCGTTCGCGCGGTGGACGGCGCCGGCCGCGTGATCGTGGAACTGATCGGTGAGCGCGAGGATCAGCATAACGCGGGCGGGCTGGTTCGCGGGATCGACGGCGAGTACGTCGAGGCAGATGCTCTCGGCCTGGCCGGGCTCGTTCAGCAGCCGGTAGCGTTCCGCTTTCGCCAGCGCCGACGGGATCGCATCGATCGAGAGGGGCTTGATGTCAAACATGGTCGGCCTCGCGTCCCAATCCCATGCTACTGCGTCTGGCGGCCGGGAGCGACCGAATCGCCGTCGTTACAGCTTCGACTCGATGCGTCTGTCGGGCACGAGCCACATCAGAGCCACCGACACGTAGAACAGATCCGACAGCCACGGCAGAAAGAATGCGGAGGCAATCCCGGCGAGATAAAGCCCGCGGGAGATCAGACCCTTCCGATCGCGCCCGACGGCCGCGGCGAGCGTGGAGTTCGGCCCCTGAAACGTGATGATGGCGCGCTGCAGGATCGTGTAGGCCTGCGCGGCACAGACCAGGATCACGCCATACACGAAGGTCGGATTCGACGCGCCGTGGCTCGATCCGAGCCACGCCGTCGCGGGCGGCACGAGTGAGAGCCAGAAGAGCAGGTGCAGGTTGGCCCACAGAATCTTGCCGTTCACGTGGTTCGTGACCTGCAGCATGTGGTGGTGGTTGTTCCAGTAGATCCCGAGGTAGACGTAGCTCAGGATGTACATGCCGAGCTTCACGTGAATCTTCGAGTCGAAGACCGCGTGCCAGGTGACGGCGTCCTCGGGCACCTTCAATTCGAGGACCATGATCGTGATGAGGATCGCGATGACGCCGTCGCTGAACGCCTCGAGGCGACCCGTCGTCATTGCCCTGGCTCGATCCGGACGTCGTTCATGTGGACGCGGTCGGCGACCGCGCGATCGATCTGCGTCCGAATCGCCTTGTGGTTCCGAACGAGCGCCTGGAAGTCGCGCCGCTCGAGCACGAGCAGCGTGCAGTACGAGCGCGCGTTGACGTCCGCCTGCCGCGGCTGATCGAGCACGAGCGCCATTTCACCAAAGAAATCACCGCGCGTCAGCAGGATCGTCTTGCCGGCCGCGCGGACGTCGACGACGCCCGAGGCGATGAAGTACATCGCGTCGCCGCGCTCACCCGAGGAAATCAACCGCTCGTCCGGCACGGCGAGGCGCGGCCGGAGCAGCCGCGCGATGCGATCGAGCTGATCGGGCGTCAAGCCGGCCAGGAGCGGCACGTGGCCGACGAGTTCGCGTGCGTCGAGGCCCAGATCGAGATGCGGCCGCCGCTCCACCTTCACGCGCGCGGCCTGCAGATCCCGTCCGAGCGCGTTGTAGAGCTCCGGACCAATCAGCCGCTCTTCAAAGAGCGTCTGGTACTCGAGGTCCTCTCGCCGGATCGCGACGCGATTCAGAAAGCGCTCTTCGAGCAGGTGCGAATACGCGCCGTACTGCGCGCGCATCGCCTCGAGCGCGGCGTCGCCCATCTGCTGCCGCCGGCGCAGGGCTTCCCGCACGGCCTCGGCGGATCGCGCGCCCACGAGCGGCGTCAGCGTGTCGTCGACATACGGCGCCAGTTCCTCGACCACGATGCGGCTGACGAGCAGACGCTCGAAGCGATCGGCGAGTCGATCGACCAGCGGCTGCTGAATGCCGAACCGCCGGTGCAGAATCTGCGCGATCCGCACGCGCCACGAAAACGAGATGTTCTGTTCCGCGGCGCGCAGGTATTCGCTCGATCCTCGCAGCCGTGTGCGGTCGATCAAGCGATCGACGCCCGCGAGCAATTCTTCGACGATCCGGCCCGATGCAGTCCGCTGACCGAAGTGCTGCAGCACGAGCTCGCGCTCGCGACTGGCGAGCGCCACCAACCCCAGCCGAATCGATCCCTCATCGTCGCTCCGGGTTGCCGTGGCGGCGACCGTGACGGGCACGCCGGTGCCTGCCGGCGCGTACGTCGTCGCGACGGCGGAGACCAGCTCGTCGCCGAATTCGTAGGCGCGCCCGATCGATCGGATCGAGTCGGCGATGCGTTTGCGCGACAGCGCCAGGACCTGCGCGCGCAACGCCTGGTCCTGCGACGAGAGCAAGTCGAGGCGCAGCAGGTGAATCAGCGGCCGCAGGGTCAGACCCTGAACGAGCAGCGTGAACAGCACGAACCCGGTGGCGAGCACCCCGATGAATCGCCGCACGTCGGGAGGTACGGCGGCGTTTTCCGTCACCGCGAGCGCCAGGGCGAGGGTGACGGCGCCGCGCAAGCCTCCCCAGAGCACGACGGCTTTGTACCGGTTGTCCACGCGCTGACTCAGGCCGGACGCGCTCAACGCCGGCATCAGGCCGAAGAGCACAACGGCGCGGCCCGCGAGTGCGGCGATCACGAGCACCGCGAGGCTGATCAAATCCGTCCAGCCGACATTGAGCAGCAGTCGCGGCACGAGCAGCGACGCGAGGATGAAGATCAGCGAGCTCGCCCAGAACGCGAGCTGAGACCAGAGATCGTGGAGGAACTGCCAGTCGGCCGGCGGAATGCGCGGCTGGCCGAGCGCACTCAGCACCAGCCCGGCCGTCACGGCCGCGACCACGCCCGAGACGTCGAGCCAGTTCTGCCCGACGATGAAGACGACGTAGGGGAGGGCGAGCGTCAGGGTGACCTGCGCCGGCCGAAGATCGCGCAGCCACGACAGCAGGGACACGACGATGCGGGCGCCGATGACACCGACGAGGGCGCCGCCGGCGAGATTGCGGAGAAAGTGCAGCGCGAAGCCGCCGATGCTCTGGTGGGTGTCGCCGAGCAGCCAGTCGAGGAGTGCCGTGAACAGGGTGATCGCCGCCGCGTCGTTCAGCAGGCTCTCACCCTCGACCAGGCGGATCAGGCGCGAGGGCGCGCCGACGTCTCGGAAAATCGCGATGACGGCCACCGGATCGGTCGTCGCGACGATGGCCCCGAGCGCCAGGCAGGCGATCATCGACACGCCAGCGAAGGGCGCCAGTGCGACGCCAATCGCCACGGTGGCGACGACGACCGCGACGATCGCCAGCAGCAGGATCGGCGCCGCGTCTTCGATCATCTGCGAGACCTCAATCGTCAGCGCCGATTCGAAGAGCAGGGCAGGCAGCAGGATGTAGAGGAACGTGTCCGAGCCGATGGGCAGGTTCGTCACCGCGCCGGCCAGCCGTCCGAGCAGGCCGCCGGCTGCGGCCTGCTGAGCGATCGTCGCGAAGGTGCCGAGCGCGATCCCCACGCCGGCCAGGAGTACGGACGGCGGCAGCGACACCCGGCCCGCGAGGCGCTGGATCACGCTGACCAGGATCAGCAGGCCGGAGAGGACGAGAAGGGTCGTGGGCAGAGTCGGCTCGCTCGAAAAACGATCGCGCTTAACTATAGTCAGCCGCGCGCGTTTGGCGAAGCGCGACGCGGTATGATCCTCGAGCACCGTGGACGCCCAGCACTACCTCGCCGACCTCCTTGTCCAGTTCCGCAAGCTCAAGATCCAGGCGGATCGCGCCGTCGCGCAAATCGACGACGCCGCGCTGTTTGCGACGATCGACGACGAGGCCAACAGCGTCGCCCTCCTCATGAAACACGTCGCCGGCAACATGCGGTCGCGCTGGACGGACTTTCTGACCACCGACGGCGAAAAGCCGGATCGCGACCGTGACGCCGAGTTCGTCGTGGCCTCGGACGACACACGCGCCAGCCTCCTGCTCGACTGGGAGGACGGGTGGCGCCGGACCCTCGACACCGTCGCGTCGCTCACGCCGGCCGATCTCGATCGGACGGTGACCGTCCGTGGCGAGCCTCACACCGTCGTCGAGGCGTTGCATCGTCAATTGACCCACTACGCCCTCCATGTTGGCCAGATCGTCCTGCTCGCGAAGCACTACGCCGGCGCTCGCTGGAAGACGTTGAGCATTGCGCGCGGCCAGTCGAAGACCTTCGAAGTCAGCAAAACCGGCGCGAGCTACAAGATCGACCGCACGTAACGGCCAACTTAGTCGCGCGTCGGCCCTCCTGGGGCGCCCGCCCTTGCGCGTTTGTGAGCGAACGGCGAGAATCACGCGTCATCAATGATGCCGAGGAGGCAGAAATGAACCGCCGCTGTAAAACGCTCGCATGGGCACTCGTGGCCCTGGCGTGGCCGATCGCTCTCGCTGGACAGGCCGCGCCGCAGGTCATTCAAGGACCCGAGGTCGAGCGGTTTCTGAAGGACGCCAAGATCGTCGGCATGAAAGACATCGGCAAGGGCGTGACGCTGCCTCGAAAGGCTACGCTCGAGCTCGACGGCGTCAGCGGTTTCGCGGTCTACAAGACCATCGACGAGAAGCCCGATCGGCCGGTGTCGCCGGGCGGCGACCTCGAGCCCGAGTTTCAGGACAGCTGGCGGACCGAAGTTGCTGCGTATGAGCTCGACAAGATGGTCGGGTTCGGCATCGTGCCGGCCACCGTCGAGCGTGCGTACGGCAACGACCACGGCTCCCTTCAGTTGTGGGTGACCTCGAAGATGGACGAGGCGACCCGCGCGAAAGACAAGATTCGCCCGCCCGATCAGCAGGCGTGGGACAACCAGGTGTCGAACCTGCATATCTGGGACGCGCTGATTTACAACACGGATCGCAACGCCGGCAACGTCCTCATCACGGAGGATTGGAAGCTGCGCGCCATCGATCACTCGCGCACGTTCCGTCCGTTCTCCCAGCTGAAGGACGCGAAGTCACTGACGCGGTTTTCGCGCGCGCTTCTGGCGAAGATGGCCACGCTCAACGAGCCGGATCTGAAGGCGCATCTGGACAAGTACCTGACGCAGTACCAGATTCGCGGGCTCCTCAAGCGCCGTGACGCCATCACCGCGCTGGCCAAGAAGCTCGTCGCGCAAAAGGGAGAAGCGGCGGTCCTGTACTAGGCTCATGCCACGGGTCGTTCGTGCCGCGCTCGTCGTCGCCGTTCTCGCCGCGATTGCCTGCGGCGCTGCGAACGTGCGCGCGGCGCCCCGGACGGCGGCGAAGCGGCTCGTCGCCATCGCCGACGTGCACGGCGACCTCGACGCGTTCGTCGCGATTCTGAAACGCGCGCATCTGGTGGACGATCGGCTGGCGTGGGACGGCGGCGACGCCACGCTGGTCCAGCTCGGCGACATGATCGATCGCGGCCCGAAATCGCGCGGCGTCCTCGATCTCGTCATGGCGCTGCAGAAAGACGCCCGCCGGACCGGCGGGCGCGTCGTCCCGCTGCTTGGTAATCACGAAGTCCTGAACATGTACGGCGATCTGCGCTACGTCATGCCGAGCGACTACGCGAGTTATGCCGACGGCGAATCGGTGCGCCGGCAACAGGACGCGTATCAGGCCTATCTCAAAGCGATGGGCGACTCGGCTGCCGGTACACGTGAGGAGTGGATGGCAGCGCATCCGCCGGGTTTCGTCGAGCAGCGCGAGGCGTTCAGCGCGGACGGCAAGTACGGCAAATGGCTCCGCACGTTGTCGGCAGTCGAGAAGATCGACGATACGCTCTTCGTGCACGGCGGCATCAGCGAAGCGATGTCGTCGTGGTCCATCAGCCGCCTCAACGATCGCATCGCCTTCGAAATTCGAACGTTCGACGACGTCCGGCAGCTCCTGGTCAGCCGCAAGCTCGTGCCGCCGACTCCGACGCTCGCCGAGGTCCTGACGGGCGTGGGGCTCGCCGCCGGCCGGAAGATGAGCGAAATCGATCCGCTGCTCAGCTTCGAGAACTGGCTGACGATCGGCGAGGACGGTCCGCTCTGGTTCCGCGGGTTCGCGAAGCTCGACGACGTCGCGGCCGCGCCGCTCGCGGCGACGGTCCGCAAGGCGCTCGACGTCTCGAGGCTCGTCATGGGTCACACGCCGGAGGCGGGCACCGTCGTCCAGCGCTTCGGAGACGAGGTGTATTTGATCGACACGGGGATGTTGCGCGGCTATGTTGAAGGCGGGCGCGCTTCGGCGCTCGAGATCTTCAACGGGCACGTGCGCGCGATCTATCCCGATACCGAGCAGACGCTCAAGTAACCGATGGAACTCGTCAATCGCGTCCTCAATCTGCGTCCGGGCGACTTTCGCCGCGGGCTGCCGCTGTTTCTCTACTATTTCCTGATCATCACGTTCTACATGCTCGGCCGGAACTCGCGGGACTCGATCTTCCTGCAGAGCTTCGACCGGACTGCGCTGCCGTATGCCGACATCGCAGTCGCTGCGCTGTCGAGCGTGCTCGTCGCGATCTACCTGCGGGCCAGCCGCGGCGCGAATCTCCGCAACCTTCAGGTCTGGACGCTGCTGGCGCTGTCGGCAATGCTGCCGTTGTTCTGGCTGGGACTTCATGCCCAGCGCATCGTCTCGGTCGTCGTCACGTATTACATCTGGGTCGGCATCTGCGGCATCCTGTCGATCTCCCAGGTCTGGATGCTCGCCAACGTCGTGTGGACGACGCGCGAAGCCAAGCGGCTGTTCGGGTTGCTCGGAAGCGGCGGCATCCT
The DNA here is from genome assembly GCA_963704575.1 of uncultured Acidobacteriota bacterium. Lineage (GTDB taxonomy): Bacteria > Acidobacteriota > Vicinamibacteria > Vicinamibacterales > SCN-69-37 > DATEGZ01. The sequence goes on along the minus strand of OY969918.1, from coordinate 2,856,270 downwards.
CGGCGGCACGGCGGGCGGATTCCTCACGCAGTGGATCGCCGGCCAGTTCGGCACGGTGACGATTCTGCTGTTCATGGCGGGCCTGGTGGCGTTGTGCGCGCCCCTGGTCGTGATCATCTGGAAGCAGCAGGCTCCGGCCAGCTCGCAGGCGCTCGAAGAGGGCCACGGTCATCGCAGTCTGCGCGAGAGCGCGAGGCTGGTCTACGAGTCGCCGCACCTGCGCGCGATCGCGGCACTCATCCTCCTCGGATCCGTCGTCACGACGATCGCGGGGTGGCAATTCAAGGCGATTGCGCGCGAGGCGTTTCATCAGGAAGACGTGCGAACCGCGTTTCTCGGCGCCGTCACCGGCTACACAGGCATCATCTCGCTCGTCGCGCAACTGCTGCTGACGGGCAAGGTGCTTCGTCGCTTTGGCGTCGGCGTCACGCTGCTCATCCTCCCGCTCTTCCTGTTCGCCGGTTCGGTCGCCGTGTGGGTCTGGGGCACCGTGTGGGCGGCCACCTTCTTACGCGCGAGCGACGGCGTCATTCGCTACTCGGCAGACACGTCCGCGATTCAGCTGCTGTACTTGCCGGTGTCGGCCAAGATCAAGCTGGAGGTGAAATCTTTCATCGACACGGTCGTCTGGAAGGTCGGCGACGGACTGGCCGGGCTGACACTGCTGCTGTTCGCCACGAAACTGAAATTCACGCCTCAACAAGTCAGCATCGTCACCATCGTCCTGATCGGCGCGTGGATCGTCTCGGCGGTCGTCGCGCGGCGGCAGTACGTCGTGACCTTGCGCGAAAACATCCAAGGCGTGCGTCTGCGCCCGGGCGACATCCTCGTGCCGACGCTCGATCACGCCACGACCAACGTGCTGGCGGAGAAGCTGAGTTCGCCCAACACGAAGGATGTCCTGTACGGGCTCACGCTGTTCGAGATGGGCCAGCGCCTGCAGTCGCATGCCGCAGTGCGCAAGCTGCTAACGCATCCGTCGCCGGACGTTCGGAGCAAGGCCATATCAATTCTGAATGACGGCGACGACGCGTCCGTGCGGCCGCAGGTCTTGTCACTGCTGAAAGACGACGATCTCGAGGTGCGCACTGAAGCGCTGCGGTACCTGACGCGTCACGATCGGATCGATCCGCTCGCGCAGATCGAGCAGCTCGACGCGTTTCCGAGCGCGGCCGTGCGATCGGCCGCAGTCGCGTTTCTCGGCCGTCCCGGCGACGGGCAGAACGTGGACGCCGCGGCGATGATTCTGGACGGCATGGTGCGCGAGGCGGGCGTCGAGGGCCGCGACACGCGGCTCGAGGCCGCGCGTCTGCTCGCGTCGCTGCCGGAGGCGTTCGACGGGCAGCTCGAGACGCTCATCGACGACCGCGATCCCGAGGTGGCGTGCGAGGCGATTCGAACGGCGGCGCGGCGGCGATCGCGCCGATTCGTCCAGGCGCTCATCCGCCACCTGGGCTCGCCGCCGTTGCGCGCGGATGCCGTGGATGCGCTCGTCGAATTCGAAGACAGTGTCGTCGGCACGCTGCGCGATCACCTGATCGACTCGCGTGAAATACCCGCCGTGCGGCAGGCCATTCCGGAAGTGCTGCAACGGATCGGGAGCGCGCCGGCGGCAGCGGCGCTCGGCGAAGCGCTCACCGAGGCGGATCTCGTGTTGCGCTTCAGGGTCCTCTCCGCGCTCAACAAGCTGCAGGAGACGCGGCGCGATTTGAAGCTCGACCGTCAGACGATCGACGCCGTGTTGATCGCCGAGCTGATGGGCCACTATCGCTCGTACCAACTGTGCGGGGCACTGGGCGGCGTGCCGGACGCGTCGCTCCAGGCGTCGATGGCGCACGAGGTCGAGCGGATCTTCCGGTTGATGAAGCTGCTGTCGCCTTCGCTCGAACTGAAAGAGGCGTACACGAGTGCGCGGTCGACTGACGCGGTGCTTCACGCGAACGCGCTCGAGTTTCTCGACAACACGCTCAGTCCACAGCTTCGGACGCTAATCGTGCCGCTGCTCGACAGCGAGGTCACCCTGGCCGAGCGCGTGAAGCTCGCCGATCGGTTTCTGGGGTTCAGCGCGGCACCGGCCGACGCGGAGAAGCCGACGACCTCCGGGCCATTCCAGAACTGAGCATCGCTCCGACGGAGGTGCCATGCTGAACTACACGGTTCCCGCGACCTTCATGCACAGCGCGATCGTGCCGCCCGACGACTACAGCTCGCGCGAGTGCAACGCGTCCTTCCAGGTCTATCCGTTTCGGCCGTTCGCAGGCGACATCCTGCCGCTGTTCGAAGCGACGCTGCTGCAGGACTGGATCGATCCCCGGTTCCGCGAGGAGACCGTCGCCGGCCCGCCCGAGTTCCGCAATGCGACGGTCACGGGCGCTGATGCCGCGTTCGTCGCGTTCTTCGTCGACAGTCCCGTCGGCGTCCCGCGGCCGCGCATGCGCCTCGTCATCGTGGCGGGTGGCCAAGCGGCAATCTTCGACGCCCACGCCATCAGTCCAGAGAGCTGGCAGGTAGTCCAGTCGTCCCTCAACGTCGTGCTGTCGTCGCTCTCGGTCGGCGGACCTCCCACGCCCCCGCGGCTGGACGGCGACGCGCGTCGCCGCTACGCGGACGTTGCCGGCCTCTACGCGGGGATCAAGATGAAGTTTCTCAGCGACCTCGCGCACGGCGCGGGATCGGGCGGCTTCGTGCAGGCGAGGCATTTCTATCTGCTCTCGAACGACGGACGCGTCTATCGCGCGTACGATGGGATCGAAGCGCCCGGAGGCGACACCGATCAGTTCGATTACGACGCGGCGCTCGCGCAAGATCCGCGCAACACGGGCACGTACACGATGGCCTCAGGCGGCCTGCACCTGACCGTCGGCGGCTCGCATGGGGAGCCGGTCGACGACTGGACGGTCCCAGCACCGCAGAACGGCCGCGTCACGATCCAGACGGTCGTCTACACGAAGCAGTAGCGCTCACAACTCCCTGAGCGCGACGGTGGGATCGACGCGTGAGGCGTGTCGGGCCGGACGAAGTGTCGCGAGCAGGCCGGCAGCGATCAAGCACGCCGGCACGCCGGCGAACGTCACCGCATCGAGCGTGCCGATTCCGTACAGCGTGCCGCGCAGGACGCCGTTCGCGATGAACGCCACCGCGAGCCCGGGCACAAGGCCGCCCGCGATCATCATCATCGACTGCCACAGCACCATCGCCTGGACGGCGCCAGCGTCGGCGCCGAGCGCCATGCGCACGCCGATCTCGCGCGTGCGCGTTTTCACTGCACGCGCGGTGACGGCGTAGAGACCGAGCAGCGCGATCGCGAGTCCTACGCCCCCGACGCCGGCCAGCCCCGCCGCTGCGAGGCGGATCGGGAGCGTCAGTTGCGCCTGATCTTCGGCGACGGTCGACGAATCGACGATCACGACGTCAGGATCGATGCGGGTCACGACGTCTCGCATCGCGCCAAGCAAACCGTCAGGACGCGCGTCCGTTTCGATCATCACGCTGACGCGGGCGTAGTACGCCTGCTCGAGTGGCACGAAGGCCATCGGACCGTGACGGCCGGGCGTCTCAACGTCGCTGTCTTTCGCAATGCCGACGACGTCGAGCCATGCGCCGTCGCTGTTCGACAGCGCGAGACGGCCGCCGACAGCCTGTCCGTCCGGCCACAGCGCCGCAGCCGCCTCGTTCACGATGGCAACGCGGGGCGCGCTCGGATTGTCCGACGGCAGAAACGCTCGCCCGGCCACGATGGGGAGGCGCAGCGCTTCGAAGAAGCCGGTCGAGACGCGTGCGAAATGTCCGGACGTCCGCGGCTGGTGATCGGCCACGCCCACATCGGCGATGAGCGCCGTCAGCTGGCCCGTCAGTCGCTGCGGGTAGTTCATCGTCAGAAACGCGCGGCGCACCTGTGGCAGGGCGCGCATCCCGTCGAGCATATCGCTGAGGAGCTCGCGACCACGCGATTGGTCGCGACCGGCCAGAAGCAGGTTGACGCCAACCCGCGCGATTCGCGATCCGTCGAAGCCCGGATCGTGCGCGTATAGCGCGAGTGCCGATCGGACGTACAGGCTGGCGACGACGAGCAGGACCGTGCAGGCGCCGACCTGCGCCGCGACGAACAGCACGTGCCTCTGGCGGCTCTCGACCGCGCCGAAACCGCGGCTGATGAGGGCGGCGGGTGTTGTGCGGGCGGCGCGCCACGCTGGGCCGGCGCCGATGCCGACCGCGGTGACGAGCGCGACGACTCCGCTGAACGCGACGACACGCCAGTCGGGCGACGCATCAAGCGTGCCCGACGCGCCGAACGTCAAGCCGACCGCAAACGCCGCAAGCGTCCGTCCGAGCTCCACCGCCAGCGCCAGGCCGCCCGCCCACCCGAGACCGGTGAGCAGCAGCGTCTCGACGAGTACCGACCGGACGAGATGCGCGCGCGTCGCGCCGGACGTGAGGCGGACGGCGAACTCGCTGGTCCGCCCGAGCACGTCGGCGAGCAGCAGGTTTGCGAGGTTGCTGCACGCGATGAGCAGGACGAGCGACGCGAGCGCGGTGAACATTCCGCCGAGCCGCGCCGCCAGCGTCTGCAGGTCGGCCGGCGTCAACGACTCGCGCAGCGAAGACACCGTGAGCGTCGACAATCCTGAGAAGGTTTCGGGCGCCAGGCGCCCGCCGATCGCCGCAAACGCCCCCGCGGCGGAGGCGAGCGTTTGGTCGGCGCGCAGTCGCCCGAGCACGCGAACGCGGTTCGAGCTCATCCCCAGTTGCGGAATTCCTGTCCGCTCATGCCGATGCTGATCGATGTGAGGTGTAACGTCGAACGGCAGCCAGAGGTCGACATGAAGGAGCGCCGGCTCGAAGATGCCATCGAAGTCCACTGGCGCCACGCCGACGATCACCAGCGGATCGCCCGCGATGATCATCGTCTGACCGACGGCCGAGGCGTCGCCGTGGAACCATCGCTGCCACAGGCGATCGCTGATCACGACGGCCTGGCGAGGGGCGCGGTCGTCCGCAAACAGATCGAGCGTGCCGACGCGCGCGACCAGTCCGAGCGCGCGAAAGTACCGCGCGGAGACGAGCTCGGCGGGGAGCTGCTGGGCGCCCGCAGGGCTCCTGACCGCGCCCAACCACGGCGTTGCGGCGCTGAGGTCGTCGATCGCATCGCGCTCGAGGCTCGTCATGGCGTCGAACGAATCGAACTCCATGTCGTCGCTCGCCGACGCCGGCCGGTTGGCGGGATGAACGGTGACGACGCGATCGAGACTGGCAATCGGTGGCGTCTTGAAGGCGAGCGCGTTGACCACGCCAAAGAGGCCGGCCGAAAGCCCGATGCCGAGCGTCAGCGTGAGTACCGCCGCTAGCGTCAGGCCCGGCCGAGCGAGCAGTCGCCGCGTGGCGTACCGCGCGTCGCCGCCGAGCTGGCGCGCGACGCCGCGCACACCAGCGATGGGTTCGCGATCGCCAATCCGTGCGTGCCAACCCGCGACGACGCTTCTGAGGAGATGGCAGGCGAGCCAGATGGATGCCGCCGCCCACGATTCGCCCCGGGCCACGCGCGCACGACGCTCTTCGAGGAGGTCGCCGACGATTTCCTGACGATGTTCGGCGCGAAGCAGCCTCGCCAGGCCGCGAAGCCAGCGCGCTTCGTCGGGGCTACGCATCGCGTCGTCCAGGTTTCAGCGCGGCGACGCCGGCGGCCAGGGCCGATGTCTGTCGCCATGCGGCGCGAACTTCGCGCAGGCCGGCGCCGGTCATGGTGAAATCGCGCCGCGCCCGGCCACCGCGTTCCGGCGTTGGCTCGCCCAGGCGCGACCGCAACAACCCGCGCACTTCCAATCGGTCGAGCGTCGGATACAGGGCGCCCGGCGTGATCGATCGGCCGGTCCGATCGAGAACTTCCGCACGAATCGACGCGCCGTACGCGGTCCCGCCGAGGCGGAGTAGAGCCAGCAGCACGACCTGTTCGAGTTCGCCGAGGTTCTGGCGAGGCATATGCTTGATTCACTAGAATATATCACGCGCGGCCACGTTCGTTCGATGCGAACGCCGAAGCGAAGGCACTGTCGCGCGCGACGTGGAATGGGCCGCCCTCGCCCTCGCGGGCGCCGACGTCGAGAAGACGATCAGCTACTGGAGTGACGACGCGGTCATCGTCCCGCCGGGCCAGCCGACGACACTTTCCGCCCGAGCCGTCACCATCTGGCGTCACGAGACCGACGGCGTGTGGCGCTGCGTGGTCGATCGTGGAACGACCCGCCGCGGGCCGCCGTGGCGAAGTGATCGGCGGCGCGAGCCGGGCTCAGCCCGTGAACACGCGCAGCAGCCTGGTGAGCGGATCGTAGAACCGATCGACGACGCGCTCCTTGAGCGGGATGATCGCGTTGTCGGTGATCGTGATCGATTCGGGGCAGACCTTCGTGCAGCACTTCGTGATGTTGCAGTAGCCGATTCCGTACGCGTCCTTCAGCTCCTCGGTGCGATCGGCGGTGTCGAGCGGGTGCATCTCGAGCGCAGCGACGTGCACGTAGAACCGCGGCCCGATGAATTCCTCGTGCTTGTGGTGATCGCGTAAGACGTGGCACACGTCCTGGCACAGGAAGCACTCGATGCACTTGCGGAATTCCTGGACGCGATCGATGTCTTCCTGCTGCATGCGCCACGTGCCGTCGGGCGCGTCCGGCTTGCGTGGCGTGAACTTCTTGATTTTCTTCTTGACCTCGTAGTTCCACGAGACGTCTGTGACGAGATCCTTGACGTGCGGGAACGTCCGCAGCGGCTCGACCGTGATCGGCTGATCGGCCGGGAGCATGTTGAGCCGCGTCATGCACATGAGCCGCGGAGATCCGTTGATCTCGGCCGAGCACGATCCGCACTTGCCGGCCTTGCAGTTCCACCGGCACGCCAGGTCGGGTGCCTGCTTGGCCTGTACAGCGTGGACGGCGTCGAGCACGACCATGCCCTCGCTGACCTCGGCCTGGTAGTCCTCGAAGCGGCCCTGCCCGCGCTCGCCGCGCCAGATCCGGAACGTCTGCGTCGCCACTATTGGTCTCTCCGGGGGGCTGCGCCCCCGCGGCCCCCCCAACGGCGTCGCTCGCGGGGACCCCTCTGATCCCCGCTCCGCTCCGCCGACTCGCTCGCTGCCGCTCGCTCGTTCACTTGTTCTCCTCGACGACCTGCTGCAGTTCGGCCGGCATCGCCGTGACGGGCACCCGCGAGAGCACCATCGAGCCGTCGGCGGCCTTCTGAATGACGAAGTTGAACGTACCGAACTCGTCCGACTTGGCCGGAAAGTCCTCGCGGAAGTGCGCGCCACGACTCTCTTTTCGCTCGATGGCGGCCCGCGCGATCGCCTCAGACACCATCAGCAGGCTCGGCAGGTCGAGCGCGGTGTGCCAGCCGCTGTTGTACTCGCGGTTGCCCCCGGTGCCGGCGCGCTCGGCCCGGGTGCGAAGCGCCGACAACTTCTCGAGCGCTTGCCGCATCTCCGATTCCTGCCGGACGATGCCGACGAGGTCCTGCATCATGGCCTGGAGATCGTGCTGAATGGTGTACGGATTCTCGCCCGCGGTGCCGCGATCGAACGGTGCGAGCGCCAGTTTTTCCCCCGCGGCGACCTGGGCCTCGTCGATCTTCGCCGCGCCGTGTTGCTTGGCGAACGCGGCGGCGAACTGGCCCGCGCGCTGCCCGAAGACGAGGAGATCCGAGAGCGAGTTGCCGCCCAGTCGATTGGCGCCGTGGAGTCCGGCGGCCGCCTCTCCCGCGGCGAACAGACCGGGTAACGTCGACATCTGCGTATCGCCGTCCACGCGAATTCCGCCCATCGTGTAATGCGTCGTCGGGCCGATCTCCATCGGCGTCGTCGTGATGTCGAGGTCGGCGAGCTGCTTGAACTGGTGGTACATGCTCGGCAGCTTGCGCTTGATGTGCTCCGCCGCGTTCGGCAGCTTCTTCTTGATCCACGCGATGTCGAGGAACACGCCGCCGTGCGGAGATCCGCGCCCGGCCTTGACCTCGCGGTTGATACAGCGCGACACGTGGTCACGGGTGAGGAGTTCGGGCGGACGCCGCGCGCTCTTGTCGCCCTGCGTGTATCGCCAGCCTTCCTCTTCGTTGTCGGCGGTCGAGCTCTTGTAGTTCTCCGGGATGTCGTCGAACATGAACCGGCGGCCCTCCTTGTTCAGAAGGATGCCGCCCTCGCCGCGCACGCCCTCGGTCACGAGGATGCCCTGCACGCTCGGCGGCCACACCATGCCGGTCGGATGGAACTGGATGAACTCGAGATCCTGCAGCGCCGCGCCGGCGTTGTACGCCAGCGCGTAGCCGTCGCCCGTGTACTCCCAGCTGTTGCTCGTGATGCGGTAGGCTCGGCCCAAGCCACCCGTCGCAATCACAACCGCTTTCGATCGAAACACCTTGAAGCGCCCGCGCTCGCGGTCGTAGCCGAACGCGCCGGCGACGCGGCCGCTGTCGAGGAGCAGCGCGACGATCGTGTGCTCCATGTACACGTCGAGGCCCTGGTGCACGCCGTGATCCTGGAGTGTGCGGATCATCTCGAGACCCGTGCGGTCGCCGACGTGCGCGAGCCGCGGGTAGCGATGGCCGCCGAAGTTTCGCTGGAGGATGCGCCCGTCCTTCGTGCGATCGAACACCGCGCCCCAGGCCTCGAGCTCGAGCACGCGCGCGGGGGATTCTTTCGCGTGATGCTGGGCCATCTTCCAGTTGTTGAGGTACTGCCCGCCGCGCATCGTGTCGGCGAAGTGCACGCGCCAGTTGTCGCGGTCGTCGGTGTTGGCGAGCGCCGCCGCCACGCCGCCCTCGGCCATGACGGTGTGCGCTTTGCCCAGGAGCGACTTGGTGACGACGCCGACCTTGGCGCCCTGGGCGGACGCTTCAATCGCCGCGCGCAAGCCCGCGCCGCCGGCGCCAATGACGAGGACGTCGTGATCGATAACTGGATGATTCATCAGAAGAGTCGGTAGTCCGTGAAGACGCCCATCGAGCACAACCGCACGTAGATGTCGGAAAACCCCACCCAGAACAAGCTGGCCCACGCCCACCGCATATGGGCGCGGTTGAGCGCGCTCGAGCAGATGTAGGCGGTCTTCCGGACGGGACGATTCGACATCACGTCGAAGAGCCCGCCGACCAGATGCCGCATCGAGTGGCAGCCGAGCGTGTAGCCGCTGAGCAGCACGACGTTGACCGCGAGAACCAGCGTGCCGACGCCGATGCCGAACTGCGTGCCGCCACCCGGTGCCGGGAACCACATTGCGACCCACACGTCGTACCCGAGCACCAAGAGGACCGCGACCGCGAGGTACATGAAGTACCGATGGATGTTCTGAAACACGAGCGGGAACCACTGCTCGCCCAGATATTTCTTACGCGGCTCTCCCACGGCGCACGCGGGCGGGTCGGCCCAGAAGGCCTTGTAGTAAGCGCCCCGATAGTAATAGCAAGTGAACCGGAAGCCGCCCGGCATCCAGAGGATCAACAAGGCGGCCGAATAGGGCAGCGCGCCCGGCCACCACGTCGGGACGTCAGGGCCGCCGAACCACGCGTGAGGCGACGTGCCGAAAAGCAGCGGCGAGTAGAAGGGCGAGAGATACGGCCCGAACTCGTAATGTGCGTTTTGGAAGGCCGCCCAGGTCGAATAAACGATGAACGCGCCGAGCCCCAGGAAGGTGAGCGCCGACTGCACCCACCACGCGTCGCGCCGGGTGGTCTCACCAAACCGCCGGGCAGCGGGCAAAGACATCTGCGCATCGGCCACTCGTTACTCCTCCTGCTGGATCCGGACGCCCGCAAGACGATATCCGACCGGATACGGGCGACGCAACGGGCCTGCGGCCTTGACAAGCGTGCTGCGGCGCCGGTCGGAAGGATGAGCGCCTCAGAACTCGATCAGCAATCCCGCGCTCGGCACGAACGGAATCTCACGCTCCACGAATCCGGTGACCGACGTTGCGCTCCGGATGGAGCCGGCCGACTGGCGCTGGTTGTCCCGGCCCAGCACGTTCATGACCTCGACGAACAGCGTCAGGCGGCGGCGATCGAACGTGAACGTGCGATCGGCCCGCACATCGAGCCGGGCGTAGACTGGCAAACGCACCTGATTGCGTTGCGACGACAGCCGCAGGTCGGTGGGCGTCCCGGCGAAGTAGCCGACGATCGGAAAGTTGCTGCCGACACGCAGTTTCGCGCTGAGGTCCATCCGGTACGACACGCGCTGCTGGACGAACGCGTTGACCGTGTGGCGCTGGTCGAAGTCGCCCGGAAACGATTCCGACGTCACCGAGTCGTCGTAGTGGGTGCGGGCGTAGGTGTAGCCGGCCCAGCCCGTCGGGCCCGACGCCGCATGCCGTCGCAGCACGACTTCGATGCCCTGCGGCGACCCGTCGAGCTCGGCGCCAAATTGCGGGAAGGTCGATTCCGGCACGCGTACGCCGTCGACCAGCCGGTCCTCGTTCACGCGGCGGACGATGTTCCGGTCGTGGCGCAGAAAACCGGTCAGCTGCCAGGACACACTCGAGGTCACGGCATGTTCCATGCTGACGTCATAGCTCGTCGATCGCTCGGCCGCCATCGTTCCCGGCCGCGCGTTCGAGAGAAACAGCACGATGTCCTGGAACTGCGCAGCCACGCCCGCGCCAGCGCGCATCGTGAGGCGCCCGATCTTCCGCTCGGCGAGCATCCACGGCGAGACCGCGCTCCCATCGGGGAGGGAATTGCGTGTCGCGCGTGCCCCGAATGAGACGCCGCTCGTGGCCGTGCGCCATGACAGCTGGCTCCAGCCGCTCCAGGCCGTCGACCGATCGGCCACGCCCTGCGACGCGCGAACCCGGAGGCCGCCGCCGACAATCGAGTAGATCCGCAGCGTCTGGTCGGCGCGTTGGACGTCGGCCCTCGTCCCTGCGTCGACCGACCACGACGAGCCGAGGATCCACGTGAGGTCGTTGCGCCAGACGATCGATCGCGACGATCCGCTGCTGAGCTGCTGCAGCGACGATCCGGTGTCATTGAAGGTCGTGCCGGCGACCGACAGCCGTTCGTTCGCGACGATCGCGGGGCGCGCGTAGCGCCAGCCGACCATTCCGAGTCCACTCTTCGACTTCGCTTGCTGCAGTCCGTTGGTCGTCGACGTCGCTTGCTCGTGGAATGTCGCGTCGCCGCCGATGATGAGCAGCTCGACCTGCTGACGGCTCGTCAGATCGAACACGGTCTTCTGATGAAGATCCGTGAAGCCGAACGTGCCGCTCGTGTCCGGGGCGATCTTCCGGATCAGCCAGTCGATGTAGCTCCGCCGCACGGACAGCAGCCACGATCCCCGTCGCGAACCGCCGATCGGTCCCTCGACGACGGCCGATGCGCTCGTGCCGCTCACGGCCGCGCGAACCGTCGTCCGGTCGCGGGAGCCCTCGCGCACGTCGAAGTCGAGCGTCGGGCCGATCCAGTCGCCGGCCGACTCGGCGTGCGCGCCGGCGACCAGCGCGCCGCGGCTCACGATGTCGGTGTTGAGCATCGCGATCGATCCGGTGTCGGCGACGCCCTGCACGGAGTGGAAGAGCAGCGGCGTCGCGACCCCGTCGATCACGAAACCCGCATGGCGGAAGGCCGATCCGCGCATCGAGAACTGCGCCTGGAAGTCGTCGCCCGTGGCCGCGCCGGGCAGCGCCTGCAGCGCGCGCACCGGATCGTCGGCCATCACCCCGCGCAGCGCCTGCAATCCCGCCGATCCCACCATCGTCTGCGACGACACGCCGATGTCGCGCGTCGCCGCGGCCTCGCCGGTGACCTCGACGGTCTCGCGATACGTGCCCGTGCCTTCAGCGAGTGGGATCGTGACGTCGACTGCGGCGCCCGGGGCGACATCGATTTCGCGGCGGACGAAGATGTATCCGATCGTCGACACCGTCAGCGTGTACTTGCCGGACGCGATCGCGCGGAACTCGAACCGGCCGTCCGTGCCACTGGTGGTGAATTGGTTGAGTTCGACGAGATCCACGCGCGCATTGACGATCGCCACCTGCGTGCCGGCGTCGACGACGACGCCCCGGATGACGCCGGTTGGACTCTGCGTCGGAGTGGGGGTGGGACCGAACGCCGGGCCCAGCCGAGTCGCGATTGAAATCAGCGCGACCAGCGACGCGGCGTTCATCCGGCCTCGACGAGGTCGTCTTCGGGGGCGCCCTGTCCGGCCGCCGGCGCCTTGCCAAGATCGCCGTCCTGGATGAGCTCGTCGGTCACGTAATCGAGCGCGGCATCGTCGCTCCGCGAAAGCAGCGCTTCGAGTGGCGAGCGCGGCACGAAGCCGGCCTCGCGATGCTGCATCGACGGCCACGTGCCGTCGGACCGCTGGGGCACATAGCGGCACCAGAAACCCGCGTGCCAGCGGACGAACTCGCGCAGCCGGGTGCGGCCGTACTCGTCAAGCGCGTCGGGATCGCCCGCCGTGGCGGGGTTCGACCAGTGTTCTCGCCCCAGCGCGACGTACCGCCGGTAAATCGCCAGCCGTTCTTCCGCGGTGATGTCCCAGTACCCCCGCGACATCTCGGAAAAAATCCACGGCTTGATGAGCGCACCGCGCGCGATCATCACCGCTGCGCAGCCTGACGTCGCGAGACGATCCGCGATTTCGTGGGGATAGAGCAGATCGCCGTTGCCGATGACGGGCACCGCGACGGCCGACGCGATTTCGGCGATCGCGTCCCAGTCGGCCGGATAGCGATAGCGCGCTTCGCGGGTGCGGCCATGAACGGTGAGCGCGTCGGCGCCGCCGTCGATCGCCGCGCGCGCGACGTCGAGGTAGTTGCGTTTGTCCGCGCTCCAGCCGAGCCGGATCTTGACGGTGACCGGCACCCGCACCGCGGCGCGCATGGCTTCGATGATGCGCCGCACGCGATTGGGCTGGCGGGCGAGCGCTGCGCCCATGCCTTTCCGCGTGAAGTGATCGATTGGACAGCCGAGATTGAGATCGACGAAATCCGCGCCCCGGGCTTCGACGAGCGCGGCCGCCCACGCCATTTCATCAGGCCGATTGCCCGCGAGTTGGACGCCGAAGCAGGGTTCGGCCGGGGCGCGGCGGATGAGTGCGAACTCTCCGCGCCGCCGTTGCTTCAGCCGGCGGGCGACGACCATTTCGCTCACGAGCACGCGCGCGCCCAGTTCGATGCAGAGACGACGATACGGCAGGTTCGAGCCCTTCGTCATCGGCGCGACCACGATTGCGCCCGCGACGGTCTCACGAAACGGCATGCGTAATTCTAGGGCATCACTCGCGCGTGCGGCGCTCGATGAGCGCGTAGACGGCGATTGTCGACGCCAGACTCGGCAGGACGCCGCCAATCCGCGCCGACGCGTAGAAGACGACGCCCCCGGTGACCCAGGCGGCCAGGCCCGCCATCGACCAGCCGGCATGGTCGCCGTACCTGCCATGTCGATCGTACAAGTCGTCGATCGCGATCGGGCGCCGCAGCACGAAGTGGTGTGCGAGCAGGATGCCGCCGATGGGCACGAGTAAGCCCGCGAGGAGGATCGTGAAGTCCGCGAACTTCGCGATCCACACGGTCGAGAGCAGCGAGAGCCCCGCGCCGATTCCACCGATGAGCCACACGCTGACACGATCCCGCAGGTCGGGCTTGAGGCTCTTGAGGGCGAGCGCGGACATGTAGATGTTGACGAAGTTGGTCGTCAGCGTCGCCAGCGAAATCAGGAGCGCGCCCCACCAGCCGACGCCGAGCGCGTGGATCATCGCGCCCGGATCGTCCGATCCCGCCAGCCGCGCGGCAACGAACCCGATCGGCATGAACCACAGCGCCGTCAGCGCGAGGCCGGCAAAGACGGCGACGCCAGCGGCGCGTCCCGATCGGCTGTACCGCGGATAATCCGCGAACATCAGCAGCCAGCTGACCTGATAGCCCGCGGTCACGTCCAGACCGCGCATCCAGTCGGAGGCCGCCGGCGTCCCGATGGTTTCGACCGGCAACTTCGCCCGAAAACACGCCCACGTCATCACGAGACCCGATATGAACAGGAGGGGCACGGCCACGCGATCGGCCAGACCAACCAGTCGCGGGCCGCCGGCGACAATTGCCGTCGCGATGACGCCGAGAATGAGCGCGAGCAGGGGCAGGCTGGCCGGCTGGCCGAGTAGCGACGCGCAGATCGACGCCGCGATGACGTTGTTGACGGCAATCCAGCCGAAGTTGGTAATGACCAGGAGCCACGCGAGCGCCTGCGCGCCCGAGAAACCCAGCGACGCGCGGCACGCGACGATCGACGGCACCCGCAGCTGCGGACCGAGCCGCGCGAGCACCGCCACGAGCAGGGCGCCGCCGACCGCGCCGGCAGCGATGATCGCCGCGGCCGCGGTCGAGCCGAGCGACGTCGTCAACGTCGCCCCCACCTGCAGCGTCGTCGCGACGATGTTCGCGCCGGCGAGGATGAGAAAGAGATCGAACGGCGTCTGCGTCTGGTCGTCCGGCCGGACCGGCCGCAGCTCAACCGTTTCCACGCATAGATAATGACATCGCTGATGTCCGAGCCCCTGCCGATCGACGGCCACCTTGATGTCATTGCCGCGCATCTGCGCGAGCGCCGTGCCGTCGTGATCACCGCCGCGCCCGGTGCCGGCAAGACGACGCGCGTCCCGCCGTCGCTGGTGGCGGACGGTCCGATGCTGCTGCTCCAGCCGCGACGTGTGGCCGCGCGCGCGATCGCGAGGCGCATCGCGTCCGAGCGCGGCTGGACGATCGGCCGCGAGGTCGGCTGGCATGTGCGGTTCGAACGTCAGTTCACCACCGAGACGAAACTGATCGTCGCAACCGAAGGCGTGCTGACGGCGCGGCTGCAGCAGGATCCGACACTCGAGACGTTTCGGACGGTCATCATCGATGAGTTTCACGAGCGGAGCATTCACGCCGATCTCGGCCTCGCGCTCGTGCGGCAGACCTGGCTCGCGCGCGACGACTTTCGCGTCGTTGTCATGTCGGCGACGTTGGATGCCGAGCGTGTCGCCGCGTACCTGGGCGACTGTCCGGTGGTCAGCGTGCCGGGCCGCACGTTTCCGCTCGAGGTTCGCTATCAGCCGCGTGTGCCGATTGAAGACGCCGTGCGCGGCGTGTTGGGTGAGACACGCGAAGGCGCCGTGCTCGCGTTTCTGCCGGGCGCCCCCGAGATTCGCCGCGCGATCGATCGGTTGACACCGACGCTCTCGAGCCGTGGCATTGATGTGCTGCCGCTCTACGGCGGACTCGACGCGGACGAGCAGGACGCGGCCCTTCGACCTTCGGAACGGCCGCGCGTGATCGTCGCGACGAATCTGGCCGAGACGACGCTCACCGTGCCTGACGTCGTCGCTGTCGTTGACAGCGGGCTGCACAAGGTCGCGCGGTACGATCCGGGGCGCGCAATCGACAGTCTCGAGACCGAGCGGATCTCGCTCGATTCCGCAGACCAGCGGTCGGGTCGTGCCGGCCGCGTTCGCGCGGGCGTCGCGGTGCGGTTATGGGACAGCCGCGACCGTCTGCGTCCGCACCGGGAGCCGGAAATTTCGCGCGTGGACCTGGCGGCCGTGGTGATGGATCTCGCGGCGTGGGGCGCGAAGCCGGAGCGCTTCGACTGGTTCGAGGCACCGCCGCCCGGCGCCGTCGACGCGGCCGTGCGGCTCCTCCGACGGCTGCAGGCGCTCGACGCAGAGGGCCGCCTGACGCCGCTCGGGCACCAACTCGTGCGGTTGCCGCTCCACCCAAGACTCGGACGCATTCTGATCGAGGCGCGCGGGGCGTCCGAGGCCGCACGGGCGTGCGCGCTCCTCTCCGAGCGCAACGTCGTCCCGCCGCGGCATGGAGCGACGCCGTGCGATCTGTTGTCGGCCGTCGATCGCGAGGCGCCGCTCCCCGGGCACGTCGTGCGGATCGCCCGGCAGATGAGCGACGCGTATCGTCGGGCGACGGGCAATGCCCCGGCTGCGAACATCGACGAGGTCGCATTTCGCCGTGCCGTGTTCTCGGGCTATCCCGACCGCGTGGCGCGACGACGTGTGCCGAACGGCGATCGATTGGTGCTGGCGTCCGGCACGGGCGCGAAGCTTGCGCGCGAAAGCGGCGTGCACGACGCGGAGTTCCTGGTGGCGGTTGATGTCGTCGCCGCCAGCGCCACGCCTGGCGCAGAAGCGCTCGTGCGATTAGCCACGCGTGTCGAGCGCGAGTGGCTGACGCCGACCTCGACCGAGATTCGTCATGAGATCGTGGACGGCGCCGTGCGCGCCTGGCGTGTGGATCGCTATGACGAGCTGACGCTCGGCGAACATCACGTCGCGGTCGATCCGGCGATTGCGGGCGATCTGATCGCTGCCGCGTATCTTGCGCGTGGACCTGCGGAACGCGATCAGGACTTGCTGAACCGGCTGCGATTCGCCGGAGTGCCGGACGTGACGTTCGAGCTGCTCGTTCGTCGCGCTTCGAGCGGCGTCCGTCGGCTGGACGACGTGCACCTCGAGGCGCAACTTACCGGCGAGGAAAGAGGGCGGCTGGATCGTGACGCGCCGACATCGCTCGCACTGCCTGCAGGACGCCGCGCCACGCTCGACTACCGCACCGACGGTCGCGTCGTCGCGGCCGTCAAGCTGCAGCACGTGTTCGGATTGCACGAGACGCCCCGTCTGGGCCGGGCGCGGACTCCGGTGACGTTCGAGCTCCTCGCGCCGAACGGACGACCCGCGCAGATTACGACCGACCTGGCGAGTTTCTGGGCGGCCGGGTACGCCGAAGTGCGGCGCGAGCTCCGCGCGCGCTACCCGAAACACTCCTGGCCGGAGCGGCCGACCACAGCCGACCCGCCGCGGCCCCGGCGAGGCTGATTGCCGCCTCGCCCGCGTCCGAACATAGAATGGACGGCTGGTGTCGTCGATTCTTCCGCCGTCCTACGAACAACGTCACGGGCACGCCGAGCGCGTCGAGCTCGCGACCGACCGCACGTTCCGCGCGCGCAACAAGGTCACCTACCGCCTGGCGCACTGGCCGATCTGGATCTGGGTCTTTTTCATTGCACCCGGCCCGGTCACGTTCGATCTGTTCGCGCACGGCCCCAATCGCGGAATGATGACGTGGCTGGCCGTCGTGCTCGTCGGCACAGGGATCGCCGGCCTGATGGGCCGGCTGCCCGGCGTCGAGCCGGCGCCGTACATCCTGCGATTCAACGAAGACCGGCCGAATCCCTGGTACCGGAGAATCTGCTACACGCTCGCATGGAGCGAGGTCGTGAGCTATGCCGTGCTCAACTCGGCTGGCCTGATCGACGCGATTCTCCACGGCACGTGGCGGATGCGGCCGATCTACGACGCGTGGTATCTGCCGATCGCCGGCACCTGCTGGGTCCTCGGCCTGCTCGGCCTGCTGCCACGCGTGCGCCGTTCGACGCGCGGCGAGGGCACCGAGCGACGGTACTTCTACGGATCGGTCTGGGCGGTATGCATCGCTCAGCCCGTGCTGTGGTTCTTCTGGAAGGTGCTGCCCCAGACGCGCGTGTTCGACGCCGTGAAGCTGGCGATCTTCTGGGGCGTGCTCGCCTACGTCGGCAATCTTTCACGCCGCGGGCTACTGCCGCGCACGCGTCCGATTCTTCCGGGTGAAAGCGCGGTCGCGGACTGACGTTCGCGTCCATGCGATAGCATTTCCTCGTGGCTGTCCTGCTTCGTGATCGCTATCTTGCCTTCGTGACCGAGCAGTGGCCGCTCGCGACCGACACGCTCGTCTCCGCGTTCGATCGCGTGGCCAGGAAGCCGGCGACGACGACCCGCGCAATTGACGCGTTGCGAGCGCCGCTCGCGCGCGCGGTGCGCTCGGCGGTCATCTGGCCGGAAGCCGACGAGACGATCGAGACCACGCCCGCCGTCACGATCGCCACGCGCCGCGCGCAGGGCCTGGACGCGCTCGTCGACGCGCTCGACGGCTTTCTCGTTCGCGAGTCGATCGCGGCCGGCTTCTCGGACGATGAGCGGCGGGAGATGCTGCGCGGAATGGTTCTTACCCGCGCGGTGGACACGCGCCTGAAGACGTTCTTCGCCGGATCAGAAGTGCGTTACGGCGCGACGCCGTTTCAGGGCAAGGGCTTCCGATCGCTCGGCCAGGAAGCGATCTATGCCGCCGCAATTCGGCTGAAGCGCGGGGCGGCGTACCGTCACGCCGACGGAAGCTGGCAGGGCGACGTCATCGGTCCGATCATCCGCGACCTCGGCGCAGCGCTCGCGATGCGGAACGAGCCCGCGACGATTCGCATGGTCCTCAACGCGCAGATGGGCAAGGCGGGTCCGCCGATGGATGGCCGCGACCTGCACATCGGCGACTTCGAGTGGGGCATCGTGCCGGCGACGGCGCCGCTGTCGGTGAGCAGCCTGACCGTGGCCGGCATGGCGCTCGCCTTCAAGCTCACGGGTGCGGCACGGGTGGCCGTCTCGTTCATCGGCGAGGGCGGGTCGTCGCTCGGCGAATGGCACGAAGCCATCAACATGTGCGCCGCGCGCCGGCTGCCTGCGATTTTCTGTCTCGAGAACAATCAGACGGCGCTCTCGACGCCGGTGCGCGACCAGTCGGCGGTGCGCGTTTTCGCCGAGAAAGCGGCCGGATACGGCATGCCCGGGCTCACGATCGACGGCACCGATCCCGAGGCGATTGCGGCGGCATTTGCGTGGGCCGCGGAGCGCGCGCGGGCAGGGCAGGGCCCGGCGCTCATCGAACTGGTCGCGATGCGCATGTGCGGTCACGCGCATCACGACGACATGCTCTATCTCGGCAAGGATCCGCAGCCGTCGTGGGAGTACGCCGCGCTCACGGCCCAGGGTTACGCGGATCCGGACCTTTACGAGTTCTGGCGCAGGCGCGATCCGATCGCCACGTACGCGCGGACGCTCGAGGCGCGCGGGCTGATCGCCGCGGGCGATCTCGCGCGTCTGCAGGCCGAGGCCGACGCGATCGTCGAGCGCGAGGCGCAGGCCGTCATCGAGGCGCCGTGGCCCGACGCGGCGACGGTCACCGCGCGCGTCGTCGCGAACGATTCGACCGAGCGTACGCGAGTGGATCCGATCGCGCGCGATCCGCGGACGCCGTCGATCGCTCGGCGGCTGGCTGTGGCCGATGCGCCGCCGTTCGACCGGAAGGGCACCACCTTTCTCGAAGCCGTGATGCAGGGTGTCGGCGACGCGCTTGCCGCCGACCCGCGCGTGTTCGTCTTCGGCGAGGACGTCGGCGGGGCGTACGGCAACGCATTCTTGTTATTGCGGCCGCTGCTCGAGAAGTACGGTGATCGCATCGTGAACTCGCCGCTCGCCGAGAGCGCCGTTCTCGGCGGCTGTATCGGCGCGGCGCTCGCGGGGCTGCGCCCGATTGGCGAGATGCAGTTCAACGACTTCGTCGCGACCGGTTTCAACCAGCTCGTCAACAATGCCGCGAAGATTCGTTACCGGTGGGGCGGGTCGGTGCCGATGGTCGTGCGGATGCCGTGGGGTGGCTTGCGTCACGCCGGTCCGTACCACTCGCAGAACACCGAGCCGTGGTTCTATCGAACGCCGGGGCTCAAGATCGTCGTGCCGTCCACGCCGTACGACGCCCGCGCGCTCATGGCGTCCGCGGTCGCCGATCCCGATCCCGTGCTGTACTACGAGCACATCGCGCTCTACCGGGATCCGCGCATCCGTCAGGCGCTCGACGCCTCGGCACCCGCGCCGTTGCCGGTGGGCCGCGCCGCGCTCCGGCGCGCCGGCCGTGACCTCGTGATGATCTCGTACGGCGCGTACGTGCACGTATGTCTGCGCGTCGCCGACACGCTCGCGGCGTCGGGCATCGACGCGAGCGTGCTCGACTTGCGCTGGCTCGCGCCGCTCAATCTCGACGCCGTTCTTGCGCTCGCGCGCGAGAGCGGCCGCGTCCTTCTCGTCCACGAAGACTCGCGGACCGGCGGCATCGGCGAATCGCTTGCCGCGACCATCCAGGAGCAGTGCTTCGAGTGGCTCGACGCGCCGGTGTGCGTCATCGGCGCGCTCGACACGCCGGTGCCGTACTCGCCGCCCCTCGAGGACGCGTTCCTGCCGGGCGAAGCCGAGATCGCCGCCGCCGCACTCGCGCTGGCGAAGTACTGACGTGCCCGTGCGGGACGGCTCGCTCGGCTGGGACGAGTACGCGCCGTTCTACGACTGGGAGAACGCCCGGACGATCGGGCGGCGCGACGTCGCGTTCTGGCGGCAGATGGCAAGACGAGCCGGTGGTCCCGTGCTCGAGCTCGGCTGCGGCACCGGCCGGTTGCTCGTTCCGATGGCACGCGCCGGTGCGGACGTCACCGGCATCGATCGCTCCGATCCGATGCTCCACTACGCACGCGCGCGGACCTGCCGCGTGGCGCGAGCCACGCGTCCCGCCATCGTCCGCGGCGACGTTCGCGCGCTTCCATTTCGCCGTGCGACCTTCGATCTCGTCGTCGCGCCATACGGCATGCTGCAGTCGCTCGTCCGCGAGCGGGACTTGTCGTCCGCGCTGTCGGAAGCCGCGCGCGTGCTGAGGCGCGGAGGCCGGATCGGCGTTGATCTCGTCCCCGACCTAGCGACGTGGGACGAGTACGCGCGGACGGTCCGTCTGCGCGGGCAATCGCGGGCGGGCGAGACGCTGACGCTCATCGAGGGTGTCCGTCAGGACCGCCGGCGAGGGCTCACGACGTTCGATGAGACGTTCGTACGGCGGCGCGGACGGCAGGAAGAGCGGCAGTCGTTCTCACTCACGTTTCGGACGCGCCCGCTCCGTGAAATCGCGGCCCGCCTCGAGGCGGCGGGGTTCCGCGTCGAGGCCACGCTTGGCGACTATCAGGGCGCGCCGTGGGACCCGCGCGCCCAGGTCTGGCTCCTCATCGCCCGGCGTCGCTAGCGCGTCCCTCCCGTGCTAAGATCTGCTGTCGTTTTCGTTCGATTTGGCGCTGTAACCCCCACACACGCTGGAAGTTACGAAGGTCAGGTCGACCAGTTTTGCGTGGAGAAGTCCCATGTCCGGCCATTCCAAGTGGCACACAATCAAGCACAAGAAGGGCGCCGCTGACGCCAAGCGCGGCAAGATTTTCACGCGCCTCATCAAGGAACTCACGGTCGCCGCCCGCCACGGCGGCGGTGACCCCGACATGAACCCGCGCCTGCGCACGATCATCGCGGACGCGCGCGCCGCTAACATGCCGGCCGACAACATCAAACGCGCCATCCGTCGCGGCACGGGTGAAGAAGAAGGCGTGATGTACGACGAAGTCACCTACGAGGGCTACGGCCCCGGTGGCGCCGCCGTCATCATCGAAACGCTCACCGACAACCGCAACCGTACCGTCGGCGAACTGCGCCACACCCTCACCAAGTGGGGCGGCAACCTCGGCGAGTCCAACAGCGTCGCGTGGATGTTCGAGAAGAAGGGCGTCATCTCGGTGCCGAAGGACAAGGCCGAGGAGGAGACGCTGATGAACGCCGCGCTCGAAGCCGGTGCCGACGACATGAATGACGACGGCAGCGCGTGGGAGATCACGGCGACGATCGACAACCACCAGACAGTCCTCGATGCGGTGAAAGCGCTCGGCATCGAGCCGACATCCGCGCAAATCGCGATGCTGCCCAAGAACTACGTCAAGCTCGAGGGCCGGGTCGCGCAGCAGATGCTCAAGCTCATGGAAGCGCTCGAGGATCACGACGACACCAAGAACGTCTGGTCGAACTTCGACATCGAGGAGAAGGAAATCGAGGCCTCGCTGGCGTGAGGATCTTCGGGATTGATCCCGGGTCCGCTCGCACAGGCTATGGCTGCGTCGACACCGACGGGCGGCGGCACCGTCTCGTGACCTGTGGTGTACTCGCCACCCCGCCACGCGCGTCGCTGCCGCAGAAACTGCACTTCATCCATGAGGGTCTGACGCGATTGATTTCGGCCGCGTCGCCCGAGTGCGTGGCGATCGAAAATCTGTTCCACGCGCGCAACGTCCGCAGCGCGCTCGTGCTCGGGCACGCGCGCGGCGTGGCCCTGCTCGCGGCGGTCGAAGCCGGGCTGCCCGTCGTCGAATACACGCCGGCCGAAATCAAGCTCGCCGTGTCGGGTTTCGGGCGAGCGGAGAAGGCGCAGATGCAGCAGATGGTCAAGCTGCTGCTCGCGCTCGACACGGCGCCGTCCCCGCACGACGCGGCCGACGCGCTTGCCGTCGCGATTTGTCACGCTCACGCCCGCGGCGTGCTCGCGGCGCCGGTGCGCCGGCAGCCGCGGCACCTGACGAACTGGCGCTACGCGAAGCTGCCCGAGCGCCCTCGACGCGAGCCGTCGTGATCGCGCACCTGTCCGGCACGCTGCTCGAAAAACAGGTCCAGCGTCTCGTCGTCGACGTCGGCGGCGTCGGCTACGACGTGCAGGTGCCGCTCTCGACGTTCTACGGTGTCGGCGAGCCAGGCGCGAGCGTCTCGCTCCGCGTCCACACGCACGTGCGCGAGGACGCGATTCAGTTGTTCGGTTTTGCGACCGCGCTCGAGCTGTCGCTGTTTCAGCGTCTGATCGGCGTCAACGGGATTGGACCGAAGGTCGCGCTCGCCGTGTTGTCGGGCATCGAGCCCGGCGATCTGCTCCGCGCCATTCGCGGTTCCGACCTTGGACGGCTGACGAGCATTCCGGGCGTCGGTAAGAAGACCGCGGAACGGCTCGTCGTCGAGCTGAAAGATCGGCTGCCGGAGGCCGACGTGACGGCGGCCACGGTGGATACCCCCGACGGCGGCGATCTCCGCTCGGACGTGCTCTCCGCGCTCTCGAACCTGGGCTATCACTCCTCGGCCGCCGAGCGCGCCGTGGATGCGGTGTTGCGAACGGGCGACGCGAAGACATTCGACGTCCTGTTGAGGGACGTCCTCCGCTCGTTGTTGAAAGCGTGACGTTCGTGAAGGAACCGAAGGGCATGAAGGATTCTGATCAGCGCGGCGCCGGCGGGGAACGCCTCGTCAATGCATCGCGTGAAGATGAAGACCAGCAGTACGAAGCCGGTCTGCGTCCCCGCACGCTCAACGACTACATCGGGCAGGAGCGTGTGCGCGAGAATCTCGACGTCTCGATCTCCGCGGCGCGCCAGCGCCAAGAGGCGCTCGATCACGTCCTGCTCTTCGGACCGCCCGGGCTCGGCAAGACGACGCTCGCCTACGTGATCGGCAACGAGATGGGCGTGCCCGTGCGTGCGACGTCGGGGCCCGTCCTCGAGCGGCCGGGCGATCTTGCGGCGCTGCTCACGAACCTCCAGGCGCGCGAAGTGCTGTTCATCGACGAAATCCACCGCATGAGTCCGGTGATCGAGGAGATCCTGTATCCGGCGATGGAGGACTTCGAGCTCGACATCATGATCGGCCAGGGGCCGGGCGCGCGCTCCGTCAAAGTTCCGCTCCAGCCGTTCACGCTCATCGGTGCGACGACGCGCGCAGGCCTGCTCTCGGCGCCGCTCCGCTCGCGGTTCGGCATCGTCCACCGGCTCGACTTTTATCTCCAGGCCGATCTGGTCGAGATCGTCACGCGGTCCGCGCGGATTCTGAACGTCGAGACGTCGCCCGACGCCGCTGAAGAAGTCGCGCGCCGGTCGCGCGGCACGCCGCGCATCGCCAACCGCCTCTTGCGGCGCGTGCGCGATTTTGCCCAGGTGCGTGCCGACGGGCGCGTGACGTTCGACGTGTCCCGCGACGCGCTGCGTCTGCTCGAAGTGGACGAGCACGGCTTCGATGAGGCCGATCGTCGCCTGCTGCGCACGATCATCGACAAGTTTTCCGGCGGGCCCGTCGGCATCAACAGCCTGGCCGCCGCCATCAGCGAAGAAAAAGATGCGATCGAGGACATCTACGAGCCGTATCTGATCCAGATCGGCTTCCTCGATCGCACCCCGCGCGGCCGCGTCGCGACCGCCCGGGCCTATGAATATTTCGGACTGACCGCTCCGGGAAAGGACCGTTTGTGGTGACGTTACGGCCGGTGAAGATCGCGGGGCTCGCGACCTATGTGCCCCCGCGCCTGTTGACCAACGCGGATCTCGAGAAGCTCGTGGACACGACCAACGAGTGGATCCTGCAGCGCACCGGCATCCGCGAGCGGCACATCGTCGAACCGGGAACCGGGACATCCGACATCGCGGAGCCGGCGGCCCGCGCGGCGATCGCCGAGGCCGGCCTCACGCCCGCCGACATCGGCTTCATCGTCGTCGGGACCACGACGCCGGACACCGTGTTTCCGAGCACGGCATGCACGCTGCAGGCGAAGATCGGCGCGGTGAACGCGTGGGGCTACGACCTCGGCGCGGCCTGCTCGGGATTTACCTACGCGCTCACGGCCGGCTTTCAGCTGGTCGCGACCGGCGCCGTCGAGCACGCGCTCGTCATTGGCGCGGACGTGATGTCGAGCATCATCGACTACACCGATCGGGCGACGTGCATTCTCTTCGGCGACGGCGCGGGCGCGGTGGTTCTCTCGGCGGCGGCCGAAGGGGAGCCGTCGATCATCGACTTCGAGCACGTCGTCGACGGCACCGGCGGTCACGCACTCTGCATGCCTGCGGGCGGGAGCCGGCTGCCGGCGTCGCACGAAACCGTCGACGGCCGGCTGCATTACGTGAAGCAAGACGGTCAGGCGGTGTTCAAATTCGCCGTGAAGATGACCGAGGAGATTGCGACCCGGCTGCTGCGCCGCCAGGGGCTCACGCCGGCCGATCTGGACCTGTTCGTCTCGCACCAGGCGAATCGCCGCATCATCGAAGCGGCGACGCACCGGCTCGGCGTCGATCCGTCGAAGGTCGTGATCAATCTCGATCGTTACGGCAACACCACGGCCGCGACGATTCCGCTCGCGCTCGCCGATGCCCGGGCAGACGGCCGGCTCAAGCACGGCGATCTCGTGATGCTCGCGTCGGTCGGCGCGGGCTTTACCGTCGGGTCGATCCTGCTCCGCTGGAGCCTGTAGGCCCGGCTTACTTCACCGGCACCATCAGGTGCGCGTACGGCGTGCCGGCGAACATCACGTACGGGATCTTCGTGTTCGCCGCGGACGTCGGGTAGCCGGCGAAGTGATCACCGATGTTGAGAACCATCATGTGCGGTCCCGTGTCGATCCAGCGCTCGCCGGCCTTGGGACCCTCCGCGAACGGGTCGGTGTTGCTCGCGTCCGATCCGCCCATCAGCATGTAGCCGATGCCGATCTTGTCCTTCGGCGGGTCCTTGTGGCGCATCCACGCGTTCGCCCACTCGAGGCCGTTCGCGTCCACGCACATCGGATCGACGCCGGGCGACGGGCCGTCAGGAATGCAGGTCCAGCCGTTCGTGCCCTGCTTCAGGACCTTGGTCGCCATCGTCGTCATGTCGATGTCGAGGATCGTGGCGTCCTTGGCGATGGCGAGTGGCGCCGCCGACATCGCGCTCGCGATCTTGGCGGCGGTGGTCGTGGGCGGTTTGACCTGAGCGGTCTTGGCCGGCGTGGTCGCGGATTTCGTCTGAGCGAACGCCGTCAGTCCGACGACGGCGGATACGAAGCAGGCCGTGGCGACTAGCTTCCTCATACATCCCTCCCGGGAAGAAGAAAAAGACACGACATTTTAGCGCCGTGGAGCGTGATTCGGAGGGTCGCCGGCCGTCATCACCGCCATCGAATGGGCGGCGAGGATCACGACCGGTTCCGGCACGATGGCGGGCGGTGGATCCGCCGGATCAGCGGTGTCGATGACGCGTGACCAGCCGGCGACCGAGTCAGGCAGCGTGAACGGCGCATCGAGACTCGATGCGTTGAAGAGCAGCAGCAGCGAGTCGTCGAACTGCACGATCAGTGTGCGGCGATCGGGATCGCTCCAGTCGGCGGGCGTCATGATCGATCCGTTCGCCTGACGCCACGTCACGTCGGTCGATCCACCTTCCCGGCCCACGAGAAACGCCTGACGCCGAAGGGCGGGGTGCGTCGCGCGCAGACTCAGCGCCTGTCGGACGAAGTCCAGGAACGCGCGGGCCTCGTCGGTCTGCGGCCACGGCGTCCAGCTGGTCGACGAGTCCTGGCAGTACGCGTTGTTGTTGCCGAGCTGCGAGCGGCCCAGTTCATCGCCACCGCCGATCATCGGCGTGCCCAGCGAGACGGCCATCGTCAGAAAGAGATTGCGCCGCTGGCGCTCGCGCAGCTGCCGCACGAGCGGATTGTCGGTCTGGCCTTCGACGCCGCAGTTCCAGCTCAGGTTGCGCGCGTCGCCGTCCCGGTTCTCCTCGCCGTTCGCCTCGTTGTGCTTGTCGTTGTACGAGACGAGATCCGCGAGCGTGAAGCCGTCGTGCGACGTCACGTAGTTGATGCCGCTTTGTGGCGTCCGGCCCGGCGACTCGAACACGTCGCTGCTGCCGGCGAGGCGCGTCGCCAGATCGGGCACGGCGTTGACGTCGCCCCGCCAGAAACGGCGGACGCCGTTGCGGGATCGATCGTTCCACTCGTGCCATGCATCCGGGAAGTTGCCCAGTTGATATCCACCCGGCGCCGCGTCCCACGGTTCGACGATGAGCTTGATATCGCGCAGGAGAGGATCGCTCGCGACGTCGCCGAAGAACGCCTCCAGGCTCGCCGGTGTGACCGGATCGCGCGCGAGCGCCGGCGCGAGATCGAAGCGAAAGCCGTCGACGCGCATCTCGGCCGCCCAATAGCGCAGGCTGTCGAGCACGAGGCGGCGCGCAAACGGGGAGCGCATGTCCAATGTGTTGCCGCACCCGGTGAAGTCGTCGTCTCGCGACGGCTGGCCCGGCCGGAGCCGGTAGTACGCGATGTTGTCGATGCCGCGCATCGAGTACGTCGGACCGAGATGATCGCCTTCGGCCGTGTGGTTGTACACGACGTCGATCAGGACCTCGAGACCAGCTGCGTGGAGCGCGGCGACCATCTGTCTGAACTCGTCGACGGCGGCGGCGGGCGTCGTCGCGAACCGCGGATCGGGGGCGAAGTATCCGAGCGTGTTGTAGCCCCAGTAATTCGTCAGTCCGCGGCGCGCGAGCGCGTATTCGTCGGCGTGGGCGAAGACCGGCAGCAGTTCGACGGCCGTGACGCCGAGCCGACGCAGGTGATCGATCGCGGCGGGCGAGGCGAGGCCGAGAAACGTGCCGCGGTGCAGTGGCGGGATGTCCGGGTGCAACGTGGTGAAGCCCTTCACGTGCGCCTCGTAGATGACGGTGTCCGCCCAGGAGGTGCGCGGCCGCCGATCGTCGCCCCAGTCGTACGTCGAATCGTGGATGGCGGCGAGCGGCGCGCAGGCCGCCGAGTCCGCGGGATCGGCGGGTCCGTCGCCGTCGGAGCCTGCGGCGTAGGCGAAGAGCGCCGGCTGCCAGATCGGCATCCGTCCGACGACGCGCGCGTAGGGATCGAGGACGATCTTCGCGGCGTTGAATCGCTGGCCGCTCGCCGGATCCCACGTGCCGTGCACGCGGTAGCCGTAGAGCTGACCGGGCGCCGCGTCAGGCAGATAGCCGTGGAAAATCGAGCCCGTCCGGGCGGGCAGCGACAGGCGCAGCCGTTCCGTCGCGGCGTCGGGGTGGTCGAACAGGCAGAGGTCGACTGCCGTGGCGCGTTCAGAAAAGAGGGCGAAGTTGACACCCGCGCCGTCCCACGTCGCGCCGAGCGGATCTGGCCGGCCTGGCTGCAATGACACCGAGTGATTGTACAAATGAGGAATGGCGTTCCCGGCAGATCGTACATCGGTCGTCGATCCGCCTGCGCCGTCGCTCTCGTGGCTCCGCTACTGGGCAGATCTTCTCGATTCTCGATTCCGGATTCCTGGCACAAACGTCCGGTTTGGGATCGATCCCGTCCTGTCGCTCATCCCGGGTTTCGGCGACCTCGCGAGCCCGATTTTCACCGTAGTGTTGCTCGTGCAGGGCCTCCGCCAGAGCGTGCCGCGCGTCGTCATGGTGCGCATGGTGGGGAACGCATTGATCGACGCGCTGATCGGCGTGGTGCCGATCGCCGGCAACATCGGCGATATTTTCTGGCGCGCGAACAACCTGAACCTCGCGCTGCTCGAGCGTCACGCGCACGCCGGCCGTCCGCCGACCGCGGGCGACTACGCGTTCGTGTGGTTGATGGCGCTCATCCTCGGTGTGCTGATCATCGTGCCCGTACTGATAGCCTTGTGGGTCGCGACGGTGCTGTGGCACCTGCTCAGGCCGTGAGGCTCGACGCCCGGGTCTCTGTCGCGGTCATCCATGCGTGTCGCTGATTTTGATTTCGACCTGCCCGAGTCGCTCATCGCGCAGCATCCGCGCCCGCGCGGCGCATCGCGCCTGCTTGTCGTTACGCGCGCTGACGAATCCTGGCACGAGACGACGATCGCCGCGCTGCCGCAACTGCTCGACGCCGGCGATCTGTTGATCGTCAACGACACGCGCGTGTTTCCGGCGCGGCTCGTCGGCCGGCGCGACCCGTCGGGCGGCGCGGCGGAATGCCTGCTCCTCGAGCGCGTCGATCGGAATGAGTGGCTCGCGCTCGTCCATCCCGGGCAGAAACTGAAACCGGGCGCGCGGATGGTGTTCGACGACCCGCCGCGCGCGCCGGGTGTCGCGGTGCGCGCGACGGTGATCGAGCGCCAGTATTTCGGCAAACGGCGTGTCGCGCTCGAGGCCGAGGGCGCGCCGAGCGTCGACGCCGCCGTCGACGCGATCGGTCACGTGCCGCTGCCGCCGTACGTGCACCGCGCGGACACACCGGACGACCGCGAGCGCTATCAAACGGTCTACGCCCGCGAGCGGGGATCGATCGCCGCGCCGACCGCCGGGCTGCACTTTGACGAGGCGCTCCTCGACGCGATGGCGCGCGCTGGCATCGGGCGCGCGTCGGTGACGCTGCACGTCGGCTACGGTACCTTCAAGCCGGTGCGCGTCGAACGCACCGAAGATCACCGCGTCGACGCCGAGCGTTACGACATTCCCGTCTCGACGGTGGCCGCGATCGGATCGGCCCGCGCGTCGGGCCGCCGTGTTGTCGCGATCGGGACGACGACGACGCGCGCGCTCGAGAGCGCGGCCGGCGCCGACGGCCTGGTGCGCTCGGGCCCTGGAGAGACCGAGCTTTTCATCGAGCCTGGCCATCGTTTTCAGGCGATCGATGCGCTCGTCACGAACTTTCACCTGCCGAAGTCGTCGCTGCTCATGCTGGTGGCCGCGTTCGGCGGACGCGAGTTGATCCTGGCGGCCTATCGCGAAGCGGTCGCGCGCGGCTTTCATTTCTACAGTTACGGCGACGCGATGCTGGTCCTCTGAGCGGCCGCGGTCCTGCTGTACTATGAGCGCCGTGAAGCTCGACTACGAAGCGTTCGATCTCTCGCAGGTGCGAACGTACCCGCTCGCGAGCCGGTCGAACAAGGTCACGCACGATCTCTTCGCGCGTCCGTGGGCGCCCGAGTCGGGATTGGCCGGCTGGATTGCTTCACTGCCGAAAATTCTCGCCGCCGCCGATCTGCAGGCGGTCGTTGCGGCGATGCAGCGCGCGCGCGACACCGAACGTCCGATTGTCTGGGGCCTCGGCGCACACGTGATCAAGACCGGGCTCTCGCCGGTGCTCATCGATCTGATGTCACGCGGGTACGTGTCGGCGGTCGCGGTGAACGGCGCGGGGTTGATTCACGACTTCGAAGTGGCCCTCGCCGGCGCGACGTCCGAGGACGTGGATGCGAACCTCGGCCCCGGCACGTTCGGCATGGCGACCGAGACCGGAAGCGAGTTGAACGACGCGATTCGTGACGGCGTCGCGCGCGGACTTGGCCTGGGCCAGGCGGTGATCGAGCACCTCACGCAGCGCGCGCCGACGTTCGCCCAGTCAAGCGTGTTGTGCGCCGCGGGCCGGCTGGGCGTGCCGATCACCGTTCACGTCGGCATCGGCACGGACATCATCCACATGCATCCCGCGGCGTCGGGCGCCGCGATTGGCGAGGGCAGTCTCCGCGACTTCCGTTATTTCACGTCGTTCGTGGCGCATCTCGAAGGCGGCATGTACCTCAACTGCGGATCCGCCGTGCTCCTGCCCGAAGTGTTTCTCAAGGCGGTCTCGCTCGTGCGCAATCGCGGCATCTCGCTCGAGGGCGTGACGACCGTGAACTTCGACTTCATGAAGATGTATCGGGCCGAGACGAACGTCGTGCGCCGTCCGGTCGCCGGCGTCGGCAAGGGCTATTCGTTCACCGGCCACCACGAGATCATGCTGCCGCTCTTGGCCGCTGCGCTGAAAAGTTAGAAGTCGGAAGCCAGAAGTTAGAAGTGAAGAGAGAGAAGAGAGAAAAGAAAGTGTTTCTGAGGTTCGACGCTCCGAACTTCTAACTTCTGGCTTCAAACTTCCAACTTGACTATGATCACTCGTTACGCCGGTGTAGCTCAGCTGGTTAGAGCATGCGGCTCATAACCGCAGTGTCCGGGGTTCGAATCCCTGCACCGGCACCAATTTCCTGACCAGGCCTTCCGGGATGCCGCAGATCGCGCGCCTCGTGGCCGGCACCATCGCCCGCCATGCACTCGTCGGCGCGGGCGATCGCGTCGCCCTCGCCGTGTCGGGCGGGTCCGATTCGGTGGCGCTCGCCTGGCTCCTGCGCGAGATCGCGCCGGATCTCGGCGTCGCGGTGGCGGGCCTCCTGCACGTCCATCACGGCCTGCGCGGCGCGGACGCTGACGCCGACGAGGCGTTCGTCCGGGCGCTTGCGGAGCGCCTGAAGCTTCCCTGCGAAGTCGCGCGCGTCGACATCGCGGCCCTCGCGCGCGAGGCCGGCCGCTCGATCGAAGCGACGGCGCGCGACGCGCGCTACGCCTTCTTCGACGCCGCGGCGCGGACGCTGGGTGCCACGCGCGTCGCGACCGGGCACACGCTCGACGACCAGGCCGAGACCGTCCTGCTGCGACTGCTGCGCGGCGCTGGCGCTCGAGGCGTGGCCGGGATTCGCGTGAGGCGCGGCCCCTACATTCGTCCGCTGCTCGAGTGCCGTCGCGAGGATCTCCGGCGGTATCTCGCGAGCCGCGGTGAGTCCTTTCGCGAAGATCTCTCTAACCAGGATCGTTCGATCCCCCGCAACCGCATCCGTCACGATCTGTTGCCCGTCGTAGAAGACATTGCCCCCGGTGGAGTTCGAGCGCTGGGCCGGTTCGCACGCCTCGCGGCCGACGATGAAATCTTTTTGACGAAAAAGGCGATCGAAGCAGGCGCCGCGTCCGTCTTATCTGGTGGCCGCGGTGTCCAAGTGAAAGGGGACACGCTCGCGGCCCTGCCGCCCGCTCTGGCTCGACGGGTGGTGCGGCAGGCGGTCGAAACCGTGGTTCCCGGGGCCGTCCTCGCTGGCAGGCATATCGAGGCGGTTCGCGCGCTGGCTTCGGCCGATAAGCTGTCGGGGCATCTGGACTTGCCAGGGGTCTCGGTGGACCGCAGCGGCGACCTGCTCGTCGTCGCCGCGGCCGGCGCGGCCGAGGTGCCGGCGCCACCGTTCGAAGTGCCGCTGACTGTTCCGGGACGCGCTGCGCTGCCCGGAGCCGGCGGCGAGATCGTCGCCACGCGGCCGTTGGTGCAAGTGGGGCGGGTGTTTACGGACGGACCGCCAGGAGTCGCCGTCGTCCAGGCCGACTCCGTGACGTTGCCGCTCCTCGTCCGCAGTCGTCGTCCGGGCGACCGGCTCCGGCCATTGGGGGCGCCGGGGCGTCGCAAGGTACAGGACGTCCTCGTGGACCGGAAAGTCCCACGGGGTGAACGAGATCGCGTCCCCATCATCGTGGACGCCGCGGGCCGGATCGTCTGGGTGGCCGGGGTGGTCATCGCCGACGAGTGCCGGGTCACGGCGCCCGAAGCAGGCGTGGTAATCTTGGAACTGAAACGCCCATAGAAAAACAGCATGAACTCGACTCTGAAGAGCCTCTTGTTCTGGATGGTCCTGGTCGTCATCGCTGCCTTGATCTGGCAGTTTTCGACCAACTTCCAGCGAAACACCGACGAGATTTCGTTCACCGATTTCATCCAGAAGGTGAACAGCAATCAGGTGGCGATGGTGACCTTTACGGGCACCGAGATCACCGGCAAGTACAACGACCCGGGCGGCAAGGACTTCCGCACCTACATGCCGCCTCAAGGCGTGTACGACGGGCTGGCCAACCAGCTCGAATCGAAGGGCGTGACGATCAAGGCCCGCCCGGAATCCACGAGCCCGTGGGCCACCCTGCTGATCTCCTGGGCGCCGATCGTGCTGATGATCGGCTTCTGGGTGTTCATCATGCGGCAGATGCAGAGCGGCGGGAACAAGGCCCTGTCGTTCGGCAAGAGCCGCGCGAAGCTCTCCTCGTCCACGCAGAAAAAGGTCACGTTCAAGGACGTCGCCGGCGCGGACGAAGCCAAGGAAGAGCTCCAGGAAATCATCGAGTTCCTGCGCGAGCCGCAACGGTTCCAGAAGCTCGGAGGCCGCATCCCGAAGGGCGTGCTCCTGATGGGATCGCCCGGGACCGGCAAGACGCTGCTCGCGCGCGCGGTCGCGGGTGAAGCGAACGTTCCGTTCTTTTCGATCAGCGGCTCGGACTTCGTCGAGATGTTCGTCGGCGTCGGCGCCTCCCGCGTTCGCGATCTGTTCGAGCAGGGCAAGAAAAACGCGCCCTGCATCGTGTTCATCGACGAAATCGACGCGGTCGGGCGTCATCGCGGCGCCGGCCTCGGCGGCGGCCACGACGAACGCGAGCAGACGCTCAACCAGTTGCTCGTCGAGATGGACGGGTTCGAGTCCAACGAGGGCGTCATCCTCATCGCGGCGACGAACCGTCCCGACGTGCTCGACCCCGCGCTCCTTCGTCCCGGACGCTTCGATCGGCGTATCGTCGTCAATCGTCCCGATGTGAAGGGCCGCGAGGGCATTCTCGCCGTGCACACGCGGAAAATTCCGTTGTCCGACGACGTGGAGATCAAGTTGCTGGCGCGCGGAACGGCGGGCTTCTGCGGCGCGGATCTCGCGAACCTCGTCAATGAAGCGGCGCTCAACGCCGCGCGCTACAACCAGAAGGTCGTTCGCATGGCCGACTTCGAGTTCGCCAAGGACAAGGTCCTGATGGGCTCGGAGCGCCGGTCGATGATGATCACCGAGGAAGAGAAGCGCGTCACGGCGGTGCACGAAGCCGGGCACGCGCTACTCGCCGCGCTGCTGCCCAACGCCGACCCGGTCCACAAGGTGACGATCATTCCGCGCGGCATGGCGCTCGGCGTCACGATGCAGCTGCCGCTCGACGACAAGCACAACTACTCGCGCGACTACCTGATGGATCAGATTGCGATCCTGCTCGGCGGCCGCATCGCCGAGGAGCTCACGAGCGGACAGGTCACGACCGGCGCCGGCAACGACCTCGAGCGCGTGACCGAAGTCGCCCGCCGCATGGTCTGCGAGTGGGGCATGAGCGACAACCTCGGCCCGCTCACGTTCGGCAAGCGCGAAGAGCAGATCTTCCTCGGCCGCGAAATCGGCAAGACGCAGGACTACAGCGAGGACACGGCCGTCGCGATCGACGAAGAGGTCAAGAAATTCGTCATGACCAACTACGAGCGTGCGCGCCAGGTGCTCGTGGAGCACAAGGCTGTACTGCTCAAGATCGCCGACGAACTGCTCGCGCGCGAAGTGCTCGACGCCGACCAGGTCACCCGTCTCGTCAAGGGCCTCGAGCTCGGCGAGCGCGTGCCGCCGCCCGTGCCGCCCGTGTCCGACGACGCCAACCGCCGAGAGGCGCCGTCCGGCCCAGGCCGTCCGGCAATCGTGCCGGCCATGAACAAGCCGATCGGGCAGGAGTAGGCAAGAACCTCATCAAGTTAGAAGTTAAAAGCCAGAAGTTAGAAGTGCAGAATGCACGCGGTCGCTCTGAACTTCTAACTTCTGGCTTCTAACTTCTAACCTGATGATCGCCCCTCGCCAGCCTTTCTCTCTCTCCCTGCCCGGCAACAGGGCGCTCGCGCTCGGCGCGCGGACGCTCATCATGGGCATCGTCAACGTCACGCCCGATTCCTTTGCAGACGGCGGCGAGCGCTTCGCACCTGAGGCGGCGATCGCCGGGGCGCTCGCGATGGCGGGAGCTGGCGCCGATCTGATCGACATCGGCGCGGAGTCGACGCGACCGGGTGCGGATCCGCTGTCGGCCGAGGAGGAACTGCGCCGTCTCGCGCCGGTCCTCGAGGGACTGCGCGGCCGACTCGACATTCCGATTTCGATCGACACCTACAAGGCCGAGGTCGCCGACCGTGCGATCGACCTTGGCGCCTTGCTCGTGAACGACGTCAGCGCGCTCGCATACGACCCTGCGCTCGCCGCGGTCGTCGTGGCAAGGCGGACGCCGCTCGTGCTGATGCACACGCGCGGGCGCTCGCGCGACATGTACGCCCGCGCCGTCTACACCGATCCGGCGGCCGAGGTCGCGGCCGAACTCGCCGAGCGCGTGGCGGTGGCGGTCGGCGCAGGCATTCCGCGCAATCAGATCGTCGTGGATCCCGGGCTCGGCTTCGCCAAGCGCGCCGAGCATTCGCTGGCGGTTCTTGCCGGATTGCCGCGACTGGCGGCGCTCGGACTGCCGCTGCTCGTCGGGCCGTCGCGCAAGTCGTTCCTCACGGCCGCGATCGGCGACGCGCCGCCAGCGTCGCGCCGCTGGGCGACGGCCGCCGCGGTCACCGCCGCCGTCCTCGGGGGCGCCCACATCGTCCGGGTGCACGACGTCGCCGAGATGGTGGACGTCGTTCGGGTCGCCGACGCCGTGCGTCGCGCGGCGCGCTAACCGGCCTCGGCACCCGCCGCGCGTCCGGCGCTCGCCCGATCGGGCGTGCGACATTTGATAACCTTGGACGCGTCGCATGAATCCGCTTTCCGCCCTGATTCACCGGCCGCCCGTGTCGTGGTGGGACATCCTCGACATCGCGATCGTGTCGATCCTGATCTACGAGGCGTTGAAGCTGATTCGCGGCACGCGCGCCATGCAAATGGCGATCGGATCGCTGCTCGTCGCGATCCTGTTCTATGGATCGCGGCTGTTTCCCTTGCAGACGGTCAACTGGCTAATCCGCAACCTGCTCGCCTACCTGGTCATCGCCGGGATCGTCTTGTTCCAACAGGACATCCGCCGGGCACTGTCGCAGCTCGGCCGGGCGCCGTTCTTCCGCTACTTCGCGCGCGCGGAGCAGTCGGCCGAGAGCATCGAGGAAGTCATCACAGCAGCCGGGATGCTCGCCAAAGCGCATGTCGGCGCGATCATCGTGTTCGAACGTGAGATCGGCCTGCGCAACTACATCGAAAGCGGCATTCCGATTGACGCGATGCTCAGCTACGACCTGCTGACGACGATTTTCCAGCCGTCGACGCCACTCCATGACGGCGCGGTGATCGTCCAGGAAACGCGGATTGCCGCCGCGGCGTGCTTCCTGCCGCTGACCGTCAGTCCCAAACTCGACCGCGATCTCGGGACGCGCCATCGCGCGGCCATCGGCCTCACCGAAGAATCGGATGCGGTCGCGATCGTGATTTCAGAGGAGCGCGGCGAGATCTCACTCTCGCTTCAGGGACGGCTCGAACGTGGGCTTTCGGCCGACGACCTGCGCTCGCGACTCCAGGTGCTCATCCTTCAACGGCGGCAGCCGGTTGATCCGAGGCTCGCCGTGGCGGGATCGGACGCGTAGTGGCCTGGCATCCATTCCGCAACGTCGGCCTGAAGGTCGCGGCACTCGGGCTCGGCACGATGCTGTGGTTTGCCGTGAGCGGCCAGCGGGTCGAACGCACGGTGTCGCGCGTGCCGGTTGTGTACCGCAACGTTCCCGACGGATTGCAGATCACCGGGGATCTGACCGAGGCCGTGACGGTGCACGTGCGCGGGTCTGAAAACCAGATCTCGCGTCTGCAGACAGATGAGGTGAGCACGGTCGTCGATCTGTCGGACGCCGAGGCAGGACAGCGCAGCACGTTTCCGTTGCGCACTGATCAAATCGCGGTGCCTGCAGGCGTCGAAGTGATTTGGGTCGATCCCGCGGAAGTCACCCTGACGCTCGAACCGGCGGGCACGGCGATTCTCCCCGTGAAGCCCGTGGTCGACGGCCAGCCGGCGCCTGGGTACATCGTGAGCGGCGTCACCGTGGAGCCGTCCGCGGTCGCGCTGGCCGGACCGCGAAGCCGGCTGCGAATGGCGACGGCGGCGACGACCGATCCGGTGGGCATTGCCGGAGCCAAGGACACGGTGACCGCGCTCGTCGCGGTCAGCCCGATGGATGCCGAGCTGAGGCTTCAGGATCCACACGAGGCACGTGTGACCGTGACGATCGTTCCCGAGTCATCGCTCGACGCGCGGCTCGTTCCATTGCGCCCCGTGACGATGAGGAATCTGGGCGCGGGATGGCAGGCCGTGGCGACGCCCTCCGAGGTGAATGTGACTGTGCGAATTTCCGCCAACCAGCGCGGGCCCGTCGACGAACACCGCGTGGTGCCGTACATCGATCTGGTGGGGCTTGGCCCCGGGCAATACACGTTACCCGTGCGCGTGGATTCCGGGCCGGAATTCTCGGTGAGTTCGATCGCGCCTGCGGCCGTCTCGGTGGTGATCCGCTGATGTCCGCGCCGCGACTTTTCGGGACGGACGGCGTGCGCGGGGTGGCCGGCGTCTATCCGCTCGATCCGCCGACCATTGCCCGGCTCGGCGCGGCGATCGTCCGTACACGGCCGTTCGAACGCGCCGCACGGATCATCGTCGGGCGCGATACTCGCGAGTCGGGCGAGTGGATCGAGCGCGAACTGGCGCGTGGCGCGGCCTCCGAGGGCGCGACGGTGACGTCGGCCGGGATCATCCCGACGCCGGGCGTCGCCTATCTGGCGGGCGCGCTCGATTTCGATCTGGGCGTGGTGCTGTCGGCGTCGCACAATCCGTTCGGCGACAACGGCATCAAGGTCTTTTCCGGCCGCGGCGAGAAGTTCGGCGAGACCGAAGAGCGCGCGGTCGAAGCGATGATGGCGGACGCGGGCTGGGCGGTGACGCCTCATCGCGACGCGGACATTCGGCATGGCGATTTTCTCGAGGCCTACATCGCGCACGTGCAGCGGATTCTGCCGAACGCCGGCCGCCTGTCCGGCGCCCTGATCGCGCTCGATCTCGCCAACGGCGCGACGACATCGACGGCAAAGACGCTGTTCGAGCGCGTGGGGTTCTCGGTGCTGACGCTCGGCGATCAGCCGGACGGCCGCAACATCAACCTCGCCTGCGGATCGACGCATCCGGCCTCGCTCGCGGCCACGGTGGTGGCTCGACACTGCAAGCTCGGCATCGCGTTCGACGGCGACGGCGACCGCGCGATCTTCGTGGATCATCGCG
Organism: uncultured Acidobacteriota bacterium; assembly: GCA_963704575.1. Taxonomy (GTDB): domain Bacteria; phylum Acidobacteriota; class Vicinamibacteria; order Vicinamibacterales; family SCN-69-37; genus DATEGZ01. The sequence continues at coordinate 2,818,931 of OY969918.1, read as the reverse complement.
GCGCAATTGTCGACGGCGACGCCGTGCTATTGATGCTCGGCCGGCATGATCATCAGGCCGGGCGGCTCGCGGGAGGAACGATCGTCGCGACGGTCATGAGCAACGTCGGCCTCGAAATCGCGCTCCGCAAGCACGGCATCGGGATGATTCGGACGCCGGTGGGCGACAAGCACGTCATGGAAGAGATGATCCGCGGCGGGTTCGCGATCGGCGGTGAGCAGTCGGGCCACGTGATCATGACGGAGCATCTGGCCACGGGCGACGGCATGGCGACGGCACTGGCCGTGCTGCGCGTGATGGCCGAGACCGGGCTCGAGCTGGCGGACCTCGCGAGCGAACTCGTCACGCTGCCGCAAACGCTCGTGAACGTGCGCGTCAAGCACAAGACGGCAGTCGACCAGGTCCCGGCGATTCACGCCGCGATCGCGAGGGTCGAAGCCGCGCTCGACGGCCGAGGCCGCGTCCTCGTGCGTTACTCGGGCACCGAACCGCTGCTGCGGATCATGATCGAGGGTGAGGACCAGGCGACGGTTCAGGCGTGGGCGGAAGAAATTGCCGACGCCGCCCGGACGACGCTCAACGACTGAGTCGCGCGACGGGGAACGCTCCGAGTTTTGAATTTGAGATCTGAAATTTTCAATTCAATCTGTAATTCTCAATGGCGAAATTGTCCGTAAACGTGAACAAAGTGGCGACGCTGCGCAATTCGCGCGGCGGGTCGACACCGAGCGTCGTCCGCGCGGTCGTCACGTGCCTCGACGCGGGCGCGCCGGGGATCACGATTCACCCGCGGGCGGACGAGCGGCACATCCGGCAGGCGGACGTGCCTGAGATCGCGGCGTGCCTCGCCGAGTATCGCGCGCGCACCGGCCGGCGGGTCGAGTTCAACATTGAAGGCGACCCGCGGCCGGCGTTCGTCGAGCTGGTGATCGCGACCCGGCCGGACCAGTGCACGCTCGTGCCGGTCGCGCCTGGAGAGATTACGAGTCAGGCGGGCTGGCCGGCCTCGACCGATCGAACGCGGCTGGGGAAAATCATCGCGGATCTGCGCGCGGCGACGATTCGCGTGAGTGTGTTCGTCGACCCTGAGGCCGCGCCCGTTCGCTGGGCGGCCGACGTCGGCGCTGATCGCGTCGAGCTCTACACCGAGCCGTTCGCGCGAGCGTTCGCGCAGGGCGCCGACGCAGGCCGGGCGAGCTATGCGACGTACATCGCGGCGGCGGAACTGGCGCACTCGCTCAGCCTCGGCGTCAACGCCGGCCATGATCTCGATCTCGACAACCTGCAGATGTTCCGACACCTGCCGCACCTCGACGAGGTGTCGATCGGACACGCGCTCATGGGCCACGCCCTGTGGGTCGGACTCGATCGCGCCGTCCGCGACTACCTCGACGCCCTCGGGAGGTATGATGAGCAGAACGCCGGCCGGCCGCCGGCGTCCGCATCATGAAACGCGAGTCGATCGTGTTCTCCCTCGCCGGCATGTTCTTCGGCGTCCTCGTCGGCTGGATCCTCGGGAGCCAGCAGGCCGGGCCCGCGGCGCCCCCGCCCGCCGCCGCGGCGGCGGCGACGAGTTCGGCAGGGCCCGCCGCACCGTCGCCCGCGGCCGCGCCTCCGCTCGACACCAAGCGCGCCAGCGAGCTCGAGCGCACCGCGACCGCGCAGCCCACGAATGCGGCGATCCGCGTCGAGCTGGCGGATCTGTATTTCGATTCGGAGCGGTTCGATCTTGCGACGCCGTGGTACGAAGCCGCGCTCAAGATCGATCCCAACAACATCAACGCGAGCACCGACCTGGGCGTCTGCTACTACTACCTCAATCAGGTCGATCGTTCGCTCGCGCAACTCGATCATTCGCTCGCGCTCGATCCCAAGCACGCGAAGACGCTCCTCAATCAAGGCATCGTGCGGGCGTTCGGCAAGCAGGATTTTCGCGGCGCCGTCGACTCGTGGCAGAAGGTCGTGACCCTCGCGCCCGGCAGCACCGAAGCCCAGCAGGCCAAGCAGGGGCTCGACGGCATCAAGTCGGCGCACCCGGAAATCGGCGGGGGAGCGGGCGGACGCGGCGGTGCTCCGGAGGGCGCGTAGATGGAGTTTCTCCCGTGGCTCCTGCGCGCGATTCTCGTCACGGTTGCCGTCCGGTTTCTGCTGCGGTTGATTGGCGCGATGATGTCGCCGTCCGCGAGGCCGGCGTCGCGGCCTCGCGGCGCGTCGCCGTCGGGCAAGCCGGCCGAACGGATCGGCGGGCAGCTCGTCCGCGATCCGCAGTGCGGTACCTACATCCCGATGAGCCGAGCGATAAATGCCGGCTCGGGATCGAGCGCCCAGTATTTCTGTTCCGAAGACTGCCGCCGCGCGTATCTCGCCGCCCATCCCACGGCGCACTCGGCATGACGGATCTCGATCAGCTCCGCGCGGACATCGTCGAAGTCGGGCGCCGCTTGTGGGTGCGCGGGTACGTCGCGTCGAATGACGGCAACATCAGCGTACGTGTCGAGCCCGATCGCCTCCTGATGACGCCAGCCAGCGTGTCCAAGGGCTTCATGACGCCGGACATGATGGTCGTCACCGACCTCGAGGGGCGTCTGATCTCCGGCGCGCCCGGCCGCAAGCCGTCGTCCGAAGTGCAGATGCACCTGGTGGCCTACCGCGAGCGGCCGGACATCAACGCGGTCGTGCACTCGCATCCGCCGCTCTCGACGGGATTCGCCGTCGCGGGGATTCCGCTCGATCGCGCGGTGCTCGCTGAAGTCGTGACCACGCTCGGGGCCATTCCCATCGCCGAGTACGGCACCCCGTCGACGAACGAGCTGGCGGCGACGGTCGCGCCGTACGTGCGGACGCACGACGGCCTGCTGCTCGCGAACCATGGCGCGCTGGCGCTGGGCAAGGACCTGTTCGCCGCGTACTACAAGATGGAGACCATCGAGCACTTCGCGCGCATCAGTCTCGTCGCGCGCATGCTCGGGCGTGAACACCTTCTCTCGCGCGAGGAAGTCACGCGCCTTCAGGCGCTTCGCGGGTCGTACGGCATCGCCGCCCCCGCACCGATTTGTCCCGACCCGTCGCCCGAGGACGATCCGTCGTGCCAGATCATCTACGCGCCGTCATCACCTGGTCAGAAGCTGGTGCCCGACACGAGTGTCGCCGGCGGCGGCCGCGTAGCAGTAGGTACGGACGGCGAGATTCGGCTAACATACGCGCAGCTTACGGCGCTCGTCGACGAAGCGGTCAGGCAGCTCGCCGACGTCGGCAAGTCTTAACGGAGGAACGCAATGGGCGAGGCGCTCGGAATGGTCGAGACAAAGGGTCTGGTCGCGATGATCGAAGCGGCCGACGCGATGGTCAAGGCCGCGAAAGTCACGCTGGTCGGCTGGGAAAAGATCGGCGCCGGATATGTCACCGCGATCGTCCGCGGCGATGTGGCTGCCGTGAAGGCCGCGACTGATGCCGGAGCCGCCGCCGCGCGCCGCGTCGGCGAGCTCGTGTCGGTGCACGTCATCCCGCGTCCGCACGCCAACCTCGAAGACGTTCTGCCGATCGGCAAAGCCGCCAAGAGCTAGTCCGGCTGATCCATGCTGCTCGCGAAAGTGGTCGGGACGGTCGTCGCGACCAGGAAAGATGAACGACTGGTCAGCAACAAACTGCTGATCGTGCGTCCCGTCGATCCGTCCGGCAAATTCGACGGCAACTACATCGTCGCGGTGGATACGGTCGACGCCGGCTCCGGTGAGACCGTGTTGATTGTCAGCGGCAGCTCCGCGCGCATGGCGTCGGGCCTCAAGGATTGTCCGATCGACGCGGCGATCGTCGGCGTCGTCGACGACGTGCACGTCGACGAGCAGCCGCGCGAGCGTCCCCGCGCGGAAGTCGTCCGCTAGCGTCATGCAGATCGCGCGCGTCGTCGGCGACGTCGTCGCAAGTGTGAAGGACGCGCTCCTCCAGGGTCACAAACTCCTCGTGCTTCAGCCGGTCGCGCCCGATCGCGCGCCGGCGGGCCGGACGCTCGTGGCCGTCGATGCGGTCGGCGCCGGCGTCGGCGAGCACGTCTTTTTCGTTCGCGGCCGCGAGGCCTGCTTTCCCTTCCTGCCAGCGGAGACGCCCGTCGACGCCTGCGTCGTCGGCATCGTCGATCGCTGGGATCTCGAGTAGCCGGGCATGCAGATCGGGCGCGTGATCGGCACGCTCGTCGCCACGCAGAAGCACGCCAAGCTTGACGGCGCGAAGCTCCTCCTCGTTCAGCCGCTCGCTCTCGACGGTCAGCCGCGCGGCACGACCGTGCTCACGATCGATTCGGTCGGCGCCGGCGTCGGCGAGCGCGTGTTGATTGTCATTGAAGGTCGTGCTGCGGGCGAGGCGCTCCGGCGCAAGGCGGCGCCGGTCGACGCGGCGATCATCGGCATCATCGACCACGTGGACGTCGATCCGGTAAGCTGACGGAGATTCTCATGACCGACGCCGAACTGCGCGCGCTGGTTCGTGACGCCGTCATGCGCCACGTTGGCCGTACGGCCGCGTCCGCCAGCCCAGGAGACGCGCCGCGCGCGTCTCCGGCGTCCGCCGGCGAGCCGGCCTGGCGCCAGCACGCGAGCCACGTGCAATACCTGACGCTCGTCAACGTCGGCGATGCGTGCCTGATCGAGCCGACCGTGGAGTGCAATCACTGCGGATACTGCAAATCGCATGGACACTAAACCCGGTCCGGGGTCCTGGGTCCAGGGGCCAGGGGCCGTCCGGGGTCCGCGGTCCAGGGTCCGTCCACTGTCCGAAGTCCGTCCAGCGTCCGGAGTCCGCGCGCTAGATCCCGCCGAGCGCATCGTCCCCGTCCTGAAGACGCTGGCCCGCGCGCTGCGCGGGATGGAGGAGCCAGCCGTCGAGAAGATCAGCACGGACACCCGCGAAGATCCGTTCCGCGTGCTCATTGCGACGATGCTGTCGGCGCAGACGCGTGATCCGGTGACCCACGCCGCGTCGATGCGCCTGTTTCGCGTCGCGCGCACACCGGCAACCATGGCCAAGGTCTCGGCCGCGCGCATCCGCACGCTGATCTATCCCGTCAGTTTCTACCGCGTGAAGGCGCGCCACGTGCGCGAGACGTGCCGCGCGATCGTCGAGCGGTTCGGCGGCCGCGTGCCCAGTCGCATGGACGACCTGCTGACCTTGCCTGGCGTCGGCCGCAAGACCGCCAATCTCGTCCTCATCCTGTCCCACGCGAGCCGCGACAACATCTGCGTGGACACCCATGTGCACCGGATCGCCAACCGGCTGGGCTGGGTCCGGACGCGCACCCCCGATCAGACCGAACAGGCCTTGTACCGCGTCGTCCCGCACCGCTGGTGGCCGCGAGTGAACCTGTATCTGGTGACCTGGGGCCAGAACGTCTGTCGTCCGATATATCCAAGATGTCAGGTCTGTGTAGTGAGCCCACTCTGTCCTAAAATCGGGGTCACTCAGGTGGGGCGTTCGTAGGCTTGGGAGGAGGGTCCATGGAGAAGCGGGCGATGGTAGTGGCGCTGACGCTGGCGACGGCCGTGGCGGTCGCCGTGCCGATGGCGCAGACGAAGCCGGGTGCGTCCGCGGCGCAGGCCGCCGGCACAACCCTCGTGTTCGACACCGTCAAGGGACCGATCGAAGTCGAGCTCTATGACAAGGACGCGCCCAAGTCGACCGAACACATCCTGACGCTCGTCCGGCGCGGGTTCTATCGAGGGCTGCGATTCCACTGGGTACAGCCGGGCGTGATTCAGGTCGGCGATCCGGCCTCGCGCAACATGGCCTCGCAGAACACCTGGGGCGAAGGCGGCAGCGGCCAGCGCATCGGCGTCGCCGAGTTCAGCAAGCGGCTGTTCGAGCGCGGATCGGTGGGCGTCGCATATCGCACCGGACAGACGCCGACGGATGCCGACAGCCAGATTTTCATCCTCAAAGGCGCGAACCCGGCGCTCAACGGCAAGTACACGATGATCGGTCACGTGACGAAGGGCATGGAAGTCGTCGACAAGATCGAGCTCGCCGACGTCCTGAAGTCGCTGAATGTCAAAGGCGAAACTCCTAAGTAGCGCTTCGGCGATCGCCTGCGCGATCGCGATCGGCATGGCGCCGGCTTCGGTCCGCGGCCAGGCGAAGCCCGCGCCGGCGCAGTCGGCGTCGCCTGTCGTCGTGTTCGAGACAGTGAAGGGCTCGTTCCAGGTACAGATGTTCGCCGCGGACGCGCCCAAGAGCGTCGATCACATTCTCAAGCTCGTGCAGTCGGGCTTCTATCGCGGCTTGCGTTTTCACCGCGTCGAGGCCGGGCTGGTGCAGATCGGCGATCCGCAGACGCGCAACGTCTCGCTCAGGAACATCTGGGGCACGAGCAGCAGTGGCACGCCCATCGGCGTGTCTGAGATCTCGAAGAAGCACTCGCACGTGCGCGGCGCTGTCGGGCTCGCGCATCCCGATCCGGGCTCGGCGCAGTATGCCGACAGCCAGTTCTACATCATGAAGATCGCGAATCCCGCCCTCGACGCGCGCTTCGTCGTCATCGGACAGGTGACGACGGGCATGGACGTGGTGGACAAGCTGGAGGTCGCGGACGTGCTGCGCCTCGCGACCGTCAAATCGGCAGGCCAGAAGTAGCGACGATGCCGTCGAGCGCCGGGTAGCGGGCGATCATCTCGCGCGGGTAGTCCCCCGGAATCGGCTGGCCGAGCTCCTTTCGGAGGATCGCCGCGTTCGCGACTGCCTTCGCCGAGAAGTGATTGTTGAAATAGACGAGCACCCGCCGCGATGCCGTCGCGGCCTGTTCGGCCGCACGCGCGAACGGCTCGAGCTCCTTCGGCGAGTAGAGGTAGTTGTACCGATCCTCGGCCTCGTCGTGATCCCACCACATTGCTGCGTTGCGACCGTGCAGCCGGATGTAGGCCAGTGGCGCGCCCGACGCGGCATCGGACAGGTGCTGCCGGACCGACGCGTCGAATTTCGGCTCGTCGATCAGCGCCCATGCGGCGCGATGTCGATCGAGGAGTGCGCGCGTCGCCTGGGCGTCGTCGCTCCAGGTCCGATGCCGGAGCTCGACGGCGATCGGGTAGCCGGAGAATGCGTCGAGCAGCCAGTCCACGTACTCGCGCATGGCGGGTTCGGCGTGGAAGCTTGGCGGAAACTGGATCAGCACCGCGGCCAGGCGCGCGGCCTCGGCAAGTGGATCGATTCCGCGCCGGAACTGATCGACGTCGGCGCGCGACACGTCCCAATCGGTCGCGCCGGCGCGTGACAGGTACATGTCCGGGTGCGTGAACTTCTGGTACAGCTTGACCGCGAACTGGAATGTCGGGGGCGTGCGGCGCATCCAGCTCTCGCCGAGCGCCGGTTCCGCCGCGCGGTAGAACGTCGAGTTCACCTCAACTGTGTCGAAATGTTCCGCGTAGTACGCGAGTTCGTCGAAGCCCTTCGAGCGCCGCGACGGATAGAACACGCCGTTCCAGGTACCCTGACCCGTGGGGTAGTTCCAGCCCGACGTGCCCACGCGCACGGACATCTTTACTCAAGTATGTGATCAAGTTAGAAGTGAGAGGCCAGAAGTTAGAAGTTCGGAAGATCCCACGTGTCCCGCGTGATCCTCCGGAACTTCTAACTTCTGGCTTTTCACTTCTAACTTGATCACAATTCCCCAAGTGTTGACCGTTTACGAGATCTACGTCTCCATACAGGGCGAGTCGACGCACGTCGGTCGGCCCTGTGTCTTCGTCCGCCTGGCCGCGTGCGACCTCCGCTGCCGCTGGTGCGACACGCCGTATGCGTTTACTGGCGGACGGAAGATGACCGTGGACGACGTGGCGGCTGACGTTGATCGGTTTGGCTGCAAGGTCGTGGAGTTGACGGGCGGGGAGCCGCTGCTCCAGCGCGACGTGTACCCGCTCATCGATCGTCTGCTCGCGTCCGGCCACCAGGTGCTCGTCGAAACGGGCGGGCACGTGTCGATCGACGAGCTGCCCGACGAGGTCGTCGCAATTGTGGACGTGAAGTGTCCGGGCAGCGGAGAAGCGGCACGGATGCACTGGCCGAATCTCGACGCCATCCAGGGTAACGACGAGGTGAAGTTCGTGATCGCGGACCGCGCCGACTACGAGTACGCGCGCGACGTCGCCGCGAAACACCGGCTCGTCGATCGGGCGAATGCCGTGCTGTTCTCGCCGGTCTTTGGCGAGCTCGAGCCACGCGTGCTGGCCGAGTGGATTCTCGCGGATCGCCTCGGCGTGCGACTCCAGATTCAGGCGCACAAGTACATCTGGAGCCCCGAGACGCGAGGCGTGTGATGACGCGCGCCGTCGTCCTGCTTTCGGGCGGTCTGGATTCGACCACCGCGGCCGCGCTCGCGCGGCGCGAAGGCTGGGCGCTGTACGGCCTGACGATTCGTTACGGCCAGATTCATGTGCGCGAGATCGAGGCGGCCCGTCAGGTCGCCGCGGCACTGGGATTCGTTCGCCACGTCGAGCTCGACTTGGATTTGCGGGCCTTCGGCGGATCGTCGCTCGTCGGCGAGGGCGCGATACCCAAGGATCGGCCGGTCGATGACCCAATCGGCCCCACTAGCTCAGCTGTCCCCAATAGCCCGATAGCCCAATTGCCCGATTCCCCGATTCCCTCCACCTACGTGCCCGCGCGCAACACCGTGTTCCTGTCGCTGGCCCTCGCGTGGGCGGAGGTCGTTGACGCCGAACGGATCGTGATCGGCGTCAACGCGCTCGATTACTCGGGCTATCCCGACTGCCGTCCAGAGTTCATTTCCGCGTTCGAGTACCTTGCCAGTCTCGCGACCCGCGCGGGCGTCGAAGGCCGGCCGTTGCGAATCTGGGCGCCGCTCCAGCACCTGACGAAGGCCGGCATCATTCGCCTCGGGCTCGAGCTGGGCGTGGACTACGGGTTGACTCACAGCTGCTACGATCCCCGGCCCGACGGCGGGCCGTGCGGGCGTTGCGACAGCTGCCAGCTTCGCGCGCGCGGATTCGCCGAAGCCGGCGTCGCCGATCCGCTGTTGTCTCCCGGTGGCTGAACGACCACAATAGCCCCGCCGTGGCCCGCCCGCTCCGCGAACAACTCGCCGTCGCCACGCTGCTGCTGCTGATTCCCGTCAGCGGCGTGATGACGTGGACGGCCGGAACGACCTACAGCGAACAGGTCACCGAGCTCGGCCGGGAAGCCAACCGCCTTGCATCGGCGATTGCGGCGCATCTTCAGGAGAGCGATCGGACCGATCCGGCAGCGGTCCGCGCGTATCTCGGGCACCTCCAATTCGCGGACGGCGCCGATGTGACCATCACCGATGCGACGGGCCGGGCGGTGACGAGCCTGTCGACGTCGAGCCGTGAAGTCGAAGAGCGTTCGTACGGCGCCGCGACGGTGCCCGGACTGGGCTGGACGGTCGGTGTCGGCATTCCGACGTCGGTCGCGTGGTGGCGCGCCGCGTCGATCTATCGCCGCACGATCGGCATCACGGCGATCGCCACGCTCGTCATGCTCGCGTTCGAAGCGGTGTTCCTGCGGCGGTGGATCGGGTCGCTCGGGCATCTCGAGCGCAGCGCGGATCGCGTCGGCGCGGGCGACCTGAGTCCGCTGCCCGTCGAACCGATGCCGTCGCGCGAGCTCGAACACTTGCGCGACGCGCTCGGCGGGATGGTCGAGAACCTGCGCGAGGCGCGCGAGTCGATCGCGCGTCAGGTCGACGAGGAGCGCCGCATCCGGCAGGAGCTCGAGCTGCTGCAGCAGCAGCTCATTCGCCAGGAGCGGCTCGCGGCGATCGGCGTCCTGCTCTCCGGCATCGCGCACGAACTCAACAATCCGCTCCAGGCGATCTCCGGGTTCGCCGAGTTGCTGCAGCGCGAACCCGATCTTCGCGGCGACGTACGCGCGGATCTCGCGCTCATCAAGAAGGAAAGCGGGCGCGCGAGCGCGATCATCCGGAACCTCTCGCGCTTCAGCCGCCAGCAGGGGTCGAAGGTCGGCGCCGTGTTTCTCCGTGACGTCGTCGCTTCGGTCGTCGAGCTCCGGCAGCGGCGGTTCCAGGAACAGAACATCACGCTCGAGGTCGACGAGCAGTCGAGCCAGCCGACGCTCTCGGTCCTCACGGAGCTGCAGCAGGTGCTGCTCAATTTCGTGATCAACGCGGAGCAGGCACTCGTGACGTCGATGCCGGCCGACCGGCGCATCGCGATTCGCACCGCCGACACGGATCGCGGCGTCGTGGTCGAAGTCGAGGACAGTGGTCCCGGCGTCAGGCGCGAGGATGAGTTGAAGCTCTTCCAGCCGTTTTTTACGACCAAGCCTGTCGGCGAGGGGACGGGACTCGGCCTTTCCGTCAGCTACGGCATCGTCCGTTCGTATGGCGGCACGATCGGCTACCGCCGTGGCGCGCTCGGCGGCGCGCTCTTTCACTTCGAGCTGCCCATTGCGGCGGAGACGCACAAGACGGCTTAGGGCTTAAGGCTTGGGACGAGTCCAGGGTCCGGTGTCCAGCGTCACCGGCCGGTCCTGAGTCCCAAGTTCCAAGTCCCGAGCCCACGCCATGAGCCCCAAGCCCCAAGCCCATATGTCCAAGCGCTTGTACTACACAGACTCCCTGCTCACCGCGTTCGACGCGACCGTCGTTTCGAGCGAGACGCTCGACGGCCGGCCCGTTGTTGTGCTCGATCAGACGGCGTTCTATCCCACGTCGGGCGGCCAGCCGTTCGACACGGGGCGGCTGGATGGCGCACGTGTCGTGGACGTCGTCGATCGGGAGGACGGCGAGATCGGGCATGTGCTCGACGCGCCGGTCGCCCCGGGCACGACGGTTCACGGCGAGATCGACTGGGCGCGGCGGTTCGATCACATGCAGCAGCACACCGGACAACACGTGCTGTCGGCGGCCTTCGACCGCGGCCACCGCGTCAGGACCACCAGTTTTCACATGGGCGCGGACGTCTCGACGATCGATCTTGCGCGCGAAGTCACACCTGCCGAGATCGCCGACGCCGAGCAGGCCGCGAACGACGTCGTCTGGGCGGATCGCGCGGTCGGCATTCGGTTCGCCTCATCCGAGGAGGCCGCGCGGCTTCCCCTTCGGAAAGAGCCTGCGCGGAGCGGGCCGCTGCGACTCGTCGAGGTGACGGACTTCGACCTCTCGGCCTGCGGCGGTACGCACGTGCCGCGTACAGGGATGATCGGCGTCATTGCGGTGACGGCCTGGGAGCGATTCAAGGGCGCGACCCGGCTGTCGTTCGCGTGTGGTGGCCGGGCGCTCGCATCGCATCGGCTGCTGCGCGACGTGGTGACGAGCGCGACCCGCGTTCTCTCGGTCACTCCCCCGGGGCTTGCTGCCGCGATTGAGCGCATGCGAGGGGAGGCCAAGGATCAGAGCCGCGCCATGCGACTCCTCCAGGAGGAAGTCGCCGGTCACAGGGCCGCCGCGCTTCGTGAACATGCCGAGACCATCGGGGGCCTCCGCGTCGTCTTACAGGTGGTGACGGGCTGGGACGCAGCGGCGCTCAAGAATCTGGCGGCCGCTATTGTGAGCGTTCCGGGGCTCGTCGCGGTGCTCGTGGGCGACGGCCGGCCGGCGCCAGTCGTGGTGGCTCGCTCGGCCGATGTTGCGCTGGACGCAAATGCGTGGCTGCGGCGCGCGACGTCCGAACTGGGCGGCCGCGGCGGCGGGCGCCCCGAACTTGCGCAGGGTGGCCTCGATGCCGAGAGCCATCGCATTCTCGAGTTCGCTCGTCATACTCTGGGGTAGGCCAGCGTCGCGCGGAGTGCGATTGCGGGCGGGTCGTGGGGCTCATTAGGCTACAATCGCGCTTCCGTGCTCGATTCGCTTTTTCGCTTTCTGTTCAAGTACGAACGGCTCGTCTACGAGCAGGGGACGTTCGTACTCGGCGCGACGCGGTCCATGTGGACCGTCGTGGCGGTGGCGGCTGTCGTCGGCCTGTACGCCGTGTGGACGTACCGGTCGCTGGTCGCCGTGCGCGGCCGCGATCGACTCACGCTGCTCCTGATTCGCATCCCGCTCCTGCTCGTCGCGCTCTTCGCACTCCTGCGGCCGACGCTCCTGCTCAAAGTCGCGGTGCCGCAGCAGAACTTCGTCGGCGTGCTGATCGACGATTCTCGCAGCATGCAGATTGCCGATCAGCACGACAAGCCGCGCGCCGATTTTGCCCGCGACGAGCTCGGCCGCACCGACGGCCCGCTCCTGACCGCTCTCGGCAAGCGCTTCAACGTCCGGCTGTACCGATTTTCGAACTCGGCCGAGCGGCTCCAGACGTCAACCGACCTCACGTTTCAGGGCACGGGCACGCGCCTGGGTGAGGCGCTCGATCGCGCCCGCGACGAGCTCAGCGGCCTGCCGGTCGCCGGCCTCGTGATGTTGAGCGACGGCGCCGACAATTCCGACGCCACTCTCGACGCGTCGATCGCTGGGCTCAAGTCGCAATCCATGCCGGTCTTCGCGGTGGGCGTGGGGCGCGACCGTCTGACGCGCGACGTGCAGATCACACGCGCCGAGACCCCGCGCCGCGTTCTCAAGGGTTCCTCGCTCGTCGTCGACGTCGTCCTCACCCAGGTGGGCTACGCGGGCGTGAAGGTGCCGCTTGTCGTCGAAGACGCGGGACGGATCGTGAGCTCGCAGGACGTCACGCTTCCGGCCGACGGCGAGTCCGAGACGTTCCACGTCCGGTTCAAGGCGTCCGAGACCGGCCCCCGCATGTTCCGCTTCAAGGTGCCAGTCCAGGCCAACGAGGAAGTCCCGCAGAACAACCAGCGCGACGCGCTCATCGACGTCTACGATCGGCGCGAGAAGCTGCTGTACCTCGAAGGCGAGCCGCGTCCTGAGCCGAAGTTCATTCGCCTGGCGACCGACGAGGACGACAACCTCCAGATCGTCCTGCTGCAGCGCACCGCGGAAGCCGGCGTGAACTCGCCGGACAAGTACCTGCGCCTGCACGTCGACAACCCGGAGGAGCTCCAGAACGGGTTTCCGACGACGCGCGAGGAGTTGTTCGGGTATCGCGGCATCATTCTCGGCAGCGTCGAAGCGAGTGCATTTACACCCGAACAGCAGCGAATGCTCGCCGATTTCGTGGACGTGCGCGGTGGCGGACTGCTGGCACTCGGCGGCGACGCGTCGTTCGCCGAAGGCGGATGGGCCGGCACGCCGCTTGCTGAAGTCCTGCCGGTCGTGATCGAACAGACGCGAAACAAGACCGCCACGCCGTACTTCAGCGAGCTCATCGTGCGGCCCACCCGCGCGGGCGCCAATCATCCCGCGACGCAGATCACCGAAAAGGAATCGGACGCGGCGGCCAAGTGGCGCGATCTGCCGCCGCTCACCTCGCTCAATCCCATCCGCGAGGTGAAGGCCGGGGCGACGACGCTCTTGACGGGGCTGGACGGATCGAATCGCGAGCAGGTCGTCCTCGCATATCAGCGCTACGGCCGCGGCAAGGCGCTCGCGCTGCCCGTGCAGGATACCTGGATGTGGCGCATGCACGCCAAGATGGCCATTACCGATCCGACGCACCACAACTTCTGGCAGCGCCTCGTGCGCTGGATGGTCGACGGCGTCCCTGATCGCGTGATGGTGACGGCCGCGCCCGATCACGTGCAGAAGGGCGAGCCCGTGACGATCACCGCGCAGGTCGTCGACCCCGAGTACAAGGGCATCAACGACGGGCGCATCACGGCGCACGTCACGTCAGCGTCCGGCAAGGTCGAGGACCTGCCGATGGCGTGGACCGTCAAGCGCGAGGGCGAGTACACCGCGACGTACACGTCGACCGAGGACGGCATCGCGAAGATCGTCGTCGGCGGCAGCGATCATGAAGGGAAGGACGTCACGCGCGGCGTCGCGTCGGTCCGCGTCGCGCCGAGCGACGCCGAGTATTTCGACGCCGCGATGCGCGCGCCCCTGCTCAAGCGAATTGCCGACGAAACCGAGGGCCGCTTCTTCACGGCCGACCAGGCGAGCGGGCTCGTCGACGCCATTACATACAGCGGCAAGGGCATTACCGTCGTAGAAGACAAGGAGCTGTGGGACATGCCGCTGATCCTGCTGTTGCTCCTGACCCTGATGGGCGCCGAGTGGTCGTTCCGGCGGGCGAAGGGGTTGGCGTAGTAGGGCACAGGTGATATCGACATGCGAAGGACCCGCGCGCGATCGGTGCTGACCGTGATCCTGACTGTGCTTGTGAGCGCGACCGCGCTCGCGCAGCGCGGCGGGTACCGGCCGTCTCAGTCCTACAGCGGCAACGTGCCGTACGACGGCAAATTCACGTTCGTGCGCGTCAGCTATCCGTGGTTCGGCGGCCGCGGCGCGCCGTGGGCGCACGACTACCCGCGCGGCGAACAGCACTTCACGAAGATTCTGAGTGAGATCACCGCGGTCCAGACGCACACCGATGGCAGCAGCATCATGAGCCTCAGCGATCCCGAGCTGTTCAAGAACCCGCTGATCTACATGGCGGAGCCCGGCACGTGGTCGATGAGCGACGAGGACGTCAAGAACCTGCGCGCGTACCTGCTGAAAGGCGGCTTCCTCATTCTCGACGACGACCGGTACAACCACTGGAGCAACATCGATCTGCAGGTAAGCAAGGTGTTCCCGGAAGGCCGGTGGGTCGAGCTCGACGGGACGCATCCGGTGTTTCACTCGTTCTTCGAGATCGACCACCCGGAGAAGATTCCGCAGTACTACGATCCGCCGCCGCCGCACTTTCTCGCATTGTTCGAGGACAACAACCCGAACAAGCGGATGCTGATCTTCTGCAACTACAGCACGGACATCTCCGAGTTCTGGGAGTGGTCCGACTCGAACATCAAGCCGATCGACGAGAACAACGAGGCGTACAAGATCGGCATCAACGAATTTCTCTACGGCATCATTCACTGAGTTCGGATCGCCGCCGCATCGAAAGGGGACGTTGTGGATTCCACGCTCCAGCAAGTTCGGATGGATTCGCCCGAGGACATCGCGCTCGCCGACAGGATGAACGCGGGCCGCAAACGCATCGAGGCCGAGCTTGCCAAGCTCATCGTCGGCCAGAGTGACGTCGTGCATCAGGTGCTGCTGACGCTGTTCGTCGGCGGCAACAGCCTGATCGTCGGCGTGCCCGGGCTCGCGAAGACGCTGCTCGTGCGCACGCTGGCTCAGGTGCTCGACCTGCGGTTCAACCGTATTCAGTTCACGCCAGATCTGATGCCATCGGACATCACCGGCACCGACATCATTCAGGAAGACGCGGGCGGCAAGCGTCAGATGGTGTTCGCGCCCGGCCCGATCTTCGCGAACATCGTGCTGGCCGACGAAATCAATCGCACGCCGCCCAAGACACAGGCCGCGCTCCTCGAAGCCATGCAGGAGCACCGCGTGACGATTCAGGGACGGACCTACGTCCTCGAAGAGCCGTTCTTCGTCTTCGCGACGCAGAACCCGATCGAGCTCGAAGGCACGTATCCGCTGCCGGAAGCCCAGCTCGACCGCTTCATGTTCCACATCGTGATCGAGCACCCGCCGGAAGACGAGGAATACAACGTCGTGCGGACGACGACCGCCGTGCTCGATCCGAAGTTCGAGCGTCCGGTGACGGGCGCCGATCTCGTCAAGTTCCAGACGCTCGTTCGCCGCGTGCCGGTCGCCGAACCGGTGATGCGATACGCGCTGCAGCTCGTGCGGACGAGCCGGCCGAAGGCGCCCAACGCGCCGGACATCGTAAAGAAGTATGTCTCGTTCGGCGCAAGCGTCCGCGCCGCGCAGTACCTGATCCTCGGCGCCAAGGCGAACGCGCTCACCGACGGCCGGTACCACGTGAGCTTCGAGGACATCAAGGCGCTCGCGCATCCCGTGCTGCGTCACCGCATACTGATCAACTTCCGCGCGGAGTCAGAGGGCGTGACGAGCGACGCGATCGTCGACGAGCTCCTGAAGAGCGTGCCCACGCCGAAGAGTGGGATGTGAGAAATGGGCAGTGGGGCAATGGGGCAATGACGGACCACCAGAAATGAGCAAGGGGTCTGACCCCGATTGGCGTGAGCCGGGCCTGACCCCTTCGGCCGGTTCGCTGCTATTGGTTGATTGAGAGACGGACGCGGACAGAGACACAGACACCGACACCGACATGGAAACCCACGTTATTCCCGGCGCCAGGTTCGTCGATCCGCAGGTCCTCGCGAGGATCCGCAATCTCGAGTTCCTCGCGCGGAACGTCGTCGACGGATTCATCAACGGGTTGCATCGCGCACCGTATTTTGGCGCGTCGATCGACTTCGCGGAGCACCGCGGGTACGTGCCTGGCGACGACATCCGGCGCGTGGACTGGCGGCTGTACGCGCGCACGGATCGCTACTTCGTCAAGCAGTACGAGGCGGACACGAACGCGAACTTCATGGCGCTCGTGGACGTGTCGAAGTCGATGAGCTTCGGCAGTCAGGGCGTCACCAAGCTCGAGTACGCGTCGTTTCTCGCGGCGTGCCTCGCGTACCTGTCCCACCGGCAGCGCGACCGCGTCGGTATCGTGACGTTCGACAGCGAGATCGTCTCGCACGTGCCGCCATCGGCCAAGCACTTCAATGTGCTGCTGCACACGCTCGAGCGGGCCCGCGCGGACCGGCCGGGCCGGATCCTCGAGCCACTCACGCGGCTCGCCGAGCACTTCAAACGCCGGAGCATCGTCGCGCTGATTTCCGATCTCTACGAATCGCCGGACGCTGTGCTCGAGGCGCTCAAGCCCTACAAGTTCATCGGCAACGACGTCGTCGTGTTTCACGTGCTCGACCCGGCCGAGATCGATTTCCCGTACACCGAGGCCTCGCGGTTCGAGGACCTCGAAAGCGGCGAGGAAGTGCCGGTGGTGCCCGAATCGTTCGCCGACCAGTATCGCGAGATGATTCGCGCCCACATCGACGCCTTTACAACACGCTGCGCCGAGTCGCGCATCGACTACGTCCTCCTGAACACGTCACGCCCGCTCGACGATGCGCTGTTCACGTACCTGGGCAATCGCGAACGTCTGATGCGGGTGCGCTAGACCATGTCCTTCCTCGCTCCGCTCTTTCTCCTGGGCCTCGCGGCAATCGCCGTGCCGATCTTCGTGCACCTGATCCAGCGCGAGCGCAAGGACGTCATCCGGTTTCCGTCGTTGATGTTCATCCAGCGGATTCCGTACCAGTCGGTCGAACGCCGGCGGATCCACAACTGGCTGTTGCTGCTTCTGCGGGCTGCCGCGATGATGTTGATCGTCGCGGCGTTCTCGCGCCCGTTCCTCAAGGAAGATCCGGTCAAGGCCGCCGCGGCCACGACCGGCGCGAGAGAGGTGATCGTTCTGCTCGATCGGTCGGCGAGCATGGGCTACGGCGACCACTGGACGCGCGCCAAGGCCGAGGCGAACAAGATCATCGACACGCTGCGCG
Source organism: uncultured Acidobacteriota bacterium (assembly GCA_963704575.1). GTDB lineage: Bacteria > Acidobacteriota > Vicinamibacteria > Vicinamibacterales > SCN-69-37 > DATEGZ01. The sequence goes on along the minus strand of OY969918.1, from coordinate 2,801,522 downwards.
GCGAGGACAAGGGCACGCTGATTCTCTTCGCCCGTAACACCGAGCAGAACGTCCGCGCGACGTCCGATCGCGCGCGCCTCGCCGCCGGCGTCAACGAGGCGACTGTGACCGCCGACTCGACGCGCTTCGGGCCCGCGCTCAGGTTGTCGCAGACGCTGCTCGGGCAATCGCAGCTGCCACGCAAAGAGGTCTACCTCATCAGCGATTTCCAGAAGAGCGGCTGGGAGCGGCAGGAAGAAATCCATTTGCCGGAAGGCGCGACCCTGACGCCGGTCAGCGTCGCCGAGTTCGAGACGTCCGACTTGTCGGTGTCGTCGGTCGCCCTGCCGCGCACGTCGTTCGCCGGCGAAGAGCGCGTCACCCCGACCGTTGGCATCACGAACCACGGTGCCGAGACGTTCACCAACGTCGCGGTCAAACTCGAGATCGACGGCCGCGAGGTCGGCAACAAGCCCGTCACCGTCGGCCCGAACGCGTCCGCGTCCGTCACGTTTCCCCCGTTCACCGTATCGGAAGCCAACATGCAGGGCACCGTGCGCGCCGGCACCGACAAGCTGCCGAAGAACAACGTCTTCCAGTTCGTGCTCTCGCCGAGCCGACCCGTCTCCGTGCTCATCGTCCAGTCCGAGGGCGCGGGAAACGTCAGCGACTTCATCACCACCGCGCTCCTCGGCAACACGCCGCCGTTCAAGACCGACGTCGTGAGCGTCGCGCGGCTGACGCCGACCTCGCTCGATCACCGCTCGGTCGTCATCCTGAACGACGTGACGGCGCTACCGACTCAATTCGACGATGCGCTCAAGCAGTTCGTCGAGCAGGGCGGCGGCTTATTCGTCGTTGCGGGCGATCACAATCCGTGGTCGGGCGACTCGCCGCTCCTGCCGGGCAAACTCGGCGCGCCGGTCGATCGCTCCATCGGACAGGGCGGTACGCTTGGGTTCCTCGACTACAGCCACAAGGTGTTCGAGGACTTCAAGGATCCGCGTCAGGGGAACTTCGCGACTGCCCGGTTCCTCCGCTACCGTTCCATTCAGCTGGCACCGACCGATCGCGCGCTCGCGCGGTTCGACGACGGCGCGGTGGCGATGGCGGAGCGGAAGGTGGGCGCGGGCCGATCGATCGTGTTCACCTCGCCGCTCGACGACTCATGGAACGATTTCCCCAAGCGGCCGATGTTCCTGCCGCTGCTGCACGAGACGCTGACCTACCTCGCGCAATACGACGCGCCCGCGCCGTGGTACACCGTCGGCAACATGCTCGACGTCGCGGCGCCGCTCGCCTCGCTCGTTCGCGAGGGCAGCGCGGGCGACAGCACGGCGCCTGCGCGGCGGGCCAGCGGCGTCGTCATGGCGCCGTCAGGCCAGCAGCTGACGCTCGGCGAGGGCGGATCTCCGTCGATCGAACTGGCCGAGCAGGGGTTCTATTCCGTCCGAATGCAGGGGACGGGATCGCGCCGGCCGTTCGAGGCGGCCGTCAATCAGGATCCGGCCGAGTCCGATCTCACGCCGCTCGAGCCCAAGCAGTTCGTGGCGTCCGCGACCGGGCGCGCTGCCGTCACGACGACCGGCCAATCGCTCGAGCACCCGGATTTGACCCCGGCCGATATCGAGAAGAAGCAGTCTCTCTGGTGGTATCTCTTCGTCGTCGGCGTGATTGCCCTCCTGGCCGAGGCCGTGTTGTCCAACCGGCTGTCGGCCCGGTTCAGTCCGGGAATGACGCCCGCACCGCGCGGGTGAGTGGAATCGAGCGATTGCCGCGGACCTGGTAGGGGCGTAAGCTCAGAACAACAGGGAGTTAGACCCAATGGCCGACGTGCTGCCTGGCGGGAACCACCGGGAAGAACTCATCAATGTCATCCGGCAGGTTCGCCAGCGGTGGCGGATGAAGCTCCTTGTCCGGGGCGCCATCGTCATCGTGGTCGGGGCGATTGCAGCGCTCGTGCTGGCGTCGTACGGCCTGCAGACCGCGAAGTTCAGCCCGCAGTGGGTCACGGGTCTCCGGATCGCCGTCTGGACGGCGTTCGTGGTGCTGCTCGCCGGGTGGTTGCTCCGGCCGCTGCGACGACGGGCAACTGACCAGCAGGTTGCGCTCTACATCGAAGAATACGAACCGTCGATCAAGGCCGCCATTCTTTCGGCGGTCGACGTCGGGGCGCTCGACGGGACCAGCGCGCCGAGTGATGTGCCGCCGGTCATCATCGATCGGATGATCGCGCAGGCGGCCGAAAAGGCGCGCAGCATCGAAGGCGGGCGCGCGGTGGGCCGTCATTTGCTCAAGCGCTACGGCGCCGGGTTTCTGACCGTCGCGGGCGCCGCAATTCTCCTGATGACGTTCGGCCCGGAATTCCTGCGCCAGGGCACGTCGGCGCTCCTGAACCTGTCGCGCACGGCCGAAGCCGCCAGCCCGTATGCAATTACGGTGCGGCCCGGTGACACCAGTGTGCCGAAGGGTTCCGACCAGACCGTCACGGCGAAGCTTGCCGGCTTCCGGTCGAACGAAGTCGCGCTGATGGTGAAGGCCGAGGGCGCGCTGAAATTCGATCGCGTGCCGCTCGTCGCGAGCGCCGATCCGATGACGTTCGAGGGCATGCTTTTCGACGTCGCCAAGCCGATCGAGTACTACGTCGAGGCCGACGGCGTGCGGTCGCTCAACTACAAGATGAAGGTCGTCGAGCTTCCGGCCGTGTCCAAGCTCGAGCTCGAATACATCTTTCCGGCGTACACCGGGTTGCCGTCGCAGAAGGTCGAATCGGGCGGCGACGTGGCTGCGCTCCGCGGCACCGAAGTCCGCGTGCGCGTGACGCCGACGATGGCGTCGCCGGCCGGACAGCTGCAGCTCGATCCGGGCGCCGCGTCCGGGTTGACCCCGCAGGCCGACGGCACGCTCACCGGCAGCTTCAAGATGGACAAGGACGGCTTCTACCAGATCGAGCTCGACGGTCCGCACGGCGAGAAAGTCATCGCCTCGCCGAAGTACACCGTCGACGTGATCGAGGATCAGCCGCCGACCGTCACGTTCGAGAAGCCGAAGCGCGACACCAGCGCGAATCCGATCGAGGAAGTCTTCGTGCAGGCGCGCGCCGACGACGACTTCGGCGTCAAGCAGCTGGATTTGATCTACTCGGTGAATGGCGGCGACGAGAAGACCGTGTCGCTCTACGGCAAAGGCGCGAAGCCGCTGCCGCAGGTGAGCGCCGGACACACCGTGTATCTCGAGGAACTGGGCGTCAAGCCCGGCGATTTCGTGTCGTACTACGCGAAAGCGTACGACACCGACACCGTCAACGGACCGAAGAGCACGTCGAGCGACATCTTCTTCGTGAAGATCATGCCGTACAACCAGAACTTCCGTCAGGCCCAGTCGCAGGGCGGCGGGGGCGGGGGTGGCGGCGGCGGGCAGAACAACCAGGCGGGCGCACTGTCCGAGCAGGAGCGCCAGATCATCTCGGCGACGTTCAACGTCGAGCGCGATCGCGCGAAGACGCCGCCCGACAAGTTCAAGGAGAACACGGTCTTCATCGGCCTCTCGCAGTCGAAGCTGCGCGAGCAGCTGCAGGAGCTGGTGCAGCAGATGCAACAGCGCCTGAGCGGCGACGACAAGTTCCGCCAAATTGCGGAGCTGCTGCCCAAGGCTGCCGAGGAAATGAAAGGCGCCGAGGATCAGCTCAAGGGCTTCAAGTCGAAGGAAGCCCTGGCGCCCGAGCAGCGCGCGCTGAAGTTCCTGCAGGAGGCCGAGCAGCTCTACGACATGATCGTCCGCCAGGGTGGCGGCGGAGGGGGAGGCGGGGGCGGCGGCGGACAGATGGCGTCTGAACTCGCGGACCTGTTCCAGCTCGAGCTCGATCGCCAGGCGAATCAGTACCAGACCGCGCAGCGCGCCGAGCAGCAGAGCGCGAACCAGCAGGTGGACGATCTCGCGGAGAAACTGAAGGAGCTTGCGCGCCGGCAGCTGGCGCAGGCCGAGCAGCAGCGGCAGCGCGGCCAGCAGCAACAGCAGGGCGGTAGCGGCGGCGGGTCGTCGCAGCGTCAACTGGCGGACGAGGCCGAGCAGGCCGCGCGTCAGCTCGAGCAACTGCGGCGGCAGCTCGAGCAGCAGGGACAGCAGCGGCAGGATCTCGCAGACGCGTCCCGTCGCTTGCAGGACGCAGCGAACGCGATGCGTCAGGCCGCGGCGGCAAACCAGAACGGCGGCGCGTCGGCCGAGCAGGCTTTGCAGCAGCTGCAGGAAGCGCAGCGGTTGCTCCAGCAGTCAGGGTCGCAGCGCGTGGGCGACGCGATCAAGGACGCGCAGCGCAAGGCCGACGACCTGGCGAAGCAGGAGAAGGAGGTCGCGCAGCAGGTGGCCGGTCTGGATTCGTCCGGCACCGCGAAAGACGCGAAGGTCCAGCAGCTCAAGCAGGAGAAGGCGGACATGAAAGGCCGCGTGGGCGACCTCGAGCAGCAGCTCGCTCAGCTCAGTCGGCAGACGCAGACCAACAACCAGCGCGACACGTCGCGCAAGCTGCAGGACGCCGCCGGGACGATCCGCGATCAGATGATCAAGGAGAAGATCGACTACTCGAGCCAGGCCATGACGAGCGGATCCGAATACTCGAAGCCGATCGAGAACGAGATCGGATCGAACCTCGACTCGCTCAGTAAGAAGATTGCCGACGCCGCGCAGGCCTCCGATAAGGCCGGGCAGGGCCAGGGGCTCAGCCGCGCACTCGATCAGACTGCCAACCTGCTTCGCGGGACGCAGTCGCTGAACGAACAGCTCAAGGGTCAGCAGGGTCAAGGCCAGCAGGGCCAAGGTCAGCAGGGCCAGGGTCAGCAGGGCCAGGGTCAGCAGGGCCAGGGCCAGCAGGGCCAGGGCCAGCAGGGCCAAGGCCAGCAGGGCCAAGGTCAGCAGGGCCAAGGCCAGCAGGGCCAGGGTCAGCAGGGCCAAGGCCAGCAAGGCCAAGGTCAGCAAGGTCAGGGCCAGCAGGGCCAGGGCCAGCAGGGTCAGGGCCAGCAGGGCCAAGGTCAGCAAGGCCAGGGTCAACAGGGCCAGGGCCAGCAGGGTCAGGGGCAAGGCCGAGGCCAAGGCCAGGGCAAAGGGCAGCAAGGCCAGGGACAGCAGGGTCAGCAAGGTCAGGGCCAAGGGCAGGGGCAGCAAGGCCAGGGCGTGACGCGTGGCAACGGCGGTCCGCTCGGGACGTTGACCGGCAGTCCGGCGAGTCCGGGCAGCTCATCGAGCGGGGATTCGCGGCCGGGGCTTTCGAATGGCGCCGCGCGTGATTTCCGCAACCAGGCTCGTCAGCTCGCGACCGACGCGCAGGACCTGCGCCAGCGGCTGCAGCAGTCGGGGGCCACGCAGAAGGACCTGCAGTCGGTGGATGACATCGCGAAGATGCTGAAGGGCCTCGACAGCGACAAAGCGGCGACCGACCCGAACGGCCTGCAGCAGCTCGCGGCGTCGGCGCTCGAGAAGCTGACGAAGTTCGAGTGGGATCTGCGCAAACGCGTCGACACGACGAATGACGCGCTGTATCTCTCAGGCACCGACGAGGTCCCGGCGACATACAAGGACCTGATCGATCAGGTACTACCGCGCCCTGTCGAAGAAGAAGGCCGGCGGTGGCGGTTCAGAGAAATGACAATGGGCTCGCGGTAATGAGGCTCGCGGCAAATGCGGCTAGCGGAAATGAGGCAATGGGGCAATGAGACGCCGAGATCGCACACTCCCTCATTGCCGTTAGCCCGTTAGCCCGATAACTCAATAGCCCGATAGCCCGATAGCCCGATAGCCCGATAGCCCGATAGCCCGATTGCCCGACCCCTCCTCCCTCTTCGTCTCGCTCGTCATCGGCAGCGTCGGCTTCGTGCTGGTGGCGTATGGCAAGAAGCAGCAGCGCTGGCCGCACGCGATTGCCGGCCTGCTGCTGATGGTCTATCCCTACTTCGTCGACGACTGGCTTGTCATGGGCGGCGTCGGCGCGGCGATCTGCGCCGGGTTGTGGTGGGCGGTGCGCGCGGGATACTGATCGCGCGCGTTCATCCGAGCGACGTCGTCACGCGGCCGACGAGGCCGTCGATTCCGCTCGATCCCAGCGACACGTAGACATGCCGGTCGGTGACCGATATCGCGAACGACATCCGTCGTTCGAGCGCGGCGACCATCCCGGCCAGCAGGTCGCGATCGACGCGATAGAGCTCGAGATCAGCGGCGCGATGAATGCGTTCGCCGGTCCACTGCCGGACGAGCTGATCCGGATCGCGGTGCGTATACACGACGACCCGCGGCGCGGCCTTCGCGGCTTTGTGCAGCCGCGCGGCGTCAGGCGCGCCGATGTCGATCCACGCGAGCAGCGCGCCGGTCAGATCGCGAACGGCGATCGCGGGTTCGTCGGGATCGGCGATGCCCTTCGAAAAAGAGATGCCCTCACGGTACTCGAGGCAGTACGCGAGCAGGCGCGTCACCAGGTACTCTTCGCTCTCGGACGGATGCCGCGCGACGCGAAGCGAGAGCGTTTCGTATACGCTCCGATCGGCGTCCGCAAGGTCGATGTCGAAGTTGTAGATCGTCGCGCCGAGGGCCATATATGCGCGGCTATTGTAGGCGAGGGTTGATTCGCCCTGGACCGACTACTCCCGCACCGCGACCAGCCGCGCGAGCGCTTTCTCGACAACTGCGTCGATCTGCGCATCGGGCGCCGTGAAGTGATTGACGATCATCGAGAACACGAGTTTGTCGTGCGATGCGGTCTCGAGATACCCGGAGAGCGATCGCACGTTCGCGATCGTGCCGGTTTTCGCCTCGACGTTGCCGTCGAGCCCCGTGCCTTTCATCCGGGACGACAGCGTGCCGTCGCGGCCGCCGACCGGCAGCGCCGCGACGAACGGCCCGCGCAGCTTCGGGTCGTCCCACACATGCCGCAGGAGCGTGACGATGCCCGCGGCGGTGACGTAGTTGTAGCGCGAGAGTCCGGACCCGTCGTACATGACGAACGAATCCGCCGGAATACCCCACGAGGTGAGCACGTCGCTGATGACGCGGCGGCCGCCCTCGGCCGATCCCGGGCGGCCAGCCGTGTGGCCCAGCATCTTGAAATACGTCTCGGCGTAGAAGTTCTGACTGACCTTCAGCCAGTACCCGGCGAGCGCCGAAAGCGTCGGCGATTCACGCGTCGCGATCACTCGACGGACGCCCGACGGCGATTCGGGCAGGTCATCCAGATCCCACGCGCCGCCCCTGACGCCGATCCCATGCTCGGCGAGCGCAAGGCGCAGGGCTTCGACGAAAAACCGCGTTGGATTGTCGACCGCCGCCGTCCGCGTGACGACCTTGCCGCCCGCCGGCACCGTGCCCGTCACGACGAGACGCGCACTGCCCGGGAGGCGCGCGAGGTCGATTGTCGTGTCGGCCTTCGCGTCTCCCGTCTTGATGGCGTTGACGACGTCGAGCAGGTGTCCGGGCGGCGAGACGTCGACGCGCACGGGATCGCCTGGCACCGCACTCGGCCACGCGCGCACAATCGCGACGTTCTCGTTGTAATTCAGGCCGCCGACCGGCGCGGCGTACCCATCAGCCAGGTAATCCCACGCCCAGCCCGCGCCGAGCGTCGCCTGATCGAAGACATGGTCGTCACCGACGATGCGTCCGTCCACGCGATGGATTCCGGCTTTCGACAGCGCCGCGCTCCACTCGGCAAAGAGCGGCGCCGCACCGAAATCCTGCCCGGAAATCGACGGATCGCCGCCGCCGACGACCACGAGATCGCCGTGCAGCACGCCATCCGCGACCGTGCCCGCGGCCTCGAGTCGCGTTTCGAAACGGAAGTCCCAGCCCAGGCGCTCGGCCGCCGTCGCGAGGGTGAACAGTTTCAGATTGGACGCCGGCATGACGAGCGACGTCGCATGGCGCTCGTACACGACGCCGGGTTGCGCAAGACGTTCGACACGCACGCCGACCAGCGCGCGTGCGACGACCGGGTCGTCGAAGATGCGGTCGAGATCGGCCGTGAGCGTCGCCTGCGACGTCCGGGGTGACGCCGACGTCAGGACCGCATGCGCCAATCGCGATCGCGACGAAGACGGCGAAGCCAGATCGGCTCACTTCGCCCCGGCAAGCTCCTTGAGCTGCGTCATGACCTTGTCGAAGTCCGCCGCCGGAATGATTGCCGCGCCGCCGTCGCCCTGCCGCGTGGCCTGGACGACGTCGCCCGACTTGCGGAACGTGATCTTCTCTTCCTTTGACGAGCCGGCATCGCCGAACTTGGCGACGACGACAATTTCCGACCCGGTCGTGAGTGGCTTGTCCGCGAACTTATCGGCGCGCAGGTTCGACAGCGCGCTCAGCAGATCGTTCACCTTCGTCTGATCGAGGTCTTTGGCCGTCGGCTTCTTCAGCTTCCAGACGTCCTGGGCGGCTTCCGGCCTCGCCGCGGGTGACGGCGTCGGCGAGGTCGCTGGCGTCGCCGCAGGCTTCGGCGGAGCCTTCTCCTTCGCGAGGGAATACGTCTGGCCGTCGAGCGTGATGTCGACGCTCTGCGCCGAGAACGACCGGAACTCGAACACGTCCTTCACGCGCAGCTCGTCGGCCTTGCGGGCCAGGCCGGTCATCAGCGTCGTGTCGACGCCGAAGACCGTCAGTGGCCGCGACACATCGCGCGCGTACACCGAGACGTCGTCTTTCTTGCCGCCGATCTGCAGCGTCGCGCGATTCGATCCCGCACCGACCGTGGCGACGACTTGCGGTTTCTCGAAGCCGTACTTCTTGAGATCGGCCGGGCTCATCCCAGGCGGTTGTCCGGCGGCACCCGGCACGGGCGTCGCGGTTTCGATCGTCTTCATGCGCGCCTGCGCCATCTGACCGACGATGCCGTCCACCGTGCCGAAGTCGGCCTTGGCCGACACCGGTTGTGTGAGCCGCCAGTCGTCGGCCTTGCGCACGAGCTCGATCGTCGGGTTGCTGCTCTCAATCTTGACCGAGTCCACGGCGTCCCGCAGGAACTTCAAGATCGTCTTGTCGCGCAGATCGAACGTGGTCTTGTTGAGCGAGTCGCCGTTGAACGCGCCGATCAGCATCAGCTTGGGCTGGCCTTCGACGCGCGCGTACAGATCCGATCCGGTCGGCGTCTTGTCGCCGACGTCGAGCGTGTGCATCGCCGTTTCGCCGGCGAGCTTGAACCCGACGGTGAACTTCGGCGGATCGAGGCCGTATTCCTTGACCGACGTGGGATTGTCGCTCACCGTGCGGCCGACATCGAGCGACTCGAGCGTCGAGACCATCGTGGCGACCGTCGACGGGTCGGCGTCCATCGTCTGCGGCCCGACGATCTGCCAGTCGGTGCCGTTCTTCTTGATCGTCGTGGTGTCGCCCGACGACGCCTTGACCTCGATCGTGTCGATCTTGCTGGTGTCCGCGGTGAAGACCTTGTCCTTCGCCGGCGTGTCGCTCGGCGTCCGCTTGTTTTCGACGAAGTAGATGTACGCGCCCAGTCCGAGCGCGACAACGAGCAGAATCAGAAACGATCGGCCGCCTCGCATCGTGATGTCCTCGTTCCTAACGCCGCTTCCACCACACCCGGACGGCGTTGGCGAACAGCAGCCCGGGGATGACGAAGATTGACAGCCAGAACATGCGCTCGCTCTGGTCCTGCGTCAGGGTGATCCGGCGATCGGCCGGATCTTTCGGCCGGATCGCGATCATGTCTTCCTGCTGCGCGAGCCAGTTCGCCATGTTCAAGGCGAGATCGCGGTTGCCCGCGGAGTTGATCGCGCCGTTTGACGCGAAGTCGCTGTCGCCGACGACGACGAGCCGTGCTTCGGATTTGGCGTCGGGCGCCGCGCCGGCGACGCCCGCGTCGGCAGGCGCCGAGACGGCGGCCGCGATCGAAATCGGGCCGGCCTTGTCGCCCTTGTCGAGATCGAGCTTCACGCCCTTGCTCTCGAACAGGCCCTTCAGGTCTGTTTCGGCCCAGCTGCGCGGGCTCGTCTCGAGCAGCTTCTGGGCGTTCTTGCCGTTGACGCCGCCTTCGATCGGCGTGGCCGATCGAGCGAGCGGGAAGGCCGTCATGACCTGGAAGTCACGGGTGATCGGGTGCGAGCCGCCCTGTACCGGCATCGCGATCGGCACGGCTTCGTTCGCGCCGATCAGCTGCCCGAGGCCGCTCGTGTCGACGATCACGTTGTTGCCGAGCTCGACGTCCCATTCCTTCGCGAAAGCCACGAGGTTGGTGACGGGCGGAGCGTCCGGCTTGTCGGGCGGATCGATCAACAGCAGAAGCTTGCCGCCGCGCCGCAGATAGCCGCGCAGCAGGTCGACCTCGCCGGCGAGGTAGTCGGTCTTCGGGCCCGCGACGACCAACGCCGACGCGTCGTCGGGCACTTTGCCTTCCTGCGCGAGCGTGACTTTCGCCACGTCGAAGTTGTCGTTCTTGAGCGCGGCCGCGAGCCCGCCGTAGCCCGGCCGGCCGGAAGCGTCATCTGTGCTGTGCTCGCCGTGGCCCTGGACGAAGTAGATCTTCTTCGACTGGCCTTCGATGACCTTCTTCAGCGCGTTGGTGAGGCCCTGTTCGTCGGTCGAGTTCGTGCGCTCGGTCCGGCCGTCGTACTCGAGCACGACGGTCGGCACGGCCTGGATGTTGTACTGACGCGCCGCGACGGGGTCGGCGTTCGCTTCGACGTACTGCGTCGTAATCTGCTGCGACAGGTACTGATATTCGCCGAAGCGATCTTTCAGCTCTGCGAGTGGCGTCGACTGGCGGTCGTAGAAGACGTGGACCGTCACGGGTTTTTTCAGCTCGGTCAGAATCTTCTTCGTCTGGTCGGAGATCGAGAACTGGTTGGCGACGGTCAGGTCCCAGCGCTTGTGTTCGCGGGCGCCGATCCAGTTGATGCCGACCAGAATGCCGAGGAACGTGAGCACGCTGCCGACCGCGACCGATCCGTAGCGGACGTTGCGGCCCTGGAACGAGCGGCCGATGTCGCGCCACTGGCTGAGCGCGTAGAGCGCGGTCGTGACCAGGCCGGCGAGCGCGAGGCCGCGCGACCACGTCTCGAGCTCGGGTTTCGTGAACCTGATGATGACGGCGGCAAGGACCAGGCCGACGCCCAGCCAGCCGAGAATGCCTAGGACGCGTTTCACGGCTATCCCCTCCACCGCTCGCTGTCCACCGACTTCAGCGTGAGGAACAGCCCGAAAGAAATGAAGCTCAAGTAAAAGATCAGGTGTGTCGTGTCGAGGACGCCCTTGGCGAAGTCATCGAAGTGCTGGGTGATCGACAGATACGACAGCACCGCCGACGCCGTCGGGCCCACGCTGTCCGCGAACCAGTTGATGATCCAGAACATCAGCGCGGCGACGAACGTCGCGGCGCCGGCGACCATCTGGTTCTTGGTCGTGCTCGAGATGAACAGGCCCATCGAGATGAAGCAACTGCCGAGCAGCAGCAGGCCGAGATACCCCGTCACGACCGGCCGCCATTCCGGGTTGCCGTAGACGAACAGCATCGTGATGTAGACCATCGTCACGAGGAGCAGCGCGGCGTACAGCCCGACGGCGCCCACGAACTTGCCCATGACGATCTCGAAGTCGGTGAGCGGGGATGTCAGCAGCAGTTCGATCGTGCCCGAGCGCTTCTCCTCGGAGTACGTCCGCATGGTGATCATCGGCAGCAGGAACAGCACGAGCACGCTCGCGTTGGCGAGCAGCGGCCGGATCATGTCCATGTTGATGTTCTGGCTCGCCGGCCCGCCGCCAAATTGCGCCTGCATGCCGTTGCGCACGAAGAACGCCAGATACACCGTGTAGAAGTAGCCGAACAGGATCGCGAAGAGGCCCATCATGACCCACGCGACCGGCGATCCGAAGTAGCTGCGCAGCTCCTTGCCGGCGATCGCCAGGATGTTTCGCAGGCTTCTAGCCATGCTGCACCTCCTCGGCCGCGCCTTCGGCGTGCCGCTCTTCGGTCGTGGTCAGCTGCAGGAAGACCGCCTCGAGGCTCATGCGCGTCGGGCGCAACTCGAGCAGTCCCCAGCCGCCGTCGACAATCGTGCGCGCGACGTCGCGACGCACGTCGCGGTCCGCCGCGGCTTCGATCTCGTAGCCCGTGAATTGCTCGTGGCGATCCGCCACCGTCACCTTGACGACGCCGTGAATCGCCGCCAGGGCAGACGAGATGTCCGACGTTGTCTCGGCCTGTGCGTAGAGCGTGGCCGCGCCTTTCAGCTGGTGCGTCAGGTTCTCCGGCGTGTCCTCGGCGACGACCTTGCCCTTGCTGATGATGACGACGCGCTGACAGGTCTGCGCGACCTCGGGCAGGATGTGCGTGCTGAGAATAATCGTGTGGCTGCCCGAGAGCCCGCGAATCAGGTCGCGTGTCTCGACGGTCTGCTTCGGGTCGAGGCCGGCGGTCGGCTCGTCGAGGATCAGCACTTCGGGATCGTGCAGGATCGCCTGCGCGAGCCCCACACGCTGCCGGTAGCCTTTCGACAGCTTCGAGCAGTGGCGGTCGGCCATGTCGTCGACGTGCGTCTTTTTCATCGCGTGGTCGACGCGCATCTTGCGGTCGGCCGCCGTCGCGTTGTCGAGCTTGATCTTGGCGACGAAGGCCAGGTACTCGCGGACGGTCATGTCCGGGTACAGCGGCGGCGTCTCCGGCAGGTAGCCAGTGCGCTGCTTCGCTTCGATCGGCTTGGCAAACACGTCATAGCCGGCGACGGTCGCGGATCCTTCGTTGGCGGGCATGTAGCCCGTGAGGATGCGCATGGTCGACGTCTTGCCCGCGCCGTTGGGTCCGAGGAATCCGAGAATCTGGCCGGTCTCGACTTTGAAGCTCACGTCGTCTACGGCGGTGACCGGGCCGTAGCGCTTCGTGAGGTGCTGCACCTCAATCATGCGTGCTCCGTTTCTTGCGGGATCTGGGTCGGGGTGTACAAGGCGAAATCGGCTGGATCGTGTCTATATAAGGACGCCGCCGACAAACAATAACTCGGAATCGTATGGCGCGTGGAAAAGACGTGTCAATACTCCGCCACATCTGAGGGGTTGGGGGGAGCGTCGGGAGCGGCGTCGAAAGGCGATTCGATACTGGTTCTGAGTCTGGTCTTGATATATGAACATATGTTCATATATAACTAGAACATGGCCAGCTCGCCCCCGTCGACGAAGCCCGAGACCGATCCCGACCTCTCGTGCGCAGAGCGCCACGAGGCCGACGCGGAGGTTTTGGACAACGTCCGTGGACGGCTGTTGACGTCCACTGTCGTCGAATCGGTCGCCGAGGTATTCAAGCTGCTCGGCGACCCGACGCGCGTCCGGGTCCTCGATGCGCTCACGCACGGGGAGCGCTGCGTGTGCGACCTGGCGGCACTCGTCGGTCAGAGCGAGTCGGCGGTCTCGCATCAGCTTCGACTCTTGCGGTCGGCCCGCCTGGTGCGCGTCCGGCGGGCAGGGCGGCTTGCGTACCACTCGCTCGACGATCACCACGTGATTGGATTGCTCCACGACACGCGCAAGCACGTCGAGGAGGGCGCGTGAGCGACGACTGCTGCGAGACCCACACCCACGACAAGCCGGTGGCGCCCGCGCCGGCACGACGCGACTGGACCCGCCTGGGGCGGATGATTGGCGGCGGCGCCGGCATTCTCATCGGCGTGATCGCGAACGCGCTCGGCCATCCGACCGTATGCCTGGCGGCCGCGCTGGCCTCGCTCGTCCTCACGATCACGTTTCCCGGCAGGCGCGCGCTGCGCTCGATGCGGAAGGGCTCGCTCGACATCAACGTCCTGATGGTCATCGCCGTCGGTGGCGCGCTCGCGCTTGGCGACTACGTCGAAGCGGCCTCGGTCGTCTGGCTGTTCGAAGTCGCCGAATGGCTCGAAGGACGCAGTCTCGAAAAGGCTGGGCAGGCCGTGCGCGCGCTGATGACGCTCGCGCCGGCGAAGGCGCTCGTGCGGCGCGCCGGCACTGAGCAGTTGCTGCCGGTCGCCAGCCTCGTCGTCGGTGACGTGGTGATCGTCCGCCCCGGCGAGCGGTTGCCGGTGGACGGCACGATCGTCAAGGGCGAGTCGTCGATCGATCAGGCGCCGGTCACCGGTGAATCGTGGCCAGTAGACAAGAGTCCGGGCGATGGTGTCTTCGCGGGCACGATCAACGGCACGGGCTCGCTCGAAGTGGAAGTCAGCCGGCCGGCCTCGGACAGCACGATCTCGCGGATCGTCCACAGCGTCGAACAAGCTCGCCGCGAGCGTGCGCCCGTTCAGTTATTCGTCGAGCGATTCGCGCGGGCATACACGCCGGCCGTCGCGCTACTGGCGCTGGCCGTCGCGGTGCTGCCTCCGCTCGTCCTCGGCGGAGCCGGCGGACGCGCGCACGAGTTCGGCATCTGGACCTACCGCGCGCTGGCGCTGCTCGTCGTCGCCTGCCCGTGCGCGCTCGTGATTTCCACGCCCGTGTCGATGGTGTCCGCCCTTACGGCGGCGGCGCGCGCCGGTGTGCTCATCAAGGGCGGCGCGCATCTCGAGCGGCTGGGCGCCGTGAAATGTGTTGCCTTCGACAAGACGGGCACGCTGACGCACGGTCGTGTGGCGGTGACAGACGTCTTCGGCCTCGGGGGCGCGTCCACGGATGGCGTGCTCTCGGTCGCAGCCGCGCTCGAGCTGCGATCCGAGCATCCGATCGGTCGCGCGATCGTCAATCAGGCTCGATCGGCGGGACTGACGGTCGCGCCCGGCGAGGACTTTCGGGCGCTGCCTGGGCGCGGCGCGGAAGCGACCGTCGCGGAGGCGGTCGCCGTGGTCGGCAGCCATCGCCTGTTCGAAGAACGTCAGCTCTGCACACCCGACCTGCACGATCGGCTCGATCGCGTAACCGAGCGCGGCGGCACGCCGGTGCTCGTCGGTCACCGCGGCGCAGCCCTCGGCGTGATCGGCCTGACCGATGCCGTCCGAGCGGAAAGCCGCGAGGCGATTGCGTCACTTCGACGCGAAGGCATCTCGCATGTTGCGCTCCTCACCGGCGACACCGCCGCCAACGCGCGCATCGTCGCCGAGGCGGCCGGCCTGGACGAAGTGCATGCGGAACTGCTCCCCGACGACAAGGTCCGGAGGATCGCCAGCCTGCGCGAGAAGTACGGGCCGGTCGTGATGGTCGGCGACGGTGTGAACGACGCGCCGGCCCTTGCGGCGGCCGACGTCGGCGTCGCCATGGGCGTCGCGGGCAGCGACGTCGCGCTCGAGACCGCCGACGTGGCGCTCATGTCCGACGAGCTCGCGAAGTTGCCCTTTGCGTTGAGGCTCGCGCGTGCCGCACGGTCGAACATCCGGATGAACGTCGCCATCGCCGTCGGCATGAAACTGGCGTTCGTGGCGCTTGCGGCCGCGGGCTTCGCGACGCTCTGGATGGCGATCCTCGCCGACACCGGCGCCTCGCTCATTGTCACCGCCAACGGCTTGCGCCTGCTTCGCGTGCGCTAGGCGCGGTGGTCGTCGACGAACGCGTCGATCGCCATTTGCGATTCGGCGTCCACGTGCTCGAACTGGACGCCCATACCGACCTTGCGGTCGCTCCACGCGACGCGCCCCCCCGCTTCGATATCGCCGCTGGCGTTGGGCAACCGGAACTTGAGCAGCACTTCGGTGCCGCCAGCGAGCGGGTTCATCGTGCGAATTGCGAGGCCCCCCTTGCCGACATCGAGCGTGACGGCGCCCGCGATCGTCTGGCCCGCGCGGTACGACACCGGCACGCCAAGCGCCACACGCGGGCTCGCGCGACGATTGAAGTTATCCGGAAACAGGTGCGGTGCGAGCGCGGGCAGAATCTGGGGCGTCGCGGCATGCTCGTTCACGTACCCGCCAATGCCGAGCGCGAGCAAACGCGGCACTTGTTCGGCCGACACGACGGTTCCGGAAAACACGACGACCGGCAGGCTCCGCCCGGCGTCCTGCTTCAGTGACTTCACAAATGTGACGCCGTCGCCAGAAAGGCCGAGATCCACGAGCGCCAGGCTGATCGGCACCTCGCGACTGGCCGCCGCCCGCCGGGCCGCCTCCTCGTTTTCCGCCATGACAAACGCGTGTCGGGCGTCCGCCAGCGCCGCGGCGAACCGATCGCGGATGGCCGCTTGCCGGTGTGCGATCAGGATGGTCTTGGCTGAAGACGACATTCGGGGGCGGGCCTCGTTATAATCGGGCGACGTGCTTCAAGTCGCCGAGGAGCGGCGTGTGCTTGACGCACCAACTCATCTGCGTGTAAGGAGAGTGTATGGCGACCTGCCCCGAATGTGACGCCGAACTTGAGATCGACGACGACGACCTCGAGGAAATGGAGATCGGCGATCCCTGGGATTGCGACTCGTGCGGCAGTCGCCTTCGCGTGACGAATCTCGATCCGCTGGAGTTCGACAGCGAAGAGGACGACGAGGACGACGAGGACGAGGAAAAGACGTCCGAGTCCGACGACGACGATTTCGAGGATGACGACGACGATGACGACGACGCCGACACTGACGATCCGGAGGGCGGTGGCGGCGGAGGTTGGGACGAGTGACGATGGTCGAGGATCGGCCCGGGCTCGAGGCGCGCGCCGCCGCACTTGACGCGCGACTGCGGGCCCTGCCGTCTCTCATCGTTGCCTACAGCGGCGGCGTCGATTCTGCGTACCTCGCGTGGGCGGCCACGCGGGCGCTGGGGCCACGGGCCCTCTGCGTCACGGCCGACAGCCCGAGCTATCCGGAGCGCCATCGATTGCTCGCGGTGACGGTCGCGCGCGACTTCGGCCTGCATCACGAGATCGTCTCGACCGACGAGATGGATCGGCCGGAATATCGCGCGAACGCTCCCGATCGCTGTTATCACTGCAAACACGAACTCTACACGCGGCTGTCGGCTCTCGCCCACGAGCGCGGCTTCTCGGTGGTGGCCGACGGCAGTAACGCGGACGATTGCGGCGACTACCGTCCGGGCCGCCAGGCGGCGAAAGAGTTCGGCGTCATCAGTCCGCTCGACGAGGTCGGCCTGTCCAAGGCCGAGATTCGCGCGTTGTCTCACGAGGCGGGGCTGCCGACCTGGGACGAACCGGCGTCGGCGTGCCTGTCGTCGAGAATTCCCTACTTCTCGCCGGTGACCGACGAAAAACTCCGCGCAATTGAAGGCGCCGAGGACGCCGTGCGCGCGCTCGGCTTTCGCGTCGTGCGCGTGCGCCACCACGATCAGGTGGCCCGGCTCGAGCTCGGCCCCGACGAGATGGCGCGCGCGGTCGAGCCGGCAACCGCCGCCGCGATCACAGCAGCCCTGTCGGGCTTCGGCTTCCGGTTCGTCGCGCTCGACCTGAAGGGCTATCGGCTCGGCAGTCTCAACGAGGGTGTCCGTCTCCGCCCCGTTTAACGTCTAAGATTTGCGCGGCCGGTCCGGCCACTTTACGTGACGCCTCGACTTCGTCTGCTCGTCGCGATTGCCAGCCTGATCTTCTTCGTTGCGCACCTGCGCGCGCTTCCGCGCACGCTCGAGGACCTCGACTCGATCAATTTTGCTCTCGGGGTCGAACACTTCGACGTCGCGCATCATCAACCGCATCCGCCGGGCTATCCGGTGTTCATCGCGATGGCACGCGTGTCCACGGCCGCCGTGGGCGCGATCGCGCCGGGCTGGGACCGCGATCGCCGCGCCGCCACGGGCCTCGCCGTGTGGGGGCTTATCGCCGGTACGTTCGCGCTCTGGGTCTTCACCGACTTCTGGATGGCCGTCGGGCTCACACCCACGCTCGCGTTTTTCGCGGCGCTCGTGGCCGTGATGTCGCCCCTCTTCTGGTTCACGTCCGCGCGTCCCCTTTCGGATGCGCCGGCGCTCGTCGCCTCGCTCGCGGTCGCGACCGGATTTTTTCGCGGTCTGCGGGCGTTCCATGCCGACCCGTCGCGACTGCCGCGGTCATGGATGATCTCCGCGGTTTCCGCGGGGTTCATCATTGGCATCCGGTCGCAGACGATGTGGCTGACCGGACCGCTGCTGTGCTGGGCGGTCGGGGAGCTGCTGCTGCGGCGTCATGTGAAGGCCGCGTTGCGGATCGTGGCGAGCGCGGCGGTCGGGGCTCTTCTCTGGGCCGTGCCTCTTGTCCTGCTCAGCGGCGGCGTATCGAGCTACCTCGATGCGCTGGGTCGCCAGGGGACGCAGGATTTCGTCGGCATCGAGATGCTCGCCACCACGCCGACGTGGCGGCTGTTCAGGGCGGCGCTGGCGCATACGTTCATCGAGCCGTGGCAGGCGACGGCGCTCGCCAATGTCATCGTCGTGCTCGCGGTTCTGGGCACAATTCGTCTCGCGAGTAGCGGCAGGCGAGTGTTGGCGGCAATCTCACTGGTATTCTGGCCGTATCTCGTGTTCCACCTGACGTTCCACGAGACCTTGACGCTACGGTATGCGCTGCCGCTCGTCGTGCCGGTCGCCGCGCTGGCCGTCATCGCGCTGTCGCTTCTCGGCACGCGCGTGGCCATTGTCAGCGCCACCGCCGTAACGATCTGGAGCCTCATCGTCATTCAGCCCCGGCTGCTGGCGTACGCGAATGATGGCGCGCCCGTGTTTCGCGCGTTTCAGGACATGCAGCAGGCGCTGCCGTCCATGTCACCGCCGCCGACACTGCGACTGCATCACCAGGTGTTCTGGGGGATTCGGCGGGTTGCCGACTGGTACCGTTCGTTTTGGGATGTCGGCCCGCTCGTCCATCCAGGGTCGCGCGAGTGGCTGTCCGTGGTCGACCACTTTGCCAGGGGCGACGCGGGCGTCGTCTGGTTTCTGAGCGACGTCACACGAAACGACCTGGCGATGTTCGATCCGCGGGTGGTACACCGCGCCGGACACTACGTGCTGCCCGCCGAGATCCGGCAGCTCGTCGGGGGCGCGCGCCTCGACAGCCTCGACTGGTGGACGATCGATCCGCCCGGCTGGATGCTTGGTTCCGGCTGGGCGCTGACGCCCGAGATCGCCGGCATGACGGCTGAGGATCACGCGTCGCCGACCGAGCGCCGGGCAATCGCGTACCTCCGCCGCGGGTCGGGTCCCGTCCGGATTCTCATCGGCGGCCGCGATCTGGCGCGTCCAGAGGTGCCGCCCGGTGTACTCGTGATCGACATCGATGGCCGGCCGCTCGATCAAATCCAGGTGTCGTCGCAGTCGCCGTGGTTTACGCGGTGGATCGACCTGCCCGACGGGGTGCCGGCGGCCACGTCAGCCTACGCGACGCTCGGATTGCGCGTAATGTCCGTGCTTCCCGATCAGCCGGCGCCTTTCGTGGGGCTCGAGCAGTTCGACGCGGCGCCCGCTTCGTCGCTGATGTTCGCGCTGACCGACGGGTGGTTCGAGCTCGAGGAGGAACCGACGACCGGCCGGGTCTGGCGCTGGACCTCAAGGCAGAGCGGTCTCGATCTCAAAGGCTGGGGACCGACGACGACGCTCGTGCTCTCCGGCGAGTCGCCGCTCCGGTATTTCGATCATGCGCCTACGGTCGTGGTTCGCGCTGGCGAGCGCGAAGTCGGCCGGTTTCAGCCGGCGGCCGACTTCACGGAAACCTTCACGGTGCCGGCCGATGCACTCGAGGCCTCAGGCGGGCACCTGACGATCGAGACCAATCTCACCTTCGCGCCCGCCGAGCGCGGCCAGAGCGCCGACCAGCGCCGGCTGGGCCTGCGGCTCTTCCAGATCTCGCTCAGGTAGAACAGCGCGCTATTTCGGCTTGCGCGCGAGCGCCATGACCGACGACCCCACCGGCAGGTTGACGACGCGGGCGATGATCGCCTCGGTCGAGAGCGCGGCGTTGAGCACGGCGTTGACCGGCGCCGGGGGCACCGTGAATTCCGCGTCGGACGCGACACCGGCGCGGCCACTGAGCCGGTCGGCCATGCGGACGGCGAGCGTGATGGGGAAGGTCGCCATGTTCGTGTACGTCAACCGCTCGACGACGAATCCGGCTCGTTCGAAGCGGGCGGCGAGACGCGTGCGCGTGTACCGCCGGATCTCGTGGGTCAGCGTCGAATGCGAGCCGCGGAGCAGATCGAGTGCGGCCACGTTGGCGAGCGCGATGCCGCCAGGCGCGAGCACGCGCCACATCTCCGCGATCGCGCGTTCCTCGCTGGCATCGTCGAGGCAGTAGAGGACGTCGAATGAGGTCGCGATGTCGGCCGATGCGTCCGCGAACGGCAGCGACGTCACCGTGCCCTGCACGAGGCGGCGCCGGTGGGCGCGCCCGTGCGCGAGACCGACCGGCGATCGTTCGACGCCTACCGCGAGCCCGTACTCCTGGAGCCAGTCCAGATTGCGTCCGGTACCCGAACCGCAGTCGACGATCAGTCGCACGGGACGGCCCGCAAGGCCGCGATCGAGCATTTGCCGTGCATGCCGGCGCAGGTTCCGGAACCAGAAATGCCGGTCCTCGGCGCGCGCGGTTGCTTCGAGCATCTGTTCCATCACGCGGATTGTCCTCGATTTGTCGCCGACGACCGAAAAAACGCGCCGGTGTCGTTGACAGGTACACCAGCCGATAAGTATTCTCGCACCGCCGCTCGACGAACCCGGCTCAACGTGTGTCGTGCGCTTTTCACGGGAGAAATCGATGTCGCGACTGACCGTCCGTGTGCTCCCTCTGGCGATTGTCGCAGGCTTGCTCGTGCTCTCCGGCGCCTGCGGCAAGAAGGTGCCGCCGGCCGCGCCCGCGCCTGCGCCGCCCGTCACGCCCGCGCCGGCCCGCACCACGCCGCCTCCACCGCCTCCACCGCAGCCAACCAGTCCGGTCGTCCCGACGCCGCCGCCGGCTCCGACCGAGGCTGAGATTTTCGCGCGGATGACACTCGACGAGCTCAACAGCTCGCACCCGCTCGACGACATCTACTTCGAGTTCGACAAGTCCGACCTGGGCGCCCCGGGCCGCGCCAGCCTGCAGAAGGACGCCGATTGGCTGCGCAAGTGGCCGTCGACCAAAGTCACCGTCGAAGGACACGCCGACGCCCGCGGCACCAACGAGTACAACCTGGCGCTCGGCGAGCGCCGCGCCTCATCGATTCGCGACTATCTGGCGACGCTGGGCGTGCTGGTTTCGCGCGTGGGCGTTGTGAGCAAGGGCGAGGAAGAGCCCGTCTGCCGCGAGGACACCGAGGCCTGCTGGGCGAAAAACCGCCGCGGCCACTTCATCGTCACCGCGAAGTAGCGGCTGCGCCGCTCGTCAGTTCCGCGACGAGCCGCTCCGCCGCGCCGCGCGGATCGGGTGCCCCGGTGATGGGCCGGCCGACCACGAGGTACGAGCTGCCGGCGGCGACGGCTCCGGCCGCCGTCATGGTACGGCGTTGATCGTCAGGGCCTGATTCGGCCGCGCCGCCTCGAATTCCCGGCGTCACAATCAGAAAATCCGGACCGCACGCACTCCGAATGGCCGCCGTCTCCTGGGGGGACGCGACGACCCCATCGAGTCCGGCCGATTGCGAGAGCTTGGCCAGGCGCACGACCTGGTCGAGCGGCGACGTCTGAACTCCAACCGCATTCAACGCGGCGGCATCGAGGCTGGTCAGCACCGTGACCGCGATCACGAGGGGAGCCGGGCGGCCGTGCCGCGTGGCGCTCTCGATCGCGGACAGGCGCGCGGCGTCGAGCATCGCCGCGCCCCCGGTAGCGTGCACGTTGACCATCCACACGCCGAGGTCAGTCGCGGCCGCGACGGCTCCGGCCACCGTGTTCGGAATGTCGTGGTACTTCAGGTCGAGAAACACGCGCTCGCCGCGGGCGACGAGCGTGCGGACGATGTCCGGTCCAGCCGCCGTGAAAAGCTGGCTGCCGATCTTGAAGCCGCCGACCGCGCCGCGGAGCGTGTTGGCGAGCGCGAGGGCGGCGTCGGGGGTGGGAACGTCGAGCGCGACGAGAATCGGGTTCATGCGTGCTCCCGCACTGGAAGATCGATCTGGCCGATCAGGTCGGCGACGCGCGCGATCTTGTGACGGTCGAAGTAGGCCTCGAGTCCGTCGAGGACCCGCGACCAGAGGAACGGATCGGTGAAATTGGCCGTGCCGATCTGAACGGCCGACGCGCCCGCGATCAGGAATTCGAGAGCGTCCTCTACCGTCGCGATGCCCCCCATGCCGATAATCGGCAGCTTCACGGCCCGGTAGCACTCGTACACCATGCGGACGGCGATCGGTCGGATCGCCGGGCCGCTCAGCCCGCCCATCACGTTCGTGAGTTTCGGCCGACGCGTTTCGACGTCGATGGCCATCGCGAGGAACGTGTTGACCAGCGAAATTGCATCCGCGCCGGCTTCTTCGGACGCCCGCGCGAACGACGCGACGTCGGTCACGTTGGGCGTCAGTTTCGGGATGAGCGGCAGCGACGTCACTTTGCGGACGCCATGCACGACGTCGTACGTGCCCGTCAGGCTGCAGCCGAACTGGATGCCGCCTTCCTTGATGTTCGGGCAGGAGATGTTGAGCTCGATGGCGCCCACGCCTTCGTGATCGGACAAAACACGCGCGACTTCGCAGTACTCGTCGAGCGTCGATCCGCAGATATTGACGATGGTCGTCGCCCCGAGCCGGCGTAGTTCAGGGAGTTTCTCGGCCACGAACCGGTGGACGCCGATGCCCTGCAGGCCGATGGCGTTCAGCATGCCGGCGGGCGTCTCCACGATGCGCGGCGGCGCGTGGCCTTCGCGCTCGGCGAGAAACAGGCCCTTGACGGCGACGCCGCCAAGCGACGCGAGATCGACCGCATCCTGGTACTCGACGCCGTAGCCGAAGCAGCCGGAGGCCGCGATGATTGGATTCCTGAGACGGAGGCTGCCGAGCTGGACGGAAAGATCGGCCACGGTCTAGTGTCCTGTCGCCTGAAGTTCCTGCCACACAAGGGTCGCGGCGTCGAACACCGGACCTTCGAGGCACGTACGGACGAAATGGCTCTTCGCGCCGGCGCGGACCGGCACGACGCAACTGTAGCAGCCGCCCATGCCGCACCCCATGACCGGCTCGAGCGAGACGAAGACGGGGCGTTTCGCCGCGGCGCCGATGCGCGCCACTGCTGACATCATCGGCGTAGGTCCGCAGACGTACAGCGTGACCGGTTGACTGGCGGGCCGCCGGGCAAGCTCGCGTTCGAGCGGCATCGTCACGCGTCCGCGCTCGCCGCGCGTGCCGTCTTCCGTCGTGAGCGCGAGAGTGGCTCCGAGCTCGGTGAACCTCTCGGCGTAGTACAGATCCGCCGCCGTGCGTGCTCCGTAGAACATCGTCATCTTCGTGCGCCGTTCGACGAGCGCCTCGGCCAGCGTGACGAAGGGCGCGAGGCCGACGCCGCCGGCGACCATCCACGCCTCGTCGGGCGGATCGACCGGCACGAACGGCTGGCCGAGCGGACCCAGGCAACCGATGCGATCGCCAGGCCGCGCGTCGTAGAGCAGCGACGTGCCGACGCCGACGCGCTTGTTCAAGACGCTGAGGCCGACGAGGCCGCCGCGATCGTCGCGCAGCACTTCGAAGATGGAAAACGGCCGGCGGAGCATCGGGTCGAGTCCGGGCGCGGTCTTCAGCATGACGAACTGTCCGGGCCGGGCGGCAGCCGCGACTTCGGGCGCAGCGAGTGCCAGCACGTTATACGCCGACGACAGCCGCGTGTTCGCGATCACGTCGGCGGCGACGTCGATGGGCATCGCGACAGTATAGAAAAAAAACGCGGCCGTTGCTGCGCGCCTCGTACCGTTGCTCGCAAAACGCCGTGTGCACGGTGCACTATGATTGCCCCGATGCGCTATCTGCGCATGTTGACGAACGCAATCATCGGCGGCGTCCTGGGTGCGGCATATCTGGCCGTGCTCGTTCTGCAACTGAACCCGCAGGTGCCGACCGTGTCGATGACGGCGCTGCGATGGCTCGTGGTTCTCGTCGCGTTCTACGGCCTGTACCTCACGGCGGCCGTGTACCTGCTGATCCTCGTGCGGGAGGTGTTCTCGTCGCGGCCGTTGCGGCCGGCGTGGTTCAGTGTGCGACTCGGCGGCTGGGTCGGCGCGTTCTACGCGGTCGTCGCCGCCGTCATCACGTGGCGCAACCTCCGCGGGTTTACGTACGTTGTCGGCGCGAGTGCCGTCGAGCGTATGCGACAGGGCGCCGTCGCGACCACGGCGTTTGCCGTCGTGCTCGTCCTGATCGTGCTGCTGCGGTACTCGTTTGGCCGGCACGGCAGCCGGGCGGCGGCGGCCATGCTCGTCGCGTCCATGTTCTTCTCGGTGGCGGTGCCGCTGTGGCTCCGCGGACCCGGCGACCTGCCGGTTCCGGCCGCGCGCCCCATCACGGCGCCGCGCCCGCTCGCCAATCCGCCACCCCGCGTGCGCATGCTTCTGCTTGATGGCGCGTCAATCGGCTTCATACGCCAGCGCGTTGCCGCCGGACAGCTCCCGAACTTCGCCCGGCTGCTCGAGCGAGGCGCGGCCATCGACCTCGCAACGCTGAAGCCCACGCAAGCCGAACCCGTCTGGGCCGCGGCCGCGACCGGCAAGTACCCTCCACACGACGGCATCCGCTCCAACGGAATCTATCGGGTGAAGCCAGACGACGCCGATCCGGTGGACTTGCTGCCGGACTACTGTTTTGCCGCCGCGCTCTACTATCAGAGCTTCGTCACCGAAGAAACCGTGACGTCGCTCTCACTTCGCGCGCGGCCGCTCTGGGACATCCTCGGCGATTACGGTGTCGTCTCGGGCATCGTCGGCTGGCCGCTCACGCATCCCGTGCGGCCGAGTCTCGGCTACGTCGTCAGCGATTACTTCGACGAGGCCGCGAGCTCGCCGCTTCGCCTCGCGGACGCCCAGGCGGCATATCCGACGACGGCGGCAGACGTCGCGCGCGAGGTGTTCGATGCGTGGCAGCTGCGTCCCTGGCACGATGTCCTGACCTCGTTTGGCCCGCAGGAGCAGCCGCCGAGCGGGTTCCTGCAGGCGCGCTGGGATCAGGCCTACAGCCAGACGGCGGAAGAACTCGAGCAGGAGTTTGCGCCGCGACTCACGGCCGTGCGGTATGAAGGCCTCGACATCTTCGGCCACAACTATCTACGCGACGCGCAGCCCGAGTTGTTCGGCGAGTCCGGTCGCGACGAGGCGACTCGGTCGGTGCTCGATCGTTACTACGGTTACATCGACGGCGAGATCGGCCGGGCGATGGGCCAGCTCCAGGGCGAGGATCTGCTGCTCGTCATGTCCGGCTTCGGCATGGAGCAGGAGTCGATTACGAAGCGGTTGCTTGCGCGGCTGCTCGACTGGCCTGTGCGGAGCGGCTCGCACGAGCGGGCGCCCGACGGTTTTCTGCTGGCCTACGGCGCGAACGTTGCCTCGGGCGTGTTCGCGCGCGGGGCCATCGTCGATCTCGCCCCGACGGTGCTGTATTACCTGGGACTGCCCGTCGGACGCGACATGGACGGGTTTGCACGTACCGATCTCTTCGATCGCGCCTTCACGACCGAACACTCCGTCAGCTATATCGCGACGCACGAGAGATAGCGGCTGCCGGAACGTACCGCGCCGCACCTCGGTACGGTATGATCATCGCGCTCTTTAACGCGGTCCCGCGAGGCCGCAAAGAGGTGAGCATGATCGCATTCGTCCGCCTGCCGACGTTTCTCCCTCGCTCTCCGCAGAACCCGCTTGGGGGCCGCTCATGCCCGTAGTAATGGACGCCGAGCGGATCGGCCGCAGTCTGACGCGCATCGCGCACGAGATCCTCGAGCGCAATCGGGGGACTGATGCGCTTGCGATCGTCGGCATCCGCGCGCGCGGCGTGCCGATCGCGACGCGGCTGGCCGGGCATATCAAGGACATCGCCGGCGTCGAGATTCCCGTGGGCGCGCTCGACATCACGCTGTACCGCGACGATCTCATGCGGCACGCGGTCGGCCCGCAGCCGGTGATTCGCCGAACCGAGATCCCGTTTTCGATCGACGGCAAGCTCATTCTGCTGGCCGACGACGTGCTGTACACCGGCCGGACGATCCGCGCGGCGCTCGACGCGCTCATCGACTTCGGTCGTCCGAGCGCCATCCAGCTCGTCGCGCTCGTTGACCGGGGCCACCGCGAGCTGCCGATTCGTGCGGACTATGTCGGCCGCAACATTCCCACTTCGCGGCAGCAGAGCGTGCAGGTGCGCCTCGCGGAGATCGACGGCCGCGACGAAGTGGAGGTGGAAGGATGAGCACGACGACGGCGCTGCGCAGCCGCCACCTGCTGGGTATCACCGGCCTCGACCCCGGGGAAATCGAGCTGATTCTCGAGACCGCCGTCGCGATGAAGGAAATCGGCACGCGGCCGATCAAGAAAGTGCCGACGATGCGCGGCCGGACCGTGATCAATCTGTTCATGGAGCCGAGCACGCGAACGCGCATGTCGTTCGAGCTCGCCGAAAAACGCCTGAGCGCGGACACGCTCGGCATGACCACCGCCGGCTCGAGCGTCGTCAAGGGCGAGACGCTGATCGACACGGCCCGCACGCTCGAGGCGATGGCGCCCGACATGATTGTGCTGCGTCACCACGCGTCCGGGGCGCCGCACATGCTCGCCAAAGTCGGCCGCGCGAGCATCATCAATGCCGGCGACGGCATGCACGAGCATCCGACGCAGGCTCTGCTCGACGCGTTTACGATGATCGAGCACAAGGGGCGGTTGAAAGGCCTCCACGTCGCGATCGTCGGAGATCTCATCCACAGCCGTGTCCTGCGGTCGAACGCGCTTCTGCTCTCGCGGATGGGCGCCGATGTGCGCGCGTGCGGCCCGGCCACGCTCATCCCGCCAGGCCTCGAGCGGCTCGGCGTGACGGTGACGCGGTCGATCGACGCCGCCGTCGAGGGCGCAGACGTCGTAATGATGCTCCGCGTGCAGCACGAGCGGATGCACGGGCTGTTCCTGCCCTCGGTTCGCGAGTACTTCACCGAGTTCGGTCTCACGCCCCGCCGCCTCGAACGCGCCGCGCCGGACGTGATCGTGATGCACCCGGGTCCGATGAATCGCGGCGTCGAGATCGACTCAGAAGTCGCCGATGGCCCGTGGTCGGTCATTCTTGACCAGGTCGCCAACGGCGTCGCGGTTCGGATGGCCGTGCTGTACCTGCTCGCGGGGGGCGAAGAAGGTGATAGGGCATAGGGCTAGGCCGCAAGCCATAAGCCGTAAGGTGCGACATGACACTGTTACTGAGAGCCGCGCGCGTCGTCGATCCGGTCGCGCGCCGGGATGGGGCGTTCGACATCTTGATCAAAGACGGACGGGTGGCGCGGATTGGCGAAGATCTGCCGGCGGCCGACGCGACGGTCGTCGATCTGTCGGCGTCGTTCGTCGTCACGCCAGGGCTGATCGACATGCACGTCCACTTGCGCGAGCCAGGGCAGGAGCACAAGGAGACGATCGCGAGCGGTCTTGCGTCGGCCGTCGCCGGCGGGTTCACCGCGGTCGCGTGCATGCCCAACACCGATCCGATCAACGACCAGGCATCGGTGACCGAGTTCATCATGAAGCGCGCGGCCGAGGCCAATCTCGCTCGCGTGTATCCGATTGGCGCCGTGTCGATGGGATCGAAAGGGGAGCAGCTCGTCGAAATGGGCGACCTGCGCCGCGCCGGCTGCGTCGCGGTGTCCGACGACGGCCGGCCCGTACTGACGGCGCTTCTCATGCGACGCGCGCTCGAGTACGCATCGATGTTCGACCTGCTCGTGATCGATCACTGCGAGGACCCGACGCTCAAGGGCGACGGCGTCGCGCATGAGGGCGCCGTGACCGGCCTGCTCGGTCTGCGCGGCATTCCGAGCGCCGCCGAATCGGTCATGGTCGAGCGCGACATTTCGATGGCCGAGCTCACTGGCGGCCGCGTGCACATCGCGCACATGAGCGCGCGCCAGTCGTTGCGCGCGGTCCGCGCGGGGAAGGCGAACGGCATCGCGGTGACCTGCGAGGTGACGCCGCACCACCTCACGCTCATCGACGCCCAGCTCGACGAACGTGGCTACGACACGAATTTGAAGATGAATCCGCCGCTGCGCGAGGCGGCCGATCGCGACGCTCTCATCGCGGGTCTGCGTGACGGGTCGATCGACGCCATCGCGACCGACCACGCGCCGCATCACGCCGATGAGAAGTCGCTCGAGTTCGACCGCGCGCCGTTCGGGATCGTCGGTCTCGAGACCGCCGTGTCTCTCTGCCTCGACAAACTGGTGCACACGGGCGTCATCGACCTCGCGAGATTCGTGGACCTCCTGTCGGCCGCGCCCGCGCGCATCCTGAAGGTGCCGGGCGGCACGATTGCCGAGGGCGGTCCTGCGGACCTGACGATCCTCGCGCCGGACGCGAGCGTGACCGTTTCCGCATCCGCCTTCAGATCCAAATCGAGAAACACGCCGTTCGACGGTTGGACGCTCCGCGGTGCGCCAGCCGCGACGATCGTGGCCGGACGCGTGGTGTTCGTGCACCCCGACGTCGGTCCTGAGCCGCTCCGCGCCATGGCTGGCGATTCCCGCCAGGCCCGTCCGGCCGATTCCCGACGCCTCCTCTGACATGACGACGACCGACATCCGACGCCAGGCGCTCGCCAACCTCCAGGAGTACGAGGTGCTCATGCTCGACGGGCATTTCGACTATGGCAACGGTTACCACGGGCGTGTGTACTTGAACCCGCACAAGATTTTCCGGCAGCCGTCGATCATCTGGCGGTTCGCGCAGGATGTGATCGACCTGCTGCCCCGCGCGATTAGCGACGCGACCGACGTCGTCGCCGGTCCCGTCATGGGCGGCGCGCTGTTCGCCCACACCGTGGCGGGACTGCTCGACGCCCGCCGCAGCCTGACGCGGCCTCGAACCAGCTTCGCGCCGCTGTCACTCGACGCGTCTGGGGCGCTCGTGCTCCGGCCGTTCTACCGGACCGTCGTGGCCAACCGCCGGGTGCTCGTGTGCGACGACGTGCGTAATACGGGCAAGACGTTCGAACTGGCGAAGGCGGTGATCGTCGAGGCGGGCGGCACCGTCATCGCCACCGCGGAGATCTACGATCGCCTGGAAGCCATCGTGGATCTCGGCGTGCCGAACATCGCGCTTGCCGAGTACAAGGCTCCGGACAACTTCGCGGCGGCGGAGTGCCCGCTCTGCGCGGCTGGCGTGCCAATCACCACCTTCTGACCGGCGCGTGCTGGCGGTCTCGATGCTGAAGTCCTCCCTCGATTCGCTTTACACGTCGTTCAACCACCCCGAGTCGGCGTTCGATCCGATCCAGGTCGTGCGGCGCTACACGCGCACCGACGACCGCGAGGTCGTCGCCTTCATCGCCGCGGGGCTCGCGTTCGGCCGGGTCGCGTCGGTCGTCCAGTCGATCGAGGCCGTGTGCCGCGTGCTCGGCCCGAGTCCTGCCGCATTCGTGCGCGCGTTCGACCCCAGGCGTGACGGCGGGCCGCTGCGTCCGCTCGTTCATCGCTGGACCCGCGGTGACGATTTCGTCGCGCTCCTCTGGGTGCTGCACGTGCTCATCGAACGTCATGGCTCGCTCGAACGCGCGTTCTTCGCGGGCGTCGATCCGAAGGAAGACGACGTCGCGACGGCGCTCGAGCGATTCGCCTCCGAGGCGCGCGCGATCGACGTCCGGCCGGCCTACGGCCGCCCGAACAAGTCGCCGGGCGTCTGGTACTTTTTTTCCCGGCCTTCCACGGGCTCGGCCTGCAAGCGAATGAATCTCTTCCTGCGATGGATGGTCCGTCAGGACGACGTCGATCCCGGCGGATGGACGACGGTGCCGGCGCGCCAGCTCGTGGTGCCGCTCGACACGCACACGATTCGCGTGGGCCGGTGCCTGCGGCTGACGAAGCGCCGCACGCCGGGTTGGAAGATGGCCGTCGAGATCACGCACGCCCTTCGCGCGATCGATCCGATCGATCCCGTCCGCTACGACTTTTCGCTCTGTCACCTGAGCATGATGGGCTCGTGCGGATTTGCGACCAGGCAGGGCAGCAGCCAGTGCCCGTTGCGCGAGTTCTGCCGGCCGGGCCGCGTGGTCAGGAAGCCCGGCGCGCGGCGAGGAATGTCGCGTACACCTCGACGGTCTTCGCGACCATCCTCTCGGCGCTGAACTCCTGCTCGACGCGCGCGCGTCCCGCCTGACCGAGCGCTTGCCGGCGCGCGTCATCGCGGAGCAGCCGCGCGATCGCGGACGCGAGCGCGGGGTCATCGTGCGGCGGGACGAGCAGTCCCGTTTCGTTGTCGACCACCACCTCCGGCAGACCGCCCGCGCGCGTGGCCACCACGGCGCGACCGCACGCCATGGCCTCGAGCACCGCCGATCCCAGTCCCTCGGTGATGGAGCTCATCGCGAACAGATCGAACGATTTCATCAGCCCAAGCGCATCCGCTCGAAAACCGGCGAGCATGACGTGCCGATCGAGCCCGAGATCCTTGATCTGGCGGGTGAGCGAGTCGCGCAGCTCACCTTCGCCCACGATGACGACGCGTGCGTCCGGCAGATCCCGATGCAGCAGACCGGCAGCAGCCACCAGGTGCCGCTGGCCCTTGTGCGGCACGAGCGCCGCGACATTGCCGACGACCGGTGCGCCGTGCGGCAGCCAGAACGTCGCACGGGCGTCCACGGTCGGCTGCTTGTCCACGAGCCCGAGATTCACGCCGTCGTGCACCGTCACGATGCGATCGGCCGGAATTCCGTCCTGCACCAGCATGGCGGCGATGACCGACGACGCGGCGATGAAGACATCGACCTGCCTGTACTTCCAGCGCGAGAACGCGTGACGCTTGAGATGGAAGTCCACACGACGCGCGGCGACCAGAAGGGGCGGCGGCTCGGGATGCGACGGCATCTGCAGCGCCATCGCGGCGAGCGACACCGCCATCGCGTCGTGTGCGTGGACGACGTCGGGTTTGAGGTCGGTGATCACCTTGTTGAGCTGCCAGCCGGCGTGCACGTCGAATTCGCTCTTCGGCGAAAACCCGACGAACCGCAAGCCTTCGCGCGCACGGCGCCGCAACTCGCCGCGTTCGTGCGCGACGAGCACGGCCGGCTGCCCGATCTCTTCCAGACCGGTGACGGTGAGCAGCACCTGATTCTGGCCGCCGCGCCAGGTCTCGGCGGTGTCGATGTGCAGCGATCGAATCACTTGCCCTTCGCCCACAGCTTGGCGAATTTCAAGAAGACGTAATGCGCGTTCATCGTGGAGATGATGAGCCCGGGCATGCCGTCGGTGAAGCCGCGCCGCAGCACGTAGTTGCGGACGAAGGCCGCGGGCGGATGGAGGGCGACGTCCACGAAGCCCGCGCGGCGCCCGGACGCGTGCATGTCCTCAGCGGCGAGCGTCGTGTACCGATCCATCGTCTGGTGATGGTGCGTGATGTCGCGGTAGGCGTAGTGCTGCAGCTCCTCGCGCAACTGGCCGACCGGGCCGTCGGCCGTGACCGACTCGTGCACGCGGCGTTCCTTCCAGCGCCCGCGGCGCCGGTCGTACAGCCGCAGCTGGTAGTCGGGGTACCAATCGGTCGTGCGAATCCAGCGGCCAAGATGGAAGGTCACGCGCGGAATCCGAAAACCGGCTTCGGCGACGGCGTCGGCCGCCAGCCGCTCGCGGATTTCTCTGGCAAGCTCGGGCGAGACGCGTTCGTCGGCATCCACCGAGAGGACCCAGTCATGGGCGACCTCGGTCGCGGCGAAGTTCTTCTGGGCGCCGTATCCGGGCCAGTCCTTGATGATGACCCGCGCGCCGCGCGCCGTGGCGATCTCGACCGTGCGATCGGTGCTCCCGCAATCGACGACGAGCACTTCGTCGGCCCACGCCACCGACGCGAGGCACGCGTCGATGTTCGCGGCCTCGTCGCGCGTGATGATTGTGACGGAGACCTGCGTCACCGCCGGCGACTATAACAGACGCCGGCGGCGCCGCACTATTGCGGGATCTTCTGCACCGCGTTGAGCGTGATCAGCGCCGCGTTGTAGGAGATTTTTGCCTGCAGATCGCTTTGTCGCGCGCTGGCGAGGTCGCGCTCGCGCTGCTGCAATTCGAAGGTCGACGACAGGCCGACCTCGAACCGCCGCTGCTCGGCGTCGAGCTGTTCCTGCGACGCCGTGAGCGCCGCCTGCGTGGCCTGGACCCGCTGGTAGCTGGTCTGCACCTGGCGCGCGGCCTCGCGGACTTCGCGGACGATCTCAATCTGCAACTGCTGCAGGGACGTCTCCTGCTGTTTCTTCGCCAGCTGATTCTGAGCGACGGCTGCCTGCGCGCTCGATCGTCCGATCGGGTAGCCCAGCTGCACGCCGACCGTCCAGCTCGGGTACGTGCCGAGGAACGCGTCGCTCAACGCGCTCGAGAAGCTGCGGTCGAGCTGGCTCAGAATGGTCGGCGCGAAGGCGCTGCCGCCGTAGCTGAACTGTGTGCCGCCGTAGCCGGTCGCGGAGTACGCCGCGGTGACGTCGAGCGACGGGTGTTCGAGGTTCTGGTTGACGCGCAGGTTCAGGTTCGTGATCTCGATCTGCCGTGTTGCCGCCTGGGCGTCGAGCCGGTTGGCGAGCGCGTTCTTGATCACCGCATCGAGATCGATCGGCTGCTCAGTCAACAGAATCGTGGAGGTCGGCTGGAGCTTGACCTGCCAGTAGTCGGCGCGGCCCGGATCGAGAATCATCTGGCGGAGCCGATCCTCGGCCGTCGAGATGCCGGAGTTGGCGACGATCAGCTGCTCTTCGAAGCTCGCGGCCTGCGCCTGCGCCTGGATCACGTCGATCTGGGCCGCGACCCCGACGGCGACGCGCGCGCGCGCGGCCCGGAGCGAGTCCTGCGCGATGTCCATGTTCTGCTGCGCGACTTCCTGGCCTTTGATCGAGGCGACGAGATTGAGATACGCGAGCCGGACATTCGCCTCGGTCGAGACGACGCGTTGCTCGAGGTTCACGTCCGAGATCTTGCGCGTGAGTTCGGTCGAGAGCACGTTCGCGCGGTTCGAGTCGATCGCGAGGTTACGCCACAGCGGCTGCGTGACGTTGAACGAAAGCGTCGATCCCAGTTGCGGATTGAACGTCGAGATGCCGCCGATCTGCGACGCGCGGTTGCCGTTCCAGCCCAGGTGATAGCGCGTGCCGTTCCACGGCAGCGCCTGATCGAGCGCGCCGTTGCCGCCCATGGTGTGCCGCGAGATGTTGTCGCTGCCCTGCGTGAAGTCCGTCGGCTGCGACTGCGCGGTCGTACCCGAGAAGCCGATGCTCAACGTCGGGATGAACGACGCCTTCGCGCCGGCGATCCCCTGGTCGGCGATGTCCAGGTTCAACCGCTCGGCTTTGAGCCCGAGGCTCGTCTCGAGCGCCATATCGACCGCCTGGTCGATCGACAACTCGAGCGCCGGGCCCGGCCGGGCCGGCGTTTGCGGCGCGTTCGCCTGCTGGGCGATCGTCAGCCGGAGCGGTGATTTGCCGGCGTCCTGCGCGTGGATCGGCAGGACGATAAAGAACGGCGTGGCGGCCAGAAGCACGACGAGACGCTGCCGGGGGCGACGCGTGAAGACAGTGCGCATTCGAGTCTCTCCGAGCCGGAATTCGGTCCCGGCGGTGATCTAAGACGTGCTCACCCCGGACTCGGTTCGCCGGCCGACTATACTGATCGCCGGAATTTCGCGTTTTCGGGACCTTGACGTCCCGTCCGCGGCACGGTGGGGGCTGTTTTTCGCGCCTCCCGCCCGCTCCGGCTTTCTCCGAAGGTAGAGAGTGCAAACCATGCGCCGACTTCTTGTCCTGACCCTGTGTCTCGCCGCGACCCCCTGGGCGTTCGCCCAGACCCGTCCGGCGCCCGCCTCGGCGACATCTGCGCCGGCCATGCTCACCGTCGACGGCATCATGCGCGGCCCGAAGCTGGTCGGTAACTCGCCCTCGGCCATCCGGTGGTCGAAGGACTCCACGAAGATTTACTTCTCGTGGCAAAAGGCCGGCGACGAGCGCGCGGCCACCTACGTCGTCAATCGTGATGGTACGGGATTGAAACAGTTGACGGCCGACGAGGTGCGCGCGATTGACGCGCCGCCGACCGGCCGCTATGACCGCGCACGGAAACGTCTGCTCACTATCGAAAACGGTGACGTCGTCGTGTACGACACCGCGACTGGCGCGCGTCGTCTGCTCACGCGTACGGCCGCGGCCGAAAGCAGCGCGCGATGGGCGCGCAACGACACGGCCGTGACGTTCGTTCGCGGCAATGACTTGTATGTGCTGGGCCTTGATGCCTCCGGCACGCCGCCGGTCGAGCAGCAGCTCACCGAAGTGGTGGCGACCGATCCGACGACCGCGAACGCCGCGGCGGCGACTGGACGCGGCGGTGCCGGTGGGCGCGGTGCCGGTGGAGGACGCGGCGGCGCAGCCGTCGCGACCGGATCGGAAACTGAATCGCAGCGCTACCTGCGTCAGGAAGAAAGCAATCTGATCGACTACATCAAGCGCCAGGCCGAGGGGCGACAGGGCGGTGCGGCCGGTGGTGGACGCGGCGGGCGAGGTGGCGGCGGGAACGCCGTCGCTGATGCGCCGATTGCGCGATTCCAGCTCGGTCCGCGACAGGCGATGTCCGATCTCGAGTTGTCGTCGGACGGCAAGTTCGCGTGGATCGTCGTGACGGAGCGGCCCGACGGCGCTCCGCGCAATCAGGACGTGCCGAACTACGTCACGGCCTCGTCATATCCCGAAATGATCTCCGGCCGCACCAACGTCGGCGACGTGCAGTCGCGCCGCATGCTCGCGTCGATCGACATCGCGAGCGGCAAGGCGACGTGGGCCGACGCGGCGGCGTTCGCCGGCGTCGAACGCAAAGCCAAACCGGCCGATCCGGACGTCCCGCGCATCCTCGACTGGTCGCTGCCCGATTACTCAGACGACGCCAGCCAGGCGATCGTTGCGGTGCGATCGCAGGACAACAAGGATCGGTGGTACCTAAAGGTCGATCCGGCCACCGGCAAGTCCACCGTCATCGATCAGCTGCACGACGACGCGTGGATCCGTGAAGCGTCGATCGCGGGCACAGGCGGCGGCGGATTTGGTGGCGGCGGCACCGGCCTCGCGTGGCTGCCAGACAACAAGCGCGCGTTGTTCCTGTCGGAAAAAGACGGGTGGATGCACCTGTACTCGATCGACGTGACGGCCGCGTCGCCCAAGGCGACGGCGCTCACGTCGGGCAACTGGGAAGTCGAAAGCGCGCAGCTCTCGGCCGACCGCAAGACCGTGTTTCTGACCACGAGCGAAGTCCACCCGGGCGAACGGCACTTCTACACGATGTCTGTCGACGGCGGTGCGCGCACGAAGCTGACGACGATGACTGGCTCGAACGAAGCCACGGTGTCGCCGGACGAAAAATCGCTCGCGCTCATCTACTCGTACACGATCAAGCCCCCGGAGCTCTACGTGATGCCCCTGACGATGGGCGCCAAGGCCACGCAGGTGACGACGACGCCGTCGCCGGAGTTTCTCGCGTTCAAGTGGATCGATCCGAAGGTAATCACGTACAAGACGCGCGACGGCCAGCTGGTGTACGCGCGGCTGCTCACGCCCGAGATGATGGGCGCGAGGCGCGATCCGAAAAAGCCGGCGGTGGTGTTCGTCCACGGCGCCGGGTATCTGCAGGAAGCGCATAAATACTGGTCATCGAGCTACTACCGCGAGAACATGTTCAACGACATCCTCGCGTCGAAAGGCTACGTGGTCCTCGATCCCGACTACCGCGCGAGCGCGGGCTACGGCCGCGACTGGCGGACCGCCATCTACCGGCACATGGGCGGCAAGGATCTCGACGACATCGTCGACGGCGCGAAGTTCCTGGTGGACACGGAAAAAGTCGATCCGAAACGCATCGGCCTGTACGGCGGCAGCTACGGCGGGTTCATCACGCTGATGGCGATGTTCACGACACCGGACACGTTCGCGGCCGGCGCGGCGCTGCGGCCGGTGAGCGACTGGGCGCATTACAATCACGGCTACACGTCGGACATCCTCAACGTGCCGCAGAATGACCCGGAAGCGTACAAGCAGAGCTCGCCGATCTACTTCGCCGAAGGGCTGAAGGGCCACCTGCTGATCTGTCACGGCATGGTGGACACCAATGTCTTCTTTCAGGATTCGGTGCGGCTCGTGCAGCGGCTCATCGAGCTGCGCAAAGAGAACTGGGACGTCGAGCCGTACCCGGTCGAGAACCACGCGTTCACCGAAGAGACGAGCTGGGCCGACGAATACAAGCGCATCCTGAAACTGTTCGAAGAGAACCTTCGCAAGTAACGCCATGGAACCCACGTCGGTCATCAATTTGTTCAGGCAGGTCCACGCCCTGCACGAGGGCCACTTCAAGCTCTCGTCCGGGCTGCACAGCCCGGGGTATCTGCAGTGCGCGCTCGTGCTGCAGCATCCCCGGCATGCCGAAGCGCTCGGGCGCGCGCTCGGGGAGTCGCTGCGTTCGCTCGGCGCGACGGTCGTGCTGTCGCCCGCGCTCGGCGGCCTCATCATCGGGCACGAAGTCGGACGGACGCTCGGCGTGCGCGCGATTTTCGCCGAGCGGGCCGACGGCGCGCTCGCGCTCCGGCGCGGGTTCGCGCTCGCGCCAGACGACCGCGTTGTCGTTATCGAAGACGTCGTGACGACAGGCGGGTCTACGCGCGAGACGATGGCAGTGGCCGCGGCCGCCGGGGCGAAAGTCGTCGGCGCCGGCGCGATCATCGATCGCAGCGGCGGGGCGCCTGGGCTCGACGTGCCGTTCAAGGCGCTCGCGGCGTTGACGCTTCCGACGTATCCGCCGGAAAGCTGCCCGCTCTGCGCCGCGGGCCAGCCGATCGTGAAGCCGGGATCGCGAAGCCAGCCGGCCGCGCCGAAGCCGTAGGCGCGGGTTCGCGCTCCATGCGAACGCTGAAGCTTACGCTCGCCTATGACGGGACGAACTACGTCGGCTGGCAGCGTCAGGCGAATGGCCCGTCGGTCCAACAACTCGTCGAAGAAGCGTTCGCGCCGCTGATGGCCGACGGCGCGCCGCCGACGGTGGCCGGCGCGGGCCGCACCGACGCCGGTGTGCACGCGCTCGGCCAGGTCGCGAGCGTCAACGTCGAGTTCGATTTCACGCCGGCCTCGGTCCAACGCGCGGTGAACGTCCGCCTGCCGCGCGACATTCGCGTCGTCGGCGTGGATGAGGCGCCGCCAGGATTTCACGCGCGATACCACGCGACGGGTAAGGTCTATCGATACCGAATCGCGACACGGCCGGTGCTCTCGCCGTTCGATCGGTTCTACGTTGGCCACGCGCCGGGACGCTACGACGTCGCGCGGATGCGCGAGGCCGCGCACAGGCTCGTGGGACACCACGACTTCGCGGCGTTTCAAACGGCCGGGTCCTGGCCGCTCCGGACCACCCGCATGGTCCATCGTCTGGACATTCAGGAGGCGCCGGGCGGCGAGCTCGTCGTCGAGATCGACGGCGACGGCTTCCTCCGCCACATGGTCCGCTGCATCGCGGGTACACTGCTCGAAGTGGGGTGGGGCCAGCGCTCGCCCGAATCGATGGTCTCACTTGCCGCGAGCCGGGATCGTCACGCCGCGGGCCGGACGTTGCCCGCGTCTGGTCTCACTCTCCTCGCGGTCCGATACTCCGGGACGCCCCGGTCCGACACGATACCAAAGGAGTCCGCATGAAGCGCGCTGTGCTGCTGCTGGTTCTGGCCTTGGCCACCGTTGCTCCTGGCGCGCGATCGCTGCGCGCGCAAACCCAGGTGCCCGCACCACCCGGCTTTCCGACCACCGGAGAACCGCCCATCGTTCGGCTGGTCTCGCCTGGCGCGGCGCCGCGCCGGGCGCTCCGCCTTGCGCTCCCGGTCGGCCACCGCGACCACGCGTCGATGGACATGACGATGTCGCTCTCGCTGTCGATGGCGGGCGCAGATCTGCCCGCGATCCAGATGCCGACGCTGCACATGGCCATGGACCTGACGGTGACCGACGTCACGGCGGGTGGTGACGCGACGTACAACCTCGCTGCGACAGAAATGAAGTGGGTCAACCCCGAGAGCGCTGACCCGATGATCATGTCGACGCTGCAGAAAATGATTCTCGATCCGGCGTCGATCAAAGGCGCCGGGACGGTGTCCAACCGCGGCATCGTGCGCAACGCGAAGATGGACACCGGAGCGGCGTCCGATCCGCAGATGGCGCAAATCATGAACTCGATGTCTTCGACGATCGCGAGTTTCTCAGTACCGTTCCCCGACGAGGCGGTCGGCGTGGGAGCGCGGTGGGAAGTCTTCACATCCACACAGGCGGGCGGCGTGCACAGCTTTCAGAAGAGCACGGTCGAGCTGACCGCTGCGGACGCCGCGCGGTGCGCGCTCAAGGTGTCGATCGAGCAGTCGGCGCCCCCGCAGCCGATGACCGCGCCGGGCATGCCGGCCGGCACGACAGCCACGCTCGACAAGATGTCCGGCTCGGGCACGACGACCATCTCGCAGCCGTTCGACTCGCTCGCGGCGACGACCGATGGCTCGATGTCGTCGTCGATGGCCATGACCATCGACCTCGGTGGCCAAACCCAGCCCGTGACGGTCCAGGTGAGTATCAAGGCGTCGTCGATGCCCGTGAAATAGGACAAGGCGGCGACGTGGCCCGCTTCCCGCCCGTCCGCGGGCTTTTTGCTAAGATCGCGTCGTTCCCATGGCTCTCACCGACGTGCTCGCTGCGCTTCCGCCCGGGTCGCCCGACGAGGCGCTCGCTCGCCACGTGGACTTCAGCCGGCTGCCGAAACACATCGCCATCATCATGGACGGCAATGGCCGCTGGGCGGCCGGACGCCACCTGCCGCGCGTCGAAGGCCACCGCGCGGGCATCGACGCGGTGCGGGACACCGTCGAAACGTCGGCTCGGCTCGGCATTCCGGTGCTCACGCTCTACGCGTTCTCGGTCGAGAACTGGAAGCGGCCCGACGCCGAGATCACGGCGCTCATGGGCCTGTTGCGACATTACCTGCGGCTCGAACTGAAGACGTTGCTCAAGAACAGCATCCGGTTCCGCGTGATCGGCCAGCCCGATCGTCTGCGCGCCGAGATCCGTCGAGAGCTGGAGCTGGCCGAAGAGCGCACGGCCTCGAACACGGGCATGCAGTTCAACATCGCGCTCAGCTACGGCGGGCGAGCGGAAATCGTGGACGCGGCGCGTCGCGCGATCCGCGACGGCGTCGATCCCGACGCGCTCGACGAGCGGCGCTTCGCGTCGTATCTCTACACGGCCGGGCAGCCCGACCCGGATCTTCTCATTCGCACGAGCGGCGAGATGCGCGTCAGCAATTTCCTGCTGTGGCAGATCGCGTACGCCGAAATCTGGGTGACCGACGCGTTGTGGCCGGACTTCCGTATGCGGCATCTGCTGCAGGCCATCACCGACTATCAGAAGCGCGACCGGCGCTACGGCGCGATCGGATCGCCCGAGCCGGAGGCGGGTCTGGTCAAGGCGATGCCGCGATGAGGCCGTGGGGCCACTGGGACCGGCCCCGCCGCACCACGGCGCTGGCACGGCCGGCATGACGCGCTTTGTCAGCGCCGCGGTTCTCATCGCCGTTCTCATCGCGACGCTCTGGTGGGCGCCGCCATGGGCGACGGTCGTCCTGGCGGCGATCGCCGCCGGGGTCGCCGCGGTCGAACTCGCGCATATTTCTCGAGCTGCTGGTGCCGACGTCTCCGTGGCGTTCCTCGGATCGACCGCATCGGTCGTCTGCGTGGCCTTCGCGCTTCGCGCCAGCTGGCCCGCGGCCGGCGATGATCTGCTCGCCACGGTGCTGCTCGCCGGTGTCGTGGCCTGTGGCGCCGTGACGCTTGCCTCCGGGCCGCCCGCCGCGTCGACGGTCGCGCGGGCCGGCGTCACTTACATGGGCCCGCTGTACATCGGCCTCCCGCTGGGCGCGCTCGCAGCGATGCGCGTGTCGTCCGGACCGGCGTCGGTCGGGTGGCTCGTGCTGATCGTGGCGGTGAGCGACTCGGCGCAGTACTACACCGGCCGTCTGCTCGGCCGGACCAGGCTGGCGCCCGCGGTGAGCCCGGCCAAGACGGTCGAAGGCGCGATCGGCGGACTCGTCGCGGCGACGCTCGTCGGCGCGATCGCCGGTCCGCGCATCGCCGTTGGTGTCCCGCTCACGGCGATCGGCGGCGCCGGGCTCGCACTCTTCGTCGCGGCCTTCGGCATCATCGGAGACCTGTTCGAGTCGCTGCTCAAGCGCAGTGCGGGCGTGAAGGACAGCTCATCGATCATTCCCGGGCACGGCGGTGTGCTCGATCGGATCGACAGCTATCTCTTCGCCGCGCCGTGTTACTACCTGATCTTGCGATGGCTCGCGTGACGCGCGTCTCCATTCTTGGATCGACGGGATCGATCGGCCGGAGCGCGCTCGCTGTCGTCGACGCGCATCCCGATCGCGTCGAGGTCGTGGCGCTCGCCGCGGGCGAGAACGCGACGCTGCTCGCCGAGCAGGTCGTCCGATACCGGCCGTCTTCGATTGGCGTCGCTTCGGCGGCCGCGCGCGACGAACTGGCGCGCCGGCTCCCGGCCGGGACGGGCTCGGTGTCGATCGGCGTCGGGCCGCAAGGGCTGATCGCCGCAGCGACCCACCCCGACGCAGACATCGTCCTGTGCGCCTCATCGGGCACGGCCGGCCTCGAGGCCGCGCTCGCGGCGATCGACGCGGGCAAGACGCTGGCGCTGGCGAACAAGGAGGTGCTCGTCATGGCGGGCGCCCTCATGGTCGACGCGGCCCGGCGGCGGGGCGTGGCCATTCTGCCGGTCGACAGCGAGCACAACGCAATTCATCAGTGCCTGCATGGCCGGTCGCCACGCGATGTCCGTCGGCTGATTCTCACAGCGTCCGGCGGCCCCTTTCGCACTTTCGACGCGGCCGCGCTCGCGCGCGTCACGCCAGACGATGCGCTGCGGCATCCGACGTGGCAGATGGGCCGCAAGATCACGATCGATTCGGCGACACTGATGAACAAGGGCCTTGAAGTCATCGAGGCGCACTGGCTCTTCGACGCCCCCGCCGACGCGATTGACGTCGTCGTGCACCCGCAATCGGTGGTGCATTCGATGGTCGAGCTGGTCGACGGGTCGATCATCGCGCAGCTTGGCGTCACCGACATGCGGCTGCCGATTCAATACGCGTTTTCCTATCCGGAACGATGGGGGATGGCGCTGCCACCGCTCGACGTCGCGCGGCTCGGCGCGCTCGAGTTCGGTGCGCCGGACACCGTCCGGTTCCCCTGCCTCAGGCTTGCGTTCGACGCACTCAGGCATGGCGGGGCATGGCCAGTGGTGCTCAACGCCGCCAATGAAGTCGCTGTTGCGGCGTTTCTCGCCGGCCAGTTGGATTTCTGTGGAATTCCGCGCGTGATCGAGGCGGCGCTGGCTGAGGCGGACCGCGAGGCGAGCACTCCACGCAGTCTCTCGGACGTGCGGCGGACGGACGGGTGGGCGCGGACGCACGCAGCGCGAACCGTCAGTACGCTACCATCGTCGTAGTAAGTATGGGCGGCGCCGGCCGCCAGCAGGTGCATGTGCTGACAATTCTGGCGTTCCTGTTCGTGCTCGGCGTGCTTGTGTTCGTCCACGAGTTGGGTCATTTCCTGATGGCCCGCGCGCACGGCGTCCGCGTCCTTCGCTTCTCGCTCGGGTTCGATCCGAAAATCGTCAAGTTTGAACGCGGGGGCACCGAGTACAGCATCGGCCTGGTCCCGCTCGGCGGGTTCGTGAAGCTTGCCGGCGAGACGGCCGAGGACGAGCGAACGGGCGCGCCCGACGAGTTCCTCTCTCAAAGCAAGTGGGTCCGCTTCCAGGTGTACCTGGCGGGTCCGGTGATGAACCTGCTGCTGGCGTTTCTCGTGCTCGCGTTCGTGTTGATGCGCGGCGCGGACGTGCCGCTTTATGAATCGTCGCCCGCGGTGATTGGCGCGGTTGAGGCCGGAAGTGCGGCCGCGACCGCGGGTCTCCAGGCTGGCGACCGGGTCATCAGCGTCGACGGACGCGACACCCCGACGTGGGACGCCCTCGAGGAGGAAGTCGCGCCCAAGGCGAACCGCGCGCTCTCGCTCGTGCTCGAACGGGGCGGCAATCGGATGACGCTGCAGGTGACGCCGGCAGCGTACAGCAAGTACGAGATTGGCGACCTCGGAGTGCGACCCGTGATGCGGCCGCAGTTCGTGATGATTCAACCGGGAAAGGCGGCCGAGCGTGCGGGCATTGAACGCGGGGACGTCGTGCTCGCGGTCAATGGCGAGCGCGGGCTCGACCAGCCGGCCGTCATCGATCGCATCA
Organism: uncultured Acidobacteriota bacterium; assembly: GCA_963704575.1. Taxonomy (GTDB): domain Bacteria; phylum Acidobacteriota; class Vicinamibacteria; order Vicinamibacterales; family SCN-69-37; genus DATEGZ01. The sequence goes on along the minus strand of OY969918.1, from coordinate 2,759,248 downwards.
AGAAGAGCCCTGACGCGCCGCTGGTCTTCACGATTGAGCGCAACGGCGAGTCACGGGACGTGACGGTGACCCCCGACGGCGCCGGGCTCATCGGCGTCTCGCTGCAGATTTGGGAGGTCAAGCGCGTGGATCCGACGTTCGTGCAGGCGTTCGTGCTGAGCGCCCGGCAGAATTGGGACACCACCAAGCAGATCGGCCGCACGCTTGCTGGCCTGCTCCGGCGCGAGCTGCCGGTCAAGCAACTGATGGGGCCGGTCGCGATTGCGGAGCTGTCCGGCAGCGCGGCGAAGCTCGGCTGGCTGGCGCTGTTTCAGATGATGTCGATGCTCAGCCTCAACCTCGGGCTGATCAATCTGCTGCCGGTCCCGGTCCTCGACGGCGGCCACATCGCGATTCTCGCGGTCGAAGGTGCGACGCGCCGTAACCTCAGCGTCCGCGTCAAGGAGCGCATGCTCCTCGCCGGCGCCGCGCTGATCGTCCTGCTCATGGTCACCGTCATCTACAACGACGTCGTCAGACTCTTTCATTGATGATCGGCGATCGGTAATCGGCGATCGAAGGGCCATCGATTATCGGTGATCGCATCGATGATCGCAGCGACGATCGATGACCGAATCGTTGAGGGATCGACAGACCAAGCGCCCATCAATCGACCGACCTGCAGTCTGGACACCGATGACCGATCGCGCGACACCCGATCGCCGATAGGGGTGCCTCTGGACCTTGGACCCCGGACTACTTCTTCCTTAGGACAGGATAAGTCTTCGCATCCGCCGAGCCCAGGACGTCATCGAGGTAGTTCCACGCCGTGACGCCGTCGTCTGAGGTGGGCGCGAGCAGGTAGAAGGCGAGCCGCGCGAGCGGCTGGTTCATCTCGACGACCCAGGATCCGGCCGGCGCCGAGGCCGAGGCGGGTTTCCACGCGCCGTCGAGCGCGCGCAGGCCGTGCGTGCCCGTGTCGATCGAGTTGGAGACCGGCCGCTGGGTGTTCGAGGTGATCTCGAACTGCTCGAGCCCGCCCGCCGGCGCCGTCAGCTGCTTCATCTGCACGCCGTGGGCCTTGAGCAGGTCGACGACCTTGGTCGCCGACGCCGGCACGTAGAACTCGTGCGGCACGTCCTCGGACATGCTCGGCTCGAACCAAAGCATGTCGACCATCTGTTCGGAATGGACGACGTCCTTGCGGCGGTTCATGACCGCGCCGTTGTTCGGGTTCTTCTCGTCCTCGACCTCGCCCATCAGCACGTCGATCATGCCGCCGCGCTTCATCTGCGCCCGGGTCGCTTCGGTCGTACCGATGATCGATTCCTTGTCGGCGGTCTCGACGGCCTTCTTGATCTTGTCGGCGTTGGCCATCGCGTAATTGAGCGCTTCTTCGACGAAATAATTCGTGGCCTTGATGCGATCTTCGAAAGTCGCATACGCATAGGCTTCGCTGAGCAGCGCGAACCGGTTACGCAAGCCGACGTAATTGTTGTGAAAGCGCGGCACGTGCTCGAACGTCGCCCAGATCCTCGGCTGATTCGGTTGCGGCGGCGCGCCGACGGTCTCCGGCGTCGGCGTCGGCGTCGTCTGCGCGCGCCCCGCGCCTTGCCCGGCCGCGCCGCGACCCGCGCCGCCACCGGCGGCGTCAGGCGCGCCCGCACGTCCGCGTCCGCCGCCGCGGGCGCCCGTCGAGACGTTGCCGTAGTAGAAGGTGTCCCACGAGTGCTTCGCCTTGATGTTCTTCGTCACGAAGGGAAACCACTCGTTCTTCATGATGTTCATGATCGTGTCGCTCGTGTCGGGATTGAGCGGCGGCGCGTACGTCAGGTAGTACCCGTGCGTGGACCCGTCCGACGTGTGCAGGTCGAAGCCGATCTGCGGGTCGTAGTCGTTCCACAGCTTCGCGAACGCGCGCGCTTCCGGCGTCTCGAGCTTCATGAAATCGCGGTTGATGTTGATGTTCTGCCCGTTGGCGCGCGTGCCTTCGCCGTTGATCGGCCCGTTCTGGCGCCCGCGGTTGGTCATCGAGTATTTCTCGTTGCCGTCGGCGTTGAAAATCGGCGTCACGAGCAGCACCATCGACTTCAGCCAGTCCGCGTGCTGACCCATCGCGATCTCGCGCAGCAGCACCAGCGTCGATTCCTTGCCCTCGACCTCGCCGGCGTGGATATTCGCCTGGATGTGCACCCGCAGCTTGCCCGACGCCTTCACCGACGCCGCGCTGGCGTCCTTCAGCCCCGTGCCCACTACCGCGAGCGGCATCGGCCGGCCCTCGTACGTCGTGCCGTACGTCGAATAGAAAATGATCGGTGACGCGTCGTCGACGGCTTTCATGAACTTGACGACGTCTTCATATGTCGAGGTCGACTTGTAATCGGTCGCCTCGGGCGTCGTCTTGAGGCCCGCGATCGATGACGGCTGCTGCGCCCGCCCGGTAACCGCGATGAACGTGGTGAGAATGACGATGAGGATCGGCTTCCGGGGCATGACGGATCTCCTTGGCGGCAATCCTACAGGAAAAGCCGCGGGCTTGTCGTTTCACCGGAGGCCGGGTGTCATAATGGCCGGCTGGTGACACTTCGCCGGAGCATCCCCGGGACAGCCCCCGCATTCGCGATCTTTGCGCTCGCGGCATGCGGGACCCCCGCGAAGCAGTCCGTACCGCCAGTCGCCAGGCCGTCAATCCTGCTCGTGACGCTCGATACGACCCGCGCGGACGCGATCGGACCTGATGCGGTTGGCGTCGAGACGCCCGCGTTCAACGCGCTCGCTGGCCGCGGAGAACGATTCACGCAGGCGTACGCGACTGTGCCCGAGACGCTCCCGTCGCACACGTCGATCATGACGGGCCTCTATCCCGCCGGACACGGTCTGCACGAAAACGCGCGATACGTGCCCGCCGACCGTGCCGTGATCGCAGAGCAACTGCATCAGGTCGGCTACCGGACCGCGGCTTTCGTCTCGTCGTTCGTCCTCGCGAAGCGCTTCGGTCTCGGTCGCGGGTTCGATCGCTATGACGACGACGAGCCGGTGGGCGGGGTGGAGCGCTCGTCGAAGACCACGACCGACGCCGCGATCGTCGAACTGAACACGACCTCGACGCAGCCACGGTTTCTCTGGGTGCATTACTACGACCCGCATTATCCGTACGCACCGCCCGAGCCGTACAAGTCGCGCTACGCGACCACGCCGTACCTCGGGGAAGTCGCCGCGATGGACGAGCAACTCGGCCGCTTGATCCAGGCGTTCGAGCGCGCGGCCTCCGCGCCGACCGCGATCGTCATCGTCGCCGACCACGGCGAGGGGCTGGGTGATCACGGCGAAGCCCAGCACGGCACGCTCCTGTATCAGTCGACGATTCACGTGCCGCTGCTTCTCATCGGTCCGCGCGTCTTGCCAGGCGTGAGCGGCACACCCGTCAGCACACGGCGGGTGTACGACACCGTACTCGACTGGGCCGGCGTGCCATCTACCAACAGCCTGCTGAAGCCCTCGACGGACATCGTCCTGGCCGAGGCGATGAAGCCATTCCTCGAGTACGGCTGGCAGCCGCAGGTCATGACGGTGAACGGCGCGCACAAAGGCATCCAGACCGGGACCCTCGAGGTCTACGATCTGGCGGCGGATCCGCGGGAGACGCGCGACGTGCACGCCGAGGTGGCGCTGCCCGCGCCGGTGAGGTCAGCGCTCGAGGCGTATCCGCTGCCGGCGCCAGAGGCCGCGAAGGCGCCCGCGAACCTGGACGAGGATGCGCGCCGCAAACTCGCGACGCTCGGCTACATCGGCGGCACGTCGACGCCGGTCGTGCGCAAGGACGCTCCACGGCCGGTCGACATGCAGCGGATCTTTCCGCTCATCGATCAAGCGTCCGGATTATTCGAGGCCGGGAAGTACACGGAGATCCTGCCGGTTCTCGAGACGATTCTCAAGGCCGATCCGAGGAATCTCGACGCGACGCTTCGAATGGCGACGGCGTACTCGTCGCTCGGTCAGAACGCGCGCGCCGAGGCCGCGTTTCAGAAAGCGGCGGAGCTCGCGCCGAATTCTCCGGACGTGCGGATGTATCTGGCGCTGCACTATTCCCGTACCGCGGACTGGGCGCGTGCCGTGCCTCTGCTCGAAGACGTCGTCGCGGAGTCGCCTGATCGACTGCCGGCTCTCGAAGCCCTGGCGGTGATTCGCGTACGCCAGGGTCGAATCGAGGAGGCGGTCGCGTTGCGCCAGCACATCTACAGCCAGCGCACCGCCACCCCGGCCGAGCTCGTCGCGCTAGGTCAGCTGGCGATGAGCGCGGAGCGCACGCCCGCCGCGATTCAGGCGTTCGAGCAGGCGAGGGCGGTCCAGGGCGCATCGTTCGCGCACAACCTCGAGCTCGGGGTCTTGTATCTCGCAGCGCACCAATTCGATCAGGCGCGCGATGCACTCGATCGCGTATCGGCCTCCGATCCTGGCTACCCGATGGCGCTCTTCAAGCGCGCGCAGGTCAGCGTGCTTCTACACGAGGCCGATCAGGCCGCGCGTATCGCGCTCGCTAGGCAGAAGGCCGACCCGACGACGCGCGATCTGATTGCGCACGAGCGCTTGTTCCAGAACGTGCGCAAGCCGTGAAACGACAAAAGGGCCGGCGAATCGCCGGACCCTTCGTGTACCGAGACGCGCCGCGTTAGAACTGGAAGCGGAACGCGAGCTGGAACCGTCGCGGATCCCAGAAGCTCTGCGGCAAGCCGAATGTGGCCGGGGTGTTCTGCGCCTGCTGGATGTTGTATCCCGTCTGACTGTTGAACGCGTTGAACAGGTCGGCCACGACCTGGGCGTTGTACTTGCCGCCGAACGGCAGGTTCTGGGTGTAGTTGAAATCCATCTGGAAATGGCCGTCTGTACGGCGCGATCCGGCCGGTTCCGCATAGCGATCGGTATCGCTCGTCGACGCGCTGATCTGCAGCGACTTGGTCGGCAGGTAGTTCCAGGCCTCCCAGGGCGTGCCTGACTGCGCGATGAGGAAGGCGCCGGCGCTCGCGTGCCACTTCAGCTGGTACGCACCGTAGAGCTTGAACGAGTTGGGTCGATCGCCGTGCAGATCGCCGTCCTTGTTGTTCCACAGCTGCCGCCCCGCATCGTCACCGATGTTCGACGAGCCGATGAAGATGTTCGAGTCATTCAATGCGGCCGAGCCGTCCTGGTCGAAATTGCCGTAGTAGTGGCTGCGCGTGTACGAGGCGCGGAGCCGCACGTTGCGGGACGAGTATTCGGCCTCGACCGTGCCCTCCCAGTACTTCGTGTACGACCCGTCGAGATCCGCGATGACGTACGAGGAGCCCGATCCGATCTGCGCGACTTGCTGCGCGAGCGTCGGGATGTACAGCGTCTGAGGAATGCCCGGCGGGGGAGCGAGGACCACGCGGGCCGAGTTGTTGGTGTCCTCCCAGTAGTGCGTGCCGCTCCGATATCGCCCATACGCCCGCATCGTCCAGTAGTCGCCCATCTGGCGCGCCGTGCCGAAGAGCACTTCCTTGATCGTTCGCGGTGTCATGTCGGGTACGAACAGCTTGCCGGACGACGACTTCACGTTGTCGCTGCCGAACAGGTTGCCGTTCGCATCGAAGTACGCGTTGATCGTCGTCGCGAGGTTGCGATCCCACGACGCCGCGCGCGGCAGCGAGCTGGCCGCCGGGTTGTACTTCGCGTAGCTCACGAAGATCGTGTTCCGCCCGTCGTAGGCCCAGGTCGCACCGAGGCGCGGCTGTTCCATCTTCGAGAACGGGATGTCGTACATCTGATACTTCGTTCCTGGCGAGGCGACGTAACCCGAGAGCGTGCTCGCGTCCTCGCGAAGGCCCTGGCCGAACAGCGTGTCGTGGCTGATCAGTATTCCGGCGTTGAACGTCCAGCGCTTCCACGCGATCTGGTCGTTGAACTCGAGGCTCCGCGATTCGTATTCCGAGTGAATCGTCGGCACCGCGCCGGTCGTCTGCTGCTGGAACGCCGCCTGATAGAAGATCGGCGTGCCGGCAAACGAGGTGCGTCCGCCCGGCACCGTGATCACGCCCCAGCCGTTCGAGCTGCGCGTCAGGTTCTCCGAGTCTCGATACCACTGCAGGCCGGCGTGCATGGTGTGCGTCATGCTGGTCGCCGTCAGCGTGTAGTTGTAGCCGAACTGGACCCCGTCACGGAAGAAGTCGTCGTGATCGAAGAGGCTCGAATACCCCACGGTGCCGCCGCCGGTTTGGACGCCGGCGTTGTTGTAGCCGTATTGGTTGATGATCGGCGTCACGAACGTGTTGTACGCGGTCTGGCCGCTGAGAATCGACGGCACCGCAAACGCACCGAGGGTGTTCAGGTTGGCGATGTCGAGATGCGTGCCCGGAACGGTCGACACATTCACGTTCGCGACGTTGTCCGGCCGCCCCTGCGTCCGGTTGATGAAATGCGTGTACTTCATCGTCGCATAGCTCTTGGAGTCGATCACCCAGTTCGCGTCGATCATGCCGATGTTGAGCCAGGCCTCGTTGCCGCTGCCCGCCGTCGGCGCCGTCGTCGACGAGAACGTGTTGCTCTTGTCGAGACGATGCGAATCCCGGTAGCTCGCGTTGATGAGCACCGACGACATCGGCGTCAGCGTCACCTTCCCGAATCCTTCATTCCTCGTGCTGTCGTACTCGGGAAGCGCGCCGTAGAAGTTGGACCCGTTGCTCCGCGTGATCGTCGGACGATAGTACGACGCGTAGAAGTACGCCTTGTCTTTGACGATCGGGCCGCCGCCGCCGAAATCGGTCCACGTGTGATTGGAGTCGTAGCGCGAGACGGTCGTCGCCGCAGAGGTCGTCGCCGCGACCATGCCGGCGCTCTGGAATTGAAAGCTCGCCTGGCCGGTATAACGGCTCGTGCCCGACTTGCTGATCGAGTCGATCAGGAAGCCGCCGGCCCGATCGAAATCAACCGCCCTCGCGCCGCCGCGCACGATCGTCAACTGCTGGACGTCCGGGTTCGCGGGTTCCGCCGACAGCGTGCCGAAGAGCGGAAGCGTCACGTTGACGCCGTCGAACTGGAAAACGTTGTCCTGGCCGCTTGCGCCAGCGCTCGGCCCACGCACGGTGTCGGGCGTGACCGGCACACCGGGAATCAGCCGAATCAGGTCGCGATAATCCTGGCCAAGCGGCAAGCCCTTCATCTGGTCGGCCGACACGTTGTTCGTCAAGCTGGCCGACGTGCGGTCCACCATCGATGACTGCGCCACGACCGTCACGGTCTCGGACACGCCCTTCGGGTTGAGTTTCATGTCCCCAGCCGTCTCGCGGTTGAGTTGGACCTGTGCGTTCAGGGTGACGGGCTGCATACCCGGCAGGGTGAACGTGATCGTGTACGTGCCAGGCGGCAGAGCCGGCAGCCGATAGTCCCCGTTCGAATCAGACACGACGACTCGGGGGCTTGGCAGGACGTCAGACTTTGCCTCGACCGTCACGCCGGGTAATACCGATCCATCCGTCGCCGTGACTTTACCGGCGATCGATCCTGTCTGCCGCGCGATCGCCGGACTCGCGACGAGCATCAGGACTGCGAGCATCAAAAAACATCGAGCCACACCATTGCGCATTTAGCGGGCCTCCTCAGGCAGCGGAATTATACGCCTCTCAGAGCGTGCCCGACCGAAAACGGCGGGACAAGCAGCGGAGCAGATGACATAATTCCGCCCGCACCATGGTGATCCGGCCGATCCCGATTCGCGTGGCGTTCGATGGCCTTCCGCGCGCGCGGGAATGCGCGGCCGCCGTTTTGTGACCGACCTACGTCGCCCTGCTCGATCCGCTGCGCTGGTCTGGATCGTCGCCTTGCTGGCGGTGTTCGTCATCAAGCTCGCCGTGTTCTTCGAGCTTGGCGCGCATCCGCTTCTGCTGCCGAGCGGCTTGCTCGACGACGCGCATTACGCCCATCTGGCGTCCGCCGTCGCGAGCGGCGACATCTGGCTGTCCGATTCCGGGACGTTTGCCAACCACGCCGCCCCGCCGTTCTTTCTGTCGCCGCTCTACATCTACGTCCTCGCGCTGCTGCTGAAGATCAGCGGCGGCTCGCTCGTCGTCGTGCGAATCGTGCAGATCCTGCTCGGCACCGCCGCCGCCGGGTTGCTCGCCGTCACGGCCTGGCGCTGGTTCGGCGAGGCCGCCGCGTGGTGGACCCTGCGCCTCGCGGCGCTCTTCGGGCTGGCGACGTTCTACGAGTTGCTGATTCTCGACGCGGCACTGGACCCGTTTCTGACCGCGCTTGACGTCAGCGCGATCGCGCGTGCGATCGATCGCGGCACCGTGCGGTCATGGGCGCTCGCCGGCGCCGCTGTCGGGCTGCACGCGCTCAACCGGCCCACCGCGCTCATCGTTCTTCCGCTCTTCGCCGTCGTGCTGTTCGTGTGGACGATCCGCCAACGGAGTGACGCCGGATCGGCGGCCGGTCGGGCGGCGGCGACCGCCACGGCCTTCCTGATCGCGGGCATTGTCGTCATCGCGCCGGTGACCTGGCGCAACTGGCGTGTGAGCCATCAGTTCGTTCCGATCGTGTCGACCGGTGGCCTCAACTTTCTTATCGGCAACGGACCAGAGGCGACCGGGACATTCACTCGCGCGATGTCGATTGAACCCGACGTCGAGGGGCAGTGGCTTGGCGCGCCCGCCGTGGCGAGCGTCGCGCTCGGGCACGACGCGACGGCCGCAGAGGCATCGCGGTATCTGCGCGGGCAAGCATTCGCATGGATCCAGGCGCACCCGTTGCCGGAACTCGGCCTCGCCGCGCGCAAGCTGCGGTATGCGTTGAGTTCGACATTCGTCGTCATCACGCACAGCTACCCGTTCTACGCGCACGACACGTTCGGCGCGCTCACGATCTGCGCGGTTGGCCCGACGCTCATCGTGCCGCTCGGGCTCGTCGGGCTCGTCGTCGCACGGCCGCGCATGCGGCCGGGATACTGGCTGTGGGCCGGCTACGTCGCCCTTGCGATCGTGCCCCTCGTGATGTTCTTCGTCGCGGCACGATTCCGCCTGCCGATGCAGACGGCGCTGCTCGTGCCGGCGGGCGGCGCGGCGGCCTGGTTCATCGATCGCGTTCGCGCACGCGCGTGGCCGGAGGCCGGTCCGGCGATCGCGGCTACGGCAGCGATCGCCCTCTTCGTCGGCTGGCCGACCGGGCTCGACGACGGCCGCGCCGAAGAGCGCGTCAGGATGGGATTGTTCGACATCCGCACGGGGCGCGACGCCGACGGCGAAGCCTGGATTGCGAAGGCCTTACCGAATCACGGAGCGCCCGTGGTCGTGCATCTGCGTGCAGGCCAGCTCTACGAGTCGATGAACCGGCCGGCAGACGCGATCGTGCATTACCAGGCCGGCCTGGCCCTGGCGCCGGCCGAGCCGTCGCTGCACTTCGCGATGGGTCGCGCGCTCTTCGGGTCCGGCGACGACGCTCGGGCTGTCGACGAGTTACAACGCGCGCGATCGGGCCCGCAAGGGGATGCGGCGACGCGCGTGCTCGTGCTGGCCCTCTCGAGGCTCGGCCGCCGCGACGAAGCCAACCAGGTCGTGCGCACGCTCGACCCGGCGCGCTGGAACGCCGATCAGGCCCGCGAGTTTGCCGTGGGCCTCGCTAACGCCGGTCGCGTGGATCTGAGCGTCGCGGCCTGGCAGCGCGCGGCCGATGCGAGCGGCGATGCGCGCGACTACGAACGCCTCGGGTTGACGTGGATTGTTCTCAACCGGCCGGCCGACGCCGTCGGGCCGTTCGAGCGGGCGGTCCAACGCGCGCCGACCACGGCCTCGATCCGGTTGAACTATGCCGTCGCGCTCTACTCGGTCGGCCGTCGAGACGACGCGCTGCGCGAAACGCAACGCGTGCTCGAGATCGATCCCACCTATGCGAAGGCGCAGCAGTTCCTGCAGGTGCTGCAGAAGAAGTAGAGGCTACGCGCCGTTGAGCGACGCGGCACGCACCGCGGCGCCGACCAAGCCCGCGGCCGGATTGAGGATGATCGACACCGGCAGCGTCTGCAGGAGACCGACCATCGGCTCTTTGCAGCGGAACGCCTTGATGAACTGGCCGTTCTCGAGCGCCGGGAGGATCTTCGGCGCGATCCCTCCGCCGATATACAACCCGGCCGTCGCCACCGAGCGCAACGCCAGATTACCGGCTTCGGCGCCGTAGGCTTCGATGAACATGTCGAGCGCTTCGGCGCAGCGCGGACACCCGCCGTCGAGCGCGCTCGCACTGATGGCCGCCGGAAGTTCCGCGGGATCCATTCGCGGAGACACGGAGCGGCACGCACTGGCGTCGTTCTGCGCGCCATGCGTGAACCGGAACAGATTGACCAGGCCCGGGCCCGAGATCACGCGTTCGTTGTCCACGCGTCCGTAGACCTTGCCGAGTTCCTCGACGAGCGCGAGTTCGCGCGGCGTCCGCGCGGAGAAATCGGCGTGGCCGCCTTCGGAGGCCGAGGGCAGAAACCGGCCATTCACGTTGTGAAGCAGCGCCTCGCCCAGGCCGGTGCCCGCCGCAATCAGCGCGGCGTTGCCCGTTGGCACGGCGACGCCCTGTTGCAGCACGGCCAGTTCGTCCGGCTCGAGCACAGGCACAGCGTACGCCATCGCTTCGAGATCGTTCAGCAGCTGCACGGGACAGCCATCGAGCCGATCCGCGACGACCGCCAGGTCCGCCAGCCACGGACCATTCGTGAGCCTGGCGACGAGCCCGGTGACCGGACCGGCGACGCCGACACAGACCGCATCGATGCCCCGCGCGCCCGTCTCTTCGAGAAACGCGACGACGATGTCGTCGAGGCTGTCGAAATCGAGCGTCGCGTACTCGCGAACGACCTGCGACTGCGGACGGTCGTGCGCCTTCCGGTACAAGCCCATCAGGGTCTTCGTCCCCCCGATGTCGGCCGCGAGCAGCATGGGAAGATGATACCTTCTGGCCGTGCCCGTTTCTCTTCCGGCTGAACGCCCGCTGGCGGGACAGCAGGTCGCGCTGATTGGGCGATTGAGTCTGCTGACTAGGCGTAACATCCGCGCGATCGTCGAGCGTCTGGGTGGGACGTATTCCGCCGAGCTGACGCCGCGTACGACTGCGGTCGTCGTCGGCACCGACGTCGCGAGCGTGCCGGCCCAGGTGCGGCGCGTGCTGTCCGAAGAGGAACTGTGTCGCGAGGCCGGCTTGCCGGACCTCGAGACCCTTCGCTCGCAGTACTACTCGGCGCGCGATCTTCGCGGCATGTACCCCGTGATCCGCGACGAGCATCTCCGCTATCTCGAAAAGCTCGAGCTGATTCACGCGGTGGCCGGCCGGTACTCGTTCACGCAATTGCACGTCGTGAAACAGGCGGCGGGCGCGCTGCAGCGCGGCGCGCCGCTCGGATCGATCCTGCGCGATCTGGCGTCGGCCGATCGCGGGCAGCTCGCGTTCGATTTTCAGGCGCCGCGATCGGAGCGCGCGCCCGCGCGTGTCGTCTCACTGCCGGCGCCGAAGGACGAGACGCCGCTCTTTCCGCCCGAACGCACGCAGGAAATCGCCTCCGCCAACCACGCGCTGGCCGCCAAGTACTTCCTCGAGGGCGCCGAGCTCGACGATGGAGAGGTGCGCAATCTCGACGGCGCGGCGGCGGCGTATCGCCGCGCGCTGCTCTTCGATCCGCATCTGGTGCCGGCCATCGTCAATCTCGCGAACATTCACTACGAGCGGGACGAGCTCATCGAAGCCGAAGCGCTCTACGAGAAGGCGAGCCGCGCGGATCCAGAGTGTTTTGAGGCCTCCTTCAATCTCGGCAACATCCACCACGACCTGGCGCGTTATCCGGAAGCGGTGGCGGCCTATCGCGATGCGCTGGTGATCAACCCGGGCTATCCCGAGGCGCATTTCTATCTGGCGGTGACACTCGAGAAGCTCGGCCGATCGATCGAGGCCAAGCCGCACTGGAAGGAATACCGGGCACTCGCGCCCGACGGCGAGTTCGCCGAACTCGCGAAAGAGTTTTCGGATTAGCGCACTTTCGTTCCGACGATCACCGCGAACGATCGGCGCCGCCACGCGACGTCCACGCGAAATCCAGCGCGCGCCATCAGGTCCAGCTCCTCATCGAGCGTCAGGTACACATCTTCGCGCGCCCAGGCGCGCAGGTACCGATCGGCATGTGCGCGCGAATAGTGGCGTTCGAGATGCGCGCGCCACGCGGCGCGGTCGAGCGCGCGCTGCCGCGGGTTGGCCGCCGTGGCGCAGTCGGCGCTCACCAGCATGCCGCCCGGACGCAGCGCCTGCACGCACCGGCGGTAGAACGCGGCCTTCTGCGCGCGGGTACGAATGTGGTGCAGCGCGAATGACGCTGTGATGGCGTCGCAGCGCGGCAGGGGCATCTCGAGAAAACTCCCGTGCAGGGTGACGAGCCTTGCCCCGAGCCGCCGGCGCGCGAGCTCGAGGATGCCGGAATCGAGATCGACTCCGGCGATCCGCGCACGCGGTTTCGTGACGAGACAGCGCGACGCCAGCGCGCCCGACCCGACGCCGAGGTCCACGATGTCCGGCGACGGCCGGCGGACGGTACGCAGCATCGACGCCGCCTGTTCGATCATCTCCTCGTAGTCAGGGATGAACGTGCGGATCTTCGCGTCGTAATCGCCGAGACGGATCCCGAGATGGGTGGCGACGCTCATGAGGTCACCTTGTGCCGCCGGCGGTCGTCCTGCGGCACCAGAGCGGTGTCACCACGCGTCCTCCGGCGCCGACGAGCGACGCGAAGATCATCGTCATCTGTCCCTTGTTGGCTCCCACATCGTAGACGCACATGCCCGATCGGACGTACCGGCCAAAACCGCGCGGTGCGGCATCAGGGTTGCCGAGCGCGTAGCTGATGCCCATCCCTGGCGCGACGATGAAATGGAGCCCGCGGGCCGGCCCGCGCAGGATTCGCCGCGACGCGCCGTGCGGATAGAGCAGGCGGGCCAGGCGCTCGGCGAACACCCTACCCGGGAAGGAGACTGATGCCGAACGCTTTCTCGAGCGCTTCGAGATCGCGGCGCTCCGACGGGTCGGCCAGGGTGAGGGCGTGGCCGGTCGCATCGTACCGGCCCGTACGGCCCACGCGATGCACGTAGGAATCGAGCCCGCGCGGCACTTCGTAGTTGACGATCAGCCCCACGTCGTCGATGTCGATGCCGCGTGCGGCGACGTCGGTCGCCACCAGGATCTTGGTGCGGCCCGTCCGGAAGTCTTCCATCGCGGCGGTGCGATCCTTCTGGGATCGATCCGCGTGGATGGCGGCCGCGCGCAAGCCCGTCGCCGACAGCTGGCGCGCCAGGCGATCGGCGCCGATCTTCGTGTTGACGAACACGATCGTCGGTTCGGTGACTCGCCGGAGGTACTTCGAGAGAAACGTGACTTTCTCGCGTGCGGGCAGCACGTGCGCTTCGTGCGAGATCGTCTTGGCCGGACCGCGTCGCGATCCGACCTGGACGAACACCGAGTCGGGCGCAAGCGCGTCGGCGAATCGCATGACCTCTTCGGGCATCGTCGCCGAAAACAGCATCGTCTGCCGGTTCGCGGAGGCGGGCAGGACCTCGGCGATCTTGCGCACGTCGGGCCAGAAGCCCATGTCCATCATGCGGTCGGCTTCGTCGAGGACGAAAACTTCGAGTTTCGAAAAATCGCCGACGTGACTGCGCATGTGATCGAGCAACCGTCCGGGCGTGGCGACGACGATGTCGACGCCGGCGCGGAGAGATCGCTCCTGCGGGCCCATCGGCACGCCGCCGTAGACGGCCGCGCTCGCGACGGGCGCGTGGTACGCAAAGCCCTGGATCTCGTCGTCGATCTGCGTCGCCAGCTCACGTGTCGGCGCGAGGATCAGCGCGCGCGTCGAATGGTGCGCGACGCGCGGGCCGGCTTCGCGATCCTCGCGAATCAGGCGCGACAGAACGGGAAGGACGTACGCCGCTGTCTTGCCGGTGCCGGTCTCCGCGCAGCCGATGATGTCGCGCCCAGCGAGCGCGTAGGGCAGCACCGCGCTCTGAATCGGAGTGGTCTGTTCGAACCCGCGTTGCATGAGGGCGTCAAGGAGTGCCGGCTCCGTGATGAGCGATGCGAAAGGCAGGGGCGCGGGATCGAACGTGGCGGACTGGCGACCCGGGGCGATCGGCGCCTGACGCGCCTGTCCGCCGCCGGTTCCCTGAGAGGGCGGCCCACGACGGCCACGCCGCCGACGGCGGGGCGCGTTCGCCTGGGGTTTCTGTTCGGTGGTCAAGAATGCTCGACGCTTATCGAGCCCGGAACGTGATGATGCCGCGGACCGGGTCGTACGGCGAGACGCCGACGGTCACGCGGTCTCCGGGCACGACTTTGATGCGGAAGCGGCGCATCCGGCCGCTCAATTGAGCCAGCACTTCCTGGCCCGAGTCCACCTGCACGCGATAGAGTCCGCCGCTGTGCACCGCCACGACGGTGCCCTGCACATCAATCAGATCGTCCTTGCTCAAATTCGCTGTCCTCTCAACGTGTAAGCATAACAGGCTTAGGGCTTAAGGCTTAGGGCTTAAAGCCGCTACCGCGTCTTCGACGCGCGCTGCGAGCGCTTCGTAGTCGTCGCCGACCAGGCGCTGCGGGGCGCCAAAAGAGACCCGAGCCTTGCCTCGTCTGGGCCACTTCCAGTCGGGCGCGAGCACGTGGTCGAGCCCGTCGAGCCGCACCGGGACGACCGGGACGTCGAGCCGCGCGCCGATCATCGCGACGCCTGGCCGGAAGCGCGCCATCTGTCCAGTCGGATGCCGTGCGCCCTCGGGAAAGATCAAGACGGAGTACCCGTCGCCCGTGATCTCGCCGATGTACCGCAACGTCTGCCGCGTGCCCGACTCGCGCTGAGGAAGCGGGAACGCGTTAAAGAACATGCACGAGAGGTAGTAGTTCAGGCTGTTGGTGAACCACGCCATGCGAGAAAACTCGCGCGGGTAAAAATGAGCGCGGAAGAACTCCTTGGCCATCGCGGGCGCGACACGGTACCGCCAGCGAGTGGGCAGCGAGAGAAAGATGGCAGGTGTGTCCATGTGACTTTGATGATTCGACGCGAAGATCACCGGCTCGTGCAGATTCACGAGATGTTCGAGGCCGCGCACTTCGAGATCGAGAAAAATCCGGCCAAGCGGCAGGATCCACGTGGGCAGGCTGATGCGCCGCAGGAACCATGCGAATCGCGATCGATTCCAGGACGGAAAATCGATCGGCTCACCGGTGCGCCCTGCCAGACGCCGGACGGCGTCCGATTCCCCTGTTGGCGGCGCGCCGCCAGCGCGGATCGCCTCGCTCGGCCGCGCGCTCGTCATGGGCGCCACGAGGACGCGCAAATCGCCAATCGTCTTCGCGTCCGCCAGGGCGCTCTCGTCGAGCGTGACCTGAAACGCTTCCTCGAGAGCCATCAGCATCTCGACGCGATCGAGTGAACTGAGCCCGAGCTCATCGAGTGTCGTGTCCGGCGTGAGCTCGCGTCCGGCGACGAACCGCGCCACGACGCTCTCGACAGTGGCGCCGTGTCCGCCGGCTGGCACGCTCGTCGCCTCGCCCGCGACCCAACGCTGCAGTTCCTTTCGCTTCAGCTTCTGCGTGCCTTCGGTCCGTGGCAGCGCGTCGCCGGGCCACACCGACGTGCTCCAGACGCGCTGGTGATCCTCGAGCGTCGCGTTCGCGCCGCGGACGACGGCGTCGGCGTCCGCACCCGGTTCGATCACGAGCACCGCGTGAATCCGCTCCTCGCCGTTGACGACGCGGCCGACGACGCCCGCGTCGATCACCCGGGGCTGGGCGAGCAGCGCGCGCTCGACGTCTTCAGGGAACACCTTCAACCCCTGCGGCGTCGCGATCATCTCCTTCTTGCGGCCCTTGATGACGAGCCGGCCGTTCGCGTCGAGCTCGCCGACGTCGCCCGTGTGAAACCAGCCGTCCGCGAACGCGGCGCCCGCCCCGTCGGCTGCACCGCCGCCCGCGTCGTAGTACCCGGAGGTGACGTTGTCGCCGCGCACCAGAATCTCACCGTCGTCGGCGATCCGGACTTCGACGCCTTCGATGGGCTTGCCCACCGATCCTTGCGACGCGCTGAAGGGATGATTGAGCGTGACGATCGGCGCGGTCTCCGTCAGCCCATAACCCTGCACGACGAGGAAGCCGAGCTTGCGCCAGAACGCCTCGAGCTCAGGCTCGAGCGGCGCGGCGCCGCAGACGATGCACCAGAATTTCCAGCCGAAGAGCCGATGGACGGCACGATACCGCCACCATCGCCAGACGAAGTGCTTGCCCGCGAGCGAATCGGCGTCGGCCGTGATCGGCAACACGCGCTCGACGTGATCGCGCAGGACGTCGAGCACTTTCGGCACGCACACCAGCACCGAGATGCGGCGCGATTTGATCTGGTGCAGGATTTCGGTCGGGCTGTAGCCGTGCGAGAACACGACGGTCCCCTCGAGCATCGGCGGCACGAACGTCGCCATCGACTGCCCGAACATGTGGCTCAGGGGCAGCAGATTCAGAAACCGCACGGGATGAAACGGCCGCTCGAACTTCCGGTACTTCGCGACCTCGCGTTCGATCGGGATGATGTTTGCGAGCAGGTTGCGGTGCGTGATCGTCACGCCCTTCGGATCGGCCGTCGCGCCGGAGGTGAAGATGATCTCGGCGAGCGTCGATCCGGTGACGGCGCGCGATGCGAGCCCGCGCGCGACGGGTGCGCTCGTCTCGACGAGTCCTGCGGTGTCGGTCAGCCGCCAGATGGGCGCGCCGGGCGTCGCGGACGGCGTGCCTTCCTGACCGAGCAGCAATGCCTTCGCGCGGACGATGGCCACGATGCGCGCCAGCAGGTCGGCCGAGCTGCGGAAATCCACGGGGACGAGCACGACCTGCCTCAGCAGGCACCCCCAGAGCGCGACGACCCACTCGATCCGGTTTTCCGACCAGATGGCGACCTTGTCGTCCGGCCCGATGCCCGCGGCCTCGAGCCGGCGCGCGAACGCCCGCGCCGCCTCAGCGACCTGGCGGTAGGTGGCCTGCCGCACACGGTAGCCATCGTCGTGGACGAGGAACAGATCGTCGGAGGTGGAGAAGTCCTCGAAGAAGTCGAGGAGGGTGTCGCGAGGCATCCGGGAAAATGATACAAACTTGGGGCCCTTGGCACCGGGGAAACATCCAGACACCATGGAGGACCGATGAAGAACCTGCTGATGCTCGCGGCCGCGCTCGGCTTGAGCGGAACCGTGCTGGCCCAACAGGCCCAGACACCGGCGTTCAACCCTCCCAAGAACGACGCAATTCCCATCTACGACACCGGCCAGGGCAACGGAACGATTCCCGCCGAAGCGCTCAAGGCGTCGCCGCGGAAGGCCCAGTGGGTGGACGTCAAAATGGCGGATGGCACGGTCATCAAGACCTGGATGGTCCAGCCCGACGGATCGGGCAAACATGGCGTGGTGATTGTGATCCACGAGATCTACGGGCTGACCGACTGGGTGCGCGCCGTCGCCGACCACGTCGCGAAGGACGGGTTCGTCGCTCTCGCGCCCGACCTGCTCTCGGGCATGGGGCCGAACGGGACCGGCAGTCCGGATCTCGGTCCGCAGGGATCGACCCAGGCGATTCGCAACCTCACGGTCGACGGCCGCGTCGCGCGACTGAACGCGGTCATGGACTACGGCAAGAAACTGGCGGACTCGAACGGCAAGACCGGGTCGGTGGGCTTCTGCTGGGGCGGCGGCACGAGTCTGTCGTATGCGATCGCGCAGCCGGGCCTAAACGCGGCGGTGATGTTCTACGGCCCCGCGCCGACGCAGCCCAACTCGCAGGCCGTGGATCTGAGCGGGCTGCCGAACATCAAGGCGCCGATTCTCGCGTTCTACGGCGGCAACGACAACCGCGTCACCAGCACCGCGCAGCCGATCGCCGACGAAATGATGAAGCTCGGCAAGCCGTTTGATTTCCACGTCTACGACGGGGCCGGACATGGCTTCGTGCGCCAGCAGACGACCGAGCCGAACTACAAGGCGACCGTCGAGTCGTGGCCGCTCGTCGTGTCGTTCTTCAAAGACAAGTTGAAGTGAAGCGGATTGAAGTGATGAGAGAGGACCGATCCATGACTCGCACACTGATTACACTCGGCGTTGTCGCTGTCGCGTCTCTTCCGTTGTCGGCTCAGACCCCGCCGGCAGGCGCGGCTCAGGGCGCTGCGCGGCAGGGCGGCGCGCCCCAACCGGCGCCGATCGACGTCCCCTGGAACGACGCGATTCCGCCGGGCACGCCCGAGCACGCGACGCGTGCGCTCAAAGAGTCGACGCGTCACGGCGAGTGGGTCGACATCAAGATGAAAGACGGCAAGCCGCTCAACTCCTGGGTGGTCTACCCGGAGCGGCGCGACAAAGCGGCGGTCATTCTCGTGATCTTCGACATCAACGGCATGCGGGATCTCGCGCGTGCGCTGGGCGATCAACTCGCGCAGGACGGATTCATCGCGATCGTGCCCGACTTTCTCTCCGGCATGGGCCCGAACGGCGGCGGATCGGAAGCGCTCGGCGCCGGCGTCGGCCAGGCGATCCGGACACTGACCGACGCGGATGTGAACGCGCGCCTGGATGCCGCGATGGCCTACGGCAAGACCCTGCCGTCCTCGAACGGCAAGACGGGCGTGATCGGCTTCTGCTGGGGCGGCGCGCGCAGCTTCGCCTATGCGGCGGCCCAGCCGAACTTGAACGCCGCAGTCGTCTACTACGGCGAAGCGCCCGGATCAGGCGACAACACGATGGACACCACGCTCGCGAATCTCAAGGCGCCAGTCATCGGAATGTACGCGGGCAACGACGCCCGGATTGGCGCGACCGTTCCGGCAACCGAAGCCACAATGAAGAAGCTCGGCAAGAGCTACGAAACGCACACGTTCGACGGCGCCGGGCACGGCTTCATGTTTGCGCAGGCGGGCGCCGCCGGCGCGAATCTCAAGGCCGCGCAGGAATCGTGGCCCATGGTGCTCGCGTTCTATAAGAAGCACTTGAGCTAGCGGGATCAAATTAGAAGTTAGAAGCCAGAAGTCAGAAGTGCAGAACGCACGCGTGATCCTCTGAACTTCTAACTTCTGGCTTCTACCTCTAACTTGACTGGTTCTTTACTTGATCGCGATTCCCGCCCCGATCACCATCACGCGCTCGCGCCCGCGTCCGGGGCTGATGGCCGTCGCCGGCTCGGGCTTGGTGAGATAGAAGCGCAGGTCGAAGCAGAACGCGACGTGCTGGTTGGTGAACCACCGCGCGCCCGCGCCGAAGTTTTCGGTCAGCTCGAACGGCGGCGCTTCGAGCGGCAGGTCGCCGGAGAACGTTTGGAAGCGCACCGGGCCCAGGCCGCCGCTGACGTAGCTCCATCCCTGCCGGTGGCCGAAGTTCAACGACACGGTGCCTGAAATCCCCTGAAATCGCCGCTCGACCCGCGCACCGGTCACCGTGCCGGCCGCGTCGGTGGGCGTCGACACCGCACGCGACAGCAGGCCCTCACCACCGATGCCGAGCGACAGCTTCTGTCGCCGCAGCGGGTACACGTTCACTCCGATCGCGGCGCCGATGGCGGTGCCCGGCAGCGCCGTTGCCGCGATACCCAGGTCGGCCGCGGTGACTTCGTCCTGGCCGAGCTTCGCGAACACGCCGCGCACGTCGACCACCCACGGCGGCAGCAGTTCCTTCTGCTGCGCGCGGGCAGGCGAGGCCCAGCCGAGAGCCAGAACCATCATTGCGGCCACAACACGCATGCCGAGAGCGTACCACTAGGCATGCGCAGAGAGCATGGCACCGGGCGCGCGTCGCACTAGAATTGTTCGCATGTCGCTCGTGACCCTCGATGCCATTCGCGCCGCGGCCGATCGCATTCGCGGCGTGGCCAGGCGCACGCCCGTGCTCGACGTCTCCGATCTCGCAGGCCGGCCGCTCGTGCTCAAGTGCGAACCGCAGCAACCGGGCGGTGCGTTCAAGATTCGCGGCGCCACCAACATGCTGATGCGGCTGTCGGACGAGGCGCGCAGGCGCGGCGTCATTACGTACTCCTCGGGCAACCACGGGCAGGCGGTGGCGCTCGCGGCGTCGAGACTCGGCGCGCCTGCCGTCATCGTCATGCCCACGACGACGCCGGCCGTGAAATCCGACGGCGTGAAACGCTGGGGCGGTGAGGCGATTTTCGAAGGCACGACGTCGGCCGACCGCCGGGCCCGCGCCGAAAAGGAAGCGGCCGCCAGGAATCTGACGATGGTGCCGCCGTTCGATCACGAGTGGATCATCGAAGGACAGGGCACGACTGGACTGGAAATCCTCGAGCAGGTGCCGGACGTGGACGTCGTTGTCGTGCCGATGGGCGGCGGCGGCCTGGTGTCGGGCGTCGCCGCGGCGGTCAAGCTCTCGGGATCGCGCGCGATGGTCGTCGGTGTCGAACCGGCCGGCGCCGCGAAGATCACCGCGTCGCTTGCCGCCGGCCATCCCGTCTCGCTCGAGAGCACGGCGTCGATCGCCGACGGGCTCATGCCGGTCCGGCCGGGCGACACGACGTTCGAGCACATCCGGGCGTTCGTGGACGAGGTCGTGACCGTCACCGACGCGCAGATCGCCCAGGCCGCGCTGTGGCTGTTTTTCGAGGCGAAGCAGGTCGTTGAGCCGAGCGGCGCCGCGACGGTCGCCGCAGTGATGGCCGGCGCAGGCAGGATTCTCGCGGATTCGATCGAAGAGAGTCGTCGCGATTCTGAGCGGCGGCAACGTCGGTCCCGACACGCTCGCGAAACTGGTGGAACTCCAGGCTGCCGACAAGAAGCGCGACTGACGCTCGGCCACACCGCCGTGCAACTCTTGCGCTATCCTTTTCCGGGCGTTCATCGACCGTCAGTACATCGATGCCGGTACTCCCGCCGGCATGCGTAACGCCCGAGGTGACCCGTGGCGAAATTCCTTGTGACCGTCTCGTACACGCTTGAGGGCGCGAAAGGCTTGCGAAAGGACGGCGGAACTGAGCGCGAGCAAGCCGTTCGCATGACACTCGAGAGTCTGAAGGGCAAGCTCGAGGCGTTCTATTTCTCGCTCGGCCACCACGACGCGATCGTGATCGCGGATCTGCCAGACGCGTCGACCGCCGCCGCGCTCAGCCTCGCCGTGGCTGCCAGCGGCGCCGCTCGCTGCGAGACGACGCCGCTCCTGACTGCGGCCGAGATGGACAAGGCCTCGAGCGCCAAAACGGCCTACCGCGCGCCTGGCCAATAACGCCACTACACCCGGAGATGATGACCTGCGGCGTGCCGGCGCTGCCGGTCACGTCGTTCCCGATTTCGGCGTACAGACGGACTCACCGGCACGGGACCATCATGAGGATCGCCCATGACCGTGTTCATTCGAACCGCGGCCCTGCTCGTCTGTTCAAACGTGTTCATGACCTTCGCGTGGTACGCGCATCTCCGAAACCTGCGCGCGAAGCCGCTCGTCGTCGCGATCCTCGCGAGTTGGGGCATCGCCTTCTTCGAGTACATGTTTCAGGTGCCGGCTAACCGCATCGGCTACACGACGCTGCAGTTGTCGCAACTGAAGGTCCTGCAGGAAGCGATCACGCTGGTCGTGTTCGTGCCGTTCGCGATCTTCTACATGAAGCAGCCGATCAAGCTCGACTTTCTGTGGGCCGGGCTGTGTCTTGTGGGCGCCGTGTATTTCATCTTCCGCGCCTGAGTTATTGCCGGCAGATGTCCGGGCCGTTCGCGACCGTCGCGTCGACCAGACACGCGGAGGTGAGATACCGGACACCGTCGCGCTCCTGGTAGATCACCAACGTCTGGCGTCCGTTGACGGTGGTCGATCGCCGGTACTGCAACGTCGGCTCCGCGCTGGCGCCGCGGTCGGTCGCGAGCGCTTCCGTCGCTACGCGGCCGCGGAGCGTTCCGTGCGAGGGCATCGTCAGGCCGGCAAGGAGCGCGAGCGTCGGGACGATGTCGGCGTTGCCCACGGGCGCGCTGTCCACGAAGCGCGCCTTGAAGTCGGGGCCGATGGCCGCCATGTTGTTGAACGTGCTGTCGCGGCCGAACCCGCCGTGCATGCCCTGGCCTTCCTGCAGCACTGAATCCGATAACTGAATCGCGGTCTGAATGTCGTCAGGGTTGAGATAAAAGACCTTGAAAGCGACGATGATCGCCGGCCGCGGAACCTTCGTCGAACCTTGAAGGTTGATCGACGAAAGCGGCAACGTGCCCGCCGGCGCGCCGTACTTGTCGTCCACGAACACGCCGCCGACGTAGTCGAGCGTGAAGAGCAGGTCTACGATCCGCTGGACGGTCGCCGCGTCACCGCTCGGCAGGTACACCAGATCAGAACCGCCATTGGACGCCACCATGACGCGCGCGTCCGATCCGTCGGCGGTCGTGATGTCGGTGCCGATGAGGCCGTTGCCGGCCACCGGATGTTCCCAGGTCGCCGCGCCAGGATCGATCGCGACCCGGCGGAACTGGCGGCTGCCCTCGGCGCGCTGATCGGCGTCGAAGAGGTTGGTCTTGAGCCCGGAGGCGAGATCGATCGCGAGAAATCCGACCGGCAGGAAGCCCTTCGCCGTGTCGACCTTGCCCGTAGCGTCCACGTAGTCGTGTTGCGCGGACTCGCTCTTCGTCGGACGCCCGGTGCGATCGATTTCCCGGCGGCTGATCGTCGCAACACCATGGTCCGACGTGACGAAGATGTCGGTATTCGCTTTGATCGCGGGATTCGCGTCGAGCCACGCGAGGATCTGGCGGAGGTTGGCGTCGGCGTTCTCGGCGCCGCGTCGCGACGTCGGACCGTTCACGCCGGGTGCGAGCGCATTGAGACCGTCGCCGTGATTGTGCTGCGACCCGTCCGGATCGCGCGACCAGTACACCAGGGCGAAGGGCGTGTCGGGCGTCTCGGCGAACATCGGCAGAATCGCGCGCGTCGTCACGTCAACCAGCCACTGCTGCTGCACGGTGTTGGCCGCGAGGGTGCCGGCGCGCAGCCGATCGCCGGGGTAGCCGTTGTTGTACGGCGACGTCGCGCCGTAGCCGTTCGATCGCGTGGGCGATTCGCCGGGCAGGCCTTCGCGCCGGAGGCGCTGGACCAGCGCGGGCGGAAGCGGGGGCCCCGCGCTCGATCCTGTCGAGTCGTCGACGATGATGCCCGCGGGGATCAGGGAGAACGCGCGATCGATCAGCGCGAGCGAATTGATGTCCTGGATGGCGGTCGGACCGAGCTTGCCGACCGCCGCGGTGTGGTACCCCTGATCGCGCGCGGTGCCAAGCAGCGTCGCCTCGCCCAGGTAATTGCCGCCGTAGTGATCGGCGAGGTCCGCAAGAATCCGGTCGTTCTCGACGAACGGAACCGGCGTACCGGGGACCAGACCGAAGTTGCCCGTGTCGAACGTCGCGAAGCCGCCCGAGAACACGTTGCTGAAGTCGCCTGTGTCGCCGATGGCGTGGCCCGTCGCGATGAGCGAGGCATTGGCCGTCGTGAATGTCGGAAACGCCGCGTGGCTGTTGTCGAAATGCACGCCGTTCGTACGGACCGACCACAGCGCCGGGGTCACATCGGCGGCAATCGACCCGTGGCGCATCGCGTCAGCGACGAAGATGATGAGATTACGTCGCGGCGGCTGGACGCCGGCGAGTGGCACGCGCGCGACGAGGCCCGCGAGCGCGAGCGTCAGCAGCCACGGAGCGCGCGTCGTGGAGGGCATTCAAGAGTCTCGCCGATCGACGCGAACTTTACAAAGCGCCTGCGACGTCGGTGTGAAGCGGCTTTGGTAGAGTAGCGCCCTGCCCCAGCCGATGTCTTCGTCCCCGCCGACGACGGTCGATCCCGGGGCCTCCGCGTTTGGCCTGAAGGGATGGATTTGCGTCGGGACGGGCGGGCTCGGCGTGATCAGCGGCTTCGCGCTGTTTTTCCTCATCCTCGTGGAAGGCGACGAGCCGCTCAAGTTCTTCTTCATCTTTCTCGTCGCGACAGTCTTGTCAGTCATCGTCGAGTTTCTGCGCGAGGTGATCGATCCCGCGCACGAGTCCGCGAGCGGCTCGCGAAGCGTGTGGTCGGGCGCAGCGGTGAGCCTGGTGATCGTCGGACTGTCCGAGCTCTTCGCTCTGGCCTGGCACGCGGTGATCAGCATCTATGGCGGGCCGGATTATTCCGCGACGTTGAAGATCCTCGCGGGCGGCGCGTTTTCCGATGCGCACGCCTCGAACTACGAGCTTGCCCGGCTCGTCGGCGTCTGGATGGTATCGGGCATGGCGCTCGCCAGCGGCCTTTCAGCGGGCATCGCGCGCTCGGATCGGCCGTTGCCGGCGCGGATACGCACGAGCGCCGTGCGCGGCGCGTTGTGGGGCGCGATGGTCGCGCCCGCATTCCTGCTCGCGTATCTGCTCCTGATCGACACGTGGCACGCGCTGAGCGTGTTCGTGACAGATCAGGAGATCTGGCGTCACAACCTATATGCCATGGAGAACTCTATCGTCCGGCTCCTGGGCATCGCTGGTCCGGTGGCGAGCGGGATCTTCTGGGTCGTCAATCACGCGATCTTTCTCCTCGGCGAAGACACCGCGGGGCCACTCCTGATCGTCACGGCGATGATCGCCGGATCGATCTGGGCGATTCGCCGCGACGGCGGTGCGTTCTGGTGGTTCGTGCTGGTCACCGCATTGGCCACCGTGATGGCGCCGATGCTGCCGTCGATCAGTGGCGTCGCGCTCCTGCTGATTCGAGCGGGCATGATCTGGGCACTGCCTGGCGCGGCGATCGGCGGCCTTGTGCCGCTGCTCGAACGTCCGTCCGCCACGCGGCGGTGGTGGTCAGTCGTCGCGTTTGCCGCAGCGGCCGTGCTGGTTGTCCTCACCATGGCGCGGTTGGAGGGGCGATGGTGGCTCCTCCTGCCCGCCGCCGGCATCGTCGCCACGGGGTACTTCGTCTGGCGGACCGGCCGCGCCGAAGCCTGTTGGCCGGTGCTGGCCGTGAGCGTCGCGACGATTGTCTGCGGCCTGACGATGGCGATGCAGACGGTCGCGACGTTCGGCGGCGTGCTGAACACTGTTTACGACCTCGGCCATCTGCCAGATCGGCTCGCCGACGTGCTTCCGGCGCCCGCGCGCAACCCGCCGCCAGACGAGTTCGAGGAGATCGCCCGCCGCCTTGGTGCGAGCCAGGCGCAAAGCAAGAAGAAGCTTGAGGCGCTCTTGGCGGGGCAGGTCGAAGGCCCCGACCTCGTCGACGTGGCGATCGCGGGCCAGCGATTAGAGCAACTGGCGACTGACGTGTACGCACTGGCGCCCGACGATCGGGACGCGGCAGTCGAACTGGCCCGCTTGCGCGGAGTCGCGGATGGCATCGGTCCCGTCAGATCGGGCGCCCCGAGCGAAGGGCAATTCATGAGCCATCTGCAGCAGATCATCGACCTGCAAGCGAGCGTGAGGGGTCTCGAGACGAAGGTCCGCACGGAGATCGCGTCGGCCCATAGGGTCATCGCGGAAGTCGATACCATCCGGAAGCCCTACGACAACGCAGCCAAGGCGCTGAAGGATCGTCAGTCGTCATCGCTCGACAAGCTGGAAGCCGGCGAGCAGTACGTGCTCGACCGCTCCCAGCACGTGCTGGACCGGCTCAATCTTCGTCGGAGATCGCTCGAACAGCTGCTCGGATCCACAGATACGGCCGGAAGTGTGGTCGCGCTCAAGACCGAGTCCACGACCATCGCGAACGACGCGTACACACTCGTCTGCCGGTGGCTCGAGCTGGGTCTTGCGGGATCGTTCGGATTCTGGGCGACGCTGGGACTGCTCGCGGGGTGGGCGATCGAACGCCGCCGCGTCGAGCGGGTGAGTGAGACTGCGGCGGGCGTGTCGCACGGCTAGCTTCTACGAGGGGTATCATCGGCGGGCGTGACGTTTCCATACCGCCGTGACCGTTTCGTCCTGCAGGCACTCAGGCCTGCCTTGAGGTCCGCTTGCTGATGACACTTCGTCTGACTCGTCGCCTGGCTGGCTCGATCGCGGCATTGGCGCTCATCACGCCGGTTGCCGCCGATCAAGCGATCAAACCCGACGCGCGCGGCTTCATCGTCGTCCAGCCCGACGACGTGAAGTTCACCGAGGGCGCGATGAGTCAGGTGACGATCGCCGGCGACCCGAACAAAGCGGGGATTTACGTGATCAGGATCCGGTTCGGGCGTGGGCAGATGAGCCGGCCGCACTTCCACGATCAGGATCGCTACGTCACCGTCATCAAGGGAACGTGGTGGGTGGCCCTCGGGCCGGATGCCGACGCGTTCGATCCGTCGAAGACGACGCCGATGAAGACGGGAAGCATCGTAAAGCATCCAGCCGGCTCGCATCACTACGACGGCGCGAAGGATGAGGAAGTCGTCGTTCAGATCATCGGCATGGGTCCGGTGAAGACGACGGACATTCGGTAGGGCAGAGAGAGGGCAGACGGCAGAGGTGCTACCTCTTGTCCTGGGGCGCCCGAATCAGTGCCGCCGCCTTTGTGAGTCCCTGCTCAACGGTCGTGACCTCGCCGTCGAGTTGCGCGTCGTAGATCGTCGCGAGTAACTGGCCCATCTGGGGACCGGGCGAAACGCCAAGCGCGATCAGATGCCGGCCCATGACGAGCGGCGCGGGCGCGTCGTGCTCGACGCCAAGCGCGCGGGCCCGGGCCAGAAACCAGTCGCCAGCGGAACAGTCGAAGGATCCGGTCCGGCCAAAGCAATCCGCCATTGAGAATCGCGCGAGCAGTTCCAGGTCGACTTTCTGCGCGAGCCGCCTGAACGCGCCGTCGCTGACCGGCGTTGAAGATTTCTGGAAGGCGCTCGGTTTGAGGTGCTGCGCAACGAGCCCCAGGACGGTGGCGCGGACGTCGTAGCCGTCGAGCGAATGCACATTGAGCCGATCGAGCAGCTGTGTCGCCGGTTCGACGCCGCGTTCTTCGTGCCCCGGCGATCGCACGCGTCCGTCGATGACGGCGGTCGTGAGCGGCTTGCCCAGGTCGTGACAGACGGCACCGAGCATCATTGCGGTCGCGGGCCCGCGCGTGAGATCGGCGATGCGCTTCCGCGCTTCGTCGACGACCATCAACGTGTGCACCCAGACGTCGCCTTCCGGATGCCAAGCAGGCTCCTGCGGACATCCGACGAGCGCTTTCAGCTCCGGCCACAATCGATCGACCACGTCCAGATCGAGGGCGAGCGCGAAGCCAATCGACGGACGATCCGCCTGCAGGAGGAGCTTTTCCATCTCGCCCCAGATGCGCTCGGCCGGTAGATCGTCGAGCGCGATCGTGCGGCACTGCGCGAGCGTGTCGTCGGTCAGCGTGAGCTCGAACCGTGCCGCGAACTGCAAGGCGCGCAGCACGCGAAGGCTGTCGTCGCCGAACGTTCGCGCGTCAACCACCCGAAGCAGACGGCGCGCGAGGTCGTCGCGGCCGCCGAACGGATCGAGTAGATCTCCCGTCAGCGGGTCGAGCGAGATCGCGTTGATCGTGAAATCCCGTCGCCTGGCCGCGTCTTCGATCGACAAAGACGGGTCGCCTTCGACGCTGAACCCGGTGTGGCCGCGCCCGGTTTTCGACTCGCGGCGGGGCAGCGAGACGTCGATCTGATCGATCTTGTAGACGGTGAAACTCTCACCGACCGTATCGACCCTGCCGAACGCCTCGAGTAGCGCACGCAAGCGGTCGGCCGGCACGCCGAACACTTCGAGATCGACGTCCTTCGACGTCCGGCCGGCAATCGCGTCGCGCACCCAGCCGCCGACGACAAGAGCGCGGCCGCCGGCGTCGCGAACGGCCAGCGCGATCTCGCGGGCGCGATCAGGAAGACCGTTGAGCATCGGATCGAGCGGCGAGCGGCTTGCGGCGGCGGCCGAATCTCTGCATGACCTTGTCGGCCTGAGCCGGGGCGACGACGCCCAACACCGCGAGCCACCAGGCCTTCGGAAACGGATAGACCTCGGCCCTGGGCGAGACGATGCAGTCGGCAATCGCACGCGCGACCTGCTCGGACGACTGCCTCGGTCCGGTGCCGCTCACGGCGTGGCCGAAATCACGCTCGATCGTCTCGTGAAACTCCGTGACGGTGACCACCGGAAAGACGACGGACGCGCGAAAGGCGGTGCCGACGAACTCGGCCCGCAGTGACTCGATGAACGCGAGTTGCGCCGCTTTGGTGGCGGCGTAGAGACTCGAACCGCCCACGCCGCGCCGGCCGACAATCGACGACACGGCGATGAGATGGCCGCGGCCCTGCCGCCGGAACAGTGTCATCGCGGCGTGGGCGGCGTAGAGCGTGCCCATGAGGTTGACGTCGACGACCCGGCGCATGGCCTCGGGCGGCGTTTCGTCAAGCGGGCCGTGGTAGCCGATCCCGGCGTTGCAGACCATGACGTCGAGGCCGCCGAACGCCTCGACCGCGCGGTCTACGAGCGCGCGCATGTCCGCCTCGTGCGTGACGTCGCCCGGAACGGCGAGCGCCCGGCCCCCACGGGCGGCAATGGCCGTGGCCACCTCGTCGAGCCGGTCGGCCCGGCGGGCGGACAGCACCACCGCGGCGCCTTCGGCGGCGCATCGTTCGGCCGTCGCCCGCCCGATGCCCGAGGACGCGCCGGTGATCGCCACGACACGGCCGGCCAGTCGCACCATGTTTGCAAGCTTACACTTCCCGACTTTGCGCTTTCGGACATACGATTCAGGCATTCCATGGATCCGCTTCCGTTGCTCCGCGATCTCGTGGCCGCCAATTCGATCAATCCGTCGCTCGTGCCGGGCGCGCCCGGGGAGGGCGAGGCGGCCGAGATCGCACGCAAAGCCATGCTTGCCGCGGGCCTCGACGTCGTCGTAAAGGACGCTGCGCCTGGCCGGCCCAACGTCGTCGGCGTCCTCGAAGGGCGGACGCCCGGGCCGTCGATGATGTTTTGCGGGCACCTCGACACGGTGGGCGTCGAGGGCATGACCGACCCGTTCGTGCCGCGCGAGATCGAGGGACGGCTGTACGCCCGCGGATCGCAGGACATGAAGGGTGGCGTCGCCGCGATGATTGCGGCGGCGGGCGTGCTCGCCAGCGGTTGGTCGCGCGGACGGTTGATCGTTGCGGCCGTCGTCGACGAGGAATACACGAGTCTCGGCGCGGACGCACTCGTCGAAGACTGGCGCGCGGACGCGGCGATCGTCACCGAGCCGACTGATCTCGCGCTCGCAGTGGGCCACAAAGGGTTTGCGTGGCTGCAGGTCGTGACCCATGGCCGGGCGGCGCATGGCAGCCGACCCGAAGACGGCCGCGACGCCATCGCGCGCATGGGACGCGTGTTGATGGCCCTCGAAGCGCGCGACCAGGAGCTGCGCACGAGGGCGCCGACGCCGTTTCAAGGGACGGGATCCCTGCACGCGTCGCTCATCAACGGCGGGCGTGAATTGAGCAGTTACCCCGATCGATGCACGCTCGACATGGAACGCCGCACCGTCGCGAGCGAGACGGGCGAGTCGGCGCTGGCGGAAGTGCGCGAGATCCTTGCGCGGCTGGCCGCGGCTGACCCCGATTTCAGCGGCGAGGCGCAGCTCGTCACGTACCGTCCCGCACACGCCGTGGACGTGGCGCATCCGCTTGCGAGAACGGTGAGCGAGGCGCTCGTCCGCGCCGGAACGTCGGGGACGCCGGTGGGCATGTCGTTCTGGACGGACGCTGCGATCCTCGCGGCGGCGGGCACGCCGGCGGTGCTCTTCGGCCCGGGTGGCGCGGGCCTGCACAGCCAGTCGGAGTTCGTCGTCATCGACGACGTCTATCGATGTCGGGATGTGCTGGTCGATGCGACGCGCGCATGGGCCGCGCGGCCTAGCGTTCGCGAAACAGGCTCTTGAGGACGAAGCCGGCGTTGGCCGGCCGCTCGCCGAGCCGGCGCATGAAATACGGAAACCACTCGCGTCCGTACGGGACGTAAATCCTCACGCGGTAGCCGTCGCGCACGAGTGTCGCCTGCAGGTCGCGCCGGATGCCGTAGAGCATCTGGAATTCAAAGCGATCCTTGCTGATGCGCCGGGCGTCGGCGAACTGGCGCGTCGCGTCGATCATCGCCGGGTCGTGCGTCGCGATCGCCGGGTGCGTGCCTTCGGTCATCAGCAGCTGCATCAGCGAGACGAACGCCGCGTCGACTTCCGCCTTGCGCTGGAACGCCACGCTGCGCGGTTCGCGATACGCGCCCTTGACCAGCCGTACCGCCACGCCGAGCGCGATCATGCGCCGGGCGTCCTCCGTCGATCGCCGCAGGTACGACTGCAGCACGACGCCGACGTTCCGGTAACCGATTCCCCACGTCGTCTCGAGCGTCTCGAGGGTTTGCGTCGTGTAGGGCGAGTTCTCCATGTCGATGCGGACGAAGAAGTCGTGCGCCGCCGCCGCGTCGAGCACGCGCCGCAGGTTGTCGACCGAGGTGGCGCGGTCGATGCCCAGCCCGAGCTGCGTGAGCTTGATTGAGATGTTGCGGGTCACGCCGCCGCGGGCGATGTCTTCGATCGCCGCGAGGTACGCCCGCGTCGCTTCGGCCGCAGCTTCCGTCGAGCTGACGCCCTCGCCGAGCAGATCGAGCGTGACGGTCAGGCCCTGCGATTCGAGTTGTCGTGCGGCTTCGATCGCTTCGCGGACGTTTTCGCCGGCGACGAACCGCCGGGCGAAGCTGTCGGGCTTGCGCATCCCGTAGCGGGACGCGGCGTTCTTGAGCGTGTGACTCGCGGCGAGCGACGAGAACAAGGCTTTCGGAACGGCGTCGAACATCAGTGCGTCGTCCCGCGGCGTCGAATGGCCAGGTGTTCAACCGTCCGCGCGTAGTAGCGCAGCACGATGCGATCGCGCACGCGCAACCGTTGGCGGTCCTGCACGAGCACGCCACGCTCGGTGAGGAGCTCGACGCCTTCGTCGACGGCTTGTTGACCGGATTGGACCGACAGATTCGCGCCTTCGGCCTGGAACGAGACGAGCAGTTGATCGATACGCGCTACAAGGGCCGCGCGCGTGATTTGAGGCCGCATGGCGGCGGCCACGAGCGCCGTCGGCAGCACTTTGTACAAGCGCCCGATGTCGTCCTGGATGCGGTGGGTGAGCCGGACCAGATCGCGGCGCGATTCGGGATCGAACTCGCCGAGCGGAATCGGCCGCCCGAACGTCACGAACGCACGAGACCGGTAACCGACCGCGTGGCGGACCATTTCGGCCACCTCTTGCGCGAAGGGCCGCGAGTGCTTGCTCGTCGCCGCGCGGGAAAGGATGCGATCCTCGAGCACGAGATCGTACGCGACCGCCATCGGCACGACCGACAACTCGTGGCGATCCGCCTGGAGCGTGGCCTGCAGCAGGCCCGTCTTCGGCGACTTGAGCTCGCCGCTGTAGCTGCGCCCGCCCTCGGCGTAGTAGAGCAGGTCGTGCGCCTTGAGAATTTCCGCGACGTAGGCGCGCAGCGTGACGAGGTAGACCGGATCCTTGCTGTTGCGCCGGATCGGAATAGCGCCCGTCACGTGCCGGTGAAGCAGGCCGAGCGCTCCCCCGAACAGGTTGATCCCCGCGGCCATGAGCGGCGGTCGGATGCCGTGGTCGTCGAGCACCAGCGGCTCGACGAGGTAATCGAGATGGCTCTTGTGATTCGAAACGTAGACGACGCGTCCGTGACGGGTGGCGGCCTGGACGTGTTCGACGCCTTCGGCCACGCGACGGACTTTTCGCAGAATCGGATAGAGCGGGTGCTGAAGCGCGCGGTAAAAGCGGTACCGCTGCGTCGTCCGCAACTCGACGAGGTACTCCTCGATGCGCTGGCGCGTCTCCGAGGCCGACACGCCGGGCATGTCGCGCAGGTAGCGGGCGACGTCATCGCGGGCGAACACGGCGCGCGTGATTTCGTCGGGTCTCACCGGTTGGCCACTATACCAGACACGTTCCGACGGCTGCCCGCCCGCAATGCTACGATGGGCCCGCGATGCCGTTGTTGCTGACACTTGTCGCGGCGCTTCTGCTCGTCGCGCCAGATCCGGCGCTGGCCCCCTCGGCCTGGCAGCGCGGCGAGGTGACGCTTCGCATCGAGACTCCGCTCGGCGCGATCACGATCGCCGTGGACACGGCTCACGCGCCGATCACGGCGGGAAACTTTCTGAAATACGTCGACGCCGGCCTCTACGACGGCGGCCGCTTTCATCGCGTCACCCGTCCGGACAACTACACGCCGGCGCCACCGAACAAGCCGGCCATGGAGTTGATTCAGGGCGGCATCAACCTGGCCAGACGACGGGACGGATTCCCGCCCATTCCGCTCGAGCGCACGAGCGTCACCGGGCTGAAGCACGTGACCGGCACGGTCTCGATGGCGCGCGGCACGTCGGCGGACACCGCGACGTCGGACTTCTTCATCCTGCTCGATGATCAGCCATCGCTCGACTTCGGCGGCAAGCGGTTCGATGACGAGCAGGGCGCCGCGGCGTTCGGCCACGTCGTCTCGGGCCTCGAGGTGGTGCCCAAGATTCAGCATCAGGATCCCGTGCAGGAAGGCAATCGGCAGTACCTCGTGACGCCGGTCGTCATCACGACCATTACGCGCATCAAGTAACGACGCGGTTCGTCCCTCGCCGGCCGGAAAGCTCGTCCGAGTCGGTATACTCGCGGCGAGGAGTCTCCGATGAGGGATCGCCTGAAGTACTTCCTGATCGCGCCGCTGGCCCTGGGGTTGTCCGGATGCGGACAGTCCGCGCCCGCCACGACGACGCCGGCGGCTCCGGCGGCGACGTCCGACACACCGAAGATCGAATTCGAGAAGTACGGGCTCACGAACGGCCTCGAGGTGATCGTCTCGGAGGATCACCGGCTGCCGCTCGTCGCCGTCGATCTCTGGTATCACGTCGGTCCGGCCAACGAAGCGGCGGGACGCACGGGCTTCGCGCACCTCTTCGAGCACATGATGTTTCAAGGCTCGAAGCACGTGCCAGGCGACTCCCATTTCAAATTGCTTGAAGCGGCGGGTGGCACGAACCTCAACGGCACGACCGACTTCGATCGCACGAATTATTTTGAGACGCTGCCGTCCAACCAGCTCGAGTTGGGGCTGTGGCTCGAGTCCGACCGCATGGGGTATCTGCTCGACGAGCTGGATCAGAACAAGCTCTCGAATCAGCAGGACGTCGTGCGCAACGAGCGGCGCCAAAGCATCGAAAACACGCCCTACGGCGTGGTCGACGAGGCGTTGTTCCACGCGCTGTTTCCCAAGGGACATCCGTACTACGCCGACGTCATGGGATCGCACGCCGACATCCAGGCGGCGAAACTCGACGATGTGAAAGGCTTTTTCAAGCAGTACTACACGCCCAACAACGCCAGCCTCGCGATCGTCGGAGACGTGAACAAGGCGCGGGTGAAGACGCTCGTCGAGAAGTACTTCGGCACCATCAAACGCGGACCGGACGTGCCGAAGGTGTCCGTGACGCCGCCGGCGATCACGAGCGAACGCAAGGTGGTGGTGAAGGATCACGTCGAGCTGCCGCGCGTCTACATGGCCTGGCTCACGCCGACGTACTTTTCGCCGGGCGACGCCGACGCGGACATCACCGCGGGCATCCTGGGAGGCGGCAACTCGAGCCGGCTGTACAAGTCACTCGTCTACAACAAGCAGATCGCGCAGGACGTGTCGGCCGCACAGCAGTCGTTGTCGTTATCGTCGGTGTTCCAGATCGTCGCGACGGCGGCGCCCGGTCACACGGCCGATGAGCTGTCGGCCGCGATCGATCAGGAGCTCAGCCAGCTCTCGGCGAACGGGCCGGACGTCCATGAGGTCGAGCGTGCGCAGAACGTCTTCGAGACGAATCTGCTGAGCGGTCTGCAGATCCTCGGCGGATTCGGCGGCGTCGCAGACACCCTCAATCTCTACAATCATTACGTCGGCAAGCCGGGCTATCTTCCCGAGGATCTCGCCCGTCATCGCGCGGTGAACGCGGCGAGCGTCAAGGCCTTCGCGCAGAACTCGCTCAAGCCCTCCGCACGGGTCGTCGTCTTTGGCGTTCCCGGCACGCCCGACCTGGGCGCGGCGGTACCGACGCCGCCCGCACCGAAGGTCGCGCCCGGCACCGGCGCCGAGAGCGTCAACCCTGACGAGTCGTGGCGGAAGGACGCGCCGAAGCCGGCCGCGATGGGGGCGGTGACGTTGCCCACGCCGGTGTCGTTCACGCTGCCGAACGGTCTGACGGTCTATTTCAACGAGCGTCCCGGCATGCCAATCGTGGCGGCCGATCTGATCGTGAAAACCGGCGGGGACGCCAATCCGATCGACAAGCCGGGCCTCGCGAACTACATGAGCGCGATGCTCAACCGCGGCACCGACAGCCGGGACGCTCTCAAAATCGCCGACGACACCGCGCAGGTCGGCGCGTCGCTCACGACCTCGTCGGCGAAGGACGCGTCATTCGTCTCGGTGCAGGCGCTCAGGAAGAACTTCGGCGCCGCCCTCGATCTGGTGGCCGACGTCGCACGGCATCCCAATTTTCCGCAGGCGGAAATCGACCGCGAGCGCGCCAGCCGTCTCGGTGACGTCGTCCAGAGCCGGCAGGATCCGTCGGCCGTCGCGCAGACGGTCGCGCTGCGCGTGCTCTACGGCGACAAGAGTCAGTACGGCTACGTCGAGCTCGGCACCGAGGCGTCCATCAAGGCGATGACCCACGACGACCTGGCGGGCTTCTGGAAACAGAACTTCGTCCCGAATAACGCCGCCCTGGTCGTCGCCGGTCCGATCACACAGGCCGAGGTCAAGGCACTCGCCGAAAAGACGTTCGGTTCGTGGGAGAAGGGCACGCTCGCCGCCGTCGCGCTCGGCCAGCCGGCCACCGCGCCCGTACGCCTCGTGATCGTCGATAAACCTGGCGCCGAGCAGACGCAATTGCGCGTGGCGGAAATCGGCGCGCCGCGCTCCGTCCCCGACTACGCCGCGGTCAACGTCATGAACTTGATTCTCGGCGGTCTGTTCTCGAGCCGGATCAATCTCAACCTTCGCGAGGATCACGGTTACACGTACGGCGCGTTTTCGCAGTACATCTTCCGGAGACACGCCGGTCCGTTCTGGGTGGGATCGGGCGTGCGGACCAACGTCACGGCGCCTGCGGTGAGCGAGATTCTGAAAGAGCTCAAGCGAATGACGGACACCGCCGTGTCGGCCGACGAATTGACGATGGGCCGCGACGCGCTCGTGCGAACGCTGCCCGCAGATTGGGAAACGAACTCCGCCGCGGTCGGCAGCCTCGGCAATCTCTACATCTACGATCTGGGTCTCGATTTCTACGCGACGTTCCCATCGGCCGTCTCCGGAGTCACGGCCGACGCCGTGCAGGCTGTCGCGAAGAAGTACCTGCATCCCGACAAGATCATCGTGGTCGCCGTGGGTGACCGCGCGAAGATCGAGGCGGGGTTGAGGAAGCTGAATCTGGGTGCGGTCGAGATTCGCAACCCGGACGGCACGGTGAAGAAGTAGGCGTCAGAGCCGGCGGCTGAGCGCGTCAGCGACGGCTTCGACGAGCGCGCGGTCGGCGTCACCGAAGGCGGCGGGTTGATCGCTGTCGATGTCGATCTCGCCGAGGACCGCGGCGCCGCGCATGATCGGGACGACGATCTCGGACTTCGTCTCGATGCTGCACGCGAGATAGCGCGGATCGTTGTTCACGTCATCCACGATGATCGTCTGCTTCTGGGTGGCGGCAGCGCCGCAGATGCCGCTACCGAGCGCGATGCGCGTGTGCGGCGACGGCTTGCCGAGAAACGGTCCCAGAACCAGCTCCTGTCCGTCCATCAGATAGACGCCGACCCAGTTGTAGGCCGACACGCCCGCCTTGAGTGCGGCGACCGCCTGCTCCATCGCCGCCTGCCGATCCTTCGCGGCCAGGACCAGGCGCGTGATGTCGGCGGCGAGTTGCGTGAGACTCAGACTCATGGCTTCGTCCGTTCAGATGACGTCGCGCAAGTCGGCCCAGAGCAGCCAGAGACCGGCGACGATCGTGACGACCATCAGGCCGTTCGACAACCCGTGCAGTCGGCCAAACTCGATCTTCCGGGCATCGGTGTCGGCGAGCGCCGCAATCGTCCCCGCGGTGCTCCCGCGGATGCGATCGATGCGCGGGGCGATGACGAGCCCGCTCGCGAGACTCATCCCGAGCATGGCCGCGAGCGTCCACATCCGCACGCCGAAACGTCGGGGTCGCGGGCCAAGCGCCGCGCGCACACCGAGCACGGCGAGCAGCAGGAGCCCGACGATCCACGCCACGTGCTGGAATTCGGTGAAGACCGCGCCGAACGCGATGCCGGCCAGGGTGCGTCCAGCCGCCGGGTCGTACGCCTCGAGCGTGCTGAAGATCGCTGGCGCGACAGCGATGCCCATGGCCGTCAGCCCGCCGACCCAGACTGCCAGCAGTACGACGGACAGGTAACGAAGAAACGGCACGTCAGATTATGGTCACGTTTCTTCCGGTCGCGCTAGCACGGCCCTTCGCGGGTACAGTAAACTCACTCGTTCCGATGTCCTCCACGTCGCTCACCGTCCTCCACAACATCGCCACGCAACTCAGGATCGACTCGGTCCGATCGACGTCCGAAGCCGGATCCGGACATCCGACGACGTGCTTGTCGGCCGCCGAAATCATGTCAGCGCTGTTCTTCTCGGAGATGCGATTCGATCCGAAGGATCCGCAGCATCCCGAAGCGGATCGCCTGGTGCTGTCGAAGGGACACGGCGCGCCGATTCTCTACGCAGCCTGGGCCGAAGCGGGATTGTTCCCGCGCGAGGATCTGCTTAACCTTCGCAAGTTCACGTCGAACCTCGAGGGGCATCCGACACCGCGGCTGCCGTTCGTAGATGTCGCGACCGGATCGCTCGGTCAGGGACTGGCCGCCGGCGTGGGCATCGCGCTCAACGCGCGGCGCATCCAGTCGGACTACCGCACCTACGTGGTCCTCGGTGACGGCGAGACCGCTGAGGGATCGGTGTGGGAAGCCGCCGAAGTCGCGTCGAAGCAGAAGCTCGACAATCTCTGCGCGATCACCGACGTCAACGGGCTCGGCCAGAGCCGCCCGACCCAGTGGGACCATCTTCTGCCCGAATTCACCGCGCGCTGGAACGCGTTCGGCTGGCACGCCATCGCCATCGACGGGCACGACCTGTCGCAGATTCTCGCGGCGCTCGCCGAAGCCCGCACGACCAAGGGCCGGCCAACGATGATCGTGGCCGGTACGGTAAAGGGCAAGGGCGTGTCGATCTTCGCAGGCAAGGAAGGCTGGCACGGCAAGGTGCTCAAGAAGGGCGCCGAGACCGATCAGGCGATCGCCGAGCTGCAGGCGCAGTTCACCCAGACGACCGACCCCGCGCCGAAGATCGACAAGCCCGCGACCCGTCGCGCCGAGGGTCCGCTACCGGCGTTCGACAAGGTGATGCCGGCGCCGGACTACAAGCTCGGCGACTTGATCGCCACGCGCGAAGCCTACGGTACGGCGCTCGCCGTACTCGGCGCGATCGATCGGCGCGTCGTCGCGCTCGATGCGGACGTCGCGAACTCGACATTCAGCGACAAGTTCGAACACACCAGTCCGGACCGTTTTTACGAGATGTACATCGCCGAGCAGGTCATGGTGGGTGCGGCGATGGGCCTCGCGAGCCGTGGCGCGATTCCGTTTCCCTCGACGTTCGCGTGTTTCCTCGAGCGGGCGAGCGACTTCATTCGGATGGCCGGCATCTCGAGTCTGAACATCAAGCTCGCCGGATCGCATGCCGGCGTGTCCATCGGCGAAGACGGCCCGTCGCAGATGGCGCTCGAAGATCTGTCGATGGCGCGCGGTGTTCCGAACTGCACGGTGCTGTACCCCTGCGATGCGATGAGCGCCGCGCGGCTGGTCGCGCTTGCAGCCGTCACGCCCGGTCCGGCGTACATCCGCACCTCGCGTCCGAAGACCCCCGTGATCTACGCGGCGACCGAAACTTTCCGGCCGGGTGGATCCAAAGTCCTGCGTCAGAGTGACTCGGACGTTGCGACCATCGTCGGCGCGGGCATCACGGTGTTCGAGGCGCTCAAGGCGTACGACACGCTCCGCGCCGCCGGCAAGAACGTGCGCGTCATCGACGCGTACTCGATCCAGCCGATCGATCGCGAGGGCCTGACGGCCGCCGCGCGCGCGACCAGCGGCCGCGTAATCACCGTCGAAGATCACTATGCCCACGGCGGTTTGGGCGATGCGGTGAGTGAGGCGCTCTGGGACCAGTCCTGCCGCGTCAAGCGCCTCGCCGTCCGCGAGATTCCGCGCAGCGGCACGCCCGAGGAACTGGTGGACCACTTCGGCATCGGCGCGCGGTCGATCGTCGACGCCGTGAACGAACTCACTCGCGCCTGATCGTCTCCATCCGCACAGGAGGGCCCGTGCGATTCATCCGGCTGTCCGCCGCGCTGCTCGCGTTTGCAGCAGGTGCGTCCGTGTCTTTGCGCAGCGCGCCCGATCAGACGCGTCCCGCGCCGTCTTCCGGTCCGACCGGCGTCCGCGAAGCGGCGTGGTCGCCCGACAGCAAGCGGCTCGCCACCTCCTGGTTCGACGTCATCTGGACGATGACGCCTGACGGACAGGACGCGCGGCGCCTGGTCGCCCCGCCGGCCGATACGATGGCCGAGCGAGACCCCGCGTGGTCATCTGACGGACAGTCGATCGCCTTCAGCGCCGAGTCGCACGGGGAATTCGACATCTGGATTGCGCCCGCGAAAGGCGGCGCAGCCCGGCGGGTGACGATGCTCGCCGGCGACGAGCGGTGGCCGTCGTGGACGCGCGATCGGCACCTCGTGTTTTCGCACCGTGCGCCGAGAGGCACGTGGCAATTGTTCGCCGTCGCGGCGGATGGAGCGGCCGCGCCAGTCAAGATCACGGCCGGTGACGATCAGGAATGGCAGGGCACGATCTCGCCGGACGGCAAGCTGCTGGCGTTCGTGTCCAATCGCGATCCGCAACCCGGCAACGAATCGGACATCTGGGTGCGCGCGTACCCGACCCCGGCCGGAAGCGACGCGCGCAGTACGCGCGTGACGGCGGCGGGCGACGAGAGTCATCCCGCCTGGGCGCCCGATAACGCGCGGCTGGCGTACGTCGCGGTACGTGGCAGCCAGAGCGCCGTCTGGGTGATGGGCGTGCCCGCCCTCGACACGCCCGGGCGCGGCGGCCGTGGCGGACGTGGTGGGGACGGGGGATTTGCCGGCGGACCTGTCGCCGACACGCCCGTGCTCGCCTCGCGCCACGCGGGCGTGCCCGCCTGGTCGCCCGACAACCAGACGCTCGTCGTCGCGACCTTCCCAACGGCCTCGGCCGGCTACAACGGCAACCCGGATCGCAACGACGCCGATCCGCCGATGGCACTCGCGACCGCCGAGGAGTATGCGTTGTGGCGTCTGGCGGCCCCGCGGGCCCCGGACGACGGGGCGGCGGCGGTCCATCTTCCGGCGCCTGACGCCTCGCGCTGGACGTCGACGTTCGACGAGGTCTGGCAGACGTTGAAAACGTTGTACTACGCGACCGGCCCTTCGTCGGCCGCCTGGGACGCGCTCGCGTCGAAGTACCGGCCGCAGGCCGCGCAGGCGAAGGACGCGAATGCCGCCGAGGACGTGATAGATTGCATGATCGCCGAGCAGCCGCTCATCAAGCCCGGCGTCGAATCTTCGCGGGCTGTCGTTGCGTCCGGCAATCCGCTCGCGTCACAAGCCGGCGCGCTCATGATCGAGAAGGGCGGCAACGTCGTCGACGCGGGCATTGCCGTCGCCTTCGCGCTTGGTGTCGTCGAGCCGGACGCCACGAGCGTCGGCGGCGATGGCCAGGCGATCCTGTTTCTCAAGGGCATGGCCGAGCCGGTCGTCATCGAATACAAGGACATGACGCCCGGGCACGCGACCGGTGACAACGCGAAGCTCTTCACGCCGAGCGGCGGGCGGACGGCGCAGGATGGTCCGTCGGTCGCAAACATCCCCGGCGTCGTCGCAGGCCTTGACCTGCTGTATCAGAAATACGGCAGCAAGAAAGTTGCGTGGGCGGACCTGATCGCGCCGGCGATCAAGCTGGCCGACGACGGTTTTGTGCTCGACGACGCGCTGCCGACGTCGATCGCGGAAGGCCGCGCGTCGATCGCGAAGTATCCCGAGGCCGCCAAGGTCTTCATGCCGGGCGGCAGGCTGCCGCGCGCGGGTGATCGGTTCGTGAACAAGGACTACGCGGCGACGCTGCGGACGATCGCGTCGGAGGGCGCGCAGTCGTTCTATCGCGGATCGCTCGCGCGGCGGATCGCCGATGACATGGCCGCCAACGACGGCGTGATCACGCTCGAGGATCTCGCGCAGTACCGCGCGATGGAACGCCAGCCCCTCGTCGGCCACTATCGCGGCCACGCCGTGTACTCGGCCCCTCCGCCGGTTCCGACTGGCGCGCAGCTGGTCGAGACGCTGAACATCCTGGATCAGTACCAGCCGCGGGCCGGCGCGACGTACGCGACCGACGCGGATTTCCTGCACTACGCAATCGAAGCGTGGCGTGTCCGTGACGGCGGCGGCCGGATCGCCGATCCCGAGCGCTGGCCGGTCGATCTCGGCAATCACCTCGAGCCGGCGCACGCGCTCGATCGGTTCAAGCTGATCGATCCGAAGAAGGCGTACGTGGCGCCAGGCGGCGGGCGCGGCGGTGCGAGCTCGGCCTTCGCCTCGGGCTACCAATCCGAGGATGAGTCCGGACCCATTCAAACCGGGACCACCGCGTTCGTCGTCGCGGACGCCGAAGGCAACATGATCGCCTTCACGCAGACGCTGTCGACGTGGGGCGGCAATTTTTACGTGTCGAAAGGGCTCGGCTTTCTTTACAACGATCACTTCCGCGGCGGTCGCGGCGGCACGGGGTTCGGATCGATGCTGCCGCTGATGCGGTCGAGCTCGACCAGCGTGCCGACGCTGGTGTTCGCGCCGGCGCCGGGTGATGCCGGTCGTTACGGCATTCAAGGATTCGTGCCCAGGCTGGCGGTGGGCTGCGCGGGCAACAACTGGATTCCCGCGTCGGTCTACGACGTGATCTTGAACGTCGTCGACGGCAACATGGACGCGCAGCATGCGATCGAAGCGCCGAGGATGTTGATCGGCAACGGACCGATGGGTGGATCGCGCGTGCAGATCGAAGATC
Organism: uncultured Acidobacteriota bacterium; assembly: GCA_963704575.1. Lineage (GTDB taxonomy): Bacteria > Acidobacteriota > Vicinamibacteria > Vicinamibacterales > SCN-69-37 > DATEGZ01. The sequence continues at coordinate 2,718,055 of OY969918.1, read as the reverse complement.
GCTTTCCCCGGACGATTCTCGCGGACCTCGAGGCGCGCGGGCACACGTTTCAGAAAGTCGGCCGAAAGGGCGAGGTGATGTACGGCTACGCGGCCGCGGCGGTCGTGAACACGGCCAAAGGCACCGTGACCGGCGGCGCCGAGCCTCGGCGATCGCACGGGACGGCCGCGCCGGGCGGCCGCTGATCGCGATCGCTAGATCGGCGCGATAGGCGGCAGCGCCCGCTTGTGGTCGGACGCTTTCTGCAGCTGCGCGATCCGTGTGGCGACGTCGGCGGGCACCGCTGACGGTCCGTCGGCGAGATATCTCTCGAGGGTGTCGTACGAGAAGCCCATCTCGGCCTCGTCGGTCTGACCCACCCACAGTCCCGCCGTCGGCGGCTTGGTGATCACCGGCTCGGGCACGCCGAGCTCGCGTCCGAGCGCGCGCACTTCACTCTTCAACAGGCCGCCGATCGGCAGCACGTCGACGCCGCCGTCCCCATATTTCGTGTAGTAGCCGAGCGTGATCTCGCTGCGATTGCCCGTGCCGGCGACGAGGTAGTTGAGCGAGTTGGCGAGGAAATACAGCGACGTCATCCTGAGGCGCGGTTTGGTGTTCGCCTCCGGCAACTGCTGCTTGATGTCCACGCTGTGCACGTGCGTCGGCAGGCCTTTCACGGCGTGATGCAGGGTCTCGACAAGGTCGTCGTACGTGGGACCGAGGTCGACCCGCGCCACCGGGATTCCGAAGGTCGTCGCGACGAGCCGCCCGTCCGCTTCATCCTGCTGGTTGCTGTAGCAGGGCAGCAGGACGCCCAGCACGCGCGTCGGTGTGGCGAGCTGGCACAGGCGTCCGACCACGGCCGAATCGATCCCGCCGCTCAAGCCAAAGACGAATCCGCGCGCACCCGCCGACTCGGCACGCTCGCGCAACCACGCGACGATACGATCAGGACGACTCGACATCAGGGGTCTGATGATACCAACGTAATTGAAAATTGATGATCTGGAGATTATCGGTCTCGTCGCTGTGTCCTCTGTCCGACAAGATTCTCAATCGCCTCGGCCGCCGGTGACTCTGGCCAGATCGGCAGGGGCGCCGAGGTGTACTCCGCGTGGGCCAGTGCCCGTTGGAACAGCGTGATGTTGCCGGCCGCGAGCGCCAGGCGCACGATCAGTGGAATCACGAGCGCTGTCAGCATGAGCGGCCAGAAGGGCATCGACGGACTGACGGCGAGCGCCGACCAGAACACGGCGAGCAATCCCATGGCGGCCACATTGAGCGCGTACACGCCAAGTACAGGAATCAAGCGCCGGCGAATGAATCGGAAAGACGCCATGATGGCGCCAAGCGCGCTGCGCCGGTCTTCGACGATCGTGCGCGTCCAGGCGAACTCGGCGACGATGTTCAGTGCGGCGATCGCAAGGGCCGAGAGATAGGTGGGCGGGTGCGCCAGCCGCGCCGCGACCATGTACGCGAGGCCGAACGGCAACGCCAGACGCGTCAGCCGTCCGAGGTAGCCGCCGCACGCCGCGAAAAACGCGGAGCTGCCGATCCTTCGCGCGCGCGCGAGCCGGTCGAGCGCTCCGCCCCAGAGAAACAGCCACACCACGAGATTCGCGATCGCCGGGGCCGCGCGCAGGGGACTGACCACGCGCTGGTCAATCGAGGCGCTGACGGTCGCGAGCGGTCCGCCGAGCGCGATCACGGCGAAGGTCAGCGTCTGACCGTCCACGCTGCGGCCACCGTTGAGGAAGTGCGTTTCAAGACCCGATCCGGCCGACGACAGCGCGAGCTCGAGGACGATCGAGACCGCGAACAGCCCGAGCACGACCGCCGGCGCGCGAATCACGCGCCGCCACCCTTCAGCGAACGCGCCGACGACGCTGATGTGTTGCAAGGGCGACGGAGACATAGGGCTCGACCGGGCGAGTGGGCGCAATGCTAGCATGGGGTTCGCCGGGGCGAAGCCCGAGGAGTCTCACGAGCGAACCGGAGTGAGCGAGTCGCGCGAACGGCGCGGGGGATCGTGGGGTCCCCGCAAGTGAGCGCGTAGGGGGGTCGCGGGGGCGAAGCCCCCTGGAGGAGTCTTCGAACGTGCCAATCAGAGTGATTCATATCGGTCTCGGACCGATCGGGGCCGGGGTCGTGCGTCAGGTCGCCAGCCGCCGCGGATTCGTCATCGTCGGCGCCGTCGATGTCGATCCGCAGAAGGCCGGCAAGGATCTCGGAGACGTCTGTCAGGTCGGACGCCGGCTCAGGGTGAAGGTCACCGACGACATCACGCGGACGATCAAGGCCACGAAACCTGACGTCGCGGTGCTGTGCACCAGCTCGTCGCTGAAGAAGGTCGTGCCCGAGTTCGAGGCGGTCCTCAAGCTGAAGGTGCCGATCGTGTCGACGACCGAAGAGCTTGCGTACCCCGTCAAGAGCAACGCGGCGGCCGCGAAGAAAATCGACGCGCTGGCCAAGCGCGGGCGCGTCGCCGTCCTTGGCACGGGCGTCAATCCGGGTTTCGTGATGGACGCGCTGCCGATCATGCTCACCGGCGTCTGCGAGAGCGTGAGCGCGATCGAAGTCGACCGCGTGCAGGATGCCCGGATCCGGCGACTCCCGTTCCAGAAGAAAATCGGCGCCGGCGATACGCGGGAGAAATTCCTCGATCGCGTGAAGGACGGCAGCGTCCGGCACGTCGGCCTCGCCGAATCGATCAGCATGATCGCCGACGCCCTCGGGTGGAAGCTCGACCGCGTCACCGATGAGATTCAGCCGAAGATCGCGGCCGAGCGCGTGTCGAGCGAGTTCCTCACCGTCGAGGCGGGACAAGTGGCCGGCATCATCCAGGACGGCGTCGGGTACCGCAAGGGCACCCCGGTCATCAAGCTGCACATGGAGGCGTACCTCGGCGCTCCCGAGTCATACGACGCCGTGCGCATCACCGGCAATCCGCCGCTCGCGATGAAGCTCGCCGGCGGCGTTCACGGCGATGTCGCCACCGTCTCGATTACTGTGAATTCGATTCCGAAGGTGCTGGCCGCTGCGCCGGGCCTCAGGACGATGCGCGACGTGGCGCTGCCGTCGTATTTCGGCGGCTAACGCTGGAAGTGCGCGACGAGCGTCGCGAGCAGGCCGTCGACCGTGTAGTCGACCGGCACGAGCGTCGCCTTGATGCCCAGCTCGGTGGCGGCCGCGGCCGTCACCGGGCCAATCGCCGCCACGGTCGTCGTGTTCAGCAGATCGGCGACCTGCTCCTTCCCGATGAGTGACGCGAAGACCCGGACGGCCGTGGGATTGGTGAACGTCACCGCGTCGATCCGGTTGTCGAGCAACATCCTGTAAAGATCCTGCACGACCGGTGAGTCGGCCGATTCCGGCACGGTCCGGTACGCCACCAGATCGGTCACCCTGGCGCCACGCCCGGACAGATCCTCGGCGAGCACGTCCCGCAGATGATCGGGACGGACGATGAGCACGCGCTGGTCGACGAGCGACGACTTCGCGCCGAGGGCATCGGCGATGCTTTCCACGCGAAACTCGGGGATGACGATGTCGGGCTTGATGCCCTGTTTCGTGACGCTCTCGGCGGTCGAGGCGCCGATCGCGCACACCGAGACCTTGCCGAACGCGCGGAGATCGCGGGGTCCGCGCGTCAGCGCCGAAAAGAAGCGCGCGACCGCGTTCGCCGACTCGAACACGACCCAGTCGTAGCCATCGACCGACGCCGCCGCGCGATCCACGGCCTCTGGATCCTCGGGCGGAGCGAGCCGGAACGACGGCGCTTCGATCGCGAGCGCGCCGAGATTCTCGAGGCCTTCGACCAGATCGCGTGCCTGCTCGCGTGAGCGCGTGACGACGATCCGGCGGCCGAAGAGCGGCCGCTCGTCGAACCAGCGCAGATGATCGCGCAGGCACGCGACTTCGCCGACGACCAGAATCGCCGGCTCCGCGACCTGGATGCCGGACGTCGCCTTGAGCAGTTCCGCGATTGTGCCGGTCAGCGTTTGTTGCGCCGGCAAAGTGCCGCGGTAGATCAGCGCCGCGGCCTGTTCCATGGGCATGCCGTGGTCGATGAGCGACTGCAGAATCGACGGGAGCATGCGTGCACCCGCGTAACACACGATCGTGCCGTCGATCTTGGCGATCGCGTCCCAGTCGACGTCGGGTGGCGTGTCGGTGTCGCCCTCCTGCCCGCGAAGCAGGATGAGCGCGTCGCCCGAGCCGGGGTAGGTCAGGGGAATGCCGGCGTAGGCCGTTGCGCCGACGGCTGCGGGAATGCCCGGGACGACCTCGAACGGAATCGCCTGCTCGTGCAGAAACAGCGCTTCTTTCGCGCCGCTGTCGAAGACGAAGGCGTCGCCCCACTTCAGGCGTGCGACGGTGTGGCCATCCCGCGCCTTTTCCGCGAGGAGCATCGAGATCGCGTCCTGGGCCGTCTCACGCTCGGCGGGTGCGCCGGCCGAGATGCGTTCGGCCTCCGGGCGCGCCCAGCGCAGCGTCGCTTCGACCGCGCGGTCGTACACGACGACGTCTGCTTCGGCGAGCAGGCGGATGCCGCGCGCACTGATGAGACCAGGGTCGCCGGGGCCGGCGCCAATGATGAACACCCGACCGGTCGACGTCACCGATCGACCGCCGGAGCGAAATAGCCCGTGCGCGTACGCGCATTCATGCCGGGGCGCGTGACCCGGATCGCGATCTTTCGCCAGGCGCCGTCGTGTTTGTGATTCTTCGAGGTGTAGCCGATCACGTACTGATTCGAGAGTTCGTCCGCGATCTTCGCATAAACCGCGCCGAGCTGCGTCAGGTCCTCGACGAAAAACGCCAGACCGCCCGTTTCCTGCGCGAACGACCGCATCACGAAGTCGCCCTCACTGAAGCCGTGGTGAGGCAGCGTGTCTTCCTTCGACCGCAGTCCGATCGCGTAGATCACCGCCTGCGCGCGTTTCGCTTCGTCGAGCACGTCGTCGTAGGTCTTGAGGCTCGTCGTATCTTCGCCGTCCGAGAGCACGACGATGGCCTGCCGCCAGACATCGCCGGGCAGCGACGCCCGCGTGTGCGTGAGATCGCGGAGCGCGACGTAGATCGCGTTGTACAGCGACGTCGAGCCGCCGGCCGTCGTCTGTCGAATCGCGGCGTCGAGCGCCGCGCGGTCGTGTGTGAAGTCGAGCAGCTTGCGCTCGTGACTGTTGAATTCGATGACTTCGGCGAGGTCGTGCTCGCCCAGTCGTTTGGCAAACCCCACCGCGGCTTCCTGGGCGACCGCGATCTTGCTGTCCATGCTCGTGCTGGAGTCGATCAAAATCGACATCGCGAGCGGCTGCCGATCGCTCACGAAGAGGGAGACGTCCTGCAAGACGCCGTCTTCGAACACCTGGAAGTCGTCGCGCACGAGGCCGCCGACGAAATGCTGGCTGGCGTCGGCGACGGTCACGTTGAGCTGGACGATGTCCGTGCCGCCCCGAAACACCTGCTGCGGGCGGGCGAGGAGCGGGACCGACGCGCACAGGGCCGCCGCGACGCGAAGAACGACCGGACTGGGCGTCACGGCAGGCCCCAGCGGGGTGCCCAGAGACGCACGTCCTTGCGCGTGGTTTCGACGTCGATCTTCTTCGGCGGAATCAGCGCCTCGGGCCGGTTGTAGACGACGTCGTACTGCGAGATCAACAGCGTTGCGACCCAGTTGAGCCCGAGCGGGATCGCCTGACGGGTGATGAGCGCCTTGTTGCCGCCGCCGCTCGACGACGCGACGTCGCTCAGCACGATTGCCCGCTCGCGCGCTTCAGGCGTATTCGGCGTGTCGTGCGATTCCTGCAGCGCGACGGTGAACAGCGACGCTTTGGCGTTCTGCAGGGCGGTCGTCACCGACTCGTGCGAGTCGTTGCTGAACTCGCGCCCGTCCTCGAAATCGAAGGCGACGATGACGCGCCGCGGCGTGTCTTTTTTCGCGAGCATCTTCGCGGCGTCGCTTACCGCCTGCATGAAGTACGCGCCGGCGCCTTGGCGGCCGAAAAGTTTCTGCACGCCCTGCGCGAGCGTCGTGCTGCTCGTTGTTGCCGGGACGACCACGGTCGGACGATCGCCGAACGTCATCAGCATGATTTCCGTCTGCGAGTTGGCCTCGAGCATCTGGGAGATGAAGCCCGCGACGCCCTGACGAAGTTCGTTGACCGCCGGCTGGGCGATGGCGCTGTCGTCGACGAGCAGCGCGATCGAGAGCGGGCCGGTCGCCTGGGAGACGCGGAGGACTTCCCGGGCGACGCCGTCCTCGCGGATCTTGAACTCGTTGGCCGCCATGCCTGGGACCGGCGCGTCGTCCTTGCCGGTGACGGCCAGGAAGACGTGTTTCTCGCGCGCTTCCCGCTGCTGGGCCCGCAGTCCGGGGACGGCGAGCAGCGCGGCGGCCACGAGGCCGGCGACCACGACGCGACGATAGCTCGGGCGGACGGCGCGAACAGGCCGGAGTGGTGCAGTCATTTTTGTCATCCCACTCGCAGTATACCGAGTCCACGCACGCGCGGCTGGGAAACGCCGAGGGGGGAGTACGGGTAGAATGGCCCGTTTGTGCACGGCCGGTTGGGCCTCGCCGATGCAGGACGAGCGCGGTCCGTGTGGTATATCTGTCAGGCTTTTACGGCCCTCCCGGGACGGTCATGGGCAAGGACGACCGAAAGAACTGGTTCGCGCGGTCGATGGGGGCGATGCAGACATCCGCCACTGAGGCCGGACCGGCGGCTGCCGGTGCGTACACGCTGATCGGCGCGGTCGTGCTGCTCGGCGGAGGCGGATATGCCCTGGATCGATGGCTCGGATCGAGCCCGTGGGGTGTGTTGACGGGTCTGCTGCTGGGGCTCGCCGTCGGGTTTTACGAGCTGGTCAAGAGCACATGGCGACCCCGTTGACCGTCGTCGGCTGGATGACCGCGATTTGCGTCGGGACGGGCGCTGCGCTCGCCGCGCTGGTGCCGGGATGGACGCCCGTGGACGTCGCCGCGGGAATGTTCGGGCCGCTCCTCGCCGCGATTGCGACCTGGATTCTGGTCGAGCGAGGCGCCCGGACGAACCCGGCAGGGCTGACGGCGGTGATGATGACCGCGTTTTTCGTCAAGGTCGTGTTTTTTGGAGTGTATGTGGTGGTGATGCTCAAGGGTCTGCGCGTGGCGCCGATTCCGTTCGTGACGAGCTTCACCGCGTATTTCGTCGGGTTGTACGTCGCCGAGGGCGTGTTGATGCATCGCCTGTTCTCGCGCCGCGAGACGGCGGCTTCGTGAGTAGTCATCGATGAACCCAGCTGTCGCGCAGGAAGTCGCCGGAAAGGCCCAGGAGGCGCAGTCCGCCGGAGGATTCAACGCCGGCGACGTGATCATCGGGCACGTTTCGAACAGCTCGCACGAGCATGCGCTCCTGCGGCTGCCGCCGATCTTCGGCATCGACATGTCGGTGACCAAGCACGTGTTCATGCTCTGGCTGGTTGCCTTGATCGTCTTCGTCATCGTCACCGCGCTCGTGCGGCGCGCTGTGGCGATGAAGCGGCTGGTGCCGACACGCCCGATGAACGCCCTCGAGGTCGGCGTCGAGTTCATTCGCGACACGGTCGTGATGCCGAACGTCGGCAAAAAATGGGCGGACACGTGGACGCCGCTCATCCTGACGTTCTTTCTGTTCATTCTCGCCGCGAACCTCATCGGCCTGATTCCGATTTTCGACGTCCTCGGCCTGCTGGATCACTACGTGCTGCACACGGGCGAAGGGTCGTTCGTGCAGCGGCTGGTTCACGGCGGAACGACGGCTACCGGGAACTACAACGTCACGGCGGGCCTGGCGGTCATCACGTTTGGCGCGATCATCTGGGCCGGCACCAAGGCACACGGGTTCGTCCAGCACTGGAAGAACCTGGTACCGCACGGGTTGCCCAAGCCGCTCTACGTCCTGTTGATTCCGATGGAGCTCATCGGCATGCTGGTGCGGCCGTTCGCGCTGACGATGCGTCTTGCGGCGAACATGACCGGCGGGCACATCGCGATTCTGGCGATTCTGTCGTTCGTCTTCATCTTCACGAAGATGGCCGGCGCGGCGATGGGCGTGGGGGTGGGCCTCGCGTTCTCGGTGCCGCTCTCGGCGGCGCTGTCGGTGCTCGAGATCATCGTCGTGCTCGTGCAGGCATACGTTTTCACGCTGTTGTCGGCCGTGTTCATCGGCATGGCCATTCACGCACACCACTAACAACCGTTACAGGGAGCAGATTTCATGCAGGAAGCAGCTTCAATGGCTTGGGCATACGCCGGCGCCGGGATCGGACTCGGGCTGGTCGTCATCGGCGCCGGACTCGGCATCGGCCGTCTCGCGCAGGGCGTCGCCGAAGGCGTCGCTCGGCAGCCGAGCGCGGCGGGGCAGATTTCGGGCGCGACGAACCTGCCGCTCTTCCTGCTCGAAGGCGTCGCCATTCTTGGCGAGGTCTTCTGCTTGCTCATCGTCTTGATGAAGTAGTCGTCAGGGTCGGACGGCCGGCGCCCGCGGGGCGCCGGCAGCCGAAAGGACAGAGACATGAACAATCCGCTCGTCCAAGCCGATCCGGGGCTGTTCATCTGGACGATTCTCACGTTCCTGGTGCTTCTCGCGCTGCTGTCGAAGTACGCGTGGAAGCCGTTGCTCGCCTCGCTCGACGCGCGGCAGAAGACGATTTCGCAGGCGATCGACGACTCGCGTCAGGCTCGCGAGGAGCTTGAGCGCGTCAAGCAGGACTCCGCGCAGGTGCTTGCCCGCGCACGCGTGGACGCCGAAGCGATCGTTTCGCGCGCGCAAAGCGACGCGAACGTGTTCCACGAGGAGATGCGCCAGAAGGCCATCAGCGACGCGCAGGCGATCGTGCAGCGCGCCGAGAAGCAGATCGAGCTCGAGAAGAACCGGGCCATCAAGGAGATCCGTCGCGAGACGGTCGACCTGTCGCTCGCGATCGCAAGCAAGATCATCCACCGCAACATCACGAAGGAAGACAACGTCGCGCTGATCGACGAGACGATCCGGCAGATCCAGCCCGCCGACTGACGCGGGCCCCGACCCGGCGATCCGCCACACCATGACGCGCCGGCCTCACCTGGGGATCGACGCCGCGCTCGTCCTGATGGTGGTGATCTGGGGCGCGAACTACAGCGTCATCAAGCGCTGCTTCGCCGAGATCCCGCCGCAACCGTTCAACGCGCTGCGTCTGGTCGTCGCGTCTGCGACGTTCTACGTGGCGATTCGCGCGGCTGCGCGGCGCGGCCGGACGGCCGGCGGCCAGGTGTCGTCGGTCTTCTACACGCCGTCGCCGCTCACGACGCGCGACCGGATCGACCTCGTTTGGCTCGGCCTGGTCGGCCACCTCGCGTATCAGTTCTGCTTTGCCGGCGGCGTCAACGCCACGAGCGTCTCGAACGCGGCGCTCATCATCGGCGCGACGCCCATCGCGATCGCGACGGCGTCTGCGTTCGTCGGACGCGAGCGCATCGGCCGGCTGCACTGGCTGGGGCTGGCCGTCGCCGCCTTCGGCATCTACTTCGTCGTCGGGCACGGCGCGTCGTTTGGTGGACAGACGTGGAAGGGCGATGCGCTCGTCATGGTGTCCGTCGTCTGCTGGGTCACGTACACGCTCGGCGCGACGCCGCTCATCGCTCGGCATTCGCCCCTCTACGTTACCGGGATGACGATGATCGTCGGCACGATTCCGTATTTCCTGCTCGTGCTGCCGGAGACCCTTCGCGTCGATTTCGCCACCGTCGCGCCGTGGACGTGGGTGGCGTTGGTGCTTTCGTCGTGGCTCGCCTTGTGCCTGTCGTACGTGATTTGGTACACCGGCGTGCAGCGTCTCGGAGCCGCGCGGACGTCGATTTATTCGAATGTCATTCCCATCGTCGCGATGACGATTGCCGCCGTGTGGCTCGGCGAGCCGATTACGACGACGAAGGCGATCGGCGCGGCGGCGGTGCTCACCGGACTGTTTCTCACGCGGCTGGCCCGGGCTGAGCCGGCGAGGCGCAAGCTGGCTACCGGCCCGGGCGTCTAAGATAGAAGGGTGAAGTCCCACTATTACAGTCAGCACGCCGTGGGGCTGCGCGCCGAGCTGGGCCGGGCGATCACGCGCGACCAGATGCGCGTGCTTCACGCGAAGGCGCCGGCTCGGCACTTCGTCGTCGCGATCCGCCAGTTCGCGATACTGGCGGTTTGCACGTGGGGGCTGATCCGGTTCGATCAGCCGCTGATCTGGATTCCGCTCGCGCTCGTTCAGGGGTTTACGATCTTCAACTTCACGGTGCTGCTTCACGAGGTGCTGCACCACAACGTCTTCGACAAGCGTCATCCGGGGATCGAGCGCGCGCTCGCGCTCGCCTACGCGATCCCGAGCGGCATCTCCGCCAGCCAGTTCACGCGCTGGCACCTCGATCATCATGCCGAGCTCGGATCGGACGTCGACGATCCGAAGCGGCATTACCTGTCGCCGAAGATCAACGCGCGCTGGTACAAGCTGCTCTATGCCACACCGGCGTTGTTTCCGATCTACTTTCGCGCGGCGAGGAAGGAAACCGTCAGCTATCCCGCCGATTTACAGCGCACGATCGGCTGGGAGCGCAAGGCGGCGATCGGCTTTCATCTGGGCGCGCTCGGGCTGATCTGGTGGGTGTGGGGCGGGGCCGCCGCGCTTCGCGCCAGCGTGATCCCCGTGTTCTTCGTGTTTCCCATTGCCTTCACGCTCAACCGTCTCGGCCAGCACTACGACATCGATCCCGCCGATCCCGCGAAGTGGGGCACGCTCATGCGGGGCAGCTGGTTCTGGGACTTCGCGTTCATCAACTCGAACTACCACCTCGAGCACCACTATTTTCCCGGCGTGCCGTTCTATCACCTGCCGGCGCTGCAGCAGGCGCTGCGGCCGTTCTACGTGTCGAAGCGCATGGAATGGCAGACGTATCGCGGCCTGCTGTACGGCTGGCTCGTGCAGAATAAGATGCCGCATACCGACTGGTCGCTGCCGGGCTAGGGCGGACGTGAGAAGTTAGAAGTTAGAAGTGAAGCACAAGTGAACGCCCGCTACTCATAGCGCAGGCTTTTCAGTAGTGCCGTGTAGCTGTCCTGCCACTTCGCGACCGTCTTTTCCGGCCCCGTGAGTTTCACGAAATACGGACCGCCGGGCGTCTCGACGACGGCGGCGCATTGGCGGAAGCCGGGCTTGTTGAAGTGATCGGCCGACCCTGGCGTCACCTCCGCGACGTACGTGCCCGTGACGTCCACGAGCGTCACCTTCAGTCCATGCGAGATCAGCGTCGACGTCTTCGCGACGTCCGTGGACGCCCGTCCGTCGGGTTGCGACATCTGGCCGATCCACCGATCGAGATTCGCCTGCACGTTGCCGCCTTGGGTGGCGCCGAAAAAATACAGCGTCACATCCGCGTCTTCGGCGTCGCCTGCGACTTTCGGCAGTGACCACTCCGCGACACGCATCGTCGACGAGGGCGCTTTCGACACCCAGCCCGTGGGCGCGTCGAATTTGAGCGTGGCCGGGCTGTGGGCCGGGAGAACGAGCGAGAGAGCGGCAATCAGGAACATGCGCATGCGCGCATTTTAACGCGCGGCCGGAGGTGCGATGACGGTTTTCGGCAGTCTACGCGAGCGATCGCCACCGCAGGTGCGCAAGCGACACGACCGTGGCGATCGCCGCGACGCTGACGATCGAATCCGCCATGAACCGCTGGTACAACTCGCGCCCCATGACGTCATAAATCGTCAGTCCCATCAATGCGAGCGCGGCACCCGTGAACAGGCGCCACCCTAGCGGCACGTCGTTCCAGCGGTCCATCAGGCACACCACCGCCGGCGTGCCGAGGAGCAGGACGTAGTCCCAGCCCTGCGGCGAGAGCAGCGGCATGGCGAGCATCAGCAGCGCGAACTCGAGGTAGTCGGGCACCGACACCGACCGGCGTCTGCTCCAGACGGCCGCGGCCACGCCAAGAATCGCGACGCTCGACGCAGTCGCCAGCGCCGCAGCGGTCGTGCCCTGACCAAACCACTTCGCCCACATCCCGGCGAGCGAGATGTTGTCGCCGCCTGTCAGGTTCGGCGGCGTCGACGTCGTCACGATCGTCCACCAGCCCGAGAGCAAATCCAGATTGCCCTGCCAGCCATAGACGACGATCGGCAGCGCAAGGCCGAGCGCGAGCACGCCGATGGCGACGCCGAGCGCCTCGAGACCGTACGTGAACGCGAGCCACGGCAGAAAGACGAGCGAGTACGGCTTGACGAACGCCGCCGCGCTGATCAGGCCCGCGGCGACGAGCGGATGATCGATCTGCACGGCCAGAAGCGCGGCGACGAGCAGCGTGCCGAGCAGGATGTTCGACTGACCGAGCGTCAACTCGTGGAGATAGAACTTCGCCATGAGTACGATCGTGAGCCAGATCAGCATCGGCTCGGACCGCCGTCGCTCGGGCAGCGCGCGCACCGACCACCGCACGTACGCCGTCAGCAGTCCGAAGGAGAGCGCGAACCAGATCGTCTTGCCGGCCTCGGGATCGAGCTTGCCGAACGGCGCCATGACGAGCGCGAATGCCGGAAGGTACTTGTAGGTGTAATGGCCGTCCTCGAGACGATAGAGCGGTTCGGCGTTGAGCGCCCGCGCGGCCGTGATGCGATAGACGGCGAAGTCGGTCATCTGGCGCTCGACGCGCAGGTAGATCGCCGCCGCAACGGCGATCACGAGGACCGGCCACAGCACCGCCTTGAACGTCACCTGTCGGTCCAGATCGGTGCGACGACCTTCACGCCAGGCTGCTTGACCGTCACGTTCAGCTGGCTCGAGGCCGCGCCGCCGCCGGGACCGTAGGTCACATCGTACTGGCCGGCGATCATCTCGGCCATCTGCTTGCACTGCGCTTCCAGGCCGGCAGGCGCCGAGACGATGTCGATGACGCCGCCGCTCAAGTGGCTGACGTGATCGAGCACCTGCTCGCGCACGTTGTTCGCCCAATTGCCGCCTTGCGCAGATCGCACTTCAATCACCCACAACTGCGCGCCTGAGAGCCGGAGCGCCTCCGTGATCACATCGTTCCGCACGTTGCTCTGATCGGGCCGGTAGCCGGCGACGACGACGAAAATCACTTTGCGCGGCGTGGATGTCGTGCGCAGCAGGCGCGTCGCTTCGAGCAAGCCGTCGGTAATCACCGCGTCCTGCGACATGCTCGTGAGCTTACCGAGGTTGCGATCGAGTTCGGCGGGCCCGCTCGTAAAGTTGTTGAGCGTGATAACCGTGCCGTCGAACGTCATCAAGCCGAACTTGCTGTCCGGAAGCCCGGCCCGCACGCCCTTGACGAAATTGCCGAGCGCGGTATGCGCTTCGTACGCCGGATAGCTCGAGACGAGTCCGAGACGGTCAGTTAGAAGCACGATCGACGGCGGTTCGGTTGCCGGTACGGCCGACAGCACCTCTTGCGTGGCGCCATCGAGCGTGACCGAAAAGTCCGCCTTCGAGAGTGCTTTCACCGGCTTGCCCTTGCCGTCGGTGGCCGACACGTAGAGGTGAGGGTGTTCCGACTGCGTGCGGACGTTCGTGGCGTGAGTCAGAATGAGCGTGCCCGTCGTCAACGCGACGATCGACTGCAGGATGCGAGTCTGCATGGACGTGACTCCCGCGTCAGTATAGAACCGGTCGAGGCATGCGTTTCATGCCGCCCGGACGAATCGCAGATGCGCCAGGCCGCCGGCCAGGCCGATCGCCGCGATCGTCATGACGCCCATCGCCTGGAGATCGCGCGTGATTGTGAGGCCGACAAGCTCCCTGAGCGGCAAGGCCACGACGACAAGGGCGCCAAGCACGACGCCGGACCAGAGGCCGCCGAGTGCCGCCGAGCGATCGATCAGACAGACGACCGCCGGCGTGGCCAGGAGCAGCATGTAGTCCCATCCCTGCGGTGACAATAGGGGAATCAGTACGAGCAGCAGGGCCACCTCGAGGTACGCCGGCGCCCGCACACCGGTTCGTCTTGCGACCACGAACGCGGCGACGGCAAGCACGCCGAGGATCGACGCGAGCGCAAGCGCCGAGGCCAGCCGCCCGGCCCCGATCCAGTTCTGCCACACGGCGAGAAGCGAGATGTTCTCGGGGAACCGCAGGTTCTCGGGGGACGTGCCCGTGACGAGCCGGAACCAGCTCAGATGTTCGGCGACGTTGCCCGACCATCCGTAGACGACGGCAGGCAGCGCCAGCCCCGCGAGGATCGTGAGCGCGCATGCGCCAGCCGCCGGAAGTCCGGCCGTGACCATCAGCCATGGCGCGAAGAGCACGGCGTATGGCTTGACGAAGGTCGCGATGCCGACCAGCACGCCCGCGCGCACGCGCCGGCCACGGAGCGCGGCAGCGGCCGCCGCGGCGATCAGCACGCCCAGCCCGACGTTCGTCTGTCCGAGTGAGAGTTCCCGGAGATCGACGCGCGCCGTGACGATGAGCGTCAGGCCGATGAGCGCGCCGACGCGTCGAGTGCGGCCGGGCAGTTCTCGGACGGAGAGTGCGACGAAGGCCGCGAGCAGCGTGAAATTCAGGCCGAACCACACGGCCTTGGCGACTTCAATCGGCAGGAGCGCGAACGGCGCCATCACCAGTGAGAACGCTGGCAGGTACTTGAAGACGAAGTGGCCGTCTGCGACGTGGTAGAGCGGCTCGGCCGCCAGCACGCGCAAGCCCGCCGTCCGGTAGACTTCGAAATCGGTCAGGTCTCGCGTCGACCGGATCGCGACGTAGATCACCACGCCAAGCGCCGCGAGCGCGAGGCACCAGAGGACGGCGCGGCGGCGGGTCATGCGAGCGATCGCGCGCGAAGATTGGCGAGACAACACAGGAGCACGATCGCCGCGACGCTGACGAGCGCCCACCAGAGGATGTGGTTGTAGATCGTCCGCCTCAGCAGATCGAAAATCGTGAAGCCGATGATGCCGAGCGACGCGACCGTCGCGACCTGCCAGGGTCTGGACATGTCACGCAGTCGATCGACCAGAATCATCACGGCCGGCGTGCCCACGAGCAGCACGTAGTCCCAGCCCTGCGGGGACAGCAGCGGCACGAGGACGAGCAACATCGAGAACTCGAGATACGACGGTTCGGCCACCCGCGATCGCCGACTCCAGACCCAGATGACGATGGCGATCATCACGAGTCCGGTGACGAGCGCGAGCACGGTCGCGAGCGGCCCCGGGCCCAGCCACTTCGCCCACATGGTGGCGAACGAGACGTTCTCTCCGAACATCAGATTCTCGGGCGTCGTGCTGGTGACGGTTTGGTACCAGCCCGCGAGCAGTGACAGGTTGCCGCTCCAGCCGTACACGGTCGCGGGCAGCAGCAAGCCGGCGACGAGTCCGACGCTCATGGACACGAGTGCGGCCATGCCGCCAATTGCGGCGAGCCATGGGAAAAAAATGATCGCGTAGGGCTTGGTGAACGTCGCGAGGGCGAAGAGCGCACCCGCGCGCGTCCAATTTTTCGCCTGCACCGACGCGAGCGCGATGATCGGCAGCATCACGAACACCACGTTCGTCTGGCCGAGGATCAGTTCCTTCACGTAGAACCGGCCGAGGAGAAGCGCGGTGAGCCAGCACAGCGACGCTTCGCTCATTCGCCGGCCGGGCAGCAACCGCGCCGATCGCCGGATGAACCCGACGAGCAGGCCCGAGATCATCACGAACCACGCCGCGGCGCCGAACTCTTCGTCCACGTGCGACAACGGAATGCAGGCGAAGCCAAAGAGCGGCAGGTACTTGTATTGATAGTGGAGGTCATCCGCGCGGTAGAGCGGCTCGGCCTTCTCGACGCGGCTGCCGGTGCGGCTGAGGACCTCGTAGTCGACGAACTCCTTATGGCGGATGAAGCGCGAGATGCCGTACACGGTGCAGGCGAGCAGAGCCAGGAGAAGCACCCAGAGTACGGTCCGAAGGCGCGGGCTCATGCCAAGGTAGCCAACGGTCCGCCGCCGGCCGGTGGTCGCGACAGTATAACGGGACGGCCGGGGAAGGAGGCGCTACTCCTGGCGCCGCGGGCGCATGTTCGCCGCGAGCACGCGCTTGCGCACGCGGAGGTCCTTCGGCGTCACTTCGACGAGCTCATCATCGTTGATGAATTCGATCGCCTGCTCGAGGCTGAGCTGGCGCGGCGGAATCAGCCGGATCGCCTCGTCGGCCGTCGACGCACGCATGTTGGTCTGTTTCTTTTCGCGCGTGATGTTCACGTCGAGGTCGTTCTGGCGCGCGTTCTCGCCGACGATCATCCCTTCGTAGACGGGACGGCCCGGTTCGATGAACATCTCGCCGCGTTCCTGCAGGCTGGCGATCGCGTAGGCGGTCGCCGGGCCGGAACGATCGGACACGAGCGCGCCGGTCGGCCGCGACGGGATCTGCCCGTGCCAGGGCTCCCAGCCCTCGAACACGTGATGCATGATGCCGGTGCCGCGTGTCTCGGTCAGAAACTGCGACCGGAACCCGATCAGGCCGCGCGAGGGGATCCGGAATTCGAGCCGCACTCGGCCACTTCCGTGATTCACCATCTTCATCATCGAGCCGCGCCGCGTGCCGGCCTCGGCGATGACCATGCCCTGGTATTCCTCCGCGACGTCGATCACCAGCTCTTCGACCGGCTCGCTCAACACGCCGTTGATTTCCTTCGTCACGATCTCCGGCCGCGAGACCTGCAATTCGAAGCCCTCGCGCCGCATCATCTCGATCAAAATCGACAGCTGCAGCTCGCCGCGGCCGACCACCCGCATTTGTTCCGGCGAGTCGGTCGCCTCGACGCGGATCGACACGTTGCCCAACAGTTCGCGATCGAGGCGATCCTTGATTTGCCGCGACGTGACGAACTTGCCGACGCGGCCCGCGAACGGCGACGTGTTGACGCCGAAGATCATCGACACGGTGGGCTCGTCAATCGCGGTGGGAGGAATCGCGACCGGCGACTCGCCCTCGGCGATCGTCTCGCCGATCATGATGTCCGCGATGCCCGCGAGGCAGATGATGTCGCCGGCGTCGGCGCGTTGGACGTCGATGCGCTTCAGTCCATCGAATGTGTAGAGCTTGGTAACGGTCGTGCGCTCGATCGTGCCGTCGAGCTTGCAGACCGCAATCGGGTTGCCGACCGCGACCGTGCCGTTGAAGATGCGGCCGATGGCGATCCGTCCGAGGTAATCGCTCGAGTCGAGATTCGCGACCAGCGCCTGGAGCGGTGCGGACGCTGACCCGCGGGGCGCGGGAATCCTCGCGATGACCGCGTCGAAGAGCGGGCGGAGATCCACGCCCGGGATCTCCAGGTCCGTCGTCGCCGTGCCGCGGCGCGCGTCCGTGTAGATGACCGGAAAGTCGAGCTGCTCTTCGACCGCGTCGAGGTCGATGAAGAGGTCGTAAATCTCGTTGAGCACGGCCTGCGGTCGGGCATCAGACCGATCGATCTTGTTCATGACGACGATGGGGGGCAGCCGGCGCTCGAGCGCCTTGCGCAGCACGAACCGCGTCTGCGGCAGCGGGCCCTCCGAGGCGTCGACGAGCAGCATGACGCCGTCCACCATCGACAACGTGCGCTCGACCTCGCCCCCGAAATCCGCGTGGCCAGGCGTGTCGACGATGTTGATGAGGATCTCGCCGTAGTGCACGGCCGTGTTCTTGGCCAGAATCGTGATGCCCCGCTCCCGCTCGAGCTCGTTCGAGTCCATGACGCGCTCGGCGACCCGCTCGTTGGACCGGAAAATGCCGCTCTGGTGCAACAGGCCGTCCACGAGCGTCGTCTTGCCGTGATCGACGTGGGCGATGATGGCGATGTTTCGCCGTAGCGGATTGGCGACCTCCTGCGAGGCCATCGAGGGTCGAGACATCTTTCCAGTATAGACGGTCCGCCGGGTGATCCCGGCAGATCCGGTCCGCCGGCGTACGTGCGGGTGGTCGTTGCCGGTCAGGGCTTGCACTATGATTTCTGCAGTCCCCCGAAAGGGAGCGTTGTGAACGAATTGCGTGACAGTCGTCGATCTGCCCTGGCTCGCCTGGTAGCGGCCGGGATAGGAATTATTACCGCCGGCCTCGCCGGCCTGGTCGGTCTCGTGGCCACGCCGCGAGCGGCCGGCACCACCAAGCGATGGCGCAAAGCGCTGTCGGTGTTCGACCTGTCGTCCGGCGGTCCGACGAGCGCGGTCCTCGCCGAGCGGCACGCCGACGGGTGGTACGAGACGCGCAAGCAGTCGGTCATCTTCATCGACAAGGACGGCGACAACTACCGTGCGTTGTCGGCGATCTGTCAGCACCTCGGCTGCCGCGTGCACTGGGAACCGTCGACGCAGCAGTTCAAGTGTCCCTGCCACGGCGGCACCTACGATCGCGAGGGCAACGTGGTCTCTGGGCCGCCCCCGAGGCCACTCGAACGGCTGAACGTCCGGGTGAATCCGCAGACGTCCGACATCGAGGTCGAGCTGTGAAGCAACAGCTCGCGGATCTGGCCGACTGGCTCGACGAACGTACGGGCTACCGCTCGATTCGTCATCACCTGCTCAACGAGCCGCTCCCGCCCGGCACCGCCTGGTGGTTCACGATGGGCAGCGCGCTGCTCTTCGGCCTGGGCGTGCAGGTGGTGACGGGCATCGCGCTCGCACTTTTCTATGCGCCCACGCCCGATCACGCGTGGGAAAGCGTCCGCTTCATCACGACGATGATTCCCGGCGGGAGCGTGCTGCGCGGCCTGCATCACTGGGGCGCGAGCGTCGTCGTGATCGCCGCCGTCGCGCATCTGGTGCGCGTCGTCTTTTTCGGGAGCTATCGCAAGCCGCGCGAGATCAACTGGATCGTCGGGTTGATCCTGCTGCAGGTGATCCTCGCGTTCGGCCTCACCGGGTATCTGCTGCCGTGGGACCAGCGCGCGTACTGGGCGACCGTCGTCGCGATCAACATCTCGAAGCTGACGCCGCTGGCCGGCGAGTTCGTGTCCTCGCTGCTGCGTGGCGGACCGGACATTGGTGCGCTGACGCTCACGCGCTGGTACGCGATTCACGTGCTGGTGTTGCCGCCGACGCTCGCGGTTCTGGTGGCCTTTCATCTGTATTTGATGCGCAAGCACGGCATTTCCGGCCCCGCGCGGCCGCGGCCGGGCCCTTCAACGCCGTTTTACCCGTATCAGGCCGCCCGTGACGTGCTCGTCGCCACCGCGATTGGCGTGTTGCTCGTGACGCTCGCCTGGAAGGGCGCGCCGGCGCTCGAGGCGCCCGCCGATCCGACCGCCAGCGACTACGTGCCTCGGCCCGAGTGGTACTTCCTCGGATTGTTTCAGTTGCTGAAATATTTTCCGGGCAAGCTCGAGATCATCGGCGCGCTGATCCTGCCGGGTGTCGCGATGACGCTGCTCGCGCTCCTGCCATGGCTCGATCGCAGCGGATCCCGCGACTGGCGCGGCCGCCGATTTCTGCTGACCACGTTTGTCGGGGGACTCGCGGGCGTGGCGGCGCTCACATACCTCGGATCGCGCGACAAGCCGGCCGAGGCCGCCGCCGGCTGGAACGTGCGCGAGCTGGCCGGCGCGGCGCTGATGGCCGCCGATGATCGGTGTTCGACGTGCCACAAGGCTGACGGCGTGGCCGCACCGATCGAAGCGGGCCATTTGTCCAGGCCGGCGGACTGGCTGGCGGCGCACGTCGCCGATCCACAGATGATTGCCCCCGGCCTGCGCCCGCCGCCCGAATCGAATCAGCGCGACACGGCCGCGATTCTTGCCGCGCTCGCGCGCATGCGCGGCGAAGCGCCTCCGGCGATGACTCCCGAGGCGTCTCATGTGGACGTTCTCCTCAACAGGAACTGCCTCGGCTGTCATCTCATCGACGGCGTCGGCGGGACTGAGGGCCCGGATCTGTCGAAGGTGGGCACGAAGTACGACGCGGCGTCGATTGCGAGACGCGTGAACAATCCGGTCGACGTCAAGCCGGACGCCGAGATGCCGGCCTTCGGCGGCAAGCTGACGCCCGACGAGATTCACGCGATTGCCGGCTGGCTGGCTGCGCGAAAGTAGGCGCGTGCCGGCGACGTCGCTCAACCTCGCGTCGTTTCTCGATCACCAGGCGAAAATAACGCCGGCCCGGCTGGCCGTGATCGCGCGTCCGTCCACGTTCACGTACGCGGAGATCGATCGTCTGGTGAATCGCGTGGCCGGCGGCCTCCGCACCCTTGGCCTGGGCCACGGCGACCACATCGCGCTCTCGTGCCCGAACACGCCCCATTTTCCGATCGCGTACTACGCGATCCTCAAGATCGGCGCGGTGGTCGTCCCGCTCAACGTTCTGCTCAAGCCGCGCGAAATCGCCGGTTTGCTCCGCGACTGCGACGCGAAAGCGATCCTCGTCTTCGAGGGCACGAAGGAGCTCCCGATGGCCGCGATGGCGCGCGCGGCCTGCGACGAAGTGCCATTGTGCGAGCACGTGATCGTGATGACGATCGAACCGGCGTCGCCCTCGCCGGTCGGGCGATCGCGGACGCTCGGCGAGATCTGCGACGGCCGGCCGGACACGTATGCGACCCATCCGACCGCGCCGGACGACACGGCCGTCATTCTTTACACCTCAGGCACGACGGGCGAGCCGCGTGGCGCGGAGTTGACGCACTTCAACATGACCGTCAACGCGATCGCGTCGAAGGACATGCTGATGCCCGTGCTCGATCCGGGCATCGACGCGACCAACGTCACGTTGGTGACCCTGCCGTTGTTCCACTCGACTGGTCAGAGCTGTCAGATGAACGCGAGCTTCGCTGGCGGCTGGACGATCGTGCTCCTGCCGCGCTTCGAGCCGGCGGCCGTGCTGCGCGCGTTCGAGGACGAGCACGTGAACTGCTGGGTCGGCGTGCCGACGATGTACTGGGCGTTGTTGGAATTCGCGCGGAAGGAAGGTGTCGATCTCGCGAGCGCGGCGGCCTCGCTCAAGTGCGCAGTGTCGGGTGGGGCGCCGATGTCTCAAGCCGTCCTCGAGGAGTTCGCGCGGACCTTTCGCGTGCGCGTGCTCGAGGGGTACGGGCTGTGCGAGACGTCGCCTGTCGCGTGTTTCAACCAGTTGCATCGCCCGTCGAAGGCTGGCACCGTGGGGATGCCCATCTATGCCTGCGAGGTCGCCGTCGTCGACGACGAGGATCGGGAGCGTCCGGCGGGCGAGCGGGGCGAGATCCTGATCCGCGGTCACAACGTCATGAAGGGCTATTACAATCGGCCCGCAGAAACGGCTGAGGCGCTCCGGAACGGCTGGTTCCACACGGGCGACATCGGTGTCATCGACGCCGAGGGTTACGTGTCTGTGGTCGACCGTAAGAAGGACATGGTGCTGCGGGGCGGCATGAACGTGTACCCGCGTGAGATCGAGGACGTGCTCATGACGCATCCGGCAGTCTCGCTGGCCGCGGTGGTGGGCGTGCCCGACGAGCGGCTGGGCGAGGAGATCAAGGCGTACGTCGTTCGCCGTCCCAGCGCCGATCTGAGCGCCGAGGATCTGATCACGTGGAGCCGTGAGCGGATGGCGGCCTACAAGTACCCACGTACGATCGAATTTCGGGAGTCGCTGCCGATGGGCGCGACCGGGAAGGTCCTCAAGCGCGTCCTCGCGTCGCCAGCGGTACAGAACAGACATGATTGACCGGATGACATCGACCGCACCGCCCACGGTGACTCGCGAGGTGTTGCCGCTCGCGCTTACCGTCGTGGCCCTGCACGTGGTGGGGTGGGCCGGGGTGTGGTGGTTCGCCGGGAGTCATTCGACGCTGCTCGGCCTCGCGGGTCTGGCGTACACGTTCGGCCTGCGACACGCCTTCGACGCCGACCACATCGCGGCGATCGACAACACGACGCGCCGGCTGATGCACGAGCCGCGTCGGCCGCTCGGCGTCGGCCTGTTTTTCTCGCTCGGCCACTCGACGGTCGTGCTGCTCATGACGCTCGTCCTCGCGCTCGCGACGCGCGCGTTCGCGGGCGAGATCCCCAGGCTGCGCGAGGTCGGACAGATCGTCGGCACGACGATCTCCGGGCTGTTCCTGTACCTGATCGGCATTCTCAACCTGATCGTGATGGTCGACGTCTACCGCGTGTTCCGGCGGATGCGGCGCGGCGAGGTGGACGTCGCATCGGCCGAAGCCGCGCTGCTCGAACGCGGCTTCGTCACCCGCTGGTTCAGCGGTCTGTTCAAGCTCGTGACGAGACCGAGCCAGATGTACCTCGTCGGGTTTCTCTTCGGTCTGGGGTTCGACACCGCGACCGAGATCGGGCTGCTGACCATGGCGGGACTGGCCGCGACGCAGGCGCTGCCGGTGGCGGCGGTGCTCACGCTGCCGATTGTGTTCGCAGCCGGCATGTCGCTCATGGACACCGCCGACGGTGTGCTGATGTGCGGGGCGTACGGCTGGGCGTTCGCGCACCCGCTTCGCAAGGTGTTCTACAACTTGACCGTGACCGGGCTCTCAGTCGTCGTCGCGCTCGCGGTTGGGACAATCGAACTGCTTTCGATCGCGGCGGGTCGGTTCACCGCGCTGCAGGGTGCCTTCTGGGACGCCGTGCGCCACTGGGACTCCCAATCGACGGGCTATACCGTCGTCGCTCTCTTCCTGGCCTGCTGGCTCGTGTCCCTGGCGGCGTGGAAGATTTTGGGGACGGGGCTTTTTTCCACAGATCGGCCCCGTTAGGGGACGCAGGTCGGTCTTATTTGGCCCTGGGTCGCCCGACCTCCGTCCCCTTGGGGGGCCGATCTGTGGAAAAAAGCCCCGTCCCCAAAATCTTCGCCTTGTCTCTGTCATCAATCGGCAGACCGCGGATGGATTCGAGCATAAGGGCGATGCTGCCGATCTTGTGTGGGTAGTCGCTGCCGGCAACGACGCGATCCGCGCCGGCGAACTTGATCGCCAGTTCGAGCGGCCCCGTGGAGAAATTGACGGTGTCGTACCAGAAGTGCCGCCTGAGGTACGACGTCGGCGGTTCGTCGATGTGCGCGCGGCACTCCTTGAACGCGCGGAAGCCGCGATCGAGCCGTTCGGCCAGATACGGAATCGTGCCGCCCAGGTGTCCGAGGATCCACCGAATCCGCGGATAGCGCTTCACGACGCCGCTGAAAACCAGCTTCGACGCCGCGAGTGTCGTGTCGAACAGAAACCCGTTCAGCGGCATGAGCCAGTACTCTTCCATCGCCTCGACGCCCACCGGCGACGTCGGATGAATCATCAGCACCGCGTTGCGATCGTTCGCCACTTCGTACACCGGCCAGAATCGCGGGTCATCGAGGCCGACGCCGTTGATGTTGCTGAAGAGCATGGCGCCGGGCATCCCGAGCTGGTCGATCGCGCGCTCCAGCTCGACGGCTGAGACCCGGGGATCGCAGAGGGGCAGCGTCGCGAGCGGAATGAAACGCGTGGGACGCTCGGCATGCACGCGCGCAAACGCGTCGTTCGTGATCGTCGCGAGCTTTGCCGCGACCTCCGGCGTCTCGACATGCGTCCCGGGCGTGGTGAGCGAAATGACCTGCACGTCGATGCCGGCCTCGTCGAGCACCTGTTGGCGATAGGCGATATCACGGTGCCCGCGCACCATGACGTTGTAATCGCCCGGGTAGTGCACGATCGGGTTGCCGTCGGTGTCGTGCGTGATCTTCAAGCGGCTGCCGCACGGCTCGAGCGCATCCAGGTATTCTGGCGGGTAGAAGTGATTGTGCACATCGACGATCATTCGGGTTGGCTCCTCGGGCGCGACCACGCCCAATACACTGGCAGGCCCGCGACGACCATGCCGAAACCCAGCAGGCTGTCGGCCGGCGAGGCCGTCATCTGCATCACCGCAATAACGACGGCCGCCGCGGCGAACAGGAGCGGCACGAACGGGTATCCAACAATCCGGTATGCCGGCCGGTAATCGGGACGACGACGCAGGCGAACGAGTCCCACTGCCATCAGCGCAAAAAAGATCCACTCGGTGTAAATCACCCGCGAGAACAACGCGCCGTACGTGTTCGTGAGCGCGAGCACGGACGCCCAGATTGCCTGCAGCGCGATCGCCCGTGATGGCGTGCCGAACACCGGATGGATGCCGCCAATCGCCTTGAACAGCAGGCCGTCTCGCGCCATCGAATAGTACACGCGCGGCGCGAGCAGAATTATGCCGTTGACCGCGCCGAACGTCGAGATCATCACGAGCACGGCCATGATCGAGGCGCCGCCGCCACCGAACAGCACGTCCGCGGCGTCGGCGGCGATCCGCGTCGACGACCGTACAGCGTCGAGCGGCAACACGCGCAGGTACACCGCGTTCATCCCCGCGTAGCAGACCGTGACGATGAGCGTGCCGAGAAGCAGAGCGCGCGGGATCGTCCGCGCGGGATCGCGCGTCTCGCCCGCCGTGTATGTCACCATGTGCCAACCGCCGTACGCGAACAGCCCGGCCGCGATGGCCAGCAGGAACCCATGCGCGGACACGGGGGCGGTGACCGCCGGCGCCGCGACGGCCGTGCCGTGCCAGGCGAGCCCAGCCGACACGATGGCGACGATCGCGGCGAGCTTCGCGGCGGTGAAGACGTTCTGCACGACGCCGCCGTACCGCACGCCGACGTAACTCACGGCCGAGAGTACGAGAATCACGGCCACGGCGACGAGCCGCAGTCCCAGGTCGCCGAGCGGGACGAACTGCGCGGCGTAGCGCGCGAATACCGTCGCGATCGCCGCGATAATGCCGGAGTTCATGCTCCAGAACATCGCCCAGCCCCAGAGAAATCCCAGCGCCGGTGAATACGCTTCCTTGAGGAACACGTAGACGCCGCCGGTTCGCGGAAATGCCGACGCGAGTTCAGCGCACACGAGCGCACCCGAGAGCGTGAGGACGCCAGCCGCGATCCAGACGCCGAAGATTCCCGCGACCGACGGCATCTGCCGCGTGATCTCCGACGGCTGGACGAAGATCGACGCGCCGATGATCGTACCGACCACCATCGCGGTCGCGTGCGTCAGGCCGAGTGATGGGCGGAGGTCAGACACCTATTTCACCGTGAATTCGTAACAGCCAGGCGTGACGAGCAGCCGCCCGCGCGCGGTGAAGAACAGGCTCGCCGGTGCGATCGCGTCCGTGCCGACGAACTGCACCGTGCGAGCCTTCTCGCCGCGCGCATCGTACACGTACGTGAACGGCGTCATCAGCGACACCCAGAGCTGGCCCGCGTCGTCGACCGCGGCCGCACGCACGAGCGGCGGGACCACCGGCAGCGATCCCGCGCGCTTCGGCCAGACCGTGGGCAGCGCCTGGATCGCGAGGTCGAGCTCATCGCCTTCGATGTGACGCTCGAAGACGAGCTGGCCGGCCCGATCATATTTTCGGAACATCGGCACGCCGGTCCGGAAGACGAAGTAGAACCCGCCGCCGGGGATCGCGAGCGGCACACCCGCGTTGAGCGCCAGGTGCACGTCGGCGTCGGACTCGAAGCCCGTGCGACGCAGTTCGCCGAACTGCCGCGTGACCGCGCCCGACACGTCGTACTCAGAAATCAGCGCGCCCGAATCAGGACGGTTCAGCAGAAACGTCTTGCCCGTGAAGGCCATCGATCCGACGCCGTTGAGGACCAGCGGTCCCATCACGATCCGCGGCGCCATGCGTGATTGAAGATCGAACCCGCCGAGGAACACGCCGCCGGTCGTGAAGTACTGGATCCGTTCGGCGCCGGCTGGCGCGTCAGCGACGGCAAAGATGTCGTCCTGGCTCAGCGCGAGCACGCCGGGTTCGAGCACGCGACCCAGTTCGCTGCCCACCTGCACGACTTTCCTCATCGTCGTTTTCGCGGCGTCGACGCGATAGATCGTGTGCGCGCGACGATCGAGCACCAGGTACTCACCTGTAGTGGCCTGGACGAAACCTATTGGATCCTCGAGCTGTCCAACCATGTAGGCCGGCAGACCGCCAGTGGCTCTGAGGGTGTCGACCGCGGCGGTGGTGCGGACAATCCAACCGCCATTGGTGCCGATCATCAGGACGAGTGCGAAGACGAGGGCGGCGCGACCCAGAACCACCGGCTATTTCTGCCATAATCGCTGGACTGGCGCCAGCACAACGCGGGAGAGCGCGCGTGAGACGATCTTTCGGTCGATTGGGAATGTGGGGCGCGGTGGCGGTGGGACTGGCGATCTGGGTCGCCGTCGTCACGGCGCAACAGACGCCAGCCTCGCAAGAGCCCGTCTTTCGCGGCCGCACCGATCTCGTGCCGGTGTACGTCGTTGCAGTCGACGCCAACGATCAGCCCGTGCACGGGTTGACGAAGGACAACTTCACCGTCACCGATCGCAGGAAACCCCAGACGATTGAGGTCTTCGACGAGGTCGCGCTCGAGGACACGCCGTCGACCCCGGCGTTCACCCTGCCGGCCGCGCTCAAACGTGACGTCGCTTCGAACAACGCCGATCTCGCCGATCGACTCGTCGTGATCGTCGCTGACGACCTGCACATTTACAAAGACCGCACCGACCGGTCCAAGCAGCTCATTCGAATGCTGGTCGACAAGCTCGGTCCCAAGACACCGATGGCGCTGCTGTTCACGAGCGGCAAGCACAGCATTCCGGTCACCGAGGACCGGTCGCTCGTGCTCGCGGCGGCGGACACCTTGAAGGGCGGGCGCGCGATGCGACGGCCCGCTGAGGCAGTCGATCGCCAGATGCCGAACATCTCGAGGGCGGATCCCGGCGACATCGACGGCAGGCGCGCCATGCTCGGCACGGCGATGTCCGCGAACATGCAGGATTTCTTCGACAACATGTCGTACTACAAGACTCTGCAGGACGCGTCGCGGATGCTCTCGGGCGACGATGGCCGCCGGAAGACGTTCGTCGTGATTTCCGAAGGCATCGGCAAGGACATGGCCTGGCTGCCGGAGCTGCGCGCCCCGAGCGAGTCGATGGCCGACATCTCGCGCGACCCCGGCAGCCTGCCCGCGACCGGGTATCACGACTACGCGATCCTCGACATGATGCGCGCGATGCGGCGGTCGAACGTCGCGACCTACGCGATCGATCCGCGGGGTGAAGTCACCAACGATAACCTCATGAAAGAGTGCTCGCCACATCTCGGCGCGTTCGGCGACAGCGATCCCTGTTCGTCGGGCCTGACGCACATGAACAGCACGCTCCGCCTGGCGCAGCAGGGACTGGAGATCACCGCCGACGTCTCCGGCGGCTTCGCGGTCACGAACACCGACGACTTCGAGCACGGCATGGATCGCATCGTCTCCGATCTCGACAACTACTACCTGCTGGGCTTCTATCCGAAAGATCCGAACGGTGGCGGATTCCGCGAGCTGATGGTGACGGTCGATCAACCTGGCGTGCTCCTGCGCTTCCGGCAGGGCTACGAAGTCGGCGCCCCGCCGCCCGCCCCCAAGACGGCCAATCCGCTCACGGCGCTTGCGCTCGGCATGGTGCCGAAACGCGACCTGCCGCTGCGCATCCTGGCCTCGCCGTTCCCCGGCAACGGCAAGAACGCGCGTGTTGCTGCGACGATCGAAGTCACCGCGCTGAGACGCGATCTCGAGGACGCCAATCAGAAGATCTCCGATCAGCTGAAGTACTCGCTGCTCGTCGCCGACGTGAAGAGCGGCAAGATCGTCAAGCAGCTCACGAATACGGCCACGGTGTCGGGCACGCAGCCCGTCAGCGCGTCCGAGCCGTCGGCGATCAAGTACCAGATGCCGATGGGTGTCGAGCTTCCGCCCGGCCGCTATCAGTTCCGCGCGTCGGCGATCAGCACGAAGCTTTCGCGCAGCGGCAGCGTGTTCCTCGACCTCGAAGTGCCGGACTTCACGAAGGATCCGGTGATGCTGAGCGGCCTCGAAGTGGGCTTCGCCGACGGCGCGCGCGTGACGCAGGCCCGGCCCCCGAACGCGCTGCAGATCGTGCCGTTCGACCCGTCGCTCGATCGTGAGTTCAGGACGAGCGACACGGTGCGTGTGTTCTTCGAGGTCGCCCGCAAGAACCCAGCGACGACGAAGGTGACGGTGGATCTCGTCGACTACACCAACCGCACGGTCACGACGCTGACGCCGCCTGCGACTGGCAATGCCGTCGAGCAGGTGGACGTGAAACTGCCGCTCAAGGGGCTGACGCCTGGAGCGTACCGCGTGCGTGCAACGGCGACGAGCGGTGGCACCACGGCGACGAGAGAAGTCGGTGTGATTGTCCGGTAGGTCTGGCAGCCGGCGCGGCTAGCGCTTGGCGAACTGCGCCTGCATCATCGTGACCCACGAATTCGGATCGAGCTGGACGGTCGACGGCTCGACGTCGAGCGGGATTCGAACTGTCGTGTCTTCCTGATCGATCACGATCTTTGGCGTGACAGGCGCAGCGGGCGCGGGCCCGCCGCCGCGTCGACCGGCCGCCGGCGAGGCGGCCGGGCTCGCCGGCAGTGTGATGCCGATTTCAATCGGCATCCGGTACCGTCCCGTCGTTTGCGACTGATGCACGACGACCGTCAGCTGTTTCGCGGCCGCGTCGTAACTCCACGTGCCGCTGACCTGCAGAATGCCGCCGCGGTTGAGCCATTCACGGAAAAACCACGTCAAATCCTTCGCGTCGTCGGGGCAGTCGCCCATTGCCGCGCAGGCGTCTTCCATCGACTTGCGGAAGTCGTCCGTGGACGCGTTGGCATTGCGGTAGCGCTGGTAGTAGAGACGGATCCCGGCCCAGAAGCGATCGTCGCCGAGCACGCCGCGCAGCATGTGCAGCACCTGCGCGCCACCCTGGTAGACCTGCGCGTTGTTCGCGATCACCTTGCTCACGTCGGCGAGATTCTGGTGGACGATCGTCGACTGCGGATTCGCCAGCGCGTAGCGGATCGCGTTCTGCGCACTGGACCGCACCCCGCCGAGAAACGCCTCGCGCCCGTCGGCGTGTTCCGTGTAGAGCAGCGCGAAGTACGTGGCGAACCCTTCGCTCAGCCACACGTCGTCCCAGTCACGTTCGGTGGCCGAGTCGCCGAACCACTGATGCGCCATCTCGTGCGCGACGAGCTGGCGGCCGGGCACGCCGCGATACCCGTAGAAGATGTTTGAAGCCAGCTCCATGCCGCCCGACACCGTCGTCGCCTGCACGTGCGCGAGCTTTTCGTAGGAGTACGGTCCGATGTGATCGGTGTAGAACTCGAGAATCCCTTGCGTCGCGGCGCCAAAGCCCTTGAAGCCGTTGTCGCGCTCCTGCGGGTAGACCCACGCCGAGAGATCGATCCCGTGGTACTCGCCGAAGTGCGACACGGCGAACGGCGCGGCGCCAATGGCGATCTGCCAGGTCGCAATGGGCACGTCCTCGCGCCAGATCGTGCGGCGGAGATCGCTCGAGATGTCGGTTTCCTCGACCAGCCGGCCGTTCGATATCACCTGATAGCGGCGCGGCGCGGTGACCGTCATCGACGTCGGCGCTTTCATCGACGGGTGATCGATCGTCGCGAGCCAGTTGCGCGCGAGCTGCGGCCAGTCGTTGCTGAAGAACCCGCGGTCGCCGTACTGGTTGTTGCCGATCTGCAAGCCGGTCGCCGGGACGCCGTGGTAACTCACGGTGATCGAGGTTGCCTGCCCGGCCGTGAGGCCCGGTGGCAGATCGATGTGGAGCCGATCGCTCACGTGAGTGAAATGCAGGGACCGGCTGCCCGCCGCGACGGCGGTCACCGTCATGCCGCCTGGCGTGCCAGCCGGGTTCGCGCTGCCCGACAAGCCGCCGCCTCCGGCGCTTGCGGCGCCGCCTGGCCGCGCGCCAATGCAGGGGTCGGCGACGTCGCCCCGCACGCGCTGCGGGTTGACGCCGCAGAGATCGAGGTCGAGCGCGCTCACGCCGTCGCGGGTTAAGACGAGGTCGATCGATTCGGTGACGACAATCTCGTTGCTCGAGTCGGTAAGGATGAGGTCGAAGCTGTACCGGCCGATCTTCACGCCCGGCTGGCGCGGGTACGTATCGGCGTGGACGGGCATCGATACCGCGGCGACGCACACCGCGATCAGGAGGGCGGACCGTCTCGTCACGGGCTTAGTACTTGGCCGTTTCCAGAATTGCCGCGAGCACGTCCGCGGAACTCGGCAGAATCGCTTCCTCGAGGTCCGGATAGTACGCGACCGGCGTGTCCATCGCCGCTACGCGCTTGACCGGCGCGTCGAGGTACTCGAACAGGTCGCTCGCGACGCGCGCCGCGAGTTCCGCGCCGAAGCCGCACGTGAGCTGATCCTCGTGGGCGATGACGATGCGGCTGGTCTGCTTGACGGCGTCCGCGATCGCGGCCCAATCGAACGGCGCGATCGTGCGCAGGTCGATCACCATCGTGCTAATGCCTTCTTTTTCCGCCTGCTGCGCGGCGAGCAGCGATCGCTGCACGAGCGCGCCGTAGGTCACGACGACGAGATCGGTGCCTTCGCGGCGCGTGGCCGCCTTGCCGAAGGGAATCAGATAACCGGCACCCGGGTACTCGGCCTTGTTGTACGTCTGCCGGTACAGATGCTTGTGCTCCATGAAGAGCACGGGGTCGTCGCACCGGATCGACGTACGGAGCAGGCCCGCCGCGTCCTGCGCGTTCGATGGGAACACGACGCGCAATCCCGGGCAATGGGCGAAGATGCTCTCCGCGGACTGGCTGTGGTACGGCGCGCCGCCCCGCAGGTAGCCCCCGCTTGCGACGCGGATGACCATCGGGCACGAAAAGTAATTGCTCGACCGGTACCGCATCATCGCGACTTCGTTGCGCAGCTGCATCATCGCGGGCCAGATGTAGTCGAGGAACTGGATCTCGACGACGGGCTTGATCCCGCGCGTGGCCATACCGACGGCACGGCCGATGATGTTCGCTTCCGCGAGCGGCGCGTTGAAGACGCGGTCGGGCCCGAAGGCGCGCTGCAATCCGTGCGTGACCTTGAACACGCCGCCCTTGCCCTGCACTTCGGTCAGATTGACGGCATGCGTCGCGTCCGCGACGTCCTCGCCGAAGATGACGATGCGCGGGTTGCGCGCCATTTCGTCTTTCATCGTGCGATTGATCGCCGAGACCATCGTGTCCGGCTTGCCCTCGGGCGCGGCGGTCGACGCGAACGCCGTGGATGTCGGATCGACGTCGGGCGAATACACGTAGAGTCCCGCGGAATCCTTCGTGGGCTTCGGTGCCTTGACCGCGTTGTCCGCCGCCTCGCCGATCTCGCGATCGACGTCCTTCAGAATCGTGGCGAGGTCGGCGTCGGTCGCGAGCCCGGCGTCCTTGAGGAGCGTCGCGAATTTCGTCAGCGGATCGCGCGTCGCTTCCTCGGCGCGTTCGGCCGGAGTCTTGTACAACCGCTCGTCGTCGGAGAGCGAGTGCGAGTACGGGCGGACGCAGCGGGCGTGGACGAGCGCCGGGCCCTTGCGCGCGCGGCACCAGGCGACGGCCTCGGTCATCGTCTCGTGGCTCTCGAGGAAGTCGGTACCGTCGCAGCGCAGCACTTTCAGGCCGGGGAAGCGCTCGACCAGATCCGAGATGCTTCCACCCGGGGTCTGGACTTCGACCGGGACGGAAATCGCATAGCCGTTGTCTTCGACCAGGAACAGCACTGGCGCTTTGCGCACGCACGCGCTCGACAGCGATTCCCAGAATTCGCCTTCACTCGTCGTGCCGTCGCCGACCGACACGTACACGATTTCATCCTTCTCGAAGCGGTCCGCGCGGTCGGGGATCTCGGCGATGCGCTCGTAGAGCATGCCGGCTTCTGCGCAGCCCACGGCCTGCAAGCACTGCGTGCCGGTCGGGCTCGACTGCGAGACGATGTTGAGCGCCTTGTGGCCCCAGTGGGACGGCATCTGCCGGCCGCCGCTGTTCGGGTCGTCCTTCGCGCCGACAGCGCTGAGAAACATCTCGTACGGCGTCATGCCGAGCATCAGGCACAGCGCGCGGTCGCGGTAGTAGGGGTAGAACCAGTCGTGCGACGCCTTCAGCGTCAGGCCTGCCGCGACGAGGATCGCCTCGTGGCCGGCGCCGCTGATCTGGAAAAAAATCAGGCTCTGATTCTTGAGCTGGATTTCCTTGTCGTCGATCCGCCGCGAGAGCACCATCGTGCGGTAGACGCGCAGCAACTCCTCGCGGGAGAAATTGCCGACGGCGGAGGATCCGACAACGGTGCGCGGGGCGTCTGGCGTGCTCGTTTTCATCTCTCGAGGCCCTGTCTGGCTGCGGCGACGATCGAACAACCTCTCGATTATACTCCGAGGAACTTTCCATGGACCGCCGCGTGTCCCTGCATCGCTGGGACGAATTGCCGCTCGACAAGATCACGGAGATGGTGGCGCGCAAGGCCATTTCAGGCGAACGCGAGACCATCGTGCAGGTGTACCTGAAGAAGGGTGCGCTCGTGCCCCAGCACGCCCACCAGGGCGAGCAGATGATTTACGTGCTCCAGGGCGCGCTGCGCATGCTCGTCGACGGCGGGGAACTGACCGTTCGCGAAGGGGAAGTGCTGCAGGTGCCGGCCGGTGCGAGCCACCAAGCCGAGGCGCTTGACGACACCTTCGTCCTCGACGTGCGCGGCACCGAGCCCTAGGCCCGGGCCCCAGCGGCTCAGTGAATTCGCCGCTCCCAGTCGTCGTCGCGGCCGCCGCGGTGCACGTTGAAGCGGCGCCGCAGCCGCTCCATCCGCCATTTCGTCATCCGGTAATTGAACTCGAGCCGCAGGTTCGTCGGTCCCTTGAGGTACACCCAGCCGACGAGCAGGCCGCCGAGGTGTGTGAGATTCGCGATCGGGCCGCCGCTCGCGCCGACGGCGGACACGAACGCGATGGCGCCCATGATCAGGACGAAGACGCGCGCCGGTACGGGAAAGATCAGCATGAACAGAATCCGGCGCTCCGGGAAGACCATCGCCCACGCCAGCAGCAGGCCGTAGACGGCGCCCGAAGCCCCGAAGGTGACGGCGTCGTACACCGCGTGGACCGGCGCCCATGGCAGCAGAGAGATCAACACCGTCGAGACGGCCGCGCCGATGCCGGTGACGAAGTAGTACGTCGTGAACGCCCGCGTGCCCCAGCGGCGCTCGAGGTCGGTCCCGAACATCCAGACCGCGAGCATGTTGAAGAGGATGTGCGAGAGATCCCTCGGTGAATGCACGAAGAGGTACGTCGCCAGTTCCCAGATGCGTGCCTGGGTCACGACCTCGCGCGGCACGAGGCCGAACGCGCCGATGATCGCGTCGGGCATCGCAAGCGTCACGATAAACACCGCGACGTTGGTCAGGATGATCGCCCTGACGGCGGGTGTCCACGGCCCGGGGCCGATCATGCTGGCGAATTGCGGAGGCGGACGCCGCACGGCCCGATGCTAACAGGTCCGAGAAAAGCGGGGCAAGGTGGTCAGCGCGCGGATCGACGCCCGCGGCGTGTGATCATGCCCCGGACGTCATTCAACGTGACGAGCCCGAGCCACTGTCCGGCCGCCAGATAGAGGCCGCCGAATGCGCCGAGGATGACGACTCCGCGCAACAGGAGCTGATCCTCCGGGACGATCCACCGCAGCGCGGTCGCCGGAATGGCCGTCACGCAGGCCGTCGCCCAGGTGCGCGCCAGAAACCCGAGCGGGATCGTGACGCGTCCGATCCGCCGTTCGAGCGCGCCGCGAAGGAGACTGAACTCAACCCACCCGGCGAAGCCCGCCGACGCCGTCAATCCGGCCGTTCCCCAGCGCGCGGGAATTCCGAGGAGGGGCGGGACGACGATCGCCAGTGTGTACCCGAGCGCACCGACGAGGGCGACCCGCGCGATCGCGCAGCGCATCGGCGTCTTCGTGTCGCCGAGCGCGAAGAACGCCGCCGAATACAACCGGCCGATCGTCGTCGCGAGCAGCCCGACGGCCGATCCCGCGAGGACTGCCCAGACGTAACGCGTGTCGGCGCCCGTGAATTTCCCGCCTTGCAGCAGCAGCGCGATGATTACGTCGCCGAACGCCAGAAACGCCACCATTGACGGAATGACGAGCACCGCGATCGCGCGCTGGCCGCCGAGCAGCCGGTCGCGAAGCACGTCGATCACGTTTTCCGCCGCGGCTGCCGACATCATCGGGAGCGCGGCCGAAGACACGCCCATGCCGAAGAGACTGACCGGCAGCTGATACAACTGCGTCGCGTTGGCAAAGGCCGCGAGTGCGCCCGTCGGCAGCATCGTCGCGATCGCCGTGTCGACGAGGGCGCTCACCTGGACGGCGCCCCGACTGAAAAACACGGGCACCGAGGTTCGGACGACGTGGCGCACGTGCTCGTCGAGCCGGTGGCGCACGTTGCTCCAGCTTGGCGCCATGATCCGCCACACGCTCGGGATCTGCACGGCCAACTGCAGCGCGCTGCCGACGACGCCCGCCCAGGCGAGGCGCACGGCGACCACAGGCAGCGCGTCGTGCCGGTACGCGACGAGTGCGCCGATCATCGCCGCGTTCCAGAACACCGGCGCGACGTACGCGAGGAAGAACTTGTGGTGGCTGTTGAGAATCGCGAGGCACCACGCCGAGAAGACGAGCAGACCCACGCCCGGAAACAGGATGCGCACCAGGTGCACGGTGAGCAGAAATTTCTCGCCTTGATAGACGACGCCGGTGGCGCGCACGAGCGCCGCGGTCCAGGTCATGCCGGCGACCACGAGCAGGGCCGTGACGAACACCAGCAGCGCGAGGATCGCGCGCGCGACGCGGTCCGCCTCAGTCTGCTTCGCTTTCTCGAGCAGGCCGGAGTACACCGGAATCAGCGATGCCGACAGTACGCCCTCGCCGAGCAGGTTCTGGAGAAAGTTTGGAATGCGCAGGGCCGCCGTGAACGCATCGGCGGCGTCCGACTCCACACCGAAGACGTACGAAAAGAGCTTCTGACGTAAGTAGCCGGAAAGCCGGCTGAGCAGCATGCCCGCGACCACCAGAACCGCTGGAATTGAGGCAGGCGCCGGGTCGCGGGAAGGGGTGCTGGTCTTGCTGCGCGACAACACGGGCCAGCGTACCGAAAAAAAGTAGGGGCCTCAACCCCTGCAGTTGAGGCCCCTGCCCGGAGGATGGATGAGAGGCTCTTGCGGGCCTTTCAATCGAATTAGACGGAGGCTCCTCGAAGAAAGTTTGCCGCTCCGTCAGCCGGCCAGGCGTCGTTTGACCGCCTCGCTGAGGGCCCGGCCATCGACCGTCAAGCCGGTCAAATGTGTCATGACCGCCTTCATTACCTTGCCCATGTCCTTGGGCGCAGATGCACCGGTTTCCGCGATCGCGGCGGCGATCGCCCGGTCGATGGCGGCGCTGTCGGCTGCCGGCGGCTGGTAGCGTTCGAGGAACGTGATTTCGGCCTGTTCGCGATCGGCCAGATCCTGCCGGCCGCCCGCGCGGAACTGTTCGACCGAGTCACGCCGTTGTTTCACCAGAGCCGCGACGACCTGCAGCGATTCGGCCTCGTCGAGCGCGCGGCCCTTCTCGACCTCGCGATTCATCAGCGCGGCTTTCAGCATCCGGAGGGGTGCGAGCGACGCCTGATTCTTCTCGCGCATGGCCCCTGCGATGTCCTGTGTCACCTGTTGCATGAGCGTCGCCACGTCGCCTCCATCCAGATTTACTGACCGAGCGTATTCGTCCAGCTTAGCGCAGCGACCCAGAACATCCAGGCTACAGCCGCGAGTCCGGCGAGCCGGCCCGCGGGGCCTGCCCGCCAGGCGCCCGCGAAACCTATTGCGGCGAGGATGCCGATCACCGGCAGCGCTGCCAGCAGGTGCCGCAAATCGACCGGCGTGATCACGCCGACAATCATGAACAGCCCGCATGCGGTGAGCCACATCACCAGAATCGTTCGGATCGGTGCGGGCCGCCGTTCCCGAATCAGTCGAACGGCACCGATGACCGCGAGCGCGATCGCGGGAAGGCCGAACGTCACCGCCAGTCCGCGCGGCAGCTCCTCGAGACGGGTGAGCGGTGTCCGGCCGCCGGCCGCCGCCGTCGCGTGTCCGGTTTCGGTCGCGATGCGTCCGAACGCCTCGCGGTACACGTCCATGAAGTATGCGTAGTAGACGGCGATCGAAAAAATCAGCGCGCCGATCGCTGCCGCCACGAGCAGCCGTCCGGCTGGCCGCCACGACGGGTAACGCGACACCGCGAGTGCGCCGCCGGCAAGCACCAGTTGCGTGCCGAGTACGGCAAACGTGCTCGTGTGCGAGAGAAACGCCACCGCCGCAAGCGCGCCAATGCCGAATGCACTTGCCCACTCCGCGCCACCCGTCCGCGATGTCGCCACGGCAGCGCGCGACGCCGCCAGCCCGGCCACCACGAGCGTCACCATCGCCATCGACTGCGCGAAGACGTTCGTGAGATTCGCGACGACGATGACGCCGAATCCCAACGGCAGGAGATGAAACGCGACGACGCTGCCGACCGCTTCGATCTCGTCGTTTCGCCACCGCATCACGAGCCGATAGAGCAGCGCGGACGCGCACGCATCGGTCGCGACGACGATTACGCGCAGCAGAAGCATCCGATCGTTCGTGGTGGGTGCGAGAGCCGCAAACGGCCTGGCGAAGAGATAGAGGCCGATCGGATACGGAAACCGGTAGTTGCCTGGCGCAAGTGACGCGAACAGATAATGACCGCCGAGCACGTCCTGGAAGCGATGGGTCTGGAAGATCGCGTCGCCGATGGGCATGTCCGGATGCGCGAGCAGGAGCAGCTGGACGGCGACCGTGACGAACGTGATGCCCACGACGAGCCGAGCGCCCTGGTCACGCGCCTGGAGCGCGACCATCGTGACCACCGCCGACGCGAACGCGCCGACGCCAATCGGCAGCCAGGGAAACGGCACGAACGGCCCAAGCCCTCGCGTGAGGATGAACGCCGTGGCGGCTGCGGCCACGCCGATGAGCGTGAATCCGGACGCCCACGACAACGCCAGCGCTCCCATGACCGCGCCGACGACGCCGCCGAGCAGGAGCAACAGCCGTCGATCCAGAACGACGCGCGGACTGGATCCGACCGGTGCGATCTGGATCATGCCGACCTGGGCGCCGAGCGCGCGATCGTCGCCCGGGCCGGGCACGAAGGTCGGCGAGACGATCCAGGCGATCGCCAGGCCGCGCCGGTTCGGCTGGGCATCTATTGTGAACGTGCGATCGACGAAGCCCGCCGCCGGCAGTGTGCCGCGGTTGACGACGGCGCCGTCGACATTGGTGACGATCTCGGGCGTCGCGCCGTCCGGTCTCGATCCGCTCAGGCGAAGCGTGACCATCCACGGCGTCGATCGATCGAGCGCCGGCAGCGCGAGTCCGAATGCCCCGCGTGTCCAGGCGAACCAGACGCCGTCGGGCGTGTGTTCGGCGGGATAAAAACCTGCAGTCAGCAGGGCGGGCGGGTCTGCGGAAAAATCGATCGTGATCGGCGGCTGCAGCCGGCTCGCCGCGATCGGCGCGACGCTGAATGCGATGGCGCCGCCGGCGACGAACGCCACCACACGCTGCCACGTCATAGCCCGCACTCTAGCATGCAGGTTTCCGTCATCGGATATCGGGCCGCCCAACCGCACCTTCATAGAGCGCGTCGTAGGCGGCGTGGACCGCGGGCGCCCCGAAATGCTGCGCCACCAGATCGAGTGTCGCCGGTCGCACACGCGTCGGCGCGCGCAAGACGTCCTCGAGCGCTGCGGCCAGCAGATCCGGCTGACCCTTGGGCACTACCGTGACATCGTCGCCGAAAATCTCGTGCAGTTCGAGGCCGCCGGGATGGTCGGCCGACACGACCGGCGTGCCGGACGCGAGGGCCTCGACCGCGACGGTCGGCAGGGCCTCGAGAAGCGAGGGCAGCGCGAACACATCCGCGACCGCGGCGTAGCGCGCGATGTCGTCGTTCGGGAGGAGGCCCGTGAACGTGACGCGGTCGGCGACGCCGAGCGATTGCGACCGCGTTTCGAGATCGGTGCGCAGTGGGCCGGTGCCGCAGATGACGAGCCGCACGTCGCGGCGCGCGCGCGTCAGGCGGGCGAAGGCCTCGATCAGAAAACGCTGGCCGGCGAGCTCGTGCAGGCGCTTCACGTTGAGGATGACGAGCGGCTCCGCGATCCCGAGCGCGGCGCGCCAGGCTGCCCGCGTGTGCGCGTCGTGTGGCGCGAACACCGCGCTCGTCGTCGGATAGATCACGTGCAGCCGGCGGCGGTCGAGACCGAGCGCGCGAGCCTTGTCGAGCAGGCGTTGGCTGTAGAAGGTCACCGCCGCGGCCCGCCGATAGGCACGCGCGAACGGATCGATCGGGCGGCGCGGGCGATAGTGCCAGATTTCGGTGCCATAAAGCGTGAGGACGTACGGCACCTGGTGTCGCGCCGCCCACGCCGCAGCCACTTCGACGATCAGCCCGTTGCTGTGCAGGTGCAGGAGATCGGCATTGGTCGCGGTCCGGTCCAGCGCAGCGCGGATGAGCAGCGCCTGTTTGAAGGTGTCAATCTTCAGGAACCGAACGATCGGATTCGACGCGCCGCGGCGTGGAATCCACGCGACCGGTCCGGCGACCGCTTCGCTCGAGGCGCGGCCCTGCGCGGGCTCGTGCGCGACGAACACGATCTCGTCACCGCGGTTGCGGCCCCAGCGTCCGAGATCGGCGGGAAGCAGCGCGTTGGCAGCCTGATCGGGCGGCAAATGCGGCGAGACGTGACAGACGCGCATGGCTGGCGCGCGATCTCAGGCGGTCGCCCGCGCTGCGGCACCGCCGAAACGCGCGCGATATTCGGCGAACGTCATCGCGTCCGCGTGCAGCTCGCGCGTGGCGACCGTCAGCACCTTTGAGAGCCGGTCGAAGAACGCGTCGAGCTCGGCTTCCGTGCGGTTGTACGGACTGCCGCCGACGATCGCTTCGCTCGAGTGGAACAGCAGATTCAGAATTGGCGCGCCGCGCGCGACGAGTTGCCGCGCGAGGGCGATCATCTCCTCAGCGGAGCTGTAAGACGGGCGCAGCCAGCGGACATGCGCCACGCGCAGCCAGCGCAGGACGCGCTTCGTCATGTACGGACTCGGAGCGCGGGCGTACCAGCGCTCGGCGAAGGCGGGGACGCGCCGGTTGAGTGCGGCCGAAATGGGCAGCTCGAGTAAATCACTCGTGCCCGCCCGCGTCGCGTCGTCGTACGAAAGAAAGTACGGGTGGAGCGGGGCGCCCACGAAGTCCGGTCCGTGCTTGTGCGCCTCGTAGAAGAGCGGTGCGACGCTCGAGTCCACGAGATACCCTGCCCGTTCGAGCGAGGATACGTGCGATGGTGAAAATCCAAATCGTCCCGATCGATACGAAACGGGCCGCACGCCGATGCTGCCTGCGATCGCGTCGGTGAGCGATCGCAGCTGGGCGTCGAATTGATCGAGCGGCAACGACATCGCATAGGGATGGCGCGCGATGTCGGCGGCCGTGCAGGGCGGCGTTTCCCACGCGTGATGATGGGCGCCGACTTCGCACGTACCCCGCCCCAGGAGTGCGCGCAGCACCTCCGCAGATCGCGCGTCCGTGGCGACCGGATGGGTGATCACGTAGGTTGGCCGCACGCCGTGACGCTCGAAGAAGTCGTGCAGGCGGCCGAGCGCGTAGAGATTATCGAAGGTCTGGTGGCGCCGCGCATCGGCGCTCCATTGATTGTCGCCCTCGGTGTCGATCGCGACCAGCAACGCCGGACGGCTCGACACGCTCATCGGTCCTGGTCGGAGTCGCCGAGTGTGACGTGCCAGTCGTCGGTGTCGTCGTAGAAGCCGGAATCGACGACAGCTCCGTTGACCTTCGCGACGAACTCCATCGTCGACTTGACGCTGTAGTAGCCCGATTTCTTGAGCAGTTTGCGGAACGTCTCGTGCAGCGCGAACGTCCGGATCTTGTCCGAGTCGGCGGCGCGGGCCTCGCGATCGATCCAGCGAAGGAGTGTGAGGAATCCGCGCGTGTCGTCGGGATCGGTGAGGAAGTCCACGAGCAGCGTCACGCGCCCGCGCGGTTCCTGCACGTGACGATACACGACGTATCCCGCCGCCTCGCCGTCGCGGACGAGCGCGGCGATGAGATACCGTACGTGCGGCGCCTGGATGTACTTCCAGTTCAGGTACGCCGCCTCACGGCGCACGGCGAACGCGAACTTGTCCTGCACGCGCGCCCACAGACGCGTGAAGCTCTCGTCGAATGTCCGAATCGGCCGTACTTCGCCTTCGAGCGGACGCGATCGCGACACCAGGCGAATCCACGGCAGCGTCACCGCCGAGACCAGACGATTCAGTCCGACCGGCCAGGTCGGCCGGCGCAGTGCGCGGCGGCTGAGCGGCTTGACGAGACAGGGAATGGGCCCGAGATCGGGCCAGTGGAGTTTCTGAAAGAGCTTGTACGACGAATCCGACAGGCCGAGGCCGAGCGAGGCGCCGACGCTGCGATCCCACGTGCGGAAGAGCACTTCGCCGAGGCCCTGACGCTGCCGCTCGGGCGCGACCATGACGTCCATGCCCCATGCGCCGTCGACTTCGCGACCCTTTACCGTGAGCTGGACCGGCATCGCGGCGTACTGCCCGACGATCGCCGTGCCTTCGCGCGCGATCCAGATCAGCGGCGCGTCTTTCGGCGCGTGCGGATTGCGGCGGTACTGCCAGTCCCAGCGCAGCCGGTTCGCTTCGGCCATGTCGGGACCGAACACGCGGCGGTACAACGCCTCGAGTTGGCGCCGATCGTCGGGACGAAAGCGTTCGATGTCAGCCATCAGGAAGCCGCGCTCATGCCGGGGCCAGCACGTACTCGATATTACCGATGAGCGCGTCCTGCGTCAGCGGATTGTCGCGCAGCCATCGGCCAAGGGCCGCAGGCAGCCGTCGTACGGTGCCCGTGACATGCAGCTCCTCGCGGACAACGCGCAGGCCGGCCTGGGCGATCTGGCCGCGAAGCCGCACGACGCGCACCTTCTCGAGCAGGTCGTCGTGCTTGACGATGCCGTTGCGGGCATCGCGGATGAACGAGTTTTCGTGCGCGGGCTCCATCAGCGTCCACGGCGCGTGTCGCGCGAGCGATCGGAACGTGCGGAACGCGATCGGCCGTCCCAGGATCAGATGCAGCGGAATCGGCACGCGCAGCTTCGGCAAATGCGCTCCGGCGAACGAAAGGTACGGCGCCGTGGACAGGTAGCATCGGCCGTCACGCGTCAGCACACGCCGGCACTCGGCCAGGTACTTCGGCGCGTCGGGCACGTGCTCGATCACCGCGTGCGACAGAACGAGGTCGAACGTGCCGGCGCCAAACGGCAGCGCGAGGCCGTCGGCCTGCGCGAACGCGAGATTGTGCAGCTTGTGCTCGACGGCCAGCTTCACGCCCGCCTGGCTGAAGCGATCGATCGGGTCGATCCCGACGACGTAGCGCGCGTGCTCTGCGAGCGAGAGCGGCATTCCGCCCCCGCCGCACCCGGCGTCGAGGACGCGGCCGGCAATCGTGACGCCGGCGCGCTCGAGAAACGCGAGGACCTTCGCGCTCCGGTAGTACTCGAAGAGCGCGTAGTCGTACTCGGATCGGAAGCGCCGATCCGCGTGCGTCTTGATTAAGTCGTCTCGAATTTCTCGCATGCGCAGGCTGGAGCGTTCACTTCGGCCGTTTGTCGATGAGCGCCGCGCGGTCGGGAGCAGGCGTCTCGTCAACCTCGAACGTGGCGACCGTGTGATGGAGCGGATAGTGGTCGAGGAGCTCCTGGATGAGCCCGGAGTCGGCCTGACTTTCGTATCCGATGCTCGGCAAATCGTAGGTCAGTATATAGCGCACGTCGTCGCGGCGAAGACGGTCGTCGTAGTTGCCGAAGTGATTGCCGATGAAAATCGGGCGGATGTGATTGTCGAGCGCCAGTCCGTTCGCGAGCTTCCCCTGAACGAGGGTGTTGTCGGGCAGCAGACGTCCCAGCGCTACCGAGGCGTCGTAATTGGTCTCGCGTCGCACGCGCGCCCACGCCCCGAACTCGACCAGATTCCAGCCAACGGCCACGACCACGGCCGCGAGGACGAGCCCTGACGGCGCCGGGCGCGACAGCCCGCGGATCACCGGCGTCCATTGCCAGATAACCGCCGTTGTCGCCGCGATCGCAAGCGCCGCCGCGAGCATCACGACACGATGGAAGTGGTTCGACGCGATGTCGCCGAGAAATGCGGGCCGGATCGCGGTGCCGAAGACGAGGTAGCCGAGGAACAACAGCAACGGCACGGCCAGGAACCGCCGATCGCCAATTGCCATGAGGCGTGCGGGCACGAGCGGGGCGCCGCCGCCCACGAGGATCGCAGCGAGCGCTATCAACGCCGGGATGAACATCACATATCGGCGGTCGTTGCCCGAATCGTGTACCACCAGTTCGAGCAGCCCGATGAGCACCCACAACACGAGGAGCCGTTCGCCGGCGCGCGCGGTGCGCCAGCGTCCGACGATCGATGCGATCGCCACGGCCGCCGCCGCGACGACCAGCCACATCCGCATGAAGATGGCCTGGACGACAGGTAGCCACGTCGCACGGCCGATGATGTGCCGCAGGTCGTACTCCGGCTTGCGCGTGACGGACATCTGCCAGTTGTAGAAGCGGTACTCGGTCCAGTGTGGCCAGACGAAGAAGACTGCGATGGCTGCGGCCGAAAGCGCCAGACTCGCGAGCACGATGGCCGACGCCCGCGTGTCCTCGCGCGTGGACGGGCCGAATCCGCGATCGCGCCACGGCCCGGGCCGCGCCAGCACGAGCGTCACGAGGGCGTCCAGCACGATCGCCGCGGCGAAGAAGGCCGCCGACGCCTTCGTGAACCACGCGAGCACGACGGCGACGCCTGCGACCACCGCCCAGATTGACCGCCGCGCCGCCATCGCATACGCGGCCCATGCGACGACCAGAAAGGCGGTCATC
Organism: uncultured Acidobacteriota bacterium; assembly: GCA_963704575.1. Classification (GTDB taxonomy): domain Bacteria; phylum Acidobacteriota; class Vicinamibacteria; order Vicinamibacterales; family SCN-69-37; genus DATEGZ01. Next base: position 2,675,208 of record OY969918.1, on the reverse strand, counting down.
GTCGATTCCATGAGCGCCGCGCGGTTCCACATCACAAAGGCGTAGTTGGTGGCGAGCAATGCGCTGCCGATGAGTGCCGTCCTGCGATCGGCGACGGCGGCGAGACCTGCGGCAAGGAAGATCACTGCGACGAGGCCGGAACACACGGGTACCAGCCGCGCCTGCCAGAGTCCCACGCCGAACGTCTTGAAGCTGGCGTATTCGAACGCGGTGAACACGGGTGCGACGAAGACCGGATTCCAGTCGTCAGTCTCCCAGGTGCCCCAGAGGGCGCGATTACGCGCGTTGTGTGTCCACGCGCCCTCGTCGTGCCAGACGACGCCCACACCGGCGACGTCGATCTGGGGAGGATCGGCGCGGAGCCAGACCGTACGAAGCGCGCCCGCCACGGCGAGAATCACGAGCAGGAGACCGAGGAATCTCTGGCGCGACATCTCAGCCTCGCCGCCGCCAGACGTCGAACATCGCCGATTCGCGGTCGTGCGTGTAACCGGCATCGAGCCACGCGCGGAGCGTCGCGTGTGCGAGGAAGAATTCCGCGGAGTTGGGCAGCGCCTCGCCCAGATGCCAGTCGACCTTCTGCAGAATGACGAGCGCCGGCGGATCGCGTTCGAGGTCGGTCAGCAGTCCGGCCGTGCCGTAGCCGGGATGATCGGCGGCGAATTCGATCATCACGGGCCGGCTCCAGAAAAACCGCGACGCGCTGCGTCGCTCACTCCACGCGCAGATGCTGCCGCCGCTGAATCCGAACACCAGCAGATGATCGGCGGGCCCCGTCGTCGCGGCCACATATCGCGCGATCTCTTCGGTTGCCGCGGCATCCATCTTGCCGCCACTGAACCGCGCGAGGTAGGCGGACCGGTCGATCCGTCCGCGCATCGCGTCGACGTCGAACCGCAGGTTCTCGACCAGCTCGGGCAGGCCTCCCAGTCGCAGGCCGGCGACCGACGGCGTCTCGTCGCCGACGCGCCAGAGGCCGAGCGCGAGTACGCCGACAAGTGCATACCGCGGCCAGGCCGGCCGGGATCTCCACCCGGCGGCGCCGACGCCCGCGGCAAATGCCAGTGCCGGACCGGCTTGCACGAAATACTGCGGCAAATTGCGCGCGCCGTTCACCGCAATGGACGCGGTCGCCGCCACGAGCCAGCTGGTGGCGATCCAGATGCGTCGATCGAGCGGACGGCGCGTGATCGCGAGAAGCGCGCCAAGGCCGCCGAGGAACCAGATCATCTCGACGCGAGCGCGTGCGAATGGAAGCGTCGCGACGTAGGCCAGGCCCTGGGCCACGCTCGGATACGTTTCGCCGGAGTATTGAAGGTTGTAGTCGATCGTCGCCAGGCGGAGATCGGTCAGCGCGTCGTGGGCCCAGAAGTAGAACAGCGCCGCGCCGGTCACGACCCCGACACCGGCCGCGATCCATGCGCCATCGATCAGCAGACGCCGCCGATCAGGCACCGGCGGAAACATGACAGCCGCTGTGACGACGATGGGCAGCGCGTACGCGAGCGCGTTGTACTTCAGCCACACGGCGAACGCGAGCGCGACCCCGGCTGTCACAAGCGCAAGTCGTCCGCGTTCGCGACTTGTCACCAGGACGATCGCGATCGTCACGAAGAGCGCGATGAACGTCTCGCATTGGCCGCGCACAAATGCGCCGCTGAGACGCGTAAGCGAAGGATGCGTGAAAAGCAGGAACACGCATGCGGACAGACCGCCGGCCGTTGTGCCGAACGTGCGGCGGCCCAGCACCATCAGGAGCCACGCGACGAGCCCGGCGGCGACCAGATCTCCGAGCGCGACGACAGACTGATGCGGCCAGACGCGCCAGAGGAGAGCGTACACGACGAAAATGCCGGGCGGCTTTTGATCCCACGCGGCCTTGTACGGCACGCCGCCCTCGAGCAGCGTCTGTCCGGAGTAGACATACAGACTTTGATCACCGCCGGCCGGCTGGACGAACGCCGGCACGCGCAGCAGCAGAAGGCACAGCGCGAGCGCCATCCATCCGACCGTCGGCGTCGACTTCGTGACAGCGCTCATGCGGCAGGGGCGATAACGCCATGAATTATAGTGTCACGTGGTGTTCACGAAGCCCGCCGACCTGACGATGGTCGTGCCGACCTACAACGAGCGCGACCGTCTGGCGGAGCTCACCACCGCGCTCTTCGACGCCTGCGGACAGCACGGCGTGGACCTCGAGCTCGTGATCGTCGACGACAACTCTCCGGATGGCACGGGCGCGATCGCGGATGAGCTCGCAGTGACGCGGCGCATGCACGTGATTCATCGGACCGGCAAACTCGGCCTGGGCACGGCGGTCGTCGCCGGCTTCCGTGTGGCGACCTCCGACGTCGTTGGCGTGATGGACGCGGATTTCAGCCACCCGCCGGCGCTCGTGCCGAAAATGCTCGCCGTGTTTCGCTCGACGTCGGCCGAGGTGCTCGTCGCCAGCCGCTACGTGCCGGGCGGCAGTACGCCGGACTGGCCGGTTCTCCGGCGCATGATGTCGCGGTCCGCGTGCATGGCGGCGCGCGGGCTGTCGCCGATTCGCGACGCGGCGTCCGGCTTTTTCCTGATCCGCCGGTCGATCGCCGACGGCGTGGCGATCCAGGCCGGTGGCTTCAAGATCTGTCTCGAGCTGCTCGTGCGCGCGTGGCCGACGCGGCTCGTCGAGATTCCCTACCGGTTCGACGATCGCGAGCAGGGCGAGAGCAAGATGAGCATGCGCGAGGCGGCGGGCTATCTCGTGCAGTTGAAGGATCTTTACCGGGTGGTGTGGTCGGTCTCGGGGCGGCCGAAGCGCGAGTATCGGCGCCTGTCGGCGCGCGAGGTCGACGCCGTCGTTCAGGCCGCCCGCTGATCGGGCTTGGTGGCCGGCGCCGCGGCGTCGGTCACGGGCGCGCCAAACAGGAAACGGCTCGCCACGTGCCACGCCACGCCCCACTTCGTGAACGCCAGCCGCGCGATGTCGCCGGCGTGCCGCGCGAGATATGACGGTCGCATATAGAAGCGCCGTTTCGCGCGATTGATCGCCCCCATCACCACCTGTTCGTCGAGACCGTTCCCGCGAAGCAGATAGTACCGGTACTCCATCCGCGTCCAGTCTTCGTTCGCGAGCAGGCCGTCGCGCTTGGCCTTGGCATAGAGCTCCGTGCCCGGATACGGCACGGCTGGATAGAAATTGGCGAAGTCCGGATTCAGCTCGACCGCGTAGTCGATCGTCCGTTCGAGTGACGCGGGCGTCTCACCGGGATAGCCGAAGATGAAAAAGCCGAACGAACGGATGCCCGCCGTGCGCATGTTGGCGATCGCGGTGCGAATTTTCTGCCCGTCGAGCCGTTTCATCATGTCTTTGCGCGTGTCTTCCGACTCCGTTTCGATGCCGAGCGCCAGCATCCAGCAGCCGGCCTGGCGCAGGCGCTTCACGAACTCCGGATCGGTCAGGTTGTCCGCGCGTGCGTTGCCGAGCCACTGAATCGGCAGCCGACGGGCGATCATCTCTTCGCAGATCGCGCTGAACGTCTTGACGTTCAGCGTCACGGTGTCGCCCCAGAGATAGAAGAACTTCAAGCCGAGTGTCTTGTAGCCGCGTTCGATCTCGTCGACCAGCGCCTTCGCACTTTTCTCGCGGAATTTGTGGCCCTGGTGAATCGGCGCGACGCAGAAATCGCACGAGTACGGACAGCCGCGCGAGGCTTCGACGATCACGTACGGCTGATCGACGAGCGGCAACCGGTAGTGGCGAAGGTCGAGCAGGTCCCACGCCGGATACGCCGCGTTCAGAAAGTCGGCGAACTGGCCGTGCGCCTTGTGCGGGACGATGCGGCCATCACGCCGGAAGGTCGCGTTCGCGACGTCGGTCAGGCCGTCGAGCGACGACAACGCGGCAATCGCCAGCAGCCCCTCTTCAGGTTCGCCCACGAGCATCACGTCGACGACGGCCGCGCGTTCCATCGACGCCGCCGGCGTCGCGGACACGTGCGGACCGAACGTCACGAGCGGCGCGCCGTACGCCCGTTTGAGCTCTGCCATCGCGATGGCGTCGGCGTCGAGCGTCGGCGTCGTGCTCGGAAAGACGATCAGGGTCGGACGGAACTGCTCGGCATCGAGACGCGCCATCAGCGACGCGACGGAATCCTGCGTCGCGGTCAGGTCCACCAGCCGCACCTCGCAGCCCGGCCGGCTGCGCAGCAGCCCCGCCATGAGCGCGAGTGTGTACGGCGGCTTGGTCGTGCCGAGCACTTCCTCGCGCTCCTGGCAGCGGCCCTGCCTCGTGAACGCGATGCCGCCGACGAGCGGCGGATTGACGAACAGGGTGCGGGCGCCGATCACGTCAGTGCGCTCCTGCCGGCGCGAGCACCGGATCGGCCGTCGCCGGCACGCTGGCCGGCATGGCGATGGGCTCGGGTGACAGCTCGACCTTGCAGCAGCGGCGGCACACGGGAAACAACGTCGCTTCGAGCAGTTTGCGCCGCAGCGCCACGTACGGTTCCCCCGTCCACACTTCCTCGAGCGATTGCGTCGTCAAATCGCCGACTTCGACGCGGATGAACGGGCAGAAGTACATCTTGCCGCTGAACGAGACGCGGGCGTTGAGAAACGGATACAGGCAGCGCCCGGCGAGCGGCGTGCCGGGCGTGTAGTAGTTGTCGAGAATCTTCGTCCGCACCTTCGGCCGCATGTCGAACCGGACGTGGCGAGCGCGGCACTTCGCCGCCAGCGCTGCGACCTGGGCGCGCACTTTTGCCGCGTCGAGGCCCGGATCTGGCGTCACATACGTCGAGATGAGCGAGGCGTCGCGCGCGCCCGTCAGCCGCACGGTCTCGGCGACTTCCTCGGGCGTGCTGAACATCAGATGGTTCAGGCCGATCGCGTCCACGCCGAGCTCGCTCGCGACGTCGACCATCCTGTCGAGCGCGTCGAGCGTTTCATGCGCGACGGTCGTGTTGATGCTCACCCGCAACGGCGCGTGCTTGCGGGCTGCGGCCTGTTGCAGGCGGCGCAGCCCGGCGGACGTCCGTTCGAACGTCCCGGCCACGCCGCGCGCCTTGTCGTGGAGCGCGCCGGGACCGTCGATCGACACCGAGATGTGCTTCACGAAACCCGCCAGCGCCAGTTCGGCGAGCGCGTCGGCACGCTCCTCCGAGATGATCGTGCCGTTGGTCGTCATGTAGCCGCAGACGTAACCCTTCGTGCGAAAGACGTCCATCACGTCGAGGATGTCCTTGCGCATGAAGATCTCGCCGCCCGTGAAGCTGACCTGCAGGCCCTCGTCGTCGGGGAACGCGCGCCTCAAGGTCTCGAGCGGCAGCTCCTGCCGCCATTCGCCCTCGACGTTGAGGAGATCGCCCACGTAACAGAACTCGCAGTGCAGGTTGCACCGCATCGTGGCCTCATACACGAGGCCCTGGGGCAGGCGGCCGGCGCGGCCGTCTTTCGCGCGCAGGAACTTCGCGATGGTCCGCTCGTATTTCTGGCGTCGGAATCGCGCCCAAAGCGACGTCATGAGGGGCACGGTCCGGGCGCGGCGCGCGACGGCCTCGCGGACGCGGTGGGCGACAGTCATTCGTCAGACACATTGTACGTGCATGCCCGCGCGCGTTCCACCCGGAGAGGTCAGCGACCTGCGCGCAACGGGCTCACGTGCCCGTCGCTGTAGTAGTACAGCCGGGCGTCGGCGAGCGATGCCGGCGTGGTGAGCCGGAACACCTCGGCGTCGCCGTCGGGCCGTGCCTCGAGCCGGCCGATCGGCGTCGTGACGCCGATTGACTCGCCTTTCGCCACCCACACTTCAAACGTGCTGAGGTCCGAAGAGGCGAGGATATTGCCCGAGTACGCCGGCACGCGTACCTCGACCGTGCCGGGCGCCGGCCGCGAGACGTCCGCGTGCACGTCGTCACGGACGACGCGAAGCAACGTCCGGAAGGTCGCGGGCATGCAGGGGCTCGTGAGGCCGAAGCCTTCCCAGAGGAAGTTGCAATACGTGCCCCGCATGGCCACCGGCGCCGTGAGCAGCAGCACGTCGCGTCTTCCGCATGGCTGCAGGTCGGACGTCATCAGCGAGAAGGCATCGGTCGTCATGGCGGACGCCCAGGTCCAGGCGCGCGCGGCCACGACGAGTTGCTGCGTCGAGATTGCGAGCACGAGCGCGACCGGGACGATCGCCGACCGGCGCATGTCGAGCATTCGGCAGACGAGTCCGACGAGGAGCGACGTGCCGACCGAGGCGAGGTAGAGATACCGGCCGCCGCCTGTCAACGACGACACGGGGATCAGCGCCGCGATTACGAACGCGATCAGGAACAGCATGCGCGGCTCGCGGGTGATCCAGCCCGATCCGCGGAACGCTACGGCAGCGATGGCGACTACCGCGACGACTCCTGCAATCGCATAGACCATCGTCGTCACGTCGAGAAACCAGGGATGCGGTGGCGGCAACACCACGGGGCTCGCGAGGTAGAACGACGCGAACGCGACGAAGCCGAGTTTTTCGCGCGTCCACACGGCCGTCGCGGGCGTGAGGAGAAGCACCGCGGCGATGAGCGCCACGCCCATTGTGGCGCCGAGTACAAATCCCACTTTGCGACCAGGCAGGATCGGAACGATCGCAGTGCCTTTGCGGACGCGAGCGAGCAGCAACAATCCGCCGAGTGCCGCGACGATCATCGCGAGCTTCGGCAGGCGCCGGGCGCCGCCGGTGACCGAGACGTCCACACCGTGCGCCCTCAGCAAGGCATACACGGCGACAACGACGAGGAAGGGAAACAGCCTGAGGGCGGCCGATCGCCAGTTGCGCCGCACCAGCAGGACGTCCGCGGCGGTCGCGATGACCGGGAGCGAGAGCGCAGATTCTTTCGAAAGCAGCGCGAGCGCGAAGCACGCGACGCCGCACACGTACGCGGCTGTGCCTTCGTGCCACAGACAGATCAGCGCGGCCAGCATGAAGCACGTCGCGAGCAGATCGAAGCGCGCGGCGATCCAGTAAACGGCTTCCTGGCTCGCGGGGTGCAGTGCGAAGAGCAGCGCCGCAATCACGGCGGCGGGTCGATCGATCAAGCGGCGGCCGATGGCGAACACGAACACCGTCGTGATCGCATGTACGAGGATGTTCGTCAGGTGGAAGCCAACTCCGCGTGGTCCCCAGAGGGTCCAGTCGAGCGCGTGCGACAGAAAGGCCAGCGGCCGGTAGTACTCGAAGAAGCCGAGACGGAAGTAGGCGAGAGGGTCGTGCAGCCCGCCGAGGGCCTTCACGCGATCGAGGATGAAGAAATCGTCGGACGTGAAGGACAGCCCGAGCGCCGGCAGGTACGCGACGAGTGCGGTGACGGCGACGAGCGCGGCCGCCGCACGATCGCGCGCGGTCCACGGCGCCGGTGTATTACCGGCCATTGGATGCCGTCCGCCGGCGCCACCGCGCGGTGATCTCACGCAGGAACGCGATCTCCGACGTGCGGAAAAATCCCGTGGCCCAGAGCAGCGCGCCGTAGACGGCAACGCAGATGAGCCCGCGCAAGAAGAGGCCCGCAACGGGCCGCAGATCGGGCAGCAGCCAGAGCGCGGCGAGCGCGGCCGCCACGCCCGACGCGATCACGCGCGCGAGCCGTCCGATTTCGTAGTGAATGGCGTATTGCCGCTGGGCGAAGACGAACGCGACGACCGCGAGCGTCAGGTAAGACACGAGCACCGTGACCGCGGCGCCGATCAGCCCGTAGCGCGGCACGAGGACGAGACCGACGGCGAATCCGACGCCGGCCGCCGTGATTGTGGACAGCGGGTAGAACTCCGTGCGGCTCGTCAGGTTCAAGCCGATCGACGTGAGCAGATAGACGCCCTGAAGCGCGATCGCGATGGCGACGATCGGCACCACCGGCAGTGCGTCAAGGTACTCGGGCTTCAACATGACGAGAATGACATCGCGCGCCACGGCCGTCGTGCCCGCGACGAGCAGGACCAGCATGGCCACGCCGTACGTCGTCATCTTGCCGAAGACCTGTTTGGCGTCCGCCTGGCGCGACGTCGCGTAGTAGAACGGCGCCCACGCGGTTTCGAAGGCGCTTGTGAAAAACCGCACGCCCGTGCCGAGCGTCGTGCCGTTCTGATAGACGCCGGCGGCCGCAGCGCTGACATGCTGGGTCAGCAGGAGCTTCGGCGTGTTGTCGAGCGACTGTTGCGCGAGGCCGTGCGGCAGCCTGGGCAGCCCGAAGCGCAGCATCGCGCGCAGTTCGGCGGTCGAGAAAACGGCGGCGAGCAGCGGACGCAGCCAGCCCCACAGCGCCGGCAGCAGCGCCATCGTCAGGGCCAGATCGGCGAGGTAGACGCCCGTGACGCCCAGCCGCAGGCCGATGACGAGCACGATCCGGAGCACCAGGGTGCCGGCCGATCGGGCGAACGTGAAGGCGCTGTACGTCACCGCGGCGTCGCGCAGCCGCATGACGTGAAACGGAAAGAACGTGAACGCCACGAGGAACATGTTGACGAGCATCAACCGCATCGCGGGCAGATTGCGTGGGTCGAGGTTCACTCTCGCACCCAGCCAGCGGGAGCCGGCGAGCGTCACCGCGAGCAGCACGCCGTCGGCCACGACGAGGAACCAGAAAATCGTGCTGGCCATGCGCGTGCGCGCGTCGCCTTCGGCGCGTTCGTGGTAATACCGCATGAACGCGCCGTCGAGTCCCCATCGGTTGAGGACTTTCGCGAACGCCTCGATCGACCCGAGCGTCAGCAACGCGCCGTAGTCTGCCGCCGTGAGAAAGCTGAACTTGACGTAGACCGGAAGCAACAGCAAGTTGACGATCGAGATCGCGGCGTCGCCCGCGCCGTAGATCGCGACGCCTTTGGTCAGGTGCTTCAGCCGGTCGCGCAAGGTCGCAGGTCAGGGGCGCGTGAAGCGCAGCACGTTCAGGAAGCACCAGCCGGGAACAGGAAGCAGGCGCGTGAGCGCCCTGTGGAGCGGCAGCAAGCGCGCCGGCGATCGGCGAATCAAGTGTGTCAGCACCGGCACGGTCGGAAAGATCCCGCGCCGCCAGACGAGCTGAAACCCGGCGCGCCGCGCAAGGTCGAGGTATTCGCCAATCGGCCGGTCGCCCGGATGCTTGAGCGGATTCGCGGTGCGGATCAAACGCCCGGCAAACAGGAAGTGCAGCCGCGACTGCAGGTGCGCCAGGTTCGGCACCGTGACCAGCAACTCTCCGCCCGGCGCGACGACGCGGAACAACTCGGCGAGCGCGCGTGACTGGTCCTCGAACGACAGGTGCTCGAGCACGTCCAGGCACAACGCCCGCTCGAACGACGCCGCGCCGTACGACAGCGACGTCACCGACTCGCGCCGCACGAACGCCGAGCTGTAGTTGTCGTCGACCCCTTCGATCTTCAGCCGATCGCGAAACTCCTCGACGAGCACGCCCTCGCCGCACCCGGCGTCGAGCACGCGCGTGCCCGCCGGCAGCCGGCTCAGGTATTGGCGGACGACGTCGAGCTTGGCGAGATAAGTCGGGTAGAACTCCCACGTCGGTGAGAGCTGGCGGTGGTAGTCGCCGCGTTCCGCGTATTCCCCCGTCCGTGCGACGGAAGAGGGCAAAGGCATGCCGAGATTCTACAACCCGCCGCGACCGCGCCCGGTGGCGGGCATGGTGGTCGACGATCCGGCACCCGGCTGGACACCCTGAACTGGCACGTAGACACCCGGACCAGGCGCCGGCCGATTCGGCTGCGACGCGGGTTGCGTCTGTGCGGGATTGGGCGTGACCGTTACTGGCGGAATCTCATCGTCGGGCATGGACTGCACCACAGGCGCGATCTGCGGAGCGCTCTGCGCGGCCGGCGTGTAAAGCGTCGTCGGATGGCTCGTCGCCAGAATCGACACCGACTGCCACGATGACGCGCCCTGCGTGCCCTGCAGCCGTGGATACAGGATGTAGCCTGCCGAAGATCGGAGGAGCGACTCGAGCACCGCGGCTTCCGGCTGGGCTTCGAACTGCACGCTGATCGGGCCACCCGTGAGCTTGTCGGCGTTGACCATCGTCGTGCCGCCGAGCCGAGCCCACTCGGCCAGAATCTCGCGCACGGTGACGTTTTGCGCGACGAGCGTCACGTGGCCCTGGTGGTCGAACGAGAGGTCGAGCTTGCGCGCGCCCGCCGTCGTCTGCGCGTGCGGGTGCACCGTGACGAGAAGCAGCAGGCCCGTCAACAGCAGACCCATCAACGTTTTGACACGCATAGGGAAGTCTCCCAGGAACTCGTCCCAGTATAGACGCTTCGCGGGAGGCCGGGGCCGGGAGGCGATTAGACGAGCCGTCCCACCCAGAGCGGGGAATCCTTCTTGGGCAGGTCGCAGGATCGGCAGATTTCCGGGCCGCCGCTCTCGAGTTGCTGGCGGCGGACAGCGCGGTAGGCCGGGGAGTTCCACACCTGGGCGATGGTGGACGTCCGAAGGTCGCCAAGGATGTGGCGCCCGTCGAAATCCGCGCAACAGAGCGACACGCGTCCGTCCCAGAGGACAGTGAACGTGAGCCAGATCCGGTAGCACGGGAAGTTCACGTCCGACTTGGTGTTGAGGGTGCCTGCCCAGTTGTGCAAATCCGTAATGTGAATCTTGTCGGCGATCTGGCTCCACTCCTCGATGAACGCCTGTTCGTCGGCCGAGTTGTTCTGGCGGACGAACGAGAGGATGAGTTTCGGGTGCGTGCGGCCCGACTCGCGACGCAGCCGCGCCAGGGTGCGCACGTTCCCCGTGACCGTGTCGTAGTCGAGATTCAGCCGCGTGCGCTCGAACACGTCCTTGCCGGCGGCATCGACGCTGATGTTGATCGCGTCGAGGCCCGCTTCGATCATCCCGCGCGCCAGCTCCTCGGTAATGAGCGAGCCGTTGCTGATCATCCCGACTTCCTTGATGCCCTTGAGCTTGGCGTACCGGACTTTTTCGACGAGCTGACGGTCGAGGAACGGCTCGCCGTAGTTGTGCACGCGCACGTGGGTGATGCCGAGCGCCGCGCACTCGTCCACGATCTTCTTGAACAGGTCGATGTCCATGATGCCCTGGCGGCGGTGCATTTCGTCGCGCGGGCAGAACACGCACTTCGCGTTGCAGAGGTTCGTGCTCTCGATCTGGACGATGTCGGGCAGCCGGGGCGCGCGATCGCGGCCAGTCGCGAGCAGCACGCGGCGGACGGACTTCGCGTTGGCGGCGACCAGGCGCTCGGCGACGGATCGGGCGTGTCGCGTCAAAGTCACGTCGTTCGATTACCCCTGATGCACGCGGTCGAGCGACCGGCGCATGTGCACCACCACGCGCTCGAGAATGCCATCGAGGTCGACCGTCGGGGCGTACCCGACCAGCCCCGAGATCTTCCTGAGGTCAGGCACCCGGCGCGGCATGTCTTCGAAGCCTTCCTGATATGCCTGGTCGTAGGGCACGAGCACGATTTCGGACTGGCTCGAGCTCGCCGTCCGCACCCGCTCGGCGAGCGCACGGATGGTGGTCTCCTGCGTGTGCCCGATGTTGAAGACCTGCCCCACGGCCCTGGGTTCCGCGGCCAGGCGCATCAAACCTTCCACGACGTCGCCGACGTAGGTAAACGAGCGCATCTGCTTGCCGTCACCATAAACCGTGATCGGCTCGCCCATCAGCGCCTGCCGCACGAACGACGGGATCACCATGCCGTAGCGACCGGTCTGCCGAGGGCCGACCGTATTGAACAGCCGCACGACGATCACCGGCAACCCGCGCTCGCGGTAGTACGCCAGCGCCAGAAACTCGTCGAGCGCCTTGCTGCACGCATACGCCCAGCGATGCTTGTTCGTCGAGCCCATGACCAAATCGGCGTCCTCGCGAAACGGCACGTCCGTGCTCTTGCCGTACACCTCCGACGTCGAGAACACGACGACGAGCTTGCGCGCGCGACTGGCCTGCTTGAGGACGATCTCCGTGCCATGCACGTTGGTCTCAATCGTCCGCACCGGCGCGTCCACGATGAGCTTGACGCCGACCGCCGCGGCCAGATGAAATACGACGTCGGCGCGATCGACGAGCGATCCGATCAGCGTCTCGTTCATCACGGTGTCGATGACGTACTCGAATCCTGGCCGGCCGGCGAGGTGCGCGATGTTGTCGAGCGACCCTGTCGAAAGGTCGTCCACGACGAGGACTTCGTGTCCGCGGCTCAGCAGTGCGTCGGCCAGGTGCGACCCGACGAAACCCGCGCCGCCAGTCAGTAACGCTCTCATAGGGAAACTCTGTGAACCGGGCGAAGAATCTCGTCGGCGGCGCGATCGGCCGCACGCCCATCGCTCGTCATGCCGTGGTCGCGAGTGAACGCTGACGCGGACTCGGCCAGTCGTCGTCGAGCCTCTTCATCATACAGGAGCGTCCGCAGCCGGCCGGCGATCTCGCCGCCGCTGGTCGCGCCCAGCATGACCCCGGCTGATACGAAGGGACTCAGGTTGTTGGGCAGGCCGATCACGAGCGCCGGAACACCGAGTGACATCGCGTCGATGGCGACCGTCGAGTTCACGGTGACCACGGCGCTGGCGATCGCCAGGAGGCCCGCGAGATCGGCACCTGCCGGCGCGATCGCGCTGTTCGGCACCTGCGCAAAAAACGGCGCGTAGAGATCGGGTGTTTCGGCCGGATGCGTCTTGATGACGAGCCGCACGCCTGGCATCGAGCCAATCGCCGCTGCGAGATCAGGCAGGTGCACGCGCGCCTCGCTGAACTTCGTCGCGAGGACCGCCAAGGGCTCGCCGCCTGACAGGCCGAGCGTCGCCCGAACCGCCCGGCGATCTGCCTCGGTCGCCGACGCGATTTTCGCCGCCAGGCGGTCGAGTCCGGGGTTGCCGGTGACGACCAGACGGTCCGATGGAAAGTGCCCCGCCGCCTCGAGGTAACGAGCGGCATAGTCGTCGTAGAGCAGCGTGCGATCCGGCGCCGGGAAGCCGCGATCGTCGCCGATCGGCGTCATCTCATCAGGTTCGTGCCGGTAGTTCAACCAGTGCCGGTAAATGAAGCCGTGCTGGAGGCCGATCGACCGCGCGCCGCGGCGCCGCGCTTCGAGGACGAGCGCCCGGCCCCAGCCGCCGGCTTCGGCGTAGGTCAGCACCGATTCCGGCGCAAGGACGTCGAGCGCCGCGCCCGCCTCGTCCATTGCGCGTGCGGACCAGGGCCACTGGACGATTGCCGCGCCTTCGAGTTCGCGCTGCAGCACGGACCAGAGATCCACGCCGCGAAACCTGCCGGCCTGACGAATCGCGTCGCCCGACGTGATGGCGCGCGCCAGCTGGTGCCGGTTGGTCCAGAGCGCGAGCGATTCCTGGAGATCCGATCTTCGCGACAGTCGCTCGACCGGAATCACGAGCGGCCGGCTCGCGCTCGGCGACGTGACGGGATCCCACCAGCGCCGCGCCCGAAAATTACGGCGCGGGCCGACGCCTATACACCGCAGCGCGCCAGCGTCGAGCCGCTTGTCGAGCGCGCCCAGCACCGGGCCGATGTAGCTCTCGCGCTCGGGGCCGTCGCTCTCCCCGCTTTCGCGCCAGAACGCGGTATGGACGAACGCCGCGACGCGCGTACCCCGCCCCGGTCGCGACCGCGCGGAGCGCAGACGTGACAGCCGCGCGGTGAGGCCGACGAGAAAGCCGTCGCGTTCCCGCCTGTCGGGATCGTTCGCCGGCCCGTGCACCTCGATTGCCGTGCCGCGCGCGTGTCCAAACGCGGCGGCCGTCTCCGCAGACGTGCGATCGTCCGATTCAAAGACGATGCGCGCGGGCTGATGAGCCTCGGACATCGCGTCCAGCGCGAGCGTGACCGCGACCGCCGTGTCGAGCTGGCGCATCTTGTGGAGGTACAACTCCGTGAACCACCACAGCGAGTCGTCCCGATACGTGAACCGCTCGCGCATCGTACGCCCGTCGAACGGCACGAGGCGCAGGCGTTTGATCCAGGCGTTGGCTTCGACTCGCGAGGCTTCGCGAAGATCCGGCGTCAGCGCGTCCGCGAGATCCGTCCGCATCTCCCGACCGCCGGCCGTCACACACGTGATCGTCGACGCCATCGTCAGGACGTCGCGACCCGTCCGGCAGGTCGAGCCGCGTCGAGCACGTCGTTCGCCGCGCGCACGACGGCCTCGACAGTGATGCCGTCCATGCAGTCGGGTACGTGCCCGCGGCAGCGTTCCGGCGGCAGCCGCACCTGCCCGCACGGACTGCATGGCAGGTCGACGCGGACGATGCGTTCGACGGAGGCGCGCGGGCCGTACCGCGCGGGATGCGACGGCCCGAAGAGCGCGACGACGGGCGTGCCGACCGCCGCGGCCAGGTGCATCGGGCCGGTGTCGCCCGTGACGAGCAGGTCGAGACGCTCGAGCACCGCGGCGAGCGTCGGCACGTCCATCGCCCCGGCGGCGTCGACGACCTTCACGTCGATGAGACCGCGGATGACCGCGTCGACGATCGGCCGGTCGCCCTCGTGGCCGGTGAGCACGATGGTCGCGCCGCGCGATGTCGCCAGTGCACGCGCGACCGCCGCGAACCGATCGACGTGCCATTGCTTGGATTCCCGTCCGCCACTCGCGTGCACGCCGATCATCGGACCGCCGAGCGTTCCGAGTCGCGCTGCCGCCTGCGCTTTGATTTCCGCGGGCACGACGAGCCGCGCGCCTGGCCGCGACGCGGGCACAGGCCGGTTAGCGGCGCGCGCGACGAGCAGCCGCGCATTGTCGGAGACGTGGGTCATCGGCGCGTACTCGAGCGCGTCGGTCAGGAACGCGCCACCGCCCCCTGACCAGTAGCCGATCCGTTGCGGCGCACCTGAGAGCCAGGCCAGCGCGTTGGTCCGAATGTCTGGTTCGAAGTTGATCACGAGGTCGTATCGCGCCCGCCAGCCGCGCGCACCGCGGATGAGCTCCATCCACGACGCACTAGCGGCGCCACGAGCGAGCCAGGAGGCGTCCAGCGTCACGACGCCGCTGAGTTCCGGAATCATGCGCGCCAGCGCGGCGTTCCAGCTGCCGACGACGAGATCGATTTGCGCATGCGGCCACGCGGCACGCGCGTCCCGGATCGCATCGACGACCATCAACAGGTCGCCGATGCGCTCGAGGCGCAGCAACAACACGCGCTCGACGGACGAGGCCGGCCTGCTCGTGTCGACCCAGCGGAGCGGGGCCAGCGCGGCATCGACGGCGCCGACCATGGCGCGTTCCCGCGGTTCGTAGATCTGCAGACGACGCATGTCAGTGAATGTCCACACGATCGACCATGACGCCGAGCCGGCGGCCGTCGGTCCCGCCGACCACGTCGCGCGGCACCCACACCGTCGATTCGAGTGTGAGCTGCGCCGGATCGGTCGCTTCCCCCGCCTGCTGCGCCATTTCGGCCGTGAGCGGCAACCGGTACTCCGCAAAACCCGGCCGGACGTCGATCGTTCCGATGATAGTGCCGTTGAATCGCACGGTCACGCGGGCGGGGGTCGCTGCCGCTGGACGTCCGCCGTCGTGCATCGTTAGCACGACCTCGCGTTCGGCGCCCGAGAGGCCCGGCACCGAGACGTACGACGTCGGGCCGGTCCAGCGAATCGTCCGACCTTCGCTGTGTTCCTTCGCGTAGAAGCGGACGACGTTGAGGTCGTCGCGATCGCCGACGTCGAGCGAGAATCCGCCATGGCCAGCGTCGCCGATCGACAGCTGATAGATGCTGTACTCGAAGTCCTTTCGCCGGGGACCGTCCGGATAGACGTTCCAGGGTGTGCTCGCATACTCCGGCACCTGCGTTCGACCGTCGTCGATCGGCGACGCGACGATGCGTCGCGAGAGCAGGTCGGTGCCGCCGCCGCCGACGAACAGCACGCGCTGGTACTTGTGCAACGCGTCCTCGATGAAGGCCTCGAGCCGCGGCTTGTCGGGCTTGGCCGAGGCGAGCACGAGGACGTTTCGCGCGTAGATATAAGCGAGCGGTTCCGCGAAGACATGCGTGTCGGCGTTCGTGTCGCGCGACTCGACGAGCACAAGATCGCGGTCGCCCATTTTCGACGCGAGCCGTTCGAGGTACGGAATGATGCCCGCGTACTCGACATGCGCCAGCACGGGCGCAGACGCCGCGGCGTACTGCTGGCCGAGCCAGAGCAGGAACACGAGCCCGACGACCGGGCGAGCCAGTCGCCAGCCGCGGAGCGATAGACCGACGTCGCCGAGCGCCGCGGCCGCGGCAAGCAGCAGGGCGCCAGGCAGGATGATCGGCAGCACGCGGCGTTCCATCCAGAAGTGCTCGGGCACGACGTGAATCTTGTAAAAGAACACGAGCGAGAAGGCGGCGAAGACGACCAGCAGCGCAGGGGCGCGCCAGAACGTTCGTCCGGCGACCAGCGCGGCTCCGAGGAGCACGGCCACCAGACCCGACGGAAAGAGGAACAGCACGGTGAACGTGCGCAGCGCGTACGCGTCGTAGTCAGTGAGCCGGCCGCCCGGCGCTCTGAGGAACAGCGCGTAGCTGGCCGCGCCGACCAGCGTCGCGACGATCGCTGCCGGGACGAGCAGGCGCACGTAATTGCCGGCACGGCGGCGCAGGATGACGAGCGCCGCGAGCACGGCCACCGCGCCGGCGACCGCGAGCGCCGCGAGTCCGCGCGAGATTTGATCTGTGAAATTGAGCGGCGTCTGCACGTACGATCGCAACGGTCCGGCCAGGTATGCAAGTGCGAGCGCGCCGCCGGCGGCGAACGTCAAGACGAGTCCGGCACGCGGGCGCGCGCCGGTGATAATCCAGCTTAAGACGAGCGTGGCCCCAAGTGCGGCAGCGACGAGCAGGCCATCGAGCCGCGCGAAAATCAGGAGAGCGACGAGCCCGCCGGCGATCGGTCCGAAGAATCGATCCCCGTCCTGCTGCGTGCGCGTGAACGCGAGCAACGCCGCGAAGACCAGCGCCTGCATCGCGACTTCCGAATTTGGATACCGTCCAAACCAGACTTCGATCACGTGCAGGCCGAGCAGCACCGCGCCGGCGAAGCCCGCGGCCGGGCCAACCGCGCGGGCGCCGAACATGTAGACCGCGACCAGTCCCAGCATCGCCCATGCCGCCACCGCCACGCGTGCGCCCGTCAGGCCGTTCAAGCCGTACCCGAGCGCGATCGAGGCCGGGAACAAATGCGGCAGCTGCCCGACGACTTCGCCATCGCTCCTGTGCTCGACGAAGAACCCCATGAACCGCAAACTCTCGTACGGCTGGCCCGGATAGAGCGGAAAGAATAGCGACGCCGCGTCAGCGGGCACGGCCGCGACGACCGGATCGTGCAGCACGATCGCTCCGCGCTGCGCGATTTGAATCCCTTCGTTGATGTAGGTACCGGGATCTTTGCCGCCGATGATGTACTCCGATGTCGGCAAGAACCTTGCGACGCCCAGCACGACCAGGATGATCGGCAGCGCAGCCGTCCAGCCCGGCCTGCGCGCGCGGCCGGCATAACTGAGTCGGGCCCCGTACCCGAGCGCGATCGCGGCGGAGATGACCGCGTTCGCGGTGAGCAGACGGTTGAATCGGTACGCGCCGGACGAGGCGAGCGCCAGCACCAGTGAGAGCGACCACGCGATGCTGAGGACGACGTGCCAGAACACGCGCTCTTCGGCGGCGAACCCGGCGCGACGCTCGCGGTTGGCAAAGGGCGCCCGGTAGATCAGGGCGCCAGGCACGTAGGCGACGAGCAGCGCCGCCAGGCTCGACCAGATCATTGCACGCCGGACACCACGCTGCCGCGCGTTTCGCGGTACGTCCGCACCGCCGCCGCCACGTCGTCCGCGTCGCGGTCAGAGAGTTGCGGGTGCAGCGGCAGCGAGCACACTTCGGCGCAGATGCGGTCGGCGATTGGACAGACCGCGGGCGCGAATTCCGCGAACGCGCCCTGGCGTGGCACCGGCACCGGGTAGTGCACGAGCGTGGCGATTCCCTCGGCCGAGAGATGCGCCTGAAATGCGGCGCGGTCGCGGGCGAGAACGGGAAAGAGGTGATAGACGTGCCCGCTGTCTCGTTCGGGCGGCACCGTCACCGGGCCGCCGGCGAGCGCGGTGCGATAACGCGCGGCGAGTTGACGACGCCGCGCGGTCCACGCCGGGAGGAACGTCAGCCGCGCGCGAAGCACGGCCGCCTGCAGCTCATCGAGCCGGCTGTTCACGCCAGGCTCCGCATGGTGATATCGATCTGTCTGGCCGCCGTTTCGCAGGCGCTTCAGCTTCTCGGCCAGCCGCGCGTCGCTCGTGACGATGGCGCCGGCGTCACCGAGCGCGCCGAGATTTTTCGTCGGATAGAAACTGAACGCGCCGGCCGATCCGAACGTGCCGACGGGGCGCCCACCCGAGGTCGCGCCGTGCGCCTGACAGGCGTCCTCGACGACGGCAAGTCCGTGCCGTCCGGCGATCGACATGAAGGCCGTCATGTCGGCCGGTTGACCGTAGATGTGCACGGGCATGATCGCGGTCGTTCGCGAGGTGATCGCCGCCTCGGCCGCCCGCGGATCGAGCGTCAGCCGATCGGGATCGAGGTCCGCGAAAATCGGCGTCGCGCCGGCCATCTGGATCGCGAGCGCAGAATATGCGGCGGAGAGCGGCGCTGTGATCACTTCGTCGCCCGGGCCGATCCCGAGCGCCCGCAACGAGAGCGCCAGCGCATCGGTGCCCGTACCGACGCCGACGGCGTGCGCGGCACCGCTCGCATCGGCGAACTCGCGCTCGAAGGCCTCGAGCTCGGGGCCGAGGATGAACCAGCCGCGCGCGATCACCCGATCGATGGCGGCACGCACGTCGGCCGCGTCGGCGCCGGGTGTGAGCGTCATGAACGGAATGCGTGGCGTCATGAGGTGCTGGCTCCGTCGGGCGACTTCAGGTACTCCGCCAGATGCTCGCGATAGAACGCCATCGTCCGATGCAGCCCCTCGCGGAGATCCACGGTCGGGACCCAGCCGGTCGTGCGCGTGAACTTCGTCGAGTCCGAGTAGAACGATCCGATGTCGATGCGGCGCTTCTCGTCCGGCCACGGGACGAAGCGCACCGATCCCCGGCCCGCTTCTTCGATCAGCATCTTCACCAGATCGCGATGGGCAGTCGGCTCGGTGCCGCCGACGTTGAAGACATCGCCGTTGGTCGTGTCCATTGCGCCGGCCCGCAGGAAGGCTTCGGACACGTCGTCGACGAAGACGAAATCGCGCATCTGCGAGCCGTCGCCATAGATCTCGATCTCGCGGCCCTCGAGCGCCAGCCGGATGAACCAGCCGATGAAGCCCTGGCGATTGTGACGAATGAGCTGGCGCGGGCCGTACACGTTCGTCAGCCGGAGCGAACACGCACGCACGCCGAAGACGTTGTTGTAGACCATGTGGTAGTACTCGCCGGCCGCTTTGTTGATGCCGTTGATGTCGGTCGGCCGCACGAGGTGCGATTCGTCGACCGGCAGTCGATCGGGCCGGCCATAGATCTGCCGGGTGCCGGCGAACACGACTTTCGTCTTCGGATTGCGCTGACGGCACGCTTCGAGCAGCGTCAGCTGACTGCGGCAGTTGATCTCGAGGTCCGTCTGCGGGTCGCGCATGCTGTCGATGTGGCTCACCTGGCCGGCGAGGTTGAAAATCACGTCGCGATCGGAGACCAGGTAGTTCATCGTCGTGCCCTGGCGGACGTCGGCGATGTTGACGCGCAGCCGGGACTCGATGCCCGCGATGTTGAAGAGGCTGCCGCCGTAGTCGGGGATGAGCGAGTCGACCAGCAGGACGTCCGCGTCGAGCTCGACGAGCCGGCGCGCGAGGTTCGATCCGATGAAGCCCAGGCCGCCGGTAATCATCACGCGGCGGCCGCGATAGAAGTCGCGGTACTCGCCCGTCATGTGCGATGGCGCCCGGCGCCGGCCGCCGCGTCCCGTCCTCGATCCGATCCCGTCGTGGGCGCTCCGCGACGATGGCGCCCGAGCACGACCAGCTGCACCCACAGGGTCGCGACATCCACCGCCGTCTTCGCGAGGCGCCGGAAGTTGAAGAACTGCGACCGGCCGAACGCGCGATGGTAGTGGTGCACGGGCACTTCGGCGATGTGAAAGCCCGCGTCCTGAATCTTCTTCATCATCTCGAGACAAATCACGCCGCTGCTGCGCTCGAGGTGCACGCGATCGAAGATCGCGCGCCGCATCAGCCGGAAGTCGCAATCGACATCGCGCACCCGAAGGCCAAACAGGATCTTCACGGTCCAGTGGTAGATCTTGCCGATGACGATGCGGTGCGCGGGGTCGGACCGGCTGACTTTGTAGCCATTGATCAGATCCACACCGGCGACCATCGACAACCACAATGACTCGAGCTCAGCCGGATCGTACTGCGCGTCACCGTCCGTGTAGAAGATCAGCTCTTTCTCTGAGCTGCTGAAGCCCGTACGGAGCGCGCCGCCGTAGCCGCGGTTCGTCGGGTGATGGATGACCCGCACTTCCGGATACGTGCGCGCGAGCTCGTCTGTGATCTCCGGCGTGTTGTCGGCGCTGCCATCGTCCACGACAATGATCTCGAAGTCCGTCGTCAGCTTCTGCGCAGTCCGGCGCGCCGTGATGACAAGACTCGCGATCGTTCCGGCGTCGTTGTACGCCGGAAAGAAGATTGACAGTCCGGTCGGGCGAGTGGGAGCCGCATCCGCCATCGTAGGCACCAACGCTAGCACGCCCGCCCGGAGCCGACAACAAACTGAGCCCGGGCACGGGACCGTCGCTGTTCAGCGGCGAGCATCATCGTAAATCGCCTCGAATCGTGCTGCGACTCGTCCCCAACCGAAACTTTGTTCGACCGCGGCCCGGGCCGCCATGCCGAGCCGTTTCGCGCGATCGGGCTGAGCCAGCAATTCCGCGATCGCGCCCGCGAGCGCCGCGCTGTCCTGTTCCCGTACCACGCGGCCCGTGACTCCGTCGGTCACGGCCTGGACGAGGCCGCCGGCGTTGGTCACGACGACGGGCGTCGCCGACGCCAGCGCCTCGAGCGCGAAATTGGGCAAGCCGTCCACGTTCCCGGCGGCGTCATGTACCGAGGGCACGGCGATCACATCGGAGGCGGCGGCGAGCCGGGCGACCTCGTCCTGCGTTTTGGCCCCGAGGAACGTGATTGATGCCGTGCCGTGCCTCGCGGCCCGCGCCGCCAGCCCGGATCGCAGGTCGCCGTCGCCCGCGATGAGCACTCGGAGCCCCGGATACGACGCCGTCAGGCTCGCGGTCGCGTCGATCAGGAACTCGAAACCCTTCTTGCTGACGAGCCGTCCGGCAGAAAAGACCACCGGAACGTCGCCGAGGCCGAGCGCCTGTCTGACTTCCGCGCGTGCGGCGACCGACGGGGCAAAGCGCACGCTGTCGACGCCGTACGGCAGCGTCTCAGTCGTCGCGCGGGCGGCGCCAAGGGAGATCGACCGGTCGCGCAGGTCGTCGCTGCAGGCCGTGACGTGCGACGCGTGCCGAAACACGCGGGCCGCCGCGCGTCGCACGACGCCGGACCGCTCCGCGAGAAACACGTCCGAGCCGTGCACGCTGACGACCAGCGGCCGCGAACGGCGGGCGAGGTCGGCCATCGCGCCCCCTGGCACCACCCAGTGTCCGTGCACGATCGTGGCGCGTTTCTTGTCGGCCACGCGCCACGCTTTGAACGTCCCGGCCGCGAGCGCCATCGGCGCAACCGCCCACGCCGCACTTCGGACCTCGGTGTCGGCGCGCAATCCCGACGCGTAGCCGAAGACGTTCAGGGACGCGACCGGCGCGTAGTGGAAAAAATGAAAGAAAACGCCGTCTTCGACTTTGCCTCGCGTGATCGCCGGATGCCACGGCGCGACCAGGTGCACCTCGTGGCCGCGTGCCGCCACGCCCTTCGCGATCGGTTCCATGAAACTGCCGATGCCGTCGCCCGGAAACCGGGGATACGACGTGGCGACCATGACGACGACGTGGCGCATGCGTGGCCGACTAGTCCGGCTTCGGCGGACGCACGCGTCCCCCACGGGCGATGAGCCGCCACGGCGTCATCAGCGATTCCATCAGCACGTTGCCCGACACCTTTGAGTAGCCCTCGCGCCGCTCGACGAAGACGATGGGGACTTCGCCGATGCGGCAGCCGAGGCGCGCAGCTTCGTAGAGCATCTCGGTCAGAAACGCGTACCCGCTCGTCTCCGCCTGGTCGAGCGGCATCTTTGCGAGCGCCTCGCGGCGCCACACGCGGAAGCCGCTCGTGCAGTCGTGCGTTTCGAGCCCGGTGACGAATCGGATGTACCGGTTCGCAAAAGCGCTGAGCGCGATTCGATGCAGTGGCCAGTTGACCACGCTCACGCCATGCAGATACCGCGAGCCGATGACGAGGTCAGCGTGCTCGAGCCCGGCCATCAGGTCGGACAGGTATGCCGGATCGTGCGAGAGATCCGCATCCATTTGGCCGATCGCGTCGGCGTCGGTCGCGAGCGCGCGCCGCAGGCCATCGATGTACGACAGGCCGAGCCCGCGCTTGCCGGTGCGGTGCATGACGTCCATGCGGCCGTTCGATTCGGCCGCGAGCCGATCGGCGATCTCGCCCGTCCCGTCCGGCGATCCGTCGTCGACGACGAGCAGGCGCGCCCAGTCGTGGCGGAGAATCGCCTGGGCGACCCGCTCGATGTTCGGCCGTTCGTTATATGTAGGCAGTACGACGAGCAGCGTCATCCGCGATCCGTCACCTCACGCGCCGTCATCCACGCGGCGCCCGCGCACACGATGAGCACCGGATCGATCACGGGAATCCGGAAGCGCTCCTGAGGAAAGAACACCAGACACGTCACGATGGCCGAGGTGCCCAGCAGCGAGAGTCCCGGTTGCGTGGCGCGCGCTGTCCCCAGCCGGATGACGCCCACGATCGCCGCGACGAGCAGCAGCACGTACGATCCGGCGGACGCGGCGAAATACCGCGGCGAGTGCAGTTGATACGACGGCCCCACGGGCACCAGCAAATAAAACACCTTGCGACACTCGAGCACGAGCCAATCAATCGGATGGCTCCCGATCCATCCAAGCGCCTCGTGATAGTAGATCGGTTCCATCTGCTCTTCGGTGAGGCCGGGATGCTCAGCTTTCAGCGCCTGACTGGCCAGCTTGAGTTGCGGGTTCGCCGCCAAATCGCCTTCGCCGATCGCGAGCGGATGATTCCCGGTCCAGAACGTGACGCCACCCTCGGTCGCCACGAGAACGAAACGGCCGTCCCGTTCGTAGTTGCGCCAGGACCACGGCGCGATGACCAGCGCGACGCCCAGGCCGAGTGCGATCGCCGGCATCGGCGCGCGGCGCCAGAGCCACCACAGGCCGGTGACGCCAACGAAGATGATCATCGCCGGACGCACGAGCGTGCACGCGCCAATCGCGACGCCTGCGAGCCCGGCGCGGATCGTCGCGCGCGATCCGATCGATCGCGACGCCGCGGTGACGAGCCACGCCGAGACCAAGCCGAGCGGCCAGAAGAGCGCCTCGCTGAACGCGCGCGCGGCCGTGGCGACGAGCAGCGGATGACACGCCGCGAGAAATGCCGCGATCGTCGCGGCCCGCGCGCCGGCCCACTGACGCGTCAGGAACGCGACCAGCAGGACGCCGGCGGCGCCGACGATCGACTGCGCGACTTTCACGCTCGACGGCACGTCGTCGGACGCGGACGCGCCGCCACCGACGAGCGCCAGGAAGGCCGGATAGCCGGGCGCGCGACCGAACGGATCGACCGGTCCGTGCATGACGGCCTCGTCGTAGACGACCCCCCGGCCGGCCGCAATGCTACGCGCGAGCGACAGATATTCACGTTCGTCGCGCGTGAGCGGCTCGTGCACCCAGTAGACGAGGCCGAAGACCAGTCGCAGCACCAGTCCGAGCGCGACCGCGGTCCAGACGCCTTTACCGGCGGCCATCGAACCGCAGCGCCGAGACCTGCTCCGACACCAGTCCGACGAGGAAGACGATCACGGCGAGCATGATGAGCAGGACCGAGGAGTTCGTGACGTGCTGTTGCGTTGCGATCGTCCAGATCGCGTACGCCGCGCCAATCGCGAACGACGTGCCGGCAATCGGCAGGAAGATCCGCATCGGGCTGAAGATCGTCACCACGCGCAACATGATCAGCAGGAACTTCGGCCCGTCGCGCGTCAGCCGGATCTTCGAGGTGCCCACGCGCGATCGCGCGTGTACGGGCTCGAACGCGACGTTGTAGCCGGCCTTGATGAACGCCAGCGTCGTGGTCGTCGGCGTCGAGAAACCGTTCGGCAGCAAGTGCAGGAACTCGAGCAGCCCGTCGCGCCGCGCCGCGCGGAACCCCGACGTGAGATCGGGAATCGGCCGTTCGGTGAGAAAGCTCGCCAGCCAGTTCAACGCGCGGTTGCCGATCCTCCGCGTCGATCCCGCCTGCGTTTCGTCGGATCGGGCGCCGACGACGAGATCGTACTCGCCGAGGCGCGCGACGATGCGCAGCGCATCGGCCGGCTGATGCTGGCCGTCGGCGTCGAGAATCAGAATGTAGTCGCCCGTCGCGGTGCGGATGCCGTTCTTGACCGCCGCGCCGTTGCCCTTGTTGTACGGATGCCGCAGCACCCTCGCGCCCGCAGCCGCCGCCTGCGCCGCCGTGTCGTCGGTCGATCCGTCGTCGACGACGAAGATCTCGCGCCAGGCGGCGATGCCCGCGAGCTCGCGGATCACGCCACCAATGGCCGCCGCCTCGTTGCAGGCCGGAATGACGACGGAGACCGCGGACGGATCGGCCACGTCAGGCCTCCCGGTCGTCGCGGCGTCGCGCGCCTTCGTTGAGCTCGATCGATCGCACGCGGTACAGCACTTCCTCGAGCAGCTTGCGCGTGCCGGAGATCACGTCGGCGACGAGTGCGATGAGGATCACCTGGAAGCCGACGATCATCAGCATCGCCGCGAGAATGAGCGATTGCACCTTGCCGGCGCTGTCGTGAGTAAAGAAATAGAAGTACAGAAAGCGTGCGGAGATCGCGAGGCCGACCAGAAAAATCGTCGCGCCGACGTACGTGAAGATCTTGAGCGGCTCGTACATCGCGTAAATGCGCACGATCGTCGCTGACGACTGCTTGATATACGAGAACAGGCTGTCGAAGAGGCGCGAGGGGCGCGTGCGCGCGTTGCTGCTGACCGGCACGTGCGCGATGGCCATCCGCTTCTTGCCGGCCTGGATGATCGACTCGAGGGTGTACGAGAACTCGGAGACGACGGACATCTGCAGCGCGGCCTCCCGCGTGTAGGCGCGGAAGCCGCTCGTCGTGTCCGGCACCTGCGTGCCCGAGACCTGTCGGACCACCCAGCTGCCGAGCCGCTGGAGCAGCTTTTTCGACATCGACATGTGCGCGAGGGCGCGGATGTTGCGGTCGCCGATCACGATGTCCGCCTGGCCGCTCTGGAGCGGCGCCAGGAGCCGCGGAATATCCGAGCCCGCGTACTGATTGTCTGCGTCCGTGTTCACGATGAGGTCGGCGCCGGCTTTCAGGCAGGCGTCGATGCCCGCCATGAACGCCGCGGCCAGCCCCTTGCGCCGCCGGAAGCGAACGATGTGATGCACGCCGTGCGCGCGCGCGACCGCCACGGTGTCGTCCCGCGACCCGTCGTCGATGATCAGCGTCTCGATGACGTCGATCCCCTCGACCGATTTCGGGAGATCGGCGAGCGTGGCCGGCAGCGTAAGGGCCTCGTTCAGGCAGGGGATTTGGATGATGAGCTTCATCGAGATCCTGGACCGCGTGTCAGCCGACCAACTGCTCGATCACGCCGTCCCAGGTGATCGTTCTGGCCCGATCGTACCCTGCATCGCCCCAGGCTGCCGCGCGGCGGCGATCTTCGTGCAGGCGGCGCATAGCGTCGCCCAGGGCCTCCGGATCGGGCGCCGACACGCAGCCGTTGACGCCGTCGACAACGAACTCATTCGGCCCGCCGGCGTCGGTCGTGGTCAGCACAGGTTTGTGGGCGAGAAACGCCTCGATCGTGACGTAGCCGTAGTCCTCGTCGAAGGGCGGGAACACGACGCCGAGCGCGCCGGCGTACAGATCGATCAGCTGGTCGTCGCCGATCTCGCCCAGAAAACGCACGCGTTCGCCGAGGCCGAGCGAGGCGGCGAGCGCCTCGAGGTTGTCGCGGTCGGTGCCGGTGCCGGCGATGACGAGCGAGAGATCGGCCGGCGTGTGGGCCAACGCGCGAATGGCGAGGTCCACGCGTTTGACCGACTCGAGCCGGCCGACCGAGAGCACGTAGTTGCCCGCCGGGCCGCCATGCAGCCGGGAGGCGAGGCGCGGCGGGTGATAGAGCGGCGTCACGTCCACGTCGTTATACCGGCGGGCGCGCGCGGCGGTGTTGCCGGAGTTCGCGAACCGCCGCCGGCATTCGCTGAGCATGGCCGTGTCGAGTGCGATCAGCCGCTCGCGCGCCGCCAAGTCGTCTTCGTTGTGATCGAAGTCGCTGAAACGGGTGCCGGCCAGTTCGTAGGCGGCCCGGTATTGATGGATCAGCCAGACGACCTTGTTGGGATGACGGACGAAGTACGTCGGAAACTTGGTCGCGATCACCAGATCGATCGGCCGTCCGTTGCTCTCGGTGAGATCGAGCAGCCGCCACGCCGCGCTGCCCGCGAAGATCTCAGGCTTGGGATTCCACTTGAAGGGCACGCTGACGAGGTCGGCCTCGTAGCCGGCCTGCCGCAGGTGCGCGACGAGCTCGCGCACGTGAAACTCGGCCCCGCCTTGCACGAAGGGCACCTGCGCTTCGCACACGAGAATGGTCCGGATCATTCACGCGGTCGCCCGTCGACCGGGCGGCATCCTATCACGTGTCATGTGGCGTGCCGGAACGTGATGCAGTCGCCGTCGGCGACGAGGTACTCCTTGCCCTCGAGCCGCAGCTCGCCATGATCACGGCACGCGGCGAGCGATCCGCGCGCGATCAGCCGATCGCAGGGCACGACCTCCGCGCGGATGAAGCCCCGCTGAATGTCGGAGTGAATTGCCCCGGCAGCCTCCTGCGCCGGCGTGTCGCGCGGGACCGACCAGGCGCGGCACTCGTCCTCGCCGACCGTGAAAAACGAGATGTAACCGAGCAGGTCGTAGGCGGCGCGAATCACGCGGTCGAGCCCCGAGGCGGACAAGCCGAGGTCCTGCATGAACGCCGCGGCGTCGGCCGGATCGAGCTGCGCGATTTCGAGCTCGATTTTCGCGCACACGCCAATGGCCGCCGTCTGCGTGTCGGTCAGCAGGTCGGTGAGCCCGAACGCGCTCGCGGCCGAATCGGCGCTCGCGATGTCGGCTTCGTCCATGTTCACGACGACGAGCAGCGGTTTCGCCGAGAGAAACTGAAAGCCGCGCAGACGGCGCAGATCCTCCCCTTCGAGGCCGAGCGTGCGCAGCGGACGTCCCGATTCGAGCGCGGCCGTGCACCGCACGAGCAGCGCCTGCTCCTTGACGAGCTCGGGCGCGGCGCTTTTTTTCAGATCTTTTTCGAGACGCTCGAGCCGACGTTCCGCGACGCCGAGATCGGCGAGCAGCAACTCGTCCTCGATCGTGCGCGCATCGCGCGCGGGAGAGATCGTTTCCTGCGGATGCGGTACTGCGGGATCGCGAAATGCGCGGACGACGTGCAGGAGCGCATCCGCATTGCGATACGCCACCACGTCGAGCAGCGACTTGGTATCGGTGCGGCCGGTCGCCGCCATGTCCGCGAATTCCACCGTCGCCGGCACGCGCTTCTGCGGCTGAAACATCGCGGTCAGCGCGTCGAGCCGCGGATCGGGCACGCGCGAGATCCCGACGTTCGCTTCCGCCTTGCCGCGCGTGCGCGCCGCCTCACGGGTGCTCGTCAGCAGCTGAAACAGAGTGCTCTTACCGGAGGAGGGAAGGCCTACGAGTCCTGCGCGTAGCATAGCGAACCCAGAATCCTACCACGGCCTGTGGTTTTCGCTAGATTTTCGCCATTGTGATGCGAGGCGAAAATAAGACGTAACTCATGTTCTATCCGTAATTTGCATTGACAGCCCCAGGCCGTACTTCTACCATGCGCGTGGAGTTATCTGGAACAAAGTGGAGTGAAATGTGTTTCGGGGGAGCTACACCGCCAAAATCGACGAAAAAGGGCGGCTGAAAATCCCGAACGCCTTTCGGGCGCTCGTCGATGACCAGCACGGGACGGGTCTGTACCTGACGAGCGTCGAGGGCGACTCCGTCCGGGTGTACCCCATGTCCGAGTGGATGGCGGTCGAAGAGCGGTTGTCGCGAATGCCGAGCAGCCACCCGTCGAGGCGCAAATTTCTCGATCGCGCCAGCTTTTACGGGCAGTTGTCCGAGTTCGATGCGCAAGGCCGCGTGCTGATTCCCCCGCGACTGCGAGAGGCCGCCGGGGTCGTCGGTGACGTGGACGTCCTGGGGGCGATGACCTACCTCGACGTCTGGAGCCACGACCGGTTCCTCGCCAAGCTCAAACGCGAGCCGTTCACCGACGACGACGCGCGCGCGCTGGCCGAGTACGGCATTTGAGGTGGGTGGTCATGCGCCCGTGCTCGCGAACGAAGTCGTCGCGTTCCTTCGCCCTCGGCCGGATGGCGTGTACGTCGACGCCACGGTCGGGCTGGCGGGGCACGCGTCGGCCCTGCTCGCGGCCGGCGCCGGCCGGCTGATCGGGATCGACCGCGATCGCTCGGCGCTCGATCGGGCGCGCGAGACGCTCGCCGGAGTCGCCGGTCAGGTCGAGTTGGTGCACGGCGACTACCGCGACCTGCGAGCAGTGCTCGACTCGCGGGGAATCGACCGCGTCGCGGGCATCGTGGCGGACCTCGGCGTGTCGTCGATACAGCTAGACGAAGCGGAGCGGGGGTTCAGTTTTCGGACGAGCGGGCCGCTCGACATGCGGATGGACCGATCGAGCGGGCCGACACTGGCAGAAATGATCGCGACCGCCGAGGAGCACGAGCTGGCAGACGCGATCTGGCGCTACGGAGACGAGCGTCACTCGCGGCGAATCGCGCGGGCCATTGTGCGGGCACGCGATCGGCAGCCGCTGACCGATACAGGCACGTTGGCGTCGGTGGTCCGCGGGGCCGCCGGCGGACGGGGCAGGCAGCGCATCGACCCGGCGACGCGCACATTTCAAGGCCTGCGAATTTGGGTGAATCGGGAGCTCGAGGGCCTCGATCGGTTTCTCGAGACCGCCGTCGCGGCGCTTGATCCCGGCGGGCGGCTCGCGGTGATCGCGTTCCACTCGCTCGAGGACCGTGTCGTGAAGCATACGTTCCGCCGTCTCGCGAGCGACGCGGCGGTGGCGCTCCTGACCCGCAAGCCGGTCGGGCCTGGCGACGAGGAAGTCCAGCGCAATCCGCGGGCGCGCAGCGCCCGGTTGCGCGTCGTGGAGAGAGTGCCATGAGCATCGACGTCGAATACGCCATCAAGAAAGACATCCGGAACAACCCGGTGGTGCGCGAAGCCGACCCCGCGCAGAAACGCGAGTTTCGGCACACCGTGGGACTCGCGGTGCTCGTCGTCGGCACGCTGCTGTTTTCCGCGTGGCAACGCTACGAGGTCGTGCAGTGGGGCTACCGCGTCGAACGCGCGCGCAAGGCGCTCGACACCGAGCAGGTCGTGAGCCGGCAGCTGCGCGTCGAGTACGAAACCGTGCATGCGCCGCAGGTGCTCGAGCGGCGTGCGATTCAGGAACTGCACATGGTGCCGCCGTCGGCGAACGACACCGTGATTATCGATCGCGTGCCGGCGGTGACCGCCGGCAAGGGCATTGTCGCCGCACGGTGAAAGGCCAGGACTCCCGTGATCGACGTCCTTCAAGCAACCGAACGGCCCGGCGAGGCGTTTGAAAACTGCTGGCGGCGCAGCGTCAAGCGCCGCCTGATCGCCATTCTCGTTCTGATCACGGCCTGGGCCGTCATTGTCCAGGGACGCCTGATCTGGCTGCAGGTCGTGCAGCACGACTACTACCTCAACAAGGCGCTCAGCCAGCAGAACCGGCGGATTCATCCGCCGGCGCTCAGAGGCGACATCCAGGACCGGCACGGTGAGATTCTCGCGACGTCCGCCGACGCGTGGGCCGTGGTCGCCGATCCGTCGAGCGTGGAAGATCCTGTCGCCGCCGCGTCGCAGTTGTGCGCCGCCTTCCGCGACTGCGCGCCGAAGGAACAGGCGGACCTCGTCCGGAAGCTCTCCGCGCCAAACAACTTCGCGTACCTCCGGCGGTGGCGCTCGGTCTCGGCCCAGCAGGCGCAGCGCGTTACGGAGCTTGGCCTGGCCGGCGTGTCGCTGATGACGGAGCCCGGCCGCTACTACCCGAACACCAATCTCGCCGCCCACATCCTGGGCTTTGTCGGCTCGGAGAACGAGGGCCTCGGCGGGATTGAAGCGACCTACGACAAGTTGATCAAGGGCGACGTCGGGCAGACGCTCGTCCAGTTCGACGGCGGCCGGCATGCGATGCAGGCGATTGTCGAGCGCGAGCCGACGCCGGGCGCCACGCTCGAGCTGACGATCGATAAGGACTTTCAGTACATCGCCGAGCGCGAGCTCGAGATCGCCGTGAAAGAGAACAACGCGCGCGGCGGCACGGTGATCATCATGGATCCGCACAACGGCGAGATCCGCGCGCTCGCGAATGCGCCGACGTTCAACCCGAACGCCTATAACCTCTCGAGCGCCGAGGATCGGCGCAACCGCGCGACGCAGGAGGTCTACGAGCCGGGCTCGACGTTCAAGATCGTCACCGCGTCGGCGGCGATTGAAGAGGGTGTGCTCAAGGCGACGGACCTCATCGATTGCAATCCTGGCGTCATCACGTTTCCCGGCCGCAAACCGATCACTGAGGCGCAGGGGCACAACTACGGCGTGCTGCCGTTCGAGGACGTGATCGTCAAGTCGAGCAACATCGGCGCGATCAAAGCCGGCCTGCGCGTCGGCGCCGATCGGTTGGGCCGCTACGTCCACCGGTTCGGCTTCGGCGAGGCGATCGGCAGCGACTTCGGCGGTGAGAGCGCGGGCATCGTCTGGTCCTCGAACAACATGACCGACAGCACGCTGGCGTCCATGTCGATGGGCTACAACGTGAGCGTCACGCCACTGCAGATGGCGATGGCGGCGAGCGCGGTCGCCAACGGCGGCAAGCTCTACGAGCCGCACGTCGTTGGCGCCATCACCAAGGACAACAAGCGTGAGGTGATCGAGCCGAAGGTCATTCGCGATGCGATCAATGCGGACACGGCCGCCACCATCACGACGTTCATGGAAGCGGTCGTCGAGCGTGGCACCGCGAAGGCCGCGCAGATGGACCATTATCAGGTGGCCGGCAAGACCGGCACGGCGAGCCGGTTGGAGAACGGTCACTACTCGGAGAGCGACTACAACGCTTCGTTCGTCGGCTTCGTGCCGTCACGCCAGCCCGAGTACACGATTCTTGTCGTCATCGACACGCCGCGCGCCGGCCATCACTATGGCGGCGACACGGCGGCGCCCGTGTTCAAGCGCATCGCGCAGTCGATTCTGCGGTTGGCGGCCGTGCCGCCGACCGTGCGTCCGACGCCGCCGGTCGTGATGACCGTTGACGGCATGCGGCCCGAGCCGGCGCCGGTCGTCATTCAGGCGACGGCGAGCGTCGGCGGACAACCCGTCATGCCCGACGTGCGCGGACTCGGCGCGCATGACGCGCTGCTCGTGCTCGGCAAGGCCGGCCTGGCCGTGCGGATGAAGGGCACGGGCTTCGTCGTCTCCCAGACACCCGATCCGGGCCGCGCCGTCGATCCCGGTGATGTCAGTGTGCTCGAGTTGCGACGCAAGCCGGAGCCGGCGCGCCCGGCGGGGGGCGGCAATCGATGACGCTTGGGGACCTGATGGCGCTCGCGAAGACGCTCGCGCCTGACGCGCGCGGCCACGTCGACGCGTCGCCCCGGAAAGACGCCGCGGTGACGGGCGTGACGCACGATTCGCGCGCGGTATCCGCCGGAACCGTCTTCGTCGCGGTGCGCGGACAGCGCCACGACGGCGCCGCGTTCGCCGCCGACGCTGTCAAGCGCGGCGCGCTCGCGATCGTCGCCGAGACGCCGGCGCCATCCGGCACCGCGATTCCGTGGGTCCGCACGACCGATGCCCGGCTGGCGCTCGCAGAGCTGTCGGGGATCTTCTATCAGCAGCCGAGCGAGCGGTTGACGGTGGTCGGCGTCACCGGGACCAACGGGAAGACGACGACGACGTACCTGCTGGCCGCGGTGTTCGACGCGGCGGGTCTGCCATGTGGCCGGCTGGGCACGGTTACGGTGCGCACGGGCACCGGCGCCCAGTCCGAGCGGGACGCATCGCACACGACGCCCGAGGCGTCGGAAGTGCAACGGCTGCTGCGCGAGATGGTCGATTCGGGCTGCCGCGCGGCGGCGATCGAAGTCTCGTCGCACGCGCTCGTGCTGCAGCGCGTCGCCTACCTCCGTTTCGCGGCCGGGATTTTCACCAACCTGACGCGCGATCACCTCGATTTTCACGTCGACATGCGGCAGTACTTCGCCGCAAAGAGGCGCCTGTTCGAGATGTTGCCGTCGGGCGCCCCGGCGATCATCAACGTGGACGATCCGCGCGGGGTCGAGCTGGCCGCGACGGTCGCAAGGCCCGTCACGTTTGCGATCGATCGGGCCGCCGATGTGCGCGCGGCAAACATTCACTCGTCGCTCGAAGGGCTGGCCTTCGAAGCCACGACGCCGCGCGGCGCGCTCGACATCCGCTCGCCGCTCGTCGGCCGGCCCAATGTCTACAACATCCTCGGCGTGGTCGCGACGGCGATTGCGCTCGACCTGCCGACGTCTGCGATCGAGCGTGGCATCGCGCGGCTCGAGCGCGTGCCCGGCCGCTTCCAGGTCGTTTCCGGCAGCAGCGACGACGTCCGCGTGGTCGTTGACTACGCGCACACCGATGACGCGCTCAAGAATCTGCTCGAGACCGCACGGCCGCTGGCGCAAGGCCGCCTCGTGACGGTGTTCGGCTGCGGCGGGGATCGGGATCGCACGAAGCGGCCGCTCATGGGTGCGGTCGCGGCACGGCTCAGCGACTTCGTCGTGCTGACGTCCGACAACCCGCGCTCGGAGGATCCCGAGCGCATCATCGAGGAAATCCAGCGCGGGCTCGCGCCGACCGCCGAGCCCGGGGCGCCGAAGCGCGCCACCACGCCGTTCATCGTGCAAGTCGATCGCCGCAAGGCGATCGAGCACGCGATTCGTGTCGCCAAGCCGGGCGATCTCGTCATCATCGCCGGCAAGGGCCACGAGAAATATCAAATCATCGGCGACCGGACGTTGCCTTTCGACGATGTCGACGTCGCCCGCGCGGCCCTCGGACAGCGCCGGGCTGCCTCCCGAGTGTGATCACCAACGTGAGCGCCGTCGTGCTGACTGCCGGGATGGTCGCGAACGCGGCTGGAGGGCGCGTGATCGTGGACCCGTTGGGCGCGGCGTTCACCGGCGTGTCGATCGACACGCGCACCATCACTCCCGGTGCGCTGTTCGTGGCGCTTCGGGGCGATCGTTTCGACGGGCACGCGTTCATCGAGGCCGCGATTCGGCGCGGAGCCGCCGGAGTAATGGTCTCGTCGACCTTGGCCGCACCCGCCGGTGCCGCGCTGATTGAAGTCGGCGACACGCTCGCGGGCCTTCAGCGCCTGGGCGCCGAAGTACGCCGCCAGTCGGGCGCCCGCGTCGTCGCGATTACCGGCAGTGCGGGCAAGACCACGACGAAGGAAGTGGCCGCCGAACTGCTCGCCACGCGGTACCGCGTGTTTCGCAACCGCGGCAATCTGAATAATCACATCGGCCTGCCGTTGTCGCTGACCGAACTCGCGTACGGCCAGGAGATCGCGGTCGTCGAGCTCGGCATGAACCACGCGGGAGAGATCCGGACGCTGGTTCGCCTGGCGGAGCCGGACGTGCGCGTCTGGACGAACGTCGGCGACGCCCACATCGGGTTCTTCGGATCGCGGGAGGCGATCGCGGCCGCCAAAGCCGAGATTCTCGAGCACGCCACCTCTTCGACAGTGCTCATCGCGAACGCCGACGATCCGCTGGTCGTGGAGCACGCGCGCACGTTTGTCGGACGCCGTGTGACGTTCGGCGAGAGTGCGACGGCCGACCTCCGTGCGACCAACATTGACGACCGCGGTTTCGACGGCACTACGGCCGACGTCGCGACGCCTGCGGGACGACTATCGCTCGTGGTGCCGCTGCCGGGCCGCGCTCAACTGTCGAACGTGCTGGCTGCCACCGCGGTGGCCCTTCAATTCGACGTGCCGCTCGACGCGATTGCCGCGCGGGTGCGGACACTCACGCCGGTCGCGCGGCGTGGCGCGATCTCGAATCTCCCTTCCGGCGTTCGGCTCGTGGACGATTCGTACAACGCAAGCCCGGCCGCGATGCGTGTGATGCTGCAGGCCCTCGCCGCGACGACGACCCACGGCCGACGAATTGCGGTTCTGGGCGAAATGCTCGAACTGGGCGATCAGGCGCTCGCGCTTCACGAAGGCGTCGGACGTGCAGCGGTTGGCGCGCGCGTCGACGAACTCGTGGTCGTCGGCGGTCCGTCGGCCGACGGCGTCGCGACGGGCGCCATTGCCGCCGGCCTGGATCTCGCACACCTCCATCGTTTCGCGGACAGCTCCGCCGCGGCCGAGGCCGTCGCGCGGCTCGTTCAGCCTGGCGACCTTGTATTGGTCAAAGGGTCACGGGGCACACGCACCGATCTCGTGGCGGACCGGCTGAAGGAGGGCGCGTAATGCTGCTGCACCTCCTGTATCCACTCCGCGATCAGATCGGCGTGCTGCGCGTCGTCGGTTACATCACGTTCCGTACGGCCGCGGCCAGTCTGACCGCCCTCGTCCTGAGTCTGCTTCTCGGGCCGTGGCTGATTCGCCGGCTCCGCGAGTTCCAGGTGGGCCAGGTGGTCCGTTCGGACGGTCCCGCCAGTCACAAGCCGAAGGCCGGCACGCCGACGATGGGCGGCCTGCTGATTCTCGCGGCGGTGATCGGATCGACGCTGCTCTGGGCCGACCTCACCAACCCGTACATCTGGATTGCCGTGATGGCGACGGCGGCGTTCGGCGTCGTTGGATTCGTGGACGATTACTTGAAGGTGACGCGCCACAGCCATCACGGGCTGTACGCGCGGTACAAATTCACCGCGCAGATCCTCGTGGCGCTCGGGGTCGGCCTGTCGCTGATGGCGCTCGCCAACCACGAGCCGCCCCTCTACAACACGCGCCTGATTTTTCCGTTCTTCAAAAGCGTCGTACCCGATCTCGGCTGGTTCTACGTGCCTTTCGCCGTGCTCGTGCTGGTCGGCGCCACCAACTCGGTCAATCTGACGGACGGCCTCGATGGGCTCGCCGCGAGCACGTTCTCGGTCGCGGCGGCCACGTACACGGCGCTCGCGTATGTCACCGGCCACGCGGTGCTCGCGAACTACCTCCAGCTCGTGCACTTTCCGACGGCCGAGCTCACGATTTTCTGCGGCACGCTCGTGGGCGCCAGCCTGGGCTTTCTCTGGTGGAACGCGCACCCGGCGGACATCTTCATGGGCGACGTCGGATCGCTCGCGCTCGGCGGCGCGCTCGGTACGGTCGCGATCCTGATCAAGCAGGAATTGCTGCTGCCGATCGTCGGCGGCGTGTTCGTGCTCGAAGCGGGCTCGGTCATCATCCAGGTCGCGTCCTATCGATTCCGCGGCGGCAAGCGCGTCTTCAAGATGGCGCCGCTGCATCACCACTTCGAGCTCGTCGGCTGGGCGGAGCCGAAAGTGATCACGAGGTTCCTTATCCTCTCGATCATCTTCGCGCTGTTCAGTCTCACCACGCTGAAGCTGAGGTAATGCGATGACCTTCAGCGTGCAGGATCAACAGGTGACGGTGGTCGGTGGCGGCCGGAGCGGCGTGGCTGCGGCCGAGCTCCTCGTCGCGCGCGGCGCGCGCGTCACGCTGGCCGATGTCAACGCCATCGACGGCGCGCGCCAGCTGACTGAACTCGGCGTCACGATCGCGCTCGGGCCGCACGCGCCGGACATGTTCATGCGGGCGGATTTGATCGTGCTGAGCCCGGGCGTGCCACCGACGCAACCGGCCGTGGCCGCCGCGCGCCGGGCGGGCGTGCCCGTCGTCGGCGAGATCGAACTGGCCTCGCGTTGGATCCAGGGACGCATCGTCGCGGTGACCGGCACCAAGGGCAAGTCGACGACGACGACATTGATCGCACGGACGCTGGAAGGCGCGGGCCTGCGCGTGACGGCGGGCGGCAATCTTGGCACCGCGCTCAGCACACAGGTCGGCGAATCGACCCCAGACACGACGCACGTCGTCGAAGTCAGCAGCTTTCAACTCGAGACGACCGACACGTTCCATCCATGGATTGCCGTGCTGCTCAATCTCTCGCCGGATCATCTCGACCGGCACGCGTCGTTCGAGGAATACGCGGACGCGAAGGCGAGGATCTTCGTCAATCAGGCGACCGAGGATTGGGCGGTCGTGAACGCAGACGATCCGGCGTCGATGACGCTCGCCCGTCACAGCCGCGCGCGCCGGTTCGACTTCTCGCTTGTCGCGCCGATCGACGACGGCGTGACGCTCGAAGACACGATGGTCGTGCGCCGCGACGCCGGCGTTTCGACGCCGCTGTTTCCGACAAGCGTCGTGACGCTGCCGGGGCGCCATCTCCTGGCGGACGTGCTCGCGGCGACCGCCGTGGCTACGCTCGCCGGTGTGAGGCCGGATGTCATTCGACACGTCGTCAGTCAGTTCACTGGTCTCGAGCATGCGCTCGAGCGCGTGGCGCAGATCAACGGCGTGGCGTTCGTCAACGACTCGAAAGCGACCAACGTCGCTGCCGCGGGGCGCGCAATCGACAGTTTCACGGACAAGGTCGTCGCGATCATGGGCGGCCGATTCAAGGGCGGGCGCTTCGAGGATCTGCGCGAGACCGTCACGGCGCGCGTTGACGCCGTCGTGGCGATAGGCGAAGCGGCGCCGCTGATTCATGCCGCACTCGACGACATCAAGCCTGTGCACGACGCGCAGTCGATGTCCGAGGCCGTGCGCGTGGCGTTCGCGCTCGCGCGGCCGGGCGGCACCGTCCTCCTCGCGCCGGCGTGCTCGAGCTTCGACATGTTTCGCGATTACGCGGACAGGGGGAGGAGTTTCAAGAACGAGGTGCGGAAGTTGGCAGAAGGTCCGGGGTCCGGGGGCCAGGGTCCAGGGTCCGGCTGAGGGTCCAGAGTCCGCTGTGCAGGGTGCGTCCAAGGTCCACCTGCACGGGTTCAGCGACGGGGCACAGGGGTCCCCGCGAAGCGACGTGAGCTAGCTGGGGAGCAGGGGCCCCCAGCGATCAAGAAGGAAGACCCGTGGCCGGCATGGAGCGAGCGACGAAGCGCGAGCGAAATGAAGGCCACTAGCTGGGGAGCAGGGGCCCCCAGCGATCAAGAAATGAGCGGTGAGCAGTCATCAGTTCGGGTCCGGCGATGAGGAGCCGGCCGCTGGGAACACAAGCCGCCCCGGCTTGTGAGGTTGGTGTCCTTGTCCAACCCGGCTGATGACTGCTGACCGCTCATTTCAACGGCCGGTGCGATTCCGGCTGGTGACACATTCGGGCCGCCCCCTGATTTCGGCAAGCGGCGGTCGCACCTTTAGAGCGAGAGCGGAAGGCTGGAGAGTATGGCGCGAACCCTCAAATCCGACAAGGCACTGTTTCTGGCCACTATTCTGCTGGTCTGCGCCAGCGTCGTCATGGTCTACAGCGCCTCGGCGGTGCAGGCCAACGACAAGTTCCACACCCCGGTCTACTTCCTCCTCAAACAACTCGCATGGGCGACGATGGGCCTGCTGCTGATGCTGGGAGTGATGCGCATCGATTATCACGAGTACCGCCGGCCAGCGCTCATCTGGGGCCTGCTCGGCATCACGGTGGTCGGGCTGCTCGCGGTCTTCCTGTCCGCCAAAATCAACGGCACGCGCCGCTGGCTCGGGCTCGGCATCGTCTCGATTCAGCCGTCGGAGCTCGCCAAACTCGTCGTCATTTTTTTCACGGCCGCGTTGCTCGAACGGCGCATGCACCGGATCAATGAGCTCGGGTACGCCGTACTGCCAATCGGCATCGTCACGATCGGCCTGGCCGCGTTGATCGTTCTCGAGCCTGATTTCGGCACGGCTGCCGTGCTGACGCTCATCGTGGCCGCGCTCGTGTTCGCTGCGGGTCTGAGTTATCGCTATCTGCTCGGATCGATTCTCATCCTGTTGCCGACGGCGATGGCGGTCATGGTATCGACCGAATACCGGCGGAAGCGGCTCATGGCGTTTCTCGACCCGGCGAGCGCGCCGCTGACCACGGGCTACCAGTTGAACCAGTCGCTCATCGCGGTCGGATCGGGCGGAACGTTCGGCAAGGGCCTGATGGCTGGTATCCAGAAGCTCTTCTACATTCCAGAACCGCACACCGACTTCATCTACGCCGTCGTCGGCGAGGAGCTGGGGCTCATCGGCACGAGCGTGATTCTGGTCGCGTTTCTCGTCATCGCGTGGCGCGGCATGCGCACGGCGCTCGTGGCGCCCGATCGCTTCGGCACGCTGCTCGCCCTCGGCATCACGACGATGGTGGCCTGTCAGGCGCTCGTCAACATGAGCGTCGTGATCGGCCTGTTTCCGACGAAGGGGATTCCGCTGCCGTTCGTGAGCAACGGCGGGTCGTCGCTCGTGATCAACCTCGTGGCGATGGGCGTCCTCCTCAACATCTCGCAACAGTCGTCGCCGAACGCGGCGGCCACGGTGGACACGACCATGGGCGAGCTGGTGAACGTCTGAATGTGTACGCAGGTGAGTGTGTGAATGCGAGACGCCGACGAGCGGACCGGCGCGTCGCTTTCCGTCGTGATCGCGGGGGGCGGCACCGGTGGACATCTGTTTCCGGGGATTGCGGTGGCGCGCGAGATCTTGCGACGTCGGCCCGGAGCGCGCGTGACGTTTGCCGGCACGGCGCGCGGGCTCGAAGCACGCGTGGTGCCGGCCGAGGGGTTCGAGTTGGACGTGATCCGGAGCGCGGGACTGAAAGGCAAGTCCATCGTCGCGACGCTACGTGGCGCCGCGCTCGTGCCGGCCGGCTTGGTGGACGCGTGGCGAATCATCTCGCGGCGTCGGCCGAACGTGGTCGTCGGCGTGGGTGGCTACAGCGCCGGGCCCGTGGTGCTGACCGCGGCGTTGCGCGGGCGGCCGACGCTCGTGCTCGAGCAAAACGCGGTGCCCGGGCTCACGAACCGGATGCTCGCGCCGTGGGTGCGGGCCGCCGCGGTGACGTATGACGAAGCCGTGCCGTTCTTTCGCGGGAGGGCGATTGTCACAGGCAATCCGGTGCGGGCAGAATTTTTCGCGATTGGCGACGAGGCGGCTGGCGCGCGGCGTGCGAATGGGCCGCGCCGGATCTTGATCGTTGGCGGTTCTCAGGGCGCGCACGTCGTCAACATGGCCGCAGTGGCGGCGGCGCCGGAGCTGGTGCGCCGCTTCCCTGGCCTCGAAATCGTCCATCAGACGGGGCCGCGAGATCTGGACGCCGTGCGGGAAGGGTACGAACGGGGAGGCGTCGCTGCGCGGGCGGCAGCCTTTTTCGATCTCCTGGCTCGTGAGATGAAGGATGTGGACCTGGTGATTGCCCGGGCGGGCGCAACGTCGATCGCGGAGCTGCAGGCGGCCGGCCGGCCGGCACTGCTCGTGCCGTTCGCAGCGGCCGCCGACGACCATCAACGGGCGAACGCGCGGGTGCTGGTCGACAAGGGCGCGGCGGCGATGATCGAAGAAACAGCGCTCTCCGGCCCGGCGCTCGCGGCGTCCGCGGGGGCGCTCTTGGCCGATAGCGCATGGCTCGCCTCAGCGAGCGCCGCGATGCGGGCGATGGCCAAGCCCGACGCGGCGACGAGGATCGTCGATCGCCTGCTGGAACTGGCGCAGTGATGTGGTTCGGACGCACCAGGCGAGTGCATTTCGTCGGGATTGGCGGCATCGGGATGAGCGGGATCGCCGAGCTGCTGGCGAATCTCGGGTACGGCGTGAGCGGATCGGACGCGCGCCAGTCGGACCTGACCGACCGCCTGGCGTCACTCGGCGTGACGATCTCGGTCGGACACGCCGCACGCAATGTGGAGGGCGCTGACGTCGTGGTGGTGTCTTCGGCAATCGCGGCGGACAACCCGGAGGTCGCGGAGGCCCGCGCCCGGCACATTCCCGTCATTCCGCGCGCCGAGATGCTCGCCGAGCTGATGCGACTGCGCGTCGGCATC
This sequence comes from uncultured Acidobacteriota bacterium, assembly GCA_963704575.1. GTDB lineage: Bacteria > Acidobacteriota > Vicinamibacteria > Vicinamibacterales > SCN-69-37 > DATEGZ01. Next base: position 2,634,907 of record OY969918.1, on the reverse strand, counting down.
GCCATCGCCGGTGCGCACGGGAAGACGACGACGACGTCGATGGTCGCGCTGATGCTAGAACGCGTCGGCCTCGACCCCACGGCGGTAATCGGCGGCCGGTTGAGCGCGTTCGGCAGCAACGCCCGGCTCGGTCAGGGCGAATTCATGGTGGTCGAAGCCGATGAGAGCGATCGATCGTTCCTCCGGCTGACGCCGGCGATCGCGATTCTCACAAACATCGATCGCGAACACATGGAAACGTACGGTACCTTCGATCGACTCATGGATGCATTCGCCGCGTTCGCGGATCGCGTCCCGTTCTACGGCGCGGTGATCGCGTGTGTCGACGACGCGCCCGTACGATCGCTCCTGCCGCGGCTGACGCGGCGGACGGTGACCTACGGATTCTCCGACGACGCGCAGGTGCGCGGCTTCGATCCGGTCACCGACGGTCGATCGGGCCGTTGCCGGGTCAGATTCGACGTGCCGGGCATTTCCGGCGGGGCAGGTGAGGGCGAGTTGCGCGTGGCAGTACCGGGACGGCACAACCTGCAGAACGCGCTCGCGGCCGTGGCTGTCGGCCTCGAGATAGGCCAGCCGTTCGATCGCCTCGCGGCCGCGCTCGCCGGGTTTCATGGTGCCGAGCGGCGATACGACGTGCGTGGTCTCGAGCGTGGCGTCACCGTCGTCGACGACTACGGCCACCACCCGACGGAAGTCACCGCCGTCCTTCGCGCCGCTCGCGACGGCCAGCCGGGCCGGATCATCGCGGTGTTTCAACCGCACCGCTACACGCGCACGCGCGATCTAATGGACGACTTCGGTCCGGCCCTGGCGCTGGCCGATCTCGTGATCCTCACCGATATCTACCCAGCCGGGGAAGCGCCGATTGCCGGCGTCACGATCGAACGGCTCGCCGACGCCGTGGGCCGTCATGCGAAGGACGTACGCGTTGTGAAGCGGATCGAAGATCTGCCCGCAGCCGTCGCCGACCTCGCGCGTCGGGGCGATCTCGTCGTGACCCTGGGCGCGGGTTCGATCGGCACCGTGGCCGATCGCGTGCTCAAGAGCCTCGCGGCGAAGCAGGTAGCTTCATGAGCCGGGCCGCGAGCCGCCGAGGCATGCCGTCGATGACCGCAGGCGTCGCGGCACCGGCCGACCGCCGTTTCCGCCGGCCGGATGTCCGCCCGACCCGTCGCCGCCGACTGGGCCAACTCGCTTGGAACGTGGGCCGGGCGCTGTTCGTCGGCGTCGTGGTGCTGGGATCGATCGCCTGGCTCGGCCGCACCGTGCTGCGGTCGCGTCTCTTCACGGTCAGCCATCTGGTCGTGCGCGGCAACTCGCGCCTGCCGACCGGCGAAGTGCAGGCGTTGCTCGACGGTCTGCCGGGCGAGAACATCCTTCAAGTCGACTTTGCCAGCTATCGCCGCCGCCTGATGGACTCGCCGTGGGTGGCGGACGCGACGATGTGGCGCGTACTGCCGTCGACCATCGGCGTCCAGATCACCGAGCGCGCGCCGATGGCGATCGCTCGCGTCGGACAGCAGCTGTTTCTCGTGGACGACAGGGGCGTGATCATTGACGAGTACGGACCGCAATACCGTGACTTCGACCTGCCGCTCGTTGACGGCCTCGTGGGTGCCGCGTCGGCGACCAATCCCGCACCGGTAAATGCCGCCGGCGTGACCTTGACCGCCGCGTTCATCGAGGCCCTTCACTCGTCTCCCGACCTGCGGCATCGCGTGTCGCAGATCGACGTCACCGACGGACGCGACGTCGTCGCGATCCTCAACGACGGTCCGGTGCTGCTCCATCTGGGCGACACCCGGTTCGTGGAGCGGTTGAACACGTATCTGGATCTCGCCCCGACGCTCGCGCAGCAATTCACGGCGATCGACGCGGTGGATCTCCGGTTCGATGGCAAGTACCGGGCGCTCGGCGCGACGGTCGACCCCACCGAGCCCGTGACGGTGGTCGTCCGCGCGAACGGCAAGACGAAGGAAGTGACGAAGCCGGCGAAATAGCGCCGGCCGAATCGACGTACTCGGATCGTCCGCTCGTGAATCTCACCGAGTGGGTCCAGTTCAGGCGTGACGGAGCGTGCATGGGACGAAAAGATCGATATCTGGTCGGGCTCGACGTCGGGACGTCGAAGGTGTCGGCCATCGTCGGCGAGGTGATGGACGATGGCGGGCTCGACATCATTGGCATCGGGCTGGCGGATTCGAAAGGGATCCGGCGTGGCGTCGTCAACAATGTGGACTCGGCGGCCGAGGCCATCAAACGCGCGCTCGACGAAGCCGAGCTGACCGCGGGCATCGAGATCGACAGCGTGTACCTGGCGCTCTCGGGCGCGCACGTCAAGGCGTTCAACAGCCGGGGCGTGGTGGCGGTCGCGGGACGCAACCGGGAAATCACACGCGAGGACGTCAAGCGCGCGATTGATGCGGCGCGCGCAGTGGCGTTGCCCGGCGGCCGCGACATCCTGCACGTCCTGCCGCAGGATTTCGTCGTCGATGACCAGGACGGCATTGCGGTGCCGGTCGGCATGACCGGCAGCCGCCTCGAGGTCAACGTCCACGTGGTCACCGGCAGCTCGTCGTCGATGCAGAACATGATCGCCTGCGTGAATCGCGCGGGCGTCGAGGTGGTCGAGACGGTGCTCGAACAGCTGGCCGCGAGTGAGTCGGTCCTCACGCCTGACGAGAAGGAGCTGGGTGCGGCGATCGTCGACGTCGGCGGCGGAACCACGGATTTCGCGGTGTTCGAGCGCGGCAGCTTGTGGCACACCGGGGTGCTCGCGATCGGCGGCGATCATTTCACGAATGACATCGCGGTCGGCCTGCGGATGCCGATCCCGGACGCTGAGCGGCTGAAGCGCAGGTCGGGCTGCGCGCTGACGTCGCTTGTGCCGGAAGACGAGACGATGGAGGTCGCGAGCATCGCCGGCCGCCGCGCGCGAATGATGCCGCGGCGCGTGCTGTCGGAGATTCTCCAGCCGCGCGCCGAGGAAGTCTGTCACTTGCTCTGGGACGAGATGCGGCGCGCCGGCTACGAGAAGTCGCTGAATTCCGGGCTCGTGCTCACCGGCGGCGGCGCCATGCTCGAAGGCATGGCCGAAATCGCGGAACAGATTTTCGACATGCCGGTCCGCCGCGCGGCGCCCGAGGGCGTCGGCGGACTGGCCGATCACGTCAACAACCCGGCGTTCGCGACGTCGGTCGGACTGGTCGTTTACACCCATCGCAATCTGCTCGCCGAGCCGATGCGCGTGGGCGCGGGCACGATTGGGCGCCTGACCGGCCGGCTGCGCACGCTGTTCAAAGAGTTCTTTTAGGCCTGAACGTTCGAACTGAGGAGAACCACCCGTATGGATGCTCGCCAACCCGCTCCTGTCGTTCCTGCTGAGAAACTCCGCCTGCTGCTCGACGAAACCGTCGTCCGCACCGGCGCCCGCATCAAGGTCATCGGTGTCGGTGGCGGGGGAGGCAACGCTGTCAACCGCATGGTCATGGCCGGCTTCGGTGACGTCGAGTTCATCGTCGCCAACACGGACCAGCAGGCCCTGCAGAACAACGCCGCGCCGATCAAACTGCAGATCGGATCGCAGCTGACGAAGGGCCTGGGCGCCGGCGCCGATCCCAACGTCGGCCGCGCCGCCGCGCTCGAGGACACCGACAAGATCCTCGAGGTGCTGTCGGGCGCCGACATGGTGTTCGTCACGGTCGGACTCGGCGGCGGCACCGGCACGGGCGCCGCGCCGGTCATCGCCAGCCTGGCCAACCAGCTCGGCGCGCTCACCGTGGCGGTCGTGACCAAGCCGTTCAAGTTCGAGGGCCGCAAACGGTACGCGCAGGCCGAGATCGGCATGCGGGACCTCGGCGAGTCGGTCGACACGATGATTGCCATTCCAAACGAGCGCCTGCTGCTCACCGTCGATCGCGCGACCAGCATGCAGGACGCGTTCGCCACGGCGGATGACGTGCTCCGGCAGGCGATCCAGGGGATCTCGGATTTGATCCTCGTGCCGGGGCTCATCAACCTGGACTTCGCTGACGTCAAGACGATCATGTCGCGCATGGGCCTCGCGATCATGGGCACGGGCATCGCCAAGGGCGAGGATCGCGCGCGCGTCGCCGCGACCGCCGCGATCTCGAGTCCGCTCCTCGAGGACGCAAATGTCCAGGGCGCGCGCGGCGTGATTATCAACGTCACTGGCGGTCCGGACCTCACACTCGCCGAGGTGAGCGAGGCGTCCGACATCGTCTCGGGCGCGGCCCACGAGGACGCGAACATCATCTTCGGCGCCGTCGTCGACCCGAAGATGGAAGGGAAGGTCAAGATCACGGTGATCGCGACCGGATTCGACGGGTTCCGCGCGCTGTCGTCGCCGGCTGCCCAGTCCGCCGTGTCGACGCCAGTCGACCTGAGCGCCTACGCCACTGGCCGGGTGCAAAACGAGGAACGCCTGGTCGCGAACGGTGGCCGGGTCGTTGTTTCGCGCCGGCCGATGCTCGACTTGCCCATGCTTCCGCTGCGGTCAGCGGACGCGTCGACGTCAGAGGACGAGGAAACGGACGCACCGTCGCCGTTGGACGTGCCCGCGTTCCTTCGCCGGCAGGAGGGGTAGCCCCCTCCACGGGGCACGTCGGCGCCTGGGAGGCGGCGTGCCGCGCGGTCTAGTCCCGCAGGTACAATCGAAAGTACCAGGGCGAGCGCCCGCGGCGCCGGCACACGTGCGGCGTCCGGACGGGCGCCCTGACTTCATGACTGCACCTTCCCGTTCGGCCCGGTCCGGCTCGCGCGCACGTCTCGATCCCCGTGACCAGGCCCGCGACCTGCTGTCGCGTGAGGTCGGCACCATTCGCAAGACGCACGGTGGACGCCTGCGCATCGCCCTCGCCTTTCCGAACAGCTACTTCGTCGGGATGTCCAATCTCGGTCTCCAAACGGTCTACCGCCTCTGGAACGCCGATGAGCGTGTCGTCTGCGAACGCGTCTTCCTGCCCGCCAAGCAGGAGATCGCCATTCAGCTCGCGAAGCGCGAGCCGCTCGTCACGATCGAATCCCAGACGCCCGTTCATGATTTCGACATCTTCGCGTTCTCGGTGTCGTTCGAGTGGGACTACACGAACGTCGTCACGATGCTGCGTCTGGCCGGGCTCCAGCCCCGCAGCGCACGGCGGCACCATCGCGACCCGTTGATCGTGATCGGCGGCGCGGTGACGTTCGTCAATCCGGAGCCCCTCGCGCCGTTCGCCGACGTTATTGCGGCCGGCGAGGCGGAGCTGCTCGCGCCGGCGATCGCCGAGGCCTGGGCGGAGGCGGCGAACCGCGAAGAGTTGCTCGAACGTCTCTCGACGACCCGCGGGTTTTACGTGCCGTCGCTCTACGACGTCATCTACGATGGTCCCGGCCGCGTCGCCGCCATTCAGCCGCGGCCCGGCACGAACGCGTCGCCCGTCGTGAAGAAGGCCGCGGTGAAAGCCGCGGACTATCTCGATCCGCCCAGCACGACGATTTTCACGCCCGATACGGAATTCGGCTCGCGGCTGCTGATCGAAGTCGTGCGCGGCTGCGCCAACCTGTGCCGGTTCTGCTGGGCCGGCTACAACTACCTGCCGGTTCGGCCGTTTTCGACTGCGCGGATTCTTGCCACCGCGGAAGCCGCGCGGCCGTACGCGAACCGCGTGGGCCTCGTGTCGATCGCCCTCTGCGACCACCCTGATATCGTGATGATCCTCGAGCGCCTGGTCGCGATGGGCTACGGGATCAGCCCCGCGTCGCTGCGGCTGGACGATCTCACCGAGCCGATTGTGTCGCTGCTCAAACAGAGCGGCGAGCGATCAATCACGATCGCGCCGGAAACCGGATCCGATCGGTTGCGCCGCGTGATCAACAAGACGGTGACCAACGAGGAGATCCTCGATCGAGCATCGCTGATTTTCCGCACCGGCCTCGAGAACTTGAAGCTCTATTACATGATCGGTCTCCCGTCAGAGACAGACGACGACTTGGTGGCGATTCGCGACCTGACCCTGCAGATCCGCGAGCGCATGCTCGAGTACGCCAAGCCCCGCGGCGTCATCGGCCGCATCGTCGCGAGCGTGAATCCGCTGGTGCCGAAGCCCGGCACCACGTATCAGTGGATGCCCATGACCGACGCCGGCGTCATCGAGGAGAAGATCGAACGGCTCCGCGAACTCACGATGGACCTGGACAACGTGTACTTCAACATCAAATCCGAGCGGCATTCGTTCTATCAGGGCCTGCTCTCGCTCGGCGACCGGCGCGTGGCGGACGTCATCGAGCACGCTGAAGCCAACGGCGGCAATTGGCGGGCCGCGGTGGCCGAGTCCGGACTCGACGCCGGCGCCTATCTCTATCGTGACCGCAGCGGCGACGCGTTCCTGCCGTGGCAAATCATCGACGGCGGATTCAAATCGTCGTTCTTCCGGCAGGAGCTCGAAAAGAGCAATCGAGCCGAGTGGACGCTGCCGCCCAAGCGACAGAAGGAAAACGCCGCGCTGATTCCTGAGATTTAGCGCGTCTGACTTCTCCCTTCTGGCTTCTCACTCTTAACTTTCAAACCGCTTCCGCCATCGCCGCTTCGTGCTCGGTGTACGCCTCGAGAATCAGGTCCCGCAGCTTGTCCTGGGCTTTGGTCTCGGAAATCGGCCGCAGGAGTGAAAAGCTGCGGCGCTCGCCGTTGACCGAATACTGCCGCGCCGGGAACGTGACATTGCGGCCGCCGGTTTTACGCTCCCACACGGCGAACCCGACGAGCTTGAGTCCGTCGATCGGCCCACCGGAGAAATGGAGCTCGGCGTCCGCCAGCTTGCCTGGAGGATTGCCTTTGTCATTGGGAAAGAACTTTACTGTCATCGTGTGCCTCCGCCGGCCTCGCCGGCATCCCATTCATCAGCAAGGCATGGGCCAGGCGCTCATTGCCGCGTCGCGTCGCGCCAAGTGACGATAAGCGGACGGGTTAGACTTCGGGGTGCGCGCCGCGCGCCGGGCGATCCGGCCGCGGGTGACGCCTGCGGTTTACAGGGAGCTCATGAACGCTTCTGACACAGACACCGTGGTTGCGCAGGGATTCGATTGGCAGGACAGCCCGGCCGGGCGCGTGCTCGAGTCGCGCGCGCTGACTCCGCTCGCGCGGCACCTCTTCACGACCCGCGAGGTCGCCTTCCGGGATGACGAGGCGAATGACTACCGGCGTCTCGGACAGGCCATGGGTGTGGCGGCAGACGACGTGGTGCGCGTCCGTCAGGTGCACGGCAGGACCGTCGTCACAGTCAGGCCGGGGACGCCGATTCCGGCGCTGATCGACGCGGACGCGATCGTCTCCCTCGATCCGGCGCGTGCCATTGCCGTGCGAGTCGCCGATTGCGTGCCGATTCTCCTCGCCGATCGCGACGGGCGGGTCGTGGCCGCGGTGCATGCCGGCTGGCGAGGTACCTGTGCGGGCGTGGCGACGGCGACCATCGAGGCGATCGAAGAGATCGGCATCGCTGCCGCGGAGCTGACCGCGGCGATCGGGCCGAGCATCGGGCCGTGCTGCTATCAGGTCGATGACCTGGTCCGCACGGCATTTCTCGGGATGACTCCCGACGCGGTGTCGTGGTTCGTCGAGGACGGGCCGGGGCACTGGAAGTTCGACGTCGCTCAGGCCAACATCGATCAGCTCGTGAACGCAGGCCTGCCGCCCAAGGCGATCTCGGCGGTGCGGTGGTGCACGGCCGACCACCTCGACACGTGCTTCTCCTACCGCGCGGAGGGCAAACGGACGGGCCGCATGGTCGCGGCGATAAAAGTTAGAAGTTAGAGGCCAGAAGTTAGAAGTGAAGCGAGAAGTGAGGCGCTCGAACCGTCGGTGTCTGGATTAGAACTTGAACAGGTCATCGAGCGCTTTTTTTGCGCTGTTCGGCTGCGGTGTCGAGCGCGTTTCCCGCTCCACCTGCATTCGCACCGAGAAGAGCGTGCAGGAGTTCGCGGTGTCCTTGGGGCTCACGCGGGCGGGAATCGTCTGGGTGCACTCGAAGCGCGCGCCCGGATCGAACGACTCGCAGTCGATGCAGGCGCGCAGGTCCACGCCGCAATTCGCGCACTTGCTGAGCGATCCGACGTCAGGGCTTTCGAGATGGCCGCAGCGTGCGCAGCGGAACACCTGGTGAAACCCCGGCATGTTCGGCACACGCGGATCGCGCGGAATCCGCGGGTCATGCGGTTCCGGCGGCTTGCGCGGCGCGCCCTCGCCTCGCGGGGTCCGGCTCCGGTCGCTGTCCTGATATCCGTGCTGGCGGTATTTGCGGTCTGACAAGAACACCATCTTCAGTCGGCGCGCGCGAATCGTCAACCCTGAAGCGTGGAGCCCCGTGCCGCCTCGGCCTCGTCCATGGCGATGTTCGCCAGCCGGTCGGCCTCCTTGTTCTGCTCCCGCGGGATGTGGGCGAAGGTGACCCGCCCAATCTTGTGCGCGAGCAGCCGCGCCTGGCCGTACAGGGGCTTGAGGCCGTCGTGCTTGACCTTGAAAACGCCGCGCATCTGCTGGACGACGAGCAGCGAGTCGGAGCGGATGGCGAGCGACGTCGCGCCGTGCTCGATCGCCCACGTCAGCGCGGAAATCAGGCCCTGATACTCCGCGACGTTGTTCGTGGCGTGGGCCAGCACGCCGTACAGCTCGGCCACGACCGAGCCCGAGCCGTCCTGGATGAGCGCGCCCCAGCCGGCCGGTCCCGGATTGCCGCGCGCGCCGCCGTCGATGTAGGCCGTGAAACTGCTCACGTGGTCGGCGGCACGAAGTAGAGAATGCGCTGGCAGCTTTCGCACTGCACGATCGAGTCGTTGCGGCGAATCTGCTGGGCGACGTGCGGCCGCTGGCGAACGTGGCACGCGGTGCACATCTCGCCGTTCATCGCCGCGACCCCGATGCCGCGGCGCTGCTTGAGCAACTGCTCGTAGCGGGCGAGGAGCGGCGCGTCAATCAATGCCGCTTCGCGCTTTCGATCGTGCGCGAGACGCGCGGCGTCTGTTTCGAGCGCGGTGCGCTCCTTGACGAGGGCCGCGCGTGTCTGGTCGGCGTCGCGTTTCGTCTCGGCGAGCGCCACCTCCGCGGCCTTTCGGTCGGCCGTGATCGCATCGGCCTCTTCCATCAGCCCGAGAATGCGCTCTTCGAAGGCGTCTTTCTCGGCCTTGGCCGTGGAGATCTCGTGGAGGAGTGCCGTGTATTCCTGATTCGTCTTGACGGCCGCCTTGTGGTCGTCGAAGCGTGCGAGCCTGGCGTCGACGCCGGCGACGTCCTTTTCGAGCGCGCGCCGTGCTGTTTGATTGTCGGCCAGCTTCGCCTTGGCGGTCTCGACCGCGTCGGTCTTCGCCGCGACGCTTGCGCGAATCGCTTCCTCGGCCCCGGGGAGATCGCTGAGCCGTTTTCGCGCCTGGTCGGCGAGCGTGTCGAGTTGCTGGAGAGAGATCAGAGCATCAAGAGCCGGCAGCACCGCGCTAAGTGTTCCACGTTCGGGCCGGTCGGCACAAATCCGCGTGGCGCGGCCGGGCTCAGCGGGCCCGGGCGAAGACCGCCAGGTTGCTTCCGACCGCCCGTCCTCCGGCGCTGTCCGACGAGGCATTGACGAGCCGGCCGGCGTGCGTCTGGGGATCTTCGAGGACCATCGAGGTCAATCCGCCACCGTCGAGGTTGAGGGCCTGCCAGACGCCGAAGTCATGCACGAGCAACGTCGCGACCTCGCGCACCGACAGGCCGTCGCTTCCACCGCGCACGTCGACGGTGAACATCGTCAGCGTGCGCCCGTCCTTCGACAGGCCAATTGAGGTCCGTGCGGTCGTCACGTCGTACCACGAGTGGGCGTTCGAGAACGCACTGGGTCCACCGGGCACGAGCACAGCACCGGGATGGGCGGCGTCGCGATACGCGGGAATCGTCGCCTCGCCGTCGGTCACGATCTGCGCCGATCCGGCGACCGTGTTCCAGAGCGTGACGGGTTCGGCGACTTGCGTGGCGCCCAGCGCGCCGCCCGTGCCGCTCCGTTCCGGGCGGCCGTGATGGACGATGGTCGCGTGGTTGTCGCGATCGATGTTGAGACCAGGCGCATCGGGCACAAGGGCGTACGTCTGCTCGGGCGACTCGAAACCCGAGTAGACCATGCCGTCTGACGCCGCAATGCCGAGCACTTCGGACGGCGTGTCGTTCGACGGCCAGGGCCAGAAGAAGTGCGCGTTGATGGCGATTTGCGCGTGGACCTGCTCCAGGAACGCGACGGTGGTCTGCCGCATGACTTCGCGCGGACCCGCGTGCGGCGACAGCTCGAAGCGAATCCCCGGTGCGCCAAGGTCGATCTGGACGACGTGCATGCGGATCGGCCGCGGCGTGGTACTCGTGCGGTCGATGTAGGTGACGCCGATCCACGGGTGCGAGACGAGGTCATCCGTCCGCGCCACGGCCGCCGGCCGTGCGACCGACAAGACCACGGCGATCGACAGCGCGGCGACGCCACCACGCACTGTGAATCGTCGAAGGATCACGGGCGGTCCGCTACCTTGCCAGCGACGTTTCCGGCACCCAGCCGGCGCAGCTGCCGCCGCCGTCGATCTTCAGATACCAGCGCGAGTCGCCGGCGTTGTACTTGGTGTCGGTGACCGTCACGAGCGTGTCGTGCTGCAGCGTGCACACAGCCTCGCTCGGTGGCACCGTATTCCAAACGTTCAGAACGGGCACGACGACGCCCTTGGTCCGCCCGTTCATCTTGGCCTGCGTGCCCACGGCGAATGGGGGCGGCGGCGGTCCGGTCGTCTCGGGCGCCGAGTCGCAGGCGGCGACCACGAGGGTCGCCGCCGCGAGGATCATCGACAGACCACAGCGCATCCCGCTACGCCGTTTCGATTTCCACGCCGCCCGTGAACTTCGTGGCGAAGTTGAACAGGGCCGTAGTGAGCAGGGTGCCGACAAACCCGAGCAGCCCGTAGCAGATGGGCAGGATGACGATTGCGCCGGCACCGAACAACATGCCGTACATCGACCCGGCCTGCGATTCCGGGGCGGCGGCGGCAATCGCGCCGCTGAACGCGACGGCCGCGACCGAGATGACCGCGCCAATCACCAATCCCAACAAGCCGTACAGCACGCCGCCGACTTTCGCTGCCGAGAGCGGATTCACGCGTCGGATCACCATCGCTGCCTCCATGTGGCCGCGGCGGCCAGTTCGACTCGCGCGGTCCGGCACTAGGCTAGGCGAACTTCCGCCCGGCGCGACAATTTTCTTCTTGCCGCGCTCGCTCCTTCTTCCAACGCTTCTTACTTCCTCTAACTTCTAACTTCTAACTTCTGGCTTCTAACTTCTAACTTTCAGGGTGGTGGGCCCCCCAGGATTCGAACCTGGGACCAACCGGTTATGAGCCGGCAGCTCTAGACCGCTGAGCTAGGGGCCCCGAGGGGACTGTCGTTCGACCTCTAACTTGATCTGCTCCGTCTACCGTCCTTCCAGGAAGGGCTTCAACCGGCGACTCCGGGACGGGTGCCGGAGCTTGCGGAGCGCTTTCGCTTCGATCTGCCGGATGCGCTCGCGGGTAACGGCGAAGCTCTGGCCGACTTCCTCGAGCGTGTGCTCGGAGCCCTCGCCGACGCCGAAGCGCATCTTGATGACGCGTTCCTCGCGCGGCGTGAGGGTCTTGAGGACGTTGTCGGTCTGCTCCTTGAGATTCAGGTTGATGACCGCATCGGACGGCGACACGACGTTCGTGTCCGGGATGAAGTCGCCAAGATGTGAATCTTCCTCTTCGCCAATCGGCGTCTCGAGCGAGATCGGTTCCTGCGCGATCTTGAGGACCTTGCGGACCTTCGAGACGGGGATGTCCATCCGCTGCGCGATCTCTTCGGAGGTCGGCTCGCGGCCGAGCTCCTGCACGAGTGCGCGCGACGTGCGGATCAGCTTGTTGATCGTCTCGATCATGTGGACCGGGATGCGGATCGTCCGCGCCTGGTCGGCGATTGCGCGCGTGATGGCCTGACGGATCCACCATGTCGCGTAGGTCGAGAACTTGTACCCGCGGCGGTACTCGAACTTGTCGACCGCCTTCATCAGGCCGATGTTGCCTTCCTGAATCAGGTCGAGGAACTGCAGCCCGCGGTTCGTGTACTTCTTGGCGATCGAGACCACGAGCCGGAGGTTGGCCTCGACGAGCTCTTTCTTTGCCTGCTCGGCCTGCGCTTCGCCCTCGAGTACCGTGCGGAGCATCTTCGTGAGCTCCTCGGGCGTCTGCTCGAGCTTCTTCGCGAGCTCGCGGATTTCCTTTCGCGACTCTTCCTTGTGCTTGAGGAGGATTTTCTTTTCCTCTTCGCGCAGCTTGCGCTTGCCCTTCGCGTCGAGCTTCTGGTCGATCAGGCGCACGTCGCGCTGCTTGGCCTGGACGTCTTCGACGGCCGACTTCATGCCGTCGATCAGGCGCCGCTTGACCATCTCGGTAAACTCGATCTTCCGAATCGCACGCGAGAGCTCGACGCGCGCCCGGCCGGTCCGCCACTTCGCGCGGCGGAACTTGCGCTTGTCGGCCTTGGCGACGTCGGCGTATTTCTCTTCGAGCTTCTGGACGCCTTCGAGCGCCAGCCGCACGCGGTCGATTTGCTTGAGGAACTCGCGCTGACGCGCCGCGATCTTCTCGTCGGTGATCTCTTCCTCGTTGAAGACCACGAGCTCGCGCACGGTACGCTCGCCGCGCTTGAGCTGTTCCCCCATCTCGATGACGTCCTGCGTGATCTTGGGCGTCCGCGAGATCGACTTGATGACGGCGAGCTTGCCCTGCTCGATGCGCTTCGCGATCGCGACTTCGCCCTCGCGCGTCAGGAGCGGCACGGTGCCCATCTCGCGCAGGTACATGCGGACGGGATCGTTCGTCTTGTCGAGCGCGCCCGGCGTGAGGTCGAGGTCCATCTCCTCGCCGCCTTCGCCCGCCAGCTTGTCGTCCCGGTAAGTCTTCTCCGAGTCGACGACCTCGATGCCCGCGCTGCCGAACGTGCTGAACAGATCGTCCAGCTCTTCGGAGGAGGTGATGTCGGCCGGCAGGAGCTCATTGACCTCGTCATAGAGGAGGTAGCCCTTTTCTTTGCCGAGGGTGATCAGTTGCTTAATCTCGTCGTACTTTTCTTCAATGGACAAGGCCGGACTCCTGACCTGAAATCAAAACCGCCAAAATCACGATGCGCTCAGTTCCCGGTGCTCTCGTCGAGCGTCTTGAGGAGCGCTTTCTTCTTCGCCCAGAGGGCGTCAAATTGTCCGTCGCCCGCGGCACCGGCCGCGACGCGATCGATTTCGTCCTGCACCGCCGCGAGATCGCGGCGGCACCGGTCGCGCTTGAGCGCCACGACGCAATCGGCCGCCGTGGCGACCGGCGCCTGCGCGCCGGCGGCGCGCTCGAACAGCGCGCGCTCTCCCTCGCTCATCCGCTCGCGCAGCAACTCGGGCAGCGCGTCGGGTGGCACGTCCGCGAGACTGGCGGCGAGCGTCAGAATCGGCCCGCTCAGCAACCCGTCGAGATCGTTCGCGTCGATTTGCGCGACCGCCGCCAATCCCTCGACCGGACGATGGGCGAGGGCCCAGAGCAGCCCCGCTTCGTCGGGCCGAACGCGCACGGTCGTCTGCACGGCAATCGCCGGTGCGTCCGGCCGGCGTTGTGCCGCCGCCTTCTTGATCTCGTCCCTGATCACCGTTTCGGTAATTCGGGCCTTGTGCGCCAGACGATCAGCGAACGAATCGCGCGCCGCCGCGTCCGGAATCGTGGCCGCGACCTTCAGCATGCTGTCGAGAAACGTCTTGCGACTTTCCGGACGCGACACGTTGAAGCGCGCTGCCGCGCGATCGAGCAGGAAGTCGAGATACGGCCGCGACCCGGTCAGCCGCTCCACGTACGCTCGGCCACCGTCCCGGCGAATGAACGTATCCGGGTCACTGCCTTCGGGCAACAGCGCGACGTTCACCTGAAAACCTTCCGCCACCAACAATTCCGATGACCGCGCCGCCGCGCCCTGCCCCGCCTGATCGGGATCAAAACTCAGGACGACTTTGGACGTAAATCGTTTCAATGTACGGGCTTGCGCGCTCGTAAGCGCGGTGCCGCACGCCGCGACCACCGGCTGAACCCCCGACTGCCACACCTGCGCCAAGTCGAAGTAGCCTTCGACCAGCACACTGTAATTGTGCTTCCGAATGGCCCCTTTCGTCACGTCCAGACCGTAGAGTGTCCGGCCCTTCGAGTAGATAGGTGTTTCAGGCGAATTCAAGTACTTGGGGACCTGGCCCTCGTCGAGCGCCCGGCCGCCAAACGCCACAATTGCCCCGGAATCCCGCGCAATTGGGATCATCAGGCGGTTCCGGAACCGATCCGCGACCCGCCCATCGTCCCGCGCCATGACCAGCCCTGTCTTGAGCTGGAGCGGCACAGGAATTTTTTCGTCCGCCCAGCGCTGGTGCAGCGTTTCCCGCCCGGCCGCGGGAGCGTACCCGTAACCAAAGGCGGTGATGGTCTCTGGATTGAGTGCTCGAGACTCAAGTTCGCGCCTGGCCCGCGCGCCCGCCGGCGTCGCCAGTTGCTCTCGAAAAAACGCCACGGCCTGCTCATGAAGTTTGACGAGGAGTTCGCGTTCGGCGGCCGCGGCTCGCTCGTCCGGATTGCCTTGGGACTCGGGTACTTCGATGCCGGCCCGCTGGGCAAGGTAACGCACCGCCTCAGGAAAGGGCATCTTCTGCTGGAGCTCGACGAACTTGACGACATCGCCCCCCGCTCCGCAGCCGAAGCACTTGAAGAAGCCCTTGTCCTTATTGACGTTGAACGACGGCGTTCGTTCCTGATGAAACGGGCAGAGGCCCTTCCAGGTGGCTCCCGCCTTCTTGAGCGACACGACCTCATTTATGACGGCGACGATGTCCGTCTGAGCCTTGAGGTCGTCGAGGAAGGTCTGCGGGAAGAGCGCCACAGGGTCAGTCCTTGAGCTCGACGATGGTCGCACCACCGCCGCCTTCTTTGTCGTCGGCCGGGGCGACGGTCGCGACGAGCGGGTGCGCGCGGAAATATTTCGTCAACGCCTCGCGGAGCCGGCCGGTGCCATGGCCGTGGACGATCCGCAGCCGCCGTTCGTCGGCGAGCAGCGCATCGTCCAGAAACTTCTCGGCGCGGCCGATGGCTTCATCGACGGTCGATCCAACCACGACCAGCTCGCGGGTCGCAGCCGAGGACGGTCGCGCCGGGGCGGACACCCCGGTCGCACGGCCGCGCGTCTCGGGTCCGCGGCGCGCGTCGGCGGGCCGGGCCGATCGCAGGTCGCGCAGGGACACGCGCATTTTCTTGCCGCGAACTTCGACGTCGATTCGATCACCTGCCACGGATCGGACGATGCCCTCGGCGCCGAACGCGGCGATGAAGACCGTCTGTCCAATAGACGGCGACGCGCCGAGAAGGGCTTGCGGCTCTTCGTCCATTCCGTCGGTGACGGCTTCGCCGACCGCTCCGAGCGCCGCGCGCGCCTCGGCCCGCAACTGGCCGACGTCGCCGGTCGAAATGACAGGTTGCCGCGACGCGGCGCGGGCCTGCCCTCGATCCGCGAGCGCATCAGCCTTCTGCTTGAGCTGGCCGACGATGCGATCAACTTCGACGCGCGCCTCGCGCAGTTTCTCGTTCAACCGGTCGTCGAGCCGCCGCTTGAGGACGGCTTCGCGCTCGGTCAACTTCGCTTCGCGTTCGAGGACGCGCTGACGGTCCGCCACCAGCGCGCGCCGGTCATCGTCGGCCAGGCGGCGGGCGTGATCGAGCTGCGCGACCTGCTGATCGAGGCGCGCGAGGTGCGCCGCCAGTTGCGACTCGCGGCCGGAGCGCCGGGCCCGCGCGTCGGCGATGACGGACGCCGGCATGCCGAGCCGATCGGCGATTTCGAGCGCGAGGCTGCGGCCGGGCGCGCCGTAAATCAAGCGATAGGTCGGCGCGTACGTGTCGGGATCGAATCCGAAGCCGGCCGTCGTGACACCGTCGGTGGTCGACGCGTACGATTTCAACAGCTCGTCGTGGGTGGTGGCGACGATGGTGGCGCCACGGCGGCGGAAGTGTTCGATGACCGCGGCGCCGAGCGCGCCGCCTTCGGCCGGGTCCGTGCCGCTGCCGACTTCATCGAGCAGGATGAGCGCGGGCAGGTCGAGCGCGCGGTCCATTTCGACGAGGTTCGCGATACGCGCGGAAAACGTGCTCAGGCTCGCGGAGATGGATTGGTCGTCGCCGATGTCGGCGAAGATCGATCGGAAGGGCGTGAAGTGGCTGCCGCGCTCGACGGGAATCAGGAGTCCGGCCTGCGCCATGACGGCCAGCAGCCCGAACGCCTTGAGCGCGACCGTCTTGCCCCCGGTATTCGGCCCCGAGATCACGAGGGCCGAGGCGACGGAGAGATCGTTGGGGGACGGGGCTTTTTTCCACAGATCTGGCCCTTTCGGTGCCAGAGGTCGGGCCCCGGCGGTGTCGTCGGGGCCGACCTCCGGCACCGGATCGGCCAGATCTGTGGAAAAAAGCCCCGTCCCCCTCAACATCGGATGACGCGCGCCCAGAAATTCGAGGTGGCCGTCGGTGGTGAGCGCGGGGGCGATGCCGCCGAGGCGTTCGGCGAGTTGCACCTTCGCGTGCAGCTCGTCGAAGTCGGCGGCGGCATCGAGCGTCTGCTCGAAGTCGTCCGCGCGCAACCGGAACGCGTTGGTCAACGAGGTCAGAATCCGGTAAATCTCTTCCTTCTCGCGTTCCGCGAGCGCGACGATGTCGTTGTTGACGTCGACCGTCGACAGCGGCTCGAGGTACAAACTCGCACCGCTTGCCGAGCTGCCGTGCACGATGCCGGGAATCGCGTCGCGATGTTCCGCACGCACGACGACAACGTACCGCCCGTAGCGGTCGGTGACGATCTCGCTCTGCAGGTACTTCGCCGCGTCGCGTCCGCGTGTCAGCGACTCCAGCGTCGACCGCAACTTCGCACGCTGCCGGCGCAACTTGTCGCGAATGTCCCGCAGCGCCGGGCTCGCGTCGTCCTTGATCTCGCCGCTCGGTTCGATCGCGCGGTCGACGGCAGCCGCCTCGGTTGCGAACGACGCTGCGCGCAACGCGATGTCGCGCAGGCCCGCGCCGCCGCTCTCGATGGCGCGGCGGATTGACGCCGCGACGCGATCGACCGACTCGACGAATCGCGACAGGCCGATGAGCTGCAGCGGCTCGAGGGGTTCTTCGCCTTGTTCGAGACCGCGCAGCGTCGCCTCGAGCTGCTCAGGCGCGTAGATGCCGAGCGATCCGTCGTTGCGGACGAACGCCAGCGACTCGGTCGTGAGCGCCAGACGGCGCGCGACCTCGTCAGCCTCGGGCGACGGCTCGAGCGCGTACGCGCGCACCCGCCCAAGCGGCGTCAGCGCCTCGCGGGCCAACGCCTCACGGATGCGATCGAACTCGAGCGCGCGGAGAGCAGCAGCTTGCATGGTGACGCCCACCGGGGTGTGGGCAAACAATCATTATCGCACGGAAGAAGCCGCCCTCCTATAATCGGCCGATGCGTCAGACAAATTTGTCGATCGGCGCGATCGTGGCGGTGCTGCTCCTCTCCGCCACCGTCAGGGGCGGAACGTCCGTCGCCGGACAATCGGCCGCAAAATCCACCGCAAGTGCCGGGACGCCCGAGGCGAAAGCGTTCCTCGCTCAGGCCGACGCCGTGTTGCGCGGGGCCCCCGACTATGATCGCGCGCTTGCACTCATCAAGCAGGCGGTGACAGCCGACCCGAGATTCCCCGACGTCTACGATCGCTTGTCGTCGGTGACGCGGCAGGCCGCTGTCGCCCACGCGAACGAATCGAAAGCCAAGACGGGCGAGGCGGTCGATCGCGCGCTCGACGACTTGAAGAAGCAGTACGCGACGTGGGCCGCGGCCGATCCCAACAACGCGGTGCTCGCCTGGGCGCAGGGATCGCTCGAAGACAAGGACTGGGCGACGGGCGCGAAATACTACGAACGCGCCATCGCGATCGACCCGATGTTCGCGCGGACCTACCTGCAACTCGCGCTCATCGAGGATTTCAGCGGCGACAACGCCAAGCAGGTCGCGTACCTCAAGAAAGCGGCGGACGTCGATCCCAGCGATCCGCAGTATTTCTTCTACTGGGCATCGGCGATGAAGGCACTCGACCCCGCGCGGTCGATCGTGCTGCTCCAGCAGGTGGCCGACAAGTATCCGGGCACCGAACGTGGCGCGCAGGGCTTGTATTGGGCCGCGTTCGAGACGCACGATCTGCCGAAGAAGATCGCGATCTACGAGCGCCTGCGCCGCGAATTTCCGCCGGCCAAATCCGGCTGGTCGGAATCCGGCATGCCGAGTCTCCTCGAAGCGTACGTGCGAACCGACGCGGCCAAGGCCGTGACGCTGGCCGAAGGTCTGGCGGCCGAGATGACCTCGGCGTCCGACAAGAAGACATGGCAGGATTTTGCCGCATACGCGCACGCGATCGTCGACGCGCACGGCTTGATCGACACGGGCCACGGCGCCGACGCGACCGTCCGAATCGACGCCGCGCCCCGCCCCAAGTACATCGACACGACGCCGCTCGACCTCCTGAAAGCCGCGGCTCAAGATGCTGCGGGCAATACCTCGTCCGCGTACGACGGCCTGCTTGCGATTGCCGCGAAGTCGCCGACCGACGAAGTGAACGCAGCCGTTTCGAAGTACGGCGCCAAGCTCAAGAAAACTCCTGACACGATGGACCGCGATCTCTGGACGCGGCTCGATGCGAATGCCAAGCCGGCCGCGGACTTTTCGTTGCCCGATTACCCGGGCGGCAAGATCGTGCGGCTCGCGGACTACCGCGGCAAAGTCGTGCTCGTGAACTTCTGGTATCCGTCGTGCGGTCCGTGCCGCGGCGAGTTTCCGACGCTGCAGCGCGTGCTCGACAAGTACAAGAATCGCGGTTTCGTGATCCTCGCGCTCAACGTCTATCCGGAGGAAGACGCGTTCGTCATGCCGTACATGACGAACAACCACTTCGGCTTCCGGCCGCTCAAGACCGACACCGATTGGGCCGAGGCCAATTACGCCGCGCGCGGCTTTCCGACCAACGCCCTCGTCGACGCGACGGGACGCGTGATTTTCAAGCCGGGTGTCGTCCGAGGCGAGCAGGAAGAGCGCACGTTCGAACTGCAGGTGGAGACGCTGCTCAAGCACGCCGGAGCGCGCTGATCGAGCAAATTGA
Source organism: uncultured Acidobacteriota bacterium (assembly GCA_963704575.1). Taxonomy (GTDB): domain Bacteria; phylum Acidobacteriota; class Vicinamibacteria; order Vicinamibacterales; family SCN-69-37; genus DATEGZ01. The sequence goes on along the minus strand of OY969918.1, from coordinate 2,615,666 downwards.
CGCGATCCTCGGCGCGGCTCAGGCTCGTCGTCCCGCGAAGTAAATCCCGACGCCCACGACGTTCGCCGCGACGAGCACGACGATGATCTTCGCGGCAAACGCCTGCCAGCTCGCGACATCAATGATCGGAAACACTGACAGCACCGAAAAGAGCAGGGACACTGCAAAGCCGGACGCCGCCATCACTCGCAGCCAGATCGGAGGCGTGACGCCCAGCCGCGCGGCGCCAACCAGCGGAATTGCGAAGAGCGCCATGTACGTGAACGCATAGAAAATGCCCGCCGCGTTGTCGAGCAGCTGAAACGCCTCCTGCAAGCCCACCCCAATCTGGCCGAGCATCGTCAGTGTAAGCGTGAGCGCGCCGACGAAGAGGATCGAGTTCGACGGCGTGCGATAGCGCGGGTGCAGGCGGGTGAACCACTCCGGCACGAGGCGATCCCAGCCCGCGACCATCGGCAAACGCGTGTTGCCGGCGAAGATCAGCGTCACGTTGCCAATCTGCCGCGCGAGCAGCATGACGATGAGCACGGGCACGATGAATCGCGCGATCCCAAGCCCCGCAAAGCCCATCTGCAGCGCCTGCGGAATCGGGCTGACCAGATCGATCTGATTCTGCGGCACGAGCGCCAGCACGCTGCTCGTGCCGAAGATGAACATCACGGCGATGACGGGCGTCGCAATCATTACCGACTGCCCGATCGTGCGCGACGGCGCCCGACACTCGCCAGCCAGGATCGCGACGTACTCGAACCCCGAAAGCGCGCCGAGCGCCATCTTGCCGAAGATGTTGATGCTGAGCAGGCTGAGACTCGGCATCGCCCACGCGAGTGGGTGGTACGCTTGCGCTGTGCCGCGCGTGATCGCCACGTACGGCACGATGATGAGTGCGCTGAACATCAGAATCTGCGACAACCCGCCGATCCCCTGCAGCCACTTGCCGACGCGCAAGCCGAACAGCGACACGAAACTCAGCAACACAACCGCGGTCGCGCTCACGACCGGCGTGTACCACACGGCTTTCGTGAACGTCGCACCCAAAGGCGTGATGAGGTACGCGAGGTTGGTCGCGATGATGACCCCGAACACCGCCATCACGGCGATCGAGTACGCCCACAGATTCCATGCTGTCAGAAAACCAAGAAATCGGCCAAGCCCCGCGGTCGCCCACTGATACAGCCCGCCCTCGAGCGGCATTAACCGATTGAGATAGATGACGACCGCGGCTTGAGGCAGGTAATAAAGCAGAATTGCCGCGCTCCAGAAGATTACGTGCGACGGCCCGAGCTTGGCGGCCGTGCCCACCCAGCCGGAGCCGACGACGTACATGATCTGCGTCAGCGCAAGGGTGCCGAGCCCAAGCTCCCGCCGGAACACCGCCGACCGGGCTTCGACGTCAGCGGCCCGCATCATGTGTGAGACGCGTCAGCGTGGCAGGTGATTGATCGAACTGGCGATCGCCGCGGCGCCAAAGCCGTTGTCGATGTTGACGACGGCGACGCCGGTCGCGCACGAGTTGAGCATCGCGAGCAGCGCGGCGAGGCCCCCGAAGCTCGCGCCGTAGCCGATGCTCGTCGGCACCGCCACGACAGGCACTTTGACCAGGCCGCCCACGACGCTCGCGAGCGCCCCTTCCATGCCGGCCACCGCGATGACGACGCGCGCGTGGTCGAGCCGATGGCGCTCGGCCAGGAGGCGATGTAGCCCGGCGACGCCGACGTCGTACAGACGGTCGACGTCGTTGCCCATCACCTCTGCGGAAATCGCGGCCTCCTCGGCGACGGGTATGTCAGAAGTTCCCGCCGCGGCTATAAGAACGACACCCTCGCCGCGTGGGACGATGGCGCGGCGCTCGATAATTCGGGCCTCTTCGTGAAACTTCGCATCCGGCACGAGTTTCGCTACTTCGCCGTAAGCGGTGGCGTCTGTCCGCGTGACGAGCAAAGCATGACTGCGGTCGACAATCGCCCGGGCGATTTTGGCGACCTGATTGGGGGTCTTCCCCTGGCCGTAAATGACCTCCGGGAAGCCCTGCCGGCTGGTCCGCTGGTGGTCGACCCGGGCAAATCCGAGGTTTTCCACCGGCCCAATCGAGAGTTCTGCCAGGGCGCGGCGTTCGGCGTCGACCGGGTCGAGGCGGCCGTCCCGGACGGCTTCGAACAGCGCTCGGAGGGCCGCAGTCGCCTCGGACGGTGTATCGTGTGGGCTGGCCACGGGGGTCGGTTTGACTCAACCGGGATCGCGTCCCTAAAATTATGGGTCGGACTGCCGGTCAGGCTCTCCATTCTATGATCTCTATCGATGCTCTGGTCCTGGTTGCGTACTTCTTCGTCCTGAGCATCCTTGCGCTGTACGGATGGCACCGCTATTACCTGGTGTACCTGTACATGAAGCACCGGGACAAAGTGCCCGGTCCGCCGCCGCCGGTCGACGAATGGCCGGTCGTCACGATTCAACTTCCGCTCTACAACGAGATGTACGTCGTCGACCGCCTGATCGACGCGGTAACGGCGATCGACTATCCGCAGGACCGGCTCGAGATTCAGGTGCTCGACGACTCGACCGACGAGACGCGCGACATCGCCGAGCTCGCGGTACGGCGCCAGAGAGCGCGCGGCTTCGACATCAAGTATCTGCACCGGTCAGATCGCACGGGTTTCAAGGCGGGAGCGCTCGACGAGGGCCTGAAGGTCGCGCGGGGCGAGTTCATCGCGATCTTCGACGCTGACTTCGTCCCGTCGCGTGACTTCCTCAGGCGCACGATCGGGTACTTCGCCGATCCGAAGCTGGCGCTCGTGCAGGCGCGTTGGGGCCATCTCAATCAGGGCTACTCGTTGCTGACGCACGTGCAGGCCGTGTTGCTCGATGGGCACTTCGTGCTCGAGCACGGCGCGCGGAATCGATCGGGCTGTTTCTTCAATTTCAACGGCACGGCCGGTGTGTGGCGGCGGACGGCGATCGGTGACGCGGGCGGCTGGCAGCACGACACGCTGACCGAAGATCTCGATCTCAGCTACCGCGCGCAATTGCGGGGCTGGCAGTTCCTGTTCGTGCCGGACCTGGTGGCGCCGGCGGAACTGCCCGTCGAGATGAACGCGTTCAAGTCACAGCAGCACCGTTGGGCAAAGGGCTCGATCCAGACGTGCCGCAAAGTGCTGCCGTACCTGCTGCAGTCGGATCTGCCCCTCAAGGTCAAGGTGGAGGCGTTCTTCCATCTCACCGCGAACTTCAACTACCTGCTGATGATCGCGCTCTCGATCCTGCTGTTTCCGGCGATGGTCTATCGCTACGAGATGGGCTGGACGGAGATGCTGCTGATCGACGTGCCGCTGTTCGCGGCGGCGACGTTCTCGGTCATCAACTTCTATCTCGTCAGTCAGCGTGAGATCTATCCGGACTGGCGATCGCGCGTGAAGTACCTGCCGGTCGTGATGGCCGTCGGCATCGGCCTCGCGGTGAACAACAGCCGCGCGGTGATCGAGGCGCTGGCGGGCAATGCCGGCGAGTTCACGCGCACGCCGAAATACGGCATCGAGCGGGCGCAGGACGACTGGCATCACAAGAAGTACCACCAGTCGATGCCGATTCAGCCGCTGATTGAGATCGCGTTCGGCCTCTACTTCACGGCGACGGTCTTCTACGCGATCGCCCACGACATCTACGGCACGCTGCCGTTCCTCGTCGTGTTCCAGTTCGGGTTCCTCTACATGGGCATCATGTCCATCCTCCAGCAGTTCGGTGGTGACGACCTGCTCGAGAAGGCGCCGCAGATTGCCGGGGGGAAATGAGGCCAGGCGGCAGTCGGAATGAGGCAATGATGCAGTGGGGCAATGAGGCCATCGGCGGCGCAATGAGCAACTGGACGATGACGCGATGAGCGTCGCCGATTCGAAACAGAAGGCCGGCCTCGAGGACGTCGTCGCCGGCGACTCCGCAATCTGTTATCTCGACGGCGCGCGCGGCGTGCTGGCGTATCAGGGCTACGACATCCATGACCTCGCGAACGCCGACCGCGGCGCGTCGTTCGAGGAAGTGTGTTATCTGCTGTGGCACGGCCGGCTGCCGAGCCGCGCTGAGCTCGGCGACCTGCAGACTCAGCTCGCGGCCGCGCGGCCGCTGCCCGAGCCCGTCCTTCGCGCGATGCGATCGCTGCCGAAAGTCGACGGCATGGACGCGCTGCGCACGCTGACGTCCATCCTCGGCCACTACGATCCGGATTCGACGGTGATGACGCCGCAGGCGAATTACCGCAAGGCCGTGCGCCTGACAGGACAGATCGGATCGCTCGTCGCGACGTGGGGCCGGATGTCGAACGGCGGCGGCCCGATCGATCCGGATCCGGCGCTCAATCACGCGGGCAACTTCCTGTACATGCTTACGGGGCAGCGGCCCTCGGCCCTGGCGACGCGCGCGTTCGACGTGTCGCTCGTCCTGCACGCCGATCATGAACTGAACGCCTCGACGTTTGCCGCGCGCGTGGCCGCCGCGACGCTCACCGACATCCACTCGGCCATCGTCGCCGCCATCGGCACGCTCAAGGGGCCGCTCCACGGCGGCGCCAACGCCGAAGTGATGAAGATGCTGCTCGACATCGGGCAGAACGCCACCCTCGAGCGCGCCGAGGAGTTCGTCCGGACGAAGCTCGCGCGGAAGGAGAAGATCTCCGGCTTCGGCCACCGCGTGTACCGCACCGAGGACCCGCGCGCGACGCACCTGCGCCGCTTCTCCAAACTGCTCGGCGAGAAGACCGGGCAGCCGCAGTGGTACCAGATGTCGGAGCGCATCGAGGCGCTCGTCAAGGGCGACAAGGGCCTGTATCCGAACGTCGACTTCTACTCGGCGTCGATGTTCTACGCGATGGGCATTCCGATCGATCTCTACACGCCGATTTTCGCCGTGAGTCGCGTGTCCGGCTGGACGGCACACGTCCTCGAGCAGTACGCGAACAATCGGCTGATCCGGCCGCGCACCGACTACATCGGACCGCCGTACCCGCAGCAGTTTTTGGCGCTGGACCAGAGGTAGATCGGATCAAGTCAGAACTTGGAAGCCAGAAGTTCGAAGTTCAGAGTGACCACGTGAATTCCGAAACTTCTAACTTCTGGCTTCTAACTTCTAACTTGACGCGCGCTTTTCTCCCCAAAGCCCTTTCCACACCAGAAAGAACGACACCAGCGTCGAGGGCACGACGATCGCGAGCCCGGTGAAGAAGATGGCCATCTGCCAGACGACATCCGGTTGCCGGCCGGGATCCGAGGCCGGGCCGGGAAAGTCGACGATGGCGGCAAAGACGTTCACGGCGAGACCCACCCAGGACGCGGTGAGTCCGAGCCAGATCGCCGCGCGCCGCGCGCGGTCGGACAGCCGTACCTCGGGCCAGAGCGCGCCGAATCCGATGATCAGGGTGCCGGTCATCAGGCCGGCGACGTGCGCCGTGCGCCACTTCGCGACATGCGGCGCCTGCGCCGCCACGACCAGACCGATCAGCACGCTCACGAACAGCAACAACGCACCCTGGCGAAACAGCAGACGACGCTCGGTGTCCATGTGGCCCTCTGGGGGAAGAGTCTAGAGCAAGATCTGCCCGCGACGCTTGTCGCGCTCGCGGTTCCGGGCCCCGGTAGAGGTGGACGGTAGTCCGCTACTTCACCTCGAACGGCACGACGCGCTTCGCGGTCTGACCGCTCGCGAGCTTCGCCATGATCTCGAGCTGGTAGCGACCAGCCGCGAGACCCGAGAGCGGTACCGAGGTGTCGAGGGTGCCTTCGGTGTGGCCGTCGCTGTTGCGGGCGCCGGTGAGCGCGATCGTCCGCGGCGCCATCGTCGAGGGCCCGGCGACGCCGATGGTGACGTTGACCGCCGAATCCTTCGACCCCCAGAACGCGTGCGCGAACACGCGCAGCGTGTCCGTCGCCGCAAACGTTCGGCTCGTCGTCGGCTGAAACGGGACGAGATCTTTGATGGCCTCCGCATCGATGGCCGTCGCGCCAGGTGCGTTGGTGGTGCCGACGACGACGCCGCTCAGTTGAACCTTGTTGTCCGAAGTCTTCGGGGCTTCGATCAGCATTTGCACGGACCCGGCCTTGCCGAGCGCACGGCTCACGACGCCAATCCGAAGCGTCAGCGGCTGCGGCGGCAGTTCCATAAGGTCGTCGATGAGCACCGTGACGCTGCCGCCGTCTGGCGCCGTGCTCTTCACGCTCACGGTCCGCGCCGATGTGGCCTTCACTTTGGCGTCGGGATCGAGCGCCAGCACATTCATCTTCAAGTCGTCGTCAATTTCGCGTGCGGCGTCTGGCCGGGGAGGGTAGGTGACTTCCACAGTGAGCACCGTCTTCATGCCCTTGGCGCCGGGCGCAAGCGGCGCGGCAAACGCGCGCAGCGAGACGCCCGACACGTTGACGCCGGCGCTCATTGCGGCGTCAAGAATGGGGCTCGCCGTGCTGGTCGCGGGCTCGATCGTCGACGCGACGTATCCGGTGCGGCCGCGAACGTGCGCGCCCGGCCGCTTCACTTTCACCGAGAACGTGTGGAACTTGCCGTCGGCGGCGAACGGACTCGGGTAGTACCCGAGCAGGTAGTAGTTGCCGTTGTCGCCGACGATTTCGTTCACCGCGCGCGTGAGGTTCGACTGATTGGTGAACGCGCGACCGCCGGTGTTGATCGCGATTTCGGCCAGACGGTCGTTCTGCAGTCTGATGTTTGCAGCAATGAGCGCCCGTCGGCCCGAGGTCAAGTTCGTGCTGCTATCGGGTGTCAGTCCGCCAATGGCGCCGATGCCACCCCGAATCGCCTCTTCAGGCACTACCTGTCCGCGCGGGTCGATGGTGTAGATCGGCACGTCCGCGCGCCGCGCCGCCTGGTAGACCTCCTGCAGGTCGTCGAAATCATCTGGAAGCAGCGCGTCGGGATTGGGTACCGTCGGCACAATGGATCCCGCCGTCAGGTACACGATTGCCCGCCGTGGATGACCGGACCCGGCAAGCGACGCCACGACGTTCTTCAGGACCCAGTCAGCGCGGACGGCGACGGCGTGGATGTACCGCGCGTCATTCTGCCCGGCCAGCGTCGACGTCGATTGTCCGAGCGCGTCCAGGCCAAACCCCAGGGCCGCGCGCACGTGCTCGACGGCCTTGAGCAACAACCCGCGATCGGTCGTGAAGTTCTGACTGAGGTTGGAATGGCCCGCAAAAACAATCGCTACTTCATCGTCTGGTGCGAGCGCGTTGATGAAGTCGTTCAGGATCGCCTTCGTGTGTACGAGATCCTGCTCGAGGATATGAAAATCGTCGACGACGACCACGAAGAGGCGACTCTTGTCAGACGGTGGCGCATTCGAGGCGACGTCGGCCGGCGGCGCCGGTGGCGCGTCGGTCGCCTTCGACGTGTGCGTGATCACCGGGACAGACACGAACTGAAAGTTGCTGATGGCCTGCGGCCGCCCTTGCTCGACGACTTCGAAGTCGTCCTTCGTCAGATCGGTGATCGGCCGATCGTCCTTGTCTGTGACGACGACGTCGACGCGGACATAGTCGGCGCCGGCGCGAAACACGGGGGACGGCGACTGGCCGGCTGGCTGGGCGAGCAGCGCCGTGGTGAGACCCAGCAGCGACATCGCGAGCGCGATTCGTCTCGTCACGGCGTCATTCCACTCCGGCTTGGCGTTGGCATCTGCAGTATATCTCCGCGGTCTCGACGGTGGGTCGAGGTTCGGCCCACGGCGGCCGGGCCAGGCCTTGTCTTGAGTAAGGAATACGATCTAGAGTAAGGAATGCCAACCGCCACGCTGACAAGTAAGGGCCAGCTGACGCTGCCCAAAAAGGTCCGGGACCACCTCAAGGTCTCGGCGGGCGATGTCGTCGACTTCGTGATCGGCGCCGACGGAGGCGTCTTCGTTCGCGCCGGCGAGGTCGACATCAGGGATCTGCGGGGGATGCTGCACGCGCCGGGACGAAAGGCCGTGACGCTCGACGAAATGGACGATGCCATCGCCCAGGCGCGGGGGCGCCACGGATGAAAGGCGTCGACACCAACGTCCTCGTTCGCTACCTGACCGAGGACGACGTCGTGCAGGCGCGCCGGGCAGCCGCGTGGATAGCGACGACGGTCGCGCGGGGCGAGCGTTGCTTCCTGAGTTCAGTCGTCATCTGCGAGCTCAGCTGGGTTCTCCGCCGCGCCTATCGCGTGAGCAAGGCGGATCTGCTGCTCACGCTCGACCGCTTGCTGGCGACGTCGCAGTTCGTCATTGGCGACAAGGACGTCGTCCGCGCGGCCGTCGAGGGCTACCGGTCGGGACCGGCCGAGTTCGCCGACTACCTGATTGGCCTCAGCCATCGCGACGCCGGTTGCGATCGCACGGCCACGTTCGACCGCCGTCTGCGTGGCTCGGCCGTCTTCCAGGTGCTCTGATCCGCCCCGGCCGGCCCGATGCGTCATAATGGTCGGATTCAGATCGCATGGATCCACGTTTCATTCGGAATTTCTCGATCATCGCGCACATCGACCACGGCAAGTCCACGCTGGCGGACCGGTTTCTCGAGATCACCGGTGCGCTGCAGCTCCGGGAGATGTCGGCGCAGGTCCTCGACAGCATGGACCTCGAGCGTGAGCGCGGGATCACGATCAAGGCCCACGCCGTCCGCCTGAACTACAAGGCGACCGACGGTCAGGACTACGTCCTCAACCTGATCGACACGCCCGGTCACGTGGATTTCTCCTACGAGGTCACCCGTTCACTCGCCGCGTGCGAAGGCGCGCTGCTGCTCGTCGACGCCTCGCAGGGTGTCGAGGCGCAGACGCTCGCCAACGCGTACCTCGCCGTCGAGAACAATCTCGAGATCATTCCGGTCATCAACAAAATTGATCTGCCGGGCGCGCAGCCCGACGAAGTGCGCCGACAGATCGAAGAGATCATCGGGCTCGACGCCAAAGGCGCGATCCTCGCGAGCGCCAAGGAAGGGCGCGGCGTTCCCGAGATTCTCGAGGCCATCGTTCACCGCCTGCCGCCGCCCACGGGCGAGCCGGACGCGCCGCTGAAGGCGTTGATCTTCGACTCGTGGTACGACACGTATCGCGGCGTGGTGATTCTCACGCGCGTGATCGATGGCGTCATGCGGCCGGGTCAGAAGATCCGGTTCATGCAGACGGGCCAGGACCACGAGATCGAGCAGCTCGGCGTGTTCTCGCCGAAGCCGGTCCCGGTCGAGTCGCTCGGCGTCGGGGAGGCGGGGTTCCTGACCGCGAACATCAAGAACGTCGCGGACGCGAAAATCGGCGACACGATCACCGAGACCGGTCGGCCGACGACGTCGCCGTTCCCGGGCTTCAAAGAGCTGAAGCCGATGGTGTTCGCGGGGTTGTACCCGGTCGAAGGGTCGAAGTACAGCGAGCTGCGCGAGGCTCTCGAGAAATTGCGGCTGAACGACGCGTCGTTCTTCTTCGAGCCGGAGACGTCGGCGGCGCTCGGCTTCGGCTTCCGCTGCGGCTTTCTCGGGCTGCTGCACATGGAGATCGTCCAGGAGCGGCTCGAGCGCGAGTTCGACCAGGACCTCGTGACCACCGCGCCGGGCGTCCTGTATCGCGTGACGACGACCGACGGCGTGATGCGCGAGATCGACAGCCCGGCGAAGCTGCCCGACACCGGCCGCATTCAGAAGATCGAAGAGCCGATCATTACGGCGCTGATCCTCACGCCGTCCGAGCACGTCGGCGGCCTGCTCGAGTTGTGCCAGGAAAAGCGCGGCATTCAGAAAGGGCTCGAGTACGTCTCGAAAGATCGCGTGCTCATCACCTACGAGCTGCCGTTCAACGAGGTCGTGCTCGATTTCTACGATCGACTGAAGACGATCTCGCGCGGCTACGCGTCGCTCGACTATCACGTCACCGGCTATTGGGAATCGCCGCTCGTGAAGCTCGACATCATGGTGAACGGCGAGCCCGTCGATGCGCTCTCGATCATCGTCCACGAAGACAACGCTTATGTTCGCGGCCGGTTGCTCGCGGCGAAGATGCGCGAGCTGATTCCGCGTCAGCTGTTCGAAATCGCGATCCAGGCCGCGATCGGCAGTCGCATCGTCGCGCGCGAGACCGTGCGCGCGATGCGCAAGAACGTGCTCGCCAAGTGCTACGGCGGAGACATCTCGCGCAAGCGCAAGCTGCTCGAGAAGCAGAAGGAAGGCAAGAAGCGCATGAAGCGCGTCGGCCAGGTCGAGATTCCGCAGGAGGCGTTTCTTGCGGTGCTCAAGGTCGGGACGGAGACGTAAGAACCTATCAAATTAGAAGTGAGAAGCCAGAAGTTCGAAGGTCGGAGTGACGAGCGTGCATTCTGCACTTCTAACTTCTGGCTTCTCACTTCTAACTTGACATGAGCCTTCCATGAAAAAGTCAATCGTCCGCGAGTACTTCGAATCGCTGGTGGTCGCCGTCATCCTCGCGCTGTTCGTGCGCACGTGGGTCTTTCAGGCGTTCAAGATTCCGACCGGGTCGATGGAGCCGAATCTGCTCGTCGGCGACCACCTCATCGTGAACAAGATGCTCTTCGCGCCGACTGCGACGGGGCTCGAGCGCGCGATTCTGCCTGACCGGGCAATCCGCCGCGGCGACATCGTGGTGTTCAAGTACCCGAAAGATCCTGAGCGCGACTTCATCAAGCGCGTCATTGGTCTGCCCGGCGACAAGCTCGAATTGCACCGCAAGAAGGTCTACGTCAACGGCCAACCCATCGACGAGCCCTACGCGCACTTCATCGAGGCGCCGTCAACCTCCGGGCCCACACACGCCGACGATGTCCGTGAGGAGTACGGACCAGTCACCGTGGCGTCCGATCAGTACTTCATGATGGGGGACAACCGCGACAACTCCGAGGACAGCCGCTACTGGGGCTTCATGCCGTTGAGCTACGTGAAAGGCAAAGCGCTGTTCATCTACTTCTCGCTCGACGAAGGCTCCGGCACGAGCAAACCGCTCGGCGGCGTGGCGTGGGGCAGGATACTGGGGAGAGTGCGCTGATCAAGTGAGAAGTGAGAAGCCAGAAGTTAGAAGTTCGGAGCGACCGCGTGCACTCTGCACTTCTAACTTCTGGCTTCTAACTTCCGACTTGGTCAGCGCCCGGCACCTTCACGAGCCCCGCTGCTCGGCTGGCCGCCTGTAAGTCCGCGCCGGCGCCCACCATCAGCAGCAACAACTCCTCACGCTTTGACGCCGCGTACGCCTGATCGCTCGCGCTCGCGAGGTTGGTGTCGACGTTGAGCCGCGCGCCGGAGAGACCGGTCATTGCCAGGTGCAGGCCGACGCCGATGTCGCTGGCCGCCGATAGATTGCCGTGCTCTGCGACCGTCTTGCCGAGCTCCAGCACCGCCGCGCAGGTGCGCATGGTCAGCAGCGGAATCTCGGTGGCGAGCTTGAGCGCGGCCGCGATTGCGGCCTTGCGCGACGCTTTCTCGTCGTCGGTCCCCTTAGGCAGCTTGTAGGCCAGGACAACCTGATCGTAGGCCGCGGCGTCGCGATCGATCAGCTGCACGAGCGCGCCCCGAAGATTCAGCAACGCCCGGCGGGCACCGTCGAGCGCCGCGCGTTCCGCGGGGGCGTTCGTTCGTGTCTTCGGCAGGGCGGCCACCATAGCGAGGAGCGAGGCGCCGAGCGCGCCGGCGAGCGCCGACGCCGATCCGCCGCCCGGCGTCGGATCGGGCGAGCTGAAGTTGTCGAGCAGTTCGGTGACGGTACGATTCGCAAACATCGAGCAGTATTCTAGTCGGGACGGCCGGCCACGAGCGCGCCCTTCTTGAAGACCGCGGCGACGGGCGGCGCGTTGACGCGCAGAAGGCCGATGGCCGGGCCGGTGACCATCACCGCGTCGAATTGCTTCCCAGGCTCGAGGCTGCCGATGCGATCCTGGCGATCGAGCGACGCTGCGCCGTTGATGGTCGCGGCCGCCAACGCTTCCTCGAACGTCAGGCCCATCCCGAAACAGGCGAGCGTCATGGCGAAGGCCATCGACGGCGAGAAGCCGCCGCCGGGGTTGATGTCGGTCGCGAGCGCCACCGGCACGTTGGCTTCGATCAGGTCGCGTGCCGGTGCGAACCGGCCGAGCTTGAGATAAAACGCGGCACAGGGCAGCAGCGTCGCGACGACACCACCGCGGGCGAGCGCGGCAATGCCCTCGGGTGGAACATGCACGAGATGATCGGCCGATCGCGCGCCCGATTCGGCTGCCACGACGGCGCCGCCACTGGCGGCCAGCTCGTCCGCATGGATGCGCGGCTTCATGCCGGCGGCGACGGCAGCGTCAAGGATGGCGCGCGACTCTTCCGGCGTGAAAAACCCGCGATCGCAGAACACGTCGCACCATTCGGCGAGAGGTGCGGCTCGAGGAATCATCTCGTCGACGACGAGACGCACGTACTCGGCCTGCCGCCCACGATACTCGGGCGGTACTTCGTGCGCGCCCATGAATGTCGCGGCCAGCTCGACCGGCTGCTCGGCGTTAAGGCGCGCGATGACGCGCAGCATCCGCAACTCGGTCTCGGTCTCGAGCCCGTACCCGCTCTTCGCCTCGCACGTCGTCGTGCCGGCGGCCAGGATGTCCGCCAGCCGGATGCGCGTCGCGGCGACCAGATCGTCTTCGCTTGCGGCGCGGGTCGCGCGTACCGTCGACAGAATGCCGCCGCCAGCCGCGGCGATGTCCGCGTAGGTGGCGCCGGCCAGGCGGCGCCGTAGCTCATGGCGTCGATCGCCGGCGAAGACGATGTGGGTGTGGCCGTCGACGAAGCCGGGCACGAGCGATCGCCCGCGACCGTTGACGAGCGTCGTCCCTGGACCGGGCGGCGCGATCGCGTGAACCTCAGCGGTCGATCCGGCGGCGATGATTCGTTCGCCGGCGCACGCGACCGCACCGTCGGCTGTGGCGGTGTGATCGCCCTGCCGCGCGCCGGCCCGCGGACCTGGGCCGGGCACGCAATACAGCTCGTCGAGATGCTCTATCAGGAGCGTGGGCGTGGTCACGATGACAGCCGTCCGAGCCGTGCGGCGAGCTCGGTGGCGTCCAGGCCCGAGATCTCGATGACCTTTCGTCTCGACGTCGCGCCCGCCACGAGTCGAATCGCCCGTCGCCGCAGATCGAGCGCGCCGGCAACCGCGTCAATCACCGCCTCATTTGCCGCACCGTCAACCGGCGGCGCGGTAACGCGCACGACCAGACGCCCGGCCCGCACGCCGTCGACCACCGTTTTGCGCGCGCGCGGGATGACGTTCAGATCGAGCCGCACGCCGGCGCTCGTCGCCGTCAGAGTCGGGAGAGGGCCGGCCATCACAGCTCGGGGGGCGGCGGCGTCCGGCGGCCGAAGATCGCCGTGCCGACGCGAATCATGGTCGCGCCCTCTTCGATCGCGACCTCGAAGTCGTGACTCATGCCCATGGACAGATGGCGGAGTCGATCGCCCGGCACGCCACTCGCCACCAGGCCGTCGCGGATCTCACGCAGGCGACGGAACCAGGGACGCGAGTCCTCGGGTTCGGTGGGGAAGGGCGGCACCGTCATCAATCCGGCGAGCGTGAGCGCGCGGGCGTCGAGCGCGGCACGTACGAGATCGCCAGCCGCCCGTTCATCCGCGCCGAATTTCGTCGCTTCGTGCGCCAGGTCCACCTGCACGAGAATTGTCGGACGGGTGCCGGCTTCGACGGCGCCAAGATCGAGTTTTTTCAACAGATCGAGACTGTCGACCGATTCGATCCAAGCGAACGCCGCGGCGGCTTTTCTCGCCTTGTTGGACTGGAGGTGTCCGATCAGATGCCAGCGCAGGTCAGGATTGGCGACGGCCGCGATCTTGTCGAGCCCTTCCTGCACGCGATTCTCGCCAAAACTGCGCTGCCCGGCGGCGGCAGCCGCAAGGACCAGGTCGGCCGGGAATGTCTTGGAAACTGCGACGAGCTGGATGTCCGAGGGCGAGCGGTTGGCGCGATGCGCCGCCGCGGCGAGGCGGCGGCGCACGGCGTCGAGGTGTTCGGCAACGTCCGCGCCAGGCGGCATTGCTACTTGATCATCGCAAGCATCGCCTTGGCGGTCTCGGCGTACTGACCGGTCGGGGCGAGCTTCATGTACTCCTCGAAGGGCTTCTTCGCGTCGGGCAGCTTGCCTTCGTTGACCAGCGCCATGCCGTACCAGTACTGCGCGTCAGCCATCTTCGGGTCGAGCTCGATGACCTTCTGGAACTGCGCCTTGGCCTCGGCGATCTTGCCCTGATTCCAGAAGATGATGCCCTGGTTGTAGAGCGACTCGGCCGATCCGCCGCCGGCGCCGCCCGCGGCCGTCTGCAGCTCGTTCGCCTTGGCGCTCATCTTCGCGGCATCGTCGAACTTTTTCTGAGAGTTGTAGACCGACGCGAGCGCGTTGTACGGGTCGACGAGCGTCGGATCGATCTCGATGGCCTTCAGATAGGATTCCTCGGCCTTCGCGAGGTCGGGCTTCTTCACGTACACGTCGCCCATTTTCGAGAAGCACGCCGCGCACTTCGGCACTTCGACGGTGATCGCCGTGAGCTTGGTCAGCGCCTCGTCGTAGTTGGCGGCATCGATCGCGGCGTTGGCGTCGGTGAAGAGCTGCTCGAGCTCCTTCTGACGCTTGTTCCGCTTTTCGATTTCGTCATTGCTCATCTTCGCGGTCTCGGCGCTCTTGGCGTTGCCGGCCTTGATGACGATGTCTTCGGCGCGGCTCATCTCGCCGATGCGGACGGAGACGCCGCGGATCACGCCCGTCAGAGGGCCCTTGGTCGCCGTAATCGTCCAGGTGCCGCCGCCCGGGGGGAGGCCCGCCTTGACCCATTCGCCCTTGCTGTCAGTCTTGACCTTGTATTCGCGCTGGTAGTCCCCGATGAACTCAAGGGTCAACTCGACGTCGGCAACCGGCTTGCCGGCTTCGTCCAGGACCCTGCCGCGCAAGGAACCCTGCTGAGCACTGGCGGGGGTCGCAAGCGCTGCCATCAACACGGCAAACATGCTCGCGATGAACACACGGAGGATCTGCTTGTTCGTCATGGCGTTGGTCCTCACACCTCTGGAGAAAGTTTACACCCGTCGTCGCCCGGCGCGGCCCGCTTAAAGGCGGCTCTGGTTGGCCCGGCCGATAAAGGATTCGAGCGTGACGATGTCGACGAGCCCGGCGGAAATCAGGTGGGTCGAGAGGCCGCCGGTCGTGTAGAACTGGCGCAGTTTCCAGCCCTCGCCGCCAAGGACGAGATACGCCCGCGAATAGCCCCCGGACCGGATCGCTTCGGCCAGGCACATGACCTCGAACGGGACTTTCTGCTCGGCCGTGCCGCCCGTTTGCTGCCATTTCACCGAGACGAGGAAGCGATCCTGGCCTTTTTCCACCACCGCGTCGACGATGTGGCGCCCGTGGCCGAGGCGCGGCCCGACGTCGACCTGGAGCGCACAGCTGTAGCCGCCCAGACGCAGGGCCGGCAGGACCATCTGCTCGAGGACGCCGCCCGTCGCCGTGTCACGCGCCATTGTCGAGGTTCCGGGTGGCGAGTACTTCGGCGGCCGGTGTGCGGTCGCCCGTGCAGCTGATGCGCCGGGGCGCGCGGTGAATCGCGAGCGTGTAGCCCAGCGAGCGATAGAGATCGATGATCTTCGGCGTCGCCTGGTTCGAGAGCACGACGGGTCCCGGGTGTTTCGCGAGCCACGCCGCCGCGCGCTCCTGGTCGGCCCACGAGAATCCGCCTGTGGAGTAGTGCGTGAACTCGACGTCGTATGGCGGATCGGCGTAGACGAAGTCGTCGGGTTGCAGCGCAATCTCGTCGAACTGGCCCAGCGAGAAATCCCAATCGCGAAACGTCGCCACGTATGGCAGAAACTCCGCGTCCGACCAGTAGTTGATGGTCTTGTACGACCCGAACGGCACGTTGAACACGCCGCGGCGATTGAAGCGGCAGAGCCCGTTGTAGCCAGTGCGATTGAGGTAGTAGAACAGCTCGGCGGCGCGCGGCGTGTCGCCACGGCCCGAGGCCAGCAACTGATTGAACTCGCTGCGGCGCTGATAGTACGCACGCTTGCCGTTCACCATCGGCTCGGAGGTGGCGAGCCCGGCCTTCAGCTGGCGATAGAAATTGATCAGGTGCGGGTTGACGTCGTTGAGGAGGGCGCGCGCGGGCTTGAGATTGACGGCGACAGCCAGGCCACCGCAGAACGGCTCGACGAGGCGGCGCGACGCGTGCCGACCCCAGTAGGCGCGCAGCAGCGGCACTTGCCAGCGCTTGCCGCCGGCCCATTTGAGCGGCGGGCGAATCGTGGGTTCGGCGGCTGCGGGCCGCGCATTCGACTTGGAAATCACTGCGTCGTGGACCGCAACCGATCGCAGCATGCGAGCGGGCGGATTGTAGCACGCGCGATTTTTTCGTTCGTCGTCGGCAGCGCGTCGGTGTGGGTGAGCCATGTGGTGTGGTCTGGCTCGTGAGTGTCTCCGCGAGGTGTGACAGTCGAGGTCATGGCGGCGACATGAAGCGCGCGACGACTGCCAGGTCGTCGGTAATCGGCGCCGGCGGCAGCGACGCAAGAAAGCGGCGCCCATAGCTCATCCGCGTGAGGCGCGGATCGAGCACCGAGAGCACGCCGCGATCGCTTCGCGTGCGGATGAGCCGGCCGAGGCCCTGCAGGAGTGTCAGCGTGGCGAGCGGCACCTGGTAGTCGCTGAACGGATGGCCGCCGCGCGCCTGGATGGCGGCGATGCGCGCCGCGACCAGCGGATCTCCTGGCGACGCGAACGGCAGTCGGTCGATGATCACGCAGCTCAGCGCCTCGCCGGCCACGTCCACACCCTGCCAGAAGCTCGACGTCGCCAGGAGCACGGCGTTGGGCGTCGCGCGGAAATCGCGCAAGAGCGCGGTCCGTGGCGCCGATCCCTGCACGAAGAGCGGCCAGCTCACGCGGCCCTCCAATCGAGCCTGAACGGCGCGCAGCGCCGAGTACGACGTGAAGAGGACGAACGCGCGACCGGACGTCCGATCGAGCAGCTCGCCAATCGTCCACGCCGCCGCGGCGTTGTACTCGTCGGATCGCGGATCGGGCATTTCTGACGGCAGGTACAGCAGGGCCTGCGACCGGAAATCGAATTCGGACGGCAGACGCAGCGTGCGCGCGCCCGTCAGCCCGAGCCGGCCGATCACGTAGTCGAACGATCCCTCGACAGCGAGCGTGGCCGACGTGAGGACCGTGCCCGTCCGGCCGCCGAGCACGGCGTCGCGGATCACGTCGGCGACATCGATCGGCGCCGCGCGCAGAAACACGCCGCGGCCGCGCGTCTCGATGAAATGGACGAAGGCCGGGTCGTCGGTCGCCAGTAATCGACGGATCGAGTCGCGCATGGCGAGCGCGCGGATGCCAATTGCGCCGAGATCCGGCGGCACCTCGGTTCGCGCCGATATCTGACCGGAGATATCTTCGAGCGCGGCCGTGAGGCCGCGTCCCGACTCGCTCAGCCGCTCGGCCGCGCCCGGCGTGAGAATCGCGCGATCGCCCGACCCGTCGCTCCGCCGCAGCTCCATTCGCGCCACGTCGAACAGCCGGCGCGCTTCCTGCTGCACGTCGCTCAGTCCCCGCGCAAGCGCGACCGCGAAGCGGCCGTCTTCCGCGGGAATCGTCGCGATGGCTGCCGTGCCGTCGCGCGCGAGCTCATCCACGCGATACGTGCTCAACGACAGGCCGAAATACTGCGTGACGATGTCCTCGAGCTGATGCGCTTCGTCGATCACGGCGACGTCGCACGCGGGAATGACCTCGCCGAATTCACTCTGCCGTACCGACGCGTCGGCGCACAGCAGGTGGTGGTTGACGATGACGACGTTGGCGTCGTTAGCTCGGTCGCGCATCCGCGTGATGAAGCACTCGGCGAATTGCGGACACTCGCGGCCGAGGCACTGCTCGCTCGTCGCGCTCAATTCGGACCAGAAGGGCAGGTCGTCGGGGAGATCCTCGATCTCGCTGCGATCACCGGTCGTGGTTTCCGGCACCCACTCCGACACGCGTGCCAGCCAGCGGCGCTCGTCGATGGGCAATCCCGAGGCCGCTTCCTGCAGTCGTTCGAAGCGGTGGAGACACAGGAAATTCGATCGGCCTTTCATATACGCGGCACGCACCTCGATGTCGAGCGCGCGGGCCAGCGCCGGCAAATCCTTGTAGAAGACCTGATCCTGCAGGGTGCGCGTGCCGGTCGAAATCAGCACGCGCCGGCCCGCGAGCACGGCCGGCACGAGGTACGCGAGCGTCTTGCCGGTGCCGGTGCCCGCTTCGGCGACGAGGGTGCCGCCGTCTTCGAAAGTGCGCGCGACTTCCGCGGCGAGCCGCCGTTGACCGGGACGCGATTCGAAGCCGTCGAACGCGGCGGCGACCGGGCCGTCGTCCGAGAGGGCGTGCTCGACCCGGCTGGCGAGATCTAGCTCGCCAGCTCGGGGTACAGCGGGAACTTTCGACACAGCGTCTCGACGTCGGCGCGCACCGCGCGCGCCACGCTCTCATCGTCCGGCGCGGCCAACACGCGCGCGAACAACCCGGCGATGGCATCCATTTCCGGCTCGCGCATGCCGCGCGTCGTCACCGCAGGCGTGCCCACGCGGATGCCGCTCGCCGTCATCGGCGGCAACTGGTCGAAGGGAATCGCGTTCTTGTTCACGGTGATGCCGGCGCGCCCGAGCGCGGCCTCGGCAATCTTGCCGGTGCTGCCCTTGGTGTGCACGTCGACGAGCATGAGGTGGTTATCCGTGCCGCCGCTCACCAGGCGAAAGCCGGCCTGCGACAGGCCACCGGCGAGCCGGGCCGCGTTCTTGACGATCTGTTCCTGGTATTCCTTGAACGCCGGTGTGAGCGCTTCCTTGAAACACACCGCCTTGGCCGCGATGATGTGCATCAACGGACCGCCCTGGACACCGGGAAACAGCGCGCGATCGAGGTCCTTGGCGAACTGCGCTCGGCACAGCACCATGCCGCCGCGCGGACCACGCAAGGTCTTGTGCGTCGTCGTCGTGACGAAATCCGAGTGCGGCACTGGCGAAGGATGCACGCCGGCGGCGACGAGTCCTGCGATGTGCGCCATGTCGGTCATGACGTACGCGCCGGCCTCGTCGGCGATCGCGCGAAGGCGGGCGAAGTCGAACACGCGCGGATAGGCGCTGGCGCCCACGACGAGCAGCTTGGGCTTGTGCTCGCGCGCGAGGCGCTCGACCTCGTCGTAATCGAGACGCTCGTCTTCCTTGCGGACGCCGTACGGCACGATGTTGAAGAACTTGCCCGAGAAGTTCAGCGGATGGCCGTGCGTCAGATGCCCGCCGTGCGCCAGGTTCATCCCGAGAATCGTGTCGCCCGGCTTGAGCAGCGCCATGTAGACCGCCATGTTGGCCTGGGCGCCGGAATGTGGCTGGACGTTGACGTGGTCGGCGCCAAACAGCTGTTTCGCGCGATCGATCGCGAGCGACTCGGCGACGTCGACGAACTCGCACCCGCCGTAGTACCGCTTGCCGGGATAGCCTTCGGCGTACTTGTTCGTCATCACCGAACCGGCGGCCTCGAGGACGGCCAGACTCACGAAGTTTTCCGAGGCGATGAGCTCGAGCCCGTCTTCCTGGCGGCGAACTTCGTTGCGGATGGCGCCGGCGATCTCCGGATCAGCGGCGGCGAGATGGGACAGGTAATCCATGTCGATGACAGGTCCTAGCGCTGGTCGAGCGCGTTGATCTTCTGGACGCGCCGCTCGTGGCGGCCGCCCGCGAATGCCGTGTCGAGAAAGACGGAAACGATGCGGCGCGCGGTTTCGGGCGGCGTACGCCGTTCGCCGAGCGACAGGACGTTGGCGTCGTTGTGTTCGCGGCTCAGCCGGGCCGCGTCCTCGTCGGACACCGGTGCCGCGCGAATGCCTGCGACCTTGTTCGCGGCCATCGCCATGCCGAGACCCGAGCCGCACACGAGGATGCCCCGATCGAATGCACCCGTCGAGACTTCCTGCGCGACAATCCGCGCGTAATCCGGATAGTCGACCGGCGCCGTCGTCGTCGTGCCGAAATCCTGATACGCGACGCCGCGCTCGTCCAGGTAATGCTTGATGTACTCTTTCAGGGCGACGCCCGCGTGATCGGCGCCGAGCGCGATGCGCATGGGCGCATGATACCAAACGCGTTCGGACGGCCGGTCGCGTATTTCGTAGAATGACGGCACTGATGCCGCCCTCCGTCGTCATCTCGCGCCGTGGTGCGGATCGCGTCCGTTCCGGCCACCCGTGGGTGTACCAGTCTGACATCGTCGAGGCGGAAGCCGCGCCGGGCGATCTGGTCCGCGTACGCGAAGACCGGCGGCGCGCACTTGGCTGGGCACTGTGGAGCAGCCAGTCGCAGATCGGCATCCGCATGGTCGCCGGGCCGTCCGAGGCGCTCGACGAACGTGAGCTGTTCGCCAGCCGCCTGCGCGCTGCCGTGGCGTACCGCGACGAGCTGGCCATCGACGGATCGGCCAGCCGCCTGGTGCACGGCGAGGCGGATCGGCTGCCGGCGCTGATCGTGGACCGCTACGGCGAGCCTGGCGCCTGCTACCTCGTCATCCAGACACTTTGCCAGGGCATGGACCGCCGTGCGGGCCTCATCGTCGAGTTGCTGAACGAGATCGTCAAGCCGCGCGGCATCCTCGCACGAAACGATCCGAAAGTCCGCCGGCTCGAAGGGCTGGAGGAGCGAGTCGACGTGCTGTCGGGCGAGATCCCCGACCGCATTGCCGTTCGCGAAGGCGCGGTCACGTTCCAGGTCGACCTTCGAACCGGACAGAAGACCGGTCTTTTTCTCGACCAGCGCGAGAATCATCTGGCCGCGGCGGGCTACACGCGGGGGCGCGCGCTCGACGCGTTCACGTACAACGGCGGATTCGCGCTGCATCTGGCGCGCCGCGCGGACGTGGTGCTTGCGCTCGACTCGTCGGCGACGGCGGTCGAGGCGACTCGAGCCAACGCCTCGGCGAACGGACTCACCAACGTCGAAGTCCGCGAGGCTAATGTGTTCGACGAGCTACGCGAGCTGGAGATTGCGCGCTCGGTCTTCGAAACGATCGTGCTCGATCCGCCCGCGTTTGCGAAAAATCGGGCGGCGGTCGAGCGTGCGCTCGCCGGCTACAAGGAAATCAACCTGCGCGCGCTTCGCCTGCTCGCGCCCGGTGGTCACCTGGTGACGTGCAGCTGTTCCTACAATGTCAACGAGGCGATGTTCATGGACGTCGTGCGCGACGCTGCGATCGACGCGCCCGCGATCGTGACGCTCGTCGAAAAGCGCACTCAGGCGCGCGATCATCCCGTGCTCGTCGGTGTGGCTGAGACCAGCTATCTGAAATGTCTCGTTCTTCGTAAACTCGCGTAGCGCAGCGCCAGTTGGTCGAGGGGTGGCAATGGTGCGTTCGCTGTTCGTCGTCGGTTGTCTCGTGAGCGTCGCGATGATTCAGACCGCGTCCCCGGCGCCGTCGAACGACGCGAAGCTCGCGGCCGTGCTCGAGACCGTCCTCGTCAAGCATCATCTGCCCGCACTCGGTGGCGCCATCGTCACGAGCCAGGGATTGAAGACGATGGCCGTGACGGGCGTGCGGAAGGCCGGCACGGACGTCAAGGCGATGCCCGACGATCTGTGGCACCTCGGATCGGACACGAAAGCGATGACCGCGGTCGTGATCGCGAAACTCGTGGAGGCCGGAAAGCTGACGTGGGACACCACGATCGAGGCCATCGTGCCCAAGCCCGTCGCCGACGCGCGGCCTGCCTTCGGCGGCATCACGCTCCTCGAGCTGCTCTCGCATCGCGCCGGGCTCGTCCCGAACATCAATTGGGCGCAGGCGAGTCGAGCCGCGAAGACACCTCACGAGCAACGGATCGCCGCGCTTGGGATGGCCGCCTCGACGCCGCTCGCGTCACCGCCCGGCATGAAGTACGAATATTCCAACCTCGGGTACGTCATCGCCGCGACGATGGCGGAGGAGATCTCGGACAAGCCGTGGGAGGAGATGATCCGGACCACGGTCTTCGCGCCTTTGCAGATGACGAGCGCCGGATTCGGCGGGACCGGCACCCCCGGCAAGATCGATCAGCCGTGGCCGCATGTCGGCCAGGGTCGACCCACGCCGGCGAACGGTCCAGACGAGGACAACCCGCCGGTGATGGGACCAGCCGGTACGGTGCACTGCTCGCTCGCCGACTGGGCGAAGTTCGTCACCGACCAGCTGCGCGGGCTTCGTGGTCAGCCGGGCACGCTCCTGAAGGCCGAGACGTACACCCAGATGCACACGCCGCCGTTTGGCGGCGACTACGCGGCCGGGTGGCTGGTCGTCCAGCGCCCCTGGGCTGGCGGCACGGCCTACACGCACGCCGGCAGCAACACGATGAACTACGCCGTGGTCTGGATGGCCCCGCTTCGTGATTTTGCCGTGCTCGTCGTCACCAACCAGGGCGGCGCGGGCATGGACACGGCGGCTGACGATGCCGCGGCCGCGCTCATCGGGTTGCAGGTTGCCGGGAGCTGACAGGGTTCTCCGCGCGTGCGACGTCTGCCATAATCACAACCGATGGCGATGTACGAGCCGCTGACCGAAATCGATTTCGAGCACGCGTTTCCCAATTCCCGGAAAGTGCACGAAGCGGGCCCCGGCGGCGTCCGCGTGCCGATGCGCGAGATCGCGCTGTCGAACGGGGCGTCGCAGCGCGTGTACGACACGAGCGGTCCGCACGGTGTGGATGTGCACGTTGGACTGCCGGCCGTGCGTGCGCCATGGATTCAGCAGCGTGCCGACACCGACGTCGTCCGTCACGGCACGCGCGCCGACATTCGGCGCGCCCGGGCGGGACACTCCGCGACGCAGTTGCACTACGCGCGTCAGGGCACCGTCACACCCGAGATGGACTTCGTCGCGCTGCGCGAAGGGCTGCCCGCCGAGTTCGTACGCGCGGAAGTGGCGATTGGCCGCGCCATCATCCCGGCGAACATCAATCACGCCGAGCTCGAGCCGATGATCATTGGCCGCAACTTTCTCGTGAAGATCAACGCGAACATCGGCAACTCGGCCGTGTCGTCGTCGATTGTCGAGGAAGTCGACAAGCTGCGATGGGCGACCCTCTGGGGCGCCGATACCGTCATGGACCTCTCGACCGGGAAGAACATCCACGAGACGCGCGAGTGGATCCTGCGCAACTCCGCCGTGCCGATCGGCACGGTCCCGATTTATCAAGCGCTCGAGAAGGTCGGCGGCCGGCCCGAGGATCTGACCTGGGAGATTTACCGCGACACGCTCATCGAGCAGGCCGAGCAGGGCGTCGACTACTTCACGGTGCACGCAGGCGTGCTGCTGCGCTACATTCCGCTCACCGCGCGACGCCTGACCGGCATCGTCTCGCGCGGCGGGTCGATCCTGGCGAAGTGGTGCCTCGCGCACCACGAAGAGAATTTCACCTACACGCACTTCCGCGAGATCTGCGAGATCATGCGGGCCTACGATGTGTCGTTCTCACTCGGTGACGGGCTGCGGCCCGGATCAATCGCCGACGCGAACGACGAGGCGCAATTCGCCGAGCTGAAGACGCAGGGCGAGTTGACGCGCATCGCGTGGGAATACGACGTCCAGGTCATGAACGAAGGCCCGGGCCACGTGCCGATGCACCTGATCCGCGAGAACATGGAAAAACAGCTCGAGTGGTGCGACCAGGCGCCGTTCTACACGCTCGGGCCGCTCACGACCGACGTCGCTCCGGGCTACGACCACATCACGTCGGCGATCGGCGCGGCCATGATCGGATGGTACGGCACCGCGATGCTCTGCTACGTGACGCCCAAGGAACACCTCGGTTTGCCGAATCGCGACGACGTCAAGGCCGGCGTGATCGCGTACAAGATCGCCGCGCACGCTGCGGACATCGCCAAGGGCCATCCGCGCGCCCAGGTATGGGACGACGCGCTCTCGAAGGCGCGCTTCGAGTTCCGCTGGGAAGATCAGTTCAACCTGTCGCTCGATCCCGTCACCGCGCGCGCGTATCACGACCAGACGCTCCCGGCCGACGGCGCCAAACTCGCGCACTTCTGCTCGATGTGCGGACCGAAATTCTGCAGCATGGAGATCACGCAGCAGATTCGCGACTTCGCCGCGGAAAAGGGCGTCGAGGTCGGAAAGGCGATCGAAGTCGGGCTGTCGGAAAAAGCAGAGGAATACAGGAAGACGCGCTAAGCCGTACGCCCTAAGCCAGAGAAGGCTTACGGCTTGGGGCTTACGGCTTGGCCTAAGGCTTGGGACTTAAGGCTTACTTTACGGTCGCTGGTACGATCTGAATGATCGTCTTGAAGCGCGTCTGCTTCGTGCCCTCGACGAAGAGATAGCCTTCCTGATTGTTCCAGGTGTAGTCCTTCACGACCACGCTCGGCTGGAACGTCATCGTCTCTTCCTGGAACTTGCCGAGGTCGAACTGCTGCATGGCGGGTGCCTTGAACAGTTCGCGGCCGCCGTTTTTCAGCACGTTTTTGTAGTAGTTCACGATCTCGAGGTACGACGCGTTCGTACCGAAGAGATACAGCCGCTGGCCCTGGCCGCCATCGAGCGATTCGAGAAACTGCGCGCCGGGATACACCGGGGCGCCGAGTGCGGCTGCCGAGGGCGCACCGGGCCCGGCTGGCGGCTGGGTGTCTGGCGGCGGCACCTGCGCGGGCGTTGACGGAGCCGCCGGCGATTTCGGTGGTGCCGCTGTTTGCGCGGCGCCCGGGAACGGTCGTGGTACGGGGGTCTGCGCCGGGGGTGGCGTCTGCGTCGCCGACATTGCGGCGACGCGCGGCGCGACGGCCGTGCCGATCACGGCGGCGCTGACGAAGACGAGATCACGGACGCTGACCATTACGACGTTCTGACTATTATAAGTCCGTGAACGCCATTGCCTCGTTTTGCGCGCGAGAACAGGGCTGGATCGTCGAGTTGCTCCGCGCGCTCGTGGAACACGAATCGCCCAGCACCGACCGCGCGCCGCTCGAGCGCTGCGGGTCGTTCGTCGCGCAGGTCCTCGAGCGTGCCGGCGCCGGCGTCACACGGCTCGACGGCGTGACCACAGCCGATCACGTGCTGGCCCGCTGGCCGGGCAGCGGCGCGCCGGTCCTGCTCATCGGACACTTCGACACGGTGTGGCCAGTCGGTCAGCTGGCGCGGATGCCGGTTCGCGAGTCAGACGGCCGGCTGTATGGGCCGGGCGCGCTCGATATGAAGGGCGGCCTCGCGATTGGTGTGCTGGCGGTTCGCGCCCTGATCGAAGCCGTATCCGGGCCGCGGCGTCCCCGGGTCTCGATGCTCGTCACCTCGGACGAGGAAGTCGGCAGTCACACCTCCCGCGCCGCGATCGAACGGCTCGCGCGCGAGCACTCGGCTGTGCTGGTGCTCGAACCGGCGCTGCCGGGCGGCGCGGTGAAAACCGCGAGGAAGGGCGTCGGCGAGTTCGTCGTGACAGCGCACGGCGTGTCCGCGCATTCGGGCGCGAATCCCGGCGCCGGCGCCAGCGCGATTCACGAACTCGCGCGCGTCGTGACGACCGTCGAGGGATGGAACGATCCGGTGCGCGGCGTGTCGGTGAACGTCGGCGAGATCGCCGGCGGCCTGCGCTCGAATGTCGTCGCCGAGCGCGCGCGTGCCGCGATCGACGTGCGCATCGCGAGACTCGACGACGCGGCGGGCGTCGACCGGGCATTTCGGGAGTTGCGTCCCGCGAATCCGCGCGTGCGCTTCGAGATCGAGGGCGGGATCAACCGGCCCCCGATGGAACGCAGCGACGCCGTCGTCGGCTTGTACAAGTTGGCGCGCGAGGTCGCGCGCGAGCAGGGCAGCGAGCTGGCGGAAGGATCGACGGGCGGCGCGTCGGACGGGAACTTCACGGCCGCGATTGGCGTCCCAACGTTGGATGGCCTCGGCGCGACCGGCGACGGTCCGCACGCCATCACTGAGCACGTGATCATCAAGGATCTACCCGCGCGCGCAGCGCTCGTTGGCGGCCTGCTGGCACGTTTGGGCGGCGTGCGATAATCGATCACATCCTATGTCCAGCACCATCAAGACGGCGCTTCTGCTCATTTCGCTCTCCGCGCTGGTCGTGTTCATCGGCGGCGCGATCGGCGGTCAGACTGGACTCGTCATCGCGTTCGTGCTCGCGATCGTGATGAACGTCAGCAGTTACTGGTTCTCGGACAAGCTCGTCCTGCGGATGTACAACGCGAAGGAAGTTGGACCGGATCATCCGCTCTCGCGCACCGTCGCACGGCTGGCGCAGAAGGCGAACCTGCCGATGCCGCGCTGCTACGTGATTGCCGACATGTCGCCCAACGCCTTTGCGACCGGTCGGGATCCCGATCACGCGGCGGTGGCCGCGACCGAAGGCATTCTGCGGATGCTCTCGCCGGAGGAGCTCGACGGCGTGCTCGCGCACGAGTTGTCGCACGTCGCGCACCGCGACATTTTGATCAGCACGGTGGCCGCGACGCTCGCGGCGATGATCATGTTCCTGGCGCACATGGCGCGCTTCGCCGCGATTTTCGGCGGCGGCGGGTCGTCCGAGGATCGCCGCGGCGGCACGAACCCGCTCGCGATGCTCGCACTGGCGATTCTTGCGCCGTTTGCGGCGATGCTCATCCAGATGGCCGTCTCGCGCCAGCGCGAGTACGCGGCCGATCACAGCGGCGCCGAGCTCGTCGGGTCGCCGATGGGCCTCGCGAGCGCCCTGCGCAAGATCGACGCGGCCGCCAAGCAGCTGCCGATGCAGGACGCGACGCCGGCCACGGCGCATCTCTTCATCATGAATCCCTTCACGCTGCAGGGCATTTCCTCGCTCTTCCAGACGCACCCGCCGACCGAAGCGCGCATCAAGGCGCTGATGGAGATGCGGCCGGGACAGTAGCGGCTTCTCGCGCAGACGTCGACTTGACGACCGCGAGGATCTCCATGACGTAGCCCTTCGCCGCGTACGCTCGCGGATACAGACGTCGATAACCATCGAGCAGGTGCGGATACTCGCGCACAAGAAACGCGAAGAAGTGTTCGCGTACGCCTTCCTCGAGGTGCGCGACATTGGCCCCGACGAATCGTGCGCCCGTCTCGGCGATTGCATGGACGGTTCGTTCGATGCTCGAACGCAACGTCGTGATGCCCGGCACGAGCGGCATCATCAGCACACCCGCGTCGACCCCCGCGTCGATCAACTGCCGCACGGCGCGCAGCCGCTGCGCCGGCGACGCCGTGCCTGGCTCCAGTTTCGACCAGGCGGTGTCGTCGACCGACGGCACGCTCATGTACACGTGGCAGCCGGCGTGTCTGGTCGCGTCGACGAGCACGTCCGCGTCGCGCACCACCATCGGTCCCTTGGTCGTGATTCCAAACGGCGTCCGCGACGCGTTGAGCACCTCGAGCGAGCGCCGCGTCAGCTTGTAGTGCCCTTCGATCGGCTGATACGGATCGGTCGCCGTGCCGACAGCGACGGTCTCGTGCAACCAGGTGCGGCGCGTGACCTCGCGCCCGAGCACTTCCGCGACGTTGGTCTTTACGAGAATGACGCTCGAGAACTCGTCGCCCGATCCCAGTTCCAGATGACGCTGATACTTGCGGGCGTAGCAGTACTCGCAGGCGTGGGTGCAGCCGCGGTACGGGTTGAGCGCCCAGCGAAAGGGCATGCCGACCGCCTCGGTGAGGGCGGACTTGACGTGCACTTCCTGGTAGCGCGCATCGTCCGCGCGGCGCTTGGCGTCGGGCAGGCCATCGAGGCCGGCGGCCTTGACCGCCGAGGCAATGTCGCGCAACGACGGCCGAGCATCGGGCAGCGCAGGCAGCAGCGATAACTGACAGGTCTGGGCCATACTTTCGCTTTATTTTCGCCTACGTAGCGACGGTCGTCAAGGCCGAAGTTTCTGCGCGGTCGCGGGTGGCTCAGCGTCCTTTCGGATGCCCGTCGCCCGTCGCGGCGGCTTCGACCAGGTGGTCTGCGTCGATGGCGTCGGCGGCCAGCCGCGCGAGGATCGCGTTCGCGGCCTTTCGCATGTGCACGTCGTCGCTGAAGTACTCCGGTGTTTTCGGCACTGCGGCGTCGAAGTCGACGAATGGCACGTGATCTTCCCCGGCGATCTGTCGCGCTGTGTCGTTGTAGAGGCCCATGCCGCGCACCATAGCCGCGAGCGACGGATACGTGCCCTGGTCGGCGCACATGAGCGGCCCGAAGTAGAGCAGGCGCTGTTCGTCGGCGTTCAGATCGGGTCGAAAAAGCGACGGCTGCGACGCCGTGAGGATCGCGTGGCCGTCGGCCTGCACCGCGTGAATCACCGCGTCGTAGTACCGACGGAAACTTGGCAGGCTGCGGAACGCCGGCGCGTCGATCGGGCGGAGGCGTGCCGCGACCTTGGCGACGTTATCGGGGTCCCGCGTGTTGTAGGGATCGGGCCCGCCCGTCCACCAGCGCCGCAGGACGTTCCACGTCAGAAGCGGCGACGGCGGCTCGACGAAGCCGGTGTCGGGGCCCTGCATGCGCGCGTACGGCCCGAGATAGTGCGAGTAATCGGGCTTGAACTCGCCCTTCGCGAGCCACGGTGGCGAGAAGCTGCGCGTCAGGTCGTTGATGGCCTCGAAGAAGATCACGACGTCCGGATTGAACTGACGGGCTTCGATTTCGTACGCGACGAGATCGTGCGCCGTCGTGTACCAGGGCGCGCCGGCGTTCACGACTTCGATGGTCACGCCCGGGTGTCGCTCGCGCAAGAGTACCTGCAGGAGAAACGGATACGACTCTGCATACGGGTTGCTGACGCCGAGCGTCGTCGATCCGCCGATCGCGATGACGCGGAAGGCATGCGGCGGCTTGACGAGTTGGATGTCGTCACCGCGAAACCCCTGCGCGTTGACGTGATCCACGATCATGCCCGGCAGCACTTGCAGGAACGGGTGCGGCGGATGCCGCTGGACCTCGCGATAGACCGACTGGGCGCTCGACGTCTGCAGGACCAGCTCGGTGACGATGAGCGCGAGCACGGCGAAGATCGCCGTGAAGAACAAGCCGCCGATCACGCGCACGACAAGCGGCGCCCGCCGGGATGTCGAGGCGGGCGTTGACGGCGGCGCGGTCATGGCAGCGCGATTATAGCCGTGCCCTCAGAGCAGGTAGGCCAGGGCGAACCCGATCTGCGCGACGAACATCATGCGGTACATGTGCGCCCACGACACGTGGTTCTCGTCGATCGCGAGGTCCTCGGGGCGCTTCAGCATCAGGAAGCAGACATACAACCCGTACACCGACATCACGAGGCCGAGCGTGTGCAGCAGCACGGCGTGACCGGTGAGGATGCCGAGCGCGGTGCCGACGTTGATCAGGAGAAATGGCAGCACGAACGACGGCGAGATCATCCATGCCGCGCGACGCACGCCGTACACGATAGGCAGGGTCCGGCAGTCGCCGAGCCGATCTCCCGCCATGTCGGCGAAATCCTTGGTCGTCGACGCGCCGAGCAGGAACAGCCCGAAGACCGATCCGATGAACCACGGCTCGACGCCGATCACGGTCTTGACGGCGGACCACCCGGCGACTTTCAGCAGCACGCCGCGCGGCACGGCAATGGTGATGTTCGCCCAGAGGCCGCGCTGCTTCGTTCGGAGCGGCGGCATCGAGTAAATGTAAGTGGCGGCCATCGCGACCAGCACGATCCAGAAGCACTCGTGCCGGCCATCCGGCGCGACGAGCCACGCGAGCACGAGCGTCAGGACGTAGGCCACGTGGGTGAAGATCCACGCATCGCGAATCGTCAGCCGTCCGCTCGGCAGCGGCCGTTTGCCTTTGTTCACGCGATCGATCTCGAGGTCGTAGATTTGATTCAGCGCGTTGTTGCCCGCGTTGAAGATCATCGCCATCACGCAGCCGATGAGCGCCGGCACGAGCAGCCCCGGATGCCAGGGTTCCCGCGGGTGCGCGCCAATTGCCGTCAGCGCGCCCGAGACGAAGCCGAGCGCCGGCGCGATAAGCGTGAAGGGCCGCGCCAGCTCAATGTACGCGCGAATGTTGGACATGGTCTCGTCTATCGTAACGGTCGCAGCTATCGTATCGAACCGAGGACGAGCGCCAGACCCGCGCCGATCGCGGAGTTCACGAAATTGAGGGCGTTGTTGTCGAGGATGCCCGGCCCTTCGAGGGTCGCGCCCAGGGCGCCTTCGGCGAACGCCGCCACGGTCGATGCGACGACGACGGCCGGAAGCCGCCCCGCTGGAATCAACCCGAGCCCGACGGCTGCGAGGCCGAACACGATCGACGCGCCGACACCGGCGAGCGTGCCCTCGAGCGATACCGCGCCGGACGTGCCCGGCGGCACGCGCCGCCATCCCACGACGAGCCACGTCGTCTTGCCCCAGGCCTTCCCGACTTCACTCGCGACCGTGTCAGCGGCGGCGGTGACAAGTGCCGCCGTCATCGCCAGCAGCGGAGCGTCCGGGCGGATTGCGCCGAGTGCGATGAACGCGGCCCACGCGGCGATCCCCGTGTTCGCAATCGCGTTGCCTGGCCCGCGACGGCCGCCGTGCTCTTCGGCGATGCCGACGATCGCTTTGCGCGTGTACCCGGCGCGGGTCGCGATCGCGACGCCGACGAAGACGACGATGAGCAGCGTCCAGCCGGGCCAGCCGGCGCCGAGATAGATCGCCGTGCCGATGACGAATCCGGTCAACGCTCCGCTCGCCGTGACGGTACGTCCGCGCCAGCCGAGAAACGCCGCGACGCCATTGAAGACGATCGCCGGCGCCAGCCGACCGAGCACGACCGGCAGCATGTGAAGCAGCGTCGGGATGTCCACGAAGCTTGCGCTCCAGAGGACCAGCGCGGCCATCGCCGGTACCGAGATGTTGTCGTTGAGTCGGATCGGCGCGGTTTCGACGAAACCGGCCACGATGGCGGCCCCGATCGGCGCGGCGATAAGCCACGCGAAGGGCAGATCCGATCGTCCGGACCCGGTCCACACCGCGAGGGCGACCGCCGCCGCGCTGCCTGCGACGAGGAACGCGACCAGGCCGCCTGTGGACTTCGCGCGATTCCACGACAAAGGCGATGTGCGAACGTGCGCGCCGACGAGCGTCGCGAAGCCGTCGCCCGCGGCAAGAATGCCCCAGGACGCCGCGACGATGTCCGGCCGGTCTGGGAACGACAACACGAGTCCGAGCACGGCGAGCGGATAGATGACGATCCCCGACGCGAACGGTGCGTCGAGATCGCCGGGCCGAAAGACCTGCGGCGCGATTTTCGGCAGCCCGAATACGTTGAACAGCACGGCCGCGATGGCGAGGAGCGCGGCCTGCCACCACGTGAGAAAACGGAGCACCAGCGCGATCGATCCGACGAGGACGTGGACGATCTGGCGGCTGACCTCTCGCGATCCCGCCACGGCCGTCAGCCTTCGACCTTGACCCGGTCGCGCCACCAGTCGAGCGTGTCACGAAGCATGTCTTCGACCGTCAGCCGCGGCGTCCAGCCGAGCTCCGTGCGGATCCGTGTGGCGTCGCCCTGCAGGACGGGCGTGTCCGATGGCCGCAGGCGTGATTCGTCGATGTCCACGCGCACAGAGACATTCGACAGATGCCGGAGCTCGTCGAGCAGATCCGCGATGCGCCACGCGCGGCCCGAGCAGATGTTGAACGGCCGGCCAGCCGGCGCGGCTTCCATCAGACGATCGTACGCGGCGACGACGTCGCGCACGTCGGTGAGATCGCGCCGCGCTTCGAGATTGCCCACCTCAATCACGGGCGGCGCGACCCCGGCCTCGATCCGCGCGATCTGCCGCGCGAAGCTCGACACGACATACTCGGGGCTCTGCCGCGGACCGGCATGATTGAACGGGCGCGCGATGAGGACGTCGAGACCGTCTTCGGTTGCCGCGCGCATCGCGAGATCGTCGGCAGCGAGTTTGGACACGCCATACGGATTGTTCGGCACGCGCGGCCAGCTTTCGTCGATGGCCTCATCGCTCGGCTGGTAGATCTGCGCGGATGTCACGACCAGGATGCGGCAGGGAAATCCAAGCTTGCGCACGGCGTCAAGCAGGTAGTGCGTCCCGAGCGTATTCGTTTCGAGGTGCGCTACTACGGTCTGCCACGACGCGCCGACGTGCGGCGCGCCGGCGAGATGAAAAATTCGCGCAGGACGCATCGCATCGAGCGCCTCGCGAACGGCGGCGCGATCGAGGATGTTGACGGGCTGCCAGGCCACGCCGGCGCCCAACGGGCCTGGGGGCCGTCTCGGCCGGTGCCAGCCGACGAGCGGGCCCGATCCGGTGAGCCGATCGATCAGGTGACCGCCGACAAACCCGGTGGCGCCGGTCACGAGCGTGGACGCCGCGACCATCAGCGCTCAGGCGGACGGACGCCGCGATCCGTACTGGGCCTGGTAGTAGGCCTTGAACGCCGGATCCTGTTCCTTGATGGGCCGCCACCAGTCTTCGTTCTCGCGGTACCACGCGACCGTCGAGGCCAGCCCATCGTCGAACGCCACTGACGGCGCCCAGCCCAGGCCGCGCAGTTTCGTGGTGTCGAGCGCGTAGCGGCGGTCGTGCCCGGGACGATCGGCCACAGGCGTGATGAGCGTCGCGGGCCGGTCGGCCAGCTGCAGGATGCGGTGCGTGAGGTCGACGTTGCGCACCTCGTTGCCGCCACCGATGTTGTAGACCTCGCCGGACTCGCCGCGTGCGATCGCGACATCGATGGCGCGGCAGTGGTCGTCGACGTGCAGCCAGTCGCGGACGTTCAAGCCGTCGCCGTAGAGCGGCAGCGGACGCTGGTCGATCGCGTTGGTGATGAAGAGCGGAATGACTTTTTCCGGAAACTGATTCGGCCCGTAGTTGTTCGACGCACGAGTGATGACGACGTCGACGCCGTAGGTGGCCCAGTAGCTGTAGGCGAGCCGATCGGCGCCGGCCTTGCTCGCGGCGTACGGATTGCGCGGACGCAGCTCGTCGGTTTCGCGGCTGTGGCCGGTCGGCACGCTGCCGTAGACCTCGTCGGTCGAGATTTGGACGAAGCGTCGCAGCGACTTCGACGTCCGCGCGGCCTCGAGCAGCACGAACGTCCCGAAGACGTCGGTGTGGATGAAGTCTCCGGCACCTTGAATCGATCGGTCGACGTGGGTTTCCGCCGCGAAATGGACGACGATCTCGGCCTCATGCACGAGCGGCGCGGCGACAGACTGGTCGGCGATGTCGCCTTTCACGAACCGGTGGCGCGGATGGCCGTCGAGTTCGCGCAGGTTCTCGAGGCGTCCGGCGTACGTCAGCTTGTCGAGCGTCGTGACATGCCAGTCGGGATGCGCCTTGATTGCCCAGCGGACGAAGTTCGAGCCGATGAATCCGGCGCCGCCGGTGACGAGCACGTTTACCATCGAATGCCGACCTCCGAGTTGTCGCCGAGCATGAAGCGGTACGCGACCGGACGGACCGGCTGGCGCGCGATCTTCACATTCTTGCCGATCAGGCTGTCTTCGATCCGTGTCGCCAGGTCGGTGATCTTCGCACCCTCGAGCACAATGCTGTGTTCGATTTCCGTGTCCCGCAGTTCGACGTCGTCGCCGATCGCAGTGAAGGGACCGATGTACGAGCCCGTAATGCGAGCGCCCTTGCCGATGATGACGGGCCCGCGGACCACCGACCGCTCGATCGTCGCGCCGGCCTCGACGATCACCTTGCCGTCGATTTTCGATTCGGCGTCGACCGTGCCGTCGACGCGGCGGGCAATCGTCTCGAGGATCAGCCGATTGGCTTCGAGCATGTCCTCGAGCTTGCCCGTGTCTTTCCACCAACCCTGGACGACGTGCGGCCGGACGTCGAGCCCTCGGTCGATCAGATCCTGAATGGCCTCGGTGATCTCGAGCTCGTTGCGCGCGCTCGGCTTGATGCGTTTCACCGATTCGAACACGGCTGGTCCGAACATGTACACGCCGACGAGCGCCAGGTCGCTCTTGGGCTCCTTCGGCTTCTCGACGAGGCGGACGACGCGGCCGTCCAGGAGCTCGGCGACGCCGAACATCTGCGGATCCGGCACGTGCGCGAGCAGAATCTGCGCCGCCGGGTGCTCGCGTGCGAACTCCTGGACGAAATGGCTGATGCTGTGGTTCAGCAGGTTGTCGCCGAGGTACATGACGAACGGTTCCGTGCCGAGGAACGGCTCGCTGATGAGCACCGCGTGCGCGAGCCCGCGCGGCGCGTCCTGCTCGATGTACGTCACCCGGACATTCCACCGCGATCCGTCGCCGACCGCCGCACGAATCTCCGCGTGGGTCTCGCCGACGACGATGCCGATCTCGCGAATGCCGGCCTCGGCGAGCGCCTCGATGCCGTAAAACAGCACGGGCTTGTTTGCCACGGGAACGAGCTGCTTGGCGCTCGTATATGTGATCGGACGCAGGCGAGTGCCCTTGCCGCCACTCAAGATGAGGCCCTTCATCGCCGGCTATTATCGCTTATCGCGTCGGCGAGCCGAGCGGATTGGCAAATGTGCCGATGCCGGCAAGCGTGAACGAAATCCCGAAGTGCCGGTTCGACGGCGTGCCGCTGAGATTCAGGTTCGAGATGTCCTGAGTCGAGTAGTCGAACTGCACGCCGCAGCACTGGCTGTTGTAGTACGCGATCAGGCGGCGCTGCAGCCACACACCGTTGTGAATGTCGTAGTTGAAGGTGTACGTGCCGCCGAAGCGGCCGTCCGCCCGTTTGAGCGTGGCCGAGACGTTCAGGAAATGCTGGGCGAAATTCGGGTCGTTGAATCCCTGCAGTCCCGGAATGTACTGCGTCTTGATCCACCCGGCTGTGATCTGCGCGATCTTCTCGCTGATCGTCCCCGACGCGTTGAAGCTTCGCGGTTTCTTGAACTGCGCGTCGATGTCCGTGACGAAGCGGGCGCTGATCGTGGGCTTCGGCGTGCCGACCACGCTGACTTGTACCGGGCTGAAGTTGGTCGGCGGCGCCAGGCCGATCTGCTGATATGACGGATCGAAGGGCGCCGCGAGCGCGTTGGTGTAGTACGTCTGCCCGATGTCCACGTGCAGAATCTCGGTCGCGACCGCGGCACTCCCTGCCGGAGCCTTGTGCCTCGCGAGGAGCCGGTTCGTCACGCCGTACGACACCTGGGTGGTGCCGCCGACGATGCTGTCGGTGCCGTCGATCTGGATGACGCGTCCGACTTGCTCGAACGGCGACGTGTACTGGAACGTCACGTTCGGCTCGATCAGGTGCTTGATCTTCTCCGCATAGCCGTTATCAGGGTTGAAGACGCGCGAGAACACCGGCCCGGTCAGCGTCGTCTGCGTGGTGAACAACTGGCGGGTGATCGGCGTCTCGACGACGGCTTGCGTCACGGGGTCTTCCTGGCTCCTGGACCACTCGGTGAACCGCCAGTTCGCGGTGGTCGTCACGGTCAGGAAGGGCAGCGTGCTGAGCGGGACGCGCACCTGTGGCCCGCCGTCGAACCGCCACACGCTGTGGTCGGTCGTCGGATCGTTGATGTTGTCCTGGCGGACGAGATACGAGACTTCGCCGGCCGCGCCGAAGTAGACGCGTGAGAGGCCGATCCGCTTCTGCGTGAAGCCAAGGGCCACCTTCGGCAGATAGCCGCGGCGCGAGGCGTCGGTCAGGTTGTTGTAGATGTCGTTCTGCTGGAACGTCGCGTTGATTTGCAGCCGCTGGACGGCGCCAGAAAGCGTCGCGTCGACGAACCGCGTGCGCTGCGAGATGTCCATGATGTCCTGCTGATACAACTGCTGCGTCGTCGAGTTGTTGAAGTAGTCGACGTTGGCGAGCAAGCGGAACTGATGAGGCAGTTGCTGGTTGACGTTGCTGCTGACGTTGTACGACTTCGTGGCGGAGCTCTGGACGGCCCCGTCGGTCGCGAGCTGTTCAGGACTGTCGATCAGATTGAATTTCGCCTCGCCGTTCGAGCCGGGCGCCGTGACGAACCGGTACTGCGTGCCAAGGCTGTGTCCCGCTTTCGCGTACCACGTGTCGTAAAACGTCGCGTCCTGGCTGCGATCGATCGCCCAGAAGAACGCGTTGCCGAGAAAGGATCCTCCCGCGGTCGACGAGCCGTACTTCGGCATCAAAAACCCGGTCGCGCGGTTTTCCTTGTTGATGGGGTAGTACATCACCGGAACGTAGAACATCGGCACGTCCTTGACGCGCAGGATCGCGTTCTTGAGGATGACGTGCTTGTCGAGCGTCACGCTGCCGGTTGACCCGCCCATGTCCCACCGCGGCGTCGCCTGGACGCACGACGTGAACCCGCCGTCGATCAGGCGGTAGGTCCGATCGCCGACCTTCACGAGCTCGTCGCCCCAGAAGTACATGTCGGGCTCGAGGCCGCCGAACAAGCTCTGGTCGGCCGGCTTGGCCGCGATCTGCGTGTAGCCCGAGGCCTGGTAGAACGTGCCGAGCTTCGTGATCCGGTTGACGATGGCGTGGTCGGCCAGGATGCGCACGCCCGGCTGGACGAAAAGCACGTGGCCGGTGATCGTCACCGTCTGCTCGTCGTCGCGCCACTCGATACGGTCCGCGAAGATCTGCATGTCGTCGCAGTCGATGCGGACGTCGCCGTTGAGCGTGTTCTTGAACACGCGCGGCTCACCGGGTTTGGGCTCGCCGACCGGCTCGTGCCGCATCGGATCGTTCTGGTGCGCGCTGAAGTTCTTCTTGCACGACGAGAGCGGCTCGCTGCCCTGCGCGTACGCCGCGGCAGGGAGGAGCACTCCGACGGTGAGGAGCAGGGAGAAAACGGCGCGAACCATCAAGCGTCAGCAGACCGCAGAGGCGTGGCCGAAGAATACCAGAGATTGGTGCGCACTTCGCCGGCCAGATAGAGCGATCCGGCGACGACGATCGGATCGCCGAGTGCGAGCGCGGCCTGCAACGCGTCGTGTGGCGAGGCGCGTTCGAGGCGAGGTGTGTCCGGCGCGACGCGTGCGGCGACGGCGGCGAGTTCACCGGGCGACGCCGCTCTGGTTCCAGACGCCTGCGTAAACACGAAGTGCGATGCCGCCGGGGCCAGCGCCTCGAGGACGTGGTCGATCTTCTTGTCGTGCATGATGCCCACCACCATCGGGACCTCGCGCCCGTACGTCTCGCGAAGGTAGGACGCGAGCGCGCGCGCGCCGGCCGGATTGTGCGCGCCATCGATGACGACCGTATGGCCCCGCCACGGGAGGTACTCCAGACGCGCGGGCCAGTCGACCAGTGTGAGCGCCGCGACAATCGCCGCGCGCGGCACCGAGAAGAGCCGGGCCGCGGACAGTTCCTCGAGCATCCGCACCGCGGTGACGGCGTTGTCCACCTGATGACGCCCCCGCAACGCGAGCGTCAGCGGCGGATACGCGTCCCGCGGCGTCTCGAGCGTCAACCTCACGCGGCCTTCGGCCATCGTCCAGTTCGACGTCACGCCCTCGGTCGCGAGCCGGTATGACGCCTCCGCGCGCTCCGCCGCGGCCCGGACGATGCCCTGCACGGCTGGTGGATTCGCGCCAACGACGACGACCGCGCCACGTTTGACGACGCCGGCTTTTTCGCCGGCGATCTCTTCGATCGTGTCGCCCAGGTACTGCTCGTGGTCGAAGTCGATCGCCGTGATCGCGGCGGCGACGGCGGGAACCGCGTTCGTCGCGTCGAGGCGCCCGCCAAGGCCCACTTCGAGGACGGCGACGTCCACGTGCCCGTCGCGGAACGCTTCGAGCGCAAGCGCCGTGGTCGCTTCGAAGAAGCTCGGGGGATGAGGCAGGGCCGCCGACGCCGCGCGGATTCGGCCGGCAAGCGTGTCGAACTGCGCCACGCTGATTGGCTGGCCGTCGATCGCGAATCGTTCTTCGAGATCGACCAGGTGCGGCGAGATGTAACGTCCGGTGCGATACCCGGCGGCGCGGAGTCCGCGCTCGATCATCGCCGTCACCGATCCCTTGCCGTTCGTTCCCGCGACGATGATCGATCGATAGGCGGCGTCGGGCCGGCCAAGCGCCGCGAGCAGCGCGCGGATCTGATCGAGGCCGAGCTTGATGCCGATCTGCTCGAGCGACAGCAGATACTCGCGGTGAGACATGGCGCGGGACTACGACGTGGCGGCTTCGGCCGCCTCGCTTTCGGTTTCGACTGGCGGGGCGACGACCGCCGGCTGCGGCGCCGCCAAGCCCATCAGCATCCTGATCGTTCGCGCCACGATCGCCTTCAGTTCGCGGCGATCGGCGACGAGATCGAGGAAGCCCTTCTCGAGCAGGAACTCGCTGCGCTGGAAACCTTCGGGCAGCTTCTGGCGGATGGTCTGTTCGATGACGCGCGGGCCCGCGAAGCCGATGAGCGCCTTCGGCTCGGCGATGTTGAGGTCGCCGAGCATCGCGAAGCTGGCCGTCACGCCGCCCGTCGTGGGATCGGCGAGAACCGCGAGGTAGGGCAGACCGGCGCGATCGAGCCGGCCGAGCGCCGCGCTGATCTTCGCCATCTGCATCAGCGACAACGCGCCTTCCATCATCCGCGCCCCGCCGGAACACGAGACGACGATGAACGGGGCGCGCGTCTCGAGCGCGAGTTCGGCGCCGCGTGTGATTTTCTCGCCGACGACCACGCCCATGCTGCCGCCAATGAACGCGTATTCCATCGCCGCGATCACGACCGGGACGTCGTCGAGCTGGCCGCTGCCGACGATGACCGCGTCGCGCGAGCCGCCGGCGCGCACCGCGGCCGCGAGCCGATCTTTGTACGCCTTCGTGTCGGTGAAATTGAGCGGGTCGATCGACCGCAGGCCCGGGTCGTGTTCGGTGAAGACGCCGCCGTCGAAAAACATCTTCAGCCGATCGGTCGCCGTCATGCGGAAATGGTGCGCACACTTCGGGCAC
Organism: uncultured Acidobacteriota bacterium; assembly: GCA_963704575.1. Lineage (GTDB taxonomy): Bacteria > Acidobacteriota > Vicinamibacteria > Vicinamibacterales > SCN-69-37 > DATEGZ01. The sequence continues at coordinate 2,576,791 of OY969918.1, read as the reverse complement.
ACCTGCAGATTAGCGACGAGATCTTTGTTATAGATCGCCCGGCTGCACGCCGGACACTTCACCCACAACCCTTCCGGCACGCGGCTCGCCTTGTCGGGCGAATCCATCGGCTTGCGGGTTTTCTTGAACCACGCCACGTTCGAACTCTACAGGCACGGGGAGGAATGAGGCAATGAGGCAATGAGGCAATTGGGGAATGAGGCAATGAGGAAATGGCATCGAGCCCGTGGACAGTGAACGCTACAGGCGCGGCCGGTGTTTGCCGTTGCTGCCTCATTGTCCACGGCCTGATTGCCTCCTTCGCCTTGCCCCATTGCCCCATTGCCTCACTACCTCATTCTTCAAGCCCATCGCCTCACTGAGTTCTGGGCACGTAATACTGCGTGCCCCGGCCCATGGCTTTGATCTGCCGCAGCAGGTCGTTGATGGCGTCGTCGCCCCACGTGAGGTCGAGGTGCGACGTTTCGATCACGAGGAGCGGCGTGGCGGTGTAGTGAAAGAAGAAGTGGTTGTAGGCCTCGTTGAGCTCGGTGAGATATTCATCGGCCGGCTGCGGTTCCTCCTCGTCCAACCGGCTCGCGCGATCGCGGACGCGTTTCTTGAGCAGGTCGGTCGGCGCCTGCAGGTAGATGACGAGGTCGGGAGTCGGCACGTCGCGCGAAACGAGATCGAAGAGCCGTTGATAGATGAAGAGCTCGTTGTCGTCGAGATTGAGAAACGCGTAGAGGCGATCGCGCTCGAACAGGTAATCGCAGATCGTCGTCTGATTGAACAGATCGCCCTGGCGGAGCTTCAGCTGCTGCCGGTGGCGCGCGAGCGTGAAAAAGAGCTGCGCCTGGAACGCCGCGCCGCTCCGGCCAGTGTAGAAGTCGTTGAGAAACGGATTGTCCCGATCGTCGGTGACGACGGTCGCGTCGAGACGCGCGGCGAGGCGCTCGGCGAGCGCGGACTTGCCCAGACCGATCGGCCCCTCGATGGCGAGGTAACGAAAGTCCACGTCGGGCGAAGTATAGCGGACCGCGTGCGATACGATCAGCGGACATGCGCATTTCCGACGTCCGCCTGTTCGACGTCCGGCTGCCGCTCGTCCGGCCGTTCGAGACGAGCTTCGGCCGGATCGACGCGCGGGAGTTCGTGCTCGTCGCGGTGGATGCCGATGGCGCGACGGGCTGGGGCGAATGCGTGGCGGACGTCGATCCGTTCTACAGCGAAGAGACGACCGCGACGGCGTGGTATGTGATGACCCGCGTGCTCGTGCCAGCGATGCTCGGCCGCACCGTCGCGCATCCGCGCGAGGTGTCGGCCCTGTGGTCGCGTGTGCGCGGCCATCGCATGGCGAAAGCGGCGCTCGAGATGGCGACCTGGGACGTGCATGCCCGACTCGCGGGTCGGCCGCTGTGCGAGACACTCGGCGCCACGGCTCGGCCGATTGCCGCCGGCGTGTCGATCGGCATTCAGCCGTCGCTCGAGGCGCTCGTCGATCGTGTCGGCGCCGAACTGGCCGACGGCTACCGGCGGATCAAAATCAAGATCAAGCCGGGCTGGGACCACGGGCCGGTCGAGGCCGTGCGCAAAGCCTTTGGCGGCGTGCCGCTGATGGTCGACGCCAACGCGGCGTATACCGTCGCCGACGCCGCGACCCTCGCGCCGCTCGATGCGTTCGATTTGATGATGATCGAGCAGCCGCTCGACTACGATGATCTCGTGGACCACGCGCGTCTGCAGGCCTCGCTTCGCACGCCGATCTGCCTCGACGAGTCCATTACCGGACCCAAGGCGGCCGTCGACGCGCTCGATCTGGGCGCGTGCCGGATCATCAACATCAAGCCCGGCCGGATGGGCGGCTTCGGGCCGTCGCTCGACGTGCATGCGATCGCGCACGCGCGGGGGATCCCCCTCTGGCACGGCGGCATGCTCGAAAGCGGCATCGGCCGCGCGCACAATCTGCACCTCTCCACGCTCCCCGGATTCACTCTGCCAGGCGACGTCGCCGCGAGCCGGCGGTATTTCGTCCCCGACCTGATCGATCCGCCGATCGACGTGAGGCCGGACGGATCGATCGACGTGCCGCCCGGCGCCGGGATTGGCGTCGAGCCGGTGGCCGCGCGATTGCGCGAGGCGACGCGGCGCACGGAAAGGTTGTCTGCTTGATGTTCTCGTCGATGCGCCGGGTTCGACCGATCGTCGCGGGCCTGGGGCTCGCCGCGACCCTCGTCAGCTGCAAGACCGCCGCGCCCCCCGTGCAGCTGCCGCCGCCCGAACCGCCGCGCCCCGTCATCCCGCTCGACAGGAAGGTCGCGTGGATTCTCCGGCTCGAAGCCGAGCGCGTGCTGCGCGAGGCCGCACCGGATGCACCGGTTGACGTCGTGCTGCCCGGGTCATCGCGAAAGCTGCTGTCCGCCATCACGCCCGATCTCACGGCCCTCGCGCTCGATCCTGACGTCGCGGTGCGGCGGCGCGCGCTCATCGGCATCGGCCGCACCGGACTCGTCGAAGGCGTGCCCGCGCTTGTCGGCGCGCTCGACGACGCGGAAGAATCCGTCCGCGGGTCGGCCGCCTTCGCGCTCGGCCTGCTCGCGAGTCCGGCGGGCATCGATCCGTTGATTGCCGCGCTCAAGGATCCGTCCGCCGAGGTTCGCGGGCGCGCGGCCGACGGACTCGGGCTCATCGGCGACGCACGCGCCGCCGGACCGATTGCCGACGCCGCCGCGGGCTGCCGCACCGCAATCGCCAGCCTGCAGCCTGACGATGAAGAGTGGCCGAAGTCCGCGGAGATCGACGCGTGCCGGCTCTCGCTGTTTGCGCTCGTCCGGTTGAAGCAATACGACGCGCTCGCGCGTGTGGCGCTCGACGAGCAGGGCCAGCCCGTGTCGCGGTGGTGGCCCGTGGCCTACGCGTTGCAGCGCATCGGCGACAAACGCGCTGTGCCGGCGCTGCTCACGCTCGCGTCGAGCGACGGCGTCTACACGCCTGCGTTCGCGCTGCGCGGTCTCGCGTCTGCAGGAGAGCCAAGGCTGCTTCCGCTCGCGCAGGCGATTGCGGCGCGGCCTGCCGCAGATGTTCGGCTTCGCGTCGCGGCCGTCCGTGCGCTTGGCACGGCGGGCGCCGCCGCGGTCCCGGCGCTTCTGCAGATTCTCAACCAGCCTGCGGCCTCGACGCCGCCCAACCTCGCGCTTGAAATCGTCGGCGCGCTCGGGGCGATCGCCGACCCGCGTGCGTTCGAGCCGCTGCTCGACTTGCTCACCGACAAGTGGCCGTCGATGCGTGCGGCCGCGTTTGCCGCCGCCGCACGCTGCAATCCGACTGGGTTTCTGCTGGTCGTGTCGAGCTTCGACCGTGATCCCGACTGGTCGGTGCGCGCGTCGCTCGCGGGCACGCTCGCGACGCTGCCGGCCGACCGCGTCCACACCGCGATCGAGGATCTGACGGTCGACAAGGACGCGCGGGTCCGCGGGCCGGCGCTCGAAGCGCTCGTGCACATCGGCGCGCCGGACATCTCGAAGCGGCTGTATGACGCGCTCGAGGCGCCGGACTTCGTCGTGCGCGCCACGGCGGCCCGCCTGGTCGGCGACACACGGCCCGCCCAGGGACCGGACAAGCTGCGCGCGGCTTTTGCGCGCGCGGATTCGGACGCCTCATCCACCGCTCGAGAGGCCGCGCTCGAGGCGCTATCAAAATACGGGCTTGCCGAGTCCGGGCAGCTTCTTCACGATGCGCTCAACGACAAGGAATGGACGATTCGCCTGCGGGCGGCCGCCCTCCTCAAGAGCATGGGCGAGGCCGACGCCGCGCCCGCGCGGCCCGCCCCGATTCGCGAGTCTGCCGACGTCTTCGAATCGGCCGCGATCCTCCACCCGTCGTTTTCGCCGCACGCCTTCTTTGAAACGAAACACGGCACCATCGAAGTCGAGCTCAACGTGGTCGAGGCGCCATTCACGACCAGGAGCTTCATCGAGCTTGCGCGGTCGGGGTTCTTCAACGGTGTGCCGGTGCATCGGCTCGTGCCCAACTTCGTCATTCAGGCCGGCGATCCGCGGGGTGACGGCGAAGGTGGTCCCGGGTATGCAATTCGCGACGAGCTGAGTCCACTGCCGTATCTGCGAGGGACGCTCGGGATGGCGCTTTCAGGCCCGGATACCGGGGGGAGCCAGTTCTTCCTGACGGTGTCGCCGCAGCCGCATCTGGACGGCAAATACACCGTGTTCGGCCACGTGGTGCAAGGTCAGGAGCTTCTTGATCAGATATCGCAGTGGGATGCGATCGAGCGGGTGAAGATCTGGGATGGAGTGACGTTGCGGTGAGACAAAAAAAAAGGGGGTGATCGTCGCCCCCTTTCTCGTACGGGCGGGCTGGCTACCGCTTCTTGCCGCCCTTCTTCTTTGCGCCCTTGGCTGCTTTCTTCGCCATTGTGTGTTGTCCCTCCCTTCACCTTGGCAGTGTGCGCCGGCTCTCATCTGCAACGCGGCATCGCGGCCTTTCGGCACGCCCGACCCACGCGCAGCGCCGTCGCTGTCCACAGACGCTCCACGCGTCTGCGATCTCTAACAAAAAAGGGTGCGCACCGTGTGGTCGCACCCTCGAAGCTGTCACCGCCGGCCGCGCGATCGTTCGCGTGTCGAGCACGCTGTTGGATCGTTCACGCGACGGCGATCGTGAATCATTCTCACGTATGACACAGATTATGGATGAGCAGAAAACACTGTCAAGTACAAAGTAGCGATCGTCGCCTCACGGATCGCTGCTCCCGTACCGTGATCAGAAGACCGTTGTCTTCGATTCCTGCTTCTCGGCGTGGCGTTCGAGGGCGAGCGCGATGAGTCGATCGACCAGCGCGGGATAGTCCACGCCACTCGCCGTCCACATCTTCGAGAACATGCTGATCGTCGTGAAGCCGGGAATCGTGTTGATCTCGTTGATGAAGAGATCGCCGGTCGTCCGGTTCAGCAGGAAGTCGACGCGCGCGAATCCCGCGCCGTCGATGGCGAGGAACGCGTCGACGGTCTGGCGCCGCACTTCGCTCGCGAGCGCAGCGTCGAGCCTGGCGGGAATCTCGGACCGCGATCCGGCATCGAGATACTTCGCTTCGTAGTCGTAGAATTCGCGCGACGGGATGATCTCGCCCGGCACCGAGGCCTCGGGGGCGTCGTTGCCGATCACGCCGCACTCGATCTCCCGCGCGTCCGGCACGGCCGCTTCGACGACGATCTTGCGATCGAAGCTGGCGGCGAGATCCATCGCCGCGGCGAGCTCGCCGGCGTCGTGCACTTTTGAAATCCCCACGCTCGAGCCGAGATTGGCGGGTTTGACGAAGAGCGGGAAACCCAAGCGTTTCGTGAGAGTTGCGGCGATTGTCGAGGGGTTCGCACGCCATTCCGGACGCATGACGACGACCCAGTCGGTGACGCGCAGGCCGCGCGCGGCGAAGAGCGTTTTCATCACCGCTTTGTCCATGCCGACGGCTGACGCGAGGACACCCGACCCGACGTAGGCGACGTTCGACAACTCGAGCAGGCCCTGGATTGTGCCGTCCTCGCCGTAGGGGCCATGCAGGACGGGAAAGATCACATCGAGCGACAGACCCGTCACCGCGGCCGCAGCCTCGGCGTCCTGCGAGCGACGATCGACGAGCACGAGCGTCTCGTCGCCGGGACGCGGCGGCAGAAACACCTCGCGTCCGCCGCGCACGCGCGCGGCATCGCTGCGCACCTGGTCGATCACCTCAGCGGCGGAGGCGGCAGACGGCGGACGATCGGACAGGCGCCAGCGGCCGTCCTTGTCGATGCGGATGGCGATCGGTTCGTAGCGCTTGCGGTCGAGGTTGGCGAAGACGGCCGCGGCTGACGCCAGCGACACTTCATGCTCACCGGACCGGCCGCCATACAGAACGCCCACTCGGAGTCGCTTCACGCGGTTTTTCGCCTCGCCGCCGTCTCTGTGCCAACGGGGCAGTCATTATAGGCTAAGCATCCGTGAGTTCCCGGCTGGAGTTCGAAGTCGTCGCGCGCGACGGCGCGGCGCGCGCCGGACGGCTGCGTCTCGCGCATGGCGACGTGCAGACGCCGGCGTTCATGCCCGTCGGCACGCGCGGCGCGGTGCGCGGCGTGACCGCCGACGAGCTCGAGTCGCTTGGCGCGGAAATCATGCTCGCCAACACGTATCACCTGCACTTGCGGCCGGGCGGTGAACTCGTCGCGAGGCGCGGCGGGCTGCACGCGTTCATGGGCTGGACGCGTCCGATCCTCACTGACTCGGGCGGCTATCAGATCTTCAGTCTCGCGGCGCGGCGCACGATCGGCGAAGAGGGCGTGGTCTTTCACTCGCACCTCGATGGCGCACGGCACTTGTTGACACCGGAGCTGGCCGTCGACATCCAGACGCGACTGGGATCCGACGTCGCGATGATGCTCGACGAGTGTCCGAGCGGTCCTGCGCCCGCGGCCGAAATCGAAGCCGCGATGACGCGGAGTCTGCGGTGGGCGCGGCGCGGCCGCGATTGGTTCGAAGCGCTCGCCGAGGGCGCCGATTCGTCGGTGATGCGGTCCACGCCCGGCCAGGCGCAGTTCGGCATCATCCAGGGCGGGACGGACCGCGGCCTTCGGGATCGCAGTGTCGCCGGCACCGTCGAGATTGGGTTCGAGGCTTATGCCATCGGCGGGCTCTCGGTGGGCGAGCCCGTCTCATCTATGTATGAGACGGTCGCGCACACGGCCATCCAGCTGCCCGAGGACCGGCCACGTTATTTGATGGGGACCGGCATGCCGGACGACCTGGTCGAGAGCGTCGCCAGGGGCATCGACCTGTTCGACTGCGTCCTACCGACCCGAAACGCGAGAAACGGCCAGCTTTTCACGCGCCGAGGCCCTCTCTCCATCAAGAATGCCCGGTTTGCCGAGGACGACCGGCCGATCGAGCCGGGCTGCTCGTGCCCGACGTGCCGGCGGTACTCCAGGGCCTATTTGCGCTATCTTTTCGTCGCAGGCGAAATGAACGCGGCCACCCTTAACACATTGCACAATCTGCACTTTTACCTTGACACCATGAGGGAGATTAGGGAGGCTATCAAGTTCGGAACCTTCGAGAAGTTCCGGAAGGCATTCCTCGAGACTTATTCCCGCCAGCCACGTCCATTCGATGACTGACGTCACTACGCCCTTCGTCCTTGCCATGGCTCAGCCAGGCGCGCAGCAGACCAACCTGCTCGTCCAGCTGTTTCCATTCGCATTAATGCTTCTCATCTTCTATGTTCTGGTGCTCATGCCGATGCGCAAGCGCCAGAAGAAGGTGCAGGAGTTCCAATCGGGACTCAAGGTCGGCGACCGTGTCATCACGACGGGCGGCATTCACGGGCAGGTCACGCGGGTGGCTGAGGGCGCCATCACCGTGCAGATTCAGATTGCCGACAAGGTCCGGATCGAAGTGTCCCGGGCGGCCATCGGCGGTTATCAGGGGCAGGAGCCGGTCGTGCAATCGGACGCCGGCAGCGTCTAGGTCATGTACAAGAATCTTCGCTGGAAAGTGATCGTCATCGCGGGCGTCACGCTGCTCGCGCTCTTTCTCTTCGTGCCGCCGAAGGAGAAGCTCCACCTGGGGCTCGACCTGCAGGGTGGCGTCCACCTCGTCCTCAAGGTCCAGACCGACGACGCGCTGCGGGTCGAGACGGAGACCTCGTCCGAGCAGTTGCGCGACGCGCTGAAAACGGCGACCGTGCCGGTGACGTCGATCAAGCCGACGGGGCTCACGACCTTCTTGGTCGAGGGGATCACGCCGGACAAGGATCAGCAGTTCCGGCAGATCGCGGACCAGTACACGGGATCGAGCTTCGATCGCGACAGCCTGAACGGCACGTACACGTTCACGATGAAGCCGAACGTGGCGCGCGATCGCCGCAGCGAGTCGGTCGCGCAGGCGATCCAGACGATCGACCGCCGCGTGAACGAGCTGGGCGTGTCCGAGCCGCTGATTTCGCAGTATGGATCGGCCGGCGACCAGATCATGGTCGAGCTGCCGGGGCTGACCAACGTCGAGCGCGCCAAGGGCATCATCCGCAACACGGCGCTGCTCGAACTCAAGCTCGTCGAATCGGGCCCGATGTCCGACCAGGCGGCGTTGCTGCAGCCAACCGGCGGCAAAGTGCCGGAGGACATGGAAGTGGTGCCGGGCCAGGCGGCGACCGGCGATCCCACGCCGATGTTCTATCTCGTGCACAAGGTGGCGGCCGTCACGGGACGCGACCTCCGCAGCGCCAAGCAGACGATCGACGTCAACAACGCGCCGGCCGTGAGCTTCACGCTCAACACGGACGGCATCAACAAGTTCACGCGGGTGACGTCGGCCAACGTTGGCCGCTACCTCGCGATCGTGCTCGACGGCCGCGTGCAGTCGGCGCCGCGGATTGACGGGCCGATTTCGTCGGCCGACGCGCAGATCACGGGCCGGTTCACCGCGCAGGAAGCGTCGGAGCTGGCCCTCGTGCTGCGGTCAGGCGCGCTGCCGGCGTCGCTGACCTATCAAGAGCAGCGCGAAGTCGGGCCAACGCTCGGTGCCGACTCGATCCGCGCCGGTATCATGGCATCGCTCATCGGCCTCGCGGCCGTCACGGCGTTCATGCTGTTCTACTACCGGCTGGCGGGCGTCAACGCCTTCGTGTCGGTCGCGCTCAACCTGATCATTCTGCTCGGGTTCATGGCGTACCTGGGCGCGGTGATGACGCTGCCGGGCATCGCGGGCTTCATCCTCACCATCGGCATGGGCGTGGACTCGAACGTGCTCATCTTCGAGCGCATTCGCGAAGAGCTCGAGACCAAGAAAGGTGTGCGCCAGGCCATCGCGGCCGGGTTCGATCGCGTCTTCGTCACGATCGTCGACACGCACGTCTCATCGCTCATCGCCGCCGCGTTCCTCTTCCAGTTCGGCACGGGCCCCATCCGGGGATTCGCGACGACGCTCTTTTTTGGATTGATTGCAAACGTCTTCACCGCGGTGTTCGTCTCGCGCACTCTCTTTGAGTTCATTCTCTCGAGAAAGCCGGCCGGCGCGACGCAGCTCAGCATCTGACGGCCTGGAGTTTTCTCACATGCGAATCTTCGCTCATCCCAATTACAACTTCATCAAGTGGCGCTGGCACGCGCTGATCCTCTCGCTCGCCGTCATCTGGGGCGGCGTGGCGAGCATGTACCTGCGCGGCGGCCTCCCGCTCGGCATCGACTTCTCGGGCGGCACGTCGATCGTCCTGAAGTTCGCGCAGCCGACGCACGAGGACGTGGTCCGCAAGGCGCTCGACCCGGTGTCGAACGACAAGGTCGTGCAGAAGTACGGCGACGCCTCGACCAACCAGCTGATGGTGCGGCTGCCGATGCTGCCCGGCCAGGAGCAGGGCAACCTCGAAGCTGGTGTGACGCAGGTAACCGAGGCGCTGCAGAAGGCGAACCTCGGGCAGTTCGAGGTCGTGAGCAAGGATCTCGTCGGTCCGGTCGTCGGCGCGGATCTGCGGACCAAGGGGATCTACGCCACGCTCTTTGCGCTCGGCGGCATCCTGATCTACGTCGCGTTCCGCTTCCGCTTTACGTTTGCGGTCGGTGCGATCGTCGCGACGTTCCACGACATCCTGATCACGCTCGTGTTCCTGAGCTGGTTCGGCTATGACCTGTCGCTGAACGTCATCGCGGCGATTCTGACGATCACCGGCTACTCGGTCAACGACACGATCGTCGTCTTCGACCGCGTGCGCGAGAATCAGCGGCTGTTGCGCCGCGCGCCGCTCGACGAGATCGTCAACACCAGCGTGAATCAGACGCTCGGCCGGACGATCATCACGTCCGGGTGCACGCTGCTCGCGGTGCTTGCGCTCTATGTGTTCGGCGGCGAGGTGCTGCGCGGGTTTGCGTTCACGATGCTCATCGGCGTGGTCACCGGCACGTATTCGACGGTGTTCATCGCCGCGTCGCTCGCGATCATCCTGAGTCGCCGCACACCATCCAGCCAGGCCGCGACGCAGCAGCAGGCGAAGGCGAAGAGGGCATAAGAACGTTAGAAGTTGGAAGCCAGAAGTTAGAAGTGTAGAGATGTAGCGGGCACTCCGAACCTCTGACTTCTGGGTGCTAACCTCTTACTTCCGATGTTTCAGTGGCTTCGGCGGAGTTTCGTCACCGGCTTCTTCGTGACCGTGCCGCTCGTCGTGAGCGTGGTCGCGATCGTCTGGACGTTCCGCTTCGCGGACGGGCTGACGAGTGGACTCGGCGAGCGCTGGATTGGCCAGCACGTGCCAGGGCTGGGGCTGGTCGCGACGGCGGTGATTGTGCTCGCGGCCGGGGCGATCGCGAACAACGTCATTGGGAGGCGCCTCGTGCGCCGCGCCGAGACGCTGCTCATGCACGTGCCGGTGTTTCGCACGGTGTACGCGCCGGTGAAGCAGTTGATCGACGCGTTCTCGCCGACCAACGAGCTGGGGTTCAAGCGGATGGTGCTCGTTGAGGATGCGGCGCGCGGGTTCGTGCTGGGATTCCTGACACGAGAGTTCACGGTCGATCGCGGACGCGGCGTCGAGACATTGCTCGCCGTCTACGTGCCGACCAATCAGCTGTATCTCGGAAGCGTGCTGGTCGTCCCGCCCGAGCGGGCGTCGTTTCCGGAGCTGACGGTGGAAGAAGGCGTGCGGGTGTTTCTCACGGGCGGCATGGGTCTGCCCGAGCACCTGCAGGCCAGACAGAGTGGAGACGCGGATCGGATGATTACGTCCGGGCGCCTCCAGAATCAAGAAGGGAACAGCAGGCGATGACGGGTCGAGGAATGCGTGCAACGTGGATGGCGCTGGTGCTGGCGGCAGGAATCTGGCTGGCCGGTGGCGCGTCGGTACTGGCGGCGGGGCAGGAGGCGGCGCAGGCCGCGGGTGCGCCGCACGTCGGCGGCGAGGCCAACCTCGTCCTGCCCGATCTCCGGCAGGTGACGTTCCTCGGCGGCATCGATGGCCACACGCTGCTGCTCGGCGGACTGGCGGTGTGCGGCCTCGGGCTCGCGTTCGGGCTGCTGATCATGACGCAGCTCAAGAACATGGCCGTCCATCAGTCGATGCGCGAGGTCTCCGAGCTGATCTACGAGACGTGCAAGACGTATCTCATCCAGCAGGGCAAGTTCCTGATCATCCTCGAGCTCTTCATCGGCACGATCATCGCGTTCTATTTCGGCGTGCTTCAGCACTTCGACGCGCTCAAGGTCGCGATCATCCTCGTCTTCAGCCTCGTCGGCATCGCGGGCAGCTACGGTGTCGCGTGGTTCGGCATCCGCGTCAACACGTACGCGAACTCGCGGACGGCGTTCGCCGCGCTCCAGGGCAAGCCGTATCCCTGCTACGCGATTCCGCTCAAGGCCGGCATGAGCATCGGGATGCTCCTCATCTCGGTCGAACTCGTGATCATGCTGTTCATCCTCCTGTTTATTCCGGGGGACTACGCGGGGTCGTGCTTCATCGGCTTCGCGATCGGCGAGTCGCTGGGCGCCTCGGCGCTCAGAATCGCGGGCGGCATCTTCACGAAGATCGCGGACATCGGCGCCGACCTGATGAAAATCGTCTTCAAGATCAAGGAAGACGACGCGCGCAATCCGGGCGTCATCGCGGACTGCACGGGCGACAACGCGGGCGATTCGGTCGGGCCGTCGGCTGACGGCTTCGAAACCTACGGCGTCACCGGCGTGGCACTCATCTCGTTCATCCTGCTCGCCGTCAGCAGTGCGACCGTGCAGATTCAGCTGCTGGTCTGGATCTTCGCGATGCGCATTGTCATGGTCGTCGCGTCGGGGGCGTCGTACCTGATCAACGAAGCGATGGCCAAGGCGCAGTACGCGTCGGTCGACAAGATGAACTACGAGCATCCGCTGACGCGGCTCGTGTGGCTCACGTCGTTCGTGTCGGTAGTGGCGACCTACGGCGCGTCATTCCTGCTCATCAAGGAACTCGGCGACGGGACGTTGTGGTGGAAGCTCTCGACGATCATCACCTGTGGCACGCTGGCCGGCGCGATCATCCCGGAGCTCGTCAAGGTCTTTACGTCGACCGATTCGGCGCACGTGCGTGAGGTCGTCGCCTCGGGCAAGGAGGGCGGCGCGTCGCTCACGATTCTGTCCGGCTTCGTCGCGGGCAACTTCAGCGCCTACTGGCTCGGCATGGCCATCATGTCGCTCATGGCCGTCGGCTACTACATCAGCATGATGGGGCTGGCCGCGCCGCTCGCGGGCACGACCGTGCCGCTGATGCTCGCGCCGGCGGTATTCGCCTTCGGCCTGGTCGCGTTCGGGTTCCTCGGCATGGGCCCGGTGACGATTGCGGTCGACTCCTACGGTCCGGTGACCGACAACGCGCAGTCAGTGTACGAGCTGTCGACGATCGAGCAGATTCCCGGGATCAAGGCCGAGCTCAAGAAGACCTACGGGTTCGACGTCGACTTCGAGCGCGCGAAGCATAACCTCGAGGAGAACGACGGCGCGGGCAACACTTTCAAGGCGACAGCCAAGCCAGTGCTGATCGGCACGGCCGTCGTCGGGGCGACGACGATGATCTTCTCGATCGTCCTGGGGCTCACCAACCACCTCCAGCCCGATCTGGTCGCGAACCTGTCCATCCTGCACCCCCCGTTCCTTTTGGGGCTCGTGACCGGCGGCGCGATGATCTACTGGTTTACCGGGGCCTCGACCCAGGCGGTCACGACCGGGGCCTACCGGGCGGTCGAGTTCATCAAGGCGAACATCAAGCTCGATGGCGCGGCCAAGGCCTCGGTGGCCGACTCGAAGAAGGTGGTGGAAATCTGCACCCAGTACGCTCAGAAGGGCATGTTCAACATCTTCCTGAGCATCTTCTTCGGGACCCTGGCGTTTGCCTTCTATGAGCCCTTCTTCTTCATCGGCTACCTGATCTCGATCGCGCTCTTCGGCTTGTATCAGGCCATTTTCATGGCCAACGCCGGTGGCGCCTGGGACAACGCGAAGAAGATCGTCGAGGTCGAGCTGAAGCAGAAGAACACGCCGCTCCACGACGCGACGGTCGTGGGCGACACGGTGGGCGACCCGTTCAAGGACACCTCGTCGGTGGCGATGAACCCGGTCATCAAGTTCACGACGCTGTTCGGCCTTCTGGCGGTCGAGCTGGCGGTGAGCATGCGGACCCAGCAGGGCGAGGCGTTTACGCTGATGCTTGCGGCCGCGTTTTTCGCCGTTTCGCTCACGTTTGTGTGGCGTTCGTTCTACGGAATGCGGATCGGGGGCCGGTAGTTCCGGCCGCGGGCCATTTTTGGCAAGCTGGTGTCTAACCCCCACAGCAACGACTTCGTTGACACCGTTTTTTGGGTCTGCTTATAATCCCGACCTTCGTTCACGTCGGGAACGAAGTGTCTGAGGGGGGTGCTCCATGCCACGGGAGATGTTTGGCGACGTCGTGGAACCGTCCATCAAGGTCGGAACCAAGAAGTGGTACACCGTACCGCTCTCGATCTTGACCCACGTCGTGGTGCTCGGTGCGTTGATTGTCATCCCCTTGATGGCTACCGACATGCTGCCCACGCCGCAGTCGATGATGGCGTTCGTGGCGATGCCGCCACCGCCGCCTCCGCCACCACCGCCTCCGCCGCCGCCGTCGGCGCCGCAGCCGGTGCAGCCGATTCAGCCGGTCAATCCGAACGCCGCGCCCGTTGAGGCGCCCAAAGAAATCAAGGCCGAGCCGGTCAACCCGCCTAACTACAGCATGACGGGCCTGGTTGGCGGCGTCGCCGGCGGCATCCCGGGCGGTGTCCCGGGCGGCGTCGTGGGTGGCATTCCACCGCCACCGCCACCGCCTCCGCAGGCCGCCCCCGTGCGCGTCGGCGGCGACATCAAGGCGCCCAGCAAGATCAAGGACGTCAAGCCGGTCTACCCGCAGATCGCGCAGACGGCCAAGGTCCAGGGCGTAGTCATTCTCGAAGCGACGATTGGCAAGGACGGCAGCGTCAAGGACGCCAAGGTCCTGCGCTCAGTGGCCCTGCTCGACCAGGCCGCCATCGACGCCGTTCGTCAGTGGAAGTTCACGCCGACCCTGCTCAACGGCGTGCCCGTGGAGGTGCTCATGACCGTCACGGTGAATTTCACGCTGCAATAGGGAGCAACGCGCAGCGGAATTGATTGGCAGATCAACCTCGGGCCTGGTGCAGAAGACGCTCCGGGCTCGTTCACTCGTTGACGTTAGCGAAGCGACAACTCAGATCGCGTTCGGAGGCTGGAATGGGCGGACTGGATATTATGCACATGTGGACGACGATGGGCCCGGTCGCCAAAGGTGTGGCGTTCGTGCTCGTCTTCATGTCGATGTGGTCGTTCGGCGTGGCAATCGAGCGGTACTACACGTTTTCTCAGGCGCGCAAGCAGTCGAAGCTTTACGCGCCGCAGGTTGCCAAGCACCTGAAAGAGGGCCGTCTCAAGGACGCGCTCACGGTCTCTCAGGCGAAGACCTATCAGTACAGCCATCTGGCCAAGGTCGTCCTCGCCGGTCTGCAGGAATATCAGTTCCAGCATGACGCAGGCGGCACGCTGAGCCGCGAAGACCTCGTGGACACCGTGCGTCGCGCCATTCAGCGTGCGTCGGCGCTCACCGCCAACGACCTGAAGAAGGGCATCCCGTCGCTCGCGACTATCGGGTCGACGGCGCCGTTCGTCGGACTGCTCGGCACCGTCGTCGGCGTCATCAGCGCGTTCCAGGGCATCGCAGCCACCGGATCGGGCGGCCTCGGCGCCGTGTCGGCCGGTATTTCGGAAGCGCTCATCGAGACCGCGCTCGGCCTCGTCGTCGCGATTCCGGCGGTGTGGATGTACAACTACTTCACGGGCCGCCTCGAGTACTTCAACGTCGAGATGGATAACTCGTCGTCGGAGCTCGTCGACTACTTCATCAAGAAGACGGCGTAAGGGGTTTCTGCCATGTCAATGGATGTTGGCGGCGCCAAAGGCGGCATAAAGTCGGAGATCAACGTCACGCCGCTCGTCGACGTCATGCTGGTGTTGCTCATCATCATGATGATCGTCGCGCCCATGCTCCAGCAGGGCGTGGTGCTCACGCTGCCGACGGCCGTAAACACGACGGACAAGCCGGATACCTCGGATCAGATCGTGGTGTTCGTAGACGCGAACAGCAAGCTCTACGTCAACACGATCCCGGTCCAGGAAGCCGACGTCGTGGGCCGTCTGCAGACCGTCCTCGAGGACAAGAAAGAGAAGACCGTCTACCTCAAGGGCGATAAAGACGCACCCTACGGCGCCATCATGAAGATGATGGACGCACTCAGAAAGGCCCAGATCGAGACCGTGGGCCTGATCACCGAGCGGCCCGGAGGGAACTCGGCGCTCGGCAACGGCGGGGGGCTGTAATGCTTCACGCCCACATGCACCACGGGGCCGACCGCGTCGTTCGCGGCACGCTGCCCCAGGCTTCGGCCGACATGAACGTCACGCCGCTCATCGACGTGCTGCTCGTGCTGCTCGTGATCTTCATGGCCACGCTGCCGCTCACGCAGAAGGGCGTGGACGTGAATCTGCCGCTCGACGTGACGAACTCGGTCCACAACGCCGAGGTCCTCACGCAGATCGTCGCGGACTACACGGCCGATCATCGCCTGACGATCAACAAGCAGGAAGTCGCGATGACCAACGTGCAGCAGTTCCTGCGTGACCTGTTCGAGCCGCGCAAGGACAAGACCCTCTTCATCATCGGCGCAGGCGCCGTGCGCTACGGCGAGATCATGCAGATCATCGACGCGGCCATGGGCGCCGGCGTCACCAAGGTCGGCATCGTGACCGAGGGGATGAGAGAAGAAGCCAAGGGCTCGGGCGGCAAGTAACCGCTCGCACTCGATACTCAACAGCCCGTCCACTTCGGTGGACGGGCTTTTTCGTTTCAGGGGATCGGTCTGCAGCCGCACTGGCGGCCGTCAGGCGGGAGCCGTCAGCCGCCCGGCTTTGGGCGCCGGCCGTCAGCCGGGCAGCGGCCGGGAGGCCGTCGAGGGCCCCGAGAAGGCCATGCCCGGCAGCTTCACCGGAGCCCCCCACCTGGGCCAAGAGAAAAGGGCCTCGACGCAAGTGCGTCGAGGCCCTTCAATGTGCGGAGATCGCCGGCCGGCGTCTTACTTGCCGCCGATTTTCTTTGGCGTCGTGCCTGCAGCGCCCGCGGCGGCGTTCTGCTTCTTCTGGATTTCCATGGCCTTGTTGCGAAGCTCGTCCGCCTCGGCGAGGAGCTCTTTCTGTTTGGCCGGATCCTTCTCGATGTTCGCCTGGAAGCGAAGGAGAATGTTCTTGTAGCTGAGTGCTTCGAAGTACTCAGCGTTGAGCGCAAGCGCCTTGTCGTCGGCCGCGACGCCCTTGTCCACGTATTCCTTCTGCTTATCTTTGGTCAGCCGCTTCTCGCGCATGAGCTCGTCGGTGTAGTAGGTCGCGATCGTGTGCCAGGCCTCCGGGTTGTTCGGCTCGTGCTCGGCGCGCTTGTTCCACGCATCCATCGTCTTTTCGAACTGCCCCTGGCGGTTGTAGTAGCCGGCGAGCGCCTGGTAGGCGGTCGGGTCGTTCGGCTTGATCTCGATGGCCTTGAGGAACTGGGCCTCGGCTTCGTCGTACCGGCCGGAATCCTCGTAGAGCTTGCCGAGCGCCTCGTAGTTGCTGGGGTCGTTCGGCTCCATCCGGATCAGCTGCTGCGCGACGGGTTCGGCCTTGGCCAGGTCGTGGAGCTTGTCGTTGTAGGTCGCGATCAGGTATTCGAACGCGAGCTTGCGAATCTGCGGGCCCTGCGGGTCGGTGTCCTTGATCTTCTCGGTGGCCAGCTTGTAGTTCTCGACGGCCTTCTGCAGGTACGCGTCATTTTCCGGCTCGCCGGAGCGCGCGGGCTTGTAGAGGTTGTCGTAGCAGTTGCCGATGAAGAAATATGTGATCCCGAAGAAGTCAGGATTCCGCTGCAGGGCCTCTTCATAACCGGCGACGGCAGCCTTGAATTCATTTTTCTTATAGAGATCGTTCGCGTCCTTGAAGGCTTTGAGCGCCCGGATGTTACTGATGGAGTACTGTCCGCACCCCGTGAAGCTCACGGCAAGGCTCCCGACGAGTACGACAGCACCGGCGAGCCTGAATCGAGATTGCATGTCTGTCCCCTTTAAAGTGTTCGCGGCGAGCGGGCCGTCTCCCGGCGCTCCCGGGGCGTCCCAAAAGTTCGGCCAGTATAGTGAACCTGAAAAAACCCCGTCAAGCCGCGGGTTCCGCTCTCGAGTGCCGATTCGAGGGCCGGATTCCGGGCCGTCCTCCAGCTTTCCGGTATTATGGGCGTCTCCCGACGACAGTGGCGACCGCCGACGTTGCGCCCTGTTCGTTTAGACACCGACACTGATGATCCGGTTCGAAGACCTCGTCGAGAAGGTCCGCACCGCCAATCCAGAGGCGGACGTGGAACTGTTGCGCCGCGCGTACGTCTTCTCGGCGTACGAGCATAAGGGACAAGTCCGCCGATCGGGCGAACCGTATCTCGTGCATCCGCTTGAGGTCGCCGACATCCTTGCCGATCTCCGGCTGGACGCCGTCGCGGTGGCCGCCGGCCTGCTGCACGACATCGTCGAGGACACGACGACGTCGATCGAGAAGATCCGGGAGTTGTTCGGCGAGCAGGTCGCTCACGTCGTCGAAGGCGTCACGAAGCTGTCGTCCCTGCAGTTCGCGTCGAGCGAGGAGCGCCAGGCGGAGAGTTTCCGCAAGATGCTGCTCGCCATGGTCGACGACATCCGCGTGATTCTCGTGAAGCTCGCCGACCGCCTGCACAACATGCGGACGCTGCATTACCTGCCCGAAGATCGCCGGACGCGCATCGCGCAGGAGACCCGCGACGTCTACGCGCCGATCGCGAACCGGCTCGGCATGAGCAAGATCAAGAACGAGCTCGAAGAACTCGCGTTCCGGTACCTCGACCCCGCGGCCTATCAGGCGCTGCGCGTGTCGGTCGAAGCCAAGCGCAAGGCGACCGAGGGGACGATTGAGGAGCTGCGACAGGAGCTGGCCGGCAAGCTCGAGGAAGCGCAAATTCCGTTCGTCGCGATCGAGGGGCGGATCAAGCGCCTGTGGTCGATCCACCAGAAGATCGAACGGCAGAAAGCCGGTCTCGATCAGATTTACGACCTGCTGGCCCTGCGCGTGATCACGAAGTCGGTGAAGGACTGCTACGGCGTGCTCGGCATCATTCATCAGATCTGGTCGCCGGTGTCCGGGCGGTTCAAGGACTTCATCGCGATGTCGCGGCCGAACGGCTACCAGTCGCTGCACACGACGGTGCTCAGCGAGCGCGGGATGCCGTTCGAGGTGCAGATTCGCACCGACGAGATGCACCACATCGCCGAGGAAGGCATCGCGGCGCACTGGAAATACAAGGAGGGCCGCGTCGGCGCCGCGCGCGACGAGCAGTCGTTCCAGTGGCTGCGGCAGCTGCTCGAGGCGCAGCAGGACGTGCGCGATCCACAGGAGTTCATGCAGAACCTCCGGATCGAGCTGTATCCGGAAGAGGTCTACATTTTTACGCCCAAGGGCGAGGTGAAGTCGTTGCCGCGCGGGGCGACGCCCGTCGATTTCGCGTACTCGGTGCACACCGACGTCGGCAACGGCTGCGTCGGGGCGCGGGTGAACGGCCGCATCGTGCCGCTGCGCACGCGACTGTCGAACGGCGACATCGTCGAGATCCTGACGCAGCCGGGCCACACACCGAGCCGCGACTGGCTCAACTTCGTCACGACGTCGCGCGCGCGCAACAAGATCCGGCACTTCATCCACGGCGAAGAGAACGTCCGCAGCATCGAGCTCGGCCGGCGTCTGCTCGACAAGGAAGTCCGCCGGTTCGGGCTCGACAAGAACCGCGTGACCGACGCCGCGCTCGGCACGATCGCCGGCGAGTACGGCGCGCCCAAGGCGGAGGATCTGCTCGCGGCCGTCGGCTACGGCAAGCTGACCGCCAGGACGCTGCTTGTACGGCTCGTCGGGGAGGAGGCGCTGCGCGAGCGCGGCCCCGACAATGCGATCACGAGCGTCGTGAAGCGCGTGCTCGGCACGGGCGGCGATCACAAGATCAAGGTGCGCGGCGTGGACGACCTCATGGTGTTTCGCGCGCGGTGCTGCAATCCCATCCGCGGCGAGCGCATCGTTGGCTACATCACGCGCGGCAAAGGCGTGTCGGTCCATTCGGCGACGTGCCCGAATGTGGTCAACCTGCTGTACGACCCGGAGCGGCGCATCGAGGTCGAGTGGGACAAGTCCGCTGACGCCTCACCGTATACGGTGCGGCTCACGATCAGCGTCGCCGATCGGCGCGGCATCCTCGCGGACGTCAGCTCGCGCGTTTCGGACATCGACACGAACATCCGCGACATCGAAGCGACGGTCGACGGCGATCACCGAGGCTCGATCCGGATGACCGTCGAGATCAGCGACATGAAGCATCTCGAGAAAGTGATGCGATCGATCAAGAGCATCGACGGCGTGCTCGCGGTGGAACGCGAGCGCGATCGCGGCCGACAGGTGTCTTAACGGGCGCCGAGGTAGGCGACGACGTCGATCTCGACCTTGACGTCGCGCGGCAGGCGCGCGGCCTGCACGGTGGCGCGCGCGGGCGCCGGGGCGGGGAAATACGTCGCGTACACGTCATTCATCGCCGCGAACTCGCTCATGTCCGCCAGATACACCGTCGTCTTCACCACGCGGTCGAATGACACGCCGGCGGCTTTGAGCACGCCGCCGAGATTCTTCAACACACGATGAGTCTGATCGGCGATGCCGCCCGGCACGAGCGCGCCGGTGGCGGGATCGAGGGGAATCTGCCCCGAGGCGAACAGGAAGTCGCCGGCGCGGATGGCCTGGCTGTACGGCCCGATGGCGGCGGGCGCGTCTTTCGTGGAAACGGCTTCCATGAGCGGTCGGACGGGCGCCTTAGGCGGCCTTGGTGACCTTATTTGACCGGATGCAGCGGGTGCAGACCCGGATCCGGCGGACTCCGCCGTTCACGACTGCCCGAATCCGCTGGAGGTTTGGTTCGAACCGCCGCGAGCGCACGTTGTGGGCGTGGCTGATGATCCGGCCGAACATCGGGGTCTTTCCGCAAACTTCACACTGTTTTGCCATGGCTGGTCCACACTGGGCCGACACAATCTGGCCCCTCGAAACATCCAAGTATAGCAAAAGGGGAGACGGCGCCCGTAAGCCGATGTCAGAAAAGCGGGTACGGCCGCTCGACCAGACGAGCGCGATTTGGCGAGAAACCGGGCGGGGGCCCCGTGACGTCTAAGGGGGAGTGCCGACCGCACGGCCTTTCGTTTAGGTGGCCTAACCAACACGTAGTCAAGGGTTTGTGGCCGATAGTGGGCAGGTCCATGGAATTGGGGGACGGTGTTGGGTAAATCCGACACCAGGTTAGGTCAGCCGAGGGGCCGCGGGAATTTTGAGGCGCGGTTCTTCGATGTTATTCTTGGCATTTTTATTGCTTTGCGGGTAGGCAACATAGCGGGTGAGTGGCACTCGCGGGCAGAAGGAAGGGAGAGCGAACATGAAGGCGCGCATCGGCACTGCGGAGCAGCGACCGGTAATGGCTCGGGAGCGCTACGTCGAGCTGAAGCGGATTCTCGAAGAGCGGCGTCGCGAAATCCTGAGCGAGGTTCAGGAGAAGATGCGGGACGTTCGCGCGGAGGGCGCTTCGGGCGAACAAGGCGTGCTCGACGCGGCGGAGTCATCCGAAGCGGACATCCAGGACGACATCGAGTTCGCGTTGATCCAGATGAAGTCCGAGACGTTGCACAAGATCGAGGAGGCCCTGGCTCGACTCGAGGAAGGGACCTTCGGCTACTGTTTCGAGTGCGGCGACGAGATTTCAGAGCGCCGGTTGCGGGCGCTGCCGTTCGCCGTTCGTTGCAAGGATTGCGAAGAGGCACGCGAGATCGCGGAGCGGCGGCAGCGGCTGCAGTCGCAGCGTCGTTCGTCGGGCTTCCTGATCGAGATCTGACCAGCCGCGGCGTCCTAACCCGTAACTTGGGTTCGTGCAGGCTCGCGACGCGGGACTGTGCGACCATTCCCCGCACATCCCGCACAAGTTTTGCCGGGCCGGCGCGTGCTGATACACGCGTCGGTCCCGGAAGCGCCCGCGACATGCGGGCAGGTATTTCTAGACGAAGGAGGGTTTTATGACCGAAGACACCACGCGCGCCCATGGCGCCAGTGAGCGGTCGTACACGGTGCCGGCGGAAGTTCCGGTGCTCCCTCTGCGCGACACCGTGCTGTTTCCGAACTCGTTCATGCCGCTCGCCGTGGCTCGCGAGAGCTCCGTCAAGCTCGTGGACGAAGCGATTGCTGGAGGCAAGCTGATCGGCGTGTTCACGCAGCGCGATCCCACTCACGAGGATCCCGCGCAGGCCGATCTGTACGCGACCGGCACGCTCACGCACATTCACAAGATGTTCAAGCTGCCTGACGGCAGCCTGCGCCTGATCGTGCAGGGCCTCGGCCGCATCCATCTGACCGGCCTCACGGCGACGCGTCCGTACCTGCGCGCCGAAGTCACCGAAGCCGCGGAATCTGGCGCCGACGTCGAGGCGATCGAAGTCGACGCGCTCCAGCGCAATGTCCGGGCGAACTTCGAGAAAGTCGTCCAGCTCTCGCCGGTGCTGTCGGACGATCTCACGGCGCTCGCCGCAAACATCGGACACGCCGGCCGGCTCGCCGACTTCGTCGCGTCGAGCCTCACGTCGATCCCGACCGCCACGAAGCAGGAACTGCTCGAGACGGTCGACGTCCGCGCGCGCATGGATCAGGTCAACCGCATCCTGACCAAGGAGCTCGAGGTTCTCGAGCTCGGGTCGAAAATCCAGTCGCAGGTGCAATCCGAAGTCGGCAAGAACCAGCGCGAGTACTTCCTGCGCGAGCAGATGAAGGCGATTCAGAAGGAGCTCGGCGAGGGCGACGATCAGGTCCGCGAGTCCGATGAACTGCGCGCCAAGGTCCTCGCGGCCGGCATGCCCGAGGACGTGCAGAAGGAAGCCTTGCGCGAGCTCGATCGGCTGGCCAAGATGCCGGCCGCTGCCGCCGAATACACCGTCGCGCGCACCTACATCGACTGGCTCGTCGCATTGCCCTGGACCAAGCGAACCGACGAGGTCATCGACCTCGCCAAGACCAAGAGCGTACTCGACGCGGATCACTCGGGTCTCGATCGCGCGAAGGACCGCATCATCGAGTATCTCGCGGTTCGCAAGCTCAAGCCCGACATGAAGGGCCCGATTCTCTGCTTCGTCGGTCCTCCAGGCGTGGGCAAGACCTCGCTTGCGCGGTCGATCGCGACGTCGCTTGGACGCAAGTTCGTGCGCGTCTCGCTCGGCGGCATGCGCGACGAGGCGGAAATTCGCGGCCACCGCCGGACGTACATCGGCGCGCTGCCGGGCCAGATCATCCAGGGCCTCCGCCGCGCGGAGTCGCGCAATCCGGTGTTCATTCTCGACGAGATCGACAAGCTCGGCGCCGATTTCCGCGGCGACCCGGCGTCGGCGCTCCTCGAGGTGCTCGACCCCGAGCAGAACAACACGTTCCGCGACCACTACCTCGACGTGCCGTTCGATTTGTCCGAGGTGCTGTTCATTACCACCGCGAATGTCCTCGACACGATTCCGGCGCCGCTCCGCGACCGCATGGAAGTGCTGGAGCTGCCCGGCTACACCGAGCCGGAAAAGCGGCGCATCGCCCGCGATCACCTCGTCGCTCGCCAGATCGAGAATCATGGGCTCACCGCGGCCGACGTGACGTTCACCGACGAGGCGCTGGGCGCGATCGTGCGCGGCTACACTCGCGAGGCCGGAGTCCGGCAGCTCGAACGCGAAATCGGCGCGATCTGCCGCAAGCTCGCGCGGCGCCGTGCCGAAGGGACGTCCGACGCCGTCATCGTGACGCCGCTCGTCGTCGAAGACCTGCTCGGCGCGCCGATCTACCTCGACGAGCTGATGAAGGACCGTACCGAAGGATCCCGGCGTCGCGATCGGTCTGGCCTGGACGCCGGTGGGTGGCGATGTGCTGTTCGTCGAGGCGTCACGCATGGCGGGCGGCAGTCAGCTGACGCTCACCGGGCATCTCGGCGACGTGATGAAAGAGTCGGCACGCATCGCGCTGTCGTGGTTCCGCGCGAACGCCGCGCGGTACGGCGTCGAGCCGCACTTCTATCGCGACTCCGAGATCCATCTCCACGTGCCGTCTGGCGCGATCCCGAAGGACGGGCCGTCGGCCGGTGTCACGATGGTCACCGCGCTCGCCTCGGCGCTCACCGGTCGTCCGGTCCGCGGGGATCTTGCGATGACGGGGGAAATCACGCTGTCCGGCCGCGTGCTGCCCGTTGGCGGCATCAAAGAAAAGGTGCTCGCCGCACGGCGTCACGGCATCAACGAGGTCATCCTGCCGCGGCAGAACGAGAAGAGCGTTCGCGAAGATCTCGGGGACGAGCTCCGGCAGGGCCTGACCGTGCATTACGTGGACGAGATGGACGAAGTGCTGAAGATCGCGCTCGTCCCGGCGGCCCGCCCCGTGGCCGCGCCCGTGACGCCGATTCACGAAGAACGATCGCGGCTCAGTCTCGCCTAGGGACCTGCGATCCGCGTACCTGTGCCCTACGCCACATGCGCTTTCGGCGTCACCGGCATCGGCCGCCGGCGGCGCCGCGTGAGGCGGTTCGCGAAGCCTTCCATGTACAGATAGAACACCGGCGTGATGTAGAGGGTGAGCGTCTGCGAGACGATCAGGCCGCCGACGACCGCGAGCCCGAGCGGCTGGCGCGATTCGGCGCCCGCGCCGATGCCCATCGCGATCGGCAGCGTGCCGACCAGCGCCGCCATGGTCGTCATCATGATCGGACGGAAGCGCACCATGCACGCTTCATAGATCGCGTCGTGCGCTGTCGCGCCGTGATTGCGCTGCGCCTCGATCGCGAAGTCGATCATCATGATGCCGTTCTTCTTGACGAGCCCCACGAGCATGATGACGCCGACGAACGCGTACAGGTTCAGATCCACGCGGAAGAGCAGCAGCGTGAGCAACGCGCCCAGGCCCGCGGAAGGCAGCCCCGAGAGAATCGTCACCGGGTGGATGAAGCTCTCGTACAGGATGCCGAGCACCACGTAGATCACGAAGATCGCCATGATGAGGATGATGCCGAGGCCGGTCACCGAATCCTGGAAGGCCTGCGCCGTGCCCTGGAAGCTGCCGACGATCGACGTCGGAAGAATATTGCGCGCCGCATTTTCGACGGCGGCCGTGGCGTCGCCGAGCGAGACGCCTGGCGCCAGGTTGAACGACAACGTGACGGAGGGCATCTGGCCCGTGTGGTTCACGAGCTGCGGACCGACGCCGGGCTCGAAGCTGGCGACCGAGTCGAGTGGCACGAGGATGCCGGTCGCGGACCGGACGCGGAGCAGCGACAGCGCTTCCGGCCGATCCTGGTATTGCGGCGCCACGCGCATCAGCACCATGTACTCGTTGGTGGGCGCGTAAATCGTCGACACCTGGATCGTGCTGTAGGCGTTGGCCATGGCGGCCTCGACCTGATCGGCCGTCAGGCCGAGCGCGCCGATGCGGTCGCGGTCGAGGTGCACGTTGACCTGAGGATTCGCGAGCTGCAGGTCGCTCGAGATGTCGACTAACCCGGGGACGCCGTGCAGCGCCGCTTCGAGCTTCGGCGCAAATTCGTAAAGCGCGGCCGTGTCGTTGCCCTGCAGCGTGTACTGGTACAGGCTGCGCGTCATCTGGCCGCCGATGCGAATCGCCGGCGGGTTCTGCAGGAACACGCGCACGCCTGGGATGCCGCCGAGCTTCCGCCGCATCTCATTAATCACGTCGTCAGCCGAGATCGTGCGCTCGCCGAGGGGCTTCAGGTCGATGCTGAACCGGCCCTGGTTGCTGCTGCCACCGCCGCCCTGGCCGATGTTCGATGTGAACATCAGCACGTTCGGGTCGGCCTTGATGATGTCGGCGACCTGCTTCTGGTGCGTGGCCATGGCGTCGAAGCCGATGCCCTGCGCGAAGTCCGTGCTGGCGGTGATGTTGCCGGTGTCGACCGATGGAATGAACCCCTTCGGAATGATCACGAAGAGATAGCCCGTCACCCCGATCAGGACGAGCGAGACGACGAGCGTGATGGCCTTATATTTCAGCGTCGCGCGCAGCGTGCTCCCGTAGGACTCGCGGCTCCAGTCGAAGAGGCGCTCGATCAGCATGTACGCGCGGCCGTGGCGGAGATGCGTGTCGGCGCGCAGCCAGCGCGCGCACAGCATCGGCGTGAGGCTGATCGACACGAAGCCCGAGACGAGAATCGCGATGCTGATCACGACCGCGAATTCGTGGAGGAGCCGCCCGACGATCCCGCCCATGAAGAGGACCGGGATGAAGACGGCCACGAGCGACAGCGTCATCGAAATGATCGTGAACGCGATTTCCTGCGCGCCCTTGAGCGCGGCTTCCATCGGCGGCTCGCCGAGCTCCATGTGGCGCACGACGTTCTCGAGCATGACGATCGCGTCGTCGACGACGAAGCCCACGGCGAGCGTGAGCGCCATGAGCGAGAGATTGTCGAGGCTGTACCCGAGCAGGTACATCGCCGCGAACGTGCCCACGATCGACGCCGGCAGCGCCAGGCTGGGAATGAGCGTGGCCGACAGGTTCCGCAGGAACAGGAAGATGACGAGCACGACGAGCGCGACCGTCAGCACGAGCGTGAACTTCACGTCGTGCACCGACTCGCGGATCGACTTCGACCGGTCGGACCGGATGCCGACGGTCACCGACGCCGGCAGCTGCTCCTGGAGCCGCGGCAGCAACTCCTTGATGGCGTCGACGACCTCGACCGTGTTCGTGCCCGGCTGGCGCTGGACCGAGAGATAAATCGCGCGCGTGTCGCCGACCCAGCTCGCGGTCTTGTCGTTCTCGACGCCGTCGTAGACGTGCGCGACCTCGTCGAGCCGCACCGGCCGGCCCGCCGAATAGGCGATGATCAGCGGCCCGAACTCCCTCGCCGAGAACAGCTGGCCGTTGGCGGCGAACACCGTGAAGTTCTTGTCGCTCCCGTAGAGCGTACCCGTCGGACGGCTCGCCGTGCCGGTCTGGATCGCCGCCGCAACCTGGTCGACGCCGATCTGACGCGACGCCAGCTGCAATGGATCAAGATCGACGCGCACGGCGAATTTCTGCGCGCCGAACACGTTGACCTGGGCGACGCCGTCCACCATCGAGATGCGCTGCGCGAGCGTCGTCTCCGCGTACTCGTCCACTTGCGAAAGCGGCAGCGTCGGCGAGCTCAACGCGAGGTAGAAGATTGGCTGGTCCGCCGGATTGACCTTGTTGTACGACGGCGGCGCGGGCATGCCCGGCGGCAGCTGGCGGGTCGAGCGCGAGATCGCCGTCTGGACGTCCTGTGCGGCGGCGTCGATGCTGCGGTCGAGCTCGAACTGCAGCGTGATCGACGTGCTCCCGAGGCTGCTCGTCGAGGTGATCTGGCTGACGCCCGGAATCGTCGAGAACTGCTTTTCGAGCGGCGTTGCGACCGCGGCCGCCATCGTGTCGGGGTTGGCGCCCGGCAGGCTCGCGTTGACCTGAATCGTCGGGTAGTCAATCGTCGGCAGATCGCTCACCGGCAACGCGCGGTAGCCGATGATGCCGAACAGAATCAGCGACAGCTGGATCAGCGTCGTCGCGACTGGGCGGCGGACGAACAGCGTCGCGAAATTCATGACCCGCTTTTCGGGGGATCAGCGGCGCCTTTCGGCGCGTCCGCCGTCTTGTTCGTGATCTTCGACCCGGGGAGCAGCCGGAGCTGACCGTCGGTGACGACTTCCTCGCCCGCGGTGAGGCCAGAGGTCACGACAGCACGATCGCCGCTCAGCCGCGCGATCGCCACCGGCCGCATCGCCACCGTGCGGTCGCCGCCGACGACGAAGACAAATTGCCCCTGCTGGCCGTTCTGCACCGCGGCCGCTGGGACCACGATGGCGTGCTCCTCGATCGACAGACGCAGCCGGACCTCGACGAGCGCACCCGGCCACAGCTGATGATCGCCGTTGGCGAACGTCGCCTTCAGTCGAATCGTGCCGGTCGTGGTGTCGATCGTGTTGTCGATGAACGACACCTTGCCGGAGAGCGACGTGGTGGTGCCCTGAATCTTCGCTTGCGCGTCGAGCGGTGCCAGACGCTGGCCGTTGCGAATCTGCGCGAGGTACTGCCCGGGATCGCAAACGCCACCCGCATCGGTGCGATCTGATTGATGACGACGAGCGGATTGGTGTCGCTGCTGCGCACGAGGCTGCCCTGGTGGACGAGCAGCGCGCCTGTCCGGCCCGTCACGGGCGACGTGATCTTCGTGTACTGCAACTGGAGATTCGCGCTGTCGAGCGCCGCCTGATCCTCGAGGACCATCGCCGCGGCCGATGTCGCGACCGTCTGCGACGCGTCGTAGTCCGACCGCGATAACAACTCGCGCTTGAACAGATCCTCATTCCTCGCGCGCGTGACTTCAGTGCCCTTGGCTTGCGCCTGATCTTTCGCCAGCGCAGCTTGCGCCTGCTGCACGGCCACCTGGAACGGCCGCGCGTCGAGCGTGAAGAGCAACTGCCCGGCCTCGACGTCCTGACCTTCGGTGAAGTGCACCTCGGTCAACTGGCCGGTGACCTGCGCGTGCACGTCAACCGTCGACAGCGCTTCGCCCGTCCCAATCGTCGTGATCTCGACCGGCATGGCCTGCTCGACCGCGCGGGCCGTCGTGACGGGAACCGGGGCGCTGTCGCCACCGCGGCCGCCCCGGCCGCCGGACGCACCGGAGGCCGCGGCGCCGGACGGCGTCTCGGTTTTCGCGCAGGAACCCAGTTGGAGTATGAGAGACAATCCGGCAACCACCGTTGTGGTCTGCCAGACAACGGACGCCAGAGCGCGCGATACAGCCATGAACCTCGGAAGCGGCAGGAGCGCGGCGTCCCTACTCAGCTTTACGCCGCCTGAAGGGCCCGCTCACTGCTAGTACACCGCTTGATTCCATCAAGACTAATCCAAGAACAGTTTTCATGTCGATGATTTCGCCCCGCTCGACGAGGCGCCAGGCCTGAGCGATCGAGACGGTTCGCGGCTCGATCTGTTCGTCCTCGTCGCCCGGCCGGGGCCGGGCCGGCCGGCGGAGCGCCGTGCAGCGGTAGAAGATCATCCGTTCGTCGCAGAATCCCGGCGTTGGATAGAAGACGCCCACGCGCTTGATCGTTCCCGGGACGAGCCCGATCTCCTCAGCGCACTCGCGGCGCGCTGCGACCGCCGGGGCTTCGCCCGGTTCGAGCGAGCCGGCCGGTAGTTCCCAGATCCAGCGCGAGATCGCGTAGCGATACTGTCGGATCAGGATGATCTGTCCGCGCGCCGGCTCGGGAATCAGCACCACCGACCCGCGGTGACGGACGATGTCCATCGCCTTGGTTCCACCGTGAGGCAGACGGACCGTGTCGCGTTCGACGCGGAAAATCGGGCCGGCAAAGACTACCCGGCGCCGCAAGCGGCGGGGCACGCGCGGACGTGTGCTCATGTCGTCACCGGTTCCAGTTTGGCCAGGACCGACGCGAAGTCCTCGGGCAGAGGCGCGTCGAACGTCATCGACTGGCCTGTCGTGGGATGCACGAAGCTGAGCCGGGCCGCGTGCAGGAGCGGGCGCACGACGGCCCACGACGCCGGCGCTTTCCTCCGCGTTCCGCCGTACACGGCATCGCCGACCACGGGATGTCCGGCCTCGCTGAGATGCACGCGAATCTGATGCGTCCGCCCCGTGCCGATCGCGACGCGCACGAGCGAGACTAGCCCGAACGGCGTGACCGACAGCACGCGCGACGTGGCCGCCTTGCCGCGCCGCGACCGGCTCGACATGCGATGCCGGTTGCGCGGGTCGCGTCCAATCGCCGAGTCGAGCACGCGTCCGGCCGGCATCGCGCCCCACACGAGCGCGATGTACTCCTTGCCGACTTCACGATCGTGAAACGCGCGCGCAATCGCGCGATGCGCCCGGTCGTGCTTGGCCACGACCATCACCCCCGACGTGCCGCGGTCGAGCCGGTGCACGATGCCTGGCCGCAGCTCCCCGCCGATCCCGCTGAGCCCGCCGACGTGATGCAGCAGCGCGTTGACGAGCGTGCCCGACGGATGGCCCGCCGCCGGATGCACGACCATGCCCGCCGGTTTGTTCACGACGACGACGTCATCGTCCTCGTAGAGCAGCGGCAGCGGCAGTGCCTCCGCGGCCGGCCGGGCCGGCGCCGGAGCCGGCACGGTGATCTCGACGACGTCGCCGTCGCGCAGCGCGAGCCCCGCGCGCACTTTGCCGCGCTCGACGCGCACCTGGCCGTCGTCGATCAGCCGCTGGACGCGTGCGCGAGAAAGATCGGGCAGCTGCCCGGTGAGGAATTGATCGAGGCGTCGGCCCGCATCCCGGCTCGTGGCGGCGAACCGAAACACTCCGGGCGGCATCAGGCCGTCTCGGGCGTCAGACTTGCAGCGTTCCGGTTGCGCAGCCGCCACAACATGATGAGGCTGATCGGAAGAATCACGAGCGAGACGAACTGCGACGTCGACATGCCGAAGATGGTGCCGCGGAAATCTCCCCGGTAGAACTCGATGACGTAGCGTGAGACCGCGTAGAGCAGCAGGTACAGCCAGAACGTCCGGCCCGCGAACGGACGGCCGCGCTTTTCGGTGTAGAGCAGGATCGCCAGGATGATGGCCTCGGCGCCCGCGTCGTAGAGCTGCGTCGGATGAAGCGGCACGTCGAGCGTCGTCCCCGACGTGTTGGCCGCGACGACGTCCGTGAAGGTGATCGCCCATGGCACGTTGGTGGCCTTCCCGAAACAGCACCCGGCCATGAGACATCCGAAGCGTCCGACGATGTGCCCGAGTGCGATCCCGGGCGCGATCAAATCGGCCGTCGGCCAGAGCGGTAGCTGGTACCGCCGCAGCAGGACGATCGCCGTGAAAAAGGCGGCGATCAGGCCGCCGTAAAAGACGCCGCCCACGCGCACGAGCGAGAGTAGTTCGGCCGGCTGCTGCCGGAAGTGCTGGAAGTCCACGAAGATCAGCATGAGCTTCGCGCCGACGAGCGCCGCGATGATCAGGTAGATCCCGAGATCCATCACCTTCGTTGGATCGACGCCCGCCCGTTTGGCGCGGGCGACCGCGAGTTGCAGCGCGACGAGATAGGCGAGCGCCAGCAGGACGCCGTACCAGTACACGGGCCAGCCGAAGACCCTAAACAGAATGGGATGCATGACGGGTCACAAAGAGGAGATCGATGAAGACCAGCACCGCGCCGACCGTGATACACGCGTCGGCGACATTGAACGCCCAGAAATGCCAACCGCGAAAGTACACGTCCATGAAGTCGATTACGTAGCTCTGACGCAGGCGATCCGCGAGGTTGCCGATCGCGCCACCGAGAATGAGCGAGAGCCCGAGCCGCGCGAGCCGCTCTTCGGGTCGGACGTGGCGCGCGTAGAACCCGATGCCGACGAGCGCGAGCACGGCGAGCGCCGTCGTGATCCAGCCCTTGAACGGCAGCTGCATGTCGTTCAGCAAGCCGAACGCCACGCCCTCGTTGTGGACGTGGATCACGTCGAAGACGCCGGGAATAATCGTCCGGCTGTCGTAGAGCTGCAACGTCGCCCGGACGACCGCCTTCGAGATTTGATCGACGGCGATGGCCGCGAACGCGATCCACCAGTAGAGCTGGAACGTGCGCGCGGCCGGTGGGACCGCCGCGACCGGCGGCGCGACGGCAACCGGGTCGTCAGCTTGCGGAAGCAACCGTGTCTCCAATCGCCTCGGCGCACCGCAGGCACAAGCCCTCGAGATCGCCCGAGGCGATTTGTTCCGGCACGAAACGCCAGCAGCGCGGGCACTTGTCGCCCGACGCGTGCGCCACGTCGATCCGGAGATCGTCGGTGCCGGCGACGACATCGACCGACGACACGATGAACAGCATCGGCAGCTCGGCGAGATGCGCGCGCACGAGCGCGTCGAGCGGATGGCCTGGCGGCACGTGCAGCCGCACGTGCGCTTCGAGGCTGCTGCCGATCGTCTTGGCCGCGCGCGCGAGCTCGAGCTGACCGTTGACCGTAGCCCGCAGCGCACGCAGCTCGGTCCAGTCGCGCTCGCGGATCTCGTCGCGCCAGACCTCGACGCCGCGCGGGAACTCCGTCAAGTGGATCGACTCGTCGCGCGGGCCCGGCAGGCTCGCCCAGACTTCGTCGGCCGTCATCGAGAGGATCGGCGCGAGCAGACGCGCCAGGCCGTCCGCGATCACGTACTGCACGGTCTGCGCCGACCGCCGCTCGATCGAATCGGCGCGGAACGTATAGAGCCGGTCCTTCGACACGTCGACGAAAAACGCGCTGAGATCGACCGTGACGAACTCGTTGATCGCGTGAAACACGGCCTGGAAGTCGTACTCCTCGTACGCTCGGGTCGCCTCGCCGGCGAGCTTCGCGTAGGTCGCGAGCGCAAACCGATCGACGTCGAGCATGCGGGCGCCTTCCACCGCGTCGCGCGCGGGATCGAAGTCGTAGAGATTCGACATCAGATACCGGAACGTGTTGCGGATCTTCCGGTACGCCTCAATCGTGCGAGCGAGGACGGCCTTGCCGAGCCGAAGTTCGTCGCGGTAATCCACCATCGACACCCACAGCCGCAGGACGTCCGCGCCGTTGTCCTTGATTACCTGCTGCGGCACGACCGTGTTGCCGAGCGACTTCGACATCTTCCGGCCCTGCTCGTCGACGACGAAGCCGTGCGTCAGCGTCGACAGGTAGGGCGCACGGTCGCGCGTGCCGGTGCCCACGAGCAGCGACGACTGGAACCAGCCGCGGTACTGATCCGTGCCCTCGAGATACATGTCGGCCGGCCAGCTCAGCTCCGGGCGCGCGGCGAGCACGGCTTCGTGACTCGATCCGGAATCGAACCAGACGTCGAGGATGTCGCGCTCGCGTTCGAACGTGCGACCGCCGCAGTGCTCGCACGCGAGGCCGTCGGGCACGAACGTCTCGATCGGCCGCTCGTACCAGGCGTCGGCATTTTCGACCTCGAAGATCGACGCCGCGCGCTCGATGAGCGCCGCGGTGAGCAGCGACTGGCCGCAGCCCTGGCAGACGAGCGCCGGGATCGGCACGCCCCATGACCGCTGCCGCGAGATGCACCAGTCAGGGCGCGTGAGAAACATGCCGGTCATCCGCT
Source organism: uncultured Acidobacteriota bacterium (assembly GCA_963704575.1). Classification (GTDB taxonomy): domain Bacteria; phylum Acidobacteriota; class Vicinamibacteria; order Vicinamibacterales; family SCN-69-37; genus DATEGZ01. Next base: position 2,544,511 of record OY969918.1, on the reverse strand, counting down.
CGCGTCCCCACTCGGGGATCCAGCGCACGCCGTTGGCCTCGGAGATCGCCGCCTCGCGCAGTCCGTCCATGCTGATGAACCACTGCGACGTCGCCAGGAAAATCACCGGCGAATGACAACGCCAGCAGTGCGGATACGAGTGCTCGACCGTGGTCTTGAACCAGAGCCGGCCCGCCTCGGCCAACGCGTGTTCGACCACCGGATTGGCGTCGAACACCTTCATGCCGCCGACGATGCCCGTCTCGGCGGTGAAGCGGCCGTCGTGGCCGATCGGCGCGTAGATGTCGAGGCCGTACCGTACGCCCGTGCGGAAGTCGTCCGATCCGTGGCCCGGCGCCGTGTGCACCACGCCCGTGCCCTGATCGAGTGTCACGTAGTCGGCAAGGACGCCGAGTGAATCGCGCTCGTAGAGCGGATGGCGGAAGAGCACGCGCTCCGCTTCGGCGCCCTTGAATGACGCGATTTTCTGGCCCAGCCGGCGGCCCGTGACCATCGAGACCCGTTCCACGAGCGCGTCGGCGACGATGACCGCGCGGCCGTCGACCTCGAACGCGCCGTAGTCCACATCCGGATGAAACGCGATCGCGAGATTCGCCGGAATCGTCCACGGCGTCGTCGTCCAGATGAGCGCGGTGACGTCTCGGCCCGCAAGTGCGGGGACGCGGCCCGCCAGCGTGCCGTTATCGGCCGGCGACAACGGAAACTCGACGTAGATCGAAGGCGAGGTGTGCGGTTCGTGCTCGACCTCCGCTTCGGCGAGCGCCGTGCGATCGCGCAGGCACCAGTGGACGGGCTTCTTGCCCTTGTAAACGAGTCCCCGCGCCACGAACTTGCCGAGCGCGCGCACGATCGCGGCCTGGTACGCCGGCGCCATCGTCAGATAGGGCGCCGCCCAGTCGCCGAGCACGCCCAGCCGCTGGAAGTCCTCGCCCTGCGATTGCACGAACCTGGCGGCAAACTCCCGGCAGGCGCGCCGGAACTCCGCGGGCGACCGATCTTTCGCCGATCGATCTTTTGACGCCGCACGCTCGCGCTCGACGTTGAGCTCGATCGGCAGTCCGTGACAATCCCAGCCGGGCACGTACGGCGCGTCGTAGCCCGCCATCGATCGCGATTTGACGACCAGGTCCTTGAGAACCTTGTTGAGCGCGTGCCCGATGTGAATCGCGCCGTTGGCGTACGGCGGACCGTCATGCAGCACGAACCGGCGCGCGCCCCGGCGCTTCGCGCGGATCTTGCCGTACAGGTCCATCGCCGCCCAGCGGTCGATCGTGCGGGGCTCGCTGACGGGCAGATTTGCCTTCATCGGAAAATCTGTCCGCGGGAGATTGAGAGTGTCCTTCCAGTCGCGCATCTGGGTAACCGAAACCTTCATTTTATAATTGGACCGGTGGCCGAGACCGCGGCGGTCTTCTTCGACGTCGATTTCACCCTGATTCTGCCCGGCGAGCGGTTTCAGGCCACCGGCTACCAGGAGAGCTGCGCCCGGCACGGCGTCACGGTCAATCCCGCCCTGTTCACCCAGGCGGTGGCGGGCGCCGCGCGCGTGCTCGACTCGGCCGATCGGCTCTACGACCCCGAAATCTACCTGGCGTATACCCGCCGGATCATCGAGATCATGGGCGGCGAAGGTCCGGCTGTCGACATGGTTGCTCGAGAAATCTACGACGATTGGGCCGCCAACCATCATTTCTCGCTGTACGACGACGTCGATGCGACGTTACGGGAGTTGAGCCGCCGAGGCCTGCGCCTGGGCCTCATCTCCAACTCGCACCGGTGTCTGGCGTCGTTCCAGTCGCATTTCGAGCTCGACGGGCTGATTTCCGCGGCCGTGTCTTCGGTCGATCACGGCTTCATGAAGCCGCACCCGGCGATTTTCCAGGCCGCGCTCGACCTGCTGCAGGTGCCGGCCTCGGCTGCCGTGATGGTCGGTGACAGCCTCGCGCACGACGTGATTGGCGCCCGCGAGGCCGGCATGCGCGGCATCCTGATTGCTCGCGGCGCGCCGCCCGATTTCCTGGACGCGGACGTCGAAGTGATCCGATCGCTCGCCGAGCTGATCGATCGTGTCTGAGCCGATCGTCCTTCGCGATCTGGTGGACGTTGCGGGCTGCCGCGACGTCGTCCGGTTGCAGGAAGCGGTCTGGGGCCGCGACTCCGAAGTGGTGCCGGCCTCGCTCCTCGTGGCGTCGGTCAAGCGCGGCGGGCTGCTGATCGGCGCGTTCGACGACTCGCGGCTCGCAGGATTCGTGTGGTCGATGCCGGCGGTAAGTGAGGGCCAGCTTACGCACTGGTCACACATGCTCGGCGTCGCGCCGGACGCGCGGAGCCGTGGTCTCGGACAGGCGCTCAAGCGCGCGCAGCGCGATCGCGCGATGGCGGCCGGGATTGACCTCATCGAGTGGACATTCGATCCGCTGCAGGCGCCGAATGCGCACCTGAACATCGCGCGGCTCGGGTGTGTCGCCACGACCTATCTGGTTGATGCGTACGGCGACATGCCGGGTCCGCTTCACCGAGGCACGCCGACCGATCGGCTGATCGCGTGCTGGACGCTCGGGGCGCCGCACGTGGAGCGGCGTCTCGCGCGCGCGGATCGTCGAGGGCGTGGCGGGCCGATCGTGCGCAGCGCCGAGGTCCTCGAGGCGGGCGTCGCGCTCGAGGCTGGCGATCGCGGTGCGTTGTGGGCTCCTCCCGGCACCTTCCGACTCGATCTCGCCGGGCGGCGAGTGCTCGTGTCGATTCCGCCGCGGTTCACCGAGATGCAGGCGAGTGCGCCTGACGTCGCGCTCGTGTGGCGGATGGCGGCGCGCGAGGTCTTCCTCTCGTACTTCGCCCGCGGTTACCGAGTCGTCGATTTTCTGCGCGCCGCGCCCGGCGCGGGCGGGCAGTACCTGCTCGAGGCGCCGAGCGGGGCCTGAGCGCGGCCGCGCATAGCGTCAGCCCGGCGGCCAGTCGAGCTTGCGGCCGGCAAGCACGTGCAGGTGGATGTGGAACACGGCCTGCCCGGCGTCCGCGTTGCAGTTGAAGACCGTGCGAAAACCTGACGTCGCGTAGCCGTGCTCGGCCGCAAGCGCCGATCCGCGCCGAACCATCTCGCCCACAAGGCCGTCGTGCTCGAACCGCAGGTCGTTCAACGTCGCGATGTGCTCGCGTGGTACGACGAGCACGTGAAACGGCGCTTTCGGCGAGATGTCCGCGAAGGCGATCAGCCGGTCGTCCTCGTAGAGCTTCGTTGACGGGATCTCGCCCGCGGCGATTCGGCAGAACAGACACGTGGCCATGGCGCCGATTATAGGGAGCCGGCGTGCCGCTCGGCTACCACCACACGCGGGATCTGCTGGAGATCGCCGCGGACGCCGCAGAGGTCCAGCCCCGGCGTGGCGTCGATCACGCGGCGGACGGCGTGTTCCTGTCCAAATCCGATTTCCATGATCAGGCGGCCGCCCGGGCGCAGTGCCCAGGCCGCGGCCGCGACGAGCCCACGAATGACGTCGAGTCCGTCCGCGCCGGCGAAGAGCGCCGAGGCCGGTTCGTACCGCACGACGTCGATCGGCAACGACGCGCGGTCGGTCTCCGCGATGTAGGGCGGATTCGAGACGATCATGTCGACGGGCCCAGGCAGTCCGGCGAGGAGCGAGCCGAAGCGGAACTCCACACTGTCGGCGGCGCCCAACCGGCGGGCATTGTCGTGCGCGACGTCGAGGGCGCGGGCGGAGATGTCGGTGGCCGTCACGCGCGCCGCGGGATATTCGAGCGCGATCGTGATCGCGAGAACGCCGCTTCCGGTGCCGACGTCGATCACCACCGGGCGACCGCCGGTTGGCTCGACGTGGGGCAGCGTCGCGATCGCCTCGTCGACGATGAGTTCGGTTTCGGGGCGGGGAACGAGGACGTTGGGGGTGACGCGGAAGACGCGCCCGTAGAACTCGCGCTCGCCCGTAAGGTACGCGACGGGCTCGCCGCGTTTGCGCCGTTCGACGAGCGGTGCGAGGTCGCGTGCGATCTCCGGCGGCAGTTCGTCGCGCTGGTGCGCGAGCCACGTCGCGGCTGACCAGCCGAGTCGCGCCCGCGCGAGCACCGAGACGTCTTGCCGGCTCTCGCGGTCGTCACGGCCGGCCGCTGTCAAGGCTGCGCTCGCGGCCGCCGCCCACTCGGCCAGGGTCACTGCTGCTGCGCGTGGTTGACCAGCTCGTCGATGAGCGGGTTGAGATCGCCGTCGAGTGCGTTGGTGAGCTGGTGAATCGTGAAGTTTATCCGGTGATCGGTGATCCGGTTTTCCTTGAAGTTGTACGTCCGGATCCGCTCCGACCGATCGCCGGTGCCGACCTGGCCGCGGCGCTCCTTCGCGATCGCGTCCTGCTGCTTGCGCACCTCGATTTCGTACAAACGCGCGCGCAGCACCTTCAAAGCCTTCGCGCGATTCTTGACCTGCGACTTCTCGTCCTGCTGCGAGACCACGAGGCCGGTCGGGAGGTGCGTGATGCGCACGGCCGAGTACGTCGTGTTGACGCTCTGGCCGCCGGGGCCGCTCGAGCAGAACGTGTCGACGCGCAAATCCTTCGGATCGATCGTCACGTCGACTTCTTCGGCTTCCGGCAGGACCGCGACCGTCGCGGTGGACGTGTGGATGCGGCCGCTCGCCTCGGTCGCCGGCACGCGTTGGACGCGATGGACGCCGCTCTCGTGCTTGAAGCGGGCGTACACGCCCTTGCCTTCGATCGTCGCGATCACTTCCTTCAGGCCGCCGCTGCCGGTCTCGCTCGTTGACATGACGTCCACCTTCCAGCCGAGCCGTTCGGCGTAGCGCGAGTACATCCGGAACAGGTCGCTGGCGAACAGGGCCGCTTCGTCGCCGCCAGCCCCTGCGCGGATTTCGAGCAGGACGTTGCGGTTGTCGTTCGGGTCTTTCGGGATCACCAGGACGCGCAGCTCTTCCTCGTACCTCGTGATGCGGACCTCGAGTCCGCGGATCTCGTCGTCGGCGAGCGCGCGCATCTCAGCGTCTCCCGAGGACGCGACCTCACGCACCTCAGCCAGCTCGGCGACCGCGCGCTGGTACGTGTGGTACTTCTCGACGAGCGGCTGCAGCTCGGCGAGCGCCTTGGAGTGCGTGCGATAGGTTGGCGGATCCGCCTGGACGGCCGGACTCGCCACGAGCTCCATCAGCTCGTTGTAACGCGTTTCACTGGATTTCAGTTTGTCGGCGGTCTGGGGTGTCATCAGGCGTCGGCGATCCTCGATCGTGGCCGGGTGATCATCCACCCGAGACCGGCGGCAGAAAAGCGATTTCGTCTCCGTCGGCGACCGGCGCCGTCAGCCGGGCGAAGGTGGCGTTTACCGCGCACGACACGGCGTGCGCGAACGGCTCGAAGGCTGGATGACGCACTGCCGCGTCGCGCCAGACGTCGGCGACCGACGCGCCCGCGGCGACGTCGGCCTGCCACGCGCTTTCGCCCGCGACGTCGCGAAGCTGCGCGAACACTCGCACGGTCACGCGCATGCCCGTCGCCTCGCTTCTTCGCGCGCGGTCACGTCGTCGGGATCGGCGAGCGCGCCTTCGACCCACGCGTCGCCATCCTCGAAGAACTCGTGCTTCCACACGGGTGCCACCTGCTTCACCCGCTCGATCGCATAGCGGCACGCCTGAAACGCCTGCGCGCGATGCGCCGCCCCGGCGACGATCACGACGCTCGGCTCGCCGACCTCGAGGTGTCCGGTCCGGTGATGAATCGCGAGCACCGCGCCCGGCCATTCACGTGCCACTTCCGCGTCGATTTGCTCAAACACTTTCAATGCGAGCGGTTCGTACGCCTCGTATTCGAGATGACGCACCCGGCGGCCCTTGTGGGTGGCGCGGACGACGCCCACGAACGCGCAGAGCGCGCCGCAGCCTTCGCCGCGCGTCTGCGCTTCGCGCTCGACCTCGCGCGTGAGGGCGTCCTGTGACGCAATCTCGCGCCCGATCGCCAAACGCATTCGACGAGTATACCAATCGCAAAATGAAATCCCGGCAATTGGCCCGTCAGACGTCCCCGGCCGGTGGAAAGTGCTGCAGCGGACCGTGACCGTGGCCGAGCCCCGGCGCGTGCGTCAGGGCCCTCGTCACGTAGGCTTTGGCGCGCTCGACCGCGGATCGAAGCTCGTCGCCCTGCGCGAGCCTCGCCGCGATCGCCGAAGAGAGCGTGCAGCCGGTGCCGTGCGTGTGGCGGCCGGGCACACGATCCGCGGTGAGTTCGATGAGTTCCACGCGGCCGCCGGCGATGGCCAGCACGTCCGTCGCCGGACCTTCGAGATGGCCGCCCTTGAGGAGCACAGCGCGGGCGCCGAGTTCGAGAAGCGCGCGTGCGGCGGCCCGCATGTCCGCGATCGTGTCGATTCGCCGCCCGGTGAGCCGCTCGGCCTCCGGAATATTCGGCGTGATGATCGTCGCAATCGGAATCAGCTTCGTGCGGACCACATCGATCGCGTCGTCTGCAAGGAGCGCGGCGCCGCCCTTGGCGATCATCACCGTGTCGAGCACGACGTTCGACAGCCGGTGACGCGCGATCGCTTCGGCCACGGCGACCGCGTTGGCGGCCGTGGCGACCATGCCAATCTTCGTCGCCGAGACGCCAAAGTCGTCGACGACGGCGTCGATCTGCGCGATGACGATCTCCGGGGTGAGCGCGACGATGGCCTGGACGCCAGTCGTGTTCTGCGCCGTCACGGCGGTGATCGCCGTGAGGCCAAAGACGCCGTGCGCGGCGAAGGTCTTCAAATCCGCCTGCAGACCGGCCCCGCCCCCCGAGTCGCTGCCGGCAATTGTGAGCGCAGTGCGCATTTCGTTTAGAATTCTTCCTGATGCCAGCCCACGTCTCGTCCGGATCGCTCGTGAGCGTCTCGCTCGCCGACTCGTCGCTCGCACAGCCAATCCGCGCCGGCGCGGTCATGCTGGCGGTCGCGCTCACCGCGGCCGCTGCCCAGTTTACGATGCCGCTGCCGTTCACTGCGGTGCCGTTCGTCCTCACGCCGCTCGTGGTGCTGCTCTCCGGCGCCGTGCTCGGATCGCGGCTGGGGATGCTGACGCAGGTGGCCTACCTCGCGATTGGCGCGGCTGGCCTGCCGGTGTTCGCGCCGTCGGTGACGCTGCCCCCGGGCGCGGCCCGGCTCATCGGTCCGACGGGTGGCTACCTGATGGCCTATCCGATCGCCGCGTTCCTGGTGGGGTTGCTCGCGGAGCGGGAATGGGATCGACGGTATGTGACGGCTGCCGCGGCGATGCTGATCGGGCTGGCCGTCATTTTCGCCGGCGGGATCTCCTGGCTCACCGTCAGCGTCACGCATTCACTAGGGGCGGCGGTGACCAGCGGTCTCGTGCCGTTCATCGCGCTCGACGTGATCAAGGTCGCGGCCGCGGCCGCGATCCTGCCGCAAGCCTGGAAGCTCGTCGGCGCCCGCTAACGAATGTAGCCCAGCGAACGCATGCGCTCGATCATCTCGCGGTCGAGCGCGTGGCCCTCGTTCGTCTGCTGACTGACGCGCCGCGATCCGTAGGTCGACACCTCGCGCGCTGGATGCGCCGCGGTAAACGCGGGCACGAACAGATCCATTGCTGCCTTCGACGCGAGATCGCGCGCGATCGGCACGCCGAGCGCATAGAGCACCGTCGGCGCGACCGCCGTGATCGGCTCGTTCAGATGCGCGGTTGACCCCGGCGCCCCCACGATCGCAAGCGTGCCCGCCGTGGGCGTCGAGACGCGGCCCGGCTGCGTGACGAGCACGATCATGTGGTGATCGGCGAGCGTACCCTCGACGAAGTTCGACAACGCGTCGTCAACGAACGTGTAGTACTCATCGAGCGCCCGGAGACGTTCGGCGGCGCCCGACGGTGCCAGCGCGCCAGCTTCGGCCGCGCCAAAGAGCGAGTGCTGCACGATATCGAGGCCCGGCAGATAGAGGACGCGGAGATCGAGCGGGCCGATCAACTGGTCGGTCGCCAGATCGATCAGCGTCGCGTCGAGCGTGGCGGCGCGTTCGAACACCGCCCGGACGTCCGCTGACACGTCAGACGGCAGCGATCGGGCGACGAGCGCGGCGACGCGCGCGCGCCGGTCCGGCCACGCCTGCGCGAGCGCCGGGTACAGCGACGCCGGCGCGATCTCGCCGTCGAGCGACCCGCCCGCCTCGAGACGCAGAATCGCGCGATCGGAAATGACGACGCCGAGATCCTGCGGCGCAGGCCAGGTCGCCCACCAGTGCACGACGGCGGTGCGAAGGCCCGCGCGCGCGGCCACTTCCCAGAACGCGGGAATCAGCCGCTGCTCACCGGATGCGATCGCCGGGCGCGTGAGCCGCAGCAGGTCGGTCGCCGTCGTCAGCGCCGACGACCACGGCGACTCCGCGTGGAACTGTCCCTCGAGTCCCGCGATCTGCCGTGACTCGAGACCACGAATCCCATGGCGATCGGGCGGCTGTCCGGTCGCGATCGTCGTCCAGACCTTCGCCGGATCGCGATCCGGCTCGGGCGTGAGCGTCGCGACGCCTTGACCGAGCAGCCGGCTGAGCACCGGCAGCCGTCCCGTCGCACGCAGCCGATCGACCGACGCCAGATCGATGCCGTCGATGGCGATCAGCTCGACCTGCTGTCCCGTCGACAGGACGGTGAGTGTCGGGACGTCGGCGCCGGTGGCCACCGTGTGCGAGGTGGCGAGCAGCAGGCCCATCGCGCCGGCAAACGCGACGGCGCCGATGGCGACGATCGCTTTCCCCGACGACAGCGGCAAGCCGCCGGCCGGTGCCGCGGTGTCGTGTCGCGCGCGCGCCAGATACGCGAGCACCGTGACGGTGACCGCGTGGCCGAGAAGCAGGCTGATCGCCGCCGCGACCGCGATCGCCGCCGACGTGATGCCGAGCGCGCTCGAGTCCGACGACAGGATCGCTGCCCGCCACCACAACGTCAGATACGTCAGGCAGCCGGCCGCGACGACGAGCCCCGCAATCGTTGCGGCGCGCCGGGCGCGCGAAGCGGCGGACGACGAGTCGATCGACCGCCGCACGGTCTGACCGGTCGTGAGAATCGCCACGAATGCGACGACGGCCGCGCTCACGCCGAACAGGATCGCGAGATAGCCGGCAAGCGCGAGCGCGTCGGGCGCACCGGTGACGAGTCCCGGGAGGCGTGCTTTGAGGCCAATCGCGGCCGCGGGACCGAGCAATACGCCGGCGAGCATGCCGATGCGGGCGCTGGCAGCCGCCGCGAGCACGGCCGGCCGGGCGCTGACAGCCGTGCCGCCGAGTACGAACCGGTCGACCGGCGCATTGAGATAGCCGAGCCGGCGGAGCTCTTCGCGAAGGTCGTCGACGCGCGGATCCGGACGGTCGGCCACTAGAGCCTCCGCGCAGCCACGAACGTGGCGAGCTGCAGCAGGGGATTGGCGCGGCGTCCGAACGGCGCGAGCGAGGTCGCGGCCGTCTTGCACAGCTCGCCGGCCAGTTGCTGCGCGCCCTCCACGCCGCTGAACGACACGAACGTCGTTTTTCGGATGTCGAGACGCACGGCCTTGCCGGTTTCCTCGGTCGTGCCCGTCACGTCGAGCAGATCGTCCACGATTTGAAACGCGAGGCCGAGGTTCTTGGCGTACGACGTGAGCGCCGCGAGGTCACTGGCTGATCCGTTGGCGGTCATGGCCCCGGCGGCCGCCGCGGCGCTGAACAACACGCCGGTCTTCCGCCGATGAATCCGCTCGAGCGTCTCGAACGAGAGCGCGCCGTCGGTCGCGAGCACGTCTTCGGCCTGGCCGCTGATCAGGCCGTCGAGGCCGACCGCATCAGACAGCAGCGTCGTCAATCGGGCGGCGAGCGCCCCGTCGTAGTGTTTGGCCAGGTGCGCGTACGCCTGGTTGAGGAGGCCAAACGCCGCAAGAATCGTCACGGCTTCGCCGTACGTCACGTGCGCCGCCGGCCGCCCGCGACGGAGCGGGGCGTCGTCCATCGACGGCAGGTCGTCGAGCATCAGCGACGCGGCGTGGACCGCCTCGATCGCGCATGCGACCGGCAGTGCGCGCGATGTGCCGCCGCACAACTCCGCGGAGAGCAGGACGAGCACGCCGCGCACGCGCTTCGAGGGCGCGAGCAGCGTGTATCGCATCGCATCGACGACGATCTCTTTGCTGTCGGCGGACAGGAAGGCCTCGAGCCCGAGGCAGACGCGCTCGTAGTGTGGATGGAAAAACGGCGGCGTCGACGCGCTCATCGAGTGAAGACCAGCAGGTATTGATAGCGCAGGAACGCCTCGCGGCTGAGCAGCCTGAGTCCCGCACGGGCCGCGTCGGTTTCGACCGCCGCGGGTGCGATCCGTTCTTCCATGACGGGCCCCGGGCCACCCGATCCGTCCGGTTTGAAGTCGACGATGCCGAGTCGTCCGGACGGCCCCAGCGCTTTCGCGGCGTTGCGCAGCACGCTGACGGGATCGGGGAACTGCGTGTATGAATCGACGATCAGAATCGCGTCCAGATCGGGCGGCAGTCGAGGGTCGTCGGCCGTGCCCAGGATCGTGCGCACGTTGCGCAGGCCCTCGCGATCGACCCGGCGGCGAATCGATTCGATCATCTCGTGCTGCACGTCCTCGGCATGGACGAGCCCGTTCGGGCCGACGCGCATTGCGAGTCTCGTTGTGAACCAGCCGCCGCCAGCGCCGAGGTCCGCGACGCGGCCGCCGTCGGCGATGCCGAGCGCGTCCATCACGCGATCCGGCTGCTGCCACTCGTCGCGGTCCGGCCCTTCGAGCAGGCCGAGTTCCTCGGGTGGAAACAGCCGCGGCTTCGTGTCGCGCTGCTGCGCCGCCGCCGGCATCGCCAGCGCGACGACGAGCCCGAGGCTCCACAAGCGGGTTCGGCGCATGATCGTCGATCTTATGCCCGTCATCAGAGGTCCTGATTGACGTTCCACGGGCTGCGGGCTTCAAGCGGTGTGGCGGTGGCCGACCATGAGCCGGCGAGCAGCAGGGGAGCGTCGGTCATCCGGAAGCCTCGGTCCTCAGTGTGGGGCGAAACGGGCCGGGGTGTCGAGAGACGCCGCCGGGGCCGTATAATTGGATCATGATTAACGTGACAGAAACAGCGGCGGAGAAGATCACCGAGCTGCTGACCGAAGAGCAGAAGCCCGGCGCCGGGTTGCGGGTGTTCGTGCAGGGTGGCGGATGCTCGGGATTTCAGTACGGCCTGATGATCGACGAGGGCGAAGGCGACCCGGCGGCCGACAAGATTTTCGAAGTGAACGGCGTGCGGTTGCTGGTCGATCCGATCAGCTTGCGCTATCTGAACGGCGCGGAAGTCGATTTCGTGGACAACAACATGGGCGGCGGATTCACGATCAAGAATCCGAACGCGAAATCCACCTGCGGGTGTGGATCATCGTTCAACGTCTAAAGACGACGGGCCGGCCGGCGGCCCGGGACCGCGCGAACGGTCCGCGCGTCGAGAGCGTGTAAGCCATGCAGTCCGCCACCGAATTCGTCGAGACACGCCGGCCAGTCGGCGGGCGCCGTTCCGGCAAGCGTGACTTCATCGTCCGCATCTTCCTCCAGCAGCCGGGGCATGTGAGCGCCGACGAGCTGGTGACGACGATCCGGCGCGAGGACTCGCGGATCAGCCGGGCGACGATCTACCGGACGCTGCAGTGGATGGTCGACGCGGGCATCGCGCGGCGGGTCGACTTCGGCGAAGGGCGCTTCCGGTTCGAGCATTCGTACCGCCATCCGCGTCATTTCCATCTCACCTGCAAGACCTGCAATGAGTCGTTCGAGTTCCTGAGCTCGGATATCGAAGCGCTCATCGAGGAAGTAGCCGAGGCGCGCGAGTTCACGCCGTCGCAGAGCGTGCTCCAGGTGTTCGGAACCTGCGCGCAGTGCCGGACCGGAGAGCGTCAGAAGCCGGCCGAGATTCCCGTCGAAAGCGTGTTCGCGCGCGACGCGCTGCGCATGGCGATTGCCACCGAGCGCAGCGGCCTCGAGTTCTACACACGCGCCGCGAAGCTGACGCGGGACGCGCGCGGACGCGAGATCTTCCAGAAGCTCGCCGAGGAGGAGAAGGAACACCTCGGCACGCTCGAAGCGCGGTACCGCGAGCTCGTGGCCGAGTCGCCCACGCTCGAGGCGCAGCCGACGTTTCTCTTTTTCAAGGGCGCGGCCAACGGGCTGTTCGCCGCCGGCACCGAAGAGTTGAAGGCGGGCGTGGACGACCGCGCCGCGCTTCTCATCGGCATCCGGTGCGAGCGCGGATCGCACAAATTTTTCAAGCGGTATGGCGAGCGGTTCGAGGAGTCTGAAGGCAAGCGCATCTTTCTCGAGTTCGCGGCCGAAGAGAAGGATCATCGCGATCTTTTGATCCGCGAATACAAAGCGCTCGTCACACGCGAGACGAAGCGCCGCCGCCGGGACGGCAAACGCCGCCGCTCGGCGTGATCGATCTCCATCTCCACACGACGGCCTCGGACGGCCGATCGTCACCCGAAAGCCTGGTCGCCGAAGCTGCTGCCGCCGGCGTGACCGCCATGGCGGTGACCGATCACGACACCGTGGCGGCCGTGGCGGTGACGCGCACGGCGGCTGTCCGGGCGGGGATCGATCTGGTCGCGGGCATCGAAATCACGGCCGTCGACGACGGGCGGGACGTTCACGTGCTCGGCTACTTCGTCGACGACGCCGACGCGGATCTGCTCGCGTTTCTCGTCGCGCAGCGCGCCTCGCGCCGCGAGCGGGTCGCCGACATCCTCGCGCGCCTCGATTCGCTCGGCGTCGGGCTCGACGCGGCGGCCATTCTCGGCGGCGTGTCCGTTGCATCCGGCCGCGCGATCGGTCGGCCGGCGATTGCCCGCGCGCTCGTCGCCGCGGGCCACGTCCGCGACATCGGCGAAGCCTTCGATCGGTATCTCGCGCCGGGGCGGCCGGCGTTCGCGCCGCGGGTGGGGCCCTCGCCGAAGGCTGTGGTTCAGCAGATTCGCGCCGCCGGCGGCCTGGCGTCGCTCGCGCATCCGGCGAAGCTCGACGACGACGACCTGGTGGGGGACATCGTGCGCGACGGGATCGACGCGATCGAGGTCTACCATCCCGATCACGATGACGGCGCGATGACGCGCTACCATCAGTGCGCCGCCGCGAACAATCTCCTCGTCACTGGCGGCTCGGACTATCACGGCCCCGGCAGCGGCCGAACGGCGGCGCTCGGCCACGTCGGACTGTCGGACGTCGAGTTCGCGCGACTCGCCGCACGCGCGGCCCGCGGCCAGCGCGCGTGAGCAACGCGGCCCTCGTCGATCTCGCCGGGGTCGTCAAGAGACACATCGGACCGCAGCCGCTTCGGGTGGCGCAGCTGCGTGTCGCGGCCGGCGATCGCGTCACGATCGCGGGGCTTGACGCGGCGTCCGCCGAGACGCTCGTGCACTTGATCACCGGCGCGGCGCTCCCGGACGAAGGCGACGTCCTCATCGCCGGCACGAGCACGCGTGCGATCGTCACGGACACGGCATGGCTCGCGTCGCTCGATCGCTTCGGGCTCGTCACGGGGCGCGCCGTGCTGCTCGACAAGCTGACGATCGCCGACAACCTGGCGTTGCCGCTGACGCTGTCGATCGATCCGGTACCTCCGTCGGTGCTGCCGGACGTGCAGCGAATCGCGGATGAGGTCGGGCTTGGACGCGATCGGCTCGGTGCGGCCGTCGAGACGCTCACGCCGCTCGAGCGCGCGCGCCTGCACCTTGGCCGCGCGGCCGCCGCCGGGCCGTCGCTGCTCATCGTCGAGTATCCGACCGGCCCGCTCGATCGTCAGAGTGTCGCGGCGTTCGGCGCGTCGCTCAAGCACGTCGCTGACGTGCGCTCGCTCGGCTGGATCGTGCTTGGCGACGACGACCGATTCGCGAAGGCGGTTGGCGGCACGACGCTGATGTTCAATCCGGCGACAGGCACGCTCAAGGAGCGCGGCTTGCTGTCGCGCTGGTTTTCCTGATTCGCATACTCTCCGTCGACGCCATGACTTACGACGCCCGCCCGCTGTTCCTGTTCGACATCGACGGTACGCTCGTCCTCACCGGCCGGGCCGGTGTGCGCGGCATGAGCCGCGCGTTCGAGGAGCTGTACGGTCACACGGCTGCGCTCGAGGGCGTGCCGATCGCCGGTCGGACCGACAAGGCGATCGTGAGCGACGTCCTGCGCGCGCTCGGCCGCGACGTGAACGACGACGAGATCATGCGGTTGCGCGACGCGTATCTCGCCCGGCTCGCCGAAGAGATCGTCAAGCCGGCGAGCCACCCGTCGTGTGTGTTGCCGGGCGTGGAGCGGCTGCTCGATCGGCTCGCGGCAGACGGCGCGCTCCCCTCGGGATTGCTCACGGGCAACTTTGCGCGGGGCGCAACGATCAAGCTCGGGCATTTTGGCTTGTTCGATCGATTTGCGTTCGGCGCGTTTGGTGACGACCACGTCGATCGAAGCGACCTCGTGCCGATCGCGCTCGACGCGGCCCGGCGCGCGGGCATCATCGTCGAGGGCGCGGCCCAAGCGGTGGTGATCGGGGACACGCCGCTCGACGTCGAGTGCGCGCACGCACACGGGGCGCGGGCGGTCGGCGTGGCGACCGGGCCGTACAACACGGCGGCACTGGCCGCGGCTGGCGCGGATCTCACACTCGAGTCGCTGGAAGATCAGGAGCAGCTGCTGCGGTGGGCGGCGCGGCGGTGAAGGGGCAGACCGTGACTCATGTGGCGGAAGCCTGTGGGAGTCGAACCCACCCTTCCCGCGTGAACGCGGGAAGCAGCCGGTTTTGAAGACCGTGAGGACCACCGGGCCCCGTTGGCTTCCGTGAGAGGCGATCCGGAGGGTGAGCGAGAAGTGACCGGCCCTGTCTTGAGGCCGGTCCGAGAGGGGCGAGCTTCCCGAACGCTAGCTGTCGAGGAGGCGAACGTCTGCGGCGCGCGGACCTTTGGGTGAGTCTTCGTTGGTGAACTCGACCCGCTGGCCTTCGCGAAGCAGCTCGAACACGGCGCCGCGTACGGCCGACCGGTGGAAAAAGTGTTCCACGCCGCTTTCGTCACGGATAAAACCGAAACCCTTGTCGATCAACAGTCGTGCAATCGTGCCGCTGGGCATGATTGTTCCTTTTCCGAGAAGCCGATGCCTCCCGAGTGTGCTGGCTGAAGCCGAGTCAGTCTAGGCGTGGACGCTCGGACAAGTCAAGACGGCGGCCTGGGCCTTAAGGCGTACGCCTTGGGGCTTAGGGCTTGAGGGTTAAGGCTTAGGGCTTGACGCATGTTTCAGCTCAAAGCCGTAAGCCGCACGCTATAAGCCCCAAGCCGAAGGGTACGCGATCAGTACGCGGCCGAGAGAGCGACCGTGTCGGTGAATTCCCGGAAGCGCACGACCTTGCCGTCGCGCAGCGTGAAGACCATGACCCACTCGGACGCGAACGGGCGACCCGTGGCCTTGATGACCGATTCATAGAAGCCGAGCACCACGACCTTGTCGCCGTCGGCAAGAAAGTCGCGTGGCTCGAAGCGCTTGAAATCGGCAGTCGCGGCCATCTGCTCGAAGAACTTCGCGACCTGCTGGTGGCCCTTTCGCACTCCGCGCGTTGGCACATTCGGGCCGGCGCCGACGACGCCTTCCCAATCGACGTCGTCGCTCATGGACGCGAGCATTGCCGGAACGTCTCTTCGTCCGAACGCGGCGTAGGCGTCGCGCACAATCTTGGTGTTTTCCTGTGGGGTCATGACTGCTCCTGCCGGACGGCTTGTTCGGCGAACGAGTGCGTCGGCGCCGTGACTGTACGCTGCCCAGGCACTCACCGTTGGGTAGAATGGCGGACATGGCCGACGCGCGGATCACTCGCGTGCTTTTCCTGGAGGTCTTCATGAGTTTCATGGACAAAGTCAAAAGCGGGTTCGACAAGGCTCAGCACGAGATCAACGACTTCGCCGAGACGACAAAGATCAAGATGGAGATCAGCAAGCTGCAGTCGAGGAAGACAGAGCTCTTCGGTCAGATCGGACAGCAGGTCTTCGCGCTCCACGCGAAGGGTCAGGCGCCCGCTGACGTCGAGGCGTCGTGCAAGGAAATCGACGGCCTCGACGACCAGATCAAAGCCAAGGCCGAGCAGATCGCGAAGCTCAATGCCTCCGCGCCGCCTGACGCACCGAAAACGGCGTAGAGAACTGTTCGAGAACACGCATCGCGTGTGCTGCGCGTCGTTCGAAGCCGGTCACTGACGCTCGGCGCACTCGATCGATGCGTGTGTTTGCCAACTTCGCCTGGCGCGCCTCCGTCTGATCCAGCGGGTGAAACCACGCAAGAATCAGGGGCGGCGCACGCCGCCTGCCGGATCGCGCCTGGATCACTCTGCCAGCTTGTGGCTTCTCGGCGCACTCATCGTCATCACGCTCGCCGCGTATCGCCCGGTCTGGTACGGCGGCTTGTTGTGGGATGACGATGGCCACCTGACGAAGCCAGCGCTGCAATCGTTCGCGGGCCTGTGGCGCATCTGGTTTTCCGTCGGCGCGACGCAGCAGTACTACCCGGTCGCTCACACGGCGTTCTGGATCTTCCATCGGCTCTGGGGCGACGCGACGCTCGGCTATCACCTCGTGAACATCGCGTTGCACGCGACGAGCGCGTGGCTCTTCATTCGCGTGCTTCAACGCCTCGACGTTCCCGGCGCCTGGCTCGCGGGCTTTCTATTCGCGCTGCATCCGCTCGAAGTCGAATCCGTGGCGTGGATGTCGGAACTGAAGAACACGCTGTCGGGCGCGTTCTATCTCGCCTCAGTACTCGCGTACCTGCGCTTTGATTCCAGCCGCGCGCAGCGGTGGTACGGCGCGGCGCTCGTGCTGTTTGCACTGGCCGTCTTGACCAAGACGGTGACGGCCACACTGCCGGCCGGGCTGCTCGTCGTGTTGTGGTGGCGGCGCGGGTCCCTCCGGATTCGCGACGACGTGCTGCCGCTCGCGCCGTTTTTCGCGCTGGGCCTCAGCGCGGGCCTCGTCACCGCGTGGGTCGAGCGTACGCAGATCGGCGCCAAGGGCGCCGCGTTCGACTTTGGTCTGGTCGAACGGGTGCTCATCGCGGGACGTGTCGCGACGTTTTACCTTGCGAAGCTGATCTGGCCCGCGGATCTCGCGTTCATCTACCCGCGCTGGACGGTCGATGCGACTGCGTGGTGGCAGTACGTCTTTCCCGCCGCGGTCGTCGCCACCGCGATCGCGGCGTGGTGGTGGCGCGATCGATCGCGCACGCCGCTCGCCGTGATCCTGCTGTTCGGCGGCACGCTGTTTCCAGCCCTCGGATTCGTCAACGTCTATCCGTTCGTCTTCTCGTTCGTCGCGGATCACTTTCAGTACCTGGCCGGCCTCCCGATTCTTGCGCTCCTGGCTGCCGTGCTGACGCGGCTCGCGCGCCGGCTCGATCTCACGCTCGTCGAAGCGGCGGCCGCCGCGACGATGATCCTGATCACACCCGCGGCCGTGCTCACCTGGCAGCAGAGCCGGCAGTACGTGGACGCGGAGACGCTTTATCGCACGACGATCGATCGCAATCCGTCGTGCTGGATGGCTGAGAACAATCTGGGACAGCTGTTGCAGGAGCGCGCGCGCATCAGCGCCGGGTCGGTCGCGCCCGGCCTCCTCGCCTCGGCCGTCTCGCTCTACGAGCGGGCGCTCCGTCTCAATCCATCGTTCGCCGAGGCGCATAACAATCTCGGCAGCGCGCTGCTCGATCTGGGCAGCTACGATGCCGCGGCTGCTGAGTACCGGGAAGCCCAGCGGCTCAAGCCCGACGTGCCGCTGATTCGCGCGAACCTCGGGCTCGTCGCTCGCAAGAAAGGATTCGCGCTCGCAGCGGAGGGCCGCGCGGACGAGGCCATCGCTTCGTTCGACGAGGCGCTCGAGATCGACGACCGCGACGCCGAAGCCCACGGTCTGCTCGCCGACGTTCTGGCTGCGAAGCGCGCGTTCGGCGCCGCCGTGCCGCACTACAGGGAATTCCTCGGAGCGCATCCCCACGACGCGAACGGCTGGACAGGTCTGGGAATTTCGCTCGCGTCGCTTGGCGACGTCAATGGCGCCATTCTCGCGTTTCGCGGGGCGCTGGCGGCCGATCCGGGCAATCCTCAGCGACGCCAGAACCTCGCGCGGGCGGTCTCCGATCGACTATCGGGGCCGTTGTTCTGGATGTAGGCGCTTCCCAACCCCCCCGGAATCTCGTAACATTCGCTCACCCTGGTCCGGGCGATGCTGCTTCTGGCGGCGTCGTGTTGTCGGATCGGGTGTTCCCTTCTGCCCGGGAGGGCATCGTATGACCCGCACGTGTTCGCGACTGATGGCCGTGGCGCTTTTTGGCCTGGTCTTGACGGCGCCCGCTCTTCGCGCAAGTCAGCAAGCGGAGCCCAAGGCGCGTCCTGATCTGGTTCGCCAGCCGTACAGCCAGGCCGACGTCGATTTCATGAGCGGCATGATTCCGCACCACGCGCAGGCTGTCATCATGGCGGGCTGGGCGAAATCGCACGGCGCGCGTCCCGACGTCCTCGTTCTCTGCGAGCGGATCGTCGTCGGACAGGGCGATGAAATCGTGTTCATGCGCAACTGGCTGCGCGATCGCGGGCAACCCGTGCCGGCGGCCAACGACACGCATCACAAGATGACGATGAACGGCATGGAGCACGACATGCTCATGCCCGGCATGTTGAACGACGAGGAAATGGCCGCGCTCGACAAGTCGCGCGGAGCGGAATTCGATCGGCTGTTTCTCATCGGCATGATCAAGCACCACAAGGGCGCCATCAACATGGTGAACGACCTGTTCCATGCGTACGGGTCGCTGCAGGACGATGACGTCTACAAGTTCGCATCGGATGTGTACGCCGATCAGTCAACTGAGGTCGCGCGTATGGAGAAGATGCTCGAAGGGTAGGAGTGCCCACTATGAGGATGAACAGGTTCGTTACACCGTCGGTCGCGATCGCGCTGCTCATTGGCGCCGCGTGCGGGCCGAAGACCCCGCCGGCGACATCCGCACCGCCGCCCCCGGCCGCACCGGCTGCGCGGCCAGCCACGCCGCCCCCGCCGCCCGTTGTGACGCCCGCGCCGGCACCCGCGCCCCCGAGCGCCGCTCCGGCCACGCCGCCTCCCGCGGGCGCGCCTGCTGCGGCTGGTGCCGGACGAGCTGGCGGTCGCGGCAATGCGACACCGCCGCCTCCGCCCCCGCCGCCTCCGGCGGTGATGCCGCCGCCCGTGACGCCAATCGTGTCGATGACGGCGCCGTCGCCTGATCCACGCGTCGGCCTCAAGGCCGGGCGCTGGGATGCCGGCCAGGCCGCGTGGAACATGAAAATGGTTTCGACGACGCCGCCGAGCCCGAAGTCGCTGGGCTCGACGCACTCGGACCTGGCGTTCTCTGGCAAGTATGCGATCCAGGGCAACTACAACGGCTTCGAAATCTGGGACATCTCGAATCCCGTGAAGCCGATGCTGGTGAACGCGTATGAGTGCCCGGCGTCGCAGAACGACGTGTCGGTCTACAAGAACCTGCTGTTCATGTCGTCGGAAGCGACCAACAGCCGCATCGACTGCGGTTTCGGCGGCGTGCCCGATCCGATCAGCAAGGATCGTGTTCGCGGCATCCGCATCTTCGACATCGCCGACGTCGCGCATCCGAAGCTCGTCGCGAGCGTGCAGACCTGCCGTGGATCGCACACGCACACCGTGGTCGAACAGCCGGGCGACAAGAACAACGTGTACATCTATATCTCGGGCACGTCGGGCGTTCGCTCGGCGGACGAGCTGCCGGGATGCCAGGATGGTGGGCCGGACGATCCGAATTCCGCGCGCTTCCGTCTCGAAGTGATCAAGGTGCCGCTCGCGGCGCCGGCGACGGCGGCGATCATCAGCTCGCCGCGCATCTTCAACGGTCTACCGGTGCCTCCGCGCAACGAAGAGCGCGCGGCGGTGGACGCGGCGGGACGCGGCAACCGCGCCGGCGGTCCGCCGGCAGCGGGCGCGGCCGGAGCTGCAGGTGGTGCGGCAGGCGCGGCTGGTGCGACAGGCGCCGCGGGTGCGGCTGGCGGCGGTAACGCAGCGGGCGCGGCGGCGGGCGGAGCGGCCGGTGCGGGTCGCGCCGGAGCGCCGGCGGCCGGGCGCGGCAACGCGACGCCGACCGGTCCCAACCAGTGCCACGACATCACCGTGTACCCGGAAGTCGGGCTCGGCGGCGGCGCGTGCGCGGGTCTCGGCCTGCTGCTCGACGTGAAGGAAGCGGCGTTCCCGGTCCGCATGGACATGGTCGCCGATCCGAACATGTCGTTCTGGCACTCGGCGACGTTCAGCAATGACGGCAAGAAGGTCTTGTTCTCCGACGAGTGGGGCGGCGGATCGGCGCCGCGCTGCCGCGCGACCGACAAAATGGAATGGGGCGCCGACGCGCTCTTCACCATCGAGAACAACAAGATGGTGTTCCACAGCTACTACAAGATGCCGGCCGCGCAGACAAACGAAGAGAACTGCGTGGCGCACAACGGCTCGCTCGTGCCGATCCCCGGCCGCGATGTCATGGTGCAGGCCTGGTATCAGGGCGGCGTGTCGGTGTTCGACTGGACCGACGTCTCGCACCCGAAGGAAATCGCGTTCTTTGACCGCGGTCCGATGGACGAGACCCGGCTCGTGGGCGCGGGTTCCTGGTCGGCGTACTGGTACAACGGCGTCATCGTCAGTTCGGAAATCGCGCGCGGGCTCGATATCTACGAGCTGATGCCGAGCGGCCTAATCTCACAGAACGAGATCGACGCCGCGAAGACCGTACACTTCGACTATCTCAACGTGCAGGGTCAGCAGAAGTTCGTGTGGCCGCCGAGCTTCGCGCTCGCGCGGGCGTACCTCGATCAGCTCGAACGGTCGAATGGCATGGCCCGCGGCCCGATCGCGATCGCGCGGACCGAGCTCGACGGCGCCGAGAAGCTCTCGGGCGCCCAGCGCAAGACGCGCCTCACGGCGCTCGCGACGCAGCTCACCTCGGAAGCCGCGAACGCGACCGACAAGGCGAAGGCGACGATGCTCGCCAACGCCGTGAAGGATTTGGCGGCCGCCACGCGGTAATTCGCGCAATCGGACACGTGGGGCAGTGAGGCAATCCGTTGCCTCATTGCCTCATTTCTGAGGACGGCAATGGCATCAGATATTTTTGCGAAGCTCGGGGACATCAAGGGCGAGTCGGCCGACGACAAGCACAAGGACGAAATCGAAGTGCTGTCGTACTCGTGGGGCGTGACGAATTCCGGATCGATCTCGAGCCAGGGCCTTGCCGCCGGCAAGGCCCTCTTCAAGGACCTGTCGATCGTTCATCACATCGACGTGGCCTCGCCGTCGCTTCTGAAGGCGTGCGCGACGGGTCTGCATTTGAAGGACGCAACGATCACCCAGCGCAAATCGGGGAAGGGGCAGCAGGAGTTCCTGGTGATCAAAATGAACGACGTGATCATCACGAGCGTCACGCAAGGCGACGACCCGAACCAGTCGAGTGAGGTCGTGAGCCTCACGTTCGCAAAAGTCGACCTCGAGTACAAACCGCAGAAGCCCGATGGCTCGCTCGACGCGGGCATCCACTTCAAGTACGACCTCGTCGGCAACAAAATCTTCTAGCGACGGCCGCGTGACGCGCGCGGTCTGACGGCCCACCATGGAAGAACCGGCCGCCCGGGAGCTGACGATCGAGGAAGCGGTCGCGGTCGCGATCCAGTTGCAGCAGCGCGACGAACTGGCCGCGGCACACGAAATCTTCCGGCGGGTGCTGGAGATCGATCCGGCCCACGCCGACGCGCTGCACTTCGCGGGCGTCCTGGCGCACCAGCAGGGCCGACACGACGAAGCGGTCGTGCTCATCGAGCGCAGTCTCGAGGTCGCGCCGGGCCGCGCGGACTGCTACAGCAATCTCGGGATCATTTTTCAATCGACTGGGCGGTTGGACCAGGCGATGGCCGCGTGCGGGCGCGCGATCGCGATCGATCCGCGCCACGCCAACGCGCACAGCAATCTCGGCGTGCTGCTGCGGGCAACCGGCCGGCCGCTCGAGGCCGAAGCGGCGTACCGCACCGCGATCGCGCTCAATCCCGAGCACGTCGACGCCTACACGAACCTCGGCATTCTCCTCAACGGCCTCAAGCGCCCCGGGGAAGCAGCCGCCTGCTTTTGCAAGGTGATTACGCTGCGGCCAAAGCATCGGGAGGCGAGACGTCTGCTCGCGCTCGCGCATTGCACGCTCGGCGAGTTCGACGAGGCCGTGAAAATCTTCGACCAGTGGCTCGCCGACGAGCCGGCCGATCCGGTCGCACTGCACATGCGGGCGGCCTGCACCGGTCAGGGCGTGCCGCCGCGCGCGTCGAATGGCTTCGTCGAGCGGACGTTCGACGGATTTGCCGCGAGCTTCGAGTCAAAGCTCGCGCGGTTGTCGTATCGCGCGCCCGCACTCGTCGCGGCGGCTGTCGCGGCCGCGGGCCTCCAGCCGTCGAAACAGCTCGACGTGCTCGACGCCGGCTGCGGCACCGGACTTTGCGGCGCGCATCTCGCGCCGTACGCCCGGCGGCTCGTCGGTGTCGATCTCTCAGCCGGGATGATCGCCCACGCCAGAGAGAAGGGCATGTACGACGCGCTCGTAACCGCGGAGTTGATCGAGTACCTCGAGCTGCGAAGCCAGGCATTCGACCTGATCGTGTCGGCCGACACGCTCGTCTACTTCGGGGATCTCGAGCGTGTGCTTGGCGCAGCCTCGCGCGCATTGAGGCCGGACGGCGTGCTGGTGTTCACGCTGGAGGAGACGATCGACAGCGAGACCGTCGGCCACCGCCTGCAATTCCACGGACGGTACGCTCACGCACCTTGCTACGTTGCGCGTCTGCTCGCTGACCTCGGACTGCAGGTGCGGATCGATGAGGCGGAGTTGCGGATGGAAGCGGGGGTGCCGGTCGCCGGTCTGGTGGTGCGCGCCAGGAGGTGAGAGGCGCGCCGGAAGGCGCGTGGGCTGACGCCAAATTCTGTATGGAACGCGCGATTGAAATTCGACACATCGCCAAAGCCCGATGCGAACGCGATGTCGACGATGCGATCGGGCGCGTCGGCGAGTTGAAGCGCGGCCTCGCGAAGGCGGGCGCGCAGGATGTACTGATGCGGCGTGACGCCCGTCAGCTGCTCGAACGTCCGGAGGAAGTGAAACGGGCTGAGGCCGGCCAGACGGGCGAGGCGCCCGAGCGTCAATTCCGCATCCGGCCGCTGCTCGATCATCCGGACGATCTCACTCACTCGTGCCACCGCGAGTGACGAGGCGAGCGACGAGTGCGCGGTCGCACCGTCGAGTGCGAGGACCTCGGCGGCGAGCGCGAGTCCCAGTTCTTCCCAGGCAGTCTCGCCGCCTGTGGCGATGCCGGCGGTGGCGCGAGCCACGAACGGCGCGATCTGACGGATCGGCGGCAGGCGCACGGCCGTGAACCCGGCACCGTGCTGGCCCGATCCGGCATCAGCGGCAATGCGTTCGATGTACTCGGGCGTGTACCAGAATGCGACACAGCGATCGCCCGTGCCGTGCCGATGCCCGCACTCGTAACACTCGCCGGCGTTGCCGAGCATGAGCGATCCGGGGGTCATCAGGGCGTGTCCGCGCGACGACCGGTACTCGAAGCTGCCCGCGACGACCATTGCGATCGCCCCAAGCCGGTGGCATTCCTCGAACGGCCGATCGTGCGGACCCGATGTGCAGATGACGTCCGCGACTCTCCAGCCGTTGCCCGTGGCGATGACGCGAGGCTCGGCACGTCCGGCCGATCCGTCCCGGTTCCGGCGCGCGATCGCCCGCGCAACGTCCTCAGCAATTTTTGCCAAGATCGAGGCTCCGCCTGGGGCCTATAAGTGTGACATGGAGGCACACATGAATACGACCACCGAACGCGCGTCCGCCGTGGTGCTCGAAACGCGCGTCATCAACGAGGGGTACGGCCCTGGGGCCTGGCACGGCCCGGATCTGAAGGCGGCGATTGCCGACATCACTCCGTCGGTCGCGTACTGGCGTCCGGCGGCCGGGCGTCACAACATCGCGGAGATCGTGCTGCATCACGCGTACTACGTCCACTCGGTCCGGGCGCAGCTCTCCGGCGCGCCGGCCGAACCGTTCGTGCTGGCGGGCGAGGACTGGTTTCCCGTCGATGATGCGCAGACGATGAGCTGGACGAAGATCATGGAAGTGGCCGAAGCGGAGCAGCGCGATCTGCTCGGGGCCGTGTCGGGCGCCGCCACTTCGTCGCTGACCGAAGCCGAACGGTTCGCGCTCGTGCTGGGCATCACATGCCACGCGGTGTATCACGCCGGGCAGGTGCAGCTCGTCAAGCGGTTGCAGGGGTGAACGACACGCGCAGGGAGCAGCGGTTCGGCGCAGAGAATGCGCCTTTTCATGGGGCTGGTCTTTCCATCTATAATTGGAAGTTCGGGCACGTCCCACGTGGGCCAGTAGCGCAGTTGGGAGCGCGCATGAATGGCATTCATGAGGTCACCGGTTCGATCCCGGTCTGGTCCACCATCCTTCGCTCGCCTTCGGCGAGCTTCGGCTCGGTAAACCCAGCGAGTTAGCGACGCGCGAAGGATGCCGCGCCGACGCGACGCGAAGGCGGGTCGGCGAATCCCACGATCGCAAGAACTGCCAGAACACGCGCATTCAGCCGCCTGGATGTACTGAGAAACACCGAAACGCCACCGCGTTACTACATCGGCATCACGTCCGATGTTGCCGCTCGTCTCGCGGCACGCAACCAGGGTCTGTCCCCCCACACCAGCCGTCACGGTCTGTGGCGCCTTCACATCACGATTGAATTTACCGACGAGCCCACCGCCCTGCGTTTTGAGCGCTACCTCAAGTCCGGCTCGGGACGCGCGTTCGCGAAGCGTCATTTCGCACTCGCCTCGGTGACGCCTGCGCGCGTAGCCAGCGAGACCGCGAAGAGATGATCAGACCCGCGTGATAGCATCCGCACTTCGTGACTGGGATGGACGCAATGCCTGCAGCCTTTAGTCTGCCGGAGACGCGTTTTCTCGTGACTCTTATGCAGAAACATGCGTGGGGAACTCACCTCAGCGCTGCGGCGCCACTATTGCATAGTGCCGTCCGACAACGCTTCCGACAGAGAGAGAGCCTATGACGAGCCACCGGACCGCATTGAAGTGGAACATCCCGACTGCGATGGTTTTCGGCATCCTGCTCGTCGGCAGTTCGAGCGTCTCCGCCTCACCGATTACGTTCAATTTCGAAACGCTCTCGGTGCAACAGAGCGCCACGATCACCTCGACCGTGAGTGGACTGACGCTGACCGTCACGCGGCAGGACAACAGCAACATCGCCATTCAGGATCTCAATGGCGTCCCTACCGTGCCCAGCTTCGGTACCCGAACCATGAGCAACTTTGCCGGGCCGAGCAACGCGACGGTGGCGGATTCCACGCTGATCCTGAATTTTTCCGCGCCTATCTCGAGTGCAACGATCTCTTTCGGCGACCTCGGTGGCTTTACGACAGATGATGACGACAGCCCCGTGATCTTGACGGCATTTTCGGGGCCGAACCACACAGGCTCGAACCTTGGCAGCGCTTCCGTGAGTTACCCGATCACCTTGGGTTTCACCTTTCAAGGCGACGGCGCGATTCGCACAGTGACGGTCAACGCGGCTGGCATCCAGAGCCTGACTCTCAGCAGCGGCGGCCCCTTTCCCGGTACTCTCTACTACGACAACATCGTCGTTGATACGGCGGCCGCCGCTGTGCCCGAGCCAGCCTCCATGCTGCTCCTCGGAACCGGCCTTGCGGGTGTCTTGGCGCGACGAGTCATCCGACGAAGCTGACGCTCGCTCGCGAGCCGGGTCCCGTCCTCGTCGATCAGCACGTCTGAGAACGCGGCCTCAGCGTCAGTTCTTGAACACCAGGGCGAACAGGAACTTCATGTCGTTCGGCTTGATATCGAGTCCCGCGGGCTTGCTCCTGTAGGTGTCGAGCCATTCGATCTTGAGCTGCGTGTGCGTGCTCACGGCGGCCGTGAGCGAGAGCCCGTTGATGTAGAGCACGTCGCCGAAGTCCTTCGTCTTCCACAGCGCCGAGAACGTCTGCTTGAACGTCGCGGTGGACGAAATCTTCTGTGTGAATTTGTCGCCCAGGCTCAACGCGCCCGACGTCTCGAGATCCTCGCCGGTGTCCTTCTCCCAGACCACGCCCGCCCCGCCGTCAACGGACAGCTCGGTCTGGGGCAGCGTGATGAGCTTGTAGCCGACGCCGCCGGTCGGCGCGACCAGGTATTCGATCGCGTTGAACTCGTCTCGCAAGTACTGCAGCTGCCCGTACAGGTAGGTGCGCGCGCTGATTTTGTACTCGTCCCGGCCGCTGAGCGCGAGGCTTTCGCCCGACAACACGCCGGTGTCCTTGCTGCGCAGAAACAGCCCGTCCGACTTGACGACGTTCTTGGTCTGCGGGTCGTAGACGATCGAATAACCGATGTTGATCGACGACGTGTCCGTGTTGCCCGTCGAGAGTGCCAGGCCCGCGCTCGCGGTCACTGTCCAGATCTTCGGTGGTGGCGGCGAAGGCGGTGGAGGGGCGACCGGCGTCTGGGCCGCCGCGACCGCCGTGAGCCCGGGGAGCGCGGCGACGACGAAGGTAACGGCCAACAGGTGCATGCGGAGTATGCGCTGAGTCATGGCGCTGTAAGCATGTGCCACGGCTCAGCGGAATCTCAACGTGATCGACGGATCGATGCGCCTGGGCGGATATAATGTTTGCCGTGGCCGACTCTTCCCGGCAGCCCGTCGCCCGCCGCCTGATCGCGGCCGTGGCGGTGTGCCTGGCACTCGTGCAGGCGTCGGTGCTCTCGCTGTCCGCGGCGGCCTGCTGCTGCGAGGCGCGCCATGCCGCGAAAATCGCGGCCGAAGACTGCTGTCCGGCGGGCAGTCATCCACCCGGCGAGTGTCCGTTGCATCGCGCTCCCAAGAGGGCGGGCGACTGCGCATTGTCGTGCAACACCAGCGCGTCGCTCCAACTCGTCCTTCTCGCCGGCGCGCCGCCGCTCGCGCGGCCCGCAACGACGCCCACGCTCGTGCGTGTCGCCGCGTCGGCCGCTTCATCTTCGGTCTCGCTCGATGACGTCGATCTGGTTCCGCACGCCCCACCTCCCAGGTCCTGACCGCCCGCAGCACATTCGTCTGTGATTGCCGCTTCGGCGCGCCGTCCCCCCGCGCCGGCGCGACGTGTGACGTGACGCCGCCACGCTTGCGTGGCCGGCGGGCTTGGTTTCGGAGGGATCCGTGTTGAATGTCAGGAACGTATTCGATCGCGCGGTCGGCTTGGCCGCCGCGGCGATCTTGATCGCGTGCGCGGTCGCGTCCGTCGCGTCGGCTCAAACCGCGGTCACGACCGGCACGATCGCCGGCGTCGTGAAAGACTCGAGCGGCGGCAGGCTCACCGGCGTCGCCGTGTCCGCCGAGCTCGTGGAGACAGGCCGCACGACGAAGGCGACCGCCGACGAGCAGGGGCGGTACCGCTTGCTCGCGCTGCAAGTCGGCGTGTACCAGGTTCGTGCTGAACGGCAGGGTTTTCAGCCGTCGACCGTCACCGTCACGCTGACGGTTGGCGCCACGGTCGATGTGCCGATGGTGTTGGCGCCGGCGAACGTGTCGCAGGAAGTCAGCGTCACCAGCCATCCGGATGTCGAGGTCGCGCGTACGCAGGCGGCCGAAACGGTCCGGCCCGAGGAAATCCAGAAACTGCCGCTCAACGGCCGCAACTACCTCGATCTCGCGCTGCTCACCACCGGCGCGTCGCGGACGAACACTGGCGCCATTCAGCGCTTCGCCGAGACGTCGGCAGTGCCGGGCACGGGGATCTCGATTTCGAGCCAGCGCAACATCGGCAACACCTTTCTCGTGGACGGCCTGTCGGCCAACGACGACGCGGCGCAGCTGGCGGGTACGTTCTACAGCCAGGAAGTGATTCGCGAGTTTCAGGTCGTTTCTGGCGGCGGCATGGCCGAGTTCGGCCGTGCGCTCGGCGGCGTGATCAACGTCGTGACGCAATCGGGTACGAACCGGTGGAACGGCACCACGTACGGGTTCTTCCGCAACAGCCACTTCGACGCCGCGAACGCGCTGACCGGCAGGCGCGACCCGCTCAGTCAGCAGCAGTTCGGCACGTCGCTCGGCGGCCCGCTGCGGAAGAACACGACCTTCTTCTTCGTCAACGTCGAGGGAGCGCACGACGATCAGACCGGACTCGTGACGATTGCCGACGGCGCCGTCTCTGCGATCAACACGGTCCTGGCCACTCAGCACTATCCGGGCCCGGCGATCTCGACCGGGCCGTTCACCAACGGCTACACCTCGTCGAACGTCTTCGCGCGCGTCGATCAGGAACTGGGCAGCGCGAGCCGGTTCAACGCGCGGTACAGCACGTACGCGGTGGACAGTCCGAACTCACGCAATGCGGGCGGCCTCAATACCGTGACCCGGGGCACCGGACTGAACGATCGCGATCAGACGGGCGCCTTCAATCTCGTGTCGATGCTCCCCGGCGTTGCGGTCAACGAATTGCGCGCGCAGTTGACCCACAGCCGGCTCGATGCGCCGGTCAATGACCCGGTCGGTCCGGCGGTCAGTATTTCCGGCGTCGCGAACTTCGGCACGTCCACCTCTTCGCCGACCGCGCGCGACATCGACCTGTTCGAGGTGTCCGACACGTTGTCGAAGCAGCGCGGGTCGCATCTCTTCAAAGTGGGCACGAACGTGCTGCTCGATCGCGTCACGATCGACTTTCCCGGAGCGCTCACGGGCAGCTATGCGTTCTCCAGTCTGGCGAACTTCGCGGCGGGCCGCTACACCACGTATCAACAGGCGTTCGGCGCGACATCGCAGTTTCAGTCGAATCCGAACGTCGGCATGTTCGCCCAGGACGAATGGCGCGTGCGGCCGTCGATCACAATCAACGCCGGCCTCCGCTACGACCTGCAGTTCCTGGCCGGTCCGGTGACGACCGACACGAACAATGTGTCGCCGCGCGCCGGCATCGCGTTTGCCCCAGGCGACGGCAAGACCGTCATCCGGGCCAGCGGCGGCCTCTATTACGATCCGATTCCGCTGCGCGCGATGTCGAACGCGCTGCAGCGCGACGGCTCGAAGTATCAGGTCGCGGTCTACGCGTCGGGGCAGGCCGGCGCACCGGTGTTTCCCGTGACACTTGCGTCGTTTCCACCGGGCCTGCTCATCAGCATCACTACGATCGATCCGGCCATCCGCGATCAGGTGAGCCGACAGGCGCTCGTGCAGATCGAGCGCGAGATCGCGCCGCGCACGGTGGCGACGGTCGGCTATTCGTACCTCCGCGGCGACGGAATTATCGTGCAGCGCAACATCAACGCGCCGACGCTGTCGGCGGCGGACGCCGCGGCGCAGGGGATTCCGAATCTGGGCCGGCCCGACCTGGCCTACGCAAACGTCAGCCGTTACGAGAGTCTCGGCGAGTCCGAGTACAACGGTCTCATCCTGTCGCTTCGGAGCCAGGTGCGTCCCTGGCTCGACGGCCGCGTGTCGTACACCTACTCGAAAGCGTACGACGATGCCGGCAACTTCTTCTTCAGCCAGCCGCAGGACAACAGCGACATCCGCGCTGATTGGGGTCCGTCGGACAACGACCAGCGGCATCGCCTCGCGCTCAGTGGATCGGCGACGACGCCACGTCTGTCCGGATCAGTCGGGCGCCAGATTCTGTCGAACTGGCAGGTGAGCGGTATCTTCAGCTACTCCTCACCGCTTCCATTCAACGTGCAGACCGGCGCCGATCGCAACAACGACACGAACAACAACGATCGGCCCGCCGGCGTGGGTCGCAACAGCGCGCGCGGCTTCAACTTCGCGAGCCTCGATCTGCGGCTGATGCGGACGCTCCCACTCGGCCGCACGCGTCTGCAGCTACTCGTCGAGGCGTTCAATCTGCTCAACCACGCCAACTACATGGTTCCGAACAATATCTTCGGCACCGGGACTCTCCCGAACCTGACGTTTGGGCAGCCGACGGCTGTCGGCGATCCGCGCGAAATACAA
The DNA here is from genome assembly GCA_963704575.1 of uncultured Acidobacteriota bacterium. Classification (GTDB taxonomy): domain Bacteria; phylum Acidobacteriota; class Vicinamibacteria; order Vicinamibacterales; family SCN-69-37; genus DATEGZ01. The sequence continues at coordinate 2,514,396 of OY969918.1, read as the reverse complement.
TTCGGCGTCCGGGTGATCTTCTAATGGAGTCCAGCATGCGAGTGCGCGCCGGAGCGTCAATTCTGATCGTCGCGTTCGGTCTGGCGAGTTGCCGCAGGTCGCTCGCCCCGGAGGCGGCGATGTCCACCCTCGGCATCACAGCCGCGGACAACAGCGGTGTATCGCTCGCCTCGGACGGCCACCGCGTCGTCGCGGCCTGGGCCGCGTCGCAAGAGGACCGCACGGACATCTACGCCGCGACCAGCCAGGACGACGGCGCCTCGTTCGGCCCGGCGGTCCGCGTAAACGACGTGGACGGCGACGCCCGCGTGTCAGGTGAGCAGCCGCCCCGCGTGGCGGTCGGCCGCGAAATCGTCGTGGTCTGGGCGTCGCGCGTGGGGCAGGCCTCGCGTATCCGGATGGCGCGGTCGACAGACGCCGGCAGGACGTTCGTTCCCGCTGTGACGTTGCACGACGAGTCCCTCACGGGCGCGCGCGGCTGGCAATCGGTGACGATCGACGCGGCGGGACTGGTCCACGCACTCTGGCTCGACGGCCGGAACGCGACACCGGCGGCTGCCGGCGAACATCACCACGACATGTCCGCGATGGGCGGCGGGCCGAACGGAGTCAAGAAGGCCGCGGTCGAAACGGCCTCGCCTCGTCAAGACATCGTGCACGCGACGTGGGCGCCGAACGCGCCGCCGGTCGAGAGCCAGGTCGCTTCGAACGTCTGCTTCTGCTGCAAGACGTCGATCGCCGTCGGTCCCGACCACGCGCTTTACGCGGCGTGGCGGCACATCTACGCGAACAGCATGCGCGACATCGCGATCGCGCGGTCGACCGACGACGGCAGGACATTCGGGCCGGCGACACGCGTCAGCACAGACAACTGGCAGCTGAGCGGCTGTCCGGACGATGGTCCGGCGATGGTCATCGACGCGGCCAACGTGATTCACGTCGTCTGGCCGACGCTCGTGCCCGGCGCGACGGCGACGAAGGGCGTCTTCTACACGTTTTCGTCCGACAACGGTCAGTCGTTTTCGCCGCGCATTCGCCTCGACGACCCGTCGGCGACCGGCGCGGGGCACCCGACGATCGCGATCGACGGTCGAGACCTCATCGTCGGCTGGGACGATCTGTCTCCGATGAAGCAACGCCGTGTCCGCTTGCGGAGGATTTCGTCGAGTGGCTGGGGGCCGGCGTGGTCGCCCGATGCGGCGCCGTCGATTTTCGGGAGCGAGGGGCCGGCGTCGTATCCGTCAATCGCCGTGGCTGGTGGGAAGGTCATCGTCGCCTGGACGGAGGAAAGCGGCGATCATCCGGCGATCCACGTGCGCCGATTCGGGGGATAGGTCGGTTCGACGAGGTGTCAGGTCGCCACACGCGCCGCGCGCGTCAGCCAGAGCGCGAGACGCCGGGCCGCCTCATCGGGTGTCGGACCATAAAACGGCATCAGGGCCGTCGTGCCGTTCGGACGGCGCGCGAGTTGAGCGCGCCACCGATCGCGGCCGACGGGCGCCACTTCGATGACGTAGGCCCGCCCGTTGATGGTTTCACTGAAGCGAACGGCGTTCACAGGGTTCTGGTCCAAGACGCGCACGTGCGTGTGTCGATGTCGATTCTAGTGACCGTGGTGGTGCGCGCAAGCGAAGCGGAATACGAAGCTGCACCACGGCCGTGCGTCGGCCCATGTTTGTTCCGGCGTGCGCGAAAAACAATTTGCACTCGACAGGGCGTCCACAGGACGTCCACCAGACTTCAACAGGTTTTCAACAGTCCAGATAGCACGTGGCCCTTCCGGCCCGGATCCATCACAATAGGCGCGTGCCCAAGGCTTGGCTGACGGCTCTCCTCGCCGCCGCCTGTATCACCACCGCTACGCACGTTCGCGCGCAGGAACCGGATACCGGGCCGATGATGCGCGTGTTTCTCAAAGACGGCCAGGCACTGCCCAGTTACGGAGAAAGTGCGCAGGTGGCCGACCGTCTTGTGTTCACGCTGGTCATCGGCGAGCCAGGCGGCGCGCCGCAGTTGCAGCTCGTCAGCTTGCCGGTCGGCCTCATCGACATGGATCGGACGTCGAAGTACGGCGAGTCCGTTCGTTCCGCGCGTTATGCGGTCACGCGCGGGCCGATCGACTACGCGGCGATGACCGACGAGATCTCGAAGGCGCTCGACGAGCTGGTGAAAACGACCGATCCGACATCGCGTCTGGCGATCGCTCAGGCTGCACGCGCGCGGCTCGTCGAGTGGTCGAAGGTCAGTTACGGGTATCGCGCGGGCGACGTCCAGGAGCTGATGAATCTGTTCGATCAGGTCATTGCGGAGTTGCGGGCGGCCGCCGGCGAGTCGAAGTTCACGGTGGAGCTCTCTACCGGCGCGCCTGCGGCGACCCACGTCGCGCTGCTGTCCACGCCGACGCTTCGCGAATCGGTGCAGGCGGCGCTCTCAGCCGCGGCGGCGACCGATGATCCTGCGGGCAAAGAAGCGATCTTGAGCTCGGCGCTGGCGGCGGCGGCCGAAGGGCCCGGTCTCGACGACCTGCGCGCCGAAGCGGCGCGCCGGCTGGCGGACGAGCGCTACGCCGACACCGCCTACACGACAATGTCGGCGGAGGTGCTGGCCCGGGCGGATGCCGCCGCCAGGTTGGGTGACGTCAAGACGGTAATGGCGCTCAAGCAGACCGTCTCGGCGAAAGACGAACAGCTCGGATCGAAGCGTCCTGGCGACGTGGACAAGACGCTCAAGGCGCTCGACGCGCGGCTCGATATTGCGCGCGGCCGGCGGCTCACGCTCGACCACTACGCGATGATGCGGTCCGAGATGGTCGTCTACGAAAGGAAAGCGCGCCCGGCGCTGACCGCACTCGACGGCCTGAAACCTATTTTCGAGGCGATTCGCGACATGACGGGCCCGGGCTTCGAGTGGCTGGTGCGCGCGGATGGCCGGCTCAAGACGCTCGTGCCGATGATGAAAGGCCTCGAGGTGCCAGCCGATCTGGCCGACGTGCACGCGACGCTCATGAGCGCGCTCACGATGGCACTGGAGGCCTGCACGCGCCGCAAGCTCGCCGTCGCGGCCAACGATCTGCCGCTGGCCAAGGAAGCGTCGTCGGCCGCGGCCGCAGCGATCATGCTCGCGGCCCAGGGCCGGCAGGAGTTGCTCGCGCGGTTGTACCCGCCGAAGATTCAGTGATCGGACCGCTCGTCTGATGCAACAGCGCGCACTTGTCCGCACCCGCGACCTCGCGGGATTCCGCGACGCGCTCGTCGATCGCGCCACCGCCGGCGATCCGCTCAACGCTCGGCGCCGCATCGTGATCGTGCCGACGCGGGCGGCCGCCGAGTTGTTCCGGCAGACGCTCGAAGCGCACACGCGCCGATCGGGCCGCGCCGCCGTTCTGCTGCCCGATCTGGTCACGCGCGAGGATCTCGTCGCTCGTTTTCAATCATTGCTGCCGGGCGCGCCGCCGCTCCTCACGCGTGTCGAGCGGGAAGTCGTACTCGAGCAGGCCGCCCGCGCGTCCGCGGCTCGCGCACGCATGGGCGGCAGCCCGTTCGGCCTGCGGCCGGGTCTCATTGCGAGCATGCTCGACTTCTACGACGAGCTCCGGCGCCGCGAGCGGACGGTGCGGCGATTCGGGCGCGCGGTTCTCGATCAACTTCGCGTCGAGCGCGGAACCGACCGCGGCAGCGAGGGGTTGATTCACCAGACGTGCTTTCTTGCCTTTGCGTTTCTTGCTTACGAACGGGCCGTCGAGACGAGCGGACGGCTCGACGAGCACATCCTGTGGCGCCGCCTTGTCGCCACGCAGCCGGCGCTGCCGTTCGACCACGTCGTCGTGGCGGTCGCCGACCATCCGTCCGACCCGCGAGGCCTGTGGCCCGCTGACTTCAACTTGATCGGCCGGTTACGCGGCGTCCGCCGGCTCGACGTCGTCGTCACTGACGAGACGCACGACGTCGGGTTCCGCGATCGCATCGAACACGACCTGCCCGGCATCGACGAGGAACCGTGGGGTCGCGCGGCCGCCGACTCCCCGGTCCTCCTGCGGCCTGCCCAGCCGGAGGCGCTGTGCTTCGTAGCGCGCGATCGCGAAGAAGAGCTGCGCGCGGTCGCGCGGGACATTCGCGCGCGGCTGTCGCTAGATCCCGCACGCGGAGCGGAGACGATGGCGATCGTCTTTCACAGGCCGCTGCCGTATCTCTATCTTGCGCATCAGATCCTGGCCGACGCGCGCATTCCGTATCAGACATTCGACGCGCTGCCGCTGGGCGCCGAGCCGTTTGCGGCCGCGCTCGACCTCGTGCTGGCGGTGGCCCGGACCGGCGGCACGCGAGAGGCGTCGGTGTCGCTGCTGCGATCGCATTTGTTGCGCTTCGAGGTGAACGGCCAGCCGGTTGGCCGCCGGGACGCCGCCGCGCTCGACGCCGTCCTGGCCGAGCGTCGTGCGGCAGGCGACGCCGGGACGTATCCCTCCGAGATCGACGCGTTTTTCGGCACCCACCAGACGCGCGATCGGATCGAGGCCGTGCGTGCGCGTCGGGGAGCGGTGGCGGCGGCGATCGTCTCCGAGAAACTGCGCCCCTTCCGTTCGGCCAGCACGGCGTCGACTCAGATCGAGACAATCGCGGCATTTCTGCGCGAATGTAGCGTCACAGATACTAGCGCGGACGCCTTCGGCGAGCGTCAGGACCGCGCACGCGCCGCGGTGCTTGGCGTGCTCGACGGCCTGGCGGACGCGTTTCGCCGGCACGACGACCGGCCGCGCGCGGCCGAGGTCCTTGTCGGCGCCGTCCATCACGCGCTCGAGAGCCGCACGTTCACACCGCGGCGGGGTCGCACGGGTGTGCAACTGGTCGACGCCGTCGCCACGCGCTTCGCCGAGGTCGATCACGCGTACCTCGTGGGGCTCGTCGAATCGGATTGGCCGGAGCGGCCGCGGCGGAGCATCTTCTATTCGAGCGGCCTTCTCAAGACGCTCGGGTGGCCGCAGGAGACTGATCAAACGCGCGCAGAACAGGCGGCGTTCCGCGATCTTCTTCGCCTGGCCGGCACCAGCCTGCAACTGCACGCCTTCGAACTCGACGGTGACGCCGTCGTCGGCCTGTCGCCGATGATCGAAGCGGCGCGCGATCTTCCGTCGCGCGAGATCGCGCAGGCTTCGGCGCGGGACTCGTTCGGTGACGATCTGCTCGCCACCGGCGTCGCGCCGGCGGATCTCGACGACCGCCAGATCGCCTGGCTCGCGCTTCGGCAGCAGCGTCCGTCCCTCGACGCGCCGGCGTACCGCGGGTTGGTCCTGGCACAGCCGCCGCGGTCGTATCGCGTCAGCAGCGTCGATCGCTACCTCGACTGTCCGTTCAAGTACTTCTCGGAAAGCGTCCTCGAGCTGCCGGAAGAGCGCGAGGAGATGTCCGGCCTCACGCCGCTCGAGCGCGGCACGCTTGTCCATACGCTCTTCGAGGAGTTCTACCGGAAGTGGAGCGCCGACGGCCGAAGCACGATCACCGCGGAGTCGATGCCCGACGCATTGGCGATGTTCCGCGCGATTGCCCAGTCCGCACTCGCGCGCCTGCCCGAAGCCGACCGTGCGCTCGAAGACATCCGGCTGTTCGGATCGATGGTCAGCCGTGGCCTTGCTGAACGCGTCTTCGAGGCCGAGGCGGACGCGGGCGGCCGGATCGTGGACCGCCTGCTGGAGTTTCCGCTGCGCGGGCCGTTCCAGTTCTCGCGGCTTGCGGGCCTCGTCCAGAAGACGATCGAGATCAGAGGCAAGACCGATCGCATCGACGTATTCGCCGACGGATCGCTGCGGGTCATCGACTACAAGCTGGGCAAGATGCCCGATTTGAAGTCGTCGCTCCAGATCGCGGTGTACGCGCAGTGCGCGAGCCAGTTGCTGACCGCGACCGACGGGCGGCCCCATCCGATCGCCGGTGCGGCCTACATGGCCTTTGGCGACGACAAGCGGGTCGAGGGCGCGATCGCGTCCGGCCCGCAGGCCGCCGAGGCTATTGCCGCACGCGCGTCGCAGTTCGCGGACGTGATCACGAAGATCGAGGATGGGCAGTTCTCGGCGAATCCCCGCAAAGCCAGCGACTGCGCGTGGTGCCGGTACGCCGGCGTGTGCCGCAAGGAATACCGTCTGGAAGAGGACGATGCAACCGAGTCTGTTTGACGCGGCGCCAGAACCGGCCGGTCCGAGCGATCAGGCCGCGCGCGACTTCGCCGTCAACCCGGCGAATCACGTCGTGCTCGAGGCGTCGGCCGGGACGGGCAAGACGCGCGTGCTCGTCGATCGCTATGCCGGGTTGATCCAGGCGGGCGTCGATCCGCGCCACATCCTGGCGATCACGTTCACGCGCAAGGCGGCCGCCGAAATGCGGGGCCGGGTGATTGCCGAGCTCCGGCGGCGCTCGGCACGCGGCGAGATCACGGCCGACATCTGGACGCGGGTGCGCGATCGATTGAGCGACATCGAGATCTCTACGATCGACGCGTTCTGCTTTGGCCTGCTCCGCGAGTTCCCGCTCGAGGCCGACGTCGATCCAGCTTTCGAGATCGCCGACGAAACCGAGATGGCGCGGTTTTCGACCGAAGCTCTCGACCTGACGCTGCGCGCCGCTCGCCGCCTGATCGTCGAGGACGGCAACGTGCGGTTGCTGTTTGCGAAGGTGAAGCTGTCGGTTCTGCGCGAGGCAGTCGCCGGCTTTCTCGACCGGCGTCAGGTCGCGCTTCCAGCGATCGCGACCTTCGTGTCGCGGCGCGTCCGGCACACCGACGCGCTGAGCGTCGCGCGGGACTTCGTCGCGCGCATCAAGTCGGCGCTCGAGGCCGCGCCGAAACGAGCCGCCTTGCTCGACGAGGGTCCGCGCGGATGGCCAGTGTTCGACCGTCTGCGCGTGGATCTGCTGGCGCTCGATCCCGCCGGCGAGATCGATCCGGCGCAGACGCAGCATCTCCGCCGCCGACTCGACAAATACTTCGTGACGACGGCGGGTAAGCCCCGGCAGAGGATCGGCCGCGATCTCTTTGAATACTTTGCGTCGATCGAGGGCCGGCGCGCGCACGAAGCTGCCGTCGGCGCGATCGCGCCGCAGATGGTCGAGGCCGTCGAGGCGCTCGAGCGGGATCTCGGCGGCCTGCTCGCCCGCGGGCTCCTGCGGATCCTCACGATTGCCGTGGAGAAATACGAGACACTGCTCGAGGAGCACGCGCTGCTGGACTTTGCGGGCATGCTCAATCGGGCCGTCCGGCTGCTCGAACGCCAGGAAGAGTTCGCACGCAGTCGCCTCAAGCTGCAATCCCGGTATCACCACGTCCTGGTGGACGAGTTCCAGGACACGAGCCGCGCGCAGTGGCGACTGATCGAACTGCTCGTCGACGCCTGGGGAGAAGGCGAGGGCGCGACCGACGCGCCGACGTCCATCTTCATCGTCGGCGACCGGAAGCAGTCGATCTACCGATTCCGCCAGGCCGAGTCCACGCTGCTCGACGAGGCCGCGCGCAAGATCGGCCAGCTCCGCCACGGACCGTCGCCGCGGCGGGCGATCACGCACAGCTTCCGCGCGGTGCCTGAGCTACTGGCGTTCGTCAACGCGCTTGCCGGAGAGATGCGCGGCGATCCCGAGCTGCCCGAGCGTTTCCGGTATGACGACACCGATCGATTTCCGGTAGTAAACGTCGGACCGGGCGCCAGACGAGACGGCGAGCCCGTGCTGGGACTCATCGCGCAGCCGTCGATGGCGCTCTGCGCGCAGGCGGTGGCCGCCGAGGCGACGCGGTTGATCGAGTCGGCGGTCGTGCGCGATCCGAACGGCGCGCCGCGTCCCGCGGGCCCCGAGGATATGGCCATTCTCTTTCGCGCTCGCGCCGGCCATCAGTATTTCGAGGAGGCGCTCGAGGCCGTCGGGATTCGCACGTACGTCTACAAGGGCCTGGGATTCTTCGACGCGCCGGAAGTCCAGGATCTGCAGGCGCTCGTTCGCTATCTCGCGCAGCCCGAATCGAATCTTCGCGCCGCCGAGCTGCTGCGATCGCGCATCGTCCGCCTCTCCGATGTCGCGCTGACGCGGCTGGCGCCGTCGTTTGCCGCCGCGATTCTTTCGCGCGACTTCGATCTGTCGGCCGCGAGCCTCGAGCCGATCGACGCCGCGTTGCTTGCCCGGCTGCGCGACGCGGTCCCGGGATGGCTCGCGCTGGCCGATCGCGTGACGCCGAGCGAGCTGGTGGACGTGATCCTGCACGACACCGCGTACGGTTACGAGATGCGCGGGCGGCGACTCGACCAGGCGCGGGAGAACATCAAGAAAATGCGCGGCCTCATCCGCCGCGTCGAGAATCGCGGGTACGCCACGCTCGGCCGGATCGCGCAGTACTTCGAGACGCTCGGCGCCGGCGAGGAATCGAACGCCGTCGTCCAGGCCACGGGCGCGGTGAATCTGATGACGATTCACGCCGCGAAGGGCCTCGAATTTCCGATCGTGTTTCTGGTCAACATGCACGCGCCCGGCCGGCGGGGCGCCGCCGTGTCGATCATCGAGCGCGGTCCGGATGGCGAGCCCTGCGTCGCTTTTGGCTCGTCGCCCGAGACCAAGGTCGAGGAACGGCGCGAGACCGAGGAGCTTCGCCGGTTGATGTACGTCGCCGTGACCCGCGCGCGCGATCGTCTCTACCTCGCGGCCGAGGTGGATGACGCCGGAGTGATGAAGCGGCCGGGGCACAGCCTCGCGGGCCTGCTGCCGTGGAACCTGGCGGCGATGGCCGGCGCCGCCGGCTCAGCGGGCGAGATCACGTGGGACAGCCCTGCGGGCGAATTTGCGTTCCGCGTCGTCAAGCCGGGCCAGCCGGCACTTGTGCCAGACGTCCTAGCGCCCTCGGAGGCGGTGCCAGTTGCGCAACCGATAGTAGTCCTGCCCGGACCGGTCGCCGCGACGGCCCTCGGACGGGGCCCGGATGCCGATCCCCGGCGGACGGCCGCCCAACGTGAGCGGCTGACCGGCACACTGGTTCACCGCCTGTTCGAGCGACAGGTCGATCCGACGGCAGGCCCTCCAGACCTCGAGGCGCGGATTTCAGACCTGATCCGGTCCGACGAGGCGATCGATCTTGTGGACCGGGAGGCGCTCGCGCGGGAGGCTGGTGAGCTGTTCCTGAGGCTCCGGGGCCGTCCAGACGTCGCCGAGGCGCTCGCCGGGGGCGTCTGCCACTACGAGGTGCCGTTTTCGTATCGGGCGCCGGATCGGCCTGACCAGACGGTTCGAGGTGTCCTCGACTGCCTGGTGCTGGCGCCCGACGGCGCCGTGACCGTGCTCGAGTTCAAGACCGGCCAGCCGCGGCCGGAACACGACCCGCAGGCCTCGATTTACCGCGCAGCGGCGGCCGCACTCTTCGGGCCTGGCCGCGTCACCGTCAAGATCGTGTACCCGTGAGCGCATTTCGTGCGATACACTCTTGCCGGCCCTGGTGGCCGGATGGAGTAGCTCTTGTCGCTGACGTGTCCGAATTGCGGGAACGCCGAAAATTTCCTGGTCAAGACCCTGCAGATGCACTTGCTGCGGGTGGCTGATGGCCAGCTGCAGCCGCCTCAGGAAGAGGGCCGGCCCGCGCTCGTGGAAGTGCTGTGCGACGAGTGTGACACGACGCTCGATCTCGACACGTTCGACGAGTCCACGCGCCGGGATCTGCTCGTCACGCTCGGCGTTCGCTAGCCCTGTCGCGTGACGCGGGCGCCCGCCCGCCTTGACTTCCGACGGTCCGGTTCCTATCGTACCAGTCAGCCGTGCACGACTATTTCGAGATTCTGGGCGTTTCGGCTGACGCGCGCGCGCAGGATATCCAGCGCGCCTGCCGTCGGCGTGCGCCGGCTGTGCATCCTGATTTCCGCCAGGAGGCCGACGTTCCGGTCCGCTTTCGTGAGTCTGCGCCCGACCCTGATCGGGCGGAGGAGGCCATCGCCGACGCGGCGATCGACTTCGTCGAGATCGGCAAGGTCGTCGCCCGCATGCAGGCGGCATTTTTCTCAACCATCCCGCCGCGCGGCCGGTAACACCGCTCCATGCGTGTCCATACCGACGTGCTCGCCTGGTTGCACTTCATTTGGGGCGTCTTTGGCTTGCTCGCCGGCCTGTCGCTCTGGGTGCTCGCGGTGGGCACCGACGCGGCTCTTCTCGACCTGGGGTCCATCGGCGGTCCCGAACATGCTGCGGTGTGGGCGTTGATGGCCGGCGGCGCCATCCTGGTCGGGCTCGGCGGCCTGATGCTTTTGGTCGGTCGGTCGGTTCGGCGGCGGCAAGGGGCGGGGCGGTTTGCCGCCCTTGCGCTGGCCGTGCCCAACCTCGTCATCGTGCCGTTCGGCACGGCGCTCGGCGTCTACACCTTCTGGGTGTTGCTGAACGACGATGCCCGCCGTGACTTCGGTCGCCCCCCACACGGCACGTCCGAGCCGCGACACGCTGAGGCCGGTGCATGACGCCTTCGACCACGTCCGGCACCGAGACGAGCCTCAAACTCGATCCCAACCTCGCCGCGGCGCTCGCGTACCTGGGGGGCGCCATCAGCGGCGTCGTGTTCCTCGTGCTCGAGAAACAGAATCGCTACGTGCGGTTCCACGCGATGCAGTCCACCATCACGTTCCTGCTGGTCCTCGTCGTGGACCTGATGTTGATGGGCCTCGGCGTGATCGGATTGTTCCTGACGTTCCCGTTCATCGTGCTGGTCGCCGTCCTATGGGTCTTTCTGATGTTCAAGGCGATGAACGGCGTGCGTTACAAGCTGCCGTACGTGGGCGAGTGGGCTGAACAGCACGCTCAATAGCGCGTTCCTGCCCGGCGCGCAAACACACTAGAATCAGATCATGGCTATCGTCACCGAAGCCGCGGTGCTCGACGCACTGCGGGTTGTCAAAGATCCCGACCTCCACAAGGACATCGTCGCCCTCGGGTTCGTGAAGAACCTGAAGATCGACGGGCCGCGCGTCGGGTTCACGATCGAGCTGACGACGCCGGCGTGCCCGGTCAAGGATCTGATGCGCGATCAGGCACGATCGGCTGTGTCGGCGATTGCCGGCGTGTCGGCCGTGGATATCGAGATGACCGCGCAAGTGCGTGCCGTCGCGCGGCCCGAGGCCGGGCGTGCGCCGGTCGACGGCGTGAAGAACGTCATCGCAGTCGGCGCGGGCAAGGGCGGCGTCGGAAAAACGACCGTGGCCGTCAATCTCGCCGTGGCGCTCGCGCAGCGCGGCAGCCGCGTGGCGCTTCTCGACGGCGACATGTACGGGCCGAACGTGCCGATCATGCTCGGCCTGCAGACGAAACTCGAGACCAACGGCCAGAAGATCGTGCCCGCTGAGCGCTACGGCCTCCAGGTCGTCTCCCTGGGATTTCTGACCGAAGACGACGCGCCGGTGATCTGGCGCGGGCCGATGCTCCACGGCGCGCTGCAGCAGTTTTTCCGCGACGTCGCGTGGAAGGACGTCGACTACCTGATTGTGGACATGCCGCCGGGCACGGGCGACATCGCGCTCTCGCTCAGCCAGACGGTGCCAGTCGCCGGCGCCGTGCTCGTGACGACGCCGCAGACCGTGGCGCTCGCCGACACGCGGCGTGCGGTGCAGATGTACCGGAAGCTCAACATCACGCCGATTGGTTTGATCGAGAACATGAGCCACTTCGTGTGTCCGGACTGCGGGCACGAGAGCGACGTGTTCGGCAAAGGCGGCGGCGAGCGACTGGCGACCGAGTTGGGTGTGCCGTTTCTCGGAAGCATTCCGCTTTATGCGCCCGTGCGCGAGGGCGGTGACTCCGGCGTGCCCGTCGTCCTTGGCGATCCGTCGTCGCCGCCGTCGCTGGCACTCATGTCCGCGGCTGAACGCGTCGCGCAGCAGGTGTCGATCGCCTCCTTCTCGCGGCGGGCGATCCCGCTCGTGCCGGTCAACTGAACGGCGTCGCCTCGATCAAGATCTGTGAACGTTCCCTTCACCACGACGACGCTCGACAACGGCCTGCGCGTGATCGTTCACGAAGATCACCGTGTGCCCGTCGTCGCCGTGAACCTGTGGTATCACGTCGGTTCGAAGAACGAGGTGCCGGGACTTACCGGGCTCGCGCATCTGTTCGAGCATCTGATGTTCGAAGGGTCGGAACACCAGCGGCGCAGCTACTTCGAACCGCTGCAGGAGGCGGGCGCGTCGATCAACGGCTCGACGAGCGTGGATCGCACGAACTACTGGGAGGTCGTGCCGAAGTCGGCAGCCCAACGTGCGCTCTGGATGGAAGCGGACCGGATGGGCTGGCTGCTGCCGGCGTTGACCGACGAACGTTTTGCCAACCAGCGCGACGTGGTCCTGAACGAGCGCCGGCAAAGCTACGAGAACCGGCCGTACGGCCTCGCGCAGTTCGCGCTCCTCGACGCCATCTATCCGGCCGATCATCCGTACCACTGGCCGACGATTGGCTATCCGGAGGACTTGCGCGCCGCGACTCCCGACGATGCTCGCGCGTTTTTCTCACGGTACTACCATCCGGGCAATGCGTCATTGTGCGTCGGCGGGGACATTGGCGCGGACGAGGCCTTCGCGCTGGTCTCGCACCTCTTCGGTCAGATTCCCGCCGGTCCACGCGTGGGGCCGGTCCATGCCCCGGCGCTGTCCGCCCGCCCGCGCCGCCTCGTGCTCGAGGATCGCGTCGAGCTGCCGCGCCTGTATCTCGCGTGGCCCTCGCCGCCGCTCTTCGGCGTGGAGGATGCGGAGCTCGATCTGGTCGCCGACCTGCTCGCGAACGGCCGCACGTCGCGCCTCTACGAGCGGCTGACACACGAGACGCGCATCGCGACGGAACTCGCCGCGAGCCAGGGATCGCGTGAACTGGGCAGCTACTTTCAGATCGTCGCCACCGCCGCACCCGGGCACACGCTGACCGAACTCGAGGCCGCGATCGGCCGCGAGCTGCGAATGCTCGGCGAGGACGGCCCGACCGACGCGGAGCTCGAGCGGGGCCGCGCGCAGGCGGAGGCGTCGTTCGTCTACCGCCTGCAGACGCTCGGCGGATTCGGCGGACGCACCGATCAGCTCAATGCCTACAACATCTATCGAGGCGTTCCGGATTTCTTCGATCGCGATCTGCAGCGGTATCTCCAGGCGTCGGGCCCTGCGCTCGGGGCGAGCGTGCGAGCCTGGCTCAATCCTGATCAGGCCGTCGCGCTCTCGGTCGTGCCGGCCGGGCGGCTGGACCTGGCGCTCGACGACTCCGAGCCGGTGCGGCTGACGTGACCGCGTCACGCTTCGATCTGCCGGCGATCGGCGGCTCGTCGCCGATCACGTTTCCCCTCATTTCACGCGACCGCCTGCCCAACGGCCTCGGTCTCTGGTCGATCGCGCACACGAGCGTTCCCGTCGTCACGGCGCAGATTCTCCTGCGCTGCGGCGCCGCGGACGATCCACGCGGCCGGCCGGGCGTGGCGGGCATGACGGCCGACATGCTCGACGAGGCCGCCGGCACGCGCGACGCGATCGAACTCGCCGAGGCGTTCGCACGGCTGGGATCGTCGTTGACGATCGAGGTCGGGGCCGACGTCACGACGCTCGGGTTCACGTCGCTCGCCAGATATTTTCCCGCCGTGCTCGCGCTGCTCGCCGATGTCGTCATCCGGCCGCGGTTCGAACCGACCGATCTCGAACGAGTACGCGAGTTGCGGTTGAGCCGGCTGCGCCAGCTGAGCAGCACGGCCGGCGCGTCGGCCGATCGCACGTTCTTCCGCGCCGTGTTCGGCCCGCATCCGTACGGCCACGGCGTCCTCGGAACGACCGCCTCGCTGCAGGAAATCGCGCTCGACGACGTCCGCGCGTTTCATGCCACGCAGTACCGCCCTGGCGGCGCGATTCTGGTCGTCGCCGGCGACCTCGATCGCTCGATGATCGTCGACGCGGCGGCCGCGGCGTTTGGCAGCTGGCCGGCTGGAACGCGGCCCGAGGCGGCCTCCCCAGGTGGCGCGCCGGAGGCACCAGCGTCCACTGGCGTGCTGTTCGTCGCCCGGCCTCACGCGACGCAGTCCGAGTTGCGGGTGGGGCACGGCGGCCCGGCTCGTGACGTCGACGCGTATCATGCGTTGTTGACGCTCAACGCCGCGCTCGGCGGACAGTTCTCGAGCCGACTGAACTCGATCCTGCGCGAAAAGAAGGGCCTGACGTACGGGGTCCACACCGCGTTCGATTTTCGGCGCGCGGCCGGCACCTTCGCGTGCGAGACGAGCGTGCAGGCCGACGGCACGGCCGTGGCCATCGCCGACATCCTCGCGGAATTCGAGGCGGTTCGCGTGGACGGCTCGCTCACCGACGATGAGCTCGATCGCGCCAAGGCCGCGCTCACCCGCGGCTACGTGCGGCACTTCGAAACTGCGGATCAACTCGTGCGCGCCGCGGTCCAGCTGGCCGTGCACGGGTTGGATGATCGGACGTTCGATCGCTTCGTGCCGCTCGTCGAGAACGTGTCCGTCGCCGATGCGGTGAGCGCCGCCCGCCGATTCATTCATCCCGACCGAGCGACCGTGGTCGTGGTCGGTGACCCGGACGTGTGTCGCGGGCCGATCGAAGCGCTCGGCCGCGCGGTCACCCTCGCCACGCCGGAATTCTGATGAAGGCCGTCCGGTTCCACGAGCACGGCGGGCCGGAAGTGCTCCGGTTCGAGGACGCGCCCGATCCCGAACTGCGTGCCGGCCACGTCATCGTGCGCGTGCGGGCGTGCGCGCTCAATCACCTCGATCTGTGGCAGCGCCGCGGTTTCGAACGCGTGAAGATTCCGCTGCCGCACACTTCCGGTGCCGACGTGGCCGGCGAGATCGCGGCCGTCGCGCCTGACGTCACGGACGTCACCGCCGGCGAGCGCGTGATGCTGCAGCCGGGTTTGAGCTGCGGCCGCTGCGCGAGCTGTCTCAGCGGCGCCGACAACTTCTGCCTGGAATACGACGTGCTCGGCTACCAGTCCGCCGGCGGCTACGCAGAGCTGGTCGCGGTGCCGCGAGCGAACGTGATCCGATTGCCTGACGCCGTCGACTTCGTCCAGGCCGCCGCCTTTCCACTGTCGTTTCTCACCGCGTGGCACATGCTCGCGAATGCCGGCGTGACCGAACGCGATATTGTGCTCGTCGTCGCGGCCGGAAGCGGCGTGGGGCAGGCGGCCGTCCAGCTCGCCAGATTTTTCGGCGCCCGCGTCATCGCCACGGCCGGGACGCCAGCCAAACTCCTGCAGGCCACCGCGCTTGGCGCCGATGCCGTCGTCGATCACCACCGGGGTGACGTGGTGGCGGCCGTCAAGGCCTTCACGCACGGTCGTGGCGTGGACGTCGTCATCGAGCACGTCGGTGTCGCGACCTGGGATCGAAGCGTCCGATGCCTGGCGCGCGGCGGCCGGCTCGTGACGTGCGGCGCAACGACCGGCTTCGACGCGAGACTCGACCTCAGGCATCTGTTCGCGAGACAGCTCGTGTTACGCGGTACTTACATGGGTGGCAAGGCCGAACTGCTGCGCGCGGCCGACCTGTTCTTCCGAGGCAAGCTACGCGCCGTGGTCGATCGAACGTTCCCACTGTCCGAAGGCGTACAGGCTCAGCGGCTACTCGAGGCGGGCGAGCAGTTCGGTAAAGTCGTGCTCACCGTCTGATCTCGCCGCGTCCGTTCGCGGCACGCGCGGCGAACCACCCGGATCCGCCGGTCGTCCAAGTGAAAACCGGGCGAAACCGCATTAGACTGACACGATCATGAACGCGGCTCGCTGGAGCGTGAGCCTTGTGGCCATTATCGGCGTGTTCGCGGCGACGGTCGCGGGCGCGATCGTCTGGCTGCTGTTCACCGATCCGGTGACCGTCGCGAATTCCGTGTCTTCGGGCGACGTCGGCGGGGTCGTGCAGGCGATCGGTTCGGTGATCGTTAACGCACTCCGCGGCCTGTTCAAATACCTGTAGCGTCCGCTACAGGTGTTTCACGAAAAACTTCGTCAGGTAGTAACCGTCGAGGAATTTGAACGGCGCTCGGCCGGTCGTGTAGTGGCCGCACGGCAGCACGCCGAGGTCGTGCGCGATCCCGCGCGCGTCGAACTCCGCGATGAATCCTCGTGAGAGATCGACAGGAAACGTCAGGTCGTACTGCGCGTACACCAGCAGGATTTTTCGCGAGCGCACCCGTTCGATGAACGGCGACGGGCTGATCGGCATCCACCAGCGGCGAAGCTGATCGAGCGTCACGTGGCCTTCGAGCCCGGCGCGCACGTGGGCGGTCGACAGCCCACGCCAGACGACGTCAGCGAAGAACGGGGACACGTGATTGAACGCGCCCGCGCGAATCCGCGGGTCGTGAGCCATCGTCAGCATCGACAGGCAGGATCCGAGACTCGTGCCCATGATTCCGATCCGTTCGTAGCCTTGCGAGGTGAGCCAGTCGATCGCGCGTCGGGCGTCGAGCACCGCCTGCCGGTTGACCGCCGCCGTCTGGCCGACGTTCGAGCTGACGATGTATTCGGCCCGCAGCAGCTCGGGCGGCCGGCGTTCATCGTGATAGGGCAGGCTCAGGCGCAGCGCGGTGATCCCGAATCGCGCGAAGAGCTGGCACAAGCCGACGTGTCCACTCGAGTCGGCATTCCATTGCGGCAGCACGACGACGGCCCGCCGGGGTTGGCCGGCACGTTCGCGCGCAGGAAAAATCCGCACGCGTACCAGGTTGTTCTGGGCATCAGGGGTGACGAGCGCGCTCGAAAATGTCAGCAGATCGCCCTGGCGATCGAAGGACGTGCCCGTCGGTGCGGAAAAAAACGTGTCGGTGCCGGCCATCGTCCGCGCGGCCCAGGCGTCGAGCAGACGAGGCGGATCGGCGGCCGGGTCGTCGAGGCCGAGCCAGTCAAGGCCCCACGCAAACGGCCGGACGATGCGGTTGGTATCGACGGACGCGAGTTGCCGTTCCCAGTTGTGGAAGAACGAAGCGATCACCGCGGATCGTCGACCTTGGCGCGAAGCTCCTGGTAGGCGCCCTTGGTCTTGCCCTTCGCGACCGGCAGCCCGGCGTCGGCCCATCCCTGATCGACAATGCGCCCCAGCGGATCATGCGAGCCGCCGAAGCCGCCGCGCACGACGGTGAGATTCGTGAACCCGAACGACGCCAGGACCTGCGCCGCCTGGACGGCGCGGCCGCCCACCTGGCAACCCACGAGCAGCGGCGCGTCGGTTGGAAAGGCGGCGCTCATGACGCGCACGAAATCAGGATTGGGGCTCATCTGGCCCGTGTCTTCGTCGGGCTCGAAAATCGGCACGTTGACGGCGCCGGCCGGATGGCCGTTCGAAAACTCGGTCGTGGATCGCACGTCAACGTAGGTGCTTCCCGATTGCTGAAGCACGTGGGCGTCTGAGACGGAAATTTGTTTGATCATGTGTTGCGCACCGCCCTCTACCCGAGGATCTTCTCGCACGCGGCCGCGATCTCCAAGAGCCTTGGTGTCTGGTCCAGGCGGCCGACCACTTGCAGGCCGACAGGCAGGTTGACGGGGAGCGGGAGCGAAATAGCGGGGTGCCCTGACAGGTTGAACAACTGGGTATTCCGCAACATCACGGCGCGGACAGGCAGGATATCGGCCGGCGTGGGCCCGAAACTCACGTTCTCCGCCCCCAGAACGGGCGCCGTGATGGGGAGCGTGGGCAGGAGCAGGGCGTCGGCGCCCTCCAGGGCCGCGTCTACCGCCGCTCGCAGACGCGCCTGATTTTTCCGCGCCGTCACATAGTCAACCGCTGGTATCGCCCGGCCGCTCTCGAGACGTGTTCGAACGGACGGCGTGTAGAGCTCCGGCCGCGAGTCGAGATAGGGCGCGTGCCAGGCCGCGCCCTCCGGCAGCACGATGTCGACGTACGTCTTGGCGATGCCCGCGGTAGCCTCGATCTCGACCGGTGTGATCGTCGCGCCGGCCGCCGTGATCGCCGTGAGGGCCGCATCGAACGCCGCGCGCACCTCGGCCGTCATGAGGTCGAAGTACCCGCCGACGCGCCGGAACCGGAGTGACGCCGGATCGGCGGCAGCAACCGTCGCGACCGGCCGGGCCGCCAGGATCGCCCACAGCCATGCGGCGTCTTGCACGCGCTTCGCCAGCGGACCGACATGATCGAGCGAGGAACTGAGCGGGATCACACCCGCGGTCGGCACGTCGGCGATCGACGGCTTCAATCCGACGATGCCGCAGCAGGAGGCGGGAATACGGATCGAGCCGCCGGTGTCCGATCCAATCGACGCGAGGCCCATGCCCGTTGCGACGGCGACCGCCGATCCGCCGCTCGATCCACCTGCGGACCGCGTCTGGTCGCGCGGATTCTTCACGACGCCGAACGCGGTGTCCTCGCTCGTCGTGCCGAGCGCGAATTCGTGAAGGTTCGTCTTGCCGAGAAAAATCGCACCAGCTTCTCGCAAGCGCGTGACGATGGGGGCGTCCGCGCGGGCGATCGAATCGGCCAGGACCTTCGAGGCCGCGGTCGTGCGCTTGCCGGCGACGTCGACGAGATCTTTGAGTGAGATTGGAATGCCGTGCAACGGCCCGCGGATCCGGCCGGCGCGAAGTTCCGCGTCGGCTTGCTGTGCGGAAGCGCGCGCGTCGTCGGCGTCGACGTCGATGAACGCGTGAAGCTGTGGGTTCAAGGCCTCGATCGTGCGAAGGCTGGCATCGACCAGCGCCGCGCTGGTTGGCGTCCCGGTGCGGAGGAGGGTGCCGGTCTCTCCAATGGTGAGCTGTGACAAGCGTTCGAGTACGTGCGTTTCCATACCAGTCCGTTAGAGAATACTGCACACCGATGCCGAAGACCGTGCTGGCCGCCGTCATGACGTCACCTCATGCTGCCATCGAGGTGCGCGAATTCCCCGAGCCGGAGTTGCCGCCAGGCGGCGCGCTGCTTCGCACTGCGCTCTCGGAGGTCTGTGGCACCGACGTGCATCTGTGGCATGGACGGCTGGCCGGCGTGCCGTACCCGATCATTCCCGGGCACGTCACGACGGGCACGCTCGATGCGATCCGCGGCTCACTTGCGGACGTTCGCGGCCAGCCACTACGCGAGGGCGATCGCGTGGCGTTCTTCGACGTCCACCGGACGTGCGGCCATTGTCTGGCGTGTACCGTCCATCGCACGCCGACGCGTTGTCCGCACCGACGCGTGTACGGCATCACCGATTCGGCCGCGGACGGACTGTTTGGCGGGTGGGCGCAGAAGGTGTACCTCGAACCTGGTGTGATCGTCGCGAAGTTGCCGGATCGCGTTCCGTTCGACGCGTACATCGGCGGCGGCTGCGGTCTGCTCACGTCCGTGCACATTATCGAACGCGCCCGTCTGTCACTGGGCGACACCCTCGTGGTCCAGGGCGCGGGCGCCGTGGGACTCTGTACGGCTGCGCTCGCGCGGAAGTCCGGCGCCGGCCTCGTCATCGTGATTGGCGCGCCCGCCGATCGTCTCGAGCTGGCGAAGGCGATGGGCGCCGACGCGACGATCGACATCGACACCACGACGCCAGACGAGCGCCAGACGCTCGTGCGCGATCTCACCAACGGCGTCGGCGCCGACGTCGTCGTCGAGGCCGCCGGATCGCCGCGGGCGTTCGAGGAGGGCGTCAGGTTCGCGCGCAATGGCGGTGCCTATGTGATTGCCGGTCACTACACGAACACCGGCGACAGCACGATCAACGCGCACGAACACATCAATCGGAAGCACCTCGAGATTCGCGGCTGCTGGGGCAGCGAAGCGGGACACTTCCTTCGTGCGATCGACGCGCTCGATCGGCATCCCGACGTGCCGTTCGCGCGAATTGGCGCAGGGACGTATGGCCTCGACCAGATCAACGAAGCGCTCGAGATCGCCGGCGCGCTCAAGATTCCCAAAGCGCTCGTCGATCCGTGGCGGCACGCCTGAAGTGGCCATCGTGAACCCGGGGCGCCGGACCCGCATCCTCGTGACGCTTGGTCCGTCGTCGGACGACGCCGCGACCATCCGTCAGTTGATCGACGCCGGCACGGACGCGTTCCGCCTGAATTTCTCTCACGGCGTGGCCGCCGACTACGTGGCGACGTGCGCACGGATCCGGGAGACGGCCGCGGCCGCCGGGCGCGGGGTGGCGATACTGCAGGACCTTGGGGGCCCGAAGATTCGGACGGGGCCGCTCGCCTCGCCGTTCCGCCTGAATGACGGCGAGACGCTGGTGATCGACAAGGGCGAGCGACCGGGTGAGCCCGGGCGCATCTCGTGCGGATTCGACGGGCTGTTCACGGCGGCCACGCGCGGACAGAGACTCCTGCTCGACGACGGCCGGATCGAACTCGAAGTCGAGAGCGTGACGCCCAGCCGCGTCGTGGCCCGCGTCGTAAACGGCGGCATGCTCGACGCGCATAAGGGCATCAACCTGCCCGGGGTGCGCGTGCCGGTGGCCGCGCTTACGCCGAAGGACCTCGGCGATCTGCGCGCCGGGATTGCGATGGGCGTCGACTTGGCGGCACTGAGCTTCGTGCAGTGCGCCGACGACGTCCGCGCGGCACGTGCGGCGGCGATTGCCGCGGGTGCGCCTTCGCTACCCATCATCGCCAAAATCGAGAAGCCAAGCGCGCTGGAGGCGCTCGACGACATCCTCGCGGAGGCCGACGGCGTGATGGTGGCTCGCGGCGATCTTGGCGTCGAGTTGCCGCTCGAGACGCTGCCGGCCGTGCAGAAGCGGATCGTATCCGCCGCCCGGCGGCGCGGGGTGCCCGTGATTCTGGCCACGCAGGTGCTCGAGTCGATGAGGCTGGCGCCGAGGCCGACTCGAGCGGAAGTCACCGATGCCGCACATGCCGTCGACGAGGGCGTGGACGCCATCATGCTGGCGGGGGAGACGTCGATCGGGAGATTTCCCGTGAAGGCGGTCAGCACGCTCGACGCCATCATTCGTGAAGCGGAGCACGTCCTCGATCCGGCGACGCGCGTGATGCCGGAGGCGTCGGTGGGGGCCGGTCATGGCCGCGCGCTCTGCGAGGCGGCAGTGACGCTCGCCGAACGCGCACAAGCGGCGGCGATCGTCGCTGTGACGGAGAGCGGCCGGACAGCGCGGCTCCTCGCCGCGCTTCGGCCGACGGTCGGCGTGCTGGCGGCCACCGCCGATCCGCGCGTGGCCTCGCAGCTCGCACTCGTGTGGGGTGTCAGGGCGCTGACGATCGATCGGACGGATCTCGGATCGATTCGCGACGCGATTCGGGCGCGTGCGCTCGTGCCCGCCGGCAGCGCCGTCGTGTTCGTGTCCATGCGGCAGGAACTCGGCGCGGATGGCGCGAACTTCGTCCACGTCGAGCGTGTGTAGCGGATCGTGCGACGCCTGCTGCGAATGCGGGCTGACTAGAATCCGAGTGTGCTCTTGGCCGGCGCCTTCGGCGGTGCCGGCGGCGCTTCGGCGTAACGCTTGAGCGCGGTGAGCGAGATTTGCCAGCCGCGCGACACGACGGCGTAGTAGCGGCGCCAGCGCGGCGACGGCTCGTAACCATCCTGCCGTACGTGCAGCTTGCAACCGGTGCCGTCAGCCTCGACCGTGACGTTGAGCGCCATCGGGCCGAGCGGCGCGCCTTCGGGCGGAATCCAGTATGCCTCGGCGATGAGGAAGTGGTGTCCCGGACGGACGTCGATGACCGTGCCGTGAAAGACACCGCCGAGCGGGCCCAGCAGGTCGTCGCGGTACGGCGTTGTGGCCCATTCGACCGCGTACACGCCGAGCGGAACCGGCGTGGTGACCGACCGGACGGCCTGCCACCACGCCCGCAGCGCATCTGCGTTGAAAAAATATTCGAGCACCGCCGCGGGTGTGGCGGCGATGACCAGGTTCTGCTCGAAGCGTTCTCCGAGCTCCTGTAGGGGATCGGACACGGCGGCGTCGGCGGCTGTCGCCTACTTCGCGCGCAGCGTCTGCACGTACGCCACGATCGTCCAGGCCTGATCCTTCGTCAGTTCCTCGGAGAACGTCGGCATTTTCGGTGACGACCGGCCATTCCAGATCTTGTAGAACACGACGCCGTCAGGGTTGGCGGCGGCGCGCGACGCGGTGGTCAGGTTCATGTCATCGGCGTGATTGGGATCGCCGTCCGGACCGTCGCCCTTGCCGCTCGCTCCGTGGCAGCGCTGGCACTTGCTCGAGAACAGCTTCTTGCCGTTCGCGATCACCGCGTCGTTGACCGTCAGCGGACTCTTTTCGGTCCGGCCCGCTTCCGGAATCGTCCAGCCGCCGCGCCCGCCTTGTCCGGCGGCGAGGCCGACATCGGCACGACCGACGGCCACGAATGCCAGCAGCCACACGGCGACCGGCAGAAAGAACACCCACGTTCGACGCATGAGACTCCCTCCCTGAGACTGCAATGATACCAGTGGGTCCGATCAATAGAGCAACCACGGCCGGCGGTCGTCGAGCCATGCGCGTGCGTCGGCGGCCTCCTCGTCGGCGAGGCTTGCGACGGTCCGCCCATCGTCCAGTCCGGCGCGGAGTCTGGCCGAGCCGTACAAGATATCGATTGGCGGCTTCGTGTATTCGTACTCGTACGGCGGGTTGCGCCAGGCGAAGCGCTGTGGCCCCGCGCGCTTGAATGCTTCGATGACGGCGACGCCGACCGCGACGGCGGGGAACGACGCGCGATCGGTGATGTGAATCTGGCAGCCGCCGCAGAGCGTCCCAGCGTGTTTGTGGAAGGTCGGCTCGAACGCCATCGCGCGGAAGTGCACGCCCGGCAGACCGAGCGCGTTCAGCCCGGCCGCGAACGGATCCGGATCCACCCAGGGCGCACCGACGAACTCGAACGGTCGCGTGGTGCCGCGCCCTTCTGAGACATTCGTGCCCTCGAGCAGCACCGTGCCCGGATACACGATGGCGCTGTCGAGCGTGGGGATGTTCGGCGACGGCGCGACCCACGCGAGTCCGGTCTGATCGAAATATTGCTCGCGCGACCACCCGCGCATCGCGACCACTTCAAGCTTGGCGCCGATGCCGAACCGCTCGTTGAAGAATTTTGCGAGCTCGCCGATCGTCAGGCCGTGCCGCATCGGGATCGGAAACTGCCCGACGAACGACGTGAACGCGGGATCGAGCATCGGCCCCTCGACCGCGACGCCACCGATCGGATTCGGGCGATCGCAGACGATCACGGGGAGCTGATGTCTGCTCGCCGCCCGCAGGCAGTTGGCCATCGTGTAGATGTACGTGTAGATACGCGTGCCGACATCCTGCAGATCGATCACGAGCGCGTCGAGGCCCGCGAGCATCTTCGCGGTCGGCTCGCGCGTCTCGCTGTAGAGCGAGTAGACCGGCACACGGCGCTTCGCGTCCACGCCGTGCGGCGACTCGATCATGTTTTCCTGGAGATCCGAATGGAAGCCGTGCTGCGGGCCGAAGAGCGCGCCCACGGTCACGCCGCCGGCTTCCGCGCGCGCCGACACGTGACGCAGCTGGGCATCAACGGACGCGGGATTCGCCACGAGCCCGATCGTGCGGCCCGCGAGCAACTGGCGATCGAACAGGACGTCGGATCCAAGGACGACGGGCATGTGGGCCCAATTCTAGAGCACGGGGTGTCGGGCCGGGCGCTGCCGCAGGCGAAGACCGAGGTAGCGGACGATCATCGCGTCGCCATATGTATTGCACTGCACCGAAAGACCTTCCGCGCCGCCGGTCAGGACGACGATCACGTGCCGGCCGCTGCGCATGACGTCCTGCACGCGATGCCATGGCCACGTGGAGACGCGTCCGCCTGCAAACACGAGGCGGTCAGCGGTGAGAAAGAGCTTGCCCGGTGAGGACACGTCGCCGGTCACGCTCGCGGGTGTGACGTAGTGACACCGGTCCGGGCCAATCACGCGGTGTTGCGTCACGACGACCGGCAGATCGGGCGTGCCGGCGATGCTCGCGAGGTGGCGGAGGCCATCGATCATTTCCTCCTGCCGCTCCGCATGGTCCGGATCGTCGTCTGAGCGGGTGATCGACGCGCGCAGCCGTTCGATCTCGGCCGGGCTCACCGATTCGGCGGCGGCGTCGGCGTCGCGCCACCACGAGGCGGCCTGCGGTTCCGAGGACGATTTGCGGAACGCGCGCCAGACCACCGGACTTACGGAAGGAACGTGACGGCGGCTTCGAGGAGCTCGTGGATCGCGTGCAGGGCGAGCGCGCCTGCCATGACCACGGTGGACGTGACCGTGGCGCGCCACCAGAGGGGACGGGGCGGCGGCGCGGCCGCTTGCGGGCCGAGCAGGCGCCGTACGCGCCGATCGAGATTTTCGCCGCGGTACAACGCGCTCGCTGGCACGACCACGGCGGACGAACCCGGAGGCGCCAGACGCGCCACGCGAATGAGCGCCTGCGCGAGCGTCACGCGGCCCAGCTCGCCGAGGGAGGCGGCGTGGTCGTCAGCCGCCTCTTCAGCCGCGTCGTGCCAGGCCTCGGTCAGACGATCGGCGACGGGCAGCCACACGAGCACGTCAGGCGAGAGTGCCAGAACCGCGCGCGCGAGGTTGTCGTGCCGCTCGAGATGTCCGCGCTCGTGCGCCACGATCGCGTGGACCTCCTCGCTCGAGCAGTGTTCGAGCACGCACCGCGCGACGAGCATCCGCGGCCGGACGAGGCCGATGAGCGCGACGAGCGGAAAGTCGGACGAGATCGCGTACGTCGGGACGTCCAGTCCCTCGAGCGTGAGTTCTTCGGCGTCGGCCATCCACGCACGTTCGAGACGTGACGTCAGGAGCAACAGCCGCGCCAGCCGAAACGCGGCGGTGAGCACGAAAAAGAGTCCGACCGCGGCGAGCGAGAGCAGGACCACGCCCATCTTCTCGTCGGGGCGTCGCGGTTCGAAGAAGATGAAGGACAGCACGGCCAGCATGAGCGAGGCGGAGGCCATGACGAACGGGAGCACCCGAATCTTGAGAAGCGTGCCGGCGCGGGCGAGCGGAGTGCCCCGGCCGACGCGCGTCCAGAGCAACGGCACGACGGCCGATCCGGCAAGACTTCCCATCGAGAACGAGGAAAGTGCGATGACCAGAACGCGGAGATCGAAACCCATCACCGCTTCTCGGAGGCCGCCCGTCTGGCGCGCACGAGCGTTTCGAGCTCGTCGAGCAGTCCCTGGTTGCGATCGCCCACGGCTTGAACGAAAAACGACAGCAGGGGCGTCAACGCCGCGCCGTCGCCCTCGAGGACGACCTTGAGCGCGTCAGCGGCCCGGACCGAGTCGTACTCCGGCCGCGTCAACCGCGGATGGTAGAAAAACGCCCGGCCCTGCTTGATCCGCGCGAGGACGTTCTTGCGGTGGAGCCGATCGAGCGTGGTCATCAGCGTGGTGTACGCGATCTCGCTGAAGTCCGGTTGCAGGTCGCGAACGGAGACCGGACCCGACCGCGCCCACAGCGCCTCGAGCACACGGCGCTCGAGCGGTCCGAGCCGGCCGGTCACGGCCGAACGATCTTTGAAATTTGGAAGCCAGGTCATTGGTGCCAATACGCTCCAGTTGCCAGGGAAAGTTTACCGCAAACCGCCCGCGCTCTCAGGCACCGACCCGGGACGCTCCCGCGTAGATATTGAACCGCCCGTCGCGCGCGAACCCGACCAGCGTGACGCCAGTGGCGCGTGCCGCCTCGACCGCGAGGCTCGATGGCGCGCCAACGGCGACGATGCCCGCAAAGCCGGCCACGGCGGCCTTTTGCACGATTTCATAGGCGACACGGCCGCTCACGACGAGCAACGTTCCGCGGGCCGGCAGCGCGCCGCCCTGGAGGGCCGCGCCGACGAGCTTGTCGACGGCGTTGTGGCGCCCGACGTCCTCCCTGAGCATCCGCAGCGACCCGCCCGCGTCGAACAGGCCGGCGGCGTGCAGGCCGCCCGTCTCGGCGAAGACGCGCTGTCCCGCGCGCAGGCGGCCAGGCAGCGCCGAGATGAGGGATGCCGGCCAGCTCTCGTCCGGCGACGAGTCCCGCAGCGCCAGCGTGTCGACTCGCCGGATCGCGAGCCGCCCGCAGAGACCGCACGCGCTCGTGCCCGCCATTCCGCGCTCGGCCTCGCGCATCGCGTCGCGATCGATCGGGCCGGCCACCGTGACTTCCGCCAGTTCGCCGTCGTCCGCATTCCCGGAGAACGTCACCGACTCCACCGCGGCGAGCGTTTGAACGAGGCCTTCGGTGTAAAGCCAGCCGATGACGAGGTCACGGTCGTCGCCAGGCGTGCGCATGAGCAGGCCAAGCGGCCGTGCGAGGCCGCTCGACCTATCGTGGAGCGTGAGCTGCAGCGGCGCCTCGACGGCGACGAGGTCCTGATCGATCGCGAGCGCGTTGCCGGTCGAGCGATGGATCGAGGCGATGGCCACCCGATCGTCCATGGTGCCGATGATACCGCGCGCCGGTACGAACAGGGCCGGGCGTACCTCCGTGGGTCGACTCGTCTTAGAAGAGATACCGTACCTGGAACTGCACCATCCGCGCCGGGTCGATGTTCGCAAGTCCGGCGAGCGCCTGGCCGAAGTTGGCCGCCGGCGTCGTCGAGTCGCCGTAGTTGGTTTGCCGGCCGAGCACGTTCGGGTGGTTGAACAGGTTGAACACTTCCATGCGGAGCAGCAGCGATCCGCTTTTCGTCGCCTTCAGGCGGCCTTCGACGAAGATCGCGACGTCCGACTGCGCGGTGCCCCGGAACGCGGACTTGCTGATCACTGTGCCGTCGATGACTGGACGATCGTTGTTCGATCCGTCGCCGTTGTTGTCCACGCCGGTGACCGCGTTGAACGGCCGCGCGGATCCGAGCTGCGTCACCGTGCCCGCTGTGATGTTGTGCGGGAAAAGATAGGTCAGCGTCAGCACGGCGCGGTGCCGCTGGTCGAGCACGCTCGGCCCGCGTTCCTGCTCGCCGAGCGTGGCGATCGTCGCGTCGTTGGGGTTGACGCCGTTGCCGTCCGGCTCGGTCGTGTTCGTCGACTTCGACAACGTGTAGCTGACCTGCGCGAACAGCTTGTGGTTGCCGCGATAGGTCAGATTCGCTTGCAGCGCGTCGTAATCGGCGACGCCGAGATTCATGATCACGTTGATCTGGCGGAACCCGCCGTTCACCGGCAGGATCGGCCGCGTGAGGTCGGCGGCGGCCACCGAGCGCACCTGGCCCGGGGCCGTGCGATCGAACTCTGACGGCGCGTTCAGATCGGCCGTGCGATCGAGATCGCTCCAGTGCTGGTGGACGTAGTCAGCCGACACCATCCAGTCGGAGCGAATCTCGCGCTCGACGCCCGCCGAGAACACCTGGCTCTTCGGGTTGACGAGCGAGTCCGGGTAGTTCGGCAGCTTCGAGAAGTCGACGCCGTACTGCGCGAAAATCGGCGTGTAGTAGCTCGCCATGCCCGGACGAATCGTGATGTTGCGCGCGGGCAGCGTGGACGCGGCCGCGTTCGGGTCGAAGACGACAGGCGTGCAGCCCGATCCGACGACACCCGTCGAGGAGATCGGCGGAATGCACGTCGGGAACCCGGTCTGGCCGGGCGACGCGGTGTACGACCCGATGCCGAGCGGCCCGTTCAAATCGAAATTGGCCTGCAGGTTCGAGCGCAGCTGCGTGAAGTACAGCCCGTAGCCGCCACGGACGACGGTCTTGGGATCGCCACCTGGATTCCACGCGGCGCCGACACGCGGCGCGAAGTTCGCCTTGCCGTCGCTGAACGTCTGACGGTCATAACGCAGGCCGAGATCGAGCGTCACGTCGTCACGCAGGCTGTAGCGATCCTGCGCGTAGCCGGCAAAGAGCCATTGGCTCTCGGCGTAGGTGCCGACGCCGAAGTTGAAGCCCTGTGTGTACCGCTGCACGTCGGCGAGCGTGATCTGATCGAGGGGCTTGGTCGAGCTCGCGTTGAGCGTGAACTGGCCGAGCACGAACGGGCTGCCGAACTCCGTGCCGTCGCCGCCCGAGGTGGCGCGCGCGATGCTGCCGCCAAGCCGGATGTAGCTCTTTCCGCGAGTCCAGCTCAGCGTGTCCGAGAACTGCGTCTGGTGGC
This sequence comes from uncultured Acidobacteriota bacterium, assembly GCA_963704575.1. GTDB lineage: Bacteria > Acidobacteriota > Vicinamibacteria > Vicinamibacterales > SCN-69-37 > DATEGZ01. The sequence continues at coordinate 2,486,392 of OY969918.1, read as the reverse complement.
TGTAGATGTGCGCGAAGCGGTTCTCACCCGCCGTGAAAGGGAGCGTGCCCGCGCGCGTGATCTGCGTCGACTCGTCGACCGGCTCGAACTGCGTGATCGGCGAGGCGTCAAGAAATTCCAGGCGCGCCTCGTTGAACTTGTCCGAGCCGATCACCATCGTGTGATTGCCCTGGAACGACGCGGAATGGCGCGTGAACACGCGTCCCGCGGTCGGCAGGACGTTGCCAGCGACGGCGTCCTGCGGGTTCGTGTCGTAGAAGCGGTCGACGTTGAGCCGCAACATCAGATTCTGGTTCGGCGCGATCTTGTGGTCCACGCGGCCGTCGAGGAGGAACTGCTGGTAGTTGCCCTGGATCGTCGTGCCGGTCGCCACGAGTGGTGTGGTAATGGCTGCGGTCCGGTTCTGATCTGCGTAGTCGAACGCAACGAAGTAGAACGTCCTGTCCTGCTTGATCGCACCGCCAATGGCGCCCGACACCTGGCCAAGCGAGTCCGGCACGTCGGCCGGCGTGAGTGGCGTCGTCACGCCACCGCTCGAGGGCGGCACGCATGTCGAGATCGACGGCGCGCACTGCCAGTCGGACGAGAGCGTCTTGGCCTGCATGCCGCCAGGACGGCCGAGAAACAGGCCTTCGCCATGCATCTTGTTCGTGCCCGACTTGGTCACGATGTTCACCGCGGCGCTGGCGGTCCAGCCGAACTCCGCCGAAAATGCGTGGGAGAGCACGGCCATTTCCTGCACGGCGCCCACTGGCACGGTCGCGAGCATCGTCTGACGTCCCCACGGATCGTCGTTGGTCGCGCCGTCGATCGTCACGGCCGGCTGGCGGCGGCCGCCCGCGCCCGTCACGAAGTACGTCGCGTTCACGAACAGATCGCCCGTGCCCTTGGCGGAGCGGAACGCCGCGTTGAGGAGCGGCAGCGTCGAGATCTTGCGGCCGAGCACCGGCGTTTCATCGATCGTCGCGCTGTCGAGCCGGCGGCCGAGCTGCGCGTCGTTCCTGACGCCCTCGGTCGTGCCGTACACCGTGACTTCGTTCTTGCCGCCGCTTGCGGTGAGTTTGATCTTGACGGTCGCGGTCTCGCCCGCGCGCAGGCGGACGTTGTCGAGGGTCTCAGTCGTAAACCCTGTTTTGGTCACCGAGACCTTGTAGGCGCCGTTGATCTCGAGCGCCGGGACGAGCGCGGCGCCGTCAGGGTTGGACATCACGTCGCGCGAGAAGCCCGTGGCGGCATTCGACACCGTCACTTTGGCGTCGGGCACGACGCCACCGGTCTGATCGGTCACCATCACGGCCACTGAGGCCGTGTTTGGCGACTGCGCGCTGGCCGGAAAGGACAGGGCAGTGAGGAGTAAGGCGAACACCAACCGAATAAACACGCGCATCAAAACCTCTTGAGCTATTTCACGGGAGCGACGACGTAGTCCTTGAACTCACTCGTGCTGTCGGTCTTCGACCAGAGACCCACCTTGCCGGACACCGGCGGCCGAAGCACCGGGTTGTTCGCGGGGATCAAATCCGCGTTTGGCGCCGCGCCGCCGCGGCCGGGCGTGGGAGCCGAACCCAGCGTGTACTGCAGCGCATCCTTGCCGTCGAGATAGGCTTTGAAATCCGCGCCGTTGACCGTCATCTTCAACTCGTGCCACGCGGCTCGATCGAGCATCCACGTGCCCTCAGGACCGCGCTTCACCGAGCGCCGAATCCCGTTGTGGAATTCCCAGAGGACGACGTTGTTTTCCGTGTCGTTGTAGCGGATGACCAGCCAGTCCCCGTTCGGTTTGATGTTGAAGAGAATGCCGGAGCACCGATCAAGGTCGCCCGCGACCGTCTTGAACTTCATGCTGATCGATCCGTTCGAGAAGTTGTCGATGCTCTTCAGCACGGCGACCGGGTAGTACGCGAACTGCTTCGTGTTGTCCATCAGCTCTTCGTTGCGCGTGCCGTAGAGTTTCCGTGCGGTGTCGACGATGAGCTTCGTCGGGTCGTCCTGATGCGCCTTCCATGGCGAGCCGTCGACCTTGATCGCCTTGTCCGCGCCATCCTGCACGACCGTCCAGGTGCCGACGACGGGTTCGAAGATCACGGGCGTCTTGCCGACCGTCTCTTTGCCGAGATCGATCTTGATGTCCTGCGCGCCGAGCCGCACGAGCGCCAGCGCTGCCGCCGCGACGACGACGCCGGCCGTTCGAATGATTCTCATAGTTGCCTCCTGAAGACCATGAAGCCGAGGCCGGCGACCACAGCGGGCCACACGGCGTAGAACACGACGGGCGCGCCGACGGGACGCGCCACGAGCGGATGCCCCACGGCGTCCGCGTCGTTGTCGCTCGCCGCTGTCACGCCCGCGAGCGCGAAAATCGTCTCGAGCACGCCTTCTGTAGTCGTCATTCGGCTCATCACGCGCCGGCCGCCGAGGTCGTACCAAATCTCGCCGTAGCCGGGCGCCGATTGCTCGTAGAGCCCGATCGACGTTTCAGACGTGTACGTCACGCGCACGTTCGGCAGGGCGCGCCGGAGTTTGGCGAGCGCGCCGTGCTCGAGATCGAAACGGCGCGGATCCTGAGGCGCGAGGTGTGCCTCGATGCGCAGCGGCGTCGAAATGCGCTCGAGCGCCTCCTGATCTGCTTCGGGAAACGAATTGCGGCGGTGCTCGGACGCGTCCCAGCTCGCCGGAACGAGCGTGGCGATCGCGATGAGCACGGCGGCCGCGACGGCGACCGCGCCCGACTGCGCCAGGCGGCGCGATACCGCCGTGCCCAGCTGGATCCACACGGCGGCGACCGTGAGGCCGGCGGCAATCAGGACGAACGTCACGAGTACGGTGTCGAGCGCGAGCAGCCCGTGCTGGAACGACGCGACCATCGCCATCGGCGTGTAGCTGCCGACCGCGGACCAGACGCCGCCCTGAATCGCCGCGAGGAACTGCACGACCCACGTGCCGACCGTAAAGGCCAGGGTCAGGATCGCGGCCGTCGACGCGTTCTCGCTCATAGCGGCCGCGGCGGCGGCAAACCCGATCGTGAGTGCGCCGTTGAGCAAATGGCCGGTCAGGATGACCGCGATCTCGGGCGCATACGTCGCGCCTCCGTAAAGCTTCCAGAGGCCGATTGCGACGAGCGCGGCCGCACCGGAGGCCAGCCAGCCGCCAAGGAGCACGAGCGCTTTGGCGGCCACGCGCGTGACCGGGGACATCGGATGTTGCAACTCGAGCTTGAGCGCGCCGCTCTGGCGGTCGCCGGCGAACTGGCGAATGGCGACGAACGGCAGGAGAAAAATCGCGACCAGTTCGAATGCCGAGAACGTCGGCGCCCAGATGCCGTCGAGCGGCGAGAAGACCTCAGGCGCCGCCGCGCCGGCCGCACCGGCGCTGATTTCCGAGTAGGTCCGTACGGCCGAGATGAACGACAGGCCGACGAATGGACCGACGAGCACGAGCATGATCCACCACGCCCGCGACGCGAGCAGCTCGCGCCACTCCTTCGCCACGAGCCACGCGAAGGCGCTCCTACGTGAGTGCAAGGAGCACCTCTTCGAGATCGGAGGCGACCGGCGCCTGCTGGCGCGCGCTTGCGATGGCCGCCAGTTCCGCCAGCCCGCCTTCGCCGCACACGCGCCCGCTCGAGAGCAGGACGAAGCGATCGCACACGCGGGCGGCGTCGGCAATCTGATGGATGGACAGCACGAGCGTGCGTCCCTCCGCGGCGTGCGCCCGGAGCGCGGACGACGCCTCGCGGCTTTGTCTGAGATCGAGTCCGTCGAACGGCTCGTCGATGATGAGCACCGGCGTCGGCGTCAGCATGCCAATCGCGAGGGCGACCCGCTTGCGTTGTCCCTTCGACAGGGTCCCGATCGCCGCGTCCGCGAGCCCGCGCAAGTCCAGCCTGGCCATCACGTCGTCGAGGCGATCGCCGCGTCCGCCGAAAAAACCGATGACGTAGTCGAGGACCCAACGCACTCGCTGGGAGGGCCACGGCGACATTCCGTCGGGGACGTAGAAGAGCTCGCGCGAGATCTCGTCGCGCGTGAGCGTCCGGCCGTCGACCGTAATTTGGCCGCGATCAAACGGCAGGACCGCGGACAGACACTCGAAGAGCGTCGTCTTGCCTGCGCCGTTTGGACCGATGAGGCCGAGCACCTCGCCCGCATGGATCGAGAACGAGACGTCCGACAGGGCGACGAGCCGGCCGTAGGTCTTGGTCAAGCCGGAAATCTGCAACATACGACGGGGTTGAGCAGGCGCGCTGTCCATGGAAGCCGTGTCGGGCTTTCCAATTTACGCGTCTGTGAGGAGTTACTACCAGAAGTCGTAGATATGCGAAATCCAGCGATGTTTCCGCGTCGGATCTGGGCTGGGGAAGGGTATGACCGCCGCCGGAACGACGCTAGCGTACTGCCGGCGATCGGGACGTCGAAAGGCGTGCCATCACGCCGGCCACCACGCGATCGCACCGGCTGGCATGGAACTGAAACGCGCTCGGAGCCTCGACACCGACGCGCGCGGTGAGATCGCGGCGCAGGTGCGCGCGTGCGCGGAACAGACGCGTCTTTACCGTGTCCGCCTTCACCCCCAGGCATTCGGCCACCTCGGTGGTCGATAGGCCCTCGACGTCTCGCAGCATGAAGACGGTCCGGAAGGTTTCAGGCAGCGCCGCGACCGCGCTCTCCAGAATGGCGCTCAACTCGCGGCCGTACGCTTCGGCTTCCGGTGTCCGATGTGGTGAGGCCATGTGGTCCATTTGCGTGCCCTCGTGGTCGCCGTCGTCGGCAGGATGCTCGATCCGCCGCGCCCGGCGCGCGCGGGCCAGCGCTTCGTACACGGCAATTTTCGTCAGCCAGGTCGAGAATTTGGCTCGGTCGGCGAACTGATCGAGGTGGACGAACGCATTGACGTACGCCTGCTGCATCACGTCTTCGGCCTCCGCGTCGTCGCGGAGAATCGCACGCGCCACCCGATAGAGCCGCGTGTTGTAGCGGCGCATGATCACTTCGAACAGTGCCGTGTCGCCGCCTCGAATCCGCCGGATCAGCTCTTCGTCAGACATGCGTCGCTCTCCACACAGAGTCGCACGGGTCGAAAAGGTTCCCAACTCCTCCGTGTCACGTTCCGGCCTCCGCCGACTCTGTAGAGGTGGAGCGCAGAATGGCTTTTGACCGACGACTCGAGACGACGTGGATGGTATTGCGGACGGCGATGGGCCTCATGGCCTTCCTCGCCGGCCTCGACAAGTTCTTCAACCTGCTCACGCACTGGGAGATGTATCTCAGTCCGATTGTCGAGCGGCTGTCGCCGCTGCCGGCGTCGACGCTGATGCGCATGTTCGGTGTGGTCGAGATGGCGGTCGGGATCGCGATCTTGACGCGATGGACACGCCTCGGCGCGTATGTCGCGATGGCGTGGCTGGTCGGGATCGCGATCAATCTTGGCACGACCGGCATGTTCTTCGACGTGGCCGTTCGCGATCTCGAGCTGTCTGTCGCCGCGTTCACGCTGGCGCGGTTGACGGAGTCGCGGGACGGCGTGGTGTAACGCCGCCCGCAATGCGCGGGCGGTCAATCAGAGGAGGGTAGTGTGATGTCACGGTTGATCGGATCGGTGGTGGTCGCTCTCATGGTCGTCGCGCCGGCGAGCACATTTGCGGCGGAGACGTGGGGCAATGTTCCCCTCGTGGACGTCATGTGTCACACGAAGGTGAAGGACAATCCCGACGCGCACACGCGCGACTGCGGCATCGAGTGCGCAACCGGCGGCTACGGCATTGTCGCAGCCGACGGGACGTTTCTGAAGTTCGACAAGGCCGGCAACGAGAAGGCGCTGGCTGCGCTCAAGGCCAGCCACGCGGTCGATCACGTGCGCGCGACCGTGACCGGCGAGCGCAAGGGCGACACCATCGCGGTGGCATCACTCGAGATGAAGTAGTCGGGTCGCCGAGATCCACCGGCGGGACTCGTGGGTCCCGCCGGCCTGTGCGCGGGGAATCCTCCGGCTGCCGACCGGCCAGGATTAGACTAGCGGTCGATGGATCGCGTCGATCTCACCGAACGCCAGGCGCTTCTCGCCTCGGTGGTGGCGACGGCGCTGACGACGGTGGGCTATCGCACGCTGGACGTGTCGAACGCGACGATTGTCTCGCTCACCTACCTCATCATCGTGCTCGGCGTGGCCACCGTGTCCACGCTGCGTCTCGCGGTCGTGACCGCGATCGTGACGACGGTCTGCCTCAATTTCTTCTTTCTCCCGCCGGTCGGGATGCTCACGATCGCCGATCCCCAGAACTGGGTGGCGCTTTTCGTCTTCGTCGGCGTCAGCATCGTCGCGAGCAATCTCTCGTCGACCGCCAGACGGCAGGCGGGCGACGCGCGGTCGCGCCGGGACGAACTCGGGCGCCTGTTCGATCTCACGCGCGATATTCTGCTCGTCTCAGGCGGGCCCGACGCGCTCGATCACGTGGCACTCTTCATCTCGCGTCGGTTTCGCCTCGAGCAGGTCCTCATCTGCGTGCCTGGACCGTCGGGTTGGGAGCAGCACGGAGCTGCTGATGTGACGCGCGAAGCCGAGGCGCGGCTCGATCAGGTGCTGGCGCGATCGCGCGCCTCACTCGAGTTCGACGCACACACGCGCACGTACGCCGGACACGACGTCGAATCGCATGCCGACGGCACCGAGCGGGTGCGGGTGCCGATTCGCCAGGGCGCCGAGATTTCCGGTGTCCTCGTGATTGACGGACGTCCGTGCGAGCCTGGCACGCGTGACGCGATTGCCGGGGTCGCGGCGCTCGCGACCGAACGGCTGGCGCTGCTTGACGTGCGGCGCCAGGCGGAAGTCGTGAGGCGATCTTCCGATCTTCGAAGCGCGCTCTTCGCGTCGGTCAGTCACGATCTTCGGACGCCGCTGACGGCGATCCGGGTGGCGGCCGCGAACGTCGCGACCGCCAATCTGGCGCCGGCCGACCGGGCGGAACAGATCAGCATCATCCAGGAAGAAGTCCAGCGGCTGACGCGTCTGTTCCAGAACATCGTCGACATGGCGAGGATCGAGACCGAGTCGGTCGAGCCGGAGCGCGAGTCTGTGCGGGCGGCCGATGTGGTGGACGCCGCGGAACGGCTCGTCGAGCCGGCGCTCGCCGGGCGCGACGTGCGATTTTCTGATCGTACGGGTGAGACGACCGTACGAGTCGATCCGCGCCTGACGTCGGCGGCGCTGGCGCACGTCCTCGAAAACGCCGCGCAGTACTCGCCGGCCGGCACGGCGATTGATTTGGCGGCGTCGATTGATGCGCAGGAATTGCGCCTTGAGGTGCGCGATCGCGGTCCCGGTATCGCGCCGGAAGATCGCGCGCGCCTCTTCGATCGTTTTCATCGCGGTCTCGAAGGCGTGCGGCATCCGTTCGGATCGGGGCTCGGCCTGGCGATTACGCAGGGGTTGCTCGTCGCGCAGGGCGGGCGCGTGTGGGCCGATACACATCCTGACGGAGGGGCGGTGTTTACGATCGCCGTGCCATGCGACCAGCGCTGATTCTGCTTGTCGACGACGAAAAGGCGATCCAGCGGGCGATGGTGCCGCTGCTGCGATCGCGCGGATACGCCGTGAGCACGGCCGAGACGGGGAACGACGCGCTCGCGGCGGTCGACGCCGAGCGGCCGGATCTGGTGGTGCTCGATCTCGGCTTGCCCGACATGGATGGCACGGTCGTCTGCCAGCGGATTCGAGAGCGGTCCGACGTGCCGATTCTCGTGCTGTCGGCGCGGCCAACCGAGCGCGACCGCGTCGCCGCGCTCGACCTGGGCGCGGACGACTACGTCACCAAGCCATTTGGGCCCGAGGAACTGCTCGCGCGCGTGCGAGCGGCGCTCCGCCGCCGGCTGGGCGACGATCAGTCCGACCGCGGTGAGCTGCGGTCGGGCCCGATTGTGATCAATCTCGAGCGGCGGTTGGTCACGGTCGACGCGCGGGAAGTGCATCTGACGCCGAAGGAGTTCGATCTGCTCAAGATGCTCGCGACGCGAGCCGGGCAGGTCGTGACGCACCGGACGATTCTGCGCGCCATCTGGGGGCCGCACAGCGTCGACCAGCCGGAACACCTGCGCGTGCTCGTCGGGCAACTTCGCAAGAAAATCGAACCCGACCCCGCTCGGCCGCAGTACCTCCTCACCGAACCGTGGGTCGGGTACCGGCTGAGTGATTAGGGGACGGGGGAATTTTCCACAGATCGGGCCGGTAGGGGGACGGAGGTCGAGCGGGCATTCGCCCTAGCGACCTCCGTCCCCTTTCTGGCCCGATCTGTGGAAAATTCCCCCGTCCCCTAACGCCAGATTCAACTCCAGCACATTGACGCGTGGCTCGCCGAGGATGCCCCACTGGCGGCCTTCGGTGAAGCGATCGACCAGGGCCTGCACGTCGGCTTCCGCCATGTGGCGCTCGCGTGCGACGCGCGGCACCTGGAAGCGCGCCGCCGCCGGTGAGATGTGCGGATCGAGCCCCGACGCCGATGACGTGACGAGATCGACTGGGACCGGCGTGCCCGGGTTGTCCCGCTGCGCGGCTTCGACGCCCGCTTTCACGGCGTCGATCAGCTTCTTGCTCGTCGGTCCCAGGTTCGTACCGCCGGAGCTGGCGGCGTCGTAGCCGCTGCCGGCCGCCGACGGTCGCGAGTGAAAGTACTTCGCCGACGAGAATGTCTGGCCGATCAGCCGCGACCCGACTACCCGGCCGTCCCGCGTGATGAGCTGGCCGTTCGCCTGATCGGGAAATAGCACCTGCGCGACGCCCGTGACGACCAGCGGATACATCAGGCCCAGCAGGACGGTGGTGACCACGGTCATGAGCAGAGCCGTGATGGTGTGGCGGACGAGGTTCATGCGCGTACTCCTAGGCCAGTCGCAGGAAGCTGATCGCAAGGTCGATGATCTTGATCCCGACAAACGGCGCGACAATGCCGCCAACGCCGTAAATCCACAGGTTCCTGCGCAAGAGCGCCGTCGCGCCCAACGGACGGTACGTCACGCCGCGCAGGGCCAGGGGCACGAGCGCGACGATGATGAGCGCGTTGAAGATCACGGCCGAAAGGATCGCCGACTCCGGGGTCTTGAGGCGCATGACGTTCAGCGTCATCAGCACGGGAAATGCCACCGCAAACATCGCCGGGATGATCGCGAAGTACTTTGCCACGTCGTTCGCGATCGAGAACGTCGTCAGCGCGCCGCGCGTCATCAGGAGCTGCTTGCCGATCTCGACGATCTCGATCAGCTTGGTCGGGCTCGAGTCGAGGTCGACCATGTTGCCGGCCTCTTTCGCCGCCTGGGTACCGGTGTTCATGGCAACGCCGACGTCGGCCTGCGCGAGCGCCGGCGCGTCGTTCGTGCCGTCACCGGTCATCGCCACCAGCTTGCCGTCGGCCTGCTCCTTCTTGATCAGCTTCATCTTGTCCTCGGGGGTGGCCTGCGCGAGAAAGTCGTCCACCCCAGCTTCCGCCGCGATCGACGCCGCCGTCAGCGGGTTGTCTCCGGTGATCATCACGGTCTTGATCCCCATGGCGCGGAGCTGGGCAAACCGCTCGCGGATGCCTCCCTTGACGATGTCCTTGAGGTGGACGACGCCCAGTGCGCGGTCGTTCTCGGCCACGACGAGGGGTGTGCCACCCGCGCGCGCGACCCGATCGACGATCGTCTTCAGCTCGGGCGGCGTCGTCCCGCCCCTGGCCAGCACCCATTGGGTGATCGCGTCTGCCGCGCCTTTGCGAATCTCGCGGCCCGCGAAGTCGATGCCCGACATGCGCGTCTGTGCTGTGAAGGGAACAAACGTGGCACCCTGTCCGGCCATCTCGCGCCCGCGAATGGCGTAATTCTCCTTGGCAAGGACGACGATCGATCGTCCCTCCGGCGTTTCGTCGGCGAGCGACGACAGCTGCGCGGCATCAGCCAGGACGGCGGGCGTCACGCCAGGGAGCGGCAGGAACTCGGTGGCTTGCCGGTTGCCGAACGTGATCGTGCCCGTCTTGTCGAGGAGCAAAGTGTGGACGTCGCCGGCGGCTTCCACCGCGCGTCCGGACATCGCCAGCACGTTGCGCTGCACGAGGCGGTCCATGCCCGCAATGCCGATCGCCGACAACAACCCGCCGATCGTCGTTGGAATCAGGCACACGAGCAGCGACACGAGCACGAAGATCGTCTGCGGCGCGTTTGAGTAGATGGCGAACGGCTGCAACGTGACGACCGCGAGCAGAAAGATGATCGTCAACCCGGCGAGCAGGATGTTGAGCGCGATCTCGTTCGGCGTCTTCTGGCGCTCGGCGCCCTCGACGAGGGCGATCATCCGATCGAGGAACGTGTGCCCGGGGTCCGACGTCACGCGGATCCGGATCCAGTCCGACAACACGCGCGTCCCCCCGGTCACCGCCGAGCGATCGCCGCCCGATTCGCGGATGACCGGCGCGGACTCGCCGGTGATCGCGGACTCGTCGACCGACGCGACGCCCTCGACGATCTCGCCGTCGGCGGGAATGAACTCGCCAGCGCGCACCATAACCTCGTTGCCCTTGCGCAGGCTCCCCGCCGGGACGGTTTCCGCGCGTCCGCCTTCCAGTAGCCGAACCGCAACCGTCTCGGTGCGCGCCTTCCGCAGAGTGTCCGCCTGAGCCTTGCCGCGTCCTTCGGCCATCGCTTCAGCGAAGTTCGCGAAGAGCACGGTGAGCCACAGCCAGAACGTGATCTGCAGCTCAAATCCCAGATGGCCGCTGTTCGAATATGCATCGCGCAGGAGCTGGACGGACGTCAGCACGCTGCCGACCTCGACGACGAACATGACCGGATTGCGCATCATCGTCCGCGGGTGCAGCTTGCGGACGGCCGAGGCCACGGCGGCGCGTGTAATCGTCGGGTCCCAGATGGAGAGTGTCTTCGTCATGGCGTCGGTCAGCCTCAGAAGGTGTGGCCTGCCTGCATCAGCAGGTGCTCGACGATTGGGCCCAGACTGACTGCGGGGAAGAATGTCAAGGCGCCGACGATGAGGATCACGCTCACGAGCAGCGCGGTAAACAGCGGTGTCGTTACGGGAAAGGTGCCGGCCGACGGCGGCACGCGTTTCTTTCGGCCGAGGCTGCCGGCGATCGCCAGCATCGGGATGATCATCAGGAATCGGCCGGCCAGCATCGTGACGGCGATCGTTGTGTTGTACCAGTTCGTGTTGGCGTTGAGACCCGCGAACGCCGACCCGTTGTTGCCGGCGGCAGAGGTATAGGCATAGAGCATCTCCGACAGCCCGTGTGGCCCGGCGTTGTTCAAACTCGACAGGCCGAAGCTTGGCGAGACCGCGGAGATGGCCGTGAACATGAGAATGACGATCGGAAAGACGAGCACGACGAGCATCGCCATTTGAACGTCGTAGGCCTGGATTTTCTTGCCGAGGTACTCCGGGGTCCGGCCGATCATCAGGCCGGCGATGAACACCGCCAGGACGACGTAGACGAGCATGCCGTACATGCCGGCGCCGACACCGCCGAATACGACCTCACTCAGCATGATGTTGGCCAGTGGCACCATCCCGCCGAGCGGCGTGAACGAGTCGTGCATCGAGTTGACGGCGCCGCACGACGCGTCGGTCGTGATCGTGGCAAAGAGTGCCGAGTTCGCAATGCCGAACCGGACTTCCTTGCCTTCCATGTTGCCGCCCGCCGACGCCGCGCTGACAGATTGATCGGCGCCGGCCGCCGTGAGCAGCGGATTCCCGCGCGCCTCGGCCCAGTACGCCGTCGTCACGCCCGCGAGGAAGAGGAACGTCATCGCGGCCCACACGGCCCACCCGTGCGCGCGCGAGCCCGTCATCTGGCCCAGCGTGTACGTGAGACCCGATCCGATCGCGAAGATCGCGACCATCTCGATGAGGTTGGTGAGCGGCGTCGGGCTCTCGAACGGGTGCGCGCTGTTGGCATTGAAGAAGCCGCCGCCGTTCGTGCCGAGCTCCTTGATGATTTCCTGCGAGGCGACCGGTCCCTGCGCAATCGTCTGCGTGCTCACCGTCTGCGACTTGCCCGATGCGTCGGTCACGGTCTGAGGGTCGAGCACCTGCGCGGTGTCGTACGCTCGGAAATTCTGCGCGACGCCCTGCGAGACCAGCGCGAGCGCGCCAATCACACACCATGGCAGCAGGACCCAGAGCGCCGCGCGCGTCGTATCCACCCAGAAATTGCCGATCGTCTCCTTCGCCTGCTGCGCGATGCCTCGAATGAACGCTACGGCGAGCGCGATGCCGACGGCCGCCGAGACGAAGTTGTGGTACGCGAGGCCCGCCATTTGCGTGAAGTAACTCATGGTGGACTCGCCGCTGTACGCCTGCCAGTTCGTGTTCGTCGTGAACGACGCGGCCGTATTGAACGCCAGCGCCGGCGGCACGGCCGGCAGGCTCTGCGGGTTGAGCGGCAGCAGGCCCTGCAGCCGCTCGATCGCATACAGGACGACCATCGGGACGACGCTGAAGAGCAGCATCGCCGCGGCGTACTCCGTCCATCGCATCTCGCGCAGCTCGTCCACGCCCGTGACGGCGTAGATGCCGCGCTCAATGGGCCGCAGCACGGGATCGAGCCAGGTCCGCTCGCGCGCGAACACTCGCGTCATGAATCGGCCGATCGGGACCGTGACCGCGATCACGAGGCCGAAGAACAACGCGATTTGCAACCAGCCGTTCAGCGTCATGACAATCGATCAGGCCTGTCAGAATTTTTCTGGCTTGAGCAGCGCATAGACCAGATACGCCAGCAGCAACACAGACACGACGAGCGCGACGATGTAGTCCCACGACATGTCAGTGCTTCTCCAACCGCTCGCACGCCGCGACGTACGCGAGCGACAGCGCGAAGAAGGCGACGGTGGCGAGGACCAACAGCACATCGAGCATGGCGTGTCCTTCTAGAACTTCACGAGCAGTGCGAACGTGATCCGGTTCTCGGTCGGCCGCAGGTCCGGCGCCCAGCCCGGCACAAGCGACCCGGGCGCCCCCTGGTTGCCTCCGGGCGGCGTGACGCCGTCCGGCCCAGAGAAGTAGGGCACGCTCGCATGACGGTGGTTGAACTCGCTGCGGAACGTCACGAACTGGCTCGGCATGTAGTCGAACGTCAGCTGCATGTCCCACGCCTGGTACGGATCGCCGGGGTTCGCCGTGAAGTATGGGGTGCCCGAGGCGGCCGTGGCGCCGTTGATCGGCGGAATCAGCACGAGATAACGGCCGGGATTCGAGATCGACCCGCCGCCGACGGTAAACGCCAGCTTGTCCTCTGCAAGCCACACGCGGTTGTACGCCATGAAACCGAGAAAATTCTGCGAGGGCTTGTCGGGCGTCCCGCCGTGGCACACCACGCCGGTGGTGCCGGTCACCGGATTGGGCGCGGGGTCATTGCCGAATTCGCAGCCCCCGTCGAATGTGAAGGTGAAGGCTGCTTTCGTGATCGGCTTCTTCGGCTGGTCGTAGTACTTCACCTGAATGCTGTCGTCGCTGTGGAAGCGCTTGCGGTTCGGGTTACCGAGCGTGTCGGTGCCGTAATAGTTGTTGAACACCAGCGACACGGAGCCGGTTGGACGCCACAGGACCTGGCCGCCGACACCGGGTGCGTGATTGAACTTGCCGTACGATTGCCAGCCGTTGATGAGCCACGGTTCGATCTTCAGCTTGTCGGTCGGAAAGATCTGCACGCGCATCCCGTTGAAGAACCACGGCGTGTTCGACGACACGTACGACGGCTGGTACGTCCAGTTGTCGAAGTTGTAGTAGCTCCAGAGGCCGATGTACGACATGAAGATGCCGGCCTGGGCGTTGATCCCGTTCCACTTGTCCCAGTGATAGCCGCCGTAGGCTTCCGAGATGTACCGATACGCCCCATCGAGGTTCCACTGGCCAATCGACGGGCTGGCGTCGTTGCGTGGTGTCGTAAATGAGTACAGGCCGAACTGCGTCATGAGGCGCATCTGCACGTTGTCGTAGTGGAAGTCGCCGCCTACGCCGACCTGCGTGACCTGCGCTTCGCCTGAACGGAAGATCTCTGTCGAGCCGCCGATTGTGTGGTCCTTCGGATGATTGAAGCTGTCGGTGAAGTTCACGTCCATCCGGAACTCGCCGGTGAAGAACTTCGAGTCCATCGGCGATTCCGTTGTGCGGGGATTGCCCGAAAGCCACGTGAAGTCGGCGAACGTGAACGGGTCGGCCTTGTTCGCCGGGGCGACCTGTGCCGGCGGCACCGCCGACGGGTCGGTTGGCCGCACGGCCGGCGTCTGCGCCCGAGCAGGACTCGGCAGGCAGAGCGGAAGGAGGAGCACGAGGGCAGTGCGCAAAGAGGTGGCCATGAGGACTCCCTGTCGGTTCTTTCACGGTAGAGCCGGGATGCCTAAGAGGGCGGACAAGAGTCCGTAAGGAATCCGTAAGCCAGGTCGCCGCCCGGCTATCTCATGAAATGCTGCATTCCGTAGCCGCGCTTGGAGAGAGCGTCGCCCAAGGCGCGCAGCCGGTTCTCACACTCGATCGTGAGCGCCGGCTTCTCGGTCAGCGACAGGGCAAGTGAGCGGACGTTGGTGTTGCGATGGGACAGCGCGAGGATCTCGACATTCACTTTCATGAACTGGTCCAACGCGGCGGTCGCGACCCCAAGCTGCGGACGCGCTCCGGGCTGGACGATGGTTGCGAGCTCGCTGATCGCGCTTCGCGCCGCCGCTTCCGATGCAGCCATGCGCTTCTCGAGGCGCGCCATCACCGCGTCGTCAGCTTCGGCGATGTGCGGCGCCTGCAGTTCTTGAATCTCACGTACAGCGGCGACGGCGGTCGCGATAAGCGCCCGGGCGCGCCAAGCAGCAGTCGCGGGGACGGCAGGCGCGACAGATTCCAGCGCGTCACGGAATGCGTCGGCCGCGTCCTGCGCCGGTCCGAATGAAAGCCGTTGTGCTTTGAGGTTCGTGTTTTCGACGGCCAGATCGAGAATGTTGCGGTCGAGCACGTCGTATGCCGCAAATCGGCTCACGAATTCCTGAAGCAGTTGCGTTTCGTCCGTGTAGTTGAGGCTCTGGAGTATCGGTCGCAGCGCGTCGATGTCCCGCTGGACCGCGGTCTTCGACTGCTCGGCCTCATGAGCGAATGCGACCGAAGCGTCGTCGGTGTCGGCCATGACGGCCCGGTTTGCCGCATCGGACGCCTTGGTGAACTGAACCAGAAGATCTGCCGAAAGTTGCCGGGCCTGTGACAGCTGCTCCAGCGCCGCATTGACGCCAACACCGCCGCAGCCGATCGTCGCGCTCAATACAGCGCTCACGATGAGCTGTGTCACGGCCAGCCGGCTGCCCGCCATGCCCGAACGTCGCTGATTTGGAGTCATGCCGACAAATACCACGGTACGTTGATGACGACAACGTCCTCGCCGCCGCGGATGAGGAGCATGGCTTTCAACATCGCCGCGCGCTTGTTGTGCAGGAAGTGTTCGTACCACCGGCGAGCGACCAGCTCGGGGATAAGAACCGCGATCTGTCGATCGGCGTGCTCGTCCTTCATCCGCAGAATGAAATCGAGCAACGGATTGAACACGTGACGGTACGGCGATGGGAGCGTGACGAGCACGGGTGTCGGAAACCCGGCCTTGCGGGTCGGGCACTCGACATATTCACGCCACCGGTTTTGCAGGTCGTCCTCGGTTTTGTCCCCGGTGCGCACCTGAACCACGTAGATGTTGGCGGACAACTTCAGCGCGAAGCGCAGGCCTTTTTGCGACATCTTGTTCCACTCCCGCATGGGGATGATGACGATCGGCGTCTGGATGTCGTCGACTTTGAGCGGCGTCGGGTTCGCGATCTCGACCGACGCGCGGTGATAGTGCCGGCGGACGCCGCCGAAAAGAGCCAGCAGGCACGGCACGAGGAGCGCGATCACCCACGCGCCCTCGGCGAATTTGGCGACGAGGACGATCACGAGCGTGGCGCCGGTGGCCGTGGCGCCGAGGCCGTTCACGACCATGCTCGCGCGTGCGTGAGGCCCGCCCGTCCGCCGCCAGTGCTGCACCATGCCCGCCTGCGAAAGCGTGAACGCCAGAAACGCGCCAATCGCAAAGAGCGGGATGAGCCGGTCGGTCACGCCGCCGAAGATCGTGAGCAGGATCGCCGAAAGCGCGGTCAACGCGTAGATGCCTTGCGAATACACCAGGCGGCGTCCGCGCGACGCGAAGATGCGCGGCAGGTAGCCGTGCCGCGCAATCACCCGGCACAACCGCGGAAAATCCGCAAAGCCCGTATTGGCCGAGAGCGCCAGCACGGCCAGGATGCCGGCCATCGTCACGTAGTAGAACCAGCCGCGACCGGCCACGGCCGCAACGAGGATCGACAGCACGCTCTGGTAGCCCGCGACGGCAGGCTCGGTCGCCCCGATCCCGTAGGCGCGGGCGAGATATCCGATGCCCGCGAGCAGAATGACGAGCACGCCGATGATTCCCGTCAGCGTTCTCCGGGCGTTCTTCACCGCCGGCTCGCGGAATGCGGTGATGCCGTTACTGACCGCTTCGACGCCGGTCATCGCCGTGCAACCGCTCGCAAACGCTCTCAGGAGCAACCAGACACTGGCCGCGGAGGTCGCCGCCGGCAGGACGGGCGGTGCGACGACGGGGACGGGATGTCCGCCACTCAACCATGTCTTCACGAGACCCATCGCCAGAACGACCCCGAGGCACACGACGAACAGGTAGGTCGGCATGACGAACGCGGCGCCGGAGTCCCGGACGCCACGAAGATTCACCGCGGCGATCAGGAACAGCACCGCCAAACACAGTGCGAGCGTATGCGGTTGCAGCGCCGGCACGGCAGAGACGAGGGCGCCCACGCCGGCAGAGATCCCCACGGCGACGACCAGGACGTAGTCGAGCATCAGGGCCGCGGCCGCGAGCAAGCCTGGAAATACGCCGAGGTTGCGCCGCGCGACGGTGTACGAACCGCCGCCGCTGGGATACGCCCCAATGGTCTGCAGATAGGACAGGTAAACAATCAGCAACAGGCCGACGATGATGGCGGTGATGGGACCGACGAAGCCGACCGAGAGTGACCCCAGCGGAATAAGGAGCGTCATCGCGGCTTCGGGCCCATACGCGGCCGAGCTCAACGCATCGAGTCCGAGCATCGGGATGCCGACAATGAACCCGACGCGCTGTTGGCCTTCCTCGTCGGAAGCCAGCGCACTTCCGAAGAGCACATCTCTGAGAGAACGCATCGGAACCGTCCCAGCGCACGAAATACTCGGCGCTCACTCCTCGTCCTGACCGTAACGCGGAGATGCATGACGGGCGCGTCAGAAACACGTAATAAATCCGTAAGCCGGCGGCGCCCTGACGTTTAGTGGCTGCATTGCGCCATCGCGGCGGGCTATCATCGGGCCGCGACCTCGATCGGATCGTCCTCGCGGGCCGATCGCTCTTTACGCAACCGTCGGAAGCGGCATGTCATCTCACGTTCCTCCTCCCGTGATGCGACGCGGGCCAGCCGTGACCACCAGCATTGCGCTGCGGTCATTCCGGCCGACATGGCGGACGACTGTACTGACGCTCGGCGAGCTCGGGGCGGCCGCCTTCTTCGTCACTGGCATTACCCAGGCGCGCCTCGGGCCGTCGGCGCCCTGGTTCGTGCTCGTGGCGGTGATGATCGGGTTCGTCGTCAGGCTGGTCGACGCGGAGAACTGGGCCTTATTCATTCCGGGCGGGCTCGCTGGCCGCGTCAACGAGGCGTTCGGCCGGCGGCGGTCGATGGCGGCCGTCGCGGCGGCGCTGCTGGAGCGATTGCTCTTCGCCGCGCTCGCCGGCATCGTCGCTGGCCGGTACGTCGTGACCGGCCTCGCGACGCTGTTCGGTACCGCGCTGTTCGACCGGCAGACGGGCGTCGGCGACGTCACCTCGTTGGCCGCCGTTCTGCTGATTGGCGTGATCTGGCTGCGGACGCGCCTCGGCCAGCCGTGGAGTGTGCACGCGCTGGGGCGATGGGCATGGCTGCCGGTCGTGGTGCTTGTCGCAGTGTCGCTCTGGGGGCTCAGCAGCTACGCCGCGCAGTTTCCTGGCCTGCCGTCGCTCGCGCCGCCGGCTCAAGACGTCTCCGGGCTACTGGACGCGATTCTGATTGGTCTGGCCGGAGTTGGCATCGCGCTGCCGGCCGTCGGCGGCAGCACCGCGGTGACCCGCCGCGCGAGCGAGCTGCAGCAGCCGCGGCTGCGCAGCCTGCAGCACCTCATCACGCTGGGAGGGATTTTCAGCCTGTTGGTGACGGCGGCCACGGCATTTGCGTTCGACGGCCTCGTGCCCGACCACGCGCAGCCGCAGTGGTGGAGCGCTCCGCTCCTCGGACTGATCTGGTACTCGGCCGGACCGGCCTGGCTCCGCGGCTTTGCCGTCACGTCGGTGAGCTTCGCGGGCGTGATCATCCTCGCGTATGCCGCCCAGGCGGCACTCGGCGACGCCGAAGGAATCCTGGCGCGGCTCTCACAGCAAGGCCTGGTCAGCGGCGCGCTACGCCTGCCGCATCCGCGTTTCGGGACGCTCGCCCGGCTGGCCGATGCGGCCGCGCTCGCCGTGGTCGTCATCGTCCTGACGAGCAGCGGGCGCGTGGCGTGGATTTCGAGCGCGTATTCCGTCCTGTTTGCGATCGCGCTGGCTTTCAGCATCGCATCGCTCGTGCGCCTGCGCGTCAAGCGGGCCAGGGTCGAGCCGGGGGCCATCCGCCCGCGCGCGGACGCGACACACAGCGTGCCCTCGTGGGGCCTCATGACGATCGGCGCACTCGTCGCCGTCTCGGCCGCCGCGATGCTCACGATTGGCGAAGCGGGCGCGTGGACGGGACTCTCCTCGTTTATCGCTCTCGGGCTCGTCCTGTCGACGGCCGCGCGGCGGCTCGAGTCTGCGCCGCCCGACGATCTCGAGACGATCCAGCTCCTGCCGTCGATTGACCTCTCGCTCGAGAACGTGGACGTCCGGCCCGGCAACATCGTCGTCGCCGTGCGGCATCCGCATTCGCTCGGCCACCTGGCGGCAGCGCTGCAACATGCCGGAGACAGCGACCTCGTGGTCATGACCGCGCGGCTGCTCGGTCACGACGTGCCCGACGATGGCGTGATTGCGTCGGCGGGGCCGACCGCGGAGGAGCGTTTTCTCTTCTCGCAGGTCAACGGGCTCGCCGAGCGATTCGGTCAGGTCGTGCGCCTGATCATCGTCCCGGCGCCGAACGCGTTCGATGCGGTCGTCGCGTCGGTCGTGCGGCTGAAATCTTCGGAAGTGTACGTGGGCGAGTCGGTCTCGCTCTCGGCGGACGACCAGGCTCGGCAGCTTGGCGAAGCGTGGGAGCGCGTCGCCAAGCCCGAGTCGCAACACGTGCGGCTCGTCGTGCATCACCGCAGCGGCAGGTCGCAGAGTTATTTCCTCGGCGCGCATGCGCCGACCTTGTCAGAAAACGATCTCGATCTAATTCACCATCTGTGGCTCGAGGCGGCGAAAGCCGTCGGGCCGCACGTGCACCATCACGACATCGTCAGAGCAGCGTTGAATCAAATGGCTCAACAACTCAACAGTCCCAACCGGCAGGATGCCCTGGGCGCGATTCGGGAGGTCGCACGACCGGCGGAAGAAATCGCCGCCATCGTGCGAAGCCGCGACTTCGCGCAGTTGCGCGACATCATGCGCAACCGGCCACCGCAAGACGTGGCCGACATGCTCGGGAGTCTCGCCATCGAAGACCAGGTCGTCGTCTTCCGCGTGCTGCCGCGCAAGGACTCCGCGGCGGTGTTCGAGTACCTCTCGCAGGACGTGCAGGAATCGCTGCTCAAGGCCATGGCCAAGGAAGACGTCGCGGGCTTGCTGAACGAGATGGCCCCCGACGACCGCACGATGTTCCTCGAAGAACTGCCCGCGGCGGCGACCCGCCAGCTGTTGTCGCTCCTCACGCCGGAAGAACGGCAGGTCGCCGTCACGCTGCTCGGCTATCCCGATGGGTCGATTGGCCGTTTGATGACGCCGCAGTACGTCGCCGTCCGAGAAGAGTGGACGGTGCAACAGGTGCTTGACTACGTCCGCGAGCACGGCGAGGATTCCGAGACGCTCAACGTCATCTACGTCGTCGACAGCGAAGGGGCGCTCGTCGACGACATCCGGATCCGCGAGTTGCTGCTGGCGAAGCCGTCCCTGCACGTCGCCGACCTGATGGATTGCCGGTTCGTCGCGCTCAAGGCCACGGACAATCAGGAAACCGCGGTCAGCGTCTTCCGATCGAACGACCGCGTGGCGCTGCCGGTGACCGACACTGCCGGCATGCTCATCGGCATCGTCACGATTGACGACGTGTTGCACGTGGCGGAAGCCGCGGCGACGAAGGAAATCCAGCGCATCGGCGGTTCGGAAGCCCTCGACGAGCCGTACATGCAGATCGCGTTTGCGCGCATGATCCGCAAGCGCGCGGGCTGGCTGACGGCGCTGTTCCTCGGAGAAATGCTCACGGCGACGGCGATGGGTTTCTTCGAAGGGGAAATTGGGAAGGCCGTCGTGCTCGTCATGTTCATCCCGCTCATCATCTCGAGCGGCGGCAACTCCGGATCGCAGGCGTCGACGCTCGTTATCCGCGCGCTCGCGCTCGGAGAGGTCGGTCTGCGCGACTGGTGGCGGATCATGCGGCGCGAGCTGATGGCGGGGCTTGCGCTCGGATCGATTCTCGGCAGCATTGGGTTCATGCGCATCACGCTCTGGTCGGCGTTCAGCGACATCTACGGCCCGCACTGGCCGCTCGTCGCGCTCACGGTCGCGCTCGCGCTCATCGGCGTCGTGATGTGGGGCACGCTCACAGGATCGATCCTTCCACTGATCCTGCGGCGGCTCGGGTTCGATCCGGCGACGTCCTCGGCGCCCTTCGTCGCGACCCTCGTCGACGTCACCGGGCTCGTGATCTATTTCTCCGTGGCGCTCGTGACGTTGCGAGGAACGCTGCTGTGACAGTTGGCTTAGGGCTCAGGGCATATGTCCTGTGGCTGAGCCTTAAGCCTCAAGCCCCAAGCCATAAGAAGTCCGTAAAGGTCCGGCGCCGCGCCGGATCCCCCCGATAGAATCGCGGCCATGGACGATCTTCGCCAGCCGTCGGCCGACGATCTGCTCGCGCGCATGGCGACGGAGGGACGCGCGCGATTGCGCGTGTACATCGGCGCGGCGCCGGGCGTCGGCAAGACGTACCGCATGCTCCGCGACGCGCACCAGCTCCGCGCGCAGGGGCTCGACGTCGTCGTCGCGCTCGTCGAGACGTACGGCCGGATCGAGACGGAAGCCCAGCTGGCCGATCTCGAGATCGTCCCGAAACGGGCGATCGGGTACCGCGGCGTGACACTCGAGGAGATGGATCTCGACGGGGTGATTGCGCGACGCCCGCAGGTCGCCATCGTCGACGAGCTGGCGCACACGAACGTGCCGGGCAGCCGGCACGAGAAGCGCTATCAGGACGTGATCGATCTGCTCGACGCCGGCATCAACGTCATGACGGCAGTCAACATTCAGCATCTCGAGACGCTCAACGACACCGTCACGCGAGTGACGGGCGTGCGCGTGCGCGAGACCGTGCCGGACACGTTTCTGGATCGCGCCGACGAGGTGATCAACGTGGACGTCACCGTCGAGGAGCTGCGCGAGCGGCTGAAGCAGGGCAAGGTGTATCGGCCCGAGAAAATCGAGCAGGCGCTGGGCAATTTCTTCCGCAAGGGCAACCTGTCGATTCTCCGGGAGCTTGCGTTGCGTGCCGTCGCGAACGAGGTCGGCGAGAAGGCGGCCAGCTATCGCGCGCGGGAGGGCCTTGAGCCCGCGACGATTCCGGAGCGGGTGATGGCGTGCATGAGCTCGAGCGAGGACGCGCCGCGGGTGTTGCGAACGGCCGCTCGGATTGCCGGCCGGCTGGGCTCCAGATGGTACGCCGTATATGTTGAGACTCGCCAGGAGCGACCCGACCGCATCACGCCCGATCACCGCGCGTCGCTCGCGCGGAACATCGCGCTCGCCGAGTCGCTTGGTGCCACGGTCGTCCGGGTCCACGCGGATCGGCCCGCCGACGGGCTGATCGAGTTCGCCCGGCGCGAAGGCGTGACCCACGTGATCTTCGGTCAGACGCAGCGCTCTCGCCTCGAGCTGTTCCTCAAGGGCTCGGTCATTGACCGCTTCCTTCGCGACATTCCCGACGCGGCCGTGCAGATTGTGAATGTCTAGAACCGCGAAGGCGGTCCGACGACGACTAATTCTCCCGGCCAGACGTCCAAGCATGCGTCCGAGCCCCGGAAGGCCGATGAGAATTCGCGTCAACAGATCGCTGCTCGTTCTTCTCTTTTCTGTTCTCGCCTCGGCCGCCGGGCCCTTTAGAGCCCAATCCCGATCGACGCACGCGCCGGTACACGGCAGTCTCGTCCTGCAGGGTGGAGTTGGATCGAACCAGGCGATCGTCTCGGCGTTCGTCGCACTCGCTGGCGGACCTGAGATTGTACGTCGTCGTCATCCCGACCGCGAGCGTCGGCGATGCCGGCCCGGCGGGGATGGCGACGTCTCTGGCCCGTCGGATGAAAGAGAGCTTCGGTGTGGCCGCCCTCACCGTGGTGCACACGAATGATCGCGCTGTGGCAGATACCGACAGCTTCATCGAACCTCTTCGGAGCGCGACAGGCGTCTGGATGCTCGGCGGATTCCCCGAGCGCCTCGTTCAGGCCTACCTTGGCACAAAGGTCGAGCGTGCGATCAACGACCTGCTGGATGATCGCGGGGGCGTCGTCGGTGGAGAGTCGGCCGGCGCCATGATCCAGGGGTCGTGGCTGGACACGACGGACAACGAGGGGTTCACATCCGAGATTCTCGGCGTGATCCGCAAGCACGCCTCGGGCGCCGGATTCGGGCTGCTTGCCAACGCGGCCATCTTTCCGCACTTCGACAAGCGCGGCCCCGAGGCCGCCATCAAGGAGAGCGCGGCTGATCCCGGCCAACTCGCGATAGGCATTGACGAAGAGACTGCCCTCATCGTCAGCGGCGCGGTCGCCAGGGTCGTGGGTTCCGGGACCGTCAGTTTGTACGATGGCGCAGCCCGCGGCGGGCCGAAAGTGGTCATCCTCAGGAGCGGCGACCGGTATGATTTCGCGGCTCGCCGCAAGGACTGATGGCCAGCCCAGCGTTGGCTTGTGGTCTAGAACGTCACACCAAAGTCCAGCTTGTAGGCGCGGGGCGTGACGAAGTGCGTGCCGGAAAACGTCGAGAGGAAGTTGTACAGCGCTTCCGTGTTCGCGAGGTTGATGACGCTGAAGCGCAGCCGCAGCTTCGTCTTGTTGCCCTTGAGCAGGTTGTCTGCACCGACCGTCAGATCAACGAGGTTCCGTGGCGCGATCCGCGGCGGGTTGGTCACGTCATTCTCGGTGCCCTCGGCCGGAATGCGCAGACGGGTCGCGCCGTAGTTCGACGTCGTGCAGTCGCCGGCGGTCAGCGCATGGTCGCGCGTTGCCGACACGCCGCCACAGAAGAAGCCAATCGCCGTCTGCTGGTTGGCGGTGAGCGCGAGGGCATCTTCCAGGCTGCCGACGGCGCCCGCGACGAGTCCCGAGTCATAGCGCCACACGAGGCCGACCCACGCGCCGGCGCGCTTGTCGAACATGTACTGAAGATTCGTCGTCGCGTTGAATTTCTGATCGTGGTCGATGCGGAAGTCCCCGTCGGCTTCCTCGAGCAGGATGCCGCCCACGCCCGGCGGCGAGAAGATCGCGTTGGTGTGCGCCATTACGACGAATGCGCTGAACCCGCGGTGCTCGGCGAGATTGATGCGCCCGGTGAATCCATTGATCCGGGAGTGATCCCACGCGACCGGAAACGCAATCGGCGTGTCGAACAACACGCCGAAGTCGTAGCCATTCACCGTGTGCTTGGTGAAATACCCGAAATCGACAACCGCCCACGAGCCGAACGCCTGCTGCACGCCGAACTCGCCTTCGTTGCGCTTGCCGACCGGCACGTCACTGCTGGCGCCGAACAGCCCGTTCAATCCGTAGCCGCCCGACAACAGCAGATTCTCGTTGTACGGCGTCTCCATCGTCCGGCCATACGACGCGCGGAGGACCGTGCGCGTGTGCGGAACCGAGTACGACATGCCCAGACGCGGCTCGGCTTGCGTCGACGAGACCAGGCCCGCGTAGTGATCGACGCGAAGTCCGAGTTTGAACGTTGCGGGGCCGGCAGCGATCTCATCCTGCAGGTAACCGGCCTGCTGCTTGACCGTAAAGGACTGGTCGTAGAGCAGTGGCGATCCTCCGTTGGTCAGATCAAACGCCGCCAGCGCGGGATTGAGGTTGCCGTCGTCGCCGGCGAATGCCGGATTCGCCGGATCGGTGATCCCGAACGCGAATGTCTCGTGCAGTTGGGTGGCCGTGGCCGATCCGCCGATTTTGATGTTGTGATGGCCCAGGAGATAGGTCACGTCCGCCTTGATTCCCAGGTTGGTCAGCGTGCGGTCCTGGCTGATCGTCGCCGGCGAGTCGTCGAACGGGTCGGCACTCGGCGAGTACGTCAGGTGGTCGTGCCGGACGAATCCGTTGGCCGTCAGTACGGCGCGCGTGCCAATCACGCGCGAGTAGCCGGGCGCGACGTTGTAGCTCGCAATTGCCTGGTGCTGCTGCGCCGCGGGCGTGTCATAGGTGTTCGGCACGTCGAAGTCGGACTTGCCGAGTTGAAGATTGAGAAACAGCGTGTCGACGTCACTCGGATGCGAGTCCAGCCGGTTGAAGAGCGAGATGTTGTGTCCGTGATCGTGCAGGGCCTCGAACTCCGGCGGATCGAGATAGCGGTCGGTGCGCTCGGTCGAGACCGACAGAAAATCTCCGACGCTGTGAGAGCCGGCGCCGACGCTGACGTCCATTGACGGGCTGCCGAACGATCCGTAGCCGAATGATACGGCGCCGGTCGGCTTCGGGTGATCGAGACCCGACTTGGTGACGACGTGCACGATCAGGCTGCTCTTGTCGCCGTATTCGGCCGACGGCACGCCGGTGATGATTTCCATCGCCTGCACGGCATCCGGCGAAATCTGGTTGGAGTAGATGCGGCTCTGCTGGTCGGTCACCGGCTGGTTGTCAATCGAGAACTGCGTCTGCGCGTGATCGCCCACCGGATGGAAGAAGCCGTTCGAGTCGGCGACCACCCCCGGCGACGACAAAGTGATGACCTGGTTCAACCCGGCGGCGGATTCGACCGGAAGCCTGGCGATCAGACTCTGATCGATGTCGGTGTGCGCGGTCGGGTCGCGCTCGACCAGGTCCACCTTGCCCACGACGTCCACGGACGTCGTGGCGGTCGCGAGCGTCAGGGTGACCGCAACGTCGATCGGCACCGACGATCGCACGTTGACGTCCTTCTCGTAGGTCTGGAATCCCTGGGCGTCGACGGTCACGCGGTAGCTGTTTTGCGGCAGGTTGCGAAATGCGAACTTGCCATCGCCATCGGTCGTAGTCGCTCGCGAAAACGCCGTGACGGCATTGCGGATCGTCACGGTGACCGAGACCATCACCCCGCCAGTCGGATCCTTGACGATGCCCTGAACGGTGCCGGCGCCGCCGAGCCCTTGCGCGGATCCGAGCGTCGCGGACAGCAGCCAGATCACGACGAACATCACGTTCGTGCGGAAAGCAGATCGCATGAAGACTCCTCGGACCGCCGCCAGCGAACACGACCGTGCAACCGGCGGTCCAGCCGCGACCGTAGCAAGTGTGAGGAGTGCTGACGACTCTTCGCCGACGACTGGATGGATTTCCCACGTCGATGGCGACCGGCGATGGTCGAGTGGCGCGCCGGCCACACGATCGGCCGGGCCGACCAGTCACCTGCTCCGCACGACCGTTCGTCTGGTCGCAGCCACCAATGACCGGTCGAAGATCGCCGGCCGCGCTGCATGCTCGTTAGAATGACGAGGTGGCGCCGCCGGTGACCGGCCAGATCGTCGACGTGCTGGGCTTTCTCACCGGCACCATCCTCTACGTAATGCTCGTCGTCATGGTCTGGCGCGAGCGGATCGGGGACGGGAAGCCGTTCTTCTCGCGCCGCGGCCGCCTGCCGCTGCTCACGGGCGTCGCGGGCGTCGTGTGGAACGTCGGCGCGCTCTTCGCCTACGGCACCCGCGTGCTCGGGGCGGCGCCGCCCAGTCCAGTGCTGGTCGCGCTGACATTTGCGGCACTTGGCGGCCTGCCGGCCGTGGTCGTCCACTCGTTGCTCGAAGGGCGCGAAACCGCGGCGAGGCGCAGCCTGATCCGGACGATCATCGCGAGCGCGTACGGGCTGACGGTCGTAGCCGCCGTCATGCACGTCGCGGCGGCGCTCGACGGCCGTCCCGTGCCGTCGCGGGCGGCGCTCTGGGTGCTCACCGGCGGATTCACGGTGCTGACGGCGGCGCTGTTGCTGATGACCCGACGCCAGCCGATCGGCCGGCGCGGCGTGTGGGTGGCCGCGCTTGCGATCTTCGCCGTCTCGGCATTCCATTTCGGCCGGCACGGTGGCGATGAATCCTGGTGGGTCGAGCTGATCGGCCACCACGCGTCGCTGCCGCTCGCGCTCGCGATTCTCCATCAGGATTACCGCTTCGCTCTCGCGGACTTGTTCCTCAAGAACGCGATCGCGCTGCTACTGCTGATGGCGGTGTCGCTCGCGCTGTTTTCCGGCGTGATGGTGCCGCTGCTGCGCTGGCAGGACCCGGCGGGCGTCTGGGATCCGCGGGCCATCGCGATCTTCGTCGTCATGTGGATGACGACCGCGCTCGTCTTTCCGTCCCTGCGTACGCTCGCCGATCGCTTCGTCGATCGCGTCGTCCTGCGACGGCCGGACTACGAGGCCGTCTTGCGCGCGCTTGCGAAGGATCTCAGCGATGCCGAGACCGAGGAGGCTGTCGTCGTGCGCGTCCTCGACGCGCTGCGCGTATCGCTTGGGTTGATCGATCCGCACGTGGTTGCCGATCCGCTCGCGCCCGACGACCGGCGCGTCGTGGCGATCGGGCCTGACATCCGCGCGTCGCTTCCGGGGGCGCCATCGGCGGCGCTCCTGCGCCTGCGTACAGTCGAGATGCCGCACCCTGCCATCGCACTCGGTGCGCTCACGGCCGGCCGGCGTCTGTTGTCGGACGACATGCGGCTGCTCGAGTCGATCGCGCAACAGGCCGCGCGCCGGATCGATTCGCTGCGCGTCGCGCAAGAACGCCACGAGCGCAATCTGCGCGAGCAGCGCATGCAGCGCCTCGCGACCGAGGCCGAGTTGCGCGCGCTTCGCGCCCAGCTCAACCCTCACTTCCTGTTCAATGCGCTTACGACGATTGGCTACCTGATCCAGGCGGCGCCGGTGAGAGCCGTCGACACGCTGCTCCGGCTGACGCACGTGCTTCGCGGCGTCCTCCGGCGCTCCACATCCGAGTTCTCGACGCTCGAGGACGAGGTCGATTCGATCCGCTCGTACCTCGAAATCGAGCGCGCGAGATTCGAGGAACGGCTCGACGTCACAATCGACGTGCCCGCCGATGCGGGCGGCCTGGCCATTCCCACGCTGCTGCTGCAACCGATCGTCGAGAACGCGGTCAAACACGGGCTGGCGCCCGTCCGCACCGGCGGCGCGGTGCGTGTGCGCGCCGTCGTCTCGGGCGATCTCCTTTCCCTGTGGGTGGAAGACGACGGCGTCGGATTCGAGCCGGCGGCGACGAGCGCGCGTGCGGGCGTCGGCCTGTCGAGCGTCGCGCAGCGGCTTGCGTCGCACTACGGCACACGTGGGCGCTTCGTGATCGACAGTGCCTCGGGCCGCGGGACGGTCGTGCGGATTGACCTGCCCGCCGAACGCCGCGCTCGCCGCCCGATCGACTTCCCGGCGAGGCGCACCGGATGACCGGCGCACGCCTCCGTGTAGTGATCGCCGACGACGAGCGGCCCGCGCGGTCGTTTTTGGTCGCGACGCTTCGTGCGCTGACCGATGTCGTCGTCGTGGGCGAGGCCGCGAACGGCGCCGAAGCGATTCAGCTGATCGAACGGCACAAACCTGACGTCGCGCTGCTCGATGTGCAGATGCCGGAGATCGACGGCTTGAGCGTCGTGCGTCTTCTTCGGCGCCGCTTCATGCCGCTCGTCATCTTCGTGACGGTGTACGACGAGCACGCGGTGAAAGCCTTCGAGATGAACGCCGTGGACTACCTGACCAAGCCGGTCGCCGAGCCGCGCCTCCGCGAAGCGCTGCGTCGCGCACGCGAGCGGCTCGAGCGCGGCGACGAGCGGGAGGCCGCGGTGACGCACCTGCGCGACGCGGTCGTCGACTACGATCGGGCGACGCCGGTGGGGTATCTCGACCGCATCCCCGTCCGGCAGAAGGACGACATCGTGCTCGTGCCGTCGAGCCAGATCGCGTCGATCGTCGCGGAAGGGGAGCTCGTGCACCTGACGACCGCCCGGCAGGAGCGGTACACGATCAGCTACCGCGTGAAACACCTCGAAGCGCGGCTCGATCCCCTGAAGTTCATCCGGCTCGGGCGGGGCGTGCTGGTCAACATCGACTTCATCGTCCGCGCCACGCAGCTGCCGGGCGGGATGTATTCGGTGACGCTTCGAAACGGCCAGCAGCTGGACGTCAGCCGCATCCAATCCAGGCTGCTCCGGGGCCGTTTACTCCAGCTCTGATGCGCGGATCCGGGTGCTGAGCTGGTGCGGCGAGCGGTCGGCGATTCGCCACGACTGGTCGGTTCGTCCAGGCGGCTGGCTTGACGGCCTTCTCTTGCGCACCGTAAAGTGTCATCAGATGAGGTCGCTCGCCGTTCGCCTGCGGGCCTGGATCGCGCTTTCCGCGTTCATTGGCGGCCTCTGCCTGCCGTTCGTTGCGGACCGCCATGTCGCATTTGCCGACGACGCCGCGTGTGGTCTGGAAACGCTGGCCCTCGGGCCACAGCAGTCCTACTTCACGACGTCGCAACCGCAAGCGCCCCTGACGCACTGCGCGCTCTGCCACTGGCTCCGCGCCGTGTCAGGCGCGCGTCCTGGTCCGGCGGTGGGCGTCAGCGCACATCTCGACCTCGTTCCCGTTCGAAGCGCCGCGGCCCGCCAGGGTCATGGCACGGCCGTCGCGACTGATCGTCCGTCTCGCGCGCCCCCCGTCCTCGCCTGATCCTCCGTTCGTCAATCTGACCGTTCCGTTCGTCAGCAGCACAACCGCGATCTCGCGGTTGGTGTAAGCCCACTCCGGGCCGGTCAGGGGCGCGACCTCGTTGCGCCGTCGATCGTCCGTTTTTTCGGTGGAGTGTCGATTCATGAAGGTACGACCCTGGCGGGTTTCGATCGTCATCGCGCTGGCCGCGACGATGCCGGTTCTCGCGTCGGCCCAGGTCCCGCCCGCCCCACCGGCGGCGCGGCTGTCGATGGACGACGCGGTACGGCTCGCGCTCGAGCGCAATCAGGCGCTTCGGGCGCAGCGCCTCACGGTCGACGAGGCGAAGGCTGACGAAGAGACCGCGGCGCTCAAGCCCAACTACACCCTGTCGCTCGGCGCGGACGGCTTCCCGCTGTTTGCGCCGAAGCAGATCAACTGGAACTTCTTCGCTTACGCCGTCGCGTACTCGGTGGGCGTCGATCACGTGTTCGAACGTGGCGAGAAACAGACGAACCGCATCAAGACCGCGACCGACAGTGCCGACATCGCGGCCAAGACGATCATCGACGCCGAACGTCAGCTGCGGTTTCAGACGCAGCAGGCCTTCGTCGGCGTGCAGCTCGCGAAGATGTCGCTCGAGCTGGCGCAACAGGATCTGGCGAGTTTTTCGCAGACGGTGGACGCCAGCCAGGCGCGCGTGGCCGCCGGCGATCTCGCCGAAGGTGACTTCCTGAAGATCACGCTGCAGCGGCTGCAGTTCGAGCAGGACGTTTCGGCCGCGGAGCTGGGCGTCGTCCAGGCGAAAGCCTCGCTGCGCCAGCTTCTCGGGTATCAGACGGTGACGGACGATTTCGATGTAACCGGCGACCTCACGCACCAGAAGATCTCGGTAACGCTCGACGCGCTCGCGCAGGCCGCGCTCGTGTCGCGTCCGGATCTGCAGGCCGCGCAGAGCGGCATTGTGCTCGCGACCCACCAGGTCGAACTCGAGATCGGCAACCGCGCACGCGACATCGACGGCGGCCTCAACTACACGCGTAACGGGTTCGGGCCAATCAGCACGCTCGGTGTCAGCGCGGCCTTCGATCTGCCGTTCGGCGCGCGCAATCAGGGCAACATCGCGCACGCGCAAATCGCGGTCGAGCAGGCGAAGGAGACCGAGGCCGCCACGCGCACCGCCGTGTTGACGGATGTCGCGAGCGCCTTCGCGCAATATCAGACGAACGAGAAGGTCCTCTCGCTCTACGAATCCGGGTACCTCGATCAGGCGAAACAGTCGCTCGACATCACGACCTATGTGTTTCAGCGCGGCGCGGGCAGCCTGCTCGACCTCCTCGACGCCGAACGGACCTATCGCTCCATCCAGCTGGCGTACCGCCAGGCGCTCGCGGCTCACGTGACGAGCGTGCTGCAGCTCAACTTCGTCGTCGGAAGACAGGTGATTCCATGAAACCCACACTCATCCTGATCGGACTGTCGCTTGCGGCGGCCGGGTGCAGCGCGCCTCCGCCCGATCCGTCGATCACCGCGGCGGCGGCCGCCGCCGCGCCAGCCGGCTACTTCACCGTGCCGGACGCGCAGCGCAGTCATCTCGAGATCGTCGCGGCGCACGTCACCGAGATCCAGACGACACTGCAGCTGACTGGCACGGTCGACTGGGACAACGACCACACGACGCAGGCCATCACGCAGGTCAACGGTCCGATCACGCGCATCCTGGTGGACACGGGAGCGCACGTGAAGGCCGGCGACCCGTTGTTGTACGTGTCGAGCCCGGACATCTCCGGCGCCGTCTCGGCGTACCGGAAGGCGAAGAACCGCCTCGATCAGGCTCAGCGTACGCTCGACCGGAACCGCGACCTGCTCGCGCACAAGGCCATCGCGCAGCGCGATCTCGACGACTCGACGTCGGACTTCAACGACGCGGCGACCGATCTGCAGTCGGCCCAGCAGGCGCTCAAGATTCTCGGCGTGAGCGACGCCGACCTGGCGGCTGACGCCGTGCAGACCGGGGCGGTGAGCTCGGAACTGGCAATGCGCGCGCCGATCAGCGGCGCGGTCGTGCAGAAACTCGTCCTG
Organism: uncultured Acidobacteriota bacterium; assembly: GCA_963704575.1. Taxonomy (GTDB): domain Bacteria; phylum Acidobacteriota; class Vicinamibacteria; order Vicinamibacterales; family SCN-69-37; genus DATEGZ01. Next base: position 2,455,182 of record OY969918.1, on the reverse strand, counting down.
CCCGGCCAGCTCATCCAGGCCGGCGCGACGATGGCGTTCGTCATCAGTGATGTGACCTCAGTGTGGGTGCAGGCGCACCTTTACGAAAAAGATCTGCGATCGGTGCACGTGGGCGACAGTGCCGAAGTCCGGCAGGCCGCGTTCAGCGACGTCTTTCACGGACGGGTGGCGTACGTCGGCGATCTGCTCGATCCGGCGACGCGGACGACGCTCGTCCGCATCGTCACCGCCAATCCGACCGGACTGCTCAAGAAGGATCTGTTCGTCGACGTCACCCTCCACGACTCCGCGAAGCGCACCGTGCTCGTCGTGCCGACGAGCGCGGTGCTGTACGACGAGCAGAACATGCCGTTCGTCTACGTCGATGCGGGCCAGGGCCGCTTCACGCAGCGGCAGGTCACGCTCGGCACGCAGCAGGGGACGACGACCGAGATCGCCTCCGGCCTGAAGGCTGACGAGCAAGTGGTCGGCCAGGGCAGTCTCTTCCTGCAGTTCGCCAACAGCATCGGCAAGTAGGGCGAGGCCCGAGGAATTCATGATCGATCGCATCGTCTCGTTTGCGCTCTCGCAGCGCTTCATGGTCGTCGTCGCGATGGTGGCGATTGGCGTTTACGGCGCCTCGTCATTCAGAAACCTGCCGATCGACGCGTATCCCGACCTGTCGCCGCCGCAGGTCGAGATCGTGTCGCAGTGGCCGGGCCACGCGGCCGAAGAGATCGAGCGGCAGATCACGATCCCGCTCGAAGTCGAGATGAACGGCATCCCGAAGCTGGAGGCCCTTCGCTCGGTGTCGCTCTACGGTCTGTCGTCGATCACGATGAACTTCGAGTACGGCACCGATCCGTATTTCGCGCGCGCGCAGGCGTTCGAACGCATCCCGAATGCCACCGTCCCGGCCGGCGTGGCGCCGGGCATGTCGCCGCTCTTCAGTCCGAGCGGCCTGATCTACCGCTACGTGCTCCAGAGCCCGGATCGCACGGCAGAGCAGTTGAAGATCATCGCGGACTGGGTGCTGGAACGGAAATACCGATCGATTCAAGGCGTGGCCGACGATTCGGGTCTCGGCGGCACGACGATGCAGTATCAGGTGGAGATCGATCCGCGGAAGCTGTTCTCGCACGGCGTGACGGTGTCTCAGGTCGTCCAGCAACTCAGTGCGAACAACGCGAACGCCGGTGGGGGCTTCTATTCACAGGGCGGTCAGTTCTACTACATCCGCGGCCTCGGGCAGGTCAGGAACGTCCAGGACATCGGCAACATCGTCGTGGCCACGCACAACGGGACTCCGACGTACATCCGCGATATCGGCAACGTCGTCATGGGCCACGCCCCGCGGCTCGGCCAATTCGGATTCATCAAGCAGGACGATGCCGTCGAAGGCGTGATCCTGATGCGGACTGGCGAGCAGGCCCAGACCGTGCTCAAGCGCGTCCAGGCCATGACCGACGAGCTCAACTCCGGCGGCTTGCCGGCGGACGTGAAGATCGTCCCGTACTACGACCGGACGTCGCTGATCGAGGAAACGACGAAGACGGTCGAAGCGAATCTCGCGCGCGGCATGTTCATCGTGCTCGTGATTCTCGGGCTGATGCTGTTCTCGGTCCGGTCCGCCCTCATCGTGGCCGTGACGATCCCGTTCGCGCTGCTGTTCGCGTTCATCTGTCTCGACTGGGCGCGCATTCCAGCCAACCTGCTGTCGATCGGCGCGATCGACTTCGGGATGATTGTCGACGGCGCGGTCGTCATGGTGGAGAACATCTTCCGCGAGCTGGCCGAGCACCGCGGCACGGACCGATCGGTCACCGACATCATCCGCGCGGCGGCGCGCGACGTCGAGCGGCCGATTTTCTACGCGATCGCCGTCATCATCGCCGCGTACTTGCCGATCTACGTGCTCACCGGACCGTCGGGCCGGCTGTTCCGGCCGATGGCGGACACGATGTCGTTCGCGCTGGTTGGATCGCTCCTCTGCACACTCACGCTGCTGCCCGTGCTGTGCGCGTACTTCCTGCGGAAGGTCGTGAAGGAGCCGGAGGTCGCGCTCTACAACCGGATTCGCGACGGCTACGGCCGCATCCTGCAGGTGTGTCTGCGGCATCGGACGACGACGCTGGCGTTCTCGATCCTGATCTTCGCCGCGTCGCTGCTGCTCGTGCCGTTTATCGGCGCCGAATTCATGCCGCACCTCGACGAAGGCGCGTTGTGGATTCGTGCGACGATGCCGTACACGATCAGCTTCGACGAGGCCTCGAAGCTCGGGCCGCAGATGCGCAACCTGCTGCTGGGCTTTCCACAGGTGACGACCGTCGCGAACGAGCTCGGCCGGCCGGACGACGGCACCGATCCGATCGGGTTCTACAACGACGAGTACTTCGTCGGCCTCAAGCCGTACGACGACCCGGCATGGCGAGGTGCGGTCCGGACCAAGCCGCAGCTGATCGACGCCATCCAGGAGAAGCTGGCCGCGTTCCCCGGGATCATCTTCAACTACACGCAGCCCGCGGAGGACGCGGTCGACGAGGCGGAGACCGGGCTCAAGAGCTCGCTCGCCGTGAAGATTTTCGGCGGCGATCTCCAGACGCTCGAGGACAAGGCGGAGGCGGTGCGCAAGACGATCGCGGCGGTGCCGGGCATCACCGAGATCACCGTGGTGCGAGAGCTGGGGCAGCCGAGTCTCACGATCACGCCCAATCGCGAGAAGATCGCTCGCTACGGCCTCAACGTGGCCGACATCAACACGATGATCGAGACGGCCGTGGGCGGCACGCCCGCGACGCAGGTGATCCAGGGCGAGCGCTCGTTCGATCTCGTGGTCCGGTTGCCCGAAGCGTTCCGCGACAACATCGACGCGATTAAGAACATCCTGATCGCGACGCCGGACGGCCAGAACCTGCCGCTCGGGCAGTTTGCGGACATTCGCGTGGAGAAGGGCGCGTCGTTCATCTATCGCGAAGGGGATTCGCGGTTCATCGGCGTCCAGTTCAGCGTGGATGGCCGCGACCTTGCAAGCGCCGTGCAGGAAGCGCGGAAGAAGGTCGACGCGGCGGTGCCGCTCCCGCGCGGGTATTCGTTCGACTGGGGCGGCGAGTACCGCGACTACCTGGCGGCGCGGTCGCAGATGCAGATCATTCTGCCGCTCACGATCGTGCTGATTCTCGGGATTCTCTTCGCGCTCTACGGCAACTTGAAATTTCCGCTGATCATCATGTTCAGCGTGCTGGTCACCGTGCCGGTCGGCGGGCTGCTGGCGCTGAAGTTGACCCACACGAACTTCAGCGTCTCGTCCGGGTTCGGCTTCGTGGCGCTCATGGGCGTTGCGGTGCAGACGAGTGTCATCCTGTACTCGTTCATCAACAAGCTCAGACGCGAGGGCCGCGACATTCTTTCGGCCACGTATGACGCGTCGCTGTTACGGCTGCGGCCGATCATCATGACCGCGCTCGTCGCCTGCCTGGGACTGCTGCCCGCGGCGATGTCCACCGGCATTGGCAGCGACTCGCAGAAGCCGTTTGCCATCGTCATCGTCGGCGGCCTGGTTTCGCGGCTGCTCATCTCGGTGTTTCTCGCGCCGGTGCTGTACGCGCTCGTCGCGCGCGATCACGACGTGCTCGAGGTGTGACGCGGGGCGCGCGCGGCTCGCTCGCGGTGGCGGTGCTCGCGGCAGGTGCGATCGTCCTGCTGGCGCCGCTCGTGGGCGAGGCGCGGAGCTGGCTGCGGCGCGCGATTCCCGACGAGTTCAGCCTCGCGCTCAACGCGGGGCTGGCAATTGGCGTGACGGCAGTCGTTGGTACCGCGCTGTGGCAAATTCGCGACCGGCGCGCCTGGCGGTACTTGGCGACACTTGCCGGGGTCGGCGTGGCCGGCGCTTTTGCCCTGGCGACAGCGTCGCCCATCGCGGCGCAGAATGCCGTCGAGCGCTATCACTTCGTCGAATACGGCGTCGTCGCGGCTCTGTTCTACCGCGCCTGGCGATCTCGCGGCGATCTTTCCGTCGTCATCCTGCCGGTGATTGCCGGCCTCATCGTCAGCACCGTGGACGAAGCATGGCAGTGGTTCGTCCCCGAGCGCGTCGGTGAGTGGCGCGATATCTTTCTCAATCTGGGCGCCATCTGGGGCGGCGTGCTGGTCAGCATTGGCGTGGCGCCGCCGATAGCGATGACCGCGACGCTCAGCGCGGGATCACGACGCCGCGTTTGGGTTCTCGCTGCCGCGCTCGCCCTGCCGCTCGCTGCGTTCCTGCAGCTCGTGCATTTCGGTCGTCTGGTGCAGGACCCGCAGCGAGGAACGTTCACGTCGCGCTATACCGGGGACGAGCTGTTGAGGCTCGGCGCGGACCGTGCCGCCAGGTGGGCGGCCGACCCGCCCCCACTCGCGATCAGGCGCTTTTCGCGCGAGGATCAGTATTTGGCGGAAGCCATGTGGCACGTCCGCGCGCGTAACGACGCGTGGGCCGTCGATGTGAATCGCGCGTGGCACGAGAATTTGCTTCTCGAGCGGTATTTCGGGCCGGTCCTCGCCGTTCCGACGTACCTCGCCCCGGCCGGCGTCCGCTGGCCGGAAGCGCAGCGAGCTGACGCCGAGGCGCGGAAGGGCCCGGACGCCGTGGAATTCGTCAGCCGGGCGGCTCCGGAGGCGTTCCTCCTGCTGTGGCCGCGCGGCGTTTTCTGGGCGATCGCCGGCACGATTGTCGCGGTTTTTCTGGTCCTTGGCGTGGTCTCGGATCGGCGCCCGAGAAATCTTCGCCGGCCTTGACGGCAGCTGCTACACTGACCCCGTGCGGGGAGACTCCCGGCAAGATCTCTACGCGAAATCTTTGGCGGTGTTCGCCCTTGGTCTGCTCGCTGGTGTCGGCGCGCTCGTCGACTACTGGCCGACGAATGTCCAGGCGCCGCGTCCCGTCGGCACTCTGATGCGCCTGCCGCCAGCCTCGGGCGCACTCGCGGTTCCCTCGCGCATTCCGACCTTGACGACGACGCGGACGGCGTTCGAGCGACGGGCGCGTTCACACGCGCAGTCCGTGGCCGGCGTTGCCATGCTCGATAGCGCGATGTCCATCGACGCGCTGCCTCGGCTGGCGTCTCCGGTGCTCACAGCGCCGCCGCCCGCGAAGTTCGACGCGGCCTTCGACCGCGCCGCTGCGCCTTCGGCCCAGCGGGTGCCACTCTCCGAGCCGACGCCGGTGCTTCAGACGAGCGACGACACGGACGAAACGCTCCGGCAGTTCTCCGGTTCCGGCACCAACGACACATCATTCATTTCTGACGCGTTCCACTCAGTCGGCGGATCGATTGCGTACGCAGGCAACTCGATCGTCTCGGCTGGCGTCAAGACGGGGCAGTCCGTGGCCGGCGTGTTGCGCGCCGCCGCGGGCGCTGTCAAGAAGCTCAAGTTCTTCTAACGCGGCCAATCTGCTCGGGCCTAATTCAACGCCTGCATCACGTCCCAGCGCGTGATGATGAACGTGTCCTCACTCTTGAAGTCGCGCACGAGGACGGCTGACGTCTCCGGCGTGATCATCGTTGCCAGCGCGTCGACGCCCGCCGAGATGTCGACGAACGGAAACGCGGGCTGCATCATCATGTCGATCGCCTTCGTCTTGATGTCCGGGTTCTCCACGATCGCGGCGAAGAGCCGCGTCTCGCTGACCGATCCCATGATACGGCCGTCGTCGGTGACGGGAATCTGCGAGTAGTCGTGGGCGGTCATCACCTGGATCGCGCGGGTGACGGTGTCGTGCCGCTCGAGCGTGACGAGCGGCGTGTGCTGCCGCGAGGCGACGAGGTCGCGCGCGGTGAGCCCCGTCTTCTCGATGAAGCCCTTGTTGCGCATCCAGTCGTCGTTGTACATCTTGCCGAGATAGCGCGTGCCGTGGTCGTGAAAAATGACGACGACGACGTCGTCCTGCGTGAAACTTCGCGCGCAACTGAATCAGCCCGGCCATCGCGGCGCCAGCCGAGTTGCCGGCGAAGATGCCTTCCTCGCGCGTGATGCGGCGCGTCATGATGGCCGCGTCCTTGTCGGTGACCTTCTCGAAGTCGTCGATGACGCTGAAGTCCACGTTTTTTGGCAGGAAATCCTCGCCGATACCCTCGGTGATGTACGGGTAGATCTCGTTCTTGTCGAAGACGCCCGTTGCCTTGTATTTCTTGAAGACCGAGCCGTACGTGTCGATGCCCCAGATCTTGATCGCGGGATTCCGCTCTTTCAGAAACCGTCCGGTGCCGCAGATCGTGCCGCCGGTGCCGACGCCGCAGACCAGGTGCGTGACGCGTGCCGTCGGTCTGGTCCCAGATCTCCGGTCCGGTCTGCTCGTAATGCGCCTGCGAGTTCGAGAGGTTGTCGTACTGATTCGCCTTCCACGCATTTGGCGTCTCGCGCTCGAGCCGGGACGAGACCGAGTAGTACGAGCGCGGATCTTCGGGATCGACGTTAGTCGGGCAGACGATGACCTCGGCACCAAAGGCCTGGAGCGCGTCCGCTTTTTCCTTCGACTGCTTGTCGGTCGTCGTGAAGATGCACTTGTAGCCCTTGACGACGGCGGCGATCGCCAGACCCATGCCTGTGTTGCCCGACGTGCCTTCGATGATGGTGCCGCCGGGCTTCAGCAGACCCGCCCGCTCGGCGTCTTCGATCATCTTCAACGCCATGCGGTCTTTGATCGAATTGCCGGGGTTGAAGGTCTCGACTTTCGCGAGCACGGTCGCGGGCACGATGCCGCGCGTCAGACGGTTGATGCGCACGAGGGGCGTGTGCCCGATCGTGTCGAGGATGGTCTCGCTGATTTTTCGGGTCGTCACGCCTGCGATTATAGACGTGGCGTTCGTCGCCCGAGCGCCAGGCGAATCTCCTCCGCGCTGAGGAATCGCCGAAACAGGCTGGCGAGCTTCCGCGGTGGGACCTCCCCCGCAGCGGTCAGAAACCGATCGATCCAGCGATCGGCGGCGTGCTCCGTGCTCAGCGCCTTGGACTGCCGCACGAGGTCTGCGTGGCGATCGGCGAGCAAGTAGTACGGATAGCCTTCCGCGCTGAGGTAGGGAATGCCGGTCTTGGGCACTTCGAACGGCCCGCGCGCGACGAGGAGGACACGCTGCAGCTCGCAGAGCGCGTCGTACGCCGGGTCGGCTTTGGGCGTGGCCTGCCAGCCGAAGTGACGGCGAAGATCGCCCGCCGAAATCTGCCGCCGCTGGCGCAGCAGGGCGTACGCCGACCGTGCCGGCAAACTCAGCCCTTCGAGATCGTCGAGCGCACGGCCTCGGCGAACCAGGACGTACAGCGACGGCAGCAGCGATCGATGGACGAGGGTCAGTCGATCGGCGACGACGTTGACCTCAATCCCGAGGCTGGCACCGAGCAGGGCGTTCGTCAGGTGGATGGAAAGCGCGAGCGCCGGCTTGCTGTCGACCGGGCCGGAAGCGGTGCGCAGACTCGCGAGTGGCAGTCCCTTCGTCGCGCCATAGCGAAGCGCGACCCCGGCACGCTCGAGAAACTGCTCCGCGCTTTTTGGTGTCGTGAGCCTTCGCGGCGCCATCGCGCGCGATGATGGCCATGCGCGACCGGCGTGTCAACCCTACTCGCGCAGCACGCTGACCGGATCGACATGCAGCACGCGCCGCGCGGGGATGTACGACGCGACGAGCGCCACGGCGAGCAGCATGGCCGCGATGACGACGTACGTGAGCGGATCGGACGGCGACACCGCGAAGACCAGCTCGCTGAGGACGCGTGAGAGCGCAAGTGCCGCGCCGACGCCCAGGACGAGGCCCGCGGCCGCCGTGGTAAGACCCTCGACGATGATGGCGCCCAGCACGCGGCCGGGGCGGCCGCCAAGGGCCAGCCGGATGCCGATTTCGCGCGTCCGCTGCGCGACCAGATACGCCATGACGCCGTAGAGGCCGACGGCGGCGATCGCGAGCGCGCCCGCGCCGAAGAGCGCCAGCAGCAGCGCGTTGAAGCGATCGCGCGAGGTGGTGCGGTCGGTGAGATCGTCGAGCGACGCCAGACGAGACACCGCGAGCGACGGATCGACACGCCGGACGGCTTCCCGCATGTCCGGGCCGATCGGTGGCGCGCCGGCGATGGCGCGGGCGACGAAAAACAGCGACGACTCCGAGGACTGCAGCGCCGGCAGGTACACGATCGGTTCGCTGTCCTCGCGCGGACCGGCGGTGTGGACGTGGCCCACCACGCCGATGACGGTCGTCCAGGCGTCTTTTGCCGGCGTACCGAACGGGCTGAGCCGCTTGCCCAGCGCCGACTGATTCGGCCAGTGCCGGCGAGCGAGCCGTTCGTCGATGATGGCCACCCTGGGCGCGCCGGCCGCGTCGCTCGCGGCGAAATCGCGGCCTTCGACGAGCGGCACGCCAAGCGTCGCAAAGTACTCGGGCAGCGCCACTGCGTACGCGGCGTGCGGTTCGGGCTCGCCGGCAGGAACCGGCTCGTTCTCGATGAACAGCGACCCGCTCCACCCCTCGCCGCCCGACGGGAGCGGGTACACCGCCGATACGCTCTCAACCCCGTGGCCCGCAGCGATTTCGCCCGTGAGTGCCCGGTTGAACCCGGAGATCTTGTCGCTCGTGTTGTACATCGCCCGCGGCAAATTGACCTGCACGGCCATCACGCGCGACCCGTCGAAGCCGAGCGGCACACGGGTCATCGCGAGAAAGCTGCGCACGAGCAGGCCGGACGCGACAAGGACGACGACGGCAAGCGCGACTTCGGCGACGACCAGCAGGTGCCGCAGGCGCTGGCGTACGGGTGAGGCGCCCGTCCGTCCGGCTTCGCTGAGCGCGCCTTGCGGATCGATACGGGACTGCCGCAGCGCCGGCACAAGGCCGACAATCACGCCGGTGGCCGCGGTCAGCACGAGCGCAAAGACGAACACCGTGCGATCGACGCCGGTGGTGTCGAGGAGCGGGATGCCGGCCGGGTCGAGGCGGACGAGCGCCTTGACGCCGCCAATCGCGAGGAGCACACCGAGCGCGCCGCCGCCCGCGACGAGCACGGCCGTCTCGGCGAGCAGCTGTCGCACCAGGCGCGCGCGATTGGCGCCGAGCGCGTTCCGGACCGCGAGCTCGCGCCGGCGCGCACTTCCACGCGCGAGCATCAGGTTCGCGACGTTCGCGCAGGCGATGAGCAGAACGAATCCGACCGCGCCGAGCAGCACCAGGAGCGCCGGCCTCACGTCACCCGAGATCTGGTCCCGCATCGAGACGAGCGTCATGCGCCACTGCCGCGCCGCCCCCGCGTACCGGTTGGGAAAGCGCGCGCGGAACGTGTCCGCGATGGCGTCGAGATCCGCCTGTGCGCGTGCCATCGACACGTCCGTCCGGCGCCGCGCGAGTACCGCCAGATTCTGATTCCCGCGTTCGTCGATGCCGGGCTGCTCGAAGGCGAGCGGTACCCAGACGTCCGCCGGCGACTTGAGAAAATCGATCGGCGCGTCGGGAAAACGCACCCCAGGAGGCATCACGCCGACGACGACGCGAGGAAGGCCGGCGAGAGAGACTGACCGGCCGACGATCGATGGGTCGCCGCCGAATCTGCGCCGCCACAAGGCGTCGCTGATGAGCACGACTCTCGGCGCGCCCGTCGCCCCGTCCGCCGGCGAAAAATCGCGCCCGCGTGCGGGCCCGACCGCGAGCAGATCAAAGAGATTGGGCGAGACGACGTACGCCTGGACGCGCTCTGGTTCGCAGCCCGCGTCGCCGCCGCACGCGCCCGTGAGCGTCGAGGCTTGCGGCCGGATGGCCGCGACACCGTCGAACGCGCGTTGCTGCGCCGAGATATCCGCGAACTCAGGCGCCGCCACCGCCGCTGTCGACAGGTTCGCGTAACTGTTCCAGATGAGCGCGAGCCGATCGGCCGGCGCGTAACGCACGCTCTTCAGCAGGACCGCGTTGACGACGCTGAAGATCGCGGTGTTGGCGCCCAGGCCGACCGCGAGCGTGAGGAGCGCGGTCAGGGTGAATGTCGGCGCGTGCCGAAGGACTCGCCAGCCGTACCGGATGTCCTCGCCGACGCCGCGCCACCATTGTTGACGGTCCATCTGTGTCTCCGTGTGATTGGCGACCTGGCGGCAGGCCGCGCGCGCGTCCTGCAGGTTGCCGAGGCGTTGGCGCGCCAGCTCGCGCGCTGTCTGGCGGTCGAGGCCGGCAGCTTCGTATCGCTGCGTCTGCATCTCGAGATGGAACTCGAGCTCGGTGTCGACGTCGCGATTGCGCGGCGGCCGGTCGTCCGTCATCGCGCGCGCATCACTTTGCGCACCGCGGCGGTGAGGCGTGCCCATCCGGCGGTCCGTGCGCGCAACTCGGCACGGCCGGCGTCGGTCAGGGCGTAGACCTTGATGTCCTTGCCCAGCTCCGATGCCTTCCACCGCGCGTGGATCCATCCGCGGCGCTCCATCCGGTACAGCGCCGGGTAGAGCGAGCCCTCTTCGATGCTCAACACGTCTCCGGTCGTGTCTTCGATCCACCGGGCGACGCCGTAGCCGTGGCGCGGACCGCGGGCGAGCGTCTGCAGGATCAGCAGGTCGAGCGTGCCCTGGGGCAAGCCGGCCGGCGGCGGCGCAGGGGGCATTTGGTCTCCTTCCCTCGCGCTTCGATGTATGAACGTGCCGTGCCTAGCGCTTCAAGGTATCAACTTGGACGATGAGGGGGCGTCAGGGGTTGGCAGGTCGCTCAGCGGACCACCTGATCGAGCAGGCGCCGCGCGGGTTCGAACGCCGGCTGGACGGCCAGTGCCGCCCGCAGTTCCTCCACGCCACCGGCAGTATTGCCCGCGTTGAGGAGCATCACCGCCAGGTTGTAGCGGAAGTCCGCGCGATCGGGGTCGAGCCGGACCGCCTCCCGCAGCTCGCGGATCGCGCCGGCGGCCTCGGATGTCTTGGCGAGCGCGAGGCCCAGGTTATTGTGCGCGAGCGGCGACGAGGGGTCGAGCCGGACCGACTCGCGATACTGCGCGATGGCGTCGGCCATCTGGCCTGTGCGCGCGAGCGCGGTGCCGAGGTTGTCGTGCGCGTCCGCGAACGCCGGCTCGATGCGCACAGCGTTAGCCAGGTGGCCGATCGCTTCGGCAAACTGGTCACGCTCGATCAGCAACGCGCCCACCGCATTCTCCGCGCGGTAGTTGCCGGACGTCGTTTCGAGTGCGTGCGTCCAGAGCGTCACGCTGTCCCGCCAGGTCTGCAACTGAAAATGCGTGAGGGCACCGCACGCCGCGATCGCGACGCTGCCGGAAAGCGCCGCGACCAGCCGCGCATGTCGTGACACTCGCGCAAGATCGGAAAGACCCCACGCGACGACGACGAAGACGCCCACGATCGGCAGGTACGTATACCGATCGGCCATGCCTTGGCCGCCGACCTGGATGAGACCGACGACCGGGAGCAGCATCACGAGATACCACAGCCAGCCCGCCAGGACGTACGGTCGTGACTGCCGAATCACAGCGGCCGCGATCGTCACGGCCGCGAGGATAGACGCCGCGCCAGCCGCCTGCCAGATCGGCGTCACCAGCGGCAGCGGGTAGAACACCGTGAGTCGCAGAGGCCACGCCGTCTGGACGAGGTACCCGACGTACGCCGTCAGCGAGTGCAGCAGGCGCGCGTGGACGGGATACGGATCCACGGCGGCCACCGCGCCGCCCTGTTGCTGCACCAGGATGGTGATGACGATCGAGATCGCCGCGAGCGCGAAGACGGCGATCTTCTCGCGCACGAGAGCGATCGCCGTCGTGCGTCCGAGGGGCCAGCGATCGACGACCAGCATGACGATCGGCAGCGTGACGAGCATCGGCTTCGCCATCAAACCGAGCGCGAAGAGCGCGCAGACGAGTGTCCAGCGCGCGAACGTCGGCCGCCGGACCGTCGAGACATACGCGAGAAGCGTCAGCAACCCGAAGAACGTGCTCAGCACGTCCTTGCGCTCGGCGATCCACGCGACCGACTCGACGTGCAGGGGATGAACGGCAAAGAGCGCCGCCACCAGCGCGCTCGGCCATGAGGCGCCGGTCGCGCGGCTCAGAAAACTGAAGAGCAGCACGACGTTCATCACGTGCAGCACGAGGTTGGTCGTGTGAGCCGGACCCGGTGTGACGCCAAACCACGACACATCGGTCATGTGCGAGATCCACGTGACGGGATGCCAGTTGGCCGCGTGGCCGGTCGTAAACGCCCACACGATGTTCGCCCACGACAGACCGGTGGTCACGTGCGGGTTGAGCACGACATACTGCGGGTCGTCGAAGTTGACGAATCCGAACGACCACACGCCCCAGTAGACCGCGATCGTTAACACGGCCAGACCGGCGGCGAACGCAGAATCCGCGCGACTGGTCGATCGGGTCGTCACCGGCGTCATCCGCGCGCGGGCGCGGACCGTGTGGACGGAGGAAAGCGGGGCGACGTGATCAGGCCCCAACGCGCCAGGCGGAAGCTGATTGCCGTGCCCAGGCAACCGAAGCCGTAGCGCACGCTGCGCCAGAACGTGATCGACGAGGCGTCCTCGGCGTATCGTGTCGGACACGAGACCTCGCCGATCTGGTAGCCCAGCCATACGGTTTCGGCGAGCACCTCGTTGTCGAAGACGAAGTCATCCGAGTTGGCCGAGAGCGGCAGTCGCTCGAGCAATTCCCGCGAATAGGCGCGGTATCCAGTGTGGAACTCCGAGACTTTTGATCCAAGCAACAGATTGCCGGCGAGTGTCAGCCCGCGATTCGCGATGTACCGCCACCACGGCATGCCGCCGGCGAGCGCCTGGCCGCCCAGGATGCGCGATCCGAGGACGCAGGCGTAGAGGCCGCTCGACACCAGGCCGGCCATTGCGGGAATCAGGCGCGGCGTGTACTGGTAGTCGGGATGAATCATCACGACGATGTCGGCATCGTGCTCGAGCGCGCGCGCGTAGCACGTCTTCTGGTTCGCGCCGTACCCGCGATTGACCGGGTGCGAGTACACGACCGCGCGTTCGAGACCACGCGCCACAGCCAACGTCGCGTCGCGGCTCGCATCGTCGACGACGATCACGAGGTCGACAATCGTGTGCGCGACGACCTCACGCCACGTCTGTACGAGCGTGCGCTCCGCGTTGTAGGCGGGCATCACGACGACGACGCGTTTCCCGTCAATCATTCGCGCCAGCCGTCAGCCGGAGCGCACCGCCCACGCGTCCGTCCCTAGAACGTCCGCAGGTACGCGATGATCGCTTGCGCGTCCTGGCGGCTCATGCGGAACGGCGGCATCGGCGGCTGCGGCGCGTTGCGACCGGTGGCGTGGCCCTCGGTCAGGAGCGCGATGATCTGATCGTCGGTGAAACCGGGCAGACCGCCGATGTTCGGCGCGCGCAGGGCGAACGGACGATTCGGGAAGGGCGACGTCACGGGAAGCGCGGCGCCACGGAACCTCTGGCTGAGCAGCACGTCGCCGTTGTTGTCGCGCGGCGAGTGGCACTGGACGCACATCGCGACGTGATTGGCGAGGTACTCGCCTTGAGCGACGAGGCCCGTGCCCGCCGGCGCCGCCTGGGCAGCCTGGCTGGGCGGCGTCTGGCCGGGAGACGCCATGCGCGCCGAGGATGCCCACGTCAGCATGAGGTACTGATGCGGCAGCGGCGACGCCGAGATGATGACGAAGTGATTGTGAACGAGGGCGCTGAAACACGGTCATGGCACGATAGCTTGCCACAGATTCGAATCGCCTTCATGTCCTGGTCGACGCGTGGCTATACTTGACGGAATGCGGCTGCGGCTCGTCTCGTGGTGCGTGCTCCTTGCGTTGGTGGTCACGCCCGCCGCGGCGTTCTGGTGTCAATTCGCTTGCGCCTCGACGACGCGCGGCGCGAGTGACTGTCACGCCTCGGCCTCCGCGGCCGGGCAATTCGCCCCGGCGGCGCACGAATGCCGCAATCTCGTCGTGACGCCGGCGGTTCCGCAGGCCGGCGTGCTGCTGGTGAGCGTGGCCGCGGGTCGCGTGATCGCCGCAAGCGCGGTCCCGGCGTCTTCGCACGCCGGCGCGACGCTCGCATTGCTTCCTGACAAACCTCATCCGCTGATCCTGCGCATCTGATTTCGTCGGTTCGCCGAGTTCCGCTCGATCGCACGGCGCTCCACGACGAGGTCTCAGCATGCGTGTCCGGTGTTTGTGTGTTTTCATGTCTGTGCTCGTCGTGTCCCTGACAATGGCCGGCGTCACCATGGCGCAGACGTCCGATCCTGGCCCTCAGGATCCGCCAGGCGGCCCGCAGATGCCCGGGATGGCCGGAATGTCCGGCCGGATGACGGTGGCTGGGCCGCTCGGCGAAGGCGAGTCGCGCGAGGGGTCCGGGACGTCGTGGCAGCCCGACGACTCGCCGATGCACATGGCGATGACGCACAAAGGGCCGTGGATGCTGATGCTGCACGGGAACGCGTTTCTCGAGTACATCAAGACGGGCAGCGATCGCGGCGACGATCAATTCGGCAGCATCAACTGGGTCATGGGCATGGCCCGGCGCGATGCCGGCGGTGGGCCGCTCACGGTTCGCGCGATGCTGAGCGCGGAGCCCGCCACGGTCGGACGCTGCGGCTATCCGAATCTGCTGCAGAGCGGCGAGGCGTGTGACGGGGCGTCACTCCACGATCGCCAGCACCCGCACGACGTGTTCATGGAACTCGCGGTGGACTACCGGCACGCGGTCGCACGCTCGGTGGCCATCGAGATCTACGGCGGCCCTGCCGCGGAGCCCGCCCTCGGACCCGTCGCGTTCCCACATCGTCCGTCCGCGGCAAGCGACCCGATCGCGCCGATCACGCATCACTGGCTCGACTCGACGCACGTCAGCTTCGGCGTTGTTACCGGCGGCCTGTACGGCACCCGGTGGAAGGCGGAGGCCTCGGCGTTCAACGGGCGGGAGCCGGATGACAGGCGGTACGACATCAATCTGGCGGCGCTCGATTCATACTCGGGACGATTCTGGTGGCTGCCGACGTCACGGTGGGCCTTCCAGTTGTCGGCGGGACACCTCACGGAGGCCGAGTCGCGGGCGAACGCGCCGTCCGAAGACGTCACTCGCGTGACGGCGTCGGCATCGTACCAGCGAACCGAGCACGATCGCTCGCTCGCCGCGACCGTTGCATGGGGCCGCAACATCGAATCCGACAACACGACGTCGGCAATCCTCGCGGAGGCGGCTTTTGCGTCGTCGGCGGCGAATCTCTGGTCGGCGCGCGTCGAGGTCGTCGGCAAGACCGCGGTCGATCTCGTGCTCTCGCTTCCGGGTCAGGAGGTCTACACCGTGACGAAAGTCCGCGGCGGATATACGCGCTGGTTCTGGCAGGGCGCGGGTGTCTCGCTGGGTGCCGGTGCCGCCGCGGGCTGGGCGTTCCTGCCCCCGGCGCTGCAGGCGGCCTATGGATCCCGAACGCCGGTGGAAGCGACCGTGTTCCTGACCGTGCGCCCCCGGTGAGGAGCAGAGCAGGCCGGGAGAAGGCTACACTTCGGCATGCGTGTCGCGATTGTCGGGGGGCCCGGGATCGGGAAGAGCACGCTCGTCCGCCAGCTTGGCGACCTCTATCGCCACGGATCGTACGGGGAAGGCGAGAAGGGCGTGTGGGATCCTCGTGTACTCGCAGACATCGAGGCCGGGCACAATCCCGTCGGAGTGACCGCGTATTTCGCCGCCCTCTACGACGAGAACTATCGTGATGCCGCCGGCAACGATCGTCCCGACAAGGTCATCTTTTTCGAGGGCGCGCGAATCACGCTCGAGGCACACATTGCCGAGTACCCCGCCGAGGTGCACGACGAGCTCAGGCGCGTGGCGGCCGCAGGCGATCACTGGCACTTCGACCGCGTCATCGTCCTGACGTCGAGTACGGACACGATCGAAAAGCACATCAAGCAGCGAAACCGGGCGTACGAGAACATCGACAACATGGTCCGGCGCTTCCGGCTGATCGACGCCGAGTTCCGCCGGCTCGCGCCGTCCTTCCCCAACACCGTCGTCGTGAACCGTGACGGGCTCGAGTTCCACGAACGCCCGGGTCTCACGCACATCATCGAGGCCGCCGGCCTTCCGCCGTTCCGTGAGATCCCGTACGAGGTACATTGACCGGTACCGGCCACGGTAGACGCCGGCCCAGAGGTTGTTGTAGAACATCTACAAGAGGTATGTGCATGACACGAACGACGACCGTCGCCCGCGTAATCCTGGCGCTTGCGCTCGCTGGTCAGGCCGTACCCGCTCTGGCGCAGCGAGAGGCGATGCTCGTGACGCCCGCATGGCTCGCCCAGCATCTGCAGGACGCCAATCTCGTGCTGCTGCACGTCGGCGACCAGCCGGATTACGCGACGGCGCATATTCCCGGCGCGCGATTCGTGACCCTGCCGGACGTGACCACCACGCCGGCCGGAACGCCGCCGCTTTCGCTCGAGATGTCGCCGCCCGACACGCTCCGCGCCCAGTTGTCGGCGCTTGGCGTGTCCGACAACTCGCACGTCGTCGTGTACTACGCGAAGGATCGCGTGTCGGCGACGACGCGGATCGCGTTCACCCTTCGCTACGCGGGACTGACGAACGTCTCGATTCTCGACGGCGGAATGGGAGCCTGGACGAAACAGGGACACGAAGTGACGGCCGTTGTGCCGCCGGCCCGGCCCGGAACGCTGTCGGCGTTCACGCCCAAGCCGCTCGTCGTCGACGCGGCGTTCGTGCAGGCGCACCTCGCCGCGCCGGGTACGTCATCGTCGACGCGCGCGACACGACGTATTTCGACGGCACCACGATCGGCGGTCCGGCCGATCACCGCGTGGCCGGCCACATCGCCGGCGCGCACTCCGCGCCGTTCAGCGAGATGACGACAGCGGATTTCGTCTGGAAGTCCGCACAGGAGATCGAGGCGATCTTCGCCAGGGCCGGCGTGAAGCGCGGGGACACGGTCGTCGCGTACTGCCACATCGGCCAGCAGGCCACCGCGACCATTTTTGCAGCGCAGACGCTGGGCTATTCCGTGCTGCTCTACGACGGCTCGTTCGAGGATTGGGCGCGCCGCGGGCTTCCCGTCGAGAACCCCGCGAAGAAGGACCGCTAGACCGCGCTCTCAGGGGACTCGCTCTGATAGCCACGACGACAGAGGTCGTGCGGGAGGAATGAGTCTCGGGGCACCGCGGTGGACGCCAAAGCGGGCAGACCCATTCGTGCGGCGGTCATGCTGACCGCCGGCCGACGTCTTGCCTCGGCGGCCACCGCCGTGGCCCGGACTCACGCTTCGAGCATGGTCTCCGCGCATGACGACCGGGCGTCGTTCCAGGAACACGCACGTAAATTCTCCCATTCTGCGGACCTTGACAGCCGGGCGCCGCCAGACGACTCTTGTGGCGCTCCGCTCCCCGGACGCCCGTTCCGAAGCAGGCCGGCGCCGCGCGACCGCCCTCCTGCGCAACTCGAGGCCGCCCGCACTCCGGGCGGAGGTCCGTCATGAACCGCACGGCTCTCACCGGTTCGACGCTTGGCTCGCTCTTCTTCGTGTCACTGATCCTGCGCATGTTCGGGGCCGCCGGCGGCGCCGAGCCTGCGAAGTCGACGCCCGAACCGGTTCCCGCAGCACTCGCGGCAGCGGCCCAGGAACCGGCCGACGATGGGCCGTGGCTGGCGTCACAGAGGTTCTTCGCGGGCTGGACATCGGCGGGCTGCAAACCGGCCGCCGCCGGCACGGCGGAGGCGTGGTGCGTGCCGGCGTCGATGCCTCTCGCCGCGATGATTGCGATCGCACCCGATCCTGCGCACACCCACCTCGCGCTCACGTTCGACCGCACTCTCGAAGCCATCCAGCTTGCCGCGCAGATGGAGCATTTTGTGCTCGATCGCTATTGGCTGCCGTGGAGCGCGGACACCAAGGTGGGCGCAGGTGACACATCGAGCGCGTTGAGTGCGGCCAGCGCGGAGGCTCGCGAGCGCCGGGCCACGCAACCCGGCCTCATCCTCTTTCGCCGCAGTGGTTCTGACGCGGCGTCCAAGGCGCAGGTTCTCTTCGTCTTTCTGGTGAGCGACACGCCCACGGCCGGCATCGACGGACGGCAATTCAAGCAGGCCGTGACGTACGTGCAGCAGGTGTGCGGCACTGGCGACGACTCGAAGAAGAATGAGCCGAAGGACCAGAATCCCCACTGCACGAGCGACTCGCTTCGCATCGTCGGCCCATCGTTCTCCGGGTCGCTCCCATCGCTGCACCGTTTGATCGACGCGTCGAAGCAGAAATTCACGGTCTACAGCGGCTCCGTGTCGAGCCTGTGTGCGATGGCGACCGAGCGGTTGCTGGATAAGTGGCCGTCGTTGTGCGGCCCACCCGACGGTAACTACACGAAGAGCGCTACGATCGACTTCAGGACGTTCGTGCACGACACGGAATCGGCGGTAACGACGCTTGTCGCCAAGCTCGATCCTTCGAACGGCGGGTGTTCCACGCCGCAGGTCGCAATCCTATCGGAGGCGGCGACCGCCTACGGCCAGGCGATGCAGCACGACAGCGCGCACGCGCCGGACTCGCAGGGCTGCATCGAAAGCTTCGTATTTCCGCGCGAGATCGCCAGCCTGCGCAATGCCTCTCATTCGACGTCGACCTCCGGATCGAATGGGTCGAATCCTTCTTCCGCCGTCTCGGCGGGCCAGCTCCCGCTCGATTTGACGGATCGCACGAACGGCGGCGATGCGCCTCCGGACTTCTCGACGACGCAAGGGCCACTGTCGAAGGAGGCCGTACTGATGAACATGGCCGCCGACCTGAGGCGCAATCGATTTCAATATGTCGGCATCGCCGGAACGAACGTTCTGGACATCCTCTTTCTGACCAACTTTCTACGATCTGCGTCTCCCGACTCACGCCTGTTCATGGTGAGCGCCGATCTGCTATTCGAACGCGAGCTCGACAACACACCGTACGTCGGCATGCTGGCGTTGACGACCTATCCACTGGTCAATCGCAGTCTTGACTCCTCGTCCGCAACGGCCGACGGGGAACCGCAACTGCCGTTCGCCGACGAGGCCGAACGCGGGGAGTACGAGGCCGCAAGGCAGACGCTGAAGGAGATGAACAGCCAGTTATCGGCCGAGGTCAAGGCGCCGGAGGTCAAGGCGCCGGCGCTCTGGATGATGGTCGTGGGCACCGGCGGTTACTGGCCGGTGCGGCGCCTCGATCTCGGGCCAGTGGACCCGCCGACGGCGATCACCGCCACCGAGCCGGCGAGCACGCCTAGCCTCCCGCCGCAACTCAACGACGAAGATCTGGCCGGCGCCTGGCAGGTGCTCGTCATCATAGTCTGCGGTGTGGCGGCCATTCATATCGGCGTGCTGCTCACGGCATCGCCGTTCGGGTCGCGGTTCCGCGACTTCGCGCCGGTGGGCGCCGTACCGCGCCAGCGGCTGTTCTACATTCAGGGCGCCTGCGCGACGCTTGCGCTCGCGCTCGGCGTGCTGATGCTGCCGGTCTGGCAGTATGGGCCGCCAGGCTCGTTGCTGCAGATCGTCGGCACCCTCGCGGCCGTGGCGGTTGTCTCGGCGGCGCTGCTGCTCGAAGCGGTCTATTGCCTGCGCTGGCGCTGGCGGCATGGTGTCGATCCCTCAGCGCGCGATTCGCGGGTCACGACGCTGGGTCTGCAGGTCGCGACGTTCGTGGGCGTCTGGGGATTCGCCGCGGCCCTGCTGTACGAATGGTGGCGCCTCCTCAGCATCGAGGCCGACGAATACGGTTTCTTCTTCGCGCTGCGCGCTATGCATCCGGGCAACGGCGTGTCGCCGCTCACGCCGCTGTTGCCGCTCTTCATCACGGTGTACGCATGGATGTGTTTTGAGATATGGCGGCTGCGCTTCAACGAAGACATGCGCCCGCGTCTCAGTACCGGCGGATCGCACAGCATCGACACCGATCGTCCGCGGCCCGGCGAGATGACTGAAGCGCCAATCGCCGACGCCGTGAATCGTTATTTGCTCCGGCCAGGCTATCTCGTGCCTTTCGTCACGGTGTTCATCGTCTGGCTGGGCTTTCTCCATCCGATGAATCCGTTTCAGCTCTTTGAGAAAAGGGCGTTCAGTCAGCTGTACGGCGTGCTGTTCTGCCTGGTCGTGGCGCTGATGCTGTCGTCGGGATTTCGCATGGCGCAGATCTGGGTGGACCTCCGGAAACTGCTGATCGAGCTCGATTGCCGGCCCGTGCGGGCGGCGTTCTCGCGACTCAAAGGCATGAGTTGGTCGTTCTGGCGACAGGGCGGCGAGGATGCCGAATGGGCCGACATGGCGCGATCGCTCGAAGGCGTCGGGCGGATGGCGAGCGGCGGCAATCCGGCGTCGTCGGGCGTGCCCGACCTGGCGTACTTCGACGCCGGACTCGCCAGGATCCGCGCGTCGGCTGAAAAGATGAAGGATGCGATCGACCAACTCCCGCCGTATGACCCTTCAGCGCCCGCCCTGCCGCCGATGCCCGCGCTCGTCCAGGCGCTCACCGGGCTCGACGGAGAAGTCGAGCGAATGCAGACTGCGCTTGCGTCGGGCGAGGGCAACGCGTTTCTGCGAACGGCGTTCGACAATCTCCGCGCAAGTGTGAAGGCGGTCATCGGCGCCGCGCCAGCCGGGAGCGCGCCCGTCATTCGAAGCAGCGCCGCCGCGGCGATGACGAAGCTCGGCGAGGTGGACCTGGCGATCGCTCTGCAAAAGAGCTCGGGCGCGGCGCAGGCCTGCGTCGGATCGGTGGTGTCCGTGTGGCGGCGGCTGCAGAAGCAGCGGCCGCTGTTTGCCGCCCTCGATTCGCTCGTCGAGTACCGACAGGCTGCCTCGTCTCAGGCCGGCGGCGACTCGAGAATCGCCGCGTACTTCGCGCTCGAGATTGGATTTCGAAAGCTGCAGGACGATCTGGCGGAGGTGCTGCGCCGCGCGTGGGACGCGCTCGAGCCGCGCTGGCGTCGCGAGTCCGCGCAGTTGATCGATCACGATGACCGCGCCGACCTCGACACCAAGCCCGGCGTACTGCCGGATCTGGAAACCCGCCAAATGCGCGTGCTCGAGGAGTACGTCGCGCTTCGCTACGTCACGTTCATCCGCGGCGTTCTGGGCCACCTGCGGCACGTGATGATCTTCCTCGCGCTGTCGTTCAGCCTCGTGCTCATTTCGCTGAACGTCTACTCCTTCGAGCCGCACCAGTCGTTGATCTGGTCGTTCACGCTGATCTTCGTGGTGACGGGGTTCATGGTCGTCGGCGTGTTGGTGCAGTTGCACCGCGATCCGATTCTGAGCCGCGTCACGGGGACGACGGGGCATGCGCTCGATCTGCACTTCTACCTGCGCATCGTCGCGTTCGGCGCGGTGCCGCTGCTCACGCTGCTGGCGACGCACTACCCGTCGATCGGGCGGTACCTGGTGTCGTTCCTCCAGCCGAGTCTGGAAGCGCTGAAGTAGCGCGCGTAGCTCAGGCGCCGGCCTGGCGCGGCTCGGTGCGGCATTGATCGAAGCGGACCCCGGTCGCGTCGACGTCGCGGAGGGTCGACCACGACAAGTCCACGCGCGTGAACACGGCAGAGTTCAGGACGGCCTGGCCGAAGTTCGCGAAACGCAGGTTCACCGCCGTGAACGACGTCTCGGTGAGATCGGCGCCGGCGAACGACGTGCGCGTCAGATCCAGACCCGTAAACTTGACGCCGGTGAGGTCTACGCCGCTGAAGTCGATCTCCCGAGCGTCGACGAGCGGCCCGGCGGGCGAAGGTGCTGGGTCGGCAGTCGATGTCAGCAGCCGCTGAAAGGCCGGGGAGGCCTCGACGACGCCGCTGACGGTGTTGAGCGCCGTGCGAATCTCGAAATCCGCGCGGACGCGGTCCGCGGCCGATCCGTACGTTCGGTTTGCGGCTCGGAGCTTCACGAATTCGATGAGCTCGTGTGTAACGCGGACGGAGGCGGAGCGGCGCGCCTCGGCGATCGCCGCCAGCATGCGCATCCCGTTTGTGCGCGCGTCCTCTCGGTCGGTGTATAGCTCGGAAAGCGCACGCGCTATCCTGTCGCGCACTCGACGCCGACGACCGTGCAGCCAGTGCCGTGCGGCAAAAATTATCCAGACAACCAGCAAGATCCCGCCCGCGATCTTTATCGCGGGCCACATGAACACTTCCATGACTTCTCTGTTCCCCGTTCCCAGTCTTACAACATTCTCCTGGCGATACCACCCTGAAGTGGCTGACGCAGCCGTTTTTACGTGCCGATCGGGGCCGAAGGGAAGGGGCAGGTCAGGCCAAAGGCTCACGTCCGAACGCGTGGCGAGCTGATTGAGGCGAGAGCGGCCGTCGTCAGCACGAGTCTGGGAGATCGCGACGTGTCCGGCGCGCCGGTCGTCGTAGCAAGGTCGTCGACGACGGAATTCTGATCGCGTCAGTCGCTGAAGTTCAGCGCCGAGACGGGCTGCGGCGATCGCGTGCGTGCGGGATCAAGCGCCGATCCAGCGATCGGTATCGCCCGACACCGTGTCCGAAGAAGGCAGGCCCTCGGAATGCCCACCCTTGGGCGTCTCCTTCCAATCTGCTCAGATCGCTGCGGGAATCCGAGCGTGGGCCACTTCAGCGGCGATGGCGATTATCTTGCAAAGGACGCTCCGGTGCTGTCCTGTCATCGACCATCCTGCCGAGGGTCGCGGGTCATCTCGTTTCGTGGTGGCCGATCATGATTGTGAAGCCCACGTCCGAGTTTGCGCGACGCCTCGATATGCTCATCGAGCGGTGGGCGAAGGCGCTCCCACCGGATATGGGCCCGTCCTTCAGCGACGATCTCCGGCGGCTCGGTACCGACCATGACGACGCCCTCGAGCTGATCGAACGTGCCTGGACCAGGCGCGAGCGCGTGTATGCCTTCGATGAAACGGGCCTGGCGCGTCGCCGCCCGTTCTTCGACCACCTGGCAGGTCTCCTCAGCGTGCTCGATTCGTCGTCGGCGGTCGGCGTGCTGTTCGTGGACGTCGATAAACTCAAAGACATCAACGATCGGTTCGGTCACGCAGTCGGCGACCAGGCGGTCCAGACCGTCGGAGCGCTCCTTCAGGAGAGCCTCCGAATCGACCGTAACAGCGGCGATGTGCTCACGCGAGCCGCGGACGAACGCGACGACTATTCAGTGTCCCACTACGGCGGAGATGAGTTCGTCGCCGTGCTCGAGCTGAAGGCGTCGGACGACATGATCAGTGTCGCCAAACGCATCAGCGCGCGCGTCAATGATCCCGTCGCGCAGCGACATCGCGGATTCTCATCGTCGGTGACACTGACGGCGTCTGTCGGCGCCGTGGTGTGCGAGCTGAGCGGACCACTGCCTCACGCCGGACCGTTGCTCGCGCGTTCTCTCGTCGAAGCCGCCGACCAGCAGATGTATGCCTGCAAGCGTGCGGGACGCGTGCACGTCGCGTTCGCCGCGGTGACCGACGCGCGGACACTGCAATGTAAACAGATGCGAACGGTCGTGCTCTAGCACGCGCACGCCCTCACTTGCTCATTCTGGGAAACTGAATGCCCCATGGGGCGAGCGGTGTTCGCTCCAGAAGCGGTCCCGTTCTTGCAGTCTTCGACTGCGTGAATCAGCCCCTCAGAACGATCAGTCAAAGCGAGTACTTGCCCAACGACATGTACGGATCCGGTGTGTCCTGGTCTGCCGTCTTTGCCGGCGCAACGGTGACCGCGGCGCTCGGTCTGGTGCTCTTGGCTCTGGGCGTCGGCTTCGGCCTTTCAGTGACGTCCGAGTGGTCAAATCGTGGGTCGACGACGACGACGCTCGCGGTGTCTGCGATCGCCTGGATGGTCGCGATGCAGATGGTGGCATCTGGCGTCGGCGGCTATCTGGCCGGTCGGCTCCGGACCAAATGGATGCGCGTTCATGGTGACGAAGTGCACTTTCGCGACACCGCGCATGGGTTTCTGTCGTGGAGCGTGGCGACGATCGTCGCCGCGACTCTGCTCGCTACCGCCGCGGCCGCGCTCGTGACGACGCCGGGTCCGTCTGGCGAGCCCAGCCGGTCCGGCCTGGTCGGGAGCTACTACGTCGACGCAATGTTCCGGCCGAGTCGGCCCGGAACGACGGACGTGGTCAGCGACGAGACGAGAGCGGAGGCCGGCCGGGTTCTCGCCGTGGTGATCGAGCAAGCACCGGGCGCGACGGCCGATCGCGACTATCTCATTCGTCTCGTGTCATCTCGCACCGGACTCACGCCGTCCGAAGCCGAGCGCCAAGTCGACGATGTTCTGGCTCGCGGCCGTTCGGATCTCGATGCCGTGAGAAAGACGGCAGCACGTGCCTCGCTGTGGATGTTTCTGGCGCTCCTCGTCGGTGCGTTCTGCTCTAGCGTTGCTGCAACCATCGGCGGCCGCCAGCGCGATCACATCGTGGCCGTGGCCTGACGAAACCTGGAGGACTTGTGCGTTCAATCATCTTGTATTTCCTCGGCGTGCCCATTCCGTTCATCGTTTTGATCGCGCTTTTTACGCATCATTTGTGAGGAGTGTGGCATGGCTTCCGCTCAGACACTACGTGCGCTGATGGTCGACGAGATTCGCGACTTGTACGACGCCGAGAAGCAGCTGGTCAAAGCGCTGCCGAAGCTGGCGAAGGCCGTCGCGTCCGTCGAATTGCGTCAGGCCCTCGAGTCGCATCTCAAAGAAACGAGGCAGCATGTTGTCCGGCTCGAAAAGGCCTTTCGACTGCTGAACGAAAAGGCGAGGGGCAAACACTGCGCAGGAATCGCCGGAATCATCGAAGAGGGCGGCGCGCTGCTCGAGTCGGACTTCGCCGGCCCTGTAAAAGATGTCGGAATAATCGCCGGCGCCCAACGCGCGGAACACTATGAAACCGCCGCGTATGGAAACGTGATTGCCTGGGCGAAGGCGATGGGCCGAGATGATCTGGCGAACCTGCTACAGGAGACGCTCACCGAGGAGGAGCGGGCGAATGACGCCCTGACGAGCATTGGTCTGGGGGGGCTGAATCTGGACGCCGCGCATGCCTCGTCGGCGGCGATCGGCGCCGCATCCGGCCGCGCACCCAAACCACTGCGCCCGTTCGCCCGCGTGCGTGCTGGCAGACGGGCTGCCCGGTCGACGAGAACGTGACAGCCGTCCACAGAGCCGTGACTCAGGAAGACGCGGCTACAAACCGTGGTCGCACTGAGTCACTCGGCTCGGTTCCGAGCGACGAGGCTGGCGTCGCGCACAACATTCGCGCGATCTCTCAGCTCGAGCGCGTCGCCGCTCGACGACGGTCTCTGTTCGTCCGCGTCTGCGATCGCGTGACCTACGGCATCGGCACGCCGCTGTCGATGCTCCTGCACGCCCTGTGGTTTGGCGCCTGGATCGCATGGAATACGCATTGGCTCGGCGCCAGGCCATTCGATCCTTTTCCTTTCCCGCTGCTCACATCAATCGTCAGCCTGGAGGCGATTTTCCTGACGTTGTTCGTCCTCGCGAGTCAGAACCAGATGACGCGTGACGCCGATCAGCGCACGCACCTCGACCTGCAGGTCAATCTGCTGTCAGAACAGGAAATGACGCTGATGCTGCGGATGCTGCGCGACGTGTCGACCCACCTCGGGGTGAAGACCGTCGCGGACGCCGACGGTCTGAGCGAGTTGACGTCCAATACGGACATCGCGGACGTCGCCGAGCGCCTCGAGAACACGGTGCGGCCGGGCCGGCCGTAGTTGGCAGGACCACCGGCGCGAATCAACCCGTGGGCGGTTCGGAGGGCTCGTCCGGTGTGCGGCCGACAAACCGCTTCGCCAGGGCTGCGATCGTCGTGACCAATTCTGCGGGATCGATTGGCTTGACCAGGTGAATCTGAAATCCCGCCCTGAGGGCCTTCATCCGATCCTCCGACCGCGCATACGCCGTCAATGCGGCGGCTGGTACCTCGCGCACGAGAGGATTGGGATGGCGCCTGATTCGGTCGATCAACTGAAAGCCATCGACCTGCGGCATGCCCAGGTCGGCGACCACGACATCGGGGACTTCGACGTCCAGGCTTCTCAGCGCCGCTGAAGCCGATCCCGCCATCGTCACGCGAGCGCCTGCCGCCTCGAGGACCGCGGACGCCAGCGCGAGGGCGTCCTCTTCATCGTCGACGGCGAGCACGCGCAGATCGCGCAGGTCCGACGCGCCGATTCGCGCCGTGCTCCCGCTCGTTCCTGGATGACCACGCGGCAGGTCATCGTGCACTGGACGGACGATCATCGCGGGAAGCTTCAGCCGGAACGTGGCACCCTGACCCAGTCCACCACTGGACGCCTCGATCGTGCCACCGTGCATCTCGGTCAAATGACGGGCGATGGCCAGTCCGAGACCCAAGCCGCGCCGTTCTCGCGTGATCCCGGCGTCGGCTTGTCGGAATCGTTCGAAGACATGTGGAAGAAAGTCCGCAGCGATCCCGATTCCGGTGTCACTCACGGTCACTTCCAGGTGCGAGTTGAGCCGCTCGAATCGGACGTGCACGTTCCCGCCGGGATTGGTGAACTTGACCGCATTCGAAAGGAGATTCCACAACACCTGCTGCAGACGCTCGGGATCGCCGGACACGAGCGTCGCTTCGGGATTCAGTATCGTCTCGACGCGAAGGCTCTTGGCGTCGGCGGCGGGCATGATGGCATCGACGGCGTTTCGCACGATCTCACGAAGATCGACGGGCTGAACATTCAGTTGCGTCTTGCCGGAGACAATCCGGGAAATGTCGAGCACATCCTCGACGATCTTCGTCAGTGACGTCGCATTTCGCTCGATCGTCTCGATCGCTTTGTCCCTCTTGTCCAGGGGCATGATGCCTGTGCGCAACATGCGTGTGTAGCCAAGGATCGCGTTCAACGGCGTGCGGAGTTCGTGTGAAAGGCCGGCCAGGAAATCATCCTTAATCCGATTGACTTCCTGCAGGTCCGTGTACAGTCGGGCATTTTCGAGGGCCACCGAAGCCCAGGATGCGACGCCGACTGCAAGACGCTCATGATGCTCGGTGAAGCACCCGGCCGCGGAATGGCCGAAGAACAACCCGCCGATCACGTCGCCCGATCGGCCCTTTACCGGCACGGCGAGATAGCTGCGCACCGGCAGATGGCCGGCCGGCATCCCGTGATGCGGCGCGTTGCGTCCGTACCGCGGATCCTTCGTGATGTCAGGACTTCTCACTACGGATGTGCCCTTGAAGGTCGGCTCGAAGACCTCCGTATTGCGCGGCATCGGAAACTGCGAGAACGCCTCTCGAGGCGCTCCGGAAATCGTGTACAGGGTGTAGGCCTCGCCGTTCTCGCTCAGGACGTTGTAGAAGAACGCGCCGAATTCAGCCGTCGTCAACTGTGTGGCCGCGTCTGTCACCGCTTGAACGACCCTGGCACGATCCAGGTCCGACGCTACGATGCTGCCGACGGTGTTCAGCGTCTCCGTGATGGTGGCTTTTTCCTCGAGCAGGCGAACTCGCTCGGCTTCCGCGAGTTTGGCCGCGGTGATGTCACGGACGATCTTGGACGCACCGATGACCGCGCCGGAGTCGTCGCGAATCGGTGAAATCGTCAGCGCCACTTCGAGCTGCGTGCCGTCCTTCGTGGTGCGGACGGTCTCGAAGTGTACGACGCGGTCGCCATTTCGAACGCGAGCCAGGATGTCGTCTTCTTCCGATTGCCGGTCCCAGGGGATCAGGATCCGCACGGGCCGTCCGACCAACTCGTCGGAGGTGTAGCCGAACATCCGTTGGGCCGAGGCATTGGACGACTGAATGATGCCGTCGAGATCCTTGGAGATGATGGCGTCCTCGGCGGAGTCGACGATCGCCGCGAGGTAGCCCTTGGCGGCGGCGGCCTTCTGCTGTTCGGAGACGTCGCGGATGTAGCACACGATTCCAAAACTGCCGTCTGGAATGGTGATGCGATCGATTCGCCACTCGTACAATTCAGTCACGCCCCGATCCTGGCGAACCTTGGCCCGCTCCGGCGCGACGTACGGTTCGCCGGTCGAGAGTGTGTGGCGAAACGCGCCGACGATCTCGCTGGCGTAGTCCTTGTCCCAAAGGATGTGCATGACGTCCCCGAAATCGCGGCCGATCACTCCGCCGGGAATGCTGCCGAAGACGGCGAGTGCGATGGGATTGACGTCGCGGATGCGAAAGTCCGCGTCGACCACGTAGATACCGAGCGGCGCCTGGCTCAGAAGTGTTTCATACTGCGCGTTGCGGTAGCGAAGCGCGCGCTCGGTATCGCGCCGCGCGCGGGCCAGCTGGACCTGCGACTCGACGCTCGCCAACAGTTCTCGCGCACTGAAGGGCTTCACGAGATATTCGTCCGCCCCGGCCCGCAGCCCTTCGATCCGGGCCTCTTCGCCTGCGCGCGCCGAGAGCAGAATGACGGGAATCGAACGAATGCGTTCGTCGGCGCGGATCGCCTTCAGCAGGCCAAACCCGTCGAGCGTCGGCATCATCACATCGGCCAGCACGAGATCGGGGACACGATCGTGCATCAGGTCGAGCGCGGCTCGGCCATCCGCAACCGCCTCGACGTGATAGTTCGGTCGAAGAATACGGTTGAGATAGTCGCGCATGTCCGCATTGTCGTCGGCGATCAGCACCTGCGCGGCAGTGTCCGCGGGCGTGACGCGATCATTGGGGAGATCGTCGACCGCGTGCGGCGACGACGAGGCGGTACCGGGCAGCCAGCGAAGCGCCTCTTCGACGTACGGGAGAGCCGCGGCGCTCGACTTGATCGGTTGCTGAGGGACGGCGAGCCGATCAGCTGGAAGGTGTGACGTCCCCGCACGAATGGTGACGGTAAATGTCGTGCCCCGTCCTTCCTGGCTGGTCACGGCGACGCCACCGCCGTGGAGACGCGCCAGTTCGTGTACCAACGCCAATCCTATGCCCGTGCCTTCGTGCGTTCGCGCGCGGCTGTGCTTCACGCGGTGAAATCGCTCAAACATGCGCGGCAGGTCGGCTTCTGGAATGCCGACGCCGGTATCGGCGACGCTGAGCTCGACACGATCGCCCAGCCCTCGAAGGCCCACGCGAATCTGCCCCTCGAACGTGAACTTGAAGGCATTCGAGAGCAGGTTCAGCAGAATCTTCTCCCACATGCTCCGATCCACGTACACGGGCTCTGACAGCGTCTCGCAGTCGACGACGAGGGCCAGGCCGGCTTTCTCGACCGCCGACCGGAACCCGCTCGCGATCTCGGTCGTCAGGGCCGAGAGGTCCGTGGCTTCGTAGTCGGCGTCGATCCGGCCGGCTTCGATGCGGGAGAAATCCAGGAGTGTATTTACCAGTCTCAGGAGTCGCAGCGCATTGCGATGCGCGACCTCCTGGCGCTCACGGTGCACTGGTGGCAGCGGCGTGTCCGTGTCGGCGAGGGCGTCTTCCAGGGGACCGACGAGAAGCGTGAGCGGCGTACGGAATTCATGACTGACGTTGCTGAAAAACGTCGTCTTGGCGCGATCGAGGTGCGCCAGGGCTTCGGCGCGCGTTCTCTCGTGCTCGTACGCGCGGGAGTTCGCGAACGCCGTGCCAAGCTGGTCGGCGACGAGCTCCAGGAACGCATCATATCGATCGTCGAACGGTCGCAGTGGATTCAGGCCCACCACCAGTCGCCCTGCCGGCGTGTCACTGCCCGGAAGGGAGAAGGCGAGTTGCTTGACAAGATCGGGCCTCGATTGCGCGAGCTGATCCGGCGCTCCAGGCGTGCAGCTCTGGAGCACGTCGTCCACATACGTGAGCGCGAAGGCGATGTCTTGTGGATGGGCAGAGAGCGTTTGTGTCGCCAATACGCACGCATCGTGGGGGGTGCGCGCTGTCGCGTTGCGCTCGGCCAGATCTTTCAACAGTGCCAGGCGTCGCGCACCAACGACACGCTCGGTCGTTTCGGTCACGATGCAATACACACCGCCGACCTCGCCGGACTCTACGCGAACCGGATCGTACGACACGTCGAAATAGGTCTCTTCCAGAAATCCGTGCCGCTCGAGTTCGAAGAGCAGGTCCTTGGCCCAGAACGCCTCGCCGCTGCGGACGACGCCCGCCAACAGGTCGTGCAGCAAGCTGTCCCAGATCTCGCTCCACGCGCGGCGACCAGCGAGGCCGAGCGCGTGCGGGTGCTTTGCGCCGAAGACGGGCCGGTAGGCGTCGTTGTACAGAACACAGAACTCTGGTCCCCAGAAGAGGATGATCTGCGCCCTGGAGGGGAGCAGCATGCTCACGGTGCTGCGCAAGCTCTGCGGCCACATCTCGGCCGGGCCCAGGGGAGTCGTCGACCAGTCCAGATTCCGCATGCGGGCGCCCATTTCCCCCCCGCCTTTCAGGAAGGCGAGGTTGGAACGTCCGGTGGACGAGCTCTCCATCTCGCGATTATGTCGTAGCTGAAGGGTGTCTCGGAGGCCTGCGTTGCGGGGCGCGAGGTCGTGCTACGCTCCGCTGCTCTCGAAACTCCTGCGTCCCCGGCGCGCCGCTCGAGCCTACTTCCGGGCCTCTGCCATCAGCCGAGATGCATTTCGGCAATCGAACCCACCGGTACGGCCAGCACTGGCGCGGCCGCGTGCCGCAACACCCGCTCGCTGTGGCTGCCGCGCAGGGCGTCGAGAAACCCGTTGCGACCGTCCGTGGTCATCACGATCAGATTCGCGCGGGATTTCTGAGCCGTGTCCAGGATTCCGGGGATCACTTCGCCAGTGCGCGTGGTTTTTTCCCACTCCCAACCGGGCACGTCAGGACACCGGACCGTGGGCATCATGTCCGGATCCCCGACATGGAGCAGCGTGAAGGTCCCGCGAGGGCAGTTCAAACGAGCCGCCAATCGGGCAGCTGCCTCAATAGCGGGCTGCGGCCGCGGCGTGGCCGCCACTGGAATGAGAATGTGCTCCAACGACACGGAGCCGTCCTCGGCCGAGACAAAGCCTGCGTGGCCACCGGGGATGAACAATGTCATCTGCGCCGATCGGCGGGCGATCGGTTCGGCCACCGAATTTCGCAACCATTTTGTCCGGCCTTCGTGCTGGTGCGTGGCGAGGACGATGAGGTCGGCGGAATGGTCGTCCAGATAGCGAAGCACACCCTTCACCGGGTTGCCGTGCTGCGCGATCACTTTGCGGACGTCGATACCGAGCTCGGGCACCGCGGAGCGGGGACTGCCCGCGGGCAGCAATCTCCAGCGCTCGAGGGTTTCACGCACGCCAGGGAAGTCCGTCCATTCCAAGTCCGTTCCGCGCGAGACGTGGAGGAGCGCGAGTTTCGATTTCGCCCGGAGCGCCGCCGTCAGTGCGTGGTAAAAGGCGACCAGGCTGCCCTCGGTGAAATCCGTGGGGTGCAGGACGCTGTCGATAATTGGAATTGTGTAGTCGTTCGTTTCGTTCATAGGTCTGGCGCTTCAAGACGAGCCTGCGAGACTCGCAGCATAACGTGAAACAGCCCATGGCCGGCTAAGCCTGAGGGCGAATGACCCCTTCGGGCGCCGGCAGTTTCGCCGGGTCGAGGTACAGAACCTCGACAAGCGAGCCGATCTCCGGGAAGCGGAAGTACGCAAAATCGAACACGTCCCCACCGCTGGCCTCCTGAACCAGCTCGCGTCCCTGTCGCCGGAGCTCGGTCTTGGCCTCGCGCACCGCCTCCAGACTTGGGTAGAGGAGACAGGTGTGATGGAACTCTCACCGTCCTTTTCCAGGTGCTCTTCGTAAATGCTTCGACCACTGTGAGGCGTGATGAGCTCGAAGGTCCCGCCCCCGACGGTCGCCAACGCGACGCGGAACGAAAAGGGGCTCACCTGGCCGCGGACCTTGCACTCCGCCGGTGTGATGGTCCAAATGTTCCATGGACCAATTCCGAGGGCATCCGCGAGCCGCTGAGCAGTTCCTTCCAGGTCGCGAACAAGAAAGCAGGTGTGGTGCAGGGCTGCTGGAATCGGTTTGGTCATTGACTCTCCCATTTGGACGTGGAGTTCCCAGGATTTAGTGGACACGACGCCGACATGATCCGGGACTGACGCCGCCGACGTGACAATGACGGCGCGTGGGATTGTAGAACGATTCGATCGACGAAGAGCCTTGACGTTCGCCGGCTGGAACTCGAAGTCGTTCAGCGATCTGCGGAAAAACATCAGACATCCGTCAGGACTCATGTTGGCCCGCAGGTCCAGACTCGGTCCTGGCTCTTGGTGGCGGGACATCGTCCTCGCCTCGGACGACGCCACCTCCGATCGCCTAACTCATTGTGAGGGGAGAAACTCCTATGACCCGCTTAGGGTACCTGTCGTCGCCGTCGTTGCCCTGTTGGTGTGCAGCCCGATGAACGCGAGGGCTGATGTCGTCCTGGACTGGAACTTGATCGCGATGAACATATTGGTCAGTCAGGGGCAGAACCCGTTCGCTCAGGCGCGCTACATGGCGATTACGCAGCTTGCGGTCTTCGAAGCCGTCAACGCGATTACCCACCAATATGAGCCGTACCTCGGGACCGTCGTCGCGCCTGCGGACGCGTCGGTTGACGCCGCGGCAGTTACTGCAGCGTATCGAGTGCTCCGGACCTATTTCCCGTCCGCCGCTGCGACCCTCGACCCCGCTTACGCGATGGCGCTGGCGACGATACCGAACGGCTCAGCCAAGACCGGCGGGATCGCAACGGGTGAGGCGGCCGCAACGCAAATGATCGCCCGACGCGTCGGCGACGGCTCGTCCCCCCAGACGTTCTACCTGCCGACGTCGACGGATCCGGGCGTCTGGCAACTCACGCCCAGTTGCTCCGTCGCAGGTGGAGTGCTTTTCCAGTGGCAAAACGTCACGCCTTTCGGGATCCCGAGCGTCCCCGGCAACCAGGCTTGGCTCGAACAGTTTCTCCCGGGGCCGCCGCCGGCGCTTACCAGCAACAGATATGCGAAGGACTACAACGAGGTAAAGACCGTTGGCAGCCTCAATAGCACGGCGCGACCGTCGGATCGGGCCGATGTGGCGCGTCTTTACGCCGGGTCCTCGCCGAGTTTTGTGTTCAACCTGGCCGCACGTCAGGTTGCCGTCGCGGAGGGCACGTCGCTTTCGGAGAACGCGCGCGCCCTTGCCCTGGTCAATATGGCCAGCAACGACAGCCTCGTCGCGTCGTTCGGGACGAAGTACTTTTACACACTCTGGCGACCCGAGACAGCGATTCGCGCGGGCGATCTGGATGGCAACGCGAAGACCGACCCCGACTTCGCCTTTATGCCGTTCATCGTCACGCCCTGTTTTCCAAGCTATCCGTCGAATCACGCGAGCGGAAGCAATAGCGCGGCCGAGATTCTGAGGCGTCTCTACGGTGAGGGTGGTCATGCCATCACGATCGCGAATCCAGGCGTGCCGGGAGTGGTCCTGCATTACACGACGTTCAACCAGATAACGGACGATGTCGACGACGCGCGCGTCTACGGAGGAATCCACTTCCGGTTCGACCAGGAGGCCGGTGGTCGCTTGGGACGTGACATCGCGACGTACATCTACAAACACAACCTGCGTCCGATCCACGAGGACAGGAACTGAGCGAATAACAGAGGTTGCTGAGCGGCGGGGGAGGACGTCCTTCGCCGCTCAGCTCTATGTCTCATCAGGAGGCCTCGGCGGCACAGCCTTCGCTTGGCCTGCCCACCCGTAGCTGCGAGCGTAGCGAGTGATCCGATTCGGTGGACGGTTTAGTTACGCTGCTTGAGTTATCCTTCCTTCGAATGCCGCGGGGCTCATTCGACCTGCCGATGAGTGCCGACGCCGCTGGCCATAGAACGCCGCGAGGTAGTCGAACAACTCGGCCTCGGTTTTCGCCTTGGCGTGGCTTGCGAACCGCTTGCCGATCTCGCTCTTGACCGCGGAGAAGAACGCTTCTGCCTACTCTCTCGAACGTGAGCAAATCTGGCACTGCCTGGAGGCGTTTCATCGGAACGCACGAAGGGCGTAGAAGAGCCATGCTCTACCGGCGTAGTGTTCGGTCCTGCTCGCACGCGACGGTCAAGGAGGATCGTTGAAACTGAATTTCGGCACCCTGCTTCTGGTGGTCGTCGTCCTTGGCGTCCTCCTGTTCCGGTACGTCGGAACGCTGGCGTGGACGCCTTGGCAGATCGTGGGCTTGGCGATCTTTGTCCCGGCTTTCCTGCTGTTTGTGCAGGCACGCATCGAACTGGGGCGTGCGTTCAGTATCAAGGCGAAGGCGAGTACCCTCGTGACGACTGGGCTCTATGCGCGCATTCGCAACCCGATCTATGTCTTCGGCGGGTTGATGAGCGTAGGAATCTTTATCTTCGCTCATCGCCCGTGGTTTCTGTTGATCTGGGTGCCCTTAATACCACTGCAGGTGTTGCGCGTGCGCAAAGAAGAGCAGGTCCTGGAGTCGAAGTTCGGCGACGCCTATCGCGACTATAGGCGACGGACGTGGTTCTGAGACCGCTTGCCTGATACGACAAGGCCCACGAGAAAAGGCCCGGGATTCCGGGCCTTTGTCGTGTCTGGTGCGGAAGAGGGGATTCGAACTTCTACGCTCTTGCGAGCGCCAGCCCCTCAATCTGACAAGAGTTGAAGCCGATCGCGGCGGATCTCGGAAAATCGCGGTCCAGTTTTGGGCGCGGCGGCCGATCGCGCTCGCTCAAGGCCGCGTCTCACGCGATTCGCTGCACACCGTTGCACACGGCCCCTTGATCGCCTCGGCTCTCGCGTCGCCGTGCCGATCACCGCGGGGACATTTCACCAGATCGGAAAGGACAACGTGCCGATCGGGCAGAGATGCCTCTCGGTCGCTGTGACCGTCTGCAGCGTTCCTTCAGCGGAAGCAGCCCAGAACGGGCGCGTGGCCGTTTTGGAAAAAGAACGCCCAATTCTCAGTACCGGCAAGTCCAGAGCTTCTGAGCGGATGTCTTTCGGACGAAGTCAAGACATGTAGTCAAAACATGTTGTCAAACACGCTCCAAAACATACTGCAAAGCCTGCTGGTAATATGTATTTAAGTCATTTGTTTGCAATGGCTTAGGCTTGACTAACCGGTCCGGAACTGAGATACTCGGTGCGTGGTACGACGAAGTTGACGAGCTGTTGCGGCGCACGGCGGCGACTGAACTGACGCGGGAACGCGCCCTCAGGTACTTCGAGCACGTCTTTCCGAACGACACGCGCCCCGGGCTAATCGCCGCGCGCACGACTTTCGCCGTTGGGCGCTCCAGTTCTACGAACACGGCGGCAGCACAGCGCTGACGCGACGCTCGGTCGGCTCAATTCAATCTGGTTTGGTCGTGGCGCCGCAATCAAGGAGCGTGCGCTACGCGTGGCGGAACAGATGGCGACGGCTGCACCCCGGTTCAACCGGATCCCGATGTTCTCTCCTCGCCCTCCTGCCGCCGCGGCCTGAGCCTTCTGGCCGCTCGCAGCGGCGTACACGCGGGTGGAGCGGTGGTTTCCGCGCATGACGTGCGCGGCGGAGACCCCGATGGTCGTGATGTCGAACTGCGACACTGCGGAACTGACGCCGACGCTCTTGATACGAAGGTGACTCCCCATGAAACGCGCACAGCCAAAGCCCGGTACGGAGTTGACAGCCGCTGAAGCGGAAAGATATCTGTTGCACAAGCTTGAAGAAGAGAAGGAGTCGCCACGCGATGCGTTATGGCAACTCGCGAGGTTTTACGAGATTACAGAGCACCACAAGAAAGCACTGGTGTACTTGCGCAAAATCGTCGCGCTCGCCACGAATGTGGAAGCGAAGGCGGACTATGTTTTTGAAGTGGGAAAGTTCATGGAAAGAACCCGCGATTACCCCGCGGCGGTTCGCTATTACAGAAAAGCTCTGGCACTGAAACCCACGGGAATTCTTGTCAGGTACTTCATCAACAATAATCTCGGGTTTTCGCTGTGCGCTGCGGGCGATTTTGCTGAAGGGGAAATCTACTGCAGGAAGGCCATCGGAATTGACCCCGGGAGGACGAATGGACACAAGAATCTCGGCATCGCGCTCGCCGGACAAGGGTGCTACCAGGAAGCCGCCGAATGTCTTATTGCCGCCGCACAGGCAAATGCGCTGGACTCTCGCGGATTTGATTTACTGACGCAACTTCTCGAGAGTCATCCCGCTCTTGAGGTCGAATTTGGTGAGGTCGCTCGACGCTGTGGGGAGGCGATAAAGCGGATCAGGACCAGAAACACTCATTAGTTGTTCGCCCCGCTCGGATCTTGTCTCGGGCCACGTGCGCGACGAAGAAGCGCGCGGAGGTGCTACGACGCGAGCCATGAGCGACGAGGTGCCGAGAGCGATCCTATTCGTCGCCGAGCGCGGATTCTGTTCCGGATGCGGAGCCATTGTCGCGGAAGATGGCGACGAGATTTACATTGATATCAGCGAGGCGGAATCAGGTCGGCGCGACTGGAAAGTGAAGGGAACGGGCCGATTCGAAGCGCAATGCCCTGAGTGCGGCGCGATGGTGCCGCTCGTTGAACATCGAATACCGCTATACACCGGCGAATTCGTTTGTCCCAGCTGCCACCAGCCGGGTGAACTCGATGTGCGGCTGACCAAGCTGAGCAAGAACGGGAGCGACTTCGAGTTTGAGGCGACGCTGCTCTGCAAGCCGTGCAATAAGAAGAGCAAGGTAAGGAAGATACTCGAGAAAATCCTGAGCATCGTCAGCATCGAGGTCGGGCTCACCGGCGTGAAAGTCAAAGGCAGCGGCAAGGCTGCTGCCGAATAGCCTGGGCTCCTCTGCTTCCCAACAAACTACGGCGACCCTCCGCGCCGCGCGAGCTTCGGGTGCCTGTGCCTCATCAGGAGGCGGCAAGAATTCGTTGCACAAACGCGCGCGGGCGCCCTCGGCCCGCCGGTAGCCGCGTCAAGAATCAGTGCTAATTGCGGAAGGGGGGACTCGAACCCTTACGCTCTTGCGAGCGCCAGCCCCTCAAGCTGACAAAAGTTGAAGCCGATCGAAGCGGACGCCGGAAAATCGCGGTACAGTTTCAGGAGCGGCCGCCAATCGCGGGCCGTACACAGCCGCGTCCAGAGGAGTCCGTGGCACACCGTTGCACACGGCGTTGGGCATGGTCCGAATGGTCCGACCTAGAGGTGACCGTCATCGGCGCCGCGCCGGCATCGGCTACGGTGTCAGGCTGCCGTGCGCCTGCCGAAAATCGGCCATTGCTTGGTAAATCCGCCGACGCGCGCGATTCATGTTGCCGAGTGGCTGATGATCGACCAGCGAAAACCAGGGGTTGAAGGCGACGGCCTCGCAGCGCGACACGGTCTCGGCCAAAGTGATGTCCTGTCGCGCGATGACAATCCGGGCGACCGGGAGGTAAGGGGAGTCGTGCTCCTTCCACTCGACACTCGCATCCTCGATCGGCATCGTCGCGGCATCCGTCTGGAACTGCAGACAGAATTCGAACGACGCGTCAGCCATCGACAGTCGCTCTGCGAGCGCGTCACGTAGATACGTATCGGTGAGGGGAAACGGCTGCTTGCTCGTCGTCGCTGACGTCGGCCGCACGATGTACTTGACCGCGCGGCCGGCGCCCAGCAGATACGGTGTCGTACTCCAGTACGGGATATCGAGGTGAGAAGTCGGATGCTGCCGGGCCTGCGCGCCGATCACGGCGGCCTGCGGATGTCGCAGGAAGTAACTGGCCACTTCGAGTCCGCCGGCCTCCATTGCCCGCAACAACTGCAGGAATTCTGCCGTGTTCGGCACGACCATAACCGGATAACTGTTCAAGATGAAGTCCTGCGACGTTGCACCGGCGGTCAGGTTGCTTCCTGGGACGTCCAGCACTTTGATGCTCATGCCGCGGACGTCGGCGTCGCGATCAGTATCCGACGACGCGTTGGCGAACCGTATCCATGCGTCGTACGTCGCCGGCTTGGCGAACAACCCCACCTGGAGCTCCGGCGCGAGGCCTTCCGGCACAGCGAACGACGCATGCACGCAGCCGCTGGCCCGGCCCTGGTTGAAGCGAGGCATCGGTCCGGTCGGATGGCGCTTGCTGCTCGTCGCCTCAAGGAACGCAATGAACTCGTCAATCGTGGCTTCTTCATGATCGTCGATTGTCTCTTCCGCGATGCGAGGCATGTCGGCTCCCGAAAACGGACGCGGGACGAACCGCGCCCGTGGAATCGTGTTGCTACTCCGTCTTGCCCGAACTGAGAAACGACGCTCAACGTAGCGCCCCCGGCGCCGCCGTGCCACAAACCGGCAAGGGCAGCATCGGTGTCGCCGGCGCGACTGGCGTCAGATTGTTCTTCAGCAGGAGAGCGTTGAAGGCCACCAGGTCAGTGGCGTTGATCGCCCGCCAACTGGTGAGGGCCGACCCGAGGTCGGTGCAGACGTTTCGCCAGGCCGCGAGCTTCGTGGGGTTGGGCGGGATGTCCGACATGTCGATGACCTTGAG
The DNA here is from genome assembly GCA_963704575.1 of uncultured Acidobacteriota bacterium. GTDB lineage: Bacteria > Acidobacteriota > Vicinamibacteria > Vicinamibacterales > SCN-69-37 > DATEGZ01. Next base: position 2,416,829 of record OY969918.1, on the reverse strand, counting down.
CTGGCCATTCATCGACACGAGCACCGCGCCCTCTTCCGCCTCGACGCCATTGATCACGGAAAAGCTCACCCCGGGCGCGCCGCCGCCCCGGCCGCCGGTAAACGTCGTGGGACCGGCGAGCTGCGTGAGCTTGGCCTTCAAGGTGGCCGCAGCGTCGGCGACCTCCTTGGGCACATTGCCGCGGGTGACGTCCGTGATCGCTGCAAGCATCGCCGCAATTTGCCGGAACCCATCCCACGACTCGCGCGTGCCGTTGTAGAGCTTCATTTGCAGATCGTGTAAGGCGGAGAGATCGGCCGCGGTTGCGTGCGAACCGGGATCGTTCTTCACGGTGACCGTCTGCGTAAGGATTTGGCCGTCCACGTTCATCCGAAGCGTGTACACGCCCGGGATGACGAGCGGGCCTTCGCCGCCCCAGTGGGTGTCGCCGGGGACGGCGCCCGTCACGTGGGCCATGTAGTGAATGAACGCGGGCGGCATGTCGTAACGGACATCCCAGTTGAGCCGATGCATGCCGGCGCCGGTCGCGAGGGGCTGCGGCACGTAGATCCACTCATCCGGCACGGGCGGCGGCGGCTCCGGAATCGGAGGAATCGGATCGCTCGAGTAGTGGCGCACCACGGTCCCCGCGGCGTCGAGCACGTCGAGCGCGATATGCGTGGGCGGTGCGCTGAGGTTGTAATAAATGACCGCGCCCAGCGGTGGATTATCGCCGTGCGGCATCTCCGGCGGGAACGGTGTGCCGGTGTTGACGTTGCGGCGCACGCGAATCGCATCGCCGGGCTTGAAAAGATGCGCTGGCTCGGACGCCGTCGCGGGGGTCATCTGCCGGAGCGGCGAGATGTCATCGAGGATCCAGATGCTACGCCCGTAGGTCGCCACCACCAGGTCGTTGTCCTTCACGACGATGTCGCGGTACGACGTGTTGGGCAGGTTGAGCATCAACGACTGCCAATTGTCGCCATCGTCGAAGCTGACATACATCCCGCTTTCGGTACCGGCGAAGAGCAGTCCGGCCTTCTTGGGGTCCGCGCGAATCACGCGTGAATAACTGCCGCTCACCTCGCCGGTCGGCAATCCGTTGATGATCTTTGTCCACGTCTTGCCGTAGTCGTGCGTGCGATAGAACGCCGGCGTGTTGACGGCGATGCCCCGGTTGATTGCGATGTACGCCGCACCGGCATCGTGATACGACGCATCGATCGCGGAGATCCCACCACCGCGTCCGCCTCCGCCGCCTGCACCACCCGCGGCTACGGCGGGAGGTTCAGGCGGAGCGGCTTCGGTCCACGCGAGGCCGTGGTTCCTGGTCACCTGGACCGTGCCGTTGCTCATTCCCACCCACATCACGCCCGGTGCGACGTTCGAGGTCGTAATGGCGTTGATCGTCGCGCCTGCTGCACCGCCTCGACCCTGTCCTGAGCCTGTCGAAGGACCGCCGCCTTTCGCGCCCGCGCCGCCACTGGCTGGAGTCGCCGGCGCGCCCGATCCGGTCGCCGGTGTGGCCGCCGCAGTCGGCACACCAAGATCCGGCGAAATGCGCTTCCAGTTCACCGCACCGTCGGTCGTGGCGTAGAGGTACTGGAACCCGAGGAGCAGCTCGTGCGGATTGGCGCGCGAGAAGATCAGCGGCTGGTCGCCGGTCCGCCGGAGATTGAGGGTCGTATCGACGTTGGGAGAGACATCGACCCACTGGTTCGTGGGTTTGGTGACTTTCACGATGCCGTTCGTGGATCCGACCATGTACACGATGTTCGGGTCGAGCGGATCGGGCGCGACGAAGCCGTTCTCGTACGCAGGGGTGGGATACCAGTCGAGCATGGTCACCGCCCCGAGTTCGCCGCGGCTTCGCACGGACACGGCGCAGGAGTCCTGTTCACTGCCGTAGATCCAGTATGGCCACGAATTGTCGACACCGATGTGATAAATCTGCGCAGTTGGTTGGTTGTACCAGCTGCTCCACGCAAGACCCGCGTCCAGGGTGATCGTACCGCCCTGGTCGTAGCCGAAAATCATCCGCTTGTCGTCGGTGGGGTCGAGCCATCCCACCTGCGGATCGTCACCGCCTGGTGCGCCCTTGAACCCGGTGAAGGTGTTGCCGCCATCCCGCGAAACGAACGCTGCGGTGTTGAAGGTGTAGACGATGTCGGGGTTCTTGGTATTGACGAAGACGCCGGACGTGTAATTCCCCTGTCCGTTCGCGATGCGCGCGTCGCTGGCCGCCATCCGGCGCCACGACGTGCCGCCGTCATTCGAGCGAAAGAGGCCGACCTGCGCGGGACCCACCACGAACATTCGCTGAGCGTTGGTGTTCATCGCGACCGCCACAGTCAGACGCCCGGTCAGCGGAGTGGGGAGGCCGCCGCCGGCGATCGGCGTCCACGTCACTCCTTGATCGATCGATTTGTAGAGTCCCGTGCCGGTGGTCGCCGCAGGCGCCGCGGCCGTCGCCGCACTGCCCGTGCCGCGGCTCGCGCGCTGGATCGTGCTCGCGAGCACGACATTGGGATGATCGTACGCCCATGCCAAGCTCTGCGCGCCGGTGCTGGCATCCACCGCCAGCGTCTTGGTCCACGTGTCACCGCCATCGGTGCTGCGATATATCCCGCGCCGGTCACTGGTGGCGCGCGTGCTGCCAAGCACGCTCACGAGGAGGAGATTGGGATTGTGCGGGTCGACGAGGATGGCGGGGATCTGTCCGCTGTCCTCGAATCCTGGGAGATGGCGCCACGTTTTCCCGGCGTCCGTGGACTTGTAGATGCCGTTGCCATCACCGGTGCTCCCGGTGCCGACGTACACGGTGTTGGGATCGGACGGCGCGACCTCGACCGACCCGATCGAGGAGACATCCTTGATGCTGTCGAAGATCGGGTACCAGGTGGTGCCGGCGCTCGTGGTCTTCCAGACGCCGCCGAGCACCATGCCCATATAGAAGACGCCGGGCTGACCGATTGCCCCCGACACCGCCGAAACGCGACCGGCGCGAAACGGCCCGACATTGCGCCACTTGAGGCCGCCGAGCAGCGTCGACGGAATCGAGGTTGTGGTGGAGGTGGCCGCACCGACCGCGAGCGCCGCGGTCAGGGCGATCGTTGGGAATCGCCAGAAAGAGGCAGCGCCGCGTCTTGTCATGATCGTCCCACCGCTCTTAGGAACTGGAGGCAACGTGGAGCATACCGCGATGCCTATTCAGAAGGCAGCCAGTTATCAGGTCGCTCAGGTTGTCACGCTCGCGACCGGCGCGGTCGTAGAACACGGCCCAGCGATCATGCCGGTTATCGTGCGACCGATTGATAAGGCCCGTTCGCACGTCCTGTTCGACGTGGCCCTGCGCGTGATCTGCTTCGGTGGAACGTTGCGAAAGGTGGATACGATGTCCCGCATGGCGGCAAGTAAGGGTGGCCGGCAGGAAATCGAGCCGATCGGCCTGCGGGCCTTCCTGGTCGAGCCAGGCTCCTTTCGTACGGGAATCGAGCAGCGCACGCGCTTTTCAGGAGAACCAATCGAGGCGTACGAGGCAACGTCTGGCGCGTTCAGGAAGATGATGACGACTGTTTCTCCTGACATGTTTCCGGGGAGACCCAGTCCGCGCCGCCGCTGCGATCTATGAGGTCGTGGCATCGGAATCTCCGCGACATTGGGTGGTCCTTGGGAGCGGCGCGCAACGAAGGATTGGGGCCAAACTCGAGATGCTCCGCGCCGAATGTGAGGCGGGCGCCGACACGGCCCGAAGCACCGACTACGCTGAAAGCGAGAAAGCGATTCTCTGACCAGCGCCGACCGCCGGATCAAAAGGCCATTGTCGGGAGAATTTCATGAGGGGCGATCGTTCGTCGAACGAGGAAAGACTAAGCACCGGTCGGAGATATCGAACCGACCGGACAGAAGGGATTAGCGACGGCGTCTTCGCGGTTTCGCTGACGCTCCTCATCCTCGATGTACGACCTCCTGAAGGCGGCGTGTCCCAACTCGTGCACGGGCTCGTCCTGATTGCACCGAGGCTCGGGACCTTCGCGCTGAGCTTCGCAATCGTTGCGTACTACTGGCTCGTCCACCACCTGATTTTCGCCTCGCTGCGCGGCGTGAAGGTCGTTCTGATCTGGGCGAACATGCTGTTTCTATTCACGATTGCCGTGTTGCCCTTCTCGACCGCGGTGCTAGGTCGTTACCCTCTCGCGCCGGTGGCGCTCGCAATTTATGGCGTCAATCTCGCCGCTTGTACGTCGACGCTCGCAGGTGTGTGGTTCGTCGCGGACCATTCTCACATCACAGAACGACCTACAGCGGGTCAACGACGCTACATTGTGCGGCGTTTCGGTGTTCAGTTGATTGTCGCGCTGCTGGGCATCGCATGCGCGTTCCTCGCTCCGGCACTCGCGCTGAGCATCTTCGTCGCGCTGCCGATTGTATTCGCGCTGACCTACCACCGGCGGTACTACTGAGTGTCGTCGTTCGCCACGGCGCGACACGGCATGGTGCCGTCTTGGCGAGTCGTGACGTTCTGCGGCCGGGGTAAGACGGAACCGCTGAGTGTGATTGTGACGCCGGGCAGCACGCCGCCAGACGAATCCTTCACGACGCCCACGATTTCCGTCAACTGGTCCTGCGCCGCGAGGGACGCCGCGAGGAACACCAACAAGAACGCTATTGGTTTCAGCAACACAAAACCAGTTCCCCTGTGGGAAAAAAGGGCGCATCGGATCTCATCGCCGGTGGCGGCGTCGCCCCGCGCACGCAGACAACGGCCGACACGGTCGTTAGCATGACCGCTCGACCGCGGCGAGAATCGTCTGAACTCGACGTCGCGCGGCTCGCTACTGCTTGCGGGTGTACGTCACATGGGTGACGCCCATGATCTTCCCGTCCTTGTCCATGCGGATGTACTCGTTGTTAATCGTGTTGTTGTCGTCCGACAGGGTGTTGATCACAACCTGCGTCAGCACACCGTTGCGCTTGTTGTAGATGCGGATGCTCTTCGCGTTGATGATCTCGACAGCTGTCTCGGAGCCCTCCTGACCCTTGACCGGCTGGTACACGCCATCGAAGAGCGTCACGTAGCTCCAGTCCGACGACGGATTGCTGGGATTACTCACCGTGAGCTTGCTGCCGTCTTTTTCGTAGGCCTCGTAGGTCATGACGTTATTGGGATTGGTCGAATTGATCCACACGCCAAAGCGCGCGGTGCGCGGATTGGTATCGTCGGGTTTCGCCTGACCACGACCCTGTGCCCAGCTCGGGCCGGCTGAAAGAATGGCGACGACCAAGACGGCGGCGGCAGTGCCAAAACTTCTCATGCGCATGGGAATGCCCCTTTGAAACGGTGCTATTGACGCGCCCAGCATAGTTCAATTCCGCCCGTGCAGCAGGATCGCCGCGACGAGCCGCGGCCATGAGCGCGATCGGGCCATGTCGACCAGTGTCATTTCGGAGATCGCCCCATGCGAAGCCCGCCGGTTCCTTCAAGACAGCGATGTCTACCTTGGTACTCGGTCTGCGTTCGACCTGGTTGCCGTAGTGAAGGACCGGCAGGTTGGTGAAGAGTTCAGGAGAGACCGCGATGCGATCGCGGCCTACTACAAGGCTGGCTGACCAGCACTTGCAGGCAACGGCGCGGGTAGCGCACAAGAGCGGGATCGAGCCGATGACTTCTCGAGGTTCTCTGTTTGATCGCGGGTGGCCGCTGCCGATTCTCCTGATGGCCGCGTCCACGGTGGCCACCGCCGTGTTCCCCGCCTATCGGGCGGTCAGTCTGACCGTGCGCGTCCGCCCGTGCGTCCCGCTCAGTCGTCCTTAGGTCCGAGAGGTTCCGTAGAACCTCCCGGACCGTTGGCCCCAATAGTTTGAGAGCTACTGCGCCTTGCTTGGCGCCATGATGGCGATCCCATTCGCGTTCGTCACGCCAAGCGTGATGGGCGAACCGAGGGCCGTGAGTTCACCCGTCACGTTGTACGTGAAGAGCGAAAGGTGCGACTGATTGCCGGCGTGATCGATTACGCCAAGCACGCCTTGACTGCTGTCGATATCTGACGGCGCGCCGCCAGTCACGACTGGTGCTGCCACTGCCGCGTCCACAAACACGTTGCTGCCCGTGCCGACAAGGCGGCTGATCGTCTTGCTGCCCGTGTTCGCCGTGAACAGGTATTTCCCGGCGCGCGTCATCCAGCACGGCGCAGTCTGGCCGGCGGCAATCGTCGTCACAAAGGCGCCGTTGCGGAACAGGCCGTCCTGGCTCGAGTGCGCCAGCGTGATCACGGCGGTGCCGTCGCCATACGTCGCGAAGCCGAATGGCGTCAGCGAGCCTGCAGGCGCGCCGACGACGTTCTCGAGGGTGCGCTGCACGGCACCGTCCGCGTCGAGCGCGACGACGTCCACGGTACCGGGCGTGGGATCGGTCTTGAGGGTCACGAGAACATGCCGTGCGTCGAGCACGCCCACCTGCGCCGTGCTCCCGTCAGGCGGCGCGATGCTGCCCGCGAGCTCCAGTTGGGCGCTGCCATCGCGTCCGCCGATGCGGTGGTTCTTGACCTCGAAGGACTCAATCGTCTGGGCGCCAGCAACATAGAGGTGGTCATTGCCGAAGTCGAGACTTTCCGGCGCACTGAACGTGGGAAGCAACTGCTCGAAGGTCAGCGAGTTGCCGTTGCGTCGAAAGATGGCAACGGTGTTGGACCCAGCGTTGACAGCTGCGAAGAGCTCGCCATCGAGCTGACGCACACCGCGGGCGTTGCCGCCGGCGCCGCCCTGGCCGTTGGTCGCGAGCGTTTGGAGCAACGCGTGTGTCGAAGCGTCGTACACCTGAATCGCGTTTTTGGTCTGGTCGTTGGTCATCACTATCGCGAGCGTCGTCTGGTGCGGATCCGCATGCAGAGTCGCGATGGCCACCGCGCTCGCGAGGAGCGCTGCGGCTGTCGTGTACAGTCGTCGGAACATAAGGTGGTCTCCCTTCACAGGCGTTGCCTGTCTTGGTTGCTCCTACGGAGAGGATGACGAGTCGGTTACATCGCGCGGCCCGCTGACATGACGCGCCAGACGTGAGTCGGCGTCAGAGTAGGCCGTCAGGTCTGTCGCCGCGCCGCGTCGTTTGTTCACATACAATCGCTTGGTGGCTCGCGAAGGTGCCGCTCGAAGGGGCGTGACGCTGACACAAGGTTCGCAAACGCGGACTCTGTTCCTGCTGACCGTTGTCGTCGGCGCTCTCGGCGGTCTGGCAGCGGTCGCGTTCCACCGATCGATTGACGGGATCAACGACTTCGTCCTCGCGCCGTTACTCGCGCGGTCATTCCTCGGTACGAACCGTAGGGCTTCTGGTTCTCCTACCCGCCGCAGGTCTGCTCGTCGGTCTTGCCCTGTGGCGCCTGGTGCCGTTTGCCCGCGGCTCCGGAATTCCAGAGGTCAAGACCGCGTACCAATTCGGACCGGGACCACAACTGTCTTTTCCGACGGCCGTGGGGAAGTTTCTCCTCGGCGCGATCTCGATCGGCTGCGGTTTCTCCCTCGGCCGAGAAGGACCGACGGTTCAGATCTGCGCCGCCATCGGCGCGGCGGTGGCCAAATTCACGAAGCGACCCTCGCGGACCGCAAAGACGCTCATCTCGGTCGGCGCCGCCGCAGGCATCGCGGCCGCATTCAACACGCCCATTGCTGCGATCACGTTCGCGATGGAGGAGATCATCGGCGACCTTCAGCAGCGGCTCGTCGGCGCCATCGTGGTCGCAGCGGTTGCTGCCGCTGTGGTCGAACGCGCCGTCATGGGAGGGCGACCGATCTTCGCGGTTCCGTCCTACAGCCTCGGCTCGTGGTGGGAACTTCTGGTTTACGCGGGGCTCGGCGGCATTTCTGGGATCGGCGCGACAGTGTTCGTCAAAGGACTGCTGGGACTGCGGCGATGGGTCAAGAGCTGGTCGGGCGCTCCCGTGTGGGCGAAGCCCGCCGTAGGCGGGGTGTTGATGGCGCTCATCGGCCTTGCCTGGCCTCAGACGCTTGGCATCGGTTATCCCACCATGTCTGCGGCGCTGCTGGGTCAGCTGTCGGCGCCATCCATGGCCGGACTGAGCGCCGCCAAGCTCCTCGCTACGGTGATGTCTTATGGCTGGGGTCTCTCGGGCGGCATCTTCTCACCGACGCTGTTCATCGGCGCGATGTTGGGCGGCGCCACCGGGGCGACGGTCCATTTCTTTGTTCCCACCACCGCCAATGCTGTCGGATCGTTCGCGCTCGTCGGCATGGGCGCATTCTTCGCCGGCGCCGTGCGCGCGCCTATCACGTCAATCCTCATCATCTTCGAGATGACGGGCGACTACGCCATCATTCTGCCGCTGATGATCAGCAACGTCCTCAGCTACACGATCGCCGCGCGCCTTCAGGGACGGCCACTCTATGACGCCCTGCTCGCTCAGGACGGCGTGCCCGTGGCTGACCACGAAACGCACCGCGATCTGCGCCTGCTCGCCGTTGAGCAAGTGATGGATCCGCCCGTCGACACCGTGTTGGCGACGAGCTGTGCGGCCGACGTCGCAGAGGGCTCCGCGCCCACGTCCTCCGTGAGGTTCGTGCTCGATGAGGAAGGTCACCTCGCGGGCTTCGTGACGTCGCAGGATCTGTCGCGGGCCAGGCCCGAACAATCCGTTCGCGAGGTGGCTCGGTCGCAGGTGATTACGATCTTCGCGGACGAGTCCCTTGACGCCGCGCTGCTGAAACTTGGTCGTCATCGATTGGGGCGACTGCCCGTCGTCAGCCGGGACACGCCCAGCCGAATGGTCGGCGTGCTGAAGCTGGACGCGATCCTCAGCGCCGTCGACCGCGACGCGCGCTCCGACTAGGACACTCGTCGTCGAACGACGACGTCTGGCGCCTACTGTCCCAGTTCCGCCGCGAGCACGTGCACGAACTCAATGTTCGGCGGTTGCCTCAGCAACTCCGGGGCCTTCGCCATGAGCGCTGCGGCGATTTTCGGAACATGAGGCCCTCCGGATCGGCCGGTGGCCTCATGTTCCTTGAAGAGTTGGGGTACCGATCCCTGACTGCGGCGTTCAGTGTTTCATGTCGCGCTTCATGTCGCCCGCGGTCGTGGGCGCCATAATGTGCGCGTACGGCGTGTTGGGGAACATCACCCAAGGCCCGCCGTCGGCAGGATCGGTCGGCAGACCCGCGAGCGCCTTCGTGTCGGGCACCACAATCATCAGATGCGGCCCTGCGTGCACCCAGTGGTTGTCCGCTGTCTCTTTCATAGCATACGGATCCGTGTTGCTGCCCCAGCCGCCGCCGGGCGCCAGCATGTATCCGATGCCGACCTTGTCAATCTGAATGGGCTTGTGTGCGAGATACGCCCCAACCCACTGCATCCAGGGCCCGTCGATGCACATCGGATCGTTGCCTTTCGTGTCGGGCATGTCGGGGAAGCAGCTCCAGCCATTCGTGCCGGGACGGAGCACCTCCGGAGCCATGCCTTCGTTGGATGGATAGTCGAGCACGGTCGCCTTATTGCTGATGGATGACGGCGCCGCCGTCAGCGCGTTCGCGATCTTCTGCTCCTTCGTCATCTTCGGCCCCATCCCCGTATCCGCCATGCGTCCCATGTCATTGCCGGTCTGCGGTTTCATGGTTTGCTGACGGGCGCCGAGAGCCACCGTCAGCACGCACGCCAGCGTCAGCCCAGCCGTCATACTCGTCGCGAGTTTCGGAAAAGCCATGTGCCAAATCTCCTTCGGGGAGCTACTACGGAGCGTTCGTCTGAGTGGTTACGGCCGAGCTCGTGTAACCACCGACGCCGTCGCTGCGTAGAACCACGTAGGCGTCGTGGTTCGTGTAGGCTGTTCGCCGGTCTCTATGACGGCGCAGCAGGAGCAGGAAGCCACGGCTCTGATGATCCGCGCGCAGGCGGGCGACGGCCAGGCATACGCGACTCTGTTGACGATGCTCTCCGCGACGGCGAGACAGTACGCGCGAAACCGTCTCGGGGAGGTCACCTGGTTGGACGACGTCATGCAGGAGACCTTGCTCACGATCCATTCGGCGCGGCGCACCTACGATCCCCATCGTCCATTCGCGCCCTGGTTCTACGCGATTCTGTCGAGCCGGATGATCGACGTCCTGCGAAAGCAGAAGCGCGTACGGGCGCGAGAATTCGCGACCGACGCGCTGCCCGAACCGGCGCCGTCCTCGACGCAGGTTCACGACGCGTCGGAGGCCCTCGACGCGCGCCGGCTCAAGGCCGCGCTCGACGCACTGCCGGATCGTCAGCGCGACATCGTACGCTCGCTGAAACTCGAGGACCAGTCCGTGAAAGACGTGAGCGAGCGGCTGGGCATGAGCCCGTCGGCCGTCAAGGTCGCCGCCCATCGCGGATACAGAGCCCTGCGACGCTTGCTCGGAGACAAAAAGTCATGAGGACGGAAGATCTCATCGCAGATCTCGCCGGACGCGTGACACCCGTGCGTCCGTTGCCTTCGCCCGCCAGGCGCGCGACAGGCTGGTTCGTCGTCGCCGTTGCTGTTGCGGCCGCCGGTGTCGCGTGCTTTGGCGCGCGGCGGGACGTGATGATCCGGTTGACGCAGGCCGACTATTTCTGGACGGCGGCCCTCGCCTTGACGGCCTCGGCCTTGGCCGCCTTCGCAACTCTCGTGCTCTCTGTTCCCGGTGCAGAGCGGACGACGTTGGTCCGGCGCATGACCTTGGCCGTGCTCGCGATTTGGGCGGCGACGATGGTGTGGGCCATGCTCGCCGCCGGCCGAGGCTTGCCGATCACGACCGATAGGCACTGGCCGGCGTGCTTCGCACGGGTCGTGCTGGTCAGCTTCGTGCCGGTCATGGTGCTCTTCGGCATGGCTCGGCGGGCCGCTCCGCTGCGCCTCGGCTGGACGGGAGCCTTAGCCGCGCTCGCGGCGGCGTCGATGGCCGCATTGGCCGTCCAAATCGTCTGTCCCATTGATGATGCGGGTCATGCCTTCCTGGGACACTTCGCTCCGGTGGTCACGATCACCGCCCTCGGCGCCGTCGTCCGAGGAGCACTCGCCCGAAGGGCCGTCGGCCGGCATTGACGGGTTCTTGCAGCTGCCGGCGCACTCGCTACGTAGTACCTGGCAGGACCATGAACCAGCGCATCGCGGACCGCGAGATCACCCTCACAGCGTCTATCTGAATCGGCGGCATCTCCGCGACGCACGACAACGACTTCTGGGTCGACGAGCCGCGGACATCGGTGCTCAACTACAACAACTTCTACGAATTCACGACCGACAGGGACGGCGTTGCAGCCGCCGCGGCCGGATTCAAGACCGACGGCTGGAGGGTCACAAAAAAAGGCTGATATCGACTTGGCCCTGACGCTGCGACCAGTGGCCAAGTAGACTCGTTCTAGCGAATTGTGTGCCAGACGGCGCCGATGCCTGACAAGATGCTGCCCACCATCGTTGGTCTTCGGTACATCCCCGAGTACCTCGATCGAGAGACGCACGATCGCCTGATGGCTGCCGCGGACGGCCAGCCGTGGCAGACATCCGTCGATCACCGCGTCCAAGTCTACGGATATCACTACAGCCACCGACACCGCGCCGCTTATCGGATCGGTGACCTCCCTCCGTGGGTGAGTGCCCTCGCGATGCGCCTCTGGCGCGACGGTCTCTTGCCCATCGTTCCCGACCAAATGGTCGCCAATGACTATCCGCCCGGCTCCGGCATATTCGCGCACGTGGACCAAGCGGTGTTCGGCGACACCATCGCCTCTGTCAGCCTCGGCTCAACCTGCCTGATGCAGTTCTCCAACAGCGAGGGTGCACGCAAGGAAGAACTCCTTCTGGAGCCGCGCAGCGTGCTGGTTCTGTCCGATGAAGCTCGATGGGCGTGGAAGCACGAGATTCCTGCCAGGGCCGTGGACAGGTGGCAGAATCAGGAATGGCCGCGCGCGAGGCGAGTTTCCCTCACATTCCGAGTCATGCCGCGCTCGTCTGAGGACGACAAGCCTGCCGACGCGGCACTCAATGGCGGATGAGTGCAGCCTTCGGCCTCAACGAGCGAACAATGGCCTCGTGCTGCGTCTCCTTACGACGACACGGGTGGCGTCGTGGCGTCCGCCCCGTCGCGCCATGCGCGTGGACGAGGTAGAGCTCTTGCGGGACGAATTCTCATCCTCGGTCGTGCCATTGGCTCGATCTTCTCAAAGAATGAGCCCGCCGAAGAACCCGGTACCATTCACCGGCGATGGCGCCGCGCGACGAATTGGATTTCGCCTGGCGAACGCCTCATTTGCGACGGCGACTCTCTGTGGGTCACCCGGCGAATCCGAGCGTTCGGCTTTCGGTCGGGCGGCAGGTCCGGATGGCGACGAGATCCAACAACTGCGTCAAATCCCATTGTCGCAGGGCGACGATGATCTGCTCTTCGGTGAACCGACTCTTGCGCATGGGCGTGGCTCCTGCGGGTCCTCCGGGCGCTTGGCCAAGGCCGCTAGGCTACGTCAAAACGAGAGCCGATCTGGACTCAATTGCGGGGGGAAGACCCCAATTCAAGGAGCCGAGCATCAGATCGTCACCGCTTTGTGAGGTGCGCGCCGATCGGCCCGCCGATGTAATGCCCACCTCTGGACGCCGGCGCTCGATCGGAACCACCAGATCTTTGGGCGCGCGCCGGATCTCGCGACGGGCGACAAAGGCTCCTCGTCGGCTGCCAACGAACGGCCACCTAGGACGCGGCGTCCGTCGGGTCGTGTTGCCAGCGCGCGGCCCCAAATCGACGGTGCGCCGCGTGCACGAACGAGAACGCTGATTTCGCCGCGGTCAGCGGTGGCTACCGGCCGCGAAGGCCGCATCAGTCTGCTCAAACGCCGCCACGGACTGCGCCGCTGTCGCTATCATGGGCTCGACGGAATGCATCGCTGGGTCGGACTCGGCGTCATTCGCCGACAACTTGATCAAAGTGGCGACCTTCTTGGATCACCGCGCCGCCGCGTAACGCCGCTTCGAACCGGGGATGCGAAATGAATCGAACGGTCAGGCCACACTGGTCTGGAGCCCCGCGAATGCTCGTTGCCAGACGTCATTTCTTCACCGCAAAGTTGCCTAGCGACGCCGCGCCACTCGCAAAGAGGAGCCCAGCGGGCGCCCGTGTCGGAGCAGAACGAAGTTCTCGAGCGTCTGGGGCTGGCGTGCCAGTCAATCCAGTTCAGCGATCGAGGTCGGCCCCCCGACGACCAAGGCAAACCGACTGTCTTTGTGCGCGTGCGACGACTACCGAGTCGTTGTGACATCGAAGCGACTCGAAGAGGAGTAGGCTGTGCCCTAGCTGACTTCCAAACGGCCAGGTCGCTGAGACTGTCGTATGCGGCTCTGGGCCTTACGGCCCGATCCGTGAATTAGGCCGGCCGTCGGGCTTTACTGGACCGAAGTCGCACCATCTAGATCGTTGATCCATCGCGCGTCCCACGTTGATCAGTTCTTGCGTGCTAATCACGCACTGAGGGAGCTTGGACATGGACTTCATCGGGTCGACGCAGAAGATTCTAGCGCTGGTGGCGAGCTCATTCGCCGTTTGGAAGGCGCTCCAGGAGTTTCGCAAGACGAAGGAGACTCAGGCGGCATCGACCAGAGCGATTCCAGGCGAGCCGATGGCAGCCGCGTCGTCGGCTGGCGCCGACCTTGGGCTGTACGCGGTTGCACTGTTAATCGCGGCTATTGCCACGTTGTCGCTCGCTTCGGCGGTCCTGCCGCGTGGCGATCTGGCGTCCTGGTCGTGGTCGATCAGCATCTTCATCGCCGCAATTTTCGCAGCTGCGTGCGTGCTGCCGCTTAATACGACGCACGATCTCCGCCACTTGATGTGGATGTGCCTCGCCGGTCTGATTCCGGTCGCCGTCCTGCCGTTTCTGACAGCTTCGACGAACGGCGACGCGGGCCTCGTGCAGGAATCTGTCAAGCTTCAGCTCTCGCTTTATATGTGGCTGTTCCTCACATCCGCCTTCGTGGTTTACGCCCATTCTCGTGAGGCATATGACCTACGGCGGCGTCGGCGTTGGGTGGCGATTGCGTCAGCCGCACTAGTCGTGACGTGCGCAATCGGACGCGGTCTCGAATCCGTCGTGGAGGTCAGGAACGATCCGCGTGCACATCGTGTTGTGCTAGACAACGCGGCGGCTGTGCAAACCGACGCGCGCGCGCTGTCGCGCGCCGACCAGATGACGTTCTATCGATTCGCCTCGGAGGCAACGCTTTCACCTTTCTACGCTGGCTTCCCGACAACTGTCTCTCGGCCAGACTATCCGGACTTCGAAACCGGCGCTTCGACGCTCAGGCCAGAGGTGTGGCAAGAGCGCATGAAGCAGTACATCGACTTCGAGCTGACGCCTGCTCAGCGAACCGATCTGCTGCTAAAACGACTCCGCGCCGTGCACCCGGGGCCCACCGGTAATATGCCGAGGAATGAGACACCGTTGCCTGGGCTCGACGCCGAAGCGCGTTTTCGTCATTTCAACGACGAACTGATTCTCGCGGTGTTGCGCCAGAATCCAACCGTCGCGCATGTGTTCCTGGCGTCAAACTTCTATGAAAAGGACCTGAAGGAGCGCGTCGCGACGCAAGCCGCCGCCGGAGAGGACTCCCGATTCGACAGGTTCTCCAAGGTTGTCGAACAGAAAATCCTTGGCAAGGATGCGACTAGCGCGGCGCCAGAGGTGTACAACGACCTCGACGCGAAGGTGTTCGGCCTGCCGCTCTCGAACACGGTCGTACTCATCCGCGAGCAGTATCGTGCGCTCGCCACTGAGAGCGCGAAGGCCGCCACCGGACAGGATCTCACCAAGTTCATCGACGCGTTCGAAAAGCTCGAGACCGACGACCGCCGCAACCTGCTCGCTTTTCTCGCCGGGTCGTCGCGCGAGACTGAGGATCGCGTGACTGTTCTCGCTCAGCTCGCCGCGCACGTGAACGAAGCAGCCATCGCGGGACTTGTGAGGAAATCTGGTCCTGAGGTCGCGCGCGGACTGATCGCCTATCGCGCTAACCACGCCTTGCCGGCGGATCCTCAGCTCGCGGCATCCGTGGAGGCGCTTGCGACGATTCTCGAGACTCCGAACAGCATCACGACGTTCACCGGTCTACTGCAGTCCGGCAGCCTGAATCCGCAGCTGCAGATCGGTCGACTCTTCAAGAAGGCATCGCTCGAGCTCGTCGGCGATCTGAGAAAGAACCTGAATTCGAGCGAAGTCGCCATGGCCCTGGCGATCATGCACGATCCCTCGGGCGAAGGAGTCAAGGCTCTGCTCACCGCCTCGGCACCAGCGAATGCTGTGATGGCGCCGCTCCTCGGGCGCTTCATCGAGTTGCGCTCCGAGCAGCGGGAGGCAATCCTCCACAACTTTGCCATGGACATGTACGTTCAGGGCGGCGAAAACACTCTGTGGCTGTTCCCGCAAGCCATCGACCAAGCGGCGCAGTACGGCGACTCGCTCGCGCTGGCTGTGGCCTCGGTGTTTAGCCTCCCGGGAATTGGGTTTGCCATTCTGCTCGGCATGCTGTTTGGCTCAAAGCTGCTGTCGATCTCATTCAATGCCGATGAACTGAGTCGTCAGCCGTCCAACGCGCTGTCGGCCCACGCACAACCAACTTCGCAGTGGGCGTTTGTCGGGCGTGAGCAGTTGATGGATAACCTCAAGCACCTGTCGCTTCGCAGTAGTGGAACCGTCGGACTTGTGGGTCGTCGTGGCATCGGCAAGACGCGGATTCTCCGCGAGTTGCTGCAGGACTACGACAAGGCGCAGGTGATCACGGTTTGGCTCGACTGTCCCACGTCGATGTCGCAGAGCGACTTCGTTCAGAGCATCGGCGAGCGGGTCGTCGATATCGCCGAAACGCATTTCGCTGCTGCCGCAGGAATTCCCAACAACGCCCGCCGTCGTCTCGATCGCAAGCTGCTGAACAGCACCGCAATCGCGGTGGCACTGCTGATGATCCTCTACGCTGGCGCGGCCTACTTGCTGCCAGATCTCTTTGCCGCGCCGCTCGTCCTTCCGAGCATGGTCTTGGGCGGCATTGGCACAGCGCTCCTCTTCTTGCGCATCTCAGGTAGCGCGACGACCGCGTCGCGACTCAGCGCGACGTTCGCTGCTGGCGCCTCGCGCTTTGAGTGGCAGCGCGCCCACGATTCGATTGTGCAAATGGCCGATCGGCTTCAGGCCCGGCGCGATGCGCCGAGCAGTCGGCAGACATTTCGACTGCGCGGGGGCTGGATACCGTCCCTAATAGTGGTCGCACCCGTGCTGCTCATCGTCTTTGCCGTGCTCGCGGAAGAGGCCATCGAAGTGCTCATAGGTGCGGCGATGATCGCTGGCCTGTTCGTCGGATGGCGCCTGCTGCTCGGAAAGGAACGTCCTGCCGAACCGGCCCTCTCCGCAGTCTCGTTCACATATCACTTCCGTCAGTTCGTGATGGATCTGACCGAGCGTGTGCGTGCTGGAGCTCTCGGCGCACGTAAGGCGACGACCGACGTCGTGCTGGTTGTGGTCGTCGACGAGCTCGACAAGATCGTGGATAGGGACGAGCTGCGCGCGTTCATCCGCGTTATGAAGAGTGTCTTTGACATTCCGGGCGCACGTTTCTATCTCTCCATTTCGCAGGATGCCTATCGCGATCTGGTTCTTGGCTCGGCGCTCGGCAAGAATGAGTTCGACAGCTCTTTCGATCACATCGCGGTAGTCGCCCCCATGGACCTCGATTCAGCGCGGCAACTGGCTAAGAATTATTTTCAGAGCCTCCAGCAGATCGTGCCCGATGATGCGACGATCGAGGTCATCGCTGGCCTCGGCAGAGGCGTTCCGCGCGACATCCTGCGCCGGTGCGACACAGTGGTGCTGCTGGCCGCTGAAAAGGGCGGTTCGCTGGACGAACGTCTGTTGACGATGGAGCGTCAGGGTCTCCTTTCAGGCGTGCAGTACTTGGTCGGCCTGAACGAACGGGTGTCGAAAGCGTTTACCTCCGATCGAACGGATCTCGCCGCCATCCTTGACCTGATCACGAGCAATGGCTTCAACGAGCAGGTCGCTCGTGTCCTGACCGAGAACTTTGTCTACGTGCAGCTCCTGGCAGCCAAAGATCCGGCCATTCGCCGTGAGCTCGTGCGTCGCTACTATCGGTTCCTTTACGATCTGCCGGCGCTGCCGCTGGATAGCATCCGTGCCGGACTGAGCATCATTTCGTCGCCGGCGCCCATGGCTACCGTTGACGATAGGACACATTAGCGGGGGAACAGACAGATCCTCTCTGCGCCCTCGCACCGGAGGGTGTGGAGGTGCGAGTAACGCCTTCCTCGTCCTTCTTGGGCCGAGCCCCGGCGGCGTTCGCAAGGGTCGCAAACAAGGTGGGGCGGTGCGAATCGCCCGAAGGGTTGGCCGATGGGCCTCGGGGCAGACGCAATGAATTTCGACGGGGGATCATCGAAAGGCCCAGTGGACCCGGCTGTGTGCGGAGTTACCTGGCGGAGAGCCCTACGCTCGCGCCATGACCGCGCTGCTGAACCTTGACTGGAGGAACTCCGCCGACGAGAGGGCCATTCCCATCGCTGATCTTGAAGCCGGATGGGACGAGCACATCCTGCCGCTCCTGTCGACTGTGCGACCGCGCATCGTATGCGCCCTGACGAATCGTGTGTGGAACGTCGTGGCACCCGTCGCCGAACGAACGCGCATTGCACTTCCCGACTTGCCCCGTCGAACTTGCCCGCGATCCGATTGCGTTCAGGATCAGCCGATGCCGGTTTCCGACGCTGCTTGTCAAGCCGCACAATCACCCGTCGCGGTTTCTCTCCAAGGACCAAATGGCAGCTGACTGAGCTCCTGGTCCCAGGCACATTCGTCATTCGGATCTCTCGCCGAGTCGCGTGCCGATGCACGCGACCTTTCGCCCGATGCTGTACGTGGTCGTCCAAGGCGCCAAGGTGATCATGCTGGGGCAGCGCGTATTCGATTACGACGCCAACCGAATGCTGATGTCCTCGGTGGACTTGCCCGTTGTCGGTGAGGTCCGCCGCGAAAGCGCAGCGGATCCGTATCTGTGTTTTCGACTCGATCTCGACCCATCTTGGATTTGCCGAGCTCGCATTGCGTGTGTTCCCACGAGGTGTGCCGACGCGAGATGACCCCTTGTGTGTGTACGTCTGCGACGCGAATGGAGTCATCGTGGACGCTGCCGCCCGCCTCTTCGCGTTGATGTCGCAGCCAGTGAATGCACGCCTTCTGGGTCCGCTCCTGGTCGACGAGATCCTGATTCGCCTTCTTCGTAGCCGGGTTGGCGCTCGAGTGGCTCAGATCGGAAGCGCCGACTCAAGACTGCAGCGAATCGCGAAAGCCGTCACCGAAATCCGCGGCAAGTTCTCGCAGCCGCTACGCATGCAAGCGCCCGCTCGGCTGAACGATCATGGCCGCGGAGTGTGGTACGAACGATCGCATCGCACCAGGCGCCAACGGGCCGTTTGGACACCCCATCGGCTGCCGATCGTGCAGAATCAATCACTTCAGTGGAGAATTCTTCACCGGAAAGTAGCTAGCGATTCGGAGTCAGCTTTGAGACTGTTCGCTCTGTCGACGGGGGATGGCTGGGGCGCATCGGTGATGAAGTTGTAGAGCGACAGCGATATTGATCCCCTCGCGACAGTAAATCTGATCCCCAAGGAGGAACAGATGGAGCGAGAGGGAGCGGTACTGGTATCACCGGGAGCGGGGGTACCAATCGTGATCGATGGCGAGATCGTGACCGCGATTCGGGAGCTACGGAGTCGCGGCTGGGGCCGAAAGCCGATCGCCCGCGAGTTGGGCGTGTCCATCAATACGGTGCGGCGTTACGTCCGCCAGCCGGTGGTGGCGGGTCAGCAGGTCCGACCCACCGCGCGCCGGTTGTCCGAGGCGAGCTGTGCCGAGGCGCGCACGCTGTTTGTGGGGCCGGCCGAGGGCAATGCGGTCGTCGTGCAGCGCCTGTTGGCCGAGGGCGGCGTCCGCGTCAGCGCGCGCACGGTGCAGCGCGCGGTCGCGGACGTGCGTCGCGCGCAACGCGCGGCCGACCTCGCCACCGTTCGAGTGGAGACGGCACCGGGCGATCAGCTGCAGATCGACTTCGGTCAGAAACGCGTCCAAATCGGCGACGCCTGGGTGCGCGTCTTTCTGCTGGTGGCGGTGCTGAGTTTTTCGCGCCGCCTGTTTGTGAAAGCGTTTCTCAATGAGCGCCAGGCCGATTGGCGGGAAGGCATCGCCGCCGCCTTCACGCATTTCGGCGGCGTGCCGCGGACGCTCCTCGGCGACAATGCGCGCGCGCTCGTGTCGGGCCGGGATCGGGAGACCGGGACCGTCGTGTTCCATCCGGCCTATCTGGCCTTCTGTCGTGATTGGGATGTCCAGCCGCGTGCCTGTGCGCCCTATCGCGCCCGGACGAAAGGCAAGACCGAAGCCGGCGTGAAATACGTCAAGCGCAACGCGATCGCGGGCCTGCGGTTCGCCTCGTTCGCCGCGCTTGAGACCCATCTGGCCACGTGGATCGAGACGGCCGATCAGCGGATCCATGGCACCACGCACGTGGTGCCGGCGGTGCGATTCGCGCAGGCCGAAGCGGCGGCGCTGCGTGCGTTGCCGGCGCACCCGCTCCCGCCGCGGCAGCAACGGCTGCGGCGACGCGTCGCCACCGATGCGCTCGTCGATATCGACACGATCCGGTACAGCGTGCCCCACCGCTTGGTCCGCGATCACGTCGAGGTCGTCGTGGAAGGCCGGCGTGTGCAGATCTTTCACGGCGTCTCGCTCGTCGCGACCCACGTCCGCGCGCACGAGCCGTACAGCCGCGTCATTGACGCCGCGCACTACGACGGTCTGTGGCGGTCGCCGGCGGCGGCCGTCGTCCCGGCGGCCAGTCCGCTCACGGCGCTCGGCCGCGAGTTAGCCGACTACGCCGCCGCGCTCACGGACGGTGCCCGGTGAGCGTCGTCATCCACGCCCGGGTCGTCGAGCAGTTGACGCGCCTGCGGCTGCGCTATGTCGCCGAGCGCCTCGATGCCGTCCTCGGCGACGCGGCGCGGAGCGAGCCGAGCTATCTCGACTTCCTGGACGGCGTGCTCCGCCAGGAAGTGGACGCCAAGCAACGCACCCGCGTCACGATGGGCCTCAAGATTGCGCACTTCCCCGCGGTCAAGACGCTCGAGGAGTTTGAGTTCAAGTTTCAGCCGTCGGTCGACCAGCGCCTCGTGCGCGAGCTCGTCACCGGGCGGTTTCTCGCGGCGGCCGACAACGTGCTGATCTTCGGCGCGCCCGGCGTCGGCAAGACCCATCTGGCGATCGCCATCGGTCGGGCGATCGTCGAAGCCGGGTACACCGTCCTGTTCACGAGCGCCACGGGGTTACTGGCGGCGTTGGCGAAAGCGGAGACCGACGGCGAGCTGGCCGAGCGCTTGACCTTCTACGCGAAACCGAAATTGCTGATCATTGATGAGCTCGGCTATTTGCCCTTCGAGCGGCGCAGTGCGCATCTCTTCTTCCAGCTGGTCGCGCGGCGCTACGAGCGCGGGAGCCTGCTCCTCACCACCAATCAGGTCGTCACGCAGTGGGGCACCGTGTTCGGCGATGAGGTACTGGCGGCCGCCATCCTCGACCGGCTGCTGCATCACAGCCACACCTTGATGATTCAGGGCGAAAGCTACCGCCTCAAACAGAAGCGCAAGGCCGGATTGCTGGGACGGGCCAGCCCTCACGGCGGATCCTGACGGCGGCTGGGCGCGTGTCGGCAGGGCCGACACGCGCCCGGAGTTCAAAACCACGGGGCGAGAGGGGGATCAGTTTTAGTGTCGCAAGGGGATCAGAAGATCCTGTCGCTTGACAGAAGTGCTGCTGCACGCCGGATAACTGGGGGCCGGCCTACGCGCGCGAGCATCGCCTCGCGCGGATTATCGCTCGGGCCTCCGAGCAGAAAGCGGCGAAACGCGGTCCGTGGGCCACGTGCCCGAGCCGACTCGAACGGCTCGAGCCCGCAGCCAGCGGGGATGAACCCCTATTTTGTCATTGACGGATCCAGGATGGTCGTGACACGGTGACTGCGCTTTTTCCAGCTTCATTCACAACGAGGAGTCCAAGATGGCCCGTGTGGCATCACGCGAGTGTTTTTGCCGGCACGCGATGGTACTTTGGATACTCATTCTGTTGCCCGCGCGGAACGCGGTTGCGCAGAATTGTGGCGATTCCATTCCCAGCGATCCTCCCGCGGGAAATCTGAAATTCGTCGCGAAGATTGAACCCACCACCACATGGCAGCCCCCACTGGGCGAGGTCAAGTTTACAATTGAGGGCGTTGGCTTCAAGCCCGAAAGCATTATTTTGGCGTGCTTCCGTTGGGCCAGGACGGATGCTGCTCTTGCGCAGGAGAAGAGGAAAGCCGAAGAGGCGGACGCGGCCCTTGATAAACAGAGAACGGAAGCCGAAGACAAGGTTGCGGCTCTAACGAAAAAGCAAGGCGACAGAAAGGATGCCGCTCCTGCGGAACTGAGAGTCATCGCAGATGAGTTAGACGCCGCCAAGTTGCAGGTGGCCGCCGTTGGCGATAAGCAAGCGGCGGCGATTAAGCAACGGGATGCTGCCACCGCAAGCAGATGGGTGAAAAGCAGTTCACTACGGATATTGGCCAGCGAGTCCAGCAAGACCACTTTCGCGGTTAGAGTTCCTTCGGATATTCCCAATGCCGAAGGGTTCCTGCAGAAGTTCACCCACGCCGGTGAAGTGGAACACTTCGGCAGTTGGTCGACTGTCCCTGTCGCGGATTTGCGCGTCATTTCGTCGGGGCCGGCGGCAGAGAAAACGGATTACGTACTGCAGGTCGGCATCACTAGCGTTGCTCACGGTCTGATTCTTGCCGCCATTTTTGTGTTTGCGGCATGGGGACTACTCCACTACTTCTCGAGGTATTGGGGTCTGCCAGGATCCGGCTTGATGTTGAAGATCATTTCTACTCAAGCGGGTTACGCCAGTGTGTCTCAGTTTCAGATCATTCTCTGGACGTTTGTCGTCGGAGCCGGTGCGATCTATGTGATGGCTTTGTCCGGCAACCTGATCGACATTTCAGCGGGCACGCTGGTCCTGCTCGGCATAACCGGAGCCGCGGCGCTCGGATCAAAGCTGAAAGGCGGCCAGGACAGCCAGGCGGCCGCGCCGGGTCCCGCGCCAACGCCGACGGTGCCGGGCATCATAGGAGGAATTGTGACCCGGACGTCTCCGTCCGAAGTGAGGTTGTCCTGGCAGGCGCCCACGATCGGGGGCCCTCCGGCGGGCTATACCGTTCAATACCGCGAAACGGCCAATCCCGCCAATAGCTGGACGACCGTCACCAGCAGCCTCAGTCGTCCCAGTTTCACCGTGATCGGGCTCACGCCTGGCACTCGATACGATTTTCAAGTGTTCGCCTCAAACGCTGGAGGTTCCGGACCTGTAGCGACGGTGAGCGAAACGACTGCCGCGGCCGTCGTGGTCCCAAACGGCGCCCCCGGTCAGGTCCCAAGTCTGGGAACCGCCGGCTCGCCAACGGCATCCACTCTGAACCTGGCCTGGGGACAACCGAGCGGAACGCCGACCAGCTACCTGATCGAATATCGAATCCATGACAGCGACGAATTCTGGCAGGTCGCCACAAGCACCGACGCCGCCTTCACAGTCACCAGACTCTTGCCAAACACTCTTTACAATTTTCGGATTACGCCGATCAATGGCGCCGGCAGTGGACCACCATCAGTAACACTCGACGCCAGCACTGGATCCCGCACGCCATTGTGGTCCGATCTGGTCATGTCTAACGATCGGAAGCGGGAGATCGATGTGACGCGAGTGCAGATGCTGTTCTTCACGCTGATTACGGCGATTTTTGTGGCCTTGAAGATTCTGGTGAGCAGCGAGATTCCCGAAATACCTCAGGGATTCCTGCTGCTCATGGGGATTAGCAACGGCGTCTACCTGACGGCAAAGTTCATCCCGGATTAAGGAGTAAGTTTGGGGCTGGAGTTCGCGGTTCGCCAGCGCCGGAACTACAGGCAGAAATGGAACCTGCTGAAGCAGCATTTGCAGCCTTGATGAGCAGCTCCTTAATCCCTTCGCGGTGGTTCTCGGCACGCACGGAGAATGCCGGAAAGACTGTGAACTAACTAAGGTCACGCACGTAGAGGCGCGCCACAGCTTGGGGGCGCCGGCCCCCCCCGCTGCAAGACCAGAGGAAATCGGAGTCGGCTGGTTGCCGCCCTTCGCCTTTCCTTATTCGGTTGAGGCCGGAACGAGGCCGAGCTCGGATGGAAAAATCCGCCGGATTTGCACACGATTCGCACAAACCGCCCCGAGGGCCCCTCTAGCGAGGGGCGGCTTCTGCCTCTCAAAATACTCGGAAGTTACTGAATCAAAAGATGGTGCGGAAGAGGGGATTCGAACCCCCACGCTCTTGCGAGCGCCAGCCCCTCAAACTGGTTGAAATCACAGTCTGACGGGAGCTGACGCGTATCTCCTGGACGGATGCTGCGCAGAAATGTGCTGGAAGATACGCCCGCGACGACTCTATTCGCACACACCGCCCCGAGGAGCCCCTGCGCCTATATCGCCTGACTCTAGTGCGGGGCCGGACTGCAGTGCTTGAACGCACGTAATTCCATCACCGGTTCGCCTCGGTCGCCACCCAATTGCACGGTGGCGTCAGCGCGGCCGGGACGGGCTTCTTCTCAAACTCCGCATGCGATCGGCGATACCCCGTCTTGCGGTCCGTAGGCCGGGCCTTCAGGCCCGGCAGTCTGGGGACCTGAAGGTCCGCTCTTGTACAGCTGTTACCGCGCCCTACAGACGAAGTTCGCCGCGTCGTTCGTGCTGCCGCTGCCTGAGTAGACCGCGACCTGCGGGTACGGACACAACGGACGTGTGCGGTCGACGGCGCCCTGGTCCAGGTGCGTGGCGATCAGCCGATCGGGCGCCTCGTTCTGCTCCACCCACTGTTCGAGCGGGCCGAGCTTGTCGAAGTTGCTCGGGCCGTCACCGCCGACGCAGTGGCCCATGCCCGGCACCATGAACAAGCGAAGCGAATTGTTCACGGCGGCGGCGCCGCCGGAGGCCTTCACGACATTGGCGTAGTAGTTGACGGTGTTGTCTGGCGCGACCAGCGGATCGGCCCAGCCGTGGTACATCAACAGTTTTCCGCCGCGTGCGAAGAAGGCCTTCAAGTTGGGATCGATCGCGTTGTCGTCGCCGCCATCGAGCGTGTCGGCGCGCGCGACGTCTTTGTCGAAGTCGAGCGTCTTGAAATCCCAGTCAGGATTCTTGAACACGATGTACTTGTAGTAGTCGGTCGCGATGCTCATCGGCGCCGGTCCGCCAGCGACGCCGCCCCATCCCAATTCGCTGCCAGGTTCGACGCCCGGGAAGATCACCGCGCCCGTCCTGGGATTCCTGACCGGCGCGTAGATCCGGCGAGCGGCCTCCACCTGCGGCATCGTCAAACACGTCGGCGCGTCATCAGCCGCGCACAGGATCGCTTTCGGATCGAAGTGACAGCGCGTCGGATCGTCGATGACGCCATCCGTGATGCCGTCGAGACCGTCGCACGCCGCCAGCGCCGCCTGATGAATCGCCGCGTACTTCGCCTTCGGAATGTAGCCGGCGGGATCCTTCAGCGTCGCGTGCGCGACCCACAGAATCTGCGTCAGTTGGTGCGTCATGTAGTTCGTCGGCGTGCCGGCGATGATGCCGTCGTAGTCGGTGGGGTAGCGCTGCGCTTCCTTCAAGCCCTGGCGGCCTCCGGTCGAGCAGCCGTTCCAGTACCGATTTGTTCGGATCTTTGCCGTAG
The DNA here is from genome assembly GCA_963704575.1 of uncultured Acidobacteriota bacterium. Lineage (GTDB taxonomy): Bacteria > Acidobacteriota > Vicinamibacteria > Vicinamibacterales > SCN-69-37 > DATEGZ01. Next base: position 2,392,014 of record OY969918.1, on the reverse strand, counting down.
TACGCGCGGATGAATGTCTTCGCCTGCACCGTCATCTCGTGCACGGCGCGATACGCAAAGTCGATGAGTTTTTCCGGGTGATTGAGCGCGAAGCTTCCATCAGGGCCGGCGTGTCCCGTGTCGGTGGTGGCGATCGCGTAGCCGCGCGCGATCCCGCCGGCGAGCGTCTGCACGGAGAGCTGCCCGCCCCAGCCGCCGTTGCCGGCTGACTGCAACTTGCCGTTCCATGTCGACGCCGGCAGCCAAACCTCGATCCTGATGTCGGAGTCGCTCGACGGCGTGAGCGTCGCCGCAACCCGGCAGAACTCCGGCAGGGCGTTGTACGGGGCCAGAGAACGATCGCCGGGCGCGAGAATGCCCGCCGGCGTTCCTGAGAACTTGCCCGCCGGCACCAGCTGCGCGCGCGTGATCTCGACGTGCGGCAGCGTCAGCGACGCCAGACTTTCGCACGACGCCGCGGCCGTCGTGGACGCGCGGTGCGCCGGCACCGCGAGAAAAACAGCGCACAGTCCGCCTGTGAGAGCGCGCAGTTGCATGTGTGCCAATCTCCCTGTCCATGCGCTACTGATGCAGGTCGAGCAGGTGCTCCCACACGATCGCCCGGATCTCTTTGATCAACTGCAGATCCGGTACGTTGTTCAAGAACACGAACCCGGCGTGCCGATCCGGCAGCAGGTCCACCAGCGCGCTGAAACCGTAGGTGCCACCTGTGTGCGTGATCAGCCGGGTGCCTCGCCACTGGGCCAGGCCCCATCCGAGGCCGTACTCCGCCTCCGCGCTGACGCGAATCTGCGCGCGAACGGAGTGGGGAGCAAGAGGCCCCCACGAGTGAGCGCGTGAGGGGGCTCGGTGGGGACGAAGTCCCCCCGAGGAGTATTGGTGCGGAAGAGGGGATTCGAACCCCTACGCTCTTGCGAGCGCCAGCCCCTCAAGCTGGTGCGTCTGCCAGTTCCGCCACTTCCGCGTGGGGAAAAACTAAAAACCTCTGCCCGCCAACTTTGCCCTCGGACTTGCCGAGCTACTGTCTTCCGCGTCCCGTTTTCGGCGTCGCCGCGGGCGTCGTCGTTGGTGTAGCTGCCGGCGTCACGGTCGGCGTGGGCGTCGTCGCTGCGGGGGACGGCGTCGGCGTGGCCGTCACCGGCAGCGCAGGCGCCGCGGGCGTCGCAGGAGCCGCCGGGCCATTCACGCCGCTGACGACTGAACCGCCGGCGCCCGTCCGGGACACGACACCCAGACCAAGCGCACCGAGCATGAACAACGTGCCGAGAACCGCCGTCGCGCGCGTCAACACCGTCGCGCCAGTGCGCGCGCCGAACGCCGTCTGACTGCTGGCGCCGCCGAAGGCCGCCGCGATGTCGCCGCCCTTGCCTTGCTGCAGCAACACGACCACCAGCAGCAGAAGGCAGGTGAGAATGTAGACGCCGACGATCGAGTAGTAAAGCATAGCAACCCAGTATATCGGCCGGCGAGGACGGGGCGCAAACCTGTCAATCCGGCGCGCAATGTGAGCCGTTTACCGGGCCGTCGAACTTGCCCGGCTCACGATCTCGAAGAAACTCCGCGGTTCCAGGCTCGCGCCGCCGACCAGCGCGCCGTCGACGTCCGCGAGGCCGATCAACTCACGGATGTTTTCCGGCTTGACCGACCCGCCGTACAGCAGCCGCGTGCGATCCGCGGGGGCCCCGCCGAACCATTGCCGCAGTCGTCCACGGATGTGCCGATGCGCTTCGTCGGCCTCGGCCGAGGTCGCGTTCCGCCCGGTGCCGATCGCCCACACCGGCTCGTAAGCCACGACGAGCGCGGCGATCTCGTCGCCGGAGAGGCCGTCGAGTCCGCTTCGAATCTGCCGATCGAGCACGCCCAGAGTTTCGCCTCGATCGCGTTCGTCGAGCGTCTCGCCGATGCACACGATCGCCACGAGTCCAGCCGTGAGGGCCGCGCGCAGCTTGAGGTTGACGATGGCGTCGGTTTCGCCGAACAGCCGGCGCCGTTCCGAGTGGCCGAGGATGACGTGAGTGGCGCCCGCATCGCGAATCATCGAAGCGCTGACTTCGCCGGTGAAAGCTCCCTCCCGTTCGAAATATAGATCCTGAGCGGCGATCGCGAGACGCGTGCGCGTGACGGCCTCGGCGGCCGCCGCGATGGCCGTGAAGGGCGGGGCGATCACGAGATCGGCCTCGTCGACGTCCTTCGCGAGCGCGGCAAACTCGCGCACGAACGCGCGCGTGTCGCCGATTGTCTTGTACATCTTCCAGTTCGCGGCGAAAAGCGGTCTGCGCATATCCACTACCGCGTGGCGAGGGCCGCGACGCCAGGAAGTGTGCGCCCGCCGAGAAACTCGAGCGACGCGCCGCCGCCCGTGGAAATGTGCGTCATCCGGTCGGCCACGCCGGCCTGCGCCACCGCCGCCACCGAGTCGCCGCCGCCGATGATCGTCGTGCCGTGCACCGAGGCCACCGCGCGCGCGACGCCGCTCGTGCCGGCCGCGAACGCGGGAATCTCGAATACGCCCATCGGTCCGTTCCAGACGATGGTCTTGGCGGCGCCGATGACGCGCGCGTACTGCGCGATCGTCTTCGGTCCGATGTCGAGGCCCATGCGGTCGCCAATGGCTGCGTCGCCGACGGTGAGCGTCTCGACCGGCGCGTTCGCGTCGATCCTGGCGGCCACAACATGGTCGACAGGAAGGTCAAGCGAGAGGCCCCGCGCCTTCGCGCGTGCAAGCAGATCGCGGGCGGTCTGGACCAGACTCTCTTCGACGAGCGAACGGCCGACGGCAAGGCCCTGCGCCCGCAAGAACGTGTACGCCATCGCCCCGCCGATCACGAGCGCATCGACTTTCGGCAGAAGGTTCTCGATCACTTCCAGCTTGTCCGACACCTTCGCGCCGCCGAGAATCGCGACAAACGGCCGTGCGGGCGCACCAAGCGCGCGGCCGAGATAGTCGACTTCCGCCGCGAGCAGCAACCCGGCCGCGGCCTCCTTGACGTGATGGACGATGCCTTCGGTTGACGCGTGGGCACGATGTGCGGACCCAAACGCGTCGTCCACGTAGACGTCCGCAAGATCCCCCAGCGCTTTCGCGAACGCCGGATCGTTCTGTTCTTCTTCAGGATGGAAGCGAAGATTTTCCAGCAGGATCACACCGCGTGGATTCGCGCGTACCATGTCCGCTGCAGGCATGCCGATGCAATCGGGCGCAAACGCCACGGGTCGGCCGAGCAGACCCGACAGGTGTTCCGCGACAGGTTTCAGGCTGAACTCAGGGCGGGGCTTGCCCTTCGGCCGGCCGAGATGCGACGCGAGAATGACCGTCGCGCCGTGGTCGAGCGCGTACGTGATGGTCGGCAGCGCCGCGCGGATTCGCGTGTCGTCGGTGATACGCCCGTGGTCGATCGGGACGTTGAAGTCCACGCGTACGAACACGCGGCGGCCGTCGAGCTCAAGATCGCGAATCGTCTTCATTATGCGGGCCAGTCGACTAGATGCCGCGCGACGCCATGTATCGGATCAAATCGACGCAGCGACTCGAGTAACCCCACTCATTGTCGTACCAGGCGACGACCTTGACGAAGTCTTTATCGAGCACTTTCGTGTACGGCGCGTCGACCATGGCCGAATGCGGATTGCCGCGGAAATCGATCGACACGAGCGGAGCGGTGATGTACTCGATGATGCCCTTGTACGCGCCGTCCGCAGCAAGCTTGAACGCCGCGTTCACGTCCTCTGCGGTGACCTCCTTCTCCAGGAGCACCGCGAGGTCGATGAGCGAGACGTTTGGCGTCGGCACGCGCACGCTGATCCCGTCGAGTTTTCCCTTGAGCGCCGGCAACACTTCACCGAGCGCGCTCGCGGCGCCGGTCGTTGTCGGAATCATCGACAGCGCGGCCGCTCTGGCCCGCCGAAGATCCTTATGAGGCAGATCGAGCAATTGCTGGTCGTTGGTATATGAATGCACCGTCGTCATCCATCCTTTCCGGATGGTGAACGAGTCGTGCAGGACCCTCGCGACTGGCGCCAGGCAGTTCGTCGTGCACGACGCGTTCGACACGATGTGGTGCTTGGCGGGGTCGTAGGTCTCGTGGTTGACCCCCATCACGACCGTGATGTCCGGCCCCTTCGCCGGCGCGCTGATGACCACGCGTTTCGCGCCGGCGGCCAGATGTTTGGCCGCGTCGTCCCGTTTGGTGAACTTGCCGGTGGCTTCGAACACGATGTCCACGCCGAGTGCCTTCCAGGGGAGCTGCGCGGGATCTTTCGTCGCGAGCACCTGGAACTGGTCGCCGTCGACAGTGATGCGATCGCCGGTCGCGCGGATGTCCGCTTTCAAATTGCCCAGAATCGAGTCGTACTTGAGCAGGTGAGCGAGCGTTGTCGCGTCCGTCAGGTCGTTGACCGCGACGATGTCGATGTCGTCGTAGGCCATGGCGGCGCGCATGATGTTGCGGCCGATCCTGCCGAAGCCGTTGATGCCAACCTTCAGAGCCATGCGCGGCACTCCTCCTGAACGCTGCAAATGCCCTCGATCAAACTCGCCATTCTAGCAATTTCCGTGCCCGCTCGAAACCCCCGATTCGTGGGCCGAGGTACGGCCGCACGAAGGCTATCGCGGGCCGCACCGGCCCGGCTTCCCGTATCATTCTCACGTGCACGTCTTCTACACCCTCGCCATCGTCGTCTTCGCGATGGTGCTGTCGCCGTGGTTTGCCTACCAAGCGGTCCGGTATCGCAAATACGTGACAAATCTCGCCCAGCGGATGGGGTACCTGCCAGTCAGCTTCAACCTCGACGGTGACGAATCGATCTGGATCCACGCCGTCTCGGTCGGCGAGGTGCTGACGGCCCGGGCGCTGCTGCCCGAGCTGCGCGGGCGCTATCCGGGCCTGCGCATCTTTGTGTCGACGACGACGTTGAGCGGACAGCAGGTGGCGCTCACGCGGCTCGGCGAAGCTGACGCGGTGTTTTTTCTGCCGTTTGATCTGCCTCCGTTCGTCAATCGCACGCTGCGTCTCGTGCGGCCCCGTCTGTTCATCATGATGGAGACCGAAATCTGGCCGAATCTGCTCCGCGCCTGCCGGCGCGGCGGCGTCAGGACGATGCTCGTCAACGGACGGATTTCGTCGCGGTCGTATCCACGCTATAAGTTCGCGCGCCGGTTTTTCAAGACCGTGCTGGCCGACGTCGATCGATTCTGCATGCAGAGCGACGAGTCGGCGCGTCGGATCGTGGACATCGGCGCGGACCCGGCGCGCGTGATCGTGACCGGCAGCTTGAAGTTCGACTCGCTGGAGTCGCCGGCGATGGCCGCCGGCCGCGGCGTGAATCGCGTGTTGCGGTATTTCCGGATTCCGGCATCGCGTACGGTGTTCATCGCGGCGAGCACGCTCAAGGGCGAAGAGGCGCCGGTGCTGGCGGCGTTCGCGGCGTTGCGCCGCGTGCAGCCGTCGGCGTTGCTTATCATCGCGCCACGCAAGCCCGAGCGGTTTGGCGACGCCGAGGCTCTCGCCCGTGGTGAAGGCTTCCGCGTCGTGCGGAGGACGGAACTTGCGGTGGATGCAGAGCCGCGGGCGGATGTCGTCGTGCTGGATTCGATCGGTGAGCTCGCACATCTCTTTCAGGTGGCGACGATTGTGTTCGTGGGCGGCAGCCTGGTCGATCAAGGCGGACACAACATTCTGGAGCCCGCCGTTCACGGGAAACCGATCATCTTCGGGCCGTTCATGCAGAACTTCGCGGAGATCGCAGAGACGTTTCTGCGGAGCCAGGCGGCCGTGCAGGTGGCGGGGCCGGCGGAGCTGGCGGACGTCGTGGTGCGATTTGCGAGCGATCCGGTGGAGCGCGCGCGGCTCGGCGCGGCGGCCCGGGCGCTGGTCGAGGCGAACCGCGGCGCCAAACCGCGCACGCTCGAGGCGATCTTCGATCTGCTGCCCGCGCCCGCGGGTCGCGGGGTCGTGAGGCCTTTCCGGCGTGGGTAGGGGGACGGGGGATTTTTCCACAGATCTGGGCCCTTCGGTGCCGGAGGTCGGCCCCGAGGCGACCGTCGGGGCCCGACCTCCGGCACCGAAGGGCGCAGATCTGTGGAAAAATCCCCCGTCCCCCTGCATCAGCGTCGGAAACATCGCCATGGGCGGCCGCGGGAAGACGCCCGTCGTCATCGCGATCGCCCGGATGCTCGTGGCGGCCGGGGAGCGGCCCGCCGTGCTGAGTCGCGGGTACGGACGACGCCTAGTCGAGCCAGGCGTCGTCGTCGTCAGCGACGGACAGCACCTGCTCGCCGATGTCGATCGCAGCGGCGACGAGCCGCTGCTCATCGCACGGGCGGCGCCGGGCGCCGCTGTGCTCGTCTGCGAGCAGCGCGCGATCGCGCGCACGTTAGCGACCGCAGCCCTCGGCGCCACCGTCATCCTGCTCGACGACGGGTTTCAGCACCGGCAGGTCACGCGCGACATCGATCTCGTGCTCCTCTCTTCCGCGGACCTCGTCGATCGAGCGGTTCCGTTCGGTCGACTCCGCGAGCCGCTGACCGCGCTCGCGCGGGCACACGCCCTCGTCGGCGTCGACCTCGACGCAGGCGTGCTCTCGACCATCGCCGCTGGCCGGCCGGCGTTCGCGCTTCGACCCACGATCGGCGAGCCTGTCTCGATCGACTCCGATCGTCCGTGGACGGGCGCGCGTGGACCCGTTATTGCGTTCGCCGGCATCGCCGCGCCGCAGCGCTTCGAAGCATCGCTCGCCGGCGCGGGGTGGACCGTCGCGCGCCTTCTGCCATTTCGTGACCATCACGCGTACACGACACGCGACCTGCAGACGATTGCCGCCGCCGTACGAGACTCTGGCGCGCTGGGGGCGGTGACGACGGAGAAGGACGCGATTCGACTGAGATCGATGCGCCCGCTGCCGGTGCCGATCGCGTCGTTACCGCTTGACGTGGCCATCGAGCCCACCGCGGCATTTCGCACGTGGTTGTTCGATCGGTTGCACGAGGCGCGCGCGTGAGCCTGACCACGATCCGCTATCGAATGGAATACGCGCTCGTCGTGGCCGTTCGCGCGGTCGTTCGCGCGCTGCCCGGCGCGCTTGCCCGCGGCATCGGCCGATTTGTCGGCCTGTGCTTTTACGTGGTGGACGGATCGCACCGCCGGCTCGCGATTCGTCAACTTGGGGCGGCGTTCCCGACGCGGTCCGAAGCTGAATGCCGGACGATCGCGCGCGCGACGTTCGCGCACTTCGGCCGGCTGCTCGTCGACCTGCTGACTTTCAGCGCGCTCACACCCGATCAGATGCGCGCGCGCGTCGAGTTCGAGGGCGACGACCGCGTGCGCGCGGCGCTCGCTCGTGGCCATGGCGTGCTGATGTTCACTGCGCACTTCGGCTTCTGGGAACTGCATGGCATCGCGCAGCCGCTGGTCCTGCCGCCGATGTCCGTCGTGGCGCGTCCGCTCGACAATCCGCTATTGCACGTGTTTCTCGAGCGCCTCCGAACGGTGACCGGCAACAAAGTCATCTATCGTCGTGGCGCGCTCCGGCGGATTCTCCGGGCGCTTGGGTCGAACGAGATGGTCGCGATCCTGATCGATCAGCACATCCAGGGCAGCGACGCCGTCCGCGTCGAGTTCTTCAACCGCACGGCTGCGACGACCGCCGCCGTCGCGACGTTCGCGTTGCGCACGGGCGCGCCCCTGGTTCCGGCGTTTGCGCTTCCACTTCCGGGCGGACGATATCGGATGATCTACGAGCATCCGATCGATCTGCCGCCCGCCGGCTCGGCCGATCCGATCCAGGAACTCACCCAGCGGTGCACCGATGTGCTGGAGATGTACGTGCGCCGGTATCCGGAGCTCTGGCTGTGGATGCACCGCCGCTGGCGCGACGAGGGGGACTCGTCGCCGATGCCGGGCATGTTTCCCGCCTCGTCTGACGAGCGCGAGGAGACCGCCGAGTGACCGCCGAGTCCGCGGCCGCCACGATGCCGGCGGTGTCGCGCGTCGTCGTGCGGGCGCCCAACTGGCTTGGCGACGCGGTGCTGGCCCTGCCCGCGATGGCCGCCGTCCGCGAGGCTTTCGCGCACGCGCACGTGACGATCGCGGCGCTCGCCGGCCTCGCCGGCCTCTTTCGCGAGGACACCAATGCGCATCCCGATCAGGTTCTCGATTTGCCCGACGCGAATCGCGCGACGATCGCCGCGCTCGCGTCGGAGAAATTCGATCTCGCGGTGCTCTTTCCCAATTCCTTTCGCGCCGCCTGGCAGTGCCGTCGCGCGGGCATCCGCGAGCGGTGGGGGTACGCCACAGCCGGGCGCGGTCTGATCCTCACGCGCGCAAGCCGGCAAGAACGACATGCCACGCCCCAGCATCACGCCGAGTACTTTCGGGCGCTCGTTCAAGGGCTCGGCATGGCGTGCGGCGACGACCTTCCGCGCGTGCGCCCGTCCGCCGAAAATCTCGAACGCGCGGCCAAGCTTCTCGTGCCGCGACGAGCTCAGTCAGGCGCGCCGATCGTCGGATTCGCGCCTGGTGCCGCGTACGGTCAGGCGAAGCAGTGGCCGCCGGATCGTGTGGCGGCACTCATCGCCCGTCTCGTCGCGGATCGCGGTGCCACGTGCGTCATCGTCGGCGCCGGTCACGATCGAGATGCGTCGCGTGCGATAGAATCCTGGCTCCGCGCGCACGCGGCGAGTGCACTCGGACACGTGGTGGATCTGATTAGCCAAACGAACCTGGGCGTGCTGGCGGCGGTCACGGGGCGGTGCGACGTGTTCGTCTCGAACGATTCCGGCGCGATGCACGTCGCCGCGGCGACCGGCCGGCCGGTGGTCGCGATGTTCGGGCCGACCGACGAGCGCGTGACGCATCCGCTCGGCATGTCGGCCGTGCTGACCGCACGCGCGTTCTGCCGACCGTGTCATCTTCGCGACTGCCCGATCGATCACCGCTGCATGAAGCGTATTTCCGTCGATCGGGCGTACGACGCCGTCACAGCCCTTCTCCCGGCGCGAAGGGTGGGCTGACGCATGCAGGCCGCGGTCTTTCTCGATCGGGACGGCACGATGGTCAAGGACGCCGGTTACCTCAGCCGACTGGATGACCTCGAGTGGTTTCCGTACACAATCGACGCCGTGCGATTGCTCAATCGCGCGGAGTACCTGGTGTTCGTCGTGTCGAACCAGGGCGGCGTCGGTCTCGGTTTCTACCCTGAGGCGTTCGTGACCCAGACACACGAGGCGATGAATCGTCAGATCGCGGCGTCGGGCGGTCGCGTCGACGGCTGGTTCTACTGTCCGCACCACCCGCGCGCGGTGCTCGACGCTCTGCGCCTCGAGTGCGATTGCCGGAAGCCGCGCGCAGGAATGGTCCGGCAGGCGCAGGAGCGGTTCCCGATCGATCTCGCGCGATCGTTCGTCGTCGGCGACAAGGTGACGGACGTCGGGCTCGCGCGGACGGTCGGAGCTCGCGGTGTGCTGGTCCGCACGGGCTATGGCGAAGTCGAGCTCGCCCGCGCCGGCGGATCGCTGCCCGATGCCGCGCTCGTCGCGGCCGATCTCATGGAGGCTACCTCGTGGATTCTCGGACAGGCCGCACAGCCGGCCGCCGGCGCATGACGACCGCGTCACAGGCCGCGCGCTATCGAAAGATCATCAGCGGTTTTGGGCGCGCGCGGATCGCCGTGGTCGGCGATCTGGTCGCGGATGAGTTTCTGTACGGTGAGATCGAACGCGTGTCACGCGAAGCGCCGGTCCTGATCGTTCGCTACGACGCCACTGAGATCGTGCCGGGCGGCGCGGGCAACGCGGCGAACAACGTCGCCGCTCTCGGCGGCCGCGTCGATGTCGTCGGCGTCGTTGGCCGCGACGAGGCCGGCCGTCGGCTGCTCGGTTCGCTCGGCCGTCGCGCGAACGCGCGGGGTGTGCTGGTGACGCGGCGATACGTGACGCCGGTCAAGACCCGAATTCTCGCCGGCGGCGTGCACTCTGCCAAGCAGCAGGTCGTGCGGATCGATCGCGCCGCGGTGCCCGTCGACGCCACAGTGCGCCAGCATGTCGAGGCGGCGCTCGTTCGTGCGATTCGCCGCGCCGACGCCGTAATCATCTCGGATTATGGCTACGGCGTGATCACGCCGGGCGCGTGGAAGAAGGCGCTCGCGGCCGCCGGCCCCAAGGCGCGGCCGATCGTCCTGGTCGACTCGAGACACGCGCTCACCGGGTACGCGGGGGCGATGACCGCCACCACGCCGAATGAATCGGAAGTCGAGGCGCTGCTCAACCTGCACATCAACGAAGACCGCGCGTTGCTCGAACAGGCGGGCCGCACGCTGCTCGAGCGCCTTCGCTGCCCGGCGGTGCTCGTCACGCGCGGCAGCCGGGGCATGGCGCTGTTCGAAGCCAAGGCGCCCACCGATCACATCGCCATCGTCGGTTCCGATCAGGTGACGGACGTCACCGGCGCCGGCGATACGGTCATCGCGACATTTGCGCTGGCGCTCACGGCGGGCGCGTCGTTCGCGGAGGCCGCACGGCTCGCCAACCACGCGGGCGGTCTCGTCGTGATGAAACGCGGCACCGCGACCGTGTCGGCTGATGAGCTGCTGGCTGCCGTGACCACCGGGCCGGCGGGTTCACGACGGCATGCGTGATCAGGCGGCGGCAATCGCGCGCGCGGGTCGCGTAGTCAGCGAGTCCGAGTTGGCCGCGCTCGTCGCGGACGATCGGCGCGCCGGGCGCACTGTCGCCTTTGCCAATGGCTGCTTCGACCTTCTGCACGTTGGTCACGCCCGGTACCTCGGCGGCGCCAGCGGAGAAGCCGATCGGCTGATCGTCGCGATCAACGACGACGACTCGGTGCGCGGGCTCAAGGGAGCAGGGCAGCCGGTGTTGCCGGCGGGCGCGCGTGCCGAGCTCGTCGCCGCGCTTCGCGGTGTGGACTACGTCGTGGTCTTCCCGGGACGGACGGTGTCGCCGCTGCTCGAACGTCTCCGTCCGGATGTTCATTGCAAGGGGACGGATTACACGGTCGACACCGTGCCGGAGCGCGACACCGTGCGTGCGTACGGCGGTCGGATTGCGATTGTGGGTGATCCGAAGAATCACTCCACGCAGACGTTGCTCGCGAAGCTCCGGAACGACGGAATGCCGCCGCCGGTCGTGCCCGCCTGGCTGAAGTTTCTTCAGCGTCGTCGTGTCGCGATCGGCTTTCTGCTTGCCGTCGTCGTCTACTGGCTCGCACATCCGACGCCGTCCTCGATCGTCGCCGGTCTGCTCATCGCGCTGCCCGGCGAGATCCTGCGTATCTGGGCTGCCGGCCACATCACGAAGGGCCGCGAGGTGACTCAATCCGGGCCGTATCGGCTCGTGCGGCATCCGCTCTATCTCGGGTCGGCGATCATGGGCGTGGGTTTTGCCGTCGCGACGTGGAGCGTCGTGCCTGCGGTCGTCGTCATCGCCTATCTCGCGACGACGATTCCCGCGGCGATGCGCGCGGAGGAATCCGAACTGCTCGCGAGCTTCGGTCAGGAGTACGCCGCGTACCGCGCCGGCCAGACGCGAACTGTCGATCGCCCGTTCAGCCTCGATCGCGTCGTGTCGAATCGCGAGCACCGCACAGTGCTCGGGTTTGCGATCGGTGTCGGGCTGCTCCTGGTCCGAATGCTGCTGCGCTAACGCCGCGTCGCGCGAGGGGTCGCGGTGGCTCTCGCCGAAAGTGCACGCACCGCGGCCTCCACATCATCGATCGAGATGTCCGGCATCCTTCCGGTAGTGCTCTGAACGAACGCGCCAAGCGAGCCGTACGGCCCGTTGCGCTCGCCGCGCGTCGGGCCAAACAGACCGAGTGCGGGCACGTCGTGAGCCGCGGCCAGATGCAGTGGGCCGGTGTCGTTGCCGACGACGAGATCGACGCGGCGGAGGATCGCCGTGAGATCCGGCACGGGTCCTCCCGCCCACGTCGTGACACGTCCGTCAGGGAGATCACCGCGCACGGCCTCGAGACGATCTTCTTCTCCCGGGCCGCCAAGAATGAGGATCGATACGCTGTCATCCTTCAACAGCCGGCGCGCTAGTTCCTGATACCGATCGGCTGGCCAGATTTTTTGAGCGCCGCGTGTCGACGGTAGAAGTGCAACGATTTTCGGCACGCGCAGATCGCGATCCCGGAACCACGCGGCCGCGCGGGCTTCGGCGTCGCTGAAGGACGGCAGGGGAAATCGCGCGTCGCCGGGCTCCGTGATCCCAAGCGGTCCCAGCAGAGCAAGATTCAGATCGACCACGTGCCTGGCCGTGGGTGGCGGCGTGACATGAACCGTCGTGAAGAGCGTCGACAGCGGATCGCGCGCGTAGCGACGATCGAAGCCTATGCGCACGGGCGCGCGTGTCAGCGACACGAACGGTGACGTCTTGTGGCCCCAGCCCTGGACGTCGATCGCGACGTCGACTTTCAGATCCCGCAACGTCGCGCGCAGCGCGCGCCAGTCCGTCCTGATGACCGCACGCCCCGCCGTGCCGAGCAGTTGCTTGCGCCATCGCCGCAGCGGCACGATCACGACGTCGTCGACGATCGCGTTGTCGCGGAGCAGGATCTGTTCGTGTTCTTCGACGAGCCACGAGATGCGCGCCGTCGGGTCGTGGCGGCGGATCGCGTCGGCAACCGGCAGCGTGTGGACGACGTCGCCGAGCGACGTGAATCGGACGATGGCGATGCGGCGACCGGATGGCGGGGACGCGGCCTCGACCATCAGGCCGGGCGGCGGAGCAGACGCTTGAAGAAGGCGGATCGTTTGTGGCGGCGCACTTCGCGGTCGGCCATCTCCTGGCTCGTCACCCAGTTGAGCTGGACGACGCGACGTTCGCCCTCGGCCGGCAGATGACCGTGCCAGGAATTGTCCGCGCGGCGGAAGGCGAGGAGCGTGCCCCACTTCGGTACGATCTCGACCGCCGGGTGATTCAGGTCCTCGTCGCGCAGCAGGCGAAGACGGCCGCCGGCGTTTTCCCACGACTCGTTCAGGTAGAGCAGGACGCTGATGATCTTCCACGTCGCGTCGGTGTGGACGCCGCCGTCATGTGGTCCGACGCGACCGCGGACCGTGACGATGCGGAAGTACTTGTCGAGGTCCATCTGAAACCGCTCGGCCATGGCCTGCTGGAGCTCGTCGCCCAGCATCTCGTCGACGAGCGTCTGGAACGCCGGGCCGCACTCGAGATCGGTCAGCGGAAAACTGCCGGTGGATGGCACGCGCGGGAAATCCGAATTCACCGCGGCGAGCTTGTCGGTCGGCACGAAGCCGTCGACGATGATGTGATCGTAGGGGTCGCGCACGAGCGCGGTGCGGCGAAGCGCGTCGAGATTGATCATGCAGCAGGCCGGCGGATCGACAGACGGTCCGCGCGAGTGTCCTCAGAATCTGCCACCCGTCGGCGGCTGTCAAGCGCCGGCGGGCGTGTTTTGCGGGCCACTTGTCAGTCGAAACGGCCAGATGCCATAATGATCTGCTGCCGGTCGGGGCGGTTAGCTCAGTGGTAGAGCACTGGCTTTACACGCCGGCTGTCACAGGTTCAAATCCTGTACCGCCCACCATCTCACTCTCACTCCGCCAGGAATGAGGCAATTGGGCAGTGAGGCAATGGAGCGGCGCGAACTCGTGACGATCGAGACGGCAGCGGCGAGTTGGGCAAGGCGTGACAAGAGCGCAGGGTAGGGATTCGACATTCACCCCTGGCCTCATTGCCCCATTCGCCCGTGGTACGCGTTAGTCCCTTAGCGGGGTCGTAGTTCAGTTGGTTAGAACGCCGGCCTGTCACGCCGGAGGTCGCGAGTTCGAGTCTCGTCGGCCCCGCCATTTCACTTCGCGCTGCTCGTTCGTGTCGGCTCCGACGATCTCAGGCAGGTCGCTTCGCCTTCGGCTCGAGAACCGGCACGAGTCTCGTCGGCCCCCGCCATTTCTTTTGATCCGTGGACTTCGTCCCCGGACCCCTGACACGCTCACTTGCGGGGCCCCCGCGAGCCCCGCGCCGTTTCGCTTGCGCGCACTCGCGCGACTCGCGCGCGTGCGTGCTCGCTTCGTGCGTGTCGGTTCCGTCGATCGCAGGCGCCCTCACTACTGACGGGCGAGTTGGATAGCGCCATTCCCTTCCCGAGCACCGCGTGTCGAGCTCGACGGGGAAGTTCCGCTCAGTGAGAGTATCGGCGCACGATCGCGGATGCGATCTTCCGGTCAAACGTCCGCCCGAATCGACGACCGGCGCGCGGATCTCGCGGCACCAGACACCGTTCGATTTACGTGACACCACAGCCTCGAGCGCGGCCAATCGACCACCTTCGCGCGGCGGGCGCACGGACCGCATCGCTGGCACTCGCATTGCACTGAATAGCCATCGCCTGCGACCGATGCGCTGTCGATGATTTGACATGAGGACTGCAATCCATGATTCGACGACTCACGCTCCTGACCGTCGCGGTCGCTTCGGTGGCCGCGCTCGTCGCATGCTCCAACTCCACTAGCCCATCGCCCACGCTGCAAGGGATCGTGATCAGTGGCACTGCACCGGCGAAAGGTGCGTCGGCCCAGTTCACCGCCGTCGCCACGTACTCCGATGGATCGACGAAAGACGTGACGTCCACCGCCACGTGGGCGACATCGGATCCCACGATCGCGAGTGTCACAGCCACCGGCCTCGTCACCGGCGTCGGCGACGGTACGGCGTCGATCACGGCGACGTACCTCACCATGTCGTCGAGCGATCCGGTTCAAATCACCGGCTGAGCTTGCGGCTACTAGCCTTGCGTCGGCGATCCGTCGGGACTGGAATTCCCGACGCCAACGTGAGCGTGGGTCGCCGGCGCGGGCAGGCTTCGCCGGTCTCCGACAGGTCGCTTCGCCTTACGGCTCGCGAACCGGCACGAGTCTGGTCCGCCCCGCCATTGATCGAATGCCTTGGGAGGGGTTCGTGCACGAGATGGCACTTGAAGGGATGGCTACGGCAAACCCTGCTTCGGATGCGATCCGGAATTCTTGCCCGAGGGCCATGTCAAGTCGAGTTTTCTCTGCAACCTCGGGTATGGTGATCAGAGCACGCTGCACGCGCGCCTCCCGCGTTTGAGTTCGCAGAGGCGTGCTCCCTGCTGTAGCGCCACCACGTATGCGAGCCCTGATCCAGCCGAACGATCGGTTGTTTCCGACGTTGACCGAGCCGCAAATCGCGCGGCTGGCCAGCCGTGGCATCCGCCGGTCTGTCGCCCGGGGCGAGATTCTGGTCGAGGCCGGAGACCGAGGCGTCCCGTTCTTCGTCGTGGTCAGCGGTGAGTTGCGGGTGGCCGATGCCGGGGAACGGATCGTCGTCACGCATCGGCCGGGCCAGTTCTCGGGCGAGGCGAACCTCCTCACGGGCCGCCGGGCGATCGCGCAGATGCGCGTCAGCGAGCCAGGCGAGGTGATCGAGCTTACTCGCGAGCAGCTGCTCGCGCTCGTGCAGACCGACACGGAGCTGGGCGAGATCTTCATGCGGGCGTTCATCCTGCGCCGCGGCGAGCTTATTGCCAACGACGTAGGCGACGTCGTCGTGATTGGCTCGACGCACAGCGCGGGCACGCTGGGCGTTCGGGAATTTCTGACTCGCAACGGCCAGCCGTTTCACTACATCGACCTCGATCGTGACGCCGACGCGCAGGAGTTGCTCGACCGGTTCCGCGTGACGCCCGACGACGTCCCCGTGATGATCTGTCGCGGCGACGCCGTGCTGCGCAATCCGAGCAACGCGCAGGTCGCCGACTGTCTGGGCTTTAACGATGTCCTCGATCAAACGGCAGTGAGCGACCTCGTCGTCGTCGGCGGGGGACCGGCGGGGCTGGCAGCCGCCGTGTACGGCGCCTCCGAAGGCCTGGATGTCCTCGTGCTCGAGTCCGGCTCGCCGGGTGGCCAGGCTGGATCGAGCTCGCGGATCGAGAACTATCTCGGCTTTCCGAACGGCGTGTCAGGCCTCGAGCTTACGGCCAGGGCGTATGCGCAAGCTCAGAAGTTCGGCGCGCGGGTCCAGATCGCGAAGGCCGCCACTGGCCTGTCGTGCGGCCAGCGGCCGTTTTCGGTTCTTATCGACGGCGGGTCACGCGTGGCGGCACGCGCCATCGTGATTGCGAGCGGCGCGGAGTACCGGCGATTGGCGCTCGCCGACCTTCCGCGGTTCGAGGGCGCGGGCGTCTACTACGGCGCGATGCCGATGGAAGCGCAGCTCTGCGCCGGCGAGGACGTCGTCGTCGTCGGGGGTGGCAACTCGGCGGGGCAGGCCGCCGTGTTTCTCGCCAACACGGCCAAGCGCGTGTTCATCCTCGTCCGCGGAAGCGGGCTGACCGACACGATGTCGCGCTACCTCATCCGGCGCATCGAAACCAACCCTGCAATCGTCCTCCTGACGTACAGCGAGCTCATTGCACTCGAGGGCACCGGCCATCTCGAGCGAGTGCAGTGGCAGGACCGTCGCACCAAGAGCGTCGAGAGCCGCGACATTCGTCACGTGTTCATGATGACCGGCGCGGTCCCGAATACCGGCTGGCTCGGTGGATGCCTCGCGCTCGACGACAAGGGATTCATCAAGACGGGGGCCGATCTCTCGCCCGCGGACTTGTCGGCGGCGGGCTGGTCGCTGACCCGGCCGCCGTATCTCCTCGAGACCAGCCGTCCTGGCGTGTTTGCCGTCGGCGATGTCCGGGGCGGGAACGTCAAGCGTGTGGCCTCCGCCGTCGGCGAAGGTTCGATCGCGATCGCCTTCGTGCACCAGACGCTGCATTCGTAGGAGAGAGTGATGGCCAATCCCCCCTGTCCCCACATCGCTTCAGTCACCACGGTCAAGCATGCGAAGCGCCGCGAATGCGAGGAGTGCGTGAAGATCGGCGGCCGTTGGGTCCATCTTCGGA
Source organism: uncultured Acidobacteriota bacterium (assembly GCA_963704575.1). GTDB lineage: Bacteria > Acidobacteriota > Vicinamibacteria > Vicinamibacterales > SCN-69-37 > DATEGZ01. Next base: position 2,375,122 of record OY969918.1, on the reverse strand, counting down.
CGTGCCAGACGTGCGACGTCACGCTCTGCTGCGACAGCTCACCCAATCGTCACGCCTCGAAGCATGCGAAGGCCAGCGGCCACCCGGTCATCGCGTCGGCCGAACCCGGCGAGCGCTGGCTGTACTGTTATCCGGACGACGCGTTCGCGGAGTACTAATGGCGCGTTTCAGTGTCCTGCCGTCCGCTTCGGCTGAGCGCGCGCAGTTCGCCGAAGACGTCGCCTATTACCTGTCGCAGACGCCCCGACAGCTGCCATCGCAGTATCTCTACGACGATTTGGGATCTGCGCTTTTCGACGCGATCTGTCGGCTGCCCTGGTACCACATCACTCGCGTGGAGCGCGAGCTGCTGCAGCTCCACGGGCGCGAGATCTTCGCGCGCGTCGCGGGCCTCTCGACGCTGATCGAGCTCGGGCCGGGCAACGGCGAGAAGCTCGCGACACTCGTGAGTGCGGCCGGGGCGGGCCCGATGACCGCGCATCTGGTCGATCTATCCCGAACCGCGCTTGACTCGGCCATTCGCAACTTGAGCGCGTACTCGGACCTCGCCGTAATCTCCCATCGGGCGACGTACGACGCGGGCCTGGCCGAAGCGGCGCGGGCGCGGCGGGCCGGCGGCCCGACGCTCGTGCTGTTTCTGGGATCGAACATCGGGAATTTTGATCCGCCCGGCGCCGCGGCATTGCTCCTTGGCGTTCGCGCCACGATGAGGCCCGGGGATGCATTTTTACTTGGCGCCGATCTCATCAAGCCCGAACATGAGCTGCTGCTGGCCTACGACGACCCGCTTGGCGTCACCAGCGCCTTCAACAAAAACCTGCTCGTGCGGGTGAACCGCGAGCTCCGCGGCGACTTCGACCTCGACGCCTTCGTACATCGCGCTCTTTGGAACGAAGCCGCTTCGCGGATCGAGATGCACCTGGTGAGCGCGCACAGGCAGGAGGTGCGCGTGCCGGACGCCGGGATCGTCGTGAGCCTTGAGCCTGGCGAGATCATCTGGACCGAGAGCTCGTACAAGTACAGACCGTCAGGAATCCGCGCGATGCTCGAACGCGCGGGTTTTGCGGTGCTCGAGCAATGGCCCGCCGACTCGTTTGCCTTGACACTCGCCGCCGCTGCATGACGATCGCATGACCTGCTTCGCTAGCGGACGTCTCGCGCGCAGCGGAACGTCGCGTACACGTACGGATAGCGGGCCCGGAACCAGTTGCGGAATGTCGGTCGCAGCAGCTCTCGCGCCGTGACCGGCGACGCGCCCTTCATCACGAAGTGCTCGCCGTCGAAGAAATCCGCCGAGTACTCCGGATAGGACGGGATCGGCGTGAATCCTGGAAACGGCGCGAAGACCGTCGACGTCCACTCCCAGCCGTTGCCCATCAAGTCCTCGACGCCCAAAGCGCTTCGGCCAGCGGGATGGCTGCCGGCAGGCTGCGGATCCCAGGACGCAAAGTCGAAGACGCCGCGCTCGGGAGTCGGAGGTTCATCGCCCCAGGGATAGGCGCGCTCGATCTCCGCCGGCGTGCCGTAGGCAGCGCGTTGAAATTCCGACTCAGTCGGAAGCCGCGCGCCGCGCCACTCGGCGTATGCGCGCGCTTCAGCGGCGCTGACGTACACGGGCCATGCCTGGGGCAATGGGATCAGATCGAACATAGCTCGCCAATGCCAGCTTCCTTCGTGCCGTTCCCAGAAGAGCGGATGGCGGACGCCTTCATCCTGTAACCAGCGCCAGTCCTCGTGGCGCCACCACCGCGGTTCGTCGTAGCCGCCAGCATCGCAGAATTCGAGAAAAGCCGCGTTTGTGACGTCGTGCCGCTCGATCTCGAAGGCCTCGACGCTCGCGCTCGTGGCGGGACGTTCGTTGTCCCAACTGAAGGCCAGGGAATCCCGATCGAGTCCGAGGGTGGCGCTGCCCGCAGGCACGCGGATCCACTCCTGCCGCGGTATCGCGCCATCGCTCGGCGCCACGGTGCCGGCCGGCCGCCGCTTCTGGTCGAGGGGCAGCCGATGCCACATATACAGGAGCGTCTCCTGATGCATAGCTTCGTGCTCGAGAATCGCCGCAGCCGCCTCCGCTCGATCAAGTAGAGGGTGGCCGGTCTGCTCAATCTCCGCGTGCGCCAGCGCGTCGAGCACTTGCCGGTCGGCCTCCTTGGCGAATTGCAGGACGACGTCCCGGTCGGGCCAGCCATTTCTCGCGCCGCGATCGGATGCCGAGCCCTCGGCGGAAGCCTCGTGCGGATCGATCCCCCGGGCGAACAGCGTTTCGAGCTCCGCGTCGATGCTGGGCCGTCCGAGGCCGCGCTTGACGAGCGTGTTGAAGCTGAAGGCCGGCAGATGGCCTTCATAGAACACGATCGGATGGCGGAGCGCGATCGGCCGGCTGTAGTACGCGTTGTCCGCGACGATGTCGAACAGCATCTTCGAGCGAGCGCGGTTGCGGCGATACCAATCGACAAGCGTGTGACGCTCGAAGGCGGGCACGTCTCCCATTATCGCGCCAGGCCAGGCGATGTCGGCAGAAGCGCCCTGGGCATCGGCGCAGAGACGCTGTCCGGAAACCGCCGCGAGAGTGCGGGCAACGGTCGTCGACTGGCGTCGACGGCGTGTCCGGCGTCGGCCGTCCAGCGAGGCAGCAGCGCACCGCTGATTAGCAACGCCTCGCCGAATACTCCCGGGACCCACGGCGCGGACTCGTCGCCAGCCAGTCCGAGGCGTAGTATGGGCGAGCTGGAGACAGGCGATGGCGATCCGCCGCACTCGGCGCGTTCTCTTGGCGGCGATCGGGTTCGCCGTCCTGGCCGGTGGCGCGACCGCGCCGAAAGCAGATAGCCGCAGCGTCGCGTCGTTAGCGTCGATACCGCCCGTCCAAAGCTATCCAAGCTCGATCCGGCGGCCACGCGGAATCTACGCCGTCATCGCCGAGACGCGCGGAAACAAGGCCGCCGACTTCGACGCGCTCCTCGGCAATCCGGCCGTTTCAGGTTTGGCGATCCGAACGTTCTGGTCGTCCCTGCAGCCGGAAAAGAGCCGCTACGATTTCTCCTCTCTGGATGCGGCCTTCGCGGCCGCAGCCGCGAAACACAAGACGATCCAACTCATCCTGGTTCCGGGGTTCGGGACGCCGGCGTGGGTTCTCGATGAATTGCCGAGTTGCGACGACGTGCCATCGGCGGCCGGAGAGCCAGCGAGAGGACGGCGAGGAGGACGGGGCCAATCCGCACGAGCTCAACCGACACCATCGATGCGGACCGAATCCACGCACGCGCCATGTGGGAAAGCGACGTTCGAGGTGTCGGAAGGCCGAGCCAACGGCCAGAAGCAAGCGCTGCCACTGCCGTGGAATCCGGTTTACAAGACCTACTGGAAAGCCTTCCTCACTGAAGTCGCAGCACGGTTCGGGACCAACGACGCGTTCGTGTCGATCGCGGTCGCGGGGCCGACCGCCGAATCGGTGGAGATCATCCTGCCCAGATCCGGAGATCAATTGGAGCGCTGGGCCGCGCTTCTGGAGGTATCGTACCGCGACGCGTCGTACCATCGGTCGGACAAAGCGTTCATTGAGGAGTGGGACGCGGCGGTTACCGCGTTTGGTGCGATCTTTCGGAACGTCACGCTGGTCGTCACGCGCGGCTCGGGCCTGCTGAACTTCACACACGGCCAGGGGGAGGCGGCGCAATCGGAGATCATGACTGCGTTCACGCGCCATCGCGTCGGGACCAATGCGAAGGCAACGCAGACGAGTGGCATGAAGGCGTGCCGCGAGACGGTCGCGGGGATCAAAGGCGTCAAGCAGATGTCGGCGGACGGATCTTTCTCGCCGAGGATGCTTGGCGGTGCTCAGTTCGACACGTCGTTCTCTCAGAAGCCGGCCAACGAGGGATGCGCGGCAAGCTGCGATGCGGCGACGCTCGCGTGCCGTAGCGTCACGCCTCGAGAGGCGCTCGTCAATGTGCTGTCCGTGTATTTCGACGGCACGCCAGCTGGAGACCTTTTCGGCGCATCGAAGGGGCAGGCGCAAATGAACTACATGCAGATTTACGCACCGGACATTGCGTTCGCCGCCACCGAGCCGGCGGTGCAAGCCCTGCTCGCGCAAGCGAGCCAGCGACTCCTCGCGCAGGCGAGGTGAGCAGAAGAGGCGTGGATGAGCCACCGGCGAGGAGGAGCGCTTCGATGAGCTGGCAGGAAGACTTCAATCGTTCCTCTCTGTCGCGATTCTTGAACCGCCCTGCCGGGCGTGTTTTTCGAGTAGCTGCTGGAATTGCCTTTCTGGTCGTCGGCTTTCTGTCGCGTGGTCACGTGCTCGGCCTGGTCGCGATCATTTGGAGTATCTTTCCGCTCAGCGCCGGCGGGTTCGATGTGTGCTACATCAGCGCTGCGCTCGGAGGACCGCTGTCTGGCTCGACTATCCGAGCCCGATATGGCCCACGTCCCAGACCCTGACCCAGCCGTTCATCGGAGTCGCGCTTGCAGCCGCCGGTGCGCGTATCATCGCGCGAACACACTCAGGAGGACGCATGAAACGGCGAGAGTTCATCGCGGCGGCCGCTGCAGGAATCACGCTCGGGGTGGCTCCTGCTGGGACCGTGTCAGCGGCCGACGAAGCACCGGCGATACGGCAGGTCATCAAGGATTGCTACTCCGTCTTCTACACAGAACGAGACAAGAACAAATATCGGTCACTCTTGACTGACGACTACGTCCTTCTCGAGAAAGGCGAGATTCTCGACGCCGAGCACGACATGGCGATGATGCCGCCTCCGGGAAGTGACTTCGCGCGGACCGATACGTTCGACTTCCGCAGAGTGACGGTGCTGGAGGACACGGCATACGTGATCTACGTCGTCAAATCGGAAATCACTGACAAGCGCAAAGTGCCTCAAAACGAAGCAGGGCAGTGGCTCGAGAGCGCGATTCTCCGTCGTTCTGGCAAGCGATGGAGGATTGCGTTGATTCACTCGACTCAAATCACCAAGCCTGGTTCGTGAGTGACGGCGCGAGTATCATCTCAGCGAGATCGCCAATGGGCGCGCTCCGGCTGAAGGGCGCCGTTAGCCGTCGGTAGAAGTTCAAATTCAACTGCACACTGGAGGAACGAATGGCAAAGTGCCCACACTGCCAGCAAGCGGTGACGCTGGACAGAACAAAGCGAGAAGTCGGCACCGCCCCGGACGATGTGCATAAGGACGTCGTCGGTGCGGTGAAGAAGGAGATCATGTATTCCTGCCCTCACTGCGATGCGGTGCTCGGGTTTGGCTTCTTCATCGGCGGGCTACTGACGGGGCGTCCTTAGCTTCCGACACCGCGCCGACTCGGGCTTCCGGTGTCAGGGAGAATGTGATGCAGGAACGGGTTCAGTGGACGCTGGCGGGCGCGGCTTTGGTTGCCGCCGCCGCGCTGTGTGTGATCGCCTACCAGGGCACGCACGGACGCAGCGTGCCCGTGCTTTCGACCCCGTATCATGCCGTCGCCCTCATGAACGGCCAGGTCTTCTTCGGACGCATCGATCGGCTCGACGCCGACTACCTCGTGCTGCGCGACGTGTTCTACATCCAGAGCCGGGAGAATCCGCAGACCAAGCAGGTCGCCAACGTGCTCGTCAAGCGTGGGGGCGAGTGGCACGCGCCGGACCGGATGATTCTCAATCGGCAGCAGGTGCAGTTCATCGAGCCGGTCAAAGAGGACTCACAAGTCGCCAAGCTCATCGCCGAGCAGAACAAGGGGCAGTGAGCGGGCGGCGGTCTCTAGGCCGGATTACAGAATCGTCGTCGCAAAGTGTTTACAGCGGCGTCGCGGCGTTTGTAGGGATACTTCCAGCCTCAGGAACGCATGTCCGTTTCTGGAGCAAAGGAAGTGTGCGTGTCTCGAATCCTCTCGCGTCGTCAGGCGCTGACGTCCGTCGTGGTCTTCGCGGCCTCGGTCCCGCTCAGCGTCAGCACTGTGTTGGCGACGCCGTTCAGCATCACGACCGTCCTCGCTCCGACCGCCAGCGGGCGATCGCTTGCGGCAGGCGAGACCGGAACGGTGGCGGCCACGGGCTCGCTGACGGTGACCGGAAGCACCGTGGCCGTGACGATTACCGGCAACGGTGCGACGCTGACCAATCTCGGCACGATCAGCCAGACAGGGACAGGCCGGGTGATCCGAGACAACACCGGAGTCACCGGGCTCGTCATCAACAACGGCAGCACCACCAACTCGACCGCACTGATGCAGGCTGCGGACGCTGACGTCATCCAGATGAACAAGACGCCGGCGAGCGTCACGCTGAACAACTACGGCACGATGTCGTCGCTCAATGCCTCGAAGGGCGGGGCGCAGGCAGTGGACTTCAACGCCATCCAGTCGGGAAGCAACGTCGTCAACAACTTCTCGACCGGCACTCTCGTGGCCAACGACGCCGATGCCGTCCGGCCGGGCGTCAACGGTGTCGTCAACAACAACGGGCGGATTCTCGCCACGCACACCACCGATCCCAGCGACGACGGCATCGATGCGCAGTCAAATAGCGGCGTGATCATCAACAACCTGCAGACGGATTCCCTGGTAACGCCGACCATTTCCGGCGCGCGGCACGGCATCACCGGGGGCAACACCGACCCGACCGTCAACGGAGGCGCCTTCACGATGACCGTGACGAACGGAACGGGCGCCCTGATTCAGGGCAACAACGGTTCCGGGATCAACATCGACGGCATCAATAGCGCGGAGCTTGTGACCATCGTCAACAACGGCGTCATCACCGGCAACGGCGTCACCGGCGACGGCGACGGCGTGGACGTGGACGGCCTCGTCATGCTGACCAACACCGGTACGATCCGGTCCCTGAATGCGCTGAATGACACCAGCGAAGGCGTCACCGTTGGCGGTGGCACCATCATCAACTCCGGCATCATTCAGGGCTCCATCAGCACGCCTTTGAACAACATTGGCACTGGTCGCGGTATCACCATCGGCGGCGTGGACAAGGACGCCAACGACAATCCGATTCCGGTCCAGGCGCCCTACGGCGCGCTCATGCTGACCAACAGCGGCTTGATCAGAGGCGACTCGGACTCCGGCATCGCCTTCACGTCGGCGCTGGCCGGCGGCTTCACCAACACGATCACGAACACGGTCACGGGCACGATCGAGGGCGGCGGTTCGGCCGTGGCGATCCAGACCGGCGCCGACAAGGACATCATCAACAACTCCGGGCTCATCAAGGCCGACACCAGCGGCAGGGCGATCAACATGGCCGCCGGAGACGACACTCTGAACTTCTACGGCGGATCCATTGTCGGCAGCATCGACGGCGGCACTGGTCGCAACGACCTGAATATTTTCGGCGGGGCTCTCGTCGCGTCGGGCGACGCGTCGATTTCGAACTTCGATCTGAACCTCGCCGGAGGCACGTTGGATCTCAACGACTTCAGCGAGTTCTTCGGGAGCTTCAGCGTGTCTGGCAGCTCAACGATCGATTTCGGCCACCTGGGCGGCGGATCGAACCTGATCGACTTCTCCGCGCTCGGTACGCATACCGGCAGCCTGCAATTGTGGAACTACGACTTTGGTCGAGACCATTTGTATTTTTCGGTCCTGGACCCGAGCACGTTCATGAGCACGTTCAGGAGCCTGTATCTGCCGACGGACATCTGCTTCGACGGCCTCTGCGGCTACGACATCGTCAGCGTGAACAGCATCGCCAGCGGCACGGGCAACTTCGAGATCGTCTCGGACGCCGTGCCGGAGCCGACGACGCTGTCCCTGCTCGGCCTCGGGCTCGCCGGCCTCGCATGGAGAAGGCGGCGCATCGGTCGCTCTCCCTTGCGATAGGAAGCCTGCGCGCGGACCTGCTTTGGATCGCCGAGTGGCGGCCCCTAGGAAGCGGCGCGCCACTCGGAAGTATGTCGAGCGTAGTGTCAGTGCCTCGCCTGACGACGACGGAGCGCGATGAGACCGCCGAGGCCGAGGAGCGAGATGGTCGTCGGCTCGGGCACGGCCGTAATCTGCGCGCGAAGCTCGCCGCCCGGGTTCGCCATCGAGTGAATATTGAGATACGTGCGGCCCGAGACCAAGCCCGCGATGAACGCAGACTCGGCCGCCGCCACGCTACCCTGCGCCGTGACAAATGCCGGGTTGTAGGCGCTCGCGGAGTTCAGATCCAGGACCGATCCCACAACGGATCCTGAGGTCACCCCGATCGGGAATCCCGGAAATGCGGGTACCACGGTGGCCACGCCCACATTGCCGACGCCCGGTGTCGCCTCGCAGCAGTGAATGTGCGAAGCCGTGCTGAGCCCCAGCAAGCCCGAGAACGAGATGTCGAGGGTGAGCGTGTCCGCCACGTCGTCGAACACGACCCTCGCGGCACCTGTCGCAGGCGTGATGACCGCAGGCGACTCATTCAGACCGCTCAGGGTCAGATTCCACGTGATGGTACTGGCCTGGGCCGTGCTTGCGCAGCAGAGCAGGGCCGCCAGAGCTACCAATAACTTCTTCATGAGACCTCCTTGAGCCCTCAATCTGTACTCCGAACGCCGTGTGCCCGCAAGTAACAAGTGTTCGGATGCCGAGGGGAAAATGGAACTTCCGGCAGAGCCGGCCACGAGATTGGGAGTACCATCGGCGCCACCGCTATGGCTCGGCACATCCTGTGCGGCGCCGCCGCGCTGTTCGCGTTCGTCGTCTTTCAACCGCTTCCGCAGGCGCGGCAAGCAGGTGCGCAAGGTTCGATCACGGGACGTGTCATCGACGCGACGACCGGCAAGCCGATCGGCGGCGCCTCGGTGTCGGTCACCATCGGGCCCCGGGACCTCGTGCCACGGCGCTCGGGTGTCACGGCCGCCGACGGATTGTTTGCGATCGGCGACGTGCCGCGAGGGACCTACGGCCTGGTCGCGACTGCCTCTGGCTACGCCGCCGGTTTCTACGGCGTCGTCCGGCCTCACGGGACGTCAGTGACGCTGGCCGTCGCCGGCGAAAAGACGACCGCGGATATTCCGTTGCGGATGTGGAGAGCCGCGACGATTCGCGGAACCATTACCGACGACACGGGCCGTCCCGTCGCGGGCGCAACCGTCGAAGCGAGGAGCCGGCAGGCCAGGGGCTACGGCAGTCAGCTCGGCATCCCGAAGCACGTCGTCACGGACGCCCGCGGGACGTACGAGATCGCAGGCCTGTCGCCAGACGACTATCTCGTCGCCGTGTTATTCACGCCGACGTCAATCCCGATGCCGGTGTTGAGCGAGTACCGCGACGCGATGTCCGTGCGCAGCGACCGAGGTCAGGCGCTGATCGAACAGCTGAGCGCCATTCGCGTGCCGATTCCCGTCCGACCGTCGGCGATCGTCGGCCTGCACAGTTACGACGTGCAGGGGCCCGATGGTCCAGCGCCCTCGCCGCGGCCGCCAGGATCGGACGGAACGGTCGTCGTGTACCAGACGACGTTCTTTCCGTCCTCGGAAAGCGTCGCGAAAGCGGGCGTCGTGCACGTATCAGCGGGCGACGACAAGAGCAGCGTCGATTTTCACTTGGCGACGCGATCGACGGTCCGCGTGTCTGGCACGGTCATCGGCCCGAACGGTCCGGCCGCGTACTACGGCCTGCGCCTCGTGGCACCTGATGATCCGCCGGCGACGACCAACGAGGCGATTTCCGAGATCTCCTTCGACAACGCGGAGACGATTACCGACGCACACGGCGCGTTCACTTTTCTTGGCGTCCCGGCCGGACACTACGCCATCAAGACCTCACCTGAAGGCGGCGTACCCTGGGTGCGGTCGGATATCGACGTCAAGGACACCAACATCACGAATCTCGCCTTGACCATGCATCCCGGCCTGCGCGTGCACGGACACGTGGCTTTCGACGGCAATGGTCCACCGCCAGCGGGCGATCAAATCAGACAGGCTCGCGTGGCCCGTCTTGGCTTGGTCATCGGTGGCGGGATCCCGTCCCCGGCAGGCGTGGCCCCGGCCGATGACCTGACGTTCGTCACCGACCCGTATGCTCCAGGCCGCTACATGACGCTTCTGCCCGGGATCGGATCCTGGATGCTCCAATCCGCGATGCTCGACGGCCGCGACGTGTCCACCGTGCCGTTCGAGCTGGTGGACAAAGATCTCGCAGGTCTCGTCATCACGTACACGAACCGGCGGGCGCTGCTTGCAGGCACGGTGCGTCTCGACGCTGGACTCACGCCCGCTGCTATCGAAGTCATTGCGTTTCCTGCCGACTACGAGGGCTGGATGCAACACGGTCTGCCGTCGCACTTGCCTTCGCGCACGATGCGAGTGGTGCGGCTCACTGCTGACGGAACATTTCTAATCTTCGGCCTGGCCGCGGGCGACTATGCCGTCGCCGCCTACAAGGCTGAGGACGGCGGTCCGCCAGGGGCGGATCGGCTGGCGCGGATCGCTCGTGTCGCCACGCGCGTGTCGATCAAGGACGGCGAGCAGACAACGGCCGCTCTGGCGGTCGTCGACGTTCGCTGACGGGACCTGTCATGTAGCAGAATGCTGCGGTGTCGAAACCGGGCGTGCGCTGGTGGATCATCGGGCTGGTGTTCCTGGCGACGCTGATCAACTTCATCGATCGCCTGACCATCGCCGTCCTCGCGCCCGTCCTGTCGGCTGACCTCGGTCTCACGAATCAACAATTCGGCAGTCTCACGATCTGGTTTCTTGCCGCCTACACCGCGAGCCAGGGCCTGTCGGGGCTCCTCTTCGATCGGGCCGGCACGCGTCGCGGCTTCACGGTGTCCGTGCTCGTCTGGTCGATTGCCGCGTCGGCACATGCGTTCGCGCGCACGTTGGGAGCCTTGCGGGCGCTGCGCTTTGTCCTGGGGCTCGGCGAGGCCGGCAACTGGCCCGGATCGGCCAAGGTCATCGCCGAGTGGTTTCCAGTGCGCGAGCGGGCGCTGGCGATGGGCATCTTCAACAGCGGCGTCGCCGTCGGCAACATCGTCGCCGTGCCGCTGATCATCTGGCTCCAGTTGCGGTTCGGATGGCGGACGGCATTTCTTGCGACTGGCAGCCTGGGATTTCTCTGGTTGGCGCTCTGGCTCCGGTTCTACGACAGTCCGGCGCGGCACCGATCGATGACGCCTGCCGAGCTTGCGTTGATCAACGCGGATCGTGCCGACGAGTCGACGGCGCCGACGCTTGCGGTGGCGGAACTGCTGAAGCGCCGGCAGGTCTGGGCCATCGTGATTGCGCGATTCCTGACCGATCCTGTCTGGTGGCTCTACATCACGTGGCTGCCGAAGTACCTGTCCGACGCGCGCGGCTTCAGCCTGAAGGAAATCGGGATGTTCGCCTGGCTGCCGTACGTGACCGCCGATGCTGGCAGCCTGCTCGGCGGCTGGGCCTCTGGCTGGCTCCTCACCCGAGGATGGACCCTCAATCGCGCGCGAAAGACGATCATCCTGTGCGGCGCCGCCGCCATGCTGGCCGGCATTCCGGCCGCGCTTTCCACGAGCGCCGCGCTCGCGCTCGCATGCATCGCGTGCGTCACGTTCGGATTCCAGACCTGGATCAACAATGTTCAGACGCTGCCGAGCGACATGTTTCCGGCGCGTGCGGTGGGCTCGGTCGCTGGTCTCGGTGGCGTCGGCGCGGGCGTGGGCGCGATGCTGTTCACTTATGCGACCGGATCGGTGGTCGATCGGCTGCATTCCTACACGCCGATCCTGGTCGTGGCCGGTCTATTGCCGCTGGCCGGGACGGCCGCGCTGTTCTGGATCGGCGGCGCGATTCCTGAGAGAAGGTGACACGCATGAAGAACTATCTCGATCTGACCGGCCAGGTTGCCCTGGTCACGGGCGCTTCGTCGGGGATCGGCGCGGCGACAGCCCTCGCGCTGTCCGATCTCGGCGCGCGCGTGGCGTTGGGCTATTACCGCAACGCCGAGGGGGTGGCCGACGTCGAGCGGCGCATCCACGCCGCCGGCGGCCACGCGACGGCGTTGCAGGTGGACGTGCGGGACGTCGGCGCGATCCAGGCGATGGTCGAGCGCGTCGCGAAAGATCTGGGGCCCATCGACGTGCTGGTCAATAACGCCGGCTCGCTGGTCAAACGGTTCCCCATTCGCGAGCTCACTGAACAAGGCTGGGATGAGGTGCTGGCGCTGAACCTGAAAAGCGCAGCGTTCTGTGCTCGCGCGGTGTCCCCGTCGATGGTCGAACGCCGGCGCGGCGTCATCATCAACGTCGGGTCGGTGGCCGGCCACAACGGCGGCGGCCTCGGAGCCGGCCCGTACGCTGCCGCCAAGGCCGGTCTGACGGCGTTCACCAAGTCGCTCGCGAAGGAGCTCGGACCGCACGGGATCCGCGCGAACGCGGTATCCCCGGGCGTCATCGACACGCCTTTTCACGAGGTGTTCTCGACGCCAGAGATGATGAAGAATTTCGTCGGCCTGATTCCGCTCGGACGGATTGGCCGGCCGATCGAGTGTGCGACGGTCATCGCGTTTCTCGCGTCTGGCGCCGCATCCTACATCACCGGCGAAACGATCGAGATCAACGGCGGGTTACTCATGCGCTGAGCTCACCAGCTGTGAATGGTGCCGTCCTCCCTCCGGTTCACCGGCAGGTACGCGCGTTCGTAAGGATATTGCGCCGCGAGCGCTTCGTCGAGATCGACGCCAAGGCCCGGGGCGTCGCCCGGGTGCATCATCCCGCGGTCCAACGTGTAGTGGTGCGGGAACACAAGATCTGTTTCTTTCGTGTGGCGCATGTACTCCTGGATACCGAAGTTGTGCACGCTGAGATCGAAGTGCAGCGCGGCGGCCATGCACACTGGACTGAGATCGGTCGCGCCGTGGGATCCCATCCGCACGTGATGGAGCTCGGCGAGACTCGCGATCTTCCGCAGGTGACTGATTCCGCCGGCGTGGACCGCGGTCGTGCGGATGTAGTCGATGAGGTGCTCTTCGATGAGCAACTGACAGTCGAAGATGGTGTTGAACACCTCGCCTACGGCGATCGGCGTCGTCGTGTGCTGGCGAATCAGCCGGAAGCCTTCCTGCAGTTCGGCCGGAACGGGGTCTTCGAGCCAGAAAAGATGATGCGGCTCCAGCGACTTGCCGAGCCGCGCCGCCTCGATTGGCATCAGACGATGGTGCGCGTCATGGAGCAGGTGCACGTCGGGTCCGAACTCGTCCCGGACGCGCTGGAAGAGTTTGGGAACGATCGCGAGGTAGCGCTCGGTGCTCCACGACGCTTCCAGGGGCTTGGTCTTTTCCGCCGGTTCGTAGAACAGCGCGCCGCGGCCGACGCCGTACGCGTGCGATACCCCCGGCACGCCGCACTGCGCGCGGATCGCGCGGTAGCCAAGTCGAACGTACTCCCCGACGGCCGTCACCGTGTCGTCGATCGTCTCGCCGTTGGCGTGCCCGTAAATCATCACCGCTTCCCGTGAGGCTCCGCCGAGCAATTGATAGACGGGCGTGTTGAGCGCCTTGCCGCGAATATCCCAGAGCGCCGTGTCGACCGCGCTGATGGCGCTCATCGTCACCGGTCCCCGCCGCCAGTAGGCGCCATTGTAGAGGTACTGCCAGGTGTCTTCGATGCGTCGCGCGTCGCGGCCGATGAGCAGCGGCACGACATGGTCGGTCAGGTAGCTGGCGACGGCCAGCTCGCGACCGTTGAGTGTGGCGTCACCCAGACCGTAGAGGCCGTCTTCCGTCGTGATCTTGAGCGTCACGAAATTTCGGCCCGGTGAGCACACGATGACTTTGGCGTCGGTGATGCGCATGGCGGCTGATGGTAGTAGCATCGGGCCGTGCTCGTCACCTGGGGCCATGCCATCCGTCAGGAGTCGCGATGAAGTGGACTGCTCTCGCCGCGGTGTTCATTGGCCTGGTCGTCGCCGGGAGAGTCGACACGCAAGCCCAGACGCCGAAGCCCACCCTCTACGTCACGGCGACCGCGCACTTGGACTCGCAGTGGAATTGGACCGTACAGGACACCATTCGGCAGTACGTCCCGAACACGTTCTACACGAACTTCAAATATTTCGATCAGTACCCCGACTACACGTTCACGTACGAAGGCGCGATCCACTACATGTGGTTCAAGGAATACCATCCGGACGACTGGCCGACGGTACAGAAGTATGTCGCCAGCGGCCGCTGGCGTCTCGCGGGCTCCTGGATCAACGCCGTCGACACGAACGTGCCCTCGCCAGAATCGCTGATGCGGCAGGCGCTCTACGGGCAACACTTCTTCCGGCAAGAATTCAAGACCGTCAGTCGGGATGTGTACCTGCCGGACTGCTTCGGTTTTGGTTTCGCGCTGCCGTCGATTGCGGCCGCCTCGGGCCTGACCGGATTCACCACGCAGAAACTGACGTGGGGATCGAGCGTGCCGATCCCGTTCCCGGTCGGCCGGTGGAAAGGCGTGGACGGCAGCGAGGTGGTCGCCAATCTGAATCCCGGCGACTACGTCACGAAGATCACGAGCGACATCAGCGTCGATCCGAAATGGTCCAACGACCTCACGCCGATCGGCGGCGGTGCGAAGGTGGGGTTCCGGCTGTTTGGCACCGGTGACATCGGCGGCGGTCCCGATGCCAATTCGCTCGAGTGGCTCGAGAAGTCGCTCGCCAACAAGGACGGCGCGGTCGAAATCCGGAATACCTCGGCGGACCAGCTCTCGCGCGACCTGACGCCGGCGCAGAAAGCGGCGCTGCCGGTCTACGAGGGCGAGCTGACGATGCAGACGCACGGCGTCGGGTGCTACACCTCGCAGGCGGCGATGAAGCGTTTCAATCGCGAAAACGAGCTGCTGGCCGACTCGGCCGAACGCGCCGGCGTCGCGGCGCAGTACGTGGCGGGCCGGGACTATCCGACGGAGCGTCTGCGTGACGCGTGGACCCGAGTGCTCTGGCATCAGTTTCACGACGACCTGACCGGCACCTGCATCCCGCAGGCGTATCAGTTCTCGTGGAACGACGAGTTGAGCGCGGCCAATCAGTTCGCGGGCGTGCTGACGAGCTCGACGGCGGCCGTTGCCGGTGTGCTCGACACCAGCGGCCAGGGCATTCCGCTGGTCGTCTACAACCCGACGTCGATCGCGCGCGACGATCTCGTCGAGGCCACGGTCGAATTTCCGGGCGCGGTCCCGGGAGCGATGCGGGTCACGGACCGGGAAACGGGACGGATTGTTTCGGCGCAGATCTTGAGTACGCAGGACCGCCACGCGAAAATTCTTTTTCCAGCCGCGATGCCGTCCGTCGGATTCAAGGTCTTCGACGTGAGTGCCGAGGGCACGACGAACAGCGCGACCAAAGTAAGCGTCACGCCCGACCAGATCGAGAACGAACGCTACATCGTCAAGATCAACGCGGATGGTGACATCGCGTCGATCTACGACCGCGGGGCCGGGAGGGAGTTGCTGCGCGCGCCGATCCGGCTCGAAATGCGCGATGACCCGTCGCCCGACAAGCCCGCGTGGCGGATCCTGTTCGACACGATCAACGCGCCGGTGCGCGAGTATCCTGTCGCTCCACGGACGCATGTCGTCGAGTCCGGTCCCTGGCGAGCGACCGTCGAGATCGCCCGCCGGGCCGGCGATTCGACCATCGTGCAGCGCGTATCGCTTGCGAGCGGTGGCGACCGCGTCGACGTCGAGACGACCGTCGATTGGAAGTCGCCGAACACGCTGCTCAAGGCGGCGTTCCCGCTGGCGTCGTCAAATGCCAAGGCCACCTGCGACCTCGGCCTCGGCACGATCCAGCGCGGCAACAACACCGAGAAGGCGTACGAGGTGCCCGCGCAGAAGTGGGCCGACATCACCGATACGAGCGGCGCTTTCGGGGCAGCCGTGCTCAATGACAGCAAGTACGGCTGGGACAAGCCTGCGGACAACGTGCTGCGGCTGACGCTGCTGCACACGCCGCTGCCACGCGCCTATCCGTACCAGAGCAGCAACGATTTAGGCCATCACGTCTTCACGTACGCCATCGTCGGTCATCGTGGCGACTGGCGTGATGGGCAGGTGCCGTCGCGCGCGGCCGAGCTCAATCAACGGCTCATCGCGTTTCAGACCGCCGGACACGCAGGTCCGTACGCCGGACGCCGGAGTCTCTCGCTGGCGTCGACGAGCGACGCGACCGGACAGATCGCCATCAGGGCGCTCAAGAAGGCGGAGGATTCGGCGGAATTCGTCGTGCGCCTTCAGGAGCAGTACGGCCGTCCCGGCAAGACGACCCTGAAACTGGCGGGTACCGTCGTCTCAGTCCGCGAAATCAACGCGGCGGAGGAGGCGGTTCGCACGCTGTCGCCGACCGATGGCGCGGTGGTGCTGGACTTTCTGCCGTATCAGCCTCGCACCATTGCCGTCGTCATGACGCCACGCACGGGTCTGCCTGAGTCGGCGGCCGCGCCGCTCGTCCTGCCGTTCAATCTCGACGGTGTGTCGACGGACAAGAATCCGGCCGACGGCAACTTCGATGGCAAGGGACACACGATTTCCGGCGATCTCCTGCCGCGAGATTTGCGTCTCGACGGCGTGCCCTTCACGTTCGGCTCGAGCGCCCCTGGCGCGTTGAACGTCCTCGTGCCGAAAGGGCAGACGTTGGCCTTGCCGCCGGGCGCGCACGATTGCGTGTACCTCGTGGCCGCCGCCGTCGGCGGCAACGTGCCGACCTCAGTGACGGTGGGAGGCCAGGCCCAGGCCGTGACGGTGCACGAATGGGAGGGCGCGATTGGGCAGTGGGACAGCCGGCTCAAAGAGCCCGGCGCACTTCGCGACCCCTTCGTTCCGGCCGCACGAAATGGCACGCCGTCGACCGCGGAGATTCGCGAGGGCATGCTCATTCCGTGGAATCCGCAGACGTTCAGGGTCGATTCTGCGGACATCGATCGAATTCGCCGCGGCTTCGTGACGCGCGACGAGATCGCCTGGATCGGCACGCATCGCCACGCTCCTGACGGGAATCAGATCTACATCATGAGCTACCTGTTCGCGTACGTCTTCGACGTGCCAGCGGGCGCGCGTTCGATCACGCTGCCCAACGACAGCCGGCTCAGGATTCTCGCGGCGACCGCCACGCGCGGTCCCGCACGCGTGCAGCCGGCGCGGCCTCTTTACGCCGACGATCTGCCGGCGCCCCCGATCGCGTCCGTTCATCAGCCCCCCTCAGCGGGCAGTCGACGATGATCGTGGACATTTGTCGACGCGTACTTGTTACGCGAGCGTGAGGTTTCTGAAAAACTCCTGAGCGCGTGACGGAACGGTTACGTCAGGGCCACGCGGGCGACGTACCCGCCCGCTAGCCTTGTGACGTCTCCCCAGAACATCAGGAGGCGTCCATGCATCAACACTACAGAAAGTGGATCGCGGCGATGGCCGTCGCGACCGTCGCCGGAGCGCCGGCACTGCAGGTCGAAATCGCCGCTCGCCAGAGCGCGCAGGGCAACCACAACGACTCGCGCAACAATCCGCCCGGCACCGCCACGCCGATCAAGCACGTCATCGTCATCATCGGCGAGAACCGCACGTTCGATAATGTCTACGGCACGTACGCGCCGAAACATGGGCAGCAGGTGTCGAATCTTCTCTCACGCGGCATTGTCAGCGCAGACGGCTCACCAGGGTGGAACCACGCGGCCGCCGCGCAATTCAAGGTGAATACGATCAATCCGGTGGCTTACTTCGTTGATACCGACAAACTGACGAACCCGGGGAAGGTCGAGTACGCACCCTTCCTGCCGACCCCGGAAGCCGGCAATGCGCCTTCGCGGGCCGTAACGCTCGCGCAACTTCAGAAGGATCCCGCGCCGGCCGCCCCACCCTTCGACGCGCACACGTTCTCGAACGCGCAACTCCACACGATTTCGCCAGTGCTCGAGACCAACGATCTCTTTCTGCTGACGACGGGTGCGACGCGCTTGTCCAACTGCACCGTCGATCCGACCGAGCCGCCCTCGCCGTGCCCGGAGCCGGACACTCGCGTCACGAACTTCGACTCACTGCAGAACACCGTGTTTCCGATCACCGGCCGGCAGCTGCCATACGACAGCTATTCCGGGGACATGGTTCACCGCTTCTTTCACATGTGGCAGCAATCGGATTGCAGCGTCAATAACGCCACCTCCTTCGATCCTGCCGGCTGTCGCAATGACCTCTATCCGTTTGTCGGCATCGCGCGCGGCGATGACTCGGGCAGCAACTCGATGGGTTTCTACGACGTCCAGAGGGGCGACGCGCCGCTGTTCAAGCGTCTTGCCGACGAGTACACGATGAGCGACAACTATCACCAGCCGGTGATGGGCGGCACGGCCGTCCAGCACACGATGATGATGACCGGCGACGCGCTGCCCTGGGAACACGTCGGCAATTTCCCCGCGACGCCGCCGGCCAACCGCGTCGCCAACCCGACCCCGCGAAGCGCCACGGATGCGGGATTCGTGCAGGACGAGCGCTGGACCAAGTGCGATCAGACGACGCCGGGCATCAAGCCGATTTTCGACTACCTGAAATCGCTGTTCTGGCGGCCGGATCTGACCAGGTCGAACTGCGAGCCGGGCACGTACTACATGATCAACAACCTACGGCCGGGATTTCTGTCGAACGGCTCGCTCAACACTGCGGCCATCAACGCGGGCACCGCGGCGCCCCCGTCGTCGCTTCGCACGATCGGCGATGAGCTCAACGAGCGCAGCATCTCCTGGGCGTACTACGGCGGCGGCTATAACGCCGCGAAGCGATTCGACAACGGCTCGACCGATCCCGTCGATGTGCTGATTGGGACAGGCGGCGACTGGTACTGCGACATCTGCAACTCGTTTCAGTACAGCGCGTCGATCATGGGCAATCCCGTCCAGCGCGCCGCGCACATCAAGGATGCGGTCGACTTCTTCACCGACGTCGACCACGGGAACCTGCCGGCGGTGTCCTACATCAAGCCCGACAGCTTCGACGATGGGCATCCGGCGAGCTCGAAGCTGGACCTGCTCGAGGCGTTGATCGACCGTGTCATCGATCACGTCAAAGCCCAGCCCGATCTGTTCAAGGAAACCGCGATCTTCGTCACCTTCGACGAAGGCGGCGGCTACTGGGACTCCGGTTTCTTCCAGCCGATTGACTTCTTCGGCGACGGCCCGCGCATCCCGTTCGTCGTCGTCTCGCCGTACTCGCGCGGCGGCCGGGTCGTGCACAGCTACGGCGATCATGCATCCGTGCTCAAGTTCATCGAGCGTAATTGGCACCTGGATCCCCTGACGGGGCGCAGCCGCGACAACCTGCCGAATCCCGTCATGACGCACAACAACACCTACGTGCCTGCCAACATGCCGGCGATTGGAGACCTGTTCGACATGTTCGACTTCGGCAACGACCACCACGACGGGGGAGATCGCTAGCAGGTTCGGGGCGTGCGCCTGGCATCGACGCGCCAGGCGCACGTCGTCTTTCCTCGGGTCTGCCCTCTCCGCGGGACATGAAGACCTCGTGAAAGTTCTGGATCTGACTGGATCTGGATTGACGACTGGTGCCGGAGGGTTCAGCATGCACACGTGCTGGATCCGAGACGATCTCCTACCGCGCCGTTCGGGCTCCTTGTTCTCTGCATCCTCGTCGCCGTGGTGTCGCCGGCGATTGCACGCTCGCAAACGGCTACGGGCAAACTGCTTGTCACCGTAACCGACGCGAGTGGAGGCGTCATTCCCGGCGCTTCGGTCTCGGCGATTCGCCAGGACGAGCCTTCGCCCGCCGCGACCCAACAGAGCGGCAAGACCTCTGACAAGGGTCTCGCCACGCTCGACGGCCTGTCTCCTGGACGGTACGAGATTCGTGTCGAGGTGCCGGGCTTCGACCCGGGCCGGCTGAGCGACGTGCTTCTGAAGCCCGGGGACAACAAGCGCGTCGTGGTGCTCAAGGTGAAGGCGATCGAGGAATCCGTCGAGGTCACGCAGGACAAGCAGGCAGCGGCGGCCAATCCGCGAACGGCGCTCGGAACCGTCCTCACCAGCGAAGAAATCCTCGCACTGTCCGACGACCAGGCTGAGATGGCGCAGCAGCTGATTGACCTGGCCGGTGGCAATGCCGTCATCCGCGTCGACGGTTTTACCGGCGGGTCGCTGCCGCCCAAAGCGCTGATTCGGTCCATCCACATCGTCCGCGATACGTTTCCCGCGGAGAATCATTCGGCAGAGGCGGACCAAGTCGACGTCGTCACGCAACCCGGCGTCGGGAAGCTTCGAGGCAATGCGAGTTCGAGGCTGCGCGACGGATCGATGAGCGGCAGCAATCCCTTCAGCGAACAAAAGGGCCCGGAACAGATTCGAAACTTCGACGGCAATTTCGGCGGCACGATCGTGTCGCAGCGGGCGTCGTTCTCGTTGTCCGGGGGCAGCCACCGGGCGTACGACACGCCGATTTTCACCGTCGGGCTGCCGAGCGGCAAGCAGTCCGGCATCTTGTCCGTTCGGCGGCCGAATGATGGCTGGACGACCTACGATCTCTTCGACTACGCGGTGACGCGAGACCAGCTCCTAAGAGTGTCCTACGAACAGACCAACAACAGCCGGGAGAACCTCGGTGTTGGCGGATACGATCTTCCCGAGCGCGCCTACAGCACGACCTCGCGCGACAACGAAGTTCATCTTCAGCACAGCGGACCGCTTGGTCAGCGTCTGTTTCAGACAACGCGGCTCGAACTGCATTGGCTCGACTCGACATCTCAGTCGGCCGTGGAAGCGGCGACCGTTCGCGTGACGGACAACTTTACGAGCGGCGGTGCGCAAGTGGCCGGCGGGCGACACGATCTGGACTATGAGTTCGCGTCGGATGTCGACTACGTTCACGGAAGACACGCCATCCGGATGGGCGTGCTGCTCGAAGGAGGCCGATTCAGGTCCGACGACGCCGTGAACTACCTCGGAACGTACGCCTTCACGAGTCAGGCGGCGTTCGATGCCCGCCAGCCGGCGACGTTCACCGTCAGAATTGGCAATCCCCTGATCGAGGACCTGGAACCTCAATGCCGGGCTGTACGTGCAGGACGACATCCGGATTCGAAAGGGCCTGACCCTGAGTCCGGGTCTCCGCTACGAGGCTCAGACGCACGTGGCCGACTACAACAATTTCGGTCCGCGCTTTGGAATCACGTGGGCGCCGCTCAAGAGCGGCCGGACCACGATTCGGGCAAGCATCGGGTTGTTCTACAACTGGCTGAACAGCGGGGTATACGAGCAGACGCTGCGTGTTGACGGCGTGCGGCAGCAGGAATTGATTGTCGACAATCCGGATTTTCCGGTGACGGGAACTGGCGGAGTCGTCCCGCCGATCAATCGGTACCTGCTGAGTTCCGGCCTGCAGATGCCGAGGACCGCTCGAATCAGCGCCGGATTAGATCAGGCGCTGACGGGACGGCTCCGGCTGGCGCTCACCTACAGCCGGCTGCGGTTCTCAGAAGTGTTCCGAGGGCAGAACCTGAACGCCCCGATCGACGGCGTCCGGCCCGATCCGACACTCGCGAACGTCATTGAGGTCGTGTCGGATGGCAGCACGCATTCGGAGCAGTTTCAGAAGCGTACTGACCGCGAGCCTCACGCCCAAAGGGAAAGCGGCCGGCGGCCGTCTCAACTGGCGCCGCGCCACCATCAGATTGCAATACACCCTGAGCAAGACGGAGAACAACTCGGACGGTGCCTTCGTCGTCCCGCCGAGCGGCACGCTCGATACCGAGTGGGCGCCCGCGCTCAACGACCGGCCACACCGCTTCGGGGTGTCTCTGAACAGCCAGGCGCTGCAGAATCTCAATGCGACCCTTCGCGTCGAGGGCAGCACCGGCGTGCCGTACAACATCACGACCGGCCTAGACGGCAACGGCGATCTGATCTTCAACGATCGGCCCGCCGGCGTGACGCGAAACAGCGTCCGCGCCGCGTCGCCGATCTCCGCGACGTTGAATCTCGCATACGCCATCGACCTCGGGGCCCGCACGGCCGGCGATGATGCCCAGAGCCGGTACAGACTGGGTTTCACGCTGCAGATCGCCAACCTCACCAATCGGTACAACTACGGCGGCTATAGCGGCGTGATGACTTCCGCCTACTTTCTGCAGCCGACACTCGTGCAGAACCCGCGCAAGGTGGACATCGGGGTGACATTCGCGTTCTAGTGTGACGATGACGTTCGGAGTCACATCATGACCTGGTGGATGTACGCATTCGCGTCCGCGGTTGCGGCCGCGGCCACGGCGATTCTGGCGAAGATCGGCGTCGAGCATGTGCCGTCGAACCTCGCAACGGCCATCCGCACGGCGGTCGTGCTGCTGTTCGCGTGGGGCATCGTGCTCGCGCGCGGTGACCAGCGGGCGTTGAACGCGATCCCGACGCGCTCGTGGGTGTTCCTCGGCCTCTCCGGTCTGGCGACCGGGCTCTCGTGGCTCGCGTACTTTCGCGCGCTTCAGATGGCACCGGCCTCGCGTGTGGCGCCGATCGACAAACTCAGCCTGGCGTTCACGATCGTGTTGGCCGCCGTCGCGCTCGGCGAGTCCGTGTCGTGGCGAGTCGCCCTCGGCGCGGCCCTGATGGTCGCCGGCGCGCTCCTGACGCTCGGAGGGTGAGCCGCGCGTCAGTTCAGCCCAGGCCCGCGTTCGACAACCAGCAGCTTGAACGACCCTGGCGCGACCGTGGCGCGTGGTCGTGGATTCGCAGCCGTCGGCTGCCCGGCAACCATCGTCGCCGCAGGAATGAAAATTCGGTGCGAGACCGGGTCGAGCCCCATATTGCGCGATCCTGTTGGCGTGACGACGGTGCCGGCGACGTGGTACGTGTCGGCGGTGTCCTGATGAATGACCGTCAGCGTTCCGTCGGCGCCAGTCGCGAAGGCATCGCCGTTGGTCGGGTCGAAGCCCGCGCCGTCCACGCCCGCGCCAATTGGCAGCGTCGTCACGATCTTGCCGGCAGTGTAGTCCGACACTGCGAGCACGCCGCTTCGACAGCCGCTGAATAAACGATGATGCGCCACGTCGACGGCCATCGACACAGGCTGCTTGCACGGTTCAGTCGACCACCGCCGCGTGACTGTCAAAGCCTTCGGGTCGATCTCGACCACCTCGTTCGTGTCGACGAGGTTGCCGTAGACGAATGCCCCGGCCGCGGCGCCGTACTCAGGCTTGCCGCCAAGCGCGATGTTCGTTACGGCCGTGCCGGCCACCGGATCGATGACGGTCGAGGAGTGTGCGTCGCCGTTGAAGGTGAACACCCGGTTCGATCCGGCATCGAAAATGATCGCGTCCGCGTCTTCGGCCGCGGGAATCCGTCCGAGCGACCGGAATGTCGTGAGATCGAACATGACGACCGTCGCGTCGTTTCCCGACGTGGCGAAGCCGTGCCCGGTCTTCGCCGCAACGGCGACGCCGTGGGCGCCGTTGATTCCGGTGACCTCGCCGACGAGCTTGCCGGTGTTCTCGTCGACGACCATCACGCGATCCTGCCGCCCGATGAAGACGCGGTGGGACGGCGGATCAGGCACGACATAGTCCCAGCTGCCGTCGCCGCCAACCGGAAAGGTTTGGCTGATGCGATACGCGGCGGCCTGCCGTGCCGCCGGGTGATCGGCCGCAAGCACGACGGTCGCCAACAGCATTGTCATCGGGATGAACGCACGTCGACGATTCATGGAGTCCTCCGTCAAAAGAGAGGCCGGCTTCCCTGGGTGAGCAGACCGATCAGTTGTTCCTCGAACGCATCGAGATCCGCGCCGAGGTCACGAGTGGCGCCCGTGTAGACGAGCGTCCCGTGCGAAATCACGCTGATCTGATCGCAGAGCGATCGAATCTCGTGCGAGTCGTGGCTGCTGAGAAATGTCGTCACTTGCTCGGTCGTCGCCAGACGGCGCAGCAGGTTCCACATGTCGCGCTTGGCCGGAAGATCGAGCCCGCGCGTGGGTTCGTCCAGAAACAGCACCTTCGGACCGCCCATGAGCGCCCGCGCGATCTCCACCCGACGCTTCATGCCGGTGCTGTACGTCTCGATGAGCTTGCCGCGAAACGCGGTCGTGAGGCCGACACTGTCGAGCAGTGTCTCGACGTGACCGGCCGGATCGGGAATGTGGCGAATCCGCGCGAAATACAAAAGATATTCGCGTGCGGTCCACGCCGACTGGCTTTCGCTCGTCTCATCGCTGACGAGTCCGACGAGCCGCCGCACGCCAAGCGGATCCTTGACGACATCGTGTCCCCACAGCCGGGCGGCGCCGTCACTCGGCGGCAGTAGCGTCGTCAGGAGCCGGATCGTGGTCGTCTTGCCCGCGCCGTTGAGCCCGAGAAAACCGTACAGTGCGCCCTTCGGGACCTTGATTGTCACCCTGTTGACGGCCGTGAAACGGCCAAAGCGACGGGTCAAACCGTCGGCCTCGATCGCGTACGTCTGGTCAGCGCTCATCGCGTGCGCCTCCAGCGCGTGATCGCCGCGCCAAGACAACAAAGTGGCAGCAAACTCGCCGCGGCCCCCATTTCGTAGATGCCGCTCGCGACCTGCGCGTCAATCGCGGCACGCGCACTGAACGTGCGCGGCAGATTCTCGCCGGCGACGCGATAGCTGGCCTTGACGGTGAGCGGAAAGCGATTGCCGCCGATGTCCCAGGGTTTGGTCGGATTGAGCACGACGGGCACCCGAGCGACCCAGCCGGTCGCGATGTGCTGGCCGCCGGGATCGGCCGGACCAGAATCGTTCGAGTAGGAGCGCGTCTCGAGCGATGGCGTGGCGCTGTGGAGCGCGGTCACGTCGATCGCTGTGACCTGAAGCCCGTTCTCACCCGAAAGCTGAATTTGGAGATCGGTCACGAGCTGCGACGCGTCGACCGGCAATAGCAGCAGCAGATCCCGACGGGTGTTTTCGTCGGTGCCCATCGCCATCAGATTTTCGCGGTTGAGGATCGTGCTGCAGCAGCGGATGGGCGCCCGCTGGCCCGGTGCCACGAGCGCGAGACTGCTCCCCGCGCGCGAGTAGAGGGCGCGAATCGCGGGCGCGTTGTTCTGACGAGGCGCGGCCTTGTCGTAATTCGTTTCGGCGACGATGGTGGGCATCAGGCCCAGCGCGACCATCGTCAGCGCGATCGCCCACCGCTGCCGCCGGGTCGTTTCCCAGGTCTCTACGCCCTGCGCCCGCATGAAGACCCACAGCGCCAGACCCACAGCGCCCAGGACCAGCACGACGAAGCTGATCCACGTCCACCTCGTCGACGCGGGGATGCTTCCGACCGCTAAGGCGAATCCCAGGCCGTTCTTCAGGAGCACGGCCGGGCTGGCAAGCGTCAGGTGCCCGGTGCGCGTCGCGCCGTTCGCCTGTGCCACCATCAATTCCTGGAGAGGAATGAAACCGGCGTACGCGAGCAGCACTCCCATACCGGTACCGACCGGCGCGGCCACGCTGCGCCCGATGAACAGCACGCCGATGAGCGTGCCGATGGCGACACTCGCGCAAAGCAGACCGGGTGTCCAGAGCAGAAACCGGGAGAGCAGCGGCGGCACGCCGACGTGTGCCACATAGACGAGAAGCATCGGCAGCAGCGCGGCATAGTATCCGGCCGCGAAGGTCAGCAGGACGAGGAATTTGGCGACGAACCAGTCGCCGCGGCGAACCGGCGCCGTGAACACGCTTTCAACGAAGCGGCTGGTTCGCGGGCTGGCGATGAGTCCCGCCGCAAGAGGAATGAACGCAAGCGGCACAAGTCCGTAGGCAATGATTCCGTAGCCATCGAGCCACGTATCCTGCGTGCCGACGGTGGCGAGCGCGCCCACCGCGAGAAGGATGGCCGCCGTGCCGAGCCACGCAAACCGTCCCCGCATGGTCGCCCTGATCTCTTCGAGGTAGATCGTGACGACGGACCGGACCATCTCGGGTCATTAGAGCATCGGTCTCTGAAGGATCACTGAAGACAGTGTGTCGCGCCTTCAGACCGTCTTCAGATCTGTGTGGTCAGATCGCGTGTTCGTGATTGCTCTGCGAATTGCCCTGCGCGCCCTGGCGCGACACCGCCTGCGAACGGCGCTCACGATTCTCGGCATCATGGTGGGTATCGCCGCCGTCATCTGCACCGTCGCGCTTGGTGCCGGCAGCGCGGCGGCCATCCACCAGCAGATGCTCAATCTGGGCGATAACTTCGTCTGGATCGAGAACGGCAGCCGAAACGTCGGCGGCGTGCGCACGGGCGCCGGTGGCGTGCCGAGGCTCACGGTCGAGGACAGCGACGCGATCGCGGCCGAGGTCCCCGAGATCGCCAGATGCTCGCCGAACGTCGACTCGCGGAGTCAACTGATTCGCGGCGGCGTCAACTGGAACACGAGCTACCGCGGCGTCTCGCCGGACTACCTGCCGATCAAGGCGTGGCCGATCGCCAAGGGCGCGTCGTTTTCGGACGCCGACGTCACGGCGCACGCTCGCGTCGCGATTCTCGGCAAGACGGTGGAGACGCAGCTGTTCGGCGAGGACGACTCGATCGGTCAGGCCATCCGCGTCGGCCCGGTGATCTTCACTGTCGTCGGCGTCCTCGAAGCGCGCGGGCCGTCGACGTCCGGTCAGGACCAGGACGACACGATCTTCCTGCCGTACACGACCGTCATGCATCAGTTGAAGGGGACGACGACCGTCGACGACATCATGTGCTCGGCCGTGTCGGCCGACGTCATCCCGCTCGCTCAGGAGCACATCGCCGAAGTGCTGCGCGTGCGGCATCGCATTCAGGACGACACGCCGGATGATTTCAACCTGCGAGCGCCTGAGGACGCGATTCGTCTGCAGCAGGACACGGCTCAGACAATGAGCATGATGCTCTCGGCCATTGCGTCCGTCTCGCTGCTGGTCGGTGGGATTGGCGTCATGAACATCATGCTGGTGTCTGTCGCCGAACGCACGCGCGAGATCGGCCTTCGGATGGCGATCGGCGCGCGTGAATCGGACGTCCGCGTGCAGTTTCTCGTCGAAGCGCTCATGCTTGGCGTCGCGGGCGGGATCTGCGGCCTCGGGCTCGGTATCGCCGGCTCGAGCGTCTTTGCCGCGCAGAACGGCTGGCCGATGGTGATCTCGCCGACGACGATCCTCGACGCGATTGGATTCTCGTCGGCGATCAGCCTGATTTTCGGGTACTACCCGGCCAGGCACGCGGCGAGTTTAGATCCGATCGAGTCGTTGCGGGCGGAA
This sequence comes from uncultured Acidobacteriota bacterium, assembly GCA_963704575.1. Classification (GTDB taxonomy): domain Bacteria; phylum Acidobacteriota; class Vicinamibacteria; order Vicinamibacterales; family SCN-69-37; genus DATEGZ01. Next base: position 2,347,987 of record OY969918.1, on the reverse strand, counting down.
TGACGGCGGCGGCTAGCTGAACTCGCCCCGAATGTACTCCTGCGTGTGCTTCTCACGCGGATCTTCGAAGATCTGGTGCGTCTCGCCGAACTCGACGAGATAGCCGGTCCGGCTGCCCTCGGACGTGTCCACATACATGAACGCCGTGCGATCGGCGACGCGCTTGGCCTGCTGCAAATTGTGCGTCACGATCGCGATCGTGTACCGCGAACGCAACTCGAGCATCAGTTCTTCGACCCGGCGGGTCGCGATCGGGTCGAGCGCGGAGCACGGTTCGTCCATCAGGAGCACTTCGGGCTCGGTCGCGATCGCCCGCGCGATGCACAGCCGTTGCTGCTGGCCGCCGGAGAGCGAGAGACCGCTCGCATGGAGCTTGTCCTTGACCTCATCCCAGAGCGCTGCCCCCCGCAAGGCCTGCTCGACACGCCCGGCCACGTTTCCGCGATAACGGTTCAATCGCAGTCCGAACGCGACGTTGTTGTAGACGCTCATCGCGAACGGGTTCGGCTGCTGAAAGACCATGCCGACGTAGCGCCGCACCGCGACAGGATCGACCTTCGGGCCGTAGATGTTCCGGCCGAGAAACTGCACGTGTCCTTCGAGCCTGAAGCCTCGGACGAGGTCGTTCATGCGGTTGAGACATCGCAGCGCCGAGCTCTTGCCGCAGCCCGAGGGCCCGATGAACGCCGTGATCGTTCCGCGGCGGATCGGCAGGTGCGTGTCGCGCACGGCCTTGAACGCCCCGTAGAACATCCGATCGATCCGGCAATCGATCACGATGTCGTTTGCGCCAGGCAACACGCCTGCGGCAGTCCCTGTGGCCGTTGAGAGAGCGGTGGCAGATGGCATCACGGACGATCTCCCTAGCGGCGGTGCCGGTTCCGCGAAAGCACCTGACCGGCAATGTTGAATCCCAGGACCATCACGACGAGCACGAGCGACGCCGCCCATGCCAGGTCGACGAGGTTGGCGAACGGCATCGATGAAAAGTTGTAGATCAGCACGGCGAGCGACGCGGTCGGCCGCATGAGATCGAGAGTGCCGCGGTTGAGCAGCCAGTAATTGCTGAAGAGCGCGGTGAAAATCAGCGGCGCGGTCTCGCCGGCCGCGCGAGAGACCGCGAGCATGACGCCCGTCAGAATGCCGGGCATCGCGGTCGGCAGGACGACGCGCCAGAGCAGTTGCGCGTCGGTGGCGCCCATGCCGATCGCGGCTTCCTTCATCCGCACGGGCACCATGCGAATGGCCTCCTCCGCTGTCAGCAGCACGGTGGGCAGCATCAGGACGGCAAGCGCCACACCGCCCGCCGGTGCCGAGAAGCCGCCGGTCGTGAGCACGACCACCACGTACGCGAACACACCGGCGAGCACCGAGGGCAGGCCAGTCAACACCTTGGCCGCAAAGCGCACGGCGGCCGCCGTACGCGTCTCCGGGCCGATGAGTGCAAGGAACGAGGCAGCGAGGATCCCGATCGGCACGCTCAACAGCGCGGCGATGCCGACCATCGCCACGGTGCCGACAATCGCGTTGCCGAACCCGCCGCCCGCGCCGAACGCGGAGGGCGGAGTGGCGGTGAGCGCCTCCCACGTCAGGCGATGACCACCGCGATACACCAGCATCGTGAGAACCGAGAGCAGCGGGATGCACGCGAGCATTGACGCGCCGATGGCGATGGCGCTGAGGACCGCGCTCAGGAGCGTGCGCGGCGAACGCAGGGACATCTCGAGATGACCGAGATCGATGTCCCGGAACTCCTGCGTGATTTCGACGGGCACACTCATCGGATGCCGCGGACTTTCTTCGACGCCCGGGTCACGATCGCCGTGCCGATCACGTTGACCACCAGGGTGATCGTCAGGAGCACCAGCGCCGCGTACATCAACACTTGCGCTTCGGTGCCTTTCGCTTCCGGAAAGTTGAGTGCGAGCAGGGCCGCCAGCGTCGTGGCCGGCGAGAACATCGAGACGCTGATCGTGTTCGAGTTACCCACGAGCATGGCGAGCGCCATCGTCTCGCCAAGCGCGCGGCCGAAACCCAGCATGATCGATCCGAAGATTCCCGTCAGCGCCGTGGGCACGAGCACGCCAAGAATCGCCTCCCGGCGCGTGGCGCCGAGTCCGACGGCCGCCTCCTTGAGCTTCTGAGGAACCGCCACCAGAGCTTCACGCGAAAGCGCGGAGACCGTCGGCAGCACCATGATCGCCAGCACCAGCGACGCCGGCAGCATGCCCGGTCCTCGGAACGGCGCGCCGAAGATCGGAATCCACCCCAGGTGATCCGTGCACCAGAGTGCGAGCGGCCGAATCGTGGGAATGACGACGAAGATGCCCCAGCGCCCGTAGACGACGCTTGGAATCGCTGCGAGCAGCTCAATCAGATTCTTGAGCACCAGCTCGATCGAGGCCGGTAAAAAGTCCTGGCTCAGGACAATCGCGATCGACAAACCAAAGAACGTGCCGATCACCAGGCCGAGGATCGAACTGTAGAGCGTTCCCCAGATCGCCGGCAGCAGGCCGAAGAGGTCCCGATTCGTGTCCCATGTCGTCTGTCTAAGCAGATCGAATCCGAATCGCGCCACCGCTGGCCGCGCCGTCCAGGCGATCTTGAGGACGATGAACGTGACGAGGACGATGATCGACCACGCGAAGCCGAGTGTGACGACGCGAACGGTCTGGTTCGCCGCGCGCTCGAAGGCGCTCGGCGGCCTGGAAATCGAGCCGTGAGCGGCTTCGAACGCGGTTGTGGACGACGTCGCCATGGTCAGCGAACGTTGTCGAGCGCCTTGAGGTCTGCCGACACGACGCCCGCCGGTAGCGGGATGTATCCCATTTCCTCACTGCTCTTCTGCCCGGCGTCGAGACAGTACTTGACCATCTCCTTGACTGCCGCCGCCGTTTCCGGCTTGTCGTACTGCCGGTACACGAGCAGCCACGTGTAGGTCACGATCGGGTAGGCATCTGCGCCGTCCGGATCCGGGAGGAACACGCGCAGGTTGTCAGGTAGCTGGACGCCTGTGAGCGCAGCCTGACCCGACGCGGTGCTCGCCACGATGAACGAGCCGCCCTTGTTTTCCACAGCCGCCATCTTCAGGCCGACTTGCTTGGCGTAGCCGTACTCGACATAGCCAATCGCGCCGGGCGTCTGCTGAATGGACGATGCCACCCCTTCGTTGCCCTTGGACCCGATGCCCGTCGGCCAATTCGGCGCCTTGCTCGTGCCCGGCCCCTTCTGCCAATCGGGGCTGACCGCGCTCAGGTGCTGGGTGAAGACGAACGTCGTGCCGCTGCTGTCTGCGCGATGCACCACGGCGATATTCAGGCCCGGCAGTTTCGCGCCGGGATTGGCGGCGGCAATCGCCGGATCGTCCCACTTCGTGATCTTGCCGAGAAAGATTCCCGTGTATGCCGCGCGCGAGAGGCGAAGTGGCGTGGTCAATTCCGGAAGGTTGTACGCGAACACGATGCTGCCAGCCGTCAGCGGAATCATCTGCACACCGCGATCGACTTTGGCGATCTCTTCGTCGGTCATCGCGGCATCGCTCGCACCGAAGTCCACGGTCTTGTTCGTGAACTGCGTGATTCCGGCGCCGCTCCCGACCGGCTGGTAGCCCACCTGGACGTTCTGGTGCGCCGCACTGTAGTCCTTGAACCAGCGGTCGTACAGTGGCGCCGGGAACGTCGCACCTGCGCCTTGCAGCTGCACGGTGGTGGCCGCCGATCCGGCGGCGCCGCCGCACGAGACGGCCGCGAGCACGACGGTGGTCAAGACGATCAGCTGATTGATTCGCGCACGCAACATGGTTCCCCCCGGGATGGCAGACCGCGAATGCAATGCGAGGCGTTCGCTGGGACCTCGGCCGGAGACCGCGATCGGACCCTCGGGCGTCGTGTCTGTGGCGCTAGGGTAGTGAACCCATGAAACAACCGGACGTCATCTGTGTGACGTCGGTGTAACGTCTGCGCGGTAAATTCGAGGTATCGAGCCTGCAGGCTCGGAAAAACCACGAACCGCGATGATATGAATCTCGGATGGCAATGCTGCCCGCATCCCATAAGGAACGACGTCAGGCATCCTGCCCGGGATGTGGAGCCTCGATCGTCGCGACGCTCGTGCCCAGCCACGAAGTCTCGTCGGACCACGTGCCGCCAAGACACTCGTGTCCGGCGTGTCGTGAAATGCAGGCGTGGGACGCGTTCACCGGTGGGTGGCGCATCATCGACATCGAGCTCGAGGACGACGACGTTGAGGAAGCGTGACGGCGTACGGCGTGCGGCTTGCGGTTGAGGCTTACGGCGTAGTCAGGCCCTTGAGCCCCAAGCCTCAAGCCCTAAGCCCTATTTCACGCGTACCGTCGCCGTGACCGACATCCCAGGACGAAGGACCGAGGCGTTGTCCTGGTTTGGATCGAGGACGATCTTCACTGGCACGCGCTGGACGACTTTCACGTAGTTGCCGCTCGCGTTGTCGGGCGGCAACAAGCTGAACGTCGCGCCGGTCGCTGCAGCAAGACTGTCGACGTGCCCGCGATAGCGATGACCGTACGCATCCACCGAGACTTCGGCGGCTTGACCGGTCTTCATCGCCTCGAGCTGGGTTTCCTTGAAGTTCGCGACGATCCACACATCGCCAAGCGACGTGATCGCCATCAACGGCTGACCCACCTGCACGATCTGGCCGATCTCGACGCCTCGTTTGCTGACCACGCCGTCCGATTGCGCGCGGACGGTGGTGCGCTCGAGGTTGAGCTTGGCCTGCGACAGCGCGGCGTCCATCTGCTGGACCTGCGCGGCGGCGCTCGCGGCCCGCGCTTCGATGAGCGCGACTTGCTGCGGGCCGGTGTCCGCGACCCTGGCCTGCGCCTGCGCCTGCGACAACATGCCTGCGGACTGCGTGCGCCGGGCTTCGGCCACACGCAGGTTGGCTTCAGCTTCCGTGATCGCTGCTTGCGCGGATTCCGCGGCCGCTCGGGCCGAGGCGTCGTTCGAGACCGCGGCGTCGTACTGCTGCTTCGAGATCTCGTCCTTTTCGACGAGGTCCTTGAGCCGCGCGAGGTCCTGCGCCGCCCGCGTGGCGTTCGCAGCCGCCTCCGCGCGCCGCGCCTTGGCCGAATCGACCTTGGCTCGCGCGGCGTCCACTTCACGGTCGGCGGCCTGCTGGGCCGCCTCCGCGTTGCTCGTGCCGGCTTGGGCAGACGCCACGCCGCTCTTGGACGTGGTCGACGTGATCGGCACGTCCGCGCGCGCGGCTTGCTCGGCCGACTGCGCGGCCGCCAGGTCCGCCTCCGCCTTCTGGACCGCGAGCTGGTAGTCGCGCGGATCGATCTCGACCAGCACGTCGCCGGTTTTCACCGCTTGATTGTCGGCCACATGGATCGCCGTCACGGTGCCGGCCACGCGCGCCGCGATGGGATTGACGTGTCCGGCGACCTGCGCATCATCGGTTGACTCGCGGGCGCTGAAGTACTGCCACATGAAGAAGCCACCCGTGAGCATCGCGATACCGATCGCGATCAACACGACCGGACGTCGCAACTGCTGAAGAAATCCGTTCGCCATTACTGCTGTCCTCCGACGAGCTGCAAGAAACGCTGTTCAACCTGGCCGAGCGCGCGCGCCATCGCGGCCTTGGCCAGCAAATGCGCGTGCACGCTTGCGATGTACCGCTCGCTCGCCACGACCTCTTCCTGCTGGGCCTGGGTGAGCTCGATGGTATTGGTGACGCCGGCGCGAACGCGGTCCTGGGCCTGCGTGAGCTGCTGACCGGCCAGGTTCTTCGCACTCTCGGCCACGTGGACGGCCGCGTCGGTGGCCTGCAGGTCAAGGAGCGCGGCGGTCACATCGGCGCGCACGCCGGCGCGCAGGTCCTCGAGTTCGGACTGGCGTGCCGTCAGGTCGGCATCCGCCTGCTGGACCTTTCCGCGCGTCCTGCCGCCGTCGAAGATTGGCATCCGCACATCAGCGGCCACCGTGTAGGTTCTGTCGAGCGTCGAGGTGGTTGCGCCAAGCGCGCCGAAGTCCGCGTCGAAGTGAAATGAGGGCAGGGCGCCGCCGCGCGCGGATCGCCGAGCCGCTTCCGCCGCGGTGACCCGGGCTTCGGCGCTGCGGAGGTCCTCACGCGTCGCGTACGCGACGGCGAGCGCCGCGTCGAGCGTTACCGGCGGCGCCGGCGTGTACGTCGGATGATCTGCGAGCACGAACGCCTGATCGAGCGGCAGGCCAATTGCCCGCGCGAGCCTGAGCTTTTCTTTTTCGAGCATGTTTTGCGCCGTGATGAGCCGGGCGCGCGCCGATTCGAGCTGCACCTGCTGGCGCAAAACGTCGATGCCCGCCACGACGCCGGCCGACCGCTGGTCGGCGGCAAGCTGGGCGAGGGCTTCGGCGGTCGAGACCTCCGATTGCGCGGTCGTCACGCGCGCCTCATCGGCCACAGCCTCGAGGTACACGCTCCCGACCACGAGCACGACGAGCTCGCGGACGTTGCGATCGGCGTGCGTCTCGGCAGTCGCGAGTGCGCGGCTGGCCTGATAGGTGCCGAGCGCGGCGGCGTCGTAGAGCGGGGTGGACAGAAACACCCGCGCGTCGAACACGCCGAAGGGACCGATCACTGCCGGCAGCCCAGCGAAGCCGGTAAAGCCGAAGGCCGCCAGGCTGACGACCTGACCGGACTGGCGGACACCGACCGACACGTCGGGGAGCAGGGCGGCGAGGTCGCGTTCGCGCTGGCCTTCCGTGTTGCTCGACTTCGACTGCTGCATGACGACCGCGAGGTTGTGGTCGAGTCCGCGAGTAATTGCCTCGCCGAGCGACAACTGCAGTGTGGTCGCCGTGGCGGTGCCCGCGGGTACGCCGTGCAGGTAGAGGTCAGGCACCGCCGCCGACTGCGCGTAGGCTGCGGTCGACGCGAGCGTCGCGGCGCCGAGCGCCAGCGCCATCACACGCATATTCATGATGTCCTCAGTCCCTTCAGGAGCAGCGCCGTGCCCCACGCGACGGTGTGCTGGCGCGCGCCGCCGACCCAGCCCTTCATCCGTTGCTGGCCCAGACCGTACGCAAAGCTCACGATGCCCGCCGCAGCGTGCGCGGGCGCGACGCCGAGCGGTACGGCGGGCGAGCCCGTCGTGAGTACCCGGCGCCAGGCGCGAATCTGCGCCGCGAAAATCTTGCCGACGCCCTGGACCGTCTTCGTCCGCAGATCCGGCGTCAACTCGAAATGACATTGCTCGAGAAAGTCGCGATGGCGATCAAAGAAGGCGAGCGTCGCGTTGAGGAAGCGGCCGAGCTTCTTCTCGACGTCCTCCGGTCCGGCGATGAGCGGCACCGTGTCGCGATGGAGCTCCATCAGCGCGTCGCTGATCAGCTGCTGAACAATTTCGTCCTTGGATCGAAAGTACAAGTAGACCGTGCCTTTGGCCACCTGCGCGCCTCGGGCGATCTGGCTGACGGTCATGCCCGCAAGGCCGTGCCGAGTGAACGCTCCGCGGGCGGCGCTGAGGATCTGCCCGCGCCGGAAGTCCGAGACGACGGCCGCTTTGTTGTTCTTCTGCATGATCACGAATATCTGACCGACACGTTCATTCAACTGACCGAGCGGTCAGTAATCTAGACAGCATAACACAGCGAGGCCTGCCGGCCGCGACGGCATCGTAACGCCGCACTGGCGAGGCCGGATCGGCCTTGAGGGCCACGGAGCGGATCGCGCTCCGTGGCCGGCCATCGAGGTAACATGCACCTCGATGCCGTTCTCCACCGTCGTCGGCCACCGGCACGTCGTCGAGCTCCTGCGCAAGGCCGTGCGCCTCGGCCGCGTGCCTCAGAGCCTGGTGTTCGCGGGGCCCGAGGGGGTTGGGAAGCGGGCGGTGGCTATCGCGCTGGCGCAGGCCCTCAACTGTCCAAAGCGCGCCGACGGCGATGGCTGCGGCAAGTGCCCGACATGCCAGCGGATCGCCAACGGCCGCCACTCGGACGTCACACTGCTCGATCAGGGCGACGAGGCCTCGATCAAGATCGACGCGGTGCGCGAACGCGTGCTCGCGACGGTTGGCTATCGTCCGTTCGAAGCCGAGCGCCGCGTGTACATCATCGACCCGGCCGACGCGATGGGCATACCGGCACAGGACGCCCTCCTCAAGACGCTCGAAGAGCCGCCTTCGTCGGTGGTGCTGATCCTCGTCACGGCCTATCCGGACACGCTGCGGCCGACGGTGCTGTCGCGGTGCCGGCGTCTGCGGTTCGGTCCGCTCGACGAAACCGATGTGGAGCGCGTGCTCGTCGAGCGTTGCCAGATCGATCGCAAGGACGCGCGTGCGCTGGCGGTCATTTCCGGCGGCAGCGTCGAGCGTGCGCTCGGCGCGAAGAGTGACGAGGTCACCGAGGATCGCGACCTGGCGGTCGCGTTGCTTCGCGCGGCCAGAGGACCGAATCTTGGGGCGCGGTTGCAGTCGGCGGTGGCGCTCGCGGCGCACGAGAAGAACCGGCGCGCGCGCGAAGCGCTCGCCACTCGCTGCGACGTCGTCGCGTCGCTGCTGCGCGATCTCGGCGCGATGGCGTCCGGCTCATCTGCAGCGCTGGCGAATCTCGATCTCGAACACGAGTTGCGCGGGCTGGCGCCGGCCTACGATCTGACGCGGATCGCCGCCGCGGCGAGCGTGCTCAGCGAGGCGCAGCGTGCCCTCGAACGCCAGGCCAGTCCGAAGATCATCGCGGACTGGGTCGCGGTGAACATCTGACCGCCATGTCCCGACCTGTCGTGGCCATCACGGCCGGCGATCCGGCCGGCATCGGCCCGGAGATCGCGCTCAAGGCTGCCAGGCATCCGCGTGTGGTCGAGGCGTGCCGTCCAGTCATCTACGGGCCTTCCGCGCCAGACGATCTCGCGGCATTTCGCGTCGGCGAAATCAGCGCCGCCGCAGCACAGGCCGCGTACAACGCCATTGTCCGCGCCACGAGCGACGCGCGCGCCGGCGTCGTTCAGGCGATCGCGACGGCGCCCATCAACAAGGCAGCGTTTGCGGCGGCGGGATACCCGTGGAAGGGCCACACGGATCTGCTCGCGCACCTGTGCGGGGTTTCCGAAGTGGCGATGATGTTCTGGTCGGATCGACTGCGCGTCGTGCTGACGACGGTACACATTCCTCTCGCGGAGGTTCCCCGCGCGGTGACGGTCGATCGCGTGCTCGACACGATCAAGCTGACCGCCGCGTCACTGCCGCGATTCGGCGTCGTTTCTCCGCGAATCGGCGTGGCCGGACTCAACCCGCACGCGGGCGAAGGCGGTCTGCTTGGGACGGAAGACGAGTTGGTGATTCGGCCGGCCGTCGCCGAGGCTCGGCGGCTCGGCATCGCGGCGGATGGCCCGTTTCCAGCAGACACGATCTTCGTCCGCGCCGCGCGCGGCGCCTTCGACGTCGTCGTCGCGATGTACCACGATCAGGGGTTGATTCCCGTCAAACTGATCGCGTTCGGGCAGGCCGTGAACGTGACGCTCGGTTTGCCGATCGTCCGGACGTCGGTCGACCACGGCACCGCGTTCGACATCGCGGGCAAAGGCCTCGCCGACGAGGGTAGCCTCGTCGAAGCCGTGCTGCTCGCGGCGCGCCTCGCGGGCTGACTACGCGGGCGTGCTGTGAGAGCTCTTGCGCTCGGATGACTGCTTGTGGCTGCGTTCGTGTGCGACGCGCTCGAGATCGGCATCGACCATCATCTCGACCAGGCCGTTGAAAGTGACGCTCGGCGTCCAGTCCAGGGCGGCGCGCGCTTTGGATGCGTCGCCGATCAGGTGATCGACTTCGGCGGGCCTCAGAAACGCCGGATCCTGTTTGACGTACTGCTTCCAGTCGAGGCCCACGTGCGCGAACGCGATCTCGACCAGTTCCTGCACCGAATGACTTTCGCCGGTGGCGATGATGTAGTCGTCGGCCGCGTCCTGCTGCAGCATCGCCCACATCGCGCGAACGTAGTCGCCGGCGAAGCCCCAGTCGCGCTGCGCCGTCAGATTGCCGAGGCGGAGCTCGCTCGCGAGGCCCAGCTTGATCCGTGCGACGCCGTCGGTGACCTTGCGGGTGACGAACTCGATTCCGCGCCGCGGCGATTCGTGGTTGAAGAGAATGCCCGACACGGCGAACAGGTTGTAGCTCTCGCGGTAGTTCACCGTGATGTAGTGGGCGAAGACTTTCGAGACGCCGTACGGGCTCCGCGGATAGAACGGCGTCGTCTCGCGCTGCGGCACCTCACGCACCTTGCCGAACATCTCGGATGACGAGGCCTGGTACACGCGGATCTTCGGATTGACGACGCGCACGGCCTCAAGGACGCGGGTGACTCCCTGCGAGTTGAACTCGCCGGTCAGCATCGGCTGATCCCAAGAGGCGGGCACGAACGACATCGCCGCCAGGTTGTAGAGCTCGCTCGGACGGACGCGCTCGAGCACGCGGATCAACGACAGCTGATCGAGCAGATCGCCGGGCAGCAGCGTCAGCCGATCGAGAATGTGCTCGACCCGCCAGTAGTTCGACGCCGAGAGCCGGCGCGTCAAGCCGAAGACTTCATACCCCTTGTCGAGGAGCAGCTCAGCGAGGTAGGAGCCGTCCTGGCCTGTGATGCCGGTGACCAGCGCGCGTTTCGATTCCATCGCCCGAAAACAATACCATTGCTTGCGTTCGATCCGCATTCGCCACCCACGCACACGCGGCCGCCGTTACGATGGAGCCGTGCTGGTGGTGATTGGCGGCGGTGTCGTCGGGCTCGCGTCGGCGCTTGCAACGGCGCGGCGGGGCCGGCGTGTCTGCCTGCTCGAGCGGCATCCGAGACCCGGCCTCGAGACCTCCACGCACAACAGCGGTGTGATTCACGCCGGGCTCTACTATCCCGAAGGGTCGCTCAAGGCGCGGCTGTGCGTCGAGGGCCGAGAGCGCATGTACGCGTTTTGCGCGCAGGCCGGCGTCCCGCACGTGCGCTGCGGCAAGCTCATCGTCGCGGGTCGTGACGAGACGCCGGCGCTCGATTCACTGATCGCGACCGCTTCGGCGAGCGGTGCCACGCTCGTGCCGGTCGATCGCGCATTCGTCGCCGGGAAAGAGCCGCACGTGAGCGCCGACGCGGCGCTCTGGTCGCCGGACACTGGCTGGGTCGATGCCGATGCGCTCGTCCGCGCGCTTGCGCGTGAGTTCGCGCGTCACGACGGCATCATGCTCGTCGGGTCGCCGGCGCTCTCGATCGAACCCGGGCTGCAGGGCGGCCTCATCGTGGTCACCGCGCGCGAGCGGATCGAGGCTGACGTCGTCGTCAACGCCGCGGGTCTTTACGCCGATGAGGTCTCCATCATGGCGGGAGGCGAGCCGTTCACGATCTATCCCTGTCGCGGGGAGTACGCGGAACTCGCGCCGCGCGCGCGCCAGCTCGTGCGCGGCCTCGTCTATCCCGTGCCCCACGCGTCAGGCCACGGCCTCGGTGTGCACCTCACGCGAACGATCGGCGGCGCGGTCTGGATCGGCCCGACGATCCGCTTTCAGGCGTCGAAGGCCGATTACGAGCACGATCGTCTGCCGCTGGAGGCCTTTCTCGAACCGACGCGGTTGCTGCTGCCAATGATTACGCTCGACGACCTGCGGCTCGGCGGCAGCGGCATTCGCGCGAAGCTGCACCCGCCGGCCGAGCGGTTCAGGGATTTCATGATCCGCCGTGATTCGAGAAATCCCGCGCTCGTTCACGCCGCCGGCATCGACTCGCCGGGCTTGACGTCATGCCTGGCGATCGGCGAAATGGTGGCCGATCTGGTGGGTGCGCGTTAAAGCGGTTTCGAGTTGCGTGTAGTGCTTCGGCTCCGACCGACTGCGAGCGAGCCGAGGGCGAGAGTCTGAAAGCGGCGCGCAACGCGTCAGTCGGGCCGGCCAAGCACGCCTGTGACGTGCCGCTGGAGCGCGTCCTGCCAGCTGGGCATCGTGATTCCCGCGTCCGTGAGCTTGGCGTTGTCGAGCGCCGCGAATCGTGGGCGAGGCACTTGAAGGTTCGCGCTGGCGAGGGGCACCGCCGTGATGCGCGCGGCCGGCAGGCCCACGATGCGCGCCACTTCGTGCGCGAGGACGTCCCACGTCGTCCAGCCGCTGTTGACGCAGTGATACAAGCCGTACGGCTGCGCGTCGCGCAGCAGCGTGGCGGTCGCCTGGACGATGTCGTCGACGTAGCTTGGCGACACGGTCCGGTCGGCAAACGCGCGCACTTCCTTGCCGGCGAGCAGGCCGTCGAGGATGCGATCGATGCTGCTTTTCGCCTTGGGGCCGCCGAAGACGCTTTCGACGCGCAGCACGTAGTGGTGCGGCGCCTCGGCGGCCATCCATTCGCCGATGAGTTTGGACATCGCGTACACCCCGCGCGGATTCGGCGCGTCGTCTTCGGTGTACGGGCGATCGATCGCGCCGTCGAAGACGAAGTCGGTGCTGTAGTGGACGAACGTGGCGTCGATCGACGCGGCGGCGCGCGCAAGCGCGCGCGGTCCCCAGGCGTTCGCGGCCAGGGCATCTTCCGTGTCGCGCTCGGCGCGATCGACGTCGGTGTACGCCGCGCAATTGACGATCGCGTCCGGGCAGAGGCTCTTGATCGCGGCCTCGACCGCCTGTGTGTCCGCGATGTCGAGATCGTGGTGGGTCATGCCGACGATCTCGTGCTGCGCGCCCAGGTGTTCGGTCATCGCTTCGCCGAGCTGGCCGCCGGCGCCGACCACGAGCACGAGGCGTCTCATCGGTGATATTCGTAGAACGCGGCGATGCGCGCCACGACGTGACGCTGTTGTTCCTCGGTCAATTCACCGTAGATAGGCAAAGCGAGCGAGTCGGCCGCCGCGCGATCGGCGACGGGGAAGGCGTCGAGGCGCGGATGCAGGGGTGCGAAGCACTCCTGCCGGTGGAAGGGCACCGGATAGTAGATTTCCGTGCCGATGCGCTGCGCCTGTAGCGCACTGCGCAGCTCGTCGCGATGCGGTCCGCGAATCACGAACTGGTTGTAGATGTGCGTGGAACCCTGCGGCTCGACGGGCAGCGAGACGCGATCGGTGAGCCGGAATTCGTCGAACAGGCGCCGATAGCGGTCGGCGTTGCGGCGGCGGGCGTCGGTCCACGCGCCGAGATGCGGCGCTTTCACGCGGAGGACGGCAGCTTGAAGCGCGTCCATCCGGAAATTTCCCCCGATGCGCTTGTGTTCGTACTTCGGCTCCATGCCGTGATTGCGCAGCAGGCGCAGTTCGGCCGCGAGCGCGGGGTCGTTGGTCGTGATCAGGCCGGCGTCGCCAAAGGCGCCAAGGTTTTTCGAGGGAAAGAACGAGAACGCGCCGGCGAGGCCCATCGCGCCGGCACGGCCGGTGCGCGTGCTTGCGCCGATGGCCTGCGCGGCGTCCTCGATCACCGGCACGCCGGCACGCGCCGCAATCGAGAGGATCTTGTCCATGTCCGCCATCAGGCCGAAGAGATGCACGGGGAGAATCGCGCGCGTCTTCGGCGTCACGGCGTTCGCGATCGCCTCGGGTACGACGTTGAACGTCACCGGGTCGATGTCCACGAACACGGGCGTCGCGCCGAGACGGGATACGCACCCGGCTGTCGCGAAAAACGAATAGGTCGGCGTGATCACTTCGGCGCCCGGGCCGATCCCGATCGCCATCATTGTCATCAGCAGCGCGTCGGTGCCTGATGAGACGGCGACCGCGTGTTCGGCGCCGACGAGCGCGGCGATCTCGTGCTCGAGCGTCTCGACTTCTGGCCCCATGATGAAGCGCTGCGCATCGCAGACTCGCGCGATCGCCTGGAGAATCTCGTCGCGGATGGGGCGGTATTGCGCGACGAGGTCGAGCAGCGGGACCGCGACGTCAGCAGCAGGTCGGGTCTTCATGCGGCGATGTTCCGAACTGTTACTTGACGACGATCCGGGGCACGCCCCAGAGCGGCATGTCGCCGTTGCGGTCGTCCTGGCGAGGCTGGCCCGGCGGAGGATCGGGACTCGCGTACGTGTTGAAGATGAGATCGACGGCCTGCCCCGAGTAGGGCGAGAGATCGAGCGTCAGGTCCTTCCACTGCCGATCCGCGGTTTCGGTGAACGGATTGACGTGGACGCGGAGCAGTTCCTCGTATTTCTTGCCGTCCGTCACGCCAATCTGGAACACGACGCCGTCGCCCTGCATCGTCCAGCTTTCCGGCTTCATGCCGACGCTGAGCTTCAGCCAGGCGTCCGGCGGCACCGTGACGTGCCAGCCGACGCGGCTCGGCTCGCTCGGGGCAATGGCCTTGTGCGTCGCGCCGCTGAGCGTTGCGTCGACCACCGAGAAGATCTCGGGCCGCGGTTTCTTGATTGCCGCAGCCGAGAATTCCTGAAGCAAGTCGATGGAGGTCTTTTCGCCGCCTGCGCTGGTCATCCAGAACGCCAGACCGGCCACCACCACGACGACTATTCCGAGTACGAGCCAGGACCGTTTCATCGGCGCCAATTATACCCGCCGCATCTTCACTGCCGCACGCGTCTCGCGGTCGGCTTCGCGGCGCTTGATGGTCTCGCGTTTGTCGAACAGCTTTTTACCCTTCGCGAGGGCGATCTCGACCTTCACGCGGCCCTTCTTCAGGAAGAGACGGAGCGGCACGATGGTCAGCCCGCGTTCGGTGGTCTTGCCGAGCAGCTTGTTCAGCTCTTCACGGTGGAGCAGCAGCTTGCGCGACCGCATCGGGTCGTGGGAGGCGTAGCCGCCATGGCTGTATTGACCGATGTGCATACCGAGCAGGTAGGCCTCCCCGCGTTCGAGCTTGCAGTAGCTGTCGCGCAGGTTCACCCGGCCCTCGCGGATCGCCTTGACCTCGGTGCCAACGAGCGCCAGCCCGGCCTCGAAGTGTTCGAGGAGGTGAAAATCGTGAAACGCCTTGCGGTTGTCGGCGAGCGGGCGCTCGGCCTTTTCCTTGTCTTCCTTGGCCATGGTCATGCCGCGAAGTCCGGAAAGGTCGCGTCTCGAGCACTCAGAACGGCAGGTCGTCCGAGTGGCCAGGTAATGCCGAAGGCCAGGTCGTCCCAGCGGATGCCGCGCTGCGCGTCGAGCCTGTACGGGGCCGAGACGAAGTACAGCACGTCGCTGTCGTCCGCAAGTGTCTGATATCCGTGAGCTACGCCTTGCGGGAGATACACCTCTGTCCGGTTCTCTGCAGAGAGCTCGACAGCGCACCACTGGCGGAACGTCGGGGAGTCGGGCCGCAGATCGACGGCGACATCCCAGACCACGCCGCGGATCGCGCGGACGATCTTGACTTCCTCGAATGGCGCCACCTGGAAATGCAATCCGCGAATTGTGCCTCGCTTGCGGTTGGAAGCGAGGCTGGCCTGGGCCAGGTCCGGTTCGAGGCCGTGGCGCTCGAGCGCGGCCCGCTGCCATGGCACCTCGAACGATCCGCGATTGTCCGGATAGAGATCGGTCGTGATGACGAACATTCCCGGCAACTTCGTCTCTGTGAACGTCATGACGCCCGCCTATTTCCGGCCGATCACGGCGTAGTCCTGGAATGTGAACAGACGCCCGTTCAGCTTCGTCATGTCCTCGTTGAAGGCGTCGATGAGATCGCCGACGGCCGCCGGCAGGTCGCCGGCGGGCTTCGGCGCCGTGCGCAGGCGATCCCACTCGGCGACGGGCGACTTGTACTCGACGTCTACGGTGTGAAAGCCGCTCGCTCGCAGCAGGTGTCTCAACGTGTCGGGGTGCAGCGGCCGCACGTGCGTCAGGTCGCGCAGGTAGCTCTCGAAGAACGCGACCCAGCACGCCGGGTTGATGGTCTCGAGAATGATCACGCCGCCGCGGCGGATCTTGAGTCCCGCCGTTTCAAGCAGGCGCGCGAGGTAAACGGGTTCGAGATGCTCGACGACCTGCGACGCGAACAGCCCGCCGATCGAGTCGTCGGGCAGGCTCGTGACGTACGACAGCGCGTCGCCCTCGGTGACGTCCAGGCCGCGCGCCCGCGACGCTTCGACCATCTCATGATTCAGATCGAGCCCGCGCGCGCTGATGCCGGCCTCGCGGAGCAGTTCGAGAAACTCACCGCGGCCGCAGCCGATGTCGACGACATCGGTCAGGCCCGCGAACTTCGGGACGTACTCGGCCAGGCGCCGCCTGATTTCCTCGAGCGATCCGCGGAACTCGTCTTCAAACGACAGGTACTTGAAAGAATCGAGATCGACCGCTCGTGCGGGCACCGACGCGGGCGTGGACGCGAGTGGCTGGCCAGCCGCGGCCGCAGGCGCGGGCGACGAGAGCAGGCGTTCCACGTCGCGCTTGAGCGAGAGCGCCGTTTGTTGCGCGATCGCAGCGGTAGCACGCACTTCGTCAAGCGTCGCGAGCCGTGCCGCGGCGCGGGCATCGCGTGCCGCCATCGATTCCCAGCGCTTGAGCCAATCCTGCGTCACCGCGTGCATGCCGGCATGCGGCACCTCGGCCTCGGCTGCCACCAGCCGATCGCGCGTGTCCACATACAGCGTCATCGTCTGCAGGTACTGGATGAGATGTGCCTGCACCCGGCGCTCGCGTTCGAAGTGATCGCCCATGACGGCGATGGCGCTCGCGATCGCCTTGCTCGCCTCCCGCTGGGATTCGACGTTGCGGTTGACGTGATCGACGAGCGTCGCGTTGAAATGATTTTGCGCGTCGAGCGACGGCCCGACGAGTTTCCACACGAACGCCCGCAGCCGGCCCTTGAGCGAGCTGTCGATCGCCGGCGGTCCCGACGGCAGGATGTTGCGCGCCTGATTGAGCGTCGTGAGCTTGGATTCGTCGTACGCCGGCGGAGGATGCGGCAGATCTACCTTGGGCTCGAGCACCCGGTCGAGCGCCGTCAGCGCGTCGTTGTACGCGCGATCCGCCTGCTGCCGTTCCTTTTCGAGACGGGTGATCCGATCTCCCAGACGCTCGTCAGCCACGGACGCTCCGCGTTGGGGCGCCTGGCGTGACGAGGCCTTCGGCCGGACTCGAGGGGGTCGCGTGAGGCCGGCGTGGAATCCGACCCGCCCGATACGCCAGCCGGCCCGCCTCGACGGCGTGCTTCATGGCCGCAGCCATCAGCGCGGGATCTTTCGCGCCGGCAATCGCGGAGTTGAGCAGCACCGCGTCGGCGCCCAGTTCCATCGCAATGGCCACGTCGGAGGCCGTGCCGACGCCGGCGTCAATGATGACGGGCACGCGCGCCTGGTCGCGGATGATGAGCAGGTTCTGCGGATTCTGAATGCCGAGGCCCGATCCAATCGGCGCGCCAAGGGGCATGACGGCCGCCGCGCCCGCGTCCTGCAGCTTGCGGCAGACGATGGGATCGTCGTTCGTATACGGCAGCACGACGAAGCCCTCGGCCACGAGGATGCGCGTGGCCTCGAGCAGTTGTTCGTTGTCGGGGAAAAGCGTGCGCTCGTCGCCGATCACTTCGAGCTTGATCCAGTTCGAGAGCCCGGCCTCGCGCGCGAGCCGCGCGGTTCGCACAGCCTCGTCGGCCGTGTAACAGCCTGCGGTATTCGGCAGCAGAAAAATGCGCGTGCGATCGATCCACGAGAGCAGCGATTCGGCGCCGCGGGCCGACAGATCGACGCGGCGGACCGCCACCGTGACCATCTCGGTGCCGGCAGCCTGATGCGCGGCCTGCATGACGGCGTGTGACGGATATTTTCCGGTGCCCACGACCAGACGAGACGAGAATTCACGGCCGGCGAGAACGAACGGATCGGACATGCCGAAGCCAGCTTAACACTGGAAGAAACGGCAGTCAGTTGGAGGCCAGAAGTCGGAAGTCTGAATCAGCCTGACGTCGGGCATCTTCTGAACTTCTAACTTCTGGCTTCGAACTTCCGACTCTCGTCCCGTTAGCCTGCCACCGGACGCCAGCCGCCATTCACGCAGACGCCGTGGAGCCCCGGTATGCCGATGAACGGGTCGGGCGTCGTGCACCCGCCCGTCGGGGGCGGTGTGGCCGGCGGCGGGGGCGGCGTTGATGAGGTGGGCGGCGTGCTGCCTGGCGGGTACCAGCCGCCGCCGGAGCAGGTCCCGCCGCCAAGCGCCACGAAGGGATTCTGGTGTGGTGCAGCCGCCAGTCGGGGGCCCTGTCGGCGTGGGCGTCGGTGTTGGCGTCGGAGCAGGCGACGGCGCGGGCGCCGCGCCAGGCGGGAACCAACCTCCGCCGACGCAGGTGCCGCCGCCAAGTGCCACGAAGGGATCAGGCGTCACGCAGCCGCCGGACGTTGGAGAAGGCGTGGGCGTCGGAGACGGTGCGGGCGCGGGCGCGGCGCCGGGCGGGAACCAACCTCCGCCGACGCAGGTGCCGCCGCCAAGCGCGACGAACGGATCAGGCGTCGTGCAGCCTCCGGGGTTCGGTGTCGGCGCCGCCGCGAGCGTGATTTGGTTCACTTCGCCGCTGATGTAGTTGACGGTGTACAGCTCGCCTGCGGCATCTTCGGCAAAGCTCGAGACGAATTGCGCGGCCGGGCCGAGATCGGCCGTGTGCTCGACCAGCCCGGAGGCCGTCGCTTCGTGCGTGCTGTTGTTGATTGTGAGGGCCACCGACCACACGCGGCCGAAGCCGAAATCCGCGAAGAAGTAGCGTCCGGCAAACACGGCGCCGAGGGCGGTGCCGCGGTACACGTACCCGCCGGTAATCACGTTGCCGTCGGCGTGCGAGTACTCCCAGATCGGATCGACGAGTGGCGTGAATGCCGGCGGCAGCGACGTCACGTTGTTGTGTGCGCCTTCGCGGATGCGCCAGCCGTAGTTGCGTCCGCCGTGGCCGGCCGGTTCGTAGTCGACTTCTTCCCAGTTGTTCTGGCCGACATCACCGATGACCAGCGCGCCCGTGCCGCCATGCGCCGGGTTGTCGAAGCTCCACCGCCACGGATTGCGCATGCCGACGTCCCAGATCTCGCTGAGGTAGCCCGACATGCCGACGAACGGGTTGGTCGCCGGGACGACATAGCCCTTCGCATCACCGAGCGGGACGTTGACGTCAATGCGCAGCATCTTGCCGAGAAGTGACATCGGGTCCTGCGCGTGGTTGTCCGGATCGTCGCCCGATCCGCCGTCGCCCATGCCGATGTAGAGGAACCCGTCAGGGCCGAACACGAGATTGCCGCCGTTGTGATTCGCAAATGGCTGCGTGATGAACGCCTGCGGCCCGGGCCACACGAGATCATGACGCGTCGAGACGTCCGCGGTGAGCGGATTGCTCGTCGATCGCAGAAAGCGCGCGACGACCGTGTTGCCGGCAGTATTGGTGAAGTTGACCCACAGCCGGCCGCTCGACGCGTAGTCGGGCGCGAGTGCGAGGCCAAGCAGGCCCTGCTCGCTGCCTGCCGCGTACGCGATCTGGCCGGCCAAATTCAGAAAGTCCGTGCTGAGCACGGTGCCGTTCTGGATCACGCGAATATGGCCGTCCTGTTGTACGACCAGGAATGTGTTCGTCTGGCCGGGCACGGCGACCATGAGGACGGGCGCCGTGAACCCCGATGCGTAACGCACGGCATGAAGTTGGGCAAACGACGGAGAAGCGAGCAGCGTTACGAGCAATCCGGTCGATAGCAGTCGAGTCATCGTCAAGCAACCTCGTGTTTACAAACTGCAGAACTGGACCGGGGGACTGGCGTTGAGAAAGCAAGGGCCGCGCCAACCGGGTCGTTCGGTCTGCGACTGCACGGCGCCCGTCGCGTACTGGTTTTCGGTACGACGCGTGTAGAAACATCACGGGGCGTGCACGGGTGCGCGTACACGACAACGGGGCCGGATCCTGCGTCGAGACGCCGAATCCGACCCCGCGAGTTTTGGTCCGTCGCGCGATTGCGCGACGGAGCGGCGATGTTACTGCTCCTCGTCCTCTTCGGATCGGGGATGCCAGCCGCCGTTGATGCAGACGCCGCCGCCCATTGCGGTGAACGGATCGGGCAGGCCGCTGCAGAGCGTCGGCAGGCTGTTGTTCGGTACCCAGCCGCCGTTAATGCACGTGCCGCCGCCGCTGGTCGTGAACGGATCTGGCGTTCCGCTGCAGAGCGTCGGGCCGGTCGGTGTGGTCGGTGTCAGAAACTGCCAGCCGCCATTGACGCACACGCCCATGCCCATGCTCGCGAACGGATTGGGCGTTGCGCAACCCGCGCTCGTCGTCGGCGTGGGTGCCGGCGTCGGTGTCGGTGTCGGGGTTGGCGCCGGAGTTGAGGCCGGGGCCGTGAACTGCCAGCCGCCATTCACGCACGCGCCCATGCCGAAGCTTGCGAACGGATTGGGTGTCGGGCAGCCAGCGCTGGTGGTCGGCGCCGGCGCGGGTGTGGATGGCTGCGTGGGCGCTGGCGACGAGGCCGGCGTTCCGAACTGCCAGCCACCGTTCACGCACACGCCCGCGCCCATGCTCGCGAATGGATTGGCCCCCGGGCAGCTCGTCGTCGGAGTGGGCGTCGGAGTCGGCGCGCTCACTTGAGCGCCTCCGCCTGTCGTGAACGTGGCGACGATCTGATCGACCATCGTATTGAACTGCCGCGCGTACGATACGCCCCAGTGCGCCGCGTCCGTCCGAGCGGTCACCCTCGGGTAGAAAGATCCAGGAGAGGCGGTGCCGGCCGTGACTTGCTGTGCGACGCCAATCGGAAAGCCGCTGCTGTTCGCCTCAACCCCAGCAATTTCGAACGACGAGTTGTGCTGCCCAACTGCCAGGAACGTGCCGCTGACAACGTTGAACTCGATGCTGAAGTTGTCGTTGCCGCCAAACGTGGACGACAGCAGGCCCCCTGCACCGGTCAGCGCCCCATTCGCATCGATCTGCTGGAACATCGAGCCCGAGCCGGGCGACCAGCCCAGGATGTACGAATTGTTGTACCGGTTCACCGCGATGTCGGTGACATACGTGCCTGCGCTGCAACCGAACGTCGTGCGGCCGAAGAGGGCTCCGTCCGACGCGCGGAGCCGGACAAACCCGACGAACGCGCCGGGGCAAACGCTCACGCCACTGTACCCGGCATAACTGATGCCGAACTCATCCATTCCTGGGTTCCAGGCCACACTGGGGAACTGAGCCCCTCCAGGATTCGCGATCGCCATCACGCCGCCGATCGGACTGCCGGCTGCGTTGACAAATCGCGCCTGAATCCCCGCCTGCAGCGTGCGATACACAATCACAAAACGCTGACTGGTAGCGGAGTAGGCGATCGCCGAGCCGGCCACATCGTAATATGCGCCTAATTGTCCGTAGTCCGAGACCAGCACGTCAGCCGTGACGACGTTCTGGACGTTGGGCGCGCACGACACTAGTCTGGCGTGAATCGCAATGGCACCAGGCGCGTCGGTGCTGACCCACTCGACGAGGAATGCTCCCGTGCCGCCGGCGCCGTCTGGAGCCTGCGCGCTAAAGGCCACGCGGGGAAAGGTCCCGTACACCGCCGGATTGGTCATGACGCCGATTGGCGCCGAGACGGGCTGACCCGAAGTGTTGGAGCAAACCGCAAGCACCTGGCCGAGGCCACCGGCCATCAAGTAGTACCCGTGTACTGGGTCGTATCCGGTCGAAGTGCCGCGAACCGCCATGTTGACGACTGGGGTACTCGCCGCGGCTCGCGCAATCTGTGCGGCCGCCGGGCTCGGTGTCAGGAGGCTAATTGCTGCAATTGCTGTGAGCGCCGGCAACGCTAGGCGGCGTGGGCGCAGGGAGGTTGGCGAGGACTGAGCAAATGTAACCATCGTGTTCAAGCCATCAGTTGTGCCAGATCACGCATGCGAACCTTCCGCCGGCGCGGTCTGGGGTTGTATGGCGTATATCGGGCAACTTGGTCGGAGACTTTATGCGCAAGCGTGGGCAAGACCGAGCGATTTTACGGGGGGGATTACAAAACCGCAAGCCGAATCGACCGCTAAGTGCCCATTAGCGCGTGATTTCGAGGATCCGTGCGGCCGCGTATGTCCGCGCCTCTGGGTCGGGGGCGCGAAGCAGCACCCGGAGTGTCGCGAAATCGCCGGCCACGGTCTTGGCCAGGATTTGTGCGGATTTCTGACGGATCGCCGGATTTGGGTCGTTGCCCAGTGCGGTCAGGATGTCCTTGGCGATGGCATTGTCGTACGGCGCCACGATCTGGGCGGCTTCGGCCCGGACATTGGGGTCGGGGTCGCTGAGCAGCACGCGGGCCGTGTCGATCCAGCCCGTGTCGGGCCCGATCGCCGCGAGCGCCGCCGCGGCCTGCACCCTCAGCATCGACGCGCTCGGGTCGGACGCCCGAGACATCGAGTCTCGCAGGAAGGCCGTGCCGCTCGCGTCGCCCAACC
Source organism: uncultured Acidobacteriota bacterium (assembly GCA_963704575.1). Taxonomy (GTDB): domain Bacteria; phylum Acidobacteriota; class Vicinamibacteria; order Vicinamibacterales; family SCN-69-37; genus DATEGZ01. The sequence continues at coordinate 2,325,712 of OY969918.1, read as the reverse complement.
GGCCGAGCGCTCGTGCCGCTGAGAACCTCACGTAATACGGATTCTTCTCGTCGAGCTTGGGGCGGATCTTGTTGATCGCCTCGATTGCGCCCACTTGCCCGAGCGCGTCGGCCGCGCTTGCCTGGACGACGTCGTTAGGGTCGTCGAGAAGCTTGATGAGCGGGGGAATGGCCAGACGGCTATGGCTCGCCGCGAGCGCCGCGATAATTTGATTTTTCGCGCCCGGCAGCGTGTCGAGCTGGCCGATCAGCGTCTTGACGGCCGCTTCGTTGCCGACTTCGGCAAGCGCCTGCGTGTCGAGGAACTTGCCGGCCGCCGATCCCGTCGTCGCCTGCGCGATCGCATCGCGATCGCCGTCGGCGATCAACGCCTCGAGCGCTGCCGACCGTGTGGTGACGTCGCGGAGCGCCTCGCGAAGTGCCGCGCGGGCCACCCGCCGAAGCCCATAGGGTTCATCCATGCGCCGCGTACCCAGCCATCGCTCGTACAGAACGAGCGCGGCCTGTGATCCCTCGCGCGCGATCTCTGCCTCAACGCCGAGGGCGAGCGCAGCTTCGCTCAGCGGGAACTGCGACATCGCCTGCGCCGCGATGGTCGAGGCTCGCACCGAGTCGCCAGACGACAGATATCCCCAGCCCTGAGCGACGAGCAGCGCTTCCTGAGACGCGACGCTGGGCGTCTGGCCCTGCGCCGCCGGTCGACCTGCGCCGGGCGCTACTAGCGCGAGCGCAATTGCGCCGCTCATCGCGACCAGGCGTCCGCTTTGTCGCCGGCTCTCGTGACTCATCTCTTGGCTTCTCTGCTTCACTTCTTCGCTTCCTTCTTCACTTCTAACTTCTGGCTTCTAACTTCTAACTTTCTTCCGCCTAACCTCCGCCCACAAACGCCACGATCTCCACTTCCGCCCCATCGTCGACGACCGTGTCGCCGTAGCGCGCCCGCTTGACGACCACTCGGTTGTACTCGACCGCGACGACGCGTGGATCGATCGTGAGGTGTTCGAGCAGCGCGAGCACCGTCACCGGCTGGGCGAGCTCGCGGGGCTCGCCGTTGAGCATCACGCGGATCATCGGTTAAGGCCCTCGAGCGCCGTGCTCGCTGTCGGTCCGAACGGCGCGATCACGCGACGCGCCAGGGCCAACGGATCTGGACGAAGATGTGCCGGCAGATCGACGGTCGGATCGTCGAGTGCGGCCGCGCGGGCAATCGCGCGCTGGTAGTCGTCGGTCATTCGTTCGATCGTGTGCTCGCGCTCCCAATATCGCCGGGCTGACGCGCCGAGCCGCGCCCGCAGGGCGGCGTTCCTGCCGAGCATCTCGATGGCCAGCCGCAGCGAATGCTCTTCGTCGAGGATATCGACCGCCACGGTGATCGCGGCGTTGTCGCCGTCGGCTGATTGGGCGGCCGGTTCCTGACGCCGCCACGTCCGCGGGTCGAGCGCCGGAATATCGGTCAGATGTGCGTGATCGACCATGACGCTCGGCCGGCCGGCGGCGAGCGCCTGGATCCAGGGACCGGACATTTCGAGCGCGGTGGGCCAGCGCATGTTCAAAGAGACGTCGGCGGCCGCGATCGAGTCTTCAAACGCGTCGTCGTCGAGGACGCCGAGTAGGCGAGCGACGTCGCCGAGGCCGAGCGACGTGATTAACCCCGTGAGATCGAGTCCGGGATCGATCGCGCCGGCGAGGACGAGACGGGCGTTAGGCACGGTCGCGCGACTCGCGGCGAACGCACGGAGGATTGGCTCGAGCCGTTTGTCTTCGGTCAAGCCGCCGAACACGCCGAACACGATGGCGTCATCAGACGTCTGCCATCCGCGCCGGACTTCCGCACGCCGTGCGTCGGACAGTGGCGCCGGCGCGTCATAGCCCAGCGCGATGTACTCGACGATGCGATTGGGGGATTCGTCACGAAGCTGGGCGACCGCGCCGTGCGAGTGCGCCGCGGCCATGCGGGCGGACTGGACGATCGCGCGCGTCATCGGCCATTGGTAGTAGAAGACGCCGGCGAATCCGCGCACGCCGAGCTCGGCTGCGCCATCCGCGGCGTCCGGGTGATTCCAGTAGAACTCGTCGCGATAGGCCTGGATTTTCCGCGGCCGGAGCAGCGCGCGTCCGCGTGCGTGGTGCAGCCGCGCGTCGTGGAACACGACGAGCCCCGGCCAGCGGTAGAGATACGGCCAGATGAACTCGTGCAACTTCGAGTTGCCGATCTGGTAGACGACGAGATCGTAAGGGTCGCGCGCGTGACGCCAGACGAAGTCGTGCGCGCTCGACACGCGTACGTCGCCGCGATCGGGCGGCGTCTCCGCGTAGCGCGCCGGTGCCGGCACGGCTCGTTCGTCGACGAAGACGTCGATGCCGTGATCGCGCGCAGCGAGCGCGCGCACGAGGTCGGCCGATCGGCCGGCCACGCCGCTCGGCTGCGGCGGCCACGGCGTGAACCATGCGAGGCGCATCGCTGGCCAGTGTCACTATCCAGACGCGTCAGTCATGTCAGCGCCCGACGGGTGCACGACATCCCCAGCATCTTCACGGGTCCGCAGCCAGGTGAGAGACTAGGCGAACACTTGTGCAGGCCTTGAGTCGACGTCGAGTTCACGCAAAACCATGAGGGCGGCCATACTCGCGGCGTGTCGTGCACTAGGACTTGCTGCGGGCGTCGCACTGTTTGTTTCGTGGCAGCTCACACCGGTGCCGATCATCCTGAGAGTGCTGCCGCTGGGCGTGCTCGTGCTCTCACTCGTTCGCCCGTCAGCCGGATTGTTGGTGATGGCCGGTTTGGGCCCCGTCGTCGGCGGGCTGGCCGTGGTGGTTGCGTCGCCGTTTGGGGCGATGCATGCGTTCGAACAGCTCGTCCTCGCGGTGGTGATCGGGGCGGGGCTTCGAATTTGGCGCGGGACCGTTCCGCTGCAGCTCACCGAGCCGGCGCTCCTTCTGGCGGCCGCGGCGGTTGCATCCGCGATTGCCGTCCAGCCCCTTATGTTGCTGTACCAGAATCCGGGCGCCTCGACGGCCGAGCACCTCAGGATTCTGCTTTCGGGCGGCTACTTCGACCGCGGGATGATTGGCCAGCCGCTGTCGTTCGCCGTCATGACGGCGGAAGCTCTGGCGCTTGCCGTGGTCGCCGAGCGATTGGTGCGCGAGGACCACGCACTCGCGCCCCAGGTCGTTCGCATGATGGTCGTCGGTCACGCGGGGCTTGCGCTGATCAGCATCACGCGGATCATCGGTGCCGCGATTCAGACTGAACACCCACTCTCCTCAATCGTCAGGTTGCTGCGGGAGGTGAGAGTCAGTACGTACGCTGATTTGAATGCCGCCGGTTCGGTGTTGGCGATGGTCCTTGTCGCGGGTCTGGGACTCGTCGCCGAGTTCCGCTCGAGGTGGCTGACCTTGATCGCGTTGCCAATCATCGCCGTCGGGTTGTGGCTGAGCGGATCGCGAACGGCGTTGCTTGCCCTCGGGCTCGGCATTCTTGGCCTCTCGATCCTCGAAGCTGTCCGGCGCCGCGGTTGGGGGCATCTGCTTGTCGTCGGCGCACTCGTGGGCGCGCTCGCCATTGGTCTCTGGGTCGGCGTCTCTCATCCCGCCCCACGAAATGTTGCGGCCTCGACAGCGATCGGTTACCGCGAGTTCATGTCTCGCGTGGCCGTTGACATGTGGCGGTCAGCGCCCGTGCTGGGCGTGGGGATCGGACGGTTTTGGATCGAGTCGGCCAAATTCGGCGGTCCGGACCGTCCCTACGAGATCGTGAACGAGAATGCGCACAACAACTTTCTGCAGGTGCTGGCCGAAGAGGGCCTCGTTGGATTAATCGCACTTCTGGTGGTGCTCGCGACGCTGTTCATGGCTACCTTCCGCATGGCGCAGTCGCCGTTCACACGCTTCCTCGCCACGGGGATCGCGGTCTTCGTCTTGACCTGGCTGGGCGGGCATCCGCTCCTGCTGGCAGAAGCGGGTTTTGCTTTCTGGCTGCTCGCGGGAGTGCTCGGCGGCTTGACCGGTCCGCCCTGGGTCAGTGGCTGGCGAATGCTGGTCGTGATCGCCGCTGCGGCGGTCTTGATCACAGGTCCCGTGCGCGCCGAGCTCGCGATTCGCGATGCAGGCTTCGAGTACATCGGGACCGGCGTGTCGGGATGGCGGCCCGAGCTCGACGGCGTGCGCTACCGCGAAGCCAATGCGACTTTTCAGCTGTACCTGCCGTCCGACGGCACGCCGGTGACGTTGCCGCTCCGGCGTGCGCCCGATGCTCCTGATCCGCTCCTGATCACGGCCCACGTCGGCAGGCAGTCTGTCGCCCAGCTGCGGCTCACGGGCAACGCCTGGCTGGATGTTCCGATTCAGCTGCCGAAGACTAGCCGCAAATTCGAGCTGGTGGACTTCGCTGTAACCGGCGCGGATTCGAGCGCGGCCTCGCCGCTCGTGCTCGTCGGCAAGACCGTCGTGCGGCCACGCTGATCGCGTCGGTCGAGCCGAGCCCCCGGTGTCACTCGAACGTCGATAGTTTGGTGACTCGGGAGTGATTGAAGTCGAACCGCTTCTCGCGGCGCTTGATCGCGATCCAGTTGGGTTCCATGAACTCCCAGAGCCGTTCCGGATCCGCCGTCAGAGCACTCTGGATCTGACGACGCTTGCGGAGCATGCGCGGCAGGCCGGTCAGTGCGGCAAGTTTCGCGCGGCACCACGTTGTCAGCTGACCCTGACGTGCGTACCCGATCGCGCTGGCGATTCCATATATCAGATGTGACGGCGCCGACCGCCAGAGCAGGCGCGAGGGTGAATTCTTTATCCAAGTCCACTCGAGATTTCGCTGACCGAAAAACACCTGACTCTTGCTGGCCCAGCCGATGCTTGCGCTGCCCGCGTGGTACACAAGCGCGGCGGCGACATACTGGCAGCGCGCCCCGTGCAACCGCGCGCGATAGGAGAGGTCGACGTCCTCGTACACCATGAAGAAGTCTTCGTCGAAGCCGCCGAGTGACGTGAACAGATCGCTCCGAACGAGAAAGCCTGCGCCGCACGCCCCGAACACTTCACGCGTCGCGGGCGCATCGTTCACCGACTGGCCATGGTGGTGCTTGAACGCCCCTCCCGACCGCAGGTAGCCGTCTCCCGCTGAGTCGAGGACATCCGGTCGTTCTCTGTACACGATTTGTGACGTGACCAGCCCCACTGACGGGTCTGCCTCTGCGGCGGCTACCAACGCGCTGAGCCAGCGTTTTTCGACCTGAGTGTCGTCGTTCAGAAATGCCAGGTATTTTCCACGCGCCACTCTGGCGCCGGCGTTATTGCCGGCTGCATAACCGCTGTTGCGGTCAAGCGCCACAATTGTCACGCCGGGAAACGATTGGCGTACGAACTGCAGCGTCTCATCGCTTGAAGCGTTGTCAACCACGATCAGCTCTGCCGCTGGAGACTCGAGCGCCAGGAGCGATGTGAGGCAGTCGCCAATCCGTTGGCGACTATTCCAACACAACACGATCACGCTGACCGGGAGCACGCGCGTCACCTCCTTGACCCTCGGCGGACCCGAGCGTTAGACTCTCACGTCATCCCTGTCGGGGCGGAAACTCTTGACGACCCGAGGCTTAGCGACGGTACCGGGCAGCACGCCACGAACTTGATCACACCTGTTCTTGTATTCGCGCTGAGTGCGATTGTCACACTCGCAGTCGGCGCAATTGTACGCCGAGCGGCCATCAGGTTGGACGCAGTTGTTCCGATTCGTCCCGACCGCTGGCACCGACACCCGACACCCACATTCGGCGGCATTGCCATCCTGAGCGGACTGGTCGCCGGGTGCATTTTCCAGAACGCCACTCTCTCGGCAGTACCGCTCATCGTCTTCGCGGCATCCGTCGCGCTCTTCGCTGTCGGCTGGTACGACGATGTGCGCCCGATGACGGCTCTCACCAAGATGGTGACGTCACTGGCCGCGGCCGCGTTCTTCGTGTTCAGTTTTTTCTACAACGCGGCTCCGGCGAGTGCGGCGCTCAGCCTGCTGGCGATCATTTGGTTCGGCGGCCTTGTAAATGCCGTGAATCTGCTGGACAACATGGACGGCCTGGCGGCCGGGGTCAGCGCAATTGCAGCGGGTGGCCTGGCGCTCGCCTTTCACGCTGAGCTTGGACCAGGCTTGACGGTGCTACTCGTCGCTCTCGCCGGCGCACTTGTCGGATTCCTCGGCTGGAATCGACCGCCTGCAAAGCTGTTCATGGGCAACTGCGGCAGCCTTGCTGTCGGCGGCGTCCTCGCGAGTTGCTCGACTATTGCGGTCACTCGCGCCCACACCGCGAGCGCGGCCATCGCGGCCATCTTGATTCTCATCGTGCCGCTCTTCGACACGTCGTTCGTTGTCGTGCTCCGTCGCCTGGCCGGCCGCAGCACCACCCGCGGCAACATCGACCATACGTCGCATCGTCTCGTGTCGGCGGGCTTTTCTGATGCCAGGGCTGTGTTGCTGCTGTATCTGTGCGGTGTCGGCGGTGCGGTCGCGGGCTTGCTCATGCAGCGTTGGGGAGTGTCGACGTGGCCGGTCGCGGGGGCGTTCACTCTCGGCGTGCTGATTCTGGGCTTTTATCTGGCACGAGTACCGGCCTATGGCGGCCTCGAGTTCGGTGCACTTCAAGAGACGACCCTCGCGCCGTTTCTCTCCGATCTGACATTTCGGTGGCACGCTGCGGAGGTGCTGCTCGACCTTGTGCTGATCACGATCTGTTACTACACCGCCTATCGACTGCGGTTCGACGGCGACGCCGACCTGACGGTGTTCCTCGAAACATTTGCGATGTCATTGCCGGTTGTGCTTGGCTGCAAGCTCGCGGCGCTGTACGCGTCCGGCTTGTACTCGCGGCCGTGGAGCACGTTCGGGTTTCACGATTTGGCGACAGTTCTTCGCGGCGTGGGTGCGGGATCAGTGATGTCGGTCCTGGCCGCGGCCTGGCTGTACAAGTTCGTCGGTTTCTCTCGGAGCGTGTTCATCATTGATGCCGTGCTGCTGACGATCGCGATCGTCGGGACGAGGTTGTCATTCCGCCTGATTGAGCGCGTCGCCGCACGAGGCAGCTCTCGGCGTCGTCGCGTTCTCATCTACGGCGCCGGCGCGCGCGGACAACTGCTCGGTACGGGAAATGCTCGCCAATCCTACCTGGAAGCTCGACCCGGTCGCCTTCATCGATGATGACGCGGCGAAGCGTTCGCAGCGGATTCTCGGGGTGCCCGTCCGGGGCTGCGTCGACGATGTTCCGGAGATGCTTGGGAAGTTTTCGGTCGAGGAAGTGTTGCTGAGCTCGCCGAGCATCAACGGATCAAACGAGGCGACCGTTCGAGAGGCCTGCGGCAAGCAGGATGTGCCGGTCAGACGCCTCTACCTCGAGATACGGTAATTGAGCCGCAAGGTGCGCTTCAGTCAGTCGTCTCGACGGCCATGACAGCGGCAGTTACCGTCGTCGTCGTGAACTACGACTCCGGACGACACCTGCGCGCGTGCTTCGAGTCGGTTGCTGACGACCTCAGGGGAGTCGAATGGTCCGGTCTCGTCGTGGACAACGCGTCCCCATCCGACGGCGTCGGAACGATCGAGAACTGGTTGACGACTCGTCTGACGATTCTGCGCAACGACACGAACCGTGGATTTGGCGCGGCGGTCAATCAAGCGGTGCGGGCGAGTCATCCGGCCCCGCTTCTATGGCTGCTGAATCCCGACTGCCGTGTTCAGAATGGCACGTTCGCGATTCTATCGGCACAGCTGGAGGCGCATCCCGAGTGCGCAGTCGTTGCTCCGCAGCTATTGAATGGTGATGGCACGATCCAGGAGAGCGCGCGCGGTGAGCCGACCGCCTGGACCGGTCTCTTCGGCCGCCACGGTCTTCTGACACGCGTGATGCCAAATTCGACGCTTGCCAGAAAGAATCTTCGGGCTCGCGACCTCGTGCGCGGCGGTGAGGCCAGCGTGGAGATCGATTGGGCCATGGGGGCATCCTTCCTGATTCGGCGTGACGTGTTCGATGAGGTCGGGGGATTCGACGAACGATTCTTCCTGTACTTTGAAGATGCCGATCTGTGCCGCCGGATAAGGGCGCGCGGACACAGCGTCCGATTCGTGCCGGGCGCCCGGGTCATGCATCTGGGCGGGGAAAGTAGCCGCCGGGCGCGTCGCCTGGCCGCCCGCGCCTTTCACCGGAGCGCGTACCTGTATTACGCGACGCATGTCGCGACGTCGCCGCGATCGCCGGCCCGGTGGTTTGCTTGGACTGCGCTCAACGTCCGCGGCTGGTGGCGCGGGTTGGGCGGGTGATCTCAGGCGAGCGCGCGGCCGTACGCTTCCAACGTGAGCTCGGCGGTTCGGCTCCAAGTGAACGACGCGGCGCGTGCGAGGCCCCTCTGGGACAACTCCTGGGAAAAGCCGACATCCAGCACCGATCTCCGAATCGCGTCGTGCCAACGCGGCGCATCGTCGGGATCGAGCAATACGCCGGCATCGCCGGCGACTTCAGGTATCGAGGCGGCCCTCGACGCGACTACCGGCGTCCCACAGGCCATGGCTTCGAGGACGGGTAGGCCAAAGCCTTCGTAGCGTGACGGATACGCGAGCACGGACGCGCGCTGGTACCAGGAAACGAGCGCCGCGTCATCCGGATTGGCGACATGCATCAGTTGTGCGGGCTGCCCTCGCGAGGCCGCCCGACTCTGCAAACTTCCGAGTCCACCGAGATCCCGGCCTATCAGGACGAGCCGGAGGCCCTTCAGAGCCGCCTCCCTGTTCGCAAGATCCATGACCGCGTCGAGCACGATGACAAGGTTTCGCCGGACGTGGATGTCGCCGACGTGCAGCACGACCGGTTCACGCGGTTGTCGCGCGTCTGGCACGAAGTTTCGGCCGACTCCGAGCGGAATCACGTCAATGCGCTCGGCCGACACACCGTACGCGTCGATGATTTCCTGCTTGGAGAAGGCCGAGTCGGTAAGAATCCGATCCGCGCGGTGCGCCGACCGACGGTAGAACCATTGCCGGGTCATGCCGATGCCGGCCGGGTGTGGCGACCACTCCGGCCGACGCGCGTAGCTCACGTCGTGAATGGTCACGACGAGCGGCCGCGCCCCCCAAAGCGGCGCGGTGTAGGCCGGCGCGTGAAAGACATCGAACCGTTCGCGCGCGGCGGCAAGTGGAAGCCCGGTCGCACACCAGCCGAGGTTGGTCGGCAATGACGGAGCGGCCGACCGTCGATCGATCCCCGCCGGCACATCCATGCCCCCAATTGCAACGAGGCTGATCAATGGCGAGACAGCTTGCAGGGCGGTGGTGAGCTCGCGAACGTAACGCCTGACACCGCCGGCCTTGGCGTCGAAGCTGTGACCGTCGATGGCGATGCGCATCAGTGTCGACCGCGGTCAGCTGAGACGACTCGACGCGATCGAGAGACACTGCGCGCGCGTCGACGTCAATGCCCGGGTATCTTAGCGCGGCTCGGTTGTGTGCCGCGCCTGGGCAACGGCATAATCACGGGAGAATGGCGACGTCGCCCGCAGCAAGGGACACGCGCATCGAGTCCAGTTTCTGGCCTTGCAGCGTCTCGTCGTGATAGGGGCCGCTGGCTTCCTCGGTTCGTTTGTCGTCGATCGCGTGCGGTCGGCGCCGGTCACATCGCCATCCCGCGCAGCCGGGACTTCGATGTGCGTCACGAGTCCACGGTGATCCGCCTGCTCGAGATCGAGCGTCCGACCATGGTCATCTACCTAGCTGCCGTTGTCGGCGGAATCGGCGCGAACCGGGAGGCCCCGTCGTGCTTTTTCTGCGACAACTTGATGATGGGCACGCTGCTGATGCGGGCCCGCCTGTCGCGCGTGACGGACGATCGCTGCCAGAACATTTCGCCCAACCGTTCCGGCGCCATGCCAGTTGTCAGGCAAGTTCGCGATTGCATCGACGAGTCGGTCATCGGTTCCATTTTTCGCGAGGCTGTCTCACTTCGCCACGAGCGGGATGTCGCCGGCGATGCCCCACTGGAACGACCGCCAGCCGGCAAAACTGAACTGATTCGCGGCGAAGCGCAGATACCAAGTGGCCGTCCCCGGTCGGAAGACCACCAGGTCGGCTTTGCCGTCGCCGTCGAAGTCGCCGGCGACGGGAATGTCGCCCGGAAGTCCCCAGTCGTAGAATGCCCAGTTCGCAAAGCTGTACCTGACTGCTCGAGAAGCGCAGGAACCAACGGCCCTCGGTGGGCCGGTAGACGACAAGATCAGTCTGGCCGTCGCCGTCGAAATCTGCGGCCACCGGAACGTCACCGTCGACGCCCCACTGATATGACGTCCAGTTTGCGTAATTGCTGGCCGAGTAGCGGATCCACCATGTGCCAGTACTCGGGCGGTAGACCACGAGATCTGTCTTGCCGTCGCCGTCGAAGTCACCGCTGATAGGTTGATCGCCCGGCAGTCCCCACTGGTATGACACCCAGTTCGAGTAGCTGTAGTTGCTCGATGAAAACCGGATGTTCCACGTGCCGTCGGAGGGACGATAGGTGACGAGGTCAGCTTTGCCATCACCGTCGAAATCGCCGGCCATTGGAATGTCGCCGGGCAGGCCCCATGCATAACTGGTCCAGGTTGCGAAGCTGAAGTTGTGGCTCGAGAATCGGACGTACCAGTTCAGATCCGACGGTCGATAGACGACGAGGTCGGGTTTGCCGTCGCCGTCGAAATCGGCGCGGACCGGCACGTCACCGGTGACACCCCACTGATATTCGGAGATAGTAGTCCAGTTCGAATCGCCGTTGATCGAGTACCACGTGCCATTACTGGGCCTGAACACGGAGATGTCTCGCAAGCGCGGGGCGCCAACCGTCCACGTGCCGACCTGCACCCACTGTGAGGGAGCGGCGCCCGCCGAGTCGACGCCGTAGAGCCAGATATTCTTCGCACCACCGAAGCTGGCCGAGAAGGTCATCGGCAGCGCGAGCGTAATGTCAGTCGCCGATCGCACGACGCTGGCCTGCGCGAGGTTGATCGACACCTGCGAGTTTGCCAAAACGACGTTCGCGCCAGGTGCCGCGCCGCCGAGAAAAGCGGTGTCTGCGTCATTACGGAGATAGATCAGGTTTGTCGCCGGCACATAGTAGACGTACGCCGCGCCTGATCCGTTCACCTCGCGATTGATGAGGGCGTAGGTCTGTTGCAGGTCATTTGCGCCGTTGGGGTCGCGGTAGATGAACGTGAACGTGCGACTCAGCCCCGTGCCAAAGCTGGGACCGACCGAGACCATTTGAGGCGCGGAGTTGCCCGAGTTGACGAAGAAGGTGCCCTTGAGGAGCCAGCCCCCAGGCGAAGTGCCAACCGGATCGAGTGCCTCCAGGTAGATGTTCTTCGGTCCATTGAATGACGGTTGGAAGACAACCGGCACTCGCAGCATCAGATCGGTGCCCGACGTCGATACCGAGACGCCGGCCAGATCGATCGTGACCTGAGCGTTGGAGAGCGAACCGACACTGCCGACCGAAGCTCCCGCCCAAGCTGTATCGTTGTCGTTACGGAGGAACAGTGAGTTGGTGGCGGAGACGTACGTCACATAGACGCCGCCGGCGCCGCTGACGCTGCGGTTGATGAGCATGAGGGCATACCCAATCTGGCTGGCGCCGCCGGCGTGTCGGTAGCGAGCGACGAACGTCGCCTGCGCTCCGCCGGTTTGTGGCGGAGTCACCGAGACCGGCAACGGCGACGTCGACGTCGACGAGGCTGTGACCACGGCATCCCAGAGTTCGAATGACGGGCCGAGGTTATCGCGGCCGCCGTAGAGAAAGACGCGCTGGGCGGCGATATCGTGGACCATCACTGGGTACTGCCGCGCAGTCGGCGTCATGCCGGACATCATGAGCTGGTTCCACATCGTCCCGTTCCACAGCCAGCTGTCGTTGAGCAGTGCCGCGCCCGAGCCGCCGAACAGCACGACTCCCGCGGCGGTCGCGTCGAACGACGAAAGCGCCGCGAATGCGCGTGCCGGCGGCGACGAGCCGCCGGAAAACTTCTGCACCCACCGCAGGAGCTGGCCGTCCCACTCGAAGATTTCGTTTGTTTTCTGCGCGCCGGTATCACCGCCAAAGAGCACGATGGTCTGCCGGACCGCGTCGTAGGTCATCACCGCGCCGAAGCGCGCCGACGGTCCATTGGCCGTCGCCGTGACGTCTGTCCACGTCGAGCCGTTCCACAGCCACGTATCGCCGAGCGCGGCTCCCGCCGCGTTGCGTCCGCCGAAGAGGACGACGCGGTTGTGCGCGGCGTCGTAGGCCATCGCGTGATCGTCGCGTGCGGCCGGTGAAACGGCTGGCGAGACGTTGGTCCATGTCCTCGTCGCAGTGTCCCATTGCCACGTGTCCGCATTCTTGCTGCCGAGCTGCCCGGCAGAGCGCGTGCGGCCGCCGAACAGCAGCATTTTCTGTCGCGCGCGCTCGTAGACCATCGACGCGCCGGCGCGGCCGCCGGGGCCACCGCCGAGAAACCATGCCCAGGTCTGTGTTGCGACCGTGTACTCCCACGACTCGACGCTACCGCCGCCATACAAGAAGAGGACATCACGGTCGCTGTCGTACGCCATCAAATGACGGTCTTGCGTCGGCGGCCAATCCGTCCGCAGCGCCAGCGTCCACGTCGCGCCGTCCAGTTCGATGACGTCCGGGAGATAGCCGCCGAAGACGACGATCTTGTTTCGCGCGGTGTCGTACGCCATGCCATGACTGTCGCGGGCGGGTGGCGCGGACGCTTGCGGGACGATTTCCGACCAGCCGCCGTTGACGAACGACCACGTATCGCCGTACGACAGCGCCGGCGCCCCGACGCGGAACCCCCCGAACATCACGATCCGGTTAAGCAAGGGATCCCACACCAGTTGCGTCCAGCCTCGCCCCGGAGGACTGCCGCCAGCCGGGGTCACGTCGGTCCAGACCGTTCCGCGCAGTTCCCAGATGTCGTTGAAATCGGTGACGGTGTTACTCCCGGTCGGATAACCGATGCCGCCGAAGATCGTTACTCCATGGCCGGCGGTCGGGTTGAACGTTGCCCCGGCAAAGGTCCGGCCGACGAACGTCCGTCCCAAAGGCGAACTCGCCGTCGTTGTCAGCCGAATCCAGGTGCGCGCGCTGAGGTTCCACGCCCACGTGTCTGCGTAGAACGTGTTGGCGTCGACGCCGCCAAACAGGACCAGACGATCATTGGCCGCGTCATGGACTAGCCTCGCGCCTTGCCGGGCTGATGGTGACGCCGCGGGGGTGACGTTCGTCCAGGTCTTCGTGACCGTGCTCCACTCCCAGGTGTCGTTCAGGTACGAGAAATCATCGAGCAGGCCACCAAAGACGATGACGACGCGGCGCACTGGATCGAACACCATGGTCTGGCCGGACCGGCGCTGTGGGCGCGCGCCGGCTACCGGGCTGACGTCAGTCCACGTCTTCGACGCCGCGTTGTACTCCCAAATGTCGTTGAGGCGATTCCAATTGAGGTCGTAACCGCCGAACATCAGGAAGCGCGCCGAGACGCTGTCGTACACCCAGGTGTCCTGAATACGCGACGGCGGCCCGGACTGGGCGGGGCGTGACCAATCGATCACCGTATCTTGTGCCGCGACGACAGTCGGGAGGACCGCCGCCAGCGCCAGCGCGGCGAGAGCGCGAGCGATTCCGGATCCAAGGCGGGGTGACATCTGATGGGACCGCCGCTCGCCGTGCCGCGGCCTTGGGGATCGGGGCAAAATCTGTGCCCGCATTTCAGCTCCAATAATCGGAGTGCAGGCGCATTCCAACGGAGATGGCCTCGGCAGACCTGACGGTCTTGACCATCGAGGAACAAGTCTGGCGAAGTCAGCCGCGAGGCGCGCCGATCGCCAGTTCGAGCAGTTGGAGTCCGAACGAACCAAAAACCGGCGGACTGGAATCGCGCCTCTCTTCGCGAAAGCCACTACTAATCCTACACGTGCAGCGTCGCGGTTTCTACGTTAGAAGTGAACGATGGAGATCGTCCGCTGAGGAACAGCGGGCTCGTCCGCCGTCGGCTTCGGCACCTGCCAGTTGCGCCTGCTGCGTGTCGTGCAACGCACTCGCGGTCGACTGCGACATCGGGAGCAGCATCGCGTGTCGTCGTACCGCCGCGCGCAGCCGCGAGCCCAGATATGCGCGCTTCAGCGGAGAGATCCGCCGGTGCTCGACGAACCGCCGGAGGTCGAATTCGGTGACCATTGCCGGCGCGGCGTTGATGAGGTCCTGGCCGTTGGCAAACCAGCGGAACAAGTCGAGGCGATCGCGTCGCACCGCGCCTACGAGACCGACGATGCCACACATCGTGTGAGCGGGGAGAGGCTATCCGCGCGCGGTCGCCGCGGCCCTCCGCTTGGGTGCCTCGTACTCAACGAACCAGCGATTCGTGGAGGCGATCGCGTCAGCGAGTTCGATGCGATGACGCCGGCCGAGCGCGTGAAGGCGCGAGACGTCGAGCAGTTTTTGTGGCATGGTGCTCGCGACGAGGTACACGTATTCCGGCCGGTTGGGCTTGAAGCAGTAGTTCACCGCCGCCTGGTCGCGAAGATCGACCTGATCGCGCCTGGCGGTGAGGATGTGACGGAAGCCGGCGCTCGAGAGGCGGCGGACGATCGCCGAGCCGACGAGGCCGGCGTGGCCGATCACAGGGTGCGAGACGACGAGGTCAGGTGGGGCCACGGATCTAATCGCTCCGCATCCGCTTATCGGCCAAGCTCCGGCACCTCGTCTGCCGCTGGCTAGGCCCGTTCGCGATCGGCCGGGACGATCCGACGAAGGGTGTAGATGTCGGTCTTCTCGAGCTCGGCCCACTGGGCCGGCAAATCCGCCCACGGATCCCAGATCGCGCTGAGCAGGCGCCCAGTGATGCCGTTGCTGGCCGGCGATGCTAGCCAAACGGCCAGTTCCACTGCGCGCGCCGGGGGATCGCCCCCGCTCGCTTGTTGCTCCAAAGCCCGCCGGTACTCGATTGCCCCTACCTTATCCGGCCCGGCCTCGAGGACCGCGTCGAGCAAACGGGTGTTCATCGCCCCGGGCGCGATGGCGTTCACGTCGATCCCGAAGGACTTGACCTCATCAGCCACGATCTCGGTTGCGCGCACCAGCGCGGTCTTCGCACAGGCGTACGCACTGAAGTTCGGCCGACTGCCAGTCGCTCCCCCACCAGACAAGTTGATGATCTTTCCCCGGCCGCGGTCACGCATTCCACGGAGTACGGCCTGCATCAGGGTCACCGGCGCAAGGAGATTCACGGCGATCGTTCCCTGCCACTCCTCGGTCGAAGTGTCGGTCAACGGTCCGATCGGCCCCATCGCCGCGGCGTTGTTCACGAGGACGTCGAGCGGCCCCAGCTCAGCCTCGGTACGCTGTACGGCCGACGAGAGCGAGCTCAGGTCCGCGAGATCGGCCGGGATCGCGGTCACCCGCTGCGTGGGCGTGACACGGGCAGCGTCGAGGCTCTCCAGCGCGGCGTCAAGCACAGCCGAAGGTCGCGCCAAGATCGCGACGTGCGCACCGGCGCGGACGAAGCCCTGGCCCAAGCTGAGCCCGAGCCCGCGGCTGCCGCCCGTAACTAGCGCAGTACCGATCGCCCAGCGCCATCGATCCACTCAAAGTCATGCGTAATGGCTCCTCGATGCCGGTCGCGGCTTAATCGCCATTGGCATCGCCGAGGCTCCGAACAGTCCATCGAATCCTCGTACGACGGGCGCCGACAAGCAGATCGGAGCGACCGCCCTCAGAGACGGGAATCGCCCCAGGTTCTTGCGGATCTTGAATCGTAGGGACCCGAACACCCGCGCCCGGAACGGAACGAGGCCCACGCGCGCATAGGCGGTCTCGAGCGCCTGCGGCGTCCACAGCGTCACGTGAATCTCCGGAATGCAGTACGCGAACTGAATTCCCTGCCATCGCGCAAGAGGACTGGCCAGATTTCCGGTCGTCAGGATCAGCAGCCCGTCGGGGCGCAGCCAGCGCGCGGCGTCTGCAAGAATGTCCATGGGACGCTCGAGATGCTCGACCACCTCGACGAGGCTGACTACGTCGAGTGATGAATCCGGAATGCGACCGAGTGCCTCCAGCGTGTGGATAGGCAAGCCGTCGGCGCGGAGTCGCTCGGCGTACTCACCGACATCGAAACCAGAAACCTCGAGCCGTCGCTCGGAGTCGATGACGCCCAGACTGCCGCGATCGCGGAGGTATTTCAGGAAGCCGCCGGCACCACAGCCGTAGTCCATCCAGCGCAACGTGCCGGCGGTTCCCGCGTCCGGCCGCGACGAGAAGTGTTGCTCCGCGAGATTGGCGAGGCCCTCGAACTCGTCGACGCGCGGCGTCCGTCGATAGTCGGTGTACTCGGCGACGTAGTCGACGAGTGGATCGACGCCGCGGCCTTTGTAGTAGGCCTCGTCGTAGATTTCTGGCCCGGTCACCGGTTCGACGAACCGGACGTCGCAGTCACGACAACGCCAGAAGGTGAACTCCCGATCGACAAATTTCTTGCCCCGCTTCGTGCCCCACCGCTCAATACTCAAGGAGCGACAAACCCGACAGCCCGGCTCAGACGTCCGCTCCTGAAGACTCATGTGATCGTCCCGAGTCGAGCTGGTCCTAGCGGACGGGCGACGCGCCCGCCCGGTAGAGCCGGAACCCTGCCTTGCGCCCGTCTTCGTGAAACATCTTCACGGTGTCGAGGCTGAACTCGTCGAGATCTTTGCCCAGCGTCGGGAGTTTCGAGAGGATGTCGGACGTGGCCGTAATGATGTGACAGCCGACACCGTCGGCCTGGACCACGTTGAGGAGTTCGCGCGGGCTGGCCCAGATCAGCTCCACACCCGGATAGGCGTTCACCATCTCGACCGCCGCGGCCATGATCGGAATCGGATCACGTCCCGCATCAGCGATACGACCGGCAAAGACGGAGACGCATGCCGCGGGGCCGGCGACCAGCGCAGCGCACACGGTTCGGACCTGCAGCAGGGTCATGAGGGCCGTGGCGTTGATTTTGATGCCGTCCCGCGAGAGCGCCGAGATGAGCGGCGCGGCCGATTCGCCTCGGGTATTGGTGACTGGAATCTTGACGTAGACGTTGTCGCCCCAGGCCGCGATCTGGCGCGCCTGCCGCGCCATCTCGTCCCAGTCGTCGGAAAAGACTTCGAAGGAAATCGGGCGATCGGGAATCGCGCGAAGCACCTCATGCGCAAACTGCTCGTAGTCCTGGACGCCGGCTTTGCGCATGAGCGTCGGGTTGGTCGTGAAGCCCTTGATCAGCGGGTTTCCGTAGAGCTTGACCATCGACGGGAGGTCCGCGCCATCGGCAAACAGTTTCACGTTGAGGTTGGTGGCGTTCTTCACTGCGTGCTCCTTCTTCTGGCCGAGAATCCAGGCTGCGGCGGCCGACAAAGTGCGGACCTGTGCGTCAGGCATGGCGTGCCACGGGTTGGCTTCCCCGTATCCGTCCCCAATGAGCACGGTCAGGCAGCCGGCACGGCGGCCGGCTTCGATGTCCGACCAGCGATCACCGATCATCACACTCTTAGCAAGATCCAGCGCCAGGCTTCGCGCACCGTCCAGAATCATGCCCGGCTTGGGTTTGCGGCACTCGCACCCGTCGGCGTTGTCGTGGTAGCAGACGCGAAAGTCGTCGAGGGGCAATCGCCGCTGGATTTCTCGGTTGATGGCCTCGACGTCCTCCCGCCGCTGCGTGCCGCGGGAGACGTCCGGCTGGTTCGTGACGGCGATGAGCGCGTAACCGGCGCGATGCAAGGCCTGGAGCGACGCCTCGGCGTCCTCCGATATCTCGAGATCGTGGGTCGTCCTTGGTGGGAAAGGACGCCCACCCCAGATCACGGCGCGGTTCAGCACGCCGTCGCGGTCGAGAAACACCGCATGGCGGCCCCGATCGGTTGACATCGCGCGCATGTTACCCCGAAGCGGTTGAGTGCGGGCACGGGCGCGCGCCATAATCACGGCGTGTTATCTTTGCCATCCTCATCCCTGCCATCGTCAGCTTCCCTGGCTCGGATTCCGACGCTATGAGCGGAACGGTAGACGTGGATTTCCCGCCGCCGCCGGGTGTGGCCACGGCGCGCTGGACCGGTACGGCCTTCGCGGTGGGCGGCGAGACCCGCCGGATCCTCGCGTACGGTTCTGCACCCTCGGGCTGGACCGATCACCTCACCGAACTGCACGAAGCCACGGCCGGCGCCGACCATTTCATCGACGTAGCGTCGCGAGCCCACGCAGTGAGTGAAGTAGTGCGGGTTGCGAACGAGCCCGGTGCGGTGGTCCTCGAAGTGGGGATTTCGTCGGGCTTCCTGCTCAACGAAATGATCGCCCTGCTGCCCCAAGCGACGTTTATCGGCGCAGACTACACCCTCGGCACACTGGAAAAAGCCGCTCGTCGCCTCCCAACGAACGTGCCCCTCCTGCAATTCGATCTGACCGAATGCCCGATGCCGACGGCAAGCGTCGACACGGCCGTGCTCCTGAACGTGCTCGAACACATCGAGCACGACACGACCGCGCTGATGCAGCTCCATCGCATTCTCAAGCCCGGCGGCGCCGTTATCATCGAGGTACCAGCGGGGGAGGGCCTCTACGATCGCTACGACAAGGCGCTCCTCCATTGGCGCCGGTATGGGATGTCGACGCTGGTCCGCCGTATGAAGGATGCCGGCTTCCTGATCGAGCGCCGGTCGCATCTCGGGTTCTTTCTGTATCCCGGGTTCTACGCGGCCAAAAAGTTCGGGCGCGCACAGGAGACGCCGGCGCAAGCGCTAGACTCGAGCGTCGAGCGATCGATCAACTGGTCGCGGCGGCTGGGCGCCGTGGCATCGGCGTCGTTGGCGTTCGAGGCGCGCTTACGGTCGGTCGGTTATCTCCCCTTCGGCATCCGGTGCTTGGTAACCGGTAGAAAGGCCGCATGATCGCGAACCGCGTGTTCATTACCGGCGGAGCCGGCTTCATCGGCAGTTCGGCGACCGATCACTTCCTCGCAAGCGGCGCCGAGGTCGTGGTCTATGACAATTTCTCGACAGGCCGGCGGGATTTCCTGACGCGCGCGATCGGTCATCCCCGCTTTACGCTGGTCGAAGGCGACACGGCCGATCTCGTGGCGCTGACCGGCGCCATGCGTGGCACCGATCTCGTCTTACACTTCGCAGCCAACGCCGATGTCCGCTTCGGCACCGAGCATCCGCGCAAGGACCTCGAACAGAACACTATCGCGACGTTCAACGTCCTCGAAGCCATGCGAGCGGCGGGTGTGTCGCGCATCGCCTTCTCGTCGACGGGGTCTGTCTACGGTGAGGCCGTGGTCATCCCGACGCCAGAAGACGCGCCGTTCCCCGTGCAAACCTCGCTGTACGGCGCGTCGAAGCTCGCCGGCGAGGGTCTGATTGCCGCCTATGCCTCCGGCTTCGGATTCACCAGCTGCATCTTCCGGTTCGTCTCGATTGTCGGCGAACGCTATACGCACGGCCACGTCTTCGACTTCTACAAGGCCCTGCGCCGCGACCCGACGTCGGTTGCGCGTCCTGGGCAACGGGCGTCAGCGCAAGTCCTATCTCTACATCCAGGACTGCCTCAGCGCCATCGATGTGGCGCTCGCGGCGACGTCAAAAGGCGTGCATGTGTTCAATCTGGGTACCGACGAATACTGCGAAGTGAACGACTCGATCGGGTGGATCTGCGAACACCTGGGCGTCCGGCCGGCGTTCGATTACACCGGCGGCGATCGCGGCTGGGTCGGCGACAACCCGTTCATCTTCCTCGACTGCGCGAAGGTGCGGGCCCTCGGCTGGCGGCCCGCGCTGTCGATTCGCGAAGGCGTCCGTCGCACACTTCAGTACCTGCAGGGCTCTCCGGAATTACTCCAGGCCCGCTCGTGACCGCGCACTCTCCCGGCGTCGCCATCTTTGGGTGTGGACTGATCGGCGGAAAGCGAGCGGCAGCCCTTGAGCGGGGACAGCTGGTCGCCTGCGCGGATCTCGATCCGGCACGCGCGGTTGCTCTCGCCAGACAGCAGCCGGGCGCGGTGGCAGAGACCGTCGACGCGGCGCTCGCGCGTCCAGAAGTCGACATCGCGATCGTCGCGACCACCAACGAGGCGCTGACGTCGCTGGGGTTGCGGGCGCTTCGCGCCGGAAAGCACGTACTGCTCGAGAAACCCGCGGCGCGATCGGTCGCCGAAATTGATCGGCTCATGGCTGCAGCCGCCGAGACCGGCCGACTCGTGCGCGTCGGCTTCAACCATCGGTATCATCCAGCGCTGCAGCAGGCCCGAGCATTGGTTGACGCCGGCGCCGTCGGCCCGCTGATGTTCCTGCGCGGCCGCTACGGCCACGGGGGCCGCGTGGGCTACGACCGTGAGTGGCGCGCTGATCCCGCCAAGTCCGGTGGTGGCGAACTGATCGATCAAGGCGTGCACCTGATCGATCTCTCTCGCTGGTTCTTGGGCGACTTTTCGACGGTGGACGGATTCGCTGCGACGTACTTCTGGGACATGCCGGTCGACGACAACGGATTCGTCCTCCTACGCACTGGGGGTGGACAGGCGGCATCGCTGCATGTGAGCTGCACGGAGTGGAAGAACCTGTTTTCGCTGGAGATCTACGGCAGAATCGGCAAGATCGCCATCGATGGTCTCGGCGGAAGCTACGGCGTCGAACGGCTCGCGTTTTACAAAATGCTGCCCGAAATGGGACCACCCGAGACCACGATCACCGAGTATCCGCGCGGTGACCGATCGTGGGCGATCGAATGGCGGGAGTTCATGGACGACATCCGGTTGGGCCGGACGCCCTCAGCCGATCTGGCCGCCGCACGCGCCGCCCTGTCCGTCGTCGAAGCGATCTACACGAGATCGGGGTACACCGCCAGCGGAGGGCGCCCGTCGGCATGATCATCACGCGCAGTCCGCTCCGGATCACGCTTGGCGGGGGCGGCACCGACCTGCCCTCATATTATCGCGATCACACCGGCTTCCTCATCTCCGCGGCGATTGACAAGTACGTCTACGTCACCGTGATGCGGCCGTTCTCGCCGGGCATCTATCTGAAATACTCCAAGCTCGAACACGTGGATAGCATCGACGAGGTGCAGCACCCGATCATCCGCGAAGCCATGCGGCTGGTGGGGTTCCGCACGCCTCAGATCGAAATCACCACGCTCGCGGATATCCCTGCGGGGACGGGCCTTGGGTCGTCGGGCAGTTTTACGACCGCATTGCTCCGTGCGCTCTACGCGCACCGGCGCCGACTGCTGCATCCGAGCGAACTCGCCGTCCTTGCGTGTGAGATCGAAATGGATCGGCTGGGCGAGCCGATCGGCAAGCAGGATCAGTACATCGCGGCCTACGGCGGTGTCACCTGTTTCACGTTTCATCCGGACGAGCGCGTGGACGCGCAACCGCTGGCGATCCCGATGACATCCCTGCACGACCTCGAAGACAACCTGCTGCTCTTCTTCACGGGCTACACGCGCGCGGCCGGCTCCATCCTCGCCGATCAGAAGTCCCGGACAACGGGGCAGGATCCGGCGATGCTGTCGAACCTTCACTATGTCAAAGACTTGGGCCTGCGCAGCCGAGAGGCTCTGGAACGCGGCGATCCAGCCGGCTTTGCGGCGCTCATGCATGAGCACTGGGAACACAAGAAGCAACGATCGGGTGGCATGACCAATCCGCAGATCGACGCGTGGTACGAGTTGGGCCGGTGCAATGGCGCGATTGGTGGGAAACTGGTTGGCGCAGGCGGCGGGGGATTTCTACTCTTCTACGCCGAAGATCACCGGCGCCTGCGCGGAGCCATGACCGGAGCCGGCCTCGAAGAAGTGCGCTTCCGGTTCGACTTCGAAGGCACCAAGGTGGTGTTTGCCTAATGAGGACCGTCGCGATTCTCGCGGGGGGCCTCGGGACACGCCTGGGCGCTCTCGCGGAGCAGATACCCAAACTCCTCGTGGAATTGGAAGGACGGCCCTTCGCAGAATACCAACTTGACTGGCTCCGCGACGAAGGTGTGACTCGCGTCGTCTATTGCCTTGGGCACCTCGGGGAGCAGGTGGTCGAGACGCTCGGCACCGGCGATCGCTGGGGCATGCAATTCGAATTCGTCACGGACGGTTCCGTGCTGCTCGGCACGGGCGGCGCGTTGCGCCGCGCTATGCCTTCGCGTGCTAATGAATTCTTCGTGCTGTACGGCGACTCGTTGCTGACCTGCGATCTGGCGGCCGTCGAGCGCGCCTTCGAGGCCGGCGGACGGACGTCGTTGATGACGGTCGTCCGGAACGAGAACCGGTGGGATCGCAGCAACGTGGTGTTCAAGGGCGGCGAGATCGTCCTCTATGACAAGACCGCAGCCCTACCGGACATGCACTATATCGACTACGGCCTCGGAATTCTCTCGTCGCGTGTTCTCCTCAGCTACCCGGCCAACACGCCATTCGACCTGGCGCCGGTTTATCAGGATCAGCTTCGGGCCGGGCAGCTGACAGGCTACGATGTGGGCACGCGATTCTACGAGATTGGATCGCCGGCCGGGCTCGAGGACACTCGTCAATATCTCGCCACGCGGCGGCGCCGCGATCCCAAGAGATGAGCTACACGCGACAACACCTGGACGAAACCGTGAAGATCACGCAGGCGCTCGACGCCGACGCGATCGACCGCGTCGTGGAGGCGCTCGGCGAGGTGCGCGCGCACGGCGGGCGGCTCTTCTTCCTCGGCGTGGGCGGCAGCGCCGGCAATGCGTCGCACGCCGTGAATGACTTTCGGAAGCTCGCGGGCTTCGAAGCGTACGCGCCGACCGACAACGTCCCCGAGCTTACGGCCCGGACCAACGACGAGGGTTGGGACACTGTCTTCGTTGCGTGGTTGCGAGGCAGTCGGCTGCGGCCTGAAGACGGCGTCTTCGTGCTCTCCGTGGGCGGCGGTAACCTCGAGAAGAACATCAGTTCCAATCTTGTGCGCGCGCTGGAGTACGCCCAAAGTGTTGGGGCAACGATTTTGGGCATTGTCGGGCGGGATGGCGGCTACACGGCAAAGGCGGCCACAGCCTGCGTGATCGTGCCGACGGTGAATCCCGATACCGTGACGCCACACTCCGAGGCGTTCCAGGCAGTGGTCTGGCATCTGCTGGTGTCGCACCCAGCGCTCAAGACGCACGCGACCAAGTGGGAGTCGACGCGGTGAAGCGAGAAGTCCGGAGGTGGGCTCGTGTCACTGCCTGAGACTGACGTCACCGTAATTGTGCCGGCTTATAATGAGGTTCGGCGCATTGCCGTAACCATCGGGGAGATCCGCACATATTTCCGGTCCGCCGGTCTCACCTGCCAGATTATTGTCTCGGCTGACGGCGACGATGGCACGCGCGAGAGGGCGGCGGCGGAGTCCCGGCCGGACGACGCGATCGTCGTGATTGGCAGCGCGGCCCGCGGAGGCAAGGGCCGCGGCATCCGAGATGCAGTGCCGCTGGCCACGGGCGGAATCATCGGCTTCGTGGACGCAGATCAGAAGACACCGCTTAGCGAGTTCGACAAGGTACGGCCCGCATTCGAGGGCGGCGCCGACGTCGTCATCGGATCGCGCGGCCTGCGCGGTTCGCAGATCGAGAACCCGCAGCGGTGGTACCGGCAGATCGGCTCGCGCGGGTTCGCGATCGTCATGCATGTCACCGTGGGACTACTGGACATCGTGGACACGCAGTGCGGCTTCAAGTTTTTCCGCCGCGACATCGCGCAATGGCTGTTCACCACTCAGCAGATCGACGGCTACATGTTCGACGTCGAGATACTGGCGCTTGCCCGTGACCGGGGTTGCCGGATCGTGCAAGTACCCGTTCGCTGGCGGGATGACGGCGACTCGCGTCTGAATCTGCTGTCGGGCAACATGAAGAATGTGCGAGACTTAATGCGCATTCGACGCTCAATTCGAACCGGTGCACACCGCGCCGCGATCGAAGCACTCTCAGATCACTGAGAGCGTGCTCACAACGATTGGAGCATCGTGTCCTTGCCCCGCCCCAAGCTATCGGACAGGCCTGCTGGCCAACGTGCGAGCGCGCTGTCGCAGAATCGGGATTATTTCGCCGACAACGGTTGGTACAAGGCGCGCCAACAAGAACTTGAGCTCTACCGGTTCATAGCGCTCAGCGCCGCCCATGAGACCCGTCATGCGCGGCGATTGCTCGACATCGGCAACGGAGGTGTTTTCACGTATCCGATCGCGCACATTGCCGAGGTCGTTGCCCTCGACGTGTTCGTCGAGGCCTCGTTTCGGGAACGATATCCGGACGTCGAATGGATTCAAGCGAGCGCGTTGGACATGCGGTTCGACCGCCCGTTCGATACGATCATCGAAATCAACACGTTGCATCACATCGTCGGTGACACGGTCGCGGCCACATATGGCAATCTTGACCGGCTCGTCGGATCGATCGCTGCGAGTCTCAAATCCGGAGGCCGGGCCATTGTCATCGAGAGCACGGTGCCGAGATGGTTCCTGGCGCCCTATAAACTGATTTTCCCGTTCCTGCTTGCCCTCTGGCCCTTGAAGCATCCGCCGACGTTCCAGTTCCATTTCCGGGAGATCATTGCTGCCGCCGAAAAACATGACCTCAGTCTGGTCGAGTTCTGCTGGATTCCCAAGACCAGCTCGTTCATGACACTCGGCGTGCAGGTACGACCCTGGATGAGCCCTGTCCAAGTCGCGAAACTGGTCTTCAGTAAGGCCTGAGCCGACAATGTCGGCAGGCGCTTCTCCGAATCGGATCACCCACTGATCTCGAAGATATCCGACGGAACCCCGCGTCAAAGCGCGGGAGGCCCACCAGCCCGCGCGACTGACAACCTGCCCGGGCTCACCGCCCGAATGACGAGAGGAGCACGGTCGCCGCCGCACTCGCGCCGTCTGTTCAGTTCGACGGCAGCAGCTACTTGGCGCTCATGTTCCCGCCGTTCGCCGTCCGCCATCTCGTCATGGGACTGAGGCTTGGGCCGCGCCCGGAGCCGAACGCTCTGTCCGGTCGATGAGTGCCTATCTCGCGCTGGCGGCGATCAGCATCCTCGCGGGGATTTGGCCTGCTGACGCGGCTGCGACTACCCGCCAGCCCGATCCACCGCTGGTACCTGGTTCCTGGCGCGACGGTGCTCGTCTGGGCGATCGCGCTCGACTCAGGACACTAGCCTCCTAACCGAGTCGTCCAATTCGTGTCCTGCACTGAAGGCAGACTTGCCTGGCTGATGAGCGCGGTGCCGTTCAAATACCAAACGACATTGGCGCCTGTCGTCGTATTGCGCCAGACCAGGTCGGGATGGCCGTCCCCGTCGACATCGGCTGCCCCCACGATCTTCCACGCGGGATCTGTAACAGTCGGGAGAGCGACCTGACTGACGAGGGAGGTGCCGTTTAGATACCAGACGATGTTGGCGCCCGTTATCGCGTTCCGCCAAACCAGGTCCGGGTGCGTATCCAGATTGATGTCCGCGGAGGCCGTGAGTTGCCAGGCGAGATCAGGAACCGAAGGGAGGCTGGCTTGACTGATCAACGTTACGCCGTTCAAATACCAGACCACGTTTGCACCGGTGGCCGTGTTGCGCCAGATCAGGTCCGGATGGGTGTCGCCGTTGATGTCTGCCGCGGCCACGATTCGCCAAGTCAGGTCTGGGACAGAAGGCAGACTGGCCTGACTGAGAAGCGTCGCGCCATTCAAGTACCAGACGACATTCGCTCCTGTCACAGTGTTGCGCCAAACCAAGTCCGGATGCGTGTCGCCATTGACGTCGGTTGTCGCAACGATCTGCCAAGCCGGGTCTGCCACGTTCGGGAGATTCGCTTGGCTCAGGAGCGCGGTGCCGTTCAGAGTACCAAACGACGTTGGCGCCGGTCCCGGTGTTGCGCCAGACGAGGTCCGTGTGACGGTCGCCATTGAGGTCGCTGGGCACTTGGGACAGCACCGGGCCCATGACCCGCCAAGCGAGGTCGGTCACGGTGGGGAAGCTAGCTTGCCCGATTAGGGTCGTGCCAGAAAGGTACCAGACAACATTCGCGCCGCTGATCGCGTTGCGCCAGATCAGATCAGGGGTCTGATCCCTATTCACATCCAAGGCGGCCACCAGCTGCCAAGTCGGATCGACGACTGAGGGCAGACTTGCCTGGCTGACCACTGTCGTCCCGTTCAGATACCAGACGAGATTGGCGCCGCTGACTGAGTTGCGCCAGATCAGGTCCGGAAACCCGTCCAGGTTGAGGTCGGCACTCGCCGCGATCTGCCACGTCAGGTCGGCGACGGACGGCAAACTCGCCGAGCCGATAATAGTTGTGCCGCTCAAATACCACACGGTGTTGGCGCCGCTCGTCGTGTTCCGCCAAATCAGATCTGGAGAGCCGTCGCGGTTGACGTCGGCGCTTGCCGCGATTTGCCACGCGAGGTCGGTGACCGTCGGGAGACTCGCTTGTCCGATCAGGGTCGCCCC
The DNA here is from genome assembly GCA_963704575.1 of uncultured Acidobacteriota bacterium. Taxonomy (GTDB): domain Bacteria; phylum Acidobacteriota; class Vicinamibacteria; order Vicinamibacterales; family SCN-69-37; genus DATEGZ01. Next base: position 2,299,230 of record OY969918.1, on the reverse strand, counting down.
GTTGAGATACCAGACGAGGTTGGCGCCGGTCGCGCTATTGCGCCAGATCATGTCGAGTTGTCCGTCCCCATTGAGATCGGCGTTTGCAACGAGCTGCCAGGCCAAGTCGGTCACCGGCGGGAGACTGTCTTGACCGATGATATTCGTGCCATTCAGATACCAGACGACGTTGGCGCCGGTGGCAGCGTTGCGCCATATCAGGTCCGGCAGCCCGTCGCCGTTCACGTCGTATGACAGGTAGTTCACGGTCAAGACGTCGATTGTCGAATTGCCTGCAGCATCCCGCGCTGTCACTGCAATAATGTTTTGGCCTTTTTGCAGGCCGACGCTCGCTGACCAGCTGGTCGTTCCGGACGCGACACCGCTTCCACCTCTGCTGTTCGCCCAGAGGACCTGGGTCACGCCGATGTTGTCTGCAGCGCTACCGCCGATAGTCAGCACGGTGCCGCTTGCCGTGTATCCCGACGCCGAGGTCGGCGACGTAATGCTCACAGTTGGCGGTGTCGTGTCCGTCGGATAAATGGCCTGCACACCGGCGATATCGTCGGCCGCCAGAGTGTCGAGGTCGCTCATAAAGGAATTCATCTGCGCCAACACGTGCTGGCCGTGTGAATCCGGGTGGTCGAGGCCGAGCACGTGACCGAACTCATGCAGCGAGACTCGATGGAAGTCCAGGAGTTGGCCACCAAAGCTGGCACTGCAAGTCCGCAGGGGGCCACGGTAGGAATTCCAACAAGACGTGTTACTAAGTATCGTTCCGGCTTGGGTGTTAAATATGACGTCAGCTTCGGTCGCGATCGAGTTGGTCGTTGTCCACCATTCGGTTTCGGCCAAAACGTCGCTGCCGCCGAACGATTGTCCATAAACCGTCGAGGAAAAGAACACATTGTTCTTTCCGTTGTGCGGGCCTATCGGCGCCGCCGAATTCCGCACCACAGTGAAATGCACTCGGCTCACCTGCGAGTTCCAGATCGCAAGCGCGTCTTCCGCAGATGTGTTCCAGGACCCGAGCCCATCGATCAGAGAAATCTGGTTCGAGCCAGCCTGGAGCTCCATCGTGATGTTCCCATCAGGCCACCTGAACCCTTCGAGGAAGTACGAACGTGCGACGTCCCAATGCACGAAGACCATGCTAAAGACGAGGAGCCAGAGGGTCGTGCGGCGGCGGAGTCTCATATCAGCGCACCCGGAGGCGCGCCAGGATTTCCGAGCGCAGAGCCGGCAGACTTAGACCGACCTCGGTCGCCGGCGGCGGCACTTGCGACCTGCCCAGCGCGGAAGTCGAGACCAGGGGGTGCCCGTCATGGGTCCTCACGCGATCAACATTGCCAGACGCATCGTGCTGGATTCTGAACCTTCCGTGCATGAAGCCGACAAGCGGACTGACCGCCGTCCGATCTCCAACGAAGAGCAAATCGCGGTCGCCCACCTCAAATTCCGGCATGTCGGCGACGTGGAGCGTGACGTCACCCACGGTGCCGCCGCGGAACTGCAGTGTCGTCTGCGCACGGGCAGCACCTTTCAGGCTCTCCTCAATGTCGAAGGTGATATACGTGAAGATGACAGCACCCCCGGCTGTGTTCACCCAGCGGCATTCGCGACGAGTAACGCTGCCGATGAAGATGTCCGTGGCGCTGTCCACAAGGGTCTCGAAGGTCGGCGGGACAACGCTGCTAGCTCTGAGCGGCGCGGCCGCGAAGGCAAGAAGCGCGATGACGGCCGACGTGCGAAGCGCGTGAAGTCCCATCAGCCTTTCCTCGCTGAATCAGAGCAATTTAGTCTCTGAGTGTCGGGTGAGTATAGGGCCGGAGGTCTCTTGGAACAAGCAGGCCCAAGTCGGCGTGACCCAAGTAGGCGGTGCGCCACGCCACGGAGGCAGCCCGAGCTGCTCCTCGCGCACCTGAAGGGCGGTCCCCGATTGTCGATGCCACCCCTTTGTGCGAAATTCGTCTGTCGTAGGAGGAGGGCTGAGAAGAGGGCTGACCGGAGGACCGTCAGAAGCTTTGTGCGTCAGGCGCTTTTGATCTTCGCCGCTGCGGCGGCCGGCTGATCTTCTCGCGGTGGTGCCGCTCGCCGTGATGGCGATGGACGTGTCCGCCGGACTATCCCAAATACATCGCGGACCGGTCCAAAACGTCGGGACCCACGTCGCTTGCGGCCAGGACCTCTGGGAATGGCCCTGTATGCTCGATCCGGGCGCTGAGCGCGCGACCCGATGACGTTGTGGCCTTCACTAGTTGCGGCTCAACCTGTTGAATTTGGCAATCGACGTTTTGTTGCCCGCGTCGGTGAAGCAGATCGTGTCGCCGTCGCCCTGGGCGATGCGCATGCCCTCGCGAAGCCCACATCCCTTGCCCCTTGCCGCGAGGGACGGGCGATCACGCGGATCACTTCGCGCGTCGAGCCGAACTCGCTGCCGCTTCAGCGTGCCACCGGTGGCATCGGCAAAGACGATGATGTTGAAAGCGTGGCCGCGCACCGCCGACGTCTAGCGGCTCCGAGCACCTTCCTGGTGCGCCGGAATAATCAGACTCACGGAGAAGGGACGTAGATAGGATCAGGTTATCTCATCCTGCTCGCCGTGCAACCAAGCCGCAAGAAGAGGGCTAAAATGGCGCGCACTTGACGGCAACTCCGCGATGACCTTTGGCGACATTTTGACGAGACCGTCCGGACCACGCAGACCCTTGGTGCCGCCATCGCCCGCATGGTCGGTCTGCTCGCCGAGGTGCACGTCCGTGGCGGCGGCCTCTTTTTTCTCGCTCGACCGCACCAGCTACTTGCCGCTGCCGTCCCTGCTCCCCGAGCGAAGCGCGTTGTTCGGCCGATGATTGCCTATCTGGCGCTAGTGGCGATGAGCGTCCTAGCGGGATTCGGTCTGCTCAGCCGGTTGCGGTTGCCCGTCAGCCCGCTCCATCGCTGGTACCTGGCTCCCGGCGCGACATTGCTCGTTTGGGCTATCGCTCTGGGCGTGAGCGTCTCGCTAGGCCTCACCGTCCGCAACCTGAGCGGTCCCCTGATGGCGCTCACGATGTTCATGGCGATCCTTGGCGCCCTTGACGCCCGACGCGGATGGGCGGGACCAAGACCCAGCGGACTACTGATCCTCGCGGCGTTGCCGCTCGCCGTGATGGCGATGGACGTCGCTGCCGGACTGTCACAGTACATCGGTGGACCGGCCCAGGACGGCTGGTCCTACGTCGCATTCGGCCAATACCTCTGGGAATGGCCCAGGGGCACGGAGGGCGGCCTCGCGCCGCTCTACCAGTACGCCGCGCACCTGAGTAGAGTCCGCTTCATCTCCGGTGCGATGCTCGCTTTTTTCTCGCCGACCACCGGTGCGGGCGGCGACACGCAGGCGGCCGCCGGCGTCTTCGTCGCGTGGACGCTCTTCGTCTTCGGAGCGTCATGTGCGGCGTCGGCTGTCGCGCTGGGCATCCGCCGGGCCTGGCTCGTGCTGCTCAGCGCAATCGCCATCATGTCGCCGTGGGTCTACGCCGCTGTGCAAATTCACAACTACGACAACCTGATGGCGTTGTCGTTCCTGCCCGTCGGGATGAGCGTTCTCGCCGCGGCGGAGCGACCGGGTACCTCCGTGGCAGTGCTGATTGGCGCCGTACTCGCCGCGGCCCTGTACGCCTATCCGGAGATGAGCGTGTTCGTCGGCTTTGGCCTTGCGCTGGCGGTGGGGTGCCGAGCGACACGGGACCGGTTGTGGATGGCGTGGGCCAAGACCTGCCTGCTGGCTGGCCTGCTCTCGGCGGTCCTGTTGCTTCCGGGACGCGCGGACCTCGCGTGGTTCATCTCGAACCAGCTACACGTGGCGACCGGCGCCGCGGGCGCCCGCGCCGGAGAGGGCAACTTTCCGTATCTACTCGACTTCGCGAAGTGGCCGATCGCGTTCTGGGGTTTTCAGACCGGACCGAGCACGACCTCGCAAATCCCGCTCGCGATCGCCACCCGCGATCTCATCGCTGGTGCGCTCTGGATCCTCTCCGTCATGGGTATTACGGCCCTGCTGCGTCGGCGCCGGTGGGACGTTGTCCTGCTCGGCCTAGGGCTCTCCGCCGCCGCCGTGATAATGGTCGCGCGACAGCACTACGACTACGGGGCCTACAAGCTTCTGCTCTTCGGAAACTGGGCGATGGCCGCCGTCGTGACCGCGGGCGCGGAGGCCCTGGCGGCGCGGGTCGCCGCGCCCGGTGCCGGGCGCGTGGTGCGCGTGACCGCCGCCACGGCGGGCGCCGTGATCGCAATTGCGTTCTTCGGCAGTTTCGCCCTGCGCGAGCGCGCCTTTCACGAGCGTCTCGACCCCCACACGGTCGCGCCTTTTCGGGCGCTCACCGAGGCAGAAGAATTGATCGGATCCGCACCAGTCCTGGTCTCCGTCGACAACGACGTCGCGAACGCCTGGACCGTGTATTTCCTGCGCCATCATTCGATTCGCCTGCTCGAGTAACCGGGGCTACATGGCGCAGCCCCATGTCAAGCCGCTGATGGACCGCGCTGCGCCAGTCGACATCACCACGGCCTCGTACGTCCTGAGCGACGACGGACGAGCCGGCGGCCGTGACGTAGTATGGCAGCGCGATCGGTTCATCCTGTGGCGCATTCCACCGTCGGGTGCGGCCTTCATAGTGGGCGTCGCTAATCCCAACGGCACGGAGCGCCTCAACGGCCGGTCGTTCTATTGGATCGGTCAGGGCGAGACGGTCGTGGACGTCGTCGCCACAGCCGACGGCGCCGCGGCGTTGTCGGCGTCATTCGTGGGCGGGCCCAGCCTTCCGAACCTTCCGTGGCGGCGCCTGCAGGTTGCCACAGCTTGGGGCGAATCACGGATCTTTAAGATCACGCGCAACGGCCTGCAATCGCTGATCGTTCCGGTGCGCCGGGGCGCAAACCGCTTGGTCGTTCGCGCGCTCGACACGCCGAGTGCGGCGATCCCGGGCGATTCGCGCCCATTGCTCGTCGGCATGGAAGGGCTGACCGTATCTATCGGCGCGGTGCCGGGCTCGGAGACCGTACCGCCCGAGATCGCTCAAAACCCGACGTGCTCGACGACATTCGTGTCCGGCTGGCACGCGCGGGAGGCATCCGACGCGGGTTGGCTGCGCTGGTCCTCGGGCACCGGGCGGCTTCGAATATCATCCACGAGTGAGGCTGACCTCGAACTTAGCGGCGATGTGCTCTCGTTCGTCCGGCCCAACACGATCGACGTACGCATCGACGGTAAGACCGCCGCCACCTGGACCGTGACGGATCCCGTATGGGGGTTCCACGCTGTGACACCCGTTCGTTTTCACGTGGCCGCGGGGCATACAGTGACCGTGGACCTCGTCGGCCGAGCAAGGCCCGTGACCTTGCCGACGGATCTGCGGCCCCTCGCGATCGCGGTGAAAGACCTCACGCTTCGCCGTTTGGACCAACCGGATCCCTGTGCCGTTCGGTTCTGAGCGAACGCCGATGACCTCGAGCCTTATCATGATCGTGGCCCTAATCGCCGTCCTGAGCTGGATCGGGCTGTCGATCGCGATCGCGAGGACCGGCGAGTCGCGTGCCGCAGTGCTACTCCTCAATGCCTTCGTCGGCGGAGTGCTGGTGATTGGGCTGGGACTTCAGTTGGCGTGGCGGATCGGCTGGAACGTCCGCACCGGGAAACCAATCCTGTTGGCAGCCGCCAGCGCGATCAACCTGCGCAGGATTGCACGGCAATTGCGCCGAGGCTCGCGTCCGCTGGTCGCGCTGCGTGCCGAGGCCGCCGGCTTCTGGGCATTGTCCGCCACCGCGCTTCTTCTGAGTCTCGTGTACATCAACCATGCCGGGCCGTACTACGGGCGTGCCTGGGGCGATCACCTGAACGCAGAACCTGGGCCCAGATCAATAGCGACGCGGAACTCGTCTACGTTGAAACGACCACGTTGCTGCAGCATTGCAGCCGTCCAGCAATGCCGAACTCAGGCCTTGGGCAGCACGAACTCGAGTTCGATCACTTTGCGTAAGTAATCAGGATAGTTGAGTTCGCGCCGACGCTCCGCGACGTGCCGGGTGTCGATGTAATACAGCGTGTGACCGCCGCCAGGCGCTTTGTAGCGCGTGACACATTCGGGAGCAATGCCGATGAGGTTGAGAAAATCCAGCAGCAGTCCGTCGCTGAAATTGAAGCTGTGGAAGAGTAGCCGCGCCGGATCGCGCTCCCAACCGCTGGTCAACTCGAGCGAGTGGTTGGGTATGTCGCGCACGCCGGTATCGAGGATGAGCGTCTCCTTGGCGAGGTGGACCAGACGGCAGAGGCCATAGAACGGCGTCAGAAGATGGTTGTGGACCTCGGAGAGGAACACCACGTCGCGGGGCTGCAGAGTTAAATCCATCAGGAAATCAGTATTGAGGAACTCGACGTTCTTGTACCCGAGCACGCCTGCGGCCCACACTGCACTGGCGTATGTCCGCTCGACGACTTCCACGCCCGTAACCGACGCGGCGCCAGCCTCCACGAAGCGGAAGCTGAAGAAACCATTGCAGGCGCCAAGCTCAAGGACCGATTTGCCGCGCAGATCGGGCAGCACGGGTTCGATGTAAAGCCACTTCGGAAAGGGCCGCATGATTGACGCTTCGTCGCTCGTGAGTCGGCCCTCGAGCGTGTTGAGACCGCCTTCGTCGAAGCAAGCCCACTTGTGATTCGAGGTCGAGCTGATGTGCTGCGCCGAGAACTCGATACGCTGGAACCAATAGCCCCAGAACGATTCAATCCCACGCGCCAACTCGCTGTTGAGCGCGTCGAGCGTTTCGGGCGAACCGTCTCTAGCGAGCGCCGCACGCACTTGCGCGACCATGACCTTCGCGCTCTCGGCGGTGTAGAGTGCGTGCACCGGGCTGGCCGCGAACGGATCCGGAAGCGTACCGGACTCCCGCCTGAACGCCGTGCCCTCTTGGAAGCGTTGGCTTTCTACCCAAGTCTCGCCCTTGTTCGCCACGTAGTCTCCTTTCCGATCTCAGCAACCGCCTGAGCACGGATCCCATGCGCCGCGGACGATGCGCCAACCGTCTACCGGATAGGACGGCTTGATGTCACGGCGGAGCGTCGATTCGTGGCCGGCGCCGCCTCAATACTAGACGTCTTCGAGGCACACAACGACATCATGTTTCTGATTCCGGAGGAGCGATAGGCGGCCAAGGTTACTTCCGGATGCCGAGAATCTCCTCGTAATAGGGCCGATTGTATCCCTGCAGCCACCAACTGTCGGTCTCCGGATCAATTGACTCTGCGCTCGTACGACGCAGGAAAGCGGTGTTCCGATCCACGACGTCGAGGACCTCGAACATTGCCTCCTCCTTCACGATGTCGAACATCCGTCCGATGCTCGGAATCTTGAGGTCATCGAGGATCAGCAGTCCGCCGGTCTCGATGGTCGGATAAAAGAAAAAGTATTCCAAATCCGGAAACGGATAGCCGTGCGGACCGTCGAGCAGCACGAGTTGATGCAAGTGCTCGAACTTATGCGCGGGCAGTGTCCGCTGCGTTGGTCCCTCGACGAAACTCGTCGTGCCGGCCTTCAGGATCGGGCTCGCCTTGGCTAGCGAAATACTGCGCCCCGCATCGACCGCAAAGACAGTGTGATCACCCGAAAGGTGCGAAAGCAGGAGTGTGGTCTTGCCACACCCGGTCTCGGCTGAGCGCCGGATCGGACCGATCGCGGTAGCGTGCCGCATGATGGCCTCGAGCACGTTCCGCGTGACGGAGCCGGCACCGTGCCAGTCCTCCGGCAACGCGGCGATGGCAGTTACGACGTCCTTCAGCCTGTCCTGCATATCCCCCCACTGGTTTTCTAGGCGACCTCACTCAGCGGAATGTCCGTGGGACCATTGTCGCTCTGAACCCACACGCGAGACGGCCGGTACGATAGCGGTCGATAGTCCTGGCTGCCGAAATGGTCGTGCGGCACCACGAACCCATTGGTCGTCAGTCGGAACCGGTGCCGACCGGACGTCCGGTCCGCCAGGTCCCAACTGATCGCGAAAACATCGGCGTCACCTGTAGTACGAGTCCCGAGAGATCGTCCGTCTAGAAACGCCTCGATTTCGAGCGCCCCTCGGAATCCGGCTCTCAGAGTAAGGGCTTCAATTCCTACAGCACGCTGATTCGACGACAGGGTCAGGTCGAATTCCCAGACGGGTCCTGCCCATCCATCGGTGTAGCGCGACGTCGAGGACAGCCAAGCGGCTGTCTGTGGACCAATCCGCTGCCCGCGGTGTCCCAGCCGGCGCCAGACTCTCGACAGCGCCGGCTTGACGGCGGGCAATACCAGCACGTCAAACACGACGTCGGGTGCGAGCGCCGCACCACCGAGTGCACGCGGAACACCGTGCCACCATTGTCCATGCGCGATTGCGGACCGACCTTCGCGCATCAACCGCACCGCGCGAGGCCGACGGTTGAGGCGAAACGCGGCGTAGGAGCCTCGGATTTGCCAGGTACTGCACTTCCAGTGGCGATCCCCAATAGCGGCGACTGACCTGGATCGCCTGCTCGAGGCGCTCAGCGTCGGTCATCGAGCTCGTGATGGAGTCGAGGTGCAGCCGATAGTTCGCGAGGATCCGGTCGAGCGGCCAGAATGTGTAGCGCTTTGAGAACCGGCAAAACAGGTCATAGTCGAGCATCAGACGCTCATTGATACTGAGCGGTCCGCACGTTTCCCAGACCTCGCGCGTCCAGAACACCGCTGGCTGCGGCAGTAGATGCCCCTTCCAGATTTCGAGCACTCGTCGATGGCTCGTGAACCCGCTTGGATGCTCGACTCCGAGAAATCGATCCCGCTCGTCGATAAAGCGGCAGCGTCCCAGGACCACATGCCGCCCAACGCGCGGATCGATGGCCGTCGCGATAGCGTGCAGTGCGCCCGGCTCGAGCGTGTCGTCCGAGTTCAGGAACGCGAAGATCTGTCCTGTCGCCGTCCTGAATCCCTTGTTGATGGCGTCGGCCTGACCGCGGTCCGGCTCGCGAATCACCTTCAAGTGCGTATAGCCAGCGAGCACCTCGACCGTGTGGTCAGTCGACATGCCGTCAACAACGATGTGCTCTACGTCGGGATAGCCCTGCGCCAGGACGCTCTCGATCGTTCGGCCAATGAAGCGCGCGTGGTTATAGGAACTCGTCACGATCGAGATACGAGGCAGGCCGCCAGTCACGACGCACGTCCTCGCATCTGGTCGCGCACGCGTCTAAGCACGACGATCGTCTCCAACGTGTGCCGCCGCCACGAGAACGCTCTCGCACGACGCAGTCCCCGCGTCTTCAGCTCCTGCCGCCATTCCGTACTCGTAAGAATGCGATTGATGGCCTCGGCGATCGCGTCGGGATCGCACGGATCGACGAGCGTGGCCGCATCGCCCGCAATTTCCGGAAGACTCGTCGAGTTGCTGCAGACGACCGGACATCCGCTCGCCATCGCTTCGAGCACGGGCATCCCGAATCCTTCAAACCGCGAGGGAAACACGAGACAGGTGGCGCCGCGATACAGGATGACCAGGTCTTGGCGTGACCGATAGCCGAGAAAGCGAACCTGCGCTTCGAGGCCCAGCGTGGCGGCCTGTGCGTCTATGGAGGCCTGAGCCTCACGCGCGCCGCCCGTGCACACCAGCACGGGCTTGCGTCCGAATCGATCGCGCAAGACCCTCAGCGCCTCGATGGCCGCGCGATGATTCTTGTGACGCCACGTGTGACCTGGGAAAAAAGATAATTCCCGGGCACCAGGCCCCACGCGCGCAGCAGCCGCTCGTCAGCTCCAGCCGCCTCCGGCCCCACACGACGGGGCGAGAAGATCGCGTCGGCGGCAAGTGGCACCGTGGTGATCCTCTCGGGCGCGACTGCGAGCCGCTCGATGAGCGTCTGGCGCGTGAATTCCGAGATCGCGCAGATGTGATCGGCGCGGCGAATCGAATCCGTGTAAACGCGCTGGCGCTCGGCGAGCGCCTCATCCGAAAAGAATTCCGGCATGCACTCGTGCTGAATGTCAGGCACGACCAGCACCTGTCGAAGGGCCAAGACCTGCGGATGGATGTAACCCGGAAAGGAATAGGCAATCTCTGCACCCGTGTTGCGCAGCCATGCCAGGGTTTCGACTTCCGGCGTTCGATAATATGGCAGGCGAAGCTTCGCGCCCGCGCGTCGAGCCGCACCATGCCAGAAGCGACGCGCGAGTACCTGGTACCGAATCGACTGCGATGATGCGCACATTCGGCCGGGGCATGCCCTCGAGATCGTACTGGGCCTGCGCCGGCACGACGACCGCGTATTCATTGCGGCCATCGAGCAAGCAGAGCTGCTGAAGGAACGCGCGGGCCAGGTTCTCGATGCCGCCGGCGACACCCGGGATCATCCACCGCATGTCGAGAAGGACGCGCATCGGCTCGTCGATCGAAGTCTTCTCGATGGCGACTTGTTCGAGCGCCTCCATGTACCCGGCGGCCACCAACGCAGGATCGTGATACCGCTGAGCGACGGTGCGCCCGGCGCGCCGGAGCCGCGCCCGCACCTCCGGATCACCCAGGGCGCGCGTCACGGCCTGTGCGAATGCAGGTGAGCCGTCGGCGATCGCGAGGTTCTCGCCGTCTTCGTATTCCAGCCCCTCGGCGCCGACACTCGTTGATACGACGCACTTCTCCATACTCCAGGCTTCAAGGATCTTCTGGCGCGCGCCCGACCCGTACCGCAACGGCACCACGACGACCGCGGCCGACGCCAGATGCGTCCGAATATCGGGCACGTCGCGAAAGATCCTGACGCCGGCAAGCTGTGCGAGCGCCAGTACCTGGGCGTCAGGATTGCGGCCGACGATATGGAACTCCGCGCCGGGTATGCGCTCGCGAATCCGCGGAAGCACGTCGGTGGCGAAGTAACGCGCGGCATCAACGTTCGGTGGATGATTCAGCAGGCCGGTGAAAACGATCCGGCCGTCGGATTCGAGCTCTTCGGACTGCGGCGCGAAATGGCCCGTATCCACGGGCAGCGGCACCTGCACGACGCGCCGAGGCGAGTAGTGCTCGCGAACCCACCGGGCATCATCAGCCGACACTGTGGTAACGAGATCGAAGCGCCCGCAATATTCGCGTTCAAACCTAAAATAACGTCGTGCCTCCCGTCGAAGGCGACGTCGTTCCGACGCCGTGTCGGCCACGGCGGCGCGCCGCTCGTAGAGTCGGGCCCGAACGTCGTGCATTACGATCACCGACACGAGAGGTTTCGGAACGCGATCGATCAGTGACGCGGAACTGCTCTGGACGATCGATTCGACCGGCCACGCGCGCTCGCTGAGGGCATTCAGGAGCCCGGGGGCCATGTTCGCGAACACGGCTGGCGTGAGTCGAGTGTCGACAGGGTGTCTTGGCGTCGACTGCAACCAGTTCGCGAGCGCCACGAGCCGATGATGAATGCTGCGCACCAAGCTGCGTGGGTTGGGTGGGGGCACTCCGTCGAGCCAGGGACTCCGCCAGAGGTACAGACGTACGCCGGCCGCTGTCAGTCCGGCTGATCGCTCGAGATCTTGCTTGGAGTGCACCATCGAGACGATGCCGACTTCGCCGCCCAGAGCGGCCATGCGAGTCATCGTCAGGTACTCGACGCCACCGCCGCCGGGAAAGATCGGCAGATCTGTGTTCAGAGTCAATACGTTCAAGCGGGCGCGTCGTTCGGCATCTTCGGACGGGAAGCGCGATGTAAGCGCGCCGGAGGCCGTCGTCACGGACGTCATCTCTGGCGACTGCCGCGTACGCGGTCGGCCTCATCTTGCGTGACGGTGCGGCCCGCGAGGCGCTCGAGCTCAGGGATCCGGGCTTCCACCACTCGCAGGGAGGCCTGCAATTCAGCAAAGTCTCGCGCGGCCTTGTCCATCTCCTGGCCTTGGCGGACGATGACATCCAAGCGCGCGGCTCGATCGGCTTCAGAAGTCGTCAATGCCGCCCGTAGCGCCGCTACCTCCGCCCGCAGCGCTTCGAGTTGCTCGGTCGCGCGGCCCAGCTCCGCGCCCTGTTGTTCGATCACCGTGAGTCGCGCGGCCCGATCCGCCTCGCTGAAGGCGAGGGCCGAACGCAGCGCGGCCACCTCCGCGCCCTGCTGCTCGATGACCATGAGTCGCGCGGCTCGGTCGGCTTCAGAAGTCGTCAATGCCTCCCGTAGCGCCTTCACCTCCGCCCGCAGCGCTTCGAACTGTTCGGTCGCGCGGCCCAGCTCCGCACCCTGCTGCTCGATGAGGGTGAGTCGCGCCGCCCGATCCGAATCCACGAGCTCGAATGCCGCTCGCGGGACGGAGTCGCCCAGCCGCTTGTAGAGATCGAGAAGTGCGGCGACGAGTCGCCCGGCTGGAGTCCTGATCAGCGCGACCTCCTGATCAGGTTCCGTGATGACTGCCAGAGGTTCCCGGCTTACGGTCACGAACATGTCGTAATGACTGAAATACGCGGGTTCGAAATTCACGTGCGCAGCGCCAAGCGCGGCGAAAAACCGTACGATCGAACGGGCGCCGAAGAGGTAAAGATGTTCGCGTTCTTTCAGCTGTTCGAGAAATCGACCGCTGCTGGAGACGAGAGACTCCAGTGTCGCGTCGGCAGGGAACTTCGGCGTCTGGATCAGGAGGAACCCGCCAGGTTTCAGCAAGCGCATACAGACGCCCATGGTCTCGACGGGACTTGGAAGGTGTTCCATGACGTCCATGAGGGCGATCACGTCAAAACTTCCCGGTGCCAGATCCTGATCTTCGATTGGCCCGTTGAGCATTGGCACGTGGAACAACGATTGTGCGATCTCGGCAATCGCTGGGCTGAGTTCCAACCCCGTAGCCTCGAAGCCCGCCCAGCGGAGCAGCGCGACGAACCCGCCATGGGCACTGCCCAGCTCGAGCACGGCGCCCGGCGGGGTCCGGTGGCGTAGCAGGGTCTTGAGCCAGTGCGGCGCACGCTCGGTCAGGTCCGACTTGGCACGCTCGTAAATATTGGCGAAGCCCAGGTCGTTCTCCATATGCCCGAACCAGTAATCCCGGCCATAGAGATCGCTCTCGTCGGCGCGCACGCGAGACACGTCGGCGTCGTGTTGGTACTGACTTACGAGCGTGTCGCAATCACGGCAGTGCAGGTAGTACTCACTGAACGGTTTCAGTTCGTGATTGCCGCACCAGCACGGCCGCACCAGACGAACGTCGCTGGTCGACGGACGGATCCGACCGTCACTCATCTGAGACCCTCCCCACGTGGATGTCGCCAGGCAAATTGGCCAGGCCGTGATGCATCAGTTGCACATGTCCGCTCGGCCGCCGAAGGACCACGTGGAACTGGCCCGCGACCGGCACCGCGCAAACGCGAACAACGGCGGCGGCAATTTCTGCGTGCGACAACTGCTGCCGCCGGGCATGGACCAGCCGGTCGAGCGTCGCCAGGCCGACCTCGAAGGTGTACTCGCCCGGCGCAATGTCCAGCACGATTTCCTGCTTCACCCGTATCCGCTCCTGGGCCTTCACCGCCTCAGGTACCGTCGTGTCCGCTTCGATCGTGCTCTTGCCATGCACGATCACGCCCTTCTCGCTGTGGATGACCAAGCCGGCGATCGGCGTCGCGATGTCGCGATCCAGCTCGTACTCGGACCAGACCACGCACCGGGCGCCCTGCGTGAACACACCGCACTCGGCTCCAGTCTCGTCCGCCATCCCAACTGCGACGCACCGCCCCCAGCCGTCCGAGACCTGCTCGCCGTCAGGCACTGGATGCCGCGACAGGCCCGCAGGCCAGGCGAGGATGGACGTCGCAGATGCGGCTGCCGGTGCCGGCAGCGGCTCGTTTTCGGAAAGCGCCACCCGGCCTCGGCTCTCGACGAGATAGTATCGCTTCACCGCTTCGACGGATGGGCCGACGAACACCGCCTGGCCGCGATCCAGGAGAAGCGCGCGGTCGCAGAATTCCTCGATATCACCCATGCTGTGCGAGACGAGGACGACAGCGACATTCTTTTCCCGCAGTGTCTGGAGCCGACGGTAGCACTTCTGCCGGAAGAAGACGTCGCCGACCGCGAGTGCCTCGTCGATCAGGATCATATCGGCGTCGACGCTCGTGCTGACGGCAAACGCCAGTCGCACGAACATACCGCTCGAGTAGAGCTTGACCGGCTGATCAATGAACTCGCCGATGTCTGCAAACGCAGCGATCTGGTCGAACCGCTCGTCGATCTGCGCGGGCGACAGCCCCTGGATCGCGCCATTCAAGTGGACGTTCTCCCGGCCGGTGAATTCGGGATTGAAGCCGCTTCCAAGCTCCAGCAACGCGGCGACTCGGCCCTGGACCTGAACTTCTCCTTCCGTCGGCGCCAGCGTGCCGGCGATCAGTTGGAGAAGGGTGCTCTTGCCCGAGCCGTTGCTGCCGACGACGCCGAACCGCTCTCCGGGTCGCACATCGAACGAGACGTGTCGGAGCGCCCAGAAGTCCTGTCCGTAGTGGCGTCCCAGTCGCGAGAAGAGCATCTGCTTCAGACGATCTTGCGGCTGAGCGTAGATGCGATACAGCTTGCCAATGTCGCGAACGCTGATCGCGGTGGCATCGGCGGGAGGAGTCGGCGCGGTCACAGGACGTCCCCGAAACTCCGCCGTGTGCGCATGAACCACGCATAACCCAGCAACATGGCGACAACGCTGATCACAGACGTCACACCAAGCGCTGGCCACGCGGTCGCCACGTCCGGAAAGATTGTCCCGCGGACGGTCGTCACGATCGCCGTCAGCGGATTCAACTGCAGGGGCCCTCGAAGAGCAGGTGGCACGGCCTCGATCGGATAGAAGATCGGAGTCAGGAAGAACAGTACTTGGACAATCAGCGTCACCGTGTACTGGAGGTCACGAATGAACACCCCGAGACTCGAGAGGCCCCAGATCATTCCCAAACTGAGACAGGCCATCGGCGCTAGCGCTACCGGGACGAGGAACCACGACCAAGAAGCGGTTCCCCCGAAGGCCAGGTGGACGACGGCGAGCATGATCAAACTGACGGTCGCGTGGAAGAGTGCCGAACCTAGCACACTGACGGCCAGTAGCTCGAGCGGAAACACGACGCGCTTCACGAAATTCGGCGTGCTAACAATTAATGTCGGCGCGCGTCCCGCGCACTCGCTGAAAATGCCGAACGTGATCATGCCGGCGAACAGTACAAGTCCGAACTGGCTCAGCCCGCCCGCTGCACCGGCCCAGCGCTGTTTGAAGACGACACCGAACACAAATGTGTAGACCACGAGCAGGACGAGCGGATTGATGAATGACCACGCCAAGCCCAAGAAAGACGATTTGTACCGCCCTTCGATCTCCCGGCGTGTGAACTGTCTGATCAGTGCCCGGCCTCGCCACAGATTCCGAACGAAGGCCATCGGGTTCAGATAGCGCCAGAAGGGCACGGAGGCCGCCGAGTGGGTAATGCGACTGCGCGTAGTCACTGCGTTGGTGATCTTATCAACTCGCGCGTTCATCGAATCGCGACGAAGATGACTCCCGCCCGCGGCAACCCCGTGTCCAGTTCGAGCAAACCGGCAAAGATCTTGCGTAAAGCTGGCACCCGACGCGTCGCAAGACTCAGGCGGGCTTCCAGTTCGGTGCCCACTTCGGCGCCGTCCGTTGGCACGTGCCAGAGTTGGTCGAGCAAGAGGAACATCCAGCCAGCGACACCATCGGCGACCGGTGTCCATTGCTGCAACTGGAATCCGGCCCGATCCATCCGCGACGTCCAGGTCTCAATCGGCAGTGCGTTGACGAGGTGATGGTATTCCTCGTGCTGCACTTGCACCCGGCGCCCCGCAGCAGCCGCTCCGCACATCGTCAGCACGCGAGCTAACGGCGACCAATTCAGGAAGGCATCGGTGACGACGCTCAAGAGAAAGACACCGCCGGGCCGGACAACGCGGCGTACTTCGCCGAGCACGCTGTCGAGGTCATCCATGTGCTCGAGCGAGCAGTTGGCAAACGCCGAGGCGAACGCGTTGTCTGCCGCCGGAATCGAGTGCGCAGGCGCGTGATAGACCTGACGATAGAATCCTGATTGGCGCGCCAGCTCCACCGCCTGCGCGCTTTGATCGACGCCGTGCACTTCGGTGACGCTCGGAAACGCACGGTGAAAGAATCGCCCATCGCCGCAGCCGAGGTCCAGAACCGGCTCGGGCAAGATTACGTGGCGATAGGCGGCAAGCTCCCACGCCCGCCACATGATCAGCGGCGGCACGTGCGCGTAGATGTCAGCGAGCGCGTCGAATTCGTTCAGGATCTCGTCAGGCGTGACGTCAACTCGTCGCGGCATGCGTGCCCACCTCGCTGTCGTAGGCGGCCAACGCCCGACCGAGCGCCGCCTCCCAAGTGTGCGCCCGGACTACGTCTCTGGCGCCGGCGACCAGCCTCTCGCGCAGCGATGGACTCGCGCTCACCGCCGCAATCGCCTCGAAAAGATTCTGGACGTCACCCGTTTTCACGATTCGCGCACTTACGGCATCCTCGAACAACTCACTTGGTCCGCCGTGATCGTAGACAACAACGGCCGCGCCGCAACTTGCGGCCTCGAGCGCGCTGATGCCAAACGACTCGACATAGCTTGGCAATGCGAACACATCGACGCCGGCAAAAAAATCGCGACGCTCGTCGTCGGAGAGCACCGGCAGATTTACCACGCGGTCTCGCACCGGACTCTTGGCCAGATACGCCGTGAATGCGGGCATCTCCGCGCCAGCGAGGACGAGCGCGGCCGACGAGCCGCGATCCCAACCGCGTCGCATCGCTTCGACCAGGTCCATCGTACCCTTCTCCCAGCTCTTGTTGGCGAGATGACCGATCACGATCGCATCCGCGCCTACGCCCCACCGTTTGCGGGCCCGTGCCCGATCGCCGCCGTGCACATCGTCAGCGTCGACACCGACGCCGACAACGCGCATCACCGGGTGGACGACGCCGGCTTCTGTAAGGGCGCGTTGTTCGAGCGAGGTCTGGACGAAGACGATGTCCGCCTCATTCAGCAGCTGCATGTTGAGCGGCGAGAGATAGGCGCGGCGCATACTCTGGCCGGCGGCGCCAGGCGGCGGTAGGTGGGTGAACGGGCTAATCACGAGCTTCGCGCCCGTTCGACGGGCGAGAGTGAGACCGGCGAAGAGGAGCGACGTGTACGGCAATCCCGCGGCGTGTACCAAGTCGACGCGATCTGTGCACCGGCGCGCCTCGCGCGTCATGCTCGGCACGAAAGGCGTCCACCGGAGCGTTTCGCATTTCCACCGTCGGCCCAACGGCAGGACGTGACCCGCCGTGCGCAGAATCCGCTGGAACGGAAAGTAATTGACCGGGAATCGCCGCGTCCTGACGCCGTCGATCGACTCAGGACCGGGGGGCAAGCGGGGATCGAGTGGCTGAGTCAGGCTACGCACGGTCGGCGCATCCGTGGTCCAGACGTCGACCGTGTCGCCGCGCGATACGAGCCGACGGCCCAGTCGCCGAAAGAAGCTCTCCACGCCTCCTTGCGCCGGCGCATACCGAGGACACAGATGGACAATACGCGCCATTACGTGCGCGAGCGGCGATCGCGCCAGTACGCGAACCCGGCCTGCCAGGCGGCGGACAGCCGGCCATCGAGCCGGGGGCGTCGTCCGACGATGTACCCGACTTGCCGTTCAAGAGCCTCGCTGATGTACCAGTGCCACGGCACATGGCCGAGCTCACGGCGCACGATCGCCGTCGCTTCACTGAAGTACTGCGGGCGACGTGTCCGCGTCTTCGTATCCGCGTGATCCCGTGAGGCGGCGACTCGATGAGGGATGTAGCCGATCGTGCCCTGATGAGACAACCGCCACCACAAGTCGTAGTCGAAGCACATCTGCAGGTTTGGATCGAGCCCGCCTGCCTGTTCCCAAGCATCTCGGCGAATGAGCGTGGCCGGCTGGCACAGCGTGCACATGCGTCCGAAACGCTCGCGATCGAAAGGCCACGTTGGCACCTCGGACGTGGCGCGCCCCTCGGCATCAACGACAACCCCACCGCCGGCCACTGCCACCCATTCAGGGTGCTGGTCGAGTGCGTCCTGCATCACAGCCAGGCCGCCTGGGAGGTAAAAATCATCGGCGTTCAGCCACGTCACGAGGTCGATCGATGGGTGCAACCGACAAAGGGTCTGGATGCCTTCGTTGACCGCTGCTGCCTGTCCTGCGTCCGGGTGACTGCGCCAAAACGCGAGCTCTTGGTGACGTGTCGAGATGACCAAACGCGACTGGTCACGTGAGCCGGCATCGAGTACTGCCACGGCAAGGGGCACGTCCTGATGAAGCGAGTCCAACGCAGCCGGCAGAAACGCTCCCTGGTTGAGATTCGGCACGGCGACCGCCACACGGACCTCGGTCTGCGCAGAAGGCGCCATCCGCCTAACTTACCGCAGATTCGAATGCTTCTTCCTCGAGGGAGCCGCAGTCGGAGACGGATCTCGTGCGTCGCGGCCGGATGTCCGCCCCTGCCCGGAGGGTTACAACGAACAGGCCTCAGACTGACATAGAATTGCGGGACGGGCGCCACAGTCTCGAGCCCAGCCGCTAAGGCGGCTGTCAGACGGCGCCGATAGTCGATCGATGACGCCCCCGACGGCCAATTCCCGCATCTACGTTGTCGGCCACGCAGGCCTCGTCGGCTCGGCGATCGTCCGCCGCCTCTCGAGCGCCGGATTCCGTCACGTCCTTACCGCCACGCGCGATCAAGTCGATCTTCGCGACCAGGCCGCCGTGAACTACTGGTTCAAGGCCAACCGGCCGGAATACGTGTACCTCGTCGCGGGCACCGTGGGCGGCATCCTCGCGAACTCGACTCGTCCGGCGGAGTTCATCTACGACAACATGATGATCCACGCCACCGTCGTGCACGCGGCGCACGTCTTCAACGCGACGCGCCTCCTGTATCTCGGCAGCTCGTGCATCTACCCGCGCCTCGCGCCACAGCCCATGACGGAGGACATGCTGCTCACCGGCGCGCTCGAGCCGACCAACGAGGCCTACGCGATCGCGAAGATCGCGGGCATCAAGCTCTGCCAGGCCTACCGCACCCAGTACGGCCGCGATTTCATCTCGGCGATGCCGACGAACCTGTACGGCCCTGGCGACAACTTCGATCTCACCGCCTCCCACGTGCTTCCAGCGCTCATCCGGAAGTTTCACGAGGCGAAGACCCGCAGCGACCATGCGGTGACCCTGTGGGGCAGTGGATCTCCAAGGCGTGAGTTCCTGCACGTGGACGACCTGGCCGATTGCTGCGTATTCCTGATGCAGCGCTACAACGAGGATCGTCACATCAACGTCGGCACCGGGACGGACCTGGCGATCCGCGAGCTGGCCGAACTAGTCCGGAGCATCGTGCACCCGGACGCACGAATCGAATGGGACGCGACGAAGCCTGACGGCATGCCCCGAAAACTGCTCGACGTCTCGCGCCTGCACACGCTCGGCTGGCGTCATCGCATCGAACTCGCTGACGGGATCGCCTCCACGTATCGCTGGTTCGTCGAACATCAGCAAGATGTGGCCCGGCCGCGCGCCGTCTCGGCCGCGCCCTAAGCGCGCGGCATTCAGGCGCCGTCAAACCGCATGTGTGGCATCGTCGGAATAGTCGCGCCTGACGGCCGGAGAGACGGCGCCGAGCTCCTGACGACGATGCGCGACGAGTTGCGGCACCGTGGTCCGGATGATGCGGGCGCGTGGTGGTCCAACGACCGTCGTGTGGGCCTCGGCCATCGGCGGCTGGCGATCATCGATCTTTCGCCGCTCGGCCATCAGCCGATGGCCAACCGTCGAGGCGACCTGCACATCACATTCAACGGAGAAATCTACAACTACCGCGAGCTGCGTCAGCGCCTCGAGGGGATCGGACGATCGTTCGCGACGTCGAGCGATACCGAAGTGATTCTCGAAGCGTACGACGCCTGGGGCGAGGAAGCGTTCTCAGCGCTCAACGGCATGTTCGCGCTCGCGCTGTACGACGCGCGGACGGATTGTCTACTCCTCGCACGAGACCGCGCGGGAGAAAAGCCGCTTTACTACCACCAGGCTGGCAACCGTCTGATCTTCGGTTCCGAGCTGAAAGCGCTGCTCGTCCATCCTGATGTTTCGCGTGAGCTCGACTACGACTCCCTGAACTTCTATCTGACGTACGGATACGTCCCCGGCGACCGGTGTATCTTGCGCGGGTTTCGCAAGCTCCCTCCCGCGCACGTGCTGACGTTCGATCTGAAGACTGGCGCGGCGGCCGTCAAGGCGTATTGGACGCTGCCGACGCGTCGGGACTCGAAGCGTCACGAGGAAGAACTTCTCGACGAGCTCGAATCTCTCATCGCTGACTCGGTGCGCCTCCGTGTGACCGCGTCCGACGTTCCAGTCGGCATTCTGCTCAGCGGCGGGCTGGACTCGAGTCTGGTCACGGCCTTCGCGGCGCGAGTGTCGTCGAAGCCGGTCCAGACATTTGCCGCGACGTTCCCCGGTCACGGCCGCTACGACGAGGGACCGCACGCGCGGCTGGTCGCCGATTTTGTCGGCGCGATGCACACGGAGCTGCCCATCGAAGACGCCGGCGCGGACGTTCTGCCGGCGCTTGCCCGGCAATTCGACGAGCCGCTGGCCGACTCGTCGATGCTGCCGACGTTTCTTCTCTCGAAGCTGATTCACCAGCACGCGAAGGTCGCGCTCGGCGGTGACGGCGGCGACGAGTTGTTCGGGGGCTATCCGCACTACACGTGGGCGCGATGGCAGGCGCAAGCGCGAGCCTGGATGCCGTCTCCCGTGCGCGCCGCGACTGCCACGGCGGCTGCGCTCCTGCCGGTCGGCACCCGGAGCCGCAATCACTTGATCGGTCTGGCGGACAAAGTCTCGTGGGCGATTGCCCACGTCAACGTCTACTTCGATACGCGCACGCGGGCCCGGTTGCTGACGCCGGCAGTCCAGCACGCCCTCGAAGACCTCGAGTCTCCGGAGCGATACAAGGCGGGGCTCTGTGGTGACGGGACGACAGTTGCCGAGGCGATGGCCGTCGATTTTCAGACGTACCTGCCCGACGACCTGCTCGTGAAAGTCGATCGCGCCAGCATGGCCACGGCCCTTGAGGTCCGCGCGCCGTGGCTCGATCATCGGATCGTGGAGTTCGCGTTCACGCAGGTGCCTGACGCTTTCCGTGTGACTGGCGCGGAGCGGAAGATTCTCCTTCGCCGGCTGGCGCGCCGGGTGCTGCCGCCGACGTTCGACGTCGCTCGCAAGCAGGGCTTCTCATTGCCGCTCGACGCGTGGTTCAACGGGCCCTGGGGCGACGCGATGACCGAAATTCTCGCGAGCATGGATACCCGGCTGTTCAATCGCCCCGTCGTTGACGAAATCGTGTCTCACCAGACGCGCGGCCGCGCCAATGCGCAACGGCTTTTCGCCCTCGCGCTCTTTGAACTGTGGCGACGGGAGTACCGCGTCACGCTACCGTAGCAGCGGCGGCCGGTTTGTCGCGTAGCGCTGATCAGAACCCGGCGATCGCGATGAGTGTGATGCCGTTCACGGCGCCAGGATCGAACGTGAACGCGCCGACGAACGACACCCGCACTCCGTCCGTCTGAAACGCCGCGGGAAGATTCGCCGCCGTGTAGGTCGCCTGATCGTCGCCGGCGATCGTCCAGACGATCGCGCCGCCTTGCACGAAGCGTCGCACAGTGCCGGTCATCCGTACGCCGGGCACGGGAATCCATCCGCCATTCGCGCACGCGCCCACCAGGCCGGGAATGCCGGCGAACGGATCGGTGCCGCACGGAGTGTTGGACGGGGGCGCAGGTGACGGCGTGGGGGTGGGCGACGGAGAGGGCATCGGCGTGGGCGCCGCCGCATCGGGCACCGGCATCCAGCCGCCGTTGTGACACTCGCCGTGCATGCCCGGAATGCTGAACGGATTCGACGTCCCGCACGTGCCGTCGTCAATCGGCGACGGTGACGTTGCGGGTGGCGGCGTCGGAGTTGGCGTGGGAGCTGGGGTGGGCGTCGGCGTAGGAATTGGCGCAGGGGTTAGAGTCGGGCTTGGCGTTGGCGTCGGCGTCGGTGCCGAGTCGGGTACCGGCAGCCAGCCGCCGTCGTGACATTCGCCGTGCATGCCGGGAATGCTGAAAGGATCGGCCGTCGCACAGGTCCCGTCGTTGCCGCGCGGCGCCGGAGTCGGTGTCGGCGCGGGCGTGGGTGTCGGCGCGGGTGCGGGCGTGGCCGGGGTAACCGGGGTCGAGTCCGGCACCGGCAGCCAGCCGCCGTCGTGACATTCGCCGTGCATGCCCGGAATGTTGAACGGATCGGGCGTCGCGCATGTGCCGTCGTTCGTCACCGGTGGCGGCGGAGGTGGAGGAGGTGGCGGCGGACCGGCCGCCAGCCGCGACACCACTCCTGTCACGTAGCTGACGATGTAGAGCTCGCCCCCGGCGTCCTGACCGAACGTAACGAGCAGCTTCGCCGCATCCCCGAGGTCCGCCGTATGTTCGACCAGGTCGCTCGTCGTGGCGTTGCCGTCGCCATCGACGTCCAGCCCCATCGACCAGACGCGCCCCTTGACGAAGTCTCCGAAGAAGTACCGGCCGTAGTAGCTCGGCCCGAGCGCCGTGCCGCGGTACACGAAGCCGCCCGTGATGCAGTTGCCGACGTCGTGGCCGTACTCGAAGAACGGATCGGTCAACGCCGACCACGCGGGCTGATCGGGATTGAAGTCGTGCATCCCTTCGCGGATGCTCCAGCCGTAATTACGCCCGCCGCCTGAGCCCATCGGCTCGTAGTCGAGTTCCTCCCATTGGCTCTCGCCGACGTCGGCCAGCACCAGCGCGCCCGTTCCGCCGAGGTTCGGGTTGTCGAAGCTGTAGCGCCACGGATTGCGCAAGCCGAACGCCCAGATCTCTGAAAACACATCCTCGCGTCCGACGTACGGGTTATCCGGCGGCACCTGGTAGCCCGTCGGATCATCGTCACCCACCGAGACGTCGATGCGCAGCATCTTGCCGAGGAGCGTCAGCGGGTTCTGGGCGCGCTGATCGGGATCGCCATCGCCGCCGCCGTCACCGAGGGCAATCCAGAGGTACCCGTCCGGACCAAAAGCCAGGTTGCCGCCGTTGTGATCCCCGTACGGCTGGACGATGAAGGGCTGGCCGTCGGGCCAGACGAGATCGAAACGCGTCGACAGATCGACGAGGTCGGCGTTGTCGGTCGCGCGATTGAAGCGCGCGATCACCGTATTGCCATTTAGATCAATAAAGTTGACATATAGCCGGCCTGTTGCCCCGTAGTCGGGCGCGAATGCGAGGCCGAGCAGCCCGCCGTTCTCGGACGGCGACACCCGATCGCTGATGTCGAGGAACGGTGTGACGTTCACGTGACCGTCGCGCATCAGCCAGACTCGACCGCCAAGCTCGGCGATCACCTGGACACCGGGCTGACTCGGATCCTGCACGAACGCCACGGGGTGGATGAAGCCCGAGGCCACGGTTTCTGCGTGGATTTGCGCGCGCGCCGGAAGGGCGGCCGAGAGAAGCAGTCCGAGAGCGGTGAGGAGTGTTCGGGCGTGCATGTGGAGCGTCACCTTCAGATCTCTCAGCTTAGACAGGGCGGCGGCCTCAAAGTTTGGCTGCCCGTCCAGAAGTGTTTATCGACAACGGCGCCGCTTCGGTACAGCGCGACCGCGGCAGGCACCGAGCGGCCGCGTTGACTTGCCCGGGGGTGTCCGTTATCGTTGCTTGATCTTTTGGAGCACAAGCGTTCGTCGTTGCTCCAGTTTCCGACGATTGAGCGCGCATGGAAGGGTTTGTCCCAATCCTCATCATGATGGGCCTGGCGGTGGGCTTTTCCGCCGGGAACATGTTTCTGTCCCAGTTTCTGGGGCCGCGCAAGCCCTCGCCCGAGAAAGAGGCGCCGTACGAATGCGGCATGCCTGCCGTGGGCGATGCGCGCGAGCGTCAGTCGGTGAAGTTCTATCTCGTCGCGATGATTTTTCTGCTCTTCGACATCGAGGTCGCGTTTCTGTACCCGTGGGCGATTGCGTTTCGCGACCTCGGCAAGCCCGGCTTCTGGCAGATCGTGACGTTCTTTGCGCTGCTCTCGACCGGCTACATCTACGTGTGGCGCAAGGGCGCGTTCGACTGGAGCCACAGGCGGCGGTAGAAATTTGGAATTGGGGAATTTGAAATTTTGAAATTGAATTGAAGATTTGCGATTTGAGATGAGATTTGGAAATGGGCGATCGCCGGCGATACGATCGCCCGTCACCCCTCGCCAATCAGAGATGTCCGGATGGCTGACTTAGAGATTCCGATTCTCACGACCACCGTCGAGAAGATGGTGCAGTGGGCCCGTCGATCGGCGATCTGGCCGGTGACGTTCGGCCTGGCCTGCTGCGCGATCGAGATGATGGCGATGAGCTGCGGCCGCTACGACATCGCGCGCTTCGGCGCCGAGGTCTTCCGTGGCTCGCCGCGCCAGTCCGATTTGATGATCGTCGCCGGCCGGCTGTCGCGAAAGATGGCGCCGGTGCTGCGCCGCATCTACGACCAGATGGCCGAGCCCAAGTGGGTCATTTCAATGGGCGCGTGCGCGAGCTGCGGCGGCGTGTTCGACAACTACGCGATCGTGCAGGGCTGCGACCAGGTCGTGCCAATCGACGTCTTCGTCCCCGGATGCCCCCCGCGCCCCGAAGCGCTGATCTACGGCATCGTCCAGCTTCAACGCAAGATTGACCGCTCGCGGATGAGCGCGTAGTTCGGGCGATGCCTGATTCCGCCATCGACACCGCCGTCGTCGACACGCTCAGAGCCGCTGCGCCCGAGGCCACGATTGAGGTGAGTCCGGCGACCGACATGCCCACGGCGTCAGTCGATCGCGAGCACCTGCTCGAGCTCTGCCAGCTGTTGCGCGATCATCCGGCGCTGCAGTTTGCGCTCCTCGTCGACGTGGCGGGCGTCGATTACTATCCAGCCGTCCCGCGCTTCGAAATCGTGTACCACTTCGCGTGCATCGGCCCGGCGTATCTGACTGCGGCGAACGCCACGGCCGCGCCGGCCCGCCGGTTCCGCTTGAAGGTGCGTCTGCCGGGCGTCGAGGCCCGCATCCCGACGGTAACGTCGATTTATCCGACGGCGAACTGGCTCGAGCGCGAGATCTTCGACCTGATGGGCATCGCCTTCGACGGGCATCCCGATCTGCGCCGGATTCTGATGCCCGAGGATTGGGTCGGCTATCCGCTGCGGAAGGACTATCCGGTGCAAATCCGGAAGGACACGCAGTCGTGGGAGCCGATTCAGCTCTCGCCCGAGGAATTTGCGGCCAACGTGCGCGCGGCGCGCGCGCGCGCGGATCGCGACGCCGGAAAGCTGACGTAGGCATGTCCGACATTCGCACCGAGACGATGACTGTGAACATGGGGCCGCAGCACCCCAGCACGCATGGCGTGCTGAATCTGGTGCTCGAGCTCGATGGCGAGACCATCGTCGCCGCCGAGCCGACGATCGGCTTCCTGCACACCGGCATCGAGAAGACCGCCGAGCAGAAGAAGTGGCAGCAGGTGATTCCGCTCGTCGAGCGCATGGACTATCTTGGCGCGCAGTCGAACAGCCTGTCGTTCTGCTTGTCCGTCGAACGCCTGCTCGGGATCGAATCGCAGATTCCCGACCGCGTGATCTGGATTCGTGTCCTGCTCGCGGAACTGCAGCGCCTGTCCAGCCACCTCGTGTGGCTTGGCACGCACGGCATGGAAATCGGCGCGGTCTCGGTGATGATGTACTGCTTCCGCGAACGCGAGCAGTTGCTCAATCTCAACGAGATGCTGGCCGGGTTCCGCATGTTCCCGAGCTACATTCGGATCGGCGGCCTGCGGGAAGACCTGCCGCGCGGCTTCCACGCCGCCGTCAAGGAATTTCTCGACAAGTTTCCCGGCAAGCTCGACGAATACAATCTGCTCCTGACCAAGAACCAGGTGTGGATCAAGCGCACCAAGGGCGTCGGGTATCTGTCGCGCGCCGACGTGATGGCGATGGGCCTGGTTGGGCCGATGGCCCGCGCGGTCGGCATCCCCTACGACGTGCGCCGCACATTTCCGTACCTCAAGTACGAGACGTTCGACTTCGACGTGCCGACGCAGACCGAGGGTGACGTCTACGCGCGGTATCTCCTCAAGATGGAAGAGATGCGGCAGAGCGTCAGGATCTGCCGCCAGGCGCTCGATCGGATTTCGCCGACCGGCGCGTACGATTGCGGCGACTACCGCTTCGTGCCGCCGCCGAAAGATCGCGTCTACACGGAGATGGAAGCGCTGATTCAGCACTTCCTCCTCTACTCTCAGGGCTTCAACGTGCCGAAGGGCGAGGCCTACGTGCCGGTCGAAGGCCCGCGCGGCGAGCATGGCTTCTACATCGTGTCCGACGGCAGCAACCGGCCGTTCCGCGTGAAGGCGCGCGCCCCGTCATACGTCGCGTGCCAGGCGCTGCCGAAGATGATCGTCGGCGGTCTCATCGCGGACGTCATCGCCGTGATCGGTTCGACCGACGTCGTCATGGGAGATGTGGATCGATGAGTTTCCATCCGACGATGGATTACGGCCGCGGCCACCACAAGTCGGCGCGGCAGGTGCCCGAGCCAGGGCCCGCGTTCACGTACACGCCCGAGAATCGCGCCAGGCTCGAAGACATCTGCTCGCGCTATCCGCCCGAGCAGCGCAAGTCGGCGATCATCGCCGCGCTGTATCTCGTGCAGCATCAGCAGGGCTACATCACGGGGAACGGAATGCGGCACGTCGCCGAGGCGATCGGGTGCACGCCGGCCGATGTCGAGGATGTCGTGTCGTTCTACACGATGTTCTACACGCGGCCGGTCGGCCGGCACGTGATCCAGGTGTGCCGCACGCTGTCGTGCGCGTTGATGGGCGCGGAGCGCGTGACCGAAGCTCTCACCCACACGCTCGGCATCGAGCCGGGTCAGACGGATCAGGCGGGGGAGTTCACGCTCCTCGAGGTCGAATGTCTCGGCGCCTGCGATCGCGCGCCGGTCGTCGGCGTGAACGATCACTGGCACGAGTGTCAGCGACCTGAGGCGGTCAAGGATCTGGTCGAAGGCCTGCGCACTCGCGGAGCGGCGTCACTCACCGGGTGCTACCTCAAAGTGCAGGGGGAAGGGCAGTGAAGGGATCAAGTGTGAAGTTGGAAGCCAGAAGTGAGAAGTTCGGAGGGACACGCGCGCAACTCTGTACTTCTAACTTCTGGCTTCTAAGTTCGGACTTGATCCGCAAGGTGTCACGATGACTCCCTTGCTCACTTCCCACATCCGCGAAGCCAACGGCTTCACGCTCGATTCCTACGTGAAGCGCGGCGGCTATGCCGCCCTCAAGAAGGCGCTCGGCATGACGCCGGATGCCGTGATCGACGCCGTCAAAGCGTCGGGGCTGCGGGGCCGCGGCGGCGCGGGTTTTCCGACCGGCATGAAATGGCAGTTCGTCGACAAGAAGTCGCCGAACCCGAAGTACATCTGCTGCAACGCGGACGAGAGCGAGCCGGGCACGTTCAAAGATCACGTGCTCATGGAGCGCAACCCGCACCTGCTCTTCGAGGGGTGCCTGATCGGCTGTTTCGCGATCGGCGCGAAGGTCGCCTACATCTACATTCGCGGCGAGTTCTATCACGTGCAGGAAGTGCTCGAGGCCGAGCTCGCCAAGGCGCGCGCGGCCGGCTACATCGGCAAGAACATTCAGGGCACGGGCTTCGACTGCGAGATTTACGTGCACCGCGGCGCTGGCGCGTACGAGGCCGGCGAGGAGACCGCGCTCATCGAGTCGCTCGAGGGCAAGCGCGCGCAGCCGCGGCTCAAGCCGCCGTTCCCGGCGGTCGCCGGCCTCTACAACTGTCCGACGGCGGTCAACAACGTCGAGACGCTGTGCAACGTGCCGCTCATCATCGAGCATGGCGCCGAGTGGTTCGCGAAGATCGGCCCGGAGAAGAACGGCGGGCCGAAGCTCTTTTGCGTGAGCGGCCACGTCAAGCGGCCCGGCACGTACGAGGCGTCGATGGACGTCTCGCTCAAGGAGCTCATCTACGGCGACTCGTTCGCCGGCGGCATCCGCGGCGGACACGCGCTCAAGTGCGTCATTCCCGGCGGATCGTCCGTGCCGGTCCTGCTCCCGCACGAGATCGACATTCCCGCGAGCTTCGACGGCATCGCCAAAGCCGGATCGCTCCTCGGCTCGGCCGGCATCATCGTCATGGACGAGACGACGTGCATGGTGTGGGCGGCGGAGAACCTGCTGCACTTCTACAAGCACGAGTCGTGCGGCAAGTGCACGCCATGCCGCGAAGGCGGTGACTGGCTGCACCGCATCCTCGGCAAGATCGAACGCGGCGAGGGCCAGATGAAGGACCTCGATCTGCTGCTGTCGATCAGCAACAACATTCTCGGCAAGACGTTGTGTGCGTTCGGGGACGCGGCGGCCACGCCCGTGCTCTCGACGATCAAGACGTTCCGCGCAGAATACGAGGCGCACATCCGCGAGGGACGCTGCACGGTGCCCGCACCGTGGCGCGCGGACGCGAAGGCGATGGCGCACTGAGATGACGATCGATCCGGTCATCGTCGCGCAGCTTGGCGTCATATTCGTCGCGTTTTTCGCGCTGCAGATCTCGGCCGCCGGGCTCGTGTACATGGAGCGCAAGGTCGCGGCGTTCGTCCAGCAACGCGTCGGGCCGTATCTGGTCGGTCCGCGCGGGCTGATGCAGCCGCTCGCCGACATCGTCAAGCTGATCTTCAAGGAAGAACTGCGCCCCAAGGCCGCCGACAAGTGGCTGTTCTATCTCGCGCCCGTGCTCTCGGCGACGGCGGCATTCGCGGCGTTCGCCGTGGTCCCGTTTGGCGCCGACACGACGTTCTTCGGGCTGCTCGATCGGCCGATTCATCTGGCCGCGGCCGACGTCAACGTCGGGATTCTCGTCATCTTCGCGATCACGTCGATGGGCGTGTACGGGATCGTGCTTGCCGGCTGGGCGTCGAACAGCAAGTACTCGCTGCTCGGCGGCCTGCGGTCGTCGGCGCAGATGATCAGCTACGAACTCTCGTACGGCCTGTCGTTCGCGGCCGTCATCATGCTGGCCGGATCGCTTTCGCTGCACGATATCGTCGAGCAGCAGTCCGGGTACTGGCTCGGGTTCATCCCGAAGTGGTACATCTTTCCGCAGTTTTTCGGGTTCCTGATCTACCTCACCGCAGGCGTGGCGGAAACCAACCGCGCGCCGTTCGATTTTCCGGAAGCCGAGCAGGAGCTGGTCGCCGGGTACCACACCGAGTACAGCTCGATGAGCTTCGCGCTGTTCTTCCTGGCCGAGTACATCAACATGGTGACGGTGTCGGCGGTGGCGACCGACCTGTTCCTCGGCGGCTGGCACGGGCCGTTCCTGCCCGACTGGCTCGGCTGGATCTGGTTTTTTGCGAAGGTGTTCGCGATTCTCTTCTTCTATATCTGGATGCGGTGGACGCTGCCGCGTTATCGCTACGACCAGCTCATGGAGTTCGGGTGGAAATGGCTGCTGCCGGCGGCCGTGATCAACCTGCTCGTGACCGCGGGCGTGGTGATTTACATGGGCTGGTAGGCGAAGACATGCACGCGCTTCTGTTCTGGATTCTTGCCGCGGGTGCGATTATCGCGTCGGTGCTCGTCGTCGGGCAGCGCAACCCGATGTACAGCGTCCTGCTGCTGATCGCGTCGTTCGGCGCGTTGTCGGGGCTGTACGTGCTTCTCGGATCCCCGTTCGTCGCGGTGATTCAGATCATCATCTATGCGGGCGCCATCATGGTGCTCTTCCTGTTCGTCGTCATGCTGCTGAACATTCCGACCGAAGATCCGCCGTCGGGTTATCACGCGCGCCTCCTCGGCGGTGCGGGACCACGACGGCTCGGGGCGGTGCTGTCCGTGGCCTTGGCGGTCGAGCTGGGATGGGCCCTGACGCGTCTGCAGCCCACGACGTTTCCGACTGGCGCGGCGAGCCGGCAGATGACGGTCTACGACATTGGCATGCGGCTCTTCCGCGATTACTCGTTCGCCTTCGAAGCGACGTCCGTCTTGATTCTCGTCGCGATGGTCGGCGCGATCATTCTCGCGCGGAGGGAGCGGTCATGAACTGGATCCCCGAGCCGACGCTCAACAGCTACCTGATCCTGTCGGCCGTGCTCTTCGCGATCGGGACCGCGGGCGTGTTCCTGCGCCGGAATCTGATCACCATCCTGCTGTCGATCGAGGTCATGCTCAACGCGGTGAACCTGACGTTCGTCGCGGTCGACCGCTACCTGAACTCGGTCGACGGGCAGATCATCGTCTTCTTCGTCATGACCGTGGCCGCCGCGGAAGCGGCAACCGGCCTGGCGATCGTCATCGCGTTGTTCCGTCATCGCGAGACGCTCAACCCGGACGCGTTCACGACGCTGAGATGGTGACCTCGTGCTGTTTCTGATTCCGCTCCTTCCCCTGCTCGGCTTCCTCGTCAACGCGGCGCTGGGCCGTCGTCTGTCGAAGACCGCGTCGGGCGCTGTCGCGGTGGGCGCGATCGGGCTGTCCTTCGGCTGGGCCGTCGCCGCGGTGTGGCGGCTGCTCGACGTGACGCCGGTTGGCGGCGTGCGTGCCATCGACGAGGTCGTCTACTCGTGGGTGACATCGGGCCGGCTGAACATCCCGTTCGAGCTACGTCTCGATCCGCTCTCCGCGGTGATGATTCTCGTCATTACGGGCATCGGCACGCTGATCCACCTGTACTCCACGGCGTACATGCACGAGGAGACCGACGGCGAGTACGCGCGGTACTTCTCGTACCTCAATCTGTTTGCCGCCTTCATGCTCGTCCTCGTCCTCGGCGCGAGCTTTCCGGTGATGTTCATCGGATGGGAAGGCGTCGGCCTCTGCTCGTACCTGCTGATTGGCTTCTGGTTCACCAAGCAGTCGGCCGCCGATGCGGGCAAGAAAGCCTTCATCGTCAACCGCATCGGCGACTTCGGTTTCGTGCTCGGGATGGCCGCGATTTTCGCGGCGTTCGGCACGTTGAATTTCCAGGAAGTCGCTGCGAGAGTCGCGTTGCTGCCCAAGGAAGAGACGTTCGGGCTGCTGACGGCGATCACGCTGCTGCTCTTCCTGGGCGCCACCGGTAAGTCCGCGCAGCTCCCGCTCTACGTCTGGTTGCCGGACGCCATGGAAGGCCCCACACCCGTTTCCGCCCTCATCCATGCCGCGACGATGGTGACGGCGGGGGTGTACATGATTGGGCGCAACGCGGTGCTCTTCGGCCACGCGCCGCACACGCTCGACATCGTGGCGGTCGTCGGCTGCCTCACGGCGCTCATGGCCGGCACGATCGGCCTGGTGCAGAACGACATCAAGCGCGTCCTCGCGTATTCGACGGTATCGCAGCTCGGCTACATGTTCCTCGCGATGGGCGTCGGGGCGTTTGCCGGCGGCATCTTCCATCTCTACACGCACGCGTTCTTCAAGGCGCTGCTCTTCCTCGGATCGGGCGCGGTGATTCATGCGTTGCACGGCGAGCAGGACCTGCGCTACATGGGCGGTCTTCGGAAAGAGCTGCCCATTACATACTGGACGTTCTTGATCGGGACGCTCGCGATTGCCGGCGTCCCGCTGCTGTCGGGATTTTTCTCGAAAGACGAGATCCTCTGGCAGACGTTCGCGACGGGGCACACGATCCTGTGGTTGCTCGCCGTCGTCACTGCGTTCCTCACGGCCACGTACATGTTCCGGCTGCTGTATCTTGCGTTTTTCGGCGAGCGCCGGCCGGCGCCCGCAGCGCAGGGCCATGACGCGCATGACGCGCACGGTCATGACGCACATGGCGGCCACGGCCACGCGGGCGCGCACCTGCACGACGCGCCGCCGGCGATGGCGATCGCCCTCGTCGTGCTCGCCATCGGGTCGGTTTTCGCCGGCTACGTCGGCATTCCCAACGTCCTCGTGTCCGGCGGCAACCGCTTCGAGGCGTTTCTCGAGCCGAGCTTTACGGCGCCGGGCGCGGTGGGAGAGGCGCCGGCGGCTGAAGCCCCGCGCGAGGCGCACGACAGCGGTACCGAGATGGCGCTCATGGGCGTCTCGACGCTCGTGGCGTTCGCCGGTATCGGCGTCGCGACGTTTCTGTTTCGCAGCAAGCCGTCGGCGGCTGACGCGCTCGCCAGGCAGTTCGGCGGCGTCCAGACGCTGCTTCTCAACAAGTACTACGTGGACGAGATCTACAACGCCGTCTTCGTGCAGCCCATCAAGCGTCTTTCGACGTTCGTGCTCTGGCGCGGCGTCGATTCCGGACTCATCGACGGCACCGTGAACGCGGTCGGCCTCGTCGTCCGCGGGTGGAGCGCGGTCCTGCGCCGCCTGCAAACCGGGTCGATCCGCGTCTATGCGATGTACTTCTTCGCGGGCATCGTCTTCATCGTGGGGTACTTCGTGTGGAGATGACGATCCCGTTCCTGTCCCTGCTGGTCCTGCTGCCGATCGTCGGCGGAATGCTGCTGTTTTTCACGGGCAACGGCCAGGACGCGCTCGTCCGAAAGATCGCGCTCGTCGTCTCGCTCCTGACGTTCGCGGTCAGCGTCGTCGTGTGGATGAAGTTCGATCCGGGATCCGCGGACTATCAGTTCGTCGAGCGCCACGCGTGGCTGCCGGACTTCGGTATCTCGTATCACGTCGGCATCGACGGGATCAGCCTGCTGCTCGTCGTGCTGACGACGTTTCTCACACCCATCGCGCTCTTGTGTTCGTGGGACTCGATCGAGCACGGCGTGCGCGCGTTCTCATTCTTCATGCTCGTGCTCGAAGCGGCGATGATCGGCGTTTTCGTGTCGCTCGATCTGTTCCTCTTCTACATGTTCTGGGACGCGATGCTCATCCCGATGTACTTCCTCATCGGGATCTGGGGCTACGAACGCCGGATCTACGCGGCGGTCAAGTTCATCCTGTACACGATGGCGGGCAGCGTGCTGATGCTCATCGCCATCATCTGGATCGCCTATTACCACCAGGCCGTGCTCGGCGTGCCGAGTTTCGACCTGACGGACCTGACGGCGCTCAACATTCCGGCGTCGCTGCAGACGTGGTTGTTCCTGGCGTTCGCCGTTGCATTTGCGATCAAAGTGCCGCTGTTTCCCTTCCACACGTGGCTGCCAGACGCCCACGTCGAGGCGCCCACGGCCGGGTCCGTCATCCTGGCGGGCGTGCTGCTGAAGATGGGCACGTACGGCCTGCTGCGCTTCGCCTTTCCGCTCTTCCCGCAGGCCGCGCAGGTGTTCGCGCCGTACATCGCGATCCTTGCGGTGATCGGCATCGTCTACGGCGCGCTCGTGGCGATGGTCCAGCCCGACATGAAGAAGCTCGTGGCGTACTCCTCAGTGAGCCACCTCGGCTTCGTCGTCTTGGGGCTGTGCGCGCTCAACATCAACGGCGTGCAGGGCGCGGTGTACCAGATGCTGGCGCACGGAATTTCGACCGGCGGCCTGTTCCTCATCGTCGGCATGCTGTCGGATCGGCGGCACACGCGCCAGATTGCGGAGTTCGGCGGCCTCAAGGGCGTCATGCCGAAGCTCGTCGCGGCGTTTCTTCTCGTGACGCTGGCCTCGGTCGCGCTGCCGGGCATGAATGGCTTCGTCGGCGAGTTCCTGATTCTGCTCGGCGCGTTTTCCGGCTTCTTCGAGCACGCGCGCGCCTTCACCGCGGTCGCGGCGACTGGTGTGATTCTGTCGGCCGTTTACATGCTCTGGATGTTTCAGCGCGTGAACTACGGCGTCGTGAACAATCCCAAGAACCGCGGGTTGCGCGATCTGAGCGTGCGCGAGTGGTTCGTCATCGCGCCGATTTGCGCGGTGGCGATTTTCATGGGCGTGCTGCCGGGCGTCTTCCTGAGACCAATGGAACCGGCCATTCGCCGGACGCTTGATCACATCCGTCCGTCCGCGACCGCGCCGATCAACGCGACCGGTGTGGCCGCGCCAGACGCGCCTCGCGCCATTCCGGTGGCGGCACCGCCTGACGCGGCCGCCGTTCTGCCGCCACCGGGCACTCACGCGCCGGTCAGCACGCCGACGCGCACACATTTTCCGGGAGCCGACTAGTGTCGTACGCGCTGCAGCTCATCGCGCCGATCGTTCCGGTCCTGGTCATCACGCTGGCGGCCTGCGTCGTGTTGCTGGCCGAGTCGTTTCGGCCCGCGAACCAGTCCCTGCCGGCGCCTGGTTTCGGCGGGTTCGCCGCCATCGGCGTCATCGGCGCGATTGCGGCGTCGATTCTGCTCTGGGACCACCGCGTCGTCGGCTTCGGCGTGATCGTCGTCGACAAGTACACGAACTTCTTCAACATCACGATTTGCGTGATCGGGCTGCTCACCATCCTGCTGTCGTCGGGGTCGGCCGAACGCGACGGACTTCCGCTCGGCGAGTACTACGGGCTCATGCTGTTTTCGATGGCGGGCATGATGCTGATGGGATCGACGCGCGACCTGCTCATCGTCTTCATCGCGCTCGAGATCATGTCGCTTGGCGTGTACGTCCTCACCGGGCTCCGCCGGGCGAGCGCGGACGGCGCGGAGGCGGCGTTCAAGTACTTCGTGCTCGGCGGGTTCTCGAGCGCGTTCTTTCTCTATGGAATCGCGCTCACGTACGCCGTCACGGGCACGACCAAACTCGACGAACTGGGCATGCGCGTGGCCGGATCGGCGCGTGAACCGAGCCTGATGCTCATTCTCGCGATGCTGTTGTTGCTCGTCGGCTTCGCGTTCAAGGTGTCCGCCGTGCCGTTCCATATGTGGACGCCCGACGCCTATCAAGGCGCGCCGACGCTCGTCACGGGCTTCATGTCCACGGGCGTGAAGGCCGCGGCGTTCGCCGCGTTTCTCCGCGTGTTTCTGTCGGCACTCGAACCGCTGCACGGCCAGTGGGTGCCCGTCTTGTCCGGGATCGCCGGCCTGACGATGATCATTGGCACGGTCGTGGGAGTGGCGCAATCGAGCGTGAAACGCATGCTCGCGTATTCGAGCATCGCGCACGCCGGCTACCTGCTTGTCGGTCTGGTCGCGCTCAACTCCGCGGGCAAAGCGGCCGTGCTGTTCTATCTGGCCGCGTACGCGGTGACCAACCTCGGCGCGTTCGGTGTGCTCGCTGCGCTTTCGACGCCCGATCGGCAGCACGACGACATTCGCGACTTCGCGGGCCTGTCGAAGGATCGCCCGTTGCTCGCCGCGCTCCTGACGATTTTCCTGCTCTCGCTCGGCGGGTTCCCGCCCACGGCCGGCTTCGTGGCGAAGTGGTACATCTTCAACGCCGCGCTGCAGCAGAATCTTTTCGCGCTCGCGATTCTCGGCGTGCTGACGAGCGTGGTCTCGGTCTTCTTCTACCTGCGCATCGTCGTCATGATGTACATGAGCGACGAGACGGCACCCGGCTACCGGCCGACGCTCGCGCCGATGGCGCTCGCGGGCCTGCTCCTCGCACTCGCGGCCGTGTTTTATCTCGGCGTGTTGCCTGGCGGGCTCATCAAGCTCGCGGCGGATTCCGCCGCGTCAATTTTCTAACCGGCCTTTTCAGCCGGCTTCTAGTCGGGCGCCCGAACGGGAGCGTGACCGGCGGCCGCGCGGATCGCCCGCGCGACGTCCGCGTCCTCGTCTTCGCCCACCGTTCGCAGATCGATGACGACGGCGTCGTTCACAATCCTCGCGATGACCGGCGGTGTGGCCGCACGCAGCCGCGCTTCCATCGCGTTCGCTGACCTGCCGACCGCCGAAAGCGATACCAGCCGCGTCGGCAGTGCCGAGCCCGGTGACGCGCCCCCGCCAATCGTGGACGTGCCGTCGATGATGCGACAGGACAGGCCGACGATCGACGCCAGTCCGGCGACGAGCGACTGCGCGCGACGCTGAATGTCGTCGATCGGCATCGTCAGCATGCGATGAAGCGGAATCCGATTGCGTTCCGGCGCCCGCATCCACAAGCCGAGGGTCGCTTCGAGCGAAGCGTGGGTCAACTTGTCGGCGCGGACGGCGCGCATGAGGGGATGCGTTCGGATGCGATCGACGAGATCGGCGCGCCCGAGAATGATGCCCGCTTGCGGGCCGCCGAGGAGCTTGTCGCCGCTCATCGCGATCACGTCCACGCCGACCGCGAGATCGCCGCGCACGGACGGTTCGTGTGCCAGGGCCGGGACGGCGACGTCATTCAGGCCGAGCCACCCGCTCCCGAGATCCTCGACCAGCGGCACGTTCGCCGCCTGCGCGACACTCGCCAGTTCGGCCAGCGTTGGCTGTTCGGTGAAACCGTCGATGCGGAAATTCGATCGGTGCACGCGCAGGATCATCGCGGTTCGCCCGCTGCAGGCCGCCAGGTAATCGATCGCCCGCGTGCGGTTCGTCGTGCCGACTTCCCGCAGCGTTGCGCCGGATTGCGCCAGCACGTCGGGCACGCGGAATCCGCCGCCGATTTCGACGAGCTCGCCCCGCGAGACGATCACTTCGCGTCCGGTCGCGAGCGTCGCCAGGACGACGAGCATGGCGCCGGCGTTGTTGTTGACGACCAGCGCCGAGCCGGCTCCAGAGAGCGACGTGAGCAGATGTTCGGTGTGCGCGTGCCGATGCCCGCGTTCGCCCGCGCCGAGATCGTATTCGAGGTTGGAATAGCCGGCGGCTACCTCGGCGATGCGGGCCAGGGCCTCGGCTGCGAGCGGCGCGCGCCCCAGATTCGTATGCAGGATGACGCCGGTCGCGTTGATCGCGCGTCGAAGTGACGGCGCGAGGTCCATCCCCAGGTCCGCGAGCGCGCGCGTCTCGATCCAGAGGGCCGCGGCCGCGTCGTTGTCGGGGCACTCGCTGCCGGCGGCCTGCAAGCGCTCGCGCAATTCTCCGGCCGCCTTGCGCAGCGCGCCGACGACGCGCGCGTGGCCGTGACGGGAGACCGCGTCTTCGATCGCGGGACGCATGACGAGCGTGTCGATCGACGGAATCAGTCGGGCAGAGATGGCCATCGCGGTTGCGGCGTGCGGGACGAACAGGATACCATCGGCCGCTCGGCGATGTCGGAATCCAAGCGTCCTGATCGTGTCCTGCCGGATGAGCCGACGCACCGGCCGCTCGAGCGGTTCTGGCCGTACGCGGATCTTTCGGAGCAGCCGAGCGAGGAAGAGCTGCTCAGGCTCCGGCCCGAGTTGCGCGAGGTGTTGTTCGGCGCGCCGCCGCTGCCGTTTTCCATCTCGATCGACTTTCCCGCGTTCGAGGGCGACGGCTACACGCGCGCACTCGAGCTGGCGAAAGCCGCGGACGAGTATCACGAGATCCACGTCGACGGCGTGTTGCGCCATCGCGCGCGGTTCTACCCGGGCGATCGTCCGCTGCGGATTCGCGACCTGTTCGAGATCGTCGATCCGGTGCGCGACTGCCGAGTGCTCCTCGACGATCAGCCGATGCCGTACGCGCGCGAGCTCTGGCTGCCGCTTGTGTGGTTTCTGATTCGATGATGGTCGGGGGCGGTGCGGAGAAGAATCGGGCTGGGGAGCCCGGACGAACGGCGGAAGGTGAGGGACCGGACCGAATGGTGCCGGTCCCCCGGGGTGGTTTAGCTCGGCTTCGTGACGTTGCCGGCCTGCGGTCCCTTCGGACCGTCGACGATTTCGAATTCGACCTGCTGGCCTTCTTCGAGCGTCCGGAAGCCGGAGCCTTGGATTGCGGAGAAGTGGACGAACACGTCGTTGCCCCCCTCCCGTTCGATGAATCCGTAGCCCTTCGCGTTGTTAAACCACTTGACCTTGCCGGTGATACGCATGCCCTTGCCTGCCTTGCGAGATATGCGGCGAAATTCGCCGCCCTGCCCCCGGTCGTGTGTTTTGCGGGCCCGACCAGGTACAAAAAAAAGAGCCGCTACCTGCGGTCTCAACTTCGACGCCAGCCCGCTTCACGTCAGCGGGGAATGCTAGTGAGCTGAGGGGGCTATTGTCAAGCAGGCCAGGGAGTAAGGCGGAAAACAGTCATTTCATGCGCGCACTCATCAGTGTTTCGGACAAAACGGGGCTGGTGCCCTTTGCCACGGCCCTGGCGAGCCGGGGGGTCGAACTGGTCTCGACCGGGGGACGGCCAAGGCGCTTTTGGCCGCCGGCCTGCCGGTCATTGGCATTGCCGACGTGACGGGGATGCCCGAGATGCTCGACGGCCGGGTCAAGACGCTTCACCCGCGGGTGCACGGCGGCATCCTGGCGCGGCGGAGCCGAGCGGACGACCTGGCAGCACTCGCCGAGCACGGCATCACGCCGATCGACCTCGTCGTCGTGAACCTGTATCCCTTTGCCCAGGCGGCGGCGAAGCCAGGACTGCCGTTTGAGGATCTCGTCGAGGAAATCGACATCGGCGGTCCGAGCCTGCTGCGCGCGGCCGCGAAAAATTTTCACGACGTGCTCGTCGTCGTCGAGCCCGAGGATTACACCCGGGTGATCGAAGCGCTCGGCGCGGCGGACGGACCGTCGATGGCGCTCAAGTTCGACCTGGCGCGGAGGGCGTTTGCGCACACGGCCGCGTACGACCGGATGATCGCGGCGACGCTCGACGAGGTGCGGGTCGATGCCGACGGCGCGTTCGCGCGCGAGCCGCGCGGCGAGGCTGCAGGGCTGCCAGCGGTGTGGGAACCGAAGCTCGTGAAGGTGCGAGACTTGCGGTACGGCGAAAACCCGCATCAGCGTGGCGCGTGGTACGCGCCCCGTGCGGGGACGGGGCAGGGCGCGGTGCTCCCGGGATTTGGCGGCGCGGTCGTCCATCAGGGTAAGGAGCTCTCGTTCACGAACCTGCTCGATCTCGATGCGGCGGCGCGGATCGCGCTCGAGTTTCCCGAGCCGGCCGCGGTCGTCATCAAGCACACCAATCCGTGCGGCGTCGCCACGGGCGCTTCGCCGGCGGAGGCGTACGTCCGCGCGCGCGAGGCCGACGCGCTCTCGGCGTTCGGCGGCATCGTCGGCCTCAATCGTCCGATCGATCTCAACACGGCGCGGGCGCTGGTCGCGACGTTCATCGAGGCGGTGATCGCTCCAGGATTGGCCGGCGACGAGGTGCGCGCTGTGCTCGCGGGGAAGCTGAACATGCGTGTCGTCACCGCCGAGTTCGACGGCGTGGACGCCGAGCCGGACGTGCGGTCGATTCTCGGGGGCATGCTGGCGCAGACGCGCGACCGGGTGATCGAGGCCGCCTCGCCGTGGCCGAGTCCCGACAGCCCGCGAGTCGCGACGAAGCGCGCGCCGACGCCAGACGAGTGGGTCGCGCTGCGCTTCGCGTGGCGTGTGGCCGCGCACGTGAAATCGAACACGGTGATTTTTACAGGCCGTGATGTCACGCTGGCGGTCGGCGCCGGGCAGATGAGCCGCGTGGACGCGGTCAAAACCGCCGTGATGAAGGCCGGCGCGGGAGCCCTCCGAGGATCGGTCGCCGCGTCAGATGCTTTTTTTCCATTTCGCGATGGCCTGGACGCGCTTGCCGAAGCCGGGGCCACAGCCGTGATCCAACCCGGCGGCTCGATGCGCGACGCCGACGTCATCGCCGCCGCCGACGCCCACGGCCTCGCCATGGTCCTGACCGGCGTGAGACACTTTCGACATTGAGGGGGACGGGGGATTTTTCCACAGAAACAGGCCGTTCGGTGCCGGAGGTCGGCGGGGCAGGCACCCCGCCGACCTCCGGCACCGAACACGCTGTTTCTGTGGAAAAATCCCCCGTCCCCCTCCTCTTGCTCTCCCTCCTCGTCTTTTTCCTCTTTCTGGGCGCGAATGCGATTTGGGACGCGAATGAGGCGTTCTATGTCGAGACGCCGCGTCAGATGGTCCTCACGGGCGATTACGTCAGCCCGAGCTTCAACGGCCTGCCACGGTTCAACAAACCCGTTCTGAGCTACTGGATCGTCGCCGGCCTGTATCGTACCTTCGGCACGTCGGTCGCCGTCGAACGGTTCGGCATTGCGCTCGGTGCCCTCGGCATCATCGTCGCCGCGCTGCTCATCGGCCGCGCGCTGCGGTCCACGGCCACCGGTGTCCTCGCGGCGCTCGTCGTGTCCACGGCGCCTCGCGTCGTGATGCATGCGCGGCGCATTTTCATCGACGTGTACCTCACGTCGTTTCTCTCCCTTGCGCTCGCCGGTTTCGTGATGGCGTTGCGGTTTCCGGCGCGTCGCCGCCGATGGCTGATGTTCATGTATGTCGCCCTCGGTCTCGGCATCCTGACCAAAGGCCCCGTGGCGCTCGCGCTGCCGGGACTCGCTTGCGGACTCTGGCTCGTGGTCGAGCGCCGTGTGGGCGATCTGCGCCGCATGATGCTCCTGCCGGGCCTGGCGATCATCGCGGCGATCGTTCTGCCGTGGTACGTCGCCGTCTACCTGCGCCACGGCTGGCCCTACATCACGCAGTTCGTCTTCGGCGAAAACCTCGAACGCTACGCGACGGCGATGACCCCCGACGGCCGCGACGCGCTCTTCTACATCCCGGTCCTGCTCACCGATCTGTTTCCCTGGTCGCTGCTGATCCTCGTTCCGCTCGCGACGGGATGGAAGGGACGCGGGGCGGGCGAAGACGCCACGCACGCGTCGATTCGCCGGCTGCTCTGGTTCTGGATCGTGACCGTCGTCGGCTTCTTCTCGCTGTCGCAGACCAAAGAAGATCTCTACATCTTTCCCGTCGCCGCCGCCACGGCCGCGCTTATTGCAGATCTGCTTGCGGCAGACGCCGTCGTGCGCCGCCGTTTCGTCAGCGCGTGTTTTCTCTCGTCGGCCGCCGCGTGCGTGGGGATCGCCATCGGGATCGCGAGTTTGTTCCGTGTGGGCTTCTACCGGATCGACGCAGCGCTGTTCATCGCTTCAGTCGTGGGCCTCACCGGCGCCGCGGCTGTTGTCCTGTGGATCACGGGACGTCGCCGCCCTGCGGTAATGACGCTCGCCGCCGGCTTCGTTGTTTTCAATCTATTGTTCGTCGGCCGGGTGCTGCCGGATGTCGAACGCTTCAAACCTGTACCCGCGCTCGTGCACACGCTCGAGACGCGCGCCACGCCGGGCGCCGCGCTCGCGTCCTACAGCATGAGCCTCCCGAGCCTGACGTTCTATCTGAGCCGGCCCGTCCCCGAGCTCGGATCGATCGACGAGGTTTTTGCGTTCATCGGCGGTCCGACCGAGGCGTGGCTCGTGACGAACGACGAGACCTGGGACGCGATTCGACGGCGAGTTCCGTCGGCGTGCGTGGCCGATCGGCACGCGCTGTTCGCGTTCGACAGCGCGAAAATCATGGACATCGTGCACGGCACGCCGCCGCCCGATGCGTTTCTCGTCGCCAACCGCTGCGGCGTCAGGGGATCCGCGGCAGCCACGGGCCCAGGACGATTCGCAGCAGCATCAGGGTCAGCCACGTCGTCGCGGGCAACGCCGGGATCCGCTCGTCGAGCCGGTCCAGCACCCGACTGATTGACGGCCAGATCCGATACGCCGCGACGGTGCCCGCGCCGCCAATCATGAACGCGGCCGAGAACGCGTAGCGCTCGGCGAACCGGCTCGATGGGCTCAGCACCAGGACGGCGAGCGACGCAAAGAGGATCGCGAAGAGCAGCCCGCGACGGGCCGTCTCGGACACGCTTCGCCAGCGCGCGAGCGCGCCCTGTCCAAAGAGGCGCCATCCCGCGATCACGAGTGCGATGCTCCACGGCGCAGGAAACCACAGCAGCCGGCTGACGTAAAACGCGAGATGCCCGGCGAGTGTCGAGGCGTCGTCGAGCGGAGACGCGATCGTCACCGGTCCGAGTTGCCGCCGCCAGTACGGCGCCCAGAACGTATCGCCGGTGACGCGCAGGTACGCCGCGTCATATAGCACCGCGATGCCGGCCGTGATCGCGGCGCCGATCACGCACGCCGCGATGGCTCGCGACGTCGTGCCTTTCGATCGGCTGGGGTTGAGCAGGATCCACAGTCCGGCGCCCATCCCGACGAGCACGACGAACACGCCCTTCACCAGCAAGCCCAGGGTCAAACCCAGCGCGACGCCCGCGACCCACCACCATGATCGGCGAACACCTTCGACGCTCACGAGCGTGATGAGAAGCGCGACGAGCATCGGGTACTCGTGATTCGCGCGGATACGAAACAGGAAGGCGACCGGCATCAGCTGGAGCAGGATCAGCGACGCGCGCGCTTCACCAGGCGACGTCAATTTCGACACGAGCACGCCGATGAGCAGCAGCGCCGCGAGCCCGTATCCGATCCCGACGACGTACGCGGCCTGCTCGCCGGGAATGCCCAGGCGCGCGACTGCTGCCGGCACGACGAACACTCCGGACGGGTGCTCGCGGAACAGGCCCTCCATTTTGGTCTCAGGCCAGAAGCCCCACCATTCCGGAGCGATCCAGCGCGACGCCGGTTCCTGCGTGAGCCGCCCCGAGATCGACGCGTACAGGGCCGAGTCCGGGTCGGCGCTCGTGAATCGCGTGACGACGAGCAAGGAGGCGACGAACAGCAAGGCGATCGCCCAGATCACGCCCTCGCGTGGCGAGAGCAGCCGCGTCTGCATCACTCTGCCGCCGCGGCCGCCGCGAGCTCCGCGCTCGACACTGTCGCGGGACCGAAGCGCGCGACGACGAGTCCCGCGGCGACGTTGGCCAGCCGCGCACATTCGGAAAGCTCGGCTCCCGATGCGAGCCCCAGCGAGAGCACCGCGATCACCGTGTCGCCCGCGCCCGTCACGTCGGCGACCTCGCGTGCTGCCGCGCCGAAATGCGCCTCATGAAAGGGCGTGTGGGTCGTGTCGAGCATCCACATCCCGAACTCGCCCCACGTGACGAGCACGCTGGCGCCGCTCCGCTCGTGAATCAGCCGCGCCGCATCACGTACGTCCTGCGGTGTGCGGATCACCGTTTGCGTCATCAGCTGCGCTTCGTGATGATTCGGTGTCAGCAGCGTCGCGCCTCGGTAGCGATCCGCCTGGGGGATCTTCGGATCGACGAGGATCGGCACGCCTGCGGCATCTGCCGCCGCGATGGCGGTCGCGATGACGTCGCGGCTCACGACGCCCTTGCGATAGTCGGACAGCACGACGGCCTCGGCCCGCTTGATGGCGGTCTGCACCCGACGGAGGAGTTCGTCCCGGATGGGCCCGGCGACATCGTCCTCGTGTTCGTAGTCGATCCGCGCGACCTGCTGATTGCGAGCGGTCACGACGCGCAGCTTGCGGGTCGTCGGCCGCTCCGGATCGCACACCAGATCGGACGGGTCGAAGCCGCCCGCTTCAATTTCGCGCGCAAGGATTTCGCTCGCGTCGTCTTTGCCCGTGAGACCGAGCAGTGTGACACGGCCGCCGAGTGACGCGACATTGCGCGCGACG
Source organism: uncultured Acidobacteriota bacterium (assembly GCA_963704575.1). Classification (GTDB taxonomy): domain Bacteria; phylum Acidobacteriota; class Vicinamibacteria; order Vicinamibacterales; family SCN-69-37; genus DATEGZ01. Next base: position 2,255,839 of record OY969918.1, on the reverse strand, counting down.
TTCGCGGCCCCGCCGAGCCGGTACTCGTCGCGATCGAATCGGACGATCGGCACGGGCGCCTCGGGCGAGATGCGATCGACGCGGCCGAACACGAAGTGGTCCAGCATGACGTCGCCGATGACGACGACGCGGCAACCAGAAAGGCGGTTGGCCAGCGGGACGAGCGACGTCGTCACGAGTGAGTCACCATGCTGCCGGGCGAAGGATCGGGCGTGATCGGATCGGCCGCTGCCGCGAACGGCAGCGTGATCACGCCAAGAAAGAGGATGAGGAACTCGGAGTCGCCGAAGTTGTGTTCGAACATGCCAGCGACGACCATTGCTACGGTCGCGGCGACGGCACCCGCCGCCAGCGCCCGCACGCGCCCGCGACGGAACTCGCGGATGAGATCGCGCAGCGCGACGACGACGAACCACAGCCACGCCGCAAGCGCGGGCAATCCGCGTTCGGCCGCGAGCTGCACCGGCACGTTGTGCAGATGCGAACGCCCGCCGCCAGGTTGATCGACAGGATCGACAGCATCGGGGGTCTTGTACTTCTCGAGATACGCGCGAGGCACCATGTTGGGACCCACGCCTGTGAGCGGGTGATCCGCAATCATCGCCTTGCCGGACTCGAGCATCGCGATCCGGTCGCGATTGGTGGCGTCGTTCGGGTCGAAGGCCGAGAGCGCCCGGTTCCGGATGGCCGCCGGCGCCACGAGCGCAAGAATCAAGACGATGATCGGCGCGGCGAGCAGCAGCTTCCACGCCTTGCGGAAGATGAGCAGCACGATCATCGCGCACAGCGCGCCGGCGTACGCGTTACGCGAATAGGTCGCGCCGAGCGCAACGAAGAGGGCCGGCACGGCAACGGCCGGCCAGACCCAGTCCCGCTCGCGGAAGATGAGCTGCGCCGAGGCGAGACAAATCACGAGCATCAGCACGCCCGAGTAGGTCATGTAGTGACCGAGCAGGCCGTGCGGACGCTGATGAAGGTTGTCGAATCCGAGCGCCGCGTACTGAACGATGCCTACCAGCGCACCGGCCGCGCCGAGCGCGATGATGACGTTCGCGACCGTCAACGCGCGACGGCCGCGCGCGAGCCGCATCGTCATTGGGACTATCGCGTACAGCAGCAGCTGGCGATCGCGCTTGAAGCTCTCGAACGGATCCATCGAAAACGCCGAACTCACGAGCGTCGCGGCCGCGAGTACGACGAGCGGCCAGAAGAATCCCGGGACGTCCTGCCGCCGCCGCTCGTTGAACGCGACGATGAGCCACGCGATAGCCGAGATGTCGAGCAGGATTTCGGCGCCGGCGATCGAGAGTTGAATCAGACCCAGACAGCCGGCGAGCGCAACGAACGCCACCCACTCGGTGTTGCGCATCGCGGCGGTTGTCATGACGCGGCCTCGAGCAGGCGTTCGGCGGCGTTCCGGACCGTCGCGGCAGTAATCCCGCCGAGGCACCGATAGTCGCCGGGGGCGCACACGCGCTGATCGCAGGGGCGGCAGGGCAGCACGCCGACGTCGAGCGACGCCGTGCGCAACGAGCGAGGCCGCCACGGCGCCGATCGCTCGGCCAAGGTCGGTCCGTACAGCCCGACGATCGGGACATCCGAAGTGGACGCGACGTGCAACGGGCCGCTGTCGCCGCCGATGAACAAGGCCGCGCGATCCATCAGCGCTCGCAGTTCTGCCAGCGACATGCCTTCGCCGTCGACGATGCGGGTGCCGGCGGCGCCGGCACGAGCGCGTGCGTCGGCGAGGACCCGGGTCGTGGCGTCATGATCGGATGGACCGCCCGCGAGGACGATCCACCGGTCGCCGCCGCGCGAAGCGAGATCGGACGCCAGTTCGGCGAATGATGACTCGGGCCATCGGCGAAATGGATTGCCGGCGCTGACATGAATGACGATGAGGCGCGCATTTCCGGGCACGCCCAGATGCGCGACGCGGTCGTCGACCGCCGATCGATCGGCCGGTGAGGCCGGCATCTCCACGCGATCGACAGCCGGGTCAGGCGGCGCGGCGAACGCGGGGTCGACCTGCGCGAGCAGGTCCCACTGGTTCTCAACGGAGTGGCGCGCTCGCAGTTCGCGGGGACGGTGAACGACCTTCGTGTACATCCACGTGCGGCCTTGCACATCGTAGCCCACCCGGACGGGCGCGCCGCTGGCCCAGGCGAGCCAGGCACTTCGTGGTCCGCCGTGGAAATCAATGGCGACGTCGATCCTGGCCGCACGGAGCCGCCGCGCGAGGGCCAGGTCGTCGGCCACGCGGCGCCAGCCGCGCACGTGCGGAATGCTGATGACCTCGGAAAGATGCGGGTTGTGGGCGACGACCGGGAACGCGCCGGTTTCGACGACATACGTCAGGCGGGCATCCGGGAAGCGCCGGGCCAGCGCGCGAATCGCCGGCGTCGTGAACACCACGTCGCCGATGAGTCGCAGCCGGAGCAGAAGAATGTGCACAAGTGGCGGCGGACCTTAGTTCTCGATCTTGGCCTCGTCGATGAGCATGACCGGGATGTCGTCCTTCACTGGATATACTCGGTGGCATTTCTCGCACTTGAGCGCCGTGCCCTCCTTGACGAGGCGCACCGGCGCCTTGCATTCCGGGCACACCAGGATTTCGAGCAGCGCGGGATCGACGGCCATCAGGGGACTATAATCGATCCGTCTGCTCATGTTGCTGACACCGATCGCGCTCATGCTGACCTTGTCCCTGCAGGGGCAAACTGCCGCGCCCGCCGCGTCCGCTGACGCAGTGGGTCAGGCATATTTTCTGTTTCTCCAGGGCCGGACGCTCGAGGGCGCGGGCAAAGTAGACGAGGCGATCGCGGCATATAACCAGGCGCTCGCGCTGACGCCGAAGTCCGCTGAGATCCACGCCGAACTCGCCGGGCTCTACGCGCGCCAGAACAAGGCGACCGAGTCGATCAACGAGGCGCAGGCCGCGCTCGCGATCGACCCGACCGATCTCGAAGCGAACCGCATCCTCGGGCTCGTGCAGTCCGCGCTCGCGCATCAGCCCTCGGCGGGCGCCCGCGCGCCTGCGCTGATGACCGAGGCGATCTCGCATCTCGAGCGCGTCGTGTCGCCCAATCGGCGCGATCCGCTGTCGGAGCTCACGCTCGGTCAGCTCTACGTCGAGACGGAGAACTACGCGAAGGGCATCGACACGCTGCAGTTGTTCCTGCTCGGTCAGCCCGGCTATCCCGATGCCGTCATGCTGCTCGCGCAGGCATTCGACGCGACAGGTCGGCCGGCCGAAGCGGTGACGATGCTCGAACAGGTCGTCGACGATCAACCGGCCCAGGCGCAGTTGCAGGCGCGCACGTGGCTGGGTGAGCTGTACGAGAAAGTCGGGCGCTGGAAGGACGCCGCCGGAACGTGGGCGCGTCTCGCGGCGCTCAGTCCGCGCAACGGCGCCTTCAAGCTGCGGCAAGCGACCGCGCTCGTCAATGCGGGCGACGCGGAGGGCGGCCGCGCCGTCCTGTTTGATCTCGTCAAGCAGTCGCCGCGCGACATCTCGCTCTGGTACATCCTGTCGCAGGTCGAACGTCGTACTGGCAACGCCGCCGGCGCCGAAGAGGCCGCGAAGCAGATCGCGCAGATCGATCCGAACGACGCCCGCGGGCCGCTCGCGCTCGCCGAGTCGCAGGCCGCGCGAGGCGACTACGCGGCGGTGGTGTCCACGCTGCGTCCGCGAATCGCGTCGGCGACCGATGCGGACGTCAAGGCCGGGTTCTACGGCCACATGGTGGCGGCCTTATCGGCTGCGCTCCAGCAGACCGGCGATCATGCCGGCGCCGTGCAGGTGCTCGAGACCGCCCGCACGCGGGCGCCCGGCGACGATGACCTGCAGTTCGATCTCGGGACGGCCTACGATCGGGCGGGTCAGCCCGATCAGGCCGAGGCCATCTTCCGCGCGCTGATCTCGCGGGATCCGGCTAACGCGCAGGCGCTCAACTATCTCGGCTACATGCTCGCAGACCGCAGCCGCAAGCTGCCCGAGGCGCTGTCGCTGATCCAGCGCGCGCTCGTCATCGACGTCGACAACCCGTCGTATCTCGACAGTCTCGGCTGGACGTACTTCCGCCTCGACAAACTCGGCGACGCGACCTCGCCCCTCGAGAAGGCGGCCGCGGCGCTCCCGCGCGTCTCGGTCATTCAGGATCACCTCGGCCAGCTGTACTTCCAATTGAAGCGCTACCGCGACGCCGCCACGGCGTTCGACCGCGCGCTGTCCGGCGATCGCGACGAGCTGGACGTCACCGCCGTGACCAAGCGACGCGACCGCGCGCGGGAGCTGGCGGGAAAGTAGTGGCGTCCGCCGCGTCGAGGCTCCGGCGGCCTCGCCGGCTCATCGCCGCCCTGGCACTCGCGGCGTCAGGGTGCGCTCCCAAACTCTTTGTTCCTCCGACAGGTCCTGGCGAGCCTTTTCCTGAGGCGTCCGCCGCGTGGACGCAGGCCACCGCGAACTGCCGCGCTGCGTCCACGTATGCCGCGACCATTCGCGTGCACGGTCACGTCGGGCGGGAATCACTGAGCGCGACGATCATCGGCCTCGTCACCCGCGCGGATCAGATTTCGCTGTCAGTACCGGTCATGTTCGGGCCACCGGCGTTCGTCCTCGGCGGCACCGCTGACAAGGCCACCCTGTGGCTTGCACGCGACAAGCGCGTGCTCGAGGCCCGCGCTGACGACATCGTGGAGGCGCTGACCGGACTGAAGCTCGGTCCGCGCGCGCTGCTGGCGCTGCTGACCGGATGTGGCGCCGAAGCGAACGACGTCACCGCGAGCGCGCGCTACGGCCCGATTGGCGCGATCACGACCGGAGACGGCCGCCTGTTCGTCGAGTCGCGCGAGGGACATTGGCGGATCACGCGTGCGGTCACGAGCGGCCTGATTGTCGAGTACAGTGACCTCCAGGGAGACTACCCGGGAGCCGTGCGGATCTCGACCGAACCGGGTCGAACGCCCGTGGTGTCGCTGTCACTCACGCTCGAGGAGATCGATGTGAATCTACCGCACGAGGCCCGGGACTTCGTGGTGACGCCGTCTGCAGACTCGCTCCCGATTACGATCGAGGATCTCCGGGCGAACGGTCCGCTCCGCGAGAAGAAGTAAGGGCCGCGCGATGCGACGCACGCTGCTCCTGCGACCGTCCGCAAAGATCAATCTCACGCTCCGCGTCGGTGCGCGCCGCGACGACGGCTATCACGACGTGCGGACGTTGATGCAGTCGGTCGCGCTTGCCGATGCGCTGACGGTGACCGCGCGCAAAGGGCCGTTCACGTTGACGGCTGGCGGGCCGGGGCTGCCGACCGACGACACGAACCTGGTCTCGCGCGCGGCGGCCGCTCTCTGGCAGGCCCTCGGGCGGGACGGCGTGCCGCGTGACGCCCACGTCAAGCTCGTCAAGAAGATCCCGATCGCCGCCGGCCTCGGCGGCGGCAGCGCGGATGCCGCCGCAGCGCTCGTCGGGCTCAACACGATCTGGGAAGGGCGGCGGTCACGCCGCGACCTCGCGCGCATCGGCGCGACACTTGGGGCCGACGTCCCGTTCTTTCTGCTCGGGGGCACCGGCCTCGCGACCGGGCGCGGCGACGAGGTCTATCCGGTCGACGACGCCGCGCGTTTTGGTGTCGTCATCGTCAAGCCGTCATTCGGCGTGTCGACGAAAGACGCGTATGGCTGGCTCGACGAAGATTGGAAGGCGCATGGCAGCACGGCGCCGGCCAATCCGCGGGACCTCGACGTCGGCTGGCACATAGGGCCCATCGGGCTCGATAACGATCTGCAGGCGCCGGTGGCTCGCCGGCATCCAGAAATTACAGAGATCGTGGGCGAACTGGCGCGGGGCGGTGCCGTGGGGGCATCGATGACCGGGAGTGGATCGGCGGTTTTCGGCCTGTTTCGTGAGGGTCAGGCCGTTCGGGCCGCCCGCCGGTTGAGCCGCGCCGACTGGCTCGTGGTGGTCACCCGCACGCTCTCGCGTCGCGAGGCCGGACGTCGGCTGGGCCTGTGATAAACTTCCGGGTTTGCAGACGGGCCCGGACGCCTAGCCGTGCGGGTCTGGAGCGTGCCGAGCCCGCCCTGTCAAACTGGGGCGTGGCCAAGCGGTAAGGCGCGGGACTTTGGATCCCGTATTCGAAGGTTCGAATCCTTCCGCCCCAACCAGCTTTCATTGGGCTATTGAGCTATCGGGCAATTGGGTTATCGAGTTGCTGAAGAGTGTGCGCGTCGTTGATAACTACGGAAGTTCAATCACCCAATAGCCCAATCACCCAATCGCTCAATGTTATGAGTCACGGGCAGCTGAAGATCTTCTGCGGGACGGCGCATCCGTCGCTGGCGCGAGAGATCGCGGAACATTTGTCGTTGCCGCTTGGCGCGGCGCGGCTGCACCGGTTTCCCGATACGGAAGTCTCGTTTCAGATCGACGAGAACATCCGGGGCACGGACGTGTTCGTGATCCAGCCGACGTCGGCCCCGGTGGACGAGCACCTGATCGAGTTGTGCGTGATGATCGACGCGTTTCGCCGTTCATCGGCGTCGCGCATCACGGCCGTGCTGCCGTATTACGGCTACGCCCGGCAGGACCGTAAGGACAAACCGCGCGTGCCGATTTCCGCCAAGCTCGTGGCGAATCTGCTGAGCGCGGCGGGCACGAACCGGGTGCTGACGATGGATCTGCACAAGGCGCAGATCCAGGGGTTCTTCGACATCCCGGTGGACCACTTGTTTGCCGCGCCGGTCATCATCGACTACCTGGCGCGCCAGAATTTCGGGCCGGTGACGATCGTGTCGCCTGACGCCGGCGGTGCAGAGCGCGCGCGCGCGTATGCGAAGCGGCTCGACGCCGAGCTCGCGATCATCGACAAACGCCGCAGCGAAGACGGCTCGGCCGAAGTGATGAACGTGATCGGTGACGTCAAGGGCCGCGTGTGCGTAATCGCGGACGACATCATCGACACGGCGGGCACGATTCAGAAGGCCGCGCAGGCGCTCAAGGACAACGGCGCGACGCGCGTGCTGGCGAGCGCGGTGCACGGCGTGCTGTCGGGCCCGGCCTTGAAACGGATTGAGACCGCGCCGATCGATCGGTTGATCGTGACCAATACGATCCCGACCAACGGCGACAAGGCGGCCTCGGAGAAGATCGTGGTGCTGTCGGTGGCGCGCCTGCTTGCGCAGGCCATCCGAAGCATCCACGAAGAGACCTCGGTATCGAAGCTTTTCGTCTGAGAGGGATAGAGCCATGGAAGCGATTCTCGAAGCCGTTCACCGCGACCAGTTCGGCCGCAACAACGCCATCCGCCTGCGCCAGAAGGGGCAGATCCCCGTGGTGCTCTACGGAGGCGGCACCGGCAAAACCGAGTCGCTCGCCGTCGACCCGAAGGTCCTGTCGCGCATTCTGCATTCGCAGTCGGGCGTGAACACGCTCATCGCGCTCAAGTACCAGGGATCGGGCGATATGCGGGTGCTGGTGAAGGAATACCAGCTCGACCCGGTCACGCACAAATTGCTGCACGTCGATTTCTATCGCATCGCGATGGACAAGGTGCTGCGCGTGACGGTGCCGGTGCAGCTGGCCGGCGAGTCGAAGGGCGTCAAGGACGAGGGCGGCGTGGTGGACTTCGTGCACCGCGACCTTGTCATCGAGTGCCTGCCGGCGGATATTCCCGGCCACATCACGGTCGACATCAGCGGGTTGATGCTGCACGGCGGCGTGCGCGTGCGCGACCTGCCGGCGAACGACAAGTGGAAGGCCGTAACCGACGGCGACATGCTCATCGTGCACATCGTCTCGCCGAAGGTCGAGGCGGAGCCGGCGCCGGCCGATGCCGCCGCGGCGGCCACGCCGACCGCTCCGGCCGAGCCCGAAGTCATCAAGAAGGGCAAGGTCGAGAAGCCGGAGGACGACGAGAAGTAAGTCAGAGCCGCGCATCGTGAGACTGATTGCAGGACTCGGCAATCCTGGCCGCGAGTACGTCGGGACGCGGCACAACGTCGGCTTCGAGGTCGTCGATGTGATCGCCCGCCGGCACGGTTTAGCCTGGCCGGCAAGGTTCGACGGAAGCGCCGCGGAAGCACGATGGCGGCGGCCCGACGGGGATGTGCTGGTCGTCAAGCCGCTCACGTTCATGAATCTGAGCGGCCCGGCGATCGGCGAGCTGATACGGTTCTACAAGATCGACGCGGGCGATGTGCTCATCGTGACCGACGACGTCAACCTGCCGCTCGGACGATTGCGGGCGCGGGCGAGCGGATCGGAAGGCGGTCACAACGGGTTACGATCGATCTCCCAGTCGCTCGGCACGACGGATTATTCGCGGCTGCGCGTGGGCGTGGGCCGCGGCGACTTGAGGCGCGACCTGGCCGACCACGTGCTGGCCAGGTTCGAGCCGGAAGAACGGTCCGGGATGGACGACGCGATCGCCCGGGCGGCCGATGCCGTCGAGACGTGGGTCTCGGATGGCATGGCGCGTGTGATGAACACGTTCAATCGCGCAGAAGACAACACGTAAGACCGCTCCTTGCCGCCTTCTGATGAAGGCGGCCTGATGTCCATAAGGAGGCACATGAGCACCGTTCGGCAGTACGAACTCGTTTACATCACGCCGCCTGAGATCACCGAAGAGGCGCTCGCGGAACTGCACCAGCAGGTCACCGTGGTCGTCGATCGATTTGGCGGCACAATCGAGAAAACCGAAAACTGGGGCCGGCGCCGGCTGGCCTACGAAATCAATCACCAGCGCGAGGGTGTCTACATCCTCCAGGTCATCAACGGGCCGGGCCCGATGGTGGCCGAGCTCGATCGTCGTCTGCGCGTCGTCGATCAGGTCGTGCGTCACATGGTCGTCCGGGTCGACGAGGATCTGGCCGTTGCCGAGCGTGCGCTCACGCATCGCAAGACCAGCATGGCGGCGCGGCGCGTGCGCCGCGGCCTGCCGCCCGAGCCGACCGAGACGGAGTTGAATCGGCGCAAGCAGGAAGACGATGACATGGAGGGCGACATGTTCCGCGGCGGTGACCGTGGAGATCGTGGCGACCGCGGAGATCGCGGCGACCGCGGGGATCGGGGGGACCGATGAGCGACTTCGAACGTGAAGGCCGGGGCGGTGGCCGCGGCGGCAGCAAGAGCGCGGACAAGGAAAAGGGCGGGCGCCGGACGTTTTTCCGCCGGAAGCGCGTGTGCAAGTTCTGCGCGGAGAAGATCGACTACATCGGCTACAAGGATGTGAAGCTGCTGGCGCCGTTCATTCCGGAGCGCGGCAAGATCCAGCCACGGCGCATTTCCGGCGTGTGCGCGAAGCATCAGCGCGCGCTCCAGACGGCGATCAAGCGCGCGCGTCAGATCGCGCTCGTGCCCTACGTCACCGACTAGTCGCTCGGCGACACTTGAAATCGAGGCAGTGATATGGCGATGGAAGTGATTCTCAAGGAACACATCGAGAACCTCGGACGGCGCGGCGAAATCGTCAAGGTCGCGCACGGCTACGCGCGCAACTTCTTGCTGCCGCGCAAAATGGCGCTGATCGTGACCGACGAGAACAAGCGGCAGATCGAGCGCGAGCGGGCGGTGGCCGACGCGCGCGAGGCGGCGGAGCTGAAGGACGTGCAGGCGCTCGCGGCGAAGCTCGCGGCGGCCGAAGTCACGATCGCCCGGCGTGTCGGCGAGCAGAACGCGCTCTACGGATCGGTCACCTCGGCCGATATCGCCGACGCGCTCGCGGCGCAGGGCCACCAGGTGGATCGGCGCAAGATTCAGCTGGCAGACCCGCTCAAGGCACTCGGCGAGCACGAGGTGTCCCTGAAGTTGCATCGTGAAGTCACGGTGCCGATCAAGGTGAAGGTGGTCGCGGCTACGTAGCGCTTCGGCATACATGGATCGCACCCTGCCTCACAACCTCGAAGCCGAGAAGTGTGTGCTCGGTGCGATCCTCATCAACAACCACGCCTTCAACCAGGCCGCCGAAGTTCTCGACTCGCAGGATTTCTTCCGCGACGCGCACCGCCGGATCTTCGACAAGATGGTCGTGCTGACCGATCGGCGCGAGCCGGTCGATCTGGTCACGCTCAAAGACGAGCTGGCGCGCGGCAACGAGCTCGAGGAGGTCGGCGGGCCGGCCTACATCTCGGCGCTCACCGACGGCGTCCCGCGATCGGCGAACGTCGAGTTCTACGCGAAAATCGTCAAAGAGAAGTCCACGCTGCGCCGGCTCATCCAGTCGGCGAACGAAGTTCTCGGCCGCGCCTACGACGCCGAAGAGAACGCCGACGACCTGCTCGACGAGGCCGAGCGATCGATCTTCGAGATCGCCGACCAGAAGATGCGCACGGGATTCGTGCACCTCGGCGAGCTCGCGGCCGGCGGGTATCAGCTGATCGAGCAGCTGCAGGCGCACAAGGGCCTGGTCACCGGCGTCCCGAGCGGCTTCGTCGACCTCGACACCCTCACGTCCGGTTTCCAGAAATCCGACCTCGTGATCGTCGCGGCGCGGCCGTCGATGGGCAAGACGAGCTTCGTCCTCAACATCGCGATGCACTGCGGCGTCGAGGCCGGCAAGACCGTCGGCATCTTCAGCCTCGAGATGGCGAAAGAGCAGCTGTTCATGCGCATGCTCACGTCCGAGGCGCGGGTGGACGCGCACCGGTTCCGCGGCGGCTTCCTCGGCGAGCAGGACTATGCGCGGATCGTCGACGCGTTCGGCCGCATGCACGACGCGAAGGTGTTCATCGACGACACGCCGTCGCTCGGCATTCTCGAGATGCGCGCGAAATCGCGGCGGCTGAAGCTCGAACACGGGCTCGACATGCTCGTCATCGACTACCTCCAGCTGATGCAGGGGCGCGGCCGGTTCGAGAACCGGCAGCAGGAGCTCGCGTCGATTTCGCGCGCGCTCAAGATTCTGGCGAAAGAGCTGCAAGTGCCGATCCTCGCGCTGAGCCAGCTCAGCCGCGCGCCCGAAGCCCGCGGCGACCACCGGCCGCAGCTCTCCGACCTGCGCGAATCCGGCGCGCTCGAACAGGACGCCGACGTCGTGCTGTTCATCTTTCGCGAGGAGATGTACTCGAACGACGGCGAGCCCAAGCCCGAGATGGAGGGCATCGCCGAGATCCTGATCGGCAAGCAGCGCAACGGCCCGACGGGCACGGTCCGTCTCGCGTTCCTCAAGCAGTTCACGCGGTTCGAGAACCTGGCGCGCGGGTCAGGCGGCTTCGACAACGAGGGACTGTGATCCGGCCGACGGTCGCCACCGTCAGCCTCGACGCGATTCGATTCGAACCTTCGCGCGGTGCGCGACCTCCTGACCCGCACGGACGCCGACGCGACCCGCCCCGACCACGCCAAACCCCCGCGGATCATCGCCGTTGTCAAAGCCAACGCCTACGGCCACGGGGCGGCGCACGTCGGCCGGGCGCTCGAGGACGCCGGCGCGGCGATGCTCGCGTGCGCGGACATCGAGGAAGGTGTGCTGCTCCGCGAGTCCGGCATCACGATTCCGATCCTCGTGTTCGGCGCGTTGAGCGTCAGCGACCTCGACGGCGTCTTCGCGCACCAGTTGACGCCGACGGTGTCCACGCCGGCCGCCGCGCGCGCGCTCGAGGCCGCCGCCGCGCGTGCGGGAGTGACGCTCGCGTGTCATCTCAAGATCGACACCGGTATGAACCGGCTCGGCTTCCGCCACGACAACCTGCGCCGGACGATGGTGGACGTGCTCGGGAGCCGGCATCTGAGGTTCGACGCCGTCTACACGCACTTCGGCACCGCGGACGTGCCCGAGTCCGGCTTTCTCGAGGAGCAACGCACGCGTTTCGATCGCGCCATGGCCGCGCTCGGTGCGCTCGGCCTGCGTGGAGTCGGGCGGCACGCAGCAAATTCCGCGGCGCTCCTGCGCGACACCCGCACCTGGTACGACTGGGTCCGTCCCGGCCTCCTGCTCTACGGCATCGTCCCGCCGCCGCTCGCGGCGGCCGATCTGGACCTGCGACCTGCCCTGTCACTCACCAGTCGTATTGTGGCAGTGAAGGGCATTCGCGGGGGCGAAGGGATCGGGTACGGGCTGCGCTGGACGCCCGGCGAGTCGCGGACGATCGCCATCGTTCCGGCCGGCTACGCCGACGGCCTCGACACGCGTCTTTCGGGGCGCGGATCGGTGCTCGTCCGCGGGCGCCGCGTGCCGATCGTGGGCGCGGTCTCGATGGACATGATCGCGATCGACGTCACCGGCCTCGACGTGTCACCGGGTGACGACGTGGTGATCATCGGCCGGCAGGACGGCGACGAAATAACGGCGCGCGAGGTGGCCGCGACGATTGGAACGATTCCGTGGGAGATCGTGTGCCGGCTGGGAGCGAGGATCGAGAGAAGATACGGATCAAGTTAGAAGTTAGAAGCCAAAAGTTAGAAGTGAAGAAAGAAATGAAGAAAGACGGACAGAGATTGAGCCGGCCGCCGCGAGCACTAAGATGAGCTTGCCGACGACGGGCACGGTTGTGCGCAGTTTGCGCACGGTCGCTGTGAGAATGGCGATGAGTTGGCCGCAGTCATCGAGCCGATCGTTGATTGTCCCAGCGAGTTGCGGTTGGTCGGCCTCGATGAGACGCAGCCGGTAGTGGCATTCGCGGGTTTCGCGCAGGGCGATGGTGTACTTCGCTGCCAGATCGCGCCGCGAGTACGCAGATCTTGCCTCCTCGAGATTCGCACCGATTGCCGTTCCTGCACGAAGAACCTGCGTGGCGAAGTGGCGTGGTACGTCGGTCGATCGCACCAACACCCGATACAGCTTGAGTAATTCGAGCGCGAGTCGAAAGCTGCGGTCTTGAAAGGACTCCGGCACGCTCATCGCAACGACGGGAAATTGCAATCTCGAGACCAGGTGCGCGGCGATTGTGCCGCGGCGTCAGCAACCGCAACTTGATCAAATGAAATTCCCCAAGTCCATCTACTCCTGCCAGCAGTGCGGCGCACAGTCGCCCAAGTGGCTGGGCCGCTGTGTGGAGTGCGGCGCCTGGAATTCGTTCGTCGAGGAAGCGGCCGCGCCCGCGCCCAGGAGCGCCGCGCCGGCCCTCGGCGGCGGCAAGGCGCATCTTTATGCCGACGTCGATACGGTCGTCGTGGACAGGCTCGGGACGGGCGTAAGCGAGTTCGATCGTGTGCTGGGCGGCGGCATCGTCCCGGGATCGCTCGTGCTGCTCGGCGGCGAACCGGGCATTGGCAAGTCCACGCTGCTGTTGCAGGCCGCCGCGCATTTCGCGAAGACGGCCGGACCGGTGCTGTACTGCTCGGGCGAAGAGTCCGAACATCAGATCAAGCTTCGGGGCGAACGGCTCGGCGTCGACGGCGTGCCGCTCTATCTTCTCGCCGAGACCTGCATCGAACGGTTGATGGAAGAGGTCGCGCGGCTCAAGCCCGCGTTGCTCATTGTCGACTCGATTCAGACCGTGTTTTCGCTGAAGCTGCCGTCCGCGCCCGGCAGTGTCGGCCAGGTGCGCCAGGCGGCGACCGACCTGCTGTTTGCCGCCAAAGGCCTGACGCTGCCGACCATTGTCGTCGGCCACGTCACCAAAGACGGTTCGCTCGCCGGTCCCAAGGTGCTCGAGCACGTCGTCGACACTGTCCTGTACTTCGAAGGGGGCCAGCAGCATGCGCATCGCGTGGTCCGGGCGGTGAAAAACCGCTTTGGAGCGGCGAACGAGCTCGGTGTGTTCGAGATGACAGGCACCGGTCTCCGGCCGGTCGCGAACCCGTCGGCCCTGTTCCTGGCCGAGCGCCCCAAGAACGTTCCCGGCTCGTCCGTGCTGTGCACCGTCGAGGGGTCGCGTCCGCTGCTGGTCGAGGTTCAGGCCCTGGTCGGCTCGTCCACGTTCGGCAACGCGCGCCGGACGGCGAGCGGCCTCGATCAGAACCGGCTCTCGCTGCTGCTGGCCGTCCTCGACAAGCGCGCCGGCCTCAACCTCGCGAGCGACGACGTATACGTGAACGTCGCGGGCGGGATGACGATTGCCGAGCCGGCTGCGGATCTCGCGGTAATTGCCGCGGTTGCGTCGAGTCTTCGCAATCGCGCCATCCCGTCCGACGTGGTCGTTTTCGGCGAAGTCGGGCTCGCCGGCGAGGTGCGGGCCGCGAGCCAGGCACCGCAGCGCGTGCGGGAAGCCGCGCAACTTGGCTTCACCCGGTGCGTCGTCCCCGACGGCAACCTCGCGCCCGGCGATACTCCCTCCGGCATGTCGATCGTCGGCGTGCGCACGGTCGGCGAGGCCCTCGAAGCGCTGATGTAGGGCGGCCGGTGCAGTCCCAGTTAGCCAAACGACCGAACCGCCGATAAAATAGGCGCCATGCACGGGTATGTGCTGATTCGGGTCTTCTTCGTCGCGGCGTTCGTCTATATTGCGACGCTGATCCGCCCGATTGAAGGGCATATTGCCTTCAACATCGCCCTCGGTCTCGGCCTGGGCCTGCTCATCGTCCTGATTGAGGCGAGGATGCGGGACGCGGCGGTCACGAGCGTCCTCGGCGGCCTCATCGGCGGCGCGCTCGGGCTCTGGGTCGCGAACAGCGTCCACACGGGCCTGGCGTGGGCCGACACCGCAAACACCAAGGTCAAGTTCGTCCACATGCTGATCGTCGTCGGCCTGCCGTACCTGGGCGTGGTCCTCGGCGCGCGAAAAGGCGAGTGGCTCGAGCCCGCCAAATTTGCGTCGCTGTTTCACGATGCGCGGCCACTCAAGCGCTTCAAGATTCTCGACACGAGCGTGATCATCGACGGGCGCGTGGCCGACGTCGTCGAGACCGGATTTCTCGACGGCGCGCTCGTCGTGCCGCAGTTCGTGTTGAAAGAACTCCAGTTCGTCGCCGACTCGTCCGATCCGTTGAAGCGCAATCGCGGGCGCCGGGGGCTGGACATCCTGCATCGTGTGCAGAAAATGGCGGGCGTCGAAGTCATCATTTCTGACGTCGATTTTCCGGCCGTCAAGGAAGTGGACCTCAAGCTCATCGAGCTGGCGCGGTCGCTCTCCGGCCGGATCGTGACCAACGACTTCAACCTCAACAAAGTCGCGCAGCTGCGCGGCGTCGAGGTGCTGAACATCAACGAGCTGGCGAACTCGCTCAAGCCCGTGGTCCTGCCCGGCGAGCAGATGTCCGTCTTCGTCACGAAGGAAGGCAAGGAATACAACCAGGGCGTGGCCTACCTCGACGACGGGACGATGGTCGTCGTCGACAACGCGCGAAGCAAGATCGGCCGCAACCTCGATATCATCGTCACGAGCGTGCTGCAGACGACTGCCGGCCGCATGATTTTCGGCCGCTACGTCGAGGCTCCCGCCGCTGCCGGGGCCGAGGAACCCGGGCGCCGGCCGCGTTCGGCCGCTCAGGCGTGAGCGTTCCGCCGTTCCACTGGTGGCGGACGGTCTTCTACCTGATTCCCGTCATTGGACTCTTCACGATCGCGCTCGGGCTGGTGTCGCTGCTGTCGCGGCCGTTCGATCGATCCGGATTCTTCGCGCACCGTTGTGCGCAGTGGTGGGCCAAAGCGATCCTGCGCACGACCGGTGTGACGGTCGAATCGGCCGGCGCTCCGCTGCCAGCCGAGCAGACCAGCTGCATTTTCGTGGCCAATCACTCGAGCTTCTACGACATTCCGGTAATTTTCGCGACGCTGCCGCATCAGCTGCGGCTGATGGCCAAGGCCGCGCTCGGATACGTGCCGTTCATCGGGTGGCATCTGCGCTGGTCGGGACATCTGCTCGTCGATCGCGGGAATCCCGGCGCGTCGATCTTCAAGAGGATGCAGCGCCTCACGACGCAAGGCGCGTCCCTGCTCGTCTTTCCCGAAGGCTCGCGCTCGCGTGACGGCCGGCTGAAGAAATTCAAGGGCGGCGTGTTTCTGCTCGCGATCGAAACCGGCTGGCCCGTCGTGCCGCTGAGCATCGTCGGCAACCGGTCGGTGATGCCCGCCGGCCGTCTGATGACGTGCCCGGCGACGGTCCGGCTCGTCGTGCACGAGCCAATCGTCACTGCCGGCCTGTCGCGCGACGACGCGCGCGGATTGGCGGAGCGCGTGCGGGCCATCGTCGCGTCGGAGCCTGAATTGGGACTGGGTGCCTCATGAATCTCACCGTCGCTTCCGAGGTCGCCGCGATCGTCCGGCCCGCGTGGACGGTCGTCGACCCCGTCCGCGTCGTGGAGCGCGACGCGCGCCAGGACGGGCCGCTTTCCGACTCCGCGGCGGCCATGCGGTCGAGGGCCGAGTCGGCCGACATTACCGCCGCCGTGCGGACCATGTATAAGCAGATCGGGATCGACCCGACGAAGACGCGATCGTCGTCCGAAGCGTTGTTGCGGCGCGTGCGGAAGGGCGACGCCCTGCCGCGGATCAACAGTCTGGTGGACGTCATCAACTGGTGTTCGCTCGAGTCGCAACTGTCGTTCGGGTTGTACGATCTCGACCACGTGCGCGGCGACGTCACGCTGCGGCTGGGGCGGGCGGGTGAGGAATATCCGGGCATTCGCAAGGACGTCGTCCACGTGGGCGATCGGCTGGTGCTCGCCGACGCGGACGGACCGTTCGGTAACCCCACGTCGGATTCCGCACGGACGATGGTGACGACGGCGACGACGCGCGCGCTGGTCGTGATTTTCACGCCCGCGGGTCTCGCGCCCGCCGTGGGCGCCCGCGCACTCGAGCAGACGATCCAACGGATCGCCGAGTTCTGCGACTGATCGCTGCCCGCGCCGGACAAACGATAGAATTCTCCCGTGTCGGTCGGCGTGATCATCGTGGCGGCGGGGCGCAGCACGCGCATGGGCGGCCAGTTGCCCAAGCCGCTCATCGATCTCGGCGGGCGGACCATCCTGCAGACCAGCGTCGCGGCGTTCGACACGAACCCCCGCGTGAGCGAGATCGTCGTGGTCCTGCCGGCGGCACTCGTCGGCGACGGTTTGGCGCTGGTCGGCGCGACGGCACGGCCCTGCCGGTGCGTAGCCGGCGGAGCGCGTCGTCAGGATTCGGTCGGCGAGGGGATGCGGGCGCTGTCGCCGGCGGCCGATCTCATTCTCGTGCATGACGCGGCGCGTCCGTTCGCCGACGCCAGGCTGATCGACCGCGTCATCGACGCCGCGATCGACTCGGGCGCGGCGGTGCCGGCCGTCCGCGCGCGCGACACCGTCAAGCGCGTCGATCTCGCGCACGGGATCGTGTCAGGGACGCTGCCCCGCGAGGAAATCTGGCTTGCGCAGACGCCGCAAGGATTCCGCCGGCGCGTGCTCGAAGACGCGATCGCGGCGGGCGACCGCGGGATCGAGGCGACTGACGATGCGATGCTGGCCGAACGCGCGGGTCATGCGGTGCGGGTCGTCGAAGGAGATGAGCGGAACGTGAAGATCACGACGCCGGACGATTTGCAGGCGATGCGCAGGACGGGCACCACGCGCGTCGGAACGGGCTACGATCTCCACCGGCTCGTCGAGGGCCGCCCGTTGATGCTCGCCGGCGTGCTGTTGCCGTTCGAACGCGGTCCGCTCGGACATTCCGACGGCGACGTGCTGTGTCACGCGCTCGCAGATGCGCTGTTCGGTGCGGCGGGCGCAGGGGACATCGGCCAGCATTTTCCCAATGCCGATCCGCAGTGGGCGAACGCGCCAGGTCTCGACCTGTTGCAGCGGGCCGCGGCCATCGTCGGCGGGCTCGGGTGGCGGGTCGTGAGCGTTGACGCGACGGTCGTGCTCGAGCGCCCCAAGCTGGCGCCGTACATCGCGCGCATGCGCGCGCACCTGGCGCGTGTGCTGGGCGTGCCAGTCGACGCCGTCAGCGTGAAGGCCAAGACCAACGAGGGCGTCGACGCCGTGGGGCAGGGCGCCGCGATCGCGGCACAGGCCGTGGCGGTGCTGGGGCAATGAGCGATCTCCGCGTCCGGTTCGCGCCGAGTCCGACCGGCCACCTGCATGTCGGCAACGCGCGCACCGCGCTCTTCAACTGGTTGCTCGCGCGCGGACGGACGGGCACCTACATTCTGCGAATCGAGGACACCGACGCCGAACGGTCCACGCTCGAGGCAGAGGAGTCGATCCTCGAAGACCTGCGCTGGCTCGGACTGGATTGGGACGAGGGGCCGGATGTCGGTGGGCCGGACGGGCCGTACCGGCAATCGGAGCGTCTCGATCGGTACGCGGGCGTCGCGCGCGATTTTCTGAACCGCCGGGTCGCGTACTACTGCTTCTGCACGCCGGACGAACTCGAAGCCGAACGAGCGGCCGCGCTTGCGGCGGGTCAGCCGCCGAAGTACAGCGGCAAGTGCCGCGCGCTCGACCCGGCGGAGTCGGCGCGGCGCGTGCGCGAGGGCACGGCCGCCGCGATTCGCTTCGCGGTACCGCCCCGACGCGACGTCACGTTTCACGACGAGGTCCGCGGCGACGTCACGTTTTCAACCGACGTGATTGGCGATCCAGTAATCGTTCGATCCGACGGCCGGCCGGCGTACAACTTCGCCGTGGTGATCGACGACGCGGCCATGCGTGTGACGCACGTGATTCGCGGTGAAGACCACATCTCCAACACGCCACGTCAGGTGCTCATGTACGAAGCGATTGGCGCGACGCCGCCGGCGTTTGCGCACCTCTCGCTCGTCCTGGGGCCCGACCACGCGCCGCTTTCCAAGCGGCACGGCGCCACGAGCGTCGCCGAGTTCCGGGAGCGCGGGTTTCTGCCCGAGGCGCTCGTGAACTATCTGGCGCTGCTCGGCTGGTCGCCCGGCGAGGGTCAGGAGATCCTCCCCATCGGCGCAATGGCTGAGCGGTTCGACCTCGGGACGGTCACGCACAGCGCGGCAGTCTTCGACATGGCAAAGCTGGCGTGGATGAACCGTCAGTACATGAGGGACGCGCCGGCGTCGCGCGTCGCACGCGAAGCATTGCCCTGCTTCCTGAGCGCCGGCTATATCTTCCAGTCCACCGACGCCGCGGTCGCCTATGTCGAGTCGCTCCTGCCGATGGCCGTCGGGTCCGTCGATCGGCTGCCGGAGATCGTCGAGCGGGTCGCGTTCGTTTTTGACTGGGACGAGGCGCGCGCCGCGTCGCTCGTGTCGGCAGAGGCGGACGGCGCCCGGGCAGTGGCGGCGTTCAGCGACGAGGTCCAGGCGGCAGGGCCGCTCGATCGCGACGGGTTCCGCGCGGCGGCCCAACGGGCTCGGGAGCGGACCGGGCTCAAGGGCCGCGCGTTGTTCCATCCGATTCGGGTGGCCTTGACGGCGGCTGAATCCGGTCCCGAGCTCGATCTCGCCGTCCCGGCGATCGACCGCGGCGCGGCGCTCGGTGCGAGCGCGGGGATCTTGACCGTCCGGTCGTGCGCCGATTGCGCGGCCGCCGTCGTCAGACACCTTTCGGGAGAGGCGGCATCGAACTTATGAGTCTTCTTTACGGCGTTCATGCCGTCGCCGAAGCGCTGGCCGCTCGGCGTCTTTCCAGATTGGTTCACGTTCGAGGCGGTGGTCCGCGAGTCGACGCGCTTGTCGCGCGCGCCGAGGAGTTGCGGATTCCGATTGAAACGGTCGATCGCCGGGCGCTCGACAAACTGACGCACGGCGGCGTGCACCAGGGGGTGGCGGGGGACGTCCAGGCGACGCCGGCCTACACGATCGAAGAGCTCGTGTCGGGGGCTCCGGGGCCCCCGCTGCTGGTCGTGCTTGATGGCATCGAGGATCCGCAGAATGTGGGTGCGATTCTGCGTTCGGCCAACGGAGCCGGCGTGGACGGCGTGATTCGGCAGGCCCGGCACGCGGCGCCGCTCGACGGGGCGACGGCGCGGGCCTCGGCGGGGGCCGTTCTCCATGTCAAGATTGCGACAGTGGTCAACATTTCCCGGGCGCTCGAGGACCTCAAGGAGCTCAATGTCTGGAGCGTCGGGCTCGACGCTTCAGCCTCGGATCGGTACGACGAAGTGGACTACACTCAATCGACGGCCTTCGTACTGGGGGCCGAGGGAACGGGACTGCGACGGCTGGTCCGAGAGACTTGCGACCGGCTGGTCCGCATCCCGATGGCCGGGGAAGTCGCCAGCCTGAACGTCTCGGTTTCGGCCGGAATTGCGCTGTTCGAGGCGTCCCGCCAGCGGCGGTTCGGGCAGCGGTCATTGAGGCCGGCCGGCGGCTGATTTTTGAGGTCTGAAGGGTTGCCCGATTGGCACGGAGCGTGCTACCATTTCCGTTTTGTCTGGCTGGCGTAGCTCAGTCCGGTAGAGCAGCTGATTTGTAATCAGCCGGTCGGGGGTTCAAATCCCTTCGCCAGCTCCAAGTTCCGGGTTTCGCCCCACAAGTAACGTCAGGACCGATCGCAACAAGCAGAAGGCACAAACGTGGTTGCTCTCAATGCGGGTTGCGGGAGTCGAGTGGGTGCGCGTCGCCTGATGAACAGGAGCTGAGAGCGGAGCAGGGCGGTCGGGATCTGGCGAGGTAGCGAAGCGGTCAAACGCAGCAGACTGTAAATCTGTCGCCCTAGGGCTTCGAAGGTTCGAATCCTTCCCTCGCCACCAGCCTACGCGAGCGCTCGCTTCGCTCGCGGCTACGGCTCGGCAGGCCAGGTGGGGCGTGTGGGTGCCGGGCGCGAACGATCGTGAGTAGGTTAAGAAGGCGGCGCGGGCTTTGCCGAAGTTGCGAAGCGATAAGAAAGCGGCGCGTGCTTCGCCGAAGTTGCGAGCGGTACTGAAGCGGGGCGTGCCCGCCGAAGTTACGAGCGGAGCGAGCGGTAACGAAGGCGGGAGTAACTCAGTGGTAGAGTCACAGCCTTCCAAGCTGTTGGTCGCGGGTTCGATCCCCGTCTCCCGCTCCAGCCTCCGTCGAACGCTCGCTGCGCTCGCGGCTACGGCTGGGCAGGCCAGATGAGGTTGGCCGCGGAACTGCACGAAAGGCCACGAAGAGCGACGAGGCCCGCCCCGCCGAAGCTGCCCGCGCAGCGGGCGGTTAGCGAAGGGGGCCGACGTGTCCGGCCGAAGCTGCGAACGGAGTGAGCGGTTAGCGTAGGCCGATGTAGCTCAGTTGGCAGAGCGCGTCCTTGGTAAGGACGAGGTCACCGGTTCGATCCCGGTCATCGGCTCCAGGCATTGAAGACCTTTGGATCTTGCGGGCGCGGCCCCAGGGTCAGTGACGAACAGAACACACACGGAGACCTACAGCAATGGCGAAGGAGAAGTTCGACCGTTCGAAGCCGCACGTGAACGTGGGCACCATCGGCCACATCGACCACGGCAAGACGACGCTGACCGCGGCGCTCACCAAGGTGGCCGCCGATAAGGGCTGGGCGAAATTCGTCCCGTACGACGAGGTGGCGAAGGCCTCCGAGTCGCAGGGCCGCCGCGACGATACGAAGATTCTCACGATCGCGACGAGCCACGTCGAGTACGGCACCGCGAAACGGCATTACGCGCACGTCGACTGCCCGGGCCACGCCGATTACATCAAGAACATGATCACGGGCGCGGCGCAGATGGACGGCGCCATCCTGGTCGTGAGCGCGGTCGACGGCCCGATGCCGCAGACACGAGAGCACGTGCTGCTCGCCAAGCAGGTGGACGTGCCGTTCATCGTCGTCGCCTTGAACAAGGTCGACGCGGTGGACGACCCCGAACTGCTCGACCTGGTCGAGCTCGAGGTGCGCGACCTGCTCAAGAGCTACGGCTTCCCCGGTGACGATCTGCCGGTCGTGCGCGTGTCGGCGCTCAAGGCGCTTCAGGGCGATCCCGAAGGCGTGGGCACGGTGCTCAAGCTGATGGACGCGCTCGACACCTACATTCCGCTGCCGCAGCGTGATGTCGAGAAGCCGTTCCTGATGCCGATCGAAGACGTGTTCTCGATCTCGGGCCGTGGCACTGTCGTCACCGGACGCGTTGATCGCGGCAAGGTCAAGGTCGGCGAGGAAGTCGAGATCGTCGGGTTCCGTCCGACCGAGAAGAAGATCGTGACCGGCGTCGAGATGTTCCGCAAGCTGCTCGATGAGGGCGTCGCCGGCGACAACATCGGCGTGCTGCTGCGCGGCGTGGAAAAGGAAGACGTCGAGCGCGGCCAGGTGCTCGCGAAGTCCGGCTCGATCACGCCGCACACGAAGTTCAAGGCCGAGGTGTACATCCTCTCCAAGGACGAGGGTGGCCGCCACACGCCGTTCTTCAACGGCTATCGTCCTCAGTTCTACATTCGGACGACGGACGTCACGGGCTCGCTGCATCTGCCCGAAGGCGTCGAGATGGTGATGCCCGGCGACAACACGACGATTTCCGCTGAGTTGATGGTGCCCGTCGCGATCGAAAAGGGCAGTCGCTTCGCGATTCGTGAAGGCGGCCGCACGGTGGGCGCGGGCACGATCACCGAGATTACCCAGTAGGCGACTATGCGCGAAATCATCACGATGGCGTGCACCGATTGCAAACGCCGGAACTACAGCACGACCAAGAACCGGCGCAAGAGCTCTGAGCGGCTTGAACTGAGCAAGTACTGCCGCTTCTGCCGGAAGCACACGGCGCACAAGGAGTCGAAGTAACGGGATTAGGTTAGAAGTGAGAAGCCAGAAGTTTGAAGTTCGGATGTGCGCTGAGATGCTGAGGCCTCTGCACTTCGAACTCTTGGCTCGTAACTTCGAACTTCCCCGAAGGGGATAGGCCAGTAGCTCAACTGGCAGAGCATCGGTCTCCAAAACCGAGGGCTGGGGGTTCGAGTCCCTCCTGGCCTGCCAAGACAGACAGGGTGCCGGCGTGGCGTCGGCCCCTCGAAGAAACGCGTGACGGCTTGCGGACGGGATCGGGGACGCGCCCCCGATGACCGCCGCTAGTCGGGGTGCAGGGGGCCCCGACGATCCATGGACAACATCAAGGAGTCTCCTGAGCAGGCGTTCGGCTGGTTCGGCCGCTTTCGGCGGTTCCTGATCGACGTACGCAGCGAGCTCAGCCGGGTGACCTGGCCGACCCGTCGCGAAGTGTGGGCCACGACGATTGTCGTGATTCTCGTCTCGGCGGTGATTGGGCTGTATCTCTTCATGGTCGACCTCGGGCTCTCGGCGCTCGTCGACTGGATTTTCCGGCGCTTGGGAGCGGCCTAGGATGACGACCGTGACGGACGACAAGACGAAGCACTGGTACATCATCCACACGTACTCCGGCTTCGAGAACAAGGTGCGCGAGTCGCTCGAGCAGCGCATCCAGGCGTACGGGCTGCAGGACGAGATCGGCGAGATCCTCATTCCGACCGAGGACATCGTTGAGAAGCGCGGCGGCCGCGAGGTCAAGAGCTCGCGCCGGTTTTTCCCTGGCTACATCCTGGTCGAGATGCATATGTCCGACCACGCGTGGCACGTCGTGAAGAACACGCCGAAGGTGACGGGCTTTGTCGGCGCGGGCCCGAAGCCCTCGCCGCTCTCGCGCGAGGAGGTCGACCAGATCCTGCACCAGGTGACGGTCGCCGCCGAGAAACCGAAGCCGAAGTACTCGTTCGAGCGCGGCGATCAGGTGCGCATCAACGAGGGGCCCTTCGCGAGCTTCAACGGCATCGTCGACGACGTGAACACCGATCGGAACACGTTGAAGGTGATGGTGACGATCTTCGGCCGGGCGACACCGGTCGAACTGGATTTTTTGCAGGTGGAAAAGCTGTAAGACTGAACGGCTGACCGGGCGCGGGACAGGGGGCGCCCTGTAGCGTCCCGCAGCCGGTGACAGCAGCAGGAACACGACGAGATCATGGCAAAAAAAATTACCGCTCAGGTGAAGTTGCAGATTGCGGCGGGCAAGGCCACGCCGGCGCCGCCCGTGGGGACCGCGCTCGGACCGCACGGTCTGAACATCATGGACTTCTGCAAGAACTTCAACGCGAAGACCGCGAAAGAAGACGGACTGATTATCCCGGTCATCGTGACGGTGTTCTCGGACCGTTCGTACACGTTCATCACCAAGACGCCGCCGGCGGCCATTCTGCTCAAGCGCGCGGCGAACATCGCCAAGGGATCGGGCGAGCCGAACAAGAGCAAGGTGGGCACGGTCACAGCCAAGCAGGTCGAGGAAATCGCCAGGCTCAAGCTGCCAGATTTGAACACCGACACGATCGAGTCGGCGATGCGATCGGTGCGGGGCACGGCGCGGTCGATGGGATTGGACGTGATTGATTAGTAAGGATCAAGTTAGAAGTTAGAAGCCAGAAGTTGGAAGTTCAGAATGCACGCGGTCCTCTGAACTTCTAACTTCTGGCTCCAAACTTCTAACTTTTCGTAAGGGTGGAAGGGTGAACGCCCGTTGACCACCGGAGGTAGAACCTGATGCGCACGCGTGGAAAGAAGTATCAAGCAGCGCGGCAAGCCGTGCCGACGCGGCCTCACACGATCGAAGAGGCCGTACCGCTGCTCCAGAAGGTGAAGTACACGAAATTCGACGAGACCGTGGAGCTCGCGGTTCGCCTCGGCGTCGATCCGAAGCATTCGGACCAGCTCGTGCGCGGCACCGTCGTGCTGCCGCACGGTCTCGGCAAGACCAAGAAGGTCCTGGTCATCGCCAACGCCGACAAGCAGCGCGAAGCGCGCGAGGCCGGCGCCGATGAGATCGGCGGCGAAGAGCTGGTTGAGCGTATCAACGGCGGGTGGATGGATTTCGACGCCGTCGTCGCGACGCCCGACATGATGCGCGCGGTGGGCAAGCTCGGCAAGGTGCTCGGCCCGCGCGGGTTGATGCCGAATCCGAAGACCGGCACCGTGACGCTCGATGTCACGAAGGCCGTCCAGGAGATCAAGGCCGGTAAGGTCGAGTTCCGCGTCGACAAGGCCGGCATCGTGCATGCGCCGATCGGCAAGATCTCGTTCGCGTCCGAGCGGCTCGTCGCCAACGCGCACGCGCTGATGGACAACATCGTCAAGGCCCGGCCGGCGGCGGCCAAGGGCCGGTATCTCAAGACGGTGACGATGTCGTCGACGATGGGTCCGGGCGTGGACATCGACACGTCGCACATCGACGAGCTCGTCAAGCACTGAGGCATTGGAGTCCATGGCTGTCAGCAAAGCGGAAAAAACCAACGAGATGAACGCGCTCGCAGTCGCGTTCAAGGACGCCGACACGGCGGTGCTCGTCGACTATCGCGGCATCACCGTGCCGCAGGTCACCGAGCTGCGCCGTCAAGTGCGCGCAGCCGGCGGCACCTATCGCGTCGTCAAGAACACGCTCGCGCGGCGGGCGGCCGAAGGCACGACGCTCTCGGCGCTCAACGAGCACTTCGCGGGCACGACGGCGGTCGTGTACACGAAGAAGGATCCGGTCGCCATCGCCAAGGCGATCACAACGTTCGCGAAGACCACGCCGACGCTCAGCATCAAGGCGGCGATTGTTCAAGGCAAGGCCGTGAACGCGGCGGCCGTGGGCGACCTCGCGAGCCTGCCGGGCAGGCCCGAGCTCTACGCGAAGCTGCTGTTCGTGCTGCAGGCGCCGATGCAACAGCTCGTCACCGTCCTGTCCGCGGTTCCGCGCGACTTGATGAACGTGCTGGCGGCGGCTGAGGCGAAGAAGAAGGAATCGTCAAGTTAGAAGTGCGAAGTCAGAAGTAGGGCGTTCGGAGGCACGCGGTCCCTTCGAACTTCTGGCTTCGAGCTTCCGAGTTGATTCAGACATCGTTTTTGACAGGAGACAGGGAAATGGCCAACGTGACGCAGGATCAAGTGGTGGAGTACATCAAGGGGATTTCGGTCCTCGAACTATCGCAGCTCGTCAAGGCGCTCGAAACCGAGCTCGGCGTGTCCGCCGCGGCGGCGATGCCGATGGCGATGCCGATGGGCGCAGGCGGCGGCGCGGCGGCGCCGGCGGCCGAAGAGAAGACCGAGTTCACCGTGACGTTGACCGACATCGGCGGCAACAAGATCAACGTGATCAAGGTGGTCCGCGAGGTCACGAGCCTCGGCCTCAAGGAAGCGAAGGACCTCGTCGAATCGGCGCCCAAGCCCATCAAGGAAGGCGTCAACAAGGACGAAGCGGCGGCCATCAAGAAGAAGTTCGAAGAGGCCGGCGCGAAAGTCGAGATCAAGTAGGGCCGGGACTCCACCCAGGGAGTCCGTCGGGTTTTTTTCAGCGTGAAGCAGACCGCCGCCCTTCGGGCGGTGGTCTGAATTTTGGCGGGCGCAGGATCGCGGCGCGGGGCATCTTCGGGCCCCCGCGAGCGGGCCTGCTTGGTGGGCCGTCCGGACTCGCGACGCGAGGGCGGGCGTCTCGTCACCCAAAAGAAGAGGTCATTAATGTACAGCCTGCCCAAGAACGTCTACCGCGAGCGCATTGATTTTTCCAAGATCAAGACCACCGTCCCGATCCCGAACCTGATCGAGATTCAGAAAAAGTCCTACGAGCGGTTCCTCCAGATGAACCGCCTGCCCTCGGAACGCGAGGACGTCGGCTTGCAGTCGGTGTTCAAGAGCGTGTTTCCGATCAGTGACTTCCGCGAGAACTCGTCGCTCGAGTTCATCGAGTATTCGATCGGGAACTGGGAGTGCAAGTGCGGCCGGCTGATGGGCCTCGAGCACCTGCGCAAGAAGTGCGATGGCTGCGGCACGACGCTCGTGGCCGATCCGTACGGCGAGGGCGCGGTGATCTGCCCGACGTGCGGCCGCGCCAACGAGGCGCGCGGTGACGTCTGTGACCTCTGCGGGACGACCGTCTCGATGAAGCTCAAGTACGACGTCGAGGAGTGCCAGGAGCGCGGCATGACGTTCGCCGTCCCGCTCAAGGTCACGATCCGCCTCGTCGTCTGGAACAAGGATCCCGAGACGGGCGTCAAGACGATCCGCGACATCAAGGAGCAGGAGGTCTACTTCGGCGACATCCCGCTCATGGGCGACCACGGCACGTTCATCATCAACGGCACGGAGCGCGTGATCGTCAGTCAGCTCCACCGGTCGCCGGGCGCGTTCTTCCACACGGAAGACAAGTCGCTGTACGTAGCGCAGATCATCCCGTACCGCGGGTCGTGGGTGGAGTTCGAGTACGACGCCAAGAACCTGCTGTACGTCCGGATCGACCGCAAGCGCAAGTTCCTCGCGACCGTGTTCCTGCGGGCGCTCGGCCTGCGCGGCGCCGACGAAATCCTCCGCGCGTTCTACACGTGCGAAGACCTCGTCCTGCGCGGCGGCAAGATCCTGTGGAAGGTGACCGACGGGCTCCTCGGCCGACGCTCGGCCGCCGAGTTCCCGATTCCAGGATCGGACCTCGCGTTGCACGTCGGCAAGAAGGTCCGCAGGGACCAGATCGACGCGCTGCGCAAGGCCGGCGTCGACGCCGTCGAGCTCGTGGACACCGAGCGCGAAGGCGCGTTCGCCTGTCACGACGTCATCGATCCGTCGACCGGCGAAGTGATGCTCGAGGCCAACGAAGAGTTGTCCGAGCGCGTCATCGCCATGGCCCAGGAGAAGCGCGTCGAGTCGATCGGCATGTTCTTCCCCGAGAAGGACGAGACCGGGTCGGTCTTGTCGGCCACGCTGAAGAAGGATCCGATCCAGAAGCACGAAGAGGCGCTCATCGAGATCTACCGGCGCCTGCGGCCGGGCGATCCTCCGACGCTCGACAGCTCCCGAAACCTCTTCGAGAACATGTTCTTCAACTCGCAGAAGTACGACTTCTCGCGAGTGGGCCGGCTGAAGCTCAATACGAAGCTGAAACTGACCACGCCGCTCGACGAGAAGGTGCTCCACCCGGCGGACTTCTACCAGGTGATCAAGTACCTGCTCAAGCTTCGGAAGAACCCGGCGAACATCGACGACATCGACCACCTCGGCAACCGCCGCGTCCGGTCGGTCGGCGAGCTGCTCGAGAACCAGTTCCGGATCGGCCTGGTCCGCATGGAGCGGGCGATCAAGGAAAAGATGTCGGTCTACCAGGAAATGGCGACCGCCATGCCGCACGACTTGATCAACGCGAAGCCGGTCATGGCCGCGATTCGCGAGTTCTTCGGGTCGTCGCAGCTGTCGCAGTTCATGGACCAGACCAACCCGCTGTCGGAAGTCACGCACAAGCGGCGGCTCTCGGCGCTCGGGCCGGGCGGTCTGTCACGCGAGCGCGCGGGCTTCGAAGTCCGCGACGTCCACCCGACGCACTACGGGCGCATCTGCCCGATTGAGACGCCGGAAGGTCCGAACATCGGGCTCATCTCGTCGCTCTCGTCCTACGCGCGGATCAACGACTTCGGCTTCATCGAGTCGCCGTACCGCAAAGTCAAGGACGGTCGCGTCGTGGACTACGTCATCGTTACCAACGCCGGCGGCAACCCGAAGTACAAGGTTGGCGACGTCGTCGAGTCGGACGATCTGGTCGGTGTGAACGGCCAGTCGAAGAAGAAGGGCGTCGAGTTCGAGCCCTACTGCTTCTACCTGTCGGCGTGGGAAGAGGACCAGTACATCATCGCGCAGGCCAACGTCGAGCTCGACGAAGACCTGCGAATCATCAGCGACCGGGTCAGCGCGCGCCAGGCCGGCGACTTCATCACGGTGCCGCGCGACAAGGTCGACTACATCGACGTGTCGCCCAAGCAGCTCGTGTCCGTCGCCGCGTCGCTCATCCCGTTTCTCGAGAACGACGATGCGAACCGCGCCTTGATGGGATCGAACATGCAGCGCCAGGCCGTGCCGCTGCTCCAGGCGCGGTCGCCGTTCGTCGGCACCGGCATGGAGTACATCACGGCCCGCGACTCGGGCGCGGTCGTCGTCGCGCGCCGGTCGGGCACCGTGGACTACGTCGACAGCAAGCGCATCGTCGTGCGCGTCGAGGGCAGCGAGACTGAAGGCCTCTCACGCGAGATGGGCGCCGATATCTACAGCCTGACGAAGTTCAAGCGCTCGAACCAGAACACCTGCATCAACCAGGATCCGATCGTCCGGGTGGGGCAGCGCGTGACCAAGGGCCAGGTCCTGGCCGACGGCCCGTGCACGGAGTTGGGCGAGCTCGCGCTCGGCCGGAACGTGCTCGTCGCGTTCATGCCGTGGCGGGGGTACAACTTCGAGGACGCGATCCTCGTCTCCGAGCGGATGGTCAAGGACGACTACTACACGTCCATCCACATCGAGGAGTTCGAGATCGAGGCGCGCGACACGAAGCTCGGCCCCGAAGAGATCACGCGCGACATTCCGAACGTCTCGGAGACGTACCTGCGCGATCTCGACGAGAGCGGCATCATCCGCATCGGCGCGTACGTCAAGCCGGGCGACATCCTCGTGGGCAAGGTCACGCCGAAGGGCGAGACCCAGCTCACGCCGGAAGAGAAGCTGCTGCGCGCGATCTTCGGCGAGAAGGCCGGAGACGTGAAGGACGCGTCGCTCACGTGCCCGCCGGGCATCGAGGGCATCGTCGTCGGCGTCCGCATCTTCTCGCGCAAGGGCATCGAGAAGGACGACCGCGCCAAGCAGATCGAGAACGAAGAGCTCGAGCTGATGGAAAAGAACCTGCAGGACGAAATCCGCATCCTGCACGAAGAGACGAAGAAGCGCCTGGTGCAGCTGCTGAACGGCCGGACGCTGCGCACCGATCTCTTCGACGCCGACGGACGTGAGCGCGTGCTCCGCAAGGGCATGCCGCTCACGACTGAAGCGATGGCCGACGTGCCGTTCGCGGCGCTCGTGCGCGCGCGCATCGAAACCGACGACCTCGGGTTCGAAGACGAACTGCGCCAGATGGAAGATCGCACGGCGCAGCGCACGGACGTCATCCAGCGCGAATTCGAGGACAAGAAGGAAAAGATCCGCCGCGGCGACGAACTGCCGCCGGGCGTGATCAAGCTCGTGAAGACCTACGTCGCGATGAAGCGCAAGCTGTCGGTCGGCGACAAGATGGCCGGCCGCCACGGCAACAAGGGCGTCATCGCACGCATCCTCCCCGAGGAGGACATGCCGTACCTGCCGGACGGCACCCCGGTCGAGATCGTACTCAACCCGCTTGGCGTGCCGTCGCGTATGAACGTCGGACAGATTCTCGAGACGCACCTCGGGTGGGCCGCCCACGCGCTCGGCCTGTATTTCGCCACGCCGGTGTTCGACGGCGCGACCGAAGCGGAGATCAAGAAGTGGCTCGAGGAGGCCGGCCTGCCGCGCGGCGGCAAGACGAAGCTCGCCGACGGCATGACGGGCATGGCGTTCGAGCAGGACGTCACCGTGGGCTACATCTACATGCTCAAGCTGTCGCACCTGGTCGACGACAAGATCCACGCACGGTCGATCGGGCCGTACTCGCTCATCACGCAGCAGCCGCTGGGCGGCAAGGCGCAGTTCGGCGGACAGCGGTTCGGAGAAATGGAAGTGTGGGCGCTCGAGGCATACGGCGCGGCGCACATCCTCCAGGAACTCCTCACGGCGAAGTCCGACGACGTCACGGGCCGGGCGAAAATTTACGAGGCGATCGTCAAGGGCGACACCTCGTTCCAGCCCGGACTGCCCGAGTCGTTCAACGTCCTCATTCGCGAGCTGCAGGCGCTCTGTCTCGACGTCGAGCTGATGCGCACGAAACCGCGGCCGGCGGCCGAAGTGCCTGCCGAAGCCGAGCCCGAACCGACGCCGACCGCGCCGGTCGGAGCCTAGCGATTGATCAGCAACAGAGGGCACATGAGACCAAACCTCCACGACAAGGGTCAGCTCACGTCTGATTTCGACGCGATCAGGATCAGCCTGGCGTCGCCGGAGCGCATCCTGCAGTGGTCACACGGCGAAGTGACGAAGCCGGAGACGATCAACTACAGGACGTTCAAGCCGGAGCGCGACGGGCTGTTCTGCGCGAAGATCTTCGGCCCGGTCACCGACTGGGAATGCCTCTGCGGCAAGTACAAGCGCATGAAGCATCGCGGCGTGATCTGCGACAAGTGCGGCGTCGAAGTCACCCAGGCGAAAGTGCGGCGCGAGCGGCTCGGCCATATCGCGCTCGCGACGCCCGTCAGCCACGTGTGGTTCTTCAAGGGGCTGCCGAGCCGGATCGGCCACCTGCTGGACATCTCCCTGCGCGACCTCGAACGCATTCTGTACTTCGAGGCCTACGTCGTCATCGACGCGGGCGAGACGGACCTGAAGGAAAAGCAGCTGCTCAACGAAGAGCAGTTCCGCCAGGAGCGCGAGCGCCTCGGCTTCAAGTTCAAGGCGCAGATGGGCGCGGAAGCGATCAAGGAAATGCTCCGCCGCGTCAGCGTGGATCGGCTGGCGATCGAGTTGCGCGAGAAGATGCGCCACGAGACGTCCGCGCAGAAGAAGCTCAAGCACGCGAAGCGCCTCAAGGTCGTCGATTCGTTCCGCCGGTCCACGAACAAGCCGGAGTGGATGATTCTCGACGTCATCCCGGTGATTCCGCCGGAATTGCGGCCGCTCGTGCCGCTCGACGGCGGCCGGTTCGCGACGTCGGACCTGAACGATCTCTATCGGCGTGTCATCAACCGCAACAACCGGTTGAAGAAGCTGATGGAATTGAAGGCGCCCGACGTCATCATCCGGAACGAAAAGCGCATGCTCCAGGAAGCCGTGGACGCGCTCTTCGACAACGGCCGGCGCGGCCGCGTCCTGCGCGGAGCGAACAACCGCCCGCTCAAGTCGCTGTCCGACACACTCAAGGGCAAGCAGGGCCGGTTCCGTCAGAACCTGCTCGGCAAGCGCGTCGACTACTCGGGCCGGTCGGTCATCGTCGTCGGGCCGGAGCTGAAGCTGCATCAGTGCGGGCTGCCGAAGAAGATGGCGCTCGAGCTGTTCAAGCCGTTCATCTACAACAAGCTCGAAGAACGCGGTCTGGTGTCGACCATCAAGCAGGCGAAGGAGATGGTCGAACAGCAGCGGGCGGAGGTGTGGGACATCCTCGAGGAGGTCATCCGCGAGCATCCTGTGCTGCTGAACCGCGCCCCGACGCTCCACCGCCTCGGTATCCAGGCGTTCGAGCCCGTGCTCGTCGAAGGCAAGGCCATCCGCATCCATCCGCTCGTCTGCACCGCGTTCAACGCGGACTTCGACGGCGACCAGATGGCCGTGCACATTCCGCTCGCGCCCGAGGCGCAGATCGAAGCCTCGGTGCTGATGATGTCGTCGAACAACATCCTCTCGCCGGCGTCGGGCCAGCCGATCGCGATTCCGTCGCAGGATATCGTGCTCGGGTGCTACTACCTGACCAAGAGCAAGACGGGCGCCAAGGGCGAGGGCCGGGCATTCGCGTCGGAGGACGACGTGATGCTGGCGCTCGAGGCCGGCGAAGTCGAGACGCTCTCGCCGATCCGCCTGCGCTATACCGGGCGGCTGCTCGACCTGGCGGCGGCGCGCGACTCGCAGGACGTCCTCGAAGCCGAGGAACAGTTCGTCCAGAATCGCATCATCAACACCACCGTCGGCCGCGTGATTCTCAACAGCGCGATGCCGAAGGAGATGCCGTACATCAACGGCCTGCTCAAGAAGAAGGGCCTGCAGAACTCGGTCCGGTACTGCTACCTGAAGTACGGGCTCGAGAAGACCGTCGAGATGCTCGACAGCCTGAAGCACGTCGGCTTCACCTACGCGACGCGATCGGGCATTTCGATCGGCATCGACGACCTGATCATCCCGGAGAAGAAGGTCGAGTTCGTCCAGCAGGCGCGCGACGAGGTCATCAAGGTCGAAGGCCAGTACCAGGACGGCGCGATCACCAATGGCGAGCGCTACAACAAGGTCATCGCGATCTGGTCCGAGGTCACCGAAAAGATCGCCGACGAGATGTTCGGCGAAATGGAAGCCCTCGACAAGTCGGGTCGGAGCTTCAACCCGGTCTACGTCATGGCCGACTCCGGCGCGCGCGGATCGAAACAGCAGATCCGCCAGCTTGCCGGCATGCGCGGCCTGATGGCCAAGCCGTCGGGCGAGATCATCGAGACGCCCATCACGTCGAACTTCCGTGAGGGGTTGACGGTGTTGCAGTACTTCATCTCGACGCACGGCGCGCGCAAGGGCCTCGCGGATACGGCGCTCAAGACGGCCGACTCCGGATACCTCACGCGTCGTCTCGTCGACGTCGCGCAGGACGTGATCATCTCCGAGATCGACTGCGGCACGCTCGACGGGATCGAAGCGCGCGCGATTGTCGACTCGGGCGGGGAGATCGTCGAGCGGCTGGGCGACCGCGTCATCGGACGCGTCGCTCTCGAGGCGATCGCCGACCCGGCGTCGGGCGAAGTCATCGTTCCGGCGGCGGGCGAGATCGACGAAGCGCTGGCCGATGCGGTCGAGGACGCGGGCATCGAGCGCGTGAAGATCCGCTCGGTGTTGACGTGCGCGTCACGCCGCGGATGCTGCGCGAAGTGCTACGGCCGCGACCTGGCGACCGGACGGCTGGTCGAGCTCGGGCTCGCGGTCGGCGTCATCGCGGCGCAGTCGATCGGCGAGCCGGGCACGCAGCTCACGATGCGCACGTTCCACATCGGCGGCACGGCGTCGCGCGTTTCCGAGCAGTCCACGCTCGAGGCGCGGCACAAAGGCACCGTCAAGTTCGAGGGCCTGATCGCCGTCGAGGGCCGGGCGACCGCCAAGGACTCGGCTACGGCCGGCGCGCGTCCGCTCATCGTCATGAACCGGAGCGGGTCGATCAATATCGTCGACGACAAGGGCGTCGTCCGCGAGCGCTACTCGGTCGTGTATGGCGCGCACCTCAAGGTCCACGAAGGCCAGCACGTCGAGAAGGGCCAGATTCTCGTCGAGTGGGATCCGTACACGTTCTCGATTCTCACCGAGGGCGGCGGCACGATCCGCTTCAAGGACATCATCGACAAGGTGACCGTCCACGAGGAAGTGGACGAAATCACGGGCTTGTCGCGGCTCATCATCGTCGATTCGCCGGACGAGAAGAAACAGCCGGCGATCGAAATCCTCGGGCCCGACGGCCAGGTGCAGAACAAGTACCACATGCCGTCGAACGCGCACTTGATGGTGGCCAACGCCGAGCAGGTGCACTCGGGCGACGTGCTCGCGAAGATTCCGCGCGAGACCACGAAGACCAAGGACATCACCGGTGGTCTGCCGCGCGTCGTCGAGCTGTTCGAAGCGCGCAAGCCGCGGGAGACGGCGGTCATCTCGGAGATCGACGGCACCGTGCGGCACGGCGGCATCGTCAAGGGCCTGCGCAAGATTCTCGTAGTGCCCGACGAGGGTGCCGAGGCGCGCGAGTACTCACTGCCGCGCGGCGTGCACGTGAACGTCCAGGAAGGCGACCGCGTCCGCGCGGGCGAGCCCCTCATGGACGGGCCGCGCAATCCGCACGACATCCTCGCGGTGCTCGGCGAGAAGGAACTGCAGGCGTACCTCGTGAACGAGATTCAGGAGGTCTACCGGCTGCAGGGCGTCGGCATCAACGACAAGCACATCGAGGTCATCGTCCGGCAGATGATGCGGTGGGTGAAGATCGAAGAGGTCGGCGACACCGAGTTCCTGATCGAAGAGCAGGTCGACAAGTTCCGCTTCCAGGAAGAGAACGAGCGCGTGCTCGCCCAGACCACGCTGCCGGCAAAGGGCCGGCCGCTGCTCCTCGGCATCACGAAGGCGTCGCTCTCGACCGATTCGTTCATCTCCGCGGCGTCCTTCCAGGAGACGACGCGCGTGCTGACCGAGGCGTCGATCTCGGGCAAGATCGACTACCTGCGCGGCCTGAAGGAGAACGTCACGATGGGCCGGTTGATCCCGGCGGGCACGGGCTTCGAGTGGTACAAGCACGTCACCATTCCGCACGACGAGCCGCCGCCGCCACCGCCGCCATCGCCCGACGAGCTCGAGGCACAGCGTGAAATGGACGACTACGCCGACCTCGACATGAACTTCAAGGACGATGAATAAATTGATGATTGGTAATTGGGAATTTTCAATTGAGTTGACGAATTGATGGATTGACGGATTGCCGATCAGCAGATAAGAGCAAAAAAAGGGCGCGTCTGGTCACCGGGCGCGCCCTTTGTCGTGTACGCGCCCCAGCAGGTAAGATTGGCCCAACTAAACACCTTCGGGGAGGCGACCATGGCGAAGCGATTCGTGACGTCCGTAGTGTGCGCGTTGGTGATCTCAAGCGGGCTGCTGGCGGGACCGCGGGCGCAGGAACCGGCGGGCGCGGCACCCATTCCGACGCTGCCGTTCCATCCTGTCGAAAACTTCTTCCGGTATCCAGCGCATCTCGTCATCGGCCGGCTCAGCGGCATCGCGGTCGGTCCGACCGGCAACATCGTGGCGCTCAATCGCGGCTATCACCCCGTGATCGAGTTCAAGCCTGACGGAACGTTCTCGAATGCCTGGGGCGACGGCTCCGACATGTTCAAGGGCGCGCACGTCGTGCGCTTCGATCCGCAAGGCAATCTTTGGTACGTGGATGCCGCCGACAACATCATCTTCAGGTTCGACGCCGAGGGCCGCACAGTCGGCACGCTCGGGACGATGCCGGAGCCATGGACGTTCCTGACGCACGTGATCGAGGGCGCGGCCCGCGGCAAGACGGCCTTCTACCAGGAGACCGATATCGCCTGGAGCCATGACGGCAGCATCTTCGTCTCTGACGGCTACGGCAACTCGCGGGTGGCGAAGTTCGACAAGGACGGCAACTTCGTGAAGGCGTGGGGCGAGCGCGGCGCGCAGCCGGGCGATTTCAACACGCCCCACAGCATCGTGATCGATGCCAATGACGTGATCTACGTCGCCGACCGCGGAAACAGCCGCATTCAGACGTTCGATACCAACGGCAATCTGAAGTCGGTGTGGACGCTGCCGACCGCGCCATGGTCGCTCTGCACGACCAAAGGCCCCGCGCAGGTGCTGTTCGTCGGGAGCGTGGGCCGCGTCTACAAGATGGATCTCGGCGGCAAGATTCTCGGCGCGTTCGGCCGGTCGGGCCGTATGCCGGGCACGATCGACTCGATCCACGAGATCGCGTGTCCGGACGAGAAGACTGTCTACCTCGCGAACCTGTACTCGTCGCGCATGGACAAGTGGGTGTCGCAATAGCCGTTGGCGCCGCGTTGCGATCGCCCATGGTTCGTGCCATTCTTCGTTGAATCCGATGAGACTCGCGTCGGCTGTCCTCGCGGCCTCGATCGCTTGCGGTCTGTCGCTCGGGGCGCAGTCGCCGGCCGTCCGGCCTGAGACGCGCGAGCTGGCGGATGCGCTTCCGGGCACGCTCAAGGTCGACCAATTCGTGCTGACTGCTGACGAAGAGCGCACCTACTTCGTCAACGGCACGGGCGAAGCGTGGCTGTTCGATCACACACACAAAACCAGCACCCGCATTGCTGCCGGTCCGGTGTGGGACCTCAACCTGTCACCGACTGGCGACGAGCTCGCGTACACCAAGCCCGGCGAGCATCGCGGCGATCAGTTCGTGTGGGTGCTACCGCTGAATCGGGCTACGGGAATCGCGAGTGGCGCAGAACGGCGGATGAGCGCACAGCAAGCGAGCGTGCCGTCGATTTCTCCCGACGGCAAGTTCGTGGCCTTCGCGCGCGACGAAGCTACCGGAGCCGGTCAGAGCGTCGTCATTGCGCCGGCCGCCGGTGGTTCAGAACGTGTCGTCGCGCGGATGATTCCGTCGAGCCTTGCGAACATCCGGTGGACGCCCGATCGGAAGACCCTGTACCTCGGCGTCAATCCTCCCGTTGCGTGCGTGCCTGAATGGAGCTGCCTGCCGCTCAATCCGGACTTGCGGCAGCCGCCGGGTACCATCAGGCGCGTTGCCGTCTCAGGCGGAGAGGTGACGACGGTGACGGCCGCGCGAGGCGTGTCGCCTGGCTTGTCGCCGGACGGCGCGACGCTGATGTACCTCGATGCGAGCTCGACCAACTCCGCCCGGCGATTCGTCGTAGCGAATGCCGACGGCACGCGCCGCGACACGGTGACGCTGCCGCCCTCGCAAACGCCAGCCGGCTGGCTGCGCGGATCGACCCTGTTGATTTTGGACAGCACGCCACCGGCGGTGCTGACGATGGACCTGTCGGCCGCCCGCGTCAGGTGATCAGGATGCTCACAACGTTTATCCGCAGGCAACCGGCGTGTTTCGTGCCCGTGCTCGCTGCACTTGCGATCGGCGTCTCCGCCGCGCCGCCGCCGGCCACGCCGATCTACACACAGGTGCACACCCTTCGCCCCGTCGAAGGCGTGTTCGCCTACGCGCGCATCTCGCCGGACGGCCGCAAGCTGGTCTACGCCTCGCAGCTGCCGGCACATCCGGGCTCGCCACGCATGTGGACAGAGACGCTCGTCGATCTCGCGACCAAGAACGTCGTCTTTACAGAGTCAGGCATCGATGCCTACTGGTCTCTCGATGGCACGCGGATCATCTATTCCGCGGACAATGGCGTCACCGTGAAGAACGTCGACACGGGTGCCAAGGTCATCAGTGCCGGCGCACGCGGACTGGGGGACTACTACAGCTGGGCGTTGCGCGACGGGAAGGACCTGATCCTCACGATTGAGAGCAACTACTACTACCTGGATCACGACCAGGCTGTGCTGCCGCCGATGAAGGTGTCCTCGTGCCCGGGGATCGGCACCGGTGAGCGCCCGTTGATTTCCAAGGATGGACGGCGCATCACGACGTTCGTCAAAGGCAACGTCGTCGTGCGCGGACTCGACGACTGCGACAACATCTTCGACACGGGCATTCAGGGCGCGAAGGCAGACTTCTCGTGGGACGGGCGCTACATCGCGTTTCACGCGCTGAAGAAGACGGGTGACGGGTACGAGATCAAGATCGTCGACATCGAGCAACGCACGGTGCGCACGCTTCCAGGCCTCACCGGATCGGCGCTCTTTCCGAGTTGGACGCAGGACGGGCGTCTTTGCTTTCGGTATGACGGCCCGGACTATCGTGGCTTCATGATCGCCAAGGGCGTGCTCGACGTGCCGGCCGAGCCGCTTCCGGCGGCGCCGCAGCAGCTGCCGGCCGAGCGCACGTGGTCCGACATCTTTCCTGAGACGCCTGCGCCGTCCAGCCATTTCAGCCTCGTCATGGTCTGGGCTCCCTGGAGCGTGCACAGCCGCGAGGCGTTCGGCGATCTCGAGCGGGCGCGCGAGTACCTCAGCGCGCGCATCCCGGGTCTGACGGTTCTGGCCGCGGCCGATCCCGGCAGCGCGGAAGCCGACGTCACACGACAGCTCGCCGATTTCCATGTCACCGTTCCGCGCGTGACGCTCTCGGGCAAAGGCCTGCTCCTGACCGAAGCGCGCAACCAGATGCCGACGACGCTGCTGTTCCGGGACGGCGTGTTGATCGATCGGCGATTGGGCGCGCAGTCGTTCGACCGGTTGCTCGACTGGGTCGGAGCGGCCGCCGGCTTGAAGTGAGGGTCGCCGGCCCGCTTTCTCTTTGTTCTTGGAAGCCCTACCTACTCACGTAGTGACGCCGCGCATGTCTGCAGTGCTAGAACTGGTCGCCTGTGGTGAAGGCGCGTGCGCTTCGTAGGTTCGAAAGCGGCCGCGTCGTTCACGGCCGTCCGGAAGGAGCTCCGACAGGCCCAGGGAGTTCGCGACCCAGAATCGAAGGTCGGACGTCTCGAAGAGTTGATAGACCCAGTCGGAGGGCAGGCCGTCCGTGCGCGAGAACCGGCGGTCGACGGTCGGCGACCGATGGGAGTCATCGGCACTGAAGCGGAAGAACCCGCCTGCGAGCGTGGCGGCCCACAGGTGACCGTCGCGATCCTCGAGCAGATCCGACACGTTGCTGCCCGCCAGCCCGTCGCGTTCGGTGTAGCGCGCGGTGCTGCCGTCCGGCCACCTTGATACAAGCCGCTCGTCGCGGCGATCCACAGCGAGTGTCGCGAGTCCTCCAGCCGATCCGCAATGATGCGCTCGGCCGGCGTGTCCGGCATCCCGATCTCGATGTGCCGCAAGACAGGTTGCCGCTCGGATTGTTCCAGGCGGTAGAGACCGGTTCGGCTGCCACTCCAGATCGTCTTGTCGTGCCCCTCGAGCAGCACGGTCACTCCGGGGTTCGACGGTTCGAACCGTCCGGAACGGCGCTGGAAAACCTTCCCGCGAGATCGAAGCGAAACAGGCCGGCGCCGGATGCCACCCAGTACTCGCCGCCGCGTGTTTCCAGGAGATCGAACACCGCCGCCGCCGGCACGTCCTGCTCAACGCCGAAGTTCACGAACGCATAGCCGTCAAACCGTGACAGGCCCTCGTTGGTGCAGAACCACAGCAGGCTGCGCGAGTCCTTCACGATGCGGTTGACGCCGTTGTGGAGCAGCCCGTCGGCCGTTGTGTACGTCCTGACGGGCAGGCGTTGCGCCTGCAGGCCGACGTCACCGGCGAGCAGCAAGGCGACGAGCAGGGCGAGTGCGGGAAGAGTGTAGCGTTTCACTTCGGCGTTTCGGAATCCCGCCAGGATCATGCCACGTATTCACGTAGTTACGTGGATCCCGGGCGCAGTGCTAGAAGTTGTCGCATATGGTCAAGCCGCGTGCGCTCCTCCTCGTAACGGCGGTCGTTGGCGTTTCAGCGTGCGGCGGCTCGCCGGCCGCACCACTTTCGCGGTCGGTGCCTCCGCCAATTCCGCTGAGCATCGCCAGCGTCCAGCCGAATACCGGACTGTCGACCGGTGGATCGTACGTCACGATCAATGGCACCGGGTTCCGATCGGCGACGCTGACGATCGGAGGTGCAAGAGCCGACTACAACCTGGTCGGCGATTACGAGATGTACGCCGTGATGCCTGCACATGCCCCGGGTCTGGCGGATGTCACGGTCACCAACAATGACGGCCAATCCGCAAGCAGTCCCGGCGCCCTCACCTATCTGGCAACCGAGGACTTCGATTTCAACGGCTTGTGGGAGGGTGGCGCGGTTCCGGATTCTTGGAGCGTGCCCTTCCAGCTGACCGTCGAACACGACCGTGTGATCTCGTTCTCGTGCGGATCCGCGGGTGTCATCGTTCTTGATCCCGCACCGCCGCTGCATGACGGCCGGTTCGCGTATGTGGGCGCAAAGGGCGTGTCCATCGACGGTGTCATCCGTGCGCCGACCGAGGTCGACGGCGCGATCAACGCGCCCTCATGCGAACAGACGTACTGGTACGCGCGCAAGAAGTAATCGTCTTACCTGCTTTCTCCTTGCAATTGGTGACCGTCCGACAGACAGTTTCAGTCGGCTTGCCCCCTCTAGCTCGCGCGCTCGCGCTCGTGCTCGGCGCACTGCTGGCGATTCCTCCGGCTGATGCGCTCGCGCAGCGCCTGCCACTCAAGGCGTACTCCACGGCAGACGGCCTCGCTCACAACACCGTCAATCGCATCGTCAGAGACTCCGCGGGGTTCCTGTGGTTCTGCACCGCCGGTGGGCTCTCGCGGTTCGATGGCTACTCCTTCACCAATTTCGGCGTGGATCAGGGCCTGCCGCATGCTGATGTCACCGACTTTCTGGAGACCCGCAGCGGCGAGTACTGGGTCGCCACCAGAGCTGGACTCGTGCGCTTCGACCCGACGGGCCTCACAAAGAAAAAGGTCGCGCCTGCGCCTGGAACTCCTGCGCGGCCGTCGATGTTCGTCCCGGTCGCGCTGGCGGGCGACGCTCAGTTGGCCGTGGTGGTCACCGTGCTCCGCGAGGGCCGCGACGGCGCAATCTGGGTAGGGACAACTGATGGCCTGTTCCGACTCGAGTCTGACGAGGGCCGCCAGTCGCTTCACCCGGTCGCGATCGGCATTCCACACGACAACGTGAAGCAGCGGATCGTCGCCGATCTGCTCGAGGATCGAAGCGGGACGTTGTGGATTGCGACCGAGGACGGTCTGTATCGTCGATGGCGAGACGGAACAGCGGCGCGGTACGGCGCTCGCGACGGGCTGCCAGGGACGGATGTCAACACGCTCCTCGAGGATCACGAAGGCCGCCTGTGGGCTGGCGGATATTTCGGATTCTTTCGCTTCACGGCCGGCGACACGCATGAGCCTCCCGTTGTCGACCGGAGATTCACGACGCCCGATCTCCCGTCGCCGTGGGTGTTGCAGCTGTTCGAGACGTCCCAGCATCGGCTCTGGGTCGCGACCACGATGGGCCTGGTCGAGTACCTGCCCGCTGGCGATGCCCAAGGCCGGCACTTCCTGACATACGGCGCCAGGAATGGTCTGACGTACGCCGGAATCCTCGCGCTCGGCGAGGATGTCGGCGGAAGCTTGTGGCTCGGCATGCCCGACGAGGGCGTCATGAAGCTGGCCAACAGCGGGCTCACCGCTTACGGCGAACGCGATGGCATATACCAGGTTGGTGCCATCTTCGAGGATCGCGCCCACCAACTGTGTTTCCGAGGCAGCGTGCTCGGCGACTCGCGGAACAGCGTGTTCGAAGGCGCCCGACTCGACTTCGTGAACGCGAACGACCCCAAGTACTACACTCGCTTCGGCTGTTTGGATGGGCGGCGCTTCGACTGGTTCACACTCGCATGGGGACCGTTGGCTTATCCGGCCGCGGGCCTATCCGACGCCGACGCGGTTATCGGCTGGGTGAATGAGGGCGTCACCTTGCAGGCTCGGAGCGGCGAGTGGTGGGTCGGCACCGGACAGGGGCTCTACCGGTTTCCAGCGGCGGACAGATTCTCTGCGCTGAAGTCGGTCAATCCAGTAGCCGTTTACACGCCCAACGACGGCCTGGCGGCCTGGCAAGTCTACCGGCTGTTCGAGGACTCGCACGGCAACGTGTGGATCTCGACGGTCGACGCCGCGACAACGCACGGTCTCGCTCGCTGGGAGCCTGGGAGCCAGCGACCGCGCGATCTCGCGAATTCGCCCGGACTGCCGTCGTTGAAGGACGAACTCCCTCGGGCATTTTGCGAAGATGCCACCGGCCACGTCTGGATTGGATTCGACCACGCGTTGGCGCGGTACGCGGACGGGGCCTTCGCCCTCTTCACGCCGGCCGATGGACTGCCTCCCGGGGCCATCAGGGAGATTCATCTCGATCAATCGGGCCGCCTGTGGTTGGCGTCTGCGCGAAGCGGTCTCGTCCGCGTCGACGGCACCGAGCGTGCCCGACCGACATTCGTCCGCTATACGACAGCGCCAGGACTCTCGAGCGACAGCCTCAACGTGATCGTCGATGACGCGGACGGGCACATGTTCGTCGCCGGTGCACAGGGGCTCGATCGCCTCGACGCCACGACCGGCAAGGTCAAGCACTTCTCGGAGGCCGATGGGCTTCCGGTCAGCAGGTTCATCGCAGCGCACCGCGATAGTCGCGGCGTACTCTGGTTTGGCACGTCCAGCAGTCTGATCCGCTTCGAGCCTCCGAGTGACCGCCTCCCAGTTCCGCCGTCCATCCGAATTACCGGGCTCCGCGTCATGGACGTGCAGCAGTCCGTCTCGGCATTTGGGGAACGGGACGTCTCGCTCCCAGACCTCGCGCCCGACCAGCACCGGCTGCAGATCGACTTCAGCGCTCTGAGCTTCGAGCCGGGCGAGGTGCTCCGCTATCAGTACCAACTCGATGACGTCGGCGGCGGTTGGAGCGCGCTGAGCGACCAGCGCTCTGTCACGTACGCAAGCCTTTCGCCGGGGCGCCACACATTTCGCGTGCGCCCCGTGAACTCCGATGGCGCCTCCAGTACGGAAGCAGCGACCGTCAGGTTCACCGTGCTCACGCCGCTCTGGCTGCGTTGGTGGTTTTTGACGCTCGAGGGATCGGCGTTCCTCGCACTTGTGTACGGCTTGTATCGCTACCGCGTCGCACGCGTGCTCGAGCTCGCGGCGATCCGCACGCGGATTGCGACAGACCTGCACGACGACATCGGCGCGAACCTGACGCGCATCGCGGTCCTGAGCGAAGTCGCCAAACAGACACCCGGCGACCTCCAGCTCGCGTCCATCGCGGGCATCGCGCGCGAATCGGTCAGCGCGATGAGCGACATCGTGTGGGCGATCAATCCGAAGCGCGAGAGCGTCGCCGATCTGATTCGCCGAATGCGGCAGCACGCTGAGGAAGTCTTCACGCTGCGAGACATCACGCTGCGATTCAACGCCGAGGGCGCGCACGACAGCTCCAGGCTGGGCGTCGACGTCCGGCGTGACCTCCTGCTCTCATTCAAGGAAGCCGTCAACAACGCCGCGCGCCACTCGCAGTGCTCGCACGTCTCGATCGACCTGCGCCGCGACGGATCCCATCTGCTTCTGTCGGTCGCCGACGACGGCGTGGGGTTCGAC
Source organism: uncultured Acidobacteriota bacterium (assembly GCA_963704575.1). Classification (GTDB taxonomy): domain Bacteria; phylum Acidobacteriota; class Vicinamibacteria; order Vicinamibacterales; family SCN-69-37; genus DATEGZ01. The sequence goes on along the minus strand of OY969918.1, from coordinate 2,212,720 downwards.
ACGTCGCAGGAGAGTCAGGGCCAGGGGTTGGCGAGTCTGCGCCGGCGCGCCGAACGCCTCAAGGGGACGTGTGCGATCGAGTCCGGCCCCGGCGCGGGCACGACGGTCACGCTACGTGTCCCCCTGTGATCGCGCGTCAGGCTCCGACGACCACGCATCCTACGCATTCAGGTACGTGACAACCCAGCGCGTTCCGACTAGGTTGAGCAGACGAGGTCTCCGCAAGTGCCTGAAGTGCCCGTCCGTGTCGTGATCATCGAGGACCTGCTCGAAGTCCGCGAGGGCCTCGCTTTGCTCATCAACGGCACGAGCGGCTTCGCATGCACCGGGCGGTTCCGCACCATGGAAGATGCGCTGGCGGGCATCGACGCGAGCCGGCCGGACGTGATCCTCACCGACATCGGGCTGCCCGGCATGAACGGCATCGAAGGCACGCGCATCCTGAGCGCGCGGTATCCCGCCGTTCCCATCCTCGCGCTCAGCGTCTACGGCGACGATGAGAACGTGTTCGATGCCATCTGCGCGGGCGCGTCGGGCTACCTGCTCAAGAACACGCCGCCGGCGCGGTTGCTCGAGGCCCTCACGGAAGTCATCGCGGGCGGCGCGCCGATGTCACCGGAAATTGCGCGTCGCGTGGTCACCGTCTTCCGCGACTTCCGCCCGCCCGAGCGTGCGTCGTACCAACTGACGCCGCAGGAAACCGAGCTGCTCAAGCTCATGGTCGACGGACATCACTACAAGACCGCGGCGCACGAAATGGGCATCTCGACCAACACCGTGTCGTTCCATTTGAAACACATCTACCAGAAGCTCCAGGTCCACTCGAAGAGCGAAGCGGTCGCCAAAGCGTTGCGCGAGCGGCTGATTTAGCCTGACCGGCCCTACGTGACTGAGTAGCTTGTCCGTCGATGGCGGCGGCGCTACAACAGCGATCGTGTCCACATCACCCCTTCCACGATCGGCGTCCACGAAACGTCATCGATTCAATCGTGCGGGGATGTGGGTCTTCGCAGCGCTTCTCATCGGAGCGAGTCCTGGCTGCCAGGGCCCAGCGGCGGACGTCCTTCGTCGCCCAACGGCGGAGGCCCAGGCCGGCCTCGCGCCAGCGGTCTGCCCGCATGGGGTGAAGGCCGTAACGTGCGCGGGCTTCCTGATCGTCGAGGCAACGCTCCGTGATTAAAGCGGGTTTTCGCGTGCGTGTCGGACCAAACGATAGTCAAAGGAGCACGGTATGCCACGTGTTATCGGCGCTGTTCCGCTGTTCGGTTGCGCGTTCAGGCTCGGCCTGCTTGTCAGTGTCACCGTGGCACTTGGCTGCGACGGCACGCACTTGGTGCCACCGTCGCCGCCTCCGCCGGTCGCCGCCTTGGTCTCTCCGCATATTGGTTCCACGAGCGGTGGCACGACGGTCTCGGTCACAGGCTCAGCATTTCAGGTCGGCGCGATAGTGACTCTCGATGGAGCACCAGTGCGCGCCTCTCCGAACGACACGGCCACTGAACTCTTCTTCACGACTCCTGCCCACGCCGCTGGCACCGTGAATATCGTCGTGCGCAATCCAGATGGCCAGTCCGTCACCCTTTTCGGCGCGTATACGTTCGCGGCGCCTGAGACTTTCGATCTCAACGGAAACTGGTTCGCCTACCTCGGAAACGGTAATGACGATCCGTTTTCGTTCACGGTCGAAGGCAATAGCCTGGTGAGCTTGACGTGTTACGAAGGGACGCCCGTGACCCTTCCCTTGCCTTTGCCCATCAGCCACGGTGAGGTGGCCGCATCGGTGAATGGCATCGTGATCTTCTCGGCGTTCTTCGTTGAGCTGGACTCGGCCGTTGGAACCATCAACGCTGGTCTCTGCCACAGTCAGAACTGGTCTGGCTGGAAGGATCAGCAGCGGACGGCGCGCCTGAGCTCCGCGGTGCTGGACCCGCCTCGGCGCCACAAGTGAACCCGGCCGGATCGACGGAGGGTGGAACCAGGCTGCGAGGAGCAGGGGCGCCGCCCCACGTAGTTACGTAGCTAGCCGTCCGATGTCGCGGGTAGTACAACCGGCGTCGCGTTCAAAACCGTTCATTACGTTCGGCGAATCCCACCATCCCAAGGGAGTCTCCAATGTCTCATCGTTCCTGGCTTGTCGCTTCCGCTGCCGCAGCAGCCGTGTTCGTCGTTGGCTGCGCGAACAGCTCATCACCCTCGAGCCCTTCATCGGCTCCGGTGACTGCCGCCAGCTCACACGTCGCGCCCCAGGCAGCGGCTGGACCGCCGTCGCCCCCGGCCAGCGGCCAGCCCGAATACGAGCTCGCCTATTACAACGGCACCATCGTGACGATGAACCACATCTCGGTGCCGCAGAATCCCAATGCCCTGGAGCACGCGGCGGCTGACCTCTATGCCGTGTTCTATCCGGCGAATCACGCGCTGTGGCTGCCTGGGGTGTTCCCGCTGTGCAACCCATGTGACCACCCCGGCCCCGCCGGCGACGCTCGGAATTACCATGACCACGTGCTCGACTCGATCCCCGGCGATCCCGGTCACGGCGAGTTCAATGCGCTCTGGCACGTGTTCGCGGTCATGCCGCTCAACCCCTCGCAGATTGGGGCTTTCGCGGCCCTGCTTCCGATGACGTCAGAGGCCAAGGTCGATGAGGCGATCAAGGCCGGCGTTGCGCGGGAGGTCGACACCCACTCCTACTTCCTGTGCTCGATCGTGAACGCTCACGCCGCGAAGTGAGCCCATGTCCAAGCCGCTCGTCACGCTTGCCTGCCTGGCGCTCGTCGTCGTTGTCAATGCGTGCGGGTCCACACCGCCGGTCCCCTCGCCGGCGACGCTGTCGGTGTCGAGGATGATTCCCAACACCGGCTCGACCTTCGGGTCGGTTTCAAGCGTCGTGGGAACCGGATTCGCCGCCGGCGACGTCGTGCGGATCGATGGCGCCGTGGCGGACGCGGTCGTGCTGAATGCCTCGGGCATCCGCGTCACCATGCCCGCGCACGCGAGCGGCCCAGTGGACGTGATGGTCACGGACGCCACGGGCGCCACGGCCGCGTTATCGCAAGGCTACAGCTACATCGCCGTCGACCCGCCGGTGGTGACGCGTCTTGCGCCGGCTTCGGGATTTCTTGACGGCGGCAACATGGTGACGGTGGCCGGCACTGGATTCAGTCCGAGCGCGACGGTCACGATGGACGGCGTCATTGCCGTGATCGAGGATTACAACCCCTTGGCGGTGCGAACGAGCACAACGCTGTCTGTTCGTGCGCCCGCCCACGCCGCCGGCCCTGTCGATGTGGTCGTCACCAACGCGGACGGCCAGAAGCACCGGATTGCCGGCGGCTACACGTACGCGCCGTCCGAGACGTTCGACTTCAATGGTGTCTGGAAGGGCTTCGGGTGGGAAATTGGCACCCCGATCACGCTTGAGATCCAGAACAACGTGGTGGTCAGCGTCACCTGCGGGTCGGTGTCCAACCACACGTTCTCGCCGGCACCCGTCGTGAGCCGCGGCCAGTTCTCCGTGACCGGCGCGGACGGCAGCATAACGGGCCAGATCTGGTCGCCGACCGAGGCGCAAGGCCTCATCGACATTCCTGGATGCCCGGCAGCGTGGGGGTGGTTTGTCTCGAAATGACGGACGCGGTGCGACAAGATGCCGTGAAGCCATTCCTCATCACGGCCGGCACCGTGTTCGGCCTCGTCGTCGTGGCGTACTTCGCGAGGATCGCGGCGGAGCCGCAGATGGCCAGGGAACCGTGGTTCCTGGCGCTGACGCTAGCGGCCGCGGCGCTGAGCGCCTGGGCGTGGCGGCTGGTCTGGAAGTTCCGATGACGTGCGTGCGCTGGCCTATGCCTGCCGTCGCCGTGCGCCTCTGACACAGCGCGGCGCTATACTGCCCACTTTCCACATTACGGAGGTGGGTCATGCGCCTCGCTCTGGGGTCCCGGGAGCGCGCACAGCCGCGAGGCGTTCGGCGATCTCGAGCAGGCGCGCGAGTACCTGGCCGTGCGCATCCCGGGTCTGTTGATCGATCGCCGATTGGGCGCGCAGTCATTCGATCGGTTGCTCGACTGGGTCGGATCGGCCGCTGGCTTGAAGTGAAGGTCGCCGGCTTTCTTCTTTGCCTCGTCGTCGCGACGATCCTCGCCGTCACTTCGGCCATCGGCGCGCCGCCCGAGACGCTCGACATCTACTTCATTGACGTCGAGGGCGGGCAGTCGACGCTGCTCGTCACGCCGGCGGGAGAATCGCTGCTCATCGACGCCGGGTTTCCCGGCACCGGGACGTTCCAATCACGTCCCGGTGAACCTTTGGCCGCGCGGGATCCCGGGCGAATCGCCGCCGTCGCCCGGCTGGCTGGCGTCTCGCGGATCGACTATCTGCTCGTTACGCATTTTCACGGTGACCACGTTGGCGGCGTACCGGAGTTGGCGCGACTCCTGCCGATTCACAATTTCATCGATCACGGTGACGTTCCGGCGGACGCGGAGCAGAACGTGCCGGGTACGCTGGCGCTCTTCCAGGACTATCTCGCCGTGCGCGCCAGGGGCGGGCACCTCGAGCCGCACGCCGGCGCGCGCCTTCCCCTGAAGGGGCTCGACGTTGTCGTCGTGAGTGCGGGCGGCTTGACGATCACCCAACCTCTCGACGGCGCTGGTAGGACGAACCCGCGATGTGCCGCATCGGCCCCCGCTGCGCAGGAAGCCGTCGAAAACCCGCGGTCGACAGGCATCGTCCTGCAGTTTGGCAAGTTCAGGTTTCTCGACCTTGGCGATCTCACGGGGCGGCCGTTGTTCGATTCTGTCTGTCCGCGCGATCTCGTCGGCCCTGTGGACGCGTATCTCGTCGCGCATCATGGCGGGCCAGATGCGTCCGACCCGGCGACACTGGCGGCGTTCAGACCGCGGGTGGCGATTCTCAACAACGCGGCGAAAAAGGGCGGCGCGCCCGAAACGCTCGCCAGTCTGCACCGGGCGCCGGGCCTCGAGGACGTGTGGCAGCTGCATCGATCCGAGGCGAACGGCGCCGACAACTTCCCGCCTGACCGCCTCGCGAACCTCGATGAGCGGGCCGCGTACTGGCTCAAACTCACCGCGAAGGATGACGGATTGTTTCGCGTCATGAACGGGCGAACGCAGGTGGAAGTCTCGTACGGGCCCCGCTCGCCCAAGTGACCAATGACCCAATAGCCCAATAGCGCGATTCAACAGGGTAGAATGAGCGCGCTCTTACCTACCTTTCTACGGAGGCCGTATGGACTACCGAGACGAGTTGGACCTGCTCGAACAGACGCAGGTCGAGGCGGAACTGGCTGCCGATGAGCAGGAGCTCACCGGAGTCAACCGGCGTCAGTTCGTGTTCATGTCGCTCGTGACGGCAGCGGCCGGCGTTTTCGGTCTTGGCGCGGAAGTGGCCGCGCAGGGTGGCGGCGCGGCGGCACCGGGCCAGGCCCCGGCGCAGGGCCAGCCCCAGGCTCCGCTCGGCAACGGAGACAACGTGTCGTGGACCTTTCAGCCCTACCCGGGCGGCACGGGCGCGCTGATGGAGAAGCTCGTGCACGAGCGCGGCGCCGCGGCGTTCACGCGTTCGACGTTCGTCCCGCTCGCCTGGACCGGTGCGGTGCCGACATCGCCGGACGAGATCGCGTTCCTGCCGGCGCACCGGCTGTCGGCGCTGATCAAGGCGAAGCGGATCACCTCGGTACAGCTCACCAAGATTTATCTGGATCGGATCGAACGGCTCGACCCGACGCTGCTGTGCGCGGTCACGATCATGCGGGAGCAGGCGCTCAAGGAAGCCGCCGCGGCCGACGCGGATCTCGTCGCGGGGCGCTACAAGGGCCCGCTGCACGGCATTCCGTACGGCGTGAAGGATCTGTTTTCGACCAAGGGCGTGCGTACCACGTGGGGCTCGAAGGATTTCGAAAACCGGATCATCGACGAGGACGCCGAAGTCGTCGTGCGCCTGCGCAACGCCGGCGCGGTGCTCATCGCGAAGCTCGCGACCGGGCTCTTCGCGCAGGGCGATCAGTGGTATCGCGGCCGCACCAACAACCCGTGGGACATTCGCCTCGGTTCGAGCGGGTCGTCGGCGGGGCCCTCGTCGGCGACGGCGGCCGGCTGCGTGGCGTTCGGCATCGGCACGGAGACGTCGGGATCGATCGTTTCGCCGGCGCGCCAGTGCGGATTGAGCGCGCTTCGTCCGACCTACGGGCGCGTCAGCCGTTACGGCGGGATGGTCCTCGCGTGGTCGCAGGATCGCGTCGGGCCGATCTGCCGCACGATCGAGGACTGCGCGATGGTCTTCAACGCGATTCATGGCGTGGATCAGAAGGATCCCTCGACCGTCATGATGCCGTTCGATTTCGATCGCAACATGAAGATCTCGACCATGCGCATCGGTCTGGACGCCGGCGCGCCGAAGGAATTCGTGGACGGTCTGCGTGAACTCGGCGCGAAGTTCACCGACATCGGCGCCCGGCCCAATTCGGGCGGCGGCGGCCTGAACGTCGAGTCATCGGCCGCCTTCGACTCGTACGTGATCTGGAAGGCGAAGGAATTGAACATCGACCTCGCGACGATTCCGGAACCGCAGCCGGGCGGCGGACGAGGCGGTGCCGGACGCGGGGCAGCGCCGGATGCGGCCGGCGCGGCAGGAGCCGCGGGCGCAGGTGGCGGAGCCACCGGGGCCGCGGGCGCGGCCGGTGCTGGCGCGCCGGGCGCCGGACGGGGGCGTGGTGATGCGGGCAATCCCACCGGGATGGGCGCGCTCACGCGGTGGACGAACGGGCGCTTTCAACGCGCGTTTGATTTCGTCAACCAGCAGCGTCGCCGGTACGAACTCATCAGCCAGATGCAGACGCTGCTCAAGGACCTCGACATGTACGTGCCGAACGCCGGCGGCGATGTCGGGTTGCACGCGCAGACCGGGCATCCGTGCTGCGTCGTGCAATACAAGTTCGAGGCACCGGCACAGGGACGTGGCGGCGGTGGCGGCGGGCGGGCAGGCGCGGCGCCAGACGCCGCAGCGGCCGGACGCGCTGCCGCTCCCGCGGCACCGGCGGCACCAGCCGAACCGGGCAAGCCGCAGCCGATCTGTGCCGTGCTCGCCGGGAACCTGTACAACGACGACAAGATCCTGTCCGTCGCGCATCAGTACCAGATCCATCATGACTGGCACACGAAGCACCCGGACATCGGCGATCGGTGAGCGATGATCGGCGATCGAATCGGACATCGGCGATCGGGAATCGGATCGATCATCGCGCATTGGATCGAGCATCGGATGGGACTGCGGATCTGACATCGGACCTCGGACGTGTGTCGGACTTCGGACGTGCTGGTGCCCTTGGACCCTGGACGCTGGACCGCGGACGTCTGTCCAGGGTCAGTCCACGTGATTTGACTTCCAGAGCGCCGTTCACGATTATCGAGTGGTCGGTCTAGACGACCACGCCATGTCACGTTCCGGCGCTGTATTTACTGCCGCTGCGATCACGTCGATCGCCCTGACGCTCTCAGCGCAGTCCCAGACGCCTCCGCCTCAGACCGCGTCGCCGCCTGGTGCGACGTTGCAGCCTCCGGAAACCCCCAGTCAGCAGCCGGTGTTTCGCGCCGGCGCCGACGTCATTCGCCTCGACGTCTCCGTGCTCGACAAGGACCGCAAGCCCGTGTCCGGGCTGACCACCGCCGACTTCACTGTGCTCGAGGACGGCAAGCCTCAGCGGGTGGTGGCGGTGTCCGAGATTGACGCGGCGAAGAACGACCCCGAACCGACGGCCTGGATGCGCCACGTCACGCCCGACGTGGCCTACAACGACCTCGCCGACCGGCTCGGCGACGGCCGGCTCTTCGCCATCGTGCTCGATGACTTCAACGTGCCGTGGGACGACCCCGACATGATCCGCACGACGCGCGGCGTGGCGCGCGACGTCATCGATTGGCTCGGTCCGTCCGACGTCGCCGCCGTCGTGTTTCCGCGCGACGGCGGGCGCACCGAAGAGTTCACGACCGATCACGACAAGCTGCTCGAGGCCGTCGATCGCTTCGAGCCGCGCGAGCCCGACGTGCCGAGCACCTTTGTCCGGCTGCCGCCCTCGGGCGGCGACATGCAACGCTCGAGCACGATCATGGGCAACTCGCAGTGCTCGCAGTCGCAGATGATCGTGCCGATGTTCGAGGCGCTGCTCGGCGATTCTGGCCACCGTACCCAACCGCCGGAAGACCGTCGTGTTCATCAGCACGGGCGCGCCCATCGACTTTGCCGCGACGCGCGGGTGTCCGGGCGAGCTGAAGGATCGCATGCTCGACTCGTTCGGCCGCGCCGCGCGCGCCAACGTGAACGTCTACAGCATCGATCCGGCGGGCTATGCCGGCTACGAGCGGTATCTGGCGAACCCGATTCGGTTCGGGCGGGCGGCAGCACAGACCGCGCCAGAAAACGTCGCCCGATCGCAGGCGCGCCTGCGCCACGACTTTATGGAGATCATGGCCGACTACACGGGCGCCAGCGCGACCGTAAACTCCGACGAAGTCGAGAGCGGCATCGACAAGATCTTCGCCGAGGCGTCTTCGTACTATCTGCTCGGCTATCAAACGGCGAACGGCGCGCCGGACGGCAAGTACCGCAAGGTCGAAGTGAGGGTCTCACGCCCCGGCGCGATTGCGCGCACGCGGTCCGGCTACTTCGCGGCGAAAAGCGCCGGCGGCACGCGCGACGCGAAAGATCAACCGACGACGAACGACCTGGGATTTGTGGGATTGTCGCGCGGGACGGCGCTGCCGTTGCGAGCGATGGCGGTGCCCGTGGGCCTCTCGGGGCGCGGCGCGGAGGCGAACGTCGCCGTCGTGCTCACCGTGCAACTGCCGACGCCCCGTGCGTCGATCGCCGAAACGGTCACGATCATCCGCAATCTGTACGATGCCAGCGGCAACCCGGGGCCGCCGATCGTGGACAAGATCGATCTGCCGCTCGAGCCCTCGACCGATGGCGACGTTCTGCGCTACGACCTCGCGTGGCGCATGCCGCTGCCCCCCGGCCGGTACCAACTGCGGCTCAACGCGACGAGCAAGGCCACCCAGACGAGCGGTTCAATTTTCCCGGACATCGAGGTCCCGGATTTCACGCGCGCGTCCCTGTCGCTTTCGGGGCTCGTGCTTGGCCGGCCGCCGGCGGGGCCGAGAACCGATCCGCTATCGAACGTGCTGCCGATGCTGCCGACGACGGCGCGCGACTTCGGTCCCGGCGACAGCGTGCTCGCGTTCGTGCGGGTGATGCAGGGCGGCAACGGCGCGATTGCTCCGGTCAGCGTGAATGTTCAGCTGCTCGATGTCGACGACAAGAAGAACGTCGACACCAACGTCACGATTCCTGCCGAGGCGTTTTCGAAGGCGCGTTCGGCAGATTACCAGTTTGCCTTGCCGCTGAAGGATCTCGATCATGGTCCGCACCTGGTCAGCGTGACGGCGCGCTTGCCCGGCGGTCCGCCCGTCCGGCGCGACCTGCTCTTCCACATGCGATGACGGTTCGATCACCCGTCGCCGAGTTCTAGTCCGCCGCCGGAAGGATCGCTGAGCCCGTGTTCCCGATCGCGTGCGGCCCCTGCGTCCTTCGTCCGTGGCGCGTGACGGACCTCGAGTCGCTCGTTCGCCACGCTGACGACAAAGAGGTGTCGCGGACGCTGCGCGATCGCTTTCCCTACCCGTACACCGCGGCGGCAGGCCGCGCGTGGCTCGCGGCCGCCTCGATCGAGCGTCCGCCGACCACGCTCGCGATCGACGTCGCGGGTGAGGCCGTGGGCGGAATCGGCGTCGTCGCCGGCTCGGACGTCAACCGCCACGCCGGCGAAATCGGCTACTGGTTGGGCCGGGCCTGGTGGGGCCGCGGGCTCGCGACCGCCTCCGTCCGGGAATTCGTGCCCTGGGCGATCGGCACCTTCGGGTTCGTCCGGCTGTTCGCCGACGTCTTCGAGACGAACGCCTCCTCGGCGCGCGTGCTGGAAAAATGCGGTTTCCTGCGGGAAGGCGTCCTCCGCGCCCACGCCCGCAAGGACGGTCGGCTCCTCGACGTCTGGGTCTACGGCCTCGTGGTCGCCCCTACTGACACGGACAGGGAGTCCTCGTCGTAAGTGTAGCCAAACCGGGTACGTCCGCCCTTGTTATAGGATCCCCCAACGATGACCGCTCGACCGAATCCCGTTCAGGAAACATCTCCCCAATATCTGCCGCTGATGCTGCTGCTCTTCGTGGGCAGCGGGTGTGCGGCCTTGATTTACGAGATTGTCTGGTTTCAGCTGCTCCAGCTCGTGATCGGCTCGTCTGCCGTGTCGCTTGGCGTGCTGCTGGGCACGTTCATGGGCGGCATGTGCCTCGGCAGCTATCTGCTGCCGCGCTACATCGACAGCCGTCAGCATCCGCTCCGCGTGTACGCGATGCTCGAGCTTGGCATCGGCGCGATGGGCCTGCTGCTGCTCTTTGCCATGCCGATCGTCAACACAATCTACACGGCGATCGGCGGGGCGGGTTTCACGGGTCTGCTCCTGCGCGGCCTCGTCGCCGGCATCTGCCTGCTGCCGCCCACGCTGATGATGGGCGCGACCCTGCCGGCCGTCGCACGCTGGGTGCAGACGTCGCCGCGCGGCGTGTCGTGGCTCGGATTCTTCTACGGCGGCAACATCGGCGGCGCCGTCATCGGCAGCCTCCTCGCCGGCTTCTATCTGCTTCGCCTCTTCGACATGGCGGTGACGACGTACGTCGCCGTGCTGCTGAACGTCACCGTGGCCGTCCTGGCACTGACGCTCGCGAAGCTCACGACGTACACGCCGCTCGAGAAGACGGCAGCCGCGGCCGTCCCGCCGGCGCCAGGCGCCCGCCTCGTGTACCTCGCGATTGCAATTTCCGGGTTGACGGCGCTTTCGGCCGAGGTCGTGTGGACGCGCCTGTTGTCGCTCGTCTTCGGCGCGACGGTGTACACGTTCTCGCTCATCCTCGCCGTGTTCCTGGTCGGGCTCGGCATCGGCAGCAGCGTCGGCTCGGCGATCGCGCGTGACGTGCCTCGTCCGCGCGTCGCGCTCGGCTGGTGCCAGATGATGCTCTGCGCCGCGATCGCGTGGGCGGCCTACATGCTCTCCGACTCGCTGCCGTACTGGCCGATCAACCCGCAGATCGCGACGTCGGCGGTGTTCAATTTTCAGCTCGACCTCGCGCGCTGCTTCTGGGTCGTGCTGCCGGGCGCGATTCTCTGGGGCGCCAGTTTCCCGCTCGCGCTGGCGTCGGTCGCCGTACCCGGGCAGGATCCCGCGCGTCTGGTCGGCGGCGTCTACGCTGCGAACACCGTGGGCGCCATCATCGGTGCGCTCACCGCCAGCCTCCTGCTCGTGGTGTGGCTCCACACGCAGCACACGCAGCAGCTGTTGATCGTGCTGTCGGCGCTCTCGGCGTTGCTCATGCTCGCGCCCGCGGTGGCGGGGGAGCCGGGCCGCGGGTCGTTTCAGTGGGCCGGCACCGTGGCGCTGATTCTCGCGACAGGCGCGGCCGGCTTGCTCGCGCGCGGCGTGCCTGAGGTGCCGGGGCTGCTCGTCGCGTATGGCCGGTATTCGGCGACGTGGGTGGGGCTCAGCAACATCCTCTACGTGGGTGAGGGCTTGAACGCGTTCGTCGCCGTGTCGGAGTTGCCGAGCGGCGTGCGCAACTATCACAACGCCGGCAAGGTGCAGGCCTCCAGCGAGCCGCAGGACATGCGCCTGCAGCGCATGCTCGGCCACATGACGCACCTGATCCCGACCTCGCCGAAAAACGTGCTCGTCATCGGCTGCGGCGCGGGCGTCACGGCCGGCGCCGTCTCGATCGGTCCGAACGTCGAGCACGTGACGATCGCCGAGATCGAGCCGCTCGTGCCGCAGTCGGTCGACAAGTACTTCGCCGCCAACAACTACAACGTCATCGAGAACCCGAAGGTGACGGTCCACATCGACGATGCCCGGCATTTCCTGCTCACGACGAAGGAGAAGTTTGACGCGGTGACGTCCGACCCGCTCGATCCATGGGTCAAGGGTGCCGCGACGCTCTACACGAAGGAGTTCTTCGACGTCGTCAAGCAGCACCTCAATCCGGGCGGCGTCGTCACGCTTTTCGTGCAGCTCTACGAGAGCAACACCGAGGCGGTGAAGAGCGAGATCGGGACGTTCTTCGAGGCGTTTCCGAACGGCGTGGTCTGGGGCAACACGAACAACGGCCAGGGCTACGACCTCGTGGTGATGGGCCAGGTCGAGCCGACGAAGATCAATCTCGATCAGATGCAGGCCAAGCTCGACAGCCCGCAGTACCAGCAGGTCGCGCAGTCGCTGCGGGAGATCGGGTTCAACTCGGCGATCGATCTGTTCTCGACCTACGCGGGCAACGGGAAGGACCTGGCCGGCTGGCTCAAGGACGCCCAGATCAACCACGACCGCAATCTGCGCCTGCAGTTCCTGGCGGGCATGGGCCTGAACCTGTACCAAAGCGGGCCGATCTATTCGGAGATGATGGCCTACGCGCGATTCCCGGATAATCTGTTCACGGGATCGGACGCGACCATGCAGGCGATCCGGGACGCCGTGCAGCGGGCGCAGGGCCGGTAAGCGGATTTTCGCGGTGCTATCATCGCCAACGGACACCATGACCAAACATCGATCGCTCGTCGTCGCGACCCTGGCGTTCGTCGTCGCTCTCGGATTCGTCGGCGTGCCGGCCCCGCTTCGCGCCGCCGCCGACACACTGCCGCAGCGGTTGAGCGATCAGGAATATTGGAAGATCATCGAGGACTTTTCCGAGCAGGACGGGTTCTTCCGATCGGACAACCTCCTGTCGAATGAGATCTGGTTCCAGACGGTCCTGGCCGAGCTGCAGCAGCGCACGAAGGGCGGCGGCAATGCGTATCTCGGCGTCGGCCCCGAGCAGAACTTCACGTACATCGCGGCGCTCAAGCCGAAGATCGTGTTCATCACCGACATCCGGCGCGGCAATTTGCACGAGCAGTTGATGTACAAGGCACTGTTCGAGCTGTCGGCCGATCGCGCCGATTTCGTCTCGCGTCTGTTTTCGAAGAAACGCCCCGAGGGGTTGTCGACGAAGTCGTCAGGCGCCGAGATCATGAACGCGTACTGGGACGTGCAGACGAGCCCGGAGGCGGCCTACCGGCAGAACGTGAAGGACATCCAGGATCTGCTGACCAAAAAGCACGCGCTGCCGCTGTCGCCCGCCGACCTGCAGGCGATTGCCGACAACGTTTACTACAACTTCTACTGGTTCGGTCCCAACATCAATTACAACTCGTCGACAAGCGGCAACGGCCGCGGCGGCGGCAACATGGTGAACTACGCGGATTTGATGTCCGCCAACGACGGCGCGGGCGTCAACCGCAGCTTCCTCGGGTCGGAAGAGAACTTTCAGGTCCTGAAGGATCTCGAAGAACGCAACCTGATCGTGCCGATTGTCGGCAACTTCGCCGGGCCGAAAGCATTGCGCACGGTCGGAAAGTACCTCAAGGATCATCAGGCGACAGTTGTGGCGTTCTATTTGTCGAACGTCGAGCAGTACCTCAATCAGGACGGCATCTGGCCGCAGTTCTGCGCGAACGTCGCCAGTCTGCCGCTCGATGAGCACAGCACGTTCATCCGGTCCCAGGGCGGCGGTGGCCGCGGGTACGCCGGCGGCGGCCTGATGAGCTACCTTGGCGCCATGCGCGAGGAAACGAAGGGCTGCGGCACCGCGCCGTCCACGGCGGGTTTCGGCAAGCCGCGATGATCCGGCGCGCCACGGCGGTCGTCTGGATCGCGCTCGCGCTCGTCGCGGGCGTCGGACCAGCGCGGACGTCTGTCGCGGCGCGCGTCGAGCTTCCGGCGCGGTTGAGCGACCAGGAGTTCTGGAAGCTCATCGACGATTTCTCGGAACCCAACGGATTCTTCCGCTCGGACAACCTGGTCTCGAACGAAGACACGCTGCAGTTCGTGCTTCCGGCGCTCGAGAAGATCGTCAAGCCCGGCGGCGCGTATCTCGGCGTCGGGCCCGATCAGAATTTCACTTACATCGCCGCGCTCGACCCGCGGATCGCGTTCATCACCGACATCCGGCGCGGCAACCTCCAGCAGCACCTGCTCTACAAGTCCTTCTTCGAGCTGTCGGCCGACCGCGCCGAGTTCCTGTCGCGCCTGTTCGCGCGCAAGCGGCCTGCCGGGCTCGACGCGGCGTCGAGCGTCGAAGAGCTGTTCCTCGCGTTCGGCAAAGTCGAGCCGAATCGTGCGCTTTACGAAGAGAACCTGCAGGCGGTGAAAGACCTGCTCATCAAGAAGCACGGCTTCAAACTTTCGGCCGACGATGTGGCGGGAATTGAGTACGTGTACGAGAACTTCTTCGGCGCCGGCCCGTATCTTTCGTACGCGCAGACGAACGTGCCTGGACGCGGGATGCGGTATCCGTCGTACCAGGACCTGCAGGTCGCGACCGACGGCGCCGGTCAGAATCGGGCCTACCTCGGCAGCGAGGCGGCGTTCCGCAAGCTCAAGCTGTTCGAAGAACACAACCTGCTGGTGCCGATCGTCGGCAACTTCGCGGGGCCGAAGGCCCTTCGGGCTGTGGGCGCGTATCTCAAGGCGCACGACACGTCCGTGTCGATGTTCTATCTGTCCAATGTCGAACAGTACCTGTTCGGCGACGGCATCTGGAACGACTTCGCGCACAACGTCGAAGCGTTGCCGCTCGATGAGTCGAGCACGTTTGTCCGGTCGTGCTTCAACGGCTGCGACGCGTCATATCAGTCCCGCGCGGTCATGCTGTTCGATTCCATGCCCGGTCTGCTGAAGGATTTCCGGGACGGCAAAATTCGCACCTACACTGATGTGCTCTGGCGTTCGCGCTAGCGCGCGCTAATATCGATCCATGACCGGGCAGCCGTCGCGCTTGTCGCTCCGCGGGGTGATGGCGTGGATCGTCGTGCCGTTCCTCGTGCTGCTCGCGAGCCCGGGGGCGGCGCTCTTCACGCCGGATCAGGCACAGACGACGAAGGTCGTCGGGCCGCTGCCGTCGCGAATCAGCGATCAGGAGTTCTGGCAACTGTCTGCCGATCTCTCCGAGCCTGACGGCTACTTCCGGTCCGAGAATCTGGTCTCGAACGAGCACACGTTTCAGTACGTCGTGCCCGCGCTCTCGCGGACGGTCAAGCCTGGCGGCGTGTACCTGGGCGTCGCGCCCGATCAGAACTTCACCTACATGCTCGCGACCCGGCCGGATATGGCGTTCATCGTGGACATCCGACGCGGGAATCTTCTCGAACACCTGATGTACAAGGCGATCATCGAGCTGTCGGCCGATCGCGCGGAGTTTCTCTCGCGGCTCTTCGCGCGGACGCGGCCGGCGGACGTCGGGCCGAAGTCCAGCATCGCCGATCTGTTCCGCGCGATCGCGCAGCAACCCGGCAACAACGACGCGCTCTACCGGCAGAATCTGCACGAGATCCAGGCGCAGCTCACCAAGCGGCACGGCTTCGCGCTGTCGGCGGACGACCTGCAGCAGCTCGAGGGCATCTACTTTTCGTTTTTCTGGGACGGCCCGAACATCCGCTACACGTCATTTCCGCCGGGTATTCCAGCGCGAGGATTCGGCGGCCGGGGCGGCGGGGGATTCAGCAGCAGCTTCCCCAGTTACGAAGAGCTGATGCAGCAGACGGACATGGACGGCGTCAACCGCACGTATCTGGCGAGTGAAGAGAATTTCCGCTGGCTCAAGTCGTTCGAAGAGAAGAACCTGCTCGTGCCGGTCGTCGGCAACTTCGCGGGGCCGAAGGCCCTGCGCGCGGTCGGCCGCTACGCGCGCTCGCACGGCGCGGTGATCAAGGCGTACTACGTCTCGAATGTGGAGCAGTACCTGTTTCAGGACGGACTGTTCGACGCGTTCGCCCGCAACGTCGCGACGCTGCCCGTCGACGGCTCGAGCGTGTTCATCCGATCGGTCTCGAGCCGGTTCGGCTTCCGCGGTGACGGGCTGGGTCCGGACGGCCGCGCAAGCGCGCTCGATCCCATCCGAGATTTCGTCCGCGAGTTTCTCGGCGGCAAGATTCACACGTACTACGACGTGAATCTGAGGTCGCGGTAGGCGTAGGGCTGAGGACTTAAGGCTCGCGGCGTAAGGCTCGCGGCGCAATCCTCAATTCTCAATCCCAAATCCAAATTCCCAATTCCAAATTTTCAATATTTCCACGTTTTCAAATCCGCTCCGGCGGGCGCGTATTTCTCGATCTGCGCGACCAGCTTGTCCTGCAGCTCGTTGCCGCGCGGGCCCCAGCAGTGCGGCGCCATCGGCTGGAAAATGGTTTCACCCGTCCACTTCGGGTTGTCGGCGCGGCGAAGGAACTCGTCGAGCATGTGGACGCCCATGTTGAGGTAGTACGTGTCCGCGTCGCCCACATAGACGTTGATCTTGTTCGCGACCTTCGGCCCGAGTGTCGCCCAGTTGGTCTCGAGGATGTTGCGCAGGTCGTAGTGTTCCTTCCAGTACTTCGCGACGTCCTTGTCGATCACGCCGGTCTTCTTGTCCCAGATGCGCTTCGGGTAGCCGTCGGCACCGACCGGTGAATACGTCGCCTCCCAGATGTCCCACTGGCCGCCCGATCGCGAGTGATCGCCCTGCACCAGCTCGAACCAGTTTTCGTCCTTCATCATCGCCGTGACGTTGCCGTCCGGCCGGCGCGTGTCGGGCCGTTCGAGTTTCGTCCAGCCGCGATCCACCCAGTACGCGTTGGCGTCGTCGTAGACATTGACGATCTGGTGGTAGCGGAAGTCGACCCCGTCCGGGCAGAGGGCGAACGATCCGCCGTAGAAGTCCGGGTAGAAGATTTGTTTCGCCAGCGCGATCCAGCCGCCGGTCGAGCCGCCCGTCACCATGCGCGCCCAGGGCTCGCGGATGACGCGGAACTGCGCTTCGACGACCGGGATCAGCTCCTTCATGATCGCGTCGCCGTACGGACCATTGTTCTCGGAGTTCACGCCGTACCAGTCGTCGTAGTACGGTGACGGATGCTGGAGCGACACCCAGATCAATCGTGGCGCGACGGCGACGTCAACCGGTGCTGGCACTGATGCGCTGCCTCGTCCGCCGCCGGCGCCGCCTGGCGCGCCGAGCGAGAAATGGCCCTCGGAATACACGATCGGATACTTCACATCGGGATGCGCCGCGTAATCTTTCGGCAGCGAGATCGTCGCGCCAAGATAAATCGGCTGGCCCCACCACTTGCTGAGAATCTGACTTTGAATCTTGATCCGCTTGACGCTGTCGGTGTCCGGCGGCACCTGTATGGGCGGAATCACCTTGTCGGCGACGAGGCGAATCGGCGTTGGTGATGCCGGATCGAAGTGCATCTGGACGGGATCGCCGTACAGGTTGCCGGGCGAGCGGCGCCAGTTCTGGCCCTCCCATTGATCCATGTGCAGCCACACGGTGTGACCGTCGGCGCGTTCGAATTTTGTGTAAATGTTGATGAAAGGCTGCACCCAGTAGTCGCCCGCAGGAATGTCGCGCAGGCTGGCAATGGGATGGCCGAAATCATCCACGCCAATCGTCGCCGCGGCACCGGGCGCCAGCGCGTCGACGTTCCTGCCGAAGAGCGGCGAGCCCGTCGAATCCGCTTGCTGGATCGGTGTCTGCCGATCATTCGCGCGGCTGATCGCGACGTACACGCGTCCCGTAATCGGGCTGGCATGCGCCGCCGCCGGGAAACTGATTTCGACGCGTGGACCGCCGCTCGGTGCCTGTCGTGCCGCGACACCGGCGGCGGCCAGCGCAGACGCGAGTGCGCTCGCGACGAACACTCGTAGAACTGCAGCTGACTTGACTCGCATGACCACGCTCCGCGCGCATCCTACACGCTTCGCGCGGACGCGGCTAGTCAGTGGCGCCAGTGTCCGTCGACGTAGTACCACCCGTGCCGATCGTGCTCCCAGCGGCCCGGTACCCACGTGGCGTGCGCGGACGGCGCGTGTTCCCAGCGGCCCGGCACCCAGGAGTATCCACGGCCGTCCCAGCGCTGGTAGCCCTCGATCCACACGTATCCCGGGCCGGGCGACACGTGGCGCGTTTCATAGACCGGCGCTGGCGGGCGGGACGCGACATACATATGCCCGTGGGTTGTCGTCGTGCACGCGGAGCCCAGCATCAGTGCCGCGCCAAGTACGCTGCCGACCAGTGTTCGATGGAAGAATGCTGATCGTCTCAACATGTGACCTCCACATCGGCATGCTGCAATATCGGTTCCGCTTTCCAATCTCGGAGCATCGAGCTCAAGAGGGTGCGCGAACGGTCCTGTGTCGCTTGACGGGTACTCCCGCGACTGGTAGAACTCTGTCGGGGATTACCAACTATGCGAACGCCGTGGTGTCGAAGTGTGTTGTTCGTGTCATTCGTGACGATCGCGTCGACAGCCTTCGCCGTCGCTGCGTTGGCACAGACGACGGCACCGGCGGTGCCGACCAAGACGTACGAGCAGCAGCTCACGATCACCGCCAAGGTCGAAGCGATCGATCTCGCCAAGCGTGAGGTGACGCTCAAGGGACCGCTTGGCAACATCGAGACGGTTGTGGTCGGCGATCAGGTCAAGCGGCTCGATGAGATCAAAGTCGGCGATCAAGTGAAAGCGGGTTACTACATCGGCATCGTCGCGGAGCTTCGCGCGCCGACCGCTGACGAGCAGAAGGAGCCGTTCGTCGTCCTCGAAGGTACGGGACGCGCCCCGGCCAGCGCAGCCCCTGGCGCGGCCGGGCTCCGGGCGATTCGCGTCGTCGCGACGGTGGAGGGTCTCGATCGGCCGACGCAGACCGTGACGCTCAAGGGACCGAAAGGGCGCTATTTGACGGTGCGCGTCGCCGATCCCAAGATTCTCGAGAAACCGCGTCTCGGTGACACGGTCGTGGTCACGTGCGCGGAAGCGCTCGCGATCTCGCTGGAAAAAGTCGGCGGCGGCAGCTAGGCGGACCACGAGGCTATGCCGGAGACCACGATCCGTCGTGTCGTTGTGGCGGCCGCCGTGGCAGCGGTGTGCCTGACGCTCCTCGCGTCGCCTCGCGCGCAGGCAAAGCTGCCAGAGCGTCTGACCGATCAGGAATTCTGGGCGCTCAGCCAGAACTCATCGGAAGGTGGCGGGTACTTTCGGGGCGAGAACATCACGAACCTGACGTCGAACGAGTTGTGGTTTCAGTACGTCGTGCCGGACCTGACGGCGAAGACCAAGCCCGGCAACGTGTATCTCGGCGTCGGCCCCGAGCAGAACTACACGTACATGGTGGCGACGCGGCCGGCGTTCGCCGTCATCTTTGACATCCGCCGAGGAAATCTCGACCTGCAGCTGATGTACAAAGCGATGTTCGAGCTGTCGAAGGACCGCGCGGATTTCATCGCGATGTTGTTCTCGAAACCGCGGCCCGCCGGCCTCACGACGAAATCGACCGCAGCGGAGTTGTTCTCGGCGTTTCGCGCGTCCGGATCGAGCGAAACGGCGTATCGCAAGAATCTCCAGGCGATCGAGCAGCACCTCACGAAGGCGCACGTGCTGCCGCTTCCTGCCGATGACGTGGCGGGGCTCGAGGCGGTCTATCAGGCGTTCTACTGGAGCGGCTTTGCCGTCCGCGCGTCACCGACCTACGAGGATCTGATGACCGCGACCGACGAGGCCGGCGTGCATCGCAGCTACCTCGCGACGGAGGACAACTTTCTGTTCCTGAAGGAGCTCGAGTCCCGCAACCTGGTGGTGCCGGTGGTGGGCGATTTCGGCGGCCCGAAGGCGATTCGTGCGATCGGCGCGTATCTCAAGGCGCACCAGGCGGTGGTGAGCACGTTTTACCTGTCGAACGTGGAGCAGTATCTCGTCCAAGATGGAAAATGGCCCGCATTCTGTCGATCGGTGGCGACGCTGCCTCTCGATTCGACGAGTACGTTCATTCGAACGGCGAACGGCGGAGGTGGTTTCGGGAGGGGCGGCGGGTTCATTACCAGCCTGGGCGCCATGGCTGCCGAAACGAAGAGTTGCGGCGTGACGCCAGGTCTCTGGTAGAATGGTTGGTCGTTTACCCAAACTGGCCACTTGGTGGTGTTCGCGGAGTCGAGGGTTAGTACCGTCGCTTGACCGCCTTTTCACCAGCGTGATAACCTCGCAAGGTTATTCGGGCCTAGGACACCCTATCTAGGCCTGCTCCCAGCCGAAGCGCTCTGCTTCCTGGTGGTTTCGGTGCGATCGACGCGACGCGTTCCGCGTTGCCCAGCGATCGCCATGCTGAGCGAACAGCAATAGGGGTTTGTTTCGGGCGCCGAGCATCGGCTCTTAGGCCCGGGACGCGGAAACGCGACGCGAAAGCGCGCCGCCGTTCCATTTGTTTCTTTACGTGAGTGCCGTATGCCGACGATCAGCCAGTTGGTGCGCCACGGTCGCGAGGCCGTGTTGACGAAGACGAAGAGTCCGGCGCTGCAGAGCAGCCCGCAGAAACGCGGGGTGTGTGTGCGCGTGTTCACGCAGACGCCGAAGAAGCCGAACTCGGCGCTTCGTAAGGTGGCGCGCGTGCGTCTCACCAACGGCATCGAGGTCACGACGTACATCCCGGGTGTCGGCCACAACCTGCAGGAGCACTCGCTCGTGCTCATTCGCGGCGGCCGTGTAAAGGACCTGCCGGGCGTTCGCTATCACGTGGTGCGCGGCACGCTCGACGCCGTGGGCGTCGCGGGCCGGATGCAGGGCCGTTCCAAGTACGGGGCGAAGAGACCGAAGAAGGCGTAAGCCATAGGCCTTAAGCCTCCAAGAAACTGAGCTATCTATGCCGCGTCGCAGAGAGATATCCAAGCGTGAGACCCCGGCGGACCCGATTTATAACAGTCCGCTCGTGACCAAGTTCATCAGCACGATCATGCGCGGCGGCAAGCGTTCGACCGCCGAGCGGATCATGTACAAGGCGCTCGACATCGTGAAAGAGAAGTCGGCCGACGATCCGCTGAAGGTGTTCAAGAAGGCGATCGAGAACGTGAAGCCGAGTCTCGAAGTGAAGTCGCGCCGCGTCGGCGGATCGAACTATCAGGTTCCCGTCGAGGTGAACCCGAACCGCCGGCTGTCGCTCGCGATTCGCTGGGTCATCGGGTATTCGCGCGAGCGCGGCGACGGCAAGACGATGCAGGAAAAGCTGGCGAACGAGTTTCTCGACGCCGCCAACCTGCGGGGCGGCGCCGTCAAGAAGCGTGAAGACACGCACCGCATGGCCGAAGCCAATAAGGCGTTCGCGCACTATCGCTGGTAAGCCCCAAGCCGCAAGCCATAAGCCTTAGGTTAGAAGTCAGAGGTCAGAGGTCAGAATGTCGCGTCAGGTTCCACTCAATCGTTGTCGCAATATCGGCATCATGGCTCACATCGATGCCGGGAAGACGACGACGACCGAGCGCATCCTTTTCTACACGGGCATCACCTACAAAATCGGTGAGGTGCATGAAGGTACGGCCGTGATGGACTGGATGGAGCAGGAACAGGAACGCGGCATCACGATCACGTCCGCGGCGACGACCTGCACCTGGCGCGATCAGCGCATCAACATCATCGACACGCCCGGTCACGTCGACTTCACCGCGGAAGTCGAGCGGTCCCTGCGCGTGCTCGACGGCGCCGTCTGCGTTTTCGACTCGGTCGCCGGCGTCGAGCCCCAGTCCGAGACCGTGTGGCGTCAGGCCGACAAATACCGCGTCCCGCGCATCTGCTTCGTGAACAAGATGGACCGCATCGGCGCGAACTTCGAGCGGACCTTCGAGCAGGTGAAGACCAAGCTGCAGGCCAACCCGGTGGCGATTCAGTTTCCGATCGGCAGCGAAGACAAGTTCGAGGGCATCGTCGACGTCGTGAAGATGAAGGCGATTCGCTGGAAGGACGAGACACTCGGCGCCGACTACATCGTCGAAAATATCCCCGAGAATCTGCAGGCCGAAGCCCGCGTCTACCGCGAGCAGCTCATCGAGAAAGTCAGCGAAGTCGACGACCAGATTCTCGAGCTGTACCTGCACGGGACCGAGATCCCCGAGGATCGGATCAAAGCCGCGTTGCGCAAGCGCGTGGTCGAGTCAGTGCTCAAGGAAGGCGCGCCGTTCGTCGTGGTCGTCTGCGGGTCGGCGTTCAAGAACAAGGGCGTGCAGCCGCTGCTCGACGCCGTCGTCGACTACCTGCCGTCGCCGCTCGAGATTCCGGCGATGATCGGCATTGATCCGAATGGTGCGGCCGGCGCCACTACCGAACGGCCGGCGTCCGATGACGCGCCGTTTGCGGGCCTCGCGTTCAAGATCATGACCGACCCGTTCGTCGGTCAGCTCACGTTCATCCGCGTCTACTCCGGCGTCATGACGTCGGGCATGTCCGTCTACAACTCGACCAAGCAGAAGCACGAGCGCATCGGTCGTCTGTTGAAGATGCACGCGAACAAGCGCGAGGAAATCAAGGAAGTCTACGCCGGCGACATCGCCGCGGCCGTCGGCCTCCGGTCGGTCTCGACGGGCGATACGGTGTGCGACGAGAAGAAGCCGGTCATCCTCGAAGCGATGGATTTCCCGGAGCCGGTCATCTCGCTCGCGATCGAGCCCAAGACGAAGGCCGACCAGGAAAAACTCGCGACCGGTCTCGGCAAGCTGATGGCCGAGGATCCGACGTTCCGCGTGAAGACCGACCCGGACACCGCGCAGACGGTCATCGCCGGCATGGGCGAGCTGCACCTCGAGATCATCGTCGACCGCCTCAAGCGCGAGTTCAGCGTCGAGGCGTCGGTCGGCAAGCCGCAGGTCGCCTACAAGGAAACGATCACGAAGGCGTCGGAAGGCGAAGGCCGCTACATCAAGCAGACCGGCGGACGCGGCCAGTACGGCCACGCGAAGATTCGCCTCATTCCGCGCAAACCGGGCGAAGGCTATCAGTTCGAAAACGAGATCGTGGGCGGCACGATCCCCAAAGAATTCATCAAGCCGATCGACCAGGGCATCCGTGAGGCCATGACGACGGGCGTGCTCGCCGGCTACCCGATGGACGACGTGAAGATCGAGCTGTTCGACGGCTCGTACCACGACGTCGACTCGTCCGAAATGGCGTTCAAGATTGCCGGATCGATGGCGTTCAAGGATGCGGCAAAAAAAGCCCATCCGGTGCTGCTCGAACCGGTCATGCGCGTCGAGGTCGTGGTGCCCGAGGAATACATGGGCGACGTCATCGGCGACATCACGAGCCGGCGCGGCCATCTGCAGTCGATGGAAGCGCGCGGCGGATCGCAAGTCATCAACTCACGCGTGCCGCTGTCGGAAATGTTCGGCTACGCGACGGATCTCCGTTCGAGCACGCAGGGCCGCGGGTCGTACTCGATGCACTTCGATCGGTATGAGCCGCTGCCGGGTTCGGAAGCGGACGAGATCATCAAGAAAGTGCAGGGGAAGTAAATGGCGACGGCATTCTCCGAAAAGATTCGCATCCGTCTCAAGGCGTACGACTACCGCGTGCTCGACCAGTCGACGACCGAGATCGTCGACACCGCCAAGCGCACGGGGGCGCGCCTCGCGGGGCCCGTGCCCCTGCCGACGGAAAAGAACAAGTGGACCGTGCTGCGGTCGCCGCACGTCGACAAGAAGTCGCGGGAGCAGTTCGAAATCCGGACGCACAAGCGGCTGATCGACATCTTCGAGCCAACGGCGCAGACCGTCGACGCGTTGATGAAGCTGGATTTGCCAGCCGGCGTGGACGTGGAGATCAAGGCGTTCGGCAAAGAGCACAAGTAAGCCCTGAGCTTTAAGCCCTAAGCCACACAAGGATACTGAGATGGTGACCGGAATCATTGGCCGCAAAATTGGAATGACGCAGGTGTTCGAGCCTGACGGCACGGTTGTGCCGGCGACCGTCATCAAGGCCGGGCCGTGCGTGGTCGTCCAGGCCAAGAACGCTTCGACCGACGGGTACGAAGCGGTGCAGCTGGGCCTGGTGGACGAAAAGCCGGTCAAGGCGAATAAGCCCATGACGGGCCACTACAAGCTCGCTGGCGTGCCGGCGACCCGCATTCGCCGCGAATTGAAGGTGGCCGCTGGCGGCGACGCGCTCAAGGCTGGCGACCAGGTGCTCGTCAACATCTTCGCTGCCGGTCAACGCGTGGACGTGATCGGCACGAGCCGCGGCAAGGGCTTTCAGGGCGTCATGAAGCGGCATCACTTCGCCGGTGGCGACGCGTCGCACGGCTCGATGTTTCATCGCGCCCCGGGATCGATTGGCGCGTCGTCGTTTCCGTCGCGAGTCGTCAAGGGCATGCGCGCCGCGGGCCGCATGGGCGCCGATCGCGTCACGACGCGGAACCTGAAGGTGGTGAGCGTCAACGCAGACGAGCATTTGATCGTGCTGCGGGGAGCTGTGCCGGGCGCGCCGGGTGGCGTGGTGATCGTGCGACGCGCGATCGCGCGCAAACCGGATCCCAAGCCGCAGGTCGAGAAGCCGAAGAAGGGGAAGAAGTAGGGCAGCCTTACGCCCCAAGCCTAAGCCGTTTATGGTGCTCCGATGAAATTAGATGTCATTAACGCGAACAGCGAGAAGGTCGGATCGGTCGATCTGAACGACGCGGTGTTTGCCGGGCCCGTCAAGAGTGACGTGATCTGGGAGTCGGTCGTGCGGCAGAACGCGTCGGAACGGCGCGGCACGCACATGACCAAGAACCGGGCGCTCGTGAGCGGCACCGGCAAGAAGCCGTACGCGCAGAAGGGCACCGGACGGCCGCAGGTCGGGTCGTCGCGGACGCCGCTGTGGCGGCACGGCGGCACGGTGTTCGGCCCGCAGCCGCGCAGCTACAACTATCAGATTCCGAAGAAGGTCGAACGCGGCGCGCTGCGCGCGGCGCTGGCCTCGAAGATTCGCGACGGCGTGTTCGTCGTCGTCGACGAGCTGAAGGCGTCGGAGAAGAAGACGAAGGCGGCGGCGGAGCTGCTCAAGAAGCTCGGCGCCACGAGCAAGACGCTCATCGTCGACGTCGCGCTCGAAAGCAATTTCAATGCGTCGGCACGCAACATCGCCGGCGTCACGCTCGTCGCGAGCGGGCGGCTGACGGCACGCGACGTCATGAACACGACGCGGATCATCGCGACGCGCGCGGCTGTGGAGCGGTTGCAGGAGGTGCTCGGATGAAAGTCACCGACGTCATCCGTCGTCCGATCATTACCGAGAAGACCACGCGGGCGCGCGAAGGCAGCCTCGTGATGGTGCTCGAGGTCGCGACCGACGCCACCAAGATCGACATCAAGCGGGCCGTCGAGCGCCTGTTTGGATCGAAGGTGGCCTCGGTACGCACGCAGATCGGCCACGGCAAGTTCAAGCGGCAGGGCCGGTTCGAGGGCCAGCGTCCGGATCGTAAGAAGGCCTGGGTGCGGCTCAAGGAAGGCCAGAAGATGCCCGAATTCATGGAAGGGGCCTAAGACATGCCGATTCGCAACTACAAGCCGACATCGGCCGGCCGGCGGTTTCAGAGCGTCCAGACGTTCGAGGAGATTACGACCGATCGGCCGCACAAGCCGCTCGTCGAGACCCTGCCGAGCACGGGCGGTCGCAACAATCGCGGCGAGATCACCTCGTGGTGGCGCGGTGCGGGGCACAAGCGCAACTATCGGATCATCGATTTCAAGCGCGACAAGCTGAACATCCCGGCCAAGGTGTCGACCGTCGAGTACGACCCGAATCGCACGGCGCGCATCGCGCTCATCACCTACGCCGACGGCGAGAAGCGGTACATCCTGCATCCGGTCGGGCTGAAGGTCGGCGACCCGGTGCTCACGGGCGAGAACGTGGACATCCTGCCGGGCAACTGCCTGCCGCTCAAGAACGTGCCGCTGGGCACGATGATCCACAACGTCGAGCTCAAGCGCGGCAAGGGCGGCCAGATCGCGCGCTCGGCCGGATCGGCCGTGCAGCTCATCGCGAAGGAAGGGCTCTACGCCACGGTGAAGATGCCGTCGGGTGAGAGCCGGCTCATCAACATCGAGAACTACGCGACGGTGGGTCAGGTCGGCAACATCGACCACGAGAACGTTTCGATCGGCAAGGCGGGCCGCAACCGCTGGCTTGGCAAGCGCCCGCATGTGCGCGGCGTGGCGATGAACCCGGTCGACCATCCGCTCGGCGGCGGCGAAGGCAAGTCGTCGGGCGGTCGTCATCCGGTGTCGCCGTGGGGCCAGCCGAGCAAGGGCTTCAAGACGCGCCGGCGAAAGAACACCAGCCGGTTCATTCTCGAGCGTCGAAAGAAGTAAGAGGACGAGGACATGGGCAGATCACTCAAAAAGGGACCGTTCGTCGACGTGCATCTCCTCGAGAAAGTCGAGGCGATGGGCCGCGAGAGCGAGAGGAAAGTGATCAAGACCTGGTCGCGGCGATCGACGGTCCTGCCGGAAATGGTCGGACACACGATCGCGGTGCACAACGGGAAGAAGTTCATCCCGGTGTACATCACCGAGAACATGGTCGGCCAGAAGCTCGGCGAGTTTGCGCCGACGCGCTACTTCAAGGGCCACACGACGAAAGCCGAGAAGGCCGCGCAGATGGCGGCCGCGGCGTCGAGCGCGCCGGGCGGTGGCGGCGGGGCGCCGGCGGGCGGTGGTGGCGGCAAGGGGGGTGCGTGATGATCGAAGGTCACGCGACGTCGCGATATATCCGGACGTCGGCCCAGAAGGCCGGGCTCGTCCTTGATCAGATTCGCGGGCGCGACGTTACGCGCGCGCTCGCGGCGTTGAGGTTCTCGCCGAAGCTCATCGCGCGCGACATCGAAAAGGTGTTGCGGTCGGCGATTGCCAACGCGCAGCAGCAGGAGGGCTTCAGCGGAGACGTGGAGCGCCTGTATGTCGTCGAGGCGTGGGCCAATCAGGGCCCGAGCATGAAGCGGATTCGCCCGGCCCCGATGGGTCGAGCGTTTCGCGTGGTCAAGCGGACCGCGCATCTGACGGTCGGCGTGGCGGAACGCGTGGTGAAGCCGAAGGCGGCGCCCGCAGCCGGTACGACGCCCGCGCGAGCATCGAAGCGTAAGGACGCGGCGGCGAAGTCGGAACACAAGGCAGACAGCCAGGCGGAGTAGTTCGCCACTAAGGATTCAGGATGGGCCAAAAAGTTCACCCGTACGGCTTCCGGCTGGGGTTCAACAAGACCTGGCGATCGCGCTGGTACGCCGACAAGGACTACGCGAAGCTTCTGCACGAAGATTTGAAGCTCCGTGACGAGCTGAAGGAGCGCTTCGCGCACGCGGGCGTCGCGCGCATCGACATCGAGCGCGCCGCCAACAAGCTCAAGATCGACATCCACACCTCGCGGCCGGGAATCATCATCGGCCGCAAGGGCACGGAGGTCGACAAGCTGCGCCAGGAGCTCGTGAAGGTGACGGGTCGCGAGGTGTTCATCAACATCCTCGAGATCCAGAAGCCCGAGCTCGACGCGCAGCTGATTTCCGAGTCGGTGGCGATGCAGCTCGAGAAGCGCGTCGCGTTCCGCCGGGCGATGCGCAAGGCGGTCGAGTCGGCGCTTCGATTTGGCGCGCGCGGAATCAAGGTGCGCGTGTCCGGGCGGCTGAATGGCGCCGAGATCGCGCGATCCGAGTGGTATCTGCACGGGCAGCTGCCCCTGCAGACGCTGCGCGCGGACATCGATTACGGGTTTTCGCAGGCGTTCACGACGTACGGCGCGATTGGCGTCAAGGTGTGGCTCTACAAGGGCGAGCGTCTGTCGCCGCGCATCGGCCGCGAGGAAGAGTACCGGCAGCCGCGCCGCGCGTCGGGCGATCGCGGTGACCGGGGCGATCGCGGCGATCGTGGAATGAGGCAGTAGCGACATGAGGCAGTGGGGCAACGGGGCAACGTTCCGGAGCGTGCAGCGAGGCTGAGCGGGGGCCTGACGCATTACGAAGTGGGTCTGTCGCCAGGAGCGTTCGAAGCCGTCCGTTGATTGAGAGAGACAGCTATGTTGATGCCGAAGAAAGTGAAATACCGAAAGCAGCAGCGCGGGCGCATGCGCGGCCTGGCATGGCGCGGCTCGACCGTCTCCTTCGGGGACTTCGGGTTGATGGCGCTCGAGCCGTGCTGGCTGACGGACCGGCAGATCGAGGCGGCGCGCGTGGCGCTGACCCGGGGCATCAAGCGCGGCGGCAAGGTGTGGATCCGGGTGTTCCCCGACAAGCCGATCACCAAGAAGCCGCAGGAAACGCGCATGGGCAAGGGCAAGGGCGCGCCCGAGGGCTGGGTCTGCGTGATCAAGCCGGGGCGCATCCTGTTCGAGATGGAAGGCGTGTCGGCGCCCGAAGCGCGCGCGGCGATGCGGCTGGCCTCGGCCAAGCTGCCGATGAAGACGCGATTCGCGGTGCGGTTCGCGCAGGAGCTCGTGTCATGAAGACGGTGCAGCAGGTGAATGATCTGCGCGGGCTCACGGTGGAGGACCTCCGCCAGCGCGCGCGCGACCTCGACGACCAGGTGTTCCGGCTGCGGATCCAGCGCTCGATGGGCCAGGCCGAGTCGGGCAACAAGGTGCGCCCGCTGCGCAAGGAACGCGCGCGGGTCATGACCATCCTTCGCGAGAAGGGAATCAAGGACTAGGCGTATGGCGAGAGCGGAAATTGTCGGCATCGTCGTCAGCGACAAGATGGACAAGAGTGTCGTCGTGACGATCGAACGTCAGGTGCGCCACGGCATGTACGGCAAGCAACAGCGCTTGACGTCCAAGTTCATGGCGCACGACGAGAAGAACGAAGCCAAGGTCGGCGATCGCGTGGCGCTCGTCGCGTCACGGCCGCTCAGCCGCCGCAAGCGGTGGGTGGTCACGCGGATCGTCGACAAGGCTCAAACGGTCTGACCGACCGCGACCGGAGGAACTGATCATGATTCAGATGCGCACGATTCTTGACGTCGCCGACAATTCCGGCGCCCGCAAGATCGCGGTCATCAACCCCATCGGCGGCTCGACCGGCCGGTTTGCCTCGATTGGCGACATCGTGACGGCGTCGGTCAAGGAAGCGACGCCGGACGCGACCGTCAAGAAGGGCCAGGTCGTCAAGGCCGTCATTGTCCGGACGCGCAAGGAATTGCGCCGCAAGGACGGGAGCTACATCCGGTTCGACCGGAACGCCGCGGTCCTCATCAGCAACGAGGGCGAGCCGATCGGCACGCGCGTGTTCGGTCCGGTCGCCCGGGAGTTGCGGGAACGCAAGTTCATGAAGATTATTTCGCTCGCCCCCGAGGTGCTCTAGCACCGGGTGCTCGAGGCAATGTCCATGTATCGACTGGCTGCATCAATTCGGAAGAACGACAACGTGCTCGTCCTGACGGGACGGGACCGCGGCAAGCGCGGGCGCGTCCTGCGCGTGCTGCCGAACAAGACCCGCGTCATCGTCGAGGGCGTCAATTTCATCAAGCGCCACACGAAGGCGAACCCGCAGCGCAACATCAAGGGCGGGATCGTGCAGCGTGAGGCGGCGGTCCACGCGTCCAACGTGCAGCTCGTCTGCCCGGAGTGCGGCGCGCCGACGCGCGTCGGACACAAGCGGCTCGACGACGGCAACCGCGTGCGCGTGTGCCGCAAGTGCAATGGAGTGGTGGACAAATGAACCGCCTGAGAACGAAGTACACGAGCGAGGTCGTGCCGGCGCTCCAGAAGGAGTTCGCTTACACGAACGTGATGGCCGTGCCGCGGCTGGTGAAGGTCGTGGTCAACATGGGCCTCGGCGAGGGCACGCAGAACGCGAAGATCGTCGACACGGGCGCCGAGGAACTGGGCAAGATCACCGGCCAGAAGGCCGCCATCACCCGCGCCAAGAAGTCGATTTCGCAGTTCAAGCTGCGGCGCAACATGCCCATCGGCGCGATGGTCACGCTTCGCGGCGAGCGGATGTTCGAATTTCTCGACCGGCTGATCGCGATTGCCCTGCCGCGCGTGCGCGACTTTCGTGGCGTGTCGGCGAAGGGCTTCGACGGCCGCGGGAATTTCACGGTCGGCCTGCGCGACCAGCTGATGTTTCCCGAGATCGACTACTTGAAGGTCGACAAGGGGCGTGGCATGAACATCTCGGTCGTCACGACGGCCAAGACAGACGAAGAAGCACGGCGGCTGCTCCAGTTGATGGGCATGCCCTTCCGGGCGAACTGACGGGACCATATGGCAACGACCGCAAAGATCGTCAAGGACCAGCGCAAGCCGAAATTCGCCGTCCGGCATCGCAACCGCTGCCGCCGCTGCGGGCGCCCGCGCGCGTATCTGCGCAAGTTCGCGCTGTGCCGCCTGTGCTTCCGCGAGCTGGCGCTGCGCGGTGAAGTCGCCGGCGTGATCAAGAGCAGTTGGTAGGGAACTCAGGGATTCATAACTATGACTGACCCGATCGCAGACATGATCAGCCGGATCCGCAATGCCGTCCATGGACGGCATCAGCGGGTCGAGATTCCCGCGTCGCGCTTCAAGCTCGAGATCGCGCGCATTCTCGAGCAGGAAGGCTACATCCAGAGCTTCAAGATGATCGACGGAGCCGCCGCCGATCAGACGCGGCCGGCCATTCGGATCTTCCTGAAGTACGGACCGCGTGGCGAGAAGGTCATTTCGGGCCTCGAGCGGGTCAGCCGCCCGGGACGCCGCGTCTACTTCGGCAGCGGCGATGTGCCGCCGGTGATGGGCGGGCTCGGGACCAGCATCCTGACCACGTCGCGCGGCGTCATGACCGGCCGCCAAGCCGTCAAGGCCGGCGTCGGCGGCGAAGTCCTCTGCAACATCTGGTAGGACGCGGGTCGCCCGCGCCAGAGAGAGTCACTGTATGTCGCGAATTGGAAAGAAACCGATTGCCGTGCCGAAGGGCGTGTCCGTGAGCGTCAAGCCCGACGGCGTCGAGATCAAGGGACCGAAGGGCACGCTCAAACAGCAGGTGCCGCCGGGCGTGAAGTTTCGCGTCGAGGGCGCCGAGCTGCTCGCCGAGACCGTCCGGGAGGATCCCGAGTTGAGCAAGTACCACGGCCTCGCGCGCAGCCTGATGGCCAACGCCGTCCAGGGCGTGACTGAGGGCTTCAAGAAAGAGCTCGACATCGTGGGGGTCGGCTACCGCGCGGAGCTCAAGGGGAAGCAGGTGATTTTCGCCCTCGGCTACTCGCACGCGATCGTGTTCGACGTGCCCGCGGGCATCGACGTCGCGATCGACAAGCAGACGCACGTGACGGTGACCGGGATCGACCGCCAGCTCGTCGGCCAGGTCGCATCCGACATCCGTCGCCTGCGCAAGCCCGACCCGTACAAGCAGAAGGGCGTGCGGTACCAGGGCGAAGTGCTCAAGAAGAAGGTCGGGAAGACCGGCGCGTAGTGATCGGGCGCCCAATCGCCCAATAAAAGAGACATCGTCATGAAGATTCGAACGAAGAAAGATCGACGTCAGCGCATTCAGCTGCGGCAGCGCAAGCGGATCATGGGGACGTCCGCACGGCCCCGGCTGGCGATTTTCCGCTCGATGTCGCACATCTACGCGCAGGTCATCGACGACCTCGCGGGCCGTACGGTGGTTTCGGCCGGCAGCACGGAAGCCGTGCTGAAGAAAGTGTTCGACGGCAAGGTGCGTGGCAGCAACGTGGCGGGCGCCGAGGCGCTCGGTCAAGTCATTGCCGAGCGGCTGAAGGAAAAGGGCATCACGCGTGTCGTGTTCGATCGCGGCGGCAACCTGTATCACGGGCGCATTCGCGCGATCGCCGACGCGGCGCGCAAAGCCGGATTGGAGTTCTGACGTGGCAAGAGCTGGCGAACGAATCGACGCAGGGGAATTCGAGCTGAAGGACACCGTCGTGACCATCAGCCGCGTGACCAAGGTCGTCAAGGGCGGCAAGAACCTGAGCTTCAGCGCGCTCGTCGTCGTGGGCGACGGGCACGGTGTGGTGGGCTTCGGCATCGGCAAGGCCAAGGAAGTGCCGTCGGCGATTAAGAAGGCCATCGAGGCCGCCAAGAAGGTGCTCGTCCGGGTGCCGATGCGCGGCACGACGATTCCGCATCCGGTGCTCGGCAACTTCGGCGCCGGATCGGTGCTGCTGAAGCCGGCGCCCGAAGGCACGGGCATTATCGCGGGCGGCGCCGTCCGCGCCGTCGTCGAGTCGGCCGGCATTCACAACGTGATGACCAAGTCGCTCGGCTCGGCCAACGCGCACAACGTCGTCCGCGCCACGTTCGTCGCCCTGGGCCTGTTGCGCGACCCGGCGGTGATCGCGCGGCTCCGCGGCAAGGACGTCGAAGAGCTGACCGCGTAATCAAGGATTGATGACCATGGCCGCAGAGACGAAGGCGAAGGCCGCGAAAGCCGCGAAGCCCGCCGCGAAGAAGACACTGAACGTGACGCAGGTCCGCAGCGGGATCGGTTTCGACCGGAAGCAGCGAAAGGCGCTGCAGGGGCTCGGGCTGCGCCGGATACGTCACAGCGTAGACGTGCAGGACACGCCGAGCGTGCGCGGTCTGATTTTGAAGGTGCGGCACCTCGTGACCGTCACCGAGTAGCGAGGCAGACGATGTCGTTGTCGAATTTACGGCCGCCCAAGGGCGCCAAACACGCGAGGAAGCGGGTCGGACGAGGGCCGGGCAGCGGCCACGGAAAGACCGCCTCCCGCGGCAGCAAGGGCGCGAAGTCGCGCTCGGGGTTCCGCTTCAAGCGCGGGTTCGAGGGCGGCCAGATGCCGCTCCATCGCCGCGTGCCCAAGCGCGGGTTCACCAACGTGTTCCGCGTGGAATACGCCGTGGTCAATCTCGACACGCTCGCTGAGGTGTTCGAGGCCGGATCGGCCGTGACCCCCGAACTCCTGCGCGAGCGCGGGCTCGTGCGTCAGAGCCGTGTGCCCATCAAGGTGCTCGGCCGCGGCGAAATTACCAAGGCCTTGACCGTCAAGGCCCACAAGTTCAGCGGGTCGGCCGCGGAGAAGATCGCCAAGGCCGGCGGTAAGGCTGAAACACTCGAGTCGAAGGCCAGCGCGAAGGCCAAGGCCTCCGCCGAGTGACGCGAACGTTCGTCGTCGGTACCGAATGCGGTCGTGTAAGCAGTGGAGTGCGTGAAGTGGTGACGCGGGGTGGTGCGACGTGGGGAAGCGGCAATCGCTTC
Organism: uncultured Acidobacteriota bacterium; assembly: GCA_963704575.1. Classification (GTDB taxonomy): domain Bacteria; phylum Acidobacteriota; class Vicinamibacteria; order Vicinamibacterales; family SCN-69-37; genus DATEGZ01. The sequence continues at coordinate 2,179,605 of OY969918.1, read as the reverse complement.
GCCACCTTTCCGCATCTCGCCGCCTGATCACTTCAGAAACGTCCCTATGGATAGTCTGAAGAACATCTTCGCGATCCCGGAGCTGCGCAAGCGGGTGCTGTTTACCTTTGGCTTGCTGGCGATCTACCGGGTGGGCGGGCACATTCCGACGCCGGGCATCAACGCCCAGGCGTTGAGTTTGGCGACCGAGCAGGCACGAAGCAGCCTGTTCGGCCTGTACGACATGTTCTCTGGGCAGAGCCTGTCGAAAATGACGGTCTTCGCGCTTGGCGTGATGCCGTATATCAGTGCGTCGATCATTCTGCAGCTGTTGACGGTGGTCTGGCCGTACCTCGAGCGCCTGTCGAAAGAGGGCGAACTCGGGCGCCGGAAGATCACGCAGTACACGCGCTACGGAACGATTCTGCTGAGCCTCGTGCAGGCGCTCGGCATCGCGTTCTATCTCGAGAACTACTCGAAGGCGGGGGGCCTCCAGCTGGTGTACGAGCCGGGCTGGGCGTTCCGCCTGATGACGGTGCTCACGCTGACGACCGGGTCGGTGCTCGTGATGTGGCTCGGCGAGCAGATCACCGAGCGTGGCATCGGCAACGGCATGTCGCTCCTGATTTACGCGGGGATCGTCGTCGGCATTCCGCACGGCGCGGTGCAGACGTTGAGCCAGTTGCAGACGGGGGAAATGGGCCCGCTACGGCTGATCATCCTGGTCCTCGTCATGGTCGCGGTCGTGGGCGCGGTGGTCTTCGTCGAACGGGGCTACCGGCGCGTCACTGTGCAGTACGCGCGGCGCATGGTCGGGCGGCGGATGTACGGCGGGGCGAGCACGCACATTCCGCTGAAGGTGAACACGGGCGGCGTCATGCCCGTCATCTTCGCGTCGTCGATTCTCGCGTTCCCGCAGACGTTGAAGCCGATGTTCACGGCCAACGGCTTCATGGACCGCGCGCTGACGCAGTTGTCGATCGGGTATCCGCTCTACAACCTGATCTACGTCGGCCTGATCATCTTCTTCGCGTATTTTTACACCGCGATCATCTTCAATCCGGATGACGTGGCGGAGAACATGCGGAAGTACGGCGGCTTCGTCCCCGGCATCCGGCCGGGCAAGCGTACCGCCGAACACATCGACGGCATTCTGGCGCGCGTGACGCTCGCCGGGGCGCTGTACCTGGCGATGATCGCGCTGCTGCCGGAATTTCTGCTCACCGGGTTCAAGGTGCAGCCGATTCCGTTCATCGGGGATCGCCTCGACGCCGCCCTGCCGCGGTTCATCACCGAGGGCTTGAACGTGCGGTTCTATTTTGGAGGCACGTCACTGCTCATCATCGTCGGCGTGGCGATGGATACGGTCCAGCAGGTCGAATCGCAGCTGATCATGCGGCATTACGATGGCTTCATGAAGAAGACGCGCATTCGCGGACGGCGTGGGTAAGAGCGCGTGCCGGTTCGGTTGGTGATCCTCGGGCCCCCGGGTGCGGGCAAGGGTACGCAGGCGGAGCGATTCGCCCGTCAGCGCGGCATTCCCCGTATTTCGACCGGGGACATCCTGCGCGACGCCGTGCAGGCGGGGACGCCGCTCGGTCGGGCCGCGAAGGCCGTGATGGATTCGGGCCGCCTCGTGGGCGACGACGTGATGATTGGGGTCATCACTGAGCGGCTCTCGCGGCCGGACGTGACGAGCGGGTTCGTGCTCGACGGATACCCGCGCACGGTGGCGCAGGCGGTCGCGCTCGACGGGATCGTCGACCACCAGACGCCGCTCGTGATTGTCGACGTCGAGGTGCCCGAAGAGCGGCTGGTCGAGCGGTTGAGCGGCCGGCAGATCTGCAGTGCGTGCGGGTGGCTGGCGGCGCCGGGTGCCCGCGAATGCGCGCGCTGCGGCGGCGAACTGATCCACCGGCCCGACGATCGGCCGGACGTCGTGCGGGAACGGCTACGCATCTTCATGCGCGATACGCAGCCGCTCATCGAGTACTACCGCCGGTTTCCGACCTTCCGGTCGGTCGACGGCGATCAGGGGGAGTCGGCGGTTTCGGCGGATATCGCCTCGGCCGTCGCGTCGGTCCTTGGAGGCACCAGATGATCGTCCTGCGGTCCGCGGCGGAAATCGAGCGGATGCGGCGGGCCAATCAGTTCGTCGCGGAGGTGCTCACGGCGCTCGAGGGCGCGGTGGCGCCGGGCGTGACGACGGGCGATCTCGATCGGCTGGCGGACCAGTTGGTGCGCGACGGGGGCGCCGAGCCGGCGTTCAAGGGATATCGCGGGTATCCGGCGACGTTGTGCGCGTCGGTGAATGAACAGGTCGTGCACGGCATACCGTCGGCGTCGTGCGTGCTCAAACCGGGTGACATCGTGTCGCTCGACATCGGCGTAAAGCTCGACGGGTACTACGGCGACTCGGCGGTGACGGTGGCGGTCGGGGACGTGCCTGACGAGACGCACCAACTGCTGCGCGTGACGAACGAATCGCTCGAGCGCGGGATTCGGCAGGTGCAGGTCGGCGGCCGGCTGTCGGACATCGGCCACGCGATTCAGGGCTGGGTCGAGTCGCACGGGTTTTCGGTCGTGCGCGAGTTCGTCGGGCACGGCATCGGCGAGCGGCTGCACGAAGAGCCGCAGATTCCGAACTACGGGCAGCCGGGTCGCGGGCCCAAGCTGGCCGAGGGCATGGTGCTCGCGATCGAGCCGATGGTGGCGATGGGCCGGCCCGAGACGCGGGTGTTGCCGGATGGTTGGACCGCGGTGACGCGTGACGGCAGCCTGGCGGCGCACTTCGAGCACACGGTGGCCGTGACGGCCACGGGACCGCTGGTGTTGACGGCGCGGCAGACCGCGCCGGCCCAGAGCGCGCGCTGAACGCGGCGGGACGGGATGGACGACGACGCGCGCGAGCCGGCACGACTCGCGGGCACGGTGCGGGCGGTGTTGCCGCGGGCGCTGTTTCGCGTGGAGATGGACAGCGGTCACGACATCACGGCGCACGCGCCAGGCGGTGCGGGCAGGAATTTCGTGCGGCTCGTCGTGGGAGATCGAGTCTCCGTGGAGCTCTCGGCGCGCGATGTGACGCGAGGCCGGATCGTGAAGAAGCTCGAACGGGACTGAGGAGCGATGATGAAAGTGCGGGCGTCAGTCAAACGGATTTGTGACAAGTGCAAGATCGTGCGCCGACAGGGTGTCGTGCGCGTGATCTGCTCGAATCAGAAGCACAAGCAGCGGCAGGGGTAGAAGGGCACCGGCACCACGCCCTTCGCACCAGCAATCAGGACACCATATGGCACGCATTGCAGGCGTCGATCTTCCGCGGACGAAGCGCGTCGAGATCGGACTCACGTACATCTATGGCATCGGCCGCAAGCGGTCGAACGACATCCTCGAGAACGCAGGCGTCAGCCGGGACATCCGGGTGAAGGACCTGTCGGAAGAGGACGTGCGCAAGATCAGCCGCGTGATCGAAGAGCAGGGTGGGGTCGAGGGCGACCTGCGCAAGGAGCTCTCGATGAACATCAAGCGGCTCGTCGAAATCGGCAGCTACCGCGGGTCGCGGCACCGCCGCAATCTGCCGGTGCGCGGCCAGCGAACGCGGACGAACTCCCGCACGCGCAAGGGCCCGCGCAAGGGCACCATCGCCAAGAAGAAGGTTGAGTAGACCATGGCCAAGGAAAAACCGCAGGACGCCTCCGCTGCTCCCGGCGCCGAGTCCGGCAAAGCCTCGACGCGGAAGAAGAAGACGTTCAAGAAGCGCGGCGAGAAGCGCGTCGTCCATCACGGCTACGCCCATATTCAGGCGTCGTTCAACAACACCGTGGTGACGATCACCGACACCGAGGGCAACGTCATCGCGTGGTCGAGCGCGGGCGGCATCGGATTCAAGGGGTCGCGCAAAGGCACGCCGTTCGCGGCGACGCAGGCCGCGATGGCCGCCGGCAACGCGGCGAAGACCTACGGGCTGCGGTCGCTCGAAGTGCGAGTCAAGGGACCGGGCGCCGGACGCGAGTCGGCGATCCGCGCGCTCCAGACGGTGGGCATCGACGTGAAGTCGATCCGCGACGTCACGCCGATTCCGCACAACGGGTGCCGGCCGCCGAAGCGGCGGAGAGTGTAGTAACGGATCAAGTTAGAAGTTAGAAGCCAGAAGTTAGAAGTTCGGAAGATCACGCGAGCGCTCTGCACTTCGAACTTCTGGCTTCTCACTTCAAACTTAACGAGCGACAGAGGTAAAGATGGCAAGGTATATCGGACCGGTCTGCCGGCTGTGCCGGCGCGAGGGCATGAAGCTCTTCCTCAAGGGAGAGCGCTGCTACACGGACAAGTGCGCGATTGAAAAGCGCAACGTGCCGCCTGGGCAGCACGGGCGCGCGCGCAAGGCCAAGATGGTCGGCTACGGCGTGCAGCTGCGCGAGAAGCAGAAGGTCAAGCGCACCTACGGCGTACTCGAGAACCAGTTCCGCCGGTACTTCGAGGCCGCCGATCGCACCAAGGGGATCACCGGTGAGCTGTTGCTCCAGATGCTGGAGCGCCGTCTCGACAACGTGATCTACCGGCTCGGGTTCGCGACGTCGCGGCCCCAGGCGCGGCAGCTCGTGCGGCACGGTCACTTCACGGTGAACGGCCGTAAGGTCGACATCCCGTCGTACGCGGTCCGTCCGGGCGACACGGTGGCGGTGCGCGCGTCGAGCAACGAAAACCCGACGATTCAGCACGCGGCCGAAGAGGTCAAGGGCCGCGGTATTCCGGAGTGGCTCGCGCTCGAGCCGACCGGGCTCGCCGGACGTGTCTCCCAGCTGCCGACGCGCGAGCAGATCAATCTGCCCGTGCAGGAACAGCTCATCGTGGAGCTGTACTCGAAGTAAGAAGTTAGGCCAGAAGTTTGAGGTTCTGAGGATCACGCGGGCCTGCTGAACTTCTAGCTTCTGGCTTCTACCTTCTAGCTTGTCAAGTTTCTCCGTCGTCGGCCCGCAGCTCTCAGACCTGCAGCGGGAGGCCGGCGACGTATTCAGCAGGTCTGACGCCGCCGGGGCTCGTGCGAATGCGCGAGCGAAGGCGCGGAGATCGAAAGGACAGTCCCATGTTGTGGAAGGGTTTTCAGCGGCCGAAGCGGCTGGAGTTCGAGCGCGAGACGTTGAACGAGCGGTTCGGCCGGTTCTACGCGCAGCCGTTCGAGCGCGGGTTCGGCACGACCGTCGGCAACGCCATGCGCCGCGTGCTGCTCTCGTCGATTGAGGGCGCGGCGGTCACGGCGGTCAAGATCGAGGGGGTGCTCCACGAGTTCTCGCCGATCCAGGGCGTGGTCGAGGACGCGACCGACATCATCCTGAATCTCAAGCAGATCCCGATCAAGCTGCACACCGATCAGACCAAGACGCTGACGCTGCGCGCCACCAAGCCGGGTGAAGTGCGCGCGCGCGACATCCAGGCGGACGCGGACCTCGAAATCCTCGAGCCCGACGCCCATATCGCGACTGTCAGCGACGGCGGCAAGCTCGAGATGGAGCTGCGCATCAAGCGCGGCCGTGGCTACGTGTCGGCGGATCGCAATTTCGACGAGGACCTCGGCATCGGCTGGATCCCCATCGACTCCGTCCACTCGCCGGTCAAGAAGGTCAACTACGTGGTGGATGCCGCGCGTATCGGCCAGACGACCGACTACGACAAGCTGACGCTCGAGGTGTGGACTAACGGCGCGGTCACGCCGCGCGACGCCGTGTCGCTCGCGGCCAAGCTCATCCGCGACCACTTCACGATCTTCGTAGGACTCGACGAGGCAGCCGACCAGCCGCTCGACAGCGCGGGCGAGGCGCCGACGTCCGGTCTGAACGAAAACCTCGACAAGAGCGTCGAGGAGCTCGAGTTGTCCGTCCGGTCGTACAACTGCCTGAAGAACGCGAACATCCGGACGATTCGCGAGCTCGTGCAGAAGAGCGAGGGCGAGATGTTGAAGACGAAGAACTTCGGCCGCAAGTCGCTGAACGAGATCAAGGACATCCTGTCGACGATGGGGCTGAGCCTCGGGATGCGCCTCGATCAGGCCGCGGCCGAATAGATCAGGGAAGTACAGGACACTTATGCGTCACAGAGTTGGCCATCGCAAACTGGGCCGGGTCACCGAGCATCGCATCGCGATGCTCCGCAATCAGGCCTCGGCGCTCCTGCTGCACGAGCACATCGAAACCACGGTCGCCCGCGCCAAGGAACTGCGGCCGTTCGTCGAGCGTCTCATCACGGTTGCGAAGCGCAGCCTGAACGCGCCTGAGGGCAGCGCCCAGGGTGTGACCGCGCGCCGGCTGGTCGCGCGCGACATCGCGGATCGCGAAGTCGTGCAGAAGCTGTTCGCCTCGATCGCGCCGCGCTACGTCGAGCGTCCCGGCGGCTACACGCGCATCCTGCGTCTCGGCCTGCGCCGAGGCGATGCCGCGTCCGTCGCACAGCTCGAGCTGATCGGCAGCGAATTCGATCCGAACGCGTCGACCGGCGAGAAGGCCGGTGAAGCGACGCCCGACAAGCCGAAGAAGAAGACGATGGGCGAGCGCCTGCGCGGCGCCCTCGGCGGCCGCACGAAGAAGGACGAAGCGCCGGGCGGCGGCAAGGTCGACAAGCGCGCCAAGGGCGTGCCGAAGAAGAGCACCACGCCGAGAAAAGCGGGCGGAAGCTAAGGAAGTCGGAAGTTAGAAGCCAGAAGTCAGAAGTTAAGATCGGCGCTAACTGAACGATGACACTGCCCCACGTCCGCGCGTTCGAAGAAGCCCGGGCGCGAATGGCGCCCCACGTGTACCACACGCCGCTGGTCAGCTCAAGCAAGTTGAGCGAGGCCAGCGGCTTCGACGTTCGCCTGAAAGCCGAGCTGTTCCAGCGCACCGGGTCGTACAAGATCCGCGGCCCGCTCAACAAGTTCACCTTCCTCACCGACGACCAGAAGCGGCGCGGCGTGATTTGCTCGTCCGCGGGCAACCACGCGCAGGGCGTTGCCCTCGCCGCCAGGATTCACGGCATCCACGCCGTCGTCTGCATGGCCGCGAACGCGACGCCGTCGAAGATCGAGGCGACGAAAGCCTACGGCGCCGAGGTCGTGCTCCACGGCACGATCTGGGACGAAGCGAACGACCGCGCGAAAGAGCTCGTCGCCGAGCGCGGCTACACCTACATCCACCCCTTCGACGACGAGCAGTTGATGATGGGGCAGGGTACGGTCGGCCTCGAGCTCGTGCGCGACTGGCCGGAGGTGGACGTGATCGTCGTTCCGATCGGCGGCGGCGGATTGGTTTCCGGCGTCACCATGGCGGCCAAGAGCATCAATCCGAAGATTCGCGTGATTGGCGTCGAGTCATCCGGGGCGCCGGGCATGAAGCGGAGCGTCGAAGAAGGGCACCTCGTCACGCTCGATCGCGTCGACTGCGTGATTGACGGCCTTCGCGTGAAGCGCGTCGGCGAGAAGACGTTCGACGTCGTGCGTCAGTACGTCGACGAGATCGTGGCGCTGCCCGACGAACAGATCTTCGACGCTGTCGTCTGGACGATGCATTACGCGAAGCTCGTGCCGGAAGGCGCGGCCGCGGCGCCCGTCGCGGCGCTGCTGCACGGCCTCATCAAGGCGCCCGCCGGATCGAAGGTCGCGTGCGTGCTGAGCGGCGGAAACGTGAACCTCGATCAGCTCAAAGGGCTGCGCTGGAACTGACCGGCGCGTGAACCTGGCGCGCGAGGTTCCTTACTGCGCCTTGAAATTCACCGTGACCGTCATCATGACGGCGACGGGCACGCCATCGAGTACCGTGGGCGTGAACATCCAGAGCCGGACGGCTCCAAGGGCGGCAGCGTCGAAGGTCGAGATGGGCGACGTCACTGCGGCGTCCTCGACGGTCCCGTCTCTCGAGATTATTGCGGTGATCTTGACGACGCTGTCGCCGCCAGTCGCGAGATCCGCGGACGGATAGATCGGGCGCACGTCCTGGATCTTCACTGGGGGCTTGATCGTTCCGCCGACCCTGACGCTACCGGCAGGATTGACGGCCGCGTTTGCGGGCTCCGGCTGGCCGGCGCGTGCGAGCTCGTTCGCTCGGGCCAACATCTGCTCGGCGTCAGCGAACGCCTCGCGATCGTAGTAGAACCGAGCCGCGGAACGGTAGTCGGACGCGGTCTGCAGGTTCTGCGGTGGGGCGGACGCCGACGGCGTCCGCACAGCCGAGGCCCCCACGACGGTCACTTCCTCAGACAGACTGCCGAGTTGAAGGCGGATCGTCCGTGTCGTCTGTTGCGCCGCAGTGACGTGCACGAGGGTCAGATCGCGCCGGAAGCCCGCCAGCGTGACCACGAGGTCATAGTCGCCTGTCGCCGCATTTCCAATCGCAAAATGCCCGCTGGCATCAGTGGTCGTCGTACTTGCCTCCAGCGTGTCCTGCGAGCGAAGCGCGACGGTCGCGCCCGGTACCGTACCGCCCAACGGATCGGTCACGGTTCCGGACACGCTGCCGAATGCCTGTTGCTGCGCAGGGCGATCGCTTCGCGCGTCGGGCTCCGAGAGCGGCGCTCGTTGCAACGGCCTGGACACTGGCGCGCGACTGTCAGGTGCGATTAGCTCGGCCGCGGGCGCTTCTGCCGGTCGCGCGTCCTGCACGGCTGGTTGAGAGGTGGCTGGCGCGGCAGGCACCGCGGTGTGGCTCCCGATAGTAAGAAACGCGATGACGGGCACGATCATGGCGACTCCTCCTGGCCAGTTCGGCAGCGGGGCGGGTGTACGGTCGACGAGGCGGCGGATTCTGTGGACCAGCTCGCCGCCGCGGGCGCCCATGGCCAGGGCTGGTGCGTTCGCCCTGAGCGTCTCGAGCGCGTGCAGCGCTTGAGCGTAGACCACGCGATCTCCGCACATGTGCGCGGCGACATCGTCGCAACAGTGCTCGCGCTCGCGGCGGATCCAGCCGGAAACCCACCAGACCGCGGGATGGTAGAAAAGCAGCGTCTCCACGAGGCGTTGCACCATGTTGACGAGATAGTCTCTGCGCCGAATGTGCGCCAGCTCGTGCGCGAGAATGGCCTCGAAGTGCGAGGGAGACAGTCCAGCGATCGCGCTCACAGGCAGAATGATCGCGGGACGCAGCCATCCAATCACGGCAGGGATCTCGAGCATTGTTGACTCGAACAGCCTGACGGCGAGAGTGACCGACAGGCGCCGGGCGACCCGTTCCAGGCTGTTACGGCGGTCGAGCGTCACGAGCGGAGACGCGAACCGCCGCATCCGGGCCACCGCCATTCCGCTGACCGCAAGGTGCAGGCCGAGCAGCATGACGCCATCGCCCCAGACCGCAACAACAATCGGGAATCGCACATCGGGTACCGCGACCGCATCGAGCCGCAACTGAGCGGACGTCTTCGCGTACGAACCCGCCGCTACAGTTGTCGCGGCGGCAGCCGGCTGCGAGACGTAAGGGGTGTCCGTGCGCACGTTGCTTTGGAGCCGTTCGAGCGTCGTGAGAATCGGTGCGAGGGCCAGAGCCGCCAATGCAATGCACCCGATCGCGTATCGGGTGTCAGCGGACGCCCGACGGAGCGCCGCGGCGAGCGCGGCCGTCACCACGCCGATGGCCGCGCCCTGCCAGAGAAAGGCCACGAGCGCGAAACCGAGCGCCTGAATGACCGGGCCGGTCGCGAGGAGTTCAGCCATCGAGCAACCGCTTGATCTCGCGCAGATCCTCTGGTGACGCCCGCCGGCTCGACAGCGCCTGGATGACAAGCTTCGAGGCCGAGCCGCCGAACGCGCGATTGATGAAGTCCGTCACGAGGCGGCCGAGCGTGGCCTCCTGAGCATGTCTCGCGCGATGCAGATGCAGGCCGCGATGGTTCTCGCGACGCGTCAGGCCTTTCTCATGCATGACCTGCAGGGTCTTGAGCGTCGTCGTATAGCGAACGGCCCGCCGGCGGCCGAGCGCGTCATGGACCTCACGGACGGTGCTCGGGCCGCGATCCCAGAGGACTCGGAGAATGGCGAGCTCGGCATCCGTAGGTCTGCGTAAAGGGGCCACGGCGGAATGATAACTACGTCATGTATCGTACGTCAACGATAACTATCGTACCAGTGGGCCTCGACACAGGATCGACGTCGAGCGGGGCGAGCTCGACGTGCTCGGGGGCGCGCGGCGGAGGCTCGCGCGGTGGCATCCGCCACTGCTGATGGAGCTGCTGTTCACGATGAGCCCGTCGCATCGGCGCCGGCAGGTCGACGCGGTGAGAATGCTTCAAACCGCGGGATATGCGCTCTATCTAACTGGCCCGGGCGGCGCGCTCGCCAAACAGGACGTCGTCGAACCGGACGCAAAGTACGAGTCGCTGAACTACCCCGTGACGACCGCTAGGGTTTGATCCGATCCGACAACAGCCCTGCGCTCACGGCGTAGGCGTTCGAGCAGTTGTATTCGAGCAGCGCCTGGTAGTTCTGATAGACCAGGAAATTGCGCTGCTGTCCGCGCACGAGCGACGCAGGGATCGTGGCCTGGGGCAGCCGCGCGCCGTCGATTGCGAGCACGCCCAGTGCGCGCCACTCGGACACCGGACGCGCCTCGGTCATCTCGCGGCGGGCGCGGCAGCCGCTCGCGCGCATCGGGACCTTCTTTTCGATCTTCGCCATCACGGTTTTCGAGATCTTCACTTCGCGGCCCCAACGCGTCGCTCCGGTCCAGCCGGAGCTCTTCAGGTAGTTGGCCATCGAGCCAAGGACGTCGGCGGGCGACGCCCAGATGTCGATCTTGCCGTCGCCGTCGAAGTCCACGGTGTACTTGAGGAAGCTTGACGGCATGAACTGGGGCTGACCGATGGCGCCGGCCCACGATCCGATGAACTCGGGCAGCGTGACGAGGCCCTTGTCGACGATGGCGAGCGCCTGGAAGAGCTCGGCGCGAAAGAGTGCGGGCCGGCGGGAGTCGTATGCGAGCGTGGCGAGCGCCGTGATGACGGGCCGCACGCCCGTGAACTGGCCGAAGTTGGACTCGAGACCCCAGATCGCGATCATGATCGATCCCGGCACGCCGTAGGCGGCCTGCACGCGCTCGACGAGCGCGTGATTCGCGTGGGCGGCGTCGGCCGCGCGCGCCAGCGCCTTCGGGCTCATCCTCGCGGCGATGTAGTCGTCGAGGCTTTGCGTCTGCTCGGGCTGGGTCCGGTCGCGCGCGATGATCACTGGATCTGGCGTCAGGTTCGAGAAGGCGAGGTCGAGCGTGGCCTGGCTGATGCCCTTCGTGAGGGCCTCGGCTTTGAGCGCGGCCGCCCACTCGTCAAACGGAACGGCGGGTGTCGGTGCGGGCGTTGCGATCGGCGCGGGCGTCACCTGCGGCACGGGCGGGGACGGCGGCGACGCAGTCTGCGGGGGCCCCTGGCGCGCATCGAGCGCCGTGACCCCGACGACGGCGGCGGTCAGCACCAACGCCACGGTGCCCACGAATCCCAGCCGGTTCGTCACGTCGATCTCAATCGTAACGCCAACAGAGTGTCCGCGTTTTTCAAATCCGCCAATCCCTCAATCCAATCTCCAAATTTTCAATCATCAATTCTCAATTCTCGTCCTCTTCCCTGACCTCTCCCTTATCCGCCTTCGACGCGGCGACGATCTTCGCGTGCAGGTGGCTCGGGACTTCGTCGTAGTGCGAGAACTCCATGTGGTACGCGCCGCGTCCGCCGGTCGTGGATGTCAGCGTCTGTTCGTAGGTCAGCATCTCGGCCATGGGCACGGTGGCCTTGATGACGGTGGCCGCGCCGCGCGTGTCCATGCCGGCGATGCGCCCGCGCCGGCTGTTGAGGTCGCCCATGAGGTCGCCGGCGAAATCCGAGGGCGCATAGACCTCGACGTTCATGATCGGCTCGAGGATCGTCGGTTTCGCGCGTGACATCGCGTCGCGGAACGCGAGCCGGCCCGCGAGCTTGAACGCCATTTCACTCGAGTCGACATCGTGGTACGACCCGTCGGTCACCGTCACGCGAAAATCGACGACAGGGTAGCCCGTCATGTACCCGCGCACGCGCGCTTCCTGGATGCCTTTTTCGACGGCCGGGACGAACTGTCGTGGAATCGAGCCGCCGAAGATATCGTTCACGAACTCGAAGTCTTTGCCCCGCGCGAGCGGCTCCATCGTGATCTTGCAGTCGCCGAACTGCCCGTGGCCGCCGGTCTGTTTCTTGTGGCGGCCGTGCGCCTCGACTCTGGCGGTGATCGTCTCGCGATACGGAATCCGCGGCGGCTTGAGGTTCACCTCGACGCCGAAGCGCCGGCGCAGCTTCGCGACCGTGACCTCGATGTGGAGCTGTCCCTGGCCGGAGAGCAGCAGCTCGTGCGTGTGCGGCTCGCGGTCATAGCTGATCGAGGGATCCTCCTCGCGCAGCCGCTGCATGGCCGTGCCGATTTTGTCCTCGTCGCCGCGCGTCTTCGGCTCGATCGCGTACGCCAGCACGGGTTCGGGGAACGTCATCGGCGGCACCGTGAATCCCGCGGCCTTGTCGCCGAGCGTGTCGCCGGTGTGCACGTCCTTCAGCTTCGCGACGGCGCCCAGGTCGCCGGCGCGGATTTCGCTGACGTGCGTCTGCGTCTTGCCCTGGAGCGCGAGCAGATGGCCCATCCGTTCGGGCGCGTCGCGCGTGACGTTGTGGACCGTCGCGTCCGACTTCAGGATGCCCGACACGACGCGGAACAGCGTGATGCGGCCGGCGAACGGATCGGCAATTGTCTTCCAGACCCAGACGACGAGTGGATCGGTGTCTTTGGCGAGGCGCGTCGCGTCCTCGCCTTTGGCGGACTTGCCAGCCACCGGTCGATCGGCCGGCGTCGGGACGTACATCACGAGCGCGTCGGCGAGCGGTTGCACGCCGATGTTGCGCAGGCCGGAGACGCAGTACACGGGAAACAGCTTGCCGGCGCGAATTGCGAGCCCGAGGCCCGTGGCGAGGTCCTCCTGGGTCAGCGTGCCGGCCTCGAAAAACTTCTCCATCAGCTTGTCGTCGGCCTCGGCGACCATTTCGGTCAGCGTGGCGCGCGCGTCAGCGGCCGCGGACGCGAGGGCGTCGGGCACCGGGCCTTCGGTCATTTTTCCGGACTCGTCGCCCGGGAAGGTGTAGGCCTTCATCGAGACGAGATCGACGACGCCCGTGAAGTCTTTTTCCGAGCCGATCGGCAGCTGCACCGGAATGCACTGCCGGCCGAGCGTGTGATGCATCGACTGGAGCGCCCGTTCGAGGCTTGCGCGTTCGCGGTCGAGCCGGTCGACGGCGATCAATCGAGGCAGGCCGAGCTCGTCGGCCGCCGCCCACGTCTTCTCGGTCGAGACCTGCACGCCGCCAACGGCATCGACGACCACGAGCGCGGCCTCCGCGACGTGCAAGGCGGCGACGGCCTCGGACAGGAAATTGCCCATGCCGGGCGTGTCAATCAGGTTGACCTTGCTCTTGTTCCATTCGAACCAGGCGAGCGACGCGGAGAGGGTGTGCTTGCGGGCAATGGCTTCTTCGTCGTAATCGGTGACGGTCGTGCCTTCGTCGACTTTCCCGAACCGGTTGACCGCGTTGGCATCGAACAACAGCGCCGAGGTGAGCTGTGTCTTGCCTGATCCGCTGTGGCCGACGAGCGCCACGTTGCGGATGCCGGCCGCGTCGAACACCTTCATAGAGTTACCCTCCGAAAGGCGAAGGATAACTCAGGTTGACGCGGATGTTACTCGTATCTGAGAGCTTCGATCGGATCGAGGCGGGACGCGCGGATGGCCGGGACCATCCCGAAAAAGACGCCGACGAAGGCTGAAAACCCGAGGCCGATGGCAAACGACCACCAGGGCAGCGACACGGGGAAGTTCGTGAAGGTGTGGATGAGCACGCCGACCAGGCTGCCGAACGCGATACCGATCACGCCGCCGAACGACGTGAGGACGACCGCTTCGATCAGGAACTGCCACAGAATCTCGACGCGCCTGGCGCCGAGGGCTTTCCGGACGCCGATCTCGCGCGTCCGTTCCGTCACGCTCATCGTCATGATGCTCATCACCCCGATGCCGCCGACCATCAGCGCGATCGAGGACAGCACGACGAGCGCGAGAAACGCGCCCTGACTGACCTGATCCCACACCTGCAGGATCGCGTCCTGCGTGACCATGTCGAAGTCGTTCGGCTGATCGAGCCGCAGCCCGTGCCGCACGCGCATGATCGCTTCGATTTCCTTGAGCGCCTGCTCCCGGGGCACGCCCTCGCGCGGCACGGCGGAAATCTGGACGCTGCGCAACTGCCCGCGTGCCGTCTGATTCGCCTTCACGCCGAACTGCTTCTCGTACGCCGTGTACGGAATGATGACGAAGTCGTCCTGCCCGGCATTGAACCCGCCCGGACTCGGCCGCTTGGCCATGACGCCGATGATCGTGTATGCCTCGAGGCCTACGCGGATTTCCTTGCCGATTGGATCCTCATTTGCGAACAGCGCGTCGTGCGCCGTCTGCCCGAGGACGACGACATTGCGACGGTGCTGCACTTCGGCCGGCGTGAAGAACCGGCCCTCTTCGACCTCGAGCCGCACGGCGAACGGCCAGCGTTCGGTCGTGCCGAAGACGACCAGCGGCTTGGTGTGCAGGTCGCGGTAGTACACGCGCTGCTGTTGCGCGCCGAATCCGCCGGCGCCGAGCGTGATGTCGACGACCTCGATCGACGGCGCCTTGCCGATGGCTTCCGCGTCGTCCACGGTCACGTTGGGCCGTCGCAGCAGATCCTGCAGGTTCGCACCGGAGCTGAGGCTCACGCCCGAAAACTTCGCGACGAAGATCGTGTCCGGGCCGATCCCGCGAATCAGATCGCGGAAGGACTGGTCGAAGCCGCGGATGAGCGACGTCATCCCGACGATCGACGTGATGCCGATCACGACGCCGAGCACGGTGAGCGCCGACCGCAGCTTGTTGCCGCGGAGCGTGTCCCACGCCATCGTCACGATCTCGCCGAAGAGTCCGCGTCGCACCGGTTACTCCCGCCTCAGCGCTTCGATCGGATCGAGCGACGCCGCGCGTGTCGCCGGATAGAGCCCGAAGAACAGGCCGACCACGATCGTCATCCCGATGCCCAGCCCGACCGACCACGGCTCGACGATCGCCGGCAAGGGACTGATCTTGCTGATGCCCCACGCCACCAGGAACCCGAGGCCGGTGCCGACCACGCCGCCGAACGTCGAGAGCGTCACCGACTCGGTGAGAATCTGCCACAGCACGTCGCGCCGGCGCGCGCCAAGCGACTTTCGCAAACCGATCTCGCGCGTGCGCTCGCTCACGACCATCAGCATGATGTTCATGATGACGATGCCGCCGACGACGAGCGAAAGGCTGACGACGCCGATGAGGACGGCGAAGATGCCCGACGTCGCCTGGTTGTAGATGTTGAGCAACGTGTCCGACGAAACGACGCCGAAGTTGTCCGGCTGCTTCGGACGCAGGCGGCGCTGGACGCGCAAGGCGACCGTCGTCTCGTCGAGTGCGATTGCCACGAGCGACGGATCGCGCGGCCGCACGACCAGCTGCAGCGACTGGCGCGATCCATACATCCGGACGAACGCGTCGAGCGGAATCACCGCGTACTCGTCCTGCGAGTTGCCGAAGATCGAGCCTTTCTTCGCGGCCACGCCGAGCACTTCGAAGCGGATGCCGTCGATCGTGACCGTCTTGCCGATGGGATCGAGCGCGCCGAACAGGCGATCCGCGGTGTCCCAGCCGAGCACCGTGACGTGCCGGCCGCCGTCGAATTCGGCCGAGGTCGGCGTGCGGCCCTGCTCGACGTTGGTCGTCGGCAGGCTGATGTATTCCTTGGTCACGCCCTGGATGCCGACGCTGTCCTGCGTCTGTCCGCGGTACTTCAACTGCGCGGACGAATTCGCCTGCGCCATGACGAACGCGATTGACGAGCCGCCGCGCCGGATCGCGCTCGCGTCATCGAGCGTCACGCGGGGATTGCTCTGCGCGCGCAGCGCGTCGTCGTCGGTGCGCGTGATGCCGACGCGCGTCACCGTGAACGTGTCCACGCCGACACCCGACTGAATCGCGTCCTTGACGCTGGAGTTCAGCCCCTGGACGAGCGACACGACCGCGATGATGGACGTGACGGCGACGATGTTGCCGAGCACCGTGAGGAGCGATCGCAGCTTGTTCGACCAGACCGCCTGCAGGGCGATCTGGGCCGATTCGAGAAATTGCTGCATGGAATCTTATGGGCGCACGGGTGTCGTCTGGAGCTTCACCACGTCGCCGTCCTTCAAACCGCGGACGGAGGCAAACGGGCCCGTGATCACCTGGTCGCCGTCCTTCATGCCGTCGAGCACCTCGAAGTACTTCTCGCCGGCGATGCCGGTCTTGATCGGGGTGTAGACCGCGTGGCCGTCGCGGATGAGGAAGACGCCTTCCACTTCCTTGCGTGTCTGGCCGGGCTTGAGCGCGTCGGCGGTGGTCGTCAGGCGCCGCGGGGCGCCGCCGCGGCCGGTCGGCAACGGCTCGTGCACCATCTGGCCCTCCTGATCGAGCGTGACTTCGCGCAGCGTCATCGCCTGGATCGGGACAGCGACGACCTTCTGCCGCGTCGCGGTCGTGATGATCGCCGTGCACGTGAAGCCCGGGCGCACGTTCGGCACCTGGCCGACCAGGGTCACGATGACCTTGAAGTTCGTGGCGCGCGTCGTCGAGCCCGCGGCGGCCGCGATCGGGCTGTTGCCGACTTCCGTCACTTTGCCGACGAAGGTCTTGTCGGGCAGGGCGTCGATCGTGATCTTGGCCGGCTGACCGATCGTCACGCTCGGAATGTCCGTCTCGTCCACTTCGATCTCGGCGCGAATCACCGACATGTCCGCGACCGTGAGCAGCGCCATCGTCTGAAAGGCGTTGCCGCTGACCATCTCGCCGACGTCGACGTCGCGCTTGGTGATGACGCCGTCAATCGGCGACGTGATGCGCACCTTGCTCAAGTCGTACTGCGCGTTCTGCAGCAGCGATTCCTGCTGGTTGATGCGCGTGCTCTGGGTCTTGAGCGACTGCTCGCCCTGGGCGACCGCCGCCTGTCGCTGCGCCAGGTCGTTCTGCGCCGCTTCGAACGCGTCGCGCGACGTCAGGCCGCTCTTCATCAGGCCTTCCTGGCGAGCGAACGTCGCCGTCGACTGCGTGAGCGCCGCTTTCGCGCTCTCGACCGACCGCCGCGTCTCTTCGAGAGACGACCGCGCGGCTTCGAGGCTGGCGTTCTGGCTGTCGACCTGAATCTGCAGATTCCTCGGGTCGATTTGCATCAGGAACTGGCCCGCCTTCACGATGTCGCCCTCGTTGGCGTGGAGCTCGACCACCTCGCCCGCGGCCGGCGCGCCGACATTCACCTGCCGGATAGGCTGAATCGTGCCGCTCGCCGAGACAATGGCCTCGAGGTCGCGCTTCTCGATCTTTTCCGTCGCCACCTCGGTGCCGGTCGTGCGGGTGAACGTCAGGTTGGCGTAGACGATCGCACCGAGGATCGCGACGATGACGAGGCCGATCAGAATCTTCTTGTTTCTGGACATCCGATGGTTACCTGCTGAGATAGGCGGCGATGCCGCCAGCAATCACTGCGTAGATGATGAAGAGGGTCGCCGCGATGGGGCCCGTCTTCCGCTTGTAGAGCACGCCGAGACCGATCGCCGTCACGAGGATGCTCCAGACGCGGAAGAGATCGATCGAGCCCAGGAAATTCGCGAGAAAACTCTTCTCGTCGAGCATCGGCAGCAGCGCGCCCAAATTGAACGGGCCGGTCGCCGACATCGATCCCTTCAGATATTGAATCGGCACGCCGAGTGCAACGCCGAGCGTCGAGACTACCGACGAGTGCGCGACGATCGCCAGCACCTGCTTGTACGCGGCCGTCCCGCCCATGACGATGTTGAAGATCGCCCAGTAGATGGCGCCAAAGAACAGGGTGACGACGGGCGTGAAGATGAACACTGTCGCCGCCGTGACGTAGCCGCCGTACTGGCTGCGCTTCTCCATCGCGGAGTACATCTCGTCGGTGACCGGCTGACCGGTGAACTTCTCGATCTGCTGGACCTGCATGTCGAGCGTCGCCTGGCGGCCCTTCTCGGTGAACTGCGGCAGGGCCGTCGCGGCGGCGATGATGACGGCCACCAGAAACACAATGCCCACCGGCCGCGGATTCGCGACGACCGCCTCGAAGGTCTTGCGGGGCGACGTCAGGACGCCGATGGCTCTGGCGAACAGGCCCATCTCGGGCGGGGCAGGCATCGATGGCTCAGACATGGGGCAAGCACCTCAGGCGGGTCGTCTGGACGACACAGAACCCTCCAATTGTACCGCCGCGAACAGATTACGAGGATCGTAGGGTGGAAGGTTCCGGTGCGGCCCCCAGGCGCTCCTGATAGGCTCTCGGCGTGCGGTTGTCGCGCTATGCCCCCGTGCTGGTGCTGGCCTGCGCGGCTCTCCTGGGCACGCCAGGCGAGGCCCGGGCGCAGCTGGTGTTCGAGTCGGTCGGCCAGCGAGCGCTCGGCATGGCTGGGGCCTTCGTGGCGGTCGCGGACGACGCCACGGCCACCTTCTGGAACCCCGCAGGCCTGCCCTCAGGCGGCCCGGCGGGGATGACAGGAGAGTGGAATCAATTTCAAACCGGTAACCAGAAGGCCCCGCCGGCGCCTGGCCCCACCCTGCGAACCTCGTCGTTTGTCAGTCTGGGGACGTGGCCGGTCGGCGTCTCGTACGGCCGCTTCCAGACGGCCTGGCTCGTGGCCGGAGCTGCGGGTCAGACCAGCGCCCAGGCCCTCGAGGTCTTCCAGCTCGGAGGCACGATCGTGCAGACGGTCACCAAGGGCGTCGTGGTTGGTTCGACGCTGAAGTATCTCCATGGGAGCTTTGCGACCGGCCCGGTTGGGGGCCTCACGGCCGGGGATGCGCTCGATCAGGCCCGGGGCTTCGAGGCTGACGGAGAGAGCAAGTTCGATCTCGACCTGGGGGTCATGGCCGACATGAACAAGGTCAGGCTGGGGCTCTCGTCGCGGAATCTGACAGAACCGCATTTCACCGATCGTGCAGGAAATGCGATCGCCCTGGAACGCCAAACCCGGGCAGGCATTGCGGTTCTCCCTACCGATGGCCTGACCCTTGCTATGGATGTCGATCTGAACACGGTCGACCTCCGGGACGGCCTTCGTCGAATGATCGCTCTGGGCGGCGAAAGCCGCCTGGGTTCGCGTGTCGCCTTGCGTGGCGGTGTGCGGTGGAATCTGGAAGGGGACCATCAAGCCGTCGGCGCCGCAGGCGTCGGCTTCGGGCTGCACGCCCGTTTGTGGCTTGACGCGTATTACTCCCAGGGCCGGCGCGACGAAGATCGAAGCTTCGGCATCGGACTCCGAGCCGGCTACTAAGCCTCCCCCTGAGACAGGCCGTGTGCACGACGACACATGGCCATTCGCCTCGGAGAACTCCTGCTTCGCGAGAAGCGCGTCACCCCTGCGCAATTGCAGGAGGCGCTCAATTACCAGAAGGCCAACGGCGGCCGGCTCGCCGCGAGTCTGGTCAAGCTCGGCATTCTTCGCGACGAAGACATCACGTCGATCCTGAGCCGCCAGTACGGCGTGCCCTCGATCAACCTCGCTGAGTACGACCTCGATCCCGCGATCGTGCGGCTCGTGCCGGGAGAAACCGCGACCAAGCACAACCTGATTCCCGTCGGCCGCAACGGCACCACGCTGACGCTCGCGATGACAGACCCGACGAACATCTTCGCGATGGACGAGGTCAAGTTCATCACGGGCCTTCACGTCGAGCCAGTCGTGGCGTCCGAGACCGCGATCCGCGACGCGGTCGCGAGGTACTTCGGCAAGATTGTCAACGGTACGGCCAACAAGAAGGGCGGTGGAGGCGACTCGGATCTCGTCTCGCGCGCGCTCGAGGATTTCGGCAACGGCAGAGAGGACGACGGCGGCCTGGTCGAGGTCGTCGCGGAGGCCGAGGAGATCGACCTGGCGTCACTCGAGAAGCAGAGCGGCGAGGCGCCGATCATCCGGCTGGTCAACGCGCTGATGCTCTCGGCGATTCAGAAGGGTGCCAGCGACATCCACGTCGAGCCGTACGAAAAGGAAATGCGGATCCGGTTCCGCATCGACGGCGTGCTGCAGGCCGTCATGGCGCCGGCGCTGAAATATCGCGACCCGATCATCTCGCGCATCAAGATCATGGCGCGCCTCGACATCGCCGAGAAGCGCCTCCCGCAGGACGGCCGCATCAAGGCGCGCTTCAACGACAGCAACAAGACCCGCGAGATCGACTTCCGCGTGTCGTGTCTGCCGACGCTCTTCGGCGAGAAAGTCGTCATGCGCTTGCTCGATGCCGGGCAGTTGCGCCTGGACATGACGAAGCTCGGGTTCGCGCCCGAGGCGCTGACGCGCGTCGACGCGGCCATCCGCAAGCCGTGGGGCATGGTGCTCGTCACCGGGCCGACCGGCAGCGGCAAGACCAACACCCTGTACTCCGCGCTCTCGCAGTTGAACCAGCCCGGCGTGAACATCATGACCGCCGAGGATCCGGTCGAATTCAACCTTCCTGGCGTGAACCAGGTGCTCGTGCGCGAAGGCATCGGCCTCAACTTCGCGGCGGTCCTGCGCTCGTTTCTGCGACAAGACCCCAACATCATTCTCGTCGGCGAGATCCGCGACGGCGAAACCGCGTCGATTGGCGTGAAAGCCGCGCTCACGGGCCACCTCGTGCTCTCGACCCTGCACACCAACGACGCGCCAAGCAGCATCAACCGTCTGGTCAACATGGGCATCGAGCCTTTTCTCGTCGCCAACTCGGTGAACCTCATCGTTGCGCAGCGCCTCGTGCGGCGTGTGTGTGAGCAGTGCAAGCAGCCGCACAAGGTGCCGATGGCGAAGCTCATCGAGGCCGGCTGGGACGGGCCGAAAACCGAGCCGAGCGTCAAGGGCGCGCTCGGCCGCGGCTGCGAGCGCTGCGGCGGCACGGGCTACAAGGGCCGCGTCGGCTTGTTCGAAGTGATGGAGATGACCGAGCCGCTCCGCGAGATGGTCATCGCGAACGCGTCGGTGATCGACCTCAAGAAAACGGCGATGGCCGAAGGCATGATGCCGCTGCGTCAAGCCGGCCTGCGCAAGGTTGCGGAAGGCATGACGACCATCGAGGAAGTGGTCCGGGAGACGATCTGATGACACTGCCTGATTTGCTGAAGGCGACGCTCGAGCTTGGCGGTTCCGACTTGCATTTGTCGATCGGGTCGCCGCCGCAGGTCCGCGTCGACGGCGAGCTCAAGAAGCTCGAGCACCCCGATCTGACGCCGGAATTGACCAAGGCGCTCGCGTACAGCGTGCTCACCGACGCGCAGAAGAAGAAGTTCGAAGAGAGCTGGGAACTCGACCTCGCGTTCGGTCTGCGGGGCGTCGGCCGTTTCCGGTCGAACGTCTTCAATCAGAAGGGTGCGGTCGGCGCCGTCTACCGTCTCATCCCCGAGCGCATCCGCGCTCTCGATGAGCTGGGCCTGCCGCCCGTGCTCTCCGAGCTGGCCGATCGCCCGCGCGGCCTCGTGCTCGTGACCGGGCCGACCGGCTCGGGTAAGTCGACGACGCTCGCGGCGATGATCGACCGGATCAACCTGTCGCGCCACGCACACATCCTGACGATCGAAGACCCGATCGAATACCTGCACCAGCACAAGACCGCGCTCGTCAACCAGCGCGAACTGCACGCCGACACGCAGAGCTTCTCGATGGCATTGCGCGCGGCGCTCCGCGAAGACCCGGACGTGGTCCTCGTCGGCGAAATGCGCGACCTCGAGACGATGGAAGCCGCGATGAAGCTCGCGGAAACCGGCCACTTGACGATGGCCACGCTGCACACCAACTCGGCCGCGCAGACGATCACGCGCATCATCGACGCCTTTCCGGCGCACCAGCAGGCGCAGATCCGCACGCAGCTCTCGCTCGTGCTCGAAGGCATCGTCTGTCAGGCGCTCCTGCCGAAGGCCGGCGGGGCCGGCCGCGTGGCCGCGCTCGAGATCCTCGTCGCCAACCCGGCAATCCGCAACCTGATCCGCGACGACAAGATCCATCAGATCTACGGCACGATGCAGACCGGCCAGGAAAAGTACGGCATGCAGACGATGAACCAGGCGCTCGCGCGGCTGGTCGAGAAGCGGCTCGTCACGCGCGACACCGCCTTTTCGACCTCGTCCAATCGCGACGAGCTCATCACGATTCTCGAACGGGGTGCGGGGCCGACGAGCGCCGCGCTTACGGGCGCCCGCCCGCGCCCGCCTATGCGGCAGGAGGTTCTTAAATGACGACGTATGCTTGGGTCGGACGGACACGCGCCGGACAGGTCGTTCACGGGGAGCGCGCGGCGGAATCCGGCGACGCGCTGACGGCGCTCCTGCGCCGCGAGCAGATCACGGTCACGAAGGTCGCCGAGGCGCCGAAGAAGGAAGAGCGGTACCGCCGCGTTCCCGATCGCAACCTCGCGATCTTCACGCGGCAGTTCTCGGTCATGATCGACGCCGGGCTGCCGCTCGTGCAGTGTCTGGAGCTGCTCGCGAAGGAAGAACCGGACAAGCGGCTCGCGGCCGCGATCAACCACACGCGGGCCGACGTCGAAGCGGGCGGCACGCTTGCCGATTCGATGATGAAGCGCGACTACGCGTTCGACTCGCTCTTCACGCACATGATTGCCGCCGGTGAGGCCGGCGGTATCCTGGACGTCATCCTCAAGCGCCTGGCGATCTTCATCGAGAAGCAGGCGAAGCTCAAGGCACAGGTCAAGTCGGCGATGATCTATCCGATCGCCGTGTTGTCGATCGCGGCCATCGTCGTCGTCGTCATCCTGTGGAAGGTCATTCCGACGTTCACGGCGCTCTTCGAGGGCCTCGGCGCCAAGCTGCCGTTCGCGACGCGCGTGGTCATCTGGCTGAGCAAGAAGACGATCATCGGCATGCCGTTCGCGATCGCGGGCGGGTTTCTGTTCGGTTACCTGTTCCGACGGTACTACCGGACGGTCGACGGACGCATGCGCGTGGACCGCATCATGCTGAGGGCGCCGCTCGTCGGCAAGATCTTCCGGAAGATCGCCGTGGCGCGGTTCTGCCGCACGCTCGCCACGCTCATGAGCTCGGGCGTGCCGATTCTCGATGGCCTCGACATCACGGCGAAGACGTCGGGCAACGCCGTGATCGAGAGCGCGATCAAGCTGGTGCGCGCCAAAATCGAGCGCGGTGAGACGATCGCCGCGCCGTTGCGGGCGACCGGCGTGTTCCCGCCGATGGTGGCGCAGATGATTGGCGCGGGCGAGAGCACGGGCGCGCTCGACACGATGCTCGCCAAGATCGCGGACTTCTACGAAGAGGAAGTCGACGTCGCGATTGCCGGCTTGCTCACGATTCTCGAGCCCGCCCTGATCTGCGTGCTCGGCATCATCGTCGGCGGTATCGTCATCTCGATGTATCTGCCGTTGTTCGACCTGATCAATCAGCTGTCCTCGTCGCACTGACGATTCCGGCGACTATTTGGCAGACGGGGCTGTCAAAAGTGTGGGATGGGGCGGCGGTTCCTGTCGCCCCCCGGGGCGCCCGGCCCGGAAGGCCGTCGGGCGGAGTATAAGGTAACTGATGTCAGGACAGTCAGTTACGCGGGATTACAGGAGCAGCCGACGAGTTGGTATTCGGGTTGCTTTGTAAGGGAACGGCGGTAGTGCCGAACACGAATTCCAGGTTCGCTAACTCCCTGGCGGCGTGACCGCGTGTGGCTTGGGTTGAGTGGTGACACTTTGAGGAGACTGACTGACATGAGAGGCAAAGCTGAGCAGGGTTTTACGCTTATCGAACTGTTGATCGTCGTGGCGATCATCAGCATCATCGCCGCGATTGCGGTGCCGGGGCTCTTGCGCGCCCGCATGACGGGTAACGAGACGTCGGCCATTGCGTCGCTGAAGGTCACCACGTCGTCGCAGGTCGCATACTCCGCGTCTTGCGGACAGGGTGGCTATGCGGCGACGTACGCGGTGCTCGGCACGCCGCCGGCCGGCACGACCGAGGCGTTCATCTCGCAGGACCTCGGCGACCCGAACAACCAGCCGCCGAAGAAGAGCGGATACAACTTCCTGCTTTCGCAGGATCAGGGCTCGCAGGCGGGTCCGAACGACTGCAACGGCACGGCGACGATCACCGCGTGGTACGCCAAGGGTGAGGCGCAGACGTTCGGCACGACGGGCACGCGCGCGTTCGCGGTGAACGCCGGCAACACGATCTGGCAGAACAACACGGCCACCGCTCCGCAGTCGCCTTTCGCGACGGCGAACGGCGACACGCCGATCCAGTAACACCGACCTTCGCCGGGTGAACCGACTACTCGTCATCGAGGTCCACCGGCGCCGGGGCATCCCCCCGGCGCCCTGGGCCTCGATGTTTTGTACGGCGGTCCGGCGGACCGTATACTGTCTCCGATGACCCCCCGCGCACGCTGGATTGTCCTGCTATTTGCCCTG
Organism: uncultured Acidobacteriota bacterium; assembly: GCA_963704575.1. Classification (GTDB taxonomy): domain Bacteria; phylum Acidobacteriota; class Vicinamibacteria; order Vicinamibacterales; family SCN-69-37; genus DATEGZ01. The sequence continues at coordinate 2,155,123 of OY969918.1, read as the reverse complement.
CTCGGGCTCGGATTCGCCGGCGCCTCTGCCTGGGTGCATTACCGCGTCCTGACCGACCCGAGCTACGTCAGCCCCTGCGATATCAACGCGACGTTCAACTGCACGCAGGTCTATCTAAGCCGCTTCGGGACGGTGCGCGGCGTACCCGTCGCACTCGGCGGGGTGATCTGGTTTGCCCTGGTCGCGCTCCTGGCCTGGTTCGCGCGGCCGTCACGCGACGACCGCACGAGCCCGACGACGGCGTACATCTTCATTCTCTCGACGATCGGCCTCGCGACCGTTCTCTATCTCGGCTACGCCTCGATGTTCCTGCTCAAGACCTACTGCGTGCTCTGCATGGGCACGTACGTGTGCGTCATCGCGATTTTCGTGACTTCCGGACTGTCTACCACCATGGGTGTTTCACGCGTGCCGTCCCGTCTCGTAGGTGATCTCCGCTCAGTGTTCTCGAAACCGGCGTTCCTGACCGTCGGGCTGCTGTACCTGGCGGGTGCCGCGTCGCTCGTTGCGTTCTTCCCGCGCGAAGGCGTGAAGGCGCAGGCGCCCACGCCGGCGGTGAGCAGCGATTCGCAGAAGGCGTTTGCCGACGCCTGGGCCCAGCAGCCGCGCCAGGACCTCGGCATTCCCGCCGACGGCGCCAAGGTCATCGTCGTGAAGTTCAACGACTGGCTGTGTCCGGCCTGCAAGGTCGCCGCGATGTACTACCAGCCAGTGTTCGACAAGTTCCAGAAGGAGTCGCCTGGTGCGGTCAAGTACGTGATCAAGGACTGGGATTGGAATTCGGAGTGCAATTTCAACGTTACCCAGACGATTCACGGTCACGAAGGATCGTGCGCCGCGGCTGCCGCGGTGCACATGGCGCGCGACCGCAACAAGTACGATGCGATGGTCGAGTGGCTCTTCGCCAATCAGCCCACGCTCACGGAGCTGGGAATGCGGGGCGGCACGGGCGCGGCCGATGCGATCAAGGCCCAGGCCCAGACGATGCTGGGCGTCACGGACTGGAATGCCGAGTACGCGAAGAAGCTGCCGGACGTGCAGCGTGACATCGCCGACGGCGGCGCGCTCAAGGTAGCTTCGACCCCCACGTTCTTCATCAACGGCGTGCGCGCCATGGACGGCCAGGGCAATTTCCTGCCGCCGCAGTACTTCGAATTGGCCATCAGGCTGGAGCTCGCAAAAGGCGCGACCAAATAACCGCGCATGGCGACGGTGGTTCGCACTGACCGACTCACGAAGGATTTCGCGACCGGCTTCTGGCGACCGCAGCCGCATCGCGGCCTCGACGACCTGACTTTCGAGATTCCACGCGGCGGCGTGTTCGGCCTGCTTGGTCCCAACGGCGCCGGCAAGAGCACCACCCTCAAACTTCTCGTCGGTTTGCTCACACCCACATCGGGCACGGCCGAGATTCTTGGCAGGCCGCCTGGCAACGCCGACGCGCACCGCCGGCTGGGCTTCCTGCCGGAGAATCCGACCTACTACGATCATCTCAGCGCCGAGGAGCTGCTCGAATATTTCGCGGGCCTGTTCGGCTACGCCCGCGCCGATCGACGCGCGCGCACCGCGCGCGTGCTCGATCTGGTCGGCGTCGGCGCCGCGGATCGCCGCCGGCCGTTGCGCCAGTACTCGAAAGGCATGGTCCAGCGCGTCGGTCTCGCGCAGGCGCTCGTCAACGACCCCGAGTTCGTCATGCTCGACGAGCCGATGTCCGGCCTCGACCCGATCGGCCGGCGCGAAGTGCGCGATTTGATCCTGCGGCTGCGTGACGAGGGCCGCACGATTCTCTTCAGCTCGCACATTCTTTCCGACGCCGAGTTGTTGTGCAGCCGCGTGGGCATTCTCGCGCGAGGCCGTCTCGTCGCTGCCGGATCGGTGGCCGATCTCGCTGCGTCGGCGGGGGAGAGCGGGCGCGGTTGGGAGATCATCGTCGCGTCGCTGTCCGACGCGACCGTGGCGCGATTGACCGCGGAAGTGAAACGCCTCACGCCGATTGCGGACGGACGCTATAGCCTCGAAATCGGGCAGGACGTCCGGCCCGAGCGCGTGGTCGCCGATCTTGCGGCCGCTGGTGCCACGCTCGTGTCGGTCGCGCCGCTTCGCACGAGCCTCGAAGACGTGTTCTTGAAGGCGCTCGAGTCGTCGGCGCCCGCGTCCGACGTCGCCGCGCGAGGCCGCGGATGACGTTGCGGCGCATCGGCGTCGTCGCATGGCACGTCTTCAAGGAAACCGTGCGAGATCGCGTGCTGTATGCGATCGCCGCGTTCGCGCTCTTGCTCGTCGGCGCGTCGGTGCTGATCGGCCAGATCACCGCCGGGCAGGACGTGAAGATCATCAAGGATCTGGGCCTCGCGACCATCGAGCTCGCCGGCATCCTGATGACGGTGTTCATCGGCGTGGGCCTCGTCGCGCGCGAAATCGAACGCCGCAGCATCTACAGCCTGCTCGCCAAGCCCCTGCCGCGCTGGGAATTCGTCGTCGGCAAGTACGCTGGCCTCGTGCTGACGGTCTTCGTCAACATCGCCGCGATGACGGCCGCGCTCTACGTCATGCTCGCATGGATGTACTGGACGACGCCGCCGGGAGTGCGGGCGTCGTGGGACGCGCCGGCGACGGACATCCGGCTGCTGATTTCGGTCTTGCTGATCTTCGCCGAGATGGCGCTGCTAACAGCGATTGCGCTGTTCTTCTCGACGTTTTCGTCGAGCGCACTGTGGTCGGTGGTCTTCACGCTCGGCTTGTTCGTTGCCGGACTCGAGAGCGAGGACCTGCGCAACTTCGGCAACATCGTGGACGCGCCGTGGCTCGCGTACGTCGTCTCCGCGATCGGTTGGGTCGTCCCGGCGTTTTCGGCGTTCGACGTCAAGCTGCAGGTGGTGCACGGCATTCATGTACCTGCGGGATTCGTGATCCAGACATTGATCTACGCGATCGTGTACATCGGCGTCGCGGTAGGCGCGGCGGTTCTGGTGTTTTCGCGTCGGGAGTTCCAGTGAGCCCGCGCCTGCGCACGCTGGTCGCGGTCGTGGCTCTCGGAGCGGGCCTGGCGGCCGCCGGCGCGATCCTCCACGCGCGCGAGGTGTCATTCACGTTGCCGGAGTCGGCCGAGCAGATCCTGTATCTCCGATCCGGCCGCGTCGCGGATCGTCTGATGCTGTCGTTCAAAGCGGTCGCGGCCGACGTGTACTGGATCCGCGCGATCCAGCACTACGGCCGCGAACGCGATCCGGTCCACGGGTCCGGACAGTTTCTACTGCTGCAGCCGTTGCTCGATCTCACGACCACGCTCGATCCGAGGTTCAACATCGCGTATCGGTTCGGCGCGATCTTTCTGTCGATGCAACCGCCGAACGGACCCGCGCGATCCGATCAGGCCATCGCGTTGCTCGAGAAGGGCCTCGCGAACAACCCGACGCGCTGGCAGTACGCGCACGACATCGGGTTCATCGAGTACCTGGTACACGGGCAACCGCGCGGCCGCGGCGTCCTGGTTTGCCAGGGCGGCCGCGATGCCCGGTGCACCCGGCTGGATTCGTCCGCTTGCCGCCACGGCCATGATCGAAGGCGGCGATCGCCAGGCCGCGCGGGCGATGTTGAACGAGCTCCGTGGATCCGAAGAGAAGTACGTGCGAAACGCCGCCGACCGCGGTCTGGCCCAGCTCCAGGCTCTCGACGACCTCGACGGGCTGCAGGCCCTCATCACGCAGTACGTCGCGCGGACGGGAAGCTATCCCGCGGACATGTCGCAGTTGATGCGCTCGGCCGGCTACAGCGGGGTGCCGATCGATCCCGCCCGCGTGCCGTATCAATACTTCCCGGCGACGCACCGGGTGGATGTCGCGGCCTCGTCACCGCTCAACCCGCTGCCGCGTACGCTCCAGGCCAAGTGATTCTGTCCGCGCTCGTCATCCTCGGCATTTTCGGGCTGCTGCTCGGAAGCTTTTTCAACGTGTGCATCGCGCGGCTGCCGCGCGGCGGCTCGATCGTGAGCCCGCCGTCGCATTGCCCGAACTGCAGCACGCCGATCGAGTGGTACGACAATATTCCCGTCATCAGCTACGTTTTCCTTGGCGGCCGGTGCCGCGCGTGCAAGTCGTCGATCAGCCTGCGCTATCCGCTCGTCGAGATCGTGACGGCGGTCGCGTTCGTGCTGCAGGGCGTGATGTTTCTCGATCAGCCGATGCTGCTCGCGTCGCGGCTCGTGCTCACGTCGATCCTGATCGTGCTCTTCGGCACTGATTTCGACACGCAACGGTTGCCCGACGTGATCACGAAACCGGCGATTGTCGTCGGCCTGCTCTTTAGCATCTTCACCGCGCCCGGCTTCGTCGCGAGCGCGATCGGCGCGGCGCTTGGCGCGGGCCTGCTGCTGGCGGTCCGCTGGCTGTGGAAGCGGCTGCGCGGCGTGGACGGCATGGGGCTCGGTGACGTGAAGATGCTCGCGGGCATTGGCGCGTTTCTCGGCTGGCGGCAGATCTGGGTCGTAATCTTTCTCGCCAGTCTGTCGGGTGCGATCGTCGGCATCCTGCTGACCGCGCGCGGCAGCAGGACGATGCAGACACGCTTGCCGTTCGGGACATTCCTCGCGCTCGCGGCCTACGCCGCGTCACTCGTCGGCGACCGGCTGCTGAACTGGTACCTCGCGTTCTACGCCTGATCCTTACAGTTACGTAAGGGCCCCCCGAATCTGAACGGCCGGCGCCCCGCTTTTCCTGGCGTTTCCGGCAAAGCCAATGATCCCGGCAAGCTCGGCTCTGGAACGATCCTTGCGCCTTGCTGGTCGGACACGTCTCGCCAATTCTGCGATGCGGTCCCGGCGCGTCGTACGCAATCTCTGCGACCGGCCTCGCGTTTCCGAGGAAATCGCGAGGTCAGACTGGCCTGCCGGTTGCTTTGATAGTGGGCGTGAGTGACACGCGACGTCGGAAGGCACAAGGCCATCCAAGCGACGGCTTCAGCCTGATTGAAGTGCTCGTCGCGATGGTGGTCGTCATTCCCGCGGTCATCGGCTCGGCGGCCATGGTCGTCGTGGCCTCGCGAATGTCCTGGGAGGCGCGCACGGAGGCGGTGGCGGTCGTCCTGGCCTCGCAGAAGCTCGAGCAGTTGCGATCGCTCGAGTGGAGCGCGGACGATTCGGCGGCAGGTGGTCCGCCGCAGAGCGACAGTTCGACAGACTTGGCGCGCGATCCGCCGGGGAACGCCGGCACTGGGTTGATGGCGTCGCCGGCCGGTGCGTTGGCAATCAACGTACCGGGATTTGTGGATTTTCTGGACGGGAACGGGCGATGGGTTGGAACGGGAGCTGTGGCTCCGCCGCGCACCTGGTTCATCCGGAGATGGGCAATTACGCCTCTGCCGGTCAATCCGTCGGACACGCTCGTTCTTCAGGTGCTTGTGACGAACGTGGTTCGGGACGCGGGGCTCAGATCTCTGATGGCGCCGCGCGCGAGATATGCCGGCGAGGCGCTGGTCGCAACGGTCCGAACACGAACGTCGAGGTAGCGCATTTGATGAAGCACGATGCCGGATTCACACTCGTCGAGGTCATCGTCGCCACCGCGCTGACGATGACGCTCACTGGCGTCGTGGTGTCGCTGGTCGCGCCAGGTTCGTCCGCCGGTCCAATGCTTCCGGAAGCGATCGATCAGGCGCAGCGGATGCGGGTCGCCAATGACGCGCTCTTCCGCGACCTGTCGCAGGCGGGCGCCGGTCTCTCGTCGGGTCCCCACGTCGGGCCGCTCATTCGTTTCTTCGCTCCCATCGTGCCCCGGCGCATGGGTGCGAGCGGCGCGGATTCGTTCAACACCGCGCGCACCGATGCGGTCACGGTGCGCTACGTGCCGGACACGCTCGCGCAAACGACGGTCAATACGTTTTTTCTGACGTCACCAACTCAGGCAAACATCACGACGAACAGCGCGTGCGGCGCGGCGCCATTCTGCGGGATGGCGGTGGGAGACGACGCGTTCATTTTCGATCGCGATGGCCAGGTGGATACAGTGACCTTGCGGCAGGTGCAGGGCAGCGTCGGCATCGTGCAGATCCACGACGCGCCGGCGACCTTCAACTATCAACCGGGCGCATCGTTGGCGCAGGCAGTGTCGCGGACGTATTACCTCGACGCTGCGCAGCGCCAGCTTCGGATGTACGACGGCGATCAGTCCGACGTGCCGGTTGTCGACGGCGTCGTGGGCATGTCGCTGACCTATTTCGGCGATCCCAATCCTCCCCGGGCTCCCCAGCCCCAACTTGGCGCGGCGAATTGCCTGTACGACGCGATGGGGCGTCTGGATCCGGCGTTGGCCACGCTTCCAAACTCGGGCACGAGTCTTGTGCCGCTGCCCCTGTCGATGTTCGCGGACGGGCCCTGGTGCGGCTCGGGCGGCGCGCGCTTCGACGCCGACCTGTTGCGGATCCGGCTGATCAAAGTGACGTTGCGCGTCGAGGCCACCGATGACGCGTTTCGAGGGCAAGGCGTGGCCTTCGCTCATCCGGGTACCGCATCGGCCGTGCGGCACATGCTCGCGGATGCATCGCTGACGTTCGACGTGACGCCCCGCAACCTGAATCTCACACGATGACGACGAACCTGCGCTCGACCCGTCGTGACGCCGACGATCGCGAATGCGGCGCGGCGCTCGTCGTCGTGCTGTTGGCATCACTGTTGTTGTCCGCGCTCGGAGCGGCGCTCACGGTCACCGCAAACATGGACGCGACCGTCCAATCGAGTTACCGCGCCGACAGCGAGCTTGGCTATGCGGCGGAAGCCGCGGTCGGACGGGCGGTGCAGGAAGTCCGCCAGTCGACGCGCTGGGACGATTTGTTGACCGGCGCGCAAGTGTCGCCGTTTCTGGCCTCGTCATCTGTCGTCAGCCTCCCGAGCGGAGGCACGTTCGATCTCGCGGCCGAAACCAACCGGTGGCAGGCCATCACGAATGCAGCGCTCGGTGGTCCGGATACGCCCCGATGGCGCCTGTTTTCGAGTGGGCGTTTAGCGGACATCGCGGGTCCTGGCGCCATCGACAGCTCAGCGTATCTCGTCGTCTGGGTCGCCGACGATGTGTCGGAGGCGGACGGTAATCCGACCGCGGACAGCAACGGCATGCTGCTGGTCCGCGGCGAGGCAGTGGCATCGAGCGGGCGGACGCGCACGCTCGACGTAACCGTGACGAGAGCTCCGGCCCCCGCCGGGCGGCCCGGGCTCTCCGTCATTTCGTGGCGGGAGGTTCGATAATGTCTTTCTGGCAGGCACCTGTAGTCGTCGTCGCATTGCTTACGTGGCTGAACGCGACGCCGTTGTCCTTCGCTGATGCCGCACAGCGCGAAGCGCTGCGCCGGCAGATGATGCCCAAACCCACGCGGCAGTTGTCGAATCTCAACCTGCCGGCATCGGCCATCGTGACCGAGGCCTCGCTTGCTGCGGCTGCGGCTGCGGCGAGCACTTCGTCCACGACAAGAGCGGCCGACGATATCGACACGCCGGTGCCGCAGGCCGCCGCAACGGGTGGGGGCGACAAGCACGACGAGCAGTGGTGGCATGACCGCGTTGCCGCCGCCCGTCAGGCGCTCGACGACCACAAGAGTCTGGCCGCGGCACTTCAAAGCCAGATCAACGGGCTCACGACCGACTTCACGAGCCGCGACGACCCGGCGCAGCGCGCCAAGGTCGCCCAAGACCGTCAGAAGGCGCTCGACCAGCTGGACCGGATGCAGAGTCAGATCGACACCGATACAAAGGCGATCGCGCTGATCCAGGACGACGCCCGGAAGCAGGGGGTGCCTCCCGGCTGGGTGCGCTAAGGGGTCAGGCTCGGAGGCCCAGGCTCCGGATCGCCTCCGCCAGTTCCCGCGTGTGTACGTCGGGCACGATGGACGTGTCGCCGATCCCGCGCGCGAGCACGAAGTGGAGCGTGCCATTCACGACTTTCTTGTCGTGAGAGATCGCCTCGAGCGCAGACCGCACCGACAGATCTCGGACTGGCGGGAGTTTACCCATCCGGCGAATCACGTCTGCCAACCGGGCCTCGTCGTCTGTCGTCATCACACCACGGATGACCGACAAGCGCGCCGCGGCGAGCATGCCGTAGCCGATGGCCTCGCCGTGCCGGAAGCGGCGGTACGACGTCATCGCTTCGAGGGCATGGCCGACCGTGTGGCCGAAATTCAGCGTGCGTCTGGGACCCGCCTCCCGCTCGTCGATTTCGACGACCCGTGCCTTGATGCGGCAGCAGTCGGCGATTAAGGAAGGGAGGATCGCCGGATCCTGAATGACGATGTCCGTAAGGTGCCGCGAGACGCGGTCGAACAGTGTTCGGGAGGCGATGACGCCGTATTTGACGACCTCATACAAGCCAGAACGAAACTCACGGGTGGGCAGTGTCGCGAGCACGTCGGGATCGCATACCACGAGCGCAGGTGCGTGGAACGAGCCGATCAGGTTCTTGCCCGCCCGCAGATTGACGCCGACCTTGCCTCCGATGGCGCTGTCGACCTGCGAGAGCAGGGTTGTTGGAATCTGCACCAGCCGGATGCCGCGGAGGTATGTCGCCGCCGCGAAACCGGCGACGTCGCCGACGACGCCTCCCCCAAATGCCACGAGCGTCGCGCCGCGATCGAGGCGCCGGCGAATCATCGCGTCATAAATGGCCGCGACGGTTTTCAGCGTCTTGGCGCGCTCGCCGTCGGGAATGACCGTCGGGCCCTTCCGTCCGGCCAGCCCCCGGAGGCGCTTGCCGTGCCGCCGCCACACCGGTGGACAGCTCACGACGAGTAACTCGCCCGACGCGCCGTGTTCAGGCAGCAGTTCGGGCAGACCGGCGATCAGACCCCGGCCGATCAGAACGTGGTACGGGGCGCGAGAGGCGTTGACGTCGATCTGGACCGGCGGCATGGAGAGGCCCCGCTAGAATAACAGGCCGTCCTCGGCCTCCTCGAGCGGGTCGCGGGCGCGGGATGCCGTCGTGTCGCCCGAAGAGCCGGCGCGGACGTTGTAAACTGAACGTTCGCCAATGGCCGACAAAAAAGCATCTTTCGTCACCGAGATCACGCCGCGCTCCGAGGACTTCTCCCGCTGGTACCTCGACGTGGTCCGCCGCGCTGAACTGGCCGACTATTCGCCCGTCAAGGGCTGCATGGTCATCCGGCCGTACGGCTACGCGATCTGGGAGCACATCCAGCGCCTGCTCGATGCGCGCTTCAAGGCCACCGGGCACGTGAACGCGTACTTCCCGCTGTTCATCCCCGAGAGCCTGCTGATGCGCGAGAAGGAGCATGTCGAAGGCTTCGCGCCGCAGGTCGCCTGGGTCACCAAGGGCGGCGACGAGGAACTCGAAGAGAAGCTCATCGTCCGCCCGACGTCCGAGGTCATGGTCGGCACCATGTACGCGAAGTGGGTGAAGTCCTGGCGCGATCTGCCCTTGCTCATCAACCAGTGGGCCAACGTCGTGCGCTGGGAAAAGGTCACGCGCCCGTTTCTGCGGACCACGGAATTCCTCTGGCAGGAAGGCCACACGGCGCACGAGACCGGCGACGAGGCCGAGGTGGAGACGCTCAAGATCCTCGCGCTCTACAAGGAGTTCGCGGAAACGGAGCTCGCGATGCCCGTGATTGACGGCCTCAAGAGCGACAGCGAGAAGTTCGCGGGCGCGTCACGCACGTATTCGATTGAAGCGCTGATGGGCGACGGCCGCGCGCTCCAGGCCGGCACGTCCCACAACCTCGGGCAGAACTTCGCCAAGGCGTTCGAGATTCAGTTCCAGGGCCGCGACAAGACCGTCCAGCACGCCTGGACGACGTCGTGGGGCGTGTCCACGCGGTTGATCGGCGGCGTCATCATGACGCACGGCGACGACAGCGGCCTCATCCTGCCGCCCAACATCGCGCCGCATCAGGTCGTGATCATCCCGATTCCGCGCGGCGACTGGAAGGAAACGGTCCTGCCCAGGGCGGAGGCGATCGCGAGCGAGCTGCGTGCGTTGGGCGTCCGGGTCAAGCTCGACGCCGACGAGGAGAACTCACCGGGCTGGAAATTCGCCGAGTGGGAACTTCGCGGCGTCCCGCTCCGGATCGAGATCGGGCCGAAGGACCTCGAGAAGGCGCAGGTGTTTTCCGCCCGGCGCGACACGCGCGAGAAGGCCGCGATTCCGATGGCCGACCTCGCCACGCGCGTGCCGGCCCTGCTCGCCGAGATCCAGGCCAACCTGCTCGCGCGCGCCACCACGTTTCGGCAGGAGCACACGACGGAGGTCACGAGCTGGGACGAGTTCAAGACCGCGATGGAAGGCCGCCCGGGCTTCGTCATCGCGAGCTGGTGCGGCAGCGCGGCGTGCGAGGCGGCGATCAAGGCTGAAACGCAGGCCACGCTTCGCAACATCCCGCTCGGATCGCCCAGCGTCGAGGGCCAGTGCGTGAAGTGCAACGGCTCTTCACGCGTTAAGGCGTGGTTCGCGAAGGCGTATTGACCATCGGCGATTGGCGATTGGCGATCGTATCGATCATCGGGCCATCGGCCATCGGCCATCGCATCGATATTGGAGATCGATCATCGCATCGGCGATCGCATCGATCATGGCGATCACTCGATCGAATCGCGGATCGACTATCAGTCGGCCTTGGCCATCAGCCGTCGAAGTTCGCGCGATGGTAAATCGCTTGCTGAAGCGTCTTCCGCCGGGCCTTCCGATGCCGCGATAGACAATTAGGCGATGATCGATCGCCGATGCGCGATAGATGTCATCGATTTTCGATTTCGATGCGGTCGCCAATGGCTCGACTGTCGATATGACCGCCCCTTACCGTTCACCGATCGCCAATGATCATCGTTCGCCAATAAAAAAGCCCGGGAAGTCTTTCGACCTCCCGGGCTTTTTGGTGTATCTGGCTTTGCCTTACGGATATTGCAGTCTCACGAGCAACGCGGCGCGGCGGTTGAGGCGGCGCGTGTCTTCGCGCGAGTTGTCGTACTTCGGCCGCTCTTCGCCGTAGCTGACCGTGGTCAGCCGGTCGGCGGAGATGCCGCGGCTCACGAGGTACTCTCTGACCGCCTGCGCGCGGCGCTCGCCGAGCGCGAGGTTGTACTCCGCCGTGCCGATGTTGCAGGTGTGGCCCTCGATCGTGATCTTGAGCGTCGGGTTGGCCTGCATCGCGGTGACGGCATCGTCGAGGATGCGCAGCGCATCCGGCCGCAGCGTGTAGCGGTCGAAGTCGAAGTGCACGTCTTCGAACGTGTAGTCCTTGACGACCGGGCGCACGACGTTGATCGTGACCGTGTCGGTCGCCGTGCCGCCCTTGCCGTCGCTCACATTGATCGTGATGCGCACCGGGCCTTCGACGTTCGGCGCGGTCCACGGCGTCTGGCGGTTGGTCGCGCTCGAGAGCGAGCCGGCCGCGGCCGTCCAGCGGTAGGTTAGCGGGTCGCCGTCCGGATCCTGAGCGTCGGCCGTGACCGTCGCGGTCTTGCCCACTTCAACCGTGCACGGATCGCACGTCGCGCGCACAGTCGGCGGCCGGTTCGCTGCCGGCGGAGGTGGCGGCGGGGGAGGTGGCGGTGGAGGCGGCGGCGGAGGCGGCGGCAGCGGCTTTTCGGCCGTGCGGTTGCCCGGGTGGAAACCGACGCGGACCTGCAGGCCCATGGTGTCTTTTGACGTCGACAGGTACGGCGAGACCGCGCAGCCGGCGCAGATTGCCTCATCGCGAGTCGACATGTGGGTATTCCACGATCCGGCCACGCCGACGAAGACGCCCTTAGGCGATTGCCAGGTCACGCCGGCGAGCAACACCACCGGGCTCTTGAGATACGTGTTCACCGGAACGAAGGAGCCGTCCGAGCCTTGGAGCCCAGCCGGTGCGGTAATCACCTTGTTGAAGTACGACTCGCCGAACAGCTCGGTCGTAATCTTGAAGCCGCCGAAGTTCTTCTGCGGGAACGCGCCGCCAAAGCCCCAACGGAACCCGTTGGTCAGCTGATAGCCGGTCGGGTTGCCGCGCATGATGAAGCCGCCGTAGCCGGAGACTTCGACCTTCTCATTCTGCTTGGACACGATGCCATCGACGACGAAATCAGTCTGGCCGCTCGATGTGCCGTTCGGCTCCGTGGCGCCCGTCGGCAGCTTCAACATGACGCGGACCGCCGCGGCGGCCGGTTTGTTGTTGATCTGCGTCAGCAAATTGATCTTGCCGCCGATCCAGAAGTCGCCCAGCTGGTTGCCGGTCCACGCGACGCGGTTCAGCGGATAGTTCACCAGGATGCCGCCGCCGGTGCCCGTCGTCTGCTCCTGTGTCGAGCTGTTGAAGAAGAGCGGCCGCGTGTCGCGGTCGATGCGGGTCACGAGCGACCAGCTGCCGAAGACCTCGACGTGATGCCCGGTGCCAAAGGCGAAGGTGACCGGGAACTGCGAGATGTCTGCGAATCCCTGACCGTCGTCGATGTTGGTCCGCTGGAAACTCATGGACCACATCTTTTTCTGAAGGACTTCACCGGTCGGGACGAACCAAAGCCCAGTGTCGCCCGAGGTCGTCGCAGTTGCAGAACGAGTCTCCGTGGATGCGGAGCTCATGCTCGACGTCTGGGGCTGCGTCTGCGCGAAGACCCAGGTCGGAACCGCGAGCAGCGCGCTCACCAAACTCGTTTTGAGGAGTCGTCTCATGTGGTCCACCCAGATATCAGCCATGCGGAAAAGCCGCCGGCTGTGCGTTGGCGTACGTATGTTCAAGCCCGGCCCGAACATACCCCGTCATCGTACCGCTCAGGTCTGTGCAAGTCAACGCGAACAGGGCACTTTCGGCTATTGGACCTAGGGACAACATGCGCACGCCGTCGGTCCGTCGCGGTATACTTGTGACTGATCGCAATCCCGTGCGAGGGAGTCCGTCATGGGTCCTATTGGTGTTCCGGAACTACTTATTATTTTCGTCGTCGCCCTTATTGTTTTTGGTCCCCGCAAGCTGCCCGAGCTGGGTCGATCGCTGGGCAAGAGCATTGCCGAATTCAAACGCGCGTCGAACGAGCTGCGCAGCACGCTCGACGATGAAATCCGTACCGAGGAGCGCCGGACGCCGGCGCCCGCAGGCGTGACACCGCCCGCCATTTCCGCTCCGGTCGTCTCCACGGATCCGTCCATTCTGCCGTCGCCCGCCGCGCCAGAAACTGTGGCCCGTGGGCAGCACGGTTCGTAGGCCAGGCGTCGCGCGCGCGGCGTCGTCCGCGGCGCGGAGGCGGTAATGGCGGCCGACACGTCTGATCTCGCGACGCGCGACGTCTTCGACGAAGCGGAGGAGTCTCCCGAGGGTGATCACACGAGGATGAGTTTCCTCGAGCACCTCGACGAGCTTCGCCGCCGCATCATCTACTCGCTCTACGCGGTTCTCGCGGGCTGCGCGGTGTCCTTTTTCTTCCTCGACTCGCTCTACGAGTACATGACCGCCTACTTCGGGCGGTTCGGCGGCAAGCTCATCTTCACGGGGCTGACCGACGCCTTCGTGCTCGACATGAAACTTGGCCTGCTCGCCGGTTTCCTGGTTGCGTCGCCCTTCGTGTTCTCCCAGGTCTGGCTCTTCATCGCGCCCGGGCTCTACACGAGGGAAAAGCGGGTCGTGCTGCCGTTCGTGTTCTTCGCGACGTCGCTCTTCGGGGCGGGCGTCTGGTTCGCGCATCGCTACGCGTTTCCGTCGATGTTCGAGTTCTTCGCGTCGTTCGAAAACGGCCACGTGCAGTTCTTCCCGACCATCAAGGAGGCCGCGTCGTTCTATATCTGGATGGTGCTCGGCTTCGGCACCGTGTTCCAGATGCCGATTCTCGTGTTCTTCCTGGCGCGGTTCGGCATCATCACGTGGCGCTTCATGGCGAAGCAGTTCAAGTATGCGGTGCTGATCATTTTCATCATCGCCGCCGTCGTGACGCCGTCTGGTGACCCGGTCAACCAGACCATCTTCGCGGCCCCGATGATCGTGCTCTATATCTTGAGCATCGGCGTCGCGTGGATGTTCGGCAAGGCGCGCGTGAAATCCAAGGAAAACGTAATCGACGAAAGCTAGGGCGTCAGTCCAGCGCCCCTCTGGTAGGATCAGACCTATGCGCAATCGAACCGCGAGCGTCGCCGTGATGGTCGTCGTGCTGTCGGCTCTGGCCGGCGGCCTGCTCGGGTCACGCGTCCTCGCGACCGCCGATCGCGAGACCGAACGTTCGCGATCGTTCGCCGCCGCGCTCGCCGTCGTCGAGCGCGAGTACGTCGAGCCGGTCGAGACGACGCCCCTGATTTACGGATCGATCGAAGGGATGTTGCGCACGCTCGATCCGCACTCGTCCTTCTTCGAGCCGCGCACCTATGCCCAGATGCGCGAGCGCCAGGAAGGGCACTACTACGGCATCGGCATCAGCATCGCGGCGATCGACGGCGACATCACCGTGTCGGCACTCTTCGAAGGATCGCCGGCCTATCGCGCCGGCATTCGCCGCGGTGACATCATCGCCTACGTGCCGTGCGAAAAAGGCGGCGTGCCGAACAAGGACGCCGCGACGCTCGGTACCAAACCCGGCGTCTGCCAGGACAACACGAAGGGCTGGACGACCGACGACGTCGTCAAGCGCATCAAAGGGCCGAAGGGCACGACGGTCGATATCGCGATCCGGCGCCCGGGCGTCGAACGGCCGATCAACCTGACGGTCGAGCGCGACGAGATCAACATCACGACCGTCCGTACGTCGTTCATGATCGCGCCGGGCACCGGCTACGTGCGTCTGCAGGACTTTTCCGAAACGACCGACACGGAACTCTCCGCCGCGTTAAAGAAGCTCAAGGGCTCGGGGATGCAGAAGCTGATTCTCGATCTGCGCGACAACCCCGGCGGCCCGCTCAACCAGGCGATCGCCGTGGCGAATCACTTCCTGCACAAGGGCCAGATGATCGTCTACACGCGCGGCCGCGTCGAGAACTCCGACGAGGATTATCGCGCGGTCGTCGAAGGCGATTACACCGACGTGCCGCTCATCGTGCTCGTCAGCCGCCAGAGCGCCAGCGCGTCGGAAATCGTCACCGGATCGATGCAGGATCACGATCGCGGCCTCATCATCGGCGAGACGACGTTCGGCAAGGCGCTCGTGCAGTCGGTGTACTCGATCGACAGCTCCGGCCTCGCGCTCACGACCGCGCACTACTACACGCCGAGCGGCCGGCTGATTCAGCGGCCGTGGGACGGTAGTTTCGACGAGTACCTGACGTATACGCTGCGCGATCAGACTGGCAACCGCCAGCACGCCGACACCGAGCTGAAGTACACCGACGGCAGCCGCAAGGTGTACAGCGGCGGCGGCATCGAGCCCGATCACTTCATCGCGGGCGCGGTCGAAGGCTTCAACGTCAGCAACTTCACGCGCGCACTCAATCAGCGTGGCGCGTTCGTGAGCTTCGCCGAGAAGTTCACCAAAGAAGGCGACACGCGCCCGGCCGCACAGTCGGCGGCCACGCACAAAGTCGCGGTCGGCTTCGAGGTCACCGACGCGATGATCGCGGAGTTCAAGCAGTTCCTCCTCTCCGAGCACATCAAGGTCGACGACGCCGCGTTCGCCGCCGATCGCGCATTCATCAAAGCGATGATCCACTACGAAGTCGACAACGACCTGTTCAGCGTCGAAGAGGCACGGCGCAACATCGTCAAGGTCGACCCGCAGGCCCAGGCCGCGCTTGGCTACCTCGACGAGGCCAAGAAGCTGCTGGATTTGAACGCCAAGAAGTAACGGGCCCCACGTATAGTGGCCCGTTTCTTCCTTGCTCCATCCCATGGTGCTTGCTAGACTGCGCGCTGACCGGGCCCACGGGGCCTCACCCCACGGTGAGCGGGCCGGTCGAGCGCGGAAAACAACGCTGTAGCGAGCGATCCCAGCCGCTTGAGCGTCGACGCGCGGGTGTCGACCGGGCGGCTGTTGGTGTGTACGGGTCCAAACCACATGAGACTTTCGCGACTGCATATCGCCGGATTCAAGAGCTTTCCCGACCGCGCTGAGCTGGGCTTCGACCACGGCGTCACCGCCATCGTCGGACCAAACGGCTGCGGCAAGAGCAACGTCGTCGACGCGATTACCTGGGTGCTCGGCGAGCAGAGCGCCAAGAGCCTGCGCGGCGAGCGGATGGAAGACGTCATTTTCAGCGGCAGCGACGCGCGCAAGCCGACTGCAGCCGCTGAAGTGCGGCTCAAGCTGAGCGAGGTCGCGCAGGCCGCGATGACCGACGCGACGACGTTGGCGTCGGCGGCGTCTCGCGGCGTGGTGGCGACGGCCGAGGGAGAGCCGGGCCTCGAGGCCATGCTCGACGAGCGGCCGATCGTCACGAAGGATGTCGAGATCGGGCGGCGGCTGTATCGGTCGGGGGAAAGCGAGTATCTGATCGACGGTCAAATCTGCCGGCTGCGTGACATCCACGACCTCCTGATGGACTCGGGCCTGGGCGTGAAGGCGTACGCGGTGATTGAGCAGGGCAAGATCGGGCAGATTCTCTCGTCGCGGCCCGGTGAGCGGCGCGCGCTCATCGAGGAAGCGGCGGGCGTGACCAAGTACAAGTCGCGCCGGCGGGCCGCCGAGTTGAAGCTCGACGCCGCGCGGCTGAACCTCACGCGCATCGACGACATCGTCTTCGAGGTCGAGAAGCAGCGCGGCGCGCTGCGCCGGCAGGCGGCGCGTGCGCGGCGCTACAAGCGGTTGCGCGAGGAGCTCCGTCGCTGGGAGCAGGTGCAGTTCGCCCGAAGGTACGACGCGCTGTCGCGCGACATCGAAGCGGCCGAGGCGCGGCTCGAGGCCACGCGCGCGCGCGAAGCGGCGGCCGCCGCACACGTCGCGGAACTTGAAGCCGCGCTCGAAGGTGTGCGTCTCGAGTTGACCAGCGCCGAATCTGGTGCGACCGCGGCGCGGGAGTCCGCGCACGCGCGCGAACTCGAGATCGGCCGGCGCCAGCAGCAGATTACGTTCGACAAGCAGCAGATCGACGAGCTCGGCGTCCAGGCCGAGGCGCTGGCCGCCGAGGTTCGCGATCTCGTCGAGCGTCGCGATCCGGCGCGCCTCGCGATCGAGACGCAGCGTGAGGCCGCCGCGCGAGCGCGCGAGGCGCTGGACGCCGCCGGCCGCGAGGTCGAATCCCGCGAGGCCGACTATCGTCAGGCCGTCGCCGTCGTGCAGGAAGCCGAGCGTGAGGGGGACGAGACGCGCGCTGCCGCGCTTGCAGCGTCGACGACGCTCTCGGCGCTGCACCAGGCCCGCGATCACGCGGCAAGCGGACGCGATCGCGTGGCCGCCGACCGTGAGCGGCTCGAGGTCGAGGCGCGCGATCTCGACAACGAAGCGACGCGCGCGGGCGCCGATCACGATCAAGCCGCGACGTCCGTGTCCGCCGCCCGCCAGGCGATGGCCGCCGCTGCCGAGGCGCGCCTTGCCGCCGAGGCGTCGCTGGCTTCGGAGCGTGCCGCGCGCACGACGCTCGGAAATGCCCTGGGCGCGCGCGAGCGCGATTTGGCCGGACACGAAGCACACCTCGAGTCGCTCGAGCGACTCAACGCGAGCCGCGCGACATTTGGCGACGGCGCGCGATTCCTGCTCGCCGACGCGGGCGGCCGCGTGCGCCAGCAGGGCGCGGTGGCCGATCACCTTCAGGTCGAGCGCACGTTCGAACGCGCGGTCGATGCGTTGCTCGGCGATCTTCTCCAGCACGTCATCGTCGATTCGGTCAGCGACGTCGCGCATGCGCTGTCGGTGGCGGCCGAGCACGCCGCCGGCCACTGTGGATTTGCCGTCCTCGACGATCTCAGCGATCGCCCGGTGGCATCGGCAGTTCAGGTGCCGGAGGGCGCGCGGTCGCTCTCGAGCGTCGCGACGCCGGTCGGATCGCACGCCGAGGTGATCGGCCGCCTGGTCGGCGAAGCGCTGATCGTGCAGTCATTCGACGCCGCGTCCGCGCTGTCGCGTACCGTCGCCGTGTCGGTCGCGACGCTAGCCGGGGAAGTGTTTCGCGGGGGCGGCCTCGTCGAGGGCGGGTCGCGGCAGAACGCCCGGGGGATTCTCGAAACCCGTGGCGAAGCGCAGCGTCTGCGCGAACAGGTCGCACAGGCCAAAGGCGAGCTCGAGCGCATGCGTCTCGAGGTTACGTCGCTCGACGCGGCGATCGCCAGCAGCGAAGCGGCGATTGCCGCCGCCGTCGCCGAACAGCATCGGCAGGAAAAGGCCGCTGTGCTCTTCGACGCGCAGGTCGCCCGGGCGGGCGACGAGTTCGATCGAGCCTCGCGTCGTCTCGACGTGGTCCGGACCGAGCATCGGCGCGCGCAGGAAGAGGAGCGCGCGGCCGAACAGCGCCGCGAGGAATCCGCGGCGGCGATCGCCGTCCATCAGGACGCTCAGAAAGGCGCGGCCGACCGGCTCGACGCCGTGATTGCGCGGTTGCACCAGACCCGTGAAATCGCCGAGACGCGCACGCGTCACGTGACCGAGGCGCGCACCGCGCAGGCCGCGCTGATCGAACGCACGTCCAACCTCGAAATCGACGTCGTTCGACTCGACGAAGCGGCGCGCGAGCTCGAGGCGCGCATCGCCTCGCGGACCGACGAGACCACGCGAAATACTGCACGCCGCGAGGACCTTCGTCAGTCGATCCGGGCCACCGAGGCGCTGCTCGACGAAGACGTCCGCACGCTCGACGACCTGCGCCGCGACGTGCGCGTGCTCGACGAACGGGTGTCCGCGTTGCGCGTCGATTTCACGGCGCGCGAGCAGGAAATCCGCGGCGCCAGACACGCCTTCGAGGCCGTTCGCGCCGAACTGACCCAGGCGGAGGTCGCGCGCGCGACCTCCGCCGCGGACCTCACGCATCTGACCGCCGCCTGCCTCGAAGCGATCGGCCTCGCCATCGACGACGTCGTCGCGGCCGTGGCGCGCATGGAAGAGGCAGGCGAGCTGGTCGCGCCGGCCCGCCGGGTCGCCGCCGTGGCCGCGCCGGACGAAGACGAAGAGGACGTGCCGGCCGATGCCGTCATCGAGGCCGTGGGCGAGCGGATTGCCGAGGCAGAGGACGACGGCCTCGACGAGTCGCGCCCGGTCAGCCCTGATGATGTCATCGCCGATCTGCGCAAGAAGATCGACCGGCTCGGTCCCGTCAACATGATGGCGATCGAGCAGTTCGACGAATTAGAGACGCGCCACACGTTCCTCACGACGCAGCGCAAGGATCTGCTCGACTCGATCTCGCAGACCGGCGAGGCGATCCGCAAGATCGACAAGACCACGCGCGAGCGGTTCGCCGAGGCCTTCGAGTCGATCAACCGCAAGTTCGAGACGACGTTTACGACGCTCTTCGGCGGCGGCCGCGCAGGCCTCGTGCTGATCGACATCGAGAACGATCCGGAAAGCGGCATCGACATCATCGCGCAGCCGCCCGGCAAGCGCCTCCAGAACGTCCAGCTGTTGTCAGGCGGCGAGAAGGCGCTCACCGCGATGGCGCTGATGTTCGCGATCTTCCAGCACCGTCCCAGCCCATTCTGCCTGCTCGACGAAATCGACGCGCCGCTCGACGACGCGAACATCGGGAGGTTCGTCGAGATGCTCCAGAACATGCAGGCGCACACGCAGTTCATCCTCATCACGCACAATCGCAAGACGATGGAGATTGCGGATCGGCTGTACGGCGTCACGATGGAAGAACCGGGCGTGTCGAAGCTGATTTCGGTGCAGTTGAATTAGGGCTTAAGGCTTGGGGCTTGGGGCTTACGGCTTACGGCTTACGGCTTGAGGCTTGAGGCTTGACGCGGACGGCTTTGAGGCCTTCGAGGCTTCGAGCGGCTTTGATTAGGCTGCCGTGGACGTGATCATAGCGAGACGCCAGCGACAGCGCGACCGCCGCGGGGATCATGTCGAGCCGGCAAGCAAGGTCAATCAGATAGGAGCATTCCCGAGCGGAACTGTGTGCAATGTACAGGGAGCGGCAGTACTCCGCGGTTGACGGCCTTGCGGAGCCTTCGACGATGTCGTCGCGACCGACACGGCGGCTCGTCGCATTTGGATCTGAAGGCCAAAGCGCTCTTCCGGCGGCATTTTCATGGTGGCTCGGTAGATGTCGAGGACGAGCGCATCGGCATGCTGAAAAACTGAGAGGCGTCGATGGTCTCGGCTCATACCTCGGTTCTTAGCAAGCCCTGTGCCTGCAGTGCCGCCCGAATGCTGGGGAAACTGTGATGTCGTCGCAGGAACTTCAATGCTCGCGGCCGAATGGCATTGCAGTTTTACCAAGCCCCAAGCCCCAAGCCCCAAGCCCCAAGCCCCAAGCCCCAAGCCCCAAGCCCCAAGCCCCAAGCCCCAAGCCCCAAGCCCCAAGCCCCAAGCCCCAAGCCCCAAGCCCTAAGCCCTAAGCCTTCATGAACGAATCCAAAGCCTCCCGATACCAGCGACTGCGCCGGCGTGCGCACTCGATTGGTGTCGTGTCCGGCGCCGTGATGCTGGCCGTCCTCGCGCTCACGCCCGCCGGGCGCGCGGTGGCGGGGTGGGCCGTCGGCATCGGGAACGGATTTACGCCGTTCGCCACCCTGATCTCGCTGGTGCTGTTCGTCGGGGTGGTCGTCGTGTGCTGGGAACTCGCCGCGCTGCCGTCAATGCTGTACCTCGCCCTGCACGTCGATCGCCGTGCAGGGCAGGGGACGGCGACCGTCGATGATGTGATTGCGGCCCAGGTGCATGCGACGCTGATCGCCTTGCCGGCCACGCTCGTGGCGGCGGCGGTGATCGTCGGATTCCGCCGCACTTGTCGGGCCGTTCTGGTGGGTCCTGTCGGGGATCGTACTGGCCGCCGCGCTCGGCGTCGCGATTCATGGTGCCCCGGGCGTGCTCGTCCGCGTCTCGGACGTCAGGCCGGTGACGCGGGCCGGTCTCTCCACGTCACTCTCGGCCCTTGCGGCGCAGTCGAAAGTCGCGGTGGCCGGCATTGACGAGTACCGCGCGTCGGAGACCGGCCGAACGACCGCGCTCGTCACCGGGCTCGGCCGCAATCGCCGCATTTTCATTTCGTCGGAAGTCGTCCGCGACTGGTCGGACACGGAGATCGCCGTGGTCGTCGCGCACGAACTGGCGCATCACGCGTATCACGACCTGCTGCGGACGCTCGCGCTCGACGCGGTCGTGCTGTCGTGTGGCCTCGGCGCGTCCGCGCTGGTGGTGAGCGCGATGGCGGGTGCGGCGGGCGCGGCCGACCTTGCGACCTTGCCGCTCATTGCGCTGGTGGCGGGCGCCGTGTGGCTCGCGGCGACGCCAATCCGTCACGCGCAGTCACGGCGTCACGAGCGGCGCGCAGATCTGTTCGCGCTGGTCGTCACGGGCGGGAGCGACGCCTTCAGCTCGGCGATCCGCCGACTCGGGGCGCAGCATCTTGCCGAAGAGCGTCCGAGTGCGATGACGCGCTGGTTCTTTCACCGCCACCCGACAGTGGCCGAACGTCTCGCGATGGCCGAGGCGTATCGGCAACTGAAGGTTGGAAGTTAGATGCGCTTCCGGCGCAAACTCAGCAGGCCGACCCCCACCAGGCTCATCGTCGTGGGGCGACCTTCCCGCCCGATATTCAGGCTAGTGGCACCGCGAACTCGTCGCGAACTCGTCGCGATCGCAAAATTGTCCAGCTACCGCCGTTCGACGATCAGCACGCCCCGCGTTTCGCGCTGACAGCGCGGATCGCCAGTCAGGTTGCAATAGAACTCGAAGCGTCCCGCCTTGTCGGCCTTGAAGTCGAACATCACGGTCTTGCCCGGCTCGGCCCGGCGGCTGATCCGGTAGTGGTCGTCGTCGATCGTGAAGCTGTGCGGGACGTCGTCAGCCGAAAAGGCGACACGCACGAGGTCACCTTCATGGACGTGGATTTCGGCGCTGTCCGATCCGGACACGCGATAGCCGTATTTGTACGCGGAGACGGCAAACTCCCGCTGGCCTTGCGCGGCGGCGATGACGCCGCCGGCGACGGCGAAGAGCATGAATGCGCCGAGCGCGGTATGAATGAGCGAAATGTGGAGGCGGAGAGACGACCGTGGCACGAGACCCCCCCGGTAGAGCAGACGTGACGGGAAGCCGGACGACGATCTTATCGGGTGATCGGGTGATCGGCGATAGGTGATCGAATCGCCTGATCGGCGATCGGGGCATCGGATCGGTCTTGGCAGGGGCGGATCGGCCATCGGATGGGCAATCGGCGGCCGGATCGGCGATCTGGGAGCTTATCGGCAATCTTTGGGAGGGTCCGGGGACGGCAATTAGTCACACGGCCAATTGCCGGACCCCGCCGCGGTCGCCGATGTGAGTGCGGCTCGCCGACGCGGGGGCTGATCACCGATCCGATGGTCGATCGGCGAAGCGATCCCCGATCCGATGGCCCAACGCCGATCCGTTGAATCGATGGGACGATTCGATCGCCCCTCACCGATCATCGCTCGGCGATGGATTAGTGCCTCCGCGGTCCGCGATCCCGGCGCGGGCCGCGGTCGTGGTCGCGGTGGCCGCCGTCGTTCTCGATCGGGCCGTCCGGCACGGGGCGCGGGTCGCGCGGCGCGATGCCTTCGTCCGGTCCGAGCAGGACCTTGCGGCTGAGCCGGACCTTGCCCGAGGGATCGATGTTGATCACCTTGACCATGATCTGCTCGCCCTCTTTGAGCTCGTCGCGGACGTCCTTGACGCGGTAGTTCGCGATTTCCGAGACATGCAGCAGGCCGTCGACGCCGGGCATGATCTCGATGAAGGCCCCGAAGTCGGTGATGCGCTCGACGCGCCCCATGTAGGCCTTGTTGAGCTCGGGCGTCGCCGTGAGTTCCTGGATCATGCCGATGGCCTTCTGCGCGGCGGCTTCGTCGGCCGACGCCACGTTCACGCGGCCATCGTCCTCGACGTCGATCTTGACGCCCGTCTTCTCGATGATCATCCGGATGGTCTTGCCGCCCGGTCCGATGACGTCGCGAATCTTCTCGGTCGGAATCCGGATCGTGATGATGCGCGGCGCGTAGGCGGAGATGTTCGTCCGCGGGCCTTCGAGCGCCGTGCCCATCGCGTCGAGGATTTCGAAGCGGCCCTGGCGCGCCTGCTCGAGCGCCTTGCGCATGATGTCCATCGTGATGCCGGCGACCTTGATGTCCATCTGCAGCGCGGTGATGCCCGTGCGCGTGCCGGCGACCTTGAAGTCCATGTCGCCGTAGTGATCTTCGGCGCCCGCGATGTCGGTCAGTACGGCCCATTTGCCGCTCTTCTCGTCCATCACGAGGCCCATCGCGACGCCGGCGACCGGCGCCTTGAGCGGAACGCCCGCGTCCATGAGAGCGAGCGCGCCGCCGCAGACCGACGCCATCGAGGACGAGCCGTTCGACTCGAGGATGTCGGAGACGACGCGCAGCGTGTACGGAAATTCTTCGGCCGACGGCAGCAGCGGCACGAGCGACCGCTCGGCGAGCGCGCCGTGGCCGACTTCGCGGCGGCCGGGGCCGCGCAGGAACTGGACTTCACCGACCGAGAACGGCGGGAAGTTGTAGTGGAGCATGAAGCGCTTGTAGAACTCGCCGTCCACCATTTCGATCTTCTGAGCGTCGTCTTCCGTGCCGAGCGTGGCGCTCACGAGCGCCTGCGTCTCGCCGCGGGTGAACACGACCGAGCCGTGCACGCGCGGAAGCACGCCGACCTCGATCCAGATCGGACGGATCTCGTCGAAGCGACGGCCGTCGAGCCGCTGGCCGCGCTCGAGGATCTCGTCGCGCATGACCTTTTCCTTCATGTGCTTGAAGATGTGCTTGGCGTCGGCGCGGCGTTCGGCTTCGGTTTCGGGGATCGACGCGACCAGCTCGGCGAGGACCGTGTCCACCTTCTTGTAATTCTCGAGCTTGTCCTTGAGGCGCATGGCGTCGGCGAGCGGCGCGTACGCCTTGCCTTCGACCTCGCGCGTGAAGTCCTCGTTGATCGACTTGGTCGCGACGGTTCGCTTCGTCTTGCCGACCGCCTGCTTGAGCTCGTCGATCGCTGCGGCGATCGTCTTGATCGCGGCGTGCGCCGCTTCGAGCGCGCCGATCATCTCCTCTTCGGTGGCTTCCTTCGCGCCCGCCTCGACCATCATGATGGCATCGGCCGTGCCGGCGACCACCAGGTCGATCTTGCTCTGCTTGCGCTCGCCGTAGGTCGGGTTGATGATGTACTTGCCCTCGATGAGCCCGACGCGGACGCCGGCCACCGTCTTCTGGAAGGGAATCGACGAGAGCGAGAGCGCCGCCGACGCGCCCGTGATCGCGAGCACGTCGGAATCGTTGTCCGCGTCCGCGGAAATCAGGAGCGCGACGATCTGCGTCTCATAGAACCAGCCCGAAGGGAAGAGCGGCCGGATCGGCCGATCGATCAGCCGGCTCGTCAGCACTTCCTTCTCCGCGGGTTTGCCCTCGCGCTTGAAGAAGCCGCCGGGGATGCGTCCTGACGCGTATGTGTACTCGCGGTAGTCCACCGTGAGCGGCAGAAAGTCGATGCCGACGCGCGGGCTCGCCGCGTGACAGGCCGTGACGATCACCATCGTGTCGCCCTGCCGGACGATGACCGAGCCGTCGGCCTGCTTGGCCAGCTTGCCGGTTTCAATGGAGAGCGTGCGTGAGCCGAGCGTGATTTCGCGTCGATGGGCTGTGGGAATCATGGAAGGTAAGAGGTCAAAGTCAGAAGGTCAAAAGGCAGAGGGCTAAGGGCACAGGTCAACCGGCACCGATGGAGGGCCTCTGGCGCCCGTCCACGGCCGGCGCCCGCCGTTTGGATCGAGGGTGTCGTTACTTGCGGATTCCGAGTCTCTTGATCAACTCGCCGTACCGCTCCGCGTCCTTCCGCTTCAGGTAGTCGAGCAGGCGTCGCCGCTGGCCGACCAGCTTGAGCAGGCCGCGCCGCGAGTGATGGTCTTTCACGTGGGTCTTGAAATGCTCCGTGAGGTAGTTGATGCGCTCGCTTAGCAGAGCGACTTGCACTTCAGGGGAACCCGTATCGGCCGAATGGGTGCGATACGTGCCAATGACCTCAACCTTGCGTTCATTCGTCAGCACTAATGCCTCCGCGAACAGTCCAGAGCGCGCTGGGGGGCGTGACCGAACCGTCGTCCTACTGTGGCCATAACCATCAATAGCCACAAAGTACAGATGTTAACCGAGTACGACGATGGGATGCAAAGCGCCACCGCGGGAGCGGGCGAGCGCAATCAGTTCGCCCGAGGCCGAGAGGACCCGCACCGGTGCCGGGGACGTCGCCGGCGGCACCCAGCGCCCCTCCAGGTGTTCCGGACTCAATGAGTTACCGTGCCTGACCCTCCGGAGGCCGGCTTCGTTCGGCTGCACGGCTGCGAGGTCCGGCAGGGCATCCGCCGGGGAGAGTAGTCGCGCGGCGACGTCCCTGCCCAGCCGTTCGGCTTCCTCGAGCGGAATAGCCTGTGTCACGTCGAACGCGCCGCTCCTGGTCCGCCTGAGGGTCGTCAAGTGGGCGCCGCATCCCAACCGGACGCCAAGGTCGCGGGCGAGCGCCCGGACATAGAACCCCGCCGTCGCGGTCACCCGCACCTCGATCAGCTCGCCCGTGAGCGGGCCGGGCGTCAACTCCCGGATCGTGACAGGTACCGCCTTGAGCTCGACCGGTTCCTCCCGGCGCGCCAGCTCGTAGGCCTTTCGGCCAGCGACCTTCTTCGCGGAGTGAGAGGGCGGCGTCTGGTCGAACGTGCCGCTGAACTCAGCGAGCGCCGCGAGGACCGCGGACTCGCCCGGCAGCGTGTGCGTGACCTCGCCCACCTGCCGCCCGTCCGCATCGTCCGTGTCGGTCGCGAAGCCGAGGCGGAAGGTCGCGTCGTACGTTTTGTCGCCTGCCGTCAGGTAGGACGCCAGACGTGTCGCCCGTCCGAGCACGAGAGGCAGCAACCCGGTCGCGCGTGGATTGAGTGTGCCCGTGTGCCCGATGCTCTTCTCGCCGCTCGTCCGGCGCAATCGCGCGACGACGTCGTGAGACGTCGGGCCGCCGGGTTTGTCGATGAGCAGAACGCCGTCCATGGCTGCCAGGGGCTCGGTGCGGATCTAGGAAAGCGTCTTGACCCGGCCGATTGCCTCAGCCATCGCGTCGACAATCGCCTGTTTCACTGAGGCGTAATCGCCCGTGAGCGTGCAGCCCGCGGCGTTGGTGTGCCCGCCGCCGCCCCAGCGGCTCGCGACCGCGCGGACATCGACGTCGCCTTTGGATCGGAGGCTGACTCTGAACGTATCGTGCGGCTGACGTTTGAAGAACGCCGTCGTGACGACTTCGTGTGCGGCAAGCGGCAGATTGACGAGGCCTTCGATGTCGTCGGCCGTTGCGTGCGTCGAGGCAAGCAGCTCGTCATCGAGATACAGCACCGCCAGGCGGTTGCCGTGGTGGAGCTCCATGGCGTCGAGCAGCGCGCCCATGAGGCGGACGCGTCCGACGCCGAAGCTGTCGAAGATCTGGCGCGACAAGCGGACGAGGTCCACGCCGGTGAGCGCGATGCGGCGGCACGCGTCGAATGTCCGCGCCGTGATCGGGCCATAACGGAAGCTGCCCGTGTCGGTGGAGATCGCGAGGTAGAGGTGCGCGGCGATGTCGCGCGTCCACGGCACGCCGAGCGCGTCGATGATGTCGGCGACCATCTCGCCGCACGCGGCCGCCGATCCGTCGAACCAGTTCACCGCGCCGTACAGCGTGTTGCCGGCGTGGTGATCGACATTGACGAGCATGTAGCGATCGAGCCCCGCGACGTCGGGCCGCCGGACGTCGCTGCATTCGAGCAGCACCGCGGCGTCGGCCGGGCCGTCGACGCGGTCGGCGATCTCGATGCGATCGGTGCCCGGGAACGCGCGATAGGGCGCCGGCACCGGGTCGTGGAAGACGACGCGCACGGACTTGCCGAGGGACTCGAGCGCGAACGCGAGAGCGAGCGACGATCCGATGGCGTCGCCGTCGGGCCGGGCGTGAGACGTGAGGACGAACGTGTTCGTCGCTCGAAGGGCGAGGGCGACCTCGGCCGCGCTGCCGCTCATGAGGGCTCCTCGGGCTTGCGGGCCTGCCGCTCGGCTTCGAGCTCGAGCAGGATCCGCTCGAGCCGGTCCTGGGCTTCGACGCTTTCGTCGAAGTGGAACTGCAGCTCGGGCACGCGCCGCAGGCGGACGCGTGCGGCGATCTGCCGGCGGAGGTACGGCAAGGCGCGGCCGAGCGCGCGTTTCGTTTCCTCGCGCGCCTTCTCGTCGCCCATCAACGTGTAATACACGCGAGCGATCTGCAGATCAGGCGAGACCTTCACGCGCGTGAGCGTGATCAGGCCGATGCCCGGATCGTGCACGTCGCTCAGGAGGAGCTGGCTCAGTTCCTGGCGAATCTGCTCGCCGACGCGATCCGGACGAGATCCCTGCATGTCAGCGAAGGTACTCCAGCTGGGTGCGCGTCACGAGGCCAGGCTCGAGACGCTCGATTTCGTCCACGACGGATCGCATGGTTTGCTCGGCCATGTCGTCCGACGAGGCAACGGTGACGACGCCCAGGCCCGCGCGCTGCCACAACTCCTGGTGCGCGACCTCGGCCACCGCGACGTTGAACGCCTGCAGCCGATCCTTCAGGCGCCGCAGCACCATGCGCTTCTCTTTCAGCGACTGCGACATGGGCAAGAACAACTCGAGTGAGAGGAGCGCGATGGTCACAAATTAAACGGTTTGCGCAATCCTCTCGACCGTGAACACCTCGATCACGTCGCCGACCTTGACGTCGTTGAAGCGCTCGAGCGAGATGCCGCATTCCATGCCCGTCTTCACCTCGCTGACATCGTCCTTGAAGCGACGCAGCGATGCGAGCTTGCCGGTCCAGACGACGACGTTGTCGCGAAGCAGGCGGGCCTGGGCTTCGCCCGAGCGCGCGATGCGCCCGTCGATGACATAGCAGCCCGCCACAGTGCCGACCTTCGGCGTCTTGAAGATCTGCCGGACCTCGGCCGCGCCCATGCGCGTTTCCTTGATTGTCGGCTCGAGCAGGCCGGTCATCGCCTTCTTCATCTCGTCGGTGACGTTGTAGATGATCGAGTGCAGGCGGATGTCCACCTTCTCGCGGTCGGCGACTTCCGCCGCGTTGCGATCGGGCCGCACGTTGAAGCCGATGATGATCGCGTTCGACGCGGTCGCGAGCAGCACGTCCGACTCGTTGATCGCGCCGACACCGGTGTGGATGATGCGGATCTTCGCCTTGTCGTCGGTGAGCTTCGTGAGCGTGTCGGCGAGCACCTCCGCCGAGCCTTGCACGTCGGCCTTGATGATGATCGGCAACTCTTTCATGTTGCCTTCCGCCATCTGCTGCTGCAGCGATTCGAGCGTCAGCCGGCCGCCCTTGGCGCCGAGGACCTTTTCCTTGGCTTGCGCCTGGCGGTACGCGATCACCTGGCGGGCCTTGATCGGATCGTCGATGACCTGGAACGTGTCGCCCGGCTGCGGCAGGGCGGACAGACCCAGCACTTCGACCGGCGTCGCGGGTCCGGCCTTCTTCACCTTGCGGCCCAGATGATCGAAGAGTGCGCGCACCTTGCCGTCCACGGTGCCCGCGATGAACAGGTCGCCTTCCTTGAGCGTGCCGTCCTGCACGAGCACGCTCGCGACCGGACCGCGGCCGCGATCGAGCTTCGCTTCGACGACGGTGCCCTGCGCGTTGCGTTCCGGATTGGCTTTGAGGTCCGCCAGGTCGGCCACGAGCAGAATCATCTCGAGCAGCTGATCGAGGTTCTTCCGCTGGCGCGCCGAGACCTCGACGGTGACCGTCGTGCCGCCCCACGCCTCGGGCATCAGGCCGAGGTCGGACAACTCGCGCTTCACGCGTTCGGGATTCGCGTCGGCCTTGTCGATCTTGTTGATCGCCACGACGATCGGCACGTTGGCCGCTTTCGCGTGGTCAATCGCCTCGCGCGTCTGCGGCATCACGCCGTCATCGGCCGCGACGACGAGCACGACGATGTCGGTGACCTTGGCGCCGCGGGCGCGCATCATCGTGAACGCCTCGTGGCCCGGCGTATCGAGGAAGACGACGCGGCGGCCGTTGATCTCGACCGAATACGCGCCGATGTGCTGGGTAATGCCACCGGCTTCGCGCTCGGCGACCTTCGTCTCGCGGATCGCGTCGAGCAGCGACGTCTTGCCGTGGTCGACGTGGCCCATGACGGTGACGACCGGGGCGCGTGTCATCAGATCCTCGGGCTTGGACGTTTCGCCCTCGACCTCGATGATCTCTTCCTCGAAGCTGCGCATCAGGACCTCGGCCCCGAAGTCGCGCGCGATGATTTGCGCCGTCTCGGAGTCGAGCGTCGAATTGATCGTCATCATCATGCGGCGATCGATCAGGCGCTTCAGCACGTCCTTGACCTTGACGTCGAGCTTGTCGGCCAGGTCGCGCACGCTCATGCCCTCGGCAAGCGTGATGAGCTTGGTGATCGGCGGCGGCGCTTCTTGTGCGAGCGCGGCGTTGGGCCGATCATCGCGGCGGAACGTGCGGGGTCGCGGGCCGGCCGGCCGGAACGGCGGGCGTGGACCGCCGGCTCCGGGCGGACGCGAACCGGGCGCGCCAGGTCCGCCGCTCGGGCGGATCGGCTGCGACGGGAGGGGGCGCGGACCGCCAAGCGGCGCGCGCGCCGCGGGCGCCGACGGACGATAGCCGCCCGGGCGGTTGTCGGTGACCGGGCCCGGACGAGTGGGCGCGGGCGGCGACGGCTGCGGCCGGACGACCGGGCGCTGTGGAATCGGCCGCGCCGCGGGCGCTTCACCCGTAAGCGGATCTTCGATGCGCAGTCGTCGCGTCGGCGGCACCAGGCGTCCCACCGGCCGCAGCACGGGCGGCGCGACCGGTGCAGGCGGCGCGGGCGGAGGCGGCGCGACGGGCGCCGCGGCCACAGGTTGCGACGTCACGGCGACGGGCGGCTCGACGGCAGCGACCGCGGGCGGCTCGTCGACGGGCGATCCCGCGGCCACTTCGGGCTCGGGCACGTGCGCGACTTCCGCGATGTCCTCGGGCTCGGTGACCGGGGTGGCCACCGGCGTGTCCACGTACTCGTGGACGTCGGCGAGCGACGCCGCGGCGGCCGTGGCGTCAGCCTCGGCGCCTTCCGGCGTCGCGGCCGGACGAATGGTTTTGATCAGGCGCGGGCGCAGCGCGGGCACCACCGGGCGCGGCGGCTCGGGCGCCTTGCCGGCCTTCTTGGCGGCCGGCGCGTCGGCGAAGAGCGCGCCGCCGGGCAGCGTGATGTTCCGCCTTCTCGCGTGGCGCTCGACGAACTGGCGCGCGACGATTTCCTCGATCGAGCTCGACGCGCTTTTCACGTCGATGCCCGTGTCCTGCTTGAGCAGATTCATCGCCTCCTGGCTCGACAGGCCAAGCAACTCGGCGACTTTGTAGATGCGGACAGTGGACAAAGATCCCTCGACTCTCGAGAAAATGGGCGGCCGAACAGCCGCCAGCTACCTGCCGGACCGGGCGCAGCCCGGCCGCGGTTACTCTTCGTGCCCGGTCTGACTCGCCGTGTCGCCGGCCTCCTCGCCAGCTGCAATCTCTGTCGTCGTCTCGGGTGCCGCGGCAGCCGCGGCTGCCGCGGCGGCGTCGCGCGTCGCGCGCTCGCTTTCCGCGGCCGCACGCACCGCCTCGACCGTTTCCTGGTCGAAGCTCGGCAGCGTCGAGAGATCCTCGGAGCTCGCCTCGAGCAGTTTGTCGATCGTGTCGTACCCGGCCGCGCGCAACTGCGCGACGACTTCGTCGTGAATTCCCGGCAGCACGAGCGGCCCGGCGGCCTCCGTGCCCGATCCGAAGTCGATGCCTGCCAGCTGCAGCTCCACTTCCTTGCGCTTCTCTTCTTCGCTCTTGATGTCGATCTTCCAGCCCGTCAGTTTCGCGGCGAGCCGGACGTTCTGGCCCTTCTTGCCGATCGCGAGCGACAGCTGACGATCCTCGACCATCACTTCCATCACGCGCTGTTCGTCGTCGACGACGCTGACGCGCTGGACGCGGGCGGGGGAGAGCGCCTTGGTCACGAACGTGACGGGATCCTCCGAGAACTCGACGATGTCGATCTTCTCGCCGCGGAGCTCGCGGATGATCGCCTGCACGCGCGTGCCGCGCATCCCGACGCACGCGCCGACCGGATCGACGTCGCGCTCGCGCGAGTACACGGCGACCTTCGCGCGGTCGCCCGCCTCGCGCACGGCCCCGCGGATCATCACGGTGCCGTCGTAGATTTCAGGGACTTCCTGCTCGAACAGCTTGATGAGCAACGCCGGATCGGTGCGCGACAGGATGACCTGCGGGCCCTTGGCGTTCTTCGTCACGGCCTTGATCACCGCGCGCACGCGGTCGCCGATGGCGTAATTCTCCGCGCGCGACTGTTCCTTGCGCGGGATCTGCGCCTCGACGCGGCCGATTTCGGCGATGATGTCGCCGCTCTCGAACCGCTTGACCATGGCGTTGACGACCTCGCCGACGCGCTGGCTGAACTCGCCGTGAATCTTCTCGCGCTCGGCCTCACGCACGCGCTGCGCGATGACCTGCTTGGCCGTCTGCGCCGCGATGCGGCCGAGTTTTTCGGTTTCCTTCGGGAACTCGATTTCCATCCCGACTTCGGCTTCGTCGCCGTACAGCCCGCGCGCCTCGTCGAGCGAGATTTCCTTCGCCGGCGCCGTGACGTCGGCCACGATCAGCTTGACGGCATAGAGTTCCACCTGCCCGGTTTCCAGGTTGAACCGGGTGCGCAAGTCTTCATCACCCTTGAAAACTTTCCGCGACGCCGCGAGATAGGCGTCTTCGATCGCGCCAATGACGATGGTCGGGTCGATGCCCTTGTCCTTCGCCACGACGTCAATCATCTGCTGCAGTTCGGTGGTCGCCATCGATACCTCAGACCTTTGCCCTTTGCCTTCTGACCCTAGAACTCAACCTCTAACCGTGCCCGGCGGATTGCCGCGAGCGGCACCCGGTGCGTCCGGCGGCCCTGCGCGACGAGCACCACGCCCGCGTCGACGCCCGACAGCCGGCCCGCAAAACTCGACTGGCCGTCCACCGGCTGGCTCGTGACGATCTTCGCGAGCCGGCCCGTGAAGCGCCGGTAGTCCGCTTCGCCGCGGAGCGGTCGATCCAACCCTGGCGACGACACTTCGAGTGTGTACGCCCGATCGAGCCGCGCCGCGAGCTCTTCGTCGACGTCGAGCAGCGCGCTCAGGTCTTCACTCACGTGACGGCAGTCGTCAACCGAGACGATGTCGTCGTACACCGGCACCGGCGCCGCCGAAACCTCCGGGCTCGTCGCGCCTGCCGGGCGATCGATGATCACCCGGAGCACCCAGCCAATCGACTCGCGTCGGAATTGGAGGTCGAAGATCTCGAGCCCGTAACTTGCGGCGATGCGTGCGGCCGCGGCTCGAACAGGAGCCAGGGCTTGCTCGGGAACCGGCGCCAAGTCGTGCCTCCCGCTGGCCGGCTGGGAACGACCCCGACAACGCGCCGAGCGCTTCGTCGAGGCAGGCCCTAAAACACGAAAAGTGGGCACGGGCCCACTTAGCAAAGCCTTTCCCGCTAAGACCACCGACAAGTATATCAGAGCGGGCGGACCGTGTTTCGTTCCGAAAAATTGGAGTCCCCGGGAGTTGGGTCACCACCCGTTCGAGTTCGGGCCGGTCGGGCAGGCGAGATCGACGCAATATCCCGGGAAGCGATCGGATGGCCTGCTAGTCGTGCAGGATGACCGTGAGCAGCGAGTTGTTGATCTTGAGGCCGGCCGAGTAATCGATGAACCCGAGTCGCTGGAATTTCTTCATGAAGAAATTCACGCGCGATCGCGTCGTGCCGATCATCTCCGCGAGGGTTTCCTGGGAAATCGGCGGAACGGTGCGCACGGGGCGGTTGGGCTGCCCGTAACGGGCCAGCAACAACAACGTTCTGGCCAGCCGTTTCTCGCTGGAGTTGAACAGCTGGTCGATGAGGTCCTCTTCAATCCGGATGTTTCGCGCAAGCATATGCGCGATGAAGCGGTCCGACAGCGCGTGCTGCTCGTGGAGCAGGCGCATCATGGGATCGCGATCGACGACCAGGATCGTGCTGGGCGCGGTGGCCGAGGCACTGCCCATGCGGATGGGTTGACCCGCCAGACAGCCTTCCCCGAAAAATTCGCCGGGTCCGAGCATCGCGACGACGGCCTGCCGGCCAGCCTTCGATAGCACCGACAGCTTGATGGCACCTTTTTGAATGTAAAGGACGTGATCGCCCGGATCCCCCTGCGAAAAGACGACCTCACCCGGTTCGTAGTCGACGACCCTGCGATCGACTCCCGACGAATCGAGGAAACCCTGCGCGTCGAACTTGGCGTCCCGCTTCGGCATGGGGCGATCCACTGGAGCGGGGGATCGAACCTTCGATCCCGGCGCTGCCGGCTTTGATTTTAACGCCGGTCGCGTCGCGGCGTGGTCGAGGGGAATGGCCCGGCGGGTTCGCGGTTGGGTCGGTTTCAGTTTGCTCTTCATGGTGTGGCGTCAGCGCTTCAGGAGACCAGGCGCTCGGTCCCCGAAGCCATCGACAGGGCAGGAACCACCACGAGCCCCAGGACCAGCAGCGAGAGGCTCGTAGCGACGCCTTGCGGCGGGAAGACGAGCATGACCACCCCGAAACCGAGGATCCAGGATGGCGTCAACACGTTGCGCGTAAATCTTGTCACCCACAAGGGAGTCTCCGACACATCCCAGCGTAGTCCTGTTGCGAATTGCACGCTGTTCTGAAGTGCACAGTCCTCTACAGGACAGACGGCGACGCCGCGAATCGTTAAGGTGTTGAAGAGCACCCGCACCTCGCCCAATTGGGTTCTCGCCCAGGGCACGACACCGCGCCCCGGACATCCATCCTCGAACACTAATGGAGGCACGCCAATGGTTCGTCGCTATTTCAGTCTCGCCGTCTGCCTTGCCGCTGCGTCACTTACCGCGGGCGCGCAGGTCAAGGAAAAAGGTCAAAACAAAGAACAGGAACGCCTCGCCAATTGCGGCGTCGTGATGTCAGAGGTCCTCAACGTTCCCGACAACGTTCCGCAAGAGGTACTCGACAAGGCCGAGTGCGTCATCGTCATTCCGTCGATGACGAAGGTCGCCGTCGGCCTGGGCGGAAGCTACGGTCGCGGCGCGATGGCCTGTCGCTCCGGTAAGACCTTCAACGGACCGTGGGGAGCGCCAGCGATGTACACGATCGAAGGCGGCAGCTTCGGCCTGCAACTCGGCGCCGAGTCGACGGACGTCGGTACTGATGGTCATGAACCCGCGCGGAGTCGAGGCGCTGCTCGGCAGCAGCGTCAAGCTTGGCGGCGACGCGTCGGCATCGGCCGGCCCCAAGGGGCGGCACCTCGAAGCCTCGACGGACGCGACGATGCGCGCGGAAGTCCTCAGCTACTCGCGCTCTCGTGGCCTGTTCGCCGGGGTCTCGCTCGAGGGCTCCTCACTTCGACCCGATGACGACGCGACGGAACAGGTGTACGGGCACAAGATGAGCGCGCGTTCGATCATCACGGATTCGGCGACGAAAGTGCCGGCCTCTGGCCGCGCGTTCGTGGACGTGCTCCAGAAGCACGCACCGTACAACCAATCGGCAAAGACCGCCGTCCGCTAGCCCGCTCTGACAAGTGATCCCGACAATCGACCTGTGCAACCGAGGTGTGAGATGAACAAAGCCCCATCGATGCGTGTCGAACCGCGGCTGATGGAATCAGAGTGGGTGGCCGAGGGAGAGTTGCTCCGGGAGCGCCGTCGGCACGAAGTGTTCGTCTCGACGCTGGCACACGAGCTCCGCCAGCCGCTTGCGGCCGTCAGCCAGGCGGTCGAGGTCATCAGGCTCGTCTCCCTGTCGCCGGCAGCCACTCGGGCCGCGGAGATCATTCAACGACAGACGCGTCAGATGAGCCGCGTAGTCGAGGATCTGATCGATGCGGCACGATGGGCGAACGGGAAGCTGGTGCTGCGCTTGGAGCGGATGGATCTCCGCAAGGCGGTCACGGAGGCCGCGCTCGATGCGGCGGCAGCCGTCGCTCTCCGGGGGCACGAGCTGAAGGTGTCGATCGCGCCCGCCCCGCTCTGGGTTCAGGCCGATCCTGAGCGCCTACAGCAGGTGCTCTCGAATCTTCTCGACAATGCCGTCAAGTACACCGAACCGCGTGGGCGAATCGACCTGACCGCGACGCGGGTCGACTCCACAGTCGTCGTGTCCGTCAGCGACAACGGACGCGGACTTGAACCCCTGGCGCGGGACCACATCTTCGATCTGTTCGCGCAGGTCCAGCCCCACGAGGGCGCCGGTCTCGGTCTCGGACTGAGCGTCGTCCTGGAAATCGTGACACTCCATCAAGGGCGAATCGAAGTACGCAGCGAAGGCCAGGGACGGGGAAGTGAGTTCATCGTGACCTTGCCCCTGGCATTCCCTCTGGGCGCCTGAAGGAAACCGCACGGCCTCTCCCGACCCGCACAGACGCCGCTGTCTCGAAACCGAGTGTGCAAACTTGAACACCGCCCTCGTTGACGACGTGTTATTTGTGAGTTATCCAAGACATGCCGATCGACGACGCCACGCGAGGCGCGTTCCGTGACCAGGCGGAAGCAACGCTGAACTCGATCGGTGACGCGGTTCTCAGCACCGACATCGACGGGAACGTCGCGTATCTCAATCTGGCCGCCGAGACGATGACCGGCTGGTCACGCCAGTCAGCCGTGGGTCGGCCTTTCGATGAGGTGCTGCACATCGTCGATCGCAAGACGCGCCAGATCGCGCGGAACCCGATGAGCCTGGCCATCGAACTCGACAGGACGGTCAAGCTCAGCGCGAACTGTGTCCTCGTGCGCCGTGGCGGCCAGGAGATCGAGATCGAAGACTCTGCTTCGCCCGTTCATGACAGGGATGGCCGGGTGATCGGCGCGGTGATCGTGTTCCGTGACGTCGGCGCCGCCCTCGAGACGTCGCGGCAGATGTCTCATCTGGCGCAGCATGACGCGCTGACAGGCTTGCCGAACCGGCTGCTCCTGAACGACCGGCTCACGGCCACGATCGCCTTGGCGCATCGTCGCCGCCGGTCGCTGGCGGTGCTGTTCGTGGACATCGACGGCTTCAAGACGGTCAACGACGCGCTGGGCCACGTGGCGGCCGACCATGTCCTGCGGTCGATCGCCACTCGGCTCGCCGGCGCCCTCCGTCAGTCGGACGCAGTGAGCCGCTACGGTGGCGATGAGTTCGTGGTCGTTCTGTCAGAAATCGAGGACGCATACGCCGCGAGCCTGGTCGCGACGAAAGTGCTGCAAGCGGTCGCCTGGGCGCACCAAATCGACGGCAGGGACGTCCGCGTCACCGCGAGTGTCGGCGTGAGCGTGTATCCGGATCACGGTCACGATGCCGCCACCCTGATTGCCTGCGCCGACGCCGCGATGTACGACGCGAAACGCGCGGGAACCGGCACCTACCGGCTGTCGCCGCCGGCCGGATCGCTTGACGGGCAACGTCAGGCGATCGTCCGGTAGCGTTCTCGTCAATGCCCTATGTGCGGGGCCGGGCCGAGACGATGGCCCCGGACGAGCGCGCGTGGCCTTGTTTGCCGCAGTGCGGACAGAAGTACTCGTTGTACGTCTGATAGCCCCAAAAGCCCTGAAGGCCTTCGCATTCGAGCTCCAGCGGGCGGTGACACGACGCGCAACTGGCCTCGAGGATCACGTGCGGTGGGGCGGTGAGCAATACGTTCATGATGTCGCCGGACGCGTCGCCGGATCCGCGGGGAGGGCCATGCCGCTGCGGAATGCGGCGCTCAGTCCCCCCAGCAGATCGAGCGGCAGGGGAAACACGATGGTCGTGTTCTTCTCCGTGCCGATCTCAATCAACGTCTGGAGATAGCGCAGCGTGATGGCGGCGGGCTCGCGATTGAGCACGGCCGCCGCTTGCGCCAGCTTTTCCGACGCCTGAAACTCGCCTTCGGCGGCGATGACTTTGGCCCGGCGCTCGCGCTCGGCCTCGGCCTGCTTGGCGATTGCCCGCTGCATTTCCTGCGGCAGGTCGACCTGCTTCACCTGAACCTGCGTCACTTTGACGCCCCACGCCTCCGTGTGTTCATCCAGGATCGACTGCAGCCGCGCGTTGAGCTTCTCGCGCTGCGAGAGCAGGTCGTCGAGCTCCACTTCACCGAGAACCGATCGCAGACCCGTCTGCGCCGCCTGTTCCACCGCGTACCGGTAGGCCTCGACCTCGATGATCGCGCGCGTCGCGTTGAAGACGTGGAAATAGACGACGGCATTCACCTTCAGCGACACGTTGTCGCGCGTGATGACGTCCTGCGGCGGGACGTCCCACGTCACGACACGCAGCGAGACTCTGACGATCTTGTCGATCGGCCACAGGACCAGCACGAGTCCGGGTCCTTTCTCCTTGCTGAGCACCCGGCCCAGGCGGAAGACGACGGCCCGTTCGTACTCGCGAAGAATGTTCACGCATCGCACGGCCCAAAACAGCACGAGAAGCGCGAGCAAGCCGGCGATGGGCGTCAGCGCGAGGATGGTGGCGATCACATCACGAGCCTACCCGGATTCGCACCCAGGGACTGTGCGAAACGGCACAGTCAATCGACGTCGGCTTGGTCGGCTGGCGCCGGGGACAGACTGGCGTCGGGCGAAATGTCGCTACGAGAGCGCGACGACCGACGCGACCAGGTCGTAGCCCTGCGCGCCGGTGAGCGTCGCCGAGATGATCTGGCCCGACTGGAGGGTGGACGGATCGCAATCGGAGAGATACACGACCGTGTCGATGTCTGGCGCTTGTCCTTCGAGGCGGCCCTGCAGGACCAAATCAGACTCGGGCGACGGTCCGTCGACCATCACGCGCACGACCTCGCCGACGCGGGCTTTGTGCTTTTTCGTGACGATCTGCTTCTGCAGCCGCATGACCGCATCGCGCCGCGCGGCCTTGACGTTCGCGGGGATGTCGTCGGTCATGGCTTCGGCGCGCGTGCCTTCTTCGTGCGAGTACGTGAACACGCCGACGTGGTCGAACTTCGTCGCGCGGACGAAGTCGAGCAGCTCCGCCATGTCGGCCTCGGTCTCGCCCGGGAAGCCGACGATGAACGTCGTGCGAAGGGTCACGCCGGGAACGCGCGTGCGAATGCGCGCGAGCAGTTTGTCGTACGCCTGCCGGTTGCCGGGCCGGCGCATGCGGCGCAGGACGTCGGCCGACGCGTGCTGGAGCGGCAGGTCGACGTACTTGCAGACCTTCTCGCACTCCGCCATCGCGTCGAGCACGTCGTCAGTGATTGTTGTCGGGTAGAGATAGAGCAGGCGAATCCAGTCGAGGCCTTCGACCTCGTTCAGCTGGCGGAGCAGCCTGGCGAGCGCGCCGCGCTCGCCGCGGTCGATCCCGAAGAACGTCGTGTCCTGCGAGATCAGCAGCAGTTCGCGTACGCCCGAGGCCGCCAGACGCGTGGCCTCGAGGACGATCGACGCCTCGTCGCGGCTTCGGTATGCGCCGCGCAGCGTCGGGATGATGCAGAACGCACACGTGTAGTCGCAGCCTTCGGCGATCTTCACGTAGGCGAAATGCCGCGGCGTCGTGATGAGGCGCGGCATGGACGCGTCGTAGATGAACGTCGGCGCGGGACGCGACACCCCTGGCGCGGCGGGCGTCGCACCGGGGAGGAGGGCCGCGCGCGACTTGTAGAGCGTCAGCGGTGCGCCCGAGGATGTCGAAGTCGCCGTCGGGGACTGGATCGCGCCAACG
Source organism: uncultured Acidobacteriota bacterium (assembly GCA_963704575.1). Taxonomy (GTDB): domain Bacteria; phylum Acidobacteriota; class Vicinamibacteria; order Vicinamibacterales; family SCN-69-37; genus DATEGZ01. The sequence continues at coordinate 2,116,347 of OY969918.1, read as the reverse complement.
ATTTCCGGAATTTCGCCCGTACCCAGCACGACGTCGATTTCCGGAATTTCTTCCTTGAGCTGATCGCGATAGCGCTCGGCGAGGCACCCGGTGACGATCAGCCTCTTCGCGCCGCCCGCGCGCTTGCGCTGCGCCATCTCGAGGATCGCGTTGATCGATTCCTCTTTCGCCGTGTCGATGAACGCGCACGTGTTGACGACGAGCACGTCGGCGTCATCGGCATCGGCGGTGATCTCGTGACCCGCCTGACGGGCCAGACCGAGCATGACCTCGCCGTCGACGAGGTTCTTCGGGCAGCCGAGGGAGAGGAAGCCTAATTTCATTGGGAAAGCATTTGAGTAAGTCGGATCAAGTTGGAAGTTGGACGCCAGAAGTTAGAAGTGCAGAGCGCCCGCGCGATCCTCCGAACTTCTAACTTCTGGCTTCCAAGTTCGAACTTGATCCCGATCACGGGTACAGCCTGTACAGCATTCTCGGATACGGAATCGCTTCGCGCAGGTGCTCGAGCCCGCAGATCCACGACACCACGCGCTCGATGCCCATGCCGAAGCCGCCATGCGGCACGCTGCCGTACCGGCGCAGGTCGAGATACCACTCGAACGCCTCGCGCGGCAGCTTGTGCTCTTCGATGCGCTTGAGGAGCAGGTCGTAGTCGTCGATGCGCTGGCCGCCGCCGATGATCTCGCCGTAGCCCTCGGGCGCGAGCACGTCGACCGAGAGCGACACTTCAGGGCGGCCGTCCAGCGGCTTGAAATAGAAGGCCTTGATCGCGCTGGGATAGCCGGTCACCGCGACCGGACCGTCGAAATGTGCCGAGAGCGCCGTTTCGTCCGGGCTGCCGAAGTCGCCGCCCCATTCCAAGGGCAGGCCCTTCTCCTTCAGCAGCGTCACCGCGTCGTCATACGTGATGCGTGCGAAGGGACGCGTCAGCTTGGCGAGCTTCGTCGTATCGCGCTCGAGGACCGTGAGCTCGCGCTGGCGTCGATCGAGCACGCGCGAGACGACATCGACGACCAGTCCTTCGGCCAGTTCGATGACATCGTCGAGCGTCGCGTACGCGACTTCAGGCTCGACCATCCAGAACTCCGTCAGGTGACGCCGCGTCTTCGACTTCTCGGCGCGGAACGTCGGCCCGAAGCAGTACACGCGGCCGAGGGCCATCGCATTGGCCTCGTTGTAGAGCTGGCCGCTCTGCGTGAGGTACGCCGTCGCATCGTCGAAGTACTGGACGGGGAAGAGCGTCGTCGTGCCTTCGCAGGCGGAGGGCGTGAAGATCGGCGTGTCGGCGAGCACGAACCCGCGCGAGTTGAAGTAGTCGCGCACCGCGTCGATCACTTCGTGGCGGACGCGGAGGATCGCCTGCTGGCGCGCGGAGCGAATCCAGAGATGACGGCGATCCATCAGGAAGTCGACGCCGTGTTCCTTGGGCGTGATGGGGAAGTCGTGCGCCTCGCCGATGACGTCGAGTCCTGTGGCGTCGATTTCGTACCCGCCCGGCGCGCGCTTGTCGGCGCGCGCGGTGCCGTGGACGACGACGGCGGATTCCTGGGCCAGATGATCGGCGCGCGCGAAGGTCTCGTCACCGACGGCCGCTTTCGACATCACGGCCTGAATGAAGCCTGATCCATCACGAATCTGCAGAAAATGAATCTTGCCGCTCGATCGGCGGCCGGCGAGCCAGCCCTTGATCGTGACTGGCTGACCGTCGTGCTTGGCGATGTCTTCGATGTAAGCGTGCATGAATTGGGCGATGGGGCTATTGGACGATTGATTCAAGCGCCGAACTCGAACGGCTGCGCCAAGTCATCTAGTATGGCCTGAAGCCGGGCCCGGGCGCGAACCGTTCGTCCGAGGACGCCGTGCGCGTCGCCGTGGTCAGCCACTTCGAACATGAGCGGCCCGCTGTAGCCCACCTTCGACATCGCCATCAGCGTCGCGGGCCAGTCAATCGTGCCTTCGAACGGCACGAGGTGGTTGTCGAGCTGTCCTTTGTTGTCGTGCACGTGCGTCGAGATCAGGTGGCCCGAGAGCGCTTCGGCGGCCTCGGGCGCGCCGCCCTGCAAATGCGCGTGGCCGAAGTCCAGGCAGACCTCCGCGTCAATCTCGAGCTCCTCGATCAGGTCGAGCAGCGCGTTGGGGGTCGAGAGCGTATTCGGCAGCACCTCGAGCGCGAGCCGGACGCCGGTTCTGTCCGCGGCATCGGCAAGCGTCTCGAGACTGCGGCGGACGGCGTGCGCGTCGTTGTCGCCGGAAGGAATTTCCTGAAAGCGCGGCAGGCCCAGGTGCAGCACGAGCGCACTCGCGCCAAGCCGCCGGGCGGCGTCGAACGCGATTTCGGTCTCCGCAACCGCCCGCTCGCGGCGGGCCGCGTGCGTCGAGGCGTTCGAGTACGACGGTCCCCAGATGCCGTCGGTGAAGCTTTCGCAAATCGGGCCGTGGACGCTGGCGGCGGCCACGCCGAGCTCGTCGAGCCAGCCGCGGACGTCCTCGACGTGCCGGGTGTCGTGATAGTCGAGGTGCGTGCGGGTCGCGAAGAGCTCGACGAGTTCGAACCCGTGCGCGTGAATCGTCTCAATGTGCGCGCGCGACAGGCGGTCGCCGTGAAAGAGGTGCGTCGACAGCCCGAACGTCATGGCACTCACCGGAATTCCTCGAGGTAGAGCGCGAGCAGATCGCGGAGCCGATCGAAGCGGGGGTACTTGTGCAGATTTTCGCGCGCGTACTTGAGCGTGCGCGGAATGTATTGGATGTAGACCGGATTGCGCCGTGCGATCGTCTGATACCCGAACGTGCCGAGCGCTTTGAGATTGCGCTGAAGCGCCATCAGGTCGAAGCGCCGGCGAAACTCGTCCTCGTCGGCGGCACGTCCGCCGAGCGCGAGAAAGTACGCGATGAGCTCGCGTACGACCTGCTCGTCCAGGTCGAGGTACGAGTCCCGCAGGAGCGACACGAGGTCGTAGGTGTCCGGCCCCAGCCGCGCGTCCTGGAAGTCGATGATGCAGAGCCGTGTGCCGCTGAGCATGAGGTTGCGGCTGTGATAGTCGCGATGACAGAGTACGCGCGGTTCGGCCGCGAGCTCCTTGATGATCGTCTGGAATTCGGCGCGCAGCGCCTCGCGGCTCGCCGGCGTGAGTCCCGCGCCCCGGTACGCTTCGAGAAAATGCTTCGTGAAGAACTCGAGCTCCCACGTCAGCTTCTCGACGTCGAACGCGACGCCGTACGGCATGTACGCCGGGCTCGCGAGATCCCGCCCGCGCCGCTGGAACGTGTCGATGAACCCCACCGCCTGCCGGTACAGCGCGGCGTGCGCGGCCGCGGGCGCCGTGCCCAGGTGCGCCTGCAACGTCACGTCGCCCAGATCCTCGAGCGCGAGCACGCCGAGATCGTCCCCGTGCCCGAGAATCGCGGGCACCGGCACCGGCATCTTCGCGAACAGCCCGTGCACGTTCACGAAGGGCAGCGACGCGTACTCGAACGGCTGGGCGTACACCGCGAGTACGAACGGATCGCCGTTGCGCGGCAGGATGCGAAAGTACCGGCGATCCGACGCGTCGCCCGTCAGCGGCACAATACGCGGATCGGTCAACCGGTGGCGCGTGAGATACCTGCTGACGGCATCAGGGATGGTCGAGGCAGACACGGTGAGAAAGTCTAGATCAGGCGAGGCGGCCACGGCGTGACCGGTCGTGCGAAGGCCGGCTCGTCAGCGAATCGGCGCCAGAGCGAGGCCGTCCCGCCGCTCGAACACGTCGCCGGCGCGTATCAATGTGTCGGGCAGGATCACGGTCTGCCGGGTGTGGAATCCCGCCGGCACGTGCACGCCGGCCGGCACGATGCACTCGACCAGATCGGCCCGTGAGCCGACCGAGGCGCCTGCCCAGACCACCGATCGCGCCAGTGTCGCGTCTCCGGCGACGCGTGCGGTCGCGTCGATGGCGTTCGGCGTCGCGGATAACCGGAGCGCCGCGTCCAGATAGTCGCGCGGCGTCCCGACGTCGAGAAACGACGTCGTCGCGCGGAATCCCCGCAACGCGCCCGGACGAGCGGCGACGAGGTCACGGTAAATGCCCGTCACCGTTTCCGCCGGCACGTTGTCCGGCAGGCCCGCAAAGATCCTCGCCGGCGCCACCTGCACGCCGACGAAGTGCCAACTCGGCTGTCCGCTCCCGCGGAGCACGAACCCGGTCACGCGCCCGTCCTCATCGAGCCGCAGGCCGTGGTAGTGATCCGGACGCGGATTGGGGATGACCGCGACCGTCACCTCCGCGCCGCTAGCCGCGTGGCGCGCGATCATTTCCTCGAGCGCGAAATCGACCAGCGTGTCGCCGTTGACGATGAGAAACGTGTCGTCGAGAAGCGGCAGCGCGTGACGCGGTCCGCCGGCCGATCCGAGAACCTCTCGCTCCCACGAGTACCTGCACACGGACACCAAGCGAGGCGCCGTCACCGATGACCGCCGCGATCGTCTCCGGACGATGGTGCAGGTTGATCACGACGTCTGACACGCCCGCGGCGGTGAGCCAGCCGATCACGCGTTCGATGAGCGTCGGTCCGGCGAGCGGCACGGCCGGCTTGGCGACGAGGCGTGTGAGGGGATCGAGGCGCGTGCCGGTACCGGCCGACAGGATCAGCGCAGGGAGCATGCGGGCAATGTTACGGGTGAACGGGCGGGTCGAACAGCATGTCGCCGAACGCCCGGCCGTGCGCGCGGCACCACGCCGCCCAGAGCGCCGGATACGACTCGAGTCGATAGTCCGCCGGACTGCGGCCGAGCGCCGACGCCACACCGTCGATCGTCTCAGGCGTTGCTTCGATCTCGACGAAGACGCCCATCGGTGTCTCGTCCACTGCGACGTGCGCGTCGCCGACGCGGTACTCTTCGCGATGCTTCTGCGCGCGGAACCGCCGGTGGTAGCCGAGCGACGTCACCACGCGTTCGGCGACGTCCGGGTCGCCGACAGTCGTTTCGATTTCCTCGCGGCTCTTGACCGGCCCGGGCAACAGCGGGCCCTTGAAGGTGATGAACCCGCGCGCGCCGTCGTGACGCACCCGAAGCGCGCACCCGCGCCGCCGCAGCCCGTCGTCGGCCGTGTCGTACAGGCGGTCGTCGAGCAGGCGTCGAGAAACGTCGAGGCGACCGCCGGCAGCGTGCACTGCCTGACGAGCCGCCTCGACACTTGCGAAAAGCAGTTTGACTTCGTGCTCGATGGCCAGTGTGTTCCGCCCTCTGACCTTATCTACCGCCTTCTGAGCAGCGCCAAACCTTCTTGTCCGTCACGCAGGAAGCGCACGCGCACCGCCTGTCCGCTAGCGACCTTGTCGAGCATGGAGCTGACCTGGTCGATGCTCGTCACAGTCGTGCCATCGATGCCGAGGATCACGTCGCCGGTCGTAAAGCCGGCGCGCGCGGCGCTGCCGATCGGATCGACGGAGCTGATCACGGCGCCGCCTTTGCCGGCGGGCAGGCCGAGATCCCGCGCGATCCCAGGCGTAATTTCACGAAGCTGCATGCCGAACGCGGTGTCCTTGGGCTCGTTGCGGGGCGCGCGCGGCGCGTTCGGACGCGACGGGTTGCCGCTGGTGCCCTCGGCGAGCTGTTCCTGCTCTTGCGCGAGGTCGAGCGCATCGACGCGGACGGACAACGTCATCGGCTTCTTCGCGCGGTAGATCTCGACCGGTACGGTCGTGCCAGGCGCCGTGTGCATCACCATGTCGACGAGCTGGCTGTTGTCCTTCACCTGCTTGCCGTTGAACTGCGTGATGACGTCGTCCACCTTGATGCCGGCCTTGTCGGCCGGGCCACCGTCGGCGACCGCGCCGATGATGGCGCCCGACGTGTTCGGCAGACCGTAGCTCGTCGCGATGTCCTTTGTCAGCGGCGCGCGCAGCACCGATACGCCGATCTTGCCGCGCGTGACGCGGCCATCGCGCAGCTGCGGCAGGATGTCGCGCACCATGTTGATCGGGATGGCGAAGCCGATGCCCATGTTGCCCTGACCCTGGTCGGTCATGATCTGCGTGTTGATGCCGATCACTTCGCCGCGAATGTTGAGCAGCGGTCCGCCCGAGTTGCCGCGGTTGATCGCCGCGTCTGTCTGGATCATCTGCTGCGGCCGACCCGCGACCGCGCCCGGTGTGTCGCGGCCGACCGCGCTCACGACGCCTACCGTCACGGTGTTCGACAACGCGAACGGGTTGCCAATCGCCATGACCCAGTCGCCGGGCGCGAGCTGCTCGGAGTCGCCGAACTTCGCTTCGGTCAGCGGATTTTTCGGCAGCTCCGTGATCTGAATGAGCGCCGTGTCGGTGAGCTCGTCATGTCCGATGAGCTTGGCCGGCAGGCCCTGCTCTTGCTGCTCGTCCATGCCCTCGAGGAACACCTCAATCCGCTTGGCGTTCTCGACGACGTGATTGTTGGTGAGGATGAACCCGGCCTTGTCGATGATGAATCCGCTGCCGGCGCCCTGGACGGGCTCTTCCTGCGACTGCTGACCGCCGCCCCCGCCGCGATTACGGCCGCCGCCAAACTGCTCGGGCAGGCCGAAGAAGTCGCCCATGGACCGCACGGTCCTGGTGCCTTCGATAACGATGCTCACGACCGACGGCCCCGCGTTGTGCGCGACGTTGCGGAACGTTGAGGCGTCGAGCGCGCCGGTAAGCGGCGCGCTGTTGGAGGCCGGAACCGCCAAGCTCCCGGCGAATGACGACGGTGCCAGATCGAGCCTGGAGGCAATGACCATGCCGACCACGACCGATGCGAGCGCGATGAGTATTCCGTAAAAGAATGTGGATTTCCGACCAGACATGTCTTGTCTCCCTCAGCTGTCCTGCTGTCGTTCAACGATCAACTATCGTCGCGACGCCCTGTCCGCCTTAGCGGCGGATCGCGATTTTCACCAACGTCTGCTGGCGGGGTCCGGTGACTTCCGCCGAATGGGCACCGACGACCATGTTGATCTCCGTGCGCACGCCGAACGCGCGCGTGTAGACCCCCGGTTCGATCGTGAAGCCCGTGCCCGTCATGATGCGCCGGTCGTCGTGCGTCTCGTAGTCGTCCATGTGCACGCCGTTGCCGTGAACTTCCTCGCCCAGGCTGTGGCCGGTGCGATGGATGAAGTAGTCGCCGTATCCGGCTGCCGTGATGACGTCGCGGGCCGCGCGGTCGACTTCGAATCCGTACACCGGCTGATTGGCCGCGACCGCCGTCTGCACCTTGCTGACCGCCGCGTCGCGCCCGGCGACGATGACGCCAAACGCCTTGGCGACGTCGGGCGGCGCATCGCCCGAGAAGCCGCACCAGGTGATGTCCGCATACACCGACGCGGGCGTGTCGAGCTTGCCCCACAAGTCGACAAGCAGCACTTCGTTCGGACGAATCAAGCGCGATTTCTGTTCCGTGGGCGAGTAGTGTGGGTTGCCGGCGTTCTCCTGCGCGCTGACGATCGGCGGCGCGTCGAACACCAGGCCCGACTCACGCAGCCAGCCGACCATCTGCTGCTGCACTTCGAATTCAGTGACCACGTCTCCGGCCGACAGCTTCGCGCCGGCGTACTCGAACGCGCGGTCCTTCGCCTTGTAAAGTTTCTCGGATGCCGCGCGGTGCGTGGCAATGGCCGCGGCGTCCCACGCGGCTTCGAAGCGGCCGACCAGATCGCCGGACGAAATCACGCGCACGCCGTGACGTCGCACGAAATCAACCGTTCCGCCGTCCACGCGCGAAAGGTACGGAATGGCGCATTCGGGCGAATACTCCATCGCGACGACCTTCGATCCGCGAAGCAACTCCGAGACGCCCTGCTCGAGCTGCAGGCGGCCCGCGTAGGCGGTCTTCTCGCCGGGCAGCGCGTCGAGCACAAACGGCTCGATGGCGTGCACGAGTTTCTTCGGCGCGCCCGTCGCGGGAATGAAGTAGTACCAGCGGCGCGTCGTGTGTTGCCCGGTCAGCCCGGTCAGCGAGGTCGCGATGGGATTCGAGCCGTGGAAGTCGTACAGCAACCAGCCATCCACCGTGTCCATGGCGAGCGTTTTCTGAATTGCCGGGATATCGAGCCGCATCCGCCGAGTATAGCTGCCTGATTCGTTGGACGTCCGGGCGCGGGCGAAAGTCTTGCCGGGAAAATGGCCGGAAACGGCCGGAAATCCGGCGCGGTCAGATCTCTCCGTTCCATTCCTCGGCCTCGGGCGCCGTGGATCGGAAGACGTCGAGGTGCCACTTGCCGCCGCCCCAGGGCTCGATCACATCGGCCGCGACGACGTCGATCAGGATCTCCGCGTAGGTACGATGCTCGGTGTCTTTCTCGAGGTAGTACGCTTCGTCCTCCCACACAAAGGTTGGATAGAGGAGCAGCGTCAGAAACAAATCGTAGCCGTCGTCGACGACGAGCAGCTGGCCGACGGGTCGTTTCTGCGTCGAGTGGTAGACCAGATGCTTCTCGGCGCTGTGCGCGCGGATGTACCGCTTGAGCGTGAACTCGCGCGCGACGATGTCCTCGACGGCGATTTTCTTTTCCCAGCAGTCGCGGCAATAGCGCTCATCGCCGCGCGGTTCGGAGACGTTCTTCGCGCCGCACAGGGGACAACCGACCGGTTCCGCGACCTTGCGAGCCATCGCCTTTCGATTATAGCGAATGGCCCGTCTTGCGGACGGCGCCGACGGCAGGCGCGTACGCGCGCTGCACGTATTCCTTGAGCATTCGGCGCGCAGAGAAGCGCGGCGTGATGGTGAGCATCGCCTGCTTGACGAAGGTCATCCAGCGGCGCGGGACGCCGCGGGCATCCCGTTCGTAGAATCCGGGCACGATCTGCTCTTCGAGCAGCTGGTACAGGGCATCCGCGTCCGACGCATCCACCGCGTCGGCGTCACCCGCCTCGGCGCCGCCAATCCGCCAGCCGTTCGTTCCCGTGTAGCCCTCGGCCCACCAGCCGTCGTCAATCGAGAGATGGAGCACGCCGTTCATCGAGGCCTTCATGCCGCTCGTGCCGCTCGCTTCGAGCGGTTTGCGCGGGTTGTTGAGCCACACGTCGCAGCCCTGGACCAGCAGGTGCGCGACGTGAAGGTCGTAGTCTTCGACGAATGCGACACGCCCGCCGTACCGCGCGTCGAGCGCGTGGCGGAATATCCGCTGCAGGTGCTGTTTGCCGGCGTCGTCGGCCGGATGCGCCTTGCCGGCGAAGATCAATTGGACGGGGCGGCCGGACGTGTTGATCAGCCGGCTGAGCCGGTCGGCGTCCCGGAAGATCAGATCGGGGCGCTTGTAGCCGGTGAAGCGGCGGGCGAAGCCGATCGTGAGCGCGTGCGGATCGAGCATGGCGCCGCCGGCCAGCACGCGCGCGGCGCTCGCGTGGTCGCCCGTCCAGCGCTCCCGGACGCGCTCGCGGATGAACTGGAACATGAATGTGCGCAGACGCTGGCGCGCTGCCCACAGTTCCTCGTCGGGAATCTCGAGCAGGCGCGACCAGATCGCGGGGTCTTCGTACTGCTCGCGCCACGATCCACTCAGGTGACGCTCGAACAGCCGCGCCATTTCCCCCGACACCCAGGTCGGCACGTGGACGCCGTTGGTGATGGCCGCGACCGGGCGCGCCGACTCGGGCACACCCGGCCACAGCGGCGCGAACATCTCGCGCGTGACGTGGCCGTGCAACTCGCTCACCGCGTTGATCGCGCCCGACGATCGCATGGCGAGCGCGGTCATGTTGAATTGCGATCCCTCGCCGTTGTCGTACGCGCCGAGCGCGAGGAACATCTCGCCGTGGCCGTTCATCGATCCCCAGCACGCGGAGAGATGGTGCTCCACGAGCGGAAACGGAAACGCGTCGTGTCCGGCGGGCACGGGCGTGTGCGTCGTGAAAATGGTCGATCGGCGGACTTCGGCGAGCGCGACGTCCCACGTCTGGCCCGATGCGAGCGCGTCGCGCATCCGCTGAAGAATCACAAATGCGGCGTGGCCTTCATTCAAGTGCCACGCGGCCGGCTGCAGCCCAAGTGCGCGAAGCGCCAGGACGCCGCCGAATCCGAGGATGATTTCCTGCTGCAGGCGGATTTCCTTGCCGCCTCCGTAGAGACGGGCCGACAATTCGCGATCGGCCGGTGCGTTCTGGGGCAGATCGGTATCGAGCAGCAGCAGCCGGACCCGGCCGAGCTGCACCTCCCACACCTGCACCAGCACGGTGCGATCGCCGAGCGGCACGAGGACGATGCACGGCTTCTCGTCGAGCGTGCGCGCTTCGACGACGGGCGCCTGCGTCCAGTTGAGCTGCTCGTAGACCTCTTCCTGCCAGCCGTCGGTCGTCACGCGCTGGCGGAAGTAGCCCTGCGGATACATGAAGCCGACGCCGACGATCGGCACGCCGAGGTCGCTGGCTTCCTTGCAGTGATCACCGGCGAGGACGCCCAGGCCTCCTGCATAGATCGGCAGCGACTGGTGCAGCGCGAACTCGGCGCAGAAGTACGCGATGACCTGCGTGGGCGCGGCATCGACGGTCGCGTTCCACCACGTGCGCCTTGACGTCGTCGCGGCGTGATCGGCGTCGCGCGCCGCCAGGGCCGCGTCGTACGACGAGAGAAACGCCGGGTCGGACGCCGCGCGTTCGAGCGTCTCGCTCGTGATCCGCTGGAGCATCATCACCGGGTTGTGCGCGGTCGATCGCCACAGGCCGTAATCGAGGCGCCGGAACACATCCCGGGCCGGATTCCAGGTCCACCAGAGGTCGTACGCGAGTTCAGGGAGTCGGGACAGACGCGAAGGAATCATCGTGACGCAATCAACTGCACGCTCCCACGAGACTGGCAAAGCGGGAGAGATCGATATTGCCGCCCGAGACGACCGCGACGACGCGTTTGTGACCGCGTTCGCGGATGCGGGGCGAAAGGGCCGCCGCGATGGCGCACGCGGCCGCGCCTTCGGCGATCACGTGGCAGCGCTCTGCGGCGAGTTTCATGGCCTTGGCCGCGTCGTCGAGCGAGACCACGATCGACTCGTCGACGTTTTCGGCCACGATCGGGAACATTGATTCGAGCACCGTTTGTCCGCCCGCGCCGTCCACCCAGGATCGGGTCCAGTTCTCGAAGCGCGACGCGCGCCCCGCTTCGAGCGAGACCTTGAGAGGCGTGGCGTTCTCCGGTTCGGCCGCGTACATCCGCGCCTCGGGCCGCAGCGCGCGCATGACCGTGCCGATGCCGGCCAGCAGGCCGCCGCCGCCCATCGGCGCAATGACCGCGTCGACCTCCGGCAGGTCCTCGAGAATCTCGAGGCCGCACGTGCCGTTACCACTGATGAAGTCGTCGTCGTCGAAGGGATGGACCATGCGGCCGGTCATCCGATCGGAGCGGTGCGCCTCGACGGCCTTCCACGCTTCATCGAAGGACGCCTTCACGATCGTCGCGCCGAGCCGTTCGATTGCGGCGAGCTTGGTGGCCGGAGCGCCGTCCATGACGAGCACCGACGCTTTCGCACCCGCTTCGCGCGCGGCGAGCGCGACACCCTGCGCCGCGTTACCCGCGCTCACCGTCCACACGCCTTCGGCCAGTGCCGCGGGTGGCAACTGCGCGACCGCGTTCATCGCGCCGCGGATCTTGAATGACCCGATCGGCTGGAAGACTTCGAGCTTGAGAAAGATTTCCGGCGTGCCGTGTCCCAGCGGATCGAGGCGCACGAGCGGCGTGCGCGTGACGACGGGATAGATGCGCGAGGCGGCGGCGCGAACGGTATCGATCGAGATGCGGCGCATGCGAGCGCACAAATCGTATCGGATTACGAGCAGGAGCGGTAGACTTACCGCCGTTTCACGCCGGGACGCCAATTTTCCGATGGAGCAGCAATGGGATCCAGAATCAATCGCCGGGACTTCATGGCGACCACGGCGGCCGCAGGACTGGCCGCTGCCGCACGCCCGCTTGCGTCATCATCCGGGCCGAATCTGATCGTGCAGGGCACACATCCGGTCGTCGTCGCGTCATCCAATGGCCACGGCTACAAGAACGGCGGCGCGAAGACGTGTATCGAGACCGCGTTCGAGCGCATGACGAAAGGCGAGGACGTGCTTGACGCGCTCATCGCCGGCGTCAACATCGTCGAGCTCGATCCCCTCGACGACAGCGTCGGATTCGGCGGCCTGCCGAACGCGGATGGCGTCGTGCAGCTCGACGCGTGCTGCATGCACGGCCCGAAGAAGCGGGCCGGCGGTGTCGGCGCGAGCGAGAACGTCAAGATGCCGTCGCTCGTCGCCAGGGCCGTGATGGACAAGACGGACAACCATTTGATCGTCGGCAAGGACGTGACTACGTTCGCGCGCAATCTCGGCTTCGAGATCGTCGCGGACCTGAACACGCCGAATTCGCGCGACAAGTGGCTGAAGTGGAAACAGGCGACCGACCCGCTGCACTACATCAAGGACGGCGAGGAACGCGAGGCCCGCATCCGGCAGGTGACGCTCGACATGATCGCCGCCGGGCTCATCAATGCCAACCATCTCCACGGCACGATTAACTGCAACGGCGTCAACGCCGCCGGCGACGTCTGCGGCGTGACGACGACGAGCGGGCTCGCGTGGAAGATTCCGGGCCGGCTCGGCGATTCGCCCGTGCTCGGCGCGGGCCTGTGGGTGGACAACAACGTCGGTGCCGCGGGCTCCACCGGGCGCGGCGAAGCCAATCTCTACAACCTGTCGTCGTTTCTCATCGTCGACGAAATGCGGCGCGGCGCGCATCCGAAGGACGCGGGTATGACCGCGCTCAAGCGGATCAAGGACAACACGGTGGAGAAGCGCCTGCTCAATCCGCGCGGGTTGCCGAACTTCAATGTGAACTTCTACATCCTCAACAAGCGCGGCGAATACGCGGGTGTGACAATGTACAACGCGAACGGTGGGCTGACGTTCGCCGTGTGCGACCAGCAGGGCGGCCGGCTCGAGAAGCTCGACGCGCTCCTCGACGGCGCGCAGGACAAGTGACCGTAGGCGCAGCGCCAAGCCAACATTTCACCGGCGATCATCGTCCAATGCGCCAGACGGTTGGACATGTCCTGGTGGAAACGGTCCGCGCACCCCGCGCCTGACGTCGTCGATCGCGACGCGCCGCTGATCCGGCTCGAGGGTGTCAGCCGCGTCTTCGAAGGCGATCGCGACGAGCCCGCGGTTGCGTTGCGGGACGTGTCGGTCGTCATCGATCGTGGCGAGTACGTGTCCGTCTCGGGACCCTCGGGTTGCGGCAAGTCGACGTTTCTGTCGATCCTCGCCCTGCTCGACACGCCGACGAGCGGGCGCTACTGGTTGGCGGGCCGGCCGGTCGATGAACTCACACCCGGCGAGCGTGCGCGCACGCGCAACGTCGACATCGGCCTCGTCTTCCAGAGCTTCAACCTGATTGGCGATCTCAGCGTGTACGAGAACGTCGAATACCCGCTGACGCTGCGCGGCCGCAGCGCGACGGAGCGCCAGGCGCTCGTCTCGGCGGCGCTCGAGCGCGTCGGCCTCAATGCGCGCGCCAAACAGCGTCCGTCGCAGCTGTCTGGCGGGCACCAGCAGCTGGTGTCAATCGCGCGGGCCATCGCGTCCCGCCCGCCCATCGTGCTCGCCGACGAGCCGACGGGCAACCTCGACTCGGCAAGCGGCGAAGCCGTAATGCGGATGCTGTCCGAACTGCACGAGGGGGGATCGACGGTGTGTCTCGCGACGCACGATCCGCGCTACATCGCGCTCGCCAGGCGGCACATCTACCTGCTCGACGGACGCGTCGCCGACGGGCCTACCTGAGCGCGGCCGCGATCGCCGCTTCGGCGAGCGGCGCCATGACGGCGTAGCCTGCCGCGTTCGGATGCAGGTCGTCGTCGCTGTACTCCGCTTTCAACAGGCCGCGGGCGTCGACCATCGAGGAAAAATAGTCGAGATACACGTGCCCGTGCGCTTCCGCGTACGTCTTGATCCACGCGTTCAACGTGCGGATGCGCCCGATCGGCCGCTGCGTCGTCTGCGGCCGTTCCTTGCCGTACGCGATGTGATACTCGCTCACTGGCGTGAGGCTGGCGAGGACCACGCGCACACGGTTCGCGACGGCGATGTCCGCCATCGACATCAAGTTGCCCTCGATCGTCTCGTTCGTCATCGGCCCCGTGTTGCCGGCGATGTCATTGGTGCCCGCGAGAATGACGACGACCTTGGGGCCGAGATCGACGACGTCGGGGCGGAAGCGAATGAGCATCTGCGGCGTCGTCTGTCCGCTGATGCCGCGGTCGGCGTAGGCCTTGCCAGGAAAGAATCCTCCAAACTGCGGCAGCTGCCAGACGTCAGTGATCGAATCGCCCATGAACACGACGTCGGGCTTCTGCGCGTTCCGGTTGTTCTCGCGGTATCGACCGAGGTCCGCCCAGTCCTTGAAGCGGGCGTCGTTGGCGGACACCGTCTTGAGCGCCGTGGTGAGCGACTGCCATTGCGGCAGGGCATAGGCCACGAGAAGACACGCGGCGGCGAACACCACGACGGTCAGCGCGAGTTGCCTTTTCATTCGCTCCTCCGGGAACGTGCGTTGACCAGGCCGCGATCAAGTCCGCCCCGTTTCCGAAGCGTCGCCGAACAGCTGCACGAGATGCACGAGTGTCTCGGTCGTCGTCTCGAGCCCGCGGCGCGAATTGAACTCGAGCTTGCTGTGAAAGTTGTGGCCGCCCGTGAAGATGTTGGGACATGGCAGGCCGCGGAACGTCAGCTTCGATCCGTCCGTCCCGCCGCGAATCGGCCGGGTGACCGGGGTGAGCCCGGCGCGGCGCGCGGCTTCGAGCGCGAACGCGACCAGGCGCGGATGATCCTTCAGCACGTCGTTCATGTTCCGGTACTGATCGACGACCGCGACGTCGAAGTCGACGCCCGGATGGCGCGCCACCGATTCCCGCGCCAGCCGATGGACCAGCTGTTCCTTCGCGTCGAGCCCGGACGGCCCATCGATGTCGAAGTCGCGGAGAATCACTTTGACCGACGACGCCTCGACGTCGATCGCGCCGGCGTACGGATGGATGAAGCCGACACGTTCGTCGGTCGTCTCGGGCCGGATGTCCGCCGGAAGGTGCGTCAGGAAATCGCCAAGCGCGTACGCAGCGTTCACCATCACGCCCTTCGCCGTGCCGGGATGCGTGCTCACGCCCTTGAACGTCACGGTGGCGAGCCGCGCGCTCCAGGTTTCGTGGTTGATCTCGCCGAGCGTTTCGCCGTCCACCGTGTACGCCGCGACGGCGCCGAAGGTTTCCACCTCGAACGTGTTGATGCCGACGCCGATCTCCTCGTCGGCGGTGAACCCGATCGCAATCGGCCCGTGCGGAATGGCGGGATTCTCGTGCAGGACGTCGACCATCGTCATGATCGCGGCGACGCCGGATTTGTCGTCCGACCCGAGCAGCGTCGTGCCGTCGCTAGTGATGATGTCGTCGCCGATCATGCTTGCGAGCACGGGATTACGGGCGACAGTGATGACCTGGGATTGATCGCCGGCGAGCGTGATGTCGCCGCCCTGGTAGTGCGCGTGGACAATGGGACGGACGTGCGCGCCCGAGACCGCGGGCGACGTGTCGACGTGCGCCAGCAAACCGACAACCGGGGCCGCGTGGTGGTCTGAAGTCGCGGGAATCGTCGCGTACACCATGCACGTTTCGCTCACGCGCACGTTCACCGCGCCGAGTGTTTGCAGTTCACGTGCGAGCATGCGCGCGAGGTCCCACTGACCGGGCGTGCTCGGGACCGTCCCGACGCCCTCCTGTGACTGGGTATCGATCTGGACGTAGCGCAGGAAGCGGCTCACGGCGGATTCGGCCGGCGGACGGTACGGCGGAGCGCGCACCGCAGGATTCTGGCACACGTCGCCCGCCGGACTGTGCTTGAATGAATGCATGTCCGCCGTCAACGTGTCCGTCGAGACCCAAATCGCCGCTGAGCCCACCGACGTCGCCTCCGTGATGTTCGATCCCAAGCGCGAGCCCGAATGGATGAGCGCCGTGAAGAACGTCGAGGTCATCGACCCCTCGATCAAACCCGGCGCCAGGGTCCGACACGCGGGGACCTTCGCCGGACGCGACCTGTCGTGGACGACCGAAGTCGAGTCGTTCAACTTCCCGCACGCGCTCGCTCTGCGGGTCGTCGACGGCCCGTTTACCGGGACGATCATCTATTCGATTGGCCGGTCGGGGACGGGGTCGGTGGTCAAGATCCTCAATCGCGGGGAAACGACCGCGCTCGGGTTTCTGCCGTCGGCGCTAATCGAAGGGCCGATGCGCGCGGCCCTCACCGCGGACCTCGCCCGGCTCAAGACCCTGGTCGAGCTTGCGGTCGCCGATCCGTCGGCCGCCACGGGACGCTAACCGGCGGCGCGCTGTCGACGCGGCATCTCTGGTAGTCTCGGGGCCTCAACGAGAGGCCCCATGCCAAATCCACTGCTCGGTCCCATTCCCGGCGCTGATCACCGCGAGGTCGGTCACGTCACACTCGACGTCGTCCGCACGGGCGACGCGCGCGTCAAGCGTCTGATCTATCCGCCAAAATTCCGCTGGTCACGCGACATGAAGCCGGTGGTCGGCAGCGACCTCTGCATGCATGCGCACGTGGGATTCCTGGCGCACGGCGAGATTCACATCCAATACGCCGACGGCTGCGTGAAGGAATTCGTCGCGCCGGCCGTTGTCGCCATTGAGCCGGGCCACGACGGCTGGGTCGTGGGGAACGAGCCGGTCGTACTGATCGAGTTCGACTTCGAACGCGACACGATCGCGAAACTCGGCATGCCGACCGCGCACCGGCACGACTAGCGAGGCGTCAGCGGCCGTACTTCTTCAGCAGGGCCTTCAGGCGATCGATCGGCAGCGCGGGAATCGTGCGGCCGTTGCCGGTCGTGTCGGTCGCCTTGAGCAGCGAGTTGTCCACGGCTTCCTCCGTCGCGTCGAGCACCGCCTCGAAGAGCGGCGACACGTCGTCGGTCGGCAGCACGAGGCGCGGCTGCGGCCCGGCGGCGCCACTGACGCGGTTGGCGGAGGCGGTGGAGAACGCAATCGCGAAATCCCCGCTGCCATTCGAGTAGGTCGACCCGGTGCGCGCGAGCGCGTACACCGCGCGCGCGGCCAGGCGTTTCAGATCGCGCGCGTCGAGCGGTGCGTCGGTCGCGACGACGATCATGCAGGAGCCGGCGCCGAACGGTGTCGGCGGTCCGTCCGCCGGGCCGACGCTTGAGCCAGATCCCGCGCCGGTTGGCGTCAGCTCCTTCCAGACCGGCACGCCGGCGATCGTCAGCCGCCCGCCGAAGTTCGTCTGCACGAGCACACCGATCGTCCAAGTAGTGCCCGCTTGCGTCACGACGCGCGACGACGTACCGATGCCGCCCTTCCAGCCAAACGCAATCGTGCCGGTGCCCGCACCGACCGCGCCTTCTTCGACCGGACCACTTGTCGCGTGGTCGATCGCCGCGAGCACGTGCTCCCGAGTGACGTGCAGGCCGCGGATGTCGTTGAGCGTGCCGTCGTTCGTTTCGCCGACGAGCGCGTTCACCGATCGCACGCCGCCGTTGTCCGGACGGCCGATCGTCCATCGGACGACGGCGTCGACCGCGGTGCCGACGGCGAGCGTGTTGGTGAGCACGATCGGCGTCTCGATCGTGCCGAGCTCCTCGACTTGCGTGGATCCGGCAAGCTTGCCGAACGCGTTGCCGACGAACACGGCGCCAGGCACCTTGTCGCGAAACAGGTTGCCGCCGTGGGGCAGGATGGCCGTCACGCCGGTCCGGACGCTGTCGCCCTCGACGACCGTCGTGTGCCCGATTTTCACGCCCGCGACGTCAGTGATCGTGTTCAGCGGGCCGGGCAGGCCGGCCCCGGGCGCGATGCCCAATTCGCGTGCGCGCGGGCGGTCCGGGGCGCCAATGAGCACCGCGATGGAGGCCATCGTTGCGCCCAGCGTCACGAGCGCGCGCGTCTTGTATGCGATCACGGATGCCATGATAATCGGCCATCCGGAGTTCCTGACAGGAGGGTGAGATGACTGGGCAAGCCTCTCGGCGGATGGTGGTGATGGGCGCCGGCGCCGTCGCACTCGCGATGACGTTGTCGTTTGGATCGCTCGCGGCGCAAACGCCCGTGAAGCGGCCGGTCTCCTACGACGTCATGGACTACTGGCGGTCGATCCAGGGCACACGGCTGTCGCAGGACGGCGCGTGGCTCGCGTACGCGTTGACCGCGTCCGGTGACGACGGCGAGCTCGTCGTGAGGAATCTGAAAACGAACCAGGAGTTTCGATCGCCGCGCGGCACGACGCCGACGTTCACGCCCGACGGCAAGTTCGTGATTTTCACGATCGTGCCGACCAAGGCCGACGACGAGCGCGCGAATCGCGGCCAGGGCGCGGGTGCGGCAGCGGCTCCGGCGGCGGCCGGACGTGCGGGCGGCGAGGGCGCACAGCAGAACTCGCGCAACTCGCTCGGCGTCATGACGCTACCTGACGGCAAGGTCACGACGATTGAGCAGGTCGCGACGTTCCGCCTGCCCGAAGAGTCGTCGACGTGGCTCGCGTATCACAAGGGCCGCGCGGGCGCCGGTGGACGCGGAGGTCGCGGCGGCGCAGGACGCGCTGGTGGCGGCGCGGTAGGCGGGCGCGCGGGCGCGGCGGCGCCTCAGCCGAACGCGGCGGGGCAAGCGGGTGCCGCAGCCGAGGGCGAGGCCGCTGTGGTTTCGACGGAGAAGCGCAAGGATCCCGGCACCGACCTGATCATCCGGAACCTCGCGACCGGGCAGGACACGACGATTCCCGAGGTCGTGGATTTCGCGTGGGACAAGACCGGCGCCGCGATCGCATACACCATCTCGTCCGCGGACGGCACCAAGGACGGCGCATTCGTGCGCCACACGAGTGACAACTGGGTCGTGACGCTGCACACCGGCAAGGGCAACTACAAGAGCCTGGCGTTCGACAATGCGGGCAAGCAGATCGCGTTCTTGAGCGATCAGGCCGAGTACGACAAGAAAGTGTCGCCTTATCGGCTGTATTACTGGAAAACGGGCGACGCCTCGGCCGCCGAGCTGGTCTCGGCGAGCACGCGCGGGATGACTGCCGGCTACGTCGTCAGCGACAACTTCGCGCCGCGGTTCAGCGAAGACAACGCGCGCCTGTATCTCGGCACGGCACCGGCCGCGAAGCCGCCGCGCGACGAGAACGCCCCCGCGCCCACGCGCGTCGATCTGTGGAGCTACAAGGATTCCGAAATTCAGCCGATGCAGCAGGTGCGGGCCAACCAGGAACGGACCCGCAACTACCGCGCCGTCGTGCAACTCGCAGACAAACGTTTCCTGCAGCTCGCGAGCGCGGATTTGCCGACCGTCAATGCCGGCGAGGATCCGAACCGCGCGCTCGGCACGTCCGACATGCCGTATCAGCAGGAGATCTCCTGGGACCAGACGTACAATGACGTGTATCTCGTCGATCTGAAAACCGCCACTCGCAAGAAGATTCTCGAGCACTGGGGCGCGGCCGCGACCCTGTCCCCCGGCGGGAACTACGTGCTCTATTTCGACGAGAAGGCCGGTAACTGGTTCACATACAGGGTCGCCGACGGCACGCGCGTGAATCTCACGGGCACCCTGCCGGTGAAGTTCTTCGACGAGAGCCACGACACGCCCGACGCGCCGCCCTCGCTCGGTCAGGTCGGCTGGACTGACGGCGACAGGTCCGTCCTCTTGAACGATCAGTTCGACGTCTGGGAAATCCATCCTGACGGCACGGGCGCGCGCATGATCACCAACGGCGAGGGCCGGAAGCAGCACCTCGTCTTCCGGTATCGCTCACTCGATGCCGATGCGGCCGGTGGACCTGGCGGCGGTGGTGGCGGGCGCGGAGGTGGCGCCGCCGCGCGGGCCATTCCGACGAACAAGCCGCTCCTGCTCTCGGCGACCAACGAGACCACGCGTGCGGCCGGGTTCTATCGCACGAACTTCACGGGCAGCGCGGCGCCCGAGAAGATCATGATGGTCGACAAGCAAGTCGGCGCGCCGACCAAGGCCAAGAACGCCGACGTCGTCGTATTCACCGAACAGACCTTCACGGAATTTCCGGACCTCTGGGTGAGCGATTCGAACTTCGCGAGCCCGCGCAAGGTCTCGGCGGCCAACCCGCAGCAGTCCGAGTTCGTGTGGGGCAAGGAAGAACGCATCAACTACATCAACGGCGACGGCAAGGTCCTGTCGGCGATTCTCATCAAGCCCGACAACTTCGATCCGGCGAAAAAATACCCGTTGATGGTCTACATCTACGAGGAGTTGTCCGACGGTCTGCACGCCTACCACGCGCCGAACGTCGGCACGAACATCAACATCACGCGCTACGTCAGCAACGGCTACATCGTCCTCGAGCCGGACATCGTGTACGAGACCGGCTATCCGGGTCCAAGCGCGATGAAGTGCGTGATTCCCGCGATCAACACGGTGGTTGCACAGGGCTACATCGATCCGAAGCGGATCGGGATCCAGGGCCACTCGTGGGGCGGGTATCAGATCACGTACATGATCACGCAGACGAATATCTTCCGCGCAGTCGAGGCGGGCGCGTCGGTGTCGAACATGATCAGCGCCTATGGCGGCATCCGCTGGGGCACGGGCATGGTGCGCGAGTTCCAGTACCAGAAGACGCAGAGCCGCATCGGCGCAGCCCCGTGGACCGATCCGCTGCAGTTCATCGAGAACTCGCCGATCTTCTGGATCGAGAAGATCCACACGCCGTATCTCACGATTCATAACGACGCGGACGATGCGGTGCCCTGGTATCAGGGGATCGAGTTCAACACCGCGATGCGCCGGCTGGGCAAGGAAGCGTACATGTTCAGCTTCAACGGCGAGCCGCACGGCCTGCGCAACCGGGACAACATGAAGTACTGGACCGTCCACATGGACGAGTTCTTCGACCACTATCTGCTCGACAAGCCGCGTCCGGGATGGATGGACGCCGGCGTCCCGTTCCTCGAGAAGGGGACCCGCGACGTGAGCCCGCTGTTCAAGAAGGCCGTGAACGCGGCCACTCCGGCGCCCAAGGGCGGTGGGCGCTGACGTCCGTCGTCATTCATCGTCTCGATCCGACCGTGCCGCTTCCGGCGTACCAGACGCCGGGAGCGGCCGGGTTCGACCTCGCGGCGAGCGCCGATCTCGTTGTGCAGCCTGGTGAGGTGGCGCTCGTCCCGACCGGCCTTGTAATTCAGGTGCCCGAGGGCCACGTGCTCGGCGTATTCGCGCGCAGCAGCACGCCGCTCAAGCGCGGTCTGATGGTGGCCAACGGCGTGGGCGTCGTCGATTCGGATTATTGCGGGCCGACCGACGAGATCAAGATCGAAGTGCTCAACTTCACAGCGGCGCCCGTATCGGTCAAGCGCGGCGATCGGCTGGCGCAAGGCGTCATCATGCCGTTCGTGCAGGCCGTGTGGGACGAACGCGCGCCCGATCGTCAGTCGCGCGGCGGGTTCGGAGCAACCGGGAGTTGAAAGCGCGGGTCAAACTTGATCAGTGCTTTACTCTGACCACGTAGACCGCGAATCCTCCCGCCGTTTTCGCGGGGACGATCTGCCACTCGCGATCGCGGTGGCCGGCCGTGACTGTGGTACCGACGATGATCCCGAGCGTGGCGCCGGCGGCGGTGTCGGTGACCCAGTGCTGCAGGTCGCGCACGCGGCACCAGCCGACGAAGCCGCTGAACGCGTAGGCCGGCACGCCGACTTTCCAACCGAAATGCGATGCCGCGACCGCGGCCGTCGCGAACGTTGCCGATGAGTGGCCGGAGGGAAACGCGTGGCTCCCGCCGTCCGGGCGCGTGCGGTCGACCGCGAGCTTGATCACTCCCGTCAGGATGCCGTTGAGAATCTGCGCGCGCACGAGGTCGCTTCCGATGTGCGTCGTTTCGGGGTCGTCGATGCTTCGGCCAATGATGTACGTCGCGACCGCAGCGCCGCCCTGCACCCAGCCGTCGCCGAGCGCGTTGCCGATCTTCGTGTACGACGAGGGCTCCGAGTTCCGCGCGGCATCGGCGGCTTTGTCATCGGTGGGCGCGAGCGCGAACGTGACCGCCGTGCCCACAGCGCCAATCTCGAGCGAGCGCATCGAGGGGATCTGCTTCAGGTCGTGCCAGAAATTCGGAAGGATCCGTACGAACGGCTGGTCGTCAGACCACTCGGCGGTTGCCGGCTGCGCCTGCGGAGCAGGTGGCGGGGCTTGAAGCGCGAGAGAAATAGTGATCGCCCATGCGGCACTCAGCACGGCGGAAAGGATACCAGCCTCGCGTGCTATGGTGAACAACAGAATGGCGAACACCTCCACGTCCACTCGTTTCACGCGTGATGTACGCGGTCTGCTCAAGAGTCTTCAGATCGACGCGCTCAACGCCGGCGCGTGCTGGGGCGCCGATGGATGGATCGTCGAGGCGTCCGCCGACCCGCTCGTGTCGATCGACCCGACGACGGGCGACGCGATCGCCGCGGTGCGCGTCGCGTCAGGCGCTGCGTACGACGCGGTGGTCGATCGTGCCGTGCGCGCGTTCGCCACCTGGCGCGAGCGGCCGGCGCCCAAGCGCGGCGATCTCGTCCGCGATCTCGGCAACGCGCTGCGCGAGAAGAAGGACGCGCTCGGCGACCTCGTCACGCTCGAGATGGGCAAGATTCGCACCGAAGGACACGGCGAAGTGCAGGAGATGATCGACATCTGCGACTTCGCGGTCGGTTTGTCGCGTCAATTGTACGGGCTGACGCTCACGTCCGAACGTCCGGGCCACCGGATGATGGAGCAGTGGCATCCGCTCGGGCCGATCGGCGTGATCAGCGCGTTCAATTTTCCGGTCGCCGTGTGGTCGTGGAATGCCGCCATTGCCGCGGTGTGCGGCGATCCCGTGATCTGGAAGCCGGCCGAGCCGACGCCGCTCACAGCGGTGGCGGTGCAGCACATCGCGAACCGCGTCATGGCCGATCACGGCGTCGACGGGCTCTTCTCGCTCGTCGTCGGGCCTGGCCGCGTCATCGGCGAGCGGATCCTGCAGGATCGGCGCCTGCCGCTCGTATCGTTCACGGGATCGACGGCCGTGGGCCGGCACGTCAGCGAGGCCGTGGCGTCGCGGTTTGGGCGCACGATACTCGAACTCGGCGGAAACAACGCGATCGTCGTGACGAAGGACGCCCGGCTGGACCTGGCGACGCGGGCGATCATGTTTGGCGCGGTCGGCACTGCCGGACAACGGTGCACCTCGACCCGCCGCGTGATCGTCGATCGCGCGATCTCGAAGGAGCTGACCGACCGACTCGTCGGCGCCTACCGCCAGGTGCCGATCGGCGATCCACTCAATCCGGGAACGCTCATGGGGCCGCTCGTGACCGAATCGGCCGTCGACGGGATGTTCGCGGCCATCGAGGCGGCGCGCGCAGAGGGCGGCGAGGTGGTGTACGGAGGCACGAAGCGCCCGGATCTCGGCAAGGGCTTCGTCGAGCCGACGATCATCCGCATGCCCGCGCAAAGCGACATCGTCAAGCACGAGACCTTCGCGCCCATTCTGTACGTGCTGGAGTACTCGAAATTCGAGGACGCGTTGGCGATGCACAACGACGTGCCGCAGGGACTGTCGAGCGCGATTTTCACCGAGAGCATGCGTCAGGCCGAAGAGTTCCTGTCGGCGCGTGGATCGGATTGCGGCATCGCGAACGTCAACATCGGCACGTCGGGCGCCGAGATCGGCGGCGCGTTCGGTGGCGAGAAGGAAACCGGCGGCGGGCGCGAGTCCGGATCGGACGCGTGGAAGGCGTACATGCGCCGGCAGACCAATACCGTCAACTGGTCGGACGCGTTGCCGCTGGCGCAGGGAATTACGTTTGGAGAGTAGAGACGCGACAAGTTGGAAGTGAGAAGCCAGAAGTTGGAGTTCGGAGGATCACGCGGGCACTCCGAACTTCTAACTTTTTACTTCTAACTTCTAACTCCTCTGTCCTGGCGTTCACTGGTCTGGCAGGCCGATCGACGCGATCGCTGCCAGCACGTAACACGCGCTGCCGAGGATCATCGCCACGTGAAAGCCGGCGAGCAGCGCGACCACCACCGTGCCGACAGATCCGAGGACCGACATCACGCCGTTCAATCCCCAATAGAACGGCGGCGCGGGAAGGGCCCCACGCCCGGTCTTGCGCAGGCCCTGCGGGAACGGCATGCCCATCGCCAGGCCGAAGGGCGCGATCACGATCATCGCGATCGCGATCCGCACGGGCAGCGCGAGCGGCAGGAGCTTCGGCACGATCACGGGCAACACGAAGGATCCCGCCACGCCGAGGACCGCGACCGTGAGGCACGCCCACGACGTCGGCACATGCCGGCTGAACGAGCTGCCAATGCCGCTCGTCGCGAGCAACGTGAACAACAGCACGGAGAGCGTGTAGATTGGATGCCCGACGAGCAGTGTCAGATGCTGGAGCAGCGTCAGCTCGATCGAGATGAACCCCGCGCCGAGGCACGCGAAGTAGACGACCGACGCCGCGTAAGGTTTGACGGCCTCGCCGCGCGGTTTGCCGAGCGTGACGAAGAGCACGAGCAGCAGCCCGACGGGCTCGACGAGGGCGAGCAGGCCCTGACGCATCTGGTACGGCATGCCCCACGGCCTTTCGACGGCGAAGTAGAACGGACTGTCGTCAAACACCGGATCGACCCGCCGGCTCGCCCCGGCGACGTACTCCGCCATTGTCTGCTTGCCCGCCAGCAGGTCACGGTACGCCGGCGCGACGACCTGGCCGGGGACGATGAGCGGATCGGCGAGTGGCCAGTGGTTGGCAATCTCGTCGGCTTCCTCGGGTGTGAAGGGCCGCTTGCGCAGCATGAAAATCATCTGCGGCGGATCGGTGCGGTTCCGGTCCCGTTTCTCGAGCAGCACGACCATCCGCTTGGCGGCCTCGGTCGCACCAAGAAGGGCGACCGAATTCGACACGAGCCGAGGAATGTCCGCGTCCCAACGCAGGATCGCCAGCACGCCGTCGTCGGTCAGGTGGTCGTAGTAGCCGCGGAACGCCTGCGTCGTGTAGAGGTAGTTCTCGGAGAGGGACAGACCGCCGGACGCGACCGATGCCCAGGAGTCCACGAAGCCGAGGAGAATCACGTCAAACGCGCGATCGCTGCGGCTGACGAACGTGCGGCCTTCGCTCTGGACGATCTCGACGTCAGGCCGATCATACAGATTGCCCGCGCGCGATCCGTAGTGCCGCACGAACTGGAGCATCAGCGGGTTGAGCTCGACCGCCGTGACTTTCTTGCTGCCCGCGGCGAGCGCGACGAGCACGTCCGATCCGCCGCCCGGCCCGATGATGAGCGTATTGGGCTGCTTCACGAGCCGGAAGGGCAGCGCGCGATACCACGTGCTGTAGTCGCGTACGCCCTCGAGATCGCCGTTCCACTGCAGGACGTTCGTCCAGGCGTCGGAGTCGATATACAGCCGCGCCAGGTACGGCGCGCCGAAGCCCTCGACGGCGTCGATGCGCGAGTACGCGTTCCAGCCCGTTTGCGTGACGTGGGCGGACGGTGTCTCGATCATCTGGTTGTGCATGGCCTTGAGGTCGCCGGGCGTGACCTTCAGCCACTCGCCACGCGCGTTCATCAAGGCGCCGCTGCCGAGCGCGACGGCCAGCACGAGCGCGATCGGCGCCAGCCGCCGCGAGAGCGCCGCGGCCGCGACGAGCGGCAGCACGGCCGCGACGAGCACCGTGGTCTCGCCGCCGAGCGCTTGCAACAGGAAGGTCACGATGAGCGCGCCAATCGATGCGCCAAGCAGATCCGCGAAGTACAACGACGCCGTGATCTCGCGGCGCAGATGGAAGGCCATCGCGAGCGCGACGCCCGCCAGGAAAAAGGGCAGCAGTGGCGTGATGAAGTAGAGCCCGAGACGTTCGAGCTTGAACGGAAACAGGACGATGATCCAGAGCGCGAGGGGAATGCTCACGCCGTAGAGCGCCGCGAACAGGGCGGCCTTGTCCTCGGTCGGCCGGAATCGGCGCCGCAGCAGATGCAGTGCAAGTCCGCCGAGGCCCCACCCGAGCAGGGCGACCGAGATAGCCACAAACGCGAAGTGGTACCAGATCGTGGCCGAGTAGATGCGCGTCAGGCCGATCTCGAAGACCAGGCCTGACAGCGTGATGAGAAACACTCCGACATAAATCGCCATCAGCGCAAGAAGTAGATGCGAGGCGGGAGGGCCGGGTCAAGCGTGCGCCGCTCGATCCTCCCGACGTGCGGTCCTAGTGCTGCGCGCGATAGGCGGCGAGGGCGGTGGCGACGCGCTGAAGCGCGGCGGTCACTGCGGCCTCGAGGGCAGGCGTCGGCCGCGTGTCCGATCCCTGCAGACTCTGAAAGAGATCGGGCAGGAGCGCGGCGGCCTGATCCAGGCTCGCGAGCACCGGCTGCCAGCGCGCGGTGGTGTCCGGTGCCGCGCCCGCGAGCTTGCTGCGCACATCCGCACGCGCCCTGGCCGTGTCGCGCATGGCCGTGTCGATCGATTTCGACAACGTGAACTGCAACGCGAGGTCCGGCGGCGCCGTGTGGACGCGCGGATCCATTTTGATGATGATCGGCTGGCGATACACGCGATCGCCGACAGTGAGCCGCACCTGATAGACCTCGGGCAGCATCAGCACGCCTCGTGGCTCGACCGGAGTGTCGTGGGGCGCGGCCGAAATCGAATACGTCTGATCATCGGCCGGAGGTGGCGCCAGCCGGAGGTCCCACACGAACCGGTGCAGGCCAGGCGTGGCCGAGAGCCGGGCCTGCGGCCGGATCCAATAGTCCGGGATGTTGCGGCCGGGCACCGGCGGCTCGACGGTGTCCGTGCTCGAAAAGTGTCGCAGCACTTCGCCGGTGCCACCTTCGACAATGTCGAGCGCGATGGGCCCGGTGAGGTTCGGTCCGATCAGGTACGTGAACGTCGCGCCCTCGGGCGGATTGGCCGCGGCGGGTTCGTCGGGCGGCAGTGGCGTGTCGGTGTTGACGTTCGATCGCGTGCGGAACGCAAAGGCCGGCCGAAACAGGAACGCCGGCGCCCTCGCGATGTCGCGTGTGATCTGCCGCAGCGGTGAGAAATCGTCGAGAATCCAGAATCCGCGTCCGTGCGTGGCGATCACGACGTCGTCATCTTTGATAGTCAGATCGCGGACGGACGTTGCCGGCAGGTTCAGTCGCAGCGACTGCCAGCTCTCGCCGTCGTCGAACGAGAGCGACACGCCGAGTTCGCTCGCGGCAAAGAGCAGGCCCCGGCGCGCAGTGTCCTCGTGAACCGCGTTAATCACGCCTGTGGAGGGCAGGTCGTTGACGATCTCGACCCAAGTGCGGCCGCCATCGCGGGTCCGGAGAATGTGCGGACGAAGATCGTCGAGGCGGAGCGTGTTGATCGCGGCATACGCGGAGTTCGTGTCGAAATGCGACGCTTCGAGCATCGAGACTTTCGCCCAGGGCGGGAGCGAAGGCGGCGTGACATTCGTCCAGGTCACACCAGTGTCGCGTGTCAGGTGAATCAGCCCGTCGTCGGTGCCGGCCCAGATCACGCGTGGATCGATCGGAGAAGGCGCGATCGAATAGATCACACCGCGGCGCGTTGGCGCGGCTGCCGGAGTCCCGCGGTACACGCCGACATTGGGGGGGACGTCCCACGTTTCACGGGACAGGTCGGGGCTCATTTCCGTCCAGTTCCGTCCGCCGTTCGTGGTCCGCCACAGCGTGTTCGACGCGAAGAAGAGCAGCCCGCGCTCGGTCGGCGAAAACAGCACCGGGGCGGTCCGCAAGACCCGGAAGTTCGGGCCCCGGGGCGGCATCACGTCCTCGGCCTGACTGGTGCGTCGATCGAAGCGCGTGAGCTTGCCGCCATAGACGATGTCGGGATCGAGCGGGTCGGCGGCGACGTATCCGTATTCCTCGGCGCCGACCGGCGCCCAGTCGCGCATCGTAATCTGGCCGCTCGGGCCGCGGCTCGCGACGCACGCCGATCCGCTTTCCTGTTGTCCGCCGCAGACGCGGTACGGAAACGCGTTGTCGGTACTGACGTGGTAGAACTGCGCGGTCGGCTGGTTGTACCAGGAACTCCACGACGCGCCGCCATTCACGGTGACGATCGCGCCCTGATCGCTGCAGAGCAGGATGATGTTCGGATCGTTCGGATTGATCCAGAGCCGCTGGTAGTCGTCGCCGCCCGGCGCGCCGCGCCACCCGATGAACGTGCGTCCGCCATCGGTCGACTTCCACGCGACCACACTCGCGGTATAGACGATGTCGGGATTCCTGGGATCGACTTTCACCTCGGCGAAGTCGTCGCCGCGTTCGGTCACGCGCGGATCGGCGTTCACGATCGACCACGTCGCACCCGCGTCGTCTGATCGATAGAGTCCGCCGCGTCGCGTGGCCTGAATCGTTGCGAAGAGACGCGACGGTTGACTGGGCGCGACGGTGATGCCGATCCGGCCGAGGCCGTCGGCGGCGAAGGTCGGCAGGCCCGTCATGATCGGCTGCCACGTGTTGCCGCCGTCGGTGGATTTGAAGAGACTGCTGCCGGGGCCCGTGAACACGCCGTTCTCCCACGGCCCCTGACGCGATTGCCATAGCACCGCGTAGATGGTGGAGCTCGACGCGGGATCGAACGCCAGATCGACGCCGCCGGTGTCGGCGTCCTTGTAGAGCACTTTCTGGAAGGACTGGCCACCGTCGGTCGATCGAAAGACGCCGCGTTCTTCGTTCGGGCCGTAGGGATGGCCCAGCACGGCGACGAAGAGCCGGTTGGGGTCGCGCGGGTCGACGATGACCTGCGGAATCTGTTGGCCGTCGCGGAGACCGAGGTGCGTCCATGTCGCACCCGCGTCGGTGGATTTGTAGATGCCGTCGCCCACCGACAAGTCCGGACGTTGCAATCCCTCGCCGCTGCCGACGTAGATGACGCGCGGATCGCTTGGCGCCACCGCGATGGCACCGATCGACGCCGTGGGCTGACTGTCGAAAATTGGCGTCCACGACCGGCCGAAATCCGTCGTCTTCCACACGCCGCCGTTCACGGCGCCGATGTAGAACACGCCGGGCTGCGAAGGCACGCCGGCGCCGGCTTTGGTACGGCCGCCGCGGAACGGCCCGATTGGCCGCCAATGCAGTTCCTGGAACAGCGCGGGATCGACCGGACCGAGTGTTTGCGCGTGCGAACGTCCGCCAGTGAACGCAGTTCCGGCAGCAAGGAGGGCGGCGACCACCGCGACGACCGGACGCGAACGCATGAGGCTCGATCCAGTGTCTGTCACGCACGACGTAAAACGCAAAGTTCCCGGGACGGGCGGGGAGTACCGTTTTATGTCTACCGTCTGCGATAGTATTGTGCGTTTTCCGCCCGCCGACCCCGGCGGATCCCGGATCCCAATCGGAGCAGGCCCAGATGAAACGAATGATGTTGGCGGCGACGACGGTCGCAGTCGCGGCGGCGAGCCTTCTGGCCGCGCAGGCGCAGAACGGCAACGGGGCGCTTCCCGGCGACGCGCTCAAGGCGTTCGAGTTGCGCAACCTCGGCCCGACGATTCACACAGGCCGGATCCAGGACGTCGCGATCGATCCGAAGAACCCGAGTATTTGGTACGTCGCCTCGGCGTTTGGCGGCGTCTGGCGGACGATCAACCGCGGCATCACGTTCGACCCGATCTTCGATCACTACGGCGCGTTCAACATGTGCTGCGTCGTGATCGACCCCAAGGACTCGAATGTCATCTGGGTCGGCACCGGCGAGAACGCCAGCCAGCGCAGCGCGCACTTCGGCGACGGCGTCTACAAGTCCGTCGATGCGGGCAAGACGTTCACGCAGGTCGGCTTGCCGGCGTCCGAGCACATCGGCCGGATCATGATCGACCCGCGCAATTCGAACGTGGTCTGGGTCGCGGCGCAGGGGCCGCTATTCTCCGAGGGCGGCGACCGCGGCCTGTACAAGACGATTGACGGGGGCAAGACGTGGACGGCGTCCCTCACGATCAACAAGGACACCGGCATCACCGACCTCGCGTTCGATCCGAAGAACGCGGACATCGTCTACGCCGGGTCCTACGAGCGCCGGCGCAACGTCGGGCAGATGATCGGCGGCGGGCCCGACGGCGGCATCTTCAAGACGACCAACGGCGGCAAGACGTGGACGAAGCTCACCAACGGATTGCCGAAGCGCGACGTCGGCCGCATCGCGCTCGCGACCGATCCGCGCACGCCGAAAAGCGTGTTTGCGTTGATCAGCGCGGTCAATACGGAAAAAGGGTTCTACCGATCGGACGATCAGGGTGCCACGTGGAAGAAGCTGACGAGCTACAGCGGCGGCGGGCCTGCGTACTACTCGGAGCTGTTCGTCGACCCGTGGCGCGCCGACACGATCTGGTCGGTGAACACGCCGCTCGAGTGGAGCCGCGACGGCGGCAAGACATTCACGGCGGTTCCGAACATGGCCAACGTGGGCGTCGCCGGGCAGTATGTGCACGTCGACTTTCATGACGTGACGTTCGATCCGGTCGATCGCAATCACATTCTCGTGGCGAGCGACGGCGGCCTCTACGAAAGCTACGACGAGGGCCTGCACTGGCGCTTTTTCACGAATCTGCCGATCACGCAGTTCTATCGCGTGTCGGTCGACGAGGCGCTGCCGTTCTACCACGTGTGCGGCGGCGCGCAGGACAACTTCTCGGTGTGCGGACCGTCGCGCACCAACTACCGCTTCGGCATTCGCCCGACCGACTGGGTGTACGTCAGCAGCGGCGATGGCTTCCAGAGCCGCTCCGATCCCGAGGATCCCAACACCGTGTACGGGCAGTCGCAGGATGGCGCCATCATCCGCAACGATCTGAAAACCGGCGCGACCAAGAGCATCCGGCCGCGGGGCGTGCAGGCGCCGACCGTCGAGCCGGTTGGTGGCGGCGCGCCGGGCGCCGCCAACGCTCAGCGGGGCGCGGGCGCAGCGGCGCCGGAAGAGCCCGCACAAAATCCCGACTGCACCGGTCCGCCGCAGGCGGGCGGACGCGGGGGCGGTGGCGGCGCAGCTGCGGGGGCGGATCGCGCGAACTGGGACGCACCGTACATCATCAGCCCGCACTCGCACGCGCGGCTCTACTGGGGCAGCAATTTTCTCTACCGTTCAGACGATCGCGGCGATTCGTGGCAGCGCGTGAGTCCGGATCTGACTCGCAATCTCGATTGGCGCACGCTGCCCGTCATGGGGAAGGTGTGGCCGCTCGACGGCTGCGCGGTCGAGCTCCACACGTCCACGACGAACCTCAGCACGATCGTATCGATCGACGAATCGTCCCTGCTCGAGGGACTGATCTACGTCGGGACTGACGATGGTCTGTTGCAGGTCACGGAGGACGAGGGCAAGACCTGGCGCAAAGTCGAGGACTTTCCCGGCGTGCCGAAGTGGACGTACGTGAGCGACGTCTTCGCGTCGCCACGCGACGCCAACGTCGTCTTTGTCGCGTTCAACAACTGGCAGCGTGGCGACTATCAGCCGTACCTGCTGCGGAGCGACGATCGCGGGCGCACGTTCAAGCCGATCGCGAGCAATCTTCCAGCGAAGCACGACGTCTGGTCCGTGATTCAGGATCACGTGAATGGCAATCTGCTGTTCGCCGGCACGGAGTTCGGCGCGTACGTGAGCGTCGATGCCGGTGGCCACTGGACGCAGCTCATGGGCAACGCGCCGACCATGCAGGTGCGCGACATTGCAGTGCAGAAGCGCGAGAGCGACCTGGTGCTCGGCACGTTCGGCCGCGGGTTCTGGGTGCTCGACGACTACAGCCCGCTG
Organism: uncultured Acidobacteriota bacterium; assembly: GCA_963704575.1. Lineage (GTDB taxonomy): Bacteria > Acidobacteriota > Vicinamibacteria > Vicinamibacterales > SCN-69-37 > DATEGZ01. The sequence continues at coordinate 2,084,550 of OY969918.1, read as the reverse complement.
CGCGAGATGACGCCCGAGTCGCTCGCGGCGGAAGCCAGCCTGTATCCGCTGCGCGACGCGTATTCGTTCAACCCGATCGGTGAAGCTCAGGCGTCCGAGCCGACGTGGGTCGCGCCCAATCCCCCGGTCGGCGCTGTCGTGACCTACAGTGTCGGCCGCGCGCTTGCCGCCAACACCAGGCTCGTGCTCACGATCACCGACGACAGCGGCAAACAGGTGCGGCGCATGGACGTCTCCAAGGAGCCCGGGTTGCGGCGCGTCGTGTGGAATCTGCGTGCCGATCCTCCGGCGGCGAGTCCAGCGGGCCGCGCCGGCGGCGCGGGCGGGCGGGGCGGCGCGCAGGGGGGCGGAGCGGGCGGCGCAGGAGCGCCGGCGCCAGGCGGTGGACGAGGTGGCGCTCAGGGCGGCCCCGTCGCCGAGCCGGGGCGGTACACTGTGACGCTTGGCAAGTTGACGGGCGACCAGGTGACGGCCGTCGGCCGTTCCCAGACGTTTCGCGTGCTCGCGCTGCCGGCGAAGAACTACTAGGGACGAAACGCCTGATGATCCGCGCGCGCAAACTTGCGAGTCAGCAATCACAGTTCGTGTGTCTGGAGCAGCACCCATGAAACGTGCACAAATTCTGTTTGTTGTGGCGACCGTCGTGCTGGCCGTGTCGGTCGGTGCCGGCCAAACGCCCGGATCGGACCGGATGACGGCCGATGTGTTCAAGGCGATCGAGTTGCGGGGCCTCGGCCCGACGCTTTCGACCGGACGCGTCGCCGACGTGGACGTCGATCCCAACAATCCCACGCGCTACTTCGTGGCGTCGGCCGTCGGGGGCTTGTGGAAAAGCGACAACCGCGGCAACACGTGGAAATCGGTCTTCGACAACGGCGGCTCGTTCAACATGTGCTGTGTCGTCGTCGATCCCAAGAACTCGAACATTGTCTGGCTGGGCACGGGTGAGAACTCGGTCCCGCGCAGCGCGACGTACGGCGACGGTGTGTACAAGTCCACGGATGGCGGTGACACGTTTACGCGCGTCGGTCTCGAGAACTCGGAGCACATCGGCAACATCAAGCTGGACCCGCGCAGTTCGGACGTCGTGTATGTGGCCGCGCAGGGACCGCTCTGGTCCGCCGGCGGCGACCGCGGCGTGTACAAGACGACCGACGGCGGCACGACGTGGAAACAGATTCTCAAGGTCAGCGACGACACGGGCGCCAATGAAGTCGTGATCGATCCGAACAATCCGGACGTCCTCTACGCGTCGATGTGGCAGCGCCGGCGCGGCGTCGGCCAGATGATCGGCGGCGGCCCGGAGAGCGGTCTGTTCAAGTCTACGAACGCAGGCGCCACCTGGACGAAGCTGACGAAGGGGCTCCCGCCCAAGGACATCGGCCGCATGGCGCTCGGCGTCGATCCCAAGGCGAAGCCCACGCGCGTCTACGTGCTACTCAACGGCCTCGCGGGTGAGTCCGGATTTTTCCGATCCGACGATGCGGGAGCGTCGTTCGAGCGCATGGGCGCGCCGTACGGAAAACCTGGCGTGCCTCCGGCGGCGGCTGCCGCGGCGCCGACGCCGCCGGCCGGTGGTGGTGGCGCGGGTGCGGCGGCGCCGGCGGGACGCGGCGGACGCGGCTGCGAAGCCGGGGCGTACTGCGGCGGCGATCCGGGCTACTACCAGGAGATCTACGTCGACCCGGTTCGGCCAGACACGATCTGGTCCGCCAACACCAACCTCGAGTGGAGCCGCGACGGCGGCCGCTCATGGTCGGCCGTGCCCAATCTCGGATCCGTGCACGTCGACTTTCACGACGTCTGGGCCGATCCGAAAGATCGGCTGCACATCATCGTCGCCAACGACGGCGGCGTGTACGAGTCGTGGGACGAAGGCAAGACGTGGCGGCACTTCGACAACCTGCCGGTGACGCAGTTCTATCGCGTGGCCGTTGACGATGCGCTGCCGTTCTACAACGTCTGCGGCGGCGCGCAGGACAACGAGTCGCAATGCGGGCCGTCCCGCACGATCAACCGCGTGGGCATCCGCTTGAGCGATTGGTGGATGATCGGCGGCTGCGACGGCTTCACGTCGCGCATGGAACCAGGCAATCCGAACATCGTGTACACGAGCTGCCAGTCAGGCGGCGCGTCGCGGCTCGATCTGCGGACGGGCGTGAACAAGTCGATCCGGCCGGGCGGCGCGAACCTGATTCCGAATCCCAACGATCCGGCGCCGCCACCTGATGCGGCGGCCGCGGCCGGGGGCGCTGGCGGCGGCGCGGGCGCGCAAGGGGCCGCGGGCGGCGGGCGTGGCGGACGCGGCGGCGGCAACGCCGAACGCACGAACTGGGACGCGCCGTACATCGTCAGTCCGTTTTCGCCGACGCGTCTTTACTGGGCCAGCAGCCGCGTCTATCGCAGCGACGACCGCGGCGATCACTGGATGCCGATCAGCCCGGATCTCACGCGGAGCCTCGATCCGCGCGTGATTCCGATCATGGGCAAGCTGTGGGATCCGCTCGAGACAGTCGCGTACAACAACGCGACGACGCCGCTGAGCGACATCGTGACGATCGACGAGTCGCCGCTGATGGAAGGGCTGATCTACATCGGGACCGACGACGGCCTCGTGCAGGTCACTGAAGATGGCGGCAAGACGTGGCGCAAGACGGAGAAGTTCGCGGACTTTCCCGAAGGGATCTACGTCACGTCCGTGCGTGCCTCGCCGCGCGACGCGAACGTGGTGTTCGCGACGCTCAACAACTGGCAGCGCGGCGATTTCAAGCCGTACATCGTCCGCAGCGACGATCGCGGGCGGACGTTCAAGTCGATCAACGGCGACTTCCCGGCGAGCCGGATGGACGCGTGGTCGATCGTGCAGGACCACGTGAACGGCAACCTGCTGTTCGTGGGCGCCGAGTTCGGCTTGTTCTTCACGGTGGATGGCGGCAGCCACTGGGCGCAACTCAAGGGCGGACTACCGACGGCGCAGGTCCGCGATCTCGCGATCCAGAAGCGTGAGAGCGATCTCGTGCTCGGTACCTTCAGTCGCGGGTTCTACGTGCTCGACGACTACAGCGCGCTGCGCGAAGTGTCGGCCGAGGCGCTCGCGCGCGAGGCCGAGCTTTTCCCGTTGCGCAACGCGTACGCGTTCGACGAGCTGAGCTACATCCAGGCGGCGTGGGGCAACTACACGACGCCGAATCCGCCAAGCGGCGCCACCCTCACGTATCACGTGGCGCCGGCCTTCAGCGGCAACCTCGTGCTCACGATCGCGGACGAGTCCGGGCGCGACGTCTGCCGGATGGACGTCATCGAATCGCAGGGCATGCACCGCGTGACCTGGAATCTGCGGGTCGCGCAGCCGGCGCAGCCCGGGGCCGGACGTGGAGGTGCAGGCGGCGGGGGTGGTGGCGGCCGAGGCAACGCGAACGCGGGCCCAGCGTGCATCGCGATTGGGGCCAGCTCGGGGGCCGGCGCGAACGCCGACGCCCCGCCTGCGGGCGCGGGCGGTGGCCGCGGCGGCGCGGCCACGCCGTTGGTCAGCAACGGGCGCTACACCGCGGTACTCGGCAAGATGACCGGGGATCAAGTGACGGCGATCGGCAAGCGCCAGGCATTTCAGGTGCTGCCGCTGCCGGCGAAAAATTGGTAAAGCGCCTGACAAGTTCGAAGTTAGACGCCAGAAGTTAGAAGTAAAGCACAGGCATGGTGACGGGGCGCTTGGCGAGGACGCCGGGCGCCCCGTTTATCTTCAGTCTCGGATCCCCGCCACAGGCACTGCACGCGTCGAACCGCAAGCGGCCCACCGGCGTCTAGCTTGGTGAGCACCAATGCATGAGTTTGCGGACACCCTCACTGCCGGCCTCGTGACCGTCGAGGACGACCTCGCACGGGAGTTCGAGGCGCGGCTGGCCGACTCGTCGACGCTGGCCTTCCGGGTCGCGTACGGCGTGCTTCGGCAGAGGGAAGACGCCGAGGACGTCGCCCAGGACGCGTTTGCCCGCGCGTATCGCGGCTTCCGCGACTTGCGCGACCGCGAGCGCTTTCGGGCCTGGCTGGTCCGGATGACATGGCGGCTGGCGATCGATTTCCGGCGGACGACGCGCCGGCGCGAGACGCGCGAGGACTCCGCGGCGCGGTTGAGCGACGGCACGGTTCAGGGCGAGGCCCTCGCGATCGCGCAGGATCGATCGACGCGATTGTGGCGGGCGATCGACGCGCTGCCGGACAAGCTCCGTCTCGTCGTGGTCCTTTCCGCGATCGAAGGCCACAGTGTGGCGGACGTCGCGGCACTTCTGGACGTCCCCGACGGCACGATCAAGTCACGAATGTTCGACGCGAGAAAACGGCTGCGGGAGTTGCTGTCTCATGACTGACGATCCGGTGGATCTCGCCCTGGCCGACCTCGAATCGGCGCTCGACGTGACGCCGTCCGCACACTTCGAGACGCGCGTCCGCGCGCGAATCGCGATCGCACCCGTGCGGCCCGTGTGGCGCGGCATCGTGTGGCCGGTGGCGGTGGCAGGCGTCGTCGCCGTCGTGGTGGCGATGCTCGTCGTGCGGCGATCGCCTGAGGTCGTGGCAACGCCGATCGCGACGACGACTCGCGTGACGCCGGTGGCGCCCGCGCCCGGGGTTGTTACGTTGCCGGAGCCGGCGCGATCGCTACCGGCCGCGACGTCGGCGGCGCGCGGCGCTAGCGTGATGGCAAGCGCTGCCAGTCCGGCGGCGGTCCCGCCAAGCGAACCGGTGCTCGAGGTGATCACCAATCAAGGCGACGTCCTGCGCAACGTATGGCGCCGTGCGCACTCCGGCTCGAGCGATCTCCAGGCCGTCGATGCCGAGCCGGCGGCTGAGACCCCGAGAGACGAGGCCATCGTCCTGCCGGAAGTGACGATTGCGCCGATCGTGATCCACGCAATGGAAACGAGCACTTCGGGTGCGGCTGGGTCCGGTGGCTCGGGAATCCGCCGCGCGATGACAGGGAGACACTGATGAGACTGATGAGATCGATCGTGGCGTTCGGACTTGCCCTGGGAACGGTGATGGCGCCCGCGAGCGCGCTGGTCGCGCAGGAAAGCCGGCCTGTTGCCGTCACGCCACCGCCCAAGACGCTCACGCCGCTGAAGATCACGGTCGTGATTGCCCGCTACCAGGGTGAAAAGAAGACCGCGAGCCTGCCATTCACGTTGTGGGTCAACGCGAACGACGTCCACGGGACGAGTCTGCGGATGAATCAGGAGGTGCCCGTTCCGCAGAACACGGTCAGCGGCGGCACGAATCAACCGGTCCAGAGCTACAGCTACCGCAGCATCGGCACCAACATCGACACGAGCGCGGAACCTCTCGACGATAGCCGGTTTGTCGTCAATCTCGCGATTCAGGATTCGCAGGTCTTCAGCGACGCGTCCAAGCCCGCCGGCGGAATGGCAGGACTCCCTTCGTTTCAGTCCTTCAGCTCGTCGATGCACGTGATTTTGAAAGACGGCCAGACGTCGCAATACACGACCGCGACGGACAAGATCACGAGCGAGGTGGTCAAGGTGGACGTGACGCTGAATGTCATCAAGTAGCGTCAGTGCACCTGGCTGGTGCTCGTGCGCTCGACGCGGGCGATTGACTGCACGCGCGTCGTGACGACGACTTCGCGTCCCAGTTGAAATTCGAGACGGAAGCCGGCATAGACGCCGCGGCGCTTGAGGCAGGAGCCGCCGGCCGTGCAGCCGTTCAGCCGCACGCGCGTCGCTGTGCGGAAGTACGACCCGCCCTGGACGAGCACGTCGCCGGCCGATCCGTCGATGACCGTGATTTCGTAGACGCTGTTTCTCGTGTGGACTTCGATCGTCCCGAGCGGCGCGAGCTCGTCGATCTGCAGTCCGTCCAGCCACTCGAGCCGCGACCAGCCCTCGAGCGTGAACGTCGGCCGCTCGAGCGCGCGGTCGTCGGCCGGGTTGTGGCGCCGCCGGGTGATCGACGTGTCTGCCATCGATCTTCCTACCGCGCGAGGCTGCGAATCAGCGTCATGAGCATGTCGATGGCCACCTGATTGTGCCCGCCTTCGGGCACGATGACATCTGCATACCGCTTGCTCGGCTCGACGAACTCGAGATGCATCGGCTTGACGGTGCTCACGTACTGCTCGATCACCGATTGCATCGTCCGGCCCCGTTCCGCGACGTCCCGCTGCAATCTCCGGATGAATCGGGTGTCGTCGTCGGTGTCGACGAAGACCTTCACGTCCATCAACGCTCGCAGCTCGGCGTCGGCAAAGATCAGAATCCCTTCAATGATAACAGCGGTGTGGGGCGATAGCGTCTCGAATGTCGCCTTCCGCGCGTAGCGTGCGAAGTCGTACGTCGGCACCTCGACACTGCGGCCGGCTTTGAGCCCGCGGACGTGTTCCACCAGCAGGTCGGTCTCGAGCGAGTTGGGATGGTCGTAATTGAGCGCCGCGCGCTCCTCGAGCCGCAGGTCCGGATGGTCGCGGTAGTAGCGATCGTGTTCGAGCACGGCGACTTGTGCGCCGTCGAGCGTGTCGACAATGCGCCGGACGACCGTCGTTTTGCCAGATCCGGATCCGCCGGCGACGCCGATGATGAGGGGCGTATAAGACATGGCCATGGAGATCATGCACGAAGGTCACGCCCTGCACGCCATCGGAGTTTGATAGATTCTTCGTTCCGGTCCGATCCGGGACCGCGTGAGGAGGCTCCGTGTTCGAAGGCGTGTATTCCGTCCTGCCGACGCCGTTCACCGGCAAGGGCGACATCGACGTCCCCAGCATCAAGAACGTGGTCGACCTCGTGATCAAGGCGGGCGTCCAGGGCATGACGGCGCTCGGCGTCACAGGTGAGGTTGCCCGGCTGGCCGAGCGCGAGCGCGGGATCATCGTCGAGGCTGTCGTCAAGGCGGTCGACGGCCGCGCCAAGGTCATCGTCGGCGCGTCGGCGGATGGCGTCCGCACCTGCATCGAGTACACGAAGGAAGCGAAGTCGCTCGGCGCGTCAGCCGTGATGGCGAGCCCGCCGCGGGCGCTGAAGCTCAACACCGAATCGGTCGTGAGTCACTACAAGGCCCTTGCAGATGCGGTGGACCTGCCGATCGTCGTGCAGGACTACCCGCCGATTTCCGGATTCGCGATGGAGGCGTCGCTGCTCGCGCGAATCTCGAAAGAAGTGCCAAGCGCGCGCACCATCAAGCTCGAAGATCCGCCGACGCCGTTCAAGACCGCGCGAATTCTGGCGGCGGCGGGCGAGACGAAGGTCGCGATCCTCGGCGGCCTTGGCGGCGTGTTCCTGCTCGAAGAGCTGATGGCGGGGGCGGCCGGCGTGATGACCGGATTTGCGTTTCCCGAAGTGCTCGTGAAGGTCGTGACGCTCTATCGCGCCGGCAAGATCGACGAGGCCGCCGACGTGTTCTATCGATTCGTGCCGCTGATGCGCTTCGAGTTCCAGGAAGGCATCGGCATGGGCATCCGGAAGGAAGTGTTCAAGCGCCGTGGCGTGCTCGCGGACGCCGTCACGCGCGCCCCAGGCGCCACGCTCGACCCTGGCACGCGCCAGGCGCTCGATCGAGTGCTCTCATGGACCGCGAAGCAGGAAGGCGCATCATGGATCTTGGACTGAAGGACAAAGTCGCAATGGTGGCCGGCGCGAGCCGGGGCCTCGGATATGCGGTCGCGCGGGCGCTGGCCGCCGAAGGCGTGAAGGTGTCGATTGCGTCGCGGAACGACGCGGCGATCACCGACGCGGCGAAACGCATCGCGTCCGAGACCTACATGGACACGCTGGCCTCGGCGACCGACGTGAAGTCGGCCGAGTCGCTCGCGGCGTGGCACAAGCGGACCGTCGAGAAGTTCGGCGGCGTGGACCTGCTCTTCGTCAATGCGGGCGGTCCGCCGTCCGGCACCACGCTGTCGTTCGACGACGAGGTGTGGAAGACGACATTCGATCAGCTCGTGCTCAGCTCGGTCCGCATGGTCCGGCTGGCGGTGCCGACTATGAAATCGCGCGGCGGCGGCTCGATTGTCGTCTCGACGTCGTCGTCGGTCAAGGAACCGGTGCCGAACCTCGCGCTCTCGAACATCGTGCGCGCGTCGGTGGCGGCGATGTCCAAGACGCTGGCCAACGAACTGGCCGCGGAAAACATCCGTGTCAACCACTTGCTGCCCGGCCGAATCGATACCGATCGCGTGCGCGAGCTCGACACCATTCGCGGCAAGGCGACGAACTCGTCTGCCGACGACGTGCGCGCGGGCTTCGGCAAAACGATTCCGCTGGGCCGCTACGGCACGCCTGACGAGTTCGCCGCGGGCGCCGTATTCCTGTTCTCGGACGCCGCGCGATACATCACCGGTGCGTCACTGCAGGTCGACGGCGGCATGATGAAGAGCGTGCTGTAATTGGGCGATAGTCATCGTCGGCGGAGCTTCCCAGCGGAGGTCGACATGCGGCGAATACTCTCTGGGTTGGCGATCGCAATCGTATTGACGGCGGCAGTCGCGTGCGGGAGCAGCTCGACTGCGCCCTCGACGCTGACCGGGAACTGGACCGGCACCATCCTCTACACCGTGAACGGCGTCAGGGGCTCGCAGGACGTCTCGATGACGTTGTCGCAGCAGGGCAGTCAGGTAACCGGCACGTATTTCGCCGCGTCGGTCGGCTACTTTGCCAGCACCAACCAGGCTGTGCGCGGCGCGGCGACCGGGATGTTTTCCGGCACGCTCGATTTCGTTCCGTCGGCGGGCCTTGGATGCGGCGGAACGTTCGACGTCACCGGCGATGGCGGCGGCAGCACGATTATCTGGATCAGCACGAATATTTCGTCGACGTGCGGTTCCTTCACGCCGACCGCGATTCAGATCAATCTGTCACGCCAGTAGGCGGCGGCGGTTAGCGCGGGCCCGGGGGCAGACGCGGCGACGAACCCATGCCCGCGAAACGGTCAACGAGCATGGGCCACGTTCGTGCGCAAGCCGTTCACGCCATCGGTGCTCGGCAAGACGGTGCGCGACGTGCTCGACGCCCGCAGAGCAATCCGGTCGGCACCTATTGCAGGCGAGTCAGTCCACCGGATAATCAGACTCCGCCGCGACCGCGGGACGTGGCTTTCTGATCCTTCACCTGAATTTCGTTGATCACTTCCTTCACGTTGGTTACTTGCGACGCGAGGCTCGCGGCGAGCGCACGCTTGGCCGGCGAATTCACGTCGCCGCTGAGCGTGACTGAACCGGCCTTGACGCGGTACTTGACCATGTCGTTCAGGCCCTGCGCGATGTACACCGCCTTGAGGTTTTGGTCGATACCGGCATCCAGCGCGCTGTTGATGTCTTTCGCATCGGATTCGACACCTGGCGGCGTCACGACGATTTCATTCGCCACGACCTGACCGGGCGCGAGCTCCTTCGCGATCGCCTCTGCATGAGCCTTGTCGCCTTCCGACTCGACGTGGCCGCCGATGGTGACGACGCCCTTCTGGCGATCCTGTTTTACCGAGACATCCTTGAGTCCCGTCTGATCGAGCGACTTGCGGACGGCGTCGGCGACGTTGGGAGAAACGGCCGCGGTCGAGCACGCGGTGAGCGCGGCCGCGCAGAGCAGAGCAGTCAGAATTCTTTTCATGGCTTCATCTAGAGCAACTTCCGGGCCACGTTCCACACGTGGTTTCAGCGCCGAGGAGGGCGGCGGGCTGCTCAGGGTGAGTCAGTGCACGGTATGAGTGGGCAGCCGGGCACTCCGTTCACTGGCAGGAGGGGCCGCGATGTCCTGGCATTCGTCTTGCTCCTTCTGCTGCCCGGCGGCCCCTCTGATGCGTCCCGTTTCCGAGTCTCGCACCAACACGTTCGACGTTGAGCACGTCGTGGCTTTTCAGCAATTGCTGGTGCGCGCGACACGGCCGGCTGCGTGGGCCGCGTTAACCGACGTGGCCCGCTGGCCGGCCTGGATGCCCGAGGTCTCGCACGCCCAACTCGACGGGCCGCTGGCCTCCGGCGTTCGTCTTCGTTGGGAAATGGCGGGCGTGTCACTCGTCAGTACAGTCACCGAGATTGTGCCGTACCAGCGGATTCGATGGTCCGATCCAGCGAGTCCGCTTCGCGCGTCCCAAGCCTGGCGCCTGTGCGCCGTCCGCGGCGGCGTGCTCGTCGGTACGGAAGAGTCATGGGCCGGTGCGCCCGCGCCGTATGCGTCACGTCTGCGCCGCGGGCTGGACGCGTGTCTTCTCGCCTGGCTCCAGCACCTGAAGACGCATCTCGAAGCCGCCTGAGCGGACCGAATGTCACGCTGGGACTCGACGTCCACGTGCGCGAGTGTGCCGCCTCAGCCATACTGATCGCTCATGCCCAACGACGTGGACATCAACGGGATCGCCGCGGGATTCCTGCGGGACCTGTCGGCGATCCAGACGTCGAAAGAGAAGACGTACGTGTACAAACGTGCGGCCGCAGCTGTCTACGGACTCGAGCAGCCAGTGTCTCAGCTGACGGACGCCGCGCTGCTCGCGATTCCGGGTGTCGGACCGTCTTCGGCACGAGTCATTCGCGAGGTCATCGCGTCGGGCACTTCGGACATCGCCGTGCGCGCGGTGGCGGCGAGCGGGCAGCAGGCGCTCGTCGAATCGCGCCGGGCGCTCCGTGAAGGTTTTCTGAGCCGGGCGAGGGCGCGTGCCGTGCTCGAGGATGAATCGCTTCGGGGCGTTTCGCTTGCTGATTATCGAGGCGACTTCCACGTACATTCGGAATGGAGCGACGGCGAGCCGTCGCTCGAGACGCTGGCGGCGGCATGCCTGGCTCGAGGGTACGCCTGCATGGCGGTGACCGACCACTCTCACGGGCTGCGAGTCGCCCGCGGGATGTCGATGGCGGAGGTGGCCAACCAGCACCTCGAGATCGATCGGATAAACGGAGCGGCCGGAGCAGCGTTTCGGCTGATCAAGGGCGTCGAAGCCAACATCGACGCCGAAGGCCGTCTCGATCTGTCCGACGACGAAGCGGACGTGTTCGAGCTGGTCCTCGCCGCGCCGCACGCCCAACTACGGATCGAACACGATCAGACGAAGAGAATGCTTACGACGATCGCCAATCCGCGCGTGCGTATTCTTGCGCATCCCCGCGGACGTCAGAGTGAGACGCGTATCGGCATCCGCGCAGACTGGGACCGCGTGTTCGCGGCGGCGGCCCGCGCCGGAATCGCGGTCGAGCTCGACGGCGCGCCCTCACGGCAGGACCTCGACGCCGCAACGGCCTCGCGGGCGCTCGCCGCCGGGTGCGTCTTCTCGCTCGACAGCGACGCCCATTCGATCGCAGAGCTGCAGTACGCCGAGACGGCAATCGCGCAGGCCCGTCTTGCCGACATTCCCGCGTCGCGAGTGGTGAACTGCTGGAGCCGGGATCGACTCCTGCGATGGATCCAGGATCGGACGACGGCGGCGTAATGGCGGGGCCGGACGTTTCCGCGGACGTGCTGATCGTCGGTGCCGGGCCGACGGGCCTCGTGCTGGCGCTCTGGCTGGTTCGCGGCGGCGTGGGCGTCCGGATCATCGACAAGGCGCCCGAGCCGGGGACCACCTCGCGGGCGCTTGCAATCCAGGCGCGCACGCTCGAGTTCTACGCGCAGCTGGGCATCGCGAACGAGGTGGTCCGGCGCGGGCGTCTGGCGGCGGGCGTGAACCTCTGGGTGCGGGGCCACCGCGTGGCGCACGCGCCGTTCGGCGAACTCGGCCAGGGTCTCAGTCCGTATCCGTATGTGCTGATCTTCCCGCAGGACGAACACGAACGCCTGCTCATAGATGAGCTGGCGTCGCTTGGCGTGTTCGTCGAGCGTCGAACGGAGCTGGTGGGCGTGGACGAGGTCGCGGACGGCGTGCGCGCACGACTGCGGCGCGCCAATGGCGTCGAGGAAACGTTCGACACGCAGTACCTCGCGGGTTGCGACGGCGCGCATTCGATGGCGCGTCAGGCCACTGGCGTCGGCTTTCCGGGCGGCACGTACGAGCACCTGTTTTACGTCGCCGACATCGAGGGCCGCGGCAACGTGCTCAATGGCGAGGTGCACGTCGGCCTCGACCGCGCGGATTTTCTCGCGGCGTTTCCGCTGACCGATCTGAACCGCGCGCGGCTCGTCGGGACGATCCGTACCGACGACGGCCGCCCGGACAGCGCCGTGTCCTGGAATGACGTCGGTCGGCGCGTGATCGAGTGGATGCGGCTCGACGTGGGAAAAGTGCACTGGTTCTCGACGTACCGTGTCCATCACCGTGTCGCGAGTCACTTTCGCGCCGGCCGGATCTTTCTGCTCGGCGATGCCGCGCACATCCACAGCCCGGTCGGCGGACAGGGCATGAACACCGGCATCGGCGATGCCGTGAATCTCGCGTGGAAACTCGTCGACGTTCTGCGCGGAGGCGCGTCCGTCGCCCTCCTCGAGAGTTACGAGCCGGAACGAATCGCGTTGGCCAGGCGGTTGGTGGCGACGACGGATCGAGGTTTCACGGCCGTCACGAGCTCGGACGCGCTGGCGCGCGCCGCTCGTCTCTACGCCCTGCCGCTGATCGTGCCAGCGGCGTTTGCCATCCCGGCCGTCCGTCGGTTCCTGTTCCGGACGGTTTCGCAAACGATGATTACCTATCGCGGCGGTCCCATCAGCGACGGTCACGTCGGGTCAGTGCACGGCGGCGATCGTTTGCCGTGGGTGCCGGTCGCCGAGGCGGCGTCGCACGACAACTTCACGCCGCTCGCCTCACTCGACTGGCAGGTGCACGTGTACGGTCGTCCGTCCGATGCGCTTCGCGAATTGTGTCAGGCGCGGCAGATCACGCTGCATATGTTCTTCTGGCATCCGAGGATGAGTCAGCAGGGACTTGCCGAGGACACGATCTGCCTGGTTCGACCGGATGGACACGTCGCGGCGATCGCACGGGGGAGCGAGACGACGGCGATTCGCGAATTTCTGGACCGACCGATTGTCGCCCGCTCACCGCGCGTGGCGTCGAGCGGACCGCTGCCTCGCTAGAACGCGTCGCGCAGGCTGAGGTAGAAGCCATGCGATCCCCTGGTTCCGACGGCATAGTCCACGCAGAGGTTCGATCGCGAGAGCTTTCGCAACAGAATGCGCAGGCCACCGCCGCCCGCCACATTGACCGAGTCGAACAGCGACTCTCCCGTTGAGCGATTGCTCACCGTCGTCATGTTGACGAAGAGCGCCAGGCCGAGCAGGCCGTCTTGCGTGAGCAGACCGCGATACTCCGTCTCCGCATAAATCAGGCGATCGCCGCGGAACCGGCCGTCAGGAAAGCCGCGGGACGAACGTCCAAGTTCGTCACCGCCCGTCGCCGGCAGCGCCAGGTACGGCGCCGACCCGGAGGTCACGAGGTCCGCGAGGCCCCAGAACGCAAGCCGGTTCCGGCGGTCGGCCGTCATCATCAAGTACGTGCGAACGTCGGCGTACACCTGCTTCCATGTCGAATCGCCGCCGAGGAAATCGTGGAAGTACGCGCGATACGAGCCCAGCGCGTACCAGCCGCGTGCCCCGTCGTTCTGATTGTCACGATTGTCGAAGATGAACGACGCTCCGACGCCCGCCGCCGTCTGGTTGTGTGGATCGAACCCGTGCGACGCGCTGTACGCAAGGAACGGCGACGACACGGACGGCACCGCGGGATCGAGGCCGGTCGAAATCTCCGATTGCTGGTCGTACAGCAGTCCGGCCCCCACGTACAGGTTCGGTACCGTCTCGACATACAGCGTGTCCACGAACCTCATCGAGTAATACCTGACGTCCGGTTCGGTGTTCTCGGAACTGGATCCGAGCAGCACGTCATTCGACGAGGTGCCGCTGTAGTGATTCTGTCCGTCCAGGATCCAGTGGTTCTTCGGTCCGTAAATCCGCACGTTCTCGGCGATGCTCACCTGCTTGTGCGTCGAGTAGGCGAGTGACGTGGTGAAGCGCGAGAAGCGGGTGTCCGCGCGATTGCCGAGGTCGAATTCCGTATCGGCCCCGATGCCAAGCTTCAAGCCGGTACTCGGCTTCGTGCTGAAGACGGGCGAGACCGTCCACGTGACGCCGTTCTGTTCGCTCGGCGTCTGCGGCGGCAGATGGCGCAGCTCTCTAAGCAGGTCGAACACGTCCGACCGATGCTCGTCGTCGTCGGCCGCTACGGCCGGAGCGGGAGGAGGCGCCGCGGCTTGAGGCGTCGCCGACTGGGCCCAGACGGTGGTCGCGGTCAGGATGATTCCGACAATGGCCAAGGCGGACTGCAGGCTGGCGCGCGAATGTGTTCCCACGAGATCTGAAGGACTGGCGCGAGTATAGCGCGGCCCGCCTCGGACCACCCAAGCGAACTACTATCGCCTTCGTATAGACTTCGGCATCGGAGACGGCGGATTCATGGCTAAGAAAACTATCTGGCGTGCGGCATTGGGCGTGGGCTTCATGGGCGCGCTCGCCGCGTCGATCGCCGCGCAGACCCCTTCACCAGCGATGTACTCGGAGATGCACTGGCGGTCGATCGGCCCCACGCGCGCAGGGCGCGCCCGGGCGCTGTCGGGCGTTCCCGGCCAGCCGAACGTCTTCTACATCGGATTCGACAACGGTGGGGTGTGGCGATCCACGGACTTTGGATCGACATGGGTGCCGTTGTTCGACGAGCAACCGACCGGATCGATTGGTGCGATTGGCGTCGCGCCGTCCGACCCGAACGTGATCTACGTGGGCGCAGGCGCGGGCATCATCCGACCCGACCTCTCGGTCGGCGACGGCATGTACAAGTCTACTGACGCAGGCAAGACGTGGACGCATCTGCAGCTTCGCGACACGCAGATGATCGCGAACATCGACGTCGACCCGAAGAATCCGAACCGTCTGTTCGTCGCGGCGCTCGGCCATCCGCACGGGCCAAACGCGGAACGTGGCATCTTCCGATCGACCGACGGCGGCGCGACGTTCCAGAAGGTGCTCTACAAAAACGAGTACGTCAGCGGGAACGACGTCCGCATCGATCCAAGCAATCCAAATGTCGTGTACGCGGCGCTCTGGCAACAGCAGGAAGGCTTCACCGAGGGCCGGAGCTTCGCCGGGACGGCTCAACAGAACGACGGCGGCATTTTCAAGTCCACCGACGGCGGGTCGACGTGGGCACAGTTGACGAACGGCTTGCCAACCGTCCTCGAGGCCAACCTCGCGATCGCGCCGAGCAATCCGAAAGTGATTTACGCGACAGTCGCGTGTATCGGCCCGTGCGCACCACCTCCGGCGGGCGCGCCGGTCGTCGGAGTGGTCGGAGTGGTCGGCGGGGGCGGTCGCGGGGGCGGTGGCGGCGGGGGCACGATTGGCTTCTTCAAGACGACCGATGGCGGCGATCACTGGTTTCTCGCGACCGACGATCCGCGCGTGGCCGAAACCGGATCGCAGCGGCATCCGCCTGATGCCCGGCCGCTCGGCCGCATCGGCGGTGGCGACCTGCCGACCATCGTGGTCGATCCCAAGGACGACAAGGTTGTCTACAGCTGTTCGACCGTGTTCTGGCGTACGGAAGACGGCGGGCTGACGTGGTCGGCGGTGCGAGGCGCGCCGGGCGGGGACGACTACCAGAAGAGCTGGGTCAGTCCCGACAACTCCAACATAATTCTGCTCGTCAGCGATCAGGGCGGCGTCGTGTCGGCCAACCGCGGCGAGTCGTGGAGCAACTGGTACACGCAGCCGACGGCGGCGATGTATCACGTCACGGCAGACAATGCGTTTCCGTATCGGCTCTGCGGCGGCCAGCAGGACTCGGGCTCGGCGTGCGTCGACAGCCGCAGCAACGACGGACGCATCACCTTCCACGACTGGCATCCGGTGAACATCCAGGAGTACGGGATCGCCGCGCCGGATCCGAAGGATCCGGACCTCGTGTTCGGTAGCCAGCGCACGAACGTCTCGCTGTACAACCGCCGCACGGGGCAAACGCAAACGGTCGGTCCGCCGCCTGACGCGCGTGGCGCGGAATTCGGACGCAACGTCCGGACGCAGCCGCTGATCTGGTCGCCGGTCGACTCCAAAGTCCTCTTTTACGCGTCCAATGCTGTCTTCAAGACGATCGATCAAGGGCACAGCTGGACGCGGATCAGCCCCGATCTGGCGCGCCAGACGTGGGCGGTGCCGCCCAATGCCGGCAAGTACGCGAGCACGGTGACGCCTGCGCCGCAGGGCACGATCACCGCGCTTGCGCCGTCGCCGCGCAGCGTTCTGGTTCTTTGGGCGGGTACCGACGACGGCAACATTCAAGTGACGATCGACGGCGGCGTGAAGTGGACCGACGTCACGCCGGCCCAGATCAAGCCGTGGACGCGCATGTTCAACATGGACGCCGGACACTTCGACACGCTCACCGCGTACGCGGCGGCGAACACGCTCCGTGTCGACGACATGAATCCGCACTTCTGGCGCACGCACGACGGCGGCAAGACGTGGACCGAGATCAACACGGGCATCGCGCCCGGCGCCGTGTCCAATTCCATCCGCGAAGATCCGCACACGAAGGGCCTGCTCTACGCCGCGACCGACACGCAGGTGTGGTTTTCGACCGACGACGGCGACCACTGGAACTCGCTGCGGATTAACATGCCGGCCATCTCGGTTCGAGACATCCAGGTGAAAGACGACGCGAGCTGTCTCTGCTCCGATCTCGTCGCCGGCACGCACGGCCGCGGATTCTGGATTCTCGACGACGTCACGCCGCTGCGCCAGATGGCCGAGGCCCAGGCGTCGAAGGGACCGTACCTCTTCAAGCCGGCGACAGGCCTTCGCGTGCGATTCGGCATGAATGACCCGACGCCATGGCCGCCGGAACTGCCCGCGGGCGAGAACCCGCCGCCTGGCGCCCTCATCGACTACTACTTGCCAGCCGCGACGAGTGGGGAAGTGAAACTCGAATTCCTCAACACGGCGGGCAAGGTGATCCGGACGTACTCGAGCAACGATCCGGTACGCGCTGTCGACCCGGCGAAGGATCCGGTCGCGTACAACAAGCTGTGTCAGGCCACGCCGACACTTCCCGATTGCGGCCTGCCGTTGTACTGGCCCGCGCCTCAACAGGTGCTGTCGACGCAAGCCGGACATCATCGTTTCTCGTGGGACATGCACTACGACCCGATCGCGGGCGGCGGCGGTGGGCGGGGCGGCGGAGGCGGCGCTGCCGTGCCGCATCGCACGTACGGCGGCGTCAGCTCGCCGTGGGTCGCGCCGGGCAGGTACTCGGTGAGGTTGACGGTCGACGGCAAGAGCCAGACGCAGCCCATCACGGTGAAGATGGATCCGCGCGTGAAGGACACGCCGGCGATCCTGCAGATCTACGCGCTCACGACCCAAATGGAGAACGGCGCAATGGCCGCCGAGGCGGCGGCAAAAGAGGTGCGCGCAGCGGCCGACACGCTTCGCGCCAAGCCGCAGTCCGCCGCCAATGACGCGCTGATCAAGGAACTCGACGCGCTTGCGCCTCCGGCCGCCGATGCTGCGGCGGGCGGTGGGACCGGCGCGGGCGGTGGCCGCGGCGGCCGCGGTGGTGGCCGCGGTGGCGCTGGTCGAGGTGGCGCCGCGGCTCCGGCGCCAGGCGCGCCCCCCGCACCAGGCGCACGCGGGGGCGCAGCGGCACCAGCAGGTCCAACGGCCAATCTCGCAACGATCGGCGCAGAGATGGTCGCGGCCGCGATGCCCATGCAGGCGGCGGAAATGCCGCCGACTGCGCCGCAGCTGGCCGCATGTCAGGCGCGACAGGCTGAGTTCACTGCCCTGATGGCGAAGTGGAACGCGCTGAAGCTGAGATTGAAGCCCGCCGCCGGAGGGACGCGCTAACGCGGGACGGCACGGGTGAACTCTCGACGACAAGTGTTGGTCATCGCCGCGACGACTCTTCTGGGCGTCATGTCGTTGGCGGCTCAGCAGACCCGGCCAGATTTTTCCGGTACTTGGACGTTCGTGCCGCCGTCGTCCACTCAGACGGCTGATCAGCGGTTTCAACGCACGTGGATCGGCGACCCTGTGACCATCGAGCAGGACGGGACGACGATCACGATCGCGTACGTCAGCGGAAGCCGCGCTCACATGCCGGTCAAGACGATCTTCAACCTCGATGGATCGGAACGGATCAACGTCGATCGCAACACCACGCAACCTGCCGCACAAGAGCAGACGTCGCGAGCGACGTGGCAAGGGACGAAGCTGGCGCTGACGACGGTCGTGCCGCGCGAGACCAACGGCGCGCCGGATCCGGTCGAGATCACCGAGGTGCTGTCGCTCGACTCGCCGATGTCGCTGTCGGTGCACATCACGCGCCGCTCGAAGGCGCTCACCGACACTGCGACGGCCGTCTATCGACGCCTTCGCTGAAATGCTCTAGCCTGCCTCGCGGTCGCGGACGCCGATCAGGTACAGGATGCCGTCGAGCCCAAGCGCCGAGATCGATTGACGGGCGTTCGACCGCACGAGCGGCTTGGCGCGGAACGCGATCCCGAGCCCCGCCAGGCGCAGCATCGGCAGATCGTTGGCACCGTCGCCCACGGCGATGCACTGTTGCAGGCTCAATCCTTCGGCCGTCGCGATCGTCTCGAGCAGCGACGCCTTCCGCACGCTGTCCACGATCGGCGGAATGACGTCGCCGGTGACGACGCCGTTGCGAACGTCGAGCGTATTTGCGTGCAGGTGATCGATGCCCAGTCGCTCTTGCAGGACCCGGCCGAAGAACGTGAAGCCGCCCGAGAGGATCGCCGTCTTGTAACCGAGCCGGTGAAGCATCGTGATCAGCCGTTCAGCGCCGTCGGTGAGCGGGATCGACTCCGTTACCCGCGCGAGCGCAGACTCGGGCAGGCCCTTGAGCAGCGCCACGCGACGCCGGAATGACGCTTGGAAGTCCAGATCCCCGCGCATTGCCGCCTCGGTGATCGCCTGGACCTCCGCGCCGGTGCCGTTCTGTCGTGCCAGTTCGTCGATCACCTCGCCTTGAATCAACGTCGAGTCCATGTCGAACGCGACGAGCCGCCGGTTGCGCCGGAAGATCGAGTCGTGCTGAAACGCGACGTCCACGAGCCCGGCATCGGCGAGCGCGACCAGCTTCGTCCGCACGGCGTCTTCGTCGACGACCGCGTCGACCGTTGAGGGGCTCGCGGCAAACTCCACGCAGAAGCGCGGCGCCGCGTCGCCCTCGTCGAGCGGCACGCGGGACGACAACCGCTCGATGCGATCGATGTTCAGGCCGGCTTCCGCGAGCGTGCCCGACACGTGTGCGATTTCGCCGCCCCCGATCCGCGGCCCGAGCACCGTGACGATGAACCGGCGCTTGCCCTGGGCGCGCACCCAATCGCCGTATTCCGCTGAAGACGACGCCGAGAAGCGCACCTGCACGCCGAGCCGGTGCGCCTCGAGCAGCAGGTCGGTGAGAAGCGCCGACGCTCGCAGTTCGTCGGAGAGCTCAATCAGGATGCCGAGTGCCAGCGCGTCATGAATCACCGCCTGGCCGATGTCGAGGATACGCACGCCGTAGCGGGCGAGAATCGAGGTGAGCGCGAAGGTGAGTCCCGGACGATCGGGGCCGGCGACATGAATCAGCAGCGCGCTCGACACGACCGCCGATCCTACCATCCGGGTCTTACCGCACCTCGAACGCGACCTCCCGGACCGCCGCCTGCTCCCACAATCGCAGCTCGATCTTGAGCGTGTACGATCCTGGCGCGAGACCCGCGAGCGGTTGTCTCACCTCGAACGTGCCTTGTCGACGATCGCCGTTGCCCGGCGTCGCATCGAGCCGCACGACATGTGGCGGCAGCGACGAGCCGCCGATCGTGAACGTGATCGCCGGACCTGCGGAGTCGGATCGCCAGAACGTCCGCCCGAACAGGCGAAGCGTGTCGGTTGCCGCAAACGTCCGCCTCGTCGTTGGGCGGAACGGCACGAGCGCGTCGAGCGCGTTTGGCGGCATCGCCTGTTCCCGCTGCGGACCGTCGAGGCCGACGACGAGCGCGGCGACCTGCAGCCCGTCCTTCGATGGATTGATGGGTTCGACCGGGAGGTGCACGGAACCCGCGGCCCCGCTTGCCTGGCTTACGACCGCGATCCGCAGAATAAGAGGCTGGCTCGGGAGATCGATCGTGTCGTCGAGCTGAAACGCGATGTCAGTCGATCCTCGCAGCGCGCCCGAGAAGTGAAAGCTCTTACGCGTCGAGGCCTTGATCTTGCCGTCGTGATCGACCGCGACGATGCCGAATTGGATGTCGTCTTCGAGCGTCGTGAGTTCCGGCGCGACCGGCATTCGCACACTGACCATGACCGCCGTCGTCATCCCGTGGACGGCAGCAGCGAGCGGGGCGGCCGACGCGCGAAGCGTGAGCCCGGTCGCCGGCTGTCCTGCACCGAGTGCGTCGTCGAGCGTCCGGGCGGCCGAGCGGGCCGCGCCGGCCTCGGCTGCGGGCGCGGTATAGCCGGCGCGGGCGCGGACGCGAAGTCCCGGCCGCGTCGTGCGAACGTCGACGTCGTGAAACTTGCCGTCGCGCTCGAACGGCTGAGGGTCGTAGCCGAGCAGGTAGTAGCTGCTGTTGTCGTCAATGAGCTCGCGAACCGCGGCGACGTTGTCCGGCCGGCCGACGAACGCGCGCCCGCCGGTGTTTTCGGCCAGCGTGCGCATGTTGTTGAACTGGTTGTTGATCTTGTCCCAGGGTAGTTTGGTGCAGTCGCCCCGAACGGCTGTGCAATCGGGCACGCCGCGGGGATCGATCGGATACACGGGCACGCCCGCGTGCCGGGCGTCCTCAAACGTGACGCGAAGCTGCTCCAGCGTGTCCCTGGCGTCGATCGGATCGCGCGACATGTCGAGGTAGTCCGCGGAAAAGATGTCGTCGAGCCCGATCGTGAACCCTTCGCTGACATAGACGAGGGCCTTGCGCGGATACGTCGACTTGATCAGGACGCCACAGATGTTCTTCAGCACCTCGATCGTGCTGATGTCGTGCCGATGGCGCTCGCGTCCTTCGACGGCTACGCCGCTCTCCTCGCCGATCGGAGAGTTGTTCGCCGCGTCGTGTGCAAATCCGAGCGACCCCTTGATGCGATCGACCGTCCGCAACTGCGCGCCGAGGTCGCTCGTGAAATCCTGGCTGAGATCCGACCGTCCGACGAACACGATGGCGACCTGGTCCTCGGACGGCAGCGACTGGAGGAACGTCTGCACGACGTCCTTCGTCTGTCGCAAGTGCAATTCGATGATGTGCAGGTCGTCGATGACGATTACCCACTGGCGGCCGGCCGCGGGATGCTGGTTCGATGACACGTCGATCGTCGGCGCCGTCGTGCGGAGATCGGGAATGTCGCGTCGGACAGGCGGGATCGAGACAGCGCGGAACGTCGTGATCGTCTGAGACTTGTCGTTCTGGACGATTTCAAAATCCGTCTTGCCGAGTCCCTTGACGGGCCGGTCGTTCTTGTCGGTGACGACGACGTCGAGCTCGACGTGATCGACACCGGCGCGGAACACGGGCGGCGCCGGCTGGGGCGCCTGCGCGCGAACCGCCATTGCGGCCGCGACGATCACGCCAACTGCGAGGCCGGTGCGCACCATCAGGACACACATTACATCCGTCTGGTCGGCCGCCGCACACGCGGGCCCTGCCGCCCGGGCGAAGGGCGGCAGGGGAGTGGGACATCCGCTACTTGCGCGTGTTCTTGTCCTTGCAGCAGGTGCAGCAGCACTCGGGCATCGGTGCGCCACAGCAGCAGCACGTCTGAGGCGGAATGGGTGCAGGCATGTTGTTCTCCTTTCGCTTCAAGGTGTACACCTTGCACCCCGGTGGAAGGTCAAGCCGGCGTTACAGTGCTCCCATGTTGATCGGAGAAATCGCGCGACGCACCGGCGTGCCGCCCGGCACCATCCGTTTCTACGAACGGCACGAGTTGATTGCAGCGGCCCCGCGATCGGCCAGTGGGTGCCGCCTGTACCCCAAGCGCACGATCGACGAGATCGCATTCATCAAGCGGGCCCAGAGGATTGGATTCTCGCTCGACGAGATCCGCGAGATCCTGAAACTGGGGCGCGGCGGCCGGATGCCGTGCTCGCGCGTCGTGGCGGCCTGCGAGGCGCATCTCCTCGAAATCGACCGGCGCATGGCTGAGCTTCGCGCGTTCCGGCACCGATTCACCTCCACGCTGAAACTCGCCCGGGCCGAGTGCGGGTTTACGCCCGAAGGATTCTGCCGTGCGATCATCGCCGCCGGCGGGGCCGATGCACCGCGCTAGCCCGGAGCCCTGAGTTGCGGGCTAACGTCGAGACGTCTGCGTGGATCGAACTGGACGGTCCGTGAGCGTGCCGAGGAACGCGACGATGTCGTCCAGATCCTGCGCCGAAAGAACCGGCGGCAGGCCGAGCCTCGGGCCGAAGGGGGGACCGGTCTCGATGTTCCGCCAGTACGCCTGTGGAAGATCGTCGAACTTCCTCGTTCGTCCTTGACGATCCCGCGAATACCACTTTCCCGGGTTCACGTCGCGCTCGGCGTAGAAGGCGACCGCCTCACGCAGGCTGCGAACGAGGCCGTTGTGAAAGAACACGGTGCGCGTCGCGACGTTCCTCAGCGTAGGCGTCATGAACCGGCCGCAGTAGTCTGCGCGACCGGCGAGGTCGGTCCGATCGGGTCCGCAGAGCCCGAGGTCCCGATAGCTGGGATTCGCGTTGGCGGGAATCGCCCGATTGCGCGGCAGGCCCAGCGCGATCAGTCCGTAGTCGGTGAACTGCGGACGGGCGCCGTTTGGCGCCGGCCGGCTGATGTGACAACTCGCGCAGTTGCCTTTCGCGGGGTTCTCGAATGCTTCGAGGCCGCGCTGCTCGGCTGCCGAGAGCGTCGCCCGTCCCTCGAGGTAGTCGTCGTACTTGCTCGAGTACGGAGAGAACGTCGCGACGTCCTGCTCGAAGGCCTCGAGGGCCGTCGTGACGCCGGCGAGTGCGAGGTCGGGATCACCGAGCGATCGCGGCCCAAACACTCGCAGGAACTCGGCCGCGTATGACGCTCGCGCGATTTGGGCCGCGACGTCAGCAGGCGTTGCGTTCGCCATTTCGAACGGGGAGAGCAACGGAAGACGCGCCTGATCGCGCGCACGATCGACGCGACCGTCCCAGGTCAGCCCGCCGGTCGGGCCGTTGTCGATGCTTCCGTCGGCCTCGTCGTCCGACTCGAAGAAGTGTTCGGTGAATGGCGGCACCGCCTGCAGGTACATGAGCGAGGGCACGGCACGATGACCTGCGAGCGCTAGTGTCGCGCCTCCGCGCTGGACAGCGTCGACGTGCGATGGGCCAAAGGCCCGCCGAGGATCGTGACACGTGGCGCAGGACATTCTTCCGGACGCCGAGAGCGACGGGTCGCTGAAAATCTGCCGGCCCAGCGCAGAAAGGGCCACGGCACGAGCGGTAGCATCGGCGCGGGTGAGCGGCCCGCTCGTGACGCCGGCCAGCCGGATGACACGGGCGTCCGTCCCTGCGAGCGCTGCGACGGCCAGAAATAACGCGGCGAGCCAGCTGGCAGGTCGTCGTACCCGGGACATCGCGGTCGGATCATAACGCCGCGGCGCGCCGACGGTAGAATTCGGCCGTGGAGTATCGAGCCCCCCTGCCACAGACCCGGCGCGCGCGGCCGCACGATGGCCGTCGAGGTGCGGCGTGGGCGATGGTCGCCGTGGCCGGAATCGCGACCGGCCTCCTTGCGCAGGCTGGCCAGCAGCGGGCCGCTGACCTCAGCGACATTCAGACCATCGTCGTGATCTACTCGGAGAACCGCAGTTTCGACACGCTCTATGGTTCGTTCCCCGGCGCGAACGGGCTGGCGAACGTCACGCCGGAGAGCGCGCGGCAGGTCGATCGGGACGGCACGGTCCTCGCTGAGCTGCCGCCGATCTGGGGTGGACTCACGCAGCGCGGCGTGACGCCCGCGGTGACGCAAGTGGAGACGGCGCACCTGCCGAACGCGCCGTTTGCGATCGACGACCCGAAAGGGTTCCACGCGGACGGCGCCGTCGTAACGCGCGATCTCGTTCACCGGTTTTATCAGAACCAGATGCAGATTGACGGCGGCAAGAACGATCGCTTCGTCGCGTACGCAGATTCCGGCGCGCTCGTGATGGGTCACTACGACGGATCGACGCAGCGACTGTGGGACGTCGCGAGGCGCTACGTGCTCGCCGACAACTTTTTCATGGGCGCGTTCGGCGGGTCGTTTCTCAATCATCAGTGGCTGGTGTGCGCCTGCGCACCCGTCTATCCGCGCGCCGACTCGAGTCCCGCCAGCAGCCTGATCGCCGCGGTCGCACCCGACGGCGTTGCACTCGTGATGGCGCCGACGACGGAGAAGTCGGCCCTTGATGGCGCGCCACGATACGTCAAGGACGGCACGCTCACGCCGGACTTCTTCGCCGTCAACACGATGCAGCCGCCGTATCAGCCGAGCGGCAACAAGCCGCTGGCCGCAGGCGATCCGATGATCGCCGATCCGACGCGGCCGACGACGCTTCCGCCGCAGCATGGCCAGACGATTGGCGACCTGCTCTCTGCGAAAGGCGTGACGTGGGCGTGGTACGCCGGCGCGTGGCGGGCGGCGCTCGACGGCAATCGCGACACGCCAATCCCGAATTTTCAGTTCCATCATCAGCCGTTCAACTACTACCAGACGTTCGCGCCCGGGACGAAGGCGCGTGCGGAACATCTCCGGGACGGCGGGCTCAACGGCGTCGAGTTCCTCAAGGCGATTGACGCAGGCGCGCTGCCGCAGGTGGCGTTCTACAAGCCGCAAGGCAATCTCAGTCAGCATCCCGGCCTGGCGAGCGTTCTCGCCGGCGACGCGCACATCGCCGACCTCGTCGCGCATCTCGAGCGGAGTCCACAGTGGGCGCACATGGTCGTGATCGTGACGTATGACGAGAACGGCGGCTTCTGGGACCATGTTGCTCCGCCGAAGGGAGATCGCTGGGGACCTGGCACGCGCATCCCGGCGATCGTGATTTCCCCGTTCGCTAGACGCGGCGTCGTCGATCACACGCTGAATGACACGACGTCGATCCTGCGGTTGATCACGAGACGCTTCGATCTGCCGGTGCTCCCCGGCCTCGCCGCCAGGGACGCGGCGTTCCGAGCGCGTGGGGCGACACCACCAGGCGATCTCACCGACGCCCTAGCGATCGGGCGGTAGGCGGGGACAACGCACATGCCCAACGTCCGGCTCGTCGTGTTCGACATCGGCGGCACCATCATCGAAGACCACGGCGAAGTGATCGCGGCCTTCAGTGAAGCGTTGGCGGCCAACGGCTTGACGGCGACCGACGCCGAGCTGCGGGAACTGAAGGGGTCGTCGAAGCGGCACGTCATCGAGACCTTCGTGGAGCGCCAGTGGGGCGCGGCCGACAACAATAACGCCGAGCGCGTGCGCCGCGCCTACGACGATTTCAAGATGGCGCTCGAGAGCAAGTTCGCGAACGGCGGCACGATTCCCATCAAGGGTGCGGCTGCGACGTTCGCCTGGCTCGAGGCGCATCGGATTCTGTGCGCCACGACGACGGGGTTCTATCGCACGGTGACGGATGCCATCCTCAGCACCGTCGGATGGCAGGAAATCTTCGCCGCAAACATCTGCAGCGATGACGTGACGGAAGGGCGGCCGGCGCCGTACATGATTTTCCGCGCCATGGAAGCCGCCCGCGTCGGAGACGTGCGGGAGGTGTTGAACGTCGGCGACACGCCGTTGGATCTCCAGGCCGGCGCGAAAGCCGGCGTGCTCGGCGTCGTCGGGGTCCTTTCAGGGATCCACACGGCCGATCGCCTGCGCCGTGAATCGCCGACGCATGTGATTGCGAGCGTGGCGGACCTGCCCGCGCTGATTGGGTCGCACTATTTTTGAAAAGCCAGCAGCGATTCGACACTCGCGCGATTCGAGCCTTGACACGCCCTGTCGCCCGGCGCAGTCTTGCATTCGACTCAGGCGGGGACTCATGGCCAATCAACTTCAGAAGATCGAGCACGTCGTCCAACTCATGCTCGAAAACCGATCGTTCGATCAGATGCTCGGATTTCTCTATGAGGATGCCGGGAATCGATCGCCTACCGGCGCGCCCTACGAGGGATTGACGGGCGAGGAGACGAATCCGGATGATTTCGGCCAGGAGACACAGGTGTTCAAGATCGATCACGCGTCGGACCATCCGTACTTGAGGCCGGGTGCGGATCCGGGCGAGGGCTTTCACAATACGAACCTGCAGTTGTACTCGACCGACGCTCCCGCGCCCGGCGCCGTGCCGACGAACCGTGGGTTCGTGATCAACTTCAAGGCGGCCATCGCGTCCGACCTCGCCAGACATTTCAAAGACACGCTGCCCAACACGGACGCGTCGGAAATCATGGGGATGTATTCGCCCGAGATGCTGCCAATCATGTCGGGATTGGCGAAAGGGTATGCCGTGTGCGACCACTGGTTTGCTTCGGTGCCGACGCAGACGATTCCCAATCGCGCGTTTGCGGGGGCAGGCACGTCGCAGGGCCATCTCGACAATCACGTGAAGGTGTTCACGTGTCCGAGCATCTTCGGCCGCCTGTCCGACCAGAACCTCGAGTGGGCGATCTACGGCTACGATGCGGCACCGCTGACGCGCCACGATTTTCCTGACACACAAAACGCGGACGCCAGCCACTTCGGTCACTTTCGAGATTTTCAGACGCGCGCGGCGAATGGCACGCTTCCGGCGTATACCTTCCTCGAGCCGAGCTTCGGTGCGAGCGGCAACAGTCAGCATCCGAACTACGACGTCGCGCTCGGGGAGAAGCTGATCCACGACGTGTTCAAGGCGCTGCACGACGGTCCAGGGTGGAACGAGACGCTGCTGATCATCACCTACGATGAACACGGCGGGAACTACGACCACGTGCCGCCGCCTGGCGGAGCCGTGGCGCCCGACGACTCGGTGGGGGAGTTTGGATTCGATTTTTCGCGCTTCGGCGTCCGGATTCCCGCGCTGCTGATCTCTCCCCGCATCGCCGCCGGCACGGTGTTTCGGGCGAAGCAGGGGACGATCGACCACACATCGGTGCTGCGAACGATTGCAGACCGCTGGAGCCTCGCACCGTTGACCAAGCGCGACAAGGCCGCGCCAAGTCTTGCGGATGTGTTGACCCTCGCGACGCCCCGCACGGACAACCCGATCGAGAACGTCGTGATCCCGATTTCCCGCGACACCCATCCGCTGCAGGCGCAACCGTCCCTGCTCGAGCGAATTCATGCGCAGAAGCTGGCCGAGTTGCCGCTGCGCAACAACAAGGGCATCTACGGCGAGCACACACCGCCGGATACGTCGTCGAGCGAGTCCATCGCCGACTACATCCAGATGCGGACGGCGGAATGGGAGCAGCATCTTCAGCGTCAGCGAGAGCGAAGCGCCGCGTTGTGGACGAGCAAAGCGCTACTCAAGAAGCGACGAGGAATACGAGGACGACGCGCGGTTGGACGTCGTCCGGCGTCCAGGTGAAGGCGCCCAGGAGCTCCGCGACCATCTAACCTAGCGCTTGCCGACGGCGAGCCAGGGCATGCCGCGATACGAATCCGCCACCACCCAGGCGCCTGCCGACAGCGCCCACGAGTCGACGAACTCGCTCCATTGGAAGGCGTTGGGGCCGGCCACGACCATCGGTACCCACACCAGCAGCGTGAACACGCCCATCTCCAGGGCCGAGAGCGTAGCCGCCAGCCGCGCACACACGCCGATTAGCATCGCCACGCCCGCCGCGATGAAGGCACCGCCGGTGAAGGACGCCCAAGCCATGTGCCAGGGCAGCCAGCCAGGCACGAGCCCGGCGGTATCTTTGAGATTGATGAAATGCGCGACGCCGAAGGGGATCAATGCCACGCCGTAGAGCATCCTCGCGATGCGCACGCCGTTGTCGCCAGTGGCGAAGCTGAGACCCTCTCCGTCGCGGTCACCGTCGATCCAGGCGTAGAGCGCCCAGGCGGCCGCCGCCATCACCAAGGTGTCACCGCAGCTCCACCAGGTGTCGAGGCTCTTGGGAGCGGTGAAAATGTGAGACAGCCGAAACAGCACCAGCCACGCTAACAGATAGGTCAGCAGCACTCGGGAGGCGACGAGGGCGGTGCGCCGCCAGAGAAGGCCGATGCCGGTAACCAGAGACACGCCGGTACACAGATAGGCGAGGGCCTCGCGAGCGGGAACGCTTTTGGGCACACCCGTCCATGTCGGCGTGAAGCCGCCCTGGATGAGGCCGAGGATTCCCAGGGCGATCATGGTCACCGCAAAGACCGCCTGGCCCACGCTGGCGATGCGCCGTCCATGCAAGACTGGGCGACTTCTCATTTTGAGACGCCGTTCAAATAACGCGGCCAGGTTGGGCAACGGTCACAATCACGTTGCCCTTCTTGTGGCCCAGCTCGACGTACCGGTGCGCCTCGACGATCTCGTCCAGGACGTAGCGGCGATCGATCACGGCCTTCAGTGCTCCCGCCTCGGCCAGCCGTTTCAGCAGCTCCAGGTCCTGCCGGGTCAGCTTCGGAAAGTCGTCATCGATCGACATACAGGTGCCGCCCGTCGTCAGTGCGCGTGCGGCATCCTGCATGGCCCCTGCGCTCTTGCGCTTGCCCACCGCGTCGAAGATGAGGTCATAGTGATCGCCCCGGCTGGTGAAGTCCTCTCGCGTGTAGTCGAGGACGACTTCGGCGCCGAGCGACTCGACCAACTTCAAATTGCTCGTGCTACACACGCCCGCCACGACGGCCCCGAAGTGCCTGGCGAGCTGCACGGCCGCGGTGCCAATGGCGCCGGACGCGCCGTAGATCAGCACGCGCTGGCCCGGCCGGATCCTGGCCTTGCGCAGGCAATGCATCGCCAGCAGGCCGCCGTACGGGAGGGCCGCCGCTTCCTCGTAGCTGAAGTTCGTTGGCTTTGGCGCCAGAAGAGTGGTTGCTGACCAGCACACCTCGTCCGCGTACGTACCGACCGTCCAGCGACTCATGCCGAATACCTGGTCGCCTCTCTTGAATGACGTGACGTTCCGTCCGACGGACTCGACGTCTCCGGCGAGGACCATTCCGAGAATGCGCCGGCGCGGCGCGTTCCAGCCCGCGAGCAACCGCAACAGGATCCGATACCGGCGGGGCGCTCTCAGACCACGGATGACGCAGTCGCTCACCGTCACGTCCGCCGCATGGATCCGAATGCGGAGCTGGTTCCGGCGGGGCGTGGGGCGCTCGACCTCCGCGAGTCGAAGTACCTCCGGTGGGCCGTAGCGCGTACAGATGACCGCTCTCATCCCGCCGCCAGCATAGGGCGCGACGCTCAGCGCGTCCAGGCTTGACGCGTGCCTCGACCGAAAGGATCATCGTGCCGCATCCGGGCGCCGGCGGCCGGATCCTCAGCGAAATAGGGTTGTCGATGGCTCGCCTGGACGTACGTCAGGATCGCTTGGGTCTCTGAAAGTCTTCTGAACGATCACGTCACGTCCACTGTTACACCTCCATGCAAGGCTGGGCGCCGCTGCCAAGTTCCGCTTGGCGGCGGAGCTATATCGATGAACGCATAACTCGTGAGGTGAACCCGTGAAATCGCGCATCATACTCTTGCTCATTCTTACCATCGCTATCGCCGGTTCGATCGTTGCGGTCGGCGCCGCCCGACGAGACAGTGACTTCTTTCTCGCCGGAAATCTCGTCGTCAGCCGCACCGTGTACGACAACAATCCCCAGAACATTCACGTCGGCGATCTCCTTCCGCCCAATTGCGTCCCGCCCAACTGCGTCCAGGCGATCAACGACGGCACGTATCCGTTTGTGTTCAACAACGACACCGTCGACGCCAGTTTCGGCATCACATCACGGATTCTGCTCGATCAGATCACGACGTCCGGCGTGACGATCAACACGCTTGAAGTGCCGAACAGCTCCCAGCGCGGGACCCCGCCGACAAAAGACCAGCTCGTGACGAGCTTTTCCTCCAAGTCGGAGCTCGCTCTCAACATCTCGACCGATGGGGGGGTGATCTCGTTCATGGGATATATCGCTCCGATAAACGCGATCGATGTCTCGAACTCGAATACACCTGGCGTCTTCGATCCAACCAATCCGGTGCCCGGCCAGGCGTTTCGTGCCGTGGCCGACGTCGATCAACAGGGTAAGTTCCGGTTCACGGAAACGAACGCCTACAGCGGCAACAATGGGCGCGCCGCGGCGCTGAACAACACGAACCGGATGAACCTGTTGTACCTGGCGGGCAACGCGGGAAACGGCGGCAACCCGCAGCCCGACGGCGTGATCATCGGCGCGGGCGCTCAGATCCTCAGTCCGGACGTGCGTGCGCTCGTCGCGCAGAATCCCGGGCTGCCGACGCCGGTCGCGAGTTTCAATATCACGCAGCTCGGGGACGCCGCGGACAAGATCGGGAAGGACACGAATTTTCGCGGCATGACGATTTTCGACAACGTGCTGTATTACACCAAGGGCAGCGGTGGGAATGGCGTGAACACCGTGTACTTCGTCGACACCGTCGGCGGCGCGTGCCCGGACGGATCCGGCGTGCCGCAGAGCTTCGCGAGCTTGCCGGGCGGGCCGCTCGCCTACGACCCGGGTCTGGTGCAAACCGACGGCCTCGTGCCCACGAACATGTGCATCCTGAACGGATTTCCCACGTCCCTCAAGTCGAAGACTTCCTTTCCGTTTGGTTTGTGGTTCGCCGACGCTAACACCGTGTACGTGGCAGACGAAGGTGACGGGGACAACACGTTCAAGGCAGGGACGTACACAAAGGCTGCCGGCTCGAAGACTGCGGGACTGCAGAAGTGGGTGTTGGCGTCTGGCACGTGGACGCTCGCGTACACGCTCCAGAACGGACTGAACCTGGGCACCCCGTACGCTGTGCCCGGCTATCCGAACTCGATCAACCCGGTGACCAACCTGCCCTGGACGCCGGCGACTGACGGCCTCCGCAACATCACGGGGCGGGTGAATGGCGATGGGACGGTGACGATCTGGGCGATCACCTCAACGGTGAGCGGGAATGGGGACCAGGGGGCGGATCCGAACCTGCTCGTGACGATCACGGATTCGGTCCCAGCGATGGCGCCCGGCTCGGGAGAGGCATTCACGGTCCTCCGTCGGGCAGGCTTCGGCGAGGTTCTGCGCGGTGTGACGCTCACGCCCGCCGCGAGGAGGAAATAGCAGCGACAAGGGCGCGAGCTCAGACGGCGAGCTCGCGCCCACTTCATGCGCCGCGTTGACGGATCCAGCGGCGCCATTCTTTTTCCATCACGTCGGCCATGTCGTTTGCGGCAGCCTCGAGCCACCGGCGTCGGCGCTTCTTCAGATCAGCACGAATGGCCTGACGTGCGTACGCGACGTGAAAGTTGGCGGTCTCGCTGCCCATGGCCCGCAGCAGCCGCTCTTCGTCGTGCGTTCTCGGCAAATCCGTGAGCTCGACGCGCGAGCAATCGGGCGCCAGGCGACGGACAATCCATCGATCCTGAAACTGCAGGAACGGGTCACGCGCGCGGACGGCGGACGCGAGCAGCCTCTCACCGCTCACCGCGACCGATGGCCGGCCAGTGGCCCACGCGGCGGCTGATGGGAACCGCGCTTTGGCTTCGCGCGCCACATGCGCGCCCTCCCATTTCGCCAAGGCCACAACGCGTCTTCGTCCGAGACCGCCCACGCCAGCGACGCGAGCCACGACGCGGTAACGAAGCCCCGGAACCGGCAGCGCCCGGCGGAGGATCGCGTGCGGGATGTCACCTTTGGCGGTTGGAAGCGCGTCGAGTTTGGGCCAGTAGGTCACGGGATCGCGCAGCTTGTTCAACGCGAGCCGTCTGAGCCATTGCCGGCGCTCGGCGAGGACGAAGGCGCGGCCGCCCTTGTCGATCGCGTCTGTGTATCCGTCGAGAATCGCGTCGCACAACGCGCGCGCGGTGCGATCCAGCCTGCCGTGTCGCGTGGCAAGCGTCGCGCTGGTCGCCAGGCGCACGAGGTCGTTGGTGTACGGCAAGCGGCACGACTCGTCGACATCGTTCACGCCCCAGACGAGGCGCCCCTCAATATCGCGCCAGGTGCCAAAATTCTCGATGTGCAGATCGCCAACGCTCGGAATGACGGGCGCGTCAACCAGCGCGTGGCACGTCGTCGGCCAGAGCTGGCACCATCGATAGAACGTCCCTCGAAGGAAGACGAAGGCGCTCTCGGCCATGACGTCATGTTTGCGGGCGAGGTCCGGCTTGACGACCTTTGTCCGCGCTGCGATCCAGCCCTCATACGCACGTGTCGCCTCGACGATGTCCACGGGGCCAAGTATGCGCCGCGGACGAGCACTTCATCCTCGAGGGATGTCCGAATACTCGCCCGATGTACACTGGGAGCACCCAGCAGTCGACCGAGGCCGAGATCTCGGCGGCGTGCGCCGCCTTTCGGAAACCCGGTCTCGAGACGTATTAACGAGGAGAGAAGAAACACATGGTGAAGCACACGATCCTGGGCGCGGCACTTGTCGCGCTGCTGGCCGTTCCCGCGGCCGCGCAGAAAGCCGTCAGCGTCGCTGAGGTCGTCTCGGCGACGTTCACGATCGAGGCGATTGACCACACCTCGCGCGTGGTCACGTTGAAGAAAGCCGACGGCACGACGCAGGACATCTACTGCGGTCCTGATGTGCAGCGGTTCGATGCACTCAAGGTTGGGGACAAAGTCACCTTCCGGTACCACGAGTCTCTGGTATCGATGATCCAGCGGCCGGGCGCTACGCCGAAACCGGCGGCCTCCGGCGCCGTGACGCGCACTCCTGGCACGCAGCCCGGTGGGACGATCGCGACACAGATGACGATGGTCGTCACGCTCGAAGCCATCGACGAGAAGGTGGGCTCGATCACGATCCGGACGGACGACGGACATCGGCTGTCGACCAAAGTGGCTGACCCGAAGAACCTGGCGGGCTACAAAGTCGGCGACAAGGTGGAGGTGACCTACACGCAGGCGCTCGCCATCAGCGTCGAGCCGGCGAAGTAAGGCATACATTGCAGAGCCTCCAGCACGCAGGGCACGACACGCGCTGCGCGCTGGAGGCTCTTGGCCGCCGTTGACGGCCCACCCTCATCCGAAACCTCGACCGCACTGTTCAGCGGCCCCTTTTTCGCCGTCGCCGGCGCCAGATTCCGAGGCCGACCAGCATGACCAGCAGTAGTGCCGCGGTGCCGGCCATTTCAGCGAAGGTCGTTGGCATATCCGTCTTCAAGAGGCGCGGCTAACGTCGCGCCGCCGCTTCCATCGCCTTGACCATGTCCTTGGCGCCCGAGCCCCACCGGGAGATGGTCTTGAGGGCGTCCGTGAAGGGGACGTCGAGGGCGTGCACGCGACTCCGATCGACAACGTACACGGCGCCCGCAAGCGGCGTGGGGATCGACGGCACGAACACGGTATACCGCCCGTCCTCGAACTCTTCGATGATGAACGCCGGAAGCAGGCCCTCATCAGTCCTGAAGAGTGCCGGCCGCCAGATGTTCTCGCGGCTCTTTCCGGCCATCTGCTGAGTGAGGCTCCGAAGAAGCGCGTAGCCGGGGATCCTCTCGAAGAACGTTCGCTCGATCTGGTTGCGCGCGGCTTGCCCCAGGCGAGTGACGGACGGCCACACCGACGAGAAAGCAGATCCCAAGTATGAGAAGCAGCGACATCGCCATCTCGGCTGGGACCCAGTCCGGCAGCAACACCGCCAGTGGATGCACGAGGCCGACCACCGATTTCATGCCCTTGAGCAGCAGCAGGATGGCCAGGTAGATGGGAATCACGATGAGCAGACCGGAAAGGATCGCTCGCGTGGTGAACGCCAGGGCTTGTTTCATAGAGACCACCTCACTCCGATGTCGCGAGTGTATAGCCATGCGCTGATCGCATGTCGGCAGACGCTAAGCGGCAACCTAGTCTCGCCAGACTTGAATGAGTCGGTACCCGCCGATGTTCGCGATCCAAGTAAAGCGCGTCACGCCGGCTGGCATCGCTTCGTCGTCGACCGACATCAGGTGCAACGTCGCCGGCTCGGAGCCCGTGCGCGTGAACGGCTCACCAAACATGAAGCGCGCGTCGTCGGCGACGGCCACCGCGCGGTCTTCCTTGTAAAGTTGCAGGACGATGCCCGCGGCCGGTTGCCAGACCCTCCAGTCGAACGTGAAGAGCGGGCGCACGTAGTGATGTTCGTCGCAGTAGCGGGCAAGGTCACCGGCGAGGTGCGCCACCGTGTGATCGCCGGAATCAGCCCGCTGCTTCCAATTGAGTCGCGTGATTCCGAGTGCCGCGACGGCGGTGAGCCAGACGACGATGGCGGCGCGCCATCTGACATTCAACGGTGGCGGTGATGCCGTCAGGGGCGACGGAAACAGCAGGCCGATCGCCGACAGCAACGCCGCGACGTTGAGCATCCCGATGATGCCAATCCAAATCACGAGATAGTCAAAGATGTCGCCGGCGATTGACCGCACTCCGAACACGCCGACTAGCGAGGACGCGACACACAACCACGCGAACGCCGAGTCGAACGGCCGGCCGCGCTGACGCGCCCGGACGGCCATGACGGCGAGCAGGACGAGTTGAGTAACTGCCCAGACTCGCACCGAGGTCACGGCGGACTTCGGCAGGTCTCCAGTGATCAGCTCGCGCGAAGGATCGAAGGTGGCGACCAGTTCATTCGCAACGATGTCTCGCACTTGCGTCCAAGGACGAACATCGTGGGTGACCAACGATCGCGCGATGCCCGCAAAATTGCTGGTGCCGGAGCGAAGGTCATGAATGACAGGGACGGACCACAACACGACGCTGACGATCGCACTCGCGAGCACGGCAGGCCTAACAGCGTGGCGATCGTCGCCGCGCGGTCGCCGCATCCGCCGCAGGACGGCGACGATGGCCGCAGTGGTCAAGAGCAAAGACACGGGCGCGAATCCGACGTGCGACTGCACGAGGAATGACACGACGCCCGCGAGCCACGGCAGTGCGGCGATGTCGCCCGCGCAGACGCCGGCGGCGAGCGCCATTGCGAGGGCCAGTGAGAGCAACGGCGCGACGGGATTCCACGCCCAGAACAGCAGCCGTTCTTCAAAGTAGATGAGTGGCAGCGCGGCAATTGCCGTGACGCACAGCCACTTCGAGTGGCGGCCGAGGTAGGTCAGCAACCCGGCGAGGACGACGACATTGAAGAGCAGCATCGACCACTTGAGGCTCGCTTCGCGGCGGCCGGAAAGCGCGTAGAGCGGTGCGAGCATCTCGTACGGCAGCGGTCCCGGATGGTGCCACTGGAAGCGCGAGTACGCGCCTGTCGCGAGCTCACCCTTGACCGCGCGCAGCGTGTAGATCGACGTCGTCGCCGTGTCGGCGTACGGATACGTCTCTGGCGCCTGGCGGATCTGCCACAAGATCGCCCCGAGGCCAACGGCCGCCGCTAAAGCGATTAGCGTGTTAGTCACCCGCGAACGAGCGGTCACGCGGGAATTCTAGGGCAAGAGCGGAATGGAGTGCCCGGAAGCGGTTAGCAAGCGAGGTTCGCCTTCGCCAGACTCTCCTGCGTTCGCGGCTCCGGCGGACAGCCTTCGCCTGGCTTGGCCAGCCGAAGCTGCGACCGTAGGGAGCGGTGAGCGAAGGCTGGTGCGGAAGGGGGGACTCGAACCCCCACTGGATTGCTCCAACAAGCTCCTGAGGCTTGCGCGTCTGCCAATTCCGCCACTTCCGCGTGGGGAAGAACGTTCAATTATAACCGACGGCCGGACCTGCAATCGGGCAATCGGGCAATCGGGTCATCGGGCTATGTGGAAATCGGGCCATCGGACAAACATGCGGTCGCGCGAAGTCGCAGGGCCACGACGGATCCGGATGTTCGCAAGACTTGCGATCCAGGTCCGAGCGGTGAGTGCAGGTTCTGCGAGGTCGCGCGCGCGATTCTGGCGACCGGTGGGGCGACAGGGCGGGTACCAATTGTGCTCGTTGGCTCGTCATGACTCCCCAGGAACTTCGAGAGCGCACGTTTGAGTTCGCCGTCCGCACGCGCCGATTTTGCCGGTCCCACCTTCGAGATATCGAGACTGCGGATGCCGCGCGCCAGTTGCTAAGGGCGTCGGCCGCGGTGGCGTCCAACTATCGCGCGGCCGGTCTGGCTCGCTCGCACGTCGAGTTCACGGCGAGAGTCGGTGTCGTGCTCGACGAGGCCGACGAATGCCAATTCTGGTCCCAGTACCTGCGCGCTGGCGGACTAAATGGTCCCGAGCTCGACGCGATCCATGCGGAAGCCACCGAGCTGGTGCGCATCTTTCGATCGTCGAGGCGTACGAGTCTGGCGAACGACCAGCGCCAACAGCCCCCGAGGCGACGGCCCGGGCCGACCAGGTGCGGATGATCGCAGGCATGCTCCGTGACTCTGCTCGCGGGCGATTGGCACATCGCCCGATAGTCCGATTGCCCGATTGCCCGATTGCCGATCCCCACATAGCCCGATAGCCCGGTGACCCGATAGCCCGATATCGTCGTCTTCATGCGACAATCCGCCTACCCCGGAGGACGCGATGCGAACGCTGAAGATAGCCGCCCTGGCCACACTCGCCCTGATCTCCACCCTCGTCGCGCAGGACCAGTGGGGTCGACCCGTGACCGTTCCGAACAAGGTCGCGTTCAAGGCGATGAGCTTCCAGCTCGAGGACGTGCGGCTGCTCGACGGTCCGTTCAAGGACGCGATGATTCGTGACCAGAACGAGCTGCTCAAGCTCGATCCCGATCGCATGCTTCATATGTTCCGCGTCACCGCAGGCCTGCCGTCGACCGCAGAGCCGCTCGGCGGATGGGAGAGCCCGACACAGGAGTTGCGCGGCCACACGATGGGCCATTACCTGTCAGCCGTCGCCATCATGTACGCCAGCACCGGCGATCGCCGCTTCAAGGATCGCGGCGACTTGCTCGTCGGCGAACTGGCCAAGATCCAAACTGCCGATGCCACGAAGTACCATCCGGGCTACCTCTCGGCGTTTCCTGAAGAGTTCTTCGATCGCCTCGACGCGCGCACGCAGGTCTGGGCGCCGTGGTACACGATTCACAAGATCATGGCCGGGCTGCTCGACATGTACCAGCAGACGCACAACGCGCAGGCGCTCGACGTGCTCAAGAAACAGGCGGGCTGGGTCCGCTTCCGCGTCGATCGTCTGACCGAGGCGCAGCAGCAGGCCGATCTTCGCACCGAATTCGGCGGCATGGGCGAAGTGCTTGCGAACCTTTATGGTGTGACCGGTGACGCCGAGTGGCTCCGCGTTGCGAAAAAATTCGACGACAAGATGATGTTCGATCCGCTCGCCGACGGCCAAGACCCGCTCGTCGACGCGAACGGTCGCGGCGTCCACGGCAACACGCAGATCCCGAAGATGATCGCGTCGGCGCGCGAATTCGAGCTGACCGCCGATCCGCACTACAAAGCCATCGCCACCAACTTCTGGCACACCGTCGCAGAAAAACGCTCGTACGTCATCGGCGGCAACACCGACGGCGAGAGCTTCTTCCCGGTGGATACGTTCGACAACCACCTGGGCACCTCGAGCGCCGAGACCTGCAACACCTACAACATGCTGAAGCTCACGCGCCACCTGTTCTCGTGGGAGCCGACGGCGCAGACGATGGATTTCTATGAGCGGGCGCTGTTCAACCAGATCCTGCCGTCGCAGGATCCGAAGACCGGCGGCGTGATCTACTACACGCCGTTGCGGCCGGGTGCGTTCAAAGTGTTTTCGACCGATAACGACTCCTTCTGGTGCTGCGTTGGCACCGGCATGGAAAATCACGGGAAATACAACGACACGATCTATTTCCACGACGACTCGTCGCTCTACCTGAACCTGTTCATTCCGTCCGAGCTCACGTGGAAAGAGAAAGGCCTGACGGTGCGTCAGGAGACCAGGTTCCCGAGCGAGGACACGACGAAGCTGACGTTTACCGCCGCGAATCCCGTCAAGCTCGCCCTCAAAATCCGCCGCCCGGGTTGGGCCTCGGGGCTGAACGTCACCGTGAACGGCAAGGCGCAGGCTGTGACCGTGGATCCCGGCGGCTATGTCACCGTCAACGGCGAGTGGAAGAGCGGCGACACTGTCATCGTGAAGACGCCGATGACGCTGCACGTCGAGCCGCTGCCCAATTCGAAGCAGTACGCGGCATTCATGTACGGGCCGGTCGTGCTCGCGGGCGACCTCGGCACGTCGCAGATGGACGAGGCGAAGCGCTACGGCGTGAACGTGCCGGCCGGCAACCTGGTGCCGCCGGCCGCACACGTGGACATTCCGGTGTTCGTCAGCGCGGACCTCAAGGCCGATCTCTCGAAGGTCACGCCGGTCCCAGGCAAGCCCCTGACCTTCACGGTCGCGGCAGGTCTCAGCGAGCCGAAGGCGGTGACGCTCGTGCCGTTCTACACGCTCTTCGAACCGCGTTACACGATTTACTGGAAGGTGTACTCGCCGGCGGAGTGGTCGTCGATGACGAAGGCGGCGAGCGATGCGGCCGCGCGCAGGAAATCGATCGAAGCGAAGACAATTGACTTCGTGGACGTCGGGAGCGACGCGAGCGAGCAGGCGCACGGATTCGCCAGCCAGAGCCTGGGACGCGGCCGTGGCGCGGGCAACAATGCGGCGCCGGTGCCCGGCACGGCGACTCCGACGCAACTCGACGGCCGCCGCGGTCGTGATGCGCGCGGCGGGTTCATCAGCTACACGCTGAAGGCCAGTGGCGATCCGGCCACTCTCGTCGTGACCTATCGCATCGAGACCGGCGGCGCGCCGCGCACGTTCGACGTGCTGGTCGATGGCACCAGGATCGCGACCGAGGCGATGACGACGCCGACCGGCCTGTTCTTCGACAAGGAATACGATCTGCCGGCGGCCGTGACGCGCGGCAAGTCGCAGGTGACCGTGCGCTTCGAAACGCCGGCGCCTCCACCGCCGGCGCCGGACACGGCGGCCGCAGGCGCGGGTCGCGGCGGGCGGGGCGGGGCCAACGTCGCGTCGACCGCGACGATTTTTGACGTTCGCACGGTCAGGAAGTAAGCAATCGCGCAATGGGGCAATGGCGGAGAGCTCGCGAGAGTGAACCAATGACGTCAAGAATCCAGGTGTTTGCGTCTCTGCTGCTCGGCCTCGTCTGTGTCGTCTCGAGCAGTGCGCCGCGCGCGGAGATTACCCAGGCGGCGCGCCTCGAGAAGGACTATCCGGTCCAGCCCGTGCCGTTCACCGACGTGCGCCTGTCGGACGGCTTTTGGGCGCCGAAGATCGAGACGAACCGGACGGCGACGATTCCCGCGGCGTTCGAGCAGTGCGAGCTCACCGGGCGCGTGGACAACTTTATTCGCGCGGCCACGGCGCTCCGCGGCGAGCCGCTCGCCAACACCAAGCCGCCGGGCTATCCGTTCGACGACACCGATCTCTACAAAGTGATCGAAGGCGCGTCGTACGCCCTCGCGGTGCATCCCGATCCGAAGCTCGACGCCTACGTGGACAGCCTGATCGCGAAGATCACCGCGGCGCAGGAAAAGGACGGGTACCTGTACACGACGCGCACGATCAACCCGGCCGCGCCGCATCCGTGGGCCGGCACCGAGCGGTGGCAGCTCGAGAAGGTCGACAGCCATGAGCTCTACGACATGGGCCACCTGTTCGAATCGGCGACGGCGCACTACTGGGCGACCGGGAAGCGTACGTTTCTGAACGTCGCGATCAAGGCCGCGGATCTGCTCGTCGCGACCTTCGGTCCGGGCAAGAAGGCAATCTGGCCCGGACACGAGATCACCGAGATGGGCCTCGTTCGGATGTATCGCGCGACCGACAACGTCCAGTACCTCAACCTCGCGAAGTTCCTGCTCGACGTTCGAGGGCCGGACGGCGACAAGGGCGCCGGCCGCACCTACAACCAGTCGCAAGTGCCGCCGATCGAACAGACCGAAGCGGTTGGTCACGCGGTGCGCGCGGCGTACATGTATTCCGGCATGGCCGACGTCGCGGCGCTGACCGGTGACACCTCGTATCTCAAAGCCGTCGACGCGATCTGGAACGACGTCGTCAACAAGAAGCTCTACATCACGGGCGGCATCGGCGCGAGTGGAAGTGGGGAAGCGTTCGGCGGTCCCTACGTACTGCCCAACATGACGGCGTACTGCGAGACCTGCGCCGCCGTCGGCAACGACTTCTGGAACGAGCGGCTGTTTCTGCTGCACGCCGACGCGAAGTACGTCGACGTGATGGAGCGAACGCTCTACAACGGCTTGATCTCGGGCGTCTCGCTTGACGGCAAGACCTTCTTCTATCCCAATCCCCTCGAATCCAAGGGGCAGCACGCGCGTCAGGCCTGGTTCGGCGTCGCCTGCTGCCCGGGCAACATCACGCGCTTCATGGCCTCCGTGCCCGGCTATGTCTACGCGAAGCAGGGGCAGACGATTTTCGTCAACCTGTACGCCGGCGGCTCAGCCGACGTCACGCTCGACAACGGACGCAAGGTCACGCTGACGCAGGCGACGCAGTATCCGTGGGACGGCGCGGTGAAGTTGACCGTCGCTCCCGCGGCCCGCGGAGCGTTCACCCTCAACGTCCGCATTCCCGGGTGGGCGCGGAATGAGCCGGTGCCTGGAGATCTCTATCGCTACGCCGACGCGTCGTCACCGGCGCCGACGATCAAGGTCAACGGTCAGGCAATCGCGATGAACGTCGTCAAAGGCTACGTCTCGATCGCTCGCACCTGGCAGGCCGGCGATGTGGTCGATCTCAATCTGCCGATGCCGGTTCGCCGAGTGGTCGCGAACGATCAGGTCGAGGCCGACCGCGGCCGCGTGGCGATTCAGCGCGGTCCGATCGTGTACGCCGCCGAGTGGCCAGACAACCCCGACGGTCACGTCCGGAATCTCGTGATGGCTGATGCGACGTCGCTCACCTCGGCGTTCCGTCCAACGTTGCTGGGCGGCGTCTCGGTCGTGCAGGGCACGGCCACGTCTCTCGCATACGACGCCGCCGGCAAGGTCATCAGCAAGACGCAGCCGTTTGTCGCGATTCCCTACTACGCGTGGGCCAACCGCGGGCGCGGCGAGATGCTGGTGTGGATCCCGCGCACCGAGGCGAGCGCGGCGCCCCGGCCGTGGCCGACGCTCGCGATGAGCAGCAAGGTCTCGGTTTCGCACAAGAGCCACCTGAGCGAGGCGATGGTCAACGATGGGGAAGAGCCGACGCGCTCATCGACCGGCGGATCCTCGTTCGACTGGTGGCCGACGAAGGGCGCGACCGAGTGGCTGCAGTACGATTTTCCGAACGCGACGGCGGTCTCTGAGGCGCAGGTCTTCTGGTTCGACGACACGGGTCGTGGGGAAGTGAAGGTACCGGCGTCCTGGCGGGTGCTCTACAAGGACGGCGACCAGTGGAGGCCGGTCCAGGCGGCCGGGCCGTACGGCGTCGCCATCGACAAGTACAACGTCATCGCGTTCGCTTCGGTGACGACCACCGCGATCCGTCTCGAAGTGACGATGCAACAGGGTTGGTCCGCGGGCGTCCAAGAGTGGAAGATCAAGTAGTTCTCGTTGTCACTGGCGGTGGCCGCGGCATCGGCGCCGCGGTCGCGTCGCTCGCCGGGGAGCGCGGCTACGCGGTCTGCGTGAACTATGAGCACGATCGCCAGGCCGCCGACGCCGTGGTGCAGCGGATCGTCGCGTCCGGCGGCCGCGCGATTGCCGTGCAGGCCGACATCTCGCTCGAAGCCGACGTCATCCGGATGTTCCACGAGACGGACGCCAAGCTCGGCACGCTCGGCGCGTTGGTCAACAATGCGGGCATCGTCGAGCCGCAGAGCCGGCTCGAGATCATGACCGTCGATCGCCTCAGCCGCATGTTCGCCGTGAACGTCATCGGATCGATGATCTGCGCGCGTGAAGCCGTGCGCCGCATGTCCACGCGCCATGGCGGCCGCGGCGGTGCGATTGTCAACGTCTCGTCGATTGCGTCGCGGCTTGGATCGCCCGGCGAGTACGTGGATTACGCCGCGTCGAAAGGCGCCATCGATACGTTCACGATCGGCCTGGCGCGCGAGGTCGCGGCCGACGGCATTCGCGTGAATGCCGTCCGGCCCGGGTTCACGTACACGGACATCCACGCACGCGGCGGCGAGCCGAACCGGGTCGATCGGCTCGGTCCCACCGTGCCGCTCGAGCGCGGCGCTCAGCCGCTTGAAATCGCGCGCGCCATTCTGTGGCTGCTGTCGAGCGAAGCGTCCTACACGACGGGCGCGCTTCTCGACGTGGGTGGAGGGAAGTAGCGCCGCCGCGCCGGCAGTCGTCGTAGGATGGAGCGCATGCGCCTCGTCCATGCCCTCTGGTGCGTCGTTCCGGCGCTCACGCTCGTCGCCTCCTGCGTCGCTCACGCACCGGGCAGCTCCCGCGCCTCCTTGCGGACTCTCCTCGATGAGGACTGGAAATACTGGATGGCGCAGTATCCGGAGAGCGCGACCGCGTTCGGTCATCCAGGCCAGAACGCGAAGTGGACCGATTACTCGGAGAACGCGATCGCGGCGCGTGCCGAACACCTCAGGCAGAGCGTCGACCGGGTGAAGACGATCGATCGTGCCGCGCTCGAGGCGCCCGATCAGCTCGACTACGACCTCTATCTTGAGATGCTGCAGACGGCCGTGCAAGGCCTCGATTTCGGGAACGATGCGTTCCCGGTGCGGGGAGTGATTCCGCACAACCTGTACATGCCGATCAATCAGCTCGAGGGCATCCTGCAGGACATCCCGCACACCATCGCCCTCATGCCGGCGACGACCGTCGGTGAGTACGAAGACATTCTCAAGCGCCTGAACGGCATTCCCGACCTGGTGGCGCAGACAACGGCGTTGATGAAGAAGGGCGTGGACAAACAGCTCACGCCGCCGGCGATCACGCTGCGTGATGTGCCCGATCAGGCCGCCGCGCAGGTCGTGGCCGATCCGATGTCGAGCCCGCTCCTGAGCGCATTTCAGCATTTTCCGGCCGGCATCAGCGAGACGGATCGAACGCGGCTCACGCAGGACGCGATCGCGGCCTACACCGCGCACGTCGGGCCGATCTTCAAGGGCCTGCACGAATTCCTCGTGAAGGATTACCTGCCGGTCTGTCGCGAGTCGACGAACGTGGACGCGATGCCGAACGGCGCTGCGATGTACGACTTCAACGTCCGCTGGCACACGACGACGAACCGCACGCCGAAGGACATCCACGAGATCGGGCTCGCCGAGGTCAAACGCATCCGCGCCGAAATGGACACAG
Organism: uncultured Acidobacteriota bacterium; assembly: GCA_963704575.1. GTDB lineage: Bacteria > Acidobacteriota > Vicinamibacteria > Vicinamibacterales > SCN-69-37 > DATEGZ01. The sequence continues at coordinate 2,041,264 of OY969918.1, read as the reverse complement.
TGATGGCGCGCACGGGCTTCAAGGGCACGTTCGACGAGTTCAAGACGTACCTGCGCACCAACCCGCAGTTCTTTTTCAAGGACGCCGCATCTCTGCTCTCGGCCTACCGGGACATCTCGAAGCGCGCCGATCCGCAGCTGGCGCACCTGTTCAGGACGCTGCCGCGCACGCCGTACGGCGTGCTGCCGGTGCCGGACGCAATCGCGCCATCACAGACGACCGGTTATTACGACCCCGGCGCGCTCTCCGCCGGCCGGCCGGGAACATTTTTCGCAAACACGTACAAGCTCGACTCCCGGCCGAAATGGGAGATGGAAGCCCTCACGATGCACGAGGCCGTGCCCGGCCATCACCTGCAGATCGCCCTGGCGCAGGAGCTGCAGGATCTGCCGGAGTTTCGCAAGAACACCAGCTACACCGCGTACGTCGAAGGCTGGGGCTTGTACTCCGAGAGCCTGGGCGAAGAGATGGGGTTCTACGAGGATCCGTACTCGAAGTTCGGCCAGCTCACCTACGAGATGTGGCGCGCCGCGCGGCTCGTCGTCGACACCGGCCTCCACTCCATGGGCTGGACGCGTCAGCAGGCGATCGACTTCTTTGCCGCGAACACGCCGAAAACGACGCAGGACATTACGGTCGAGGTCGACCGCTACATCGTATGGCCCGGGCAGGCCCTCGGCTACAAGATGGGGCAGCTCAAGATTCGCGAGCTGCGGACGAAGGCGGAGCAGAAGCTCGGGTCGAGGTTCGACGTCCGCGCCTTTCACGAGGTCGTGCTCGGCCAGGGGGCGCTGCCTCTTGATGTCCTCGAGCAGCGTGTTCAGGAATGGATGAATTCCGTCCAGAAATAAGGGAACGAGGTCACAGATGGCGCGGCTTCGCCTCGCGAGTGTGCTCTGCGTGACGCTGTTGTCCACGGTGTCGGCTCACACGGATCTGTCAGGCAAGTGGAAGGCTGCATTCGACGAGCCCCTCGCCAAGCGGCCAAAGATGTTCTCCGAAGTCGTCTTCGACCTGAAGATCGACGGCGACAAGGTCAGCGGCACGGCGACGATGATGAACTGGCCGGGTGTGTGTACGATTTCCGACGGCCACGTCGACGGCGATCACTTTACGTTCTACGCGAACGGCACGCTCGGATCTTCGAGCGGGTACCCGCGGATCAAGTTCGAGGGCACGGTCAAAGGCGACGACATGACGGTCACGTTCACGTGGGGCTTCGTCGGCGGGCCGGGGATGCCGTCCAGCGCACCGCTCAAGATGATCGGCAAGCGCACGCCGTAGGCGGCCATGGATTGGGTCGGCGCAGCAGCCCGGGAGAGTCGAATCTCGATCGTTCTGAGCGCGTTTCTGCTCGGCGCGGCCGCCTGCGGAACCGGGTCGTCCACGCCGACGGCGCCGACCACCGCTCTGTCGACGCCCACACCTGGCTCGCTCACGATCTCGGGCGCGAAGAGCACCAATGGCGTGGGCACGTCGCAGCAATTGACCGCGACGTTCAAGTCGAGCGGCGGCGCGACGTCCGACGTCACCGCCGCGGCGACGTGGCTGTCAGATGCGCCCGCCGTCGCGCGGGTCACGAGCGCGGGTCTCGTCACTACCGTGGCGCTCGGGACCGCAACCGTCACCGCCACGTATCAGGGACAATCGGGGACCGCGCGCGTGTCCGTGGCGACGGGATCGGGACCAATCGCGGGTTGCGCCGAGCTGTCCGGCTCCGGGTCGTATACGTTGCCTGCAGACATCCCGCACCCAGCCTATCCCTGCCTCAGCTTCACCGACGGCGGTTCGGGCCAGCTCGACTGCGCGGGCCACGATCTCGGGAGCCTCAGCCTCGCCAATATTCAGAATTTCACCGTACGCAATTGTCTGATGCATGGCAGCGTCACGAACGGCACCCAACGCACCGGCCTGAACGTCAGAAATGCCATGGCCATCGTCGTCGATGCGAGCGACGTTCAGGGCTTTCTTGCCGTTCAGTCGTGCGTCGCCTGCATCTTTTCGAACAACACGTTCGCGCTGCCGCTCGGGGTGGGCGCGGAATCCAGTGTGGTCGTGCTTTTCGAGGGCCAGAACAATCAGGTGGTGCGCAATACCGTCGACGGCGGCTGGGATGGCAACGTCGCGACGTGGGGCAAGCAGGGGGCCGATGACGGGATCCTCATTCAGAATGAGGCGAACATCCTGATCGAGGACAACGTCGTCCGGCGTGTCTACGACGCGGGCATCGAAGCGACGACCTATCCGCAGACGATGGCTGTGCCGGTGACCGCGACTATTCGGAACAACCGGATCGACCACGCTGGATTCACCGGCATTGGCGGTTACTACGTTGCCGGCTGGGAAAATTCGGTGTTCAGCGGGAACATCGTCTCAGCGAGTCCGAATCTGCTGACGCTCGTGATGAATGTTGCGGGCGCTCCCGAACACGGCGTCACCCTGCGCACCATGTCCCTGGTGAACAACCAGTTTGTGAACAACACGCTGTTGAATGCGGTGAATCTGCCGCCCAACTACGGCGGAGGTCAACAGCCTGCCGCGTACATCAACTTCCAGGCGACGCTGCCGGGTACAATTTCGGGCAACGTGTTTCAGAACAACAACCTGGGAATGACGTTCGCTGCGCCCGTGCTCCTGCCGGCGGGCGGCTTCATCGACGGCGGCGGCAATATCTGTCAGGCAGGCGGGAGCTTGACGTGCGCCGCCTCGGCCCGCGCTACATTCCGATCGCCACGCTGAAGCCCTTCGACAGCGCCTGCGGCCCAAGCTTGATGTGCAGCACGCCGCGACGATCCGTCGCGTCGTAGTACCAGCCCTCTTTCGCGGCGTCGAAATCGGCCTTCACTTTGTCGAGCGCCTGACGGCCTTGTCCGGTCTGCACGACTTCGGCGATCGCGCGACCGCCGACCGTGACCTTCGCCGCCTTACGCGTCGCATGCACGTCGAGCAGGTAAGACCGTGTGCCCGGCATGCCCGCGTACTGGCCGTCGGCGGGCGAGATGTTGACGCTAATCGTGTCGCCCGAGGCGTCCGGCGTTGCCGGCGAGTCCACGCTGATCGTCGTCCGTGCGAACGCACCTGTCCGGTATTTCTGCGTCGTGCCGTCGTCTTCATACAGGACGAACTTCGTCTTGCCTGACGGGTACAGATCGAGCGTGACCGGGTCGGCCGGTTTCTGGCCGTCGTAGAGCATCTCGGGATACATCGGGATGATCGCGCCGGCCTTGACGAACATGGGCAGCTTCTCGAGTGGCGCGGCGTAGCCGTTGAGCGTCGTCGATCCGTTGAACTCGGTCCCGTCCCAGTAATCGATCCATTTGCCGGCAGGCAGGTAGATGTCGTCGCGAATCGGTGCGTCCTGATAGACAGGGGCGACGAGCAGCCATTCGCCCGACATGAACTGGTATTGCGTGCGCTTCGACCACGCGGCGGGATCGTCGGGGAACTCGAGCACCATCGCGCGCACGGTAGGCACGCCCGTGTCGTAGGCTTCGCGCGAGTAGGTGTACAGATACGGCGTCAGCCGTTGCTTGAGCTTGAGGTACTTGCGGTTGATCGTCGTGTACGGCTCGCCGAAGATCCACGGCTGCTTCATGTTGTTGGTCTGTTTCGACCAGCCGCTGATGATCATCCACGCCGGTGTGAGCGCTTTCCACTGCAGATCGCGGACCTGCGTTTGCGCGCTGCCGCCGAAGATGCCGTCGACGTCGCCCGTCGCCGCGTTGAAGCCCGACAGGCCCGCGCCGAGCACGGTCGGGATGTGGAACCGGATGTACTCCCAGTTGCCGGATTGATCGCCCGACCAGATCGTCGAGTAGCGCTGGCCGCCGGCCCACGCGCACGTCGTCCACACGAAACCGCGCGCGTCGGCATTTTTCTCGATGCCTTCGTACGCGTCGCGCATGCCGTTCAGCGCGAACTGATAGCCGCGCCCGATCCATGCAACGTCGAGCTTCATCACGCGCGACCCGTAATCCCGGACCTCGGTGGCGATTCGCTCCAGGCCGTTTTCCGTCCAGAGGCCGGTGTGGAATCCCATCGGCTCGAGTGCCTCGATCGTCTGCGGCAAGTCCGTGTAGCCGCACCCGTATCCGTCGTTCGGCATGATCCAGGCGCCCGGCATGTCGTTCGTGCGATACACCTCGGCGACCTTCTTGACCACGTCGATCGTCTTGCCGGTCTTGTTGTAGCAGTCGGAGTCGCCGAAGCCCATGCCCCAGCGCGGCATCATGAACGGTCGGCCGGTGACCTGCGTGTAGCCATCGAGGATCTTCTTCAATGACGGACCGTAGAAGTAGTACGCGTCGAATCGAGATTCGTCGTGCGACAGCGCGAGGGGCGCGAGGAAATCGTACCGGCCCGGCGACATCGTGTTGCGGAACACGCCGTAGCCGGCCGTGCTCATGTAAAACGGCGCTGGATTGGGCGTCGAGCCGTCGTTCCAGCCTCGCGTGTTCAGGCGGATGCCCACCGAGGTGTCGCGATGCGAGAAGTATCCGTTCTGCATCCCGCCGCCATAGAAATTTTCGTTGTCGCCGCGCTTGAGCGTCTGGATTGTCGACGGACCGTACGTGAGCGGCTTCGTCTCCTGCCAGATGACGGTCGTATTCGATTTGTCGAACAGCGCGAACTTCAGCGGACGTTTGTACACGCGCAGCACGACGGCCGCGCTTTCCATCCGGTAGTAGTCGCCGGCATCCCGAGTGGCCGCCGCCACGGGCGCGCCCTTCCAGACCACCATTTGCGCGTCGGCGGGATTGGGCTGCGCGTCGGTGAACTGGCCGTCCGGACCGAGCCACAGCCGGAACATGTCGTCACGGTAGAAGATCACCCGCACCTGATCCTGGCCCGCGCTCACGGTCGTGACGTTCTCTTTGGTGTCGAATGCCGTCACGTCGCCGAGCGTAATGCTTCTCGCGCGTGGCTGCGGAGGCGCGGCGCCGCGGCCACCCTGTCCCTGAGGCGCAGCGGCCAAACCGGCGACGAGTACGGCCAGCGGTACGAGCGGTGCGACGAGCGTTAGTCTGTGGGTCATTGGAGTGTCAGGGGACGGGGGATCAGTCTACCGTCGCAATGCAGTCGATTTCTACGCGGGCGCCGAGCGCCAGGCCGTTCGCGCCGAAGGCCGCGCGCGCCGGCTTGGGGCCGGGAAAATAGGTTGCATAGATCTCGTTGAACTTCGGCCAGTCCTTCATGTCCGCGAGCATCACGGTGCACTTGACGACGCGCGTCATCGACGCCCCGCCTTTCTCGACGACGGCCTTGATGTTGTCGAGCGCCTGATGCGCCTCGGGTTCGATCCCGCCCGGCACGAGCACCGGTGCGCCGTTCTCGACGCGCGATCCGATCTGTCCCGACACGAACAGCAAATTTCCCGCGCGAACCGCCGAGGAGAACGGATACGGCCACGGATCGACCATGTTGATGAACTGCGGACTTGCCGACCCAGCGGGCGCAGGTGTCGACTGCGCCGGAGACGCGTTTGGCGCGCTGCACGCGCAAGCCATGACGAGCGCGAGACACGCCAAGGGCAGTCTGTTCGGGAAAGCCATCACATTCCTCCGTAGGCGCTGACTGGCAAGACGTTCGAAGCAGCGTTCGAAAATGGGAAACCGGCCCGAAGAATAGCACGCGGAACGGGAGGCTGAGTCCGTCGCGCTCAGACGGCGGCGCACTCAAACTTGCCTCGGTGTGGGTTGCTATACTGAATTTCTCGCGTACGCAATCGATTTTGATCTGCGTTCCGCTTCGTCTCCGCAACAACCCCCCAAACCGACAGGGAAGAGGTTGACCAAGAGCTGTGAGCGCACGTGCGCCCGCAGCGGAAGAGTGTGTGTACGATGCCGATTTTGCACGAATGGGATAACTCTGAAGAGCCGATGCGCACCGTGTTGCTCGGACCAGTTGGGTATGAAGACATGTACCGCCATCTCGATGACGTCGCCGCGGCGCACGCGTTTCCGCGTGCCGAGTTGATCGACGCACGAGGCGTGGAAGGGTCGGGGCCGACGCTGGCGGAATTGCGCCAATTGGCGGGCCGCGCTCGCGACTTGAGTCGCGATGGCAAGCTGGGACCGCGCGCCATCGTGACCGAGGGCGGTCTGGTTTCCCTGACGGTGTGCAAGCTCTTCACGGCGTTCATGACCGGCCCGATGCGGATCGAAGTCTTCACGAGCGAAGCGGCCGCGTTGCGCTGGCTCCGGGCCAGTCGCTGCGCTAAATCGCTCATGACGCAGGAAAGTGCCGCGGCGAACCCAGTCTGAGGAAACGCGGTAGACTCGGCGGACCCGTGGACCTCCGTCCGCACGTGGTTCGTCCGAGCGCGCAGGTGCGCGGCAGTGCGCCTCGCTGGATCGTGTCGCTCGTTCTGCTCCTCTCGGTCCAACTCTGGAGCCAGGCGCCCGCCGTTTCTCCGTTCAATCTGATGCCGATGCCGGCAGTGGTGCGCGCCCACGAGGGACGAGCGCGAATCGACCGCACGCTGACGGTATCAATCGCCGGCGCGAGCGACGATCGTCTTCGCGCGGCGGTCGCACGACTGCTGGTCCGCCTGCAGGGACGCACCGGCCTCGTGCTCTCACGCGATCTGGCCGCGTCACCCGCCCAATCCTCGATCGTCATCACCGCTCGAACTCCAGGACCCGCAGTGCCGGCCCTGGGCGAGGACGAGTCGTATGTGATCGACATCGACCGTCAGGTGTCGCTCGAGTCGCCGACGTCGACAGGCGCGCTGCGAGGATTGGAGACGCTGCTGCAGCTCGTCTCAGGCGATCGCGACGGGTTTTATTTTCCTGGCGTGCACATTGAGGACCGGCCCAGATTTCCGTGGCGCGGACTGCTCATCGACGTCGGCCGCCACTTCGAGCCGGTCGACGTCCTCAAGCGCGAGCTCGACGGCATGGCCGCGGTCAAACTCAATGTGCTCCACTGGCACTTGAGCGAAGACCAGGGCTTCCGCATCGAGAGTCACAAGTTTCCAAAGCTGCAGGAGCTGGGCTCCGACGGGCTCTTCTACACGCAGGATCAGATTCGCGACGTGGTCGAGTACTCGCGCATGCGTGCGATTCGCGTCGTCCCCGAGTTCGACATGCCGGGCCACGTGATGAGCTGGACCGTCGGCTATCCGGAGCTCGCCAGCGCGCCGGGGCCGTTCGCGATCGCTCGGAAGACCGGGGTGTTCGACGCGGTGTTTGATCCCACACGGTCCGAGACGTACCACTTCATCGACACGTTCGTCGGCGAGATTTCCCGCCTGTTTCCGGACCCGTACTGGCACGTCGGCGGCGACGAGAACAACGGCAAAGAGTGGCAGGCCAATCCGAAGATCCAGGCGTTCATGCACGCGCACTCGCTCAAAGACGTCGCGGCGTTGCAGACGTATTTCAATCAGCAGCTCATCGGCATTCTCGAGAAGCACGGCAAGCGGATGATGGGCTGGGACGAGATCCTGCAGCCGGGACTGCCGAAGTCGGCGGTCATCCAGTCGTGGCGCGGTGAACGGTCCCTCATCGACGCGGCCCGTCAGGGCTACGACGGCGTGCTGTCCGCCGGCTACTACATCGACTTACTCAACACCGCAGCGTCGCACTACGCCGTCGACCCGCTGCCGGCGACCAGTGACCTTGCGGCCGCTGACGCTGCGCACGTGCTCGGCGGAGAAGCGACAATGTGGGGCGAGTGGGTGGGGCCGGAAACACTGGACTCGCGGATCTGGCCGCGCACGGCGGCGATCGCTGAACGGTTCTGGTCGCTACGTGAGGTCGCGAACGTCGACGACATGTATCGCCGGCTCGACGTCGTGAGTGTGCAGCTCGAGGACGTCGGGCTTACGCACCTGCGCAACCGCGAAGTGCTCCTGCGGCGCCTCGCGGGAACCGCCGACGTCGCCGTTCTCGAGACGCTTGCCGACATCGTCGAGCCCGTCAAGGGCTATCAGCGCGGCGGCCAGCAACCCGACATGACGACGCTCGGACCGCTGACGCACTTGGTTGACGCAGTAACGGTGGACAGTCCCGGTGCCAGGAACATCACCGCGCTCGTCGATCATTTATTGTCTGACGCGCCGCACTTCAATCTGGGCCGCGAAGAACTGCAGCACGCGTTCACCTCGTGGCGTGACAATCACGCGGCCTTCGCGAAGCTCGCAGACCACGCGCCGGCCCTCAAGGAGGCGACGCCGCTTTCCGATGACCTGGCCGAGATGGGGGCGATCGGACTCGACGCGCTGTCCTGCCTTTCGCGGGGAATCACGCCGGATGCCGCCTGGCGCGACGGCCGTATGGCGACGCTCGCCCAAGTCGCACGTCCGAAGGCCGCTCTCGAGTTTCCATTCGTGGCTGCCATGCGCGAGCTCGTCGTGGCGGCCTCCGATCAGGCCGCACTTTCGACGATGTCGGCGGTCGAGTGGCGTGCGCGGATCCGGATCACCGCATCGCCGCCGCGCCGCGGTCGGGGAGGGCTCGAGTGAACGCGAACGCGCCGGCGGCCGGCAAACGTCTTCTTATTTCTTCGTCCAGACCTGGCCCGTCAGGATCTGCGCCCGGATGTCGCAGCCGTCCCGCGACAGCTTGAACGTCAGCGCCTTGCCGTCGAACGCCCAGGTGTAAAGGGCTTCGCCAGCCATGCCGCATGAATCGGAGTTGTCGGACATGAGGATCTGCGCACCCGTTGTCGAGTATTTTCCGACCGCGACCTGCTGTCCGTCCTGGTTCGCGATGTACTTGCCCTCGGCGAATGTCACCTCGAACTTTGTGCCGTCCTGCAGCTGCGTCGTGTAGGTGCCAACGGGAAATACCGGCGCGGTGGGCGTCTGCTCGGCCACGGGCGGCTTGGGCCGCGGGGGCGTTTGCGTGGGATTCGTTCCTTGCTGCGCGAGGAGGGCGACTGGCAGGGCGATGAGCGCGAGTGCGGCGGCGAGACGAGTCATACAGGTACCTCTTCCTCTACAGTTTCACATCCACCTGTCGGCCAGTGAATGTCACGGTCTGCGTCGCTTGCGATCCGGCGAGGCGCACGTCGATGCGTCTCGACAGCGGCGCGAGCATCTTCGAATTCGGCGCGAGCCGCAGCGTGAGTTGACGCGCGCTGTCCTTCCAGGCCATGGCCACGCCCATCCACTCACCCGCGCGGTACGCGAACGACTTGCCGTCGTCTTCGTACACCATCGTCGATCCGTCGGCGCCCGGGTACACCGTGAGCGTCAGCGGTGAATCCGACGGCTCGCCCGTGTACTGGCGGACGGGCCCCATCGGCAGAATCGTGCCTGCGCGTACGTAGATCGGCATCGTCGCGAGGTCGACTTTGCGATCGAGGTCGCGTCCACCGTTGAGCGACTCGTTCGTCCAGAAGTCGAACCACGTGCCGCTCGGCAGGTAGACGCGTCGGAAGGTCGCGCCTTTCTCGACGACCGGCGCGACGAGCATGTCCGGTCCCCAGAAATACTGATCGCCGCGCTGGGCCGCAATCGGATCGTCAGGGTGATGCAACCACATCGCGCGGACGATCGGCATGCCGGTCTGCGCGCTCTCACGCAGCGCCGAGTACAGATAGGGCATGAGCTGATAGCGCAGCTCGAGGTACTTGCGGCAGATGGGCTCGACGTCCGGGTTCTGCAGCTCCGAGACGGGCGGGCCAGGGAAGTTCGCCACTTCGTTCGGGCCGAGCTCACCGGTGTTCCAGCCCCACGGCAGGCGCAAGTGCCAGTCGCGTCCGTGGGCGCGGAAGAGCGGACAGAACGCGCCGAACTGGAACCAGCGCACGTGCAGCTCACCGGTGTACTCCGGCGTCGGGATGAAGCCGCCGATGTCCGTGCCCCAGAGGTGCACGCCGGAAAGTGCGGTGTTCACGCCATCGGGTACATGGACCTTGAGCGTCTCCCATGTCGAGTTCACGTCGCCCGACCACAGGAACGCGCCGTACCGCCACATCCCCGGATAGCCGTTGCGATGGAGCGCAAACGGCCGCTCGCTCGGCCGTAGCTGTTGGCTGCCTTCCCAATACATCCGAATACGCGCGAGCTTCGAGGGACCGTCGAGGCCATCGCCCTGATCGGGCCACCAACCGTCGATGCCGAGATCGTAGAGGGGCTTGTGCGCCGGCCAGTAGCAGCTGACCTGCCGATCCGGCGGCCACTGGCCGTCGGGCGTGCGGCCAGCCGGGAGCGGTGCCGCGGTGCACGGATCGGTTACGGTGCCTTTCAGCGTTCCTGGCCGGGCCGCAGACCCGGCCTCGACGACGATGTGCAGCACGACCTTGAAGTGCTCCGCGTGAACTTCGTCGATGATCGCTTTTGGATCGGGAAAGTTCTTCTCGTTCCACGTGAACTCGCCATTGTGCGTGTTCCAGCCAGACGGCGTGAAGTCGGTGCCGAGATAGATGAGCGCGTCGCACGGCAGTTTCTTCTCGCGCATCGTCTTCGCCACCCACTTCACCTCGTCTGGCCCTGCGAGCGTGCGATGCGACTGCAGGTAACCGAGCGACCACAATGCGGGCATTTCGGGCAAGCCGGTGATGCGCGCGTACTCGCGCATGATGACCGCGGGATCCTTCGACGAGACGACGAAGAGATCGATCGCATTGGGCCCGGCGGGCGGCGTGAACTTGCCCGTGTCGCCGGTGAAATCGAACGCTCCGAGCGGTTGGTGGATGTAGAGACCCCAGCCGTCGGTGCCGATCATCCATTGAATCGGAACGCGCGCGCCGTGGACCGCCAGGCGATAGCCGCGCGGCGTGTTGGCCAGGTACGAGATCTGCCCGCTCGGCATGCGATCGGTCGCGCCCTTGCGGTCGTACTGCGAGCCGCCTTCGCCCAGACCAAGCAGGGGACCGCGCGGTAGCGTGAACGTGAAGCCCGGTGCGACCGGATCGAACTTGAACTCTTGTACCGTGCGGCCGTCGACACCCTCGACGCTGATCGCCAATGGATTCGACGCGACGTGCACTGTGAGGTTGCCCGCCTTGACGCTTGCGAGCAGCGCGCCCGCGCGTCCACGCGCCAGCGTCTTGCCCCACTCGCTCTGCACGAGGACGCCGTCCTCGGGAATCGGCACGGGCTGGCCGTTGACGACGGGCTGAATCGTGATGCGCGCCGCGTTTGCGCTGAGCGACGACACGGCGATTTCGACAGGCGTTCCGGCGACGGTCAAGTCCGCGCCCTGCCCGCGAATCACGGCGGGGGCGAGCACGAAGCCCGCGCCGGCGGCTCCGAGATGTTTGAGCACGTCGCGTCGAGTGGGCTGAGTCATCAGGTGCTTACGATACGCGATTCCGCCGCCGCCGATCGCGGGATTTGCCTTTACGGTCTCTGCCGCAAGGGTTCGACGATGGCCGCGAAATCGCCGTCGCCGAGTCGCGCGGCGAGCGCGTCCGCAAACAACTCGCGCGCCGCGCCCGCAGTGCGCAGCGGCACGCCCGCGGCCGCAGCCGTGTCCATTGCGTACGTCAGGTCTTTGTCCATGAGGGCCAGCGCGAAATTGAGCGCGTAATCGCGGCCGACCATGCGCGCGCCGACGGCCTTGACGAGCGGACTGCCCGGCGCGCCCTCACTCAACACCTTGAATGCCTGGGTCGTATCGAGGCCGAGCCGTTCCATGAGCGCGACGGCTTCGGCCAGCGCGGCGGCCTGCACGCCGCAGACGAAATTGTTGATGAGCTTCATCTCGGAGCCACTGCCGGTGGCGCCCAGGTGGACGATGCCGCGACTCATTGCGGCCAGAGCGGGCCGGACGCGCTCGAGCGCGGCGGCAGATCCTCCGACCAGAAACAGCAGTTCGCCGGCGGCCGCCTGCGTGCGACTGCCGGTGACCGGCGCGTCGAGCAGCTCGAGACCCGCGGCTGAAGCGTTGCCCGCAAGCTCCTTGATCCAGCCGGGCGACAACGTGCTGGATTCCACCAGCACGGCGCCGCGCGGCGTCGACGACAACGCGCCGTCCTTTCCCATCCACACATCTCGCGAAGCACGATCGTCGGCCACCATGGCGATCACGGCTTCCGCCTGCGCGGCCGCGAGGGCCGGTGTGGCCGCGACGCGGGCGCCCTTCGACCCGACTGCCTCGGCCCGATCCCTCGAGCGGTTCCAGACGGTGACGTCGAATCCGGCGGCGACCAGACGGCTCGCCATGCCCGCGCCCATGGTGCCGAGGCCGAGAAAGGCTATTGAGTTCATAGGTCTCGGCATATCGTATACCTCCGTTCCATGGGCCGGTGGCGCGTCGCAGCGATCGTGAGCGTGGCGATTGCGATCAGCTATCTCGATCGCCAGTCGTTGCCCGTGGCCGTCGCGGCCGTGCAGCGCGACATTCCGCTGACCAACACGCAGTTTGGCGCGCTGACGTCGATCTTCCTGCTGGCCTACGCGCTGATGTACGCGGGCGGCGGCGCGCTCGTCGATCGGCTAGGCACACGGCGCGCGTTTCTCGCGATCATGGCCTTCTGGTCGCTCGCGTGCGCGAGCCACAGCCTCGCGACCGGGTTCGTCATGCTTGCCGCCAGCCGATTCCTGCTCGGCGCGGGCGAGGGCGGCGGATTTCCCGCCGCGACGAAGGTCGTCGCCGAGCGCTTTCCCGTCGCCGAGCGATCCACCGCGATGGGCATCGTGAACGCAGGCACGGCGGTCGGCGGCGTCGTCGCGCCGCCGGCGATCGCCGCGATTCTCACCGTCGGATCGTGGCGCTGGGTCTTTCTCGCCTGCGCCGCGGCAGGACTGGTCTGGTCCGCGTGGTGGGCGACGTTGCGAGACGACGCCCCGATCCCCGCCCGATCCGCCGCGACCACGGGCGCGGCGCCCACATGGGCGTCGCTGTTTGCCCACCGCGAAGTCTGGGGACTCGTTGGGGCGAAGTTCCTCACCGACGCTGCGTGGTTTTTCTACATCTCATGGCTGCCGAAGTACCTGTACGACGCGCGCGGATTCGACGTGAAGCAGGTGGGCTACTATGCGTGGCTGCCGTTCGCCGCGTCGGGCGTCGGCAGCGTGTTGGGCGGATGGCTGTCGAGCCGGCTGATCGCCCGTGGATCGAGCGTCGACGCGTCGCGAAAGATCGCGCTCGGTCTCAGCGCCGCCCTGATGCCCGGCATCGTCTTTGTCACTCACGTGCCGGTCGAATGGGCGATCGTGCTGTTTTGCGCGGCGTTTTTCGGCCAGCAGTCGTGGTCCACGCTCGTCATGGTGTTGCCGACGGATCTGTTCGAACAGCGGGTCGTGGCCTCGGTCGCCGGTCTGGTCGGCTTCGGCGGGGCCATGGGCGGCCTCGTGATGAACCTGACGGCTGGGCGTCTGCTCGACCTGGGTTTCGGCTACCAGACGGTGTTCTCGATCGTCGGCACGCTGCACGTAGTCGCGTTGGTTGTCATTCTCGCGACCGTTCGACGCATCGAGCCGATCACGATGCGGTCGTCGTCGCGATCGCCTTCGAGGAGTCCACGTGAAAATTACTGAGATTCGTACGAGAGTCGTCGAGTGGCGTGGCGCGACCGTGCCGCCCCAGCCGCACTTCTGCACGAACCCGATGGACCTGGTCGAGCCGGTCCGTCGCGCCGGCGCGAATGCGGCAGACACGATGTCCGGCTTCCGCTTCCACGGCTGGCTCATCGTCGAAGTCATGACCGACGCGGGGCTGGTCGGCATCGGCAACGCTGCGCTCTCGCCCCGCCTCACCAAGCAGACGATCGATCTCTATTTGAAGCCACTGCTCATTGGCGCCGATCCGTTCGACGTCGAGTACCTCTGGCAGTTGATGTATCGGAAGACGATGGCGTTCGGACGGAAAGGCGTGGGGATGACCGCCATCAGCGCCGTCGACATCGCGCTCTGGGATCTGCTGGGCAAGGCGACTAAGCAGCCGGTGTTCCGCCTGCTTGGCGGCCGGACGAAGCCGTCGATTCCTGTATATGCCAGCCGGCTGTACAGCCAGCCGCTCGAGACGCTTGCCGCCGAGGCCAAGGCGTACACGGACGCCGGCTACGAGTCGATGAAGTTGCGATTCGGATGGGGACCGGTCGACGGCGCGTCAGGCATGCAGCACAACGTGGATCTCGTGCGCACGGTGCGTGAGGTCGTCGGCGACGGCGTGGACATCATGGCGGATGCGTACATGGGCTGGACGCTCGACTACGCGAGACGCATGGTGCCGTTGCTCGAGCGGTTCAACCTGCGCTGGTTGGAGGAGCCGGTGATCCCCGACGATCTGCATGGCTACGCGTCGCTCAAGGCGCTCGGCCGGATTCCGATCGCGGGCGGCGAGCACGCGTTCACGCAGTTCGAGTTCCGCGATCTGCTCGAGATGCGCGCGCTCGACTACATCCAGTTCGACACCAATCGCGTCGGTGGCATCACGCAGGCGCGCAAGATTTCGGCGCTGGCCGAGTCGTTCGCGGTGCCCGTCGTGCCGCATGCCGGCCAGATGCACAACTACCATGTCGTCATGGCCAGTCTGAACTCACCGATCGCGGAGTATTTCCCGCCGGTCGATGTCGAGGTCGGCAACGAGCTGTTCTGGTACATCTTCGACGGCGAACCGACGCCGGTAAGCGGCCGGATCAACCTCGCCGACGACCTGCCGGGCCTGGGGCTGACGATCAAGGAAAGCGCGCTCGAGAAGTTCGCGGTGATGGAGTGATCTGGTAGATTGTCGGCCTCCCCGGATTGGCGGCGAGCCATGGCTGAATTCACGGTGAATCCGACGAGGTTGGACCCGTACAAGAACTTCAAGTTCCGGGTGAAGTGGGACAACACGTACGTTGCCGGCGTGAGCAAGGTCAGTGCACTCAAGCGCTCGACCGATGTCATCGAGCATCGCGAGGGGAGTGGCCCGAGCCGGCCGCGGTTGTCGCCAGGCCAGACGTCGTTCGAACCCGTGACCATCGAACGCGGCGTCACGCACGATCAGGCGTTCGAGAGCTGGGCGAATCAGGTGTCCAATCCGGAGGGTGGCCCCGGCGCCGAGATGGCGCTCGCGAACTTCCGCAAAGACATCGTTATCGAGCTCCACAACGAGGCCGGGCAGATCGTGATCGCATACGTCGTCCACCGTTGCTGGGTTTCGAGCTATCAGGCGTTGTCAGATCTGCAGGCCGATGGGGCAGGCTCGGCCGTTGAAGTGATCACGCTCCAGCATGAAGGCTGGGAGCGCGACGCTGCCGTCGTCGAGCCGAAGGAACCGTCGTTCAGTTGAGCGGGTCGCCATGCCCATGAGCGCGCCTCCCATCCGCAACATCTCCGACACGGCGTACTGGGCCGCTCTCTACCGCGCGGAAGAGACGATGCGCTCGGATGCGTTGTTCCGCGATCCGCTCGCCGCACGGCTGGCCGGCGATCGCGGGCGCGCAGTGCGGGACAGCCTGCCGAGCGGCGCCCGTCGCGCGTGGCCGTGGGTGACGCGAACGCATGTGTTCGACCAGTTGATTACGCAGACGATTCGTCAGGGCGCGGATCTCGTGCTCAACCTCGCGGCCGGACTCGACACGCGGCCCTACCGATTGTCGTTGCCGCCCGCGCTCACGTGGATCGAAGTCGATCTGCCGGATCTGCTCGATGAAAAGACCCGTGTGCTGCAGGACGAGCAGCCCGCGTGCCTGCTCGAGCGGGTTCGCCTCGATCTCGCGGACCGTGTGTCGCGCCAGGAATTGTTTTCGATGGTCGGCCTGCGTGCGAGGCGTGCGCTCGTGATCACCGAAGGACTGCTCGTGTATCTTTCCCCCGAGGATGCCGGGGCGCTGGCCGAAGATCTCGCTCGTCAGACCGGCTTCGAGCACTGGCTCTTCGATCTCGTCTCGCCAGGGTTGCTGGCGATGCTGACCAAAGAGATCGGATCCCCGCTTGCGCAGGCCGGCGCGCCGTTCAAATTCGGGCCGGACGAAGGCGTGGACTTCTTCGCGCCGCACGGATGGCAGCCGGTGGTCGTCACGTCGATGCTCAAGGCCGCCGGTGCGCTCGGCCGCCTGCCATTCGGCCTCCGGTTGATGTCGTTTCTTCCCGAAGCGCCGCGGCCCGGCCGCCGTCCGTGGAGCGGGGCGTGCCTGTGCCAACGTCGTGAGGTGGCCCGATGACGCCAACCTTCGTCCAGCCGCTTGCGTTCACCTGGCCGTACGGGCTCGTGTTCGCGCTCGTCACCGCCTGGGTCTTTCTGCCAGAGATGAAGATGACGCAGCGCGATCGCGCGAGCGCCGTCCGGGCCGGATCGCCCGATCGCGGCTCGATGGCCGTCATCATCATTGGCAACCAGATCGCGCTCTTGGGCGCGATCGCGATCTCGGGGTGGACGAAGACCATCCTGCCGGCGGAGTGGCGGGTGCCGTGTTTCTGGATCGGCCTGGTCCTGCTTGTCAGCGGTAGTCTGCTCCGGCGCCACTGCTGGCGCATCCTTGGCGAGTACTTCACAGGCGACGTCAAGGTCCGCGAGGCGCAACCGGTGATCGATCATGGCGCTTATCGCTGGGTGCGACACCCGTCGTACACAGGAGGCCTCCTGATTTTCACTGGGATCGGCGTCGTGCTCGCGAATTGGCTGAGCCTGGTGCTGATGGTCGTGACGACGATCGGCGTGTACGTCTATCGCGTGCGAATTGAAGAACGGACGCTGCTCGCCGCGCTCGGAGAGCCGTACCGTCGATTCATGAACACTCGTGCGCGCTTTATTCCGTTTGTGATTTAGGCGCGTCAGCGCGCCGGCACGAGCGTCGCGGTCTTGATGTAGTCGAGGTGGGGGAACTTCTCGAGCAGATAGGCGTTGCCGCCGGCGAACACCGGGTCCTGCTTGCCGGCGCGAATACCGCCGGGACCTTCGCCGTACTCGGTCGTGAGCGCGTCGGCGACATCGAGGCCGGCGACAATCCGGCCAAACGGCGTGAACGGCTCGAGGTCGTGTGTGGCCGAGTTGTCGCGCAGGTTGAAGAACACCTGGGTCGTGCGCCCGTTGGGGACCGCGAACGCGAACGCGACCGTGCCGCGGATGTTGGATTGCTTGAACGGATCGTCCTGAATGGTCGCGGTGCGCCACGCCTGTGCGACCTGGGGATCGCCGGCGATGCCGAATTGCGCCCAGCGCCCGGCCGTGACACGGAAAAACCTGGCGCCGTCGTAGTAGCCGTAACGCACCAGGTTGACGAACCGATCGGCGCCGAGCGGCGACCAGTCACGGGTGACTTCGATGTCGATCACGCCCTTGCTCGTGTCGAACCGCACGAGCCCCTTCGCCGGCGCAGGCGACGTGAACTCCGGAGCCTTGGGCCGGAGCAACAGTGCATGGGAATCCTGCCGCGGTGCGATGGACGCGATTGCCAGCACGAGGCCGACAGACAGTAGACGCATATGACCCGTGGAACCCTCGCCATCCTAACACTGACGCTCTCGACGGCTGTGCTGCTGGCCGGACCCTCGAGATACGGTTTTTCCGATCGCGTGGAACGCCACATGTTTCCGGAGGTCACGACTGGCCCGGACAATCCGGCGTGGAGCCCGGACGGCGCGTGGATCGCGTTTTCAATGCAGGGCGACATCTGGAAGATTCCGGCGAAGGGCGGCGACGCCGTGGCGCTCACTCGCGGCCCTGCGTATTACTTCGAGCCGGCGTGGAGCCCGGACGGTAAGTCCATCGCGTTCACGATGGACACGACGGGCAATCTCGACGTGGGCATCGTCAATGCCGAGGGTGGCACTGTCACGCGGTTGACTGACGCCAGAGAGGTCGATCTCGAGCCGGCCTGGAGTCGCGACAGCCAGGACGTGTACTTCGTCAGCGCGCGCGGCGGCCGCGGCTTCGACATCTTCAAAGTGCATGTCGTCGATCGCGTCGTGACGCCGGTCGTGGCTGAACCGGGTGATCAGATCCAGCCGGCGATTTCGCCCGACGGCGCGACGATCGCGTACGTCTCGCCGGTCGCCGGCAAGCTCGGCACGGGCGGCATCTGGACCCGGCCGCTCGCAGGCGGTGCCGCGACGCTCGTGCACGACGAGGAATCCGAGTACCGCATGCGTCCTGCGTGGACGCCCGACGGCAAGGCGCTGCTCTTCGGAAGTGACGAGCGCGGATCGAACGACATCGCGATCGTCCCGGCGGCCGGCGGCAGCCCCTTTGTGATCACGAACGATCCGATGGGCGAGTTCTCACCCGCGGTCGCGCCCGACGGCGCGTCGTTCGCCTTCGTTTCGAATCGCACGGGTCCGATGACGCTCGAGGTCGCACCGATCGGCGGCGGGCCGCTGAGTTCGTGGCGGCCGGTGCCGATCGCCTCGCGCCGGGCGGTGGTGCCGACAGGCCGGGTCCACGCGACAATTGTCGACGCCGCGGGGACGTCGACACCCGCGCGAGTCGAAGTCCTCGCGAGCGACGGTCGCGCGTACTCGCCAGACGGGGGCTTTGCCCGCGTGATGGCGGTGACCGAGACACACTACTTCCACACCACCCGCGCGTTCGATCTCGACGTGCCGGCGGGCACGCTCACGGTCGACGCCATCCGCGGGTTCGAGTATTCGCCCGCGTCGGCCACCGTCGACGTCAAAGCCGGCGCAACGACGAACGTCTCGCTCACATTGCGGCGCGCGATCGACGCGCCGGCCCGCGGCTGGTTCAGCGGCGACACCCACGCGCACGATCTGCATCAGGGACGCTTCGGCCTCACGCATCGCACGCTGTTCGACGAGTCGCTCGCCGAGGATCTGCACGTGACGAACGTGCTGATCCACATGGACGGATCCCGGTTGATGGGACGCTACGCCGATCTCACCGGCGCGCCCGATCCGCTGTCGACGGCGACGCACATTCTGCAGTTCGCGGAGGAGTTCCGCGGATCGCTCGGGCACATCGGCATGATCGGCATCAAGAAGTTCGTGATGCCGCTGACCGGCGGCGAGAACAACACGCCGTACGCGCAGGTGGCGAGCGACGTGCCGTATCTCGACGGTGCTCGCGCGCAAGGCGGCCTCGCGGGCTACATGCATCCCTATACACGTGCGTCGCAGAATCCCGCGGCGCCAGTACCCGACGGCGTGGGACAACTCGTTGATCCCGGTGGACGTCGCGCTCGGGAAAGGCGACTTCTACGACGTCGAGAGCGTGTACTCCGACGAGCTGGCCTCCGCCGAGATGTACTACCGCTTGCTCAACTGTGGATTCCATCTGCCGGCGACCGGCGGCACCGACAACTTTCCGGACGTGTGGCGCGATCCGCCGCCCGGCACCGATCGCACCTACGTGCACGTCGCCGGTCCGCTGACGCTCGCGTCGTGGATGGCGGGCATCAAGGCCGGACGCACGTTCGGTACGACCGGTCCGCTCGTGTTCCTGACTGTCGCTGGTCATGAGCCCGGCGACGAGCTGCGACTTTCCGACACGGCGCCTGCCGCGCTGGATGTCAGCGTCGAGGTCTCGTCGATCGTGCCGGTCGACAAGATTGAGCTCGTCGTGAATGGCGTCGTTCAACCGGCGATTTCGCCTGCCGGCTCGAAGACCTATCGCGGCAGCGTCTCGTTGCCCGAAGGTGGCTGGGTCGCCGCGCGCGTCGTCGGTCCGTCGTCCAGGCAGGTGGGCGACAGCTACGCGTTCGCTCAGACCAGTCCGGTGTATGTTGTCCGCGGCGGGAAGACCTTCATTGGCAAAGACGACGCGCGGTTCCTGGCGGCGGTCGTCGACGCGATCTGGGCGCGGGCCGCGCGCTCGCCCTGGCGAAGCGACGCGGAGCGTGCGGCGTTCAAGGCGCAGATTGACCTTGCGAAATCCGTGTACGTGAGACTCGCTGGAGGCGAACACCCATGAGACAGAAACTCCTGTTCGGCGGCCTGCTCGCGCTCGTCGCGTTTGTCGGCCTCCCGGCACTGACCGGCGCGCAGGGCGAAGACATCAAGGCCGACTACGATCGCGCCAATAGTCTCGCGGAGCGCGTTCGCAACAAGATTTACGACGTGGCGGAAGCGCCCAACTGGTTCGAGAACTCCTCGAAGTTCTGGTACCGGAAGTCCGTCAAAGGCGGCAACGCGTTCGTGCTCGTCGACTCGACAGCCGCGACGAAGGCGCCGGCGTTCGACCACGCGCGCATCGCTTCGGCGATGTCCGCCGCGGCCGGTGGGACGTACACCGCGATCACGCTGCCGTTCACGACGTTCGACTACGCCGACAACATGCAGGTGATCGAGTTTGCGTTCGTGCCGGGCAACGGTCGTGGGGGCGGGGCGGCGGCCGCACCGGCCGGGCGGGGCGCCACAGGAACACCCGCACAGACGCGATTCCGGTGTTCACTCGCGGACTACACCTGCGCGCGCGTGACCGCGGCGGCGCCGGAAGCGCAGGGCCGCGCGGGTGGAGGCCCGGGTCGCGCCGGCGGGGGCGGCCGCGCCGGCGGCGCACCGGCGGTCAGCGGTGAGACACCCGTTCGGCGTTCTCCGGACGGTCGATCGGAAGCGTTCCTCGAGAACTACAACATCTACGTACGGCCTGTCGCGAACGGCGGGCGGCCCGGCGACGCCACCGCGCTCAGCTGGGATGGCTCTGAGGGCAACGCGTACACGTTCAACTCGATCCAGTGGTCGCCCGACTCGAAGAAGATCGCGGCGTATCGCCGCCGGCCGGGTTATCAGCGGATGGTGAGCTACGTGCAGTCGTCGCCGGCCGATCAACTCCAGCCCAAGTCGTCATCGCGCTTCTATCGGAAGCCAGGCGATGTCGTCGATCTCGATCAGCCAGTCCTTTTCTTCGTCGACACGAAGCAGCAGATGGCGATCGACAACGCCCTCTTCCCTAACGCATATCAGAATGGCGCGATCGAATGGCGTCGCGACAGCCATGCGTTCACGTTCGAATACAACCAGCGCGGGCATCAGACGTACCGCGTGATCGAGGTCGATGCTTCGACCGGCAACGCGAGGACGGTGATCGAAGAGACGAGCAAGGCCTTCATCGACTACCGCCGCGCCGCCGCGGGCCTGTCGGATTCGGGCCGCACGTATCGCCACGACCTCGCCGACGGCAAGGAAATCATCTGGATGTCGGAGCGTGACGGATGGAGCCATCTGTATCTTTATGACGGCGCCACCGGGCGGGTGAAGAACCAGATCACGAAGGGGAACTGGGCCGTGCACTACGTGGATCGCGTGGACGACGCCGCGCGGCAGATCTACTTCACGGCGACGGGCGTGGACGAAGGGAAGGATCCGTATTTCCTCAACTACTTCCGCATCAACTTCGACGGCACCGGCCTGACGCGCTACACGCATGGCGACGGCTCCCACACACTCAGCTGGTCGTCGGACCATCAGTTCTACGTCGACACATATTCTCGCGTCGACCTGCCCCCGGTTACCGAGTTGCATCGTGCCGGCGACCAGTCACTGGTCCTGCCGCTCGAGAAGGGCGACGCGACGGATCTGCTCGCGACCGGATGGAGAACGCCCGAGGTGTTCACCTCCAAGGGCCGCGACGGCGTGACCGACATCTGGGGCGTCATCATCCGGCCGACGAATTTCGATCCGGCGCGAAAATACCCGGTGATCGAAAATATCTACGCTGGCCCGCAGGGATCGTTTGTACCTAAAACATTCAGCACGCAGACCGGGATGCAGGCCCTGGCCGATCTTGGTTTCATCGTCGTGCAGATGGACGGCATGGGCACGGGCAACCGATCCAAGGCGTTTCATGACGTGGCATGGAAGAACCTGGGGGACGCCGGGTTCCCGGATCGCATCCTGTGGCACAGGGCCGTGGCGGCGAAGTATCCGTACTACGACATCACGCGCGTCGGGATCTACGGCACATCCGCGGGCGGACAGAACGCGGCTGGCGCCGTGATCTTCCATCCGGAATTCTACAAAGCCGCGGCGGCGTCAGCCGGTTGTCACGACAACCGGATGGACAAGATCTGGTGGAACGAGCAATGGATGGGATGGCCACTCGGTCCCGAATACGTGAAGTCCTCGAACATGGAGAACGCGGACAAGCTTGGCGGCGCCCTGTTCCTGCTCGTCGGCGAGATGGACAGCAACGTCGATCCTTCGTCGACGATGCAGGTCGTTAACAAGTTGATTCTGGCGAACAAGAATTTCGATCTGCTCGTGATTCCCAACGCCGATCACACCGGCGGCGGCGCGTACGGCGATCACAAACGCTTCGATTTCTTCATGACGCACCTGCGCGGCGTGATTCCGCCGACGTGGACGGCGGCGGCGCTGAACCCACAGGGGCTCACCGGGGTGAGCGTGCTCGAAGAGGACGCGATGCCGTGGGTCGCCGCGGAGGATTGGGACGGAGGGCAGTAGCCCTAAGTGGCTCAGTTATAGCGACATAAAGTCAGGCGATCACGCCGGGAGCATTGCGAATGGACAGTACTTCACGTAATGTCTGTCGCAACTATCGGAGGTAGGACTATGGCTCGTCTGTCTGGCGTCCCCCGGCTTGCCACGGGGCTGGCGATTGTTACGTGCGTGCTTGGCGTGGTGGCCTACGGACGAGGTGCCGCCGACGACGCGAGTGCGCCACGGGTTCTGGTCGATCTGCAGCGGGGTGGAGCGCCAGCCGGGCCGCAACCCACGCAGGGCCTGCCGGATTTGCGTTTCCGGTACGTCGGCCCGCAGTCGGCAGGCCGCGTCGCATCGGTGGCTGGCATTCCCGGCGATCCGACGACGTACTACCTCGGTGCCGCCGCGGGCGGCATCTGGAAATCCACGGACAGCGGTCAGACGTGGGAGCCGATTTTCGACGACATGCCGGTGCAGGCCATCGGTTCGCTCGCCGTCGCGCCGTCCGATCACAATCAGGTGTGGGCGGGGACGGGCGAAGCGTGGGTCATTCGCGACAGCGACATCGGCGGCGACGGCATCTACAAGTCGACGGACGCCGGCAAGACCTGGAAGAACGTCGGCCTGCCAGAGGCGGGACGGATCGGGCGCATCCTCGTGCATCCGACGAATCCGAACGTCGTGTACGCGTGTGTCATCGGTCGTGTCACGTCGCCGCAGCAAGAGCGCGGCGTGTACAAGACGAGCGACGGCGGCGCGACCTGGCAGAGATCGCTCTTCGTCGACGCGAACACCGGGTGCTCGGGTATCTCACTCGATCCGAACAATCCGGACACGCTGATTGCCGGCATGTGGCAGGTCGAACTGCACACGTGGGCGATGTTCAGCGGGGGCCCGGGCAGCGGCGTGTACCTGACGCACGACGGCGGCACGAGCTGGAAGAAGGCCGAGACGGGACTGCCGCACTCACCGCTCGGCAAGATTGACGTCGCGATCGCGGCGTCGAATCCCAAGCGGATCTATGCGCTGATTCAAACGGCCAACCAGGGCGCGCTCTGGCGTTCTGAGGACGCGGGCGTGACCTGGAAGGTCGTCAGCTGGGATCGCACGCTCATTGGGCGCGCGGGCTACTACATCAGCATGAAGATCAATCCGCAGAATCCGGACGACGTCTTCATCCTGAACAGCGGCTTTCACCGATCGAGCAATGGCGGCGTGACTTTTGGCGGTGGCGGCGGTGGCGGCGGTGGCGGCGGCGGATGCGGTGACTGCCACGACATCTGGATCGATCCCGACGGCAAGCGCTTCGTGCTGACCGACGACGGCGGCGCGCGCATCACGAGCGCGACCGGCAGCCTCAGCGTATCGCTCCCGATCGGGCAGATGTACCACGTCGGCACGGACAACCGGATGCCGTACTGGATCTATAGCAATCGCCAGGACGACGGCACGATGCGCGGTCCGTCGAATTCGCCGGTGCCGGTCGCGAACGTCCCAAGCTACGTGGCGCGCAGCGCCGTCCCTGGCGCCGGCGCTGCCGGCGGCGGCGGGCGCGGGCGTGGCGGCGGCGCAGGCGGTGGCGCCGCTGGACGGGCCGCGGCGCCTGGGCGGGCGGGTGCGCCAGCGGCCGGTGCCGGCGCGGGATTCGCGGGGACGGCGGCGGACGCGGGCGGAGCCGTTCCGCCCGACGCCGGCGTGCAACCGGGAGGCGGCCGCGGCCGCGGCGCCGCGACCAGTCAATGGCAGGGTGGGATCGGCGGCTGCGAGTCCGGCTTCACGCTGCCCGTGCCGAAGAATCCCGACATCATCTGGGCGTCGTGTTACGGCGACGAAGTGACACGTTACGACGCCAACGTCGGCCGCGCACGGTCGGTGTCGCCGTGGATTCACACGCTGGACTCCGAACCGCCGTTCCTCAAGTATCGCTGCCACTGGACGCCGCCGCTCGTGCTCGATCCGTTCGACGACGAGACCGTGTATTACGGCTGCAACGTGATCTTCAAGACGGTCGACAAGGGACAGACGTGGCAGGTGATCAGCCCCGATCTGTCGACGCAGGATCCGGCGCACATCGTGTCGTCGGGCGGCATCATCGGCGACAACCTCGGGCAGTTCTACGGCGAGCTGGTGTTCGCGATCGCGCCGTCGCCGATCCAGAAGGGGTTGATCTGGGCCGGCACAAACGACGGGAAGCTGTGGTACACGCGTAACGGCGGCACGAACTGGACGGACGTCACGAAGAACATCGGGGGCGTCACGCCGCTCGGGACGATCACGCAAATCTCGCCGTCAAACTTCGATCAGGGCACGGCATACGTGTCCATCGACACGCACCTGGTGGACGATCGTAAGCCGCACCTCTTCAAGACGAACGATTTCGGCGCGACGTGGACGGCGATCAGCGGCGGCCTGCCGCAGACGCATCCGCTCGACTACACGAAGTCGGTCGCGGAGAACCCGAACAAGAAGGGGATGTTGTTCGCCGGCACTGCCCACGGTTTCTACTACTCGATGGACGACGGCCGCACGTGGACGAATCTCCAGTCTGACTTGCCGCGTGCGCCAGTGACCTGGATCACCATCCAGAAGAACTACCACGACGTCATCATCTCGACCTACGGGCGCGGGTTGTGGGTGATGGACGACATCACGCGGCTCGAAGACACGGGCCAGGCGTCGCCCGCGGGGGCCGAGACGAAGCTCTTTACGCCGCGCGGGATGCGCGAGGCGAGGAGCGGCGAAGCGAAGTTCACGTTCTCGCTCGCGGCCGCGCCTGCCGGGCCGGTCAAGTTCGAGATCCTCGACTCGGCGAACGCGCTCGTGCGGACGTTCGAGGCGCAGGCGCACGCGGGCATGAACGTCGCGACATGGGACTTGCGCTACGAACCGCCCGGTGCGGTCGAATTGCGTACGACGCCGCCCGACAACCCGCATATCTGGGACGAGGCGCGGTTCAACGGCCGTGAGACGCGTCCCGTGAATCACTGGGGCATTCAAGGCGCGCAGCGCGCAGCGCCGATGGCGGCCCCAGGGAAGTACACCGTGAAAATGACCGTGGCGGCCATGACGTACACGCAGCCGTTCACGGTCATCAAGGACATGATGATCCCGTCGAGTGACGAGGACCTCGTCGAGTCGACGAAGACGCAGGTGCGGGTCCGGAACGCGCTCGACGAGACATCGAAGCTCACGAACCGGGTCGAGGTGGTGCGGCGGCAGATCGAGGATCTGCTCAAAGCGAACCGCGGCAAGGACGAACTCGAGAAGCCGCTGATGGACCTCGACAAGAAGTTCGTCGACGTCGAGCTGATCATGCTCAGCCAGCACGACATGTACAGCGACGACAAGTGGTACGTCGAGCACTACCACCTGTATCAGAACCTCATTTGGCTGAACGGCGTCATCGGCTTCGGCGCCGGGGACGTCGCCGGCGGCGCCGAGTATCGTCCGACGGCCGCGGCGCTCGCGTGGCTGGCCGACCTGGAAAAGGAGCTGGCGCGTGCCCGCGCCGGCGTCCAGACGCTCGAAACCGTCGATCTTGCCAATTTCAACAAGGCGATGGCCGGGAAACTTGTGATCAGGTAGGGGGACGGGGGAATTTTCCACAGTTTTGGGCTTTTGGGGACGGAGGTCTGCTGGGCAGCTTGTCTGCCCAGGTGACCTCCGTCCCTTTTTGGCCCAAACTGTGGAAAATTCCCCCGTCCCCGGAGCCGGAGGCCCCATGACTGATGCTGCGCTCGCGAGTTTGAAATCGTCTGTCCGTGGAGAGGTGATCCAGCCTGGCGAAGCTGGCTATGACCAGGCGCGCAAGGTCTACAACGGAATGTGGGACCGCAAGCCGAAGCTGATCGTGCGCTGCGCGGACGCG
Organism: uncultured Acidobacteriota bacterium; assembly: GCA_963704575.1. Lineage (GTDB taxonomy): Bacteria > Acidobacteriota > Vicinamibacteria > Vicinamibacterales > SCN-69-37 > DATEGZ01. The sequence continues at coordinate 2,015,177 of OY969918.1, read as the reverse complement.
GCCGACGTCATCGCGGCGGTGAACTTCGCACGCGAACACGCGCTTCCCGTATCAATCAAGGGCGGTGGGCACAACGCCGCGGGTCTCGGCATGTGCGACAACGGTCTGGCGATCGACCTGTCGCCGATGAAATACGTGCGCGTCGATCCAGGGGCGCGTACCGTGCTCGTTGGTGGCGGCACCACCTGGGGTGACGTCGATCACGCCACCCACGCGTTCGGATTGGCGGTGCCGACCGGAATCATCTCGACGACTGGTGTCGGCGGTCTGACGCTGGGCGGTGGACTGGGCCATCTCACGCGCCAGTGCGGGTTGACGATCGACAACCTCCTTGCCGTCGACATCGTGTTGGCCGACGGACGCATGGTCACGGCGAGCGCGAAGGAGAACCCCGATTTGTTCTGGGCCGTGCGCGGCGGCGGAGGGAACTTCGGCGTCGTGACGTCGTTCCTCTTCAAGGCGCATCCGATCCACACCGACTACGCCGGGCCGATGCTGTATCCGATCGAGCAGGCGGCCGAGGTGATGCGCTGGTATCGCGACGTCATCGTGCGCGCCCCCGACAATCTCACCGGCTTCTTCGCATTTCTCGTCGTGCCGCCCGGGCCGCCGTTCCCCGAAGCGCTCCACAACAAAACCATGTGCGGCGTGGTGTGGTGTTACACCGGGCCCCTCGACCAGGCAGAGGCGGTCTTCAAACCAATTCGCGCCTTCAAGACGCCCGCGCTCGATCTGGTCGGGCCGATTCCGCATCCCGCGTTGCAGAGCTTGTTCGACCCGCTCTATCCGGCCGGCCAGCAGTGGTACTGGAAGGCGGATTTCGTGCGTGAGCTCTCTGACGCGGCGATCGCCAAGCACATCGAGCACGGCTCGAAGCTCCCGACGTGGCAGTCGACGATGCATCTCTATCCGATCAATGGGGCCGCGAGCCGCGTGGGCGCGAGCGACACGCCGTGGGGGTATCGGGACGCGGTCTGGGCTGAAGTGATCGTCGGCGTCGACGCGGATCCGAAGAACCGCGAGAAGATCACGAAGTGGGCAAGGGACTACTGGGACGCGGTGCACCCGTTCTCGGCCGGCGGCGCCTACGTGAACTTCATGATGGACGAGGGCGACGACCGCATCCGCGCGACGTACGGCAAGAACTACGATCGGCTGGCTCGTCTGAAGAAGCAGTACGACCCGACGAATCTGTTCAGCGTGAATCAGAACATAAGGTAGGGGGGACGGGGCTTTTTTCCACAGTTTGCTGCGTTTTGGGGACGGAGGTCGGCCAGTTCTGGCCGATAATCGGCCGACCTCCGTCCCCAAAACGGTGAAACTGTGGAAAAAAGCCCCGTCCCCCTCCTTCTTCTCTTCGCCACGGCCACGCTGGCGGCGCAACCGGTGTTTCGCGGGTCGGAGATTTTTCCACCCGAGGAATTTGCCGCGCGCCGGGCGCACGTGCTCGACGCCATCGGCGACGCGGTCGCCGTCGTGCTCGGCACGGCCGAGCCGCCTGGCGAGATGCCGTTCCGCCAGAACAGTCAGTTCTTCTATCTGACGGGCGTCGCCGAGCCTCGCGCGGTCGTCTTCATCGACGGGCGTTCAAAGAAAACCACGCTGTTTCTCGCGCCCAAAAACGAGCGCCGCGAACAGAGCATGTTCGGCCCGGCCCTCTCACCCGGACCGGACGCGGCGAGGGAGACCGGTATCGGCGACATCCGGCCGCGCGAGGACCTGAACGCGGCGCTCGACGCGCTCGTCGCCGATTGTCGGGCCGTCTACACGCCGTTCGGCGCCGAAGTGCTCGGCAGCCAGTCGTCGGGCGATCCGACGCGAATGTGGGCGGCCAACAAGCGCGACCCCTGGGACGGCCGGGATTCGCGCGAGCAGACATTCATAGCAAAGCTGCGTGCGGCGGCGCCAGGGGCCGACGTCAAGGATCTCGATCCGATCGTCAACGCGCTCCGTGCGGTGAAGAGCCCGCGCGAAATCGAGGTCATCCGCGAGGCGACGCGCATTGCGGGCCTCGGCATCATGGAGGCGATGCGCGACGCGAAGCCCGGCATGCACGAGTACGAGCTCCAGGCGGACGCAGAGTTCGTCTTCAAGAAGAACGGCGCGCTTGGGGCGTCGTACTTCGCGCTCATCGCGACCGGGCCAAACACGTACTACACGCACTACAACAAGAACACCGCGGTGCTGCAATCTGGCGATCTCGTGCAGTTCGACTACGCCCCAGACTTCAAGTACTACCAATCGGACGTGACACGCGTGTTCCCCGCGAACGGCAAGTTCACCCCGCGGCAGCGCGAGTACTACGCGATCTACCTCAAGCTCTATCAGGCGCTGATGACATCGATCCAGGTCCACGTGACGCCGAAGGACGTCATGGTCGCGGCGGTGAAGAAGATGGACGCGATCATGGCGTCCTACCCGTTCACCGATCCGAAGATCAAAGGGGCGGCGACCGCGTTCGTCGAGATGTATCGCACCAGCCGCGGCGGCAGCCTCGGTCACAACGTCGGTCTCGAAGTCCACGACGTCGGCGGGCTGCAGGCCCCCACGTTCGAGCCAGGTCGCATTTTCACGATCGAGCCGGAAATGCGGCTCGAGGACGAGCATCAGGGCGTCCGCCTCGAGGACATGATCCTGATCACAGAGCACGGCTACGAGAATCTGTCGGCGTTCGTGCCGATTGAGATCGCGGACATCGAGAAGCTCATGGCCCAGCAGGGCCTGAGCGACGCGATGATCAAACGCTAGCGCCGGCGCTGGCGGCGACTAGCGTCCGACGAGGCGCCTTGCCGTGTCCAGTTCAGCGCGGCCGGGACGGTCGGCCCGTTCGCAGATCTTGAGCAGTTGCGCGTAGTACGTGCGTGCGGTGGCCTGATCGCCCGCCAGGACCGCCGCGCGTGCGGCGCCCTCGACCGATCGAAAGCGATTGGGCTCCTTCCGGAGTGTTGCCTGGAACTCCTCGAGCGCGGCCGCGGACTGTCGCGACTCGAGGAGCATCTCGGCCAGCAGCTCGCGCGCCGGCGCGATCGGGCCGGGCGTAACGGCGTTCTTCTCGGTGGCGTCCTCGCGGACTGCTGCGGCCCGCATGGCGGCGAGCGCTTCATCACGCCGGCCCTCGGCCAGCGCAAGAAACGCCGCGGCCTCGTCGTGTTGAATCGCCACCTGCTCGGTCCAATAGCCTTCGTTGGCCTGAGCCAGGAGCGCGCGGATGTCGTCGAGCGCCGCGATCGACGCGCGAGCCTCGTCGAGTTGGCGCACATGTGAAGCGCCGAGCGCCCGCGCGAAGTACGTAATCGCATCGGCGTATGGCGCCTGACTGCCCGCGGGTGCCGGAAGCGCGGCCGCGCCGGTCCAATCGCGACGCTCGAGCGTCCAGCGCGCGGGAATGGCCGCCAGCGCGAAAATTCCCGCAGACCCTGGCGCGGCGCCGGCGATCGCCGCCGGATCGAACTCGGCCGCGAGTTGCGGAAGGCCCTGCATCAGTGTCTGGACCGCGCGGTCCTGACCCGTCTGGAGGTACGCGTACACCATGTAATCGGTCGCGTGCAGTTCCTCGGCGCGTGCGTTTGCTTTTCGCGCGGCGGCCGCCGACAGGATGTTGGTGTCGATCGACTCCTGCCACGCGCCAACGCGCGTGAAGGTGTGCGACGGCATATGCAGCGCGTGCGGCGCGTCTGGGGCGATGGCCGCGTACCGATGCGCGGCGTCGAGCGCGCGATCCGCGAGTGCCGGCACGTCGTAGCTGTGGATGATGTAGTGCGTGATTCCCGGATGATCGGGCTCGTCGGGATACAGCTTCTCGAGAATGGCGGCCGCGTGGAGTTGATTCGCGTAGGTCTTGTCTGTCGGCGCGGCGGAGGCCGCGAGCGACAGGGCCCAGAAGATCGACGCCTCACGATCCCCCGGGTAGGTGGCCGCCAGTTCGGCCATAGCGTGTTCGTACGCGACGATACGTGCGCGCTGGTCGAGCGTGTTCGCACCCGTATACAACTTTGCGGCGGCGGCGAGGTACGCGCCTTCGCGAGCGCTCGTCACTCCGACGCGTTCGCCGGCCTGCACCGCCTCGAGTCCCAGTTGCAGCTGCGCGGGCGGACGAATCGTCGCCGCGAACGGATTCGACCATCGCGCCAGGGCGATGCCCCAGTAGGCGATCGCGCAGTGGCTGTCGGCCGTAATCGTCGCCGTAAACCCGTCGATTGCCGCGCCGAACTCGAACGAATGCAGCAACGCCAGCGACCGGTCGAACTCGGCCTGCGCGGGTGCGCTGCAGGTCGTCTCGAAATGCACGGTGCCAAGCTTGCCGCCAGTGGCGTGTTGATGCTCCTGGGCACGCGGGTCGGCGGCCGGCGTCTGGCGCGCCGCCGGCGCCTCGACGGACGCCATCGTCAACGCGCAGGTGAAGGCCAGGACGTTCATCAGAAGCGGCGCGCGTCGCATGAGGTCGCTCCCTGCTGAAACGATTGTTCTCGGACCGCGACAATCATACGATTACTCGCGAGCAGACAAGGCGATGCAGTATCGACACCTGGGTCGAACCGGAATGCGCGTCTCGACCATCAGCTTCGGCGCCTGGGCCATCGGTGGCTCCTGGGGCGAGGTCGACGACGGCCAGTCGATGCGGGCGCTCCACGCGGCCGTCGACGCCGGCGTGAATTTCATCGACACGGCCGACGTCTATGGCGACGGACGCAGCGAGCGGCTGGTCGCGCAGCTCCGCCGCGAACGTCGTGGCGAGATGATCTACGTCGCGACAAAGGCGGGGCGGCGGCTGCCGGCGCAGACGCCCGAGGCCTACACCCGCGACAACCTGACGTCGTGGATCGACCGTAGTCTGGCCAATCTCGAGGTCGAGCGGCTGGACCTGCTGCAGCTCCACTGTCCGCATCCCGACGTCTACGATCGGGCGGAGGTCTTCGGCATCCTCGACGACCTGGTTGTCGCCGGAAAGATCCGCGACTATGGCGTCAGCGTCGAGACGGTCGCGGAAGCGACGAAGGCCATCCGCTATCCGAACGTCCAGAGCGTACAGATCATCTTCAACATGTTCCGCGTTAAGCCGGCCGACGAGTTCTTTGCCGCCGCGAAAGCGGCGAAGGTCGGGATTCTGGCGCGCGTGCCGCTGGCGAGCGGTTTGCTCACGGGCAAACTGACGAGATCCTCGAAATTTGCCGCCGACGATCACCGGCAGTTCAACCGCCACGGCGAAAGCTTCGACAAGGGCGAGACGTTTTCTGGCGTGCCGTACGATGTGGCGCTGGGCGCGGTGGACGCGCTCCGTCCGCTCGCTCCGCCGCACGTCACGATGACGCAGTTTGCGCTGCGCTGGATTCTGATGTTCGACGCCGTCACATGCGCGATTCCCGGAGCGCGGACCGTCGAGCAGGCGCGCGAAAACGCCGCCGCGGCCGCGGTGCCCGCGCTCGACGCGGATCTCATGGACGCGGTGCGCCGGATCTACGACGATCGGCTGCGCACACCGATTCACCAGAACTGGTAGACGGACCCAGACGACTCACCACACCGAACGAGGTTTATCCATGCGCAGAGTGTTTATCGCCGCCGGCGCCGCGTTCTTGCTGGCCGGCACATCCGGTTCGTGGCTCGTGCGCGCGCAAGACGCCGCACAACTGGCAGCCGCTGACGCGCCGCAGAACGGCATCTGGGTGAGCTCGCTCGACCTGAAAGGCGTCGGCGTGCGGCTACCGGGCCGCGGACGAGGCGCGGGCGCCGCGGCGACGACACCGCCTCCGGCGCCGACCTACTCGCTTGGCGGCACGAGCTATCCGCACACCGTGCCCGTGACGTCGGACACCGACTTCACGATCAACCTCAACGGCCAGGCGACGAAATTCCTCACGATGGTCGGTGTTGACGATGCGGCCGGCGCCGGCCGGGGCAGCGTCGTGTTCGGCGTGTGGGTGGACGGTAAGAAGATCGCCGAGTCGGGGATCATGAAGAGCGGGGACGCGCCGAAGCTGCTGACGGCTGATCTCACCGGGAAAAATCGCCTGGTGCTCGCGGTAAATGACGGGAACGACGGTACGGGAAACGACAACGCGAACTGGGGCGGCGCGCTGATCATGATGAAGCCGGGCGCGCAGGCGCGGCCGGAGATCGCGCCACCTCCGGTCGAACCCGCGCCGGCGATCGCGTCCAGCCATTCCTCGGCGCCGCTGCTGAACTCGCCGCGGATTACCGGCGCGACGCCCGGGCGTCCGTTCATGTTCATGATTCCCGCGTCGGGCGACGAGCCGCTGACGTTCGAGGCGACGAACCTGCCTGCGGGCCTCGTGCTCGACGCGAAGACCGGTCTCATCACCGGATCGCTCAAGCAGGCGGGCCGCACGAGCGTCGACGTCAGGATCTCGAATGCGAAAGGCAAGACGACCGGACAGATCACGATCGTCGGCGGCGAGCACATGCTCGCTCTGACACCGCCGCTCGGATGGAATTCGTGGAACGCATGGGGCAATACCGTCACCGCCGATCGCGTGAAGGCGTCGGCGGACGGCATGGTCGCGAGCGGGCTCGCGCGTGAGGGCTACACCTACATCAACATCGATGACGTCTGGGAAGGCGGCAACGAGCCGAATCCGACAACCGGCCGCGGGCGAAACGTCGCCGCGGGACGCGACGCCAACGGCGAGATTCTGACCAATCAGAATTTCGCGGACGTGAAGGGCCTCGTCGATCACATCCACGGCCTCGGCCTCAAGGCCGGCATCTACTCGTCGCCTGGTCCGACGACCTGTCAAGGCCTCGTGGCGACGTATCAGCACGAGCTGCAGGACGTGCGCACGTGGGCGAAGTGGGGATTTGACTACGTCAAGTACGACTGGTGCTCGTACAGCGGGATTGCGCCAACCCCGACGCTCGAGCAGCGGAAGACACCGTACCGGGTTCTGCGCGCGGCGCTCAACGACATCGATCGCGACATGATCTTCAGCCTGTGCCAGTACGGCGCGGGTAACGTCTGGGAATGGGGCAACGACCCCGACATCCGCGGCAATCTGTGGCGCATGACCGGCGACATCCGCGACTCGTGGGCGAGCATGGCGGGCATCGGCTTTCAGCAAACGGGCCGCGAAAAATACGCCGGCCCAGGCCACTGGAACGACACCGACATGCTCGTCGTCGGCATGGTCGGCTGGAGCCAGGGAACGCGGCCGACGTTGCTCACGCCGAACGAGCAACTCACGCATATCTCGCTCTGGGCGCTGCAGGCGGCGCCGATGCTGATCGGCGCGGATTTGTCGAAGATCGACGAGTGGACGACGAACGTGCTGGGCAACCGCGAGGTGCTCGCCGTCAATCAGGACGTGCTGGGCAAGCCCGCGGGACGGTTGTCGAGCGACGGGTGGGTGGACATCTGGGCGCGGCCGCTCGAGGACGGATCGATGGCGGTGGGCCTCTTCAACCGATCGCCTGAGGCCGCTGCGATTGCGGTGAAATTCTCGGATCTCGGCCTGACCGGCACACACCCCGTTCGGAATCTCTGGACGCAGAAGGATCTCGGCCCGTCGCGCGATCAATTCTCCGCGACGGTCCCTCGACACGGCGTCCTGCTGGTGAAGATTGCCAAGTAAGGTCCGCTGGGGCGTTCTCAGCACCGCGAAGATCGGCACGGTCAAAGTGATTCCCGCAATGCAGCGCGGGGAGTGGACGACCGTGGCCGCGATCGCCTCGCGCGATCGTGAACGCGCGCAGGGAGTGGCGCGCGCGCTTGGCATTCCGCACGCACACGGATCGTACGAGGCGCTCCTCGACGACCCGTCGATCGACGCGATTTACAATGCGCTCCCGAATCACCTGCATGTGCCGTGGACGGTGCGCGCCGTCGAGGCCGGCAAGCATGTGCTCTGCGAAAAGCCCATTGGTCTCGACCAGGCCGACGTGCAGACGCTGATCGCCGCGCGCGAGCGAACGAGGCGCCGGATTCAAGAAGCGTTCATGGTGCGGGTGCACCCGCAGTGGCTCTTCGCGCGCGACCTCGTGCGATCGGGACGCCTCGGCGAACTACGGAGCATGATCGGCGCGTTCAGTTACATGAACGTTGACGCGGCCGACATCTGCAACGTGCGCGCCTTTGGCGGCGGCGCGCTGTTCGACATCGGCTGCTACCTGGTGATGACGTCACGCTTCATTTTCGGAACGGAGCCGCGCCGCGTCACCGCGTCCATCGACCGCGACCCCGTGTTCAAGACCGATCGCCGCACCTCGATCCTTCTCGAGTTCGATGCTGGGACGTTCGCCGGGACGTGCGCGACGCAGATGACGCCGTATCAGCGGATGCAGATCTTCGGCACGCGCGCGCGTCTCGACATCGACATCCCATTCAGCCCGCCGCCAGGTCGTCCGTGCCGGCTGGGGCTCGACGAGCATGGCGCGCGCGACGGGTCGTCGATCCAGACGATCGAGATTCCCGCGTGCGACCAGTACACGATTCAAGGGGACGTATTCTCGCGCGCCATTCTGGACGGGACTCCCGAGGCGTATCCGCTGGAAGAGTCGCTCGGGAATCTGCGTGTGATCGACGCACTGTTCAAGTCTGCAGCGGACGGCACGTGGGTGTCGGTGGCAGAATGAAGTGACATGTCAGGACCAGCACTGCTCGTGATGGCCGCCGGCCGCGGTTCGCGGTACGGTGGATCGAAACAGGTCGCCGGCGTCGGCCCGGCGGGAGAGACGCTGCTCGAGTTCGCGGTGTACGACGCGCGTCACGCCGGCTTCAAGCGCATCGTGTTCATCACTCGGCCCGATCTGCTCGACGATTTCAAGGCGCTCGTCGCCAGGCTGCCGTCCGATCTCGAATACGACGTCGTCACGCAGCCGGCGAGCGCCCGTCCGCGCGACGGCGCCGTGTTGACACGCGAGAAGCCGTGGGGCACCGTCCATGCGGTGCTGGCGGCGCGGACCGCGTTGGATGTCCCGTTCGCCATCGTGAACGCCGATGATTTCTACGGCCGTACCGCTTACGAGCTGGCGGCGCTGGCCTGCCGGGACGCCGTGTTGACGGGCCGGTTCGCCCTGGTCGGCATGCGGCTCGACCGGACCCTCTCGCCGTCGGGGCCCGTCGCGCGTGGCATCTGCGTGACGCGCGACGACGAGCTGGTATGGCTGGACGAGGTGCGCGAAGTCGCGCACACGCCCGAGGGCATTCGCGGGACATTTCCGGACGGCCCACGAGCGCTGAGCGGAGCAGAAATCGCCTCGATGAACTGCTGGGTCTTCACGCCGGAGATCTTTACCGGTCTCGAAGCCGTCTTCGACGAATTTCTCCACGCACGCGGGCACGACGAGCAGGCCGAGTCTCCGCTGCCCGAGGCGATCAACACGCTGGTGCAGGCCGCACGCGCGCGGGTCCGCGTGATCGAAGCGCCGGGGCCGTGGTTCGGCATCACGCACCCGGCCGACCGTGACAAGGTCGCGGAAGGCCTCCAGAATCTGACCGCGCGCGGCGTTTATCCGAGTCCGCTCTGGTCGAAATGATCGAAAATGCCGGGCATGCGCCTGTCGCTGGCCCTTGCCCTTGTCTGTGCCCTTGTCGTCGCCGTCACGGCCCAGCAGGCCGGCGCGCCGGCTGCTAACGCCGGCCAGAAGTTGATTGGTGGCACCCCAAGCGGGCCGCCGCTCGTAAAGAGCTTCGACGCCGCGATGGTCTCGGCGCCGCCTGAATCGCTGGGCGTCGATCCTTTCTACAAGAAATACGCAGACGCCTTCGGCATTCCGATCGTCTCGTCCGAGAAGGTCGCCGACGCCGCCCTGCTCATGGCGCGCGACATCGTCAACTACATGCTTCTTAAGCGGCCGGACGTGCGCGACGTGATGACGTCGAAGAAATCGCGCGTCCTGATCATGGCGATCAGCGAAGGCGAAATGGATTTGCCCGAGCGGCGCGAGTGGAAGAAGCCCGCCATCACCGATCCGCGCCTGACACCCGGAGAGCGCAGCCGCTACAACGAACCGACCGGCATCGCCAACATGACCGACGCGCAGTACTGGAACAATCGCGCGCGCGGCATGGGCGGCAACATCACGTCAGCGGCCGAGGAAAACCTGCTCGGCATTCCCGGGACGCGGTATTTCGGCGAACACATCCTCGTGCACGAGTTCAGCCACAACATCATGAGCGCGATGCGCACGGCCGACCCGGCGCTCGTCCGCGAGGTCGACGCCGCCTACGCCGACGCGAAAGCAAAGAATCTGTACGAAGGGCAGTACGCGATCAACACCGTGGCCGAGTACTGGGCGGAGGGCACCCAGTGGTGGTTCTGGTCGAACATCGAGTTCTACGACCGCACGACCAAAGTCCGCGTGCAGACGCCGGATGAATTCAAGGCGTACGATCCGGCGTTGTACGCGATTCTCGATCGCGTCTACGCCGGCCATCACATTCCGGCTGACATCTACTACAGCCGGAATCTGAAGCCCGCGCGCAAGCCCGACGGCCTTATTTCACTGTCCCAAAAGTAAAGACCGTCTGCGACCGGAAGGTCTGTCCGGGCCGCAACACCGTGGACGGAAACGCGGGTTGATTCGGCGAATCCGGGAAGTGCTGCGTTTCGAGACAGAGGCCCGAGCGCAGCGCGTACGCGCGCCCGCCCTTGCCCGTCAGCGTGCCATCCAGAAAATTCCCGGAATAAAACTGAATCCCGGGCTCCGTGGTTGCGACCTGGAGCGTACGGCCGGTCGTGGGATCGACGACGCGCGCGGCCAGGCTGAGGCCGTCGCCTGGTCGAATGAGCACGAAGTTGTGGTCGTAGCCCTTGCCACGCTTCAACTGTTCGTTGTCCTGATTGATCCGCGCGCCGATGGCGGTTGATGTCCGGAAGTCGAACGGCGTGCCCTGGACTGGCGCCAGTTCGCCCGTTGGAATGAGCGTGTCGTCGACCGGCGTGTATCGATCCGCGTTGAGCGTCAGCTCGTGACCGAGGATGTCGCTCGCCTTGCCGCCAGAGAGATTCCAGTACGTGTGCTGCGTGAGGTTCAGCACCGTGGGCTTTTCAGTGGTCGCCTCGTAGTCGACGGTGAGTCGGCCGGTGTCGGCAAGCGTGTACGTCACGTTCGAGGTCAGCGTGCCCGGGTAACCTTCCTCGCCGTCCGCGCTCACGTAGGTCATCTTGACGCCGACGCCCGCTGCGTTCTGGAACGGATCGGCCTTCCAGATACGCTTGTCGAAGCCCTTGTTACCGCCGTGCAGGTGGTTGACGCCATTGTTGGTTGCGAGGGCATAGGTTTGCCCGTCGAGCGTGAACTTGCCTTTGGCGATCCGGTTGCCGTAGCGCCCGACGATCGCGCCGAAGTACGGCGACTTGTCGTTGTACCCCGCCATCGAGTCGAACCCGAGGGTGATGTCGTCGCTCTGGCCATTGCGGTCGGGGGTCTTGATCGACTGGATGATCGCGCCGTACGTCAGCACGCGAACCTCGATGCCACTCGCGTTCCGCAGCGTGACGACGTCGACTTCCTGGTCGTCGGGTGTCCGGCCGAATGGCACCAGCGTCACGTGCGTCGGGGGAGTGGCCATCGACGTCGATGATGAATCACGCGAACACGCGACGGCAAGGGCGGCGTTGGCGGCGAGCACCGCCACGACGCGGACGAATCGGGTCATGAATCGCACCTCAGAGGGAAGCACACGGTCCCGGATATCGTATTACGATGCCGGACGCGTGGCACGAGTCGCTCGTTTTCGCGCACGCGATCACGGATCGTATTACGATGACGCGCGCGTGGGACGACTCGAGGGCAAGATCGTAATCGTGACCGGCGGCGCCCGGGGGATTGGCCGGGCCATCGTCGAGAAGTGCGCCGGCGAGGGCGCGATCGTTGCGGCGTTCGATCTGGACGAGCCGGGTCGGGACGCCGCTTCGCCGCACCACTCGATTGAAACGCATCGCGTCGACGTGACGGTCGAATCACAAATCGCCAACGGTGTCAGGCAGGTCTGCGATCGCCACGGTCGCGTGGACGTGCTCGTCAACAACGCCGGCGTCAACGCCTACTTCGACGCGATGACGATGACCGAGCCGGAGTGGGACCAGGTGTTCGCCGTCGACTTGAAGGGCGCGTGGCTGTGCGCCAAACACGTCCTGCCCGGCATGGTCGCCCAGGGCCGAGGCGCCATCGTCAACATCGCGTCGATTCATGCGTCGCTCACGATCGCCGGCATGTTTCCGTACGCCGCGGCGAAGTCCGGGCTCGTCGGCCTCTCGCGAAGTCTGGCGCTTGATTACGCGGCGAAGGGCGTGCGCGTGAATGTCGTCGCGCCGGGCTGGACCCGCACGCACCTGGTCGAGGAGTGGTTCGCGCGGCAATCCGATCCCGCCCGCGCCGAGGCTGGCATCGTGGCCGCGCACCCGATGAAGCGCATTGCCGACCCGTTAGAGGTCGCGAACGTCGTCGCGTTCGTCGCGTCCGACGACGCCTCGGCGATGACGGGCGCCGTCCTGGCCGTGGATTGCGGACTCGGCGTGCAGTTTGCGACGTAGGTCTGGAGAAATTGATGGCGACCGCGCAGTCCGTGCTCACTCAGTTGAACCTGCCCGTCCGCGACGCGTATGACCTGCCGACTTCGCCCAAGCGCTTCGACGACGGCGGCCAGTACCGCATCGAGATTCCGTCGTGCGAAGGCCCGAAGGCGATGCAGGCCGTCATCAGCGAGGCGGCCGACCGGCACGTCGTCATCCACCGCGTGAGTCAGGGCAGCGGAATCATGCTGCAGAGCGACGCGGAGATCGGCGAGATGCTCGCGCTCGGCAGAGCCCACGGCGTCGAAGTGTGCCTGTTCGTCGGACCGCGCGCGAACTGGGACACGGGCGTTCAGGCGGCCTCGGTCAACGGCCGCGTGCTCGGGTCGTCGTTGCGGGGCGCAGATCAACTCGCGTTCGGGATCGAGGACGTGCTGCACGGCGCGAGCCTCGGGCTCCGGTCGATTCTCGTCGCCGATCTCGGACAGTTGCAGATTCTTGGACACATGAAGAGAACCGGCGATCTGCCGCCGGACTTCGTGCTGAAGATTTCCGTGACGCTCGCCGCCGCCAATCCGGCCACGGCGCGGCTGCTCGAGGATCTGGGTGCGACGTCGATCAACCTACCGGTGGATCTCTCGCTGCCGCAGATCGCGGCGATCCGTCAAACGATCGATACGGCCATCGATTTCTACGTCGAAGCGCCGGACGATCTCGGCGGAACCGTGCGTCACTACGAGGCGGCCGAACTCGTGCGGATCGCCGCGCCGATCTACCTCAAGTACGGTCTTCGCAACTCGCCGGGTCTGTATCCGAGCGGACAGCATCTCGAGCCCACGGTCGTGGCGCTCTCGCGCGAGCGGGTGCGCCGCGCGGCGATCAATCTCGCGATGGTCGCCCGCAAGTACCCGGACGCGAAGATGTCGCGGGGGTAGGGCAGAGGTCAGAGGGCAGAACGTGAAAATTACCTCGGCACGTACGACGGTTGTGGGCACGCCCTGGCGTGAGCTGGTATTTCTCGAGCTCGAGACCGACACCGGTCTGACCGGTGTGAGCGAAGTCCGCATGGTGAGCCGCACCGACACGCTGCTGGCGTGCGTCGATGAACTGGCGCCACGACACGTCATCGGTACGGATCCGTTCGACGTCGAGCGGCTCGCGTGGAACATCCAGCGAGCCGAATACGATCGACCCGGCGAGATCTCGCAGTCGGCGCTTGCATGTTTCGACGTCGCCTGCTGGGACCTGATCGGCCAGTCGCTTGGCGTGCCGGTGTGGAAGCTGCTCGGCGGCAAGTTTCATGCGCGTGTCCCGGCATACGCGAACGGTTGGTATCAGACCGAGCGCGAGCCCGCGCGGATTGCCGCGCTTGCCCGTGGCGTCGTCGCCAAAGGCTACCGCGCGCTGAAGATCGATCCGTTCGGCCATGCGAGCGCCGAACTGCCGCCGGTTGAGCGCCGGCGCGCGACGGCGATTGTCGCGGCCGTCCGCGAAGCGGTGGGCTCCGACGTCGGCCTCATGATCGAGATGCACGGACGATTCACATCGGCGACTGCCGCCGCGGTCGCGAAGCTGCTCGAACCGTTTTCACCTGAGTGGATCGAAGAACCGACGCCGCCGGAAAATCCCGTCGCGTACCGCGCCGTGCGCGCTGCGACTGCTTTGCCGATTGCGACGGGCGAACGGGCACACACGGTCGAAGACATTCGCGGGTTCATCGAGGGCGGACTGGTCGATGTCGTCCAGGTGGATCTCACGCACTTCGGCGGGTTCCTGCCAATGAAACGTCTCGCCGGCTGGGCCGACGCATACGCGCTCCTCATGGCGCCGCACAACGTGTGCGGACCCGTTGGGACGATGGCGAACCTGCATCTGGCGGTTGCGACACCGAATTACAAGGTGCTCGAGCACTTCAACGATTTCGCTGACGCCTGGACCCACGAGCTGGTCGATCACTCCCCAAGGATCGATCCGGCTGACGGCTGTTTCGTCGCTCCGGAAGGGCCCGGCCTGGGCCTGAAGCTGAATCACGAGGCTTGCAGGCGGCATCCGCGCACCGGTGGGCGCATCAAGCTGTTCGACGCGGGCTGGGAGCAGAGAAGTTAGAAGTTAGAGGCCAGAAGTTAGAAGTGGGAAGACAGAGGACGAGGACAGAGGGTGCAGAGGGTAGAGGTCTTGCGGGCGGAGCTGATTCTTGACGTGCGCGCCGAGCTGGGCGAGGGCCCGGTGTGGGATGCTGCGCGCAAGCGCCTGCTGTTCGTCGACATCATGCGGGGGCATGTGCACGAGTTCGATCCGGCGAGTGGGTCGGATCGCGTCGTCGCCGCCGCGCAACCGGTGGGTGCGGTGGCGCCGACCGAACGCGGTGACTGGATCGTCGCAGCGCGCGACGGATTTTACCGGCTTGATCCAGTGACAGCGGCGCTGACGCTGGTGGCACCCATTGAAGCGGACGACCCCACGACGCGAATGAACGACGGGTACGTCGACGCGCGCGGCAGATTCTGGGCCGGCACGATGAGTACGACCGGCGCCGGCGCCCGCGGGTCGCTCTACCGCCTGGATCCCGACGGCGAGGTGACGCGCGTGCTGAGCGGCGTGACGATTTCGAACGGCATCGATTGGAGTCCCGACGGACAGGTCATGTACTACGCAGATACGGGAATCGGACGAGTGGACGCCTTCGACTTCGACGAGTCGACAGGAGCCATTCGCGGACGACGCCCGTTCCTTGCCGTGACCGGGGCGGACGGGTCTCCTGATGGCTTGATCGTCGATGCCGAAGGCAGCGTGTGGATCGCGTTCTGGAACGGCAGCGCCGTGCGAAGGTACCGAGCGGACGGCACGCTCGATGTCACCGTCGATCTGCCGGTGTCGCGCGTGACCAAGTGCGCGTTTGGCGGACCTGAACTGGCCGACCTCTACATCACGACCGCGTCGATCGGCCTCGATGCGGCGGGACGGGCGGCCGAGCCGGCGGCCGGCGGGCTCTTTCACGTGCGGCCCGGCGTCCAGGGGCGCCCGGCGACGAGGTTTGCCGGCTGACGCGATGACGGGACTCACCTTCAACGATCTCCACAAGTCGTTCGGCGCGGTTCACGCGCTGCGTGGCGTGACGTTCTCGATCGCCAGTGGCGAAGCCCACGCCATCGTTGGCGAGAACGGCGCCGGGAAGTCCACGCTGCTCAAGATTCTGGCCGGCATCGTGCGGCCCGATCGCGGCGACCTTCGACTCGACGGCGTCCCATTGCACTTTTCTGGGCCGCGCGACGCGCTGTCCCGCGGCATCGGCATGGTCTATCAGGAGCGGCTGACGTTCCCCAACCTGTCGGTGGCTGCGAACATCTTCGCCGGACGCGAATTGGTCGGCGCCGCCGGACGCCTCGACGACGCCGCGATGCGCGCGAAGACGCAAGCGCTCCTCGACCGCCTGCACGTGCCCGTGTCGCCGGACGTGCTCATGGAGCGCGTGTCGGCCGCGCACGCACAACTCGTCGAGGTCGCGCGCGCTTTGGCCTTCGACTGCCAGGTCCTCGTCCTCGATGAACCGACGACGTCGCTGACCGACGCCGAGGTGGATCACCTGTTTCGCGTCCTCGCGGATCTCAAGGCGCGAGGCGTGACGATTCTGTTCGTATCTCACCGCCTGCCCGAGGTCTTCCGGTTGTGCGACCGGATCACCGTGATGCGCGACGGCGCTTACGTCGCGACATTCGATCGGGCGTTGACGACGTCGGAGACGATTGTGCGAGCGATGGTTGGGCGCGAACCGCCCGAGCGCGCGGTACGGCCTGCGATCGGCGCGTCCCGGGCGCCGCGTCTGTCTGTGAGAGGCCTTTCGCGGCGGCCCTTGTTCGATGGCATCTCGATCGACGTGCATCCCGGTGAAATCGTCGGTATTTTCGGACTGGTGGGATCGGGGCGGACCGAACTGCTCGAGACGATCTTCGGCCTCGCGCGGCCGACGGCGGGTGAGATCGCGATCGATGGCGTCGTGACGGCCCTGCGATCCGCGCGGGATGCGGCTCGCGCCGGCCTGGCCTTCGTGCCCGAGGATCGCCAGCGCCTCGGCCTGCTCTTCAATCTGACGCTGCGGCACAACCTGGCGCTGCCACGCGCGCTCAAGACCGGGGTGCGCCGGATTGTAGACGCGGACGAGGTCGCGCTCGCGCAGGAGCAGGTGCGCGCGCTCGCCATTCGCACGCCGACGATCACGTGCCTGCCCGATACGCTGAGCGGTGGCAACCAGCAGAAGATCGTGGCAGGCAAGTGGCTGGCGACCGCGCCGCGCGTACTCCTGCTCGACGAGCCGACCAAGGGCGTCGATGTTGGCGCCAAGTTTGAAATCCACAGCATCGTCCGGACGCATGCGGAGGCCGGGATGGCGTGTCTGGTCGTGTCGAGCGATCTGCCCGAAGTGCTCGCGCTCGCTGATCGCATCATCGTGATGCGCGAGGGTCGCGTGCGCGGCGAACTGGCCGGGGCGTCCGCGACCGAAGAAGCGGTCATGCGGCTCGCGACACACGAAGTCGAGGCAGTCGCTTGAAGCGCTGGTGGCACGCGCGCGAGCTGAGCACGGTCGCGATCCTCGCGATCGAAGTGCTGTTCTTCACGTGGTACCTCTGGCCCGAGAGCGGCCGGACGCACCCGTTTTTCAATGTTGGCAACATCCTGCTGATCTTCAAGTACTCGTCGATCTACGGGATCGCGGCGATCGGCGCGGCAATTGTCATCATTTCTGGCGGCATCGATCTGGCGCCAGGATCGGTGATCGCGCTCACGACCGTTGTCACCGGCCTGCTGTTCGTCGAACACGGCTGGGCGTTGTGGGCGAGCGCCCTCGTCGGGCTGCTGGTCGGGATCGGCGCCGGATTCGTGTCGGCGTGGCTGGTTGTCAAGGCGCGGCTGCCGCCGTTCATCGCCACGCTCGGGGTGATGGGCATCTGGCGCGGCACGGCATACATCATCACGGAAGCGCGGTTCTACGACCTCTCCGCGCGACTCCCGCGCGACTGGCATATCGCCGGAGTATCGGTGGACTGGCTCGGACCGATCGTCATGATCGCGCTCGCCGGCGCCTTTCAGGTGTTGATGACGCGCTATCAGTGGGGCCGTAACGTATTTGCCGTCGGCGGCAACGAGACGGCGGCGCTGTTTTCGGGCGTCCCTGTCAATCGGATCAAGACGTCCGCGTACGTGATTTCAGGGCTCCTCGCCGCGGTCTCGGGCGTCGTCCTTGCGGTCGTACAGGGACAGGGCAAGGCCGATCTCGCAAACGGGTACGAGTTGGATATCATCGCGTCGGCGGTGGTCGGCGGGGCGAGCCTCGCCGGCGGTCGCGGGTCGGTCGCGGGGGCTGTGCTTGGCGCGCTGATTTTCGGCGTGCTCCGCAACGCACTGCCGCAGATTCCCGGCGCGACTTTCTACGATCGGCTCATCGTAGGCGTCGTCGTCATTGTGATTGTCGTGATGGATCAGGTACTTGTGAGGAGAGAGGCTTAAGGCTTGGGGCTTATGGCTTGAGGCTTGAGGCATGAAACCTAAGGCACAAGGCCAGACACCTGAGCCATCGACTAAGCCCCAAGCCCCAAGTCCGAAGCGCTGAGCCCTGAGGAGTGTCCATGAAAAGAGCAGTGACGATCGGCGTGACGGTGGCGGCCCTGGCCGCGGCGTGCGGTGGGAGCGGCAGCTCGTCGTCGGCCGGGACCACTCCGGCCGCTGAGAGGACGTTGCGCTTTGCCCTGATTCCGAAGGCGCTCGACATCCCGGTCTTCGACTACGCGAACAAGGGCGCGCAGCGTGAAGCGAAGGCGCTCGGCGGCGTCGAGGTGACGTATCGCGGCCCCGATCACTCCGACGAGCTCAAGCAGAAGGAAGTGCTCGAGTCCTTCATCTCGCAGAAAGTGGACGGGATCGCTATTTCCGTGCTCAACGCCGCCTTTCTGTCGAGCACGATCGACAAAGCCGTCGACGCGGGCATCCCCGTCGTGACGTGGGACTCGGACGCGCCCGACTCGAAGCGGATCGCCTTCTACGGCGTCGACGACTTCAAGTCCGGCCAGGTAATGGGCGAGCAGGCGGCGAAGCTGCTCAACGGCAAGGGCACGGTCGCTTTCATCACGAGCCTCGGCGCCAACAACCTCTCACGGCGCCTCGACGGCGCGAAGGACGTCCTCGCGAAGTATCCGGACATCAAGATCGTCGAGACGTTCGACACGAAAGAAGACGGCGTGCGCTGCGCGGAGATCATCGCGTCGGCGACCAACCGCTATCCGACCCTGGGTGCGTGGATTTCCGTCGGTGGCTGGCCGGTCTTCACGGCGAATGCGCTGACGCCGGTGCCGGCGACCACCAAGGTCATCTCGTTCGACACCAATCCACCCGCGCCCGATCTGCTCAAGGCCGGCAAGGTGCAGGTGCTTCTCGGTCAGAAATACTTCGGGTGGGGCAGCGAGACCGTGAAGATGCTCTACGACATCGTTCATGGCAAGAAGCCCGCGACGACGATCGTCGATTCTGGCGTGGATGTCGTCACCAAGGAGAACGTCGACCAGTACATCGCGGACTGGAACAAGCTCGCGGGCGGCGGACAGTAAGGCGCGTCATTCGCCCGTCATGAGAAGGGCGATGGGGAAATTTGGCAATGAGGCTATTGGGCAGTGCGGCACCATCTCTGCATTGCCCCATTGCCCCATTGCCCCATTGCCCCATTGCCCCATTGCCCCATTGCCTCATTGCCTCATTCCCCCAGCCTTGCAGTCCGTCGAGTAAGATCGCCTGAGGAGAGCCTGTGTCCTCACGCCGCGGTGCGCTGATCGTCATTCTGTTGATTCTGCTTGCGGTCGGCGTGTCGGCCGCCTGTCTGGTCGTGTTTGCGCTCGCGTCCGGTCCGGCGCCGTCCGTGCCTGAGAATGCGGCGCTCTACCTCAACCTCAACGCGCCGTGGAATGAGGTCGAGCGGGTCGACGTGTTCAACGCGTTCGGCACCCCACCGTCGACGCTGCGCAGTACCGATCGACGCCATTCATCGCGCCAAACGCGACACCCGCGTGAAGGCGCTCGTGATCCAGACCGATGCGCAGGGGGCCCTCTGGGCGCAGCTGCAGGAGTTGCGCGGCGCCATCGAGGACTTCAAGACCTCGGGCAAGCCGGTCGTCGCGTACCTCGAAGCCGCCGGCGCCCAGGAGTATTACCTGGCGTCCGCGGCCAACCGCGTCATCCTGATGCCGGCCGGCGTGCTCGATCTGTCTGGTGTCGCGACCTACGAACTGTTTTTCCGCGGCGCGCTCGACAAGCTCGGCGTGTTTCCAGATTTGCTGCACATTGGGGACTACAAGACCTACTCGAACACCTTTGCGGAAAAGGGCTACACGCCCGCGCATCGCGAGATGGACCGATCTCTCAACCGCGACGCCTACGATCAGCTCGTCGCCGCGATCGCCGTCGGACGGAAGCGCTCCGAGGACGAGGTGCGCAAGATGATCGACGGCGGCCCCTACCTCGCCGACGACGCAAAGAAGGCCGGGCTCGTGGACGAGCTCGCGTACGCGGATCAGATCGCCGCGGCGCCGCCGCTCCAGGGCACCCGCCGGATCGAAGGCGATGCCTACGAGCGCGCGCCGGGCTTTGCCGGCGGCCTGAGCGGCGAGCGCATCGCGCTGCTTTACGCCGTGGGCACGATCGCGAGTGGCAAGAGCTCGTTCGACTCGCCGAGCGGGCAGGTGCTCGGGTCGGACACGTTTGCCTCGTGGGTGCGCAAGGTCCGTGTCGATCCGTCGATCCGCGCGATCGTGGTCCGCATCGACAGCCCGGGTGGGTCGGCGATTGCTTCTGACGCCATCTGGCGCGAGCTGATGCTCACGCGCGACGTCAAACCCGTCGTCGTCTCGATGGGCGACGTGGCGGCGTCGGGCGGCTACTACATGGCCGTGCCCGCCAACGTGATCGTGGCCGAGCCCGGCACGATTACCGGATCGATCGGCGTGGTCACGGGAAAATTCGTCCTGAAGGACACGTTCGAGAAGCTCGGTGTCGGCGTGGATTCGGTGAGCGACGGGCGGATGGCCGAGATCAACTCGCCGTTCCGGCCGTTCTCGAAGGAAGAGCGCGCGAAGATCGAAGAGCAGCTGCAGGCGACGTACGAGCTGTTCCTCTCCCGCGTCGCGGAAGGGCGCCACTCGACACAAGCCAAGATCGATTCGATGGCGCAGGGCCGCGTGTGGACGGGACGGCAGGCCAAGGATCTCGGCCTGGTGGATGAGCTCGGCGGTCTCGATGCGGCGATTCAGATTGCGAAACAGCGCGCGAAGATCGATCCGAAGAAGGACGTCGATCTGGTCGTCTATCCGGCGCGGCGGTCGATCTTCGACCTCGTGTCGAACCCGCTCGGCAATTCCGTCGAGTCGCGGCTGCCGGTTTTCGGACGCACGATGAACAATCGCATGGTTGACGCGGCGCTCTCGATGCTGCGCCTGTTCCGGCGCGGGGAGCCGTTGACCCTCATGCCCAACGTCTTCGTCAACTGAGCGGCTCCGCCATGGCGATACCGAATCTGTCCCGATCCTGGATGTTGGTCGCCGCCGCCGCGCTCGTCGCGGCAGTCCTCATGATCCGTGGCCGCGGGACCGCTTCGTCGCCCGGCCAGCCGGAGATCGCCAGGCTGGACTTCAAGTTGAAAGACATGCACGGCGCGACGGTCGATCTCGCGTCCCTCAAGGGGCGGCCGCTCCTCATCAACGTCTGGGCGACCTACTGCGGGCCGTGCAAGATCGAAACGCCGGATCTGGTGACGTTCTACGAGAAGTACAAGGACAACGGCTTCATGGTGCTCGGCATCTCGTTCGAGGACTCGCCGAAGGATCTCCTGGAGTTCGCGTCCACCTACAAGATCACGTACCCGATTCTGGTAGGGGATGGCCATGACGATCTGCGCGCGGCCTACCAGACCATCGGCATTCCGACGTCATGGTTCGTGAAGCGCGACGGAACGATCAACGAGACCCAGGTCGGCATCGGTTCGACCGACGACCTCGAAAAGAAAATCCGCGCGCTGTTCTAAGCGCGCGGATTGCCAATCTCACCGACGGACTCTAGCTGCCGAGGATCTGTTTGATCGCGTTCTCGTTGTAGCCGATCTTCAGCGCGCCCTTGGCCTTGTTCATATACGCGCTGAAGAACTCGCCGCGCTTTTGATCGAGCAACTGCGCGCGCAGGGCGTCCTTCTCGGACGCCGCGGTCGCGGGGTTGCCGTTCTGCCGCTCCTTCAGGTGCGCGACGACGACGGCGTTGTCGGTGGAGATTGGCGCGGTCGTGTCGCCGGTCTTCAGCGCGAACACGGCGCTGTCGACGACCGGGCTGACGCCCACTTCAGGCAGCGCCGTGCCCCGTGACACGAAGTCGGTCGTTTTGACTTCGACGCCCGCGCTTTTCGCCGCCGCCGCGAAGTTCGTCTTCGCCGCCTGGGCCATGGCCGCGGCCTTGGCGCGCGCGACTTCCACCGCCTTCAATCGAATGACGTCGTCCTTGACCTTGTCCTTCACGTCGTCGAGCTTGGGGGAAGCGGGCGGTTTGATCTCGACCAGCGTGATGAACGCAAAGCCCTGGTTGGTGCGCAGCTCGCCGCTCACCTTGTCCTGTTGCATCGTGAACGCCTCGGCCGCGACCGCCGGCGCGAAGCCTAGGCCGGTCAGCGGTTCGTCGCGGGCAAAGAGACCCGAGTCGCCAATCTGAAACCCGCGCGCGCGCGCCACGCGATCGAGATCGGCGGCCGCCTTGATTTCGCCGGCGATGGCGTCGGCGGTTTTCTGCGCCTCGACCTGCGCTTTTTCCATACGAAGCTGATCTTCAAGCTGGGGCTTCACTTCGGCGAGCGTCCGCGTCGTGGCCGCCTTCTTGTCCACGAGCTTGATGATGTGCAGCCCGAATTGCGTTTTCACCAGGTCGCTGATTTGTCCGGGTTTCATCGCCCAGGCGACGTCGTCGAATTCCTTCACCATGCTGCCCTTGCCGAAGTAGTCGAGGTCGCCACCGTTGTTCTTGTTCGAGTCGTCATCCGAGTACTGCTTCGCGAGGGCCGCGAAATCCGCGCCGGCCTTCGCCTTCGCCAGGACGCTCTCGGCGAGCTTTCGGACCGCGGCTTCGTCCTTGCCTTCGGTCTTGAACAGGATGTGGCTCGCGCGAATCTGATCGGGCGTCGAGTACGTCTGGATGTTTTCCTTGTAGCGCGCCTCGACTTCCTCGGGTGTCACGGTCACTTTCGACCGGAGCGCATCGGCGTCGATCGCGAGGTACCGGACGCGCCGCTTTTCCGGGATGCGGTAGCTGTCAGCGTGGGCCGAGAACTGAGCCTGCAACTCGGCGTCGGTCGGCTGGATGCCGGCGCGGAACTGGTTGGCCGTGAAGATCGCCAGCTCGAGTTTCACCTTGTCGTTGCGCTTCTGGTATTCCTGATCCACGTCGGCGTCGGAGACCCGCACCCAGCCGGTGACGGCCGCCTGCAGCTTCTCGGCGACGAGCTCGCCGCGATACTGCGTCTCGAACTCGGACGGCCGAAGCGGCGGTCGCTGATACTGCAGGATCTGCTGGTACCGCGTGAAGCCGACGAACTGGCCGTTCTCCTGGAAACCGGGCATGCGAATGATGCGCTCGTGCAACTCGGCATCGCTCACGGTGATGCCCAGCCGATCCGCCTCGGCCAGCACGGCTTCCTCGTCGACCAGCCGCTGGATGATGTTCTGCGCGATGCCCATCTGGCGGAGCATCTTCTCGTCGAACTTGTCACCGTACGCGGCGCGGAGCGACTGCATCTGTGCTTCGTAGGAGCGCTGGTACGAGCTCACCGACACTTCACGGCCGTTGACGGTCGCGAGCACGTCGGTCGGCGTCGCGCCAATGCCGATCGGACGCATGAAGCTCGGGACGTAGAGAAAAATGAATGTCGCCACGACAATTCCGAGGCTCCACTTGAGCCAGTTCCTGTGTTGGCGCATCCGGTCGAGCATGGTCATGGTGAAAAACGCTCCTTCAAGTTGGAAGTTAGAAGCCAGAAGGTCAGAAGTCCCAACCTCGAACTTGGCGCGTCGCGCAGCGACCTACAAATTATGCCACGATGGGCGACAGGACCGTGGTCCGGCGCCCAATTCGGTCGACCGTCCAAATCGGCACGCACGGAACGCTTGCGGAAACGTGCGAACTCGTCCGGATTCACGCGCCAAACCGCACCGTCTCCGCCTATTTTCTCAAATTCTCCGTGGTATAGTCTGGCGCTTAGCGGCGTCCGCTCCCCACGTGCCTTGACGCCGACATTCCGATGCTTGGACGACGCGTGCCGAGGCCTTCAGCTCCCGAGACGGCGGCGCCTGATGGCGTCTTGACGCTCGCGGTCTTTCACCGCAGTGAAGACATCGAGCGTCTTGTCGCGCCGCTGAAGCCGGCGACCGGCATTCGGCTCGAGTTCTTCAAAAAGGGATCGCTCTGGCGCGTGCCCACTCACGTCGGTGGCGTGCTCTGGGAACTCGCGCCCGACGACGGGTCGCACCGCTTCGTCGCAGCGCTCATCGGCACGGTGCCGGCCGCGTCCTTCAGCCCGTCCAGCCAGCCGGCAATGGCCGACCTGTCCACCGCGCTCGGCTTTCGCGCGCACCTGGCCACTCCGCTTCGGCTCGACGACGTCGAACGCGCGCTCGGACTGCGCGAAGCGATCGATCTGGCGGATCGCATCGAAGCGGCCACCCCTGGACTCATCCGGCTGGCGTCGCTGCCCGAGACGATCGGCGCGCTCGTGCGCTCGGTGAATTCATCGCTCGATCCCGCGGAGGTGTCCGCCGCGCTCGTCACCCACGTGGGCGAGTGGCTGCCGCTGAGCGCGTGGTACGTGATTGCCGCCGAGCCTGACGGCGTCCTCAGACTCCTCGGCAAGCAGATTCCTGAAGCCGGGCTGAAGACCGCGGTCGAGTCGTTTGCCGATGTCGTCGTGCAGACAGGGCAGTCGGCCGTCCGCGTCACCAACTACGTGGACGATCGCGTCGCGGGGGCCGCGCGTCAGGCCACGTCGGTCGAGGCGTCGGCGCTCGGCTGGCCGCTCGTCGCCAATGGCACGGTCGTCGGCGCCCTCGTCGGCGTGGATCGCGGGCGCGCGCGGCGCCTCCCCAGGATGCCGCAGACGGTCGTCGACTCGCTCGCCACGCTCATCGAGCCCGCCGCGTTCGCACTGGCGAACTCCCTGCGAGTCGCGCGGGCCGAGGCGCTCTCGGTCACCGACGACCTGACGCAGCTCTACAACTCCCGGTTTCTCAACGACGCGCTCAGAAAGGAGACGAAACGCGCGATGCGCAGCGGCTGGCCCTTGTCGCTGCTCTTTATCGATCTGGACGGATTCAAGCGGATTAACGACGCCTACGGTCACCTGCTGGGCAGCCGGGCCCTGATTGAGGCGGCGGCCATCATTAAAGCCAGTGCCCGAGAAACCGATATTGTGGCCAGGTTTGGTGGCGATGAGTTTTCGATTCTGCTCCCGGAAACCGGTGCGGACGGGGCCCTGATGGTCGCCCGCCGCCTCCGGGATCGGATCGCCCGGTACACGTTCCTGGCCGACAGCTCCAACGGCCATCGGTTGACGGCCTCGATTGGCGTCGCCACCCTCCCTGATGCGGCCGATACCGCGGAACGGTTGTTGCAAGCAGCCGACGCAGCCATGTACCGTATCAAGGTGACGGGGAAGAACGGCATCTACGTTGCCGGCAGTGAAAGCGACAGCGCCCCGCTCACGGAAGAAAAGCAGGAGCAGCATTGACGCTTCGGTCACTGTTTTCACTATTTTCGAGCGACCTCGCAATCGACCTTGGCACGGCTAACACCTGCGTCTATGCGCGCGGCAAGGGGATCGTCGTCAACGAGCCGTCAATTGTCGCCATCAACAAGGTGACGGGCAAGATCGAAGCGGTCGGCAAGGAAGCCAAGGAAATGCTCGGCCGCACGCCGGGCAACATCGTCGCGATCAAGCCGATGAAGGATGGCGTGATCGCGGATTTCGAAGTGACCGAGAAAATGCTCGCGCACTTCATCCGCAAAGCCCACAACCGCACGATGTGGGTCCGGCCGCGCATCGTCATCGGCGTGCCGTCGGAAATCACTCAGGTCGAAAAGCGCGCGGTGAAAGACAGCGCCTACCGCGCGAAGGCGAGTGAGGTCTACCTCGTCGAGGAAGCCATGGCGGCCGCGATCGGCGCCGGCATGCCGATCGAAGAAGCCTCGGGCAACATGGTCGTCGACATCGGCGGCGGCACCACGGACATCGCGGTGATTTCGCTCGCCGGCATCGTCTACAGCAAGGCGATTCGCGTCGCCGGCAACGAGATGGACGAGGCGATCATTCAGTACATCAAGAAGACGTACAACCTGCTCATCGGCGAGCGCACCGCGGAGCAGATCAAGATGGAGCTCGGGTCCGCGTTTCCGCTCGACGACAAGCTGACTATGGAAATCAAGGGCCGCCACTTGATAGAAGGCGTACCGAAGACGATCACGATCACAGACGAAGAAATTCGTGAGTCGCTGGCCGAAACGGTCAACGTGATCGTCGACGCGGTGCGCGTCGCGCTCGAACGGACACCGCCCGAGCTCTCCGCCGACATCGTGGACCGCGGCATCGTGCTCACCGGAGGCGGGTCGCTCCTCAAGAACCTCGACAAGCGGCTCCGCGAGGAAACCGGCCTGCCGGTGTCCATGGCCGAGGATCCCCTCTCGACCGTCGTGCTGGGCGCCGGAAAGATGCTCGCCAATTTCGAACTTCTGAGGAAAATCTCGTTAGATTAGTACGTCGCCGCCAGAGGGGGGCTTCCCCCCGGAAGTTCCGATAACTACACCGGGGGGCCCTCTCCCGGGTCGACCCCACTGAGATGCCGCACCGCCGGACGCTTTTTCTGCTTGCCGTCCTTTGCCTGGGCCATGTGTTGCTCATTTCTGCACAGGTCCAGTCGAAGGCCGGACTGCCTCTGTGGGAGTCCGTGGCCTTTGGGACCTTCGCCAAGGCGCAGAGCGGCACGGCGTCGGTGTCGGACGGCGTACGCGGCCTCTGGTCGCATTACATCGCCCTGAGGGGAGTGGCCGTCGAGAACGAGGCCCTTCGCGGGCAAGTGCTCGACCTCCAGGGTCAGCTGCAACAGGAACAGGCGGTGGCGAGCAGCGCAAGAACGCTCGAAGATACGCTCAAGCTGCAGCAGAGCGTCACCGCGCCGACGCTGGCCGCCCGCGTGATCGCCGGCAGCCCCGCTCCTGGCACACTCACGGTCACGATTGACCGTGGGTCAGGCGACGGTGTCGAGGCCGACATGGCCGTCATCGCCGGAAGTGGCGTCGTCGGCCGCGTCATCAATCAGCCCGCGCCGCATGCCGCACAGGTCCAATTGCTCATCAGCCGGAGCGCGGCCGCGGCGGTGACGCTCGAGCGCACCGGAGCTGGCGGCCTAGTCGTCGGCGGGGCCAGCGACCTGATGCTTTCGATGGACTACGTGTCGAATCAGGCGGACATTCAGATTGGCGAGCGAGTGACCACCTCCGGTCAGGACGGAATTTATCCCGCCGGATTCCTTGTCGGGTTCGTTCAGCGCTCGGAGAAGGGGAGCAGCTACCGGCAGGTGAAGGTGCGGCCCGCCGTCGACTTCTCGCACATCGAGCTCGTACTCGTCGTCCTCGCGAAGCCCGCCGCCGATCACGGGCCGGCCACGGCGCCGGGCCGCGGGGCGCCCGTGCCGGCAGTGTCGGCGACGCCAGTGTCGGGGCGAGGGCGGGGCGTGTCATGAGGCTCGCCTGGGTCATCGTCACCGTGCTCGTCGCTGTGGTGTTGCAAGTCACGCTGGCACGATTCACGGTCGGCGGACGTTGGGTGTTCGACCTGGTGCTCGTGGGTGTGGTGTACGCGGCGCTGCAGTGGGGATCGGTCGCCGGCATGCTGGCGGGGACGATCGGCGGCCTGCTGCAGGACGTGCTGTCGACGAGCACCATTGGCGTCGGCGGCCTGGCCAAGACGCTCGTCGGCTGCGCCGCCGGCGTGATTGGCACGCAATTCGTGTTGGTCCGGCCCCGGGCGCGAATGATCATCGTCGTGGCGGCGACGATCGTGCACCGCCTGCTGATCATCGGGCTGTATGCGGTGATTGACTCGTCGCAGGCCACATGGCACTGGTCGGGTGTGCCGTGGACCGCTATTCTGACGGAGACGCTCATCAACGCCGCGTTCGGGTTCGTGGCATTCCAGGCGTCGGAAGGCTTGCCCGGCATGATCGCGCGCGGACGGATGAGCCGGCGGTCGAGTCTCAGCCGGCGATCCTGGTAGGAACAGAACGATGCAGACGACCGGGTCCTTCGAAGATCGGCGCGGTTTCGAAATCAGGCTGTCGGTGCTCATCACCGTGACCGCGGTCTGCTTTGCCGTCCTCGCGATCAGCTTCTGGGTCCTCCAGGTGGCCGAGCACGAGAAGTACAAGGAAATGGCGGACAACAACTTCCTGCGGACGATCCCGCTCCGGGCGCCGCGTGGCGTGTTGTTCGATCGTGACGGCAAGCTGCTCGTCGAGAACAAGAGCTCGTTCACGATTGCCGTCATTCGCGAGCGGAGCCGCAACGTCAGTGAAGCGATTACGCGGCTCGCGGCGGCGACGGGCCTCGAGCCCGCGCGCCTGCAGGACGTGATGCTGCGCCATCGGCGCGATCCGCTGTTCGCACCGATTCCCGTCATCGAGCACGCGAGCTTCGCCCAGGTGGCCGCCGTTACCGCGCGCAAGCTCGAGTTGCCGGAAGTGGTCGTGCAGCAGGTGCCGACGCGGTCCTATCCTGTCGACGCGCTGGCGGCGCATCTGTTCGGCTACGTCAGCGAGATCCAGGAATCGCAGCTCGACCGCCAGGAATACGCCGGCATGCCGTCGGGCGCGATCGTCGGTCAGGCCGGGCTGGAGAAGTCGTACAACCAGCGGCTGATGGGCACCGACGGCGACCGCAACGTCGTCGTCAACAGCGTCGGACGCGAGATCGAAGAGCTGAACGAGGACCCGCCCGTCGACGGGCAGCGGCTGCAGCTCACGATCGACTACGACCTGCAGCGCGCGCTCGAAGAGGCGTTCCACGCCGAAGGCGCGGCGGGCGCGGCGGTCTTCATGAATCCGAAGACCGGCGAGATCCTGGCGATGACGAGCCTGCCGGCGTTCGATCCCAATGCGTTCGCGAACGGCATCGATCGCAGCACGTGGGCCAGGTTGAACAACGATCCGCTGCTGCCGCTGCAGGATCGCTTGATTCAAGGCAAGTACCAGCCCGGATCGACCTTCAAGGCCGTGATCACCACCGCCGCGCTGAGCGAGGGGATCATCACACCGGATTTCAAGGTCACCTGTCCCGGCTACGCGACGTTCTACGGTCACACGTTCCAGTGCGACAGGCACGAGGCTCACGGCACGCTCGACTTGCGCCACGCGATCGCGGAGTCCTGCAACGTGTACTTCTACACCGTCGGCAACATGCTCAAAATCGATCAGATCCACGAGTACGCCGAGAAGCTCGGCTTGACTGGCAAGACCGGGATCGATTTACCGAACGAAGTCGAGAGTCTCGTGCCCTCCACCGAGTGGAAGATGAAGACGACAGGCGAGAAGTGGTATCCGGGCGAGACGATCTCGGTCGCGATTGGCCAGGGCCAGGTGTCCGTGACGCCGATCTCGCTCGCGACGATGATCACGACAGTGGCCAACGGCGGCACGGTCGTCACGCCGCATGTCGTCAAGGCGTTCGATGACGGTCAGGGATGGCAGTCGACCGAGCCGCCCCGGCCCCGATCGCTCTTCACGTTTCCGCCCGGTGTGCTGCAACCGCTGCGCGATGGGCTGTGGCTCGCGGTGAACGGCGGCGGCACGGCGGGCCGTGCGAAGATCGAAGGGCGCGATGTCGCCGGCAAGACGGGCACGGCGCAGGTGATTTCCAAGGAGGGCAAGGCGGCGTCCAAGAGTGGCGCGGACCTGCGCGACAACAGCTGGTTCGAGTTCTTCGCGCCGGTCGGCGACGCCGAAATCTCTGGCGTCGTCTTCGTCGAGCACGGCGGCTACGGCGCGGCGTCGGCGGTGCCCGTCGCGAAATACGTGCTCTCGACGTACTTTGCGAAGAAGGACGGCAAGCCGCTGCCGACGCTCGAATCCGCCGGGTTCGATCTGCCGAAGCCACCCGCGCCGTCGGGGCCCGGGCGATCGGGAGGACACGAGTGATCGTCGATCGCCGTCTGCTTCCGCACCTCGACACGCGACTGCTCATCGCGCTCGTCGTGCTCACGTTCTTCGGACTGATGGCGATCTACAGCGTCACGTGGGATTTCCGAAACAATCGTCCCGGCAACGAGTTCTGGACGCAAGTCTACGCGCTGCCGGTCGCATTCGCCGCGCTCATCGTCTGCGTCGTCGTGGATTACCGCACGCTCTCGCGGCGGTCGCTGTTGGTGTACGCCGCGGTCGTCGCCGCGCTCGTCTACGTGCACTTTTTCGGCGCCACGCGCATGGGCGCCAAGCGCTGGATCGCGTTCGGCAGCCTCAGCCTTCAGCCGTCCGAGTTCGCGCGGCTGTCGGTCGCGCTCGCGCTCGCGATGTTTTACGGGGAACGCGGACGCAGCGCGCAATCGTTGACCGAGCTGCTGGTCGGTGCCGCCATCGTCGGCGTGCCGTTCATTCTGATTTTCAAACAGCCGGACTTCGGGACCTCCGCGACCTTGCTGGCGGTGTTCCTCGGCGTCGCCTACCTCGCCGGCATGCGGGTCAGGTGGCTCGCGACCGCGGCCGTCGTGCTGGCGCTGCTGTCGCCGGTCATCTGGCGCTACGGCCTGCATGACTATCAGAAGACCCGCGTCGAGTCATTCCTCAATCCCTCGAAGGATCCGAAGGGTGCCGGCTACCAGCAGATTCAAGCCGCGGTCACCGTGGGGTCGGGCGGCTTGATGGGCAAGGGCTTCCGGCAGGGTACCCAGGGCGCGTACCAATTTCTGCCGGTAGCCCACAACGATTTTGTGTTCTCTGTTTTGGCCGAGGAGCAGGGTTTTGTCGGGGTGCTGGTGGCCCTGGGCCTCTATTTGTTCGTGATCGTGCGAAGTCTCGAGGCCGCCAAGCTCGCCCGCGACCGGACGGGCGCGCTGCTCGTGACCGCAATCATTTCGGGGTTTACACTGCAAGTGTTGTACAACATCACCATGTCGGCCGGTTTGGCTCCTGTAAAGGGACTGACCCTGCCACTGATGAGTTATGGCGGGTCGTCGCTTGTCGCGACACTTGCCGGGTTCGGCCTCATTCTGAACGTCCGGATGAGGAGGTTTACGAATTAACTGTCTTGCGGCCCGGGGCGGGTGCCCGGGGCCATCCTGGAATCGGCCGTCGATGATCGAAGCCCTCGGCATTCTTCCCCTCTGGTTGCTCGCCGTCCTGTGCGCCCTTGTGCGCGCGGCCGGCGTCGAGCTCGGGGTGTTGCCGGCGGGAGCGACGCGTCGCGCGGCCCAGTGGAGTTACTGGAATGAACAAGGAGATGATCATCTCCTCGACGAGCCACGAGACACGCGTGGCCATTCTCGAGGAAGATCAAGTCGTCGAAATCTTCATCGAGCGGGAACATTCGCGCGGCGTAGTCGGCAACGTCTACAAAGGCCGCGTTTCGAAGGTCCTGCCCGGCATGCAGTCGGCGTTCGTTGACCTCGGTCTCGAACGCGACGCCTTTCTCTACGTTTCAGACGTCATCAGTCCGACCGAGGAAGCCCTCGAGGACGACGAGGACATGCCGGTCGCTGCGGCGGAGCCTGTCGAAGCCGCGAGTGGCGACGCGGGAGACACGCCGCCCGAAGGCACGCCCATCGCCGCTGCGGCCGCCGCGCCGGAAAACGGCGCCCGTCAGGCCCAGCCGGCCCAGCGGTCCGAGCGCCGTGGTCGCGATCGTGAACGCACGGCGCCCACCGCCCGCATCGAAGACCTGCTGAAAGAAGGCCAGGAGGTCGTCGTCCAGGTCGTCAAGGAGCCGCTCGGGACCAAGGGCGCGCGCATCACGTCGCACTTGAGCCTGCCCGGCCGGTTCCTCGTCTACATGCCGACGGTCGATCACATCGGCATCTCGCGCAAAATCGACTCGCGCGACGAGCGCCGCCGCCTGCGCGGCGTCGTCCAGCGCTTCAGGGAGCAGTCGGGGCTGCCCGGCGGCGTCATCATTCGCACCGCGGCGTCGAACCGATCCGAAGAGGACCTGCTCGCCGACCTGACGTACTTTCAGCAGGTCTGGACCGAAGTGCAGCGGCGCCGCGAAGCCGAGCGCACGCCGGCCGTGCTCTTCCGCGAAGAGAGTCTGGTCACCAAGTTGCTGCGCGACTTGCTCACCGAGCAGTTCTCGGCGATCCGCATCGACGACGAGGCGGAATACCGGCGGGTGACGCAGTTTGTCGGGCGCATTATGCCCAACATGCTGAGTCGCATCAAGCGCTACACGAAGGATTACCCGATCTTCGACGAGTACGGCGTCCAGAGCGAGATCGACAAGGCGCTCCGCAGCAAGGTCTGGCTCAAGTCCGGCGGCTACATCGTCGTCAATCAGACGGAAGCGCTGGTCGCGATCGACGTCAACACGGGCCGCTACATCGGCAAGAAGTCGGCGGGCCGGCTCGAGGACACGATCGTCAAGACGAACCTCGAAGCCGTCAAGGAAATCGTGCGTCAGGTACGCTTGCGCGATCTTGGCGGCATCATCGTGCTCGACCTGATCGACATGGAGGAGAAGAAGAACCGCCAGAAAGTCGCGCAGGCGATGGAGCAGGAGCTGCGAAAAGATCGCGCGCCGTCGAAATCCGTTCAGGTGTCCGACTTCGGCTTGATCATCATCACCCGCAAGCGCGTGAAGAGCAGTCTCGAGCGCCAGCTCACCGAGCCGTGCCCGTATTGCACCGGCACGGGCACCATCAAGACGAGCGCGACGATTTGTTACGACATCCTGACCGAAGTGAAGAAGGTCAGTGGGGACCTTGATGGCTATAGCCTTGTCCTAAGGGTTAACCCCGAGATCGCCAGAGCCCTCAAGGACGAGAGCCGGAGCGTGTTCAAGGAACTGGAGGCGTCGGTCGGACGCCCGGTGACTGTTCGGTCGGACGAGCAGCTGCACCACGAACAGTTCGATTTGATGGCCATTTAGGGGTTCGTACAAACGCCCGAGCCGATCGGTATAATCGATGACTGGGAGGGTTCACATGGCTCGAGGAAGATTGCTGACAGTCGCGAGCGTCGCGTGCGCGGCCGCTCTATTGGTGGCGCCGGCGCCGCTCAGCGCGCAGACCGCAGCCAAGTCGATCGGCACGGTCAGTATCACCAAGAAGGTCATGGCCAACGGTCAGCCGCTCGCCGCTGGAACGTACACGGTCCGCGTCTCGTCTGACGCCGTGACGCCTGTCGTCGGTCAGACGGCTGACGGCGAAAAGTGGGTCGAGTTCGTGCAAGGCGGCCAGGTCAAGGGCAAGGAACTGGCGACGGTGGTGAGTGGCGCCGACGTCAAGACCGTATCAAAGGAAAAGGCCCCGGCGGCTGGCGCCTCCCGAGTGGACACGCTCAAGGGCGCCGACTACATGCGCGTGTGGATCAACAGCGGCGGCACGCACTACCTGATCCACCTCACGCTCGCTACTTCTTAACGATCACGACGTCTCCGCTGAACGCGGTTGCGGTCACGACGGCTCCGCCGTCGCCGACCGTGCCGCGGACGGAGCGGCGCGAAATGGTCGACCGCTGGAGCTGGATGGCCGGCTCCAGCCGCACCTGACCCGAGAACGTGCTCGCCTGCAGATCGAATCCCACCGGCCCGCTGAACGTCAGCTTTACCGCGCCCGAATGCGCTTGAAAGTCGTACCGTCCGCTGCGCGCAAGGGCACCCGAATACTCGACATCTCCTGAAATGCTCTTGAGCTCCGCGTTGTCGCACGTGACATCGCGGCCGACGACGTCGCCGCTCACGACGCCGGCCGTAATCCGCCGGCACTTCACTTGCGTGAGCGAGATGCTGCCGCTCACCGTGCTGACCGTGATCGTCCCGGTGACGTTGACATTGCTCACCGTCACATCCCCCGAGATCGTCGTCGCGGACGAGAGGTTCGCGCCGTCCGAGACGTTGATCCCGCCGCTCACGACGTCGACCGAGACGTCGCCGGTGATGCCCTTGACGTTCACTCCACCCGAGATGCTCGACGCGGTGATGCGTGTGCCGGCAGGGGCCGTGACCGTGTACGACACCGAGACGCTGTAGGGAGCATTGTTCTCGCCCGGATACACCGATTCGACCGTGCCGCGGTCCCCGCGTGACGTCACCTCGACCTTGACGCGATCGAGCCCGGTCTTCGCGTCGGCGTCCGTCCGCCCGCGCGACTTGCGCACGATCGCCACCGTGACGTCGCGTCCCGATCCCGCCGTGACGGTGATGTCGCCGGAAGTGTTCTTCAGACTGAGCGTGCCGTTCGGTCCGAGCGACAACGTGCGCGTCTCGCTCTGCGACTGTTCTGCGCGGAAATTGCGGTCCTGCCACGCGCTGGACTCGAGGTCGCGAAGCGCGGGCATCGTGCGGGTGACCTCTCGGGTGGCGTCGCGGACCGCGTCCGAGATCTCGCGGCCCAGATCGGACTGGGCGGCGTCGCGCACGGCGGATCGAATCTCCGCGGCCACTTCGCGGTCGATCTTCACTTTGACCTGGACGTCCTGCGCTGCGGCCGGGGCTGCCGCCATCGCCACCGCGCACGCCATCGTTACTGCCGTTGCCGCTCGCATAACCACCTCGTGGATCGAATCCGTCAGGACTTGCCGCCCGCCACGCGGGCCGCGCCTTCCTGGTTGCCGCGCCGCATCTCGTTCATCAGCGCGACGGTTGTCTGCAACACGCCGACCTTGCGGCGCAGCGCCTCGATCAGGCTGTCGAACGCCGGCTGGCTCTGGGGTTCGCTCGCGAGCGCGGCCCGGCTGTCGGCGATGGCCTTGTCGATGACGACAAGATTCTTCTGGAGCGTCGCCGCCGTCACCGGATCGATCGTGCCGTCGTTGTTCTTCGCCAGCGCTTCGAGCTGGGCAATCGCCTTGTCGTAGTGCTCGAGCGCGAGCGACAGCTCCTGTGTCACCGATTCGACGGAGCCGGTGACGGCCGCGTTGCTTCCCGTGTCCGTTGTGGGCGTACGAAGGTGCATCGCGAGGTAGCTCACGAGCGTGACGAGGACGAGTGCGGCGGCGAGGCCGATCCACTGCCAGGCCGACGATCGCGCCGGAGCGGCGGGCGCCGCGACGACGGTCGCAGGTGAGGGCTTGTCGCCGAGGCGGATCTGACCGGCGACTTCGAGCCAGATGTGATCGGGGGGCGACAGCGGACCCAGCGTCCGTGCCGCGTCGCGCACCCGCTCGAGATCCGCCACGAGCGCACGACACGCCTCGCACGTCTCGAGGTGCGCCGCGACAGCCTCGCGCTCGGCGGACGGCAGGTCGCCGTCCACGAACGTGCTGAGCTGTGGTTCGACGTCGTGACAAGTCATCGGTCGTGCCCTCGCGAGCCCGCGGGCTGCGCGGTCAAGACGCCGCGCAAACGCATGCGCGCCTTGTGCAATTGCGATTTCGACGTGCCGTCGGAAATGCCGAGCAGGTCGCCGATCTCGCGATGTTCCAGTCCTTCGACGTCGTGCAGCACGAATACCGATCGGCATCCGGGCGGCAGCGTCGCGAGCGCGCGTTCGAGATCCAATCGATCCACCGCGCTCCTCATCGTCCCCATGCCGAGCGACGCCGGTTCGTCGTCGAACGTCTCGGTCATTTGCGCGAACCGCGCACCCCGGCTGCGCAGGTAGTCGAGGCACTGATTCGTCGCCAGCCGGAACAGCCACGTGCCAAGCGACGACTCGCCCTTGTACAACCCGAGCTTGCGATGAGCGGTGAGGAAGATGTCTTGCAGCAGGTCTTCGGCTTCGGTCCGGCCCACCAGCCGGCACGCCAACCCGAACAGACGAGGCGAATGCGCCCGATACAGCTCCTCGAAGGCGCCCGGCGCGCCTGCCCGGCAGCGAGCGGCCAGCGTCAGGTCCTGATGCCCGCGGATCTCACTCATGGGCTTAGACGGGCCTTCCAGGCTGGGGCGTTGCACGCACGGTAACTCTTTTAGAAGAACGAAAGCACCCCGGGGACGGTTCCTTGAGCCGTAAGCCCTAAGCCTGGCTTACGGGTTGAGGCTTATGGCTTACGCCGAGCCTTGCGCTCGGCGCCCGTCCACCGGTGCTGGCGGAAGTTGATGATGCGTTTTCGCCGGATTGTCAGGCCCTCGGCGGCGAGGAGCGATGCCTTGAGCCCAGGCGCGCCTCCGTAGCCGCCCAACCTGCCGCCCGAGGCGACGACCCGGTAGTAGGGCAGGCCGGGCTCGTCGGCAGTCCGCATGATGTTGCCCACGGCCCGTGCGGCCCCGGGCCGGCCTGCGAACGCCGCGACGTCCCCGTAGGTCGCCACGCGCCCCGCGGGGATGCGCCGCAGGATGTGGAGAACGCGGCGCGCGAACTGGGTCATGGCACGCCGGCTCGTGTCCAGGCGTCGGCGAGCGCGCGTCCAACGTCGCTGTCCGGTCCGTAAAGATCCAGCGCGGCCTGCAGGATGGCGGTTTTCGCGATGTTGAAGGTCGCATTCGCGGGCAGTAGCGCCGTGAACGCCCGATACATCACGCGCTCGATCTCGTCGCGGCGGGCGAACCCCAGGTCTTCGACCGCGATTTTGAACACGCGGACGATCACGCGTGCTCTCGCATGCGCGCCGCCGTCGTTGACGACCGCCGACGCGCCGGGCGTCGAGGCCGCGTCAAGCGCCTGCCACTCGGCGCCATCCGTCGTGGCCTCCGCACCGGCCGCCGACAGCTGAGCGGACACGGCCATGATGTCTGAGAACGCTTCGTTCAGCGCGCCGGACTCGCCGAGATAGATGAGCTCGCTCGAGTATTCGGTCACGCCGTGCGCCCACTCGTGCGCAGCGGTACCGAGCATGGCGCGCGCGTCCCCGGCCGCGCGGGGGCCGAAGACGATGGCGCCGCGGCCAAAGTAGGCGGCACCGGCGAAGGCGGGATACCGCGCGTCATCGACAGCATCTTCCGCGACTGGATTGACGAGCACGCGTGCGGATCGTCCCAGACCGTCGAGTCCTGCGCGCGCGAAGCGACGGGCGAAGTAACGCTCGGCGCCGCTCACGGCTACCTCCGCGTTGGCGATGGCGTCGCTCGAGGCCGCCGACCGGTCGAGGCTGGCGGTCGTCGCGCCGTCGTACGGCGTGGCGTCGAGTGCCGCGATGACGCGCACCGGGTCGGCGAACATGTCGAGGACGAGGGCGCGCGGCGCGGCGGGGGCCGCGGTCTGCGTCCACGTGTCGTTGAAGGCCAGGAGCGTCGCGCCGGATTGCGCGTCGACGAAGATCCGCCGGACCAGACCGTCGACGCGCGACACGATCCGGGTGGTCCACGCGAGGTGGAAGCCGTCGCTGGCCGGAAGAATGGCGAGGTCGGGCGTGAGGTGATCGGCGAGGCCCTGGCCGGCGTCGGCAAGCCCTGCGGCTGCGCGGGCCGCCGCAATCGCGGGGTCGACGCTGAGATCGACATCCGGATAGAACGTGCCGAAGATCGACTCGGCCTGGCCGAACTGGTTGAGTTGCCGTCGCACGTCGCCGCTCCACACCGGGACGTTCTTGTAGCTCTGCGCGAAGCGCTCGTGCGTGCGGCCCGGGAGCGTGCGATCGGCTTCGCTCGAGACGCGTACCGAGATCGCCCGTGCGCCAGAGATCCACGAGCGTCGTGTTCCAGCGTCGCAGTTCGCCGAGCGCCGCGGTGTCGGAGAAGCCGCGTCCGAGAGCCGCTGCACTGGCAACGAGCTGACGTCCGAGCGCGGGCGTCACGGCTGGCGTCTGTGCAAGCGGCGCGACGGCGCTGGCGAAGGCCGTCAACGACGTCAGCAGCAGGACGCTCGGTCGGCGCATGGGTGTCTTATCGGCGCCGGGCCCAGTAACACAGCGCGGCGAGGTACACGTTGAAGCTGGCGCAACCGACGATATACCAACGCGGCGCGAGGTCGGGCGACAGACCGCCCGGCCGGTGCGCGATGTCCACGAGCGCGTGCAGCACGAAGCCGGCGGCGGCGAGAAATAGACTCTCGCGCGGATCCCGCACGAGAATCACGGCCGAAACACACACGAACCCGACGCCAATCGCCGCGTCGAGGTGGCCGCCGGGGATCGACGGCTGCGCGACGCTCAATCCAATCGGCATGGCGGCGATCGCGGCGAGCAGCAGGGCCGCCCACTGCGCGAGTCTGAGCTCGCCGACGAGGCGCTCGGGCTGCTCTGGATCGATCCTCGCCACACTCCATGCGAACGCGCCGGTCGCCGAGCCGGCAAGCACGGTGGCCGTGAGGAGCACGCGGGCCGTGTCGGTCATCTTTTCCCACTATACTGGCCCCCGCATGCGGGCGGTCGATGTGATTCGTCAGAAGCGCGATGGCGGTGCGCTTGCCGAAGCTGACGTGCGAGCGTTCGTCGCGGGAGCGACCGATGGATCGTGGCCCGATTATCAACTCGCCGCGCTCCTGATGGCGATCGTCTGGCGGGGAATGACGCTCGACGAGGCGTCGACGCTCACCGAGGCGATGGTCGCTTCCGGACGCCGCCTCGACCTGTCGGAATTCGGCGGTACGCCGGTCGATAAGCATTCGACGGGCGGCGTCGGCGACAAGACGTCGCTCATTCTCGCGCCGCTCGCCGCCGCGTGCGGCGCCGTTGTGCCAATGATGTCGGGCCGCGGGCTCGGACACACCGGCGGCACGCTTGACAAGCTCGAAGCGATCCCTGGATTTCGAACGCGCCTGTCGCTCGACGAGATGCGCCATGTGCTCGGCACGACCCGGTGCGTGATGATCGGTCAGACGGACGAGATCGCCCCCGCCGATCGCCGGCTGTACTCGCTCCGCGACGTCACCGGCACAGTCGAGAGCATTCCCCTCATCTGCGCGTCGATCCTGAGCAAGAAAATCGCGGAGGGCATCGGCGCGCTCGTCCTCGACGTCAAAGTCGGCCGCGGTGCGTTCATGAAGACCGAAGCGGACGCCCGTCAGCTCGCCGAGTGGCTGTGCGGCATCGCCACGCGCAACGGCGTCGAGACCGAAGCGCTGCTGACGGCGATGGACGCACCGCTCGGACGCGCCGTCGGCAACGCGAACGAAGTCATCGAGTCGATTGAAACGCTGAAGGGTCGCGGACCAGCCGATCTCGAGTCGCTGTCCGTCATGCTCGCGGCGCGTATGCTCGTGCGCGCGCACGTCGCGCGCGATGAAGCGGACGCGACGGCCCGCGTCCGTCAGGCGCTCGCGAGCGGGGCCGGCGTCGAGGTGTTTCGTGCTGTGATCGCCGCACAGGGCGGCGATCCGCGGGTCATCGACGACTACTCGCGCCTGCCGTCGGTGCCACGCCACGAGCCCTGGACGGCGCCACGCTCCGGCGTCGTCGGGCGGATGGACGCGGAGCTGATTGGCCGGGCGGCCGTGATGCTCGGCGCCGGACGCGATCGCGCCGACGCCAGTGTCGATCCGGCGGTCGGCCTCGAGGTCGTGGCCCCGATCGGCACCCAGGTTCGCGCGGGTGATCCCGTGCTGACGATCGCCTGTGCGAACGCCGATCGGATCGCCGCGGCGCGCCAATTGCTCGACCAGGCGATCGACATCGTGGATGAAGCGCCCGTCACCCGCCCGCTCGTGCTCGGGACGGTGCGAGCGGCGTCCGTCGCGTCATGAGGAGACTATGGCTCGTCTGCAGCCGCTTTGCGGCTTGATGCTGATCGCGCTCGTCGCCTACGCGTGTTCGACCAACCGGCGCGCGATCCGCGGCCGCACCGTGCTCTGGGGTTTCGGCCTGCAATTCCTCTTCGCGATCATCGTCATCAAGACGAGCATCGGGCAGCGCGTCTTCGAAGTGCTCGGCGACAAGATTCGGGACTTGCTCGGCTTCGCCGCGGTCGGGTCGTCGTTCGTGTTCGGACCGATCGGCAATCAACCGGTCTGGACGCAGATCATGACGAAAGTGCTGGGCCCTGACGGCGCGCAGTACGGAACGATCTTCGCGTTCCAGATCGCGCCGACCATCATCTTCATCGCGGCGCTCTTCGCGATTCTGTACTACTTCGGCATCATGCAGGTCGTCGTCCGCCTGTTTGCGCTTGTGATGAACAAGGTGCTCGGCGCGAGCGGCGCGGAGTCGCTGAACGTCGCCGCCAGCATCTTCATGGGGCAGACCGAGGCGCCACTGACGATACGTCCGTACCTTCCGCGCATGACCGAGTCGGAGCTGATGACGGTCATGACGTCCGGGATGGCGCACATCTCGGGCGGGATCATGGCCGCGTACATCGCGTTCGGCATCGAGCCGAAGCACCTGCTCACGGCGGTCATCATGACCGCGCCGGGCACGGTGATGATGGCCAAGATGTTCGTGCCTGAAACCGGCGTGCCGGAGACGCTGGGCATCGTCAGGCTCGACGTTCCGCGAACCGACGTCAACGTGATCGACGCCGCGGGACGCGGCACCGGCGAGGGGCTCCACCTCGCGATGAACGTCATTGCGATGCTGATTTCGTTCGTGGCGCTGATTGCGCTGACCAATGCGATCCTTGGCTGGTGCGGCGGCCTGGTCCACATGCCCGACCTGAGCCTGCAGAAGGTCTTTGGCTGGGTCTTCGCGCCCGTCGCCTGGAGCCTTGGCGTGCCCTGGCGTGACGCCGGGACGATCGGCAACCTGCTCGGCACGCGCATGGTGCTCAACGAGTTCATCGCGTTCGCGCAGCTCGGACCGCTCAAAGCCACGCTCGATCCGCGTTCGTTCACGGTCGCGACATTTGCGCTCTGCGGGTTCGCCAACTTCTCGTCGATCGGCATCCAGATTGGCGGCATCGGCGCGCTCGTGCCCGAGCGGCGGCACGACCTCGCGAAGCTCGGCTTCCGGGCGATGCTCGCCGGCACGCTCGCCAACTTCGCGTCGGCGTGCATAGCCGCGATCCTGATGTAGGCAGGAGCGATGGCACCCACCCTTGCGCAGGTTGACGAAACCGTCGCCTTCCTCAAAGCCAGATTCGATCCTGTCCCGCCGGTTGCGGTCGTGCTCGGATCGGGTCTCGGCGCATTCGCGGACAGTCTCAGTCAGCCGGTCGCGTCTTCCTACGAGACGCTGCCGCACTGGCCCGCATCGCGAGTCGTCGGCCACGCCGGCAAGCTCGTCGCCGGCACCGCGAAAGGGAAGCGGGTGCTCGCGCTTTCGGGTCGCGTGCACTTCTACGAAGGGCACGATCTGGGCACCATCACGTTCGCGATGCGCGTGCTTGGCCGGCTGGGCGTGAAGACCGTGATACTCACCAACGCGGCCGGCGGCATCAACACGAAGTTCGCGCAAGGCGCGCTGATGGTGATCGACGATCACATCAACCTGCTCGGCACCAACCCGCTCATCGGCCCCAACGAGAACGCGTTCGGCCGCCGCTTTCCGGACATGTCCGAGGTCTATTCCCGTCGTCTTCGCGGCCTCACCGGCGAAGCGGCGCGCGCGATTGGGCTGCCGATTGAACACGGCGTCTACATCGCCGTCACCGGGCCCAGTTACGAGACGCCGGCGGAGATTCGCGCGTTTCGGGTGCTCGGCGCGGACGCCGTCGGCATGTCTACCGTGCCCGAAGCGATTGTCGCGCGGCACATGGGGATGGACGTGCTCGGGATCTCGTGCATCTCGAACATGGCGGCCGGCATCCTGCCGCAGCCGCTCACCGAGGAGGAAGTCATCGAGACGACCGGGCGCGTGCGCGGCCAGTTCATCGCGCTCCTGGAGGGCGTCCTTGAACGACTCTGAACGACTCATCGCTGCGGCCCGCGCGGCCCGAGAGCACGCCGCCGCGGACTACTCGGGCTTCAAGGTAGGCGCGGCCCTGCTCGGTCGCGACGGCACCATCTACACGGGCTGCAACGTCGAAAACGCCACGTACGGCCTCACGGTCTGCGCCGAACGCGTCGCGCTGCTCAAGGCGTTGTCCGAAGGCGCCCGCGAATTCACGCGCATTGCCGTTATCGCCGACACCGCCGCGATGACGCCGCCGTGCGGCCCGTGCCGCCAGCTGCTGTGGGAGTACTGCGGCGACATTCCCGTCGTCCTCGCGAACCTGACAACGACGAAAGGTGAGCACCAACTGGCAGATCTTCTACCCCTGCCGTTCGACAAGCGGCTGCTCGGCAAGTAGGCCGCTCGCGCGCCCGTGGCCGCCCTGTCGCCGCGTCCTCCGCGCGCGTCAGGTATCATCGTCGTGCCTATGCTTCCGACGATCGAGTGGCAGCCTGATGCTGTCGTCATGGTCGACCAGCGCAAGCTGCCCGGCCAGGAAATCTACGTTCGCTGCAAGACCGCCGCCGAAGTCGCGCGCGCGATCAAGACGATGGTGATCCGCGGTGCGCCGGCGATTGGCGTCGCCGCCGCCATGGGGCTCGCTCTCGGCATGCGCCGCAGCAAGGCGGAGGGTACCAAACAGTTTGCCGTCGAGTTCAACAAGCTGTGTCTCCTCATGGCGGGGACGCGTCCGACCGCGGTGAATCTGTTCTGGGCGATCGATCGGATGAAGCGCAGCTTTGGTGACGGCGTGCGCGAAGGCCTGTCGGTCGACGAGCTGAAGGATCGGCTCGAGCGGGAAGCGCAGGCGATCCACGACGAGGACGTCGCGAGCTGCAAGACGATGGGGCAGTTCGGTGCGGACGTCGTGCCGGCCAACGCGCGGATTCTCACGCATTGCAACGCGGGCGCGCTCGCGACCGCGGGATATGGCACGGCGCTCGGCGTGATCCGGGCCGCCGCTGAGCAGGGCAAGGTCTCGAAGGTCTTCGCGGACGAGACGCGGCCGTTTCTGCAGGGCGCGCGGCTCACCGCCTGGGAGCTCGTGCGCGACCACGTGCCCACGA
Source organism: uncultured Acidobacteriota bacterium (assembly GCA_963704575.1). Classification (GTDB taxonomy): domain Bacteria; phylum Acidobacteriota; class Vicinamibacteria; order Vicinamibacterales; family SCN-69-37; genus DATEGZ01. Next base: position 1,972,700 of record OY969918.1, on the reverse strand, counting down.
CGGTCATCACCGAAAGCATGGCGGGTCCGCTCATGCGCGACGGCGAGATCGACTTTGCCGTCGTCGGGGCCGACCGCATTGCGGCCAATGGCGACGTCGCGAACAAGATCGGTACCTACACGGTGGCCATGATGGCGCACGCGCACGGCGTGCCGTTTTACGTGGCCGCGCCGCTCTCGACGATCGATCTCGCCACGCCGGACGGCACGAAAATTCCGATCGAACAGCGCAACGCGCGCGAGATCTCGCATCTCGGATCAACGCAGCTCACGCCCGAGGGCGCGTCGATCTGGAATCCGGCGTTCGACGTCACGCCCGCGCGGCTCGTGGCTGGAATCATCACGGAGCGCGGCATCGCCAGGGCGCCGTACACCGAGTCCCTTCCGGCGCTGTTCGACGGCAACCGATAACCCGCGGTGTTCCGGATCCCTCGATGATCGTCCTCGGCGTCGAAACTTCGTGTGACGAGACCGCGGCGGCCGCAGTCGCGACGACCGGCGACCAGCGGCGGCCGTGGGAGATCCGTTCGAACGTGATCGCGTCGCAGGTCGAGATCCACCGCGAGTGGGGCGGCGTCGTGCCGGAGATCGCGTCGCGCCAGCACGTCCGCGACATCTGCGGCGTCGTCGAGCGGGCCATGAGCGACGCGTCGATCGGCTGGTCCGATGTCGACGCCTTTGCCGTCACGCAGGGCCCCGGACTGGTGGGATCACTTCTCGTCGGTGTCTCGTTCGTCAAGGCCGTCGCAGCCAGCCTCGGCAAGCCGGTGGTTGCCGTGCATCACCTGGCCGGCCACATCGAGTCGATTTTTCTCGAGCACGGGGAAATCCCGTTGCCGGCGGCGATTCTCGTCGTCTCAGGCGGCCACACGAGCCTGTACTTCGTGCCCGAGCCCGGCGTGTATCAGCTCGTCGGCCGGACGCGCGACGACGCGGCCGGCGAGGCGTTCGACAAAGTGGCCCGGCTGCTGGGGCTCGGCTATCCGGGCGGGCCGGTGATCGATCGCATGGCCCGCGAAGGCAATGATCACGCAGTCGATCTGCCGCGCGCCCGCCTGACGCACGCGGATCGAAATCCGCCGCCCGCGGAAATGTCAAATCCGTTTCCGGCCGGCCTGTCGCACCTTGCCGAGTTCAGCTTCTCGGGGCTCAAGACCGCAGTTGCCCGCTATCTGCAGGAACGCGGCGTGCCGATCGCGACGGGTCTGTCCGTGCCAGCCGATGCCGGGCCGTTGTCGCGGCAGGACGTCGCCGACGTCTGTGCGAGTTTTCAGCGCGTCGTGGTGGACACGCTCATCGACCGCACGTTCGCCACCGCGACCTGGCTCGGCGCCCGTAGCATCGGCATCGCCGGTGGCGTGTCGGCGAACAGCCGGCTGCGGTACGACGCTGTAGCTCGCGGGTCGCGCGAGCGCCTGCCCGTTTTCGTGCCGTCGCTGGCTCTCGCGACCGACAATGCGGCGATGATTGCGGCCGGGGCGCTCCGCCGGATCGAGCGAGGCGAGACCTCGCCCCTCGACTTCAACGCCGAGGCATCGCTGCCCATTCGCTGAGCCGCGTCCCGGGCGCGGTCGGCCACCCCTTATGCGCGTCCACACCGACTATCTCTGGTTCACGACCAAGGCACGCCGCGAGTTCGTGCGGATCACCGACGAGGTGACGCGCATCGTCAAAGACAGTGGCGTCACGGAGGGGATGGTGCTCGTCTCGGCGATGCACATCACGGCGTCCGTCTTCGTCAACGACTGGGAAGACGGTCTCTTGTACGATTTCGGCGAGTGGCTCGAGACCCTCGCGCCTTCCGGCAAGCCGTACCGCCATCACCAGACCGGTGAGGACAACGCGGATGCGCACTTGAAGCGAACGCTGATGGGCCACCAGGTGATGCTGCCGATCACGAAAGGCGCGCTCGATCTCGGCCCATGGGAGCAGGTCTTCTACGGCGAGTTCGATGGGCGCCGGCGCAAGCGTGTCGTCGTCAAGGTGATGGGCGAGTGAGCGCCGCCGCGTGAGGGACGCCTTCGACGTCGTTCGCGAATTTCATCGCGCGCTCAATCGCGGCGACGTCGCGGCCCTGGCAGGGGCGTACCACGTCGACTGCGTCCTCGAGCACATCTTCGTCGACGACGCCCGCGTGCTCAGCGGGCGCAGCGCCGCGCGAGAGCGCTGGACCAGCGAACTCGCGCAGTTCGCCGGCGCGTTGCCGGGCGGGCATCGCGTCGACGTCCAGCAGATCGGCGGCATCGAAACCGGGTGGGGCTGGGTCAGATCGGCGTGGCTCAGCGCGGTCCAGCCGGTGGGCGGATCGTCCGTGCGTTGTTTCACCGGGCACTCGCATTTCTGGGTCGAGGAGGGATTAATTCGCCGGCACCGCGCGGTGATGCGTGAAATCCCGTCGCTCGACGCGGCCGCGTCTCGCACGACCACCACGTCCACGCCCGAGGAGCCTTCGCGCAGGTATCCGAAGCGTCCGATTGTCGGCGTCGGCGCTGTCATCGTGTCCGATGACCGGCGGGTCGTGCTGGTGAAGCGCCGGTACGAGCCGCTCGCGGGGCAGTGGAGTCTGCCGGGCGGCACGCTCGAGCTGGGAGAGACGCTCGAGGGCGGTACCGCGCGGGAGGTCGTCGAGGAAACCGGACTCGTGGTCGACGTCGGTCCGGTCGTCGAGGTTTTCGATCGAATTCTGCTCGATGATCGCGCGGCCGTGCAGTATCACTTCGTGCTCGTGGACTACCTCTGCCGGCCCCGTCAAGGTACACTCGGGGCCGGTTCGGACGTCGACGAAGCGGTGCTTGCCGATCCGGCGGCCCTCGATTCGTACCGACTCACCGACAAGGCGCGCGACGTGATCGTGCGCGCGCTCGAGATTGCCGGGAGAGACTGATGGCCGACACGAACATGGACGCGTTGCTGTCGCGCGATCGCGCGTGGGCGCTGGTGACCGAACACGTGCAGGCCGAGAGCCTGCGCAAGCACTTGCTCGCGGTCGAGGCCGCGGTGCGCGGCTACGCGAAGATGTGGGGCGAGGACGAGGACGCGTGGGGATTCGTCGCGCTCGTCCACGATTTCGACTACGAGAAGTATCCGGACCGCGAGAACCACCCGTTCCGCGGCGTCGAGATGCTCAAGGCGCAGGGCTATCCGGACTGGGTCACGCGCGCGATCCTGTCGCACGCCGACTACAGCGGTGTGCCTCGCGAGAGCCGGCTCGAGAAGACGCTCTTCGCGTGCGACGAGATGTCCGGCTTCATCTCGGCGGCCGCGCTCGTGCGGCCGTCGAAAAGCGTGCTCGATCTCGAGGCCGCGTCGGTCGTCAAGCGGATGAAAGACAAGGCGTTCGCGCGAGCCGTGCCGCGCGAGGACCTGCGCAAGGGCGCCGAGGAGCTCGGTCTGCCGCTCGACGAGCACATCACGAACGTGATCCGCTTCCTCCGGGAGAAAGCCGACACGCTCGGACTGAAGGGCAGTCTCTGACGCTCGCCTAGCGGCTCGCGTTCACCATGACGCGGAACGCGTAGCCGGCCAGATCTTCCGGGCGTCCGTCGCCAAGGATTCCCCGCAGCAGCACCTGGTAGTCGGATCGCTTGAGCCGGCCCGCCGGAATCGTGAACGGCACCGCCTTGCCCGCGCGCGTCAGGTGCGCGGCCGTCCACACCGGCTTGCCTTCGGAGCTGAGGAGAGCGGCAGCGTACATCTGATACGTCGTGCTGTTGCCCGGCAGCGTCAGGGCGAGATTCAGTCCCTTCGACGCCAGCGCCGGATCGATACGCGCGAGGTCTCCGCCGGCACTGAGCAAACCCGGCTTCAGCGTCAGCGCCGCGAGCGACGGCGGCGTGGTCGCCGACGTGTTGACGAGCGTCTGGACCGGCGGCTTCTTCGCGGCCGCGAGCTGCTGCTCGAGGTCGACGCGCATCGCCTGTTCCTTCGTCAGTTCGTCCTTGGCGAGGGCTGCCTCGGCCTTCGCCGTGGTCAGCGCCGACTGCGTCCTGGCGCTCTCGATCTGGGCGGCGGCGAGCACGGTCGTGCTCTGCGTCGCACCCTGCTGCATCTGATCCAGATCGTGCTGGAGCTGGCTTCTTTCGCTGGACTGCGTCCACGACACGAAGCCCATCGCGGCGATCACGACGCCCAGGCCCGCCATCGTGACCCGCTGCGTCATCGTCATCCCCGTCGGCTTCGGGGGCGCCATCGGCGTCTCGTCGGCGGAGAACAGCATCGCCTGGGCGAAAGCGAGCTTGTCGCGGCCTTCGGTGTCGGCCAGGTAGCGCTTCTCGAACTTCGCGACATCGCTGGCGTTAAGCCGTCCCTGCAGGTAGTCGAAGCGCAGGTCGTCCTCGAGCATCGCGAGCTGCTCGAAAATCAGGCTGTGTTCGGCGAGGCACTGCCGTTCGATGGCTTCCCGTTCGGCGTCGGGAACATCACCGAGCAGGAACTTCCTCAAACGATCGGCACCGTCACGAGGGGCGGTCACGAGATCAGTCCTTCCTTGGAGGAGCCGTTCGCGCCATCATCGGCGGACCGGAGTGAATGTCTCGCGGCGCGTTCGACCGCGGTTCGCAGGCGGCTCACACGCAACCGCATGATGTTGACAGGCACGCCCTGGGTCCCGGCCAGCTCCTCGCGCCACGTCGGCGACAGGTGCCGGCGGTGGTATCCGATCAGGAGATCGCGGAACTTCGGCACGAGCTCGTCCACCGACGCGTCGATCGCGGGGCGCAGGCGACGCGCGATCGAGGTGCGCTCCGCATCCTCGGGCGGACGTCGAGGTTTGTCAAAGATCCCGTCGTCGCCGCTCGCCGCAGACATCGCGCCGGGCGCCGGGTTCGCCTCGGTCGCGCGGGCCGGCGAAGCCTCGCGCAAGACGGTCATGGCGGCGTTGTAGAAATACTGATACGGCTCGCTCACGTGGTGGTCTGTGCCGTCGTTCAGCCGGTGGACGACGAGCTGAATCGTGCGGTCGGCGAATTCGCGCGGCGGACGGCAGTCGCGCCATGTGAACAGCTTGATGAGCCGCAGGCGGATCTGGGCGTACTTCGCGGCGGCCCGTTTCTGGTTGCCGTCGAGAAAGGCGAACAGGCGCTCGAAGTCCTGCTGCGTCGGCGCCGCAAAGGCGGGAGCGTCGCTCACGGCTGGCCTCCGAGCTGCAAAACTGTCGTACACACGCGCACGACAGGGTAGGCTGCAAGGCGTGTACCGCGATGCCCGTCTTGAAAAATCCAAGGAAAAACACGGATCCGGCGGACTGGATGCCCGTTCCCGAACTGGGGATCACGCGTCTTCGTATAAGCTGATGCGCCAGAACCGAGACCGCGTTGAGGCCTGAGTGAATCCCGCCGTCGCGCTAGACCACGTCACCGTCATCTACGGTAAGAATCCCGCGTTGCGCGACGTTACGGCCGTCTTTCCCAAAGGCGCCGTCGGCTTGCTCGGCCCGAACGGTGCGGGCAAGAGCACGATGCTCAAGGCGCTGCTCGGGTTCGTGCCGCCCACGTCCGGCAAGCTCGAGGTCCTCGGGATCGACGTCGCCGAGCGTCCGCTCGACGTGCGAGCCCGGCTCGGCTACATGCCCGAGTCGGACGGCCACATTCCGGGGATGAACGCCGTGACGTTCGTCGCGTATTGCGGCCAGCTCGCGGGCCTGCCGAAAACCGACGCCATCCAGCGCGCGCACGAGGTTCTGTACTACGTCGGCCTCGGCGAAGCGCGCTATCGCAACGTCGAGACCTACTCGACCGGAATGAAGCAGCGCATCAAGCTTGCGCAGGCGCTGGTCCACGACCCGAATCTTCTCTTTCTCGACGAGCCGACCAACGGCATGGACCCCAAGGGCCGTGACGAGATGCTCGAGCTCATCCGCGATCTCGCGCACAACAAGGGCATGGACCTCATCCTGTCGTCGCACCTGCTGCCGGACGTCGAGTTCACATGCGACTACGTCGTCGTGCTCGACAAGGGCGCGATTGCGACGGCGGGGCCGATCGAGGCGCTCAAGGGCCCGGGCGGCCGCGTCTACGAAGTTCGCGTCAAGGGTGATCTCGGCGTGTTCGTCGCGACGGTCACGGCCGCGGGGTTCGAGTGCAAGGAAGCCGACGAGGACGTCATGCGCGTCTTCGTGCCCGGTCAACTCGGATCGCCTGGCGACGACCAGCGGCGCATCTGCGAGCTGGCGCTCGCGAGCCACGTGCAGGTGCGGCATCTCCGGCCGAGCGTGCCGACGCTCGAGGACGTCTTCGCGCGGGCGGTGGGCGAGTCATGAGTCCCATCCACGATCAGAGTTATCGACACTACGAAGGCACCCGCCAGCCGCCCGGTCGCGGGTGGGCCGTGATCACGCGCGCTGGTCTTCTTGCGTTCCTCCAGCGCCGCATCTTTCTCGGCGTCATGCTTTGCGCGTGGATTCCATTCGTCGTCCGCGCGGTCCAGATCTACGCCGTGACGATGTATCCGACCGTCGGACAGGCGGTGCCAATCGACGCGAAGATGTTCCAGAGCTTCATCGAGCAGCAGGGCCTCTTCGTGTACTTCGTGGCGGTCTACGTCGGCGCCGGCCTCATTGCCAACGATCGGCGCGCGAACGCGCTGCAGATCTACCTGGCGAAGCCGCTGCTGCGCATCGAATACATCGGCGGGAAGATGGCGATTCTGGCCATCTACCTCCTCGAAGTGACGCTGCTGCCGGGCCTGCTGCTGCTGGTGCTGCAGGTCCTCTTCTCGGGCAGCACCGAATTTCTCCGGAACAACGCGTTTCTCGTGCCGGCGATCACGCTCGCCTCGCTCATCCGCGTGGCCGTTGCCGCGTCGACGATGCTCGCGCTGTCGTCGCTGTCGAAGAGCAGCCGGTATGCGGCGATTCTCTACACCGGCGTGATCTTCTTCACCGAGGCGGTCTTCGGCGTGCTCACGGCGATCACCGGATCGACGCGCATGGCCTGGGTCTCGGTGACCGCCAGCCTCGAGCAGGTGACGTACGCCATCTTCCGGCAGCCGGCGCGGTACGACACGCCGGTCGTCGTCTGCGCCCTTGTGCTCGCGGGCCTCGTGGCGCTGTCGATTTCCGTACTCGAGCGTCGTGTGCGGGGCGTGGAGGTGGTGCAGTGAGCGACGTCATCTTCAGCGCGGACCACGTGTCGAAGTGGTACGGGCAGGTGATCGGGCTCAACGACGTGTCGGTGAACATCGGCCCGGGCATCACGGGTCTGCTTGGCCCGAACGGCGCCGGGAAGAGCACGCTGATGAAGCTCATCACCGGGCAGCTCCGGCCGAGCAAAGGCGCGGTGAAGGTACTCGGCCAGTCGATCTGGGGCAACCCGGCGCTATTCGCGCGCATCGGCTTCTGTCCCGAGCAGGACGCGTTCTACGAGCGGATGACCGGTCTCGAGTGGGTCACGGCGCTCGTCCGGCTGAACGGCTACGGCGAACGCGAGGCGCACGCCGCCGCCGAACGCGCGTTGACGTCCGTCGATCTGATGGACGCCGCCAACAAGCGCATCGGCGCGTACAGCAAGGGCATGCGTCAGCGCGTGAAGCTCGCCCAGGCGATCGTGCACGACCCAGAGCTCCTGATCCTCGACGAGCCGCTCTCGGGCATGGATCCGCTCGGACGCCGCCGAACGATCCGGATGATTCGCGAGTGGGCCAAGCAGGGCAAGAGCGTCCTCGTCTCGAGCCACATCCTGCACGAAGTCGAGGCGATGACGCCCAGCATCCTGCTCATCAACAACGGCCGCATCGTCGCCGAAGGCAACGTCCACCAGATTCGTGACCTCATCGACACACATCCGCATTCGGTCTACGTGCGCGCCGACGATCCGCGCCGGCTCGCGCGCGAGTTCCTGACGCGCGACGATGTGATCAGCCTGCGGTTCGAAGAGGGAGCGGTCGTCGTCGAAACGGCGCAGCCGGACGCGTTCTACTCGAAGCTCACCGAACTCGTCGCGGCGGGGCAGAACGGCGCCGTCGAGGAAGTCACGTCCCCTGACGACAACCTGCAGGCCGTCTTCAAATTCCTGGTCAAGACATGAGCGAGCGTCCCTCATCTCCTCCCGGTGTCCTCTCCTCGGCCATGCGGGTGTTCGACCTCTCGCTCGGCGAGATGCTGTGGTCGCGCCGCACCGTCTTCATGGCGCTGGTCGTCGGTCTGCCTGTAGTGATTTCGCTGATCTTCCGGGTGCTCATCGAGGCCGGCGCGCCGCTGCGCGTCAACAACACGGCCGCAAACGGTCCCACTGTGTTCGGGCTGATGATGTGGGCATTCTTCATCCGGTTTTCCGTGCCCGTGCTCGGCGTGTTCTACGGCACGGCGCTCATCGCGGACGAGGTTGAGGACAAGACGATCACCTATCTCTTCACGCGGCCGATTCTCACGGGGCTCGGTGCTGATGGGCAAGTACCTGGCGTACGTCGCGTGCACGGTGCTCGTCGTGCTGCCGTCGGTGCTCATCGTCTGGTTGCTGGTCGTGCCAAGCGGCGGGTCGCTCGGCGAGAGCTTCCCGGACCTCGTCAAGGACCTGGCGTTGCTCGCGATTGGCCTCGCCGTATACGGGGCGCTGTTCGCCTTCATCGGCACCGCCATCAAGCGGCCGCTGCTCGTGGGCCTGCTCTTCGTTTTCGGGTGGGAGACGGCCGTCATGGCCCTTCCTGGCTATCTGAAGCGTTTCTCGGTCGCGTACTACCTCCAGGGCCTCGTTCCGCACGCCATGCCGAGCGACTCGGCGGTGAGCCTGATTCAGGCGATTTTCCGTGAAACTCCGAGTCTGACCGACAGCCTTGGGTCGCTGGCATTCATCGCCGTTGTGAGTTTGTGGCTGGCCACCCGGAACGTGTCCGGGCGGGAGTACGTCCTCGAACAGTAGTTCGGGGGAACCCTAGCTGACCGGAACCGTATAATTCGATCAGAGGCCGTCACCTATGACCCAACGCACACGCTACTTCCTGTTCGGCGCGTCCCTGGTCCTGGTGGTGGGGCTTTGCACGGGCCTCGTGGCTTTCTACAACGGCAGCCTGCCGGTCCGCGCCTCATCGGTTGGGCCGGCTGAGCTGGCATATGTGCCCGACGGCACTACCGCCGTGGCGTTCGCGAACGTCCACGACGTCATGAGTTCGGACTTTCGCCAGAAGTTGCGTCAGGCGTTTCCCACCGGCGAAGAGAAAGACAAGATTCAGCAGGAAATCGGCGTCGACATCGAGCACGACATCGACACGGTGGTCGCCGGCTTCACCGGCACATCACCTTCCGACAAGAACGCCGTCGTGCTCGTCCGCGGCCGATTCAACACCCCCCAAATCGAAGCAATTGCGACCCAGCATGGCGCGACCGTCGAGCAGTACAACGGGAAGCGCATGATTGTCATGAGCGGGCAGAACGAGACCGGCGCGGTCGCGATCCTCGAGCCCGGGTTGCTGGTGCTCGGCAACCAGACCTCGGTCAAGCAGGCCATTGATTCGGCTACCAACGGCCAGAACATCACGAAAAATGCCGACCTGATGAAATACATCGGTCAGCTCGACGGCCGCAACACGGCGTGGGCGGTCGGCCGGCTCGACAATCTGACCGCCGCCAACTCGTCCCTGCCGCAGCAGGCGCGCGATCAGCTGTCCAGTGTGCAGTGGTTCGTCGCGAACGTGCACATCGACGGCGGCGTGAACGGGACGCTCCGCGCGATTGCGCGCGACGAGCAGTCCGCCACCAACCTTCGTGACGTCGTGCGCGGCGGGCTCGCCGCGGCGCGGATGATGGCCGGCCACGACGCGCGCGTCGACGCAGTGATGAACTCGGTGCAGATCGGCGGCACGGGTACGGACGTGGCCGTGTCGTTCGTGCTGCCGGCCGACGTCCTCGAGATGCTCAACGGTCTGGCCGCCTTCGGGCGGATGCAGAACGGCAGCCCGGTCAGCCCCATCAAAAAGTAGCGTTCGCCATCCTTCCTCGACGTTCGCCCGCCGGCCGCCGCCGTTTTCGGGCCGCAAGCACGCGAGCGCTTTGAGTCGCGACCGCCGTTCGACCTAAGATCGAAGGCATGTCACTGCCGGAAGTCTTCATTCTGGGCGCGGCGCGCACGCCCATCGGCCGGTACGGCGGCACGCTTCGCGCAACACATCCGGCGGAACTCGGCGCGCGCGCCGTTCGCGCGGCGCTCGAACGCGCGCGCGTCGATGCAGCCGACGTCGACGAAGTCCTCATCGGTCATGGCCGCCAGGCCGGATCCGGACCAAATCCTGGCCGACAGGTCGGACGTCGCGCGGGACTGGCCGACACGGTGCCCGCGCAGACGATCAATCAGGCGTGTGCGTCGGGCCTGCAGACCGTTGCGCTCGGCGCGCAAGCCATTCAACTCGGCCAGTCATTCGTCGTGGTTGCCGGGGGCATCGAGTCGATGAGTCGCATGCCGCACCTCATAGACAGCGAGGACGGCCGCTGGGGCCATCGCATGGGCAACTTCACGTTCGTCGACGCGATGTACCGCGACGGCTTCTTCTGTCCGCTGTCGAACCTGCTGATGGGGCAGACGGCGGAGGTCCTCGCGCAGCAGTACGGCATCACCCGCGAGCAATCCGACGCCTACGCACTCGAGAGCCAGCATCGCGCCGAGTCCGCGATCGCCGCCGGGCGGTTCAGGGACGAAATCACGCCCGCGCCAGGCCGGGACGCGAAGGGCGTGGCCGTTGAGCTCGATCGCGATGAGCATCCGCGTGCGGGCGCCACGATCGAGAGCCTGCGCAAGCTGCCCACAGTGTTCGAGCCCGTGGACGGCCGTCCCAGCATCATCACCGCGGGCTCGTCGTCTGGCATCACCGACGGCGGCGCGGCGGTCGTGCTCGGCACCGCGGAGGTCGCGGCTCGGCATCAGGTTCAGCCGCTCGGGCGCATCCTCGGGTGGGCGACGACGGGGGTGGATCCGAGGGTGATGGGGATCGGGCCGGTGTCGGCGATCCGCAAGCTGCTCGGCCGTCTCAAGTTGCGCGTGGAAGACTTCGATCTGGTGGAATTGAATGAGGCGTTCGCGCCGCAAGTGCTCGCGGTCTTGCGCGACGTGCCGATTGATCCGGCGAAGCTCAACGTCAACGGCGGCGCGATTGCGCTCGGGCATCCGATCGGCGCGACGGGCACGCGCATTCTGGTGACGCTGCTCTACGAGATGCGGCGTCGCGGGGCGAAACGCGGGCTCGCGACCTTGTGCGTGAGCGGCGGCCTGGGCATCGCGCTCGCGGTCGAGGCGATCGGTTAACGGCTGGGACCGCGCCGGCGTTTCGCTTCGTCCGGCCGATCGCATATCATCGGGGGTTGGAGCGTCGATGCGAATCGCAGTTATTCCAGGTGACGGAATCGGCAAGGAAGTCACGGCCGAGGCGGTGAAGGTCCTCAAGGCCGTGTGCTCGGTGACAGGACGTCAGCTCGAGCTCGAGACGCTGCCGTGGGGCGCCGATCATTTTCTGGCGACCGGCATCACGATTCCGGCCAACGGGCACGACATGCTCCAGAAGGAGTTCGCTGCGATCCTGCTCGGCGCGCTCGGTGATCCGCGCGTGCCCGACAACCGCACGGCGCGCGACATTCTGCTCAGCACACGCTTCGCGCTGGATCTCTACATCAACTTCCGGCCGGTCCGTCTGATTGACGACCGGTTGTCGCCGCTCAAGAACCGCGGCACGAAGGACATCAACTTCGTCGTCTTTCGCGAGAACACGGAAGGCGTGTACGTTGGCATCGGCGGACGGTTCAAAGCCGGCACGACCGACGAGATCTCGGTTCAGGAGGAGATCAACACCTACAAAGGCGTGCACCGGATCATCCGCCGCGCATTCGAGTACGCGAACGAGCATGGCCTGACCAAGGTCTGCATGGCCGACAAGAGCAACGCGATGCCGGACGGTCACGCGCTGTGGCAGCGCGTGTTCAAAGAAGTCGCGGCGGAATTTCCGAAGATCAAGCCGACGCATCTCTACATTGACGCGCTCGCCTTGTTTCTCGTCCGCGACCCCGGCCAATTCGAGGTCATCGTCACGAACAATCTTTTCGGCGACATCATCACGGACATCGGTGGCGCGCTGCAGGGCGGCCTCGGCATGGCTGCGTCGGGCAATATCCATCCGGGACGCACGTCGCTCTTCGAGCCCGTGCACGGGTCGGCGCCGCCGATTGCCGGCAAGAACATCGCGAACCCGATGGGCGCGATGCTGTCGTCTGCGCTCATGCTCGAGACGATCGGCTGGACCGACGAAGCCAAACGGATCGAATCGGCCGTCGAAGCAGCCGTGCGGGCGGGCGAGACGACGACCGATGTCGGCGGGTCGCTCGGTACGTCGCAGGTCGGGGATTGGATCGTCAAGCAAGTGCAGCGCGCATAGGGCGCGCGGCCACCGGAACATCCAGGTTTGAGAAGTGACTATGTCTGATGTGTTCATCGTCGGCGGGGCCCGTACGCCCATGACCGACTACAGCGGGGCGTTGAGAGATGTCTCGGCGCTCGAGCTTGGCGCCATCGCGTCGCGCGCGGCGTTTGCGCGCACGAACGTGAAGCCCGAATGGGTCGACCACGCGGTGTTCGGCAATGTGATGCAGACGAGCAGCGACGCGATCTACGGCGCGCGTCACGTTGCACTCAAGGCCGGCGTGCCGATCGAGGTACCGGCGCTTACCGTCAATCGGCTGTGCGGGTCCGGCATTCAGGCGGCCGTCAGCGGCGCCCAGCTCATCCAACTCGGCGAGGCCGACATCGTGCTCGCCGGCGGCATCGAGAGCATGAGCCAGGCGCCTCATGTGATTCGCGGCCTTCGCAACGGGTTGCGGTTGAACCAAGGCAAGCTCGAGGACTCGCTCTACGAAGCGCTGCTCGATCCGTACTGCGGGCTCTTCATGGCGCAGACGGCGGACAAGTGCGCGGCGAAGTACAACATCTCGCGCGAAGAACAGGACGCGTACGCGCTTCGCAGTCAGCAGGCCGCCTCGCGCGCGTGGGACGCGGGTCTGTTCAAAGACGAAGTTACGCCCGTCGAAATCAAGACGCGCAAGGGCGTGACGGTCGTCGACCGCGACGATCATCTCCGGCCGGACACGACCCTCGAAGGCCTCGCGAAATTGCCGACGGCGTTTTCGAAGGACGGCAGCGTCACCGCCGGCAACGCCAGCGGCATCGTCGACGGCGGGGCCGCGCTGATTCTCGCGAGCGAGAAAGCCGTCAGGGAGCGTGGGCTCAAGCCGCTCGGCCGTCTGGTGACCTGGGCGGCCGTCGGCGTCGATCCGTCCTACATGGGCATGGGCCCGGCCCCGTCCACCCGCAAGGCTCTCGATCGCGCGAAGCTCGCGCTCTCGGATATCGATTTGATCGAGGTCAATGAGGCGTTCGCGGGACAGTACCTGGCGGTTGAAAAGGAACTCGGGCTCGATCGAGACAAGACGAACGTCAACGGCGGGGCGATCGCGCTTGGCCACCCGCTCGGCATGACGGGCACACGCCTGCTGCTTACACTTCTGCTCGAGCTCGGGCGGCGCGGCAAGCGTTACGGATTAGCCACAGCCTGCATCGGTGGCGGCCAGGGAATTGCAGCGATAGTACAAAGGGCTTAAGGCTTGGGGCTTGGCTTGGGGCTTGAGGCTTGGGGCTTGAGGCTCGGACGAGAGCGTTTGGTCTTCCTAAGCCATAAGCCATAAAGCCGGTGTGAGGTTTGTCCAATGATCAAAACGGTCGGTGTGCTTGGCTGTGGGCTGATGGGGGGCGGGATCGCGCAGGTGGCCGCGGCCTCCGGGTTCAAAACTATCGTTCGCGAGGTCAATCAGGGCGTGCTCGACAAGGGCATGGCCCGGATCAACCGGTTTCTCGACGATGGCGTCACTAAAGGAAAGGTGACGGCCGAGCAGCGCGAGACGACGCTGGCCAATCTGACGGGGACGACGCAGTTCGCGGCGATGAAAGACTGCGACCTGATCATCGAAGCGATCGTCGAGAACGTGGACGAGAAAGTCGCGGCGTATACGTTCCTCGAAGCGGGCGTCGGGCCCAACACGATCTTTGCGTCGAACACGTCATCGCTCTGCATCACTGAGCTCGCGGCGAAGACGAAGCGGCCCGATCGGTTCGGCGGCCTGCATTTTTTCAATCCCGTGCCGCTGATGAAGCTCGTCGAGGTCGTGCGTGCGCTCACGACGAGCGACGAGACCTATCAGGCGCTCTTTGCATTTGCACAGGCGCTCGGCAAGGAGCCGATCACCGCACCCGACAAACCCGGCTTCATCGTGAACCGTCTGCTCGTGCCATATCTGCTCGACGCAATCCGCTGCTACGAGCGCGGTCTCGGGACGATCGAGGACATCGACAAGGGCATGAAACTCGGTTGCGGCTACCCGATGGGCCCGCTCACGCTGCTCGATTTCGTCGGACTCGACACGACGTACTACATCGCGAACATCATGTTCGACGAATACAAAGACGCGATGTTTGCCGCGCCGCCGCTGCTCAAACGGATGGTGCTCGCGGGCAAGCTCGGCCGCAAATCAGGCGAGGGCTTTTATAAGTATTGAAAATTGATGATTGGGAATTGAAAATTCAATTCCCAATTTCCAATTTAAAATTGTCCAATGATTTTCGCGCTTTTCCCTTGAAGTCCGCATCTTCGGGCGTCCAGTCGGGATCGAATGGCGCGTCGATCACCCGTTGCAGCATCTGTTTCGCCTCGGCTTTATTGCCGCGTTCGATCAGGACTTCTGCCAGGAAGTAGAGCGTCGCCGTGCTCTGCGTGTTGTAGGTGAGGGCCTTGCGGAGATAGGTCTCGGCTTTCGCCTCGCTGCCGCCGAAGAGGCCGGGCACGCGGTGATACCACCAGCCCAAGGCGCGGTCGGCCGATCCCTGCTGCCAGGCCTCGTCGATCGCCTGCACGCGTTCGAGCTCCTCTTTGATCCGGCCGCGGTACTTCAGCCCTTGGGAGAGACCGAACGACTCGGCGAGCGCACCCATGTTGGCGGCGAGCCAGAAGTGGCCTTCGGGCCGCGACGCGTCGATCGCGGCGGCCTGCTCGCCGGCCTTGACGCCTCGCTCGAGTGAGGCGCGCCGGTCGGCGTCCGGACCCTGCGTGCCGAGCCAGTAAAGCCCGCGCGACCACTTCCAAGACGCCTCGAAGCTCTTGCCGTCTGCCGCGTCCTGGGCCCAAAGATCAGTGGCCTGGCGCGCGGACGCCAGATCGTCGCGATGCCGATACAACTCGTCCGGCGCTGGCTGAGACGCCTGCGAGGCACCGGCGACCACCGCGGTGGCGGCGATATAAAATGCGAGAATGCAGGACCTCATCCGACGTCTGCTGGCGGAAGTCGGCGAGGACCCCACCCGGGAAGGGTTGCGGGGCACGCCGGATCGAGTGGCCCGTTCACTGGAATTCCTCACGAGCGGGTATCGCACGAACATCGACGAAGTCATCAACGGCGCGCTCTTCACTGTCGAGTATAACGAGATGGTGATCGTGCGCGACATCGACTTCTACAGCCTCTGCGAGCACCATCTGCTGCCGTTCTTCGGGAAGTGTCACGTCGCCTACATTCCCGACGGCCGCGTCATCGGCCTCAGCAAGATTCCACGCCTGGTGGACGTCTTCTCGCGCCGCCTGCAGGTGCAGGAGCGGCTGACGTCGCAGGTCGCGAACGAGATCGAGTCACGAATCGCGCCGATCGGCGTCGGCGTGGTCGTCGAAGCCACGCATCTGTGCATGGCGATGCGCGGCGTCGCCAAACAGAATTCGACGACGACGACGAGCGCGATGCTGGGCGCGTTTCACGCCGACGCGCGTACGAGAAACGAGTTCCTGCAGCTCATCCGCCAGGGTCTGCCGCGCGGAATGTCGGCGGACACGCTGTCGGAAGACAGCTGCGTCACCGAGTGACGGTTGCCGACATCGACGCGATGATTGCGTGAAGCTGCCGGACGCCGTCCGTCAGTGCCGCCGGGCCTGGCTGCAGGATGTACGTCGATTTGATCTCGTGAATCTGTCCGTCGCGTACGGCGGGGACGTCGCTCCATCCCGGGCGGCTCAAGATCCGCGCCGGCTGCACTTTCTTGCCGCACCACGACGCGAAAATCAGATCCGGGCGCGCGTCGCGCACCGCGTCCGGCAGGACGATCCGATCTTTCGCGAGCCCGGCGTGACGGAGGTGCGGGAAAATCGGCTCGCCGCCCGCGATCTCGACCAGCTCCTCGACCCACTGAATGCCGGAGATGAGCGGGTCGTCCCACTCCTCGAAGAACACGCGTGGGCGTGACGGCAGCGCGCGCGACGCGGTGCGGATCGCGTCGAGTCCCGCGTCGAGCTCCGTGGCGAGCGCCGCGGCCGGCGCCTCGAGACCCACGAGGCCGCCGAGCATCCGGATCATCTGCAGGATCTCGGCGATGCTGCGCTGATTGAACGTGACCACCGTGTGTCCGCGCCGGATCAGCTCGGCCGTCAGGTCCGCCTGCAGATCGGAGAAGGCGAGGATCAGATCGGGATCGAGTGCTTCGATCTTGTCGAACTTCGCGCTCAGAAACGCGGAGATTTTCGGCTTCTCGCGCGCCTCAGGCGGCCGCACCGTGTAGCCGGACACGCCGACCACGCGATCGCCGGCGCCCAGGCGGTACAGCGTCTCGGTTGTCTCCTCGGTGAGACAGACGATGCGTTGGGGGTACGACGGTGCGGGACTCACGGTTCAGGTCCATTGTGCACCAGCCCGGAAGGTGCGGGACCGCGGCCGCGGAGTGCGCACGATGCCGGCGACTCTCGCTATACTCGCAGAGATGCTCCGTGCTTCTTTGACCGCGCTCGCCTGTGTGATCGCCCTCGGCGGCGGGCCGGCGGCCTTCCAGGGGTCGGCGGCGTCGCGCCGCGCGGCGACCACGCGGCTCTCGAAGGACGCGATCTGCTCGTCGATGCTCGGCGACGGCGTCAAGACCAACCGGACGTTCTGCGACGTCGTGGTCGCCACGCAACCGGACAAGAGCGTGACGATGCCGATTCCGGCGCACACGGGGGTGGCGACTTTGCTGTTCGACCTGCACAACCGGTTCTCGCCTCCGGCCGCGGCGACCGAACCGGGCCAGGCCTTTCAACGGCACACGGTGATCGTGGCAGTCATTCGCCCGACCGGCGAAGTCATCGATCGCGCGGTCGTCACCGGCGAGTTCCGGACGCCGCAGGATCTCTTCGATCGGATCACGGGTACCGGACCGAACGGTGTCAAAGCCATCGCGCCCGGCCCGGCACAGCCGGTCAAAATCACCATTCCCGCCGGCGTCCCGTCGATTGGCATCGTCGGCGTCCGGCAGGACATCGATACTCGATCGGCGCACGCCGCCTTCACGACGCCCGGGCGCCCGGTGGCGATCGTCAGCAACATGCGGATCGAGTACATCGGGCGATAGCGATGGCCCGATAGACAAGACGACCACCGATTACCGATTGCCGTTCACCGATGACTGAGCTTTCCACTCCCTCCCCCCATCTCATCATTGTCGGCGGCGGCCCGGCGGGCCTGGCGGCCGCGATCGCCGCTTCGCGCCGTGGCCTGTCGTATGTCGTGCTCGAGAAGGGCGCGCTCGTGAACTCGCTGCTGCACTACCCGACGGACATGGTGTTTTTCACCACGCCGGAGCTGCTCGAAATCGGGGGCTATCCCTTCGTGAGCCCGCACGAGAAGCCCACGCGTCAGGAGGCGCTGAAGTACTACCGGAAGGTGACCGACGCGGCTGGGATCGGCGTGCACTTCGACGAGGCAGTGACGGCGGTGGGGCGGCGGTCGGACGGCGGGTTCACGGTGACGTCCGTGCCGGCGGGGAAGCCACCGGTCACGCGAGCCGCCGGGTCGGTCATCATCGCCAGCGGCGCGTACGACAAGCCGAATCTCCTGGGCGTGCCCGGCGAAGACCTGCCGCACGTCTCGCATTACTACCGCGAGCCGCACATCTACTACCGGCGGCGCGTGATCCTGGTGGGGGGCAAGAACTCGACGGCGGAAGCCGCGCTCGACATCTTCCGCAACGGCGGCGAGGCGCGGATCGTGCACCGGGGCGAGGGCATGGCCGACTCGATCAAGTACTGGGTCAAGCCCGACATCGACAACCGCATCAAGGAAGGTTCGATCCCGGCGCGTTTCAACACGACGGTCGTCGAGATCACGCCAACCGAGGTCGTTCTTGACGGACCGGACGGCCGCGCGCGCGAGCGCGCCGACGCGGTGCTGCTGCTCACTGGCTATCGCTCGGACACGACGCTGCTGCGTCAGGCCGGCGCGGCGATCGACGAATCAATCGGCGCGCCCGTTCACGATCCGGAGACCTTCGAAACGACGGTGCCGGGCCTGTTCGTGATTGGCGCGTGCGTGGCCGGCAAGCAGAGCGGCCGGATCTTCATCGAGAACGGCCGGCTCCACGGCGAGGTCGCCGTGCGGACGATCGCGTCGCGAATGCAGACCCAGCCGACGCGCTGACACTTCGGCCCTTTGCGTTTCCCGTGTACATAAAAAGAGCCGGCCCTTACGAGCCGGCTCTTCGTGTGTGTGCGTGTCGTCTTACTTGCTGAACCAGAACGTCACGCCGAACCGGATGATGCGCGGTCCGAGCACGCCCGTGGGGGACAGGTAGCTCGGGATCGTGACCGTCGGCAGCGCCGGGTTGGTGAAGTCCGTCACCGACGACACTCCGCTGTTGGTCCGGATCGCGTACGTCGTGTTCGCGTTGGTCAGGTTGTAGACGTCCATGTCGAACTCGAAGCGCTGCTTGCCCATGGTGAAGAGCCGGCCAACGCGAATGTCGACCGTCGTCAAGGCCGGCAGTAAGAGGCTGCCGCGCGGCGCCATGTTCAGCGTCACGGTGTTGGTGCCGGATGGCGCGTTCAGACAGTTCGAAACCGTCGTCCCGCCACACACCGGAACCGCCCACGTGCGGTTGGTCGGCAACCCCGACGAAAAGCGCAGGTTGGCGCCGAACGTGATCTGGTACGGGAACATGTACGACCCGGTCAGCTTGAACAGGTGCACGCGTCCGCCGTTCTCGCCCGCCGAGTTGATGAGCGAGTTGGGCGACGCCAGGCTGAGCGTGTCCGTGTGTGTATGCGAATACGTGTACCCGCTCACCAGCGAGAAGCCGTTCGAGTACCGCTTCGTGACGGTCAACTCGAGGCCGTTGTAGAACGTCGACAGCCGGTCGTCGTTCACCGTCTTCGTCGCGATCGTCGTGCCTGGGTTCAGCGAGTACCCGACGATCGATCCGTCGTCACTTGTACCGACGACGCCGTCGGGGCCGGGGTCGGTAAGGGTGACCGGCGTGTACGCGGTGGGCCAGTTGGCGGTGCCGCCGCTGTCGATCGTCCCTTGCGGATTGCGATCACGTCGGTGGATGTACGTCGCGCTGCCGCGCACGCCGCCGAAGAGCTCGTGGTCCACGCCGAACGTCGTCTCGACGCGGTAGGTACGCAGGAGGGTCGGGTCGAACGGGTTGGGGTTCGGAATCGTGGTGCTCCGCAGCGTGCCGAATTCGCCGCCGACGTATTTCGTGCCGTCCCACACCGCGTTGCCCGGCTGGAACACCAGGTCGCCGTTATCGTTCCAGTTGTATGACTGCGACACCGTCCCGTTCGGGTTCGGTCCGGGCGTGCCGGTGCCGATCTGATCGTAGTACTTGCCCCAGGACGCTTTGAGCACCGTCTTGCCCTGGCCCGTCAGGTCGTAAACGCCGCTCACGCGCGGCGCCCAGTTCTTCCAGAGCGGCGAGTTGTTCACCGAGGCGAACGTGTCGGGCACTGTGTAGCTCGTGACCGTACCGCCCGTGTTCAACGCGACGTTCAGGCCGTTGATGACCATGCCCGTCGGGAAGTACTGGCTCGACGGATGCGACTGTGCCGGCAGCGAGCCATTCACGCGCTCCCAACGAAGCCCGGCGATCAGGTTCAGGCGTCCGACCGAGTACCGAGTCCTGCCCGTAGATCGCCGAGTTGTTCACCGCGCGCTTCACGTAGAGCGGTGAGTTGAAGATCGTGATGGTCGTCGGCCCCGCGAGATTGGTGCCGCTCGTGAGGCTGCGGTAGTTGTCGTTCACGTTGTCGACGCGGGAGGTGGTGACATCCTCCGGGGTGAATGCGTTGTCGTAGCCCATCTTGAACTCATGCCGGCCTCCGGCGAACTGCGGCACGAAGTACTGCCAGTTCGTCGTGAACTGAGTGCGACGTCGGAACATGACCGGCTGGTTCAACGCGTTCCGGTACTGATTGCCCGTCGTCGCATCCACGATCGGCTGGAGGGCCGTCTTCTGGTTCAGCGGGAAGTGCACGTTGTTGTAGCTGATGTTCGTGTTGGCGAAGAGCTTGTCGCTCACGACCCAGTTCCACAGCAGCTGTGCCGTGTTGTCGATGTCGTACTCCTTGAACACCGAATCCTGCGTGAGGCCCGGCGCCGCCGCGCGGTTCGGCTTGTCGTACCGCTGCTTCTGGATGTACGAATCGAACCGGTTGCTGGCGTTCAGCTGATAGGTGAACTTGCCGGCGCCCGTCAGGATGTCCGTCGTGTCCTCATCGCTCGTGCTGCCGAGCGACGTCGGAATGTTGCCCGGCGCCGGTTGCGGGAACCCCGGCACGCGCACGTGCGTTGGCTGGAAGTTGATCGACCCGAAGTAGAACAACTTGTTCTTGATCAGCGGACCGCCCGCCTGGAAGTTCGTGTTCGTGATGTAGTCGACTGCGTTCGCGTTCGGGCGGAAGCCCTGCTTGTTCAGCGTCGAGTCGACGTTGTCCCACTGCGTTTTGTCGCCCTGATACGTATACAGCCCCAGGCCGCTGAACACGTTCGTGCCGCTCTTGCTCACGAGGTTGACGACGACGCCCGAGGTGCCCATCGAGATGTCCTGTGACCCGGTGGCCACCTGGATGTTCTCGAAGGAGTTGGGATCGTAGTAGTTCATCGAGAATCCGATCGCGGCCGGGTCGCCGACGTTCGATCCGTTGATGAGCTGCACGTTCTGCGTGTTCGGTGTGCCGCGTGCGGTGAACGCGCGCTGCAGGCCGGCCTGGTTGCCGCCGACGTCGGGCGTATCGAAAATCAGCCCGGGCACCTTGTATTCGAGGATGTTCCAGATGTCCTTGCCGCCCGGCGTGTTCTCGAGCAGTTTGGAATCCAGGTTGACGTTGACCGTCGTGCTCTTCGTATCCACGACCGGCGATTCGCCCTTGACCGTGAGCACTTCGCTGACGGAGCTCACCTTGAGCGCGAAGTCGAGCGAGATGGTCTGGCTTTGCAGCAGAACCACGCCTTCGCGGTTGACGGCTTGAAATCCCTGCAACGACACCTTCACTGAATAGGTGCCGACAGGCATCAGCGGGGAATGATACGTCCCGTCCTTGTCGGTCACGCCGACGACCGCACTCGGCAACACCGGCGCGGTAATCGTGACCGTGGCGCCCGGGTACTGAGGCGCCCTGTTCGTCCGCGGCTTTCACGAAAATACTGCCGTTCTGGATCTGTGCAAAGGCCGGAGCAGCCAGGGCCAGAGACATCACGAGCAGGATTCCGAAGAGACCCAACTTGCGAACCATAAGTTTGAGTTCCCCCAACGCAGCGAATGACTCGCTGCAAATGCAAACACCCGGCGACAACGCGCCGCCGGACTGCTGCTGATCGGGGAGTATGCGTCCGGAACTCCCTCCCTGCAAGGGTAGAGGGACGGGCGCGCGACCCCAGGGGACGAGGGACGGCGCGCGGATCGCGCCCGGATTTACTGGGCCGATCGCGTGTTGGCGCGCGTTCGTGCGTTAGTGAACAGTGCGGGTTTTTCGGCTGAGGTAGTCCATCAGCACGTATTGGCCGAGCGTGTAGGGCGTCGTGAAGTAGGCCTTGCCGTGGCAGATGCGCGCGACCCGGCGCACGAACGCGACCAGATCGTAATCGCGCGCGAGCATGAATGTGTTGATCATCACGCCGGCGCGCCGGCAGGCGGCGACTTCCGCGAACGTCTCGCGCAGCACGAACGGATCGAGTCCGAACGCGTTGCGATAGATTCGGCCGTCGGGCCGCGTGACCGCCGACGGCTTGCCGTCGGTGATCATGATGATCTGCCGCATGTCCTTGCGCTGCCGCTCGAGCACGCGGCGTGCGAGCCGCAGGCCTTCCCGGGTGTTCGTGTAATACGGGCCGACGCGCACGCGGCCGAGCTGGCTGAGCGGCACCTCTTCCGCCGAGTCGTGGAAGAGCACGGCGTTCAACGCGTCACCGGGAAACTGGTGCCGGATCAGGTTCGCGAGCGCGAGCGCGACGCGCTTGGCCGGCGTAAAGCGATCCTCGCCGTAGAGCACCATGCTGTGGCTGCAGTCCAGCATCAACACCGTGGCGCAAGAACTCTGGTAATCGCCTTGCGTGACCATCAGGTCCGAGTAGTCGATGTCGATGCCGCCCTCGAAGCCCCCCGCACGCGGCGCGGTGCCGCCGGCGCCTTCGTTGCTCTGGCGCCGCACGGCGTTGAGAATCGTGCCCGCGGCGTCGAGGTTGAGCGTGTCTCCGAATTCGTAGGCGCGGGGCGGGCCACCGGCCTCCACCCCCGTGGCCATCTCGCGGGTATCGTGGCGGCCGGCGCTGCTGCGGCCGACCGACCCAAGCAGGTCGCGCAGGGCGCGATACCCCAGGAAATCCAGGGCTTTGTCGGTTACCTCGAATCGCGCGTTGCCCTGCGTGTTTCCAGTGCCCCCGGTGCCCCCGGCGGCGCTCTGCGTCGGCGGCTTGCCCGCCATCGTGACGTAGCCCTGTTCTGACAGCCGTTCGATGATGCGCTGGATGAGCGACTCGAGCGCGTCGCGATCGCCCTGTTTCTCCTGGGCATCGCCCGACGCCTGCTGCTCGGCCATCAGCTTGTTGAGCATCTCCTCGGACAGCACACCGCCGTTGAGCAGCGCGTCCAGGATCGCGTCATGCAGTGCCTGCATAGTCCGGTCGTCGTCACTCTGCGGATCCCATGGGTTGTCGAACCCGCTCGACAGCAGCAGGTCGGACAGCCGCGACACGAGCGACTCCATGTCGATGCCGTCGAGCGCGTCTTCGACGTAGCGAGAGTATTTATATTTCATGATCTGTAATTTTGAATTTTCAATTTCGTCGCTTTTTCAATTTCAATTTCCAAATTCAAAATTCCCAATCATCAATTGAAATACTTCTTCTTGCCCGATCCTTTGACCGGCGTCTCGCTCTCATCCATCAACTCGTCGAGCGAGCGCGCGTCCTCGCGTCCCGGTTTGCGGCCCGTGCCGGGCACCGCCTGGACGCGGCCCTCGTCGGTGCGGCTGATCTTCTTGAGCGCGCACAGGCCTTCGAGCACGAAGTCCGCCGCCGCGGCTCGCAGCGGTTCGCTCGCGTGGGGCGTGACGCCCGCGACGGCCGTCAGTCGTGACAGGCCGTCGACGGCATCCACGGCGGCGAGCAGTCCGGCCGACGACGAGGTGTCCGAGAGCTCGATCGTCCCGCCGCGCTCGAACCAGGTGATGACGCTCCGCGTGTCGGCCTGCGTCGCGTAGCCGTCGAACACCGTGGCAATCGCGGTGCGGACGAGCTCGCGCGCGACGTCCTCCGCGCCCTTCAACTCGCCCTCATATTCGAGCTCGATCTTGCCCGTGAGCGCCGGCAGGGCCGCGTACAAATCGCTCACGCGCGGCACCGCGACGGTCTCGTTCTTCTCGAGCGCGCGGCGCTCGGCGTTCGACACGACGTGTTCGAGCGTCGTAATCGGCAGCCGCTGACTCACGCCAGATCGCTTGTCCACTTTCTGATCGGCGCGCGCCTGGAACGCCACCTCCTCGACGACCTCGCGCACGAACTGCGGCACGTCGATCGGGACGCCCGCGCGACGGTCAGTCCACGCTTCCTGCGCGGTGATCTTGAGCGCGTCCTGTCGCGTCTTCGGGTAATGCGTGCGGATTTCGGATCCAATGCGATCCTTCAGCGGCGTGATGATCTTGCCGCGCGCCGTGTAGTCCTCCGGGTTCGCCGAGAACACGAGCAGCACGTCGAGACGGAGCCGGACGGGGTAGCCCTTAATCTGGACGTCGCCTTCCTGGAGGATGTTGAAGAGGCCGACCTGCACCTTGCTCGCGAGGTCGGGCAGCTCGTTGATCGCGAAAATCCCGCGATGCGCCCTCGGCAGCAGGCCGTAGTGCATCGTCAGCTCGTCGCCGAGCTCGCGTGACGAGCGCGCGGCTTTGATCGGATCGAGGTCGCCGATCATGTCGGCGATCGTCACGTCCGGCGTCGCGAGCTTCTCGACGTAGCGTCGGTCGCGTCCGAGCCAGGCGACCGGCATCGCGTCGGCTTCCGCCGACACGCGCGCGCGACACGCCGCGCACAGCGGCTCGAGCGGGTCGTCGTGGATCTCGCAGCCCGGGACGACCGGAATCTGGTCGTCGAGCAGGTCGGTCAGCGCGCGCAGCAGCCGCGTCTTGGCCTGACCGCGCAGCCCGAGGAGAATGAAGTTGTGTCTCGCGAGCACCGCGTTGATGATTTGCGGCACCACGCTGTCGCCGTATCCGACGATGCCGGGGAAGAGCGGGTCGTTGCGCCGCAGCCGCGCGATCAGGTTCTCGCGTAGTTCGTCCTTGACGGAACGTCGCGGCACTTGACCGGAAGTAACAGCCGCGCGCAACGCACCGAGTGAAGTTGGTAACGCCATGGATCAATACTAACGCGCAACACGACGGGCAATCTGCGTTCCTGCGTGTGCGATCTCATTCCCCCTCGTCTTGATGCCTCGTCCCCTCCTCAACGACACCGTCGTCATCGCCCACCGGGGCGGATCCCGGCTGCGGCCGGAGAACACGCTCGAGGCGTTCGAGCACGCGTCCACGCTCGGCGTCGACGGGTTCGAATGCGACGTGCATCTCTCGAGCGACGACGAGGTCGTCGTCATTCACGACTCGACACTTGATCGAACGACCAAGGCGACCGGTCCAGTTCGCGCGCGTACGGCGTCGGAGCTGGGAGCGATTGGCGTGCCGAGGCTGGCCGATGTGCTCGACCGTTTCGGCTACGTACCGTGGATTGTCGAAATCAAGGGCGACCGCGTGGACGTGGCCGAGCGGGTCGTCGGGCTGCTCCGCGATCGCCGTGCGACCGACCGCGTCGTGGTCGGTGGCTTCAGCCAGCCTGTGCTGGATGCGGTACGACGCCTGGCGCCGGGGATTGCGACCGGCGCATCGAGCCGTGAGGCACGCGCCGCGGCGCGCCGCGCGTTCTTCCGGCTGCCAATCGGCCGGCACGCATACGCGGTCCTTCAACTGCCGTTCCGGCTGCGGGGCAAGGAGATGTGGGGAGAGCGGCTGGTGCGATGGGCGACGCGCGCTGGCGTGCCGATTCACGCGTGGATCATCGATGAACCGGACGACATGCGGCGCCTGTTGTCGTGGGGCGTAACCGGGCTGATTTCGGATCGCCCGGATCTCGCCGTGGCCGCCGTACGTGAGGCGCGAATACGTTAAACTTCGCCTCGGACAGCCCGGGAGGCCTCAGTATGCGAAGCACGAATCGTCTCGTGGTAATTGGCAGCGCGTTGGCGCTCGGAATCGGTGGTTACCTGACGGTTCGGCTGCTCGCGGAGCCCGGCACGCCTCAACGGGGTGCGGCGCCGGCGGCCGCGCAGGCGCCGGCCGAAGCGGACGACCCGATCCACACGCTCGTCGGCCGCCTTGACCTCGACAAGTACAAGGCGACGATCAAGGGGCTCACGCAATTTGGCGACCGGCGTCAGGGCACGCAGCGCAATCGCGAGGCCGTGAACTGGATTCAGAAACAACTCGAGAGCTACGGCTACACGAACGCCGAACGAATCAAGTATGACCCGCCGGTGCCCGCGCGTGAGTGTGGCCCGAGTGTGCCGGCGTCGGTGGTCGCCGCGCGCGGCGGTGGCGCGGCGGGTGGCGGTGCCGCGGGTGGTGGTGGCGCAGCCGGAGCTGGCGCGGCCGCGGCAGGCGGCGGACGAACCGGGGCGGCGGGGGGCGCGGCCGCCGGCGGTACGGCGGGGCGCGCCGCAGGCGCGAACGCCGGGCGCGGCCTGGCTACAGGCGAAGGCGGCAGCCGCGTGGTCGGCAATCGCGCCCGGACGGGCGTCAACTGCGACCCGATGGCGCAGCCCGACGAACGCATCCGTGCGCTCGATTCCGGGCCGATCATTCCCGGTCCGGTCGACGAGGTTTATGTCACCAAGGTCGGGACCAAGTATCCCAACGAGATGTACATCATCGGCGCGCACATGGACGGCCACGGCTACAACGAGGCCGCCAATGACGACGGGTCGGGCACGGCGCTCGTGATGGAGCTTGCACGGGTCTTTGGCGATCCGAAGGTCGAGACGGAGCGGTCAATCCGCTTCGCGCTCTGGAATGGCGAGGAGTCGGGGCTCAACGGCGCGCGCGCGTATGTCGAGCAGCGGCAGGCGCTCCAGGGCATCGAGAATCCGAAGGGATCGGGCAAGTATCCCGAGCCGAAGTGGATCGCGATGATCCAGCACGACATGATGATGTGGGACCACGGCATGCCGCAGCCGGTGCTCGGGCCGGACGGCAAGCAGCAGATGGACGCCCAGGGGCGCGGCGTGTTCATGGCGCCGAAGGACCAGCGGCCGGAAGCCGACGTCAACGTCGAGTTCCAGATCTCCTCCAAATTCGCGGACGACGCGATGAAGCTCGCGTTCCAGTTCAAGCTGGCCGGTGAGAAGTACGCCGCGGATTACCCGGTGAACGTCGGGCCGCATATGACGAACACCGACTCCGGTCCGTTCATGGACATCGTGCCGGCGCTCAGCCTGCGCGAAAACGAGCGCGGCGCGCAGACGGGCGGGGGCTGGAACCCGACGTGGCACACGCCGCTCGACGTGTTCACGACGTTTTCCGACAAGGACTTCCGGCTCGGCCTCAACGCCGCGCAAACGACGCTGTCGGCGATCGCGCAGCTGAGTGGAGCGAAGCTCCGCTAATCGGCGAGCGGTGATCGGCGATCGGTGATCGAAGAGCCATCGATCATCGAGCAGCGCATCGATGATCTGTTATCGCCTCGATCGTCGGCGATCGGATCGCCGACTGATGAATCCCAACATGCATGTGCCTAATTTTGCAGGCATTTACCCGGCCCGGGTATCCCCGATCGCGGCTCGGGGACTACAATAGGGAGGATGATCCCACAGACCAGGACGGCGTCCTTATGAAGAACCTCGCGCCCCCCGACGCAGCCGCGCTTGAAGCGGTCGAAACCCGTGAATGGCTTGAGTCTCTCGATTACGTCTTGCGCTCGGGCGATAAAGCCCGAGTGATCCGTCTGCTCGACGCGCTGCGTGCCCGCGCGCGACAGTCTGGGGTCCGCGAGGCGTTCACGTCGACGACGCCCTACATCAACTCGATTCCGGTCTCCGAAGAAGTCGCGTACCCAGGCGACCGCGAGATCGAACGCCGGATCAAGAGCCTCGTCCGCTGGAACGCGCTCGCGATGGTCGTGCGCGCCAACCGCGAGTCTGACGGCATCGGCGGCCACATCTCGACATTTGCCTCCTCGGCGACGCTGTACGAGGTGGGCTTCAATCATTTCTTCCGCGGCAAGAATGCGGGCGCCGACGCCGACATCGTGTACTACCAGGGCCACGCCTCGCCGGGCATCTACTCGCGCGGCTTCCTCGAAGGCCGGTTCAACGAGACGCACCTTCACAACTTCCGGCACGAACTGCGGACCGGCGGCGGCCTGTCGTCCTACCCGCACCCGTGGCTAATGCCCGACTTCTGGGAATTCCCGACCGTGTCGATGGGTCTCGGCCCCCTGATGTCGATCTATCAGGCGCGCTACGCCAAGTACCTCGAGAACCGCGGCCTCAAGGCCGCGTCCGACCAGAAGGTCTGGGCGTTTCTCGGTGACGGCGAGACCGACGAGCCCGAAGCGCTGGGCGCGATCACGCTCGCGGCCCGCGAAAAACTGGACAACCTGATCTTCGTCATCAACTGCAATCTGCAGCGGCTCGACGGCCCGGTGCGCGGCAACGGCCAGATCGTGCAGGAACTCGAGGCGGTCTTCCGCGGCGCCGGCTGGAACGTCATCAAAGTCCTCTGGGGCTCGGATTGGGATCCGCTCCTCGCGCAGGACACCGACGGCGCGCTCGTGAAGCGGATGGGCGAGGTCGTCGACGGCGAATACCAGCGCTACGTTGTCGAAGACGGCGCGTATCTGCGCAAGCACTTCTGGGGCGCCGATCCGCGGCTGCTCGACATGGTCCGCCACATTTCGGACGAAGACCTCCGCAAGATGCGGGTCGGCGGTCACGATCCGATCAAGGTCTACAACGCGTATCGCACGGCCGTACAGCACCGCGGTCAGCCGACGGTCATTCTGGCGCGGACCATCAAGGGCTACGGCCTCGGCGAGGCGGGTGAGGGTAAGAACATCACCCACCAGCAGAAGAAGATGAACGAGAGCGACCTCCGTCTATTCCGCGATCGGTTCAACGTGCCGATTCCGGACGATCGCATCGGCGCCGCGCCGTTCTACCGGCCCGACGAGGGCAGCGCGGAAATCAGCTACATGAAGAAGCGGCGCGACGCGCTCGGCGGTCCCGTGCCGAGGCGCGTGGTTGCGGCGCCCGCCATCCATCCGAAGATGGAAGACGTCTTCGACGAGTTCCAGAAGGGCACCGACGGGCGTAGAGCCTCGACCACGATGGTGTTCGTCAAGATGCTCGCGAAGCTGCTCCGCGACAAGGACATCGGCAAGCTCGTCGTGCCGATCGTTCCTGACGAAGCGCGCACGTTCGGGATGGAGTCGTTGTTCCGCGCGGTCGGCATCTACTCGAGCATCGGCCAGGTCTACGAGCCGGTCGATATGGACACGCTCCTGTATTACAAGGAAGCGAAGGACGGCCAGATTCTAGAAGAGGGCATCACCGAGGCGGGATCGATCTCGTCGTTCGTCGCGGCCGGCACGGCGTACGCCACACACGGCGTGAACACGATTCCGTTCTTCATCTTCTACTCGATGTTCGGGTTCCAGCGCGTCGGCGACTTCATCTGGGCCGCGGCGGACGCGCGCGTGCGCGGGTTCCTGCTCGGCGGCACGGCCGGTCGCACGACGCTGGCCGGCGAAGGCCTGCAGCATCAGGACGGCAACAGCCACACCCTGGCGCTGACCGTGCCGACGTGCCGCGCGTACGATCCCGCCTACGCCTACGAGCTCGCGACGATCATCGAGGACGGCATCCACAAGATGTACGGCGAGGGCGAGCAGGCCTTCTACTACATCACCGTGATGAACGAGCAGTACGAGATGCCGGCGATGCCCGAAGGCGCGCGCGAAGGCATTCTCAAGGGCCTGTACCGCTTCAGCACCGCACCGGACGCGACGGCCAAGTCTCCGCGTGCGCAGCTCATCGGCAGCGGCGCGATTCTGAACGAAGTGCGCCAGGCCCAGCAGCTGCTCGCGAAGTACGGCGTGGCCGCGGACGTCTGGAGCGCGACGAGCTACAACGAGCTGTATCGTGAAGCGCACCGCGTCGAACGCTGGAATCGTCTGCACCCGGCCGAGAAGCCGCGCGTGCCGTACGTGACGAGCTGCCTCGCCAACACCAAGGGCGTCGTCGTCGCGGCGAGCGACTATTTGAAGAGCCAGGCGGATATGATTTCCCGCTGGGTCGGCCGCCCGGTCGTGACGCTCGGGACCGACGGCTTTGGTCGCAGCGAGGATCGCGCGGCGCTCCGCCAGTTCTTCGAGGTGGACGGCCGTTACATCGCGGCGGCGACGTTGTCGGCGCTGCTCGCGCAGAAGCAGATCGACGCGGCGGTCGTGACCAAGGCGTTCAAGGAACTCGAGATCCAGCCCGACAAGCCGGATCCGACGGTGTCCTAGTCGTCCTTTCGGATCGCAAATTGCCCTCACCAGTCGTGGAGTGAAGGATGCCTGTGGAATTCAAACTGCCCGAGCTCGGAGAGAACGTCGAAAAGGGTGACGTAATCCGCGTGCTGGTCGCCGCGGGCGACATGGTCAAGGTGGAGCAGGCGGTGCTCGAGCTCGAGACGGACAAGGCCACGATCGAGGTGCCGTCGTCGGTCGCCGGCAAAGTCGCTGAAGTGAAGGTCAAGCCGGGCGACAAGGTGAAGGTCGGCCAGGTGGTGCTCGTGTTCGACGGCACCGGCGTGGCCGACGCGCCACCGAAGGCCGCGGCGCCAGCGGCGAAAGCCGAGCCGGCCAAGCCCGACCCCGCGGCCCGCGTGGAACCTGCGGCCCGGGCCCAGGAACCGGCGTCCGAACCGGTGAAGCCTCCGTCGAAGCCTGCTGACGTCGTCGACATTACGTCGGGTCGGCCAGCCGTGGCTGCAGCGCGGTCCGACGCCCCGGCCGCGGCGGCCAGCGCCGCCGCCGAGCTCGCCGCGCCGGTGCCGGCGGCGCCGTCCGTACGACGCTACGCGCGCGAACTCGGCGTCGACATCGCCAGCGTCCCGGGCACTGGCCCCGGCGGCCGCATTGGCCAGGACGACGTGAAGGATCACGTGAAGGCGGTGCTGGCGGGATCAGTCGTCTCTGGTGGATCCGCGGAACTGCCGGATTTCACGAAGTGGGGTGATGTCGACGTCCGGCCGATGTCGAACATCCGGCGCAAGACGGCGGAGCACCTCAGCATCGCGTGGCGCGCGCCGCACGTCACCCAGCACGACAAGGCCGACGTCACGGCCATCGAGGAATTCCGCAAGGCGTTTGGCGCGCGCGTCGAACGCGGCGGCGGCAAGCTGACGGTGACGGCTCTCCTCATCAAGATCGTCGCGATGGCCATCGCGCGCTATCCGCAGTTCGCCTCGTCGGTGGACATGGCGCACAACACGATCGTCTTCAAGAAGTACACGCACATCGGCGTGGCGGTCGACACGCCAAACGGCCTGCTCGTGCCGGTGATTCGGGACGCCGATCAGAAGACCGTGACGCAGATTGCCGCGGACCTCGCCACGTTGTCGCAGAAAGCGCGGGACCGCAAGCTCGGCCTCGACGAGATGAGCGGCAGCGTGTTCTCGATCACGAATCTCGGCGGCATCGGCGGCACGTCGTTTACGCCGATCGTCAATCAGCCTGAGGTGGCGATTCTGGGCGTCTCGCGCACGGCGACCGAGCCCGTGTGGCGTCCCTCGACGTCGCCTGGCGCGGCCGGCGAGTTCGTGCCCCGGCAGATGCTTCCTCTGTCGCTGTCCTACGACCACCGCGCGATTGACGGCGCGGACGCCGCGCGATTCCTGCGGTTCGTCGCCGAGGGGCTCGAACAACCGCTCAGCATGCAACTATGATCAAGTCAGAAGTTAGAAGCCAGAAGTTAGAAGTGAAGCAAGAAGGTGAAGCGTGGCGGCGTGCACTCTGAACTTCTAACTTCTGGCTTCTAACTTCTACCTTGATCCTTCAATCCCATTCCCTATGTCTCTTGTCCAGTTAGTGGTCATCGGTGCCGGTCCTGGTGGGTACGCTGCCGCGTACTACGCCGCGGATCTCGGCTTGTCTGTCGCGCTCGTCGATCCTGAGCTCAATCCCGGAGGCGTGTGCCTCTACCGCGGATGTATTCCGTCGAAGGCGCTGCTGCACGTCGCCGACGTCATCGGCGAGGCGAAGCACTCGTCGACCTGGGGCGTCACGTTCGGCGAGCCCAAGATCGACCTCGGCAAGCTGCGCGCCTTCAAGGATCAGGTCGTCCAGAAATTGACGAGCGGCATCGGCCAGGTCGGCAAGTTTCGCAAGGTGAACTACATCCGCGGCCGCGCGACGTTCACGAGCCCGACGACGATCTCGATTGATCGGATCGGCGCGGACGGGAAGGCGTCCGGGGCGGAGCCGCTGACGTTCGAGCACGCGGTCATCGCCACCGGATCGCGTCCCTCGACCGTCCCCGGACTTTCGATTGACAGCCCGCGCGTGATGGATTCGACCGCGGCGCTCGACCTGCCGGACATTCCGAAGACGCTGCTCGTCGTCGGCGGCGGCTACATCGGTCTCGAGCTCGGCTCGGTCTACGCCGCGCTTGGCACGAAGGTCACCGTCGTCGAGATGACGCCAGGGCTGCTCCCGGGCGCGGATCGCGATTTGGTGGCCGTGCTCACCAAGCGCCTGGAACAGACGCTCCACAAGATCCTCGTGAACGCGCGCGTGACCGAGATGAAAGACACGGGCAGCGCCGTGAAGGTCAAGATCGACGGAGCGGAGCTCGCCGCGGGCGACAAGGAGCAGACGTTCGATCGCGTGCTCGTGTCGGTCGGCCGCAAGCCGAACTCGGCGGTGCCTGGACTCGACACGACGAAGGTCGCGGTCGACGAGCGCGGGTTCATCGTCGTCGACGCGGCGCGGCGCACGGCCGAGCCGACGATCTTCGCGATTGGCGACGTCGTCGGCGAGCCGATGCTTGCGCACAAGGCGTCGCACGAGGCGCGCGTCGCGATCGAGTCGGCGCTCGGACATCGCTCGGCCTTCGAGCCGCAGGCGATTCCTGCCGTCGTGTTCACCGATCCTGAGGTCGCGTGGTGCGGCCTGACCGAGGCGGAGGCGCAGAAGCAGGGCCGCCGCGTCGAGATCGCGAAGTTCCCGTGGGGCGCGCTCGGCCGCGCGATCGCGATCGATCGGCCGGAAGGTCTGACCAAGCTCGTGATCGATCCGGCCACCGAGCGGATCCTCGGCGTCGGCATCGTCGGGGCGGGCGCCGGCGAGTTGATCGCCGAAGGCGTCGTCGCGGTTGAAATGGCCGCGCTCGCGACCGACCTCAAGCTCAGCATTCATCCGCATCCGACGCTGTCGGAAACGCTCATGGAAGCGGCCGAGATGTTCTTCGGACAATCGACGCACGTCTACAAGCCCAAGCGAAAGGCCTAGCGGCACACGATGACCTCCGTCCCGGCTCGCGACGTCGTGCGCCAGAGTGTCACGGAGGGTATTGGGCGCCGGCGCGCCCGGGCGGCGACGCGTGCGCTCGTGCGGCTGGCGCCGTGGTGCGCGGGGGCGGCGCTCGTCGTGGCGCTTGCGGGGCGGCTGCTGTTCGCCTGGCCGGCCGCGGTGACCTGGGCGGCCCTCGCCGTAGGTGCGATGCTTCTGACGGGCTGGTTCTTGTGGCTGCGCCGGGCACCGGCCGTCACTGACGTCATCGCGGCGTCACTTGATGCCGACGCAACGCTCGGGGGCGAGCTCCGAAGCGCGTACTGGTTTTCCTCGCAGACTGAACCGTCGAACTGGGCCGTGTTTCATCTCGAGCGCGCGGCCGAGCGGCTGTCGGTCGTCCGCTGGGCGGATTTTTATCCTCCCGTGCGCGCGGGCCGATCGTGGGCGCTGACGGCCGTCCTTGTCGCGGGAGCCGTGCTCGTGACGGTGCGCCTGCCGGCACGGCAAGTCCGGTTTGCCGGCGCGGCCGTGACTCCGGCCGGTGCCGACGTGCCCACGTTGCCGCTCGAGGCGATGCTGCCGCCGGAATTGCGCAAGCGTCTCGAAGAGCTGCTCGCGCAGATCGAGGGCGGCAAGTTGGCGCCAGCCGAAGCGGCCGCCAAGCTGCAGGACATCCAGAATCTGCTTTCGAAAATCGATCCGAACCTGAGCGCCGCGGCCGGCAAACTCGCGCGCGATGCCGAGGCCGCGAAGAACGGCGAAGGCAGCAAGTCGGACCCGTCTCTTGCCGAACGCGCCCAGGCCGACGCGCAGTCCGCGCAATCAGACGACGTCCGCAAGCAGCTCGAGGACGTGGCGTCGAAGCTCGCGCAGCGCACCTCGGGCGGCGAGCGCAGCCAGACCACGCAGGCGCAGGCATCGGCTGAGACCAACAAGGCCGGCAACGCGTCGGCAGGCTCGCAGAACGCCGAATCGAACACCGGACAGGCGGCGATGCAACTGTCGCGCGAGAAGGCCAGCGATTCCGAGGACGGCAAGATGATGGTCGCCGGTGCGGGATCGATGGGCGGCGACTCGCAGACCGGTCAGGGCGGCAAGGGCGGGCGCACGGGCGGGGCCGGTGCCGCGCTCATCGCGCAGGCCCTGCGTCACGAGACGATCGAGGCGAATACCGACGCGGCCGGCCAGAACGTCACGACCGAGGATATCCGTCGTAAGACCGAGCAGAGCAAGTCGTCGCTGGGCTTCACGCACGTCGTCGCCGGGCCCACGGTTGACCCAAGCCGGACACTTCCACCCCCACCCGTTCCCGACGCGCGCAAGCCGCTCGTTATGCAGTACTTTATCCGTCGACAATAATGACGACACCGACTGTTGCCCAGCACATCGATCTCTTTCGTGAGCGGTTTGACCGGATTACGCGCGAAGTCGGCCGGCGCATTGTCGGACACGAGGAGGTTGTCGCCGCCACGGTCACGAGCCTGCTCGCTGGCGGCCACGTGCTGCTCGAAGGCATTCCAGGCGTGGGCAAGACGAGCCTCGTGCACACGCTTGCGGACGTCCTGCACCTGAAGTTTTCGCGCATCCAGTTCACGCCCGACCTGATGCCCGCCGACATCGTCGGCACGAACATCGTGCAGGAGCATGGGCACGGCGGCATGGTGTTCGAGTTCCAGCCGGGGCCGATATTCGCGAACGTCGTGCTCGCCGACGAGATCAACCGAGCGACGCCGAAGACGCAGTCCGCGCTGCTCGAGGCGATGCAGGAGATGAGCGTGACGGTCGGCAAGACGACCTATTCGCTCGAGCAACCCTTCCTCGTGCTCGCGACGCAGAACCCGCTCGAGATGGAAGGCACGTACCCGCTGCCGGAGGCGCAGCTCGATCGCTTCTTCTTCAAGCTCAGGGTCGGATATCCGCCCGAGAGCGCCATGCACGACATCATCGAGCGCACGACGAAGCAGACCGACGTGCAGGTCTCGCGCGTCATGAACGGCGCCGAGATTCTCGAAATGCGCGATGTCTCACGTGCGGTGCCGATCGCCCGGCCGGTGCAGGCGTACGCGATCCGCCTCACGCTTGCCAGTCATCCGACGTCCCCGTACGCGTCGCCGCTCGTGAAGCGGTACGTGCGGTACGGCGCGAGCCCGCGCGCAGCGCAGGCGCTCGTCCTCGCCGGCAAGATTCACGCGCTCATGCGGGGACAGGCGTTCGTGTCGATCGAGGACATTCGTGCGTTCGCCATGGAGGCGCTCCGCCACCGTTTGCTCCTGAACTTCGAAGGGGAAGCCGAACAGGTGAACCCGGACACCATCGTCAACGAGCTGCTGAACACCGTCGCCGCGGAGTGACATCGGCGCCCCATGGGTCTGCGTTTTGAAGACGATTTCCTGAAGAAGCTCGAGTACCTGCACGTCGTCTCGAAGCGGGCGTTCGCGGGACAGAATCGGGCCGATCGGCTCGCGCCCAAGCGCGGCCGCGGCCTCGAGTTCGCCGACCATCGCCAGTACACGCCCGGCGACGATTTCCGGCACATCGACTGGAAGGCCTATCAGCGGCTGAATCGTCTGCTGCTCCGCCTGTTCGACGAAGAACAGGATCTGCCAATCTACCTTTTCATCGATGCGAGCCGATCGATGGCGGAAACGGCGAAGTTCGATCAGGCGCGCCGCATTGCCGCCGCGCTCTGCTACGTCGGCCTCGCGCATCTCGATCGGGTGACGATTCTGCCGTTCGCGAGCACGCTTGGCGACGAGACCAACCCTGGTCGCGGCAAGGGCCGAATCTTTCGCGTGTTCGAGCAGCTCGAGCGCATGGACTCGGCCGGGCCGACGGATTTGCGCCGGGCTTTCGCGTCCTTCGCGTCGCGCGGCCGGCAGCGCGGGCTTGCGGTCGTGATCTCGGATTTCCTCGACCCGCAGGGCTTCGAGCCCGGGCTCAAGATTCTGGCGGCGCTCGGCCACGACGTCTTCGTCGTGCACGTCGCCTCGTCGCAGGATCGCGATCCGGGCGCCTTCGGCGAGGTACGGTTCGTGGACGCCGAAACCGGCGACGTCCGTGACGTCGACGTGACGCCGGCGCTCGCCGCGGCATATGCCGAGGCCTGGCAGAGCCACGCGCAGGAACTCGAGCTGTTCTGCGGCCGCTTCAACTTCGGCTTCGTCCGCGCCGGCGCCGAGGATCCGTTCGAGGACATTGTCCTTCAGACGTTCCGGAAGGGCCGGTTCCTCGCATGAGCTTCATGGCGATGTCCGCCTGGCAGGCCCTGCTGCTCGTTGCGGCGGTGGGCGCCTTCGCCGCCTGGCTCTTCTTCCGCAAAGTGCGGCCGCCACGCATCGACGTGCCTTCGCTGTTGCTCTGGCGGCGCGTCTTCGATCACTCACGATCGTTGAGCTGGTGGGAGCGCGTACGGCGCGCGGTATCGCTCGTGGCGACCGTGCTGGTCGCCGTCCTGCTCGCGCTCGCGGTGGCGCGGCCGGTCTCGAGTGTCGGCGCGACGTCGCACGGCCG
The DNA here is from genome assembly GCA_963704575.1 of uncultured Acidobacteriota bacterium. GTDB lineage: Bacteria > Acidobacteriota > Vicinamibacteria > Vicinamibacterales > SCN-69-37 > DATEGZ01. The sequence continues at coordinate 1,936,352 of OY969918.1, read as the reverse complement.
GCTGCTCATCGTCCTCGATTCGTCGACGTCGATGCAGGCGCGGACCGCAGATGGCCGCACGCGCTGGCAGCACGCCATCGCGATCGCGCGCCGGTTGATGGGCTCGGCCGGGGGGGCCGACATCTCGCTGGCCACAACTGCGGAGGGTTTGGTCGAAGGGCCGACTCCCGATACGGCGCTCATCGAGAGCGCGCTCGATCGAGTGGCGCCCGTGGGCGGCGCGGATGTGCCGTGGCCGCGCATGGCCGGCGTCGACACCGTGCACTTTCTAACGGACGGCGCGCACGGCCGTCCTGTGGATTCATCCGTCGTCGTGCACTCCGTTTTCGAGGCGGCGCCGAATGTCGCGGTCACCGCGCTCGCGATTCGGCCCGCCGCGACAGCGGGCACGCCCGCGCAGGCGTACCTCGAGGTGGCGAACTACTCGACGACGGCCCAGGCGGTGCGCATTGCCCTGACGCGCGGCCGCGAGTCGCTCGTCGATCAGTCCGTGACGATGGGCGCGGACGAGGTGGTCCGGCAGGTCGTGCCGCTCGGCGCCTCGGGGGATCCGCGCGTCCGCGCGCGTGTCACCGCCGACCACGACGCCCTCGATGCCGACAACGAGGCCGTGGCGTGGATGGGCGAAGCGCAGCCAATCGCCGTCGCGGTCGTGACCGATCAACCGGCGCAGCTGGCCGGACTGCTGCAACATGCGGAGGCCGTCGCACCGACGTTCGTCACGCCGGCAGCCTATCGGCCCGGCGACGAAGACGTGGTGATTTTCGATCGCGCGCTGCCGGCAGCCGCGCCCGGCAAGCCCGCGCTCGTGATCGCGCCGCCGACGTCCGCGTGGCTGGGCAAAGCCGGCCCGGTCGAGAAGACCCCGGCGTGGTCGGCGGCGAGCCCGCACGACGTGCTCGCCGGCATCGATCTCGAGACCCTCGACGTCACCCGCGCCGAGGCGTACGCAGGCGATGGGATCACGACGATCGCTCAATCCAAACAGGGCACGCCACTCGTCGCGGTCGTCGATCGCCCGGACCGCCGTTTCGTGATTCTGACGTTCGGCTTCGGCGATTCGAATCTCGCGACCGCGCCGGCCTTTCCGGTGTTCGTGGGCAACGCGCTCGAATGGCTCGCGCGACCGCCGGGCGGCGAGCCCAGGCGCCCCGGGCTCGTGACGCTCACGGCGAGCACCAACCAGGTCGTCGGGCCGGACGCCCGCGCGATAGCCGTAGCGCGGGCGGGAGCGGCGACGTATGCGCGATTGTCTGCGCCCGGCTTTTACGACGTGCAGGCCGCCGGGTCGCATCAGACGCTGGCGGTCAACGCGGGCACGCCCGAGGTCTCCAACCTCGGCCGCAGCACGATTCCCGCGCCGGCGGCGGGCGCGACCGCGAATCTGCCGTCGGGCTACGCGTGGTGGCTGTATCTGGCGGGCCTCGTGCTCGCGCTGGTCACGATCGAATGGTGGACGTGGCAGCGAAGGTTGACGGTATGAGGGATCGTCATTGACATGGCGCTGACGCTGACGTCCCCCGCCGCGTTGTGGTTCGCCGCCGCTGCGATCCTCGTGTGGATCGGGCGTAGCTTCGCTCGCACGAACTTCAATCCGCGGCAACGCCTGCTGCAGACCGTGCTGCGATCGCTTCTCGTCGTCGTTCTGGCGTTCGCGCTCGCGCGTCCGGTGATGTCGCTCGCGACGTCGCAGGAGTCGATCGTCTACGCGGTTGACGTCTCGGCCAGCGTGTCGAGCAAGGCGATTAGCGACGCCGCACGACGCATTGACGAGATCAACGCCGCCGTGCGACCGGCGCACTCGCGCATCATCGTCTTTGGTGCGGACGCGGCGCCGGTCGACGATACGGCTGCGCTGCGCGCGCTTGGCGAGAGGGAAGTGCGTCCGGATCAGCGGGACGTGGTCGACCGGACCGGTACCGACGTCGAACGTGGGCTCGACGCAGCCCGTGCCGAGCTTCGACCCGGTTCAGTCCCGCGTGTCGTGCTGTTTTCGGACGGGCAGGAAACGGCCGGCGACGAGCGTGCGGCGATCGAGCGGCTCGCGGCGGCGGGCGTGCCCGTGTCGGTCGATCCGATGGCGCCGCGCGATATCGGCGACACGTGGCTCGACGGGATTTCGATTGCGGCTCGGCTCGCGCCAGGCGCCCTGACCACAGCGTCGGTGATGGTCGGCAGCCAACGCGCCGGTTCAGCGGCCGTCGAGTTGCGCGACGGAACACGCGTGCTCGGAAGCAAGGTCGTGCCGATTGCGGTGGGACAGACGTCCGTCTCGTTCGACGTGACGTTCGATCAGCCAGGTTCGCACGTCCTCGAGGCCGTCGTCACCGCGGCCGGCGATCCGCTCGCGGTGAACAACACGATCAAGCGCGAGGTGCTCGTCGGCACGCAGGCGCGCGTGCTGTACGTCGACAGCACGCCGGACAGCACGAAGTACTTGAAGAACGCGCTCGCGCGATCGGGATTCACGGTGACGACCGGTGGTCCGGCCGACCTGCCGACGACCGTCGACGCGCTCGACCCGTGGGATGTCGTGATCCTCAGCGATCTACCTCGCGCGTCGATTCCTGACGCGACGATGGCCGCGCTGGGGGTGTGGGTGGAGCAGCGCGGTGGCGGCCTGCTCGTCGCCGGGGGCGAGTCGGTCTTCGGTGAAGGCACTGCGAATGGCGGCGGGTACCGCCGGACCGAGCTCGAGCGGCTGACGCCCGTGACGTTCGAGCGCAAGGACGAGCCGGAAGTCGCGCTCATCATCGTGCTCGACAAGTCGTGGAGCATGGCCGGCCAGCAGATGGAGCTGTGCAAGGCTGCGGCGCAGGCGGCGGTGGACGTCATGACCGACGAGCAGCTCGTCGGCGTCGTCACGTTCAACGACGAGCTCAACTGGGATATCACGCTGCGGAACGTCGGCAAGAACCGCGACATGATCCACAAGGCGATCGCCGCGATCGAACCGAGCGGTCACACGCTGATCTATCCCGCGATCGAGCAGGCATATCTCGCGCTGAAGAACGCGCGCGCCCGCGCGAAGCACGTCGTGCTGCTGTCCGACGGCCGTTCGTACCCGGACGACTACGAAGGTCTCGTCAAGAAGATGGTCGCCGAAAAGATGACGGTGTCGTCAATCGCCGTCGGGCCCGCAGCCGATCGCGAGCTGCTCACCAACATCGGGACCTGGGGCCGGGGCCGCAGCTATGTGGTCGAGGACGCGAAGGAAGTACCGCAGATCTTCGTCAAAGAGGCGAAGACCATGAGCAATCCGAGCTTCGACGAGAAGCCGCTCAAGGCCGTGCTCAAGACGCGCGCGTTTCTCGAGGGCGTGGACGTCGCTCAGGCGCCCGCGCTGCGCGGCAGGACCGCGACCGTGCTCAAGGACGGCGCGGTCGCGCTGGTCGAGACACCTGACAAGGATCCGCTGCTGGCGTTCTGGCCGATCGGCCTCGGGCGTACCGCGGTGTTCGCATCGGATGTGAAGGATCGGTGGGCGACCGACTGGATCAAGTGGCGCGGCTACGGGCCGTTCTTCGCGTCGACGGTGCGCGCGGTCCAGCGTCAGCGGCTCGCGCCGATCTCGCTCGAGGTCGAGCCGGGACCCGAGCGCGGCGGGACGCGAACGATCGCGTTATCGGTCGAGGCGCGCGAGGCGGACGGCCGCTATCGCGATTTGCTCAAGCCCGTGATTCATGCCGAGTCGTCGTCAGGTCTCAAGACGGACGTCACGGCGCGCCAGACCGCGCCGGGTCGGTACGAAGCGACGCTGGTCGTCGATGCCGCCGACGTGGTCACGATCGGTCTGCAGGGCGGCGACGCGTCGGCCACCCGGTCAATCGTGCCCGATCTCAGCGAGGAATATCGCCTGCGGCCGCCCGACGAGGCCGGCCTCAAAGCGATCGCAGAGGCCACGGGCGGCACGTGGCGTGCGACGCCTGACACGCTCGGCACGCGCGGCGCGAGCACGTCGAACCGGCGCGCGCTTTGGCCGGCCCTCGTCGGGCTCGCCCTGGGTTTGTGGCTCGTCGACGTCTGGCTGCGTCGAGTGCGGATCTTCGAACGCACCGCCGCCCCGGTGACCGAAGCGACGCGTCGTTGGGCGTAGGGGGACGGGGCTTTTTTCCACAGAAACCGGCTGTTTAGGGACGGAGGTCGGGCCGTTTTCAGCACGTTTCACCCGACCTCCGTCCCCGAAGTGCCGGTTTCTGTGGAAAAAAGCCCCGTCCCCCTTCCAAACGCCCGACGCAGCATCGCGGGGGTGAGACGGCCTGTGTGGGTGTTCTGGCGGCTTGGATGGTACGCCGCGACGATGGCTGGGGCGCCCGGTAGGCGATAGACCCCGCCGTGCTCGAAGGGCGGACGCCTGCGCGGCCACTGGCCGGTCGCCGTCAATCTCGCCGCATGATCCTCGGCGACGAGTCGCCAGCACGCGTCGAACGCAATCCGCCCGAGCGCGACGATCACCTGCAGATTCGGCAGCGCGTCGAGCTCCGCGCGAAGATGCGGCAGGCACGCGGCGATTTCCGACGGCGTCGGTTTGTTGCCGGGCGGCGCGCAACGCACCGCCGCCGCCATCCACGCGTCAATCAGCACCAGGCCGTCGTCAGCGCTGCGCGAGGTCGGCTGGCTCGCGAGGCCGTTGGCGTGCATCGCCGCCATCAGGAAGTCGCCGGATCCGCCGGTGCCGTCGCCCGTGAACGGCCGGCCCGTGCGATTCGCGCCATGCGCGGCGGGCGCGAGGCCGACGATGGCCATTCGCGCATTCGGGTCCCCGAAACCGGGCACGGGTCGGCCCCAGTAGATGTCGTGCCGGTAGGCCGCCCGCTTCTCGCGCGCCACCTGTGCACAGTAGCGCCGCAGCCGCGGACACCGCTCGCAATGAATGATCGCTTCGCGCACACGCCGCAAATCCGTCATCAGTTGAGACTCAGCACCTCGAGCTTCGGCCCGTCCGCCGACTCGTCTTCGACGACTGGATTGCTGCGCCGCGTGAGGTGCACAATCGTCGTCAGCAGCGCGACGCTCGCAAGCACAATCGCAAACGAGATGGTGCTCCGCGTCGAGACGAGGACCAATGCCGGAGCGGCGCTCGTGAAGATCAGAAAGCCGAGCAGGTAGACGGGCCACCACGCGCGGAGGTGCTCGGTGCGCGGTCGCCACGGTTCGGCGCACGGCATGCCGATCGTCCGTGACAAGACGACTTCGACGAGCAGTCCGCCCACGGCCAGTCCGACGAGAAGGCTGGTCAGCGCGAACGACGCGCCCCAGGTCTTCCAGGCGATGGCGGTCATGATCAGTTCGATCGGCAGGACGGCGAGCGCAAAGACCACACGCCACGTGCCTGCGCGCGCGCGCCACCCGTCGGCGTCGATCGCGTGAAAGATCCACGAGGCGCGCAGATCACCCGGGAGCGTCGCGCCGAACCGGAGCCCCACCGTCAGACAGGCCATGACGTAGAAGGGAGCGGCCAGCAGCGGGATCGTCGGCTGCGCCGGGAGTCCAGACATGGCGATCGCACCGAGCGCCACGGGAATTACCAGCGCCACCGCGACGCCGCCCGTCATGGCGATCACGAATCGATGACGTTCGACGCGTCCAAGCGTGGTGAGCAGGAACTGCGCCGCTGCCCGCGACGTCGAGTGGCGCGCGACGAGCCGCGGCACGAGGCGCAAGACGAGCGCGCGACGCGTCATCCTCGTGTCGACGTTCTCGATCGCCGCGACCGCCATCCGCCTGTAGGCGAGCGGATAGGCAACGAGCACCAGTCCAAGCGCGCCAAGGACTGCGACGATGCCGGCGCGGGCGCGTTGACGCAGCGGAGCTGGTGCGTCGCCGAGTACGTCCTCGTAGATCCCGAGAAACCAGATCGGCGGGGAATCGGCGACCCACGCGTGCGCAATGGCGCCTGGGCCCGAGGTTGGATGGATGACCACGGTCTTGCCGCCACGTGCGTGCACGACAAGCGGCGTCACGCCGGCCTCTTCGAGTGAACGCACGGCGGACCCGCCGATCGTCGGGAGCGCCATCAGGCTCGCGAGGACGACCACGACGAGGAGCAACTGGACCACCGGGGAAATGCGCGCGAAGAGCTTCGGGCCGAGCGCGGCCAGAAGCACGCCCTGCAGCGCGCAGACGGCCAGAAACACGAACGCGGATCCCAGCGACGCGGCAACGAAATGCGCGAAGATTCCGCGGAAGGCGAAGGCGAAATCGGCGCCGTTGCCGAGCAACATGCCGAACGTGAACGACGAGATCGAGTGCATGCCGGCGATCAGGATGCCGAAGTAGACGCCGAGGGCCAGCAGTTTCGCGACGACGATCGTCCGGCCGCGCAGCGGCTGCACGCCCAGCACCAGCGTGTCCCGGCGGTCGATCAACAGCGCGTTCCAGACGACGACGCTGACCGCACCGGCGACGACCATGCCGAAGCCGATGATGAGCGCCTTGTCCGCCCACGCGAGCCGGCGCAAGCCCTCGGCGCCATAGACATACGACGCCGTCGTCCATTTCATGATCGCCAGAAAAGGAATGCAGAACGCCGGAACGAGCAGGCTCAGCAGCCAGAAGAACGAGGACCGCAGGTCGCTCGACCCGGCGGTGATCTCGTTTTCGAAGAACCGGAGCACGAACGCGCGCGTCAGCGCGAGGCACTGCGGGACTTCGTCGGGCAGGGCGGATCGGCTCACGACTCGATCGTCTCGACGAGCGCGCTGGCCAGGCCGTCGACGTCCTCACGCACGGCCAGTTGAGAGAAGACGTCCTCGAGCGACGGCACCTGCATCAGTTCCCGCAAGCGGGCCGCCGAGTCGTCGGCGACGATGTGGCCCGCGCGAAGGATGATCACGCGCGAGCTGATCTTTTCGATCGTGTCGAGTTCGTGCGAGCTGTAGAACACGATTCGTCCGTTCGCCGCGAGTGACCGCACGACGCCGCGCATCACAAGCGCCGTCGATACGTCGAGTCCAGATACGGGCTCGTCGAGCACGAGAATGCGCGGGTTGTGCAACAGCGCCGCGGACAACAGGATCTTCTGCCGCATGCCCTTTGAAAACGCCGACAGGAGCGCATGACGGTCCGTGTCGAGCCCGAAGATCTCGAGCAGCCGATTGATCTTCCGCTCGAGCACGGCCTCACTAATCCCGCGGAGCCGCCCAACAAGTCGCAGGTATTCGGGCCCGGTCAGATACGTGTAGACGTTCGCTTCCTCGGGCACGTAGCCGACCTGGGCCTTGTATTCCGGCAGATGCGCCTGAATGTCTTCGCCGTCGAGCAGGATCGCGCCGGTCGTTGGCGGCATGAGGCCGACGATCATCTTGACCGTCGTGGACTTGCCCGACCCGTTCGGGCCCAGATAGCCGAGCACTTCGCCGGGACCCACCGTGAAACTGACATGGCTCACCGCCGTCAGCGCGCCATAGCGCTTCGAGACGTCGCGGACCTCGAGCATGCGAAATTAGACACCGGACGCGGGATGGAGGACGCACCAGGGGATCGTGGTGCGTCCGAGGTCCAGGGGCCACGCGTTACACGATGTCGGCCGGTTGGATTGTGCCGGTTTCGCGAAGTGACGAGCGGGGTTGCGGGCGGTCCGAACTTCTAACTTCTGGCTTCTAACTTCTGACTTGCGTCGAACGCCTCCGCCTGCTCGTGCGCGTGATATGACGACCGCACGAGTGGGCCGGATTCGACGTGGCCAAAGCCCAGGTCGAGCGCGATCCGCTTGAGATCGCGGAACTCGTCCGGCGTGTAGTAGCGCGCCATCGGGAGGTGGGCGAGCGAGGGCCGCAGGTACTGACCGATCGTCAGAATCTGGCAGTCTATGCGGCGGAGATCGCGCAGCACGTCGACGACCTCGTCGGTGGTCTCGCCGAGACCGACCATGAGGCCTGTCTTGGTGGGAATCTCCGGCGCCCAGCGGCGCGCGCGGTCGAGCAGCTCGAGCGCACGTGGATAACGCCCGCCCGGACGGGCGATGCGATACAGTCGCGGCACCGTCTCAGTGTTGTGATTGAGCACGTCGGGCCGCGCATCGAGCACCGCGCGGAGCGGCGCCTCCTGGCCCTGAAAATCCGGGATGAGCACTTCGACCCGGCAGGCCGGACGCCGCGCCTTGATCGCGCGCACGGTCGCCGCGAACGCGCCACCGCCGAAGTCCGCGAGGTCGTCGCGATCGACCGACGTCACGACGACGTACTCGAGTGAGAGGGCGTCAACAGCTTGCGCGAGATGCTCCGGCTCGTGCGGATCGAGCGTGACCGGCGCGCCGTGTGTGACGTTGCAGTAGCCGCACGCCCGGGTGCACACGTCGCCCATGATCATGAACGTCGCCGTGCCGTGGTGCCAGCACTCGCCGATGTTCGGGCAGTGCGCTTCCTCGCAGACCGTATGCAGCTTCAGCCCGCGCATGATCTCTTTGAGGCGCAGGTAATTCGGCGAGCCTGGCGCGCGCACTTTCAGCCACTCGGGCTTGCGCTCGCGCGACAGCACGTCGTCCTTGACGCGACGACCACGGATGAACTGGAGAGGCGCCGAAGTCACTGTGAATATTGTAGGGGGAAAGGCAGGCGGGGGGAAATCGAGGGTAGAGTCTGACACTGTCATGTCGTTTTCAATCACCTGGCTGGGGCATTCGACGTTTCACCTTGTGCTGCCGTCCGGCAAGCGCCTCGTCACCGATCCGTGGCTCGGTAATCCGAGATGTCCGGCGGCATGGACGAAGCCCGAGGCGCTGAAGCCGCTGGATCTCGTGCTCGTCACGCACGGGCACAACGATCACACGACCGACGTCGTCGCCATCGCGCGCGCGACCAACGCGCCGGTCGTCTGTCCGCACGAGCTCGGGATGTACTTCACCGGGAAGGGACTGCAGAACGTTCGCGACATGGGCATTGGCGGCACGCAGGAAGTCGCGGGCGTGCGCATCACGATGACGCAGGCCATGCACTCCGGGTCACTCGTCGATGATGAAAAGGTGATGTACACGGGCGGCGCCACCGGCTACATCCTTCGTGCGCCTGATCTACCGACCATCTACTTCGCTGGCGACACGGGTCTGTTCGGCGACATGAAGATGCTCGGCGAGATCTATGCGCCCGAGATCGCGTTCCTGCCGATCGGCGACCACTACACGATGGGCCCGGACACGGCGGCGATCGCCGCGCGCTGGCTGAACGTGAAGCAGGTTGTGCCAATGCACTGGGGCACGTTTCCGCTCCTCACCGGCACGCCGGCCGCGCTGCGGGCCGGGCTCGAGGGAACAGCCATCGAAGTACTGGAATTAAAGCCGGGGGAGACGGCGACGTAGGGAAGGCCAAATGAAAAACGCGGCGCCAGGACCTCCCGGCGCCGCGTTCGTGTTCTCGAGCGTTCGACCGTTACTTCTGGTTGAACCAGACGTCTTCGATCACCTTGAATGTCTGCGAGCCGGCGTCCTTGCCGTTGACGGTCAGCGTCACCTTGAAAGGTCCGGGCTGAATTCCGCCGCCGCCACCGCCACGGCCGCCGCCACCACCCCCGCCAAAGCCTCGACCGCCGCCGTTTTGACTCGCGAAGCACGAGGCGACCGTGCCAGGAGTCGGAGCTGCGCCGCCGCCACCAGCACCGGCGCCGCCGCCGGCGCCGCCACCACCACCCCGACCGCCGCCGCCGCCGGGATTGCGGTCGTCGGTGAACGCCCATTGGAAGCGGTTGAGGCCTGCGGCGAGTCCGCCGTTGGCCGCATCCGCGCTGCACGTGTGCACCACCGCGCCGCTCTCGAGATCCGTGACCGTGATCTTCACGTCACTTGCCGCCGACTTGAGCCAGTATGCGATCGCGGTGCCGCGCGGCGCGTTCTCGCCCTGCCAGAACTTGTTGCCCGGCACTTCCGTCCGCTGGCGAAAGTCGTTCTTCCACTGCACCGCGTCGCGCGGCTTGAAGAGCGTCGCATCGCCTGCCTGGTCCGGCGTCATCGCTTCGAGCGCGCTGATGTCGTCCATGATCCACACGCTGAACGCGTGGCTCGAAAGAATCAGGTCGTGGTCGCGCGGATGCACGAGCACTTCGTCCATGCGGCCGACCGGCAGGTTCGGCATGAAACGGTGCCATGCCTTGCCGCCGTCGAGCGAAATGTAGAAGCCCAGCTCGGTCGGCGCGAAGAGAAGGTTGCGGTTGATCGGATCCTCGCGGATCGAATTCACGTTGCCGACGACCGGCAGGTTGCCGGACATCGCGGTCCATGTCGCGCCGTAGTCGGTCGTCTTGAAGATGTACGGCTTGAGGTCGTCATTGCGATGGCCGTCGAGCGCGAGATATGCCGTGCCAGCGTCGAAGTGCGACGCTTCGAGACCAGACACGTAGTACTCGTGATTGACGCCCGGAACGTTCTTGCCGACCTCCGTCCACGTGATGCCGCCATCTTTGCTGAGCTGGACGTTACCGTCGTCGGTGCCGACCCAGAGGATGCCCGGGACAAGGGGCGATTCCGAGATTTCTGTCGCCGTGCCGAATTCGTTCGCGACGTAGCCGTCGTTCTTCGAGAGGATGCACGGCACGCCCGGCGCGTTTGGCCGGCACACGGGCTGGGCATACGACACGCCCAGGATCTCGCGCTTGTCGAGGTCGAGCTTCTTCCCCATCTCCTGCGTCATCGTCCAGGTGTCGCCCTGGTTGTGCGAGATGAACAGCTGATGTCCACCGAGGAACAGCACGTTGGAGTCGTGCGGCGAGAGGAGCATCGGCGAGTTCCAGTTGAACTGGATCACCGTGCCCGCCGGAGGCTCGGGGATGATGTTGCCGCGCCCGCCGCCGCCACCACCACCGCCTGCAGCAGCAGCACCACCACCGCCTGCAGCAGCAGCACCACCACCGCCTGCAGCAGCACCACCACCGGCAGCGCCGCCACCACCGCCTGCGCCGCCGCCGCCACCGCGCCCACCGCCACCGGCCGAAGGCTTGATGCTGCGCGTCGCGCCCGTCGCCAGGTCGTAGCGCTGGATGCCGGCGTTCTGCGATTCAGTGATGAAGATGTTTTCGTTCGACGGATCGATCGCGTTCTGGAATCCGTCACCGCCGCCGACGCTCATCCAGTCCCACATCCGGATGCCTTGCGTGCTGCGCGTTGAACTCGGTCCGCACCACGACCCGTTGTCCTGCAAGCCGGTGCACACCATGTAGGGATGGCCCATGCCCGCGGACGAGTGGTAGGCAAGACCCACGCCGCTCAGCCGGACGGATTCGAACGTCTCCGCGCCGTCCCACGAGACATCAAGGCCGCCGTCGTCGCCGTACATCAGGTGCTTGGGGTTGAGCGGATCGATCCAGATCGCGTGGTTGTCCACGTGACCCTTCTTGCCGTTCTCGATATCGAACCAGGTCTTGCCGCCGTCGATCGTCTTCTGCGCGTTGACGCCGCCCTTGTAGACGATGTTCGGATCGCTGGGATCGATGCGGATCTGGCTGAAGTACATCGGCCGATCGTTCGTGGCTTCCAACTGCACGAGGAACTGCCACGTTTTGCCATGGTCGATCGACTTGAAGATGCCGGACGCCTGCGGATCGGGCGGCCCCGCGTTGCCGCCGCGTCCTCCGCCACCGCCGCCAGGACCGCCCGCGCCGCCGCCCTGCGCGCCCGCGTTCGCGGCTTGCGGATTGGCCGCCGCACCGGCGGCGCCACCTGCCGCCGCGCCGCCACCCGCCGCGCCACCGCGGCCCCCACGTCCACCGCGCCCGCCGCCGCCCGCCTGACCTGCCGGCGGCGTCGTCGTCGCCGGGGCCGTACCCGGCTTTTCCTTGTCCGGCGCGACTTCAATTTCCGCGTAGAGCGTGTTCGGGTTCGACTTCGAGACGTCGAGCGCGATGCGGCCCATCGTGCCGTTCGGCAAGCCGCCGCCCGTCAGCTTTTTCCAGTTCTTGCCGCCGTCGGTGCTGGCGTAGATCCCGCTGCCCGGTCCGCCGCCGTTGAAGCCCCACGCCGTGCGCCGGCGCTCGTACATCGCGGCCCACAGATTCAGCGGATTCGCCGGATCGATGATAATTTCCGTCGCGCCGGTGTTCTCGTCGACATAGAGCGTACGCGTCCACGTCTTGCCGCCATCGGTCGTCATGTACAGGCCGCGATCGGGGTTCGGGCCGTACAAATGTCCGCCGACCGTGATCCACGCGATGTTCGGATCTTTGGGATGGACGATGATGCGGCCGAGCGTCTGCGCGTTCGGCACGAAGTCGAGTTTGGTGAACGTCGGGTTCTCGGAGTTGGCGTTCGTGCTCTTGTACAGCCCGTCGCCGTACGACGTCGTCTGGCGATTGTTCGCCTCACCGGTGGCGACGTAGAGGATGTTGGGATCGGACGGCGCGAGCGCCAGGTCTGCGATTGACGCCGATCCGTACGTCTGGAAGATCGGTTCGAAGGTGGTGCCGTTGTTCACGGTCTTCCACACGCCAGCGACCGCGTAGCCGATGTAGTAGGTGGACGGATTCTTCTCGTCCACGGCGAAATCGTCGATGCGCGCGCCCTGCCCGACGGGGCCGATCGAGCGCCACTTGAATCCGCGCAGCAGCGGGTCATCGGGCTGGTTGATGATCGGCTTTGGCGGGGCAGGGTTGCCGCGTCCCTGGGCCAACAGCCCCACGGTCAGTCCCGAGGCAGCGACAGAAAATGCGAGTACGGACCAGAGTGCCAAACGACGAGTGGGAAGCGTCCCCATGAACCAGACTCCTTGGAATCGGCGGGCACACGCGTGAGCGCGGCCGCGGATTAGCCCGACAATCCTACTTTAAGTAGTAATTCGTTGCTCGAATCGTTTACAGGCGGGCGGCCGCCGAGGAGGCCCCGATTTGAGGCCGGTCGATGAGCTTCACGAGGCGATCGACGGCCTGAGCGGGGGCGAGGTTCGAGGTCTCGATCGCCAGTTCTGCCCTGGCGTAGAGGGGGTCGCGGCGGGCCACGAGCTGCTTCAGCGCCTCGCGGGCATGGGGGTGCTCGTCGACGGGGCGGCGGTCGCCCTGGCGGATGACACGATTCCAATAATCTTCCGGGCGCGCCTTGAGCCACACGGTGAGGGTCTCGCGGCGGAGCAGCGCGTACGTGTCTGGGGACGTCACAAGGCCGCCACCGACGGTCAGCACGAGCGGCTGGCGCAACGCGAGCAGATCGACGAGGACGTCGCGTTCGAGACGACGGTAGTACTCCTCGCCGTGCAGTGAGAAGATCTCGCTCAACGTCAGTCCGGCGCGCGTTTCGATCTGGCGATCCAGCTCGACGAATCGGCGCTTGAGTCGTCGCGCCAGCCGCCGGCCAATGGTCGTCTTGCCGGCGCCACGCAGGCCCAGAAGCGCAATCACGCGCGCGTCTGCGTCGGCCGTGGCCGGCGTGAGCAGATCGGCGGCCGTCGTCTCGAGGGCGCCCGCGAGATCCGCGAGGCGGCGGACCGAGATGTTGCCGCGGCCAGCTTCGACGTCCATGAGAAACCGGAGCGATAGGCCCGATCGATCGGCGAGTCCGCGCAGAGTCAGGCCGCGCTGCTGACGCAGTGCGCGCGATCGCTGGCTGAGCGTGGCGAGGATGGACGGGAGGGAAACGGCTGTGGCAGTTTGCTTCATCTTCTGGCCAGTGGCGTGCATTATACTGCCTTGACAGCCGCCTGTCGCGCCGGTAGTCTGTCGAGTGCACCATGGCTACCGCGACGCGCTCCATTGCTCCGATGTCGTTCGATACCCACCCCGACCGGTATCGTCACTGGAAACTCGCGTTCGACGGCTCGATCGCGACGCTGTCGATGGACGTCCAGGAAGACGCCGGGTTGTCGCCCGACTACCGGTTGAAGCTCAACTCGTACGACCTCGGCGTCGACATCGAGCTCGCCGACGCGATCGCGCGGCTGCGGTTCGAGCATCCGGAAGTGCGGACCGTCGTCGTCACGAGCCTCAAGGAGCGCATTTTTTGCGCGGGCGCGAACATCTTCATGCTGCGCGGATCGACGCACGCGTGGAAGGTGAACTTCTGCAAGTTCACCAACGAGACGCGTCTGGCCATGGAAGACGCGAGTGCGAATTCCGGCATCAAGTTCCTGGCGGCGATTAACGGCATCTGCGCGGGTGGCGGCTACGAATTGGCGCTCGCGTGCGACGAGATCCTGCTCGTCGACGACTCGAATTCCACGGTCAGCCTTCCGGAGACGCCGCTACTCGCAGTGTTGCCGGGCACTGGCGGCCTCACCCGCGTCGTGGACAAACGCAAGGTCCGTCGTGATCTCGCCGACGTCTTCGGCACGCTTGCCGAGGGCGTGAAAGGGAAGCGCGCGGTGGACTGGGGCCTGGTCGATGCGATTGCGCCGGCCAGCCGCTTCAAGGAGGCCGTCGCGGATCGCGCGGCGGCGCTCGCGCGGTTGTCCGATCGTCCCGTGTCAGGTCCGGGCATTACGCTGGGCCCGCTCGATCGACGCGAGTCCGCGGACGCGCTGACGTACTCGTCGGTCTCGGTCGCATTCGATCGTCCGAAGCGGGTCGCCACGCTCGTCGTGCACGCACCGGCCGCGCCGGTAGAGTCGACGCCGGAAGCCATCGTCGCCGCGGGCGATCAGTTCTGGCCGCTCCGCGTGTTTCGCGAGCTCGACGATGCGCTGCTGAGGATGCGGCTCAACGAGCCGGAGGTCGGGACAATCGTCCTCAAGACCGCTGGCGACCCGGCGCTCGTCCTCGAGGCCGACGAGGTGCTGCTCGCGCACGCGTCGCACTGGGCGGTCCGCGAGATCACGCATTTCATCAAGCGCACGCTCAAGCGCGTCGATCTATCCGCGCGCAGCTTCTTTGCCGTCATCGAGCCGGGCAGCGCCTTTGCCGGCACGCTCTTCGAGCTGGCGCTTGCCGCCGATCGTTCGTACATGCTCGACGATCCGGATCAGGCCAACAGCGTCCAAGTGTCCGGAATGAACGCCGGACCGCTGCCGATGAGCAATGGCCTCACGCGTCTCGCGAGCCGGTTCTACGGCGCGCCCGGTCTCGTGAAGGCCGCGCTTGAACACGACGGTCCCTTCGACCCGCAGGAAGCGATTGACGCCGGGCTGATCACGTTCGCGCCCGACGACATCGACTGGGCTGACGAAGTCCGACTCGCGGTCGAAAGTCGAGCGGCACTCTCACCCGACGCGCTCACGGGCATGGAAGCGAACCTCCGCTTCGTCGGGCCGGAGACCCTCGAGACGAAGATCTTCGGCCGCCTGTCGGCCTGGCAGAACTGGATTTTCCAGCGGCCGAACGCCGTCGGACCCAAGGGCGCGCTCACGGCGTACGGATCGGCGGATCGCGCGGAGTTTGATTTTGGCAGGACATAGGACGCAGGACTTTACATGCGGTCCAGGGTCCATGGTCCAGGGTCCAGAGTTACCTTGTCGTCCTGAGTTCCAGGTCATGAGTCCCAAGCCGTAAGCCCCAAGCCCCAAGCCCCAAGCCCCAAGCCCCAAGCCCCAAGCCATAAGCCTTGAGCCTTCAGCCCTAAGCCACCCCATGATCTCCGCCGACAAGATTCCGAACAACGTCGACCTCCACATGAACAAGCGCCTGCAACGGGCGCTCGAGCATTGGCAACCGCACTACATCCAGTGGTGGCACGACATGGGGCCGCAGGGCTTCCAGCACTACCACCAGGTGTACGTGCGCACCGCCGTGAGCGTCGATCCCTCCGGTTGGGCGCATTTCGAGTACGTCCGCCTGCCGGAATACCGCTGGGGCATTTTCCTGGCCGACCCGGTCGTCAACCGCACGATCGGGTTCGGCGATTTCTTCGGCCAGCCCGTCTGGCAGGAAGTGCCGGGCGAGTTCCGCAATCAGCTCAGACGGCTCATCGTCACGCAGGGCGACACGGAGCCCGCGAGCGTCGAGCAGCAGCGCTGGCTCGGCCACCGCTGCCCGAGCCTGTACGACCTGCGCAATCTGTTTCAGGTGAACGTCGAAGAAGGACGGCATCTGTGGGCGATGGTGTACCTGCTGCACTCGTATTTCGGGCGCGACGGCCGCGACGAGGCCGAAGATCTGCTTGCGCGGCAGAGCGGCAACCGCGACAAGCCGCGCATTCTCGAGGCATTCAACGAGCCGATCGACACCTGGCTCGACTTCTTCATGTTCACGATGTTCACCGATCGCGACGGCAAATCGCAGCTGCTCTCGCTGTCGGAGAGCTCGCTCGACCCGCTGTCGCGCACGACGCGGTTCATGCTCACCGAAGAAGCGCATCACATGTTCGTCGGTGAAACCGGCGTCGGGCGCATCGTCGAACGCACGTGCCAGTTGATGAAAGAGGCGGGGTTTTCCGAGGACGTGCGCGCGCTCGGCGGCATCGATCTGCCGACGCTGCAGAAGCACATCAATCTCTGGTTCTCGCTCAGCCTCGATTTGCACGGCAATGAGATCTCGACCAACGCCGCGGCGTACTTCGCAAACGGCCTCAAGGGCCGCGCGGAAGAGGCGAAGTGGTCCGAGCATCGCGTCGTCGAGACGCACTACGACCTCGAGACGGTCCGGGACGGCGAGGTCGTTCGCGCGGATATCCCGATGCGCAATGCCATGAACGAGGTGCTCCGCGACTGGTACGTCGATGACTGTCAGGCGGGCGTGACGCGCTGGAACAAGATCTTCGAACGCTACGGCATGTCCGATCGCCTGCGTCTGCCCGATCGCAAGTTCAACCGCGGCATCGGCCAGTTTGCCGGATTCCATTTCGATCCGGATGGCCGCATGCTGTCCGACGAAGAATGGACGCGCCGCCGCCACGAGTGGCTGCCGGTCCCGTCCGACAAGGCGTTCTTGATGAGCATCATGAACCAGTCGATCTACGAGCCCGGACGGTTCGCCAACTACATCGCGCCGCCGGCGCGAGGCGTCAAGGGCGCTCCCGTCAACTTCGAGTACGTGCGGACGGAGATGTGAGGGTAGGGCTGGAATTGGGAAATGGGCGAATGTGGCAATGAGGCAATGAAGCAGTGAGAGAGCGCCTGCGGCCGCGCGAGGACAGCGAGTCCGCGAGCGCCGGAGCGGCAAATAACGAGGCAATGTCGACATGAAAATTCAGAGTGAGCGTCGTGGCGGCGTCGCCCTGCTGACGATGAACGAGCCCCCGGCGAACACCTACAGCTACGAGATGATGCGGGAGCTCGACGCCGCGATTCTCGACGCGCGCATGGATCCCGCGGTGCACGTCGTCGTCCTCACAGGCGCCGGCGAGAAGTTTTTCTGCGCGGGTGCGACGATCGGCATGCTGCGCGAGGCCACGCCGACATTCAAGTACTACTTCTGCCTGCACGCGAACGAGACGTTGAACCGCCTCGAGCAGACGCCGAAACTCGTCATCGCCGCGCTCAACGGTCACACGGTCGGCGGCGGACTCGAAATAGCGCTCGCCGCGGACCTGCGCATCGCCCGCGGGGGCGCCGGCAAAATCGGCCTGCCCGAAGTCGCCCTGGGCGTGTTGCCCGGCACTGGAGGCACGCAACGTCTTGCGCGGCTCGTGGGCAAAGCGCGCGCGATTGAGCTCATGGCCACCGGGCGGTTGATGACGATGGCCGAGGCGCTGCCGCTCGGCCTCGTGACCGACGTGTGGGACGACGCGCAGCTTGCCGGGCGCTCGTTCATCGACACCGTCGTCGAATACGCCACGACCTTCACGCCGCCGAACAAGGCCAGCCTGGCGGTTGGGCGCATCAAGCGCGCCGTGCAGTCGGGTCTCGAGGCGGGATTTCACGAAGGCCTTGCGATCGAGCGCGAGTTGCAGCAGTTGCTGTTCGAGAGCCGCGATGCCAAGGAAGGCATCGCCGCGCAGCTCGAGAAGCGCACACCTCGTTTCAACGGGGACTAACCCTTTCTCCTTCAACGACCGGAGTCACGCGTGACGTTGCTCGGAAAGAAGCAGCTCTTGATCGGCGGCGCCTGGCAGGACGCTTCGGGCGGCGCGACGATGCCCGTGGTGAATCCGGCGACCGAAGAAGTGATCGCCGAGGTCGCCTCCGCGACGTCTGCGGACGTCGATGCCGCGGTCGCTGCGGCGCGAGCGGCCTTGTCCGGGCCGTGGAGCAAGATGTCCGCGCGCGAACGGGGCCGGCTCGTCTGGAAACTCGGCGAGCGCCTGACCAAACAGATCGACGAGGTGTCGCGTCTCGAGACGCTGCACAACGGCAAGCCGATCATGGAGTCGCGGCACATCGAGGTGCCGATGGCCGCCGAGTGCCTGCAGTATTTCGCCGGGTGGGCGGACAAGATTCAGGGTGAAACCGTGCCTGTCAAAGCGCAGGCGCTCGTGTACACGCTGCGCGAGCCGCTCGGCGTCGTCGCGTGCATCGTTCCGTGGAATTTTCCGCTGCTCCTGGCGATCTGGAAAGTCGCGCCCGCGCTCGCCACGGGAAACACCGTCATTCTCAAGCCCGCGAGCCAGACGCCGCTCACCGCGCTCGCGCTCGGGCAACTGGCCCTCGATGTCGGATTCCCGCCCGGCGTGCTGAACATCATCACCGGCAGCGGTGCGACCGTCGGCGATGCGATCGTGCGGCATCCGGGGATCGACAAGATCGCCTTTACCGGGGACACAAGCACGGGCCGCGGCATCATGCGGACCGCGGCCGACACCGTGAAGCACCTGACGCTCGAGCTCGGCGGCAAGTCACCGAATATCGTGTTTGCCGACGCCGATCTCGACGCCGCCGTGCGTGGCGCGACGACGGGGATCTTTTACGGCAAGGGCGAAGTGTGCGCGGCTGGATCCCGGTTGCTCGTCGACAAGAGCATCAAAGATCAGTTCATCGCGAAAGTCGCCGAGCGAGCGAAGAAGATGGTCGCCGGCGATCCGCTCGATCCCAAGACGCGGCTCGGCGCCATCTCGTCGAAGAATCAGCTCGATCGCGTCTTGAAATACGTCGAGCTGGGCAAAAAGGAAGGCGCCACGCTGGTCGCGGGGGGCAGTCGCACGGACATCGGTACCGGCAAAGGCTACTTCATGCAGCCAACCGTGTTTTCAGACGTCACGCCGGATATGACGATTGCCCGCGAGGAGATCTTCGGTCCCGTCCTCGCCGCGATCGAGTTCGGGGACGTCGATGACGCGATCGCCCGCGCGAACGATTCGATTTACGGGCTCGCCGCTGGTGTCTGGACGAAAGACATCAAGAAGGCGCACTACGTCGCGTCCAAGCTCCAGGCCGGCACGGTTTGGATCAACACCTACAATGTGTACGACACGGCCGCGGCGTTTGGTGGCTACAAACAGAGCGGCGTGGGACGCGAGATGAGCGTGCACGCGCTCGATTACTACACACAGATCAAGACCGTGTGGGTCGACCTCGGCGGAAGTTAGAAGTTAGAAGCCAGAAGTTAGAAGTAAGGCAGAAGTCAGAAATAAATCAGAAGTTGGAAGCCGATCCGCTATGGATGACCTGCTGCGCTGGCGCGCTGAGTTTCCCATCGTCGACACGTGCACGTACCTGGTGAGCCATTCGCTGGGGGCGATGCCGAAGCGGGCGGGCCGGTACCTTGCGCAGTTCGGCGACGAGTGGAGTCGCCGGGGCGTGCGCGCGTGGTACGAAGGTTGGTGGCAGATCGGCGTCGAGGTCGGCAACCTGCTCGCCCCGACGCTCGGCGTGGCGCCCGGTACCATCACGATGCACCAGAACGCGACGGTCGCGCAGTCGATCGTCGCGTCGGTGTTTGATTTCTCGGGTCCGCGCAATCGCATCGTGCTGCAGGACCTCGATTTTCCGACCAATCACTATCTGTTCGAAGGCCTTCGGCGATACGGCGCCGACGTCTCGATCGTCGCGTCTGACGACACCGTGCGCGCGCCGATCGAGCGGCTCGTCGACGCGATCGACGAGCGGACGGCACTCGTGCCCCTGTCGCTGGTGCTGTTCCGAAGCGCGGCGCTGCAGGACGTCGCGCCCGTCGTCGAGAAGGCGCATCGGGTCGGGGCCCGCGTCGTGCTCGACGTGTACCAGGCGGCGGGCACGATTCCGATGGATCTGGCGAAACTTGGCGTCGACTTCGCCGTCGGCGGATCGGTGAAGTGGCTCTGCGGCGGTCCCGGCGCGGGCTATTTGTACGTGCGCCCCGATCTGGTCAACGTGATGGAGCCGGCGGTCGTCGGCTGGGCCGGCCATCGCGCGCCGTTCGCGTTCGAGACGGGAGCGATTCGGTACGCCGACGGGATCGAGCGTTTCCAGAGCGGCACGCCCAACGTGCCGGCGTTGTATTCGGCGCGAGGCGGGTACGAGATCGTCGCGGAAATTGGCGTGCCCGCGATTCGTCAGACGTCATTGCGGCTGACGCGCCGGTTGATCGATGCCGCGGGCAGGCGCGGCTGGCGGCTGAACACGCCGAACGACGATCGCGAGCGTGGCGGCTCGGTCGTCATCGACGTGCCCGACGGCGCCCGCGTCACCGAGCAGCTGATCGCCCGCAACGTCCTCGTGGACCATCGTCCCAAGGCGGGCATCCGCATCGCGCCGCACTTCTACAACACGGACGCCGAGATCGATCGCGCGATCGAGACGATCGACGAACTGCTCGCCGCACCGCATCCGTCGTAAGATCCGGCGCGTGACTGTCTCGACTCTCACTGTTCTCGGCGCCGGCACGATGGGTCATGGCGTGGCGCATGCGGCCGCGGCCGCCGGCTATCAGACCCGCTTGTTCGACGTCTCCGCGCCACAGCTCGAGCGCGCGCGCGCGCGCATCGACGAAATCTTCCGCACGTCGGTCCAGCTCGGCAAAGCGACCGCGGGAGAGGCCGACGCCGGCCTCGAGCGGCTGACGACGTCGAGTGACGTGGATGCGGCGCTCGGGGGAACGGACTTCGTGATCGAGTGCGCGCCCGAACGCATGGATCTCAAGCTGAAGCTGTTCGCCGATATCGAACGCTCGGCGCCGCCCTCGGCGATCGTCGCGACCAACACGTCGGCGCTCAGCATCACCGAGATGGCCGGATCGCTCGCGCGACCGGCGCGCGTCGCCGGCATGCACTTTTTCAACCCCGTGCACAAGATGAAGCTCATCGAGATCGTGCGAGCACTCGAGTCGAGCCCGGAGACTATCGAGGTGGTCGAGGGTGTCGCTCGGGCGATGAAGAAGGAGACCGTGCTCGTCAACGAGGCGCCGGGTTTCATCACCACTCGCGTGAACGCCTCGATAGGCAACGAGGCCTTCTACATGCTGATGGAAGGCGTCGCGACCGCTCGCGACATCGACAAGGCCCTCAGGCTCGGGCTCAACCACCCGATGGGTCCATTCGAGCTCGTGGATTTGGTCGGGCTCGACACGCGTCTCAGCATCCTCGAGTATCTGCACCGCAGCCTGGGTGAGAAATACCGCCCGTGCCCGCTGCTCGCGCAGTACGTTCGGGCCGGCCGGTTGGGCAAGAAGGTCGGCAAGGGCGTGTACCAGTACCTGATCGGCCAGCGAGGCGCGGCCGGCGCGGTAGCATGTGGGCGTGACGGGCAACGACGACATCGCGGATCGCTTGCGGCAGCTGGCGTTCGAGCCGGACGAGGCTCAGAGCCGCGCGGCGCTCATCGCCGACGCGTGCGCCGTCTTCCAGCGTATTACCGCCGTGCACCCGCGCTGGTCCTGGTTCATTCCCGGCCGGATCGAAATTTTCGGCAAGCACACCGATTACGCGGGCGGACGATCGCTCGTGGCGGCGGTACCGCGCGGATTTGCGGTCGTGGCGGCCCCTCGCGGCGATCGGCGCGTCCGAACGATCGACGCGCGCTGGCGGGATTCCATGGAGATCAGTCCGACCGACGCGCACTCGAAGTTCGCCGGCTGGTCGAACTACGTGGCGGTCGTGGCACGCCGGTTCGCGGACAATTTTCCCGGCGCAGATTTTGGCGCGGACATCGCCGTGCTGAGCGACCTGCCGCGCGCGGCGGGGCTCAGCAGCTCGAGTGCGCTTGTCGTCGGCATCGCGACGGCCCTCGCCGAGCGTGCCGGTCTGCGGGATCGCCCGGAGTGGCAGGCGGCGATCGGCAACACGCTGG
Source organism: uncultured Acidobacteriota bacterium (assembly GCA_963704575.1). Lineage (GTDB taxonomy): Bacteria > Acidobacteriota > Vicinamibacteria > Vicinamibacterales > SCN-69-37 > DATEGZ01. The sequence goes on along the minus strand of OY969918.1, from coordinate 1,914,372 downwards.
ATCTGGCGGGGTATCTGGGCGCTGTTGAGAACGGGATGACGTTCAAGACCCTGCGCGGGACGAGCGGCGTCGGCACGCACGGCGGCAGCGAAGATCACACGGCAATCCTGTCCGGCGTGGCCGATCACGTGAGCGCGTACGCGTACGTACCCGTCCGTCATCTGGGTGACGATCCCATGCCGACCGACTGGCGGTTCGTCGTCGCCGCGAGCGGCATCCAGGCCGACAAGGCCGGCGGCGCGAAGGAGCGCTACAACCGCGCGTCACTCGGCACGCGCGCGTTGCTCGAGCTCGCGAACGCGTCGTGCGGTACGTCGTGGCCGACGCTCGCGGCCCTGCTCGCGAGCTCGCCTGACGCGTCCGGCCACCTGCGGGAGCTCGCGACGTCGAACGGCATGAGCGGTTTCTCGCCCGCCGAACTCACCACGCGCCTGACGCACTTCGTCGCCGAAGACGGCCGGGTGCCGCTGGCTGCGGCGGCGTTCGGCCGGGCAGACGAGCAGGCTCTGGGCGATCTGTCGAGTGCGTCGCAGACCCAGGCCGATGCGCTCCTCAACAACCAGACGCCGGAAACTCGTTCGCTCGCGGAGCTCGCGCGCGGGCAGGGCGCGTTTGCGTCGAGCAGCTTCGGCGCCGGGTTTGGCGGCAGCGTCTGGGCGCTCGTCAGGCGTGACGACGCTGAGGCGTTTGCGGCGCGATGGCTGGCCGCGTATCGTTCGGCGTTTCCCGCGGTGACGCGAGCCGAGGTGTTCGTCACCCGGCCCGGACCGGGCGTCGTGTCGGTGCCGGTTACTTGATGACGATCTGGCCCTGCAGGCTCTGGACGCTGAAGTCGTCGTGGTCGTGGAAGCCGCACGTGCGGGCGGTGACGAGATTACCCGTCTCACGGCTCTGTCCGGGCGAGAGGAAGCCGACCTGATTCAGCTCGGGGCAGTCGGTGTGCTCGGGATGCGGGTCGGACAGCATGTTGTGCGAGCGCGAGTCGTTGTTGACGAAGAGCACGCGCGTGCCGACCGCGATTTGGAGGCTCTTGGTGCTGACACCCGCCGACGTAATCGTGATCGTGTTGGTCGACGTCGATGGGCCGGTGGTCGAGGGCGTGCTCGACGGCGTCGTCGGGGTCGTCGAAGAACTGCCGCCGCAGGTGATCGCTCCGATCACCACGACGGCCAGGCCGCCACGCCGCACGTTCACCCGCCACGACATCTTCAATGCATTTTAACGTGCGGCTCGCCGAACTGGCGCGTTACAGACTTCACAGGGAGCGAGACGGACAACCAGCACCCGCGATCGTTCCAGCGGCCTCGGCACGGCACCGAAACCGAGGCACCGTCGGTCCCCCAATCACGACGAGCACGGCCCGCCTCGCCCCTTGTGAAGCCTGGCCCGGTGGGCCGGCGTCGCGTCGCGATCGCCGGGCCGCACGGGCATCGCGTCCATAGGGAGCAAGGTTGATGCCGCGCATTTGCGCACGTCGGCGGTGCAGAATCGCAGATTTCCTGGTGTTGTCTTACGCGTGGAGTAAACGTTTACACCAGCCGTAAACGCGCCGAGATACGCGTGCGCGATGTCCCCGGCCGCGCGGACTAATCGTCGGCCGCTTCGATCCGGTGTTTCGACAGGTAGTAGCTGAGCGCGCGCTGGCTGATGCCCATCGCTTCGGCCGCGTCTTTTTTCACGCCGCGCGCGGCTTCAAGGGCGCGCCGTACGGTCTCGCGTTCGGTCCATTCGAGATTCTGCTTGAGGAGCGCAGAGGGCAGTCCCGTCGTTCCCGGTGCGGCCGCGCTGAAGATCAGCACGTCGCGCGCGCGGATCACCGGATCGGGCGCGAGCACGACCGCGCGCTCGATCGTGTTCTCGAGCTCGCGTACGTTGCCCGGCCATGGCGCACCGGCGAGCAGCGCCATCGCGTCGGGCGCGATTCCCTCGATGCGCTTGCCGGCGCGCCCGGCGTGCCGCCGGATGAAGTGCTCGACGAGCGCGGGGATGTCTTCCGGCCGTTCGCGTAACGGTGGAATCGTGATCGGGATGACATTCAGCCGGTAGTACAAATCCTCCTGGAACTTGCCTTCGCCGACCAGTTGCCGCAGATCGCGGTTAGTGGCGGCGATGATGCGCACGTCCACCTTGACCGTTCGCTCGGATCCGAGCGGCTCGAACTCGCGCTCCTGCAGCACGCGCAGCAGCTTGGCCTGGACGGTCGGCGCGATGACGGCGATCTCGTCGAGCAGGATCGATCCGCCATCCGCGAGCGCGAACCGGCCCTTCTTGTTGGCGACCGCGCCGGTAAACGCGCCGCGCACGTGCCCGAACAGCTCCGACTCGATCAGCGCGTCAGGCAGGGCGGCACAGTTCACACGGACGAGCGGCAAGTCACGCTGCGCGCTCTTGTCGTGAATCGCACGCGCGACGAGCTCCTTGCCCGTGCCGGTCTCGCCGACAATCAGCACGGTGCTCCGCGACTGGGCGACGAGCGTCGCCATCCGGACCACCTCCTGAATCGCGCGGCTGCGGCCGACGATGCCGTAGTGGTCGAACTGCTCGTCGCGTTCGGTGATCAGGTAGTCGTGGTGGGTGCGGAGCCGCTCGTGTTCGACGGCGCGCCGGACGACGACCAGGAACTCGTCGATCTCGAACGGCTTCTGCAGATAGTCGATCGCGCCGAGCTTCATGGCTTCGATCGCGCTCTCCACCGTCGCGTGCGCGGTCATCATCAGGATCTGCGGACGCTCGCCAGTGCCCGTCGCCGCGATCACCTCGCGAATCAATTCCAGGCCGCCCAGCTCGGGCATCAGGTTGTCCACGACGAGCAGATCGAACGGCCGCTCGGTGACCAGGCGCAGCGCTTCGCGCGGGCTGCCGGTCGCGACCACTTCGTGGCCTTCGTCGCGCAGCGCCTCGGTCAGCGCCTGGCGGATCTTGGGTTCATCGTCGACGAGTAGTACGGATCCTCGCGTCACGCGGTGGCCTCGGTTGCAGGGGGATGATCGGGCAGATCGATGCGAACGATGGTCCCGGCGTTTGGCCGGCTGTCGAGGACGATCGCGCCGCCCAGACCCTCGATGATATTGCGCGCGATGGCCAGGCCCAGGCCCGACCCCGTCCGTCGTGTCGTGAAAAACGGCTCGAAAATCCTGGGCAGATCTCCCGCGCCGATGCCCGGCCCGCGGTCGGCGACCTCGATGCGCCACCATCCCGGCGCCGTCGCCCACGCACGAATCTCGATCGGCGGCCGCACGCCCGTACCGGGCAGGGACTTGACCGCCTGCTGGGCATTCGCGAGGACATTGACGAGCACCGATCGCACCCGCTCCGCGTCGGTGACGACGGGTGCGATCGCGTCGCCGGTCTTCAGCCGGACAGGCACGTCCTCGGCGCCCGTCTGCGCGGCCTGCGCCGCTTTGGTGCAGATGTCGATCAGGTCGGCCGGCGCGAGCTCGAAACGAATCGGCCGCGCGAAGTCGAGGACGTCGGTCACGACGCGATTCAGGCGCTGCACTTCTTCGTCGATATTCGCGGCGACGCTCACGACCTCGGGCGACTGATGCCGCCGGAGGTTGCGGACCGCACTCTTGATGATCATGAGCGGATTGCGGACTTCGTGCGCGATGACGGTCGACAACCGGCCGAGCGACGACAGTCGCTCGCGCAATGCCGCCTCGCGCTGGAAGCGATCGAGCGCGCCCGTGAGCTGGCGAAAGGTCGACGCCAGCGCGCGCGCGTCCTCGTCGTCCCACGGCCCGCCTGGCGGCACGCTGCGCGCGAGGTCGCCCGTCGCTGCCATTTCGCTCATCGTCGCGGTGAGCGCGCGGACGGGACGGGTGACCGTGCGCGCGATCGCATAGCCCGCAAGCGTGGCGACGAGCACGGCCGCGAGGCCCGTCAGCGCAATCTGCCAGTGCAGCGCCGGGAGGAACGCGAGCCGTTCGGTGCGGGATCGCAGCACCAGGGCGACCGGATCGTTCGCGTTGCCTGGAGCCCCGAGTGGCTGCACCCGCCCGATGTACTGCTCGTTGCCGAGCTGGCGTTCGAATTCGCCCGTCGGCGTGCCCGGCGCCAGCAGTCCGGCCGTCCTGTCCGCATCGAGCGTGGACGCGACGATGTGGCCGTCGGCCACGATCGCGATGTCGCTGTCGGTGACCGTCTTGATGCCCGCAGCAAACTCGTGATCGAGGCCGAATCCGACGATGAGCGTACGGATCGGAATTGGATCGAGCGGAAACGCGATCGCGTGGATGACACTGCCGGGCACTACGAGATACGACGTGCCGTCCCCGCTCTTGCGGCACGCCGCGAGGATGTCGGTGATGTCTTTGGCGCCCGGCTGAACGCGGCCGACGTTTGCGAGCACGTGATCGCCGCTGCCGACCACGAGGAACAAGTCGGCGAGGACCTTTTTCTGGTAGTCCTCGGCGATCGGCCGCACTGTCGGGGGATCGTCGAGGGCGGCAGCGTTGTTGAGCCTTGGCAGGTCGGCTACGAGCGAGCCCTTGACGGCGAAGTCCGAGACCTGCCGACGGCTCAGCTGGTCGACGAGCGACGCAGCCTCGGCGAGGCCGCCGCGCAGGTCGGTCTCGGCCTGATGGGTGACGGCAGTGTTGACGCTGTAGATCGCGATCAGAATCGCGATGATGACGACGAGGGCGCTCGCAAAGAAAATCCGGTTGGTGAGTGAGGAGAACAGGCTCATCCGATCACCGCGAGACCCGGAAGTCGGCGTCGACCGTCTCGCCGTCCGTCACGGTCACTTTCTGCGCCTCAGCACGGCCCAACTCGCTCCAGACCAGCAGCGTGTACGAGCCCGGCGGCACCGACCCGATCGTGTACCGGCCGTCGTCCTCGGTCACGGCGAAGAACGGATGGCTGAACACGAGAATGTAGGCGCTCATGTGCGAATGGATGTCGCAGGAGACCGGGACGATGCCCGGCGTGTCGAATTTTCTGCCCCCGGTGCGTCCCGGCGGATACCGCCCGAGGTCGAACCCGTTGCCGCGCGCAAACGAGAAGACGTTGTGAAAGGTCGAGTCGCTGTTCGGAAAATCGACCGTGGTACCGACGGTAATGGCGAGCAAATGCGGCACGAACTGCTCGTTGCGCTGATCCATCCGGACGCGGCCGACACGAAGCTGGCCGAACGCCTGCCGGGGCGCCGACTCGAGGTAGACGACGCAGTGGCGACGATCGATGGGATCGGCCGTGCTGCCGAGATCGGCGATCGACGGCCGCGCAGACGCGCGAGGCAGGCTTGCCAGCTGCACCCGGCCGCGAATCGTCCCCGTGTCCGGCGCCTGCGGCGCGGCCGCGGCGAGCGCAGTGACGCCCGCGAGAACCAGCACGAGGCGCGAAAGGGTTGTGCGCATCAAAACCAGATCGAGGCCAGCAGATTGGGATAGCCACGCTGCTGCACGCGTCCACCGTCGCGCCAGTTGTACTGGTAGCCGCCGCGGACGTCGACATTTCGCAACACGCGGAAGCCGAGCGTCGCTTCGACGCGTTCGACCGGGGCATCCCACGACGTCGGCGCGCCGTTGTTCAGCGTGCCGACGATGTCGCTGAAGCCGAGATGGTCGACGCGGCCGGCGATTTGCCAGCGCGGATGAAAGCGGTAGCGAAGTTCGGCGAATCCCGACGAGGTGCCGAGCGACCCGGGGTCAGGGCCGACGACAAACGGCAGATCGAATACCGCGTACACCCACTCCGCGCGCGCCAGCCACCGGCCGACGCCGGCTTCCGCGTCGACTCCGACCAGCGTCTCGCTGTTCTGGTCGCGAAGCGAGACGGGAATCTGATCCATCACACTGCGGTTGATCCACGCACCGCGCGCGGCCGAGGCGCCAAGTGTGACGCCTCCCGGCAGCAAGGCGGCGGCGCGTCCTGCGTAGGCGAGGCCATCGCTCGGATCGCGCACGACCGGCGTCGCCGGCGACCCCAGCGTGACGGACCCTGCCAGGTCGATTCGGCCGTGCCGCCAGTCCGCCTCCGCGCCGGTATCCCATCGGGACGACGCGATGACCGGGATGCCGGGCGCGACGCTCTGCGAGCCGATGGGGTAGAAGGGCTGCCAGCCGCGCCCGCGCATGCGCAGCAGGTCGTCGGCGCTCGATGGCAGGGCGTCGGGCCGGAGCGATGTCAGGTACTGATACGTCAGCGGTGAGCCGACCACCATGTTGTCGCGGCCGTAGGCGCGCCGCGCAAAGCCGCCGATGACCGGTGGGATGCGCCCGACCTGGATCGTCAGCTCGCGGGTCGCCCACGGCTGCCAGCGGGCGTAGAGCGCCGGCACCTGGACGCCGTCGGCGTTCTCCGGTACGCACCTCGCCGAGGATCGAGAACCGGCCGGCGACCCTCCACTCGCCGAGCAGCCGCAGGCGGGCAACCCGCAAGGCGTTGTGCTCGTAGTCCGTGTAATTGAAGAACGCCTCGTTGTCCGCCGGGCCGGCGATGACCGTGGCCTCGCCGCCACCGGTCAGGTGACGCACGACGGTCGCCGGGGGCGCGTCAGCCGACTGCCCGGCCGCGGCGGTTGCCGGCAGGCCGGACGCAATGGCCGCGGCAAGCGCCAAAGTCGAGCCGAGGCGGGGCCGCATGGCTTCTGGCATCTTACCCCGCACGCCGGGTGGCCCTGTTGAACCGCGAACCCCTGAATGTACAATGCGGAACGACCGACCGGTGTCGCGCCTGGCCGCGGGCGTTCCAGCCGCGGGCGCCAGCCGGTCTCGGCCGTCCGCCAATCGCGGTGGGCGACTGACTTCGGAGGAGAGAATGGCCTACGTTATTACCGAGCCCTGCATTGGCACCAAGGACAGCGCCTGCGTCGATGTGTGCCCGGTCGACTGCATCCATCCGCGCAAGGACGAGCCCGCATTCGAATCAGCAAAGATGCTCAACATTCATCCCGACGAGTGCATCGATTGCGGCGCCTGCGTACCGGCGTGCCCGGTCGAAGCGATTTTCGCGCTCGACGAAGTCCCCGAGAAGTTCAAGGACTACATCGGCCAGAACGCCACGTACTTCAAGAAATAGCGGCACACGGCCCGGGTGTTGAGGGGCTGTGGGCTCTCCCTATCTCGACTTCGACCGCGCAGCATGGTCCCGCTTGCGGGCGGCGACGCCGCTCACCCTGGGTGAGACGGATCTGGCCGAGCTGCAGGGCATCAACGAGCGCGTCTCGCTCGCCGAGGTGGAGGCGATTTATCTCCCGGTATCGCGACTGCTGAACCTGCACGTCGCGGCAACGCAGACGCTCCACAAGGCGTCCGACACGTTTCTCGGACGCCCGCCGTCGCCGACGCCCTATTTGATTGGCGTGGCGGGGAGTGTGGCGGTCGGCAAGAGCACGTTCGCGCGTATTCTGCGCGCGCTGCTCGCGCGCTGGCCCGCGCACCCGCGCGTCAATCTCATCACCACCGACGGGTTCCTCCATCCTAACCGCGTGCTCGAGGAGCGCGGCCTGCTCGGGCGCAAAGGCTTTCCCGAAAGCTACGACCTGAAGCATCTCGTGCAGTTTCTCGTGGAGGTCAAAGCCGGCGAGGGCGCGGTGCACGCGCCGGTGTACTCGCACCAGGCGTATGACATCGTGCCCGGGGACTTCCAGGTCGTCGATCGGCCGGACATTCTCATCGTCGAAGGGCTGAACGTGCTGCAGACCGGCGACAGCCAGCCGGGGCGGCCGGCGAGGCTGGTGGTGTCAGATTTTTTCGACTTCTCGATCTACATCGACGCCGAGGAGTCGCACATCGAGTCGTGGTACGTCTCGCGCTTTCTGACGCTGCGCGAGCGTGTGTTCCGCGATCCCCGGTCGTATTTTCACCGGTATGCCGCTTTGAGCGACGGGCAGGCGATCGAGACGGCGCGCGACATCTGGCGCACGATCAACGGCGTCAATCTGCACGAGAACATCAAGCCGACGCGCGAGCGGGCGCGGCTCGTGCTCGAAAAGGGGCCGGATCACGAGGTCGAGCGGGTCAGGCTGAGAAGGATCTAATTCCAGATTCCCAATTAACCGAGTTTCTTCTTGGCGGCGAGGCGGGCCGCGCGGCGGTCTTCGGCTTCGCGCGCGACCACGCGTTCGGCGTCGGTCTCGAGGAGCAGTGGCGGCACGCTGACGCGGCCGCCGTCTCGGTCGATCGCAACAAACGTCAGGAACGCCCGGCTGGTCAACCGGCGCTCGCCGGTGAGCGTGCCTTCCGAAAACACTTCCACCTCGGCTTCGAGCGACGTATTGAATGCGGCGGTCACCCTCGCGCGCAGGATGATCAGGTCGCCGACGCTAATCGGACACAGGAACTGCAGGCCATCGACGGCGGCCGTCACGAGCAGGCTGCGGGTGTGACGATGCGCGGCGATGGCGCCGGCAATGTCGATCAGGTGCATCACCGTGCCGCCGAGGATGAACCCCAGCGGGTTCGCATCGTTCGGCAACACGACTTGGACCATTTCGGTGAACGAATCGGCGGGACGCTTGGGAGGCATCGGAATTTTGAAATGTTAATTGAAAATTGACAATTTGATTTGGAATGGGCGATTCAATGGCCGATTGACCGTCGATCCGATCGCCATTGTGGATGAGATGATCGACGACCGATTGCGATGACCGATCATCGACGCGATGATCGATCACCGTTCATCGATACGTTCGCCAATCGCCGATCACCCCTCGCCGATGGATCAGAAGTCGTACCCGATCCAGAACGCGAACTTCATCTTTCGGAACGCCGAGCTCCCTCCGGCGGCGGCGAAGAGCGCGTCCTCCCAGTCCCTGTTGAAGAGCGTCTTCCACGAGAAGTCGAAGTGCATCGGGAAGCCGAGCACGAAGGTTTCGAGGCCGATGCCGTAGGACGCGCGGCCGTCGACGAGGCGCAACCCGGAGATTTGCACGGGGTCGCCGTAAATCGGCGCGAGGTTGCCGATCGCGTCGATCACCTGATAGCCGACGATCGGCCGGTAGGTCTGCGTCGAGTTCGAGATGAACGTATAAGGCACGTTGGCGAACGACGCGCCGCCGATGTTCGCGTAGAACACGCCGCGCAGGCCGCCAACCACGCCAAACGGCGTGAGCGCGGCGTCGATGATCGGGAAGCGCAGCTCTGCGTCGGCGAAAAATCCGTTCTGGCCGACGAACTGCAGGTAGTCGTAGCCCCGCATTTCCGAGTTGCCGCCGAAGTAGAGGAAGTCGGGGTTGTGGCCCACGCTCCTCTGCCCGCGCAGTCTGACGGCGAACACGCCGTTGGCGGCGAGGCGCTGGTAGTACCGGACGTCGCCGTCGAGGGTCTGCCGGGAGAGCCACGAGTCCGAGAAGCCCGGAGACGCATTGTACGCGAGGCGGAACGTACTGCCCGAGACCGGCCCGAATTCGCGGAACACCGTCGTCTCCTGGACGAACGTGATCCCGACCGGCAGCATATTGCCGTTGCGGAACAGCGGCTGGCCATACTGATCGGTCTGGTACTGATCGGCCAGTGCCTGCAGCGTCGGATCGGTGTACGACTCGCTCAAGTGGATGTAGCCGGTGAAGAGCTCGACCCGGCGGTAGCGGTTGAACGGATAGATCACGAACGCCGTGCCGCCCCGCTGGCTCTGCTCGGCCTGCGCGAGATCGCGATCGATGTACGGCGCGATTGACGGGTCGTAGAACGCCGCGTTCTGCCCGTAGAAGAAGTTGTCCTGCGAGAAGCCCTGCAGTGCGTACTGCCAGCGGTGCTCGATGTTCTGGTAGGTGAACGCGAGCGTCCGGAACTGCGAAATCGACTGGAAGAAGAAGCTGGCCTGTTTGTCGCCGAGCACGTCGGTGAAGGTGACCGCGGTGTTGCCGTAGAAGTTGCCGCTGCTCGATACGCCCAGGCTGACGGGCGGCCGGCCCGCGAGGCTCATCTTCTCGAACGCGCCCTTCTTGTGGATGTTGTCGCGCATCAGCGTGTGGCTGATCGGCGCCGAGAAGTCGATCTCTGGACCCGGCGCGCCGAAGTCGGCCGTGTCGACGATGGCGATCGGCTTGTCGCCGGTGACGACGTGAATGCCGTTCTCGCCCTTGAAGTAGGAGATGAACGCGACCTTGAGGCCCGCGCTCTGGTGGAGCACGACCGGCGAGACGTTGCCCGTCGCCGTGTCCGTCCACTGCTTCAGCTGGTTGGCCGTGAGGTCGAGCGTCCAGACGTTCGGGATCTCGCCGTTCTTGAGGACTTCGGCTGAGAGCGGCAACTTCGGATCGACGGCCGTCGAATTGAAGACGATCACGTGGTCGTTGTAGAACTTCGGCGCCAGATCATCGTGCGCGCCGAACGTCAGCTGCTTCTTCTGGCCGGAGGCGAGGTCGATCGAGAACAGCTTGTCGTTGCCGCCGACGCGCGCCGAGTAGATCAAGGTCTTGCCGTCGGGCGAGTACGTCGGTGAATAGTCGGCGAAGTTGTCGTTCGTCAGGTTCTCGACCTTCTCGGTGCCGAGCTCGACCGTGAAGATGTCCGACACGCCGCCGCGCAGCGCCGCGAACGCGACCTTCGTGCCGTCCGGGCTGAAGGCCGGCGATTCCGGCTCGTCGACCGATTTGAGGCTGATGCGATATTCGGTCTTTCCCGTGACGACGTTCTGGACGATCAAGGTCTTGTCTTTTTCGGTGCGCACGAAGTACCCGACCCGATCCGCGACCGGCGAGAACGCAAGGAACGGCACCATGTTTCCGCGCAGCCCACCGGGCGTGGCGATGTACTCGAAGCCGCGCTTGTTGTCGAAGCCGGGCGTGAGGTTGCGGATGAACTGGCCGTCGCGCGCCGAGAGCAGGATGATGTCGAGCTCCTGGTCGTGACGATTGACGCCGACCGCGGCGAGGATATCGCCCGTCGGTGAGGGCTCGAGCGAGATGATCGAGACGAAGTCGCTCCGGTCGGGCCGCGGCGCGAGGTTGCGCCCGTAGTCGGCCGGGCGCTCTTTGTCGCGGAACGGCTTGAAGCGCTCCTTCAAATACCGGTCGAACGCGTCGTCGAAGTCTTCGGGTTTCATCTTGAAGGCTTCTTCGTACGCGCTCTCACCGCCGCCAATCGCGCTCTTGCGCAGCGAGAACAGGAATTGCCGCAGGCCTTCCTTGCCCCAGCGCGCCTCGATGAACTCGAACGTCGCGTGACCGAGCGAGTAGGGCGTGCGTCCCGACAGCGGCTGGCTCTCGAGCTCGCTCATCTTCGGAACGTTGTCTGAAATGGCCGCGTCGCGGACGGCCATCAGATCGAGCGGCGTCCACGCGCCGGCCATGTAGTCGGACAGGCCCTCGTCCATCCACAGCGGCAGCGATCCTGCGAGACCCAAGCCGCGCGGGATGATGTCGAACTCGAAAATATGCGTCAGCTCGTGCGTGATGAGCTGGTAGAGCTGGTCGGACGGCTGGTCGATCGGCAGCACCATCCGGTTGCGCTCGGGCTCGGCGAACGCGAGGACGCCCTCAGGTGTGTCGCCGCCGCCGATATGGTTCTCCTGGAATTCGCTTTCCGTCTTGAACAGGATCAGCGGGACTTTTTCCGCCAGGTCGTGCTTGAGCTCCGCGCTGATGTGCTGGTAGGCACTTTCGGCGTACGACGCGACCCGCTCGAGATGCTGCTCGAGGGCGGGGTAGTAAAAGATTTCGAAGTGATCCGTCTTGTAGATGTGCCAGTCGAACTTGTCGTATCGAACCTGGTTTTTCCCGAAATACGGTACGTACGGCGTCTGGCCGCTCGCCGGGCCGGGCAGGACGCCCACCGACGCAAACGCCAACGCTCCTAGGAGCAGGGGAGAAATGCGCAGCCGGCGCATCCGCATAGAGTCACCTCGACGAGAACCACCGAGCCAGAGGACCGTTCCCGGATCTTACACCCGGACTTCCGCAGGCTTGGGGGACGCCGCCTGTGCGTTCGCAGGTGCTGAGTATGCCACCGGCGTGACATGTGAGCAAAGGTCGTGCCTCGACGCGGCGCAACAACACCGGCGTATCGTGACGGCTGCGCGCGGCTCGTAGAGGACACTGACGCCCGCCCAAGATGTCGTGAGGACGTCCAGGTGACCTGTAGTAATGTGGAGACGTGAGCGATCGGACGGCCCGCCGAGCAGTCTGGATTCGTCAGTGGGTGCTCGCCACACTCGCCGCGGCGGCCATCGCCGCCTGGCCGGGGGCCTGCGCCAGAGGCGTCGTTCCCGAAGGAACCGACAGCACCACGCCCGAGCACGCGAAGCTCGACTTCACGCTCAAGGACATGGCCGGCAATGACGTCAGGCTGGCCGACTACGTAGGCAAACCGCTCATCATCAATTTCTGGGCGACGTGGTGCGGGCCGTGCAAGGACGAGATTCCCGGTCTGGTCGCCATCTCCGCGAAATACAAGAACCAGGGCCTCGCCGTCCTCGGCGTGTCGATCGACGACGCGCCCGAGGACCTGAAGAAGTTTGCGTCCGAGTACTCGATGAATTACCCGGTCCTCGTCGGCCGGGGCCATGACGACATGCTCGAGGCCTTCGAGGCCACCTATGCCGTGCCGGTCTCCTGGTTCATCCGCAAGGACGGCAGTGTGATGCTCAAACACGAAGGCACGCAGACGCACGAGTGGTTCGAGACCCAAGCCAAGGCGTTGTTCTAATCTGATGACTCGTCCAAAAACTCCTCTCGATCCTCCGACCTCTGCTCGACTCGGTTGCGGCTGCGCCGTGGCCTTTCGTCCCGGCGTGGAAGGCAGCCCGGTCACCATCGTCATCGCCCGCAAGGCCGATGGCTGTCCGGTGTCGATTCACGTGGGCGGGCTGCCGGTGTTCGATCACCGCGAGGCGCTTCGCAAGGCGACGCGTCTCTCGACACCGCCGCAGCCGGATCTCGACGAAAGCTAGACCGGCCTAAAACCGCACGCGCACGTCTGCGACGAGAGGCAGGTGGTCCGACGCGATCATCGCCAGCCGCGTTCGCGGCAGCTCGACTTTCCGCACCTCGACGTCTCCCCAGACGTAGATGTGATCGAGATGCAATACCGGGAAGAATCCCGGATACGTGCGCCGCCGTTTGAGATGGACGTACAGGTCGACGCTCCGCAGCTGCTCGGACAGCACAGCGGTCGCGAGCCCGCGCGACCATTCGTTGAAATCCCCAAGCACGATCTTCGGTCCGCCGCGCCGGCTGTGAATCCACGTCGCGAGCCGCCCGGCCTGGTAGCGCCGTTCGAGCAGCGCCGTGCCGAGGTGGATGTTGTAGAGCTGCAGCAGGCGGCCAGACCCGACGTCGATCGTTACGCGCTGGCCCGTTCGCGGCTCGCACGTCTTCCACGAGAGATCGTGCTGCTGGTGATCGCGGATCGGATACCGGCTGAGCACGGCATTGCCGAACTGATGTCGGCGCAGCTCGCGTGTGGGCGCCATGACCCAGCCCATCCCGAGCGCGGCACCGAGTCGTTCCGCGTGGCCCGGGCCCGCCAGGCCCGGCCCAATCACTTCCTGGAGCGCGACGACGTCGGGATCGATCGTCGCGAGCACGGCCGCGATCCGATCAGGCTGCACGCGCCGGTCGAGGCCACGACAGCGGTGGATGTTGTAGGTGGCCACGCGTAAATCGACCCACTCGCGCGGCGCGGGAGACATCCCGGTATCATAGTCTTCCGGGTGGAGACGAAGGGAAGCGGTTGGTCGATGTCAACACTGCGAACCGAATACGAAGTGACGTGCCCGTGCTGTCAGGCCACGCTCGTGATCGACGAAGGCCTGCGCCGTGTCGTGCGCCATGTCGAAGTCGAGCGGCCCGACAAGCCGAAGCTCGACGATGCGCATCGCATCCTCGAGGAGGCGAAGGCCCGGCGCGAATCGATCTTCGCGCAGGCGGTCGAATCCGAGCGTACGCGCGGCGATGCGCTCTCCAAGCGCTTCGAGGAAGCGCTCAAGCAGGCGAAGGACGAGCCGATCACCAAGCCGTCCCGCGATTTCGATCTGGATTGATCGCGCCGATCAGTCGCGTGGCGGCAGCGCCGACCACGTCCGCTCGTCGTAGTAGGTGGGCTGGCGCCCGCCATGAGAGGCGCGGAACGCGGCGTACCGCGCGCGGAGCCGCCTGACGCGTTCGTCCGAGCTCGCGATCGCCCGGTGGGGAACGTCGAGCAGGTAGCGTTCTACCTTCCATACGTTACGTTCGGACAGCCGCCAGTCGTACCGGCCGAGCACGCGCAGATCGACCAGCGCGTAGGCCTTCAACCGGCCCGTGTAATCCACGTACGCATCGAAGTAGCTCAGCGCCAGGTGCCTCGGCGTCCTGAAGACGGGACGCCGGCCGTGCAGCCCGAAATCGCGCGACCGTGCGACCGATCCCCATCGGCCGCGATGCCGGTACATGAACACGACGTGATCGAGCTCGTCAATCGACTCGAGGCTCATGACGAGTGGCGGGTAGCCGTGTTGCTCGAGCATCACCGCGGCCGCGAGCGCGGCCTCGAGGCAATGCGCCGTGTGATGGCGGACGACGCCGCGAAACGACCGCAGCATTGCGCGGAACGGCGGCGGCTCGGTGTTGTAGGGGAGCGCGTTGAGAAACGCCTGGGCGGCGTCGGGCGTCCGCACGCGACGAATCAGCCGGCGCTCGGCGCTCGTAAAGGCCGAGATCGGCGGCCGGTCCGGGCCGGGATCGTACGGCGGCGTGGCCGGAGATCCGGCGCGCCGGCTCACGGCGTGTGGACGGCGGCGCGCAGATCGGCGAGGACGGCGCCCGGGGTCCAGTCGTTGCCGGAATAGAAATGCAGGATGCGTCCGTCGGCGTCGATGAGTGTGGTCCGCAGGCTGTGCGTGACCTGCGTCGTGTTCTCGGGGCCTCGAACGAGGTCGACGCCAAACTTCGCAGCGAGGCGATCGACCGTCACGCGGTCAGCGGTCGCGAACGTCCAGATCGCCGGATCCGCGTGCTTCTTTGCCGCGTGGGCCGCGAGCATCGCCGGTGTGTCGTAGTCGGGATCGAACGAGATCGACAGCAGCTTCACGTGCCCGGCAAGCTTCGGGTCCTTGGCGATCGCGCCCTGCAAGGCCGCGAAGTTCTGGTCCATCAGCGGGCAGAAGTTCGGCAGCGGGCAGCGCGTGTAGATGAACGTGATGAGCGTCAGCGACCCGCGCCAGTCGTTGAACGAGCGGCGCTGGTCGGCTTGATCGATCAGCGCGACGTCCGGGACGATCTCGCCGACCTCGAGAATGCCGGCGGCCATGCCGACTTCGTTCGGTGGCGGCATCGCCGCCTCGCCCGCATGCGTCAGCGCGACGATCTTCGGTCCGCCCGTCCCGACTTCGAGCGTTCCGGTGATGAGTTCTCCCGGTGTCCGGCCGTCGAGCAGGTTCATCGACGCCAGGTTATACGTCATCGTCATCGCCGGCATGTAGCCGGGGATGTCGTCGTGCTTGAGCGTCAGCGAGAGGTTCTCGGGATTGACGACGAGGACTTGCCCCTTGATCGGGTATTGCTTCGGCGGATCTGGCCGATTGCACGCCGAGGCGAGGCCGAGCAGGCAACATCCGACGAGTAGCAATTTCACGATTGTTGATTTTTGAATTTGTGAATTGGGATTGTTCAATTGGAATTCTTGAATTTGGGACTGCCAATGAATGTTTCGATCGTCGGGATTTCCGACTGTTTACTGCCAAATCACCAATTTCAAATCGCCAATTCCAAATTAGCTGACCACCCATCCGTCCTTCAGCTCGATCACTCTCGAGCCGAACGACGCATTGGTCTCAGAGTGCGTGACCTGGACGACCGTCGTGCCGGTGTCATTGAGCTTTTTGAAGAGCTCCATGATCTCGCGGCCCTGGCTCGAGTGCAGGTTGCCCGTGGGCTCGTCGGCGAGGATGACCTTCGGGTTCGCAATCACGGCACGCGCGACCGCGACGAGCTGCTGCTGGCCACCCGACAGCTGATTCGGATAGAGGTCCTTCTTGCCGACGATCGAGAAGCGGTCGAGGATGTCGCAGACCATGCTGTCGCGATCGGCCTTCTTGATGTCGCGATACGACAGCGGCACGTCGAGGTTCTCGTACACCGTCAGGTGATCGAGCAGGTGATAGCTCTGGAACACGAAGCCGATGTGCTGCTTGTGCAAACGCGCGCGATCCTTCGGTCCGAGCCGGTGCACGGGCTGGCCGGCGAAGTAGTAATCGCCCGTCCACGCGCTGTCGTGCATGCCGATGATGTGCAGGAGCGTCGACTTGCCGGCGCCCGAGGGCCCCATGATCGACACGAACTCGCCGTCCTTGATGTCGAGCATGATGCGCCGCAGCACCCACGTGCGGCTGGTGCCGTGCGCGTACGACTTCTCCATGTTGCGCAGCGAGACGAGCGCTTCGGCGCCCGGCGCTTCCGAGTCGACCGCCGCCGGCTGTGGGCTTCGCGAGAACAACGCCATGGATGACTCCTTCGACGACCTTACGGTCATTCTACAGAAAGTGCGGCGCGCGCGCGGCCGTCGTGGAGCGGGATCGGCGGAGTGTCCGGTTCCGGGAGCGCCCTGATCTCTTCCGGTTGTGGCGTCATTCGCCGGGAACGGCGCCGTTCACCGAGGGCCGGCCGCCCTTGGCCGGAACCGTCGCGACAGGGTCGAAGCCCCTCCGTATTCTCAAGGTGAACGCGAGGGACGACATGAGTCACATGAAGCTCTGGATGGTCGTGGTTGGCGCGGCGGGGCTGCTTTCGAGCGCGGTCGCGGCCTGTCTCGTGTGGCTGCTCCTGACCCACCCGGTCGCGGTGGCGACGTTTGTCGGCCACGGCCTGTGACGCGGCGCCTGACGAAGGAAGTGAGACGACGATGAGCTCCCAACAGCGTTCGCAAGCCTTCTGGGGCGTGTTTCTGATCGGGCTCGGGCTCGTGATGCTCCTCTCCGGTCAAACCGTCATCCCGATCTTTCACATCGGCCGCGTGTGGCCGGTGATTCTGATCGTGCTTGGCGTCGGCCGATTCACCGCGCCGCGCCCGGACGGAACGCACTGGAACGGCCTCTGGCTGGTCTTCATCGGCGCGATTTTCCTGCTCAACAACTACAACATCGTCTCGATTCGAGATTCGTGGCCGCTCTTTGTCGTCGCCGGCGGGCTGTCGCTCGCGTTCGGGCGCCGGCGCCCAGTGCGGACTCGGCAGGAAGGACCACGACCGTGACCCTCGAACCCCGCCGCATCACCCGGGTCACCCCTCAGGTCGTCATCGGCCTTGGCATCGTCATCTGGGGGCTGATGCTCACGGCCGGTAATCTGGGCTGGCTCGACATCCGCAACGTCCTGGACTACTGGCCGCTCCTCATCGTCGCGTGGGGCGTTGCGAAGATCTCGTGCGCGTCGATGACGTCGGGAAGGATTGTGGGCGGCCTCGCCATCGCCGTGGGTTTCGGCCTGCTTGCTGACAACCTCGGGTGGATGCGGTTCCACGTCGGCGACTGGTGGCCGTTGATCTTCGTGTTCGTCGGCTTCCGGATTCTTTCGCGGTCTGGTTCGCGGACGCCCGCGACGCCGGACGGCGTGGCGACGACGAGCGATCAGGTCGTGAACGGGTTTGCCTTCTGGTCGTCGGTACGCCGGCGGATCGTCTCGCCGGTGTTCCAGCGCGCGGATCTGACGGCCGTAATGGGCGGCGTCCAGCTCGATCTCCGGGGCGCGTCCGCCGCGGGCGGCGAGGCGGTGATCGACGTGTTTGCCATGTGGGGCGGCATCGAGATCTGGGTATCGCCCGACTGGACGGTCTCGAACCAGGCGACCGCCATTATGGGCGCGGTCGAAGATTCGAGCACGGCGACGGCCGACGCCCGGCAGCGACTCGTCGTCCGGGGCTTCGTGTTGATGGGCGGCGTCGAGATCAAGACATAGTGCATAGTGCAGCCAGCGCGGATGGCCTCGATCCTTTCTGACCGGCGGCGTCTCCAGCTGCACCTGCTGGCGTGGGCAGTCGTGGGCACGTTGCTCGGCGTGCTCGTCCACCTGCTGATCGGCGTGGGCTGGGAGCGGGCGCTCGTGTTCGCCGTGCCGCTCGGCCTCGTCGCGACGCCGATGTCGTTGTCGGCGGCGTATCTCTGCCGGGCGATGCCGCTCACGCGTACGCCGGTCGCACGCATTGCAGGCACCGCGCTTCTCGCGGCGGCGATGACCGCGGCGATTTGGGCTGCGATTGGCCGCGCATGGTGGCAGGTGCTGGCCAAGTCCGATCCCGCGCTTTCAGACTCCTCGATGGCGTCGCTCACCGCGGTTCTTGTGAGCGTCGGCGCCCTCGGCTACCTTCTGGCGTTGATGGTGCAGTACCTCGAACAGACGTTCGAGCACTCCGCGGAGATTGCGCAGCGGGCGCTGGCGTCGCAGATCGGGCAGCGCGAAGCCGAGCTCCGGGCGCTTCGGGCGCAGGTCGATCCGCACTTCCTGTTCAACAGCCTGAATTCGATCTCGGGACTCATCGCGGCCGATCCCGCCAAGGCGCGCAAGATGTGCGTCCTGCTGGCGGATTTCCTGCGCGACAGCCTGCGGCTGGGCGGGGCGGCGCGGATTCCGCTCGGGCGCGAGGTCGCGCTCGCCGAGCAGTACCTGCGCATCGAGCAGGTCCGCTTTGGCGATCGCCTCCGGGTCGAGACCGCACTCGCGCTCGACGGCGACGGGCTCACCGTGCCGGCGCTGATCCTGCAGCCGCTCGTCGAAAACGCCGTGCGGCACGGCATCGCGACGCGCATCGATGGCGGCGCGATCGAGATTGCCGCGCGCCTGTCCGGAAATCGCGCGTTGATCGTCGTGTCGAATCCTCGCGATCCCGACGCCGTGCGCAAAGGCACCGGCCTGGGGCTGGACATCGTGCGACGCCGGCTGGCCGCGGCGTTTGGCGACCGGGCGGAGATGTCCATCGACGCCGCGCCCGAATCGTACCGTGTGTCGTTATCCTTACCGGTCGAGGAGCCGGCCGCATGAGCGACGAACGTCAATCGCTGCGCGTCATCATCGTCGACGATGAGGAACCGGCGCGGATGGCGCTGCGTCACGACTTGATGGCCGAGGACGACATCGAGATCGCGGCCGAATGCGCCAATGGGTTCGAGGCGGTGAAGGCGGTGACCGAGTTGTCACCCGACCTGCTGTTTCTCGACGTCCAGATGCCGAAGCTCGACGGATTCGAGGTGCTCGATCTGATCGGGCGCGACGTGCCGGTCGTGTTCGTCACCGCGTACGACGAGTTCGCGCTGCGCGCGTTCGAAGTGCACGCGGTGGACTACTTGCTCAAGCCCTTCAGCCGCGAGCGGCTTGCCGAAGCGCTCGTCCGGGCCCGCGCGCGCCAGACCCCCCGGCCCGCGCCGGCGGCGCTACGCGACGCCGCCCGGCCTGCCGGTGCGACGCTCGAGCGTGTGGTGGTCCGTGACGGCGCGCACGTCCATGTCGTGCCGGTCGAGAAAATCGACTACGTCGAGGCCCAGGACGACTACGTCGCATTCAAGACGGGCGGCCGATCGCTGCTCAAGGAGCAGCCACTGTCGGAGGTCGAGGCGCAACTCGACCCGCGGCGGTTCGTGCGGATCCACCGGTCGTATCTGCTGAACATCGATCGGCTGTCGAAAGTGGAGCTGTACGCCAAGGACAGCCGGATCGCAATTCTCGTCGACGGGACCAAGCTGCCGCTCAGCCGGGCCGGCTATCAGCGCCTTCAGCAGCTACTCTGAGCGATTTCAGGCTGGCACGGTCTGTGGATCTGATTGATCCGCTGCAATGAACGAAGATGTCGCTTACCAGTTACGCCGGCTCGAGCATGGGGAGCCCCGAGCCATTCTCGAGGCCGCCAAGCATCTCGAGTCGCTGAACTTCGATATCACGTCGGGCACACTCGCGCTGCTCGGATCGGCCGAGCGCGCCGAGACGCGTGCCGCGGCGGCCTACGTGCTTGGCTACGCGCGATGCACGATCGCGCGGCCCTATCTCGAGGAGCGAGTGCGCGATCGCTGGGAGGAGCCTAGTGTGCGCGGCCACGCGGCCGAGGCGCTCGCGTACATCGGCCATCCGGGATCGATTCCCACGCTGGTGAGGGCGCTCGACGACGACCACGACTGCGTGCGGTACTGGTGCATCTACGCGCTCGGCCAGATCGGCGACCGCGAGGTGTTGTCTGTGCTGTCGACGGCTATCGATCAGTTGGGCGACGCTCAGTGTGACGGCCGATCTCTTCGCGACGAGGCGCGCGAAGCGATGGACGAGATCCGGCGCCGAATGAGCGATCGTGAGGAACTGGCGTGACCGCCCGGCTGTCGTCCGCCGACGGAGTGTGACGTGGCCGACCTGCCGAAGATCGCGGTCGTCACCGGCGCCTTCAGTTTCACGGGGCAGTACGTCACGCGCCTTCTGCTCGAGCGCGGCTGGCAGGTCCGTACTCTCACGCACCATCCCGATCGGCCGCACGCGCTCGGCGAGCGCGTCGAGGCGTGTCCCTACGATTTCGATCGGCCGGACAAGCTCAGGCACACGCTGCGTGGCGCGTCCACGCTGGTCAATACCTACTGGGTGCGGTTCCCGCGCGGCGCGGTCGATTACACCGTGGCTGTGCGCGATACGCAGACGCTCGTCGACGCGGCGCGCGACGCTGGACTGCAGCGAATCGTGCACGTCAGCATCGCCAACGCGTCGGCCGACTCTCCGCTGGGCTACTACCGCGGCAAGGCCGAAACCGAGCGGGCCGTCGTCGCGTCAGGTCTTGGGTACGCGATCGTGCGGCCGACAGTGATCTTCGGCATCGAAGACATCCTCATCAACAACATCGCGTGGTTCGTTCGGCACTTTCCCGTGTTTGCGATTCCCGGCGACGGGCGGTACGGCATCCGTCCGATCTTCGTCGAAGACCTGGCGCGACTGCTCGCCGATGGGGCAGAGGCGACGGACAACACGACGGCCGATGCGGTCGGGCCGGAGTCGTTCACGTTCGAGGATCTCGTCAGGACGGTGGCATCGAAACTCGGGCGGCACCCGCGGCTGGTGCATCTTCCCGCGGTGGTCGCACACGCACTGACGTCGATGGCCGGCGCGTTCGTGGGCGACGTCGTGCTTACGTGGGACGAGTATCAGGGTCTGCAACAGAATCTGCTGGCGGTGAACGGTCCGGCGACGGGCCCGACGTCGCTCACCGCATGGCTGGCCGAGTATCGCGATCGGGTGGGGACGCGATATGCGTCGGAACTGGCGCGGCACTATGTGCGGGTGGCGCAGGTGTAGCGATGTCTACACGCTGACGACCCACCGGGCCCCCGGCTTGACATCGCGATGGTAAATAATTAACTATCTAGTTAGTTAATTAACTCATGGCCCGCCCAAAATCCCCCAGGCCCGGCGCCCCCTCCACCCGCGACCGGCTCCTCGCCGCCGCGACCGAGGAGTTCGCCGCCCGAGGCTACGATGGCACCAAAGTCGACCGCATCGCTGCCCGGGCGCGCTTGAACAAGGCGATGGTCTACTACCACTTCAAGAACAAGCAGGCGCTCTATCAGGCCATCCTGCTGGAGCAGTTTCGCCGGGTGTCCACGCGGGTGGCCGAGGTTCGCGACCGCGGCGGCGCCCCGGAAGTGCAGCTCCGCGCGTTCATCGAGGCCGTGGCGTCGGAGCTGCTGGCCGAATCCAAGTTTCCGTCGCTGTGGCTCCGCGAAGTCGCCGACGGCGGCCGCCACCTGTCCGCGCCCGTCGTTTCGCACATGGGCCGCATCGTCGAGACGATCGCGGTGATTCTTGCGGAGGGGCGAGCCATCGGCGACTTTCAGGCCGTCAACCCGTTCGTCACGCAAATCGGCATCGTCGCGCCGCTGCTGTTTTTTGCCGCCGCTGAACCCGTGCGCGAACGGTTCCGCGGTCTCGTGCCCGCCCAGGTGACCGATGCGCAGCGGAAGGCTGTTGCGGCTCACGTGCTTCACGCGACGCTCGCGGCGGTGATGATGCCGCAGTTCCCCAACGTCGCCGCCATGTCGTCCAGGAGAGAGCTATGAGGACCCGCTTGCTGACCAGCTGTGTGCTGGCCGCCCTCGTCATTTCGGCCGGCTGCCGGCACGAGGAGCAGGCCGGGCCGCCCAGGGCCAGCGGCTACGTCGAGGCGACAGACGTCAAGGTCGCGTCGAAGGTGCCTGGCCGCGTCGCGGAAGTACGCGTGGTCGAAGGTGCGCGCGTGGCCACCAACCAGGTACTCGTGACGCTCCAGACGACGGAGACGGATCTGGCAATCACTCGCGCCCAGGCCGAGCGCGCACAGGCACAGGCGCAGCTGCGGCTGCTGCAGGCGGGCACGCGTTCCGAGGACATTCAACAGGCCGAGGCGCAGGTCGCCGCGGCGACCTCGGACAAACGTGCAGCCGATGCGGAACTAGCCACCGCGCGTGAAGACGAAGCGCGCTTCGAACAGCTCCTCCGCAACCGCGCGGGTTCACAGAAACAGCGAGACGATGCCGTCGGCCGCAGGGAGCTGGCTGACGCCCGGGCGCGCGCCGCTGAGGATCGCACGCGCGCCGCGACGGCGACGCTCTCGCGTCTCAAGGCCGGTGCGCGTCCCGAAGAAATCGACGCAGCGAGGGCGCGTGTGGCGGGCGTGGATGCGCAAATCGCAACGCTCGATCACGATCGCGGCGAAGCCACTGTCGTCGCGCCCACCGAAGGCGTCGTGACGTCTCGTCTGGTCGAGCCCGGCGAACTTGTCGCCGTCGGCACGCCGCTCATCGTCGTCGTCGATTTGGATCATGCGTGGGCTGACGCGTACGTGGAAGAACCGCTCGTGCCAGCGCTGCGGATCGATCAGGCCGCGACGGTGATTACCGATGCCGGCGATCGCCTTGCCGGCCGAATCGCGTTCATCTCGCCGCAGGCGGAGTTCACGCCGCGCAACGTGCAGACGGCGTCGGAGCGCGCAAAGCTCGTGTACCGCGTGAAGGTCACCGTCGATAACCGGCAGGGCGTGCTCAAGCCGGGCATGCCGGTCGAAGTCGAGTTCACGGCGACGCCCAAGGTGGGAGGCGGCGAATGACGACCGCTGAGCATGCCGCCGAGTTCGTCGATGTCCACAAGTCGTTTGGCGCCACCCGCGCCGTGAACGGCCTGAGCTTCTCGGTCGCCCGCGGGGAGATGTTCGGCGTCATCGGGCCGGACGGCGCGGGAAAGACGACGAGTCTGCGGCTGATCTGCGGCCTGCTTGCTCCAGACGCCGGTTCAGTGCGGATGCTCGGCGTGGATCCGTTTCGCGATCGCCGGACGGCGACCTCGGCGATTGGCTATCTATCGCAGCGATTCAGCCTTTACGGTGATCTGTCGATCGATGAGAACATCGCGTTCTTCGCGGAGATTCATGGCGTCCGAGATTTCAAGGCCAAGCGAACGCGGCTTCTCGAGCTCACCGGCCTCGCCCCGTTTCGCGATCGACTCGCCGATCGGCTGTCCGGAGGCATGAAGCAGAAGCTGGCGCTTGCGTGCACGCTCGTGCACGAGCCGCGAATGCTCGTCCTGGACGAGCCGACGACCGGCGTCGATCCGGTGTCACGCCGCGAGTTCTGGAAGCTCCTCGCGGAGTTCCTCGCCCAGGGGCTCACGATCGTGATGGCCACGCCGTACCTCGACGAAGCCGAGCGCTGCGCGCGTGTCGTGCTCGTGAGCGACGGCCGGCTGCTCGCGCTCGACGAACCGGCGAAGCTCGCGGCCTCGATGACGGGCACGATCCTCGAAGTCGTCGCCATTCCGGCCCGCGATGCACTGCGCGTGCTTCGCGACACTTTGGGCCACGAGCGCGTGCAGTTGTTTGGCGACCGACTCCACGTGCGCGTCGATCGCGAGGCCGAAGGCCAGGATCTCGCTCGCGTCCTCGAGGGGGCGGGCATCAGTGCGCCCCGGGTGCGCGCGATCGTGCCAGCGCTCGAGGACGTCTTCATCGAACGCCTGGCGCAGTCGCGATCGGCCGAGCCCGTCGCCGCGGTTGAATCTCGAGGTTAAGGAAGCAGTCCATGCGCGCAGCCCTTCTCGCCGTCCTCATTCCCCTCATCGTCATGCCCCGGATCGCGTCCGCGCAGACGACGCTGCCGTTGACGTTCGATGAAGCGATTCGCATGGGCGTCGCCCACGATCCGCGCTTGAGCGAGGCGCGGGCGCGAGAGGCCTCGGCCACGCAGGCGATCGGCACGGAGGTCGCGCTCGGCCGGCCGACGGTGTCCGCGTCTGCCGGCTACCTGCGGACGAATCACGTTCCGCCGTACGGCGTTCCCCAGCCGGGCGGCACGCTGAACATCATCTTTCCAGACGTGCCGAACAACTACAGCGCGCGCGCAGAGATGGACGTGCCGCTGTACACATCGGGGCGGGTCGATTCGCTCGTGGCCTCCGCTCGGGCGGATCAGCAGGCGAGCGCGGCGGACCTCCGCGCGAACGAGCAGGACGTGCGGATGGACATCACGCGCGCGTACTGGGGACTCGTGACCGCACGGGACGCTGCGCGCGTGCTCCAGCAGGCGCTCGACCGCGAGGACGCATACGTCGGCGACGTCAGATCACGCGTCGAGGCGGGCGTGCTGCCGCCGAACGACCTGCTCTCCGCGCAGGCGCAGCGCGCCCGCGAGTTCGTTCAATTGATTCAGGCCACCAACGACGCCGCCGTCGCGCAGGTCGCACTCGGACTGCTGATCGGCGCCGGGCCCGACGCGTCGATCGATCCGACGACGCCCGTCGATCAGGCGCTTCCAGCGGCGCGCGGTCTCGCCGACGCTCCAGCGGTCTCGCTTGCGGCGACGGGCCGGGAGCAGCGCGGCGAGCGGCTGGGCCTGCAGGCGCGCCACGCCGGCGTCCTCGCGAGCGCGGGCGCCGCGCTTGCCGGCAGCCGGCCGACGATCGACGCGATCGCGGGCATCCAGCCGGCGCGACCCAACGCGCGGTTCGTGCCGCGCACCGACCAGTGGAATCTGTCCTGGGATCTCGGCGTCAACGTCACATGGCCGCTGTGGGACGGCGGGCGCGCGCGAGCCAGCGCGGCGTCCTCGACGTCGCAGGCCGAGGTGATCGCGCATCGCATCGAGCAGTTCGACGCGCGGCTCGCCCTTGAGGTCCGGCAGTGCCTGCTCGACGTGTCGTCCACGCAGGCGGCGCTCTCCGCGTCGGCCGAGGCCGTGGCCGCGGCGACCGAGGCGCACCGCGTCGTCACCGAACGTTTCAACGCGGGTGTGGCCACGAGCACGGACGTCCTCGACGCGCAACTGGCGCTCGTCCAGGCCGAACTCGAGCGCACCCGGCTGATGGCCAATCTGCGCATCAACGAGGCGCGCCTGCTGCGCGCGGTCGGGAGCTTGTGATGGCCGACGCGGTGATTCATGTCGATCGTCTGTCGAGGCGCTTCGGTCAGTTCACTGCGGTGGACGATCTGTCGTTCGATGTGCGCAAGGGAGAAGTGTTCGGGTTCCTTGGCGCCAACGGCGCGGGCAAGTCGACCACGATCCGGATGCTGTGCGGGCTGCTCAAGCCGAGCGGCGGCCGCGCGGAGGTGGCGGGACTGGACGTGGGACGCGATCCAGAGGGCGTCAAGCGTCACATCGGCTACATGTCGCAGCGGTTTTCGCTCTACGAGCTGCTGACCGTCGATCAGAACATCACGTTCTACGGCGACCTCTACGGGTTGAGCCCCGATCGGCTGGCCGCGCGGCGCAAGTTCGTGATCGACATGGCCGGGCTCGGCGGCCGCGAACGGGAACTCGCGCGGAACTTGTCGGGCGGATGGCGCCAGCGCCTCGCACTCGGGTGTGCGCTCCTGCACGAGCCGCCGATCATCTTCCTCGACGAGCCGACCGGAGGCGTCGATCCGGTGTCGCGGCGAGATTTCTGGCGCCTGATCGACGACCTGTCCCACCACGGCACCACCGTCCTCGTGACGACGCACTATCTCGACGAGGCGGAGCGATGCGATCGCGTCGCGATCATTCACGCTGGGCGGCTGGCGGCGATCGGCACGACGTCCGAGCTCAAGTCGAGATTCGACGACCGGCCGATCTTCGAGATTCGCGCGAGCGATCCGGTGGCCGCGATGACGACGCTCGACGCGCTGCCGGCGGTCGAGAAGACGAGCCTCTTCGGCACCGCGCTCCACGCGGTCGTGCGCAATCGCCAGACGACGGCTGAAGACCTGACGAAGGCGCTCGGCGCGGCCGGACTGACAGTCAGCGGCATGGGCACCGTAGTGCCGTCGCTCGAGGACGTGTTCCTTGACGTCGTCGATCACCTGGCCCAGCGGGGAGCCGCGTGAGACGCGCCTGGGCGGTGGCCGTCAAAGAGGTCCGGCAGATCGGCCGCGATCGCCGCACGACGCTCGTCCTGTTGTTCCTACCGGCGTTTTTCCTGTTTCTGTACGGCTACGCGCTCAACTTCGACATCCGGCACGTCGCGCTCGCGGTCGAGGATCGCGACGCGTCGGTCGAAAGCCGCGATCTCATCGCGAGCTTCGTGCGATCGACCTACTTCGATCAGGTCGCGACCGTGCGGTCGGATGCGGAGATCAGCGACCTAATCGACCGCGGACGCATTCGTGCGGTGTTGGTCATCCCGGAAGACTACTCGCGGCAGCTGCGCAATGCCGAGATCGCCACAGTGCAGGTCATTCTCAACGGCGACGACTCCACGACGGCGACGACGGTGCTCGGCTATGCGAACGCCGTCCTGCTCGAGGCGTCGGCCGCTGCGGCGGCCGGCGGACGCGTGCCGCTCGTGAGTGTGGAATCGCGCGTCTGGTACAACCCGGAGCTGCGCAGCACGCTGTTTCTGGTGCCCGGGCTCATCGCGTACATCTCGATGATTACCGCGGTGGTCTCGACGGCCCTGTCGATCGTGCGCGAAAAGGAAGTCGGCACCATGGAGCAGGTGCGCATGGCGCCAATTTCGACGCCGGCGTTTGTGATCGGCAAGACGCTGCCGTACCTGATGCTCTCGCAGGTGTCCGGGCTGCTTGTCATCATTGCCTCGATGTGGTTGTTTGGTTTGCCGGTGCGAGGCAGCTGGATCGATCTGTCGATCGTCCTGGCGGTGTTTCTGGTTGGCGCGCTCGGGACGGGGTTGCTCGTGTCGACCGTCGCGGAGACACAGCAGATCGCGCTTCAGGCGGCGATGCTCATCGCGTTTCTCCCGACGTTCATGCTGTCGGGCTTCATCTTTCCGATCTCGAGCATGCCGGTTGCGCTGCAGTACATCACCGCGGTCGTGCCGGCGAAGTATTTCCTCGTCGCGCTGCGCGGTGTCATTCTGAAAGGACTGAGTCTCAGCGACGTCTGGGAACCGATGGCCGCCCTGTCTGCGTACGCCGTGGTGACGCTTGGTTTATCCGCGGCAAGGCTGGCACGGCGATGATGCAGCGTATCCGCACGTTGATCTGGAAAGAGTTCCTGGAACTCCGTCAGACGCCACGGCTCTTCGGGCTGGTGCTGATCGCGCCGCTCATCCAGATGGCGCTCCTTGGCTATGCCGCCACGACGGACGTGAAGAACGTCCCGACTGTCGTCGTGGACGGCGACAGGTCGCCGCTGAGCCGCGCGCTGATCGAGCGGTTCGCGGCGTCGCCAAACTTTCAGATTGTCGCCGAGCGGATGCGCACGGCTGACGTCGACGACGACCTCGCGCATGGGCGCGCGTGGCTGGCCATCGTGATTCCGCACGGCATGGCCGCGGCACTCGCGGGCCACGGGCCGGAGAGCGACCGAGTGGTGCAGCTGCTGGCGGATGGCACGGACTCGAACTCGTCGGGCGTGGCGATGGCCTACGCGGCGGGAGTGATTGGCGAATTCAACATCGGGTTGCTGGTCGATCGCGGGATGCGGCCGGGAGCGATCGACGGGCGCGTGCGCGTCTGGTTCAATCCGGAACTGCAGAGCCGGGATTTCATGCTGCCGGGCGTGCTGGCGCTGTTACTGCTCGTGATCACGTCGAGCTTGTCCTCGATGGCGATTGTGCGCGAGCGCGAGCTCGGCACGCTCGAGCAGCTCAACGTGACGCCGCTCGGCCGGTGGGAGCTGATTCTCGGCAAGCTGCTGCCGTACGGGCTGATCGGCTGCATCGACGTGGTGCTGGTGCTGGCGGTCGTCGTCTACTGGTTCGACGTGCCGCTCCGCGGGAGCGTGGTGCTGCTGCTCGCGGGCAGCCTCGTCTACCTGGTGTGCACGCTCGGGCTGGGGCTGTTCGTGTCGACCATCTCGTCGACGCAGCAGCAGGCGATGATGACGTCGACGTTTTTCTTTCTCATGCCGATGGTGTATCTCTCGGGCTTCATCTTTCCGATTGAGAACATGCCGCCGGTGATCCAGTGGCTCACGACGTTGATTCCGCTCCGGTATTTTCTCGTCATCGTCCGCGGCATCTTTCTCAAGGGCGTCACATTCCGCGTGCTCTGGCCCCAGTTCGCCGCACTGGCGATCTGGGGCCTGACCGTCCTCTCCCTGGCCGCGCTCAGGTCGCAGAAGAGAGCGTAGGGGACGGGGCTTTTTTCCACAGATTCCGCCCATTCGGCGACGGAGGTCGGCCGCCGGCGCCGACCTCCGTCCCCGAATGGGCATAAACTGTGGAAAAAAGCCCCGTCCCCATGATCACTGTTGGCACATCTGGCTACAACTACCCGGAGTGGAGGGGGACGTTCTATCCCGAGAAATTTGCGGCGGCGAAGATGTTCGCGTTCTACGCCCAGCGGTTCCAGACCGTCGAGATCAACTACACTTTCTACCGCATGCCCACCGCCAAAATCACCGGCGGGTGGAAGGACCAGGCGCCGGCCGGATTCACGTACACCCTGAAAGCGCCCAAGCGCATCACGCATGAACAGCGCTTGATCGGCAGCGGCGACGCGCTGACGGCATTCTGCGATGCCGCCCGCGTGCTCGGCCCCCATCTCGGTGCGCTCCTGTTTCAACTCGCGCCGAACTTCAAGTGTGACCTGCCGCGCCTCGAGGCGTTTCTCGCTCTTCTGCCGCCGGACGTCCGCGCCGCGTTCGAGTTCCGCCACGACTCCTGGCTGAACGACGACGTCTACGCGGCGCTCGCGCGTCACCGCGCCGCCCTCTGCATCGCCGACTTCGGTGACAAGACGACGCCCGTCCGCCCGACGGCCCGCCACGCCTACTTCCGGCTGCGTGACGAGGGGTACACGCCCGACGATCTCGATCGCTGGGCCGGAATCATCGCCGACCACCGCGCCGACTGGGACGACGTGTTCGTATATTTCAAGCACGAGGAAGAGGGCAAGGGACCCGAGTTCGCGCGCGCGTTCGTCGATCGCCTCGTCGCCCGCGGGCTTACGATCTGATCGCGTTCGCCAGAAACTCGACTGCCCGCGCCTCCGCCCAGTACCCGTCATCGTCCGGCCCGGGCTCGGCGACGAACCCGCAATGTCCGCCGTCGTGTTCGATACGACGCGCGACGACGGTGTTGCCGGCGATCGCCTGATCTTCGAACTGCGCCGACGGGACGAACGGATCGTCAGTCGCGGAGATCACGAGCGCCGGAATGCGGATGCGATCGACGACGCGCATCGCGCTGGCGCGGTGGTAGTAATCGGTGGCGCCGGCGTACCCGTGATACGGCGCGGTGTAGATCTCGTCGAACTCGCGAATCGTCCGAATCCGATCGAGCGGCGCGAGATTGAACGTGCCCGGCCAGAACGCGGCCTTTCGCCGCATGCGCGCCTTCAAATGACGCACGAAGTTCCACTCGTACCCGATGTTGATCCGCCGTTCGATGGCCACGACGCAGCGCTGCAGATCGATTGTCGGACTGACGGCGACGACCGCCTGGACGGACAGATCCGGCGACTCGTCGAGCTCCCCGGCCAGCTTCATCGTCAGGTTCCCGCCGAGCGAGTAGCCGACGACGACCCAGGACGACAGGTGTTCGCTCGCGCCGAGCGCGCGCATGACTGCGCGCGGGTCGTCCGTCAGGCCGGAGTGATAGAGCCCGGGTGTCAGCCGTTCGGTGCCACCGCAATTGCGCTGATTGAGCAGCACGGCGTTCCAGCCGCGCCGCCACGCCTTGTCGGCCAGTCCCCGCATATAGTGCGCGTCGCTCGATCCCTCGAGGCCGTGCAGCGCGAGCAGCGTCGTCCGGCGCGATCGATCAGGTTGCCAGAAGCAATGGGCGAGCACCTGCGTGTCCGTCGTCACGCGAATGAGCCGTGCGTCGGCGGCCGGCAGGGCAGGGAACAGCCGTGGCCGGGCCCACGCGAATACCGTCATGACGTGCCCGTTGGCCAGCCAGCGGCGGGGGACAAACGGCGGCGCGGTGAGACGAGGACGTTCCGCGACGCTCATCGGAGGTCGTACACCACGAAATCTGCGTTGCCGTAGAGCTGCGGGAGATCGAGATGATGCGCGCGGGTCTCGACCAGAACGTCCACGTGAAACCGCGCCGCGAGCGCGCGCATCGCGGCGGCGTCCATCGTGTCGAAGCCGTCAAGGGCCAGGGTCCGTTCGCGCACGCGCATGCCGACATCACGATCGTACATCGCCATCGACGAGTCTTTGCCGGATTCGAGCAGCGTATCGCGGCGGGCGCCGACGCGAACGCTGACGCCGTACTTCCAGGCGTGTCCCGGGTCGGCGAGCACGAACCAGGAGACCGGCTGCAATCTGAGCCACGACAGCGCGTCGACCCACGTCGTGGCCGGCAGGGTGATCTGGGCGATCTGCCGGTTGGACTCGACACGCAATACGTACGCGCCGCGTCCCATCGCGAGAACGGCGAGGACGACGACGATCGCCAGCCGCAGGCCGCGGGGCGACACGGCGTCCACGAGCCACCAGGCGACGTACGCTGCCGCCACCAGATCCGCCAGCCAGAAGATGCGATTGACCTGCAGTTGCACCGCGAGCGCGAGGTGCGCCGCCGAGAGCGGGACGGAGATGAGAAACCCGGCGACCAACGCCAGCACGCCGGCGACGATCACGAGTTCGTTTGGCCCGGCGAGTCCCGCGCGCCGCCGCCTTCGGTACAGGAACGCGACCACGACTGGATAGGCCAGGTTGACGAGCCAGGCGTACGCGGGCCACTGACTCGGAAACACGTAATCCTTGTCGGCCAGGACCGCGACCCAGTCGGCGTCCATGATTGTCAGCCGGCCGGCGAGCGGTCCGGCGATGACGAGCCACGCGCCGGCGATCGTTCCGGCGACGAGGGCGATCGTCAGGGGCCGCCGCCATCCGGGATGGGCGAACGCGGCACCCGCGCCCAACATGAGGGCAAAGAACACCCCGGTGGTCGGATGCATCACTCCGGCGACGACGACCCAGAGGATCGCCCAGCGCGCCCGGCCGCCGGCGACCGCGGCGCACGCCGCCACGCCACACGTGAAGGCGAGCATACGCGGATGCATGTAGCCCTCGAGCGAGTTGGCGCCTGTTTTCGCGATGCGATGACGCAACGTCATGAGCGTCACGAACGCCGCCGTGGCCCACCACGAGAATCCGAGACGACGCGCCAGCGCAACGGCGGCCGCAAAGAGCCCGGCCATGGTCGCGGCGTACGCGAGGAGGAACAGCGCCGGCAGGCCGACGCCCGTCACCCGTGCCGCCGACGCGAACAGGTGAACAGAACCAAGAAAACGCGACTGCACGTCGAGGAGGGCAGAGTCGCGCGGAAAGAGCGCGGCATCCATCAGCCTGGTGATGGCCGGCACATAGTACGCCTGGTCCGAGACGCCAAACCGGTAGCCGCCCGAGTTCGCGGTCGCGACGATCGCAAACGCGATAGCCGCCACCGAGAGCGCGATCCCGCGTGTCACATTGTCTCGTCGGCCGATGGGCCGTAGATGGGCGGAAGCGGCACGTTCTGCATGCGCAAGTACACCGAGAGTTGCCCGCGGTGATGGATGACGTGACTGAGCAGGAAGCTGCGGAACGCGGCGGCGCGCGGCAGCGACATGACGACGCGTCCGTTTTCGGCGAGCGTCCACGGGGTGGACAGGTCGGCCTCGTTGCAGTTGACGAGACCGCGGCGCACCTCCGTCACGTTCTGATCGAACAACTGGAGCACGTCGGCGAGGGATCGCTGGTCGGACGGCGGCTGGCCGGTGCCCTTCATGTCGTGCTGGTCGTGATTGAGGATCGCCGCGCCCCAGTGCGGCAGGCGCGCGAGGTGCGTCGCGAGGTCGCCGAGCGCAAAGGCCTTGTCGTGTGGTTTCCAGTCGAACGCGCTCTCCGGAATCCGTTCGAGCAGACGGCGGGTGATCGCCATCTCATGATCGAATTCCGGAAGGAGCCAGTCCTTCAGCGTCATGAAGCGTCGCCGGCGGCCGCTAGGCGCCGCCGCCCCGACCGAAGTTCACCTTGGGCACGCCCTTCGCTTCGTTCGGCACTTCGAAGTACGGGTACTCCTTGAAGCCGAAGACCTTGGCGGTCACGTTCGCCGGGAACTGGCGGCGCGCCGTGTTGTAATCCTGCACGGCCTGGTTGTAGCGCATGCGCTCGGTAGCGATCCGGTTTTCAGTGCCTGCCAGTTCGTCCTGCAGCCGCATGAACTGCGCGTCGGACTTGAGCTGCGGGTAGTTCTCGACGACGACGAGCAGCCGTGACAGGGCGCTCGATTCCTGGTTGGCGGCAGCGATCTTGTCGGTCGGTGTTTGGGCGCCCGCCATCTTCGCGCGTGCGTCGGCAACCGACTGGAACACACTCTGTTCCTGCGCGGCGAAGCCCTTCACGGTCTCCACCAGGTTCGGAATCAGGTCGTTGCGCCGCTGGAGCTGGTTTTCGACCTGGCTCCATTGAGCCTTGATCGCTTCCTCCTGCGTCGTGAACTTGTTGTACGAACACCCCGATCCCAGCCACAGCGTGCCAGTCAACACCGTGAGGCTCACTACGCGCGTCCACCGTTGTCTCATGATCGTGCTCCTAGGACGTCACTGTACTGCGGCTCGGCGTCGCGCTACCAGCCGCCCGAGGAGCCGCCGCCCCCGCTGCTGCCGCCGCCGAACCCTCCGAATCCGCCACCGCCCCCAAAGCCTCCGCCGCCAAATCCGCCGCGGCCGAACCCTCCGCCGCCAAACCCGCTGGGGCCCATCCACCCGCCCCATGGACCGCGCCCCCGAATTCCCGGTGGTCCGGATCGGCGGGTGACGAGGAAGATGATCACGAAGAACAAGACGATCGCGCCGATCGGAATCTGACGCCCATCGCTGCCGCGCGCGGCGGCAGCCACGGGCATGTCGGGAATCGTGACGCCGCGCTTTTCGGCGATCCGCTGGATCAGTCGCGTCGTGCCGTTCAGCAAGCCGCGTCCGTACCGGCCGCCGCGGAACTCGGGCAGCATCTCCTGTCGGATCGTGTCGCCCGAGAAGCCGTCGGTGATGAACTCCTCGAGGCCGTAGCCGACCTCGATGCGGACGCGCCGCGCCTTCACGGCGAGCAGAACGAGCACGCCGTTGTCCTGGCCTTTTTTCCCGATGCCCGCATTCGCGTACAACTTCGTCGCGTATTCCTCAATCGATCCGAACGGCTCGAACGTGTCCACCGTCGCGACGACGATCGCGTCTTTCGTCGTCGTTTCGAGCGCACGGATCCGTCGGTCGAGCTCGGCGGCGCTCTCGGCGTCGATGACGTGGGCGAAGTCATTGACGGGCCCGGTGAGTGTCGGCAGCGTCTGGGCCGCGGGCGACGAACTGAAGACGAGCGCCAGCAGGAGCGTGGCCGCGCCGACGTGCCGGATCACCGCGCCCGCCAGGTATCGACGAAGGCCCAGAGCCGTTCCGCGGCGGCGACATAGTCGGGAAGACGCTGTGCGACCTGATGGGCCGAATCGGGTTCGGCATCGAGCGCGAGGATGGCGCCGACGAGATCGCCGGGCAGGCCGAGCCGCTCGGACGCGAATCGCGTCAGGTCCGCCAGACTCGTTGCCGGCGCGCCCTCGAGCCGCGCGACGTGCGAGAGCAGATGCCGCAGCGGCACGGCGGATGCGGCGACCATCTCGTCGAGATCGTCCTCGTGGCCCCCGGCGTCGAGCCAGCCCTGACGCAGATGAATGAGCAGACCGCGGGCCTGCACTTCGCACGCGCGGCGCAGGTCGTCGGGATTGACCGTGGCCGTGGCGAACAGATCCGTCCCGAGGATGACCACGTGCGAGTCGTTCATCGACGAGTACTCGAGCGGAAACGTGTCCAACGACCGAGTGAACTCGTCGACCGTCATCACGAGCGGCGGCGCCAGGCCGTCGCGGCGCCAAGACTCAACGAGCGCCGCGCAGGCCTCGAGATCCGCGGTGTCGAGCGACGTGGTGAACGCGACGCTCGCTGACTGCCCGAACGCCACCAGCGAGGCGAGCCGGCTGCCGAAAATCTTCGTCAAATCGCCAGCCAGCCGTTCGAACGCGCGCCGGGAAGACTTCGACAGCTCGAGAGGCGTCATCAAGCAGTCATTGTAACGGCAGCCGCCGAGGGCCGGATCGTCGCGCGATCGGCCGATAGAATGCAGGAGTGCGACTGCGGGTTCTCAAGATCGGGTGTTTTGGCGGGGGAACGGGGTTGCCCAGTCTGCTGGGCGGCCTGAAACACAACCCCTGGGCGGACGTCCATGCCATCGTCACGATGTTCGACAGCGGCGGGTCGTCCGGTCAACTGCGCGACGAACTCGGCGTGCTGCCTCCGGGCGACGTGCTGAAATGCGCGCTGGCGCTCGCGCGCAACGAACGCGAAGCGCGCGAAATCCTCCTGGCGCGCCTGCCGATGCTCGAGCACGGCCGCCTGGCCGGCCACACGGGCGGCAACCTGCTGCTGTCGATGATGGAGCAGTACGCCGGCGACTTCCTGCTCGCGGTCGACGGATTGAGCGCGCTGCTCGGGTGTCGCGGGCACGTGTGGCCCATCACCGTCGAGCGGGCGTCACTCTGCGCGGAATACTCCGACGGATCGACGACGCGTGGCGAGGTCGAAGTGGATCAAGGACAGGCCGGCGGCCTCGCCATCGGCCGGCTCTGGCTCGATCCGGTGGTGTCGGTGCATCCCCGTGTCGCGGACGTGATTCGCTCGCTCGACGCGGTCGTCATCGGGCCGGGCAGTTTCTTCACGAGCCTCCTGCCGATTTTTCTCGTCAACGGCGTGCGCGACGCGCTCGCGAGCGTCCGCGGCCCGGTGATCTGCATCGCGAATCTGCTGACCGAAGGACGGGGAATGGCGAACTTCACGGCCGGTACGGAGGCAAGGTTGCTCGCCGAAGCGATCGGGCGGCCGGTCGACGTGCTGGTGTTCAACGTCGGTGCGCCGAGCGAGGACGTGCTCGAGCGCTACGCGCGCGAGCACAAGTCACCGCTGCCGCTCGGCGAGGTGCCGAGCGGCTGCCAGCTTGTGGAAGGGTCGTTCTGGCGGCGGTCCTTCGCGCGTCACGATCGCCGCCGGTTGCGCGCGGCGATCTGGGCGGTGCTCGCCGACCGGCTGCTGATGGTCTAGGACTTGTCGCGGCGTGCGGTCCACGTCGCGTCGCCAAGGCCTTCGATTGTCGCCGCGCCCTTCATCGACTGACCGTCGGCCGCAACTTGCGCGGTGAAGCTCAACGTGACGTCCTGGCCCTCGGCATTCATGGTGAACCCGAACTCGAGCGCCTGCCCTTTGAGCGTGCCCTTGAGCTGGGACTCGCCGTACCGGCCAGTGTACGTGCCCGTGATTTTCTCGCCGTCCTGCTTGAGATCGAGCGTCGGGTTGGCGGTGCCGACCGACAGCTCCAAGGTCATCAGCCACTTGCCGGCGATGTTGAGGGTCTTGGCCGGGGCTGGCGCCGGCGTCTGCGCGAGCATCACCGCCGAGGCGACCCACACTGCGAGGACGACGATCGAAATGCGCGTGCGCATGTGACGTACCTCGACCGATTTAGCCCTTGGCCCGCGTCGCGTGCCAGGGCACCTGGCCCTGACCAAAGTCGAGCGCGCCCGACAGTACGTCGTCCTTCAGCGTGCCGGTGAATCCGACCTGCATCGATCCGTTGGGCGAATCGAAGCTGATCGAGAACGCGAGCTTGTTGTCGGCGAATTCGCCCTCGAGCGGGAACGTGCCCTGCTGACCCGAGATCGTGCCCGTGACCTTCTTGCCGTCAAGCTTGATCTCGAGAAGCGACTGCATCGATCCCTGGTCGGAATCGATCGACATGTCCCACTTGCCGGCGATCGTCGTGGCCTTCTGCTCGGGCTTGGCCGGCGGAGTTTGGGGTGGCGTCTGCATGGCGCGTGCGGAGAACGACGCGGCCAATACGAGCGCGAGCGCGACGACGGTTTTCTTCATGACATCCTCCTCAA
This sequence comes from uncultured Acidobacteriota bacterium, assembly GCA_963704575.1. Lineage (GTDB taxonomy): Bacteria > Acidobacteriota > Vicinamibacteria > Vicinamibacterales > SCN-69-37 > DATEGZ01. The sequence continues at coordinate 1,878,170 of OY969918.1, read as the reverse complement.
GCAACCTGTCAGTTCAGTGCTGGCGGCGGGTGGAACGCGCCGGTGATCGAGTTGTTGTTTTCCTCCGGCCGGACGCCGCTGCTGGCGTCTTTTTCGTGGCCCGTGATTTGGCGCCGCGCGCGGGCGCGGCCGGTGCCGGCGGGGCGGCCCCACGGTCGTGTTTGAGCGCGGCCGCCTTTTCGATCACGTCCCGAAGCATAGCATTCGCCGCACCACCTGCCGGGCGATTCGTCTGCCAGGTGGCCGCGCCGTCGTCCGCCAGGATCTCCGGAAAGTCGTAGCCGCTCTTGACGCTGAGCGGGGCGAATTCGAGGATGTCGAGGTCGCCGGCCCACTCGTCACGGTGCTTGATGAGCAGCCAGCTCTTGCCTTCGCCGCGGCTGCCGCCGTAGCCGCGCGTGCGGATGAGCGCCCACGATCCTTTGAGCTTGTAGCCGTCGAGCGTGAATTTCAGGTCACCCTTGGCGAGCGCCGCGCCCACGTCCGGCACCGCTGATGTCCACGTGCCCCGATCCCACAGCATCACCACGCCGGCGCCGTAGCCTTCGGGAATCACGCCTTCGAACGATCCGTAGTCGAACGGATGATCCTCGACATGCATGGCCAGCCGCTTGACCGACGGATCGAGTGAGGGCCCCTTCGGCACCGCCCAGGAGAGCAGGACGCCCTGGTACTCGAGGCGGAGGTCGTAGTGCAGATGACTGGCGAGATGCTTCTGCACGCAAAAGAACAGCGTCGCGTCTTTCTTCTTTCGCGTGCTCGCGCGATCGCCCGAGGGCTCCGGCGACTTCGTGAAGTCCCGCTTGCGGCGGTATTCGTCGAGCGCCATGACTCTAGCGGACGCCGCCCATCAATCGCGCGAGCGGCTTGGAAAAGAGCAGCAGGATCACACCACACGCGATCCCGAATGATCCGACGACGCCGAAGAGCGTGGACAGCGGCATCGATCCGTAGAGCGACGCCATCTGTCCGCCGAGATAGTTGCCGACCGACGCGCCGAGGAACCACACGCCCATGATGAGCGAGACGATCCGCGCCGGCGCGAGTTTGGTCATCGCGCTGAGGCCGATCGGGCTGATGCACAGCTCGCCCCACGTGTGGAGCAGGTACGTCACGCTCAGCCACATCACGCTGACTTTCACGCCGCTCGCCGCGAGATTCGCCGCGGGCACCAAAATCACGAATCCGAGCCCCGCGCCGACCAGACCAAGCGCGAACTTCGTCGGCACCGTCGGCTGGCGGTCACCCAGCTTGATCCAGAGCCACGCGAACACCGGCGCAAACACGATGATGAACGTCGAGTTCAACGACTGGAACCAGCTGCTGGGGAACGCGCCGTACCCCGGCAGCACGTTGTTGGTGCTGCGATCGGCGAATAAGTTCAGCGTCGATCCCGCCTGCTCGAAGATCGACCAGAACAACGCGACGGCGAGGAAGAGCACGAACACCAGCCACAACCGGCTGCGCTCGACCGGCGTCCAGCGCGAGCTGAACAGCAGCCAGCCGAAGAAAGGGATCGTGATGAGGATCAGCAGGTACCCGATCCCCGTCGCGACCTGCGCGGGTGTCACTGGCACGAGACCGAGCGCGACGACGGTCACGAGTGCGACGATCAGCGCGGCGCCGATCAAGACGATCGTCCGCGCTTTGTGGCGCTCCGCCGGCGTCGTTGTCGGCTCGAGGCCCGCGTTGCCGAGCGCGCGGCTGCCGAGAATGTATTGGATCACACCGAACGTCATGCCCACGCCGGCGGCGCCGAACGCGAAGTGCCACGCCGAGTGCGGATCGAGTCCGAAACCCGCGAGCCAGTGCTGAAACTGCGGCTGCTGCGCGAGGAATCCCGTGATGAGCGGCCCGATCGTCGCGCCCAGGTTGATCCCCATGTAGAAGATCGAGAACCCGGCGTCACGCCTGATGTCGTTCTGGGCGTACAACTGGCCGACGATCACGCTGATGTTGGGCTTGAGCAGGCCGGTGCCAAGCACGATGAGCACGAGACCGAGATAGAACGTCGAGGCCCACGGAATCGCGAGCGAGTAGTGCCCAAGCGCGATCAGCACGCCGCCGTAGACGACGGCTTTACGTTGTCCGAGCAGCCGGTCGGCGATCCAGCCGCCGGGCAGGCTCATGAAGTACACCATCGAGGTGTACGCACCGTAGATCGGTCCCGCGACGATGTCGCTGAGGCCCATGCCGCCGGCGCTGATCGGCGCCGTCATGTACAGAATGAGAAAGCCGCGCATCCCGTAGTACGAGAAGCGCTCCCACATTTCGGTGAAGAAGAGCGTGGACAGGCCGCGCGGATGCCCGAAGAACGCCCGGTCCGACTTCGCTTCGCCGAGTCCGCGATTTACGGATAACGGAACACTTGCCAATGGGCCTCCTCAGTCCGCAGGGCGCCGCGCGATGTGCACGGACGTCGCGCCGGTGCCTAGTTGGTGGTGCTGGTGCTGAGCTAGTGCGCCTGGTCGGGCACGTAGCCCGGCGGCAGTGCCGCGCCCTCGCCGAAGAAGAACTCTTCCATGTGTTTGGCGATGAGTTCCTGCGCCTCTTTCTGAAACGGCAGAAGGCGGTACTCGTTGAGGATCATCTTCATCCGCTCTTCCCACATCTCCCACGCCTCCGCGGAGATGTGCTCGTAGATGCGCTGACCGAGCGGTCCAGGCCAGGGAGGCGCGTCGAGTCCGGGCAGATCGCGTTGCAGTTTGACGCAATGCACGAGGCGCGGGGCGGAGTGGTCGGCGGCGGCCATACTCTGTGGCATCTTACTTCGTCTTTTCACGCGCGCGCCGTGGTATCTCTAGATCATCGTGAAGTGGCCGCCGGTGTCCTGGCGTGCGTCGCTCTTAGCCCTCCTGCTCGTGGCGAGTGTGCCCGCGGCGGCCACGGCCCAGTATTTCGGGCGCAACAAGGTTCAGTACCGCACCTTCGATTTTCAGGTCCTGAAGACTGAACACTTCGATCTGTACTACTACCCGGAAGAAGCCGAGGCCGCGGGGATCGTCGCGCGCATGGCCGAGCGATGGCAGTCGCGACTGTCACGCTTTTTCAATCATCAACTGCGCGGGCGCCAGGCCGTCATCCTGTACGCGGCGCCGGCGCACTTCAGGCAGACCAACGTCATCGAAGGGCTGATTGGCGAAGGCACCGGCGGCGTGACCGAGGCGCTCAAGCGCCGGATCGTCCTCCCGGTCGGCGGCTCGCTCGCCGACACCGATCATGTTCTCGGCCACGAAATGGTCCACGCCTTTCAGTTCGACATGACGGGCGACGACCCGCATTCCTCGCCGGGCACAGCGCCCGGGATCCTCGCGTATCCCTTATGGTTCGTCGAGGGCATGGCGGAGTACCTCTCGCTCGGGCCGGTGGACGCGCAAACGGCGATGTGGCTCCGCGACGCCGCATTGCGCGAGAAGCTGCCGAGCGTCAAGGACCTCGATAACCCGAAGTACTTTCCGTACCGTTGGGGCCATGCGTTCTGGGCGTACGTCGGCGCGAAATACGGAGATCGCGCGGTCGCGTCGCTCATCCGCTCGGCGGCCAACCCGCGCTACGACCTCGACGGGCTCGCGCGCCAGTTGGGAACCGATGCGAATTCACTCGACGCCGACTGGCATGCGGCAATCGTCGCGTCCACCAATGAAGTCGCCGCCGGCCGCTCCTCGATCGAAAGTAGCGCGCGGGTCATCGTCAACAAGGCCACCGGCGGCGGGCGGTACAACGTCGGACCGCGCGTGAGTCCGGATGGCCGCTTTGTCGCCTTTTTTTCCGAGCGCGACTTGTTTTCGATCGACCTGTTTCTCGCCGACGCCGAGACGGGGCACATCCTCCACAGGCTTTCGAGCTCGGCCACCGACGCGCATTTCGACAGCCTCGAGTTCCTCGATTCGGCCGGAGCGTGGAGCCCCGACGGCAAATCCCTCGCGCTCACGGCCGTGCGTGCGGGGAATCCCGTCCTCATCCTGATCGATCCGAATTCGGGCAGCGTCAAACGCGAGTTCGCGCTTCCGAATCTCGACGACGCGATCAACCCGTCGTTCGCGCCGGACGGCCGCTCCATTGTGTTCAGCGGTAATCAAGGCGGCCTGCTGGATCTGTTTGTCATCTCGCTCGATCGCGGCCAGCTCGATCGGCTGACGCACGATCCGTTCGCCGACCTCGAGCCCGTGTTCACGCCCGATGGCAAGTCGATCGTGTTCGTCACCGAGCGGTTCAGCACGGATCTGGTGACGCTCGTGTCCGGTCCGCTGCGGCTGGCGCGGTTCGACTTTGCGACGCGTGCGGTGACCGAGATCCCGGGCTTTCTGAGAGGGAAGCACCTGAGCCCGCAGATCTCTGCCGACGGTAAGGAACTGACGTTCATCGGCGAGCCGGACGGCGTGAGCAATCTGTACCGGATGGCGATCGACGGCGGGCCGATCGAACAGATCTCGTCGTTTCTGACCGGCGTCGCCGGCATCACGACGTCGAGTCCGGCGCTCAGCCAATCGTCCGTAGGCCGCCTCACGTTCAGCGTGTTCGAGGACGATGGTCAATCGATCTACGTGATGGATCCCGCGGATATCGCGAGTCTGGTTCCGCCGCCGCCTTCGGGACACGCGGCGCTGCTTCCGGGCCGCGTGGTGCCGGACGGCGACCTCGCCCGGCTCTTGAATGACTACAAGAGCGGGCTGCCGCCCCTCACGACGAAGCCGGACACCACGCCATACGCCCAGAAGCTCACGCTCGATCAGATCGGCCAGCCGTCGGTCGGATTCGGCGCAAGCTCGAACGGCGCGTACATCGGCGGCAGTGTGTCGTTCGTGTTTGGCGACATGCTCGGCGACCGCACGCTCGGGATCGCCGCTTCAGTCGCCGGGACGTTCTCGGACGTGGGCGGCGAAATCGTGTACGCGAACCGCCGACATCGCTGGAACTGGGCCGCGGCGATCCAGCAGGTGCCTTACCGGGCTGACTATCTGCAGCTCGTCGCGCCGGCGGGAAGCTCGACGCTTCTGCTGTCGGAGGTGACGCAAAGGCAGACGAGTCGTGGCGTTTACGGCGTCGCCGCGTATCCGCTCGACTCGGCGACGCGTGTCGAATTCACGGGCGGGACTCGAGCGCTGACGTTCACGCAGGAGACGACCACCGGCGTTTACGACAGCATCTCCGGAGCCTTGCTTCAAGAGGACAAGAGCAAGGTCGAGCTGGCGTCGCCGATGTACCTCACGGAGGGTGGCGCGGCGCTCGTGCACGACACGTCCTTCTACGGCGCGACGAGCCCCATTTTCGGCGAGCGGTACCGCATCGAGGTCGAGCACAGCCTCGGCACGCTGACCTACAACTCCCTCCTGGTGGACTATCGCCGCTACTACATGCCGAAGCGGCCGTACACGCTGGCGTTCCGCGGCATTCACTACGGACGTTACGGCGCAGACGCTGAGGACCCGCGTCTGGTCCCGCTCTACGCGGGCTATCCGGATCTGGTGCACGGCTACGGATTTGGCTCGTTCACCTCAGCCGACTGCGCCGTCTCGCCGACCGCCAGCCAGTGCACGCTCTTCCAAAGCCTCTCTGGCAGCCGCATGCTCGTCGGCAACGTCGAACTGCGCGCGCCCCTGTTCGGCCTGCTGCACAACGAGCTGGAGTACGGCCGGATTCCGATCGAGGTCGCGGCATTTTTCGACGCGGGCGTCACCTGGACCACCGACAGCCGTCCGGCATTCGCCGGCGGCACGCGCGACCTCCTGCGGAGTTACGGCGGTGCCGCACGGGTCAACATCCTCGGCTTCCTGATTCTCGAGACGGCCGTGTCCCATCCGATGGATCGCCTCAACAGCCACTGGTACTGGCAAATCGGATTGCAGCAGGGCTTCTAGTCTGGGACGATCGGGTACACTCGGCGCGGCCGCGGGACACGGCCGAAAGGACGGGTGTCGTGGATCGTCGCGAGTTTCTCGAAGCCTCAACGCTGCTCACCGGCGGCGCCCTCTTGTCGGGCCTGCCCATCGATCCCCGGCCGGCCGCGCGCGCAGACACCCGCATGATCGGGATCCAGGCCGGCGCGGTGTCGTTCGTCGACGAGGGCACCGAGCGCGTGCTCGACACGTTCGAAGAGACAGCATCGATCAACACGATCTTTCTCGCGACGTTCACGTACGGGCGCGGGATCGCGGGCCGCCAGCTTCCCTCGCAGCCGCTGCCCGATCACGGCAAGCAGCAATACGACGCCGACACGTTTCACGGCGGCAATTACGCGACGCCGCATCCGCAGTATTACCGCAACACCGCGCTCGTCCCCGAAAAAGCCCCCGATCATCCCGGCTACGACGTCGTCGCCGACGTGCTGCCGGCGGCGCACAAGCGCCGTATGAAGGTGATCTGCTGGTTCGAGGACGTATTCCGGTACACCGCGGCGATCGCGGCGCCGGGTTTCGACCGCGCCCGCGAAGTCGTGTTGTCCGGGCCGGAGTCGGACTTCGCATGCTCCCGCAATCCGCACACGCGCAATTTCTGGCTTGGCCTTGTCGAGGACTACCTGCGTTCGTACGACGTCGACGGCTTGATGTGGGGCAGCGAGCGGCAGGGGCCGCTCGGGAACGTTCTCGTCGCCAACCACGGCGGGGCAGGCGCCGGTGGACGACTGGCCTGTTTCTGTCAGTACTGCACGGCCGAGGCGAAAACGCGCGGGATCGATGTCGACCGGGCGAAAACCGGGTACGCGCAGCTCAGCGCGTGGGCCGCGGCCGTCCGCGGCGGGCAGACGCCGGCAGACGGCGCGTTCGTCTCCTTCTGGCGCCTCCTCGTGAGGTACCCCGAAATTCTCGCCTGGGAGAAGCTGTGGAACGACGCGCTCGACGACACCTATCGCGACATGTACAAGCTCTCGAAAGAGATCGCGCCGGCCAAAGGTATCGGCTGGCACGTGTGGCACAACAACTCGTTCTCGCCCTTCTATCGCGCGGAACAGGACTACGCGGCGTTCGCACCGTACTCTGATTTCCTGAAGGTCGTGATCTACAACTTCTGCGGCGGTGAGCGCCTCGCCCAGTACGTGCGCAGCACGCAACGGTCGGTGTTCGCCGACTTCACCGCGGAACAGGTGCTCGATCTGACGTACGGTCTGCAGCAATACCATGATCAGCCGCTCGATAAGATCGCGGCGGCTGGACTTGGCGCAGACTACGTACGGCGTGAAACCCGACGAGCGATCGCGGGTGCCGGCGCGGCGATGAAGATCTGGCCGGGCATCGACATCGACATTCCGACCGCCGCCACGAGCAAGAAAACGACCCCCGACGACGCGTATCAGGCCGTGAAGGCGGCGTTCGACGGAGGTGCGCACGGCGTGCTGCTCTCGCGGAAGTACTCGGAAATGCGGCTCGACAACCTGCGCGGCGCTGGACGCGCCATCCGGGAGACGGCGCGGACCGGCATGGACCTCGGGAGGCACGGGTGAGACGTCGAACGTTGTTCGTCGTGGCGATCGCGGGCGTCGCCGCGGTGCTGTCGGTGCCGGGGCGCGCCCAACAGGCTGCAGACGCGCTGCCGTCGCACTTGTGGAAGGACGTCACGGCCGAGACGATTGGCACGACGGCGGGCTGGACGAACAAGGTCGAGATCGCCGACATCAACGGCGACGGGCGGCCCGACCTCCTCTTCGCCAACGGCGGCAACTACTCCGATCCGGGTACGCCGGAGATGAACGGTGCGTTCATCAACAACGGGCCGGGCAAGCGCTTCGACGATCGCAGCAAAGAGGTCTTCGGCACGCCGGGGCTCACGCGCGTCATCAAAGCGCGCGACGTCAACAACGACGGGATCGTCGATCTGATCGTCGGGAATACGTTTCAGACGCAGACGCGCCTGTATCTCGGCACGGGCGGCGGCGGATTCCGCGACGTCACCGAGACCAATCTTCCGCACCTGCCGGCGAGCGTCGGCGACATCGAGGTCGGCGACGTCGACGGCGACGGCGATCTGGATCTCGTGCTCGTGGACTGGGGCCCGGGCAACAACATGACGAACGTCGGCGGCCGCACGATGTTGTGGCTCAACGACGGCACGGGGCACTTCACCGACGCGACGAAGGAGCGCATGCCTGACGCGCTCGTCCGGTTCTCGTGGGATCTCGAGCTGGTCGACGTCGACAACGACGCGGACCTCGACATCGTGATTTCCTGCAAGCGCTGCGGCGGCGGGTACCTCTTCAAGAACGACGGGAACGGCAGGTTCACCGACACGCCGGGTGCGATTCCGCAGTACACGAACAACTACGATTTCGAGGCGATGGATCTCGACGGCGACGGCTTTCTCGATCTCGTGACGATCAACGACGGCGAGATTCTGAACGAGCAGAGCTCCAACCGGCGTGAGCACGTATTCCGCAACAACCAGCGCGGGCGCTACGTGGACGCGACAACGCTGTGGTGGCCGCCGGACCAGAATCTCGGCGAGGACGACAACGTCGCCGCGTTTCTCGACTACGACTCGGACGGCCACGCCGACTTCCTGATCGGATCGCTCTCCGGTCCGGACCGGCTGATGATCAACGACGGCAAGGGTCATCTGCGCGTGGCGGCCGACGTGTTCGACGGCAAGCCGACGCCGGGCACGCTCGGCCTCGCAGTGGCCGACCTCGACGGCGACGGCCGACTGGACGTCGTACAGGCCCAGGGCGAAAACCCGCAGGCGCTCGACGAGCGCGTCTTCTTCGGCGTGGGGTTGAAACCCGACACCGCGCCGCCGTCGATCTCGATGATCGGCACGCAGCCCCGCCCGGCCGGGGGCGTGTTCGTGCGCGCGCGCGTGCACGACCGCAAGAGTCCCGCGGAGAACTTCGATCTGAAGCGCGTGGTGGTGGAGTGGACGTCGCCGCAGGGAGCGCAGTCGACGCCGATGTCGTGGTACGGCGAGTACCTCTGGCGGGCCGTGATGCCGGCGGCCTTCACGCCGGGCACGACCTACCGCGTGTGCGCGACCGACGCCGCGGGCAACGCGGCCTGCGTCGACGGCCCGAAGAGCTGAATTCGGCGCTACGCGATGATGTCGTGGATCACGGTGCCCGACACGTCCGTCAGGCGGAAATCACGACCGCTGTACCGGTACGTCAGCTTCGTGTGATCGATGCCGAGCAGGTGGAGAATCGTCGCGTGCAGGTCGTGCACGTGGACGGGCTTGTCGATCGCCTTGAATCCAAAGTCGTCGGTGGCGCCGTACGTCATCCCGCCTTTCACCCCGCCGCCCGCCAGCCACATCGTGAAGCCGAACGGGTTGTGATCGCGGCCGTTCTGCGCCGTGCCCGCGCCGCCGCCGATCTCGACGACGGGCGTGCGCCCGAATTCCGAGCCGCACACGACGAGCGTGTCCTTGAACAGCCCGCGTGACTTCAGATCCTTGATGACCGCGGCAAACGGCTGATCCGAATCCTTCGCGTTCTTGCGATGGAGCTGGATGTCGCTGTGGTGATCCCAGGGATCGCCCTTCGCGTAATAGACCTGCACCATCCGGACACCGCGTTCGACGAGCCGCACCGCCATCAAACAGCCGCGCGCGGTGCTGCCAGGCCCGTACAGATTCAGCGTCGCCTCGGTTTCCTTGCGGATGTCGAACACGTCCGGGGCTTCGGTCTGCATCCGGTAGGCGACTTCCATCGAGCTGATTGCGGCCTCGAGCTGCGGATCCTTCGGCTGGCCGCCCGCGCGGAGCTTGTCGAGCGTCTCCATCAGATCGAGCTCGCGGCGCTGTTCAGTCAGGGTGAAATCCGCGTTGTTGACGAACGAGACGAGCTTTTTGGGATCAAAGTCCTTGCCGATGATCTGATCCGGGCGTTCGACCTTGTCCGAAATGTACGTGCCCTGATGCACCGCTGGCAGAAACGCGTTGTTCCACAACGGCGGACCAACAGTCGTCGGCACGTCGGGGCAGAGCACGACGAATCCCGGCAGGTTCTTGTTGTCGGTGCCCAGACCGTAGGTGAGCCACGATCCGAGAGATGGCCGGCCGACCTGGCTGTGTCCCGTGTTCATCATGAGCATCGATGGCTCGTGATTCGGGATGTCGGTGTAGACCGATCGAATGAAGCAGATGTCGTCCGCACATTCGCCCACGTGGGGAAAGATCTCGCTGACCTCGATGCCGCTCTCGCCGTATCTCTTGAACGTGAACGGCGATCTGAGCAGCGTTCCCGTCTTGCGCTCGGTCGCGACCGTTGCGCCCGGCATCGGCTGACCGTGGTACTTGTCGAGCATCGGCTTCGGATCGAAGCTGTCCACCTGCGACAAGCCGCCGTTCATGTAGAGAAAAATCACGCGTTTGGCGCGCGCCGGATGATCGAGCGGCCGCACGGCGTCCTGGGCCTGGCCGTCGGCAAAGCCGGCCGCTTCGAGCGACTGGCCGATGAGGCTCGCGAAGGCGAGCATCCCGAAACCGTTGCCGATCCGACATAGGGCGTCGCGGCGGGTGACGGGGCGGGAGCGCTGATGCGACATGGTCAGGTGTCCTGGCGTCAGCTGACGAAGATGAATTCGTTCGAGCTGAGCAGCAACTTCAGATAGCGGCCGAACGTCGTCACGGGCAGTTTCTTGGCGGCATCGGCTGAGCCGTCCGCGCCGGGCTTCACGCCGGCCATCATGCCGTCGGCGCTCTCGGCAGCTGGAGGCGCGGCAGGCTTCGGCGAGTCCACGGCCGCGTCTTTCTTGCCGTCGTCCTTCTTTTCGTCGTCATTTTTTGCGGCCTCGAGCCTGGCCTTTTCAGCCTCGGCCTTCTTGTCTTCGTACTGACGCATCGGCTCGCTGGCGAGGAAGTCGTGGCCCGCTGTGAGCTCGGCTGGGGTCGCGGCGCGCCCGAAAATCAGCCGGTACGCCTTCTGGATGCGAGCGTCGTCGGTGGGCTCTGCGGCGACGCGTCCGGCCAGATGCTCGGCCTGCTGCTGCATGAAGTCGCTGTTCATGAAGAACAGGCGCTGCAGCGGGACGTTTGTCGAAAAGCGTTTCTCCGCGCTCTGGCTCGCGCTGGGGAAGTCGAAGAGCTGCAGGAACTCGTCTAGCCGGTAGCGGCTCACGCGGCCGTAGATTGTCCGTCGCGTGTAGGACGGCGTCAGCGTCGCGGACGGCCCGCCGATCTTCGTGTCGAGCGATCCGGAGACGAAGAGGACCGAGTCGCGGATCTGCTCGGCGGTCATCCGGCGTTCGTTGCCGTGCCAGTACAACCGGTTACCGGCGTCTTTCTCCATGTTCGCCGGCGAGTCCGAGGCGCTCAGCTGATACGTCGCGCTCAGCATGATCTGCCGGTGCAGCGCCTTGATCGACAGCTTGTGATCGACGAAATAGCGCGCGAGGTAGTCAAGCAACTCCGGATTGGACGGCCGCTCGCCGTTCGCGCCCAGGTTACTCGGCGTGTCGACGATGCCCGTGCCGAGGTGGCCTTTCCACACGCGGTTGACGAGGACGCGCATCGCGATCGGCTGCTCGAGAATCGCGTTCGCGAGTTCGAGTCGTCCGCTGCCCTTGGTAAACGTCCTGGGCTCGTCGCCGCTCAGGACCGTCAGGAAGCCGCGTGGGACTTCGTCGCCCAGTCGATACGGGCTGCCGCGGAGGTTGATCTTCGGCTGCGTCGGCTTCTCGACGTCGCGCACGCCGTGGACGTACGCGAACTTCTCGGGCAGCGCTTTCTGCATCGCGTCGATGTCGTCGCGAAGGGCCTGAATCGACGCGCGTCGATCCGGGCCAAGCTGCCGCTCGAGTCCCCAGCCGCGGAAGACCAGCAGGGCCGGCCGCGGATCCTGACCGGGCACCGGCGCGCTGTCGAGGTCGCGCTGGAACACGTCGGTCCACAGGCTGTTCTGTTCGGCCGGCAGGCTCTTCAGTTCCAGGCCGCAGCCCGGGCAGAAGTCGTCGTTCGTGATGAACTCGTTCGGCAGGTTCGCGGGTTCCTTCTTCTTGGTGCCTGGCAGGGCCTTCGCGCGGATGATCTCGTTCTGTTCCTTGATGTCGTGCTGCGCCAACACGACGTCGACGAGCACGGTCTGGAAGTCGTCGGCCAGCTTCTGCGCCTCGCGCTTCGTGCCGCCGGCCTTCACCATCGCCTGCCACGGCTTCAGATACGAGTAGAACGCCGGCGGCTTGGCGAGAAACCGCAACCAGCGGTCGAACTGCTCGTAGTCGAGTTTCTCCGATTCGACGACGCGCGCTTTCTCTTTCTTTGATTCGCCGGTAACCTGCCAGGCCGCCTGCATGTACTTCGAGGCCTGGAACACGAGCGTCTCAGCGAGCTGTGAGGATTCCTTGTCGAGATAGTCGTCGAGCAGGTCTTGTTTTTTCTCGACCTTCTTTTCTTCGACCTTATATGCATCGACGATGGCTTTGGGCGCCATCGGATATTCGTGGTACTCGGTGTTGAGGAAGACGCCCGAGAGCGCGTAGTAGTCGCTCGTCGGAATCGGATCGTATTTGTGGTCGTGGCAACGCGCGCACGCCACCGTCAGCCCGAGCAATCCGCGGCCGACGACATCCACGCGGTCGTTGCGTTCATCAGCGTGCGTGATCTCGACCGCGCCGTTGTCGTAGTACCACGGACCGAGGCCGAGAAACCCGAGCGCGGGGAGCGTTCGCACGCGGTTGCCCTCGTCGGTGAGATCGGCTGCGAGCTGGGCGCGGACGAACGTGTCGTACGGCATGTCGTCGTTGAACGCCTTCACGACCCAGTCGCGATAGAGGTACGCGTTGGGATACGGATTGAGGCCGCGCCCTTTCGGATCGAGGCTGCGGTAGTCGTCCTCGCCATACCGGGCGACGTCGAGCCACACGCGTCCCCACGCCTCGCCATATTGCGGCGACGCGAGCAGGCGATCGACCACCTTCGCGAATGCCTCGGGCGATCGATCCTTGAGAAAGGCGTCGACCTGCTCGGGCGTCGGCGGCAGGCCGGTGAGATCGAGCGTCGCGCGGCGAATGAGTGCGAGCCTGTCAGCAGGCGCAACCGGTCGCATGCCGTCGTGTTCGAGGCGCGCGAGCACGAAACGATCGATGTCGTTTTTCGGCCACGCCGTGTCGTGCACAACGGGCACAGCCGGCGTGCGCAGCGGCTGGAACGACCAGAACCCGCGCTGCTCGGCGGTGACGACGTACCGCTTCGCCACGACCGGCGGTGCCGGCGCGCCAGACGTCGCGGGCCACGGCGCGCCACCGCGGACCCACTCGACGAGAACGTCGATGTCCTCTGGCTTCAGTTTGGGCCGACCATACGGCATTTTTGGCGCGCCGGCGACCTGCCTGATCGCTTGAATCAGCAGGCTGTCGTCCGGCTTGCCCGGGACGATCGCCGGACCCGACTCTCCGCCCGTGAGCATGTCCTCGCGCGAGTCGAGCCGGAGTCCGCCCTTCTTGTCCGCGGCGTGACAGTCGAAACAATTCGCCGCGAGAATCGGGCGAATCCGGGCTTCAAAAAAGTCGGCCGACTGAGTGGCCGCTGCGGGAATCGGCGCCTGACGCGCAGCTATCGCCGGCGCCAGGATGACGACGAACCAGAGTGCCGCGATGGCGGCTGGACGAGCCGCAGGAGTGAGCCAACGCATGCGGGACGGCACCGTACCCGGTATTATGACGGCCGATGCGGATCGACGGCAACCTGTTGACCCTGGTGGCCTTGGCCGCCGCCAGCCTCTCGCGCGCGCCCCAGACACCGGCCGAGAAGCCGCCCCCCGCGCCGCCCGCGTGGCGCCTTGCGCTTGCCGCGGTCAAACCCGACGCGACCATCGACGTCGCCGGTGATCGCGGACTTCTTGTCACCGACGATGCCGTGTGGGTGCGAAGCCGAGCGGAGAACTCGCTTCGTCGGATCGATCCCAAGACCAACCTCGTGACAGAGACCGTGGCCGCCGGCAAGGAGCCCTGCGGCAGCATGGTCGCGGCATTCGGCAGCGTCTGGGTCAGTCTCTGCGGGCAGTCCGCGCTCGCCCGCGTGGACGTGAAGACCAACTCGGTGGCGGCCACTGTCGCGATGCCGACCGGCGATGTCGCCGCGTCGCTCGCAACGGCGGTCGGCAGCATCTGGGCGCTCGCCGGCCAGACCGGCACGCTGACGCGAATCGATCCAGACACGAATCAGGCCGTGGCTCAGGTGAACGTCCCAGTGGGATCGACCGCCGTGACGTCTGGTCAGGATGCGCTGTGGGTGACCGGCGGATCGAGCGACGTCGTCACGCGCGTGAATCCGTATACGAACCTCATCGTCGAAACCGTGAAGGTAGGGCGGAATCCGCGGGCGGTCGCGTTCGGCGAGGGCGCGGTGTGGGTGCTCAATCAAGACGCGGCGACCGTCTCGCGGATCGACCCGAAGACGAACAAGGTGAGCGAGACGATTCAGATCGGCCTTCCCGCCGCTGCGGGAGAGATCACGATTGGTGCGGGCGCGGTGTGGATCAGCCGGGCGGGCGCGCCGCTGACGCGGATCGACCCGCGGACGAATTTCGTTGCGCAACAGTTCACGGGCACGGGTGGCGGTGCGATCGCGTTCGGCCAGCAGGCACTCTGGATCGCCGGCACGCCGCAGGCGATCTGGCGCCTCGATCCACGTCTGGTCGAAGCATCGCGTCCGCGATAGTGAAATCGATGTAGAACTCGACGATCGGAGGCTGTCATGCGGTATCTCGTCGGTGCAGGACTGGTCGCGTCTGCCGTCGCGATATGGACGCCGTCACAAGGCGCAGGCGCGCGAGCCGCGGCCTTCTCGGTTGTCGAGGCGACGATCCGCGACATGCAGCAGGCGATGCGCGAACACCGCGTTACTTCGCGCGAGCTCGTCACGCAGTACCTCAGCCGCATCGCGATCTACGACAAGCGCGTCAACGCGACAATTGCCGTCAACCCGCACGCGCTCGAGGACGCGGATGCGCGGGATCGCGAACGCGCGGCCGGACACGTCCGCGGGCCGCTGCACGGGATTCCGATCGCCCTCAAGGACAACATCCACACGACCGACGTGACGACGACCGGCGGCGCGCTGGCGTTCGCGAATTTCACGCCGCCGTTCGACGCGACGCTGACGAAGAACCTGCGCGACGCCGGCGCGGTGATCATCGCGAAAACGGTGCTCACTGAGCTGGCGAACTGGGTCGCGGGCGCGCCGACGCCGATGCCCGGCAACTACAGCGCAGTCGGCGGGTTCTCGTTCAATCCGTACGACGCACGCCCCGACCCGCGCGAATCGAGCGATGGCCGGCCGCTGATGACCACCGGCGGCTCGAGCTCGGGTGCCGGCACGGCAGCGAGCTTCTGGGCCGCGAACGTCGGCACCGACACCGCAGGCTCGGTCGTCAATCCCGCGATGGTCACGATGCTCGTGGGCTTGCGGCCGACGACCGGCCGCATCAGCCGCCACGGCATTATTCCCATAACGGCCGATCAGGACACCGCCGGGCCGATGGCGCGCACGGTGACCGACGCGGCGATCCTGTTCGGCGCGATTGAAAGCGCCGCGCCGGATCCGGACGATGCCGCGACGTCGCGATGCACGCCGCCGCCGGGACGCGACTACACCAAGTTTCTGAACCCGAACGGACTGCGCGGCGCGCGCATCGGCATCCCGCGCGCGTATTACTACGATCGCGTCGCTCCGGCGGGGGAGCCGGCGGGTGCGGCCGGAGCCGCAGGCGCGCCCGGTGGCGGCCGTGGCGGACGCGGGGCCGGCCGCGGCGGCCTCAGCGACGCGCAGACGACGCTGATGACCGCGGCGATCGACGTGCTCAAGCGCAGCGGCGCCATCGTCGTCGATCCGGCGAACATGCCGACCGTCCTCGATCCGGATCCGAGCCGTAACATCCTCTCGTTCGACATCTGCTCTGGCCTCAACAACGCGAAGGGCAAAGACGAGAACTGCTCGGTCGTGCTGAAGTACGGCATGAAGCGCGACTTCAACGCGTACCTCGCATCGCTTGGCCCGGCCGCGCCGGTGAAATCGTTGACCGAGTTGCGCGCGTGGAACACCGCGCACGCCAAGGCCGGTGCGATCAAATACGGTCAAGCGAATCTCGATATCTCGGATGAGATGGATGTCGTCCAGGACCGCGCGCGCTATCAGGCGGATCGCGCCCGCGACCTCGCGCTCGCCGGCGATCACGGCTTCAAAGCGGCGATTGAAGACAACAAACTGGACGCGCTGATGTTCCCCGGCTGGGCCATTTCCAACCTCGCGTCGCGGCCGGGATTTCCGGAAATCGTCGTCCCGATTGGCATGACGGGCGGAGGCGGCGGCGGTGGCGGCGGTGCCAATCCGTTTCCCGCCGGGTTCGAGCCGAAACCGACGCCGTACAGCGCCGCGTTCGTCGGCCTCGCGTGCAGCGAGCCCAAGCTGTTCGAGATTGCCTACGCGTTCGAGCAGGCGACGAAGAAGCGAGAACCACCGACAGTGACGGTGAGATAGGGCTTACGGCGTGGGGCTTACGGCCTAGGCTTGCGGCGTGGGGCTTAAGGCCTAGGGCCTTACTTGGACAGGGCAATGAGCCTGCCGTAAGCCTCAAGCCTCAAGCCTCAAGCCTCAAGCCAGAAGTCCTGAGCCCTAAGCCAGCCGTCAGTGTCTCGCGAGCAATTCAATCTGCACGCGCGCGTCGTTGAAGCACGCCCCGCCCGAGAAGCGCTCGAGCGCGTCCGGCACGAGCGCATTGGCAGTCACGCCGTTGATGGTGCTGCGCGCCCAGAGTCCTTTGGGCAAGGAGAGCGTACCGGGGCGCATTTCCGGGGTCACGGCGGCTTCACAGTGCACGTCGCCCAACGCGTTGAACACGCGCACCGTGTCGCCGTCGGAAATCGCCCGAGGCGCGGCATCTGCCGGATGGATCTTCACCCGTGAGATACCCGGGCGGAGCTCACCGAGCGTGGACGAGACCGTGTGCTCGCTTGCCGGTGAGATGAGGGCGAGCGGGAATGCGGCGCTTCCGGGGTCGGGCTGATAGTCGTACATGGTGCCGGCAGGCGCGATGCCCTCGGGATGGAGATGCACGCGCTCATCCGGCGTCTTCGGATGAACGTCCGCGAACTGGATCGGATGGCCGTCGGCAGGCGCGGGCGCCGGATGGCCTTGCGCGAGCGCTTCGGCGAGCGCGGGTGGCATCTGCGGCAGGGCCTCGATGAGCGCGCCGGCCTCGCCGAGATCATCAGACGACGTCAGACCGAGGCGTTCGCCGAGATCGCGGAACACTTCGTGGTTGGGTCGCGCTTCGCCAACGGGAGAAATGACGGGCTGCACGACCTGCAGATGGTAGGCGCCGTAGCCTTTCGCGATGTCGTAGTGTTCGAAGTATGTCGTCGCCGGCAGGACGACGTCGGCGTAGGCGGCCGTGTCCGTCATCACCTGTTCGAAAACCACGGTGAACAAGTCGTCGCGTTTCAGCCCGAGCCGGACGCCGTTCTGATCGGGCGCGGTTGCGAGCGGATTGCAGTTGTAGCTGAAGAGCACGGACACCGGCGGGTCACGAAATTCGAGCAATGCCTTGCCGAGCTGATTCATGTTGACGATGCGCGTGTTCGCCTGCGGGACGCCGATCAGGTCTTCCTGCTTGATGCCCCACGCGCCCGAGTTGCTCATCGTGTAGCCGCCGCCGCGGACGCCGAACTTGCCGGCGACGGCCGGCAGCGCCAGGATCGCCATCGTCGACGCGGTGCCGTTGCGGTTGCGTTCCTGTCCCCAGCCGCAGCGGATCACCGCCGGGGAGATCGTGCCGTACCACTCCGCGAAGGTCTCGAGATCCTTGAGCGGGATGCTGGCTTCTGCGGCGGCGCGATCGAGAGGCCATGCGTCGGCTGCGCGACGCAGGTCGTCGACCCCGGTCGCGTGCTCGGCGAGAAACGCGCGGTCGGCGCGATCCCGCTCGAACAGATCGCGAATCACGGCCAGAGCGACGACCATGTCGGTACCCGGTTTGACGGGCAGGTGCAGATCCGCCTGGCGCGCGAACGCGGTGCGCCGCGGATCGATCACGACGAGCCTGGCGCCGAGCGTCTGCGCTTTCTTGAGGTGCGGGACGAGATGGATCCCGGTCGCCGCGGGGTTGCAGCCCCAGACGACAATCAGTCGCGCGTGTTCGTAGTCGGGATAGGCGACGCCGGCCATCTTGCCGTACATCTCGGTCGCGGCCAGCCCCGTCGGCGCCGCGCAGATCGTGCGCGCGAGCCGCGACGCGCCGAATCTGCGGAAGAGGCGCGCGTCTTCCAGTTCGTTGGTCAGCAGGCCGTTCGATCCGCCGTAGTAGTACGGCAGCACCGACTCGCTGCCGAACGCGTCGCGGGCGTGGCGCATGCGCGCGGCAATCGTGTCGAGCGCTTCGTCCCACGTCACACGTGCGAAGAGGCCCTTGCCCTTGGGCCCCTTCCGCACGGCCGGATAGAGGATGCGTTCGTCGTGATACACGCGCCGATCGAATCGGCGGACCTTGCCACAAATGTAACCGGCCGTCGACGGGGCGCGGCGGTTGCCGTCGATCTTGACGAGCCGGCCGCGCTCGATCGTGACGTCGAGGCTGCACGAGTCGGGGCAATCGAGCGGGCAGGCCGTGTGCACGGTGGTGCGGCCCCACGAGCGCGGCGCGGACACGGGCGTATCGGCCATAAGTCAGTGTAACAGGCGCCTTCCGGCGCTTCATCGCAAAAGTCCGTGGCGCTGCGCGGGTTACACGTAGAATGTCCCGGGCATATTCCCCGGAGGACTTATGGCGAGCTTCCAAGATCGTGTGACTTGGTGCGCTGAAGCTGCAGGCATCTACTTACGAAGAAGTCGAGAACGACACGTCAGCCACGTCTCAGGCAGCGATCATCGTCGTGGCTGGAAAGGTGCTCACTGGTGTGGCGGCCGCGGTCTCCACGGCTATGCTCGGCTTGGGCTTCGGCATCGTCGGCCTCCTGCTCGGGATCGTCTTCGGGCTGATTGGTTGGGTCGTCGCGTCCTGGGTGTTGCTGATGGTGGGCACGAAGATGATGCCCGGCAAGAACACGCAGGCCGATCTCGGTCAACTGCTGCGCGTCACGGGGTTCGCGGCGTCGCCCAGCCTGCTTGGCATTCTCGGTTTTGTTCCGATTATCAATCTGCTGCTGTTTTTCGTGATCTTCATTTGGCAGCTCGCCGCGATGGTCATCGGCGTGAGGCAGGCGCTCGAGTACGAGGACACGATGAAGGCCGTGATCGTCTGCGTGATCTCGCTGGTCATCATGTGGGTCGCGAGCGCGCTCGTGGCGGTCCTGGGATTCGCCGGGGCCGGTCTCGGCAGCCGATTCATGTAGTTCGTGTCGTTCGTGAGTACTTCCGCGCGCCCGCGCGTCGTCATCATCGGCGGCGGATTTGGCGGTCTCAACGCCGCGAAGGCACTTCGTCATGCGCCGGTCGATGTCCTGCTCATCGACCGGCGCAACCATCACGTTTTTCAGCCTCTTCTCTACCAGGTCGCCACCGCCGGGCTCTCGCCCGGCGACATCGCGGCGCCGATCCGCTGGATCCTGCGAAGTCAACAAAACGCGGAAGTCTGGCTGGCCGAGGTCACCAGCATCGACGTGGATCACAAAACTGTCGTGCTGCGCGATGGCCGCGTCACCTACGACTACTTAATTGTCGCTGCGGGTTCCGCTCACGCGTATTTCGGCCACGACGAATGGCAGCCGTTCGCGCCGGGTCTGAAGACACTCGAGGATGCGCTCGATATACGCCGTAGGGTCCTTCTTGCGTTCGAAGAAGCCGAACGCGAAACCGATCCGGTACGACAGCGCCGCCTGCTGACGTTTTTTGTCGTGGGAGGCGGGCCGACGGGAGTGGAGTTGGCCGGCGCGCTCGCGGAGATTTCGCGTCACGCGCTCGCCCACGACTTCCGGAGGATCAATCCGGAGTCGGCGCGGATCATTCTCGTCGAGGGCGGTCCGCACGTGCTCGCGACGTACCCCGAGCGTCTGTCCGCCTTTGCGCGCCGCGCGCTCGAGCGGCTCGGCGTGACGGTCTGGACGAACAAAGTCGTGACGAAGGTGGAGGCCGACAAGGTGCACCTGGGCGCGGAGACGATCGAGACAGGCACGATTCTGTGGGCGGCCGGAGTGTCCGCGTCATCGGTCGGCCGCACGCTGGGCGTGCCGGTCGACAAAGTCGGACGCGTGCTCGTGAACGACGATCTCACCGTGCCCGGACACGAAGAGGTCGCCGTCATCGGCGATCTGTCGGTGTCGAAGGCGCCAGACGGTCAGCAGCTGCCGGGCGTCGCGCAGGTCGCGATTCAGGGCGGCGTGCACGCGGCGAAGAATATCGTCCGCACGATCAACGGCGAGCCGCGTCGAGCCTTCGCGTACCGCAATCTCGGCAACCTCGCGACGATCGGTCGCGCCGCCGCGGTGAGCGACCTGCCATGGGGCCAGATGACCGGTTTTCCGGCCTGGCTCTTCTGGCTGTTCGTGCACGTGCTGAAGCTCATCGGATTCCGGAACCGCCTGTCGGTCATGATCCAGTGGGCCTTTGCGTACCTGACATATCAGCGGTCGGTGCGTCTCATTACGGGAGGGACTCCATGGCGAAGCCAGCCGTAACGAAGTCGCAGCCGGTCTCGTTCTGGCTTGCGGCGCCGGTCATCGCCGCTCTCCTCGTGATCGTGCCGATTCCGGGATGGGTCGTCGAGCAGTTCTATTCTCGCGGCGTCTACGTGCAGATCGAGCACTGGCTGACCGCCGGCAGCAACCTTGTGCCCTTTGCGTTGATGGACTTCTTCATCATCCTCGTGTTGTATCTCACATTCCGCCGGCTCGCACGCCTGTGGAGCGTCGCGCGCCACGAGAGCGTCATCGACGCGCTCTGGGAGGGCGTGCGGCGCCTCGCGCGCGCCGCTGCCGTGCTGACGATCGTCTTCATGGTGATCTGGGGTCTGAATTATCGCCGGCTGACGATCGAGTTCAGCCTGCGCACCAATGGCAATACGCCGGTGACGGCCGACTTTCTCCAGAGCGGCATCGCCGACGCGAACGCGCTCGCGACGCGGTTGCGGCTCGGCTCGTCGAGCAACGAGGTCCTCAGCTTCGAGGAAGTGTCCAAGGAGCTCGAGGATCCGATGAACGAAGGTCTGGAGCAGCTCAACCGCGAGCCGCTCCGCACGTTCGGCCGGCCGAAGTACTCGCTGTTCCTGACGCCATTCTTCACCTGGACGGGTGTGGACGGCATGATCAATCCGATCGCGCTCGAGACGATCGTTCATCCGGACCTGCTGCCGTTCGAGCGGCCGTTCGTGCTGGCGCACGAGTGGGCGCACCTCTCGGGCGAAGCCGACGAGGCCGAGGCGAGCGCCGTCGGCTGGTACGCGTGCATGCACGGCCCCGCACCCCTGGCCTACAGCGCGAGCGTCTTCCTGATTCTGGAGGCGAGAAATGCGCTGACGCCCGAGCGCGCGCAGTTCGTGACGAGCCAGCTCGATCCGGGCGTGCGGTCCGATCTCGACGCGATTGCCGAGCGCTTGAAGAGCCGGCGCCCGACCATGGAGATGGCCGCCTCGCGCGTCTACGATCAGTACCTCAAGGCCAACCGTGTCGACGACGGCACGGCCAGCTACGGCCGCGCGATTACGTTGATCTTGATGCCGCCCTTCCGCGACGCGATGAGCCGGTATCAGTTCCGGCGGAAGTAGGGTGGACCGCCGCGTCTATTCGCTGAAGTCGCGTAACTCGCGCGCGATGCCGACCCACGACAGCATCCGAAGGATGTAGTACGTGATGTCGACTTCCCACCAGCGAATGCCCTGGCGGACACTCGACATGAAGTGGTGGTGGTTGTTGTGCCAGCCCTCGCCGAGGGTCACGATGGCGAGGAAGAAGTTGTTGCGGCTTTCATCGGGCGTCGCGAACCGGCGCGATCCCCAGATGTGCGCGAGCGAGTTGATCAGGAACGTGCCGTGGTAGAGCAGCACGGTCGCGACCAGGAAGCCCCACACAAACGCGCCCCAGCCGCCAATCATGAACACCGCCACCGCGTAGATCACCGCCGGCAACAGGTGAAAGCGATCGAGCCAACGCAGCTCGGGGAACTTGCTGAAGTCCGCGATACGCCGCGGGTCATAGCCGTCGTACTCGTCCGAGAGAATCCAGCCGAGATGCGACCACCAAAAACCCTCGTGGACGGGCGAGTGGAGATCCGCCTCACGATCGGAGTTCAGGTGATGATCGCGATGGTGTGATGCCCACCACAGCACGCCCTTCTGTCCGGACGTCTGCGCGAGAAAGGCGAGCACGAACTGCCAGAAGCGGTTGAGCTTGAACGACCGGTGGCTGAAGTAGCGATGGTAGCCGGCCGTGACCGCGAACATGCGAAGCCCGTAGGACCCGAGCAGCCAGAGCAGGAGAGACGGATGGAACGGCACGACAAACACGAGCAGCACCGACGCGTGCATCGCGGCGAAGGGCCACATCGTGCCCGGGTCGTAGTGTTTCTGCTTCAGGGCCAGTTCGGTCATAGACAGCCAGCAATTTTACCATTTGCCGGGCCTGCAGGTCCTGGTTATCGGCAGGCTATCGACGGCGCGATATGAGCGCACCCACAGCAACCCTGGGGCTCAGAAGCGGCGTTCAACCGAGCTTTTTGAGGTCGAGTTGCGTGGCGAGCTGCGTCAGCCACGCCAGGATCCGGCGTCGATTGTCCGGGCCCATGAGAAGAAACTGCTTCTGCACGGGCATCAGCCCGCGCATGGTCTGATCTTCGTGCTCGAAAAATCCCGGCTGCTTTCTGACAAGGACGGGATCCTGATCGAGCGTCGGCGTGTCTCTGAGCGTGTCGATGGCGCGGACGATGGCCTCGTCGAAGTCGGCGCTCGGATGGCCGAGCTCGCGGTACGCTTGATCAAACAGCACCTTCACGTTGACGTAGAGCTGCGCGAGGTCTTTGGGCTCGATCGACAGGAGCGCGGCCGTGTCGCCGTTCCAGCGCGCGTAGCTCGACGGATCGATCCGGCCCGCCGGCGCCGTGCCAAGAATCGACAGCCGGGCCGTCGGCCGCAGCACGGCCAACGGCGTCGCCGGTGTCTTGCCGTCCCCGATCTGGACGGTCGCCACCGTCGCGTTGCGAATCAGGCTTTGCGTGGCGAGCAGTCGCGCGAGCGCCGGATGCTGCGAGAGGGCGGCGACGAGCCCGCGTAGAAAACCGTCGGAGTCGTCGAGCGACGGCAAATCCATGTTCTGGCGCTTCGGCCGGATCGACACGTCTGTCGCGGCGGTCGCGCCCGTGGCCGGCGGGGCGGCCGTGCCCGGCTGCGCCCGGCTCAACCACCACAGCGTCAGCACACCGCCGAGGATGACCGCGGCCGCGCCGAGCACAATCCAGCGCACGGGCGACGGCTGCGACGGCGGCGGTGTGGGCGCCGACGAGGACGCCGGGTGGGTTCGGTCGAGCTGCAGATCGTCCAGAGCCATGGCGGTCGCCTGTCGTTTCTTACTGTACGACGACTCGGGCCCAATCCCAGCCCTCGAGTCCTCTCGAATTGACGGCCTTCACCGAGATTTGGGTGCCCGCGGGGAGGGCGGGCAGCGCCGCGCGCGGCGCGGTGACCTGCACCCGGGTATGGAGCGGATCGGCCGGCGGTCCATACGCGACCACGTAGGTCTTGATGCCCACTTCGGGGCTGGCCGTCCACGCCACCTCGACGCCCGTCGAGCCTCGCGTCGCCTTGAGGTCGGCCAGCCGCGACGGGCTCGACGCCATGTAGATGATCGTCGCCGCGGTCGCCTTCGCCGTCTCGGCCACCTGACGGAAATTGATTGTCTCGATCGTGTCGGTCGCCTGGTGGTAGTTCGGATTGCCGAGCACCGGGTACGATCCAAAGCCGCCGACGATGTCGCCCCAGCCGTCGAAGAACGCGGACGCGTCGGTGCCCTTGTAGTACTTCGCGTCGTAGGTGACGAGATTCGAGAACAGGAAGGCGCCGCCGTGCTGCAGGTCCTTGATGCCGGCGTTCGAATATCGGATCGTGTTGTCCATCCGCCCGCTTTCGCCCGCCCAGCCGATCATGTCGTTGTTGAGGGCCCCGGCGACGCGCCACTTGGCGGCGGCCGCAAGGCGCACGAACTCCGCGCTGCCGAGATCGCCGGCTTCTTCGCCTGTGAACGACGCGAACACCACGGTCGCCGGCAGCGGCGTGTTCTTCAGCGCGCGCGCCGTTTCGAGCAGCACGCACGTGCCGGTCGTGTCGTCATCGGCGCCGGGCCCGGCCTGCACCGAGTCGAAGTGGCTGCCGACGACATAGATCAAATCCGGGTTCTCGGTGCCGCGGAGCGTGGCGACGACGTTGGCCGTCCGCGCGCCTTGCGCCTGGCGCGGCTGGAACCATTGCTGGTCGGGCGTGTAGCCGAACGACGCGTATTGCGACGTCAGGTAGTCGATCGCCTTCAGATTGCCGGGACGGCCGATGTACTTCGTGTCGAACTCGAACATCGCCCGCTCGTACTCGTAAATCCTCGTCGTCGAAATCTGCGCGACGATCTGGCGGATCTGATCCGAGATCGGTTGGAACGCCTTGGTCATTCGGGACCGCAGGTCGTTTTCCTCGGCCAGTTGCCGATCGACACGCGCGATGAGATCCGCAATCGTGACCTTCTGCTGGAGATCGACGACGTAGACGCCGCGCTCGGGCGAGATCGTGTCGCCGTCGCGCTCGGCCTGGATCACGAGCCGGTGCCCGTCGGCCGACGGCAGCCAGATGTACTCGGGACTGATCGTGCGGAGCGTATTGTTCGCGAAGAGGCGCGTGCGCTCGCCGGTCGCGACGTCGTAGAGGTGCGAGCGCCGGTGGCGCGGCTCGCCAATCATGCCCAGCAGCGTCGTGTTCGTCAGGAAGCGGGGCAGGATGTCGTGCTGGATGTCGTGCGTGATTCGGCGCTCGGTCTTGCCGTCCGACACATAAATCTCCCAGTCGGTGATCGGCATCATGTCGTAGGCGACCTGCGTGCCATCCGGCGAGAGCGCCGGTGTGTCGAGCCTCGACGCCGTGCGCACGGTCGTGACCGCGCCGCCAGTCGTCGGGCTCATGCTGAGCGTGCACGACGCGCCGTCGCGCGCGAGCCACGCCATCGTGCCGCCGTCGGCGGACATCGCGACGGCCTGCCCTTGAACGATCCGCGTGGATTTGGCAGCGAGATCGACGACGGCAAACGACGGCGATCCGCCCGCGGCGCCGCGTCCTCCGCCGCCTCCGCACGGATTCGGTCCGGGCGGCGCGGCCGCCGGTGCAGTCGCCGCCGCGGCGGCTGTGGGGACTGCCGCTCCAGCGCCCGCGCCGCGACCTCCGCCGGCATTCCCGCCGCGCCCGGTTCCACCCGCGGGCGCACCTGCTCCGCGGAAGGCCGGTTGGCCGCCGACCGTGTAGATCAACACGCGGCCTTTGGGATCGAGCAGGACGTTCGTCTTGTTGCCCGGCTGATCGGTAAGGCGCACCGGCGCACCCGCAGCCTCCGTCGAATACACGTCCTCACGCGATCCGTCCGTGACATCGGCGCCGATGAACAGGAGCGTGCGCCCCTCACCGGTCCACATCGGCGTCGCTTTGAGCAGCGCGCCGGTGGGCCACACGCGGTCGGCGCCCGACCCGAGATCACGCACGACGAGTTCGCCCTCTCGCGCGACGAGCGAGGTGAGCTGCGATTGCGCGACCTGACGTTCGGCCGCGCTCGCGGCGGCGTCGAGTGCCGCGCTCGCCTGCGTCCATGCCGGCGTGATCTTCGGCCGGATCCACGCGACGCGCGCTTCAGACGCATCGAAGGCTGCGTCGGTGCCCGGAAGTTCCGCGACGACCTGCGCTTTGCCGTTGGTGACCGTCACGACCCGAGTCACGACCTTCGCGCCGGCACCGGTTTCGTAACTCGCGTATTTGCCGGTCGACGACACATGCGGATTGCGGCCGTCCGTCGTGAGTTCCGTGGTGACGAACACCTCGCCGGTGAGGAGCGCGACGCGATCGCGATAGTCGGCCGCCGACGACGACTGGAGGATCGCCTTGAGATCGTCGAGCGCGGCGGGATACTGCCCGGCGTCCCAGGTATCGAGCGCGTGGCGCCATCGCGTCGCGGGTGACGCGGTCGCGCTGGTCTGATCTTTTTGCGTGGCTTGGTCGGCGACGACTCCGGCGGCAAGACCGACAACGAGGGTGCAGGTCAGCAGGCGGTGCGGCATGCCGGAATGATACGGCAACGGGCTTAGAATGCGTCCATGACCCCCATCGTCCTCGAAGCCATCAACCGCCAGGTTGCGGCCGAATTCAGCGCGTCGTTTTCCTATCTCGCAATGGCGGGCTGGTGCGAGCACCACAAATTCATGGGATCGGGCCGCTGGTTGCGCCTGCAGAGCGCTGAGGAGCACACGCACGCGATGAAGCTGTTCAACTTTGTGCTCGCGCGCAACCATCAGGTCAAGCTCGCGGGCATTGAGGAGCCCCGCGCCGAGTTCGCGTCCGTGGTCGACGTCTTTGAGCAGGCGCTCGCGCAGGAGCAGCGGGTCAGCACGCAGATCGATCAGCTGTACGAACTCGCGTTCCGCGAGAAGGTGTTCGCGGCGATGGCCGAATTGCAGTGGTTCATCACGGAGCAGGTCGAAGAAGAGAAGACCGTTCGCGAGATCGTGGCGAAGTTTCACATGGTGAAACACGATCCGGCGTCGCTGCTCGATCTCGATCGCGAACTTGGAGGACGAACCGTCGGGACGCCGGGCGCGAAAGGAGAGCGGGAAATCTAGGGACGCTCAGGCGTTCGAGATACTGAGCCGGGCCTCTTCGAGGTTCGAGAACTGCTCGAAGATCCCGTCGAGACCGGCCATCCGCAACAGCTCCAACACCCGTTCCGGAGTGCCCACGAGCCGCAGCTTGCCGCCGTGCCGTGCGACGGTCACGTGCGCGGCGATGAGCTCGCCGAGTCGAGTGCTGTCGATGTAGTTGACCGCCGACAAATCGAGCAACACGTGCCGCGCGCCGTCGGCGACGACGCGGGCCACTGCCTCCTTGAGAAGGCCAGGGTGGTCGTTGACCGTCAGCCGGCCGACGAGCGCGACCACGCTCAGATCCCCGACGCGCTTTTCACGGATTTCCATACCGGCCGCCATTGTACAAGAAGGGCCCGACGCGTCCGCGACGGTCGTATTCCGGCCGTGCGACGCTCGTGGTAGCATTTTCCGTCCCTCGCGGACCTCGCGCGTCATCAACAAGAGGTCCTACTTGCGGCGCCTTTCTCGCGCGCGCCCAGATGGAGGAGTTGCGAGCCCAAGTGCGGGTGTCGACACTCTCCGCCTCTCGAGGAGCAGCCATGAAACTGACGGGACTGACGCCGAATATCTTCACCAACGACATCGCTCGATCAAGCGCCTTCTATCAGGACGTGCTCGGATTCCGCGTCAAGCAGACCGTGCCCGACGCCGCGCCGTTCGTGTTCGTCTGGCTCGAGCGGGACACCGTGAACCTCTTTCTGAATGACGCCGCCGCCGCGCGCACGGAAGCGCCAAACGCGACGTGGCTCACCGTGGGGCAGGCCGGCGTGACGACGTTCATCCATATGGATGGGATCGACGAGCTCTGGGCCGAGGTCAAGGACCGCGCGCCTGTTGTGATGCCGCTGACTCATCAGTGGTATGGCCTGACCGAATTCAGCGTGACCGATCCTGACGGCTACCTCGTGACGTTTGCGGAGCGTAGGGAATAAGGCGCGCAGCCTGAATCCTCGGAATCCGGCCGGGCATCGAATAGGTCAGGCCGGGTTTCGAGATACAATCACTGGCTGTTCACGTCTTTCGCGAGGTTGCCGATGTCTGATGTTGCCGCTACCAACGCTGTCTTCGCTGTTCCGACTCCGTCGAACGAGCCCGTCAAGTCGTACGCGCCTGGATCGCCCGAGCGCGCCGAACTCAAGGCCCGGCTCGCCTCGATGTCCAAGGAGCGCGTGGACATTCCGATCATCATCGGCGGCAAGGAGATTCGCACCGGCAAGACGCAGCAGTCGGTGATGCCGTTCGACCACGGCCATGTCCTCGCGGATTGGCACGTCGCCGAGCCGAAGCACATCAAGCAGGCCATGGCGGCCGCGCTCGCGGCGCGCCGTGAGTGGTCCGCGTGGCCGTGGGAAGACCGCGCCGCGGTGTTGCTCAAGGCGGCCGAGCTGCTCGCGACCAGTCATCGCGCCACGGTCAACGCGGCGACGATGCTCGGCCAGGCGAAGACCGTGTTCCAGTCGGAGATCGACGCGGCCTGCGAGCTGATCGACTTCTGGCGGTACAACGTCAGTTACGCACGCGAGATCTATCAGGAACAGCCGGCGAACAGCCACGGCGTGTGGAATCACCTCGAATATCGACCGCTCGAAGGCTTCGTGTACGCCGTGTCGCCGTTCAACTTCACGGCGATCGGCGGCAACCTCTCGACCGCGCCCGTGCTGATGGGCGGCGTGTCGATCTGGAAACCGGCATCGAGCGCGATGCTGAGCGCCTACTACGTCATGCAGGTGCTCATCGAGGCCGGCATGCCTCCGGGCGTCATCAATTTCCTGCCCGGCAGCGCGGGCATGATCACCGACGCGCTGCTCGCGTCGCCTGATCTCGCCGGCATTCATTTCACCGGCAGCACCGAGGTCTTCCAGAGCATGTGGAAGACGGTCGGCACCAACATCGCGTCCTACAAGTCGTATCCGCGTCTGGTCGGCGAAACCGGCGGCAAGGACTTCATCGTCGCGCATCCCTCGGCCGATGCCGAAGCGCTCGCCGTCGCGATCGTCCGCGGCGGGTTCGAATATCAGGGGCAGAAGTGCTCGGCCGCGAGCCGGATCTACGTGCCCCAATCGCTCTGGAAGGAAGTCAAGGAACGCGCCGTCGAGATGATGAAAGACATCAAGATGGGCGACCCGCGCGACTTCCGCAATTTCGTGAGCGCGGTGATCGACAAGCGCGCGTTCGAGAAGATCGGATCGTACGTCGCCGACGCGAAGCGCCACGCGAAGATCATCCAGGGCGGCACGACCGACGGGCGCAAGGGCTACTTCATCGCCCCGACGCTTGTCGAAACCAAGGACCCGGCGTACCGGCTGCTGTGCGAAGAGATCTTTGGACCGGTCGTCACCGCGTACGTCTATCCCGACAACAAGTGGGCGCAGACGTTGAAAGTAATCGACAAGACGTCGCCGTACGCGCTCACCGGCGCGGTGTTCGCCAATGATCGCCAGGCCGTGCGCGAGGCGACGAGCGCCCTGCGCAACGCGGCCGGAAATTTCTACATCAACGACAAGCCGACGGGCGCGGTGGTCGGGCAGCAGCCGTTCGGCGGCGCGCGCGCGTCAGGCACGAACGACAAGGCGGGATCGAAGTTGAACCTGATTCGCTGGGTCAACACGCGGACGATCAAAGAGACGTTCGCACCGCCGCGCGATCATAAGTACCCGTTCATGAGCGCCGAGTAGTCCGGCGCTCATCCGAGCGATACCTACTTTCGTTTCCCTTCCGACCGCATGCCGTCGGTGACGATGGCCACGCGGGCGCCGGCGCCCATGGCCGCGTCGATGATCGGCATGATCTCGCCGTAACGCGCAGACCCGTCGCCGATCACGAAGATCGTCTTGTCTTTGCGGTTCACGAGCAGGTCGTGCAGTCTCGCGCCGAGATCAGCGATCGACATGACCTGCTTGTTCAGCTTCAGCTGGTGATCGGCGCCGTACTCGGCCACGATCTGGTCCGAAATGTCTTTGGGCGCCGACGTGGGAGCCACCTCGAGCGGCAGGTTGATGTCCATGCCCTTTTGCGTCAGCGGCAGCGTGGCCATGAAGATGACGAGCAACACGAGCAGCACGTCGATGAGCGGCGTGACGTTCATGTCTGACGACGGCGGGGCGAGGTTGCGTCGTACGGCTCGAACTTCGCCCGACTCGTCGTGATGATTGTGTTTGTCCGGCACGTCTGCTCTGACTCGGATTCTACACGTACGGCCGGACCGGTGCCGCGCGCTACGGACGGGGAGTATCGGCCGTCCCGCAGCGGGAGGCGAAGGCCGCCGGGTCGACGAGGTGGCGCAGCACGAGATCGGCAGTGCTGATCGATCCGGTCGCCGCCGCGAGTGCGTACGCGACTTCGATCGATCGCAGCCACGACCGCAGGCCCTGCGCGAGATGTGCCGTCCAGTTGGCGAAAGCGTGAGCCGCGAGAAAACGCCGCAGGATCGGCGTGGCGGGCGCCTGGCTGCCCGGTGTGAACGTCGGGACGTTGTCGCGAAGATCGCTGGGCACCGCGTCGATCGCGAACGCGCAGCTGGTCGCGCGCCACTCGTCGTCAAACGGACGTTGACCACCAGGCACTGACGTCTCGAAGGCGGTGCGCACGCGCGCCAGCAGAGCGCCTTGTTCCGGACGCCACGCCCGAATGTCCTCGACGATCGCGGCGAGGCTCGTCAGCGTTCCCGCTAGATCCCAATCGTTGCGCGAGAGGTGGGTCACAGCGAGGCGCTCGACTTCCCACCACGATTCCCAGTCCATCAAGATACCCGGACGCAGCAGCGGCGGCAGGCTCGTCGTCGCGTCGAGGCCGACGTACTCGCCGTCATTCGGGAACGCGGCCGCGCCGGTGACGATGGCCACGGGCGATTCGGACGCGAGCATCGCCCCAGCGGTCGGGCAGTAGTGCGAGAGCGTCACCGAGATGCCGCGCGGATCGGCGACGGTCACGCGGGGGAACTGCCGGCACGCGAGCGGCAGCGCGTCGTGCCCGAGCACGCGCTGAATCGCGCAGAGATGTCCCGCGCCCGCGCCGAAGAACACGCACGCGTTGTGCGAGACGCCGAGGAGCGCGCCGTCGTCCGATGTCTCGTGCGTGAAGATGTCGGCGACGCCAGCCCGCGGGAGGCGAAGCCTTCCCGATGCGAGCGCCGCGCGTACGCGCGCCAGTCGATCGGCTTCAATGGGAATCGGCCAGTTCGACGTGCAGCAGGCGCCGGAGTGCCGGCACTTGTAGGTGGCGTGAAAAGAGAGCGCACGAACAGGTCGTGGAGATGTCACGGCTGCTCGCGCGGCAGAGTGCCGCCTACTTGGCCGCGCGGGGCGCCACGGACAAAACGCGCACTTCCGGCAGTTTCGCGCGGTCGACGAGTTGGCCCTGCTTCATGACGTTCGCGACCTTCTGGATGTTGTGGATGTCGGCGAGCGGGTCGGCGCTGAGCATGACGAGGTCCGCGAATTTTCCGGCTTCGAGGGTGCCGAAGTCCTTGTCGCTCCTGGCCGCGACCGCGCCGTTGTGCGTCGCGGCGACGATCGCCTGCATCGGCGTCATCCCGAGCTCGACCAGACCCTCGATCGCGAGGATCGTGCCGGTGCCGTGGTCCTGATCGATCGGTTTCGGTGTGCGCGACAGTTCCGGCGCCGCCGCCCAGTAGCTGTCGGTTCCAGGCGTGATTCGCGCACCGGCATGGATCAACTTCTGCGCGTTACGGCGCCGAGCTTCCAGATCGGCGCCGGTATCGTCCGCTTCCTTGCGGCGCTCGCCGGTCGTCTTCTCGTGCGCCAGACCGCGCGGGTCTTTCTCGGCGTCCGCGATCTTCTTTTCCGCCTCCGCCTTGGCCTTGAGATGCCGATCCCAGGCGGGCCCG
This sequence comes from uncultured Acidobacteriota bacterium, assembly GCA_963704575.1. Lineage (GTDB taxonomy): Bacteria > Acidobacteriota > Vicinamibacteria > Vicinamibacterales > SCN-69-37 > DATEGZ01. Next base: position 1,846,603 of record OY969918.1, on the reverse strand, counting down.
GTGATTGTGCTGACGAGCATCGAACAGATCAAACCGCGCTCGCGAATCGTCGCGACCAGATCGTCCGGCATGTCCCGTCCGTCGAGGAGTTCCGGATGCTGAATGCCGTCGATACCTGCCGCGATCGACACGCGCAGCCCTTCGACGCTGGTCGAGTGCGTTTCGACGAACTTGTTCCGCTTGTGTCCTTCCTCGACGAGGGCGCGCTGCGCGTCCGGCGAAAAGCCGATGAACGTCGGCTCGGAGAAGTGGCTCGTGCCGCCATACTTGAGAAAATCGGGCCCGCGGTCCATGTAGGCGTTGATCGCCACGCGCAGTTCGGCCGGCGTCATCTCCATCAACTCCTCGCCGCCGCCCTGCGCGATGAAATCGTTCATCTGCTCCTGAAACAACGTAATCGGCGTCGTCACGCGGCTGAACGAGAACGAGTACGGGCCGCTCCACCCGAGTATGTTGCCGGCCGCGAAAATACGCGCGCCGACTTTCTCGCCGCGCGCAATGCGATCGCGCACGCGCGTGAGCGGCACGAGCGCGCCGTAGCTATCGCGTACCGACGTAATGCCGTACGTGAGATCGATCTGCGCGGCTTCGAGGACGATGTCGTCGAAGCGCGGCTGGTAGCGGACCATCGACTCGTACCGGTCGTTCTGGCCGCCGTAAAGCGACAGGTGCACGTTCGTGTCGATCATGCCGGGAATGATCCACTGGCCGCGCGCGTCGATCTGCGAGGCGCCCGCCGGAATCGAGACGGCACCTCGTGCCCCGGCCGCCGTGATGCGCCCGTTCGCGACCACGATCACGGCGTCACGCACGGCCGCGCGCCCGGTACCGTCGACGAGCGTCCCGCCGACGATGGCCTGCGTCGCGGGCTGCGGCGATGCAGCTCGAGGGGGGACGACGGCAGCGATCCAGAAACCCAGCGACAATCCGAGCGTCAGGCACAGGCGAGATTGGCTCACAGGGCACTCCCGGCGGCATCTTAGCGGACGTCAGCAGACGCCTGTCATAATTTCCGCAACTGTGACGCCGATGAACACTCGATGAGCGCCGCCACTTCGCTCGTGCGGCGCGCGGCGCTGCTACTGTCCTTTATCGGGTGCCTGGCCTCGATGCTGGTGTCGGGCCGGTTCACCTTGCGACTGCTTGTCGATGGCGCCATGTCGTTCGCGTTCGTGCCAGCCGTCGAATTGGCCGGATTCGCTGTGGCGTGGCGCACGGCGCGTCGGCGCGATCTCCCGTTCGTCCACGCGGCGGATCGGTTCTTCGCCGGTAACTGGCCCTGGCTCGTCTGGCTGACCGTCGTCGCGGCCGTGCTGGGCGTGGTCCCGCCGCGCGCGCAATCACCCTGGATCTGGCCCGCCATTGTCGGCTGCGTAATTCCGATTGCCTGGTCGATGCGCGTGGATTTCACTTTTTTTCAGATCGACTTGCGCCAGACACCGCACGGCGCACTTACTGCGCTGCTGATCTCGCGTGGCGTCGCGTGGGGACTGGGCGTGGCGTACTTCTTCGGCATTGCCCTGTGGCCGGAGTTGTCGTGGTTGGCGTCGAAGGTGGGCCTGTGAGGGGCCGGCTGGCCGTCGCTGCACTTGGCGTCGCGTTTGTCGCCGGCACCATTTCGGACCGGCCTGCGGTGCGCGCACCAGTCGTGCTCGGCGGGTATCGGGTGATCGCCGCGGATTTTCACGTCCACAGTTCGACGTGGAGCGACGGTGCGCTCACGCCTTTCGGTCTCGTGCTCGACGCGGAACGCCAGGGGCTCGACGCAATCGCGATCACGGGGCACAACGAGATCGTCGACGGTCGTGCAGGCCGCTGGTTTTCGCGGGCGATCGGTGGACCGACGGTGCTCCTGGGACAAGAGGTCCTCAACCATGACCATCACGTCATCGCGGTCGGGATCACGGAAGTGATCGATTGGCGCAAGCGCGTCGCCGATCAAGTGGACGACGTCCATCGGCAAGGCGGAGTCGCGATCGCCGCGCATCCGACGCGGGGGTTCTCGCCGGCGTACGACGCGTTCGCCGTGGCGCGCCTGGATGGCGCCGAGATCTGCCATCCGCTGATCTACCGGAGCGACGACGACCAGCGCGCGTTCGAGGCGTTCGCCGAGCGGGCGCCGCTCGCGGCGATCGGGTCGTCGGATTTTCACGGCTTCGGCCGGATGGGCCTGTGCCGCACGTTCGTCTTCGCGCGCGACGACAGCGCCGACGCGATCGTCGACGCCCTGCGGAGGCACCAGACGGTGGTCTACGGGCGGGGCGGCAAGGCGTACGGCGATCCCGGGCTCATCGCACTCGCCGCCACGCGCCCGGATCTTCGCGAGTCCGCGACTGTCGACCCGTCGCCAGGATTACTGGATTGGGTGAGCCGTGTGTCCGGGCTGATCGGTCTGGCGCTTCTGCTCGCGCCGGAACGGCGCGTGCGCGCTCAGGACGCGCGCACGACCGCGTAGCTGCGCTTGCCCTTGCGCAACAGCACGAACTTGCCGAACAGCAGGTCCGCGGTGGTGACGGCGCGCGACGCGTTTTCCACCCGGACGTTGTTGAGGTACACGCCGCCAGACTCCACAGCCCGCCGGCCTTCGCCCTTCGACGCCGCGAGCCCCGCGCGCACGACGAGGTCCACGATTGGCGTGCCCGCACCTTCGAACGCCGACTTGCCGAGGTCGCTCGTCGGGGCCTCGCCGACGACGTCGGCGAACACCGCCTCCGAGACGTCCTGCATCGCTCCGCCGAACAGAATCGAGGTCGCGGCCAGCGCGTTGTTGGTCGCTTCCGCGCCGTGCACGAGCATCGTCATCTCGCGCGCGAGGGCTCGCTGGGCGTGACGCGCTTCCGGTTGCGTGCGGAGCTGGGCGTCGAGTTCGGCGATGGCGTCGGCCGGCAGAAACGTCAGTCGCTTGAGCAGCATGACGACGTCGGCGTCGTCGGCGTTCACGAAGAACTGGTAGAAGCGGTACGCGCTGGTCTTCTTCGGATCGAGCCACACGGCGCCTTCAGCGGTCTTGCCGTACTTCGTGCCGTCCGCTTTGACGAGCAGCGGGAACACGAGGCCCCAGACGGTCGCGCCAAGCTTCTTGCGCGTGAGCTCGGTGCCGACGGTGATGTTGCCCCATTGATCGGTCGCGCCGATCTGCAGTTCGCAGTCGAATGTCTTGCGCAAGTGATAGAAATCGAAGCCCTGGAGCAGCATGTAGCTGAACTCCGTGAAGCTGATGCCGGCGTTGTCCTCCATGCGCGTACGCACCGAGTCCTTCGCGACCATCGAATTCACGGTGATGTGCTTGCCGACGTCGCGGAGGAACTCGAGCACCGGTACCTGTGACGTCCATTCATAGTTGTCGACGAGGCGCGCGGCATTAGTGGCGTTCCCGAAGTCGAGGAATCGTTCGAGCTGGGGCTTGATGCAGTCGAGGTGATCACGCAACTGGTCTGGCGTGAGCAGGCTGCGCTCGTCGGCCTTGCCCGACGGATCGCCAATCATGCCGGTCGCGCCGCCGGCGAGGGCGATCGGCCGGTGACCGGCGAGCTGAAACCGCCGCAGCGCGAGGAGCGGCACCAGGTTGCCGACGTGCAGGCTGTCGGACGTCGGATCGAAGCCGCAATACAGCGTGAGCGGTCCGGCGGCCGTGCGGCGTTCGAGCGCCGCGCGATCGGTGCAATCGGCGAACAGGCCGCGCCAGTCGAGCTCTGGAAGGATGTCGGCAGTGCGCATCGGGTCTCAATTCTATCTGGGCGAGGGCTCCCTCACGTTGACACCCCGCCAGAGCGCGTGGCATAAAATACGCCATCGTGTTTATGTCGCAACTGCACGCGTGTCGTTGTCAGGGGCAGCAGTGCCTCCCACAGCCGCGTCCTGTGTGCGAGCGCCAGTGAACTAGTTCGAACCGCAGCACCAGAGATTCCGGCCCGGACGGCTTGCAGCCTCCGGGCCTTTTTGTTTGTGGGTGTTTTTCACAATGGCCCTTGAGGCAGGAGCGATGGGATGAACTCTGCGGATACCGTGTGGATGCTGGTGGCGACCGCGCTGGTGCTGCTCATGACGCCGGCGCTGGCGTTCTTCTACGGCGGGCTCGTTCGCTCGAAGAACACGCTCAACACCATGATGATGAGCTTCGCGGCCTGCGGCGCCGTGTTGATCAGCTGGGCGTTCCTCGGTTACTCCCTCGCGTTTGCCGGCGGATCGAGCGCGATCGGCGGACTCGATTACGCATTCCTGCGTAACGTCGGCCTCGACGCGAAGGGCTCGATCCCGCACGTCGTTTTCTTCGCTTTCCAGGGGACGTTCGCAGTCATCACCGCCGCCTTGATCTCGGGTGCCGTGGCCGAGCGCATGCGGTTCCCGGCGTACCTGCTCTTTCTCGTCCTCTGGTCACTCGTCATCTACGCGCCGGTCGCGCACTGGGTGTGGGGCGGCGGGTTCCTTTCCACCATGGGCGCTCTCGACTACGCGGGCGGCGTCGTTGTCCACGTGAACGCCGGCACCGCGGCGTTTGTGGCGGCCATTGTTCTCGGCCCGCGGAAGGACTACTCGCGCCTCGCGATCATCCCGCACAATGTGCCGTTCACTCTGTTGGGCGCCGGCCTGCTCTGGTTCGGCTGGTTCGGGTTCAACGCAGGATCGGCGCTCGCCGCCAACGCGGCCGCCGGCCTCGCGTTCGTGACGACCCTCCTTGCGCCCGCCGCGACGCTGCTGGTGTGGTTGCTCCTCGATCTCGTTCGCGGGGGGAAGGCGACCGCCGTCGGCTGTGCGACCGCGATTGTCGTCGGTCTCGTGGCCATCACGCCCGCGGCCGGGTACGTCAGCCCGATGAGCGCGATCGTGCTCGGTGCCATCGCCGCCGTGCCGAGCTACTACGGTCTGTTGTTCCGCGTGCGCACCCGGCTCGACGATGCCCTTGACGTCGTCGCAGCGCACGGCCTGGGCGGCACGGTGGGCGCGCTCCTCACGGGCGTGTTTGCGCAGAAGGTGTGGAACGGCAGCGTGGACGGTCTGCTCTTTGGTCGTCCCGAGTAGGTCGTCATCCAGGCCGCGTCGCTGGTGGTCACGATGGCCTACAGCGCCATCGGCACATTCGTGATTCTGAAAGTCGTCGGAGCGATCCTGCCGCTCAAGGCCGCCGCGAGTGACGAAGGCCTCGGCATGGACGTCAGTCAGCACGGCGAAGAGGCATACTCGGATGGCGAGGGCGCGATCCTGATCGGAGGCCGGTCATGAAGCTCGTCGTCGCGATCATTCGTCCGGACCGGCTGAGCGCGGTGCTCGAACGCTTGTACAAGGCCGAAGTGTCGGGTCTCAGCATCAGCCGCGTGCAGGGCCACGGCGGCGAGCGCGAACAGGTCGAGACCTATCGCGGCACCACCGTGAAGATGGAGCTCTCGGAGAAAGTGCGTCTGGAAATCGGCGTGTCGAACCACTTCGTCGAGCCGACCGTGCAGGCGATCCTGGCGGGCGCGCACACCGGCGCTGTCGGCGACGGTAAGATCTTCGTCCTGCCCGTGGAGAGGATCTATCGCATTCGCACGCGCGAGGAAGATCAGGCGGCCGTGACGCCGGTGGAGGATGATCCGCCGAAAGGCGATCGCTGACGCGCCCCTCTCACGGTACGGCGTGAGCGTTCACGCCGCGGTGTTTACGAGAACGTGCCGTCGCCGACACCGGCTTGTCATCGGATCCCCCCAAAATTGAAGAGTCCTGGCCCGCGCGAGTGGCCGCGACGCCCGCCGTCCGTACCGTCGCTTCGTCCCAGCGAGGCATGATCGACTAGTCGAAACCGAGCCAGGAGGCCGTATGAAGGCGGACACGCGCGTGCATACTCTGTACTCCGGAGCCTCGACGATCCGGCCCTTGCGCAAGGAGTGGGCGTAGTGCGCGTCGCCGTCTTCACGGACAGCGACTTCTCGAAGGTCAACGGGATTACCAACGTGTTGCGGGCCGTGCGCCGCTACGCGCCTGATGGCATCGAGCCGCGCATTTACACAGCGTCGGACATCGAGCAACACGCGGACGGCTATTTCTCGCCCGCCTCGTGGGGATGCGACCTACCGTGGTCCCGTCAGATGCGCGTGTATTGGCCGCCACTCGCGCGGTTCGCGCGCGCGATGCGCGCCGACCACATCGATGTCGTGCACCTGACCACGCCCGGTCCGGTCGGCTTCGCGGGCCGGTGGCTCGCCGATCGCACTGGCGCGCCCATCGTCGGCAGCTACGACACACACGCCGCCGACTACGGTCCGCACACAGGTCGCTTCACGGGGCTCGTCGAGTACTACACGCGATGGATCTACGGCCGCTGCGATCCACTGCTCGTCCCGTCGCAGGCCGCGCGCGACCTGTTGTCGTCGCGACGATTTCCGATCGACCGGATCGGACTCTGGCGTCGCGGAGTGGACACCTCGCGGTTTCGGCCGGAGCGCCGCTCGGATGCGCGCCGGGCTGCTTGGCACGTCGACGACCGCCGGCCCGCGATCCTGTACGTCGGCCGGCTCGCGAAAGACAAGGGACTGGGGGTCGTCCCCGAGATTTCCGCGGCACTCTGGCGTGCGCGCGTGGCGCACCAGCTGGTCTTTGCCGGCGACGGTCCGATGCGCGCCGAATTGCAGAGCGCCTGTCCGGATGCGGTGTTTCTCGGCACGCTGCCGCAAGACGACGTCGGCGCGTTGATGGCGTCGGCCGATGTCTTCCTGTTCCCCGGCACCGCTGAAGCGCTTGGGACGGTGGTGCTCGAAGCGCAGTCGTCAGGATTGCCTGTCGTCGTCAGTGACCGCGGCGGTCCCTCCGAGCAAATCCTGCGCAACACGACCGGCATAGTCTGCAAGGCGGGCAACGCGCAGGAATTCGTGGCGGCGCTGACGACGCTGCTGCGCTCGAGCGAGACGCGTCGAGCGATTGGCCGCGCGGGCCGGCAGCACGCGCTCGGACGGAGTTGGCCGGCGGCGCTCGGTCCGCTCTATGACGCGTGGCGGCGTGCTGTCGGCGGGCAAGCCGCCGGTCACGGCACCGGGCAGGGCCGCGCGTGCCACACGTCGGCCGCGTACTCCGCAATGGTCCGGTCGCTCGAGAAGCGGTCCGACGACGCCACCTTCAGAATCGCCTTGCGGGGCCACTCGCGGCGGTTTGACATGTCTACTGCAAAATAGCGATCGATCACATCGAGCGACCCGAGCCAGACAGTCCGGCGTCGGCCGGCGCTAGACGGCGCCCTGCGCTGACCGGCGGCGGCATTCTGAACCTCACGTGCCGCTTGACATGCGACAGATGTCGCGCCTAGGATGCGACAAATGTCGCAGCAAGACGCGACGCGAGGACCGCGACGATGCCCAAGACTCGGACCGAAGGTCTGACCCGCCGGGAACGCGAAATTATGAACGCCGTCTTCGCGCTGGGGAACCACGCGTCGGCGGAAGACATTCGCGCCCGGCTCAGCGATCCGCCCAGTGACTCCTCGGTGCGCGTAATGCTCGCGCGGCTCGAGCGAAAGGGCTACCTGAAGCACCAGCAGGAGGGGCCGCGGTACCTGTATTCGGCCACGATGTCCCGCTCCGTCGCGAAGCGGACCGCGCTGCAGCAGTACCTTCAGACATTCTTCGGGGGATCGGTCAGGCAGATGATGACGTCCCTCGTCGCCGAGGCGTCATGGACGGACGACGACCTCGACGTGCTGAAAGCGGAGATCGACCGCGTGCGCAAGGAAAGGAAGCAGAAGCCATGACCGCCATCGTCGCGACATCGATGCTGATCAAAGTGACGCTCGTGCTGGCCCTTGCACTCGGGGGGGCGAAGGTGGCGCGCCGGAGCCGGGCGGCCGTGCGGCACGTGCTGCTGGCAGCGTCCTTCGTCGTTCTGCTGATGTTGCCCGTGGTGTCGATCGTTGCACCTCCCGTGCGCGTCGCGATGCCGGCGGCCGTCCAGCAAGCGATCGAGCCGCTGACCGTCGAGCCAACGGGCCCCGACGCCGCAGTACTGTCGACGTCGCGAAGTTCGTCCTCGGAGTCGGCCGGGCCGGCGTTCCCGTGGCTGTCGATGTCGGCGTTCCTCGTTGGTGGTTGGATCGCGGGTACGGCCGTGTTTTTCCTGCCGGTGATCCTGGGCCTGCGACAGGTCGGCGCGCTGCGGCGGTCTGCCTTTCCGTGGCTCGAGGGCCGGGCAAAAGCAGGCGCGCTCGGCCGCGAAATCGGTATCGGCCGCATCGTTGACGTGCGACTTCACGAGGCGCTGCCTGGTCCGATGACTTGCGGCGTGTTCAGCCCGGCGATCGTGCTGCCGATGGATGCGCGGACCTGGTCGACGGAAGATCTTCGCCGCGCACTCGTCCACGAACTCGAGCACGTTCGTCGTCGTGACTGGCTCACGCAGTGCCTCGCGCGCGTCGTGGCCGCCGGTTACTGGTTCCATCCGGCCGTGTGGATCGCGTGGCGGCAGCTCGCGCTCGAGGCGGAGCGCGCCTGCGATGACGCGGTGCTCCTGTCACCCTCGCCGAGCGGAGGCGCGCCGAGTTCGCTCCCCGCCGGGGACGAATCGCCGACCGCCTACGCCGATCAGCTCGTCGGGCTCGCACAGCGGCTGTCAACTTCGGCGAATCAGCCGCAGCTTGCGATGGCCAATCGCAGCGACCTCGCCACGCGCGTGCTCGCGGTGCTCGACCGCGGTCAACAACGCGGCCGCGCAGGTGCGCTGTGCATTGGCGCAGCGATCGTGATCACGGCGGTGCTCGCGGTTGGCATGTCGTCGATTCGTCTCGCCGCGGCCGTCCGCCCCGGATCCGATCAGGCGGCCGGGGCCGTCAAGCCGAGATTCGACACCGCGACGATCAAGCCGTGCGTGGCCGAAGAAAATCCGACCGGCGCGCGGGGTACCGCCGGCGGCACGAACGCCACGTTCTCGCCGGGTCGATTCTACGTGCCGTGCGTGACGACCGAGCAGCTCATCTACCTCGCCTACGCGGCGTACGGCGCGCGCGACGACGAGCATCTCGTCAACGACGACCTGGGAACCGCGTCCAACGCGACGAAGATCCGCGGTGGCCCGGCGTGGGTGCACTCGCTTCGGGACAAGTACTCGATTGAAGCGACCGCGGCCGGCGCAACCGAGCGCACGGTACTGATGGGCTCGATGTTGCAGTCGCTCCTCGAGGACCGCTTCCATCTCAAGACACATCGCGACACCGAAGAGGTGCCGCTCTTTGCCCTCACCGTGGCGAAGGGCGGTCTCAAATTGAAGCCGATGAAAGACGGGGACTGCGATCCGAACGCCGCTCCGGGCACCGACCCCAGCGTCGGCACGCCGAAGTGCGGCAACTTGATGATGATGGGCGGCGAGGGCATGACCAGGTGGATGTTCGGCGGCTTCGACCTGTCCAGCCTCGCGAGTCAGCTCTCCCGCACGCTCGGGGTGCACGTCGTCGACAAAACGGGCGTAAAGGACAAGTTCGTGTTCAGATTTGAATTCCGGCGCGACGATGCGATCGACAGCGACAGCGCGTCCGTCTACACCGCACTCGAAGAGCAGCTGGGGCTGAAACTCGAAAAGACCAAAGGACCGCGCGGGTTCATCGTCATCGACGCGATCGAGCGTCCGACGCCAGATGGCCCGCTCGTGTTTGTCTCTGCGCCGTCGCGCGCGCGCGGCGCTGGAGATCGACGGTAATGACGTCGCTCTGGGTCGCAGGCGTGTGTGCGGCCGCGTTCGTCGTCGCCGCCGTCTCGACACCCGCGCGACCGACCGGTAGCAACTCCCGAGTCCAGCAATGACGTTCTCTGCGGCCGCGGCCGTCGTCAGCCTCGTGCTGACGACGACGCCGCATCCGGGATCCGCGACATCCGATCTCGCGGGTCGCGTCGTGTTTTCCAGCGTCGCCGTTCCCGGAGCCGTCGTGACCGCGACGCACAACGACAAATCGACCACGACGGTGACTGACGCGGACGGGGCGTTCCGACTCACCAACCTCGAAGATGGCGCGTGGACGCTGCGGATCGAGATGCGCGGTTTTGCGCCCGTCAGCAGGGAGGTGACGCTGCCACTTCCAGGGCCCGCGTTGGTCGTGACGTTGACGATGCGGTCGTACGAAGAGATCGTCGGCGGCGTGTCGCGCGAGGCACCAGCGATCTCGGCCATCGCGGCGGAGCCGCGCTTGATTGAGCCTCCGCCAGACGCGCCGGACATCATCAACGGCAGCGTGATCAACGGCGCGGCGTCGGCGTTCGCCCAACCGCGCGCGTTCGGCAATAATCGGCCGCAGCCAAAGGCGCTCTACACCGGCGGCGTCAGCGCCATCATCGGCAATTCCGCCTGGGATGCGGCGCCGTATTCATTCGGCGGCTCCACCACGCCCGCGCCGTCGTATGGCGACATCCAGTTGGGCTTCACGCTCGGCGGGCCAATGAAGATCCCGTGGCTGCTTCACGACGGCCCGAACATGTTTCTCTCGTACCAGCACGGCGTCACGCACGATGTGACGTCGCAGTCGGCGTCGATGCCGACGGCTGACGAGCGTTCAGGCGACTTCTCCGCGTCGCCGATTGCGATTCGCGACCCGTCGACCGGGCAGCCATTCAACGGCAACGTCATCCCGGCGGATCGCATCAGCCCACAGGCGGCCGCACTGCTCGGGTACTACCCATTGCCGACGGGCGTTCCGACCACTGGTCCGAACTACCAGACATCCGTGCTGAGCGCGGCCAGGAACGATTCCCTCCAATTCGCCGCGTCGAAAGGCGTGACGCGTCGCGACACGGTCGACGGCAGTCTCGCGTTTCGTCACACGGTCACCGACGCGACGACGCTCTTCAACTTCGAGGACGAAAGTACGCAGTCATCGCTGAATACGACAGTGAACTGGACCCGTCGCTTTTCGACGCGCCTGTCGTCTCGGCTGCGGTATCAATTCACGCGGACGTCGACCGGGGTGAGTCCATTCTTCGCCAATCGCACGAACGTCTCTGGCGACGCCGGGATCGCAGGCAACGATCAGACTCCCGCGAATTGGGGACCGCCGACGCTGTCGCTTCCCGACGTCGCGGGGCTGACGGACGCCGTGTTTCAGCGGTCCGTCGCCACCGCGCACGCCGCTGGCGCCGAAGTGCTGCTCCGGCACAGCGCGCACAACGTTACGATGGGCGGCGACTTCCGCCGGAACGGCTACGACGTCCAGTCGCATCCGAATCCGCGCGGCACGCTCGCGTTTACCGGCGCGCTCACGGGCGACGCCTTTGCCGATTTTCTGCTCGGCGTGCCCGCGACGAGTGCAATCGCGTACGGCGACGCCGATTCGCATCTGCGCGGCAACGCGTTCGACGCGTACATCAGCGACGATTGGCGCCTGGGCGCAGGGCTCACGCTCAATGCCGGCGCCCGGTGGGAATACGAGGCGCCGTTCACCGAGACGTCGGGCCGCCTCGTGAACCTGGACGTCGCGCCGGGCTTCACCGCCGTGAGTCCGGTGCTCGCGACCGACCCGCAGGGATCGCTCACGGGCGCGGTGTATCCGGCGTCGCTCATCCGGCCCGACAAGCGAGGAATCGAGCCTCGGGTCGCCACGTCGTGGCGGCCGGTACTTGGATCGTCGCTCGTGATTCGCGCCACCTACGGCCTGTATCGCAACCTGGGTGTGTATCAGCCGATCGCGCTGCTCCTTGCGCAGCAGCCGCCGCTTTCAACGACGTTCAGCATTCACAACAGCCTGCAGACGCCACTCACGCTGGCGAATCCCTTTCCGGCGTCCGTTTCGGGTACGTCGAATACGTTCGCGATCGATCCCGATTTCCGGTCCGGCTACGCGCACAACTGGTCGCTCTCGGCACAACGCGATCTGCCCGCGTCGCTGACGATCCTCGCAACGTACCTCGGCTCGAGGGGCAGTCATTTGATGCAGGCGTTTCTGCCCAATACCTATCCCGCGGGAACGGTCGATCCCTGTAGCACGTGTCCGTCCGGCTTCGTCTACGTGACGTCGAATGGCGACTCATTGCGGAACGCCGTGCAATTGTTGGTTCGCCGTCGTCTGCACAACGGGCTCACGGCGAGCGTGGCCTACACGCTCGCGAAGTCGACCGATGATGCCGCGACGTTCAGCAACAGCGCGATCAGCCCGGCGTCGCTTGCGATCGCGCAGAACTGGCTGGACCTCGGCGCGGAGCGCGGACCATCGGCGTTCGACCAGCGCCACCTCATGGCCGTGCAATTCCAGTACACGACGGGCGTGGGTATCACGGGTGGCACGCTCATCGACGGCATGTGGGGCATGCTGTTCAAGGACTGGACGATCACAAGTCAGTTGAACGCGGGCAGCGGCTTGCCGTTCACCCCGGTGTCGTTTCTCGGCATTGCGGGAACGGGTGTCGTCGGTGTGCGGCCGCGGCTCACGGGCGTGTCGATCGAGCCGACAGCCGAGGGCTCGTACGCGAATCCGGCGGCCTATGCAGCGCCGCTCGTCGGCTCGTGGGGCAATGCCGGACGGAATTCCATTCGCGGTCCGGCGCAGTTCTCGCTCGACATGAGCGTGGCGCGGGTGTTCCGCATGGGCGGCCGATTCAGCCTGGAATGGAGCCTCGCGGCGACCAACGTGCTCAACCGGGTGACGTATTCGACGATCGACACGATCGTCACGAGCCCGCAATTCGGGCTGCCGACCCTCGCCAATCCCATGCGCCGGATCCACACCTCGCTGCGCTGGAGATTCTGAGATGCGATGGTGCGTGACGCTGGCGCTGGCGACGTGCACGGTGCTGGTCGTGTGCGCGCGCCCGGCCGCGCAGCAAGGCGGGGATCAGCCGGTGATCCAACCGACCTTTCGCACTGCGACGCACCTTATCGTCCAGACCGTCAGCGTCAAGGACAAGCAGGGCAGGCCGGTTGTCGGTCTCACGGCGAAGGACTTTGTCGTGACGGAGAACGGTCAGCCGCAGGAGATCGCCTTCGTCGAATTTCAGGCGCTCGAGACGGGGCAGGCACCCGTGTCGTCTTCGGTGGTCCTCGGCCAGACGCCGGCGAGCGTCGCGACGCCGGTTCCGCCGGTGACGCAGGAAGCTGTGGCGGCGCCGCTTCCCGGCGACGTCCGGTATCGCGGGCGCCGTCTGTTGATTCTGTATTTCGATCTCTACAACTTGGGATTCTTCGACCAGATGCGGATGTACGAAAGCGCCGCCCACTACATCGCCGCGCGCATGACGCCGGCCGACATGATCGCGATCATGGTCTTCGACAATGGCGTCGTCCGGCTGAAGCAGGACTTCACCGACGATCGTGCGGCGCTGGGCCAGGTCGTGCAACAACTGATGACCGACGCGGACAACACCCACAACGGCACCGGCGCGGCCTTCGATCCCGGCGGATCGTTCGGGCAGGACGACGACACGTTCAACATGTTTTCCACGGACCGGCAACTGTCGGCGCTGCAGACGGCCGTGACCGGGCTCGGGCCGCTGCCGGAAGTGAAGACGCTCGTGTATTTCGGCAGTCTTCGTCTGAGCGGCGCCGACAATCTCGCGCAGTTGCGCGCGACGGTGAACGCGTCGATCCGCGCGAACGTCACCCTCAATCCCATCGATCCGCGCGGCCTGGTCGCCGAGCCGCCGCTCGGCGACGCCGCACGAGCCTCGCCCGGCGGCGCCGGCATGTTCTCGGGAACGCTCGCGCAGGCGGCGATCGGCCGGCAACAGCAGGGGCAGGACACCCTCTACGCGCTGGCGAAGGACACGGGCGGGCGCGCGATGTTCGACAACAACGATCTCGCGCTCGGCATCACACAGGCCGCCGAGGCGGTCACCGGCTACTACATCCTCGGGTACTACACGAAGAACACGGCAACGGACGGCCGCTATCGCCGCGTGAAGGTCTCTCTGACCCCGCCGCTCTCCGCCGAGTTGTCGTATCGCGAGGGATACTACGGCGACAAGGCGTTCGCGAAGTTTACCAACGCGGACCGCGAGCGCCAGCTCGAGGAGGCGCTGAAGCTCGAGGACCCGATCACCGACATCCCGATGGCGATGGAGGTGAATTACTTCCAGATCAGCCGCGCTGAGTACTTCGTACCTGTCTCCGTGCGCATGCCGGGCAGCGAGTTGACGCGCCCGCGCCCGAACGGCACGTCGCGCGCCGAGATCGACATGATCGGGGAGATCAAGGACGAATACGGCGTGACGATTCGCAACGCCAGAGACAAGCTCGCGTTCACGCTCGACCCGGCGACGGCGAGCGCCGTGTCGAAGCGTCCAATTCAGTACGAGGCTGGGTTTACGCTCCTGCCTGGCGCGTACGTGATCAAAGTGCTCGCGCGAGACAGCACAACCGGACGCATCGGCACGTTTCAGACGGCGTTCACGATTCCAAATCTCGAACGCGAGGAGACGCGGTTGCCGATCAGTAGCGTCGTGCTCACCAGCCAGCGCGTGTCGCGGGCGAACGCGCTGTACACGGTCAAGCAGAAGATCTCGTCCGACGTCGCCAACCCGCTCGTCTCAGACGGGCAGACACTGATTCCGAGCGTGTCGCGGACGTTCAGCGCCAGCCAGCCGCTATACGTCTTTGTCCAGGCCTACGAGCGCAACGCGACCGCGATGCGTCCGCTCGCGGCGTTCGTCACGTTCTATCGCGACGGCGCGAAGGTCCTCGAGACGGACCCGCTCGCGCTCGACACCGGCTGGGACGCCAAGTCGAAATCGGTGCCGATTCGGATGACGGTGCGGCTCGATCAGCTGGCGCCGGGCTCGTACGACTGTCAGGTCACCGTGCTCGATCCGTCGGGCGCACGCGCCGCGTTCTGGCGGGCGCCGATCAGGATTATTCGCTGACACCTCGCGCGGCTATACTCTCGACATGACGCCAGCGGACTGCATTCTCTTCAGCGGCGGCGCGCCCGGAGCCGAAACAGCCTTTGGCGAGGCCGCCGAACGTCACGGTATCGAGGAAGTGAACTTCACGTTCGACACCCATCCCATGGGCCGGACCCGCGGCATCCGAATGCTCAACCACGAAGAGCTTCAGGCCGGCGACGTGAGCCTCGAGTACGTCTCACGGCTGATGAACCGCCGGTATACCGAGGCCGAGACGATCCGCAAGATTCTTCAGACGCTCTGGTATCAGGTCAACAACGGCCAGGAGATCTACGTCATCGGCACCGTGCTGCCCGACGGCACCGTGCGCGGCGGCACCGGCTGGGGCGCCGAATTCGCGAAGCTGTGCAACAAGCCCCTCTGCGTGTTCGATCAGGAGAAGAACTGCTGGGAGCGATGGACGGGCGCCGACTGGTCGCTATGCTCTGCGGCCAATCCGCCGGTCATCACGCACCCGCACTTCACCGGCACCGGCACGCGGGAGCTCAAAGACAACGGCCGGCGGGCGATCGAGGATCTCTTTACGCGATCGTTCCGCGCCTGACCTCGAGACGACGGTCTACCCGCTCGAAGCGCCAGGTGATGTCCCGCCAATAGCCAATTCCCGCCGATCGGCCCGAACGCCGCAAAAAGTGAAAGAACCGCGGCGAAGATACGAACTTACAGGATCGTGCGCACACGGCCGCGCGCGTCAGCACGGCGTGCGTCTTCCGGCATGAGCTGTGCTGCTGCGCTGTAGACAGACATCCTCACTCAGACGACGAAAGCGTAACCCGGCAGGATTCAGGAGCCTGGCCATGAAGCGATGGTCCGCCGCGTCGGCGTTGGTGGCAGCAATCTGGCTGGTGTGTTCCGCCGTCGGTGCGCAGCAATCCGCGCCAGTGCGTCCGTACGTCGAGGGCGAGATCCTCGTGCAGTATCGGTCGTCGACCAACGACACGCAGCGCGACACCATGGTGCGCAGCCGCGCGGCCGCACGGCTGCGGTCGTTCGGCCGCCTCGCGGTCGATCATCTCAAGCTTCCCGCCGGGCAGAGCGTGGACGCTGCGCTTGCTGCGTTTCGGGCCATGCCGGGCGTCGTTGCCGCTCAGCCCAACTACATCCGCCACGCGATTCAGAACCTCGGCCCGCCGAACGATCCGTACTGGCTCGACGGCAGTCTCTGGGGACTGCAACAGATCCACGCGCAGGACGTGTGGGCCAATTTCACCACGGGCGACGGCAGCGTCGTCGTCGCGAGCATCGACACCGGCGTGAACTACGCACATCCGGATCTGGCTGCCAACATGTGGCGCAACCCACTCGAAATTCCCGGCAATGGGATCGATGACGATGGCGACGGCTATGTGGATGACGTGTTCGGCATTGACGTCGTCAGTCACGACGGCAATCCGATGGACGATCAGGGTCACGGCACGCACACGTCCGGCACGATCGCCGCGGTTGGCAACAACGGCCTCGGCGTGACCGGTGTGAGCTGGAATACCAGGATTCTGGCGTGCAAATTTCTCGACTCGTCGGGATCGGGCACTGACGCGGGCGCGATCGAGTGCTTCGACTACATCACGGCCCTCCGCCTGCGCGGGGAGAACATCCGTGTCTCGAGCAACAGCTGGGGACAGTCGCGCGGCTCCGATCCTCCGTCTGCGGTGCTCCAAACCGCGATTGACGCGGCGGGAGCGGCCGGCATCATCAATATTTTTGGCGCGGGCAACGACGGCACCAATAACGACGTTTCGCCGTTCGATCCCGCCAGCTATTCGTCGGACAGCATCGTGTCGGTCGCGTCGTCGTCGGCGACGGATCACCGGTCGTCCTTCAGCAACTACGGCGCGACCTCGGTGGATCTCGCGGCGCCGGGCGAAGATATCCTGAGCACGTACCTCGGCAACGGCTACGAGACGTTGTCGGGCACGAGCATGGCCACGCCGCATGTGGCGGGAGTGGCGGCACTTCTCGCCGAGATGAACCCGAGCCTGTCGGTGGCTGACATCAAGGCGATTCTGGTCAGCACCGTCGATCAGTTTCCGGCCTGGAGTGGCCGCGTGGTCTCAGGCGGTCGGTTGAACGCGTTCAGCGCCGCGAGCGCCGTGACGCCGCCGACGAATGCGCCGCCGGCCGTCGCGATCACCAGCCCAGTCGAGGGCGCGTCGTACAAGGAGCCGGCCGCGATCACCGTCGAAGCGTCGGCGAACGACACGGACGGAACGGTCCGCCGCGTCGTGTTCTACGCGAATACCCAGCCGATCGGAGTAGCCACCGCGAGTCCGTACGTCGTCAACTGGACGAACGTCCCGGCCGGCGCGTATACGCTGACAGCGGTTGCGACCGACGATCAGTTCGGCACGACCACGTCGGCGGCTGTGCACGTGCTCGTCCTCGCGAACGCGCCGCCGATCGTGTCGATCGCCGGTCCGGCTGAAGGCGCGACGTTCACGTCGCCCGCGGTGGTGACGATTGACGCCAGCGCGAGCGACAGCGACGGCAGTGTGTCGCAGGTGGCGTTTTACGCCGACGGCGTCAAGATCGGCAGTGACGCGGTCGCGCCGTACAGCCTCAGCTGGCCGGCGCCGGTGGGCAGCCACGCACTCACAGCCATCGCGACCGACAATCAGGGCGCGACGACTGTCTCGAACGCGGTCCACATCGTCATCAACCCGATCCCTGGACGCACGAACATCGCGCTCGCATCCGCCGGAGGCACAGCAAGTGCGTCGTCCACCTACACAGCGAACTATCCGCCGGCCGGAGTGATCAACGGCGACCGCAAGGGGGCCGGCTGGGGCGCGGGCGGCGGGTGGTGTGATGGGACATCGAATACGTGGCCGGATTGGGTCGAAGTCGACTTCAGCGGTCTGAAGCTGATCGAGGAAGTCGGCGTGTTCTCGATGCAGGACGCGTATACGGCGCCGGTCGAGCCGACGATGACGTCAACGTTCTCCTACTATGGCCTGCGCGCGTTTCAGGTGCAGTACTGGACGGGCTCGGCCTGGGAAAATGTGCCGGGCGGCGTCGTGACCAACAACAACCTGGTCTGGCGGCAGATCGCGTTCGTTCCGCTCACGACGTCGAAGATTCGCGTCTACGTCACCAATGCGATGGCCAACTACAGCCGCGTGATGGAAGTGGAGGCGTGGGGCATCGCGGCCGCCGGCAACATCGCACCTGACGTCTCGATCACGAGCCCGGTCGACGGCGCGACACTTGCGACGCCTGGCGACATCACGATCAACGCTACGGCCAGCGACCAGGGCGGGAACGTGACTTCCGTTGCGTTCTTCGCGAACGGCCAGCCGATTTCGACGGACACGAGCAGTCCGTACACAGCGACGTGGAGCAATGTCCCGGCCGGCGCGTACACACTCACAGCCGTCGCCACCGACAACGATGGCGCGATGACGACCTCGAGCGCGGTGCACGTGACTGTGGCCGCGAATGCGCCGCCCGTCGTCGCGATCGCGAGTCCGGCCGATGGCGCATCGTTCACGTCACCGGCCACCGTTGTCGTGACCGCGACGGCGAGTGACAGCGACGGCACGGTCGCGTCCGTCGCGTTCTACGCGAACGGCACGCTCATTGGCTCGGACACGTCGAGTCCCTTCAGCGTCACGTGGAGCAACGTGCCCGCGGGCGCGTACAGCCTGACGGCGGTGGCGACCGACAATCAAGGCGCCACGACCACTTCCGCGGTGTCGCACGTCTCGGTGACGAGCGTGCCGGGCCGCACGAACGTCGCGCTCGCGGCCAACGGCGGCGCGGCGCTGGCGTCCTCCACTTACAACGCGAGCTACCCGGCGTCCGGCGCGATCAACGGCGATCGCCGCGGCCTCAATTGGGGCGCGGGCGGCGGCTGGTGCGATGGCACGTCAAACAGCTGGCCGGACTGGCTCGAGGTCGACTTCAATGGCCTCAAGGCGATCGACGAGATCGACGTGTTCTCCATGCAGGACACGTACTCGGCGCCGCTCGAACCCACGCCCGCGATGACGTTCGCCAATTTCGGCCTTCGGGCGTTCTCGGTGCAGGTCCTGGACGGGGTCGGCCTGGGCAAGTGTGCCGGGTGGATCGATCGCGAACAACAACCTGGTGTGGCGCCAGGTCACGTTCTCGGCGATCACGACGTCAAAGGTGCGCGTGTCCGTTACGAGCGCGTCGGCGACATACAGTCGCGTGACGGAACTCGAAGCGTGGGGCGTCGCGGCGACCGGCAACGTCCCGCCGACCGTGTCAATCACGAGCCCGGCCGAAGGCGCCACGTTTGCGGCCCCGGCCGACATTGCGGTTGCCGCGTCGGCGAGCGACCTGGGCGGCACGGTCGCGTCCGTCAGCTTCTACGCCGACGGCGCGCTCATCGCGACCGACACCACGAATCCCTACGTCACGACATGGAACAGCGTCGGTTCGGGCCCGCACACGCTCACTGCGGTCGCGACCGACGATCAAGGTGCGACGACGACGTCCGCGGCGGTGCACGTGACCGTCGCGGTCAACGCGCCGCCAACAATTGCGATCGCGAGCCCGGGCGACGGCACATCATTCACGGCGCCGGCGACGATTACTGTGCTCGCCAACGCCGCAGACACCGACGGCAGCGTGCAGCAGGTCGCGTTCTTCGCGAACGGACAGCTGATCGGCACCGACACCGCGAGCCCGTACCAGCTCGCGTGGACCAGCGTCGCTGCGGGCTCGTACACCCTGACGGCCGTCGTCACTGACAATCAAGGTGCGACGACGACGTCGTCCGTCATTCACGTCGTCGTCACGACCGTTCCGGGCCGTATGAACATGGCGCTCGCTTCCAACGGCGGTGTCGCGTCCGCGTCGTCGACGTACAGCACGAGCTATCCCGCGGCCGGCGTCATCAACGGCGATCGCAAGGGCCTCAACTGGGGCGCGGGCGGCGCTTGGTGTGACGGCACGTCGGGCGCGTGGCCCGACTGGATCGAGGTCGACTTCGACGGCCCGAAGTCGATTGACGAAATAGACGTCTTCTCGATGCAGGACAACTACCGCGCGCCGGTCGATCCGACGCCGACACTGACGTTCGCGAACTACGGCCTCAGGACCTTCGAGGTCCAGTACCTGGGACGGCACGGCGTGGGTCGATGTGCCGGGTGGAGCGGTGACCAACAACGCGCTGGTTTGGCGCCAGCTCATGTTCACGGCGGTGACGACGTCGAAGATTCGAGTGCTCGTGACGTTCGCGCTGAGCTCGTACAGCCGCGTGATGGAGATCGAAGCGTGGGGTGTGCCGGTACAACTGGCCGCTACGCCAGAATCGCGCCGATAGCCGGCCGCGAGGGATGTGTCAGTCCGTTCTGAGCGCGGTTGTCGGGTGGATGCGCAGCGCGCGGCCGGCCGGGAGCAGGCTGGCGATGATGGCGACGGTCGCGAGCGCCAGCGCGGCAATCGCAAACGACATGACGTCGCGCGCGGTCACGCCGAACAGCTGACTCGCCACGAAGCGGCCGAGCAGCGCCGCCGCGATCGCACCGAGCGTGATCCCCGCCGCCAGCCACGTCAGCGTGTCGCGCACGACCAGCCAGACGATGTCCGCACGCGCCGCGCCAAGGGCGACACGCACGCCGATCTCCTTCGTGCGCCGGGCGACGTTGTACGCGACGACGCCGTAGAGACCGACCGCGGCAAGCAGTAGCGCAAAACTCGCGAAGGCCATGACGAACCCGGCGGTCAGCCGCTGGGGACCAAATGTGTCGAGCACCTGTGTGCGCAGAGTACGCGTGCGTGTGACCGCGACACGGGAATCGGTCGCCGCGACCACTCGGCGCACATCCGCCGCCAGGCGTTCGGCATCTCCGTTCACGCGTAGTTCGAGCTCGCAGTCGAGCGCGCGTTCGCTCGTCTCCTGCAGCAGCGCCACGAAGACGAACGGAATCATCTGATCCCGTGCGTCGTGGAACAGCGCGTCGCGGACCACGCCGACGATCTCGAAGTCGTCACTCAGCCGCAACCGGTGGCCGAGCGGACTCGACGTCGGGAAGAAGCGTTTGACGAAGGCTTCGTTGACCATCGCCACGAGCGGCGCGCCGGCGGTATCTGTGAGGCCGATGGCGCGGCCGGACACGAGCGGCATCCCGAGCGTCTGCGGATAATTCGGACCGATTTCGACGGCCTCGAGTTGGAGGTTTTCGTTCGGCGCCGGCGTGTACCCGTCGACGCTGGCGCTGAACGAGCTCACGTTCCCGCCAAACGGGCTGTAACGCGCGAACGTCGCGCTCTCGACGCCGGGCAGCAGCGACACCTGATCGTAGAGCCGGCGATAGAGGGCGCCGACGTCTGCGGGCGAGTAGCCGGCCAGTCGCGGATTGATCTTCGCGAGCAGAATGCTGTTCTGATCAAAACCCAGCGGCTCGCGCTCGAGGTTGAACAGGCTTCGAACGAAGAGCGTAGCGACGACGACGAGCACGAGTGACACGGCGATCTGCGCGATGACGAACGGCTCCATCGCGCCGACGCCGCGCCGGCGTGGCGCCGTGCCACGCCCCGAAGATCGTAGAGCAGCCAGCGCGTCCGCACGCCCCGCCTGAATCGCCGGGGCCAGTCCGAAGATGCCACTTGCCACGAGCGCGATGCCCGTCGCGAACATCAGCACCGGCAGGTTGACCGTCGCGCGCAGGGGACCAGCCGGGAAGAACGTCAGCAGCCACGGCGCCGTCCAGTACCGCGACGAGCATCCCGGCTGCCGCGCCGACGACCGCCAGCAGCAGGCTCTCGGTCAGCCACTGGCGGACCAGCCGAATGCGGCCGGCGCCAAGCGCACGCCGGATCGACACCTCGTGGCCTCGCGACGCGGCACGACACAGGAGCAACGTCGCAATGTTCGCGCAGGCAATGAGCAGCACGAGGCCGACGGCCGCGAGCAGTAGCGTCAACGGCGTGACGTTTCTCGCGCGGCCAGTCGAGATACCGCGCGCGCCGCTGGCCATTTCCACGCCGACGCGCGCAATCCGATCGCGCGCCGCGTCGTCGATCGAACTGCCCGCGCGGTCCGTCAGGAACTGTCGCAGCGCCGTGGTCACCGCCGTCTGCGCCGCCTGTTGCGACTGGCCAGGCTCGAGCCGCCCAATCAGCGAGAGCCAGTAATAGTCCGGGCGCACGATGATGGACTCGCGCAGTTGCACCTGAGGCTGCCACACGAGCGGCACCCAGAGATCGGGCGCCGACCGCACGCGCGTGCCGAAGAACGACTCGGGCATCACGCCAACGACCGTGAAGGCTGTTTTGTTGACGCGTACGACTTGCCCGATGGCTGACGGCGATCCACCAAGCGACGTCTTCCAGAAGTGATCGCTTACGACCGCGACCGGTGCCGCACCAGGGCGGTCTTCCGCCGGGGTGAGCGTCCGTCCGAGTGCGGCCGGCGCGCCCAGGACGTCGAAGTACGTGCCCGAGACCAGGTGCGCGACGGATCGCGTGTCCGAGGTGGTCCCCGTCGACGATCCGAGCACGCGCGTCGTGACAGTGCTGTCCGCGCTGGCAAATGCCGCGAGCGACGCGAACGGCAGCGGCCGCGCACGCAGAGCGTCGTAGACCTCGGATGAAAACAGCCTCCACGTGCCTTCGGGCGGCGTGTTGCTGGTTTGCGTCCCCTCGCTCGCGTCGGACGAGAAGAGGACGAGCTGATCTGGATGGGGGACGGGGAGCTTGCGCAACAGGACCGCGTCGACGACGGAGAACATCGCGGTGTTCGCGCCGATGCCGAGGGCGAGTGTCAGCACGATGACCAGCGCGGTGCCCGGCTGCCGCTTGAGCATCCGCGCGCCGAACTGCACGTCGCGGCGGAAGTCGTCGATGACGGTCAGTCCGCCGGCCGTGCGGGTCCGTTCCTCGTAGCCTGCGATCGAGCCGAATTCGATGCGCGCTTGTCGCCCGGCCTCCTCGGGCGTCCAGCCCTGACCGGCGAGCGCCCTCGTCCGTGCCTCAACGTGAAATGCGAACTCGTCCCGCATGTCGGCGTCGAACGCGCGCCTCGATCGGAACAGCGACGTGAGCCAGCGAAGTCCCCGGCGCACGTCAGGCCCCACCCGCGTTCGCTCGAAGCGCGGTCGTCATGGCGGCCACCGTGCGATCCCAGTCAGCGGTCTCGTCGCGCAGCGCCCGCCGGCCCGTGGCGGTGAGCGTGTAGTACTTCGCGCGCCGGTTGTTATCCGACACGTCCCATTCCGCATCGAGCAGGCCTTTGCGCTCGAGGCGATAGAGCGCCGGGTAGAGCGCGCCTTGCTCGACGAGCAGTGCGCCGTTGGAAATCTGCTCGATGCGGAGAAGAACGCCGTAACCGTGGAGCGGCCCGAGCGAGATGGCCTTGAGGATCAGCAGGTCGAGCGTGCCCGGGAGCAGGTCGATCCGATCGGTCATGACTCTCCTAATTAACTTAGGGAAGACTAGGCCGCTGGTCGACGACTGTCAACGTTCGTGAACGGACAGCAGCCGGACGACGTGACGGGACACGCGAAACCGTTGAATCCTCGGCCGACGTGGACTAGCGTGTGGCCATGCGCACGCCACGAACGCTCTCATTTACCGTCCTGGTGCTGTTCGCTGCCCTCGGAATGGCGCAGACGCCGGCTCCGAAGCTGACGATCGATCAGCTCGTGCAGATCAAACATCCGTCCGGCCATCAGTGGACGCCCGACGGCAGTCACGTGTGGTTCACGTACGACGACGGGGGCGTCAACAACGTGTGGGCGGTCGGCGCCGATGGCGCCCAGCCGCCCGTCGCGCTGACGAACTATCCGGATGGCCAGGCTGGGGGCGGCGGATTCTGGAGTCCGGACGGCAAGACCTTTTTCTACCAGCGCGGCGGCGGGCTGCTCGCCGTGCCCGTGACCGGTGGCGCGCCGCAACCCGCCTGGCCGTCGGCCGCGCGCGCGAGCGCGTTCACGCTGTCGCCTGACGGCACCAAAGTCGCCTTCGTCGTCGGCCAGGGCGGTGGCGGAGGCGGCGGGCGAGGAGGTCGAGGCGGTGGCGGACGTGGCGGTCGCGGCGCCGCCGCGGATCAGGCGGCACCAGCGGCGTCATCGGGATCTGACTTGATTGTGCACACGATCCTCGCAAACAGCGATCAACGTGTGGCGCACGCAGACGGCGCCATCGGTGGCCTGAGCTGGTCGCCTGACGGCGCGCGGCTCGCCTTTACGACGACGAGCGGAGGTGGACGCCGGGGTGCGGCCGGCGGCGAGGCGCCAGTGGCTGGCGGCGGGGCAGGCGCGGCTGCTCCCGCCGTCGCGACGGAACTGCTCGTCGCGAACGTCTCGGGCGGTACCGCGACCTCGACCGTCAAGGAAGACGGTCCGATCGGCGCGCCGACCTGGACGCCAGACGGAGCCAACCTGATCTACTCGACCGGCACCGCGGGCGCGCCGATTCAGCATCTGGCGTCGCCACCGGAAATCGGCGCGAAGCTGATTTTCGTCGCCACCGAAGGCGGCCGCGGTGGCGGCGGGGGAAGTTTCATCGTGCCGGCGTCGGGTGGCACGCCCAAGGCGATGGCGGGCGGCGCGGGACGGGGTGGTGGAGGCGGCGGCGGTCGCGGAGGCGGCGGCACGTGGCTCGACGCGACGCACACGCTCGCGACCCGCACCGGCAACAACGGCAAGACGCGTACGACCGAAGCCGTGGACATCAATAGCGGTACAGCGAAGGTGCTGCACGAAGAGACGGAAGACAAGTTCTTCAGTCAGGTGAACACGACGAACTCGGCGATCTCGCCTGACCGTCGTTGGCTGCTCTTCACGAGCGACGCGACCGGCTGGGATCAGATTTACGTGATGTCGACCTCAGGTGGCGCCGCGACGCAGATCACCAAGTCGACCGGCGAGCACTGGCGTGCCGTGTGGTCGCACGACAGCAAGCACATCGCGTGGGATGCGAACACCGCGGAGAAGCCGGGCACGCGACAGATTGAGATCGCGATGATTGGCGACAATCCCGCGACCGCGACGATCGCGACCGTGACGTCGGGCAGCGGCACCAACACGTCAGCGCAGTGGTCGCCCGATGACAAACGGATCCTGTACCAGCACACGGATGCGCAGAATTCCGCGGACCTATATGTCGCCGACGCGGTGGTCAACGCCAAGGTCACGCGGCTGACGTCCTCGATGCCTTCGAGCATCGACAAGTCGATCCTCATCGCGCCGCAGCTCGTGCGCTATCCGGGGCCGGACGGCAAGTCGGTGCCGGCGTGGCTGTTCGTGCCGAAGAATCTCGATCGCACGAAGAAGCACGCGGCGATCGTCTGGATTCATCCCGACGGCGTGAACCAGAACTACGACGGTTGGCACCCGGATCGCAACGAGGCCGTGTACTACGAGTTCCATCAGTACCTGCTGCAGCAGGGCTACGTCGTCATCGCGCCGGACTATCGCGGCAGCATCGGCTACGGACGCGACTGGCGCAACGACGTCTACATGGACGTCGGCGGCAACGACGCGAAGGACGCGCGGATGGCCGCGACCTACCTCAAGACGCTGGGCTACGTGGACGCCGATCGGGTCGGCGTCTGGGGGCTGAGCTACGGCGGTTTCTTCACGCTGCTCGCGATCACGCAGGAGCCGACGTGGTTTCATGCGGCCGTCGATGTCGCAGGCGTCGCCGACTACGCGCTGTATTACGACGATCCGTATCACGGCGGCTGGACGACGAGCCGGATTGGCACGCCGGACGAACATCCGGACGTTTACGCCAAGGCCGCACCGATGTCGCACGTCGACCAGGTCAAATATCCCCTGCTCGTGCTGCACGGCACCGCGGACGTCAACGTGCCGTTCATTCACTCGGTGCTGCTGATGGATCACCTGCTGAAGGCCGGCAAGGCGGATCTCGTCACGTTCATGGTGTATCCCGGCGAGTTCCACTACTTCGACCGGAGCTTCGTCGTTCGCGACGCGTGGCGCCGGGTCGATGAGTTCTTCAAGGAGCACCTGAAGCCGGAGCTCGCGACCGCGAAGTAGCGATCAGTCGCCGCGCAGCACGTCGATCGGGTCGACGCGCGTCGCGAGACGCGCAGGTCCGGCGCTCGCGATTGCGACGACGATGGCGAGGAGCCCGGCGGCCGTGAGGTACAGCGCCGGATCGCGAATCGTCACACCGTACAGACGGCTTTCGACGAGGCGCGCGGCGAACCACGCCAGCGTCAGGCCGGTCGCGAGGCCGCCGGCGGCGACCAGGGCCGCCTGTCGCAGGACGAGCTGGGCGATCTGCGATCGTTCCGCGCCAATCGCGACGCGAATCCCGAACTCGCGCGTCCGCTCGGTCACGGTCTGGGCCACCAGGCCGTGGAGACCGACGGCGGCGAGCAGGAAACCGATGCTGCCGAGCACGCCAAGAATCCACGCGAACAAGCGTTGCTGGGCGAGCCGCTGTTCGATGATCGCGCTGACCGTGCGCTGTTGCGCGAGAGCGACGACGGGATCGATCGTCTTGGCCGTGTCGGCGATCATCCGCGAGGTCGAGTCCGCGCTCGCCGATGATCGCACGATCACCTGCGCTGCGCCCTTGAGCAGAAACGCATTGATGGGTTCGTAGATCACCGCGTCGGGCGGCGTGTCGATTCCGCCGAAGTGCGACTCCCTGGTCACGCCGACGATCCGGACGGACACTGGCGGCTTCTGGTAGGCGGGCATGCGCAGATCTCGGCCGACGACGTCGGTGCTGCCGAAGAGCGCCTCCGCGAGCGTCGCGCTGACGATGATTGGCCGGGAATCGGGCGGCACGCTGCCGAAGACTTCGTCGGCCGTGAACGTCCGGCCCTGGAGCAGGGGCAGACCGATCGCCTGAAAGTAGTCGGCAGACACGCCGTTGACGGCCGTTTCTCGCGCGCGCTTCGGATCTTCGTCGGGGAGGTACACGCGATCGAACATGCTGGCGCCGAGGAGCGGCGGCGAGTACGCAACGGCGACGGCGTCCACCTGCGGCTGCCGACTGATCAGCTCGACGAGCTGCCGCTCGAAATCGAGCGTGCGCGCGTCGGTGTAGCCGTAGTTCCGGAGATTGACGCCGACGGTGACGAGCGCGCTCGGATCGAAGCCCAGATCGACCGCATGCAGGTTGCGCAACGTCGCAAGAAACAGCAGCGCACCGATGAGCAGCGTGAACGACAGCGCGATCTGCGCGGCGGCCAGGAGCCGGCGGAGCCGGCTCGCACGTGGCAAGAGCGTCCGCGTGCCGCGCCCAATCGCCCCGGTGACTGACTCGCGCACCGCGAGCAGAACGGGCGCGAGGCCGAAGCCGATGCCGACGAGTAGGGCGAGCGCGGTCGTCGCCCCTAGCACGCGCCAGTCGACCGCGACTTCGAGGACGCCGATGCCGGGCAGGACCAGATCCGAAACGAGCGTGCCAAGGCCGAGCGAGAGCGCGACGCCGCCGGCGGCGCCGGCGAGCGCGAGCATCAGACTCTCGACCAGGCGCAGCTGGACGATCCGCGCCCGGCTGGCGCCAAGCGCCTTGCGAATCGCGACGTCGCGGCTCGTCGCGAGCCCTCGAAAGATCTGCAGGTTCGCGACGTTCGCCATCCCGAGCAGCACGAGCACGCCGGCGAGCACGCCGATGATCTGCATCGCGCGGGTCGCGATCGGGCGCAAGGACGCAGGCGCGGCAAATCCCGCCTGCAGGATCGGTCCGACCGTCTCGAAGATCTTGCCGGCGTCGGGATCGCGAGTCGCGATCGCCCGCGTGCGCGCGCGCAATTCTTCGGTGACCTGCGTCACCGTCGCGCCCTCGGCCATGCGGACGACGAAGTTATAGAACGGCCCGCGGTTGGGCCCGTACGACCAGCGCTCCGGGGCGTAGTTGCTCGCGCGCGAATACGCCATGCCCGGAATCCAGAACGTCGGCCGATCGCCCGCGATCGTGCCCTCGAACGCGCGCGGTATGACGCCGACGACGGCGAAGGGCACGCCATTGAGACGCACGGTTCGGCCGAGGGCATCCGCGCTCGATCCAAAGAGCCCGCGGGCCAGGCCCTCGCTGAGCAACAGGACCGCCTCGCCGCCGGGTTGCTGGTCGTCCTCGGCGCGAAAGTCGCGGCCGGCGACCGGGCGCACGCCGAGCAGATCAAAGTAATTCGCGGTGACCGACGTCCCGTGCTCGCGCCGCGGCGTCAATCCGTCCACCGAAAGCCCCGCGTCGATCGGCTGTGTCCCCGCCATCCCGGTCATCGTCGTTGCCTCGCGGGTGATGTCCGCGGCGTTGGCGTACGAAATGAACCAGGGCGAGACGGTCGAGCCTTTCGACGTGCCGAACAGAAAATTGAGTAGGTGTTGCTGGTGCGCGATCGCCGGGAGCGGTTTGAGGAACAGCGCGTTGGCCATGCCCAGGACCACCGTCGTCGGG
The DNA here is from genome assembly GCA_963704575.1 of uncultured Acidobacteriota bacterium. Lineage (GTDB taxonomy): Bacteria > Acidobacteriota > Vicinamibacteria > Vicinamibacterales > SCN-69-37 > DATEGZ01. The sequence continues at coordinate 1,818,419 of OY969918.1, read as the reverse complement.
CCGAGGCTGAGCGCGAGCGTCACGACGATGGTGGCTGAGAGGAGCGGATGTTTCCGCAGACCACGAGCAGCGTAGCGCACGTCCTGCCACAGGCCGCCCAGCAGACGCCCGCGTCGAGCCGCCTCGACATGCGCCAGATTCGCAGGCGCTGATTCAATCGCGGCCAGCCGGCGGCCGAGCACGTCGGCCTCGTCGAGCTCGCGCCAGGCGGCGCGTTCGGCGTCGATCTCGCTTTGTCCGGCCATGACAAGCGTGCGGAAGTGATCCTCGAGGTGCTGGGCGACTTCGTCCGCGATCTCCGCTTCGCGTTCAGGCGCGAGGCGGGCACGCGACAGCCGCCGCAGGATTTCGGGGCGCCAGTCAGGCATGTTCGCCTCCCGTGATCCGGTTGACGGCGCGGACGAACGCCTCCCAATTGCTGCGCTGGGAAGCGAGGACGGCACGGCCGCTGGCGGTAATGCGGTACATCCGGCGGCGGCGCGTCCCGGCCTGTTCGAGCCACCGGCCGGCGAGCCAGCCGCGCTTCTCGAGGCGATAGAGCAGGGGATAGAGGGACGCGGCGTGGAACGTGACGCGGCCGTCCGAGCGCAGTTCGATGAGCCGCGCGATGTCGTAGCCGTGGCGGGCCCGATCCTCGACCAGCGAAAGGATTAGAAATTCCGCGGATCCTTTCTTGAGTTCGTGGTTGGCGCGTGGGACTGGCATATGTGGGAACGCACTATATCGCGCGCCGCGCTCCAAGGCAACCTGCCGGTCGAACGTGTGTGACAGGCAGCCCGACGTCGCGCACAACGTGCACCGTCATTTCATCGTCTAATGCCGCATGGCGCTTGATCTCTTCGTGCAGGACTGTCGCTACGCGCTCCGGACGCTGCACCGCGATGCCGCATTCAGCGTCTTTGCCGTCTTGATTGCCGGCCTCGGCATCGGCGCCAGTTCCACGGTGTTCAGCGTCGTGAACGCGCTGCTCCTTCGCCCGCTCCCGTTCGCCGATCCCGATCGCCTCGTCTGGATCACCAACCACGAGTCGCGAGGGCTCTCGGGCCAGACGACGCAGGTCAATCACATGCTGGACCTGCGGGAGCGGACGCAGTCGCTCGAGGCGATTGCCGGCTACTTCGCCTTCTCGGGCGTCGGGGACAACGTGCTGACCGGCCGCGGCGAGCCCGAACGGCTGAGCGACGTCCCCGTCTCGGACAATTTCTTCTCGGTCCTCGGTGTGCAGCCACTCCTCGGCCGCACGTTCAACGCGGCGGAAGGGCAGTGGCATGGCCCGAAGGCCGTGATGCTGAGCGAGGCATTCTGGGCGCGCCGGTTCGCGTCCGACCCTGGGATTGTCGGCACGGCCATCACGCTCAACAACGAGGCGTGCACTGTGGTCGGCATCGTACCGGCGTCCTTCGACTTCGCGTCGATCTTCTCACCGGGCAGCCATATCGACTTGTTCCTTCCGTTCCCGCTGACGCCGGAAACCAATCGCTGGGGCAACACCATGGCGATGATCGGGCGTCTGAAGCCCGGCGCCACGGTCGCACAGGCCCAGGCGGAAATGACCGGTCTCGGCGTGCAGTTGACCCGGGAGCATCCCGAGCGGAACAACTTCGGCGGGTTCGTGGCGAGCCTCGCGACGCAGGTCAATGGCCGATTCCGCCTGGCACTTTGGGTGCTCGCCGGCGCCGTGGGCGCGGTCATGTTGATCGTTTGCGCCAACCTGTCGAACTTGTTGCTCGCGCGGAGTGCCGAACGGCAGAAGGAGATCGCCATTCGCACGGCGCTCGGTGCCGGACGAGGCCGGCTCGTCGTGCAGTCGCTGGCCGAAGGCCTCGTGCTTTCGGGCACGGGCGCGGTCCTGGGGGTGGCGTTGGCGATCGGCGGCACGCGCGCGCTCGCGCACCTCGACGCCGTCAGCATTCCGATGCTCGCCCGCGTTCAGCTCGACCTGACGACGCTGGGATTCACGGTGGCTATTGCGATCGTGACCGGCGTGATCTTCGGGCTGGCGCCCGCGATCCAGGCGCCGCGCGCGGCGCTTCATGACGTCCTCAAAGATGCCACCCGGGGTACGACCGAAGGGCGCAAGCGCAGTGTGGTGCGCCGGGCGCTTGCGGTGTCCGAGGTCGCGTTCGCGTGCGTGCTGCTCGTCGGCGCAAGTCTGTTGATTCGGAGCTTCGTCCGCGTGCTCGATGTCGATCTGGGTTTCCGGCCTTCGCAGGCCGTGACGCTGCGGGTCGATCCCGACTCGTCCTATTCAACTAAGGAGCAGCGCAACGCGTACTTCGACGAGGTCCTGCGCCGCGTGATGGCCATTCCTCGCGTCGAGGCCGCCGGCATTACCGACGCGCTGCCGCTCGGACGGAATCGGACCTGGGGCACGGCCGCCAAAGGCGTCGTCTATCCGCCCAATCAGGGACTCGCGGCGTTTGTGAGGATCGTGAGCGAGGGCTATCCGGCAGCGATGGGAATTCCGTTGATTGCCGGACGAGACATCTCGCCGCAGGACACCGCCACGAGCGAGCCCGTGATTGTTGTCAACGCGACCATGGCGAAGACGTTGTGGCCAGGGGAGGACGCGATTGGCAAGTTCGTCCTCAACGACTGCGGTGCGGAGCGTCGCGTTGTCGGCGTCGTCGGCGACGTGCGCCACCTCGCGGTCGAGCAGACGTCCGGCAACGAGATGTACATACCGGTGCGGCAGTGCGACGATCTTGAGTCGGCGGATCTCGTCGTGCGTTCGACCCTGCCGACGGCCGAACTGACGTCGGCGGTGCGATCGGCGCTGCAGCCGATCGCGCCGAACATCGTCGGCAGTGACTTCCGGACGATCCAGCAACTGGTGGATCGATCCGTCTCGCCGCGGCGAGTCGTGGTGCTGCTGCTCGGCGGCTTCGCGATCTTCGCGCTGGTTCTGGCGTCGCTCGGCATCTACGCGCTGATCTCGTACACGGTGAATCAGCGCACGCAGGAAATCGGGATCCGCATGGCGCTCGGCGTGTCATCGTCGCTCGTCCAGCGGGGCATCATTCTGCAGACGCTGCGGCTCTCGGCGATCGGCGTCGTGCTGGGGCTGGCGGTCTCGTGGGTGATGGCACGCTCGCTGACGGGACTGCTGTTCGGCGTGACGGCGACCGATCCCCTTACATTTTTCGGCATGCCGTTCGTGCTTGCGGCGGTCGCGGTCCTCGCGGGCTATCTGCCGGCGCGACGGGCGGCGCGGATCGATCCGCTTCAGGCGCTGCGCGCCGAGTAGTCGGGTGGCGCTTAACGCACTTCCTTGACGCGATAGAAATTTCCCGTTGGCTCGAGCAGTACGCCGGCCGTGCCGTCAGGGAACGTGAAGAAGCGGGGATCGGCGCGCGGGCCGTTCGCGAGCGCCTTCAGCGTCGTCGGTTGCTGCTGAGCGTCGAGCACGCCGACCGTGTACACCGGTTGGTGACTGCTCGACGGTGCGCCGGTGAGCGCGTAAACCGCGCCGTTGACGAGATCGGCAAAAAGAAAAGTGATTCGCGCGAACGACGCCGCGCTGTGGACCGGTCCGGACAACGCGAATACCGGCGCCTTTTCGCGGCCGACTTCGGCGATGGGCGCGACGAATCCTGATTCGCTGTCCGGAATCTTCGCGATCGAATTACCCAGGTTATCGATGTAGAACGTGCCCTCGCGCGCCTTCTTGTCGGTGGGCGTCCGTCCCCAACCAAAGTTGGGCGGCGGGTCCGCGAGCAAATCGGCAATACGGATGCTGTCGATTTCTTCGGAGACCCAGCCGCCCGGATCGATGAAGGTCAATCGCGCGTCGCCGTCGAACGCGTCGATCGTCAGCCGTTGACAGGCGCGCACTCCCAGCGCGACCACACGCGTCTGGCCCGTTGCCGGATCGATCCGCACCAGCTTGGCAAGATGGATCGCCGGGTTCTGCCCGTTCTCGCGGCCGTCCTTGTACGAATCGCCGTTGTCGCCCGCGGCGAAGAGCACTGCGCCGTCGGGCAGCACGGTCATGCCGCCGCCGGAGTGACCGTCCGTACGCTCCTGCATGGCGGTGATCGCGCGGGGATTCGCCAGACGTGTGCCGTCGAAATCGAACGCGTACAGCAAGTACCACGCGTCCGGTTCGCGCGGCGACATGCGCTTGGGCACGTCCTTGGGCGCCGCCGACGAGATGAACATCACGTACACGACGGTTCCGGTCGCGTTGGCGGCGACGTTGATGATCGATTCGGCACCGACGAGCTTCACGCCCGCCGGCAGCGTTGCTTTCGACAACAGCAGGGTGGCTTGCGTGCCGTCCCACTTGTAGATCGCGCCGCCCTGATCGACGAGCAGCAGCGACGACCCCGCGACGGCCGGGGACGTCGGGTTGACCTTCGACGGCATCGTACCGACGAGCTCGAGCGTGATCTTGAGGTCGGACGGCTGCACCGGGTCAGGGACGAACTTCTCGGGCGGCGCCTGGACGGCGGCGACGATCGCACCGCAGACAAGCCAGGCCGTCGAGCGAAGTAGGAGGTGCGTCACGGTTCCCATCCTACCGTGTCCGGGTTGACGCGCCGCGCGTCTAATGCTACAAACTGTAGCGCTACGAATGCTACATCATCATTTGCGCCGGCCGCGAAATCTGGGACGTGTCGAGCAGGCTGTCATGGACCACGTCTGGGCGCGCGGTCCCGTCTCCGCTGAGGCGTGCCGAGAGGCACTGCGTACGTCCCGGCCGATGAAAGAGTCGACGATGCGCACGGTGCTGCGCCGCCTCGAGGAGAAGGGCTACGTCACGCACGTGACCGAGGGCCGCACGTACATCTACAGCGCCGTCGAGGCGCCGGTGGCCGTCGCGACGCGCGCGGTCAAACACATCATCGATCGCTTTTGCGCAGGCTCCGCAGAACGGCTCGTCACCGGCATGGTCGACAACGCCGTCGTGAGCACTGCCGAGCTCGAGCGGCTGTTGCGCGTCATCGCCCAGCGAAAGGCCAAGAAGTCGTGATCGCGGCCGCCTGGGACATCGTCGCGACCGTCTGGCTGACGCTGCTCGTCGAGAGCGTAATCCGCACGCTCGTGCTCGCCGCGGTCGTGGCGGCCAGCCTGGCGATATTCCACGTGCGGCGACCCGCGATTCGATTGTTCGCCTGGGCGATCGTTTTGTACGCCTCGGTCGCGATCACGCTGTTCGGCCCGGCCATACCGGATCTTCAGGTCCCGATTCCCGAGATCGCGGCGTTCAGATCTTCGAGCGCCCCGTCGATCGGTCGCACCGCCGCATCGCCGAGGATACCCGCGTCAACGATCGAGGCAGGCGATCCCGCGGTCGCGACCTCACTGGCACCGACGGCGTCGTCTCGCGCACCGCAGTGGTCGCTTCTGGCTCTGGCGATTTATCTCGTCGTCGCGTTCGGCCTGGTTGCGCGCCTGATGATCGGTTGGGCCATGGCGTGGCGACTCGAGCGGTCGGCGACATCGATTGCCTCCGCCGAGATCGACGGCATCGCCGCGCCGCACGTCGTGCGCGCCGGCCTCACGCGAATTCCCCGATTCGCCGACAGCGATCGCGTGTTCGTTCCGCTGGCCACCTCGACCTTCCGGCCGACGATTGTCCTCCCGGCGGCCTGGCGAACGTGGCCGGGCGAGAAGCTCGACGCCGTGCTCGCGCATGAGCTGGCGCACATAGGCCGCCACGACGCGCTGACCCAGCGGCTCGCGCTGACCTATCGCGCGGTGTTCTGGATCAATCCCTTCGCGTGGTGGGTGCGGCGCGAACTTGTGGAGTTGGCCGAACTCGCGAGCGACGACGCCGCACTTGGCGCGGGAGTGGATCCGGCGGTGTACGCCGAGACGCTGCTCGGGTTTCTGACCATACGATCCGCTGCGCCGGCGAGGGTCGCTTGGCATGTGGCGATGGCGCAGAGCGGAGAGCGCTCGGCGGTCTATCGCGTGGAGCGCGTCCTCGCCTTCACAGGGCCGGCCCGGGCGACGACAACCACTCGCGCGGTGGTCGTGATGCTCGTTGCCCTGTCCCCAGCGCTCACGCTATCTGCCGCTGTGAGGCTCGAGCCGATTGGCGTGCCGGCACTCCGACTGCCGATGCTCGCGGTGGCATCGGACGCGCTCGCGACCACCCGAGGTACTTTCTCTGAGCCGTTTGAACTTGGGTTTTCTCCCCTCGAGGCGCCCGTCGACGCGTCGGTGCGAGCGACGGTCCCGCTGGCCGTTGTGCGCGGGATGTCGGCCGTCGGCGCGATCGTCGCGCCAGCGGCGCCGATCGCGCTCGTTGCCCCGGAGTCCTCGTTGACATCGACGTCGAACGCGGCGCTGCCCTCGGACGGCGGCGACATGTCGGCGAATCTCGACGTGCAGGATCCCGTCCTGCTGCAACGCGTCGACGCGAAGTACACGACCGAGGCGATGGAAGCCAAAATTCAAGGCGTCGTCCTTCTCGACGTCGTCGTGCTCGCGGACGGCAGCGTCGGCGACGTCCGCCTCGTCCAGTCGCTCGATCGGGCGTACGGCCTCGACGCGCGTGCAATCGACGCGGCCAAAGCGTGGCGCTTTCAACCAGGCACGCGACTCGATCCGGCCACCGGGCAGCGCGCGGCCATGTCGACCGTCGCCAGGCTCGAACTCCAATTTCGTCTGCGCTGACACGGATCCCATGCATCCGACGGGCGAGATCAGTCTGGCGACGCGGCGAGCGATCAGGCGACGCCTGTGTGCCGCCGCGGTGTTGGTGTGTGGTCTCTCGGCTTCAGGTTCAGGCCTGTCGGTTGTCCGGGCCCAACAGACGATCGACGTGGTTGCGCTGCTCGATCGCTACGGGCACGGCGGTTACGACGACGTGTTACGCGATCTGATTGCCATCGGCGATGTCCCGGCGTTCGTGAAGGAGCTCGATCGCGTCGGTCCCGGCTGGATCAAGGCGGGCGGCCAGGACCAGGTACCGCGGCGCCAGCTCATCGCGGCGTCGCTCGCGCTCGAAGCAGCCGTGCCGCACTTCTGGCCGGAGGACGTCGATCCGCTCGTCGAGTGGGGCTGTCAACTCCTGCGCAAGGCCGGCCCCCCGACTGAGGGAGAGCATCGCTGGCAGCTGGCGGCGGTCGCGATTTTCGGTCGGGCGCGCGATGACGGTCGCCTGGTGACGCGGCAGGCACCAGGCGCGCCGATCGGCGCGCGGATGCCGCCGCCGAACAAGCGGGTGAATCACATCGTCCACGCCCGGTTGCGCTTCCCCGACGAGCCGCGTTTTCAGCTGGCCGACGCGATGTACGCCGCCACGGCGGCTGATACCGAACCGCCGCGCGACGCCGAATGGATTCCGACCGATCGTCTGTCGAAGAACTCTGACAGCGGGATCCGTCGCGCGCGCGCCCTTCAAGCGATCGGCCTGTTCCAAGCCCTGATCACCGTGCCGTCCCTGCGCGCCGAAAGCGAATTGCGCACGGGCTACCTCGAGATCGTGCTCCACCAGCCTGAGAAAGCGCTCGAGTATTTCTCCCGCGCACGCGAGACCGACGACGTCTTTATCAAGTATCTCGCGCGGTTCCTCAGCGGCCGTGCGTCCGACATGCTCGATCGCCGCGACGACGCGATGGCGATGTACCGGTCGGCCCTCGAACTGCTGCCGGGGACGCAGTCAGCCGCGAGCGCACTCGCCGCCAATCTGTTCCTTGCCGGCCACCCCGACGAGGCGTATGCGCTCGCCGATCAGGCGCTCTCGCCACGCTCGCCGCAGGACGATCCCTGGCAGCTCTTTGGCTACGGCGATCGGCGCCTGATTCCGCAGCGGATTGCGTCGTTACGCGAGGCACTGAGATGACGCGCGATGTCCTCGTCTTGACCGCGTGTTTGAGCGTGTCGCTTGCCGTGGTCTCTGCGCAGCGTCAGCAGCCGACGTTCCGCGCCGAGACTCAGGGCGTGTCGGTCGACGTGTCGGTGCGCGACGGCAATCAGCCGGTGCTTGGCCTGCGCCCGGCGGACTTCGTCGTCTATGACAACAACGTGCGCCAGACGATTACCGGCGTCTCGATTGGGGCCGTGCCCATCGACGTCACGCTGTTCCTCGGCACGAACAACGCGACCGCGGCGCGGCAGGTCGAGAGCCTCAGTGGGGTCGTCAAGCGAATCGCCGCGCTGCTGCGGCCAGTCGATCGCGTCCGCTTGCTGACGTTACAGAACCGGGTGGTGGATGTCTCCGGCTGGCGTGCCGGGGGAAGCGCCGAGGGCGCACCAGACGTGCAGATCGGCGGCGTGCAATCGCTCTATGACGCGTGCTTCCTGGCGATGATGCATCGCCCCGATCCCGATCGCCGGCACCTCATCGTCGCCGTCACCGATGGCGTCGAGTTCGGGAGTGTCGTGGACTCGACCACTGTACGCGACGTGGCACGGCGGGCCGAAGCCGTGCTGCATCTAGTTTTCGTCGATCAAGTGTCGGCGATTCCCGTGACCAGTTCATCGGCGGCGCCCGGCGGCGTCGCGCAGAGCTACGAGAATCGAGCCAACCCGAACATCAGCGGCGCGACGCCGAGCGGGTACGCTTACCTGCGCGCTACGTGGTTTCACGTAATGGCCGACGAGCAGGGAACGGCGCGGCTCGAAGAGGCCGCGAGGCTGACCGGCGGCACGGTGCGGCGCGGGACGTCGGGCGAAACGGTCGTCGAGACGTTTCGGCGCGCGTTCGATGATTTCCGCCAGAGCTACGTGCTTCGGTATTCGGCGGAGGGCGTCCCGTCCGGCGGCTGGCACGACCTGCGGGTCGACATGGCGAACGGCCAGAAGTACACGATTCGCGCGCGGAAGGGCTACTTCGGTGGGTAAGCCCGTCGTGCTCGCGTATGGCGTGCTGGCCTGTGCGGTGACACTCGCCGCGCAGAATCTGCCGCAGCAGCCGGTCTTCCGCGCCGGCGTTGACCTCGTCGCCGTGGACGCGACAGTGCTCGATCGCGACGGTCGTCCCGTGAGCGGACTCAAGGCGGAGGATTTCAGTGTGACGCTCGACGGAGAGCGCCGACCAGTTCGCGCGCTCGACTATCTCGAGTTCGGATCGGCCATGCGTTCGCGCACGACGGCGCCGATGCTGTCCAATTCCTCGGCGCCAGCGGGTGCCACGCGCGGCGGCCGCGTCATCCTGATCGTCGTCGACGATCTCTCGGCGAGACCCGGACAAATGACGAGTCTGCGCGTCGCGGCCGGGCACATGCTGGCGACAATCGATCCTGAGGATCTCGTCGGCGTGGCGACGACGAGCGGCCTGGGCCCTCTCGTCATGCCGACACGTGATCGCGCGTCGGTCGCCTCGGCGCTTGCTAGCCGATCGCTCGTCGGTCGCAACGACGACAGCCTTCCGCAGCTCTACGTCAGCGTGCCTGAGGCGATCGACATCGATCGCAACGTGTCACATTCGTTCGCACCCGATCGCGGGTACGACCTCACGATCCAGACGACCTTCGCCCGTGTCGTGCGGCGCGAGTGTTTCGATCCCGTTCTGGACCCGAAGGCTCCGGCCGGCGATGACGGCGTGTGCACGAACCGGGTGATCGGCGCCGCGAAGTTCCTCGTGAAACACACGGCGACTCGCGCCGCCGAGCAGATCGAGGCGTACACCCGTCTGATCGACGGGCTCAGCCGCGCGCCGGCGCCGCGTCTGGTGATCGCACTCTCCGCAGGCGTCGCGGTCGGCACGGACACCGGCAATTTGCAGGAACTCGAGCCGATCAGCCTGGCGGCGGCGAAAGCCGGCGTCCAGCTGTACGCGTTGACGGAAGTGCAGGACGCCGCCGAGATGACTGACGCCAATCCCGAGCGGGGAAGGGCCCGGCGCGAGGAAGAAGTGTTTCTGAACAGCGGCGTGCAGACGATCGCGGCCGTGACGGGCGGTGAGGCGTTCAAGGTCGTTGGACAGGCCGACAGATTCTTCGCTCGGATCGTGTCCGAGACGTCCGGCATCTACCAACTGGGCGTCGAAGCGCCGGCGGCACTGCCTGACCGCGGATTCCTCGACGTCAAGATCTCCGTCAACCGGCCCGGTCTCATTGTCCGATCGAACGTGCATGCGCTCGTGCCAGCTCCGGTCGCGGCCGCGGTCCCGACCGGCGACGACGCCTTGCGGGCGCGCCTCGCGGCCGGCGGTGCGTCGATCGCCGTGCCGATCGCGATCGCGACCACGCTCCGGCGCGATCCAGGTGCGACGAGCCAGGTCCAGCTCGGTCTCAACGTTCACGTGCCTGGGACCGTCCCCGGTCCGATTACGACGATGTTTGCAGTGGTCGATGATGACGGCCGGATGGTCGCCCAGGGGCGAAAGCAAATGCCAGGCCCTGCCGACGCGGGCTATCAGTTCTCGGTGCCGATGTCGCTTGCGCCTGGTCATTACCACGTGCGAGTGGCGGCGAGCGATGCCGTCGGCAACATCGGCAGCGTCGAACAGCCGCTCTCTGCGTCGCTCCCGAGGTTCGCCGGACTCGTGACGAGCGACCTGCTGGCGTCGTGGTCGGGAGGCGACCGGGTGCCGTACGCGCTGGCCCTCGAAACGCTTCCCGACGAGGCGCAGTCACTGCAGGTCTCACTCGAGCTCTATCCCGACGATCCCCGCGCGCGCGGGGACGTGTCGGTTCGATTCGCGCTCGTCGCCGATGGCGAAACGGGCTCGCTCGTCGAGCGGGAGCTGATTCCGAACGGCACCGGGGCGATCCGCACGGCTGCCGCCTCTCTGCCCACTGACCAACTCGCGCCCGGCCGGTACACGATTCGCGCGACGGTCTTGTCCGCGGGGGATCCGATCGGCACCGTGTCGAGCGCGATTCGCAAGAAGTAGGGCGTTCGGCGGCGCGTGAGCCGATCTGACCGCAATGCGCCATGTTCGAATGATTTCAGCGTAATTCCTCAGGCTTTTGGCCGTTTGTTGCTTTTCTGATACAGTGCCGTGCGCAAAGCGCCACAGTGACGTTGCGCCTAGGGGGTTAGGCGCGCGTCAGAACTCCCTGAAAGTTAGAAACCTCGAGCGCCGCACGGCGGAGCCGGGGAACCCTGCGGCAGAACGACATCAGTTCAGAAATTTGAGACCCATGACTTTGTTTCGCTCCTCAGTCCTCACAGTTGTGCTGGCCGTATCGCTTGCCGCGGCGGGTGCTGCGTCGGCCAGCCCGCTCATCGGCACGTCATGGGACGGTAGCTATCCGGGCACGCTCGCGGACATCGCGAACTGCACGGATTTCTCCTTCGGCATGTCGCAGTTCGCGGCCGGCCAGTATCAAATCACGTGGGGCGGCGCCTACACGGCGTGGCGCGATCTGACGACGATTGGCTACAACGACGGCAGGCAGACGACGCTCTTCAATCCCGGCTCGATTGCGACGGGCACGTCGGTGACGTTTACAGCCAATGGCACCTGGGACCTGTTCGCCAACACCCCGTCCCTCTCTAACGCCTCGTCGACCGGCGCGCAGTGGGCGTTCGATCAGACGGGCGCCAACGAGTGGATGTGGGGTCTCGAGGACATTCAGCTCGGGCAAGCCGACGGCGACTGGCAGGACGCGTTCGGGACGTTGAAGCTGATTGCGCCGGCGACGGTCGTCTCGTCAGAGATCACGCAGCCGACGCCTGCGCCAACACCGACGCCCACTCCCGATCCATCGGGTACGAATGGGAGGTCGACCTCGATCTCGACGCCGCCCGGAGGGCAGATCGATCCGCTGGTGTACGCCCTGAGCGATCAGCCCTTTTCCCCGGGGCTGCCCGTGGCGGCTCTTGATGTCGTGCCCGAGCCCTCGACGCTGATTCTCTTCGCGACCGGCCTCGGCCTCGCGTTGCGCCGCCGCTTCCGCGCGTAAGGTCCCGCGCGACTCGCTAACGACCCGGCAGCCTGGCGTTGATCCACGCCAGGATGTCCCCCATGACCTGCTCCTTGCCGATGTCATTGAGCAGGTCGTGGAAGTGTCCCTCGTACAACTTCAGCGTCTTGTCCTTCGCACCGGTATTCGCAAAGAATTTCTCGCTCCCGCTGGGCTTCGTCGCGTGATCCGCCGTGCCATGCAGGATGAGCACGGGCAGGGTGATGCGCGGAAATTCCTTCTTCAGCCGCTCGTCGGCGATCACCATCTGCGCGACCGTCTGCGTGGGCTGGACTTCGTCTGCGATGAGCGGGTCATGGTCCATCGCGTCGACGACCTTCGGGTCGCGTGAAAAGTCTTTGTTCTTGAGCGGCAGCACGTGCGCATGTGGCGCGACGTGGCTCAGGCCCTTGAGCACGGCCAGCGCGAAATCGGGCGCTGGCACTTCGTGGGCGAAGCTCTCGCAGATCAGTCCGGCCAATTCGGCCTGATGGTCGATCGTGTACAGGCACGAGGCCACGCCGCCCGCGCTGTGGCCGAGCAGGAACACAGGCAGGCCGGGCTCGCGGGATTTCGCCAGCGTGACGAGCGTCACGATGTCGGCCACGTAGTCCATGAAGTCCTGCACGTAGAAACGCTCGCCGTCGGATTGTCCGCGGCCGCGCAGGTCGACCGCGTACGCGGCCAGGCCCTGCGCCGTGAATTGATCGGCCACCCAGGCGTAGTAGCCGCTGTGCGAGTTGAAGCCCGGGACGATGGCGACGACGGCGCGCGGGGTGGCCGCCGGCCGCCACGATCGCACGAACAGGTTGATGCCGCCTTTTCCCGGGACGCGTTCTTCTTTCTTGGTGCCTTCCGCCATGACAAACCTCCGAGACGAAGAAATGGATTGGGTTCGCAGGCGATTATGACCGAAGCGGGGGAGTTTCGGCGAGTCACGCGCGTCAACGTCCCAACATCGGTCTCGATCGCGGAGCCCTCAGGCGTTCTTCGTTCATCGAGCGGAGACGTTGATGCGCCGCGTCGGCCGCGCGGTCTTCTTCCTGCCACGCATGCTCCCACGGTCTGAGTGTCTCAGCGACCTTCGCTGGTGGGTGATCTGAATCGGCTCGCCAAAGATGTTCGACGATGGTACCCGAGTCGGTTTCGCAGTCGTCGAGCGGCGATCTCTCCGTGGCCTCGCCGGCGAAAAAGGCGTCGAGGAGCGCCAGCAGGCCGTCGAGTACCGGGGAAATAGCGGAGCGCGCGGGCCTCGCGGGTTGGTGAAGGCGCCTCGAATCTGTGGGCGAATCGATCGAACTGCAGCGTGGCAGCTCTGGCGCGTCGGACGATGATTGAAAACACCCGCTCTCTGACGACCGCGTCGTCCAGACCGGGATGCCGCCCGAGATGATCTGCCAGCGTCCAGATCAACACGCCGAAAAAACAGGACACCGGAGCGATGCGAAGCAATTCCAGGTCGTCGCCATACGCCCGCCAGAGTTCGTCGCAGGCGAACCTGTCGCAGTTCACCTCGTCCTGCTCGGTCTCGACTGAAAACGGCTCGCCGCGACGTGTCGCGGTTCGCCAGCCGATCAGGTGGCCGAGCTCATGGAAGATCTGGAAGGCGGCCAACTGTTCGAAGAGCGCCGCCGCGTCCGGTATGCCGGACCAGTTCCGACGAGGATTCGCCCACGCGGGCGATTGACTCTCGCCAGCGAACAGGTGCGTGGTGATCAGTTGAGCCAGACGGTCGTCGACGAATTGGTCGACGCGTCGGCCGGCGGCGAGCCAGCCTTGCGCGACAAGAATCTGCCGCACGATTTCGAACATCTGGTACGACACGCGCGCGGGCCAGACTTCAGACGTCTGAAACATCCGGACCATCGTCGCCACGTCCTGGGCGGGTTGCAGGCTCAGGGCCACGTGTCCGTGATTGGGCGGCGTCATGTGGCAGCGCGATCGGCGAAGGCCGTCGGCCGAGACTTCGATCGTGTAGGAGTCGAACGGCACGTCGAGCACCTGGTCGGGGTCGAGGTGATCCTCGAGGTACTCGACCAGGTCGTCGAGCGACGAGAAGTAGCGCGGATCGGGCTGTCGACTGGTGGAGATCGGCGTCGGCGGCGCGACGACCAGGGTCATTCTTCGATCATCGCGCCGAGTACGCGCCACAGCGCTTTGAGATTGGTGATCGTAATCACCAGGCCGTCTTTCTTACGGTACTCGATGCGACTGCCTCGAGACACGAGGAACCCAAGGAACAGGCCGCGCGCCAGCGGGTCGTGAAACACGCCGATCGCGAGCGACAGCAGCGCGCCGCCACCGGCACCTCGAACTTCCGTCGTCGGGACCGCGATGCCCAGGTCTGCCGCCGCTTGCAGTGCAGCTGGCCCATCGGCCGCGGCGATCGTGATCTCCGCGATTGAAGCCTTCTTCGCCTGCTTCGGAAGGCGCCGGCGCTTGATGGAGGTTTTCCGAGCGGTTTTCCGGACGGCGCGTTTCATGGGTGGCTCTCTGGATTGATGACGTGTTGAGGGTACCCGACCGAGTTGAGAGTAACCGACCGAGCGGCCCGCCTATGACCGCTCTAGCGGCCTGTTGATTCTCGATCCGCCCACGCTCCTCGTTGACGCGGTCGAGTGCCTCCTCTCGAGCGCGCGTGATGACTTGCTGGAGCACACCCTCCGAGTGGGAATCAGGTGGATTCCACGCCATGTGGCGAATCTTACTCTCGGCAGCTCCGAGTACTTAACCTGCCATCTGGAGCGCCCGGCAATCGCCGCTGGCCGGTTCAAGCGGTAGACTTGGAAGCGAATCCCATGCCCTACCCGTCCGACTGGAATCCGATCCGGCCGAGGCCGTTGCCCCGCAGCAGCAAGGCGAGATTTGCGATTACCGCTGTAATAGTTATCGCGAGCGCGGCGTGGACATATGAGGCCTTCACCTGCGGCGGATGCTGGATTTCGATCCATCTGGCGCCGTTCATCATTATCGGACTTCTCATTCTGAATTTTGGCGGGTTGGCGCTCGGCTTCAAGGGCTGGTTTCGCAACTACCTCAAGACGATCCGTGAAATCGTCCATCCTCCGCACGACTAGCCCTTGAGTTTGTGATCACAGCAATTACCTTTTCAGCAGGTAGTGTGGCTGATCTCGTAGCGCTGCTCGTCGAATCGGAGTCTAAGAGAGCCGCATAGGCGCCGCGAGGGTGTAGGACTTCGCCGGAATCACCAGTCAATTTGGAGGCCCTGTGGTCCGTGACACTGCGCGTATTTTCCTCGTGGTCGGATCAGTCGGCATCGGCTGGTGGGTCGGTCACGCTCAAACGACAGCCGAACGTATTGCTGCACTCGCCAAGCCTGCGCCCCCCGAACTCTCTCGCGATTCTGACTTCGAACTTCAAGTATTCACAGCAGACGGCGAAACCGAGGTCCGATGCGTTCGCGGCTGCAAGCTCACTTGGGCACCTACCGGCAGAGACATGCTGGCGCCAGACATCAAAGTTATTGGCGTCCCGATGAACGATGGCTGTATCGCTACCGGGTGGAACGGCAGCAAGAATTGCCACATCTTGGGGTGGACGAAATAGTCGAAGCCGAAGTGAGCGCCAGAATTGCTATGCAGTCGATTCTCAAAGGAGCCCCTGGCCGAGCGGCTTGCGCGCTTTGATAATAAGGGTCGTCGGCATGGTCTGCGCCCGCGCGACCGAGTACCAGCGTGCAGGGTCCGCGTGCTCGTGTTTCACTGCGGCTGGATTTAGCGGTGTTTCCACCAAAGCTTCGAGCTGCAATCCCGCACGGACCAGTTCGCCAACGAACGTGGCGAGCGTGTGATGCTGGATGACGATCGGCACGCCTTTCCACGACGCGTGCGTGGTCGGGCCTTCCTTGAAGTAAGGTCGGGCGACTGTGTATTGCGCGCCGTTCCACTCGAGGCAACCGTATGCTGGATGTTCGCCACTAACGATGAAGCTTCCGCCCGGCCGTAGGTACGCGTTCACGAGTCTCATTGTCGCGGGCAGGTCGGTTGTCCAACCCAACCCATAAATAGAGAACACGAGATCGAAGTGATTCTGCGGGATTCCGGGGTTCACTTCCATCGGAGACTCGATCAGCCGCACGCGCGAAGCAAACGGGCGGAGCGTCTCTTCAGCGAACGCGATCTGTGTCGAGGACAAATCGAGGCCCCACAGTTCACGTGCGCCGCGGTCGGCAAGGTAGCGCAGCGAGTGCCCACTTCCGCACCCGAGCTCCAGCACACACGCGCCGGTGGGCTCGTCAAGGAGCCTGAGCGTATCTTCTGTTGGCGTCAGTGGCCCGTACTCCGGTAGCGCCGTGCCTCCGTGAAAGTGCTTCGCGACGCGGTTCCAGCCTTCGCGGTTCGTCGCTAGTGCAGTCCCGTGCTCGATCGTTCGATCAGCCACGTTTGCCATGATTTCCGGCCGGATTCTAGCGCGGGCCGTCAGTCAACGCGACCATTTCTTCGATGCTCCACACATGGGTAGCGACTCCAGCCGCCATCGCGGGCGTTACCCGATGCAGGTCGCCGGGCTGTAGCGCTTCTCTTCATTCCCGTCCGAGCCATCCTCTGGCCCTCTTTGCGTCGTCCGAGGGCGGCATGCGTAGAAGGAACAGTCGAGGACCCCGTGGGTCGACCTGGAGCCAACCAGATAGGCACGGTTGGGACTGGGGAAGGCTCGTTAAGGTTACAATTCGGCCCCTATGGACGCCAAGTTTCTCTTTGTTGACTACTTCTGTTAGGCGGACGAACAAACGAGGCGAACGCCATGATGCGAAGAACACTCTCGGCGTGTTTTGTGGCGGCGGCGTTGACGCTGTCGAGCGAGGCTCTGCCAGTTCGTTCGCAAGCGGCAGATGCGTTTCTTCTCACGACGGGTCGCGCTGGCCTGATCGATCTTGGCACACCGGTTGACGACGTGTATCAGACGTTTGGCCGGGATAACGTGAACTTGGTCGCCGAGTTCAGAGAGGGAATGTTCTCGCCGGTCCTCAAGATCAATCTGAATGGAACCACCACAAGTCCTTCGATCTCGACTGACATTCGCGAATGGCCGTGTGGAGAGTTCTCGGTCTGGAGCATCGCCGTATACGATGGCAGGTTTCGAACCAAGGACGGCTTTAGTGTTGGCGCGACGGCCGGTGACCTCCGTCGCGCGCACCCTTTTCAGATCGACGAAGCAGAGGGCGCTCATGCGGCACTTGCGAAAGATCTCAAGATGACATTTTCGCTGACGCGGCAGGGCCCAGTTGACCAGCAGCGCGTCACGTCGGTTGGGATCTGGCCGGATCCCGAGGCGGTTCGAAAGAAGCGGTGCCCCGGACGCATCGGCGGAGAATTGATCGGCCAATTTCGGCGGCCCGCCTGACACGCACGCGATAGGTCGAGATGCATTCTTTCCTGGATGCCGGGAAGCTGGGCCACATGTTGCTTGCCTTTGTGCTTGGCGTGACCTCTGCGGTTTTCATGATCCGGCGTCGAAACCGAAAGTAGAAGAGTGGGACGTGTGCGGCGGCCTGCGGCTCCAGAGGGCACTCAGCCCTGAAGCGACAATTGGGGCGGTTCCAGTAGCTGCGCGAAGAGCAACCCGTCGAGCGTCACGGCTCTCGCGCGGGCTCGACTTCCTGTTGGCTGGGGTCTTGCTCAAGCCGAGTAGGCACCGGAAAATGGCAGGACCGGCGTGCGGCCCGCTGGCCTTGGCTGTCAGTCGCGGATGGTCCGATCTAACAAGGGATCCGATTCGCGCTTCTCTTCAGGCGTCACGCAGCGGGTCTCTTCTAATGCTTGCTGAACAGATCGGCGTCGCTGCTCTTGTAGCAGGTTGTGACAGCTTTTTTCAGCTGCGGATCGCACTTAGGTCAGCAGGGGCTTCGGCGCCCGGCCCTCCCTCGCCGCGCCCGAGAGGGCGCGGCGAGCTCGACTGGCGCGCGATTAGTCTGATTTGTGCGTCAGTCTTGTCGCCGTCCCCTGGAATACGGTATTAGTGTTGGTCTGGATCATCCAGATCGTCTCCGCGTGTGGCGACGTAAAGAGATCGTACGTCGGTCCTCCCGTGCCGAACGCTAGGTTGCCCGTACAACTCTCTCCAATCGCATACGTGCCGGTCCCGCCAGCCGGGGTTTGCGTGATGACGCCGTTGACGCTGCGGGTCGCGCCGGGAACGGACAACGTGCCGTCTCCATCGAAGTCGATGAGCTCGATGATCGTCTTGGGTTGCGCGGCGCCGTTGACGATATTGTAGCCATTCGCGGCGAGCACGTACGACCCGCGTAGGTTCCCGAGGTTGCACTTCTTGTCCTGATCGGCGTGACCGACAGAAGCGATGGCGAAGGCGAGAGCGACGACCGTCAGGCTGAGATTCATGACGCGCGACATATGTTCTCCTTTCGTCCTGGATCGGCACCCTTATCCGGGATTTCCATCTTGGAATCCAAGACCACGAACGCCAGGGTTGGCCGAATCGCCGGGGATATTAGCGCAAGCACACTTGGGAGTCTGTCCAATACTGCACGTCAAAGGGCAAGCGGGAACTTGCGCCCGGCAATGTGTTCTGGCTCGTACTCAAGCAGGGGCGGACGCTCGCAGTCGTGGGCGCCGTGATCGGCATGAGCGTCGCGTACTTGTCTGGGCGAATCGTCTCGAGCCGTCTCTACGACGTCTAGGCGTCCGACCCTGTGGTCCTTCGTCGGCGCCACGCTCTTCGTCCTCGCGACGGCCTTCGTCGCGACGACCGTTCCCGCGATTCGGTCGTCTCGGCTGAAACCGTCGGCGGTGCTGCGGGCGGAGTGAGGACGGTCATCGTCATGGCCATGAGCCTCGCCGGTCTGATTGCCGCTCTTGGCCCCGCCCGCCGCAGACTACGGATCGAGCCTGTCGAAACGCTGAAGAGCGATAGGCCTCGAAACGCCTCGAGGATCGCCGACAGCGGTGACACGCGTCACTCGACCCAAATGATCACGTCACTGCGTCCTGGCTGTCGGACCTCGGCCACGATGCCGGGCCCATAGCGCGCGACGTCGTCGACCGTGAGCCGAAACTTCTCGGGCGCGATGCCCAGCCTCGAGAGGATGTTGACCGAGTTGAACTGCATCAGCCAGAGCGGGAGGTCGGACTCCAGTCTGTCGCCGTCGACATTCCAGGTCAGGACATGAATCGTCGTGGCTCGGCGACCGTCCGGGTGCGAGGTGCGGTTGATCCGAATGTCCGCCGACCGCAGGTCCACGATTTCGACGAGCGGCGGCCGCGGGCCAAACCTCGCCCGCAGCGCGTCGAACTGCCGCAGAGTATCGGCCTCGCTGGCGTGCGCAGTCTGAAGATGCCGAAGAAAGTAGTACCCGCTCGTCCCGGCAAGCGCAGCGATGCCCAGGACGGCGACGACGACGCCGGTGATAGTGACCTTCACCCACGTGCGCATGTTTGCACCCGGATTCTCGCACAGCGCTCTGAAACGGAAATGAAGGAGACGAAGGCGCGCGTCGACGACGCCACCGCGACGCGGCCGCGAAGCTCGACGCGCGGGCGGACGGAGAGAAGAAAAAAGCGAGTGTTAAGGTTGGGTGAAGATCGGGCGAATTTCGAGCCCGAGGCCCCGAGCGCCACGATGGGAGTCAGTGAATTTCCTAAGGAAAGAATGCCGGAGGAGGGAATCGAACCCACACGGGGGGTAAACCCCACAAGATTTTGAGCTACCCCAGATGACGTGGATCGCTCGGTTATTCGCACGTTTTCTTAAGGAAATGCGCGACGTTCGTCGACCGAGTGGGACCGAATCGGACTGAAGCCGACCCCGAGTGTGAAGGTTGGGTGGAGACTTGGCTGTAGAAAGCCCCCCGGATTCGTGCGCCCTGTTTACCCCCTTCCGGGACGGTCCGGACTCCGTGTGGGAGGTTCTGGACGACCAGGAATTGACCTGGAAGGGGTTATCCGGAGTGGGACTCCTGACAATTGGCATATAGTCTCCGCCTATGAGACATGCTGGCTTTCTGGTCGCACTTGTCGCGTTGGTTTCGGCGTCGGGCTGCGGCAGTTCAAGTTCATCCACGCCGACGACCCCGACTCCGACATCGACGCGCATCATTGGCATCGCCGGCAGCCTCGCATTTGGCAATGTGAACGTCGGGTCGACAGCGAACCTAACGATCAGCATTTCGAACAGCGGAAACTCGACGTTGACCGTGACCGGCATTACAGGTCCGAATGCTGGAATCTTTACGGCGAGTTGGACGAACGGAACGATTGCGGCGGGTGCCTCACAGCCAGTGACGTTCGGCTTCACGCCGACTGCGGCGCAAACCTACAGCGGGGCAATTGCCGTCAACGGAGACCAGACCAGCGGCAACAACAGTCTAGCGATTTCCGGGACGGGCGCTATCTTGCGTGCAAACATCCAAAATGCTTCGAACACAACAAACTTTGTGTGTGTGACTGGACTCTGTACCGCTCTGACGTTCCCGGTGACTAACCTCGGGGCCGGCTGTGGAACGAACACACAGATCATTACGCGAGCTTTTGGCAGTGATGGCAATGGGGCTCAACTCGGTGTCGACATCCCAATGGGCCTGCCGGGAGGCTCACTAGCGGCGGTCGTGTTTCGTCCAGGTACCACGGTAACCGTTCAGAGCATTGCGCCATTCAACGATGTGCGAAGTGCTCATACGGTTTTCAAATCGTTCATCACGTGGACGGATATCGTTTGTCAGTAAAGCCCTTCGGAACGGACCGGCGCCTGAAATGCAGTCGCGTTTTGCTGCTCTCGGAGAAACGCCCTACGACCTCGGATGCATCCGGGTCGCGCGGCGGCAGAGCGTTCGCTTCGGCGATGTGCCGACACTTGGCGAAGGCGTGTAGCTTACTTGAGCTTGCCGGTGGCCCAAGCGTTCATGAACTTGGCCAGATCCTCGCCGATGTTTTTCATGTCGGCCGCCATCTTGCCGAGCGAATCCCCGCCGAATGCGCCCATCACCCCAAGGCGCCTCTGCGCGAAGCGGGCCATAAGCGTGCCGTCGCCTGAGCACACGAGACCCTCGACGGAGATCGCCGACTTGCCGGAACCGAATCCGACGAAGTAGCGCTTCGCGCGGCTGCCGGGATCGATCTCCGTGAACTTGCCGCTCACAAGAGAACCGTCGGGCGCCGCCGATCCCTCCTTCTCGAGGATCGTCACGTTCGGAAATGGCCCAGTTTCTCTCAACGCGCTCGCGAACCGCTCGGCCAGGATTCGCGGCCCATCGGCTTGCATCGTCTTTGTTTCTTCCTTCTTCTCGCCTTTGACGATGTCAGCGTCCGTGGCAGAGAAGAGACTCATGGCCACGGGTCCCGCCGGAGGCGTCGTCGCATAGAGCTGGGCCTCGTCGACGGCACCATCCTTGACCCTGCGCACGACGGCGCGGCTGCCCGGAGGGGGCTCCGCGCACAATGACACTCCGGCCCTCGACGGCTTCGTCCCAAGCATCGCGCCGATGACCGCATCCGTCGCGCCGTGTTTCTTGAGCTCGACAAGCGCATCCGCTGAAGTGTCGAATCTTACGCGCTTCGCACTGCCGATCGTCTGGACGATGACAGCTTCGCCAAGACCGGCATCGAGCAGCTTAATGACGTCCGCGTTCGTATGAATTGCGTCTTGTTGGTTCTGGGCCGCGACGGTTTGGCGCGGAGCGAAGCTCAGCAGCAGGCACACACTGCAGACCACAGTGAACCACCTCATCATTAGCTGTTCTCCTGCTGATCTTCTCAGCACTTACCCGACTGAGATCCGTATCCTGCCCTTAGAAAGGCCACCGTATGATCTGTCCGGTCAGAACCGAAAGCGGACGCCGCCTCCAAACACAACATGTCCTGCCTTGAGATCAACGCCTGTTCCGGAGAACGGGTCGGTAAGGGAGACTGTTCCCTTGTTGAATCGCAGGAGCCCACCCACACCAACATAGCGGTCAAAGAACCACCCGACATCGACGCCGGCATTAAAGCCCCATGCAGACCCCGATACTTCTTGAGAATCGAACGTCGTGATCGCCACGCTGTTAATCGGGAATACTGGATTGGCGACCTGGTTGTAGTGAATGCCCGACACCATGTTGTTGTGGATGTTGAAGTACGTCGGACCGCCAAAAAACGCGAACTGTCACGTGGTCGTTCGCGGTCGGCACAAAGTACTCGATGCTGATGTCAACAGAGCGATCCCGGCGTTCCAGCGTTGAACTTGTGACAGTAGAAGCGGACGCGAAGTTGTTGAAGAAGTATGGGCTCGGGATGTTGACGGCGAGCCCAACTGTACTCTGGTAGTTCACCGCGTCGAAGTTAATGCCGACCCCGATGCTCTTTCCGAATCGCGCGCCGCCGGACACCCCAAAGCCCGTTGCGCCCGGAAGTGCTGGGTACGACGTCTGCGCGGCAGCCGTCTCGAGGTGAATAGGCGTCAAGAGGGTAAAGGTCTGCGCATCTTGGAACGACAGGGCGCGAATCAGGTTAACGTCAATCCAGGCGTGCTCAGGGGGAGCCTGCGAACCTTGCTGAGCCTGCGCGTAAACCGGTGCTGCGCTCGCTAGCATTGCGATGATCGAAGCCGAGAGAAGACTGCGCATGATGGCCTCATTTGCTCTACGTGAGCAGAGTGATCTGTGATGCTCGCGCGCCTAGTTCCTGAACGGGACTAGCACCGCCTTGATGACGCAATAGATTGGACGAGCTGGCAGGCGGGACGATATCACAATCGACTTGGGAAGTCGGCAGCAATGGGTTGGCCAAGGGGCTGCCGGCGTGAAGGCAAACACGCACTCAAGGACATGCGTGATAGCACTAAGGGTAGGGTCCAAGACACGCTCGTGACGGAGACGAACCACGCGAAGTGGAACGAGGTTCCCGTTTCGAGCATCACCATTCACTGGTGAACGATGTACTAACTGCGCGAATTGAATCGCCGACGCGCTGCGACGGCCGCGAGGCCGGTGCCGAGCAGCAGCAGCGTGACGGGCTCGGGGACAGCTTGGGCCGAGAAGCTCTGACTGAAAGCGTTCACAGCGGCCGTGTCATTCAGTATGGAATGAAGTTGGATATCGGTGGTGACCAAATAGGACTGCGCCCCGGCGTTCAATGGCGAAGTCGCCAAAAACACACCGGTGAACGTGTTCTGCACTATGGATAGCTGCACCGCCAGGCTCCCGGGTTGTTCGCTAATCAATATTCCGGTATCCCGTAACACATTGCCGAAGCCAATAGCGCCGTCATCCAGGCTGAGTGAGTCGCCGCTTATCTGGAACCCAGGCCCCGCCGTAACGCGGAAGGTGTAGATCAACTCCTCGGACTCATCGCCAGAAGTGTAGAGCACGTCAGAAACAATCGCGTAGCTCAAGCCACTACTGAGAGCGGTCACGTCGATGCCGGCGTAATTCGGTGTCCTGGACGGGCTACTCGCAAAAGAGCCTAGCGTGAACTGATCGAATGTGAGATCTCCGGCGACAATGCTGCCGCCAGTAAACAGAGCCGACAGGGACGTGGCGCCCGCGGCACGGGCTCCGAACAGAATGAGGGCCAACGTGAGCGCGCTGACTGTGAGATTGCGCATATCGTTTTTTGGCTCATGTTGCGGCGCGGGGATCGTCTGGCGCGCCGTTCAGCAAAGTCGCCGACCACGGGCGCCGGCGGGACGCTAGGTTGGCCGCAGCTCTTTGGGCCGACAGCACGATCGCGCGAATGCTAGCACAGACGTGTCCTAAGAGCCGTATCAATGCGATCTAAAGAAGACGCGCGCCCTTGTTAAACCGTCCCCTGAAGGAGGCTCTGTCTCCGTGGCGTCCGATTCAGCCGTCTTTCAGTGCCGTATTAGTTCGTCGCGCTCGCACCAATGCTGTAGAGAAATGCGGATGCCCGGGTCGGCCTGCGGAGGCAAGCGCGACCCGTGCTGCTCGTGACGGAGACGAACCACGCGAAGTGGAACGAGATTCATCCGGTCTCGGGCATCACGATTCAATAGTTTTTAGGGCTAGCTGCGGAACCTGAACGGCGGCCAGCCTCCGCTCCAGCAGTACACCCGGCGTCTCCTGGCCAGCGCTGCGGAAATCCCAAGAAACTCAGAAGAACCTCAGAAGTTCGTCAGGACTCAGCTTGGTCCTTGGCTCCAGAATCATCTCCTTGGCGCCAAATGCCAACCTGAAAAGAACCAAGCCGTGCACTGTGACATTCCCTGACCACCGCCGCTGCGGCGCCCGGGCACAGAGCAGCCGGCCAAGGGTGAAGAAGTAGAACTGTGTAGCTCAAAAAAGGAATCCAAAATGGCAGCAGAAAAGCTATCCTTCAAAGACGTGCCCTCTGTTCACGGCCTGAAAGTAATCGAAAATTTCAAATTTCCCTCTGGCGAAGTAATGTTGGTAACTTCTACTTCGCCACATAGCATTCACTTCTCGGCGGCTGATCCATCCCTAAAGTCATTCGGTAATATCACTGTGAGTGGTCCGAACGTAGTTAATATGGCGTTGGATCTTGGGGGAATAGCCAGCCTGATCGAAGCATTTAAAGGAGGCGTCGACAAAGGACTGAAAGCAGGCTGTACCACACACACGCACATGACATTTGGACCTAATGGCCAAATGACCTCGTTTGAGACTAGTACAAGTTGTTCAACCGGTTGACCAGTCGCGGCGTGGAGCGAAATTAAGGCGGAGGGGCGGGGCGCTGTCCCCGCCCCCCCCGGAGTTTTTCGCTTTTCACTAGGGGCTGTCACAAATTTCTTCGAGGACACCGACGTGGCCACAGTGTGAGCATTCGCACTGGTCCGAGTCTGACCACGCGACACCCGATATTCCTCGTCACTTCTCGATGATGACGGATTGACTATGCAATGGAGTTAGTCAGGGCGACTGAAAAAGCTGACGGGGGCAACAAAACCTGCGGCAACGTGAACGTAAACATAAGTGGCACAGGAAATAACATGCAGAACGTGACATAAACGTTACCTGCAAATAATCCGACAACTGGGCGGATGCCCAGGCCGGCCTGCGGAGACAAGCGCGACCCGGGCTGACGCTGGCATTCCGCCCGACACCAGGGGAAGGGACTTCGTCGTCCGGCAAGAAAGCACACGCCGCGCTGAACTCTGCGCGGACGCGTGTGACGCAGGGACCGTGACGACGACTGATCCGCAACGTTCCCGGTGGGATGGATGCGAGACTTCCCAACTCGCACGCAATGGATCCCTGCGCCCAGAGCTTTCAGCAGATCGTTTGCGCGCGACCTACGCCGCGCCCTCGGACTGAACCTGGCGCTCGGCCCGCTATTCCGCTGGCGCTGACCAGAGTCGCGTCGAGGGACGCGATGAACTGGCGTCGATGCCGCACATTCCCATGCTGACGTTGAACAACGCACGCAAGGGCTTCCTCGAGCGACATTGAGCTGGATGCGATTCTCAAGCACCTGCCGGCGGATCTCCGACCACCGCTGACGTTCGCGTTCATCACAGGGTGGCGGTTCAAATCTGAAGTGTTGCCACTGACGGCGGATCACGTGGACCTGCGGGCGGGTGTGGTCAGGTTGGATGTCGGGACGACGAAGAACAAGGAGGGCCGCAGCTTCTACCTGACGGCGGAACTCCGCGACTTGCTGACGGCGCAACTCGACGCGCCTGATGAGCTCAAGCGTGCGGGCAAGATTTTCCCATTCGTGTTCCACCGGCCAAACGGCAAGACGGAAGCGATCTACCGCCGCTACGCGATCGTGGATGAGCAGATGCACCGTGAAGCAGCTGCGAAGCTCGATGCGTGGGCAGATCAGCAGCGTGCAGCGAGCGGGAAACCGAGTGTTAAGGTTGGGTGAAGATTGGTCAATAAGTTAGCTATCTAGATCCGTTGAGTCGCCCTGACGGGTGACAATCGCGACTGCTGCATCGAAATTCTTGATCCGCTCCTCGGTTTGTCTTGATTGCCACTCGCGACACTGATATTTTCCCGCGGTCTGACGCACGCGAGCTGGAGTGGCGCCCGCCCTCCCAGCTCTTCACGCACCATCTCCCCTGGAGCGGTTATGAGACACTGCGCTTCGCTCGTGAGATCCTCTCTCTCCTCGACGGCCCGCGCGCTATCGATTGCAACGGTCAGCATCTTGGCGCTCGCGACGTCAGTCCAGACCGCGATCGCCGGCCCGTTCACCCTCGGAACAGGTGTGGGGGCCAATCTCGGGTGCACACCGGAGGTGAACTGTCCGAATATTAACGGCGATCGGGACGCCACCTTCAGCATCACCGGCCCCAGCAATGGCGCAGGATTCGTCACCGTGACCAACTTGACTGACGCATTCAGCGATACGGCTTTCACGTACTCGGCCGAGGCGAATGCGTCGTTCGGCCTACTCCAGGCTGGAACATCGGGCAGCTACAATCTCTCGTCCACGGGCATCAGGGTCGCCTACGCGGCCGCGTTCGCGACCGACCAGCTGACGCTCAGCGCACCAGGCGTGACCGGGACCGGCAACCTCGACATTTCGTTCCTGCTGGGAGGAATGCTCCAAAGCACCGGCGGCGGCGGTGGAGCGGTGTTCGCTGCGGTCACCTGGGGACAGAGCCCCGACGCGTTCGACCCAGCCAACCAGGCATACGTCTTTCAGTATGCGACGTCGGGGCCGCACGGGGCGGTGCCATCCGGCCCGATCGCGGTTCCCGCAGTACCGTTTGTCTGGGGACAGCCGTTCTACCTCTCGCTGATCCTGGGGTCGGCCGCGGGCACACCAGTGTCCAGCCTTCTCGACTGTGCCAGTGGCGATGCCTGCCTGACGCCGGTCAGTGGGAGCGGCTCCGGAACGTCGGACTTCTACCACACCATGATGCTGTCCGGGCTGGTCCCGGTGGACGCCAACGGCAATCCGATCCGGAACACACAATTCTCCTCTGGCTCGGGAGCGACGTACTCCCTCGACGGCATCGTCGCTCAGCCGGTCCCTGAGCCGGCTTCTCTAGTGCTGCTCGGCACCGGGCTCGCGGCCGTGGGCCTCGGTAGACGCCTGCGCATGCGCACGTAAGAAGCCGGAAAAGTTCTGGCGTTTCGCAGCGGGCCACTCACATCGGGTGGCCCGTTGCGTTTCTCAATGTCTTCAGTTGTCATGGAGCCGGTCACCAATGCCGGCCACACCCCGAGCAAATCCAGCGTCCCTAGGACATCAGTGGGCGGGCACAAGACGGAAGCGATTACCGGCGCTACGCCATCGTCGACGAGCAGATGCACCGGGAAGCAGCTGCGAAGCTCGAGGCGTGGGCTGAGGTTGAGCGTCACGGAGAGAAGAAAAAAGCGAGTGTTAAGGTTGGGTGAAGATTCGGTGTATTTCGAGCACAGCGCCTCACGCGCCATGTTGGGAATCTGCAAATTCCCAACAGTTTTGGTGCCGGAGGAGGGAATCGAACCCACACGGGGGGTAAACCCCACAAGATTTTGAGTCTCGCGCGTCTGCCAATTTCGCCACTCCGGCACGGAAGGCGGCCAACGACGTAAGGTAAAGCTTATCAGGTGTTTGAGCCGGCTCCGACTTGCGCGGCCGGTCGCCTCGATCGACCGACGTGGTTACCAAAGTGGTTACAAAATTTCCGAGCGCGGCGTCGATCACGATCTTCCGCAGCGGCTCGCCCTGCGGGGCCATCCGTGACAGCGCGGTGGGACGCAGTGTGTGCCGCGTGACACAATAGACTACTCCGTCAAGAAAACTGCGGCGCCGTTCGTCGCACCGAGAACCGTCCGATGGCTTTCTTTCGTTAGCGGCCGGAGGCGCTCATGATCCTCAAACCGACGGCGTCGTTGATTCTCGCACTGCTAACGGTGCTTGCCGTCACGGGCCAGCCCGCTCAGTCGCCGGTGTCGTCGCTTCTCACGCAGTTTGGACTGACGGCCGACCAACGCACTGAGATCGACCAGGGGCGTGCCGCCGCAAAGGTGCTGTCGTGGGGCGGGCCGTCGGAAGTCTTCGTGTTCGGCGCGGTGTACATCGACGCCCCGCCGGCCGCGTACTTGAAGGCCGCGCGGGACCTCGGCCGGCTCGGCAAGTCTCCCGGATACCTCGCAATCGGTGAGCTCCTGGAAACCGCCACGGCCGCGGATCTTGCGGCACTGTCGCTCGACCCGGATGATCTCAAGGCGCTGAAGAATTGCAAGGAGGGGGACTGCGACCTCCAACTCCCGACGGCCTCGATACAAGCGTTTCGCGATCGTGTGGACTGGAAGCAGTCCGACCCCTCGATCCAGGCCAACGAGCTCGCGCGGGG
The DNA here is from genome assembly GCA_963704575.1 of uncultured Acidobacteriota bacterium. Taxonomy (GTDB): domain Bacteria; phylum Acidobacteriota; class Vicinamibacteria; order Vicinamibacterales; family SCN-69-37; genus DATEGZ01. The sequence goes on along the minus strand of OY969918.1, from coordinate 1,790,382 downwards.
GATGATCCTGGATCTGCTGCGCGAGTACCGGCGCGGAGGCAACGCCGAGCTCGGCGTGTATCGCGACAAGCAACACCCGGCCATCGTCTCCGCCCAGTTTGAGACGATGGTCGGTCGATCGGCGACCTTGCCTGAGTTCTTGCCGGGGCTACGAGAGTACCTCCTCAAGTATCCCAACGCCTCGCTGCCAGGCGCGGACAGCTTCCTTTACTGGGAGAAAGTCGACTTCGGGATGAAGCCCACGATTCGGGTCAATCACGCCGTGATCTACCACGCCGGCGAGGGCACGGGCGACATTTCTGTCGTCGCGATCAAGCAGCTCTACGCGAGCCACTATTTCCACACCGCGTTGGACGTTTCCGTCTGCATGGTGGACACGACCAAACCCGACCGCCACGGGTTCTACCTCATGACGCTGAAGAGCTCCGAGCAGGACGGCCTGACCGGGATGATGGGATCCCTGCTGCGCAAGATCGTCGTGGACAAGACGCGCGGCTCGATGGAAACCGGCCTTGCCGCGATCAAGAAGACGCTCGAAGCCTCAGCTGCGGCGACCGGGCGCTGAGCGATCGGTGCGGCGAGTCCGAAGGAAGCTCGGGATCAATCGTCCTTCGCGACCTTCGCTGAGAATCTCGCACCAGGCGCGAAAAATTTCTGACTGACGCAATCGGGTGTGCGCCGGACCGACCACCCGCCTCGGATTGCGCTGGCACCAACGTTGCTCATTGGAGCAGCGGAGGTTTCGATGCCGGCGCCCACTCTTCACATCCTGATCCTCTACGGCACGAGCGATGGCCAAACCGCCAAGGTGGCTTCGGCGATGGCGGGCACTTTGCGCGCCTTGCATCTCGACGTGGACGTGGTGGACGCCGCGGGCGCTGAGCGCCCTCGGCCGGAGAAGTACGCGGCGGTCATCGTCGCCGCATCAGTTCAAGCCGGTAGGTACCAGCGCAGTGTCACACGGTGGGTGAGAGAGAACGCCGCCGCGCTCGGCGCCCGACCATCGGCGTTCGTGTCGGTCTGCCTGGCCGTGCTCCAGCACCTGCCGGCCGTCGATCGTGAGATCGACACGAAGCTGCAGGCGTGGTTCGGAGAGACCGGGTGGCGCCCGTCTACCGTCAAGGTCATCGCCGGCGCTCTGCCGTACTCGCGGTACCCCTGGTGGAAGCGGTTCATGATGCGCCACATTGTGGCGAAAGCACACGGCGATACAGACACGACGCGCGACTACGAATACACCGACTGGGCGGATCTGACCGTGTTCGTTCGCGATTTCGCGGACCGCGCGAACTTGGTGCGGGCCACTGTGCTTGCGTAGGCGATTCGGCATCTTCTGCGCGAGGTGACAGATGATACGAAAAGCGTTGCTCATCGGCGGGATTCTTTCGTCATTGCTCTACGTTGCGATGAACGTCTTCGTCGCGATGCAGTGGAAAGGTTACAGCTCAGCATCTCAAACGGTAAGCGAGCTGTCCGCGATCGGCGCGCCGACAAGATCGCTATGGCTTCTGCCGGCCGCGTTCTACACCGTGCTGGTCACCGGCTTTGGATGGGGAGTGTGGAAGTCCGCCGGCGGAATCCGCACTCTGCGTATCGTGGGCGGCTTGATCGTCGCCTATGGCGCGCTCGGCCTCCTGTGGCCGCTTGCGCCCATGCACCTTCGTGAGGCGCTGGCCGCTGGCGGAGGCACGTTGAGCGATACGATCCACATTGCCTTGGGAGGCGCGACAGTTGTGCTCATGCTCCTCGCGATCGGGATCGGGGCAACGGCATTCGGAAAACACTTCCGCGTCTACTCCATTGCGAGCCTGGTGATCCTCGGGGCGTGTGGCGCATTGACTTTCCTGGATGCCCCCAGAATCGGGACAAACCTGCCGACGCCGTGGATAGGAGTCTGGGAACGCATCAACATTGGCGTCTTCCTGTTGTGGGTCGTCGTGTTGGCGGTCACGCTCCTGCGGACTCGAGAGACGGCCCGCGTGCCCAGCCGCCGGGGCGTCGTGGCCGCATTTCCAGCTCAAACGCACCGTTGAGTGACGCTCACTCCGGCTCAGATGTCGGCGTCAGCTTGAACTTCTCCATGCGGTAGTGGATCTGATCGCGATTGAGTCCGAGCAGCTTGGCGGCGCGGGTCTGGTTCCAGCCGGTTCGTTCGAGCGCCTGGAGTACCGAGGCTCTTCTCAGTCTCCTCCAGATTGAGGCCTTGCGGAGGCAGCCCGATGGCGTGACTGGCGCGCGGGTGATCGGCCGCGATCGGAAAATCCGCTGGTTCGAGCGTGTCGCCCGCGGCGAGCAGCATGGCTCGCTCGACCGCGTTGCGCAGCTCGCGCACGTTGCCCGGCCAGCCGTAACCTGACAGCAACCTCATCGTCGCAGGCGATGCCCCGCGCACGGCTTTCTTGAACTCGCGGTTGAAGATGTCGATGTAGAAGTTCACGAGCGAGGGCACATCCCCGCTGTGCGCGCGCAGCGGCGGCAGTTTCAGCGGAAGCACGTTCAGGCGGTAAAAGAGATCATCCCGAAACCGGCCCTGACGCACTTCTTCCTCGAGGTTCCGATTCGTGGCGGCGACAACCCGCACGTCGACGCGCACGTCGGCTGATCCGCCCACGCGCCGGAAAGTCTTCTCCTCGAGAAAGCGGAGCAGCTTCGCCTGCAGCGGCGCCGTCATCTCCCCGATCTCATCCAGAAAGACGGTTCCGCCGTCCGCCTGTTCGAACAATCCCTTCTTCTGTTGTCTCGCGTCGGTGAACGCACCCCGCTCATGACCGAAGAGCTCGCTTTCGAGCAGCGTCTCGGGCAGCGCCGAACAGGTGATGTTCACGAACGGGCGGCTGGCCCGGGCGCTCGAGTAGTGCAGGATTTTTGCGGTCAAGTCCTTGCCGGTGCCGCTTTCGCCAGTCAGCAACACCGTGGACGCCGGGCTGGTCGCAACGCGTTTGAGCACAGTCTTGAACTCGCGGATGGCCGGTGAGTCGCCGACCATTCGCTCCAGGCTGTACGGCTCGGCTTGCGTCGCGCGCAGCTGGCGAACCTCACGCCGCAGCCGCGTCGTCTCGAGCGCCTGGTCGACCATGGCTGCGAGGGCCTCGAGGTCGAACGGTTTGTTCATGAAGTGATACGCGCCGAGCTTCATCGCGTCGACGGCCGTTTCGACGCTGGCGTACGCCGTGAGCAGGATCACGAGCACGTCCGGCTCGAGTTGCCGGAGCTCCTTGAGGACGGTGAGGCCGTCCAGGTCAGGCAGCCGGTAGTCCAGAATCGCCAGGTCGATGCCCGCGGCGGCTTGCTTGAGGGCTGTCTGGCCGTTCTCGGCCTCGAGCACGGCGTAGCCAGCCGCACTCAGACGCTTGGCGATGGACCGTCGGATGAGCTGCTCGTCGTCAACGACCAGAATCGTTTCGTGGGACATGGGTGACCAGAATCGCGGAAAAGGCCGCGAGCGCTGCGGAAAACTCCCCAGCGGGCGGTCAAATATCGGCCACCACGTTGCTTCCAACGGCCGTCGCCCCTAGAGTACTCAAGAACCGGGCCACGCTGCCTATGCCTTCGCGTTCCTTCACGCCGATCCTGTCGTCCACCGACGAGCTCGAGCAGATTCGCTATGCCCTCGACCAGTCGGCCATCGTCGCGATCACCGACGTGCCGGGCCGAATCAAATACGTCAATGACAAGTTCTGCGAGATCTCGAAATACCCGCGCGAAGAGCTGATCGGACAGGATCACCGGATTCTCAATTCGGGTTACCACGAGAAGGAGTTCATCCGGGAGTTGTGGCGAACGATCGCACACGGCGACATCTGGCGCGGGGAGCTGCGCAACCGCGCCAAGGACGGGTCGTTGTATTGGGTGGCGACGACCATCGTGCCCTTCCTCGACGAGGGCGGCAAGCCGTGGCAGTACATGGCCATTCGCTACGACATCACCGAGCGGAAGGCGCAGGAGGCGCGGCTGCGCGATCAGGCGGCCCTGACGACGCTTGGCGAGATGGCGGCCGTGGTCGCGCACGAAGTGCGGAATCCGTTGGCCGGCATTCGCAGCGGCCTGCAACTGCTGGTGTCACTGTTTCCCGAGGCCGCCGAAGGTCGAGAGCTCATCGGCGAAATCGTCGCGCGTGTGGACTCGTTGAACGCGGTCGTCGGCGACCTCCTGACCTTTGCCCGCGTCCGGGAAGTGAAGCGGGCTCCCATCGGCATCGGTGCCCTCCTGACGGACCTGCGAGCGTCGACACGACTGGATCCAACGATGCAGGGCGTTGAGGTCGACATCCGAGGTGAAGCCGACACAGTCGTCGAGGGCGACGCCGACCAACTGCGACTCGTCTTGACCAACCTGGTGCTGAACGCGGCCCAGGCTATGAACCACGCCGGCCGGATCGAAATGACCGTCGGATCAACCGACGATCACTGTTGCGAGGTTTTGATAGCCGACACGGGACCTGGAATTGCGCCGGAGATCCGCGGCCGGGTGTTTGAGCCGTTCTTTACCACCAAGCATCGCGGGACCGGTCTTGGCCTGCCCACGGCACGCCGGATCGTCGAGGCACACGGCGGGCGGCTGACGCTCGGGGACTCCCAGTCGGGCGGCACCGTCGTCCGTCTCGTCTTGCCGCGCCACGGGCGACGTCCAAGCCGCCCGTGAGAGTCTCGGACTAATCACCTCCCAGCCGACCGCATGCCGCCATAGATGAACGCCAGGGCTGGTGGCACGGTCCTGGCGGCGAACGGCAAGAATCGTGGACCGGCAACGGAAGCAAAGAACACCACCGACGCGAGAAGCGCGACGGCGCCGGCCACTCGCTCATATCGCCAAGCGGCGAGGAGGCTGGCGATCATCGTTGCGTGCAGGCCCTGTTGAAGCCACACGTGAAAGGGAGGTGTCGCGGACCCCAGGCGGAACCATGCGAGATGCTCGACGAAGAGCGCGCCCAGAAGAGCGCGGCTCCGGTCCCCCAGATTCTTGCACTCCAGCGGATCACGCTGACGACGGACTTGTGTGTCGCCATCTGGTCAACGCGTTGCCCGAAGCGTCTAGCCCGTCGGCCTGGACAACAGCACGCCCAGTACCGCCGCGATCGCGAGGCAGAGCCCGGCCGCGAGCGCGCATACCGCAATCGCCCGCGCGATGCTGGCGTAGTCGAGCGCGTGTTTGACCGCCACGACCATCGCGGCGAACATCCAGATCGTCGTCGCGATGACCGTCGGCGTGGCGATCGACGGGAGCAACGCCAATGCCTGGAGGACGCCGGGCGCCGCGGCGAATCCGGTCGTCCTCAAGAGTTCGCCGAGGTCTGTGCGCGTCTCGGGTGCCGGCAGCACGCGAGTGCCGATCTGAAACATCAGGACCGCCCACGCCACCCACGTTACGAGGGCCACGGCACTGACGAACAATACGGACCGCCAGGTCATGTTGAACCACGCCGTCGCGCCCAGACCCGTCGCGATGCTTGACAGCACGACGGTCGCCACCGCTTGCCAGGTGACTGACCGACTCGCTTCGATGTCCTCGTACATCCCCGCATCGAGCGTGACGGCTCCCATGATTCGATAGAGATATGTCGTCATGACCCCGCCCTCATGCCGTCGCTGGCGCGCGGGCCGCCTGTGCATGGCCCACGGTCAGCACTGGGCACGTCGCTCCTCTGACCACCTGTTGGGCTACGCTGCCCAGGAACAGGTCGATAAACCCCTCGTATCCATGCGTGCCGACGACAATCAAATCGGCATGTTCGTCACGCGCGTAGCCGAGAATTGCCGAGGCCGGCCGGTCGGACGTGAGCACAAAGGGCCGCGCGCCGGCGGCGCGCAGATTGTCATCGAGCATGGCGTCGAGCGCCGCCCGAGCCCGGTCCTGCAGCGCCGTTTGTTGCCGGCCGAGTTCGACGCTTCCGATGGTTGACCGGTTCGACGCCGCCAGGTCATCGACGGCATGGACGAGGTGGAGCGTCGCGCCGAAGGCCTGAGCGAACTCGAGGCCGCACGCGAGCGTCTGGCTGGACAACGCTCGGAAGTCCGTGGCGACAACGACGTTTCTGAGATGAATCATGGTCGTGTCCCAGACGGCGGTCGCGCAACCGGCCCAACCTTCACGCGGGCGTCCACGATCGCGCAGCCGCGTGACGCCGGAAGCGCCATCACGGGATTGAGATCAAGTTCCTGCACCTCGGGTACGTCTTCGGCGAGCTGTGAGATTCGAAGAAGGAGATCGCTCAATGACGCGAGGTCGGCTGGCGGACGACCTCGATAGCCAGAGAGCCGCGGCAGCGCCCGGCTCTCGTGAATCAGCTCGTCGGCGTCGCGATCGGTCAGCGGCACGACTCTGAAATGCACGTCCCGTTCGAGTTCGACGTCCGTACCGCCCAGTCCAAAACCGACGACCGCGCCGAATAACCGGTCGTGCGCGAGTCCGATCATCGTTTCGACGCCGTCCGCGATCATCGGCTGAATCAGGACGCCATCCGGGTGCAAGCCGTGGGCTTGTGCAGTGCTCTGCAGCATTCCGACGGCTTCGCGCACATCCGCGGGAGTCCGCAGCGACGTGATCACTCCGCCGATGTCGCTCTTGTGCAGCAGGTCGCGACCGGTCAACTTCGCCGCGACCGGATATCCGATCGCGCTGGCGACAGCTTCGGCCTCGTCGGCTCCCTGGGTCAGCACGCCCAAGACGATAGGCAAGTGGTACGCGGTCAGCAGCCGCTCGAGCTCCTCGGCGGTAAGCCAGGTTTCGCCCCGCGCGGCGACGACGCTGGCGCAGAGGCTGCGCGCTTCAGCCGCGAGCATGTCGTCGAATCGCCGGAGGCGCCCCGGCTGCGCCCGGCGCCAGTCCGCGTAGCTCGCCACTTTGGACAGGGCGCGGACGGCGTTCTCGGGAAATACGTAGACCGGCACGCGCTCGTCTTCGACTTGAAGAGGCTGCGGACGCGCGGCGTCCGTCATCAGGCACGCGAGCACCGGCTTGTGACAGCCCGCCTGACGAGCGCCGCGAACGCCCTGGCGAACGCCTTCGAGCACAGATGCGGATTGCGACGGATCGATCGGGGTGTAGATGATCACGAGCGCGTCGACGTCATTCGTGCCCAGCACGGTCTCGATCGCTCGGCGATAGTCGTCGGGCGACGCCGACGCGACCATGTCGACTGGATTCCCCACGCTCGCGGCGTTCGAGAGGGAGGCGGCAAGGCGCGTACGCGTCGCCTCATCGAACTCGACCACCTGGAGCCCGGCTCGCCCGCACGCATCGACGGCCAGGATGCCGGGTCCGCCGGCGTTGGTCACGATCGCGACCTGGCGTCCTGACGGCAGCGGCTGCGCAGCGAGGAGCGACGCGACGTCGAACATCTCGTCGATCGTCTCGGCTCGAATCACGCCCGTCGCTTCAAAGAGCGCATCGACGACCGTGTCGGTCGCTGCGAGCGCTGCAGTATGGCTGCTGGCGGCGCGTAGACCGGCGCGCGTGCGACCGGCCTTGACCGCCACGATGGGCTTTTGCCTGCCGATCCGGCGGGCGAGTTCACCGAACTTCCTTGGGTTGCCGAAGGATTCGAGGTAGAGCAGGATGACCGACGTGGCCGGGTCCTTCTCCCAATACTCGAGGAGATCGTTGCTCGAGACATCCGCCTTGTTCCCGACGCTGACGAATGTCGACAAACCCACGCCGCGATCGGCCGCAAGCTCAAGAAGCGTGAGCCCGAGCGCCCCGCTTTGCGACGAGAACGCCACAGGGCCGGGCGGAGGAAAGACCGGAGAGAACGAGGCGTTGAGGCCGAGGCGGGTGTTGATCACCCCCATACAATTCGGGCCGACGAGTCGAATGCCAGCCGCCCGCACGCGCGCCACGACCTCATCCTGCAAGGCCCGCCCGGCCGCGCCAGTCTCTGCAAAGCCCGCGGTGATGACCACGATCGATCGGACGCCAACGGCGATGCACTCTTCAACAACGCCGAGCACCGCATCGCGGGGGACGGCGACGACGGCGAGATCGATCCCGATCGGCAGGTCTCGCACCGCTCGATAGCACCGGCGGCCGGCGAGCTTGTCGACGTGCTGGTTCACCGGATAGAGAGTGCCTCGATATCTGCTCGCGATGAGGCTGTCGAGGACGCGCCGTCCCAGGCTGGCGGGATCGCGCGACGCGCCGATCACCGCGACGCTGTTCGGTTCGAGCAGCGTCGCGACTGACGCCGACCGACCCTGTGCCGACGAGTCCGCCGCCGCGACGTCGGCGCTCGGGAAGGCGCTCATGACGCCGTCTGTGCGGCCGTGCCGACCGCGCACGCGTTGGCCACCACGAATTCATGCTGCGGATGCCGCACGGTCAACACCGGGCATGGCGCCGTCCGCACGACCGACTCAGAGACACTGCCAAGGATCACGTGCGAGAGTCCACGGCGTCCGTGGGTGCCGACGACAATCAGGTCGATGACCTCGGTCCTCGCGTACTTCACGATCGCCTGGGCCGGAGCATCGCCGTTGCTGATCACCGTCCGAGCGCGCAGCAGCTCACGGTCGGCGTCGGACACCAGCGCGTCGAGCTGTTGCTGCGCGTCCGCTTCGAGCTCGGCGGAGAGCGTCGGCATGACGGCCGCGTAGCCCCCGATGCCGCTGACATCGGCTCCGCCCGCAAACTGAACGACATGAAGAATGTGCAACTGAGCGCCGAACTTGCCGGCGAGCGCCCGGGCGTACGTCACGGCCGTGTCCGAGCACTCGCTGAAGTCTGTGGCTACGAGGATGTTCTTGATCGCGAGCATGTTGCTCTCCTTGTGCCTTTGTCTTGCAAGCGACGTACCGGTGGGGAGTCAGCAACGCGGCGCGATCGGACGAGCTGAGCTCGATCGACAACCCTGCCCGGTCGGGGTCGGGCCCGAAACTTCTCGCACTTGCCCTGGAGTTTTCCGCGTGTCCTCTTGGATGGAAGCAAGCCGCCAGTGAGTCAGGCCCTGAACTCAGCGCTGCGGCTCGGCACCGCTCTTGCGTTTCCCCGGCCGTGGCCGACGATCAGCCACGAGGAGTTCGCGATGACGACGATGAAAGCCGTAGTGTTCAAGGGCAAGGACCGGATCAGCGTGGAGAGCGTGCCGAAACCCGTACCTGGACCGGGTGAGGCCCTCATGCGGATTACCGCGACCACGATCTGCGGTACGGACGTCCACATCGTCCGCGGCGAATATCCTGTGGCGCCAGGGCTGATCATCGGCCACGAGCCCGTCGGGGTGATCGATCAATTGGGCGCTGGGCTCGAGGAGTACCACGTCGGTCAGCGCGTGATCGCCGGAGCGATCACCCCGTGCGGGCAGTGTTTCTATTGTCTGAACGGCGTTCACTCGCAATGCGGTGGCGCCGTAGGCGGCTGGCGCTTCGGCAACACGATCAACGGCGCCTGGGCGGAATACCTGCTCGTTCCCGACGCGCGCGCGAACCTGGCGCCGATTCCGTCGTCGCTGACCGATGAGGAAGTGCTGCTCTGTCCGGACATCTTCTCGACCGGATTGAGCGGCGCCGAGAGCGGACAGATCCGCGTCGGCGACTCGGTCGCCGTGTTCGCCGAGGGCCCGATCGGATTGTGCGCGACGCTCGGCGCAAAGTTGAGGGGCGCGGCACTCATCATCGGCGTCGATCCGGTGGAGGCTCGTTTGAAGACCGCGCAGCAGTTCGGCGCCAACGTTGTGCTGAATCCGAATGCCACGGACGTCGTCGCGGCGATCAAGCAGCTCACGAGCGGGCGTGGCGTGGACGTGGCGATCGAGGCGCTCGGCCGACAGGAGACGTTCGAGACAGCGCTCCGATCGATTCGTCCGGGCGGGGTGCTGTCGAGTCTGGGCGTGTACTCCGGCAAGCTCGTCGCGCCGTACGAGGCCATCTACGCGGGCCTCGCGGACCAGAAGATCGTGACCACGCTCTGTCCGGGAGGCAAGGAACGGATGCGTCGGCTGATGACGATGATCGAGCATCGCAGGGTCGACTTGACGCCGCTCGTCACGCATCGGTTCGCGCTCGACGACATCGAGGAAGCGTTCGATCTCTTCAGTCATCAGCGCGACGGGGTGTTGAAGGTCGCGCTCTTTCCGAATCGCGAGACGGCCCGAAAGCGCGCACTGGCGGTCGCCGGCGCCGCCGGCCAGGAATGCTGAGGGCGATCCTCGGCGGAAGTGCCGACCTCGGCATTGCCGCGCTTGCCCTGGTCGCACTCGCGCTCAGCCTGGCGGCACGCGCCATTCCCGGCGTGCCGCCGCGCGTTGTCGACTGGCCGCTCCTCGCGGCGCTCGTTGTCGGCGGCGTTCCTCTCCTCGTGGGCCTCGGGCGGAGACTGTTCGCGAGGCAGTTCGGATCGGATGTGCTCGCCGGCATCGCGATCGTGACGTCGGCGATTCTGGGTCAGTACGTCGTCGCAGTGCTGGTCATCCTGATGCTGTCGGGCGGGCAGACACTAGAGCAGTACGCGACTCGGCGAGCATCGGCGGTTCTCGATGCCCTGGCGCGGCGCAATCCCACGCTGGCCCACCGCCGCCACGGCGAGGAACTCTCGGACGTACCTCTCGGTGACGTTGCGGTGGGCGACGTGCTCGTGGTCCTGCCGCACGAAATCTGTCCCGTCGACGGCCTGGTGGCCGCGGGAACCTCGACCATGGACGAGTCGTTCCTCAGCGGCGAACCGTTTCTCATGAAGAAGACGGTTGGTTCCGCGGTCATCTCAGGGGCGATCAATCAGGACGGCGCGTTGACGATCACGACGATTCGTCGCGCGATCGACTCGCGCTACGCTCGCATCATGGCGATCGTTCGCACGGCAGAGGAGCATCGGCCGCCGATGCGGCGGCTGGCCGATCGTTTGGGGGCGTGGTACACGCCACTCGCCGTCGGCGTCGCCGCGGCGGGCTGGATGGCAAGTGGCGACCCGTCGCGCTTCCTGGCAGTCCTGGTGATCGCTACGCCGTGTCCGCTGCTGCTCGCCATTCCCACGGCGATCGTCGGTGGCATCTCCCTTTCCGCCAAACGAAGCATCGTGATCAAGGATCCGGCGGTCTTCGAGAGGATCGGTACCTGTCGCACCGTCATTTTCGACAAGACGGGCACGCTCACATTGGGTCGGCCGATTCTGACCGAAGTCTTCTGTGGAGGTGGCGTGAAGCGGCACGATGTCATCGCTCTCGCGGCCAGCCTCGAGCAGGTCCTCGAGGCATCCGCTGGCTCCCGCGGTAACAGAGGCCGCTGACCGGGAGGGCGTCGGCCGACTGCCCGTGTCGGAGGTCAGCGAAATTGCTGGGGCGGGCCTCGTAGGGCGCGTCACAGGACGAACGGTGCACATCACAAGCCGGGGGCAGGTTGGGCTGGTGGTGCCGTCGGATTTCCCGGACGCCGGACTGGGCCTCGAGTGTGTTGTCGTCATCGATGGCGCCGTCGCGGCGCTGCTCAGGTTCCGGGACACGCCGCGCCCGGATAGCCGGTCGTTCGTTCGACACCTCCAGGCCAAGCACGGCGTTTCCCAGTTGATCCTGACCTCAGGCGATCGCGAGTCCGAGGTCCGATACCTTGGCGACCTTGTTGGGATCAATGACGTGATGTTCGGTCAGAGCCCGGAGCAGAAAGTCGCGTTGGTCACGACGGAGTCCCGGCGCCATCCGACGCTGTTTGTCGGCGACGGACTGAACGATGCTCCCGCGATGGTTGCCGCGACGGTGAGTGTGGCGCTCGGGCAGCGCCACGAAGTGACGGCCGAGTCAGCTGACGCGGTCGTTCTCGATGGCTCGCTCGCGAAGGTCAACGAGCTGCTGCACATCGCGCGGCGTACGAAGCGCCTTGCCCTTCAGAGCGCGGTGGGCGGCATGCTGTTGAGCCTTGTCGGAATGGGCCTGGCGGTGTGCGGCCTGCTGCCGGCGCTCGCCGGCGCCATCGCCCAGGAGGTGATCGACGCTGCCGCGGTCCTCAACGCCTTGCGCGCGGCGTTTCCGCCGGCGGATCTGCCGGACTACTGACCGCTCCTCTTTTCGATCGCGCGTTCAAGGCGCCAGCAGCTCGCAGGCCCGGGCGTACGCGCCGCGGAGATGACCGTCCAGCCCTTGCGGATCGGTACACGTCAGCTCGAGCATGATCCAGCCGCTGAACTTCGCCTCGCGCAACGACCGCGCGACGTCCGTCCAGTCGATCAATCCCTCGCCGGGAGGCAGGTGGTCGTCCCGCACGCCGCGATTGTCGCTGGCATGCACGTGCGTCAGCCGGGCGCCCGCGACCTCGACGAATCGGCGCCAGTGTTGCCCGAGAAATGTGTGCCCGGTGTCGAGGCAGACGCCGACTGGCGCCGGGAGATCTTTGAGGAGAAACGCGAACTCATCTGGATGACCGCCGATGAGGTGGGGGAGCGGCGACTCGACGACGAGCTGAAGCGCTGCGTGCGCGCAGCTTTCGGCGAGCAGCGCGAGACTGCCGGCCGCATCCTGCAGCCTGCCGTGGACGTCGTGTTCATGGCGTGGCAGGTCGCTCGGATGCACGATCACGAGACGCCCGCCCAGCTGTTTGAGCGCCATCGCGGCGGTTAGAACGGCGCCGATCGCAGCCTGCCTGTGGTCTGGGTTGGCATCCGCGAGGTCGAGCCGGCCGCCAAACGGCGCGTGAATTGAGATCGCCTGGAGGCCCTGCGTGCGCAAGCCAAGGTCGAGGTTCCGCACCTGCGTTTCGTTCCAGGGGTCGAAGTGCCTCGGCGGCGTGCCGACCTCGACGCCCTGGGCACCCGCCGCGCGGATCGCCGGCAAGACGTCGAGAATAGGGCTGTCTGTACACGCCCCCGTTGAAATTCCCATCTGCCAGTTCATGACGGGAAGCGAGCGCGCAGTCGGTCGCGGTCCTCACGAAGATCGTGTGCGCACCCGGCGTAGGGACACACGCCTTTTTCCTGAGTCGACTTGCAGTTGAAATCGATCAGTCGATCCCGCCCGGTGACGATGAGGCCTGCGAAGACGCGCACGTCGAAGTCCGCGCGAGTCTGTGGATCAAGGCGGATCCAGCGGTCGCCCCATCCGCGATCGCGCGTGTACTCGCGCTCGACGAGCCGGGCGATCTCGCAGGCCGTCCAGCCCCGCGCCATGAACCCGCGCACAAGGCTCTGGATGTGCTCCGGCTTCAGCAGCAGATCGTTCGGCTGGTCCAGGGCACGACGCAGGCAGGCCGGGAGGTCGGCTGGTAAATCGTCGCGAACGGCGGCGCCGTTGCTCCGTTCGGCAGCAAACGCCGAGTGAAATCCCGCGAGCGCGGAGTCTTGATAACTGTCGACTGCTCGCTTCATGCCGGCGGAGACATCGGGCAGCGCATTCGACGCCGTCGCGGCCATTCTGGCCCCGGTGGCGAGATCTCGACCCTCCACCAGAAACGCCTCGAGTGACGACTGCGGGCGCGGGAGCGCGGCGATCGGTGGAAGATCCGCGACCTCCGGGCCGAAGATGTCCGGGCGGGCGCGATGCCACTGATAGGTACTGAAACCCATCCGCACATGACGCACGCACAGCGGATCGCCGACGTGCGAGAAATCGATCGACACACACTCGCGTCCGACGAAGCCGCTGCCGACTGTCGTTCCATTCATGACGACCGGCACGAGGCTCAGGCGCTCGGCCTCGAGAAGGATCAAGTGCGCCAGATATTCAATCACCAGGCCGAGTCCGGCCGCCGCCGTCGCGTCGCGTGCTTCCATCGTCGCGCTCAGGCCGGGTGGACGGCGCTGCAGGTAGGTCGCGTACCACGAAGGCAGATCGGCGAGCGCGCTCAGGGTGTCGACGACGGGATCGACGAGCGGGATCCGGCCGACGAGGTGATAGCCGCGTCCCGTCGCAGTCGTGAGAGCTGCCACGCCGAGCTGTTGGAAGACTCGCTGGGTCGCCGCGTACAGGTTCTCGAGCTTGAACAAGACGTCCGTGGGATGCGTGAACGGCTCACCTGGGAAATCGAGATTCTGGTAGTCAAGGTCCAGCAGGAAAATCAACGCGCGCGAATCCCACAGGGAACGGGCGAGATCGCAACCCCGCGCCGCCTGGGTGTCGAGGGCCGCGGTCGGGACCACGGCCGCAGTCGACCACGTCGGATAGGGTTGGTCGGCTGGATCGAAGCCCGCGACGAATATTGCAGACGGCCCGCGATCATCCTCGTCTCCGCAGTATTCGCGGAGCCGGGCGTGGACGCTCGTGTTCCGATAGTAGGCCGCGACGTGGGCTCTGACGTCCTGGTCCCGCATGGGCGTCACGCTGTTACGCCGCTGACGAGGCAGCCCGATGCGACGCTCCGTCGGCAGCGGACCATGCCATCAACCGTTCGGGCGTTCCCAGATCCGACCAGCCCATGGTGGACGGCCAGACGAGGAGCGACAGACCGTGTGCAACTCCCAGGAGATCGCCTGAGAAGTCGTGGCGCGAGAGCGTCGGATAGATCGCCTTGAGATAACGTCGACGATCGGCGCCCTCAAGCGAAATCAGAGGCGCCAAGGTGGCATAGAGGTCGGGCAGATGCCGCGCGTAGAGGTCCACGAGCGCGCTGCCGCGGGCGGCGACGACCATCGTGCTCCAGACGGCGCCGGCTTCCAGGAGCGCCCGCGCGTGATCCGCCGGCGGTTTCTCGACAAACTCGGCGACGTGCACGGGCACGTCGAGCCGTGGCGCGCGGTCCCCAGCAATCCAACCGTAGTCGCCGTGTGCGCGATCAGGCTCGGCCCCGAACAGGACGACCTGCGATCGTTCATGCCGAATGAGATCGAAGGCCGTTCGAAGCCCCTGCCTGAACACTTCCGGACATCGGACACCATGGTCCGAGGGCGTCAGCACGACGATGGCCTCAGGCGATTTCGCCATGAGCGACAGGACGCCCAGCAAGACACCGGCGGCCGTGCCGCGCTCTTCCGGCTGATAGATGATCTCGCCCAGCCGTTCGGGCAGCGCGAGGGCGTTGACGTAGGCGCGATGCGACTCGTCGACGACCGTCAACGTCTGGGACGCCGGAATCAGCGGAGCGAAGCGGTCGACGGTGTCGTCGAGCAGCGACTTCTCTCGCTGCCGGCGCCAGAACTGTTTCGGAACGCCCCCCGTGATGGACGCCAGCCGGCGACCGGAGCCAGCAGCCAGGATCACACACCAAGCATCGAGTGACATATCTAGAAAAACTCCCGAGTCTCCATGGGTTTTCCCGGGGCGCTACCGCGCAAGGACCAGAATCGGACGGTCTCGTTCATGCCGGCGCCCAGGCGCTCATAGGACGACGTCGATGTCGTTTTCGACAGCGGTGACGCCGGGCGCCGCCCACGCCGCGCGCGCGGCTTCCGTCCGCTCCGCGTGAGACCTGACGGTCCCACCCAGGATCACCGTGTTCCCGAGGGTCCGGATCTCCACCTGGCTGGCGTCTATCTCCGCGCTGCGGTGCAACGCGCCTTCGATCTTCGCCCTGACGGCCGACGTCGACACCCGAGGTGCGATGACAATGGCGTTGTCGACGCCACGAATCCCTGGCACATGTCGCACGGCATCCTCTGCAGCCTTGCGCTGGAACCACCATTCACAGGACCCAGCCAGCGTGATGAAGCCGCTAGTGACGGTCAACTTCACCGTGGCCGGCACCGACGCGTTGAGCCGCAGCGCGTCGGCTGCGTCCTTGGCAATGTCAGGATCGATCCGGTCCATCAGCAGCTTGACGACGAGCTCGTTGGCGACGGCCCGAGTACCTCGCACTCGGAGCGCGGCGCGCTCGGCGGCAAACCGTTCGGCAAAACTGGGCACGAAGCCCGAGAGCGTGACGATGCCGTCCTGGCTGGTCACGCCGATGCGGCCCGAGGTCACCTCGGGATCCCATTCGAGTTCACTTTCCACAAAATCTTGAAGGGCGCTGCTACGTGTAGTGCTCGCCATGGTGAGGGCCTCCCGTCGAGCTGCGGCAGATGCTCGACGCAGGAAGACCGTGCAACAGATGTGCCGCGATCCGCGCCGGGCCGGCCGGCACGCTCCGTCCGCCTCGAATGAACGGGACCAGGGATTTTTCAGGCTGGGCCAGAGAAATCCCTGCTCCAGCGACTCTGCTCCGCACTGGCTCGCAGTGCATCTTCAGCGAGAAGCGTGGCACCAAGGTTGCTCTGGTAGGTGGTGACGACCTGCCAAGGTCCGGGCGCGATTCGACCCGGAGGGGGATCGCCTTCGAGGAGTCGCTTGTGACCAGAGTGGATCGGTCGTCAATTCTCGCTCTCACATTGCCTTGCCTGGTCCTCGCGGCTGGGTTCAGAGCTTCTGCTCCATCGCCCCAAACGACTCAGTCCGTGGCGTCGACAGCCGACCGCGTCGCGCAAATGCGCCATCACTTCTCGGACGCCACGCTCGTAGACGAGGCGGTGATTCGCGGTGATCTCGCCGCGCTCCGTGAACCCGCACTGCGGGTGGCCCGGGTGGCCATGCCGGTCGGCATGCCCGCAAGCGCCGAACCGTTCGTCGCCGAACTCCGGCGGGCCGGGCAACGTGCGGCTGAAGCGAAGACCCTCGAAGCGGCCGCCCGCGCGACCGCCGAGATGGTCACCGCGTGCGCCAACTGTCACCGCGAGGTCGGCACGTATCCATCGCCGCCGATGCCGGCCCGCGGCGAGGTGGGTGGGATCGTCGGACAAATGCAGGAGCATCAACTCGCGCTTGACGACATGCTCCTCGGCTTGATGATTCCGTCAGCGTCGCACTGGCGGGAGGGCGCCGATCGGCTGAGCGTGGCGCCGCTGCTGCCGGCGAAGATTCCGGAAGACCTGAAGGTCACCGACGAGACCCGTAAGGCCGAGGTGCGGGCGCATCAGCTGGCCAGGCAGGCGCTCAAGGCGGAGAGCGTGACCGACCGCACCGAGATTTACGCCCAAGTGATCGCCAACTGCTCGCAGTGCCACAGCCTTCACGCCAAAGTGTGGGGGCCTGGCCGCGGAGGTTCGAGGCCTTAGCGAGCCGGCCCGGCCGGCACGATCCGCCACGGAAGTCTCCGCTTCGACGAGTCCGCGTAGTATGAGACGCAGGTGCAGCGTCAGCGCGAGATTCACGGAGCGGCAGCAGGGGAGCCGCATGTCTCGTCCGGCATCGGGACCCTCCGCGGATCGCTCAGGCTGCTTGCGACGCGCCGTTTCGGGACCTTCTGGTTCGCCAGTCTGTTGTCGGGCATCGGCACGTGGGCGCAGCAAGTCGCCGAGCCGTGGCTCTTGCTCACGCTCGGCGCATCATCGTTTCTCATCGGGCTCGATTCCTTCGCGGCGACCGCGCCGGCCTGGCTATTGACGCTCTTCGGCGGCGCGCTCGCCGATCGCTTCGATCGACGACGCGTGATCGCGCTGTTCCAGTCGATCCAGCTGCTGTGTCCGATCGCGATCGTCGCGTTGCTGATCACCGGGCAGATTCGGCCCTGGATAATCATCGTGCTGTCGGTCGTGGTTGGCGTGACGGATGCTCTTTCGATGCCGTCGTTTCAGTCGATTGTGCCGTCGATCGTCAAGCATGACGAAATCCCCGCCGGCCTCGCACTCAACGCGACCCAGTTCAGCCTGTCGCGCATTCTTGGGCCGTCGATTGCCGGGCTCTTGATGTCCGGCCTCGGGACCGTCGCGTGCTTCGTGCTCAGTGCCGCGTCGTACGTGCCGTTCATTGGCGTCGCGCTCTGGATCCTTCCACGGTGGACGCCAGCGCCGCCGTCCGTGGGCGTCGGACGGCGGCCGTTCGCGGGCATTGGCGACATCGTCGGGCAGCCGAGCTTGCGCGGCGCCCTCCTCACGGTGCTGGCGACCAGTTTGTTCTGCGCGCCGCTCGTGACGTTCAGTCCGGTGCTCGTCCGAGACGTCTTTCACGCGAGCGCGGGCCAGTTTTCGGCTGCGGTCGCCTCGTTTGGCGCCGGCGGCCTGCTCGGAGCCATCAGTCTGCTCATCGTCGGGCCCGCGGTCGACCGGCGCCGGCTGAGTGCGTACTCCGCCATCGCGTGTGCAGCGCTGCTGGTCCTTGCGGCGCTCAATCCATGGTTCTGGGCGCTTCCGCCATTATTTGTGGCCGCCGGCGCGACGATGACGATCAGCAACACGTCGGCGAACACGCTCCTTCAAGCGGCCGCGCGTCCGGACGCGCTTGGGCAGGCCGTCGGTCTCTATATGCTCGCGTTGAGCGCCGGCTTTTCGCTGGGCGCGCTGCTCACGGGCGCGATGGTGAGTGCGCTCGGCGTCCAGCCGGCGCTGCTGGTCGACGGGATAGCAGCGGTCGTCGTCCAGGTCGCGGGCGTTCGGCGCTGAACCCATGACGAGTCATTGCGCGAGTGGTAACCGCCGGGCGAACAGCACGCGCTTTGTAAGCTCGACCAGGGCGAGGTAGGCGGCGGTCGCCCCGAACACGAACATCAAGTAGCGTCCGGGTGGCAGCACGAATCCGAGCCGGTCGGCGAACGGTGTCATCGGCAGCACCAGTCCCACGACGACCATTGCCAGCGTTGAAACGACAAGTGGAGCGCTGGGCCGGCTCTTGAGAGGATTGCCCCTCGTTCGGATGATGAACAGGACGAGCGTCTGTGTGGCCAGCGACTCCACGAACCAGCCGGTGTGGAAGAGGGCTTCGCCGGCATGCAGCACCCGCAGCAGCACGAAGAACGTGAGGAAATCGAACGCCGAGCTGATCGGTCCGATGAAGATCATGAAGTCGCGGATGATCCGCGTATCCCACCGTTGCGGGCGCCTGAGATAGGTGTCGTCCACGTTGTCGCTGGGGATCGTGACCTGCGCCAGGTCGTAGAGAAAATTGTTGAGCAGAATCTGCGTCGGAAGCATCGGCAGGAACGGCAGGAACGCCGAGGCGGCCGCCATGCTGAACATGTTGCCGAAATTCGAGCTCGTGCTCATCAGCAGGTACTTCATCATGTTGCCTGACGCGCGGCGGCCCTCGAGGATGCCGCGATGCAGCACGCCGAGGCTGCGAGCGCTGAGCACCACATCTGCGGCGTCTCGCGCGACATCGGCCGCCGACACGACCGAGATGCCGACGTCCGCTGTGTGTAGTGACGGCGCGTCGTTGATACCGTCGCCGATGTAGCCGACGACGTGTCCGCGGCGCTTGAGGGCGGTGATGATCCGATCCTTCTGCGCGGGGGAGACCCGCGAAAACAGCGACGCCTGCTCGGCCACGTGCCCGAGGGCGGCGTCGTCGAGCTGCGCCAGGTCCTCGCCGGTCACGATCTGATCGTCCGCGAGACCGATCGTCCGGCACACGTGACGCGCGACCAGCGCGTTGTCGCCCGTGACGATCTTCACCGTAACGCCGTCGCGCTGCAGATCCGCCAGCATCGCCGGCACGTCCGGCAGCACGGGATCGGCGAATCCGACGAAACCGGCGAGCACGAGATCCCGCTCGTCGTCTCGCCCGTACGACTCGCGCGCGTCGATCCACCGGTAGGCGACGGCGAGCACGCGGATGCCATCGGTGCTGAAGCGATCTGGCGTCGCCGCGCACGCAGATGCGGTCAGGTCGTCCATTGCCTGCGGATGGCCGCCCGCGTCGACCGCCGTGACGAGCGGCAGGATCGATTCGGGCGCGCCTTTCGTGATGAGCAGCCGTCGTTCTGGCTCCGACGACGACGCGACGACGACCGACAGGCGGCGCCGGGTGAAATCGAACGGAATCTCGTCGACCTTGCGATAGCCCGGCGCGCCGGCCGGTTCGCGTTGCAGGATCGCGACGTCGAGCGGGCTGCGGATGCCCGTCTGAAACTGGCTGTTCAACGCTGCGAACATCAGCGGCTGCGAGGCGGGCTGGCCCAGCCCATCGACGACCGCGGTTACTTCCAGGGCACCGGACGTCAGCGTACCGGTCTTGTCGCTGCACAGGATGTCGATGCTGCCGAGGTCTTGAATCGACGGCAGATGCTTCACGATCACGCCTTCACGGGCCATGCGGATGGCGCCCTGGCTCAACGTGATTGTCGCGATCATCGGCAGGAACTCGGGCGTCAAGCCCACGCCGAGCGCCACGGCGAAGAGAAGCGATTCGAGTGGATCGCGCCGCGCCGCGATGCCCGCCAGCAGAATGAAGAGGACGAGCAATATCGTCGTGCGAAGAATCAGCAGGCTGAATCGGCGCAGCCCTTGCTCGAATTCCGTGATCGGCGGCCGGGAGGCGAGCCGCTGCGCGACGTCGCCGAACATCGTGCGCGGTCCGGTCGTGATGACCACGGCCACGCCAGTCCCGCTCACGACAGAAGTGCCCATGAACACGAGCCGCGGATCTGCCGGACCGCTTCCGCCCGCGGGTGATCCGGCAGCCGGCGTTGCCTGCTTGTCCGCGGGCATGGACTCGCCGGTGAGCATCGACTGCTGCACCGAGAGATCGCGCGACTCGATCAACTTCGCGTCGGCCGGCACGAGGTCGCCCGCGCCAAGACGCACAATGTCGTCGGGCACGACGCGCGCGATTGGAATTTCCTGCCACGTGTTGTCGCGAAGCACCGTCGCGGTCGGGGCGACCGACGCACGCAGCCGGTCGGCGGCCTGCTGTGACCGGCGGGACTGCCAGAAATTGATCGAGACGTTCAGGACGACGATGGTGGCGATGATCTCGGCGTCGGCCTGTTCGCCCGTGGCGGCGGAGATCGCACTCGCGGCCAGCAGAATCAACACGAGTGGATTGCCGAACAGGCGAAGGGCCTGGCGCGCGGCCGACTGGCGTTTCACTGCCGCCGGCTCGTTGGGCCCGACGGTCTTCAGCCGCGTCGCGGCCTCATCCGATGTCAGTCCTCGCGGCTGCTGGGGAGCGTTCGTCACGTTGTCCTACGCGCGCGACCATCGGCCCGAACCATGGTTCAGGGCAACGAGAGCGAAAGACAGAAGTTACGCACCATCGTATTGAATTCGGCCGCCCGTTCGAGGTTGCTGAGGTGGCCGGCACCTGGAATGATCTCGAGCCTGGCGGCGGCGATCGCATCGCGGATCGCCTGCCCAACGGCGAGCGGCGACCGCTTGTCGGCGTCGCCCCAGATCAGCAGCGTCGGCACGTTGATCCTCAAGAGGAACTCGCGCGTGTCCGCGTGCGCCAGGGTCGTAGCCATCAGGCGCAACCCAGCCGGATGGAACGCAGACATGATGTCGCCGAGTTCGTTTCGGACCTCTGGCGTGGCCGCATCGCCGAACATGCTGGGCACATATTTCCGGGCGAACTCGTCAGGGGAGAGCGACGAGTCCCTGACGACCGCCTCGAGCCGCTGCTGCGGGACTGGAGCGGGGAGCGACCCCTTCCACCCGGCGTACGTCCCAGCGAGAACGAGCGAGATCACGCGTGACGGGTAGCGTCGGTAGAACTCCTGCGCGAGGAGCCCGCCCCACGAGAGCCCCACGACGTGGGCTTGCTGAATCCTGGCGAAGGCCAGCACCTCCGACAAAGCATCTGCCCAGTCGCCGATACCGAACGTCTCGGGCGGGTCCTGCGACTGTCCCGTCCCTGGCGCATCCCAAGCGATGACCGTAAACCGATCCGACAGTCCCTCGATCTGGGGCCGCCACGAGCGTGAGTCCAGTGCGAAGCCATGCAACAGCACCAGGGCAGGGCCGCTACCAGCGCGCTGGTACGCGATCGAAAGACCTTTCGCCTCGGCGTGAAACATCATGGCGTTTGCAGAAGGATCTTCGCATGGTCTGCTCGCAGTCACGCATTCTCTCGCAGCAGGCCATCTGGCTCACTCAAGCGGGCAACCCCGAGGTCATCCGAGATGGGCGCTTGACCCTGGAACGATTCCAGGCTTTAGATTCATCGGCGGGGCTCAATGTGCCTCCATCCTCAGGGAGAACCCTTCAATGCGTTCTATCGCGACTCTCTGTTTCGGCGCTCTGACGGCGGCCGCCGTACTGGTCGCCCAAACGCCGTCGAATCCCCACGCCCAGATGAGCGCACGCGGCGCGCAAGCGATGGGATTCGACCAGGACAAGACGGCGCATCATTTCTACCTCTTTCCCGACGGCGGTGCGATCGATGTGTCGGTCAGGGACGCCGCGGACAAGACGAATCTCGACGCCATTCGCACGCACCTTCCGCACATCACGACCATGTTCGGCGCTGGCAATTTCGAAACCCCGATGTTGGTTCATGGGACGGACGTGCCCGGAACCGCCGAGATGTCTTCACGGAAGGACCGCATCAGTTACACCTATGTCCAGACGACAAAGGGCGGACGCGTCGACATCATGACGTCGGATCCCGCCGCGGTGGAAGCGGTTCACGCGTTTCTGCGATTCCAAATCACTGACCACAGGACGGGTGACTCGTTGCAGGTGCACCCGCGGTGAAGCCGGCAGCGACGTTGGGGCCGCGCGAGCTGGCCGGGCTGACCGGCGTCAGCCCAGACACGCTGCGTCACTACGAGCGCAAAGGCCTGCTCGCGCGCGCCCATCGGACGGCGTCTGGATATCGACGGTATCCGCCCGAAGCCGTCGCTCGGGTCCAGTTGATTCAACGTGCACTGGCCATCGGCTTCTCGCTCCTTGACCTCGCTCGAGTGCTCAAGGAGCGCGACCGCGGGGGCGCGCCCTGCCGCAGCGTCCACCAGTTGGTCAGCGCGCGCGTCGAGGACCTGGATCGACAGTTAGCGGAGTTGACGGAGTTGCGCGCGGAGCTCATCGGCCTGCTTCAGGACTGGGAGACTCGGCTCGCCGGCGTCGCGCCAGGTATGCGCGCGCACTTGCTTGAAACTCTCGACTCGCGACCGGCCATCGAGCGGGCACGGCACAGCCGGGGTCTTCAGCGCATCAGGCGATAGGCAAGAGACGCCTTGCGCCAGCTCCTTACAGCAGCAACGACTCCACCCGGTGCGCGTGCACGCTCGATTCCTGCTCCGACCACGTAAAGATCGTAAAACGCCCGTCCTGCGACGCAACGAGCGCACTCGCGTTGCGCTGGTCGTGGACGAACTGCGCCGCCGAAAGATGCCGGGTGCCGCCGAGCTGCACCGGCGTCGCTTCCGTCGCGACGCTGCCTTCGATCGGCTCGGTCACGAGCACGCGCTCGACCGGCATCTGCCCGCGGCCACGCGCGATCTTCGCCCCGAACGCGAGCAGCTCGTACCGATCGTCCACGAGCGTGGCGCCGTCGACCGCCGTCAGCCCCGCGAGCGCGTCCACCGCGCGGCGCAAGTCCTCTTCCCAATCCGGCGACGCCATGGTCGACTGTCGCGCGAGGAGATCCGAGAGTCCGGCAAACGGCGGGCTGACCGAGTAGAGCACGGGCGACACGATTGACGTCTTCCACTCCGTGGTGTTGGCCGGCACGACAAGGAGGGTGCCGCCCCGGCCGTGCGCGCGCATGGACGCCGCGATGAGGACGAGCACGTTCACCGGCGAGTCCTTGCTGCGATTCGTGTCGAAGCCGAGCATGACACGCAGCATGCCCGGGCACTCCGGTACCCGCCCCGTGCCCTCGTCGACCACCTTGAGCTCGTCGCCCTCGAGCACTACGACGTTGACGAACTTGCCGAACGACTCCGCCCGGTGCTTGATGACGAGCCAGCCCGATCCGACGACCTCGATCACGAAGCACAACGCGGGCAGCTCACGCGTCGTGCCCCATACCTTGAGCGCGCCGTCGATCGGCCAGACGCCGAGATGAATTCCCGGCCGTTCGACGGCCGGCGCCAGTTTGGCCAGGCCCGCCGGGGCGAGCGCGAGCGGCTGTTCAAACTGGAGCGGCTCGCCGGCCTGTTCGGGCGAGACGTACGCGAGGGAAATCTTCGGGGTGAGCCCTTCTTCGCGCCGCAGACTCGCCCAGAACGTCGCGTCCACGATGGCCTCGATCGAGGCCGTGGAGGGGGCGTCGGCAAGGGGCGTGCGCCCGCGCGCCCGCGCCTGTTCGAGGTGCCGGGTGAAGTGCGCGAACGCCTTCGTCGCGACGGCGGCGGCGTTGGGATAGGTCGCGCTGCTCATGACGGCAACCGCTATGTTACGGCAGGCGAGAGGTGCGCTGCCGCCCGAATCGGGCAGTCCCGCGTTGCCGGGTCGAGGACCCGGTGCTAGACTCGGCCGCATCGTGGCTGCCATCCTCATCACCTGGATCGCGAATTCGCTCGCCATCTACTGCGTGGCCTATCTGATGCGCAGCGTCGAGGTCGCGTCGTTCACGAGTGCGCTCATCGCGGGCGCGGTCCTCAGCATCATCAACGCGCTCGTCCGGCCGGTGGTGGTCCTGCTGACCTTGCCGCTCACGATCATCACGCTCGGCCTCTTCTACTTTTTCGTCACGGCGTTCTGCCTGTGGCTCGTGTCCGAGTTCGTCTCGGGCTTCATGATTCACGGCCTGCTCGCAACGATCGTCGCGTCGATCCTGATCAGCATCCTGAGTGCGTTCATTCACGACGTCCTGAGCAAGGCGACGAGATGACGTCGTGGGGCGCGTGGTCGCTCTCGGGCGCAATCGTGGCGCTCGCGGCGGCCGCACCCGGCTGGCGACCCGCGCAAACGCCGCCCGCGGCCGCCAGCGAATGGCGGCTTGTGGTCCTGGGCATCGCGCAGGATGCCGGGATTCCGCAGCTGGGCTGCACCCAGGAGCTCTGCCGATCGATTCGCGAAGGCAAGCGCAAGCCCGAACGCGTGGCGAGCCTCGGCCTGGTGAACGACGCGCTCGGGAAGGCGTATTTGTTCGACGCGACGCCCGACTTCGTCTCGCAGGTGCACTCGCTCACCGGCGGCCGCGTGCCCAACGCGATCTTTCTGACGCACGCTCACATCGGACACTACACCGGCCTGATGTACTTGGGACGCGAGTCGATCGACGCACAGCATGTGACTGTCTACGGGACGGCGATCATGGGCGCGTACCTCACGACGAACGGTCCGTGGAGCCTGCTCGTCGACCGCGGCAACATCGATCTCCAGCCGATCGAACCCGACGTGCCGGTCGATCTCGGTGACGGCGTCCGCGTCACCGCGTTTGTGGTGCCGCACCGCGACGAATTCACGAACACCGTCGGTTACCGCATCGAGGGGCCGCACAAGAAGGCGCTGTTCATTCCCGACATCGATCAATGGCAGAAATGGTCGCGCGACATCCGCAAGGAAGTCGCGTCGGTGGACCTGGCGTTCCTCGATGGTACCTTCGCGTCGGCCGGCGAGATTCCAGGACGCTCGATCGCGGACATCCCGCATCCACTCATGCCGTCCACGCGCGACCTGTTGAAGGGCCTGGCGACGCCCGTCTGGTTCATCCACATCAATCACACCAACCGCGAAATTGACGCGCCCGACGTGGTCCACGACGGCGCCTCGTTCGTCATGTAGCGTCCGTTCGGGTATATTGGCCTGATCTTCTGGAGGCATGGTATGACTCATCGTTCTCGTACGTCCCTGCGCGTCGCCACGACCGTTGTTCTCGCGCTTGGCGCGGGCGCGGCCGGATCGTGGCGGCTCTTCGCCCAGGCCCCCGAACCGGCCAAAGGCGTGAAGTACGCCCAAATCAGTCCGGTTGATATGAAGGAATGGCTGACCTACCTCTCGTCCGACGAGTTGCAGGGACGCCAGGTGTTCACCGAAGGCTACGGTGTCGCGTCGCAGTACATTGCCGACCACCTCAAAGACTGGGGCGTCAAGCCGATGGGCGACGATGGCACCTACTTCGAGGTTGTGAAGCTGAAGGGCTATCAGGTCGAGCGCAAGTCGACCGTCACGATCGAAACCAACGGCACGACGAAGACGTTCAAGTTTCCCGAGCACGTCACGTTCGGCGCCAACTCGGGCGGCAATCAATCGCTCACGTTCAGCTCGGTGGAGTTCGTGGGCTACGGTCAGGATGCGGACTTCCAGGGCCGCAACGTCAAGGACAAGCTCGTCGTCTGGGTGCCGAACCTGGCGCCGCCAGCGGGCGGCGCGCCGGCAGCGGGACGTGGCGGCCGGGGCGGCGGGCGTGGAGGTAACGCCTCAGTTGCGGCAGTGAACACCTACGGCGCCAAGGCCGTCGGCCAGTTCGTGCCGGCGCCCGCGCCGCCATCGGCCGCGGAGACCGCGCTCGCGCAAGCGCAGGACGCGCTCGCGAAGGCCACTCAGGCCGTGCAGGACGCGCAAGCCAGCCTGGGCCGCGGAGGCCGCGGCGGTGGTTTTGGCGCAGGCGGCGCCGGTGGTGGTCGGGGCCGAGCCGCGTTGCCGCCGGCCGATCTCACTGGCGTCACGAAAGTGGATAACATCGTGCCACCGCAGTTCTCGGGCGACGAGACGTTCTTCGAGGCGCTCTTCGCCGGCGGTCCGGTGAAGTTCGCCGACATTCTCGCGAAGGCGCAGAAGGGCGAGCCGATTCCGCCCATGACGCTTTCGGCTAAGGTCACCGTCAACGTCGACAACACCTTCAAGGTCGTCTCCGAGCAGCTCAGCCGCAATGTCGTCGGCATGATCGAAGGCACCGACCCCAAGCTGAAGGACACCTACGTCATGTTCGGCGCGCACCTCGACCACATCGGGTACAGCCAGACCGGCGGGGGCAGCCAGCCGAGTCCGAGCGGATGCCGGCAGCGCAGCCCGGTCTCGCTCCAGGCCCTCGCGGCGGCCGGCAAGACCGCGCAGAAGTCACTTGGTGGTGGCCGCGGTGCCGCTCCGGCGCCCGGCGCGGGGCGTGGCGCTCAGCCGACGGTCAACGAGACGCCGTTCGATCAGCGCGACTTCATCAGCAACGGCGCCGACGATGACGGGTCGGGATCGACGGCGGAACTGGCGGTCGCCAAGGCGTTCGCGACCGGGACGAAGCCGAAGCGGTCGGTCGTCTTCGTGTGGCACACGGGCGAGGAGGCGGGACTCTACGGCTCGCGGTACAACGCGGATTTCCCGATCGTGCCGCTCGACAAGGTCCAGGCGCAGCTCAACATGGACATGGTAGGTCGCGACGACTGCGACAACCTCGAAGGCGACTATACCAACAGCGTCTTCATCGTCGGCGCCGATCGCATCAGCACGGACCTCCACAACATCATCGTGGAGACCAACGGCACGATGACCAAGCCTCTCGGCCTCGACTACGAGCTGAACGACCCGGCGGACCCCGAGGGCGTGTACACGCGCAGTGACCACTACAGCTACGCCGCCAAGGGCATTCCGATCGCGTTCTTCACGACGGGGCTGCACAAGGACTACCACCGCGTGAGCGACACGGTGGACAAGATCGTGTTCCCGAAGATGGCCAGAATCGCGCAGCTGGTCTACGAGACCGGGTTCTCGATTGCGAACACGGACCGCGTGCTCGTCCGGGACAACAAGGGCCCGAGAACCGGCTTCGGGACGAAGCCCGAAGTCATCAAGAAGTAGGCGGTTCGACCTGCGGGCCCCGAGGGTTCACGCCCTTGGGGCCTTCTTTCATCTAACCCCCAGCCATCGTGCGGGTTAGCCTCGCCTCAGACGTGCAGCTGGAAGTGGCCGTTTCGGATCCCTTGCGTGCCCGGAACCCATTGATCCACGGGCATTTCGGGTTGTGTATCCTTCGCGATTCGGTTACACTGTGAAGACGTTCCTGCTCAGGGAAGGCCAACCTTCAGGCATTTCCAATTCCGCACTCGGGGGACACGTGGCATTTGAGATCGGCGACAAGGTCATTTACCCGAATCATGGTCTTGGTGTGGTCGAACGCATCGAGACGAAGACGATCATGGGCACGACGTGTGGGTTTTACCAGCTTCGGATGGCCAACGAGACAACGGTGTTCGTGCCGGTCGACAACGTCGACGGCGTCGGGCTCCGCCGCGCCATCAGTGACGTCGAAGTCGAGCGGTTGTTCGATCTGCTCGGCGACGGCAAAATCGAGAGTCATCAGAACTGGAAAGGCCGCTTCAAGGACAACTCCGACCGCATGCGGACGGGGTCGATCTACGACGTGGTCGAGGTCCTCAAGGGCCTGACGTTTCTGAGCAAGTCCAAGAGCCTCTCGTTCCGCGAGAAGCGGATGCTCGACCGGGCGAAGTTCCTGGTCGTGTCCGAAATCACGGAAGTGCTCAACGAGAAGACGTCCCAGGTCGAAGAAAAAGTCGATCGCGCGCTTGAGCGGTGCTTTGCCGTCAAGGCGCGTAATGCGGCACGGGCCAAGGCCGCGAAGGCCACTCGTCCGGTGGCGGCTCCGGCTCCGCCGGCGGCCGTGGCCGCACGCGTGGCGCCACGGCGCGCCGCCCGCGCGTCCTAGCGCTTTCTCGGTACGTCGTTCACTCTCGTGGCGACGGCGATCGCGGCGGTTCGTACGCTCGTGACCGCCGTCGCCCTTTCTTTGTACATCCTCACGTGCGGGCCGGTGCTGCTCCTCTGGGCGCTCGTGACCAGACGCCCGGGCGCGCTCTACACGGCAGGCGCGCTTGGAGTGCGGATGGGCTTCGCGCTGGTCGGGATCCGGCTGCGGATCATTGGCGCCGAGCACATCCAGTCCGGCGCCGCGGTCTACGCGAGCAATCACTCCAGCAACATCGAGCCCCCCGCCGTCTTCCTGGCGCTGCAACGCGTGTTTCCGCGGCTGCGCATCCTCTACAAGGCTGAACTTCGCAGACTTCCAGTGCTGGTCTGGGCCTTCGACCTGGCGGGCTTTGTCCCGCTCGAGCGGGCGAACAAGGACCAGAGCTGGCCGGCGGTCGATCGGGCGGCCGAGGCGCTTCGGTCGGGGAACTCGTTTCTGATCTTTCCCGAAGGGACGCGCAGCCGGACGGGCGAACTGCTGCCGTTCAAGAAGGGCGGTTTCGTGATGGCGATCAAGGCGCAGGCGCCGGTCGTGCCGCTCGTCGTGTCGGGCGGCCGTGAGGCGATGCGCAAGGGGAGCCGGCTGATTTGGCCTGCGACGGTCACGGTCGAGTTGCGTCCGCCCGTCTCGAGCGCCGGCCTCACGTTCGAGGAACGCGATGCGCTGATTGCACGTGTCCGGGCGTCGATCGAGGGGCGGACCGCGGTGTCTCGGCCTTCAATCGAGCGAAAACCGGAGTAGAATCCTGCGCTTGTGACTGGGAGGAACAAGCCCCGCCCCGTGGGAGAACAGGTCTCCGAGCTGACGGCCAGCCGGCTGTCCGTGTACCTGCGGTGCCTCAACACGCTCGACGCCGCAGGCCTCAAGACGATCTCCTCAAAGGCGCTCGCCGAGCAGTTTCACTTGAACGCCGCGCAGATTCGCAAGGACCTCGCGTACTTCGGCGAGTTCGGCGTCCGCGGCGTCGGCTATTACGTCAAGGAACTGAAACGTCACTTGCGTGCGATTCTCGGGCTCGACCGGACAGTGCGTGTCGCGATTCTTGGCGCCGGCAACCTCGGCCTCGCGCTCGCCGACTACCCGGGTTTCCGGCAGGAAGGCTTCTCGATCGTCGCGCTTTACGACACGGAGCGGTCGAAGATCGGCCACAAGTCACGCGGCGGCGTGCGGATTTCAGACATCAACGAGTTCCGGCGCAGCGCCCGGCGCGATCGCGTGGACATCGCGGTCGTCGCGGTGCCGGCTGAATCCGCTCAGGCCGTGGTCAACACCGTCGTGCAGGCGGGCATCCGTGCGATTCTCAACTTCTCTCCGGGCACATTGAAGGTGCCGCCGGCCGTTAAGCTCAAGAACGTGGACCTGACCGTATCGCTCGAGAGCCTGTCCTTTTTCCTCGCGAGGGGAGACGGGGATGAAGAAAACACATAAGGCCCTGTCGCACCTCGATCGCCGCGGCCACGCGCGCATGGTCGACGTCGCGGCCAAGCCCGAGACGACGCGCGAGGCGGTCGCGGAGGGCGAGATCCGGCTGAACGCGGCAGCGCGCCGCGCGATTCGCGTGCGCACGGTCAAGAAAGGCGATCCCATCCAGGTCGCCCGCCTGGCAGGGATCATGGCCGCCAAGCGCACGTCCGAGATCGTTCCGCTCTGTCACCCGCTGCCGCTCACGCACGTCTCGGTCGAGATCGACGCCGCCGGTCCGGCGTATCGCATTCGCGCACGTGTTGGCACGGTCGGACGTACGGGCGTCGAGATGGAAGCGCTCGTCGCCGTCAGCGCGGCGGCGCTGACGCTCTACGACATGCTCAAGGCGGTCGATCGCGGGATGGTGATCGGACGAATTCGCCTGCTCGAGAAACGTGGAGGACGGAGCGGCGAGTATCGTCGCCGCTCCTGACGCATGCGCGTCGCGGTCGCGATTCACGACCAGCCGGTCTGGACGATCCCCGACGATCAAGTGCGCCGGCTCGCCAGTTCGCTCCCCGGCGACGAGATCGTCCACGCGTCCGCGTTTCGTGACCGCGCCGCGGCGTTCGCCGGTGCCGACGTCGCATTCGCGACCCGCGTCACAGTCGAGGAGTTCGCAATTGCCCCCGGCCTCCGCTGGGTCCACAGCTCTGCGGTGGGCGTTGGTCCCATTCTCAATCCGCCCCTCGTGGCGAGTGCCGTCGTCGTCTCGAGTTCGAAGGGGGTGCACAGCCCCGCGATTGCCGAGCACGCGATTGCGCTCGTGCTCGCCCTTCGTCGCAGACTGCACACGTCCACCATGCGTCAGCTCGACAGGTTGTGGGCGCAGGTCGAGCTCTCGACGCTCGTGGTTCCCGATCTCGCCCGCACGCATCTGCTCGTCGTCGGCCTCGGCACGATTGGCGAGCGTGTGGCCCGGATGGCCGCGGCGCTGGGCATGTCGGTGACGGCCGTTCGGCGCAGCACCAACAGCCCCGTGCCCGAGGGCGTGACGCGGGTGTTCGGCCCGGAGGACCTTGGCGACGCGCTCGCTCAGGCGGATGTCGTCGTATTGGCGCTACCGCATTCCGGCGGCGCGCCACCGCTCATCGGCCGCGCCGAACTCGCGCGGATGAAGCCGACGGCGATGCTCGTGAACGTCGCCCGTGGCCAGCTCGTCGACGAATCCGCGCTCATCGAGGCGCTCGAGACAGGGCGGCTGGCCGCCGCGGGGCTCGACGCCTTTCAGACCGAACCGCTGCCCGTTGACGATCGGCTGTGGGCGATGCCGCAGGTGCTCATGACGCCGCACAGCGCGTCGTTTTCCGGTGATTACTGGACACCGGTCGTCGATCTGTTTCTCGAGAACATGGCGCGCTACCGCCGCGGCGCGCCGCTCATCAACCTCGTGGACAAGACGCGTGGCTACTGAGGGACTACGCACACTTGCCGATCTGCCGTTTTTCACGACCGGCCGATATCCGCGGCCGGAGCTGATCGGGCGAGCCGGCGCGTCGGGCATCACCTGGACCAGCGGGCGCGATCTCCTCGAGATCGTGCGCGACCTCAGCCTCGGGCTCGCGACGCTCGGCATGGCACGCGGCGAGCGCGTTGCGATTCTCTCGGAGAGCCGGCCGGACTGGCTGTTCGCCGATTTGGCTGTGCTCGCCGCGGGCGCCGTCACCGTGCCGCTCTATCCGACGCTCTCGGCCAGACAGATCGGCACGATGCTTCGCGACAGCGAACCCACGATCGCGATCGTTTCGACAGGGGTGCTCCTCGATCGGTTGCTCTCGGTCGCCGCCGACGTGCCGTCACTTCGAACCGTCGTCGTCATGGATCTGCTTGACGCACCGCCGGCGTCGCCGTGGCCGATCGTGACGCTGGCCGAGGTCAGCGCGCGTGGCCATCGCCGAATCCTGGACGGGTGGGGAGTCGCCCGCACGTTTCACGACGAGGCCAAGCGCGTGGTTCCGGATGATCCCGCGACGCTGATCTACACGTCGGGCACCACCGCGGAGCCGAAGGGCGTCGTTCTCACGCACGGCAATTTGATTGCGAACCTCGAGGGGCTGAAAGAGGTGCTCAACCTCACCGAGGAGGACCTGGCGCTGTCGTTTCTGCCGCTCTGCCACGCGTTCGAACGGATCGTCTGCGTACGTGTACCTCGTCTATGGCGTGTCGGTGGTGTTCGCCGAGTCGATCGACACGATCGATCGCGATCTGCGGCGGGTACGACCGACGGTCATGACGGGCGTGCCTCGCGTGTTCGAAAAGATGCAGGCGCGCGTGCTGGCAGCCGGACGGGCGCTCGCTGTCCCGCGGCGATGGCTCTTCGACTGGTCGATTGGCGTCGCCCGTCGGCGTGGCGCCGTTCTGCCTGACGGAGGCTCGGCGTCTCTCTGGCTGCGGCTCCAGTCGTCGATTGCCGAGCGGTTCGTGTTTCGCCAGGTGCTCGAGCGGCTCGGCGGTCGGATGCGCTACGTCGTGTCGGGCGGAGCGGCGCTGTCGACTGAGATCGGGCGCCTGTTCTTCGGGTTCGGCCTGCCGATCCTCGAAGGCTACGGCCTCACCGAGACGTCGCCCGTGCTCTGCGTCATGCCGTTCGGCCGCGTCAGGTTCGGCACCGTCGGCCGGCCGCTGCCCAACGTCGAACTGCGAATCGCGGACGACGGCGAGATCCTCGCGCGTGGTCCGAGCATCTTCGGCGGCTACTACCGCCGCCCCGAGGACACGGCCGAGGCGCTGCGCGACGGATGGTTCCACACCGGCGACATCGGCACGATTGACGCTGACGGGTTCGTCCGCATCACCGACCGCAAGAAGGCGCTCATCGTGACGTCGGGCGGCAAGAAGATCGCGACGCAGGCGATCGAAGCCGCGTTGAAGGACGATCCGCTCGTCGCCGAGGCCGTGGTCATCGGCCACGGTCGGCATTTCCCTGCGGTGCTGATCGTTCCCGCGTTTGCCGAGCTGGCGGCGCGTTTCGATGTTCCTCCGCCGGCGACTGACGACGCGTGCCTGGCGCTTGCCGCGCGCCAGGACGTGCGCGCGCTCTACGACGGGATCGTCGAGCGCGTGAACGCCGGGCTCGCGCAGTTCGAGCGGCTCAAGAAAGTCGCGCTCGTTCCGCGCGAGTTGACGATCGATCGCGGCGAGGTGACGCCGACGTTGAAGGTGAAGCGGCGCGTCGTCGAAGAGACGTGTCGCGACTTGATCGACGGGCTCTACGCGCCCTAGTGACTACTTGTCGACGGTTTTCGGCGTCAGGTCGTCCTCGAAGAATCGCGCGTGATTGACCGGCCACCAGCGCAACTCGACCTTGCCGATGATGTATTTCTCTGGCACCCAGTCCCAGGTGCGGCTGTCGGAACTGTTGTTGCGGTGGTCGCCCATCACGAAGTACTGCCCCTGCGGCACGGTGCGCGGGCCCCACGTGTCGTTGAGCGACTTGTATTCTTCGGGGATGAAGTCGTCGCGGAGCGGCACGTCGTTGCGATACACGCGGCCGTTGACGCTCTTGATCGTGTCGCCCGGTTCGGCGACGACCCGCTTGACGAACGACTTGTCGGGATCGAGCGGGTAGTAGAGCATCACGATGTCGCCAATCTGCGGCTTGTGATTGGGCAACTTGTAGATCAGCTTGTTGACGATGAGCCGGTCTTGATCTTCAAGGGTCGGCGCCATGCTCTGGCCCTCGACGCGCGCGACCTGAAAGCCGAACGTGACGATGAGCGTCGCGTAGACCGCCGCGGAGAACAGCGTCTTGAGCCACGCGAAGAGTTCCTCGCCGACGCGCGCGAGCGTCGCACCGGTGCTGAGCATGACAGGTGCGGGCGGCACGTGGCGTGACGGCAACGCCGCATCCTGCGCCGACGAGGGAATGTATTCGGGCGACGAGACGTACTCGGGTGTCGTGAGCGGAGCGTGGCTCGACGGCGGCGCGGCAGGGTTGAAGACCGCGGGATTGAACCTCGCGGGCTTGAACGAATAGCCGGCCTCGGCAGACCACGCCTGCTGCGACCAGTCGCCTGGCGCCGAGGGCGTTACAGTTGGAGATACTCCCGCAGGCGCTTCGTTTGCGCCCGGCTGACCGGGATTTCGGTCGCCTTCGGGTCTCTCATCTTCAGAAGGAAATTCCGGCTGAACCAGGGGACGATCTCCTTAATCTTCGTAATGTTAACAAGATGCGACCGGTGAACGCGCCAAAAAACGGTCGGGTCGAGCCGCGCCTGTAACTCGTCGAGCGTCCTGTAGTTAGACGTCCCGGATACAGAATTTGTTACGACCAGGATCGCCTCGTCCACGAGCGAGGCATGGATCACATCGGCGGCCTGCACCAGCACGAACCGCTCGCCGACACGAATGGCGAGCTGGTCGCGGCGCCCCTGGCGGGCCTGCACGGCCTCGACGACCCGCTCCAGTTCCGCCACCGAGAGCGGCAGCCGCGCGGCCTGCGTCGACACCACGCGGCGCCGCACGAGATCCAGCGTCTGTTCGAGCCGCGCCACGTCCACGGGCTTGAGCACGTAGTCCACCGCGTTCACGGAAAACGCGTCGATCGCATACTGGTCGAAGGCGGTGACGAACACGAGATGGGCGCCGAAGTCGGCCTCGACCAGCCGGCGTGCCACTTCGAAGCCCGTGAGCCCGGGCATCTGGACGTCGAGGAAGATCAAATCGGGCGACACTTCGCCGGCCATCCGCAGGGCGTCTACGCCGTCCTTCGCCTGGCCGACGATCTCCGTCCCGCCGATCTGTCCGAGCAGGAAGCACAATTCCTCGCGCGCCAGCTGCTCGTCGTCGACGACCAGTACACGCAAGGCGGGCGTCGCGTTCATGCGCTGGCCTTCTCCGAGACGACGAGCTCGGGGATTTCGATTCGCGCGGACGTGCCCTGACCCGGCACGCTCTGAAGTTTGAGCGTGTAGTTCGCGCCGTAGATCACGCTCAGCCGCTCGTTGACGTTGCGCAGGCCGATGCCGTGCTGCGACGTGGATTCGAGCCGATCGCTCGGAATGCCGACGCCGTTGTCGATGACTTCAATGACGGCGTGCCCGGCGCGGCGGGTCGATCGGATCGTGATCCGTCCCTCGCCGACCTTCCGTGCCAGTCCGTGCTTGATCGAGTTCTCGACGAGCGGCTGCAGGATCATGCTCGGCACGATCACGTCGAGACTCGCGTCGTCGACCTCTTTCTCGACCACGAGGCTCGGGCCGAAGCGCACACGCTCGATGTCGAGGTACTCGTCGACGGCGTCGAGCTCTTCGCGCAGCGTCACGAAGTGTTCCTGGCTGCGGAGCAGCCGGCGCAGCAGCGCCGACAGCTTGACGATCAGCATGCGCGCGGTTTCGGGCTTCGATCGAATCAGCGACGAGATCGACGTCAACGTGTTGAACAGGAAGTGCGGGTTGATCTGATTGGCCAGCGCCTCGACGCGCGCGGCCATCAGCAGTTTCTCCTGCTCGGCGAGGCGATGCTCGATGCGCGCGCTGTTCCAGATCTTGATCGGGATCGCGACGGCGAGCACGGTGTCGAGCAGCACCAGCAGCTGCAGCCACCACGTCGTCGGCTGGAAATCGAAGAGGCGACGCGGATATTGATGCGCGATGGCCAGGCTCAGCAGCTCGAGCGCGATCGGCGCGCTGACCAGAATCACCTGCCAGTCGAGCGAAAACGCGCGGAGCAGCCGCCACGCCGACTGGTGCAGCTTGGTCACGAAGAACGGCGTGAAGCGCCAGATCTCGTCTTTCGGGCAGATCTCGCGAAGGCCGCCGCCGGCGAAACCGCAGCCGATGGCGAAGGGCAGCGCGGCCCATTCGTGGGCGAAGAGCGGCGGCACGCCGACCGCGGCACCGACGAGCGCGCCGGCATAAGGACCGGCTATCAGTCCGGCCAGAAATGACCCCGAGAGCGTGAGATCGGCCGCGTCGTAGTGGAGCAGCAGGCGGCACGCCACGCCGACGACCAGCGGCAGACCCAGCCCGGTGGCAAACACCAGCCGCTCGGGCCAGTCGCGCTTTTCAGTGAGAAGAATCCGCCGGAACCAGCGGAATCGGACGAGGATGATCGCCAGCGCGGCGGCGACCGCCAGCTTGACGACCAGTGTCGTCGCGAGGAACTGCTCGACGGGCAGCGACCGGGCCTCTTGATACATGAGGCAGTCCCCAACTATAGCATTCGTCGTCAGTTGAGCGCGTACGGCGACGGTTCCGCGTTCGCGGACCGGTGGGGCGGGGCCGTTGTGGCTGGGCACATTTGGTATGATCTGGTCATGATCAAACCGTTCGTGATCGGCTTCTACACGACGTTCAAGCACATGTTCAAGAAGCCGAATACCGTGAACTATCCGGCCGAAAAGGTGCCGGTGTTCCCGAAATATCGCGGCAAGCAGGTGCTGATGCGCGATGAGAACGGTCTCGAAAAGTGCGTGGCATGCGGGTTGTGCGCCGTGGCGTGTCCGGCCGATGCGATCTATCTGGAACCGGCCGAGAACGACGGCACCGTCCAGGCGGGCCCGCGGTACGCGTCGGTCTATCAGATTCACAAGGCGCGGTGCATCTTCTGCGGCTACTGCGAAGAGGCCTGCCCAGTGTCGGCGATCTTCATGGGCAAGGACTACGAGCTGGCCGTCTACAGCAACAAGGATTTCATTTGGGACAAGGAAGACCTCCTGGTCCCGGCCTCGGTCGGCAAGTAGTCCCGCGGCCGCGATGATCCGCGGCGCCGGCGACCGGCTGAGTGTGCGCGTCGGGCAACAATCACGTCCGCAAAAACTGTGGTGCGTCCCTCTTTCCTCGACACTTTGGATGACCGCGTGCTGGTCTGTGACGGCGCGATGGGAACGATGCTGTACGCGCGCGGCATCTTCCTCAACCGCTGTTTCGACGAGCTGAACCTCACGCAGCCCGATCTGGTCGCCGAGGTCCACCGCGAGTACGTCCGCGCAGGCGCCGACGTGCTCGAGACGAACACATTTGGCGCGAATCGCTTCAAGCTCGCGAACTTCGGCCTGTCGGACAAAGTCCACGCCATCAACGTGCAGGGCGCGCGCATCGCGCGTCACGCCGCGCGCGACGCCGCGTGGGTCGCCGGCTCGATCGGCCCGCTCGGCGTGCGCATCGAGCCGTGGGGCCGGACGGGCACCGACGAAGCCGAGGCCGCGTTCCGCGACCAGGCCGCCGCGCTTCTCGAAGGCGGCGTCGATCTGTTCATCCTCGAGACATTTCGCGATTTGAACGAAGCGAGCGCCGCGATTCGCGCAGTCCGCTCGGTCTCGACGCTCCCCATCGTCGCGCAGATGACGACGGGTGACGACGGCCAAAGTCTGGATGGCACGCCGCCCGAGACATTCACCGCCGAGCTGGTGCGCGCGGGCGCGGACGTGATCGGCTTGAATTGCAGCGTCGGTCCGGCCGCCATGCTCGAGACGGTCGAGACGATGGCGCGGCTGACCAACGCACGCCTGTCCGCGCAACCGAACGCCGGCAGCCCGCGCGACGTCGACGGCCGCAATCTCTATCTCGGATCGCCGGACTACCTGGCGAGCTACGCGCGCCGGTTCATTTCCGCGGGCGTGCGGCTCGTCGGCGGGTGTTGCGGCACGACGCCCGATCACATCCGGCAGATCGCGCTCGCGGTGCGGACGATGGCGCCGGCGGCCATGCGGGCGGTGGCGCCGGTGGCGGTCGGCGAGCAGGCGCCGCCGGCCGTCGTCGTCGATCGCCGCGAGAAGTCGCGGCTGGCGCGCGCGTTTGCCGATCACGAGTTCGCGATCGTCGCGGAAGTATCGGCGCCTCGCGGTCTGGATCTGGCCGGCGCGGTGCGTCGCGCGCGCAGGTTCCAGGACCTCGGGGCGATCGCCGTCAACGTGCCGGACTACCCGCGGTCGGGTGCCCGCGCGAGCGCGCTGGCTCTGGCGTCGCTCATCGAGCAGCAGGCGCCCGTCGAGACCCTGCTGCACTACTCCTGCCGCGATCGCCATCTGATCGGCATGCAGTCGGATCTGGTCGGTGCACACGAGCTGGGATTGCGCGACGTCCTGCTGACGACGGGCAATCCTCCGCAGCAGGGGTCGTACTCCGACGCGACGTCCGTTTTCGACGTGGATGCGATCGGCCTCGTCAACATGGTCACGCGGCTCAATCGCGGGCTCGACATCGGCGGGCAGTCGATCGGCACGCCGACCGGATTTCACATCGGCGTCGCCGTCAATCCGTTCGCGCCCAATCTCGACGCCGAATGGCGCCGGCTGGCGCACAAGGTCGAGGCCGGCGCCGAGTTCCTCGTGACACCGCCCGTGCTGGACCTGGCCGCGTTCGAAGCGCAGCTGCCGCGTCTTCGGTCCACGGGCCTTCCGATCGTCGCCGGCGTGCCGGCCCTCGAGGGCGTCCGGCACGCGGAGTTTCTCGCGAGCGAGGTCGTCGGCGTGCGTCTGGCCGACGGGCTCCTCGATCGTCTGCGATCGGCGTCCGATCCGGCCGCGGAGGCGTTGGCTGTCGCGGTCGAGATCGCGCGGGCGTTGCGCGAACTCGTCGCGGGCATTCAAATCACCTCCGTCCACGGATCACCCGACACGATCGAGCGGCTGCTGATGGAGCTGAGGGTGGGCGGCGCGCGTCCAGGGGGCGAGCGCGTGGCACGGCATGGCTGACCCGACGCTCCGGTCGCGGTGGCGCGATCAGGCGCTGCTCCTCGGACACTTCGTCCGTCATCCCGCGACCATCGGCACCGTCACGCCGAGCAGCCGATTTCTTGCGCGGCTGATGGTGCACGCGCTCGATCCCTCCGGTCCGCAGACCGTGGTCGAACTCGGCCCTGGCACGGGCGCGTTCACCGAGCACATCCTCATGCGGCTCGGTCCACAGGGCCGTTTCCTGGCCGTCGAGCTCGAGCCAGAGTTTGTCAGTCAGCTGAGAGCGCGTTTTCCGGACGTGACGATCGCCTGCGCCTCGGCCGCCGATCTGCCGCGACTTGTTCGCGATTACGCCCTCGGGCCGATCGATCACATCGTGTCCGGGCTGCCGTTCGCCACGCTGCCACCGGACATCACGCGGCAGATTCTCGATGGCATTCAGCAGGTGTTGCGGCCGGGCGGGACGTTCACGACGTTTCAGTACGTCTATGCGTACACGCTGCCGCGCGCGCGGAGCTTTCGGCAGGAACTGAGCCGGCGGCTCAGGAGCGCGCCGAGCCGCACGGTCACCTGGCGAAATTTTCCGCCGGCGTTCGCGCTCAGCTGGCGTGCCGGCTAATCCGGCATCAACTGCCGTAGC
Organism: uncultured Acidobacteriota bacterium; assembly: GCA_963704575.1. Classification (GTDB taxonomy): domain Bacteria; phylum Acidobacteriota; class Vicinamibacteria; order Vicinamibacterales; family SCN-69-37; genus DATEGZ01. Next base: position 1,751,484 of record OY969918.1, on the reverse strand, counting down.
AGCCGCGCGACGACGTCCGCGCCGTCGGTCGCCATGCGCTGCGGTGCGGCCGGGGCCGCGCGAAGTGTCGTCAGCGACTCCAGCCACCGGCCGCCGAACAAATCCTGCTGGCTGATGAACTGGCTGCGGACGAAATCCGGTAGCTGACTGACGAGCAGGTCGTACTCGCGAAACGCTCCGCGCGACGTGTACAACATCGCCGTATCCGCCGCGATGCACTCGGCGATGATGCCGTAGCCTGGTTTGGTCACGACGACATCGGCCGCGGCGACAAGGTCTTCGTAACGGAAGCCGCCACGGAACGACTCCTCCGGGATCACGACGCGGTGCGGGCCGTGCATGGCGTCTGGCGCGGATCGATCGGTCGTCGCAATCGTCCACGTGTCCAGACAGTCGACCCGATCGAGATCCAGGTCACCCAGCCCGTAGCCGCCGAACGACAACAGCACGACCGGCCGGTTCAGCGGCAGCTCGAAATGCGTGCGCGTGGCCCGGCGATCGCGGGTTGGTCGTCGCGCGACCAGGGGCACACGCCGTACTCGCGGAAAGACCTCGAATCCGCCGGCGAAGGGCAGTTCGAGGGCGAGCGTCGCTTTGGCGTACGCCTGCCGCAGTCGTGGCAGAAGGGCGGCGGCGTCGCGCAGGAACGCGGCATTGCCCTCGTAGATCCAGCTCCAGGAGAAATTGCCGAGTGCAATGCCGGGCACGCGCAGCCGGTCGGCGACTTCGAACGCGAGCGGCGGAATGTCTCCCACGATGAGCGAGACGTCGTCGTGGGCGAGCGCGTCGGCCTCAGCGGCGATCCGATCGTCGAAGGTGGCGTAGAACTCCATCGCCTCGCGCACGCTCGCCTCGTCGTCGTGTGCGACGCTCGATGACTGGACGATGCCCGTGTCGCAGGCGCCCGGACGCAGGTCGTACGGCCCGCGCACCGTTCGCGCGAGCAAATCAGGTGCGACCGCCGATCGAATGACGATCCGCGGCGGGTCGGGCGCCGCGACGAGTGCGTTGATCACCTCGACATCACGCGACGCGTGCCCGAACCCATGACCAGACACGAAAAACACGCAGGTCTTGCGCATCGCGCCTTTCCCCGTTGGCTCAATTTCGAATTGCGAATTTTCAATTCCCAATTCCAAATTCCTAGTAGATTCCCGGCAGCATGCGCCAGCGAACGGCGCGACGATACGCATCGTACGACTCGCCGAACGTCCGCACGAGATCGCGTTCTTCGAACGGCACCGCCAGCGCCAGATAGAGCGTGCTCACGGCCGCGAAGAGCAGTCGCGTTCCGGTCATGGTCGGCGGCATCCAGACGACGATGATCCAGGCGAAGTAGATCGGGTGCCGGACCCACCCGTAGAGCCCGCTCTTCAGCATGACCCGGCGATTGGCCGGCGCGCTCGACCAGACCTGTCGGATTCCGCTGAGGTCCCACACGTCGAGCCGGCGCGCGCCGAGGACCGCGACCACCATGCCCGCGAGCTGGAGCAGCACCATGACGGCCCGTCCCGCCGGACTGGTCACATTCCAGGCGATGCCGGGAACCGGCTGCCAGAGCGCGCAGGTGACGATGAAAAGCACGCTCGCGATCCAGACGTAGATCGATCGCTCGAGCGCAGGTGGCGCCACGCGGCCGATCCAGCCTTTGAAGCCGGTGCGGGCAAAGAACGAGTGGTGGAGCGCGAACACCGTAAACACCGCGATGTCGACGACGGCGCTCGTGAGAGTGTCTGAGGACGTGGTGGGGGCGGCGAACTGCCACAGCCAGCACCCGACGAAATAGAGCAGCGACCCGACGAAGACCACACCGCCGGCCAGTGCGAACGCGCGCGCGGCCGGTGACGCCGGTCGGTCGGTCATTCGAGACGTATTATAGAAACGGGATGGGCACACGCAAGGCGCGAGTCGCGATTACGGGGATTGGTGTCGTTTCGCCATATGGCATCGGGCGCGAGACCTTCTGGCGCGGCGTGTCGTCGGGCGAGAGCGGCACGCGCGCGGTCACGAGCTTCGACGCGTCGGCGCTGCCGTGCCGCGTGAGCGCCTCGGTGCCTGACGATCTCGTGGCGGCGGCCATCGATCAGCCGGGGGGCGGCGAGCAGGCCGAGACGAATGGCCGCGCCGATCCGCGGCACTACGCGAAAGTCTCGCGGCTGGCGGTGATTGCTGCCCGCGAGGCGTTTCGCGACGCCGGGCTCGATCCCGGCACGATCGACGCCGGCGTCATCGTCGGCAGCGGCGCGGGCGGCATCGACGTCGCGGAGCGGCAGTATGCCGAGTATTTCGCCGGCGCCTTTCACAAGGTGTCGCCGTACGCGATTCCCGTGTCGATTGTCGGCATCGTGTCGAGCGAGATCTCGATCGCGCTCGGGCTGCGCGGCATGAGCCACGTGCTCTCGACCGGCTGCACGAGCTCGACCGACGCGATCGGCTACGCGGCGGCGCTCATTCGCCAGGGCGAAGCCGACGTGATCCTGACTGGCGGGGCCGACGCGTGCGCGACACCCGGGATGATGCTCGGCTTCTGCCGCATGCGCGTCACGTCCACCAACTACAACGACCGGCCCGCCGAGGCGTCGCGGCCGTTCGATCGCGGACGCGACGGGTTCGTGCTCGGGGAAGGCGCCTGGCTGATGACGCTCGAGCGTGAGGAGCGCGCGGTCGAGCGCGGCGCGCGCATTTACGCGACCGTCGACGGGTACGCGTCGACGTGCGACGCCTACCATCGCGTTCAGATGGACCCGGAGGGGGCCGAGATCGTGCGCGCGATGTCGCTCGCCCTGAAGCGCGCCAACCGGCCGATCGAGGACATCGGCTACATCAACTACCACGGCACGTCGACGGTGCTGAACGATCCGGTCGAGTCACGATGCGTGCGCCGCGTGTTTGGCCGCCACGCCGAGCGGCTGGCCGGGTCGTCGACCAAATCGATGATCGGTCATCCGCAGGGCGCGAGCGGTGCGGCGGGCGTGGTGACGGCGGCCCTGGCCATTTCGACCGGCGTGCTGCCGCCGACGATCAACCTCACGGATCAGGATCCGGAGTGCGATCTCGACTTCATTCCCAACGCCTCGCGGGCGCGGTCGGTCGCGGCCGCGCTCTGCAACTGTCTCGGCTTCGGATCCAAGAACAGCGCGCTCGTGATCGGGCGCGCCTAGCGGCTCATGCTCGATGTGCTGATCGCAGGTGCGGGCCCGGCTGGATCGATCGCCGGCCTGATCCTCGCGCGCGGCGGCGCGCGCGTGCTGATCGTCGATCGCGACACGTTTCCGCGTGACAAGTTGTGCGGCGACACGCTGAACCCCGGGCTCGTCGCCCTGCTCAGGTCGCTCGAGGTGTGGGGCGGCCCGCTCGACGCGGCGCCGGAGATCGGCGGCATGCTGCTGACCGGCGCGCACGAGCGCGTCGAGGCCCGCTACGGCGAGGGCTGCACCGGCCGGGCGATCACGCGCGCGGACCTCGACGCGTGGCTGCTGGATCGGGCGGTTGCCGCCGGTGCGCGCTTCGAACCGGGCGAGATCGTGCGCGGGCCACTGCTCGACACGTCGCACGAGGTGCCGATCGTGCGCGGGCTCGTCCTCGCGAAGCGCGGCCAGGGCGATCACGTCACGCGTGTGCCGTCCGCGATGACGATTGGCGCGGACGGTCGACGGTCGGTGCTCGCACGGGCGCTGGGATTGAGCCGGCATCCGGCGCGGCCGCGCCGCTGGGCGTTCGGCGCGTACGCGACGGGCGTGGGGCAGTTGTCCGACCTCGGTGAGATGCACATTCGGGCCGGCCGCTACCTGGGAATCGCCCCGCTCGGCCGCGGCGTGGCCAATGTCTGTGTCGTGACCGGGCCGCGCCCCGACGGATCGACGCCGCGGGAGATCATGCAGCGCGCGATCGCCGCCGACCCGACGATCGCCGATCGCTTCGTCGACGCGCAGTTCGTAAGTCAGGTGCGTGTGCTCGGGCCGCTCGCGGTTGAAACGAGAGCGCCGGGCGCCGACGGGCTGCTGCTCGCCGGCGACGCCGCGGGCTTCGTCGACCCGATGACCGGCGACGGTCTGCATCTCGCGATCCGGGGCGCGGTGCTGGCCGCCGCAGAGATTCAGCGCGTCCTCGAGGCCGGCGTGCTCGACGGTGCCGTGTCGCGTCTCGACGCGGCTCGCCGGGCCGCGTTCGGACCCAAGGTTCGCTTCAACCGCGTCGTGCGACGCCTCGTCGACGAACCGTGGACGATTCGGCTGGCGGAGCGCGCCGCGTCCGTCGCGCCCGGGTTGTTTCGCCACGCCGTGCGCTACGCGGGCGACGCGGCATGAACGCGGTGATTTTCCTCGCGGCCGTGATGATCGGGCTGATGATCGCCGAAGCGCGGCGATCGCGCCTGAACGAGAAGCTGCTCCGCGAGGAAGGCGCCGTCGCGCCGGCCGGGGACGTGTATCCGCTCATGGCGGTGCTCTATCCGTCCGCATTCCTGCTGATGGGCATTGAGGGCGCGTGGCGCGCCGCCCCCGGCAGCCGGCTCGCCGACGTGATTTCCGTCGCCGACGGACCGTCCTGGGCGGCCGCGGGCATCGTGCTCTTCGTCGCCAGCAAGGGATTGAAGTACTGGGCGATTGGCGCGCTGCGCGAGCGCTGGACGTTCAAGGTCATCGTGCAACCCGGCCGTCCGCTGGTGACCACCGGGCCCTATGCCTTCGTCGCGCATCCCAACTACATCGCGGTCGTCGGCGAGTTGGTCGGCGCGGCTATGATGTTGGGGGCTCGCATCACCGGTCCGCTGATGACTGCCGTCTTCGGTCTGGTGCTCTGGGCACGCCTCCGGTTCGAAACGCGAATTCTGCGCGAGATGGCGCCTCAGCCGTAAGCCGATGGCCTTCGCGCGACGTCATACAGGATGAGTCCACACGCACCGATGAACGTCGATTTCCGCAGGTTGGCTCGATTGGCTGGCGCGCTGGCGACGGTCGGCCTTGTGGCGGCGTCCGTGTCCGCACAGCGTGCGGGCGCGCCGCCTGACCCGCTCGTTCGCCAGGTGCGTACCGCCCTGGGGCATGGCAACCCGACCGACGCGCGCAGGCTGGCGAGTGGCACGACGGGATCCAACGATTCGCGCGAGCTCGCGTCGGCGCTGGTGGATCTCTACGAAGGCAAAGACGACCAGGCGCGCACGCGGCTGACGCCGCTCGCCCAGGCGGCGCCGCTCGGTGATGCGGCCGTCGAACTCGGGCTCCTCGAGCTTCGTCGAGGCCAGCGCGACGAAGGCATGCGGCGTCTCGACGTCCCGGCGAGCAATCGCACCCTGACGACGCCGGACGACTACTTCCGTCTGGCGCGCGCAGCGCGTGGGCGACGAGAGTTTCCGCTCGCGAACGACGCCTTTCTGCGCATCGAAAATGACGGTCGCGCGGATGTCGACACCGAGTATGGCGACATGCTGTTCGAGCGCCATCGGGCGGCCGATGCCGTGGAACTCTATGGCAAGGCGCTGAAGGCGGATCCCGCGTGGGTCCCGGCGCAGCTTGGTCTCGCACGGGCGTTCGAAGACGACGATCCGAAGGCGTCGCAGGCCGCGTTCGATGCGGCAAAGAAGCTCGCGCCCGAGAGTCCCGATGTCTGGCTCATGACCGCGGACCGCGCGATCTCGGCCGAGAATTTTGATGCGGCCGCCGACGCGCTGGACCACGCCGCCAAGGGCCGCGCCGGATCAATGGACGAGGCCGTCCTGCGCGTCACGCTCGCGTATCAGAAGCACGACGCGTCGCTCGTCGACGCGGCGATCGCACGCGTGCACGAGATCGATCCGCGATCGGGCGCGGGCTATCGTGCGGCCGGTGACGCCGCCGCGCAGAAGTACCGGTTCGACGACGCGGCGGAATTTGCGAGGAAGGCGATTGAGGCCGATCCCGACAACGCCGACGCGTCCACCGACCTGGGCGCGTACCTGATGCGGACGGGCGACGAGAAGGGCGCCCGCATAGCGCTCGAGCACGCGTGGGGACTCGACAAGAGCAATCCAATCACGAAGAACAATCTGGATCTGCTCGACAAGCTCGATCAGTTCGACGTCGTGACAGACGGTCCGATCGTCTACAAGTTCGACAAGAAAGAAGCGGGCGCCCTGAAGCCCTACGCGCTGCCGCTCGGCCGCGAAGCATTTGCGGCGTTCCAGAAACGCTACGACTTCACGCCGCAGGGCCCGATTCTGCTCGAGATCTTTCCTCGGCACGACGACTTTGCCGTCCGCACGGTCGGGTTGCCCGGCATCGAAGGTGCGCTCGGCGCCTGCTTCGGTCGCGTCGTCTCGATGGATTCGCCCAATGCCCGTCCGCCAGGAGAATTCAGCTGGCAAGCGACCGAGTGGCACGAGCTGGCGCATGTCTTCACGCTGCAGCTCTCGAACTACAAGGTGCCGCGCTGGCTGACGGAAGGGATCTCGGTGTTCGAGGAATACCGCAGGCAGCCGGCGTGGGGGCGTGAGTTGACGCTCGAGTTCGCCGCCGAGCTGGGGCAGGGCCACACGTTCGGCTTCAAGGGGATGACCGAGGCCTTCAAGCATCCCCGCAATCTCTCGCTCGCCTATTTCGAAGCGTCGGTCATCGTCGAGCACCTCGTCGAGTTGAAGGGGGACGAGGGCCTGCGCACGCTGCTCAAGGCGTACGCGGATGGCGCGACCGACGCCGAAGCGTTCACGAAGGCGTTCGGCAAGAGCCTCGACGAGGTTGACACGTCGTACAAGGCGTTCGTCGAAGCGCATTACGGCAAGCTACGTGATGCGATGGCGCCGCCGTCGCGCGAAGTCGATCCCGACAACATCGACGCGCTGCGCGCGCGTGCCGCCGCCGCGCCGGGCAACTTCGCCAGCCAGTTGGCATACGGCCAGGCGCTCTTCAAGGCGGGCGACTTGCCGGGCGCGGCCGCGCCGCTCGAACGCGCCTCGGCGCTCGTGCCGATGGCCACCGGTGACGGCAGTCCGCACGCGCTGCTCGCGGAGATCGCCGTCAAGGCCGGCGATCAGACGAAGGCCCGGAAAGAACTGCGGGCGCTCCTGGCCTACGATCACGCGAACGTCAACGCCGCCCGGAAGCTCGCCGAGCTCGCCGCCGCGACGAAGTCGGTCGACGACCAGGATTTCGCGCTTCGCCTGGTCGCCGATCTCGATCCGTTCGAGTCGGCGACACACTCCCAGCTGGGTAAGCGGCTGCTCGAGAAGAGCGATAACAGCTCGGCGCTCGTCGAGTTTCAGGCCGCGCTGGCGACGTCGCCGGCCAATCCGGCCGACGCCTATGCCGACGCTGCCGAGGCGTATTTGAAACTTGGACGTCGTGAAGAGGCCAAGCACTCGGCTCTCGACGCGCTGAAGCAGGCGCCGACATTCGCAAGGGCTCAGGATTTGCTGCTCGCGGCGCTGGGGCGGGACCGATGATCACGTCCACCCGGTCGAAACGATTGCGGATAGCCCTCACGTCGCTCGTCGTGGGCGCCGCATTGCCGATACTCACACCCGCGGCCGCCCACGCTCAGGCGCCGGCACGGTATGCGCTGGTTGTCGAGGGCGTGTCAGGCGGCGACGAGTTCGCGACGTTGCACCGCCAGTGGCTCGATGCCCTTGTCGGGGTGCTCAAGACGAAATTCGGCTTCGACGCTTCGCATCTCATCGTGCTGGCCGAGACGCCCAAGGCCGGCGAGGACAAGTCCACCGCGGAGGGCGTGAAAACGGCCCTCGCGAAATTCGCGAAGGACGTGAAACCCGAAGACCTCGTGTTCGTGATGCTCATCGGCCACGGCGGTGGCGACGCCACGGAGGCGAAGTTCAATCTCGTCGGCCCCGATCTGAGTGTCGCGGAATGGAACGCGCTGCTCAAGCCGGTGGCCGGGCATCTCGCGTTCGTGGATGCGACGAGCGCAAGTTTTCCGTTTCTCAAAGGCCTCGCCGCGCCCGGCCGGATCATCATTACCGCCACCAACACCCCGTCCCAGAAGTACCACACGGTGTTCGCCGATGCGTTCATCCAGGCGTTGACCGCGCCGGCGGCCGACCAGGACAAGAACGGCCGGATCTCGCTGCTCGAGGCGTTCGTGTACGCAAATCGATTGGTCAAGCAGTCGTACGAACAGCGCGGCGTGATGGCCACCGAGCACGCGGTGTTCGACGATACCGGCGATGGCGCCGCACACGACACGCCGATCGACGGTGGCGTCGGCACGGTGGCCAGCCTGACATACCTCGATTCGGCGGCCGTCGCGACGTCGAAGGATCCGACGACACAGGATCTACTGCAGCGGCAGCAGGCGCTGACCGCGCAGGTCGACGACCTGCGCCGCCGCCGGCCGTCGATGACCCCCGAGGCCTACGACCAGGAGTTCGAGAAGCTCATCATCGAGCTCTCGCTCGTCTCACGCGACGTCCGGCGCCACGGGGGCTAGGCGCCCCACCAGTCGACGCGCTGCCGATCGCGCCGGCGAAACAACCACACCCCGGACAGCCCGGCAAGAAATCCGCCGACGTGCGCCCAGAAGGCCACGCCCCCGGAGCCGCCGGTCTCACCGATCCGGCCGGCGCCGCCGACGATCTGCAGCAGGAACCAGAATCCCAGATACAGCAACGCGGGGATTTCGACGACGTCAACGAAGAAGATCAGGAACACGAGCACGAGTACGCGTGACGTCGGAAAGAGAACAAAATACGCGCCCATCACGCCGGCAATCGCGCCGCTCGCTCCGACGAGAGGCAGCGCCGATTGCGGATCGGCGAGCGTCTGCGCCAGCGTCGCGACGAGTCCGACGAGCAGATAGAACACGAGGAATCGCCCGTGGCCCAGCCGGTCCTCGACGTTGTCGCCGAAAATCCAGAGCGACAGCATGTTGCCGCCGATGTGCAGCCAGCCGCCGTGCAGGAACATCGACGAGACGGCGGTCGTCCATGTGAAGTGGGCCGGCACGAGCCCGTACTGGAAAAACAGGCGTGTCTGATCGCGTGAGGACAGCGTCAGTTCGAAGACGAAGACGACGACGTTGAGTCCGATGAGGACGAGCGTGATCCACGGCGTGGTACGCGACGGAATGACATCACGAAGCGGAATCACGGTCGGCTAGGCGGTCCGCGCGGGCATTCGCGCCTATCATTATGGTGTGAAGTGCCGGTCCTGCGGATCCGAGATCGCCGAGAGGGCCATCGTCTGCTATCGCTGTGGTACGCCGACCGCGGATCCGTCCGCCCTCCTCGTGAAGCGGGGGACAAGGCTGGGGGAGATGCCGGGCGTGACGATCGCGCTGCTCGTGCTGACGCTCGCGCTGCTGGTCCTGACGCTCGTGGCGGCGGCTGCGTGGCCGGAGCACCGGACGGTGGTGAGTATTGCCGGCGGCGTACTGACGACTTTGTGCGGCGCCGCGACCATATTGCGCCGGTCGCGCTCATAGTCCGGCGCGCCGCAAACCTCGTATACACTGAGCGATCGAACGATGTCGGCCCCCCGCCTCGAAGTGCGTGACGTCCTCGGCGAGCGCGTGATTGCGCTCGACCGAATGCCTTTCACCATCGGCCGCCGCGAGACCAATGACCTGCGCCTCGGCGGAAGCGAAGTCTCACGTGAGCACGCGGAGATCTTCTCGGAAAACGGCCGGTTCGTGCTGCGGGACCGCGAATCGCGCTACGGCACGTTCGTCAACGGCGAGGCCGTCACCGAGTGCGAAATCCGATCAGGTGACCGCGTCCGGCTCGGCCGCGGCGGCGGCGCCGATCTCGTATTCCTCACGACCGACGACGATCGCTCGACCGGCGGCCGGTCGTCGACCGGCGCGCGCGACGACCTGCGCCAGATCACGGCGCTGCTCGAAGGCTTTCGCGCGCTCGGGTCCGGGCGCGTGCTGCAGGAAGTGCTCGCGCTCGTTCTCGATGCGGCCATTGAAATTTCCGGTGCCGAACGCGCCTTCATCATGCTGTCCGCGCCCGACAACGCGCTGGAATTCAAGCTTGCCCGCGGCCGCGACAAGCACACGCTCACCGACAGCACGTTCGCGATCAGCCAGAAGATTCCGGAGGAAGTGTTCCGCACCGGTCAGACGAAGGTCGTCGCCGACCTCCTCGACAGTGGATTTGCCAACGTGCATATGGGCACCGTCGCGCTGGGCATCCGCAACGTCGTCTGCGTGCCGCTGAATTTCGTGCAATACGTTGATTCGGCCGAGGCGCGCGGCGAAGATCGGCGGATCGGCGTGTTGTACCTCGACAGCCGCGAGAAAGGGACGCTGCTCTCGGGCGCGACGAAGTCCGCGCTCGAGACGCTGGCCGCCGAAGCGTCGGTCGCGATCGAGAACGCGCGGCTCTACCGCGAGAAGCTCGAGAAGGCGCGGATGGAGCAGGAAATGCGGATCGCCGCCGAAATCCAGCAGGCGCTGCTGCCCAAGCCGCGCGCGAGCCTGGGATTCGTCGAAGCCGCCGCGGCAAGTCTGCCGTGCCGATCGATCGGAGGGGATTTCTTCGACTACCTGGACGAACCCGGCGCGTCCTTCGGCTTCACCCTTGGTGACGTCGCGGGTAAAGGGCCGCCGGCAGCGCTGATGAGCGCGCTCATGCAGGGCATGTACGCCGCGCAGGCGCAGTTCGCCGACGGTCCGGCCTCGGCCGTGACCAACATGAACAAAGCGCTGTGCCGGCGGGGTCTCGAATCGCGTTTCGTGACGTTGCTCTTCGGCAGCCTCAGCGCCGACGGCCAGCTCACGTACTGCAACGCCGGTCACAATCCGCCGCTCGTCGTCGGCAAGTCCGGTGTCCGGCGGCTCGAGGCCGGCGGCCCGGTCATCGGCCTGCTCGAGTTCGCGCCATTCGATCAGGAAAGCGTCACGCTCACGCCGGGCGACACGATCGTCATCTTCAGCGACGGCGTCTCGGAAGCGCTCAACAGCGCAGGCGACGAGTTCGGCGATCCGCGCCTGCAGGCCGCCGTGCTCGACGCGGGCCAGGTGCCCGCGCAGGCGCTGGTCGAACACATCATCTCGGCCGTGCGCGGGTTCACGAAAGGCGCGGCCCAGAGCGACGACATCACGGTGATGGTGATTCGTTACCTCGGCGCGAGCGTATGATCTCGTCACACCCGCTGATTTACGACTGGAACCTCGTCGGCAAGCCGGACAAGCCCCCGTCGTCGGTCATGCTCGACGATGAGACGCTGCGCGACGGGTTGCAGTCGCCGTCGGTGCACTCGCCGTCGATCGAAGAAAAGTTTCACATCCTGCACCTGATCGATTCGCTCGGCATCGACACGGTCGACATCGGACTGCCCGGGGCGGGCCCGCACGTCGCGGCCGACGCCGAGCGGCTGGCGCGCGAGATCGTCGCGAACCGCCTGAAGGTCAAAGCGAATTGCGCCGCGCGCACCATGATCGCCGACATCACGCCGATCGTGGAGATCGCGCAGCGCACCGGCCTCGAGATCGAGTGCTGCACGTTCATCGGGTCGAGCCCGATTCGGCAGTACACCGAAGACTGGCCGTTCGACAAGCTGCTGCGCCTGACCGAGGATGCCGTGTCGTTCGCCGTACGGCAGGGGCTACCGGTGATGTACGTCACCGAGGACACGACGCGCGCGAACCCAGACTCGCTTCGTCAGCTGTACACGACGGCGATTCGCGCGGGCGCGAAACGCGTGTGCATCGCCGATACCGTCGGCCACGCCACGCCGGCGGGCGCGGCCGCGGTCGTGCGCTTCGTCCAGTCGGTGATCGACGACTGCGGTGGCGGCATCGGCATCGACTGGCACGGTCACCGCGATCGCGATCTGGCGGTGATCAACAGCCTCGCGGCCATGGACGCGGGCGCCACGCGGCTGCACGCGGCGGCGATGGGCATCGGCGAGCGCGTCGGGAATACGCCGATGGATCTGCTGCTCGTCAATCTCGTCTTGATGGGGCACCGCGACACCGATCTGACGCACCTCAGCGACTACGCGACCGTCGTTTCGGAAGCCTGCCGCGTACCCATCCCGGCGAATTATCCGGTGCTTGGACGGGACGCGTTCCGCACGGCGACCGGCGTGCACGCGTCGGCGGTTATCAAGGCCATCCGCAAACACGATCGCGCGCTCGCTGACGCCGTGTACTCCGGCGTGCCGGCCAGCCTCGTCGGACGCGAACAGGCGATCGAGATCGGGCCCATGTCCGGCAGATCGAACGTCGTGTTCTGGCTGGAGCGACACGGCGTCGAGCCCACCGACGAGCGCGTCGATCGCATCTTCACCAAGGCCAAGAAAGCCGACAACGTCCTCACCGAGCTCGACATCGTCGAGATGCTGAAGTAGCGCGGCCGCTCAGCGCGCGAGGTGCTTCTCGATGTCCGGAAGCGCGGCGAGGACGACATCGCCGACGGTCTGGAGACTCTCCGCCGACACATGATTCAGGTCGTCACCCGGGGTGTGCCATGTCGGGTAGTCGAGGTCGATCAGGTCGACGGCCGGTACGTGCGCGTCGAGAAAGGGCAGGTGGTCGTCTTCGATTCGGGTGTCGAGATCGAGAAACTGCTGCGCATGGCCGATGCGCCGCGCGGCCGCCCAGATGACGTCGTTGAGCCACGGCGTCGAGTTCGTGTCGCGCCGGATCTGCAGGTCGCGATCGCCGATCATGTCGAGCAGCACCATGGCCTTGATGCCGGCAAGGGCGTGGGCTTTCGCCGCGGCCTGCACGTAGTACCGGCTGCCGTACGTGTGGTCGAGCCCCTTCCAGTCCACGAACGCCTCTTCGCCGTCGAACCAGACGAACTCGTAGGTGTACTCGTGCGGCCGCGACTGGAGCACGCGCGCGAGCTCGATCAGGACGGCGGCGCTCGACGCCCCGTCGCTCGCGCCGACGAACGCCTGATTGGGCATCAGCTTGGTGTCGTAGTGGCCGGCGATGAGCACGCGATCGGCGCGTGGTCCGGGCAGCGAGACGATCAGGTTGACCATCTCGACCGGGCCGTAGGGTGACTCGGCGGTGAACGGCTGCTCGGACACGACGAAGCCGGTCGATGACAGTTGTCGGGTGATGTAGGCCCGTGTCTGACGGGCACCGGCCGATCCCGCCGGACGTGGCCCGATGGCGACCATCTGCCGCAGACATTCCCAGGCCCTGGCACTCTCGAAGACGGCGGGGGTGGCCGCACGCGGAGGTATCGTCTGCGCGCGAACGGCGACGTGCCGGAACGGCGCGCCGGCCACCGTCGCGAGCACGAGCACCAGGCCAGCGAGGACTGCAGCCACACGCAACACGCCCTCCGTTCGGGCCGTGGAATCGAACCTACGCGCGCTGGTCGCGCGGTACGTAGTCGCGGTGCATCGCGCCGGTGTAGATCTGTCGCGGCCGCGCGATTTTCTGATCCGCGTCGCGCAGCATCTCGTCCCACTGGGCGAGCCAGCCAGCCGTTCGCGGAATCGCGAACAGCACCGGGAACATGTCGACAGGAAAACCCATCGCCTGATAAATCAGGCCCGAGTAGAAGTCCACGTTCGGATACAGCTTGCGGCTGACGAAGTAGTCGTCCTCGAGCGCGATCCGTTCGAGCTCGAGCGCGATGTCGAGGAGCGGATTCCTGCCGGTGACTTCGAACACCTCGTCGGCGGTTCGCTTGATGATCCGCGCGCGCGGATCGTATGACTTGTAGACGCGGTGACCGAAGCCCATGAGCCGGCCTTCGCCCCGCTTCACGCGCGTGATGAAGTCGGGGACGTGCTTGACCGATCCGATTTCCTTCAGCATTCGGAGGACGGCTTCGTTCGCTCCGCCGTGGAGCGGCCCGTAGAGCGCGGCGGCCGCGCCGGCGAGCGCCGAGTACGGGTCCGCTTGCGAGCTCCCGATGCCGCGCATCGTGCTCGTGCTGCAGTTCTGCTCGTGGTCGGCGTGCAGGATGAACAGGATGTCGAGCGCGCGCTCGAGCACGGGGCTCGGCTTGTACTTGAGCTCCGTCATCTTGAACAGCATGTTCAGGAAGTTGCCCGAAAAACTCAGGTCGTTGTCCGGGTAGACGTACGGCCGGCCGATGCTGTGCCGGTACGCATAGGCGGCGATCGTCGGCACCTTGGCGATGAGCCGCCGCACCTGCTGTCGGCGCGATTCCTCTTCGTGGATCCGCTTGGCGTCGGGATAAATCGTCGAGAGCGCGGCGACGATCGCGATGAACGCGCCCATCGGATGGGCATCGTACTGAAAACCCTCCATGAGCTTCTTGATGTTCTCGTGGACCATCGTATGGAGCGTGATCTCGCGTACCCACGAGTCCAGCTCCGCCGTCGTCGGCAATTCGCCGAAGAGAATCAGGTAGGCCGTCTCCAGGTAGGTGCTGTGTTCGGCCAGCTGGTCAATCGGATAGCCGCGGTACAGCAGGATGCCCTTGTCTCCGTCGATGTAGGTAATCCGGCTGCGGCACGCGGCGGTGTTCTGGAACGCCGGGTCGTACGTCATCAGACCGAAGTCCTCGGTCGACGTCCGGATTTGGCGGAGATCGACGGCGCGGATCGCGCCATGCTCGATAGGAATCTCGTATTGCTTGCCGGTGCGGTTGTCGGTAACGGTCAGCGTGTCAGCCATAGGGGGACGAAGCGGCATGCGCGGCCGCGTACTGCGCTCCTCAATCTCGATCCCGCCCCGCGGGCAGGTCTTCGTCGTCGTCCGCCAGCTCCTCGGGAGACGGGTCGGCGGAGGGGCCGGCGAGGCGATAGCCGCCGGTCAACCAGCGGCCGAGGTCGGCCATTTTGCAGCGCTCGCTGCAGAAGGGACGCCACGCCGCCACGGCCGGCCGAGCGCGGCAATACACGCACCGCGGCGGGTCGGACATCGGATGATTCTACAGGTGTACGGCTCAGGGCTGCGGCCTAGGGCTCAGGGCCTGTGGCTTAGGGCTTATGGCCCAAGGCACGCGGGCAAGTCTCAAGCCCTCAGCCTCAAGCCCTAGGCCTATCCGTGCTGTTGCTCTGCGTGATGCCTGACGTCCTTCGCGGACACCATGAAGATGACATCTTCGGCGACGTTGGTCGCGTGATCGCCGATTCGCTCGAGGTGCCGCGAGATCAGGATCAGGTCGAGCGACGGCTCGATTGTGCCGGGGTCACGCAGCATGTGCGTGAGCAACTCGCGGAACACCATCGTTTTGAGCGCGTCGAGCTCGTCGTCGCGATCGAGGACGTTCCGGGCGAGGGCGATGTCGCGGCGGACGTACGCGTCGAGCGAGTCGCGGAGCATGTCCTGCGCGATCGTCGCCATCCGCGGGATGTCGATCAGTTCCTTCACCGGCGGGTGCTGGAGGTAGCGCCGCACGGCTTCGGCGATGTTCACGGCGAGATCGCCGACGCGCTCGAGATCGGTGTTGATTTTGACGGCCGCGACGATGCCCCGCAGGTCGACCGCCATCGGCTGATACAGCGCCAGCAGCTTGAAGCAGCGATCGTCGACCTCGATGTGGAGCTGGTTAATCGCCGCGTCGTTGCCGAGCACACGCTCGACGACGACCGTGTCGCGGTCGACCAGCCCGCTGACGGCCAGCCGCAGCCGGTCCTCGGCGAGGCCGCCCATCTCGAGCAGTCGCGCCTTGAGCTGCTCGAGCTCCTCCTGAAAGTGCGGAATGTGACGTTCCGTCATGTCGATTATCCGAATCGTCCCGTGACGTAATCCTCGGTCAGCTTCTCGGCAGGATTCGTGAAGATCTTTTCGGTCGGCCCGAACTCGACGAGCTTGCCCAGCCAGAAAAACGCTGTCGCGTCGGACACCCGCGCGGCCTGCTGCATGTTGTGGGTCACGATTACGATCGTGTAGTTCCGCTTCAGGACGTAAATCAGTTCCTCGATGCGCTGCGTGGCGATCGGATCGAGCGCTGAGGCGGGCTCGTCCATCAGCAGCACTTCGGGCTGGATGGCCAGCGCCCGGGCGATGCACAGCCGCTGCTGCTGGCCGCCAGAGAGCGCGAGCGCAGAGTCGTGCAGTCGATCCTTCACTTCCTCCCAGAGGGCCGAGGCCGTGAGACTGCTCTCGACGATCGAATCCAGATCTCGCCGGCCTTTCGCAAGGCCGTTGAGCCGGACGCCGTACGCGACGTTGTCGTAGATGGATTTCGGAAATGGATTGGACTTCTGAAAAACCATGCCAACGCGGCGCCGCAGCGCGACGACGTCCGTGCCGGGCCCGTAGACGTCGCGGCCGTCGATCTGCACCCGGCCTTCGACGCGTGCGCCCGGAATGATGTCGTTCATCCGGTTGAGCGTCCGCAGGAACGTGCTCTTGCCGCATCCGGACGGCCCGATGAACGCCGTGACGACGTTCGTCCGCATCGCGATGGTGATGTCCGTGAGGGCGCGCTTCGCGCCGTAAAAAAAGTTGAGGCGATCGACGTCGACCTTGATGGGTGTCTGCGCGGCCGGCGCCGTCGCCGCGTCGGCGGGAACCGCGGTCGGCAGGGCGGTCCGGAGCGTGGCCATCATCGCCATCACTCTACCGGAGGCGCGGTGTCGCGTACGTTTCCGACGCGTAAAATGCGCGTAACACGGGCCCCGTGGCGCTCGACGGCCGTCACAGCCCCTCCGGATTGAGCATCTTGGGCCCGCCGCTGCCTTCGAGGAACTCCCGCACCTGGCGGCGCAGCTCCTCCTGAATCGTGTTCACCGACTTGCGGCCTTCGAGAATCCGGAACCCGAACTCGTCGGCCATGGCCGCGTACTCCTTGAGCAGCTGCCGCTGATAACTCCGGAAGCTGTCGTAGATGTCGTCGCCGACCTTCATGTCCATGCCGGACTCCCAGTACTCCATGCCGCCGGCTTCGAGCACCCGGCGGGCCAGGGCATCGGCGTCGATGCGCAGGTAGAACACGAGATGTGGCGCAATCGCGAAGCCGTACAGGCGCCGGATCCACTGGCTGTCCACGCCGCGCACGCCCGCACGCGCGATTGCCGTGTAAATGTAGCGGTCGGCCAGGACGATGAACCCGGCTTTGAGCGCGGGAATGATTTCCTTCTCGAGCCGATCCGCAAAGTCGCACGCGTAAAGCAGCACGAAGGTCAGCTTGTTCAGCGTGTTGCTGCTCTTCGCGAGCTCGATCGTCGGCTGCATCAGCGGCGAGCGCGTCCAGCCGGTTTCGACCACGCCGTACCCCTGCACTTCGAGCCACTCGCGCAGTAACCGGATCTGCGTCGATCGTCCGACGCCGTCGGTGCCTTCGAGCGCGATGATCTTGCCGGGTACCGATCGATCGACAGGTACGGCAGGCCATGCCCGTAGTAATGGCCCGGCGTGACGCCACCGTGCGCGCCCTGGTTCTCGTCGTCTCGCGACGTCATGCGGAACGCTCCACTCTGGCCGACACGAGGTCACGAAACAGGCGCTGCTGATCGGTGATGCTCAGCGCGGCGTCGATCACCGTCAGGCCGAATTCGGGGACGAGCTTGTCGTACTCGTCGAGCACTTTGCTCTGGAACAGGCGGAAGCTTTCGGTCGGCTGCGCGCTCCACCCCATGTCCATGCCGGCCTCGTAGAACTTGAGTTTGACGCGGCGCGCGAGGAGTCGATCGAGCGACACGTCGATCGGGACGCGGAAATACACCGAGAGATTCGGCTGCACCGCGAAGCCGTACAGATCACGGACCCACTGCCGGTCGACGCCGCGAGCGACGTCGCGCGCGAATGCAGTGTAGGTGTACCGATCGGCGAGCACGATCATTCCGGCCTTGAGCGGCGGAACGATCTTGTAGAGCAGCCGATCCGCGAAGTCGGTCGCGTGGAGCAGGCTGAAGGTCATCGGCGTCAAGGCGTTCTTCTTCTTGCCCGCCTTCGTCGCGGCTTTCACGAGCGCCGACGAATTCCACTCAGTGACGAAGACTCGATGGCCCGACGCCGCGAGCCACTTCGCGAGCAGGCCCAGTTGCGTGGTCTTGCCCGAGCCGTCGATGCCCTCCACGACGAACAGCTTTCCTGGGTACGAATGGGGAGTGGCGAGCGTGTTCAACATGGGCAGGCGCGTCCTTCGGCGACGCCTTCAGCGAGCGTGACACGTCGAATTCGATGGGGTGGCCGAGCGTGGCCGAGAGCGCCGAGGCATGGCGATGCGCCGCCCAGAGCTCGAGCTCGGCGTCGCCCGTCGATTTCAGCGTGATCTTGAGTGTCTTGCCGCGCTCTCCCAGGGACAGTCCCTGGATGACCTGGGCGTGGCTGCGGTCCAGCCCCTCGGCGAGCCGCACGATCGCGCCCAGCGTGCGCACGGTGCGGCGCGCGGAGGCCGGGAGATCGGCGAAGCCATCGTGCGTCTTTTTCGGCTCGGCCTGGCGGTGATACCTGGCGGTGAGGGCGATGATCTCGATTTCGTTGGGTTCGAATCCGCGCAGGTCGCCGTTCTTGATGAGGTAATACGAGTGCTTGTGATGGCGTTCGTAGCTGATGTGCGTGCCGATGTCGTGAAGGATCGCGCCGTACTCGAGCCATTCCCGCTCGCGCGCGCCGAGGCGATGCAAATCCGTGGTCGCGTCGAAGATTTCGAGCGCGAGCTTGGTCACCTGGCGCGAGTGGGCCGCGCGGTACCCAAAGCGCTCGGCCAGTTCCATCGCGCTCCGCCGCCTGACGTCAGGATACCTGTCGACGGTTCGGATGTGCGACGCATTTTTCTGCACGTAGTCGAGCACGAGACCCTCGCGCAGGGCAAAGTCGCAGAGCATCAGCTCGTCGGCGCGAAGTTCGGTGAGCAGCGTGTGCAGTAGCACCGCGCCCGGGGCGGCCAGATCGGCCCGGCGCGGATCCAGTCCGGACAAATGCAGCCGCTGATCGAGCGTCATCGTCGTCAACCGGCGCCGAAGACGCTCGAGCGCCTTCACGCTGACGCGAACGTTGCGGACCTCGCCCGGCGGACGTTTGGCGCCGGCGGCCAGTGCGCCGAGTGAGAGGATCGTGCCCGACGTGCCGATCACGCGTTCGAAACCGCGCCGGCGAAGCTGGCGAATGTAGCTGCGTGTTTCGCGCTGCACGTGCCGTTCGAGGCGACGCTCGTCGCTGCCCTTGAGCGGATCGGACTGCGCGAATCGCTCGGCGAGCCGGATCACGCCGAGCTTGAAGCTGCGGCCGAACTGGACCCGCGACGCGCTGCCGAGGGTAATTTCCGTGCTGCCTCCGCCGATGTCGATCACGACGACGGGCCGTTTGGTCACGCCAACGGCATACGCCGCGGCCAGATGAATCAGCCGCGCCTCTTCGGTGCCGGAGATGACGCGGACGTGAATGCCCACCTCGCGCCGCACGGCTGCGATAAAATCCGCGCCGTTCTCGGCTTCGCGGACGGCGCTCGTCCCGGCCGCGATGACTTCATCGACGCCGTGGGACTCGGCCAGACGCTTGTACTTCGCGAGCGTCTGCAGGGCAGCGGCGACGTGCGACGCCGTGAGGGCGCGGCCGCCGAGGCTGCCGGCACCCAGGCGAATCATGTCTTTTTCGCGGTCGATGACCTCGAATGACAAATCGGGCCGAATCTGGCACACGATCATGTGCACCGAGTTCGTACCGATGTCGATCGCCGCGATACGCATGTGTTACAAAGATGTTACGAGGTGGAGTTCCGAAGCGATGGCTCATGCTACCACGACGTCCCGGACGGCTCTGGCGCGCGCATTGACGACGCAGATCGACACGCTCGTCGGTGAGCTGACGCGTGCGCGACGCGGTGACGCACGCGGGATCCATCGCGCGCGAACGACGTCCCGGCGGTTGCGCGAGCTGTTGCCGGTGGCTGCAGCGGCTGTACCGGTGCCCGGCGCCGATCGGCTTCGACGCGAGATTCGGCGCGTCACCCGGTTACTTGGACGCGTCCGTGAGCTCGACGTCTCGATCGCGCTCTTCGCCGAAATCAGCGTGCAGGTGTCATGGGACGCGGTCGTCGTTGCCGACCTCGGCCGGCGGCTGATTGACGAGCGCGACCGCTCCGCGCACGCGGCGTCGTCCAGTCTGCGGGCGATCGATCCAGCCCGCCTGCGAGCGAGACTCGACGCCGTCGTGCAGTCGGTTGAGGCAAATGCGGTGCCGGGCGTGGCGGAACGCGCGCTGGCCGCGCGGCTGCGGAGGCGCGCCGCGAGCCTTTTTCGCGCCATCGAGCAGGCGGGTACGCTCTATGTACCGGAACGGCTCCACGACGTTCGCATCAGCGCGAAGAAGCTTCGTTATGCGCTCGAGGTCGCACACACGGCTGCCGGCCTGCCGGTACGACCGTTCCTCGCCTCGCTCAAGAGGCACCAGGACCTCCTTGGTCGCCTGCACGACCTGGAAGTGCTCGCCGGCCGGGCGCGGGCGCTCACGGCCCGGCAGGGATCGCGGGACGCAGCCGGCGGCGAGGTGATCGTCGCCGACCTCGAGACGGCGTGCCGCGCGCTTCACGCGTCCTTCGTCTCGAGACGGAGTACGATCCAGCGCATGGCCACACGTACGATTGAGACGATCGTTCGGGACCTCGCCGCCGGGAAACCGCGCATGGCGAGAATCGGGCCGGCCGGGCTGCGGCCGCGACCGGCGCGACCGGCGGTCGGCCGGGAACTCGCGCGAACGGCGCGCGGGATGAGGGCCCGTTGAGCGCCGGCGGCACGCTGTTTCTCATCAGACACGCCATTGCCGCCGAACGTGGCGAGCAATGGCCCGACGACACCAAGCGGCCGTTGACGCACGAGGGCGTTGCGAAAATGCGCCGCGTCGTGGCCGGACTTCGCGATCTCGACGTCAAGATCGACGTTGTGTACACGAGTCCGCTCGTGCGCGCGATTGAAACCACAGAGATCGTCGTCGCCGGCCTCAAGCCGGCGCCCGCGCTGCGGCCGCTGCTTGCACTTGCACCGGGCATGGTACCGGCGAAAGTTGCGGAGCTGGTGACGTTCGACCGCGACGCCCGTCGGATCGCGCTGGTTGGACACGAGCCTGGGCTCGGCGAACTCGCGGCCTGGCTGGTCGGCGCGCGTGCCGCGATGCCGTTCAAGAAGGGCGGCATCTGCCGCATCGACCTGCCGGATCAACCGCCCGGCCGCAACGGCCAGCTGGTCTGGTTCGCCACGCCGCGGATGCTCAGGGCGCTGGCCCATCGCTGATCGGCGATCGGGAATCGGCGATCGAAGAGCCATCGGTCGTCGATTCGTCGCATCCCTTATCGATTCATCGCGTCGAAATCGATCGATCGCATCCGGCCAAAGATCTGTCGGGTGTCGATTCGATCATCTATGATCAAAGTGCCGATCGATGACCCGATGCGATGGATCGTTCCGATAGATCGACGACCGATGGTCCTTCGATCCCCGATCGCTGATCACGAATCGCCGATGGTCAGACTATCGTGCCTGGCTTCACCACTCCGCCCTTCGGCACGATGATGATCCCGCTGCGGATGTAGTAGCCGTCGCCGTCGACATCCTGGATGCCACGCTCGTTGACGAGCCGGGCGCCGTCGCCGATCCGCGCGTTCTTGTCGACGATCACCCGGTCGAGCACGACGTTGCGCCCGATGCCGAGGGGCAGGTCGCCCAGATGGTCCTCGTAGTAGTCCGCGCCGAGCAGGACCGAGCGGGTCACCTTCGTTCCGCGATGGATCGACATGCGCACGCCGACCACGGTCTGCTCGACCTCCGAGTTGTCGATGTACGCGCCGTCGGCAATGAGCGACTCGTCGATGCGCGAACTGTGGACGCGGGCGGCCGGCAGGAACCGCGGCCGTGTGTAGATGGGCCGCGTCGGGTGATAGAAGCTGAACGGGGAGTCGCGGCTCGTCAGCATGAGGTTGACGTCGTAGAACGAGCTCACCGTGCCGACATCCGCCCAGAAGCCGCGATAGAGGTGGGTGTGCACGCGATGCGTGCCAAGCGCGTGCGGAATGATCTCGCGCCCGAAATCCACGGCGCGATCGCGCGCGAGGATGTCGTAGAGCACTTCGCGCGAGAACACGTAAATGCCCATCGACGCGACGAAGGGCTTGTCGGCCGTCAGCAGGCCCGCCGGGGAGTGCACCGGCGCGCTCGATCCCATCTGCGTCAGCCGCTCGGCGCGCGGCTTCTCCTCGAAGCCGATCAGGTGGCCGGTTGCGTCGTACATGAACACGCCCATCTGCGTGGCATCGTCGGCCGAGACCGGCTGCGCCGCGATGGTGATGTCGGCATCGCGCTCGATGTGCGTCTCGACGAGTTCGGCGAAGTCCATCCGGTAGACGTGATCGCCCGCAAGAATCAGGTAGTACTCGGCCTCGACGTCGCGAAAATGCCGCGCGGCTTGGCGAACGGCGTCGGCCGTCCCTTGAAACCACTGTTCGCCTTCAGGCGTCTGCTCGGCCGCGAGTACTTCGACGAAGCCGCTCGAGAACAGATCCATCCGGTACGTCTGTGAGATGTGCCGGTTGAGCGAGGCCGAGTTGAATTGCGTGAGGACGTAGATCCGCTTCAGCCCGGCGTGCAGACAGTTGCTTATTGGCACATCGATCAATCGGTACTTGCCGCCAATCGGGACCGCCGGTTTCGATCGAAGATGAGTCAGCGGAAACAGCCGGGTGCCCCGGCCGCCGCCCAACACGATAGTCAGTACGTCGTTCATGCGGCGTACATCCTAGTACATCGGTGCGCGCAGCTGGAGGCGGACTGCGACCGGCCGCGCACTGCACTGCACCGATCCTGGTGCAACAAGGCTGCCGCGAGCCGCCAGGTTTTCCTAACAAATCCGTCAAAAGTCATGATGTTACAGAGAGTTTACAGAGGGTTTCGGCCGGGTGGGATATCAATTGAAGCGTCAGAAGGAACCATGACCTCGATGATGATGACCCGCGAATTCTCCCATGCTGGCCACACCAAGCGCGTGACGGTGACCAGAAACAACGAGGGCTGGGCGCTGAGCGAGGAGCGCGACGACCATGTGGTCCGCAAGATGAACTATACCGACTGGCATCGGGTCGAACGGGCCGTGCAGATGTTCGAGCTGGCCTGCCTGGGCGCCGTCGCCGCGCGCGACTGACGCCCCGATCCGCTATTCCACGAATCGATAGCCCAACCCGACGACGGTTTCGATCTGGTTGCCTGCCGGTCCGAGTTTGGACCGCAGGCGTCCGACGTGGACGTCGACCGATCGCGTCTCGATGAACTGCTCATAGCC
Organism: uncultured Acidobacteriota bacterium; assembly: GCA_963704575.1. Lineage (GTDB taxonomy): Bacteria > Acidobacteriota > Vicinamibacteria > Vicinamibacterales > SCN-69-37 > DATEGZ01. The sequence goes on along the minus strand of OY969918.1, from coordinate 1,728,399 downwards.
CCACACGCGTTCGAGCAGCCGATCGCGCGACAGGACGCGGTTCCGATTTTCGACCAGACACTTCAGCAGCTCGAACTCGCGGCGGGTGAGGCGCACCGGATCGCCGCCGACCGTCACCGACACCGCGTCGAAGTCTGCGACGACGTGCTTGCCGCGATAGATCGACATGCCCGGCGTCCGCGTTCCGGGCTTGCGGCGCAGCACCGCGCGCACGCGCGCCGCGAGCTCACGCAGGCTGAACGGCTTGGTGACGTAGTCGTCCGCGCCCAGATCCAGGCCCGACACGCGATCGGTCTCGCCGGTCCGCGCCGTCAGCATGATGATCGGCAGCGTCGCTGTTGCCGGGCGGGCCCTCAACAATCGGCAGACCTCCGTGCCGTCGAGAATTGGGAGATTCAGGTCCAGAATGACGAGATCGGGCTGACGGTCGCCGACCGCCTTGAGTGCGGCATCGCCAGACGTCACGACGTCGACCTGGGCGTCGCCGCCCCGTTCGAGCGTGTGTTTGATGAGCTGGGCGATGTCGACCTCGTCTTCGACGACGAGAATCCGAGAAGCAGTGGAAGTCACAGGTAATCCCCCGTGCCAGAGGTTAGCGATCCACGGTTTCCCGGTCGTGTCGCGTCCGTTAAATCCCGGTTACGAGAATCTTTTCTTGCAGGGGTGCGGCTTGTTGGATTTTCTGCGGTTTTGTTGGCCTATTGGGCGTCGTCGCATCTCTTTCGTCTGGGCTCGATTGGCCTCGTGGCGGGGCCGCTAGTGCAGACTATCGGTGACATTCGGACGAAGGGTCGGGAAATCCAGAAGTCGAAACACCGAGACGTGAAGAGCCAGCGGGAGCGGTGCAGGCGGCGCGACGTCGAACGTGCCCGTGTCGCTCCAGCCTTCATCTGACTGGACCATCCATTGCCAATTCAGCAGATTCTCAGGCGTGATATCGCCGATCGTCTGATAGCCGTACGTCGTCGCGGCAATTCCAGATACGTCGACCGCTGGGAGCGTAGCCCCGGCGTGCCTGACGTACAGGTGATACGTGAGCGTTCCTGCAACGGCGGACCACGTGAACGTCCAGACCGGTCGATTGCCAGGCGCGCTGTTTGGAAGCACGGCGCCATTCACGGGGCTGATGAGTGTCGGGACGTTCGCGCTGGGCGCGAGGCCGGTTCCGGACAGACCGATCGTAGCGGCTCCCGCGGTTTGATCCGCGATGACCGTCAACGTGCCGTCGTAGCCTTGCGCTGCCGCAGGCGCGAAAGTGATGCCCACGTCTTGAGATCTGCCTGCCGCAATCGTTCCACTCGTCCAGTTTGCGCTGTAGCCGCTCGGCATCGTGAGGCCGCTCACCGTCAGCAGGCCTGAGCCATTATTCGCAATCCTCAGTGCTGCGGTGACCGTCTTGCCGACTTGCGTCCTGCCAAATGCGAGGGTGCCGGACAAGGCGATGATCCTCGTGGCAAGCGTGACGCTCGGCGCCGGAGGCGCAGACGATGACCCGCCGCACGAACCGACGCTGATGCCGACGAACAACGTAGCGAGAACACGCTGCACTGTAGGACTCAAGCAGATGGGTCTGCGGAGGGTACCACGGCGGACTTTTCTTTCGCAATCACCTCCAGTCACGGCGTTGTTACAGTTTCTTTGCTAGAATTTCGCCTCCGGACCTGTGGCCTTCAGCTTCTTTCCCCGCGACGGACAGTTCTTCGACCTCTATAACCAGATGGCGGACGAAATCCGTGCCGCCGCGAAGCTGCTCGAGGACATGCTCGCGACCGATCCACCCGACGCGCACAAGGCGGATCTGATCAAGGACGCCGAACACCGCTGCGATACGCTCACTCACGACGCGATTCAGCGACTCCACCGCACGTTCGTGACGCCGTTCGACCGCGAGGACCTGTACGCGCTCGCGACGTCGCTCGACACCGTCATGGACTCGATCGACCACGCGGCCGCCCTCATCCAGCTCTACCGCATCCGGACGGTCCGGCCGGACGCGCGCGAACTGGCGCACACGGTCACGCATTCGACCGAGAGCCTGCACAGCGCGCTCGCCGCCCTCGCGACCAAGAAGCCGGTCCAGCCGCACGCTGTCGAGGTCAACCGGCTCGAGAACGAAGCCGACCGGGTCTACCAGCAGGCGATCAGCGGGTTGTTCGACAACGAAACGGATCCGATTCTGATCATGAAGTGGAAAGAGCTCTACGACGTGCTTGAGCAGGTCACCGACGCGTGCGAAGACGTCGCCAACGTCATCGAGAGCGTCGTCGTCAAGCACGGCTGACCCTGTGGCGCCGGCGACGACCGTCATCATCGCGATCATCACGGTCGCGCTCGTCTTCGATTACATCAACGGCTTTCACGACGCCGCGAATTCCATTGCGACGGTCGTCTCGACGCGCGTGCTGTCACCGCTGCAGGCCGTAGCCTGGGCGGCGTTCTTCAACTTTGCGGCGGCGTTCGGCGTCGGCACCGGCGTCGCCAAGACCGTCGGCACCGGCATGGTCGACCTGTCGGTCGTGACCTACACGGTGATCCTCACCGGTCTCATCGGCGCGATTACCTGGAATCTGATCACGTGGTATTTCGGCTTGCCTACGAGCTCATCGCACGCGCTCTTCGGCGGCTACGCGGGCGCGGCTGTGGCGAAGGCCGGATTCGGCGCCATCATCGTCTCGGGCTGGACCAAGACGCTCATCTTCATCGTCATCGCGCCGCTCATCGGCCTGGTCGTGGGTCTGTTCGTGATGACGTCGATCTACTGGATTTTCAGGGACTCGACGCCCGCGCGCGTGGATCGCTGGTTCCGAAAATTGCAACTCGTCTCCGCCGCGGCCTACAGCCTCATGCACGGTGCGAACGACGCGCAGAAGACGATGGGCATCATCACCGGCGCGCTGGTCACGGGCGGCTACCTCGCAAAATTCGAGGTGCCGTTCTGGGTCGAGTTGCTGTCGTACACCGCGATCAGCCTCGGCACGCTCTCGGGCGGCTGGCGAATCATCAAGACGATGGGATCGAAGATCACGAAGCTGACACCCGCCGGCGGGTTCGCAGCCGAGACCGGCGCCGCGGTCGCGATCTACACCGCGACCGCGATGGGCGTCGGCATCAGCACGACGCACACGATCACGGGCGCGATCATCGGCGTCGGCGCCACTCGGCGCCTGAGCGCCGTGCGCTGGGGCGTCGCGCGCCAAATCGTCTGGGCGTGGGTGCTGACCATTCCCGCGTCCGCATTCATCGGCGCCCTTTGCTACACGATCGTCCGCTTCATCAAGCCCTGAGAAGTTTCGCCCGACACGCGCGCACGACGAGAGCGTCGTGCTACTCGGGGGTGATGGCGAAGACGAAGGTCACCGACGCGTCGGCCGCGAGGCCGGGGATCACGGAGTTGCAGGCGGAGGGGCTGGCAGCCGGACGCTGATGGCCGCGCCGCCGCCCTCGCGGTTGGCCGCGCCGACGGTGCCTTCGTGAAGCTCGACCAGGTGCCGGACGATCGAAAGGCCGAGGCCCGTGCCGCCGGGATCGCGCGTGCGCGAACGATCCACGCGATAGAACCGCTCGAAGATGCGCGACAGGTCGGCGTCGGGGATGCCGGGCCCGCGATCCGCTACGACGAGTTCGACGACCGCGCCGTCGCGCCGCGAAGTGATCTCGATCACGCCGTGCTCAGGGCTGTAGTTGCTCGCGTTCTCGACCAGGTTGCGCAGCACGTCGTGCAGCTTCGACGGATCGCCGGGCACGTGGCCCGCCTGCTCGCCGAGCCGCAAGTCGATCCGCTGCTGGCGTGCATCGAGCGCCGACTCGAGATCGTGCGCGACGGTGGCGACGATGGCCGCGAGGTTGCAGTCGATGCGTTCGAGCGTTTCCTGCCCGGCGTCGAGGCGAGCCAGGCGGAGCAGATCCCGGACGAGGCGCTCCATTCGCAGCGAATGGCGCGCGATGATCTCGACGAAACGCTGGGCCTCGTGCGGGGGCGGCTGATCGGCGAGTGCCTCGATGTAGCCGCGAATCGCGGTCAGCGGCGTGCGGAGTTCGTGCGAGACGTTGGCGACAAAATCGCGCCGGACCTGGTCGGCGCGTTTCCGATCCGTGATGTCGTGAAACACGAGCACGGCGCCGCCGCCGCGTTCGCGCGCGACTGGTACGGCGTTGCCGACAAAGACGCGGCGGGCGTCCCGATCGAGCTGGACCTCGACGGGCGGCGGCCGCTCGCCGGCAAGCGCGGCAGACAATTGCGAGGTCACGTCGGGCTGGCGTACGACCTCGAGAAAATGCTGTCCTTCGGCGGTGGCCGGCAGCCGCAACATCGCGCGTGCGGCCGGGTTGGTGAGCACCAGCCGACCGCCGGCGTTCACGAGCACGACGCCCTCGATCATGCCGCTGAGGATGGCATCCATGTGCGCTCGCTCGCGCGCCATCTCGGTGAGCCGGGCGCCCAGTTCGCGAGCGGTCTCGTCGAGGACCGTGGCGACCGTGCCGATTTCGTCGCGGCCGTAGTCGCGCGCGGGCTCGGCGAAGTCGCCGTCGCGATATCTGCGGGCGACGTCGGCGACCGCCTGGATTCGCCGGTTCAGAATCGTGGACGTGATCCAGGCGAGGGCGACGGCGGCCAGCCAGCCGGCGCCGAGTCCGACGAGCGCGAACCGGCGCGCGTGGGCGACCCGCGCCTCGGCGGCCGTCAGCGGCAGGGCGACGCGGGCGAAGGCGATCGGCCCGGCCGACACCTTCACCGCCGCGTACATCGTCCAGACACCGGTCGTATGACTCTGCCGTGCGGCCGTGCCTTCGCCGGTGCGTCCGGCTTCGACAATCTCTTCGCGGGTCGCGTGGTTTTCGAGCGTTCCGAGGTCGGCGCTCGCGACCTCCGAGTCGCCGAGCACGCGCCCGTCGCTCGCGATGAAAGTGACGCGGGACTGAATGCGTGCGCCAAGCGCGTCGGCTTCGGCGTCCGGATCGTCGAGGACGGGCCGTGCGGCGAGGAGCGTGGCCGCAAGACGCGCGTCGGTGAGCAGGCTCTGGCGGACGTCCTCGTAGAGCGAGGCCCGGATCAATCGTTCCATGAACCACGTGCCGACACCCACGGCGAGCGAGGCCGCGAGCATCGCGCCGACGAAGGTCCGGGTGCGGAAAGTCACGCGCGTACCGGAAACGGATCTTCCAGCTTGTAGCCGAACTGCTTCACGGTCGTGAGTGCCGTCTGCATCAGCGGCACCTTCTCGCGCAGGCGGCGGACGTGGACGTCCACCGTCCGCGTGCCGCCGGTGTACCGGTAGCCCCACACGTCGGACAGCAGCAGGTCGCGCGACAGCACGCGGCCGCGGTGTTCGATGAGATAGCGCAGCAACAGGAATTCCTTGGCCGTCAGGCGCAACTCCTTGTCGTCGAGCCGGACCAGGTGGCGATCGATGTCCATCGTAATCGGTCCGTATCGCAACACCGTGACGGGTGTGGTGGACGGCTGCGTCCGGCGGAGCAGGGCCGCGACGCGCGCGACCAGCTCTTTCGGGCTGAACGGTTTGGTGACGTAGTCGTCGGCGCCGAGCTCGAGGCCGCGAATGCGATCCGATTCCTCACCCCGCGCCGTCAGCATGATGACCGGAATGGCCGCGGTCGTCCGATCGTGGCGCAGCGCCTGACACACGAGCAGGCCGTCCATGCCAGGCAGCATCAGGTCGAGGATGATCAGATCCGGATGCCGCTCGCGCGTCCGCGGCAGCACATCGCGGCCCGACGTGACCATCTCCACGGCGTGTCCGGCGCGTTCGAGGTAGTGCCGGATGAGCTCCGCGATATCCGCGCTGTCTTCGACGACCAGCACGCGGCTCACGGTCAGGCTCGCAGCAGTGCGCTGTCGCGTCGGAACAGCAGGATCGCCGCGGCGACGAGCGAGAGCAACAACCCGTTGACCGCCATGACATGGGGGGCCGTGAATTTGTCGGCCATCGCCCCGGCGACGAGGCTGCCAATCGGCCAGCCGCCGCGGAGCGCGACCATGTAGATGCTCACGACGCGGCCGCGCAAGTGGTCGGGCGCCGTCAGCTGCACGAGCGAGAAGCTGATGGAGAACACGGCCATGAAGAACATGCCGCCGATGAGCAGCAGGCCGAGACTCAACGTGAGCGTTCGCGACACGGCGAACGCGGCGATGAGGATGCCGAGCAGGATCTGCACGGTGAGCAGCACGCGGCCCATGTGCTTCAGCCGTCCGAGGCTGCCGATCGTGAGGGCGCCGACGATCGATCCGAGCCCCTGGCATGCGAGGAGCATCGACAACCGGATTTGCGGCGTGTGCGTGTTCGCCGTGAGCACGTTGGTCGCGAACGCCGGCAGCAGCGTCAGAATCGGCATCGTCAGGAACGTGCTGACGAAGACGAGGATGGTGAGGCTGAGGATGACGCGATCGTTGCGGACGTAGCGAAGACCGCTTTTCAGCTCGTCTTTGAGCGCGCCGCGATTGGCGGGCGGCGCGTGCGGCGGCATGTGCAGCGAGGCCAGCGCAAAGACGACGAAGAAGAATGAGAGGCCGTTCACGGCAAAGCAGCCGGCCGTGCCGATGAGGGCGAGCACGACGCCGCCGGCGGTCGGACCGAGCACGCGCGAGAGATTGAACTGGGTCGAATTGAGCGCAATCGCGTTGGGCAGGTCCCGCCGCGGTACCAGTTGCGGGATGAGCGACTGATACGCGGGGCCGCCGAACGCCTGGCCGCAGCCCGACACGAACGAGAGCACGAAAATGTACCAGACCTGCACATGACCGGTCAGGATCAGTGCCGTCAGCGTGAACGCCGAGAACATCTGCACGTACTGCGAGCCGGTGAGCAGCCGGCGGCGATCGTGGCGGTCGGCAATCACGCCGCCGATCAGCATGAAGAGCAGGACGGGCAGCTGGGCGAGGAACGTGTCGAGGCCGAGGTAGAAATTCGACTTCGTCAGATCGAACACGAGCCACGCCTGCGCGTAGTTCTGCATCCACGTGCCGATCGTGGAGCCGAGCGCGGCGAGCCAGAGCAGACGGAAGTTCCGGTGGGTGAGCGCGCCGGCCACCCGCTGTAACCAGCTGCGAGCCGCTTCGGGTTCGGCTGGGACTGCGGAGACTGGCGGCGAGTCGGTCGACACGGACAGCAGATCTTACTATTGCGGCCGGTGGGGCATCGGGCCCCGGTACTCGATTTTGCCCTTAATTTTCGCCTCTTGATCGCCTGTTCGTCCAGGCGTATACTCCGTGTCCCTTGTAGCGAACAAAAAGCGAAACTTATGAAATCCGTGGCCATTTCACGCCTCGAATCGCTCCTCCAGGCGAAACAACTGGACGGCACTCTGGCCGGCGCCCGGGTCGACTCCGGCGCTCGCGTCGTGTCCACCGGACTCGAAGCGTTCGACGCCATACTCGGCGGCGGCTGGCGGCGGGGAGAAGTCTCCGAGCTCATTGGCGCGCGATCGACCGGACGGACGAGCCTGCTCGTGCAGTCGATGGCGTCGGCGACGCGCCGTGGAGAGATCGTCGCGCTCATCGACGCGGTCGATCGATTCGATCCCCGCGCGGCGGTCGCGGCGGGCCTCGATCTGAGCCGCGTGCTGTGGGTACGTGGTGCCGCGTGCACGATCGAGCTGGCCCGGCCCGTGCTGATCGAGCGTGCCGTGCATCAAGCGGTGCGGGCGTTCGATCTGGTCGTGCGCGCGGGCGGCTTTTCGATCGCCGTGCTCGATCTGGCCGACGTGCCGGCCCGGCATCTTCGCGCGCTGCCGTGGACGACATGGCTGCGGCTCGCGCATGTCAACGAAGGGCGGGACACCGCGTGCCTGCTCTGCGGCGAAGCGGCGATGGGCAAAAGCCCGCGCGGTACGTCCGTGCATCTGGAGGCGCGGCGGCACTGGACGGGCGCGAGTCCGCAAAGCCGCCGGTTGTCGGGGATCGCCGTGCACGCGCGTGCCGGCGTCAACGGCCACGCCGATCTGGCCGTCGCGTCCAATCCGGTGGCGTCATGACGCTGAGTTGCTGTCTGGTGGCGTCGGCGCCCGCGCCGGTCGCGCTCGACGCGATCGCGCGGGCCTGCTCGCCGCGCGTCGAACCGCACGGCGATCGCGCGGTGATCTTCGACGCCGCCGGTCTTGCGCGCGCGGTCGGCGCGCCGCCGGCCATCGCCGCGGCCGTGCTGCAACTGGCCGTGACACATGGGCTCGAGGCGGCACGCGTGGCGTTGGCCGGCACACCCGTCGCTGCCTGGCTGCTGGCGCAGGCGCGACCCGGCGTCACGGTCGTCCATGCGGGCGAGGACGCGTCGGCGCTCGCGCCACTGCCGCTCGAGTGTCTCGCGACGCTGCACGCGCCAGGCGCGCGCCTGCTGCCGGAGCCGGACGACGACGCGCCGGATCGGTTGGCGATCCTCCGCCGCTGGGGGCTCTGCACACTCGGAGACTTTGCCAGGCTGTCGCGCGCCGACGTGCGCGCGCGGTTGGGACTGGCGGGCGTGCGTTGGCATCAGGCAGCGAATGGCGAGCCGATCGCGCCGCTCGTGCCCGAGGCCCCGGCCGCGCGCTTCGTCGATCGGCTCGATCTCGAATGGCCGATCGACGGGCTCGAGCCGTTGTCGTTCGTGCTGGCGCGGCTGTGCGAGTCGCTGTCGGCCTTGCTCGAACGGGCCGATCGTGGCGCCGTGGAAATCGCGCTCCGGCTGGGCCTGGTGTCGCGCGAAACGCACGAGCGTGTGCTCAATCTGCCGGCGCCGATGCGCGACGCGCGTGTGCTGCGCACGCTGCTGCTGCTCGACCTCGAATCGCACGGGCCGCCGGCGGCGATCGACTGGGTCGAAATCGAGGCCGGTGTCGCGCCTGGCGCCATCCTGCAGGCGTCGCTTCTCAGCCGCGCGCTGCCGTCGCCGGAAGACATGGCGACGCTGCTCGCGCGATTGCGCGCGCTCGTCGGAGAATCGCGCGTGGGCGCGCCAGCGCTCGTCGACTCGCACGACGACCGCGTGGTGGCGTTGACCGCGTTCGTCGTCAACGACAGCGCGGCGTCTTCGCGGCAGCGCCGGACATCGCCGTCGATCGATCGGATGCCGGCCGACTCACCGCCGGGACCGCGCACGATGCTCCGGCGGTTTCGATTGCCGCTCGCGGCGCGCGTCGAGACGGATCGCGGCGCGCCGGTGCGCGTCGATCCCGCGGCGCGTGGCCTGCCGGGCGGCCGCGTGCTCGCGTGCGCCGGGCCCTGGCGATCGTCGGGGCGCTGGTGGGCGCTCGATGGCACCGACTGGAATCGCGACGCGTGGGACGTGGAACTCGCCGACGGCAGCGTCTACCGCATCGCCCGCGATCGGACGACGAGACACTGGGTGGTTGAAGCGGTAATAGATTGAAAATTGATGATTGGAAATTGATGATTTGATTTGAAGATTTGAGAATTCGCAATTTTTTCATACCCGCCCTTAATTCTTCAAATCTGCAATTCGCCATCATCAATCCGCAATTTTCGATCTCCTCTGCAATCTCCAAATTCCCAAATTCCCAATCAAATTCCAAATCAACAATCTTCAATTTTCAATGTATTGGGAATTACATACCTCGTCCGCGTTTTCCTTCCTCGACGGCGCGTCGCTTCCCGCGACGCTCATCGAGCGCGCGGCCGCGTTGGGATATCCGGCTATCGCGCTGCTCGATCGCGACGGCGTCTATGGCGCACCGCAGTTCTATCGCGCCGCCAGGGCCGCGGGCCTCCGGGCCATCGTCGGCGCCGAGCTGACCGTGCGTCATCGCGCCGCGCCGTCATCGACGTCGCCCTCGTCGTCGATCGTGACGCCGTCGCCGACGTTTGTCCTGCCCGTGCTCGTCGCGTCGGCCGAGGGCTATCGGAATCTGTGCCGGCTCATCACGCGCGCGAAGCTGGCCGCGCCCAAAGGCGAGTCGGCGATCGACCTCGATGACTTCGCCGGGCACACGGCGGGGTTGATGGCGCTGGTCGGCGCATCCGCGCTCGACGCGCGGCGTCATGGCGTCGGCGGGCTGATCGATCGCATCGTCGGGCTGTTCGGACGCCGGCAGGTGTGGATCGAGCTGCAGCGGCATTTCCGGGAGGACGAGCAGAGCACGCTGCAATCGCTCGTCGATTTGTCGGCAGCCTTTCGCGTGCCCGTCATCGCGAGCAACGGCGTGCGGTTCGCCACGCCCGACGACCGCGCCCTTTACGACGTCTTCACCTGCCTGCGGCACAAAACGACGATCGAGCGGGCGGGACGACGATTGACGGCGAACGCCGAGCGGTATCTCAAGCCGCCTGAGCAGATGGCGCGGCTGTTCGCGGATCTGCCGCAGGCGCTCGCGGGCGCCGAGGCACTGGCCGAGCAGCTCGAGTTCACGCTGGCCGATCTCGGCTATCGGTTTCCCGACTACCCGGTGCCGGCTGGCGAGACGCAGGCGTCGTTTCTCCGCCGGATCACGCTGGTCGGCGCGCGCGATCGCTACCGGCCGTATCACGACCGCGCACGCGCGCAAATCCAGCGCGAGCTCGACCTCATCGAGCGTCTCGACCTCGCCGGGTATTTCCTCATCGTCTGGGATCTCGTGAACTTCTGCCGGCAGCAGGGCATTCTCGTGCAGGGCCGCGGGTCGGCGGCCAACAGTGCCGTCTGCTATGCGCTCGGCATCACCGCCGTCGATCCGGTCGGCATGGAGTTGCTCTTCGAGCGGTTTCTCTCGGAGGAGCGCGGCGAGTGGCCGGATATCGATCTCGATCTGCCGAGCGGCGATCGCCGTGAACGCGTGATTCAGTACGTCTACGAGCGCTACGGCAAGCTCGGCGCCGCGATGACCGCCAACGTGATCACGTATCGCGGCCGCAGCGCCGCGCGCGAAGTAGGCAAAGTGCTCGAGCTCGACACGGCGGAAATCGATCGGCTGGCGCGGCTGATGAGCCAGTTCGAATTCGTCGATCCGGAAGAGACCATCGTGCGCAATATGCGCGAGACCGGTCTCGATCCCGAGGATCGCCGGTATCGGCTGTTCGCCACGCTCTGGCAGCAGATGCAGGACCTGCCGCGGCATCTCGGCCAGCACTCGGGCGGGATGGTGGTCTGCCAGGGCCGGCTTGACGAGGTCGTGCCGCTCGAAAACGCCTCGATGCCCGGGCGTGTCGTCGTGCAGTGGGACAAGGACGATTGCGCCGACCTCGGGATCATCAAAGTCGATCTGCTCGGCCTCGGCATGATGGCCGCGCTCGAGGAGGCGATTCAGATCGTCAATGGGCCGGCGTCGACGTCCGACGGGTCGAGTGCCAAGGTCGATCTCGCCCATCTGCCGCCTGACGATCCGGCCGTCTATCGCATGCTGCAAGCCGCGGACACGATCGGTGTCTTTCAGGTCGAGTCGCGTGCGCAGATGGCGACGCTGCCGCGGCTCAAGCCCGAGCATTTCTACGATCTCGTCGTCGAGGTCGCGATCATCCGGCCCGGCCCCATCGTCGGCAAGATGGTGCATCCGTATCTCGCGCGGCGGCGCGGCGACGAAGCCGTGCGCTACGCGCATCCGTCGCTCGAGCCGGTGCTCAAACGGACGCTCGGCGTGCCGCTGTTCCAGGAACAGCTCCTGCGCATGGCGATGGTCGTCGCGGGATTCACCGGCGGCGAGGCGGAGGAGCTGCGGCGCGCGATGGGATTCAAGCGATCGATGAAACGCATGCAGCAGATCGAGACGCGGCTGCGCGAGGGCATGGCCAGAAACGGCATCACCGGGCAGGCGGCCGACGAGATCGTGCTGTCGATTACGTCATTCGCGCTGTACGGCTTTCCCGAATCGCACGCGGCGAGCTTCGCGCTGCTCGTCTACGCGAGCGCGTATCTCAAGGCGCATTACCCGGCCGCGTTCTACACGGCGCTCCTCAACAACCAGCCGATGGGGTTCTACTCGCCGGCCACGCTCGTCAAGGACGCGCAACGGCATGGCGTGCGCTTCACGCCGATCGACGTGCAGATCTCCGGCTGGAACTGCGTCGTGCAGGAGGATGGCGTCATCCGCCTCGGGCTGCGCTATGTGCGTGGATTACGGGACGAAGTCGGGCGAAGGATTGAAAGGGAGCAGGACGCACCTGAGAGGAACAGACGGTTCACGTCGTTCGACGAGCTCGTCGCGCGTGCGGGGCTGCGCCAGGACGAACTGCGCACGCTCGCGGAAATCGGCGCGCTCGCGTCGCTCGGCGGCGATCGCCGATCGGCGCTTTGGCAGGCCGAACGCGCCGGCCGGCCGGCGGGGCCGCTTCTGATGGACGACGAGGACACAGCGGAGGCGTCGCCGTTGCCGGGCTTGTCGCTGCCGGGCCGTGTGCGTGCAGATTACGACGGCACAGGCCTCACCATCGGCCCGCATCCGATGTCATTTCTGCGCGCGTCGCTGGCCACGCGCGGTGTGCAGCGCGCGCGCGACTTGCTCACCGCCCGGGCCGGCCGGCGCGTCCGCGTCGCCGGCGCCGTGCTCGTTCGTCAGCGCCCAGGCACCGCGAAGGGATTTGTCTTTCTCTCGCTCGAAGACGAAACCGGCATCGCCAACGTCATCGTCACGCCCGATGTATTTGGGATCTACAAGCGCGTGATCGTCGACGAATCGTACCTGTTGGTGGAAGGCGTCCTGCAGAACCAGGACGGCGCGGTCTCGGTCAAAGCGGAACGCGTGGATGCGCTTCAGGTACCGAAGGGCCGCAGCTCGATTCGCATGACTTTCATTAGGCTTAGGGCTTAGGGTTTATGGCTTACGCCGCAAGCCGTACGCCGTCCGCCCTCCCGTGCTACATTTCGCCATTCTGTTGCAGCAGGTTCTCTCCGCGATGAGGCCATCGACGTCGCTCCGGAGCCGCGGCTGGCGAGCTGCGGCAGCCGCGTCCTCGATGCTCCTTGCAACTGCGCAGGTGGCGACGCGCGATCAGGCCTTTCGCCTGGACGTCAGTACTGTGGCCGTCTATGCCACGGTGACCGACGCCCGGGGCTCGCTCGTCACGGACCTCGTCGCCGCGGATTTCGAGATCGACGACGACGGCAAACGGCAGCCGCTGACAGTATTCAAGAGCGGATCGCAGCCGATAACGACGGCCATCCTGGTCGATCAAAGTCCCAGCGTGTTCCCGGCCGCGGCGCTCGGACGCACGATGGTCACCGAGTTCGCGCATCGTCTCCTGCCCGAAGATCGCGCCTGCCTCGGCACGTTCAGCCAGGTCGTCTCCCTCGATCCAGCGCTCACCGGCGATCCGGAGAAGTTGCTGCGTCATCTGGGCGACAACGTCCCGTGGCCGGCGGGCACGGCCGTCTGGGACGCCGTCGAAGCCGGACGGGCCGCGCTCGATCAAGAAGGCGGACGCCGCGTCGTGCTGCTCATCACCGACGCGCAGGACAACTGCAGCCGAAGCGATGTCGAGCAGGTCCGCACGCGGCTGCAGCAGGAAGGCGTGATGGTCTATGCGGTCGGCGTGCGCGGGCGCGAGGGACTCGACACGAGCGACATTGGCGCGGTCGCGCGCGCGACGGGCGGCTGGTGCTTCGAGCTCAAGGCCGAGGCCGACGTCGCGGCCACGGCGCAGCGCATTGCCGACGAGCTGCACCGTCAATACGTGCTCGGGTTTTCGCCGCAGAAGCTCGACGATCGCGTGCATCGTCTCGATATCAAGGTGCGCAAGTCCGGACTGACAGTGCGCGCCCGTCGATCATATGTGGCCACCAGTCATGCCGGCGGTCGCTGATTCCTGGCGCGCGATCGGTGTCGCCCTGCTGACGACCGCGGTCCTCGTCGTGTGTGCGTCCGGCCGGCAGGCGGGCATCCGAGCCCAGACGACGGTGACCACGTCGACCGAGGGCATCTGGGTCACGGTCAGCGTGATCGATAAAGACAGCCACCTCGTCACCAACCTGACGAAAGACGACTTCGAGATCCGCGACAACGGCATCGCGCGCGGTGTGGGATCATTCCGCAACGATGTGATTCCGTTCGCGCTCGCGATCATGATCGACCTCAGCAGCAGCATGGGAACGAACTTTTCGACGATGCGTCGCGGCATCACGGAGCTGATGGCGAAGTTCGAGCCGGGCGATCGCGCCGTCATCGGCGGCTTCGACGGGCTGCCATGGATCGCGCCGAAATTTTCGGGCAACGCCCAGACGCTCGCGCAGGGTCTGACGACCATCACCGGTGGCACGGCGATGCTCTGTGACGGGCCGTGGATCGATCATTCCCGGAACGTGCACATGTCGGGCGGTAGGAGCATGGGCGACGTGCCAATGTTCCTGTTGCAGCTGCAGTACCGCAGCGGATCGGCCATCTGGGACGGCATGGAGTGCGGCATCAACGCCGTAGCGTCGGACGGCGAGACGCCTCGGCGCGTCGTGCTTGCGGTCACCGACGGCGGCGACAACATGAGCTCGTCGACGCAAGCCGACGTGATCCGCGACGCCAATGCGGCGGGCGTGATGGTGTACACCGTCGGCATGCTGGGCGATGGCGGACTGGCCGCCGCGGACCTGCGGGGGATCAGCGAGCAAACCGGCGGCGGTTACTACTTTCTCTCGAATCGCGAGGACCTGGTCGGCGCCTTCAGTCAGATCGCCGACGAGTTGCGGCATCAGTACGTCCTCGGATTTTCGTCGGGTGATTCGGCCTCCGCCAAACACGACGTCAGCGTCCGCGTCGTCAACCGGCCCGAACTGACGGTCCGATCCCGGCGCGTCTATCTCGGAGCGATGCCGTCGGCCTTCAAGCCGCCGGCCCGCACGGCGTCAGGAGCTTCGAGCGTACTGACTGCACCGATGCCGTCGTCGTTCGCGCCGCCGGCTGGTGCAGCACCAACGGCGTTGCCGCCGGTCCCAGTGACCATCGTGCGAACACCGCTGTGGGATACCTTCGATCGCTTCGTCGCCGGCGACTGGACGCCTGGCGGCGCGCCGATGCTGTCGCCGGCGGAGCTCGCATCGACGTTTGCGGATTTGCGTCGCGATGCGCCGGCGTGGGTGCGAGCGGGCGCGCCAGCCGACCAGCCGAGGCAGCGGCTTGCGATCGCCACCGTCGTTCTCGACCTGTTGTACAGCCAGCGAGATCCGCTGGTCTGGCGCGAGAACCAGCCGGCGGTTGATCTGATCGAATGGGCCGGGAATGCGCTGAGGAGCGGGGCGGCCGAATCTGGTGAGCGTCTGTGGTACGGCGCCGCGATCGCGTTGCTCGAGCGGAACGGGGCTGCTGCGAGTCTCGATCGGCTGGTCGCGCACGCGCAAGACCGGTTTCCGAAGGAAGAGCGTTGGACGCTGGCGCGAGCGATCGCTCAGGAACTGCGGACCTGGCCGGAACCGCGTGACGTCCATCCGCTGTCGGTGGATGGACGTTTGTCGGCGACCATCAGGGCGCGCTACGAGGAAGCCGCAGCGCTGGCGTCGGTTCGCGACGAGGCGCTCATTCGTCTTGGGTATTTCGAGCTCAGAAGCGGGCGCGTCGACGCCGCTCTCAAGCGGCTGGCCGACGCCGGCACGCCGGATGATCCGTACCTCCGGTACTGGCTCCATCTTTTTCAAGGACGCGCCTACGAACGATCGAACCGTCTTGATGACGCGATCGCCGCGTATCAACGCGCGTTCGATGACGCGCCGTTTGCGCAAAGCGCGACGTCCGCCCTGAGCGGCGCCCTCTTGATGGCGGGCCGCCAGGCAGAGGCCGCCAGGCTCGCCG
The DNA here is from genome assembly GCA_963704575.1 of uncultured Acidobacteriota bacterium. GTDB lineage: Bacteria > Acidobacteriota > Vicinamibacteria > Vicinamibacterales > SCN-69-37 > DATEGZ01. The sequence goes on along the minus strand of OY969918.1, from coordinate 1,712,712 downwards.
CTCGCGCGCTGACGGTGACGCCGACCGACGATCCGTGGACGACGTACGGCGTCCCTGATTCCCGGTTCTGGTCCGCGCTCGTCGAGGCGCTGCGAAGGATCGTCGCGCCATGACGATTCGACAGATCGGCGTCATCGCGATCGGCGCCGCAGTGATCCTCGGACCGGCCGGCGCTGCTCAACAGGCCACGTTTCGCTCGTCGGTGGCGGCGATCGTCGTGCCCGTGTCGGTGACCGATCGAGATCGTCCTGTCGCGGGCCTGACATCTGCGGACTTTCAGGTGCGCGATAACGACGTCCCGCAGGAAATCACACTGACGACCGTCGATCGCCTTCCGCTCGACGCGACGCTGCTCATCGACACGAGCGGCAGCGTCACGGATGCGGCCTTGACGCAGGTCAAGCGCGACTTGCAGCAGATGAGCGATCTCCTTCAGCCGAATGACCGGGTGCGCGTGGTGACGTTCGGTGCCGCGCCTGCGGATGTCTTCGGCGTTCGTGAGGGGGGCGCCAGATTGCCGGTCGAGTCGATGCAGTCGGGTGGAACGACGTCGTTCTACGACGCGCTTGGGTTGGCGCTCGCCGCCTTTCCTTATGTCGACCGTCCGCTGTTGCTCTTCGCCGTCACGGACGGTCACGACACGTCCAGTTTTACCGACGCCGATCGCATCGTCGAACTTGCCGCGCACTCGAGCAGCGTGCTGTGCGTCGCGCTGCTGAGACCGGCGGGCGCCGCGCCGCGCGCCGACGGCCAGTTCGACAAGTTCGATCCCAAGAAGGAGGAATCGAGCGCGATCGTGCAGACGCTTACGTCGGTGCCGGCCGCCATCGCGGCTGGCGTGTCGGTGCCGGTCGTCGGGGCGACGTCGATCGTGTCGAGGACGACTGGACTGTTCTTCGGCGGCCCGAACATGCCGGCGCTCAAAGCCGCGACCGGCGCGACGGGCGGCCTCGTCTTCGATGATCCGGTGGCAACCGCCATGCCGCAGGTGTTCCGCCGTGTCCTCGACGATTTCCGCGCGAGCTATGTGCTGAGCTATTCACCGAACGGCGTGACGTCCGGTGGTTGGCACTCGATCACGGTGAAGGTGAAAAACCCGCGCTACACCGTACGCGCCCGGAAGGGCTACGACGGGAAGACCTAACAGAGGGCAGAAGGGCAAGCGCCAACTCCGTTATTTCTTGTATGCCTTGCCGCCCTTCATCACGAACGACACGTTCTTCAGGGCGTTGATGTCCGTCAGGGGATTGCCCGGCACGGCGACGATATCGGCTTCGAAGCCGGGCGCGATGGTGCCGATCGTGTCGCCGAGGTTGAGCGACCGCGCCGAGAGCGACGTCGCGCCGATGATCGCGTCCATCGGCCTCTGTCCCGCGGCGACGCGCGCGACGATCTCGCGGGCGTTCTGCCCGTGCGCGCCGGCCACGGCGTCCGTGCCCATCGGCATCTTCAATCCGGCGGCGAGCGCCTTCTTGAACGAATCGGCGACGTGCGGCAACTCGCGCTCCATGTAGCCGTAGCCCTCCTCGGTGAAGCTGCCGGTCGGGCTCAGGAACTTGTCTTTGTTCTCGATGTAGTTCTGCAGGACGAGGCCGATGTTCGGATCGAAGTAGACATCGGCGTCCTTCATCGCCTTGATCGCCGCGTCGTCGGCAAACAGCCCGTGTTCGATCTCGGTGCAGCCGCCCTTGACCGACGCGATGATCGACGCCGAGTCGTGCGCGTGCACGATCGTTCGCAGCCCCTGCGCCTTGGCCTCGCCGCAGACGGCGTCGACCTGCTCCTGCGTGACATTCATCTTGCCGCTGTCTCGAATGCTCAGCGAGGCGAAGAGCTTGATCAGGTCCGCGCCTTGGGCCTTGGCCTGGCGGACCTGGTCGCGCAGCTGATCGGGCGTGCGTTGTCCTGGCTGAATCTGCAGGACCGACGTCAGGATGCGCGGTCCGACGACGACGCCGGCTTTGATCGCGTCTCGCAGCGGGACGTCGCTGGCCGCGCCCGGCGACTGAATCGTCGTGAAGCCGGCCATCAGCGTCTTCCGCGCGTTCTCGAGTTCGGCGTCGATCTGATACCCGGCGGTGTCGCGGTTTGCGCTGCCGTACTTGCCGTCCGATCCGAAGATCCAGTTCAGGTGGACGTGCACATCGATCATGCCCGGCAGCGCCGTGGCCGAGCCGAGGTCGTAGGTGTAGGTCTCTCCGGCGGTCGCGGGCGCCACGCTCACGATCTTGGTGCCCTGGACGGTGATGACGCCGTTGTCGATGACGCCGCCCTTCCCGTCAATTACTCGCGCGGCGTGAATCGTCACGGGCGCTCCGCCGCGGCCTCGTCCCCCTTGTGCGGCGGGCTGCTGGCCTGCTGGCGCCGCGCCCCGGCCCTGCTGGGCGCCAAGCGTGACGAACGCCACGAGCCACACGAAGCAGAGGACGCCGAGGGCGGATACGCGGCCAGGATGAGGGCTCATGCGGAAGGTTCTAGCACGATCGCGATCAAGTTAGAAGTGCGAAGCCAGAAGTGAGAAGTCAAGAAACCAGCTGCCGCGGGCCCTCCGAACCTCTAACTTCTGGCTTCCAACTTCGAATTTGACGCGTCGCTTTTCTGGGGCTTTCGCCAATAGTCCATCGTCGAGACGCGATGAACGCAGCCGATGGTGCAGTAGGGGGCGCACCACTTCGGCGCCATGAATTCGCGGCGGATGTGCTCGACGGTGTAGTCCTCGAGCGGAATGCCCGGCGTGCCGCGCTGCTGGGAGCACCAGTGCACGAGGCCGTGCTCGCAGATGTAGAGGTAGCGCGCGCCGGCGCGGCAATTCCATTCGTTCGGCTTGCCCTCGGCGAGATTCTCCTGAAAGCCGCGGATGCCGGAATAGAGATTCTTGAGAATCTGCTTCGGCCCGTTGATCGCTTTCGAGACGTCGTCGAACACACGGCGCTCGGCGCCGCCGAGCGGCTTGAGCAGCCCGTCGCCGTCGTGGATGATGCCGAGCGACGTCGAGAAGCCGAGCTCGCGCGCGCGCAGGTTAATCACGCGGGCGTCGCCCGGATACTTCACGCCGCCGCCCACGACCGAGTTGATGTTGACGTCGAACTCGGCGTGCTCCGCGAGCCACTGCAGGCGCTTGTCGAGCACGCGCAGGCTCTTCTTGCTGACCTCGTCGGGCTCGATGTTGTCGATGCTGATCTGCAGAAAGTCGAGCCCTGCCTCGTTGAGCGCCTTGATGCGCTTGGGCGAGAGGAAATAGCCGTTGGTGATGAGGCCGGCCAGTGAGCCGTGCTTCCGGATCGCGCGGATGATGTCGTCGAGCTGCGGATGGAGCATCGGCTCGCCGCCGCTGAAGGCAATGACCGACGCGCCGAGCGACGCGAGCTTCGCCACGCGCCGCTCCATGACCTCGATCGGCACGGGTTGCGAGACTTTGTCGAACTCGTTGCAGTAGCCGCAATCGATGTTGCAGCGCCGCATCGGCACGATGTGGACGAGCAGCGGGTGGTCGATGTCCACTAGTCCGCGGACGAACTCCCGCACCACGCGTGCATTCCGGTTGGCCTTGCGCGCCAAGCGCATCGAACAAGTATAGAGCACCGGGTTTGCAGCCCACAGCCGAGCGTCCCGGGACCGCCCGCGGTCGACGCGTCACGGGTCCGGCGGACTGGATTGATGCGATGATCCGGCCATGAAGCCGTCAGTGGCACATGTCGTGTATCTGCACGGGTTTGCCTCGTCGCCGCGCTCGTCGAAGGCTGAACACTTCGAGCGCGAACTACGCGCGCGCGGCGCGGGTTTCTCGTGCCCCGACTTCAACGAGCCTGAGTTCGAGACGCTCACGGTGACGCGCATGCTCGGTCAGGCCGAGTCGGCGATTGCCGCGGCGCCGGCCGGCCCGGTCGCGCTCATCGGCTCGAGCCTGGGAGCGTTCGTCGCGATTCACTCCGCCGTTCGAGATGCAGCGGGTGCCTCGCCGCGTGTGGATCGACTGGTGCTGCTGGCCCCGGCGCTCGATTTTGGCGGTAACCGGCTTCGTCAACTCGGCGAGTACGGGATCGAGGAATGGAGGCGTCTGGGCACGATCAGGATGTTTCACTACGCCCACAACGAGCCTCGCGACATCGGTTACGCGCTCTACGAGGACGCCGCGCGCTACGACGCGTTTTCCGTGGAGATCGCCGTGCCGTGCCTCGTCTATCAGGGCACCCGCGATGCGCTGGTCGATCCGGTCATGGCGGAGCGCTGGGCCGCCGGACGTCGCAGCGTCGACCTGCGATTGCTCGACGACGAACACCAGTTGGCGGCGTCGATCGACGAGATCTGGGCGGGCGCCAAAGGCTTCCTCGGATTCGTTAAGTAGGAGAGCACCCATTCAGCGATCTGTGTTTGCAATTGAAACAATATAACTATAATATTTCATATGCATGGCTGCCTTGCCTCGCACTTCCACGGCCTCGGCGCCTGATCCGGCCGGCGTCCTCGCCAAAGCCGTCCTCGCGGCCGCGGCACGCCTGGGCCTGCGCAACCGCCAGCTGGCGGCAGTGCTCGGGTCCAGCGAAGCATCGATTTCACGCCTTCAGCGCGGGCGGGGGATTGCCCCGGAGAGCAAAGAGGGCCAGTTCGCGCGGCTGTTCCTGCGCGTCTACCGCAGCCTCGACGCGCTCGTGGGCGGCGATGACGGGCGCGCGCGGGCGTGGCTGCACGCGCCAAACGATCACCTCGGCGGCGTGCCGGCCGATCGGTTGACCGAGATCCAGGGCCTGGTCGATGTCGTCGAATATCTGGACGCAGTGCGCGGGCGCCTCTAGGATTCGCCCGCTCCGCCGCGCGCCCTGGCGCGCGGTCGAAGCCCAGCACCAGATCTCCACGCGCAAGCTCGTCGACTCTCTCGAAGAGCAAGCGCTGCTCGAGCAGCTCATCGAGACGGCGAAGCCGCCCGATCGCACGGGCGGTCGGCTGCATGTGCTCCTATCGACGCCGTTCCGCTATCCGCCCCTGCGCCACGGCTCCCGCTTCGCCGCCCGGCACGATCCCGGCCTCTGGTACGGCTCCGAGGCTCGCCGCGCGCTCTTCGCGGAGGTCGCCTACTACCGTCTCGTGTTCCTGGCAGGCACGCGCGCCGATTCTTGATGGGCTGACCACGATGCACACCGCCTTCCGCGTGTCGGTGCACACGGCGCGGGGCGTCGACCTCACGGCGCCGCCCTTCGATGCGCATCGCGCGGCAATCGCCTCGCCGGCCGACTACGACGCGTCGCAGGCCCTCGGCGTGGCCATGCGCGACGCGGGCGTTGAGGCCGTCCGGTGCTTCTCCGCGCGCGATGTCGAAGACGGCGTGAACGTCGCGGTGTTCTCGCCGGCGGCCTTCGGCGCGGCCACGCCACGTGACCTCGAGACCTGGCATTGCACCGCGACGCGCGAGCGGGTGGAGCTCGTCCGCCACGACTACTTCGCGCCGCTCGCGTTTACGTTTGCCCGGACGGCGTTCCTCGTTGAAGGCCGGCTGCCGGCCCCGGCCTTCTGATGGGCGAAGCCGGGGACGCCGCGCCCCCGCGCGATCAGCCGATCGCGCGATCGACCTCGGCCAGCCCGCGGTCGATGATCGCCAAGCCCTCACGCAACTGTGCTTCCGTAATCGTGAGCGGGGGGTTGGTGAAGAACGTGTTCCACCGCACGAACGTGAACAGCCCTTCGTCGCGGAAGAATTTGCCGAGCGCCGCCATCTCCGGCGAGGTGCCGCCAAATGGCGCCAACGGCTCGCGCGTCGTCCGGTTCCGCACGAGCTCGACGTTGCCGAAGAGGCCGATCGATCGCACGGCTCCGACCGACTGGTGGCGAGCCATCAGATCGTCGAGCAGGGCCGTCATGATGACGCCCATATCCTTCGCCCGCGCGATCAGGCCGTCTTCTTCGAGCACGCCGATCGCCGCGATCGCCGTGGCGCATGCCAGCGGATGCGCGCTGTAGGTGAGTCCGCTCGAGAACGTCCGGTCGCGGAATCGATCCGCGATCCCGCGCCGCATGCCGACCGCGCCGAGCGGCAGGTACGCGCTCGTCAGGCCCTTTGCCATTGTCATCAGGTCCGGGACGACGTGCCAGTGGTCGATCGCGAACCACTGGCCCGTGCGACCGAAGCCCGACATGACTTCGTCGGCGATGAGCAGGATGCCGTGACGATCGCACAGCGCGCGAATGCCTTGAATGAAGCCGTCCGGCGGCACGAGCACGCCGTTGGTGCCGACAACCGGTTCGAGGATGAACGCGGCAATGGTGGCCGGTCCCTCGAGGCGGATGACCTCGTCGAGATACGCGAGCGCCGAGTCGGGCGTGTCCCATCCACGTTCGATCCCGTGGTACGGATTGAGCACGTGCACTACACCGGGCATCGGCGGTTCTGTCCAGCGGCGCGGGTCGCCGGTGGCGGCAATCGCACCGGCCGTGCTGCCGTGGTACGAGCGATAGAACGCGAGAATCTTCTGGCGCCCGGTCACCCAGCGCGCGATCTTCATCGCGTGCTCGTTCGCCTCGGCGCCGCCATTGGTGAAGAAGAACACATCGATGTCGCCGGGCGCGATCTCGGCGAGCTTGGCGCCCAGCCGCGCTCGAGGCTCCGTCGTCATCGACGGCGTCACGTAGGCGAGCGTCTCGGCTTGTTGTTGAATGGCGCGGACGACGCGCGGATCGCCGTGGCCGATGTTGACGCACATCAACTGGCTGTTGAAATCCAGAAACCGTTTACCCTCGGGCGTCCAGAAGTACACGCCCTTCGCACGGGCGACCGGAATCGGATCGACCGCGGCCTGCGGCGTCCACTCGAACATGGTGTGGGCCTTGGTGAGTCGAACGATCTCGTCGCCCGTCATGAATCCGTCCTCGCTACCAGCGGGAGATGGTGACTTTCTTGTCCGTGTAGAACTCGAACGCGTCGCGGCCGTGCACTTTCAAATCACCGAAGAAGCTGTCGCGCGCGCCGCCGAACGGAAAATACGCCATCGGCGCGGCGACGCCGATGTTCACGCCGACCATTGACGCCGACGCGCGGTGCGAGAACTCTCGCGCGGCCCGTCCGCTGGTCGTGAAAATGGACGTCGCGTTCGCATTCGGGTGCGCATCCATTACACGCAGCGCTTCGTCGACGTCACGAACCGGACACAGGGCGGCGACCGGGCCGAAGATCTCGTCACGCGCGATCTGCATGGCGGGCTCGACCTCGTCGAACACCGTCGGTCCGACGAAAAAGCCGTCCGCCGGCAGCCGCCGCGCGCGCCCGTCGACGACCAGCCGCGCGCCTTCGCTGACGCCTTGTCCGAGATATCCGCGTACGCGATCGAGGTGGCGGGCACTGATGAGCGGCCCCATTTGCACGCCCGGCTCGAGGCCGTCGCCGACGACCATCGTGCTCGCCGCTTCCGCGAGCCGCTCGCGGACCGGCGCGTGCGCCGACCCGACCGGCAGGAGGACGCTGCCCGCCAGGCACCGTTCGCCCGCGCACCCGTAGAGCGACTCGGCAATCGTGGGAATCGCGCGATCAAGGTCCGCGTCCGGCATGACGACGATGAAGTTCTTGGCGCCACCGAGCGCCTGCACCCGCTTGCCCGCGGCGGTCGCGCGCCGGTAAATCGCACGGGCCACGCCGGTCGATCCGACGAATGACACCGCGCGGATGCCCGGGTGATCGCACAGCGCTTCAGCCGCGGCCTGGCCGCCCTGCACGAGGTTGACGACGCCCGGCGGCAGATCGCACCCGTCGAGCAGTTCGACGATGCGCTGCATCGAGAGCGGAACCTGCTCGGACGGCTTGAGGATGAAGGTGTTGCCGCAGACGATCGCGAAGGGCAGGAACCAGAGCGGCACCATCGCGGGAAAATTGAAGGGCGCGATGGCGGCGCACACGCCAAGCGGCTGGCGCATCACCGTGCAGTCGATCCCTGGGGCCACGTTTTCGAGCCCCGCCCCCATCAAAAGCGACGGCGCGCCGCACGCGACTTCGACGCACTCGATGCCGCGTCGCAGGCTGCCGCGGGCCTCGTCGAGCGTCTTGCCGTGCTCGGTCGTGATGATGCGTGCGATCTCGTCGAAATGCGCCTCGAGCGCGGCCTTGAACGCGAACATCACGCGGGCGCGCGCGACCGGCGGCGTCTCGCTCCAGCCTGGAAACGCGCGCGTCGCCGCGTCGACCGCCGCATCCACGTCGGCGCGCGCCGAGAGTGGCGTCTTCGCGATGACGGCGCCGCGGGCCGGGTTGAAGACGTCAACGGTCGCGCTGGCGGACGATCCTATCCAGCGGCCGCCGATGTAGTTGCTCACGGTGGGAATCGACATCTCAAGGGAGCCGCCATTATAGTGGCGGTGATCGCATGCGAGAACCCGCGACACCGGCGGTGCCGGCCCGCGAAAGTCTCGCCAGCTGGCTCGGTCTGAATCGCGCGACGCTGGCGGTGCTCGTCGTTATTGGTTGCCTCGGCCTCAGCGAAGAGATCTGGAGCAACTTCCTCTCGCTGTACTTCAAGGACCTGACGGGGCTGGTCTACAAGGCCGCGGCCTTCATCGGCATCATCGCGTCGGCCAAGAATCTGCTCGAAGGGTTCGGCTACATCATCGGCGGCACCGTGGCGCACCGCATGGGACCGCGCGTGGCGCTCGCCGTGTCCGCCTTGCCGATGGCGATTGGGTTCACCGTGATGCTGGTGATGCGCGATCCTTGGGCGATCGCGTTCGGCGCGATCCTGATGACGAACTGGGAACCGCTTTCCGTGCCCGCCACGTTCGACGTCGTCGGCAGCGAGGTGCCGAAGAACCGCCGCACGATTGCGTTTGCGATCCAGAGCATTCAGAAGCGGCTGCCGAAGGTGATCGGCCCGCTCGTCGGCGCGGCGGTATTTGCGGCGATCGGATACTGGCTGAACCTGACGCTCGCATTCGGCCTCGTCGGCCTGTCGATCGTGCTGCAAGTGACGCTCATGAGCCGCATGCATCCGAAGGCCGCCTCGACGCGCGTGCCGTTTCGCACCATCCTGCGCGACATGCCGCGCGAGCTGCGGCTGCTCCTGAGCGCGGAGATCTTCATCCGGTGGGGCGATTGGTTCGCGCGCGATTTCGCCGTGCTCTACGTGGTCGCACTCCTGACGCAGCAGTTCGGCTGGACCGAAGGCGGCGCGACGAAGATGGCCGGCGTGCTGCTCGGCATCATGAACTTCACGGCGCTCACGACCTACGTGCCCGTGGCCAAGTGGGTCGATCGATCGGCGTCGCCACGGCCGTTCATCGGCACGACATTTCTGCTGTTCGCGATCTTCCCGATTTTCCTCGTGGTCTTGCCGAAGCTCTCGGTGGCGATGGGCGTGCCCGTCGTCGTCGGGCTGGTCGTGACGTTCGTCGTCAACGGACTGCGAGAGATCGGCGAACCCGCGCGCAAGGCGCTGATCTCCACGGGATTCCGGCCGGATGTGCGCGCGCGCGCCGTGGGGCTGTACTGGGGCCTGCGCTCGTTCGCGTTCTTTCCCGCGCCGCTCGTCGCGGCGTTGCTGTGGCAGAAGATCGGTCCGGACGCGACTTTTCTCATCGGCGGCGGCATCGGCCTGGTCGGCACGGCGTGGTACGTCGTCAGCAACCGGCGTCGCGCCGCGGGATAAACGCGCGCGACGCGCCGTGCGACAATCGCCAAATGCCCCTGCCATTTCTGCATCGGAAGATTGCGGGACCGCTGGCTGTTCTGTGTGTCTTGCCGGCGCTCCTGACGGCGCAGGGCCGGGGCGGTGCAGGGTCGGCCAGCCTTCGTCAGGCGACGCAGTTCATGCGCGACGGCAAGACGGCCGAGGCGCTCGCCGCGGTACGCGAGGAACTCAAGACGAACCCGACGTCCATGCAGGCCGCGACCATGCTGGACACGCTCGGGGCCACGGGCGACGCGCGCGTCGTCTTCCAAAAGATCATCGACGCGGCGCCAGACGCGGCGGCCACAGCCGCGGCGCAGCGGGCGATGGCGATGTCGTACGCCTTCGACGGCGATTGCGGCAACACGGTCAAGTACGAACAGATGGTCATTGCTTACTGGGTGACGCGCGAACAGGCCGAGCCGCAAAACGCGTTCTACCAGCAGGGCGAGATGGCGAACGAGGCGGCGCGCGTGTGCATCGACCGCGGCCAGTTCGATGTCGCCGAGCACTGGTATCGGGAGGGCGCGGCGCTCGGACTCAAGGAACCGGCGAATCAAACGCATCCAAAGAGCCTTTGGGAGTTTCGTCTGGCCCATGCGCTCGGACGACTCGCGGCGCGGCGCGGCAATGCGGCCGAGGCGAAGACGCAGATCGCCGCCGCACGAAAAGCGCTCGACGGCGATCCGGCGATGGCCGCGCAACAAGAACGATTCTTCGCGTACCTCGTCGGCTACGTGGCGCTCTACACGAACGACTTGAAAACGGCGGAGGCCGAACTAACCCGGGCGATCGGAATGCCCGGCAACGAGAGCGATCCGTTCATGCACTGCCTGCTGGGGATGACGTACGAAAAGCTCGGGCAGGCCGCGAAGGCCACGGCGTCCTATCAGCGCGCGTATGACGCGGCCACAGCGCACAATCCGCCGGCCGCGTTCGTTCGGCCGTTCGCGAGGACGAAGCTCGGTCTCGCGCGGTAGCGCGGCGTGTCAGCGCGCGACGATCGGCGCGCCGAGCTTGAAGACGTTGGCGTGCGCGCTTTTGATGGCGTTGCGGGAGTCGACGACCAGCTTCGAGCCCGCGACGATCGCCTTGTAGTCGAGCACCTTGTGGTCGGTGATGATCACCGCGCAGTCGGCCGCCGCGAGCGCCTGCGGCGTGAGCGCGACGGACGCCAGGTCCAAGGCGCCGGGCCAGTCGCGGGCGGCGAGCGCCGGGACGTATGGGTCGTGATAGCTGATCAGCGCGCCCTTCTGCTGCAGCACCGCCAGCACGTCGAGGGCCGGTGACTCGCGCATGTCGTCGATGTCGCGCTTATACGAGATGCCGAGAATCAGCACCTTCGCGCCGCGCACCGCCTTGCTGTGCGAGTTGAGCGCGTCGGTGATCTTGTCGACGACATGGTGAGGCATCGCGCCGTTGACCTGGCCCGCGAGCTCGATGAAGCGGGCCTCGAAGCCGACTTCCTTCACCTTCCACGACAAGTAGAACGGGTCGATCGGAATGCAGTGACCGCCGAGTCCTGGCCCCGGGTAGAACGGCATGAACCCGAACGGCTTGGTCGCGGCCGCGTCCACGACTTCCCAGACGCTCAGGCCGAGCCGATCGCACATCAGCGCCAGCTCGTTCACGAGGCCGATGTTGACCGCGCGAAACGTGTTCTCGAGGAGCTTCACCATCTCTGCGACCTTGGGTGAGCTCACCTCGATCACGGTGTCGATCGACGCCGAGTACAGCGCGTTCGCGAGCGCCGAGCAATCCGGCGTCAACCCGCCGACGATCTTCGGCACGTTCTTCGTCGTCCATTTCTCGTTGCCGGGATCGACGCGTTCGGGCGAGAACGCCAGAAAAAAGTCCGTACCGGCCTTGAGGCCGCCCTTTTCGAGAATCGGCTGGACGACTTCTTCCGTAGTCCCTGGATAGGTGGTCGACTCGAGGACGACGAGCTGTCCTCTGTGGAGATGCGCGGCGATCATCTCAACCGCCGAGACGACGTAGGAGAGATCCGGGTCTTTGGTCTTCCGAAGTGGTGTCGGGACGCAGATGTTCACCGTGTCCAGACTCGCGACGACGGCCGCGTCAGTCGTGGCGGACAACAGGCCCGCTTTGTGGAATTGTGCGACGTCCGACGTCGGCACGTCCTGGATGTACGACTCGCCGCGATTAATCGCATCGACCTTGCGCTTGTCGAGGTCGATGCCGATAGTCTTGAAGCCCGCGCGCGCGAGTTCGACGGCCAGTGGCAGCCCCACATAGCCCAGACCGACGACGCCCACGCGGGCGGTGCGGTCGGCGAGCTTCTGGCGGAGCGCTTCGGCGGTGGCAGAAAGCGATGTCGACGTTGTCACAAACTACGTATTTTATCCCAAGCGGTCGCCGGACCACGATCCCCGGGCGTTATGCTGTAATTACACAACTGACCAGGACATCATCATGCTGATCAAGTCACGCAAGCCGTGGGATCTGCCGCACTCGGAAGTCACGCCGGAAGCGGCGTATCACTCGCGCCGCGAGTTCATCAAGGTGGCCGCGGCCGGGACCGTGGGCGCGGTGGCGGCATCAGTGCTGGGCCGGGCCGAGGCGTCGCAGACGCCGCAGGGGCTCGCGACGATCCCCAACGTCAAGAAATCGTCCTACGTCGTCGACGAGAGCGTCGACAAGATCAACTCGTACGATCAGATCACCAACTACAACAACTACTACGAGTTCGGCACGCGCAAAACCGACCCGGCCGCGTACTCCGGGCAGCTCAAGACGCGTCCGTGGACCGTCAAGGTCGACGGGATGGTGGGGAAGCCGGGCGACTACGCGATCGACGATCTGATCAAGACGAGCGAGCTCGAGGAGCGCGTCTATCGTCATCGCTGCGTCGAAGGCTGGTCGTATGTGATTCCGTGGGTCGGCTTTCCGTTCAAGGCGCTCGTCGACAAGCTGCAGCCGACCTCGCAGGCGAAGTTCGTCGAGTTCACAACGCTCGAACGTCCGAGCGAGATGCCCGGCCTCGGCACCGCGGGCATTCCGTTTCCGTACATCGAAGGGCTGCGGATGGACGAAGCGATCAATCCGCTGACGCTCGTCGTCGTCGGCCTGTACGGCAAGGTATTGCCGAATCAGAACGGCGCCCCGATCAGGATTCATATCCCGTGGAAGTACGGCTTCAAGAGCGGGAAATCGATCGTCCGGATCAAGTTCACCGACGTGCAACCGAAGAACACGTGGGCCGTGCAGACGCCGAACGAATACGGGTTCTACGCCAACGTCAATCCGACCGTGGATCATCCCCGCTGGAGTCAGGCGAGCGAGCGGCGGATCGGCGAGCTCACCAAGCGCAAGACGCTGATGTTCAACGGCTACGGCGAGCAGGTCGCGAGTCTCTACGCCGGTATGGATCTCCGCAAGTTCTACTGACGTGGCGCGCCTCGGCGCCCTGCTCGACACGATTGCCGGGTGGCGCGTCTTCAAGCCGATCGTGTTTCTCGCGTGCCTCGCCCCCGCCGTGTGGCTGGGCTACCGCGCGTATCAGGCGTTCGCGCTCGGCCAGGACCTGGCACTCGGCGCCGATCCCGTCAAGACGTTCGAGCACGAGACGGGAATCACTGCGCTCTCGATCCTCCTCGTCACACTGTCGGTCACGCCGGTCCGCCGGCTGCTGCAGGTCAACCGGCTGCAGCGCGTGCGGCGGATGCTCGGCGTCTGGTCGTTCACCTACGCGCTCGTCCATCTGCTGATGTATCTGGTCTTCGATCAGAGCTGCTACTCGTTCAGCACGTGCGAGTTCAGCGCGGTTTGGCAGGACCTGCTCAAGCGGCCGTTCATTTTCGTCGGCATGTTCGCGTTTTCGATCCTGCTGGCGCTCGCGATCACGTCGACGACCGGGTGGGTGCGGCGGCTCAAGAGGAACTGGCAGCGACTCCATCGGCTCGTGTACCTCGCGGCCGGAGCGGCCGTGATCCATTTCATCTGGATTCAGAAGTCAGACTTCCGCGTGCCGTTCCGGTTCGGTTTCTGGCTGCTCGTGTTGCTGATAATCCGGGTCGGCTTGACCATCCAGAAGCGCCGGGGCAGGGTGCAGAAACCCGTAACTGCTTGATTCTGTTCGGCTTTCTGTCCGATTAGTGCTGCCAGTTCACCGCCCGATCTGCCCACTCAAGCCGTAAAACCGCCCCTTAGGGACAATTCGGTGGGTCAGGGGGCCGGGGGCGTCTATTCTTCCTCCCAGAGGATTTCGTTCGTTTCCGGCTGGCGTACGTGTGCCGGGCTGGTCGAACTGGAGGGTTATGCACAAGCCGTTCAAGTACGTCGAAAAGGGCGTGACCACGGTCGCCAAGGGCGCCTGGGTCGTGTTCGATGCGCTCAACAGCATCAAGCCGGGCGAGTCGTTCACGCCGCGTTGGTCCGAGAAGCCGCTGCTCAAGTCGTGGCAGAAGGTGAAGCCGCCACTGGGCTGGCCTCGTGAGACCGACTCGCTCTGCCCGACGTGCGTACGCGAAGCGCGGCAGGAGATCCTCGACGGCAAGCGCGACTACAAGGTGCTGCTCACCGAGAAGATCGGCGAGATCAAGGCGCAGATCATCGAGCGCGACGGCAAGATCCTGATGGTGAAGGACTGCCCGGTCCACGGCCACTTCGAAGACGTGATGGCGATGGACACGGAGTTCTTCAAGCATCTCGAGGAGTCGTTCCCCGGCTCCGACATGCGCGCGCACAACGACGAGAAGCTGCATAACCACGGCTCGTCCACGATCAAGTACGGCCGCGGCTCGGTGCTGACGATCGACCTGACCAATCGTTGCAACATGATGTGCGACCCGTGCTTCATGGACGCGAACCAGGTCGGCTTCGTCCACGAGCTGAGCTGGGAAGAAATCAAGACGCTGCTCGACAACGCGATCACGATCAAGCCGAAGCGCCAGATGTCGGTCCAGTTCTCGGGTGGTGAGCCGACGCTCTCGCCGTACTTCCTGGACGCCGTCCGGTACTCGCGCAAGGTCGGCTACAACTCGGTGCAGGCGGCGACCAACGGGATCGAGTTCGCCAAGAGCCCGGACTTCGCGAAGGCCGCCGCCGAGGCCGGCCTGCGCTACGCCTATCTGCAGTTCGACGGCATCGGCAATGCCGCCAACTCGCACCGGCTCGTCGGCAATCTGTTCGACGTGAAGCTGCGCGCGATCGAGAACCTGTGGAAGGCCGGCGTCGAAATCGTCCCGGTTACGACCATCGTCAACGGCGTGAACAACGAGCAGGTGGGGCGGATCATCCAGTTCGCGCTCGACAACCCGAAGCGGATCAGCTTCCTCTCGTTCCAGCCCGTGTCGTTCACCGGCCGCGACGAGGAAATCACCGACGAGCGCCGGCAGGCGCAGCGCTACACGCTGTCGCACCTGGCGCACGACGTGAAGAACCAGACGGGTCTCGGCGAGCCGGTGCGCGATTGGTTCCCGATTTCGTTCATGGGCACCTTCGGCGACTGGGCGGACCTCGTCCACGGACCGGAGCACGACTGGGGCCAGTTGTCCTGCGGCTGCCACCCGAATTGCGGCATCGGCATGGCCGTCATGATCGACAAGGAAACCAAGGAAGCCCGGCCGGTGCCCCAGTTCATCAAGCTGGACTCGCTCGCGAAAGACATCACGAAGATCAACGACGCGTCGCGCGGCCGTTTCCTCTCGGTGTTCGGCATGGCGCTCGCGCTGCTCAAGAACTATGACCCGTTCAAGTCGCCGACGCACTTCAGGGTGACCGACCTGCTCAAGAAGTTCGACAAGACGTTCAACGCGTCGGGTCGCGACTACGGCAAGGTCAACGGCGAACGGACGATGACCGACATCGAGAAGCGGCGGTCGGATCGCTGGAACTTCCTGTTCATCGCGGGAATGTGGTTCCAGGATCTGTTCAACTACGACTTCCGCCGCACCGAGCGCTGCATCATTCCGTACGCGACCCAGGAGGGCGAGATCAGCTTCTGCGCCTACAACACGGGCATCGGCTGGCGGAACATCATCGAGAAGATGCACATGACCGCGACGCTCACCAAGTGGTACGACGAGCACGGCCGTCACGAGATCTTCGCCGGCGGCAAGAAGGTCGCACTGGAGTCAGCGGACCACAGTCTCAAGCTGAACGCCGAGGCCGTGGCGAAGGGCCGCCAAACGGACCTCGACGAGAAGGGCATCGCCAAGAACGCGCGTGAAGAAAAGATCCGCGCGCGCAAGGCGCAGCACGAACAGGAGAAGATGGCCGAGCTCTACCGCCAGGTCGTCCTGAAGGAAGCGAAGCCCGAGATCGCCTCGGGCCTGCAGATTCAGGGTCTTGGCAAGAAGAAGGACTCGGACGTCGTCACGCACTAGACTGCTCAAACACCAAGCCACACCGCGGGCCGGCTGAAGTCATTCAGCCGGCCCGTTGTGTTTACGCGTCCACGCGAGCTGCCGCCGGACGCCGGGAAGGCGCATGCCTGGCGCCTTCCCGACGTCGTGTACGGTCGAGAGACCCTAAGAGCCCGCAATCATGACTGCCGTCACGTGCAGGGCAGGCGAGTTCACTGACGAAATGCCCGCGCCGCTGACTGTCACTTTGTAGACGCCATCCTGCGTCAGTGACGCCGGCAGGGTGAAATCCACCGTTTCCTTGGCCGTCTGGGTGCCCACGCCCGTGGTACTCCAGTTGGTCGTGCGCGTGTAGAAGACCCGGCCGTTCTTGTCGGTGAGGCTGACGATCGGGTAGTTCGAATCGCTCTCCGAATCGTCACCGTAGGCGGATCCCGCGCTCTGACCGTTCAGCTGCTGGCCCGAGAGCGTGAACACGCCGTTGCCGTTGTACTTAATTCCTTCGATCCGTGGACTGAGCCGGTTGGGGGCGTTTCCGGGCGGGTTGTACACATACACCTTCCCGTCAACGCTGTCGGTCATCAACACCTGACCGGTCGGCAGGACCAGGAACCGCAGTACGTACGCCGGAAAGTTCGGGTCGTCGAGATGCGGCGTCGGGCTTGGCAGCGACGAAAGCGTGTTCGTGGTGGGATCGAATTCGAACAGCTGCGCCGGACCATGAAAAGTGCCCAGCGTCGGACCGGCATCCGCTGCGAAGATCACGTGACCGTTTGGCAGCACGGCTCCCGGCGCATCGTCCGCGCCAAAGAGTGCGGGACTACCGTTCAGTGTGCCGATGACGTCCGGGCCGGCCGACCAGGTGTTGATCGACGGGTTGTAGAGCGCCGTGTGGCCCGTGGCGCCGACGACGAAGATCCGGCCGTCCTGCAGGCGGAGCGGCGGCCCGAGCTCGGAGCCGACCGAGTTGGCGCTCAGCTGCGGAATGAATCCGTTCGCCATGCCGTCGCTGGGGCTGATGCTCAGCCACAGGTCCAACGTCGGGTCGAACCTCTCGGCGTAGCTGCCGGGGCCGGGAGGCGCCGTCGACTTGCTCTTGAACAGGTCGTAGGTCAGGACGCTGCCGTCCGCCAGCTTGGCCCACCCTTCCTCGTCGCTGCGGTCGTTGTAGACCTTGTTGATCGGCGCGGACCAGGTGTTCGTCGCGATGTCATACAGGTAGGTCCGCTGGCTGCTGATGGAACCCGCGAGGATTCGATCGCCATCCAGCAGCATGCTCGGATCGTCGCCGAACCGGGTTTCGGGGTGATGCGCGATCGGCGACCACATGTTGATCAGCGGATCGTAAACCTCGCCGGTGTTGGAGAAATGCGCGACGAATGGGTTTCCCGTGTACTCGCCGCCCAGCAGCCAGAGCCTGCCGTCGCGCAGGATGTGCGACGCAAAGTACAAGCGCGGAATGCTCATCGACGCCAGCTGCGTCCACGAGCCGTTGACGTAGCTGCCGGATGCATCGGGGGCGAGACGATACCAGTTGTCGCCGGGGTCCCAGCCCTGCGCGATGACGCTACCGTCGGTCAGTTGCATCATCAGACCGACGGCGGTCGGCGCGTCATTGGTGAGTGTGGTCCAGGTGCCCAGTGCGGGCGGTGGTGGCTCGCCCTTTGCCAAGAGCGCTGCGGACGCCAGCGCCAGACACAGCGCCGCGAAATGGACTCTGAAGTCGCGCATCTGCATATAAGCCTCCCTTTGATCTACACGTTGATCTACACGCGTCGCGACCAGCCGCTGGGCGGCTGAGACAGAGCGTCTCACTGCAGCGGCGGCGCTGGGAATGGCCGCGATCGAGGCGGGGACTCTATCACGGAGCGCAAGCGTTTCTACGGGAAAATCAGACGCCGTCGAGCGAAATTCGGTGTTGACGCGGCGGCGCGCCTTGTCGATGCTGAACCGATGACCGGCCGATCGTCCTGGCTTCATCCGACGCTCACGTGGCGGCGCGTCGCGTTCGCGCTCGGCGTGGCCGTCGTGGCCGATGTCGGACAGATTATGCTCGGTCCGCTCGGCTGGGTCTTCCCCGACGAGGCGATCGACGTCATCGCCATGGTCGCCACGACGCTGGCGCTCGGGTTCCATCCGCTGCTCTTGCCGACCTTCGTGCTCGAGTTCCTGCCAGTCACCGATCTGTGGCCGACCTGGACCATGTGCGTGGTGGCTGTGGTCGCACTCCGTCGCAACGAGCTCCGCGCCCAGCCGCCGCAACATCCGGACATCGACGTCCGGCCAACGAACGTCCGCTAGGGTTGCAGGAATTGCCAGCCCACGGCGGCGGCGTGGGGGCGGCACCGTCGCGTGTATCATCCGGTTCGTGACGTCGCCAACAGCGGGCAGGGCTCTGACGGGCAGGGCGTTCGCCGTCTGGACGGCCGTCATGACCCTGGTTCTGGCGATCTGTCTGTGGGGGATTCTTAGGCGAGTTGGGCCGGTTGGGTTTACCGTTGGATTTGTTTTCACGTGGATCATCGTGCTGTGCTTGTCCTGGACGGGCCGGTACGATCGCCTGCTCCCGGCCGCGTTGGCGACGCTGCTCGTGTCAATCTGGCCCGTCTATCGCTGGCTTGCCACCGGTGATTCTGCTTCCACCACCGCATTTCTGTTCGTGGCCGGATTTATCGACGGCCTGCTGCTGTTGTCTATCGGCATGGACTTCGCGGTGCGTCGCGGCTGGGTGTCCACTTCGCCCGGGCGCCGTCGCACTCTCTTCACCGCGCTGATTCTTAACGGCGTCTCGAGCGTGATCGGGTGGCCGACTGGAACGTGGCACACCGGCTTCAGCGTCGCGTTGTTCGTCACGATTCTTCTCTGTCTGTTTTGGCCGTCCCGGCCGCGATCGTTACTGCCGAATCAGTCTGTCACTGCCTGACGCCCCAGACCGGAAGCGCGCCGGCGTCCGCACCGATGCGCTGTCGCCCGCGTCGCGCTGGCGGATTCGTCCGCCTGGCCTGGTTCGTCCGTATTCCGACTGAGGAGAACCACCATGCGCTCGCTTCTTTTCGCGCTCGCGTTCTGCGGCGTCGCGCAGACGGCGGCCGCGCAATTCACCACGACATACGCCGGCACACAGACGCAGGGCGGGACCCAGGTCCCGGCCACGGCGCAGTTTGCCGTGGAGGCCGGGCACGTGGCGGCGATCATGACCGGCGCGCGCGGAGGGCGCATCGTCTTCGACGAAAAGGCGCAGGTGCTCCACCTGATCAGCGACGCCGACAAGACCTACATCGACATCGACAAGAGCTCGGCCGGGCGTGGCGACCCGATGCAGATGATGCAGCAGCAGTTGGACAAGATGCCGCCGGCCCAGCGCGCCCAATTTGAGCAGATGATGAGGTCGATGACGAGCGCGATGCCGCCGCCACTGACGTACGTCACGAGCACCGAGAAGAAAACCATCGCCGGATACGAGTGCACCCGCGTCGACGGCATGCGCGGCACCGACAAAGTGACGGAGTACTGCGGCTCGACCTCCCGAGACTTCACGATGACCGACGCGGAGCGCAAGACCATGCTCGACATGCAGAGCTACCTGCGGAACTTCATGATTATGGTGAGGAACGCCGACGACACGATGCGCGCGTTCCAGTGGGACACCAGCGTGGACGGTTACCCTGTGCTCACACGCTGCTATGCGAACGGCACGATGACGCTCGATCTCACGCTCCAGTCCGTAAGCCGCAAGCCGATCCCCAGCGAGTGGTTCGATGTCCCGAAGGGCTACAAGAAGCTCGACATGTCGACGATGACCGGCCGCGGCCGCTCCGGGGAGTGAAGTGACGCCGCGGCTGAAGCGGTTCAGCCGGCCCGTTGTGTCTTGCCGAAACTGCAGTACCGATGCTGCGTCCCTGGACGCCGCGTCTTGCTCGCACGCCTCTTTCAGCGCCGGATTCTCCTGTCACTGCTGGCCGTGATGCTCGCCGCCTACGGGATCGAGCGGATCGCGCGCGTGACGCATGGCCTCGTGGCGACGTACTTCGATCGGCCCGACTGGTCGCGCGATGCGGCCGCAGGCTCGTTCGTCGACGACCCGCCATCGACGAGCCTGCTGCAGTTGCGCCGCCCTGACTTCGTCGATCACCCGTTCAGCGTCGAGTGGCAGGGGTTCATCGCCATCCTCGGCAGCGGCACGTACACCTTCCGGACGGTGTCCGACGACGGTTCATGGCTGACCCTGCAGGGACAGGAGGTTGTGTCGAACGGAGGCGAGCACGCGAGTTCGGCCGCCGACGGCACGGTCGCGCTGGCTCGCGGCGTGCTGCCGATCGACATCCGCTACTTTCAGAGTCGCGGCGATGTGGTCTTCGAGCTGTGGTGGTCGCGGAATGGCGGCGACTTCGAGCCAGTGCCGTCGTGGGCCCTCCTCAGCCGTCAGGAGTCGTACGCCCGCGTGCTCGCGAGCCGGATCGCCCCCGGCGTCTTCATCGTCGCCGCCATCGCCACATACCTTGCATTCGCGGCCGCGTTCCTTCGCCTGGCGGCGCGGACCTGGCGGCGCGTCGTCGATCCCGGCGGCCGTCTTGCCGATCCGGCGTTTCGGTGGGTGCTGATCGTCTCGACCGCGCTCAATGTCTGGGGTCTCTGGTGGGCGCTGCCGAACCTGCGCGGCTGGGCGCCGGACGAACTCGTTCCCTCCGACGTACTCGACGCCGTCCGCGTTGGTTTTTCGCACGGATGGGGATGGAAGTATCCCGCGTTCCACTACATGGTGCTCGGGGCTGCTGACTCGCCGATGCTCGTGCTCTCCTGGCTCGGGCTCGTCGATCTCGACGCGGTGGGGCCGCACTTCGCGCTGGCGCTGATCGGCCGCTTCGTGAGCGTGCTGTGCGGGGCGGGCACGATCGTTCTCGTTCATCGCTGCGGCCTGGAGCTCTACGGACGCCGAGGCGCGATGTTCGCCGCGCTGACAATGGCCCTGACGCTGCCGTTCAGTTACCACAGCAAGATCGCGACGCTCGACGTGCCGTACCTGTTTTGGTTCGCGGCGTCGCTCCTCGCCTACGTTCGCATCCTCAAATCCCACGAACGCCGAGACTATCTGCTGTTCGCCGTTGCCGCCACACTGGCCGGTTGCACCAAGGACCAGGCCTGGGGCCTCTGCGCGCTGGTGCCGGCCGCCATCCTCGTCGCGCGCTGGCACCGGTGGCAGAAGGGAGACGGGCCGTGGCGCTCTTTGGTCTTCGACGGCACGACAGTCCGAGCTCTTGCTCTGGGTGCCGCGACCTTTCTGCTCGCCGACAACGTGGTGTTCAACTTCGCTGGCTTCATGCACCACGTGCAGACCGTCTTCGGCATGCCGGGGTCGCTCGACCTGCATGCGTTCCCCGCGACGATCGCCGGCGAGCTGCGCATGGCCTGGCGGACCGTCGGTGAGCTGCAGCTGATGTTTGGCTGGCCGCTTGCGCTCATCGTGGCTGCCGCTCTTGCGCGCGGCCTGTGGGGCCAGACGACCACGCCGTCGCTCCGGTGGCTGGTGGTGCCGGTTGGCTCGTACTACGCGGTGTTCCTGGCGGCGGTACTCTTCGTCGTCGATCGGTATCTGATGCCGATTACGCTGGTCCTGGCGTTGTTCGCCGGCTGGTGGCTGGAGCGCGTGCTGGGGCCCGGCGCCGCGTGGCGCCGAGCGCGCGTGGCATTGGTGTTGTCCGCATTTGCCTACAGCGTGGTTTACGTGGCGGCGGCCGATTATCAGATGACGACCGATTCCCGCTACGCAGTGACACGCTGGCTGCACGATCACGTCCGTCCGGATCAGGTGATTGGATCGGTCGGTCCGCTGGAGTACTTCGCGCTGGCAGACGGATTCGCCTGGCAGTCGATCGAGTCGCCCGCCGACCTGGCCAATGCGCGGCCGGCGTTCGTCGTGGTGAGTCTCGATCAGATTCCGAAGTCGTCGGCGTCCGCCCAGGCGCTGCACGACGCGCTGCACGACCGCCAATCAGGGTACCGGCTCGTGCTGACATGGCGGGCGCCCTGGCTCCCGCTGCCGGGCTTGCACCCCGACCTCGGGGCGGCGCCCCGCCGCGGCCTCAAGGACTTCTCCGACCTCAACATGATCAACCCGACCATGGAGGTCTTCGAGCGCGCGGACCTGAGGATTGAGGCGCCGACTCCGGACGCTGGCCCGAAAACCGCGACGATTTCATTAGTCCCCACTGCGCCAGGCGAAACCCTGCGCCGACGCGAAGACACCCGAAACCGTAAACAACGGCCCGCCGGAACGTAATCGACGAGGAAATCACCGACGAGCGGCGGCAGGCGCAGCGCTACACGCTGTCGCACCTGGCGCATGACGTGAAAAACCAGACGGGTCTCGGCGAGCCGGTGCGCGATTGGTTCCCGATTTCGTTCATGGGCACCTTCGGCGACTGGGCGGACCTCGTCCACGGACCGGAGCACGACTGGGGCCAGTTGTCCTGCGGCTGCCACCCGACCTGTGGCATCGGCATGGCCGTCATGATCGACAAGGAAACCAAGGAAGCGCGTCCGGTGCCCCAGTTCATCAAGCTGGACTCGCTCGCGAAGGACGGGCGACCGAAATCAGGACCTCGCTGCACGGCGTTCGTGCCACAACGGGGAGGCAGAGATGCGATCAAGCGAACAGACTTCGGCTTCGTCGACGGAAGTTGCCAATTCACTTGCGAAGAGGATTCTGCCGCTGCTGTGCACGGTTGCACTGGCGACGATCGGCTGCGGTACATCCGCCGGTCGCGCCCGCGTTCGCCCGGGCCGCACTGCAACAATCGGCGACAACCGCGGAGCGGCCGTCAGGCGGAGTGGACGTCGAATCGGCGAATGCCAGTGTGACGCCAGCCAAGCTTACCGAACGTGGGTGGACGTGCCGGGTGCCGCCGGTCCCAAGTCGGATCGTCTGCAGCCCCCCAACCAGGGTTTTCCCACCCTGGGAACGCCCCCGCCTGCCGATCGGCCCGCGAGCTTCACGTTCATGGTGTTCGACGGTAATGCAATCTTCGTCGGCACCGAGATCCTGCTGCGCACGGACATTTATGACGGTCAGACGTGCGAATCGACGGGCGAGCCTTATGCGTTTCGAGCTCCGATTGGCTATTACGAGTGCGTCCACACTACCGGGCGATGAGGTCCATGTCGCGACAGTGAACCAAACGGACTCAAGCCACGCAACGGGCCGGCTGGGATGACCCAGCCGGCCCGTCGTGTTTGGGCACGCCGATTGGCGTGCCCGGGTTCAAACTGCGAATCAGCAGATTGCTCTAGAGCGCGTGCTGTCTGCGGCGCCGAAGCCGCGCGACCAGACCGAGCGTGCCGGTACCGAGCAAAGCCAAAGTCGCCGGTTCAGGCACGGTGCTTGAGTTGGGTGTTGCCTGGAGCGGCAGACCGATCTGCAGCTCAGCAGCGCCACCGCAGCACTCTCCGTACACCAGTTCGAACGCGAACGTGCCGCTGGGCCCGTTGTAGGTCGCGAGCGACTGGGTCGGAGCAGTGGGACCGGGGCTGAAGCCTAGGTTGGTGGCGCCGATGATCAACGTCAATCCATCATCGTGTGTCACCGTGAATTGCTGTCCGGTCGTCACGGTGACGAAGCCAGTGAACTCGATGAGGGTCGAGACGACGCCGTTTGAAATCGGCCTGGACAAATCAGCCGCCGTCTGCGCAACGATGTTGAATGCGCCACCGGAAGTGAGGAACGACTGAACGCTCCCGGGCGAATCGAAGTTTAACGGCGCGTCTACGTCGAACGTGACGTTTGGCGCCGTTCCGGGCACGTTGGCCGGGACCGCGTTCTGGGCGATTGCATCCGGAACCGCCCATAGTCTGCCGCTGATCGGCGAAGCCTGCGCGTTCGTTGCATGGAAAAAGACCGCCGACGTGAGAACCATGATTACCGTTCGTGCCTTCATCCTGACCACCTCTCCTCTTGGCCTTGGCGTGCTCTCGGCCGCTAACGTGTAGAGTAGATATGTTCTGAAGATCGAAGAAACTTGTGGGGGCAGACGCAATACACAACGCTTGCCGTACTGACGAATTCAAAAACGCACGAGATACTGATGACCATTCGCGGAATGTCCGCTGCGGACGCGACTTTAGTCAGTGGGAAGAGCCACGGACCAGCCAATCTTCAGACCCGAAAGCCGCGCCGCAGCTAGAATCTCGAAGAGGTCGATCATGAAGAGTGTGTTCGTCGCCGTCATCGGTGTTGCGCTGCTTTCCGCCGCCGGCGTTGCTGGACAGTCGAAGAGCGGATCGATCCAGGGCGTGTGGCAGACTGTTGAGCTCAGGGTCACTGGTCCGAGCGCCCGGACCATCACGATTCCTCAACCCGGGCCCTACCTCACGATCTTCACCGCGAAGCACTACAGCCGCACTGAGGTCCAGTCCGATGGGCCACGACAGATCCTGACGGACGTCGCAAAAGCGACGGCCGATGAACTACGGACCGTGTGGGGACCGTTCGTTGCTGAAGCCGGCACGTACGAGCTTGGCGGCGGCATGCTGACGGTCCATCCGCTGGCCTCGAAGAGCCCGGCCGCAATGGCCCCCGGCGCGTTGATCGTCTACAGCTACAAGTTCGACGGCGACACGCTGTCGCTGACGCAGGTGCGAAACCAGGGGGGACCGTTTTCCAATCCGTTCACGGCCAAGCTCGTGCGTATCGAGTAGGCCGACCGAAACGACTCAGCCGGCCCGAGCGCGATCATAACGACCCGTCCGCGCGTCAGCCAGGACATAGCTGATAGGTCCCTGGTGCGTGCATTCTCGCGAAGCCTTCGGCGACGAGGGCGCGATTGCCGAGGCCGGCATCCGGCCGGGAGAGACCAGTCACGCGCGCGAGCTCGCCTGGCACGGTGAGACCCGCACCCGTCAGGAAACAGCGGGCGATTTCGCGGACCGCCGTCTCGCGGCTGATGCGGCGGCGCAAGCCCTCGGGAAAGCGGCCGACGCCGAGCGTCCAGATGTACGTGAACGGCGTGTAGACCACGTCGCCCGGAATCACGATCATCGCGGCCTGCAGCTGGTCCAGCGCGCGCGCGAACGCCGCCCGATCCTTCACGCCGGATTCGGCGCGCAGATCGGCCGTGCCCATCTCCCATTCGTGCCGGAGCACGCGCAGGATCTGGCGGGCCGGCGCGCTCAGCCGCTGGGCCTCGGCCGCGCGGCGCAGCCCCCAAATCGCGTGGAAGTACGGAACCATGCGCGGCGCGATGAACGTCGCGCGTCCGCCGGCGAGCTTCGCGTAGTACACCTTGCCGCGCCGGAGCAGCTCATCCTTCAACGTCCAGGCCAGCGAAGCTTCGGGATCGTGCTGCACGTGACGTGGCATCACCGCATCGCGCCGGCCGCAGACCGCGACGTAGAGCGACGGTCCGGGACGCCTGGCGTCGGTGAGACACGCGGCGAATCCGACCTGCTCGACAAATCGTTCGGCGTCGAGCGCCGTGGCGATCATGCGTGTGGGATCGCGCCACCATCGCGTGTCGCGATAATCCTCGATGTCGGATGGGACAACAGGTGAGACGCGCATGGCTCGCAGCGCGGCCGCTATTTCGTGCCGCGGATTGGCGCCGCGCCCAGCCGATCGCTAAGCCGGCTAACGACCACGAAGAAGAAACCCGTCGAAAGGCCGCACATCAGGATGCCCGTCAGTCCCTCCATCGGCGCGAGGAGGCGCCATCCCTGAGGCAGCACGATGTCGCCAAACCCGACCGTGGCGTAGGTCACGCCAGAAAAGTAGAGCGAGGTCTCGAGATCGGGCAGGCACCGCACCCAGAAATAGAGGAGGGCCCAGACTCCGATCTCGATCAGGTGCAGGACGAGCAGCCAACTTGCCACAGCAACGAGCACCTGGATAGTGCGCACGGCTCGGCGGAGCGGCTGGCCTGTGTGTCGCAGGGCGAGCCTGGGCAGCGCCATCGCGAGACCGACGGCGTGGACCGTCACACACAAGGCCAGCAGGCCGAATGCAGCACTCAGTTCCGGAAGCATGCCGATTCGAGAATAGCGCAGGTCCCTCAGGGCCCGGCCCGGAACAACACGCGTTCCTGCAATCTTCCTCGCCGCGCTGCCGTTCACCGAACGAGGATCGTCACCGAAGGGACGGGCCGCGAGGCGGTGGCAGGCCGACGCGATTAGCGGCTATTATCGAAAACACCCGTTGCTGATCCGCAAGCGCTTTCTCGCCGGTGTGAGCCTCCTTGTCTGCGTGGGGTGCGGCTCCAACTCGACGGCGACCGCGCCGTCTGCTTCGCCGACCACAACCGTCGGTGTCCTGGCCGTCGCGGTTTCCGGCATCATCAACTTCGCCGCTACGGGTGCCACGAGCCAATTCACAGCGATCGCGACGCTGACCGACGGCAGCAAGGAAGACGTCACCAGCAGGGCGGGATGGCAGTCATCCAACGCTGCGGTCGCGACCGTGACGCCGCTCGGGCTGGTGGCCAGCGTGGCGCTGGGCACAGCGACTATCAGCGCCACCTACGTCGGCAAGACCGGGTCGGAAATCATCAGCGTCGGAGGCGGCACGGGCGCGATCGCCGGCTGCGGGGTGTTTTCGGGACCGGGCCGTTACACACTCGCCGGCGATCTCACGCCGACCGCGACGTTCTGTCTGCGATTCACGAACAACATCGGTGGCGAGCTCGACTGTCTCGGCCACGACGCAGGCAGCATCGATGTGATCAGTGCGCAGAATTTTGCGATCCGCAACTGTCGGCTGCACGCGCAGGTGGCGGACACAAGCGGGCGACTGCTCAATCTTCAGATTTCCACGAGCAGCCAGGTCGTCGTGGACTCGGTCGATGAATTCGGACAGGTGCGGGTCCTGACGTGCACCGCTTGCACCTTCAGCCACGACTCGTTCGTGTATCCGAAAGTGGGATTTGTCGTCAGTGGCGGTTTTGTCTCGTGCGAATTGTGTTTCAGCGACGGCGCGAACAATGAGGTCTTCGACAGCACGATCGACGGGGGTTACGACGGCAACTTCGCGACTTACCAGCGTCAGGGCTGCGACGATGGCATCGGCCTCAATCGCGAGGTCAACCTGGCGATTCACGACAATGTCATTCGCAGTGCGTTCGACGCAGGCATTGAACCCGGGACCAGCAACGGGCCGATGACGGTGACCATCCGCGACAATCGCATCTTGAACATGGGGTATACGGGGATCGGCTCGTACTACATCGAGGGTTTCATCAACTCGATTATCGCCGGCAATGTCGTCTCCAGCAGTCCGAGCTTCGCGCGTTTCTCGGCGGATCCCGCGACAGGGGTGACGGCGTCGACGTTGGTCAACAATCAGATCGTCAACAACATGTTCGTCAACCCGATCGCTCTGCCCCCGTTGTACGGCGGCGGGATTCCGCCGTCGATCTACGTCAACATGAATGGTCGATCGGCGACGTCGGTTTCAGGGAATCTGATCCAGAACAACAACTTTGGCACCGTGTCGCCCGGTCCGGTGCTCTCGCCAGCCTCGGGTTTCATCGACGGCGGCGCCAACGTTTGCGCGTCGGTCCCTGTGCTCAACTGCGCGGGTGGGTCGTAGTCGGCCGGCGCGTGTCCGGCAGAAACGCCGTCAGGAGTCCCAGCGCCGGCAGGAACGCGCACACGCGATAAACGACGTCGATGCTCGTGGCGTCCGCGAGCTTGCCGAGCGCCGCCGCGGCGACGCCCGCGACGCCGAACGCGAAACCGAAGAAAAGTCCCGACACGAGGCCGACCCGCCGCGGCGCCAGCTCTTGTGCATAGACGAGAATGGCGGAGAACGCCGACGCGAGGATCAGTCCGATCACGACGCTGAGCACCGCGGTCCAGAAGAGATTGGCGTAGGGCAGGATCAGCGTGAACGGCAGCACGCCGAGAATCGACGCCCAGATCACGAACTTGCGGCCGACGCGATCGCCAATCGGGCCGCCGGCGAATGTGCCCGCTGCGACGCCCGCGAGAAAGCCAAAGAGATACAGCTGCGCGGCCTGCACGGAAATCTGAAACTTGTGAATGAGAAAGAACGTGAAGTAGCTCGTCAGGCTCGCGAGGTAGACGTACTTCGAGAAGACGAGGATCAGCAAAATCGCCATGCCGCGACGGACCTCGCCGCGCGGGAGGCCCGGTCCCGCCGCGCTGACCGTCGCGGCGGCGCGATGCATGCCCGTGTGCGAGTACCACGCGCCCACCCGCCACAAGAGCACAATCGCGACGACCGCGATCACGGAAAACCACGCGATGCTCCCTTGTCCGCGCGGCGCGACGATGAACGCCGCGAGCAGCGGACCGAGCGAGGACCCGGCGTTGCCGCCCGTCTGAAAGAGCGACTGCGCGAAGCCATGGCGCCCGCCCGAGGCTGCCCGGGCGATGCGCGACGACTCGGGATGAAAGACCGCAGATCCGACGCCAATCAGCGCGGCCGCCGGCAACAGCAGCGAAAAGCGGTTCGCGACCGAAAGCAGCAGCAACCCGCCGAGTGTCGCTACCATCCCAATCGCGAGCGAGTACGGCTGCGGCCGCTTGTCGGTGAAGTACCCGACGACCGGTTGCAGCACCGAGGCGGTCATCTGATTGGTGAGGGCGATCAGCCCGATGTGCCAGAAATCGAGGCCAAACTGCGCCTTGAGCATCGGATAGATCGCTGGCAGCAGCGACTGCATCAGGTCGTTGAGCAGGTGGCTGACGCTGACGGCCGCGAGGACGGCGAAGACTGTGCGAGTTCCTGAGGTGGACACGGCGCCAACGACGACCATTCAGTATAGCGGTAGACTTCCAGCGTCAAGGATCCCTCATGGCCTTCGTTGGCGTGTTGAGTGTGGTACCGATCGTTGCGGTGCTCGTGCTGCGGACGCTCGGAATGGTCCCGCACGCGGATGATCTGTGGTTGGTCGCGGGCGTGGCGTTCGGTGCGGCGGCGCTCGTGGGGGTGCCTGCGGTGCAGTGGGCGATCGAGCACGGTCGCACGCGCGTTGTTCACCTGATGGCGATCGGCGCGCTGTCTGGGGCCGTCGTGCCGCTACTGGCGCTGATCAGCGGCGTGGCCGGCCAACTCGCACATGGCGGTGGTGACTACACACGTTGGATCCTGGCGCATGGCGCAACGCTGCCGTGGTATGGGTCGATGCGTTGGGGGAGTTTCGCGGCGTTCGTCGGCGAGTGTGCCGCGATCGGCGCGATGAGTCTGGCGGTAGTGACGCCCGTGCTGCCTGCGTCCACTTCCGACTCCTGACTGCTCGACTTCCGACTTGAGCTGTCGCTAGCCGCCGCGCGTGTGCATCTCGAGGTGCGCGTCGCGCTTGAGCACGCTGAGCGGGATGAACGCGCCGCGGTCACGCACGGCGTGGCGTTCTTCGGCGCCCCGATCGGCGCGGCTTTCCCAGACGGCGTGGATCGTGCGTTTCAAGGTGTCGTGGGACGCGCCGGCGCGGAGCGGCCGGCGAAGATCCGTCCCGTGCTGGGCGTACAGACAGAGCAGGAGCACGCCGTCGGCCGTCAATCGCACGCGATCACACGTCCGGCAGAACGGCTGTGACGTCGAGGCGATGATGCCGAACGTGTGGCCGTCGGGCAGCCGGAAGCGCTCGGCTGGCGCCGACGATCGGTCGAGCGCCTCGATCGGGCCGTAGTGGTCGGTCAGGCGTGCCAGCATGTCTGCGCGCGTCACGACCGCGTCGGGCCGCCATCCGGTCGCGCCGCCCACGTCCATGTACTCGATGAAGCGGACTTCCGCGTCGATCTCGCGAGCGAAGTCCACGAGCGCGATCAGCTCGTCGTCGTTGTCGCCGCGGGTGACGACGGTGTCGAGTTTGAGGCTGGTGAATCCGGCCGATCGGGCGGCCTCGATGCCGGCGAGCACGCGGTCGAGCGCGTCGATGCGTGTCAGACGGTGGAAGCGATCGGCGTGCAGGGTGTCGAGACTGACGGTCAGCCGATGCAGACCGGCGCGCTTGAGCTCGGGCGCCGCGTCGGCGAGCAGCACGCCGTTGGTCGTGAGAGCGAGGTCGCGCATCCACGGGCGCCCGGCCAGACGGCGGACCAGGTCAGGCATGTCGCGGCGGAGCAGCGGCTCGCCCCCCGTAAGCCTGAATCGCTCGGCGCCAGCCTCCGCGAGAAGATCCGCCAGTTCGACGATTTCCTCGAAGGTCAGCACGTCCTCCCGCGGCAGCCAGAGATATTCGTCTTCCGGCATGCAGTAGTGGCACCGCAGGTTGCACCGATCGGTAACCGACAGCCGAACACTGCGGAGCGGACGGCCGAGCGTGTCCGAGACAGGCATCGTTCCTATTGTAGCGGGCGAGCGGCGGCAGGTTGATCGGTTGAAAAAAGTGCTTAAGATGGCACCACGCCTCGCAAATGGCGAGTGCGTACCCTTCACGCCGGAGGCCCTGTGAGAACGCTGCGCGTCGCTCTCGGATTCGTACTCATCGTGACGGCGGCGCTGGCCGCACAGGGACGCGGCGGGCGCGGGCAGGGCGCGGCACCCGCGCCGCTGAACCTGCCACCCGATTCCGAGAAGGTGACGGCCCTCAAGACCGAGGCGATCGCCGAGGTCGACCGGATGAAAGACTTCACGCAGCAGATGGTCGACCAGCTCTACAGCTACGGCGAGCTGGGCTTCCAGGAATTCGAGACGCATACCTACCTCGTCGACGTGCTCAAGAAGAACGGATTCGACGTCGAGGAAGGCGTCGCCGGGATTCCGACGTCGTTTCTCGCGACGTGGGGCAGCGGCAAGCCGGTGATTGCGCTCGGGTCGGACATCGACGGCATTCCGCAGGCGTCGCAGAAGCCGGGTGTGGCGTATCACGAGCCGTTCTTCGAGGGCGCGCCAGGTCACGGCGAAGGGCACAATTCCGGCCAGGCCGTGAACATCACCGCCGCGCTCGTGCTGAAGAAAATGATGCAGCGCGACAAGATTCCCGGCACGATCCGGATCTGGCCGGGCGTCGCCGAGGAGCTGCTGGGCGCGAAGGCGTACTACGTCCGCGCGGGCCTCTTCAAGGATGTCGACGTCGTGCTCTTTTCTCACGTCGATCGCAATCTCGGCGTGTCGTGGGGGGATCGCGCGGGGACCGGCCTCGTCTCGGTGCAGTACAACTTCAAGGGCGAGAGTGCCCACGCCGCCGCTAACCCGTGGCGCGGGCGGAGCGCGCTCGACGCCGTCGAGCTGATGGACGTCGGCTGGAATTTTCAGCGCGAACATCTGCCGATCTCGCAGCGGTCGCATTACGTGATTACCGACGGCGGCAATCAGCCGAACGTCGTGCCGCCGACGGCGGCCGTCTGGTATTACTTCCGTCAGACGACGTTCCAGGGCATCAAGGACCTGTGGGCGATTGGCGATCGCATCGCCAAGGGCGCGGCGATGATGACCAACACGGAACTGCAGCCGACGCGTGTGCTCGGCGCGGCCTGGCCGCAGCATTTCAACCGGGCGGTGGCGGAAGCCGCCAACACGAACATCCAGAAGGTCGGCCTGCCCGAGTGGAGTGAGGCCGACCAGACGCTCGCGCGTGCGGTGCAGAAGGAACTGGGCGTTCGTGAGTCCGGCCTCGCGACCCGCGTCGCGGCGCTCCAGGGGCCCGTGAGCGAAGCCGACAACACGGGCGGGGGATCGGACGACATCGGCGATGTCTCCTGGAACGTGCCCACGATCACCCTGCGGTATCCCTCGAACATCCCCGGACTCCCCGGCCACAACTGGGCCGACGGCATCGCCATGGCGACGCCCATTGCGCATAAAGGCGCCACGGCCGGCGCCAAGGTGCAGGCCTTGACGATGATCGATCTGGTGATGAAGCCGGAACTGGTGCAGGCCTCGTGGGAGTACTTCAGGACCGTGCAGACGGCCACCACGAAGTACGAGCCGCTGCTTCGGCCGCAGGATCAGCCCGCGATCGAACTGAACAAGGAGACGATGGCGCGGTATCGCGCCCAGATGAAGACGCTCTATTTCGATCCGACGAAGTACAAGACGTACCTCGAACAACTGGGCATTACGTACCCGACGATCCGCAAACAGTGACGCGCGTGCCGGCGGCGTCGGGCGTGGCGCAACGAACCTCGTATAATTGATCGAATGCTCCGTCCGTATCGCGGCCGCCTGCCGAACGTGCATCCGACCGCCTACGTGGATATCAGCGCGCAGGTGATCGGGGACGTCGAGATCGGCGCCGACAGCAGCATCTGGATGAACACGGTCGTGCGCGGTGACGTCAACGTCATTCGCATCGGCCGGCGTTCGAACGTGCAGGACGGCACAATCGTTCATGTCATGCACGGCACCCATCCGACGCACATCGGCGACGAGGTGACCATCGGCCACGCGGCCATCGTGCACGGCTGCACGATCGGCGATCGCGTCCTGATTGGCATGGGCGCGACGCTGCTCAACGGCGCGACCGTCGGCGAAGACTCGATTGTGGCGGCGGGCACGCTGCTCGTCGAGGGCATGGTCGTGCCGCCGCGCTCGCTCGTCATGGGCAGTCCTGGCAAAGTGCGTCGGGAGCTGACCGACGCGGAAGTCGCCGAGATTCTCGAGTACGCCGCGCGGTACGTGCGGTACAAGGCTGACTATGATTAGCGCGATTCGCGGAACGCACGACATTCTGCCG
This sequence comes from uncultured Acidobacteriota bacterium, assembly GCA_963704575.1. Taxonomy (GTDB): domain Bacteria; phylum Acidobacteriota; class Vicinamibacteria; order Vicinamibacterales; family SCN-69-37; genus DATEGZ01. The sequence continues at coordinate 1,680,123 of OY969918.1, read as the reverse complement.
GCCGACGTCGCGCGGTGGCAGTTCGTCGAGCACGTGGCGCGTCAGCTCTGCGAGCGCTACGGGTATCTCGAGATCCGCACGCCGATCATCGAGCGCGAGGAGCTCTTTTCCAAGGGCACCGGCGAAACGACCGACATCGTCCAGAAAGAGATGTACAGCTTCACCGACAAGGGCGGCGAGCGCGTCACGCTCCGGCCCGAAGCGACGCCGAGCATGGTGCGCGCCTTCGTCGAGCACGGCCTCGAACAGGTGCTGCCGGCGGCGAAGCTCTACGCGATGGGGCCGATGTTCCGGTACGAGCGCCCGCAGAAAGGCCGCTACCGGCAGTTTCACCAGCTCGACGTCGAGGTGTTCGGGCTGTCCGATCCGGCGATCGACGCCGAGGTGATCGACCTCGCGTGGTCGCTTATCAACGGCCTCGGTATCCAGCGGGCCGAGCTCGTCATCAACTCGGTCGGCTGCCGATCCTGCCGCCCGCAGTTCGAAGAGGCGCTTCTCAAGGCGCTCGGCACGGACTTGCCGAAGCTCTGCCAGGACTGCCAGCGGCGCGCGAAGACCAATCCGCTGCGCATCTACGACTGCAAGGTGCCCGCCGACCAGCCGATCATCGATCGGCTGCCGCACTCGGTCGACTATCTCGACGAGGCGTGCGCGACGCATTTTGCCGGCGTCAAGGCGCACCTCGACGCGTTCGAGATTCCGTGGCGGCTGTCGCACCGGCTCGTCCGCGGCCTCGACTACTACACGCGCACGACCTTCGAAATTCTCGGCGCGGTGGTGTCGCACGATCATCCCGACGATCATCAGGCGCTCGGCGCGCAGAACGCGCTGCTCGGTGGCGGCCGCTACGACGGCCTCGTGAAGGATCTCGGCGGGCCGGATCGCCCGGGCATCGGCTTCGCCGCCGGGCTCGAACGCCTCGTGCTCGCGCTGCCGGCACACTCGAAGATCGATCCGCCGCCGCTGTCGTGCGTGATCGCGATTGGCGACGACGGCCGCACCGAAGGCCTGAAGCTGTTGCGCGAACTGCGTCGCGCCGGCCTCGCGGCGGTCATGGAATTCGAAGCCCGGAGTCTCCGGGCGCAAATGAAGCGTGCCGACCGGGTCCACGCCCGCGTCTCGGTCATCGTCGGCGGCGACGAGTTGGCACGCGGCGAAGTGACCTTGCGGGACATGACGACGGGCGACCAGCGGGCGGTAGCGCGCGCGGCGGCCGTGGAGAGCGTGCGAGCGGCATTGGCATGACAGACGTGTCGTCGACCTATCGAACCCACACCTGCGGAGAATTGCGTCCGGCCGATGTCGGCAAGGACGTGCTGCTGCTTGGCTGGACGCATCGCATTCGTGATTTGGGCGGGGTGCTGTTCATTGACGTCCGCGACCGCCATGGCCTGACACAGGCGGTGATCCGTACGGGGACGCCGGCGGCCGAGATCGCCGGCCGTGTGCGATCGGAGTTCGTGATCGCGGTACGCGGAAAGGTCGAAGCGCGCCAGGCAGCGACCGTCAACCCGAAACTCGAGACGGGCGGGATCGAAGTGGTGGTGACGTCGCTCGAGATCCTGAACGAGGCGCGGACGCCGCCGTTCGCGATCAACGAAGACGCCGCGGTCGCTGAAGACACGCGCCTGCGGTACCGCTATCTGGATCTGCGGCGGCCGACGCTCCAGGCCAACCTCGTGCTGCGCCACCGCGTCGCGCTCGCGGCGCGGCGGTACTTCGACGAGCAGGGCTTCCTCGAAATCGAGACGCCGATCCTGACGCGATCGACACCCGAGGGCGCACGCGACTATCTCGTGCCGAGCCGCGTGCACCACGGTGAGTTCTTTGCGCTGCCGCAGTCACCGCAGATCTTCAAGCAGATCCTCATGATCGGCGGGCTCGACCGGTACATGCAGATCTGCCGGTGCTTCCGCGACGAAGACCTGCGCGCCGATCGGCAGCCGGAATTCACCCAGATCGACGTCGAGATGTCATTTGCCACCGAGGAACTCGTCTACGGCATCGTCGAAGGTGCGATCGTGGCGATGTTCAAGGCGGCGGGGCATTCGGTGCCGACGCCGTTCCCGCGCGTGCCGTACGACGAGGCCATGCGCGTGTACGGATCGGACAAGCCCGATCTGCGACCCGGCATGCCCATTGCCGACGTCAGCGCGGCATTCGCGGGGACGCCGTTCGTGCCGTTCCGCGAAGCGTTGGCCGCGGGCGGCGCGGTCCGCGGGTTCGTGATGACGGGCGGGGCGACCTCGTCGCGTAAGGAGCTCGATGATCTCGCGGAGCAGGCGCGTCAGCTTGGCGCGACCGGGCTCGTGTGGGTGCGGCTCGCGCAGTCGGCGCTGCAGAGTTCCGCGCTGAAGATCGCCGGGGAAGCGCCGCTCCGTCAGGCCTTCGACGCGGCCGGTGGGCGCGAGGGCGACCTGCTGCTGCTCTCTGCGGGTGACGCGTCGCTCGTCGCACGCGTACTCGGCAAGCTGCGTCTCGCCATCGGGCGCAAGCTGAACTTGATGCGTCCCGACGACTTCCGGTTCGTCTGGGTCACCGAGTTCCCGCTGTTCGAGTACAACGAGGACGAGAAGCGCTGGGACTCGATGCACCATCCGTTCACGTCGCCGCGTCCTCAGGACGTCGGCCTGCTCGAATCCGCGCCCGATCGCGTGCGGGCCCGAGCGTACGATCTTGCACTGAACGGTTCGGAGATCGCCGGCGGCAGCATTCGAATTCATCGCGCCGACGTGCAGCGGCACGTCTTTCGGTTGCTCGGCATCTCGGACGAGGACGCGCGCGCTCGCTTCGGATTCTTCCTGGACGCGCTCGAGTTCGGCACTCCGCCGCATGGCGGCATTGCGTTCGGGCTCGATCGCATCATCTCGCTGATGTGCGGCGAGGCGTCGATTCGTGAAGTGATCGCGTTCCCAAAGACGGCGCAAGCGGTCGATCTGATGGCCGGCGCGCCGTCCACCGTGGACGAACGCCAACTCCGCGAGCTCCACATTCGCATTCGCGAGTGATGCACAGGCTGGGCGTCGACCTCGGCGGCACGAAGATCGCGGCCATCGTCCTGTCCGACGCCGGGGTGGTCGAGTGGGAGTCGCGCGTGGCGACGCCGCGCGACAACTACGACGCGACGATTGACGCCATCGCGGGTCTCGTGGCAGACGGGGAGCGGGCGACCGCCCCGCGGTGCACGGTCGGACTCGGCATCCCCGGCGCGATTTCTCCGCGGACCGGCCGGATCAAGAACGCGAACTCGACGTGGCTCAACGGCCGTCTGTTTCAGCAGGACCTCGAGCGCGCGCTCGCCCGACCGGTCCGGCTCGCGAACGACGCGAACTGCCTGGCCATCTCTGAAGCGACCGATGGCGCGGCCGCGGGCACCGGCGTTGTATTCGGCGTCATTCTTGGAACCGGCGTCGGCGGCGGCGTGGTCGTCAAGGGCGGCGTGCTCACCGGTGCGAACGCGATCGCGGGGGAGTGGGGCCACAACCCACTGCCCTGGCCCGAAGACGACGAACGCCCGGGACCGGCGTGCTACTGCGGTCGTCGCGGCTGCATCGAGTCGTTTCTCTCGGGGCCCGGCCTCTCCGCCGACTACGCGCGGCGCGGCGGACCACAAGTGCGGAGTGAAGAGATCGTCGCGCGGGCCGGACACGGCGAGGCTCTCGCCGCGGAGACGCTCACGATCTGGGAACAGCGGCTCGCCCGCGCGTTCGCCACGATCGTCAACCTCCTCGATCCTGATGTCATCGTCATCGGCGGCGGGCTGTCACGTCTCGATCGGCTGTACGTGAACGTGCCGCCGCAGTTGGGCGCGTGGGTGTTTTCGGATCACGTCGCGACGCGCGTCGTGCCGGCCGTGCACGGCGACGCCAGCGGCGTCCGGGGGGCGGCGCGGCTCTGGCCGGCCGGCGCCTCGAGCGGGACGTAACAGCACGGCCCTCGTGCTACTCTGACTCCGGGGATGCCCACTTCTTCCTTGCGCCGCATCACGATGCCCGACGAGGGCATCGAGACGCTGTTCGGCTCTCTCGACGAAAACCTGCGAAACCTCGAATCCGCGCTCGGTGTGCGTCTGCGCACCAGCGGGCACGACGTCGTCATCGAGGGGGCCGCCGAACCGGTGGCGCGTGCCGAGCGGGCATTCGAACAGCTGGGTGACCTGTTACGCGAAGGTTACCGGTTCGCGCCGGGCGACGTGCGCACCGCGGCGCAGCTCCTGACGAATCAGCCGACCGTCGAGCTTCATGATTTCTTTTCGAAGGGCGCGGCGAAGGCGATTGGCCGCCGCCAGGTGGCGCCGAAGAGCGTCAACCAGCGCCGCTATCTCGAAGCGATCGATCGGCACGACATCGTCTTCGGCGTCGGCCCGGCGGGCACCGGCAAGACGTACCTCGCCATGGCGCAGGCGGTCGGCTATCTGCTCGCGAAGCGCGTTGCGCGCATCGTCCTCGCGCGGCCGGCCGTCGAAGCGGGCGAGAAGCTCGGCTTCCTTCCCGGCGATCTTCAGGAGAAGGTCAATCCATATCTCCGCCCGCTCTACGACGCGCTCTACGACATGATCGACGCGGAGCGCGTGGAGCGCCTGCTCGAGCGGGGCGTGATTGAGGTCGCGCCGATCGCGTTCATGCGCGGACGCACGCTCAACGACGCCTTCGTCATTCTCGACGAGGCGCAGAACACGACGTCCGAGCAGATGAAGATGTTCCTCACGCGGCTCGGCTTCGGCTCGAAGGCCGTCGTGACGGGCGACATCACGCAAATCGACTTGCCAGCCGGACGTGTCTCCGGGCTTATCGAGGCGCTGAAGGTCATCGGCGGCATCGAAGGCATCGCCACCATCTACTTCGACGACCGCGACGTGGTGCGCCACACGCTCGTGCAGCAGATCGTCAAGGCGTACGAGACGTACGGCAACCAGACGAAATCCTGATGCGGGCGCGTGACGTTCACGGGCGCTCTCGCCGTCTCCGCGTGGCCGTGACCGACGGGCGCGGCCGTCCGGTGGCGTCGGGCGGCCTTGGCCGCTGGCTCGAGCACGCGGCGCCGCCGTCGGCCCGCGGCGAGGTGAGCATCGCGCTCGTGGCCGACCGCGAGATGCGCCGCCTCAACCGCGATCACCGCGGCAAGGACGCCGCGACCGATGTGCTTTCATTCCCGACGGCGGTTCGTCCCGGGCGGAGCCCTCGCGGCGACGTCCGACATCTCGGCGACCTCGCGATCGCCACGGGGGTGGCGCGCCGCCAGGCCCGCGAGCAGGGACATGCCCTGGCTAGGGAACTCAAGGTTCTTGCCTTCCATGGACTCCTGCACTTGCTGGGCTACGATCACGAGACCGACAATGGCCGCATGGCGCGTGCGGAGGCCCGGCTGGGACGACGGGCCGGCCTCGGCAGGGCGCTGATCGGGCGGGCCACGCCTCGGACGCGACGACGATGACTGCGGTCCTCGTGTTGATGGCAGCCGGCGTGCTGCTGTTTTTCGCGGTCGTCGAGACCGCGTTTGCGATGCTGATGCGCCTGCCACAGCGGCTCGAAGCCGAGCGCGGCAGCGAAGCGGACGCACTGGCGGCCTATCTCGACGACCCACTGAAGTTCTTCGTCCCCGCGCGCGTCATGCGCGGCGTCGCCCTCGTGCTCTCGGTCTCGCTGCTGTCCGAACCGCTCGGGACGAGCCTGGGCGGCATCCTGACCCTGTTTCTGGCCGGCGTGCTGCTCGCCATTGGTGCGGGCCAGATTCTGCCCGCCATCATCATCCGGCGCACGGGCTCGCCCGAGCGCGTGCTCGAGCTGCTGCTGCCGATGTTCACGGCCGTGGCCAACGTCCTCGGGCCGCTGACGGCGCTGATCATCGCGTGGGTCGGCGCCGCCGATCCACGAGGCCGATCGAACAGCAGCCAGCCGCGCGCCGCCGAAGAGCGGCCGCTCGAGCTGCCGACCGCGCCCGGACGCGCCGACGAGAGCCGCCTGCTGCGGTCGGTCGTCGATTTCGGCGAGACGCTCGTGCGCGAGGTCATGACGCCGCGGCCGGACATCGTCGCGATTCGCGCGACGTCCACGATCGCCGATCTCCGCAAGCTCGTCGAAGAGCAGGAATATTCGCGCCTGCCCGTTTACACCGACAACCTCGACAACATCGTCGGCCTCGTCGTCGTGAAAGACCTCATTCAGATGATCGATCCGTCCGTGAGCAGCAAGACCGTGTCGGAGATCATGCGGTCGGCCGCGTTCGTTCCCGAGACGAAACGCGTGGCCGAACTGCTGCGCGAGTTTCAGCAGGGACGCTTCCAGCTTGCGATCGTCGTCGACGAGTACGGCGGGACCGCCGGCCTCGTCACCGTGGAGGACGTCGTCGAAGAGCTCGTCGGTGAGATTCGCGACGAGTACGATCTCGAAGCCGATCCGATTGGCCGCGAGGGCGACGATGCCTATGTGTTCAGCGGGAAGGTGGCGATCGGCGAGCTGATCGATCGCCTCGGCCTCGAAGGCCTGGGGATCGAGGGCGGCGGATTCGAGACGGTGGGCGGCTACGTGCTCACACGTGTCGGTCGCGTGCCGGCGGCCGGCGAGCGATTCACGTTCGACGGGCTCGACGTGGAGATTCTCGAAGCCGAGCGCCGCCGCATCCACAAGGTGCGCGTCAGGCGCGTGCCCGCGCCGGTCGGCGCGTCGGAGTCGTCGGGATGAAATCGGGCCTCGTCTCCCTGATCGGCCGGCCCAATGCCGGCAAGTCGACGCTGCTCAATCGGTTCGTCGGCCAGAAACTCGCCATCGTGTCCGACAAGCCGCAGACGACCAGGCATCGCATCACGGGCGTCGTCAACGCGGCCGGCGGGCAGATGGTGTTCCTCGACACGCCGGGGATTCACAAGCCCGTGCACCGCATGAACAAGCGGATGGTCGACGCCGCGCTCGACACGCTTCGCGAGGTCGACGTCGTCGTGCTCGTGGTCGACGCGACGTCGCGGCCTGGCGCGGGCGACGAGTTCGTGCTCAAGCTGCTCGAACGCGTCGAGGCGCCGGCGATCCTCGCGCTGAACAAACTGGACGCGATCCACAAGCCCCGCCTGCTGCCCATCATGGGCCGGTACGCCGCGGCGTTCGAGTTTCGCGCGGCCGTGCCGATTTCGGCGCGCACCGGCGAGGGCGTCGCCGCGCTGCAGCAGGAGATCCTCGCCGCCCTGCCCGAGCAGGACGCGATCTATCCCGACGACTACCTGACCGACCAGTCCGAGCGGACGCTCGCCGGCGAGCTCATTCGCGAACAGGTCCTCGCCGAGACGCACGACGAGCTGCCGTACACGACAGCGGTCCTCATCGATCAGTTCGAGGAACCGTCGAGCGAGCGGGCGGTCACGAAAATCTTCGCGTCCATCCTCGTCGATCAGGCCTCGCACAAAGCCATCGTCATCGGGCGGCGGGGCGAAAAAATCAAGCGGATTGGCACGGCGGCGCGGCTCGAGCTCGAGAAGATGCTCGACGGCCGGGTCTACCTCGACCTGCACGTCAAAGTGCGCGAGGACTGGCGCGACGACGAGCGGCTCCTGGACGAAATGGGTCTTCGGCTGAAGAAATGAGGCAATGGGGCAATGAGTGAGTGGGCAGAAGAAAGAACGGCCGAAATGATCGCGGGTCTGGCCCCGATTGGCGTCGAGCCGGGCCTGACCCGATGGCCCGTTCGAAGCTGAACGGCCGTTAGAGGTAATATAGGCAAATTGTGCGCCAGCCGCAGATGCCCATCTGCAGCGGCCATCTGCGATGCGGACCTATACGGTTGACGCCCTGGTGCTCCGGACCTATCAATACGGCGAGGCTGACCGCATCGTCGTCTTTTTGACCGAGGATCGCGGCAAGCGGCGCGGCGTTGCCAAGAACGCGTCGGCATCGCGCCGGCGCTTCGGCGCGGCGCTCGAGCCCCTCACACGGGGCCGCGTGACCTACGTCGAACGGGAGACCCGCGAACTGGTGCGCGTTGATCGGATCGAGCCTCAGGTGACCCCCCTCAGTGCAGTGGCGGGTCGGCCCGCCGGCGAGGCTGCGCACGTCCTCGGCCATGCCGCGTATTTCGCGGAGCTCCTGGATCAGTGGGCGCCTGATTGCCAGCCCAACGAGCGCCTGTTCCGGCTGGGTGCCGCGATGAGCGAGATGCTCGCGCGGTCCGGGTCGATCGAGGCCCTGGCCCGGTATTTCGAATATTGGATTCTGCGCCTCGAGGGCGTGTATCCGGCTCTCGTCGTGTGCCCGCGCTGCGGGCAGCCGACGCTCGGCGCTGGGGCGTGGCTCGCCGCGCATGACCGCGCGTACGTCTGTCTCGAGTGCGGACAAGGCCGTCCCCGGCTCTCGCCGGAGGCCGTCGCGTGCGTGCGGGGATTTGCCCGGCAGGCGCCGGCTGACGCAGTGGCGTCGGACGTGCCGATCCGGGTGCTGCGAGAAGTGGAAGGTGTGCACGACCGGTTGATTGCGCTCTGCCTCGAGCGGGAGCTGCGGTCGGCGCGCGTCGTGAGGGAGCTCGGGCCCGAGTCGTGACTCTTCAAGATCTGATTCTGAAACTGTCGGACTACTGGGCGGCGCAGGGGTGTCTCATCCAGCAACCGATGGACATCGAGATGGGCGCCGGGACGATGCATCCGGAGACGTTTTTGCGGGTGCTCGGATCGCAGCCGTGGAACGTCGCGTACGTGCAGCCCTCGCGGCGGCCGGCCGACGGACGATTCGGCGAGAACCCGAACCGGTTGCTGAAACATCATCAGTTCCAGGTCGTGCTCAAACCCGCGCCCGACGACGTGCAGGATTTGTATCTGCAGAGTCTCGAAGCGTGCGGCATCGATCTGCGCGCGCACGACGTGCGGTTCGAAGAGGACAACTGGGAGTCGCCGACGCTCGGCGCGTGGGGCATCGGCTGGCAGGTGATGTACGACGGCCTCGAGATCACTCAGTTCACGTATTTTCAGCAGGCGGGCGGCCTGGATCTTTCGCCTGTGTCGGTCGAGCTGACCTACGGGCTCGAGCGGTTCGCGATGTCGTTACAGGGTGTGGATAACGTGTACGACTTGCAGTGGGCGCCCGGCGTGACCTACCGCGAAGTCCGGCTGCGCGACGAGATCGAGCAGTCGAAATACGCGTTCGGCCAGGTCCCGATGCCCGACGGCGAATTCGCGGCGTTTCACCGCGACATGTTCGACCGCACCTACGCGTTTGCGAAGACACTGATCGACGGTGGGCTCGTGCTGCCGGCGCTCGATTACTGCCTGAAGTGCTCGCATCTTTTCAACCTGCTCGACGCGAGCGGCAGCATTGGCGTCACCGAGCGCACGGCGTACATCCTGCGCGTTCGGCAACTGGCGGTGGCCATCGCGCGTGCGTGGGTCGAGTCGACGCCCGGACAGGGGACCGAACATGGATCGTGAGCTGCTGCTCGAAATCGGCCTCGAGGAGCTGCCGGCGTCCTGGTTGCCGCCGCTGACCGCGCAGATGACCGCGCGTTTGCAGGCACGGCTCGACGAGCAGGGGCTCGGTCCCAAGCAGGGCATCGAGGCGTTTTCGACGCCGCGGCGGCTGACCGTGTGCGTGCCCGAGCTAATCGATCGCCAGGAAGATCGTGAAGACACGGTCATGGGGCCACCGGTCTCGGCCGCGTTCGACGCCGAGGGCCATCCCACGCCGGCGGGGCTCGGGTTTGCGCGCAAGCTGAACGCGGATTTCGACGCGCTCGTGCAGGCCGACACACCGCGCGGAAAGTATCTGACCTTCCACCGCCGGATTCGCGGCCGCGCCACCGTGGACGTGCTGCCCGAGATTCTCTCGGCGCTCCTGCGCGACCTTACGTTTGCCCGGGAAATGCACTGGGACGCCGAGCTGGGCGACGGCAAGGGCGAACTGCTCTTCGGCCGGCCGATTCGCTGGCTGCTGTTCCTCTACGGCGGCCGCGTCGTGCCGTTCACGATCTCGCGTCTGGCTACCGCGTCGAGCCCGCGCGTCCAGGACGTGACCGCGGGCGCCGTGACGTACGGCCACCGCTTCCTCGCGACGACGGGCCGGGCCGGACGCGCGATCAAAGTCCGCACGTTCGACGAGTACCGCAAGAAGCTGACCGAGAACTTCGTGCTCCTCTCGCGCATCGATCGCCGGGATCGCATCCTGCGCGACCTCGAGGCACACGCACGAAGACTCGGTGGCCGCGCGATGCTGAACGGCAATGCGGCGGCCGAGACGCTGCTCGAAGAAGTGCCGGACCTCGTCGAATTTCCCGCGGTCGTGGCCGGCGCGTTCGGGGCGGAGTTTCTCGCCCTGCCGCCGGAAGTCCTGACGACGACGCTGATTCATCATCAGCATTTTTTCCCGGTGGTCGGCATGAACGGATCGCTGATGCCGGCGTTTCTGGCCGTGACCAACACGCAGTCGGCCAACGATCGCGCGATTTCGACGAACGCCGAACGGGTCGTCACCGCGCGTCTGCGTGACGCGCGGTTCTTCTGGGACGCGGACCGCGCGGTCGGCCTCGAAGCGAGGCTCGCGCGGCTCGAGACGGTGCTTTTTCACGGCAAGCTCGGATCGTACGCCGCGAAGGCGGCGCGGCTCGAAGCGCTCGCGTCGTGGATCGCGACCGACGTGTTTCACCGGCCGGCCGAGGCGCCGGCCGCGGCCCGCGCGGCCCGGTTGGCCAAGGCCGACCTCGCGACCGACATGGTGCGCGAGTTCGCGGAGTTGCAAGGCACGATGGGCGGCATCTACGCGCGCGAGTCTGGCGAGCCCGAACCGGTCTGGAAGGCGATCTACTGGCACTATCTACCGCTGGCCGTCGAGGCAGAGGCCGCGCCGTCCGGGGCGACACTCGGATCGGCCGGCGTCTCCTGGGCGTCGGTTGCGCTAGGCGACAAGCTCGATACGATCGCCGGCCTGTTCCTGGCGGGTGAGCGGCCCACCGGGTCGCGCGATCCGTACGGCCTGCGCCGCGCCGCGCACGGCGTGCTTCGCATTCTGGCGGACGCCGAGGTCCTGGCGGGTGCGCGGGTGCGCACGTCACTGGGCGTCCTCATCGCGCAGGCCCTCGCGGCGTACGGCGAAACCGACGCGGCCCGGCTCGTCGAGGTGGACGACCACCTCCGCCTGTTCCTGTTCGAACGGCTGCAATACGTCTTCGAGGCCCGCGGCGCGGATCGGCGGAACATCCGCGCGGTGCTGGCCAGCCCGGCCGTGGCGCTCTCGGTGCCTGTGAGCGACCTGCAGGACAACCTGCGAGCGTTGCCAGAATTTTCACGGTCGGAGCAGTTCCGGCAGCTGGCGACGGCGTTCAAGCGCGTGCGCAACATCGCGCGCGATCTGCCGGCCGACGAGATGACGAACGACCCCTCGTGGTCAGGCGCGCTCAAGGAACCGGCCGAGCGCGCGCTTCTCGACGAGATCAGCAGGCGCCGGCCGGCCATCGAGAAAGCCGTGTCCACCGGCACCGGTTTCCGCGAGGCGTATGCGGAAGCGGCGGCGTTCGAGCCGGCCGTCGGTAAATTCTTCAACGAAGTCTTCGTAATGGCTGATGATCCGCTGCTGCGCCGCGCGCGGCTGCGGCTCATGAAAGAGCTGGAACACCTTATCCTTCAACTTGGCGATATTTCGGAAGTCGTCGCTTCGGAGTCCTGATTCTGATGGCATCGAAAACGAAGAAGTCAGCGGGTAAGACCAAGCGGTTCGTGTATTTCTTCGGCAACGGCAAAGCCGACGGCGATCGGAAGATGCGCGACCTGCTCGGCGGCAAGGGCGCCGGCCTGGCCGAGATGACCAACGCCGGCCTGCCCGTGCCGCCCGGCTTCACGATCTCGACCGACGCGTGCCGCGCCTACATCTCGACCAACGGCAAAGTTCCGCCCGCCGTCGACAAGGAAATGCTCGAGCACTTGAAGAAGCTCGAGAAGGCGGCGAAGCGCGAGTTCGGATCGAAGCAGAATCCGCTGCTCGTGTCCGTTCGCTCGGGCGCGAAGTTCTCCATGCCGGGCATGATGGACACGATCCTCAACCTCGGGCTCAACGACGTCACCGTCGAGGCGCTCAAGGCGCAGACCGGCAACGGGCGTTTCGCGTACGACAGCTACCGCCGCTTCATTCAGATGTTCGGCAACGTCGTGCTCGAGATTCCGAAGGAGAAGTTCGAACACGAGCTCGAGGCCGTCAAGCACGATCGCGGGGTGAAAGAAGATCCGCAGCTCGATGAAGCCGCGCTCCGTGACATCGTCCTGCGCTACAAGAAGGTCGTCAAGGCGCAGGCCAAGCGGGATTTCCCGCAGGATCCGGTCGATCAGCTCCGCCTTGCGAGGAACGCCGTGTTCCGGTCGTGGCAGAACCCGCGCGCGAAGGAATACCGCCGCATCTACGAGATCCCGGATTCGATCGGCACGGCCGTCAACGTACAAGCGATGGTCTTCGGCAACACGGGGGATCGATCCGGGACGGGCGTCGGCTTTACGCGCAATCCGGCGACGGGCGCGAAGGAGTTCTACGGCGAGTTCCTCATTAACGCGCAGGGCGAGGACGTCGTCGCGGGCATCCGCACGCCGCGGCCGATTGGCGACCTCGAAAGCGTGATGCCGAAAGCGTACAAACAGCTGCGGACGATCACGTCGCGTCTCGAGAAGCACTACAAGGACGTCCAGGACTTCGAATTCACGATCCAGGACGATGAGCTGTTCATGCTGCAGACCCGGAACGGGAAGCGTACCGGGTACGCGGCAGTCGTGATCGCGACGGATCTCGTGGCCGAAAAACTCATCACGCCGAAAGACGCCGTGATGATGGTCGAGCCCGAGGCGCTGTCGCAGCTGCTCGCGCCGATTTTCGATCCCAAGCAGTGGAAGAGTCTGAAGGCGTTTGCCAGGGGGCTGCCCGCCTCGCCAGGCGCGGCGTCCGGACAGATCGTCTTCACGGCCGACGAGGCCGTGGCGTGGACGAAGAAGGGCAAGAAGGTCCTGCTCGTCCGCAAGGAGACGGTCCCGGACGACATCCACGGCATGTTCGTGGCGCAGGGCATTCTGACCGCGACGGGCGGCATGACGTCGCACGCGGCGGTCGTGGGCCGGCAGATGGGCAAGCCGTCGGTCGTCGGCGCCGGCACGCTGCAGATTGACGAGCGCGCGAAGACGGTGAGCGTCGGCGGAGTCACGCTGAAGGAAGGCGAGTGGCTGTCGTTCGACGGTTTGTCAGGCGAGGTCAAGGCCGGACAGATCGCGACCAAACCGAGCGAGATCCTTCAAGTGGTGAACGGCGAGATGAAACCCGCCGAGTCGGACATTCACCGGCGCTTCAACCAGCTGCTGAACTGGTCGGACAAGTTCCGCCGGCTGGGCATCCGCGCCAACGCGGACCAGCCGGATCAGGCGGAAATTGCCTACGGCTTTGGCGCGCGCGGGATCGGCCTCTGCCGGACCGAGCACATGTTCTTCGGCGAGGGCCGGATTCCCATCGTCCAGAAGATGATCCTCGCCGACAACGAGAAGGATCGGCGCGCGGCGCTCGACGAGCTGCTGCCGCTCCAGCGAGGCGATTTCTACGGTGTGTTCAAGGCCATGCACGGATCGCCTGTGACGATCCGCACGATCGATCCGCCGCTGCACGAGTTCCTGCCCAAGCGCGAAGACCTGATGGTCGAGATCGCCAAGATGGAGGCGACCAACCAGTCGGGGAAAGTGCTCGAGGACAAACGCGCGTTGCTGCGCCGCGTCGAGGAACTGCACGAGTTCAACCCGATGCTTGGCCATCGCGGCGTGCGCCTCGGCATCTCGTACCCGGAAATCACCGAGATGCAGTCGCGGGCCATCATGGAGGCGGCGTGTCAGCTCGTGAAAGAAGGCGGCCAGGCCGTGCCGGAAATCATGATTCCGCTCGTCGGCGACGTGCGTGAGTTGCGCGACCAGAAGGCCGTCGTCGTTCGTGTCGCCGATGCGGTGATCAAGGAAACGGGCGTGAAGGTGAAGTACCTCGTCGGCACGATGATCGAAGTGCCGCGCGGAGCCCTCACGGCCGACGAGATCGCCCGCGAGGCCGACTTCTTTTCCTTCGGCACCAACGACCTGACGCAGCTGACCTATGGCTTCTCGCGCGACGACATCGGCAAGTTCCTCGGCGCCTACCAGGAACGACGGATCCTCGAGCGCGATCCGTTTGCGTCGCTCGACGTCACGGGCGTCGGCGAGCTGGTCCGCATCGGCACGACCAAGGGGCGCAGCACGAAGAAAGACCTCAAGGTCGGCGTTTGCGGCGAGCACGGCGGCGACCCGTCGTCAGTGCACTTCTTCGACGCGGTCGGATTCGATTACGTCAGCTGCTCGCCCTTCCGCGTTCCGGTCGCGAGGTTGGCGGCCGCGCAGGCGGCGCAGAAGCACAAGGCCGGCGACTGAGGACAGGGAAGGTGAAGTTAGAAGTTAGAAGCCAGAAGTTAGAAGCCAGAAGTTAGAAGTTTGGGAATTGGACGCATGATGTGCGAAGGAAGATCGGCGGTAGACTTCTGACTCTGATCCTCTGTTTCCGAAACTTCTAACTTCTGGCTTCTAACTTCTAACTTCTAACTTGTCGTGAATGTAATCCACCGCCTTCCGCCCGACCTCGCGAACCAGATCGCCGCTGGAGAAGTTGTCGAGCGTCCGGCGTCGGTCGTGAAGGAGCTGGTCGAAAATTCGGTCGACGCCGGCGCGACGCGGGTGGCGATCACGATCGACTTTGGCGGCAAGCGGTCGATCGTCGTCGAAGACAACGGCGAAGGGATGTCGCGCGAGGACGCCGAGCTTGCGCTCGAGCGGCACGCCACCAGCAAGATTTCCACGGCCTCTGACCTCGCAGCGATTCGTACGCTCGGATTCCGCGGCGAAGCGCTGCCGTCGGTCGCCTCGGTGTCGCGCTTCAAGCTGCGTACGCGCCGGCGCGGCGATTTGACGGGCACGCAAATCGTCGTCGAGGCCGGACGCACGATGGACGTCAGTGAAGTCGGCGTGCCGGAAGGCACGCTCGTCGAAGTCGCGGATCTGTTCTTCAATCTTCCCGCGCGCCGCAAGTTCATGAAAGCCGATACGGCCGAGTCCGCGCAGGTGTCTCGCCTCGTGACGCAGTTGGCCCTCGGGTATCCGCACGTGGGCTTTACGCTCCGGAGCGGCGAGCGCAAGCTGCTCGAGACGCCGCCGGCCAGCCGCCTCGAGGATCGTTTTTTCGACATCTACGGCGAGCGGCCGGATCTGGTGACCGTGGCGAAGCAGGCCGCCGGCATCTCGATTCGCGGTTTCGTCGCGGCGCTCGGCGAGCAGGGCCCCGTGCGCGGCCCGCAGCACATCTTTGTGAACTCGCGGATCGTCCGCGACCGCACGATCGCTCACGCGATTCAGCAGGCCTACAGCGTGGCGACCATCAAGGAACGCAGTCCGGAGGTCCATCTCTTCATCGAGCTGCCGGCCGACCGCGTGGACGTGAATGTCCATCCGACCAAGGCCGAGGTCCGGTTTCTCGACCAGAGTCTGGTCCACGAGGTCCTGCGGCGCGCGATCGTCGACGCGCTCGGCGCGACCGCCACGCCCGAGCTCGTGTTGTCGGCGGCGTTGCCGGCGCCCGGATTCGCCGCGACCGGCGCATTGCCGCTGGGATTCGGCACGTCGTCCGGGTTTCGAGGGGGACAGTCCCCGGGGTCTGACCCCTCACCAGATCAGGTCCTGGCGGGGACGGCGTTTCTGCCGGCCACCGATCCGCAGATGCAGTCGGTGGCAGGCCGGGAGACGATCTTCACACTGCTGCGGCCGATGACGCCGCTTGGCCAGTTCCGTCACACCTTCATCATCGCGGCCGACGACGACGGCATTGCGATCATCGATCAGCACGTCGCGCACGAGCGGATTCTGTTCGAGCAGATTTCGGAGCGTCTCACCACACGCACCATGGAATCGCAGCGTCTGCTCACGCCGGTCGTCATCGAGCTGTCCGCGGGCGAGCACGCGACGCTGCTCTCGCATCGGGACGCCCTCGAGCAGTTCGGTTTCGAGATCGAAGACTTCGGCCGTGGCAGCCTGCGGATCGGCGCCGTGCCGGCGATCCTCGACTGGGGCCGATCCGAGGCCGCGCTGCGGGCCGTCGCCATCGATCTCGACGGCCTGACACCGGGCGCGGGCGTCACCGAGTCCCTCCGGCGGCTGGCGGCGACGATGGCGTGTCATGCGGCGGTGAAGGCGAACGACCCGCTCACGCGCGAGAAGATGCAATACCTGCTCGACGAACTGCGCCGTACCGCGCATTCGTCGGTCTGCCCGCACGGCCGGCCGGTCGTGCTGCGGTTGACGAGACGCGAAATCGAGCGGAACTTCGACCGCATCTAGAGCCATGAGCCGGCTCGCCTTCGCACTCGTCTCCGTCACATGTCTGATAGCCGCGCGACAGCCCCAGACGTATTCGACGACGTCGTACCCGAACGGCAGGCTGCATATCGAAGCGTACGTGTACCGTCCCACCGGCGCCGGCCCGTTCCCCGTCGTGATTTACAGCCACGGTTCGCGCAAGGGCTACGAGCGCGAAGAGCGGCCGATGGCGTTCGTCGGGAACATGCTCGCGAGCCAGGGCTATCTCGTCCTCGTGCCGGAGCGGCGCGGATACGGCAAGTCGGGCGGCCGGACGTTCACTGAAGAAGTCGGGACCGACGTCGGCAGCCGGATGATCGCCAGGCTCGAGGCGGAGGCCGATGACGTCGTGGCCGCGATCGCGTACGCGAGGACGATCGACGGTGCCGACATGACCCGGCTCGCGCTGATCGGTTTCTCGCAGGGGGGCAGTGTGTCCATTCGCGCGGCGAGCCTTCAGTCCGACATCCGCGCGCTCGTCGATCAGGCCGGTGGATCGCTGACGTGGTCACGAAGCCCCGATCTGCGCGGTGCCCTGACGGGCTGGGCGAAGACGCTGAAGATGCCCGTCTTGTGCATGGATGCGGCCAACGACGCGACGACCGATGCCGTGAAAGCCGTCTGCGACGCCGTACGCCGTGGCGGTTCACCGGCAGAACTGAAAATCTATCCGGCGTTCACGCCGCCGAGCAATCCCGACAACATCGCGCCAGGGCATTTGATCTTCACCGCCCCGGGCTTGCCGAACTGGCGCGACGATGCCTTGGCCTTTCTTTCGGCGTCGATGGGGCCGCGTTAGCGCCGATGTTGACGACTCTGGCTCCTACTTCTCGACGTCCCGACCTCCTGGCTTCCTCCGTTCACGAACCGCCCTCGCCTTGTCCAGCGCGTCCTTGATTTTCAGCTCGAGTCCGCGATCGGTCGGCTCGTAGTACCGCCGCCCTTCGAGGTGCGGCGGCAGACTCGACATCTCGGCCACGCCTTCGGCCTCGTCGTGTGCGTAGCGGTAGCCGCGTCCGTAGCCCAGGTCCTTCATCAGTCCGGTCGGCGCGTTGCGCAAATGCAGGGGGACGGGCTGCGCCAGATCCTGCGTCGCATCCCGCGCGGCTGCGCCATACGCCAGATAGACTGCGTTGCTTTTGGGCGCCGCCGCCAGGTACGTGACGGCCTGCGCAAGCGCGGTGTTGCCCTCGGGCATCCCGAGGAAATGCACCGCGTCTTTCGCGGCAATCGCCGCGTCGAGCGCGCGCGGATCGGCGTTGCCGATGTCCTCCGAGGCGAACCGCACGAGCCGGCGCGCGACATAGAGGGGGTCTTCTCCGGCTTCGAGCATGCGCGCGAGCCAGTAGATGGCGGCGTCGGCATCGCTGTTGCGAATCGATTTGTGCAGCGCGGAGATGATGTTGTAGTGCTCTTCGCCGGACTTGTCGTAGAGCAGCGCGCGGCGTTCGAGCAGCGCCGCGAGCGTCGCCTGATCGAGCAGGCGCGTGCCGTCGGCGGCGGGCTTCAGGCTCAGCACGGCCTGTTCGAGCGCGTTCAGCGCCGTGCGCGCGTCGCCGTTCGCGTACACGGCCAGGGCGAGGAGCGCGTTTTCGTCCGCCCGCGCGTGAAACGTTCCGAGCCCCCGGTCCGCGTCGGCCAGGGCCCGCTGGAGGATCGTCACGATGCTCTCGGGCGAGAGCGGCTGCAGCACGTACACCTTCGAGCGCGAGAGCAGGGCCGAGTTCACTTCAAACGACGGATTCTCCGTCGTGGCGCCAATCAGCACGATCGTGCCCGCCTCGACGTGCGGCAGAAATGCGTCCTGCTGCGCCTTGTTGAACCGGTGGATTTCGTCGACGAACAGGATCGTTCGTCGCCCGCGGTCGACGCGCCGGCGGTCAGCCGCCGCGATGACCTCCTTGATTTCCTTGATGCCCGACGTGACGGCGCTGAACGCGACGAAGTCCGCGCCGGTCACGGTCGCCAGCAGCCGCGCAAACGTCGTCTTGCCCGTGCCCGGCGGGCCCCACAGAATCAGCGAGTGGATCGCGCCGCTTTCGAACGCCTGACGCAGCGGCCGGCTCGGCCCGAGCACGTGCTCCTGGCCGACGAATTCGTCGATCGTGCGCGGACGGATGCGCTCGGCGAGCGGCGTGCCCGGCAGCGGCGTGTCGTCCTGTTCGAAGAGCGAAGGCGTCATGCGGGCGTCGTACGCGGCCGCCGGGCGCGGCTCGCTTCATACAGTATGAGCGCGGCGGCGACGGCGACGTTGAGCGAGTTCACGCCGCGGCGCATCGGGATGTGCATCCGGTCCTGTGCCTGGTCGACGACCGCGTCAGGCAGCCCGGCCCCTTCGTTGCCGAGCAGCACGATCGTGGCCTCACCAAGGGCGACGGTGCCGAGCGGCTGGCCGTCACCCACCGTGGTCGCGACCACCCGCGACCCGGTCCGCCCGGCGTCTGCGAACACCGCACCAACCGGGCCACGGGCGACCGGGAGGTGAAACGTGCTGCCCATGGCACCGCGCAGTGCCTTCCACCCGCCCGGATCGGCGGTCGCGCCGGCGGCGATGACGGCTGCGGCCCCAAACGCGTCGGCGCTGCGGATCACGCTGCCGACGTTCCCCGGATCCTGCACGTCCACGAGCGCGATGATGACACCGGGCCGGCCGGTGACGGCGTCACCGATCGGGACCGGCGCCCAGCGGCCGATGGCGACGATCGACGTGGACGAGCGCACGGGACTGGCCGCGTCGAGCACGTCGCTCGCGGCGCGATAGACATCGGCGCCTGCGCGGGCGGCGCGTTTCGCGAGCGCCGTCTCGGGATCGCCGACGAGCAGCGTGGAAATCCTGACGCCCGCATCGAGCGCTTCACTCACCAGATGCTCGCCGTCGAGAAGCACGTCGCCGTCGTCGCGCCGGCTCGTCGCGAGTTGACGGCACTTGAGGACGAGCGGGTGACGCCGGCTGGTGATGGTGGACGGTGACGCCACGTAGACCGGTCATTCTAACTTGGAGGGCTTTGTGTTAGCCTCAGCCTCAGGTCATGAAAGCGCGTCTCATCAAGCGTTTTGAAGATGAAATTTCGGTGCTCGAGCGCGAGCTGACGCACGAGCTTCCGAAAGAGATTCAGCGGGCCCGCGAGCTCGGCGATCTGCGCGAGAACGCCGAATACGCGGCCGCCAAAGAGCGCCAGCGGTTCGTCGAGACGCGTGTGTCGATGCTGCGCAACCGTGTCGCAGAAATTCAGATGATCAACCTCGAACGGATCCCGACCGATCGCGCCGGGTTCGGCTCGAAGCTCACGCTCAAGGAAAACGGGAAGCAATTCACCTACGAGCTCGTGATGCCCGAAGACGCCGATCCGGATCGCGGCCTCGTCTCGGTTGCCTCGCCGGTCGGACGCTCGCTCATGGGCAAGGAGGCCGGCGACGAGGTCGAGGCGCCCACCCCGGCGGGCGTTCGCGTGTTCGAAATCGTCAAGCTCGTGACGATTCACGACGAAACGTAACTGTGGCCGACGGTTCCTATTCCCCGCGCCTGCGCACGGGCGTCATTCTCTGCGGTACGGGCACGGCGGGCGCATACCAGGCGGGCGTACTCAAAGCGCTGACCGAAGCGGGCGTCAAAATCGATCTTCTCGCGGGGCATGGCGCCGGTGCCATGACCGCACTCTGTGGCGCTATCGACGGCGGCGCGCGCCTCTGGGACACGGGCGGGCCGTGGACCGACGCCCGTCTGCGGCGCGGTTACCGTTTTCGTCCGGCGCTGCGGGTGGGCGCCTGGGGCCTCGCGGCCGCCGCCGGCATCCTCGCGCTGCCGCTCGTTGTTCTTGTCTGGGCGGCGCTCCTCTACGCCCTGAGCCTGCTGGTCGCCTTGGTGAACCTGCCCGATCTCTCGGCGCGCCTCGTCGACGGCTATCGCGGGTCGATCGAAATGCTTTTTGCGCCGCCGGTCCTTCCGACCGTCATTCCGCGCGCCGTCGTGCTCGCGCTCCTCGTCATCGTCGTCGTGCTCGTGGTGGCCGCCGTGCGCGCGTTCCTGGCGGAACGATCGCGTCGCCGGCTGTCAGGCGCGTTCTGGTGGCGGCTCATCGGCGCGCCGCTCGACGGTTCCGAGCCGGCATCCACGCTCGTCGAAGCCTTGTGGCGACTGGTGCGTGGCGCCTCGAACGCGCCCCGGCCGGCCACCGCGGAAATCGGCCGGCGTTACGCGGACCTGCTCGCGGACAACTTCGGGCAGCCGGGGTTTCGCGACGTGCTGCTCGGCGTCCACGATCTCGACGCGCGCCGTGATCTGGTGGGCGCACTCCTGTCGGCGGAGAGCAAACACCAGTTCGAGTCGCGTCGCAGCGGCGCGGGCCCGCGCGAGGCGGAAATCGCGGATTTTTCCGGCACGGCGCGCGATCTCATTGTCGATTTCCTGATCGGCGCGCAGCAGCTCCCGGTGGCGTCGTCGCCGCACACGGTCCAGTTCGCCACCGACAGTTACTGGCGCGGTGAGCTGCATCGGATCTGCGATCGGCCGGAGCTCGCGGTGCGCCTCGTCGAAGAAGCCGCGGGCATCGGCATCGAGCAAGTGATTCTCGTCGGTGCTTCGGCGCCGGCCGCCGTGCCGCACGGCATGCGCAGCCGGCCGGTCGATCTCCGCGGGCGGATGGGCGAGCTCGTCCGCTCGATTGAAACGGCCGTCCTCGAGGACGCCTGGACCGCGGCGTCCAACCGGTTCTCCGGGGTGTTCGTGGTCCGCCCGGATCACAACCCGCTCGGCCCGTTCGATTTCGGTGGCGTCTACGACGAGGCGTCCGACCGGCGCCGATCGGTGGGCGAGCTGATGCAGCAGGGCTACGAAGAGGCGTACCGCCAGTTCATCGAACCTGTCGTCGCCGCGGGGGATCGCGTCGAGGTGTTGTAACGGCGGATGAGAGGATAAGATCCGCTGATGCACCCCGACACTGAAGTCCTGCATCGCGGCGAGGGCGCGTGGGACGACGCCGCGCCGCTCAACACGCCGATTTACGCCACGACGACATTCGTCTTCAAGAACGCCGCGGAGGTCGAGGCGTACCAGCAGGGAGCGAACGACAAGTTTCTTTACACGCGTTACGCCAACCCAACCGTGCAGGCCGCCGAGGCGAAGATTGCGGTGGCTGAAGGGGCCGAGGCCGCGATGGTGACGTCGTCGGGCATGGCGGCCACGGCGACCGCATTGTTCGGTCTGCTCAAAGCGGGCGACGAGGTCGTCTGCAGCTCGGCGATTTATGGCGGCACGCTGCATTTGATCGCGCAGTTCCTCGAGCGGCTCGCGGTGAAGACGCGGTTCGTGTCACTCAGCGAGCTGGCCGCGCCTGAGACGATCATCGGACCCCACACGAAGATCGTCTGGTTCGAGTCGCCGATCAATCCGACCTTACGGTGCGTCGACATCGCCACGGTCGCTGCGGCATGCCGGGCGCGCGGGGTGATGTCGGCCGTGGACAACACGTTCGCGAGCCCGGTCAATCAGTCGCCGCTCGCGCTGGGCGTCGATCTCGTGATGCACTCGGCGACCAAGTATTTGAACGGGCATTCGGACGTCACGGCGGGTGCGCTCGTCGGCTCGCGGGCGATGATCGACGCGTTGCAACCGGCGCGCCGGATGTTCGGCGGCGTGCTCGAGCCGGCGTCGGCGTACGCGCTCGCGCGAGGGATGAAAACGCTGGCGCTCCGCGTCGCGCGGCAGAACGCCAGCGCGCAGCACATCGCGGAATGGCTCGAGAAGCATCCGCGCGTCACCCGCGTCTACTATCCCGGGCTCGCGTGTCACCCCGACCATGCGATCGCGAAGAAGCAGATGCGCGGCTTCGGCGGGATGGTCACGTTCGACGCGGGAGGCTATGAGGCGGCGTGCCGCGCCTACGATCGACTGACCGTCATCAAGCGCGCCGCCAGCCTCGGCGGCACCGAAAGTCTCTGCAGCCTGCCGGTGCTGACCTCGCAGTACGGATTTTCCGACGAACAGCTCGAGGCTGCGGGCGTGACGCGCGGCATGCTCAGGCTGTCGGTTGGTCTCGAGGCGCCCGCCGATCTCATCGCGGATCTCGAGCAAGCGCTCTGGCAGAAATGAGGCAAGTGCGGCAATGAGGCAGTGGGCTGTGAGGCAAGGCCCCATTGCCTCATTCCCGGAGTCCCGCAGTCACTCAGTCCTAGCCGCGACTTTCTTATCGGCGGCTGGCTCACTGAGGAACTCTTCCGCCGCTTCGCCGATGCGCGCCGCGATGCCCACGCCGGACAGATCTCCGAACTTGCCGCGGAAGCGCTCGATCGGCATGACGGCCTTCGCCATCGCGCGGTGGCCGCCCGCGCTGCCGATGTCCCCGAAGACGGTCTTCACGAACTCGCCGGCATTGCGTGAGTAGCCGAGATTGCGGACGCTCACGATGAGCTGGCCGTTGACGATGCCCGACACGATCGTCCACTTCACGTCTTCCACCTGTAGCAGGAAGTCGGCGGTGTAGGGGACGAAGTCCTCGCGGGTCGTTTCTCCGAGGAACGCCGATAGCACCTGATTCTTCAGCCGGCTGGTCGCCAGGGCGCGCGTGACGTGTTCGAGCCGCTCGATCGTGATTTCCGCGCCTTCCATCTTGCGGATGAGCGCGGGGTCGGACAACGGGTACAGGAACGTGAACGCCTCGAGATCGACGCGGTTCGTCTGACGCGCGAAGAACAGCGTGTCCGACTTGATCGCGTAGAGCATCGCCGTCGCGGTGCGCTCTGAGATGTTGGCATCCACTGCCCGCAGGTGCTCGGTGAAAATCGTGCACGTCGATCCGTAGTTCGCGCGGATGTCCTTGAACACCGCGGTGTAGCCCGGCTGCTCGGGATGGTGATCGACGACGAGATCGACGCGCGGCAGCAGACCGCCGAAGTAGTGCGGTTGGACATCCACCGTGGCGATGCGCTCGAATCCCGCGAACTCGTCGGCCGTGATGGCCTCGACCTGGATGTCGAGCAGGTCGGCCATGCGCAGGTTCTCGGGACGCGTGATGCCCTGCAGCGCGCCGATGATGGCCGTGGTGCGCGTCCGGCGCAACAGGTTGCGCAGGGCGAGCCCCGCGGCCAGCGCGTCGGGGTCCGGCTCGTTATGCAGCAGGATCAACACGCGGTCGGCGTCCTCGAAATAGCGCTGGTATTGCTGGACCTTGGCGCGGGTCAGCGACCGGCTCAGCTCGGTGTTGAGCGACGGCGCCAGCAGCTCGCCCAGGTCGAGGTGCGTCACCTCGGGGAGCACGGTCCGCAGGTCGTCATGCCCCCGGCGCCCGCCGCCCTGGCCCGCGACGTGGAGGATGTAGACGAGGCTCCCGCCCGCGTCACGGATGGCGCTCACGACCCGTTTCAGGCCGCGTTTGCCGCTGTTTTCGACGATGACGCACGTGTTGGGAGTCAGATCGGCGCGCAGGTAGGAATCCACCCGCTTCGGGTCGGCAACAGTTGCCGGGATGCCGTCATCCACGAGACGCCGGCCCAGTGGGCGGCTCTCGACGAGGAACTCGATGTCAAAAGCGCCCGACAGGACTTGATGCAGCGTTCGTATGACCAGCTCGTCCTGACAGACGGCCAGTGCACGCACGATCACGCATTATAGGGGAGGGAGCCTCCGATCTTGCGCTACCATACGCGCGCATGCCTGCCCGTGCCTGGCGTTTGGTGCCGGTCGTGGCGTTGCTCTGCGGAGGCGCGGTCGCGGCTCAGCAGCCCTTCCGCGCGTCGGTAGAACTGGTGCGCCTGCCGGTCGTCGTCACCGCGAAAAACGGGCATCTCGTCCACGGGCTCGGTCCGGAAGGCTTTCAAATCCTCGAGGAAGGGCGACCGCAGACGGTCGCGTATTTCTGTGAAGGCGCTCCGGGCGAAGTGTTGCCGCTCCATCTCGGTCTGCTGCTCGACGGCAGCGAGAGCATGGACCAGGACATCGGCTCCGCGGCCAACGCGGCCGTGCGGTTCGTGGGAGATCTCGACGAGGCCGTGGACGTCACGTACGTCGACTTCGACACGACGATCAATCTCGGCAAGTTCATCCCCGACAACTACCCGCGGCTCTTCGAGCGCATTCGCGAGCGCAAAGCCGGCGGCGGTACGTCGCTCTACGACGCGCTGGCCGTGTTCGTCGAGCGGACGCTCTTCGAGCCGGGCCAGCACGTCGCGCTCGTGTACAGCGATGGTGGGGATTCGACCAGCTCGTTGACCTACGGCAAGCTGCAGCAGATGCTGCGTCTGGGCAACGTGCTGGTGTACGTGATCGGCTACGAGCAGAATCAGTCGGTGTCCGAGCGTCTGGTGCAGCAGGTCCGTCTCGGGGCGATCGCGCACGAGACCGGCGGCGAGGCGTACTTCCCGCAGACGACCGGCGAGCTGCGCGAGGCGTACGTCAGGATTCTCGAAGAGCTCGGCGCGCGCTACACCCTTGGCTACATTCCCGCGGACCGCAAGACGGACGGCCGGTTCCACAAGGTCGAGGTCAAGCTCGCGAGCCCGGATCTGAAGGGCGCCAAAGTCCGCACGCGGCCCGGCTACCTGGCCTCGACCGCGTCGTCCGGCTCCAGATAACCAATCCGCGTAGTAGCATGGGAGGTTCGGGCCACCTCCTTCATGCGAACTGTCTCCGACCGCTTCGAACTCGAGAGCGACTTTGAACTGCGCGGGGATCAGCCCCGGGCGATCGACCAGCTGAGTGAGGGTCTGCAGCGCGGCGACCGGTCGCAGGTGCTGCTGGGCGTCACCGGATCGGGCAAGACCTTCACGATGGCGCAGGTGCTGACGCGCCTCAACCGGCCCGCGCTCGTGATGGTCCACAACAAAACTCTGGCGGCGCAGCTCTACCAGGAGTTCCGGCGCTTTTTTCCGCGCAACGCCGTCGAGTTCTTCGTCAGCTACTACGACTACTATCAGCCCGAAGCCTACATGCCAGCCACCGACTCGTACATCGAGAAGGAGGCGATCATCAATGACGAGATCGATCGCCTCCGGTTGTCGGCGACGCGGTCGCTGTTCGAACGACGCGACGTCATCATCGTCGCGAGCGTGTCGTGCATCTACGGCCTCGGCTCGCCGGAGAGCTACTACGGGCTGATGGTGTCGCTCGAGCGCGGCCAGCGCATCGATCGCGACGGCATGCTGCGCAAGCTCGTGGAGATTCAGTACGAGCGCAACGACGTCGAGTTCAAGCGCGGCACCTTCCGCGTGCGCGGCGACATCGTCGAGGTCTATCCGTCGTACGAAGACGTCGGGCTGCGCATCGGGTTTTTCGGCGACGAGGTGGACGAGCTGCTGATCTTCGATCCGCTGACGGGCCGGGAGTTGCGGCGCCACGATCGGATCGTCGTCTATCCGAAGTCGCACTTCGTCACGCCGCGGTCGCGATCCCTCGAGGCGATTGAGAGCATCAAGATCGAGCTGGCGCAGCGGTTGACCGAGCTCGAGACGACGGGCCGGCCTCTCGAGGCGCAGCGGCTGCATCAGCGGACGATGTTCGACCTCGAGATGATCAAGGAGATCGGGTACTGCCACGGCATCGAGAACTACTCGCGCCATCTCTCGGGCCGCAAAGCCGGCGAGCCGCCGCCGACCCTGCTCGATTATTTGCCGGCCGACGCTGTGATCATCGTGGACGAGAGCCATCAGACCGTTCCGCAGGTCCGCGGCATGTACGCGGGCGACAGATCGCGCAAGGAAGTGCTCGTCGAGTTCGGCTTCCGGCTGCCGTCCGCGCTCGACAACCGGCCGCTCAATTTCACGGAATGGGAGGCGCGCGTGGGGCAGGTGATCTACGTCAGCGCCACGCCGGGGCCCTACGAGCTGCGGCAGGCCGGCGGGGTCATCGTCGAGCAGATCATTCGGCCGACCGGGCTGGTCGATCCGGTCATTGACGTGCGGCCCGTCAAGGGGCAGATCGACGACTTGCTCGCGGAGATTCGCGAGGTCGCGGCCCGAGGCGAGCGCGTGCTCGTCACGACGCTGACCAAGCGCATGGCCGAAGACCTGACGCAGTACTACCATGAACTCGGCGTGCGCGTGCGGTACCTGCATTCGGACATCGACACACTGGAGCGCGTGCAGATCCTCCGCGACCTCCGGCTCGGCGTCTTCGACGCGCTCGTGGGCATCAACCTTCTGCGCGAGGGCCTCGATCTTCCGGAAGTCTCGCTCGTGGCGATCCTCGACGCGGATAAAGAAGGCTTTTTGCGATCCGCAGGCGCCCTGATCCAGACGATGGGCCGCGCAGCGAGAAACGTGCGCGGCCGGGCGATTCTGTACGCCGATTCGATCACCGACTCGATGCGCCTTGCCATTGACGAGACGGAACGCCGCCGCGCCGTGCAGGAGGCGTATAACGAGGAGCATGGAATCACGCCCGCGTCGATCGTGAAGAACATCAACGACGTGCTGTCGAGCGTGTACGAACGCGACTACGTGACGGTGCCCAAGGCCACCGACGAGCGCGACGCGTTCAAGAGCCGCGCCGAGCTCGACGCGTTCATCGTCGGGCTCGACAAAGAGATGCGCGCGGCCGCGGCGAACCTCGAGTTCGAGCGGGCAGCATCGATTCGCGATCGGCTAAAGCGGCTCCGCAATCCGGACCTGAGCGCACCCGGAGCGAAATCGTGAGATTTACGTCCTGGCTGAAGGGCGCGATCCTCGAGGCGCAGGAGTACATGAAGCTCCTCGGTCAGGTCGGCCGGGCGGTCGTGACGCCGCCGATCTACGGACGCGACATCATCGAGCAGCTCGACACGATCGGTCTGGGCTCGCTCACGGTGGTGCTGCTCACGGGCACGTTCACCGGCCTCGTGCTGGCGTTGCAGTCGGGGCTGACGCTCGATCAGTTCGGTGCCCGGTCCATGGTCGGCCGTCTCGTCAGCGCGTCCATGGTCAAGGAGTTGGGGCCTGTGCTCACGGCCTTGATGGTGACCGGCCGCGTCGGGTCGGGCATCGCAGCCGAGCTGGGATCGATGACGGTGACCGAACAGATCGCCGCGTTGCGCGCTCTGGGCACCGATCCGGTCCGCAAACTGGTCGTGCCGCGTGTCATTGCCGGCACTTTGATGGTGCCGGTGCTCACGGTGATCAGCGATGCGGTGGGCATGGGCGGCGCGGCGATCATCTCGCGCACCCAGTTGAAAGTCGCCGCCACCGTCTACTGGAACAACGTCGTGCAGGGGCTTTACATGCAGGACGTCTGGATGGGCCTGATCAAGCCGGTGGCGCTCGGCTTCGCGCTCGTGACGATCGCCTGTCACGTCGGCCTTCGCGCCAAGGGCGGCACGCAGGGTGTCGGTCGGGCGACGACGAGCGCGGTCGTGGCCGGGTCGGTGGCGGTGCTGGCGGTGGACTTCTTCGTGACGAAGCTGCTGATCGCGACAATCTATTGAGTCATGGCTGTCGAATCCCGCACCTCGGTTCTCGAGCGCGCCACGGGCGCCGGCGCGCCGCCGGCGATCGCGTTCGAGGGCGTCTCGCTCGCGTTCGATGAGAAAGTCATCCTGAACGACGTCAGCTTCAACCTGCGCACCGGCGACCTGAAGATCATCCTCGGTGCGAGCGGCGCAGGAAAGTCCACGATCCTGCGTCTGATCCTCGGACTGCTCAAACCGGACGGCGGCAAGATTTTCGTCGAGGGGCAGCGGGTGGATGACATGTCCGAAACGGCGCTGATGGCCGTCCGGGCGAATCTCGGCATGGTGTTCCAGGAGGGCGCGCTGTTCGACTCGCTGACGGTGCGCGAGAACGTCGGCTACCGGCTGTTCGAAGAGACCAAGATGCCGATCGCCGAGGTGGACGTGCGAGTGGCCGAAGTGCTCGGCTACGTCGGGCTGGGCGAGTACGGCGAGCGCATGCCGTCGGAGCTGTCGGGCGGCCAGCGGCGGCGGGTCGCGATTGCGCGGGCGCTCACGTCCCGCCCGAGGACTCTGCTCTACGACGAGCCGACGACCGGCCTCGATCCGATCACGGCGCTCACGATCGACGCGGAGGTCATAAAGCTGCGCGATCTCGAGCACGTGTCGTCGGTCGTCGTGACGCACCAGCTGCGTGACGCGTTCTACATCGCGACCCATCAGGCCGTGAACACCAACGGCACGATGGAGTTCGTGTCCACGCGGCCGGACCAACCGGCGCGCACGGAATTTCTGATGTTGAAGGATGGCCGGATCGCGTTCGAAGGCTCGGCCGAGCAACTGCGCGCGTCGAGCGACGAGTACCTGAAGGCCTTTCTGAGTTGACGCCTGATGTGCGGGAACGCGCGCCGGCGTCTGGAGTAGAACGACATGCCTCGCACACGATCGATCGCCTGGTCGGAACTGAAGCTCGGGATCGTGGGAATCGTCGCGGTACTCATGGTCGGCGTGCTCGTGATCGCCATCGGCGGCCAGGGCGGCTTCTTCTGGCAACGGTATCCGCTGAAGACGCAGTTCGACAACGCCGAAGGCATGAAGAGCGGCGCGGTCGTCCGGCTCAGCGGCAAGGAAATCGGAAAGGTGACGGCCGTCGAGTTCGCGGGGGCTCGAATCGACGTGACCCTTGAACTGAACAAGGACGTCCGCCCCCTCGTGACGACCAATTCCGTCGCGACGATCGGATCGCTCAGTCTGCTCGGCGAGTCGATCGTCGATCTCACCGCCGAGCCGAACGGACGGCCACTGAACGACTGGGAATATGTGAAGTCCGGGATCGGCGGCGGGCCGCTTGGCGCTCTCCAGGCGTCGGCCACGCAGGGCATCGACGACGCGACGAAGCTCATTGCGGACGTGCGCGCGGGCAAGGGCACGCTCGGCAAGCTCGTCACCGACGAGGCGCTGTACCGGCAACTCGAGCAGTTCGTGACGTCGGCGACGGCCGTGACCGATGCGCTGAATTCCGGGAAAGGCTCGCTGGGCGGGTTGATCAAGGATCCGGCGGTGCACGACTCGCTCAAGGCCTCGCTCGAAAACCTGCAGGTCGTGACCGATCGCATGAAGGACGAGGAGAGTCCGCTGGGCCGGCTGCTGCACGACGACGCCATGGGGAAGTCGCTCAGCACGGCGACTTCGAATCTCGAGGACGTGACCACCCGCCTGAAGCGCGGCGACGGCACCGCAGGCAAGCTCCTCAACGACTCGCAGGTCTACGATCGTCTCAATTCGCTGACGACCCGGCTCGATCAGCTCGTCTCCGACTTGAACACGGGCAAGGGCACGGCCGGACTGTTGCTGCACGATCAGCAGCTTTATGAGACGATGAATCGGGCAGCCGCGGAATTGCGAGACTTGTTGGCGGATATCCGCAAGGATCCCAAGAAGTTCCTTCGTGTCAGCGTCAGCATTTTCTAACAAGAGGGAGGTTCGTCGTGTCGAACAACAACAACTCTGTAGGCGGCGTGTTCGTGGCATTCACCGTCGGGGCAATTGCCGGTGCGGCCGTCGCGCTGCTGTTCGCACCCGCATCCGGCGAAGAAACCCGTCGCCGGCTGGTGGACAAGGCGCGCGAGGGGCGCGAGCGGGCCGAGGGCCTGGCGCGCGACGGTCGTGAGTACTTCAATCGTCAGCGCGACAATGTCGCGTCGGCGGTCGACCGCGGCCGCGAGGCATTCGATCAAGCGCGCAAGGAGACTCTGTGAGCGATTGGGCGGTCGTCTGGCTCGGCGTGATCGCCGTATCCGTCGCGGCAATGGCGCTACTGCAGTTGGCCGCCCTGTCTACCGCGGCGAGGGTCGCGCGCGAGACGACCCGGGCGCTGCGCGACTTCCAGAGGGAAGTCCAGCCGCTCATCGAGAAGGCGCATCGGATCGCGGACGACGCGGCGCGCACGACCGCCATTGCGGCCGCGCAGGCCGAGCGCCTCGACGACTTCGTGCGCATGACGACCGAACGCGTCGACGAGACGTTCGGCCTCGTGCAGGACGCCATTGCGGGGCCGCTCAAGAAGGGCGCGCTGGTCGTGGCTGCCGCTCGCGCGGCCATGGCGATCTTCGGCAGCCGCCAGGATCGTCGCCGCCGGAGCCACGACGAGGACGACGCGTTGTTCGTGGGCTAGCGGCGGCCGTTTGACCGCATCTGGTCCGGATGGTAGAAATGACGCCTCACAACCGCAGAAGGAGTCCCGCATGACCGTTGGTGTCCCGCGCAAGCGGCTCGGATTGATGATCGCCACGTGCGCGATGCTCGGCGCGATGCAGGTGACGGGCCGGGCGCAGGCGCCCACGGCGACGTCGCCGGCGCCGGCGAAGGAACTCGCGGCCCTGCTGCAGTCGAAGAAGCTCGACGCTTTTGCGGTCAAGGACACCACGCAGGCCGGGCGATTCGTCGCGGTGCTGATGGTGCCGAACGTCCAGTTGATGGTCGTCTCGGCGGTCTACGACCCGCCGTCCGACGTCGACTACCGGATCTACACCAAGGACTACATGACGGCTTACGTGGAACTCAATTCCTCGGTGCAGTCGAAAGAGAAGGTGTTTGTCGAAGACCGGCTGTGCGACGGCCTGGCCGCCAAGCCGGCGAATGGCGTGGACGACACCGTCACCATTGGCACGACGAAGAGCGTGTTCAACGGGGAATATACGGATCCGAAGAAGAAGCCAGATCCCAAGAAGCCGTCCCAGGCTGACTACTTCAAGGTCTTCGCGGACGCCGACGCGCAGTACACGAAGATGTTGACGATGCTCATCGACGAGTTGAAGAAAAGCGCGCCGGTCGCGCCAGCGGCGGAAGTGCGATAAGCTGAAAACGGCACAACGGTTGGGCGCTTGGCTCAGTTGGTAGAGCATCGCCTTCACACGGCGGGGGTCACTGGTTCGAGTCCAGTAGCGCCCACCAACCTCACACAGCCAGCGTAACTCCGAACTTAAGCGTTAGGTCTTAGGCCATAAGGCTTAAGCCTCAAGGCTCAAGCCTGTCGTCATGGCACTGGGCGCTCCCTCTTCCTGGCGGCCGCGAGAGTCCTGAGAAGGATCTCCGGATCGACGGGCTTCATCAGGTAGAAGTCATACCCAGCGCGCAGAATGCGCGCCTGTTCATCGGCCGAAACGAATGCGGTGACGGCGACTGCCGGGAGCCGCAGGCCGCGCCGACGGACCTCGAGCAAGAGTTGGAGGCCATCCTGTCCGGGCATGCCGATATCACTCAGCAAGAGGTCAAATTCGTGCGAATCCAGCACCTGGAGGGCAGTCGACGCGGAGTCTGCGGCCGCGGCATGGCCACCCGCCGAGGTGATGAGGGACGACAGCCAATGCCGGCTGTCATCGTCGTCATCCACGATCAACACGCGAGTTCCGACCAGCCCGTGATCAGCTAAACCGATCGGCGCCGGTCGTCCTCGTCGAACGCTGCTGTTCAGCGGCAATCGAACAGTAAACGTCGCGCCTTCGCCTGGACCGTCGCTCTCCGCCGTCACCGTGCCCTCATGGAGCGCCACCAGTTGGCGCACGATCGCCAGTCCCAGACCCAGCCCCCCGTGTCGTCGGGCGAAACCGCCCTCGCCTTGACGGAAGGGGTCGAACACGTGCGGCAATAGCTCCGATTCGATACCTTGACCGTGATCGCGGACGCGAAGGATGGCCTCGTCGGTGTCGGTCTCGACCATGACCTCGATCACTCCGCCGGTACGGCTGAACTGGACGGCATTCGTGATCAGGTTGGTCGCGATTTGATCCAACCTCGGGAGGTCACCAAAGACTCTGGCTGGCGATGTTCTGACAGCGAAGGTGATGTTCCGGACGCTGGCCAATGACGCCGACGTTTCGATCGCCGATTTGATCACGGCTTCCAAGTCGACGTCGGCGAGTTCAAGCTCCAACTTGCCCCGATCGATGCGCGAGACATCGAGGAGGTCGTTGATCAACCTGATCTGGATCGCGGTGCTGCGCTCGAGACTGTCCAGAGCGCGTAGGCGCAAGGCGGGGTCATCTCCTTGCTGCCGCAGGTGCCAGATCCAGCCGACCATCGCATTCAGCGGCGTTCGCAGTTCGTGGGAAAGCGTGGCGAGGAACTCATCCTTGAATCGATTCGCCCGCTCGGCTTCCGCGCGCGCCAGCGACTCGCGCCGCATCGCCTCGATCATCGCTCGTTCGGCGCGGCGCACTCGCAGGAGCGCCTCCATGGTCGCGAGCACGATATCCGAACTGACGGGTTCGGTCAGGTACGCGTCGGCACCGCCTTCGAGCCCTTTGACCCGATCGGCGTCGGTGACGGCCGTGCTGGAGATTTGCAGAATCTGGAC
The DNA here is from genome assembly GCA_963704575.1 of uncultured Acidobacteriota bacterium. Classification (GTDB taxonomy): domain Bacteria; phylum Acidobacteriota; class Vicinamibacteria; order Vicinamibacterales; family SCN-69-37; genus DATEGZ01. The sequence continues at coordinate 1,647,572 of OY969918.1, read as the reverse complement.
GGCGGGCGATCCGGTGATTTTCTTTAGGACGCGGCAGACCTCCAATCCGCTCATGTCCGGCAGATTGACGTCCAGAAGCACGATGTCCGGGTCTGTTTCACGGGTCAGGCGAATAGCATCCTGCCCCGTCGGTGCTTCGACGACCCGATAGCCCGCACGACGAACGTACTGCACTTTCGCGTAGCGCGCTGCGTCGTGGTCATCGACCACGAGTGCGAGAACAGGCGAGTCGGTCATCGCACGCTCCGGCTCATGAGGCTGGTCGTAGCGGTGACACCAACACCGCATCGCGGATTGCCGATCGAATCAGTTCGCGGGTCATCGAGGCTTTCGGGATGACTCCGGCGAAGGGCGCCCCCAGTGGGCTGGAAGGGATCGTCTCTGAGGTCACGAGCAGAATCGCGACGTGACTGGTCGCCGGATTCGCGACGATCTCTGCGGCGACGTCCCGACCGCTCATGTCCGGCAACTGCAAGTCGAGAAGGATGACGTCTGGCTTGAATTCCCGCGCGAGCGCGATGCCCTCGCGGCCCGAGCCTGCTTCGAGCAGGTCGTATTGCGGCCCTGCCAGGCTCTCACGCATGACGAATCGAAACGCTTCTTCGTCGTCCACGACGAGGACACGCACGCTCGACCCCGCTTTGACGACCGCGTCGAGGGTTCGCCGCAGCCAGGCGCTCTCGATCGGCTTGAGTCCGAAGCCCGCGGCACCGAGGCCAAACGCCTTGCGGCGGTCGTCGATGGTGGAAATGACGAGCACCGGAATCTCCGATGTCGCACGGCCACGCTTGAGGTCGATCAGGAGATCCCATGAGTCCTGCCCGTGAAGCCGGATATCCAGAATAATCGCCGCCGGCTGGACGGTTTCAACCAGCTTTCGAGCCACGTCGGCCGACCGCGCATGGATCAACTGAAATCCACTGTCTTTCAGGATGGTCTGATAGACGAGGAGGTCCTCGGCCGAGTCCTCGACCACCACGAGGGGAATCCGACTCGATTCCAGGGTCGGCACCGCCAGTCCAGCGCCCAGGTCGTGGTGGATCAACGGCACGATGAGCGTGAACGTCGATCCCTCTCCGAACGTGCTCGTCGCGAAGATCCGGCCGCCAAGAAGTTCGGCGAGGCGGCGGGACAACGGTAGTCCCAGTCCGGTACCCTTGGTCCGCCGTTGCAGCGGATTCTCGATTTGGACAAACTCGTCGAAGATCCTCGGGAGGTCTTCTTCCGGGATGCCGATGCCCGTGTCAGTCACGTCAAAGCGCATCGCGCTCTCTTCGGGGAGATGCATGGCCGATACGCGGACTTCGCCTTGCTCGGTGTACTTGATCGCATTCGAGATGAAATTTCTCAGTATCTGCGACACCTTGGATTCGTCCGAGTAGAGCGACGGCAGGCCGGGCGTCTCGCTGAACGTCAACGACAGGGACTGGCTGACCAGCAAGGGACGCAACATCCCGCGGAGCGCGCCAAACAGGGCGGGGACCTCGAAGTGGCCGGTCCTGACATCGATCTTGCCCGCCTCGACCTTGGCGATGTCGAGCAGGTCATCGACGAGATCGGACAGCTGTTGGGCGGACTTGCGGATGTAGAAGAGCTCGTTCTTGTCGAATTCATCGACCTGAAGCCGTTCGGCCAGGAGCCGTCCCAGTGCCATGATCGAGTTCACGGGGGTGCGGAACTCGTGGGTCATGTTCGACAGGAATTTGGTCTTGAGCTCATCGGCACGTCGTAAATGGTCGGCGCGCTCGTCGAGCTCGGCGTAGAGCGCGACAACGCCTCGATTCGTATCTTCGAGTTCGCGATTGACTCGCTCCAGCTCTTCCTGCCGCGAGTTCAGCGCGTCGAGCGCGCGCACCAGTTCCTGATTCTGACGTCGAATCTCCTCCAGGGCGCCGTCCGGCCGGCGCATCGTGAGTTCCTGCGTCAGTGCCGCGATCTCTTTCGGGCCGTACAAGGGCGCGCGCGCGGGCAGCAGCTTGGCCAGTTGCACCGTCGTCCCGGACGGGACGGAATCGATATCGAATCGGTCGACCAGCCGGCGGGCCCCGCTCACCCCGATCCCCAGACCTGTCGATGATTGGTACTGTCCGAGCAGCACGTTCTTGAGGTTGGCAATGCCTGGACCGTTGTCGGTGATCCGGATCACGAGGAGTTGAGGAGCCGTGGCGCCTTCGATGAAATAATCCGCCCTGCCGGCTTTCGCGTACATGAACGCATTGCGGGCGACTTCCGAGACGGCGGTCGCAAGACGGGTCTGATCGATCCGGTCGAGGCCGACCAGTTCAGCGATCTGTTTGGCGCGTTGCCGAACCGCGACGACGTCATATTCCTGCCGGATTGGCAGCGACAGGAGGGGATGATTCACGCGGCCTCCTTGGCCACGACGACCGTGACATCGTCGCGCTGCCGGCTGAAGTCCCGATAGAGCACCGCGGCGACCAACGCCGGATGGCGGCTGGTCAGACCCGGATAGCGGGTGAGGTCCCAGTGCGACCCTAATCCGTCACTGAACATGACGAGCAGAGACTCGGCACTCCACGGATAGCTGTAAGCCCGGAACGTCGGGGCATGATGGCCGAGCGTGCCGTTGATCGACACCATCTGGTGTCGGCTCGCGGTACCTTGCACCAGACCCGAGACATTGCCAAGTCCGGCGAAGGTGAGGGTGCGGGCGCCGCGGGCCACCTTGGCGACGGCGCCGGCGGCGCCACGCGTATGACGCACGGCGGCATGGACACGCTCGACGGCAGCGCGCGGCTCCAGCGCCGAGTCGAAGGATTGCAGAACGGCCAGAGCGGCTTCATACGCGGACGGTCCGTGTCCCAATCCGTCCGCGACGACGACGGTCAATTCGTCGCCGGTGGCGGTGCCTCGCCATAAGTCACCGCAAACGAGTTCTCCTTGCATTGGCACGGACACGGCGCCGATTTCGAACGCTGACGCGGCGCCGGGATGCCGGCCAGCTCTGACACGAGCGAATATGGCCGTACCGGCAGGCGACGAGTGAATGTCGAAGGTATCGGCGAGGCGTTGAATTGCACCCAGCCCGGTACCCGGCGACGTGCCTGACGACACACCGTCTCGCAACGCGCGGCCCAGGTCGACAATGCCTGGGCCGCGGTCGACTGCGAGCAACTCAATTTGTGCTGGCGGATCACCGTCAATCGCGCGCAGCAGCAATTCGCCGCCGGCCGTGGTGTGCTTGACCAGATTCGTCGCAAGCTCCGTCACCACGAGTCCGGTCCGATACGTGTCTTCCTCAGAAAATCCCAACTGGATCGTGAGACTTCGTGCCTCCAGGCGAGCGGCCGACACCTGGCTCCGCTCAGTCACGGGCACGCGTCGATTGGTGTTTACTTCCATCGGGTAATCGCGACGGTCGTCCCTTCTCCGGGGACGGATTGGATCGAAAAGTCGTGAGAGAGGCGCCTGGCTCCTGACAGCCCGAGACCGAGTCCGCCGCCCGTCGTGTAACCGTCCTTCATGGCACGCTCGATGTCAGGAATGCCGGGGCCCTGATCCGAAAAGGTCAAACGCAGGCCCGATCGACGGCCATCGTGCAGCACAGCGATGGTGATAAGGCCGCCGCCACCGTGTTGCACCGTATTTCGCCCGAGTTCGCTGGCCGCAGTCACCACTTTCGTTTGATCCACGAGACTGAATCCGAGTTCCAGAGCCAACCGCCGTACGGCTTGACGGGCCAGGACCACCTGCTCCCCGGTCGTCAGGGGGAGCGTTTCGGTAGGGTGCGCCATTACTCGAGCTCGGCGGCGCCGTCCTTCGCGAGGAGTGCCATGCCGCGCTCGACGTCCAGCGCGGTTCTGACACCGGGCAAGGACATCCCGAGCTCGACGAGCGTGATGGCGACCGCGGGGCGCATGCCGACGACCACGGTGGCGGCATCAAGGACACGCGACATGGCCGCGATGTTCCCGATCATCCGGCCAATGAACGAGTCCACCATCTCCAGCGCCGAGATGTCCACGAGCACGCCATGCGCGCCGGTCGCCGCGATTTGCCCTGTGAGATCGTCCTGGAGCTGGAGGGCGAGCTGGTCATGCATATCCACCTGAATTGAGACGAGCAGCGTGTCGCCCATCTTGAGGATTGGAATGCGTTCCATGGCTAGCTTTGGTCGATCGGCGGTGTGACGGCGGCGGTGTTACTGCGGACGGCCAGGCCCAGGCGTTTCAGAGCGATCGCGAATGCGTCTGCCAGGGTGGCCTTCGTGGTGACGGAATTCAGGTCCACGCCGAGGTGGACAATCGTCTGTGCGATCTGAGGACGAATGCCACTGATGATGCAATCAGCGCCCATCAGTCGGGCAGCCGCCACGGTCTTCAACAAGTGCTGGGCGACGAGCGTGTCCACGGTCGGTACGCCTGTGATGTCGAGAATCGCGATCGTCGAACCCGTCTCGACAATACGGTTGAGCAGATTCTCCATCACGACCTGTGTACGTTCACTGTCGAGCGTGCCGATCAATGGCAGCGCGAGTACGCCTTTCCACAGCGTCACGACCGGCGTGGAAAGTTCCAGCATTTCGTTTTGCTGCCGGAGAATGGTCTCGTCGCGCGCCTTCTGAGCCATTTCGGTCGTATAGAGGGCGAGTTCGTCGATCAGAGTCGTCACCCGCCACAGCGCGTCCGCCGGATCGTCGCCGGATTTCACCGCGCCACGTACTGCGTCGAACACGGGTTGCTTGAGCGACAGGACGAACGTCGCCGTTTGGCTGGCAGAAAACCCGAGTCTCGCGCGTTGCTCCGTCACTCGGGAAAGTACGTCCCGAACAGGGCTCCATGCCGGATCTGCGACTGACGTGCCGGAGGCCACCGCAACAGCGAGTGCGGAGAGCAATTCCTTCGACTGCTGCCTGAGCTGCTCGGAAGAGACCAGATCCGGACGCGCGGCAACGCTCTGGAGCTGCAGAGTGACCCACTGGCCGAGCAGATCTCCACTGCGATTGTTCAGGATGTCCGAAAGTAGCTGATTCTGATTCATAACGACTCCACGACCGTCGGATGATATCCCACTCACTCAGCAATCACGGGTGCCCAAGGAGACACCCACTGACCCACACTCACGCCCGCGGCGGGCCCGTCGACCGCCGGGCCTCAGTTCGCAGTTAGCGTTCTGGGGCAGCGCCGGCATGGCTTACCAGGGCTCGATCCTGAAGAAACTCCGCCAGGCGCTGAGCGACGACCGCCGCACCGGCTTCGTTCAGATGTGAGTCATCAGGGAAGTACATGTTCTCCCCGGCATCTACGTGCATCTGCAGGGCCGTCGTCATGTCGAGAAACGGGATGCCGGCCTCTTCACAGAAGCGGCTCATCAACGCGTTGTGCGCGAGACGATGTCGAGCCATCTCCTCGACGTCCTTCGCCTGCATCGGGCGGTTCAGATAAAACTGGAAGGCCCTGGCCAGGTCGTCCCGCGAGAAGGTTCGCGAGAGCAATGGCAGATAGACCTGCGTCTTGAAGGGCAGGAAGAGGAGAACGAACTCCGCGCCGATGTCATGAGACACGCGCTGCATGGCGATAAGGCTGTCGCGCGTCAGTGCCCAGCCCGGTCGCGCGGCCAGGTCGCTCTCAGAGAACGTGAGAAGGTTCAGGTATGGCGGCATGAAAGCCCATCGCAGTGTCGAGCCATTCACCGGAACGGCGAACATGCCGCGATCGAATCTCGGAGAGGAGATCTCGGTGGGCGGCGGCGCGCCGGGAACCTGCGTGTCGCGGTTCGACGGTGAAGGATTCGCGACGGCGACCGCTGAGTGAACGGCATTCACGACGTACCAAGTGTCAGCCCGGCTGACAATGTCCTTGATGGGCCAGCCAAGCGTCGGCGGTTCGGCTTTGCCGCCGGTCTTCTGAAAAGCCTCGAACGCCTCGGCATCATGGATGTCGTTGCCTGCGAAAAACGCCAGGACGACGACTCGCGGCTCATGATGTGCCGCGTAGTCCTTCAGCACCAGGAGTTCCTGCTGGGGACCAAAGCCGGCCGTCCCGTAGTTCTGCACCGGCAGGCCGATCATCTGCTCGAGCTGCGACGGCCAGGCGGATTCAACGGGCATGGTGAGTGCGTCGGTGAAGGAATCGCCGAGCGCCGCGACCTCGATGTGATCCCGCGTCGCATTATTCCGAAATCCTTCCCGGTCGGTATGCAGGGGATACCGATGAACGAGGCCCTCACTCACGCTGGGAGAAATGAAGCCCATGCGAACGATATCGCCATAGCGCCACTCGTTCATCGCATTGACATTCGCATTGATGCGCCGCCCGTAGCGCGGCGACACCTGCCAGCGGGGATCCTCGGTCAGTTCGCCCAGGTCATGACGCGCGGCACTGATACCGCTCGATACTCGGCTGCCCACCGCACGCAGCCCGAGCTCCATAGCGAAGATCGCCACGACGACGCTCGCGACGATGACCAGCATCGCGAACCAGGGATGCGATGCGCGGGACGGAAAGGTCCAAGTCGGAGCAGCCGTGCGACGCGGTCGAAGCGCGCGAACCCAAAGTATCGCCGCACCAAGAAGGACGGTCAGCAGCCACAGCTCCGGGGCGATATGCAGGTCCCGTCGAAGACGCAGGTCCGACCACACGAGTGGACCGTAGGCCACGACTTCGATCACACCGTTGCCGGTCGGCAAACGGCACTCGATGGGTGTCGGCTCGGTCACCTCGCCTCGAGCCGCCGTTCGATCGACGCCGTCCTGCCGTATGTGGATCTCGTACCTCGATGGGCCCGCCGGGACTGCTGCCGTGCGGCTTGCGGGGCTCGCTATCGCAAGAATGGTCGAATCTCGCCCAACCGCGGCTCGAAACGACACACGGTCGTCCGTCATCACGATCTTGGGAACGACGTGTCCGTCTTCGATGTCGAAACGTTGCGCCGCGGTTGAGTTCCGCGCGTCGTCGACGCGCTGGTCCAGATAGAGCCGATAGGTCGTGACGTATGCCCATTGCCTGACGATGACGAGCAGCGTCGCGATGGCCGCGATGAGCAAAATATGCGGAATCGCCCGGACCAGGCGTCCTGGAGGTGCGAAGACGAGAGCGGAAGACTCGGATCGCATGGACGCCTCGTTGCTTCGATCCAATTACGATGCCAATGAGTCTTCGCGCGCGCGGGCGCTCAGACCTTGGGCTTAAGGCTTGGGGCTTGAGGCTTACGGCGGGAAGCCTGCTGGTGCATTGGAACAAATGGTGCGGTGGCTGCCACAGTGAGCCGGGTCGTCGGCTGCCGGGCTTAAGCCTCAAGCCCTGAGCCCTAAGCCGCTGTCCGTGTCATTTCCGCCGTTCCGGCAGCCGGCGTTCCGACGGCCCGTCGTAGCCATGCGACGTGGGATCGATCGCGCGCATGGGCGATTCGCGTCCTTGCTCTTCCAAGGCGTGCGCGGCGAGGCCCGGCACGCGCGAGATGATGAGCAGCGCGTCGGCGACTTCCGGCGGCAGGCCCACGTCGCCGGCGATCGCCGCGATCGCGCCGTCGACGTTGACGGGCAGCGAGCGATCGGCGAGCGCCGGGTGGCGGCGCAGTGCGTGTTCAATCGCGCGGATGAGCTGCGCGTGTTCGTGGTCGAGCTCGAGCTCGTGCGCGATCTGCAGCAGACGTGTCGCGCGCGGATCCGTCGAGTGATATCGATGGCCAAAACCCGGCGGCGGCATCTCGTTCGTCGTCACGAGCCGATCGACCAGCACGGCCGCGACGTCCGTCATCGACTTCCCGGTACGCGCGAGCGCGAGCCCTTCGTCGAGCAACTGGCGGCAGGCGAGCGCGTCGCCCCCGTGGTAGCGCCCGAATCCCAGCACCCCGGCCGCGACTGCACCCCTCAGAGACGATCCGGTCGTCGCGGCGTTGCGGGCGGCGAGGGTCGACGGGGGCGTGGCGCCGTGGTCGATGAACGACACGAGCATCGCGTCCATCAACCGGCCGATCGACGGCGTCGGCAGTTCGCCCGTGAACAACAGATAAATCGCGTCGCCGAATTGCAGGCGCCCCATCATCTCGTCGAGCGCGTAGCCGCGGACGAGGATCCGGTTGGGCTCGATGTATGTGAGCGCGGTGGACCAGCGATTCGAATCAGCGGTGGCGGGTTTACGTGGTGGCATAAAGCCGATCCCCGAAATCCCCGAGGCCAGGGAGGATGAACTTGCTGGCGTTCAGCTGGCGATCGATGACTGGCGTGAAGATACGTACATCCGGCCGCGCGCGCTCCACAGCCTCGACGCCTTCGGGCGCCGCGACGATGCAGACCAGCCGAACGTCACGCGCGCCGGCCGCGTCGAGCATCCGGATCGCCGACACGGCGCTGCCGCCCGTCGCGAGCATCGGATCGACAATGAGCGCCGTGCTGTTCGAGAGATCCGGCGGAAGCTTGGCGTAGTACTGCGACGCGACGGCCGTGCGCTCGTCGCGCTGCAGGCCGATATGGCCGACGCGTGCCTGGGGCAGTAACTCGAGCACTGCCTCGACCATGCCGAGGCCGGCCCGAAGCACCGGGACGACGACCACGTCGCGTGCGAGCGTGTACCCCTGCGTCGTCTCGAGCGGCGTCTCGACCGTCGTCGGCCGGGTTTGGAGGTCGCGGGTGGCTTCGATCGCGAGCAGCAGACTCAGCCGATGCGCGAGCCGGCGGAACTGGCTCGGGCGGGTCTGTTTGTCGCGCAGCGCCACCAGCGTGTCGTGAGCGATGGGATGCTCAACAAGATGGACCGGCACGGGGCAACTATACGCCAGGATCCGGCGCCCGCGCGCTCGACGCCCGCGATAGAATCGACCTTCCATGCGGTCGCTGCGCTTTCAGATTCTCGTCGTGCTCCTCGCCGCCGCGACGACGCTGCTCGTGCTCTCGCTCCGTGGCCAGGCCGGCACGCCGGTATCGCTCCTCATCACCGGCGGCACGATTGTCACAATGAACGCGACCGACGACGTGATCGAGGACGGCGCCGTCGCGATCGATCACGACAAGATCGTCGAGGTCGGGCCTTCGAGCGCGCTCTCGACGAAGTACCAGGCAGCAGACCGGCTCGACGTTCGTGGGCAGGTTGTGCTGCCCGGCCTGATCAACGGCCACACGCACGCACCGATGGTGCTGTACCGCGGTCTCGCCGATGACCTGGCGCTCATGGACTGGCTCCAGCACTACATTTTTCCGGCGGAGGCGAAGACGGTGTCGCCTGACTTCGTCCGGATCGGCACGCGCCTGGCCGCGCTCGAGATGATCGAATCCGGGACGACGACGTTCGCCGACATGTACTACTTCGAGGACGATATCGCCGAAGTGACGAAGGAAGCCGGCCTGCGCGGCGTGCTCGGCCAGTCGGTGATCCAGTTTCCCGTCGCCGACGCGAAGACGCCCGCTGACGCGCTTGTCCGGGGCGAAGCGTTCATCAAGAAGTGGAAAGGCGATCCGCTCATCACAGCGGGCCTCGCGCCCCATGCGGCCTACACGGTGGACGGACCGACGCTTCAGGCCGTGCGCCAGCTCGCCGACAAGTACGGCGCGCCCGTGCTCATTCATCTCGCCGAAACGCGCGACGAGGTGAAGACGATCCAGGACGCGCATCATCAGTCGCCGACGCAGTATCTCGACTCGCTCGGATTCTGGAACGGCCGCACGCTGGCCGCGCATGCCGTGTGGCTCGACGAGGCCGACATGAAGACGCTCGCGAAACACAACGTGGGCGTCGTCCATAACCCCGAGAGCAACATGAAGCTCGCGAGCGGCATCGCGGCCGTGCCGAAGTGGATCGCCGCCGGCATGCACGCGAGTCTCGGCACCGACGGCGCGGCGAGCAACAACGACCTCGACATGTTCGAGGCGATGCGAATGGCGGCGCTGCTGCAGAAGGTCGCGACCATGGATCCGCAGGCCGTGCCGGCCCGCCAGGCACTCGAACTGGCCACTCGGCGCGGCGCCGAAGCACTTGGTCTCCCGGAGACGGGCAGTCTCGAGCCCGGCAAGCAAGCCGACGTGATCACGGTGACGATGGACGGCGCGCGGCAGACGCCGATGTACGACGCAATGTCGCACCTGGTCTACGTGAGCCGCGGCGACGACGTCCGCAATACAGTCGTGGCGGGCCGCCTGTTGATGCGTGATCATCAGGTCCTCACGCTCAATCGCACCGAGGTGCTGCGCGACGCGCGGGCAATGGCCGCGCGGGTACGCGCCGCCGTGGCTCCGGAGCCGACGGCGCCCGGGAAAATCAAGAAGTAAACGGACGGAGAAGGAGACGAGGCTACGTGGATCCAGGCATCGAGGTCCTGATCGATCAAGCGACGATCGACGCGCGGGTGACGGCACTGGCGCGGACGATCCGCAGTGACTGCGGTTCGGGCGTGCCCGTGCACCTCATCGCGGTGCTCAAGGGCGCGTTCATTTTTCTCGCTGACCTCATGCGCAAGATCGACACGCCCGTGACCTGCGACTTCATCGCCGTGTCGAGTTACGGCTCGGGCACGACGTCGTCGGGCGAGGTGCGGCTGACGAAGGATCTCGATCGAAGCGTCGAAGGCCGCGACGTCATCATCGTCGAGGACATCGTCGATACGGGGCTGACGCTGTCGTACCTGCAGGAGATTCTCCGGGCGCGCGGGCCGAAGTCGGTGAAGACGGCGTGTCTGCTGAGTAAACCGTCGCGTCGAAAAGTGGACGTGACGGTCGAGTACATCGGCTTTACGATCGAGGATCGGTTTGTGGTTGGTTACGGCCTGGACGTGGACGAGCGCTACCGCAATTTGCCGTACATCGGCGTCGCGTCTGGAGGGAAGTAGTGGCGGTGTTGCGCTTTGCGCTGATCAGCGAGACGGACGCCCGCCGGATCGAGCCCGGGTCGACGGTCGAACTCGAGCCGGGCGGCCGGGTGACGCCGCTGGCGGCCGACACGCTGCGGGAGCGGCGCGTGACCGTCGTGCCGGCCGGCACGGTCGATCCGAATCTGCCCGCGGACCTGGCGCCGGTGTCGCCGGTGGTGCGGATCGCGATTGGCGCCGATCACTCCGGCCTCGCGCTCAAGGCGGCGCTCGTTGCGCATCTGCGGCAAGGTGGCCGCGCCGTGACGGATCTCGGCACGGCGTCGGCGGATCCCGTGGATTACCCCGACATCGCCGCGGCCGTGGCGACGGCGGTCGCACGTCGAGAAGCCGACGCCGGTATCGTCATCGACGGCGCCGGGCTAGGCTCGGCGATCGCCGCGAACAAGATTCGCGGCATCCGCGCGGCGATGTGCACGACCCCGACGCTCGCGCGGTACGCGCGACAGCACAACGGCGCGAATGTTCTCGCGCTCGGTGCCACCCTGATCGAGATCGCCGACGCGAAAGACATCGTCGACACGTGGCTGTCGACGCCGATGACGGAGGCTCGCTACCTGCGACGGTTGCTCAAGATCCGTCGTCTCGAGGAGCGGTTCTGATGGACGCGCAGTCGGTCGATCTCGCCCGGCTCATCGCGATCATCGCCGACGAGGTGATGGCCGTGTCGCGGCGGCCCATGGCCACGTGCGCGTGTCATCAGGTGCAGGAAGACTGCTGCCCGGGCCGGCTCCAGGGAGTGATCGACGCCGGCGCCGCGCGCCTCGGGATGCACGCGGTCGGGTCGATGCCGACGGGCGTTGCGGGTCTGATCGATCACACGATGCTCAAGGCCGACGCGACGCGCAAGGAGATCGAACAGCTCTGCCGCGAGGCCGCGGAGTTCGGCTTCGCGACGGTGTGCGTCAATCCGACGTGGGTGGCGTTGTGCCACAGCCTGCTGCGGTCCACGCCTGTGGGCGTCTGCGCGGTCGTCGGCTTTCCGCTCGGCGCGACGACGCCGGACGTGAAGAACATCGAGACTCGGCGCGTGATCTACGACGGTGCGCGCGAAGTGGACATGGTCATCAACATCGGCGCGCTGAAATCCGGCGACCTCCGCGCGGTCGAGCGCGACATCGACGCCGTCACGGGTCCCTGCCGCGAATGTGGCGTCACCAGCAAGGTGATCATCGAAGCCGCGTATCTGACTGATGAGGAAAAAGTGACGGCGTCGACGCTCGCGAAGGCCGCCGGCGCGGACTTCGTGAAGACCTCCACCGGATTTGGTCCGAGCGGCGCGACCGTCGCGGATGTCGCGTTGATGCGGCGCGTCGTCGGCGACGACATGGGCGTGAAGGCGGCTGGGGGTGTGAAAGATCTCGACGCGCTCAAGGCGATGGTCGCGGCCGGTGCATCGCGCGTCGGCGCCAGCGCCGGCGTGCGTATCGTTCAGCAGTCGAAAGGCCAGAAGACCGAAGGCGGGCCGAGCGGCTACTGAACGCCTGGCTGCGCCGGCCGCGCCAGCGGCTCGGCCGCCGGCACGGGCGCGGTCGGCGTGTTCGTGACCGGAATCTGAATTCCACGCGCATCAAAGGCGCGCTTCACGCGCCGGCGCAACTCGCGCGCGACGTTCCACTGCTGCGCGGGAAGCGTCTTCATCTGCGCGCGCATGGTGACGCCGATGTCACCCAGCCTTTCGATTCCAATCACTTCAAGCGGTTCGAGGATGATCGCGGCGAACGTCGGATCCTTGGCGACGTCCTCGCCGACTTCGCGCATGATTGCCGCCACGTCGTCCGTGTCGTGACGGTAGGCGACCGTGACGTCGAGTACGGCGTATGCGTAGTCTTTCGTCAGGTTCACCAGGGTGGTCACCGATCCGCACGGGAAGACGTGCACCGCGCCCCGGCCGTCACGGAGGAGGACGGTGCGCAGGTTGATGGCCTCGACCAGACCGCTGACGCCGTTGATTTCCGCGTTGTCACCGATCCGAATCAGGTTGTCGACGATCAGGAAAAACCCGCTGATCACGTCTTTCACGAGCGTTTGCGCGCCAAAGCCGAGGCCGAGCCCGACGATGCCCGCACTGGCGAGCAGCGGCTTCGTGTCGATGTGCAGCTCGTCGAGAATCATCACGGCCGCGGCGACGACGATGAACGCGCGCGAGACGTTGCGGATCAGCCCGCCGACGGTGTTCGCGCGCTTCTGCTGTTCGGCCGACGGTAGTTTGTGCGCCTCGTTCAGGTAGTTCTGAAAGCGGCTCGTTGCGATGCCGACAATGCGCGAGAGCATGCCGGCGATGGCGACGACGAACAGCACCCGAAGGCCGCTGGCGAGCGCCCACGCGCCGAGCGTTCGCACTCGCAGGCCCGCGCGGATCGGCTGGCCGAACATCTCGAGCGTCGGGGGCACCGTGACGACGAGCAGCCCCACGAAGATGATGATCCGGAGAAATCGAAGAAGCGCCTTGGCGGAGGGATGCGGGCCGGGCTTCGCGTTGGAAGAGAAGCTCGGCATCGCGAGGCTCGCGAGCCAGGTCAGCAGCTCGGCGAGCCCAAGCGAGATGATGATGCCGACGGCGACCGCAATGCCGACCGCGCTCCACGACGGAGCGTGTTCGAAGACGCCCGGGAAAGAACTCACTGGGACGGAATCTTACCAACCGTTCCGCCCCAGGCGCGAACGGTTTACGCGTGCGCCGCGCGTGCGTCGATTCTTGTGACGCTCGAGCCGGCGATAGAGCGCCGAGCGGCTCAGCCCGAGCGCGCGGGCGGCCCGGCTGACGTTGCCGTGGAAGCGATCCATCGCACGGCGGACGAGCAGGCCTTCGACGTCGAGGAGCCGCATGTCCGACACGGCAGGCGTTTCCGGCGTGCCCGCGGCGGCGGCCGCGCTCAGCCGGTGCAGTTCGCGTTCGAGCTCCGATACGCGGCGGAGCGCGCGTCCGAGCTCGGCCTGGGCGCGTACGGTGGCCACGAGGCGCGTCTCTTCCCACGGCTTTTCCACGAAGTCACGCGCACCGCGCCGGACCGCTTCGAGCGCGAGGTCGATCGAGCTCCACGCGGTCATCGCGACCACGGGCAGCGTCGGATTGCCGCTGACGAGCGAGGCCAGCAGTTCGAGGCCCTGTTCGCCGCTCGTGCGGCCCTTGTCGTAGTTGAGGTCGATGAGCGCCGCGTCGAGCGGCTGAGTCGCGGCCGCCGACACGGCCTCCGCGGGCGAGTTCGCCGCAACGACGTTGAAGTCGCGGGCGCCAAGGAGCAGCCGGATCGCTTCGATTACGTCGGGCTGATTGTCGGCCACGAGGACGCGGAAGGGCATCGTTTCGCGCAGGTGTCCGTTCGACTGAGTCATGGGACGTTCGAGCACAGCTTCGAGGGGTGTCATAAGCGTCTGTCCTGTCTCAGAGCAACGAGAAAGAAATTGATCACGAAACCGAACCCGTGGACCCGCCCGGCGGCACGACGCCAGCCGGGGAAGGGTCCGCAGGGCGAGGGGGGACGGACCGAACTACTCGCTGACGTGGAAGCCGCTCTCTTCCATTTCCTTGAGACCCTTGTGCGCGGCGTCTTCCTCGACCACGCGTCCGTCGAACAGATGGATGGACCGTTCCGCGTGCTTCGCGTAGCGCGGATCGTGCGTGACCATGCAGATGGTCGCGCCTTCGCTGTGCAGCTCCTTCATCAGGTCCATGACCGACTCGCCATTCTTCGAGTCGAGGTTGCCAGTGGGCTCGTCCGCGAGCAGGATCGAGGGTGATCCGCACACGGCCCGGGCGACGGCGACGCGCTGCTGCTGACCGCCGGAGAGCTGGCTGGGCAGGTGCTTGGCGCGATGCGACATGCCGACCTTCTCGAGCGCGGCCATGACACGTTCCTTGCGCTCGGCCGACTTCATGCCGCGGTAGGTCAGCGGCAGCTCGACGTTCTCGTACACCGTCAGGTCGCCGATCAGGTTGAAGCTCTGGAAGATGAACCCGATCTCGCGGTTGCGGACGCGCGCGCGCTCGGACAGCGGCAGATCCGCGACCGACCGGCCGTTCAGCACGTAGCTGCCCTCGGTCGGTGTGTCGAGCAGGCCGAGGATCGACAGCAGCGTCGACTTGCCGCAGCCCGACGGTCCGGCGATGGAGATGTACTCACCCCGGTGAATTTCGAGGTGAATGCCAGCCAGGGCGTGCGTCTCGACTTCGTCGGTGTAGAAAATCTTGGTGACGCCGTCGAGATTGATGAGCGACTGGTCGGTACTCATTTCCACTCCCTCTCCTAGTTCAACTTGATGCGGTTGAATTGGTCGTATTGCGACATGTCCGAGAGAACGACGCGGTCGCCCTCCTGGAGCCCTTCGAGCACTTGAATGAACTGCACGGACGCCTTGCCGAGCTTGACGGACGTCTGCGTCGCTTCGTGTCCCGCTTCCTGACCGGCCATCACCGGACCTGTGGTCGGAATCAGCTTGAAGAGCCCGACCGTCTGGTCTTCCTGGCCGAACGCCGGACGTTCGACCTGCAGCACGTTTTCGAGGCGTTCGAGCTGGATGACACCGTCGACGCTTAGATCGGGCCGCGCTCCAGCGGGAAGCGCGCCTTCGAGCGAGACGTCCACGCCGACCGTGCCGGCCGTCGACGAGGGATCAATGCGCGTCACATGTCCTTTGACGTGTCCATTGCGCGTATCGATGTCGGCCGGCTGGCCGATCGCCAAATCTTTTGTCTGCGTCTCCGAAATCCGTACCTCCGCCTTGAGGTTGGACGGGTCGGCGACGCGCGCGAGGTTGGTGCCCTGGCTGACCTGCTGGCCCTTCTCGACCGGGATCACCTGGAGAACGCCGTTCATCATCGACTTGACCTGCAGGTCACCGAGCTGGCGCTCGAACTGGTCGTAGGAGGCCCTTTGCTGCGCGACCGCAGCCTCCTGCGGCGCGATCTGCGACTGCTCGTTCTCGATGGCGATCTGGAGCGACTTCTTGGCGACGTCGAGCCGGCTCTTGGCCTGATCAACCGCGGCTTGCTTCTGTTGAATCGTCAGGTGCGCGACGAGCCCCTGCGCTTCGAGCTGCTTGTTCGCGTCGAGGTCCAACTGATTGACGTTCAGCTGCGAGTTGGCATCCGCGACCGCGGCCTCCTGCTGGACCCGGTTCGACTTGGCGGTGGCTTTCGCGTTTTCGAGCGTCGCCTCGCTTGATTTCCACTGCAGCTCGGCGTTCTTGGCCTGCGACTCGAGATCGGGATTGCTGAGCGTCAGGATGACCGTGCCCGGTTTGACGATCGCGCCCGGTCTCAAAATGATGTTCTCCACCCGCCCGGACGTCGTCGCGGGGATCCAGCGGATCTCCTCGGGAACGAGTGTGCCGGCGCCGTGGACTTCACGCACGAGCGGACCCCTTTTCACTGTGCCAAACCACAACGTGGTCGCCGACACGCCCGGGGCGGCCGGCTTGAGCTTCGACACCGCGACCGAGATGACGATGACCGCGATAATCGCCAGTCCGCCGAAGATGGCTCGACGGATCTTCTTCTGACGGAGGATCTTGGGGTCACGCTTGACGTCCATTGCCATAACGTCATTCACATGCAAAACCCCGTGCCAGTTCTCGAGATCTCCGTAAGAGACTGGGCCGCAAGGGCTTACTCATCCAGGTCCGGCAACTCCTGGCGTTAGGTGACGCGCTTTCGGGAAGGTCAAATCCCGTTCAGGGGACGCGCGACAGGCCAGAATCGCCCGCACCTCGCCCGTTTCCGAGCGCGGTGTCGTGCAATTGGACGGATCTCGACCGCAACTGGTTTAGCTGGTGACCGAATTCGGTAGAGTTACAGCGCATGCCTGATTTGCGGGCCCTCGGCTGGACCGACGCGCTCAACACCGCGTTTCGAGCCAACGCCGACGCCGGGCTCGTGCCGGGGCGGGTGTCGCTCGAGCACAACCACGTCTACCGCGTGCTGACCGACGACCGCGAGTGGCTGGCCGAGGCCGCCGGCCGCGTGAAATTCCTGGCGACGAGCCGGCAGGCGCTGCCGGCGGTGGGTGACTGGGTCGCCCTCCGCCCCGACCCCGCGGGCGGCCGGTCGCTGATTCGCAGCGTCCTGCCGCGCAAGAGCTGGTTCTCCCGCAAGGTGGCGGGCCGCGAGACGGAGGAACAGGTCCTTGCGGCCAACATCGACTGCGTGCTGCTCGTCTTTGGTCTGGACGCGCCGATGAGCGCGCGGCGCATCGAACGCTACCTCGTGCCGGCGCGGCGGAGCGGGGCCGAACCGGTCGTTGTCCTCAACAAGGCCGACGTCTGCGACGACGTGGCGGCGGTCGTCGCAGAAATCGCGAGCGCCGCTCAAAGCGCCCCGACGCTGGTCGTGAGCGCGCGCGATGGCCGGGGGATCGAAGGGCTGCGGGCGCTGGCGGGCATCGGCCGGACGCTGGCGTTGCTCGGGCCGTCGGGTGCGGGCAAGTCGACGATAGTCAACGCGCTCGCGGGCCGCGAAGTGTTCGCCACCGGCGAGGTCCGCGAAGACGACGCCCGCGGCCGGCACACGAGCGTGCACCGGCAGATGTTCGTGCTCGAGACCGGCGGCGTGATCATCGACACGCCAGGCATGCGCGAGTTGCAGCTGTGGGACGTCGAGGGTGCGCTCGACGAGGCATTCGAGGACATCGCCGCGCTCGGCGTGTCGTGCCGCTTCCGCGACTGCCAGCACGATCAGGAGCCGGGCTGCGCGGTGAAACGCGCGGTCGAACTCGGCCAGCTCGATGCCGGCCGGTATGCCAGTTACGTGAAGCTCTCGCACGAGCGCGCGGCCGACCTCAAGCGGCGCGACGAGCGCGCCATCATCGACGCGAAGCGCGAGTCCCGGACGATCGCACGGTCCGTCCGCCATCAGCGAAAAACGCGCGAGCACTAAATGCAGCCGCCGGCCCAGTCGTCGGCGCCCTGGCGCACGACCGTAGTGATCGCCGCGGGGTTCTTCTTCCTTGCAGCCGTCGCAACATGGCCGCTGCTGCGCGATCTGCACATCAGGATCGCGAGCGATCCGGGCGATCCGATCCTGTCGGCTACCGTGCTCTGGTGGAACGCGACGACGGTGCCATTTTCGGCGGCGTGGTGGTCGCCGCCGTACTTCGCGCCGCACGCCGGGATGTCCGCGCTGACGGAGAACATGGTGGGCGTGAGTCTCGTCGCCAGCCCGGTGTTCTGGCTGACCCACGATCCGGTCGCCGCCTACAACATCGGACTTTTTCTGACGTGGCCACTGTCGGCGCTCGCGGTGTACGCGCTCGTGCGCGCGATCGCGCGCCGGACGGACGCGGCGATTATCGCGGGTGTGGCGTTTGCCTTCGGACCGTACCGCGCTGCGCAGCTCTCGCACATCCAGGTGATGTCGGCCTACTGGTTGCCCGTGGCGCTGCTGGCGCTGCACCGGTTCCTCGAGCAAGGCCGGCGGCGTTGGCTCGTGTTGTTCGGCGTCACGTGGCTGATGCAGGCGCTCGCCAACGGCTACCTGTTGTTTTTCGGCGGCGTGCTGGTCGCGCTGTGGATCCTCTATTTCTGTTCGGCGCGCGTGCGCTGGCGCGCCGGCGTGGAGATCGTCGCGACCTGGATCGTCGCGACCGTGCCGCTGGTTCCGATTCTGCTGCGATACCGCACGATCCACGAGCAGTACGGACTCGGGCGCGGTCTGTTCGAGATCGTCGCGCTCAGCGCGCAGCCGCAGTCCTGGCTGCAGGTGTCGAACCTGACGTGGCTCTGGCCACACGTGCTCGACGACCGGGGCACCGAGAGCGACCTGTTTCCCGGTCTTACGGGCCTCGCACTTGTCGCACTGGCGGGGTGGGCGTACGTGCGGACGCGTCCGCTGCTCGTGCCCAGCCACGAAAGGGCAGCCACAGTCGCGCAGCGTGTGTGTGCCGCCCTTGCGGCCGCATGCGCGCTGGCCGCAATCGTCACGCTCGTGATTGGCCCGTGGCGCCTCGACGTCGCGGGTGTGCGGATCAGCATCGGCGGAGTCGGCCGGGCTGTCGCGCTCGCGCTCGCATTTGCGCTTGGCGCTCTGGCACTGGCGGCCCGCGCTCGACGGATCTTCTCCGGCCGACCGGCGCTTGCTTTCTACGTTCTCGCCACCGCCGCGCTCGCGCTCTTGGCGTGCGGGCCCGAACTGCGCATGGGCGCCGAGGTCCTGCTCCAGCCCGCACCGTACCGCTGGCTGATGCGCATTCCTGGCGTCGCCGAACTGCGGGTGCCTGCGAGGCTGTGGCTGACGGGGACGCTGTCGCTCGCCGTCGCGTCCGGCCTCGCATTCGCGCGCCTCTCGTGGGGGGCGCGATCCAGCCTTGCCGCCGCGGTGGTCGTTGCTGCGCTCGTGGCCGAGGGTTGGATGCCCGTGATGCCGATGGCCCCGGTGCCGGAGACGTGGGCCGTGGTCGAGCCCGCGAGTCGAACGAACGCGATTCTGGAACTGCCGCTCGGTCCGGACTTCGACGCCGCCGCGACGTTCCGATCGCTCGTCCACCGGCGACCCGTGGTCAACGGCGTCAGCGGCTACGAACCGCCGGCCTACATCGTCCTCGAGCGAGGACTTGACGCGCGCGATCCCGAGATGCTGGCGGCGATCACGTCGATCGGCGCGATTGACGTGATCGTCGACCGTGCTCACGATCCTGACGGTAGCCTGCTGCGGATGGTCATGGCCTCCCCGGATGCCGAGCGCGTTGCCGACGATGGTGTTCGCGTGGCCTATCAGCTGCCGGCGACGACGCGTTCGAGGGCCGTGCGCGCGACGTGGCCCGTGGCGTCCGCGAGCGCAAGCGTTCATGAGGAAAGGGCGCGGCTCGCCATCGACGGCGTCATCGACACGTGGTGGCGCGTGGACCGGCAGGAGCCCGGCCAGTGGATCGCCGCGGATCTCGGGATGGCGCGAGACGTCGCCGGCATCGAGTTGGCGGTCGGCGAGGACGCCACCGCGTTTCCCCGGGCGCTAAGCGTGGAGCTTTCTCTCGACGGGCAGGAATGGCGGACGGCGTGGCAAGGCTCTGCGATCGCGCCGGCGCTTTTCGGCGCGCTGGATCGGCCGCGCGAGATTCCCGTTCGCGTCGAGTTCGCGCCGAAGTCGGGGCGGTTCGTCCGCCTCCGGCAGACCGCGTCCAATCCCGCCGGGTGGGCGGTCGCCGAGCTTCGCGTGCTTGCCGCGTCCCCGGCGCCGCCCGGAACCGGCCGCGACGATTAGCGAGACCCGGCATCCGCTCACCGGCTGCCGGCTGCCGTTCACCGATGCGTGCGAACGACGTGCGCGGCTTCGCGTTAGTTGTAGGCGGGGGATCATGAATCACGCTGCACCGCCGCCGGCGCTCGTCGTGACTGGCGCCAAAAAACGATTCGGAGACGTCCAGGCGCTCGCAGGCACATCGTTCGCCGTACGCCGCGGCGAACTGGTCGGGCTTCTCGGACCGAACGGCGCGGGAAAAACGACGATCATCCGCGCGATATCAGGCCGGCTGCGCCTCGACGCCGGGACGGTTTCGCTCTTCGGCCGTCCGCTCGCGCCAGGTGACGCGCGCCCGGAGATCGGCGTCGTGCCGCAGGAGCTGGCGGTGTACCCGAAGCTCACCGCCCGCGAAAATCTCGAAGTGTTCGGGCGGCTGTACGGCGTCGCCTCCTCTGCGCTCTCCGCCCGGGTCGCGTGGGCCCTGACCTGGTCGGACCTGCAGGAGCGATCGCGCGAGCCCGTGAAGAATTTCTCCGGTGGCATGCGCCGCCGCCTCAACATCGCGTGCGGTTTGATGCACAGCCCGCAGGTCGTGCTCCTCGACGAGCCGACAGTCGGCGTGGATCCGCAAAGCCGCGAGCGTATCTACGAGATGCTCGGGGAACTGCAGGGGGGCGGCATTTCGATCGTGCTGACCACGCACCACATCGAAGAGGCGGAGCGGCGGTGCGAGCGGATCGTGATTATCGATCACGGCAAGACAGTCGCCGACGGGACGTCGACGGCCTTGATCAGCGCGACGCTGGGCGCGGCGCGCACGATCCGGCTGCAGCTCGCGTCCCCCTTCCCAGCCAGCGGCACCGTGCCCGCGGGCGCGACGCTCGATGCTGAGCGGCGAACGATCACGGCGCCTGCGCATGATGTGGGTCAGGAGCTGGCGGCGCTGCTCTCGCGCACCGCCGAATCAGGTGTGGAGGTCGCCGACGTTGCGGTCGCCGGCGGCAATCTGCAGGACGTCTTCATCGCCCTCACGGGCCGGGAGCTACGCGAATGATCGGCACGCTTCTTCGCATCGGGTGGATCAATCTCAAGCGTGACCGCGTCGTTCAGGCGTTGACGTTCGCCCTGCCGATCATGTTCTTCTCGATCTTCGCGCTGGTGTTCGGACAGCAGCGCAACCCCACGAAGAAGGTCTACGTCGCCGTGGTGGACGAGGATCGGTCCGCGTATTCGACGCAGCTCGTCAAGGCCCTCGAAGCCGAAGGCGGGCTGATCGTTCAGGCGACTGTCCGGGACGACGGTACGGGACCGGCGCTCGATCGGTCCGCCGCTGAGGCCCTCGTCAAGAAGGGCTCGGTGCCGGTGGCGATCGTCCTGCCGAAGGGACTTGGGGAGGGCCGGCCCTTCTTCGGTGGCGCGGACGCGACGACGCCGAAGGTGCAGCTGTTGGCCGACGTCTCCGATCCCGTGGCCCCGCAGATGGTCCAGGGCCTCTTGCAGAAAGTCGCGTTCACGGCGGCACCCGAACTCCTCGCAAATGACGGGATCAGGACATTCGAGAAGTACGCCGGTCCGCTGACGCCGTCGCAGCAGCGTTCGGTGGATGAGTGGCGGAGGCAACTTTCCGCGCCTGACAGCGCCGCGTGGCGCAGCGCGAGTCAGGGATTCGCCGGCCTGCCGACGGAGGTCGTCAATGTCATGCAGCGCGACCGGCTGGACACCTCCACGATCTCCTTCTACGCCGCCGGCATCGGCGTGATGTTCCTGCTGTTCTCCTGCTCGGGCGCAGGCGGCGCGCTGCTCGAGGAAGAAGAATCAGGGACGCTCGAGCGCCTGATTGGATCGCGGCTCGGCATGACGGGCGTGCTCTTCGGCAAGTGGCTCTTCCTCGCGCTCACGGGCATCGTCCAGATGGCCGTGATGTTCGCGTGGGGCGCGTTGGTCTTCCACCTGCCGCTTGGCGGTCACCTCGCGGGCTTCTTCGTGATGACGACCGTTACCGCCGGTGCCGCATCGGGCTTTGGCCTGTTCCTCGCGACGCTGAGCCGGTCGCGTCAGCAGCTGTCGGGGCTCTCGACAATCATCGTCCTGGCGATGTCGGCGGTCGGCGGCAGCATGTTCCCGCGGTTTCTGATGAGCGACACGATGCAGAAGATCGGCCTCGTGACGTTCAACGCGTGGGCGCTCGACGGCTACCTGAAAGTGTTCTGGCGGGGCGCGCGGATCATCGAACTGTGGCCCCAGGTCGCCGTGCTTCTCGCGCTGACGGCCGTGTTTCTGATTGGCGCACGGCTACTCGCGCGGCGGTGGGAAGCGGCCTGAGGTTCAATAGACGTCGCGCTTGTAGCGTTTTGTCTGTCGCAGGGACTCGATGTACTCCCTGGCTTGATCGGGCGTGCGGCCGCCTTCCGTTTCGACGATCGCATGAAGCTCTCGTTCGACGTCGGCGGCCATGCGCTCCTTGTCGCCGCAGACGAAGAACTCCGCGCCGTCCTCGAGCCAGGCCCACAGGTCACGCGCCTGCTCGCGCATCCGGTGCTGGACGTATACCTTCTGCGCCTGGTCCCGTGAGAAGGCGACGTCCAGGCGGAGCTGGCCGTTGCGCGCGTAGCTGCCGAACTGCTCTTCGTAGAAAAAGTCGCTGGCGCGGCGCTGCTCGCCGAAAAACAGCCAGTTCCGGCCGCGCGCGCCGGTGGCCACGCGCTCTTCGACGAATGCACGAAAGGGCGCGAGGCCCGTCCCCGGCCCGATCATGATCATCGGCGTGTCTGGACTGGCCGGCATCGCGAAATGCTTCTGTTGGTTTTGCAGGTACATGTCGTACGCCGCACCGGCTTCCCACCGGTCCGCGAGCCAGGTCGAACATACGCCTTCGCGGCCGCGATCACGCACGCTGTACCGCACAGAGACGACGAGCAGGTGCACCTGGCCCGGGTGTGCAGTCAGGCTGGACGCAATCGAATACAGGCGGGGGAGCGACTTGCGCAGGCCCTCGACGAGCTCGGCGGGCGTGATCCGGATGCTCGCGTGATCTTCGAGCACTTCGAGGACGTCGTGCGTTTCGTTCCAGCCGTTCAGATAGTGCTTGAGCGCTTCCGCGTTGCCCTTCTCGAGCAGCGGTGCGAGTTCAGTGGCGCCGCGTGACGCGAACAACTCCAGCAGTCTTCGGCTCGGCGTCGTCAGGTTGTAGGTGTCGGACAGGGCGCGATGGAGCGGCACGGTGGCGCCCCCCGCGCCGGCCACGGGTTCGTCGCCAGTCGCGCCGACGGCGCGTAGCACCCGTTCGATCAGCGCCGGATGATTCTGCGGCAGTACGCCGAGGGCGTCGCCAGGCAGATACGTGGCCCCAGTATGCTCGATGGCAATTTCGTGGTGGCGTGTGTCTTTCTCAGAACCCGATCCGGTGAGCTTGACGTTGACGAGGTGCCGCCCGACAAAGTTCTGCTTCAGATCTCCTGCCATCGATGGGGGAGGATAACGGCATTAGTGGCAATGAGGCAATGAGGCAGTGGCGCATTCACGAAATGGGGCAATTGGGCCATGGGGCAATGTGGGAGTGTGGCAGTGGGGCGATGCGGCAATTAGCGTTGCCTCATTGCCGCAGTGCTGCGCCAGCGCCAGTGTCGTAGCGTCCGCGCATCGCGTTGAAGCGGATCGAGAGCACGTCGCGCGTCATTCGCAGGGAGTCGCGGACCGGCGAGACGCGGGATCGCTCCCGGTAGTGCCACTCGATCGGCACCTCCCGCACCCGCAGGCCGTGCTTGTCGGCGATGACGAGCATCTCGATGTCGATCGCCCAGCCGTCGAGCGTGAGCCGCGGGACGATCGTCTGGGCCGCGCGCGCGCTGAACATCTTGAACCCGCACTGCGTGTCCTGGATACCGGAGAGGCCACTGAGCCGGACAATCACGTTGAACACGCGTCCCATGGCGTGGCGATGTTCGGGTTCGCCGACGCGTCTGGCCCCGGCACCCTCGCGCGATCCGATCGCGAGGTCGCACTGCGACGGGACCAGGTCGATGAACCGGGGCAGTTCGGACACGGGCATCGACAGGTCGGCGTCGCACATGAACCGGAGATCGCCGCGCGCCGCGAGGAGCCCGGCTCGGAGCGCCCCGCCCTTGCCCCGATGGGGCTCGCGCTGAAGCACAATCCGCGGGTCGCGCGCCGAAGCCTCCGCGACAATCTTCGCCGTGTCGTCCGTGGAGCCGTCATCGACCACGCGGATCTCCCACGGCGCGGCGGAGGTCGGCATCTCGGTCTGAAGCGCGCGTAGACTCTCGCCGATTCGCTCGGCCTCGTTCATCGCGGGGATGACGACCGAGAGTTTGATCGGCCCGCTCATTTGTCCGTCGGCGACGGACGCCGCCAGATGGGCTTGCCGTCGGCTGCGAACATCGGCGCCGCGCACACGCCGAACGGGCCCGGCAGGAGCATTGCCACGTTGTCGTCGAATGTCACGGCGTTCTTCGTCAGCGTCGCACGGAGATCGGCTTGTGGATCATCCAGGGCGACCGTGTCGGGCGTTGCGGTTCCGGCCGCCGGCGAGGGAGGCAGCGGCGTCAGCGTTGCCGCGAGCGCCTCGTAGTCCGGCTTTGAGACCAGGACCGGCGCCTGCTGTCCCGGCGTGGTCAGACGGGCGAGCGTGTCGTCCTTCGAGAACTGCGGGGCGTTGACCCACGGGCCGGTCCGCCACAGGTAGAAATAGAACGAGTGATGCAGCTCGTCGACCGAGGCGTTCATCACGCCGCGTCCGGCGAAGGCGCCCGCGGCCTCGACGCGGTTGATGCAGTCGCGCGCCTCGCGGATCGGATGATCCACGCGACCGATGCGATGCACCTTGTCCATGTATGTCTGCAGCGGGAGCGCCAGCGCGAGGACGAATGCGGCGACGAGCCGCAGCACCGTGCGCGACTGTCCGGCAATCCACAGCAGCACCACGGCGATGAACGCGGGCCGGAGGAATGAGCTGTTCCGGTAAAGCGTGACGCCGCCGATCTCGAGATGGACCGGGTCGACGAGGACCGTCCAGAACGCGATCGCGAGCATCAGACCCGCGAGGGCGAGGAGCACCGCACGCACCCGCGTGCCGCCCGACGACCACGTGGCGGCTCGCTTGGGGAGCAGCAGCGACAGCCGCGCCGTGATCGCCGGCGATCGCCGTTCGACCTCGTCCAGCAGCCACGCGAAGACGAGGCCGGCACCAAGGCCGATCGGCGGCCAGAACGGATATGCGTAGTGGAGCAGCTTCGACGTGCCGATCGAAATCAGCGCCGTCGGCAGGACGCCCCACAGGAACACCACGCGCGCGAGCCACGACTCGCCGCGGAACGCCGCGACAGCCAGCCGAATCAGTCCGGCTCCGACAATCAACTGACCGCGCGAAAAGCCGACCTCGTCCCACGTCTGTGAAAAGTAGTAGTGCCACGGATGCAGGTGCGACGGATCGAGCCAGCTCGTGAAGCGCTTGAAGACGTGGACGCCGAAGATCGTGTTCCAGAAAAACTCACCGTTCACACGTGATTCGTAGATGAACCACGGCGTGACGGTGAGAACGACGAGGGCGGCGGGCAGCACCCAGTCGCGCCACCGTTCGCGAACGATCGCGACGCCGCCGGGCCGCCAGGCGAGCGCCGCGACGCCGACCATCGGAAGAAAAACCGCCGCGACGAACTTCGTCATGAAACCGAGGACGAAGTACAGCGCGACCCACACCGGTTGCCAGCGTCGACGCGGGCCGGGCTCGTCCTCGACCCACCGCACGAAATGGTAGATGCCGCCGCAGTAGCAGAGAAACACCGACGCCTCCATGTTGTTGCTGCGGAGGCCGTGCTCGAAGAGCAGCGGATCGATCGTGAAGAGCGTGAGCACGGCGATGACGCCGCACGTCGGTCCTGAGAGCCGGCAGCCCAGCAGGAAGACGTAGAACAGCGCGATCCCGCCAAACAGCCCGTCGAACCAGCGCAGGCCGGCGTCGCTGTTGGGCAGCAGCCCGGACTTGATACCTGCGGCGACGATCCAGAACTTGAGCGGGGGCTTCTCGAGAAAGGCCTCGTCGGTCGGGATCGATCGCGGCGTCAGCCATTCGCCGGTGTCGAGAATGCGCTCGACGGCATATGAGTAAATCGCCTCGTCGTTGCGCATCTCGGGCTCGTTGAGCCCGACGACCAGTGGCGCCGCGAAGAGCGCGACGACGAGCACTGCGCCGATCCAGAACGCGAGACTCCGACGGCCGAGAGTCACGACGCGGGGCCGCCCGGCTTCACGCCGATGCCGATGACGCTGATGCCGGTCCAGGGAAATAGCCGATCGACTCGCCGAAAGACCGGCAGCGCGGCGTCGAACATCTTCAACTGGATCCGCGAGAAGGTCTGGCGCTTGAGCACGCGTCCATTCAACCACCATGCCGGCGCCGAGACGCGGTTGAAATCGAACATCTTGACGACGTCGAAGCCCGCCGAAGACATCAGCGTCCGCAGGCCTTCGGGCGTGTACCGCAGGAAATGGCCGAGCCCGGTGTCGAGTGTGCCGTACAGCCCCGGATGCTGCGGCACGAGGATCACCGCGCGCCCGCCCGGCGCGAGCGCCTGGAAAAGATTACGCATCGCGACATCAGGATGCGGCACATGCTCGATCACGTTGAGGGCGATGACGGTGTCGACCTGGCCCTCGAGCCCGGCGAAGTCTTCCGTCTGTTCGACATCGATCTTCCGCACCTGCAGGTACGGCTTGCCGCCGGAGTACGCGCGAAGGTACCGCAAATAGTGCGGGTTGATGTCCGACGCGACGTAGAACTCACGCGGAATGAACTGCGCCGTGAGGTTGCCGATGCCCGCGCCGATTTCGAGGACGCGGTCACCAAGGTACGGGCGCAGCACGTCGGCCATCCATGTGTTGAAGTGCCGCGTCCGTTCGAGCTCGACCAGAATCCGCGAGCCGTACTCGTCGTCATGGTACATGTCATCGACGAACCAGTACTTGGCCAGCGCGCCGAGCGCGAGCACGCCGTCGATCGCGCGCATCTTCTGGCCTTCGGCCGCACTGCGCGGCATGTAGCGAATCGGCACCTCGAAGAGCCGCGCGCGTCGCTTCGCGAGCTTCATCGCGAGCTCGACTTCGAACCGGCGGTCGTCACTGCGAAGCGGAATGGATTTGAGCAGCTCCGCGTTGACGGCCTTGTAGCAGGTCTCGACGTCCGTGAGGGCGATGTCAGTCAACCAGTTGTTGACGCTCGTCAGGAACTTGTTGGTGAGCGTATGTCGGTAGCGCAGCGCGCGCCGGTACGAACCCGAGAGATAGCGCGATCCGAAGACGGCGTCCGCGCCCTCGCGGGCGAACGGCAGGAGCAGCGCCGGGATGTCCGCCGGGTCGTACTCGAGGTCGGCGTCGTGGACGAGCACGATGTCTCCCGTCGCGCGCGCGAGTCCGGTGCGTACGGCCGCGCCCTTTCCGAGCGTGCGGTCGTGCGACAGCACCACGACCCGCGGATCGGCCGCGGACAGTCGCTTCAGCACGTCGCCGCTGCCGTCGTCGCTGCGATCGTCAACCGCCACGACCTCGATCCCCGAGATGAGCGGATCGCGTACGGCCAGCAGCCGTCGAAGGCTGGCTTCGACGACGTGCCGTTCGTTGTGGACGGGAACGATGACCGTCAGCCTGAAGGCGCTGGACGCTTGCGGGTCGGTCGAGACCATCGAGCGCGCCGATCATATAACGAGGATCGCCGCATTCGAGGCGCCTCAGGGTCGCGGGCCCTGTCGCTCGAGACGGTACACGCCGGTCGGCGGCGAGGCCGGCCACTCCTGGTAGTCGAACATCGGGCCATCGTGCCGGTAGCGCTTGAAGCAGTCCTCGAGGCCAGCGCGCGTGACGCCGACGAGCCCCAGCAGGTCATTGGTGAAGAAATACGGATCGAGGCCCTCGGCGAAGAGCACCTTGTGACCGTCCCGGAGGCCTGTGTCGATCACCCGCTCGACCGCGCCCAGCGGATCGCCCGCCCGGTAGCCGACCTGGAGCACGCGATACACGTTCATGGCGTTCGGCCGAGCGCTCCAGAAAATCAAATGCGCGGTGAGCCGGCCGTTCTCGATGAGCACGTCTTCGGGTGCCGATCGCGCCACCCACAGCGCGAGGCTCTGCTCGAACTGAAGATCCGGCACGCGCTCGGTACGAAGCGCGGCCTGGTAGTTGAAGACGAGCGCGAAGACACCGGCGGCGATCGGCCCGCCGGTGGCGACGCGGCGCAGCCACACGGCCCGGATTGGCCGGTGGACGGTGGCGTCGTCGATCGCTCCGGCGAGCGCGCGATCCCACCAGAGAATCAACAATGGCAGCGTGAGGATCCACCACTTGCCGTACATCAGCGGCCACCACCAGACGATGAGCGACCAGCCGACGAGCAGTTGCAGGCCTGTCGCGGCAACGAGTGGACGGTCTCGCGGCCGCAGGCGCCCGAGCCGTGCGAGGCCAAGAACAAAGACGAGAATGCCGACGAGCACGGCCGCGCCCCAGACGAGGCGCCATGACGGATCGTACGGATCGCGGAGAAACGTCTCGGAGATGGAATGGAGCGCAGGCCCGAGTCCCCGAAGGCCGAAGGAGTGGCCATACGTCGGATCGCCGCCATAGCCGACGATCCACTTGATGACACGGAGGGGAGACCGTGTCGGCAGACTGAACATGCCGAGGATCACGTAGCCGACCGTCGCGAGCACGGCCGAGCCCGCGGCCAGACGAAACAAGCGGCGACGATCGACGGACCTGCCGAACAGCGCGAGGCCCGCCATGCCCGCACCGAGCATCATCACGTTGTACTGATGAACGAGCGCAGCCAGTGTGATGGCTGACACGGCAATCGAGTCACGTCCTGCGGGCCGACCGTTTGCGCCGCGCAGCACGCGGTCCCACGCCACGATGAGCACGAAGAGCGAGATGCCGTAGATGTCGGCGGTTCCCGCGTAGTGCCACAAGCCGTACGCCGCGCCCATGACGACAGCCCACCCGACCGCGCGCAGTGTCGCCAGGCCAATTGCGCCACTGAGCAGGACGAAGAACGCGGCCACGGCGCCGGCCGACGTCACCGCGCTCGCGACTTTCAGATAGGGCAGCGCTCGGCCCGTGGCGCCGGCCATTGTCGCGACGGCAAATGCGCTGCACTGGATCAGCTGTCCGAGCGGATGGTTGCCCCACGTGGCGAGCGGCCCGCGCGTCTCGCAGGCTTGCGCGTATTCGAGCGAATCCCAATGTTGATAGGCGAGCGATGGCGCAGCCGTGATGTACAGCGTGCCAAAGATCACGAGGAGGATGGCGGCCCAGACCGATTGGGGCCACTCGCGGGCGGGCATCGTCGTCCGCAGGATATCAACGTTTCACGGACCGTCGGTTAACACCGGCGGTTCGCCATCGTCTATGGTTAGAGAAACCATGTCCGGGATCTGGCAGGACGTGCGGTACGCGGCGCGGTCGCTCTCGAATATGCGTGGGCCCGCCATGCTGGCCGTGCTCATGCTCGCGCTCGGGATCGGCGCGACGACGACGATGTTCAGCGTTGTCTACGCGGCGCTACTGCGGCCAGTGCCTTTCGACGACCCCGACCGCGTGGTCGTGCTCTATCTCACCCGGACGACCGCCCAGGCGCACGACGATCGGGTCCGGTTTTCGCACGCCGAACTGGCCGCGCTCACGTCGAGCGCCACGTCGTTCGAATCGACAGCCTCGTTTTCGCGGACGAGCCTGGCGGCCGAATTGCCCGAGCCCGAGCAGATCGACGGAGAGGTCGTCTCCGCGCGCTATTTCGAGACGCTGCGCGTCGGCGCGGCGATCGGCCGCGTGTTCAGCGCAGAGGAGGACGCGGAGCCAGGCGCGCACCCCGTCGTCCTCGTCAGCGATCGACTTTGGCGGACGCGTCTGTCGGGGGATTCCGGCGTGCTCGGTCGCAGCCTGGCCATCAACGGCGTGCCGCTGACGATCATCGGCGTCATGCCCGAAGGCTTCGCCGGCGCGAGCGGGCGCGCGGAGGTGTGGATTCCCACGGCCATGGCACCCCGCCTGACGTATGCGGAGTACCTGACGACGCCGCAACATTTTCTGCCCGCCATTGCGCGACTGAAATCTGGCGTGTCACTCGCGGCGGCCAACGCCGAGCTCGCCGTGATCGGATCGGCGGCGGCAACGGTTGACTCCAGTGCCGGGGACACGCCGGCGACGTGGAGCGCGACGGCGGTCGTCATCGGCGACGCGCGCATCGATCCCGCCGAGCGGCGGTCCGCGCTGTTGCTGCTCGTCGCCATCGTGTGCGTGCTGCTCATCGCGTGCGCGAATGTCGCGAGCCTCCTGATGGCCCGACTGCGCCAACGGCGGCGCGAGATTGCCGTCCGGCGCGCGCTTGGCGCGGACACGTGGCGCGTCGGCCGCCAACTGCTCACCGAGAGCCTCGTACTGGCGGCGGCCGGTGGCGCTGTCGGCACTCTGCTGGCCGTCTGGGGCTTGCGGCTCGTCGCGCTCGCCGCGCCGAGCACGTTGCCTTCGACTCAGACCGGCTATGCGCAAGTATCGGGATTCGCGGCGCCGGGATTTGACGTCGTCGTGCTCGCGTTCGCGATCGGCGCGACGGTCGTGACCAGCGTGTTGTTTGGCGCAGCGCCGGCGATCGAGGCGGTTCGCGGGCGTCTCGTGCCGGCGCTCCGCGAGGACGATCGGACGACTGCCGCCGGGCGATCACGCGTGCTGAGCTCGATCGTCGTGGTCGAGATCGCGGTCGCCGTCATTCTCATGGCCGCGGCCAGCTTGTTCGTCGCAAGCTTCGTGAACATGCAGCGGCTGCGGGACGGCGTGGTGCCCCAGGGCGTCTTGACGTTCCGTGTGGTGCCGCCGGTGTCGCGGTACACGCCCGAACAAGGTCCGGCGATCATCGAGCGGCTGCTCACGCAAATCCAGCAAACGCCGGGCGTCACGCTCGCCGCCGTGAACCGTTGCACGCCGCTCAACATGAGCTGCGCGAGGACGACGTTGTTCTTCCCGGGCCAGCCGCCTCCAGCGCGGCCTCCCGTCGTCGAGCGTCACTATATTTCCGCTGACTACTTCCCCGTGCTGGGCGTGTCCGTCAAACGCGGTCGTGGGCTCGCCGTCACCGATCGTCAGGGCCGCCCGCCTGTCACGGTCATCAACGAGCGTGCCGCCGCGCAATTCTGGCCGGGTGAGGATCCCGTGGGCAAGCATGTCTGGTTCGGCTCGGCGACCGGCTTTACCGATCCCGCTAATCCGGTCGAAGTCGTGGGCGTCGTGGGCGACGTCAAGTACGGCGCGGTCGATGATCCGCCGGGCGCGGATTTCTACACCTCATACCTGCAGTTCGCGTATCCCGACACGATGGTCCTCGTGAAGAGCGACCGCGTGGAGGCAGGCGCGCTGGTGAAGAGCATGCGCGAAGCGGTCGCGGCCGTCGATCGCGGACTGCCAATCCATGACGTGATGACACTCGACGATCGGATGGACGAGGCGATGAATCGCCCGCGATTTCACGCGACGATGTTGACGGTATTTGCGGGTGCGGCGCTCGTGCTCGCCGCGGTTGGCGTTTACGGTGTGATGTCGTTCGTCGTCTCCGCGCGCACGCACGAGATCGGCATTCGCGTCGCCCTCGGTGCGGATGCCGGGCGGGTGATGGCGCTTGTGCTCGGTCAGAGCGCAAAGCTCGCCATCGTCGGCGCCGCCAGCGGCATCGCAATCGCTCTTGTACTCACGAGGATCGTTCGAGGCTGGCTGTTCGAGGTCACGCCGGACGATCCGCGCCTGATGACGATTGCCGCCGGCGTGCTCATCCTCGCCGCCCTTGCCGCCGCCGCGATCCCCGCTCGCCGTGCGACGCGCGTCGATCCAATCGTTGCCTTGCGCAACAGCTGACGAACTGCGCCTCGCCGGAGAGCACATGCCCTCGGCTGTGTAACTCCGTACCGAGAGACGGCAAAGCCTCTTGTCCATTGGGAAGCCAGGCGTCGTTCCAAGGCCTGATTTCCAAGACCGATCCCGAGTCACTGATGGCACGATTGTTGATATAACGAGCGCCGTGGAACAACACGCGGCGGGACAAGTACGACTGCTGACCGACGACACGGCCGAGCTGACTCGCGCGGGCGACCCAAGTTCAGCCGAGGTGCACGTCTCCGTCGTCGAGGAGGCGCCGCCCGCCGAGCCGGTCGAGGTGACTTCGGATGCCGTCGAACGCGCGCTCGCTTGGCTGTGGGTCGTCCCGTTCCTTCTCGTCATCGCGGCGCTCTGGCTGGGCCAGGTGCTGCTCATTCCGATTGTCCTCAGCGTCCTGGCGGCCTACGCGCTCGAGCCCTTCGTCGCGTTCCTCGAGGGTTGGCACATCCCGCGGATCATTGCGGTGCCGCTCGTGATGACCGCGATCCTCGGCGGGGTTGGCGGCACGATGTACGCGCTGCGAGGCGAGGCGGTGGCGTTCGTCGATCGCATCCCGACGGCTCTGCACACGGTGTCGCAAGGGATTCAAGGCGCCTCGCGTGGCACGGCGGGCACGCCTGGGACCGTCGCGAAGATGCAGGAAGCGGCGCGCGAACTCGAGACCGCGACCACCCCCGCGACCAAGCGCCCGAACGACGGCGTCACGGCCGTTCGTGTCGAAGAGCCGACCTTTCGGTGGTCCACGTGGTTGTGGAGTGGATCGCGAAGCGCGCTGGAGTTCGCCGCGCAGATGTTTGCCGTCGTCTGCCTGACCTATTTGTTGCTCGCGACCGGTGATCTCTATCGGCGCAAGCTCATCCGTATCGTCCCGACGTTTTCGGACAAACGCGTGACGGTTCAGATTCTCACCGAGATCGATCGGCAGATCGAACGGTTCCTCGTCACGCGGATCGCGATCAGCGCGATTGTCGGCGCGGTCATCTGGGTGACGTTTCGCCTCGTCGGTCTCGAGAACGCCGGCGTCTGGGCGATTCTGACCGCCTTGCTCTATGCCGTGCCCGTCGCCGGGCCGATCGTCGCGGTTTCGACGTCGGCCGTCGCGGCATTCGTCCAGTTTGGATCGATCGGCATGGCGTCGCTCGTCGGCGGCCTCGGGGCGCTGATCGGCATGCTCGAGGGGTACGCGTTGACGCCCGCATTGATGGCGCGCGTCGGCCAGATGAACGCTGTCGCCGTGTTCGTCAGCCTGCTGTTCTGGGGCTGGATTTGGGGAATCTGGGGGCTGCTGCTGGCCGTGCCGATCACCGCGGCGCTCAAGGCCGTGTGCGAACGGGTGCCGAACCTCAATTCCATTGCCGAATTGCTGAAGGAATAGCCCACCGGTCCGGAGACTCCGAACCTTTCACATCTGTCATGTTGCGGCAAGAAAGCCGCAACCCGCCCCGACGTCCAACCTTACAGAACACAACCGGACGAGTTCCGGAGGGGTGACATATGAGATGGCAGACAGATCTTCGTTCGTGGGTGGCGAAGGGAGCGATTGGGCTCCTTGGCGTCGCCACCGGGGCCATGCTGATGTCGGGCGCCGTCCCGCATCTGCTGGCGTCGGACAGTCAGGCGGCGAAAGCCGTAGTTACAGCCGCCGCGCGGCCAATCGTCGCCGCAGGCGCCGCGCCGATCTCGTACGCGGACGCGGTGCAGCGGGCCGCACCAGCCGTGGTGACGATCACCGTCGAAAAAACCATGCAACCATCGCCGGCGACGATGTCGCCCGACGATGACTTCCTTCAGCGCTTCTTCGGTCAGGGCAACGGCAACAACGCGCAGCCGAATCGGCGCCGCGCGCCGTCGCAGGTCGAGCACGGTCTGGGATCGGGCGTTATCGTCAGTCCGGATGGCAACATCCTGACGAACAACCACGTCGTCGACGGCGCGAAGAACGTGCGCGTGACCCTCGCCAATCAGCAGGAGTACGTCGCGAAGGTCGTCGGCACCGATCCGAAGACGGACCTGGCTGTTGTCCACATAGACGCGACCGATCTGCCGACGCTGCCGCTCGCGGACTCCGACTCGGTGCGCGTCGGAGACGTGGTGCTGGCGGTCGGCAATCCGCTCGGCATTGGCGAGACGGTCACGATGGGCATCGTGAGCGCCAAGGGCCGCACCACGGATCCCGGTGACGGCAACTACGAGGACTTCCTGCAGACCGACGCGCCGATCAACCAGGGCAACTCCGGCGGCGCGCTGATCACGACGCAGGGCGAACTGATTGGCATCAACGCGCAGATCATGTCGACCTCCGGCGGGAACATCGGCATCGGCTTCGCGATTCCGTCGAACATGGCGCACAACGTCATGACGCAGCTCATCGCGACCGGTCACGTGCGCCGCGGTCTGCTCGGCACGACCGTGCAGACGATGAACTCGGATCTGGCGAAGAGTCTCGGTCTCGGCTCGACGCAAGGCGCGCTCGTCGCGGACGTCACGCCTGGCGGCCCGGCGGCGAAGGCCGGTCTCGAGCAGAAGGACGTGATTCTCAAGGTCAACGGCCACGCGATTGAAACGAGCAACGACTTGCGCAATCGCGTCAGCGCGATGGCGCCCGGCGCGAACGTCACTCTCGAAGTGCTGCGTGCCGGAGCCACCCGCTCGCTGACCGCGACGCTCGGCGAGGTGCCGGAAGACGCCAACGCCGCGTCGAATCAGAGCGCGGACACTGGCAAGCTTGGTGTCACGGTCGAGCCGGTCACGCCGCAATCGGCTCGGCAGTATCACGTGCCCGCCGGCACGACCGGACTGGTCGTGACGGCGGTCGATCCGTCTGGTGTCGCGGCCGGCATCGGGCTCCGTCCTGGAGACGTCCTGCGGCAGGTCAACGGCACGGCCGTGCACACGGCGGACGAGCTGAGTCAGGCGCTGGCCTCCCGCCGCGACCGGCCGTCGTCTGTGCTCGTGCAGCGTGGCGAAAGCGCGCTCTACGTCGCCGTTCCGCCGCGAGGCTGACCGCCACGGATCGAACGACACGGGCCGGCGGAGTCATAATGACTTCGTCGGCCCGCGGCGTTTTTGGTGCCTGTATGCGCATTCTGGTCGTCGAAGATGATCCGACCCTGGCGGAGTTCGTCGCCAAGGGACTTCGCGAAGCCGGCTTCGCGGTGGACGTGGCGCGTACCGGGCGCGAAGGGCTCGAGCTCGCGCGCGCGAACGTTCCCGACCTCGCGGTCGTCGACGTCATGCTGCCGGAGCTCGACGGCCTGTCGCTGATCGAAGCACTGCGACAGCATCGCCTGCGGTTTCCCGTGCTCATCCTGAGCGCGAAGCGTTCTGTGGACGATCGCGTCCGCGGGTTGCAGGTCGGCGGCGACGACTACCTCACCAAGCCGTTTGCGTTTCCCGAATTGCTCGCGCGCGTACACGCGCTCATGCGCCGGTCGACGGCAGCCGCCGAGCCGTCGGAGCTCGTCGTCGGCGATCTCCGCATTGATCTCTTGACGCGCCGGGTGACGCGTGCCGGCCAGCCGATCGATTTGCGGCCGCGCGAGTTCGCGCTGCTCGAGTATCTGGCGCGACATCCCGGGCAGGTCCTGTCGAAAACGATGATCCAGTCACGCATCTGGGATTATCACTTCGACCCGCGGACCAACGTCGTCGACGTGCTCGTGTGCCGGTTGCGCGAGAAGATCGATCGACAGTTCCCGCACAAGCTCCTCTACACGCGCCGCGGCATGGGCTACGTGCTGTCCGCGGATCCTCAAGGAACCTGAATCGTGGCGACCCGCTGGCGGCCGGTGCTCCAGACGCTCGGCCTGCGCGTCACGATGTGGTACGCAGGCATCTTTCTCGCGAGCGTCGCCGCCGTCGGCGTGCTGGCGTACTGGCTGCTCGTGGCGGGCCTCGAGAGTCGCGACCATGAGATGCTCGAGGTCAAGCTCGCCGAATACGCGGATCGCTACGAGTCGGGCGGGCTGCAGGCGGTGTCGCGGTCGGTGTCGGCGGAGCAGACGTCCGGGAGCGCCGACCTCGTGCTCGTGCGCGTCGTCGGGCCGAACGCCGACCTGCGATTTTTCAGCGTGCCGCCCGCGTGGCGGAACTTCGACCTGACGCAACTCGATCAGGCGCCGCGATCACCGTCCATGCGACAACTCGTGCCCTCGTCGACGACGCCGGCGACGCTCGAAGTGATGTCGCGGCCGCTCTCCGACGGCGCGATCCTTCAAGTGGGCCGCACCACGTTCGCGCGCGATCAGTTTCTCGACGAGGTCTCGCATCTGCTGGGCGTCATCGTCGGGGCCGTCGTCCTGGCGGGACTGGCCGGCGGTGCAGCACTCACGTTGTCGGCGCTCCGGCCGCTGCGCGAGTTGCGAGACACGGTCCGGCACATCGCCGAGACGGGGCAGTTTGGCGAGCGCGTCAAGACCCGCACGTCGGGCGACCTCGTCGACGACCTCGGCCACGAATTCAATCAGGTGTTCGGGCGCATCGAGACGCTCGTGAACGGGATGCGCGGGGCACTCGACAACGTCGCGCACGAATTGCGGACGCCGGTGGCGCGGCTCCGTGCCCGCGCCGAATCCGCGCTCTCGAGCCACGGCGCCGACGAGGCGTCAACACGCGAAGCACTTGCCGAATGTCTGGAGGAGGCCGATCAGGTCGCGGCGCTTCTCTCGACGCTGATGGACATCTCCGAAGCGGAAACCGGAACCATGCCGTTGTCGCTCGAATCGGTCGCGGTCGGCGATGCGGTGCGCGACACGCTCGATCTCTACGAGGATACCGCGGAAGACCGGGGCGTCGCGCTCCGCGCCCAGGCGGCCGATCATCTCGTTGTCCGGGCCGATCGCCAGCGCCTGCGTCAGGTGCTCGCGAATCTGGTGGATAACGCGCTGAAATACACGCCGAGCGGCGGCGAGGTCGTCGTTTCGGCGCGGCGCGATGGCGGGGATGTCGAGATCTCTGTCACCGACACCGGGATCGGGATCGCCGATGCCGACGTGCCGCGCATCTGGGATCGCCTCTACCGCGGGCAGGCGCCTCCAGAGGCGCGGGGGCTCGGGCTCGGGCTGAGCCTTGTCCGTGCGATTGTTCGCGCGCACGGCGGCACCGTGGGCGTCACGAGCACACTCGGCCGCGGGTCGACGTTTCAGTTGAGGCTGCCGGCGGAGCTGATTCCGACTGAAAAGGTGTAGGTTGGGACCGTGCTTAGCTCACGGTCCGCCCTCACTCCCTCGCGCGTGCTCTTCCTGACCGCGTTCGTCGTGGCAGCGGTCACGGCTGGCCTTGCCGGCCGCTCGGTGTTGGCGCAACCGCAATCGCGCAAGCTGTTCCGCGCGCCGGCCATTTCGAACGTGATCGACGGCGTGACCTTCGCGTCGGGCAACTGGAAGCCCGACCTGGAGGCGGGCGCGAAGGGCTCGTCGCTTGGCAATCATCGGGCCGTGGTCGTGGTCGAGACGCCGGCGGCCGCGGCTGACGCCGATCCCGCCGTAATCGTCACGATCCCGTGGCGCCGGCACGACGCCGATCCGTCCGCCAAGGCCATCGTCGTCGTGAACGCCGCGACGGGGACGGTGATCGAGAACGCGATCGCGGCGCGCGTCGACAGCGAGTCTGGCGACGTCATTTTCCGCCCTGAGCCCGGTTCGGCTACCTACGACGTCTACTACATGCCCTGGCAGACGAATGGCGGTTCGTATCCCACCGTGACGTATCCAACTGCCGTGACGACGCCCGACGCTGTGTGGGCGCGCGCCGTCCGTGAGCGTGGAGCGAACCTGCCACGCGCAAAGACGACGCGCATCGAGTCGATCAACGACTTTCACAGTTTCTTTCCGATGGAGATCGTCGCGACGAAAGGCGAGCGCGCGACGTTCATGGCCGGCGCGTCGAGCGGTTGGCGTCTGGTGCCGGAATATCGCGATTACTCGATCCGGATGCGCCACGACATCCCGCAGCACTGGGCTGCTCGCCCCGCAGGCGCCACGTTCGAGAGTCGAGTGCTGCGCGACGAGTACTTCACGTTCCAGGTCGGCGTGGTCGCCGGCGCGTCGAAGCTCGAGAACGTCCGCGTCAGCTTCGAGGGTTTTCCCGCGACCTGGACGAAGACGTTGACCTGCTTCAACAGTGGCGGTATCGACGAGCACGGCAAGGCGTTCACGAAGACCATCAACGTCGAGGCCGGCGACGTGCAGCCGTTGTGGATTGGTGTGCAGGTGCCGAAGGATCAGGCGGCGGGCGTCGTGACCGGCCAGGTCGTCGTTGCGGTCGGCGGCGCAACGCAACGCGTGCCTGTCAGGCTGACCGTCGATTCCGCCGAGGCGATCAATCACGGCTTCGACGAGCCGGAGTTGATGAGCCGCCTGGCGTGGCTCAACTCGACCGCCGGCACGGACGCCGACTTCATCGTCAGGCCTTTCACGCCGATTGCCGTCGACGGCGCGAATGGCCACACGCTGTCGATTCTTGGGCGCTCGTTGGCACTCGGCGCATCCGGCCTGCCGGCGACGATTCAGAGCCTATTCACGTCGTCAGTGACAATTGGCACGCAGCCGTCGCCGGTGCTGGCGTCGCCGATCGGTCTTGCCATCGACATCGGTGGGAAGGTCGAGCAATTGCAGTCGCAGCCGTTCACCGTGCGCGAGGAATCGCGCGGCCGGGCGGTGTGGACGGCTGCGAGCCAGTCGCCGCGTGTGCGCATGAGCGTCACTGGGGCGCTCGAGTACGACGGCATGCTCGACTACGCGATCGAAGTGCGCGCACTCCAAGATCTAGACGTCGACGACATCTCGTTGCCGATCGCGTTCGTTCCCGCCGCGGCCGAGTACATGCTCGGCCTCGGGCGCACGGGCGGCCGGCGTCCCGCAAGCGTCGACTGGAAGTGGAAAGTCGAGAACTATCAGGAAGGCGTGTGGCTGGGCGGAATCAATCGTGGCCTGCAGTACGTGCTCCGAGACGTGAATTACGAGCGGCCACTCAACACCAACTTCTATCAGAGCAAACCGCTCAATCTGCCGCCGTCCTGGTACAACGGCGGCAAGGGCGGTATCCGGATCGACACAACGCCAACGGCGGTCACGGCGACCAACTATTCAGGCCCGCGCCACCTGGCCGCCGGCGAGACGCTGCATTTCAACGTGCGGCTGCTGCTGACACCGTTCAAACCGGTCGACACCAAGTCGCAACTGTCCACGAGGTTCGTCCACCGCTACGTGCCGGTCGACGAAGCGAAGAGTCTCGGCGGGACGGTCATCAACGTCCACCACGCGAACGAGATCAATCCGTACATCAACTATCCCTTCTACAACACCGAGCAGGCTGCCGCGTACATCAACGAGGCACACTCGAAGGGCGTCAAGGTGAAGCTTTACGACACGATTCGCGAGTTGTCGTACCGCGCCTACGAGATCTTCGCGATGCGCAGCCTCGGTGACGAGATCTTCAACGACGGCAAAGGCGGTGGTCACTCGTGGCTGCAGGAGCACCTCGACGACCACTATTACTCGGCGTGGCACGCTTCTGCGACCGACGACGCCGCGATCCTCGATAAAGGCACGTCGCGCTGGACGAATTACTACGTCGAGGGCCTCGCATGGCTGGCGGATCATCAGAAAATCGACGGCCTGTATCTCGACGACGTCGCATTCGGGCGCGAGACGATGCGCCGCATGATGTCGGTGATGTCCGCGCGTCGGCCCGAACTCATCATCGACCTGCACTCAGCCAACCAGTTCAACCCGCGCGACGGCTTCAACAACAGCGCGATGCTGTACATGGAGTTGTTCCCGTACATCTCGCGTCTTTGGTTCGGCGAGTACTTCGACTACTCGAAGCCCGACGACTATTGGATGACCGAGGTCTCGGGCCTGCCGTTCGGTTTGATGGGCGAGATGCTCCAGGACGGCGGCCATCCGTACCGTGGTCTCCTGTACGGCATGACGACCCGTTTCTGGGGCACGACCGATCCGCGTCCGGTGTGGAAGGTGATTGACGCGTTCGGGATTGCCGACAGCACGATGTTCGGCTACTGGCGGGCGGACACGCCTGTGCGGACGAACAATCCCGCGATTCTCGCGACGACGTTCTTGAAGCCGGGCGGGGCATTCATCGCGCTCGCCTCGTGGTCGGACCGCGACGAGACAGTCGCGCTCAACATGAACCTCGCGGCGATGGGATTCGCCGGCGCGGTGCACGTGTACGCGCCGTCCGCAGATGGCCTGCAGACGGCGAGGGAGATCGATCCGCGCGCGGTGGTCATCCCGGCCAAACAGGGGTTGTTCGTCCGTGTCGAGCCGGCGAAGACGCCTTGACGGGACGCCCGCTGGCGCTCATGCTGTAAGGGAATGCAAAACGTCTACATCAGTCCGGGTAAGGCCCTGTGCCGATTCTGCGGCGAGCAGATAGGCATGAACGTCCTCTCGACCCACATCGCCAAAGAGCACGCACGGCCCAAGCAGAAGAACACGTCGCCCACCCTCGTCCGGAAGCACCGCGCCGCGCCAAAAGCTCCCGCCAAGTAGGCCAGTTTCTATCGCTTGAACGGCAGGGCGTCCGCGAGTACGATCCCGTCCCCGGCACGACCGATCGCATGACGAATGAGGTGACGAAGATGAGACGTCATAACTTCCCGGTCATGATGTCCGCTCTGTCGTGTCTGACGTTCCTGGTCAGCGTGACCATGGCGGCACAGGATCGATTCACCTTGAAGGCCCCGAACGGCGTGGCGTTTTCCGAGTTCCAAGGCTACGACACCTGGCAGGCGGTCGCGCCGAGCCAGACCGACGACGGGCTGAAAGTCATCGTCGCCAATACCAAGATGATTGACGCCTACAAGGCCGGCATTCCCGGCAACGGCAAGCCGTTTCCTGACGGCGCCATGATTGCCAAGATCGAATGGGCCAAGAAACAGAACCTGGAGTCTCCGTACTCCGTCTCGGTGCCGGGCAACCTGAAATCCGTGGCGCTCATCGAGAAAGACTCGAAGCGATTTCCGGACACGAGTGGATGGGGATTCGCGCAGTTCCTGTACGACGCGCCGTCGAAGACGTTCAAGCCCTTCGGCACCGACGCGACTTTCGGGAAGACCATCTGTTACCAGTGCCACACCGCGGTGAAGGCGAGCGACTACATTTTCACGGCCTACGCCAACCGGTAAATGAACACGCGTCTCCTCATGACGCTGCAGGTGAGGGTCGCGACGCCGCTGGACATCGGCGCCGTGCCGTACGGCGCCCGCCGAGTCGTTCCCTCGAACGGCGGGAACTTCGAAGGCCCTCGCCTCCGCGGGACGGTCTTGCCGGGCGGCAGTGCGGATTGGCTCCTCCTGCGATCGGACGGCGTTCTCGAACTGGACTTGCGTCTCACGCTCCAGACCGACGACGGCGCGCTCATCTCGATGCGGTCGTTCGGCCTGCGGCACGGGCCGCCGGAAGTGATCGCGGCGATCGGACGGGGCGAGGCAGTCGACCCTGCGTCGTACTACTTTCGCACCACACCGCGTTTCGAGACCGCACACCCCGGTTATGCGTTCCTGAATCGGCTGCTCGCCGTCGCGATCGGCGATCGTCGAGCCGAAGGCCCGATCTATACGGTGTACGAAGTGCTCTGAGCTCGTGACCAGACGCGAGTCTGCGTTCTACGGCTGTGGTGTCACATCCCGGGATCGCTCGAACACGATGGTCTGAGCCTGCAGGTTCGGCGTGGCGGTCCGGCTGGCGAGTGTCCAGGATCGCGAATGATGTGGCGGCAGGTCCGTCGGGTCCTTGTTCGCCCACCACTCTTCATCGGCACGAGCCGAGTCAGGCAGCGTGAATCCCAGGAGGTCCTCGATTTGCGCGAACGTCAGAACGAGCCTGTCCGCGTATCGACTCTGCAAGTACTGATGCAGCGGTTTGTATCTACCAGGCATCACCGTGTCCTTGGGTTTCGAAGCTGCAATCACGATCGCGTCGACTCCCTGTGGCGGACTATCCCAAACAGCACACGTCGTGATGGTCGGGCTCATCCATGAGGCGCGCTCAGGGTTTGCACGGCCCCACGAGTTTTGCCTCGGTTTTCCCGCCAGTGCTGTCCGTACCCTCGGATCGGTCGCCGTGATAGGAAGTCGTCACGACTTTCGACCCGCCGCGACCGCAGGACGCCGTGTAGACGATCTGGCCGCCATCGACCTTGACGTCCATAATCTTGCAGATCTCGGGTGGAATGATGCTTTCCAAGTAGCCCTGAACGGCCTTCGCGTCGCCGTTTATCGCCGCCGCGTCGCTGGGCGATAGACAGCTCGACGTCGGATAGGACTTGCCCCCGACGACGGTCGTCCCGACCCACTGGCCGGGCCGCACACGGTCTGCCACCCGTGCGGCGAGTCCAAGGGAGACCACCAGCGCGATTGAGACGAGGACCAGAGAGCGATTGTGTTGGGTCATGATCGTGCGCGGGCGGCTCGAAGCATGCCCGCGTACGGTCAGACTGGCACGCGCCCGTGCGACGCGATGTTCCGAATTGCACAGCGATAAGCCAGAAGCCCTGAACGAGCTTCGAGGGACGGGATTGGGTACACAAAAAGGACGCGACCGGGCCTTGGCCCTGTCGCGTCCGATTCTGGTGCGAACTGGTGAAAAACTACGCCTTCCGCAGACGACGGGCGACCGCGAGGATGCCCGTTCCGAGGAGGATGAGCGAACCCGGCTCCGGCACTGACGGGGTCACCGTCAGATTCAGATTCGGCGGCTCTTCGAGGCTGAACCACGCCGTGCCGCCGTTTGCGGCAATGGCGGGGGCAAAACTGACCGTGCCCGAGGTCAGACCCGCATTGATTCCAGTGAAGCTCACGCCTGGGCCGGCATAGTCAGCGCCAGTTGCGTTATTCGGACTATGAAGCGAACCGCAAGCAGCGGCCGTCACGTACAAGAAGGGGCTAACGCAGGCCCCGTCCCCATCGAACCCGAACAACTGAGGCGTCGCGCCCGAGCCCGTCAGGACGAACGACGAGATCGCGGCGCCCGAGTTGTTGATGACTCCGACGAGCGTGTCCTCAACCCCGTCGTACGGCGCGGCGTTGGAGATTTGCGTCGTGATCGAACCATTCGCGTTGAACGTGATGACAACGTTGCAGAGTCCGCCGTTTCCGGTGTAAGTCGCGTCCGTACCAGATCCAGTGGAGCTGGGACACGGGCCGAACGACGCCGCCGACGCCTTAGAAGCTGTGCCGAGGAAAGCGACTGCGGCAACCGCAGCCACCACAAGCATCTTCTTCATAGATTACTGCCCTCCAATTCGCGCCAGATTGCGCAAGTTGTGAGGGGACTATGCAATCGGGGCGCCGTCGAGGGAGTATCCCAATCTCAGTGCCAGTAAACGATTGATAACACACAGCTTATCGGTCTAGTTCAGCGCATCGGCCGCACAAGATAGCTGCCAGCATTCTTCGGCTGGTCGAACCTTGTTCTACCTGCGGGATGTCTTCCTCGAGCTTGCGGCGATTGCCACGAATGAAGGCACGCCGTATGAGCTGGCCGCCCCGCGCTGTCTTTCGCTGCCGCCAACGCGGGTGTGGCCGCCTACTGCTTCTTCCAGGTGAACGAGCTCAACATCGGATTGCTCGGCGCAAAGCCTTTCTTCTTGAGGGAGCGATCGTAGTGGAAGTGGGTGCCGCCGGTGTCGGACACCGTGGCGCCAAGGATCTCGCCGTAGAAATCCGAGCCGCCGACCAGCTGCAGGTCCGCGTTGGGCGCGAAGACCAGTGCTGCCGTCGCCGCGCCGCCAGAGACCTTCAGCGTCCCCGTCCCCGCGTAGAGGATCTCGAAGTTCTCGGGCTTATAGGACAGGTTCTGGATCGAGCCACCGCCAAAATCGAGCGGCGTGCTCGTGCCTTGTCCCGCGATATTCAATGTCACCGGACCGACGGGCCCGACGGGCGGCTGATCGACGACCAACGTCGAATTGCCAACGAGCTTGATGCTGTTGATGTCGTACTTGCCGGCCTGCAGGTGCAGGGTTGCCCCGCCGGTCAGGGACAGGTTGCCCAGCACGACCGTCGATCCGTTCGGATTGACGGTGAGTGCCCCGGCCGACGCGGTGCAGGTTGCGGGAGCCGCCAGGGTCAGATTCGCACAGGCTGACGCGTTGACGCTGCCCGTTGGCGGCATCGGATTCGGGACCGGCGGGATGGGGTAGCTCAGCGCTTGCGGCAGCTGAATCGTTCCCTGCGTCACGGTAGCCTGGCCGTTCGCCGTCAG
Organism: uncultured Acidobacteriota bacterium; assembly: GCA_963704575.1. Taxonomy (GTDB): domain Bacteria; phylum Acidobacteriota; class Vicinamibacteria; order Vicinamibacterales; family SCN-69-37; genus DATEGZ01. Next base: position 1,603,433 of record OY969918.1, on the reverse strand, counting down.
TGCGCTGACCGCGCCGGCGTTGCACTTGCCCGCACCCGTGCGCGGGGTATCCAGCGTGCCGTTGACCACCGCGTTCCCGTTCATCGTCAGGTTGCCGTTGGTTCCGACGTCACCAGTGTTGGCCGCCAGGACGGGCTTACCATTTCCGCCAAGCGCCGAGGTGGAGTCGTAGCTGTCGGTCGACTCACCACCGCCAAATGTCAGCGCGCCGCACGTCGCGTTGGTCGCGAACACCCCGAAGGTGTTGATGGGCACCTTCTCCTGCTCGAGTGTCGCCGCCACCTGCACTTGCGCGGGCCGGGCGCCCCCGATCGACCCATCGGCCGTGAACTTCCAGGTCTGGATGACCGCGAGGACCCCCGAGCCGTACGCCGTGAACGTCTGCATCGACATCAGCGTCGCCGTGGTCGTGTAGTTGACGCTATAGCCTCCCACACTGAGCGATCCGGCCGCGGCATTGGCAAATGCGGTCTCGACGGCGGCCACAGGATAGTTCGAGTTGGCGGCCGTGGACGACAGCACGACGGGTTGGCCGAGGTAGGTCACCGGCGATGCGGTCATGTTGTAGTTCGTCAGCGGATCGCCCGGGCCGCCCGGCGTGGGATAGCCGTTGAAGAGGTAGTTCATCGACTTGTGCACGCCGGATTCCGCGCCGTACCGCGCCTGGGACATGAGCCGGTAGTTCATGCTCGAGTACGTCTCGGTGTTGGCCAGGAAGATCAGCGAAATGGCCACCGCCGAGAGCACCAGCATGAGGAGCATCGTCATGACGAGGGCGACGCCTTCTTCGTTGTGACCGCGCACGGCTGTTTCTCGTTGGGTCGGCATGGGCTCGCTCACTGAAGCAGGTTGAGAACACTCGGCGGCATGGGCTGGACGCGATCGTTCAGCGACATGCTCGCCAACTCCCACACGTTGAAGACATTCCTGGGCGAAACGTTGAGCAGTGTCTTGGTCTCGAACTGATGCCGGTGCGTCACGGGATCGACCTGCTGCGTCTGGACGGTCAACGTGATCGCGACGTCGGTGACGAAGTCCACGCCCAACACCGTGGAGGTCTGATAGCTGAAACAGGGCGCGGCGGCCGGATTGGGCATGATGTTGTCGAGCAGGACCATGCCGGTCGTGAGCGCGGGCTTGGCCGCCGCATTCCATGCCATGTCGTTTCGGTAGAGCTTGTGCGCGGCCGTGTCGCACGTGTACTCGATGTAGACCATGTTGCCGTCGCTGTTGATGTCTCCATAGAGCTTCAACAGGAAGCCGGTCGACCCGTTCGCGACGCTCGTGGGTACGATGCCGCTCGAAAACGCGCCCTCCGCGCGTAGTGGCACGCCAATCGCGTGCGGCAACGTGAAGGTCGCGGTGATCTGGTTGCCCGCCGTATTGACGGCACTGAGGGCCACGGTCTCCTGCAGGCTCGTGCACGGAATCAGCGCGTCGGCGCAGCCCGAGTCGATCACGAGCTTCTCGCCGACGAACATGCCGGTCGCCGACGTCACGCTCACCGTCGCCGCACCGGGGCCCGCCACCGCGGTGCCCAGCGTCACTGGCGCCGGCAGACTGATGAACCCGGCCTGACCGACTTCCTGCTGGAGCAGCTCGGTCACGCCGCGCACACTGCTGTGCATCTCCGTTCGGTTCCACTCCATGCGCGTCGTGGTCGTCGTCTGAAGCAGACCGTCGGTGACTGCGCCGACGATCAGCAGGACGATGGCCATCGAGATCAGGAGCTCGATCAACGAGAAGCCGGCTTGGGAACGATCAGACATGGACGTCAAGGGTTGTCCTGATGCTCGCGGCTAGAAGGGCCACGTCTTCAGCGCGGTCACGGTCGATACCGGCGCCATCGACCCACCGAATCCCCATCGGACGGTGGCAGTGACCTCTATTTGCTTCAAATTCAAGGACGGACTCGTGATACGCCACACGCGCATGTAGAACCAGTTCGCCGGGGCGCCTGCGGCGGGCGCCAGGATGTTGCCGCTCAGGTCGAGGTAGTCGACGTACCCAACGACGGGCGCGCCCGGGTTGTTGCTCCCTCCTGGTGCGGTCAAGCCCGTCCCGCCCGCGCCCGCGGCCGGGAACACGCGCGTGTCGGCGATCGTGTCGCCGTAAGTCAGGGCGAGCAGCTGCTCCATCTTGTCCTGCGCGTACTCCGTCGTCCGCGCGGCGAGATTGCCCTGGTTCTCGGTGATCTTCAGGGTGACGGCCGCGACCGACATCAAGCCAGCCATCAGCACGAGCAGCAGCGCGAGCGCTGCCAGCGTCTCGATGAGCGTCATGCCCTCGTCTCCGGCCGCGAGATCGGAGAGAAGTGGTCGTCGTGTGCCGATCATTGCTGTGTCCAAACTGGCTGCTGGCCCCCGCTCGCTCGCCAGAGCCGGACCTGGCCGGTCGCTGAGACGGCGACACCGAAGATCGTGGTGCCGTCGGTGATGTACAGATCAGACGCCGTCGGGGAACCCAGAGGGTCGACGGGGATTCCGCGCGAGTTGAAGACGATGCACGCCGTGTTCGCTAACACGTTGCCCGCGGCGTCAAGGCACGGCGATGCTTGTGCGATCGGCGCCACCGCGTCGGGCGGCGGCGCGGCGGCGCTTCCAAAGCTGAAGTTGTCGTTCTGCGACAGCCAGGTCGTGCCGCCTTCCTGCACCCATTGCTGCGGCGCGGTCTTCTGCCAGACCTCCACGCGGAACGATCGCGCCGCGATGTCGACGTAAATTCGCGAGCGCGAGAAGTCCGACGCCGCGCGCATCTTGGTCATCGACACGCCGTTGACCAGCGAGCGCGAATCGCCGCCCACGCGGAAAAGCGCGAGCGTGTTGGACGTGAACGGAATTGCCATGGCCGCCACGAGGCTCACCACCAGCGCGACGATCAGCACCTCAACAGCGGTGAAGCCGTGATCCGTGCGCGCCCCGGTCGACGGCGAAAAATGAGGATTGCGGGTCATACAACTCCGAACATAGGGATGGCAAACTCCATGCCGGTGCCCTTGCCGGGGAAAGGAGCGCTGGCCGGCCTAGTGGTGGTGCATCGTGGTGGGTAGCAATCACAGTACTTGGAGTGATTCGCAGGATCTGCGTGACAAAACTGGCATGGACCAGAATCGAACCTCGCCTGCTGGCCTCCACCATGTAACGCCTCGGGCCGACGGTCAGCGACCTTCCGCGCGGGGCTAGTTGCGATCGACTGGGGTGAAGCGTAGGGTGAGAGGCACGTGGCTGGCCTCCGTCCGTACCCAAACTGCGGCTACCGAAAACCAGACCTGTTGCCGGAGACAAGCTCGGCCGCCCTCGTCACCTATTACGTGTGCCCGAGTGCGGGCACATTTGGACGATCAGCAAGAATGATCCGGACGGCCCCACGACGGACGTCATCCCGCGCCGGCGTCAGTCCTAATGTGCTCAGTGCCGCACTGGCCCCACGTTGGTCAGGGTGGGTGAGTTTGAACGCGTTCTGTTGAATCGCATGAATGGGGTTCGTGGCGGGCGGAACGCCCCCAGCCCCGTCCGCTACGTGCCCGAGGCGCGCGAACCCGTGCCGCCGGCTAGGGTCCGTGTTGAGATGACGTCCGGGTTCGCGCGTCCTATTAAAAGCCAAATCGAGCCGAAAACTGGAACTGGCGGGGCGGTCTGGCGGTAGTGGGCTGCCCGAAGAACGGCGAACTGACGGTGCCGACGAACGTGCCGTAGTTGACACGGTTGAGCACGTTGAATGCGTCCACGGCGAGCGTGAGCGCCGGTCCGTCCTTCTGCGTGCCCAGTTTGAGCTCGTGCGACACGCGAAGATCGAGTTGGGCGAATCCCGCAGCCTCGAGTGTATTCCGAGCGTCGCCGGATGGTCTGGCGCCTCCACGGCCGTTGTTGAACACGTCCGCACCAAGCAGCGCCGTGTACGGGCCGGCCGAATTCATCGTCAACCCGATGCCGATGTCGGGCAGCTTGTCGATGGTGACTCGCCCGAGCAGGACGAGACGATGGCGCCGGTCACCGTCTGCGCGGCCCCACTCGCCGGAAAGCGTGTAGTCGTTGGCCGGGTACGAGTTCAGGCCGTTCGTGTCGTTCCACAGTCGGCTGAGCGTGTACTGCGTCTGGCCATTGAACCAGCGCGACGCCTGCCCGCGAAGCGTTACTTGCAGCGAGTCGCCAACCTGCCGGCCGGTGGATTCAATCTGCCGAATGGCTCCGTACGTCGGGTCTGGACGCGCTACATAAAGCGGCGGCGGCGGAGCGTTGATGTCCCGGGATCGGAACAAGTCGTGCCCGCGCGTACCTGTGTAGCCAACCGAGAGCGTGAGGCCCTTTCGGAGTTGGGCGTCGAGACTTGCACTGAACTGGAGCGTGCGCGGAATCTGAACGCCCGGAGCCAACACCGTGAGACTCCGCGGCTCGGAACCGCCGGAGATGTCGGGTGGCGCCGGATACGAGGGGTTGGTAATTACGTATCGTTGCAGATCGCCGCGTTCGGAATGCAGCAAGTCCGCGAGGACAACGGGGCCGCTTCGATCGCTGAAGAGACCAAACCCGCCACGCATGACGAAACGCTTGGATTGGCGAGGAGCATAGGCGATCGAGGCGCGTGGACTGACGTTGTTGTCGTCATGGAAGTAGTTCTGCCAGTCATACCGGACACCGAACGACAGCGACAGGTTGGGCCGGGGCTGCCAATCGTCCTTGACGTACGCACCGACTTGCTTTTCGAGCAGCGCCAGATCGCCGTTGCCTTGCTGCTGCGTGAACGCGTAGGGACGTCCCGCGGAGTACGCGTTCAGGTTGGCGAAGTAGTACGTGCCGCCGAAATTCGTGCGGTCGTCGAATCCGCGTCGACTCCAGTCCGGGAGCTGGAACCCGGCCTGGACGGTCTGCCGTCCTCGCGACCATGTGAGGTCCTCGGTCATCTGCATGTGCGTCTCGGTACGCACGAGGTCGGCTTGCGCACCGCCGCCAGTGAACGCGCCGGCGACGACGATGCCTCGCGATTCGGAGACGCTGGTCGTCGGCTCGCGCTCGTGACCGACGAGAATCTGAAACTGATTCACCAGGTGAGGCGAAAGCGCCGTCTGCTGCGTGTACCGTACCTGCTGTTCGTGATGACGGAAGCTCGTGCCGGCCGACGCGAGCGTCGTGCCGCCAACACCGCGATTGTCGCTGGACTCATACTCGTAACTCGGCGTCACCGAGATGAGCGTCGAGTCGCTGTACTGATGCGTGAAGCTGACCGAGAGCAGGCCCTGCGCGTTGGGTTGGGGCACGACATCCTGGATGGTGCCGGATGGCGCCGCGGCGTACACCACGCCTTGCTGGTCGTCGGTCTGATAGTTCCCGGAGAATACGAAGGAGGTTTTTCCGCTCGATCCGACGGGCCCGCCGAGCACGCCATCGTAGACGCGCTTGCGCTCGTCGGTGTTCGTGCTCGCAAAGGCATTGCGAGAATCGAGGCGGCCGTCGCGTCCCGTCAGATTCACCTCGCCGTGAAATTGTTGGGTGCCCGGCTTGGTAAGAATCTCAATCCGGCCTCGACCCGGGCGACTGTACTCGGCGGAGTACGGATCCTGGTTGATCTTGATCTGCTGGATCGCCGACGCGCTCACACGCAGGGCGCTGACTTCCATGCCGTTCACGACGAGCGTCGGACCGCCTTCGCCGAGCGAGCCGGCGTCGAGAAAACGCGACACCGTCGCCACGTAATCCTGATCGAGGATCGGCAGTCCGGCGAGCATGTTCTGATCGATCACAATTGCGCTCAGGTTGTTGGTCGCCGCCGTGCTGACTTCGCCGCTTCCCGTCCCGACGGTGACGGCCTCCTTGAGATTGGCGAGGCCGAGCACGATCGTGAGCGGCGCCGGGCTTCGCCCACCCACGCGCACATGCACGGTTCCAGACTTGAATGCCGGGAACGACGCGCGCACGTCGTAGTCGCCCGCATTGATCCCGGTGAAGGTGAATCGTCCGGCCTCGTCGGTCGCCGTGGTCGCGACGACGGCTCCGGTTTTGTCGAGGAGCTCGATCTGGGCGCGCGGCAGCACGCCGCCGGTGTCGTCCTTGACGACGCCAGACACTCTGATGGGTGTCGGCTGCTGCGCGGAAGCGGGAGCGACGAGAGCGAGCAGTGTGACGAGCAGCGAACACGCCGCCGCCACGTGAATGAGACGCTTCAGAGCTCCAATCTAATGCGCTCGCCTGAAGACTTTCTGAAGTCGTCAGGGCGTTGTCGGAGTCGGTGCAAAGACGGCACGATCGCGCGAAAATGACCGTGCCCATTGAGGGGATCATCAGTTAGCCGGCAGGAGAACGCGTTGTGAGCCGCCGTCTCTTGGCCGCGATCCTCTCCTCACGTGAGGGTTCGTCCGCCCCGTGCGGTCACTCGAGCTTCGTCGGCCAGAGATTGAGCCTGAGATAGCCGGAGTCGCCGACCGACTTGGCGGTATCGACGACAATCTCGACGCGCGCGCCGAATTGACCGTCCGCCACCGCGTCTTCAAGCAACGACATCACGTCCAAGCCCGCGAACTGCACGAAGAATGGCGGTCCATTCGAGACCTCCACGAACATCCAGCCGTCGCCGGGAAGAGTGCCGTCGCCGTTGGAGCGATAGAGGTACCAGCCAGGCATGATCAGCGCTGCTATTTCTGCGCGGGATAGTCGCGGGATGCTCGGAGAACGGGCGCTGCGTGGCGGCCGCGTACTACTGATCTTCCTGAGAAATTTCGAGCTCGTTTTCAGGCCCGTTTTCCTCGCCACGTTCCTGAACTTCTCTGGCGCCATCGTGTCCTCCGAATCAGGTCCGAGTCCGTCAGAGAGATTACTCCCCCTGCTCGTCGAGTCTGAATTGAAAGACAGCCGCAGAGCCAGCGAGTGCCAGCATGTCACTGCCGGTAGGTGCCCAAGTGCCGGCGCTTCGAAGAGAGCTCACGTAGCGAGAAGCTCGAGGACGCCAAGCGGCTCCTTCGACAGCGCGAGGCGACGTCGCCAGAGGCGTCCCGATCAGCGCGAAGATCGGACAACTCCGATTCGATGAAGCCGCCGCCGACTTCCTGACCGACTACCGCCTCAATGGCCGACGGTCGCTCGCCCAGGCCGGATGCCCAGGACGCCTCCCGCATGACTTCCGGCGCACCGCGGTCCGCAACCTCATGCGCGCGGGCGTGCCCGATGCCGTCGCGATGCGGATGACGGGCCACAAGACCCGCAGCGTGTTCGACCGCTATGACATCGTCAGCGAGAGTGACCTGACGGACGCCGCGGTGAAGCTCAACGCGCTGACAGGGACAATGGCAGGGACAAATTCAATCGCGCCACCGGCGAGCGCGATCAAAGTCGGCGGATTACTGAGGAAACGTGGTGCCGAGGGCCAGAATCGAACTGGCGACACCGTGATTTTCAGTCACGTGCTCTACCAACTGAGCTACCTCGGCACACCAGAGCGCAGGACGCCTGATTAACCGGGAAATGATATCACGCAGGTTTCGCCCGACTGCTCGGCGACCGAGGGCTGCGGACCTTGGACCTAGGACGGTAAGGTGACCTTGGACGTCGGACGCCGGACGATCCTGCGATTACGCTTTGGCGACCGCCGCGGTGGGCCGCACGATCGGCAGCCGCGCCGGTGCCGCGCGAAAGCGCTGGAAGGGCAGATGACAGTCGTGCTTGCGCAGGAAGCTGAGGAAACGCTTGTAGTCCTCGGCCGGCATGTTGAAGAGCTGCACGAGTGACCGGTAATTTCCGTTGGTCGACTCGAGACCCATCTGGATGATCTTCCGGAGATCCGTGCGCGTGAGGTCGCGCGACATGAAGACCGGGTAGACCGCCGACCAGAACGACTCGCCCTGGGTGAACATCAACGCGGCCAGCTCGTCGGCTGGGGAGTGCTTCGCCGCCGCAGGCGCATGGCCATTCCCGCCCGCCAACGCATGCGAAGTCGTCGACTTGACCATGTCGGCCGGCAGGTCGCTCGACCGAATCGCGCGTCCGGCGGCCTTCAGCACGACGCGCTCGACCACGTTCTTGAGCTCGCGGATGTTGCCCGGCCAGCGATAGGCCATCAGCGCCTCGAGCGCCTCCGCCGTCACTTCGGGCCTCGACACGCGGTGGAGGACGGCGTAGTTCTCGAGGTAGTAATTGATCAACAGCGGGATATCTTCAGCGCGCTCGCGGAGCGGCGGAATCCACAGCCGGATCACATTCAATCGGAAGTACAGATCTTCGCGGAACGCGCCGGACGCGATTTGCGCCTGGAGGTCGCGGTTGGTCGCCGTAATGAGCCGGACGTTGACGCGGGCATGCGAACGGTCCGCGCCGATGCGCTGAATTTCTCCGGATTCAAGGAAGCGCAACAGCACGACCTGCATACGCGTGCTCATCTCGCCGACTTCGTCGAGGAACACGGTGCCGTTGGGAGCCATCTCGAGCAGGCCGGGCTTGTCGCGATACGCACCCGTGAAGCTGCCGCGCACATGGCCAAAGAGCTCGGACTCGAGGAGCGAGTCGGGCAGACCCGCGCAGTTGAGCGTGACGAGCGGCGCCGAGACGCGCGCGCTCCGCGAATGGATCAATCGTGCGACGACTTCCTTGCCGACGCCAGTCTCGCCAGTGATGAGTACCTTCGCATCCGAACGCGCCGCACAATCGATCTCGGACTCGATCGTGCGGATCGCCTCACTGCGACCGACGAGGCTGACTTCAGGTTGTCGTGCGAGTGCCGTTGCCGTCAAACGAGTGCTCCTCCACCGAGCGCAGTACTTAGACAGGCCGACTTTCGTCGGAGGAAAGAGATACTACTGGGAAAAGGCAGACCTCGTCAACAACGACTGTTGTAATTTTCCCGTAAGTGCCCTTGGTATCTTACGTTTACGAGTACGCAGACTTTGTAAACTCAAAAACGGCAGGTTGTCAAAGGACTTCCTCACAGTACCCAAAAGTCTGACCAAAGTAGGAACATTCTTCACGGAAAGTCCTCCAGATCACGACCTTTCAGGCTCTAAGCCACTGGACTTCTGTCTGCCCCAAATCGACGTAGACCATTGTCCCCTAAGACAATAGCCACTCCCCGGCCGACTAGCCGACAAACGGACACACCTTTGCAGTATGTCCAGCCTGTCTGCGCAGCTGTGTTCTGCGGGACCAAACGCGGCGGTCCGACCGTCGGAGTGTTATGAGGCAGAACGGACACAGTCAGCTGATTGGTACGAGCCTGGCGATTACAGAATTGAAAGCCGAGGTCGAGCGAGTCGCTCGCTCGGACGCCAAGGTGCTCATTACCGGCGAAAGTGGATCGGGCAAGGAAGTCGTCGCCCGAGCGATCCATGCGTCCAGCCCTCGCGGGCAGGCCGCCTTCGTGCCGGTCAATTGCGCGGGGATTCCGGAAACGCTCCTCGAATCGGAGCTCTTCGGACACGTCAAAGGGAGTTTCACCGGCGCCTATCGCGACAAACCCGGCAAACTCGAGATGGCCGACAATGGGACCATCTTCCTCGACGAAATCGGCGAGATGACTCTGCGCATGCAGGGCCTCCTCCTGCGGTTTCTCGAGACGGGCGAGATCCAGAAGGTCGGTGCCGAACGGATGGCCAAGGCCACCCGCGTGCGCGTTATGGCCGCGACCAACCGGAACCTGTCCGACCTGATTACTCAGGGCCAGTTCCGCGAAGATCTCTTTTACCGCATCAACGTGATTCATCTGGTGGTGCCGCCGCTGCGCGAACGTCGTGAGGACATTCCCCTCCTCATCGAGTTCTTCATGCGGAATTTCACGGCCCAAGCCGCCAACGGCAACGGGAACGGCCACGTCAACGGCGAGGCGAACGGCAGCGGCGCCGGCTCGCACAGCCCGGTGCGCTCGATTTCGCCCGAGGCGCTCGTCGCGCTCGCCGAGTACTCCTGGCCCGGGAATGTCCGTCAGGTCGAAAACGTCATCGAGCGCCTGGTCGTCACGGGCCGGCGCGAAGTGATTCACATCGACGATCTGTCGCCGGAAATCCGCTCGCCGGGACAGTTCGGCATGCGTCCCCGCCGCGAACGCCGCCGCACGGTCGCCGACGATCTGTTCAAGAAGCTCGTCGACGAGCGTGCGTCCTTCTGGCAGGCCGTCTATCCGCTCTACATGAATCGTGAAATCACGCGCAGCAACGTCCGCGAGCTCGTGCACAAGGGGCTCGAGGAAGCGCGCGGCAACTACAAGATCGTGCTGCGCCTGTTCAATATGGAAGCGAGCGATTACAAGCGCTTCCTCAACTTCCTGCGCAAGCACGACTGTCAGCTCCCGTTCAAGGAATACCGGTAGGGATCGACCATGAGGGCATCAAGAATGTCATTTCAGAGCCGTACGGTTCGTGTCGTCATCGGGTGCGCGGCGACGCTCGCCTTCAGTTCCGTGACCGGTCTGTACGCGCAGGTCGGCACGGCCACGCAGAGCTCGGGCGCGCCCAAGCCCCCCGCGACCGCGCCTGCGCTCCCGGCCGGCGTGACGCCGCCGAGCGGCTACGTCATCGGCGCGGACGACCAGCTCACCGTGAACTTCTGGCGCGACAAGGACATGTCGTCCGATGTGATCGTGCGCCCGGACGGCAAGATCACGCTGCCGCTGCTCAACGAAATACAGGCGGCGGGCTTGACGCCCGACGAACTGCGCGCGGCCATCACCAAGGCCGCGATGAAGTTCGTGACCGAAGAACCGACGGTGTCCGTGATCGTTCGCCAGATCAACAGCCGCTTCGTCTACATCCAGGGCATGGTCGGCAAGACGGGCAAGTACCAGCTGCCCGAGCACATGACGGTCGTGCAGCTCATCGCGACCGCCGGGGGCCTCGCTGAATACGCGGACAAGGAACACATCCAGATCGTCAGGGTCGAGAACGGTCAGCCGAAGAGCTACTTCTTCAACTACAAGGACTTCGCGAAGGGCAGACCGGCCGCACTCAAGCAGAACATTGAGTTGAAGATCGGCGACACCGTCATCGTTCCGTAGGCCTCTTGGATTCTTGATGCGAACTTTCACCGTACTCGTCGTTATCGCACTCGCCGCGTCCGCGATCCCTGCGCTCGCGCAGACGGCGCCAGGGCCTCGCCCAGAGCGGCCGTTCCGCGGCTTGTTCGCCGGCGGCACGGGCAATGCGACCCAATTGCTCACGGTCTCGGCCTCGTTCGGTGGCGGATATGACGACGACATCTTCTTGAACCAGCAGGCGGGGGTCGCGCCCGTGCCGGGCAGCCATGGCAGCACGTCGTTCCTCAACGCGTCTGGCGATTTGGGCTACAGCGTATCGAAGAAGCGCGTGTCGTTCTCGGCGTCGTTGGGCAGCGGCGTGGGGCACTATCCCGGTTTGAACCAGCCGTCGCTCGTGCATCACAGCGCCGGCGCGGGCGGCTCGTTCCAGATCGGCCGACATTCGACGGTGTCGATCCATCAGAGTGAGACCTACCAGCCGTTCTACTTCTGGTCCGCCATGCCAATGTCGGTGACGGCGGTCGATCCGATCCCCGTGTTCGATCCAGGGACGATGACGATTGCCGACGCGGTGCAGGCCGCCAGCTTGAATTTGCAGCAACCGATTGCGGCGGACGCGACGGTGGGGTCGAACGCCGAGTATTACCTCGCGTCAGAAACGGGCGTCGGGTTCACACAGGGCCTCACGCGCAACTTGTCGCTCGACCTGTCCTACGGATACCGGCGATCCGATTCGAAGTCCGGCGCTCAGGACTTCAGCATGCAATCGGGAGGCGGGCGTCTCGGCTATATCCTCGGCAAAGGCCTCGGCCTTCACGCGGGCTACGGCTACAGCCAGAGCGTGTATCAACTGACGGTCGGGGAGTCGCGGTACCAGGGCCACAACATCGACGTGGGCGTCGACTACAGCAAGGCACTGTCGATCTCGCGGCGAACGACCTTCGGATTTACCACGGGCACGTCGGGCTTCAACGACGGCACGACGACACACTACAACCTCGTTGGCACAGCGCACCTGACGCACGAGATGGGACGCACCTGGTCGGCAGGCCTCGCGTATCAGCGATACGTGGCTTACACCGAGACGTTCAGGGCACCTGCCCTCACCGACGACTTCACGGGCAGTGTGGGCGGCTTGCTGAGCCGCAAAACTCAGGTCCAGGGCGGGGTCGGGATTTCGCGCGGGGACGTCGGTTTCACGCCCGCCAACAACTACTCGAGTGCATTCGCGTCAGGCGGCGCCCGGTTCGCCATCAATCGGTACTCGGGTGTGAGCGTGAGTTACAGCTACTACCATTATTTATTTGCAGACGACATCGCGCTGGCGCCCGGGCTCTTGCGCCATACCAACCGGCAGAGCATCAGCGTGTCGATCGATTTTTGGGCGCCCCTAATTCAGCACAACAGGAGTGGACGTTAATGTTACCCGGCAAGAAGTACAAACCCGAGGATTTGGTGGCGATCGTCCGCCGCCGCATCTGGTGGATTCTGATTCCGTTCGCCGTCATCGCTGCGGGCACCGCCGCGGTGGCCCGCAAGCTGCCGGACCGGTACTACTCTTTCGCGCTCGTGCGCGTGGTGCCGCAGCAGGTGCCCGATGAGTACGTCAAGTCGCAACAGACCGAGAGCATTCAAGATCGGCTGAACGCGATGCAGGCGCAGGTGCTGAGCCGGACACGGCTCGAACGCGTCATCAACGACGTGAACCTGTATCCCGAGGAGCGCCGGAAGGGGATCCTGGAGGACGTCATCCAGCAGATGCGCAACGACATCGACTACGGCGTGCTCAAGGGCGATGTCTTTCGGGTGGGCTACACCGGATCCAACCCGCGCACCGTCCAGAAGGTCGCCGAGACGCTGGCCGGCTTCTTCATCAACGACAGCGCGAGCGACCAGACCACCCTCGTGGAGGGCACGAGCCAGTTCCTCGAGGCGCAGGTTGAAGACGCGCGCCGGCGGCTGACGGAGAAGGAGAAGGAGCTGCAGGCCTATCGGACGAAGTTCTCGGGCCAGCTGCCGACACAGCTCGAGTCGAACCTCCAGGCGCAAGTCAATGTGCAAGGACAAATCCGCGAGTTTTCCGACACGATCAATCAGGCGCAGAACCGGCGCCTGCTGCTCGAAAGCCAGGCAAAGGACCTCGAAAGTCAGGCGTCCGGCGCCGACGGCCCGGGCTCGATGCCGGCGATGTCCGCGACAGGCGACGCCGTGCAGGGCGGGACGCTCATGCAGCAGCTGGAGTACGCCAAGGGGCAGCTCGATCTCCTCCAGAAGCACTACACCGATGCCCAGCCGGATGTGCGGCGCCTGAAGGGCATCGTGGCGGATCTTCAGGCCAAGGTCGACGCCGAGGCGTTGACGCGTCCCGTGTCGGCCGAGCCGACGCCCGCAGTCTCGTCGGCGGAGCTCGCGCGACAAAAGAGGCTCAAGGAGACGCGGGATCAGATTGCTCAACTCGACAAACAGATCGCGGCGGCGCAGGCTGAAGTGAAGCAGCTGCGTGCGAACACCGACGAGCTGCAGCGCCGCATTGACGCGGTGCCCGAGCGTGAATCGCAGATGACCGAGATGATGCGCGACTACGCGACATTGACGAACACCTACAACGGCCTGCTCGTCAAGCGCGAGGACTCGAAGCTCGCGACGGACCTGCAGACTCGTCAGATCGGTGAGCAGTTCAAGATCCTCGATCCGGCGCGCATCCCCGAGCGGCCGAACAGCCCGAACCGCCCGATGATCAATCTGGGTGGCATGGCTGCGGGCCTGGCGATCGGCCTGGCGCTCGTCGCGCTGCTCGAATACCGCGATCGCAGCTTCACGACCGACGAAGAAATCATCAGCCTGCTCGCGCTGCCCGTGCTCGCGGTCGTGCCGATGATGGAATCGAACGACGAGCGCCGCCGGGGGCGTCGGCGCCGGCTGTATGTCGGCCTGGGCCTCGGCAGCACCGTCGTCGGCTGTCTGGCGATCCTGATTTACACCTTCGTCCGCTGAGGATTCGATGTACGAAGAGTTTTTCGGATTCAATCGTCGGCCGTTCGACCTCACGCCGAACCCGAAGTTCCTGGTCCTCACGGACTCGCATCGGGAAGCGCTGAGCAATCTCGAATATGGCATCGCCAGCCGCAAGGGCATCACCCTGCTGCTCGGCGAGGCCGGGTCGGGCAAGACGACGATTATCCGCGCGGCCCTCGAGCGTCAGTCTCAGCGTGTGCACTGTGTGCACCTGCACAACCCGACGCTCTCGCGTGAGGAATTCGTGCATATGCTGGCCGCGAGATTCGGCCTCTCCGACGAGGCCAAGCACTCGAAGACGAGCATGCTGCTCGAGCTCGAGGCGCTGCTCAAGAAGCGCCAATCCGCCGGGGAAATGACCGTGCTCGTGATCGACGAGGCGCAGAGCCTGCCGTTCGATCTGCTCGAAGAGATCCGGCTGCTCGCGAACATCGAAACCGACGAGGAAAAGCTCGTGTCGGTCATCATCGCCGGCCAGCCGGAGCTCGTGGACCACCTGAACGACGAGTCGCTGCGGCAGTTGAAGCAGCGGATCGCGCTGCGGTGCGAGCTGCGGCCGCTCACGCTCCAGGAGACGGCGGTGTACATCGCCGGGCGCATCCGTGCGGCGGGCGGTGTGGACGCACGGATTTTCACGCGTGAAGCCGTGGAGATGATCCACGAACGGTCGCGCGGCATCCCGCGCACGATCAGCGTCATCGCGGATAACGCGCTGCTCGGTGGCTTCGCCGCCGGTCAACGGCCGGTGAGCAGCCAAATCGTGCGTGACGTCTGCCGCGATTTTGATATTCGTCCGGCGTACGAACAGGCATATGGCGCGACCAACGGTCACCCGGTCGACCACGGCAAGCGGTTGCTCGACGTGGCCCCGCGCGAAACCGGGGAGCCGGCGAAGGCGCCCGCCACGGCGCCCGTCAAGACCGAGTTGTTTACCGAGTTCGCGCCGAAGCGCAAGCGGTTTTCGTTTTTTGGTAATTGAGGAGCGATTGACATGGGTAGGGTAGACGAAGCAATGCGCCGCGCCGCGGAGGCGGCCAAGAGCGGCAAACCGGCGGAATCAACGCCAGCCGACGCGGTCGTGATCGATCCGGCCGCCATGGACGGCGACGTGTTTCCGCTCGAGAACCGCCAGCCGGCGGCGCCAGTGCCGCCGGTCGCGCCGGCGGCCGCGACCCCGGCCCCGGCAAGCGCGACGGTCATTGCCGCAGGGCACACCAACGGAGATGCCAGGGCGAGCCACGTCGATCAGGTCGGCAATCTGGTGCTGTCGAAGTCCGCGCCGCCGGTGCAGGTCCCGGTGTCGCCGGCCGCGTCGTGGCTGGTCGAACACATCGACGGCGCCCTTCGCGAGAAGGTGGTCGTGGACGAGAACATGATGCCTGCCTCGCGCGAGCAGTACCGCCGCCTCGCCGCCGCGCTCCACCACGCGCAGAGCGCCACCGGCGTCAAGGTCGTGATGATCGCCAGCGCGGTCGCGAGCGAGGGCAAGTCCTTGACCGCCGCGAATCTCGCGCTCACGTTGAGCGAGTCGTACCGTCGCAACGTTCTGCTCATCGATGCGGATCTGCGGCGGCCGTCGCTCCACACGATCTTCAAGGTTCGTGGCGCCCCGGGCCTGAACGAAGGGCTGACGGCGCCCGATGAGCCGAAACTGCCGCTTCATGACGTGTCGCCACGGCTCACGATTCTCCCGGCCGGCATGCCCAATTCGGATCCAATGGCCGGGTTGACCTCGCGCCGGATGCAAAGCCTCATCGACGAAGCTCGAGAGGCGTTCGCGTGGGTGATCATCGACACGCCGCCCGTCGGGTTGCTCACCGACGCCAACCTGCTCGCGTCGATGGTCGACGGCGCCGTGCTCGTCGTCAAAGCCGGCTCGACGCCGTACGAGCTCGTCAAGCGCGCCGTGGACACGATTGGTCCGGCGAAGCTGCTCGGCGTCGTCCTGAATCGCGCCGACACCGGTCTCGGCCGGTACTCGAGCCAGTACAGCGACTACTACCATCGGGTGCCCACGCCTGGGGCGGGTAGCGGGCGATGATTCGTGGGCTGAGCGCGCGCCAGGTCCTGCTCGTCCTCTTCGAGACGGTACTCATCGTCTTCGCAGTGGCGATTGCGGCCTACGTGCGCCTGGGCGTGGCGGGAGTGGATCTGCTCGTCGACGACTACGGCATCCTGAAGACGCTGCTGCTCGCGGGCGTCACGCAGACGTGCCTGCACATCGCCGATCTGTACGACTTCCGTGTCGTCGCCGACAGGCGGGAGCTCTTCACGAGAATTCTCCAGGCGCTCGGCACCGCGTCGTTCGTCCTGGCCGTCATCTATTTCTGGTTTCCGTCGACGGTCATCGGTCGAGGCATTTTCATCATCGCCGCGCTGCTCGTCATCTCGTTCGTCACGGCCTGGCGTCTCGTGTTCGCCTGGCTCGACCAGCGGATCGCCCCGCGCGAGCGGCTGCTGCTCGTCGGCACGAACGATCTCGCCGTGGCGCTGGCGCGCGAGCTCCACGAGCGGCGGCAGGAACTTGGCGTCAGCATCGTTGGCTTCGTCGATCCCGATCCCGCGAGGGTCGGTCAGCCCGTCTTCAACCCCGGCGTGATTGGTTCGGTCGAGGACATTCCCACGATCGTACGCGAGCGCAACGTCGATCGCGTGGTCGTGAGTCTGGCTGACGCACGCGGCAAGTTACCGATGGCGCGCCTGCTCGAGATGAAGCTCTCGGACGGCGTGAGCTTCGACCATCTGACGTCGGTCTACGAGGAATACACCGGGAAGATCGCGGTCGAAAACCTTCGGCCGAGCTGGTTGATCTTTTCTGAGGGTTTCAAGCACTCGCACACGGTCGAGTTCCTCAAGCGGACGCTCGACGTCGTCGGCGGTTCACTGTTGTTCCTGCTGTTGAGCCCGTTGATGCTGCTCGTCGCCGGGCTCGTCAGACTCACGTCACCCGGGCCGGCGTTCTACCATCAGGAGCGCGTCGGCCGAAAGGGCGTGACGTTCGTCGTCCACAAGTTCCGCTCCATGCGCACCGACGCCGAAGCGAAGACCGGCGCCGTCTGGGCAAAAGCGAACGACTCACGCGTGACACCGATTGGCCGCTTCCTGCGACGTGCGAGGATCGACGAGATCCCGCAGTTGTGGAACGTCATCAAGGGCGACATGAGCCTGGTCGGACCCCGTCCCGAGCGGCCGGAGTTCGTCGCCGAGCTGACGCAGAAGATTCCGTTCTACGGGTTCCGGCACTCCGTGCGTCCCGGGCTGACCGGGTGGGCACAGGTGAGCTACACCTACGGCGCGAGTGTGGAAGACGCGCTCGAGAAACTGCAGTACGACCTGTTCTACATCAAGTACCTGACGATCACGTTCGATTTGTTCGTGCTGTTCTCGACCGTCAAGACCGTGCTGTTGCGGCGAGGCGCTCAGTGAAGACCGGCATCGTGAACGCCATGACCGTGGATGTGGAGGACTATTTCCAGGTCAGCGCCTTTGATCGCACCGTGGCGCGCAGCCGATGGGACGATTTCCCCCCGCGCGTGCAGGACAACACCGAGCGGATGTTGCGCCTGCTCGCGGAGTACGACGTGCGGGGAACGTTTTTCGTGCTGGGCTGGGTCGCGGAGCGGCATCCGTCGCTCGTGTCGCTCATCGCAGACCTCGGTCACGAGGTCGCTTCGCACGGCTATGGCCATCGTCTGGTGTACGATCAGACGCGACAGGCGTTCCGCGACGACGTTCGTCGCGCCAAGGATCTGCTCGAGAGTGCATCTGGCCGGCGCGTGGACGGCTATCGCGCGCCGAGTTACTCGATTACCACGCGATCGCTCTGGGCGCTCGACGTGCTCATCGAAGAGGGCTACCGGTACGACGCCAGCATTTTTCCGATCCGTCACGACCGCTACGGCATTCCGTCGTCGCCACGCCATCCGTACACGCTGCCGCGCGAGGCGGGATCGCTCGTCGAGGTGCCCGGATCGACGACGCGGCTTGGCACGATGAACCTGCCGGTCGCGGGCGGCGGCTACTTCCGGATCCTTCCGTACGGCTGGACGCGCTGGGGCATCGCCCGCATCAACGAGCGCGAGCGCCGGCCGGCCGTGTTCTACATTCATCCGTGGGAAATCGATCCCGACCAGCCGCGCCTGCGCGCTGGACGGTTGAGCGAGTTCCGCCACTATCGCAACCTGAGCCAGACGGAGCCCCGCTTGCGGCGGCTCCTGACGGATTTCCGATTCGCGCCGCTCCAGAAAGTGCTGGCCGACGTGCGATTGGACGTGCCCGCGGCAGAGTTACTGCCGCAGGCCGGATAGGGCGGACACCGATGACGCCCACTTTGGACGCCGCTCGCTCGACCCGTGTGTCTCCGAATTTTTTCACGCCGATAGCGGTGGCTGCCGACGCGCGCCCGCAACTCTTCGTCATCGTCGACACGGAAGAAGAATTCGACTGGTCGGCGCCGTTCTCGCGCGCGAATGTGAGCGTGACGGCGATCGACGAGATTGACCGCCTGCAGCACGTCGTGCACCCGTACAATTTGAAGCCGACGTACGTCATCGACTATCCGGTCGCGACGACGCCGGCGTCGGCGCGCCGGCTCGCGGGGTTTGCCTCGCGCGGCGAGTGCCACATCGGCGCGCATCTGCACCCGTGGGTCAGCCCGCCGGCGACCGAGCCGTTGTCGAAGACGACGAGCTACGCCTGCAACCTGGGCGCGGATCTGGAACGATCCAAGATCGAGATCCTTCGCGACGCCATCACGACGAATCTGGGCGTCACGCCGCGCGTCTACAAGGCCGGGCGCTATGGCTTCGGCCGCACGACGGCGGAGACGCTCGAGCAGCTCGGCTTCGACGTGGACGTCAGCGTCAATCCGCACATGAATTTCGAGAGCGACGGCGGACCGTCGTTCGAAGGGTTCACGCCGCTTCCGGGGTTCTTCGGCCAGCGACGCCGGCTGCTCGAAGTGCCGTGCACGACGGCGTTCGTTGGCGCGGCGCGGCGGGTGGGCGAGAGTGTGCATCGGATCGCGTCGGCGGCCTGGCTGAAGCCGTTCAAGGCCGTGGGGATGCTGTCCCGATCCGGTACGCTGAACAAGATCATGCTCTCGCCGGAGGGCAGCACGTACGACGAGATGCGGACCGTGACCGATACCCTGATCGCCGACGGCGTGCGGACGTTGTCGCTCACGTTCCACAGCCCCAGCCTCAAGCCGGGCTGCACGCCGTACGTGCGGACGGCGGCGGAGCGTGACGCGTTCATCAAGACGATCGACAATTACTGCGACTATTTTTTCGCGACGCTCCGCGGCGTGGCCGGCACGCCGGCGGAGTTTTACGACCAACTGACTAAAGGCCAATCGTTATGAAGGTGCTCGGTATTTCGCCCCTCGACAAGGACTCGACCGTCACGATCGTCGAGGACGGGGTGATCACGTACGCGGCGGCAGAGGAACGGTTCACGCGCGTGAAGCTGCAGGACGGCTTCCCGTGGCGCGCGCTCGAGAACGCGCTCGAGGCGACGGGTTCGACGATGGCGGAGATGGACCGCGTCGTCTATCCGTTCCTCACGTTCGATCAGGAGACGACGCTCTTCGAGAAGAACCTCGCGAACGAGCGCGACTTCCTGGATGAGCGGGAAAACAACGCGACGCAGGACGAGCTGCGCGACGCCAGGTCGCGCGTGCCGGCGTCCCGGCCGCCGGTGCCGGGTCTCTCCGATCCCAACGAGCGCTACGAAAAGGGCATGCTCAAGACCCTCGCGTACCGCGTGCTTGCGAGCGAAGGCGTCGTGTCCCGCAACGTCGCGAAGCGCAGCTCCGAACGGTGGGGCCGCGAGGCGACCAAGTTTCACTTCCGCTGGCAGCAGGAACTCGAGACCGCGCTTGGCGAACTGGGCGCGACCGAGAAGCTCAAGCGCGTCGAGCATCACCTGAGCCACGCCGCCAACGCGTACTACAAGAGCGGGTACGACGAAGCGCTCGTGGTCACGCTCGACGGGTACGGATCGGGATTGTCTGGCAGTATCAACATCGGCCGCGGCGGCAAGATCGAGCGGTTGCACGGGCAGGAATACCCGCACTCCCTCGGAACATTTTACGAGTCGGTCACGTCCGCGCTCGGGTTCACCCCGAGCCGGCACGAGGGCAAGATCGTCGGCCTCGCGGCTTACGGCGATCCCGCGGTGCTCGGTGATCTGCTTCGACGCCGGTTCGTCGAGCAGAACGGCGGGTTCCGGATCGTCGAAACGAACAACGTGTACTTCGCACGGTTACTCGCCACGCACTTTCCGAAGATCGACGTGGCGGCGGCGTACCAACGCGTGCTCGAGGAAGTGGCGACGCGGTACGTCAGCCAGTACCTCAAGAAGACCGGCGCGCGCAATCTCGTGCTCTCGGGCGGCGTCGTCGCCAACGTCAAGCTGAATCAGCGGTTGCGCGAGATTCCTGGCGTCGAAGGCATCTTCGTCCACCCGAACATGGGCGACGGCGGGTGCGGCACGGGCGCGGCGCTGCTGGAGTTCGCCGGCAGCCAGGAAACGCGCACGGCCCTGCACGATGTCTACCTCGGGCCGGAGTTCTCGAGCGCCGAGATCGCCGACGCGCTCAACCGCGCGCATCTTCCCTTCACCGAATACAAGCCGGTCGAGCCGAAGATCGCCATGCTCCTCGCCGCGGGTAAGGTCGTCGCGCGCTTCGACGGACGGATGGAATACGGTCCGCGCGCGCTGGGCCACCGATCGATCCTGTACCACGCCAAGGAACCGGCCGTGAACCAGTGGCTCAATCAGCGGCTCGGCCGCACGGAATTCATGCCGTTCGCACCCGCGACGCTGTTCGAGCACCGCGACGCCTGCTACCTGAACATGAAGGGCGCCGAGCACGCCGCGGAATTCATGACGTTGACGTTCGATTGCACAGAGCCGATGAAGCGCGACTGTCCGGCGGCGGTGCACATCGACGGCACTGCGCGGCCGCAGCTCGTGTCGGCTGACGGCAGCCCGGGCTTCCACCGCATCCTGACGGAGTACTACCGGCTCACGGGAATTGCATCGGTAATCAACACCAGCTTCAACATGCACGAGGAGCCCATCGTCTGCTCGCCGGATGACGCGATTCGGGCGTTCCTGCAGGGCAATCTGGACTACCTCGCGATCGGCAATTTCGTGGTCGAACATCCGTCGTCGCGGGCGTAACGGTGACGAGCGTGAATCTGAAGGTGCGTGCGTGAAGGTGCTGGGGATTTCCGGACGGGATCGTGACGCCGCGGCGGCGCTCGCGGTGGATGGCCGCGTCATTGCGGCCGCGTCCGAAGACTCGTTCACGCGGGTGCCGGGCATCGGCTACACGCAAACAGGAGGATTTCCGGCGGCGGCGGTGGAATCGTGCCTGCGGCGCGCGGGCGTTGACGCCTCGGACCTCGACGAGGTATCGATTGTCGAGTCTGGAGCGGGGCGTGAGGAAGACGGCGCCGTTGCACGAGAGCGGCTGGGACGCGTACCGATCCGGTCGATCCATGCCGTTCGCGCCGACGCGGTCCAGGCCGCGGCGTCCTCGAGTGGCGCGATCGCCGTGCTCGTGTGCGGCACCGAACCGGGCTCGATCGCGTCGTTCACTCGCGATCACGACGAATTACGCGCGCATTCACCGCTCGCAGGCGGTGACCGGTTGTTTGCGGCGGCGAGAACCGTTGCTGACGCTTTGGGCCTTGCCTCAACTCATCCGTTGGAATCGATCGATCGGTTGAGTATTGGCGGCGAGCCCGAGTTCGAGACCGAACTGGCCGGCGCCATGCATTGGAAAGCCGGTGCGGGTGTTCAGGTGGACGATGCCCGCCTGTCTTCGACGCTCGAGTCGATCGCGGGAGCCCAGCCTGGCGGTCTCGACGACGCGCGATCGCTCAACGTGCGTCTCCAGGCCACTCGCCGGGCTCTTGCGGCGACGTTCGCGTCACGGGTGGCGCACGTCGTGCGCGACGCGGCGCGGAGTATTGCGCCAGGCACGGATCTCGATCGCGTGGCTTTTGGCGGAGCGATGTTCGCCAACGCGCGCATCCGCACGGAATTGCGTCGGCTCGCTGGTGGCGACCTGGCACTGGCACCGGTCCCGGAGCTGGCGGGCCGGGCGCTCGGGGCAGCGCTTGCCGACGCCGGGGCAGCTGGCCACCAACTTCCCGGCCTCGCGCTTGGCCCGTCGTTTTCCGACAACGACATCAAACGCACGCTCGATAACTGCCGCCTCGACTATGTCTACGAACCGGATTGGGCGCGCCTCTTCGTGCGAATCTCGAAGATGCTCGCACAGGGCAAGGTCGTCGCCTGGTTCCAGGGGCCGATGGGCTTTGGCCCGCGGGCAATGGGCACCCGCAGCATCCTGTGCGACCCGTCGAGCCGCTATGCGCGCCAGAACATGAACGAGTACCTCCGGCAGGTGCCGCTCGACGAGCCGTTGCCCGTTGTCTTTGCGCCCTCCGCATTCGAGGCGACGCTTGGACGCGTGTCCACGACATCGCGCGTGTTCGACGCGGCGGTGCCGGCCGGCGCGCGCGAGCAGCTCGCCGCAGCACTCGATTGGCGACAGGACGTGCGCGTCCATCGGATTGACGCGGATCAGTCGCCAGAATTGTGCAGTCTCCTCGAATGTCATGCCGCTCGGACGGGCGTGCCCGGACTGATCGAAACGAATTTGAGCGGGCCAGGCGAGCCGATCGCCTGCTCGCCGCGCGATGCGGTGCGGACCGTCTATTCCTCCGCCATCGACGCGCTCATCGTCGGCCGGTTCGTCCTGATGAAGGACTACTGGCTGCTGCGGAACAATGCGGACTGACGTCAAGCTTGCGACCGAATCGGATCGCGCGGCCTGGGACGCGTACGTCGCGACGCGGCCGGACGCCGTCGGCTACCACGAATGGGCGTGGCGCGACGTCATCGCGCGCTGTTTCGGCCACCGATCGCTCTACCTCATCGCCCGAGCGGTCAATGGCGACATTCAAGGTGTGCTGCCGCTCATCGAGATTCGCAGCATGCTCTTCGGGCGGACGATGACCTCACTTCCATTCGTCAACTACGGCGGCGTGCTGGCCGAGAACGATGAGACGGCGCGCGCGCTCGCGGACGCCGCGACGACGATGGCGAAGGCGCGCGGCTGCAAGTACGTCGAGCTTCGGCATTTCGAGCGGCGCCTGCCCGAGTTGCCCTACAAGCACCACAAGGTGACGATGCGCCTCGCCCTGCAGGCGGGGATGTGGGAGAAGCTCGATCGGAAAGTGCGCAACCAGGTGCGGAAAGCCGAAAAGTCGGGCCTGACCGTCGAGCGCGGCGGCGTCGAGCTCGTGCGCGATTTCTATACGGTGTTCACGCGCAACATGCGTGATCTCGGCACGCCCGTCTACAGCCGGCGGCTGTTCGAGGAAGTGCTGCGAGCATTTCCCGAGCGTGCGCGGCTGGTCGTCGTGCGTCTGGCCGGCGCGCCGATTGCCGCCGGGCTCACGTATCGTACGCGGGCCATGATCGAAGTGCCGTGGGCGTCGTCGATCCGCGAGCATAACAACCTGTGTCCGAATCACCTGTTGTATTGGCACGCGATTGAGTCGGCGGTTGCGGAAGGCTGCGAGGTCTTCGATTTCGGCCGATCGACACCAGACGAAGGCACGTACAAGTTCAAGGAACAGTGGGGCGCGCTGCCCGTGCCGCTCAACTGGGAATACTGCCTGGCCGGATCGGATTCGGTTCCCGACCAGGGACCGAAGAACCCGAAGTTCCGCCTGGCGATCGAGGCGTGGAAACGCCTGCCGCTGTGGTTGGCGAATTCCGTCGGCCCGCGCATCGTGCGGGACATCCCATGAGCGCCAGGACGTTGCCGGCGGTTGCAGATGTCGCCTCGAGCTCGTCGATCGTTCCCTATGTCGGGCCGATTGTGATCTTCGGCATTTTTGGGGCGGCGGAAGGGTACTTGCCCGTCACCGTCTATCCGGCCGCATACGTGATCAAAGTGATCGCCGTGACTGCGGCCCTGTGGTACTGGAGGGAAGCGCTTCGCGACCTCCGATTCTCCGCGTCGGTTGTACTGCCGGCCGTGGCCGTTGGGCTCGTCGTCTTCGTCTCGTGGATCGCGATCGACAAGCTGATTCCGTATCCGCACCTGGGATCGCGCGTCGGCTTTGATCCCACGTCAATCGCGTCGGACGGCCCGCGGCTGGCGTTCATCGGCATTCGCCTCGCAGGGCTCGCGTTGATGGTGCCGGTGATGGAAGAAGTGTTCTGGCGATCGTTTCTTCTGCGCTACGTTACGAACGAGCGGTTTCGCTCGATTCCCATCGGGACCTTTTCCACGCAGGCGCTGGCTGTTGTGCTGGCCGCGTCGATGATCGCCCACTCGGAATGGATCGCGGCCGGCGTGGCGAATCTCGCGTTACAGCCTGTTTCTGAAGCGATCGCGCAGCCTGTTTTCCGTCGTGCTGGCACATGCGGTGACCAATGCCGCGCTCGGCGCGTACATCCTCGCCACCCGAGAGTGGCAGTACCTGGTAGGCGTCGCATGTCCAAGACGATCCTCGGAGTGTCGGCGTTCTACCACGACAGCGCAGCTGCGCTCGTCGTCGACGGCGAGCTGGTCGCCGCCGCGCAGGAAGAACGCTTCACGCGAAAGAAGCACGATCCGGATTTTCCGAGCCGGGCCATCGAGTTCTGTTTGAAGCAGGCCGGGAAGACCGGGCGCGACGTCGACTACGTCGTTTTCTATGAGAAGCCCCTGCGCAAGTTCGAGCGCCTGCTCGAGACGTACTTCGCCTTTGCGCCGTCGGGCTTCAAGAGCTTCCGCATGGCCATGCCGGTCTGGCTGAAGGAAAAGATCCGTCTGCCAAAAGTCATGCGTGAAGGCCTCGGCGAGGCGTCCAACGCCCCGATCGTCTTCACCGATCACCACGAGAGTCACGCGGCGAGCGCCTTTTTTCCGAGCCCGTACGACGAAGCGGCCATCCTCACCCTCGACGGCGTGGGCGAGTGGAGTACGACGACGATGGGCGTCGGTCGCGGGAACAGGATCAAGCTGACGAAACACCTCGAGTTTCCGCACTCGCTCGGGTTGTTGTATTCGGCGTTCACCTACTACTGCGGCTTCAAGGTGAACAGCGGCGAATACAAGCTCATGGGTCTCGCGCCGTACGGCAAGCCCGTCTATCGCGACCTGATCAAGAAACACCTCATCGATCTCAAGCCCGACGGCAGTTTCTGGCTCGACATGCAGTACTTCAACTACTGCCAGGGCCTGACGATGACCGGGCCCAAGTTCCACGCGCTGTTTGGCGGGCCGCCGCGCGCGGGCGAGTCGGCCATCGAACAGAAGCACATGGACCTGGCCGCGAGCATCCAGGCGGTGACCGAAGACGCGATGCTCGCAATGGGACAGGAGCTGTTCCGCCAGACCGGCCTGAGCAAGCTCGTGCTTGCCGGCGGCGTGGCACTCAACTGCGTCGGCAACGGGCGGCTGCTTCGCGAGGGACCCTTCGACGACATCTGGATCCAGCCCGCCGCCGGCGATGCCGGCGGTGCGCTTGGCGCGGCGATGTTCGTGTGGCATCAGTTGCTCGAACAGCCGCGGACGCCGGTGCGCATCGATCGCCAGAAGGGCAGCTTTCTCGGGTCGTCGTATTCCTCGGACGAGATCTGCCAGGTGCTCGACAAGGCTGGCGCGAAGTATCGGCGGGCCGCGAATGAATCCGAGCTCGTCGATCAAGTCGTCGATCTGCTCGTCGCCGAGAAGGTCGTCGGGTGGTTCCAGGGCCGCATGGAGTTCGGCCCGCGCGCGCTCGGGGCGCGCAGCATCATCGGCGATCCGCGGTCGCCGAAGATGCAGGCGACGATGAACCTGAAGATCAAGTTCCGGGAGAGCTTCCGGCCGTTTGCGCCCGTGGTGCTGCGTGACGAGGCGTCGAAGTGGTTCGCGCTCGATCAGGGGCACGAAAGTCCGTACATGCTGATCGTTGCGCCCGTGCTCGACGCGCATCGCGTGCCGATTTCCGACGAGCAGCGACAGCAGATGGCGAATGATCCCGATCTGCGCAACCGCGTGAACGTGCCGCGTTCAGATATTCCGGCGGTGACCCATGTCGATTACAGCGCGCGGCTGCAGACGATCGATCCCGAGCGCAACCCGCGGATGACAAAGCTGCTGCAGGGATTTGGCAAGCGCACCGGGTGTCCGGTGCTGGTCAACACGAGCTTCAACGTTCGCGGCGAGCCCATCGTGTGCACGCCCGAGGACGCGTATCGCTGTTTTCTGGGAACAGAAATGGACGCGCTCGTGCTCGAGGACGTCGTGCTTCTCAAGGAAGACGTGGCCGGGAAGATCGACGCGGCCACGCGCGAGAAATACCTCGCGCAGTTCCAGTTGGATTGACACATGCAATGGTCTGATGTCGTCGCGAAACCGTCGCTGAAGCTGCTGCGGCAGTTTGCCGGGTTGTGGCTGGTGTTCTTTCCGCTGCTGGCAGCGCTACGCGTGTGGCGCGGACACGCGGACAACTGGGCGATCGGCCTGCTCGTGGCCGGGCTCGTCGTGGGCCTCGCCGGGCTCATCAAGCCGGAGATCATGCGGCCGATTTACACCGGCTGGATGATCGCCGCGTTTCCGATTGGCTGGACGGTGTCGCAGTTGATGCTGGTCGTGCTGTTCTACGGCGTGTTCACGCCCGTCGGTCTGGTGTTCAGGCTCATGCGCCGGGATGCGCTCAGCCTGCGGCGGAAGGCGACGTCGTCGGTACTGGGTCAAGAAGCCGGCCGCCGCGCGCGCGGAGGACTACTTCCGGCAGTTTTAACGGAGCACGTGATGTCTGACTTCGAACAAGCCGCAAAGACGCAACAGAAGACCGGCCTCGCCGCCGAATTCTGGTCGTTCCTCAAGCACAACAAGAAGTGGTGGCTGCTGCCGATCGTCGTGATCGTGCTGGCGATGGGCGCGCTCGTGCTGCTGTCGGGCACCGCAGCCGCGCCGTTCATCTACACGCTGTTCTGACGCCCACATGACGTCGGACGCGCCGCTTCGGATTTCGCTCGCCCGCAAGATCCTGTTCGCCGGCGTGCTCGTCGCGATCGTGCTCGTGGTCTGCGAGGGCGGGCTGCGCGTGCGCGCCTGGATCAAGTACGGATCGCCGTCGACCGGCGTGCGCGATCCGATGCTCGTGTACGACCGCGACGCCGACCTCAACGTGCCCCGGCCCGGCTACGACATCAAGGGCGCGCGGCTGCACATCCAGATCAACTCGCTGGGCTTTCGCGGTGACGAGATCGCCAGGGAGAAGCCCGCGGACACCGTTCGCGTCGCCTGCCTCGGCGCGTCGACGACGTTCTGCGCGGAGGTCTCCTCCAATCACGCGACATGGCCGTACCTCCTGCAGGAAAAGCTCAAGCAAGCCTATCCAGGAGTGAAGTTCGAGGTCGTCAACGCCGCCGTTGGCGGGTATGTCGCCGCCGACAACCTCAAGAACCTCGAGCATCGCGTGCTGCCGTTGTCGCCCGATCTCGTGATCTACTACGAGGCTAACAACGAGATCGTCCACGACACGCAACAGCTCGCGATTCACGACGGCTTGATCGACGGCGCGCGCCAGTCGCCGCTCGTCTCGACGCTCTCACGCTACAGCCTGATGTTCGACCTCGCCTACAAGAACCTGGCGATCATCGGCCGAAGCCGGTCGGAGAGCACGAGGACGCTCAGCCGCGTGCCGGCAGATCTTCCGAACCGTTTCATCGGCGTCCTCGAACAAATGCGCGCGGATCTTGCCGCGCGCGAAACCCCGTTCCTGCTTTCGACCTTCATCGTCAAATACCGCCGCTCGCAGGATCGCGCGACGCAAATCAAGAACGCCGACGTCGCGTTTTACTACATGCCATGGATGAATATCGACGGCATGCTCGACGCCATGGACCTATACAACAAGGCGATTGTCGACTACGGCCAACAGGCCCGCTTGCCGGTGGTCGACGATCGCGACGTCGTTCCGGCCGACTCCGAGCACTTCTCCGACTGCATGCACCTGCTCGACCCGGGGGCCGAGGCGATGGCCGACAGATTTGCCCGGTATTTGACGCAGTCAGGCCTCCTCGACACGGCGATCGGTCGCGCCCGCGCCGTGCGCTCGCGATAGACTAGCGAGCTACTTTTCTCGGGGGTTCACTTCATGAAGCGGTGGATGGGTGCGGCAATTATTTTGGCGGTCGGGCTTCTGGCCACGGCGCGCGGTCAACAACCGGCGCCTCCGGCACCGAACGCGGTACCAGGCGAATTGCTCGTCCAGTACAACCGGGCGGCGTCACGGGTTCGGCGCGACGGTGTGCTGGCCACGCGGCGCGCGCGATTGATTCGCCGCTTCGATCAAGTCGACATCGATCACGTACAGCTTTCGGCCGGCGAGTCGATGGACGCGGCCATTCAGGCGTTCAGGGCGATGGGCGACGTGGCTGCGGTCAGCCCGAACTATGAGCGCCACGCCGTGCAAGGCCCGCCGAACGACCCGCGGTGGCTCGACGGCACGCTCTGGGGCCTGTTGAAGATTCAGATGCCGACCGTCTGGAACACGCTGAACGCGCGTGGCGACGGCTCGGTCGTCATCATGGATATCGACACCGGGTTGAACTACAACCACCAGGACCTCGCCGCCAACACGTGGACCAACCCCGGCGAATTGGGCGGTGTCACTGGCGTCGACGACGACGGCGACGGGTACGTGGACGACCTCCACGGCATCGATACGATCAATCACGACAGCAACCCCATCGACGACAACGGGCACGGCTCGCACACCGCCGGCACGATCGCGGCCGTCGGCAATAACGGCCTGGGCGTCGTCGGCGTGAACTGGAACGCGAAGATCTTGCCGTGCAAGTTCCTTAGCGCGGCGGGCAGCGGTTCGGACGCGGGCGCGATTGAGTGCTTGAACTATGCCGTGTTGCTCAAGACTCGGGCGGTCAACCCGGTAAACATCCGCGTCACGAACAACAGCTGGGGCGGCGCGCGCGGGTCGAGCGATCCGACACCGCTCAAGAATGCCTTCGCTGCGGCCGGCGCGGCCGGGATCATCAATTTCGTGGCCGCCGGCAACGGCGACGCTAACGGCAACGGGCTCAACCTGGATATCCCCGGCAACGAGTTCGACCCCGCCAGCTTGAGCCGGGTCGAGCCGAGCATCATCGCGGTCGCGGCGTCCGATTCGGCGGATGCGCGAGCCGGCTTCAGCAACTTCGGTCCGCTGACCGTGTCGCTCGCCGCGCCGGGTGTGGGCATCGTCAGTACATATTCTCCGGGAAACGCGACGTACGGGAGCCTGTCGGGCACGAGCATGGCGACGCCGCACGTCGCCGGAGTCGCGGCGCTGCTGGCCTCGATGGATCCGACGCTGACGGTGGCGCACTTGAAGGCGATCATCACGGCGAACGTCGACGTGCTTCCCCAGTGGGGCGGTGTGGTCACGACCGGCGGCCGGCTGAACGCGGCGCTCGCGGCGGCCGCGGTGGGGGGTGGTGGTGGAAATCATGCCCCGTCGGCGACGTTGACGGGGCCGCCCAACAATTCAACGTATACGGCCCCGGCGACGGTGCCCCTGACGGCGACGGCGACCGATCCGGACGCGGGCGACACGATTGACCACGTCACCTTCTATGCGAACGGCAGTCAGATTGGGACCGACAGCACGGCTCCATACGCTTTCAGCTGGACGAATGTGCCGGCGGGCAATTACGCGCTGACGGCGATTGCGACCGACAACCATGGCTTGGCCGGGGCGGCGTCGAACACGGTGAATGTGACCGTGAGTCCTGCCAGCGGCGGGCGAACGAACGTGGCGTTGGCGGGGAATGGCGGTGTCGCGTCGGCCTCGTCGGTGTTTGGCCCAGGATACGCACCGTTGGGGGCGATCAACGGCGATCGCACAGGCGCGAATTGGGGCGCGAGCGGCGGGTGGAACGACGGCACAGCCAACAGTTGGCCGGACTGGCTGGAAGTGGACTTCAGCGGGTCGCAGACGATTAATGAAGTGGACGTCTTTTCGGTGCAGGACAACTACGCGTCTCCGGTCGCACCGACCCCAACGATGACGTTTACGCAGTACGGGCTGCAGAACTTCGAGGTCCAGTACCTGGACGGGGAGCGCGTGGCAGGACGTGACCGGCGGCGCGATCACGGGTAACAACCTCGTTTGGCGCCAGGTGACGTTCACCGCGCTGACCACGCCGAAGATTCGCATCATGGTCAACGGCGCGCTCAATACGTGGAGCCGCATCACGGAGGTCGAGGCGTGGACGGGCTCCGGTGTCACCAACCAGCCGCCAACGGCGACGCTGACGGGGCCGCCCAACAATTCAACGTATTCGGCCCCGGCAACGGTGCCCCTGACGGCGACGGCGAGCGATCCTGACTCCGGTGACACCATCGATCACGTGCAGTTCTTCGCAAATGGGAGCCCCGTCGGTGCATCGACGACGCCGGTCGCGGGTGTGTACAGTTTCAACTGGCCGAACGTTGTGGCGGGCAACTATACGCTGACCGCACAGTCCTTCGACAATCACGGTCTGCCGAGCACCTTGTCCAACGCCGCGCAGATTTCGGTTACGGGGGGCGGCGGTTCGGCAGCCGCGACATTCGTGTCGACCGACACGTCGACGCATGGCAATTGGCGCGGGATCTACGGAGGCGATGGGTACAGCATCGTCGGCGACTCGGCCAGCCTGCCGTCGTATGCGTCGATGTCGGCCATCGGCGCGCAGACGTACATCTGGGCCTCTGGGACCAGCGATACACGCGCGCTGCAATTGGCTGAGAGCCCCAGTCAGCGGATCGCGGCGACATGGTATGCGACGACGTTCGATCTCGACGTGAACCTGACCGGCGGCTCCCACCAGGTGGCGCTCTACAGCGTCGACTGGGACACCACGTCACGCGCGCAGCGAATTGACGTGCTCGACGCGGTCACGGGCACGGTGCTCGACACGCGCAACGTCACAAACTTCAGCGGCGGACAGTACCTCGTGTGGAATGTAACCGGCCATGTGAAGTTTCGGGTGACACAGACAGGCGCCTTCAACGGCGTCGTGAGCGCCATCTTCTTCGGGGCGGCTAACGCCGCGAATCAACCGCCGACGGCCGCGCTGACTGGCCCGACCGACGGTTCGACATACACGGTACCGGCCACCATCGGCCTCACGGCGACGGCCTCCGATCCAGATGCCGGCGATACCATTGACCATGTTGCGTTTTTTGCGAATGGCACCTCTCTGGGCACGTCCACCACGCCGGTCGCCGGCGTCTACAACTTCACCTGGACGAGCGTTCCGGCAGGAAGCTACACACTCACGGCCCAGTCGTTCGACAACCACGGCACGCCGAGTGCCGTGTCAAACGCGAGACAGGTGGTCGTTAACGGCGGAGTCGGCGGTAATACGGCGACTTTCGTGACAACGGACACGACGACGCAAGGTAATTGGTCCGGCGTGTATGGGGGTGACGGCTACAGCATCGTCAGCGATGTCACGAGTCTGCCAGCGTATGCCACGGTACAGCCATCGGTCGGCGCGCTCCAATTCACATGGGCGGCGTCGACCAGCGACACACGCGCGCTGACACGGGTGGGCGGCGGTCGGGTGGCGGCGACCTGGTATCAGTCGACGTTCGACTTGGACGTGGCTATCTCGACTGGAACGCATCAGGTGGCGTTGTACTGTGTCGATTGGGACACCACCACGCGTGGTGAGCGCATCGACGTGCTGGATGCCGTCACCAATGCGCTTCTAGACACACGTACGGTGAACAGTTTCAGCAACGGCCAGTATCTGGTGTGGAATGTCACGGGACACGTGAAGTTCCGCGTGACCCAAACGGGCTCGTTCAACGCGGTCGTGAGTGCGATTTTCTTCGGCGCGCCGCACGCGCCCGTTCCGCTGCCCGCCGCCGACCCGAGCAGGTCTGAGAAGGGCAAATAGTCATGGCCGACGACATCCTGGACCGACCGCTAGTGCGAGGTGATTGTGGGTGTCGATAGTGCGGCGATTCTGTTCCTGACAGGCGCCAAGGCACATGGAGTCGATTTTCGCAATACCGTAATGCTTGGCCGACAGGCCTTTTTTCCTGAAGCCCCCGTGCTTGGGCGAGTGCTCCGACAGCTTCGTGTGAGTGTGGACGCTAGCCAGTTCATTCGCCAGAACCATTTTGCGGATGAATTCTTCGGGCTCTTGGGTGCGACGAGCGTTAACTCGATCGACTACTCGGGTTACGAGCAAGCGACACTGATTCATGACATGAATCAGCCAATACCAGATTCGTGGAGAGAGACAGCTACCGTTGTATACGACGGCGGTACACTTGAGCACGTCTTTAACATTACCCAGGCGTTCAAAAATTCGATGGAACTCGTGAAGGTTGGTGGTCACTTCATCCAATTGAACGAGGCTAACAATTTTCTCGGGCATGGATTCTGGCAGTTTAGCCCCGAACTATTGTTTCGCATGTTTGCTCCGAAGAACGGTTTTCAGATCGAGATAGTCCTGCTTCACGAAGCGGAATCTAAAGACAGGTGGTTCAAGGTCTCAGATCCTGAAGCAGTTCGGTCCCGCGTCCAGCTTTGCAATTGTCGACCTACATACATTTTGACCATCGCCAAGCGTATTATGCGTGCCGAGATTTTTGCGCAACCGCCGATCCAAAGTGATTACGCCCCGGTATGGGCGGGAGGTGACCCCAGCGCTCCGATCGCGATTAGCCGACCGAATGGGGTCAAACGAATGGTGCCCTCAACACTTCTTCGTTTTCTCAAGCCGTTGCTCATCGATAATTCTCTGTTTGGCCTCGGTTGGAACAAGCCGTACTACCGTCGCCTGTCCGTCGATGCCATTATGCAGGGCCAGTTTGGCTGAATTCGGAATCGCCGCCGCGCTAATCTATTGCCCATGAAGGATGCTTTCGGCCGGTTTCTTCGTCAAAATCTCAATGCGGAAGCCTACTTCACCCTGCGCTACGCCCTGCCTCGAAACCTAGTGGGATTCTTTGGCCCGTCGCCGCACCCACGCGTTCGGTGCTACCCACTTTCGGACCACGGTTCGCTCGCTGCCACGCTCGAGGCCGTCAACGTCCATCGCACTACGAAGTTATGTCGGATCATGGCCAAGTACGGAAGCGACAAGAGCGGCGAGCACACGTACACCATGGCATACGCCGATCTGCTTGGGCCGCTCAGAGAACGCGTGAAACGGGTCTTCGAGCTCGGCCTAGGCACGACCGACGCTCTGATCCCGGCCAATATGGGGACCCACGGGAGACCTGGTGCTTCTCTCCGAGGCTGGCGGGAGTACTTTCCTCAGGCCGAAGTGTTCGGTGCCGACATCGACGCGAAGGTCCTATTTGAGGAAGACCGCATTAGGACCTATCAATGCGATCAGACGGATCGAGGTTCAATCACGAGGATGTGGAGTCGGACTGCCCTCCAACAGCCTTTCGATCTAATCATCGACGACGGGCTTCACACATTTGAGGCGAATCAACTGTTGCTCGAGATCTCGATCAACAGACTCAAGAAGGGCGGCTTTTACGTCGTCGAAGACGTATCGCACCGTGAGCTGGCTCGGTGGGCGCAATTCCTCTCAGAATCCGGCTCAGCACATCATGGTTACACCTTCTGTACCGTCGAGCTTCCTGGGACATCCAGCCATCCGCAAGACAACAACCTTGTTGTTGTCCGTAGAGCGCCAGCCACAGCGTAAGGGCCGATGGTTTTCGGTCCGCTACGCAGTTGAGTCTGCGGAGGTGTCGGAGATTACTGTTGAAGGACCCTATCGTACACGCGGCCTAATTTCTCGGCGACTGCGGTTGGAGCGAAATTCCGCTGGACGTGAAGCGCCCCCGCTTGGCTGAGTCGCGCGCATGTTTGCGGATCGTGAACAAATGGCAACAGGGCGCCGGCGACCTGGTCGGCGTTATCGCTTGGAAGTCGGATTCCTGTCCTGCCGTCGATTACGGCATCATCGCCCCAGGGTGACAGGATTGCCGAGAGCGCACCAGAGCCCATCGCCTCCAGCATCGCCACGGACATGCCTTCTTTCTTTGACAACATCACGAGAAGATCGATGCTTTGGTAGAACTGATGAACTTCAGCTGGAGTCTGACGGTGGCCCAAGAACCGCGTCTCATCGATCACATGCCCCGCTGTGAGTATGCTCTTCATTTCCTGTACGTACTCCGGCGTTCCTCCTCCTACGAGGTGAAGCTCGGTTCGCACAAGCCCTCGAGCCTTCGCCATCTTCGATAGTTGCGCATAGGCGCGGCAGAGCTCTATAACTCCTTTGCGTTCGCAGAACACACCGACGAAGCCGACGACGAACCTGTTTTCAGGACAAGGGATTCTGCCGGAGGGGACGAAAATCCGGTCCTCGTATGCGTTGCCGACGACTGCGGTCGTCGGCGCTCTCACGCCCGCCGCGAGTGCCTCGTTCAACACTGCACTTGACGTGCCGACGATGGCGTCAGGTCGGCAGCTTCGAACGACCGTTCGGTTGAATGAGTCCCATCGTTCCGGATTCTCGAGCAGCCACACCAGTGGTACGCGACAAATCGCCGCGGCGGCCGCGCAGTACGGCACGTCAAACAGGAATCCGACATGGATCACGTCGACCTTCTCGGAGCGCACCAAACGCACTAAGAAGCGGGTCCGAGAGATGAATTCACTAGTTGTCTTCACAAGCTGCGCGGGGTTCAGGGTTCGTTCGAATCTCCTAAGAGGCATGTCCCACTGCCGGATGCCAACGGCCTGCAGCCTCGACTTGAAACTCGGCCACGCATCGGTCGGAATGACCGCGCTCACTTCAGTCGTCGATGGCATTCCGCGAAAGATCGCAATTTGGGCATTCTCGCCACCACCGAGAATCGACATGCCGTTGACCCAGAGGACTCGACGCACGTTCAGAGCGTACCATGGCACCGGCGATTTTGCGTACGGTGCACTGCCCAATCGCTCGGTAGCGGCTACCAAAGTGCGTTCCATCGTGAAGATCGAGCGTACTCATATTGGTGACCAGACTGTTCGTTCAGGCGTGGACGGTCGCGAGCGCACGATTACGCACCTGCCGTCTAAGAGGCCTACGTCGTCAGCGGGCAGGCGCGCCATGAATTCGCCCGCCGCCGGTAATGCGCGGGTCGATCGTTAGACAGGACTCCCTTGCGTTCGCAGAACACTCTAACAAAGCCAGCGGCGAACCGGCTTCAAGGGAAGGCATTCTGCCCGAGGGGACGAAAACCTGGTTGTCGTATGATGGCCTATGAGTGCGGTCGCAAGGTGCGCTGTGACGGTGAATGCCGCTCGCAATAAGCGAACGACTGTGGCGTTGGCGAGTAGTAGCGGCCAGTGGCGTCGGCCTCATCGGCGGTTGGGCTCCGGATTCATGCCGCTCGGCGGGACCTGCGACGATCACAAGGCGGCGAACTTGAGGGACCAAGATCAGAATGTTCGTGAACGCGGCGCTCGACACGTGGAGCCGAATCACGGAGGTCGAGGCTCGGACATCTGGGTCTCTTCCGGCCACCGCGCTCGCCGCCAGCTCAACGCTGAAGCCGAATCCTGGCACAAGTCCCGGCGAGGCTGATGATCGCCGGCGATGAAAGTACTCATTGACCAGCAGTTCCATCTTGGTCATCACTACCAGTATTTGGGATACCTCCTTCCGGCCCTCGTTGGCATCGGCCAGGAGGTGATCGTTGCGACGACGAGCGAGGGACGGGCGTCCAAGGAGTTCGGGGCCTTCCTCGCACCGCAGGAAGCCTCTGTGCGATTCGAGCCCGTTTTGCCGGCCGCGAGCCCCTGGCTGCCCATGGGCGAGCGCTGGCGAGTGCACAACGATCTACGGCAAGCAGTTCGAACGCTCAGACCGGACTACATTCTGATGCCAAGCGGCGACGCGCAGGCCACGGCGATGTCGCTGTTTCGGATGGCGGGCCTCGGCACGGTTCCGGGACGAGTGCCTTGCGAGGTCGGCATTCACTTCGGGTCCGGGTTGAGTCACGGGCCCCTCAAGACACGAATCCGCGATGAGGTGAACCTGCTGAATCTCGGACTGGCAGGGCTTCGGCGGATCCACCTGGTGAACTTTCTATTTTACGAACGTGCGCGGGCGTCGGCTTTCGGCAGCCGGTTCACGCTGATGCCCCACCCGGTCGCGGTCAACCCGCGCCTCACGAAGACTGAAAGCCGTCGACTCCTTGGGCTCCCGGAGGACGGGCGATACGTCGGATTAGCCGCGTCCATTGACAGCCGCAAGGCGATCGCCGAGTTTCTCTCAGCGTTTAGAGCCGTGGGGCATTCGGACGAACGACTGCTCCTCGCCGGGTGGATCAACGACACACACTGGAACGCGATCAACGGGGCGTTCGGCGACCTCGTGCGCTCCGGTCGCCTGCAGCTGCTTCGACGTTTCCTGACGCAGCAGGAGTTCCAGGCTGCGCTCTCGGCGCTGGATGTCGTGTGCACGCCCTACCCCGGGTTTGCGGGGTTGTCGAGCACACTGCTCGAAGGCGTCGCTGCGGGGCGACCGGTCCTGGCCCACGACTACGGCTGGTCCGCGGCGGCCGTTCGCCGCTTCGGTCTTGGCTGGACGTGCAACGTGCTGGACGCCGGCGACTTCGCCCGAGCGCTTCGTCGCGCGCTCGACGAGTCGGACGCGTATCGACCGCCCGAGGCAGTCGACCGTCTGCTGGCGTTTCACAGCCCCGAGAATTTCGTCGCTCACTGGACTGCCGGCGTTCTGGATGCGGCCCAATGTCCGCCCCGGCCCGTCAAGACCTGGGAATGGGTGACCGACGGGTTGCCGAGTTTTCGGACGTCGCCGTAGACGTCCCTATACTAAGAGGAACAATGCTCGCGCCAGCCCGCTTGCCGTGGAAGTGACCGATCGTTCAACCTCCGATGGGGCGCCCCAAGCGGTCGCCTGATTCGCGGCCTCATCCCGCGCGAGCGGCGCGCCTCGTCTTGGGCGGCGCCTCTTGTCGGGCCGTTCGCTTTTCAGGGCAACAACACGACGCGAGCGTTCGAGTATCCGTGGGCCTTCGAGGCGCTCCAGCTCGAGCCGGGACTTCGTGTTCTCGAAATTGGTGGAAGCTTGTCGGGATTTCAATTCGTGGTCGCTCGAGCCGGCTGCGAGGTAATTGACGTGGATCCCGGGGACAGCTTCCATGCGAGCGGCTGGCCGGTGACCCCAGCCACTGTGTCCCGGCTGAACGGACTCTTCGGAACGAACGTCATTTTGCTGAACAAGTACCTCGAAGAGGCCAAGTTTCCAGACGAATCATTTGACCGCGTGGTCAGCGTGAGCGTCTTCGAGCACATTCCTGAGCCCGTGCTTGCGGGGATTCTGAGCGAGGTCCGGCGTGTGCTGAAGCCCGGCGGCTTGCTGGTGATGACCGTGGATCTGTTCCTGAACGTTCGCCCGTTCACCGACGCTGAATCGAACGAGTACGGGCACAACGTGTCGATCAAGTGGATGGTGGAGGCCAGCGGCCTCGAACGAGTGCACGGGCGGTCCGAGGAGTTGTTCGGTTACCCGGAGTTCAGCGCGGAGCGGGTCCGCGCGGCCGAGTCGCGACACCTCGTGGGGAAATATCCGGCGATGGTTCAGACGGTCGGTACTCAGGAAACCCTTGCGGATACAGGACGTCAGAAACCGATAGTCCGCATCGAATCGCGAGCGGTCCTCCGAGTTCGAGTATCGCTGTGTGTCGAGCGTGCTCATCTTCACCACGAGGCCCTCGGTCCAGGGTTCGCCGGGCGGCGAGCGCGGCGTCCCGCAGGCGCGTCTCGACTGCGGTCGTGGCCTGCTCGCACGTCATGTTGGCGAGCACCCAGTCGCGCGGCCGGTACGCATTGCGCGTCTGGATCATCTCGAGCATCGCGTCGGCGAGGCCATCCTCGTGCACGAACCTGCCCGTCTGCTCGTTGATGTAGGGATAGCGGAAGCCGAACGTCATGCCGTCGCGGACGATGACGGGCACGTCGGCGAGCATCGCCTCGACGATCGCGCGGTTCGCGCATTCACGTCGCGACCACAGCACATGGATTTTCGACCGCCACAGCAGCGCCGTGACCTCGTCCTGTGAGATCCGCTCATGGGTCTGAATCTGATCGCGCACGCCGAAATATGACGCGAGCGCCTCGATCTCTTCGCGCGTCCGGTCGTATTTGTAGCCCACGAGCGCGACCCTGAGTTTGTGTCCGCGCAGCCGAAGGTCCGCGAGCGCGCGAAACACGCGCCAGTGCCGCTTGATATCGGCCCAGGCGGCCACCATCGCGACGTCGATGTCGCGTTCGACCCCGCGTGCCGGCTGGCCTCGATGGTCGGCCCACCAGTTCGCGGCGACGGGCACCACCTGCAGGTTCGTCCCGAGGCGCTCGAGCACGGCGCGATCGCGCGGTTCGATCGTCTCGACGAACACCGGTCGATCGAGCCGCGTGTAGAGCATGATTTCCGGTGTGAGCACGCCGGCCCAGCTCGGTTCGATACCAGCGTGTAGCGTTCCGCGATCGCTTGCAGGTCGAACATGCCCGCGAGCGTCGGAAAAACGTACGAGTAGTCCACGACGATGACCCCGCGCTCGTTGGGCTTCGCAGCCTTGACGACGAGCAGGCGCGACCCAATGAGCCGCGCCGGGTCGGGATTCGTGCCGGCGCGGAAGGTCCGCACGGCGTTGGCGGCCGTCTGGTCGTAGAGCTGGTGCAAGCCGGTCGGCCGGCCCGCGCGCTCGGCCGATTCAGCAGCGCGCACGGCCTCGACGATGCGCGCGTCGACGTGCGGCGACCACGCGGCGCTGTGCAGCCGCATCAACATGGCAAAGCCGCGCGCGCGCTGTTCCGGTGAGCGCGACGAGGTCAGTCCCGACGCCGCAGCGTACAGGCTCCAGGCGACGGGCGTCGCGAACGGACCAAGGTCGTAGGTGAGATGTTCGCGGGTTGCGGCCCTGGCGACCGCAAGGCGGACGTTCATCGCTGGCTATTATCGCCTGACGGCGGGACGGTCCGCCGTCAGGCTGAAGTGAGTGCTTGACCGTCAGTCGCGGATCGCGAAGACGTGAATGAGCGATTGAAAGATGCCCGGGGTCGAATCGTCGGCCTGAGCCGCCAGGACGAAGAGGTACTTCCGTATCGGATCGAAATACATGCCGCGAATCGTCTTGCCGGCGCCGACCGTGGTGATCGCCGCCGTCTTGATGTGGTACGCCTGATCGAGGTCGATCACGCTCCGCGGATCGGCGGAGTAGTCGGCGAGGGAGCCGTTGCGGATCGCGAGCAGCTGATCGGGATCGTAGACGATCAGTGCGGGAAACGCCGCGGTCGTCACCGGACCAGTGATGGCGACCGGCGGTGCGCAGCCGTGCGAGCACGCGCCGTTCGGCGGGTGCACGCCGGAGTTCGAGTACCACTCGTGCGCTGCATTGGTGCAGTCCGAAGTGTTCTGCGTCGGGCTGCCTACAAGCGTGCTCGCGAAGATCACGCCGCGCTTGTTCGTCAGCTCGAGCCACGTTGCGGCCGAGACGGTGTCCAGATCAGTCCAGGAGCTGACGCCGCCGTTGAGTCCGGGGTTCGCGCGCAGCGCCGGGGCGGTGCTCGCAGGGTCTTCCCACACCGGCAGACTGTTCGTCCTACGGAACGCCCTGAGATGGCCGTGGACGATGCCGTTCGAGTCCACGTAGTTCGACGAGTTGGTACTTCCCATGAAGTAGTGTTCGAGGTAGCGGTTCGGCAGGCTCACGTCAGGCGTCCCATAGCCGCCGGGGGTCGTCGCGGTCGGCCAGGCATGGCCGCCGTAGGCGTCGGGCCCCCAGGGCGACAGCGAGTTGCCGCTCATCAG
This sequence comes from uncultured Acidobacteriota bacterium, assembly GCA_963704575.1. Taxonomy (GTDB): domain Bacteria; phylum Acidobacteriota; class Vicinamibacteria; order Vicinamibacterales; family SCN-69-37; genus DATEGZ01. Next base: position 1,563,614 of record OY969918.1, on the reverse strand, counting down.
CGTCGAACCACACATCATCGAGCCGTCCGATGGATTCGCCCACAGGTACCGGCACCGCCACGGACCGTAGTAACTGGTGCCGTCGCCGTCGCGTACCGTCGTGCGCCACGGTCCATAGGCAGTCGACGCGCCGTTCGACGGGTCGGTGAGCGCAGTCGCCCCAAGGCCCCAGTCCGGACGGTGTGTGACGTTGTACGCGTCGTAGTAGGTCCAGTACAAGAGCTGCGTGGCCTCGTTCCAGTACAGTCCGTCAGGGTAGACGTACTGAAGGTTGACCGCCGCGCCGTTGGAATCCCAACTCTGTCGCTTGCCGTGATACACATCGCCCCACGCAGTCACGAGGCTCGCGCGCGGCGCCTGTGCGTAATTCGGGTCGTACCCGGAGCCGGGTTCTTCGATTTCGTAAACGGCATCCTTGGGTGCCGCAACGTTGTTGCCGTAGAGGAAAAGTCGCACATGTCCGTTGACGATCCGGCCCGCCAGGCCGCCGTAGGCATAGCTTGTGTCCACGCCCGTCGCGGGCATGCGCACCGCGCCGAGGTAGGTGATGTCGGAAGCATCAAATACCGTCTTGGCCGTCGCGCACGCCACCGCCGACGTCGTCGCGGCGGCAGGACTCACGGGCGCGACGCTACTTCCGGCGAGCGTGGCGAGTGGCGCAAGGCCGGCGCCGAGAACCGCGATGGCCAGAAAGCGCTTGCGGCGAGTCCCGGAGGCTGGAACCGCGGCTACCGAACGTGACGCGTCGGATGTGTGCATTTTCATTGAATCTACGTCCAGGTTGTCTTACGGAACCGAACGCTCCTTGGTTCTACAGGTTGTTCAAGAGTTGTGCCGCCCCGTCGGGAGGAATGCGGACGGAAATTTTGAGGCAAACACGGGAACCTTCGGCCGTGACACGGAAATGTAATACGGGCTAACTGGGGACCGCGCCGCGCAATCGCTCGGAACTGACAGCGACCGCTGAAGAATGTTAGCCTAAACGATTGGAGATGGCGACCAGTATCGTCACATTTGAGCACGTCTGGAAGAAGTTCGAACGGGGCGAGCGGCACAATAGCCTGCGCGACTTGCTTCCGTCGATGGCTCGACGAATCGTCGAGCGACGGCCGCCGGCCGATCAGCTTCGGGGCCAGGAGTTCTGGGCGCTTCGGGACGTGTCGTTCGAGGTCGGGCCGGGCCAGGCGCTCGGCATCATCGGTCCCAACGGCGCGGGCAAGTCCACGACGCTCAAGCTCCTGACAAGAATCCTGCGGCCCACGCGCGGCAGCTGCGCGATCAAGGGTCGCGTCGGCGCGTTGATCGAAGTCGCGGCCGGCTTTCATCCGGACCTCACCGGACGCGAGAACGTGTTCCTGCAGGGCGCCATCATGGGGATGGGCCGAGTGGACATCGCGCGCAAGCTCGACGCGATCATCGATTTTTCCGGCCTCAAGGAATTCATCGAGACGCCCGTTAAGCGGTACTCGTCGGGCATGAATGCCAGGCTCGGCTTCTCGATCGCGGCCAATCTCGAGCCCGATGCACTCATCATCGACGAGGTGCTGGCGGTCGGTGACATGGCTTTTCAGCAACGTTGTATCGACCGGATGCAAGAGTTCAAACAGTCGGGGGTAGCGATCGTTTTCGTGTCGCACAATCTCCAAGCCGTGGCCAGTCTATGCAGCCGCGCGATTTTCATGGCCGGCGGCGTGAAGGCCGACGGCGCGCCCGACAAAGTCATTCAGGCGTATGTCACCAGCGCCAACGAGACCTCCAGCGCGGCCGACAACGACTCGATCAAGATCGCCGGCGCCAGGATTCTCACGCCGGCCGGTGATCCGCTCGAGGCCCAAGTGGCACCCGGGGCGCCGCTGCTCTTCCGGGCGTCCTTCGAACCGAAAGTCGACGCCGCAGACGTGACGTTCGGTTTCCTCGTGTATCGATCGACTGATAACCTTCTTGTGTATGACGGCCACTTCACGAACACCGAACTGGGGATCCCGAAGATTTCCACGGGCCGGACGTTCGACGTGGATTTTGCGTTCCGCGCCAATCTAACGCGCGGCCACTATCGCGTAGTCACGCGGATTTACGACAACATCATCCAGCGGTTTCGCGCCGAGGTCTGTCCGCCGGCGGTGTTCGGCGTGGAGGAGTTCCAAACGTGGGACGGTGTAGCGTTTCTGGATGTTAAAGCAGGCGTGAGAGGGGAACTTCGATGAAAGCCGTCATTCTAGCAGGCGGCCTCGGTTCGCGCCTGTCCGAAGAAACCGTTGCCCGGCCCAAGCCCATGGTCGAGATCGGTGGCAAGCCGATCGTCTGGCACATCCTGAACATCTTCGCGAGTTACGGGATCAACGAATTCGTCATCGCGCTTGGCTATCGCGCTGAAGTGGTCAAGGAATACTTCCTCAACTTCTACGCGCTCAACAACAGCATCTCGATCGATCTGGCAAGCGGCGCGACGACGATCCACCGCGGCAATGCGCCGCAGTGGAAGGTGCACCTGGTCGATACGGGTCTCAACACCCAAACGGGCGGCCGCATCAAGCGCATCGGTAGCTGGCTCGGCGACGACGCGGTGTTCATGGCGACGTACGGCGACGGCGTCGCCGACGTGGACATTCGCGCGCTGCTGAAATTCCACGAGTCACATGGCAAGCTCGCGACCGTCACGACGGTGCGGCCGCCGGCCCGCTTCGGGCAGATCGTCACCGACGGCGATCTCGTGCGGGAGTTCGCCGAGAAGCCGCAGACCGGCGAGGGTTGGATCAACGGCGGATTTTTCGTGCTCAACCGGCAGGTGCTCGACTACATCAATGGTGATGAGACGCTGTGGGAGCGCGATCCGATGGAGCGCCTGACCGCGGACGGCCAGTTGATGGCGTTCCGCCACCCCGGCTTTTTCCAGCCGATGGACACTTTGCGCGAGAAGCGGCTGCTCGAGGAATTATGGGCGTCGGGCAAAGCGCCCTGGAAAGTCTGGAGCTAGAGCCGTACGCAGGAATTGCTCGCCCTCCGGACCTGCGCGGTTTCGGAATCTGCGGGGACGGCAGCTCGACCTCACGTTTTTGCTCACATCCGACTCCTCATCCTTCGGCACCGCGCTTGCTCTTCTGGTTTCAGGTCGGACGATGCTATCGTCGTCAGCCACTTGGAGAAAAATGCCAGACGTGACCTTGCAGACGCTCAGCAAGCAGGTTGCCGAATTCGCCGTCGCGATCGACGCTCGCGTCGACAGCCTCGAATCCGCGGTGACCGCGCGGTTCGACGCGGTAGAGACGCGGTTCGACGCCGTGGAGGAGCGGTTTGACACCATGGAGAGGCGGTTTGACGCCGTGGAGAAGGGGCTTGACGCCCGTTTCGACGCCGTCAATGAGCGATTCGATCGCCTGGAGGGGAAGATCGATCGGTTGATCGCCGCGCGGTCGCCGACGAGACGACCAGTCAGAAAGCGACGATGACGTAGGGACGATTTGTCAGCGGGGCAGCGCGGCGCGATCGATGAGCGCACAGATCGCGTGCAGGATGGTGCGGTGGACTTCCTGAGTCCGCGCGGTCGATCGCTCGCTGACGTTCACGTGGATGTCGGCCGCCGCGCCCATCGGCCCGCCGTCACGGCCCGTGAGCGCGATCGTCGTCAGCCCGCGCGCCTTGGCCGTCGCGAGTCCGGCGGCGACGTTCGCTGATTGTCCGCTCGTCGAGATCCCGAACGCCACGTCGCCCACGCGTCCAAGCGCTTCGATTTGCCGGCTGAACGTCTGCGCGTAACCGAAGTCGTTGGCAACCGACGTCACGACACTGGAATCGGCGGTGAGAGCAATCGCCGCAAGACCTGGGCGATCGACCTCGAACCGCCCGACCAGCTCGGCGACGAAGTGCTCGGCGTCTGACGCGCTGCCGCCGTTGCCAAACGCGAGGATCTTCTTGCCGTCCGCCAGTGCAAAGTTAAGAGCCTCGGCGGCTTCCAGGAGGCGATCGGCTCGTTCCGCTGAGAAACGCACGTGGGCCTGCACAGATGCCTCGAAAATCGCGCGGACCGCGTCGATCGGATCGACTGACATGTGGATGTGCTACCTCCACGAACGGCACCTTTCGCCGAACGGACTGGTCAGATCGAGCGATCGTCGCCGCGCGCCGCGGTGCCCAAGTCTGATCGCCTAACTATAAACCGCCGCGCGAAGTCCCCGGCTGGACGGAGGGTATGATTTGGACACTGGCGCGGAGCGCCCCTGCCGCGGACCGTCAACCGTCGCGGCGAAGCGTCCGGAGGGTTCGAGATGAGCGTGAAGACGCGGATTCGACGCGTGCTAAGGAGGGCTGGTCGGGCTTTCGGGTACGAAGTCATGGAGCCGTCGGATCTGTATGACTGGCAGCGTCCCTCCGGCGCGGAGCGAGCGGCAGCGCCGGGCGCCCTGCCTGACGGCGCAATGGAGTATCTGGTTGACAATCACAAGACGCTCGAGACGCTGCGCGAGAGGTACGCAAGATTCAATACGACGGTAACCGCGCCGCTGGTCTGGACCGATGAGCACGTGCGCGGCGATCGACTGCGGTATTTTCGCGGCGACCACGCGTACGTGTGGTCGCTCAGCGGACCAAACATGAATCCCCTGGGCTATGCGCTCACGACCTACTATGTGAAGTCGATCGATACCCTGGGGTTGATGCGCACGCTTGTCGATGACGATCAATTCGGCAACAACACATTCAAGGCCGATGGGCGGCTCGTATCGCGCGATCTGCTCGACTCGATCGTCGAAATATATTTTCTGGAGAAACATCTCAAGTTGTCGTCCCTGGCAAGTCCGACGTTGTTGGATATCGGCGCCGGTTATGGTCGTCTCGCACATCGAGTGGTCATGGGACTGCCGAACATTCGTCAATACGTGTGCACCGACGGCTTCGCCGCGTCAACGTTTCTGTCCGAGTACTACCTGCGGTTCAGGGGGTGCGCCGACCGGGCGTCGGTCATCCCACTCGACAGGATTGAAGCGACGCTGAAGGCCAAGGCAGCGGATATTGCCATCAATATTCACAGTTTTTCAGAGTGCCAGATATCGGCTGTCGACTGGTGGCTATCCTTGCTTCAGAGAACGGGCGTGAGGCATCTGTTCATCGTGCCCAATACCGCCGGCCGAACCGACGGCCAGGCGTTGCTCACCAACGATGGCCAAGACTTCACCAAGGTCGTAGAAAAGCACGGATACCGGCTGGTGGCGAAGGAGCCGAAGTACCGCGATCCCGTCGTGCAGCGCTACGGCATCAATCCCACTTATCATCACTTGTTTGAGTTGTCGTGACGGCTGTCTAACGGGATCGCAATGCGTGGGTGAGTAACAGTTGAAGTCCCGCGAGGCGATGCTCCCACGAAATCAATTCCACGTTTCCTCTCGCCGAGAGCGCTCGCCGGTCGTCTGGTGTGCTCTCAAGCAGGTCAATCAATGCCTCGGCAAGTGCCAGCGCCCCATCTGCCATTGCGCAGGCGGGTCGGATTTCGTCGGGCACACCGGCGAATACGACCGGCGTGACGACCACGGGCAGGCCCGCCGCAACCGCCTCGAGCACCTTGTTCTGCACCCCACGGGCCGTCAGGAGGGGCGCCACGGCCACCGCCGCCCCCCACAGATATGGCCGGACATCGTCCACGTAGCCGGTCACGCTGACGCCAGAGGCGTCGCTCGCAAGAGCTCGGACCCGGGCGGTTGGGTTGGCCCCGACGACCGTCAGGCGGGCCGACGGACGAGCCTTCCGTACTCGGGGCCAGACGTCCCCAACGAGCCACACGGCGCCTTCTTCGTTGGGCGGATAATTCATCACGCCGCAAAAGACGACTGATTCCGAATCCGCTGGTGGTCCTGCCGGGCGCAGCGACGTCGCGTCGACACCGTTTTGGATGACGTCGATTCGCGCTTCCGGGACCATCGTTTGAAGGGTCCGGCGTTCGGCCTCGGTCGTCAGGATCGTCGCGAAAGCGCGCCGCGTGATTTCGATCTCGAACGCAGCGAGGTCGCGGGCCTCGCGCCGGTAGATCCAGGACCGCGGCCAGCCGCTCGTCGAGGCCAGCGCAGCCCACTTCGCCGAATCCACGTCCACCATGTCCAGCACGAGCGGGATTCCCGCCAGCGGCGGATCCATGACCGCGTGGCCGATCCCGGTGCAGAAACACACGACGACATCCGGGCGGTTCGCGCGGACGACGCGTTCGATCGCCGGCGCGAGGTCCGGATCGTCCAGCATCGTGTGCGAGAGCGGCGTCGATGTCGGCAGCGCAAGCGCGCTGTTGATCACACCTCGTGTTCGAGATACTCGCACGGCGGACACGGTCGTTGCGAGCGTCTCAAGATCTTTCACGTGTCCGGCTTCGTCGTCGTCGTGAACGAGCGAAACTAGATCCACGTCAGCGAACGTCCGAAGCTCGTGCAGGAGGTGATACGCGCGGACGCGGTCGCCACGATTGGGCGCGTACGGCAGACGATGCGTGAGGAACAGGACTCTCAAGCCGGTTCGGTCCTCATCGGGTCTTGATGACTTTGGCGGGAACGCCCGCGGCGACGACGTTATCAGGGACGGGCGAGGACACGACGGCGCCTGCTCCAATCACGCTGTTCGGGCCGACGTCGGCCATCACCACGGCGCCGCTGCCGATCCACGATCCCGCGCCGATGCGCACGAGGGTCTGCGCGCCTTCCTGATCGCGGATGGGCTGCGAGGCGTCACCGGTGCCGTGCGTGTGCCGTCCGCTCGTGACGTGCACGCCGGATCCAATCAACACGTCGCGTTCGATGTGCACGAGGCCGAGGAAGCAGCCGCCGCCGATGTACGCGTTGTCGTCGAGCCGCGCGCCGGTCTTCGAAAAGATGGTCCCGAAGCTGACAACCGCGGTTGGCGCGCAGTGCGCGATGGCGACGCTCAGAAACGCCCGGCGCAGGTACTGGCCGATCACGCCCGGCACGAGCGAAAGCGTCTGTGTGGACCCCTCAAGGGCGCGATCCCGCCCGAGGATCGCGCCACGAACGGCAAAAGAGATCAACGACGGCAGGACGATGATGAACGAGATACCGCGGAGCGCGGCTTTTCCTGCCTCACGCATTGGAGCTGGCTGCTCCCTACGATACGGGCTGAGGTCGGGCCGGCGCAACTGGGGCCGCGAGGCTCCAGTCGGCCGCCTGGTGTTCGGTTCGTTACTGGTCGTTGATGTGAAAGACGTGAATCAAGGACTCGCGGAAGGCACCGCCGGCGCGTGTGTCGTCGGCTTGCGCCGCCAGCACGAAGAGGTAGTTGCGAGTCGAATCAAAGTACAGTCCCCGAATCGATTTCACTGCGCCGAGGACGTCAACCGGTGCCGTCTGGATGCCATACGAATGCTCGAGGTCGATGGTCGTCACCGGGTCGATCTGGTAGTCCGTCGACCAGCCCTTCTGTACCGATTGCAGCAAAGCAGGATCGTAGATGATGAGCGCGGGAAACGCCCCGGTGGTGACCGGACCGGTGACCTGGACCGGAGGCAGGCAGCCGTGCGAGCACGCGCCCAGCGGCGGGTTCAGGCCGGGGCTCGCGTACCACTCGTGAGCGGCGTTCACGCAGTCCGCAGAGTCCTGGCTGGGGCTGCCGACGAGCGTGCTGACGAAAAGGACGCCGCGGCTGTGCTTGAGCTCGAGCCAGATCGCGCCGCCCGTGCCGTCAAGCTCTGACCACGAGCCGACCCCGCCGTTCACCGCTGGATTGGCACGTAGCGCCTGGATGTTGACGGATGAGTTTTCCCAGATCGGGAGTTCTGTCGTGCGGCGGAAGGACCGCAAATCGCCCTGCACCGCGCCGCTCGCGTCGATGTAATTATTCGAGAGCGTGTTCCCCATGAAGTAGTACTCGAGGTAGCGATCCGGAACAATCACATCCGGCGAGTTGAAACCCGCCGGCGTTGACTGCACCGGCCACAGGGCGCCCCCGTAAGCGTCGGGTCCCCACGGACTGTTTATGTTTCCGCTCGTGATGCTTGACCCGCACATCATCGACCCGTCGAAGGGATTGGCGAAGAGGTACAGGCAGCGCCAGGGGCCGTAGTGAGACTGCCCGTCGCCGTCGATTGCCAGCGCGCGCCATGGACCGTACGCCGTGGACGTTGCTGTCGCGGGATCGTCGAGATGTGACGCGCCGAGTCCCCAATCCGGCCTTCCGCTGACGTTGTAGGCGTCGTAGTACGTCCAGTAGAGCAGCTGGGTTGACTCGTTCCAGTAGAGGCCGCCAGGGTACTGAGATCCGCCCAGGCCCGCGACCGTGACGCCGTTGCCCGTCCAGGTCTGCCGCAGGCCGTGGTAGATATCACCCCACGTCGTGACCAGGCTGGCCCGCGGCGCCTGTGTATAGTCCGTGGTGTACTCCGAACCCGGATCTTCGAGCTCGTAGACCGCATCGCTCGTGCTGAGGTCGCCGGTGTGGCGGCCGTACACAAAGAAGCGGGTGCGGCCGTTCACCTGCCGGCCAGCCAGGCCACCGTTGGTAAAAGTCGTATCGACGTCGTTGAGCGGCATGCGAATCGCGCCGACGTAGGTGATGTTCGAAGGATCGATGACGCCGCTGATCTGAATCCGGGCCTGATTGGTGTTCGAGAGCGTTGATTCCGCCTGTTGGGGCGCTTGCTCTGTCGCGGCGGCCGGGGCGGCGGGCGCTGTGGCGGTGGAGTCGGTAGCCGGCTTCGCGGGTTTGCCTGCGGCTTCGGCCGCGGTCTTGCCCGCGGCCTTGGCGGCGGCTTCGGCTTCGGCGAGGGCTTTGCGGACCTGCGCCAGCGCTAGGGCCGTCTTGGCGACGACGTCACGCGGCGGTGCGGGTTTCTGGGCGTACGTCGCCGCTCCTGCGGTCAGCACAAGCGCGATCGAGAGGAGGCGGCGAGAATCACGGCCAAAGATCATGGATATTTGCCCCAGTGCCGCAGACAGAAGGGGACGTCGGGTCTGCGGCGGTACTAGTGATGGACGATCGCGTCGGCCGGGGAGCGGCGAGGATAACACGGCGAGAGGGCTCGCCATGTGACGACCTGAGCAAAAAATGGCAACACAGATGTCCGTCTTTAGGTCAATATAAATAGACCCTTAGTCCTTAATAGCGAAGACATGAATCAACGCTTCGAGGAATTGATTGCCCGCGCGTGAGTCATCGGCCTGCGCGGCCAGGATGTACAGATATTTTCGTGTCGAATCGAAGAACATTCCGCGCACGGCTTTCCCTGCGCCGAGCACATCGACTCCTGCGGTATGAAGTCCATAAGTGTGTTCGAGATCAATGACACTCGTCGGTTCGACCATGTAGTCGGTCAGGATGCCGCTCGAGACGAGCTGAAGCTGAGCGGGGTCGTACACGATGAACGCGGGGAACGCGGCGGTCGTGACCGGTCCCGTGATGAGGATAGGCGGCGCGCACCCGTGCGTGCACGCGCCAACGGGCGGATGCAGTCCGGCATTCGAGTACCACTCGTGCGCGGCATTCACGCAGTCGCCGGGATTCTGCACGGTGCTGCCGATGAGGGTGCTCGCGTAGATGATCCCGTGCTTGTTGTTGAGTTCGAGCCACATCGCGCCACCGGTCGAATCCATTTCCGTCCACGAGCTGACGCCGTTGTTCAGTGCGGGATTTGCGCGTAACTGAAGCAGACCGGTAGGGTCCTCCCACACGGGCAGCTCCGTCCGTCGTCGGAACGCCCGCAGAGCGCCGTGCACGGCGCCGTTGCTATCGAGCGAGTTCGAGGAGCCTGGACTGCCCATGAAGTAGTACTCGAGGTAACGCTTGGGCAGCGTCAGATCTGGACTCGTACGGCCTGCTGGCGTTGAAGCGGTCGGCCACGGACGTCCGCCGTATGCGTCGGGTCCCCACGGGCTGGCGCTGTTGCCGCTCGAAATGCCCGAGCCGCACATCATCGATCCGTCGAGGGGATTCGAGAACAAGTAGCGGCAGCGCCACGGGCCGTACCACTTGTTGTTGTCGCCATCGGTCGCGACGGCCCGCCACGGCCCGTACGCGGTCGAGTGCGCGGTCGCCGGATCGTCCAGACTCGACGCGCCCAACCCCCAGTCGGGACGAATCGAGACGTTGTAGCTGTCGTAGTAGGTCCAGTAGAGCAACTGCGTCGCGTCGTTCCAGTACAAGCCGTCGGGGATCTGATACGCCGACAGATCGACCGGCGAGCCATCGGCGTTCCAGGACTGCCGGCGTCCCTTGTAGATGTCGCCCCAGGCGGTCACGAGCCGTGTGCGCGTGGCCACGTGGTAGTCCGTCATGTACCCGGCGTCAGGATCTTCGATCTCGTACACGGGATCCGAGTCGCTCGGGTGTTTGCCGTACAGAAAAAGGTGAACCCTTCCGTTGACGACCCTGCCAGTCATCCCGCCGTAGGCGAAGGTCGTGTCGACGCCAGCGTCGGGCATCCGCAGCGCGCCGAGATACGTGATGTCACTCGCCTGGATGATCGGCTTGCCGCTGTTCGAAGGCGCCGGCGTGTTCGGAGTGGGCTGAGTCGTGCCGGGCCGGGGCACCGCGATCTGCGTCCGCTGATCCGGTGGCAGCGGGTTGCCGCGTTGCATCGATGCGGCGACGACCGCCGACAAGACACCTACCGCCACCGACACAAGAATGAAACGCGCGCGATGCCGTGCGGGGTCAGATTGCAGGTTCATTAATCTCTCACTTCAATCGCCGCCGGGGGTGGCGAACGGACGCGCCGGGGAGCGCGATCGCGTACGATAGCACGATGCAGATCCGCGTGTGGGCCCGTCCGAGAGGGGAACGGGCCGATGAGCTGGCACGTCATCACGAGCCGCTCACGTTTGGCGTGCCTGTGCCTCGCGGCGCGGTCACCGAGCACGCCGCCTGGGCGCTCGTCGACGAGTCGGGACACCGCATGGCGGTGCAGGTCCGGCCGCTCGATCGCTGGGTGGACGGGAGTATCCGGTGGGCGCTGATAGATGCGCAGTCCGATCTGTCCGGCTCCGGTGCCGACGCGCTCGTCCTCGAAATCAACGAATCGATCGCTCCGCCGGCGATCGATCCAGGCACTGCGATTGTCATTCAGGAATCCGGCGGCGCCGCGACGATCGACACGCACGCCGCGAAGTTCACGCTGCGACCTGGCCGCGCGTTTCCTTTTGACACGATCGCGATCGGCGACACGCCGGCGCTCGCGACCGACGGCAGCACGCTCTCGGTGACCGATGCGCAGGGCGTCGCACACACGGCGACCCTCGACGCCGTTCAGATCGAGGAGCGCGGTCCGCTTCGAGTGGTCGTGAAGCTCACGGGCGTCGCTCTTGTCGCCGGTCGCGCGCTTTCGGTTACGGCACGCCTGCACTTCTACGCCGGACTCGCTACCGTCCGCGTGCTCACGACGCTGCTGAATCCGGATCGCGCCAGGCACGTCGGCGGATTCTGGGACCTGGGCGACGCCGGCTCCCTCTTGATCAAGGACGCGTCATTGACGCTCCGTCTACGGGCATCCGATGCCGCCCCGGAAGTGTACGGTTCCACCGAACTGAACGCACCGTGGGTCAAGTTTGATGCGCCGTTCGAGCTTTATCAGGACTCGAGCGGTGGCGAGCATTGGCAGAGCCACAACCATCTGAATCGCGAGCATCGGGTCACGACGACGTTTCGTGGCTACCGCCAGCGATCGGGTCCACGGGCGCAGTCCGGTCTTCGCGCCACGCCGATCATCGCGCTCGCGCGTGGCACAGCGGGTGCGGCGGTGGCGATTCCGGACTTCTGGCAGAACTTTCCTCAGGCGATCGAGGCGGCCGAAGGCACGCTTACGCTGCGCCTTTTGCCCGGACAGTATTCGGATCTGCATGAGCTGCAGGGTGGGGAACAGAAGACCTACGAGGTCTATCTCGCCTTTGGTCCGGATGGGGTGACGTCGGTGCCGCTCGCGTGGTGCCGCGGGCGAACGGTCGCGAGCGCGGTGCCTGAGTGGTGCATTGCTTCGGGCGCAGTGCCGTTCTTCGACGCCCTGAGTCCGGATCACGCGCGGCTCGTGAATTCAGCCATCGAGGGCCCGGATCGGTTCGAGGTGAAGCGCGAAGCCATCGACGAGTACGGCTGGCGGCACTTCGGCGAGATCTACGGGGACCACGAAGGTGTGCGGGTGAAGGGATCGACGTCGCTAGTGTCGCACTACAACAATCAGTACGACCCGATCGCGGGCTTCGCGTATCAGTTACTGCGCACCGGAGACGCGCGCTGGTGGACGTCGATGACTGAGCTGGCATCTCACGTCATCGACATCGACCTGTATCACACGACGCGAGACAAGTCCGCGTACAACCGCGGAATGTTCTGGCACACCTACCACTACGGCGAGGCGGATACAGCGACGCACCGCACCTTTCCAGTGGCAGGGAAGGGGAAGATTCACGGAGGCGGGCCGTCGGCCGGACACAACTACACGACCGGCCTCATGCTGCACTACTTTCTGACGGGTGATGCAGCGTCCCGCGACGCCGTCGTTCAACTGGCGAGGTACGTCATCGATCTCGACGACGGGCGCCAGACGATTCTGAAGTGGTTAGACTCGGGCGACACGGGCCATGCCGCGTTGTCGGCGGGTGGGTATTACGGTCCCGGGCGCGGTCCGGCGAACTCATTGAACGCGCTGGTCGACGGTCTTCGTCTGAGCGGCGACAAGATGTTCGCCGATAAGGCGGACCAGCTCCTGCGACGAGTCATCCATCCGAACGAGGATATCGCGCTGCGCACGCTCGACGTGCCCGAACAGCGATGGTTCTACACGATGTTCATGCAGTCTCTTGGCAAGTGGCTGCACAGTAAAGTCGAACGAGACGAACTCGACGCGACGTACGCGTACGGACGAGCCAGTCTGCTGCACTACGCCAGATGGATGGCGGACAACGAATACCCGTACCTGGACAAGCCTGAACGGCTGGAGTTTCCGACGGAGACCTGGCCGGCGCAGGACATTCGGAAGAGCGACGCGTTCGCGTTTGCGGCCCTCCACGCGACAGGACAGGAACGAGCGCGGTTCGTCGAGCGCGCGCGGTTCTTTCACGACTCGTCGGTCCAGACGCTGAAGCGCCTGGCGACACGTACGCTCGCGCGTCCGGTCGTCGTTCTCCTGACGTCGGGGTTCATGCAGTCGTGGATTGCCGCGCACCCGGACGCGAGCGAGCCTCCACCGCCGGGAACCGCGACGGACTTCGGTACGCCCGCGACATTTGTCCCGCAACGCGCGCGGGCCGAACGTCGACTTATGTGGTTGGGCGGATTGGGCGCCGCCGCTGCCGTTGTGCTGATCTGGCTGATTTTCGTGCGTTGATCGGCTAGCGCGCCGCCATCAGCTCGTCGTAAATATCTTCGATCCGCCGCATCCGCCGTTCGAACGACAGATCGGTCAGGACGCGCGCTCTCGCGGCGGCCGCGCGCGACAACGCGGCTGCTGGATCGCCGAGCACGCGTTCCAGCGCGCCGAGCAGCTGCCCAGCATCGTTGAGTGGCACGAGCAGACCGTGCACCCCGTCGGTCACGAGCTCGCCCGTACCGCCGACGCTGGTCGCGACGAGCGGCGTTTCCATCGCCATAGCCTCGAGCACGGCGTTGGGCGTGCCTTCGCGCTCCGACGACTGCACGAACACGTCGAACGCGTGGTGAAGCGCGACGACGTCGGTGCGATGGCCCAGAACGCGCACCGATGAGTCGAGCTGGTGCTCGCTGATGACACGCTCGAGATCCGCGCGCAGGCTACCCTCGCCGGCGATGGCCAGCCGGGCGTTTGGGTAAGTCGCATGAAGGCGCCCGAACACCTCAATCAGCAGATCGAAGCGCTTTTCCTGTTCCAGCCGTCCAACCGCGCCGATCACGACCTCGTCGGGCGCGTAGCCGAGATCGGCCCGCACGCCGGCACGACGCACGGGATCGCGCCGAAAGGCCGCCGGGTCGATGGCGTTGTTGATCACGGTGACCCGCTCGGGACGCGAGCCGGTCCGCACGAGCTCGGCCTTGATCGGCTCGGACACCGCGATCACGCGGGGAAAGCGGGCGAGCAGGCGCTTTTCGATCGCGTAGTAGATGCGCTCGTTGCGGCTCTTGCCGGAAAATCCGTGCGCCGTCGAGAGCGGAATGATGGGCGCGCGCTGGGCGAGCAGCCACGTGAGCGCGTCGGTTTTGTGGTCGTGCGCGTGGACGATGTCGATCTGACGATCGCGGACGAGCCGGCGCAGTTGCGGCCAGACGCCGCGGTCGAACGAATGACGCTCGATGACCTCGGTGTAGTCGACGCCAAGTTCGGCCGCGCGGCGATCGAGCGCGAAGACCCGGTCGCGGGTGTCGCGGATGTAGCAAACGGTGAGCGCGACGCGCGCGGGCTCGTGCAGCTTGGCGCCGTTGAGAATCGTCTTGTCTGGTCCGCCGCCCGTGCCCCAGACGCTCCGGAGCTCGAGCACGCGAATCGGCCGGTTCATGTGGTGGCGATGCCCGAGGTCGCGTTGTCGTCGGCGGCCGGCCGGTGGTGCGGCGCCGGCCAGACGAGCGCCAGCGCCCGTGCGACATCCCAGACGAGCGAAACGATCACCGCCTGGAAGACGCGCGTGAGGCCGACTCGACCGGAGATGACGCCTCGCAACACGCGCAGGCTCGCCAGACCGACCACGATCGCGCCGGCGGCAAGCGCAATGAGCAACGATGCTCGCCCGGCGGTCGGCCACGTGATCAGGCCCCACAACGCGACCGCGAACGCCGCGAGATCGACGACCGGGATGAGCGCGCTCGGCAGATCGCGCAGGCTCAGCGGGCCGTGAAAGCTGACCTTCAGGTTGTCGCGTCCGCGCCAGCGCTCCGCTCGAAACAAGCGCCCTAAGGTCGGCGGGTCGCCTTGATGGACGCTGCCGAGCCGTTCGTCGCCTACGATGCGCCAGCCTTCGGCACGCAATCGCTGGCAGAGATCCACGTCTTCGCAGGCGTCGAGCGTGGCATCGAAGCCTTGGATGGCTTCGAAGGCGGTGCGCCGGGCGACGAGGTTACCCGAACCGAGCCACGCAGTATCCGCCTGACCCACCGTCCGGCCGCGCAATGCGCCGTACATCTGCTGTACCCACGTGCCGTCAGGCGGGGCGGAGTACACGGCACCCGCGGCGCCCACCCGCTCGTTGCTCATCGTGTTGACGGCGGCCGCGACCCAGCCGGGCGCGACCAGATGATCCGCGTCGACGAACGCGAGGAGTTCGCCGGTCGAAGCAGTCGCCGCTCGATTCCGCAGTTCCGACACGCCGAGCTTCGGCAGGCGCAGGACGCGCGCACCGGACGCTTCGGCGACCGCCGGCGAGCCATCCGTGGAGCCGTTATCGGCGACGATGATCTCGATCGCGACATCCGGATGAGGATTCTGCGCAATCGCCGTGAGGCACGCCTTGAGCCGCGCCGCGTCGTTCTTGACCGGGACGAGGAACGAGACGCGACGGATCGGCGGCTGCTGCGCCATCATCGTGCGACAGCGTACGGGCTCATCGGGCGCGGGCGGACGGGCACGCTCTCCGTCTCGCGCGCCTCGGCCTCGTTCGCGGCGACGACGGCGAGGGCCGTGGATAGGCCGACGAGGTGCCAGAGCATCTCGTTGTACTGGCTGGACAGAAACGTCCCGCCCGCCGCGAAGACGACGAGGCTCGTGATGAGCGCGTTGGCGTAGATACGCAACTCGCGCTTGGTCGGATCACCGCGCGTGCTGCGCGCGACGCGCCAGCACGACAGAATGGCCGTGCCGAGGTTGGCGACGAAGAGGATCAAGCCTGGCCATCCAAGCTCGGCCAGGACTCCGAACCAGGTGCTGTGCGTCTGCCGATCCTCCCCGAATTCGCTCCCAGGATCGTATTTGGCGTAGGACGGGGCGAAGCTGGAAGGCCCAACGCCGGTCAGAGGCTTGGCCTTCGCCATCTTTACGGCGACGCCCCAGAAGTGGAGGCGTCCGGCCGCGGAGTCATCGCGGTTCTCATCAGACGCGGTGATGGTGTTCATGCGATTCCAATACTCCGGCGGCATGACGCTCCAGACGAGGCCGGCGACGATCGCGATGCCGGCGACCGCGCGGAACTTCCTTTCGGCCCGGCCGATCACGAACAACGCGAGCACGCCGGCCGAGATGAATCCGCCGCGTGAGTACGTCGTGAAGCCGCGCATGAACACGCCGACCGTCATGAAGTAGTACGCGAACCGCTCCCATCGTCGCGTCGCCGTTTGCGCGATGGCGACGATGATCGGCACGAGCATCATCGTGCCGAGCGCGACGCCGTTGTTGTCGCCGAGGAACGCGATGGAGTTGTCGTTCTTGAGCCCGGGCGCGCGGAATAGGTTGGCCCAGCCCTGTTTGGCGCATTCGAAGCCCAGTGACAGCGCGATCACGACGAGCGTCAGTCGGAGCCGATCGCGATCGCTCACGAGGACGACGATGAGGTAGCTGATCGTAACGACCTTGATAAAGTCCTGAAAGAATGGAACCGACCATGTCGAATGCTCCGACATGAACGTGGCGAGTCCCACCTGGGCGAGGAACAGCATCAAAAGCGCGGTCTTGACATTGAGCCGGGGATTCGCGCCGGTAAAGAGCGTCCGGGCCACGACATACAACCCAATGAGCCATGACAGCCGCAGCACGCGAAGGTCGATCCACCACAGCCATTCTTCCGGGCGGAAGTACGCGTTCCAGAGGTAGAAGAGCAGGCCGTAGAACGCGCTGGTCGCGGCGTAGAACGTGCCGACCGTCACGATGATGCCGACGAAAATGAGGCGTAGCATTCGCGGGCCTCAGGCTGCCAGCCGCGTGGCCGGCGTCCCGGCGTAAAGCGAGAAGTAACGTTCGATCGTGTCGTCGAGCCGGTACTGGGTGCGCACGCGCTCGGCGCCCGACTGGCCCATCGCCATGGCCATCCGGCCGTCGTCGAGCACGCGCGCGAGCGCTTTTGCGACGGCGTGCGAATCGCCGCGTGGCGCCAGGAGACCGTCCACGCCGTCGCGCACGATTTCCGGGTTGCCGCCGACGGCCGTGACGACGACGGGGAGCCCGGAGGCCATGGCCTCGAGCAGGGTGATCGATGCGGCCTCACTCACTGACGTCAGAGCGAAGAGGTCCGAGGCTCGCAGCAGGTCCGCGACATCGCCGCGCACGCCAAGAAACAGCACACGGTTCGAGATGCCCAGGTCGACGGCCAGCTGCTCGAGCGTGCCGCGCAGGATGCCATCGCCCGCAAGCAGGAGATCGACGTCCGGGCGCGCGGCGGCCAGCTCGGCGAAGGCATGCAGCAGCGTGCGGTGATCCTTGACGGGATGGAAGCGCGCCACCGTCGTGATGTACCGCCGGGTCGGGTCGAGACCGATCTTGCGGCGCAGTGCGACGATGTCCGTCGTTCGTCCGTAACGGGGAAGGTCCACGCCGTTCGGAATGACCTCGATGCGCCTGCGGTCGAATCCATCGACCGAGCCGAGCGCGTTGGCGCTGAACTCGCACACTGCGTTGATGTGATCGGCGAGCCGCTCGAACACCCAGCGATTCATGACGCGTCTTCTGGTCGAGACGACATCGGGAAAATGCCGGCCGTGCTCGGTGAAGATCACGCGCGGCGAGGAAGCCGAAAGCTTTCCGGCGATCGACCCGTAGAAGAACGGCGTGTACTGATGCGCGTGGACGACGGCGATCCGGCGACTGCGGATGTCTTTCGCCATGCGCGTCGACACCGAGAAATCGAACCCCGGCCGGCGGCCGTAGGCGATGACTGGCACGCCCTCGCGCTGGAGCTGGCCGCCGAGCGGACCAACGACGTCGAGACAAAACACGACGGGCTCGATCTTCGCGCCGAGTCGATGAATGGTCTCGGAGACGAGCACCTCCGCTCCGGCGACATGCATCGAGTGCAGGACGAAGCCGACGCGGACGGGTTGA
Organism: uncultured Acidobacteriota bacterium; assembly: GCA_963704575.1. GTDB lineage: Bacteria > Acidobacteriota > Vicinamibacteria > Vicinamibacterales > SCN-69-37 > DATEGZ01. The sequence goes on along the minus strand of OY969918.1, from coordinate 1,545,712 downwards.
GGCACTACGCGGCCTCCGTCTTGAGCGACTCAAGTGGCCGCATCGCTTCGCGCGCGGTCTCGAGCCAGCTGTGATTTCGGACGACCCATTCGCGCGCGGCCTGGCCGAGCTGCTGGCGCCGTGGGGCGTCCTGCCACAGCGTGACGAGCGCGGCTGCGAGATCCTGGGGCGACGCGGCGATCACGAGCGGCGGATCCCCGCGCAGGCCGCGCGCCGTCATCGGCGTCGCGACGATCGGCAACCCGAGCGCCGCGGCCTCTAGCAGCTTGTTCTTGATGCCGGCGCCAGAAACGAACGGAAGCATGGCGACGGCGTGACGCCGCGCGGTGCCCCGCAGGTCGCGCAGATTGGCGGCAAGCGAAATGCCGTTGATCGCGAGCGCGCGGACCGCGTCGGTCGGCTGAAAGCCGATGATGGTGAACCGCGCGTCGGGCACCCGCGTGCGGACGAGCGGCCACACCTTGCGGGCGAACCACTCGAGCGCCTGGATGTTCGGACCGAAATCGAGCCGGCCCCAAAACACCGCGGTCCGATCTTCCTTGACCTCGTCGCCGGGCCGGAAAAAGTCGGAGTCCACGCCATTGGGCAGCACGTCGACGTTCTTAATCCCCGCGACCATCATCATCGCGCGTCGATCGCTTTCAGAGACGACCCACGCACGATCGACGACGCTCCGGTGCGCGCGCTCGTAGACGCCCTTTACCGCTGCGGCATGGAGGTGCTCACGGATGACGCCTGGCTTCCACTGAAGTTGCGTGAGATGGTGCAGCAGCCACTCGTCGGCGGCGTACCAGATGCGCGTGGTCCCAGAAAGCGCCGGAAAGTAAGGCAGCGCGTCGAGGCCGACGACGACGACGGCGTCGGGGCGGTAGTCGGCTGAGATCTGACGAAGTGCGGCGATGTGGCGGTCTTCGACGCCCCAGAACGAGCGGAACTTGCGCTGCAGCCATGTTGCCGGAAACGGCGCGCCGTCCCACGTCGCGTGCGCGTCGAGCCGGTAGCGCTGGCGGAGCGACAGGCCGTCGAGCGCCGGCGTTTCTGGCTCGGACGAAGTGGCGAGCGCGACATCATGGCCCAGGGCCGAGCACGCTTTCATCATGTAGAACGTGTGCACGTCGTGGCCGCTCGATCGCGGAAACACCAGCGAGTTCTTCACGAAGAGGAGTCGCATGTCATCCGCTCCGTGGCCGCGCCGGGGCCGCTATGTCGACCGGGCTGGCGGCCCGCACATCGGCTTCAAGAAGCTCCCGAAACCCCTCCGGCGAGTCGAAGCGTGGCCCGGCCAGGTATTTCAAGTAGTGCGCGTACGCGCTTGCGCGCGCCTTCAATCCCATCATCACATAGTCGATGTTCGCGCGGTTCGGATGCCTGATCGCCGACACGATGCCGATGTGCCGCACGAATGTCCAGCGGAGCGCCGCCGCCTGCTTGCCGAACAGTCCGAAGTGCTTTAGATAAAGATACAGCGTATTGCGAATGGCGTTCAGATGCCACCGCATTGAAATCTCGCTCATATCCGGGCGCGGCTTCGCCAGATGGCGAGCCACCATCTTCGGGTTGTAGACCACTTTCAGACCGGCCCGCTTGATCGAGAGGCAGTGGTCCGTCTCGATGCGATTGCCGCTGCTGTACGGCTGGGCAAGCAGCGTCCGGTCGTTCAATCCCGCCCGCCGCACGGCCTCGCGCGTGAAGAAATAGCAGAAACCGTACACGTGATCGACCTTGACCGGCTCGTCACAATCGACGTCGAAATTGCCAATAAGCTCGCCGTCTTCGCGGATGCGGCCGACGTCAGTGCCGAAGTTGGCGTAGCCCTGTTCGATGACGCGGCAGCCGACGCAGCCGATGGTCGGATCGCTTGCTAACAGTCGATCGCACTCCACCAGGATGTTCGGGAACGGCCGGGCATCGTCGTTGAGGAGCAGGATGCGGTCGCCCGTGCTCTCGACGATGCCGCGATTGACCGAAAATCCGTAGCCGCGGTTCTTCGGATTGACGAGGTAACGGATCGCGAGACGCGTAGTGAAGGGCTCGGCAGCCGCACGCGTGTTTTCCGCGCCGCCATTATCGATGATGACGACTTCGATCGCGTCCTTCGGATACTCGAGCGCGCAGACGCTCTCGAGACACTCGGCGAGCTGATCGCCGCGCCGGAACGTCGGGATCACGACGGAGTACCGGGGCGTCGTCATGGCCGGCCTCCGGTGGGGAGGGCGACGGCCGCCTGCGATCGCCACCAGGCAATCGTCTGCGTGAGGCCATCCGCGAGGTCAACCTTCGGTTGCCAGCGGAGATCTCGCGCGAGCCGGGTCGTGTCGGCGACGACGAGCGGCGTGTCGGTCGGCGCCGCGGGAATCGCGCCGAGGCGAATCAGGTCGGGGCGGCCGAGGAGGTCGCCGATCGTGAGCGCGATTTCCTTCAGCCTGATGGCACGGCCGGACGCGATGTTGATCGGGCCCGTGACGTCGCTCTCGAGGAGCGCGACAAAGGCATCGGCAACGTCGCCCGCGAAAAGATAGTCGCGCACTTGATTGCCGTGCGACGTGCGCGCGGAATCACCGGCGAGCACCGAGCGAATCACCGAGGCGACCAGCCGGTCGGGATGCTCGTGCGGGCCGTACAGAAAGAAAATGCGCCCCCAGGCGCTCGAATGCGCCTCGTCGCCCGCGAGCGCGGACGTGAGGAGTTGGAGCGCATGCTTGCACGTGCCGTAGACCGTGTGCGGCACGCACGGCGTCCGGCCCTCGGAGCAGTAACCATACTGCCAGTCGTACTCGAGGCAGGATCCGGCGTTCACCACCCGCGCGCCGCCCGCGGCACGAAACGCGCGCAGCAGTTGCAGGCTGGCCGACACCCAGTCGAAGTTCTCAGGCGCCGACGCCCACTTGCCGGGTGCGATGTACCACGCGAGGTGCAGCAGATGGCTTGCGCGTGCGTTGCGAACGACGGCAGCCGCGGCGTCCGGGTCGAGCAGGTTCGCGCGATGCCACGTCACGCCGGCAATGTCAGGCGGCGGTTGGCGGGACGCTACCGCGTGCACGTCCCAGCCATGCGAGAGGAGAATCGGGAGCGCGTGGCGGCCGACGCAGCCCGTGGCGCCGGTGACGAGCACGCGCTTCATGACTGGTAGTCCGGCCACTGCCGGTCCTTGTCGGAAATCGTCAGCGGCGTCGTGTTCGGCCACGCGATGCCGAACCGAGGATCATCCCATCGCACGCCACGCTCGGCCTGGGGATGGTACGCCGTCGATACGGGGTAGACGACCTCGCTGTCGTCTTCGAGCGTGAGGTAGCCGTGCGCGCAGCCGGCCGGCACGTACATCATCCGGCGATTGTCGGCGGTGAGCTCGGCGCCAAACCACTGCGCGTGAGTGGGCGAGCCGGGGCGAAGATCGACGATCACGTCGAACACCGAGCCGCGTACGCATCGCATGAGCTTGATCTCGCCGTGCGGCGCCGCCTGGTAGTGCAGGCCGCGGAGCGTTCCGCGACGGGCGCTGTACGCGTCGTTGCACTGCACGAACTCGGCGCTGAGGCCGTGCGCGGCAAAGTCCTCCCGGCACCAGATTCTGGCGAAAAATCCGCGCTCGTCGCCGCGCGGTTCCGCGTCGATGAGATACGCACCGCTCACGGTCGTCTCGGTGAATCGCATCGGACTCAGGAACCGGCCGCGCCAGCCGCTCTCTGACCCGTGCCCTCGAAGAACCCTCGATACCAGCGGATCGTCTCGCCGAGGCCGGCGTCGAGGCCGTGCCGCGCTGTCCAGCCGAGCCGCGCCTTCGCCTTCGTCGAATCGAGATACTGATCCTTGATCTCGCCGCGGGCCTGGTCGAGGATCGACGGCGCGAGATCTTCGCGCCGCATCAACCGCTGCATGATCTTCGTGATGTCGAGCACGGTGACGCGCGTCTCGGGGCTGAAGTTGAACGCCTCGCCCTTAACGCCCGCGTCGGTGCAACGCTCGGCCAGGCGCAGATAGCCGTCGACGACGTCCTCGACGAAGATGTAGTCGCGCGTGAACAGCCCGTTGCTCCGGATGATCGGGCGCTCGCCCTGGTACAGGCTGCGGATCGTGCCGGGGACGATCCGGCTCCAGTTCAAGTCGCCGCCGCCGTAGATATTGCCGCAGCGCGCGACCGCGACCGGAAGGTCGTACGTATGTGCGTAGGCTAGCGAGAGCAGATCGGTGCAGCTCTTGCTGACGTCGTACGGATGCCGTCCGTTGGCCGGCATGTCTTCAGTGTAGGGCAGATGTGGCGCGTCGCCGTACGCCTTGTCGCTGCTTGCGATGACGACACGGGAGACGAGCGAACGGTGCACGCGGCACGCTTCGAGGAGGTTGTAGCTGCCGCGAATGTTCGCCTCGAACGTCGGCAGGGGATTGCGTAACGCCGTCGTGACAATCGGCTGCGCGCCGAGGTGAAACACAGTGTCTACCTCGTGTTCGTTGATCGCGCGTTCGAGCGTCTCGTAGTCCTCGAGGCGCCCGTTCACGACGTGCGCCCGCATGATGTCGCTGCTCCGAACCAGCTCGGTCTGCGGATCCCAGTCACGTACGAGCGCGATGACCTCGGCGCCTTGCTCGAGGAGGCGTTTGACAAGCCACGAGCCAACGATGCCAGTGGCGCCGGTCACGAAGACGCGGCGGCCGGCCCAGGCGAATGCTGCGGGCGTCATGTCAGATGTACTCCGCGAACTGATATTCGGAGCGGTGGAACATCACCCACGCAATGGCGAGCAGCGCCAGCGAGAGCGCTGCGGCCATCGTGAACGGCATCATGTCCGGCAGGTGTCCCCGCAAAATGACGTCTCGATAGGCATCGATGATCGGCGTCATCGGGTTGAGCGAGAGAATGAATTGCAGCTTGCCCCCGAGACTCGACACTGGAATCACGACAGAGGACGCAAACATCCAGAGTGTGATGACGACCTCGAAGAGGTACTTCACGTCGCGATAGAACAGGTTCGCCATCGCGAGAAACAGTGCCATCGCGGCGGCAAAGGTGACCTCGACGAGAATCACGATGGGCAGGAACGCCAGCGCCGGCGTGACCGGCTTCTGATAATAGATCATCATCGTCACGAGGATGACCGCCCCGACGAGAAAATCGACGAACGAGACGAACACCGCAGAAAATGGAAAGATCTCGCGTGGAAAGTAGACTTTCGCGACGAGATTGATGTTGGCCGTCAGCGAGCTGACGGAGAACCGCAGGGCGGATGCGAAGAAATTCCACGCGAACAAGCCGCAGTACGCAAACAGCGGATAGGGCATGCCGACGTCGATCGGCGCGCCGCGCGTAAAGATGATCGTGAAGATCACCGTATTGAGGAGCGGCATGAACACCGCCCAGCCAAAGCCCATAATCGTCTGTTTGTAACGCAACATCAGATCGCGCCGAGTCATCTGATAAAGGAGCTCCCAGAAGTCGAACTGCTCCTTAATCATCTCCGTCACGTCTGCCGTAAGTGCTCGAAACACCAATGCTCCTTCACGATGACCACTCTTGCGCCCGGCTCGACACGCTCGTCGATCGGCCCACCGGAATATCGGCGGATTTTCGTGTGGAGCGCAGACAGGACGGGCCATGAGGACACCTCGTCCCGTGCGAACGATGCAATTCGACTGCCGGGGAGGCCGCCAAGATCAGGCCTAAACCGTACGATTGTAGCGAAAAAGTCATCCGTTCGGTGGACTAGTTCGCAAATTTCACAAACTCCCTCGAGGCCGTGCCCGCCCGGACGCCGAGCCAGGCACCGGCCAGGCTCACCGCGAGGTCCGTCACGTCAGGATATCGGCCCACGATCCACCCCTGACCCCATTCGATTGGCCAGGCAATTGCTAGCGTTGCGCCGAGGACCAGCCAGAGGGGCCGCCGGCCCGGGAGCAGCCGCTGGGAGACAAATCCCAGCGGGGCGTAGAGCAACACGAGCTCGATGACATGACTGAGCGTCTCGAACGTCGTGTGTTTGTAGTCGCTCAGAAAAGGCATCAACTCGAAGGGCTTGTGGACCGCGGCGATCTCGAACGGGCTCAGTTGTTGCGTCGCGGCGCCCACGAACGTCGCGAGCGTGAGTAAACTCAGCCAGAGTGCCGGTTCGCGGCGGACCTTGGCGAGTTGCCACACGCCGACGCCGACGAGAGCGGCCGTCGCGCGGACGACGGCGTCCTCGAGACTCGGCATCCGGGACGTGATGAACGTCTGCGAAGCATCGAGACCGAACGCGACGATAATGCCGGTCGCTGCCGACCAGATCCTGGCGCGCGCTACCCCGACAGCTTCGAGCCAGCCGCAGACGGCAATCGTGAACAGGATGTAGTGGAGACTGGCGATGCCCTCGTCGGTCAGCACCCCGGCCTGCCAGACGTCATGCTGCAGAGCTCGGACCTTCGAAGCGACCGACCCGAGCTCGAGCGTGACGTCGAACGGTTCCAGTGCCGCGACGATGACGAGCGCGGTCGCGGCGAGCATCGGCCCGAATGAGGCGTGGCGGGTGAGGCCGCGCGCTTCGGCGCGCCGCCAGAGGCTCGTGCCAAGTCTGCCAACGATCCCGGCGGATGCCGCGCCGACGAACGCGCCGATCGTGTTCGTCATGACGTCGGAAGTCGCCGTCGTCCGATCGGTCGTGAAGAGCTGCAGCGTTTCGATAGCGACACTGAACGCCAGGCCGAGCAACGTGACGAAGAGCACGCGCGCCGCTGTTTGTCGCGATCGTGCGACGGACCAGACGCCCAGTGCGCCGAACGGCAGAAAAAGCAGCACGTTCTGCACGGCGTCGGGGATCGACAGGCGACGGCCGGTGTCGGCCGAGACGAGCGGGTTCAGGGGCAAACCGTGCAGCTTGGCGCGAACTGCGGCGTGATCGGCGACGAAGTGGAACGGAATCGTCGTGCCGTAGAGGATGAAGAGGCAGAAGATCACCCACAGGCTGCGGCGACTCACGGGGGTAGCTTACGCTGGGCCTCCCCTACGACGACGTTCTCTCGCAGAAGAGAACGAGGACGATGCGCTTCACCCTCCGATCTGCGCCAGCGTCTTCCGCGCCTCGGCGGTGCCGTCGAACTCGCCCTTGAACGAGAGGGCCTTCTGGAGGGCTTGCTTGCCCTTGTCGATCTCTCCCGCCCGCACGTAGGCCATTCCCAGGTGGTAGTGGCCCATCGGATCGTTCGGATTGTTCTTGACGCTTGACTCGAGGTAGTGGACGGCCTGCGTGGCCATGTCCTTGCGGTAGTAGATCCACCCCAGCGTGTCCATCACATGCGCCTCGTCCGGAAGTTGCTGCAAGGCCGTCTGGGCGAGTTGGAGGGCTTCGTCGAGGTTCCGGTTGCTCGACACATAGAGCCAGGCCAGGTTGTTCGCCGCGACCGCTGCGTGGGAGTTGAGCGTGAGCACCTTCTGATACAGCTTCTCAGCCTCGGGCAGCTGCTGCTGGGCCTCGAGCAGCATGGCGAGCACGGTGTTCGCCGCAACGGAGTCTGGGGTGCGCGCCACGATCTTCCGGTACTGATCGGTGGCGTCCGGCAGTCTTCCCTGGCTGGCGTAATAGCCGGCGAGGAGGCCATACGCCTCCAGGCGGCCCGGGTCGGCCTCAATAGCCTTGTTCAGGTACTCCTCCGTCTTGGCCTTGTCGCCCGCGGCGGCATACGTCCTGGCCGCAAGCAGATACAGGTCGCTCGACGGGGGCGCAGTCTTGAGCCCGGCCTCCATACGGCTCACGGCGGCGGCAGTATTTCCGCTGGCGAGGTCGGTGCTGATCAGGCCGCTCGCCGCCTCGATGTTGTTCGGAGCGGCCTGCAACGCTTTCGTGTACGACGCGCGCGCCGCATCGAACTGACGTTCCGATAACTGCTGCGTGCCCTGGAGCACGAGCACCTCGGGCGCGTTGGGGTATTCCTTCTGTAGCGACGCGAGCTCCGCTTTCGCGTCTGCCGTCTTCTTTTGGGCGATCAACAGCCGCACCTTCAGCGACCGCGCCAAGGGATTCTGAGGCTGGATGGCCTGAGCCTGTTGGAGGTACGTCTGTGCTTTCTCGAAGTTACGGGCCTTCAGGTACACCGCCGTCAGCGCCAGTTGTGGGGCGATGGGCTGTGGCTCCCGCTTGATCGCTTCCTCGTAGGCTTTAATCGCTTCCTCGAACTTGTCGAAGGAGGCCTGCACGCCACCGATGAGCATGTAGGCCTGCCCCGACTCCGCCGCGGTCGGTTCCTCGGTGACAATCGCGGTCGCTTTGGCGAGCCCATCCTCGCGCTTGCCGTCGACGACGAGGAGCCGCGCTTCCATCAGCCGCGCGGACATGTCCTTCGGGTACTTCTCGATGACCTGATGCAATTTGTCCTGGGCCTGGGCGCGGCTGCCTTCCATGGCGTCGATGGCCGCGAGCCGCGTCATCGCGACCGCGAAGTTCTTGGGATTGGCCGCCAGGTCTTGCAGCACCTTGCGTGAGTCCTGGTTCCGCTTGGCGACGACGTAGTAGTCCGCGAGGGCGAGGGCGCCGTCGGCAGTCTTGGACTGCGCGGCGATCGCCTGGAAGTACGGCTCGGCCTCCTTCAATCGTCCCGACGCCATGTAGAACGCGCCGAGCGCCCGGTTCGCGGTGAGGTTCACGGGGTCGATTTCGAGCGCCGCTTTCAATTCGCTTTCCGCGTCGCCGGGGCGGCGGTCCGACCACAGGAATCCCGCGAGCGCCATGTGTGCCGCGATCGACTTGGGCGCGACCTGCACCGCTTTACGGAAGCTCGCCTCTGCTTCGGCCTTCTGCCCACGAGCGTTCTGAAGCACGCCGGTGTTCGAATACGCCCGATCATCGGTCGGGTTGAGCGTCGTCGCCTGGCTGTACTCGTTGAGCGCCTGGTCGAAATTGTTCAGACCGGCGTACGCATTGCCAAGCAGGATCTGTGCGTCGACGTTGCTGGGATCTTTGCTGAGCACGTTTGTCGCACGCGTCTTGGCGTCTTCGAACTGTTTGGCCACCAAGAGGATGTTGCCCGCTTTGACCTGCGCCGCCGCGTCGTCGGGCAGCACATCGGCCGCGCGAATGTAGGCGCGGTACGCGTTGCCCACATCGCGCTTCTCCGCGTAGGCGTCACCGAGCTTCGTCCAGACGTCGCCGCGTTTTTGGTCGACCACGAGCGCCGACCGGTACTCGATGATGGCTTCGTCGAGCTGCGACGACGCCATGTACTGGTCGGCTTTCTTAACGTGATCATCGGCCGTGGGCTTGCTGCAGGCCACGCCCAGCGCGAGCGCAAGCGCAGCCAGCCACAGCCGTCCGAGACGGGGCACAGGGCGGAACATCGAACACCTCACTTGGGGAGAAACGCGTCGAGCTGCGGCAGAAGCGCGCCGGCGAACGCCAGCGCATCAGATTGGGCGCGCGCCTCGGCCTCCGGCCCAGGGCCGGCGATCGGCGCCGTCAGTCGAACGATCGCGCCGTCGCTCCGGTCCAGCCGCATTGCGTCAGTGACCAGGTAGAACTTGCTCCAGTATTCGCTGGCGACGATCCGGCCGTGACTCTGGAACCAATAGAGTACCAGCATCCGATCGTTGCCTTTCTGGACGACGTACCGATTTCCCTCATAGGGTGCATCGGGCGCGTTCGGATTGGCAAAGGAGATGATCGACTGCGACGTCGGTTCCCAACCAGCGCCCGGCAGGCAGTTCTGGGGCGAGTGAATGGACGAGCCCTGGCGCTGGCTCTGCCAGTACCCGATGTACAAGCCGACGCCCGTGCGCTGCGGCGCGGCGTATACACGCGTCACGTAGTCACTGACGCCGAGCACTTCGAGTTCGCGCTTTGTGAGTGGCGCATCTTGCACGCTGGTCCACTCACCGATTTGCATCGGGAACGTGGCGAACGACGAGCGCAGCGGGACGCGCTCGGCGCGGTCGGCGCGCGCGACGCCCACGGCGGCCAGCACGAGCGCAACGAGGATCACGATGACGCGTTTCTGCATAGACAAGCCTCAGGCGGGCGTGGCCACCGCGACGTGCGGCTTCGGCGCGAGCCGCAGGATGACACGTTGGATCGCCAGAATCATGACGAACGCGACGACAAAGACGATCCAGCCCGAGAACTCATGAAAGAATCCTTCGGCCGCCGAAGGCCCGTAGTAGTGCGCGAGGATGCCGGTGCCCGCGACGCGCGCGGCGTTTGAGACGATGGCGACCGGGATCGTCGACGCGACGATCAAGGCCCGCACCCATCCGCGCGGATCGGCGAAGTACCCGAACACGAGGCCCAACGTGATCAGCGAAACGAGAGACCGGATCCCGCTGCACGCCTCGGCGACCTCGAGCGACGTGTTGGCCAGCACCAGCACGTTGCCTTCGCGGAGCACCGGTATGTTCGCCGCCGAGATGGCGGACTCGCCGACCTGTGAGGCGAGCAGCTGCAATGGGAACGCGATCTTGTTGAACACGATCGCCGGCAGCGGGATCATCAAGAGCAGGAACCCGATCGGGAACGCGAGAATCCGCAGGTGGCCCCAGCCAAACAGGAACAGCACGATCCCCGCGAGCGTGAATATGAGCGACACGCGGCTGAGGAAGAACTCGGATCCCATGAGGCCCGCCAGGAGCACAAGAATGCCGAAGGCAAACACGACGAGGCCGAACCAGGATGGCTGGAGCGGCGTGGCCGCGAGCTTGTCGCGACGCTCCCAGGCGAAGTACGCGGCAATGGGAATGATCAGCCAGCCGTGGGAGTAGTTGCCGTCGACGATCCACGCGTCGATGAGCTTGACGAACACCTGCCAGTAGATCGCCGCGAGCCCAGCCAGCACGAGCACGGCGGCTGTGATCTTCTTCGCGTCGAGCGCCGGGGAAGTCGACGTCGTCATCGAGGTATGTCGAAGCAAGTTTACGACCGGTGGGACCCGAGCGCCAAATGTCCCCTTAACCTGTTCTCCGACCTGTCGTTACGGTCCATTAGGACAAGAAGTGCCAGGCTCGGAGACGATTTGAAGCTGCCGCAGGGGTGACTTTTTGTTTGAGAACGCCCCTAAAGAGCGTCAGCGAACGCGAGCGCGGCTGGAGCGCGTGTGCCGCTGCGGACGCGACGACCGAGCTGGTCCTCATGTCGTTCGCACTTCTCGAGTGTCTGACGGTCATGGGCCGCGGCCGCCGAATGAACGTGCGCCGAATCGTCAGATGTCAGATAATGGGTGGCATCGACGGGCCGCGAGGGAGCAGTTGTTATCAGCCTCGAGGGTAGTGCAGGGGAGAGATGTTGACTAAAGTCACCCTGAGGGATGAGGCTCACGGTCAAGTCCAGTCAAAGGCCAGCAAAAACCAAGAAGAACAGTCATTTAGCGGATGGCAGCCCGCTTGCATGAGCAACAGCGCGCGGACTGTCCGCATCAACGAATCAAGATTCAACCGGAGCTAAAAAGTATGAAACTCAAAAATCTCGTAAAGTTCGCTCTTTCAGGCGCCCTCGTGGCAGGGTTGGTCCTGGTCGCAAGCTCGAGGGCTGAGGCCAGCTTGCAGGTATTGCTTCAGGAGGACGGCGGCGCTTGGGTGCAATCAGCCGGCGGCCCCTATGCAAGCTTTTCCGCCCAGACCTTTGGAAACAGCACGTTCGGCGACTTTTCACTGCAACTTGCAAACGTTGCCGCAGTGAATGGCGCAAGTCTGAGTGACCTGCTCAGCTCTGCTCTCAATGTGCAGAACAATACAGGCGTCAGCCATACGCTGAACATCCTCATCACCGAAACCGACTTCAGCTTGCCCGCAGGCTCGCAGCTGAGAGTTGAGAGCGGGATGGGCGGCTCGGTTAACGTCGGCACACTCGGACTGACGGGAATCTTCCAGGCCTACGCCAATGCCAACAATGCTTTGCCGGGTCTCGTGAACCCGTTGGCCACGCTGAATGATTTCACGAATGGCCCGCAGACTGCCACGTTGAACGGCAGCACGTTTGACACCGGTTCCGCCGTTGGAAACTTCTCCCGGACCGCTCCTCTCTACTCGGTGAGTTCTCTCACGCACCTGGTGCTGGGCGCTAACGCGCAGGTCGGCTACCAGAACCACGTGAACATCACTGCAGTGCCCGAGCCGATCTCACTGAGCCTGCTCGGTACCGGTCTCTTCGCTGCGGCGAGCCGACGCCTCTGGAAGCGTCGTCAGGCCTAAGTAAGCGTTCGATTTCTCTAAAGCTCCGATTAGACAGTGGGAGAACCGCCTCGAGCGCGGTTCTTCCACTGTTTTTTGTACGGCTGTCTGCCCCCCCCAACAGCCCGCTTCAGCGTCCGCTCGGATCGGTCGCGACGTGACCCATGCGAGGTCGCTCGCAGCGCCGACAAGCCGCTGCAAACCTCGACAAGTAGACAAGTACCTGCGGCACGCCGGATATCATTGACACTCTTGCGCGTCGGCTGAGTCCGCGAGGGACAGAGTCGACTAGAGCATTTTTGACATACTCGTGCTCGTGTGCCTCGGATTCGCGCCACATCGAGCCGAGGACCGTCTGAAAACGGCAAGAAAGGGTCGAAAGTTGGGTCTCCGGGACCCAAACCTGAGCATCAGACGATGATGAGGTTTCACGGTCAAGTCCGGTCCAAGACTAAGAGAACAAGGAAGAACAGGCCTTAGAAGATGGCAGCCCGCTTGCATAACCAAGAGCGCGCGGAGTGTCCGCATTCGCATTAACGAATCTAATCGGAACTGAAAAGTATGAGACTCATGAAAAATCTCGCAAAGTTCGCTCTTTCAGGCGCCCTCGTGGCAGGGCTGGTCCTGGTCGCAAGCTCGAGGGCTGAGGCCAGCTTGCAGGTATTGCTTCAGGAGGACGGCGGGGCTTGGACGCAAGCAGTCGGCAGCCCCTATCCGAGCTTTTCCGCCCAGACCTTTGGAAACAGTACGTTCGGCGACTTCTCACTGAGTCTGGCAAACACTACTGCCGTGAATGGCGCGAGTCTGAGCGACCTGCTGAGCTCCGGCCTCAATGTGATGAACAACAGCGCCGCCAGTCATACGCTGCGGATCCTCATCACCGAAACCGACTTCAGCTTGCCGGTAGGCCCGCAGCTGAGAGTCGAGAGCGGGCTCGGGGGTTCGATTAACGTTGGCACACTGGCGCTGAACGGAATCTTCCAGGCCTACGCGGACAAGAACAATGACCTGCCGACGACCGTGAGCCCCTTGACCAGTCCGGCCCTGACGGATTTCACGAATGGCCCGCAGACTGGCTCGTTGAATGGCAGCACGTTTGATACCGGTTCCGCCGTTGGATCCTTCTCTCGGACCGGCCTCTACTCGGTGAGTTCTCTGACGACTTTGGCGCTGAGTGCTGGTGCGCAGGTGGGCTTCCAGAGCCACGTGAACCTCACTGCGGTGCCCGAGCCGATCTCACTGAGCCTGCTCGGTACAGGTCTCTTCGCTGCGGCGAGCCGACGCCTCTGGAAGCGTCGTCAGGCCTAAGTAAGAGTTCGATTTCTCTGAGCTCCGATTGGACAGGGGGAGAACCGCCTCGAGCGCGGTTCTCCCCCTGTCGTTCGTACCGCTGTCTCCCGCGACACGGCTCGCTTCAGCGTCCGGTCAGACGAAGGTCCGCCACCTTACCTGTGCGAGATCGCTCGCAGCGCCGCCAGGCCGCTGCTGATCTCAACGATTGTCAACGCCGGTTTAAGAAGAGGGGACGAGCCTGAGCTGGTCGCGCCCTCCTGACACCCCTGACACGCTCGTCGCCGCCAAAGATATCGCCCACTCCTCAAGCCGTTGTTGGACGTCAGCGCCGTGGCCGCGTGTTCGTAGCCTCGCGTTATCAGCTGAACGAAAAAGCATAGCGCCCGGGCCGGGCGCGCTCTTCATGCGAGCCCCCGCGCGAGTTGCCTATAGACGGCCAACGGTCGTTTCTCGACCTCGACGAGCGGGCGCGGCGGGAGGAGTCCCCGTGTCAGGGCTGGCGCGGCCATCGAGCCCAACGACGTGTAGCGGCGGCCGCAAGTGGGTCGACACCGATTGTCAAAGCGGAAGCTCCGCATTGCGCACGAGCACGCCGCCCTCGAGCCGCAGGTTGCGCGTTCGGAATGTGCGAAGTCCACGTGCGCCTGTCTTCCGGCGGCCGCGTCGAAGCGGATCACCGGTGGGGGCGGGACGCGGCGCGATCTCCTCGAGGAGACGTACCGCAGACAACTGCGGCTATGCCGCGAGCCGCGCTTCAATGGTCGCTTTGTCGGCGTTGAGCTTGGTAAGCACGGGTGGCCGCGGTCAGTAGCGCACCGCGACGGCGTCGAGATCGCCCGCCCCGATCCAACGATGGACTGTGTCGCGTCTGAGACCGGGCTGCCGCGGCGGCGCGCTCTTGCTCGAGCGAACCCAGGCGCCTGCCCTGGTAAGCCGCTTGCCAGGCCCTCAGGGGATCAGTTTCCAATCGGAATCCCCGCCTTCAGCCACCGAGCTCCGCCAGCGTCTTCCTGGCTTCGTCAATGCCGTCGAAATTCTTGTTGAAGGCCAACGCTCGCTTGAGCTCCGGCCGGGCTTTGTCCTTCGCCCCCGCCTGAACGTAAGCCATACCGAGGTGGTAGTGCGAGGCTGGATCGCTCGGGTCGTTCTTGACGCTCGATTCGAGGTGCCGAACAGCCAGGGCTGGCATGTTCTTTTTGTAGTAGATCCATCCGAGCGTGTCGTTGACGTGCGGTTCGTCTGGCTGCTGCTTTTGCGCTGTCTGGGCGAGCTGCAGGGCCTGATCAAGGTTGCGGTTGCTCGTGACGTACATCCATGCGAGATTGTTCGCGGCAACGGAGGCATTGCCGTCCACGGCAAGGACGCGCTCATATTGTTTCTCGGCCTCTGGCAGCTTGTTTTGCAGATGGAGAACCAGGGCGAGCATCGTGTTGGCCGAAACGGACTTCGGATTCTTCCCAGCAATCTGTTCGAATTGCCTCCGAGCGTCGTCAAGCCGATTCTGGCTGAAATAGAGGGTCCCCAATATGCTGTACGCTCGAAGACGAGAGGGATCGGCATCGATGGCTTTCTTGAGCATCTCCTCCGTCTTGGCAAAGTCCTTGGCGGCCGCGTATGTTCGACCAGCCATCATGTAGAGGTCGGCAGAGGGCTGCGGCGTGCGTTTCAAAGTGGCCTCGACACGCGCCGCGGCGTCCTGCGGCCGATTCGCCGCAAGATCCAAATCGACCAGGCCACTGAGAGCCTCGATGTCGTTAGGAGTGCTTTCCAGGACCTTCGAATAAGAAGCTCGGGCGGCTTCGGGCTGATGATCGGCTCGCTGCTGTGCCGCCAGCAAATTCAGGACAGTTGGCGAATCCGGAAACTGCTTCTGCAGCGCGGCGAGCGCCTCTCGCGCCTGGGCTACACTCTTCTGTGCCAGCAGCACTCGGATCATGGCCACGTGGGCGCGAGCATCGCCTGGATGAGCCTCCACCGCGCTCTCGGCGTATGTCCTGGCCTTCTCAACATTTCCCGAAGTCAGGTAGATCGAAGCGAGTCCGAGGTTGGCTCCGAGCGATTGCGGGCGGCGCCTGAGAGCCTCTTCGTACGCGTGGATGGCATCCTCGTTGCGGTCGCGGTTCGCCTGAATCTGCCCGATGTCGACGTACGCTTCCGCGACCAGCGGCGACGTTGGCTCATCGTTGACGATTGACGTGGCTTCGGTCAACGCGTCGTCAGGCCGGCCTGACATCCGCAACAGGCGGGCATGCACCAGACGCGCCGACGTCTCTTTCGGCTCGTTGGCCAGCAAGTCCTGCACAAGGGTCAAGCCTTGAGCCCACTGTCCTTTTGCCGCCATCACAGCGGCAAGCCTGGTCGTCGCAGCCACCCGCGTTTCCTTATTCGAGACGAGGGGACGCAGAATCTTTTCAGCATCGTCGAGTCGCCGCACTGCGATGTAGTAGTCGGCCAGCGTCACCGCTGCTGATGGGTCTGAGCCTTGAGCCAATGATTTGAAATACGGCTCAGCCTCAGTCAGCCTGCCTGATGTCAGGTAGAACATTCCCAGTGCTCGATTTACCAGAAGGTCGTTGGGTGCCAGGGCCCAACCCTCTTTCAACGTCTGCTCGGCCAAGGCAGGACGTCGAGTTGCCCAGTAGAGATTCGCAAGTGCGAGACGTGCCTGAAGAGACTTGGGCGCGATCTCTATCGCCTTCTTGAACGACGCTTCGGCCTCAGCCTGTTTGCCACTCGCGAATTGAATTACGCCGAGGCTCGTATAGGCGCGATCCTGGGTTGGATCCAGGACGATCGCGTTCACGTAATCACCGATTGCTCCGTTGATGTCCTTCAATCCGGCAAGCGCATGGCCACGCAGGAGCTGCGCCTCGATGTTCTTGGGATCGAGCGCGATGGCGCGGTCCGCACGGGCCTTCGCGTCCTCCCACTGTTCAGCCTCGAGGAGCAAGGCGCCGGCCTTCAGTTGTGCCGTCACATCGTTTGGCAGCAGATCCGCGGCCCGGGCGTATTCGCGCAGTGCCTCTTCGCCATCGCGGTTCTTAAGCAGTGCATCCGCGAGTTTCAGACGGATGTCGCCGCGCTTGCCATCGATCTGGAGCGCCACGCGATATTCCAGAATCGCCTCAGGCAGCTGTGACTTCGCGACATAGTCGTTCGCCGTCTTGAAATGCGCGTCCGCGCTCTTGCTGCAGGCCGCGGCTCCAACCGCGAACATCAGCACGGCTCCGAGGACCAGACACCGCGATGCGGTGTACGGTACGAACCGGCCGAAAGACTCTCGTGACATGTCGTTACCTCAAGAAGGTAAAAGATCGCTGAGCTGCGGAAGCAAACGAAGTGAGCGCCAGGGAAGTCGACGTTGCCATCGAGGATCGAGCTAACTCGAAGCAAGTTTACGACCGGGTGGACCCGAGCGCCAGACTTCTCCTTAACCCATTGTCGGACATGGCGTTAGGGTCCATTAGTGCCGGAAATGACAGACTCGGAGCGGACTTGAGACTGCCCGAGGGGTGACTTTTGTTAGAAAACGCCTCAAAAGCATCCCGACGCGGAGAGAGTTGGCAGGCTTCTGCCGCCGATCGAACCTTGTTGTCCCTGCAGATGTTTCCAGTCTGTCGGCTACTTCAGCTTGTCCCTCAGTGCCTTGATCTCGGGCCTGTCTGTCAACGCCGGGTCGAGCTTGACCGCAGCGTCGAGCTCTGTGCGGGCGCGGGCGAGATCCCCCAGGCCTGCATGGATGAATGCCGCATGGAGCTGGATGTCCGCGCTGTCCTTGACGGAAGCTAGTGCCTGCTCAATCAACGGCGCCGCCAGGTGGTCGTCCCCGCGCAAGTGGTGGATCCAGGCGAGTGTGTCGGCCACATTCGGCAGCGGAGCCAGCCCGTAGGCCTTTTCTGCCAGCGGCAGGGCGTCGGTGGGGTTGTGCTGGTGTTCCGCCAGATCGTACGCGAGGTTGTTCAAGATGAGCGGGCTGGAAGGCGAGGACTGCAAGGCCTTCCGGTACACCTCAATGGCCGTGGCATAGTCTTCTCGCAACTCGTAGATCGCGGCCAACTGCAAGGCCGCCTGCCCGAGCCGCGGCTCCAGGCGGAAGGCTTCCGCATAGTCTTTTTCAGCGTCCGCCTTGTTCTTTTCCAGTTCGTTGTCGGCGCGGAGGAACAGCTTGATGGCGGATGGGTTGAGGCCGCCAGTCGCGAGGACGGCGACGCGCCGATCCGAGTACGTCGCCGGCAGCAACGTGTCAGGGTCGATGCCTCGAGCGAGTTGATCCGCCGGAACCGGCTGCCGGGCGAACGGCGCACAGAGCGGGTCACCGACGATGATCGTCTGCCAGCTGAGAAACGGCATGGCGAGATAGTAGGACTCGGCCAGCGTGAAGCCACGGAGATACGCGGGGAAGAGAATCTGCGGTCGAATCGTCGCATCGAGGAACGGTTCGGTGACGTGCGCCGAGACGCCCGTCACGCCATCTCGAATCAGGTCGCCCGCGAGCGACTGCGAACCATAGCCCCGCTGATCCGTGCCTCCTGGCACCCAGTCGGCGGGCGGTTCGATAAACGTCCGTCCGTCGGTGCTGACGAACATCCCGGCGATGGCGCCCGGCGCGAACTGCAGTCCGAAATGACGAAGGCGGTTGGCGGGATCGTTGGATCCCCACGAGTAATAGCCGAGGACCGGACCGTCGGTCGAGACCACCGACTTGGACATGTCGAGCACGACCGTGTCGCTCGTCGTCGCCTGCCGGACGCGATCCGCAGTCTGCTGAAGCCATCGATCGCCGCCGGCATCGAGCAGGCTCGCTCGCTGGTCCAATACGATCTTGCCGGTCGTGGACGGCGCCATGGCGCGATCGATCAACTTCAGCACATCGTCCACCGTGTAGCCGTCGAGCCGTGTGACGAGGTACAGATCGGATGTCAAGCGGCTGAACGTCTTCGCCTCCGAGGGCGGCTGCTCGCCAAGGTAGTAGGGATTGGCGACGCGGCCGACGACCGGCGCCGCCGGGCTGCCGACGAGCCGGCGATAGGTTAGTGTCAGCTCCGAATCGACGCTCGCGACGGTTCCCTGAAGACCGGAGGTGCCGTCGATCCGCAGCGGCACGCCTTTCGTCAGGACGATGTAGAGCACCTTGTCCACGAGCTGGTGCGCCATGAGCCAGCTGCCAATCGGCTGCTCCAGCGTCCGACTGTAATCTGCTCTCGAGATGCCCTCAGTCGTCGCGGTCTTCAGGTGAACGACGTGGTCCTGCGGGATGGCGCGCTTGTGAATGTAGTACTCGCCGATCTGCGCTGACGCCGGGCTGGCATCGTTGATCACAACGAGGACGTTTTCGGCAGACTGCGCGGCCGAGAGGCCCGGTACGGCCAGGAGCAACACGAGGAGCGCCGCGCGCCAGGCAAGTCGCATGTCCCCAGAATACTCTCGTCCGGAGCGGCCCAGCACACCAGCGGGGGGCCGACGGGCAGACGAGGGACGCGGCTGGCAAGCGGTTCTCGTGGGCGGCCGCGCTGCGCGTGGCCCCGAACGCCGCGGCCGCGGCCAACAATCTCGCCTGGCTCTATGCAGAGCGGCACCGACCTCGACGCGGTGCCGGAGCTCGCGCTCACGGCGAGGGGCAGGCGCTCAGCATGAACCCGAACTTGGAGGGATCTGTCGAGGCACGAAGGACCCTCAAGACGCCGGTCTATCGATCAATTGATTGCTGAGACGCGACGGGCGAGGCGTCGACGTTTCACGAATCGAAGAACGCCGCCACCGAGGACCTCGGCGTCAAGTGCTCATCAACCGGCGCACCCCGCTCGCTGGGTCGGCTGTGCTGGTACACCTGGGCGTCGGAGGCTTCGATCCGAATCACATAGGCGATGGGCATCAGGTCGAGAATGCTCGAAAGAGCGCGCAAGAGGGCAGGCGCGATGGAATTCTCATCTTCCGGTGTTAACGTCGATGTAAACCGGATATTCACAAGGCCCAAGTAAAGAGCAAGCGTCGTTCCTCTTGTGAAAATAACGTTTTTGGAGTTTTTGTGAGGGGGGGTCGTCAGCTTGTCAGTACCACGGCTGACATTACTCTGCACAGGCCGAAACTAGTGATCTTCCTGGTATTTCTTCTGAGAGGGGCCCGCTCGCGGGCACACGGGCACCCGCCCGAGCCGAAGTTAATTCTTGAAAAAGTGTCGCTAGGCGACGTGGAGGATTGCGCCTGACTCGGTTGGATTCGCGAGGCAGGACGCCAACGCCATCAGTGCCCGCTGCGCGCCCGCGCCCATCGCCAGGTTCAGCGTGAGCATGTAGTGTGGCTCGCCTTCGAGGGCGAGCTGCACCCAACGGCGGCCGGCGTAGTCCGAGACGCTGTAGACCGAGAGGCGCCAACTCTGGCCGGAAACGGTCACGGCCCGACCCTCAAGGGCCTCGCGTAAACGTTCCGGTTGGACGATGCGGTCAGGAACCGCCGCAGGAAAATGTGACCGGAAAAATTCACCGGCACGGGCGCTGACCGCTGGGAAGGGGCTGGTGCGCGCACGCCGTGGCAACGGGGTCGCACCGTCGAAGTGTGGACGTACTGCCATAGCTTTCGGCAGTGCAAATATCTCGCCGTTTGCCTCCGTCAGATTCGTGCAGCATTTCGCCGACGGCCCGTACTTTGGCAACCTGGAGTAGGAAAGAACTCCACGGTTGCCACGACCGCCGTGTCAATAATTCAACACCCAGCGATCTCGCTAGAGTTCACCTCCGCTGCGCGATACCGGATGCCAGCCCCCATTTGTGCAGACCCCGCGCAGCCCGGGAATGCTGCTGAACGGGTCGGGAGTCGTGCAGGCCGTCGACGTCGGCGACGTTGCGGGCGCGGAGCTCGCGGGCGTCGAGGTCGACGATGCGGGCGTCACCGTGCCCGGAGCGGGGAGCATGCCGGGCGGGAACCATCCACGGTTGAAGCACGTGCCGCCGCCCATCGCGAGGAAGGGATCTGACGTCGCGCACCCGCCGTAAACGCCCGCCGGTGGGGTGATCGCGGACCCACTGGGTGTCGTGACTGGTGGAGCCGGCGGAGCGGCCACGGCCGCGGCGACCGTGCCCGGTAGCCAGCCGCCGTTGATGCAGGTGCCGCCGCCGATGGCGACGAAAGGATCGGCCGACCTGCACCCGCCCGCCGCAGCCGAGACGTTTGTCGTGGGCGCGGTTGTGGGCGCTGCCGGGACGGTCGCGACCGAGGTGCCGAACCCCGGTGGGTACCAGCCGCCGTTGTAGCAGCTGCCTCCGCCCATGGCCGTGAAGGGATCGGACGTCGTGCAACCGCCCGGCGCTGCAACTGCCGGGGCGAAAGCCGTCGAACCCGACGGGCTGGACGGAATGCCTGCCGCGGTGTTCGACGCCGTCGTGAACGTGAAATCCGTCGATGTCGCGAGCAGCCCGACGCCATTCCATGAACTCACGCGGAAGTGGTACGTCGTGCCGGCGGAGAGACCCACGAGAGTTTCGACATGCAGCGTCGTGAGCGTGACGTCGAGCGGCGTGCTGTTCGCGTAGCCGCCCGGCCCGTAGTCTACGCCCGAAGACGACACCTGATTGGTCGTCCAGCTGACGGTCGCCGAGTTCGTCGTGATACTGGACGTGGCGACGCTGGAAATCTGCGCGGCCGAATTCTCAACGAGCACCGACGCGGGCGCCGACGTCGTGGAATTGCCGGTCGCGTCGAACGCGACCACCGAGACGGTGTAACTGCCGTCGCCTGCCGCGGCCGTGTTCCAGTTCATGCTGCACGCGCCTGTGGTGATCGCCGGTCCGAGATTCGCGCCGTTCAGCAGGAACTGAAGCGTCTGCGTGTCTTGACTGGCGGTTGCCGAGACCGTCACTGAGCCTGAGACGGACTGGCCCGATCCTGGTGACAGCAGCCACACGCTCGGTCCGGTCATCGCGGCATCGCCGCGGCGCGCGGCCGCGAGGACAACTGTCGATCCCGTGACGATCGCGAAGCCGAGCACGAGAGCGATTGCGTCGGACACCCAAGTACGAAGATTGCGTGGCATGACCCTCACCAGGTTGATCTCAGCGTGCACGCCTGGCCGAGTCGCCAGTCGTGTGTGAAATCCACGACCGGTCTTCGCGCAAGGGACGTACCAGGCGGATGGGGGAGCCACCTGGCATGCCGGTTCTTACCAAACCCAAGGAACGCCTTCAGTTACGGGGACTGGCGCCCGCCAATGCATTCGCCGCCAGCAGCTGAGGAGCTTACCGATCTGATTTGCGTCGTTCAGTCTTGCGTCCGAGCCTGAGGATGACTCGCGAAGCGAAGGACTGCGACGCACGCAAGATCATCGATCACGATCTTGCGTGCGCCGGAGACGCGGGCAGAACTGTAACAGAAAACTTTTCTGGAACGTACGAGAATTCGTCGACGCGACGCGCGTTATGACGACGGCGCGTCGTTGAGACCCATCGCGACGCGAAGTTTCTGTTCGATCTGGAGCGCGATGTCGGGATGCTGCTTGAGAAACGCCTTCGCGTTTTCGCGGCCCTGACCGAGGCGCTCGCCGCCGAACGAAAACCACGTGCCGCTCTTGTCGATGACGTTGCGCTCGGCGCCCTGATCGATCAGGTCGCCTTCGCGCGAGATGCCTTCGCCGTACATCACGTCGAACTCGGCTTCGCGGAAGGGCGGCGCAACCTTGTTCTTGACGATCTTCACGCGCGTGCGGCCGCCGACGACGGCGTCGCCATCTTTGATGGCGCCGATCCGGCGGATGTCGATACGCACCGACGAATAGAACTTGAGCGCCCGGCCGCCGGTCGTTGTCTCGGGATTGCCGAACATGACGCCGATTTTCTCGCGCAGCTGGTTGATGAAAATCAGGCAGGTCTTCGACTTCGACACGACACCGGTGAGTTTCCGCAGGGCTTGCGACATGAGCCGCGCCTGCAGGCCCATTTGCGCTTCGCCCATCTCGCCTTCGATTTCAGCGCGCGGCACGAGCGCTGCCACCGAGTCGACGACGACCACGTCCACGCCGTTCGATCGGATGAGGACTTCGGCGATCTCGAGCGCCTGCTCGCCGTTGTCCGGCTGCGAGACGAGAAGATTGTCGAGTTCGACGCCAAGTTTCTGCGCGTACTGCGCGTCGAGCGCGTGTTCAGCGTCGATGAACGCAGCGACGCCACCCTTGCGCTGGGCCTGCGCGATCGCCTGCAGTGCGAGCGTCGTCTTGCCGGACGACTCCGGCCCGAAGATCTCGACGACGCGGCCGCGCGGCAGCCCGCCGACGCCGAGCGCCCAGTCGATGCTGATCGATCCAGTGGAGATGATCGGGATCGGCGGGATGGCATCCTTGCCGCCGAGCCGCATGATCGATCCCCGGCCGAATTGCTTTTCGATCTGACCAACGGCCAGCTCGACGGCTTTCGCGCGCTCTTTGTCGACGACGCGCTCGTCGATGCGTTCGACCTTGTCGATCTTTTCGATCTTTTCGATCTTTTCAATTTTCTCGAAACGTTCGGACTTTTCAGGTGCGGCCATGGGACTCCTCGCTGGCGCGCCGCCGAAAGGGGCGGCGGCGACAGGAGCGAAAGTGATTCTAGGAACGTGCCACAGCGAAGTCAAGCGAAAATCGTCGCCCATGTGTCTCTATCCTTTGGAAAAATAATGGCTTAGCACCATCAGCCACTTTCGCCTCCAGACCCGGAACACCGCAGGATTTGCAAGACGCATGGCCGTCGTCTGTGCACATTCTGCAAGGGAGCTGTGACAGGGAAGGGCAGAGGGCAGAAGCCGCGCCTAAGCCGCAACCCTTAAGCCCCAAGCCCTAAGTCGCACGTGACACTATCCGTTTGTGCCGACGCCGATAGGTCACGCACTGGCCGGACTGGCGGCCGGATGGATCGTCGCGGGTGTCTCGCGTGGCGATCGTCGCGATCAGATTACGCAGGCCGCGTGGCTCGCGTCGTTCGGCATGGCCGCCGATCTCGATTTGTTGATTCACTGGCACAGCGGCCCGACGCACAGTCTCGGCGCGGCCGCGCTCGCGGGGATCGCCGCGGCCATCGGGCGTGTGCCGATCGCGAAAAATCGCTCGCTCATCGCGGCGGCGGCCTTCGCGGCGTGGGCCACGCATCCGCTGCTCGACGCGCTCGCACTCGACACGTCGCCGCCAATCGGCGTCATGGCCTTCTGGCCGGTGAGTCATCAGTACTTCATCACCGGCCTGTCCGTGTTCATGCCGATCTGGCGCGATCCAGGTTCGCTGCGCGCCGTGATTCACGACATCCTTGCCGTTGCCCGCGAGCTCGTGATCCTCGCACCGGTCGCGTTGTTGGCATACGGTGGGAGACGCTTCACGGCTTAAGGCTCGCGGCTTAAGGCTTGAGCCCCAAGCCCGAAGTCCTGAGCCTGCCCACAACCCGTCGTCGCCGCGCGCCGTCCAAGAGCGCATGGGCGACCTTCAGTTTGCCTGGCGGGTTCTGAGAAAACATCCGGGCTTTGCGACGGTGGCGTTGCTGACGCTGACGATCGGCATCGGCAGCGCCACCGCCATCTTCAGCGTGCTCAACGCCGTCGTGCTGCGGCCGCTGCCGTACGGCGAGTCGGATCGTCTCGTCATGATTCGCGACTCGTTTCCGCCGACATTGCCCGAGTTCTCCGTGGCGCCTGCGCGGTATCTCGCGTGGGGTGAGCGGACGCGTGTCTTTGCCGGCGTCGCGGCATCCCAGAACTCCAACGTCAACCTGACCGGATCCGGTGAGCCGCAACGCCTTCGCGTGGCGCTCGCATCGCCCACGTTCTTCGACGTGCTCGGCGTTCGTCCCCTTGTCGGTCAGACCTTCGCCGCCGCCGATGAGACCGACACCTCCCGCGGAGACGGCGTCGTCCTCTCCGAGGGCTTGTGGCGGGGGCAATTCGGCGCCGCTGCCGACATCGTCGGCCGCACGATCCTGCTCGACGACAAACCCACCGCCGTGATCGGCGTCATGCCCGCGGCGTTCACTTTTCCGTCTGCGTCGACGCAGGCATGGACGTTGTGGCGAATCTCGCCTGACGAGCGTCGGCGCTACGGCAGCCATTACCTGACGTGCGTCGCGCGGCTGAAGCCCGGCGTGACCGTCGAGCAGGCCCGCGCCGATCTCGCGCGCGCGGCCCGCGAGATCGAATCGATCGACATCAGCAACCATGGTTGGAACACGATCCTGGCGCCGATGCTCGACTACTCGGTCCGCGACGTACGCGTCGGGCTCTGGGTGCTGTTGGGCGCGGTCAGCCTCGTGCTGCTCATCGCGTGCGCGAACATCGCGAACCTGCTGCTCGCGCGTGGCGTCGGCCGTACGAGGGAGCTGGGCGTGCGCGCCGCGCTCGGCGCGACGCGCGGCCGGCTGGCGTGGCAGATGTTCGTCGAAAACGCGCTGCTCGGCGGTCTGGGCAGTGTGGGCGGAGTAGCGCTCGCGTGGGGCGTGCTGAAGCTGGTCGTGACGAACGCGCCGGCGGGGCTGCCTCGGCTCGCGTCGATTCATCTCGACGGCCCGACGCTCGTCTGCGCGCTTCTGCTCGCCGTCGCGACGCCCATCATCTTCGGCCTCGCGCCCACGCTTCACATCTCGGGCGCGAACCTGGCGTCGCTCTCCTCACGCGGCGGACGCGCCGGCGGTTCGTCGCTCGGCGCACGGACTCGCGGCGCGCTGATCATCGGCGAGGTCGCGCTCGCAGTCATGCTCGTCGCCGGATCGACGCTGCTGATGCGCAGCTTCGCGGCGCTGATGCACGTCTCGCCGGGCTTCGATCCGGAACATTCGCTGGTCCTCTCGCTCTCGTTGCCTTCGTCGCGTTATGCCGACGATGCGCGGCGGTCCGCGTTCTGGACCACACTGGTCGAACGCATCGCGGCCGTTCCCGGCGTCGAACACGCCGGAGTGATGCAGACCGTGCCGTTCGTCAGCGACTTCGTGTCGCAGCTGACGGTGCCGGGCAGGACGCCCGAAGATCCTACGAAACGCCCGTCGACGAACTTCTACGCCGTCAGCCCCGGGCTGTTGGCGTCGATGGGCATTCCGCTGCTGCGCGGACGCGAGCCCGGGCCAGCCGACACGGCGGCGGGACCGCTGGTGTCGGTCATCTCGAAGACGCTCGCCGATCGGTACTTTCCGACCGAGGATCCAATCGGCAAGCAGATGAAGGTCAGCCAAGGCCCTCGGGACGACCTGACGGAGATCGTCGGCGTCGCCGGCGACATCAAGCAGTACGGTCTCGATACGGACACGACGCTCCAGGTCTATCAGCCGGTCGCGCAGCATCCGTACTTCAGCGGGATGAACGTGATCGTCCGCACTGCCGCCGACCCGGAGCGCATGACGGCGGCGCTGCGGACTGTCGTTCACGAACTCGATCCCGCGCTGCCGGCTGCCAGTGCGCGAACGTTGACTTCGATCGTCGCGGCGTCGGTCGGGACGCGCCGGTTCACGACGACGCTGCTGGCCGGGTTCGCGGCGGTCGCGCTGCTGCTGTCGGCGATTGGCGTGTACGGGCTCGTGGCGTTTTCGGTGGGGCAGCGCACGCAGGAGATCGGGATCCGGGTCGCCCTGGGGTCGTCACCCGCGAGCGTGATGCGGCTGGTGTTCGCGCAAGGGCTGGCGCTGACGATCGCCGGCGCGCTCATCGGCATCGCCGGTGGACTGTCGGCGGCGCAGCTGCTGCAGTCGTTGCTCTTCGACGTCTCGGCGCGCGACCCGCTCGCCTTTGTTTTGGCGCCGCTCGTGCTAGTCACCGCCGCGATGTTCGCGTGTTATTTCCCGGCGCGCCGGGCGATGAAGGTCGATCCGGTCACAGCGCTGCGGAGTCAATAGCCCATGACAAGTTCGAAGTTAAAAGCCAGAAGTTAGAAGTTCAGAGCGACCGCAGCCCTTTGAGACTTCCGAAAGCTCAGCTCTGTTCCGAACTTCTAACTTCTGGCTTTTAACTTCGAACTTGTCATGCGTAAGAATAAAACCCCCGTCCCGTCTTGCGCCCGAGCTGGCCCGCCGCGACCATGCGCTTGAGCAGTGGACACGGACGGTATTTCGGATCGCCCAGCCCGTCGTGCAGCACGTTCATGATGGCCAGGCACACGTCGAGGCCAATGAAGTCGGCCAGCGTGAGCGGCCCCATCGGGTGATTCATGCCGAGCTTCATGACCGTGTCGATGGCCTCGGGCGTGCCGACGCCCTCCATCACGGCAAACACGGCCTCGTTGATCATCGGCATCAGGATCCGGTTGGAGATGAATCCGGGGTAGTCCGCCGCTTCGACCGGCGTCTTGCCCAGCGCTTTACACAAATCGACTGCCGACTGCATCGCCGCGTCGGACGTGGCCTGGCCTCGCACGAGCTCGACGAGCGTCATGAGCGGCACCGGGTTCATGAAGTGCATCCCAAGCACCAGTTCCGGCCGTTTCGTGGCCGCGCCGAGCGCCGTGATGGGAATTGACGACGTATTCGACGCGAGAATCACGTCCGGCCGCGTCATCGCATCGAGTCGGCCGAACAGCTGTCGCTTGACGTCGAGGTTCTCGACGACCGCTTCGACGACGTAGTCGGCGTCGGCGAGCGCGTCGAGCGCGGGCGCCGAGGCGAGCCGCCCGAGTGCCGCGTCGCGATCGGCAGCAGTAAGCTTATTCTTCTCGACGAACTTGGCGAGGCTCTTTTCGATCGACGCGCGCGCGCGATCGATCGCCGCGGGGGCCGCGTCGTGAAGCCGGACTTCAAACCCTGATTGGGCGAATGCCTGGGCGATGCCGTTGCCCATCGTGCCCGCGCCGATGACGCCGATCGTCGTGATCACAGGCGCTCCACCGCGAGCGCGACGCCGTTGCCGCCGCCAAGACAGAGCGTGGCGATGCCGCGCTTCTTGCCGAGCCGTTCAAGCGCGTAGAGCAGCGTCGTCAGCACGCGCGACCCGCTCGAGCCGATCGCATGGCCGAGCGCAACCGCGCCGCCCTGCACGTTAACCTTGGCCGGATCGAGGCCGAGCTCGCGGATGACCGCAACGCCCTGGACCGAGAACGCCTCGTTCAATTCGAAGAGATCAACGTCGTCGAGCGTCCAGCCGGTTTTCTTGAGGACTTTCCTCACCGCCTCGACGGGTGTCATCAGGACGAACATCGGTTCGAGGCCCGACGTGGCCTGTCCGACGATCCGGGCGAGGGGCTTGAGGTTGAGGCGTGCGGCGACGTCGCTTGCCATCACGACGGTCGCCGACGCGCCGTCGTTGACGCCAGGTGCGTTGCCGGCCGTGACGGTGCCGTCTTTCTTGAACGCGGGCTTGAGTTTCGACAGCGTTTCCGCAGACGTGTCTTCGCGGATGGCCTCGTCGCGGTTGATGACGACCGGGTCGCCTTTTTTCTGCGGGATCGAGATCGGCAGCATCTCTTTCGCGAACCAGCCTTCGCGCGTCGCATGCGCGGCGCGGCGATGGCTCTCGACGGCGTACCGATCCTGGTCCTCGCGGCTGACGCGGAACTTCTCGGACACGGCTTCGCCCGTCAGGCCCATGTGCACGTTGTTGAACGAGTCCCACAGTCCGTCATGAATCATCGAGTCGATGACCGTGCCGTCGCCCATGCGCAGACCTTCACGCGCTTTGGTCAGCAGGTAAGGACAGTTGCTCATGGATTCCATGCCGCCGGCGACCGCGATGTCGATGTCGCCTGTCGCGATGCCTTGCGCGGCGAGCATGACGGCCTTGAGGCCAGATCCGCAGACCTTGTTGATCGTGAGCGCGCCGACGCCATCCGCCAGCCCGCCTCGCAGCGCGGCCTGTCGCGCCGGTGCCTGGCCGAGGCCGGCGCCGACGACGTTGCCGAGAATGCACTCGTCGACGAGCTTGGGATCCACTCCCGCCCGAACGACGGCTTCTTTGACGACGAGCGCGCCGAGTGCGGTGGCGCTGAAGTCCTTCAGGCCGCCCAGAAACTTGCCGGTCGGTGTGCGCACGGCGCTGACGATCACGGATTCACGCATGAGGAGGTTGCTCCGATTCAGAAACGGTGTCGATGGTGATGGCCCGGACGACGTCGGGGCCGAGCAGACCGGTGAGGCGATCGAGCAGCATGGCGCGCGCACGCGTCAGTTCCCGCCGCCACGCGGCATCGATGGGCGTCAGCCGTAGGATGCCGTCAGACGTCCACGACGTGTCGGTGGCGCGAGCGAGCGCGGGGCCGGCGACGATTCGCCAGGCGAAGCTCGACTTTGGCGGCCGTGGTCGGTTGGCTGGCGAGCAAGTTGCGTAGCACGGCCGTGGCCGTGTCTCGAACCGAATGCATGCGGGGTGATCGCCTTCCGAAGTCACTTCCGAGTGTATCATCCGCGCGTGCGTCTCCTTCTCGCGTCAGCCTCCCCGCGTCGCCGCGAACTGCTTGTGGCTGCTGGATTTGAGTGTGAGGTCGTGCCGGCCGCGGTCGACGAGCAGCGGCTCGAAGGCGAGGAGCCCGCGCAGTACGTGGAGCGGCTCGCGCGACAGAAGGCCGCCGCTGGTGCCGTCGGTGCGCCCGATGCCTTCGTGCTCGGCGCAGACACCGTCGTCGTTCAGGGCGGGGACGTGCTGGGCAAGCCGCCGGATGCCGCAAGCGCGGCGGGTATGCTCCGGCGCCTGTCGGGGCGATCGCATGACGTCTTCACCGGCGTCGCGTTGGCATGGCCGGCGGGCATCGTCGCGGAGGTCGATCGCACGCGCGTCTGGATGAACGCCCTCTCCGACGACGACGTCGCGGCGTATGTGGCGACGGGGGAGCCGTTCGACAAGGCCGGCGCCTACGGGATTCAGGGGTGGGCGTCGCGGTTTATTCCACGGATCGAGGGCTCGTACTCCAACGTCGTGGGCCTGCCCATCGCGACCGTTGTCCAGCTCCTGGTCCGGGCGAGGGGCTAGGTCGAGGCGGGCATTCGCCGGTTGATTCCCCGGAGGATGGGCCGTATTCTGAGACTTCTACGAGCGCGCGGGCGCCCGCGAGACACCACAAATGGCGAAAACCACCACACGCGTGTTGATTTCCGGGGCGGTCCTGGTCGCGGCCCTGACGCTGCTGTTCTTCGTGACCGTGTCGTCGAACGACACCCAGTATTACAAGCACGTCGACGAGGTCATGGCTAATCCGTCGCAGTGGTACAACAAGCCGCTGCAGCTGCACGGCTTCGTTGTCGACGGCTCGATCATGAAGCGGCAAAACAGCATGGACTACAAGTTCTCGGTCAAGAACGGGAACTTCACGGTGCCGGTGACCTACACAGGTGTTGTGCCCGACACGTTCAAGGACGGGTCGGAGGTGGTCGTGAAGGGCCGGCTGAGCCCGGCCGGTTTCGAGGTCGAGCCTGATGGCGTGATGGCCAAGTGCCCCTCGCGCTACGAGGGCGCGAAGGTCTCGGCCACCACCGCCGGGCGCTAGCCGCATGGCTTCGCTCGGCACGTTCCTCATTCTTGCCGCGTTCGTGACGGCGAGCGGCGCGTGCGCCGCATCGCTCGCGGGTGCGCGGCGCGGAACGACGCGGCTCGTCGACGGCGGCGATCGGTCTCTTCCACGCCGTCACCGCGATGGTCATCATGGCGTCCGCCGTGATGATTCACGCGTTCGTCATCGACGACTATTCGATCAAATACGTCCAAAGCCACGCCGACGCCGCGCAGCCGCTGTTCTACAAGCTGGCGTCGTACTGGGGCGGCCTCGACGGATCGATCATGTTCTGGGTGATGCTGCTTGCCGTCTTCGGCAGCGTCGCTATCGTGCATCAACCGCGAGCGGCATCGCCTCCTGATTCCCTGGGTGGTCGTCGTCATCGCCTTCACGGAGATGTTCTTTCTCTTCCTGATGGTGGTTCACAACAATCCCTTCGAGACGTTCCTCACGGCGGTCGCCGACGAAAGGGCAGGGGCTCAACCCGCTGCTGCAGAACTTCTACATGGCCATCCATCCCGCCGATGCTGTACCTCGGGTTTACCGGGATGACCATTCCGTTCGCCTTCGGCATCGCGGCGCTCGCTTCGGGTCAGCTCGACGACTCGTGGCTGCGCGCGGTCCGCGGCTGGACGATGATCGCGTGGCTGTTTCTGACCGTGGGCCTGACGCTCGGCGCGCTGTGGGCGTACGAAGAGCTGGGTTGGGGCGGCTACTGGGGCTGGGATCCGGTCGAAAACGCCGGCCTGCTGCCGTGGTTCACCGCGACCGCCTTTCTGCACTCGGTGATGGTGCAGGAGCGCCGCGGGATGCTGAAGGTCTGGAACGTCTCGCTCGTCATCGTGACGTTCTTTCTCACGATTTTCGGGACGTTCATGACGCGATCGGGCGTCGTGCAGTCGGTGCACGCGTTCGGGGAAGACCGGGAGCTGGCTGTGCTCTTCACGTCCTTCATGGTCGTGACGCTCATTGCGAGCTTCAGCCTGGTGATCTGGCGGCTGCCGTTGTTGCGATCGCGCAATGAGCTCGACTCGTGGATCTCGCGCGAAGCGGCGTTTCTCGCGAACAACTGGGTGCTGCTGTTCTCGGCGTTCTTCGTCCTGTTCGTGACGATGTTTCCGACACTGAGCGAGGCGATGCAAAGGCGAACGGCTGACCGTCGCCGCGCCGTTCTACAACAAGTGGATGACGCCGGTGGGGCTCGTCCTCCTGTTCCTGACCGGCGTCGGGCCGCTGCTCGCGTGGCGCAAGTCGTCGCTCGCCAACCTGCGCGATTCAGTTCCTGTGGCCGACGCTCTCGGCGGTCGTGACGGTCAGCGTGACCCGTGCGCTCGGCGTGCCGATCTGGGCGTCGGGGTTGTGCTTTGGGCTGTGTGCGTTCGTGACGGTGACGATCTTCCAGGAGTTCGTGCGCGGCGCGCGCGTGCGGCGCGAGGCCACCGGCACCGATCTGTTCACCGCGCTCATCGGGCTGTTCGCGCGGTCGCGGCGGCGATACGGCGGCTACGTCATTCACCTCGGCATCGTGCTCGCGTTTCTGGGATTCGCCGGCAACGGCTTTCAGCGCGAGCAGGAAGTGACGCTGCAGCCGAGTCAGCAGACCGACGTGAAGCCCTACACGGTCCGCTACGACAAGCTGAGCGTCACCGACGACGGCCAGAAGCAGATGGTGACCGCGCACATGACCGTGCTGCGGAACGGGCAGCCGTTCGACCAGATGTTTCCCGCGCGCTGGTTCTTCCGTGATCACGAGCAGGAGCCCACGACCGAGGTGGCGCTGCGCCGCACGATCGCCGAGGATCTGTACCTCGTGCTGGCCGGCTACGATCCGTCCACCGAGTCCGCCCAATTCAAGATCATCATCAATCCGCTGGTGAACTGGATCTGGCTCGGCGTGGGCGTAATCCTGATCGGCACGATCATCGCGCTCCTGCCCGAGCGCACGTTCGCGTTCGCGACGTCGAAGGTGCCCGAGGGCGCCGTGACGACGTCCGTGCTGGTCCTCGCGCTCGTGCTGGGCAGCGCCGCGTCTGCCCGAGCGCAGCACAACGAGTCGTCGCTCGCGGTCGTCGCGCCCACCCAGTCGCCGGTCGAGAAGGATCTGCGCAGCTCGATCATCTGCATGTGCGGCGATTGCGGCCGCAAGCGGGTGGGCGAATGCACTGTGCCCGGTCGCCGCCGCCGAGCGCGACGAGATCTCGGCGCTCGTCAAAGACGGCAAGACGCGCGACGAAGTCATTCAGTATTTCGTGGCGAAGTACGGCAGCCAGGAACCGCTCGCCGAGCCAATCGACAAGGGCTTCAACCGATTGGCCTGGTTCTTTCCGTACGCCGCCGGGCTGGTCGGCATTGCGGTCGTCGGTGGCGTCGCGTTTCGCTGGTCGCGCCGCGCACATCAGCCCGAGACGCCGGCGCCGTTGCAGGCCGCGGCTTCGACGGCCCTTCAACAGCAACTCGACGATGAGCTCCGGGACCTCGACTAAGCGCCAGCCCGACGTGCCGGGCACCTTCCAGGCTACGCACTTCTATCTGATCGCCTCCATGGTGGCCGCCACCGCGGCGGTCATGACGGCGCGTAATACGCACCCCGCTGCGCTGCTGCTCCTGAGCGCTGCGGTGCTTGCGGCCGGCCTCGTCGGGTTCGCCTTGCATCGAAGCGTGGCCGGATTTTTCGGCGATCAGCGCGCCCCGGTGCCCAACGAGCGGCTCGTTGAAGCGCTCACGCGCGAAAAATCGCTGTTGCTGCGATCCATCAAGGAGCTCGAGTTCGATCACGCGATGGGCAAGGTGTCGGAGTCGGACTTCAAGGACCTGGGCGGCCGGTTGCGCGCCCGGGCACTCGCGTTGATGCAGGACATCGAGCGCGCGGCGAAGGCTCCGGTGCCGGCGCCGCCACTCGTCGCCACCCCCGCGGTTCCGCGGGTATGCGCTGCGTGCGGCGCGACGAACGACACGGACGCCAGATTCTGCAAGCAGTGCGGAGCGAAAATTTAATGCGCGCGTTTCTGATCGCGTGCGGCCTGACGCTGATCGCATGGCCGATCGCCGCGCAGCAGATGCCCAATCCGAAAGAGATCTCCGGCGTTCCGCTGCCGGCGACCGACGTGCCGGCCGGCACGGTTTCCGTGCGCGTGGTGCGGGGCAGCTTCACGACGAACATCAGCGATCAGCCGGTCGAGTTCACGATTGACGGCAAGACGCAGACAAAGAAAACCGACGATCAGGGCCGCGCGCAGATGAGCGGCCTGAAGACCGGCGCGAGAGTGCGCGCCGCCACGGTCGTCGATGGCCAGCGCCTCGAGTCGCAGGAAATGACGATGGGCGCCGGTGGGTATCGAGTTGTACTCGTGGGCGTCGATCCCGAAGCCGAGAAGCGTGCGGCCGACGACAAGGTGCTCGCGGCCGGACCGGCGGTGAAGGGCATGGTCGTGCTGGGCCAGGAATCGCGCGTCGTGGCGCAGCTCGCCGACGATCGGCTGAGCATCTTCTATGTGCTCGACGTGCAGAACACCGCGCGGACGCCGGTCGATCCCGGCGGCCCGCTCATCGTGGATCTGCCGCACGGGGCGCGCGGCGCGTCGCTGCTCCAGGGAACGTCGCCGCAGGCGACGCTGACCGCGGGGCGCGTGACGATCACCGGGCCGTTCGCGCCGGGCAGCACGCCGGTGCAGGTCGGCTTCGAGTGGCCGTACGACTCTTCGGTAGCGCGGTTCGAGCAGACGTGGCCTGTGCCGCTCGAGCAGGTGACCGTGCTCGTCGCGCAAACGGGCGGGCTCGATCTGCAGTCGCCTCAGGTCACGGCCAAACGGGACGTCACTGATCAGGGACAGGCCCTGATCTTCGGCAGCGGGCCGCCGCTCCCGGCCGGGCAGCCGTTCGTCCTCGAGATTCAGCATCTGCCGCATCATCCGCAGTGGCCGCGGTACGTCGCGCTCACGCTTGCCTCAGTGATTCTTCTCGCCGGGCTCTGGGCGGCATTCGTGTCCGTCCCGCGCCGACGGATCGCGTGAGCGCGTCGGGCGCCTCCAGTGCCGGCTGGGACTTCGATCGCGTCGAAGTGGACGACGTGTCGCGTCATTACGGCCGACGTCGTGCGCTGTCGCACGTCACGTGCGCCTTCGCGGGCGGGGAAGTCGTGGGCGTGTTCGGTCCGAACGGCGCGGGGAAGTCCACGCTGCTTGGTTTGTTGTCCACGCTCGTCCGGCCGTCTGCCGGCGCGATTCGCTACGGCGGAGAGGACGCACGCGCGCTGGGCGATCGGCTGCGGGCCAGCATCGGCGTGCTCGGCCACGATGTCTTTCTGTACGCCGATTTGACGGCGCGCGAGAACCTCACGTTTTTTGCGCGCTTGCACGGCGTGCCGTCGGTCGGCGCGCGCGTCGACGCGGCGCTCGAGAGCGCACGGTTGACCGATCGCGCGGACGATCGCGTCGGGGGATTTTCACGCGGTCTCCGCCAGCGGCTCGCGCTCGAGCGCGCGCTCGTGCACGGCCCGCGGCTCGTGCTGCTCGACGAGCCGTTCACCGGTCTCGACGACGAGTCGTCGGCGATGCTCGTTGCGAGGCTGCGTGCGCTGCGCGACCGCGGCGCGGCGATCGTCATGGCGACCCACGATTTCGAGAGCGCCGAGGGCGTGATCGATCGCGCGCTGTGTCTCAGCAATGGGCGTGCGCTCGCGATGCCCGCGGGTGCCGGGACGCTGCGCGATCGGTACCGGGCCGCGCTCGCCGGAGCGGTTCGCGCATGAACGTCCTCGCGGCCGCCTGGCTCATCGCCCGCAAAGATCTCGTCGTCGAGGCAAGAAGCCGCGAGCTGGCGTACACGACGGTGTTCTTTGCGATCGCATGCGTGCTCGTGTTCGCGTTCAGCTTCGTGCGCGCCGGGCGCGTGATCGAGGGCGTGCCCGCGGGCATCCTCTGGGTCACGGTCACGTTCTCCGGGACGCTCGCGCTCACGCGTGCGTTCGAACGCGAGCGCCAGGGCGAGACGCTGCGCGCGCTCCTGCTTGCCCCCATAGAACGGCCGGCCGTCTATCTGGGCAAGCTGCTCGGGCTGATCGTGTTGATGCTCGGCGTCGAAGTGGTGATCGTGCCGATCATCGGCCTGTTGTTCAATGCGCCGATCGGCCGCGCGCCGTGGCTGCTCACCGGCCTGCTTGCGACCGGCACGATCGGTCTCGCCGCGGTGGGCACGCTTTTCGCCGCGATGCTCGTCCGCGCGCATTCGCGCGACGTGCTGCTGCCGGTGCTGCTTTATCCGATCGTCGTGCCAGTCGTCATCGCATGCGGACTTGGCACGGCGGCGATCTTCGCGCCCGAACCCGACTTTGCGCTCGCCCGAGCCTGGCTCGCGATGCTGGTATTCTTTGACGCAGTGTTCGTCACGCTCGCGCTCTGGACGTTCGGTCCCGTGATGAGCGAATAGCCATGAGATTCGCCAACCGTCTCGTCCCCATCCTTCTCGTCGCGGCGGTCGCGTTCTTCGTGCGCGCGCCGTTCATGATCGACGCGGTCCGCTACGAGTCGACGATGGGGCTGATTCAGAAGATTTTCTATTTCCACGTGCCGGCCGCGATCACGACGTTCGTGTCCGCGTTCGTGTGCGGCATCGCGAGTGTCGTGTACCTCGTCCGGCGCAAGCCGCTCGCCGATCACGTCGCGCTGGCGGCGGCCGAGCTGGCAGTGGTGTTCGGCCTGATCGTCCTCGTGACCGGTCCGCTCTGGGCGCACAAGGCGTGGGGCGTGTGGTGGCAGTGGGAGGCACGGCTCGTGATGACGCTCATCATGTGGATGATCTTCGTCGCGTACCTGCTGCTGCGCCGGTTCGGCGGGCCCGGATCGGAAATCCTCGCGGCCGTCGTCGGCGTGTTCGGCATGGCGCTCGTGCCGTTCGTGTATTGGTCGGTGAATGTCTGGCGCACGCTCCATCCGACGACCGACGTCGTCATCTCGCTGCCGCCCGACATGGCGGCCGTGTTCGGCTGGTGCGCGATGGGATTTCTGTTGCTGTATGCGGCGGTGCTGCTCGTGCGCGTCCGGCTCGAATCGGCCCGCGCGGCGCTCGAAGAGGCCTATCTCGTGGCCGAGGACTGACAATGACCAGGCGTCTTGCCATTGCACTGACCGTGTTGTTGCTCGTGGTGATCCCGGTGAGCACGGCGCTCGCGTTCCAGGACCCGCAGGGACAATTCGTGCCCGTCACGCCGGGCGCCGCGCAGGAAGCGATTCCGGCGGCACCGTTCGTCTTCATGGCGTACGGGTTCGTCTGGGCCGCGCTCGGGATCTACGTCGTCCTGCTGTGGCGGCGTCTCGCCAAGGTCGAGCACGAGCTCGGCGATCTGAACGCCCGGCTGCGCGCGTCGCGACGGTCGTGATCCGTGCCGTCGAGCCACTTCATCTTCATCCCGGGCGTCCTGATGATCGGCGTCGTGATCGGATGGATTCTGGGCGCGCGCGCGGCGCGCGACGCCTACGCCGTCGAACTACGACGCCGCGATCGCAAGGCCCAGTCGGCGCGGCCGCCTGACGCGGCTCACTGACCCCGTTCAAGCCGCACGGCGAGCCACGGCGGCAGCCCAGCCCCGAGAATGCGGCTCTGCGCACCGGCGATGTTGTACTGCACACGTCGCAATCGAAGCGTCAGCGCCTCCGCGTCGAGGATGCCGTACGCCGCGCGCGGATCGCCGTCGCGCGGCTGGCCCACCGATCCCACGTTGATGAGGGCCTGTCCGGAGCGGGGAAGCGCCAGCACCTCGTCGGGCTGATCGCCGGTCGCGCGAATGGGATCGTCCTCGCTGGCAAACAGCGCGGGCAGGTGCGTATGGCCAAAGAAACAGATGCGCGAGCGCGCGGCCTGTATCGCCCGCGCGGCGTCGTGACTGTCGAACACGTAAAAGTCCTCGTCAAACGGGGCGCCGTGGCACAACTCGAAATCGCGCGTCAGCTGGAATGGTCCCTGCGGCAGATCGGCGAGTGTGGTGAGTTCCTCCGCCGACAGTTGCGCGGCGGTCCATTCGATCGATCGGCGCGCGATGTCGTTGAAGAGCGCGGCGGTCTCGAGGCCGGCGGCGACTTTGTCGTGGTTGCCGCGGACCATCGCGACTGGCGTCAGCTCGAGCGTGCGTGCGATGACACCCGCCGGGTCGGCGCCGTAGCCCACGAGGTCGCCGAGGACGAGGGTGCCGTCGTAGCCAATCGTGCCGGCGTCTTTCAGCACGGCGTCGAGCGCGTGCAGGTTCGAATGGATGTCGCTGATGATGAGGTAGCGCACGCGTCAGGCGTCCGTCCTGGGTTGTTCGAGGATCGAGGGCAGGTCGTGGATAGCTTGGAGAATCCGGTCGACGACCGCCGAGACCGGCACGCGCGCCGCGGACACGCGCACGTGCGCCATCCGGTAGGCGTCGACGCGCGTCGCATAGAGCCGCTCGAGCTGCGCGCGGTTGGCGGCGAGCGGTCGCCGGCCGTCGAGCGGAATCCTGGGAATCAGGTCGGCGAGCGGCAGATCGATCCACACCGACACGCCGTCGAGGTTGATGAACCCGCGATTGTCGGCCTCGGCAAACGTCCCGCCGCCCGTCGCGACGACGACGTTGCGAATGGGCTGGAGGATGCGGAGGATCTCGCGTTCGACCGATCGGAAGTACGGCTCGCCCTGGAGCGCGAAGATCTCCGAGATCGTGTGGCGCTCGCGCGCTTCGATCAGATCATCGACGTCTTCCGCCCGCCACCGCAGGCGCGCGGACAGCGCGCGCGCGATCGTGCTCTTGCCGCTCCCCATGAATCCGACGAGGTAGATCTTGTCGGCCGTCACGAGACGAGCCCCGCCATGTCAGCCTCGAAGCGAGGATACGAGACGCTGACCGCTTCGGCGCCTTCGATCACGGTGGTCCCGGTGCCGCCGAGGCCGACCACCGCGAAAGCCATGACCAGACGATGGTCGCCGTGCGCCTGGACGGTGCCGCCGTGGGGCTGGCGGCCGCCGGTGATCACGAATCCGTCTGGCCGTTCGTCGGCGTCCACGCCGAGCGTGCGCAAGCCGGACACGAGGGCCGTGATGCGGTCGCTCTCCTTGACTCGCAACTCGGACGCCCCCGACACGTCGAGCGACCCGCCGCTGAGCGCGGCACAGGCGGCGAGGACCGGCAGTTCGTCGATGAGCGCGGGGACGTCCGCAGCGCCGATCACTGCGGCGCCTGTGCCCCCGTGGGCCACCTGAATGACGCCTAGGGGCTCACCGGCCATTTCCCCGGTCTGCTCGAGCGTTACGGACGCGCCAAGGCGCTCCAACGCCACCAGAAAGCCCAGACGATGGGGGTTGAGGCCAACGCCGGTCAGCCGGACGATCGAGCCCGGCAGGGCCGCTGCGGCGGCCGCCCAAACGGCCGACGTCGACGGGTCACCGGGGACGGTCAGCACTTTCGCGGGGGCCTGCGGAATCTGACCGCCGGCGACCGTCACGCGGTCGCCGCTGACAGAAATGTCGAGTCCGAACGCAGGGAATGCCCGCTCCGTATGATCCCGCGTCGGGTGCATCTCCTGGACGCTCGTTCGCCCGGCGGCGCGCAGTCCGGCGAAGAGCACAGCGCTTTTCAGTTGGGCGCTCGCGACCGGTGGCCGGTAGTCGATCCCCGTGAGCGCCGTGCCCTGGATGTCGAGCGGCGCGCGTCCGTTGGTCGACTGGATCCGCGCGCCCATTGCAACGAGCGGGTCGATCACGCGCGTCATGGGCCGGCGACTGAGCGACGCGTCGCCAAACATGCGCGTGCGAATCGGGTAGCTGGCGACGATGCCCGAGAGCAGGCGTATGGTCGTGCCGGAGTTGCCAGCGTCGAGCGGAGTGACTGATTCGATCAGTCCCAGCGCGCCGCGGCCGGTGATCCGGACGGCGAGCGGCCCGTGGCGGTCGATACTGGCGCCCAGTGCCGCCATGCACGCGATCGTCGTCGCCACGTCCTCGCCGGGAGCGAGGTGCACGATTTCGGTCGTGCCGGCGGACAGCGCCGCGAGCATCGCGTAGCGATGGGCGATCGACTTGTCACCGGGGATATCGAGCGTGCCGTGCACGCGCCGAACCGGCTGAATAACGAGCTGACGTTGCGCCACGTCTGCCACATATGTTACTTACTCCGGGCCCATGGTTGCCGACGGCCACGTGATTCGGCTGGTGCTGCCGAGTTCTTTCGACCTGCTCGACCTCGTTCAACTGCTGAGCGACCGGATGTCCGGTCTCGCCGGTCTCGACGAGGACGCGACGCATTGGGTCAGCGTTGCGGTGCGCGAATCGGTCATCAACGCCATCAAGCACGGCAATCGCGAGGACGCGAAGAAACACGTGACGGTGGAGTTTCTCCTGACGCCGCGTGCCAAGCCCGAGGAGTTCGCGGTGAGCGTGCTCGACGAGGGCGCCGGGTTCGATCCCGGCCACGTCGCGAACCCGCTCGATCCGGAAAATGTGCTCAAAGCCAGCGGCCGGGGCATCTTTTTCATGCGCAGCTTCATGGACGACGTGACGATGTCCCGCCGGCCGGAAGGCGGCATGGCCGTCCGAATGAGCAAGAGACTTTCCTGATTGGCGCTCGACCCACGTTTCCTGGCGACGGCCGTTGAAGCGGCGCTCGCCGCCGGCCGCACGCAGCGGCGCTACTTCCGCCAGCCGCTCGACGTCTTCAAAAAAGGCCCAATCGATCTCGTGACGGCGGCCGACCTCGAAGTCGAGCGGGCATTTCGTGCGCTCATTGCCGCGCGGTTTCCCGGACATGTCGTGCTCGGCGAAGAGGCCACCGAGCGTCCAGGGGCCTCGGCCTCTGGCCACCGCTGGATCATCGACCCGGTCGACGGAACGACGAATTTCGTGCACGGGCTCGCGCTGTTTTCGGTGTCGATCGCGCTCGAGATCGACGGGCGCGTCGATCTTGGCATCGTTTACGATCCAATCGGTGGTGAGCTCTTTACGGCGGAGCGCGGCGAGGGCGCGCGACTCAACGGCCAGCGCCTGACAGTGTCGAGCCGCGGCGCGATGATCGACGCGCTCGTCTGCACGGGCTTCCCGTACAATCGCGACGGGGGACGCCGCGCGCAGGTGGAGATCTTCACGGCGTTCCTCGAACAGGCCCGGGCGGTGCGGCGGCTCGGGTCGGCGGCCATCGATCTCTGCTACGTCGCCGCGGGGCGCTTCGACGGGTTCTGGGAGGAACAGTTGCACCCCTGGGACATCGCCGCGGGCGCGCTCGTTGTCTCCGAGGCCGGCGGGATGGTTACCGACTACGCGGGGGCGCCCATTGTGCTGACAGGCGGACAGATCGTCGCGTCGAACGGCGCGCTCCATCCGGCGATGCTCGAGGTGATCACTTCGGGCCGCCGGCCGTGACGTAACTCCTGCACTCCAGCGAGGACACGGCGCGCCGCCTGCCGAGCCAACGCGCATGTTCCGAGCGATTTGCGCTTGGCACCATTTCTGCTCAGTCAGCTGTGAGAGACCAACATCGGCGAGAAAGGGGCACCCATGCGATCGAGAACGGGCACAACGAAGACCTTCGTTTGCGCGGCCGCGACACTGGCGGTGCTGCTCGCGGGCGCCTCGCGCGCCTCCGCGCAGATCGTGCAATCCGTCCAGATCGGGGTGGGCGCGTTCTTCCCTCGTGGGTTCGACACGCGTGTTTCAGGCGACACGCTCGTGGCGGATCTAACGGATCAGAACCCGCTGTTCTTTGTGATCAGTGATTTCCGCGGCGCCCAGCTCAACGGTGAGTGGAACATCTCGTTTGGCCATCACGTCGAGGCTGGTGTCGGCATCGGCTATTACCAGCGTTCCGTGACGAGCACGTACCAGAATCTCGTGAACGCCGACGGCTCTGAAATCCTGCAGGAACTCCGTCTGCGAATCGTGCCTATTACTGGCGTCGTGCGGTTCATGCCGTTTGGCCGGCAGGGCGACGTGCAGCCGTATGTCGGCGTCGGCATCGGCGCGTTCCTGTATCGCTACAGCGAAGCGGGGCAGTTCGTCGACCCGTCCGATTTCAGCGTGTTCACCGATGCGTTCACGAAGAGCGGCACCGCAGTGGGGCCCGTCGTGATGTTCGGCGTGCGCCTTCCGATTAAAGGCGACATTTACGGCGTGTCAACCGAGTACCGATACCAGTTCGTGGACGGCGACACGGGCGGCGCGGCTAACGGCTTTCTCGGCCCTAAGATTGATCTCTCCGGCGGCACTCTGAATTTTTCATTCCTCATTCGGTTCTAGTCTAGTTTCTCCGCCAGTCATCCTCCCGCGTGCGTCGCACGCCCGGGCGTTGTTTTGCGTCCGCCGCAAAACAACGCCCGGCATCCTATAATCAGCGGGCGTCTCGCGGTCTGCGGCAGGCTCGCCGGCGCATCCACTGTCGATGCACCGCCTCGTCGACTTCTTCCAGCCACTCGCACAGGGTTTGGGCGGCACGGGCCTCGCGCTCGTCGCTTTTCTCGACTCGTCGTTTCTTTCGCTCCCGGAGATCGCCGATCTGGCGCTCGTCTGGCTCGTGACGCAGCATCCCGGGCGGTGGTGGTACTACGCGTTCATGTCCACGGCCGGCTCGGTCGTCGGCTGCTACGTGCTGTACGTCCTTGCGCGGAAGGGCGGTGAGCGCTTCCTGCGCAAGCGCCTCGCGGCTGGCCACGTCGAATGGGGACTTGGCGTGTTTCGGAAGTACGGCCTGCTCGCGTTGATCGTGCCGTCGCTCCTGCCCCCGCCAATGCCGTTCAAGATCTTCGTCCTGCTGGCCGGCGTGGCCGATG
Source organism: uncultured Acidobacteriota bacterium (assembly GCA_963704575.1). Lineage (GTDB taxonomy): Bacteria > Acidobacteriota > Vicinamibacteria > Vicinamibacterales > SCN-69-37 > DATEGZ01. The sequence goes on along the minus strand of OY969918.1, from coordinate 1,504,140 downwards.
TGACGCCGGGGACATTTATCGCCGCGCTCACGCTCGGCCGTGGATTCCGGTACACCGCGGAAGCCCTGCTGGCCTACTTCTACGGCGCCCGGGCGATGGACTTCATCGAGCGCAATCTCGTCCAGGTGTCGATTGGCCTGGCGGTCGTGCTGGCGGTCGGCGGCGCGGCCCTCATCTGGTGGCGGCGCCGCCACCAGACCTCGTCATAGAATTAGCCCACGCGTGGCTCCCGAGCTTTCGGTCGTCATCCCGATCTACAACGAAGCGCCCAACATCGAGCCGCTGTACCGCGAGCTTGCCGAGACGCTCGGCGCATGGGGCCGCCCGTACGAGCTGATTTTCGTCGATGACGGCAGCACCGACGGTTCGTACGACATCCTCGCGGGTCTGCCCGGAAAAGATCGCTCGGTGCGCGTCGTCCAGTTCCGGCGCAATTTCGGCCAAACGGCGGCGTTTGCCGCGGGCTTCGCGCTCGCGCGCGGACGGCTGATCGCGACCTCGGACGGCGACCTCCAGAACGATCCTCACGACTTGCCGGACATGGTCGCGCGGATCGATCAGGGATACGACATCGTCTGCGGCTGGCGCAAAGTGCGGAAGGACCCGTGGCTGTCGCGACGCTTGCCGTCGACGCTCGCGAACCGACTGATCTCTTGGGCGACTGGCGTCCGGCTCAACGATTACGGCTGCTCGCTCAAGGTCTTTCGCTCGGAAGTGGTCAAGCCGCTTCGGCTCTACGGCGAGATGCACCGCTTCCTGCCGGCGCTCGCGAGCGAGATGGGCGTGCGCATCACGGAGGTGCCCGTCAATCACCGGCCCCGTGTGCACGGACGATCGAAGTACGGCATCTCCCGTACCGTCCGCGTCGTGCTGGACCTGCTCACCGTGAAGTTTCTCGCGAGCTACTCCACGCGCCCGCTGCAGATTTTCGGCTTGTTCGGCCTGATCATGGGCGGCCTGGGCGTGCTGCTGCTCGGCTATCTGGGCACGAGCCGGCTGCTGGGCTACAGCTCGTTAACTGAGCGCACGGCAACCGTGCTCTTCGGCATCCTGCTCGTCTTCACGGGCCTGCAGCTCGTGACGCTCGGCCTGCTCGCCGAGATGCAGGCCCGCACGTACCACGAGTCCCAGAACAAGCCGATCTACGTTGTCCGCCAGATTCTCCCCCCTGAGTCCGAGACGCGCAACTGACGGGGCAAGCCGCAGATTTTATTTGCTCGAGCCCTTATCTTTCGCGATCATTTGGCCGAGACTCCTGTGGGGCGGTAGTCCGTACCCCGAAGAAATCTACGTTTGTCGGGACCATAAACGTGAACGTTCAGAGTACAATTCTTCGGATCGCCGTGTGCTGTCCCAGCCGGCTGAGAGTGTCACATCACGTGAGGGTGGAGGTTCGTTGATGAAGTCTAGGTTTGCGGCTGCGTTAGTCGGCCTGTCGTTGTTCGTTCCGGTGTCCGCGGCCGCTCAGACGCCCGCGCCCAGTTCCCAGTCGTCGTCTCCAACGGTCAATCTCTGGTACGTCGGCGCCAACACCGGCGTTGCCGTTGTGGCGAAAGCCGGCGGCATCTTCGGTGGAGAAGGCGGCGTCCGTGTGTGGAAGAACCTCGACGTCGTCGGCGAGATCGTGTGGATGCAGAACATCGTGAACAGCGACACGCAGAGCAGCGCCAATACCATCGCCGGCTATCTGGCGACGACGCAGGGCAAGCCGGCCACTGCAGACGTCAACGTCTCGGCGTTTTATTCGGGCGCCGGCGTGCGCTGGGTCTTCGAAGGCACACACTTTTCGCGATTCACGCCGTACGTGATCGGGACGTTCGGCAGCACGCACACGGACACGAAGTCGACGTTCACGCTCGATGGCGCGGACATTTCGGGGTCGCTGCCGCAGTATGGCGTGACGCTCGGATCGGATTTGGCGGGGACGAAGAACTGCTTCACGTTCGACGGCGGTTTTGGCGTGCTGACCACGTTCGACGCCTGGTACGTGGACCTCGGCGCGCGACTGGTCAGCGTGGATACATCGGGCTCGCACACCAACGTCGGCCGGTTTCTGGTCGGCGGCGGTTATCGGTTCTAGTTTGACTCGGTTCACCTACAGCTACGAGGAATGAAGACGATGAACGTGAAGCCAGGAATTCTTTTCGCGGGCGTACTCGCGGTCACGACAGGCCTCTACGCCTGTTCGTCCTCGAACCCGACCCGGCCGTCAATGAGCTTCGGCGCGCCGCTCGCACAGCAGCCCGCCAACGGCGTCATCTACAACTTCAACCAGCAGCCGCTGACGCTGACCATTACGAACTCGGTCCGCACGGGATCTGATCCAGTGACGTACTCGCTCGAAGTCGCGAGCGACAGCGGGTTCTCGAACAAGGTGTTCACCCGCGACAGCATCGCCGAGGGATCGGGCGGCACGACGAGCGTTCAGATCAACATGCTCACCGGCAACTCGAATTACTATTGGCGGTGGCGCGCGGTCGTGAGCGGGATCGCCGGCGAGGCGTCGTTGACGCAGGGTTTCTTCGTGCGCCCGAACATCGTGCTCAACCCGCCGCAGGCCGCCACTCCCGCAAACGGCGGCGTGGCGTCTGGTCCTCGGCCGATATTCACGGTCACCAACTCGACGCGGTCCGGACAGCCTGGCCCGGTCACGTACAAGTTCCAGGTATCGACCTCGTCGGCGTTCTCGACATTGCTTGCGTCCGCGTCCGTCGCCGAGCAAGGTGGCGCGACGACGTCCTGGACGCCGAGCGTGGATATTCCAGCGGGCGCTCTGTTCTGGCGCGCGCGCGCGAGAGATCTCACCAACAGCGTCAACAGTGACTTCGGCGGCGCGACCTCGTTCACGGTCCAGCTCTTCGACTTCAAGCAAGCGGTGATTTGGAACAATCCGCCCGATTTAGGGAGCTGGGCCCAAACCGCCAACATCACGCTGATTGACGTGTCGTCCGGGCGCGTGGTCGTCGATTTCGACAAGCGGGACGGACCGGACCGTTGGCCCGACGTTGGATTTGGCGACGGACCCCTCGAGTACACGCTGGGCATGTGCATCAATCTGAGCGGCAAGTGGAACTGCTCGGCGGCCATCCAGTTCTGGAACGGACGTGACTTGTCCGAAGGTGGCGACGCCGACGGGATTGCGCGAGACTGGTTTTACGACGCCCGATGGGGGGCGATGACTGGGCATCAGCCGGCCCCGGGCGAAGTGGTCGGCATCTTCGTCGCCGCCGGCAACCTGCGCGACAGCGGCAACGTGATCACGAAGGAGCGCTCGAACGTCGTGTTCCTGCCCTGGGGCACCACCTACAGTCGGTAGCCGACTCTTGACGGCCGCCAGAACACGGGCGGCGCGGCAGAAAAAACAGCGCCCGGCAGGGACCCTGCCGGGCGCTGTACTTCTGATGAGTTCTCAGCCGATTGTGGCTAATCCCTGCGGCTTTTTCGACCGATAGCCCGTCTGGCCCAGTGCGAGCTTCCGCCTGGTGCCTGGATCAGAGGTTGTCGTTATGTACTACAAGACCTGCCGATTGTTGATTGTCTGCCTGCCGGTTTTTCTCGCTGGCGGATGTGAAGAGGCCAAAAGCTCCAGCCCGCTCAGTCCGTCCATCGCCGGCCCGATTTCCGGGGTGACGATTTCGGCACCCAAACTGCTCCAGCCCGCGGCGGGAGCGCAAGTGTCATTCGAGCAGCAGCCCATTACGCTGATGGTAGCGAATGCGACGTCGACGGGAGTGCGGCCCCTGAGCTATGTGTTCGAGCTGTCGGTGGACGCGACGTTCGCCACCAAGCTCTTCACGCAGACCGGCGTGGCGGCCAATCAGTCGGGCCAGACGAGTCTCAAAATGCCGTCGACGCTCGGCGCCGATCGCACGTACTACTGGCGCGCGCGCGCGGAGGACGGCGCGAACAGCGGCGACTATGCCGCGCCCGCCAGTTTCAAGGTGTACACGCCGGTCGTGATCCAGGCGCCGGCGCTCGCCGCGCCGGCCGACGGCAGCACATCGGCCACGACCCAGCCCAAATTTACCGTGACGGATTCGACGCATGTCGGACCAGTCGGCGACATCTCGTATGTGCTCGAGGTCGCGACCGACGCGGCGTTTTCCGCGAAGGTCGTGTCGGTTCAATATGCCGAGACGTCCGGCACGACGAGTTGGACCCCCGGCACGCCTCTGGTCGCGAGCACGCGATTCTACTGGCATGTGAAGGCGACAGATCCTGGTCACGAGAGCCCGTGGTCGGCGACGGCGACGTTCCTGACGCCAGCACTGGCCGCACCGGCTCCCATCCCCATTCCTGCGCCGATCCCGGGAGGCTCATCGGGATCATCGGCCGACGGTCTCGACATGAGTCAGGCGTCGATTTTCAACAATCCGCCGGACCTCGCGAGTTGGCCGGTGACCGCGAACATCACACTCATCGACTTCTCGACGGGGCGTCTCATCGTCGACTTCGACAGGCGGGATGGTGGGAACCGGTGGCCGGATGTGCCGTTCGGCACCGGCAATCTTGAGTACACGCTCGGGATGTGCCTGAACATCAGCGGACGATGGGACTGCTCGGCGGCGATCCAGTTCTGGTACGGACGCGACTTGTCGGAAGGTGGCGATATCGACAAGATCGGGCGCGATTGGTTCTACGACAATCGCTGGGGGCCGATGACCGGACATCAACCGGCCATGGGCGAGAAGGTCGGCATCTTCGTCGCCGCCGGCAATTTGCGCGACAGTGGCATCGTGTACACGAAGGAGCGATCGAACGTGGTGTTGATCCCCTTCGGCACGCCCTACAGACGCTAGGCAGGGCGGCCAGTGGGTTGGGCGGACGCCCAGTCCACTGGCCGCTCTCGAAACCTGTAATCGAGCCTCCGAAAACTGTCCCGCCGGACCGCGAATTGGCGAGAATAGGCCATCGCGGTCCGGCATGAGATTGGCGACCAGTCCAGTGACCGTCAGACTTGTCATGGCTGATCGCCAGCCTCCGCCGTGTCGGCGCTGATGACCTTGAACGCTGATTTGCAGGACCGCCCATGACGCTTCAATTTCGCTCGCGGTTTCTCATCGGGATCGTTTCGCTCGCGATGAGCGCGGCGTGCGACTTCAAGCACGGCAGCACACCCACGACGCCAGGTGCGGTGACGGCCGGCGCGGGCGCAGGCAGCGCGCTCTCGCTCGTGGGCGTGTGGACGTCGGGGGCACCGGCGCTCGACGCCCCCGGGCCAGACGTGCGCGGCTGCGGCGACTTTCAGTGGAGCGTCTCGACGCAGTCAGCGACGTCGGCGACTGGCGATTTTTCAATGACATGTCTGGGCGGGGTCACGCTTACGGGAACGGCGAGCGCCCAGCTCTCCGGCACCAATGTTCAGCTCAATGTCACGGGCACCGGGAATCTTCCGGCCATCGGCAAGTGCGGGTTCTCCATCAGCGGCATGGGGCAAATGGATGGCGACCTGCTCCGCGTGCCGTACACGGGGAATACGTGCCTCGGTCCGGTGACCGGAACGGAAGTCCTCCACAGAAGCCAGGTAGTGCCCACGCCTCCGGCGTCGGCTCCGCTGCCTCCCGCGCCCGCGCCGCCACCACCGCCCGCGCTCCCGGCGGCGCCAGGAGCCGACGGCATCGACATGGGGCAGGGGGCGATTCTCAACTCGCCGCTGGACCTGGCGAGCTGGCCGATCACGACGGCGATCACCACGCTGAATATCGGGCCGTCGGGGATTGCCGTGGACTTCTCGAAAAAAGATGGTCCGGGCCGGTGGCCCGACGTGACGCCGCCGGGATGGAGCGGGCCCCTTCAGTACACGCTCGGGATGTGTCTGTTCATCAACGGCCGTTGGAACTGCTCGGCGGTGGTGGAGTTCTGGTACGGTCTCAACGAGAGCGGTGGTCCGCCATCGCAATATGCGCAGAACTGGTTCTACGACCCGACGCGTTGGGCGCCGATGACGGGACACCAGCCGGGCGTCGGTGAAACGGTCGGCTTCTTCGTGTGCGCCGGTGACTGCCGCAACAATCGTGACGGGACGCTGTCACCAGCGCGCGAGCGATCGAACATCGTGCTCGTGCCCATGCCGGGCAATGGCGGGGCGATTTACCGGTTCTGATTTCCGGCGGGATCTTCGGCGTCGCGGTGTTCCTGCCGTCCTGAGCCGGCGCGCCACCACGCCGCCGCGCCGAGCGCCCAGACTGCGAGCAGCGGCAGCAGACTGGCGTGCCCACGCAGGCCCACCAGCTCACCGGCGTTCCACGCGGCAGTCGGCACGCCGTCCCGCCTGAGATCGCTCATCTCGCCAGGCGGCGGACGCAGTTCCAGCACGGATTGCCAGCCGATGGGGAAGTCACCGTCGCGGAATGCCGGCCACAGCAGCTCGCGCATCGGATGGTTGAACTGGGCGGGTGGCTGCGGCGTAGTCGAGACCGCGATGAGGGATTCGCCGACGCCGACGAGGGCGAGGACGAGGATCGCCGTTCGCATCGCGAGACCTAGTCGGTGCCACGCTGGCGCCAGGCCGAGGCACAGGAACGCGAGCGCGGGTCCCAGGTGGCGTGAGCCGTACGACCAGCCGCCGGACCAGTAGGCGTATCCGGCCGTCATCAGAAAGTAATAGAGCGCGACGGCCACGGCGACGAGCGCCGGCGTGCGAGTCTGGCGGTCCTTCGCAAGAATCCAGAAGCCGACGGGCGCGAGCGCCAGCACCGGCGCGAGCGGCAGCAGGCCGCGATAATCACCGAAGAGGAGCGCGCGCAGGGTCGAGAGCTTTGGCCAGTTCACACCGAAGATGCCCGTCCGCATCGCCTCATAGCCTTCCTCGCTCGTGTAGCCGACATAGAGCGGCTTCCCGAACGCCAGCCAGTTGTAGCCGAGCAGCACGATGGCGCCCACGGCGAGGCCAGCGGCGAGCGCGAGGGCCACTCGGATCGCGCGTGCGCGGTCGGTCAGTCCTCCTTGCCAGAACGCTGCGACCACGATCATCCCGCTCGCGATGCTTGCCGGGTACTCGGTGACGACCGCCCATCCCGCGGCGACGCCGACGATCAGTCCCCACGCAATTTGATGGGACGGCGAGTCGGCCTCTCGAATGCAGACGGCCCCGAGAAACGCCAGCATCAGGCATCCCCCGGCGAGCGCGTGTCCGTAGAAGAGTGTCGCGTAGGGCCACAGCGGGGTGCCGAGCGCGCAGATGACGGCGGCGACGGTGGCTGCCGTCTCGCCGCTGCCCAGCCGCAGCGCGATGACGAACACGCAAATGGCGGCGAGTGCCGCGGGTACGGCGGCGGCGGCGAGCGTCGCCACATACGAGAGCCGCACCAGAGCGGTCGAACTCGTAACGTCCTGTCTCACTGCACGCATCACCGCGCGGACGACGGCGACGGCAGGGACCGCGGCGAAACTCGCGCCCGGCGCCTTGTCCGTGTAGTAGTGATCGCCCATGTGGGCCTTGTCGCCGGTGTTCTCGTGGTACTCGTCAATCCGGAGCGTGTGGTGCTCGGTGATCGCGCGAACGAGATCGAAGCGCGTGTTCTGATTCCACCCACCGCCTTCGTAGAAGTACACGTACGAGGCCAGAAACACGAAGGCCAGCACGACAATCCGGCGCTGCTGTCGGGTCGCGTCAGCGCCCGTCACCGCTGTCGACGTCACGCGCTCGGATCCTTCGGGCCGCTCCGCATTGCTCGTGATTATTCGTGGCTCGGCGGAAGGCCGTCAAGCGTCGCGCGACGTTCGACGGGCTTCGCCGCCCCGGGCCTCCCGTCACGCTCGAAGACCTCGATGGTGGGATTGATGTTCCTGAGTACGGGTACACGGTCGTCTCTTGACGCGCATCCACGAGATCGGGGTGCGCGCCCGGCAGCCAGGGCCATGGCACGCGCGTCCGGGGGCCAGCGTGGCGAAGACCGCGAACAGCACGAAGTCGCGAAGCCGGAGCGAATCGAGTAGCCGGACGTAGAAGAACATCGACAGCGCGCACCACAGCAATTACGGCGCGTCGACGTTGGCCGTCTTCGAGTAGTAGACGAACGGCGCCACAAGGGCCAATGCGGCCGCGGCGAAAAGGCCCGCGCGCCGGCCGAATGACAGCGCGCCGCACCGGCAGATGACAACGATCGTGCAGGCGCTCATGGCAACGGTCACGAGTCGTCCGACGACCACGAGCTCGAGGTACGGACGCGGGTCGAGTCGTCCGAGCGCACGGAGAAGCAGCAGCGGGCTGTAGGCGACTGTCAGGAGATAGAAATGGAACGGCAGATACCGAGTGAACGACCCGTGCGAGAAGTGCAGCGACACCGCGTCGACTACGCCGACGGGCATGAGTTCGTCGGCCGCCCAGCCGCTGCGAGGAAGTCCCCACCACAGGCCCGCGACGTGGAGCAGTAGCGAGCCGGCCACAATCCATCGCAGCGCCGGTCCGAGTCGTCGTCGGGCGCGGTCGGGCCGTGCGAGGTTCATGGCGAAGGCGGGGGGCATGGGGAGCGGCCCGATGATAGCCGACTCACCTCGCGTTGGCGGTCTGGCGCGTTGATTCGAGATATTTGCGATTTATTAATGATTCTTTATTAACAATTTACAGACGGCTTGACTGAGGCCAGATCCGGCCGATAGCATATCGGAGCTGCTGTGACGCGCTCCGGCAACATTGCCGCACGTCTACCTTTCATTCACCGCAGGGACCGAAGACTGATGAGATTCCGCAAGATCGGCGTGTACGTCCTTCTGGGCTTCGGCGTGGACTCGTGCGGCAGCTCGCCGACGAGCCCCGCGGGCTCGGTGACGGTGACGACGGCGGCGGCGGTCGCTCCGGCCAACGGCGCGCAGATCGCCAACGTGGCTCAGCCCGTCACGCTCTCGATCCACAACGCGCTCGTCACGGACGCCAGCGTGGGCGTGACGTATACGTTCGAGGTCGCGACCGACGCCGGGTTTGCGAACAAGGTCCTGACGCGGGACGTACCGCAGTCGGCCGGTCAGACATCACTCAAGCTCGATCCGCTCGCCGCCGGCCACGACTACTACTGGCACGTGCGCACGACGGGCGCCGACACCATCGGCGTGTTCACCAGCGCCTTGAAGTTCACGATTGGCCCGGCCGTGGTCATCCAGGCGCCGGTGGTGGCCTCGCCCGCCGGCGGTGCCACGTCGGTGCTGCAGCGCCCGACGCTGACGGTGAACAACGCCGTGCACACGGGACCGGTGGGCGGCAGTCTCGTCTACAGGTTCGACGTCGCGACGAACAACACGTTTGCCACAATCATCGCCAGCGGAACGGTGGCAGAAGGCAGCGGACAGACGTCGTTCACTCCGACGGCAGACCTCGCCATTACCCAGACGTTCTTCTGGCGGGTGCAAGTGTTCGACGCCGCGGACAACGTGACGAGTCCTTTCTCGTCCGCGGCCAGTTTCACGACGGCGTTCACCATCGACCTGCACAAGGTCGTGTATCTCAAGGGACCGGACATCTCGGACTGGAAGCAGACGGCGTTCCTCCAGTTGGTGGAGCAGGACGGCGCAGGCGATGGTCCGATGTGCATGAAGTACGACGATCCGGGCTGGCCCGATGTGTTGTGGCCGTTCATCCAGCCGGGCGACGACCCGAACTTCAAGGTCTACGCCAACCAATGGTATTTCGCGAACATTGGAGGCACGTGGTACGGCGGTCCTGGTGAGTGGATCTATCGCGGCGCGTCGTCTTCGTGCAAAGCCGGACAAGGCACGCGCACCATCGGTCCCGACAGCGGCTTCGGTCAGCCGTTCAGCAGCTGGGTCCCGAAAGTCGGCGAGCTCGTTGGGTTTGCCGTCAGCGCGGTCGCCAGAAACTGGCCGACCACGCAGAGCGTCCTCGAACGCTCAAACGTCGTCGTGCAGCCGTGGCGTGACACGAGCCTCGGTTCGACCGCCGTTGGCATCAAGAAGTAGACGACATCATGAGCGCGAGGACCATCGATCGGCGACATGTGTGTGCGGCGGCCGCGATCGCGGTCGCATTGCTCAGCGCGCGTCCCGCGGCTGCGCAAGTGTCCGGGGCCGCTCCGGCCCCCGCTCCCTCGACGGGGCGCGTGTTGTTCGGCGGCGAAGCGGGCGTGAGCGCCGTCGAAAACATTGGGGCGCTCGTCGGCGGTGAGCTCGGCTACCACGTGACGAACCAACTCGACGTCCTCGGCGAGGGGTTCTGGATGCAGGACGTCGTGACGCGGCGGCGGCTCGATTCGGCGGCGAGCGTCGCGGCGTTCTTGCACGGCACGCAAGGCGCCGCTGCCTCGAGCACTATCAAAGCCCCCGCCTTTTACGCCGGCGGCGGCCTCCGCTATATGCTTAAGTCCGAGGGCCGCGTGCGGCCGTATCTGCTCGTGAGTGCTGGCGCAGGGTGGATTACGCTCAAGCCGGCATTCACTCTTGGCGGCTCGAACGTGACCTCTACGCTGCCGCAATACGGCGTGACGCTCGGCAGTGACCTGACCGGCAAACTGACCGAGCCCGCCGTGAGCGCGCGATTTGGCGTGCGGATGTCCCAGACCCGAACGTACGTCGACGGGGGCATTCGCGTAACGACAATCTGGACACCGAATCAGGCGACGAATGTGGTCAGCGCCAGCGCCGGGTTCGGGTTCAGATTCTGACCTGCTCGCATTGGGCCGCTCGTCTGATCAGATGGTGAAGAAAGCCGGTGACGGGTCGCGACGCCATCGACGCGGCCGCCCGCCGAAGTACGGCGGGCCGAGTCAAGTCGTCGCCGTGACGCTGCCTCGCCGCGTGGTCGAAGCGCTGAGTCGTCGGCACTCCGACCTCGGCTGGGCGATTGTCGGCCTGGTCGAGGGGACGCGTCGCTCGATTCCGTCGCCGGAGCTTGCGCGCGATGTCCAGTTGGTCGAGGTGGGCGAGGACCAGTTCCTGATCGTGATCAATTCGGCGATGTTTCACATGTTGCCGGGAGTGCAAATGGTGCCATTCTCAGCCACGCAAGCGTTCCTGGCCCTCGAGCCTGGCCGCGGCATGGGTGACCTCGAGCTGGCGGTGCTCGATCGTCTCTCGCAGCTCAAAGGACCCAGCCGGGAGCGGCGCGCGGTCGCGCACCTCGGCCAGCAACTTCGGAAGTGGCGCCTCGATCCCCGGTTGGATTCGCAGGCCCGGTCGATCGTCATAGTCAGCAAGCGGCGAAGGCGGTAGGGAACGTCGATGCCTAACGAGTCTCCCCGGTCCGGATGGCGCCACGTCATGTTTCGCTCATGGCTGTTGGCGGGTTTGTTGGTGCTGGTCGCGTGCGGAAGCAGTCCTTCAGGGCCGTCATCCGGGCCGCCCCCGGTCGGCAACCTCGAGCTGACGTGCCCGACGAACATCCACGTCGACAATGTGGCGGGCGTGTCGCTGCCGGTCACGTACCCGCCGCCGACTGCATCCGGCGGCGTCGCGCCCGTATCAACCTCCTGCAAGCCAGCTTCGGGGACGAGCTTTCCGATCGGCACCACGAATGTCAGCTGCGAAGGCGCCGACGCCGCGACACCGCCGCGCACCGCCGCGTGCTCGTTTGGAGTGACGCTCACGGCGACTGTGCCGATGCTGAAGGCTACGACGTTCCTGGCGCTTGGTGACAGCATCACCGCCGGCGAAAACGGCAACCCGCCATTCCAGGATCAGGTGCCATGCACATCGACGGTGATGTCGGCGTCCAGGATGGCGCGTCCGCAGTTCATCGACATTCCCAACGCGTATCCCACGAAGCTCCTGGCGATGCTCGTTCAGCGGTACACGTCTCAGACGCTCACGGTCGTCAACTGTGGAGTCCGGGGCGAGACGACCGCTCAGGGGTTGAGTCGCCTTCCCGGGCTGCTCGCGGCCACGCATGCGGACGGGCTCCTCGTGCTCGAGGGCGTGAACGATCTTCCCAACTCTCCCGACGTCATCGTGCCGAATCTGCGCGCCGACATTCAAACCGCCAAGGGCGCAGCGGTGAAGCAGGTGTTTCTGTCGACGCTGCTTCCGCAAAAAGCCGGATCGAACTTCAATCCTGCGACTCAGGCGTTGATTGGCCCGACCAACACTCAGATTCGCGCGCTGGCCGTCGAACAGGGTGTCGTGCTCGTCGACAACGAAGGTGCGTTTCTCGCCACCGGGGACTACAGCCCGCTCCTCGGGGACGATGGAGAACATGCGACGCCGGCGGGCAATCAGGTCATGGCCGAGACATTCTTCACCGCGATCAAATCGAACCTGGAGCAGCCACTCCCGGCACTCCTGCGCGCGGCGGTCCGGTCGGTGGCCTCAGGTCTTTCGCGCCCGCAGGTAATAGTTCGTCCGCAGCCGTCGGGGCAGCCAATCGGGATTCGCGACCGCGAGCAGCCATAGACCCGGCCTCCCGAGATACCGCCGCACCTTCTCGCGGTAGAACGGCGTCACCAGGCGGACATCGGCGAAGCTCGTCTCGAAGCCATGACGCGCGAAGCGGCGTTCGAGTTGTCTATAGGTGTGGAGCGAGCAGTGGTCTTCGCGCCATCGCGTCAGGCTTCGCCACCGAATGGTCTCGAACACGGTGTTGGTCCACTTGTTTGGCGTCTGGAGAAGGTACCAGCCGCCTGGCTTGAGAGCGCGCCGCACTTCCGACAAGTGCGCGTCGCTGTCGGGAATGTGTTCGAAGACGTCAAAACTCATCACTACATCGAAGGTCGCGTCGGCGTACGGCAGCGCAGTGCCGGAGGCTTGCTGCACCGGTAGCGGACCGTAGCGCGCGCGCGCCTCGCGCACTCGGTCGGCGCTCGCGTCGATGCCGACGACGTCGACACCGCGTGACAGGAGCTCGTGGAGAAGCGTGCCGCGTCCAGTGCCGATCTCGAGCACGCGTGCGCCCGGCCGAAGCAGACCAGTCTGATCCAGGAAGTCGAGGTTGGCGGCGAGATTCCCGAACTCGAGGCCGGCGGACGGTTCGGGGACGTGCGAGGTCACACGGTCACCGTCGTACCGCGCAGGGCGCGCCGAAGCCCCCACAGCAGCAGCACCAGGGTGAGGAATTCGCCAAGCACGGTTGCGAGCGCCGCGCCGTTGCGTCCGTATCGCGGAATCAGAAAGAGGTTGAGGCTGGCATTGACGACCGCGCCGATCAGCGTGGTCGAGAAGAGCAGGCGCTCCTGGAAGACGGAGAGCGCCACCGCGTGCAGGATCCAAATCACAAACACGAAGCCGAGGCCGGCGAGGAGCAGCCGCAATGCAAGCACGGCTTCGGCCGCGGCCGGGCCAAACACGAGAACGAGAATGGGCTGCGCGAAGATCCACACTGGAATCGCGAGAGCAATCGCCAGGCCCAGGGCGGCGGCGAGAGCCTGCCGTGCGAGACGATGATGACCACGCCGATCGGCGCTCCAGAGACTCGAGAGCCTCGGCGTCAGGACCGCCGAGAGAATCGCCGGTGCATAGCTCAGGCCTTCGTAGATCCGATACGCGTTGCCGTACAGTCCGGTGTCGCCAAACGTGCTGATCACACCGAGCATCAAGGTGTCGACGTAGGAATAGAAATTCAGCACGACCAGGAACATGCCGATCGGGAGGGCCTCGCGCTGGAGCTCGCGCCACAACGCGACGTCGAAGCTGAGTCGGACGCCGCCGGCCTGGCGACGCGCGAGCACCAGCGCCGCGCCGACCGCGACGAGCCGCGCGACGAGAAATGCCGTCGCCCCGCCGAGCAATCCGCTGCCCGCCCGCATCGCCAGCCACACGGCGACGAGCACCAGCACGCGATCGCCCACGACGACGAGGCAGTCGTTGCCGAAGCGTTCCAGGCCCTGGAGGACTCCTCGAATCGTCAGGAGGTACGACCGCAGGACCGCGACGCCGAGCATGACGAGGCTCGCGTGCCAGAGCGCCAGGTCGCGAGAAAGCGCATACGAGAGCGCGCCCATCGCGCAGAACATCGCGGTCCCGGTCACGGCCTTGAGCGCGAGCGAATTATGAAAGAGGCGCGCTGCCTGCGATCGATCGCGCGCGATCGATCGAATCGTGATTTGGTGCACGCCCATGTCCATGAGCGCCTCGCCGATCATGGCCAGCGTGAGCACCCACGAAAATCGGCCGAACGCCTCTTCGCCGAGCACCTGCGCGACGAGCGCTTGCACGATTAGGAGCAGGACGGCACTCCCGGCCGAGAGCATCGCGAAGGCCGTATTCCTGCGGAGGATGCCTGACGTGGCCGCGGGCTCGACGCGCTCAGTCATGGGCCGACAACCCGTCGATGACACGGGCGAAGTCCTCGAGGACGACACGTTCGTCGAATGACTCGGCGCGCGCGCGCGCGTGCCGGCCAAGATCGGCGCGTAATGCCGCGTCGGTCGAGAGGCGTGTGATCGCCGCGGCCAGCGCGCGAACGTCGCCGACCGGTACGAGCACACCTGTGAGATCGGTCGTCACGAAGTCCCGGAATCCACCGGTGTCCGACGCGATGACCGGCAGTCCCGCGGCCATCGCCTCCGCGGCAGCCAGCCCCATTGCCTCGAAGTGAGACGGCTGGATCGAAAAATCCGCAGCTTTCAGCCAGTCAGCGACGACCTCCGAGGGCTGTCCACCCAGGAACCGAACGCTCCCGGTCAGTCCATGGGCCGCGACGAACGCCGTGGCGTCGCCGCTGACGTCCCAGGAATGACCCGTCATGGCTGGGCCGACCAGCACGAGCTGGGCCGGTGGCCGGGCGTGGTCCCACGCCTGCAGTAGCTCCATGACGCCCTTTTCGCGGCTCAGCCTGCCCACGAAGAGGGCGATCACGGCGTCGGGCGACAGGCCGAGTCGATCGCGAAGCTGGCGCCACTCCTCGGGCGTGGCCGGCGCAAACAATTTCGTGTCCACGGGATTGGGCAGGTAGTGGACACGCGCGCGCGGGATGCCCGCCTCGAGCGCCTCGCGCTCGATCCCGCGCGAAATGCAGCCGATGGCATCAACGCGCCCGTAGAGCGCGCGCACGGGCCAGGTGGCCGCATTCGCGAGCGCGCCGTCACGCGAAATTCCAGCGCCACTGAGCCACGCTCGGATACGTGCACCAGACAACACCCCTTCAGTCTGGGCTTGAAAGACCACTGGCGTGCCAGTGACGCCGCGGGCGGCAAGCGCGGCCAGGCCGATGCCGCGGTAGTCCACGCAGCACACGACGTCAATGCGCTTCCGGTGCCGCAGAAGTGCCCGGGTCACGACGGGCGCGACCAGCCATTTGCCGCGACCCGAGCGTTCACCGACCGGCGGCAGGCGCTCGACCGCGACGCCGTCCAACACCTCGTTCGCGGGATGGGCTGTTGACGTGCGCTTCGTGAGCACGATGACCGAGTGGCCGCGACGGACAAGAAACGTCGCAAGGCGCTCGGCGGCGGACTCTGCGCCGCCCAGGACCGGGCGGTAGAACGTCGTCACGACGGCCACGGTGCAGCGCGTCACGAGAGGAGGTGACGGGCGACGCCCCAATAGGCGCCGAGCCACGCGTCATAGGCGCGCTTCAGAAGACGACTCCCGCCGCCCTTCAGCAGATCCTGCGCGCACGATCAATGGCGCGCACTGCAACAGATCGCGGTCGCGCTTTCTGCGAATCATCTGAATGGCTCGCCGTTCGGTGCGCAGCGTCGGCATCCAGGCCGGAGGTTTCTGAGCGCGTCCCACCAGGCGCCGAACGTGTCCCTTGAGGACGAGCATGCCGAACTGCAGGACCTCATGGAAAGCCAGGGCCGGCAGCAGGATGATCAGTGTCCGGACCTCGTAGTTCTTCAGCAGGAAGTGCCATCGGTTTCGGATTGCCACTTGAAGAGCCACGCCGATCGCGGCTTGCTCGGATGCTCGACAATCGCGAGTGGGTCTTCGACGAGGCGGTAGCCGGCCATGACGAGCCGATGGCAGAAGTCGCCGTCCTCCTTACCCAGGAAGTACCGTTCGTCGAAGAGTCCGATGCGTTGGGCGACGGAGACGTCGATCAGGTAGGCGACGCCGGGCGCCGTACCGATGTCCCAGACAACTTGGTCCCGCGCTCGGCGAGCGGCCGATTCTGCCACGGATTGATCGCCTCGCACATGAAGTGTATCGAGCCGGCCGCGTACTGAATGAGATTCGGGTCGTGCGAATGCACGACGACCGGCACCGTCGTGCCGACACTCTTGGCGGGATCGAGCGCGCTGCGGAGGCGGGCGGCGGCGTCGGGTCGAACGTATGCGTCCGCATCGAGGAGCAGCACATAGGGCCGCGTTGCTTCGAGGAGCGCCCGGTTTCTGGCGGGGTTCGGCCCGACGTTGCCGTCGATCCTCCTCACCGTCACACGGGGCCAGTCTCGCGCGAGCCAGGCACTCGTGTCATCAGTGCTTCCGACGTCATAGACGACGATTCGCTCGGGCGGCGCTCCGGCCGCCGCCGAGGCATTGCGAGCAGGCGTGGCAACGTCGCGCGGCCATTGTGCGACACCATCGCGACATCGACGTCGTCGGGAAAAACGGGCGATTGGGCGACGCGTCGCTCATGCGAACAGAGTGAAGGTTCGCCGGCCGCGTCCTGGGAGCGCGAAGAGATGGCGCTCGCTCAGTCGCTTCAAGAAGTAGGGGTCATCGCCCGCCGCCACCGCGAAGCGGCCGGGCAGCTGGTTGGCGAACGCTGTGAGAAACCCGGTGCGCTCCAGGGCCGCGCGCGTGGCGCGTCCACTCACGCCCCAGGGGAGACAGATGTGACGCACGCGCGTGCCCAGGCGCTCTTCGAGCACCTCTCGGCTGGTGACGAGCTCAGCGTCGATGGCGCGACGTTGCTCGTCGGCGGTTTCCCACCGGCCCCTCACGGGGCCAGACGAGGGCGCGGCGGGACCGTCGTTCGTCGTGCAGACATCAGGATCGGGAAAAAAACGCAAGGCATCGGACATCCGTGACCGACGATCGAACAACGGGTATCCGAGCTCGGCGGGCGTCAGAAACGTAAGCTGTGATCCGTCGTCGATCCGCGGCCGGTTGAGCAGCGGTTCATCCGAGAGCGCTGGGGTGACGCGCTCGATGATTCGGTCACCGGAGAACATCATCGAATGCGACCAGGTATGTGATTGAACGTCGATGACGCCCGACGCGGCGAGCTCTTTCAGTTCAGGCCAGGTGACGAACGGATTTGGGGCGCGATCAGCAGCGGCCGCGTCGACGGCGCCGTCGGTCCCAGTCGAGCGCGTGGCCGGCGCGTCATCAATCCGCGCGGGAATCGCGTAGGCCACGGCGCGCAGTCCGTACTTGCGAAGCAAGGGGCCGACGACCAGCCACAAGCTGGCCCACGCATCGTCGAACGCGAGCATCACCGTGCGTGATCCCGGCGAACGGCCATCGCGGGCCAGCGCCGCCACTTCGTCGGACGTGACCGTGCGGTAGTTGTTCTCCACCAGGTACGCGAATGCAGGTTCGAGTCGTTCGAGAGTGGCTTCGTGAAAGTGAAACACCGGCAGCGAGTCACCAATACCCCCGCCGAAGATAAACGGCGGATAGCGTCCCGCGATGATGTCGAGCGCTCCGCGCAACCGGCCACCGCGCTCTTCGGACGGAGCCCCTCTCGGCACGCGTCGCATCACTCGCCCGCGCCAGCATATCATTGCGCATGGCGACGCTGACCGCGCCCGTGCTGGCGCCGAGCACGTGGCGAGAGCGAGCGATCGTTGCCTTGCTTGGCGTCGCGCTGACCGCGACGCTGACCTATCCCACGATCCCCGGTTTTCTGACGTCCGGCCGGCTCGACACCGGTGACGGTCGCTTCAGCATTTGGAATGTCGCCTGGGTCGCCCATGCGCTACTGGACGATCCGCGCCATCTGTTCGACGCGAACATTTTCTTTCCTCATCCGCAGACGCTGACGTACTCGGAATTGAATCTCGTCGCCGGAGCTCTTGCGACGCCTGTGTACGCGCTGACGCGCAATCCGATCGCCGCTCACAACAGCGCGGTCCTGGCGGCGCTGTTCCTCGCGTTTGTGGCGATGTGGGCGCTGGGACGACGGTTGACCGGATCCTCGGCGGCCGGTGTGGTGGCGGCCGTCGGCTACACGTTTTGCGCGTACACCTCTGCGCACACCGCCGAGATTCAGTTGTTGATGATCTTCGGATTTCCGCTGGTCATGTTCGCGTTTCACGGTCTCGTGATCCGTGGGCGCATGACTGACGGCGTGCTCCTTGGCGGCGCGCTGGCGGTCACAGCACTCGCGTGCGGCTACTACGGTGTCTACGCCGGCGCGGTCGTTGGCGTCGCGGCGCTCGTGTGGTCTCAGCGACGACGAGGCTACTGGATAGCGCTCGGCGTGGGACTGGTCACGTCGGTCGTCCTCGTCGCTCCAGTTCTCCGGCCGTATCTGATCGATCGCGCGGCGGCCGGAGTGGATTCAGCCAGGAAGGCCGATGAGGCGCGTTTGTACTCCGCGGACTGGCGCGCCTACTTGACGTCCGGTACGACCCTGGGCGCTCGATGGGAGAGCACGGTCTATCAACAAGGCGCGGTGTTCAAGGAAGTACTGTTTCCTGGCATCGTCGTCGGCGCGCTCGCCATCGTCGGATGCGTCGAGGCAGTCCGCAACCGACAGGGCGCGGATCGGCGCGTGGTGTTTGGGTACCTCGGCATTGCTGCGCTCGCCGCCTGGGCCTCACTCGGTCCAGATTTCGGTCTTTACCGGCTGGTGCGGCTCCTCATGCCGGGCGCATCGCTGCTCCGCGCCCCTGGCCGTCTGGGCATCGTTGTCACATTCGCATTGGCTGTGGTTGCCGCGTTTGGCTATCGGCGCCTCGAGCGCGGGCGCCGCTGGCTCATCGCGGTGGTTGTGGCCGCGTGTGTGGCCGAGCTCTGGGTACCCTGGCCGCTGCGGATGATGCCGGCCATCCCGCGCGCGTACGAGACGCTGGCCATGCTGCCTCGCGGCGGCGTCGTCGAGTTTCCGTTTCACTACGATTCGAAGGATTTTCACAACCAGACCTGGGCGATGTTTTGGTCGATGTACGATTGGCAGCCCCGCGTCAACGGGTACAGCGACTTCACACCGCCCGACTTCGTCGCGTTCGCGCTGCCGATCAACGACTTTCCGGATCCCGCGTCGTTTGAGCTGCTCCGCAAACTGGACGTGCGATATGTCGTCGTTCGGGTGGCCGACTACCAGGGTGAGGCTCGGCCCAGACTGCTCGCGCGCTTTCCGCCGTACGACGCCAACCTTCGACGCCTGACGACCGATCAAGACGTCTGGTTGTACGAAATCGTGTCCTGGCCGCAGACGGGTGGCGGCGAGTGAATCTCCATAGTCGACGCGGGCGCACGGCAGCAATTGTGACCGCGCTGGTGTTCGTCGCGACCCTCGCCGGCCGACTGATCGATGTGCCGCGCGTTACTGGTCGAGTGAAAGGCGACGAGGCCACGTATGTGGCGATGGCGTTCAGCCTCGCCAAAGACGGCGATCTGAAGTACGCGCCGGAAGACCTCGCGCGATTCCATGCGATTTATCGGCAGGGGCCGGAGGGCATATTTCTCAAACGAAGCTCGCGGCTGAGCCTCGCGTTCCGCGCCGGATGGCCCCCGGTGCGAATCGAAAGAACGCCGGTCGCGACGACCGAGAGTCTGTCGGTACGCCAAGGCCTTCGCGTATCCGCTGATCGCGGCGCCATTTGCGGCGGTCGGCGGCCTCGGCGGGATGCTCGTTTTGAATGTCCTGCTCCTCGCGGTGTGCGTCTGGTGCGCCGTTCGATTCTGCCAGGCGCAGGTGGGGAAGTGGATCGGCGCGGTGTTCGGCGTCGCATTCATCCTCGCGTCGGTCGTCCCTGTTTTTGGCGCGTTCGTCACATCCGAGATTTTCAACTTCGCGGCCGTCCTGGTCGGCTATTTCTTCTGGTCGTACAAGCTGGTCGGCCAGCGTGGTGTCTCCGCCTCTGCCGAGGACCAGGCGACGCCGAACATGCTGTTTCGTCCGTCGACCGACGTCGTTGCTGCCGTGTTGATTGGGGTGGCGACCTACTCCAAGCCCGGCATTCTCATCTTGCCGCTCGTGCTCACCGGCCTCATGCGGTGGCCGCGGCGCCATTTCGTAGCCGTCGTCGCGGCGTTCCTGTTGACGACGGGCGGTTTCTTTCTGGTGAACGAAATCGTGACCGGCGAGTGGAACTATCAAGGCGGCGATCGCCGGTCGTTCTACGGCACGTACCCGTTCAGTGATGCGTCGGTCTCGTTTGACGTGCGCGGGAGCGACATGTCCACCAACGACGCAGACACCGGGACGGTGCTGGCGCCAGAAACATTGAGGCTCTTGCCGCTCAACGTCTGGTACTTCTTCGTCGGCCGCGACGCCGGCCTGGTGCCGTTCTATTTTCCCGGCATCGCCATCGCCGCATTGTGGTTGACGCGCGTGCCTCGCGCGCCGCTGTGGCAGTGGGCGACGGCGCTCGCGTGCGCGGGATCGATTCTGGTCCTGCTCGTCTACTTTCCGTTCAGCTGGAACGGTGGGGGCGGCCCGCCGGGTAATCGATATTTCCTGGCGGTCTATCCGACGATGCTGTTTCTGCTGCCGGCGGGCGCGGGGCTCGGGTCGGCCCTGATCGCGCTCGTCGCTGGTGTGGCATTTACGGGCGCCATGGTGATCCAGCCATTCGCCGCGAGCCTGGACACCTGGAAGAACGTCGGGCGCGCGCCGCTGCGCTGGCTGCCCGTGGAGCTGACGATTCTTGACGACTTGCCCGTGCGGCTGAACCCGACACGGGGTCGAATCCTCTTCGTTCAGGATCCGACCGTGTTCACGTACTTCATGGACGCCAATGCGTACGACGCGGAAGGCCAGGGCTTTTGGGTCAAGGGCGCCGCCTCGAGCGACATCATCCTGCGCACCGAGCATCCGCTGACGCGCATCGAGTTTCTAATCACCAGCAGGGTGGCTAACACCGTGACGGTGACCTTCGGCGGGCGATCACAACGGGTCGTGCTCGGCGAGGACGGCGCGGCGAAGGTTCGGATGGCGCCGGGCAGCCCGCTGGACGTCCATCGCAGCTATCCCTACGTGCTGCACGTCGAAACGACTGACGGCTTCTTCCCGCGCGATCGTGAACCGACCTCACAGGACGTTCGCTATCTCGGGGCGTTCGTCCAGATCGCTTTCATGTACGGCCCGCAGGGCGAGCCTCTGGCGACGCCTCCACCGGCGACGACCGGCGGCGGGTGACGTTCGCCACGGCGCCGGAGATCGAGAAGAGCATTATCAATGCGCCGCCCACGAGCGAGAGTGCCAGCGCAGTCTCGAGTGGCTCGCCGAAGCGCGTGAAGTAGTACCCGAACGTGGCCTCGCGGACGCCGAGCCCGCCGACCGAGACCGGCAGCATCTGTACGATGAACGACAACGGCACGACGACCGCGATGTGTTCGACGGGCACAACCACGTGAAGTGCGTGCGCGATGCAGGAATAGAAGCCGACGAGCACGACCTGCACGAGGATCGACGCGATGAAGCCGTTGAAAAGCGCCACCGGAGCGTCCCGGAACTTCGCGAGGGCCGTGGTCAGCCGCTCAATGCGGACCTCGACCCATTCCTGATGAATCGTGCGGAGCGGTCGTAGCAGCGCGCCGACACCGTGAGGCAGCAGCACCGCCGGAATCGCGACGACGAGCGCTCCGACCAGGATGGCCCAGAGGACACTGGGCCCGACCGGGCCAATGGTCTCGCTGCCGCGTGCCGTGATCGTCGCGCCGACAGCGGCGACGAAAATGAGCCCGAACAAGCCGATCCCGCGGTCGACGAGCACGATCGTCGTCGCAATGGTCTTCGAGCCCGCGTCGCCGGCCGTGTCGCGGATGCGAATCACGTCGCCACCGATGTTCGAAGGCAGGAAGTTGTTGAAGAAAGAGGCGACGAGATATGAGTTGACGAGCGTGCCGAATGGCACGGTGACGTGCTGCGCTTCGAGCAGTAAACGCCACCGCCATGCGCTAACCAGAATCATCAGCAGGTACAACGCAAGCGCGGCAAGCAACCACGGGACCGAGGCCGCGCGGACCAGCGCCCACAATCGCG
The DNA here is from genome assembly GCA_963704575.1 of uncultured Acidobacteriota bacterium. Lineage (GTDB taxonomy): Bacteria > Acidobacteriota > Vicinamibacteria > Vicinamibacterales > SCN-69-37 > DATEGZ01. The sequence goes on along the minus strand of OY969918.1, from coordinate 1,482,156 downwards.
ACGGCTCGGGCACGCGTGACAGGAGCAGGTACAGAAGGCCGCCGCTAACGAGAATCTTGACGATCCAGATGACGGCCTGCCGCCAGGCAGGAGGGCGTTTCGGGGGTGCAGAATCTGACATCAGCAGCGGCCGACGGCGGCCAGATCAAGCAGCGTAGTGTAGCATGTAGACTTCGTGAAGCCGCCCGCGCGATCGGGCTCATCCGCATGCACATTCTGATGATCGCGCCGGAGCCGTTCTTCGAGCCCCGGGGCACGCCCTTCTCCGAGTTCCATCGTATCCGGGCGCTCCTGACTCTGGGCCACACGGTCGACCTCGTCACGTATCCGTTCGGCCGGAATGTCGAAATGGCCGGCCTCACAATCCGCCGCTGCCTCCGGCCGCCGTTCGTTCATCACATCCGGATCGGGCCGTCGTGGACCAAAGTGCCGCTCGACTTGTCGCTGGCATGTTCGGCCCTGAAGCTTGCGCTCTCGCGCAAGTACGACGCGGTCCATTCCCACGAAGAGGGCGGCGTGATCGGCGTGTTGCTCGCGTGGTGGCTCGGCGTGCCGCACCTGTACGACATGCACTCGAGTCTGCCGCAACAGGTCGCGAACTTCGGCTACGGCAACGCGACGTGGCTCAAGCGCACGCTCGGCTGGTTCGAACGCCTCATGATCCGCCGCTCGCGCGTCGTGATCGTCATCTGCCAGGACCTCGAGACGACCGTCCGGGAAGTGGACGCGGACGTGCCGACCGTGCTCATCGAGAACGCGCCCGGATCGGGCGACATGGCGGTGGCGGGGCGCGGCGACGCCATTCGGGCCGGGCTCGGTGTCGGCGCGGACGTGCCGATCGTGTTGTACACGGGGACGTTCGAGAATTATCAGGGGCTCGATCTGCTCTACGACGCCATGGCCGTCGTCGTACGTACGCGACCGGACACCCGGTTGGTGATGGTCGGCGGCGAGCCGGCGCAGATCGAGGCCGCGAGGCGGCACGTGGCGGGCCTCGGGCTCACGTCGTCGGTCGTCTTCACGGGGCAACGTCCGGCAGAGGAGGTTCCGGCGTACCTCGACGCCGCGACCATCCTCGCGTCGCCACGATCGACCGGCACGAACACGCCGCTCAAGATTTATCAGTATTTGCGGTCAGGCCGCCCCATCGTCGCGACCAATCTGCGCACGCACACGCAGGTGTTGTCTGACGAGATCGCGTTTCTCGCCGACCCGACGCCGGACGCCTTTGGCGCGGCCATGCTGGCCGTGTTGGCGTCGCCGGACCGCGCGAGAGCCGTAGGGCAGCGCGCGCGTGAGGTCGCGAACACGAAGTACAGCGACGAAGCCTTCATCGCGAAGACGAGAATCGCGTGCGGCCTGCTGCTCGAGAACGAACGCTCTCAGGTGGCGGGAGGCGTCGCGTGACCGGCGCGCCGAAGCCGGCGAGCGGCGCGGACGACGGGCACTACAGCTATCGCCACTACGCCGACACCGACGTCGCCGAAGGATTCGATCAGCTGCGATTTGGCGGCCCGATCGGACGCTTCCTGCTGGAATCGCAGCACGCCGTGTTGATCGAGGCGCTGAGCCCCGTGGCGGGCCGGCGCGTACTCGACGTCGGCACGGGCACCGGCCGCGCGGCCATTGGTCTGGCGCAGGCCGGCGCGGTAGTCACCGGGATCGATGCGTCCGCCGAAATGCTCGCTGTCGCGGCCGCGCGCGCTTCGTCGGCGAAGGTCCACGTGACGTTCGAGCGCGGCGACGCGCACAAACTGCCGGTCGCTGATCGGAGCGTCGACGCAGCTGTCAGCCTCCGTGTCTTGATGCACGCGATCGACTGGAAAACGTGCGTCGCCGAACTCTGTCGCGTCGCCACGTGGCGCGTGGTCGTGGATTTCCCGGCGATCGGCAGCCTGGCCGCGCTCGAAAGCGCCGGCCGACGAATGGCCAATTCGCTCGGCGGGCGCACCGAGGCGTATCGCGTGATGTCCGAGTCCGACGTGACGCGCACGTTTGCCGCCCACGGATTTCGCATCGCGACGGTGCGCCGCCAGTTCGTGCTGCCGATTGCGCTGCACAAGACCATCAATCGCCTCGCCGTGACTCAGGGCGTCGAGGGCGCACTCGGCCGCCTCGGACTCCTGCGTCTGCTCGGCTCGCCGGTGACGATGGTGGCCGAGCGGTGAAGGCGCTGGTCACCGGCGCCACGGGCTTCACCGGAAGCCATCTCGTGCGCCATCTCTCGCGGGCCGGACATTCAGTGCGCGCGCTGGTGCGGTCCGTCGCGTCGGGCCGTCCGGATTTCGCGAGTGTGGGCGTCGAGCCCGTCACCGGCGATCTGCTCGATCCCGACAGCCTCGCGCGCGCGGTCGACGGCGTGGACGTCGTCTTCAACATCGCCGCGCTGTACCGCGAAGCGGGCCGTCCCGCGGCCGAGTACCGCGCGGTGAACGCGCTCGCGGTCGGCCGGATCGTCGAAGTGGCAAAGGCCGCCGGCGTGAAGCGCGTCGTGCACTGCAGCACCGTCGGCGTGCACGGCGACATCGAACATCCCCCTGCGAACGAAGACGCGCCGATTCGTCCGGGCGACGTCTACCAGGAAACCAAGGTCGAAGGCGAGCAGATCGGCCGCGACGCCGCCCGGCGCCTCGGCATGGACCTCGTCATCGCGAGGCCGTCCGGGATCTACGGCCCGGGCGATCGCCGGCTGTTCAAGGTGTTCGGCAAGATCGCGCAGCGCCAGTTCGTCATGCTGGGATCGGGCGCGCACTTTTACCACATCACCTACATCGACGACCTCTGCGAAGGCTTTCGGCTGTGCGGCACCGTGCCGGCCGCGGCCGGGCGCACATATATCCTGGCGGGCTCGGAGGTCACGACGCTGCGGCAGTTGGTCGATATTTCGGCGGACGTGGCGAAGGTGCCGCCGCCGCGGGCGCGCCTGCCGGTCTGGCCCGTGTGGCTCGCCGGCGCCGCCTGCGAACTGGTGTGCGCACCGTTCGGCATCTCGCCGCCGATCTATCGGCGCCGTGTAGACTTCTTCCGCAAGAGCCGCGCGTTCGACATCACGCGGGCGAAGCAGGAGCTCGGGTTCGCACCAACGGTCGGGTTACGAGAAGGTATCGGGCGGACGCTCGAATGGTACCGGCAGCAGGGGTGGGTGTGACGAGATGACAGGCCGTGAGATTCCACGCGCGCAGGACCAGCTGTTTGCCGGCGGCAGCGCCCAGGCCAAATACAGCGCGCTCGTCGTCGGCCGGCCCGGCTGGGCGGCGCTCGTCAAGCATGAGTGCGTCGTGATGATCGCGCAGGCCGCGCCCGGGGCGCTGGGGCTGGCGCTGCGGAAGTGGATGTATCCGTGGCTGCTTGGCAGTTGCGGACGCAACGTCGTGTTCGGCCAGAACGTCGTGCTGCGGCATCCGCACAAGATTCACATCGCCGATCAGGTCGTCGTCGACGACCACTGCCTGCTCGACGCGAAGGGCGACGGCAACGCCGGGATCCGCATCGGTTCCGGCGTGTTCATTGGGCGCAATTCGATCCTGTCGTGCAAGAACGGCGACATCGAGATCGGCGCCGGCGCCAACATCGGATTCAACTGCGAGATCTTTTCGGCGAGCCGCGTGCGCGTCGGTCAAGGCACGCTGATGGCGGCCTACGCGTATCTCGTCGGGGGCGATCACGACTTCAGCGATCGGGACCGCGCGGTGCTCGACCAGCCACGGCGCTCCGCCGGGATCGACGTGGGCGACGGCGCGTGGATTGGCGCGGGGGCGAAGGTGCTCGATGGCGTGACGATCGGGCATCGCGCAATCGTCGGCGCCGGCGCGGTCGTGCGCGACTCGGTGCCTGAGGGCGCCACGGCCGTCGGCGTACCGGCCCGCGTGCTCGGCGGAGCCGCGCACGGCTGACGCCGCATGGCTGTCATCACGATCGTCACGTCGGCGCCGCCGCTCACCGAAGGCGGCCACCTCGTCCTCGCGCGATCCCTCGAAAGCGCACTGCAGGCGGCCGGCCACCGCGCGGGCATCGTCACGACTCCATCGAATCGCTTCGGACGTCAGGGCCCCGCGTATCTCGCCAACTGGCTGACCGATGTCGGCATGACGGGCACCGGGGAGCGCGTCGATCAGGTCATCTCGTTGAGATTTCCTGCGTACGCCGTGCGCCATCCCAAACATGTCTGCTGGCTCGTGCACACGATGCGCGAGTACCGACGATCTCTGGGACGATTTTTCGATCCGGCTGTCGCCGCAGGCGAAGGTCAAGGAGACGGCGCGGCGAACGATGATCCGGGCAGCGGATTCGTACTTTTTCAAGAGTCACGTCACGAAGCTCTTCACGATCTCCGGCGCGGTTCGCGATCGCCTCGTCAAGTGGAACAGCGTGAACGGCGAGGTGCTGCATCCGCCGCCGCCACCACGTGCGTACCGGTGCGACGAGTACGGCGACTACCTGTTTTTCGCGTCGCGGCTGTCGCCGCTCAAGCGCGCGGACCTCATTCTGCAGGCGCTCGCGCAACCGGACGCCCGGACGGTCAGGTGCGTGATTGCCGGTGAGGGCGAGGATCGCGAACGGCTCGAGCGGTTGGCGCGCGAGTTGCGGGTCGAGTCGCGCGTCGTCTTCGCCGGACGACTGAGCGACGACGACCTCGTCACGCATCTGGCGCGCTGCCGTGCGGTGGTCTTTGCGCCCAAACGCGAGGATTACGGGTTCGTGACAGTCGAAGCGTTTGCGTCGGGCAAGGCCGTGATCACCGCGACCGACAGCGGCGGGCCGCTCGAGTTCGTGCGGTCCGGCGAAAACGGCCTCGTCGCCACGCCAGACGCCGTGGGGATGGCTCGGGCGTTCTCTCAAGTCGTGGCGAGTGCCGAGCTCGCGCGCCGTCTTGGCGGGCAGGCCCGGCGCGATGTCGCGTCGCTCACGTGGGCGAACGCGGTCAAGAAGCTCGTCATCGTCTGAGCCACGCATGGGCGCGACGGATGTCGAGCGGATTGTGTTCTTCGACGGCGTCTGCAACCTCTGCAACGGCGCCGTTCAGTTCGTCATTCGTCGCGATCCCGCCGCCAGGTTCAGGTTCGCGCCTCTGCAGTCGCCGGCCGCGGCCGCGCGCCTTGGCGTGCACGTCGCGTCGCAAGCCCGACCCGACAGCCTCTGGCTCTCGGACGGCGGCAAGATCTTCGACCGATCCACCGCGGCGCTTCGCATCGCGCGTCATCTGACTGCGCCCTGGCCGGTGTGCTCGCTTCTCCTCGTCGTGCCACGCCCGATCCGGGACTGGGCGTACGACCTGGTCGCTCGTCGTCGCTATCAATGGTTCGGACAACGGGCGGAATGCATGGTGCCGACGCCGGAGTTGCGCAGCCGCTTCCTGTACGATTCCGAGCCCTTCGGGTATCCTACGAAGGAGGTACCGCATTGAGTTACCGCACGCCGCTCGAGACCCGCCTGGCCAGGAAGGCGACACAGGCGATCGTCGAATTCGGTCTGATCGAGGACGGCGATCGCATCATGGTCGGGCTTTCCGGCGGCAAGGACAGCTGGGCGCTGATGCAGATTCTCGACGTGCTGCAGCAGCGTGCGCCGATCGACTTCTCGATTGTCGGCGTGAACGTCAACTCGGGCTACGCGAACTTCCAGCACAACCAGGTCACCGAAGCGTGCGCTGCGCGCGGCTGGGAGTGCCGCGTGGAACACACGAACATCGGCGCCATCATGGACGACGTGCTCGACGATGGCGACACGCCGTGCTCGCTGTGCGCACGGCTGCGGCGCGGCGTCCTGTACCGGGTGGCCGCGGAGGTCGGCGCGACGAAGATCGCGCTCGGCCATCATCTCGACGACTTCGTCGAAACCGCGCTCCTTAATCTGCTCTTTCAGGGCTCGCTCAAGGCGATGCCCGCGCGCCTGGTGTCGGACAACAAGAAGCACATCGTGATCCGACCGCTGGTGTACATCACCGAGGCCGAGGCCCGCGAGTACACGCGCGAGTGTCAGCTGCCGGTCATCGGGTGTTGCTGTCCGGCCTGCGGCGACCTGAGTCTCAAGCGTCAACGGCTCAAGCGTCTCATCGCCGAGCTCGAGATCGAGCACCCGGACATCAAGAATTCGATGATCAAGGCGCTCGGGAACGTCGTCCCCAGTCACCTGCTCGACACGCGTCTCAATCCGGTCGCGGAACTGGTGGGGAAGTAGAAAGGTCTGGCCGGCCGTTTCTTGCGATCCGTCATCCAGCGCGTTTCGTCCGCCTCGGTGGCCGTCGGCGATCAGATCGTCGGCCGGATTGGCCACGGGCTCGTCGTGCTTGTCGGGGTGGCGGAGGGCGACGGTCCGGCCGATAGCGAATACACCGCGGGAAAGATTCGCGACCTCAGGATCTTTCCGGATGCGGACGGCCGCATGAATCGATCGGTCGTCGAAGCGGAAGGGGCCGTTCTCGTCGTCTCGCAGTTCACGCTCCTCGGCGACGTGCGCAAAGGACGACGGCCCGGGTTCGACGCGGCGGCCAAGCCCGATCAGGCGCGGACCGCGTACGAACACGTCGTCAGCCTGCTGCGCGCCGGCGGCCTCACGGTCGAGACCGGCGTGTTTCAGGCGCACATGGCCGTCGAGCTCGTCAACGACGGCCCCGTCACGATCCTCGTGGACAGCACACGGCTGTTCTGATGATCGGATCGTTCGTCTGGAAGGAGCGTTTCGTGACACGACATCTGAAGACGCTGGCGCTCGTCGCCGGCCTGGCCCTGGTGAGTCGGACCGCGCTCGCGCAGTCGCGCCCGCTCGTCACCGAGGATCCCGAGACGGTGCCGTCCGGGCACATGCTCGTCGAGACCGGCGTCGACTATCAGCACCGCGTCTTCTATCCGGCGTCCGGGTTGACCGGCAATCTGTGGCGCGTGGGTACGTTCGGGTTGAGCTTCGGCGTCAGCCCGATTGCAGAAGTGCAGCTCGACGGCGGCGTGCACAACTTTCTGACGATCACCAAGTTTCAATCGGCGCCGCTCACGCCGATGCTGGCGATCACCACCGCCAATACCAGCGACTTCGAGGACCTGACGATCGGCACGAAGATCCGGTTCATGAGCGAGACGTCGGGCCGGCCCGCGATGGCCGTTCGCTTCTCCACGCGGCTGCCGAACGCCGGTAACGAGAGCGGCCTCGGCCTCGACACGACCGACTTCAACTTCGGCCTCAATATCGGCAAGACGGTGCAGTCGGTGCGCGTCGTCGGTAACTTTGGCTTCGGGATCCTCGGTGACCCGGTGCGCGGAGACAGTCAGAACGACGTGCTGAACTACGGGATTTCGATCGCACGCGCGATCGCAAACGGGTTCGAGTTCGTCGCCGAGATCAACGGCCGGCAGAACACGCGAAGCGGTACGCCCCCGGTGGGCACCGAGAGCCGATCGGTCGTGCGGCTCGGCGCGCGGTACACGCACGGCCCCGTGCGGTTCGACGCCGCGGTGATGTTCGGACTGACGGAGCTCGATCCGACCTGGGGATTCACCACCGGCCTGACGTGGGTGTTCAAGGCGTTCGACGTGCAGTAGCCGGATAGATCGCTTCGACGGCCGCGATTTCCGCTGCGCGCTGGGCCTCGGTCCAGTGGAGCCGGGTGCCGAGCACCTCGGCGGCTCGTTCGAGCGCAGCGCGCCCGGGATATCCCGCAGACCCCAGTGAGGTTCGTCGCAGGACGGCATCGGCGAGCCGATGCGCTTGCGCATGTTCGACGGCGTAGCCGAGTTCGGCGGCAAGCACGGGTGAGCCGGCGTGCACCCGGTCGACGTCACCATTCGACGCCGCGAAGCGAATGACCTCGGTCGCTTCCGTGCTGTACCAGCTGGTCAGGTGTTCGATGACGTCTCGATCAAGGGTGACGTCGAGGTCGCGCAGTGTCTCGATCAGCCGCCCTTCGGCGTCCGCGATGCCGCCGTGCGGCAGGATCGTCGAGTCGGTCCGGGACTTGAGGGCTGGTTTGCCTAGCGTTCGCACGATCGCGTCAACGGCGCGCGCGGCCGTTTCGCGTGCGGTGGTGAACTTCACGCCGACAACGGACACGACGCCGGGATGGCCCTGCGCGGCGTGGTCGAGGATCTCGGGATTCGGGCAGCAGGTCGAGCCGGCCCTTCCGCATCCCCGCGGGCGTGAGGCCGTGATGCAGCATGCGGATGTCCTTCGGCTCGGCCGCGAGCGTTGGGAACGTCGCGTTGGCATCGGCGAGGAACGCGTCGACGGCCGCAGCCGGCGGTTCGGTCTCGCCGGCTGGGACCGGTGCTACCGATTGATGCGTCCCGACGAGGATAAAGCCGCTCCAGGGCACGGCGGTCAGCATCCGCCCGGACGGCCCTGGCGCCGCGGTGGCGATGTCACGCGCCGGTCGATTGAACAGCAGGTTCATCGCCCGTACCAGGACGGGCGCGCCGTCCACACCGAAGGCTTGCATGACAATTGGCAGGCCGCCGCCGGCCGCGAGCAGCGTCGCCGACGCTTCGATCGTGTGCGTCGCTCCGGTCAGCTCGTCGCGCACGTCGGCGCCGGCCATCCGGCCGGTCGATCTGGCCGGACCGATGGCCGAGACGTAGTTGACGAGCGTCGCGCCGGCTCGTTCGGCCGCGAGCGCGACGGTCCACGTCAGCCGATCCGGATGCCGTGTCTGGTAGTCGTACCAAATCGCGCCGCCCGTGAGACCGGTTTGGTTGACGCCGGGAAAGAGGCGTTTCGTTGCGGCGGCCGATTCGAGGCGGCCCTTCGGCAGGTGAAGCTCGGGCGAGACGTCGCGATTGCGTGTGCGCCCCAGCCGGTCGTACAACGCGAAAGCGGCTTTGAGCGCGGGCCGCGATCGCTTCGCCCAGCCGTACGTGCCGATGAGAAAGGGCAGGGGACGCAGATGGTGGGGTGCGATCCGCGCCCAGGCGCGGCGCTCGTGGATTTGTCGGCGACTCTTGCCGACATGGCCACCCTCGAGCGCGCGCAAACCACCATGAATCGTGCGCTGGTGGTTGAATGACAGGCCGCTCCCGAAGTCCTCCCGCTCGACGAGCGCCACCGAAAGCCCGCGCGCCGCGGCATCGTACGCGGCAAACAGGCCGTGGATGCCGCCACCCACGACGAGCAGGTCGTATCGCTTCCTGGCGATCTCCGCGACGTCCCTCGGCATAGCGCTTGGCGTCCCCTATAGTATTTCGGCGATGACCACACCTTCGAATGCGCGCGTTCGTGCGTACTGGGACGCGCACATTCACGACCTGGAGATTACGAGCCACCCGGTCGGCAGCGTCGGGTTCTTCGCGGACCTCGACGCGTACCACTTCGAGAAGCTGCACCACCTGCTGCGGTTGGTCGATTTCGGCGCATGGCGCGGACGCGACGTATTAGACGTCGGTTGCGGAGCCGGAGTTGAGGTCGTGCGGTTTGCTCGGGCCGGCGCCCGCGTGACCGGCGTCGACCTGGCGCCGAGCGCCGCGTCGCTGACCCGCGAAAACGTGCGCCAGCATCAGCTCACGGCCGGGATCGTCGTGGCCGACGGCGAGGCGCTGCCGTTTCCCGAGGCCTCGATCGACTTCGTGTATGCCCACGGTGTCATGCAATACACGACGAACGACCGCCGGCTCGTCGACGAATGCCGGCGCGTGCTCCGGCCCGGCGGCCTGGCGATGTTCCAGGTCTATCACCGGCGATCCTGGCTGCACGTGCTCTCCAAGGTGATGAAAGTGCCGCTCGAACACGAGGACGCGCCCGTCCTGAAACGTTACACGACTGGGGAATTTCGCGCCCTGCTGCAGGGCTTTTCCAGCGTCGACCTCCTGACCGAGCGATTTCCCGTCAAGAGCCGGCTCCACAAGGGCTGGAAAGGCACGCTCTACAACACGTTTTTCGTGGGCACGTTCAACGCGATGCCAAAGCGCGTCACGCGGCGGTTGGGCTGGCATTTGCTGGCGTTCTGCCGGAAGTAGAGTTTGCGATATGACTGAAGGCCGTTCGTCGATTCCGTTCACCAAGGCACACGCGTACGGCAACGATTTTCTGATCGTCCGACGCCGCGACGTGCCGAGTGCAATCGACCCGCCTGCGCTCGTGCGGCGCGTGTGCGATCGTCATCGCGGCCTGGGCGCCGACGGCGTCCTGTTCATCCAGGACACGGATGCCGGCGCTGATACGGATCTCTTCAATGCGGACGGCAGCCGCTCGGAGCTTTCCGGCAACGGCGTGCGGTGTGTCGCGGCGACGCTCGCCCTCGAGCGCGAGTCGGCGGTCGACACTGCGCTCACGATCGGGACTGGCGCCGGCCCCAAGACCGTCACCATCGTCTCGATCAACGGGCGCACGCTGACCTGTCGAACCGCGATGGGGCCGCCTGACGAGCCGCGCGAGGTCGTGCTCGAGGTCGCCGGCGCGCCGGTCACGGCCGTCGTGATGCGGGTCGGCAACCCCCAGTGCGTCGTGCTTGGATCGGTCACCGACGAGCGGTTGCACCGCCTGGCGTCGGCGCTCGCCGTGCATCCATTTTTTCCCGAAGGCACCAACGTCGAGCTCGCCACGGTTGAGGGGCCCGAGCGGGTGCGGATTCTCATCTGGGAGCGCGGCGTCGGCCCGACCGAGGCCTCCGGCACAGGCGCGTGCGCGGCGGCCGTGGCGGCGGCGACGTTCGGGGGCGCCACCCGGCGGGTCGAGGTGGTGTCGCCGGGCGGGGTCCAACGTGTCGAGTGGACCGCGACCAATCTGCTGCTCACCGGCGACGCGCAGGTCATCGGGTCGATGGCGTGGTGGCCGGCCTGATCAGTTTGTGCACGCCTGACGCGCGCCCAGATCGCAGGAACCGCGACCCGCTACCGCCCACGGCGTCCGGCGGCCGGCGGGACTTCTTTCCGAAGTGCCTCGGCTGCCGGCGTCAAACGCACGATTGCGCCGCGATAGTCCTGCCGGGCGATGAGTGTGCGCGCTTCTTGCAATGCCAACGATGAGCTCTTGAGGGCGGCGCGAATCCGTTCGGCGGCCTGGGCGGTCGGCCGCGGGCTGCTCGAGCCTTCGAGTCGGGCGGTCGCCGTTTTGGTCAACGTGTCGATTTCTTCAGCGAGCTTCCGTGCCTGTGTCTCGGCCGCGGTCTTGGAGGTCCCGGCCTGCTTGGCGGCCTCGTAGGCGCGATCCCGCGCCTCGATCGCCAGGTTGAGCGCCTGGCGGTAGTCGCGCTGTGCCACGGCTTCGTCGTACTTCTGCAGGTCCGCCTCCGCGGCCTGGAGATCGTCGGGCGCGTAGGTCGCCGCGTCGGCCGCCCGAGCCGCGGCCACCGCCGTTTCGGCCTGCTGGTGTTCCTTGGTGGGCGGCTCCGAGCACGCGCCCGCGACACCGAGCGCGATCAACAACAGCACGAGACGACGGCCCATCGGCCGGCAAGTATAGCGCAGCGCGATCACGGAATTGGCAGTGGGAAGGGGTCTGGTAGCATGAACGACCTGGCGGCCGACGATCGGCCGCGCGAGAAACTGGAGCGTGCGGGCGTGGAATCGCTCGGCAGCAACGAGTTGCTCGCGGTCATCATCGGTCACGGCACGGCGGGGGACGAGCGCCTTGTCGATCGCCAACCGCGCGCTTCGGCTGGCGGGGGGCGTGCACGGGCTGACGCGGATGGGTCTCGACGACCTCGTTGGCGTGTCGGGCATTGGACGCGCGCTCGCGTGCCGGGCGCTCGCGGCGGTCGAACTGGGACGCCGCACGCTCGTGCGACCGCCGAGCGCGCGCGATCGCATCTGTCGTCGGGAGATGCCGCGCGGCGGCTCCTGCCGCAGTTTGGGGCGTATCCGGTCGAGCGATTCGGCGTTCTCCTGCTCGACACGCGATTGCGCGTGATCCGCGCGCAGCTCATTTCGGTGGGATCGCTCGACACGAGCTCCGGGCATCCCAGGGAAGTGTTTCGCGAAGCGGTGCGGGCGGGTGCGGCGGCCGTCGTGGTGTTTCACAACCACCCCTCGGGCGACCCGACGCCGAGCCATGACGACATCGAGTTGACCGCTCGTCTCGTGGCCGCCGGACAGATCGTCGGCGTGCAGGTGGTCGACCACCTGATTCTCGCGGACACGCAGTATTGCTCGATGATCGACAGCAGGAAAGAGCGGACATGAGCGCAGTGCTGTACTTCGATTGTTTTTCCGGCGCGGCGGGTGACATGGTGCTCGGCGCGTTTCTCGACGCCGGGTTGCCCCAGGACGAGTTGCGGCGCGCCCTCGGCAGTCTCGGCGTGGGGCACGATCTCCGCGTCTCGCGCGTCTTGCGTGCGGGCTTGTCGGCGACGCGGGTCGAAGTCCTCGACACCGGCGCGGCCCAGCCGGCGGCGGCACACGCCGCACCCGCATTCGCACGGGCCGCATGGTCACAGCCACGATCATCCGCACGAACACTCGCACGCGCACGAACATTCCCACAGTCACGATCACGGCCACCGAACCCTTCAGGAAATCGCGCACCTGATCGATCACTCCGCCCTGTCGGCGAGTGGCAAGGCGCGGGCCGTGGCGCTGTTCGGCCGGCTGGCCGAGGCCGAGGCCGCCATCCACAGCATGCCTGTTTCCGAAGTGCATCTGCACGAAGTCGGCGCCGTCGACTCCATCATCGACATCGTTGGGCGCCGTGTTCGCGCTCGAGTGGTTCGGGATCGACGACATCGTCTCGTCGCCGCTCAATGTCGGCGGCGGCACCGTCGAGATCGCGCACGGCCGTTTCCAGTGCCGGCGCCGGCGACGATGAGGCTGCTGAACGGCGTCCCGGTGTACAGCTCGGGAGTCCAGGCGGAACTGGTGACGCCGACTGGCGCCCTGGTCGTCTCGAGCTACGCGAAATCGTACGGCCCGTTGCCCGCGATGACCGTGCGCGCGACCGGCTACGGCGCCGGGACGAAGGACTTCGAGCGTTCGCCCAACGTCGCTGCGCGTCGTCATCGGCGAGCGCGCTGGAGCGCACATTGTCCGAGGCCGACGCGGGCGAGACCGTGATCAAGATCGAGTGCGAGATTGACGACATGAGTCCGCAGCTGTTCGGCCCGGTCTCCGAACGGCTGCTGACGCACGGCGCGCTCGACGTGTTTCTCACGCCGGTACAGATGAAGAAGGGCCGGCCGGGCACGCTCCTGACCGTGCTCGCGCCGCCCGGTGCGACGCGCGACCCTCTGCGACCTGCTCTTCCGCGAGACGACGACGATCGGCGTGCGATTCGAGTCGATGTCGACGGGAGACGCTCGAGCGGCGGTGGGTGGACGTCGCGGTCGACGGGCGGATCGGTCCGGATCAAGGTCGCCGGGACGTCGAGGCGAAGTGCTCAATGCCGCGCCGGAGTTCGACGACTGCGTGCGCGTCGCGGCCGCGACCGGCCGGCCGGTCAAGGACGTGCAGGCCGAGGCGCTTGCAGGCGTGGCTGAACCGACGGTAACGGCCGGGATAGAATGGTCGTTCGCGGTGGCCCCGCGGGACCTCATGGCTCGCTTCTATCTCACGACGGCTATCGACTACGTCAACAGCCGCCCGCATCTCGGCACGGCCTACGAGAAGATCGCGGCGGACGTCATCGCGCGCTATAAACGGCTCGCCGGGTTCGACGTCCGCTTCGTCATGGGCAACGACGAGCACTCGCAGAACGTCTTTCGAAAGGCGGCGCGAGCTCGGGCTCGAGCCGCTCGACTACTGCGATCGGATGGCGCAGGAGTTCCGCGCGGTCTGGGCGCGGCTCGACGTCTCGTTCGACGACTTCATCCGCACGACCGAGCCCCGGCACAAGCAGGCCGTCCAGACGACTGGTGCAGCGGTCCCACGACGCGGGCGACATCTACGAGGGCGAGTACGAGGGCTGGTACTGCGTCTCGTGCGAGGCGTTCAAGCAGGAGAAGGACCTCACTCGGACGGCCTGTGCCCGATCCATCAAGCATCGAAGCCCGACTGGATCAAGGAAAAGAACTACTTCTTCCGGCTGTCGAAGTATCGCGATCAGTTGCTTGCGCACTACGACCGCGCATCCCGAATTCGTCGTGCCCGAGTCGCGGCGCAACGAGATGCTGCGGCTGCTCGAAGGCGGCCTCGAAGACATCTCGGTCAGCCGCGCGGGCCAGTCGTGGGGCATTCCGCTGCCGTTCGACCCGACGAGCGTCGTCTACGTCTGGTACGACGCGCTCATCAACTACGCGGCGGCCGTGGGCTACGGCACCGACGCCGGCGCTGTTCGAAGCAGTGGTGGCCGGCGGATCTGCATGTCATCGGCAAGGACATCACGCGCTTCCACTGCGTGGTCTGGCCGGCGATGCTGCTTGAGCGCGGGACTGCCGCTGCCGAAACAGGTGTTCGGTCACGGCTGGGTGACTGTTCAAGGGCGAGAAGATGAGCAAGTCGCTCGGCACGGTCGTCGATCCGCTCGAGGCCGCCGACCGGCTCGGCCCCGATCCGCTGCGGTGGTATCTCACGCGCGAGATCGTCTTCGGGCAGGACGGCGACTTCTCGTGGGACCTGTTCGAGAAGTCGTACAACGCCGACCTGGCGAACAATCTCGGCAACCTCGTGAACCGCGTCACGTCGATGGCGCATCGCTATCGCGGCGGCGCGCTGAACGGCGCCGGCGTCGCGGCGCCGGACTGACTGAGACGGTGGCCGAGTCGGCGTCGGCGCGTATCTGCAGCGCGATGGACGACCTGCGCCTTCGGAGCGGCGCGGCGGCGATCGTGCGCGTGATCGACGCCGCCAACGAGTCCATCGCCGCGACCGAGCCGTGGAAGCTCGCGAAGGCCGGCGACGACCGCGCGCTCGACGCGGTGCTTTGGAACGCCGCCGAAGCGCTGCGGATCGCGGCGGTGCTGCTGTCGCCGTTCATGCCGGCGTCGAGCGTGGAGATTCTGCGGCGGCTCGGCGTGCCGGTCACGAGGCGGCGCAACTGGACCGCCACGCGTCGTGGCAGACCGCCGGCGCGCGGAGACTTGAGCAGGGCAGCCATTGCTGTGGCCGCGCCTCGAAGCGCCGGCCCCGGCCGCTGGTCGAACGACAGGCACCTTGACCAAGGAGACCCGTGTGACCGATCAGCCCAACCCGAATCCGCCCGCCATTCCGACGACCGCTGGCCCGCGCCCGCCGCCCCCGCGCCAGGGACGGCGCCGGTGCCGGCTGCGCCGTGGCCGATGGAGACGAGACTGTCGATCGACGACTTCATGAAGATCGACCTGCGCGTCGCGCGGGTGCTCACGGCCGAGCGCGTGCCGAACTCGAAGAAGCTGATGAAGATGGAAGTCGATCTCGGCTCGGAGAAGCGCACGATCGTCGCCGGCATCGCCGAAGCGTACGAGGCCGACGCCCTCGTCGGCCGGCACGTCGCCATCGTCGCCAACCTGAAGCCCGCGAAGCTGATGGGGATTGAGTCGAACGGCATGGTGCTTGCGGCCAGTCCCGAGGGCGGCAAGCCGATGCTCGTGGCGTTCGATCAGACGCCGCCTCCGGGCACGCGCGTCCGGTAACGCGGTGCGCGCGATCGACTCGCACTGCCATCTGGCCGACGAGGTCTTCGTGGCCGGATCTCGCCGGCGGTCGTCGCCCGGGCGCGCGAGGCCGGTGTCGACGCGCGCGCTGTGCATCCTCTCGGCCGACGAGCCGGAGGAGCTCGCGCGCGCCGTCAGAGCCGCGACGATGTGGCCCGCGGTGCGGTTCGCCGCGGGCATCCATCCGCATCGGGCAGGCGCCTTCGCGGGACGCGCGGCCGCGGCGGCGCGCGGTCGACGCGCCAGGCGGTGGATGCGCACTCGGCGGTCGCCGTGGGCGAGATCGGACTCGACTATCACTACGACTTCGCGCCGCGCGACGTCCAGCGCGACGTCTTCGCCGCGCAGGTGGCCCTGGCCGTCGATCTCGACCGTCCGGTCGTCATCCACACGCGCGAAGCGACCGACGACACGCTCGCCGTCCTGCACGAGGCGGGCGCAGGACGCGTCCGCGGCGTGATGCACTGCTTCAGCGGCACGCCCGACGAGGCGCGGCGCGCGCTCGATCTCGGGTTCTTCATCTCGCTCGCCGGGCATCCTGACGTTTCCGAAAGCGGCAGACGCTCCGCGACGTGCGCGAATACATTCCCGACGGATCGGCTGCTCGTCGAGACCGACGCGCCGTTTCTCGCGCCGGTGCCGCACCGCGGCAAGCGCAACGAGCCGGCCTGGGTCGTCGAGACGCTGCAGGCGCTGGCGGCTGTGCGCGGCGTCGGCCGCCCGACGAGCTGGCGGCGCGCGTCGCCGCCAACTTCGCGACGTTCGTCGGTGCGGCGACGTGAGCGGATCGCATTACTTTGCCTGCAAAACACATGCGTCTCGTTGACACCCCGGCGAAACCTATGGTCTGATTCCCGCAGGTTTTGTCACCGGTGAGTCCTCACGCGCGACCGCTTCCCGTGAATGCAGCCACCGCGTCGGTTCCGGATCTCGCGCAGATCTTCGAGCCGGTGCGCGACGAGCTGGCGCGCGTCGAACGCGAGTTCGCCCGGCATCTCGAGTCACGCGTGGACCTGATTCCCGCAGATGGGCCAGCTACATCCAGATGAGCGGCGGCAAGCGCGTCCGCCCGGCCGTGCTGCTCCTGCTCGGCGCGCGCTCTCGCGGCTACACGGGCGACCGCGCCGTCCTCAACGCGGCGGTGGTCGAGTTCATCCACACCGCGACGCTCGTCCACGACGACATCATCGACGGCGCCGAGACGCGCCGCGGCCGCCTGGCGGCCCACTCGCGGTGGGGCAACGACATCACGGTGCTGCTCGGCGACTACCTCTACATCCGCTCGATGGCGATGGCGCTGACGCAGGACACGCTTGAGGTCGTGCGCCTGCTCTGCGACTGCACGCTGCAAGATGATCGAGGGCGAGCTGTACCAGCTCACCAAGACCGGCGACGCCAACATCACCGAGGACGAGCACTTCGAGATCATCCGGCGCAAGACGGCGTATCTGTTCGCCGGTTGCGCGGAAATCGGCGGCCTGCTCGGCGAGTGCACGCCCGAGCAGCGCGTCGCGCTGCGCGAGTACGGCTTCAACCTCGGCATCGCGTTTCAAATCGTCGACGACGTGCTGGATTACACAGCCGAAGAGTCGGCGCTCGGCAAGCCAATCGGCGGCGACCTGCGCGAAGGCAAGGTGACGCTGCCGATCATCCTCCTGCTCCAGCGGAGCGGGCCGGACGTGCCGCGCTCGTTCAGGACGTCGTCGCGTCAGGCACGTGACGCCGGAGATCTGGCGCGCCATCATGGACCGCCTGTCGCGCCATCGGCGCGGTCGACGCGGCGTTCGCGCGCGCGGTCACCTACGGCGACCGGGCCCGCACCCATCTGCTGAACGCCTTTCCGCCCTCGATCGAACGCGATCGTCTTCTGACGCTCGCCGACTACGTGCTCGCAGGGACAGGTAGACATCGGCGATTGGTGATCGGCGAGCGGTGATCGAAGAGCCATCGATCGTCGATGAAGGCATCGATCATCGACCAGCGATGGAACATATCGTTCGGCGATGGAATGCATTGCGACCAAACCACGCGGCGGAGATTTCCCACTCTTCATCCCTTCGAGGCCGTTCGCCAATGGCGCGATGAGCGGACCGATCGCTGATGGCCCGATCCATCGCCGATTGCTCGATGCCGCTCGCCGATTGCGCGTTGCCCCGATAGCCCGATACGATCACCGTTCATAGATCGCCCATCGCCGATGGAGTCATCGTCTCGCATCAACGCGTTGCGCGCCTCGATTCGCCACCACGAAGAGTGCTACTACGTCCACGACGCCCCGGAGATCTCGGACGCCGAATTCGACGCGCTGATGAGCGAGCTGAAGGCGCTCGAGGCCGCGCATCCCGAGCTGGCCGATCCTGATTCGCCGACGCAGCGCGTGGGCGGGCGGCCTGCCGAGGGGTTCGCGACCGTCCGGCACGCCGCGCCGATGCTGAGCCTCGAGAACGCGTACAGCGACGACGAGCTGCGCGAGTTCCATGCGCGGATTTGCCGTGCGCTCGAACGGCCCGAGACGACCGTGCTGCCGTATGTCGCCGAGCTCAAGATCGACGGTCTGAGCATCGCGCTGACCTACGAACGCGGCCGGCTCGTGCGAGGCGGTGACGCGGGGCGATGGCGTCGAGGGCGAGGACGTGACGCCGAACGTCCGCGTCATCCGCGCGATTCCGCTGCGTCTCCGAGGCGACGTGCCGGACGTCGTCGAAGTTCGCGGCGAGGTGTTCCTCCCGCGCGCGGATTTCGAGCGCGTGAACGACGAACGCGCGGCCACCGGCGAGCCGGCGTTCGCCAATCCCAGGAATTCCGCGGCCGGCGCCGTCCGCACGCTCGATTCGGCCGCGGTCGCCAGGCGCGGACTGCGTGCGTTCACGTATCAGGTCGTCATGCCCGCCGGCACCCGCCCGCCGGCCGCCTCGCATGCGGCGACGCTGCAACTGCTCGCTGAGTGGGGCTGTCCGGTCGAGCCGCACTGGCAGCGCTGCGAAGGCATTGACGCCGTTGCCACGTACACCGAGGCGTGGCGCGAGAAACGGCGCGGGCTGCAGTTCGAAACCGACGGCGTCGTGATCAAACTCGACGACCTGGCGCTGCGCGCCGATCTCGGCACGACCGCCAAGTTCCCGCGGTGGGCGATCGCATTCAAGTTTCCCGCCGAACAGGCCACCACGCGCCTGATCCGGATTGACGTCAACGTCGGCCGCACCGGCGCAGTCACGCCCTTCGCCGTGCTCGAGCCCGTCCGCCTGAGCGGCACGACGATCCAGATGGCCACGCTGCACAACGAGCAGGAAATCGCGCGCCGCGACATCCGCGAAGGCGACATGGTGCTCATCGAAAAGGGCGGCGACATCATTCCCAAAGTCGTCAAGCCCATCGAGAGCGAGCGGCCCGAAGGCACCGAGCCGTGGAAGATGCCCGAGGTGTGTCCGTTCTGCGGCAGCCGTCTCGTGAAGCCAGACGACGAGGTCGTGTGGCGATGCGAGAACGCGTCGTGCCCGGCGAGGATTCGCCGCAGCTTGTTGCACTTCGCCTCGCGCTACTCGATGAACATCGAGGGCCTCGGCGAATCGCTCGTCGATCAGCTCGTGACGGCGGGTCTCGTCAAGGACTACGCGGATCTCTACGCGCTGTCGGTCGACCAGCTGGCCGCGCTCGACCGGATGGGGAAGAAGTCGGCCGCCAATCTCGTCGCCGAGATCGCGAAGAGCCGCGACGCCAACCTGTGGCGCCTGCTGCACGGGATTGGCATCCGCCACGTGGGTGAGGGCGGCGCCAAGGCGCTCGCCAACGCGTTCTCCTCGATCCCCAAGCTCCGCGAGGCGAGCGTGGACGTGCTCGAGGCCGTGCCCGACGTCGGTCCGGTCGTCGCGCGCTCGGTGCGCGCGTTCCTGGACTCGCCGTTCAACGCCGACCTGCTCGACCGCGTGGCCCGCGCCGGCGTGCGCATGGAAGAACCGCCCCCGGCCAAACGCGAGATCTCGACGTCTCTCGAAGGGCAGACCTTTGTCATCACCGGCACGCTCGACAGCCTCAGCCGCGATGAGGCGACCAGTCGCATCCTCGAGCACGGGGGCAAAGTCGTCGGGTCGGTGAGCCGAAAGACTTCGTGGGTGATTGCCGGCAATGCGCCCGGCACCAAGCTCGACAAAGCCAGGGAACTTGGCGTGCCTGTGCTCGATGAGGCCGCCTTTCTGGCCCTTATAATGAAATCCTCTGTCTGATGTGAGATGACGAAATCCGCCGTCTGCTTCGTGGGATTGACCGGCGCCGTGAGCTTCCTCCTTGGCCTCGTGGCGGCCGGCACGCGAACGCGTGACGGGGCGGCGCCCTATCCACTCAAGCCCACGGCTCCCGTCTCGGCACCGTTGTTCGTTTCAACCGGCGCAATGGTCGCGTCGAACGATACACCCGCCGGGCTGCCGGACTTCGCCGCCGTCGCCGCCCAACTCAATGGCGCCGTGGTCAATGTCGATGCCGCCACGCGCGGCACGGAGGATCGATCGCGGCTCGTCAATCCGCGCCGCTGGCCCGACGAGGGCGGCGTGCGGGAAGGATCGGGCAGCGGGTTCATCATCGATCCCGCGGGGTTCATTCTCACGAACTTTCATGTCGTGGACGGCGCCGATCGGCTGACCGTCAAGCTGCGCGACGGGCGAATGTTTCGCGCGCAGGTCGTCGGCGTCGATCCGGCGATCGACGTCGCGCTGTTGCAGATTCCCACCAGGGATCCCCTGCCGACGGCGCCGCTCGGCCATTCCGAGTCGCTGCGCGTTGGCGAGTGGGTGTGCGCAATTGGCAACCCGCTGGGCTACGAGCACTCGGTGACCGTTGGCGTCGTGAGTTTTCTCGGGCGCAAGGTGTTCGATCCGAGCCTCGACGCGCTCATCCAGACCGACGCCGCCATTACATTCGGCAACAGCGGCGGTCCGTTGATCAACGCGCGCGGCCAGGTCGTCGGGATCACGACCGCGATCAGCGCGCAGGCCGCCAACATCGGCTTCGCCGTGCCGATCGATCAGGTCGTCGGCGTCCTCTCGCAGTTGCGCGAGCGTGGACGCGTGTCACGCGGCTACATCGGCATCGGCCTGACGAATCTCACGCCTGTGCTGCAACGCGCGCTGAAGCTCGACCCGGCGCGCGGCGCGCTGGTCGAATACGTGTCGGCCGACACGCCTGCGGAGCGCGCCGGGTTGCGCACGTACGACGTGATCGTCGCGATCGACGGTCACGCGGTGGAATCCGACGAGGAACTGATCCGCTACATCTCCGCGCGTGAGCCCGGCACCACCGCCTCGCTCGACGTCTGGCGCGACGCCGTCGTCCGTCCGCTCGTCGTCAAGCTCGAGGAGCGGCCGCTGCTCGCGACGCTTCAGCCGCGCACGCCCGGCAACGTCGAGCCGGCGAGCCGCGACGTGGCCGTGATTGGGTTCTCCGTTCGCGATCGCGAGGTCGCCGACTGGCGGCGTCTCGCGCTGCCCGACACGTTGTCCGGCGTCATGATCGTGGACGTCGATCCGGCCGGACCCGCGCGGGTCTCCGCGATCGATCGCGGCCAGGTGTTGCTCGAGATCAATCGTCAGCCCGTGACGAACGAAGCGGAATTCCGCGCGGTGCTCGCCGCCCTTCGGCCCGGCGCCGCGGTCGCGGTGCTCGTCTACGACCCCCAGCTCAAGGAGCGCGCCATCTACTCGATTACGATCGATCCCGCGTCATGAAACCCCGGATCCTGGTGGTCGATGACGAGCCCGCGATCCGCGACACGATGCGGATGATTCTCGAATACGAAGGCTACGAAGTGCTGCTCGCCGCGTCGGGTCAGGACGGCCTGACGATGGCCGAGCGGGATTCGCCGGACCTGGTGTTTCTCGACATCAAGATGCCGGGCCTTGACGGCCTTGAAGTGTTGAGTCGGCTGCGCGGCACGAACGAGACGTTGCCCGTCGTGATCGTCTCGGCGCACGGCACGGCCGCGACGGCGCTGGAGGCGGGGCGTCTCGGTGCCTTCCGGTTCATTGAAAAGCCGCTGTCCAAGGACTACGTGCTCGACGCCGTGCGGGAGGGCGTCGAGCTCGGCACGCTGCGCCGCGAGAATCGTACGCTGAAGTCCGCGCTCGAGACCAAGCAGCAGATGGTCGGCGAGAGCTCGCCGCTGAAGCAGATCATGGAACAGGTCCGGCGGGCCGCGCCGACCAACGCGACGGTATTGATTCTCGGCGAGAGCGGCGTCGGCAAGGAGCTCATTGCCCGTGCCATCCATCGCGGGAGCCTCCGTGCAAAAGAGCGGTTCGTCCAGGTCAACTGCGCGGCGATACCCGAGGAGCTGATCGAGTCGGAGCTGTTCGGGCACGAGCGCGGCGCGTTCACCGGCGCGACTGAAAAACAGACCGGCAAGTTCGAGCAGGCCGATCGCGGGACGATCTTCCTCGACGAAGTTGGCGACATGAGCGCGAAGACTCAGGCCAAGGTGCTGCGCGTGCTCCAGGAAGGGGAAGTCGAGCGTCTGGGATCGGCGCGCACGATTAAAGTCGACGTCCGCGTCATCGCGGCCACGAACAAGGATCTCGAAGACGAGATCGCCGAAGGCCGGTTTCGCGAGGACTTGTATTTCCGGCTCAGCGTGATTCCGATCTCAGTGCCGCCGCTCCGCGAGCGACTCGACGACATTCCGGCGCTCGTTCAACATTTTGTCGCGCAGTTCAGCCGCGACAACAACCGCCGGCCAGCGCGCTTCGCGCCGACCGCACTCGACGCACTTCGCCGGGCCCGGTGGCGCGGCAACATCCGCGAGCTTCGCAACGTCGTCGAACGTCTGCTCATCATGACGGACCGGGACGTCATCGAGCCGGATGATGTTCAGCAGGTGGTGCGCGCAGAACCTCGCAGCGGCGGCGCCGCGAGCGGGCCGGCGACGATCGCCTCGTCGGCACCGCCGACGTTGCGCGAGTTCAAGGAATGGTCCGAGCGTGCCTTTCTCGTGGAGAAACTGCGCGAGTTCGGCTGGAACATCTCGAAGACGGCCGACGTGATCGATACCCCGCGCAGCAATCTTTACAAGAAGCTCGAGCAGTACAACATCAAGCAGGAAAGCGACGGGTAGTGCCAGGGACTGCGGGCGATCGCACGCCGTGGGTGGACACTCGCGGCCTTCCGTGTCACGATCAATGATTCCGCCGCAGCCGGCGAGATGACCGCGTCGCCCGCGCGCGCAAGCGCGTCGGCGCCGAGGAAAGTCCGAACTCCAGAGGGCAGTGCGCCGGGTAACGCCCGGTCGGGGTAACCCGAAGGACAGTGGCACAGAAAATATACCGCCCGCCTTCGCTCTCGGCTCTTCGAGCCTCGAGCTACGGCGAGGCAGGCTCCGGCCGCACCTGGAGCTTGCCGCGCCGAAGCCCGGAGCTCGAAGGGCGGAGGGCGAAGGCGGGTAAGGGTGAAAAGGTGCGGTAAGAGCGCACCGCGTCGACCGTGAGGCCGATGGCAGGCAAAACCCCGCACGGAGCAAGGCCAAATAGGGAGGCGCCCCGGGCCGGCGTGCAAACGCCGCTCGAGGGAAAGCGGACGGCCCGTCCGAAGCCTCCGGGTAGGCCGCTAGAGCCCGTCAGCAATGCCGGGCCGAGAGGAATGGTTGTCGCCCCGAGTCAGGCGCCGCAAGGCGTCGAAGCGAAGGGAACAGGATTCGGCTTACTGCCGGCTGCGGCGGAACCTTTGGGAAAGTTGGAAGTTAGAAGCCAGAAGTTGGTAGTTACGGCACCGTCTCGCGGAGGACTCACGCACCCGTGTCTACGTATCTCGTCACCGGCGGCGCCGGCTTCATCGGATCCCATCTCGTCGAGGAGTTGCTGCGACGGGGCCAGTCCGTCCGTATCGCGGACAACTTTTCCACCGGCAAGCGCGCGAACCTGCCGCCGACTGGGGGCGTCGAGGTCATCGAGGGCGACGTCTCGGATCCCGCCGTGGCCAAACGCGCGGTGGCCGGATGCGACTACGTCCTGCACCAGGCGGCCATTCCGTCGGTACCGCGCTCGGTGAAGGATCCCGTGACGTCGCATCGCGCGAACGTCGAGGGCACGCTGCAGGTGCTCCTCGCGGCGCGCGACGCCAAGGTCAAACGCCTCGTCTTCGCCGGCTCGTCGTCGGTATACGGCGACACGGCGGTCCTTCCGAAACGCGAAGACATGCGCCCGAACCCGCTCTCGCCGTATGCGCTCCAGAAGCTCATCGGCGAGCAATACGGCCAGCTCTTCACGAAGCTGTACGGCCTCGAGACCGTGACCACCCGGTATTTCAATGTGTTTGGCCCGCGGCAGGATCCGGGATCGGCGTACTCGGGAGTGATCTCTCTGTTCATCAAGGCGATGACGAGCGGTGGCACCCCGAAAATCTACGGCGACGGCAAGCAGACGCGCGATTTCACATACGTCGCCGACGTCGTCAACGGCGTGCTGCGCTGTTGCGACGCGCCTAATGTCGCTGGGGAAGTGATTAACGTGGCCGCTGGCGGCCGCGTCTCGCTCCTCGAGTTGATCCAGGCGTTGCAGGTCATCACGCACCAGAACACAGCACCGGAATTCGCGCCGACGCGCGAAGGCGATGTGAAGGACTCGCAGGCCGATATCTTCAAGGCCCGGCAAATGCTCGGCTTCGAGCCGGTCGTGCCCTTCGACGAGGGGCTGCGCCGTACGGTCGAGTGGTTCAAGTCGTCGCCAGCCTAGACGCGAATCAACGCCGATCGCGCATCGCGCGCGTCAACGCCAGTCGTCATTTCCTCGCGGCCGTGGCCGTCGTCTCGAACGGCGGCTGGCGAATGAACGCACCCAAGGTCCGCACCTTCAATCACTTCCCACGACGTCTGGGCTGGGGCCGCAACTTGGCCGGGTCCTTGCCTGTAAGGACGGCGGAGCCGGAAGCTCGCTTCTGGTCCAAGCCACGACCTCGCGAGGGCACGAGGCGGCGCGCCGGCTCCAACCCGTTCACGACCTAACCGTCGCGGCACGCGCCGCGATTAAGGAGTTCGCTCATGCGACGTCGCTATCTGTCTGCGTTCGTGATGCTGTTGATGTGTGTGTGCGCCGGCGCGCTCGGCCGCGCGCAGGAACCGCCGGCTCCGCCGGCGCGCAAGCCCGTCGTTCGGGTGGTGCCCTCGACACCGATCAATCTGAATACCGCCTCGAGCGCGGAGCTCGAGTCCCTGCCCGGCATCGGCCCGGCCACGGCGACGAGAATCATCGAGTACCGGCAAAAGAACGGCGGGTTCAAGAAAATCGAAGACCTCATGAACGTGCGCGGCATCGGCGAGAAGTCGTTCCTCAAACTCAAGCCGCTCGTGTCAGTCGCGCCGATCAAGACGGTGGAGAAGTGACACGCTCCCGGTCGCGCCTCAGGCGCGCGGCCGACGAGGGCGTGACGATGGCCGAACTGGTGGTGGTGCTGGCGATCGCGGCGGTGCTCGTGGCGTTCGCCGTACCAACCACCGCGGCCGGAGTCGACGCTGGCCGCGTCAGCCAGGCGGCGAGTGCCATGGCGACGCGGTTCCGCCAGGCGAGGCTCGATGCCGTCTCGAAAGCGCGTTCGGTCGGGCTCGTCTTCGACCAGGTCGGAGCTCGTTGGACGTTCCGTATCTGCGTCGACGGCAACCGCAACGGCATTCGCCGCGCCGACATCAACACCGGTACCGATCCCTGTGTCAGCGGCCCGGTCGATGTCGAGGCCATGTTTCCGGGTGTGCGAATCGACGTCGACGCGACGTTGCGCGGACCGGCGGGTGAGCCAGGGTCGGCGAACGCCGTCCGGTTTGGGACGAGCAACATTGCCAGCTTCTCGACGCTCGGCAGCTGCACGGCAGGCACGCTTTTTCTCCGCTCGCCACTCGGGGCGCAGTATGCCGTTCGCATCGGCGGTGCGACCGGGCGCACGCGGGTGCTCCGCTACGACACGAGCAGCCGCAGCTGGCACGACGTCTGAGGAGCCTCGTCGGCATGTGCTCGAGCGGCTCGCGCCAGGATTCGGCGGGAACGAACTACCCCGCGCACGCGCGTCGCCCGTCCGCGGGGGCGAAATTGCTCAGCCATTTCACTTGGCACCAGTGTTGATACATCGCCTGTTCGGGGGCCGCCCATGATGGTTGGACGAAGTGGGGTCATGCAGGAACTGCGCACGCGCGTGGCGCGCGTCGCGCAGACGAACTTCACCGTACTCATCGAGGGCGAGAGCGGGGCCGGAAAGGAACTGGTTGCGCATGAGCTCCACCTCGGGAGCGGGCGTGCGCGAGGGCCGTTCGTCGCGGTGAACTGCGCGGCCCTCGTCGAGACGCTGCTCGAGGCCGAGCTCTTCGGGATCGAGGAACGGACGGCTACGGGAGTACGTGGGCGACGAGGAAAGTTCGAGCTGGCGGATCAAGGCACGCTGTTCCTCGACGAAGTCGCGGATCTCTCGTCGATGGCGCAGGCGAAGTTGTTGCGCGTGCTGCAGGACCTGTCGGTCGAGCGCGTCGGCGGACACACCGCGAGGCGCTTCGACGTTCGTGTCGTCGCCGCCACCAACCGGAGCCTGGCGACCCAGGTCGATGCCGGTCACTTCCGTCCCGATCTCTATTACCGGCTGGCCGGCGTCGAAGTGTGCGTGCCGCCGCTGCGTGCACGACGGTCTGATATTCCGCTGCTTGTCGAGCACTTCGTCTGTCGTCACCGCCGGACTCGGCATGTCTCGCTCTCCGCGCGTGCAGTCGAAGCGCTCGTCGCGTACGACTGGCCGGGCAATGTCCGGCAGCTGATGCGCGTTCTCGAACGGGCGGTCGCGCTTGCGCCAGGACCGGTGATCGAGACGTCGGATCTGCCGCCGGAGGTTTCGAAGGATTACCGGGAGCGCCTGGGACAGCCGGGCGCGCCCGATGAGTCGCTTCGTGCCTGGTGCAGCCGGTACGTGCGGCTCGTGCTCGATCGCTGTAACGGGAACAAGCGCCGCGCCTGTGAAGTGCTCGACATCAGCTATCACACGCTTCAGGCCCATCTCGGGTACGACGCCACCGTCGCGGTCGTCTTCCCAGACCGCCCGGCACTCGTGGCGGTCGGTGACGCTCGTGTGCCGCCTTCGGCGGCCTCATGAGTCGGGTCTCCCAAATCGCGAGGTCGCCGACGGCCGGAACGCCGGATGCAAGAAGGAGGAAGGTCACATGCGTATCAAGTCAATCTGGCTGGCGGTCGCGACCGCGGCGGCGATGGGGATGAGCGCGGGCGCCGCATCAGCTGCGCCAGCAGCGCCGAAAGGCGTCGTGCAGCGGATCAAGGATCCCGGCACCGGTCTCGAAATTCGTGTTCAACAGGACCGTGCGGGCGAAGTGGCGATCGAACTCGGCGACCGCGACGTCACCGTTCGTCGCCAGCTCACTCGCGACCGTCTGCAGACGCTGGTCACGAGCGGCGCGGAAAAGATCGATCTCACGATCGACAAGAACGGGTTGCTCGTATCGGCGGGTGGCCGTCGTATTCGCGTGTCGTCATCGCATCCCGAGACGGGCGCGGATGTCGTGCGCTTGCTCCAGAGTTCCCAGGCCTTGCGGCGGGCCACGACCCTGCTAGGGCGGGTGCAACTGGGCATGTCGTCACCGGTGGCCCACACGCTGGTGCTGACGCGAGCGTTCTTGCTCTCGAGCGCGGGACGGGCCAGCGAGGCCGTCGACGTCGTGCGGACGGCCCGGGTCTCGCTGCAGCAGGTTCGTCTCACGCCGGCCCGCTTCGGTCCGGGAGAGTGCTGGGACGAGTACGCACGGGAGGCGATCGCGGCCTACATGGAATACGAAGACTGCATGAAGAACTCTGCCTGGTACGACCTCTTTGGGATGACGTCGTGCGCCGCGATCTACGACCTGCGGGCGGTGGGGGCGTTTTCCTGGTGGGTCAGCTGCGTCGGGTTGCGCGGGGGCGAGACGCTCTAGGGTCGATTAGGGCCCAAATATGGCCATGAGGAGGGGTGAATGCGCGGAGTTGCTATCGTGATTCAGCTGTTGGTCAGTCTGATCGTTGCGGCGACGCTCATGCCCGTCCTGCTCGTAGGCGTGCCCTCGCTTCAGGACCGGACCGCGGGGCCGGCGGTTGCGGTCGGCGTTGCGGCCATCGTGTTCATCCTGGTACGGGTCCTCTGGCCTCGGCACAGGGCTTGACTTCGGCGGGTGGGCCGGCGTGAACGCCGGTCCGCCCGCGCACGTGTCTTGACCGGTCCGCAAGCGGGATAGTACGTTGTAGGCGGCTCGCCGATCCCGTCACGCCCGTCTGGCGGCGAGTCTCCACGAACATGTCGTCGAGCTTGCCGGCTCACCTCAAGAAGACTCCGCTCAATGCCACGCACCGCGCGAGCGGCGCGCGTATGGTCGAATTTGGCGGCTGGGACATGCCCGTCGAGTACTCGGGCATCTCTGAAGAGCACCTCGCCGTCCGGACGCGCGCGGGCATCTTCGACGTCAGTCACATGGGCGAGATTGAGCTGGCCGGGCCTGGCGCGCTCGAGGCCGTTCAGTGGGTGACGAGCAACGATGCCACTCGGCTCGAGGTCGGGCAGATCCAGGTACTCCGCGCTCACGACCGAAGGCGGTGCCTTCGTCGACGACCTGCTGGTCTACCGCATGGGCCCGGACCACTATCTGTTCGTGGTCAATGCGGGCAACATCATGAAAGACCACGAGTGGATCGCGGCGCGGGTCGCCGCCCATGGCGGCGACGTCTCGGTCGTCAATTCCAGCTCGCGGTACGCGCTCGTCGCGATTCAGGGCCCGGCGGCGCAGGACGTGCTGCAGAAGCTGACGGCCATCGACCTGCCGGCGATTAAGTACCTACTGGTTCGGCACCGGTGAGGTCGCCGGCATCCGCGCCACGGTTTCGCGCACCGGCTATACCGGCGAGGATGGCTTCGAGGTGTTCGTGCCGCCCGCGTCCGCCGAACGCCTCTGGAAAGCGCTGCTCGATGCGGGCGCCGACGAGGGGCTGATCCCCTGCGGTCTCGGCGCGCGCGACACGCTGCGCCTCGAGGCCGCGATGCGTCTATGCGGCAGCGACATGGACGAACAGACGACCGTCCTCGAGGCGGGCCTCGGGTGGATTGTCGGCTGGAAGAAGTCCGCCTTTCTCGGGTCCGAGACGCTGCGCCAGCAAAAAGCCGGCGCGCTCGCCCGCAAGCTCGTGCCCTTCGAAATGAAAGAACGCGCCATCGCGCGCCACGGCCACCTCGTCATGGACGGTGATCAGGTGATTGGCGTCGTGACGAGCGGCACACAGACGCCGTTCTTGAAGAAGGCCATCGGCTTTGCCATGGTGCCAGTCGCGAAGAGCGCGATCGGTACTCCGCTCGACATCGACATCCGCGGCCGCCGGACCCGGGCCGAGGTCGTCGCCGAGCCGTTCTATAAGCGTGCATCGAAGACGTAGCGAGGAGCCGCCATGTATCCAGCAGATCTGAAGTACACCCGCGACCACGAGTGGGTGCGGTTACAGAGCGGCGAAGCTGCCGTCGGCATCACCGACTTCGCCCAACGCCAGCTCGGTGACATCGTCTTCGTCGAACTGCCAGAAGTGGGGCGCCAGGTGAAACAGGGCGAAGTCTTCGGTACGATCGAGTCGGTCAAAGCCGTGTCCGAACTCTTCTCACCGGTGTCTGGTGAGGTCGTGGCGATCAACACGGACCTGTCCGCGCACCCGGAGACCGTGAACACGAAGCCCCACGAGGCGTGGATGATTCGCCTGCGGCCGAGCACCGCGGCGGAAGCCGACGCGCTGCTCGATGCGCAAGCCTACGCGGAGATTGCGAAATAGCCGAGATGAACGTCACTGATTCGTTCCAACGCCGCCATATCGGCCCGCGCGAGGCCGACGTCGCCGAAATGCTCACGGTCGTCGGCGCCGACTCCCTCGACACGCTGGTCAACGAGATCGTTCCGGCGGGGATCCGGCTGTCGCGCGAGCCACAGCTGCCGGCCGCCGAAAGCGAGTTCGAGTACCACCGCCGTCTTCGGCAGATTGCGTCGCGCAATCGCGTCTTCCGCAGCTACATCGGCCTCGGATACTACGACACCGTCACGCCGCCGGTCATCCTGCGCAACGTGTTCGAGAATCCCGGGTGGTACACGCCGTACACGCCTTACCAGGCGGAGATCGCCCAGGGCCGTCTCGAGTCGCTCCTCAATTTCCAGACGATGGTGAGCGAATTGACAGGCATGGATGTCGCGAACGCGTCGCTCCTCGACGAGGCGACGGCCGCGGCGGAGGCGATGTCACTGATGTTGCGCGTGCACCGCCGGCCCGACGCGAACACGTTCGTCGTTTCCGAGCGCGTCTTCCCGCAGGTCCGCGAAGTGATTCTCACGCGCGCGACGCCGTTCGGCATCGCGGTGAGATTCGAGGACCTCGATCGCGCGACATTCGGTCCCGACGTGTTCGGCGTCTATGTGCAGTCGCCTGACGATCGCGGAGAAGTGCGCGATCTGGCGCCGCTCGTCGCGCGCGTGCAGGCCGCGGGCGCGCGCATCGCGGTCGGCACGGACTTGCTGGCCCTTGCGCTCATCACGCCGCCCGGCGAGGCTGGCGCGGACATCGTCGTCGGCAGCGCACAGCGGTTCGGCGTCCCGCTCGGCTACGGCGGTCCGCACGCGGCGTTTTTTGCCACGCGCGAAGAGTTCGTCCGGCAGATGCCGGGCCGCTTGATCGGCGTGTCGGTCGACTCGCGCGGCCGGCGCGCGTATCGCATGGCGCTGCAGACACGCGAGCAGCACATCCGTCGCGAAAAGGCGACGTCGAATATCTGCACCGCGCAGGCGCTTCTCGCGAACATCGCTGCGTTCTACGCGGTCTACCACGGCCCCGATGGCATCGGCCGCATTGCCGCGCGCGTGCACGATCAAGCCGTGCGCCTTGCGACAACGATCCAGGCGATGGGCTGGCGCCAGACGAACGGGGCGTATTTCGACACGATCCACCTCGAGCACGGCAAGGCGCAGGTGCAGTCCGTCAGGCGCGCGGCCGAAAGCCGCGGCATCAATTTCCGGTACGTGGCGGACGACGCCATCCAGATCTCGCTCGACGAAACGGTGAGCGAGGGCGATCTTACGGACATCGTCGCTGCCTTTGCCGAGGCCACCGGTGCGACCGCCCCGGCCATCGCCGCGCCCGGCCGCGAGACCACCGTGCCGGCGGCCGTCCGGCGCCGGTCGGCGTATCTCGCGCATCCGGTGTTCAACGCGCACCACTCGGAAACCGAGATGATGCGCTACATTCGCGCACTCGAGCGGAAGGACCTCGGGCTCGACACGGCGATGATCCCGCTCGGGTCGTGCACGATGAAGCTCAACGCCGCCGCGGAAATGCTGCCGGTGACGTGGCCGGAGTTTTCACGCCTCCATCCGTTCGCCCCGGTCGACCAGACGGCGGGCTATCAGCAGATCTTCCGCGAGCTCGAGCAGGCGCTCGGGGCGATCACGGGCCTGCCGGCCGTGTCGCTTCAGCCAAATTCCGGCGCGCAGGGCGAGTTCGCCGGCCTGCTGGTGATTCAGGCGTACCATCGCGGCCGGGGCCAGGCACAGCGGACGGTCGCCCTGATCCCGCAGTCGGCACACGGCACCAATCCGGCGAGCGCGGTGATGGCGGGCATGCACGTCGTCGTCGTCGCGTGCGATGACCGCGGCAACATCGACGTGGATGACCTGCGCGCGAAGGCGGCGGCGCACCGCGACGATCTGTCGTGCCTGATGGTGACCTACCCGAGCACGCACGGCGTGTTCGAGGGCCGCATCCAGGAAATCTGCGCAGATCGTGCACGAGCACGGCGGCCAGGTGTACATGGATGGCGCGAACATGAACGCGCAGGTCGGGCTCACGAGCCCGGCAGCGATCGGCGCCGACGTGTGCCACCTCAACCTGCACAAGACGTTCGCGATTCCGCACGGCGGCGGCGGCCCGGGCATGGGCCCGATCGCGGTTGGCGATCATCTCGCGCCGTACTTGCCAACGCATTCGGTGATTCCGACCGGCGGATCCACGCCGATTTCTGCTGTGGCCGCGGCGCCGTGGGGCAGCTCGAGCATCCTGCTGATTTCGTACGGTTATCTGCGGATGCTCGGCGGCGATGGCGCGCGTGAGGCGACGCGCATCGCGATGCTCAACGCCAACTACATCAAGGCCCGGCTCGCCCCGCACTATCCGGTGCTCTACGCCGGCGAGAGCGGGCGCGTCGCGCACGAGCTGATCTTCGACCTCCGGCCGTTCAAGGCAGCGCACGGGGATCGACGAATCGGACGTCGCCAAGCGGCTGATGGACTACGGCTTCCACGCGCCGACGGTGTCATTCCCGGTTGCGGGGACGCTGATGGTCGAGCCCACCGAGAGCGAGCCGAAAGAAGAACTCGATCGCTTCTGCGACGCGATGATCGCGATTCGCGCGGAGATCCAGGCCGTCGCGGACGGCCGCGCCGACGCGAAAGACAACGCGCTCAAGAACGCGCCGCACACGGCAGAGGACCTGGCAGAGGAGTGGCGGCACGGTACTCGCGCGAACACGCGGTGTTTCCCGTGCCCGGTCTTCGGGTGCGCAAGTTCTGGCCGCCGGTTTCGCGCATCGACAACCCTTTCGGCGACCGGCACCTGGTCTGCGAGTGCCCGCCGATCGAGGCATATACCGAGGTCGCGAAGACGTAGAGCGGTCGACGGCGAACTGCGGCGAGAGACCGGTGAGGCCGTGCTTTACGCGCGCCCGACCTGCGCGTGGAACGCGTCGAGCAGGCGCCTGGTCACCGGACCTGGCGCGCCGGATCCGATCTTCAAATCATCCACGGCGACCACGGGCGTGACCTCGCGGGTCGTGCCCGTGATGAACGCCTCGTCGGCCGTCTGGAGATCGGCCGGCGTCAACGTGGCTTCGCGTGCCTCGAAGGCCGAGGCTCCGCGCCAATTCCATTACGAATTCCCGCGTAATGCCCGGCAGCAGGCCCGCGGCGAGCGGCGGCGTCAGCGCGCTGCCCGCTCGCACGAGAAAGAAATTCGACTGCGCGCATTCCGCAATTTCGCCCGCCTGATTGAGCATCAGCGCTTCCTCGCCCTGGTGCGCGAACGCTTCCTGCATCGCGAGCGCGTTGTTCAGCAGG
Organism: uncultured Acidobacteriota bacterium; assembly: GCA_963704575.1. Lineage (GTDB taxonomy): Bacteria > Acidobacteriota > Vicinamibacteria > Vicinamibacterales > SCN-69-37 > DATEGZ01. Next base: position 1,449,565 of record OY969918.1, on the reverse strand, counting down.
TTGTTGCTCTTGATGAGCGGGTTGAGCGCCTGGGGATGATTGCGCCGGACGCCGACGAGTGCGATGCGGATGCCTTCGGTGAACGATCGCGCCGGCTGCTCGGGCAATGGCTTCACGATGATGACGAGCGTCGGCTTCGGGCACGCGGTCAAGCCGTAGCTCAACTCGCCGACACCGCGCGTCAGCAGGATGCGGATGTACGCCTCGTCGTGGCCTCCAAGCGCCGCCATCGTCTGCCGCACGTGCGCGAGGAATGACGCGTCCTCGAACGGCACGTTGAGCGAGAGCAGGGCCGCCGACTGACGGAGGCGGCGGATGTGGCGGCTGAAGAGAAACGGCTCGCGGCGGTAGGTCCGCAGCGTCTCGTAGATCCCTTCGCCGTAGAGAAAGCCATGATCGAACACGGGCACCGTGGCCTGGTCGGCCGCGGTGATCTTCCCGTTCACGTACACGACAGCATTCATGGTGGAGGTCCAGGGCGGTCGGTTGGGGATGCGAGCGGCGACCGCCGGCCGATCCGCGAAGTTGCGCGAGTCTAGCACAAGAGGTACGCTCGGCTTCGGCCGCGAGGACGCCTGCAGACATGCGTGTGCTCACGTCACAACAGATGCGCGAGGCCGATCGCCGGACGATCGAGGAGATCGGTCTGCCGTCGATTGTGCTGATGGAAAACGCCGGCCGACAGGTCGTCGCCGCGATGGAATCGACGTTCGACGGACTCGGCGCCATGCGCATCGCTGTGCTGTGCGGCCTCGGCAACAACGGCGGCGATGGCTTCGTGGTTGCGCGGACGCTGCTCGATCGCAATCATGACGTCGGCATCTATCTCGTCGGCCCCGGCGCGGAAGTGAAAAGCGATGCGCGCGTGAATCTCGATGTGCTCCGCAACATCGGCGCCGACGTCGTCGAGATCGGCGACGCCGCCTCGTGGGAACTCCACGGCACCGACGTCCTCGGCTCCGATCTCGTCGTCGACGCGCTCTTTGGCACCGGGCTGAACTCGCCGCTCTCCGGGCTGGTCGAGACGATTGTCGCGGACCTCAATGCGTCTGCGCGGCCGGTGGTCGCGATCGACCTGCCGAGCGGGTTGTCCGCCGATCGGCCGGACGTGCCGGGACCTGCTGTCCATGCCACGGTTACGGTGACGCTCGGCGCGCCGAAACTGCCGCTCGTCCTGCCGCCCGGAGAAGCGTTTGCGGGCAACCTGGTCATCGCCGACATCGGCATTCCGCAGGGCGTCATTCGCGGGCTCGATGGTCCGTGGGTCGAGATTCTGACGAAGGAATCGATGCGGCCCCTGATCGAGCCGCGCAGCCAGGAGTCGAACAAGGGCGACTATGGCCACGTGCTCGTCATCGCGGGCTCCCGAGGGAAGAGCGGCGCGGCGGCGCTCTCCGCCACGGCCGCGCTGCGATCCGGCGCCGGACTCGTGACGGTGGCGACGCCCGCATCGGTCGCCGCAGCGGTCGCGGCGATGGGCATGGAGTTCATGACCGATCCACTCGACGAGACCGCCGAAGGCACAATCGCGTACGAGGCACTCGAGCGCGTGCTGGCCGCCGACGCGGACGTGATCGCGGTTGGGCCTGGCTTGGGACGCTCGCCCTCGACGACGGCGTTCGTACAGGGGCTCGTCGAACGCGCGGGCGTGCCGCTCGTCGTCGACGCCGACGCGCTCAACGCGTTTGCCGGCGATAGCGATCGGCTCGTCGGCCGTGACGGCATCGACATCGTCATCACGCCACATCCGGGCGAGATGGCGCGGCTCATCGGCGTGTCCGTCGAAGAGGTCCAGGCGCACCGGCTCGACGTCGCGCGCGATTTCGCGACGACGCATCGGCTGCATGTCGTGCTCAAGGGCCACCGCACGATCATCGCGACGCCGGACGGCAAGACGTTCATCAATCTCACTGGCAACGCCGGCATGGCGACCGGCGGCACCGGCGACGTGCTGACCGGAATGGTCAGCGCGTGGCTCGCGCAGTTCCTCGACGCCGAGGCGGCCGCCAAGCTCGCGGTGTACCTCCACGGCACGGCCGGTGACCTGGCGGAGGCTGACGAAGGGGAAGTCGGCATGATCGCCGGCGACATCGTCGATCGCCTGGGTGACGCGGTGCTCGAGCTGACCGCGCGCCGGAAGAAGCCCGCCGCAAAGTCGTGAGCGTGCATGTGACGGACTCCGAGGGCGCGACGGTCGCGCTCGGCCGAGATCTCGGCCGTCGTCTGGTCGCGGGCGCGGTCGTACTGCTCGAGGGGCCGCTCGGCGCGGGCAAGACCGCGTTCGTGCGCGGCCTCGCCGAAGGTGTCGGCTGCGACGGCGATGACGTCTCGAGCCCGACCTTCACTATTGTGCAGGAGTATCGCGGCGACGTGCGATTCGAGCACATCGACTTGTATCGCCTGACGCCGGTCGAGGTCGATGACCTCGCGCTCGACGACCTGCTCGAAGGCGCCGTGGTCGCGGTGGAGTGGCCTGATCGCTGGCGCGACGCGCCCGCCGACGCGATCCGCGTGATGCTCGAGCCCGTCGACCACCAGACCAGGCGCGTCACGATTTACCGGCCCTGATCTGGCGCACGCGCCGCCGTCAGCACCGTCACTTGCAAGTTGCGCCGAAAATCACTGCCCGAGAATCGACTCGCCGACGATCTGGAAGTCGCAGCGAGCGATGATGAACTCCGCATGAAACATGCGGAACGCGCTAGCGGAGCCGCGGCAGGCCGTCGCGCCAGTTCCGCCACCACGACTTGACGGGCGGCAGCGGCAGCGCGTCAACCCACCGCCAGAGAGCGTTGTCGTCTCCGGTGGCGACAGCGGCGAGATCGGCCATCGGAGGTGGCGGCGCGAGCACGGCCGCACGCGCCACGAGCGCGGCGCGGTCCGGCCCCGATCGACGCTCGGCGAGCATGAGGATCGTTAGAACGTCGCGCGGGCGCGCGGTCGAGACGACTGACGACAGCGCGGCGCTGGTCGCGTCGCCGGCCTCGAACGCGCGCACGCCGGAACTGAACGCAGCAGCCGCGTCGTCGTACACGGGCACGGGCGGCCGACTGCCGGGCCGCATCAAACTCGACGCGCCGGCAGGTACGAGCGACTGGCCGTACGCGTTCGCCAACTCGACCCAGCCGGTGCGGACGCTCAGGCGCGCGGTGTCGCCGTCGACGGCGAGCTGAAAGACACATCCCAGATCGATCACGTCGCCCGCCGGCGTGTGAATCGCGACAGCGCCCGGCGGCGCCCACAGCCGTACATCGACCGTGCCGCGCTCCAGTCGCATGCGATGCCGGCGCGCCTCGGTCGCCGAAACCGTGAGATCCGTGCCCGCCGTCGCGTCGATCGTTCCGACGCGCGCGATGTCGATCCGGGCCGCCGAGGCCGGAGCGATCGTCTGAAGCGATTCGCCGACCGCGAGCGATGCGGACGTGCTCGCGCCGCCTGGCGCGGCCGGCTGCACCGTCACGGACCACGCGCGATCGACCGTCCATTCGAGCCGCCAATGGTAGTACCAAAGTCCGACGGCGACCAGAAGGGATGCGGCGATCGTGCCCGCGAGGACGAGCGTGCGCAGCGGCCGCGTTACGCGACGCAGGGCGAGCGAATGCGACGCCGGATCGAAGCGTAACGGCGCGAGACGAGCTTCGAGATCGGCGACGGCCGGATCGACATTCCCGCTGCGATCCCAGAGATACGCGTCGTCCGGTGTGTTCGGCGTCATGGCGCCACTCCCAACTGCCCGCGCAGCAGCTTGAATCCACGATGAAGGTTGACGCGCACCGAGTCGGGCGTGAGGCCGGTCAGGCGAGCAATTTCCGGCCCGGTGAGGCCTTCGACGAGGCGGAGGACCAGCGTCTCCCGATAGGTCTCGGGCAGCCGTTGAATCGCGGCCAGCGCGCGCTCGGCGTCGGCCCGCGCTTCGGGCGACGTCGCCGGCGCCGGCTGATCTTCGAGCGGCTCGGTCAACGGGCGATTCCGGAGCCGGTCCGTCGATCGATTGCGGGCGATCACCGCCAGCCATCCCGCGAACGCGCGCGGCTCGCGAAGCGTGCGCAAGCGCTCGAAGGCCTGAAGAAAGACGTCCTGCACGAGGTCGGGCGCCTCGTCGGCGGAAAGACGCGCCAGCAGAATGCCATGCACGTACCGGGCATATCGTTCGTAGAGCACACCGAAGGCCTCCCGATCGCCCGACTGCGCGGATCGCACCAGGCTCGCGACGTCGTCGCGAGGCGGGCCGTCCGGCGCGGTCAAATCGGTCAGAAAATGAACTCCCCTGTGAGCCGGTACAGGATCTCGCACGATTCGCGTCCTTCGCTCCGGACGACCGGCCGGATGTTGCTGAAACGTCCGGCGCTCGCGGCGTCACGCTTCTGGGCATCGGTGAGCAGCGCATCGCCCTCGAAGAGCACTTCCGTCAGTGTCTGCCGCGGCACGTCGGACCCTTCCGCGTACACGTGGATATGCGCCGCAGCGTTGCGCTCAGGATAGGGCGCGGGGCGAATCGTGTCGAACTCGAATCGTCCGTCGCGATCCGTTCGCGCCCAGCCCTGCAGGCGCCAGCCTGGCTGTCCCGGGCGGTTGTAGAGCCCGGCGCGATCCGTGTGGTACGCGAAGATGATCACGCCGTGGACCGGGTGCATCCCTTCGCGATCGAACAGCTGCGCCCGAACGACGAGCGGCGTGCCTGGCTCGTCGGGCGGCGCGATGCGCGTGACTGATGTCAGTGACGATGGCCGCTGACGCTGCGCATCCTCGTACATTCTCAGAAAGCGGGGATCGACCTGGCTGGCGACGAGGGTCGAGCGCTGAACGAACGTCAGCCACGCCCCGCCTGCGCCGAGAGTGAAGAGAAGGTCGCGTCTGGTCATGCCAGACAGACGCGCGGGCAGGGGAGATCGTTAACAGGGCGCCGCGCGACGCGCCCGGGCGCTACTCGGCGCGGTAGTTCGGCGCTTCCTTGGTGATCACGACGTCGTGGACGTGGCCCTCGCGAACGCCCGCGGCGGTCGTGCGCATCAGTTCCGCGTCCCGCTGGAGAGTCGGGACGTCCGGGCAGCCGCAATAACCCATGCTGGCGCGCAGGCCGCCGACCAGCTGGTGAATCATGGCGGCCACGCTGCCTTTGTGCGCGACGCGGCCCTCGATCCCTTCGGGCACGAGCTTGTCGGAGGCGTCGCTGTTGGCGTCGAGGTCGAATTCGTCCTGGAAGTACCGGTCGCGACTGCCGCGGCGCATGGCGCCGAGCGATCCCATCCCGCGGTATTCCTTGAAGCTGCGTCCCTGGAACAGGATGATCTCGCCCGGGCTCTCGTCCGTGCCCGCGAAGAGGCTGCCGATCATCGTCGAGCTGCCGCCGACCGCGATGGCCTTGGCGATGTCGCCGGAGTAGCGGATGCCGCCGTCCGCGATAATCGGCACGTCGCGCTCGGCGGCCGCGCGGGCGCACGATGCAATCGCGGTGATCATCGGTACGCCGACGCCCGCGACGACACGAGTCGTGCAGATCGAACCGGCGCCGATCCCGACCTTCACTGCGTCCACGCCGCGGTCGATGAGCGCGAGCGTCGCTCCGGCCGTGGCGACGTTGCCGGCGATGACGTCCACGTCGGGATGCCGCTGGCGCACTTTCGCCACCATGTCGAGCACGCCCTTCGAGTGGCCGTGCGCCGTGTCGATCACCAGCGCGTCCACGTTCGCCTGCACGAGCGCGTCGGCGCGATCCATCGTGTCGCGGCTCACGCCGATCGCGGCGCCCACGCGCAGGCGGCCGAGCGAGTCCTTGCACGCGCTCGGATACTTGACGACCTTCTGCAGGTCCTTGACGGTAATCAGGCCCTTCAGCCGGAACGCCGCGTCGACGACGAGCAGTTTTTCGATTTTGTGGCGATGGAACATCTCGCGCGCCTGGTCGAGCGTCGTCCCGACCGGCACGGTCACGAGATTCTCGCGGGTCATGATCTCGGCGATCGGGCGATCGACGCGCGTCTCGAAGCGCAGGTCGCGGTTCGTCAGGATGCCCACCAGCCGGCCTTCCTTGCTGCCGTCCTCGGTGATCGGCACGCCGCTGATGCGGTACTTCTTCATCATCTCGAGCGCTTCGTAGATGTGCTGCTTTGGCGAGAGCGTGATCGGGTTGACGATCATGCCGCTCTCCGATCGCTTCACGCGATCCACTTCGGACGCCTGTTCGTCGATGCCGAGGTTTTTGTGGACGATGCCCATGCCGCCCTGCTGCGCCATGGCGATCGCCAGCCGGCTCTCGGTGACGGTGTCCATGGCCGCGCTCAGAATCGGCACGTTGAGGCGAATGCGACGCGTCAGCCGTGAGCTGATGTCGACCTGGCTCGGCAGCACGTGCGATTCGCGCGGCACGAGCACGATGTCGTCGAAGGTCAGCGCTTCGGCAAGCCCGGCCGCGATTTGCGCGGCGGCGCCCAGGGAGGCTCGTACGGCGTCGGGACTCAGGCTCCGTGACACTTCTTGAACTTCTTTCCGCTGCCGCACCAGCAGGGATCGTTGCGGCCGATCTTCGGTTCGTCGCGGCGCACGGTCTTGACCTGCGCGTCGTCACCGCCCGTGCGCGAGGGTTGAGGCGGTCCGCCCATGGTGGCGCTCGTTGAACTGGCGGCGCGCATCGGGCCTGACGAGGTGCTGGAACTCGAGCCGCCGCTGAGCGTCAGCTGCGGCGGCCGCTTTGGCGCCGGCCTGACGGGCAGGGGCGGTGGGGCAGGCGCTTCGCCGGTCTCGCCGGTCGACATCACCGGACGCAGCCGCCACAGATAGCGGACCATGTCTTCTTCGACCCGGCCCTGCATCGCCTGGAACAGCTGGAAGCTTTCTTTCTTGTACTCGACGAGCGGATCGCGCTGGCCGTACCCGCGAAGGCCGATGCCTTCCTTGAGGTGGTCGAGGCTGTAGAGGTGGTCCTTCCACTGCGCGTCGACGATCTGCAGCATGATGTCGCGCTCGACGCGCCGGAGGATCGCCGGATCGATGCCGCCGATCTGTTCCTTCTCGCCGTACTTCGCCAGCACGAGGTCGCGCAGGGCATCGCTCATGTCGCCGGGCGACAGCGTCTCGAGCGGGATCGGCTCGAGGGCGGCCGGCTCGAGCCCGAAGACATCGCCGACGCTGCGCCGAAGCGCGCCGAGATCCCATTCCTCGGGGTTCGTGTCCTTGCCGGCGTGCGTTTCGACGAGCGTGTCGACCAGATCCTCGGCGAGCGTCATCAGATACGTGCGCGTGTCGACGGGGGCCTCGTCCTCGCGGACCCGGATAGCGCCTTCGAGCAGCTCGCGGCGGAGCGAGTAGACGCTCTCGCGCTGCTTGTTCATGACGTCGTCGTACTCGAGCAGGTGTTTGCGGGTGGCGAAGTTCTGGGCCTCGACCTGCTTCTGTGCGCGCTCGATCGCCTTGGTCACCATGCCGTGTTCGATCGGCACGCCCTCTTCCATTCCGAGCCGTGTCATCAGGCCGGCGATGCGATCAGATCCGAAGATCCGCATCAAATCGTCTTCGAGCGAGAGATAGAAACGCGACGATCCAGGATCGCCCTGACGGCCCGCGCGGCCGCGCAACTGGTTGTCGATGCGCCGCGCTTCGTGCCGCTCGGTGCCGACGATGTGCAGGCCGCCGATGTTCACGACGTCTTCGTGCTCGGCGTCGGTCTGGGACTTCAACGTCTGAAAGATCCGCTCGTATTCCTTGCGCGGCGCGCGGTAGAAGCTCTCGAGGTGGTAGAAGTAGACGAAGTCGTCGTCGTCGACGTACTTCTCCTGCCCCTTCGGCAGGCGCTCGGCGATTTGATCGGCGAGGCACTGCTGGCGCGCCATGAACTCGGGGTTGCCCCCGAGCAGGATGTCGGTGCCTCGGCCGGCCATGTTCGTGGCAATGGTGACGGTCGCGCGGCGGCCCGCCTGCGCGACGATCTCGGCTTCCTGCGCGTGGAACTTCGCGTTGAGCACGACGTGCTTGATGCCCCGGCGTTTGAGGTGGCCCGACAGCCGTTCCGACTTCTCGATCGAGACCGTGCCGACGAGCGTGGGCCGCCCGGATTCCTGCTTCTCGACGATGTCTTTCAACATCGCCTCGTATTTCTCTTTTTCCGTACGGTAGACGCTGTCCGGCTCTTCCTTGCGTCGGAGGCCGCGGTTGGTCGGCACGACGATGACGTCGAGGCTGTAAATCTTGTTGAACTCCTCGGCTTCCGTCTCGGCCGTGCCGGTCATGCCGGAGAGCTTCTTGTACTTGCGAAAATAATTCTGGAAAGTGATGGTCGCGAGCGTCTGATTTTCGCGCTCGATCTTGACCTTCTCCTTCGCCTCGACGGCCTGGTGCAGCCCGTCACTCCAGCGGCGCCCGGGCATCAGGCGGCCCGTGAACTCGTCGACGATGACGACCTGGCCGTCTTTCACCATGTAGTCGACGTCGAGCTTGAAGAGCGTGTGCGCGCGCAGCCCCTGGTGAATGTGGTGGAGCAGCGGCATGTTCGCCGGGTCGTACATCCCGGCCGAGTCCGCGACGAGGCGATGCGCGAGCATCTTCTCGGACTTCGCCATGCCCGTCTCGGTGAGCTGCACGGTCTTGTGCTTCTCGTCGACGAGGTAGTCGCCCGTCGTCTCGAGCTGCTCGCGATCCTCGGCCTTGACGTTGCCCTGCGTCACCGCGCCCGGGAGGAGCTTCGGGATGATGCGATCGACTTCGTAATAGAGGTCCGTCGATTCTTCCGCCGGACCGGAGATGATGAGTGGCGTCCGCGCCTCGTCGATGAGGATGCTGTCCACTTCGTCGACGATCGCAAACCGGTGGCCTCGCTGCACGTACTGCGCGAGGTCGAACTTCATGTTGTCGCGCAGGTAATCGAAGCCGAACTCGTTGTTCGTGCCGTAGGTGATGTCCGCAGTTGTACGCGGCCTGGCGTTCGACGTCGTTCAGGTCGTGCTGAATGACACCGACCGACATCCCGAGGTACCGGTAGATGCGGCCCATCCACTCGGAGTCGCGGCGCGCCAGGTAGTCGTTGACGGTGACGACGTGTACACCCTTGCCTTCGAGCGCGTTGAGATAGGCGGGCAAGGTCGCGACGAGCGTCTTGCCTTCGCCGGTTTTCATTTCGGCGATCCTGCCGGCGTTGAGCACCATGCCGCCGATCAGCTGCACGTCGAAGTGGCGCATGTTGAGCACGCGCCGCCCTGCCTCGCGCACGAGCGCGAACGCCTCGGGCATCAGGGCATCGAGCGATTCGCCGGCGGCGTCGCCCTGCGTGCTTCCCGTGCCTTGCGCGCGGCGCCGCAGCTCGTCGGTTTTCGCTCGCATCTCGACGTCGCTCAGCTTGCGAATCGAATCTTCGAGCTCGTTGATCCGCGTCACGATCGGACGCAGACGCTTCAGCTCGCGTTCGTTCTGCGTGCCGATGACTTTGGCGAGGAGGGTATTGATCATGCCGAGGCCGCCGCGACTGCCAACAGCCAGCCGTACCACGGCCGGTCCGTTCGCGAAGCGAGGATTCGTACGATTCTAGGGAAGCCTGCGCGCAGGGTCAACCTTGAGTGCAGGGGAGTCAGAAGCAACCGGCGGTTGAAGGATGCCGCCGGACCGGGCGTGTCATTGCCCGGCGAGAAGTCGGAGCGGGTTGATTGTTTCCCCGTTGAGCAGGATTTCGTAGTGCAGGTGAGGCGCCGTGGCCCGGCCCGTTGCACCGACGTAACCGATGACATCACCACGCTTGACCTTCTGGCCCGCGCCCACGGCGTAGCCTGAGAGATGGCCGAAACGGGTGGAGATTCCAAAACCATGTGAGATCAGAATCGAATTGCCGTAATTGCCATTGTAGGCAGCCGACTCGACGACGCCGTCAGCGGTTGCGCGAACGGGTGTGCCCTTGTCCGCGGAGATATCGAGACCGGCGTGGAAGTCCGGCTGACCCGTGAACGGATCCGATCGACTGCCGAAGCCCGACGAGAGCCACCCTGCGATCGGCCAGATCGACGGCGTAGCGCGCGCGAGCGCCTGCTGATTCTCGACGGTCGTCTTGACCGAGGCGAGGCGATTTTCGAGAACGCCGAGCAGGTCGCGCAGCATGCCGAACGTGCCGAGCGGTGTGCCCGTATCGGCTTTCGCGACCGCCTGGCCGGTCGGCAACGAGCCGCCAACGGCGCGCGAGCGGATCACCGCGGGCAGCTTATGGATGGCGTCGCGGGTCGCCGGGTCGAGCTCGGCCTGATCGCCCAGCTGGACGAGCGCCGCCTGAAGCGAGGCAATCTGCCCGGCCAGGGCGCCTGTGGCCTCGCGATAGCTGTCGTTTTCGACTTTGAGGGTTTCGTTCGAGGCCCGAAGGGAGTCGACCTCGAGCCGGCTCGCCTGACGGGCGCCCAAGCCCATCAGCATGACGAGCAGAGGGACGCCGAGGGCCGCGCCACCCGCCAACATCAGAGGCAACCGAGCGATCGTCAATCGCCGGACCGCCCCCGAATTTCGGTTGGCAATGAGAATTGTGTAACGCGGCGACTGCATGCGGATCTTTGGATCTCCCTCGTGCGCCCGGCCAGAACCTGCCGGAACCGCCGAAATCTACCATACCTTACGAAGCCAAGGCCAGAATTGTTACGATCCCGTTATCGATCCGTCGATCTAAAGTGCAAGGCTTCTGCCAGGTGTCTCGCCTCGACCCGAGGCCGGCCCTCGAGGTCGGCCACCGTCCGCGCGACGCGCGCCACACGAGTCAGGGCCCGGACGCTCAATCGCAGCCGTTCCGCGCCTGCCGCAAGTACTCTCGCGGCAGCGTCATCGGCCGGCTCGCAGTGTTCGCGGAGGCGCCGGCCTTCGAGGTGCCCGTTGAGCGAGCCCTGACGCACGAGCTGGCGCGTCCGCGCCGCAATTACCCGCGCGCGTACGGCGTCGGACGACTCGCCCGGCGAGCGATCGCGCAGATCATGCCAGGGCACGGCTCGAACGTGGACGCCCAGATCGAAGCGGTCGCGCATTGGTCCCGACAGCCGCTGCTGATATCGGGCGACGACTGACGGCGGACATCGGCACTCGCGTTCAGAATCGCCGGCATAGCCGCACGGACACGGATTCATCGCGCCGACGAGCAGCACGCGCGCGGGAAAAATCGCCGAACGGCTGGCCCGCGCGATATGCACGGTGCCCTGTTCGAGCGGCTGCCGCAAACTTTCGATCACGCGCCGGCTGAACTCGGGCAACTCGTCAAGAAACAAGACGCCGCCGTGCGCCAGGCTGAGCTCGCCCGGTCGTGGCACGTTACCGCCACCGACGAGCGCGACGTCCGAGCAGCTGTGATGCGGCGCGCGAAAGGGCGCCGTCTCGATCAGCCCGACGCCGGGAGGAATCAGCCCCGCGACCGAATGGATCGTCGTGACGGTGAGCGCGTCGCCGAAGCTCAGCCGCGGCAGCAATCCAGGCAATCTGCGCGCGAGCATCGTTTTCCCGGCGCCAGGCGGGCCGCTGAAGAGCACGTGGTGTCCGCCGGCTGCGGCGATCTCGAGCGCGCGCCGGGCGACCAGCTGACCCCGGACGTCGGCGAGGTCGTCGGTGAAGGCGGCCGCGGGCGTGGCGACCGGCGGCAGGGGAGGGGTGGCGGGCAAGGGACTGGGCGTCGCCAGGATTCGCGCGGCGTCGAAGAGCGAACGCACGGGGAACAGCCGCAATCCGTCCACCACGCCGGCCTCGGGGAGATTCGCCGCCGGGAACATCAACGCGGCGCTCGTCGATCGCCGCGCCGCCACGGCGACGGGGAGGAGTCCTTGAAGCGGCGGGATGCCGCCATCGAGCGACAGGCCGCCGACGATGGTGTACGGCGGCGGCTCCCGCTGCGGGAGCGCACCCGATGCCGCCAGAATGCCCAACGCGATCGGCAGGTCGAACGCCGCACCCACCTTTCTCACGTCGGTCGGTGCGAGACTGACCGTCACGCGCTCCGGGGGGAACGGAAAGCCGGAGTTGCGAATCGCCGACCGCACGCGATCGCGGCTCTCCCTGACCGTCGCATCCGGCAGGCCCACCATGGTGACGCCCGGCAGTCCGGGCGAGACGTCCACTTCGACCGACACCGCCAGCGCGTCGATCCCGAACACGGCGGCCGCCGTCAGGCGTGCGAGCACGCTCTCTTCAGCGCAAGTTCAGGACCACGGCGGCCCCGCGCTTTCCCGAGCGAATCGATCACGCGCTCGCACAATCCGCGTACTTCGTCTGGCGCCGCGAAGGAAGCAATTGCGTACGTCCACGGCCCTCTTGCGGCGTGCGCGGGCCTCACTGGCAGTACCAGTAGTGCCCAATGACGCGCGCGGCTCATGTAGCACCGGACGGGTCAAATGTTCCAACGCGCGGGCCAGGCGGATTTCGCGCCAGGCGTTTTCTACTGCTTTTCCAAGCGAATTCGCCAAAAGTCGCGCCCGGTGACTCCGGCATCGAGATTGCACCTCTGGTGGCTAACGAAGCGTCTCGCGTCGTTGCGAGAATGCGCAGTGCCTGTGAGGACGTGCGCGCACATCCTGCGCACGGTTCGCAATAAAAGTGCGCTGCCTTGCACCGGCCTTATCGCCGGACCGGGAGGGGTGTATGCGTAGAGGGCTGAGCGTCGTCGCCGTACTCTTGATGTTGTCCGGGACAAGCCGGGCGCAGGAGATCGCCGCACCCGTCGTCGCACCACTCAACGCGACGTTCTCGACGCCCGCGCAGGACGAGGGGCGTCCCGCCGCGAAAGTCGTCGACAAGAAGTTCGTGCTCGTCGGCGTGGCTCTCAGCGCCGCCATGATCGGCGATACGAAGAGCACGTTCTACGTGATGAGTCGTTGCAAGAACTGCTACGAGGCCGATCCGTACGCGGCGCCGTTCATCAATCGCGGTCCGGCAGTGGCATTCACCTCGGGCGAGGCACTCGACATCACTGTCATGGCTGTCGCCGCGAAGATGAAGGCGTCCGACCGGCCCGGCTTCCGCAGGACGTGGTGGGTCATTCCCATCGCACTCACGACGGGCCATATCATTGCGATGCAGAACAACCTGAAACTTGTGCGCTAGGCGTTGGCAGGCAGGCTTACTTCTTGACCGTCAGCTTGTCGCCCACGACGATCGTGTCCGACGAAAGCTGATTCAGGCGCTTGAGATCGGTGACGGTCGTGTCGAAGTGGCGCGCGATGCTCGAGAGCGTGTCACCCGGGCGCACCCGATACGTCGTCAACGGGCCCGGCACCGGCGCGGAGTTGGTGGTCGCCGCGCTCGGGCGCGGCGGGAGCACGCTGGCGCGCTGTTGCGGAATCATCAGGGTTTGACCGGCGCGGACCTTCGTGGACGTGCGCAGGTCGTTGGCGGTGCGCAGTTCGGTCGATGTCAGCTTGTACTGCCGCGCGATACTCGTGATCGAATCGCCGCGCTTGACCGAATAGAACTTGAACGTGGTGAAGAGCGACGGGTCGGCAGTTGAAAGTTTGGCCGTGATAGCCGCGCCGGTGCCCATCGGCACCTTCAACTCGTGGGCGGTCGACGGGGTCGTGGTCCGGCGCAGTTCCGGGTTGAGCGTCTGGATCTCTTCGACGGATGAGCCCGCCCATTCGGCGATGATCCGGAGGTCGAGCGCCCCCGGCACGTTGACCTTCTCGTAGGTCGGCGGCATGGGCGGCGCGACTTCAAAGCCGTACCGCGCGGGGTTCCGCGCGATGATGACGGCCGCAAGGATCATCGGCACGTACTCGCGCGTGTCACGCGGGAGGTACTTCGTACCCTCGGACATCTTCCAATAGTCATCGCTCTTCGAGAGCTTCATCGCGCGCTCGACGCGCCCGGGACCGGCGTTGTAGCTCGCGAGGGCCAGGTTCCAGTCGCCGTCGAACTCGTCGCAGAGCGACTTCAGATACCTCGCGGCGGCGTAGGTGGCCTTCTCCGGATCGGACCGCTCGTCGAGGAACCAGTTCTGCTGCAGACCTTCCTCGGTCGCGGTGTCCTGAATGAACTGCCACATGCCCTTGGCGCTCGCGCGCGAGAGCGCCGTGTTCTTGAAGGCGCTCTCGACAATCGGCACGTAGGCGAGATCGAGCGGCAAGCCCTCGGTCTTGAAGACGTCCTGGATCATCGGCACGTACTGCGTGGACCGGCCGAGCGTCGTCGTCATGAAGTCGCGCAGCTTGCCGGTGAACAGCTCGACGTACCCAAGAACCTTGGGGTTGAGGGGAATCGGCAGGTCGTGAGGCGTCTTCGTCAGGTCGTCAGCCACCGTCTCTTCGGTCGTGAGCGTCGGCGCCGGTGGCTCGGCCGTGGCGTCGTGCAGGAGCTCGTCGATCACGGCGGGTTCGGACCGGGCCTCGGTGAACCCATCGCCTTCGCGAAGCGCGAGGACGTCGAGGGCGCTGATCCGATCCAGCAGGCGATCGAATTCCGCCGAGAGTCTCGCGTCGGATCGTGCACCGCCGGGCGCGGATGTCAACACGTCCACGGCCTGGTCGAAATGTTCGCGCGCCGCGACCAGCCGGCCCGCTTCGAGTTCAGTCTTGCCGGCCGCGAACGCCGCTTCGGCCTGGGAAATGTAGATGGCGATGGGATCGGCGACGAGCGCGACGGTCGGGCCCGAGAAGCCGGCACCCGTGGCTCTTGCCACCGGCAGGGACGCGGCAGGCGCAGGAAGAACCGGTTGAACCGGCTTGCCACACCCAACCACCAGGACGCCTGCGGCGAGGACGAGAGGTAGTCGGGTATAGGTCATCGTGTATCTGAGTGCCCGATCAACACTGCAAGGAGAGTGCCCGTAGGGTAGCATCCGTACCCGGTCGCTTCAACGCCGAATTTACAGGAAATTCGCTCGTCGGTGCGCTGAGTGTCACGCCTTCGGCCATCCAGCACTTACGAAAACGCGCTCGGCCTCACCCAAATCGCGTGCGAGGGGGGTGATGATCGTCCGGTCGCCGACCAGGATCTTACGGCTGAGTTTCACCGCCTGACGGACATCTTCCTCGCACACGAATTGGACGATCGTCGTCGGCGGATCGTCCGCGCGTGGTTCCCGCGGCCCCGTGCCGGTCAATCGCCCAACCTGTTCGCGCACGAGCGCGGTGTCGACGCCGCCAGGCGCAGGAGCCGCCGGTGCTTTGGGCAGCGCGGAGGTCGCGGCGTCTGCAGACTTCGGCGCGGGCCGGGACGCGTCCATGGCGGGTCTCAGTTCGTATGCCAGCCGTTTGATGTTTAGCAGATGTTTCGGCGAGATGTTATCGGACGTGATGTTGCCGCCGTATCCGCCGCAGCCCAGCGTCATCGCCGGATCAAGACCCGTCGTCAATCCAATCGATCCGTGCGTTGTCGGTGTGTTGACGACGATGCGGAAGGCGGGTTTCTTCAAACCGAACTCGAGGATGATCTGGTCGTTGCGCGAGTGGATGGACATCGTGTGGCCCATCCCGCCGTACCGAAGAATCTGGATACAGCGCTCGCAGCCTTCGCGCCAGTCGGCGACGACGTAGTACGAAAGCACGGGACAAAGTTTTTCGATCGGAAAGGGGATAGTCGCGGCCGACGCCTTTGAGCTCCGCGATGAGGGCGCGCGTTCCGGCCGGTACCGGGAATCCCGCTTGCTGGGCAATGAACGTGGCTGGCTTGCCGACCAGCTTCGGGTTCGGCAGCCGCTGCGGCGAGACGAGGAGCGTCGCGACCTTGTCGGCTTCGGACGGCGACATGAAGTACGCGCCGTGCTTCACGAACTCACGGCGCACTTCGTCCGCGACGGCCGATTCGACGACGACCGAATTCGGCGAAGAGCAGAGCACGCCGTTGTCGAACGACTTGCCGATCACGATGTCGCTCGCGGCCTTCGAGAGATCCGCCGAGCGCTCGATGAAACACGGCGCGTTGCCGGGGCCGACGCCGTACGCGGGCTTGCCTGCGCTGTACGCCGCGCGCACCAGGCCCATTCCGCCTGTCGCGAGAATGACCGCGACGTCGCGATGCTTCATCAGTTCCTGGGTGCCTTCGAGTGACACCGTCTTCATCCAGTTGACGGCACCTTCAGGCGCGCCGGCTTCGCGCGCGGCGTCTGCCATCACCTCAGCGACGCGCGTGATGCAGCGTGCGGCGGACGGATGCGGACTGATGACGATCGGACAGCGCGCTTTGAGCGCGATCAGAATCTTGTAGATCGCCGTGGACGTCGGATTGGTCGACGGCACGATCGCGGCGACGACGCCAAACGGCTCGGCGATTTCGACGACCTTCCGCTGGTCGTCGCGAGCAACGACGCCCACGGTGCGCATCGGGCGGATGAACTGGTACACGCGTTCGGACGCGAAGAGGTTCTTCTGAACTTTGTCGGCGACGACGCCGTACCCGGTTTCCTCGACTGCGAGGCGCGCGAACTCTTCGGCGCGCGGCGTGGCGGCCGCGGCCATCGCGTCGACGAGGCGATCGATCTGTTCCTGGCTGAATTCCGCGAGCGCAGGCGCGGCCTGCTTGGCGCGCTGCGCGAGCTGCCGGGCTTCTTGAACCGAGGCGAGATCGCGGTCTGTGGGAGGGGAAGTAGCCACGGGCGAATTACGAGGTCTTCACGAGCCCTTTCGGCAGGATGCGCTCGACCTCCGCGTGCGGCCGCGGAATCACGTGCACCGAGACGAGCTCACCGACGCGTCGGGCCGCGGCGGCGCCCGCGTCGGTTGCCGCCTTGACGGCCCCGACGTCACCACGCGCGAGGACAGTCACGTAGCCCGCGCCGATGTATTCCTTGCCGATCAGGACGACGTTCGCGGTCTTGACCATCGCGTCGGCGGCCTCGATGGCACCGATGAGGCCGCGCGTTTCGATCATACCGAGTGCATCTGCTGCCATGAAAATTCCAGGGGAGTGAAACGCCGCAAGGCTAACATATTGAACAGCATGCGGCAATACGGTACCATCGCGCGATTGTGATGACGCGACGAGCGTTCGTCGGAACCTGGACGATCGCGTGCGGTCTGCTCGTGGGCGTCGCCGCCTGCGCGAAGAACGAAAGCGCGCCGCCTGTTGCGAGCGTGTCCTTCCAAGCGAGCAAGACGCGCGTGCCGCTGGGAGCGCCGATCGACTTGACCTACCGGTTCAACGTCGCGCCCAAGGCGAACATCGCCGGCGACTACCGCGTCTTCGTCCATCTGATCGACGAGAACGGCAACCCGCTCGCGTGGAACGACGATCACGATCCAAAACCGCCCACGTCGCAGTGGAAGCCCGGGCAAACGATCGAATACACCCGGACTGTGTTCGTCCCGGTATTTCCGTTCGTCGGGCAGGCGACGGTCGAGGTCGGTCTCTATAAGGGCAACGAGCGGCTCGTGCTCTCGGGCCCGGAGCCGGCCGATCGGGCGGCGACCAACCGCACCTATAAGGTCGGGACGTTGCAGATCCTGGCGCCGGCAGAAAACATCTTCGTGATTCGGAAGAGCGGATGGCATCCGGCCGAGTCGGCGCCGGAAAACCCGTCGCTCGAATGGCAGTGGACGCAGAAAGCCGCCGTGCTGACCTTCCGAAACCCACGTCGCGACGTCACCCTGTACCTCGAATTCGACGCCCGGACCGACGTCTTTAGCGACCATCCACAGCAAGTCACCGTCTATTCAGCCAGCAATGCCGTCGAAACGTTCGCCGCCGACAACGCTGTGCCCGTCCTCAAGCGCGTCCAGATCCCGGCGGCGCAACTCGGCACCGGCGAAATGGCGGAATTGCGGATCGAGGTCGACCGGACCTTCGTCCCGAGCCAACTCCCGGCAGGGGGCAAAGACCTGCGCGAACTGGGCCTCCGGGTCTATCACGCGTTCGTTGAGGCCCGATAAGTAGGACGTAGGGCGAAATGGGTAGGGGACACCTCCGGAATCCATCCGAGCAGACGACTGGTCCGGCCCGGCCGGGTCGCCAGAGGCTTGCGTCTTGCTGTATTCTGGCTTTTGCCCTAATTATTGGGCTTCCGGCGGCCGCCGGCGCCGAGATCGTCAAGCTCAACAACGGGCGCGTCATGTCGGTCGAGTCGTGCCGGTTCGATGGCGACTCGGTGGTCATGCAGTTCCGCGGGGGCGGGGAAGTGCGGGCTCCCAAGGAAATGGTGGCCGAGGTCCTTCCAGACGAGGTGCCGCACGCCATGTCGTTCGCGCTCGAGGCGCTGGCCGGCTCACTGTCGGCGGCCGGTCCGCAGCTCTCGAGTGACGCTGTCCGGGCACTCGTGGATCGCGTGGCGTCGCGCGTCGGCGTCAACCTCCGGCTGGCGCGAGCCGTCGTGCAGGTCGAATCCAATTACGAGCCCAAGGCCGTCTCGTCGAAGGGCGCCATGGGCCTGATGCAGATCATGCCGGTCATCGCGCAGGAGTTCTCAGTGGACGACCCGTTCGATCCGGAGAAAAACCTCGAAGCGGGGATGCGGCACCTGCGCAATCTGCTCGACCGGTACGGGAACGACAGCATGCGTGCGCTCGCGGCCTACAACGCCGGAGAGGGCGCCGTCAGCCGGTACGGCGGCGTGCCTCCGTATCGCGAGACCCAGGACTACGTCCATCGGGTCCTGGCGCTCCTACGGTAGCCATCAGTTTGCCCGGGTGTGACGGGACGGCAGCCGTTTTCGTCGTCCCGCGGTCTAAGTGCTCAGACGAGCGAGGGACAGAACGCGTGGAATTCCGCTGCAGGGTCGCGACAACCACCGGTCAGGTGATGGAAGCGACCTACATTGCCGAGAGCGAAGCCCGGCTTCGCCTCGAGCTGGAAGAAAAAGGGCTGTACGTGCTCTCCGTGCAGGGCCGTGGCGGACTTCGCCTCGGCAAGCTGCACTTGGTGCTCCCCTCGCGGCGGCGGATTCCGACCACAGATTTTCTCGTCTTCAATCAGGAGCTCGCGACGCTGCTCAAAGCGGGCCTGCCGCTGGTGCAGTCGCTCGACATCCTGCGGCGGCGCGTGCCGAATCCGCTCTTCAAGCGCGGCGCTCGATGACATCTACGAAAAAGTCCGATCGGGCACGGTCGCTGTCGGACGCGTTCGAAGCGCAGAAGATGTTTTCCGGCGTGTACACCGCGTCGCTGATGGCGGGGGAGAAGAGCGGCAGCCTCGAGCAGGTCATTCGCCGGTATGTGCAGCACGTCAAGGTGCTCAACTCCGTGCGGTCGCACATCGTGTCCGCGCTGATTTATCCCGTCGTGCTCGTCCTGCTCTCGCATCGGTCGTCGTCGCGCTCATCGTCTTCAAGGTCGTGCCGGAGTTCGCGGAGTTCTACAAGGACTTCGGGCACGGCGCCGAACTGCCGCTGTCGACGCGGATCGTCGTCGCCATCTCGACGAATCTCATCGGCAGCTCCGGGCTCATCATCGCGGGGCTCATCGCGGCCGTTGCGGGGAGCGTGCTGTGGTTCCGGCAGCCGAAGCAGCGGCGCCGGCTCCACGCGTTCGATGCTGCGCCTGCCGTATTTCGGGCCGCTGGCGCGGCAAGCTTCGCGACGGCGCAGATCTCGCGCACGCTGGCGACGCTGCTCGTCGGGCGGCATTCCGCTCGTCAACTCGCTCGATATTGCGGCGCGCGCGATCAGCAACCGGTCCATGGCCGAGAGCCTGCTGGGCGTGGCCCGGCAGGTCCGCGAAGGCGGCAGTCTGGCCGGCGTCCCTGGCCGAACGCGACATCTTTCCGCACGTCGCGATTGAAATGGTCGAGGTCGGCGAGTCGACCGGCGCGCTCGCCGACATGCTCAACAGCGTCGCGGATTTCTACGACGAAGAAAACGAAACGAGCCTGACGCGCTTCTCGAACCTCGTCCAGCCGCTCCTCCTGATTCGTCATGGGCCTGGTCATTGCGGGTCTGCTGATGTCGCTGTACATGCCGCTCTTTAAGCTTTCCACGGTGGCCGAGATAACCGATGGCCGAACGCGCCCCTGAATCAACGGAAGCGCTCTACGCCGAGCCGCCGCCGCCGGCGCCGACCGATCGCGCGGCCGAAGAAATCGAAGGCCCGCCGGCTGGCGAGCCGCTATCAACTCGAGTTCGTCGACCTCGAGCAGTTTCACATCGACCACGCGCTGTTCCGCAGCATTCCGGCGGATGTGATGCTGCGGTACGGCTTCGTGCCGTACCGTCGCGACGGCAACACGCTGCTCATCGTCGTCTCCGATCCGAGCGACCTGCAGACGATCGACGAGGTGGGCGTGCAGCTGGGCACGCCGATCCGCGTGTGCGTCGGCGACGCCGTCGGCCATCCAGGGCATCCTGAAGAAGAGCGAGAGCTCGACGCGCGTGCTCGAGGAAGCGACCGAGGGCTTCCAGATCCAGCTGCTCCGCGAGGACGAGGCCGGTGAGGAGAACCTCACGGTCGAGAAGCTCACGTCGGACGGCAGCCCCGTCATCCGCCTCGTCGACTCGATGGTCTTCACCGCGCTGCAGCGCCGCGCCTCGGACATCCACATCGAGACGCAGGACGACGCGGTGCACGTGAAGTACCGAATCGACGGCGTGCTGCAGCAGGCGATGAAGCCGATCGACAAGCGCTTTCAACAGCACGATCATCTCGCGCATCAAGGTCATGGCGGAGCTCGACATCGCCGAGAAGCGCGTGCCGCAGGACGGCCGCTTCAAGCTGCGCGTGCGCGGCAAGGCGATCGACTTCCGCGTGTCGATCATGCCGAGCGTGCACGGCGAGGACGCGGTCATCCGCATCCTCGACAAGGAGTCGATGAGCGAGCAGTTCACCGAGCTGCGCGCTCGACATCCTCGGCTGGCCCGAAGATAGAGATGAAGCGGTTCCGGAAGTACATCCGCGAGCCGTACGGCATGGTGCTCGTGACCGGCCCGACCGGCAGCGGCAAGACGACGACGCTCTACGCGGCGCTGTCCGAGATCAAGACGGTCGAAGACAAGATCGTGACGATCGAAGATCCCGGTCGAATACCAGCTGCGGGGCATCACGCAGATTCCGATCAACGAGAAGAAGGGCCTGACGTTCGCGCGCGGCCTGCGATCGATCCTGCGCCACGACCCGGACAAGATCATGGTCGGCGAAATCCGCGACCCCGAGACCGCGCAGATCGCCATCCAGTCCGCGCTGACCGGCCACCTGGTGTTCACGACCGTCCACGCGAACAACGTCATCGACGTGCTCGGCCGCTTCCTGAACATGGGCGTCGAGCCGTATCAGTTCGTCTCGGCGCTCAACTGCGTGCTCGCGCAGCGGCTCGTCCGCCGGATCTGCGATCACTGCCGCCGGCCGGTCGACGGTCACGCGCGAGCAGCTGATCGAATCCGCGATGGATCCGGAACTGGCCGACGTCACACGTCTTCGCCGAAGGCGCGGGCTGCATCGAGTGCGGCGGCACCGGTTTCAAGGGCCGCACCGCGATCTGCGAGCTGATGGACCTGACCGACCGCATCCGTGACATGATTCTCGAGCGCCGGCCGACGTCGGAAATCAAGCGCGCCGCGCGGGACGAGGGCATGACGTTTCTGCGCCAGTGCGCCGTCGGCCGCGTGCTCGACGGGACCACGACCTTGCGCGAAATCAACAAAGTGACGTTCGTCGAATGAGCGCCCCCACGCGTCGATCGGGTTGGTTCGCGCCGGTGCCGCCGACCGTGGCGATCGAAATCGCGGCCGGGCGCGTGACCGTCGCGGAGCTCTCGGGCGGATCGGGCGGACCGGTCGTCTCGGCGTTCGCCACCGAGACGGTTCCTGTGGCCGCGGTCGTCCCCGCGCTCGTCGGCACGAACATCGTCGAACCCGACGTCGTAGCCGAGGCGCTGAAACGCGCACTCGACGCGCGCCGGACTCGGATCGCCGCGTCGCGCCGCCCTTGTGGTGCCCGACAGCGCCGCGCGTGTGTCGCTCCTGCACTTCGAGCAGCTGCCTGGCCGGGCGGCCGATCTCGATCAGCTCATCCGCTGGCAGCTGCGCAAGGCCACACCGTTTCCGATCGACGAGGCGCAGGTCAGCCATTTCCAGGCGAGCGCGGACGGCGGCAATGTCACGCTCGCGGCCGTCGTTGCGCGACGCGACGTCATCGCGCAGTACGAGGCGGTCACCGGCCGGCTCGGCATTCACGCGGGCATCGTCGATCTCGCGAGCTTCAACGTCATGAACGCGGTCGTCGGCGCGGGCGCGGCGCCCGCCGACGACTGGCTGCTGGTCTGTCTTGCGGCGGACGCGACGACGCATCGCGATCATGCGCGGCGAGAAGCTGATGTTCTATCGCCACCGAGCGTCGCTCGACGAAGAGCCGCTCAGCGCGCTCGTGCACCAGACAGCGATGTACCACGAAGATCGCCTGGGCGGAACGCGCTTTGCGCGCGTCTGGCTGGCGGGTGCGTCTCTCGCGGGCGGCGCGGCCTCGCAGGCGCGACGCGACATCAGCGATCGTCTCGGCGTGCCCGCCGAATCGGTCGACGTGCGGCCGGCTGCGGGCCTGCCGAGTCAGGTCGCGCCGCAGCCGGACGTGCTCGACGCGCTCGCCGCGCCGATCGGCGTCCTGCTGCGGGAACGGCGGGTCGCATGAGGGCCGGACGATGCTGAGAGGCAACCTTTCGACGCGGCCGTTCTACAACGAGCGGCTCGTCACCCTTGTGATCGGCCTCGTCGCGATCGGCGCGGTCATTCTCGCCGCATACAACGTGTCGGAGCTCGTCGCGCTTTCGAAACGTCGAGGCGAGTTGACGACGAAGATCGCCCGCGAGGCGGCCGACACGCGCAAGATTCAGGACGAGACCACCACAGTGCGCCGCACCGTGGACGTGACGTCCCTCAAGGCGCTTGCCGGATCCACGCGCGAGGCGAACAGCCTGATCGATCAGCGCACGTTCTCGTGGACCGTGTTCTTCTCCCTGATCGAGAAAAAGCTCCCGATGGACGCGCGCCTGGTCGCCGTTTCGCCCAAGGTCGACAAGGGCGTCTTCACCGTGACGATGATCGTCGTCGCGAAATCGCCGAGCGACATTGCCGTGTTCGACGACGCGCTGCAGGCGGATGGCGCGTTCTACGACGTGCTGCCGAGCGCGTTCCAGCAGAACGACGACGGCACGCTGTCGGCGACGATCGTGTCGCTCTACAACCCGCCGACGGGCGCGCCGAAGCCGCCTAAGGCGAGCGGGCGGGGCACGCCATGAGCCTCTGGCGCCGCGTTTACGAAGAACGCCGGGGCGTGGCCCTGCCGCTCGTAGTGTTCCTGATCGCGAACGTCGCGATCCTGGCGCTTGCCGTGTTTCCGCTGCGCCGCAGCGTCGCCGGATACGAAAACGACTCGCAGGACGCCACGTTGAAGCTGGCGAAGGCGCGTGCGGAAAACAAGGAAGTGACCGCCGCGCGCGTCCGCAAGGACGAAGCCGATCAGGAGCTGAAGAAGTTCTACAGTGACGTGCTGCCCGATCAGGCGGGCGCGGTGAAGCTCGTGCTCTTCTGGGTGGGACAGGCCGCGCGCGACGCGCACGTGCAGTTCGAGTCGAGCCAGACCGACCACGAGCCGATTCGCGACAGCAAGCTCGAGCGCGTGTCGTGCCGCCTCACGCTGCGCGGCGACTACCAGGACATTCGACGGTTCCTCTACAACCTTGAAACCGCGCAACCGTTCGTCATCATCGAGAAAGTCGAGCTCGCGCAGCAGGGCACGGCGCTCTCGAACGCGAACGGCACGCTCGAAGTCGGTCTCGACGTCGCGACCTATTTTGCCGGGGCCGCGCGATGAAGTTGCTTCCGCCGGCCGGCCCGGAACGCCGCCGCCAACTGACGTGGCTCATGTTGCTCGCCGCCGTCGTCGGCGGGCTGGCGTATTACCAGTTCGGGCCGACGACTCCGGCTGAGACGCGGCCGCTGACGTCCAATGCGAAGACGAACGGGGCGGGCGCGAACGTGCCGCTGGTGCTGCCGGATGAAGTGAAGCTCGCGTCGCTCACAGCTGCGAGCGAGACACCCCAGGCCGGCCGCAACCTGTTTCGCTTCGGGGTGACGCCGGCGCCGCCACCGCCGCCCGCACCCAAGCCGCTGCCGCCCGGACCTCCGCCTCCGCCGCCGCCTCCACCGGGGCCGCCGCCGATTGGCTTGAAGTTTCTTGGGTGGGTCGACCGTCCGGACGTTGGACGGGTGGCGACGTTGAAAGATCCGGCGACCGGCGCGCTGTTTCAGGCCGTTGAAGGTCAAATTGTTGACGGCCGATATCGTCTAGTGAAGATTGGGCACGAATCCGTCGTGATGTCGTACGTGGACGGCGCGGGGCAGCGAACCATTCCGGTTGGCGGATAGACGAGCGGAAACGAGACACTGGTGCTGAAACGACTGATGCGAGGCGGCGCGGTGCTCGCGACGATTGTCGCGATAAGCGCGTGCGCGACGGGCAACGCGATGCACAGTGCGAAGGAGGCCGCCGACCACGGCGACTGGGACTCTGCGGTCGCGTACTACCGGGAGGCGCTCAACAGCGACCCGAGCCGGGTCGACATCAAGGTGGCGCTCGAGCGGGCCATGCGGACGGCCTCGGCCGAGCATCTCAAGCGCGCGCACGCCTACGAAGCGCAGGATCAGTTGAGCGCCGCCGCCGCGGAGTACCGCATGGCGGCGGATCTCGATCCGGGCAATACGCTCGCGCTCACGCGGGCCCTCGACATCGAAAAGAGAATGCGCGATCAGGTCGAGGCATCGCGCCCGCGTGCGCACATCGACGACCTCCGCCAGCAGGCGGCGCAGAACTCGCAAGTGCCGCGGCTCGATCCACGCGTCCGCGTGACGTTGTCGTTCAGCAATGCGTCGGTCAAGGACATCATCAACACGATCTGCGCGCAGGCCGGCATCAACGTCACGTACGATCAGACGCCGATCGCGACGATCAACAGCGCGTATCCGATTTCCCTGCAGGATGCGTCGCTCGAAGAGGCGCTGAATCAGGTGATGACGGCCAACAGCATCACCTACAAAGTTCAGGGCCCGCGCAGCATCTTCGTGTACGCGGACAACCCGCAGAACCGGCAGAAGTACGAAGATCAGTTCTCGCAGACGTTCTATCTGTCCAACGCGGACCCGAGCGAAATCGTCCAGATCATCACGCAGGTGATTGCGGGGCAGAACGGCCCGGCGGTTCGCCCGGTGATTTTTCCGAACAAGACGGCGAACGCCGTCGTCGTCAAGGCGACCGCGCCGGTCATGGCGCTCATCGGCGCGATCATCGACGCGAACGACAAGCCGCGCGCCGAGGTCATGATCGACGTCGAGATCCTCGAGGTCGATCGCAACCGCGCACGCGACCTCGGCCTGGAACTGTCGAACTACGCGCTCGGGTTCTCGTTTTCGCCGGCATTGTCGCCGACTGGCACCGCCGGCACGTTTCCGCCGGCCGTTCCGCCGCCTTTCCCCCTCAACACGATCAGCCGTGGCGTCAGCGGGTCGGATTTCTACATGACGGTGCCGTCGGCGCAGATCAAACTGCTCGAGTCGGACACCAAGACACGGCTGCTCGCGAAACCGCAGATCCGCGGCCGTGAAAACGCGCAGATCTCGCTGAACCTCGGCAGCGACATTCCGGTGCCGTCGACGACATTCCTGCCGGTCGCGGCTGGTGGCGTGGCGACGACGCCGCAGGTGTCGTACACGTACCGGAGCGTCGGTGTGAACCTGCAGGTCACGCCGCGCGTGACGTATCAGGACGAGATCGTTCTTACGCTGATGGTGGAACGCAGCGCGCTCGGACCGAACGTCGACGTGGCAGGGCAGAGCCTGCCCAGCTTCGTCACGCGTCACGCCCAGACGGAACTGCGTCTGCGCGACGGGGAATCGAACCTGCTCGCCGGGCTGCTCAGCCAGGACGACTCCAGCACGCTCACAGGATTTCCCGGCATCATGCAGATTCCCCTGCTGCGGTCGCTGTTCGGCAACACGAACTCGACCGGGCAATCGAATGACATCGTCATGATCGTCACGCCGCACATCGTGCGGTCGCACGAGCTGACCCAGCAGGACGTCCGGCCGCTCTATCTCGGCACCGGGCAGAACTTCGGCGGCGGCGCGGTGCCGTCGCTCGTGTCGTCCGATGCCCCGCCGCCTCCGCAGCCTGCGGTCGTCGGCGGAGCGCCGACGGGTGCAGGTACGCCCGCGGGTGCGCCCACGACGGGTCGTGGCGCGGGAGCGGGTGCGGCAGGTGCCGCGGGTCAACCGACGCCGCCAGCCGCCGCCGCCACGCCTCCTGACGCACCACGAGCGGTCGGCATCGTGCCGCTCGAGCCTGTCAATCCTGTTGGCGCGCCGGCGCCGGCCGCGTTGCCCGCGCAGATCGTCGTCACGGCGCCGACCCAGGCGCTTTCGGTCGGCGGCGTGCCGGGGACTGTCCCCATCACTATCACGGGCGTGTCGCAGATGACGTCCGTCTCGCTGACGGTGACCTACAACGCAAATGTGGTGAAGGCGGCGTCGGTCTCGCAGGGCATGTTCATGCAGCAGGGCGGCGTTTCGCCGACCTTCACGCAGAAGACCGACACGCCCGGCCGCGTGGACATCGCGATCGCGAGGACTGGTGACCAGTCCGGCGCGTCGGGCACCGGGTTGCTTGCGGGCATCGTGTTCAGCGCGGTCGCGCCGGGCACGTCACAGATCACGATCACGGCCGTTGCGCTCAACGCCGCCGGCCAGCCGATTGCCGTGCAAGTCGTGCCGGCGACGATCACCGTGAGGTAGAGTCGAGATATGCACGCGCTCCGGCGCTCGTCAGACGGCTTCACCTTCATCGAGCTGCTCGTCGCGACGGCCGTGATGCTGGTGCTCGCCTCGGCGGCGCTTCCGCTCGCGCGCGTGTCGATTCGCCGACAGCGCGAGACCGAACTCAAGATGGATCTGCGCGTCATGCGCGCGGCGATCGACAAGTTCAAAGACTACGCGGACGCCGGCCGGATCGCGGCGACTGACCTGCAGGCCGGCAGCGACAACTACCCGACGTCACTCCAGCAGCTGGTCGATGGCGTCGCCCTCGCCAACGACGCGAGCGGGCGCAAGATGAAGTTTCTTCGCCGGATTCCCATCGATCCGATGACCGACACCACCGACTGGGGGCTGCGGTCGTATCAGGATCTGGCCTCGGCCACGAGCTGGGGCGGTCAAAGCGTCTACGACGTCTATTCGAAAGCCGACGGCAAAGGGCTCGACGGCACGAAATACAAGGACTGGTAAGCCATGACTCGACGCCGCTTCAACCGAGACGCGGGCTTCACGCTGATCGAGCTGCTCGTCGTGATCTCGCTGATCATGATCCTCTCGTCGGTCGCGATGTCGTCGTATCGCAATTCGATCGTGCACGCGAAGGAAGCCGCGCTCAAGTCGGATCTGTTCCTGATGCGCGACGCGATCGACCAGTACTACGCCGACAAAGGAAAGTATCCCGACTCGCTCGATTCATTGGTCTCGGAGAACTACCTGCGCACGGTGCCGAAGGATCCGTTCACGGATTCCACGACGAGCTGGCAGACCGAGCAGGCCGACGCGCCTCCCGGCACGACGATCTCGACCTCGCCCGGCATCTTCGACGTGAAAAGCGGCTCGCAGAACACGAGCCTCGACGGCAGTCGGTACTCCGACTGGTAAGCCCGCCCGCGGTTTCCGTTTGAGTTCTAGTTGATCACGATGGGGATCTGCAGAATCAGTGCAGATCCCGCCGACGGCACGACCGTCACGGTCGCGGTGTGCCCCCCCTTGGTGAGATACACGTGTGACTGGGCGTTGCTCACGCTGGAGATGGGCGGGTCGCCCTCGCCGAAGTCCCAGATGTAGTGGTCGATGAGGGCACCCGTCGTCGGTGTGACCGTGAAGAGAATCGATCCGCCGAGCGTCACGGCGGATGGATTGGCGGCGCCGACCGCTGACAGCGGCGCCACAACAACCGGCGGTGTGATGGACGTCGTCGAGCCGTCAGGATCCGTCGCCGTGACCTTCATCGTCAGCGAACCCGCTCGTCCATACAGGTGAGTGACGGACGTTGGTCCGGAAATCTGGCCCAAGGACGCGGGCGTGCTGCCGTCGCCGAAATCCACGGTGACGTCATTCACGATGGGCGTCGCGCCACCCGTGGACGCTACGTTGACCGTGAACGTTGCCGGCACGCTCACCGTGATGCCCGTCACGGGTGCCGTCAGCGTTACGCTGGTCTTGTTCTTGAGCGTGACGTTCACCGTGCCGGAAAGCGCGGCGGTCGCGCCACCCGATGACGCCGTGACCGTCGCCGCGGCGCTGGTCGTGAGCGTGGTCGTCGCATTGCCACCGTTGTCCGAGACGACGTTCGTTACCGAGAGGTTGCCGGCGGTCGTGCTGAAGCTGACGGGCACGCCGCTGAGTCCGTTGCCTTGCGCGTCCTGGACGGAGGCGACAATCGTCGCCGTGCCGCCCGTGGCCGGAAGGGCCTCCGGATTGGCGGTCACCGCGATGCGTGTTGCGCCCGCCGCGCCGACCGTGACGGTCATCGTCTTGGACGCCGCGCCCGAGATCGCGGTGATGGTCGCTGTGCCCGATCGGCCATCACCGTAGAGCTTGACGACGGCCTTGCCGCCGTTGGTCTCGGCGTCGGCCGGCTCAATTCGTCCGAGCGTCGTCGAAAAGGACACCTGCGTGCCGTCATGAACAGCCGCGCCCGTGCCAGTCGTCGTCGTCACTCCGCCGGTGCCGCTCGTTGTGAACGAGCCTTCGATCAGGACGGCGGTGATGTCCGCGCTTCCGTTGACGGCGAGGTTGTTCGTGGAGGCGACGAGTGTGATCGCCGTGCCCGATGGGGCGACCAGCGGGGATCGGCTGCAGGACGTGCCTGCGAATCCGAAAAGCAGGGTGCCGACGATGGCGAGTCCAGTCAGGCGAAGTTGGCCGCGGCGGCTGGAAGGGGACAGCATGTCGACGTTTAAGTATAATAGTCTCATGGACTTAGCCGGTCAAGGCGCTCCCGGACGTCCCCGCCCTGGTCGCACACGGTTGGACGACGACGGGTACATTCTGGCCGTCCTTCTTATCGGCATGGCCATCGCTGCAGTTTGGTTGGGCGCGGCAATTCCTGCCTGGAAACAACAGGCGACGCGCCAGCGCGAATTGGACCTGATCTTCCGCGGCGAGCAGTACGCGCGCGCCGTCGCGATGTACACCATTCAGAATAACTGCGCGCTGCCGACGAATGTCGACGACCTCGTCTCGCGGAAGTACCTTCGCAAGAAGTGGAACGATCCGATTACCAGCGCTGACTTCGTCTTGATTCCCGGCGCGCAGCCCGGTCAAGCCAGTTCACCTGGTGGCGCCGGTGCCCCCGGGCGAGCCGGCACGCCTGGTGGCGCCGGCCAACCCGGCCGTGCGGGCGCGACGCCGACGACTCCGACGGCGCCCACGACTCCGACCACCGGCGGCGGCCAGACGCCCGGCCGAGCGGGCACGCCTTCGACCGGTACGTCTGGGACGTCGGGTTTTGGAGGCCAGTCCGGAAGTCAATCATTGGCCGGCGGCGGCATTGCCGGTGTGATGAGCAAGAGTACAGACGCGTCGATCATTGTTTACAACGGCCAGCAGACGTACTCCGGCTGGACGTTCACGTATCAGGCACAGTTGCAGAAGATGGGGCAGTCGTGCGGCGGTCAGGGCCAGCCGGGCGCCGGCGGCGGTACCGGTGGTCGCGGTAACCAACCGGGCAACGGCCGTGGCGGCCCGGGCGTCGGCGGTCCGGGCGGAGGACCGGGTGGTCCTCCACCTCCAGGTGGTGGGCGCGGACCTGGACAGGCCGGCGGACGTGACGGCGGACCTCCGCCCACCGGTGGCGTGGGTGCAGGGATTGGCCGCGGCCGCGGCCGATTCTAAAGCGCCGCCATGACCGCGTCGTGCAGCCTCGGCCGGAGCGCGGGCAGCGCGTTGTTACTGCGCGTGGGATGCACCCGGTTGGTCAGCCACGCGACGTAGACGTCCTTCTCGGGATCGATCCACAGCGACGTGCCGGTGAATCCAGTGTGCCCAATCGCGCGCAGCGACATGCGAGTGCCGCACGAGGATGTCGTCAGCATCGTGTCCCATCCAAGCGCGCGCGAACTTCCAGACACGGTCGATCGCGTCGCGAAGCGGCGCATTTCTTCGGGGCGCCCGAGTCCGGTCGGCGCCTGAAACGTCTGCAGGACGATCTGTCCGAATCGTCCGACCACCCCGGCCTTGCCGAAGAGTCCGGCGTGGCCAGCGACGCCGCCGAGCGCGGCGGCGTTTTCGTCGTGCACTTCGCCCTGCAGCACTCGGCCGCGCCATTCGTCGGCCTCGGTCGGCGCGACGAGCGGACGCCACTCGGTCGGCGGCGTGAAGCGGACGTCGAGTCCGAGCGTCGACGCGAGGTTCGCAAACTGTCGATTGAGTGGCGTCGACGCGGTGTCTTCGATCAAGAAGCCGAGCAGCATGAACCCGACGTCCGAGTACACGGACGCGTCGCCTGGGGCGTGCTCGAGCGGCAGCGCGGCGATCGCCGTTTCGAACTCGCGGCGCCCGCGCGCGTGTTCCCACAGCCGTGCGTGAGCGGGCAGCCCCGACGCGTGCTCGAGGAGATGACGCACGGTGACGCCCGCGCGATCGGCGCCGGTCCAGAACCGCAAGCGAGTAGCGATTAGCGTATCGAGCCCGAAGCGCCCTTCGCGAATCGCGCGCATCGCGAGCGACGTCGTCGCGATGACTTTCGTGAGCGAGGCCAGATCGAACACGGTGTCGATGCGGGTGGCCGGCGCATCAGCTGCGTAACTCAAACGCCCGAACGCCTCGCGCCACAGCGGGCCGCGCGACCGTCCCACTTCGACGACCGCGGCGGGATAGGCGCGGTCGGCCAGACCTTCGATGATCACGTCGCGTGCCGCGCCCATGCGGGCGATGTCGGCGCCGAGATGCGTGTCGAACGGCATGCGTCAGGGGGTGCCGCCGCCCGCGGCCGACTCGATGATTGTGGGCCGCAGCGCGGTGAAATACGACGTGGACGGTCGAGCGGCGGTGCCCGACAAGTTGTCGTACGAGAACACGGCAAATCCCGCGGCGCCCGCGCGCCGCGCGCTTCTCAGTCGATCAGCCGTTGCCGAGACGGGCAGGCGGTAGGCGCCGACGCCGACCCAGAGCGGCGTGGGTCCGGCGGCGCCCCGTGCGCGCGCCAGCAGGTCGGCGAACTCCTTTGCGTCGGGCGTGTAGAGCATCGGGCACAGCGCATCGAACGTGCGGGCGCTCGCCCACGCGCGCCAAGGCTGAAATCGAAACGTCGAAGACTCGTCTGCGTTCTTGCCGACGGCGGCCGAGAGCACGGCCTGCGGCCGCGCGCGTCTGACGATTGCGGCCAGCCGGTCGGCGAGCGCTGTCAGCCGAGCGCGGCGAAATGTGGACCACGCGTCCGGAAACGCGGCCGTCCACGCTGCCGGATCGGTCGTGGCGCGTGTGTCGATCCGTTGCCGATCGGCGGGAGAGAGCGACGCCGCTTGATGCTCACGAAATGCCGCCAGCGCGCCGGGACTGTAGTCGAACGCGTCGGAAGGAAAGCGCAGGTAGTCGAGGTGGACGCCGTCCACGGCGTAGTTCGTCGTGATTTCGCCGACGACCGACGAGGTGTATTCCTGGGCAGCGTCAGTTACCGGCGAGAGGTACACGCCTTCGATCTGCGACGAGAGCGGGCGCGTCCAGCGCGCGATCGCGGCGAGGTAATCGGGAGATCGCGGATCGACGCCGCGGAGCGACGTCGCGAGCGGCGCCGGCACCATGAGCCACTCGGATTGCCGGCGCGCCACGTGCCTGGCTGATCGCGGCAAGGTCACTGCGCTCGAGACGAAGTTCACGTTGATCCACGCGTGCACTTTGATGCCCGCGCGATGGGCGGTGTCGATCGTCGTGGCGAGCGGATCGAATGACGCCGGCTGACCGTCGAGCGCGGCCGCGCGCGGTTCGATCGCGCTCGTGTAGAACGCTTCGCCGAGCGCGCGCACCTGTACCAGTACTGTGTTGAAGCCACCGGCACGCGCGGCGTTGATCATCGTCGTGATTTTCGCGGGCGACGTGATCGCCGTGCGCTCGACCCACAGCGCGCGAACTTCCTGAACGGGGGGAGCGCCGGTTGCGCTTGCGTGGAGGAGGCACGCGCCGAGGATCGCGAACACTGCGGCTGCACGCCACGCGCGGAACATGAGAACACCACAGCGTACGCATCGCTTCTCGATGGTGTCAACGGGAAATGCGATAGATTCTTGCCTCATGTACGTGCTCGGCATCGATGCCGGCGGGACCAAGACCGTGTGTCAGCTCGCCGACGAGCACGCGAACGTCATCGCGCAGTCGCGCGGCCCCGGCGCGAACCTGCAGGCGGGCGGCGAGCTCGAGGTCGAGAAGACGCTGCACCAGGTGATGGCGGACGTGCTCGGTCACGATCGATCGATCCGGCCGCAGGCGATCTGCTGCGGCATGGCCGGCGTCGATCGCCCCGACGACACGGCGACCATTCGTACGATCCTGACGCGCATCGGACAGAAGGCCGATCTGCTCATTGTCAACGACGCGCTCATCGCGCTCGAGGCGGGCGCGCCCGCCGAAGCCGGCGTGGTCGTCGTCGCCGGGACGGGATCGATCGCGTACGGCCGCGACGGGGCCGGGCGAGCCGCGCGCGCGGGAGGCTGGGGCCACGTGCTTGGCGACGAGGGGAGCGGCTACTGGATCGGCCGGCAGGCGCTCCAGGCCGTCATGCGGGCGAGCGACGGCCGCGCGCCGGCGACGTCGCTCACGGCCCGCGTGTTCGCGCACTACCGCGTCACGCGCGCGCAGGAGCTCGTGTATCAAATGAATGCGGCGGGCTCACGTCCGTCGGCCATCGCGAGAGTCGGTGCGATCGTTCAGGCCGCCGCGGAAACCGGCGATGGTGTCGCTGCCAGCATCGTCGACGCCGCCGCAAGCGAGCTGGCGGCCGCCGTGCTGTCGGTGACCGGTCGTCTCGAACTGACCGCGTGTCCGGTCGTGTTTTCCGGCGGCATGTTTCGCGCGCTGCCGAGCCTGGGATCCAACCTGACGACGCGTCTGGCGTCGGCCTTGCCGCAGGCATCGTTGCGCGCGCTCGACGTCGAGCCGGCGCTTGGCGCCGTGCGGTTCGCGATTGCGCTCGCCGAGGGGCGTGCGGTCGTCCCTGTCTATGAGGATGCGTAACTGACCGATGCGCACGCTGATTCATTCGTCCGCGGATGCCGCGTCCCGCGGTCTTGCCGACTTTCTCGCACGTTCACTCGAGCGCCAGCCGCGTCTCGTGCTCGGGCTGCCGACCGGCCGCACGCCCGTCGCGTTCTATGGCGAGCTGGTGCGTTTACACGCCGCCGGCCGCGCGGATTTTCGCCGCGCGCGGACGTTCAACCTCGACGAGTTCGTGGGGCTCGGCGCGCGCGATTCGCAGAGCTACCGCGCGTTCATGCGGCGCCATCTGTTCGACCGGGTGAACCTCGACAAGACGCGGATTGAGTTTCTCAACGGCCGTGCACCGAACTGGCGGCGCGAATGCGCGCGCTACGAACGCGCGATTGCGTCGGCCGGCGGCATTGATCTCGTCATTCTCGGCATCGGCGCGAACGGTCACATCGGGTTCAACGAACCCGCCCCCGCGCTCGAGGCCCGCACGCATCTGGTCACACTGCGGGTCGCGACGCGTCGCGCGAACGCGTGGATGTTCGGCGGGCGCGCCTCGTCGGTGCCGCGCCAGGCGCTGTCGATGGGGATGGGCACGATCCTCGGTGCGCGCGCGGTCGTGCTGCTCGCGACCGGTCGATTGAAAGCCGCCATCGTCCACCGCGCGCTGACGGGGCCGGTCACGACGCGCGTGCCGGCATCGCTCCTGCAACTACATCCCAACGTCATCGTCGTGCTCGACCGGGACGCCGCCGCGCGACTGTAGCCCGCACGCTCGCTCGCGTCCCCGTGAGGACCATTCGCGCGCTCCGTGCGATCCGGTGCCGCGGTGTCTCGACTCGGGCCAGCAGAGGATCGTCGACCGCGCGTGGGCTACGTCTTCGGTTCGGCCGGCGGTCGCGGGACGATGACTTTCTTTGGCGCGGGCTCGAGCGTTTCGCCGAGCGCTTCGCGAATCGAGTCGTCCGCGCGTTTGAGCCGGCGCAACGACTGCGAGTACGACAGCCCGGCCTTTTTCATCACGATCGCGGCTTTCACGTTCCATTTGGCGTCGCGAAGGATGTCGGCCGCCTCGTCGGGTGTGATGCCGGTGACCATCGCGACGATCCGCTTCGCGCGGTCGCGAAGTTTTTCGGACCCCGTCTGGACGTCGACCATCAGGTTGCCGTACGTCTTGCCGATCCGGATCATCGCGAGCGTCGTGAGCATGTTCAGCACCATCTTCGTGGCGGTGCCGGCCTTGAGGCGCGTCGATCCGGCGATCACCTCCGGGCCGACGGCCGGCGCGATGATCAGGTCCACGAAATTCTGCAGCTCGGTTCCGGGCCAGCAGGTGACGAAGATGATGCGCGCGCCCTTCTTGCGCGCGCCGGTCAGCGCGCCGCGCACGAACTGCGTGATGCCGCTCGCCGAGACGCCGATGACCACGTCGCGCTTCGAGACGCGCAGGCGCGCCACGCTGCGGGCGCCTTCTTCGAAGTTGTCCTCGACGCCTTCGCGCGCGCGAAAGACCGCTTCCTGTCCGCCGGCCATGATCGCCTGGACGAGCTTGGGCGGCGTGCCGAACGTCGGCGGCATCTCGGCCGCCTCGACGATGCCGAGCCGGCCGCTGGTGCCGGCGCCGACGAGAAACAGCCGGCCGCCTCGCTTCAGCGCCGTCGTGATGATGTCCACGCCGTGCGCGATGCGCTCGCGCTCGCGGTACACGGACGAGACCACCCGTCGATCTTCATGACTGACGAGGTCGACCATCTCGAGCACCGACATGCGGTCGATGCCAAGCGTGGCCGGATTGATGGCTTCGGTCGGAAGATCTTTCCACTTCGAATGGTACGGCATGCCTGACGCGCCCAGAGGGTTGCCTAGAGTACTCAGTTAAGGTCGCGACTGCAATCACCGGGGCCGGGTGGCCAGTTGGCGGCGCCGATAGTATGGTTACCGTCGCCGTGCCTCGTCGTTCCCCGTCTCCGACGTCGTCGGCGTCCGCGCGTGACTGCGCCGAGCGTCCTCGTCCGCCGATGGCGGTGGTGCGCTACCTGCGCCACGTCGAAATCGAGCGGCGGATGGCCGTGAACACGCTCGACGCCTACCGGCGCGACCTGCACCGGCTGACCGAGTACGCTGCCAGCCGCGAGCGGTCGATCGAGTCGCTCGATCGCGGTGACCTCGAGGCGTTCGTCCGCGAGACGATGGCCGGCGGCCTGTCGCCGACGTCGACCGCGCGACTCGTCGCCTGCGTGCGCGGTTTCTATCGTTTTCTCCGGATGATTGGCGACGTTGCGCAGAATCCTGCCGACGATCTTCACGCGCCGCGCACGCTGACGTCGTTGCCGCACGCGCTGGGCCTCGAGGACATCGACGCGCTGCTCGCCGCGCCCGACGTCACGACGCCGAAGGGACTGCGCGATCGCGCGCTCATCGAGCTGCTGTACGCGACCGGCCTGCGCGTGTCGGAACTGGTCGGCCTGCGCGTGTCGGATCTGCGCACGAGCGAACGGTTCCTGCGCTGCACCGGGAAGGGGAGCAAGCAGCGGATCGTGCCGGTGGGCGATACGGCGGCAAGCTGGGTCGAACGGTATCTCGCCGAGTCGCGGCCGATTCTGACCAAGCGGCGCGACACTCCCTGGGTGTTTGTGAACGCGCGCGGCGGCGCGCGGCTCTCGCGGCTCGGTTTCTGGAAGCTGCTCAAGGCCTACGGCCGGCGCGCGGGCGTGCGCGGCCGGCTCAGTCCGCACGTCCTTCGCCACTCATTCGCCACACACCTGCTCGAGCGCGGCGCAGATCTGCGCGCCATCCAGGCCATGCTCGGGCACGCCGATCTCTCGACAACGCAGATCTACACCCATGTGCTCGAGGCACGGCTGCGGCAGGTCTACGATCGCTTCCATCCACGTGCGTAACCGCCGTTTGACCGCCGCGCGGACGTTCTGGTACCGTTAACTGTTTCGCGGGCCTCGAATTTCCCCGCGTGTAAGGAGTCGCTCCATGGGGCGCAACGGCCGCCATCTGTTCACGTCTGAGTCAGTCACCGAAGGTCATCCCGACAAAATCGCCGATCAGATTTCCGACGGCATTCTCGATTCCATCCTCGCCCAGGATCCGGTCGCCCGCGTCGCGTGCGAAACGCTCGTCACGACGGGGCTGGCTATCGTGGCCGGCGAGATCACCACCAACTGTTACGTCGACTTCCAGAAGGTCGTGCGTGAGGTCATCAAGGACGTCGGCTACACGCGCGCGAAGTACGGATTCGACTACGAGACCTGCGCGGTCCTGTCGTCCATCCACGAGCAGTCGCGCGACATCGGCCAGGGCGTCGACACGGGCGGCGCGGGCGATCAGGGCCTGATGTTCGGCTACGCGTGCACGGAGACGCCGGAACTGATGCCGCTGCCGATCATGCTCGCGCACAAGCTCGTGCGCGGCCTGTCGGAACTGCGCCGCACCAACGTCGTCGATTATCTGCGTCCGGACGGCAAGTCGCAGGTGACCGTGGAATACGAGGGCACGCGACCGGTGCGCATCGACGCGATCGTCCTCTCGACGCAGCACAGCCCGTCGGTCACGCAGGACACGATTCGCGAAGACCTGATCGAGCGCATCATCAACAAGGTCATTCCCGCCGAGCTCGTCGACAAGAAGACGAAAATCTACGTCAACCCGACCGGCCGGTTCGTCACCGGCGGGCCGCACGGCGACGCCGGCGTCACCGGGCGCAAGATCATCGTCGACACGTACGGCGGCGCGGCACCGCACGGCGGCGGAGCCTTCTCGGGCAAAGATCCCACGAAGGTCGATCGCTCGGCCTGCTACCTTGCGCGGTACATCGCGAAGAACGTCGTGTCGGCCGGGCTCGCGGACCGCGCGCTCGTGCAGCTCGCGTACGCGATTGGCGTGGCGGATCCCGTCTCGATTCTCGTCGACACGTCAGGTACGGGGCGCGTGCCCGACGAGAAGCTCGTTGAGATCGTCCGCGGCCACTTCAAGCTGACGCCGCGCGGGATTATGGAGACGCTCGATCTGCGCCGGCCGATCTACCGCAAGACCGCCGCGTTCGGCCACTTCGGCCGGACCGAGCCGGAATTCACGTGGGAGAAGACCGACCGGGCGAGCGCCATGCGCGCCGACGCCGGCCTCTAGACCTGACGGGCCCGGCGCATGTGCCCGGGCCCGCGCTTTCTGCTCAGACTCCGCCGTGCCGCGCTTCCTGCGATCGTTCGTGTTGGCCGCGGCGCTGGTGCTCGCCGCGCTTGGAGGCTTCGTGGCCTTCACGCTGCCACCCCGCGCGGTGACGCTCCGAGACACGCCGCCTCCCGCCATTGCCTACGGCGCGTACCATATTCACAGCGATCGATCCGACGGATCGGGATCGCCTGACGACATCGCGGCGGCCGCCGCACGCGCCGGATTGCAGTTCGTCATCCTGACCGATCACGGCGACGCCACGCGCGTGCCCGATCCGCCGACGTACCGCCACGGCGTGCTGTGCCTCGACGCCGTCGAGGTGAACACGCTCGCCGGACACATCGTCGTGCTCGGCCTCGATCGTCCTGCGCCGTATCCGCTCGCCGGAGAGGCTCGCGACGTGATCGAGGATATTCATCGCCTCGGAGGATTCGCGATACTCGCGCATCCTGATTCGCCGAACCCGAACCTGCGCTGGCGCAACTGGAACGTGCCGTACGACGGGGTCGAGTGGATCAACGCCGATTCCGAGTGGCGCGATAACAAGGGATCGACGCTCGTGTCGGCCGCGCTGCGTTCGGTCGTCCGTCCGGCCGAAGCGGTGGCGTCGCTCTTTTCGAGGCCGAGCCGCACGCTGCAACGCTGGGACGCGTCCACTGCGGGTCGTCCGGTCGTCGCACTGGCCGGCGTCGACGCGCACGCGCGCCTCGACTGGCGGCGCGAGGACGAACCGGGCGGACGCACCCTGATCGCGTGGCCGCGATACGTCGACATGTTTCGCACGCTCGTCCAGGCCGTCGTGCTCGATCAGCCGCTCGGCGGTGACGGCGCGGTTGACGGCGCGCGCGTGGTGCAGGCGATCGAACGCGGCCGCACGTACTCGTTCGTCCGCGCCTTCGCCGGGCCGGCGGTGCTCGACTTTCACGCCGAGCAAGCCGCCGGGCCGACGCCAATGGGCAGCCGTCTGCCGGACATGAGCGCGATGCGTCTGGTGGCCGACCTGCACGACGTGCCGACTGCGGACGTCCTTTTGATTCGCGATGGTGCCGTGCTCGCGAGGGGGAAGGGCCGCGTCGAGTTCTTTGGTCCGCCTTCTCCGGGCGCGTATCGGGCGGAGGTGTATTTCCCCGGCTTCAGTACGCCGTGGGTCGTGGCCAATCCCATCTACGCCAACGGACCGCGGGAAACGGATGTCGCGCCGCCGCCGGCCGTCCCGCCAGGCCTCGTCTCGATCGGCCTCGCCGACGGGTGGCGCGTGGAGAAGGACGCCGCGACCGTTGCGACCATTGACGCGTCGGCGCAGGCGCTGGCGCTTTCGTACGCCCTCGGCGGCGGTGTGGCGGCGGGGCAGTACGCGGCGGTGGCGACCGATGTGTCGAGTCCCGACGCGTTCGATGGCGTCACGATCGTGGCGCGCGCGGATCGGCCGACGCGGCTCTCGGTGCAGGTGCGGTTGCTCAGCGGACAACGCTGGCGGCGGTCGGTGTACCTCGACGCGACCGCGAAGCCTCAGGTGGTGACGTTGCAGGACTTCGAGCCGGCCGAAACGGCGTCCCTTCTGCGGCCGACTGCGGCTCGAATCCGCAGCGTGCTCGTTGTCGTTGACACGCTGAACAGCGCGCCCGGCGCGCGCGGCGTTGTGACCATCAGTGCGATCTCGCTCAACAAGGCGCCGACCGTGCCGGGTGGCGGGCCGGCTATGTTCGAACGGTGAGCACGAGGTACACCGCGCCGGCGAGGAACAGGATGTTGGCCGCCCAGGCCGATAGCGCCGGCGGCAAGACAGCCGCCGATCCCATCGCGACGAAGATCGTCATCATCAGGTGGTAGCCGAGCGCGAGCGTCAGCGCGAGGCCAATGCCGTACAACGCGCCGCGCTTGCCGGTCGAGACGCCGAACGGGATGCCCAGCACCGTCATCACCAGCGTGACGATGGGGAAGGCGACCTTGCGCTGCAGTTTCACCTTCTGCTCGGTCACGCTGATACCGCTCGCGCCCAGCCGGGCGATGTAGCTGCGCAGCTGGCTGAACGTCATCATCTCGGACTCGGCCGGCGCCGTGTTGAATTGTGCGGGCGGTTCGAACGCGAGTGCGCGGGTGCCGAAGCTTTCGCGTAGCGTCGACGGCTTGCCCTGGAACCGCTGAATCCAACCGGTTTCCGCCTGCCACGAGCCCTGCACGCGGCGATAGAGGGCGCGGGTGGCGAACGTGTGCTGCGTCAGCCGGAACGGACTCGTCGCCGTGTCGAAGACGGAGACGTCGTAGAGTGCCGCACGCCGCGGCTCGTACGCGAGGTAGTAGTACAGCTGGCGGCCGTCGGACGTCGCGAGCCAATTGCGATTTGTGACGTCGACGGTGTGGGCCGGGCGCCCGTGAATCATGTCGTTCAGCGCGTCGGCCTTCGGTTGCGAGACCGGCAGGATGTTCTCCTGCATCAGGAACAGCAGGCCGCTGCCGCCGAGCGCGAGGCAGAGCAAGGGGATCGCCGAGCGGTAGATGCTGACGCCGCAGGCGCGCATCACCGTCAGTTCGCTCGAACGCGTCAGACCGCCGATTGTCGCCAACACGGCGACGAGCGTGGCGGTCGGGATGATCAGCTCGATGAACTGCGGCGTGGAATACCAGAGGTACTGCGCCAGCATCGACGCCGTCGCCTGGCCCTTCATGAACTTCTCGGACAGATCGATGACGGTGCCGATGTAGTAGATCCCGAGGAAGGCGACGAACGTGAGCGCGCCGACGCGCAGGTATTGCGAGCTGACGTACAGGTCGAGCAGTCGCGGGCGGGGAAGTGAAAACTCTGGAATGCGAATGACCAGCACGACCCTCGGGGCCGCCGCGCCGGCGGTGGCGGCCTTGCCGGCCCGCGGCCGCACCAGCCATTGCAGTGCGCGGTCGAAACCCACCGGAATCGAGAGCGCGGCGCCGCTCGACCGCTCGCGGCGCCACAGTAGCCACAGTCCCAGCAGACCGCACACGATGTTCGGGAACCATCGGGCCCAGACGGGCGGGAAGTGATCGCCCTTGGTCAGGGCTTCGGCGAGCTCGAGCAGTCCGTAGTAGAAAAAGATCACCATCAGGCCCAGTGCCAGCCCACCGAGTTTGCCTTCCCGCCGGGTGTGGAGTCCGAGCGCCAGGCCGATCATCGCGAAGACCAGGCAGGCGGTCGGGAACGAGAATTTCTGATGGAGGTACATGATCGCGCCGCGCGCCGTCCCGCCATTCTTGACGTCCGCGTCGATCATCTTTCGAAGGTCGGCGATGTACATCTCCGGCAGTCCACGGTCGACGTTGCCCGTGCCGAACACCGAGTCCGCGGGAATCTGAATCCGGAGAGGCTCGATCGTTTCGGAGACGTCGTATACGGTCGGGTCCGCGCCCGGCATGTACCGGCGGGCCTGATAGAGCCAGAGGTTGACCTCATGCTTGTCCTGGTCGAGGACGAGGTTGCCTGATTCCGCCAGAGTCACGGTGGGCCGGCCGGGCTGGCTCGTGTCCGCGACGAAAACGCCCGACCAGCCGCCGCCGGGCTTGTTGCCGCGGACGTACAGCACCTTGCCCGGGAAGCCCTCGTAGAACTGGCCGACCTTGATATCCGTGTCGGTCTGCTGGGCCAGCAGGTGGAACGTGATCTCCCGGAACCGTTGGTTGCCGTTCGGGACGGCTTCGACCATGACGTACAGGTCGGCAGCCGCCACGACGACCGCGAAGATCAGGACGGGTTTGAGGAGCCGCAGCGGGTTCACGCCGCACGCCAGCAAGGCCACGGCTTCGCGGTCGCCGGACAGCCGACCCAGGGCCATCAGGAGGCCCGCCATGAGGGCCATCGGAATGGTCACGCCCAGCGATTGTGGCAACAGAGTCAGGAGCAGAAAACCGACGGTCGGCAGCGGGACGTTCTTCGCCAGCAGGTTCTGGGCGTAGTTCAGCATCGGCTGAATGGCCAAGGCGAACGTGAACACGCCGAGGGCCAGCGAGAACGGCGGCAGGATTTCCCGCAGCAGGTACCGGTCGAGGGTGCGCATCGGGTCAAGGCGCCGGCGGCCGGGGCGCTGGACAATGGGACGTCCGTGGGGCGCCGGCAGCCGGGCTGGGGGTCGGCGGCACCGAACCCGTGGGCCAGTCTAATCGACGCCGCACAAAGCGTCCACAGGCCATGTTTCCTTGGGCTTTCTGTAACGTCTGATAAGATATGTTATGTTTACTTAGGAGGCTCTGCGGGGGAAGCGAAGCCGCGAGTTTCTGCCCAGCCCCTCGGGTCCAGGTCCTCCGCTTGGACCGCGCCTCGAGTCGGCGAGATCTTTCTTCACGTTGAGCCAATGGCTTACGGCTTGAGGCCTAAGACTTGGGGCTCGGCCCGCGGACTCGAACACTGAGTGTGTCCCGCGCGCAGCACGTCTAGCGTTGTCTAACTGTGGCTCGCCCGGACGACGTTCTGTGGGACCTCGGCGTCCATGCAGGCGGCTGCATGCGTATTCGCCTGGAGCGCGCTCGGGCCCTAGATATTCGTACCGCTGTATTCGTGGTTCACGACGTCCGTGGCCGACGCGCGTCTACTGGGACTTAAGGCTACGACGCCGACGCGCCTGGCGGCGGCTGTAGGTCCTGAACCGTCTTTCAGCGTGGGACGCTCCTCAGCGGCTCGAGTCCGCGGCCCAAGCCCCAAGCCATAAGCCTCTGCCTCTAGCCCCACGCCCCAAGCCCATTTCGCCTTAAGCCTATTTCGATTTTCGCAGCTCAGCGATGATGGCTTCGAGTGCCGCGATGACCTCGGTACGGTCGACCTCGCTGCGCTGGAACTGCAGCCGCAGATTGAACGCCTTCGTCGGCGGCCGGTACTGAAAGACGTAGGCTTTCGGACGGCCGAACTTCGGCTTCGCGACGACCTTGCGCGCCTGTTCGCGGGTAATCGCGCCTTCCCGGCCCTCACGGGTCAACTGCTCGATGAGCGCGATCATTTTCTGGGGGGTCTGCTGTCTAACTATCTGCAGAAGCAATGATTTAGAAGAAATGTCGGCCAGCCGACAGAGATTGCGGACCTCAGTGGGCATCTCGGCAAGGGTCAGCGACTCAGTTATCGAAGTCCGGGACTTCCCCAGGCGTTTGGCCAGGTCTTCGTGCGTGTACCCGCACTTGGACGCCAGGCTCGACAAGGCTTCTGCTTCCTCGAACGGCCCGAGATCCTTGCGCTGCAGATTCTCGACGAGCGCGACCTCGATGATCTCGGTGTCATCGACGTCCCGAATGACCACCGGAAGCTCCCGGAGGCCGATTTGAACCGACGCCTGGTAGCGGCGCTCCCCGGCCACGATCTGGTAGCGTCCGCCTCGCTGGCGGACCACCAGGGGCTCGATGACGCCCTTCTCAGCAATCGACGCCATAAGCTCCGACAGGTCGCCCATGACCTGCCTGGGCTGGTCCGGGTTGGGGTCGACCTGCTCGATCGGAACCAGGCGCCCGATCGGCGACCCGGCGGAACTGGCGAGCGCATCGACGTAGTGCTCGTCGTGGCGCATCCGGAGTGACAACGGTAGTCCACGTTTAGACACGATCCATGACCTCCTCGCAGAGGCGGTAATACTCGGTCGCCCCCGAAGACTCGGGCGCGAACTTGAAGATGGATTCCTTGTAGGCGGGGCTCTCTTCGAGGCGCACGCTCTTCGTGATGACCGTGCGGAAGACCTTCTTGCCGAACACCTTGTCGATCTGGGTCCGGATGTCGCGCGCCAGTGCCGTCCGTTTGTCGTGCATCGTGATGACCACTCCGAGGATTCGCAGTGTCGGATTGGCCCGGGCACGCACCTTCTCGATGGTCTCGAGCAGGTCGTCCGTGCCCTCGAGCGCGAAATACGACGACTGGATGGGGATCAGCAGGTGCGTCGCCGCCACGAGCGCGTTGACCGTCAGCAGGCCAAGCGCTGGCGGGCAGTCGATCACCACCGTTTCGAACTGGTCCAGCACCGTCGCGAGCCGATCCTTCAGCCGGAAATGCGAGTCGAGTTCGCCC
The DNA here is from genome assembly GCA_963704575.1 of uncultured Acidobacteriota bacterium. GTDB lineage: Bacteria > Acidobacteriota > Vicinamibacteria > Vicinamibacterales > SCN-69-37 > DATEGZ01. Next base: position 1,406,312 of record OY969918.1, on the reverse strand, counting down.
ACCAACCGCCCCTCGAGCTTGGCCAGCGCAATGCGCGAGGGCGCCACCCACAGGTTCGGCTGCGCCGTGGGTTTGATGACGTCGAGCATCGCGATGCCGGGATCGACTATGGCGTCGTACACCGAACGCTCGACCGTGGCGATGTCGAGGTACGACATCGTGCTGTTGGCTTGCGGATCGAGATCGATGAGAAGGGTCTTCTTCTTGCGAAGGGCGAAGGCGGCGGCCAGGTTAATTGCCGTGGTCGTCTTGCCGACGCCGCCTTTCTGGTTGGCGATCGCGATGATCATGTTGAACGCGAGCCGGCCGCCCGGCTGCGCTCATCATAGGGACCCCGCTTGGGGCCCGTCAAGAAATATCCCCTACATCTTGTAGCCGAGCTCGTCGGGATCCAAACTTTCGAGCCACCGCTGGAGACGTTCCTGGTCAGCGTTCTCAGGGGTGATGTCTACGGATTTGGCCTGATCCAGCACTTTTGTGTCGACGAAGACCGGCGCCCGCATGCGGATCGACAAGGCGAGCGCGTCGCTCGGCCGGGCGTCGATAAACAGCACGTCGGCGCCCCGATGCAGCTCGAGATAGGCGTAGAACGTGTTCTCGTGGAGCTGCGTGATGACCACGCGCGCGAGCGTCGCGCCCAGTTCGGAGATGACCTGGCGCAGCAGGTCGTGCGTCATCGGCCGCGGCGGCGCAACGTTCTCGACCTGCAACGCGATCGCATTCGCTTCGAACGGCCCGACCCAGATCGGCAGCACGCGCTCGCTCTCCGGATCGCGCAGCAGGACGATCGGCAGGTTCGTCAGCGGGTCCATCATGAGCCCCTTGATCGACATCTCAACGAGCATGACTGACTCCCCTCTCGGTCACCGCCGCGCCGGCTGCCAGGCACTCGCCACGGAGACTGTGCGGCTCGGCAGATGTGACGCGGACCGGCATCATCTGCCCGATCCATTCGCCGGGCCCCGCGAAATTGACGACCGTATAGCCGCTCGTCCTGCCCGACAGCTCCCAGGCCCGGCGCCTCGATGCGCCCTCGACAAGGATGTCCACCGTGGTGCCGACCGCCTCACGGTTCCGGTCTGTCTGGATCTCGGCTTGCAGCGCCTGCAGCGCCAGAATCCTCGTCGTCTTTTCCGCCTCCGTCACATCGTCGGCCATGCGCTTGATGGCGAGCGTGTTCGGCCGCGGCGAGTACTTGAACGAGTACATCGCGTGGAAGCGCACGCGACGGACGAGGTCCATCGTCAGCTCGAAGTCCTCCGCCGACTCGCCGGGAAAGCCGACGATCATGTCGGTCGAGACGGCCAGATCGGGAATGGCGGCGCGCGCACGATCGACGAGGTCGACGAACTCCTCGCGCGTGTAGCGCCGCCGCATCGCGCGGAGCAGCGTGTTCGAGCCTGACTGGACCGGGAGGTGCAGGTGCTTGCAGACCTGCGGCAGGTCGCGCATCGCGTGAATCAACCGGTCAGTGACATGACGAGGATGCGGGCTCGCGAAGCGGACGCGCAAGATTCCCGGAACGTTCGCCACGCGTTCGAGCAGGTCCGCGAAGTCGCACGTGTCGTCGGGCGCCCTGTAGTGGTTCACGATCTGCCCGAGGAGTTGGACCTCGCGATGACCGCTTTCGGCGGCCTGGCGAACTTCCGACAGGATGTCGGCCACCGGCCTCATGCGTTCGTGACCGCGCGTGTACGGCACTACGCAGAACGAACAGAACTCGTTGCAGCCCTCGATAATCGTGACGCGCGCGCGCACGGGGTCCGCGTGGCGCACGACCCCGAGGGGGAACGAGACATCGTCGTACGGATGGACGTCGAGCTGCGGACGCCGATCCGCCAGCGCGCGGTCGACGAGCGCCGGCAGCTGCTTCAGAGCCTGTGTACCCACGACGATGTCGATCGGCGTCGAACGGTGGAAGAGTTTGTCGCCTTCCTGCTGAGCGACGCATCCGGTGACGGCGATGATCGGTGAAGTCCCGCGCTCGGCGGTCGCTTCCTGAATTTCCCCCAGGCGCGAATACAGTTTGTCGACGGCCCGCTCGCGAACGCTGCAGGTGTTGATGACGACGAGGTCCGCGTCGGCGGGCGTGGGCGACACTTCATAGCCCTGGTGTTCGAGCAGGCCGGCCATGCGCTCGGAATCGTGCACGCTCATCTGGCAGCCGAACGTCTCGACGAAGTATTTACGCGCCACGCCGGGATCCTTTCGCTCGAGGCGCGCTTTCGCTTTCGCCTTTTGCTTTAGCTTCGCTTTGCCGTCTGGTCTCGAGCATTTCGCGCGCCGAAGCCAGGACCTTCGGGGTGACAGCCGCGCCGGCGATCATGCGGGCGATTTCCCCTTCCCTGCCAACCTCATCCAGTCTGACGAGCGTCGTGAGCGTGCGGCCGCCCTTGACGTTCTTGCCGATGGAGAAATGCGCTCCGGCTCGGGCCGCGATTTGTGGAAGATGTGTCACGGACAGAATCTGGAAGCGCCGCGCGAGCGTCTGTAGCCGTGAACCGACGGCGTCGGCCGCCTCGCCGCCGATGCCGGCATCGACTTCATCGAACACCAGTGTTCGACCGTTTGCCCCGGTCGTCGAGAGCGCGCGCAATGCCAGCATGATGCGCGACAGCTCGCCACCCGAGGCGATGCGCGCCAGCGGCCGGAGATCTTCGCCAGGGTTCGGCGAGAGAAACAGCTCGCCGGCGTCGATGCCAGCAGCCGTCCAGTTCTCTGGCTCTGTCAGGTCGGTGAGGCGCATTTCGACCTTCGACTTTGGCATGGCCAGCTCGGCCAGCGCCAGCTCGAGTTGACGGCCGAGACGCGTTGCTGCCGACCGTCGCGCGGCCGAGAGCTGGCGCGCGTCGGCGTGGAACGCCTCGCGGGCCGAGCGTTCCAGGGCGTCGAGTTCGGCAGCACGCTCGTCGCTGGCGTCGAGCGCCGCCAATTCGTCGGCCAGCGATTGCCGGCGCGCGAGGACGTCGGCGAGCGCCGGGCCGTATTTCTTTTTTAGCCGCTCGAGCTTGGCGAGGCGATCTTCGACCGTCTGCAACCGTTCGGGCGACGCTTCGAGATCGCTGGCGTACGATCGAAGGAAAAACGCGAGGTCCTCGAGACGCGCTTTCAGGTCGACGCGCTGCTCGAGGTACGGCGTGAAGCGCGTGTCGAGCGCGGCCAGATCGGCGACGCGCTTCCAGACGCCGCCGAGCACGCCCAGAGCGGCGCCCTCCCCTTCGTACAGCGCGGCGTACGCCTCGTTCGAGAGACGGCTGAGCCGATCCGCGTTGGCGAGCACCCCGCGCTCGGTCGCCAGGGTCTCGTCTTCCGCGTCGCGCGGGCTTACGGTGTCGATCTCCTGTAACTCGAAGCGCGCGAAATCTATTCGCGCACGCTTCTCGCGCTCGTCGAGCCGCGTGCGATCGCGCGCCGCACGCGCGCGTCTCCACGTCTCGAACTGGCCGGCGACGCGCGCGACCAGGTCGTCGTGTTTCGCGAACGCGTCCACGAGGTCGAGATGTTCGGACGGATCGAGCAGCGCCTGATGTTCGTGCTGCCCGTGCAGATCGAGCAGCGACGCGCCCAGTTCCCGCAACGCGGCGGTCGTGGCCAGGGTGTCGTCGATGAACGCGCGGCTGCGGCCTTCGCGCGAGACTTCGCGGCGCACGATCGTTTCGCGGCCGTCGGCGCGTTCGAAAATCGCCTGCACGGACGCGGTCGATTCTCCCGTGCGCACGAGGTCGGCCGAGGCCCGCCCGCCGATGAGTAGGTCGATGGCTTCGACGATGATGGACTTGCCGGCGCCGGTCTCGCCGGTGAGGACGTTCAGGCCGGGCTCGAACTCGACTTCGAGGTGCTCGATGACCGCCAGATGTCGAACGCTGAGAAAGCGGATCATGCCAGAGCCGGAACTCTCATAGTATCAGACCTTTGACAGCCTTCGGGCTGCGTGCTACGCTACCGGCGAATCGCGCTGTTTCCCAGCGGCGCACCTAACCAGCGGTTCTGGAGGTGTCGTTGCGCGCGCTCGGAATTCTTCTGTTTGCAGTCGGTCAAGCTCCGGTCCTTTCAGCCGAGAGCGCCCCGCCTCCGTCGGACATCATCTCGCTGATTCTGCACGCGAGTCTCATCGTGAAGTTCGTGTTGCTCGTGCTGCTCACGTTCTCCGCGTTTTCGTGGGGCGTGATCGTCTACAAGAAACTGCAGTTTCAGAAAGCCGCGCGGCAGACGGCGTCGTTCCTCGACGTCTTCCGTCGCAGCAGCCGCTTCTCTGAAGTCAACGCGGTGTGCGGCAGTCTCGGCGCGAGTCCGCTCGTCGGCTTGTTTCAAGCGGGGTACACGGAGCTCAACGCGCAACTGCGCGTCGCGACGGAAAACAAGCCGGGCGCGCCGGCGCCGCGTCCAACCCTGAGAAGCCTGGAGGCCGTCGACCGCGCGCTGCTGCGTGCGTCGACCACAGAGGTCGCGAAGCTCGAACATCGGGTGCCGTTTCTCGCGACCACCGCTTCGATCACGCCGTACATCGGCTTGTTCGGCACTGTGTGGGGGATCATGACGGCGTTTCAGAACATCGCCGGCGCCGGGTCGACCAGCCTGGGCGTCGTGGCGCCCGGCATCGCCGAAGCGCTCGTGGCGACGGCCGCGGGCCTCTTCGCCGCGATTCCCGCCGTGTATTTCTACAACGACCTGACGAGCCGCGTGAAAGCCTCGTCGAACGATATGGAGGATTTTTCCATGGAGTTCCTGACGATCGCCGAGCGCAATTTCACGTAGAGGAGCGACGTGCCGAAACTCGAGTCGCTGCCGAACAGTCCGGGTCGTCTGGGCGCGCGCCGCGCGCGCATGACCCGCGTGTCGAGCTCGCTCGCGGAAATCAACGTCGTGCCGCTCGTCGACGTGATGCTCGTGCTGCTCGTCATCTTCATGGTCGCCGCGCCGATGATGACGCAGGGATTTTCCGTCCACCTGCCCGAGTCGCGCCGGTCGACGGCGATTGCCGAGCCGATCACGGTGACAGTTCCTGCAAGCTTTCGCCGTGACGGCAAGGTACGATTGGGAAACGACGCGGTGCCTCTCGACGCGCTGGCGGAACGCATTCGCCAGGTGCTCACGACGAGCGGATCGCCGAACGTCGTGCTCGCGGGTGACGGCAACGTGACGCTGCAGGAACTCGTGCGAGTGTTCGACAAGTTGATCGAGGGAGGCGTGGCGAAAGTCGGAATTCAGACGACGCCGCCCACGTCGCAGGATCGCAAACCGTGAGGGAAGCCGTTGACGACGTGATCGCGATACGTGCGCACGACCCGAGTGGTCTGCGCTCGATGGTGTCGTGGTCGTTCGCCATCCACATCGCCGTGTTCAGCCTCGCGGCGATCCTGCCGCGCACATGGTTGTTCCGCGAAGCCCCCAAGCCGATCGTGATGACGATCAGCCTGGGCGGTACGCCCGGGCCTCGCAATAGCGGCATGACGCCCATTTCCGCCCGGCCGGTCGCGGAAGTGACGCCCGAGCCCAAGCGCCCCACGCCAGTCGCACCGGCGACGCCCAAGCCCGACGTCATGACCATTCCGACCAAGACGCCGGTCAAGCCGAAGCCCGAGACGAAGACGACGAACACTCCCCTGCCCCCGCCAACGGTCCCCAAGCCGCCGACGACTGGACGCGTGGTGCAGCAGGGCACGTCGGTCGTCGAGACGGGTGCGCGAGGCGTGGGCGCCGGCCTGACCGTCGGCGGTGGCGGTGGCGGCGCGCAACTCAAGGTCGACGCGGACTTCTGCTGTCCGGCGTACCTCCAGGACGTCGTGACCCGGATCAGCTCCGTGTGGCGCAGCGTGCAACCCGAGCACGGCACGACGGTAATGATCTTCACGATCAAGCGCGACGGTTCGATCGTCGACATCACGACCGAGACGCCGAGTGGCAGCTCGCTCCTCGACCGGCTGTCGAAGGCCACGCTCATGGACCCGGCGCTGCATCTCAACCCGCTACCGGCCGAGTACACGCAGGATCACCTGACCATCCATCTCAGCTTTCCGTATCAAGGGCCGTAAACCATGAACAAGTCTTTTACCGGCGCGTGTGGCGTCGCGATCGTTCTGGCGTTTCTGCCGGCCGCTCGGCCGGTCGCCGCCTGGATCAGTGAGCCGCTGCGGTCGCCGCAGCAAACCGAGGTGAAACTGAGCCTCGTCGGCGCGGGCCAGCAACCGAAAGTCGGCCTGCCCGACTTCACGGTGGAACCGGGCGATAAAGAACTGTCGGACGCCGTCGCCATGCTCGTGGACGTGCTCTGGGCGGATCTCGATTTCGAGAAGGAGTACTACCTGATTCCGCGCAAGTCGACCGCGACCATTCCTGTCGTCGCCGACGCGAAGGATCTGCCGTTCGAGCGATGGAAGGAAATCGGCGCGGACTACGTGATTCTCGGCAGCGCGAAGAAGAACGGCGCGAACCTCGACATCGAATTCCGTCTGGTCGGCGTCAAGGACGACGCCGCGGGCAAGGAAGTGTTCAGCTGGCACTACGGCGGTACGGGCTGCGCGATCAAGAACGCGCGGTTCTGCGCGCACTTCATCTCGGACGACTTTCACAAAAAGACGCGCGGTGTGGATGGCGTGGCGCGGACGAAGCTCGCATTCGCCTCCGATCGCGACGCGTCGCGCATGACCGGGCGGCTGATTCAGAACTCCGGCCAGGGCAAGGAGATTTACATCGCCGACTACGACGGCGCGAATCAATTGCCCGTGACCGCCAATCGCAACCTGAACGTGGCGCCCGTCTGGTCGCCCGACGCGCACGATCTTGCGTATACCTCGTGGGTGTCGGGCTTCATGGACATCTACGTGCGCAGTCTGTTCGACGCGCGCCCGCCGTCGCGGCCCGCCGGCAACGACAACAACATCGAGAACAACCTGGCGGCCTGGTCTCCCGACGGCACCAAGCTCGCGTTTGCCTCGACGCGCTCCGGCAACTGGGACATCTACGTCGTGAACCGCGACGGGACCGGGATGCGCAACATTACGAACTTTCCGCGCGGCACCGACAACGCGCCGACGTGGTCACCGACCGGCGCGCAGATCGCATTCACCTCCGACCGCACCGGCAGCAACCAGATCTACATCATCGGTGCCGACGGTGTGGGCTTGCGTCAACTCACGTTCGGATTGCAGGGCGTCGATCGACCGACGTGGTCGCCGCTCAACATGATCGCGTACACGGCGGGCGCCGGCCCCGGCCATGACATCTACGCGGTCGATCTGAACAACAACAACCGGGTGATTCAGGTCACCGACGGCACCGGATCGAACGAGAGCCCGACGTTCGCACCGAACGGACGCCATCTGGCGTTCGTCACGACGCGCTTTGGCAAGGAACAGGTGGCGACAATCGCCATCACCGGCCGGAAGGAGACGCTGCGACGTGTCACCGAGGCCGGCAACAACCGCTACCCCAACTGGTCGCGCACTCCCCAATAAGGACGAATAAGGACCCGACATGTTTCGATCACAGACTGTATGGATTTCGCTGGCGGTGCTGGTCTTCGTGACCGGCTGCGTCACCAAGAAACCGCCCGTGTCGGCACCGACAACGCAAGTGCCGGCGCCCGCGCCGTTTCCCGGCGCCAGCCCGTCGACGACCGCGCCGACCAACGCGGAGCGGCCGCCGGCCCCGCCGCCCGTCCCGGATTCGGGCGGGACGGTCACGAGCGATCCGCTGGCCAACAAGTCGCCCGAGGACATCAACTCGAACTCTCCGCTCAAGCCGGTGTTTTTCGCGTTCGACAGCGATGAGCTCGACGATACGGCGCGCGGCGTGCTGACCGAGAACTCGCAGGTGCTCAAGACGTACTCCACGTGGATCATCGCGATCGAGGGCCACTGCGATGAACGCGGGACCGCCGAATACAATCTGGCGCTCGGCGACCGCCGGGCCCTGGCCGCGAAGAATTATTTGTTGTCGCTCGGAGTGAGCGCGGCGCGCATTCGCACGGTAAGCTACGGGAAGGAGTTCCCGTTCGACCCGGGCCACGTCGAGGCCTCCTGGGCCCAGAACCGGCGCGCGCAGTTCATGGTGACCGCCAAGCAGTAACGCTATGTCTTATCTTCGACCCACGACTCTTCTGATCGCCGTCTCCCTCCTGTCCGCGCCGGCCGCTGCCGGTGCGCAGAGCCGCGAGCAGCAGCAGATGTTCGCCGATCTCCGCATCCTGCAGGAGCAGGTCCAGCAGCTGCGCGTCGCCATCAGTGCGCTCGCCGAGCAGACCAAGGCGACCGGCACGCGCATCGACGCGCAGGCCGAGATGAACCGCAAGAACTACGCGGACGAACTGCAGCTGGTCCGCGAGCTGTCGTCGAGCGTCGAAGCGCTCGGTCAGAAAGTGCAGTCGAACAGCGCGCAGGTGACGAAGCTCTCGCAGGAGGTGCCGCCGCTGCGCGACGGTCTCAACATGCTGCAGCAGCTCGTCTCGCACATTGCCGCGCAGCTGCAGCCGATGGCCGCGGCCGATCCGAACGCCGCCGGCGCGGCTGGTGCGGCGCCCCCCGCAGGCGGCGGTCCGCCCCAGGGCGGCAGCGCCATTCCGCCTTCGCCGAGCACGTACTGGAACGCCGCCATGGGCTACTACGCGGTCGGCCAGTGGGACCTGGCGATCGACGCGTTCAAGGACTTCATCCAGAAGTTTCCGAACTCGCCCGACGCCGCCGACGCGCAGTTCTTCGTCGGCGAGTCGTTCTATCAGAGTGGAAAAACGAAGGACGCGCTCGCGGCGTACTTGCAGGTGCCGACGACGTACAAAGACTCGGCCCGCGTGCCCGACGCCTACCTCAAACAGGCGATGTGCTACGAGCAGCTGACGCAGAAAGCGGAGGCGATTCGCGTCTACCAGCTGATCATCAAGCAGTATCCGGACAGCAGCGCGGCGCTTTCCGCCTCGCAGGCGCTCAGGCGGCTGGGCGTCGTCAAAGACGAGACCAACGAGGACTCCCCATGGGCAGCGTGAACAAGGCCATTTTGATCGGCAACCTCGGACGCGACGCCGAGCTTCGGTACACCTCGGGCGGCGCGCCGGTGGCGTCGGTACGCATCGCGACGACCGAGCGCTTCACGGATCGCGAAGGCCAGAAGCGTGAAGACACGCAGTGGCACGACGTCGTGATTTGGGGCAAGACGGCCGAAGCGCTCCACGAGTACCTCGTGAAGGGCAAACAGATCTACGTCGAGGGTCGCATCCAGACGCGCAAGTGGACCGACAAGGAAGGCAAGGATCGGTACAACACCGAAGTCCGTGCCGATCGCGTCGTACTGCTCGGCGGCGGAGGTGGGCCCGGCGGCGGAGCGGAAGGCCGCGCCCCGCGTCCGGCCCGCGAGCGCTTCGCGGAAGCGCCGGACCCCGGCGGCGAGATGACGCACGTCGATCCGCCCAACGACGACGACATTCCCTTTTAGGAAAGTCAGAAGTTAGAAGCCAGAAGTTAGAAGTTTCGGAGTGACCGGTTGATCCTCTCAACTTCCAACTTCTGGCTTCTAACTTCTGACTTGATCGGTCTTTTCACTTCTGCTCCCGCCCATACCGATCCTCGAGCCTGACGACGTCGTGCAATTCCGGCGTGGACGCTTCGAGGATGTCGGAGTCTTCGATCGCCGTCATCCGGTGCACCGTTTTCGGCGTGACGTGCACCGCTTCGCCCGGCTGCATCTCACGCTGAACGAGCTTGCCGTCGACTTCGATCTCGAACAGCAGCTTCCCTGACCACAGGAAGATCGTCTCGTCCTTCATGTTGTGGTACTGCAGGCTCAACGCGTGGCCCTTGTTGACGTGGATGATCTTGCCCACGTACCGGTCGGTCTTCGCCCAGTGCAGTTCGTAGCCCCACGGTTTTTCCACTCGCGTCACGTCACTCATAGTCGTTCCTTTTCCGAAAAAGGGGCCGCGATGTCGATCGCGGCACGGTGCATTGCGTCAGCCATCGGCGCCAGCAGCGCGTCCACGTCGTCGACCGACCGGGCGCGCAGCGCGCGTCGCGCGACGTCGGCGGCCTGACGCCCGTCGAGCGCCAGCAGGCCGCGCTTGACGAGCGGGATCGCGGCCGGCGCCATGCTGAACGTCCGGAAGCCCAGCCCCACGAGCAGGCCGACGAGGAGCGGATCGGCCGCCATCTCGCCGCAAACGGATAGATCGCACTTCGCGCGCCGGCCAGCGACCGAAATCGCGCGCAACAGGCGCAGCACGGCGGGCGCCCGGGGCTCGTAGTGGCCGGCGAGGCGCTCGTCGGTGCGGTCGATGGCCAAAGTGTACTGGATCAGGTCGTTGGTGCCGACGCTGAGGAAATCGGCGTGCGCGGCCAGATGGTCGACGGTGAGCGCCGCCGCCGGCACTTCGATCATCGCGCCAATCGGCACGTTGCCGCCGGCGCCCAGACGGGCGGCCACGTCGGCGATGAGCGTGCGGACCTGGCGCAGCTCTTCGCCGGTCGTCACGAACGGCAGCAGTATGCGGAGCGCGCCCGACGGCGCCGCGCGCAGCAGCGCGTGGATCTGCTGGCGGAATCGATCGTCATGCTGCAGCGCCGCGCGCACGCCCCGGACACCGAAGCGCTCGCGGTGCCCGCTGCTTCGGGACAGACTCCCCCACCGGTCCTCGTCCGCGTCGAATGTGCGGATCGTGACGGGCATTGGCCGCATGGCTTCGAGCAGCGATCGGTACGTCTGATATTGCGTCTCTTCCGATGCGGCGTCTTGTCGCGTCGAGTCGATCAGGAACTCCGAACGGTACAAGCCGATGCCCTCGGCGCCGGCGTCGCGCACACGGCCGACCTCCTCGGCGATCTCGAGATTCGCCTCGAGCCTGATTCGCTGGCCGTCGGCGGTGGCCGCCGGCCTCGACCGGAGGTCGTCGAGGCGTCTCCATGTCTGTGCGGCCAGCTCCGCGCGCTGGCGCCAGCGCTCGAGGGCCTCGGTGCTCGGCTCGATCACGACCTCGCCGGTCGTGCCATCGAGCGCGAGCGTCTGCCCTGGCGCGATGAGCTGCGTCGCGCCGGCGAGCCCCACCACGGTCGGCACGCCGAGCGATCGCGCGAGGATGACGGTGTGATGCGTCGGGCTGCCCAAGTCGCACACCAGCCCGCGGACACGCGTCCAATCGAGTTGGGCGGCGAGCGACGGCGACAGCTCGTCGGCCACGATTACCAGCGGGGGCTCGAGCTCCTGGATCAGCTCGACGAGCGGATCGCGGCCGGGCCTGAGGTTGCGCTGCAGCCGGCCGCCGACGTCCGCCAGGTCGCCGATGCGCTCCCGCAACCAGTCGTCGCCTTCGCGCGCGAAGATCTGATGGAGCTCGGCGATCGCCCGTTCGAGCGCCCAGTCGGCGTTGATCCGCTCGGTACGGATCAGCTCATCGGCGCGCTTCGTGAACAGCGGGTCGTCGAGCATCAGCAGCTGGGCGGCGAAAATCGCCGCCTGCGCCGGACCGACGGTGCGCGAGACGCGCGAGGAAATCTCTTCGAGTTCGACCCGAGTGCGCTCGCGGGCGGCACGCAGGCGCTGGCGCTCGCGATCGACGCCGCTCGTCGCCAGACGGTACCGCACCTGGCGGGCATCGCGGACCGCGATGACGGCGCGGCCCACGGCCGTGCCGCTCGACACGCCGCGCGCGGTGAGCTTCGTCACGCGCCCTCGAAGCCGCGGGCGACGAGCGCGCACAACGCCTCGAGCGCGTCGGCCTCGTCCGGTCCCTCCACCGCGATCTCGATCTGCGTGCCCGTGGCCGCGGCGAGGAGCAGGAGGCCCAGAATGCTCTTGCCGTCGACCGTACGCTGCCCGCGCGTCACGCGAATCTGGCTCTGATACGCGCCTGAGAGATTGACGAACTTCGCCGCGGCACGCGCGTGCAGGCCCAGGCCGTTGACGATCGTCACCTTCCGCGACGTCACTTAGCCCTCGTGACCCGACGCGTCGCGATCCGATCGCAGGAGATCAGACGCCACGCGAATCGCGGCGCGGCCGTGCTCGCACAGCTGGCGCGCGCGCGTGCGCAGATCGCCGGCGTCCGCCGCCTTGGCCAGCTTAATCAGCATCGGGAGGTTCACGCCCGTGATGAGCTCGACGCGCCCGGCGTCGAGAAAGGTCAGCCCGAGATTCGACGGCGTCCCGCCGAACATGTCGGTCAGGAGCAGAATGCCGGCGCCGCGATCCACCCGCGAGATGGCGCGTTCGATCGCCTCGCGGGCGACGTCCACCGGATCCTGCCAGCCGATCGACACGGCCGCAAACCCGGGCAGGTCGCCGACGATCATCTCCGCTGCATTGAGCAGCTCGCTCGCGAGCTGCCCGTGGGTGACGACGACGACGCCGAGGGATCGATCTGCGTGAGTCACCACGGCATCCTACCCTTCGCCGGCGTCGCGATGACGCACGTGCACCTCGACGCCGCGGATGCGCTTCAGCCGCTTGCCCAGCTCCTCGGCGATGGCGACGGAACGATGGCGGCCGCCCGTGCAGCCGATCGCGACCGTCAGATACGTCTTGCCCTCGGCGATGTACTGCGGCACCAGGAACTTGAGCAGCGCCGCGGTGAGGCGGAGGAACGTGCGCGCGGCCGGCCGCCGCAAGACGAATCGAGACACGCGTGGGCTCCGGCCTGTCCACGGCCGCAGGGCCGTGACGAAGTGCGGGTTGGGCAGGAAGCGCACGTCGAAGACGAGATCGGCGTCCGGCGGCACGCCGCGCCTGAATCCGAAGCTCATGACGTTGACGATGAGCGGCGACGCCTTGCCTCGCCCGCTCGTGGTCGACAGAATGCGCCGCCGCAAGTCGTGCACATTGAGCGTGCTGGTGTCGATGATCTGATCCGCCAGCCGCCGCAGCGGCTGCAGCAGCCGGCGTTCGTCGCGAATCGCCTCGGCGACCGATCGGTCGATCGCCAGCGGATGCGGACGCCGCGTTTCGCTGAACCGCCGCAGCAGAGCGGCGTCGCTCGCGTCGAGAAACATCAGCCGGACGGCCTGCCGGGCCTGCTTCTTCATCTGGCCGTACACCTGCGGGAATTGCGCGAGGGCGCCTCCCTCGCGGATGTCCACGACGACGGCCGCGCGCCGGATCTCGCCCTGATTCGAGAGCGTGAGGTCGGCAAACATCGGAATCAGCGCGACCGGCAGATTGTCGACGCAGAAGTACCCGAGATCCTCGAGCGCGCGGATCGCCTGCGATTTACCCGCGCCGGACATACCCGTGACGACGACGAACCGTGCGGCTCGCCGGCCGAGCGGGGGCACGCGCGGACGTCGGCGCCTCGTCACAGCTCGTCGAGCTCCGGGTCGTCGACGTCTCGGTCGGCGAGCTGTTCGAGCCGGCGCTCCAGCCGTTCGGCGAGCAGGCGCGCGGCGTGGCGCCCCCGGCTGCGCAGCAGTTGATTGCGGGCGGCGACCTCGACGAGCATTGCCAGGTTCCGGCCGGGCGCGACCGGCATGCGCACGCACGGCACACGGACGCCCATGAGCTCAGTCGTCTCGGCGTCGAGTCCGAGCCGGTCATATTCGCGTCCGCTCTCCCACCGTTCGAGCTGGACGACCAGCTCGATCCGTTTGGACGCGCGCGTTGCGGAGACACCGAACAGGTCGGTGACGTTGACGACGCCCAGGCCGCGGATCTCGACGTGGTTACGCGTCAGCTCGGGGCACGTACCGATCAACACCGACTGCTCGCGGCATCGGACCTCGACCGTGTCGTCGGCCACCAGCCGGTGACCGCGGACGACCAGATCGAGCGCGCACTCGCTCTTGCCGATGCCGCTTTCGCCCGTCAGAAACACGCCGAGGCCCAGGATGTCGAGCAGCACGCCGTGGCGCGTCTCGCGCGGCGCCAGCCGATCTTCGAGCAATGCCGTCAGTCGCGCGATGGCCGCGGGCGTCGGCAGCGCCGTCCGGACCAGCGGCACGCCGGCCCGCTCGGACTCTGCCGCGAGCTCCGCCGGCCCGTCGAGGCCCATCGTCATCATCACGCAGGGAAAGTCGCGGGCGAAGAGCTTGCGGAGGACCTGCTGGCGGAGCGGCGGCTCCATGCGCTCGACGAAGCGGATCTCGCTTTCGCCGAACACGAGCACGCGGCCCGAGCGCAGGTACTCGTCGAATCCGGCCAGGGCCAGCCCGGTTTTTTGAATGTACGGCAGCGTGATCCGCCGCTCGAGGCCGGCCGCCCCCGCGAGCAGGTCGAGATCGAGGCCGGTGCCTGCGCCGCGCGCCCCAAGCAACGCTCCGACCGCGACGCCGTTGGTCACGTCAGGCCCCGGGGTCGATCAACCCGAAGCGTCCGTCGGGCCGGCGGTAGAGAACGACGATGCGTTCGGACGACGCCTCGCGGAACACGAGGAACGCCCGGTCGACTGTCGCGAACTCGAGCACGGCGTCTTCGATCGTCATGGGTTTGACGGCGTAGTCGCGTGCGCGCACCACGCGAGGGCCAGCCTTCCTGCCCGGTTCGGGCCGTGCCGCCCGGCGGCCCGTGCTCTGCCCCACACGTTTTCGGGTCTTCCAGCGATCGGCCAGTTTCTGCGCTTGTCTCGAGACGCGTTCGATGGCGCCGGCCACCGCGTTCGGCAGGCGCGCATCACGGCCAACGCCGTGAAGCATGTGGTCGCCGCGGGCATGGACGGTCAGCTCGCAGACGTACGATTCGCGCTCGCGTCCAATCACGCACTGTGCGGACACGGTGCCGTCGTGGAGGACGCGATCGAGCCTTGCCAGTTTCGTGGTGATGTCGCCGTGAATCGTTGGAGTGACCACGACCTGGCGTCCGGTGATGGTGAGCTTCATGACCGACCCTGCTCTGGGCGCGCTAGTACAGAACCTTGCGCTGGTTGGACGTCGGAATCTTCAGCTCTTCGCGGTACTTCGCGATGGTCCGGCGCGCGAGGACGAGGCCCTCTTTCTGAAGAATGCTCATGATTTTCGAGTCACTGAGCGGACGCCGCTGGTCTTCGGCCTCGATGATCTTCCGGATGCGCTGCTTGATCGTCACCGACGACACGCTCTCGCCGAACGAGCTGCTGATCCCGCTGTGGAAGAAGAACTTCATTTCGTACACGCCCTGCGGCGTGTGCATGTACTTGTTGTTCACGACGCGCGACACGGTCGATTCGTGCATGCCGATGTCGTTCGCGACATCGCGCAGGACGAGCGGGCGCAGGTGCTCGATGCCGCGGTCGAGGAACTCGCGCTGAAAGTTGATGATGCTCGTCGCGACCTTGACGATCGTCTTCTGCCGCTGATCGACGGACTTCAGCAGCCAGAGCGCCGATCGAAACTTGTCCTTCACGTACGCGCGCGTCTCGTCCGTCGTCTCGCCGCCCTTGTCGAGCAGCCGCCGGTACACGGGGCTGATGCGCAGCTGCGGCAGCCCGTCTTCGTTCAGCTGGGCGCGATACCCGTCGTCAGTCTTCACGATGTAGACGTCCGGGATGACGTACTGCGAATCGGCCGGGCTGTACCGCGCGCCCGGGCGCGGATCGAGCCCCTTGATGATCTCGATGTGCGCCTTGACCTCTTCCGGTTCGATTCCAAGCATGCGCGCGAGCTCCGGAATCCGGTGATTCTGCAGCAGGCGCAGGTGGTCGCGGACGAGGACCTCGGCTGGGGTGCCGGCCAGGCCCATGTGACGCAGCTGCAGCAGCAGGCATTCCTGCAGATCGCGCGCGCCGACGCCGATCGGATCGAACGCCTGTACGTGTTCGAGCGCCTTCTCGACCAGCGCGACGTCCCACTCGCCGAGCGCGGCGATCTCATTGACCGAGGCGACCAGGTAGCCGTCCTCGTTGATGTTGCCGATGATCGCGGCGCCGATGTCGCGGACAATTGGATCGTCGGTCTGCAGATTGAGCTGCCACATCAGGTAGTCGGACAGTGAGCTCTTCGTCGACAGGGTGTTCTCGATCGGCGGAAGCTCCTTGACCTCCTGGGGCTGGCGCGGCCGATAGCCCTCGTCGAGGTACTCGCCGAAGAAGTACTCGTAATCACCGTCGTCCCAGGTCTCGTTGCCGTCGTCCTTCTTGGCGGCCGCCTCGGCCAGTTCCTGCGCCTGCGGCGTCTCCTGCGGCGCGGCCTCCTCGGCCGGGACCTCCTCGAGCATCGGGTTCTCGACCATTTCCTGGTTGAGCAACTCGGCGAGCTCGAGCGTCGTCATGGGCAGGAGTTTGATCGCCTGCTGGAGGGACGGCGTCAGGATGAGCTTCTGAACGAGGCGCGCGCTGAGCTTCTGGTGAAGAGCCATTGAGTCTGGGTGCCGTCCTCAATCTTAGTCCAGCCGGAAATCCGCTCCGAGGTAAATCCGTTTGACGTCGTCGTCGGCCGCCAGGGTGGCGGGCGTGCCGCTGCGGAAAATGACGCCGTCATGGACGATGTACGCGCGATCTGTAATCCGCAGCGTCTCACGAACATTGTGATCGGTCACGAGGACACCGATGCCCCGGGTGCGGAGGTGAAAGATGATCTTCTGGATTTCCGTCACCGCGATGGGATCGATGCCGGCGAAGGGCTCGTCGAGCAGGATGAATTTCGGCGAATTCACGAGCGCGCGCGTGATCTCGACCCGCCGCCGCTCACCGCCAGACAGCGTGTGGGCCTTGGCGCGCGCAAGGGGCGTGAGGCTCAGTTCGGCGAGCAACTCGCGCAGTCGAGCCGCCCGCGTTTCCGCGTTGATCGGCAGCGTCTCCAGGATCGCGAGGATGTTCTGCTCGACGGTCAGCCCGCGGAAGATCGACGCTTCCTGCGGCAGGTAGCCGATGCCCTTCCGGGCGCGCATGTACATCGGCGCGTTGGTGACGTCCTCGTCGTCGAGCAGGACGCGACCGGCGTCGGGACCGACCAGGCCCACGACCATGCCGAAGGTCGTCGTTTTCCCGGCGCCGTTCGGACCGAGCAGGCCGACGACCTCGCCCGACGACACGTCGAGGGCGACGTCGCGCACAACAGTCCGGCCGCCGTAGGACTTGGTGAGCCCTTGCGTGTGCAGCGTCGCCATTATTTGACGGGGTCTTTGATTGAGACCGAACAGCTCTCGAGCTTGGTCGTCTGCCGCGCGCCATCCGCGCTGCCGCTCAGGCGCGTGAAGGTGAGGCGCTCGCCCATCGACTTCGTGCACTCGGTATGGTCGGAATTCGGCAGCTTGACGCGTGCCGCCATCGCGGTTGACCCGGTCAGCGTGTAAGTGTCGTTGGAGGCGGTGTAAATGAGCCGCTGCCCGACGGCCTCGCGGTTACCGTCAAGCAGCGCGTAGGCACCGCCGGTCGCGTCGAGCTTGTCCACGTCGTTGCCGGCATCGTTGAACGTGACGTCGATACGCGGAGCGGTCGTCGTGCCGTCGATCCCCTTCAGCGTCGCAGGTACGCCCACGTATGTCGCCACGCGATCCGCGTCTTTGTAGTCGAGCGAATCCGCATCGCCGCGATACTCTGCCGGCTTGGGCGGAGGATTGGCCGGCTGGGTGCCCGGTGGCGGAGGCGCGGGCGCCAGGAAGTACGTCGACTTCACGTGTCCGGTTGCGCGCAGGTTGTGCGTGTTCGTTTCGAGCACGACCTGGTCGCCCGTCACGACGTTCTGATCCTGTCGCGTCTGGGCGGGACGCTCCGGTGTGCCGGTGTAGGTCGCGCGTCCGGCGTCGTCCACGTACACCAGCTTGTCGCTGGTCCCGTAAATCGGCCGGTTCGGGTCGTTGAAGTCGAAGAGCGCGGACGTGTGCGTGTCGGGCGGCGCGTTGGCGGCCGGCCGGTTCACCGTCTTCACGTCTCCCGTGGCCTCGAGATCGTTCGTGTTGATATTGATGTCGATGGCCTTCGCGTCCACCTGCAGGCCGCCGTCGACGACGTGAGGGAGTTTCTTGGCGTCGCGGGGGGCCGGCCGGAGCGACAACTTGCCCTGCGAAGCGAAGTAGTCGGCCTGATCCGCCTCGCCGCGCATGTCAGTGTCGGTGAAGGTCGCGTCCTGACTGAACGTCGCACGATCGATCGCGTCGATCTGGCCGTTGAGCGCGAGCACGAGCACGCGCGACTTGCCCGTGCGCACGGAGTCCTTCGCGCCGCGCGCTCCGGGCACCATCTCGAGGAACTCGACGCCGCCGTCGAATCGCGCCTGCTTGAGCCCTTCCTTTTCGGTGCCTTGCGCGACGAGTGTCTGCGCGGTGATCACGCGCGCCGGATTGTCGACGGTCTTGGGCAGCTCGACCTTGACGCGGTTCTTCGACTCGAGATTCGTGAGCGTGCTGCCGTCGGGCGCCACGGCCGCGTTGATCTGCGAACCGGAGATCGAGCGGCGCCCTGCTGCATCGATCAACACGAGCGACGCCAGTGCGGTGCGTCCGGTGAGCGCGGCGAGGTGAACCGTGTGCCCGTCGGGATGAAAGGTCAGGTCGATGTCGTCCGCGTGCATGTCCGGTGGGCTGCCGGCGCCGGCGTTTGCGGCCTGGACGACACTTGCGTGGCCGCGGAGCTCGATGAGTCGTAGCTGCTTCTCGTCTTCCGTCCAATCGAGCGTCGCCGTGTCCCCAGTGAGCTTCTCGGTGTCGTGTGTGATCACCGCGCCCTGCTCGAGCTTCGCGACCTTGTGCACGCGATCCATCGTCATCGTCTTCGAGACGGCGGTCATGGCGCCCTTGCCGTCGGGATCGGGCGTCACGTTGACATGGGCTTGATCGAGAACGGTGAGCACGTCGACGGTGCGATCATAAATCGCCCCCACCCCTTGCCCCGTCATGCGCGCGCGCGAGAACGTTACCGGGCCGGGCACACGGATGCCGCCCGTGGTGTCGTCGTAGACCGCCGAGTCGGAGTGCAGCTCGAGGCCGTCCTTCGTTTTCACGTGGACGTGGCCCGTGAATTCCATCTCCCCGGGATTATCGGCATGAACCGACTTTCCTTTCGTTTCCGAGAGATCTGCCGTCGCTTCGAACCCACGCTCGTCAGACGAGACGATATGGGGCTTCTCGAAGACCATCCGGCCGTCGTCGTACGTCTTGCTGCTCTGGTATTCGATAACCCCGAGTTCCTTGTCGCCGCGATGCCGGACGGTCCGGCCCGCGCCTCCCTGGACCGTTGCCTTGGGATCGATGGCGACCTGAGGCGGCGCGACGACCGGCGTCGGGCGCTGGCGCGTGGACATCACGAGCGCCACGGCGCAGCCCACGCCGATGAGCGCGACCACGACGCGCGCTACGCGCTGCCAGGTCACAGCGCGCTCGCCTCCGGGACCCGCACGTCGGCCACCGTGAGTTCGGTCACCTTCTCGCCGCGAAAGTCGCCCTGCTCGAGCGAATACGCCAGCTCGAGACCGAAACGGTGATTGGTGAGGTACGCCTCGCGATCGATCGCGCGCCAGGCGACTGCGCGAAATGCCCGCCCGTCCTGCTTGAACATCAACGACAGGTGCCGTTCTTTGAGCCGGCGCGGCGCGTCCATCAGATCGACCGGTGACGCGCGAAAGACGGGTTTGGGATTCGCCGCGCCGAACGGACCGAGTCGGGAAAGACCTTCACTGACCTCACCAGAAATGTCGCGCAGACTGAGCGGCGAGTCGATCCGCAGTCGCGGGACCAGATCGGACGGCGAGAGCGTCGCGTTCGCCACGGCACACAGTCGTCGTCGCAGCTCGCCCAGCCGATCGGCGTCGAGTGTCATGCCCGCCGCCTGCCGGTGGCCGCCGAACTTGATGAACACGTCCGCGCACGTCTCGAGCGCGCCCAGCAGGTCGAACGCGGCAATGCTGCGCCCCGACCCGTGGGCGACGCCGTCCTCGATCGAGAGCACGATGGCCGGCTTGCCGTACGCCTCGGTCAGTTTCGAGGCGACGATACCGATCACTCCGCGATGCCAGCCGTGGCCGGCGACGATCAGCAGGTTCTGCGCGCCGATCTCGGGATCGTGATCGATCGTCCGGCGCGCGTCCGCGACAATCTCGGCCTCCTGCTCCTGCCGTTTGCTGTTCTCCTCGGACAGCTGGCGCGCCAGGTCGCGAGCCCGCCCGCGGGTCTCGGCGTCGCGCCCGCGCAACAACAGCAAGTCCACCGCGAGGTCCGGCGAACTCATCCGGCCGGCCGCATTGAGCCGGGGCGCGAGGACGAAGCTCACATGGAAACTGTCGAGGGTCTTGCCGAGCAGTCCGCTCGCCTCGAGCAACGCTTCAATGCCGGCGGCGTTCGGCCCGCGCGAGAGGCTGGCGAGGCCGTAGCGCGCGATCACACGGTTTTCGCCAATGAGCGGCACGACGTCGGCCAGCGTGCCGATCGCGGCGACCTTGACGAAGTGCGGCAGCAGTTCCAGGCCGCGGCCGCTCGTCACGAGCAAGGCCTGTACGAGCTTCAGGGCGACGCCGACGCCGGCGAGGAACTTATCGGGATAGGCACAGTCGCGCTCGCTTCGGGTTGATCACCGCGAAGGCCGGCGGCAAGGTCGACGTCAGGTTCGTGATGGTCCGTGATGATCAGATCGACGCCGAGGGTCTTCGCGCGCTCGGCGGCCTCCGCCGCGCGAATCCCGCAATCGACCGAGATCATGAGTCGTGCGCCGGTCGCGTGCAGTCGGTCGATCGTCGCGGGTTGAAGGCCATACCCGTCGCGGATCCGATCGGGCACGAAGTGCACGACGTCGCCGCCGAGCAGCTCGATGACGCGGCGCAGGATGACGGTCGAGGTGATGCCGTCGACGTCGTAGTCGCCGTGAATGGCGATGCGCTCACTTCGCGCGATGCCGCCAAGGATGCGATCCACGGCCTCGCGCATGCCGGTGAGCAGAAACGGATCGTGAAGTTGATCGAGCGCCGGGTCGAGGAACCGTCTGCGCGGCCCCGAGATCGGTCAGGCCGCGCTGGCACAGCAGACGCGCCATGACCGGGTGCACGCCAAGGGTCGAGGCAGTCAGCTGAACAGTGGCTTCATCGACCGGCACGTCCTCCCACACGCGTCGCAGCATCAGGCGCTCTGCTCGGTATCCGGGGGAGGAAACGGAAGCGACCGAGCGGCCGTCATCAGCGAAGGCCTGATCGAGACGGCCCATCACGCGGAACTTCTGGTAGCGCGCGTCCAGGCGCGCGGAGGCCGGCACGGCCATCAACTCGGAGAGATGCCGCCACAGCGCGGCGTCGAGCAGCGCCGCCGCCTCTTCGTGCGAGGTGTGCGCGCCGCCGGGAGGCTCCTTGACCATCTCGTCGACGAGGCCCAGGCCGATGAGGTCGGACGCCGTGATCTTGAGCGCGCTCGGCGGCCTCGACCTTCCGCGCCGCGTCGCGCCACAGAATTGCCGCGCACCCTTCCGGAGGAATCACGCTGTAAATGCTGAATTCCTGCATCAACACCCGATCGCCGATCGCGATGCCGAGCGCGCCGCCGCTGCCGCCTTCGCCACAGACCACGACCACGATCGGCACGTTGATCTGCGTCATCTCGCGCAGGTTGAGCGCGATCGCTTCCGCGACCCCGCGCTCTTCGGATTCGATCCCCGGGTACGCCGCGGGCGTATCGATGAAGACCAGGATGGGCCGCTTGAACTTGCTCGGCCATCTCCATCACGCGCAGGGCTTTTCGATAGCCTTCGGGCTTCGCGTAGCCGAAGTTCCGGTAGATCTTCTGCTTCGTGTCGCTGCCCTTCTGATGGCCGACGACGATGACCGAAAGGTCGTGAAAATAGCCGAGCCCGGTGACGATCGCCTTGTCGTCGGCAAACCGCCGGTCGCCGGCAAGCTCCGTGAACTGCGTGATCAGCCGCTCGACGTAGTCCATCATCGTCGGCCGGTTGGGATGCCGGGCGACCTGCACGACCTGCCATGGCGTGAGGTGCTGATAGATCTCGGCGCGCAGCTCCGTCGCACGCGACTCGAGGCGCGCGATCGATGCGCGGCGCTCGGGCGTTTGCGGCATGAGGCGCATGGCCTCGATTTCTTTCAGGAGAACCGAAACCGGTTCCTCGAAGTCCAGGGTGTCAGCCGGCATGATGTCCTATTTGAGCACGACCGATCCCGCGCCACATACCGCTTCGACATCGCGGACGAAGTGGTCGCTCGGTTTGATCCGCCGAGCCGTCCCCGCGCGCACGCGCAGGTTCTGGCCGCCGTTCACTTCGACGATGACCGAGACCCGGCGGTCGCCCGGATACCGCTCGAGCACGCCGACCAGGGCGCGCATGGCGTCGCGGCCCAGGCCGGCGCCCCTCAGGCGGATTTCGACCTCGCGCACGGCCCGATCGCGCATGACGTCGAGCATCGTCATCTCGGCGACCACGAGGCGGCTGGTTTCGTCGTCGCGCTCGTATTTGCCGCGCACGAGCAGCATGGCGTCGTCGACAATCAGGCCGCCGAACTTGGCGAAGGCCTCCGGGAAGACGACGGCTTCGACCTTGTCGGCTTCTTCTTCGAGCATGAACACGGCCATTCGGTCGCCGCGTCGCGTCTTGAGTTGCCGAGATCCCGGTGACGACGCCTCCGATCGCGACGTCGGGATCGGCTTTCGGGAAGCTCAGCCAGACGTTTGGCGCCGGCAGCGGCGAGCACTGACGCGTACCGCTGGAGCGGGTGTCCGGTGATGTAAAGACCGAGGGCCTCTTTTTCGGCGTTCAGCGCCTCGGTCTCCGACCATGGCGCGCGTTTCCGGGAGCGCGATCTCGTCGGTTTGATCGCTTTCGGTCGCCGCCGAAGAGACCGGACTGGCCCTGATCGCGATCGCGCTGATGCCGCGCGCCGTGATCGAGCACGCGATCGAGGCCGGCGACGAGCCTCGGGCGCCAGGCCAGATAGTCGTCGGTGCCCTTTGGCGCGAGCGAATCGAACGCGCCGGCCTTGATCAGGCACTCGAGCACTTTCTTGTTCACGAGCCGCAGGTCCGCGCGCTCCGCCAACTCGAAGAGCGACGTGATCCGCCCGCCAGCGCGGTGCGTGTCTCGAATCAGCGATTCGGATCGCGCCGTCGCCCGCGCCCTTCACGGCGCCCAGGCCGAACCTGACGCCGCCGGGTTCGACGATGAACTGCCACCGGCTGCTGTTGATGTCTGGCGGCAGCATCGGCACGCCGAGCTCGCGGCACTCGGCGAGGTACAGCGCGACCTTGTCGGAGTTCTGCGACTCGATGGTCAGCAGCGCGGCCATGAAGTGCCGCGGATAGTTCGCTTTGAGATACGCGGTCTGGTACGCGAGGAGCGCGTAGGTCGTGGAGTGGGCCTTCGGGAAACCGTAGCCGGCGAAGTACTCCATGTACTCGAAGATCTTCGTGGCCTTCTTCTCCGCAATGCCGCGCTCGCTTGCAGCCCGGTGATGAAGCGCTCGCGCTGCGCCTGCATCTTGGCCGCGTCCTTCTTGCCCATCGCGCGCCGCAGCGCGTCGGCCTGCCCCATCGTGAACCCGGCGAGCTCGCTTGCCAGGCGCATGACCTGCTCCTGGTACGCGATGACGCCGTACGTCTCTTTGACGAGCGGCTCCATCTGCGGCAGCTCGTACTTGACCTCGACGCGCCCGTGCTTGCGCGCGATGTAGTCGTCGACGACGCCGCCTCGGAGCGGACCGGGCCGATACAGCGCGTTGAGCGCGATCGAGATCCTCGAGGCACTGCGGCTTCGCCTTGCGCAGGACCTCGCGCATGCCCGAGCTTTCGAACTGGAACACCCCGTAAGTCTGGCCGTTCTGGAACATCTGATACGTGCTTGCGCGTCGTTCGAGCGGCAGCGCCGGCGAGGTCGAGGACCTCGCCTGTCGTCTCCTCGATGTGCTTGACGGCGTCGTCGAGCAGCGTGAGCGTGCTGAGGCCGAGGAAGTCCATCTTCAGGAGACCGATGCGATCGATCTCCTTCATCGCCCACTGCGTGGTGATTTCCCCGTCGTCCTTCTGACTGCGGTAGAGCGGCACGAATTCGGTCAGCGGCCGCGGCGCGATCACGACGCCGGCGGCGTGGACGGAGGCATGACGCGTCATGCCTTCGAGGCGCTTGGCCACATCGAGCAGCTCGTGCACGCGGGGATCGCGCTTGTCGAGATCGGCAAGCGCGGTGCGTCCCGGAGCGCCACGTCGAGCGTCATGTCGAGCTGGTTGGGAATCAGCTTGGCGACGCGATCGACCTCGGAGATCGGCATCTCCATGACGCGGCCGACGTCGCGGACGACCGCGCTTGGCCTTCATCGTGCCGAACGTGATGATCTGCGCGACGTTCTCCCGGCCGTATTTCTCGGTGACGTACGTAATCACCTCGCCGCGCCGGCGCTCGCAGAAGTCGACGTCGATATCGGGCAGCGTCACGCGCTCGGGGTTCAGGAAGCGCTCGAAGTACAGATCGAAATGCAGCGGATCGACGTCCGTGATTTTCAGGGAGTACGCGACGAGACTGCCCGCCGACGAGCCGCGGCCCGGGCCGACGGGAATTCCCTTGTCGCGAGCGTAGCGGATGAAGTCCCACACGATCAGGAAGTACCCGGGGTATTTCATCCGCTTGATGAGGTCGATCTCGTACGCGAGCCGCGTTTCGTACTCGGTGATGGGCCGGCGCAGATCGCCGCGTGCCGCCAGCTGCTTCGAGCTTGGCGCGGCGGCTCGGCGAAGCCCTCGCGGACGACCGATTCGAAGTAGGTGTCGATCGTGTATCCCGGCGGCACGTCGAAGTTCGGCAGGTGCGACTCGCCCTTGGGCAGCGTCACGTTGCACCGCTCGGCAATCGCGATCGTGTTCTTCATCGCCTCGGGATAGGCGCCGAACACCAGCGCGCATTTCCGCGGCCGTTTTCAGGAAGAACTGGTCGCCGTGGTAGCGCAGCCGCTTTTCGTCGCTGACGCTCTTGCCGGTGCCGATGCACAGCAGCACGTCGTGAGGATGGCGATCCGTCTGCCGCAGGTAGTGGACGTCGTTCGTGACAGACGAGCGGCAGGTCGAGATCGCGCGCGATCGGCAGCAGACCCGTGTTGACCACGCGCTGGTCTTCGATGCCCTGGTCCTGCATTTCCAGGAAGAAGTTGCCGGGCCCAAGGATGTCGCGGTACATCGCCGCCGCGTCGCGCGCCTTCGGGCCTGGTCGTTGCGCAGGCCGGTCGCGACTTCGCCCTTGAGACAGCTGCTGAGCCCGATGAGCCCCTTCGCGTGCAGCGGCGAGCAGCGCCTTGTCGATCCGCGGTTTGTAGTAGAAACCTTCGGTGTAGCCCGACGACACGAGCTTGATCAGGTTATGGAAGCCCTCGCTGGTCTCCGAGAGCAGCACGAGATGGTTCGCCGTCTCGCCCGGCGTGCCCCGTGCGATCCGTCCGGTCGCCCGGAGCCACGTAGACTTCGCACCCGAGGATCGGCTTGACGCCGCGCTTGCGTGCTTCGTCGTGAAAGGTGACCGCGGAAAACATGTTGCCGTGCTCGGTGACCGCAACGGCGGGCATCTTCAGCTCCGCCGCCTTGTCGAGGAGCTCGCCGATGCGACAAGCCCCATCGAGCAACGAGAACTCAGTGTGAAGGTGAAGGTGGACGAACTCATTCATGAGCGGTATCTGATCTTCTGCCCGTTTGCCCTCTGACGTTGACCTCTAACCTGACCTTCGCCCTTCACTCCCATTCTATCGTCGCCGGCGGCTTCGAGCTGATGTCGAACACGACGCGGTTGATCCCGCGCACCGAGTTGACCATGCGCGACGAAATTGCCGCCAGCAGTTCGTGCGGCAATCGCGCCCAGTCCGCGGTCATGCCGTCCTTGCTTTCGACGGCGCGGATCGCCACGGTGTATTCGTAGGTGCGCCCGTCGCCCATCACCCCGACGCTCTGGACCGGCAGCAACACCGCAAACGACTGCCAGAGGCGCCGGTACCATCCCGCCTTCTTGACCTCGTCGACAACGATCGCGTCCGCACGACGCAGCAGATCCAGCCGTTCACGCGTAATCGCGCCGACAATGCGCACGGCGAGGCCCGGGCCGGGAAATGGCTGCCGCCAGATGAACTCGTCCTCGAGGCCGAGCGTCTGCCCGACGGCGCGGACTTCGTCCTTGAACAGCTCGCGCAGCGGCTCGACCAGCTTGAAATTCATGCGCTCGGGCAGGCCGCCGACGTTGTGGTGGCTCTTGATCGCGGCCGACGGCCCGACGACCGACACGCTTTCGATCACGTCCGGGTAGAGCGTGCCCTGCGCGAGGAACTCGAAGCCGCCGAGCTCGCGCGCGCGCCGTTCGAACACGTCGATGAAGGTCGCCGCCGATGATCTTTCGCTTTTTCTCCGGGTCGGTGACGTCGACGAGCCGATCGAGAAATAGATCAGTCGCATCCACGAATTCGAGCTTGAGGTTGAGTCGCTGCGAAGCGGGTCCGGACCTGCGCGGCTTCGTCGAGGCGCAGCAGGCCGTTGTCCACGAAGATGCACGTGAGCCGGTCGCCAATCGCCCGGTGAATCAGGAGCGCCGCCACCGTCGAGTCCACGCCGCCCGACAGCCCGCACACCACGCGGCCGTCGCCCACGCGCGCGCGAATCCGCGCCACGCTCTCTTCGACGAACGACGCCATCGTCCAGTCGCCGCGGCAGCCACAGATGCCGTACGCGAAGTTGCGCAGGATGTCGACGCCGTGCTCGGTGTGCACGACCTCGGGATGGAACAGGATGCCGTAGAGCTGGCGACTGGCGTCTTCGATGCCGGCGACCGGCGCGTCCGGCGACGTGGCGACGACCGAGAAGCCTGCCGGCGCGCCCGCCACGAAGTCGCCGTGACTGGCCCACACCTTGAGTGACGCCGGCACACCCTTGAACAGACGCGCGTCGGTCTTGAGCGTGACTTGCGCGTGTCCGTACTCACGGCTCCTCGCCGGAGCCACCTGTCCGCCGAGCGTGTCCGTCATCAACTGCATGCCGTAGCAGATGCCGAGAGCCGGTGTGCCGAGCGAGAACAGCGCCGGGTCGGTGCGCGGCGCACCGGGTTCGAGGACGCTCGACGGTCCGCCCGACAGGATGATCCCGGCGGGCTGGCGACGCGCGATCTCTTCGGCCGGCGTGTTGAACGGCAGCACTTCCGAATACACCGCGAGCTCGCGCAATCGACGCGCAATCAATTGGGTGTACTGCGAGCCGAAATCGAGGACAACGATTGTTTGATGTGTCACTGGCGGTCGGATGCGAGCGAACAGAAGCAAAGTGGAGGCCGAAGCCTGCACAGAATGTCGCTATTATAAGCGTGTGTCGCTCGGCGCAGCCACTAGATGTTGGGGTGTGATCGCGTGTCTCGGTCTTGCGCTACCCGCGGCACCGCAACAGACGGCAACGAGCGGGCAAGTTGTTCC
Organism: uncultured Acidobacteriota bacterium; assembly: GCA_963704575.1. Classification (GTDB taxonomy): domain Bacteria; phylum Acidobacteriota; class Vicinamibacteria; order Vicinamibacterales; family SCN-69-37; genus DATEGZ01. The sequence continues at coordinate 1,379,088 of OY969918.1, read as the reverse complement.
CCCACCCGCAGGTCAAACGACCACAACCGGTGCGCCCGCGCAGACACCGGCGGTGCCACCCGCGCGCGGGCAAGCCCCGCCGGCCGCACCTGCCGCGCCGGCCGGGCCCACGTTCGCGTTCGCGTGGCGTCAATCGCTCGGCACGGCCGGTCCAGTCGCGCTCGTCGCGTCCGCGACGTTGCTCGTGCAGAGCGGCGGCTCGCCCGCACTTGTGGCACGCGCGGTCGATGACGGCCACGAGTTGTGGCATGCCGATCGACCGTCGAGCGTCACACCTGTTTTGGGCGATCACCTCGTGTTCGTCGCGAATGATCGCCAGGTGGTCGCTCTTGACGAGACCTCGGGCGCGGTTCGATGGCAGCATGACGTCCCGGCGGCGTCCGCCGGCCTCGTCTGGCGCGCCGGCTGGCTACTGGTCGCGGGTGAAGCGCACTTGACCGCATTCCGCGCGGCTGACGGTACCCAGTTGTGGGACATCGCGCTCGCGAGCGGGCCGACCAATGCGCCGGCGATCGATGGCGATCACCTGTTCCTGACGCTCTCGGACCACACGCTCGTCGGCGTCGACATCACGAAGTCCGCCGTCGCCTGGACTCTGCCGCTCTCGGTGGTACCCGGTCCCCTGCTTGCCGCGAACGGGCGCGTGTATTTCGGCGGAAGCGACGGGGCCCTGCACTGCTACAAGCAGGACGCGCCACGCTTTGAGGAGTGGGCCTATCGGGCTCGGGCCGGGATTGTCGGCACGCCGGTTGCCGACGAGAAGCACGTGTACATCGGACTGCTCGACAACACGGTACGCGCGCTCGATGCCAACATCGGCTCGCTTCGGTGGGCGCAACCCTTCACCGCGCGGCCCATGCCGGGCCTCGCCCTCGGCAAGGACGTCGTCATTTCGCCGTTGTCGTCCGGGGAATTGGGATTGTCGACGCCAAAGATCGGCAAGCCGTCTGGCGTCACGGCGTTTCCGATTCCGCCAGATGCGCCGCCAGGATTTTTTCACCGGCTCGAAGCCACTGTGACGAACCCGGACGGGAGTCGGGTGTTTCTCGTGACCGCGACGCTCGAGGATGAGCGCACGCTCACCGCCCTCGATCGGTCCACCGCCGCGCCGGCGGGTCGGTCAGCGGGTCCCGGGCGCAGTGACCATGCGGCCGGCCGCTAGAACGTCGCTCACTGCGGCCGCGAGCCGCGCGACGCCCTGCTCGATCCGATCCGGCGGCGGGGCCGAGAACGAGAGGCGCAGGTGCTGATCGCCCGTGCCGTCGACGAAAAATCCTGAACCTGCCACGAAAATGACGCCGCGCTCGCGCGCGCACTCGAGCAGCGCGTCCGTACGAAGAGTGCCCGTCAGTCTGGCCCAGAGGAAGAAGCCGCCGCGCGGTTCCATCCAGGTCACCGCGCCGTCCAGATGGCGCCGGATCGACGCAACCATCACATCCCGTTTGTGCTGATAGTGGCTCCGGAGTTTCGGAAGATTCGCCGCGAGTACCCCGCGCCGGCACGCCTCGTACACGACGCGCTGCGCCAGGCCGCCGGTGAAAAGATCTTCATTTTGCTTCGCGAGTTCGATTTTTGCCGCGACGGGCTCGGCCGTGTGCAGCCACGCAACGCGAAATCCGGGCGCGAGCGTTTTGGAGAAGCTGCTCAGGTAGATCACGCGCCCCGACGTGTCGTCCGCGGCAATCGGTCGTGTGTCCTCTGCCGTCGCGACGTCAGGAAAATACAAGTCGCGGTACGGATCGTCTTCCACGATGAGCAGGTCGTGCCGGTTCGCCCATTCGAGGAGGTGCCGCCGCTTGGCGAGGCTCATCAGCAGGCCGGTCGGATTCTGGAAGTTCGGCACCACGTAGAGAGCTTTGACACGCCGCCCGTCGGCGCGCAGCCTTGCGATCGTACGGTCCAACTCGTCGAGATCGAGGCCGTCGGCGTCCTGCCGCACCCCGACCAGTTCCGCGCCGACACTCCGGAACGTTGAAATCGCTCCCGAGTACGATGGCAGCTCGACGATGACGATGTCACCAGGATCGAAGAGGACGCGAGCGAGCAAATCGAGGCCCTGCTGCGATCCAGTGGTCACGATGACGCGCGCTGACGTGGTCGCGATGTGGCGTTCTGCCATTAGGCCGACGATCGCTTCCCGCAGGGGCCGGTAGCCGCAGGTCGCGCCGTACTGCAGCACCGAGCCGTCCTCGCCGCCGAGCAGCTCGCGCGCGATTTCGGCGAACGCCTCCCAGGCGAACGAATCTTCAGCCGGATAGCCCGGCGCAAACGAAATCATGTCGTGCGACTGGGCGAGCAGCGCACCCATCTGGCGGATCGGCGACTCGCGCAGCGTCGATCCGACGCGCGAGAAAAATGTGTCGTAGTTGATCATGCGCTCTTCATCCACAAAGGCGGCGTGACGGGACGGATGCCGGGCTGGCTGAACCGGCGATATTGCGTCTGGTAGGCCGACAACGACGTCAGCCCGACATATTGAAAGACCACGCCGCGGACGATCCAGGCGGCCAGCTGCAGCGGCAAGGCAATGAGGGAGACGAACGGCACCCAGGCGACGAACGTCAGTCCGGCGGTGGTGACGACCGACACGACCATCGCGGCGCTGACCACGAGGCCGATCACGCCGAAGATCCCGAGGACCTGCCGGGCGTCGGCGACCAGAAACGCGCGCAGGCGTCCGATCGCCGTGCGGACGCGGCAGTCGTCGGTGACGACGATGACGCGAAGGAGATCGAAAGCGAGGTTCGCAGCGGTGACGGCGATGACGCTCGTGCTTGTCGAGAGCAGGACCAGCAAGGGCCATGCCGACGCCCAGGTCGTCTCCGCGGCGAGCCGCAGGGCGACGCTGAGCGCGAAGATGTAGCCGCCGCCGACGATTACGTAGACCGCGCTCAAGGCCAGCGCGAGGAGCGCCGACCGCCGGGCAAAACGCCGAGACGCGTCGAGCACGGTGCCAAGGTCGTAGGAGTAGGCGCGGCGAAGGACGTCGATGTGGATGGCGCTCTCATGGACCTCGCCGGCAACCTGCTCGCTCGCGACGAGCACGGCAAGCGTGCCGGACTTGACGATGTACATCAGGATGCCGCCGCCGATCGCGACCAGGCCCACCGCGCCGAAAAACGTGTACAGCGCCGACGGCGCGCCCCAGAGCGCGCTCACGATGAGGTCCGCGGCCGTGCGAACGCCCTCGCCGAAAATCATCCCGAGGTCGTCACCAAGCAGCACGGCGACCATGAAGGCGCCGCCGATGATGGGCACGACCAGCACGAATTTGTAGAGCGACTCGAGGACGAACTCGATGAGGACAACGGGCCAGTTCGCGGCGACGAGCAACGCGCCGTGTCTGAGAGCGGCTCGTAACGGCAGCGTGGGCGCCATGCGATCCTGGGCCGTGACGATGGTCCCAGCCGGCGAGTATAGCATCGGGCTTTCTCTGGTATCCTCAGCCCGATGCCCCGCCTGATGCGATAACGCGGCTCCCGGTGCGCAGTTCTCCACGGCGACTCTTTGTCACGGCGTTTACCGTCGCGCTGATTCTTGCCGCGATCGGTCTCGTCTCGGAATACGTGCGCTTCGGCGGGTCCGAGGCGTCGGCGGTGCTGCGTCTGCAGCGCGAGGTGCGCGCCACCGTCGCAGCACGCAGCCTCGAAGTGCAGACGCTCGCTGTTCGCGTTGCGCGCGAGAGCGCCCTCATCGGTGCCGCCAGCACCGAGCGCGAGCAGTTGACGCCCCTCTTCGCTCGTCTGATCGATCTCGGCCTCGGACAACGGCACCGGACGGATTTCCGCTACGGCCTATGTCGCGGCGGGACCGCCGGGCACGTACCGCGTGCTCGCGTGGAGCGGTGGCTCGGCGGAGGATCTTCCGGCCGAGCGGCTCGCTGGTCCGCGCGCACTTTTCGCGCCGCAGGGATTCGGCGGGGTCCGGCTCGTCGCGGTCGAGCCCCTCGAACTCGACGGCAAGCGCATCGGCATGGCCGCGGCCGAGACGATCATCGCGCCCGTGGTGCACGCGGCCTCCGCCGCTCCCCTCTGGGAACTCGAGACGTCGTTCGGCCCGGTCTCGGTCACGCCCGCGACCCTGGCCGCCGCGGGAGCGGACGCCGCGCGGCCCCAGTTCTTCACGATTGAAGGGCCGGGCGGCGCGCCTCTTCTCGAAGGGCACTTCTCGGTCGACGCGCTTTCCGCCGATCGCGATCTGTTCCGTCGCCGGGTCGTGGCGATCGCCGTGCTGCCGTTCGTCTGTGCGGCGCTGCTCTCAACCGGATGGCTGCTCGAACGCCGATCGCGCAGGGGCACGTGGCTGGCCTTTCTCGGCTGGTCGGTCGCCGCCGCCGTCATTGTCGTCGTTGCGGCCGGCGTGCTCTACGAGCTGGCGCTCCTCGTCGACGCCCCCGACCCCGTGGTCGACTGCGTGCCGTCACTCGCGGCGCTCGCGCTGATGAGCCTGTTTCCCGGATCCTGGTGGTGGCGGCGTCAACCCAGACAGGACATTGAGGCCGCGCCGGTCAGATTCATCGCCGAGCAACTGGTGGCAGGCGTGGTGCTGGCGGGCGCGCTCGTCGGCATGGCGACGGAATTCGGACGACGGATCAGCGCGCAGTCGCTCGATCGCTGGCAGTTTCCGTTGTTTCCGTTCGCGCCGATCAGCCTCGTGTCGCTCGCGGGGCTGATCCTGCTGCAGTTGTCGCTGTTCTGGTCCGCGGCGGCGATCCTCGCCCTGGCCTGCAATCGGTGGCGGCTTACGTGGAGGCATCTGCCGTCCGCGATTGCCGCGGCGGCGCTGTGGCTCGTGCCGATTGCTGCGTATCTGGTCTGGCGCTCCCGTTCAGCGCCGCAAGCGTGGCAAGGCACGCTCGTGACCGGCTCCGTCATCGTCTTCTTCGCGCTGGCGTCGTTGTCACTGCGCCACTTCTACCGGCACACGACCCAGGCAATGCGCCTGGTGCTGACGTTCGCCGCGCTCTTCCTGCCGACGGTCGCGATCTATCCGATGGCGACCTTCTACGCGGATTCGACGACGCGCCAGCTGATCGAGCGGGAGTACGCGCCGGCGACAGCGAACTATCCGCAGGAACTACGCGCTGAACTCGCACAGGCGCAGATCGAAGTCGATCACATTCCCGAACTGGCGGCGCTCGTATCCGCGCCGCCGCCCGCGATCGTGTCGTCGCACGAGGCGTTCCGCGTCTGGAGCCAGACGAGCCTGTCGCGCATCCGGATCACGTCGGACATCGAGCTCTACGGACCGGATCGATCGCTCCGCAGCCGGTTTGCGCAGAATCTTCCGGAGTACGGCTATGGCGCCAATACGCAGACCTGGACCGGCGTCGATTGCTCCTGGGATGTGTTTGGCGAGGTGAAGCGTTTCGGTGCGGAGGATCGCAGCCTCCTGCACGCCGAGCGCGCCCTCTGCGACACCGACGGGCGGATCCTCGGCGCCATCGTCATTCACATCGCACCCGATTACCGGTCGCTGCCCTTCGTGTCGTCGGCCAATCCGTACTCGGACGTGCTCGGTCTGCCGGACGCCGCCACCACCGGATCGCGCGTCGCCGATCTCCAGGTGGTCGTCTACGGCTGGAGCCTGCATCCGGTATTTGCGTCGGGCCGCGTGGCGTGGCCGATCAGCCGCGAACTTGCGGATCGATTGACCGCCTCGCGCGACGCGTTCTGGGAGACGGTGCCGGACGGCGATCAGACCTATCACGTGCACTTCGGCAGCGATCGCGGGCACGTCTACGCGCTCGGCTACCCGGTGTCGACGGTGTTCGAACACGCCACCCGTCTGTCGCAGGGCGCCGCCCTCTCGGCGGGACTGTTCGTCGTCTTCCTCCTGGGCACGACCATCTACGCGCCATTCCGCCAGCGCACCGACGTGCCGCTTCGACTGCTCGTTCAGGAGATCCGCACGAGCTTCTACCGCAAGCTGTTTCTGTTTTTCGTGCTCGCGGCTGTCGGGCCGGTGCTCATGCTGTCGCTCGCTTTCGGCGCCTACATGACCGGAAAGTTCCGCGCCGACGTTCAGTCGGAGGCCGCGAGCGTCGTGACCGTCGCGCGCCGCGTGTTCGAAGAACTCGCGGTCGCCGGACAGCGGCCCGATCAGGCGCCGTCGACGCCCACCGACGATGCGATGGTGTGGATCGGTCAGGTGATCGGCCAGGACGTCAATTTGTACGACGGCCCGCGTCTCGTCGCGACCAGCCAGCGCGATCTGTTCGACTCGGGTCTGCTGCCTGTTCGGACGCCGGCCGAGGCGTATCGCGCCGTCGCGCTCAATCGCGCGCCGACGTTTGTCGTGCCCGATCGGCTCGGGGAATTCGAATATCTCGTCGCGGCGGCACCCGTGCCCGCGCGCGGGCGCGATGCCGTGCTCAGCGTCCCGCTCGCTCTCCGCCAGCGCGAGATCGAACGCGAGATCGATCAGCTGTACCGCGGCGTCATGGTGGGCGCGGTCGTGGTCGTACTGTTTGCGGCGGGGCTGGGTGCGTCGGTGGCCGGCCGTATTTCCGATCCGGTCGCGCGCCTCACACGCGCGGCCCGGCAGATTGCCGCCGGCCGCCTCGACGTGCGCGTGGTGGCGGACACGGCCGACGAGCTTCGCCGGCTCGTCGATGACTTCAACACGATGACCGCCACGCTCGCGTCCCAGCGCGCCGAGCTCGCGCGCACCAATCAGCTCAAGGCCTGGGCCGAGATGGCGCGTCAGGTGGCGCACGAGATCAAGAACCCGCTCACGCCGATTCAACTGTCGGCCGAGCATCTGCAGCGCGTCCACGAAGATCGCCATCGTCCGCTCGGCGCCGTCTTCGATCAGTGTCTGACGACAATCCTTCGGCAAGTCCGCCTGCTCCGCCAAATCGCCGGCGAGTTCTCCACGTTCGCCGCGGAGCCCACGGCGCGGCCCGCAGTCGTGCAGCTGGCCGACCTGGTCGAGGAAGTCGTTGGTTCGTATCGTACCGGGCTTGGGCCGTCACATCAGATCGACGTCGAAATTCAGCCGGACCTGCCGTCGCTCTGGATCGATCGCACGCTCATCGCGCGCGCCCTCACCAACGTCGTCGAAAACGCGCTGCAGGCCATGCCGGGTGGCGGGCGCCTGACGGTCGCGGCGGTCGATGCCGGGGCGATGGTCGAGATGACGCTCGCCGACACAGGCGTCGGCATGGACAAGGAGGCGATCGCGCGCGCCTTCGAGCCCTATTTCTCGACGAAGACGGCGGGATCCGGCCTCGGACTGGCGAACGCGCGGCGAAATGTCGAGCTCTGCGGCGGCACGATGACGCTCGCGAGCGAGTTCGGCCGCGGCACGACGATTACGCTGACGCTGCCGGTGGCGGGTCCTCGCGATGCGCCCGGCCGCGCGTAAAGACCAGTTCGACGAACGCGGAGAGCAGGTAGGCGTAGGCGAGCACGGGCAGCGTGAGCCGCGGTTCCGTCGTGATGAACGCGATGAAGAGGGCGAATCCGAGAAGCGGCAGGTACGACGGTCCCCAGCCGAGATTGATCGTCTTGAAGCTGCGGAACCGGATGCCGCTGACCATCAGCGCCGCCGGTACGAGCACGACCATGACGGTCGCTGCGCCGGGATAGCCGGTCACTGGATACGGCCAGGCGTAGATCGTTGCGGCGACGACGCCTGCGGCCGCCGGCGTCGGCATGCCGATGAAATAGCGCTTGTCGACCTGATGCGCCGTCTGCGTGTTGAAACGCGCGAGACGCATCGCCGCGGCGCTGACGTAGATGAAACCGGATGCCCACCCGACGCGGCCCAGTTCGGACAGGCCCCACGCATAAGCCAGCACCGCCGGCGCGACGCCAAACGAAATCACGTCGGCGAGCGAATCGAACTCGACGCCAAACGCGCTCGTCGTGCCGGTCATGCGCGCCAGGCGGCCGTCGAGCATGTCGAGGATGATCGCGATGCCGATGAACGGCGCCGCCGTGACCAGATCGCCGCGCATCGCGTAAACGATGCACGCGTACCCGCAGAACATGTTCCCGACCGTGCACAGGCTCGGCAGCAGAAACACGCCGCGTCGCTTGCGGGGCTCATGGGGGGGCCGCCGGGTGTCGAGAGGCTCGACCATCAGCCAATCATCTCATCAGCCGGGCGATGACGGTTTCGCCTCCGCGGACGGTGTCGCCCGCGGTGACGGCGATTGACGCCGATTCGGGCAGGAAGACGTCCATCCGCGATCCGAACTTCATGAGGCCGATTCGTGCGCCCGCGGGCAATTCGTCCCCGGCCTTGACTCGGCAGACGACCCGCCGGGCCAGCACGCCCACGACCTGCCGGGTGACGACGGTGGTGCCCTCGTGGTCGATCCAGATCTCGGAGTGTTCGTTTTTCGCGGCGTCGTGACGGTAGGCGGGGCGAAACGTACCCGGGACGTACTCGACGCGGGTCACTCTTCCGCCGACCGGGGTTCGGTTGATGTGCACGTCGAGGACCGACAGAAAGATCGTGACCTGCAACCAGGCGCCTGCCGGCGCGTCGGCGGTTGTGGCGGCGCCGGCGAACATCACGCGGCCGTCGGCGGGCGCCAGCACCGCTCGTCGATCCGCGGGAGATGATCGATCAGGATCGCGGAAGAACGACGCGACGGCGATCGGCACGACCAGCCCAATGGCCGCGACGGCGGGCACGCCGACAGCCATGAGCACGATGGACGGGACGGTCGCCAGCGCGACGAATGGCCACGCGGCGTGGTCAATACGCACGCGCCCGATTGTACGTGCTCACGCGCCCACGCCGCGACTGACGGCACGAGCCTCCCGCCCGTGCGCTCAATGCGATAGCGTCGGCGGCGAAATTGGAAACTGCTGGCGCATCATGGCTTCAATCCGATCTTTCAACGCCAGTTTTTGCTTCTTCAGTGAGATTTCTTCGAATTGCTGTTGATCGGTCAGGTAGGCGAAAGTGGAAAGAGCGCGAATCTTATCGTCGAGTGCTTGATGCTCCGTGACCAACTGCCGGAAGGCCTCGTCGGTCCGGAGCAGCGTGGCCTTCACGTCGTCTTTTACCGGGAGCTGAGCTTCAGCCATGCTCCGCCTCCTTGTCCTCGGGCGTCCCTCAGGGTGGGGACCCCTCAATGCAAAATCCGCACGACCGTCCCTGGTACGCGCACCCTACCACAATCGCGTGTGCCAGTCGACACCGAGGCGTTACATCATGACCGGCGGCCGAGGTCGGGCGTCAAGTGACGATGCCAGAGAATGAGCGCATCCTCGCGCGGCTGTTGGTAGTAGTCGCGCCGCACGGCGTCGACGTGAAAGCCGAGGCCCTCGTAGAGAGCGCGCGCGGCCTCGTTCGAGCGTCGCACCTCGAGCGTCGCCGACTTCGCGCCGGCGCTCGCGGCTTCACGGAGGACCGCGATGAGCAGATGCCGCGCGAGTCCGCGTCGTCGGAACGCGTCGCCGACCGCCAGACTGTTGATGTGCAGTTCGTCGAAGATGATCCAGCACGCGCAGTAGGCCACGACCGCGGCGTCGGCCGCACGCATCACGTACAGGCGCGCGACGTCGGTGTGCTCGAGCTCCCAACCGATCGCCTCGGCGGCCCACGGATTCGAAAACGTCTGGCGCTGAAGTGATTCGACCGCCTGCACATCACCGGGCAACGAGGCGCGGGCGATCGTAAAGCCAGTAAGGGACGCGGTTGGTTCGGCCGGTACCGCCGTCGCCTGCGCCCTGTCGCGCGCGAGTTCTGCGTCAGGCCGGCGGAGGTAGATTGGGCGGAGCGCATGCGGAGCCACCGCTCGCGAGGGATCGGCGGCGGCGACCCGTGCGGCCGTCTCTGCGAGGACAACGGGCGTGTCCGCGACGCGAATCAAGAGGTTGGCGGATTCGATGGCTCCGGCGTACCGGCGCGCGCCGTCGCCAATCACGATCGTCGGGATCGAGCCAGCGGGCCGTCGCAGCTCCACGGCCAACACGTCCGGCCGGACGACGCGCGGCGTGATCGTCGGGGTGGCATCCGCGAAGGTGCCGCCCGCGTCCACACGCCAGCCGGCGGCGAAGACTTCCCCGCGCTGTCCGTCGACGCAAGCGACGACCATCGTGGCTTGGGCCGGCGGCGCCTGCGCGAGCCATCCGGTCGCGATCGCGTCGAGTGTCGGCACGGGCACCACGAGCCTGCCGCGCGACAGCGCAAAGCCCTGGATGGCGGCCATGCCGACGCGAAGGCCGGTGAACGATCCCGGGCCGCTCGACGACGGCGAACAAATCGACGTCGGCGATGGTCTTCTGGAGCCGGTCGAGCGCCGCGGTCACGTCGTGCGGGAGGCGTTCGCCGTGCGTGCGCGTGGGATCGCCGGTGATGGCGACGCAGACGTCGCCGCCGCACGACTGCGACGCTGCCCGCGCGCGTGACCGTCTCGAGCGCCAGCACGAGCATGACGCAATGTTATACTCCGACGGTTCGGCGCGCCTCGAGCCGCCGGATGGTTGTCCCGCCCGTGACCAGTCCTTCACCGCCGCTGCCATCGCTTGCTGACGCCACGCCGGCGATGCGGCAGTATCTCGACGTCAAGCGCCAGCACCGCGACGCGATCGTGCTGTTCCGCATGGGCGATTTCTACGAGATGTTCTACGAGGATGCGGTCACGGCCGCGCGGGCGCTCGAGCTGACGCTGACCTCGCGCGCGAAGGACGCCAGCGGCGCCGCCATTCCGATGTGCGGCGTGCCCTTCCACGCGCTCGAGACTTACCTCGCGCGTCTCGTCAGCAAAGGCTATCGCGTCGCGATCTGCGATCAGGTCGAAGATCCCGCGCAAGGCCAAGGGCATCGTCCGGCGCGAAGTCACCCGCGTCGTCTCGCCGGGCACCTTCACCGATGCGTCGTACCTCGATGCGAAGCGAACCGGCGTTTCTCGCGGCAGTGGCACCGCCGGCCGGCGCCTCGGCCACTTGGGGCCTCGCGTTTCTCGACGTCTCGACCGGCGAGTTCGCGGCGGCGGAGTTCAGCGGACCGGGTGCGGCGGCCGCCTGTGCGGCCGAACTGGCGGTGCTGCGGCCGCAGGAGCTGCTTGCCGCCGAGTCCGGTCGAATCGACGCGGCGCTGACTCCGCCTTGCGTCTCCACGCTTGACGCGGGTCGACGACTGGACGTTCGAACCGGCGCGCGCCCACGCGGCGCTCTGCGAGCAACTGCATACGCGTCGCTTGCCGGCTATCGGTCTCGAGCAGCCGCCGGCGGCGGTCGCCGCCGCCGGCGCCGATCGTCGCGTATCTTCGCGACTCGCAGAAGACGCGACCTCGACGCACGTGCGCGACATCTCGCTGCGCGATCGCCGCCGATGCGCTTCTGATCGATCCCGTCACGCTCCGGCACCTCAACGTCGTCGAGGGCGCCGACGGCGGACGCGCCGGCTCGCTGCTCGACGACGATCGACCGCACGGTCACGGCCATGGGCGGCCGGCTGCTTCGCCACTGGCTGTTGCGGCCGCTCGTCACGCTCGCGCGCATCCAGGATCGGCTCGACGCGGTCGAGGATTTCGCGTTCCGATCGACCGACCGCGGCCGAAGCTGCGCGAGCTGCTGAAGGGCATGCACGATCTCGAGCGGCTGGTCGCGCGGATCTCGCTCGGCACGGCCGGCCCGCGCGATCTCGTGGCGCTCGGCGAGTCGCTGGCGCTTCTGCCGCGCCTCCGCGCTGGCGCGCTCGAGTCTGCAGGCGCCGCTCGTCCGAGCCTGGCGGCGAGATCGACGAGCTGACCGACGTGCGCGACGCGATCGAGCGCGCGATCGTCGACGAGCCGCCGGCCGTTCGCGCGCGACGGCGGCGTCATCCGCGACGGCTTCGACGCCGAGCTGGACGGGCTGCGCGACATCAGCCGCGGCGGCAAGCACGGCGATCGCCGCGATGGAAGAAGCCGAACGGGCGCGCACGGGCATCTCGTCGCTCGAAGATCCGCTACAACCGCGTGTTCGGGTACTACATCGAGATCTCGAAGTCGAACCTCGGCAGCGTGCCGGCCGACTATCACCGCAAGCAGACGATTGCCGGCGGCGAGCGCTACATCACGCCGGCGCTCAAGGACCTACGAGGACAAGGTCCTCGGCGCCGACGAGCGCATTCGTCGCGCGCGAACTCGAGCTGTTCGAGGCGCTGCGGGCGCAACTCGCTGGCGAGGCGCCGCGCATCCTCGACACGGCGCGCGCGGTCGCCACGCTCGACGTGCTCGCCGGCCTGGCCGATGCCGCCGCCGCTCACCAACTACATCAAGCCGCACGATGCACGACGGCGACGAGTTCACGGCGACCGACGCGCGGCACCCGATCGTCGAGCGCCACGTCCGCGACGCGTTCGTGCCGAACGACGTCCAGCTCGAACGGCGTCGACCGACAGCTCGTCATCCTGACCGGGCCGAACATGGGCGGCAAGATCGACCTATCTGCGGCAGACGCGCTGCTCGCGATCTCTCGCGCAGGCCGGATCGTTCGTGCCCGCGCGCACAGCGCGAAGCTCGCCATCGTCGATCGGATCTTCGCGCGCGTCGGCGCCTCCGACAACATCACGCGCGGCCAGTCGACGTTCATGGTCGAGATGCAGGAGACGGCGGCGATCCTGCACGCCGCCACGTCGCGCAGCCTCGTCATCCTCGACGAGATCGGCCGCGGCACGGCGACGTTCGACGGCCTGAGCCTCGCCTGGGCGGTCGCCGAGCACCTCGCGTCGAACGAGCGCGCGCGGCCGAAGACGATCTTCGCGACGCACTATCACGAGCTGACGGATCTCGCCGACGCGCTGCCCGGCGTCGTCAACTGCCACGTCGCGGCGCGCGAGTTCAAGGACGACATCGTCTTCCTGCACAAGATCGTCGCGGGCCGATCCGACCGCAGCTACGGCATCCAGGTCGCGCAGCTCGCCGGGCTGCCGCCGGCCGTCGTGCGACGGGCGGCCGAGATCCTCAAGTCGCTCGAACGGGACGAACTCGCGCGCGGCGGGCGCCCGAGCCTGAGCGGGCACGCCGGCCGCGCGGCCAGCAGCAGCTCGGCCTGTTCCAGACGTCCGCCGAACCGTATCCCGTCGTCGAGCGCCTGCGCGCGATCGACGTCGATCGCCTGACGCCGATCGAGGCGCTCAACGCTGCTCGCCGAACTCAAACGAGAGGCGGGCGCATGATGCGCCGCGCGCCGTCGCGGCCGCGCTTCTACGCTGCGTCGGCTCACCGCCGCGGCGTGCCGACTCGACCACCCGCCCCGCGACGTGATCGTCGTTGGCATGGCGAACTCGCCGACGCAACCTCGATCCGGGCGTCGGTCTCGACGAGGCGTCGCAGAAGATGCACCAGCTGCTGTTCAGCTCGCTCGCTCAAGATCGACGACCACCTGCGCGTCGTCCCTGACCTGGCGACCCGGTTCGAGGCTCGCGACGACCGGACGTACGTCGCCGAGATTCCTTCCGGCGTGCACTTCCATGACGGCCGGGAGATGACCTCGGCGGATGTCGCGTTCACGTTCCGCCGGTTCCTCGACCCGGCGTTCGTGTCGGGCCGCAAGGGCGCGTATCGCGATCTCGGCGTCGGTCGAGACGGCCGGGCGGCTACACGCGTCGCTTCCACCTGCGCACGCCGTCCGCGTCCTTCCCCATCAACCTGGTCATGGGCATCGTACCGGACGGCACGGGCGTGGAGGCCGCGCGTCATCCCGTGGGCAGCGGGCCCTATCGGCTGACGCGAGTTCGTGCCCGGACGACCACGTGACGCTGTCAGCGTTCGACGAGTACTACGGCGGCCGTCCCGCGAACCGCGGCCTGGTCTTCCGCACCGTGCCCGACGAGACGATGCGCGGGCTCGAGCTGCGAAAAGGCAGCGTCGACCTCGTCGTCAACGACTTGTCACCGGACGTCGCGGCCGGGCTCGAGAACGACGGGCACCTGCACGTCGTGACGGCTCCGGGCACGGACTACGCGTATCTCGGGTTCAATCTGCGCGATCCCGCGCTTCGTGATGTGCGCGTGCGGCGCGCCATCGGGTACGCCATCGATCAACAGGGCGATCGTGCACGTACCTGCGGCGCGGTCTCGCACGGGCCGGCGACGGGCATCGTGCCCCCGATGTCGTGGGCGTACGAGGCCGACGTGTTCCGCTTCACCTACGACCCGGCGAAAGCCCGCGCGCTGCTCGACGAGGCCGGCCTGGTCGATCCCGACGGCGACGGTCCGGCGCCGCGGCTGCGACTCACGCTCAAGACCTCCACCGACGAACGGTATCGCCTGCAGGCCGCGGTAATTCAGGAGAACCTGCGCGCGGTTGGCATCGCCCTCGACGTACGGTCGTCGGAGTTTGCGACGCTGATGGCCGACGTCATCAAGGGTAACGTGCAGCTCTACACTCTGCAGTTTGTCGGCATCACCGATCCGGACATGCTTCGGCGCGCGTTCCATTCGACCCAGACGCCGCCCGACGGCTTCAACCGCGGACACTATCGTAATGCCGATCTCGATCGGCTGATCGACGCGCGCGTCGTCGGCGCCCGACGACGACACGCGCCGAGCCTACTATCAGCAAGCCCAGCGCGTGATCGCGGACGACGTGCCGTGCGTGAGTCTGTGGTACAAGACGAACGTCGCGGTGGCGCAGCCCTCGCTCGACGGCGTGACGCTCTCCCCCACTGCGGACTTCACGTTCCTGCGCAACGTCTCACGCCGGGACACGCGCTAGAATGACCGCGCGCATGAGCCCCCGTCGATTCGCGTTTTCTGCGCAAGCCCGTCGAGCCGTTCACCGGTCGGCGCCGGGGCTCTCCGCCGACGACGTGCTCGCGCGGATGGAGAAGATCTCGTTTCAGGGGCGCAACCTCGGCGCCGCGCGGCGCATCTGGGAAAAGATGCTCGCGAGCGACGCGACGATCTTTCTCGGCACCGCCGGCGCGCTGTCGGCCGGCGGCATGCGCCTGATTCTCGCGCACCTCATCGAGCACCGCTACATCGACTGCCTCGTCTCGACCGGCGCGAATCTCTATCACGACCTCCACGAGACGCGCGGACGCCGGCACTTCATCGGCATCGCCGACGCTCGACGACGCCGCGCTTGCCGCGGAGCGAATCGATCGCGTCTACGACACGCTGGCGAGCGAAGACGAGTTCTGCAAGAACGACGAGTGGATTGCCGCCTTCGTGCTCAAGCTCGAACGCCGTCCGTACACCACGCGCGAATTCCTCTACAAGCTCGGCGAGCACCTGTGGCAGGAGACCGGGCACCACGGCATCCTGACCGCGGCCTATCGGGCGAACGTGCCGATCTTCTGTCCCGCCATCGCGGACTCGTCGATCGGCATGGGCGTGTCACAGGCGCGTCATCGCGACCAGACGGCCGGGCATGATCGACGTCATCGGCGACATCATCGAGTCCGCGAACATCGTGATCCGCCGCCCGTCGACCGCGACGATCGTCCTCGGCGGCGGCACGCCGAAGAACTTCATCAATCAGGCCAGCGTCCAGGCGGAGTTCTACGACGAGCGCGTCACCGGCCACAAGTTCGCGATTCAGATGGTGACCGACGTGCCGCACTTCGGCGGCGCGAGCGGGTCGAGCCTCGAGGAAGCGCAGAGCTGGGGCAAGCTGTCGATCGAGTCGGAGAAGGTGACGGTCCACGCCGACGTGACGATCGCGCTGCCCATGCTCGTCTCGGCGCTCGAGACGACCGCCGGTGGACCTGCTCGCGAAACGCAAGCGGCCGGAGTTCGATCGTCTCGGCGCGGCTGCTCGTCGTCAACGGGCAGCTCGCTGACCGACAATCGCTACCAGGAGTCCTGATGTCGCGGCCCGACTACGACGCGCTCCAGCCGCACAATTTGGCGGGGCGCTTCCCGGAATGCCCCACGTACGACGCGGCGGCGGCCGTCATCCTGCCAGCGCCGCTCGATCGCACGACCTCCTATGTGCCCGGCACGCGAAACGGGCCCGCGCGAGCTGCTGGTCGCTTCGGCACAGGTCGAGCTATGGGACGAGGAAGTCGGCGCCGACGTCCACGGCCGCGGCATCGTGCACGCTGCCAGAGATGGACCTGACCTACGGTCCGATCGACGACGCGCTCGATGAGGTCGGGCGCGCCGCTGGTCGTGTGCTCGACGACGGGAAGTTTCTGGTCACGGTCGGCGGCGAGCATTCGATTACGTCCGCCGCTCGTCACGGAAGCGTCGCGGCGTCACGCCGGTCTCAGCGTGCTCCAAATCGACGCGCACGCTGATCTGCGCGACACGTATCAGTCGCAGAAGCACAGCCACGCCTGCGCCATGCGGCGCACGCTCGACTATGCGCCGATCGTTCAGGTCGGTATCCGCAATATTTCCGAAGAAGAAGTGCGCGCGCTGCCGTCGCTCGACACGACGATCTTCTACGACTGGAACATGCGCGACGATCCGCAGCTGGATCGCGCGGGCCGTCGAGGCGCTCTCGGACACCGTGTACATCACCATCGATCTCGACGGGCTCGATCCGGCGACGATGCCGGCGGTCGGCACGCCCGAGCCGGGCGGTCTATCGTGGCGGGAACTCACGGCGATCCTCCGGCGCACGTTCGAGCGCAGGCGCGTCGTCGCATGCGACGTCGTCGAGTTGTGTCCAATCCCCGGAATTGTCGCGCCGAATTTCATCGCGGCGAAGCTTGTCTACAAACTGCTGACCTACAAGCTTCGGTGATGCGAACAGCCGCAGGACATCAGCCCAGGGCGGTGAGTTGTTGCCGGGCGGCCGCGACGTAGCCGGAATCTGGGAATTCGTCCACGACGCGTTTGAACGCCGCGCGCGCTTCCTGCGTCTTGCCGGCCTTGAGGCACGTCTCGCGCGAGCTGCATCAGCACGCCGTCCACGGGCAGCACGCCGTCGCGTTGCGCGGCGAGGTCCGTCAGCGCCTTTATCGCGTCGTCGTACTTCGCCTGGCTTGCCTGGGCTTGCGCTTTGGCGAGGCGCGCCATCGCGCCGTAGATCGACGGGCCCGCCTGGTCGGCCACCGCGGCGAACGCCTGCTCGGCCTCGGGCATGCGACCGAGCGTGAGCAGCGCGACGCCCATCTGGTACCTCGCGGTCAGTCCCGCCTGCGTTGACGGGTACTGCGCGACGACCTGCTGAAACGCCTGGAGCGCGGCCTGTTGCCTCGCCTGCTCGGTCGGGTAGGTCCCGGCCGCTTGCGTCGCGCCGGGGACGGTCGGCGGCGGAACGATCGGCGCCTGCGCGATTGACATGCCGATGCCGAGCAGGCCGCCGGCTTCGTCGTTGGTGTGCGAGTGCCAGTACCAATACCCGCCGCCGATCGCGAGGATCGCGAATGCCGCGATCGCGCCGATCATGAAACGATCGCGGTTCTCTGCGCACCGTCTCGACGACTTTCGCCGTCGTCGCGACGAATTCGTTCTCCTTCAGGTGATGCCGTTCCTGTGCCTTCATGCCTGTCCTCTTGCCCACGCTGGGCTCGCTAGCTGCCTGGTGCGCCCGGCCCGATTCGAACGGGCGACCCCCGCCTTAGGAGGGCGGTGCTCTATCCAGTCTGAGCTACGGGCGCGGAGTCGTTCGTTCCGCGAGTCGTTCAGTACGCCAGCACGGCGCCGACGCGTTCGCCCTTCAACTTCTCGCGTCCGCCAAGCGCCACCAGCTCGATGAGAAACTGCACGCCGACAATCTCCGCGCCAAGACCGCGCACGAGACTGACCGTGGCCGCCGCCGTGCCGCCGGTCGCGAGCAGGTCGTCGACAATCAGCACGCGCTGGTCGCGCAGCACGGCATCTTCGTGAATCTCGAGCGCGTCCTTGCCGTACTCGAGCGAATACGACGCCGTGCGCGTCTTCGACGGCAGCTTGCCCGGCTTGCGCACGGGCACGAATCCCGCCTTCAAGCGGTCCGCCACGGCCGATCCGAAAATGAATCCACGGCTCTCGATGCCGACGACGACGTCGATCTTCGCGTCGCGGTGCGGGTGGGTCATCGCGTCGAGGGCCAGACGGAATCCGTGCGGATCCTTCATCAGCGTCGTGACGTCGTAGAACAGAATGCCCGGCTTCGGAAAATCAGGCACGTGCCGGATGCGTTCTTTGAGTGCGTCCATCTCGTCTCTCGTCCTCGTCCCTGTACGCCGCCGTCAGGCCACGCGAAAACCGGTAAAGCGTCCGTTCGGCGTTTCGTCCTGGCGTTCGACCCCGGCGACGCGCGCGGTGGGTGGTCCGCCGTGCAGTCGTGCCTCGAAACGATCGACCGCCTCGCGGTCGCCTTCGGCCATCACTTCCACGCGTCCATCCGGCAGATTCGTCACCCAGCCGGACAGTCCCTCGGTCTCCGCCGCCTCGAGCACGAAGAACCGGAAGCCTACGCCCTGCACACGCCCGCTCACCACGTACCGCCGGGCCGCGAGCATCGCATCAGTATAATCGCGACCGCGCCCCACGGGCCTCTCCGTGGCCGCGCGGCCCATGCGTAGCGTTCAGCTTGTACCTGCGGACGTGTTGGGGCAGCCGCCCTGGGCGCCGCCGCGCGTTCCGCCCGCCGGTCCGCTTCCCCCCTCGTGCGATGTCCTTATTGCCGGCGCCGGCGTTACCGGTCTGCGCACGGCACTGGCGTTCGCCGCGACCGGCAGCCACGTGGTCGTCGTCGATCGCGAATTTGGTGGAGGCGCCACCCCTCGCTCCGGCGGCATCATCGTCGGCGACACGCTTGTCGGCCCGGCGCCGGGATTCGAGGGATGCGACGCCGACTTGCGCGCGTGGGTCGCCGCGCACGCGCCGGAATGCGACTTGCGATCGATCGGGTGCTGGGAACTCGAGCGCGGAGCCGACGCGCCGCCCGGGGCACTCGGGTGGCAGGACGCGGGCCATGTGCGCGTGACAGGCACGGTCGACGGCGGCACGATCGATCCTGCGGCGCTCGTCGGCGCGCTCGCACGCGTGGCGGCCGAGCAGGGCGTGCAGTTCGCGTTCGGTGTGAGCGTCGATGACTGCCACAACTCCGCGAAGGGCTTTGTCGCGCAGTGTGGCGACCGCGAGGTGCGCTCGAGCGCCGTCGTGATGTGTGTGGATGCGACGGCCCGGCCGACCGATGCGCCGGATCCGTGGCCGCAGCGTCTTCTGACGATCGCACTTGAAACCGACGTCGTTACGAACGGGACCGCAGCGGCGATCGGCTGGAGCGATCGCCGGCCGTTCTACACGAACGAGCTGCCGCTCCTCTGGGGCAGATCGCTTGCGGACGGCGCGATGATTGCGGGGCGCGAGCTGGTCTCGATCGAAAACGATCGACCGGCGGATCTGCCGGCCGCGATCGCCGCGGCCGGTGCTCGTCTCACCGCGAGAATACGCGGCCTGCATCCGGCGCTCGCGACGCTCGGTGTGCGCAGGATCTGGGCGGGGCCGATCGCCCGCGATGCGCGCGGCGTGCCGGCAATCGTCGCGGATCCGAATGTGCCAGGCGTCTGGTGGGTTGGCGGTTACGGTGGCCACGGGCTCGCGCAGGCTTTCCGGCTCGGCGGCCGCGTGCCCGCGACGATCGCCGCGGCCCGTCAGGGCCAGTCGATTGGCGATTCGTCGAGGTTGACGTAAACCTGTTTCGTCTCGAGGTACGCGTCGACGCCTGAGCGGCCGAGCTCGCGACCAATCCCGCTCTGCTTGAATCCGCCCCACGGCGCTTCGACCGGCGCGGGCTGCGAGTGATTCACCCATACCACACCGGCGCGCAGCCGCTTCACGAGTCGAAACGCGCGGAAGATGTCGCGCGTCCAGACCGACGCCGCAAGTCCGAACGGCGTGTCGTTGCCAATCGTCACGGCCTCGTCCTCGTCGTCGAACGGCATGAGGCACGCGACGGGCCCGAAGATCTCCTCGCGGGCGATCCGTGACTGATTGTCGACGTCGGCGAAGATCGTCGGCTCGACGAACCATCCGGCATCGAGCGTCGGACCGGTGGCGCGCTGGCCGCCCAGTACGAGCCGCGCCTCGCTTCGTCCGACATCCTGATACTTGCGCACGCGGTCGAAGTGCCGACGGCTCACGAGCGGTCCCATCCGTGTCTCGGGATCCGAGCCCGGGCCGAGCTTGATGCCGCGCGCCTGTTCGACCATCGCGTCGATCACCTGCGCGTAGATCGACCGCTCGACCAGAATGCGGCTGCCCGCAGAGCACATCTCACCTTGATTGAGGAACACGCCAAACAGCGCACCGCGGATCGACGATTCGAAATCTGCG
This sequence comes from uncultured Acidobacteriota bacterium, assembly GCA_963704575.1. GTDB lineage: Bacteria > Acidobacteriota > Vicinamibacteria > Vicinamibacterales > SCN-69-37 > DATEGZ01. The sequence goes on along the minus strand of OY969918.1, from coordinate 1,358,916 downwards.
TCGGCGAAGATGATCGTCGGCGATTTTCCGCCCAGCTCGAGCGTGACGCGCTTGAGTGTCTTCGCAGCGGACGCCATGACTTCCTTCCCGACCTCAACGCTCCCGGTGAACGCGACTTTGTCCACGCCGGGATGCGCCACGAGCGCGGCGCCGACCGTTTCGCCCCGACCCGTGATGATGTTGACGACCCCGGGCGGCAGTTCCGCGTCGGCGAAGCTCTTGGCGAATTCGAGGATCGTCGTCGGCGTCTCTTCCGCCGGCTTCATCACGACCGTGCAGCCCGCGCAGAGCGCGGGCGCCAGCTTCCACGCCGCCATCATCAGAGGGTAATTCCAGGGAATAATCTGCGCGACGACGCCGACGGGCTCGCGGAGCGAGAGAACGAGCGCCTCGTCGGGCACGGGCACGACGTCGCCCTGGATTTTCGTCGCGAGGCCCGCGTAGTACCTCGAAACAGGTCGCGGCATCGGCCAGATCGCTTTCGGATTCGACGATTGGTTTGCCGCACGTCAACGTCTCGAGCGCGGCCAACTCGCCGGCGCGCTTGCGCATCGCCGCGGCAAGACGAAAGAGAATGCGTCCGCGCTCCTGCGCAGATGTCTCGCGCCAGACGCCCTCGAACGCCGCCCGCGCGGCCGCGACGGCCGCGTCCACTTCGGCGGTCGTCGCTTCCGGCACTCGCGCGACTGTCTGGCAGGTGGCCGGATCGACCACGTCAATGGTCGTGGAACCACGGCCACTGACAAATTTGCCATCGATGAAATGCTGATACGTCGTCATATTCGACTGCGGCCAGCCTACTCGACCCCTTCGACCGCGTTCAAGGCGCGGAAAATCGTATCGTCCTTAGGTCCAATAGGAGATGGTAGGGGTATACTGCTCCCCGGAGATGGTCCGCCCCCCCGGCCTCGCGCGCACGTTCAGCTTGGCCCTCGTTTCGTTGGCGCTCCTGACTGGCCCCAGCGCTGCGTGGGCCGACACCGTCTACGCGGACTTCGACCGCGACGGCAAGAAAGACGTGCTTTCCGTCTCGCCGGCCTCCGCCTCGACCCTTCAGGTGTGGCTGTCCTCAACCCAGACGCTTCGTCAGCTCAGAATTTCGCGTCCGATTCTCAAGATCGGTGCGTTCGACCTTGACGGCGACGGGCATCCCGAAATCGTCGCGTCCGATACCTCGTCCGGGTTGCACATCTGGCGGCGCACGAAAGACGGGCACCTACGTCGTGTCCGGCCGCACCGCTCCGTCCCCGAAACCATTCGAATCAGCGGACACGGCGTCGCCCGTCCGATTACGCAAGCGGCCGACGTGCCCGCCAGTGGGGCCGATGGGACGTCCGCCGCGGATGCCGCCTCCCGCGCGGACCTCGTTGCCCCGGGCCTCTCCGGGCTGCGCGCACTCCACCGAACTCCTGCCGTCCTCGATCTCCGGTACATTCGTTCGGGTTCGCGAGCTCCCCCCTTTCGGGACTGAAAAACAGGCTGCCGCAATTGACGTGCGGTGTCGGAGGGCGAATCGCCCCGGCGCCGCGCCAATTAGGTTAGGCCGGACCGGTTCGGCCCTGAGGGATTCTCATGCGTATCGTGTTGGCTGATGTGAAAGCCGCTGACGGGTTCGTGAGCAAGGACACCGTTGCAGGCGGCTACGGCTCCCGTCTTCGTCCGTTCTCTCGTGTGACCTCGGTCATTTGCGCACTCAAGCAGCGGCTCCACGACCTGCCGAGCGTGCAGTTGGCGTACGCCGCGGCGCAGGCGACCCGCGCTGGTCACGACGTGACCATGTCGCGCGGCGAACTTGTGCCCGCCGACGTGGCCATCGTCCTTTCGTCGCTCGTGGACTTCCGGCGTGAAACCGAGTGGGCCAATTCGATGCGCGCCCGCGGGACACGCGTCGGGTTCGTTGGGCTCGCGGCGTCCAAGATGCCGCAGCTGTTCGAAAAGTCCGCGGACTTCATCATCGTCGGCGAACCGGAAACGGCGCTGTCGCGGCTTTTTCAGGGTGAAACGCTGTCGGGGCTGGTCGACAGTCCGGCCGTCACCGATCTCGATTCTCTCGCCTTCCCGCGCTGGGATCTCCTGGCGGATGAACGGCGCCGCTTCCGGCTGCCCTTCGCCGCTCGTCCAGCCGGCGGCTCGTTCCCGCTCCTCGCCAGCCGGAGCTGCCCCGAGTTCTGCACGTATTGCCCGCACCGGATCCTGACGACCTACCGCGCCCGGTCGGTCGGCAACATTCTCGACGAGCTCGAGTACCTGACCTCGTCCAATGCGCGGCCGTACATCGTGTTTCGCGATCCGCTCTTCACTGAAGACCGTGATCGCGTGCTCGCGCTCTGCGAGGGCATCCAGAGCCGTGGCCTCGATCTGACGTTCGAGTGCGAAACGCGCCTCGACCGTCTCGACGTCGATCTGCTGACGACGATGCACAAGGCCGGGTTCCGCGCGATGAGCTTCGGCGTCGAAGCGGTGTCGCCCGCGACCCTCAAGAAGGTCGGCCGGCGCCCGATTCCGGAAACGCACCAGCGCTCGATCGTCACCAAGTGCCGGCAGCTCGGCATCGTGACGGCGGCTTTTTACGTGTTCGGCTTCCTCGAGGACACGCGCGAGTCGATCATCGCGACGATCGAGTACGCCTCGGATCTCGGATCGACCGTCGCGCAGTTCAAGATCCTCACGCCGTATCCGGGCACGCCGCTCTTCAAGCGGATGGAACCGCTTCTGACAGAAACGGACTGGGAGAAGTTCGACGGATTCACGCCGACCTTCAATCATCCGAATATGACGAACGACGAGCTGAAGTATTTGCTCGGCGCCGCCTACACCCGGTTCTACATGCGTCCGTCCTACCTCGCGAATTACCTGCGGATCACGGCTCCGCAGGTTCGCGGCGTCGTCGGCCGCCTTGATGCACGTGTGACGCGCCTGCACGTGCGACGCGAGAAAGCGGAGATCTCGCGCCTGGTTTCATGCTGACAGCCATCTCCCGGTACGGCGCGCGCGTCCTGCCGATGACGCAGGAGCTCATCGAGGAAGTCGAGAAACGCGGTGAGTTGATCGAAGGTCCGCAGATCGCGGAATTCGAATGCGCCTTCGAAGAACGGCTCGGCGGCGGCGTGCATGCCGTGTCCACGTCGTATGGCAGGATGGCCTTCTATTACATCCTGAAGGCCATGAACTTCCCCGCCGGCAGCGAGATCGTCCTGCCGGCGCTGACCTTCTGGGTGGTCCCGGAGATCGCGCGCGTCGCGGGACTCACGCCGGTCTTCGCCGACGTCGATCCGGCGACGTTCAACATGACGCCGGCGACGCTCGCGCGCGTCATCACGCCGCGCACGGTCGCCGTGGTCCCGACGCACCTCTGGGGCCTGCCGTGCGACATGTCCGGCATTCTCGAGTTGGCGCGCGCCAGGAAGCTCGCCGTCATCGAGGACTGCGCGCACGCCCTTGGCGCGCTCTACCGCGGGCAGCCCGTCGGCACGCTCGGTGACGCCGCGCTCTTCAGCTTTCAAACGCTGAAGCCGCTCAACACCTACGGCGGCGGCATGGCGGTGGCGCGCGACGCCGGCCTGGCCGACCGGATCGCGGAACTCGTCGCAGCCGAGCCGCCTCCCACGAAGGACATGGTCAAGAAGCGTCTGCTGCAGGGCCGCGTGCAGCGGATTTCGATCCGTCCGCGCGTGTTCACCTGGACGCTGTTCCCGATCCTGTGGGCCTCGGCCATCGTCGGCGCGAATCCGGATGTGTATCTGTGGGAAACCATCCGGCCGCTCGACCCGCTGCCGGCCGATTACCGCGCGCGATACAGCAACGTGCAGGCGGTGATGGGACTGCTGGCGCTGCAGCGCCTCGATCAGTGGACGGCGGACACGCAGGCCCATGCCGCGACGATCACCGCCGCGCTTGCGGACGTGCCCGGCGTCCGGCTGCCGGTCGTACCGCCCGATCGCACGCACGCGTTCTATCAGGTACTGCGCGTACATGTCGGGACGTGACGCCATCGTGCTCGAGTGTCTGCGCCGCGGCGTCGACCTCGAGACGCTGCACGTCGACGTGTGCGCCACGCTCGAACTGTTCAAGGCGTTTCACACGGCCGCGCCTGGCGCCGAGCAGACCGAGCAGGCGCTCCAGATTCCGGTCTATGAATCGCTGACCATCGAGGAAGTGGCGCGTGTGGCCACGGTCGTGCGAGAGGTCGCGCAACGCCAGACGACCGGCGCCCTTCCGGTAACCGCGCGAGGGTAATGGAACTTTCGGATACCGGCGGTCCACTCGCGTACCTGCTCATTCTGATGGCGGCGATTTTCGAAGGTGAAATCGTCTTCGTCGGAGCGTCGCTGCTCGTCAGCCAGGGTCGGCTCCATGGCTTCGGGGTGCTGATGGCCGGTGCGATTGGCGCGGCGATCGGCGACCAGTTCTATTTCTACGCGCTGCGTGGACGCCTCCACCGCTGGGTCGAGCGCTTTCCGAACATCGCGCGCCGCGGGCACGTGCTTGTCGAGCGTGTGAAACGTCACGAAACCGTGACGGTGCTGTTGCTGAGGTTCTCGCCGGGGCTGAGAATCGCGCTTGCCGCGGCGTGCGCGTACGCGGAAGTGTCGCCGCTCAAGTTTTCGGCCCTCGACACGCTTTCGAGCTTCGTGTGGGCCGGGGCGCTTCTCGTCCTCGTGGCCTACGCCGGCCCGACGTGGCTGCCGGGCGTCGGCATCTCCGGATGGTGGTCGGCGCTCGTGCCGGCGATTGTGATCTGCCTGATCGCGTTGTTCGTCCGGCGCGCCGAACGTCCCCGCGATTGATCGTCCGAATCGGCGCTTGAGCCGCGCTCGCGTTCGCAGGCACAATGGGAGCGGTCCATGGCTGCCGACGTCACAATCACCCGCGACGATACACATCGTCAGTTCGAAGCGCGGCTTGATCACCACGTGGCGCGGCTCGTGTATCGCGATGCGTCCGATGGCGCGATCGTCCTCCTTCACACGGAAGTCCCAGAGGCATTTCAGGGCCGTGGCGTCGGCGGCAAGCTCGCGCGGGCCGCGTTCGAGTACGCCCGCGGCGCCGGACGCCGCGTTGTCGTCCTGTGCCCGTTCGTGAAGACCTATCTAGAGCGGCATCCGGAGTATCTCGACCTGCTCGCCGATCGGGCGAAGCCATCGGCCGCCGACGGCATCGATGAGGCCGAGATCGAATCGTTTCCGGCGAGCGATCCCCCGACGCGCACGCCGTTGCTCGGTGCGATGACCGACAAGGCATCCGAGGACTGAGACGCATGGCCAGGCGCCAACCGCGAGGCAGGGCGCTCCGGCGTGCGAGCAAGAAGAGAGTTCGAACACTACCCGCATCGGCTCCTCCTCCGCCGAGGGCCGCCGGTTTCGATTGCGGTAGCTATCCTGGCGATGCCGCGCTCTCGGCATGGGCGGAAACCAGTCCGTACGCGTTCGTCGGCTACTACCTCGACGCGCCGTGTCACACGAAATCCAGCTTCACGGCCTGGTCGGGCAAGTTTGCGCTCGTGAAGTCGCTCGGTCTCGGCGTCGCGGTGGTGTACGTCGGATTTCAGCAGGACGGTTGCGGGCAGAGCGAGCTCTCCCGCGCGAGCGGCGTGAACCACGCCAAGGACACGATCGCACAGTGCTCGACCGAAGGGTTTCCGACGGGCACGACGGTGTTCCTCGACGTCGAGCATTTCGACGGCGCCCTGTCGGCGGGCATGACGGCGTATCTACAGGGATGGATCGGCGCGCTGCTCGACGACGGATCTGTGCGGCCGGGCGTGTACTGCCCGGCGCGCAAGGCGGCCGCGATCCGAGCCCTTGCGGCGCTCGAATATGAAGCGCGCGGGCTCGACGACGACGCGCCCGCCTTCTGGATCGTAAAGATCGACAAGACATTCGATACGTCGGTGTCGGTGCCGGCCGGCTGCGGCGTCGCGTTCGCGCGCGTCTGGCAGGGGCGGATCGACGTCTTGAACGAAACACACGGCGGCGTGGCGATCACGATCGATCAGAACGTGGCCGACCGCCGCGATCCGTCGGGCGCGCTCGGCTAGAGCACTCACACGTCCAGACCAATCGAGTGCATCAACGCGAGCGCGTTGCTCGTGCGCACGGGACCCGGCCGCAGCCGATAGTCGAACGACAGGCCGCCCGCGTCGAATTCGTCTGCGAAGTGTGCGTTGGCCGCGCGGTTGCCGCTCGCGTCGCCGACGGCCGTGAGCGCCAGATCGTGCGTCGTGACCAGCCCGATCGCGCCGGCGCTGGCGAGCCCGCGCAGCAGTCCTTCGGCGCCGAGCGTCCGGTCGTGCGAATTCGTCCCGCTGAGAATCTCGTCGAGGAGGAACAACGTGCTCGACGGATGCCGGCGCGTGAGGTCCACGATCGCCTTGAGCCGCGTGATCTCCGCGAAGAACCGCGACTGGCCGTCCTGCAACGAGTCGAGCACGCGGATCGACGTGCCTATCGCGAGCGGCGTCAGCCCGAGCCTCGACGCACGAACCGGCGCGCCGGCGTGCGCCAGGACGATGTTGACGCCAAGCGCGCGCAGGAACGTGCTCTTCCCCGACATGTTGGATCCGCTGACGACGATGAACGCCGGGCCGTGGCCGCCGAGCGAGACGTCGTTGGCGACGGCTGATTTCGGCAGGAGCGGGTGCGCCAGGTTCGTGGCGTCCACTCGCGCTGGACCGGTGTCAAATATGGGAAACACATAGGCGGGATGTTCGGCTGCGAACGTGGCGAGCGACGCAAGTGCCTCGAACTCTCCGACGGCCGCGAGCCAACCCGGCACGTGCCGGCCGTGCCGGCGCCGCCAGCCGTCGACGGCAAACGCGAATTGCGTCGCCCACATCGAAAGGGCCGCGGGTATGGCGATGAACATGTTCCGGCGCGACGCGAGGCCGCTGGCCAGTCGATCGAGATGCGCAATGGCTCCGGACGCGGCGTCGCTCTGATGCGCGGAAATGTCGCGCGAGAGTCGCTGTAGCACGGGAGTCTCGAATTGCTCGCGTTCGAGGAGGCGAAGCAGTTCGGTCAACACCGTGAGGTCGCGCGCCGGGGCGTCCACCGTGTGAATAACTCGGACGACGCGCGATCGGAACGCCAGGACGACGAGGCCCTGCAGAATCATGACGGCGAGCGAGATCCCGCCGTCGAGATTCCAGACGAGAAAGCGAACGAGGAGCGTGACGTTGACGATCGACACGAGTGCCAGCACGAGCGTCCACCAGCGGGTCGGCAGGTCCGCAGGCGCGGTGGCCCAGCGGCGCAGCACCTCGGCGTCGACGCGGACCCCCTCGCCCACGACCGCCATCGCCTCACGCAGGTCTGGACGGCTCGCGAGTTCGCGCACGGCCGACTGGCGGGCGGCGATCGTCTCGAGAGGTGCCGGGGCGAGAAGCCAGGCGGCGAGCACTTCCTGCCCCGCCCGTGTGCACGGCGTCGACAGGAGATCGAACATACTGCCTCGACCGAACAGATCGAGATCGTCGGCGTACAAATGATCGGCCGCGCGAAATCGCTCGCCCGGGTCGCCGAGCCCCGGCCAGCCGTAGTCGAGTCGCGCCAGGCCGTGCTCGTACCAGACGACGGCGCGGCGGGCTCGGTCGCGCGCGTCGAAGAGGCGGACGTGGACGATGACCGCCACGAGAAACGCGAGGCCGACGACCGCAAGCCACGGCAGTGCGTCGATCCGCATCGTGAACGCCAGAAGGATGGCGGCCGCGAGAAGCACGAACCGAACGGAACTGACGCGGTTCTGTTGCCGTTCCTTGATGGCGAGGGTCAGTTGTCGCGACGCGAGCCGGGACGCGTAATCGCCTTCAACCGCAGCGCTGGAACTCTCGGAGTCGGGCACGACTTGAGTCTACTCGGCTAGGAGGAGGAACAGTGTCGATGACCTGTCAGCGTTTCTGCAAGCATGCCGCGATGGCGTTGGCCCTGATGCTCGTGTTCGGCCCGCGGGCGGACGTCGCCGCGCGCGGGGCGTCAAGCTCGCTGGGTTCGGTGATGGTCACCGTCCTCGACAGCGACGGCCTGCCGATCCGCGATCTCAAGACATCGGACTTCCTCGTCCGCGAGGACAACGTCACTCGCGAGGTCACCGACGCCAGGCTCGCCACCGACCCGCTCTTCATCGTCTTTCTCGTGGACACCACGAAGCCACCGATGGGCGTGCAGGCGGCGACGCAGGACCTGCGAACGGGCGTCGCGGGATTCGTCAAGACCGTGACGGCCGACGCACCCGACGCCAAGGTCGCGTTGATGGAGTACGGCGGCGCCGCAGTGATGACCGTGGACTTCACCCGCACGGCCGAAGATCTGAACAAGGCGATCCAGCGGCTGCTGCCGGGCCAGCGCGCGAGCGGGGTTCTGTTCGAGGCGCTCGTCGACGCCGGCAAGGCGCTCGCCAAACGAGCGAGTCCGCGCCGGGCCATCGTCGCTCTCAATTTCGCCTGGCCGGAGAGCAGCTCGCTCGAGCCCAGGGGGGTCGCCGACAGCGTGCTGAAATCGGGTGCGACGCTCTGGGCCGTGTCGATCCAGGGCGGCAACGATCCGTCGAATTTTCAGATCGGCAGCCAGTCAGTCGACAACACGATGTCCGCGAACCGCGAGACCGTGCTGAACAATCTGACGGGGATGACCGGCGGCACGCGGTTGACCGGTGTGTCGAACGCGGCACTCCCCGCCATGCTCGAGAAGGTCGCCCACTGCGTCGCGATCCAGTACGTCGTCACGTTTGCGCGGCCCGATGGCCCCGCCGGGAAGGTTGTGCAGGCCACCGCCAAGCGCGGCGCCAAGGCTTTGACCGCGCCCTGGGTGCGATAGCGCAAGCGCGTTCGTCCGTTTGGCCAGACTGAACCGTATACCCCGTGCCGGCATCCCGGCACGGAGGAAAGTCAGATGGTCAAGCCGTCGATCGTTGCGGTGCTCACCGTCGTTGTCTCCACGACCATTGCCACGTCCGCGCTGACCTTCGCGCAGCAGGCCACGCCTCCCCCGACGCAAACCACGAGACCTATACCGACGCCCGCCAAGCCGACCCCTGCAACGGCCAGGCCCGCGTCTGGAGCGGCCAAGCCGACGCCCGCAGCGGCCAAGCCCACGCCCAGCCCGACAGCCTCGCCAGCTCCTGAGCCGCCGAAGAAGGCCACCGACGTCAAGTTGAAGACGTCAATCACCCAGGGCGCGCAGGTGTCAGAGAACGTGATGTATCTGCAGGGCGCCCGGCAACGCGTGGAGTTCCCCGGGGTCGTCTCGATCGACCAATGCGACCTCAAGCGCTCGGTGATGCTCAATCCGTCGGCCAAGAAGTATCGCGTGCAGCCGTACCCGGAGCCTGTCGCAGCGGCCGCCGCGCCGGCGCCCCAGCCGAACCCGACGGGACCGCCTCGCGGTGGCGTCGTGACGCTCACGACGACGTTGACGGACACGCTCGAACGGCAGCAGATGTTCGGTCTTGAAGCTCGGCGCGTCAAGTCGGTGCTCGCGAAGGAATCAAGTCCGAAAGCCTGCGACAAGTCGCCTCTGAAGGTCGAGGTCGATGCCTGGTACGTCGACCTGCCACCGCAGTCGGTGTGCCTGCGTGCGAGTGCGCCGCCTCCCCCGCCTCCGATCGACCCGAACGCCTGCACGGATCGCACTGAAACGCGCACGGTCGGCGACGTCAAACTCGGCTTTCCGGTGAAAGTTACGACGACGACCACGACCGGCGAAGGCGACAAGGTTGACGTGACGACCTCGACGCAGGTCGTGACGGATCTCGAGATCACGCGGCTGGACAAGTCGCTCTTCGAGGTGCCGAAGGACTACACGGAAGCGAACAGCAGCGCGGAAATCGTCCCGGCGCTCGGCGCGGGCGGCTTGGCGGACGCGATCTTCGGGTCCACCGCCGACGGCACGGGCTCGGCGGCGCCGAAAAAGCCCGGCGTGATTCGCATCGGCGTGCTCGAGCCGGTCAATCACACCGAACGCAATCTGTCCGGTCGCTCGCTGAGGCAGGACGTCGTGGCGAAATTCAATCACGGGTCGTTCGAGGCGCTGCCGCTTGGCGGCTCGTCGCCAGCGGAGAGTGCGAATGACGCGGCGAAGCTCGAGTGCGACTACATCCTCGCGACCGACATCACGGACGTCAAGACGTCGAAGCCGGGCGGCATCGGTGGCGCGCTGAAGAAGGCCAGCGGCAGCGGCGACAAGAGCAAGAATGAGGTCAAGCTCGACTACAAGCTGTTCACCGTCAATGCGCCGCAAGCCCCGACGTTCAGCGGCAAGGCCTCGGCGACGACGGGCGGCTTCGGTGTCGGCTCGGCGCTGAAGCTTGCGGCGATGGCCGGGCAGATGTACTTCAGCGTCATGGGCATGGGCGCGTTCATGAACCCGATGGGCCTCGGCAGCCTCAGCGGCATGGCCGGCGGCCTGTTCGACCCGCGTGCGTCGGCGATGAGCCAGATGGCCCAGAGCTTTGGCGTGATGGGCGGTGCGGGCGGCAACGGCGATCCGTCCGAGCAGGACATGCACGACACGGTCGTCGAAGCGCTCGGCAACGCCGCCAAGGCGACGATGGATCAGGTGAGCAAGAAGAGGTAGTGTCGACGCCGGAAAATGCTTGTCGACCATTGCCCGCCGCCGTATGCTGCCACACGGTTCAGCGCTACTTATCCTGCGAAGGAGTCATCCCATGTTTGTCGTTCGCAATGTCTTTCGTACCCACCCGGGAAAGGCGAAGGAACTGGTCAAGAAGTTCCAGGCCGCCGCGCCGCATTTCAAGAAGATCGGCATTCACAATACGCGTGTCCTGAGCGACGCCGTCGCGGGCTTCTGGACGGTGATTCATGAGGTCGAAGTCGAGGACATGAACGCCTTTTTCAACGCACTTGAAGCTCGCGTACCCGATGAGGCGATTCGCACGGCGCTTGCGGGATACATGGACCTGGTTGAGACGGGCCACCGCGAGGTCTTCAAGATCGAGTCATAGACGCGCCCGACGCGGCGGGTGTTTTCGGAGCGGGCGGCTCGTCAGCGTTCCTTGACGATCAGCGTGCCGACCATCTGCGGGTGGATCGTGCAGTGCACTTTGGTCGTGCCGAGCGTGGACATGTCGAATGAATTGGCTTCGCCGGGCGACAGGAGGCCGGTCGTCATGACCTCCGGCAGCACGGGCGAATCCACCACGAGGTTGTGCTCCACCAAATCGAGGTTGCGCCAGCGCATGCGCTCGCCCTTGTAGACGACGATCGCCTCATCGCCGAACGCGTTCGGTCCCAGGTCCACGGCACCCGGGAGAATGTACACATTGGCGGTCACCTGGCTCGTCGGAATCGGCGCCGGCGGCGTCGGCGAGATGCCTCCGCCACAGGCCGCGGGCATCAGGAGCAACGTTGACACCGTTGTTACACGAGCGAGATGTTTGGAAGGAGTCATGGATCTGGTAGGACGTGCGGCAGGAAAATCTGTCGCTCGTTTTTCCTGCGGGTTTGGACAATTCTGACAGCCGCGTCTTATGCTTTCAGATCCGCGGCGCTCGCTTCCGGCGTCGGTCGCGAATTCTTCTATGTCGGACGACGAAATCGAGCTGAGAGTCCTCCAACAATACGTCGAGCAGTATCGAACGGCATCAGCCAGGGACCCGGACGCTCGCGATCGGTGTTCTCGCGAGCTCTCAATGCGGGACGTGCTTCGAGCGCTCGGCCACGCCGGCGGGCCTGAGATCGATTTCGACGCGAGCTTCTGGTTGACGCGGCTCGCACCTGAGAGTGCCGGTACGACGCGCGGGCCGCTGAAGCGATGTGGCGACGCGCTCGCCCGCCGCAGCACGCATCGCTATCACGCCCGCGCCTTCTGGGACGGCGATCGCACGCCGGCCTGGGATCGCATCAGCGAGCTGCAGGGAAAATTGGGGCGATCGGTGGAGTTGTCCCCACAGAAAGAGCTCGAGCAGAAGTTCAAGATTCTGCTCAGCGCGGGTCAGGCGGCCATTGACTTCGGCGACTGGACGGCCGACGGCCTGCGGCGCGACGTGCCGGTGGCGATCCTGTTTGTGGACATCGACAAGTTCAAGCCGCTCAACTCCCAGTTTGGCGAAACGGTGGTGGACGAGAACCTGCTGCCCGAATTCCAGCGCCTGCTGCGGGAGACGGTCAGACATCGCGGCTGCGCGTATCGAGAAGGCGGCGAAGAGTTCGTGATCGCCCTGCCGAATCAGACGCTGGCCGATGGCGCGGCGTTCGCCAGGCGCTTGCGGGCGAAGGTCGCGAACCGGATGTTCGGTGTGGCCTCGCGCGCTGTCACCATGACGGTCTCGATCGGCGTGGCTGGGTTTCCCGAGCACGGCCAGGACTTTTCCAAGGTCAGGCAGACCGCCAATTTCGCAGAACACCGGGCCAAGAAGGCCGGCGGCAACTGTGTGATTGTCGCCGAGGTGCCCGAGTAAACGTAGCGAGGCGCTAACCTACCGGCGATTCAGATTGGTGTCCCGTTTGCCCACCTCTGGAGTGCCGTATCGACGCTAGCGAGACGCGCGGTGTCGATCCGCTGCGCACGCTGGCGCGGCCCTTGCAGCCTCATCGCAGATGACTCTTCGCGATGCGCTGCTGAAACAGTTCGATGTCGAGTCGCCGTTCACGCGCCGGACGCTCGAGCGCGTGCCGCTCGATAAGTCCGCCTGGAAGCCCCACGAGAAGTCGATGACGCTCGGTTGGCTGGCGACTTTCCTGGCGGTCATGTGGAGCTGGGGCAACCACGTGCTCGAGGAGGAGGTCTTCGACGCGACCGCCGCGTCAAGCAAGCCCGACCTGCCGAAGACCTCGGCAGACTTAGTCGCGATGTATGACCAGTCCACGGCCGCGTTCCGTACGTCGCTCGCCAAGGTAGACGACACCCGGCTGGCCGGCTCGTGGACCTTGAGGATGAATGGCAAGACGCTCTTCACGCAGTCACGGTGGCTCGTGCTGCAGACGTTCATCTTCAACCACGCGGTGCACCACCGCGCGCAGCTCGGCGTCTACCTCCGCCTGAACGGAATCGCGGTGCCGGCGATTTACAACAGCTCTGCCGACGAGCAGGGCGGTATGTTCATCGCCTGAAAAGAATCTCGGAGAAATGCCTGAGCGAAGACTGAGCGGAAGGCAGGAGTTGCGAATTTATTGAGGAAAAAGTGGTCGGGGCGACTGGATTCGAACCAGCGACTCCTCGGTCCCGAACCGAGTGCTCTACCAGGCTGAGCCACGCCCCGACAACCCACTCATTCTACTTCAATCGGCTTCAATCGGCCGAACCCTGTCCGCAGTCTTCGCGGGTCGTGAGCGAGCGGCGAGGACAGTCGACATCCCGAGAGGTCACGGGGCCGCTCCTGAGCGCACCGAAATGAGTCGGCGGGCCCTCCACCGCGTGGCCCTCGCTTTGCTGTAACTTGTATCTGATGCGCATTGGCCGGACGGCCCTCCTCGGAATAACGCTCGCGGTCACCGGCGCGACGATGGCCGTCGCAGCGCCGCAAGAGGCCTCGCCCACGCCCCCGACACCCGCCGTGGCGCCGGCCTCAGCGCCGCAGGCCGTACCGGTCACCGATCTCGGAGACATGTGGCACCGCCTCCGCAACAAGCCTGCCGGCGATCCCGCCGATCCTGCCGCTCCGCCGACCGCGCAGTCCGCGCAACGTCCGTTTTTTTTCGTCTCGCCGTCGATTTCCGCGAAACCGTCAACGGGCCTGGCCGTGGGCATCGCGAGCAGCGTCGTCTTCGTCGCCGGCGACCCGGCCACGACGCACATTTCTTCCGGCGACTGGTCGGTGAGCGATTCGGTCAAAGGCCAGGCGGGCACGAGCGTCCGGTTCCGGATGTTCATGCCCGAGAACCGCTGGCTCCTTACGGGCGACAATCGCCTCGCGTGGAGTAACCAGACCACCTACGAACTCGGCATCGTCCACGACGCGACGGGCGAGCACCTGAAGTACGATCGGACCCGGATTTACGACACCCTTTACCGGCGCATCCGGCCGCAGCTCCTCGTGGGCTTCGGCCTGAGTCGGAACAACCACTCGGACGTCCGGCCGGCAAGCGGATCGCAGGAGTCGTTCGATCAGAGCGTGTACGTCGCGTACAGCAACGAACACGGCTTCCCCACCGACGAGCAGATCTCCGGTGGCACCAGCGTCGGGGTCGTGCTCGACACGCGCGACAACGCCATCAACGCCGGGCACGGCTGGCTGGCGAGCGCGACCTATCGCACCTTCTTCGAGGGATTTCTCGGCGGGACGTCGAACTGGCAGTTGCTCGAGACGGACGCACGCACCTACAAGTCGTTCGACCGTGAGGGGCGCCACAAGATTGCGTTCTGGTACCTCGGGGAATTCGTGACCGGCGGCGCGGCGCCGTACTTCGACCTGCCGAGCATCGCCGACGACACGTACGGCCGATCCGCGCGCGGCTACACGACGGGCCGTTACCGCGGGCCACACCTCGTCTACGGAGAGGCCGAGTACCGCACGACACTCACACGAAACCGCCTGCTCGGCGCGGTGTTCTTCGTGAACACGACGGCCGTCGATGGCGGCGAGTCTGGACAATCGTTGTTCGCGTCAATGGCCACCGCAGGCGGCGCCGGCATGCGCGTGCTCCTGAGCAAGCGCTCGCACGCGAATTTCTGCGTCGACTACTCCGTCGGCGCCCACGGATCACACGGCCTCTACCTCGCGGTGCGCGAGACGTTTTAGCGCACGGGGGCTTGAGGCTTAGGGCTTAAGGCACGAGGCTAAGTCTCGGCCAGGCCCCAAGCCCCAAGCCCCAAGCCCTAAGCCCCAAGCCCTAAGCCCTAAGTTCTGAGCCTTAAGCCCTCCGTCAGCTTTTCCACGACAGCCAGCGCATCGTGATCCGTGAGATCCGGCTGCAGGGGCGTCACGGAGATGAAGCCGTCGCTGATGGCCTGCCGATCCGAGCGGTCGTGCGGCTCCCAGTCGTCCTGTGCTTCCTCGATCCAGAAGTACGGACGCTGACGGGGGTCCGTGCGGCGGTCGACCTTCGTGATGTGGTTGCGCCGCGCCTGCACCGTCACGCGCACCCCACGCGGCTGTCCTTGCGGCACGTTGATATTGAGAAACGTCCGCGGTGGCAGCGGTCGCTCCAGGATCGCCGCGCCGAGTACGGCGGCGATCGATGCCGCGGGACCGAAATCCCACGTCTCGCGCGTGAAGCTGAGCGAGACGGCGATCGCCGGGTAGCCAAGCAGCGCGCCTTCGAGCGCCCCGGCCACCGTACCCGAATACGTCACGTCGTCGCCGACGTTGAGCCCTTTGTTGATCCCCGAGACGATGAGATCGGGCGGACCGTCGAGGACCTCGTGGATCGCGACATTGACGCAGTCGGTCGGCGTGCCGTCTACGGAGTAGACATACTCGCTGATCTTCTCGAGCCGCAAGGGCCGGCGCAGCGTGAGCGCGTGGCCGACGGCGCTGGCCTCGATCGCGGGTGCAACCAGAGTCACTTCGCCCATCGACGCGAACGCTTCAG
This sequence comes from uncultured Acidobacteriota bacterium, assembly GCA_963704575.1. GTDB lineage: Bacteria > Acidobacteriota > Vicinamibacteria > Vicinamibacterales > SCN-69-37 > DATEGZ01. Next base: position 1,343,432 of record OY969918.1, on the reverse strand, counting down.
CGAGGGCCTGCACGCCCGGAGAGAAATAGCCGTCGTCGTTAGTGACGAGAATGCGACGCATCAGGCTGACGATTCTAACAGGTCGATCCGCGAGGACCGGCGCCGCGCGGTCGAGAGGCCTCGGTATAATCGGGTGGCCGACAACTATGCGCACCTACAGATTTGCCTTGCTGGTCGCAGGCCTGGCCTCGAGTGTGGTATCCCTTCCGCGCGGGCAAGCGCGCGACGTGGCACCGACGACTGACATGGGCATCACACGAGTCACCGGCATCAAAGTCGGGCATCTGACGCTCACGACGCGTCCAACGGGATGCACCGTGATTCTGACGCCACCGAACACGGTCGGCGCCGTGGACGTGCGCGGCGGCGCGCCGGCGACGGTTGAGACCGATCTCTTGCGCCCCGACGAGCTCGTCGCGACGATCAACGCCGTGGTCATCGCCGGCGGCAGCGCGTTCGGCCTCGACGCCCGGGGCGGCGTCATGAAGTATCTCGAGGAACAGAAGATCGGCTACGCGTTTGGCGGAGCGTACGTGCCGATCGTGTCGGGCGCCGCGATTTTCGACCTGCCGATCGGCGACAACCCCAGGATCCGGCCTGACGCCGAGTGCGGGTACGAAGCCGCCACTCGTGCGAATGTCGGCCGTGTGTCCGAGGGATCGATTGGCGCGGGCGCCGGCGCGACGATTGGCAAGTTCGGCGGCCCGGGCCGAGCAATGAAAGGCGGCGTCGGGACGTCATCGCTCGTCATGAGCGATGGCCTTGTCGTCGGCACGCTCGTCGTCGTGAACGCATCGGGGTCGATCGTCGATCCGCGGACGGGGAAGCCGGTGGCGGGGGTGCGCGGATCGGACGGCAAGTCGCTCGAGGATCCCTTCGCGTTGCTTCGACGCGGTGTGGCGCCGACCGGCACGGGTGAGAACACGACCATCGGCGTCGTTGCCACCAACGCGCGGCTGTCGAAGGCACAGGCGCAGAAGGTCGCGGCGATGGCGCACGACGGGTTCGCGCGCACGATCGTGCCGTCGCACACGATGTCTGACGGTGACACGATCTTCACGCTCGCGACCGGACAGGTGGACGGCGACGTCAACCGTATCGGAGTGCTCGCGGCCGAGGCAATGAGCGACGCGATCCTGCGCGCGGTGCGCGCGGCCAAGGGTTTGCCGGGCTTTCCAGGCGTGGCCGATTTGAAGTGACCGTTCCGCTTCCGTGACGCCGCTTCTCGCCGTCCTCATCGGCTACGCGGTCACGCTGATCCTGATCGGGGTGTGGGTTGGGCGGCGCGTCCACCACAGCGCGGATTTCTTCGTGTCCAACCGGGCGCTCGGCACGGGCCTCATCTTCGCGACGTTTCTCGCGCCGAATATCGGCGCCGGGTCTACTGTGGGCGCGACCGCGCTCGCCTACCACCAGGGCCTGTCGGCGTGGTGGTGGAACGGGAGCGCAGGGCTGGGATCGCTCGTGCTGGCGTTCTGGGTTGGCCCGCGCATCTGGCGCGAGGCCACGCGCCTCAAGCTCCTCACCGTCGGCGACTTCCTCGAGCACCATTTTGGCCGCAGCGTCCGCGGGCTGGCGGCGCTGAGCATCTGGTTCGGCAGCCTGTTGATCCTCTGCGCGCAACTGGACGGCGTGGCGGCGGTGTTGAACATCGCCGGCAGCGTACCGCACAGTCTGGGCGCGTTCATCGGTGCTGCGGTGATGACGATGTACTTCGCGGCCGGGGGCCTCGCGGGCACGGCGCGGGTGAACAGCCTCCAGTTGTTCGTCAAGCTGGCCGGCTTCGGCCTCGCGACGCCGCTCGTGATTGCCGCGGCGGGGGGCTGGGACACGGTACACGCGTTCAATCCAGCCGGAGTCACCTTCTGGCGCGGCAGCGTCCCGACGGCCGGCTGGCCCAGGTTGTTCCTGCTCGGTCCGGCGTTCTTCCTCTCGCCAGGGTTGCTGCAGAAGTCGTTTGCTGCGCGCGATGAGAAATCGCTCACGCGCGGCGTCGCGCTCAACGGCCTGGCGCTCATGGTGTTCGCGTTCGTCCCTGTGCTGCTCGGGCTTTCTGCGCGCGTGTTGCGTCCCGGCCTGGCCGACGCCGACATCGCGCTCACCGTGCTGACGAGCGTGCCGCTCGTGATTGGCGGCCTGGCGCTCGCAGCGGTCTTCTCCGCCGAGCTCAGCGCCGCCGACGCCGTGCTGTTCATGCTGTCGACGTCCGCGTCGCAGGATCTCTATCGCAGCTTCGTCCGCCCGTCGGCCTCCGACGCGGATCTCGTGCTGGTCGCGCGCTGGTCCGCGCTTGTCGGTGGCCTGGTCGGCTTCGGGCTGACGTTCGTCTACCCCGCGGTGCTCGACGCGCTCACCGCGTTTTACTCGGTGCTGGTCGTCTCGCTCTTCGCGCCGATTCTCGGGGGCTTGTACCTGCCCCGTGGGGGTCGCTGGGGCGCGCTCGCCGCGATGCTCGTGGGGATCACGACGCTCGCGCTCACGTCAGTGATGACCGGCGGCGCCGGGTACGGCTGGGCCGCGCCGCATTTTCTCGGTCTGGTCGCGAGCGGTCTGACCTATCTGATTTTCGCGGCGTTCTGAGAGGTGTATCAAACACGCGACAAGTTGTCAGCGCGCGTGACACGCGCGTTTGACAGTCCACGCCATCGGTCCCTAATCTGATCGCGAAGTCACACTTGAGGAGCGATCACAGCCATGGCGCATGTCACCTCCCCGGACACGCCCAGACGCCCGCGCGCGGACGTCGTCGCCCGCCGTATGGGCCGTACCGGTGTTCTCGTCGACCTTCGGACCAGCCGGATTTTTGAACTGAACAACACCGCCGCCCGCGTGTGGGAACTGCTCGCTGCGGCCAAGAGCTCGTCGGAAATCGTCGGCAACCTTGCTCGGGAATTCTCGGTGGACGAATCGGCGCTTGGACGCGAGTTGTCGCGGCTGATGGGCCAACTCGACCGCGAGGGTCTCCTCGAGCCATGAGATCGACCGCGGCGGGCGCCGCATCAGGACACCTATCGATCGCCAGTCGCGCCAACGACGACTGGCGCCTGACGCTGTCGCTCGAGGCGCCGGCGCGCGCGCTGCCGGCCAACGTGCTGTTTGTCACGCGCGGCGCGGTCGCGGTGTTCTTCGAAGGTCAACTCTACGACCGCCGGGATGTCGCCCGCGCGCTCGGCGTGGGCGCCGCGCAACCGGATGCGCTGATCGCGATCGCGGCCTACGAGCGGTGGGGCGAGGACGCACTCGCCCGACTGCGCGGGCGCTTCGCGGTCGTCGTCGCCGACCGGCTGCGCGATCGCACGTTCATCTCGCACGACCCGCTGGGTGCTCATCCCGTCTTTCTTGCCGAGACGTCGCGTGTCGTTCACGTCGCGACCGACCCGTCGCGGCTGGCCGCGACACCAGGCGTGTCGTCCGCGCTCAACCGCGCGGTCCTGGCTGATCTGCTCTGCCGGCGCTCGCGAAGCGCGGACGAGACGTGCTTTGCCGGCGTCAGGCGGCTCCCCGCCGGATTTCGCGCGAGGATTGCCGCTGGCCGGCTCACGTTCGATCGAACGTGGGATCCCGTCCCCTCCGGCCCCGATCCGGAGTGGCTCACCGCATCGGAGTGCGATCGCTTCGACGAAGTGCTCGAGCGCGCCGTCGCGCGCACGCTGCAGGGCGGGCGCTCCGCGGTGTTCCTGAGCGGCGGTCTCGATTCGGGAACGCTCGCGGTGATTGCGCGTGACGTCACCAGGGAACACAACGCTCCGGCGCCGATCGCGCTGTCGCTCGGCCTGCCGGACGAGGAATGCGACGAGCGGCGGATCCAGTGCGCCGTCGCGCGCGACCTCAAGCTGCCGCGACAGACGCTCGACTTTCGCACCGCCATTGGCGCCGAACCACTGCTCGTGCAAGCGCTCTCGCTCACTCGTCAACTGGGATCGCCACTGGCGAACGCCTGGACGCCGCCGTATCTCGCGCTCGCACGCCGCGGCGTCCGGCTGGGCGTGGACACGGTGCTGTCGGGCGAAGGCGGCGACGAGTGGCTCATGACGCCGGCCGGATACGCCGCGGATTTGATCCAGCGCGGACGGCTTCTTGCGTGGTCCCGCTTTGCGCGCATGTGGCACGCGAGCGAAGGCGGAGACGTCACTGGCACGTTCCTCGCGATGGCGTGGCGCTTCGGGTTGCGCCCGCTTGCCGGGCAGGCGTTATCACGCCTGGGGCCCGCCGCGTGGGACCGCCGGCGCGCGCGTCGTCTCCTCGCCTCCGATCCTTCGTGGATCGCTCCTGATCCGAACCTGCGTGCCGAGCAAGTGCAGCGGGCGCCCGTCGCGCTCGGTCCCGCCCGTCCTCGCGCCGGCTTTCGCAGAACTGATCTGCGCGTGTGCCTCGACGATGCGGCGACGGCGGTGCTGTGCGACGAGACGTACGCGGTGGGATCGATCGCCGGCGTTCGCCTGCTGATGCCCTACTTCGATCCGGATCTCGTCGAGTTGATTTGCCGGATGCCGCCCGATCGCGTCAATGTCAGCGGCCGGCTGCGCGGCCTGCAACGGCGGATTCTCTCGCATCGGCTGCCGGCGCTCGGATTCGATCGGCAGAAGAAGGGTACTGGCGACGTCGTACTTCCACACGACCGTCGAAGAGAGCCGTCGCGCGGCCATCGCCGACGTCGGCGGACTGACGACGCTCGCAGACCTCGGGATCGTGGATCGACGCGGCGCCGAGACCGAGCTGACGTCGCCCTCGTCTGGGCCGATCCGCTACTGGGACTTGCTGAATCTCGAAGCGTGGGCGCGTGCACACGCGAACTGACGGCGCGCATCAAGGAGACACGATCGTGGACCGCTGGAAGGACGATCAGGAACGGCCGCAGGAGGACGCCAGTCGCGACACGGCACGCCTCGAGCGCGAGCGGTGGGAGACGCCGACGATCAGCGCCGTCGGAACGATCGCGGACCTGATCCGCGCGCCGAAGAAGAGCGGCACGCAGGACTGCGGAGGCCGTCGCCGCCTACTCACCGGGACCAACTGCGGTCGCTGAGGTGTCGCTGATGGAAACCATGCTGAGGCCTGCTCCTATTGCAATCGAACTCGCGCCGGCGCTCCCCGATTTTGCTGGCGCCCGCGAAGGTTCGGTTTGGACCGACGTGGACGGCCACGTGTGTGGCCGCTCGTACATCGACCGTGATCGCCGCTGGCTCGACTGGTTCGACACGGCGGTCCTGGAGTTTCGCGTGGGCTCGCCAGTCGTACGCGTATGGCCGGCGTCCGGGGTCACGCTCGATGACGTGAACGCCGAGTTCGATCGGATTCTTCGATCGATCGTCCTGCAGGCGCAGGGTTGGCAGGCGCTGCATGCCGGCGCCGCCTTCACCGCCGACGGCGCGCTCGTCTTCTGCGGCCAGTCGGGCGCGGGCAAGTCCACGACCGCGTTTGCGCTTGGGCAGATTGGCTGGCGGCAGCTTGCGGATGATCAAGTCGTGTGGCGCGCCGAATCGGGCCGCCCGATGATGCGCACGTTGCCGTTCACACCGCGCTTGCGCGAGTTGTCGCAGGTGCACCTCGCGGGGCCGGCCGCGCCGACCGCGGAACAGCCGGAGCGCGACGAGCTGTTGCCGATCGCGGGAATTTTTCTCCTCGACCAGCGCGAGGGGCGCGATCGCCCGGTGTCGATCATGCGGCTGTCGCCGGCGCGAGCGTTTTCGTCCTTGCTTCCGCACGCGCACTGCTTCGACGTCAGCGCGGTCGAGGCGACGCGGTCGCTCACCGGCGACTATCTGACCGTCGCGCAGACGATTCCCGTGTTCGAGCTGAGCTACTCGCCCGACCTCGAGCGCCTGCCCGAGCTGATGCACGCGATCGTGTCGTCGGCCGCGGCGGCGCACTCGCACGTGCCCGCGCCGGTCCATGTCCGCGCGCGCTGATGCCGTCGTCTGCCGCCTCCGACACACGGCCGCGATCGCGCGTCTGATCCCGGCCTACGGGGTCTTTCGCGTTCTCCGGCACGTCGTGCCGCTCCCCGTCCTGGCGCGCTGGGCGTGGCGGCCGGCGGCAGAGGGCGTCTCGGCCGGCAAGGAGGCCCTGACGGTCGCAAGGGTCGCCTGGCTTCGTCGGCACGCCGGGAGCAGCCGCGGCGATTGCCTGCCGGCCAGCCTGGTGCTTTATCGCGAGTTGTCGGGGATGAGAACGGACGTCGCGCTGGTGGTAGGCATGCGAGGCGCCGCCCTGGGCCTCGAGGGCCACGCGTGGGTGACCGCTGCCGCCGTGCCGGTCGGCGAGGATTCTGGAGAGGTCGCGAGCTACGAACCGGCGCTGACGTTCAGCGAGCGCGGCCGGCTGTCGAATCCGTCAAGGATTGCGCGTCGGACGTCGCCGGAATGAACTGGGCGGTCGGACAGACTTGCTAGCGCGAGCCGCGGGCGGGCTTCACGCCGAGGCCGAGGAGGCGCCGCAGCCGGTCGATCATGCCGGCGCTCTCCGAGGAGCTCCGGTCGGCTTCGACGAGGGCCGCCAGGGCCGCGTCGACGGTCTTGACGACGCCGATGTTCATCCGGCGGGCGGAGGCTGGCACGGCGCCCTCCTCACCCCGCCAGACCAGCACCGCGCCCGCCCTCGACTCGAGGACGACGTCCAGACAGTTGTCCGGCCGGTCGTCGACGACGACGTCGAGGCGAAGGGCGTCGGCGATCCGCCCGCGCGAGCCGTGAACGACGAACACGCTCGGCAGCGGGAACCCCAGCCGTTCGAGCCAGCGCTGGCTCTGTCGCTGCACGGTCCGTCCGTCGGAATTCGGCCGGCTCGTGACGAAAATCACTTCCCAGCGGCGTTCGTCCGCGAGGGCCGCGAGCCGCGCGATGACGCCGGGTTCAATTTCGGACAGCGTCTCCCAGAAGTTCTCGGTCGCGCCAAGGTGCTTCCACACCGCGTCGGCCTGCCGGTTGCTCACGGGCACGTTGGTAGACGCCTGAGCGGGCGGTGCCTCGGCGGCCGCGCCGCCCGTGGCGGCGTCGGGCGGCGACGCGCCGACGTCCGGCGCGTCAATTTCCTTGGGATCGAGCTCGGGAAATAGGCTGACGGCCGCCCGGACGAAGGGCGTGTGCAAATCGGCGAGCACGCCGTCCATGTCAAACGCGATTCGCATGTGGGGACTTCCGATATGGGCGCTGGAGCGCCATTGCGAGCAGGACCACGAACGTCGCGGTGTTGCCCGGCATCTGCAATGTGAACTCTACGACGGACTGGACGGCGATGCCCATCAGGCCGGCCGCCGCGCCGACGCGCAGCCACCGGGCGCGGACGTCCTCGTCGCCGGCTCGAAGCCGCCGCAGGATCGTGGCCACGATAATTCCAAGCGCGATGAGCGCCGGAATCGCCACGAGCAGTCCGCCCTCGGCCACGACCTGCAGGTAGTCGTTGTGCGCCTGTTCGTACATCGCCGTGCGATCGCCCGTCTGGTAGACGAGCATGGTCTCGGCGTAGGTGCCGAGGCCGGTGCCGAACACCCGGAAGTCGTCGATGATGCGCGTCGTGTCGTGCCATGCGTGCCAGCGGCCGGAGAACGCGCCCGCCGATTCCGCAAACCGTGCCACCGTGGCGCCGGGGCCGCCCCAGACGAGCGCGGCGACGCCAAGCGCGAGCAACCCGGCGTTCATCAGTCCCGCGGCGGGTCGCGTCTCCGTGCCGCGCCAGAGCGAGACCCCGATCACGCCGAACGCGACCGCAAGACTGACCATGCCGGATCGCGACCCGGTGAGCACGACGGCGAGCGTCATGATGAGCACACTGGTCGCGCCGAACGCGACATGTCCCATGCGCCGGCGGCCGGAGGCGCGCGCCCTCGCGAGGGTCGCGATGAGTCCGCCGAGGGCGATCGGCAGCACCATCACCATCCAGCCCGCGAAGTGATTCTTGTTGATGAACGGACCGAATGGCGTCGCGCCAGGAAGCGGCCGCCAGAATCCGTACACGAGCGGTTGGCTCCTGTCGAGCATCGGCGCCTGCACGATGCCGAGGAGCGCGAGGCCAAGACCGAGCGCCGTGAAGATCGACGCGAGCCGGCGCGGCGAGATCAACCGCAGCCCACGGACGAGTCCCACCAGGAGCAACAGAAATGCGGTGAAGAGCGCCAGCGCGACTGCGGTGTCACCCGGATTGATCGAGAGCGCATGCGCCGCCGGCGGTCTGTACGCAAGGATCAGATTGCCCAAGAACCGATTGACGCCCGGCGAGAGCCCGTCGAGCCATGAGTGCGGCAGCGGGACGAGTTGCAGAGAACCCGCCACCAGGACCGCGCCGAGCACCACGCTCAGGGTGGCTCTGCCCCGCTCGGGGTCGGTGCGCGTGGCGAGCAGGCCCCAGACGCCCAGGGCCGCCGAGGCGACGGCCAGCGGCCAGTACGCCCACGGATAAACGGCGCCAAAGGAAACGGCGCTCCAGACGAGTGTGGCGGTCAGCAGCGCGGCCAGCCCTGTCACCCGCACATCAGGACCGGGCCAGCCACTTCTGGGCGCCGGCGACCACCCGCCGGGCGTACAGCCACGTCAACGGCGCACCGCTCGACGGCGCGTAGACCTTCCGCATGTACGCCGCGGGAGGGAACAGGTGCTGACGCACGAGATGCGATTGGTCGCGCCACGTCGGCAGGGCACGCAAGTCACGCCAGACGCGTCCGGCGTGCCGGCCGCCTGGCGACAGGTACGCGCCGGTCGGCTCCTCGGCTGGCGACGCCGCGGCGAGCGCCTGCGCGATCGCTCGCGGCGTGGACGTGCCGAAATCCCGATGCGCGCGCGCCAGTGCTGCGCGACAGACCGTCGTCACTCCGGCGACCCGGGCGGCATCGAGAAACGTCGTCCAATCCACGGGCGAGAAGCGGGACGTGATGAGGTCGATGTCGTACTGCCACAGCAGGACGTGCTCGTTGAGGTGATGCGCCGCCGGGTGCACGCACGCGATGAGCAGTGCGTGCGCCGGACAGAGCCCGCGTGCGACGCGGCCGAGCGATGGAACGGGCACCGCGCGCGCCGCCGCCTCGTCGAACGACAGCAGACCGCCGAACGCTTGCGGATTCGCGATCCGCCAGTGCACGTCGACGAGGTGTCGCGTGACCTCGTCGCGCTCGAGGCCGTACGCCGCCTGATAGCTGACCAGATCGCCAGGTGTCTGGTCGCGCCGGACGTATCCCAGTCGCTCGAGCACGGCGCCGGCGCGGGCTTCGGTCCCTGGCGCGAGAAGCAGATCGGTGTCGACTCTCGGGCGCAGATCGGATCGCGGGTAGTACGAATCCGCGAGCTGCGCGCCCTTGAACACGATCGCGTCGACGCCGTCTTCGGCCAGGGCATTGAGAAGCGCAACCAGTTCCGCGCGCTGGACGAGGTCGTCCACCGCGCCGAGACAGGCGGCGTCAGAGAGCGCGCGATGAATGTCGGGAGGAAGCCGGGGCTCGGCCAGCAGGCGTTCCGCCAGGAGGAGGAGGACGCCATGCGCATCCGCAGCGGCAATGAGCGGACGCAGATCGGCTGCCGCGATAGGCGCCGCGGCGTCCGTGTGCCCGACGAGGGCCGTGAGGCGGGAAAGAACGTCCGCGTCCGCGGACTCAGATGAAGCCACGTTCGCGCACCACGGACCGGAACGCAATCTTGCGGAATGCCGGGTGTCCGAGGAGCGCCACGGCAGCCTTGCGGTGCCAGTTGAACGACGCGGTCTGTTGCAGCAGGGGCACGACGCCGTTGACCCGCGCGAGCTCGATCAAATCGTCGATCGACTCATCGCTCAACTGCTCGGCGATGCGCCGGAATGCCAGACCGATGCGGATCTCCTGGCCGAGCTGACGCTGCCAGTTGGTCTCGTACCGCCGCAGCTCCCGGGCGCCGAGACGGTCGCGGGTGAGCGCGTTGTCGAGCACGCGCGCCGCGAGCGTTCCGCTCACTAGACCGTAGTAGATCCCGCCGCCCGTCGTGGGCTTGACGAGTCCGGCCGCGTCACCAACAGCCACCACACGATCGCTGTAGGTCCGCGGCACCGGCCCGAGAGGAAGCATCTTGAAATTCGGCTTCAGGGCCGGCGCGCCGACACCGGCTTCGGCGGAGAGCCAGGACACGAACGCCTCGAAGCGATCGCGGCTCTGCGCGTTGGCCATCAGGCCGATACGCGCGTACGGCACGTCGTTGCGACGCAGCGGCACGAGCCAGGCGAATCCACCCGGCGCGATGGCGTGGCCGAACTTCACTTCGATCTGCGGTACGTCGGGGTACGGCGTTTCGAGCTGCGCGCTCTGCAGAAAGACTTTCGGCAGCCCGAGGCCCAGTTCGCGGTGGAACCGATAGCTGGCTCCGCAGGCGAGCACACACACGCGAGCCTCGATCGGGTCGCTCAATCCCCGCCCCGTGACCGACACGCTGCGCGGGCCGACGCGGATCGTCTCCGCCCGGCAGCCCGTCAGCACCTCGGCCCCCGCCTGCCTCGCACGCAGGCCGAGCATCAAGTCCAGCCGCCCGCGATCGATGACAGCGGCTTCGACCCGGTCGCTATGGACGACGACCGACTGGCCGGCCGCGCCCCAGAGCCGCGCCGCGCCCGCCCGTCCGAGGATCAGGTCGCGCGGCAGATCGAATTCGGTGAACGCGTCGAACCCGAGCAGGCCCGTGCAATGGACGGGTGCCCCGATCGCCTCGTGTTCCTCGAGGACGACGACGTCGTGCCCGGCGTCGGCCAGCCGCCGCGCCGTGATCGAGCCCGCCGGGCCCGCGCCAATGACGACTACATCACGCACCGCCACTCCTCTGGCCGCGCCGGCACACGCCGGCACGCGACCGATCAGAACTTCCTGCCCCTGGCTTCCCAGGTACCGCGGAACGTAATCCAGAACGACAAGGCAATCAGGCGAACATCGAGCCCGAAGGACGCCCGCGTAATGTACACCCGGTCGAAGCGAAACTTCTGACGCCGCGGGATATCTCGCGGCGCGTAAATCTGCGCGACGCCGGTGAGTCCAGGCCGCACGGCGCAGCGCGTCTCAAATCCCGGCACGTCTTCAAGGCGCTCGTGCCGGCCGTCGCCGTGCACTTCGATCTCGCCCGGGCGAAGTGCCCGCGGTCCGACGAAGCTCATGTCGCCGCGGAAGATGCTCCAGAGCTGCGGCAGCTCGTCGAGCGCCGTGGCGCGGAGATAGCGGCCTACGTTCGTCACTCGCGTGTCCCCCGCGCGCGATTGCACGGCTCCGACACCCCGTTCGGCGTTGACGATCATCGACCGGAACTTTCTCACCACGAACTCGCTGCCGCCGAGCCCGACGCGTTGTTGCCTGAAGAAGATCGGTCGGCCGTCGTCGATCCAGATCGCCAGCGCCGCCGCCGCCCAGACCGGCCACGAGAGGACGAGCCCGACGCCGGACAGCGCGACGTCGAGCGGGCGCTTGAGCGGGCTCTCCCGATAGCGAAGCACGCCGGCGCCGCGGGGGCGGAAGGTGGCGCGCGTCGCGACGCTCGCCGGGCCTGGGCGGACCGCCGCGCGATCAGCCGCGGCCGACATGCGCCTCCCCCTTCGCTGCGACCACCGCGCCACGAGCGGGCGACACGGTAACGAGACGGCACACCTCGAAATAGCGGGCGACCTGCGCCGATCGATCGAATGACTTGGAGATCGCGCGAGCACTTTTGCCCATGACCGAGAGCCGCGCGCGATCCGCGCGGCACGAGCGGATGCCCTCGGCAAGCGCCCGCGCGTTTCCAGGTTCGACGACGACGCCGCAGTCGTACGTCGAGGCGATAGAGGCGACCTCGCACTCGTCTTCGACCGCCGCGATGAACGGCCGTCCCGCGGCCAGAATGCCGTAGAGCTTGCTCGGCACGATGTAGCCGGCCAGGCCGCGCTGGAGCGAGATCACGAAGAGATCCGCGGCGGCGAACGACTCGCCCAGCGTCGCTTTGGGCGCGAACGGCAAAAACGTGATGTTCGAGAGGTTGAGCTCGCGCACGCGCCGCTCGAGGTCCGGCTTCTTCACGCCCTCGCCCTGAAAGACAAACCGCACGTCGGGGAGATCGGTGAGCAGCGCGGCCGCATCGACGAGCGTCTCGAGACTCTGCGAGAGGCCGAGATTGCCCGAGTGCATGACGACGAACTTGTCCGCGAGGTCGTGCGCGTGCGCGAACGCGTTGTCGCGTGGTCCGGGCCGGATCGCCGCCGTGTCCGTCCAGTTGGCGATCACGCTGAGCCGACTCGGTGCCGCGCCTTTCGTCTCAATCAACCGCCGCTTCATCGTCTCGCCAATGACGATTGAGCGCGCGGCGCGGCGGACGAGGAACGTGTTCACGGCCTGAAGCGCGCCGTTGACAGTGTCACTGTGGAAGTCTTCCATCAGCACGGCCACCTCCGGAAAGACGTCCTGGAAGGCCATGACGAGCGGCGCGCGATGCCGCACCCCTGCCAGCCAGGCGGCGAGACCGACGATGGGCGGATCGGTCAGGGCCACGACGACGTCCGGGGCGTCGAGCCGCCAGCCCGCGTAGCACGCGGACAGAAAGTAAGTCACGTAGTTCGAGGCCCGTCCCGCAAAACGTGCCTTGGAGAACCGCGTACCGCGGGCGCGCAGAATCTCGACTCCGCGGTGCATCTCGCGCGCCACCACGCCGCGTGCGACCGTGTCCGCTCCGGCGAGCGGCTGAAGCGGCATGCCGGCGATGACCGACACGCGGCACCCGTGATCGCTCACGAGCTGCTCGCACAGCTCGGTCAGCAGCTGGCCCGTGGCCGTCTGATCCGGGTAGTACGAGCGATTGAAAAAGGCAATGTGCACGATCGATCAGCCCTGGGTCAGTTCCGGCTCGAGATGTTCCCGGCGGCGAATGGCGTCCGGGAGCTTGCCCGCGTGTCCGGCGGGCTTGGCGATCAGCACGTCGCCGAGAACCAGCGCGTCCATGCGCGTCCGCAGGAAGCAATCGATCGCCTCGGCTGGCCTGTGCACGATCGGCTCGTTCTCGTTGAACGACGTGTTGAGCAGGACGGGCACGCCGGTGCGGGCTTCGAACGCCTTGATGAGCTGCCAGTAGATCGGATTCGTGCGGCGCGACACCGTCTGGAGGCGGCCCGACCCGTCGATGTGGGTGACGGCAGGAATCACCTCGCGCTTGTCCTCGCGCACCGGATAGACGTGGATCATGAACGGATCAGGTACGCTGTCGACGAAGTACTCCGCATGCGCCTCTTCGAGAATCGACGGCGCGAAGGGCCGGAACTTCTCGCGGAACTTGATCTTCGCGTTGATGATCTCGCGCATGTCCGGGCGGCGCGGGTCGGCAAGAATGCTGCGGTTGCCGAGCGCGCGAGCCCCCCACTCCATTCGCCCCTGAAACCACCCGACGACCTGGCCGTCTGCGATCCGCGCGGCGACGGCATCGCAGAGCGCGGCCTGATCGGCGAATGCTTCCGTCGTCCCGCCCATCCCGCGGATTTCCGGCGCGCGATCGCCAAGGTCGCGGTCAATCGCCTCGCGGCTGAACGCCGGCCCGAAATAGGCGTGCGACATCTGGAAATGTCTCGGCTGCCGCAAGACCTGGTGCCACACGTAGAACGCTGCGCCGAGCGCCGTGCCGTTGTCGCCGGCGGCTGGCTGAACGTAGATGTCGGTGAACGGCGTGTTCGCCCGAATCTTGCCGTTCGACACGCTGTTCATCGCGCAGCCGCCCGCGAGGCAGAGCGCGGTGGTACGGGTCGCCTCGTGAAGGCCTTTCAGGACGTGAAACACGGCCTCTTCGAACACGGTCTGCAGCGACGCGGCGAGGCCCTCGTGCCGAATCGTGATCGGGTCGCCCGGTTTGCGTGCAGGCCCGAGCAGCGTCTCGAGCTTCTCGGTCCACACGGTCTCGAGCACCGGCTCGCCTTCCGTCCACGTCATGCCCGACCCACCGGTCCAGTGCCGGAAGTACGAGAGATCGAGTTCGAACCGCCCGTGCGGCAGCAGGTGCAGCAACCGGCGCATCTGATCGGCATAGTCCGGCACGCCGTACGGCGCGAGACCCATCACCTTGAATTCGTCGCCGTACTTCATGAAGCCGAGGTACTGCGTGACTGCCAGGTACAGCATGCCGAGCGAATGTGGGAAGAACGTGCGACCGATGACGTCGAGCGACGCCCCGCGCCCGATGGCCCAGGACGTGCTCACGAAATCGCCGAAGCCGTCGATCGCACACACCGCCGCCTGCTCGAACGGCGAGACGAAGAACGTGCTCGCGAGGTGCGCCGGATGGTGCTCGACGGCATGGAGCCGTGGCCCGGGATCGCCCGCCGTGAGACCGAGCGCCTCGCGCAGCGTGTCGGGAATGGCGCCGACCTGCTGATAATTTCGCGCGCGGTCGCGCAGCAGCCGGCCGGTCGGCAGCACTGTCGCGGCGTACCAGGCCTTGCGCGCGAGATTCGCCCGGGGATCGCGCGACACCGCGACATGCTCGACATCGCGACCGCTGATGCCGGCCATCGCCAGACACACGCGAATCGCTTCGCGCGGAAAGCCGGCGACGTGCTTGATGCGGCGGAAGCGCTCTTCTTCCGCGGCTGCGACCAGTTCACCGTCGCAGAGAAGCACCGCCGACACGTCGCCGTGATACGCGTTGATGCCGAGAATGAACATGTCTGTGTCAGCTACGACTTGCGCGCGTCGCCCTCCGGCACCACGCCGGAAGGGATCCTTCGGCGCTCGCGGCCAGACGCCGCGGCCCGAAGCTCATTCGCGCGCAATTCATCGAGGTTGATGTCGACCAACAGGCGGTACCAGAAACCCTGCAGCACGTGGAAGATGAAGCCTTCCTTGCCGTCGAGCCAGCCAAACCTGACGACGTATCGGTACCCGACGTACAAGACTGGCCGGACGTAGAGCGGCAGTCCCGACCAGACGCGCTTCATCCAGCGCGTTCGATCGTCGGGCGACCCGAAGACCGACTTGAGGCCGATCGGCGGGCCACCGGCCGCCGCAAACTCCTGACGGGCCTGCTGGACGGCGTAGCGATTGTGCTTCGCGGTCCAGTCCGCGATGTGGCTCTCGTTGCGGTTGTCTTCCACGAGGTCGCCGGCGAGCTTGCCGAGCGGCCCGTTCACCTGAAAATGGTGGTCGACAAGATCCAGGTGATCGATCGAGACCGCGTCGCGGCGAAACAGCTTCAGTAGGTACTTCGGATAGTACCCGCCGTGGCGGATCCATCGTCCGCGAAAGACCTGACGGCGACAGAGGTAGTAGCCGTCGGCGCTCGGCACGGTGAGGGCGCGCGTGATCGACTCGCGCAGCTCGGGCGTCAGCTGCTGATCGGCGTCGACCGCGAGCACCCAGTCGGTCTCGATCGGCAATGTCTCGAGCGCCCAGCTCCACTGCCGTGCGTGCGTTTCGAAGGGATGGCTGGCGACGCACGCGTCGAACTGCCGCGCGATCATCAGCGTCGCGTCCGTGCTGCCTGAGTCGACGACGAATACGGCTGCGGCCCAGCCAGCGACGGTCCCGAGGCACGCGCGAAGATTGCGCTCTTCGTTGTGGGTGAGCACGACAACCGACACGGGCGTCGTCGTGGGCCGCGGAGCGTTCACGACATCACGTCCGGCACCGCATGGCGGCCAAGGGTTGGCTCAGCCCGCGGCTGGAGCACGCCGTCGTACGCATCCGCGAGCGCGCGGCCGACGACTGGCCACCGGAAGCGATCGGCCAGTTGACGCGCGCGACGCCCGCGCTGACCAAGCTCGCCCTCGTCGCCCAGCGCCGCGGTGATCGCGGTCGTCCACGCGTCACGGTCCCGCGCGACGACCCATCCGGCGCGGCGTGCCTCGATATCCGCGGCAAGATTCACTTCGGGCGAGACCATCACTGGCACCGCGGCAGCCATCGCCTCGGCGACCGCCAGGCCGAAGTTCTCCTGCGCGGACGGCAACGCAAACAGACTTGCGCCTTCGAACAAGGACTGCCGTGTCTCCCCGCTCACCCACCCATGGAACGAGATGCGATCGCGTGCAGGCCCGGAAGCCGCGCGGCGCTTCAGTCCGGCGACGTACGGCTCATCGTCGCTGTCGCCGGCGAGCACGAGCGCTGCCGGGACGCGTCCTCCGTCGGTCGGCATGGCATGGAACGCGTCGATCAACAGCTCGAAGCCCTTCTTGACGTGCAAGCGCGACAAGGCCAGGACGTATGGCGCGTCTCGGCGCCGGCCTGCCGAGGTGCGGAAACACACGTCGTCGATGCCGAGCGGGACGACCACACCGGACGGGAGTCCCGGAAGGCGCACGGCGAGCGATCGCTCCGCCTCGCTCGTGTAGTGCATGGCCGCCGCGCCCCGCAGCATGGCGCGGCCGCTGATCTCGAGCAGAAGCCGTTTCCGCCACCGGTGCTGGGACAGGCTCCACGGATCGAGCTGGCCAAGCGGGCGCACGAAATACGGCGCGCGCGCTCGGCGGCACGCGCGGGCCGCGGCAATTGACGAATGCGAGAACACCGCGTGGATATGCACAAGGTCGAAGCTGCCGACATTCGCCGCGAGCCAGCAAGCCAGCGGGCCCGACCACTTGAACGCCTCGCTCATCACCCGCGGAAAAAAGATCGTGCGGATGCCGCGATACTTCTGGAGCGAACCTGTTTCGACGGGCAGCCGGTCCGGTCCGTCGGCATCAGTGGTCGCGACCATGGTCTCGACGCCCTCGGCTTCGAGCGCGTGGCACATCCCGAACGTAGCGGTGCTCGGACCGCCGTACCGAGGTGCGACTGCCGGAATGACGTGGAGGACGCGGCGGGACATCAGTCCACCGACCTCGCGGCCGGAGCGAACCCGGCGTGCTCGACGCCGACGGCGCCTCGCACGAGCTCGACCAGGCGCTGCGCGAAACGGGGGTAATTGAACTGCTCTTCCACACGGTGCCGCCCGGCGGCGCCGAGGCGCGCGCGCGTTGGCGCGTCTGTCAAGAGTGCGGTGAGTCTCGCGGTGAGTGCGACCGGATCGGCCTGATCGATCAGATACCCGGTCTCGCCGTCGTTGATGATCTCGCGCGCGGCGTCATGGATCGAGCCAATGCACGGCAGCCCGTGCGACATGGCTTCGAGATAGACGAGACCGAAGCCCTCGCCGCGGCTGGGCATCGCGAACACCTGCGAGCGGGCGTAGAGATCGGCGAGGCCGCTCATCGAGAGGAATCCGGTGAAGACGACGCGCTCGCCGATGCCGAGTGCCATGGCTTTGGCGGCGAGCCGCACGCGGTCGTCACCGTCGCCCGCAAAGACCAGTCGCGCGCCCGGCACGGCGGCGAGCACGCCGGACCAGGCGTCGAGCAAGGCGTCGTGACCCTTGTAGCGCTCGGCGCTGGACATTCGGCCGACGAGCAGGACGGCCTGCGATCCGATTGCCGGCACGCGGCTCGATTCGAGCGCTTGCGCGCCAGGCGTGGACTCAGGCCACGTCGCGAGCTGGCACACTTCGATGGGACCGACGCCCGGATTGGCGGCGCTCACCTCTGCGGCCGTGAATCGGGAATTCGCGACACGGAGCGCCGCGCGGCGGAGAATGTCCCGATCACTGGACGAGAGCGTTCGCCACGCTTCGATGCCGTGAAGAAACACGACGTACGGCCGCCGCGCGAACGCCGGCAGATACGCCTGCGTGCGCGCGAGCGCCAGGTGCGAAAAGAACATCCACCCGTCGGCGCGCGTCAGTTGCTCGGCGCCGACGCGCAGGCCGAATTTCACTCGGTCCGCCGTCGTCGGGCGATCGGGCACTGGCCCGACGCCGAGCGTAATCAGCCGGCAGCGATCCGTCCAGGTCTCGCCCATTACGCGCCAGATCAAGCGCGACACCGCGGCGACTCCACCTCCGGATTCGTCCAGGGTCACGGCGGCAAGCGTGGGCGACGACATCACAGGGCCTCGCTCCCGGCGACCGTTTCGTCTGCGGGCCCGTGGGCGGGGTCGCGATCGGCGAGCTGTGCGTCGCGGCCGCGAGTCGTCACGCCCATGGCGGTGTTGGCGAGCAGGGCGACCGCGAGGCCCGCCCCGGCGGTCAGCGAGACGTCGACGAGCGATCCGCCGACCTGGAGCAGGCTCAGGCCGGGCACGAACCAGAGGCAGCATCGGCGGACATTGCCGAGCGCCAGATGCAGTCCCGCGCGCTCGTCGATCAGGATGAGCAGCGCGCCGAGTGCCGCCATGCCGACCCAGACGCCAGGCGACCCGAAGTTGACGTAGAGCTCCATGATCTCGCCGATGCCCACACTGGTATCGGGACCAAAAGTCATGCCCGTGTAGTGGCTGACCAGGTCGCCGCTGCCCGCAGACATCGGCTTGTCCGCCCAAATCACGCGCGGGATGAAGGCGTAGAGCGCGTCGACGAGGGTATCGCCGTGTCCGAACGTCGTGTAGCGCTGGCCGAGCCACGCCTCGGATCGGCCCACGAGGTAGTCCTGATTCAGGCGGTCATCCACGCGCGAGAGGTGCGAGTTGTTCCGCGGATCGAACGCCTCGATCGTCTGGAGCGTACGTCCGACGACCAACACGCGTGCCTGAATGCTCGCGCCATTCCACACGGCGTCACGGATGTCGTTCCGATCGCGCATATAGGTCACGTAAAAAGACATCGTGATGTAGCTCACGACGACGCCGCCGGCGATCAGGACCCAGCGCGGACGCGCGTGCTCGGCGACGAAAGCGAAAATGACGACGAGCGCAGCGATGCCGTAACTCAGGTAACCCTGCGTGAGGATCGTGATGAACGGCAGCACCGCGCTGGCGAGCAGCACCGCGACCTGACGCGGCCGGCTCACCTGCCAGCACTGCAGGCACAGACCGAAGACGACCAGGCTCGAGCCTCCGGCGGCGATGGCGCCGATCGATGGAATGCCGCTGACTCCGGCCCGGACGACGGTGTAGAGCCCGACGCCGACGAGCAGGTACAGCCAACCGTTGAGCGTCTGCGGCTCGCTGTCGTCAGGCACCGAACGCGCGTCCGAGCGTAGCGCCCGGGACATCGCGAACGCGCCGAGGCTCAGCCCGAACAGGCCTTCAAGGGCGATGAACAACCCGCCCTGGATGTAGTCGCGGTCGAGGCCGGCGTACCAGGGCAGCACGTACAGCGTCGCGGCCAGAAAGTGCAGCGAGCTCAGACTCACGACGAACGCGACCGTCAGGCCCACGCCGCGTCCGAGGTGCCAGCGCCAGAAGACCAGCCCGGCCGCGACGATCATCCAGATCAGGACGAGCGCGATCACGCGTGGGACCGTTCGAGCGCCGGGACGAGGAGTGGCGCCGCGTGCCGGCCGAGCGCCTGCATCGTGCCCGCGACCGCCGCGTCGCAGCTGTAGCACGCGATCCGCGCGGTACGGCGCGTTCAAACCCGCCGCGATTGGTCTCGAGCGCATTGACGACGCGCGTCATGGCGTCCCAAAGCTGCGGCACGTCACACGCGGCGTACGTCAGGCCCGTCTGTCCGGGCTCGATCAGGTCTTCGGCGCAGCCCACGCCGTCACTGACGATGGCCGGCAGTCCCGCCGCCATGCCTTCGTTGACGACCAGTCCCCACGATTCCGAGATCGAAGGCAGCACCACGCAGTCCGCCGCCGCATACATGTGGGGCATCGCCGACTGATTGCGGAATCCAGCGAAGTGCACGGGGGCGCTGATCATCGCGGCGCGCTGGCGCAGCGCTGATTCTTCGGGACCGGACCCCACAATAAGGCCGTGCACGAGGCGGCCACTGGCGCGCAGGCCGGCGATGGCCTGGATGAAATCCATCGCGCGCTTCTTCGGCAGCAGTTTGCCGGCGAAGACGAAAAGCGTCGCGCCAACCGGGATCTGCATCGACGCGCGAAGTGCGGCCGCCGATCCGTCGCGACGCGCCCGCTCGGCTTCCGCCGCGAACCGAGCGTTGTCCACGAAGTGCGGCACGAAGAACAACTGCGAGTCGGCAACGCCGTAATGACGCAAATACGCGCTGTTCGCCTGTCCGACGTAGAGATGCGCGTCGATCCGGCCGAGCATCCAACGGTACGGCAGATACTTGGCCGCCGACGTCAGCAGAGGCCGCGGCGTGCCGAGATGGGAATCGCCGCGCATCAGAATGGGCACGCCCGCCTGCCAGCAGGCGCGGATCGCCTGGATGTAGCTCTTGAGGTACCAGCCCGTGACGAGGCACGCGTCGAAACGGCCAGCGCGAATCGCGTCACTCACGCCTGGCGTGTCGCACCCGCTGAAGCCGTCGACGTTCGGCGCGAGCGAGACGTTCTCGAGCCAGTGATAGCGATATCCGTCGAGCAGCGGCACGTCCCAGTCAAACGCCTCGCCGAACCCTGCGGCAGCCTGCCCGGCCGCATCCTGCCGATGGCAATAGAACACCTCGAGGTCGACGACCGCGGAAAGCGCGCGGAACCATGGCGCGTGGTACTGGATTGGGTGGCTCGTCACGACGGCGAGGCGTGTCAGCCGAGACATGGCACTCCCGCGGTGATCGTCCGATGGGCGACGGAGGCGTCGAACAGTTCGCACTGCTCGCGCGTGACCTCGCGCGCCGAAAACGGTTCGAACGCTCGCCAGTCGACGGTCGGCTCGAAGGGCAATCGCGGAAGGAGCGCAGCTAGCTGACCGGCCAGCTCCGCGACCGCGCGCTCGACATCCGCCGGCCCTTCAAACCTCACGACGATCCCGGCTTCCATCCGAGCGACCAGGTCCGCCGCCGGATTGGATGCGTGCATGACGGCGACGATGGGCCGTCGCGCGAGGATGCACGGATAAACCTTCGACGGGCTGTAGTCCGGATCGTCTGATCCAAGAATCACGATCGCGTGCGCGTCGCGGAGCAAACGAAGGCCGTCGAAATACGGCACCCGCGCCGGCTGCTCTGTCACGAGACTGCCAATCCCTTCGCTCTCGGCGACCGGCGCGATGGTCCGCCGCGAATGGGCGTAATCGGTGCCGACGAAGGAGGCCCTCACGCGCGGCGTAGTGATTTGCTTGACGGCGCGGAACAAGATCGTCGCAGCCAACCGCATGTCGTCGCCGCCGCGGCCGACCGACACGAGATGGACGTGGCCGTCGGCGGGATCGAACACCG
The DNA here is from genome assembly GCA_963704575.1 of uncultured Acidobacteriota bacterium. GTDB lineage: Bacteria > Acidobacteriota > Vicinamibacteria > Vicinamibacterales > SCN-69-37 > DATEGZ01. Next base: position 1,322,394 of record OY969918.1, on the reverse strand, counting down.
GGTTCTGCCACGGCTGCGACGCGGCAACGCGAAAATCATCGTCGGCCGCGCCAAACGGCACCGTTCGGCACATATCCGCGGAGATCCACGGATACCGCTTCCGCAGCGTCTGAAGGTACGCCGGTGAGACCGCGACCAGACCATCCACCGCGCGCATCGTGTAAGGCTCGAGCACTGCGTGCAGCGCCCGCGCCATCGCGTATTTGGGCGGTCTCGAGGATGCCGGTTTGTCGTCGTAGTACTCGCTGAGCCACGCGTCCTGGATGTCGAGCACGTACGGGACGCCGAGTTGACGCTTCCAAATACGCCCAAGCGCCATGACCGGAAAGGCCGTCGTCGAGAAGAAGACCAGGTCGATCGACTCGCGCCGAATCAGATCGCGTCCTGCGCGATAGAGGTGCGGGAACGCGCGCAGCGCGACGCTGCCGATGCCAAGTCGCCGCGTCCAGCGGGGCGAGAAGGCCCGGGTGGCGGTGATCGGAACGCCGCGCGGCACGGTGTCCATCAGGCGCGGTTCGACCGGCATCTCTTGACAGTGCGCCGACACAGTGAGCACGTGCGGCGTCCAGCCGAAGGCCTCGAAATGCGGCAGGCTCACCCGCACGCGGTGCATGTCCGCCGCATTGACCGGCGGAAAATGCGGCGCGACGATGAGGACGCGCTTCACCTGGCGCCGGCCTCCGCGGCGGCTCCGCCGTGCACGCACGAGACGCTTCGATGGTCGCGGTTCCTGAGCGCGGAGTGCACGACGTCGAGGAATGCCTGCTGTTCTGTTTCCCAGTTGAATCGTCGGTCGCCGTGCAGCCACGACGCGCGTCGCGCGGCGAAAAGCGCCTCGCGATGATCGATCCAGTGGCGCAGATGAGCAGCGAGCGCATCGACGTCGCCGGGCGCGTAGGTCAAGGACGCCTCTGCCAGCTGGTCGGTGAGCCAGCGCTGCCCCGCCGTGCGCGTGGCCAGGATCGCCTGGCCGCCGAGCAAGTACGTGAAGATCTTGTTCGGGAGTGAGATGTCGCTGTTTTCTGTTCGGCCCGACTCGAGCGCGAGTCCGATGTCGTACGTCGCGCTCCTGCGGACCATCTCGCCGGGCGCCGCGAGCGCATGACTGACGAGCCGCTCTGGCGCAACACCCTGTTCGGCCATCAATTGCCGCAGCGTCGTTTCGTAGCCCGGCCACCAGTATCCGCGGACGTGCAGCACCGACGACTCTTCGGGCGTCCGGCCGAGCGCGCGCACGATGTCCTCGAGCCCGCGCTCCGGGCCGATGACCTGCGAAAACCAGTACAACGTCACGGGTCGATCCGTTGCGCCCGCCGACACGGACGCCGGGCGATCGGTTTTCGGAAATGCGTTCAGCACGACGCGCGGTCCGCCGTGCGCCGCGAGCGGCCGATACGCGTCGGCAATGCCTGGCGACGACGCGGTGAGATAGTCACACTCGGGAAGGTACCGGCGCTCCACGCGCTCGACGACGGCGCGCATGCGGTCGCCGGGGAACAACTGCCCGGCGTGGAAATCTTCGGCATCGAAACCGAGCTTCGCCTGGTGACGCCGTGACGCGTGGAAGGCGGCGGGCAGCGCACCCAGGTTGTGCGCAATGTACAAATCCGCCTCGACCTTCGAGGCGGCCCGGCGAAGTTCCGACGCCACGCGCGAGATGGCGGCATCCGCCGCTGCCGGCGCGCCGATCCACGGAGCCGTCAGCCGCGCGGCGGTGTGGCGCAATCGCGTCTTCCAGAACGTCCACGGCGCCGATCCGAGCCGCCAGTCGACGAACGTCTGGGACCATCGACGCGATCGCACGAGATCCTGATCGGCATTGGTTGCCCAATCGGCCGAGTACGCGGCGACGACGTGCACGTCGTGGCCCGCCTCAGCGAGCGCGTCGGCCTCCTTCACCAGCCGCGGATTACTCGCGGGCTGGCCGGTCGTGACGAGGCAAATGCGGGACCGCATGTCGGCGCTCACGCTTCGGGGCCCACCTGCGCGCCCGTCGTCGCTTCGAGCGGCGCCGCCGCGGCGCGCACTATCCGACGGTACAGGCTCTCGTACCCGTCCACGACGGCGGACTGGCTGAATCGACGCTCCGCCGCCTCGCGGCAGGCAAGCCGATCGATGCTCGGCAGTCGGCCGACCGCCGCGACGAGGTCGTCGGTGTTGCGTCCGACGAACCCGGTGACGCCGTCGCTGACCACTTCTGGGACGGCGCCGCGGGCAAATCCGACCACCGGCGTGCCGCACGCCAGGGCTTCGACCATGACGATGCCGAAGGGCTCGTTCCAGAGCACAGGCATCAGCAGGCCCTGGACCTGCGACAGCAACTCACTCTTCATCGCATCGTCGACCGGGCCGGCGTACATGATGGCGCGCCCGTCGACGTGCGGTTCGATCTCCGTCTTGAAGTACGCCTGATGTTCGGCGCCGTCGGGCACGTTGCCGGCGATGATCAACCGGCGGTTGGCCTTGCGCGCGATTTCGATCGCGAGGTGCGTGCCCTTGATGCGTTCGATGCGGCCAAGAAACATCAGTGGCGCCTCGGGCGCCACGCGTGGCTCGAACTGGTACTGCTCGGTACGCACGCCGTTGTAGATGACCTGCCACTCCGGCCCGGTGATGTCTTTGATCAGATGGCGGCTGCACGCGGCGAAGTGAAGAGAACCGCGGCTCAGCCGCGTGCCCATCTCCACGCTGCGCGGTGTGACCGCGCGCTGATAGCTCATGACCTTGGGCACGGGCAGCGGCAGCACCGGCAGGAGATATGCGAGCCGGCCGAACGAGTGAATGACATCAGGATGGCGGCGCGCGGCTTCGAAGGCGATCTGCGCGGCGTTGAGCATGGTGTCGGCCGCCGACCCGCTGCGGTGGCCGGAGTACGCGACGAGCGCGCCAGACGTGCGCGACTGGGCGTGGCCGAACAGCGTGACGGCGTGGCCACGCGCGACCAGACCTTCGACGAGCAGCGCGATCACGCGCTCGATGCCGCCGTAGAGTTTCGGCGGTACCGGAAGTTCGGGATCCGCAGTGACGAAGACGCGAAGGGTCTCGGACATGATTTACGCGAGCGCCCGTGGGCGCGACTGAGCGATCGTTCGGTCGAGCGCCGCGTACACGTCGGCGGCGAACTGTCTTCGGAAGTGGCCCCAGGTCCAGGCGGCCGCCCTGGCCAGTGCGGCTCTCCGCATCTCGAACAGGTGTTGAGGGTGGTCGCCGCACCACGCGAGTCGTGCGGCGATCGCGTCCTCGTCGGCCGGCGGAATCACGAATCCCACGGCTTCGCTGTCGATGCAGTCCGCCGCCCCAGCATTGGTGGTCGTCAGAACGGGCAGCCCGTGCGCGAGGGCGTCGGACACGACCTGTCCGAAGCCATCGCAAAGCGTGGGCAGCACGAGCAGACTGGCCTGGCTGTAGATCCCGCCAAGCGTGCTCGCCGGAACTGAGCCGTGAAAGAACAGCCGGTCGCCGCCCGGCGCGGACAACGCGTCGGCGATCAGACGCGCCGGCAGCAGCACCTTGCCGTAGAAATGCATCTCGATGTTGGCGCCGGCGGCGCGCCGCCACGCCCGCAGCAGGTAGTGCGCGCCCTTCCGCACGGAGACCGGCCCGACGTAGATGAGTCGACGCGTCTTTGGGGCCGCGTCAGGCAGGTCCGACACCGGCGTCGGGTCTGGACCGCCAAGGGGAATCGTCAGAATCTTGTCTGCGGTCAACCCCGCGTCGATGAGCGACCTCGTGGTGAACGACGATCCGCTCACAATCCACTCGGCTTCGCGCGCCTCATCGTCGCGTCGCGCGTCGCGGTCGACTCCGAGATCGTCGAGGCGGCTGCGCGATCGCGCGCCGAACTCGGGATGGCGATCGAATTCGCTGTCCACCCATCGCGCCCGCGTCTGGCGGTGCGGACTGAGAAACGCGACGACCGCCGGCTTGCTGACCGAGTGTGCTTCGCGGATCGCGTGGAGCGCGCCGTGTTCGACGCCGAAGAACCCGTCGACGTCGGGACACGCGAGCATGCCGGCACATCGGCGATCGAGATCGTGCTCGCCGCGCTCCCACAGCCAGTCTTCGACGCGCAGCGCCGAGGGAAACCGGCCGGCGATCGCGCGCGGAAGTTCCCATCGCCAGCGTGGCCAGATCAGCGTCTCGGGAATGCCGTGGACGGCCCGGCGGGACAACTCGCGCTCGATCGTCGGTACACCGCTGCCGATCCACTGGCGCACGCGCTTCCATGCGGGTCCGTGCCACACGTCCACGCCGCCTGAAAAATACGCGTACAGGCCGCCCGTTTCGTACAGCGCCTTCACCATGTTCTGCACGTGGCTGTTGTGCGCCGCGGTGCCCACGAGCAGTTGCGGGTGCGACGAGTGGCGGCCGGCCTGGGCAACCACTAGGCGGCGCGTCCTTTCATCAGGCCCGTATAGGTCGTCAGCGTCTCCTTCGCGACATCCTCGAGCGTGCGCACGCGTCCAGTCGGCCGCAGCTGATCGAGCTGCATCGGGTCGCGCCACAGCTCGACGAGGATCTCGGAGAGCGCCTGCGCGTCGCCGGCAGGAAAGAGCAGGCCATTGCGGCCCGGCGTCACGCGCTCGGCGATACCGCCGAGGTCCGAACCGACGACGGGCACACCCGCTGCGTGCGCTTCGAGCAGGACGAACGGACCGGTCTCGACCCAGAGCGAGGGCACGGCCAGGACGTCGATGTCGTCGTAGGGGGTCAACGAGTCGGCCTCGCCGTGGAAGATGACCTGCGGCAACGTGTGCAAGTCTCGGAAGACCGACGCGCGATAGGCCCGCGCCTCCGGCGTGCGGGCCACGCCCCAGATGTGGAACTCGACCCGGGCGTCCGGCGGCAGCCGTTCCGCAGCGTCGAGCAGGACGCCGAGCCCTTTCAGCGGATCGAAGCGGCCGACGAACCCCACCTTGAGCGTGTCTGGCTCGCGCGTACCGCTGGTCTGGCGCGGCTCGCCGGCGCGCTCGACGCCCTGATGGCAGATGCGGACCTTGCTGTCGGGGATGCCGTTGCGCACGAGCACGTCGCGGAGGAAATCCGACACCACGACGAACCGATCGGTCTGATCGTTGATCGCGGCCAGCCACGCGATGCGGTTCTCGTGGGCGTCGTCGGCGGCAAATGCCCGCCGCGCGAGGCCGGGCATCGGCACGCGCTCGAGGATCGCGTCCAGGCCGTCGGGAATGTCCGAGAGCAGCGCGCCGACCGGCACCGGGACGCCACGTGCTTCGAGACGGCAGGCCGTGCACGGTTGCCGCTTCAAGTCGCCGTCACATTGCTCGTTGCCGTAGCGCAGCAGAGTGCCGCGGGCACACACGAGACCCGGCAGATGGACGGTCACGACCGTCCGGGCGCCAGACTCGCGCGCGGCCTGCAGGTGCGGCAAGCCAAGGTGCGTCGTCAGCGAATGCAGATCCACGATCGTCGGCTTGAAGGTGTCGAGGATGTCGCGCCAGCGTGGCGGCACGCGGCCGTTCAAATCGAATTCGCGCGCCGGTCCGGGCGCAAACCGGAACACGCGAATCCCGTCCTGCATGTCGGAGCTGAGATCGCTGGTCTGGGTGCTCGGCACGGCGATGGCGACGTCTACGCCGGCGGACGCGAGCTGCATCGCCAGCCCGCGCACGTATTTCTCTGTGCCGCCGATGGACTCGGGCATGTACCACGCGACGGCAATCAGCACGCGCATCGGGGCGACGGATTTCGGTTTCATGATCGGGTGCCCACCGCACCTTTGACCTGGCGCCACCACAGCGCGATCTGCTCTGCCGCCGGATAGCCGAGGACGCCGGACAGCGCGCGGAGCGCTGGCGGCCCCGCCGGCCTGAAGCCCGGATCCAGCGCTCTCAATCGATTGACGACCGCCGCGAACTGGGACCGATCCCACGGAAAGAACGAACGTGCGACGTGGGCGTAGACAGCAACGAGCGCTCTCCGCCGCTCGTCGTCGAGCGCGTTTCCGTCACGCCAGCGATCGTCGAGCTCCGCCGCACTTCGGTAGCAGTCCTCGGTGAACGCGCGCGGGTCGCGCTGCGAGAGCGATGTCGATCCGTGCACGCGATACTTGAGGCCCACGCCGGTGACGTGCACGAATCGGCCGCCGGCCAGCGCCGCGTCGAGCTGGAACCGCGCGTCCTGGATGATCGGCAGGTCCGTGCGCCACGGCAGAATGCGATCCACGAACGTCCGCCGGTAAAGCAACGCGCCCGGCGGCCACCAGGCATCGCGCAGGAGTTCGATTTCCGGGCGCGCGCCGAGCTTGCGCGTCATGAACCGGCCGAGCGTGAACGTGCCGTCCTGCTGCCGTTCCCACCGCACCCAGTCGCTGTAGGCGACGTCAGCGCCGCTGTTCTGAAGCGCTTTCAGCCGTGCGCGCACCCCGCCCGGGGCCAGCACGTCGTCCGCATCGAGGTACTGGAGGAACGATCCCCGCGCCGCGGCCGTACCGGCGTTCCGCGCGGCGCCGACGCCCTGCCGTTCCTGGCGGATCACCCGAACGCCGCGGCCGATCGATTCAGCCACGCGCACGCTGGCATCCGTCGAGCCGTCGTCGACGACGATGACCTCGCAGGTGACGTCGCGTTGAGCGGCGACCGAGTCGAGCGTCTCTCCGAGCCACGCTTCCGCGTTGTGGCACGGGATGACGACGGACACGACCGACCCGTCGCGCGTGGTCATGACGCTACTGCCCCACTCCCACCAACTGCGAAGGGGTCCGGGCGGTCCGGTCATCTGCGCGCGCGAACGTCGCAGGCACATTGAGAATACCGGCCCACTCGTCTTGAGGATGCGCGACGGGTGCGGCATCGACGACGAGCGCCGGCACCGCTATCCACTTCTCGACGAGCGCCCCGCCAGTGAGGTTGTTGCCCTGATTGAACAGCGCGAAAGTCAAGCGGTAGCTGCCGGGGCGGATCGGGAGTTGCGCGATCGTGACGTCGAGCGTCTGCCGCCCCGCGCGGAGTGTGACCGGCTCGAATGCCCACCCGACGACCACGTCATCGTCGGCATCGAGGACGCTCACGCCGAAGTGGCCGTTGGTCACCGGACGGGCCACGGTCGCATCGATGCGAACGGAAAAGGGCCGCCCGGTGTCGGCAATCGAGTGCGTGCCGTTCGACAGCGTCCAGCCGTTGAAGCACTGGTTGAATCCGAGCGACTCGTCGCGGCGCAAGGTGGCCGCTTCGTACTCTTTGATCGTGGTCGCGGCGTCGCCGAAGTGGCGAACCTGGCCCTTGTCGAGCCACAGCACGCTTTCGCACAGCCGGCGGATCTGCCCCATCTGATGGCTGACGAGGAGGACGGTGCGTCCCTCCCGGCTGACGTCTTCCATCTTGCCGAGGCAGCGGCGCTGGAATTCGGCGTCGCCGACGGCAAGGACTTCGTCGACGAGCAGAATCGTCGGCTCGAGATGCGCCGCGACCGCGAAGGCCAGGCGCATCTGCATGCCGCTCGAGTAGTGCTTGACGGGCGTGTCGATGAACCGGTCGATGTCGGCAAACGCGACGATTTCGTCGAACTTGCGCGCGATCTCGAGCCGGCGCATACCGAGGATCGCGCCGTTCACGAAGACGTTCTCGCGGCCCGTCAGTTCCGGATGGAACCCGGTGCCGACCTCGAGCAGCGATCCGATGCGGCCGTGCACTTCGGCGCGGCCGGCTGTTGGCTCGGTGATTCGTGACAGGACTTTGAGCAGCGTGCTCTTGCCCGAGCCGTTGCGGCCGATGATGCCGACGACGGCGCCTTCGCGGATTTCGAAGGACACGTTGTCGAGCGCCCAGATGACGTCCGCGGGCGACTCCGCGCGCCGAGCGAGCAGGCGCGGCGCGGACAGCGCGCGGCTGATCACGTCGCGCATCGCGCCGTACGGTTCCCGCGTGCCCAGCCGGTAACGCTTGCTGAGGCCGTCTGCCCAGATTGCTGACGAGGACGCGCGCGCCATTAGATGATGTCCGCGAACGTGCGTTCGGTTCGCCGGAAATAGTACAAGCCGCTGGCAAGCAACGCGGCCACCGCGACGGCCGAGACCGCGACGGTCAGCGTCGGAGCCGGCGCACGATCGAGCAGTGCCCAACGGAAGCCGTCGATCACACCGACCATGGGATTGATCGCGTAGACGCCGCGCCACGGGCCAGGTATGAGTGAACTGGGATAGGCGACGGGTGTCGCGACGAGCCAGATCTGCGTGAGAAACGGCAGCGTGTAACGAATGTCGCGATACCGCACGTTGAGCGCCGAGAGCCACACGCCCACCGCGAGCGCCGTCGTCATCGCGAGCATCGTCCAGAGCGGCAGCGTCCAGAGGGCCGACGAGGGCCCGACGCCGTAGTACGTCATTAGACCGAACAGCACGCCGAGCGACAGGCAGAAGTCCACGAGCCCGACACCGACCGCCGCCATCGGCATGATCAGCCGCGGGAAGTACACCTTCGTGACCAGCCGCTGATTGGCCACGACGCTGTTGCTCGACTCGGCCAGGGCGAACGCGAAGAGCTGCCACGGCACGAGGGCGGAAAACGCAAACACCGGGTATGGCAATCCGTCGGAGGGCAGGTGGCCGAGCCGCCCGAAAAACACACTGAAGACGACCATTGTGAAAAACGGCTGCAGGATCGCCCACGCGACTCCGAGTGCGGTCTGCTTGTAGCGAATCTTGACTTCGCGCCAAACGAGAAAGAACAGCAGCTCGCGGAACTGCCAGATCTCGCCGACGTGGATCGGTACCCAGCCTCTCGACGGCGCAATCATGTGCACCGGCAATTCGGATGAAGGCGCCGCGGAGGCTGTCGGTGTCATGCGCAGGACTTGAAGTTCGACGTGCCTGGTCTCACGCCTGCTTCGCGGAACGCTGGTAGTACTTGCGGTACTCCTTGCGGTAGTACGGCGAGTAGTAATAGGCGTGACGCTCGACGTTGACGCGGTTGAGGACGGCGCCGAAGAACCTGGCGTGCGCGCCGCGCAGCTGATCGATCGCCCCGATGGCCGCGCGACGCGGCGTCATCTCCGCGCCGACGACGAAGAGCACGCCACTGACCAGGTGCGCGAGCACGGCGGCGTCGGTCACGGGCATCACGGGCGGCGCGTCAATCACGATCCAGTCATACCGCCGCTTCAACTCGTCAAGCAGGATCTCGAACTTCTTCGCACCCAGCAGTTCGGCGGGATTCGGCGGAATGTGGCCGGCCGACAGCAGCCACAGGTTCGCCACCGGCGACTGCCGTGTGGCGTCGACGAGCGTCGTGTCGCCGACGAGCACGTTTGAGAGTCCCGGCTCCTGCGACCGCCCGAGGGCTTCGTGCATGCGCGGCCGGCGCATGTCGGCGTCGACGATCAGCGTGCGCTGTCCGGCTTGCGCGAGCGAGATCGCCAGGCTGCCCGAGATCACCGTCTTGCCTTCATGCGGCCCGGTGCTCGTGACGAGCACGGTGCGCGCGCCTTCGTCGGCGGACGAGAAGATCAACGCCGTCCGCAGCGATCGAACGGACTCGGCAAACGGCGCCGGGACCGAGTCGTGGAGAAGCGGCACTTCTCCGTTCTCCTTGTCCCTGGAGGCCACGGCCGGAATCAGGCTGAGGAACGGCACACCGAGATACGCCTTGACCTCGTCTGGCGTCTTGAGACGACTGTCGAAATACTCCACGCCGAAGGCGACGAGCACGGCGAAGAACGTGCCACTGAGGACGGCAAACATCAGGTCGCGCCGCGTCTGCGGCAGGATCGAGCCGGTCGGTTCCTCGGCGCGATCGACGATCTGAATCGTCGTGCCCTGGTAGTCGCCGGTGACACCCGTCTCCTTCGTGCGCTGCAAGAGGTCTTCGTACAGCTTGCGGTTGCTGTCGGCTTCACGCGCGAGGCTCGCGTACTCCATCGCCTTGCGATCGAGCTGCAGCGCCTCCGACTTCTGCGACTCGAGCTCCCGAACCAGTGCGTCTTCCTTCGCCTTGGCGGTCAGATACTCGGCCTCGATGGATCCGACGACCTTTTTCACTTCGGTGTCGAGCTGCCTGGTCGCAGAGTCGGCCTTGACCGTCTGCGCGCGCTGCTGATCGGAGTTGGGCCCGTAGTTTTGCGCAGTCAGGCGCGCCTGTTCGGCGTGCGCTTCAGAGATCTCGGTCTTGAGCCGCCGCACCGTCTCGTTCGCGAGGACCGCGGGCGCCGAGTCGAGCGGTTCCCCGCCGGTCTGCATCCGCACGACCTGCTGGTACACCGCTTCTTTGTCGATCCGCTCGAGCCGCGCGTCGTTCACTTGCGTGTTGAGCGTGTTCAACTTCTGGATGACGATGTTGGACTTGTCGTCGACGGCGAGCGCGTTGTGCGTCTCCTTGTATTGCTGGAGGGCCGCGTCACTCGCGGTGACCTTCTGCTGCTGCTCCTCGAGTTGCTGCGTGAGCCACGTGTTGTCACGGACGGATGCGTTCTTGCGGAACTCCTGGCTCTGACGCATGTACTGCGCGGCCAGCTCGTTCGCCGCCTGCGCAGCAAACGCCGGGTCAACCGATTGATAGGTGATGTCCACCAGCCGGGAATTGCGCACCGGCACGATGCTGAGACCGCCGAGGAAGCCATCGATTCTCGCTGTCTGCGAGCCCGTTTCACTGATGGCGCGCGCAGCGGGCGCCGCGACCGGTTGGGTTGCCGGCGATCGCACGAGCGACAACGCGCGATCGAAGATGGATCCTGGCCGGGCCGGTTCGCCGGCTGGGGTCGCGCCCTCGGTGATACCCGCCTTCTCGAGCGCGTCGGTGGTCCGCAGCGCCAGCGACCGGCTCTGCAGAATCTTGTACTGCGTCGGGTAGAAGTCGTCGTCCATCCAGCCGGCCTGGTCGTCGAGCACGCCGGTAATCGAGGTCGCACGCCGCCCTTCCTTCTCGATCATCAGTTGCGTGGTCGCTTCGTAGACGGGCGTCGTGCGCAGCGTGCTCAAGGCGCCCGACACGAACGCGACGAGAAAGACCGGCAGCGCGATCCACCGTCGCTTGTAGAGGATGCGGAGGTAGTCAGTCACGTGGCGGCCGGGCGCCGCCGCGACGCGCGAACTGGACGAGGGACTGGACATGAAAAACAGCGGTTAAAAGATCCGAGCCTTGACGGTGATCGTGTCGCCGGGCTTCACGATCGTGTTGAGCGACACGTCCTTCACCTTGTCGCCGTCCTTGCCGGTCCCGTTGCGAAGAACCTCGACGCGCTTGTCCGAGCCGCGATCGGTGACACCGCCGGCGAGCGTGAGGGCCTGGCGCAAGGTGACCCCGCCCGATTCGACCGTGTACGCGCCCGGATTGTGGACGAAGCCGCCGATGTAGACCTGGCCGGCTCTCTTGACGAACACGCGATCGCCGTCGCGCAGCGTCAGGTCGTTCGCGCGGTTGCCGCTTTCGAGCCCGCGATACGAGCGCGTGTCGAGGTCCTCGGTGGACGCGCCGGCCGGCGCGCCGTCTTTACCCGCGGCGACCTCATGGACAACGAGCACTTGATCGCCGGCCGCCGTCGTCGGCAGGCCGGCTTTGACGAGCGCCTGATACAGCGTCATTTCACCGGCGTAGGTGAAGGTGCCCGGGGTCTTGACCTCGCCGGTGACGGTCACCGACCGGTTGGCAATGGCCTGCAGCGCGACGCTGACCTGCGGTGGACGGATGGCGTAGCCGCCAGTCACGAGCGCAGAGCTAATTGCCGCTTCGACCTCGCGCGAGGTCTGGCCGGCGGCCTTGAGGAGTCCGAGAGGCGGGAACTTGACCATCCCCTCCTGGTCCACCTGAAAGTCTCCCGACAGGCCATCGAGGCCGAACACGGTGACCTTGATCTGATCGCGTGGGGCAATCTTCGTTGGCGTCTGCGCAGCGAGCGTCGCGCCCGCGCACGCCAGGACGATCATTGCGAATCGAATCGTTCTAGAACCCATACGTTACCGAACCCCCCGCCCTGACTCCCGTGTAGTTCCGTACTGCGACGACTGAGGAGCGTTGCGTCCAGTTGGCGTCTACGCCGAATCGGATGTTGGACACGACCCGCCGGCCGATGCCAACGCCGTACATCACGACAAGGTCGTCGCGCGTCGAGGCGTCCACGGGCACGATGGTGACGGCCGACAAGGCCTGATAGGCGAGCGTCGTGCGGCCCACGCGTCCGATGAGGTCCCAGTTCGTGCCGAGGGCCTGCGTCACCGAAACGGTGCCACCGGTCGCGACGTAGTACGGCGCCGTGACTTCGAACGAGTACTCGACGTCGCGCGAAAAATCCACGGCGAGACGCGTCGTGTCGCGCATCGTGTAGCTGACGTCAACGATCGCGATGACGCCGGAAAAGTCCGGCACGTTGGCATTGAGCGCGTCGAAGTGCCGATAGCCCACCGAGGCCTTGCCCGCGATGAGCGCGAACGGCTTGAACTCGAACCCGGGCAGGACCTTCACGCTGCGGCTGTTGCGAATCGAGGAGAACTCGAACCGGTCGTCTTCGCTGCTCGCGGCCAAGACGAGGGTCGTGAGCGGCGTGAGCGCGACGCGCAGCGCCGCGCCGATTTCCTGTTCCGTCCGGTTCAAGGCGTTCGCCAGTACCGACCGCGTCGATCGCCTGGTCCTGGGCGAACGTGTATTTCCTGAGAGCCGCGCTCGCGTCCACGCTCGTCCGACCGCCCGTCCGGATCACCGTGCCAACCGATCCGGTCGTGGTGTATCGAAGCGCGCGTGTGTCAATCTCGAGGTTCGGCCGCTGCCGGGTCCGTTCGTAGCCGCCGGTTGCGTACGGCGCGAACCGCGCAAGGAGCACGTCGAGACGGGCGTGTTCGCTGAAGTCGAAAGAACGCTGCGTGGCCAGCTCCTGGTAGTAGACCCAGCCGGCTCCAGTCTTCGAGCTCAGCCGTGTGCGGCCTGACCCGAGCCAGGCGTCCGCGCCGGTGAGAAACGTCGTCGTGAAATCCCGTTGCGGCTGGCCCGAGGCGTTGAGCACGTTCGAGTCGACGCCGACGTCGCGCAGGCCGATCCGGGGCGTCAGCGCGAGCGGACCCAAATGGAGCATCGCCGATTGCCCCGGGCTTTCGGCGACGTCCTGGCCGCGCGCAGTCGAGGGCGCACCGAGCGCCACTGCGCACGCGACGACTCGGAGAACTTTTTCGAGACGGATCAACACACTGGATCGCGGAGATCGGGCCAAACAACAACTAGCCGCGCGGAAGCTTACCGGCTCGTGCTGACTGCACCAGACGCGCCGCTGCTCCGCCGGGCGGCAAAGGCGAGGAGCCCTGCGGTGCCGCCGGCCGCGGCGAGTACCCAGTCGGCCGCCGGCGCTCGCCCGCATCCGAGATTCACATTCGGACGCTGCCTTGCGTCGGTCGGAACGTTATACGGGCCGCCAGTGCAGACGACGGAGTTGTCTTTCGCGCGCGCTAGCTCGATCAGATACGGCGTGCCGAGCAGCACATCCTTGAACACGAATCCGCCCTTCGGATCGAGGGGCATAGTGCCGGCAACCGCTCCGGTCCGGACCGCCCGGAGGCGCACGACGTAGTTGGCGAACGGCTTCTTCGACTCGTCACTGACACGGCCGATGAGCGGACCAGTCGCCGGCGCGGTCGTCACAGACGACGGCCCCCCGGTGAGCAGGGCGACAAGGACGACGGCAGGCGTTCGGTGAAAGGACAACATCGTCTGGCTTACCGGCGAGCCGCGAGGAGCGACCGCGCGACCTTGAGCTGCCGGACCTTTCGGTAGAGGTTGGTCCGCTGGATGCCGAGTGCCTTGGCGGCGTCGCCGACCCGGCCATGATGTTTGATCAGCACAGCGCTGATGCAGTCGTGCTCGAAGCGCGCCCGCGCGTCCCGCAGGCTGACCGACGTATCAACTTTGGCCGAGGCGCCATCGAGGCTCGCGTGGGCCAGGACGTCCTCCAGTTGAATCACGGGCCGGGTCGTCGCGTGCAGCAACGTCTCGAGCAGTGCGCGGAGGTCGCGCGCATTGCCCGGCCACGGAAGCGCAGAGAGCAGCGCCATCGCCGAACGGCTCAGTCCCCGCAGCGGTACTCCGGCGGCCGTACACGCGCGGCTCAGGAAATGCACCGCGAGCAGCGGGATGTCCTCGCGGCGGCGGCGAAGCGGCGGCACGTCAATGCGCACGGCGGCGAGACGATCGTGCAGGTCCTCGCGGAGGTGCCCGTCGGACACGAGTTGATCGAGCGATCCGTCTGCGGTCACCATCACTCGCACGTCGATGTCGATTGTCGTGTGCCGTTCGATGAGCGTGGCCTCGCGATCCCTGAGGACGCGCGCGATTCTTGCCTGCAGCCGCGCGGGTGCCGCGTGGACGTTGGCGAGGAAGAAAGTTCCGCCCTGCGCGAGGTATAGCGCGCCGCTCTGCCCCACCCGCTCTATCTGAACGCCGCGCGAGATCTGCCGGCGTTCGATGGCGTGGCCGAAAACGATCCGTTCGAGTGCTTCGGGCGTGGCGCTGGCGCAGTCCACGCTGACGAACGCCCCGGCCGCACGCGCGCTGAGGGCATGAATCACTTTCGCGATGCGCTCGCGTCCCGTCCCCGGTTCGCCGCACAGGCACACACTGCCCTGCGTTTCCGCGGCGCGACGCACGGCATCGGCGACATGGCGCATGGCCGCCGAGTGGGCAAACAGACGATGTCCGCCAGGCTCGGCGGAAGACATGGCGGCGTCACGGCTCGCCTGCCGATCCGAGAGATTCGCCAGAAGCGCTGCGACGTCGCGCCCGTCGAACGGCCACGGCAGCAGGTCGACGGCGCCCAACTGTAGCGCCTCACCCGCGACCAGCGGGTTCGCCGGATCGACGATCGCGGCCACGGGCAGCGCCGGATGTTGCGCCCGCAGCATCCGAATCGATGGGAGCGCGTGGCGATCGTCGGCGAGATCGACCAGGCAGATCGAAAACGGACGGACGGCGAGGCGCCGGAGCGCGTCGGTGACGCTCGGGACCGTCGTCATCGACAGCCCGAGTCGCATGAGTCTGTCGCGTACGGCGGCGCGGTCGCGGGCCGCGGCGGGCACGAAGAGCACGGACGGGACGGGCGACGCCACGTCGCGTTCTTCCGCCCGCGCGGCTCCCGCCACGGGCACAGCTGCCGCCATCGTCTCGGTGCTCATGGATGCCTGCCGACCTTTGCTGCTCTAGCGGCCGACCGCACGCCGGGCATAGCGCGTGGGTCCGAGGCCGTCGTCGAGATCGTCTTGAAAGTTCCGTCGCCGCGCGCGTCAGCCTCGACGTGATCGAGTGAGCCATCCTGGCGATACACGAACCGCTGCTCGGGCCGGCCGCGATGACTGAGGTCGAGATCGACCGTGGCAATCAGGCCGCCCTGATATGTCTCCCACTTGTCCACGCGGCCATCGGCGTTGGTGTCTTCCTCGACGCGCACGACGAGCCCCTGTTCGTAGAACTCACGCCGCGTGATCCGACTCGTCGGGCCGTTGGCCTCTTCGGCCCGCGTGATGATGCTGTGGCCGTCGGGCGACCCGGCGGGTACGGCGCCGACGGTGACCGGCTCGTAATACTCCCAGCGATCCGCCTTGCCGTCGCCGTCGCGATCGATCTCGATCGACTTGACGAGGACGCCGTCCATCATCGCTCGCGTGTCGATCTTGCCGTCGCCGTTGCGGTCGAAATCCAGCTCGGACAATCGGCCGTTCTGCTGGTCGTAGCTGGGCGTCGCCGCCGGGCCCGTGCCTGTAGGCGCTGCCGCCGGCGTCGACGGGCCGCACGCGGCCGCTGCGAGGATCACGGCGAGTGCGGTCGACCGCACTCGCACGGCGGCGACCCGGAATCCAATCGAGATGGGAAAATCTGACACGGTGTTGATCCGACGACGACAGGAGAGAGCTTCGCCCCGTCAGTCACAGTGAAGGACTGCGAGGGACGCACGACGTGGCGCGACGCGTCCCTAGCAGGGACGCACGTCAGCCGCGTCGACTTCGACGCTGACCGCCTGACCGATCAGGTCGACGGACAGCACGAGCCTGGCATGCGCGCCCTTCCGGACGAGCGTGCCGATCACACCCCGCAGCGGTCCCCACGCCACTTCGACCTTCGTGCCCTCGCGAATCAACGGACACGGGTCATAGCGAAGCGCGCTCCCGACGAGCGTGCGGATCGCGTCGATTTCTGAATCCGGAATGGCGAGCGGCCGGCCGCACGACGACACGAGCCCGACGACCCCGGTACACGTGAGCACGGGCAGCAACACTGTCGGCGCAACGCGAGCGAAGCAGTAGCCGGGAAAGAGCGGCGAGTCGATCTGCTTCTTCCGATCTTTCCAGCGGCTCCAACGGGTGTACGTGGGCAGGAACACGTCGATCTGCTTGGTCTGGAGCTGCGCGAGGACCGTCTGTTCGTGGCGCGATCGTGTCCAGATCGCAAACCAGGCAGTCGAGCTGGCGCCGCCGTCGGGACGTGCGTCTGGCGCCAGGACGATCGGCCTTCGCGGATGGTCGATCGCGCCTTCGGTGCCGAACACGGGGCCTCAGCTCCTGCTCTCGTCGCGTCAAAGTGCTGGGCGACACGCTTCGGTGGTAGCCGACGCGGGGAGAGCGGTCTCACTTTGAGCAACGCGCGTACCAGATCGATACGGCTCGCCGCGGACTGAGGAGACTCGAAGCGCCGACGTCTTCCCGCGCAAATCGGCGAATTCGCGAAAAGTCGTGGGCGGGGCACCGCGAGGCGGCTGCGAAGTGGACACCCGAGCCTGCCATTTCGCGGGACGGTACGACAAAAATGTAATGCGGCGACGCAGCCGCATGGACCCACGCTTCAGTCGGTGTTGGGCCCCTGGCGGATGGCGTACAGCCCGGAGAGCCCGAGCAGCACGAAGATGATGGCGATCGCCCAGTCCTGGGGGATTTGCCAGCCGATCCAGCCGCGGTCGAAGGCGTACCCCAGGATCATGCGCAGGGCGACCCAGGCGATGACGATGAACGCGCCGTCGGCGAGCGCGGGCCACCGCTTCATCAACGAAATGAGCTGCGAGACGACGAGCCGCATCATCAACAGGCCGAGCAGGCCGCCGGCGAGGACGACCAGACGCTTCGGTGACATCGCAACAGCGACGAGGATCGAGTCGACCGAAAACGCGAGGTTTACGAACTCGAGCTGGATCAAGAATTTCCAGAAGGCCGACGCGTTAGGGGCTCCGCCCGGCGTCGTCTCGTGTGGCGCATTTACGACGAAGTGGTGATAAACGAGATAAAGGAGGTAGAGTCCCCCGGCGAGTTTTATCCAGGCGACCTGAATCAGGTACGTCGCAAGCAGCGTCGCGGCAATCCGGAGGACGAATGCCCCGGCCAGGCCGTACGAGAGCGCGCGGCTGTGAAGCTCCGACGGCAGTTTCACCACCATCGCCGCCATCACGAGCGCGTTGTCGGCGCTGAGCAGGCCCTCGAGAACGACGAGGAGCCCGATCGTGAAGAGATCAACGACCATCGAGCAGCGTCCAGTATCGTCGAACCGGCGGGGGCCGCCAAGGCTCCCGGGGAGGTAACCTGGCAACCTTTACACGCATCGTATCAATGTCTATATTTGGTGCGTAGCAGCATTATGAGAAAGATGCCGGAGTTCTACCTGATCAGCATGGCCGCCGCGCTACTGGACATGCATCCCCAGACGCTCCGCAAGTACGAACGCCTGGGGCTCGTCCGGCCGCCGCGCACGGTCGGCAGCATGCGCGTGTACACGCGCGACGAGCTCGACCGGTTGAAGCAAATCAAGGCGCTCGTCGACGACGGCGGCATCAATCTCGCCGGCGTGCAGCGACTGCTCTCGATTGCGGAAGTCGCCGCGCGGATGCGTCCGCTCGTTGACGATCGGCGCGGCCGCCGGCCGGATGCGCGAAAACTGACGGCGGAGATCGACGCGTTATTCCGGTTGCTCGGGTTGCCCGACCACGAGTCCTGACCGGTTGCCTATGGATTTCAAGGATTATTACGCCTCGCTCGGCGTGTCGAAAACCGCGACGGAAGCCGAGATCAAACGCGCGTACCGCAAGCTCGCGCGCAAGCACCATCCTGATTTGAATGCGGGCGACAAGACCGCGGAAGCGAAGTTCAAGGAGATCAACGAGGCGAACGAGGTCCTGGGCGATCCCGAGAAGCGCCGCAAGTACGACGAGCTCGGCGCGAACTGGCGCCAGTACCGAGCAGGCCCAGCCGCAGGGGCCGGGTCCGACGGCTGGCGGCTGGTCGTCGCCGTTCGGCGGCGGCACGGGTCCCGGTGGCAGCTCGTACCGCACGATGAGCCCCGAGGAAATGCACGACATGTTCGGGGACGGCGATCCGTTCTCGGATTTCTTTCATACGTTTTTCGGCGGCGCCGCCGCGGGAGGCGGGCGGCCAGGCGCCGGGCCGCCGCGATCGCAACGCGGCCAGGATCTGGAAACGCCCGTCGACCTGACGCTTGAGGAAGCGTTCACGGGCACGACGCGTCGTCTGTCGACCACGCGCGATGGCCAGCCTCGCACGACGGAGGTGCGGATTCCTGCGGGCGTCAAAGACGGCGCGCGTGTGCGGGCCGCTGGTGAGGGCGCCGCAGGTCGGGCGGGCGGCCGTGCCGGCGATTTGTTTCTGACGGTCCGCCTGCTGCCCCACCCGCGGTTCGAGCGGCGCGGCCAGGATCTGTACGCAAAAGTCTCAATCCCGGTCACGACCGCCGTCCTCGGTGGTGAGGCCACGGTGTCGACGCTCGGTGGCTCGACCCTTCGTCTGAAAGTGCCCGAGCTGACGGCGGCCGGCCGCGTGTTTCGTCTGCGTGGACACGGCATGCCGACCGTCGGCAAGCCGGAGGAGAAAGGTGATTTGTACGCGACGGCCGAAATTCAGATTCCGGCCCAGTTGACGCCCGACACGCGTGAGCACTACGAGGCGTTGAGAAAATTGGAACACGAGTCATGAACCTGAATCGCTACACCGAAAAGGCGCAGGAAGCGATCCTCGCCGCACAACAGCTCGCCGAGCGCGCGGGCCACGCCGAGGTGCTGCCCGAGCACGTGTTGCTGGCGCTGCTCGGCCAGGCCGAGGGCATCGTGCCGGCCGTGCTCGGCAAGATGAACATCGACGCCAACCAGATCGCGCGGGCCGTCAAGGCGCTCGTCGACCGACTCCCCCACGTCCAGGGCGGCGCGCAGCCGTCGCTCTCGGCGCGCGTTCTTACGGTCTTTCGTCACGCCGAGCAGGAAGCCGAGCGCCTCAAGGATGAGTACACGAGCACGGAGCATCTGTTCCTCGCGCTTGCGTCGGACTCGGCGCGCGGCCTCGGTGGCGATATCCTCAAGCAACAGGGCGTCACCAAGGACACGATTCTTCAGGCGCTGACCCAGGTGCGCGGATCGCAGCGCGTGACCGATCAACATCCCGAAGGCAAGTACCAGGCACTCGAGCGCTACGGGCGCGATCTCACCGAGGTCGCGCGCAAAGGCAAGCTCGATCCGGTCATCGGCCGTGACGATGAGATCCGCCGCGTGGTGCAGGTCCTTGCCCGCCGGACGAAGAACAACCCGGTCCTCATCGGCGAGCCCGGTGTCGGCAAGACCGCGATCGTCGAAGGCCTGGCGCAGCGGATCATCCGAGGCGACGTGCCGGATGGCCTGCGGAACAAGCGCATCGTGGCGCTCGACATGGGCGCGCTCGTGGCCGGTGCCAAGTACCGCGGCGAGTTCGAAGAGCGATTGAAGGCCGTGCTCAAGGAAATCGCCGATGCGCAAGGCCAGGTCGTCCTCTTCATCGACGAGCTGCACACCGTCGTAGGTGCCGGTGCGGCGGAAGGATCGATCGACGCGTCGAACCTGTTGAAGCCGATGCTCGCGCGCGGCGAGCTGCACACGATTGGCGCGACCACGCTCGACGAATACCGCAAATACATCGAGAAGGACGCCGCGCTCGAACGCCGATTCCAGCCTGTGCTCGTGGACGAACCCACGGTGGACGACACGATCAGCATCCTGCGCGGCTTGCGCGAACGGTACGAGATCCACCATCGCGTCCAGATCAAGGACGGCGCGCTCGTGGCGGCGGCCGTGCTGTCGAATCGATACATCACCGATCGCTTCCTGCCCGACAAAGCCATCGACCTCGTGGATGAAGCGGCGTCGCGGCTACGGACCGAAATCGACTCGATGCCGGCCGAGCTCGACGAAGTCGAGCGCCGGATTATGCAGCTCGAGATCGAACGCGAAGCCCTGCGCAAGGAGTCCGACCGCGCGTCGAAGGAGCGTCTCGAGAAGCTGGAGAAAGATCTCGCGTCGTTCAAGGAAGAGCGCACCCGGCTGGCCGCGCAGTGGCAACAGGAAAAGGACGCCATTCAAGGCGCGAGCGCAACCAAGGAAGCGATCGAGCAGGTGCGCCGGGAGATCGACCAGGCGCAGCGATCGGGTGACTACGCGAAGGCGTCCGAGTTGCAGTACGGCCGTCTCCCTGAGCTCGAGAAGAAGATTCAGGATCAGGACCAGAAAGCGGCCACGCTGGCGAACACCAAGCGCATGCTCAAAGAGCAGGTGGACGAAGAGGACATCGCCGAGGTCGTCGCGCGCTGGACCCACATTCCGGTGAGCCGGCTGATGGAAGGCGAGGTGCAGAAGCTGATCCAGATGGAGACGCGCCTGCATCTGCGGCTCGTCGGTCAGGACGACGCGGTGACCGCGGTCGCGAACGCCATCCGTCGCGCTCGCGCCGGACTGCAGGATCCGAATCGGCCCCTTGGCAGCTTCATCTTTCTGGGGCCGACCGGCGTCGGCAAGACCGAGCTCGCCCGCGCGCTTGCGGAGTTCCTGTTCGACGACGAGCAGGCCATGATTCGCATCGACATGTCGGAGTACCAGGAGAAGCACACCGTGTCGCGCTTGATCGGCGCGCCGCCCGGGTACGTCGGCTACGAGGAATCGGGACAACTCACCGAGGCTGTCCGCCGGCGCCAGTATTCGGTCGTCTTGTTCGACGAGATCGAGAAGGCACATCCTGAAGTACTCAACGTGATGCTGCAGCTGCTCGACGACGGCCGGCTGACGGATGGTAAGGGTCGCACGGTGGATTTCAAGAACACCGTCGTGATCATGACGTCGAACGTCGGCAGTCAGTACATCGCCGAGCGAGCGCTCCAGGGCGACACGACGATCGATGACGGCGTGCGGCGTAACCTCACCGAAGCGCTCCGCCAGCACTTCAAGCCGGAGTTCCTCAACCGCGTGGACGACGTGATTTTCTTCCATGCGCTGTCGCGCACGGACATCCGGCACATCGTGGACATCCAGTTGCGGGCCCTGCTCCGCCGGCTGGAGGAGCGAAAGATCCGTCTCGAGCTGTCCGATGCGGCACGCGACTTGATCATCGAACAGGGATACGATCCGGTATACGGCGCGCGGCCGCTCAAACGGACCCTGCAGCGTCTGGTGCTCGATCCGCTGGCCCTGGGCGTGCTCCAGGGAGACTTCAAGGAAGGCGACGTGGTAACTGTGGTGGTGGACAAGGGTGCGCTGGTGTTTCGACGCCAGGCGCCGGTGAATGCATGAGCCCGGAAACTGACGGTCCCTCGCCGCTGCGACGGCGCACCGTGCCTCGCCCGCCCAGGAGAATGCTCTCTCCCATGTGGCTCGGCGTGGCGTTCTTTGGTGTGTTTTTGCTGATCAATCTGGTGTCCTCCTTCCTGCAGGACGGCAAGGTCCTCGAGTACTCCGAGTTCAAATCGCTCCTCGCGCAGGGCCGTGTCGTCGAAGTGACGCTGTCCGACGAGGCGATTCACGGCAAGTACCAGGACGCGGACGGCACGCACATCGCGTTCACGACGGTGCACGTGGACGACCCGAAGCTCGTCGAGCAGCTCGAAACACAGAAAGTGCGCTTCTCCGGCGAGCTGCAGAGCCGCCTGACGTATCTCCTGTTGAGCTGGCTCCTTCCTGCCCTGCTCATCGTCGGCTTCGGCACGATGCTGTTCCGCAGAATGGGCGGCGCGGAAGGCGGCATCATGTCGTTCGCGCGCAGTCGCGCCAAGGTCTACTCCGACGACGATGTGAAGATCAGCTTCAACGACGTCGCCGGCGTCGACGAGGCGGAGGAAGAACTCAAGGAGATCGTCGAGTTCCTGAAGAACCCACGCAAGTACACCACGCTCGGCGGCCGGATCCCGAAGGGCGTGCTGCTCGTCGGTCCTCCCGGCACGGGCAAGACGCTGCTCGCGCGCGCGGTGGCCGGCGAGGCGAACGTGCCCTTCTTCAGCCTCAGCGGATCAGAATTCGTCGAGATGTTCGTCGGCGTCGGCGCGGCGCGCGTGCGCGATCTGTTCCGGCAGGCGGAGGCCAAGGCGCCGTGCATCGTCTTCATCGACGAGCTGGACGCGTTGGGCAAGGTCCGCATGCAGTCGCCGATGGGCGGACACGAGGAACGAGAGCAGACGCTCAACCAGCTTCTGGCCGAGATGGACGGTTTCGATTCGAAGAAGGGCGTCATTATCATGGCGGCCACGAACCGGCCCGAAGTACTCGATCCGGCGTTGCTGCGGCCGGGTCGATTCGACCGTCAGGTGCTCGTCGACAAGCCCGACGTTCGCGGGCGCGAAGCGATCCTGAAGATTCACGTGCGCGTCGTGAAGCTCGCGGAGGGCGTCGATCTGAAGGTCATCGCGGCCCGCACCGCGGGATTCGCCGGCGCCGATCTCGCGAACGTCGTCAACGAGGCGGCGCTGCTTGCCGCGCGGCGGGACAAGCTGTCCGTCGAGCTTCGCGATTTCGACGAGGCGATCGATCGCATCGTCGCCGGACTCGAAAAGAAGCGCGTGATGAGTCCGCGCGAGCGGCGCATCGTCGCGTTTCACGAATCGGGACACGCGATCGTGGCCACCGTCGTGCCGAATCTGGATCCAGTCCATAAGATCTCGATCATTCAACGCGGGTTTGGCGCGCTTGGCTACACGATGCAGCTTCCGCTCGAGGATCGCTACCTGATGTCGAAGACCGATCTCGAAGGGCAGCTCGCTGTGTTGCTCGGCGGCCGGACTGCCGAGGCGCTGGTCTTCGGCGAGGTCTCGACCGGCGCGCAGAACGACCTGCTCCGCGCGACCGACATCGCCCGCGCCATGGTGACGGAATTCGGGATGAGCGACGCGATCGGCCCGGTCAGCCACGAAGGCCGGCGGCGCGGGGCGTTCATCGAGACGCCGTTTTCGCCCGAGCGCGGCGCGTACGCGGAAGAGACGGCACGCGTCATCGACGCAGAGGTCAAGCGCATCGTCGACGGCGCGGAGTCCACGGCGCGGCGCATCCTGACCGACCGGCGCGAGGCTCTCAACTTCGTGTCGGAGCGTCTGCTCGAAAAGGAAGTCATCGAGGGCGCTGAGCTGCGTCAGATGCTGGGTATTACGGCTCAGCCGTAAGCGAGCGCACCGGATCGACGTGCGCGGCGCGTCGCGCGGGAATCCAGCACGCAATGGTCGCCGCGGCGATCACGGTGATCGACGCAATCGCGTAGATCGCCGGATCGGCCGCCGCCGTGTCGAAGAGCAGCCCGGAGATGGCGCGCGCAAGCACCAACGCCGCCACCGCGCCAAGGCCGGCCCCCAGAACGACTGGCCCAAGACCCTGCCGCAGAATCAGCGCAGACAGGCTCGCGGGCGAAGCGCCGAGCGCCATGCGTAACCCGAACTCGCGCATGCGCTGCGCGCTCGACCATCCTACGACCCCGTACACGCCCACCAGTGCGAGCAGCAGCGCGAGGGTGCCGAACGACAGCGTCAGGATAGACAGGAAGCGTTCGTCGCCGTACGCGCGTGTCAGGTGATCCGCCATGGTGCTGACACCAGAAATTGGCTGAGCAGGATCGAGCTTCGCAATGGCCGCGCGAATCGGGCCGACGAGCTCGAGCGGATCGCCCGCCGACCGGACGGCGACCGCCAGAAACGGCAGCGACGTCTGGTAGTACGGACGATAGATCTCGGGCCGCGGCGCAGACGCGGGCCCTCTGTGTCGAATGTCACTCACGACGCCGACGACGGTGAACCATCGCGCCGTCGCGTCCGGACGGAATCGGGCGCGCTTGCCCAGTGCGTCTTCTCCCGGCCACATCCGCGCGGCGAGCGTTTCGTTGATCAGCACAACCGGCGGATGATCGCTGTCGTCGTGGGTCGTGAAATCCCGACCTGACAGGACGCGCATGCCGAGCGTGTCGAACCAGCCGGCGCCAATGAGTTGGAGGCCGACATGCGGTTCCTGGCCGAGCGCGGGCAGCGGCCGGCCTTCGACAAAAAGGGGCGCCGAAAAATCGTCGCCGCCGACAGGCAACGTCACGGCACCGGCCGCGGACGTCACGCCAGGCAGTGCCCGAATCTCGCGGAAGACGTCCTCGAAAAACGCGACCTGGCGTTTCTGCGACTCGGCGCGGTCGCCGGCCAGCGCGAGGTCAAAGGTCAGCAGTCCGCGCGTGTCGAAGCCGACGTCGACGCGCTCGAGACGCAGGAGGCTCTGGCCGAAGAGTGTGGCGCCGACGACGAGCGTCAGGGCCACGGCGACTTCGATCGCGACGAGCGCCTGACGAGCACGCGGGCGGGTCGCCAGCGCCACGCCTGAGGCGCGGAGGTCGAGCGCCGGACGGGACCGCCACACGACAATCGCGGGCATGACGCCGAGGAAAAACCCGCAGCCAAGGATCGCCGCCGCCGCCGCGCCAAGCACGACCGGATCGATCGCGAGCCGATCGAGGTGACCGAGACCGACAGGCGCGAGACTCGCGATGGTTCGCAGACTCAGTCGGGCAAGCACAATCCCCGCCGTGCCGCCGACACCGGCGAGCATCAAGCCTTCGACCAGCAGCTGGCGGGCCAGTTGCCACCGGCTCGCGCCAAGCGCCGTCCTGACCGCGAATTCGCGTCCGCGCGCGGTGAGTCTCATCGCGAGCAGGTTGCCCACGTTGATGCAGGCGAGAACGACGACGAGCGCGCTTGCGAGCAACAGGAACACCAGCGGTTGGCGCACGGCGCCGAAGAACTGATCTCTGGCGGGCACGACGACGGCTCCGTGTCCCGCATCGCTCTCCGGGTACTCGCGACCGAGGTCTACAGCAATCGACGCCAGCTCTTCTTGTGCGCCCGCGATCGTCGCTCCGTCGGCCAGGCGCGCGACCAGGCGCACATAGCCCGACTGGCGGTCCTCGACAACACGCTGATTCGACGGAATCGGGCCCTCGGGCACGTCGGTCGCGGGCGCGCACGCCCAGAAGTCCGGGCCGTTCGCCGCCGACGGCGTGCCGGTGATCGCCGGCCAGAAAAAGTCCAAAGGCATGACACCGACGATGGTGCGCGCGCGGCCGTTGACGATGAGCGAGCGCCCGACGACCGACGGATCGCCACCGAAACGCTCCGACCACCAGCGATAACTCAATACGAGCACGTCGCGATCCGGGTCGTCGGCGTGAAAGACGCGGCCGATCGCCGCGCCCGCGCCAAGGACGTCGAAGAAGGGCCGCGACACGCTGGCTCCCGACCAGCGTTCGGCTGGACCCAGTCCGGTGACGGTCATCGCCGTGTTGCCTAGCAGCGCGGCTGACTGCAGCGAGCGCGGCAGGTGCGCGAAGTCGAGCGCACGACCGGGCGGCAGCGGCTCTGGGCCGCTCGCTTTTCGCGTGTCCCAGATGAACACCACGCGCGACGGATCCTTGAAAGTCAGCGGGCGTAACAGGGTGGCGCGGACCACGCTCACGAGCGCGGTGTTCACGCCGAGCGCGAGCGCGATCGTCACGAGTGCCGATACGGTGCCCGCGGCCTGGCGTCGATGCTGCCGCCACGCCGCGCGGAAATCCCCGGCGAGCGAGCCGGCCCGTCCTCGTTCCGCGAGTCGGTCCAGCCGCGCCTGCCGCCGGCTGTCGATCGCGCTCGTGAAAAGATCGCGCGCCAGGCGCCAGTGCGCGCCGCGCGCGGAATCCGGCGTTTCTCGGGCCGTGCGGAAGTCTTCGACGAGGTCGTCGACGATCGCGTCGCGGTGCGCGGCCGGAATCAACCGTGCGAGCACCGGCACGAACCAGGGGGATGACGTCATCTGCCCTTCACCGTGCCAAGCGCGAGTTCGACGCCCGTCGCGAGCGCGGCGTACTGGCCCCAGGTGCGCCGCAGCTCCGCGAGACCGGAACGCTCGATCACGAAGTGGCGCTTCGCGCGGCCGCCGCGTTCGGGCACGGGATCGCCGGCGTACGAGCGCAAGAGACCTTTACGTTCGAGTCGATCGAGTGTCGGGTAAATCGCCCCGGGAGTGATATTGCGGCCCGTGCGAAGGCGAATCTCGTCGCGAATCGAAGCGCCATACGCGCCTTCGCCGAGTCTCAGCAGGGCGAGCAGCACGACCAGTTCCAGTTCACCGAGGCTCTGTCTGGAGGACATATGAACTATTCAATCAGACAAATAGACGGTGAGCGACCGCCGACGGTTAGCCCCGGCCAGCGGTACCGCGGATTACCGGGCCGGCACGCCGAAGCCGGCGGCCTTCCACAGCACGTCGCAGTCGTACATTCGGCCGTTGGTCACGACCCAACGTGCGCTGCGGATGTTGCGGATGTTCTCGAGCGGATTCGCGGTCAGGAGGACGAGGTCGGCGCGCTTGCCGGCTTCGATCGTGCCGACCTCGCGGTCGATGCGCATGGCCCTGGCCGGCATGATGGTCGCGGCCTGAATCGCCTGGAGGGGTGTCATGCCGCCCTCGACGTACAGCTCGATCTCGCGGGGCAAACTGAACCCGGGGACGCCCTTGTCCGTGCCAGCGACGACGAGCAGGCCCGCGTCGACGGCGTCCTTCAGCAGCTTGAGCGTGGTGGCCTGCCGCGTCCGATATGCCACCGCGTCGCCATTACCCCACCCCATGCTCGCGAACATGCGCGTGAGCGGGGCTGGCAAGCGATTCACTCCGGGCAGCAGATCGTCGAGTGGAATCGTGGCCGGGTGGCCGCTGAGTTCGTTCCACGACTCAGTCGGATCCATGACCGTGTGATGCGCTTTGAAGAACGCGATCTGCGCCTTCGACGCGTCCGAGCCGGACTCACCGCGCAACTGCATGTGCGCGATGCCATCGAAGCCGGTTTCGACGACGCTTTGCGATGTCATGCCGCCAGGGACGTGACCGGTGACGGTCATGCCCAGCCGATGCGCTTCGTCGACGATGGCCTTGACGACATCAGGTTTGACGTCGGTGTAGATCTTCATTTCCTGGAAATGCTCGTCGTGGTACCTGCGCACGATCGCGACGGCTTCCTCGGGCGTTCCGGCGACGACTTCTCCAAATGCATGCGGCCCCGGGCCGTCGACGAGCCCGGCGAGCAGATACCGCGGGCCCAGCGCCTTGCCTGAATCGATCGCGTCGCGAATCGCGACGAGAAACGCCTCTTCCCCGCCCATGTCGCGGATCGTCGTCACGCCACTCGCGAGATATGCCGGCGCCCAGTCGGTTTGCCCCGCGTGCGCATGCATGTCCCAGAGGCCGGGCACGATCGTCATGCCCTTGGCGTCAACCGACGGTACACCGCTGGGGACCGGCGTCGACGCCGACGGTCCGACGGTCGCGATGCGATTGTCGCGAACGACGATGGTCGCGTTCGAGATCGGTACTGCGTCGGCGCCGGTGACGACGGTCGCACCGACCAGAGCGAACGTCGCGCGCTGCACGGTCGGCGTGGCGGTCGTCAGCTTCGTCAGGTCGTCGATGCGATCCTTTGCCGCCTGCGAAATGAACCAATCGCTCTGCGACTCCCAGCCGTTCGCTACCGCTTCGAACGGCAGCGCACCCGCCCAGGTCGTGACCGCGACAAGCGTGTTGTCACGCGTGTCGATCCAGGCGGCCTCGCGGCCCCAGACGACGCCGTCAACGGCGAGCCGCTCGAGCGGAGATTGTTTGGCGGCGCCCGGCACCGTCTGCTTGCCGCGAGATGTGATCTTGACAGGCCCTGACGGCGCCGACGCGATCTCGGCCGGTCGTCCGTGCGCCAGCCAGTACCTGAATCAGCGCCTGCTGGATCCCAATCGGTGCGTAGTTGTCGACCGGAAAGAAGGGCTTGGTGCCGGTCTGAAGATCGCGCTCCTGTTTCAGGTCGTGCACGTGCACATCGCGGTCCGCGATCGTGACCTCGGAATCCGAGGTGAACAGCCGATAGTTCTTGCCCTTCGCGGAGAAGTGACGCGGTGTGCCATCGAGCGCCTGGTCGACCGTGCCCGTCAGGTCGATGGCGGTGCCCCGGTCGACGAAGCGAAAGACGGCTTCAAGGTGCGAGCCCTGCGGGCTTTTGGTGACCGTGTCCGTCTCAGCACCGATTTCGTGGCCGAGGAAGAAGAGCCGGAAGGTCGGCGGCGCGGCCTGTTGACCGGCGGCCTGAGGAGATGGCGCGGTCTGAGCGCCAAGGACCGCAGATGCGAAAACCGCCGTAATGACTGCGCGCATGGCGCAATCATCCGGCGGTCAGGTCAAATCGTCAATCAGCAATTGCCAAATTCAAGTTTCAATTACCAATCATCAATTCTCAATGCGCCAAGCTTCTGGCTGACTAGCTCATCTTCTGCATGGCCGCCAGGAACTCGGCGTTGCTCTTGGTCTTGCTCATCTTGTCGAGGAGCAGTTCCATCGCTTCGACCGGCGACAGCGGCGTGAGCACCTTGCGGAGCACCCAGATGCGATTGAGGTCGTCCTTCGGGATGAGCAGTTCTTCCTTGCGCGTGCCGGACTTGATGATGTCGATCGCCGGGAACACGCGCTTGTCCACGAGCTTGCGGTCAAGATGGATTTCCATGTTGCCCGTGCCCTTGAACTCTTCGAAGATGACGTCGTCCATGCGCGAGCCCGTGTCGATGAGCGCGGTCGACATGATCGTGATCGAGCCGCCCTCTTCGATGTTGCGCGCGGCGCCGAAGAAGCGCTTCGGCTTCTGGAGCGCGTTCGAATCGAGACCGCCTGAGAGCACCTTGCCCGAGGGCGGCGCCACGGTGTTGTAGGCGCGCGCGAGGCGCGTGACCGAATCGAGCAGGATGACGACATCCTTCTTGTGCTCGACGAGGCGCTTCGCCTTCTCGATCACCATCTCCGCGACCTGCACGTGGCGCTGCGCCGGCTCGTCGAACGTCGACGAGATGACTTCGCCGCGCACCGACCGCTGCATGTCCGTGACTTCCTCCGGCCGCTCGTCGATGAGCAGGACGATGAGGTAAATCTCCGGGTGATTGGTCGTGATCGACTGCGCGATGCTCTGCAAGAGCATCGTCTTGCCCGTCCGCGGCGGCGCGACGATGAGGCCGCGCTGGCCCTTGCCGATCGGCGTCATCAGGTCCATGACGCGCGCCGACAGGTTGTCGGCCGTCGTTTCGAGTCGGATGCGCTCCTGCGGATAGAGCGGCGTCAGATTCTCGAAGAACAGCTTGTTGCGCGCCTGATCCGGCGATTCGAAGTTGACCGCCTCGACCTTGATGAGCGCGAAGTAGCGCTCGCCGTCCTTGGGCGGCCGTACCTGACCGGAGACGGTGTCGCCGGTCTGGAGATCGAATTTGCGAATCTGTGAAGGCGAGACGTAGATGTCGTCGGGGCCGGGCAGGTAGTTGTAGTCGGGCGCGCGCAGGAAGCCGAAGCCGTCGGGCAGCACTTCGAGGACGCCTTCCGAGAACATGAACCCGCTCTGCTCGGTCTGCGCCTTGAGGATCTGGAAAATCAAATCCTGCTTGCGCATGCCGGTGGCGTTGGCGACGTTGAGATCGCGAGCGACCTGGGTGAGCTTCTGAATGCTCATGTCCTTCAGGTCATTGATATTGAGCGCCGGCGCTTTGGGCTGGCGCGGCGCTTCGCCGCCACCACCTTCTTCGTTGCGCGGGGGACGCGGCGCGCCCTGCGGCGCGGCGTTGCCGGCGTCGTCGGCCGGGGCGCTTTCCGCGCCATTCGGAGTTTCGATGATTTGGTCAGCGACTGTCGTGTCGGCAGGCTGCCGCCCTGAGGAGCGTTTCTGGTGATTGGCCATAGCAGTGATTACGGAACAAGTTGAAGTTGGGTGTGGAACGTGGAACGGACAGAATGCGCGGATCCGGAATTGGTCGCGCTTGCGGTTTGAGGAAATCAGTATAGCACGGCCGGAAATATGGCAAGGTCAGTAATCCGACGGGCGATGACCGATCCCCAGGATCGAGCACGCCACGTGGACCGTGAGGCCCAGCGCCCGGGCACGCGCGACGACCGACGGGCCGTCGGCGCCGGGGTTGAGCCAGACCGTCTTGACGCCCTTCTTCGCCAGCTCGTCCATCACCCGCACCCCCACGTGCGGTGGAACGTAGACCGTGGCCTCATCGATCGGACCGGGATAGTCGAGGACGCTCGCGTACGCGCGCTCCCCTTCCACTTCGTGGGCATTCGGATTGACCGCCACGACGGTCGCGCCGTGCTCGCGAAACGCCCGAAGGGCCTTGTTGCCGAACTTGCTCCGGTCGGCGGAGGCGCCGATGACCGCGACGACGGGAGACTCGGCACTCATGACGGGACTTCGTCCGGAAAGATCTTGCCTGGATTGAGAATGCCGTTCGGATCGAACGCCGCCTTGACCCGCTTCATCAACGCGATCGTCTCTGGGGTGAGCTCCAGGCCGAGATACTTCGCCTTTACGAAGCCGATGCCGTGCTCACCGCTGATGGATCCCTCGAGCGCGACCGTGCCTCTGAACAGCACGCCCTCGGCCTCGTGCGCCCGGGCGATCCCGTCCGGATCGCCTGGGGACACCATGATGTTGACGTGGATGTTGCCGTCGCCCACGTGGCCAAAACACGGAATCCGAAGCCGGAAGCGATGTTTGATGTCGTCGATCAGATCGAAGAGCTGTGGAATGCGGGCCTTCGGCACGACGACGTCGTGATTGAACTTGATCGACGAAATGGTCTTGAGCGACGGCGAGATCTCGCGCCGCACTCGCCACAACTCCTCGCGTTCGGCGTCGTCGTTCGCGCGCAGAAATTCGGTCGCGCCGGCCTCGCGGCACGCCTGCTCGACTCGTTTCGCCTCTCCTGCCACGAGCTCCGACAGGCCGTCGACTTCGATCAGCAGAATCGCGGCGGTTCCCGGCGGCGCCAGCGACCGGACGTTGAGGTGCGCGGCGACCGCTTCGAGGGAATCGGCGTCGACAAGCTCGAGCGCCGCGGGCACCACTCGAGCCTGGACGAGACGCAGCACGGCGTCGACCGCGTGCGACACGCTGGGAAACGTCGCACGCATCGTGGCCTGGACCGGCGGCTTCGGAATCAGCCGCAGGATGATCTTGGTCAGGATCGCGAGCGTGCCCTCGGATCCGACCAGCAACTGCGTCAGGTCGTAGCCGACGACGTTCTTGACGACCTTCCCGCCGGTCTTGATGATCTCGCCCGTCGGCAGGACCGCTTCGGTGCCGAGCACGTACTGCTTGGTCACGCCGTACTTGAACGCGCGCGGGCCGCCCGCACACTCGGCGACGTTGCCGCCGATCACGGACATCTTCAGGCTGGCGGGATCGGGCGGATAAAAGAGGCCGATGCGCTCGACCGCGGCTTGGAGATCGCCGTTGATGACGTTGGGCTCCACGATGGCGAGCAGGTTGCCCGCGTCGATTTCGAGGATGCGGTTGAAGCGCTCGAGGCTGAGCAGGACGCCGCCGCGCACGGGCACTGCGCCGCCCGTGTACCCCGTCCCCGCCCCTCGCGGGACGAGCGGCGTGCGCGTCTCGTTGCAGTATTTGGCGATCGCAGCGACTTCGGCGGTGGTGCCGGGGAGGACGACGAAATCGGCGGGGTGCCCGCGCCTCGATCCATCCGTCCCGTACGTCACGCGGGACGCCTCGTCGGTCCGGACGTAGTCCGGGCCGACGATTTGGATGAAGGGGACGGGGCTTTTTTCCACAGATTCGGCCTCTTGGGAGCCGGAGGTCGAGGGGGCGAATGCCCTACCGACCTCCGGCTCCGGAAGGGGCCGATCTGTGGAAAAAAGCCCCGTCCCCGAACTTCATCAGCCGTGTCGAGCCTTCACGGAGGCGACTGAGGGAGTTGGCGTAGGACAGGCGGAGGAAGCCTGGCGTGTCGAACGCTTCGCCCGCCGTCGTCACCACGTGGTGCTCCTTGAGGAGCGCGTCGGCGAAGTCGAGCGACGTCCGGTATTTCTCCGCGGACAGGTACTCGCTGATGTCGACGAACAGGTAGAACGCGCCCTGCGGCACTGAGCAGCGCAGCCGCGAGTCTTCCCCCAGCCACGCGATCAACTGGTCGCGCCGGATCTGGTACTCGTTGAGCATGTCAGTCACACAATCCTGTGGCCCGTTGAGCGCCGCGACCACGGCCTTCTGCGTAATCGAATTGACGTTCGACGTCGTGTGACTCTGGAGCGCGTTCGCGGCCTGCACGACGGCCTTGGGTCCGACCACCCAGCCGCACCGCCAGCCGGTCATGGCATACGCCTTCGACGCCGATCCGCAAATAACGAGCCGGTCGCGCATCGCCCCGCCGAAAATCGCGGGCAGATTGTGCGGCACGCCGTCGTAGATGAGCTTCTCGTAGCAGAGGTCGACGATCACCCAGAGGTCCCGCTTCGCGGCTTCGGCGGCGAGAATGCGCGCCTCGGCCTCCGACATCAACGCGCCGGTCGGATTGCCCGGCGACGTGACGACGATGGCGCGCGTGCGCGGGGTGACGGCCGCGAGCAGCGCGTGCGCCTTCAACGCGAAGCCGTCTTCGGGCTGCGTGCGGACGATGATCGGCTTTGCGCCGGCGAGCTTGATCTGTTCGACGATCGTCGGCCAGCCTGGCATGTGCGTGATGACTTCGTCGCCGGGATTGAAGAGCGCGAAGGCCGCGTGCGCGAGCGCCTGCTTGCCTCCCGCCGTGGCGATTGTCTCGTCCGGCTGGTAGATGACGCCGTAATCCTTCAGGTACCGCGCGACGATCGCTTCGCGCAGCTCCATAATGCCCATGTTCGCCGTGTATTTGGTAAACCCGGCGTCGAGCGCCGCACGCGCGGCCGCGATGATGTGCGGCGGCGTCATGAAATCCGGCTCTCCCGCGCCGAGGTCGATCACGTCGACGCCCTGCCGCCGGAGTTTCTCGGCTTCGATCGTCCCCTTCATCGTCGGGGACAATCCGATGTGCTGCATTCTTTCGGCGAGACGAATGGTGTCAGTGCTCATACGCGACGCATCGTGGCGGCCTCACGCCGGCTGGCTAGCCGGGCCTCGACCGCGGAAGGGACCAGACCTGTAAGCGATCCGCCGTTGGCAGCGATCTCGCGGACGAGCGTGGCGCTGACGTAGGTGAATCGCTCGGAGGGGACGAGAAAGATCGTATCGATCGCGGGTTCGAGGTGGCGATTCATCAGCGCCATCTGCCACTCGTAGTCGAAATCGCTGCCGCCGCGCATGCCGCGGACGATTGCGGACGCCTGACGGCGCCGGGCGTAGTCGACGAGCAGACCGTCGAACGCCTCGGCGTCGATTTCCGGGCGGCCGGCAAATGCATCGCGAATGATCGCGAGCCGTTCGTCCACGCGAAACATGGGCTGCTTCGACGAGTTGTTGAGCACCGCGACGACGACGCGATCGAAAAGCTTGGCGGCGCGCTCCACGACGTCGACATGCCCGTTGGTGAGCGGGTCGAACGAGCCCGGATAGACCGCAAGTCGAGGATTGTTGGCCATCACCAGGGCGGCCGCGGGCCGCATGCTGTTCGAGGCGCCGCGTCAGGACGCCGTTGCCGCGTAAAACGAGAGCGCGCTGTCACCGGCGACGAGCACGCGCGTGCGTTGCAATCCCGTGGCCGATTCTGGCGACGCGCGACGCCGGCTGTGTTCGAGCACCGCCCGTCCGCCCGGCGCGACCAGGGCCGCCGCGACATGCATCACGGCGTCCACTTCCTCCAAATCATACGGCGGATCGAGCAGGACGAGATCGAAAGCGTTCGTGAGACCGTGCCGCGCGCCGATTTTGAAGAAATCGTCGCGGATGATAACACACGCGTCCGCGACGGCACAGGCCACGATGTTCGCGTCGAGCACCCGAAGCGTCCGCCTGTCTTGCTCGACGAAAGTGACCGTCCGCGCGCCGCGACTGTAGGCTTCGAGGCCAAGCGCGCCCGTGCCGGCAAAACCCTCGAGCACGCGCGCTTCGTCGAGCGTCGGGCCGAGCACGTTGAACAGCGTCTCCCGGAGGCTGTCGGACGTGGGCCGCACGCCGGGTCCCTCGGGTCCCTTCAGGCGGCGTCCTTTCAGTCGTCCGGCGATGATGCGCATGACGGTCGGCGTCAGCCGATGTCCACCAGACCGAACCGAGTCGCCCAGTTCGCCGTGAGGTACTCGACGAGCGGCCGCGCCGCGCCGCCGGCATCGAGCCAGGCCACGGCATCGCGTCGCGCCTCTTCCATGAGGGCGTGATCGCGCAAGAGGTCCCCCACCCGGAGCGTCGGCAAGCCCGACTGGCGCGTGCCGAAAAAATCGCCGGGTCCACGGAGCGCGAGGTCGCGCTCTGCGATCACGAAGCCATCGCTCGTCTCGACGAGCGCGTCGAGCCGCGCGCGGCCGTTGTCGCTGATCGGATACTGATACAGCAGCACGCACGTGGACGGGTGCTCGCCTCGTCCGATCCGTCCGCGCAGCTGGTGCAACTGCGACAGGCCGAACCGTTCCGCGTGTTCGATCACCATGACCGTGGCGTTCGCCACGTCGATGCCGACCTCGACGACCGTCGTCGACACCAGCACCTGGATCTCGCCGCGCGCGAACG
The DNA here is from genome assembly GCA_963704575.1 of uncultured Acidobacteriota bacterium. Taxonomy (GTDB): domain Bacteria; phylum Acidobacteriota; class Vicinamibacteria; order Vicinamibacterales; family SCN-69-37; genus DATEGZ01. The sequence goes on along the minus strand of OY969918.1, from coordinate 1,287,686 downwards.
CAGCCATCACGCGGTCCTTCTCGTCCGACTTGAGGCGGCCGTGCAGCAACGCCACCGAATATTGCGGGAAGATCTCGGCCTGCAGGTGATCCGCCATTGCCGTCGCGGCGCGAAGGTCGACCTTCTCTGACTCTTCGACGAGCGGATAGATTACGTAGATCTGGCGTCCGCGCGCGAGCTGGTCATGCGCGATCGCGTAGACCTCGTCGCGCCGGGATTCCGTCCTGGCGACCGTGCGGATCGGCTGGCGCCCCGGCGGCAGCTCGCGGATGGTCGACACGTCCAGATCGCCGTACGCCGTCAGCGCCAGCGTGCGCGGGATCGGCGTGGCCGTCATGACGAGCACATCGGGATGCAGCCCTTTGGCGCGGAGCGTCGCGCGCTGCATCACGCCAAACCGGTGTTGCTCGTCGATGATGACCAGTCCGAGCTCGCGAAACGCGACCGCCTGCTCGGCCAGCGCGTGCGTGCCGACCACGAACTGCGTGGCGCCGCTCGCGAGCTCGGCCAACGTGTCGCGCTTGCGAGCCGCCGACGCGCTGCCAGTCAGCAGCGCCACGCGAAATGTCGAGTGGTCAAGAAGCCGGCGAATCGTGAGGAAATGCTGCTCGGCGAGGATCTCGGTCGGCGCCATGAAGGCCACCTGAAAGCCGTTCTCCATCGCGACCACGGCTGCGATCATCGCGACGACGGTCTTTCCTGCCCCCACGTCGCCCTGCAGCAAGCGGTTCATCGGCTCGACCCGCTGCAGATCACTGACGATGTCCTTGAGCGCGCCCTTCTGGCCCTCGGTGAGTTTGAACGGCAACACCTTGCGCGCGGCGTCGCGGACGTGATCGTCGACCTTCATCGCCCGAGGTTTTCGGTCCGAGGCATGGCGGCGCTGTCGCAGCACGAGGCCGGCCTGAAAGAGAAAGAACTCTTCGAAGATCAGCCGTCGCTGCGCAAGCGTGCGGAAGGCGTTCAGGTCGCTGATGTCTCCGGCCGCGGGAAAGTGGGTGTCCAGAATCGCCTGCCGCCGATCCGGCAGGCCGCGTGCCGCGCGGATGGGCGTCGGAATCGGATCGGGCAGCTCCGCCGGCAGGCTCGCGATCAGCCGATAGACCAGCGACCGCTGCATCCTCGGGGTCATCGACCCGACTTTCTCGTAGATCGGCACAATGCGGCCCGTGTGCACGGTCGCGTCGTCCGTGTCGTTGGTTTCGCCGCGGACGATCTCGTAGTCGGGGTTCGTGAATTGCAGGCCGCTCGATCCACGGAACTCCACCGGACCGAACAGCACGACCTGCTGACCCGGGTGAAACACGTCACGCAGAAACGCCTGGTTCGGAAAGACGCCGCGCGCCATGCCCGTGGCGTCTTTGACGAGGAGCTCGAAGAGGCGGAAGCCGGGCCGCCGCGTGGCGCGCAGCCCCGTCGAGAGGACCTCGCCGATCACGGTGGCGACCTGGCCGGGTTTGAGCGCGCCGATCGTCAGCAGATCCGCCCGGTTCTCGTATCGGAGCGGAAAGCGCAGCAAAAGATCTTCTACGGTCTCGAGGCCGACGCGCGACAGATCGGCGGCGCGACGCGGGCCCACGCCCCGCAGGTAGCGCAGCGGCGTCGTCAGATCGATCCGCGCGCTACTGGACAATCGTGGCGGCGCCCTGACGAATTTCGACCGCGCGAATCGCGGCCGGAAGCGCGAACGGCTTGTCGAGCTCGAACCCGGCCGGTGTGTCCGGTGTGCGGGAGTAGTACGACACCAGTTCTTGCAGCAGGCTCCGCGGAAGCGGGACGCCGCCGAGGGTCGCCGACTGAAGCTCGAAAGTGCCCTGGCCGTTGGCCGTTCGCAGGATGCCAGTGACGGCGACTTCGACCGCGCCGGAGACGTACGACAGCGGATCGAGCAAACCGCGTTCCTTCGAGGCGCGCACCGCGTCGAGATCGACCACGGCTCGTCCGTCGAGATGGCCGCCGTCCGCGATCGCGACGCGCGGATTGACCACGCCCGCCGGAAGGTGCAGCAGCTCGCTGTATTGGAAGAACGCGTTGACCTCGCGCTCGGTGAACGAGGTGCGCATCGGCGGCGCACTCGACTCCGGCGTCTGCGATCCACGTGCGAGGATTGCGAGCAGCTTGCGCTCCATGCTGGCGGAGTCGGTGCGACTCAGCGCTTGCACTGCGCCCATCGATCCCGCCGCCACGAACAGCACGGCCACGACGGCCTGTATTCCGCGCCCCATGGTTTCGATTGTAGCGCCGTCCGAGCGGCGCGCGAATGCGAGGGGCTTACTTGATAGGCTTCGCGGCCGCCGGAGCCGCTGGCGCGCCTCCGGGCGTCGTGCCCGACCTGAGCACCCGCGTCAGAATCTCGAGCTTGCGCTGCTCCATCTGTTCTTCAAAGAGACGGAAGCGGGCCCGCTGGCGGACGTTCAGCACTTCGTCAATCTGCGCATAGGCGCCTTGAGTTTCCTGTATTGCCTGTTTGTCGAAATCGTCGAGGCGCTTGGTCGGCGCTTCCAGCAGCGCGTCTTCGACCGGCGGCTGCTGGTTCGAGAGACGCCGCAGTTCGCCGATCAACCGCTGCCGCTGCGTCTGATGCTGACGACGCAGGCGCTGAAGGTTGCGAAGCCGCTGAATGAAATCCGCGTAGTGCTGGTTGTCGACCTGGAGCGCCTTGTCGGCGTTGGAAATCTCCATGCCCTCGAGCAGGTCCTGCACCGTCGCGAGCTTTGCCGGATCGGGCACGAGCGACCGATCGGCTCCGCCAGCCTGTCGACCGGCGCCGCGTCCCTGCGCCGGAGCGCTCTCGGGCGGGGGCGGAGGCGGCGGGGTCTGCTGCGCGCCCGTCGTCTGCTGGGCGGGTCGTGGGCCGGCAAAGCCGGGCGCCGCGGTTAGCGCCAGCGCGGCGACAAGAACGGTCAACGAGCCAGGACGTGTGCGCATGGGGAGCTACTCCGAACCGATGATCTGTTCTCTGACCAACCGCATCAACTCGCGCTGCTGGGCTTCGCTGAGCGAGGACACCGCGACGTCGACGGCCGCGCGATTCGGCACGAGGTCGGCGGCGCGCAACTCTTCGAACGAGAGATCGCCGGCAACCGCGCTCATGACGTCCACGGACATATCGTCGGCCACGGCTGGCTCGTTCGCCGTGGTCGCGTCATTCGCGGTCTGCGGCGTGACGACGATCGACGGACCACGCAGCACCACCGCGAGCGCGACGGCGGCGGCGAGCGCGCCGGCAGCGGCGAGGGGCCGCCAGGCGTTCTGCCACCATGCCGGACGAGCCGGAATCGCCTCGGCCACCGTGGCTTCGTGCACCCGGCGGCTGAAGTGCTCCCAGAAGAGCGGCGACGGATCGGGCACCGTGGCTGTCACGCCGACGTCCGAGAGGACGGCGCGCAGTTCGGTCACGGCCTCACGGCATTCAGCACACAACTCGAGATGCGTGGCGATCCGCGTGCCGGCCGTGCCGTCGGCGGCTTCGATGAGCTGGTCCGAAGAAAGATGGGTCATGGCGATTGCAACAGGCGCTTGAGGTTGCCAAGCGCGTGGAAAAAGTTCGCTTTGACGGCGCCGACCGAGCTGCCAAGCACGTTGGCAATTTCCTCGTGCGACAACTCCTGGTAGACGCGCAGCACGAGCGTCGCGCGCTGCTTCGGTGGCAACTGTTCGATCGCGCGCCGGACCACCACGGCGCGTTCGTCCCGCATCACCAGGTCGAGCGGATCATCTGCGCGCTCGTCGATCCGCGGCATCAGGTCGATCGACTCGGTCTGCGGCCGCTTGACCGACACGCGATTCAGGCACGTATTGACGCCGACGCGGTAGAGCCAGGTCGAGAGCGACGAGTCGCCCTTGAACTTCGCGAGGCCCTTGAACGCCCTCACGAACACGTCCTGCGCCAGATCGGAGGCGTCTTCATGGTTCCCGACGAACCGATAGCAAAGTTGGTAGACGGGGCGACGGTGACGCTCGACAATCACATCGAACGCCTCGCGCCGGCCTGCAAGAAATGCCGACACGAGCGCGCGATCATCGGCGCCAGCCAAATCCTCGGCGGAAGCCGCGTCCATGGGCGCGCCTATCCGCGTCATCCTGGCATCCTGCGCTGGCATCCAGTCCAATGCGACAGCTGAGTCTGGCCCGACTCGCATGCCCTCTCTCCCCAGGCAGTCCAAACAGGCCGCTCCGGCCCCGTTCCCGCCTCTGGTCTTCCTTGCTTCGTTAGACTGGGCATGAGCACGCCCCGTTACACGGGAGCATCACAATTATCGTCCTGCAACTAGCTGACCTGGGAGCCTTTGCGCGAAGCGGTTGGTCTTTTGATCCTGTCCAGCAAGGATGCCCGACGACCCCGATCTCGCTGTCGACTAGCCCGTCGTCTCTTGATTTTCGCCTTTTCTTTGCGTACAGTCGCGTTCGAGCCTGGCGCATGCGGGCGGGAGGCCTGTGCAACCCCTAACCAAGCGGCAGCGGGAGATTCTCGACTATCTCCAGCAGTTCATTCAGCAGAACGGCTACGCCCCGAGTCTCGAGGAGATCGGACGGCGCTTCAGCCTGTCGTCGCTCGCCACCGTCCACAAGCACCTGACGAATCTGCAGGATAAGGGCGTCATCCGCCGGTCCTGGAATCGCAGCCGATCGGTCGAGTTGTTGTCGGTCCGAACCGGTCACCGGGCACTCGAATTGCCGCTGCTGGGCTTCGTCGCTGCAGGCGCGCCGATCGAGGCCGTCGTCTCGACGGAGACGATCGCCGTGCCCGAAGATCTCGTCGGAAAGCGCGAGTCCTACGTGCTCCGCGTCCGGGGCGACTCGATGATCGACGAGCAGATTCGTGACGGCGACTTCGTCATTGTCGAGGATCGCAAAACGGCGTCCGACGGCGAGATGGTGATCGCGCTCATCGGCGGCTCGGACGTCACGCTCAAGAAGTTCTATCGCGACAACGGCCGCATCCGGCTCCAGCCCGCGAATCCGGCCATGCGTCCGCTCCTCTTCGATCCGTCGCAGGTGCAGGTCCAGGGCGTCGTCGTGGGCGTGATGAGAAAGTATTAGGCGCATGTCGAAACAGATCAATTTCACGATCGTCCCGGAAGATTCCGACGACCTGGCCCGCGCCCGGCGCGAGTACGCAAATTTCTGCGCGGTCGCGCACACGCCATTCGATCTCACCCTCACCTTCTGCGACGTGCGGCCACTTTCGCCGAAGGACATCCAGCAGGCGGAGGCGTCCCAGACCGTGCCGGCGCCGGTTGTCGCGAGAATCGCGCTGCCGTTCAGCGTGATTCCCGGCCTGATCGCGGCGCTTCAGGAACAAATGCGCGCCGTGCAGGAAGCGCAGTCCGCACAACCCAGCGAGAGCTGGCCCAAGGGGCCGCTGCACTAAACCAGGCGCATGGCCGCGCGACGTCCTGCTCCATCTCATTCCGTGCCTTCCAAACGCACGCCGCGGAAACGCCCGCCCGGCCGTCGGGCCGCCGCACGCCTGCTGATGCCGGCGGACCGGGTGCGTGCGATTCTCGACAAGCTCGAAGGCCAGCATCCGAACGCGACCACTGAGCTGAACTTCCGCACGCCGTACGAACTGCTCGTTGCGACGATCTTGTCCGCGCAATGCACCGATGCGCGCGTCAATCAGGTCACGCCAGCGTTGTTCGCCCGCTATCCGGACGCGAGCGCGCTCGCGCGCGCGGATCCGGAAGAGCTTGAACCGCAGATCGTCAGCACCGGATTCTTTCGGATGAAGTCCCGAAGTCTTGCCGGAATGGCGCGAGCCGTCGTTGCCCAGTACCACGGCGAGATTCCGACGAGCATGGACGCATTGACGAAACTGCCGGGCGTCGGCCGCAAAACCGCTAACGTCGTGCTCGGGCACGCGCTGGGTGTGCCGGGCCTGCCAGTCGATCGCCACGTGTTGCGCGTCGTCAATCGACTGGGCATCGTCAAGTCGGACGACGCCGTCGTCGTCGAGTCGGTGCTCGATAGCGCGCTCCCGCCCGAGCGCTGGACACGCGCCTCCGACACGTTGATCCTTCACGGCCGCCGCATCTGCCGGCCCAGGCCGCAGTGCGATCGTTGCGCGGCGCGCACCGACTGCGCGTACTATCGGAAGCTCGGAGCGAAGAGCCGGCCCACGTCCCGTCCCCCACGATGACCCGCACTGAGTTCCGCCAGCTCGTCGACGAAGCACTCGAGAGTATTCCGGCGAACTTTCGTGAAGCGATGGCGAACATCGCGATCGTGATCGAGGACTACCCGACGACCGAAGCCTTGAGGGATGTCGGCGTCGAGCCGCCCGATACGCTGCTCGGCCTGTATCAAGGCACGCCGCTGACCGAACGGCATTGGGCGCACGGCAACACGCTGCCAGACAAGATCACGCTGTTTCAAGGACCGATCGAAGACGCGAGCGAAGATGACGACGACATCGTCGTCGCCATCGGCGAAACGCTGATCCACGAAGTCGGGCATTATTTCGGCCTCTCCGAAGAAGAGATCGAAGAAATCGAGGAGCGCTACTGGCGCGGCGATGGGGACGACGACGAAGAAGAAGAGACCGGCGAGTCAAACTGAGCGCCGGCCGCACGTCAGGCGCAAGCGATTCAGTCAGCATTTCCTCGCCGCCTCATGGGCGGACAAGGCGGTGGCCGCGATTCATTCGACCCCCGGTGACGTGTTCGTCGAAATCGGCCCGGGCACAGGCGCACTCACGCGCCCGCTCGCCGCGACCGGCGCGCCTGTGCTGGCCGTGGAGATCGACCGCGACCTCGCGGCGCAGCTCGCCGCGGAATTGCCGGCCAACGTCACGGTCATGTCGGGCGACTTCCTCAAGACGGACGTCCTGCCGTTGCTGAGCGGCCTGCAGCCGCAGCGACCGCCGGATTCGACGGGACGCACCGCGCCGGCGCGCCGGTTCCGCTTTGTCGGCAATCTGCCCTACCACCTGTCGTCGCCGATGATCTGCGCACCTGATCGAATTGCACCGCCAGACGGGGCTCTTCGCCGACGCCACCTTGATGCTGCAACAGGAAGTGGCGGATCGGCTGGTTGCACGGCCGGGCACGAAGAACTACGGATCCCTGTCGGTCCTGGTCCAGCTGCACACGCGGACGTCGCGGCTGTTTGATTTGCCGCCGGGTGCGTTTTCGCCGCCACCCAAGGTCCGGTCAACCCTCCTGAGGATGGAATTCGGGCCGCCGGCCGCGCGGGTCGTGGATGACGCGGCCTTCGAGCGTCTGGTGAAGGCGCTCTTTTCCCAGCGGCGCAAGACGCTCTCGAATGCGCTCAAACGGTTCGACCCGACGGGCGCGGCGGTGCTCGCGATTTCGGGACTCGACGGCCGCCGGCGGCCAGAGACTCTGCAAGTCACAGAAATCGCAGGGCTTGCGGAGCTGTTCGCTTCGGTCCGCCGACCGGCTGTGCTATAGTCTCGCGAGTTTTCCTGCCGGTTTTTCGGGTCCTTCCCAGCGACCCCTCTAACCGGACACGTTGGGCTGAACGGCGGCGCACCTGCGCCGCGCCTGTGTCTGGACGAGCGCCCGCTCGTCCGTGGCATGTGTCCGGAGACATTAGTCGAGGTCCTTCGTCCCATGTCGTCAATGGGCGCAGCTGGCGCCCCCGTGTTGGATGTCATTCCGCTAGGCGGGCTCGGCGAGTTCGGCATGAACATGATGCTCGTCGCCTGCGGCGGGACGGCTGTCCTCATTGATGCCGGGCGTGATGTTTCCCGGAGCCGGAACTCTTCGGCGTTGATCTCGTGATCCCGGATTTCGACGTTCTGGACGCGTATCGCGGACAGATCGCGCGCGCTCATCCTCACGCACGGTCACGAAGATCACATCGGCGCGGTGGCCCATGTGATCGACCGCGTTGACGGCCCGATCTACGGCTCCAGGTTCACGCTCGCGCTGGTCGAACCCAAGCTCGAAGAGCACGGCATCGACGCGCGGGGTCGGCTCGTGCCGGTCTCACCGCATGAATCGCATCGCGATCGGCCCGCTTCGCATCGAGTTCCTGCGGGTGACGCACAGCATTCCCGACTGCCTGGCCGTGGCTATTCACACGCCCGTCGGAACGATCGTGCACACCGGCGACTTCAAGATCGACCAGACGCCGCTCGACGGCCAGGCCTTCGATTTCCACCGGTTCGCCGAACTTGGCGCGGCCGGCGTGCTGGCGCTGTTTTCCGACAGCACGAACGCCGACCGGCGCGGGTTCACCGGCTCTGAGCGGACCGTCGTCGAGGCGTTCGAAGAGGTGTTCAGCAGCGCGACCGGCAAGGTCGTCGTGACGGCGTTTTCGACCAGCGTGTACCGACTGCAGATCCTCGTCGATCTGGCCGAGCAGTTCGAGTCGCAAGGTCGCGTTCGTCGGCCGGGGCATGCAGCAGACCTCCCAGATTGCCGAGAAACTGGGCTACCTGCGGGTGCCCCCGGGCCTGCAGATTCGAGATGCGGACGTTCGGGACTTCCCAGCCCGAGGACGTCCTTTGCCTTTGCACGGGCTCCCAGGGTGAGCCGCTGGCCGCGCTGCCCCGGATTGCCATCGACGACCATCGGCACATCCACCTCGCCCAAGGTGACGTCGTCGTCTTCTCGTCACGGGTCATCCCAGGGAACGAGAAGAGCATCGGGCGCGTGATGAATCACGTGGCCCGGCGCGGGGCCGAGATCGTCGCTGACGGCGACAAGGCTGTCCACGTTTCGGGACACGGCAGCGAGGAAGAGTTGAAATTGCTGCTTTCTCTGGTCAAGCCGAAGTTCTTCGTGCCGATACATGGGGAGTACCGGCAACTGTCCCGGCACGCCCGAATGGCCACGCTCGTGTGTCCTGATGCAACGGTCCTCATGGTGGAAGACGGCGATGTCCTGCGGTTCGATGGCGAAACGGGCCGGGTGGCGGACCGGGTGGCCGCCGGCCGCGTGCTGATCGACGGGACCCGGACGGGCGAAATCGGCGACGAGGTCCTGCGAGACCGTCGCCATCTGGCTGGGGACGGCCTGGTCGTGCCCGTCGTGGCGATCAACGGGCGGACGGGCGCACTCGAGCAGATCCCCGAGATCATCACGCGGGGGCTCGCGACCGACGCGAAGCACGACGAGCTCCTCCGCGATGCGCCGGCGATGCTGGCCCGGGCCATCGAGGAGACGTCGCCCGAGGAACGGACCGATCCCGGTCTCTTGAAGGAGCGGATTCGCGTCGAGATGCAACGCATGTTCCGGAAGCGCGGCGGGCGGCGCCCCCTCGTGCTCCCCGTCGTGATGGAAGTTTGAGGAGCTGACTTTGGCCGATTCGGTCGTGTCCCGGCGGTTGAGCGAAATTCTGGGAGTGGCGCTGCTTGCGGCCTCCCTGCTCTGGATGATTGCGCTCGTGAGCTACAGCCCGAGCGATCCCGCGTGGTTCTTCAACAACGCGGCGCGGGCAGACGTGGCGAACTTCGCTGGTCGTGTCGGCGCGTTTCTCGCCGTCGTCTCGCTTCAGCTGCTGGGATATGCGGCGTACATCCTGCCCGTGATTCTCGGGTCCATTGGCTGGCACGCCTTCTGGTGCCGCCCGGTCGACGCCGGCGGCACGAAGCTCACCGGCGCGGGCCTGCTCATCCTCTGTTTTGCGGGCCTGGTGGCACTCGCGGCGAGCGCGTTCGACACCAGTCTGCGGCCGTTCCGGCCGGGTGGCGTGATCGGCGAGTGGACCGCGGAGGGTCTGTCGACGTACCTCAATCGGACAGGTGCGGCGATTCTGTTGCTGACGCTGCTCTCGCTGGCGGTCATCCTCGCGACACACTTCTCGTTCGGCCGCGCGTTCACGGCGATCGCGACGCGACTGCGCGGACAGCGCGGGCTGTTGACGCAGATTCGCGAATGGCGCGAAGAACGCCTCCGGGAGCGCGAGCGGAAACAGATCATCGAAAAGCACGTCAAGAAAGTCGGCAAGGATCGCGCGCCGGAGATCCAGAGCCGCGTCGCCGACGCCGCGGCCACGCTCAAAGCCGCCCGCGCGAAGGCCGCGCCCGACGAGGAGGAGGACGAGGACGAGCGTCCGGTCGCCAAGCCCGCGGCCCGTGCCATCAAGCCGCCGTCGATTCGCCGTTCCTCCGTGCCGAGCGCGCCGACGCTGCCGCTCGACGACCCGGACACCGAGAAAACGCCGGTCGAACGGCGCAAGGGCGGCTATGCCCTCCCGCCCACGACGCTCCTCGACGCGCCGAAGGATCACCGGAAGATCGACGAGCGAGAGCTCATGGACGCCGCGCGCCTGCTCGAGGAGAAATGCCGCGAGTTCGACGTCGAAGGTCAGGTCGTCCAGATTCATCCGGGCCCGGTCGTCACGACGTACGAGTTCAAGCCGGATGCCGGCGTGAAGTACAGCCGGATCACTGGGCTGGCCGACGATCTGTGTCTTGCGATGCAGGCCGAGTCGGTGCTGATCGATCGCATCCCGGGCAAGTCCACGGTGGGCATCCAGATCCCGAACCCCAATCGCGAGAGCATCTCGCTCCGCGAACTGCTCGAGGCCGAGAGCTACACGCGATCGACGTCGAAGGTCACGCTCGCCCTCGGCAAGACGATCCATGGCGAGCCGTTCGTGAGCGATCTCGCGACGATGCCGCACCTGCTCATCGCCGGTTCGACGGGCGCGGGCAAGTCGGTCAGCGTCAACGCGATGGTGAGCAGCATCCTCTTCCGTTCGACGCCAGACGAGGTGCGGTTCATCATGATCGATCCGAAGCGGCTCGAACTCGGGATGTACGAGGACATTCCGCACCTGCTGACGCCCGTCGTCGTCGATCCCAAGCAGGCCGCGAACGCGCTGCACTGGGCCGTGCGCGAAATGGAAGAGCGCTACAAGACGCTCGCAGCCACGGGCGTGCGCAACATCGAGCAGTACAACCGCAACATCCGCGCGGCGCTCGCCGAGCAGGCCGCCGCCAAGTCCGACAAGCTCGAAGGCACGCCCGAGATGCGGACGATGCCCTACATCGTCGTCATCATCGACGAGTTGGCGGACCTGATGATGGCCGCGAGCAAGGAAGTCGAAGAGTCGATCGCGCGTCTCGCGCAGATGGCGCGCGCGGTCGGCATTCACCTGATTCTGGCGACCCAGCGGCCGTCGGTGGACGTCATCACGGGCCTCATCAAGGCCAACCTGCCGGCCCGCATCGCGTTCCGCGTCGCGTCGAAGATCGACTCGCGCACGATTCTCGACGGCAACGGCGCCGAGCAGCTCCTCGGCAAGGGCGACATGTTGTATCTGCCGCCGGCTTCGTCGCGCTTCGTCCGCGTGCACGGCCCGTACATCTCCGAACAGGAAACCGCGCGGCTGTGCAGCTTCCTGCGCAAGCAGGGCAAGCCCGTGTACAACACGACCATCACCGCCGACGAGAAGAAGATCGAGAGAATCGAGTTCGAAAAAGACGAACTGTTCGACGAGGCGGCGCGTATCGTCGTCTCGAGCGGACAGCCGTCGATCTCGTACCTGCAGCGGCGCCTGCGCATTGGGTTCAGCCGCGCCGCGCGCCTCATCGACATGATGGAAATGGACGGCATCGTCTCCCCGGCGGCGAACGGCAAACGCGAAGTGCTGGTCGATCAGCAGTACTTCGAAGAAGTCGATGCGCAAGTGAGATAACGCCATGCGCAAACATCCTCATCGAATCAGACATCCATTGACCGCGGTCGTCGTCGGCCTGCTCATCGTCGGCGCGCCGTCGTACGTGCCGGCGACGCTGCACGCGCAGACCTCGGCCGCCAGCCTGTACGAGCAGGCGCAAACCGCGGAGCAGAACGCGCGCGCCGGCGCGTCGCCCGCCGTGGATGTGCTGCGAAAGGTCGCGAAGAGCTACGAAAGCCTGGTGCTTCGGTATCCGACGAGCGGTTACGCCGACAACGCGCTGTGGCAGGCGGCGGGGTTGTTCACGAGCGCGTTTCAGCAGTCGACCGAAGCGTCGGACCGTCAGCAGGTCGAACGCCTGTTGAAGTGGCTGCGCCAGGAGTATCCGTCGAGCCCGTTCGTCAAGCGCGTCGACAGCGCACTGCAGGCCCTGAATCAGGCGCCCGCAGCAGCTTCCGCCGCCTCGGGCACGACGTCGCTAGCCGCGGCGGAGACGACTCCACCCTTGCCACCGCCGGTGCCGACCTCGGTGCCCGCGACGCCGGGCCAGGTCGCGGTCGTCAAGAGCATCACGGAGACCGCGCTTCCGCACGGCGAGCGGATCACGATCGAGTTCAGCCGCGAGGTCACCTTCACGGGCGATCGCGTGGACAACCCCGATCGCGTGTTCTTCGACTTCCCGAATTCGAACGTGCCGGCGGCTTTGATCGATCACGCCCCGACGCCGAGCGGGTCGGTCATCAAGGGCCTGCGTGTCGGCCGTCACGCGAACGGCGTGACACGCGTGGTGCTCGAGTTGTCGAATCATCCGCGGTACAGCACCTTCCCGCTTTACGGTCCGTACCGATTCGTGATTGATGTCGAGGCCGCAGACTCCACGCCGGCCGGTTCGTCGTCCGTAGCAGGGACATCGTCGACGTCGGCGTCATCGCCGGCTCCGGCAGGCACCCCCGCCCTCGCAAAGTCATCAGCCCCGACCGCGACGCCCTCGCCGACGCCCAAGCCGACGACGCTGGTGCCGGCACCGCCCAAGGCGAATACTCTCGTGCCGCCGCAGGCTGAGCCCGTTGCAGACAAGACGCCGGCGAAGCCCACGCCCGAGCCCGTGGCCTCGACCCCCGACTCCCCTGCGCCGCTCAAGACCAGCAGCGGTACCGCGGCCAGTGTGCCCGCGCCGCCGTCCAGCAACCGGAGCGGCGAGTACTCGCTCTCGCGTCAGCTCGGACTCGGCGTCTCGCGCATCGTCGTCGACGCGGGTCATGGCGGTCACGACCCGGGCGCCCAGGCGAACGGCATCGACGAGTCGGAACTCACGCTCGACGTCGCGCAGCGCCTCCAGAAGCTGCTCGAAGCGCAGCCAGGCTTCGAGGTCACGCTCACGCGAAACACCGACGAGTACATCGCGCTCGAAGAGCGCACGGCGATCGCGAACCGCGACGGCGCGGACCTGTTCATCTCGATTCACGCCAACGCGAGCCGTCAGGCGACCATCAACGGCATCGAGACCTATTTCCTGAACTTCGCGACCAATCCGACGGCTGAAGCCGTGGCGGCGCGCGAAAACGCCTCGAGCGGCCAGACGATGGGGACGCTGCCCGACATTCTGAAGACGATCGCGCTCAACAACAAACTCGCCGAGTCGCGGGAGCTCGCGTCGATCGTCCAGACCTCGCTCGTCCGCCGGCTGAGCGTGCAGAACAAGACCATTCGCGACCTCGGCGTGAAGCAGGCGCCATTTGTCGTCTTGATTGGCGCGCAGATGCCGAGCATCCTCGCGGAGATCTCATTCCTGACGAACCACGCGGACGCGGCGCTGCTGAAGCAGTCGGCCTACCGACAGCGGATTGCGCAGGCGTTGTGCGACGGCATCGTGAAATACCAGGCGTCGCTCAAGAAGGTCACCACGGTCGCGTCGCGCGACGGCGGGAGGTAGACTGGGGGCAGCCCATGCTGCCGGCTCTTCAGAACTCCGGCCCGATTATCGTCATTCCGATTCCCGCGCCGTCGCACGACGCCACTTTCGGCGACGTCGTCATGGCCGCCGTCGGGCTGACGGGCGTCCTGGTGATCGCGTCACTGGTCGCGGGCGCGCTGCTCGCGGGCGTGCTCGTTTTCTGGAATCGGCGCCACCGGCCAGAGGAAGACCGGATGCCCTCGGTCAGCCCTTTGGTGCCGGAGCCGAGCCCCCGCGAGTCGTCCCAAGCTCGATAAGCATCCGGACGGCCACGCCTGTCGGGCCTTTCGGCTGGTAGGGCTCCTTGGTCTCAGCCCACGCTGGACCGGCGATGTCGAGATGCGCCCAGGGCACATCACCAGCGAACTCGCGCAGGAACGCCGCGGCCGTGACTGCTCCGCCCGCCCGCCCGGCCGAGTTGATCATGTCGGCGATGTCGCTGTGAATCTGGTCGGTCGCTTCTTCGTAGATCGGCATCGGCCACACGCGATCGCCGGCGTGGGCGGCCGCGTGCTCGACCGTGTCCACCCAGTTGTCGGGTCGCCCGAAGAGGCCAGACACGGTGCGGCCGAGCGCCACCATGCACGCGCCGGTCAGCGTCGCGATGTCGACCAGGTGCGTCGCGCCGAGCGTTTGCGCATACCAGAGCGCGTCGCCAAGAATGAGCCGGCCTTCCGCGTCGGTGTTGATCACTTCGACGGTCTTGCCGCTCGCGCCCGTCAGCACGTCGCCTGGACGAATCGCGCGCCCGCTGGGCATGTTCTCGACCGTTGGAATGACGCCAATGACGCGGCACGGCGCGCCGAGCTCCGCTAGTGCGAGGACGGCTGCCGCGACGGCCGCGCCGCCCGACATGTCGTCCTTCATCCGTTCCATGCCGTCGGCCGGCTTGATCGAGATGCCGCCGGAGTCGAACGTCACACCCTTGCCAACGAAGCCGAGCACTGGTGACGCTGGTGCGCCGGGCGGATCGTAGCGCGTCACGATGAGGCGAGGCGGCTCGGCGCTGCCCTGCGCCACGCCCAGCAGCAGGCCCATTTTGAGCTCGCGAATGCGCTTTTCGTCGAGCACGTCGACCGAGAGACCCGCAGCCTTGTGGGCGCGCTCGACACGCGCGGCAAACTCAGTCGGCGTCAGGACATTGCCCGGCTCGTTGGCGAGCTCACGCGCGAAATTCGACGCCCGGCCGATCACACGCCCTCGTTGCACCGCGTCGGCGACGGGCTGGGCCGCCGCGCCCGGCACGCTCACGACGACGTGCGCCGCCGGCGCGCCTGTGGGCTCGTTACTCTTGTAGGACGTCGTGACGAAATCCGCCTGTGACAATCCGTCGGCCACGCACTGCGCGGCGTGGATGTTGTCGGCGGCGCCACGAATGATCCATCCGAAGGAGGTGACGCTGCGCCGGCGGGCAAAGTAGCCGCACGTCGCGGCGACGCGACGGATACGCTCCGGAGAAAAGTTGTCGCCCGATCCGGCGCCGACGAAGGCGACGCGCCGGGCCTTCCAACCCGATGCGGTGATCCCCGTCAGAAAGATCTCGTAGAGTTTGGCGCGAAATTCGTGGCTCGACGTGGCGCGACCGAGTTCACCCCCCGTCGCCGCGTCGATCCCCGGGACGTCCGCGAGCGTGTCGGTCTCGCCGAACACCGGGATGAAAATCAGTTCAGCCGCGACCTCGGCCGGAGCGAGGATCGCCCCCGAGTATTCGGCGCCGGTCTTCACGTGCTCCATATCTGATGCCGCCTCCACGCTGCCTTCGTCCAAGGCGCGCGACCGGCGATCATATCGCAGGGCGGCAATCGAGCGGCACCCGGGCGGCGGTCAGGATCGCAATTCCGGCAGATCGCGGTAGAGGTCGAGCGCGTCTGGATTGGCAAGGGCCTCGCGATTGCGCACGTCCTCGCCATGAATCACGCTGCGGACGGCCAATTCGACGATTTTGCCGCTCTTCGTTCTGGGAATGTCCGCGACGGCGAGAATCTTCGCCGGCACGTGCCGTGGGGACGTGTTCGCCCGGATCGCGCGCGCGACATGTGCGCGCAACTCATCGGTCATCGTCACGCCTGCGGCGAGGCGGACGAACAGAATGATGCGCTCGTCGCCCTGCCAGCGTTGCGCGACCGCCAGGCTCTCGGCGACTTCCGGCAACTGCTCGACCTGCCGGTAGATCTCCGACGTGCCGATGCGCACCCCGCCGGGATTGAGCGTGGCGTCCGATCGGCCGTAGATCACGTAGCCGCCATGTTCGGTCGTCGCGATCCAGTCGCCGTGACACCAGACGCCGGGAAAGCGCGAAAAGTAAGCCGCGTGATATTTCGAGTCGCCCGGATCGTCCCAGAACTTCACGGGCATCGACGGAAACGGCGACTTGCAGACGAGCTCGCCTGCTTCGCCGCGAATCGATCGCCCCTCCGCGTCGAAGACGTCCACGTCCATCCCGAGTCCCGGCCCCTGAATCTCGCCGCGCCATACCGGGTCGTTGGGACTGCCGCCGACGAAACAACTCACGATGTCCGTGCCGCCCGAGATCGAGGCCAGGTGCACGTCTGGAGCAATCGCGCGATAGACGAAGTCGAATCCCTCCGGCGAGAGCGGCGATCCGGTTGACGTGATCGTCCGCAGCGACGACAGCAGGTGGTGATCGCGCGGCACCACGCCGCTCTTCGACACGGCGTCGATGAACTTTGCCGACGTGCCGAAGAGCGTCATGTCCGTCCGCTCAGCGATCGTGAACAGCTGATGCGCGTCTGGAAACAGCGGCGAGCCGTCGTAGAGCACGATCGACGCCTCGGAGGCGAGCACCGTCACGAGCCAGTTCCACATCATCCAGCCGCACGTCGTGAAATAGAACACGCGGTCGCCCGGACGGATGTCGCAGTGGAGCTGATGTTCCTTCAGATGCTGCAGCAGCGTGCCGCCCCCGCCGTGGACCAGGCACTTGGGCACGCCCGTCGTGCCCGAGGAATACAACACGTAGAGCGGATGATTGAACGGCACGCGCAGGAACGTGGCCGCCGCGGGATCGTGCGGCGCGATCCAGTCGTTCCAAAGAACCGCGCGGTCGACGACATGCAGATCCTCCATGCCGAGCGAGGGCACGACGACGACGCGGCGGAGGCTCGGCAGATCCGCGGCAATCGCCGCGACCTTCGTGGTGCAGCTGTGGGTCTTGCCGCCGTAGTGATAGCCGTCGACTGCGACGAGGACGGCCGGCGCGATCTGGCCGAAGCGATCGAGCACGCCCTGCACGCCGAAATCCGGGGACGCCGACGACCACACGGCGCCAATCGCGGCCGCACCGAGCGCGGCGATGATGGTCTCGGGGACGTTCGCCATGAGACCGCACACGCGATCGCCGGGTTCCACACCTTCCGCTCGCAACGCCCCGGCCACCCGCATCACGTCGTCGTGCAGCGCCTGGAACGAGAGAGACCGGCTGGCGCCCGTCTCGTTGAAAGCGATGATTGCGGGGCTCGCGTCGCGACGGCGCAGTACGTTCTCGGAAAAATTCAGCCGGGCATCCGGGAAATATTGCGCGCCAGGCATTCGATCGAGATCCGTGACGGCTCGCGGGCCGCGCTCGCCTCGCACGCCGGCGAAGTCCCAGATCGTTTCCCAGAACGCCGGCTGATCGGTCACCGAGAAGCGATGCAGCTCGTGGAAGGTATCGAGCCGCCTCCCCGTCCGGTCAGCGACGAAGTTCATGAACGCGGTCGTCCGCGTGGCCGCGATCCTTTCGGCGCTCGGCGCCCACAGTGGGGTCATGACTGGCGCCCGGGACGCGCGAGATCGAATCGCGCCCGCCAGCGGTTCGCGTCAGAGAACAGGTCACGCAGACTCTGGGCGTCGATTGCGCCCGGTGCCGGCGCCGCCTTCGATAGCGCCTCGAGCGCCTCTTCGATGTAATCGCGATTGGTGTCGAAAATGCTCGTCCACATCTCGGCGGAACTCGCCGACAGCCGCGTCATCTCATCGAGTGCGCGGCCGGCATGTCCGAGCCGCGCATCGCCGAGCGCCTCACCTGCGGCGATCATCAACGTCGTCGAGACCAGTTGTGGCAGGTGGCTGACGTACGCGACGGTGCGGTCGTGGTCGTCGGCGTCAATCGTGACCGGTCTTGCGCCGAGCGCCTCGACGAGGCGCACAAGGCGATCACGATCTGCCGGACCGACCGCCGGCGCCGGCATCAGGAACCACGGTCGATTTGTAAAGAGCCCCAGGCGAGATTGGTCCAGTCCGCCGCGCTCGGCGCCGGCCATGGGGTGGCCGCCGAGGAACCGCTTCACGCCCGCGTGATCCGCAGCAGCGACGATCCGGCGCTTCGTTGAGCCGACGTCGGTCACGAGCGCCGGAAGCCCGGCCCGGCCAAGTTCTGCGAGCAGCTGGAGAATCGCCGAGACCGGCGCCGCAAGAACGATGAGATCGACTTCGCTCAGTGCGGACGCGGCCGGGCGCGTGTCGTCGATGACGCGATCCGCGAGTGCGGCGCGCGTGATTGCGGGCAGATCGACGCCCGTGATCCTGACGTCGGGCCACACCTCGCGGACGCCCCGCGCGATCGATCCGCCGATGAGCCCAAGGCCGACGATGCCAATGCGACGAAACGGCGGGTCGGCACTGGGTGCGGTCGGCATGAAGGGCTACCGGTTCCAGCCGCGGCGCGCGACCGGCTCGACGCAGATGCTGCGGCCGATCGCCGGAGCGATTATGCGCAGTTCGGCCATCAGCCGTTCGAACTGCGCGGGAAACATCGACTGCGCGCCATCTGACCGCGCGTGATCCGGATCGCAGTGCACTTCGATGATGAGGCCGTCGGCGCCGGCGGCGACCGCTGCCCGCGCCATCGCCGCGACCTTGTCGCGCCGGCCCGTGCCGTGACTCGGATCAGCGAGCACCGGCAGGTGGCTGAGCTTCTGCACGACCGGAATCGCCGAGATGTCGAGCGTATTGCGCGTGTAGCTTTCGAAGGTCCGGATCCCGCGCTCGCACAGAATGACGTTCGTGTTGCCGCCGGCGAGCACATATTCGGCCGACAGCAGCCACTCCTCGATCGTGGCCGAGATGCCGCGTTTGAGCAGCACCGGCATGCGCGACCGGCCGAGCTCACGCAGCAGCGAGTAGTTCTGCATGTTGCGCGCGCCGACCTGCAGGATGTCGGCGTAGCGCTCGACCATTTCGATCTGCGCGATCTCCATGACCTCGGTGACGAGCTTGAGGTCGTGGCGATCGGCCGCGGCCCGGAGCATCTTCAGCCCCGCCTCGCCCAGTCCCTGGAAGCTGTACGGCGAACTCCGCGGTTTGAACGCGCCCCCGCGCAGCACTTTCGCGCCCGCGCGCTTGACGGCCGCCGCCGTCGCCTCGACCTGCGCATCCGTCTCCGCCGAACACGGCCCGGCCATGACGACGACCTCGTCGCCGCCGATGCGGACGTCGCCGACGACGACGACGGTGTTCTCCGGCTTGAAGGTGCGACTGGCGAGCTTGTACGGCTCGCTGATTCGGAGGACCTCCTGCACGCCCTCCTGCACTTCGAGGAGCTGCGGATCGCCCACGCCGTCGCCGACCGCGCCGATCACCGTCCGGCTTGCGCCCGTCGATCGATGGACGTCGAAGCCCATCTCGACGAGCTGCGCGATCACCGTCTGGATCTGTTCCTCGCTTGCCCGTTCCTGCATTACGACCACCATGTCCGTGCCCTGACCTTTCGGAGATTCTACTGTTGCCCTGGTTCGCCGCTCTTGCCACGCTGCGCCGCCGCGAGCCGTTCGAGCCGCCGCGCCTCGTCGATGATTCGTTCGAACAGCCGGACCAGCGCGTCGTTGTCGAGCGGGCCCTGATTGGCCGCCCGCACGTTCGCGAGCACTTCGGCCTCGCGCGCCGGTTGATAAATCGGCTGGTGCGACGCTTCCTTCAGCTGGCCGACTTCGAGCGCGCACGTCGCCCGTGCGTTGAGCAGCCGGACCAGCTCGGCGTCAATCTCGTCGATGCGCGCGCGAAGCGCGACGATGCGTTCCACGCCTCACCCGCCCTTCAACCAGCGGACAAACTGCTCCACCGCGTCCGCCGGGTCGCGCTTTTCGGCGACGGCCGTCGCGATCTGTCCGACGATCGCGCTTCCGACCACCGCCGCGTCGGCAAACGTCGTGATCTCGGCGACGTGCTCGGGGCGCGAAACACCGAATCCCAGCGCGATCGGCAACGACGTCAGCTTCCGAATGCGATCGACTAACGGGTGTGCCGTGCCGGCGACCGCGTCGCGCGTGCCCGTGACGCCCAGCCGGGAGATCGCGTACAGGAATCCGCGGCCCAGCCGCGCCGCCTCGCCCAGCCTCGCGTCGGTCGTCGTCGGGCTGACGAGAAAAATCTGATCGATCTGCCGGCTGTCGAGCGCCGCGCGCATGCCCTCCGCCTCTTCGATCGGCAGATCGAGCAGCAGCACGCCGTCGACGCCGGCGTCGGCCGCGCGTGCGACAAAACGATCGACGCCCATCCGGACCACGGGGTTGACGTACGTGAATAGGACGAGCGGTGCCGTGATCTCCGCTCGCACGGACGCGACCAAATCAAGCGACGCCCCGAGGTGCCCGCCGGCGGCCAGCGCGCGTTCGGACGCGCGTTGAATCACCGGTCCGTCAGCGATCGGATCGGAAAACGGCACGCCGATCTCGAGCACATCGGCGCCACCGCGCGCGAGCCCCAGCAGAATGGCCTTCGACCGCGCGAGATCGGGATCGCCCGCGGTGACGTAGGTCACGAGCCCCGGTGCCTTCCTGCCGCGCATCGCCTCGAACGTCGTCGCAATCCGGTTCATCCTGCACTCCTTGCGCCACGCAACTGGCGCACTGTGTCGACGTCCTTGTCTCCGCGTCCCGAGAGGTTCACGAGGACGACGCTCCCTTTCGCCATCGTGCCGAGATTGGCCTTCAGCCAGGCGAGCGCGTGCGACGACTCGAGGGCCGGAAGGATGCCTTCCATTCGCGCGATCCACTCGAACGCGTCAAGCGCCGCGGCATCGTCGATCCAGGTGTACTCGGATCGTCCGGTGGCCGCGAGCCACGCATGTTCCGGACCGATTGACGGGTAGTCGAGACCGGCCGACACGGAGTGCGTCGGCAGGATGTTGCCATGGTCGTCCTGCAGCACCATGCTGCGCGTGCCGTGCAGGACGCCGGGCGCGCCACCGGCGAAGCGCGCTGCGTGGTCGCCGGGCTTCAAGCTACGGCCGCCGGCTTCGACGCCGACAAGTCGCACATCCGTGTCGGCCACGAACGCGTCGAACAGGCCGAGCGAGTTGCTGCCGCCTCCGACGCACGCGACCGCGACGTCCGGCAGACGGCCAGCCTGGGCGAGGATCTGCTGCTTCGCCTCCTGTCCGATCACGGACTGGAACTCGCGCACCATCAGCGGATAGGGATGCGGCCCGAGCACCGAACCCAGCAGGTAGTACGTGTTGTCCACGTTCGCGACCCAGTCGCGCATCGCCTCGTTGATCGCGTCTTTGAGCGTGCGGCTGCCCGCGTCGACGCATTCGACGGTCGCGCCAAGCACGCGCATGCGGAAGACGTTCAGCGCCTGCCGCGCCATGTCGTCGGCGCCCATGTAGACCACACACTCGAGGCCGAGCAGCGCGCACGCCGTTGCCGTCGCGACGCCGTGCTGCCCGGCGCCCGTTTCAGCGACGATCCGCGTCTTGCCCATGCGCTCGGCGAGCAACGCCTGGCCGATTGCGTTGTTGATCTTGTGCGCGCCGGTGTGCGCGAGATCCTCGCGCTTGAGAAAGACGCGCACGCCGCTCGCGCCCGCTGCGCGCCGCGCTTCGTAGAGCGGGGTGGGACGGCCGACGTAGTGCGCGAGCAGCGTTCGCAGCGACGCGACGAACGACGCGTCCTCGCGCGCCTCGCGATACGCCGCTTCCAGCGCCTCGACCGGCGCCACGAGCGTCTCGGGCACGAATCGGCCGCCGAATTCGCCGAAGTACCCGCGGCGATCGGGATCGCGGTGGCCGAATCTCGGCCCCGGGCTGTCACGCTTCACGTCTGTCACGCATCCTCCGTCACGGCGTCGACCGCCGCGAAGAATTCCTCGAGCTTGGCCGCACTCTTGATGCCCGGCGCCGACTCGACGCCGGACGACACGTCGACGCCCCACGGACGGACGGCCATGATCGCTCGCGCCACGTTGGCGTTCGACAGACCGCCCGCGAGAATGATGGGCCGGCGCGCGGCAAGGTCCGCGGCCAGGCGCCAGTCCGCCTCGCGACCGGTGCCGCCACGACGGACCGGATCGCTCGCGTCGACGAGCGGCGTCACGTGCGACGGCCATCCCGATGCTCGCGCGACGTCATCATCGCTCTCGAGCGCGATGGCCCGAATCACGCGGGCCGGGACGGCGGCGAAGTGTTCAAGCGCCTCGTCTCCGTGCAACTGCACCGCGTCGAGACCCACGAAGCGCGCCAGTTCCGCGACCTCGTGCGGCGACGCGTTCACGAACACGCCGACGCGCACCAAGAGCGGCGGCACACTCTGTGCGATGGCGCGGGCGGCGTCTGGCGAAATCGCGCGCGGGCTTCCCGGCCACAGGATGAAACCCAGCGCGTCAGCACCAAGATGCACTGCTTGCGCCGCATCCTCTGAGCGTGTGAGCCCACAGATTTTGATACGTGGCCGGGTCATAAACGCTCCGGGCCGGCCGCGTCCCGCAATGCGCCCAGCGCGGCGCCTGGCGAGACCTCGGTCATAAACCGCTCGCCGATCAAGAAGGCATCGTAGCGGAGGTCGCGCAACCGTCGCAGATCTCCGGGGGTCTTGAGTCCACTCTCTGCGACGGCGATGACGCTGTCTGGGAGCGACTCGGCCAGCGCGTCGAACACCTCGAGATCGACGTCGAGTGTCCGAAGATTCCGGCTGTTCACGCCGACGATCGTCGCGCCGGCCTCGAGTGCCGCGTCGAGCTCGGCCCGGTCGTGCACTTCGACAAGCGCCGCGAGGCGTGCGCGTCGGGCACGCGCCAGAAGCTCAGCCAACTCCGCCGCAGTCAACGCGCCAACAATCAGCAGGATCGCGTCCGCCCCGGCCGCCACCGCCTCCTCGACCTGAAAGGCGGTGACGATGAAGTCCTTGCGCAACAGCGGAAGACTCACCACTCGGCGAACCGCGCGTAAGTGATCGAGCGAGCCACTGAAGAACGTGCTCTCGGTCAGCACCGAAATCGCCGCGGCTCCGGCGGCCTCGTACTCGCGCGCAATGGCGGCCGGATCGTAGTGCTGCCGTAACACGCCGCGCGATGGCGATCGACGCTTGCACTCCGCGATGATCCGGATGCCTGGCCGGCGCAGGCTTGCCTCGAACTCCGCACCACGCGGCGTGTGCGCGGGGACGAACGGCGCCTCGGCCCCGCGCTCTCGTACCTCGGCCGCCTTGCGGGCGGCGGCGACAATGGTCTGCAGCAGATCGGCGGTCATGCAGGTCGCAGCTCACGAAGTCGCGCAAGCACCGCGGCCGCCCGGCCGTCGTCAATCGTCTCGGCGGCGAGTGCGACGCCGTCGCCCAGCGAAGAAGCCACTCCGGCGACGAACAAGCCGGCGCCGGCGTTGAGAAGCGCGATGTCCCGACGAGGTCCAGCGTCGCCGGCGACCAGCCGTTCGATGATGCTCGCGTTGTCAGCCGCCGATCCCCCGCGCAACGCTTCGACGCTCGTCGTCGGCAGCCCTGCGTCGGCGGGATGTACGTAGAAGGTGTTCACGGTGCCGTTCCGAAGTTCGGAGACCTTGCTGTGTCCAATCGTCGAGATCTCGTCGAGACCGCCGGCGCCGTAGACGACCCAGGCGCGCTCCGATCCCAGCTGACCGAGCGCGCGCGCGACCAGCTCCGTGTGCTCCGGTCGGGACACGCCGACGAGTTGGCGGGCGGGTCGCGCCGGATTGGTCAGGGGGCCGAGCAGATTGAATGCGGTGCGCATGCCTAGTTCCTTGCGGGTCGCCGCGGCGTGCCGCATCGACGGATGCCACACCTGCGCGAAGAAGAACGACAGGTTCGCGCGGTCGACCGCATCGACGACGCGATCGATGGGCGCATCGATCACGACCCCCAGCGCTTCGAGCACGTCTGCGCTGCCGCAACGACTCGAGGCGGCGCGATTGCCGTGCTTGGCGACGCGCACGCCAGCGCCAGCGAGGATGAGCGCGGCCGCGGTCGAGACGTTGAAGGTGTGCGCGCCGTCGCCGCCCGTGCCGCAGGTATCGAACACATTCGGCAGCGGACGCGGCAGCGGTGTGGCGCGCTCGCGCATGGCGGTCGCAAAGCCAACGATCTCGCTCGGCCGCTCGCCCTTGAGCGCCAGCGCGACCAGGAGCGCGGCGATCTGGGCGGAGGTCGCGCGGCCGTCCATGATCGCGCCCATGGCGGCGGCCGCCTCCCCGCTCGTGAGATCCTCGTAGCGGCGCAGTTTCTCGAGGAGATCGGTGAACACGTCAGTGCGCCTCGAGAAAATTCTGCAAAATGCGGTGGCCAACGGCCGTCAGCACCGATTCCGGATGGAACTGCACGCCGTAGACCGGCCAGGTCGAATGCCGCACGCCCATCACCGTGCCTTCGTCGGTGACCGACGCCGTCATCACGAAGTCTGTCGGCAGCCCGTCGGCGGGAATCACGAGCGAGTGATAACGCCCGGCGTCGAACGGATTGGCGAGGCCGGTGAAGAGATGCGTACCGTCGTGCGTGATCTTCGACGTCTTGCCGTGCATCAGCACGGGCGCCCGCTCGACCCGGCCGCCAAACGCGATGGCGAGCGCCTGATGTCCGAGACAGACGCCGAGCACAGGAATGCGCCCGGCAAACCTTCTCAGCGCCTCCACCGACACGCCGGCCGTCTCTGGCCGCCCAGGCCCGGGCGAGATCACGAGACGCGACGGCTGCATCGCTTCGATCTCATCGAGCGTCTTTGCGTCGTTGCGGATCACGCGCGTCTCGGCGCCGAGCTCTCCGAGCCGGTGCGCGAGGTTGAACGTGAACGAGTCGTAGTTGTCGATGATGAGCACCACGGCTACATGCCCTTGTCGGCCATTTCGAGGGCCTGGAGAAGCGCACGCGCTTTGT
The DNA here is from genome assembly GCA_963704575.1 of uncultured Acidobacteriota bacterium. Classification (GTDB taxonomy): domain Bacteria; phylum Acidobacteriota; class Vicinamibacteria; order Vicinamibacterales; family SCN-69-37; genus DATEGZ01. The sequence goes on along the minus strand of OY969918.1, from coordinate 1,263,038 downwards.
CGCAGGTCTCGTCGTACTCCGCGGCCGGCAGCGAGTCGGCGACGATGCCGGCGCCGGCCTGGACCTCGGGCAGCCGTGCCGTGCATCGCGATCGTACGAATCGCGATGCAGAAGTCCAGGTTGCCCGCAAAGTCGAGATAGCCGACGGCGCCGCCGTAGAGGCCGCGGCGTGTCGGCTCGAGCGCGCCGACGATCTGCATCGCGCGAATCTTCGGCGCGCCCGTGAGTGTGCCCGCGGGGAACGTCGCGACGAGCGCGTCGAGCCGGTCGCGGTCTTCGGCGAGCTGCCCTTCCACGCGCGACACGAGATGCATCACGTGCGAGTAGCGTTCGAGCGCCATGAACTGCGGCACGCGCACGCTGCCAATCTCCGAGACGCGCCCGATGTCGTTGCGCCCGAGGTCGACGAGCATGACGTGCTCGGCGCGCTCCTTCTCGTTCCGGCGAAGCTCCTCGGCCAGGCGCTGATCCTCGTCCGGAGTCGCGCCGCGACGCCGCGTGCCCGCAATCGGGTGCGTCTCGACGTGCCGGCCCTCGACGCGCACCAGCATCTCTGGCGACGCGCCGATGATCGCGTCCTGGCCCATCCGCAGGAAGAACATGTACGGCGACGGGTTGATGTGACGCAGCGCGCGATAGACGTCGAAGGGCGGCGCGTCTGTTCTGGCGTCGAAGCGCTGCGAAATCACGGCCTGGAACACTTCCCCGGCCGCGATGTCGCCCTGAATGGTCTTGACCGCGCTTCGAATTGCTCGCGTGTCTGATTGGCGGTGACGTCGAGCGGCTTCGACGGACGCCGCTCGGGGCGCGAGAGGTTGCGTTCGAGCTCGCGCTCGAGGAAATCGATCTTCGCGCGCGGCAAAATCGTACAGCGCGCGCAGGTCCTCGCCGGGCCGCAGGCGCGCGTTGGCGATGGCAAGAATCCGGTGCTTCACGTGATCGAACGCGAGCACGGTGTCGAACATCATGAATCCCGATTGATCGCGATCCGGCAGCGGCTTCTCGAGACGCGTCGTCGGTTCGAACCACTCCGCCGCGTCGTAGTCGAAGTAGCCGACCGCGCCGCCGGTGAACCGCGGCAGGTGCGGCACGAACGGCGCCTGGAACTCGCCCATCAGTCCGCGCAGCACGTCGATGAACGGCTCGTCGCGCGAGGTCTGGACGCCCGCCTGCTCGATCGTGGTCCGGCCTTCCCGGCCGCGCACGACCATGAAGGGATCCTTGCCGAGAAACGAATAGCGCCCGATGTGCTCGCCGCCCTCGACGCTCTCGAGCAGGAACGCGTAGTCGGAGTGCTCCGCAATCTTGAGGAACGCCGAGACGGGCGTCAGCAGGTCCGCCATGATCTCGCGACAGACAGGCACGAACGTGCCGCGTCTCGAGAGGTCCACGAATTCGTCGAAGGTTGTCTGTGTCATGTTCATGATCGATCGTCGTTCACGCTCGCCAGCCGGGCACGAGCGGCGCGGTCCATGACCGCGGCGGGCGCCTCCACGCCCGTCCACCACTGACTTTGCAGACACGCCTGATTGACGAGCATCTCGAGGCCGCCGATCGTCTCGAGTCCGGCGGCGCGCCCGGCTCGCATCAATGCCGTTTCGGGCGGGTTGTAAACCAGGTCGTACACGAGCGCGCCAGGCCGGCCGTTGACGGGCGCCGGCATCGCGTCGACGTTCGGCCACGTGCCGACCGGCGTGGCGTTGACGAGCACATCCCACCCGGACGCCGGCGGCCACGTGCCGACGCCCACGTGCATCGCCTCGGCCAGGGTCCTGCGCACGATCAATTCGTCGCGCGCTGACTTCCACCTGTGCGCCTGCGCTCCTTCAGCGCCCACACGGCGGCGCGTGCGCCGCCACCGGCGCCGAGCACCACAGCGCGCCGGTCCCGGAGTACGGTCCGTCGGATTGTCAGCGGCGTCAGGAATCCCGCGACGTCGAAGTTGCGGCCTTCCCACCCGTCGCCGTTCCGCCGAAGGGTGTTGACCGCCGACACCTCACGCGACAAGTCGTCGGTCGCCGACGCGCGGCGATACAGGGCCTCCTTGAGCGGTGCGGTAATGCTGACGCCAGCCAGGCCGATCGCGTTCGCCATCGTCAGCAGCTCGTCGGGGTCGTTCGTCTCGAGCGGCACGTAGACCGCGTCGATGCCAAGGGCGGCAAAGGCCGCGTTGTGCATCGCCGGCGACGCGGAGTGGCCGAGGGGCGCGCCCGTGAGGCCAAACACTCGCGTCGCAGCGGTCGTCCGGCGAATCGCGGTAGACGTCTACCAACTCGCGCGGCGTCGTCTGGCCAGGCGCGACGATCCCGCCGTACGTCCAGAGCGATCCCAGCCACGCCGGCCAGGCGCGGGTCAACTGTCCGCACGGACCCATCGCGATAGCCACGTGGTTCTCGCCGCCGGCCATCGCATCACGAAGCGTCAGGCAGTCGGCGAGGCGCGTCGCGGAGACGGCGATCTTGGTGACCGGCGCGCGTTCCGCGCGCATCGCGCGCACGCGATCCGCGAGATCGGCGGGCACGCCATCGAAGTCGTGATGCGACAGGACCAGACGCGTGCGGTCATTCGACGGCAGTCCGCGGCGATCGGCTCGCCATTCGACGTCGACGTACTCCGCGCCGAGCTCGATCGCCCGCGCGAGTACATCGAGCCGCGCGGCTTCGTCTCCGTCCCAGCGGCCCCCTTCCCACGCCGCCCGGCACGTCACGATGACTGGATGCCGGCGGCCGGCGAGCGCGCGCGCGACGTCGACGCCCGCCACGCCGTCGAGCCGCAATTCGACGAGGTCCGCGTCCTGTACGGCGTCCCGCGCCGCGCAGAGCCCGGCCATCGTGTCGGCCGTCACCGTTTCACAGACGAGCGTGCTCACCTGAAACGTCGCCTCCCTGCCCCTGAAAACGCAAAAAGGGCCTCTCCAGCGTTTGCTGAAGAGGCCCTGAATCCTTGCGCAACGACGAGCTTAACGCGCGCGGCCCTCCTCAGCTGAGCAGGCATACCACCACCAATAGGAGTTGGCGGACGAGGTGAGCTGCGCAGAAGAGAGGAACGCCATGTCGCTACGACCGCACCGAGCGTACCAGACGGTCTGGCCCGCGGTCAAATCGTTCAGGCTGACCGTGTTATAACGAACTCTGCGGAGCATGCTGCACATGCGGCGACCAACGCTCATCGTGGCTTGCGTGCTCGTCGCAGGCGGCCTGGTCCTCGCCCAGCCGGCGCCAGCCTTCTATCCCCTCGATCAAGTGAAGCCGGGTCAGGTCGGGATCGGCCGGACGATTTTCGCCGGCGACACGATCGAAGAGTTCAAGGTCAACGTCATCGGCGTGCTTCACAACGTGATCGGTCCGCAGCGGGATTTGATCCTCGCGAAGCTCGAGGGCGGCCCGCTCGCGAACACGGGCGTAATCCAGGGCATGAGCGGCAGCCCGGTCTACATCGACGGGCGGATCGTCGGCGCGGTATCCTACGCGCTCGGATCCTTTCCTCGTGAGCCGATCGCGGGCATTACCCCGATTGCCGAGATGACTTCCGCGGTCTCGGGCGGCGGCCCTCGTCCGACGGCGGGCGGTTCCGTCCTCGCGTGGCCGACGACGACGACCGACGCACTCGCGTACCTCACGCACCTGGCCGAGCGCGCTGCGGCGCCGCTTCACGCCGGAAGCGACTTCAGCGTCGTGGGGCCTGCGGCGCTTGCCGACCTCGCGCCAACGCTGCGTCCGATAGGCTCCGCGATGGTCGTGAGCGGATTCGAGCCCACGCTCGATCGTCAACTGCGCCAGGCGCTCTCGGCCGCGGGCACGATTGACGGGGCCTCCCCGGCCTCCGGGGCCGCACAGGCGCCGCGACCGACGCTCTTGCCCGGTGATGCGGTCGGTGTGAGTTTGATCCGCGGCGATCTCGAGATGGGCGCGACGGGCACCGTCACCTGGGTGGACGGCGCGAATGTCTACGCGTTCGGTCATCCGTTTCTGAATCTCGGGCCGACCGCGTTTGCGATGACGCGCGCGCACGTGCTGACCGTGCTGCCGAGTCTCGATTCGTCGCTCAAGATCGCGACGCTCGGTCCCGTGATCGGCACGGTCAGCCAGGATCGCGCGACCGCCGTGGGCGGCACGCTTGGCGCGGGACCGAATGAGCTGGCGGTGACGATCACGCTCGCCGGAACGCGCGCGCCCAGCCGGCCGATGACGTTCTACGTGCTGCAAGATCAGATGCTGACGCCGCTCTTCAGCTATGTCGCGATCCTCAACGCGCTGACGGCGTATCAGCGGCAGTCCGGAGTGATGTCGATTACGGCGACGGGCTCGCTGTCACTCGGATCAAGCGGGGCCGTGACGATCGACGACGCGTTCACCGGCGACACCGCCCTCTCCGCCGCGGCTACGACGATCTCCGCGCCGATTGGCGCGGCAGTCACTAACGAGTTCCGCGCCGCGATGCCGGACAAACTGGACTTGACGCTCCGCGTTTCCGAGGACCAGCAGAGCACGACCATCGAGCGCGTCTGGCTGGACACGACGAAACCGCGATTCGGCGCGACGCACTCGCTCCAGATCGCGCTTCGCGATTATCGCGGCGCTGTCGAGACAATCTCCATGCCCGTGAAGATGCCGGCGCAGGCGAGCGGCCCACTCACGTTGCTCGTGAGCGACGCGTCGACGCTCGCGGCCCTCGAGCAACGCGAGCTTCGGCCGGGCAAAGCCGCCTCCTGGCCGGCACTTCTGGCGCAACTCAACGCGTCGCGCCGCAACAACCGGTTGTACGTGCGACTCATCAGTCCAGGATCGGGAACGGTGACCGGCGGCGACACGCTCGCGTCGCTTCCGGGCAACGTGCGGTCCATCCTCGACGCCGACTCGTCGGTCGCCTCGTCCACTATTGCGAAAGCGGTGGTCGGTGAATGGGAGCGTCGATTCGACCGCGTCGTCAAAGGCTCTCGCGAACTGACCCTCACGCTCACGTCCGATAAGTGACGCTTCCCAGGCTACCGATGCTGCGTGCCATTCGTGCTGTTGCTGCCACTGCGGCACTCGCCGTGATTTCGTTTCCGCTGCTGGCGTCCGGCCCCGTCTTCTGGACCATCGCCACGCCGACTGAACTGCTCAAGGGCAAGTCTGACGGGGTGATCGTCGGACTCGACGGCGCGATCACCGCGGGCCCGCAGATGACGAGCCGGCTGACGACGACACCGGCGCAGGTGTGGAGTCTGGCGGCCGCGCCCGACGGGACGCTCTGGGCAGGGACGGGCGGCGACGGCCGTCTCGTGCGAATGAAGCCCGGGCAGGCCGAGGAAACGATCTACACCGCGCAGGAGAAGAACGTCTTCGCGATTGCCGTGTCCGGCGCGCGAGTGTTTTTTGCGACCGGACCGGAAGGACGCGTGTACGTCGTCGACGGCACCGCAGCGCCGCGCGTGTTTTTCGATCCGACCGAAAAATACATTTGGGCGCTGGCGGTCGACGGTCAAGGACGCTTGTGGGTCGGGGCCGGCAATCCGGCGGTCGTCTACCGCGTGGACGCGAACGGCGCGAGCAAGGACGTCTATCACCCACCCGCCGCGCACGTCGTGTCGCTCGCGGCTGATGGCGCGGGACAAATGCTCGCGGGCACCGAGTCGCCAGGCAGGCTGTATCGCTTCGATGCCAGCGATCGTCCCTTCGTCGTGATCGATTCCGGATTGACCGAAGTGGCAGCGATTGCGGTCGGCGGTGGCAACGCGATCTTCGCTGCGGCGATCGCCCGGGGCGACGAGTCGTCGACGTCTGGCGAGTCGGCATCGGTGGCCATGGTGACGGCCACTCCCCCGGCGCCGGGCGCAGCCGCGTCCTCGCCCTCATCGAGCGGGTCGCGGAAGTCCGTCGTGTACCGCGTGGATGCCGGCGGCAGCTTCGAATCGTTCTGGGAAACGGGCGACGTGATTTACGACCTCGCGGCCGGCAGCGACGGCGGAGTGATCGCCGCAAGCGGGCCCGATGGGCGTCTGTATCGCATTGATCAGAATCGCCAGGTGCAGTTGCTTGGCGGCGTGGACGCGAAGCAAGTCACACGGCTCGCGGGATCGGTCCGTGGCGGTGCCTTTCCAGCCGCGCTCGCCTCCGCGAACCCAGGTCGCGTCGTCGCGATCGGAGCGGCCGTGCAGTCTCCGGCGTCGTTCGTCTCGCCCGTCCGCGATACGAAGAACGCGTCTCTCTGGGGCCTGATCCGCTGGGAAGCCACGGGCGGCGTCGTGCTCTACACGCGATCGGGCAACACGGAGACACCCGACGACTCGTGGAGCCCGTGGGATGGCCCGTACTCGCGTGCGGAGGGCGACGCGATCAAGAGTCCGGCGGCGCGCTTCGTGCAGTGGAAGTCGGTGCTGACCACTGCGGCCGGCACGGCGCCGCGGCTGACGTCCGTGACACTCGCCTATCTCCCGCGCAACGCGCGGCCGGCCGTCACGTCGGTCACGATTTCTCCGCCGGGCGTAGTGTTCCAAAAGCCGTTTTCGAGCGACGACGGCGCGATCGCCGGGCTGGACGATGCGACGGCCGACGCGCGGCGGCCGGCCGGCGATCCGGGACCGAATCCGGCGACGCCCGGCCGGCGCATGTTCCAGAAAGGCCTGCAGACGATCCAGTGGAAAGCCGAGGATGCCGACAGCGATCACCTCGTCTACACGGTCCAGTACCGGCGCGAAGGAGATCCGGCGTGGCACGACCTTCGGACCGGCGTAAGCGATTCGATCTTCGTGTGGGACACGACATCGGTGGCGGACGGACGCTACATCGTGAAGATTCTCGCGTCCGACTCGCCGTCGAACTCGGCGGACCGCGCGCTTGTCGGCGAGCGCGAGTCCGATCCCGTCGAGGTCGACAACACGCCGCCGACGATCACGACCGAGATCGTGCGGCAAGGCGGATCGATTCGCATTGGCGTGCGCGTGCACGACGCGCGCAGCGCGATTCAGAAGGTCGAGTATTCGATTGGTGGCGGGCCGTGGCGCCTGCTCGCGCCGGTTGACGGGCTGTCGGATTCGCCGGACGAGCGTTACGACATTCCTGTGGCGGCCGAGGCGGACATCGCGCGCGTGATGATTCGGGCCACGGACGCTCTGCAGAACGTCGCGGCGCAAGCGGTCAGCGTTCGTTGACCTGAGCGAGAGCTAGATGCCCTTGGCGGTCACGCCTGTGTTGGTGACGAGCCACAGGCTGTGGACGTTGAGGGAGCCCGCCGAACTGAACGCGGTCTGCCCGGAGCGCATCCGGACGATCGCGTCGAGCAGGCCTTCCGTGTAGCGGCGCTGTTGCGCCGTCATCGATCGCAGTTCGAGCAGACGGCCGTCGTGCGTCATCGCGTCTGACAGCGCGCCGACGAATTCCTGTTCGGTCGCATACCTCAGGACGACAGGGACGGCGCCAGCCGACATCGACTCGTCGGGCACGGCCAAGTCGTTGTTGACGAGCATCAGCATCGAGCTGCGGTCTTTCCCGCCAAGCGGGGTCGCCTCAACGAAGAGCGTGCCGGCCGGGGAATTGAGATTGCTGATCAGCGCCGCAAGCGAGTCGTCGCGTTCCGGGGTCGGGCCGAACTCGAGCATCAGCGACACGAAAACAATCGAGACGAAGGCCGCGGCCAGGGCGCCGCTCCCGACAATCGCGTAATGCCACCCATCCACCATGCGCTCGTAGAAGCCGCGCCACGACTGGGCACGCTCCGCTCGAACCCGGCTGATGACACCGCCCGAGAGCCCGTCGAGTTCGGCGGGAACGCGCGCGTCCGACGTCACGGCCTGGCGAAGCACGTCGCCCAGGCCACCGATGAACTCAGCCTCGGCAGCGCACGACTTGCAGACCGACAGGTGGTGGAACACCCGCATCCGATCGGCACCCGACAGCTCGCCGTCTACAAACGCACCGAGGCGCTGATTGCGACAACCGAGCGGTTTCATGCGGGCCTCAATACCAGGCGCAGGCTTTCCCGGGCGCGCGCGAGGCGTGATTTGACGGTTCCGACAGCGACACCGAGGGACACGGCGATCTCTTCGTAGCTGAGCCCGTCGATTTCCCGAAGGACGACGACGGCGCGCTGATCGAACGGAAGCGAGTCAAGTGCCGCCCAGACCCGTTTCGAAAGTTCGCCTTGCTCAAGGACGGAGTCGGGCTGAGACGAAATGTGCCGCTCCGGCAGCTCGCCGTGCGCCGCCGTGTGATCCTCGAGCGCCACTTGCTGCGCGCGGCGGCGTCGCCGCCACCACCGCTGCCGATTCGACGCCTGGTTGACGACGATGCGGTAGATCCAGGTCTTCAGCGTCGACTGGCCGCGAAACTGCGCGAGCGTGCGGAACACCCGGAGGAACACTTCCTGCGACACATCCAGCGCTTCCTGGGAATCGCCGAGCAGATGGAGTGCGAGCTGATACACCATTCGCTGGTGATCGGTCACCAAACGCGTGCAGGCTTCGTCGTCGCCGGTCGCACACTGCTGCACCAACGCCCAATCGGCGCTTGCAGCGTCAGGCCACGTGAGTGCGCGCAACGGCTTCACAGAGGTCTCGACCGCCATGGTAGCACCTCGGCGGAGGACGTTTCCTTGAAAGCTTAGACCCCGGGAGTTCCCGAAGGTTCCGGGGGGTCTCCGGAGACCGGCGTAAGATGAACGCCGTGAAGTGGATGCTGGCGCTCATCGCCGCCACGGCCGTGGTTGCGGGCGGGGCGACGGTCGTTCAGCGCATCGGCCGCGACCGTCAGTACCGGCAGTTGCTGGCCGACGGCGAGCAGGCCCTGCAGGCGGGGACGACCTCGGCGGCGATCGAAAGCTTCAGCGGCGCGCTGGCGCTGCGGCCCGACTCGATGGTGGCCTACTACCGGCGCGGCGAGGCCTATCACGCCGACCACCGGGAAGACCTTGCGATCCGCGACCTGCATGAAGCCAGCCGGCTGGCACCGGACTCGGCGCAGCCCCTTGTTGCCCTCGGCGAGGTCTACGACGCACGCAGCGAGCCGATCGAAGCCGCGCGCTGGTATGGCGAGGCGGCCGACCGTCTCCGCGACGCCGACCCTGCCCTGCTATATGCGCTCGCCCTCGCCCGCTACCGCGCCGGCGCTCCCGCCACGGCCATTGCGCCGCTGCGCCGGGCCATCGATCGCAACGACTCGGTCGCGCCCGCGTACTACCTGCTCGGTCTCGTCTATCGGGACACGAACAGGATCGACGAAGCCGTCGACGCCCTGCAGCATGCGATCAAGATCGCCCCGTCGCTCACCGCGGCGCGCGAAGAGCTCGCCGACCTGTTCAGGTCGCAGGGCCGCGCGACGGAAGAAATGGAGCAACTGCAGGCTCTGGCGGCGCTCGATCAGAGCGACGACCGGCACGTGGCGATCGCCATGGCCGCCGCGCGGCGAGGCCAGTTCGACGCCGCGCTGGCCGCACTGTCGAGCGTCTCGCCCGGTGCTTCCGCGCAAACCCATGTCCAGATCGCACAGGGACGCATCTATCTCGCGCGCGCCGAGCGCACGCTCGATCCGCAGTGGGCGCTTCGCGCGCAGGACATCCTCGGCCAGGCCATGGCGGCAGGCGCGCGCCGGAGTGAGAGCCTTGCGCTGTACGGACGGGCGCTCTATCTGTCGGGCGACGTCACGAGCGCGGAGCGTACGCTTCGCGAGGCTGTCGCCACGTCGCCGATCGATCCCGAAGCGTTCGGATTCCTGGCCGACGCCTGCGAGCACCAGTCACACTTCATCGACGCGAGGAGCGCGCTCGTGAGTCTGGACGCGCTCGAAGGCGACACCGCCCAGCCTTCCGCGCGCGCCGCCCGCGCGCGTCGCATTGGCATGCTGTCTCTCAGAGTGAATGATGCCCACGCCGCTGCAGAGTTCTTCGACCAGGCCATCGACGCCGGCGACACCGCGGCGTCTACGTTGGGTCTGCTCGCCGACGCGTACTGGCAGGCCGGCAATCCGGTGGCCGCACGGACCGCACTCAACAAAGCCCTCGCCATCGACCCGCACAACGCCGATCTCATCCGCCTGGCCCGCACCGTCAAGTAAGGCGAGGATCGAAGCGGTCCCGCAACGCGTCGCCGGCGAAGTTGAATCCGAGGACCAGCAATGCGATCGCGAGTCCTGGCAACACCGTGAGATGCGGCGCGTCGAACAAGTGCGATCGCCCTGCGTCGAGCATCGTTCCCCAGCTGGGAGTCGGCGGCTGCACGCCGAGCCCAAGAAAACTCAGCGAGGCCTCGGCGATGATCGCGCCCGCCATGCCGAGAGTCGCCTGCACGGCGACGGCCGAGAGCGTCGCCGGAATGACATGCCGCGTGAGGATCCGCCCGAGCGGGGCACCGACCGCTCGCGCCGCCTGCACGTACTCGAGTTCGCGAATTTTCAGGACGAGGCCGCGCACGAGCCGCGCGTAGCTGACCCATCCGATCGAGACGAGCGCCAGCACGACGTGCGTCAGACTCGGCCCAAGCGCCGCCACCAGCGCGATCGCGAGCAGAATCCCGGGAAATGCGAGCAGCACGTCCATCAGCCGGCCGGCGACGGTGTCCACCCAGCCACCGGCGTATCCGGCGAGTGCACCGACCAGCGTGCCCGCTGTGGCCGAGATCGACACGACGGCCAGGCCGACGAGCAGTGAAATTCGCGCGCCGATGAGGAGCCGCGAGAGGATGTCGCGCCCCAACTCGTCGAGCCCGAACGGGTGCGTCCACGACGGACCGAACAATCGCTGTGAGAGATTTTGCGAGGCCGGATCGAACGGCACGACGAACGGGCCGACAATGGCCGCGACTACTGTGAGGGCGACGATGAGCATGCCGAGTCTGCGGAGGATCACTGGTAACGAATCCTCGGATCGAGCCAGGCGTACGTGAGGTCGACCAGCAGGTTCACCGCGACGTACGTCACCGAGATGAACAGGATGCAGCCCTGCACCAGCGGATAATCGCGAAAGGTGATCGCCTGAATCAGCAGCCGGCCGACACCAGGCCACGCAAAGATCGTCTCGGTGATGATCGTGCCCGTGAGCACGGAACCGAACTGCAGCCCGACGATCGTGACGACCGGAATCAGGCTGTTGCGAAACGCGTGGGCAATCACGGCGCGCCGGGTCGAGAGTCCGCGCGCGCGCGCTGCGACGACGTAGAGCTCTCGTAACTCTTCGACGAGACTCGCGCGCGTCATTCGCGCGAGGATGGCCGCGAGCGCGGCGCCCAGCGTGATCGCCGGCAGCACGAGGTTGCGCCACGACCCGGTCCCGGACACCGGCAGCCAGCCCCACTTCACCGCGAGCACGATGGCGAGGAGGGGGCCCACCCAGAAGTTCGGCATCGAAATGCCCGCGAGCGAGGCGGCCATCGCGGTCTGATCGATGAGTCTGCCGCGATTGAGCGCGGCCGCGATCCCGAGCGGCACCGCCACCAACACGGCCACGATCATCGCGGCCAACGCAAGTTGCGCCGTGCGTCCGAGGCGCTGGCCGATCTCGTGTCCGACGGGTGTGCCATAACGGAACGACGTTCCGAGATCGCCGTGACCGAGGCGGGCCAGAAACGTGCCGTACTGCGTCAGCAGTGGCGCGTCGAGGCCGAGCTTGGCTCGCAAGTCGGCGACATCAGCTGGCGCCGCCGAGTCGCCAAGCATCGCCTGCGCGGGGTCGCCCGGCACCAGATGAATCAACGCGAACACCAACGTCGCCACCCCGAGCAGCACGGGCGCGGTCATCAGCAGGCGACGGAGGAAGTAACGCAGCACCGGCCCGGGGATGATCGCCGCAAGTCGGCTGCCTACGCAACACCAGCTTCGTCGTACGCCGCCTCGACGCCGAGGCGCTTCATCGCTTTCGCCAGCCCCTGTCGCGTGAGTCCGAGCTCGACAGCCGCGGCCGAACGGCTGCCCGCGTGCCGGGCGAGCGCCGCGGCAACAATTTGCCGCTCGAACACGCGCCGTGCGGCGTCGAGCGACAGCACGCGCGGAGCGGTCACCGCGTGTCCCTCGAGGACTTGCGCGACGTGTCGCGCACCGACCCGCCCGCGCGCCGGTGCGGCGAGTGCCAGCCCGGCGACGACGTTCTGCAGTTCCCGGACGTTGCCCGGCCATGAGTGCCGTGCAAGGGCGGCCATCGCGTCGGCACCGAACACCGCCCGCGTACCGGTTTCGGCCGCCAGTTTGCGCCAGCAGGCGTGCGCGATGCCGGGAATGTCCTCAACCCGCTCGCGCAGCGGCGGCAGGCGGATGCGCACGACCGCGAGACGAAACAGAAGATCCTCGCGGAAGCGCCCCTGTCCGACTTCGTCGGCCAGCGGACGATTCGTTGCAGAGATGACGCGCACGTCGACGGGCCGCGGAACATTCTCGCCCAACCGCCGGATCTCACGCTCTTGCAGAGTCCGCAGCAGCTTGGCCTGGGCGCGCAGCGAGAGCTCGCTGACCTCATCGAGGAGCAGAGTGCCTCCGCTCGCCTCCTCGAACAGCCCTGGCCTCGGCCCGACCGCGCCGGTGAATGCGCCCCGGACGTAGCCAAACAGCTCGGCCTCGACCAGTTCGTCGGCAAGGGCCGCGCAGTTGACCGCGCTCATGCGACGGTCGCGGCGCGCGCTGAGCCGGTGCAGCGCTCTCGCGGCCAGTTCCTTCCCCGTGCCGCTCTCGCCTTCGATCAGCACGGGAAACGGCGTGCCGGCGGCGCGAGCAATGGCATCCCGGACCGCGAGAATGGCCGGACTGTGCCCGAGGATTTCCGGCGCGACCGAACGCCCGCTGGCGGCGAGCGCGAGGGCGTCGAGTCGTGCGCGCATCGCCGGCCCGCAGAGCGACGCGACGAGCGACGCCGCCTCGGAGAGCGACGCCCCAGCGGCCGCATCGCCCCGCGCGACCGCCATGCCGATCACGATTCCCTGCGCTCGGATCGGCGCTGAGACCACGATCGTGGGCCCGCGTGAGACCGCTCTCCCGCCCGTAACCGCGAGCGCGTCCTTGACGAGTTCGTCCGCAAGATCCCGCTCGATGAAACCGTCGGCCGCCACCAGTCGCGGACCGTCTCCGAGCGCGACCAGACCCACGGCATCGGCAGCGACGTGCGCTCGGCACCACGCGCAGCCGGCCAAGAGCGCCGTGTGCTCGTCTTCGGCGTCGTGGACAATCTGCAGCAACGCCGGCACGGCATGAATCAAGTGCATGCCTGTCCTCCTCAGTCCCCATCGCAACAGTCCTCGCGCGCCCGTCCGCCGAATCAGAATCGCGAACCGATGGTCCCGGTAAACCGCGAGCAGACCCGCCGGACTCACAGGCGTCCGTCAATTGGTCGAACAACGCGCACGTAAGCACGGCGCCTTGCTCCGGATCAGGCGCACGCCTCAGCAACCGCCTCGCGTCGTCGAGGCGGCCGGCGGCGATGAGCCCCTCGGCGGCACACGCTCGAATCAGAGGTGATTCGTGCTCACTGACTGCCGCCGGTGCGCCGTTGAGGGCGAATAGCGCCTGCCTCCACGATCGAGCCGCGGCCCCGCTCATCCGATCGATCGCCGCGAGAATGGCGGCGAGGCGCTCTGCGTCACCGACTGCCCAAGACGTGAGACCCGCCACTACCGCCTCGTCGACAGCGGCGGGATCGCCCGGCGGCAACGCGTCGATCGCCTCGGCGAACCGACCCTGCCAAAATCGGAGTTCCGCCCTCCGAACTCGAAGCTGCCGATCCACCTGATCACCGCGCAGGTCGCTTTCGGTCACGAGGGCTTCAACGAGGGCTTCCGCCCGCGAGAGCTCGGCGCGTTGGATGAGAACGTGAACCAGCGCGTCGCCGACCATTCGACGGGGCGGCCATTCGACCAGACGACAGAAGACGTCGGCCGCGACGCGACGGGCATTCGCCCAATCGTCGCGATCCGTCAGGGCGTCGATCAGCCGGCACGCTGCCCGCGACTCGGACGACTCGTCGTGCCGCCGGCGCGCGCTTTCGATCGCTGCCCGCAGCCAACGCTCCCCCGCCGCCGACCGATGGCGCTCGAAGAGCGCCACGGCCCGTTCGAATCGCGGGTCGGCGCTTTGGTGCTCGCTCGGACGCGACGCTCCGTAGACCGGCAGTCGCTCGCGAGCCTGCGGGATCCCGGCCCAACCGGGAGCCGCCGAGTTGCCGGTCCCGTCTCGCAGGTCGATCACGAGGTGTGCGCGATCGCTCGCACGCGCCAGCCGTCGAATCAGACGAGCCGCGACGGCCACCGCCCGGTCGTCGAGCACAAACACCGCCACGTGGCGCCGCTCGATCCGGGCGACGTCTGAATCGTCATCGCCGGCCGCGATCACCCGGTAGCCAATCCGTTCGAGGATCGGTGTTGCCACGGTCACGACCATTCGTGGCGACATGCCGGGTGGAAGGCGCCGACGTAGCAGATGCGTTGCCCTCAGCGGCGCACGCGCGACGTCGCCGAGAGACTCCGCCAACGCACGCACGCCGGCATCGCTCAACACGCCCTGTCGTTGTGCAAGAAGCAGACCGGCGCATTGGCCCAAAACACGGGCCCGCGCGGAAGGAGGTTGCAGAAAGTTCGATAGAATGGCCGGCCGATGCTGCGTTTCCTGACAGCTGGTGAATCCCACGGACAAGCGCTCGTGGTCATCGTCGAGGGTGTGCCCGCCGGATTGCCGCTTTCGGCGGCCGATCTGTCGCCGGATCTTGCGCGGCGGCAGCTCGGGTACGGTCGCGGCCGCCGGATGGCCATTGAGCAGGACCGCGCGGAGATCCTGTCGGGCGTGCGCCGCGGTGAGACCCTCGGCGCGCCAATCGCGCTGCTCATCCGGAACAAGGACTGGACGAACTGGCAGCACACGATGTCGCTCGACGCGGAGCCGGACGAGGCGTTGCCCGGCGCGCGCCGGGCGCGCGTCACGCGGCCGCGTCCGGGCCACGCGGATCTGGCCGGCGGGCTGAAGTACGGCCGGGACGATCTGCGCGATGTTCTCGAGCGTGCAAGCGCCAGGGAAACCGCCGCGCGGGTGGCCGCCGGTGCGGTCGCTCGCAAGCTCCTCGCGCGGTACCAGATTGACGTCACAAGCCACGTCTTCGAGATCGGCTCAGCCGCACTCGCTGATCCCCTCGCTGTCACGTTCGAGCAGGCGCGCCGACTTGCGGCCGATGATGACGTGCGATGCGTGGATGACAGAGTCGCGGAGGCGATGCGACGGGCGGTCGACGCGGCGAAAGAGGCCGGCGACACCGTGGGCGGCGCCTTCGAAGTGATCGTGCATGGCGTGCCTCCCGGGCTCGGCAGTTACGTTCACTGGGATCGCAAGCTGGACGGCCGGATTGCCCAGGCGGTGGTGTCGATTCCCGCGATCAAGGCGATGGGGTTCGGGCGCGCCACGAGCGTCGGACATCTGCCCGGCTCGCAGGTTCATGACGAGATCGTGCCAGCGGCAGGCGCGCCTTCGGGCACCGTGCCCGGCCTGCGCCGTCCAACGAACAACGCCGGCGGCCTCGAGGGCGGCGTCACCAACGGCGAAGACCTGCGTGTGACGGCGTGGATGAAACCGATTTCCACGCTGATGAAGCCGTTGCGGTCGATCGACCTCACCACAATGGCTGACGCCGCCGCGACGATCGAGCGAAGCGACGTCTCGGCCGTCCCCGCTGCCGCCGTGGTTGGTGAAGCGGTGGTGTCATTCGTACTCGCCGACGCGCTGCTCGAGAAGCTCGGCGCTGACAACATCGCGGAAATCGATGCCGCCTGGGAGCGGCTGCATCGCGATCTTGCGGCGCGGATGAAGCCTCGTCCGGAGCGAGCCTGATGCTGCGGCCCCTGGTGAAATACGGCGGGGCCGGGCTGACGCAACCGGCCGCGCCCGTCACGGAATTCGACGAGACGTTCCAGCGACTCGTCGACGACATGGTCGACACGATGTACGCGGCGCCCGGCGTCGGTCTGGCCGCGCCGCAGATTGGCGTGGCGCTTCGGGTTGCCGTGATCGACCTCAGCGTCGGCAAGCGCGGCGGCGAGCTCTTCACGCTCGTTAACCCTGAATTCGTCGAACGCGACGGCATGCAAGTCGAGGACGAGGGCTGTCTGAGCCTGCCTGGGTTCACGGCCACGGTTGCGCGGCCGGCGCGTGCGGTCATTCGCGCGCTCGATCGCACGGGCAAGGAACGCATCATCGAAGGCACCGGCCTTCTGGCGCGCGCGCTGCAGCACGAAATCGATCACCTCGACGGCCTGCTGTTTCTCGATCGGCTGCGCGGCATTCGGCGCGACCTGATCGTCCGCAAGATCCGCAAGCTTCAACGCCTGGGCAAATGGTGATGGCGCTGCGTGTGCTGTTCTTCGGCACGCCGGCGTTTGCCGTGCCCACACTCGAACGGCTCGTCGCCTCGACGCACGCCGTCATTGGGGTCGTGACACAGCCCGATCGGCCTCGCGGGCGTGGCCAGCAGGTGCGACCCGAAGAAGTGAAGGTGGCGGCCCTCGAACGCGGCCTCGAGGTCCTCCAGCCCGACAAGCTGAACGACCCGCGTTGGATGCGTCTCATCGAGGGACTGTCCCCGGACCTTGGCGTCGTCGCTGCGTACGGACGGTTGCTGCCCCAGGCGCTGCTGGATCTGCCCCGCCTCGGGATGATCAATGTGCACGCATCGTTGCTGCCGCGCTGGCGGGGCGCAGCGCCCGTCCATCGCGCGGTGATTGCCGGCGACGGCTTTACGGGCGTCACCATCATGCGCGTGGTCCTCGCGCTCGATGCGGGCCCGATGCTCGCGCGCGTCACTACCGACATTCATCCGGACGAAACGAGCCACGAACTGACGACGCGCCTCGCCGCCGCGGGCGCGGTCCTCGCCGGCACGACCGTGGATCGGCTGGCCGAAGGGCCGGTCGACGAGGAGCCTCAGGACGGATCGCTCGTCACGTACGCGTCGCGCCTCACGCGTCGCGACGGCATCATTGACTGGACGCGGCCTGCCGCAGACATCCACAATCAGATTCGCGGCGTGCAACCCTGGCCGATGGCCGGCGCGCTCCTCAAGGGACGACGGGTGATGTTCTTGAAGTCGGCGGTGGCGGAGCCCGGCTCACGCGCGGAGCCCGGCACGGTCATCGACGTGCGGTCCGATGCGCTTGTCGTGGCTACCGGACGCGGCGCCCTGCGAATCCTGCAGTTGCAGGAGGCCGGGCGCCCACCGATGACGGTCGGCGCGTTTCTGAATGGACGCCGCGTCGCCGCGGGGGACGTTCTTGCACCGTTGCCCGAGACGCCCAGATGACGTCCGCAAGACTGGCGGCAGCGCGCGTGCTGCTTGCCGTCGGCCGCGGCCGCACGACGCTCTCGGCCGAACTCGAGAGACACCGGCACGGAGTCGAACAGGATCGCGACCGCGCGCTGCTCTTCGAACTCGCCGCCGGCACCCTGCGCTGGCGCAACGAACTCGACGCGTTGATCGCCGCGTGCACGCCCCGCCGCCTCAGCGCGCTCGACGAGCAGGTCCTCGACGTCTTGCGTCTTGGCGCGTATCAGCTGACGCATCTCGATCGCGTTCCACCACACGCGGTCGTCCACGAATCGGTGGAACTGGCGAGAGCGCTCGGGCGCAGTCGGGCCACGGGGTTCGTCAACGCGGTGCTTCGACGTCTGTCACGCGGACGTCCGCCACACGCCCTGCCCGAACGGCCCTCGTCGGGCGGCACGCCGACGCAGCAACTCGCGTACTTGTCGACGACGCTGTCGCATCCGGCTTGGCTGGCCGAACGATGGCTCTTGCGTCACGGCTTCGACGCGGCCGAGGCGTGGTGCCGTTTCAACAACGCGTCGCCTGACGTCACGCTGCGATCTCGCGGCGCGATGTCGGCCGACGAGATGCTCAAGGCGCTTCAGGCGGCCGGCCTTGCTGCCTCGCCCGCGCGGTGGGTTCGCGCCGCGATTCGGGTGGAGCCCGGCCATGCAGGGAGCCTGCCTCCGGACCTGATCGCCGGCGTCGCCACGCAGGACGAGGGATCTCAGCTTGTCGCGCACACACTCGGCGCGAGCGCCGGCGAACGGGTATTCGACGCGTGCGCCGCGCCTGGTGGCAAGACAGCGGTGCTCGCGGACGACATGGGACGTGGCGGCCTGCTCGTCGCGGCGGATCACCGGCACGCGCGGGTCCGGCTGCTGCGCGACGTTCTCAGCCGGGCGGGCATCACCGCGCCGATCGTTCAGCTCGACGCCACGCGCGGCTTTCCGTTCGACGGTGTGTTCGACGCGGTGCTCCTCGATGCGCCGTGCTCTGGACTGGGGACGCTGCGGCGTGATCCGGACCTGAAATGGTCGCGCACCGCGACTGATCTTCCGGCCCTCGCGGCCACGCAGCGCGCCATGCTCGCGCAAGCGGCGACGGTCGTGCGGCCCGGCGGCCGGCTCCTTTACGCGACCTGCTCGAGCGAGCCTGAGGAAAACGAACAGGTGGTTGAGCCGTTTCTCGCCGCGAACGCGGACTTCGTGCACGCGCCGGCGGCGCCCGGTCCGGCCGTCATTGACGGCGAGCGCCTCGTCGACGACCGCGGCTATCTGCGGACACTCCCCTTCCGGGACGCCCTGGACGCGTTTTTCGGCGCGTTGTTGGTTCGACGGCGATCCGCGTAGTACACTTTTTTCGGACACGATGCCTCCGGCCGAGCCCACGACGGGCCGCTCACGTCGCGCCCCGGCCGTTTCCTCCGACCGGCGGACGGCCAATCCCATCGGCAGACGAGTCTTCCGCGCCGGACGATTCTTCGTCATCGTCGCTGCGCTCGCGGCGACGTTTGCCGCGTTCTTCCTGACCGCAGTGCGCGTGGCGACCCGGGCGCGCGAAGTGAAGGTACCCGACGTGCGCGGGCAATCGGTCGAGGAAGCCACGAGCCTGCTCGCAGGCGCCGGACTGCTGGTCCGCGAAGAACCGCCACGACGGGCGGATCCGAAGGTACCGAGTGATCACGTGCTGTGGCAGGAACCAGACCCTGGATCGGTGCTTCGGAAGCAGCGCGCGGTCCGCATTCGCGTCAGCGACGGCCAACGCGATCCGATCCTGCCCGTCGTCACGGGACAGCCCGAGCGAACGGCTGAATTGACCCTGAGGCAGGAAGGCATCCAGATCTCGGGCCGCGACGAGATCCGGTCCGGCGATTATCCGGACGGCACGGTGATCGCGCAGGATCCGCCGGCGCGCAGTCGCGCCGCCGGCGTCACGCTCCTCATCAATCGCGGCGAATCAGGCGCGAGTTACGTAATGCCGGACTTGATCGGCGCGCCCGGCGCGCTCGTGCAGGATCTGCTCCGCAAGCGCGGCCTTCGGATCACCATTACCGCGCAGGTGCCGTATCCCGGCATCCCGCCCGGCATCGTGATTCGCCAGACCCCGCAAGCCGGCTTTCAAATTGGCAACCGGGAGCTGATCTCGCTCGAGGTGAGCAAATGAGCGTCAGGATCGCGCCGTCGATTCTGTCGGCGGACTTCGCTCGTCTCGCCGACGCGCTCGGCCGCCTCGAAGCCGGCGGCGCCGACCTGGTGCACGTGGACGTCATGGATGGACACTTCGTGCCCAACATCACGATCGGACCGCCGGTCGTCGCGGCGCTCAAGCGCGCGACGAAGCTGCCGCTCGACGTGCACCTGATGATCAGTGATCCCGATCGCTATCTGGAGGCGTTCGTCGACGCGGGCGCGTCAATGGTCACCGTGCACGCAGAGGTGCTGCCGCACCTGCACCGCACGCTCACCCACATTCGATCGCTTGGCGCCAAGGCCGGCGTCGCGATCAACCCGTCCACGCCCGTGATGATGGTGCGCGACGTCATCGAGCAAATGGACCACCTCCTCGTCATGTCGGTCAATCCGGGATTTGGCGGGCAAACGTTCATTCGCCATTCGCTCGCGAAGATTGCCGAAGCGCGCGAGATGATCGCTCACGCCTCGGGCAAGACGGTGATTGAAGTGGACGGCGGGATCGATCGCGACAACGCCGCCGCTGTGGTCCAGGCCGGCGCGTCGATTCTCGTCGCCGGCGCCTCGATCTTCCACTCCCAGGATCCCGCTGACGGCACCCGCGCGCTGCGACAGGCCGCGACCGCTGCGTGATGTGATGCCGGAGTCCGTGACGTCTTTGCGCGTGAGGTACGCCGAAACCGACCAGATGGGCGTCGTCTACTACGCCAATTACTTCGTCTGGTTCGAGGTGGCGCGCGCCGACCTGCTCCGTTCGCTCGGCTGGACCTACCGCGAGATGGAGGCATCCGGTGTGTTCCTGCCGGTGATCCAGGCCGCCTGCGACTACCGGCGCCCCGCGCGTTACGATGACGATGTGCACGTTCGGACGATTGGACGCCTGATGTCGCCGGTGCGCATGGAGTTCGAATACGAAGTGAGAATTCAGGGACAGGACGAACTTCTGGCGGTGGGCCGGACGACCCATGCGGCGCTTGATGGCGATGGGAAACCCTGCCGGCTGCCCGCGCGCATTCGCGAGGCCTTCGCGTGAAGGCGCTCGTCACCGGCGTCGCCGGTTTCATCGGGTCACATCTGGCGGGCCTGCTCCTCGAGAGCGGCGCGGACGTCGTCGGCCTCGACTGCTTCACCGACTACTACAGCCGCGAGCAGAAGGCCGCCAACCTCGCGACGCTGACCGGGCGGCGGTCGTTCACGTTCATCGAGGCCGCGTTGCAGACCGTGGATCTGCACGCGTTGTTCGACGGCGTCACGCACGTCTATCACCTCGCCGCGCAGGCGGGTGTGCGTCGCAGCTGGGGCGCCGAGTTTGCGGTGTACACGTCGCACAACGTCGAAGCCACGCAGCGTCTGCTCGAGTTCGCCAAAACGCGCAACCTCGCGAGGTTCGTGTACGCGTCGAGTTCGTCGGTCTACGGCGATTTGGCTGCGATTCCCATGCTCGAGGAGTCGCCGCTCCACCCCGTCTCGCCCTACGGAGTGACGAAGCTCGCGGCCGAGCACTTATGCTATCTGTACTATGTCAACTACGGCGTGCCCACGGTGTCGCTGAGATATTTCACCGTGTACGGCCCGCGGCAGCGGCCGGACATGGCGTTTCACCGGTTCATTCGCGCGGCCCTGACCGGCCAGCCCATCGTGCTCTACGGGGACGGCGAGCAGACCCGCGACTTCACGTTTGTGGCCGACGCGGCGGCCGCGACTGCCGCGGCAGGCGACCGCGGACGCCCGGGCGCCGTCTATAACATCGGCGGTGGCAGCCGCGTGACCGTGAACTCGGTCCTCGAGCGCCTCGCCCGCATTACCGGACGCACGCTTGACGTCCGCCGTGAGGACCCCCAGAAAGGCGACATGCGCGATACGTTTGCCGATACGACCCGGGCACGTGAAGACCTTGCGTTCCATCCGAATTACACGCTCGACGCCGGTTTGACCGCTGAATACGAGTGGCTGGCCGGCCTGCTCGGCACGGCCCGCCGCTGACATGGCTCGTGTAGATCGACGTTCGTCGCTCAGGCGCGCCTTCGCGCCGTTCCTGCTCTCCGCCGTGCTCGCCTGTTCGGGCGCCGCGTGTTCGCACAAGACCGACGCGACCCTGCCGACGCCCGGTTCGGTCGATGCCGATAAGTTCCTGTTCGACCGCGGCAACGACTCGCTGCAAAACAAGAAGTGGCTCGCTGCGCGCGAGTACTTCAAGAAGCTGATCGATACCTATCCGCAGAGTCCCTACCGATCCGACGCGAAGCTTGGCGTCGGCGACTCATACCTCGGCGAGCGACGTTCGGATTCCCTGATTCTCGGCGTCAACGAGTTCAAGGAGTTCCTGCAGTATTTTCCGCTCAACCCGCGGGCCGACTACGCGCAGTACAAGATGTGTCTCGCCGAGTCGCAGCAGATGCTGGGCCCCCAACGCGATCAGACCGCGACGCGCGAGGCCATTCGCGACTGTGACGCGTTCGTGACGACATACCCGGACAGCAAGCTGCGGCCGGAGGTCGAGAAGGTCCGGCGCGCCGCTCGGGATCGGCTGTCCGAGTCGGAGTACGAGATCGGGCGGAGCTACTTCCGGCAGCGCTGGTATCCGGGCGCGATCGGCCGGCTCACGGCGCTCGCCAAGGACGACCCCGACTTCACGAACATCGACGGCGTGTACTTCTACCTGGGTGAGTCGTATTACAAGTCGCTCAACGAAGCGCTGGCCCTGCCCAACTACGCCAAAGTCGTCGAGTCGTATCCGAAGAGCGAGTATTTCAAGCAGGCGCAGGCACGAATCGCGACAATCAAGATCAAGCACTGACCCGATCGCGCGCCTGTTCCTGCTCGCGGCTCGAGGCGAGGACCGGCCCGGTCGCGGGCGGGTCAGGCTTCGAGAGCAGCGAGTTGAATCGGCGCGAGTAATCGACCGCCGAGACCAGCGCAGCAATCGTCGCCACCCACAATGCGATCTTGCCCACGATGAAGAACTGCTGCATCTGGCCGCGTCCGAGAATCAGGACAAGAATTGCCACGACCTGCGCGACCATCTTGATCTTCCCGAGCGGCGAGGCCGGCAGGGTCTGCCCCCGGGCGTGCGCCAGGCTGCGGAGGACCGTCACGGAGAACTCACGGCCCAGGATGACCGCGACCATCCACGCCGGCGCGAGCTCCATCTGCACCAGAGAAATCAGGGCCGCGGTGACGAGCAGCTTGTCGGCCAGCGGATCCATCCACTGCCCGAAGTCCGTCACCTGTTTGCGGCGGCGCGCCAGGTAGCCGTCGAGCCAGTCGGTCAGGGAGGCCACGCCGAAAATGGCCGCGCCGAGGAGCTCTTTGCTCACGCCGAGGAAGGGCCAGCCCTTGGCCGTCAGCAGCACGACCACCAGCAGCGGCACCAGAAAAATGCGCCCGAGCGTGATCGCATTCGGCAGGTTCACGTTGACCCCACTCAATTGTACGGCAAAACACGCGTCCGCTTGTTATGATGATCGGCTGACATGAAGGCTATTCTCCTGGCCGGGGGACAAGGCACACGGCTTCGGCCGCTGACGCTCAACACCCCCAAACCCATCGTTCCAATTTTCGATCGCCCGTTTCTCCGGTATCAGCTCGACCTGCTGAGGCAGGTGCCGGAGATCGACGAGGTGGTCCTCAGCCTCAACTACCAGCCGCGCCGCGTCGAGGAGGTCTTCGGCGACGGATCCGACCTCGGCTTGCACATCCGCTACGTCGTCGAGCCCTCGCCGCTCGGCACGGGCGGCGGGATTCGATTCGCCGCCGGCGATCGCCTCGGCGAGCCCATCGTCGTCTTCAATGGCGATGTGCTGACGTCCGTGGATCTCCCGGCCGTCATCCGTCTGCATCGCGAGCGGCAGGCGAAGGCCACGATTGTGCTGACGCCGGTCGACAACCCCTCCGCGTACGGCCTGGTCGAGACGGACGCCGACGGCAACATCCTGGCGTTTCTCGAGAAGCCGTCGGCCGAGCAGATTCGGTGCAACACGATCAACGCGGGAATCTACGTGCTCGAGCCGGACCTGCTGATCGAACGCGTGCCGAAAGACACGCCGTACTCGATTGAGCGCGGGTATTTCCCGTCGCTGATCGACAGCCGGTCGAAGTTCGTCGCCTACGTCGATCGCGGCTATTGGCTCGACATCGGCACGCCGGAGAAGTACCGGCAGGCCCACCGCGACATCATGGACGGCCGCTTCCCCGCCCCGCCTTTCGCCACGGCCGGGGCCGTGGTCGTCGCGCCGGACGCCAAGATCGACGAGGGCGTCACGATCGAGGGGCCGTGTTTCATCGGCAGCGGCGTCACGATCAAACGCGGGGCGACCGTTGGTCCATACAGCGTGATCGGGGCGCACTCGCATCTGGCAGAGGGTGCGGTCGTGACCGGAGCAATTCTCTGGCCGAACACATGGGTGGACGCCGAGGCCCGGCTCACCGGCACGCTCGCTGGCCGCGCCTGTACGTTCGGCCGCAACGCGACGATTGGCGCGGGCATGTTCGGCGACAAGACCAATGTCACTCCGTATTCGCAGGCATGACGCGCGAGAGGCCGACCGTCCCATGAGCATCGTTCCGGGAATTTTCAAGGCGTACGACGTCCGTGGACTCTATCCGTCCGAACTCGACGAGCGGGGCGCGCACGACATCGGCCGCGCGTTCGTCGCGTACCTGAACGCGAAACGGATCGGCGTGTCGAGAGACATGCGTCTCTCGTCGCCGGGCCTGGCCGCGGCATTTGTTGCCGGCGCGCGCGAGCAGGGCGCCACGGTCATCGACTACGGCATGTGTGCGACCGACATGCTCTACTTCGGCGTCGTGCGCGATCAGCTCGCCGGCGGCGCGCAGATCACGGCGTCGCACAATCCCAAGCAGTACAACGGCGTGAAGATGGTGCGCGCCGAGGCGTTTCCACTCTCAGGCGACGCCGGAATCGGCGAGATCGCCGCGATGGCCACGAAGGGCACGATTCCGCCGGCGGCCGCGCAACCCGGCGGCCTCGAGACGCGAAATCTGCTCGACGACTACATCACGAAGGTCCTGTCATTCGTGGACCCGTCGGCGATTGCGCCGTTCAACGTCGTGCTCGACGCGGGAAGCGGCATGGCGGGGCTCGTCGCACCGCGACTCTTCGATCGGCTGAGCTGCCGAACCACCCGCTTGTGCTTCGACCCCGACGGGTCCTTCCCGAACCACGAAGCCAATCCGCTTATCGAAGAGAACCGCCGCGACATCGTCGAGCGCGTGATCGCGCTCAAGGCCGACATCGGCATCGCGTGGGACGGCGACGCCGATCGCTGTTTTTTCATCGACGGCCACGGCGAATTCATCTCGGGTGATTTCATTACCGCGCTCCTCGCCAACGCGTTTCTCCTGAAGTCTCCCGGGGAGAAGATCCTCTACGACCTGCGCGCCAGCAATGCGGTCAAAGACACCGTCGCCGCGCACGGCGGCACCGCGCTCATGAATCGCGTCGGCCACGCGTTCATCAAGGCGCGCATGCGCAACGAGAACGCGATCTTCGGCGGCGAGGTCACCGGGCACTACTACTTCCGCGATTTCTACTACGCGGACAACGGATTCATCCCTGCGCTGCTGATCCTCGAGCTGATGTCGAAGAAGAAAATGACGCTCGCCGATTTGCTCGCGCCGCTGCGCGCGAAGTACTTCATCTCTGGTGAGATCAACACGAAAATCAGCGACATGTCGCTCATCGACGCCAGGCTTGCGGCGCTTCGCACGCGCTACGGGCACGGCAAGACGTATGAGATCGACGGGTTTTCGGCGGAGTTCGACGACTGGCACTTCAACGTGCGCGCGTCGAATACCGAACCGCTGCTGCGTTTGAACCTGGAGGGCCGGACGCCGGAGTTAATGGCAGCCAGGCGCGACGAAGTGCTCGACGTGATTCGCCAGGGTTGACGACGAGGCGGACTGTTATCATGAGCAGTCTGCCGAATGCGGGCTTAGCATAGTGGTAATGCTCTGGCTTCCCAAGCCAGCTAGACGGGTTCGATTCCCGTAGCCCGCTCCAAAAACCAGTGTAATCGAGCGGCAGTGTCGCACGGTTCAGCGGGAGGCGTGCGCGTCCGTGTTCGCGCTCTCCTGAACGGGCGCGGGCGCCGATTATCGAGCGGTCGTGAACTCGCCGCGATTCCAAACAACGGCCCAGGGGGCAAGCGAGACGCGGCCTCGCCGCCGCAAAAGGGACTGGTACCTGGAGCGCAGATGTTTCCGCCGCCGTCGATGAAACCGGATGCCGGATTCGTAAATGGGCCACGCACGCCGCCGAGGTCGTTACCCTGAATGAGATTGCCGCCGACCGCGCCCGCGGGCAGGTTCGGAAAGTTGAAGTTCATGCTTCCGCCATGTGCGAGTGGGCTCGTGAAACGATTGCCGATGATCCGATTGTTTTCGAAGGCTCCCGGCGTCTGCAGATTTACGCACTTGCCCAGGCCCACGTCGTAAAAGAAGTCAGCCAGCCAATTGCTGGTCGACACGCTGTTATCGCCGATCGTATTTCCGATCCAGCTGGTGCACCAATAGGAGGCGATCCCCGCGACCCCCGCGTTCACTATCGCGTTGTCCGTGATGGTACTACCCGTGACCGCATCGACACCTTCGATTCCCGCATCGAACACGTTCCGAATCGTGTTGCGCTGAATCATGTCGTTCGCTTCATCAGCCAGAACGATTCCGTCATCTTGCCCCACCTGCCCCCCGCTGCCGTCATATCCGCCGTCAATCGTATTGTCGAGCACCTGATTGCTGCTGCCGCCTGCGAGCAGGATCTCCAGCAACGCGTTGTGAGCGATCGTCACGTGCGTCGAGCTCTCCACGTCCACGAACGTGCCACGAGCACAATTGGTGACGGTGATGTCGTTCACGCCTGACACCTGAATGGTCGAGATCAAGTGCTGCCGGCAGTCGAGCTGAACCGCAGCCGTCAGCACCTGCACGCAGGGACCAAAGGCCGGGGGCTGAGAGAGATCGGCCGCGACCTCATAGTTCCCTGGTTTCACGATGTTTCCGCATGTACTGATCGTCGACGACGACAGGAGCACTGGAGTCACCGTGACGGTCGACATTCCTGAGCCAGCCGGGACGCTGGCGGTGATGGCGGCCGTGCCTGCTCCCATCGCGCTCACGACACCGGTGGTGGAGACACGAGCCACGCTGCTGTCGGACGACTTCCACGTCGCGCCGACCGTCACATCCTGGCCAGAACTGAGAACGGCCCTGAGCTGGGACGTCTGACCGATGTTGAGCGCGACCGTGCCCCTGATAGTCAGTGACTGAGGGCCGCTGGGCGTTGAGGGCGTGGTTGGGTTGGACGATCCACAGGCCGCGACGACGAGGACACAAACGGCGGCGAGCCCCCATTTGAACAGGACTTGCTCTATCACTCGGGCACAAGGTCTGGGTTGCTCGCGCATGCTGCCCACCCTTCGTCACCCTGCGTCGAGCCGTCCCGACGATACGCGAGGTGGTCGAGATCCTCGCTGTCTCCGATCGCGTCGATTGTTTTCCGGATTCCGCTGTGTCTAATGAGCAGAACGTGCAGGCTCCCGTCTCTCCCTCTTCACATTATGCCAGCCATAGGGGCTTGCCGTAAGCCCAGGGGCCTGCCGCACAGTCTCGCCATGACGTGTTTGCCCAATCCCGCAACACCAACGAGGGTCTGCGAGACCAGCTCACGGCGCTTCTACCATGGCACTCGCGCGGACCTGAAGGCCGGGGATCTGATTCAGCCCGGCTATTCCTCGAATTACACCGCGCGAAAGTCGAGGTGGGTCTACTTCAGCGAGACCCTGCTCGCGGCGACTTGGGGAGCGGAGCTGGCGCGAGGCGAGGGGCCTGGCCGAATCTACGTCGTGCAACCGACTGGAGCGCTCATGGATGATCCCAATCTGACGGACAAGAAGTTCCCAGGCAATCCGACGAAGTCCTATCGTTCTCGCGAGCCCCTACGCGTTGTGGGCGAACTCCAGGATTGGAGCGGGCACTCCCCAGAGGAGATCCGGGCAATGAAGGACGCTATCTCGGGTCTGGAGCCTGTCGACGATTGACCGCGCTGGAGCAGCCACCGCCGCCACGCGTGAAACGAACTCGAGATGCTCCCGGTCTAAGCAGGCTTTGGGAGCATTCATCATGCGTATTCATTCCCGCAGTTGGAAGACCGGCCCTTCGATGGTAGTGGCAGCCCTGCTCGTCCTGAGCGCGTTCGCGACACTGCGTGCGACGTCGGATTTCATCCTCAGTGACGACGGCTTCACCGTGTACGACGCCGGCAATCACGTGACATGGCTCGCCGATTTCAACCTGCCGGCAAGCAACCGATTTGGTTTGGCGCTCTGTGATGGTTCGGGTGTCGAGCCGTGCGTGAACAAGAGCGGATCGATGAACTATGACGCGGCGTCTGCCTGGATTACTGGGATGAATGCCGCGCACTACCTGGGCCACGCCGACTGGCGACTGCCGACGACGCCGTCCGAAGATGTCAGCTGCGGGCATGTCGGGCCGCACGGCAACTCGTTCGGATTCGGGTGCACGGCGAGCGCGCTGGGCTCGTTGTACCACACGGCGCTGACGCTGCAGGCGCCAAACACGGCTGTCCCGATCCCCGCGTACACGTTCGAACCTTTCAACAATCTGCAGCCGTATCTCTACTGGTCCGCAAGTGATAACGGCGGCGGCGCCGCGACGTTCTCATTCAACACCGGATTCCAGGGCGGCAATACGAAGCCGAACTTTCTGTACGTGCTGCCGATGATCGACCATAAGATCCCCGGCCCCTGGACCGACGTGCCCGGAACGGATCTGCAGGTGAACGCCGACGGGCAGACCGTGTTCGACAAATCGACGGGCATCACGTGGTTAGCGGATGGGAACATCGCCGCCACCAACGCGTTCGGCCTGCCGACCTGCACGGACCCCACCACGCCGCCGTTGTGCGTTGCCGGGGATGGATCGATGACGTGGGACGCCGCCAAACAGCTCGTCACGAACATGAGCAACGCCAACTATCTCAATCAAGGCCACTGGGAGTTGCCGCCCGTCGATTCGAGCTGCCCGAACTACCGCTGTGACGGGAATCAGAACCCCATGGGGAATCTCTTCTACGACGAATTGCATTTGCGCCAGGGCACACCGGTAGTCTCGGCGCCCGACATCGCCGTCGGACCGTTTCACAACGTTCAGCCGTATCTCTACTGGGCGTGCCAGGGCCAGTCGTTTCACGCCAACTGCCAACCTGGGGGGCCCGCGCCGAATTTCGAGTGGAGCTTCTCGTTTGGCAGTGGCTTCGAGGGGACCGACATTCTCCAGAACGAGCTGTACGTCACGGCGTACTTCAGCGGGCGATCGGACGCCCGCCGCCGGCCGTAATCTTCGTCATCGCCGCTATTTCTGCAGGCTTGCGGCCCAGTTGACGACGACCGTGAACGGCCGAGGGGCGGGCTTCGCGCCGGTGGGAAGGACGAGCAGGAAGCGGCGCCCATCCTTCGTGACCGCGTAGCTGTCTGCCTTCGCATCGAACAACCTGACTGCGGTCGAGTGACTCAGCCTCGGCGACTTCCGGAACTTGACGGCCATCACCGTTCGATCCCACGCGAGATAGAACAGCTCGCGGTCGTCGCTTCCCCATCGCGGCTGTTCGCCTCGAACCGTGGAGACCTGTTCTTTGCCGGCGCGATCGGGAAAACTGGTCACAAAGACCTCACCCGCCGACACGTACGCCATCGATCGTCCTTCTGGAGAGAGGCGTCCGTCGCTCACGCCAGCCGACGTGTGCAGGAAGTCAGACTCTGCATGCGCCCCGGAGATCGTGAACACCCCGAGGTCGCCGTGCTGGAAATTGCCACTCTGGAACAGGATCAGGTCATCCGCCGACCAGTCGGTCGCCGTTGTTGAACGGGTCGAGTCGAACAATCGGTGAGGCTCTTCGGTGGCGGCGATGGTCTGCCGGTAGGGGGACATGATGCCGTCCCGCATCGACGAGAAAAGGACGCTCTTGCCGTCGGGGGACCAGAGCGGCCAAATCGAGAACACGTCTGATGTGAAGGGCGAGTTGGTGCCCTGCTGGAGGTTGAGGAGCGAGATGGCCGGATCGCCCGACGCGCCCAGCTGTTCGACCAGAACGCGCTGACCGCTCGGATCGAGCGCAATGCGACCGTAGTTGGCTATCGGCATCGTTGTCGCGGTCTGAGCACCGTTTCGGTCAAACCACACCAGCCGGGAGGTCGGTGGCGCGTCGCCTCCCCAATACGCGAGCACTCCGTTCGTCGAAACGGAGAACGCACCGCCGGTGCCGGCGCCGGCGTTGAGTACGCTTTCCGCTACGCGCACGGGCTCGCCGGATGTCTCAAGGCGCGTAGCGTCAAACGCCTGGGCCACGAGAGTGCTGCCCATCACGAAGAGAAGATATCCAGGTGCTCCATAGGCCAGACTCGACACGCCAAGCGTCTTCGACAGACTCCGTAAGCGGCGGCCCTTTTTCGTGCCCAGGGATCCGACGTTGATGCCGCCTCCGTCCAGGCTGGTCACCACATACAGGAAGTGCTGACCATCTGGCAGGAAGAACGGCCACAAGTGGCCGGTCTCTCCGTGAGCGCGATCCACGATCGTTTCGACATCCGCGGGACCGCCGGCCGCCGTGACGCGCATCAGCCCACCGGTACCACGTTGGTCGGCCACGTAGAGGATCTCCCCCGCGCTGTTCCACGTGGCCTGGTGTGTTGGTCCAACACCCTCGCACACGGTTTCGGGCGCGCCTCCTCGAATCGACACGATTTGGATTTTTCCTGCGGCGAAGAAGCCAATTGATTGGCTGTCGGGCTTCCAAAAGGGGCCGTCCGCACCTTCAGTCCCCGGGAGTGGACGGCTGGCGAGCGTTTCCCGGGACTGCAACCAAATCATCTGTTGGCCAGCGTCAACGCCGGCGAGAAAGGCGATCGTCGCGCCATCGGGTGACACCGCAAGCATGCCGCTGTCATGCGGCTTGCTGAACGCGCCACGATCGGGCGGAGGCACGGAGTACGTCCACGGCGGCGCGATTGGAGCTCGACGCAGGAAGAGCAGGAACGCCATGCCGGCGACCGCGAGCGTCAGGAGCGCGACCGCAGCCCAAGCCAAACGCTCACTGGTCCTGGTCCTGCGATCTTCGCGTCTGACGCCGGCCACCAACGAGAGTGGCACCGACTCTGCGTCCTCCAGGTCAAGTCGCACATCGACGATGGCGTGAGCGCGGCGCCGGGGATCCTTCTGGAGACACCGTTGCAGGACCCGCCGGACCGCCAGTGGTGTCTGTTCCGGAAGGGCGTGCCAGTCAGGCTCGCGGTCGAGGATTGCAGCCAGCGTCTCTGACTGCGTTTCGCACGCGAATGGACCGTGACCGGACAGCAACTCGTAGAGCACGCACCCGAAGGCCCAGATGTCCGTTCGGTTGTCGGTGGGTTTGCCTCGGACCTGTTCAGGACTCATGTACGGCGCGGTGCCGACAAGAACGCCATCGCCCGTGGCCGAATTGAATCTCGCGGCGGCATCCTCGGCATGATCGGGCGAGTGAGTCGGCTCGGCCCAGGCGAGTCCAAAGTCGAGGACCTTGACCACTCCCGCAGGCGTGATCTTGATGTTGGCCGGTTTGAGGTCGCGGTGGACGATTCCTTTCTCGTGCGTCGCCTCGAGGGCCTCGGCGATTTGCCGGGCGATCTGGAGGGACTCCGCGACTGGCACCGGACCCGACCTGACGCGATCCGCCAGGGTCGGCCCGTCCACCAGCTCGAGCACCAGCGCCTGAAGGCCGTCCGTCTCCTGCAGGCCGTAGATGGCGCCGATGTGCGGGTGATTGAGCGAGGCGAGGATGCGCGCTTCGCGGCCGAATCGGGCCACGCGATCCGGATCGCTCATGAACGCCGGTGGAAGGACCTTGATGGCGACGTCGCGTCCGAGCGTGCTGTCATGCGCACGGTAGACGTCGCCCATTCCTCCGGCACCCAGGAGCGCTTGAACCGTGTACGAACCCAGCCGCTGGCCGACCGCTGAAGAGCCTGCGACGAGCTTCACCTCGGGCAGCGCGGGCGTGCTCAAGAAGTGTTCCGCGCTCGATTCCAGCGCGAGCAACGACTCCACCTCCTGACGGAGCACGTCGTCCTCACGACACGCGTCAGCGAGAAATGCCGAACGCTCCGCGGCATCGCGCGCGTCGGCCGCGTGATAGAGCCGCTCAATCTCCGACCAGCGTTCTGGCGTCATCGGCTCGCGGGCGCGGGGGCGTTGGCGAGTGTCGTCATCTTACGCCTTCAACGGCAATGCACTCGGGAATCGAGCTACCATGCACGGGCGGTTCCCGTTGCCCGATGAGCTGAAAGCGCCCGCCTCGAATCACGCCGTGACCACGCTTCTCCTCGCCTGGCATGGCGGTGATCAGGCGGCGTTCGAGCAGCTCATCCCTATCGTTCATGACGAACTGCGGCGGCTCGCGCGTCGACAGATGCGCAATGAGCGGCCCGGCCACACGCTGCAACCCACGGCGCTCGTGCATGAGGCGTACCTGCGCCTCGTCGACGTCCGGAACATCCCGTGGAAGGACCGAACGCACTTCTTCGCCATCGCCGCCAGGTCGATGCGCCAGATCCTCGTCGAGTTCGCGCGGTCCCGCCAATTTCAGAAGCGCGGCGGCGGCGCGGAGATCTTGTCGCTTGACGCCGAGGTCGCGGGACTCGAACGAGGCAGGGACATCGTTGCGCTTGACGACGCCCTCCGGACGTTGGCGGAGTTTGATGCCCGCAAAGCGCAGGTCGTTGAGCTGCGCTTCTTCGGCGGGCTCAACATCGACGAGACCGCCGATACGCTCAACGTCTCGGCGAAGACCGTCGCGCGTGACTGGAAGCTCGCCAAAGTGTGGCTGCTGCGCGAGCTTACAAAGGCCTGACCCGGGCCGTTCGCCGCCGGCGCAGCACAGCGGTAAGTCCCGCGAGACCCGATCCAAGCAGCGTCAGCGACGCAGGCTCAGGTACGGCGTTGAGGTTCACGGTCCCAGTCGAGATATAGGTAGCTGTCGGGCTGACGTCCGTCGTGCGCAAAGTGGTCAAGACGAGAGACCCCGTCCCGGTTGCGCCGAAGAACACGCCAGTACCCGACGTGAAGTTGAACGGAGCATTCTCGGTCACAGTTCGAAACCCCGTGACGGG
Source organism: uncultured Acidobacteriota bacterium (assembly GCA_963704575.1). Lineage (GTDB taxonomy): Bacteria > Acidobacteriota > Vicinamibacteria > Vicinamibacterales > SCN-69-37 > DATEGZ01. The sequence goes on along the minus strand of OY969918.1, from coordinate 1,230,439 downwards.
ATCAATGACGGGCGCGGTCGAAGAGGCGTTGCTGATGAGCAGGCCGCTGAAGCCGCCGGCGCTGCCGAAATCAAACGTCACCAGTCCGGTGAGCAAACTTCCGCCCGCGTTCGGGACGAGCACGTGGACGATGAAGTCAAACGCGAACGTGCCCGCGCCGAAGGGAGACAGCACGGGCTGCGTGCTCGTCCCAGTCACTTCGATGTTCGGGAACGGCGAGACGAACTGCTGAACCCCGCTGTTGGCCAGCGAGAACGAGATTGGCGTGGCAACTGCCGGCGAACTGAAGCCCAGGGCCATGAACGACAGCCCGACAACGATACGTGCCAACGGCGAAGACCTGCGGCTGGTGGACGAAGTTCGTTCCTGCATTCGGATTCTCCTTGTAAGTGTCGCCAACGGATGACGCGCACACACGGGGCGGTTGCGTCGGCAGTTAGTAATGCGAGAACGCGAATGGAATCCGGTCATCGGACCACGAAGGTCTACGGGTGAGAACGCTTCCCCTGTTCGCAGGTCACGTCTTCAGGTGTGTTTTGGGTGTAGCATTCAGTCGGCTCCCAGAAACTGTTGCCGCCTCGAGTGACTTCCGACTTGCACGTCACGCCGACACGCATTGCGCGGCTCGTGCTATCCCTGTGCCTCTTGACGCCCTCGCTGGCGCTGGCCCAGGCGACACCTGCCGATGCGCCTCAGACGCGCGCCGAGGCGATCGCCGCCGAGCGCGCCGAGAAAGTGGCGACGCTCTGGCCGGAGCGTCAGAACGCGATGGTCGATCTCGTGAACGGCCTGGCCGAGCGGGGGTTCAAAGAAGGGCTCGAGTCGGGACGCGGCGCCAACGGTCTGCAAGTGATCCTGGGCGGGATGCGGGCGGCGCAGGGCATGAGCGGCGGCGTTGGCTACCGCCGGTCAGATCTTTTCCGCGAACAACTGGATGCGCGCGGCACGGTGCGAGGCACCATCCACGGCGCCTACATGCTCGACTTGGATCTCGATCTTCATGCGCTGCATACCGACCGTACGGCAATTCGCTGGTACACCAAGTTCGAGCATTCTCCGCAAATTGATTACTTCGGCGAAGGAAACAGCTCGTCGAAGGACGACCGAACGAGCTATCGCTACGACGATTTTTCCAGCGACTTCGCCGGTTCGTTCGAACCAGTTCGCGACCTCCACTTTGGCCTGACCGGCGGCTACTTCCACGCCCACACCGCGACCAGCGGCGAGGAAGGTCTTCCGCCGATCGACGAGGCATTCCCGCCTGCGGACATCTCCGGATTTGCCACCAACACGCAGTACACTCGGTTTGGCGCATTTGCATACTTCGACTCGCGCGATTCCCTCACGGGCCCGCGGAGCGGCGGACTCTATGGCGTCCGCTATCGCCAGTACTGGGACGTGGACCACCGGGCGTATGCCTTCCGGCAGGCTGAATTCGAGGTGCAGCAGTACGTTCCCTACTTCAATCGAAGTCGCGTCATCGCCGTGCGCGCGTCTGTCATCCTGTCGTACCCGAAGGGCGACAACGCGGTGCCGTTCTATCTGCAGCCCATGCTGGGCGGCAGCGACGATCTACGCGGGTTTGTTCCGTATCGTTTCCGCGATTACCACGCCGTGTCGCTGGGGATCGAGCACCGCTGGCATGCGTTCAGCCTCCTCGACATGGCCCTCTTCGCCGATGCCGGCAAGGTCGTCCCGCTCAAGCGCGATCTCACGCCAACGAACTTGCATTTGAGCGGCGGTCTCGGGTTTCGCTTCCGCCTGCGCTCGGCGATCATCACCCGAGTCGACCTTGCGGCGTCGAGCGAGGGCTTCAGAATTATTTGTACTTTCAGCGACATCTTCAGTCCGAAGTTCTAGCCCGATGACACCGGCATGGAGAGTCTGCGCGACAGTCGGCCTGCTGGCGGGGTTACTCCAGGCCGCCTCGCCGGCGAAGGCTCCGCACTTCTACGCCGACGATCCCCTCGTCGCCGAACCGAAGCCCCTGGCCGTCGACGAGCCCCAGCGTCGGACGCTGAGCGCGGCGCTCGAGACCCTCAATAACAGCTTTTCCTCGACCGGTCAGCGCCAACCTGCCGACGGGGTCTTTCCAGCGCAGGGCGTGAACACACTGGGCGAGGTAATGGACGGCGACTGGTACGTCAACCGCCACGCAGCGCGGCGAATGACGATCGCCGAGCTGCAGCACGGCCCGGGCAGCGATCGTCCTCCGGCAACCACCACGCCCTGGCAGGTCCTCATCGTCAAGCCGTTCGGTGTGAACTCGGGACTGCTCGTCGGCGACGCGAAGAATGATCTCTATCTCCTGCGCTTCGACCCGCGAGGCCACGACGGACTTGCGACGGGCGCTCAGATGGTGGCGTCGCGCTTCCTCTACGCCCTCGGCTACTTCGTCGTGGACAACTACCTCGTGCGCTTCAACCGTGCGCAGCTCGTGGCGCATGAGGAGGGACAAGCGGTCTCGAGCGCCGGCAAGGCGCGCGCGCTCGTGGCCGAAGATATCGATGCGTTCCTGAAAGATCTGCCAACGACCCCTGGCGGCGAGTATCGCGCGGTCGCTACGCTCGTGCCGGGACACCGCGACGAGCTGCTTGGTCCGTATCAGGTCTGGGGCACGCGAAGCGACGACCCGAACGACATCGTGCCGCACGAACATCGCCGCGATCTTCGCGGCCTTTCCGTGTTCGCCGCATGGCTGAACATCGCCAACTATCGCGCGGTCGGCACGCAGGACATCCTCACGACCATCGACGGCGTGCCGAGGATTCGTCATTTTCTCGTCGATCTCACGAGGTCGCTCGGGAGCGGTGTGTTCGACGGTCCCAAAGTTGGGTGGGAAGGCAACGAGACCTCATTTCCCGGCCTCGGGGCAATTGGCCACAGCATCGCGACCCTCGGCCTCGCGACGCCGGCATGGATGAAGGAGACGTTCCCGGATCTGCCGGAAGTCGGCGCGTTCGGCAGCACGGCCTTCGATCCCGCGCGCTGGACCACGATGGATCCGATTCCGCCATTCGTGAACCGCTTGCCAGATGATGAGTTCTGGGCCGCGCGTCAAGTGATGGCGTTCACCGACGATGAAATTCGGGCAATTGTCCGCACGGGGCAGTACAGCCAGCCTGCCGAGGACTGGATCACGGCGACGCTCATCGAGCGCCGCAACCGCATCGGCCGGGCCTTTATCGCGAAGGTCCTGCCACTCGATCACTTCCGCCTGGCCGGCGGCGCGCTCGTGTTCGACGATCTCGGCGTCACCTACGGGCTCTCCGCGCCTCGCACGTACACGATCAGCTGGTCAGGCTTCGACAACGCTGCTGACAAGACAACCGCTACGATCGGTGCGGGGCCGCAGCTGCCGGCCGAGGCGCAGCGGCTGGCCGCCGGATCGTACATCGCCGCGCGCGTGCAGGGTGCGAATGACGCGCTCGACGTCACGGTGTTCCTGCGCAGGCAGGCCGACAGTTTCGCAGTGGTCGGCGTCGAGCGGGCGTGGCCGGGTAAGGTGATTGTCACGCCTCCAATCGAAGCGAGAGCCGATCGGCGGGTGTATGAGGACCTTTCGCCCAGGCAACGTGAGTTGTTCTCCACCTACGTGGCGGCCTATAACACGAGGCGCGCCAGCGGCTACACACCGGAGGAAGTATTCGAGCGGCTCACGGTCTCTGAGCAGACGACGTTCTACGCGATTACGCACGCGCTGTCGCACACCGCGCTCACCGACGCGGCCGGCGCGGCACTTGGCTCGGCGATCGATCGGATCGCCACGGTCGAGCGCATTGCAGGCCAGTATGCGGGAAAGGGCGGCGACGAGGAGTTCCGTCTGTACGTGAACCTGAAGCCGGACACGCGCGACGTCCTCGCAAAGAGCCGCGAGTTCTTCCGCGACCACGACAACACCGTCTATCACATCGGCTATCCGCATTCGTTCCGGCAGCTCGGCAAGGAACCGAACACGCAGTTCTCGATTTCCGACGACGGCCTGCGCGCCGATATCGACATCGACTACCGATCGAGCCGCAGTCCCCAGGCGCTCTTCAACGGACACCTCACCGCATCGAACTCGGATGTCCGCGCCGGAGACAATCCGACGATCCACAATGCCCGCTGGCAGGGACTCGTCATCTGGTGGCAGAACATCTTCGGCAAGCTGAAGGACGCGACGCCGAAGCCGGTGGATCTGCTCGGACTGGATCGACCCGACAGCGCGCCGACACCATTGCCGCCTGATCGTCCAATCAACGCTGCACCCGATCGAATCGAGGACGCCGCACAGGAGTTCCTGACCGACTGGCTCATCCGGCGCCAATACGACCAGGCGCTCGCGATGCTCTCGTCGCGCTCGTACGCCTGCCTGACACTCAAATCCGACCCGAGGAGCGAGCAGCTCGACGCCGCAGGCTCCCGCCGGGAGCTCTTGCGCCTGATGGAGTACGCGAGCCAGAAGCTTGGCCGCCGACCCGACCTCACGAGCGCGATCGTGGCGTTCACACCGCGCGATCCGAACCGTCCCGTTCTCGATCACGCTTTCCGCCGCGAGTTCATGGTCGGCGAGCTGCCCGAGACGGAAGCGCGGCAGTACATGTGCGACGCCTCGGCGGCGCCCTCTTCGCCAGGCGCGCAGTACTACGCGGTCGTCTTCACATTCCGGATCGACGGCGGCGGAACGCTCGGGCTGCTGTGGACCCGCGAGGCGGGCGCCTGGAAAATCGTGTCGTACCGACTGCTCGCCCAATAGGCGGCGCGGACGGCCGCGATACGGGATCGCACTCGTTGTTCACGGATTTCTCAGCGCATCCTCACGACTCCCCGCCTCGCCCCGCGGGATCATCTCCCGAAGGAGAGATGGTTCGATGAGTCATACCGGAATAACGGTGACAATTGTGTTGGCGGCGTGCGCCCTCTACGCACCAGCCGCGAGGGCTCAGACGCCGCAACCGCGGGCGGAATTGACGCCAGTCGAAGTGAGCGCGAGTCTTTCCTTTGCGGAAGCAGCGTCCTCGTCCACCGATCGGCGTGCGTGGAGGGGCCCAGGCCTGTCGGTCGCGGTCAACGGCAATGTCACGCGGGTGTTCGCCGTCGCGACGGAAGTGGAGTCCTACTTCGGTCAGGGCGCATCTGCCCTCGCGGGGGCCCAGGTGAGAACGGGCTTCTACTATGGCAGCGGCCGCGATCGGACGCCCGGAAGATTCCTCGCCAAGGCGCTCGCAGGCGTGGTCGACGGATCCGACCACGCGACTCGCGCGGCGATGCAGTTCAGCGGCGGCGCGGACGTCGTCCTGAGCGGCTCAGGCGGCGTGGGCTTGCACTGGGAGATCGGTTACCGGATCGTGCCCGGGGATCCGGTGCGACGCGCTCGAGGTCTCGTGGCGATCGGCATCATCTTCGGTCCGCACCTGTCGTCTGCTGCTTGTCATCCAGCTTGGTGATCTTGTTGCCCTGGATCCCGAGCCCGGCCATCAGCCCCTGCTGACTGAAGATGAACGCATAGATGTCGTCGTTCATGGTGGTCGTCGTGGTGCTCTTAGCCTTCCCCTCGTCCATGACGACGACGCTCGGACCGACACCCACTTCAAAGCCGTTTGCGTTATCGAGAGCGCTCAAGGCGTCTTGATTCATGAAGAACATCGCGTAGCCGTACGTCTGCGCGCCGATCTGAAGGCCGACCGAGGCGCCGGACGTTCGATAGAACGCGACGGCCTTGCCGCCCTCGAACAGCGCGCCCTCGCCGGACTGACCGCCAATGCCGAATCCTGCTTTGGTGATTTTGGGGAAGGAAAGAATGGCCACGGCCTTCGCCCCGAGCGCCTCGGCGCCGGCGACCTTCGCGTACAGATTGTTCAACGCCGCCTGCGCGTCCTTCGTGAGCTCGGCGCGGTCGTCCGCAGCGCCGACCGTGTTGGTCATGAGCGCAGCCGCGACGACGCTCGCGAGGACGACGATCAAGACCTTCCTGAACCCTGTAGTGTGGCCGCTCATTGCCTCTTCCCCTTTCCAGTCGTCACTGGTGATTGCCGGGGAGCTGGTTGGTCGTCAGACGATGTTAGTTGCGGGAAGGGCTGATTTCCAGAGCTATCGGAACTCGATCACGGTCACGGCGTCGCGACTTCCCTTCAATTACGATGTCATTCGACTGTCGGGCACCAGCCCGGTGTCCGAGTCAGTGCTGAAGGGGAAGGATTATGGACATCAATGCCCTCACGCAACAGGCCGTCTCGACCCTCATGCAGGTCGCCTGGAAGGTAGCCGGAGCCCTGGTGCTCTGGCTGGTCGGCCGCTGGCTGATCGGCCTGGCCCTTCGCCTGATGAGTCACGCGCTCTCCAGGCAACATTTCGATGCGACACTTTCGCGGTACCTGCAAACCGGTCTGAACGCCCTGCTCAATGTCGTTCTGGTCGTCGCCCTCCTGGGTTATTTCGGCGTGGAGACGACGAGCTTCGCGGCGCTGCTGGCGGCCGGAGGCGTGGCCATCGGCGTCGCGTGGAGCGGACTCCTGGCGAATTTCGCGGCCGGGACGTTTCTCGTGTTCTTGCGGCCGTTCAAAGTTGGTGACTTCGTCACCGCCGGAGGCGTGACCGGTACCGTCGATACGATCAGCCTGTTTGGGACGACGATCAACACGCCCGACAACGTCCTGACGATCGTCGGCAACAACAAGATTTTCTCTGACACGATCCAGAACTTCTCCGCGAACCAGTACAGGCGTGTGGACCTGACCGCGACGATCAACGGCGCGGTCGATCATCACGAGGCCATCCGAATCCTGAAGGGCCGGTTGGCTACCCTCGCGAACGTGCTGCCGACACCTGCGCCCGACGTCGACGTGCTGCAGTTCTCAGCGGCCGGGCCGGTACTCTGCGTGAGGCCGTACTGCAAGAACGAGCACTACTGGCAGGTGTATTTCGACACGAATCGGATGATTCGCGAAGCGTTCGGCGCGGCGGGCTTCCCCGCGCCCGTACCGACATACGCGCTCGTCGGTCCCGCAGCGGCGCCGCCGGCAGACGCGATGATTCGCTGAAAAGAATGCGACCGGTTCGACTTCAGCATCGAAGGTGCCGAGGGTGAGTGTCATCGACTGGCTGCTCGATTCGGATCCGTCCATTCGGTGGCAGGTCACGCGCGACCTGACCGCCGAGTCGGCCGCGACCGTGACGCGCGAGCGCTCGCGTGTCGCTGTCGAGGGGTGGGGCGCCCGCTTGCTCGACCTTCAAGGATCGGACGGTCACTGGGGCGGCGCGGCGTTCGTGCCGCACGCCTGGATCTCCACCCAGGACACACTCCAATTGTTGCGAGATCTTGGCGTGGATCCGGCGAGCGATCGGGTGCGACGAGCCATCCGCCTCGTGCGCGAGCGCTGCACCTGGGGTCAGGAGTTCGGCAATTCGCCGTTCTTCGAAGGCGAGGTCGAACCCTGTATCAACGGACGAGTCCTGGCTACCGGCGCGTATTTCGGCGAAGCCAGCGGTCGTCTTGCCAGGCAGCTGCTTCAGGAGCAGCTCAGCGACGGCGGCTGGAACTGCGAGGCCCCGCGCAGTCAGCGGTCGTCATTCCACACGACCATCTGCGTGCTCGAAGGATTGCTGGAGTACGAACAGGCGAAGGGTGGAACGCGTGACGTCACGAACGCTCGCCTTCGCGGTCAGGACTATCTCCTCGAGCGCCGCCTGTTCAGATCGCGATCGACCGGAGAGGTTATCCACGTCGATCGCAAACTCCGGAGGCCCGCCGCGTGGACGCTGTGTTCGTTTCCCACGCGCTGGCACTACGACATCTTGTGGGGGCTCGACTATCTGCGAAGAGCAGGCGTTGCGCCGGACGGGCGCATCGCCGAGGCGGCCGATTTGGTGGCAAAGAAGCGTGACGCGGCTGGGCGATGGCCGCTCGAGAATCCGCATCCGGGCCCGGCGCACTTCGAGATGGAAAACCGCGCGGACGAGCCGAGCCGCTGGAACACCCTTCGGGCGCTGCGCGTGCTTCGCTGGGCGGGTGCGTTGTGACGCTGGCGCCGCCACACTCGGAGGGCGTATCGCAGGCCGAGTCGCAGCGCGTCCGCGGCTGCACTGCCGCGAACGGCGCGTTAAGGGATGATGAAGGCCGCGCGGACCGTCCGCTCGATGAGGCACGGACGGCGAGAAGAAATCGACAGATTGCCGACCGTCCCCGCGGTCGCGGCCGCTCGACGCGGCATCAGGCTTGCAGTCTCCATCACTGGCGCTGCCCTCCGGAGGTGGCAGCCGCCAGGAAAGGTGAACTGCATCATGAAGTCCTTCATTCGAGTCTCATTCATTCTCGCGTCATTCATACTCCTCACGAGCAGCGTCGCGAGCGCGCAGGTCAGCGATCGGCTGATGTTCACGGCGCCGTTTCCGTTCGTCGCGGCCGGCACACTCCTGCCAGCCGGGGAGTACACGATCGCGCCGATCTCCGACGCGCCCGCGCTGATTACTCTGTCGGGCACGCACGGGAGCCTGCTGCTGATGGAGGTCGACCAGCTCATGCCCTCCATGGCGGCGCTCGAACATGGCGTGCCCAACGAACTCGTGTTCAGGAAACTCAAGGACGGGACTTACGCGTTGAGTGAGGTCTGGGAGACCGGCGATCAGCACGGCGTGCAGAGTGCCTGGGAGGCCCTCAACGGCGGTCGCGCCGTAACCGCCGCGCAGGGCGATGTCGTGCGCGTCCCGGGCGTGACGAAGTAACGGCGCGTCGCAGGAGGGCGGCGCTAACGAATCACGCGAATCGCGATCAGTCGTCGCTCGGTATCCGTACCGTGTCCGGCCGTGACTTCGAGCACATAGTCGGCCGGGGCAAGCGGGCCGAGGTTGACGTCAGCGACGAGCACCGATCCGGGAGCGCCGCCCTGCGCGGGTCGCTCGGTCACGGTCGCGTCAATCGGCAACGGCTGACCGCGCCGATCGAGCAGCCGGGCGCTCCGTTGATCGAGCGGTGACAGCTCCGGGAACTCGACGTGGATCCGTTCGGTGCGACGGAACTCCAGGTCCGCCACCGGTCTGAGCGCCGATTGCGCCGACGGCGTCCCACGGAACACGACTGGATCGCCCAGCAGTACGCTCTCCGTCGGTTTGATCTCCAGCCGGTCGTCGAATGAGTCGTTCGTGCCGTCCGCGCGGACGAGCACCTTCCACGGTCCGGCGCCAAACCCGAGCGGAATCTTGAGCGCGATACTCGGCGTCACCGCGTCCACGCGGCCCTTCGCCGTGCCGACGATCTTGCCCGCCGCGTCCGTCGCCGTGGCCTGCACGTCCCCGCCATTGGACCAGACCGCGCGCCCCTGCTGACTCGCGGGGATCTCGACGACGACGGTCAGGTCGGTGGCTGAGGCGATGCCGGTGCTGAGGATGGACGGCTCCTTGTCGAGCCGCGTGAGGGATCCGAGCGCGGTATCGACCGCCGATGGCGCGGTCGAAGGCTTCGCTGCCGCCGAGGCCGCTGCGGCCGCCGTTTCGGCGTTAATCGCGACATATCCGCGTCGCGCCTTGACCTGCACGCCGGGCGTCTTCACTTTCACTTCGATCTTCCGGTACCGCCCGTCCGTCTTCGTGTTCGTCGAGTAGTAGCCGAGCAGGTAGTACGCCGACATGTCGTCCATCACGTGCTGGAGGCCGCCGCGGAGGTCGTTCGTGTCGACGACCGCGATGCCGTCCGTGTTCTCCGCGAGCGTGCGGTCGGCCGACGACCGCGCACGTGTGCGATCGAGTTCGTCCTTGAGGACCGATCCGTTCGTGCCAGTACCTGGCGCCGAGCGATTCGTTGATGGGCGTATCGAACGTCTCAAGTCCCGTCGGGCTGACGGGATAGAACGTCACGTTCGTGCGGTTCGCGCGGTCGATGATCGAGCGCATGTGCTGCTGGCCGTCGATATTGAGGAGCGTCTGCGCCGCCTGCATGCACGGCTGAAACGCCGGCAGGCCCGCGACGCGCCGCGTCGTAATCTGACCGAGAATCGCGTCGTCCCGCTGATAGAGAATCCAGCCGGTCGAGATCAGCAGGATCGACTTGCGGCCCTCTCGCAGCGCGCCGAGATACGTCATCATGTCTTCGACGCTCGTCATCGTCGCGTCTTCGCGCCGGCGGGCAATCATGATGTCGGACAACTGGCGCTGCGCCGCGCCGTCATTGACAATCCACGGCCGGCCGGTGTCGGGATCGCTCGTGAAGCATTGCTCGAGCAAACTGTCTTCCGGCCCCCGGATGATCGAATCGCGAATTCCCCACGGCCAGTTCTTGAGCAGTTGCTCCTCGATCCCGAACGAGACTCGGCCGAGAGCCAGGTCGCGCGGCCGCATGAGCGGCGTCATGATGCCGAACAAGTCAGTCGGCGCCATGAGCTGCGACAGCACGTCCGAGAGCGGCTTGCGGATGTCGTGCGAGCCCGCGACGGTCACGTGGTACAGGTCGAGGAAGATCACGAACACCCGGTTGGCCGGATCGGCCGCCAGCGCGTTCGATTCCCTGACGGTGTTGGGATCCTTGCGCTCGGCCGCGATCGGGCTCGGCTCGATCTTGACGAAGTTGAACGTCTCGACTTTCTGGAGCTTCCCGTCTTCGTAGACGTCGAAATCGGACGCTTTGAGATCGGGAACGATCTTGCCGTTTCGTTGCGGATACGCGTCGACGGTGATGAGGTTGACGCCGCCTCGGAAGACCGGCTGCGGCTGTTGCTGCGGCGGCGACGCCGGGGGTGGCGTCTGCGGCGGAGGCGTTTGTCGCGTGCTTGCGAGCAGCGGCAGGCCGGCAAGCACGCAAGCCGTGGCAAACGTCCAACTCACACGGCCGGCGAACCTCATCTGAATGCTCCCGCGCTGGCCTTTCGATTATGACTTACTTCGGCGGTTTCACGCCAAACTCCACCGAATGCTGCTCGCTGCCGAGGCTGACGATGACCGCGGCCAGGAGAAATGCGAGGGTCGCGGTGATCGCCATCGCGTTGGCGTACGTGATGCTGTTTTTCAGCGCATCCTGAACGACGCTGATCCACCCGCCAATCGCGATGCCGCATTGATAGGCAAAGCCCGGTAAGAACCCCCGTACCGTGTCGGGCGACAGCTCGTTGATGTGCGCGGGGATGACGCCCCACGCCCCCTGCGCCATGAACTGCAACATGAACGCGCCGATGAGGAGCGGCAGGGTCTGCGGCGCGTACGCCCACAGCGGAATGAACAGGACGCCGAGGAGCAGCGCCGTGATCATGGCTTTGCGACGGCCGACGCGATCCGAATACCTGCCGATCAGCACGCCCCCGAAGATCGCCCCGATGCTGTAGACCATGCCGACGTAGGACGCGCCCTGCGGCGTGAAGCCGCGATAGCTCTTGAGGAACGTCGGATACATGTCCTGCGTGCCGTGCGAGACGAAGCTCATCGCGGTGATGAGCACCATGATCGCGAGAAACGTCTTCCAGTGCGTGACAATGGCGCGCCCGAGGTGCGACCAGTTGTCGGCCTTCGACTTCTCCCAGACCTCGGATTCCTTGATCCCGAGTCGGACGTAAATCGCGAGCAGCGCCGGCAGCCCGCCGATGAAGAACATCGGGCGCCAGCCCCAGTGCGGGAACACGAAGAGGTAGCAGATCGCGGCGAGCAGGTTGCCCGACGCGTAGCCCTGCTGCAGGAAGCCGGACATCATGCCGCGCTTGTCGCGCGGCGCCTTCTCCATCGCGAGCGACGCGCCGACGCCCCACTCCCCGCCCATGCCGATCCCGAAGAGGATCCGCAGCAGCAGGAACGTCTGGTAGTTCGTGGCCAGGCCAGACAGCACCTCGATGATCGAGAAGAACACCAGGTCGATCATGAGCGGCAGGCGACGGCCGTAGCGATCCGCCATCAGGCCGAAGATGAACGCGCCGACGGGCCGCATGAGCAGCGTCATGCCTTGCGCAAAGGCCATGTCGGCACTCGACGCGCCGAGGTCTTTGCCGATGTCCGTCAGGGCGAAAACAACGAGGAAGAAATCGAAGGCGTCGAGCGTCCAGCCGAGAAACCCGGCGAAGACGGCATGACGATGGTCTGAGGCGGCGTGTTCACTCATGCGGCCGCGAGTCTACCAGACGACCCGCGGCTAATGATCCTCGCGGCGATGTTCGAGAATCTCGCGGTCCATGGCCGCGGTGTCGCGCCGCCCGATGTGCGCTTCTTTTTTCAGTTTCACGTCGGCGCGCGCCTGCGTCTGCTCGCGTGACGTCATCGCAAACGTCGAGAGCTGTCGTTCGAGGTCGGCGCTCTGGCACGCGGGACACGCGGGTGGGTGGCCCGGACGAACCAGCGCTTCGAACTCGTTGCCGCACGCCCGGCAGCGGAAGTCGTAAAGAGGCATGGTGCCTTAAGGATACCCGCCGCGCGGTCCTTGCGACAGTTCTGTATGTCGCGCTCGAAAACTTACGGATTCTGGCTGGGAATGGCGGAAATCCTCACAGCGATCACTCCCTGCGCGATCCGTCAAAGCTGGACTGCTTCTTGCACTTTGGGGATCGGTCACGTCACGTATTGACTGATGACACGCGCCGTATGAGCTCATCACCCAACGCCTTGCCCGATCCGTCCGCGACCCCCGACGCGCTGCACCGGCCGCGCCTGTACACACCGGGTGTGTCCAATCATCTCGGCGACCGCCTGCTGACCTTCGACAACGGCACGGCGTCGTCGCTCGAGTTATTGAAATTCAAGATCGAATTCAGCACGGCGCCGGGATTCGAGGCCGCACTGCGCAAGCGTGTCGACGACTTCGGGCGGTTCCGCCACCCGTCGGTCGCGCCGGTGCGCGGCGTCGAGTGGATGGGCGACGGAGACGGCCTGGCGCTGGTGTCGATTCACACGGCCGGACGACGGCTGTCAGAAATCTTGAAAGACGCGCGAGGGGCCACGTTTGCGTTCGAGTTGCTGCGGCAGCTCGGCCCGGCGCTCGTGGCCCTGCAGCAGTGTGCTCCAGGCATCGCGCACGGCGCCATCACTCCTGAGCGCGTCATCGTCACGCGCGAGGGCCGCCTCGTCCTGGTCGAGCATGTTCTTGGAGCCGCGCTCGACGAACTCAAGTTCCCGGCCGCACGGGTGCGCGCCGAACTGGGCCTGGCGGCGCCAAACGATGCGGGGCCGATCAAGTTCACGCCGCGGCTCGACGTGATGCAGCTCGCGTTCGTTTCGCTCTCGCTGTTGTTGGGACGACGGCTCGACGCCGCGGAGTATCCGGCGAACATCATGCCCCTGCTCGACGAGTTCACCCGGACGGACGCCGCCGGAGCCGCTCGTCTTCGGCCGTGGCTCGAGCGCGCATTGCAGACGGGCGCTAGACCGTTTGCATCCGCGCAGGACGCCATGGAGGCGTTCAGCGCGATTCCCGAGGCACCCGTGGCCGCGCCGGTCGTGGCGCCTGCCCGGCCCGTTCCGGCGCCTCCGGTACCGTCCCAGGTCACACACTTCATGTCAGCGGACGCCAAGATGTCAGCGGACCCCAAGCGGACGCCGACGCCGCCGGCGGCCGTGGAGGACACCGCCATGCCCAACGTCCCCCCAGCTGTTCCGACGCAGTGGCATTCCGGCCGCGCGTTCAGGGTCGTCAAGTGGACGGCTGCCGCTCTGGCGCTGCTTGTCGTCGGCGAAGGCCTGGTGATCGCGGGCTTATTCACGCGTCCTGCGTCCGTGGTCATCGCGCCGGCGCCGCCGCGCGCCGAAGTCCTGGCGACGTCGCTCCCAGCCGTCATCACAATTCCACCGCCGGCGACCCCGGACGCAGCGGCGCCCGCGCCGACGACCGCCAAAGCGGCAGACGGTCCGGCGCCCGCCCCGGCGACGCCGAAGACGGATGCAACCGCCGATCGTCCGGCGCCGGCTGGATCGCGGTTCGGCGGCGTGAAGGTCGCCTCCCCGATAGAACTCCAGGTATTCGAGTCGAACGCGCTTCTCGGATCGAACGGCGGGCCCATCGCCATCAATGAGGGGCCGCACCTGCTCGAGCTGGTGAACGACGCGCTCGGGTTCCGGTATCGGCAGAGCGTCACGGTCAAGGCGGGCCAGATGAGCACTATCAACATCGCGGTCCCCGACGGCCGGATCAGCATCAACGCCGTGCCGTGGGCCGACGTCGTGATTGACGGGACGCCCGCCGGTCAGACGCCCATCGCGAACCTGTCGCTGAAGATCGGCCAGCACGAGATCGTGTTCCGTCATCCGCAGCTGGGCGAGCAGAAGCAGACCGTGACGGTGAAGGTCGAAGGCCTGACCCGCGTGAGCGCGGTGCTCCAGAAGTAATCGACGAGGTATCCGACGATGAGTCTCCGAGCACACCACCGATGGGCGATCGTCCTGACCACGCTCCTGAGCGTGGCCGCGGCGACGGTGATTGGCCAGGATTCGCTGACGCGCGCCAAGGACTTCTACGCGTCGGCCTCTTACGAAGAGGCGCTGCAGGTGCTCGACAAGCTCCACAGCTCGCCCGCGGGAGACTCGACCGAGGTCGCGGCCTATCAGGTGTTCTGCCTGGTCGCGCTCGGCCGCAGCGACGAAGCGACACGTGCGATCACGTCGATCGTCAAGATGGATCCGCTCTATCGCCCGTCCGATTCGCAGGTCTCGCCGCGCGTGCGGCAGTTCTATGAGAACGTGCGCCGCCCGCTTCTACCCGACGTCGTGCGCGACGCGTACAACAAGGGGAAGGATGCGTTCGCGAAAAAAGACATGCCGGCGGCGAACCAGGAGTTCGACGAGGTGATTGCGCTCATCGATGAGATGGGGCCCGAATCGGACGCCGGTCTGGCCGATCTCCGCACGCTGGCGGCAGGGTTTCGCGACTTGAGCAAAGCGGCGGATGTCCCGCCGCAGCCGGCGCCGGCACCAGGTCCGGCGCCGACCGCGACGGCCACGCCGAGTGACTCGCCGGCCGCCTCGCCTGCCGATGCCCGCGCGGCATCCGGCTCGTCAGCGACATCGGCGGCCGATCCAGCACGTGTCTACACGGCCTCGGACCCCGACGTCGTCAAGCCGACGGCACTGGCGCAGATGATGCCGGCGTGGAATCCCACCAATCCAGTGGACAAAGTGCGTGATTTCCGCGGCACGCTCGAGGTCACGATCGACGAAACGGGCAAGGTCTCGTCCGCCAAGATGACGCGCAGCGTCAACGCGGCTTACGACCCGCTGCTCGTCAAGGCGGCGCTCCAGTGGCAGTACCGGCCGGCGGCCACCAAGGCGGGCGTCGTCGTGAAATACCGGTACGCGCTCGACATTCACCTCGGACGCTGACGTCCGTCCCGGCGCGTCGCGCGGCTCACCCGACCTCGTCGGCGGGGACGACCAGCTCGAGCCGGCCCGGCAGCCGGCCCTGACTCTCCCGTTGGCACGATGGGCACGTCCATACGGCCGGGCTCTGGCTCGGCTGTCCGGCCGCCGCGTTCCGCCAGTCTGTCACGTGAAGCGTCACCATGCCGTGGCAGTGCTCGCACGGGACGGTGATCGCGATCAGATCCGCCATCATGTCGGGCATCGTAGCAAACGGTTGTCATCTTCCGCAGGCATCCACTGCTTCCGCGCGACCTGCGACCGCATTTCCGTCCCGTAATTCCGCACGATTTCGCGACAGGCGACATCACATCAAGTCTTGACGTATCCTCATGGCCATGCCAACCCACGCGCGAGTTATGAGCGCTGCGGCCGTGACACTCCCCTGCCTCGATTGCGAGGCCATCGTGAAAATTCGGCGCAACCAGACGGTGGCGTACGACTTCGGCGGCCTGCCAGACGTGGCGCTTCGGGGCATTGACGTCAAGATCTGCGCGAACGGCCATCGGGAATGCGTGCTCCCGAAGCTAGACGACCTGCACAAAGCCATTACACACGCGCTGGTCGTCAAGCGCGCCCGGCTGATGCCGAACGAGATCCGGTTCATGCGGAAGTTCCTGGGTTGGTCGCAGGTCGACTTCGCGAGTCGCATGGGCGTCGCGCCGGAATCCGCCAGCCGCTGGGAAGCAGGATCCGTCACGATGGCGCCGACTGCGGAGCGGCTGCTGCGCCTGATGGTGCTCACTCTCAAGCCGCTGGCGCACTACAAATTTCTGGACGTGTTCGCGACGCTTGGCACCAAGCGCGAACCCGCCAGGATGCGGGTCAGGTTCGTGGCTAACGCGTGGAAGATCTTGACGCTCTAAACGCGCCTAGCGGATCGCTGGCGCGGCCAGCATCGCCGGTAGAGGCGATCCAGCAGCGGCCTTTGCCGCGCCCACCCACTTCTGCAGCTGGAAGGTCAACCAGGTGGCGTTGTCCGGACCGTACCCGATCTTCCGCTCCCGAAGAATCCCTTCGTGGTCGATCAGAATGTAGGTCGGAAACTCGTGGACGTCGAACAGTTTCGCTATCTGGCTGCTGCTGTCGAGATACTGCGGCCACGTCATTTTCTTGTCGGCGATATATTCCTTCCACGCTTTGTCCCCTTTTTCGCCGACGGCGACGCCAATGGTCGTGAACGGGTCGGCGGCCAGCCGATGATTCACCTCGACCATGGTGGGTGTGAAATCGCGGCAGGGGCCACACCAGGTGCCCCAGAAGTCGAGCAGAACGACTCTGCCGCGCAGGCTCTCGAGTGAGACCCGCTCTCCCTGTAGAGTCGGCACGGTGAAGTTCGGCGCCACCGTCAGTCGCGCGCGCTTCGGGTCGGCGATCAACTTCAGCGCCTCGTCCCGCTCGGGCGTGTGCAAGCCCCGGTCGACGTAGGTCTGGAGTGCGCGGGTGCCCTCGGCGTCCTGATTCTCCTTCAGTAGCACGACCCCGAGGTTGTAGTTGGCGATGGCAATCGTGTCGGTGAGCGCGACGACGGCGCGGAAATCGCCCTCGGCGTTCTTCAGTTCGCCATCTGTGCTCTTCTGCGTGCCGAGCGCCATTTCGGACAGGCCGCGCATATAACGCAGCTGTGCCTCGAACCGCTTGTCGTCGCCTGTGTATTTGAGTCCCTGCGTGCAGCTGTCAACGGCAGTCTGAAACTCGCGCATCGCGAAATATGCGCGGCTGAGCCCGAAGTATGCCTGCACCGAGGCCTGACCATGGACCGAGTTAGCTTTCTTGTAGGCATCGACCGCGTCGCGGACCTTTCCGGCCTTCAGCGCCTCGTCGGCTTTCTGGAGGTCGGCGAGGTATTCCTGGTCCTGGTTCTTGGCCTGTCGAACGCGGACGCTGGTGGCGCCGACGCCCGCCGACCCAACGACGAGGACAAGTGCGAATGCGAGGAAAGACGGCCGCCGACAGGCGTACGTCTTCGCGACGAACGTGGTGTTTCGCGACATTTCCGGGCCCTCCGACTCGATGCCGAACGGAGCGAACCAGCGCTAGAACAGGATGCGAGAAGGTAGCACTGGTTTAGTCCCGGGTCTAGAGCCCAGCTTGCGGCCTATTTACCTCAGCTGTGGAGCAGGGGCGGCCCTATATCTGGTGGCGCGCCTCGGACATTCGGCGGCGTGGCGGCCGAGTCTTCCGAGTTAGTCAAGCCTTGGAGGAAACCGAGTGCCGCTGACCTTAAGCGCCGGCCGTCGCGCTCCGCCGGAACCTACTCCCGCGTTTCGGGATACAGGCGCTCGAACTCTGGATGGCCGCGCAGAATGGTCAGGTCCGGATCGCGCCGCGCCCAGTCCCCGTCCTTGAGCCCGTTGTCCCAGGCGCGCTTCAACGCGCCGACCGCCTCGTCCGGCTTGTTCATCGCACAGTACACGCACGCGACGTTGTATTGGACATTCGCGTCGTTGGGCCGCAGCGCAATCGCGAACTGCACCTCGCGTGCCGCGTCATCCACACGCTTGGCCTGGACGTAATCGATCGCCAGGTGCACGCGGCCGCGGGCGTCGTCGGGCACGAGTTTCAGGTGCGTCTCGAGCGCCTGGATTCGGCGCTGTCGGACGTTTCGCAGCGCGTCGTCCTTGCCGAGCGCGCCGAGCGCGTTGTTGAGCGGCACGTATACGTTGTAGTCGTCGCCGCTGGCCAGCAGCGCCGCATCCACCATGTCCACGACTTCCTGATAGCGGCCCGCCGCGAACAGCGCGCGGCCCAGCACGTAATACGCACCTTCGGAGTCGCTCTTGCGCTCGATCGCGCGTCGCGCCGCGGCGATCGCTTCGACGTACTGGCTGCGCGCATACGCGATCCAGGCTTGCGCCACCAGCACCTCGGGCTCGTCTGGACGCAGCGCAGCGGCGCGCTCGGCTGCCCGCACCGCGCGGTCCATCCACGACGCGTCGCGCTGGTAGTGGTAGTGATACTGCGCGCAGACGTTCGCGATGCCGGCGTACGGCAATGCGAACTCCGGATCGAGCGCCACTGCCCCCTCGAACATTTGAAGGCCGAACTCCAGATCCTGCCGCGTCACGCGCCGGACGTGACTCTTGCCGCGCAGGTACAGGTCGTACGCCTGCAGGTTCTCCGTGGGCTTGGCCGAAATCGCCTGCTGCTCCTGCGGGGACAGCGTGATGCGGAGTGCCGCGGCGATCTTGCGCGCGATCTCGTCCTGCACCTCGAAAATGTCCTGCAGCTCGCGGTCGTAGCGCTCGGACCACAACGGAAAATCCGTGCGCGCATCCATCAGCTGTGTGTTGATGCGGAGTCGATTGCCGGCGCGACGGAGACTGCCGCCCAGCACGTACGCCGCGTTCAGTTCGCGCCCCACTTGCTGAGGGGTCACCGACTTGTCGCGATACGCGAGCACTGTCGGCCGCGGAAAAATCTTGAGACCTTTGATCTTCGAGAGCTCGGTGATGATGTCTTCGGTGATGCCGTCGCGGAAGTACTCGTCTTCCTTCACGCCGCTCAGATTCTCGAAATAGAGCACTGCGATCGACGCGTCGGCCGCCTTGGCCGCGCCGCTTCGGGACTCGGTTGCCTCGACCGCCCGCTTGCGGCCGGAATCCATGTCGCGCTTCAGCCGAATCAGATCCGTCTTGAGTTCCGTCGCCGTCTGATACCGGAGGTTCCGGTCCTTCTCGAGCGCCTTGTCCAGCAACCGTCCAAATTCCGGCGGCACCGAGGTCAGCACCTGTGTCACAGGCACCGGCTCGCGATTGAGAATGGCGTCGAAGACCACCGCCGATGTGCTTCCCTGGAACGGCAGCGCGCCGGTCGCCATTTGATACAGCACCGTGCCCAGTGAAAACAGATCGGTCCGAGCGTCCGTGAGGTGTCCCCGCGCCTGCTCGGGCGACATGTACGCCACCGTGCCCATCGCCGTTCCCGGCGTCGTCAGGTGGCCCTGCGCAAACGTCTCGTCGGCGGGCAGCGCGTCGACGCCGGCCTTGACGCGATCCGCGTCCATCTTGGCCAGGCCGAAATCCAGGATCTTCACCTGCCCACGCGCGTTGATGAAGATGTTCGCGGGCTTGATATCGCGGTGGACGATGCCTTTGGCGTGCGCGGATTCCAGCGCGTCCGCGATCTGAATCGCCGCGTCGATGAGTGGCACCGTCTCGAATCGCTGGCGCGACAGCGCCTGCGCGAGCGATTCCCCTTCGAGCAGCTCCATGACGATGAAGTGTTCGCCCTCGTGCTGCTCGATCGCATAGACCGTGCAGATGCTCGGATGATTGAGCGCCGACGCAGCGCGCGCCTCGCGCTGAAACCGCTCCAGCGTCTGCGGATCGCGCCCAAGGTCGGGAGGCAGGAACTTCAGCGCCACCCGCCGGCCCAACCGCGTGTCCTCCGCCTCGTAGACGACGCCCATGCCGCCCGACCCGAGGGCCCGGACAACGTTGTAGTGAGACACACGCTTGCCAATCATTCGGGGAGCATTCTATCGGGGATGGGGCGCGCGGAGAGGTGCGCGCCGGCGTGAAGTGCGACCGGCACCGTAAGGCGGCGCCGGTCGCGGCTAGCTGTCGAGCGCTTACTTCTTGTCCTTCGCCGGAGGAGGCGGGTAGTTCTTGAAGAGCTTTTCCGTCGCCTTCTGCATGTTCTTGGTGCGCTTGTCGGGCTTGGCCTTCGGGTCGAGCTCCTTGGCCGCCGCGCCGCGCCACACGAGCTGCTTCGTCGCCGAGTCGTACATGTCCACTGCTACGGTGCCGTTGTAGATGGTGTAGGTCGTCGTCGTGCTCGACCCGCCGCCCCATCCGCCGTAACCGTAAGGACCGTACCATCCCGGGCCGGATCGGTAACCCGAATCGAAGGAATTGACCTGCTTCTCGGTGGTGACCGAGGCCACGTAGGCGATGTAGAGGTCTGCCGCATCCGTGGTGGATTTCTGCAGACCCTTCTTGGCGAGCTCGGCCTCGATGGCGCTCTGGAGATCCTTCTTCGTCAGATCGTCGAGCTTGTCGCCGCTGTTGTTTTCCACCCACTTGAAGGTCTTGTACTTCGCGAAGTTCGCGGACTTGTCGAAGTTGTAACGGATGTCCTGGGCCCAAGCCGCCGTAGCGACGGCAAGGATGGCCAGGGTAACGAAAGCCACTCGCCTCATTCTTGTTCCTCCCTCAGACGCAACCTACACATCCGACCAGTGAGCATCACGATGGTCGGTCCTCATGCGGTCAACAGGACGCCGCCGACCCTCGTATCCGGGGTCGCTCGAGCCGGCAATGGTTCCCTGGAGCCGATCGAATGGTACACCAAGCGGACGAGAGCACGGACCCACAGCAGCGGGTCGCGAAAGGTGCTGGCCTTCGGGAATGGAGGTCGTTGCGAGCGCGGGAGGCCGTCGAGCAAGCCCGGCGGCCTCCCGCCGAGTCGCTAGGACTTGGGGGTCAGCTGCGTCTGGGTCATGCGCTGCCAGCTGAAGGGACCAAAGGAGGTTGGCGTCGGGCGATTCTCCCACGCCGCGCGCGGGTCGATGCTCAGCTTGAGCCACTCCAACGGGAACGTCGAGCCGTGTACGACAATCCGGTGGAAGTTCGGAGCGTTGTAGAACGGATGCTGGAGCCACGCGTCTTTGGTGCACGGATCAGCCTCCGTGTAGCAGGTCGAGCTCTGCTGAAGCGGATTGTCCGAGCGATAGACATGGGAGTCGCCGTTCAGATACAGCACCGGCTTCCCGTACACCACCGCATTGAATGCCATCGCGGCAATGATCGGCTCGTAGTTCGTCTGGTGCGACGCAGCGTCCGCCGTGTCCCACATGTCGGCCTGGCCGACGATGACGACACTGTGCGCGTTGTCGATTTCCGCTTTCACGAAGGCCGCGTTCAGCCAGCGGACGTCGGCGGCGGTACGCTGGTCCATCTCGGTCTGCTGGTGCGGGTTCCACGGCGTCAGGTGGGTCTTGGCGTACCACGGATCGATGTCGTTGTTTGAGCCGCCAGGCACATTGAGCGTCACGAAGACAGTCTTGGACTGTTCCCACATCACGTTCTCGACGTACTGCGCGTCATTGGGGAATGCCGGGTCGAACGCGTCCTTCTGCGAAATAACCTGCATCGGGTGCTGGCCGAGCGTCGAGCCTGGGTTCGCGAAGAAGATCTGCCGCACCAGCATCAAGTTGTCGAGCGGCAGGTCGGGGTGCGTGGACACGTTGTCGTTGTCGCTCCCGGGCTCCTCCTTCGCCTTGGTGCAGTCACTCCATTCGTTGTCGCCGGGCGTGTAGATCAGCGGTTTCTGGAACGCCTTCCAGAAGTTGAAGATCGCCTGGTCGTACGCGGCCGTGCAGGGCTCGCTGCCGGAATGGATGTCGCCAACATGAATGACCTCCTCCAGACTCTGGTCCGCGTTGAACGTCCTGATGAACGCCGGCGTCGCGGTGAACTCGGGGGTCGGCGCGACCGGCAGCGTCTGGAAGCTCGGGTCGAAGTACGGCGAATCGCCGAACACCGCGAGCGTCAGCGTGTTCGGATTCGTGCGCGCCGACGCACCAGCAGTAGCGATAACAAGCGCCCCGGCGACCACGCCGAGCGCGAGAACCTTTTTCATTTGCCCTCCTTAGTAGTCCGTTATCTGACCTAGAAATCGCAAGCATCCATTGAAGCGCGCGCGCCGCAGTTGCATGCCACGAGCAGCTTCGGAGCTTGAGCGTTGCCCGTAACGAGCGCATGTCGCCCCTGTAACATTCATGGAACATGTCGCCGTGCGTCGAACACTTTTCCTGAGTGGGACCAAGGTCTCACTGAGCCATGCGCTGCAACGATCGGGCGAGGGCGTGGTCACTCCGAGCAAGATGCGCGCGAGGTGTGGAACACCTACACTCACCATCACGGACGGATCTGCTGATCTTCTTGATCTCTTTCTGGCAAGAGACTTGCGTTCCTGGCGATGTTCCCTCAAAAGGACTACAGCCAATGCGACGTGACACTCTTTACATTCCTTCGACAGCAGCTGCAATCGTTCTCGCCTTCATCCTCGTGCTCATCCCCGCGCTCGCGTCGGCGGACACCATCGACATCGGCGACACGGCAACATCGAGTGCATTGTTTCCCGGAGAGGCAATCGGCGACTTGTCGGGCGGCACCGTTGACCTGACAACAAGTGCGCTCGCGTGGTGGCCGACGCGCGCCGCGACCCTCGAGGCTCCGCTGGCTGACGTCAGTTCGCGGACGCCGCAGCCGCTTTCCTTCGTCGACTGTGGCGGCTTCAACAACGAACACGGCAGCGCCGCGTCGGTCTGCACCGTTGCCGACGTGCTCGTCGACAAGGGCGCGGACACCCCAGTCGCGGCGGCCCCGGATTCCGACGGCCGTGCCCGAGCCGGTCACGCTGCTCCTTCTCGCCACCGGATTGATTGGGAGCAGCTTCGTCGCAAGGCGCTGGAAACTCTGATAGCGGCCCGTCGCGAAACGTCGTAGCCTTCGGAAATGGAGATCGTACCGAAGAGCTTTCGGTGGGTCGAAGCGCGGGCAAAGTGGTCGGTTCGAGAGGCGTTTCAAACGTTGTGTCAGGTCGCCGCGGAGGACACCGCGGCGGCGCAGGCCCTTGGTCAGCGCGCGACGACCTACCGATTCGACCAGCAATCGCTTGTGCGCGCGGCGGTGATCCGGCGCGAGGAATCCGCGCTCGCCGTCGAGACCGCGGTCGTGTTCGTCCTCTTCGCGGCCGAGATCGTGGTCAGTCGTGTGCGCGACTCCGACACGACCGAGCTCTTCCGCTGTCGTCCGATCATTCACCGCACGGGCGAGCCGATGCTCGCCATTCGGTCGGACGCGCTCTATCCCTGGGAGATCAGCCGCCGAGCGCTAGAGCCGCTGATCTTTTCGCAGGACGCGTGAAGGCGACAGGCCCGCCCCATTGCGAGGCGGCAGGCCTGCCAACGCTCATGCTATTTGGGGGCCTTCCCCGTAATGACGGTCGTCGTCGAGATCACTGTCTGCGGATCCTCGACGATCTTCGTGGCGGTCACCTTCATGCCGGCCTTCAGGTCATGAACGGACGCCGGCTTGCCCTCGACGGTGAACCTGAACGGCTCGGGCACGGTGTACCCCTTGTCCTCGCCGCTCGGCAGCGCGAGCACCACGTAGTTGCCCGCGACCCACACCACCGTGCCGTCGAGCACGGTTGTCGTGCGCACCATGACAGGCTGCGTCGTCGTCGTGGCGGTCGCGGTGAGCACCGTGCCCATCTTGAGCTCGCCGATGACCTTGGTCTGGCCATCGATGTTGAACTGCTGGCCCGGCTTCATGTTGAAGACGCGGTAGGTGTCATTTGGCAGCTTGGCCACCAGGAGGTCGTGGTCGACCCACACGACCTCGCCCTTGAGCTGCTCGGTCTTGACCGCGGCCTTCCCCGCCGGCGTGGACGTTGTGGTCTGGGCGTAGAGCCCTACAGCCATAGCTAACACGGCCGCGGCTGTCATGACGAAGCGTCTTGATGTCATCTGTCTTTCTCCTTGTCACAACGAGGCACTATTCCGCGTCGGCCGGACCTCATTTGAGGACACCGGAAGGCATCGGCCGACCCGCGCTGGGGATAAGAGCGATCTGCCCATGATAGGCGCTCCGAGGGCGAAGGCACCATATTTACTCGGCTTGGCTATACTAATCGGCATTCTGAAAGGTGGCGGCCATGAGATGGATCGACGTCTCGGCGTTCGCGGTCGCGGGCATTGTGGTGTTGGGCGCGCAGGACTCGTTGCCGTCCGCCGACGCCGTGCTCGCCGAACTCAAGGCCGGCAACGCACACTACGTCGCCAAGACGTACCAGCGGCCGCATCAGACGGCGGCGCGTCAGCAGGAGCTGGCGTCGAACCAGAGCCCTCATTGCGCGATCTTGACGTGCGCGGACTCTCGAGTGCCGCCCGAGATCATCTTCGATCAGGGACTGGGAGACATCTTCGATGTTCGCGTGGCGGGCAACGTCGCGGGAGATGACGAGGTGGCCAGCATCGAATACGCCGCCGAGCACCTGCACGTGCCGCTCGTCGTCGTGATGGGACACTCGCACTGCGGCGCCGTCACTGCGGCGCTCGAAGGCGGCGCGCTCCCGGGCAAGCTGCCGACCTTGATCGCGGCGCTTGGTCCTGCGGTGAATCAATCTGCGCACGAGTCGGGCGATCGCCTCGAGAACGCCATCCGAGACAACGTCGTGTACGTCGTACAGCAGCTCCGTGCTGCGAAGCCCGTGCTGTCTGAACTCGTCGCGACCGGCAAACTGCGCATCGTCGGCGCGGTCTACTCTCTCGACACCGGCAAAGTTGACTGGCTCCCGGCCGGAGCCGCGAGCAAATAGTCGAGCCACTGATGGCTGCCTCTTAGCAGCCGCTGGAGCCCGGCCCGCCGTTTGACGGCCCCCCGGACGATACGTGATGCTACGGCCGCTCCATGACGTCCAGGTGGCCCACGACGATCTCGTCGGCAGTCGTCGTGATCGCGGCGCGGGTCGTCGTGCTGATGGCGATGTACGTGGCCGGCGCCGGCGACGTCCACCGTTACCACGTCGAAAGCGCCGCGGCCCTATTCGTCGCGGCCGCGCTCCTCGTCAGAGTCATCCGCCGCGTATCCGAAGGCGGGGCGTCGAGCGTCCATCCTCGGGACGATGGCGGAGGGTTGTGGTCATGGGCCGCCTTCTGCGTCGGGGCGGTGATTCTGTATGCGCCCGCGCTGTCGATCGGCTGGCTCTCCGACGATTTCGGTCTCGCGAGCCGGGCAGCGGCGTGGAATCTGGCCCCCGTCGGATCGGTGTTGTTTCGACCGTTGCCGCTCGCAGTGTGGGCGCTGCTCTTGAATTTCGGCGCAGGTCCGTTCCTGTTGCACCTGCTCAATGTCGTGTTGCACGGAACGGCCGCGCATCTCACGGCGAGGCTCGCGTCGGCGTGGACGCCCGACCGAGGTTGGCAGGTGCTCGCGGGCGCGATGCTGCTGACTGCTCCGCTCGCACCGGAGGCCGTGGCGTGGTGTTCGGGCGTGTTCGACGTGACCGCGGCGGTGCTCGTGCTCGGCTGCGTGCTCATAGCGACTCGGTACGAACGGCACGCGTCGCTTGCGACTCGCGCGGCGTTCATCGCGCTCGGCCTCGCGGCCGTCCTCTCCAAAGAAACAGCGGCGGTTGTGCCCGCGCTGGCGGTACTGACGCAATGGCGGCGGCGATCGCTGCCGCGCGCTCTGGCCATCGATCTCGCCGTATTGGCCAGCGCGATTGCGGTCTTCGGCCTCACGCGCTGGTTGCTCGCGACCGACGTCGACAGTCTGTCGCTCAGCCGGTACGTGCTTCAGCGCGCGGTCTTCGCGGCGTTCGGCGGGCTCGCCGTGCCGTACCACGCAGACGTCGTGCAACGCTTGCCCTGGCTGTCGTTCGTGTCGGCGACAGCCGTGATCGCTCTGGCGTGCCGCTTCAGCATCGTGCCAGGACCGACGCGCGATCTTCGCGTCGTGGTGTCCGCCGTCCTCTGGATTCTGATCAGCGTCGCGCTCGTCGTGCCCGTCCTGGTGTCAACACCTGATCTCGAGAGCACCCGGTATCTGTATCTTGCCGGCGTCGGCTGGGCCACGCTGATCGTTGCCCTCGCCGCGCTGGTGCACGACGAGCGTCCGGGCCGGGTCTCGGCCGCGCGGCTGGTCGTCGTCACGATCGTCGGCCTTGGCGCCGTCGCGACCCGACTGCACCTCGCGCCCTGGCGCGAGGCGGCCGAGCTGCGGGATCGGGTTGAACAGGCCGCACGAACGGATGCCGACATGCGAGCATGCGCCGATCTCTCGCTCACCGGGTTGCCGGATGCGGTCCGCGGCGCGTTCGTGTTCAGGAACAGCGCGCCCGAAGCGTTCGCTCGCGATGTACACATGACCGTCGTGGACCGGCCGTCGTCGTCGGCGTGTGCCTTTCGCTGGAACGCGACGTCTGGACGATTCGAATCGCGTTGACAGACCGGGGCGATTGCGCTGAACGATCAAGGAGGCAACTCAGTGCGAACAAGTCTCCTGCCTCTCGTGACGCTGTGCATGCTTACCGGCTGCGGCGGGTCCACTCCGACGGCGCCGGAAAACGGCGCGAGCAACATCGTCGCGATCGGTCCGCAGGTGCTGCGGATCGTGTATCAGTCGCCGTGCGCGCAACTCGGTCAAGGTGTGCTCCCGCTCGTTTACACCCGCGTCGACGTCGCGATAGCTTCGAACGAGTGGGTGGCCGCGGCGGCCGGCGCCTCGGCCGGCGACATTCAGGTTCACTTTCACGCGGCGAGCCAAAGTGTGATCGCCGGCTCGATGCCTATTGCCGGCACGATCGCCGGGACAGCCATCCACATGCCCGAGTTGTTCCCAGGGCCCGCTTGGAATGTTCGCGCGACCTTCAACGGATCGGCACCGTTGAACGGAGTCGCGTTTGTGGCTGGCGCGCTTGGGGCGGCGACGAGTGGACTCGACGGCGTTGGCAGCGGGTCACTCACGATGAGCGACCTCGTCGGGAACACGTGCAGTGGCACGACGTTTTCGTGGTCGATCTTCCCCTTACTGTGACGCCCGCAACTAAGACGCACGACCGTCAGACAGGTGTTCATCATGGTGTTCACCAAACGTCTTCGCGAGGGAATTCGGCGCGGACGGATCAAGTGCAGCGTTCGCATCTGGACTCGGCCTCACGTCAAGCCTGGCGGTCGTTACGCCATGGACGACGGGCACGTCGTCGTGGATTCGATTGCGCCGATTCATCTGAGGGATATCACCGACGATCTCGCGCGAGAGTCCGGTTTCAGCAGCAGGACGGACTTGCTCGAGACGGCAAGACACGGCCGCGGCGATAACGTCTACCTGATTCGCTTCCACTACCTGCCTCCGGGTGCGTGGGATGTGCAGCGCACGGCCCCCTCCTCGCCCGATAGCACCTCGCAATTACTTCGTCGTATTCGTAACAGTGCCCCCGCAAAACTCAAGCGAGGGCGTTACAGCTGGAAGCGTCGATCGTCAAGCTAAAGCGCCGATCCGGCAGCCGCGTCGGTAGATCGATTGAGGAACGCTCGGCCGACCGGACGGCGTCCGGTCGGCGCGAGACAAACCTCTTTCACGCGCTAGCTGCCGCGCCGGAATCGAGCAAGAAGTTACCGACGATCGTTGTTCGCGGCCAGCCCGCGCAGCGTCGATCGCCATGTCTTGGCGATCTCCGGCACGCCGGCCGCCGCCGGCTTCACTTCGGTGATGTCTCGAATCCCGAGCTTGTGACCGTAGAACGACTCGTTCGCGTCCTTGTCCCCGCTCAGTGCCGCGCCTTCGAACGTCGCGCCGGCGAAGAGGCCGGCCGTCCGCGAATATGCCAGAATGCCGCTTCCCAACTTCGCATCCGTCGCGGCATCTGCGTTGCGGCCGACTGGACCAGCCGCAACTGAGACGTTGCCGCCGATCGTGAACTTGTCGGATAGCAGGCTGTCGACGCCTTCGTGGTTCATTACGAGGAACACCAAGTCAACCGACTCGACGCCGATCTGCCAGCCGATGTTGCCGCCGCTCATGGTGATGAATGCCGGATTGGAGAAACTACCGTCTTCGAGCCTCGTGCTCAGCACGCCTCGCCCGTGTTTGGCGCCGACGATGAAGCCGCCCTTCACCATGGAGGGGATCACGATGATGGCGTTCGCTCCGCTCAGAAGCTTGCGTGGGATGCCTTTTTCGGGTGTCGCCGTGAGCTGGTGGAGGACATCCATCGACTCCTGCACCCGCCGGATCTCGTCGTTCGGGTTCGCGCCAAGGCGGCCGCCGAGAAGAAGCAGCGCGCAGATGCACGGCACCACCGTTTTCGTCAACATTCGAGTCATCATTTCCGTCTCCTATCGGGCCGCCGGCGTCTCGCTGCCACTGCACATCTCGTGACCGCATTCGCAGCGCAGCTCACTCATTTCGCCGGCGTCCTCGCAGTGTTCGCCGCAGTACCTCCCAAACGGCCGATCCGGCGCGAGCAGACACGCGCAGCTTCGGTGCGCGCACTTCTCGGCGGGGTCGGCCTGGGATGGAGGGGCCCCGGGCGTGTTAGTGGCCATGTCCTGGTGTGAGCAACTCTCGCACCAGCCTCCAGGCGGCAATTTGGCCGCCCGTGAGGTAATCGCGTGCCGATAGTGGGAAAGGAAAGGAGAAATGAGGGGTCCGTACGGCCCCGCGTCGCCGCACCGCGTCTTCGAGCGCCGATCGGGTGACAGCCTTACTTAGACGAACGAACCAGCTTCGAGGCAGCTGCGACGATCTTGTCGGCCGCCGCGGTCACGGCTTCCTGAACGGCCATGTCGAGCAAACGATCGTGAAAGCCGGTTGACGACGATCCCGCGGCGCCAAACACCGGCACCGGGCCGATGACGATGACACCGCCGCCGGCCGTGTTCTTCTGCGTGGCCCCCTTCTCCGCCGTGGAGGTCGCGACGACTTCGCCCGTGCGCACATCGATGACGCGAATCGTCAAGCCGATGACCGACTCAGTCTTGTGCTTGTGAATGAGGGCGCCGATGAGCGGCAGCGGCACGACGCCGCCACCCGTAGACGACTGATTCTCGATCGACAGACGCGTCACCGATCCCGCGACGAGATAGTCGACGCCCGCGCCGGCGGCCCGGTCGATGAGCTGCGGGAACGGCACGCGGCCGTCCTGCGCCGAGATGATCCACTCCCGGTCCATCATTCGATATTGTCCGGTCGCGACGAGCCGATCGGTCAGCAGCTCGGCGAGTGTCGTGCCCAGTCGCGGCGGCGGCATCCAGCCGGTGCGGTCGGTCTCGAAATCGGCGACCGTCATCGTCGGCCGGGCGGCCGGCGCGCCGGCGTCGTGCACGGTCGGGGGCATCGGCTCCTGCGCCCGCGCGGGCGTCGCAAAGAGAGTCATCACGATCGTGATCAGACAAGCGCCTCTGCATGTCATAGAGCCTCCAGATGATTCAGCGGCGTCCCGACGCCGGTACTCCCCGAGCGTCGAGCTGCAACGCCACGTCTTGAACGGCCTTACGCCAGTCCTTGGTGAGGCGCGTCGACGGCGCGTTCGACCGCGCGGCCATCGTCGCGATCGCAGCCGCCAGCGTCCCCGGACGGCTGGCGACGGGCACCAGGAACGGCACGGGCGGCCCCGCGTTAGAAAAATAGGCCCGCTGTGCCGTCGCGGTGCGGACAATATCCGCGGTCACCACGTCGACGACGCGAACGCTGACGACGACCGTCGTCTGCTGCGGAGGACGGTGAGGTGGCGCCGCAAGCGGCAGTAGGATCAGCCGGCCGAACGCCGGGCCGAATCCTCGAGATGTCAGCGCGCCCGACTGCGGCGGCGGCACCCTGGTTGACTGCCGGATCGTTCCGAGGACGAGGTAGTCGACGTTGACCGACCGCGCGGCTGCGCGCAGCACATCGAGCGAGGGCACCTCGTCGCTTTCGTGCGGCAGCCACTCACGGTGGAGCACGCGAAAGTGTCCGGTGTCCACGAGCTGCACCGCCAGCTCGTCGGCCATCGCGTTACGCGCTTCCCGCGTGGCGCCGGTGCCTTCGAACGTCACGACGCTCAGGCTCGGCTGAGCGTCGTGCGCGACGACCGACGCGCCGCACGATAACCATCCACCGAACGCGCAAGCCGTCACAATTGCGCTGAAACATCTGTGGGGCATGGTCCCTCCATCTTTCACAGCGAGAATACGGAGGGGTACACACTGAAGTCGTGAGCGGACCCTGAAAATACTGTGAAATCGGCGACAGCCAATGCGGGTCAGGATCCACGCCATGCTGTGGTGTACCGCGCGCCAGCTGAACCAGAATAGTCAGCGGTGCCCACGCCGCCGAGTCTCGTGAGACGACGATCGCCTATCGCTGGGTGGGGCGTCTATGCAACCACGCCCATCGCGCGCGAAACGCCTATCGTCCAGTACAAGGGCCAGCTCGTGTCGCAGGCCGAGGCGTGGCGGCGCGAGCAACGGTACCTGCCCCGCCAGCGCATCTGGATCTTCAACGTCAATACACGTTGGGCGCGTGACGCAGCGTTCGGCGGCAACATCGCGCGCTACATCAACCACGCGTGCCGCCCGAACTGCTACGTCGAGATCGACGGGCGCACGATCTGGATCGTCGCCTCGCGCCGAATCAATCAAGGCGAAGAGCTCACCTACGACTACAACACCGAGGGGGCGGCCAAGATCCCCTGCCGGTGCCGTCCGGGGTGTCGCCGGATCTTGTAGCCGGAGCAGACGGGCTTCGTTAGGCAACTAGCTGAGGTCTAGTCCGAGGACGTCTTTCGCCTTCTGGATGGCGCTGTAGGTCCGAACTGGCGCGGACATGATGAAGCGATATCCGGCTGCGAGCACGCTCTCCACGTTGCTCGACGTGACGTGGGGGTGCCCCACCGGGACGTTGTGCTTGCGACAAGTGGCCACCACCTGTTCCATGGCGGACTTGACCTGAGGATGGTCGTACTGCCGCGGAAAGCCGAGTGCTTGACTCAAATCTCCCTCGCCAATCAGGACGCAGCCGATGCCCGGCACCCGCCCGAGGATGTCATCCAGGTTCGCAAGCCCCTTGACGCTTTCGCACATCATGACGACGAGAATCTCGCCCTGCGGGTTGAGCGGCCACACGTCCGCTCTCGCGTAGTACTCCTGCGGCGTCAGCCCCCAATAGCGACACGCGGCGGTTGGACCATCGCCGCGCGCACCGGCTGGCTCGTACCGATCGGCGCTCTCTGGCCGTGCGTACCGGCAGGAGGCGACCGCGTTGTAAGCCTGTTCCGCGTCGCCAATGTGCGGCCAAATCACACCGTACACGCCGCGGTCGAGCGCCTGCTTCGCAAAAGATTGATTCCGTTCGATTCCGTTTGACGGCACGCGCACCAGTGGCGTCACTGCCGGCGCGAGCGAGCCCGCGCTGAAGATCTGTTTCCGATTGAGCAGATACTGCAGTGCGTCCTGCAATCCGTGTGCGTCGAAGGGACTGTGCTCCATCTCGAAGACGACCCCGTCGTACGGCGCGGTGCTGAACTCAATCGCTGACTGCGCGTCAGCATGGGCGAATGAGGCAAAGGCGGGACGACCCTGTTCCCACGCCCGGATGATGTTATTCAGTCGACCAATCTCTGCCATGCACAGCTCCCCTTACTCGTCGTCGGCCGACCGCCACGGTGCGAAGTGCTCCTCGGCGCGCCGCACGAGGGAAGTCAGCAGAATGCCAAGCGACATCAATACCAGGATGGGCACGAACATCGAGGCCGTGTCATACCGGTTGCCGTACTTCACAATCAAGGCGCCGAGGCCGGTGATCGCGGTAAAGAACTCGGCGACGACCATTCCGATGATCGCCCGCCCTATTCCGAGTCGGAGTCCCGTCATCATGTACGGCACGGCCGACGGCAGGATGACCTTGAGGAACACCTGACGTTCGTTGGCGGCAAACGCCGTGCTCACGTCAATCAGCGCGCGGGGGACGTTTCGCACCCCGGCCGCCGTGTTGATCAGCACGGGGAAGACCGACAGGATGATGACGACGAACAGCTTCGCGAGATCACCGAGCCCCAGCCAGAGAATCACCAGTGGGATCATGGCGACGAGCGGCGTCGCGTAGAGCGCGTTGATCAGCCAGTCGGTCGCCGCATCGATCAGGCGATAGCGCCCTATCAAGAGGCCGAGCGCGATCCCCAGGACCGCGGCAATGGCAAAACCGACGACGACCGTCCGCAAACTGCTCGCGAGCGCATTCAGAAGCTCGCCGGAGATGATCATCTGGACCGCGGCGTTCGCTACCATCGTCGGAGGCGACAGAAACAATGAACTCGACCGGCGCCCGATGATTTCCCAGGCACCGAGAACGGTCACCATGGAAGCGAGACGTACCAGCCAACTGTTGTTCTTCGCTCGTGGTGGTGCCGCGAGATCTTCGAGGATCGCTTCGTCTTCTTTGCCAGCGTCGTGCGTCATTGGCTGACCTGGCCGGGTGGCGTTTCGGCTGGCGACGTGCGAATCAACGACCAGATGGTCGCCCGGATCTTCTGAAATTCCAGATCGCCCCGTAGTTCCGGAAGTTCCGGTCTCGGGTAAGAAAATGGAATCTCGATCTGCTGCTTCACTCGACCCGGCCTGGCGGCCATGACGATCACGCGATCGCTCAGATAGACCGCCTCGTCAAGGTCGTGTGTCACAAATAGCGTGGTCTTGCCAGTCTGAGCATGAATGCGGAGCAGTTCAGCCTGCAGGATTTCACGCGTCTGGGCGTCGAGCGCACTGAAGGGCTCGTCCATGAGCAGAATCGCCGGGTCAATGGCGAGGGCGCGCGCCAGACCTATGCGCTGCTGCATGCCGCCGGAGAGTTGATGCGGGTACCGGTCGGCGGCGCCTTCGAGACCAACGAGTTCCAGCAACTTGCGCGCACGTGCGGTCCGTTCCGTGGGTGGAACCGACTGAAGCTCCAGACCGAACTCGACATTCTGTTGGGCGTTCCGCCAAGGCAAGAGGCTGGCGTGCTGAAACACGAATCCGCGATCACGACCAGGCTTCGTGACCGGGACGTCGTCGACGAGAATCGTGCCGCCGTCGAGGGGAATCAGGCCCTGGATAATCTTCAGCAAGGTGGTCTTCCCGCAGCCGCTCTCCCCGATGAGAGAGACGACCTCGCCTTGCCGCACGTCAAAGCTGACATCGCCGAGGACATTCAGGATGCGATCCTGGGAGTCGTGCCGGCCGCGAATGCGAAAGCTCTTGCTGACGTGACGGACCGTCAGTTTCACCGAGTCACCGGCCATCGCGTGTGTCATCAGTGAGCCTGAATTCGTTTCGGCGTATGCGGAAAGCTCTAGACACAACCGTGGTGCGCCTGGACGGGCGCGGTCTCACGGGTATGCGAGGCTCGGCGGGAGGTGTCTGGGCCGTGCGCGATATGCATAAGCGGCGGCACCCACATTCATCAGCGTTATAGCCAGTCGCTGCAGCGGAGTCAAGGAAAACCCTCGGGGATCTTCTTGTGTATACATCTGTGCTCTGTGATATGGTGCAACCGCATCGGCGCCGATTGCCGCATTCTGCCGCGCGCCGCGAGGCGGTCACGCTCTTGAAGTCATCCGGCAACCTGACACTCACCACCGCCCTGCGCACCCACGGGAATACCTCCGCGCTGAAGAGCGGTGCCGTCGCCGTCCAGGGCGCCGCCCTCGCATTTGTAGAAGTTGAACCCCAGATCCTCGCGTTCCGGCGCATGGTCCGCGACCTCGCCTACGACGTTTGCGAGCTGGCCCCGACCACCTACATCATTGCGAAGGCCTACGGCGCGCCGTTCACTGCGCTTCCGATCTTCTTCGAGCGCCGATTTCACCATGCAGGCCTTCTCGTCCGTCCCGACGCCGGTATCCAGTCGCCCCGGGATCTCGAAGGCAAGAAGGTCGGCGTGCGCGCCTACTCGGTCACGACCGGCGTCTGGACCCGCGGCATCCTCGTCAACGAGTTCGGACTCGACGCCTCGAAGGTGACCTGGGTGGTCGACGATGAGGAGCACGTCACCCAGCTCCGGCTGCCGCCGAACGTCGCACATGTGCCAGAGGGCAAGTCGCTCGCCTCCATGATGGCGTCCGGCGAAATTCAGGCGGGCTTCGCCGCCAACGCGGGTATCGGACGCGAAGGGCCGCCGAAAGCCGGCTGGCAGGCGAAAGAGACCAAGGAAACGAGCACGTATCACGATCTGTTCGCCGATCCCGACGGCCTGAGCGCCGAGTGGTTTCACCGCACCGGGATCTATCCCATGCACAGCACCCTCGTCGTCAAGAACGAGATCCTCGAGGCGAACCCCGGGCTGGCGCAATCGCTGTTCGAGGCGTTCAACGAGTCCAAGGACCGCTACGTTCAGCAGCTGCGACGCGGCGAATCGAGCGGCAAGAATGACCAGCGTTATCTGAAGCAGATGGAGATCGTCGGCAACGACCCGCTCCCGTATGGGCTCGAGGTCAACCGGCGGTCCATCGACACCCTGGCGCTGTACGCATTCCAGCAGGGACTGATCCCCAACCGGCTCCCGATCGAAGAACTGTTCGTGAACTTGAACGCCTGAGCACCGAGTTCCACTTCCCCATCGAGGTCGCCCGAATGCCGTCGAGGATCGTCGACATCCACCCGCACATCGTCTCGCACGATACCGCGCGCTACCCGGTGACACCCATTGGCGGCACGCGATCCGAGTGGTCGAAAGAGCGCTCGGTGACCATCGAAGAACTGATTGCCGCAATGGACGACGCCGGAGTCGAGAAAGCGGCCATCGTGCATTCGTCGACGACCTATGCGTTCAACAACGACTACGTGGTGGATGCGGTCGCCGCCCATCCCAAGCGCTTTACCGGCGTCTTCTCCGTCAACGTCACGGAGCCCGACGCGGCGGAGCGAATGCGCGCGCTGTACGCCAAAGGCATGACGGGCATGCGGATTTATGCGCGGGGCAGCACGATCAAGGAAGCGTGGCTCGCGCTCGACGACCCGCGGACGTTCCCGGCCTGGGAATGCGCAGGCGAACTCGGCATCTCCGTCGCCACGAACATGCACGGCACCGGGCCCGGACTCGAGCAGATCAAGAGCACGCTCACCCGCTTCCCGCGCGTCCGGCTGATTATCGACCACCTTGGCAGGCCGCCCGTGCAGGACGGCCCGCCTTACAATGACGCCGCGGACTATTTCGCTCTTGCCGAATTCAAGAACTGCTACCTGAAGCTGTCGCCGTCGGCCCTCAAGACCGTACTCACGGGCAAAGCGACTGCCGACACGCTGTTCCCGAAGCTTGTCAGCGTGTTCGGCGCGGACCGCATTGCGTGGGGCTCCAACTATCCGGCGAGCCCCGGCACGATGCGCGAGATCGTGGCCGCCTCTGAGCAGGTCCTGCGCGCGTTGTCGGATGCCGACCGGCGGTGGATCTTTGCCAAGACGGCGCAACAGCTTTACCCTGTGCTGCAGGACTGAGCGCGCCAGCAAGCGGAGGACCCATGAGCCTCGAGCCAATCGGGCGGCGGCGCGCGTTGATGATCGGCGCCGCCACGCTGTTAAGCAGCGTCTGTCGGAGTCAACCGCGCGGCGGCGACGGCAGCACATCGCGCGACCCGGTGACGATCGTCACAACGGCCGGCAACTTCGCCGCGACTGTCCAGCAGCTCATGAAGGACAAGGGCTACCTGGAGGCGCGTGGCCTCCAGCCAAACTTTCTCACGGTCGGCGACGGCTCAAAAGTCATCGGCGCGCTGCTCGGGGGCGAGGCCGACATCTGCCCCGCCTCGGGGTTCGGTCAGGTGCTGCCGGCGATCGAACGCGGCGGCGAGCTGAAGATTGTGGCGGGCTCCGAGGTACTGCTGCTGCACCTCATTTTCTCGGGTCGGCCCGAAATCAAGACGTTGAAGGATCTCGAGGGGCGGAGCGTCGCCACCGGTTCGCTCGGTGCGCTTCTGCACTCGATCACAGTTGCGCTCTTACGCAAGAACCACGTCGATCCGGCCAAGGTGACATTCGTCAATGTGGGGAGCAGCGCCGACGTCTTTCGCGCCGTCGTCGCCAAAGTCGTCGATGCGGGTCCCGCCGAGCTCGACTACCAGGACCAGGAAGCCAAGTACAACGTGCACGCGCTCTCGGACGGGCGCTTCTGGGAAGGCCTTCCCGAATACACGAACCAGGGCGCCTACACGTCGGTGCGAGCCATCCGCGAACGTCGGAACGTGATTGTGCGGACACTCGCTGCCTACGCCACGCTCTATCGTTTCATCTCGAGTCCGGAATCCCGGGACGCTTACAGGACAGCGCGGGCGACCGCGCTCGGCAAGGATGAGGGGGATGCGGCGCTGGCGCAGTGGACGTTCTTCCAGAGCCACCCGTCGTTCGCCCTGGACCTCGCGCTCTCCGAAGAACGAATCCGCTACCTGCAGGAGCTTAACGTCTCCCTCGGCGTCCAGAAAACAGTGCTCCCATACGACCAGGTGACCGACATGTCGCTGGCCAGAGAAGCCGTCGCGCTGCTCGGCAAGGGCTGACGCCGCACCCGGCGCGCGCGTCCGTTCAGACCCTGAGCGCGGCCGTGGTCGCGTCGAACAACTCGTCGACCGAAAGGCGACGAGGAATGACCTTCTGCTCGTACGACCACGCAATCGCCATCTCCAAGCCCTTGCGGTTCTCCTCGAGACCGATTGGTGGAATCGTGGTCTTCGCTGAATCTGGCGCCAGAGTGCGGCTCTCCGCAATCATCCGGAAAATGTCCTGCACGACATCTGGTCTCGCCGCGGAGAGTTCCTCCCGGACGACGAAGACGTGATTGATGGGGATCACACCTTCCCGCTGATACCACTGCCTGGCGACCGCCTTCGCGTCCGGAATCAGCGTCTGTACGCGAGTGTCCTTCGGCATCTCGCCGCCAAGGATCGCCGCCGCCAGTTCCCCCTCGAACATCATCTTCGCCAGGTCGGCGCCGGCCGGAAGCCGCTCGACGTTCGACGGATCCTGGTACTCGCTGAGGTGAGACTCCTCCGTCGTTATCCAGGTGACCTTGTCCAAATCGACGTCGTATTCGTGCTGCAGAATGCCACGTACCCACACGCCGGTCGTCTGCGAGGTACGTGCGCACGCCGACCTTGCGGCCCTCGATGTCCTTCGGGTTCAGGTGCCCGAGGTCGTGGTTGTAGCCGATGCAGTGATGCTGAAAGCGGCCTGAGACGGGGATCGGAAGCATCACGTACGGTTTACCCCACGCCTTGGCCTGCAAATACGTCACGATGGCCAGTTCGCCGGCGTCGAACGCGTTCTCGCGCACCATCGGCTTGAAGCCCTTATTGGCGGTCTTGGGCCCGCAGAACTCCAGGGTCACGAGAGGAGACGTGAGTCGACCGTCCTTCATGGCCATCGTGACCGGATAGTCGGCGAGGTTGGTCTTCAAGACGACTGGCGCGGATGACATCGAATGACTCCAGGAAGCGGAAGGCCGTGCATTACCGCGAGGCTGCCGCGCGTCGCTTCAACAGCGCGTCGAGCCGCGGATACACACGACGGGCGTTGCCCTCGAACACCTTGCGACGGTCCTCCGTGCTCAGGTGCGCGCACGCGTCGAGATATCGCTTGGTATCGTCGAAGTACTGGCCGGTCTGCGGATCCCGCCCCTTCACTGCGCCAATCATCTCGGACCCGAACAGCACGTTGTCGACTGGGATGACCTCGGTGAGGAACCTGACGCCTGGCTCGTGGTACACGCAGGTATCGAAAAAGACGTTGTTCAGCAAGGGCTCGAGGGGGCGTTGCCGCGACTCGAGTGACAACCCGCGGTATCGCCCCCAGTGATACGGCACGGCGCCGCCGCCGTGGGGAATGACGAATCGCAGGGTTGGAAAATCATAGAACAGATCCGCCAGCAGGAACTGCATGAAGGCCGTCGTGTCGCCATTGATGTAGTGCGCCCCGGTGCCGTGGAACGCCGGATTACACGACGCGCTCACATGAACCATCGCCGGCACGTCCAGCCGGACCATCTCCTCGTACAGCGGATACCAGCTGCGATCCGTCAGCGGCGGGCCCTGCCAGTACCCGCCGGAGGGATCGGGATTCAGATTGCAGCCGACGAAGCCGAGTTCCTCCACGCAGCGTCGAAGCTCGGGAATGCAGTTGGCCGCTGGCGCCTCGGGCGATTGCGGCAACTGGCACACGCCGACGAAGGCGTCGGGAAACAGCTGACAGACGCGATGAATCAGATCGTTGCAGACCTCGGCCCACACCAGGCTGGTCTGCTCGTTGCCGAGGTGATGTCCCATCTGGCCGGCGATCGGCGAGAAAAGCGTCAGGTCGCCGCCGCGTTCCCGCTGCAGCTTGAGCTGGCCGCCTTCGATGGCCGCCCGGATCTCGGCGTCCGTGATGACGAGACTCGTCTTCGCCGGCAGGCTCGATGATTGCCGGAAGGCCTCGAGCTGCTTCTCGCGCCACGCATGGAGTGTCTTGGGCGCGGTCGTGAAATGTCCGTGACAGTCGATGATCATGCCGGGATGCGCTCTTTCGGAACGGTGGTCGTGCTCAAGTCCGCCGGGCCGGACTCAGGTGAGTAGTTGCAGCGCCTCTCGCGCCAGGGACATGTCCGCGACGCGATCGTAGGGCAGTATCTGCGTCTGGATCTTGAAGTCGAGGTTGATCTGTTGCATGTACTGCACGCGTTCCGGTGAGAGGAGCAAATCCCGCGCGAACGGTTTGACCACTTGCAGGTAGTTCCATTCGCCCAAGTGTTCCTGTTCGGGCGCGGTCGGAAACACCGCGCGGCGCGCGCTGAGGAAGGGGTCCTTGGCCGACGGGTCCTCGACGAATCTGAAGAGTTTGGCGTAGGCAGCCAACACGCGCACGATGATGTCGCGCTTGGCCTCGATCACCCGCGCGGACGTCCAGCCCGCCTGGTACGTGAACTCCTTCAGCTCCGTCGACATGTTGCCGTTGGCAATCGCATGGAGCTTGTAGGAGGCGGCGTCATCCACGAACGACGCGGGCCCGGCACCTGCATCGACCGTGCCGGCGACCACGCCTTTGAAGATGTCGGTGTTGGATCCGATGTTGACGAAACGGACCGACGACAGGTCGACCGCGTACTTCTTCAGCAGCGTTGCCGTCAGTTGATGCACCAGCGCCCCGACTGCGCCGACGCCGATGACTTTGCCCTCGAGGTCCTTCAGCGACTGCACGCCCGGCTTTGCACTGAACAGCGCGAGGCCCGGCACCAGCGTCGAGGCACTGATGATCTTCATGTCTGCACCGCGCTCGATCGCCGGAAACACCTGCCCGAATCCCGACATCGGCGACAGATCGAGCGATCCGCTGTAGATGCCGCCGAGGATCTTCGTCCCGTCGGCCATCGCCACCACATCGGGACTGAGGTCGAATGACTCGAGGAACTTCTGCTGACGCAGAAGCTCCGACATCGTCATGTTCAGGCCACCGGCCGAGGTGGCAATGTGAACGGGCTTGCCCGTGCTCGGCGACGACCGGCCGCACGCGCCCGCCGCGACCACCGCGCCGGAGATCAGGACCAGCAGTTCCCGACGTGACAACTCATGGGTCATGATTCAGTCGCCTGCCGTACGCCGATCATGGGACGAGCAACGGTCGCAATGTGCGAACGTCGCGCACCGATTCGATGCCCCACACCGCGTTGATCAACCGCCGCGCGCGATCCGTGCCGAGCACCGGCCCCATGAGGCCCGCGCACTTTTCTTCGATCTCCGCGCGCGACATCGGGTTCGGCGGCGTGCCGCGCACGTCGGTCGTGTGGTGACGCAGCACCCGGCCGTCGCGCAGCGTGACCTCCACGATCCCCTGCTGACTCGGCAATGCCCGGTCCAGATCGTCGTCGGCAACGAGAGTGATCCGGCGCTGCATGGCAAGGACCTTCGGGTCGTTCATGCGGGCGGCGTCGTGCGCGGCATCCATCGTGACGGTGCCGTCAAGCAACATGACGCTCAACATGTACTGCATGTTGATGTCGGGGATCGCGCTGTTGTCCGACGTGTGCACGCCCTGGTGCGACACGCGCACCGTCAGGCTGACGATGTCGTCGGCTGTCAGACGGTTGGCCGTGATGAGCGCGGACAACGAGTCGAGCGGCGCCTGAATGGGCGCGCCCACCGACCAACGTTTGATCGTGGTGTTGGCGATCTCGAAGGTCTCGCCCAGGCCACGAACCAGTTCCTCGGGTTTGGCGTGCGGCGCGTAGGCGAAGAAGAAATTCCGATCGCCCGCGAACGCATCGTCGATGCCGCTCATGCCGGCCTCGATCATCGTGGCCGCCGTCGCGCCGTTGCGCGCGGGCAGGCCGCCGAAGACGAACGCCTTCTCGATGTGCTGGCTGTCGCGGGCGAAATTCGACAGGCCGCCGGCCTGCTGGCTGGCGAACGACAGCACGTGTCGAACCTGGTCGGGCGTGAGCCGTGCGAGCGATGCGCAGGCCGCGGCGGCACCGAAGGTCCCGCCAAACGAGCTGTTGCTATGTCCGGCTGGCGAAAACGCATAGGCGTCGCACGCGATCGCGATTCGCGTGCCGATGTCGTAGCCGAGGGCGACCGCGCGCAGGAGCGAGGTGCCGTCGGCTCGATGTCGCTCGGCCATCGCCAGAGCCGCCGGGACCGTGCTGCATCCCGGATGCACGATGGATGGCGCGTGCGTGTCGTCGGTCTCGTCGGCGTGCGCCAGCATACCGCCGGCGAGCGCCGCATTGATGACGTTCGTCACGACCGCCGAGCCTGGCACACACGCCTCAGCCGTGCCGCCGAGGCTTTGGACGTACGCCAGGACTTTCTGGCCCGGCAGCAGACGCGAACCCGAGATCATCGCTGCCCACGTGTCGAGCAGATGCTGCTTCGTCGCTTCGGCGATCGGCGCAGGCAAGGGCCCCGCGCCCGCGGCGGCGATGTACGCCGACACGGTGAGCGTCGTCTGGGAGATCGCGTCGGCTTGGGGCAACGGTGCTCCTGGCGGCGCTGCCTGGCGACCGCTGGCGGCGTCGAGTGGCGTGCTGAGCGGCACACCGGCGGCGACGACGCACGCGAGGCCGCCTTTCAGCAACGCACGACGTGAGGGACGACGCTCGGAATCACTCATGAGACATGCTCGCCCTACCGCACGGTCACCCGCGGGTAATAGTGCTCGTAGGTGCCGTTGAGGATTTTCTGCATCTGCGCGTCAGCGAACGACCACGGATCGCGCGCGTAATCCGCGTAGCGGCCCGGCGCGTTGATGCCCGGCACCTCTGGCACCCAGTCTTCCGCCAGGATTCGATCGGGGTCGCCGTACTTCGCTGCGAGCGCACGCACTTCGGGATCGTCGAGGGCGGTCAAGTGACCGCCGTCGACGATCGTCACCCACTGCCCCGTGCTCTTGCGGTGCACCTTGTAGGTGATGAAGTAGTTCTGGATGTGGAAGTCGTGACCGGTCGGCAAGTTTTGCTCGTCGCCGAACTTCAGCCATTGAACCGGCTGACCGACCGAACCTGGCTCCTCCGAGATCTCGTTGCCGAAGCCCCAGTGCACCACGCCCGCGCGGTAACGCTCGAAGGTCAGGCAGTACACGCCGGCATGGCCGCCACCGTAGAAGTCCGCCGGATCGCGAAAGTTCTTTGGCTGCGATCCGAGCGCCATCTCCCACAGGTGCCAGAACCCGGGCTTGTCGTAGTACGGATAGGTGACGTCATTGATGTGCGGGTACTGCAGGAACTCGCGAATCACATCGCCGTACTTCCCACCGCCGGTGACCCGCGTGATCGAGCCGTTGGTGATCGCGATCTCCATGCGCGGCCAGAAACCGCCGGAGCCGTTCGTCCCGGCGATCACGCCGGTGGCGCCGGCAATCGGCGCGCGCGGCACCCATTCTCGCTGTCCATCCGGCCCGGTCGCGGGAGCGAACTTGCCGGTCGCGGTGTCCGGGTACATCGCCAGATGACTCGTCTCGCTCGCCGGCAGGCCCTTCAACCAGCGTGCCAGCATTTCCGGGGTGAGGTTCCACGTCAGATCCGTCCCCTCGGCGTCGGTCACATGAACGATGTCGATATCCGACGTCAGCTTCTCGGTGGTCTTCTTCTCGATGAGCTTGACGACGTCGCCGGGATATGTCGGAATCGCGCTCGCCAGAAAGTAGTAGTTGGCGAACGTCGTGTTGCTCGCGCCGTGACGCTTGACGCCCTGGGCGCCGAGTGCGCGTGGGCCAGAGAAGCCTGCGCCAGGCTTGCCCCAATAGAGCGCGGTCACCTCGGAGTGCTGCTCGAGGAACAGGCGAATCGCGTTGCCGATGTTGGCCGAGTACAGCTTGTTCGACTCGGCCGTGCTGTCCTTCGAGAATTCCTGGCCCTTCGGAAAAAGCGCCGCGACCAGGTCGGGCTTCCGGTTCCTGAGCCACGAGATCGCCACGTCGGGATGGCTCCAGACACGGGGAGACTCGTTGAGCCAGTAGTTCCGGGCTTCGAGGAACCCGAATTGCGCGCTTGGGATCTGTGTGAGTTTCCGATAGGCCTCGGCATCGTCGCGCGTGAGCCCGACCATCTCGGCTTCGCTCTTGATGATGACCTTCACGCCGCGCTCGGCGAGCGCGCGCCGAATCGCCTCGAGCGGGTTCGGCTCGGCGGTCACGTCGGGCACAAAGAGTAGCGTGTCGCCGGACTTGAAGTTGCCCATGCCGTAGCCCTGGACGCCCTGTGTCAGCGACACATAGGCACGGGCCTGCGGCATCAGCTCGTCGACTGAGTTGGCGGCTTTGAGGTAGGAGGGAAAGCGCGGCTCGCGGAACCTGGTGGCACCGGCCTGCTGCGGTGTCTGCGCCAATTGCGGCTGCTGCGCGTGGCCCACAGCGATGGCGGCGGTGAGGCAGAGTGCCACGAGGACGTTGCGCCAACGCATGCTGCCTCCCTCGCTCGCAGTGTACGACACGAACAGCGGGGGACGCGCGGTCCCGGTCCGGACCGCGCGCCGACCGCCTGAGTCTAGAAGTCGATCTGGAAGCTGAACTTTGCGAGCCGCCCGTCGAGAACCTGTGTGGGCGTTTGCCACGAGGTGCCGTACGTGCTGTTCACGGCCAGCACCGCATCGTCATTGAACACGTTATAGAGGTCGAAATTCGCTTGCAGCCTCGTGCGACTCACCCGGAACTGCTTGCTGAAGCGCAAATCGAGCTGGTTCACGCGGTCGGCCAGGAACGTGGAATTGGGCACGAAGAGACTCACGGTGACATTCTTCGTGCCGCCAGCGAGCGGACGGTTGAGTGACTGCTGAACCTGCGCCGACGTGAACGTCGCCACGGCGTCGTAGTTCGGTCCCGGCAAGTTCTGGTAGACCACGCCGAGCTGGACGCCCCAATTCAGCGGCAGCGAGACATTGAACTTGAACCGGTTCTGATACGGATTGCCCGACTGGCAGTGATAGAGCTGCTGGGGAGAATCGACAACGAAGCACTGGTTCGTGAGTGCGTTCGTGCCGAGCGCCAGGCCCGACACGCCGGCCACGGTCGCGGTGTTCACGACGTTGCCGATGTTCCAGCCACCCGCCGCGGTCGCGCCATTGTGCCAGCGCACAGACATATTGAGGTCGAAGCCGTTGTAGACCTCGGAGAACTTTCCGAAGTTCTTCGCGAGCGTCACCACGTTGTTCACCTGGCCGAACTTGGTGGGGTTGATGTCGTAGAGGCCGCAGATCTGGCTTCCGCTCACGCTACCCAGCTTCGGGTCGGTAGGCGCCGTCACGCAGTACGGATCGTAGTCCGACGGGGTGACGAGCGTGTTATCGGTCACGGTCTGGTTGCCCCACGTGGTGTGGTAGTAACCCGCGTTGACCGCCATGGAGCTGCCGATCTGCTGATCGAACTCGACCGTGCTCCGCCAGTTGTATCCGCGCTTGCCCCAGCCCTTGATCCAGTTTGGATCGGCCGTAGTGTTCCTCACGGCCGTGCCGAATGCCGTGTTGGCCATCTGGCCGCACTCGAGATTCATCGCAGGGTTGGTCAAGTCGCAGTCGGGTACGAAGTTCTTGTTCGAGTCGGTCCACGAACGAGTCGTGCTCGTGACCTGGCTGCCCTGGGGACCAAAGGTGAACGCGTTTTCATTGTTCGCCGAGGCGACGTACCGGCCGAAGCTCCCCTTAATCGCGGTCCGACCCTTGCCGCCCACATCGTAAGCCGCCGCAAGGCGCGGATTGATGTCCTGCCAGCACGGCAGACACGACTGCGCCGGGTAGGAGGCCGCCGGGGGGCCGATGATCGGCGTCGGCTCGGTCAACGCAGGCGCGACGCCTCGGATGAACTCGTAGCGGAGCCCGTAGTTCAGCGTGAGACGGGAGAGCCGCCAGGTGTCCTGGATGAACGCGCCAATGGCCGGCTGCACGAGTGCATTCGTCAGGAGCGGCGACACATACTCGGTCAGCGAGGTCGGCGACTGGTTGTTGAACGTATAGTCGACCGGCGACGTCGTCGAGCCACGCTCGGTGTAGGTCTCGTTCGTGTACAGCCAGTACAGCGTCTCGCCGGCCTTGATGCTGTGGCCACCCGTCAGATACGTCGCCGAGAACCGCTGGTTCGTGCTGTAGGTGTACAGCGAAAAGCGGTTGCCGCTCCCGTGGTAAGTCAAACCTGTCGACTGCTCTCGAATTGCGTTCTGGTAGATGAGGCCGCCGCATGGCTCGGTGAACATGTCGCGATTGTTGATGAGGGTGCTGACGCCGGCCTCGAGCAGGAGCTTGTTGTCGCGCGGGTTGACCCAGGTGCCGTTGATGAGGTGGACGTTGTTGCAGTAGACGTCCGGATTGGTGATGGCCTCGAGTGAGCGGGTGCCCGACGACAGCGCGCCGCCCTGCACGTTGCTCTTGTTGTGCTGGTAGTCATACGAGAACGCAAACCTGTTCTTCTGCGATGCCTGCCAGGTTGCGCGCACGTCGTAGGCCCGGTAATCCTCGCCGGCTTCACCAGGATTGTTCAGGTCAGGCGTGAAGAATAGCGACGAGGGATCCAGTGCCGCATAAAGGTTCGCGAAGCCCGCACGGCGGCCCCAGGCTCGGCTCGCCACCATGAACCACAGCTTTCCCCGCTCGATCGGCCCTCCAAAAACGCCGTTGAAATCGTAGATGTCCCGGACGGTATTCACCGAAGTCAGCCCGCGATTCATCAGGTCCGACGTGAGGTTGTTGCTCTGGAGAGCGTGGGTGGT
The DNA here is from genome assembly GCA_963704575.1 of uncultured Acidobacteriota bacterium. Classification (GTDB taxonomy): domain Bacteria; phylum Acidobacteriota; class Vicinamibacteria; order Vicinamibacterales; family SCN-69-37; genus DATEGZ01. The sequence goes on along the minus strand of OY969918.1, from coordinate 1,185,470 downwards.
GCCGCCGGCGAAAATGGTCCCGCTGTAATTGTCCGTGCCGTCCCTGGGAATCAGGTTGACGGTCGCGCCGCCAAACGGATATTCCGCCGAGCCGCCGGCTCCGAGGTCCACGATGACCTCCTGAGAGGCGAGCGGATTGACGAGGTATGTACGGCCCGTGCCGTTGGCACCGGTGGTCGTGTAGTCCAGGCCGTCCTGGAGCAACTTCTGGTCGGTCTGCTTGGAGCCGTGCACCGAGATCCGGACTGACAACTCGCCCATGCTGCCGCCGACGTCCTGAGCTGTTCCGGGATTGATCGCCGAAGGCACGAGTGCCGCGAAGGCGAGGTGACTCTTCCCCGTCGGCAGCGCCGACAGCATGTCTGAAGTGATGTTGGTCTGCTCTTTCATTGACGCCACATCGACGAGCGGCGTCTGGCCGGAGACGGTGACGGTCTCCTCCACCCCGCCGGGCGAGAGATTGACGTTGACCGTCGCGGTGAAGTTCGGGGGAAGCTCGAGGCCTTCGCGCTTGAATGTCTTGAAGCCGCTGAGGGAGACCGTCACCGTGTACGTGCCGGTCGGCAGTTCGGCCAGGGTGAACTGGCCCTTGGCATCGGTCACCACCGTTCGGGCGACGCCCGTCAGCGCCGGACTGGTGGCCGAGACCGTGACGCCGGGCAGAACGGCGTCCGAGGTGTCCTTCACGACGCCGACGACTCGTGCAGCACTGGTGCCCTGAGCGAATGTCGCCCGTGGGGTACCGATCGCGACAAGCACGACGCCGAGTAGCACCCAGGCGCCGCACGTTATCGTCTTCACTCTAGACCTCATGGAAGTCTCCCTCTGATCAGCACGACGAGGAACGAGGCGGCGCCGATCGCTGGCGTAGACGCAAAAACCGGCGCCTGGCATGAGGCCGAGGCGCGTGCGCGACGTGGCAGCAGGTCGTCCTGCAGTCTCCAGCCGGGCACGCGACGGTAAAACAGCCGCGCGACGATTTCGGGTGAATCATAACGGTCGGCTGGGCGAAGTCAACACAAAAATATGCCTGCGAATCCACTTGTATACAGAAATATTGACTGGTGTGGATATGTGCGTGTATCGTCCCTCTACAGCGCCACCCCGACGCGGCCGGCCACCCGATCGTTTGTTTGCCGCGGCGACCCTCTCGAGCGGGCTCATGCGGCGGTCGATCGCCACTTGCCCGTTCGCAGGTACATTCGCACCATGACTGCATCCTTGAACGCGCCCCAGCCGTCGGCGACGCCCCACACCGCCGGAACCTCGCCGGTCACCACCGGCATGCTCCTCGCCCAGTACTTCGCGGCCGCGGGGATCAAATACATTTTTGGATATCCCGGCGACCCCAACATCGAGCTGATGGAGCAATGCCGACGACTGGGGCTCGAGTTCATCCTCGCCCGACGCGAAGGCACCGCGGCCTTCATGGCCGACGCGTGCGGCCAGCTCTCCGGCCGCCCCGGCGTGTGCCTGTCGACGCTCGGACCCGGGTCGACCAACCTCGTCAACGGCGTCGCGAATGCCTTCCTCGACCGGACCCCGATGATCGCCATTTCAGGCCAGATGAGCACCGGGCTCGAACCGTTCTTCACCCATCAGTACGTCGACCAGGGCCGCCTTTTCTCGACGATTTCCAAGTGGGCGACGCCGCTCGTGCCCGAGGCGGCCGGCTCCATCATGCGAAAAGCCTTTCGCATCGCGATGGCCGAACGCCCCGGGCCCGTCCACATCACGACCGCGGCGAACGTGCTCGCCGCTGAGGCGACCGACCGCGACATCCGCATTCCGCCCTTCGCGCCGGTCGGCGAGGCCGCGCAAACTTTCAGCGTCCTCGGCGATCGATCGCGCCCGGGCGCGCTCCTCGACGCCGCCAAGCGCCCCATCTTGCTCGCGGGCATCGCGGCCGTCCGCGCGGGTTGCGGACCGGCGCTCCAGACCCTCGCCGAAGAACTCGGCGCGCCGGTCGTCGTGTCGCCGAAGGCCAAGGGCATCCTGCCGGAAACGCATCCCTACTTTGCCGGGACGATCGACATGGCCTGCAACAAGAAGGTCTGGTCGTTTCTCGGGTCAGCCGACCTCATTCTCGCGATCGGCTTCGACGCCGTCGAATTGATCAAGCCCTGGCAGCTGCGCGTACCGGTTGTACACATCGACAGCACGGCGAACACCGACCAGGTCTATCCGGCGGACGTCGAGTTCGTCGGCGCGATTCCCGCCGTGCTCGAAGCCTTCCGCGCCGCTGCTCGCGGCGGCCCGCGGTGGACCGAGGCCGAGGTCGGGCGCCATCGTACGGAACTGTTCGACGAGTACTATTCGGGACGCGTGGCCGGCAAACTCAATCCCAGCGACGTCGTCGATGTCGTTCGGGAGGCCATGCCAGTCTCGACGATCGCCACGACTGACGTCGGCTCGCACAAGCTGCTCGTCGGACAAGGCTGGCGGACGCATGAGCCGCGCACACTGCTGATGACGAACGGCCTGTCCTCGATGGGCTTCAGCCTGCCGGGCGCCATCACGGCGAAATTGCTCCACCGCGATCGTCCCGTGGTGTGCTTCGTCGGCGACGGCGGCTTCGCCATGGTCCAGTCGGAACTGCAGGTCGCCTCATCGCTTGGGCTGGGGATCCTCGTCATCGTGTTTGGCGACAACAGCCTGAACCGCATCGAACTCAAACAGATCGTCAAGCACTACCCGAGCTGGGGCACGCGCCTCGAAGCCAGCGACATCGTCAAGCTGGCGGAGGCCATGGGATGCGACGGCGAACGGGTCGAGACGGCCGACGCCCTAGCAAAGGTCGTCGCCCGTGGCACCGCCCTTGCGCGACCGCTCGTCGTCGAGGCGCGCATCGATCCGGCGCAGTATCTCGCGCAGTTCTGAGCCATGGTCCTTCGTCAACTGGCCACGTTCGTCCGAGAGTTTCGCAGCCGGGAGATCCCGCGCCAGGCGTGGCACGCGGCGTCGCGCGCCGTGGTCGACTGGATGGCGGCGACGATCCCGGGAGGTACCCGGCCGCCGGCGACGCTGTTTGCGGCCGCACTCGGGAGCGAGTTGGGCTCGGGTCGCGCCGTGCTCATTCCGTCGGGCCACGTTGCCGCGCCGAGGGCGGCGGCGCTCATCAACGGCTGCGCGGCGCACACGATCGAATTCGATGACATCTATCGCGACGCGCTTTACCACCCGGGAGCGCCGACGATCAGCGCCGCCCTGGCCATCGCGCAGGATCGGCGCGCGAGCGGCGATCTCTTTCTCCGATCGGTGATCGCCGGCTACGAGGTGTCGACGCGCATCGGCGTCGTCGTGCAGCCCGCGCACTACAACTTCTGGCACACGACCGGCACGGTCGGCACGTTCGGAGCGGCGGCCGCTGCGGCGACGGTCCTCGACCTCGACGCCGAGCGCTGCGCGCACGCGCTTGCGACGTCGGGAACGCTCGCGGCGGGGCTGCAGCAGGCGTTCCGCTCCCACAGCATGAGCAAGCCGCTCCACGCGGGCCACGCCGCCGAAACCGGGCTCCTCGCCGCCCTCGGCGCAGAACAGGGCGTCACGGGCACTCTCGACGTTCTCGAAGGACCGCGGGGCTTCGGCGCCGCGATGAGCAACAACCCCGACTTTGCCCGGACGCTGGACGATTTGTCGGCGTTCAATATCCAGCACACGACGTTCAAGAACCATGCGGCATGCGGGCATACGTTTGCCGCAATCGACGCCGTCCGTACGCTCCGCGAGCGCCACGGGCTCACCTCCGTGGCCGTCGAGAGGATTCAGATCGCAACGTATGCGAAGGCACTCGAGGTGGCGGGCAATCCCGATCCGCACACGCCGTTCGAAGCGCAGTTCAGCCTTCCCTATTGCGTGGGCGTCGCGCTCGCCACTGGATCAGCGCGCCTCGACGCGTTTACAGACGAGCGTATTCGGGACCCCGGCGTACGCGCGCTGATGGCGTGTACGGAATTGTCGGTCGATCCCCGGGCCGAGGCCGGTTACCCGGGCCATCGCGCAGCGACGGTCACCGTCATCACCGCGGACGGCCAACGCTTCACGGAGCACGCGCCGACACGCAAGGGCGATCCCGACAACCCGCTGACCGACGATGAACTGAGCGAGAAGTTCGTGGAGCTCGTGGCGCCCGTCACCGGCGGAAGCGCGGCGCGAGATTTCCTGAGCCTGCTCTGGCGCCTCGACTCGGCGCCCGACCTGGCCGAGTTGAAGCTCCCCGCTGTGACGACGGGATGTCTTCAGGGGAGCCACCAGTGAGCGCCCCGGTCATCGGCTTCATCGGCTTCGGCGAAGCGGCATTCTGGATCGCGCGAAGCTTGCGCGCCGAGGGCGTCACCGACTCGCTTGCGTATGATCTTCATACGATGACGGCCGGGCGCGGTGAGCTGATCCGCCAGCGTGCGGAGGAAGCGGGCACGCGCCTTGTCCCGACGCTCGGTTCTCTCCCCGGCGAGTGCGACATGGTCCTCTCCGCGGTGACCGCGAGCGCTGCCCGGATCGTCGCCGAGAACGCAGCCGGCTATCTCGCCCCGCGGCACGTTTACGTGGACATCAACTCCGTCTCGCCGGCCGTCAAGCAGGCGATTGGCGGGATCGTCACCGCGCGCGGAGCTGCGTTCGTTGAGGCCGCCGTGATGTCGACGGTGCCGCCGCTCGGACATCGTGTGCCGATGCTCCTCTGCGGCCCTGGTGCTCAGGCCTTCACCGATCGCATGACGCCGTACGGCATGCGTCTCGACGTCCTCGACGGGCCGCTTGGCTCAGCTGCGGCCATCAAGATGTTTCGAAGTGTCATCATCAAGGGACTCGAGGCGCTCATGCTCGAGTGTGCCCTCGGCGCCGAACAGTACGGCGCCGCCGCCCGGGTCTTCGCGTCGGTCTCAGCCAGCATGCCGGGGATCGACTGGAACCAGCTGGCGCACTACATGATCGGGCGGACGGCGATTCACGCAGAACGGCGCGTGCACGAGATGGAAGAAGTCGCGCGCACGCTTGCCGACATCGGCGTCGAGCCCATCATGGCCACGGCCACGGCCCATCGGATTCGCGCGTGCGCCGATCTCGATCTCAAGGCCAAGTTCAACAGCGTCGAACCGGCAGACTACCGCGACGTCGTGCGCGCCATCACCGAGGGCAAGGCACGATGACCAATGGGCGAATGTACATCGGCGGCGACTGGGTCGACGGCGCGTCGACGTTTGTCGTGACCGACAAGTTCACAGGCCAGCCGATCACTGACGTGGCGTCCGCTTCCCACGAGCAAGTGACCGCAGCGGTGGACGCGGCCAGCCGTGCGTTCGCTCGACGCCTGGCACCGTACGCCCGCTACGAGATCCTGCATCGTGCCGCCGCTCTGGTCGAGTCGCGCCGGGATGCCTTCATCGCGAGCATCGTCTCCGAAAGCGGCTTCACGGTGAGCGACGCCGAAGGCGAAATCGCCCGCGCCGTGCAGACGCTCCTCCTCTGCGGCGAAGAAGCCAAGCGGATCGCCGGCGAGGTCGTGCCGATCGATGGCGCCCCCGGTCAGGACACGCGCCTCGCCTTCACCCTGCGCGTGCCAGTCGGCGTGGTGTGCGCCATCACACCCTTCAATTCGCCGCTGAACACCGTGTGCCACAAAGTGGGTCCGGCGCTCGCGGCCGGCAACACGGTGGTTCTCAAGCCCGCCACCCAGACTCCGCTCACCGCGGCCCTGCTCTGCGAGGTCCTCGTGGAGGCGGGCGTCCCGGCTGGTCACCTCAACCTCGTGCACGGCACAGGGCGCGGCGTGGGGACCTGGCTCCTCGAGGATCCGCGGGTCGCCTTCTACACGTTCACGGGCAGCACCGGTGTCGGCCGGACGATACAGCGCACCATCGGGCTCCGCCGGTCGCAGCTCGAACTCGGCAGCATCTCGAGCACGATCATCTGCGACGATGCGGATCTGGCCCGGTCGGTGCCGCGGTGCATGAACGCCAGCTTCCGAAAAGCCGGGCAGGTCTGCACGTCGGTTCAGCGCCTTTACGTCCAACGTGCGATCCTCGAGAGCTTTGTCGCCTCGCTTGTGGCCGCGACGGCGAGCGCCAAGGTCGGCGACCCGTGGGATCGGGCGACGCTGGTCGGGCCGATGATCAGCGCGACCGAGGCCGAGCGGGCCGGCGCGTGGGTGGACGAAGCCGTGGCGCAGGGTGCCCGCCTGGCTTGCGGCGGACGTCGTGAGGGCGCGCTCTTCTCCCCCACCATAGTCGTCGATGCGACGCCGCGGATGCGGGTAATGTGTGACGAGATTTTCGCGCCCGTGATATCGATTGTGCCGTTCGACTCACTCGACGCCGCGATTGGCGAGATCAACGCGACTCCGTACGGGCTCGCCGCGGGTATCTTCACCACGAATGTCAACACCGCGATGAAGGCGGCCCGGACGTTGGAAGTCGGGACGGTGCACGTGAACGAGACATCGAGCAGCCGCGTGGACGTCATGCCGTACGGCGGCATCAAAGACAGCGGCTTCGGGCGTGAGGGCCCCAGGTACGCGATTCATGAAATGACCGATGAGCGGCTCGTGACGTGGAGTTTGTACTGACGCGGCCCGCAGAGGCCGCCGACGGGCGGCGAAGCACCTGTGGTGGCATCGTCTTGATGTGAAGGCACCTGGATATGGCAACCAAAAAACCCACGCGATCGCACCCGAAGACCGGCAGCCTGGTCGGGCTTGCTGAGTTCTGGAAGCGCTACCGGGATCACCACAACGCTGCAGAAGCGGTACACATGACGCTGCGCGAGGCGATCCTTCACGGCGTTCTCCCGGCCGGACAGCCGCTCAGCGAGATCCAGCTGGCGAGTGTCTTCGGCCGAAGTCGCACGCCCGTGCGCGAAGCAATTCTGAAGCTCGAGTCCGAGCGGCTAGCGGAGCGCTTCCCGCGTCGCGGCCTGATGGTCGCGCGCATCACCCGTGAAGAGGTGCTGGAAGTGTATGCGGTACGGGAGATGCTCGACGGGCTCTCCGCTCGTCTTGCGGCCCTCGGCATCCTGCCCACCGAACTCGACAGGCTGGTGTGGCTGAACGACCGTCTTCGCGCCGCCGCCGAACAAGGCGATGCTCAGGCGATGCTGCAGCTCAACATCGAATTCCACGAATCGGTCTGCCAGGCCAGCCGCAACTCGCTCCTTCTTGAATTCGTGCGGCGGATCCATGAGTGGGTCCGGCGGTTCGAGAGCACGACGATGGCGGCGCCCGGGCGCGGATTGGAGGCGGTCGGCGAACACGACCGCCTGATCGACGCGATCCGGGCGCGCGATTCGGATTTGGCCGAACGCATTGCGCGCGACCACATGATGCGTGCACGTCAAATTCGCATCAGCATGACGCAGGCAGCCGCAGCCGGCGACGCGTCGGAGCTGTCGGCCGCGGTGCGCGCTCCGCATCGCACCGTGCCCGTGGCGGGCTGAGGGAGGATCGACACCCTTGAAGTTCGCCGAGAGCAAGCGCACGAGACAGTCATCCGGGTTGCTGCGCCCGTGACTGACGCCTTGGCGGCCGCCCGCGCCGAGCGGCAGAACGGGTATGCCGTCGGCGCCGGGTCCGAGACGCTTGTCACCGACGTGCTGGTGATCGGCGGTGGCAACGCGGGCCTCTGCGCCGCGATCACCGCTCGTGACGCCGGGGCTCATGTGCTCGTGTTCGAAAGTTCACCCCACGTGTTCCGCGGCGGCAACAGCCGCCACACGCGCAACATGCGGTGCATGCACGATGGACCGACGCCGATCCTGACCGACGCGTACACGGAACAGGAATACATCGCCGACCTGCTCCGTGTGACCAAGGGGCGCACAGACGAGGAGCTCGCGACGATCGCGGTTCGGGCGTCGGCCACGCTTCCGGCCTGGCTGTCGAGTCTGGGTGTCCGGTTCCAGCCGTCCCTGCGCGGTACTCTGCACCTCGGCCGGACGAACGCGTTCTTTCTGGGCGGCGGCAAGGCACTGTTGAACAGCCAGTACGCCGCAGCCGAGCGGCGCGGTGTTCAGGTCTTCTACGAGGCGGAGGTCTTCGCCCTTGAGATCGTGGACGGCCAGTTCCGGTCCGCACGGGCAACCGTCGCCGGGCGCCAGATGGTGGTCCAGGCCAGGGCGGTCGTGCTGGCCGCCGGCGGTTTTGAGGCCAACCTCGAGTGGCTCAAAGAAGCCTGGGGACCGGCCGCCGAGAACTTCATCGTTAGAGGCTCGCCGTACAACAGGGGCACGATTCTCAAAATGATGCTGGACGCGGGTGCCCAGGCGGTCGGCGACGCGAAGCAGTGTCACGCGGTCGCGGTCGACGCGCGCGCGCCGAAGTTCGACGGCGGCATTGTCACCCGCCTCGACTGCATCTCGCTCGGGATCGTCGTCAACAAGTTCGCGGAGCGGTTCTACGATGAGGGCGAGGACTTCTGGCCGAAGCGGTATGCCATCTGGGGGCGGCTCGTCGCTCAGCAGCCAGACCAGATCGCCTACGCCATTATTGACGCCAAGGCTGTGGACCGATTCATGCCGTCTGTGTTCCCGGCGATCAAGGGCGACACGATCGGCGAGCTCGCGCGCGTGCTGGCCTTGCCTGCCGCGCGGCTGGAAACGACCGTCAACACGTTCAATCGCTCCGTCCGCAGCGGGACGTTCAATCACAGCATCCTGGATGACTGCTCGACGACTGGCCTCGCGCCGGCGAAAAGCCACTGGGCTCTGCCGATCGACACGCCGCCATTTCTCAGCTATCCATTGAGGCCGGGCATCACGTTCACGTATTTGGGCGTCAAGGTCAACAGTGCAGCGAATGTGGTCATGGTGGACGGATCGGTGTTCAAGAACGTCTTCGCCGCAGGCGAGATCATGGCGGGTAACGTCCTCGGTGAGGGCTACGTCGCCGGCGTTGGCATGATGATCGGCTCCGCATTCGGCCGTATTGCGGGCTACGAGGCCGCCCTTCGATGCCGTCAGTAGACGTCATTCAGGAAGGCGAACGGATCATGACGATCTGCAACGCCTGCCGGTACTGCGAGGGGTTCTGCGCCGTCTTCCCGGCGATGGAACAACGCCGCACGTTCGCCGAGGCCGACATGAACTACCTCGCGAACCTCTGCCACAACTGCACGGAGTGTCTTCGCGCGTGTCAGTACGCCGCGCCGCATCCGTTCCTCGTCAACGTGCCGAAAACGCTCGCGGCGATCCGGCTGCGGTCTGTACGAACAGGTACCTGCTGGCCCCAGGCGCTCGGATCTTCCTTCAGGCGGCAGGGCGCCGTGACCGCCCTCAGCGTCGCGGGCGTCTTGACCGCAGCAATGATCGGCGCGACGCGCGTCCTCGGGTCGCCTGGGCTCGTCGTCGCTGGTGAACACGCCAACTTCTACGGCGTCGTCTCGCACGCCGTGATGGTGAGCACGTTTGGCGCTGTGTTTCTGTTGGTTGTGGCGGCGCTCGTCATCGGCGTGACTCGCTATGTCAACGATGCGGGCTCCTCGGAGGCGGCCGAACCCCGCTCGATTGCCGAGGGTCTGCGCGATGCAATGAGCCTCAAGTACCTGCACGGCTCCGGCGTCGAGTGCGCCATCGAGCAGGATGCGCGGGCGCCGCTGCGGCGATGGTGTCATCACTTTACGTTTTACGGATTCCTTCTTTGCTTCGCGTCGACGACCGTGGCGGCGGTGTACCACGTGATCTTGGGCCAGCCGGCGCCTTATCCATTCCTGAGTGCCCCAGTGATCCTCGGAACTATCGGCGGCATCGGCCTGGTCGTCGGCCCGATCGGCCTCTGGATTCTCCGTTCGAGGCGCGATCCGGAGACGATGGATCCTGAGCAGAAGGGACTCGACCGCGCGTTCATCTTGCTGCTGGTCCTCACCAGTGTGACGGGCCTGGCGCTGCTCGTGTTCCGCGACAGTGCAGCGATGGGAATGCTCCTGATCGTCCACCTGGCGTTCGTCCTGACGTTGTTCGTCTCCTTGCCATACGGAAAGTTTGTACATGGCCTGTACCGCATCGCGGCGTTGATCCGCTGCGCGAGAGAGTCTCGCGCGACGGCGCCTGGCGATTCGACGGCGGGATGAGAGTCCACCGGGATGATCGATCGGTCTGGGGAGCAGTCCCTGGCCGGCGCATGTGTTGGCCGTCTGCCATACGACAGCCGGGTGTATTCTCTGCGCATGCGCCTGACCACTTTTTCTGCGGCCGTGATTCTCGCCTCTATTGCTGTTGGCCGGCCCGCGAGTGCGCCCGCGGCGGCGGCCGCGCCGTGCGTCACAGCGACGACGGCGTGCACGGAGTTCGTGACGCTCGGCGGCGGTCCAGGCCGGTCGATGATCTACCGGACGTACTCACTCGATACGCGCAACGACAGCGTGCACCGCGCGCTCATCATGGTCCACGGGACCAATCGCAATGCCGATCACTACTTCGAGACCGCGATCGCCGCCGCGTTCCTGGCCGGCGCACTCGACGACACCGTCGTCATTGCTCCGCACATGATCGATCGCACCGACAAGCCGGAAGCGAATGAGATCGTCTGGCAGTCGAGCTGGCGCACGGGCGGTCCGGCGCAGGACAACCCGGCGCTGACGTCATTCGATTTCGTCGACGAGATCCTGCGCAAGCTTGCGAAGAAGGCTACCTTCCCCAACATGAAGGCCGTCGTCGTCGCGGGACACTCGGCGGGCGGGCAGTTCGCGAACCGGTACGAGATGTCGAACAAGATCCACGACACCCTCGGCGTGCCGGTCACCTACGTCGTTGCGAACCCGTCGAGCTACGCGTGGCCGGATGCGGCTCGGCCGCTGCCGCAGGGCGATGCCGATCCCGCGACCGCCAAGGAAGCGTGGAACCAGCCCGACGTGACCCCGCTGCCGCCGCACACGAACTACACGTTCGGGCCGTTCGATGCGTCGAAGGCGCCGATGTTCAATCGCTGGCCGTCTGGGTTCGAGAACCGTACCGGCTACACGGAGAAAATCAGCGACGCGCAGTTGAAGAAGCAGCTCGTCGAGCGGCCGACGACATATCTGCTCGGTCAGGTGGACACGCTGCCGCTCGGCGGCTTCGACGCGTCGGCGAACGCGATGGCGCAAGGGCCGACCCGTCGCTCGCGCGGTGAGGCGTACTTCAAGTACATCACCGAGACGCTGGGCGCGAAGCAATCGCTCGTCATCGTGCCCGAGTGCGGCCACAACGACCGCTGCATTTACACGACGAACGTCGTGTTCCCGGCGATCTTCCCCAAAGCCGGGAGCTGAGCGCGGCGCCACAAAACAATGGCCGGCTGGGGGCCGGCCATCTTACCCGCGTATTTAATGGTCGGGATGCCGGGATTTGAACCCGGGACCCCTTGACCCCCAGTCAAGTGCGCTACCAGACTGCGCTACATCCCGTTGCTATCGGCGATTGATGAACGATGCCTCGATCAAATCGTCCATCAACAGATCCGCAATCTTCACTTAACGCCTCTTCCTGGCGCCCTTCTTCGCGGCCGTTTTGGCGCGAGACGCCGGAGCGGCTGCCTTCCGAGATCCTGAACGAGCCGCGCTCGGCGACGTCATGAGCACGCGATCTTCGGGTGTCACCCCGTGGCCCGAGAGCACGCCAAGAATCCACTGCAGGCCGCGCTTGACGTCGCGCAGGCCGTCACGGGTCTGCTCGTCGATCATCGCCGCGACGTCCGCGTCGCTGACCATGTCCTCGGCCGGAGCCTGCCCTTCTTCGCTGAGCCGCTTCCGCGCGCCGGCGAGCGTCAGGCCGTCCACGAACAGCAGATGCTTGAGCTGAAGCACGCGCTCGACGTCGGCCCGCCGGTACACCCGCGGGCCGTTGGCCGTCTTCGCGACGCCCAGGTTCGGAAACTCCGCCTCCCAGCTGCGCAGCACGTAAGGCTGCACTTGCGCGATCTCACACACTTCCTGAGATCGGAACACGGGCCGGTTCGGAATCGCCGCGGTGCTCACAACAGGTTGCGCCAGCGGGGAAAGTATACCAGCAAGATCACTCACGTTTACGCGCTTTTCCCGCGCGCCGCCGCACTTTCAGGCGGATCGGCGTCCCCTCGAAACCGAACGCCTCGCGAATCTGATTGACGAGAAATCGCTCGTACGAAAAGTGCAGCTCGGTCGCCACGTTCGTGAAGAGGACGAAGGCCGGCGGCGCCACTGCCGTCTGCGCCGCGTAGAGAATCCGTACCTCGCGACGGGACTTGCTGACGGGCGGATGCGTGGACGTGACCCCCTCGAGAAACCGGTTGAGCTCAGACGTCGGGATCCGACGCTGACGAGCCGTCGCGACGCGGTCCACGAGTTCGAGCAGTTTCGGCGTGCGATCGCCCGTAAGCGCCGAGAGGTGCACGAGCGGCGCGAAGTCGAGAAACTTCAGCTGGAACCGCAGCTGATCGTCGAACGCCTCGACCCACTCCTGTCCCTTGCCCTTCACCAAATCCCACTTGTTGATTGCGATGACGATTCCGCAGCCCGCCTCCTCCGCCTCGCCTGCGATCGCGGCCTCACGATCGCCCGCGCCTTCGACCGCATCGACGACCAGGACGACGACATCCGCCCGTGCGATCGCACGCTTCGCCATGACCACGCTGACGGACTCGACCGCCCCGGCGTCGGCCACACGCCCCGGCCGACGCATGCCCGCGGTATCGACAAGCCGGAACGTCTGTTTGTGCCACTGGAGCAGCACATCCACCGTGTCGCGCGTCGTGCCGGGCATCTCGTTCACCATGACCCGTTCCTCGCGCACGAGACGGTTCACGAGCGACGACTTGCCGACGTTGGGCCGCCCGACAATCGCAACCGCGACCTCGAGCGCCGGCGCCTCGGACGCGACACCCTGCGCCGGTAACCGGGAGATGACCTCGTCGAGCAGTTCGGCGACGCCGTCCCCATGCTCGGCCGACACCTCGAAGACCGGTTCGAAGCCCATTTCATGGAATTCCGTGACGCGGCTGCGGCCGCGGCGGTCATCCGTCTTGTTAATGGCGACGAGGACCGGCTTGCCGAGGACCCGAATGCGCTGTGCGATCTCGAGGTCGCCCGGCACGAGCCCCTCGCGGCCGTCGAGGACGAAAACGAAGAGATCCGCCTCATCCAAGGCCTTGAGGCCATGCTGGACGACCAGCGCGTGCAGAGGATCCGTGGTGGCACCAAACAGGCCGCCGGTATCGCCCATCATGAACGTCTTGGCCCCCCACGACGCAGGCGCAAACAGGGCGTCCCGCGTCGTCCCGGCGACCGGGGCGACGATGGACCGGCGAGTGCCGGTGATGCGGTTGAAGAGGGTGGACTTGCCGACGTTGGGCCGTCCCACGAGGACGACCGCCGGGCCCCCCGCGCGTGCGGCCACGGGTGGAGTCTACCAAGAACCGGCCGGACCGACGGGTACCAAGGATCATTTAGGCCCACACTTGACACCCTAAGTGCATTTCCTTATTGTGACTTACAGGCACCGCCTAGCCGCTAAGTTATGATCAAAGTCGACATCGTGAACGAGGTGTCGCGCCTCGCCGAAATCACCAAGGTCAAGGCCGAGGTGGCCGTGGACGCTGTCTTCGACGCGATGCGTACGTCGATGATGCGCGGTGAGCGGATCGAGCTGCGCGGCTTCGGTGTCTTCCAGGTCAAGCCCCGCAAGCGCGGCATCGGCCGCAACCCCCGGACCGGCAAGGAAGTGAAGATCCCACCCGGACGGACGATCCGATTCAAACCCGGCAAAGAACTGCAGAATATCGGCGAGCCTTCGGAGTGAGTTCGGACCAGTTTCCCACCCCGCCTCCGACCGACCTCACACCCGTCGTCCCGAGCGCGCCCGCGTCGGCTGAGGCGTGGGTTCCCTTGTATCCACCGCCGCGTCGCCGCTTCCAGCACAACTACGGGCGTCACCTGTTGCTCTTCGTCCTGACGTTCATCACGACCACGTTCAACCCGGTGCTCGAGTACCTGTTCGTCTGGATCGGCGGCGGCGTCCGCGGCGGTCCGAACCCGCTGCTGCTGTTCCTCAACCCGCAGATCATTCTGAGCGGGCTGATGTTCTCGGTGCCGCTGTTGCTGATTCTCAGCGCGCACGAGTTCGGTCACTACATCGCGTGCCGCATCTACAACGTCGACGCGTCGCTGCCGTATTTCCTGCCGCTGCCGCTGCCGCCGACAGGCACGCTGGGCGCGGTGATTCGGATCAAGGAACCGTTTCCGTCCAAGCGCGCGCTGTTCGACATCGGCGTCGCCGGCCCGATCGCCGGCTTCGTGATGCTGCTACCGTTCTTGTACTGGGGCGTGACGCTCTCGACCATCGCGCCGGCCGCGCATGGGCCGGAGGTGCTCGAGTTCGGCGAGCCGCTGCTCTTCAAGGCGTTCGCCTGGCTGCACTTCGGCCCGATTCCCGCAGGCTCCGAGGTGTTTCTCCACCCGACGGGATTTGCCGGCTGGTGGGGCATGTTGGCGACAGCGCTCAACCTCCTGCCGTTCGGACAGCTCGACGGCGGTCACATCGTCTACTCGCTGCTCGGCCGACGGTCGTCGTACGTCTCGATCGGCACGGTCGGAGTCGCGATGCTGCTCACGATGCGGTCGATGAGCTGGATCTCGGTGACGATAATGATGCTCGTCATGGCGTTCTTCCTCGGCATTCGCCATCCGCGAATCTTTGACGAGGAAACGCCGCTCGACGGACGCCGCAAGCTCGTCGCGCTGCTCGCGTTCGTGATCTTCGTGCTGTGCTTCACGCCAGTGCCGATTCAGACGTTCATCGGAAAATAACGCGGCGCCGCCGGGCGCGTTAGCGTACGACCGTAAACGCGACCAGCCGCGTCTCGGATGCCGCCCCGCCACCCACCGTCACCTCGACGACGTACGCGCCAGGAGCGAGCGGCGCCAGCGACACGTCAGCCGCCAGCGTCGTCAAGCCTGCGTCAGTCGTTTCGATCACGCTCGCGTTCGCGTTCACGAGCTGCCCGCTCGGGTTGAGCAGGCGAACGCCCCGGCGATCGAGCGGCGCGAGCACAGGCCACTCGACGTGAATCTGCTCGGTGCGTCGAAGCACGAACCCGGCGGTCGGATGGCGGACGGCGTTTCGCGTGGTGCCGGCGCCGAACACGAGCGGATCACCGAGCAGCCTTTGTTCGCTCGACGGCACGTCGATGCGATCGACAAGTTCACCGGTCGCTCCCACGGCGCGCACGGCCGCCGCGAGGGCACCGCCGGCGGGGCCGGCAATCGGGACGTCAACCACCACAGCCTGCGCACCGGGCGGGATCGAACCTTCCGCGGCGGCCACCTCCTGCCCTTGCGCGCCCAGCAATCGGACGTCGATTGACGCGCCGTCCTTCCACCGCCCCTGCTCGATCTGCGTCGTCGCGATCTCGGCCACGATGGCCACGCTGCCCGCCCGCCGCGCCGCCTGCGTATAAAGACCGGCGTCGGGGTTCAACCGGCCCAGCTCGGCGACGGCGAACGCGGCTGGCGAGGGCGGCGGCGCGTCGGTGCCGGCGCGCGCGGCCGCGATTTCGCTCGCACGCAGCATCTCGGCCGTCGGCGCTTGATAGCCCTTGCGCGCGATCACGCTGACGCCGGAGCGCTTCACCTTCACGTCGATCGACCGAAACTTGCCGTCGAATTTGTTATTGGATGAGTAGTACCCCAGCTCGTAGTGACCTGACTGCTCGCCGGCGAACTTGATCAGCGCCGGCCCGATTTCTGCCGCGCCGACGACGCTCGCGCCGCCCGTGGCGGACGCGATGTTCTGCAGCGAGTTGAACTGCCCGATCGACTGGCTCGGCAAACGCCCCTGCGTCGCGGACATGCTCTGGTCGTACACACTGAGGCCCGCCGGATCGACGACCGTGATCGACACGTCGCGCCGGATCGCTGTCTCGACGATGCCGCGCAGTCGATCGCCTGGGCTCGCGTGCAGTAGCCGTTGATACTCGCGTTCGCACGCTGTGTCGGCCGGCTGCGCGCCGCTCATACCCGGAAGGAGCGTCACCACCGACTGGCGCCGGTTACTGAGATTCCCTAGTGACAGTTTGCCCGTGAACAAGAGCACGTTGGATCGCGCTTCACGCATGGACGCGAGCCTGACGACGAGCTCTTCGAGCTCGGTGAGCATCTTGTCCTCGCGCCAGAAGTTCATCAGGGCCTCGACGTCGCCGGCGCCCTGATGTGCAAAGAGGCACTCGTACACGTCCTGCTCCGCCGCTGATCGCGCGAAGCCCGGCGGATGTGGAAGCATCGCCCAGTCGGAGTAACTGGCGGCTTCCTCGCCGAGAATCTCCGGGCGTTCGCCGAGCAGCATGTCCGCAACGCGCTCGTTCGGCCGCAGGATGCCGAAGAGATCCGACGGCGCCACCGATTGAGCGAAAAACGCCGTGGTCGCCGTCCGCGTGTTCGCGCCGCCCTCCGGCGTCACGCGATAGCCCGTCAGAAACACCACGAACACCCGTCGGCGGGGATCGGCGACCAGCCGTTCGGCGGCTTCGAAGCGCACGGGCTCGGCGAGTGCGCCGGCGCCGTCAGGCAGGCCGCGGACGAATTCGAACTGCTCGACCTGTTGGAGCTTGCCGTCCTCGTAGACCTGAAAATCCTCGCGCGTCAGGTCGTCGACGATGCGGCCGCGTTGCGTCGGATAGGCGTCGACGGCGACGAAGTTCGCCCCGGCGCGGAAGACCTGACGTGCGGGCGCGGGATCCTGGCCGGGGGGCGTCTGCACGGCGGTCGCCTGCGCGGCCACACCCGCGGTCAGTGCGGCGAGAATCGCGGCGAAAAAGAGGCGTGCCATCACCCGCCCTGCGATCGGCAGTCTACACCGCCCTTCGTCAGATGACCGAGATGGGGTCGACGTCCACAATCGTACGGCGTTTCAAATCGCTGCGAGCTTCGAGCGCCGAGGCAATCGCCTTGCGCATGGCGGTGCGATGCGTGCCCTTGATGAAGAACTGCGCACGATGCTCGTCCTTGATCTTCGCGAGCGCGGCCGGCGCCGGCCCGAGCACGCGTCCATGCGGATGCGCGTGGCGGACGTGCTTGACGAGGTCAGCCGCGTCGGTGAGGGCGCGATCGATTGTGTTGGCGCGCACGACCACATTGATCAACCCGACCGCTGGCGGATATTGCAGCTTCGTCCGGAACTCCATCTCGCGCTCGTAGAACGCGTCGTAGTCCTGCTCTGCGGCGGCGCGAATGCTGTAGTGATCCGGATAGAGCGTCTGGACGATCGCTTCGCCCGGCACGTGCCCGCGGCCTGCCCGCCCGACGACCTGGGTGAGCAACTGAAACGTCCGCTCGGACGCGCGGAAATCCGCGAGCCCGAGACCCACGTCGGCCGAGACGACGCCGACGAGCGTCACCGCCGGGAAATCGTGCCCCTTCGCGATCATCTGCGTGCCGACGAGAATGTCCACTGCGCCAGACGCGACGTCGCGCAACATGCGCGCGATCGCCCCTTTGCGCCGGACCGTGTCGCGATCGACCCGCGCGACCCGCGCGCCGGGAAACGCCGCGCGAATGTCGGCTTCGAGCCGCTCGGTGCCGAAGCCGGACTGCTCGAGGTATTCACCACCGCACGCACCGCACGTCCGCGGCACAGCTGTGGCGTAGTTACAGTAGTGACAGCGCACGCGCCGGGCCGCCTTGTGGAACGTCAGCATGACGCTGCAGTGCGGGCACTCCATCGACGAGCCGCACTGTCGGCAGAAGATGACCGAGGCGAAGCCCCGCCGATTGAGCAGGACGACCACCTGCTCGCGTTTCGCCAGTCGATCTTCGATCCCCGCGAGCAGCGGCGCGCTCAACGTGACATTCGGCCCGCGCGAGGCGTACTCCCCGCGCATGTCCACGACGCGCACGGCCGCGAGCGGCCGGTCGAGCACACGTTTGGTCAGGCGGATGAGGTCGTACCGGCCAGCGCGCGCGTTGGCAGCAGATTCGAGCGACGGGGTCGCCGTTCCGAGCACGACCAGCGCCTGCTCCATCCTCCCGCGTACTACCGCAACGTCGCGGCCGTGATAGCGCGGCAGCTCGTCCTGCTTGTATGACGTGTCGTGTTCCTCGTCCACGACGATGAGGCCGATCGAGGTGAGCGGCGTGAACACCGCCGAACGCGTGCCGACGACGACATCGACGTCGCCGCGCCGGATGCGCTGCCACTGGTCGTGCCGCTCGCCGGCAGATAAGGCGCTGTGCTGGATCGCCACGCGCGATCCGAAGCGCGCGCGGAAGAGCGCCGTGGCCGCCGGCGTGAGCGCGATCTCCGGCACCATGACGAGCGCGCGTCGTCCTGACGCAATGACGTTCGCGGTGAGACGCAGATACAACTCGGTCTTCCCGCTGCCCGTGACGCCGTGCAGCAGAATCGTTCTGAAGAGTCGTGGGGCCGCGGCTTCTTCGAGTTGACGATATGCCGCCGCCTGTTCGATCGTCAGGGTCGGCGGCGCGCCTGCCGGCCGCGCCAGCGTCCATCGGCCGTCCCCGCCCTCATCGTCCTCGGCAAACGGGTTACGGTCGATGACGGCGTCGCGAAGGCGAACCACGCCGTGTTTTTCCAGCGAGCGGATCGTGCTGCTGCCGACGCCCAGACGCTGCAGATCGACCAGCGACACGCCGGTTGACGTGGCGCCGAGCAGATCGATCGCCTTCTTCTGTTGAGCGCCTCGTACCGCGTCAGAAACGGCCGCTCCGGGCACGAGTTCGGCCACACGCGTGGTCCGGAACGCGTCCGGCCGCCCTTCTCGCGCGGAAGGGGGCATGGCGATCGCCAGGGCTTCGCCGGGGCCTGCCGCGTAGGTACTCGCCGACCCACACCGCAAGATCGACCACCGAAGGGGGCAGAAACGCCTCGGCGTCGATGACCGCCGAGACGTCCCGGATTTTCATGCCGGGTACGACCTCCGAGTGATGACTGATGACGACACCGGTGACGTTGCGCGCACCGAGCGGCACGCTAACGCGGGCGCCTTTGGACGGCTTCGAACCGTCCGCGACGCGGTAGCTCAGGAGCCCGAGGCCCGGCACGGGCACCGCGACCTGAATCAGGGTGTCAGTCGTGGCCGGCGAGGAGGGCACGCACCTTCTTCATGTCTTCCCACACGTCGCGCTTGCGGTCCGGACTGCGCAGGAGAAAGGCGGGATGGAACGTCGCGATGAGCGTCGAGTCGTTGCGGAACGGGTGTGTCCGCCCGCGCAGTCGCGAGATCGGCACATCAGTCTTGAGCAGCGCGTGCGCGGCAAATGTCCCAAGCGCGACGACGACGCGCGGCCGAATGAGATCGATCTGGCGCCAGAGAAACGGCTGGCAGGTGGCGATTTCGTCGGGTTCAGGATTCCGGTTTTCCGGCGGCCGGCATTTGATCACGTTCGCGATGTAGACGTCTTGCCGAGAGAAGCCGATTGCTTCGATGATTTTCGTCAGCAGTTGTCCGGCGCGGCCGACGAACGGCTCACCCTGGCGATCTTCGTCGGCGCCCGGCGCCTCGCCTACGAACATCAGGTCGGCGTTCGGATTGCCGACGCCGAACACGACCTGACTTCTGCCCTGCCGGCAGAGCTTGCAGCGAGTGCACGGGCCGATGAACTCGCGCAGCGCGTCGAGCGTGCGGCAGGCGCCCAGCGGATCGTCCGCAGGCGCGGTCTCGGTGGTCAGCATGGGTTCAGACGTCTCGGCGGGCTCCGCCGCCAGGCCGTTGGCCGGCTCGACTGCCGGCATGTCCCGCTCGCGCCACGCGGGATCCTTCGACACGCCGGTCACGCCCAGCTCCCCGAAGAATCGGAGGTGGGCGGCAATCTCCTGCCGGCTCATCGCGTGGTGGACAGCGCTGGTACAGCGGCGAGCAACTGCTCGACGCGATCGAGGATGACTTCTGCAACGCCGATTTTCGGCATCAACGGCAGCCGGTCCTCGCCGTCGCGCGAGACGAGCACGACCTGATTGGTGTCGACTTCGAAGCCCGAGCCTGGCGCCGTGACGTCGTTGGCGACGATGAGATCGACGCGCTTGGCGGTGAGCTTGCGGCGCGCCGACGGCGTCGGGTCGCCGGTTGCAGCCGCGAACCCCACGAGCACCGGACGTGCGGCGTCGCCGCGCCGTTCGCCAAGCGTCGCGAGAATGTCGACCGTCCGTTCGAGCGCGAGCGTCATCGGCCCGCCCTTCTCGATCTTGCCCGCCGCTGACCCGCCTGCCGGCGTGTAATCAGCCACGGCCGCCGCCATCACGACGACGTCGGCGTCCGCCGTGTGTGCGACCACGGCGTCGTGCATCTCCCGTGTGCTGCGTACGCGGATGATCTTCGCGACTGGTGGCGGGTCGACCGCCGTCGGTCCGGCAACCAGGACGACGCGCGCCCCGCGATCGGCCGCGGCTTTCGCGACCGCGAAGCCCATCCGGCCGCTCGATCGGTTGCCAAGAAAACGCACGGGATCGAGATCTTCGACGGTCGGCCCCGCCGTCACGAGCACGGTCCGGCCGGCGAGCGACGCCTTCCGGGCGAGCACTCTGCCCGCAGCCTCGACGATGGTCTCCGGTTCGGCCAGGCGTCCGCGCCCGACCCAGCCGCACGCCAGATATCCCTCGCCGGGATCGACGAAGTTCACGCCCTGTGCGCCGAGCCGATCGACATTGGCGCGGACTGACGCGTGCTCCCACATGTTCGTGTTCATCGCCGGTGCGATGAGCACGGGTGCGGTCGTCGCCAGGTAGATCGCCGTTAGAAAATCGTCCGCGATGCCGTTCGCGATCTTGCCGATCACGTTCGCCGTCGCCGGCACGATGATCAGGAGATCGAGGCTGGACGCGAGGGCGATGTGCTCGATGTCGGCGTTCAGTCCCGGTGCGAACTGATTGGTGATGACCGGATGCCGGGTGATCGCCTCGAACGTCAACGGCCCGACGAACCGCCGGGCCGACCGCGTCATCACCGCGTGGACGTCGTGCCCGCGCTTCTGCAGCAGTCGAACGACCTCGACGGCCTTGTAGGCGCCGATGCCGCCGCAGACGCCGAGCCCGACGCGCGCCATCGGCTACTCGCTGTCGTTCTGCGCGCGCCGCACCGCGCCGCCCGCGACTTCCTGCAGCGCGCGACGGGCGATCTTCGGCGAGCCCTCGACCTTCGGGACGCAGCCCTGCAGCAACTGCCGCGCCCGGGCCGAGGCGACCGTCACCATCTCAAACGCGTTTTTCGGCCGTGACGTCGGCCGCGGATTCTCTGTCATGTCTTCTCTCCGTCTTCTGGACGCCTCGGCGTCACTCGCTAAACGTCTTCACAATCGGCGCGATCTCGATCAACCGGCGCACGCGACGCGCGCGTTCGGCGACGATGATCGCGGCCAACTCACGGACACACCGATCCAAGTCATCGTTTACGACGACGTAGTCGTACTCCCGGACTGCGTCGATCTCGTGCCGCGCGGTGTCGAGCCGCCGCGCGATCGCGCCGTTCGAGTCCTGGCTGCGTCCCCGCAGGCGCCGCTCGAGCGTCTCGAACGAGGGCGGCAGCACGAACACGCCAACCGCGTCGGGCATCCGTGCCCGGACCTGCCGCGCGCCCTGGACGTCGATCACGAGCACCACGTCCGCCCCCGACTGGAGCAGGCTCTCGGTGGTCTGCCGGCGTGTGCCGTACAGGTTGCCGAAGACGTCGGCCCACTCGAGGAACTCGCCCCGGCCGACCATGGCCTCGAACTCGCCCCGGCTTACAAAATTATAGTCGACGCCGTCCCGCTCGCCGACCCGTGCCGGCCGCGACGTATACGACCGCGACCGCGCCAAATGGGGGTGCAGCTCGGCCAGCCGGTCGACGACGGTCGTTTTTCCCGTGCCGGAAGGCGCCGAGACAACGAACAGCAGGCCCGGCCGGGTGGGCGTGTCACTCGACATTCTGGACCTGTTCCCGAATGCGCTCGAGCTCGGCCTTTGCCGCGATGACGATCTCGGTCGCCCGCGCACCCTCCGCCTTCGATCCGATGGTGTTGATCTCGCGGTTCATTTCCTGCAGCAGGAAATCGAGCTTGCGGCCGCACGGTTCGGCGCCATCGCAGAGCCCGCGCCAGTGTTCGATGTGACCGCGCAGTCGCACCACTTCCTCGTCGACGTCCGACCGTGCGACGAACCGCACGACTTCCTGTGCGACGGCGGCCGGATCGCCCGCGAGATCGGGCGGCAACCCCGCCAGTCGCTCGCGCAGCCTGCCCTCCAGCCGGGCCTGACCGTCGTGCGCGAGCCGCTCCAGTTCGTCGACGAACCCGGCCAGCGTCTTCACTCTGCTGTCGAGATCGATCGCCAGAAATCGCCCTTCGGTCTCGCGCATGACGATGAGCGCGTCGAGCGCCTCGGCGACGACTTGATCGACGACCGCGCCCGCGTCATCGGGCAGCGCGGGCGACACCGCGTCGACGCTCCGAGAACGAATGTCGAGCACCTGCGGAATCCGGAGCACGTCTGACGCCGAGAGCCCGCTCGTGATGAGACCTTTTGCCCGCGCACCTTCCATGGCGTGCACGATCCGCTCGAGCAGGCCTTCGTCGAGCGTCACCTCGCGCGCCGGCGGCGTCGTGAACTCCACGCCGATCATCATCTCCACGCGTCCGCGCGTGAGCCGCTGCTGCGCGAGCGCGCGAATCTTGCCTTCCATCCCGCCCAGCGTCGACGGCGCCTTCACCTGGACGTCGAGGAAACGATGATTAACCGACTTGACCGTGACGTTCACGCGCGCGCCAGCGTCTTCCCGGCCGATCGCCGCAAACCCCGTCATCGAGCGAACCACGACAGCTCCTACTCTTCCCGGGCGAAATCCGGCGCGAGCTCCGGGCTGCCCGCATGCTCGTCGAACGCCTGCAGGGCATACAGCTTCGCGTACACGCCACCCGATCGCGAGACCAGCTCCTCGTGCGTGCCGATCTCCATGATCCGCCCGTCTTCGACGGCTACGATCATATCCGCGCGCCGCACCGTGGACAGCCGGTGGGCAATGACAAACGTCGTGCGGTTGCGCATCAGGTTGACGAGCGCGTCCTGGACGAGCAGCTCCGATTCGGCGTCGAGGGAGGACGTCGCCTCGTCGAGGATGAGCAGCGGCGAGTTCTTGAGAATCGCCCGCGCAATCGCGAGGCGCTGGCGCTGACCGCCCGAGAGACGCTGCCCGCGCTCGCCGATCCTCGCGTCGTAGCCGGCCGGCAGTTGCGAGACGAACTCGTGCGCGTGCGCCGCTTTCGCCGCGGCTTCGATCTCGGCCCGCGGCGCGTTGGGCGCGCCGTAAGCGATATTGGCCGCGATCGTGTCGTCGAAGAGGACGGTCTCCTGGGTGACGAGCGCGATCTGGTCGCGGAGCGATCGCAGCGTCACGCTGCGGATGTCCACGCCATCGATCAGAATCTTGCCCGCCGTCACGTCGTAAAAGCGAGGAATCAGGTTGACGAGCGTGGTCTTGCCGGCACCGCTCAGTCCGACGAGCGCGACCATCTGCCCCGCCCGCACCGTGAACGACACCTCCTCGAGCACCGCGCGATCCGGAGCGTCGTCGTAGGCGAAGCCGACGCGCGAGAACTCGACGCGGTCGCGGTGGCGCGCGAGCGGAGGCGCCCCGGGTCGCTCGTGGACTTCGCTGTGGATGTCCAGCATTTCGAAGATGCGATGCGCGGCCGCGATCGCCTGCTGCAGCCCGGCATTCACGCGGCTGAGCTTCTTGACCGGGCCGTACATCATGAAGGCTGCCGCCAGGAACGCGGAGAACTCACCGGGCGTCAGGCGCCCCAACGCGATCTCGTGCTGCCCGTACCACAGCGCCGCGACGGCCGCGACCCCGCCGATGAACTCCATCAGCGGCGGCAACGCGGACAGCGCGCTCGTCACCCGCATGTTGGTGCGATAGAGCATGTCCGACGCCTCGCTGAAGCGCGCCGACTCGCGCGCCTCGGCGCCAAACGCTTTCACGATCCGTTGTCCGGTAAAGCCCTCCGCCGCGCGGTGCGTGACGAGCTCGAGCTGTTCCTGCCCGCGGCGCGTCGCCTTCCGCACGCGTTGGCCCAGGCGTACGAGCGGGTACACGACGAGCGGCGCAGCCGTCAGGCACACGAGCGCCAGGCGCGGATCGGTGACGAACAGAAATCCCGCGTAGCCGACGACGGTGATCGATTCCTGCGCGAGATCCGCGAGCGTCTCGGAGACGACGAGCTGGACCTGGTTGACGTCGTTCGTGATGCGGGAAATGAGCTGGCCCGACGTTCGCCGCGAGAAGAACGCCGCCGACTGGCCGAGGATGTGCCGGAACAGCAGATTGCGAAGGTCGCGGACAACGCGCTGTCCGACGTCGGTCATCAGATAGCCGGAGACATACGATCCCAGGCCTTTGAAGAAGTAGGCCGCGAGGATCATCGCGCCGACGAAGGCGACGTCCTCCTGCTTGAACAGGACCCGGTCGTAGATCGGCTTGATCAGCGTGGCGAGCGCGACCGATCCGACCGCGCAGACCACCATCGCGAGGAGCGCGACGACGAGCCGGCCCCGATACGGCGCCGCGTAGCGAAGAAGCCGTTTGAACTCGTTCACTCAGTGAACCGGTATTTCAGCAACACCCACAACGCGACGACACCGTCGCGCCAGGTGATCTTCTTGCCTTCCTCGTAGCCACGCCCATCGTAAGAGATCGGAATCTCGTACACCCGGTACTGTCGCTTGAAAATCTTCGCCGTGAGCTCCGGCTCGATGCCGAACCCGTTCGACTCAACCGAGAACGACCGGAGCACCTCGGTCCGCATGACCTTGTAGCAGGTCTCCATGTCGGTGAGCATCGTGTTGTACAGAATATTCGTGATCGATGTGAGCAGCCGGTTGCCCATGTAGTGCGTGAACAGGAACACGCGGTGCCGGCCCAGAAAGCGGGAGCCATAGACGACGTCCGCTCGGCCGTTGCAGATGAGCTCGATCAGATCGGGGAGTTCCTCGGGCGAATACTCGAGGTCCGCGTCCTGGATCACGACGAGGTCGCCCGTCACTTCCTGGAACCCCCGGCGAAGCGCGGCGCCCTTGCCGCCATTCTTCGGCTGAAAGATCAATGTGAACTTGTGCTGCTGCTGGAGCGCCGTGAGCATGTCGCGCGTCCCATCCGTCGATCCGTCGTCGACGACAATCAACTGGATGCGGACGGGAACGGCGAGCACGCGCGGAATGATCTCGTTGATCGTGGCGCGCTCGTTGTACACGGGCATGACGACCGATAACAACGGATCGGTCAGCACACCCTTCAGCCGCGCCATGCAATGTCCATGTCAATAGCCTCGCGGGTGCCGTTCGTGCCAGCGCCAGGCGGTGCGGACAATCTCGTCGAGGTCCGCGATCCGCGGCGTCCAGCCCAGTCCCTGGCGCGCGCGGTCGCTCGACGCGACGAGCCGCGCCGGGTCGCCCGGCCGCCGCGGACCGATCGAGTGCGGCACCGTCCGGCCTGTGGCCCGCGCGACGCTCTCGAGAACCTGCCGCACCGAACTGCCCTGCCCGTTGCCCAGATTGTAGGCCGTGGAGCGCTCGCCCGCCTCCAGTCCCCTCAGCGCGGCCAGGTGCGCGTCAGCAAGATCGGAGACATGAACGTAGTCGCGAATGCAGGTGCCGTCAGGGGTCGGATAGTCGTCGCCGAAGAGCGTCAGCGCGGGGCCGCCGGCGGTCGCGGCAATCGCGCGCGGAATGATGTGCTCTTCGGGTTGGTGATCCTCGCCGATCAGCCCGCCAGGATCGGCGCCCGACGCGTTGAAGTACCGGAGCGCCACCCAGCGCACGCCCGCGGCCCGCTCGATGTGCGGCAGCGCCCGTTCGATCGCGAGCTTCGTCTCGCCGTAGGCGTTGATCGGCCGTTGCGGATGATCCTCCGACATCGGCGTCGTCTGCGGCTCGCCGAACGTGGCGCAGGTCGACGACACGACGAAATGCTTCACGCCGGCCTGGACCATCGCGTCGAGCACCGTGAGCGAGCCGGTGACGTTGGTGCGGTAATACTTGATCGGCTGGGCCACCGATTCGCCCACGAGCAGGCGCGCCGCGAAGTGCATGACGGTCGACGCGCCGCTTTCGCGCAGCGTCTCGAGCAGGAGCGCGCCATCGAGGATATCGCCGCGCACGAGCGTGATCCTGCGTGATGGATGCGCGCGATGGATGCGCTCGACCGCTTCAGGATGCCCCGCCGACAAATCGTCGTAGACGACGACGTCGTACCCCGCCGACGCCAGTGCGAGCACCGCATGGCTGCCGACGTAGCCGGCCCCGCCCGTGACCACCACCACGCTCATGGACGGCCGATCGACAGGTAGGTGAAGCCCAGGCCACGGACCTGTTTGGGATCGAAGATGTTCCGGCCGTCGAAGATGAGGGGCTGCTTCATCAGGCGCTTCATCTTCGCAAAATCCGGCTCGCGGAATTCGTTCCACTCGGTGACGATGAGCAGCGCGTCCGCACGATGGAGCGCCTCGTATTGATGCTTCGCGTACCGGATCCGGCGTCCGAAGATTCCCTGCGCGACCCGTCGGGCTTCAGGATCGAACGCGCAGACCTTCGCGCCGCGCGCGAGCAGGCCTTCGATGATCGGAATCGCCGGCGCCTCGCGCATGTCGTCCGTCCTGGGCTTGAACGCGAGCCCCCAGACACCAATCGTGCGTCCTCGCAGCGACTTTCCGAAATGCGCGTCCAGCTTCAGCAGCAGGCGTGCCTTCTGCGTCTCGTTGACGGCCTCGACGGCCTCGAGAATCCGGAAGGGATATTTCTTGTCGGCCGCGAACTTGATGACCGCCTGCACGTCCTTGGGAAAGCAGCTGCCCCCGTACCCGACGCCCGGGAAAAGAAATGCCGGGCCGATGCGCTTGTCGGAGGCGACCGCCTGACGCACCTTGTCGACATCCGCACCAAACGACTCGCAGACGTTCGCGATCTCGTTCATGAAGGAAATCCGCGTCGCCAGCATCGCATTCGCGGCGTACTTGCACAGCTCGGCGCTCGGGCAATCCATGATCATGATCGGCGCGCCCGTCCGCGTGAACGGACGGTGCAGCTCTTTCATGATTTCCGCGCCCCGCGCATCGGACGCGCCAATGACGACGCGGTCCGGACGCAGGAAATCGTCGACGGCCGCGCCCTGCTTCAGAAACTCGGGGTTGCTGACGACGCTGAACGGATGTTTCGTCTCGCGACGAATCGCCTTCCGGACGCGTTCGGACGTGCCGACGGGCACGGTGCTCTTGTCGACGACGACCTTGTAGCCGTTCATCGCGCGGCCAATCTCCCGCGCCGCCTGCAGGACATGCTGAAGATCGGCGGAGCCATCCTCGCCCATCGGCGTGCCGACGGCGATGAACACGACATCCGACTTATGCACGGCGTCGACGAGGCCCGTCGTGAACACCAGCCGCTTTTCCTGCCGGTTTCGGCGGACGACCTCTTCGAGCCCGGGTTCGTAGATGGGAATGTGTCCGCGCCGGAGCAGCGAGACCTTCTTCCGGTCCTTGTCGACGCAGATGACGTCGTTCCCGGTTTCTGCAAAACAGGCCCCGACGACCAACCCGACATAACCCGTACCAATGACGGCAATTCTCATGAACGCGCACGCCTCCCAGCGAGAAACTCCTCACCGTAACACGCAGATCGAAAGTGTGTCAATCGATTGACTGATAAGGACTTGCGAGACAGGCAGCTGTTCGCGCGGTGGCGCATGATAGCATCCGCCGAGTCTCGCCCGTGCGGATCCTGCTCGACTACCGACCGGCGCTCCGCGAGCGGACCGGCGTCGGCGAATACATTCACGAACTCGCCCGGGCGGTCGCGCAGTCGGCGCCCTCCGGCGAGTCGCTGACGCTGTTCTCCTCGTCGTACAAGGATCGGCTGCCCGACGACCCCGTGCCAGGAACGGAGACGGTCGATCGGCGCGTGCCCGTCTCGGTTCTCAACTTCGCCTGGCATCGGCTGCAATGGCCGCCGGTCGAGAGGCTGGCGACGGGCCCCTTCGACATCGTCCACGCGGCCCATCCCCTGCTGATTCCCACGACGGGCGCCGCACGAATCGCGACGATTTACGACCTCGACTTCCTGGATCATCCCGAGCGATCGCACGCCGAGATTCGTCGCGACTACGCGGATCTTGCAGCATCTCACGCGCGCGACGCCGACCACATCATCACCATCTCGGAGCACTCGGCGCGAGAGATTCAAACGCGATTCGGCGTGTCCGCATCGCAGGTGTCGATCTGCGCGCCTGGGGCGCCCGCATGGAGGGCGCGCGACCACGAACCGTTCGCCGGACCGATCTTGTTTCTGGGATCGCTCGTGCCGCGCAAGAATCTCGCGACGCTGCTCGAGGCGTACGAACGGCTGATCGCCCGGCGACCGGATGCCCCGGCCCTAATCCTCGCGGGCAACATCACGGACGCCTCGGCACCGATCCTCGCGCGCGCGCAGCGGCCCCCGCTCGCAGGGCGCGTGGAATTGCCTGGTTACATCGAGCCGGCCGAACGCGAATCCCTCTACAAGCGTGCCGCCGTCTTCGTGCTGCCGTCCTTCACGGAGGGATTCGGCATGCCGATTCTCGAGGCAATGGCCGCCGGCGTGCCGGTCATCGCTGCGCACGCGGGAGCACTCCCTGAAGCCGTCGGCACCGCAGGCCGACTCTTCGACCCGTCCGATCCCGAGGCACTCGCGGTCGCGCTCGACGCCGTGCTCGGGAGCGCCGAGGCGCGCGCGCGGATGAGCGCAGAAGGCCAGACGCAGGCGCGACGATTCACGTGGACCGCCGCCGCCGCGGGCGTGCGCGACGGCTGGGCGCGGGCGATCGAACATCGAAGGGGCCGCCGTGGCTGACGCCGCCCTGCGCATCGGTGTGGATGGCCGCGAATTGCTCGGCTCGCCGACCGGCGTCGGGCGCTATCTATCGGGTCTCATCGACGCATGGATGTCCGATGCGGAATTTCCGCATCACCTGACCGTGTTCGCGCCCGCCGAACCGCCGGCCTCCCGGTCGACCGATCCGCGAATCACCTGGCACGTGCTCGCTTCCACCCACTCGGGTACGTGGTGGGAGCAGACGACGCTCGCGCGCGGCGCCCGCGCCGCCCGCCTGGACGTGTTTTTTGCGCCGGGCTACACCGCGCCGCTTCGGATCGCCTCTCCGCTCGTCGTGGCGATCCACGACGTTTCGTTTTTTGCGCACCCCGAGTGGTTCAGCGGGCGCGAGGGTCTCAGGCGCCGCTGGCTGACGCGTTTGGCCGCGCGTCGCGCGCGACGCGTCGTGACCATCTCGCAGTTTTCCGCCGGAGAAATCATGCGATGGCTCGGCATCGCGCCTGAGAAGATCGTCCTCGCGCCCGTCGGCGCGTCCCGTTCGATCGCCGGTGTGCCTGGCTTCCGCGAGCCGATGGTCCTTTTCGTCGGCTCGCTGTTCAACCGGCGTCGCCTGCCCGAGCTGATCGAAGGCTTCGCGATCGCCGCGCGGCACATTCCTGGAGCGCGGCTCGTCCTCGTGGGGGACAACCGCACGTCCCCACCGATCGATCCGCTGGCTGTTGCCGGACAATACGGCGTTCGTGATCGCGTCAGCTGGCGCGCGTATGTCGACGATGCCGAGCTGGCGCGGCTCTACGACCAGGCGCGCGTGTTCACGTTCCTGTCAGATTACGAGGGCTTTGCGATCACGCCGCTCGAGGCCATCGCGCATCATGTCCCGGTGGTCCTGCTCGACACGCCGGTCAGCCGCGAAGTCTATGCCGAGGCCGCCCGGCTCGTGGCTCCCCAGCCCGCCGCGATTGGCGCGGCGATCGCCGAGCTCCTGCAGGACGACCGGGCGCACGCCGAGCTGCTACGGTCGGGGCAGCGCGCTCTGACGCGCTATTCCTGGACGACCTCCGCGCGAATTGTGCGGGACGCACTCGAGACGGCTGCGCGTGAGCGCTGACATGGCCACGCCCCTCGACATCGTCATCGTCAGCTACAACACGTGCGAGGACACGCTGCGATGTCTGCGGTCGATACATGACGCGGCACCGAAGGGCCTGGGCCGTGTGTGGGTCGTCGACAACGCCTCGACCGACGGATCGGTCGGCGCCGTCCGCACGGCATTCCCTTCGGTTCAGGTCGTCGCGCTCGATCGGAACGTCGGATTTGGCGCCGCCAACAACGTGGCGCTGCGTCAGGCCACCGCGCCCCTGCTGCTCTTCCTGAACAGCGACACCGTCGCCCCGCCGGGTGCGATCGACGCCCTCGTCGAGCGACTTGAAGCGACGGGCGTCGTGGCGGCCGGTCCCAAACTCATCGATCGGGACGGGCGTCCGGAGGTGTCGTTCGGGCCCATGCTCTCGCCGGTGGCCGAGGCCGTTCAGTCGCTGCGCGTGCGCGCGGCCTCACGGGGGGCGGCCGTGGCTCGGCGGTACATCGATCGCCTCGTCGGGCGCGAGCGCGAAGTCGACTGGGTGACCGCGGCGTGTCTACTCGTGCGGCGTGACTCCGCGCTTGCCGCGGGCGGATTCGACGAGCGGTTTTTTCTCTACGAGGAAGACGTCGATCTCTGCGCGTCGCTCCGGGACCGTGGCGGTCGAATCCTCTTCACGCCGCGCGCCGTCATCACCCATCTGCGTGGCCAGTCGGGCGGTGCCTCGGCCCACGTACGATCGCAGCCACCTCGCGTTCTACGAAAAACACCAGCCGGGGTGGGCCCCCTGGCTGAGGCTGTGGCTGCGGGTCCGCGGCCGATCGATCCAGTAAGATCAGCAGGGATTCGACGCGTGCGCATTGCCATCGACGCCCGGAAGCTGCACGACTACGGCATCGGCACCTACGTGCGCAACCTCGTCCGCGCGCTGGCCCGCCAGCAGACCGACGACGTCTACGTGCTGCTGTGCCGCCGGGCCGACCGCGAGTTCGTCACGTCGCTGGGCCCGCGCTTCGAAGCGCTCGTCGAGGAGGCCGGGAACTACTCGGTGCGCGAGCAAATCAGCGTCCCGGTCGGGCTGTGGCGCGCGCGCGTGGACCTGTTCCACGCGCCTCACTACGTGGTCTCACCGCTCACGCTGTGCCCGTTCGTCGTGACGATTCACGACTGCATCCATCTCCGGTTCCCGCAATATCTGCCGAACCGGGCCGCGTACGTCTACGCCCGCACCGTGATGTCGTCCTCGGCACGCCGAGCGCGCCGGGTGCTGACCGTGTCGCAGGCGTCGAAGCAGGACATCCTGCACTTCCTGAAGATCCGGGCCGACAAGATCGAGGTGATTTATAACGGCCTGGATGAGCGGCTTGCGGTCGAGCCGCCCCCGGACGAAATCGCGCGCGTGCAACAGCGCTTCCAGCTGACGTCGCCCTTCGTGCTCTACGCGGGCAACATCAAGCCGCACAAGAACGTCGACCGGTTGATCGAGGCGTTCTCGCTGCTCCGCCAACAGGGCATGGTCGACGCGAAACTGCTCATTATCGGCGACGCGATCTCGAAGTATCCGAACCTGCGACGCCTGGTGCACCGGCATCAACTGCATCAGCACGTCCGGTTTCTGGGATTCGTGTCCGACGAGATGCTCGCAGTGCTCTACCGCCTCGCATCGGTCTTCGTATTTCCGTCCCTCTACGAAGGCTTCGGCCTCCCGCCGCTCGAGGCTATGGCCGCCGGCGCGCCAGTCATCACCTCGAATGTGTCGTCGCTGCCCGAGGTGGTCGGCGACGCCGCGCTGTTGATCAATCCGCTCGACCCGCAGGACATCGCGACCGCGATGGCGCGCGTGCTTGGAGACGCGAGGCTCCGCGCAGATCTGATCCGGCGGGGACACGAACGCGTGAGAGCCTTTTCGTGGGACGTGTCCGCGGCGCAGACGTATGCCGCCTACACCGAACTCATTCGCCGGCCCGCACATGCGTGAGACGCCCGCACTCCGAGTAGCGTTCGTCCACGACTGGCTGACGGGGATGCGCGGCGGCGAGCGCGTGCTGGAGTCGCTCTGCGGGCTCTTCCCCGCCGCGGACCTGTTCACCCTCGTTCATGTCCGCGGCAGCGTCTCGGGAACGATCGAGAACCGACGGATTCGCACGTCCTTCGTGCAGCGACTGCCGCTGGCCGGCCGGTTCTATCGGGAGTACCTGCCGCTCTTCCCGGCCGCGATCGAGTGTTTCGACCTCGACAGCTACGATCTCGTCATCTCGACCAGCCACTGTGCCGCGAAGGCGGTGGTGTCGACCGGCCGGGCCGTGCACATCTGCTACTGCTTCTCGCCCATGCGGTACGCCTGGGACCAGTTCGACGCCTACTTCGGCGTGGACCGCGTCGGACCCCTCAGAAGCGCCCTGTACCGCCAACTGATGGCTCGGATCGCCCGCTGGGACCGCGCCACGGCGCCGCGTGTACACCGCTTTCTCGCGGACTCTCAATACGTTGCGGGGAGGATCGCCCGGTACTATAATCGTCAGTCGTTGGTCCTGTACCCGCCGGTGGACACTGCGTTCTTTACGCCCGACGGGATGCAGCCCGACCGTCATTTCCTCGTGGTGTCAGCCCTCGTTCCTTACAAACGCCTCGACCTGGCCATCGCCGCGGCCGGGAGGCTCAGCGTCCCGCTCAAGATTGTGGGACGCGGCCCGGACGAGGCGCGCTTGCGGGCGATGGCGGGGCCGTCGGTCGAGTTCCTGGGCACGCTCGACGATGAGCGCCTGCGCGCGGCGTACCGCCGAGCGACCGCGATCGTCCTGCCCGGCGAAGAGGATTTCGGAATCGTTCCGGTCGAAGCGCTCGCCTGCGGCCGTCCAGTGATCGCCTTCGGGCGCGGTGGGGCGTGCGAAACGGTGACCCACGACGTTACGGGACA
The DNA here is from genome assembly GCA_963704575.1 of uncultured Acidobacteriota bacterium. Lineage (GTDB taxonomy): Bacteria > Acidobacteriota > Vicinamibacteria > Vicinamibacterales > SCN-69-37 > DATEGZ01. The sequence continues at coordinate 1,152,693 of OY969918.1, read as the reverse complement.
GTTGGTCGATGACGCCACGCCTGAGGCCTTCGCGGAGGCGATGAAGGCCGTCGCCGGACGCAGCTGGGATCCCGCGGAGATGCGGCGTCACGCCGAACGCTTCGGCGCCGCCGAGTTCGATACATCCATGCGCGCCATCGTGGCCGAAACTCTGGCCGCCGCGTCCTGATGCTGCGGCGTTACAACCGGCTGCTCGTCGCCATCTACGTCGCCGCCGACGCGATTTCCGCGTTCGCCGCCTTCATGCTTGCGCACATCATCCGCTTCGACAGCGGCCTGATGGATGTGCCGCGCGGGCACCGGACGCTCACTGAGTACCTCTGGATCGCGCCCTTCATCGCGATTCTCGTCCCGCTCGCCTTTCAGCTCCAGGGTATCTACCGGCTCCGGCGGGGGCGGACACGCGTCGACGACTTCTTCGCCGTCCTGGTCGGCAGCGTGCTGGCCGTCATCGCCGGCGTCACGGGAACGCTCGTCGTCCAGGCCTATTACGCGACGCCTGAGCTCAAATCCGTGGGGTTCTTCGAAGTGTCGCGTGGCGTCTGGGTGCTCTTCCTGACGCTGAACGTGCTCTTCACCTACGCCTCGCGCGAGATCGTGCGCGACCTGCTGCGCCGCCGCTGGCGCGCGGGCATCGGCCTCAAGCGCGTGCTCGTCGTCGGCGTCGGCGACCTCGGGCGGATGGTAGCCGACCGCATCCTCGAACACAGCGAGCTGGGGTTCCAGCTCGTCGGATTCCTCGACGACCGTGCGGCGTCTGGCGACGCGATTGGCTATCGCGGGTTGCCGCTCCTCGGCACGGTCGACCAGGCCGGCGACATCTGCAGCCAGGAGAAGATCGACGAGATCTACGTCGCGCTCCCGATCGAAGAGCACGTCAAGATGCTCGGCGTCGTCGAGTTCGCGTCACGCGAGTGCATCGACGTCCACGTCGTGCCCGACCTGCTGCAGTTCATCGCGTTACGCGCGCGGCTCGAGGATCTCGACGGGCTCCCGCTCATCAGCGTCAACGACGTGCCGCTCCGCGGCATGAACAACGTGCTGAAGCGCGCGGTGGACGCGACCTTGTCGCTCGCCGTGGTTCTCATCGGCGCGCTCCCGGTGCTCGTGCTGGCGTTCATCATCAAGCGCAGCTCGCCCGGCCCGGTGTTCTACAAGCAGGTGCGGATGGGCCTCGACGGCAAGGCATTCACTGTCTACAAGTTCCGCTCGATGCCTGTGGACGCCGAGGACGCGAGTGGGCCCGTCTGGGCGCGCGACGACGACCCGAGAGCGACGCGCGTGGGACGCTGGCTGCGCCGGCACGACGTCGACGAGCTGCCGCAGTTTTGGAACGTGCTGCGCGGCGATATGTCGATCGTCGGCCCGCGGCCCGAGCGGCCGTTCTTCGTCGAGCAGTTCAAGCACCGGATTCCGCAGTACATGCTGCGCCACAAAGTCAAAGCGGGCATCACCGGCTGGGCGCAGGTCAACGGCTGGCGCGGCAACACCTCGCTCGAGAAGCGCATCGAGTTCGACCTGTACTACATCGAGAACTGGTCGCTCGCGCTCGACTTCAAGATCATGTGGCTCACGCTCATCCGCGGGCTGCACAAGATGGCCTGACCGGCCGACCCCCATTATGCGTATCGTCATCACCGGCGCCGCCGGGTTCATCGGATCTCATCTCTCGGAAGCACTGCTCAACGCCGGCCATTCGGTCGTCGGGATCGACAACCTGCTGACGGGCGACGTCGCGAACATCGCGCACCTGGCGGGCCGGGACTTTCAGTTCATCAAACACGACGTCACCAACTACATCTACGTCGAAGGACACGTCGATCGGGTGCTGCACTGGGCGAGCCCTGCGAGCCCGATCGACTACCTCGAACTGCCGATCCCGACGCTGAAGGTGGGCGCGCTCGGCACGCACAAGGCGCTCGGCCTCGCCAAGGCGAAGGGCGCGCGGTTCGTCCTCGCGTCGACCTCCGAGGTCTACGGCGATCCCCTGGAGCATCCGCAGAAAGAGACGTACTGGGGCAACGTCAATCCGATCGGCCCGCGGGGCGTCTACGACGAGGCCAAGCGGTTTGCCGAGGCGATGACGGTCGCGTATCACCGCTATCACGGCGTGGACGCGAAGATCGTGCGCATCTTCAACACGTACGGGCCGCGAATGCGGGTGAACGACGGCCGCGCGGTGCCCGCGTTCATCAGCCAGGCGCTGCGCAACGAAGACGTCCCCGTGTTTGGCGACGGCTCCCAGACGCGCAGCTTCACGTATATCAGCGATCTGGTCGCGGGCATCATCAAGCTCATGGAGTCGCCCGTCAACGATCCGGTGAACATCGGCAACCCGCACGAGATGACGATCGCCGACATGGCGCGGACGATCATCCGCATGACGGGATCGCGCAGCGAACTTGTGTTCAAGCCGTTGCCGACCGACGACCCGAAAGTCCGCCAGCCGGACATCACGCGCGCACGGACGCTGCTCGGCTGGGAGCCGAAGGTCGCGCTCGAAGAAGGCCTTGGCGCGACGATTGAATACTTCCGCTCGAAGATGAAGGCCTGAAGGGCGCTAGCCCGCGGCGCGACTGCCCGGTCGGTTCGAGCCCGGGCTCGCTGTCACTTCCGACGTGCGAAATCGCGTGAGACGAATCGCATAGTCGATACCCGACGCAATCGTCACCGCGAGCGATGTGTAGATCGCGAACGTGACGAAGAACGACTCGACGCGCAGGTAGTTCGCGATGAGCGTGATGCCGCACGTCAGCACGTACACGACCGTCGCGGATTTGCCGAGCAGCGAGGGACGGAACGTCCGGCGCGCCACCGCAAGGTTGACCACGGCCACGGTCAGCACGATCCCCACGTCCCGGCTGATGACGACGACCGTCAGCCAGAGCGGGAACCGGTTGGTCAGATTGAGTTGCGGCAGCGTGAGCATCACGAAGGTCGTGACGAGTAGGAGCTTGTCCGCCATCGGATCGAGCCATGCCCCGAGCGTCGTCAACTGACCCGTGCGGCGCGCGATGAGCCCGTCAAATGCGTCGGTCAGGCCCGCGACGGTGAACACGAGCAATGCCCAGCCGGGCCAGCCGTACAGGAGACACAACACGAAGACCGGGACGAGGATCAGCCGAAGCAGCGTGAGCTGATTCGCGGCGGTCAAGACGGTCATGGCTCGCGGCCGGCGATCTGCTGGAGGCGAGTGACGGCGGCGACGACGCTCGCGCCTGTGGCCGAGGCCGTTGGCGCGAAGCGGCTGCCGTCGACGGGAGACATCGCGCCGGCGGCGACCGAGACCGCGGCCAAGCCGTAGTAGACATTGCTCACCGGCAGGTCGGGGAACACCGGCCTGGCGGCGCGCCACTTCGCGAGATCGATCGGCCGTTCGGTCGCGATGATCGTCAGGAGCTGCGAAACGACGCGGGCCAGGTCGGAGCGCTTCACGATGCCGCCCGGCTGAAACGTGTGGTTGGGATAGACGTCCATGACGCCGGTCTGCGTCACGGGCATGATCCAGTTTTCCGCCCAGTGTCCGCGCACGTCGGTCGCCACCGCCGTCACATGCTGCGTCGCCTTGGTGAGAACGGGCTCGAGGCGCATGCCGATGAGTGCGGCCAGTTGCGCGCGGCTCACCGTGGGATTGGTCTCGAGCGTCTTGAACTCGGGCGGCACGCCGGCCATTTCCGCCTTCTCGGCGAGGGCATCCGCGCGGGCCTTCCAGGCCGGCCGAGGATCGATTTTCAACGCCTGGCCGTAGGCGGCGACGGCGTCGCGATAGTTTCCGCGCGCCTCGAGCACGCCGGCGAGTACGGCAAATGCCTCAGCGTCGCCGGCGTCGACCTGCGTCGCCCGGCGTGCGTGCGTCTCGGCCTGATCGAGTTCGCCGCGCGTTTGCTCCACCAGCGCGAGCTCGCGGAAGATCACTGCACTCGTGGGCGACAGCGTCAGCGCTTTTTCGAAGCTCGCTTCCGCCTCGTCGAGCCGGCCGGCATCGCGGGCCTTCCTGCCGCCGTCAATCAGCGACTGTACCTGGCGGAACTGGAGCAGGTCGAGGCGGCTGCGCACCGCGTCGTTCTTCGGATCGATCGCGAGAATGCTGCTGAACGTGACGATCGCACCGGCCTCGTCGTTTTGCGCGAGCTGGGTGTCGGCCTGGCCGCTGAGGGCCGGCAGGTACGTCGCATTCGCCGCGAGCGCGGCCGAGAAATGCGCCTGCGCCTGCTTGTATTGCTTCTCGGCAAGGAGCGCAAAGCCCAATCCTGTTTCGGCCGGGTAAAACGACGGCGTCGTCTTGATCAGAGCCGTGAAGTCGCGCTCGGCGCCGCGCAGATCGCCCGACTGCAGCATCGCCCAGGTCCGCGTGTGCGCCGCGCGCACGTCGGGCGCCACCGCCAGGGCCGCGGGCACATCCGGTGCCGGGTATTGCGGATATTTCGGCGCGCCTGGCGCCACTGGCGGTGCGGGTGTCTTCGACGTGACGCACGCCGTCACGAGCAATGCCACGGCCGTCGCGGCACCCAGGTACTTGAGGACACGAGTCATGCCGGCACTCTGACGCGAATGAACCGCTCGACGAGGCGTCGTGGCACATCCGCTTCGATGCGGACCCGGCCGTTCTCGCCGATGTGGCTGATGACGCGCGCGTGCCGGTACAACTCCGCGACGAGACGCCGGTCGCTCTCGCGATCCTGGTTGAGCTCGAGGTGCACCCGTTCGACGTCCATGGCGAGGCGCGTCTCGATGACGTCGAGCAGCCGGCTTTGCCCCGTCCCCAGGGTCGCCGATAGCAACACGGCGTCGGGATGCTGGGATATCAGCCGCTTGGCTTCAGCCTTCGGAATGCGATCGATCTTATTGAAGACGTCGACGGTCGGCACGTGCGCGGCGCCGATCTCTGACAGCACGCTTTGCACGGCGGCCACGCGGCGATCGCGATCCGAAGCCGACGCGTCAATCACGTGCAGGAGGAGGTCTGCGCTCGTGACCTCTTCGAGCGTGCCGCGAAACGCCGCGACGAGCTGGTGCGGCAATCGATCGATGAATCCGACGGTGTCCGACACCAGAATCTGACGCGCGTCCTGCAGCCGCACCCGGCGCACCAGCGGGTCGAGTGTGACGAAGAGCGCGTCCGACGCCTGCGCGTCTGCACCCGTCAGCCTGTTGAAGACCGTCGTCTTGCCGGCATTGGTGTACCCGACGAGGGCGACCGTGGGCACGTCGGTTCGCTGCCGGCGCGCACGCAAATACTGCCGCCGGCGTCCCACGGCGGCGATGTCCTTCTTCAAGCTCGCGATCCGCTCGCGTACGCGTCGGCGATCCGTTTCGAGCTTCGTTTCCCCCGGGCCTCTCGTGCCGATACCGCCGCCCAGGCGCGAGAGCGCGGCGCTCGATCCCGCCAGACGCGGCAGCACGTACTCGAGCTGGGCGAGCTCGATCTGGAGCTGGCCCTCCCGCGTGCGGGCACGGCGCGCGAAGATGTCGAGAATGAGCGCGGCGCGATCGATCACGCGCCGGCCGAGCAGCTCCTCGAGGTTCCGTGTCTGGCCTGGCGTGAGTTCATGATCGAAGATGACGAGCGTCGCATCGGTCGCGGCGGCGGCAATCGCGAGTGCCTCCGCCTTCCCTCGGCCGATGACGGTGGCCGGATCGGGCGTCTGACGCTCCTGGATCGCCGTGTGGACGACTTCGGCGCCGGCCGCGCGGGCGAGGCCCGCCAGTTCGTCCATCGCGACGTCAGGATCGACGCCGCGGGTCTTCCGGGTGGACACGCTCACGAGCGCCGCGCGTTCGTGCAGCGGCTCGTTCGACGTTCCCCGACGAACACTCATGCGATTATCGATTCTAGCACGCGGTTCCACGCGATCGCGCCTTCGCGCACGAGCGTCAGCTGCGCCTCGCGCGCGTCGACGATCGTCGACGGCGCGCCACCGGCGGTCGGGCCGCCGTCGATCACCAGTACCAGCGGGTCATCGGCCAAAGGTCCCATGCCGCTCGGATCGCTCGCCGGCTCCGCGCCAGTGCGATTGGCGCTTGTGGCCGTCACCGGCGCGCCCCACGCTTCGGCAAGCGCGCGAGCCACGGGATGATTCGGGACGCGCACGGCGATCGTCCGGCTGCCGCCATGCACGGCGACGCTGATGGTCGCCGGCGCGTCGAACACGAGCGAGAGCGGGCCGGGCCAGAACGTCGCCGTGAGCCGCGCGGTGGTGCGACCGAACGCACCGCATAACGTCTCGACCTGTCGCGCGTTCGCGGCGACGAGCGGCAGCGCCGCCCGCACACGCCGGCCTTTCAGCTCGAACAGCCGATGGACCGCCGCATCGGAGGTGGGATCGACCGCCAAGCCGTACAACGTGTCGGTGGGAAACGCCACGATGCGGCCGGCGCGAAGCCAGTCAGCAGCCGCTGTCAGATCCTCGGCACGGCATGTCGCGGGATCGACTTGAATGACCGGCACCCTGTCATTCTCCTTCAGGACATTCTCGAGCGCACGACCGCCGCCATGGCCGCGAGCCCCACCGCATCCACCAGGAACACCGCGCGCATGCTCTGCGCGCCGATGAAGCCGGCGACGACCGGACTTACGGCAAGCGCAATCAAATACGCCGTCGTCAGATAGCCGAACACGACGCCGCGCTGAGAGACCGTCACTGACTGCCCCGCCGCGGTGTAGATCGCCGTCGTGGCGATGCCGATGCCAAAACCGAACACGAGCGCCGTGACAAGGAGGACGCCTGTCGGCGGCGACATGCCGAACGCCGCCGATCCCACAGCCGCCCCGGCACACGCCGCGGCGACGACGACCGGCGAGCGCCAGCGCATCAGCAGCTTTCGCGTCACGTGATGACCGAGCGCCGCGGCGCCCGCGGTAATCGTGAACATGACCCCGCTCACGAACGCCACGCGGTCCGCCGACGTGCCAATCTCGCCGAGGTACAGCGGCAGCACCGGGCCGAAGCTCCGATCGACTACCTGCAGGCCGAAGATGACGAGGAGGAAGAGCAGGAAGTGGGGAGTCTGGCGGATGACCGCCCAGGTCGGCGGCGGTCCGGTCTCCGTCGGCGTGTCCTTCCGCAAGCCCTCCTCGCGGTATCCCACGAACACCAGCACGAGCGCGCCGACGTAGAGAAACGCGGCCACCACGAACGTCTCGCGGAGCCCCACGGCGGCCGCGAGCAAGCCCCCGATGACCGGTCCGAGCGTCGGGCCGAGCCGCTGCGCGGTCTGCACCCAGCCGATCGCGGTCGCCATGTGTTCGTGCGGGGCCGATTCGGCCGCCATCGTGAGGGCGATCGGCCCGTACCCCGCGAAGAAACCGAGCGCGGCCCGCAGGGCCAGGACATGCCACGGGGCCCGAACGGCCGCGAGCGCGGCCATCACGACGACGAACGCGATGAGCGATCGCTCGACCATCAGCTTGCGACCTCGCCGTTCCGCCACCCGCGCCCAGACGGGCGCCATGGCGGCCGTGATCGCCGGCGTCACACCGAGGCTCACGCCCGACCAGATCGCGAGCGCCCCGGTATCGTGCACACCCAGTTGCTCGAAGTACAGCGGCAGAAACGGCATCGCCAGCGTGAAGCCGGTGAAGCCGATGAACGTGGCAACGGTGACGGCGATCTGATTGCGCCGCCAGTCGGGAAGGGCCGTTCCGCTAGAAGCGGATGCGGAGGTCGTCATCCGTCTGGTGCACGTGGATCGTGTCGATGAACCGGATCTGGTGCGGCTCGTTCTGCATGACGATCGAGCTCGTCCGGATCCCGTCGCCGAAAAACCTCACGCCCTTCATCAGCGCGCCGTCGGTGACGCCCGTGGCGACAAAGGTGATCGACGCGCCCGACGCGAGATCGTTCGCCGAGTAGATACGCTTGAAATCGGTAATGCCCATCGCGCGGCACCGCTTCTCGTGCTCGGCCGTCGTGACGACCAGCCGGCCGTAGATCTCGCCGCCGAGACACCGCATCGCCGCCGCGGTCAGCACGCCTTCGGGCGCGCCGCCTGTGCCCATGACCGCGTGAACGCCCGATCCATCCACGGCGGCCGCGATCCCGGCGGACAGATCACCGTCGCCGATCAGCCGGATTCGTGCGCCGGTCGCGCGAATCTCCTCGATGATCTTCTCGTGCCGCGGCCGTTCGAGGACCATGATGACGAGGTCCTGGACTTTGCGATCGAGCGCTTTCGCGATTGACTTGAGGTTCTGCTTCACCGGCCGGTCGAGGCTGACCGCGTGTTTCGCGCGCGGTCCGACGACGAGCTTCTCCATGTAGAGATCGGGGGCGTGGAGCAAACCGCCGCCAGTTGACGCCGCGAGCACGGCGATCGCATTGGGTGCGCCGGTCGCGCACAGGTTCGTGCCCTCGAGCGGATCGACGGCGATATCCACCTGCGGCAAGCCGGTCTGGCCGCGAGCCGCCTGGCCGACGGTCTCGCCGATGAAAAGCATCGGCGCTTTGTCGCGCTCGCCTTCGCCGATCACGATCGTGCCGTTAATCGGCACGTCGTCGAGCGTGCGCCGCATGGCCTCGACGGCGGCGCGATCCGATCCCTCGCGATCGCCCTGCCCCATCGTATGGGCGCACGCAATTGCCGCCTGTTCCACCACGCGGACGAGTTCGAGCGACAGATCGAACATGAATCGAATCCTTTCAGCGACCCGTGTACGGCGGCAGCTCGCATCTGAGCGCCTTGTCGGCTCGGTAGCCCAGCACGTAATCCGCCTGCATCAGCGTGTGAATTTCGCGCGTGCCTTCGTAGATCACCGCGCCCTTGCAGTTGCGGTAGAAGCGGCCGACCGGATACTCGTCGGAATAGCCGTTGGCGCCGTGAACCTGCACGGCGTCACCTGCGGCGCGCTCGGAGGCCACGGTCGAAAACCATTTCGCCAGACCTGTCTCGCGCGTGTTCCGGCGGCCGGCGTTCTTGAGCCAGCCCGACCGCAGCCACAGCAGCCGCGACGCCTGGTAGTCGGACTCCATGCGCGCGATCATTTCCTTCACGAGCTGGTGCTGGCCGATCTCCACGCCGAACGTCTTGCGCTCGAGCGCGTAGCGCGTGCTCGCGTCTCGGCAGGCGCGAATCAGCCCCGTCGCACCGGCGGCGACGGTGTACCGGCCCTGGTCGAGTGCGAACATCGCGATCTTGAAGCCTTCGCCCTCGCGCCCGACGAGGTTCTCGGCCGGCACCTCGACTTCGTCCATCTTGAAGAACCCCGTATTGCCGGCAAGTATTCCCCACTTGTGGGTGAGCGTGCCGCTCGAGAAGCCTTTGAACGCGCGCTCGACGATGAACGCGCTCAGCCCTCCGGGATCGCGTTTCTTCTTCTTCTCGAGATCGGTCCACGCGAACACCAGGAAGTTGTCGGCGACGTCGGCGAGCGAGATCCACATCTTCTCGCCCGACAGGAAATACCGATCGCCCTTCTTGATCGCCACCGTCTGGATCCCGCGCGCGTCGCTGCCAGCGGCAGGCTCGGTCAGACCGTAGGTCGCGATCTTCGTTCCCTGGGCCTGAGGAATCAGGTATCGCTGCTTCTGGTCCTCGGTGCCCCAGCTGAGCAGCGTCAGGCAATTGAGTCCGGCGTGCACCGACATGATCACGCGCAACGACGTATCGACGTACTCGAGCTCTTCGCTGGCGACCCCGAGCGAGATGTAGTCCATGCCCGCGCCGCCGTACTCGACCGGCACGGACACCCCGAGCAACCCGAGCGACGCCATGCCGGTCAGGATGTTCTTGTCGAACCGGTGCTCGCGATCCAGGTCGCGAATGCGCGGGGCCACTTCCTTCCCGGACCAGTCGCGAATGGTCTGTTCCAGGCTGCGGTGCTCGTCGGACAGATCGAAATCCAGCATGCCGGTACTCTTCTCTCTCCTAGGTTCGACGAAGCTCGACCGCCTCGCCAGGCGCCACGCCAAGTTGCTCGGCGGCGCTTGCGGACAGCATGGCGCACTCGAGGTGATCCGTGCTGCCGAAGAGCGCGCCGACTTCCCCGGGGGCCAGGTCAGCGTAGGTCGAGACGATTCGCGCGATCGTGTGGACGCCCACCGTCAATTGCACGGGCGCGCCGCCTTCCGTGACCCGCTCGCACGAGCGGCGATCCAGATTGGTCACGATATTGCCAAAGCGATCCACACGGACGACGCGGCCGCGGAGCGTCGCACCGTCGTACACCGGCAGCGCCAGATCGATCGTCTGGTAGTCGGTGATGCCGCGGCCGAGCGCCGTCAGGTGGACGCCGCGCGCGATCCACGCGGCTGCCGGCGCGAAGCGATCCCGGCCTTCGAACGTCCGGCTCACCGTCGGACGCGCGTAGCGCCGCTCGGTGAGCTCCACGACCTTCTTCGCCGCGACTTCAGTGAACACGCCGGTGAGCACGCCATTGTCGGGCGCGACGAATCGCCAGTCGCCCGCTTCCGCAGCCAGCCCGCGGCGGGCCGTGCCGACGCCAGGATCGACCACGACCAGAAAGATGGTCGCGGGCGGAAAGAACTTGTAGGTCGCCGCCAACTCGCGCGCCGCGGCGGCGACGTCATGCGCCGGCAGATCGTGCGACACGTCGACGATTGTGGCGTCCGGACAGATGCTCAGCACGACGCCCTTCATGACCCCCGCGTAGTGGTCGCGGGTGCCGAAGTCACTGAGCATGGCAATAATGGGTTTCATATGGGCGCGGCCGGGTCACGAAGCCGCATTAGTGTTCCATATTTCCGGAGGAAAGCCCAAGAATGCGCGCGTCCGCCCGGTCCGGGGCGGAGAGTCGCCCGGCGTCCGGCCGCTAGGCCTTCCGAAACAGCGTTTCCCGCGTGCTGGTCTTGAGCAGAACGGACTCGGCGACCGCGAGCCCGTCGAACATCTTGTTGATGTCGCGCGTCAGCAGGACATTGCGTTTGGTCGGCGTCGCCGGATACGTGCGCAGGCGCAGCGTGTCTTCGCCGTCCACCATGAAACGTGTGTACTGGGTCAGATCGATCGGCGTCGTCCCGAACAGGCCGTAGACGGCGCCGCCCGGCCGCAGGAGTTCCGTGAGCCTGCCGGCCAGCGCCTGACCCGCAGCCTTGTCGAGGAAGTCGAACACGTCCCAGCAGAGGATGCCGTCGATCGTGTTCGGTTCGTGCCTCAGCCGCGCGAGCAGGTCGACGCCGAGCTGATCACGCGTGTTGGCCCGCGCGTGCGATTCGATGTCGGCGAAGAGGTCCTCGACGAAGATCTTGCAGGCGAGCCGCTCGCCGAAATAGGTGATATTGGGACCCACGACCGGTCCCAGATCGAGCAGCGTCGGCGTCGCTTCCCTGGCGATGGCCGCCATGAAGCGAGGAAAGACCTTCGAGGTCGTCAGCGTGTCGGTACTGGCGGCGGCCGTAGCCACCGGAGCCGACGCCGCTGACGAATCCTCTGCTTTCCGTCCACCCCAACTGAAGAGACCCGACACGCGGGACCTTGGCGTCGCCGGGGAGCGCCGCCGCTAACGCGCTGGCGTCGCCACCACGCCCGCGGGTGCAGGCGTCGACGTCGCCGTCGTCGTCGTGGTTGTCGGCGGCGTCGCCGGACGTGCTTCGCCGGGCTTCGTCTCGGCCGGACGATGATCCGCCGGCTTCGCGCCCGACTTCTGCATGTCGATGCTGCCGCGGAAGTGCGCACCATCAGCGATGGCCACTCGCGGCGCGGACAGATCGCCGTCGACCGAACCGGCGTCGCGGATGTCCACGCGCTCGGTGGCGGTGACGTTGCCCGTCACCTCGCCCTGGACGACGACGGCCTTGGCGACGATCTGCGCTTTGATGCGGCCGTTCGGTCCAATGGTCAGGACGTTCTGCTTGAGCTCGATCTTGCCTTCGACCTGACCTTCGATCGTCAGATCTTCACTGCCGCTGAGCTCACCCTTGATGATCACGCTTTTTCCGATGTTCACCATGTCCCTCTCTTGCTGACGAGCAGACTCGGTTCTCGCCGCCGGCGTCTCCGTGACGCCCGCGGTGACGTTTGGACTCGTCGGTTGAGCCGGTCGGACGGACTCATCTCGCTTCCACATGTCACGATCTCCACATCGACAACACGCCTGTGAATGCTGCCGGCTGTCAGACCCGCACGGCCAAGCTGGGGAGACAGGCTTCGGCCAGTATACCGACGCGTTCGAACGAGTGTCTACCGCTTTTCTCTCTAGCAGTTAGCGCCAGTGCTACCATGTGAAAGCGTGCGCATTTATTTCGATTACAACGCGACCGCTCCACTCGCACCCGGCGTGGCCGAGGCGGTGCTCCGCGCGCTCACGACCGACTTCGGGAACGCCTCGTCCATCCACGCCTTCGGCCAGCGTGCCAAGTCGATCGCCGACGAGGCCCGCGGCGAAGTCGCGGCGCTCATCGGGGCCGAGGCGAGCGACGTCGTCTTCACGAGTGGCGGAACGGAGTCGGACAACTTCGCGATTCGCGGTGCGGCCGAAGCGCTCGAGCCGACGGGACGCCGGCGTCTGATCGGCACGCGCATCGAACACGAGGCCGTGCTCAACACATTGGCCGCGCTCGAACGGCGCGGGTGGAGCGTCACCCTGCTGCCGGTCGGCGCCGACGGGATCGTGACAGCCGCGGCCCTCGAAGCCGCCATCACCGGCGACACTGCGCTCGTGTCGGTGATGCACGCGAACAACGAGATCGGGACGCTCCAGCCGATCGCCGACCTCGCGCGGATCGCGCGCGCCCACGGCGCGTGGTTTCACACCGACGCGGTGCAGTCGGTCGGCAAGGTGCCGGTGTCCGTGCACGATCTCGGCGTCGACCTCCTGTCGCTTTCGGCCCACAAGTTCGGCGGTCCGAAGGGGACCGGTGCGCTGTGGATTCGTCGCGGCGTGCGGCTGTCGGCGTTCATGACGGGAGGACGTCAGGAACGTAACCGTCGCGCCGGAACGGAAAACGTCCCCGCGTTTGCCGGCATGGGCGTCGCCGCGCGAGTCGCGCGGGAGAAGCTCGCGGCCGGCGTGACCGTGGCCTCCTTGCGCGATCGACTCGAGCGCGGGATTCTCGCGACGGTTCCCGAGACCGCGACGAACGGCGATCCGACGCTGCGCGTGCCGAACACGACGAACATCAGCTTCGACGGCCTCGAGGCCGAATCGCTGCTGATCGCGCTCGACCTCGAAGGTGTCGCGGTGTCCACGGGGTCCGCGTGTTCGTCCGGTTCGCTCGAGCCGTCGCATGTCCTGCGCGCGATGGGCAGTTCCAACGCACGCGCCAGAAACTCGCTGCGTTTCAGCCTCGGACCGGAAAATACCCTCGAAGAGGTGGATTTCGTGCTCGGGATCCTGCCCCGTCTCGTCGCCAAGCTGCGCAGCCTCACGCGCACCGCCGTCGCTCTTCGCTGACATGCGGATCGTCGTCGCGATGTCGGGCGGCGTGGATTCTTCAGTCGCGGCGAGCCTGCTCGCCGAGGCCGGGCATGAGGTGATCGGCCTCTCGATGCAGCTGTACGATCAGCGCGATTCGCCCGGGGCGTTCGGGTCGTGCTGCAGTCTCGACGATCTCTACGACGCGCGACGAGTCGCGCAGGCGATCGGGTTCCCCCACTACCTCGTCAACTTCGAGCGCGAGTTTCAGCAGACGGTCGTTCGTAATTTCGTCGGCGAGTATGCGGCGGGGCGGACACCGATTCCGTGCATCCACTGCAACGCGGATCTCAAGTTTGCGACGCTCGTTGAGCGCGCGGCCGGCTTCGACGCGGCCTGGGTCGCGACCGGCCACTACGCGCGCGTCGTCTACGACGAGGACCGCGGTCGGTATCGCCTCCAGCGCGGCGCCGATCCGGACAAGGATCAGTCGTACTTTCTCTTTTCACTCACACAGGATCAGCTCGCCCACGCGCTCTTCCCCGTCGGCCATCTGACCAAGCCGGAGGTCCGCGCGCAGGCGGCGCGGCTCGGACTGCTGGTCGCCGACAAGCCGGACAGTCACGAGATTTGTTTCGTGCCCGACGGCGACGCCGCTGGGTTCGTCGAGCGGACGCTCGACACCGCGCCTCGCGAAGGCGCGATCGTCGACTCCGGCGGCCGTGTGCTCGGGCGCCACGCCGGGGTGCATCGGTTCACTGTGGGACAGCGGAAGGGGCTCGGCATCTCGACCGGCGCGCCGATGTACGTTCTGAAACTCGAACCGGCGACCGCCGACGTCGTCGTAGGATCACGCGAGGAACTGGGGGGCCGCGATCTCACGGCCGACAGTGTCAACTGGATCGTCGGGGCGCCCCCAGGCGAGCCGCGACGCATCACCGCGCGCATTCGCCATCGTCACCGCGACGCACCCGCCACCGTCACGCCGGACGGCCTCGATCGCGCCTTGGTGCACTTCGATGAGCCACAAGTCGCCATCGCGCCCGGCCAGGCGGTGGTCTTCTACGACGGACAGGATGTCGTGGGAGGCGGCTGGATTCGTTGAAGGCAAGTTAGAAGTGAGAAGCCAGAAGTTAAAGGTTCGGAGGGCACACCGTTCAGCGTGCATTCTGAACTTCTAACTTCTGGCTTCTAACTTTTAACTTGATCCTCGCCTTTCACTTCTAGTGCCCGTGATGTTCCAGGAACCGCTCGGCGTCGATCGCTGCCATGCAGCCTGACCCTGCGGCCGTGATCGCTTGGCGATAGACGTGATCCTGCACGTCGCCGCACGCGAAGACACCGGGAATGCTGGTCTTTGCGCCATCACGCGCCACCAGGTACCCGGTCTCGTTGGTCTCGAGCTGGCCGATGAAGAGCTTCGTGTTCGGTGTGTGTCCAATCGCCACAAACACGCCTTCGACGGGCAGATCTTTCTCCACGCCCGTTTCGCTGTTTCGCAGGCGCATCCCGCTCACGGCGCCGGCGGATACGTCGAGCACGTCGAGGACTTCCGTGTTCCACTCGAATGAGATCTTCGGGTGCGAGAGCGCCTTGTCCTGCATGATCTTCGAGGCGCGCAGCGTATCGCGGCGGTGCACGACGGTGACGTGCTCCGCGAAGCGCGTGAGGAACACGGCTTCCTCCATCGCAGAGTCGCCGCCGCCAATGACAGCAATGCGCCTGCCGCGGAAGAAGAACCCGTCACAGGTCGCGCAGGTCGACACGCCGTGGCCCATCAGCAACCGTTCGGACGGCAGCCCGAGCAGTTTGGCCGACGCGCCGGTCGCGATGATGAGCGTCCGCGTCGCGATTGTCTCGTCGCTCGTGACGATGTGAAAGGGCGCGGCGGAAAGAGCGACAGAATCCACGTTGCCGCGCACGAACTCGGCGCCGAAGCGCTCGGCCTGCAGCCGCATGGCGGACATCAGCTCGGGGCCCATGATGCCGTCGGCGAACCCCGGAAAGTTCTCGACCGCCGTCGTCAACATGAGCTGACCGCCGGCTTCGAGACCTTCGATGACGAGGGGCTTGAGGTTGGCTCGAGCCGTGTACAGCGCCGCCGTCAATCCGGCGGGACCCGAGCCGATAATCGTGACTTTTCTAATCGAGTCGGACATGCCTCAGAGATGCTTGTCGACCATCTGTTTGAGCGAGCCCTTGTCGACGAGTCCGACGACCTGGTCGACGATCTTGCCATCCTTGAAAAGGATGACGGTCGGGATGCCACGCACCATGTAGCGCATCGTCACGGCCGGGTTGTCATCGACGTTGAGCTTGCCGACGGTGATCTTGCCGACGTAATCGCTCGCGACGGCGTTAATCGCGGGCTCCATCGCGCGGCACGGACCGCACCACTCTGCCCAGAAATCCACGAGCACCGGCGTGCCCGCCTGAAGCACGGTCGCGTCGAAATCGCCGTCATTGAACGTCTGCACGTGTTCGGATGCCATCTCGCTGTCTGTCCTCTCAATTGTGACGAAGCGCGGGGGCGATGAGCGCCGATCGGTCGGCTGCGTCGCGTCGAGCTCGTCTATACACTTTGACATATTCGCGCGCCGACGTCTCCCAGGAGTGATCCTGCGCCATGCCCTGGCGCATGAGCTGTTCCCAGGCCTCCTCGTTGCGCCGCACGCTGAGCGCCTGCTTCAGCACGCGCACGAGCGCGGCGGGCGTCGCGTCGCGAAACTTGAACCCGGTCGCGTGTCTCGCTCGCGCCGTATACGGCTGCACGGTGTCGTCCAATCCGCCGACCGCACGGACGACCGGCACGGTGCCATAGCGCAGGCTGTACATCTGGTTCAGCCCGCACGGTTCGAATATCGACGGCATCAGAAATATGTCCGCCCCAGCCTCCACGAGGTGCGCGAGCGATTCGTCGAAGCCGATCGACACGCCGACGCGCGATGGGTGCCGCGCCGCCAGCGAGCGCAAGAACCGTTCGTAGCGCGCCTCACCGGTGCCGACAAAGACCCATGTCGCGTCCAAATCGAGTAACTCTTCGCTCGCCTGCTCGATTAGCGCGAGTCCTTTCTGATCGACCAGCCGAGACACCATTCCAATCAGCGGCCTCGCCAGCGCGTCGTCCCCGACGGGCAGTTGAAATCGTGTCAGTACCGCCCGTTTGCATTCATCTTTTCCGCCGAGCTCGCCTGCCGAGTACCGATGCAGGCAGGTACGGATCGGTTTCAGGGTCCCAGACCCGCGTATCAATGCCGTTGAGAATGCCGACGTAGCGATCGGCGCGCGCCAGCAGCGCGCCGTCGAGCCCATTGCCAAACTCCTTCTGCTGGGTCTCGCGCACGTAGGTCGGGCTGACGGTGGTCAGCATGTCGCTTGTCGTCAGCCCCGCCTTCAGGAAGTTGAACTTTCCCCAGAATTCACCACGGTCCATCGTGAAGACGTCCCACGGCAACCCCAGCGCCGGGACCGTCTCGCGTGAGAACACGCCCTGGTACGCGAGATTGTGAATCGTGAGCACAAGGCCGGCCGATTGCAGCGCCGGCCAGCGATCCGGCATCGTCCGCACGAGGACTGGCACGAGCGCCGCCTGCCAGTCGTGCGCGTGGATGACGTCGGGCCACGCGTTCGCGCCACCGGTGTGCGCGACGTCGAGGGCGGTGGTCGCAAGAAACGCGAAGCGTTCGGCGTTGTCCGGGAAGTCGATGCCGCCCTGCGTGTAGAGTCCGTCGCGATCGAAAAGCTCGGGGATGTCCACGAACACCACGCGACGTTTCGGTGTGACCATCGAGACGTGCAAATGCACGTCGCGCGTCACCGCGCCGACGCGAACCCGGCGCGTGGCGACGTCCGCATGGGGCGGCGACACGCCGCGATATTTTGGGATGACGAGCGTCGTGCGATGCCCCAGCCGTTCGAGCGCTGCCGGTAGCGCACCCAGCACGTCGCCCAGACCGCCCGTCTTCGCCCAAGGCGCGGCCTCTGACGCGACCATGAGCACGTGCATCTTCGGCGCGCGACCGGAGATTCTGGCGCGCGCGACGACACCACGACTCGGTTCAGGCGACTGGTCCACCACGGGCCAGTCTACCGCCCGGGACCGTCAGAGCTGGCGCCCTATTTATTCTGTTTGTCCTGGTTCGACTTGCCGGGGTCCTGCGTGCCGCCGGCGATGCCCTGGCTGCGGCTGACGACCCAGTTGAAGAGATGCCTGGCTTCCCAGAACCTCGTGGTGCTGTTGGCCGCGCCAAGCACGACGACGGCAATCTGATTGCCCTGCGGCACCTGCAGCAGGGTCGCCAGGCAGTACCCGGCCTTCGCAATGAAGCCGGTTTTGCCGGCCCGCACGTCGACGTCGGTGCCAAGGAGCTTGTTCGTGCTGTGGATTGGAATCGTGCGCAGGCTCGTGTGCACGTCGTATTCCTGCGTGCGCATGATGGGCCCGAGCCGCTCGTCGGTGGACGCAAACGCGATCAAATGCGAGATGTCGTAGGCCGACGACACGTTGTCGGGGTTGAGCCCGGACGGATCGGCATAGTGCGTGTTCGACAAGCCGAGGTGGCTGGCCATCTCGTTCATGCGCACGACGAACGCGGCCGTACCGCCCTCGGAGGTGCGCGCTAGCACGCGCGCCGCGGCGTTGTCGGACGCAATCAGGGTCAGGTGCAGCAGCTCGCCATACGACAGCAACTCGCCCACGCGAAGATACGTCGTGGACGCGCCGATCAGGTCGGTACGTGTGACCGAGACGCGCTGGTTCAGATCGGGGTCGTCGGCGACGAACGTCACCACGGTCATCACCTTCGTGAGACTCGCGATCGAACGCTCTTCGTGGGAGTTCTCTTCCCAGAGCACTTCTCCGGTTTGCGGGATGTAGATGATGGCCGCTGCGGCCCGCACGTCCGGCACGAGGTTGCCGAGCAGGTCGCGCTTGAAGTGCGCGGTGCTGGCCTCCGTCTGCGCGCGCGACGCGGCAGCAGCGCGAGCCCGAGCCGCGGCCTGAGCACGAGCCGCACTGGTCTTGGCACTGGCGCTCGTCGTCGAGGTGGTTGCGGGTTTAGCGGCGGGCTTGGTGGTGGTCGTCGGCTTGGCGGGTGCCGACTGGGCGTCGGCCTGCCCGGCGGCAAGCGTCCCGAAGACCAACAGTGCCCCCCCGAGGGTAGAAGCTACAAAACGACGGCAGTCAATTAGCACGCTGACTATTCCCCCGCGCGTTCGATTCCCAGTCGGGTGGGCGCCCTGAAGCGCCCGGCAGTGAAGACGGCGCATCGTAACACCGCAACTCATTCGTCCGCAAGCAGTACGGAGGAATCAATCTTCGTACCAGTTCAATTGCCCGGCCGGCGTTGCAGGTGTCCTCTAGATTGTCGCCGATTTCACGATCAAATGTATCGGAGTTTGAGCCCTTTTTCGCTAGTATCCGCTTCGCCGCCATGACGAGCGACCCTCAAGCCCTCGCCGCCGAGGAATATCGCGCCCTCCGAGCCACGATCCGGGAACGCGGATCGCTGCGGCTCCTTGTCGCCGCCATTACATTCGTGGCGTGGGCGGCGCTCGCCTTCGAGGTCACCACCTCGAGCAGCCTGGCGGTCCTGGCGCTGATGCCTCTCGTCGTGCTCGCTGGCGGCCACGAAGTCGTCCTCGCCGCCCACGTCGGCGTCGAGCGCATCGGCCGGTACCTCCAGGTCCGGTTCGAAAGTCCCGGAGCGGCGACCGGACCGCAGTGGGAACACCTCGCCATGGCGGTCGGCCCCCGCGCTAGTGCCGGAAGCGGCATTGACCCGCTCTTTTCCGCGATGTTCATCCTGGCGGCCCTGCTCAACCTGATTCCGGTCGGTCTGCTCAACCCGGTGGACTCCGTGAACGTGCCAGGCGGTCCCGTGATCGAACTGACCGTCCTCGTCGGCCTGCACGCGCTCTTCATCGGTCGCGTATTTGCTGCACGACGATACGCCGCCGGCCAGCGCGCCCGCGACCTCGCGCTCTTTCAATCGCCCTCGTAGTTGGGCGCAGCCGAGTGCGCTGACATCCAATCGATTGGTGTCACTAATCCATCGTTGCGGTAGGAATGACACGGCGCGGTTCACGTCGCGGTCACGATTCTGCAATTAAGACGTTGCACCACCCGAGTACGTTAGGTAAATCAGTAATGGCGTCCACCCGGTGATCGCTATCAAAAGCGGTACGCCGCTTGCAAAGATGTTTGCTGAGGTCCCCTTCGATGAGTCTCGTACGTCTCCTGGGCTTCACGACGCTCTCCTGCGGGTGCGTCTCCGGTCGGTACCGAGAGATCGGTTCCAATCGTGAGATCACGTACATCGAGGAGAAGGGCCCGTCGTGTTCAGACGCCGTGCATCAGCGCAACCAACCGGTGAGCGCTGACCGGGTCGCCCACGGTTTTGGTCCAGCCGACGTCGTTCGCGCGTCCTGAGCGGCGGTTTTGTGTACGCCCTGAGCCGGCCTGATGCCGGCTCGGTCTGATCCCCTCGATTGGCGCCCAGCCGGGCGCCGAAGCTTTCAACTCTGTACTTTCGGCGCGCTGGTGCCGACAAGCTTGGGCGTATGGCCCTGGCGCTGGTCTCGGAACGTCCCATTCGTCCCCGGTACGAGTTCACCGTCGGTGACTCCCACCTCCGGTTTTACCTGGGAGACTGCCTCTCGGTCCTTCCCTCCCTCGAGTCAGCGTCGATTGGCGTGGTCGTGACCTCCCCGCCCTACAACATCGGGGTGCGGTACCGGACCTACCAGGATGACCTGCCGAGGACGGAGTACCTGAACTGGACGGACCGGTGGATGCGGGCGGTCGGCCGAGTGTCGGCGCCCCAGAGCTCCTTGTTCCTGAACGTCGGTGCCAAGCCGACCGATCCCTGGATCCCGCTCGAAGTGGCCCAGGTCGCGCGCCGGCACTTCCGGCTGCAGAACACAATTCACTGGGTCAAATCGATCGCGATCGATCGGGACGCGGTCGGGCCGTCGGCCGGATTCGATCGCGACGTCGCCGTCGGTCACTACAAGCCGATCAACAGCGACCGGTTCGTCAACGACTGCCACGAGTTCATTTTTCACTTCACACCCGCGGGCCAGACGCGCCTCAATCGGCGCGCGGTCGGCGTGCCCTATCAGGATCGATCGAACATCACGCGCTGGGCGGCGGCCGGTAACGGACTGCGCTGCCGCGGCAACACCTGGTTCATACCGTACGAGACGATTCAAAGCCGGGATCGCGACCGGCCCCATCCCGCCTCGTTCCCGCCGAAAGTGCCCGAGCAGTGCCTGAAGCTGCACGGCACCGAGCGCGCCGGCGTCGTGCTCGATCCATTCCTTGGCCTCGGGTCGTCTGCGGTCGCAGCGACCAAGCTCGGCCTGGACTTCGTCGGCATCGAGATGGACGAGCACTATCTCAAAGAAGCCGTCAAGCGCGTCAAGGCCCTCGCCCAGTAGTCCCGCAAGAGTGTTCGCGCCCGGCCATTTGTCTGGCGGGCAAGACTTGTCATTTGAACGACACACCGTCGAACCCGGGCTGGTCTACAATGTGCCGGTCCGCGGGGCGAACGCTCCGGGCGGACGCACCTTCAAACCTGGAGTAGACGCATGTTTTCCAAGGGCAGGTCGCGATTCTTCAGCCTGATCGGAGTCGTGCTCGCGGGCGCGTTGCTTGCGACGGCTCCGGCGTCAGCGCAGACACTCACCACCGGCACGCTCAGCGGCCAGGTGGTCGATCAGCAAGACAAGGCTCTGCCGGGCGTGGTGGTCACCGCCACGCACGAGCCGACCGCTACCAAATATCAGACCGTCACTGGCGCCGATGGCCGCTATCAGATTCCGAACGTGCGCGTGGGCGGCCCCTACACCATCGTCGGCACCATCAGCGGATTCAAGGACAAACAAGAGCAGAACGTCAACGTGAGTCTCGGCGAGGACAAGCGTGTCGATTTCAAGCTCGTCATCGCGACCGTGTCGGAAACGGTGACGGTGACCGGCGAGGCCAACGTCTTTGACCCGACCCGCGCGGGCACGGCGGAAAACGTGTCGAAGGAGACGATCGAGTCCCTCCCGACGATTCAGCGCAGCATGTTCGACTTCGCCCGCACCTCGCCTTACTTCAAGCTCAGCCCGGACAGCGCGGGCGGTGATTCGTTCATCAGCGTCGCGGGACGGAACAATCGGTACAACAGCATCCAGATCGATGGCTCGGTCAATAACGATGTGTTCGGTCTTGCGGCTTCGGGCACGCCCGGCGGCCAGACGAGCTCGCAGCCGATCAGCCTCGACGCCGTCCAGGAGCTTCAGCTCGTCGTCGCGCCCTATGACGTGCGACAGGGCGGATTCTCTGGCGGCGGCATCAACGCCATCACGAAGAGCGGTTCGAACTCGATGACGGGCACGGCCTACATCTTCGGTCGAAACCAGGGGTGGATCGGCCAGATTCCCGGCGTGGTCACGCCCGCCAATCCGTCGCCTTCTGACACGAAAGTGGGCGATTTCGCCGACAAGCAGGGCGGGTTCAGCCTCGGCGGACCGATCGCCAAGAACAAGGCGTTCTTCTTCGGCAATTTCGAGATGACACGGAGGCTGACGCCGTCCGGCTTCTCGGCCGATGGCTCTTCGGGACAATCGTTCGGACATCAAGCCGAGATTCAGCAGATCACGACCATCCTCCAGAGCCAGTACCGGCTTCAACCCGGGCGGGCTCGGTGAGTTCAGCCGGCCGGTCAACAGCGAGAAGTACTTCGTGCGCACCGACTTCAACCTCTCGTCCCGCAATCAGCTGACGGTTCGGACAAACTACGTGAACAGCCTGACCGACGCGATCCCGTCGGCCGGTCCGACCAACCAGACGTACGTGCTGCCGGGCGGCTTTCCCAACTTCACCGAGAAGGTGTCCTCGACCGTCGGCCAGCTCAACACGACGTTCGCGCACTCGTTGAACGAGCTCCGCGTGACGTACCAGAAGGACGACTTCGTGCGCGGCGATCAGCCGGGCTTCGCGGCGTTCCCCTATCTCCGGATCGACTTGCCCGACGGGAGCAACATCCGGACCGGCTCGGAGCTCTCGTCCCAGGCCAACGCGCTCAATCAGGACATCGTCGAGATCACCGACGACCTGACGTTGCTGCGCGGCGCGCACACCTTCACGCTCGGCACGCACAACGAGTTCTTCAAGTTCTACGACTTGTTCATCCAGAACATCTACGGGAACTATGAGTTCTCGAGCATCGCGAACCTGCAGGCAGGACTCGCTCAGTCCTACGCGCACAACTTCTCGAACCATGCGGACAATCCCCTGCCCGCCGGTCAGTTCTCGGTGCGTCAGTTCGGCTTCTACGGCGGCGACTCGTGGCGCGCGCGCAGCAATTTCACGCTGACATACGGCTTGCGTGTGGACATTCCGCGCTTCCCCGACACGCCCCAGGACAATCCGATTACGGTCACGGACTTTGGTTTGAGCACCGCCGTGGTCCCGTCGCCCCTCATGTGGTCGCCGAGGGCCGGGTTCAACTGGGACCTGAGTGAGGGCAGCAAGCGGTCACAGATTCGCGGTGGCGCCGGCATCTTTACGGGCCGGACCCCGTACGTCTGGCTGAACAACAACTACGCGAACACCGGCCTCGATACCACGAGCCTGTCGGTGACGTTCAACACCAATTTGAAGCTGCCCTTCTCGCCGGATCCGAACAACCAGCCCACCACCGTCACGGGCGGCGCCACCGGCCGGCAGAGCATCAACCTGATCGATCCCAACTACAAATTCCCCGAAGTCTTCCGCGGCAACATCGCCTACGACAAGGATCTGGGCATCTGGGGCCTCATCGGCACGGCCGAGTTCGTGTGGTCGCAGAACATCAAGGACATCACGTACTCGAACATCAACTACGTCCAGACGGGCACGCTGCCGGACGGCCGGTTTACCTACTCCAAGAAGGATCCGAACCTGAATGACGTCCTGCTCCTGTCCAACACGAGCGGAGGCGCGCAGTACACGACCACGTTCAAGCTCGAGAAGCCGTTCAAGAAGGGCTTCTACGCAAGCGGGTCGTACATGTACAACCACTCGACGTCGGTGAACGACGGCACGGCCAGCACTGCGGGTTCGAACTGGGCGAACAACCCCGTCCAGTACGACACGAACAACCCGCCGGTCACCCGATCCAACTTTGACGTCGGCAATCGCATCAATCTGCAGGCGACCGTTCCCATTCCGCTGTTCAAACAACTGACGAGCACGCTGTCGTTCTTCTATGACGGCCAGTCTGGCCGGCCGTACGTCATCATGTTCACGGGCGACGCCAACGGCGACGCGCGGTCGAATAACGACATCGCTTTCATCCCCTCCTCGGCCGATCAGGTCAACGTGATCAACGGCACCTATGCCCAGCTCGACGCCTTCCTCAGCAATGACCCGGCGTCGAAGAACAACCGCGGCACGATTCCCGCGCGCAACGTTGGCCGGGCGCCGTGGAGCAACACGCTCGACTTGCGCTACGCGGTGACGCTGCCGACCGGCGGCCACACGCGCGTGGACTTCACCATGGACGTACTGAACTTCCTCAACATGCTCAACAAGAACTGGGGTTGGCAGTACTTCCCGCTCTTCCCCGCGTCAGGCGGCGGTCTGATCGGCTACAGCGGCGTGTCGGGAGGCAAGGAGACGCTGAACCTCTCCACGATTACCTCGCCCACATTCCAAGGCACGTTCACCCGCGACGACCTGCGGTCGCGCTGGCAGGCCCAGTGGGGACTGCGGATCCGGTTCTAGAGAATTCGAGTTCGAGGGAACGGCAAGACCGGCCCGGCGCAGACGACCGCGCCGGGCTCTTTCTTTGTCCGCTTACTTGTCTTTCCGGCTGGGTTTCTTGAGGGCGTATTCCGTCGTGTAGTTCTCGGCGGTCACGCCGGGCCGAGTGACGCGAATCTCGATCTTGCGCACGATCTTCAACGGATCGGGATTGGACGACGTGTAGCCGATCATGTAGTAGTCACTGGTCGCGGCGTCGATGCGCGCGATACCCTTCTTGTACTCGTTCGTCATGCAGACGCAGAAGCCGCCGGTCTGATCGCCGAGCACCTGCAGCGAGGTCGTCGTCTCGCGCAGGTTGTCCTGCCACTCTTCCCACGTCAGCGTCTCGCCGATGTCCATCATGCTCTCGAGGCCGCGCGGATCGATCGGATAGAACGAGACGTTCGAACGATTCGCCTGACGGATGAGCTCCGCGAGTTCCGCAATCAGGTCGGCTTCCGCGAACTGCTGGCCCTGTTTCGAGAACGGATCGTCGTAGTTGTGCGCGTCGGTGTTCTGCGTGATCTGGCCGTTCGTGTCGCCCTTGTCCGGCACCGAGTACAGGTCCTGCTGGTACTTCAGGCGCGAGTCCTTGAACGGATTGAAGTCGTAGCCGCTGCTCACGTAGATGAACGACTTGCGGCGGTTCTTGATATTCGCGGCCTTTACGAGAATCTCGTTCGCGGTGCTGAACGCGACGCGCGCGAGGTACCGCGTGCCCGACGGGCCGTCCTGCGAATCAGGCGACTTGATGATCTCGTCGGTCGTCTGCCCGCCGCCCATCGTCTTCTTGATCGCTTCGTTGAAGCGCCGGTGCTCGTAGTCGTACTGGATGTCCGTCGCGATCGACGAATAGCCGCTCGACACGAAGCCGACGAGGTCGTTGTCCTTGACGAGCGTGTCCCGAATCTGCTCGAGCAGACTGCGCGTCTTTGGCGTCAGGTTCGCTGCCAGGTGCAAGTCGTCGATGAAGATGATGAAGATGCGGCCCGACGCGTCGGGCGGCGGCACCGCGCGCGGCAGGATCAACCCGTCGGTCGCAACCGGAGCGGCCGTGGCGACCGAACTCGAGGTCGCGCGTCCGCCGATCATCGTGAAGAAGCTCGTGACCTTCTGGAGAACGCCGTCTTCGTAGACCTGGAATTCGTCCTGGCGCAGATCCGGGACGAACGTGCCCTTGGCGTCGCGGGCGTGGACGCTCGTCGAAATCGAGTTAATCGTCGCGCGGAAGACCGAGTCCTGTCCCGCCGGCGCTTGCGGTGTCGGGGGCTTCTCGCTCGACTGCGTCTGGGTGGGCTTGGTCTGAGTCTGCCCCGAGACGATGGTGGTCGCCGCGATCGCCACCGCCAGAGTCCTCGCGATCCACGCCATCGGATTCTTCGCTTGCATCGTCTTCTCCGCCGTTAAAGGCCGTATCTGCCATTATGCCAGAAGGGTCGCTGCCCTCCGGCGAGGACAGTGAGGACCCGTTTGGATCGCCGGCGGCGCCCGGCTGGTTCGTCCGCTGGCGCACGTCGGCGGCGTGTCGTCCGCCTCGGCGCCCCCGGCGACGTCGGGGGAGTTCCTCGGCGATGGCCCGCCATTCAACTTCGGCGGCCGCAACGTTGGCCTGGACGGCGGCTTCATCAGCCCAGCCGTCAGGATTGAGACGTGCGGCCCGGTCGGTCAGCCGGTCCCGGTCTTCGGGGGTGCGGGCGCGCCGCGCGATGCGCTGAAGAAGCTCGGCGAACTGCGCGCGTAGCTGGGCCGCCCGTTCTGCGCCGAGCGCCTCACCAAGCACGGTGTGATCTTCGACCACCACGACCGTCGGCGCAGGTGGCGGCGCCTGGGGCCGCGGGGCCGGCGGCGGACGCCGCGGCATGGGCCGGGCTTCCTCGCGATGACTTGGCGCGCGCAGCGCGGGATCGCGCAAGAGCGTCGTCCAGTCGAACGCGAGATCCGGATGAGTGTGCTCGAGCGCCTCCATCACCTCGGCGTCGAGCGCACGGCGTCCGACCTGGATGTTTGAAGGCGAGCGAAAAAAATACAGGACGCGACCGTGCGGTCCACCGCCTGCCGGGCGGTAGGCGTGCATGACGAGTGTCGACTCGTACCCGCGCTTGTCGCGCGTAACCCGAATGAACGGCACGTGCCCTTACCTCTTGCCGCGCGCTGGCTTCGCTGGCTTCTTGGCCGCCGGTTTGGCCACGATTTTCTTCGCGGGCTTCGCAGGCTTGGCCGCCGGCCTGGCGGCTGGCTTCGCCGCGGCCGGCTTTGGCGCCGCGGGCTTGGGCGGCGCGGTCTTTTTCGGTGCCGCCACTGGCGCGGGCTTGGCCGCCTTCGCGGACGCGGCTGGTTTAGCGGAAGCGGCTGGCTTGCTCGCGGCCGGCCTGCTGGCCCCCGCGGCAACCGGTTCAGCGGTCATCCTCACGAGATCGAACCCGTCGATCGTGGGTCGGTACGTCCACAACTCCGCGATTGTGGCGTGGTTCGCATCGCTCAGCCGCCGTGCCGCGTCGTAGACGTTGACGGGCACGTACAGATGAAACGGCACGCGCGCGCGCGAGAAGTGCGTCCATTGCGCCATCGCTTCGAGGTTATTGACCGATTCACCGGTCTCGACCTCGACCACGCCCGCGAGCCTCTTGTTCGCCGTCAATACCAAGTCGGGGAAAAACGTCGCCGGCCCAATTTTGAGCGGCGCCAGTTGCTCGTCGCCGACGTTGATGGCGACCTCGAACTTGCGCTTGTACCGATTCTGAAGAAATCGAATGAGCCGGTCGTGCTCCAGCTGCTCACGAACCGGCCGAACGAAGATGGGCGACACCCAGCCTCCCAGTGCGTTAGGTCGTTCGCCAGAAGCGTACAGACCGTCCTGACACCAGCGACATAACGGCGTCCGCGTATCGTAACACTTTCTCCCTAATGCCATAATCCCAGTCCGTGGCAAGAATTCTGATTGTCGATGACGACCTCGCGGTGAGCGAGACCTTCACCCGCATGCTCCGCCACGACGGGCATCAGGCCTTCGCGGTCGGTTCAGCCACACTGGCCCTCGAACGAGCGCTCGAGGAGCCCGTCGATGCCCTGATTCTCGATATGCGGATGCCCGGCGCCGGCGGGCTCGACTTCCTTCGGCGGCTGAGGGCTGACGCGCGCCTGCGCTCGGTGCCGGTCGGCATCGTCACGGGCGACTATTTTCTCAAAGACGAGGTCCTGGCTGAGACTCGGCGCGCTTGGCGCCGCCGTGCGCTACAAGCCTCTGTGGATGGCGGACTTAACCGAGTTTGCCAACGCCCTGCTCGCCGGAACGGCGGGGCCGAATCTGGATGCAGCCCTTGGCTAAGGATAAGCAAAAGAGCGGGCGCACGGTGCACGTTCACGGCGTGCCGCTCGATCTCGGCGGTGGGCGCCGGGGTGTGGACATGGGGCCGTCCGCCGTTCGCATCGCGGGTCTCGGCGAACGTCTCGCGAGCCTCGGCGTGACCGTCGTCGACCGCGGCGACATCGTGACGCCCATTCCCGAGACGGCGGTCGAGCGCGATCCGAAGAAGAAATACATCCGCGACATCGCCCGCGTCTGTCAGAAGCTCTATCAACAGGTCGTACAGCGTCACTCGAGGAAGGCGCGCTACCCCTCGTCCTCGGTGGCGATCACTCGCTTGCCGCCGGGTCGGTCGGCGCGTCCGCCGATTACGCGGCCGCGCATGGCGGCGACATCGGGCTGCTCTGGGTCGACGCCCATGGCGACATGAACACGCCGGCGACGACGACGAGCGGCAATGTGCATGGGATGCCGCTTGCGGCGCTCCTCGGCCCGGAGCCGGCGGAGCTCTCGAAAATCGGCGTCCGCTCGCCGAAGGTGCGGCCGGACAAGACGGTGCTCATCGGCATCCGCAACCTGGACGATCTCGAGAAGGATCGCATCCGCGCAGCCAAGGTGCAGATCTTCACGATGAAGGACATCGACCAGCACGGCATCGCGGTGGTGATGAAACGCGCGCTCGCGATCGCGGGCAAGGGCACGATGGGCATTCACGTGTCGTTCGACATGGACGTCTGCGATCCGGCGATCGCGCCAGGTGTCGGCACGCCGGTCAAAGGCGGCCTCGACTATCGCGAGGCGCACATGGTGATGGAAATGACGGCCGACGCCAGCCGCCTCATGGCGCTCGACATCGTCGAGATCAATCCGATTCTCGACATCCAGAATCAGACGGCGATTCTCGGCGCGGAACTGGTGCTGTCGGCGCTAGGAATGAGGATCATTTAGCGATTAAAGCGTTAGACAAGTTGGAAGTGAAAAGCCAGAAGTTAGAAGTTCGGACCGCACGCAGCGACGAATTCCCGTCTGCACTTCTAACTTCTGGCTTCTCACTTCTAACTTGACTACGATCTCCCAAGCGGGCCGCTAGCTCAGTGGTAGAGCACCTGGCTTTTAACCAGAGGGTCGATGGTTCGATCCCATCGCGGCCCACCAATAGAACTGGCCCTATTTTCACTTCACGCGAACAACCGGCGAATCCAGATTGCAAAGAGATTGCAACGGCGGCAATTTTTCGTGCGCCTTCGCGAATAACCCAACGATGAGAAGGAAACCGCTCATGACGTGGGACGGAACTAACACAGTCTTCGAGGTCGGCTCGGCCTTCCTCCTGTTCCTGACGTTCGTATTCGGTGCGGGCGCGATTTACACGGGCCGTCATCTTAACCGCGAACAGGCTGAGCGAATCCTGACGCTCGCGCGAGATGTCGCGACACAGCAGGAGCGAGCCGCCAAGGCGGAGACAGCCCTCCTCGAACTGCAAGAGCAAGTTCGTCCCCGCTCTCTAACGCCCGCGCAACGCAGCGCCCTACTTGACGCGCTCCGCGCTTCGCCTAACAAGGGGCAGGTCACAGTCGTCTTTGGCACTGGCGACGGCGAGGCGCGAGAGTTCGCCAAGCTCCTAGTCGGCGTATTGCAGGAAGCGGGATGGTCTAGCCAGACCGACGCGGACGGGGAACTCGTCACAGGCACCGGCCTGAGTATCGTGGTTCACGAACTCAGGAGCGCGCCTCAATTCGCGGGCGACCTTCAGAAGATCCTCAAGAAGGTCCTCAGTCTCGACTCGAACGGCACCGAACAACCAGATCGAGTCCCGGCGGGCGAGGTCTGGCTCGTTGTTCTGACAAAGCCTGCGAAGTGACGGAACCCGGGCGTTAGTGCGTGACGGTCTTCGCCGTCGCCGCCTCGTCCGCAGTGCTTGACGCTGGCGGTGCGATCGCGGTCTCCGGCTGCGTCTTCACCACACTACGGACTACATCGAACCGCGCCATCGCCTCGTGAGAGCCGGTGTCCGTCACGGCGAGATATGTGGACGTCTGGCTGATGTTCGTGTGGCCGAGCCAGCGTTGGATCGTGTGCAGCGGCACGCCCGCGTCGAGCCAGCGCGATCCCGCCTCCCGTCGCAGGTCGTGGAAGTGCAGGTTGATGCGCCGCAGTTCGGCGCGACACTCCTCCGTCAGGCCGTTGCTCTCGGTGTAGGTCGGCTTGATGCCGTGCGCCTTGAGTATCGCCGTGTGCCACGTCCGCTTGATGGACGCGACTCGTTCTCCGGTCGATGTGCCGAACACGTAATCACTCGCCTTCCGCTCCTTCCCGGCTGCGTCGAGCTTCCGCAAATCGAGGATCGCGCGCAGTCGAGTTGAGATTGGAACTTCGCGGAGGGTCCGCGTCTTCGTCTTCGCCGCCATCAGGACAATCGCCGGGCGGGGACCATCGAGCCGCACTTGCGACCATTGCAGGCTGAGCAGTTCGCCCCGACGACATCCTGCCTCTAGCGCCGCCTCGACGAGCGGGCGCAGATCAGCACCGCACGCCGCGAGTAGCCGCTCCCCTTCGCCCGATTCGAGTCGGCGCGACCGTTTTGGTTCGGTCGCCTGCTTCACCGTCGTGACGCCGCCGCGTTTGAATGGCGTCCGCTCCATCAGTCCTTCAGCCAACGCCCAGTTGAACACCGCCCGCAGCACGGCGACGTCCCGATTCATTGCAAAGACGCCCGCCGCTCGTCGGAGGTCCTGAAATCCTCGGAGCGCGTCGGTCGTGATGTCGGTCACGGCCCAGTCACCGAACCGCCGAGCGGCCCCGATCGGCAGCATCAGTTCGCGTCCACCGATCGCATCCACCTGCGTCCGCCAGCGGTCCTGACTCTCCGGCCGCTCCTTCATGACGTGCCCACGCTCATAGGCGTCGAACAGGTGATCGAGCGTCAGTGTCGGTAAGACCGCGCCCGTCTCCGGCGTGACTGGCGCATCCTTCACGAGTGAGAACGTGCCCGCCCGGATGCGGCTGCGCCAGTCATCGGCGATGGTCATCGCCTCGGTCTTCGACTTGACGCGCCTGCCGAGCTTCCGATCCAGCGAACTCCGATGGTGCACGCCGTTCCACTTGAAGTTGAAATACCACGGGTGCGGGCACTTGGCCCATTTCCGCCGCGAACAACCACACACCTTCCGAAGGCCATCGTTCCTGTGGCGCACGGTCATCGTTCCCTCCTCCCTTTACCCACGCGCTTCAGGGCCTTCAAACCCTTCCTCGAAGTTCTGATTCCCTTCTCCTCAAGCCACGCATCGATTGCCCGCCGGACAGCCTCGGAGTGTCCGACACCATCACGAAGCTTGAGTTGGCGAAGGCCTTCCAGCTGGGCCTCGGTCAGTCGGAAGGCTGTTAGGGTTTTTGAGAGCTTCGCCATGTATAACGGTCTTTAGACGAAGTATAACATCACCTGAAAGCGTGTGCGGCGAGAGCTGCCTACAGCGTCACCGCTGGCTGAACGACAAAAGGGTAAGGCGAAGCCTAGTTCCGAGCGGGCATCACGTCCGCAGGTCGTCTAGAAACTCCGACCCCGGAGCCACGCTCGTCACGAGTAAATGATCCCTCGCTCGTGTGCAGGCCACATAGAGCAAATGGCGCTCCGTGTGGTACACATCCTCAAGGTCGGCCTCATCGGCCACGGTCTCGATCCGTTGCTGCGAGGGAATGACCTCATCGTCGCACGCCATCACGACGACGGCCCGGAACTCCAGTCCCTTGGCCAAGTGCATGGTGCTGATGCAGACGAAGCCGCTGGTCGTCTCCACGTTCTCGTCCAGAACCTTGAAGGGGATGCCGGATAGTTGTATTGCCGAACGCGCCCGATCCAGTTCTGCGGCTGACCGGACGAAAATGCCGAACTCGTGGGCCGCGACACGCTCCTTCGCTCGGGCGCATACCCACTGGCTGACGCGCTCCACTTCTGCCGCTTGGGTGTCCAGCACGAGGATCTCCGGTGCCGGGCCATTGAACACCGATACGGTGTAGCTGCGCTGCTCGGTGTTGCCATCCGCATCGGAGTCTTCCGGCCCAAGCAACCGGTCTGCCTGCATTCGGATCTGATGGGACGTTCGGTAATTGACTCGCAGAGTCTTCGACCGGCCACGAATATCGACACCCAAGGCCAGCCATGAAAACGGCTGCTGGAAGATGCGCTGCCCGAGGTCGCCCGTGAAGAACAGTGCGTCTTGACGCCGTCGGCCGAGACTTGCGAGGAACCGCAGATGGGCCACCCCGAGATCCTGTGCCTCATCGACGACGGCAAAATCGAAGGGTTCGTTCTTCCTTTCGGCAATCGCTGCGGCCAACTTCGTGAACATTCCCGGACGGGTGATGACCTTCCGCGACAAGAGGCCGGATCGGACTTCCTCGAAGATCGACCAGAGAATCGCCCGCTGCGGTTCGGGTAGCCTCGTCTTTCGACCGAGCCGTACTACGTCCCGATACGCCTCCCACGTGTCCAACTGCCACGCATCAACGACCTGCTCCCACTCCGTCAGAAGAAATGCCGGGCTGAACTTGTGGTGCCCCACGTGGTCGGCGGCGGCACGTAGCAGGTCTTGCACGACCTCACGCGTGGCCAGACGTGGCTGTCCAACATGGACCTTGTAGAGGCGCTCTCCAATGGCATCGACCGAATGAACGTCTAGCCGCTCGCCCAAACGTGGCTCGTTGCTAATCAACCGTCTGAGTTGGTTACGGAGGGCGTTGGCCAAGATGTCCGAGAACGTCGTTAGCAACACTCGGGCGTTGGGATTGCTGCGGGCCAAAAAGACGGCGCGATGCAGCGCCACAATTGTTTTCCCCGTCCCAGCCGAGCCGGACACACGGGCGGGGCCGGTGTAGCTCCGCTCGACCAGTTGCCGCTGCTCAGGGTGCAGGAAGACGGACCACTTGTCCCACGGGAACTCCAGCGCTCGTTCAAGCTCCTCGACGTTGGTCATCAGACGGAACCGCCGTTGCGCGTCGGGATGATCGAACGGACTCCCGGCAGACGCGGCGGCGCTCGCCATCCCTTCCGGCGGGTGCGCCCCTACTCCGCCGACGGCAGCACTGAGCCGCACACGGGGTCTCCCGCCCGTGGCCAACTCCAGCAGCGCCTCGGCGGCTTCTCCCGGGAGCCGATCGACCAGAGACAGGAGACTGTCCTCGTCGGCTTGACGCACGTCCGACACCCACTCCGGCGGCACGCCGTAGGCAAGCAAGTCGTCATCGGGCAGACCCTCGAAGAGCGGCGG
This sequence comes from uncultured Acidobacteriota bacterium, assembly GCA_963704575.1. Taxonomy (GTDB): domain Bacteria; phylum Acidobacteriota; class Vicinamibacteria; order Vicinamibacterales; family SCN-69-37; genus DATEGZ01. The sequence continues at coordinate 1,120,039 of OY969918.1, read as the reverse complement.
CTTCGCCGGTACCTTCCTTTCCGCCCCCACGTACTGGGGGATGACGATCTGCTGCACGGTTTCCCGGATTTCCACGAGTTGCGCGGCTCCCGTCTTGGGATGCGTTTGCAGCTTGCGCCTCTCTGCCCAGTCGTACGCCTTGTCGTGATGACCCACGTAACACAGCAACAAGCTACCAAAGCTCTTGTGGACGATGAGCCGGAGGTCGCCGCTAACGCGCACGGACCAGAAGTCCTTGTCCTTCGCCTTATCGAGCCTATGGAATTGCATCCCGGGATTGGCGGGGTTGATCTGTAAGTCGAAGGCCGTCGTCTTGACCAGTTTCTGCTCCTCGCTGGTCAATCGGGCGAGGCTGTCCGTGAAGGTGTCGGCGATGCGGAAATCCATTAGGTGGTCGCTACTCACTCCAATAGCTGTCAACGTGCCAGCGGTCGAGACTGCCAACATTCCATTGCTCGGCAGGGATGGCAGTCAGCCACGCAAGGGCCACATCGAGCAGACCGTTGCGTTCGGCCCACTCTAGCTGGTCGCGCAGCCGCCAATGTTTGGAAGCATCAGACGCGCTGGACGCTGCCAAAATTAGAGGGATCGGTGGGTCCGACGCACCGGTTGGCTTCGCCGACGCCAGTCGGGTCCAGAACTCATGCCACGCCGAACCGGCCGGACTCGATCGGCCGAAACCCTTACATTCGGAGAGAAACGCTCCAATCCGGTCCTCGCCGGTCATACCTTGAACACCTTCATCACCTCATCGCCGAGATGATTGATGACCTTCACGGCGATCCGTCCGCCCTGCGGCTTCTCGAACGGACGCGACGTGTCGCTGTGGAGGGTCGCCCACGCGTCTTCGTTGATCTCGGCCCTCAGCGTCGTCTTCAAGGAGCTGTAGGGATCGTTCGCGCCGAGGAAATAGGCGTGACGGACGAAGAAGCTCTCCTCGTTGTAGTCGTTATCGATGAACCAGCAGGCGATCCCGTCCGCGCTGTCGCTGCGGACCTCGCCGGTGCTGGGATCGAAGACATCCACCCCGTTGACCTTCACCCGCAGCTTGCCGTCCTGCTCCGGCAGCAGTTTGATGTCCGGCTCACCAAAGATCACGAACAGGTTGCCCTTGCCGGTGTTCTTCAAGTCCTCCGCCATGTGCAGGTCGGCATTCATGCGGGCCTTGAGTACAGGGATGCGCCCCAGTTTGCTGAACTCCGTGGCGTGCGCCTCGTAGTTGAAGGCGCAGGCGATGAGCACATCGAACCCCGCATCGCCCGCCTCGCGCGCGGCAGCGACGAGATCGGTCCGTTGGACGGTGCCGAACTCGGGCCCGATGAAGACAGCGGCACGCTTCTCGGTGTCGCCCTCGAGGTAGCGGCCTTCGGCGCAGACCATCTCGCCGGGCCACGGAGTGAGGGCGGTGAAGGTGATCCGGTCCTCCTTGTGCGCCTGCTGCACGCCCGCAATCTTCAGGTTCTCCAGAATCATCTGAGGGAATGTCTGTTTAGCTCCATAGTCGGGGCTGTTCTCCCTCACGGTGTCGATCAGTTCGTCGTTCTCATCCACACCCAGCACCCGGTGAGGGCTAAGGCTCTCCACGGTGAAGGGACCGGCGACACGGACCTTCTTTGGGTCGGGATAGGGCTGGTCGTAGAGGTATGCAAACTCAGCCTTGGCGGCGATGGATTTATCGATCTCCTGCTGCCGGGCGATACGAGCCTGCCACCAGTCGGCGTGCGTCTTCTTCACCGCGTCCGACCACTTGGCATCGGCTTCGCGCGGAATCTCCCATTCCTGCCATGTCTTGTTGAGCGCGGCGTTCAGCTTGTCGAGCAACGGTACCAGCGTTCCGTGCCACTGGTCCCAGATGACATCGATCTCAGCGTTGTTGGCGATGGACTTGAGTGTGATGTGTGGTACGCGCTCATAGACAAAACCGTGTCGGATATTCCCGTACACAGGCTGCGAACTCGGCGCGGTGCGCGTGACTTCGGCTTCCTTGAGCTGGCCGTCGCGTGAATCGGCCAGCAGGTAGAACGGATAGCGTGCGCCCATGGTGCGGGCGCGGGCCAGCGCAAGCGCCACGCGCGAGGTATCAATCGTGATCCAGCGGCGACCCCATTGCTCAGCGACAAAGGCAGTGGTGCCGGAGCCGCAGGTCGGGTCGAGCACGAGGTCGCCGGGGTCAGTGGCCATCAGGATGCAGCGTTCGACGATCTTCGCGCTCGTCTGCACGACATACACTTTGTCGGTTCCGACGGAACTGCTGAGGTCAGTCCAAATGTTATTGAGCGGAAACGCTGGGTAGTCTCCCAAGAACCGGACGTAGTTGAGTGTCGAGGCTGAACCTACCACTCGGTTTGCCTTGTCGAGTCGGACGAATCCAATTTCTCCAGTCTTCCAGTAGCCTCGCTGCGGGACGTAGGTTTTCCCATTCACTGTGACAGGAAAGCTACCCGGTGGGCGCGAACTTCGGAGGTCACTGAGACGGTATGGCCGAATTGATGGGTCATCGACATCTTCGTCGGCTGCTCTGCGCCGCCGAATTCTGTCTTTATCTTCGACGAACACGTATGCTGCGCCACCTTCGCCGCCGATGGATTTTTCACGGAGTGGCTGACGGTACTTCAATGTCGCTTTGTTTCTTGCATAGAACAAAATGTAATCCGCGACTCCGGCTAGATGCTCACTCGTCGCACTCGACGTTTTGGCGACTGTGATTTCGCTGACGAGATTCTCATCTCCGAACACCTCATCCATCAGCGCTCGAACGCGGTGGACATTTTCGTCGCCGATCTGCACGAAGATGGAGCCGGAATCGGTCAGGAGATCGCGGGCGACGGTGAGTCGGTCGCGCAGGTACGTCAGATAGCTGTGGATGCCGTCGCGCCACGTGTCGCGGAAGGCTTTGACCTGCTCCGGTTCACGGGTGATGTGGGCCGCATTTCCGTCCTTCACGTCACGGCTGGTGGTGGACCACTGGAAGTTGCTGTTGAACCTGATGCCGTACGGTGGATCGAGGTAGATGCACTGCACCTTCCCGCGCAGCCCCTCCCGTTCGGCAAGGCTGGCCATAACTTGGAGGGAGTCGCCGAGGATCATGCGGTTGGACCAGTTTTGGTCGTGCTGGTAGAACTCGGTCTTGTCCACGCCCGGAGGGATGCCGTTGAAGTCCGCAAAGAGATCCGTCTGGAAGCCGGGAGCCCGTGACGTTGCGATCTTGGTCTGCTTGAGGAGATCGTCGATCAGCACCTTGGGGTGAACTTTTTCCTGAATGTAAAGCGTCGGCGCATGGACGACGAGGTCGCTCCAGTCCTGCTCGTCCTTCCCACGCCAGACGAGCTGAGGGTCGAGGTCAGCGTTGCGGGGATACTTCAGGGTGCGCGGCGCGTCCTGCCCCTTTTCCACCACGGACTGGTGCTCGGCCGTCGGAATATTCCTCCGCTTGGCCCCGTCGTGGAGCAGGGTTTCGACGGATTTCGCCGGTTTGGGTTTCTTGGCCATGATTAGGTGGCTTGCGTCGTCGGCTGAGCGATCAGAGTGGCGATCATCGTGTTGAACTCCGTCTCAACCTTGGCCGCGAAGTCGGACTCGATCTGGTACATCTCTGTGAACTCGGCGAACGCCCAGCGGCCGTACGTCTTGAGGTTGTTGACGCCGGGCACCCAGTAGGTCTCCATCGTGGACTTCTTCTCCTTCGCGTCCTCGCGCCGGTAGCCCTTGATCTCGACGACGAGGTGTAGGAGATCGTCGGGGCCGTGGCCGTCGTCCACGAGCACGATGAAGTCCGGCAGATACTTTCGGGACTCCGAACCGTACCGGTAGGGCACCTCAAGACCGAGGTTGTGGTTCTTGGTGTAGGCGACCACCTTCGGATGGGATTCGGCCACGCGGCAGAACTCGGCTTCCCAGTCGCTGTCTAGCACGACCCAGTTAACGTGGTTCTTCGGCGGCGGGCCGCTGGTGTCCCAACGGTCAGCGCGGGATGTGTTGAAGCGGACGTAGGTCGTGGAGCCGGTCGGATTGTAGGGATCGAGAAGGGCTTTGATCGGGCGCGTGCCTTCCAACGCCCGGGTGACCCCGGCCGTGATGCGCTCGCAGGCCATGTCCGCCAATTCCTGGTACATCAACTGGGCAGGATAGGTGCCGCCCTTGCACACGAGACAAGTATCGAGCCACTGCTTGGTGATGCCCTTGAGTTGGCCGAACAGATGAAGCTTCGGCTCCTCGCCCGGGTCGCGCCACTTCGTGTACAGCAGGCGCTTGGTGACGTGGAACAGCAGCGTGGATGGACGCACGTCACCCAGATGCTGGAGGGTCAGATCCACGCCCTCGCCGATGATGCCGGAGTTTCTCGTGATAGACGGGCCGACGAGGTCGGGGCTGAGTTCAAGAGTCGAATCAGCATTGAAGTGAGCGGTGAGGCGTTCCTCGGGCAGTTCGACTCGGTAGCCCTCTACACGGGGGAAGCGGATCTCCAGCGCGTCGCGCTCCGGGCGAACGGCCCTGACCTGCACCGTCTCGCGCGGCGGCTGCGGCGGAGCGACGACCGGCTTTGCCGTAAAGTTGAAGGGAATACCAAAGACATCGGCGTACTCCACGTTGAACAGGCCTTCCTCATTCAGGTCGTAGGACTGGCGGCGGAGCGCACGTCCAATCACCTGTTCGCAGAGAAGCTGCGTGCCGAAGGCGCGAATGCCGAGGACATGCGTGACGGTATTCGCGTCCCAACCCTCTGTCAGCATGGAGACGGACACGACGCAGCGGATGGAGCCACCGAGTTGGCCGAACTTCCCGACCGTGTTCATGACCTCGCGGAGTAGTTCCTGATCCGTGATGGTGTCCCCTGCGCGGGCGTCCCCGCTCCGCTCGATAATCTCGCGGCGAAAACGTTCGATTTCGTCCGCCGCCATGCCGCGAAAGTTGTCGTCGAGCGCATCACCGGCTTCGAGTTGCTCGCTGTCGATGAGGATCGTGTTGGGGCGCGGAAACGGGTTCCCCGTGGTGTCGTCGAAGTTGCGAAAGAGGGCGAGGCGACCGTTGGTCAACGTGGTCGTGCCGTCTTCGTTTCTTCGCTGGAAGCCCGAAATGAAGTCGTAGACCAGCTTCGAGATGGCGGTGTTTTGGCACACGATGATGAAGCACGGCGGTACCCGAACGCCCTTGTCCTTCCACAACGCGAAGGTCTTCTCGTAGTGGCCGTAGAGCGCCTCGAGGGCGGTCTGTAATCGGGTCGGCAGTTTGAGGGGATCGAGTTCAGCGCCCGCGCCACGCCCCTTCTTCGGCATGTTCTTGCGGATCTTTTCCCACAGGTTGCGATACACCGGCATTTCATCGCCCGAGATGTTTTCCGCAACCGGCACGCGAGGCAGTTTCACGATGCCGCATTCGATGGCGTCCATCAGCGAGAAGTCGCTCATCGTCCACGGAAACAATGTGCCTTCGGCATAGCCCGACCCGCTGAGGAAGAACGGTGTCGCCGACAGGTCGATGACCCGGGAAACGCCGAGTTTGCGATTGACACTTTCAAGCCCTGAAATCCAGAGGCGGGCGGCTTCCGCGTTCTTTTCGGCCTCCTTCCGTTCATCGCCTTTCAGAGCCTTGTCGTCGGCCTCGGGCGGCTTCTCTCGATAGCAATGGTGCGCCTCGTCGTTGAGGACGAGGATGTTCTTCATGCCCATCAGGTCGGGCATAACGCGTTGGATCATCTGGCCTTCGGTCTCAGTCGTGTCGAGTTGATCGCCGGTGCGCCCGGTGAGCAAGGCCCGTCCACCTGCCGACAGGTCAATCCGCTCGCGCAACTTGAAGGCGTGGTAATTCGTGATGACGATCTTTGCGTGATGGATGTCATCCCGCATGTCGCCCGGCACGAGTTCACGGCTGGCGTAGTAGCTGTCCGGGTCGTTGGATTGCAGGACACGCAGGCGATCTTTGATGGTCAGGCCGGGCGCGACGATGAGGAATCCTCGACTGAAGTGCTTGCTGCCGGGACGGCGTACGGCATTGATGGTCTGCCACGCGATGAGCATGGCCATCACCGTCGTCTTACCCGCGCCGGTGGCCAACTTCAACGCTAGACGCATCAGTTCGGGATTGGCGTCCCTGTTTGCGTTTGCGAGATGGTCGAGGACCCTTTTACCTGCCTTCGATTGAGGAGCCACTTCCGTCAGCCAGATGGCCGTCTCGGCCGCTTCCACTTGGCAGAAGAAGGGACGCACGTCGTTGAACTTGTAATGCCGCCAGTGCTCCAGCAACCGGGCTGTCTCAGGTGTGACCTGCCACTGGCTCTGAAGCGGTAGCGCCCGCCACTGATCCACGTATTGGCGTAGTTCGTTGATGATCGAAGTCGGGTCGTACTGCTGCTTGGCTGTGGACAGCCCGAGACCTTCGTCGAACACGATGTCCGGCTGCGTCACGGCAGCGCGGCGCTTCTTCGGCTTGGGGATCGGCGTCACAAACTCCGCGCGCCGCCGGTGTTCGACCTGACGCTGCGTCGGCTGGCCGTCGGCGTCCAGTTCCCAGTGCCTCCTCGGGTATTCGTAGGGAGAGTTCAGAATGGGGTGGTCGAAGAACGGGTTAGGCATTGGCGGGCTTCAGTTCGCCTACTTGGTCTGCTTCGCAGACCGCTTTCGCGCAGCAGCGGCGGCGGCGCTGGCCTTTCTCGCTCGGGCAACTCGCTGCACCGGAGCCATGGTTTCGAGCGCCCGGCGTCCACCGATGCGCCCCCCCTTCGGGGACCAGCTTGATTCACGTCGGCCCGGCGGAACTTCCAGCCGTCGTTGCAAAGGGCGAATTGCCACGCCGGGAGTATTCCCGAATTGGACAAGATTGGACAAGTGGCCGAACCATTGAAGGGTCGGAGGTGCCGAGGGTCGCGGGGTCGGGCCGTCAGCGGCCCCTCCAGTGGGTAGCTGCGCTGATCGACGGAGCGAAGCGACCGGTCGAGGGTCCCACGTCCGGCGTGGTCTACGAAGTTAGCCGCAAGAACTCTGATTCGATGAGGGCAATGACCTGCGGGTCTCTGATATTCTGCGTAACCGCCGTCACAAGTGCCCTCATCGCGGAGAGCGCCAGCTCGACGGAAATCATCATTCGAGCGTCCTTCAGCCGATGCGCTTCGCTCTCAGCGAGCTTCCGCTTGAGGTCCATCAGCTCCAGCACAACCTCGCGCGCCACAGCGTACGCCGCCCCTCTTTTGCCTTCCATTTGGCTCAGCGCGTCCATGATTAACGCCTCGGTCGTCGCGATGTCCTCTCGAAGTGAGCCGAGCGTCTTGTCGTCCAAGAGGCACTCGTACTGCTCGCGCAGCCCACGGGGCATCGCGGCCGAGTAGCGACCGTTCTTGAAGTGAGGCGAGGCGGCTCCGCGAGGGGTCTTCCCGCCGTGGTTCGGGCATCGCGTCCGGCCCGCTACTGGATACCGCTGGCAATGCCCCGGCCGACAACGGAGGCGCGCGCCGCAGCGCCCCGGCAGCGGCCCACGAGGCGGCTCCTTAGGGTTGCTAGGGTTCCTAGGGGTTTCCCCGCCGAGGTCGGGAACGGCGTCGCCACCGACGCTAAGGTCGCCGCCTGCGGCACTCTGTTGCGATAGCGGTTGCAAACTCACCATCTCGTCCATGAGATTTTCCCAAAACCGGCCAAGATCTCGGATCGACCGCGTGGCAGCGAACCAGAGGCTCTACTAACCCCGCCCGACCTCAACAGAGGGGTAAGTCGTTGACGTAGCGAATCGCGGCGATGACCTCCGCTCGGTGGTCGCGAATGAATTGGCGGACGTCGTCGGTGACGGCGGACCTTGGACTGACGAGAACGTCGCCGCCTTCGATTCTGAAGTCCCGGCCGAAGCTTGCGTCGATGAGCCAGACCGCGACGCGCGCGTGGATCACTGCGCCGCCCTTCAAGGGGATGAGTGTTCCTTCAGATACGTTCGTAATCATGATCGTCCTCGCGCGCGGGGGGACTCTCTCTGACTGGTCCGACTGGGCTGACTGACGTAGTAGTGGGACCAGTTGGCCCAGTGGGACCAGTCGTACTAGTGGGACGGGACGTTGAGCCGACTGGGAGTGCCCAGTAGGTCTGGCGCGGGAAACCGCGCGACGCCGCCGAGACGTTCAGCTTCGGTCGCGCCCGTTTCAAGGCGTTGACGCTGTGCCCGACCCGAGAGCCTTCGCGTTTGATGTCGGCGGACGCGGCGCTGCCATCCGGCTGCGTCGATAGGAAGTCGTACAACCAGTCGGCCGCTTCCATGACGGCGGTCCGGTCTCCGGAGTTGTGCGCAGCGTCGAGCGCGTCTTGGATCGTGGTCGCCGACTCGCCCGCCCAATCGATGCGCGCGGACCACACGTCTTCGCCGGTCTCGGAGTGCCCGGCCAAGGCTTCGGAGACAGTGAAGCGGAGTGTCGGTAGGTCGGTGCGACCGAGGTTGTTCTTCGGTTGCCCGACGAGCCGGACCGTGGCGTCGTCCGGGTCGGCCATGACGAACAGCACGGCGCGAGCGACGGCGACGAAAGCGCGCGAGCCCATGAGCGTCGTCAGCGGATCGGTCGATTTCGTCTTGTTGACATGAATCAGTCCGAGGACCGTCATGGCTGCCGCGTCGGCGACCGTCGCGAGCGGTTCGAGCGCCACGCGGACTTCGGCGTCTTTGTGCGTGTCAAGCTTGCTGTCGAGTCGGGAAATGAGCGGGTCGATGATCGTCAGGGCCGGGTGAAGCTCCTGCGCCGCGTCCGCCCATGCGCTGAGGTCGAGCGGCAGCATTAAGGGCAGCGCGTGACCCGTCTCGGTCATAACTTCGACCCGGAAGACGCGCGAGAGGTCGGCCCCCGCCACTTTTAGTCGCGGCGCAATCGTGTGCGACCATGAGTCTTCTGATGCGGCGATGATGACGTTGCGCGGCGTGCCGTAAAACTCACCGGGCAATTCACCGCGCGTCAGTTCGGCCGCGAGCATATCGGACAGAAGCGTCTTCCCGATGCCTTCGCGCCCGCCCAGCAACGTGAAGGTGCCCACAGCCAGCCGGTGCTTCCACAGCCAGCGGACCGTGCTCATGGTGACTCCACTGACAGGCGTCAGTCGGATCTGACGCAACGTCGGCGCGGGCGCGTTTGCCATTCGTCGCGTGCCCGCTGACGGGCCGTGGAGTCTTTCGAGGTCGTCGAGCCTCCGATCCTCCGACATGTCAGCGCGGACTGCCTCCGCACGCGCCGCGCGGTTCGAGTCGGTGCTCATAGGGACCTCCGGGCCTCTCGCGGTTCAGAACAAGCGACCAGCCATAGGTCGCACCACTCATCCAAGACCCGGATTGATCGGCCGCCCCCAACGTGGGCGGCGCGCAGCTTGCCGTCTCTGATGGCGCTGTAAACAAGCGATCTCCCACACTGCGCCCGTGCCGCGACTTGTGCCACCGTAAGCCATGGGGTCGAGACCGGCGTGGTGGCGGCCCTCCCCGTCATTGACTCGGCGACGAAGCTGATTGCCTTCGCTGAAGACACCGGGTTCCTCCAATCACTAGAACGACCCAAGACCGCTTAAGGGTCGTCTGGCGCTTCATCGAGCCAGATCAACCCTTGCAAAGTAAGATGCCGGGTCTGAGTGACGTTCAGAGTGGCGCGGTGAGCATGGACACGACAGAGCGCGGCCGCCCGATGCCTAACTCGGGCGCTGAGCACTAGCGGATACGCACAAGTCTGTCGGGAACGTGCGAGAATTCTGGCCGTGGAGCAGACCCTAGACAGACCGAGACAGCCGCCGGTCGCAATCATCGGCCTCCTTGCGGCAGTGCTAGGCCTACTCGGCGCGCTTTATTTCTTCGCTTTCTTCGACGCCTCGGTGCCTACTCGGGATGGGAAGACGCGCGTCTACAACGTCGGGCTAATGGCGGACCGCCAAAACGGATTGTTGTTCTCCGGCCTCGTTGCGATCGTCGGCGTTGCTGTCGCTGCCCTTAACCGGCGTTCGGGTGCGGTGTGGCGTCCTTCGCTTTCGCGACGGACGAAGTGGACCATCACGATTATCGTCATCGTCCTGCTTGCACTCGGGCTGTGGGGGACAGCACGTGACCTTTGGGTCTGGTTCGTGCTCAACAAGCTCTAGGGCACCGCTTCCAACGGATGCCACGGATTCGACAGCACGTCCGACTGTCCAACCTGAACAATGACACCTGAACACCTTTTGAAGGGGTTGACGAAGTCGACCGCGGCTGAATTAAAGGCCAAGGACTTAGTGCACTCCAGTTCCGATCCTGATCGGTTGTACCACTTTACCGACACTCAGGGTCTAGTGGGAATTCTTCGGAGTGGAAAGCTTTGGGCTTCGCTCGCCGACGCGCTCAACGACGAGTCTGAGATTCGCTACTTGTTGGGAATTGCCAGCCGGGTGATCAACTCCGGAGCCTTGAAGTCCGTACCGGCGGCTTTTCAGAAGCGCGTCGCTTACTATCTGAATCCTGAGAACCCCAGAATTGGTCCAGCCCGCCGCGTTTACGCTTTTGTAGTTTCGTTTTGTGCTGACGCAGATCAAAGCGCCCACTGGTTACACTACGGCCGATCAGGAGTCGGGTGCGCGCTGGAATTCGACGCAAGCAAGCTCGTCATCAGCCAAATGACAAACCTGCTCAGGGTGAATTACAGTATCGATCGGGCTGAAACCGGAATCGCGGCCATTCTGCGTTCCGTCTGGCAGTTCACCAACGAACATGATATCCGGCCGGATTCACCGGACCCGGCGAAGAAGATGTTGTACGAGATTGCCGCAATCTTTGCCGCCGAGTCCCTCTATCTCACCGCACCATCACACAAACACACGGCCTTCTCTAGCGAGCGGGAGTTTCGACTGGTCACTCGTGGTGTGTACCAAGAAGGAGATTCCCCCACGCCCGGCCCGCTAGAGCTCGAGTTTCGAACCGTCGTTAATCGCCTCGTTCCATATCTCTCGCTGCCTTACGATCGGATACCCATCACCGGAGTCATTCTAGGAAATGCCTCGCCCCTTCAACCGGCTGAGCCTGCGGTTTGGATCTTGGGCACCGAATTCGGCGGCCTCAAGTTCAGTCGGTCAAAGGTCCGAGTTCGCCCGTGATGGGCGCTGTGTGGCCCGTCCGGCGTTGGAGTGTATGCAGCGGCACGCCCGTCTCGAACAGCGGCTGCCGCACTCGCGCCGGGCGTATTGAAGGGACTCAGCGCGATTGCAATCGGTTTGCAACGAAGGGCCGCCACACGCGGTCACACGATGACACGCCGTGGACAAGCGCAAACACGATTGCTCAGAAAAGCATTCCGCGCTATTCCGTAACACGGCGTCCGCGAGACTTTTAACCAGAGGGTCGATGGTTCGATCCCATCGCGGCCCACCAAGTAATAAGTTGTGTTTCACTGACTGCCGGATCGGGCCAATCGTCACGGGACACAAGCGGGACACAAATGATCGGCGAGGGCTCACCGCGGCACCCTCGGGCCCGGTTGGACGCCCGGTAGGACGACGATCGCCCTAGCGGCCGGCGGCCTTCCCCACCACGCCGCGTCGCCGCCTGCCAGCGGGCGCGCACGCGTGCTTAGTTGAGGGTGAGAGGTTCTCATCCTTCACGGCCTTGTGACGAAGGGAGACCGATGGGGCGCGAAGTCGTCGACGCGTTTGTGGCCCGTCGAGCCTCAAACGGACCGGACCGGCCCGGCGTCGAGGTTGATCGGAGGCCGTTCCCTCAGAGCCTTCCCTTGGGACTTGACGAGTTGTGGTACGCCGACACCAGTACGGGCGGCGGGGTACGTCTGGTTCGGGGATTTCTCGCCTCTCTCGGTTTGCTGGCCTGCGGGCGAGCGGTCTAAGCACGCGCAAGTTGCGCCTCGAGAAGAGAACAGCGGCGTCAGGAGAAGACCCGCGATCACGAGCGCAAACCCGATACGGAACTGCTCCTTGGTGATGTGTCGGCCCGCGCCGGTTCCGAGCCGCGGGGTAGTTTCTCAGTTTTGAGTTAGGCCGCGCCCCATCGTCCAACAACCCAGCCAGCGATCACCCCGAACACGACGCCGGTGATCATGATGGGCACATATGCCTTCGTAATGATGGCGTCGGGCAGGCTGGTAAGCACTGCCACCAGCACTCCAGACACGATCGGCGTCATCGGCAACCGGATCGTGGCGGCGAAGAACCCGAGCGCGAAGCGGGCAAAGAACGCGCCGAGCAGGGCCGCGCGTTTGTCCGGGAAGCTTAGCGGCAACATCAACAGCACGTCTGCGATCCCGATTCCCAGCCCCAGCATTACTCCGAGGGAGACTCGATTCATGGGCGGCGCTCCAGCGGGCTGGAGTCTTGCTTGCTCGCGAACGCATTGTCAATCAGTTTGCAGCCATGCCGGCAATCGACGGCCCCAGGATCGCGCCATGAAACGCGGCCCTGGGTTCCCCGCGAGGAGTAGCCGCCCCATCGCGGCCCACCAACAGAAATCGAACGTTGGCACGAGTCAGTCAAAAGGAATTGCATCCGCCCCAGCACGCCGCTTTCGCTCGAAGATGCGCGGCGATTGATGGAGCGTTACCTGGAGCAGTACAGCAACGTGCGTTTGACCAGCGCCATCGGAAACATCACGCAGAAGGAGTTATTGGGTCACGAATGCGCTGTGCTGTCTTTTTTCCAGCGTCAGTGCCAGCAAGATTCCCCCGATGACGCCGGACACGACAACATCCGTAAAATCCCGATGAACGCCGTGCTGCCATGCTTCCACGGTTTGGATGGTCATTACCGAAGCATGGGCCAGGCTCTGGCACGCGGCGAAGGTAATCAGCGAGCGGTGCAACGACGGCTTTCTGGCAGCGAGTAGCAGAAAAGGGCCGAGCGCGATAAACCAACTAAGAAACATCGGCTCGCATGCGTCTTTCATTTCCAGAAGCCACTTGGAGTGCGCCAGATCGGTGTAGAGCGGATAAATCATGGCGACATAAACGAGGCCCACGAGCACCAAGGCGACTTGCAGCATGCGTTCGCGTTTCACGATGACCTCCTTTGCGAAAGCTACTCCCGCGCCTATGCTGATGAGACGGACGTCCGGGATTCACCGTTCCGGATCGCATACGCGAGTTCGGCGGAACCCGAGTTCTCGGGGTGTCGCTTCCTGGAGCGCGAGGACTTCCGTGAGGTCGATCAACCCGAGTCTTCGCAACGCGGACCAGCCCTCACCTCTTGCCGTACGCCGTGAAGATGTAATCCTTGTTCGCCACTCGCGTGTGGCACGCGAACCCGCACTCGATCGTACCCGTCTTGTTGGGAACGAACGAGTCGGTCGCACGGTCGTAATCGAACACGGCGTAGGCCCAGCCCTTCGTGTTCGGATACTTCTTGGTGTCCTTCTCGATCAGGAAGACGTCCTGCAACACGTCCGGGATACGCACAGAGAAGGGCGCCTCCGTGCTCTTTTTCGGCTTCCACTCAATCTTGGCGATCTTGGAGCCGTCCGGAAAAGGTTTTCCGTTGCCGGGAATGCCGGCCTTGTACGCGGCGATCATCGTGGGATTCGCAACCATCGCCTTGAGGAGATCGTCGGTCTGGCTTACTGCGACGATTTGCCAGTCTTCGTATCCCTTGAAATCCGAGAACGGAAGGCCATTGGGCACCTTGACCGCGTACTTGTCCTGCGCGGAAATCGTGAGCACGGCCGCCAGCCAAATCGTCGCAATCCCGATCGTCAACTTGCTGCTTCGACTCATCGCCGCACCCTCCAGTCAGGTCATCCCGGTCCGTCACGGCCGCACGCAAAGGAGACCGAATTGCACTCAAGGGTGGATCGTCGACCTGGCGTGCCGCTTCAAGTGGCTATTGCAACCGCTTGCAACGGTGACTGTAACACGCGGTCACGCGACGAGACGCCATAGACAAGGACAACGCGATCGCACTGGAAATGGGCCGGCGCTGTCACCGCACGGTCCACCCGCCGCCGAGCGCCTTGACGAGCTCGACGCTCGCGGTCAGCCGTCGTGTCTGCAGATCCGCGGCGTCGCGCTCGCTCGTGAGCGCGACGTTCTGCGCGGTGATCACGTTGAGGTAGCTCGCGATGCCCGCTTCGTACTGGTTGTTGGCAATCGCGAGCGACTGCCGGGCGGCGTCGACCGCGGCCCGCTGCTCTTCCGCTTCATCGGCGAGCACGCGCAGCGCGACGAGGTTGTCTTCGACCTGCTGAAAAGCCGTCAGCACACTCTCGCGATATGCGGCCACAGACACATCGAAGTTCGCTACGGCCTCGTCGGTAGCCGCGCGCCGGCGACCGCCGTCGAACACGGTCTCGGCCATCGCCGCGCCGAGCGACCACAGGCGGCTCGGCCAGTCGATGAGCGTCGAAATCGCCGCGCTCTCGAGCCCGGCCGACCCGGTGAGCGTGAGCGTCGGGAAGAACGCCGCGTGCGCGACGCCGATCTCCGCGTTGGCCGCGGCTGCGCGGCGCTCCGCCGACGCGATGTCTGGCCGCCGCTCGAGTAGCTCGCTTGGCAGCGCGATCGGAATCACCGGCGGCGCCAGCGTCGCGTCCGTCATGTCGAGCGAGAGCGCACTCGGCGGCCGGCCCGTCAACACGGCGATCGCGTGTTCGAGCTGCGCGCGCGCGATCGACAGATCGGTCGCCTGCACGCGCGTCGTCTCGAGCTGCGCGCGGGCTTGCGCGACATCGGCGCCAGACGCGATGCCCTGGTCGTGGCGATTTGTGGTGAGCTGCAGCGCGCGGCTGTAGGACGTGGTGGCGTCAGTGAGCAACCGAATCTCGACGTCGATGCCGCGCATCGAGACGTAATCCACGGCGAGATCGGCCTGAAGACTGAGAAGCGTATTCTGCAGATCCGCCGCACTCGCCTGCGCCGTCGCGGCGCTCGTGCGGATCGCATCGTGCACACGTCCCCACAGGTCCGGTTCGTAGGAGATATCAGACTCGATCAAGTAGTCGGTGACCGTGCCAACGGTCGAGACCGTCGCCGTCGCGCCCGCTGCGCCCTGCACCGTGCGAGTCTCCGTGCGATTGGCCGACGGCCTCGACGCCGACGCCGCTCCCGTCACGCCGACGGTCGGATAGAGATCGGCCCCGGCCTCGCGCAGCGCCGCGCGGGCCGCGCGGAACGTCGCCGCGGCCTGCGCGACCGTCGGATTCGCGACCGGGACGCGCTCTTCGAGCGCGTTGAGCGTCGGATCGCCGAACGCCTCCCACCACTTCGGTCGCAGACGGTCATCCTGCGGCTGCGCGCTGCTCCACACCAGGCCGAGGGTACTGTCAGGCGGCGGCGCCTCTTTGAACGACGGAGGCATCGCCGCCTTTGGCGGTTCATACTGCGGCGCGGACGCGCACGCGCCCGCGCAAATCAGCGCGCCGACGATCGCGATCCGCCCTGCTGCACCTGCAACGTTCGCCCTCATGATCTCGCGGCCTCCAGCGCAGACGCCGCCGGCGGCCGATGGCGGCGCATTCCCATGCGAATCTGCAGCCGATCCAGATAGAGATAGACGACCGGCGTCGTGTACAGCGTCAGCATCTGGCTGAACACCAGGCCGCCGACGATAGCGATGCCCAGCGGCTGGCGAAGCTCCGAACCGGTGCCAAGGCCAATCGCGAGCGGCAAGCCGCCCAGCAGCGCCGCCATGGTCGTCATCGTGATCGGCCGGAAGCGCAGGAGCGCCGCGCGAAAAATTGCGTCCTCGGGCGACAGCTGATCGCGGCGCTCGGCCTCGAGCGCGAAGTCAATCATCATGATCGCGTTCTTCTTCACGATGCCGATCAGCAGGATGATGCCGATGAGTGCGATGACCGTCAGATCGGTCCCCGACACAATGAGCGCCAGCAGCGCGCCGACGCCGGCGGATGGCAGCGTCGAGAGAATCGTGATCGGGTGGACGAGGCTCTCGTAGAGCACGCCGAGCACGATGTAGACGGTGATGATCGCGGCCAGAATCAGGATCGGCTCGCTCTGGAGCGACTGTTGATACGCCTGCGCCGTGCCCTGGAAGCTCCCGTGAATCGTCGGCGGCATGCCCAGGTCGCGCTCCGCACCCTCGACCACCGTCACGGCCGTGCTGAGCGACGTGCCTTTCGGGAGATTGAACGAGATCGTGACCGCAGGAAATTGTCCCTGGTGGTTGACCGCGAGCGGCGCCGTCGCGGGTTGATAGCGCGTGAACGCGCTGAGCGGCACCTGCTGGCCCTGCGGCGTCTTCACATAGATCGCGCGCAGGCCGTCGGGGTTCTGCCAGAACGGCGTGTCGGCCTCCATGATCACGTGGTACTGATTGAGCGGCGTGAACATCGTCGATACCGGCCGTTGGCCGAACGCGTCGTAGAGCGTGTCGTCGATGGCTTGGGACGTGATACCGAGCCGCGAGGCGGTGTCGCGATCGATCACGAGCGAGGCCTGCAGGCCTTTGATCTGCTGATCGGTGTTGACGTCGGCGAGCTCCGGGAGCGCACGCAGCCGCTCGTAGACCTTCGGGGACCACGTATTGAGATCCGACACGTTATCGCCCTGCAACGTGTACTGATACTGCGCCGCGCTCGCGCGCCCGCCGACGCGCACGTCCTGCACGGCCTGCAGCACGAGGGTTCCGCCGGGAAGTCCAGCCGCCTTGCGCCGGATTCGCGCGATGACTTCGTCGATCGTCTCCTTGCGACCGCGATCATCCTTGAGTGCCGCGAACATGCGCGCGGTGTTCTCCGTGCCGTTGCCGCCGACGTACGCCATTGCCGTGTCGACCGCGGGATCCTGAGTCACGAGACGCGAAAACTGGGCAATGCGCTGCTGCATGGCCTGAAACGATGTGTCCTGATCGGCCTGAATCGTGCCGTTCAGCCGGCCCGCGTCCTGCTGCGGGAAAAAGCCCTTGGGTACGCGGACGTACAGATAGACCGTCGCCGCCATTGTCGCGAGTGTGATGACGATCACGAGCGGCTGATGGCGGAGCACCCAGCCGAGCGAGCGCTCGTAGCCGCCCTGTACCCACGCGAAAGCTCTCTCGCTCGCGCGCGCCAGTGGGCCTGGCCGCTCGTCCTTGTGGCTGCGCAGGAGCCGTGCGCACATCATCGGCGTCGCGGTGAGCGACACGACCATCGAGATGAAGATCGCGACGGAGAGCGCGACCGCAAACTCACGGAAGAGGCGGCCGACGATGCCGCCCATGAGCAAGATCGGAATGAAGACGGCAACGAGCGACACGCTGATCGAGATCACGGTGAAGCCGATCTCCTGCGCGCCCTTCATGGCGGCGTCGAACGGCGACTCGCCCGCTTCGAGGTGCCGCGTGATGTTCTCGATCACCACGATTGCATCGTCGACCACGAACCCGGTCGCGATGGTGAGCGCCATCAGTGACAGGTTGTCGAGCGTGTAGTGCAGCAGGTACATCGCGCCGAATGTGCCGATGAGCGAAATCGGCACGGCGACGGCGGGAATCAGCGTTGAGCGTGCGCTCCGGAGAAAGACGAACACGACGAGAATCACAAGGCCGATCGAGATGCACATCGTGAGCTCGACGTCGCGCACGGAGGCGCGAATGGTCGTCGTCCGGTCCTGCATGACGGTGAGCGTGATCGAGGGCGGGATCGACGCCCGAAGCTGCGGCAGCAGGTCGCGGATGCGATCGACCGTCTCGATGATGTTCGCGCCGGGCTGCCGGAAGATGAGCATGAGAATCGCCGGCTTGCCATTGGCGAGCCCGCCCGTGCGCACGTCTTCGACCGAGTCCACGACGCGGGCGACGTCCTCGAGCCGGAGCGCGGTGCCCTTGTCGTAGCGAATGACGAGTGGCGCGTACTGCTCGGCGTGCAGCAGCTGGTCGGTCGACGCGATCGACCACGTGCGGTTCGCGGTCGTGAGCACGCCCTTCGGCTCGTTCACGTTGGCCGCGGCGAGCGCGCCGCGCAGATCCTCGAAACCGAGGCCGAACTGGTTGAGCTCGAGCGGGTTGACTTCGACGCGAACCGCCGGCAGCGCGCCACCGCCGACCACGACCTGTCCCACGCCGGGGACCTGCGCGATCTTCTGCTGCAGGATCGACGACGCCGCGTCGTACATGTGCGCCTTGTCCGTCGTCGTGGACGTCAGCGCAAGCATGAGGATCGGCGCGTCGGCGGGATTCACCTTGCGGTAGTTCGGGTTGTTGGGCAGATTCGCGGGCAGCTGCCCGCGCGCGGCGTTGATCGCTGCCTGGACGTCGCGCGCGGCGGCGTCGATATCCCGGCTGAGGTCGAACTGAATCGTGACGTTCGTCGATCCGAGCGTGCTCGTCGACGTCATCTCGGTGATCCCGGCGATACGCCCGAACATCCGCTCGAGCGGCGTCGCGACCGCCGACGCCATCGTCTCGGGACTTGCGCCCGGCAAACCGCCCGACACCGAGATCGTCGGAAACTCGACCTCCGGCAGCGGCGCCACGGGAAGGAGCAGATATCCCACCGCGCCCGCCAGCGCGATCGCCACCATCAGGAGGGTCGTGGCGATGGGCCGCCGGATGAAGTGCTCGGAGACGTTCATGGCCGTGATGGGACGGGCGCCGCCTCCGCGGCGGGATCCTCGGTGCGGCGTCGAGACACCCGCGCGGCGAGCCGGTCGAACGCGAGGTAAATCACGGGCGTCGTGTAGAGCGTCAGGAGCTGGCTGAAGATCAGACCGCCCACGATCGCAATCCCGAGCGGGCGCCGCAACTCCGATCCGGTGCCCGATCCGAGCGCGAGCGGCACGCCCCCCAGCAGCGCCGCCATCGTCGTCATCAGAATCGGCCGGAAACGCAGCACCGCGGCTTGAAAGATCGCTTCGCGCGCCGGGCGATGCTCGCGCCGCTCGGCGTCGAGCGCGAAGTCGATCATCATGATCGCGTTCTTTTCGACGATCCCAATGAGCAGGATGATGCCGATGAGGGCGATCACACTGAACTCGGTGTGAAACATCATCAGCGCGACCAAGGCGCCGACGCCGCCGACGGCAGCGTCGAGAGAATCGTGATTGGATGGATGTAACTCTCGTAGAGCACGCCGAGCACGATGTAGACGGTGATGATCGCGGCGAGGATGAGCAGCGGCTCGTTGGCCAGCGACGCTTGAAACGCGTGCGCAGTGCCCTGGAAGTCCGCCTGGATGCTCGCGGGCAGACCGGCGTCCGCCTTGGCCTGATTGATCGCGTCGACGGCGTCGCCGAGCGACGCGCCCGGCGCGAGGTTGAACGACACGGTCACGACCGGGAACTGCCCCTGGTGGTTGATCGCTAGCGGCGCATCGCGGTTCTCGACGTGCGTCACCGCGCGAAGCGGCACGACGCCCTGCGGCGTGCGCACGTAGTAGAAATCCCCGAGTTGCTCCGGGGTCTGGCCGAGCGACGGCGCCGTCTCGAGAATCACGTGGTACTGGTTCACCTGCGTGAACATCGTCGAGATCTGCCGCTGGCCGAACGCGTCGTAGAGCGTGTCGTCGATCATCTGCGGTGTGATGCCGAGGCGCGAGGCGGTGTTGCGGTCGATGACGAGCCGCGCCTGCAGGCCCAGGTCCTGCTGGTCGCTCGCGACATCGCGCAGGATCGGCACGTGCTGGAGGCGATCCATGAACGTCTTCACCGACGCGGACAGCTCCGCGGCGTCCGCGTCCTCGAGGCTGTACTGAAACTCGGTGCGACTCACGCGGTCTTCGACGGTGATGTCCTGCACCGGCTGCATGAATAGCGTGATGCCCTCGATCTTCGCAAGTTCGGGTTGCAGCCGGCGGATGACATCACTTGCCGAAAGATCGCGCTTTTCGATCGGCTTCAGGTTGATCTGGATGCGGCCGCTGTTGACGGTCGTGTTCGTGCCGTCGACGCCGATGAACGACGACAGGCTGTCGACCGCGGGGTCCTTCAGAATCGCGCCCGCCAGTGCCTGCTGCCGGTCGACCATCGAATCGAAGGACGCCGACTGCGGCGCCTCGGAGATGCCGACGATCACGCCCGTGTCCTGGACGGGAAAGAAGCCTTTCGGGATCACGAGGTACAGGACGATCGTCATCGCAAGGGTCGCGATCGCCACGACGAGCGTCACGGTCTGATGGCCCAGCACCCACTCGAGCGACCGGCCGTAGCCCGCGATCACCCGCTCGAACGCGCGCTCGGACGCCCGGTAGAAACGACTCTGGTCCTCCGGCTTCTTGTGGCGCAGCAGTCGCGCCGCCATCATCGGCGTGAGCGTGAGGGACACGGCCGCGGACACGAGAATCGTCACGCTCAACGTCACCGCGAACTCGCGGAACAGCCGGCCGACGATATCGCCCATGAAGAGGAGCGGGATGAGCACCGCGATGAGCGAGACCGTGAGGGACAGAATCGTGAAGCCGATCTGGCTCGATCCAGCGAGCGCGGCCTCGAGCGGTGTCTGCCCCTGCTCGACGTAGCGCGTGATGTTCTCGATCATCACGATCGCATCGTCGACGACGAAGCCGGTCGAGATGGTGAGCGCCATCAGCGTCAGGTTGTTCAGGCTATAGCCGAAGAGCGCCATCACGCCGAACGTGCCGACGAGCGAGAGCGGCACCGCGACGCTCGGAATGATCGTCGCGGCCAGCGTGCGCAGGAACAGGAAGATCACCATCACGACCAGCGCGATGGTCAGCATCAGCTCGAACTCGACATCCTTGACCGACGCGCGGATCGTCGTCGTGCGATCGGTAAGGACGGAGACCTGAATCGACGCCGGCAGCGCCGAGCGAAGCTGCGGCAGGAGCGCCTTGACGCGATCGACGACCGCGATGATGTTCGCCCCAGGCTGGCGCTGCACGTTGACGATGACCGCCGGCGTCGTGTTCATCCACGCCGCCTGGCGCGCATTTTCGACGCCGTCGACCACGGTGGCGACATCCTGCAGATGGACCGGCGCGCCGTCCCGGTACGCGATGACGATCGGCTTGTACTGGTCGCTCGAGAGCAGTTGGTCGTTGGCGCCGATCTGGTACGCCTGATGCGGGCCGTCGAAATTGCCCTTGGCCTGATTGACGTTGGCCGACGCGATCGCCGTGCGAACATCCTCGAGGCCCAGGCCGTACGATGAGAGCGCCGTCGGGTTCACCTGCACGCGCACGGCCGGTTTCTGCCCGCCGCTGATCGTCACGAGGCCAACGCCCGAGAGCTGCGAGATCTTCTGCGCGAGACGCGTGTCGGCGAGATCTTCGATGGCCGGCAGCGGCAGCGTGGCCGAGCTGAGCGCGAGCGTCAGAATCGGTGCATCCGCGGGGTTCGTCTTCGCATAGATGGGCGGGTTTGGCAGATCCTTCGGCAGGTAGGTGCCGGCAGCGTTGATCGACGCCTGGACCTCTTGCTCGGCGATGTCGATGTTGAGGTCGAGCACGAACTGCAGCGTGATGATGGACGCGCCGCCCGAGCTGGTCGAGGTCATCTGGTTGAGGCCAGGGACCTGTCCGAACTGTCGCTCGAGCGGCGCGGTAATGGCCGAGGCGACCACATCCGGACTCGCGCCCGGATAGAACGTCACGACCTGAATCGTCGGGTAGTCGACCTCGGGAAGCGCCGACACCGGCAGCTGCTCGAAGGCGACGGCGCCGGCGAGGAGCAGCCCCGCCATCAGGAGCGACGTCGCGATCGGCCGCAAAATGAACGGCCGCGACGGATTCACGGCCGGCCGCCTTTTGCGGGCGCAGCGGGCGCCGAGCCTTCCGACGAGGCGGGCGCCGCGCGCGTCTGCACGCGCGTGCCCGGCTGCAGCTTGTCGAGACCGTCGGTCACGACGACCTCGCCCTCGGCGACGCCGCTCTTGATGACCGTGTCATCACCCTGGACCAGTTGCACGTCGACGGTCCGCATGTCGACGCTGCTGTCCGGCTTGATCACGAACACGTACGTCGCCTGCGGCCCGCGCTGCACGGCCGCGCTCGGAACGATGACGACCCCCTTCAGCTTGTCGACGAGCAATCGCACGTTGACGAACTGATTCGGAAACAGGCGGTCGTCCTTGTTCTGAAAGACCGCCTTTACCTTCACCGTACCGGTCGCGACGTCCACCTGATTGTCGAGCGTCAACACCTCGCCGCTGTCGAGCAGCGTCGGCTTCGTCGGATCGCGATCGAACACGTCGACCGGCATGCGCGCGCCCGCGTGCGTCTTGGGCAGCACGCGCGGCAGCGCATCCTCGGCAATGGGAAAGATCACGCCAATCGGCTGCACTTGCGTGATGACGAGGAGGCCGTTGACGTCGGCCGCGTGAACGATGTTGCCGGGATCGACGAGGCGCAGGCCGATGCGGCCCGTGAGCGGTGCGGTCACGCGCGCGTAGTTGAGATTGAGCTTCGCGGTGTCGATCTGCGCCTGGTCGCTCGTGATGACGCCCTCGTCCTGCGTGACCGTCGCCTGCTGCGTGTCGAGCTGCTGCTTCGGGACGGAGTCTTCCGAGAACAACACCTTGTAGCGTTCCAGATCGAGCTTCGCATTCTGCAGCTGCGCCTGATCGCGATTCAGCTGCCCTTCCGCCTGCTCGAGCTGCACTTGAAAGGCTCGTGAATCGATTTCGGCGAGCACGTCGCCTTCGTGAACGATCTGCCCTTCGCGAAACGCAACGCTGACGAGCTGGCCGTCGACGCGCGTGTGCACTGTGACGGTGTTCAGCGCAGTGACCGTGCCGATCAAGCCCGACAAATACACGTCGACGTCGCCGCGTTTGGCCGCCGCCGACTGCACGGGCACCGCGCGCGCGCCGTTACCGGCGCCACCGCCTCGTCCGCTGCCTCCGTTTTCGGTCGACGTCTGGGCCAACGCGCGTAGCCTGCGAGCGTGAAACCCGTACAGTCCACCAGTGAGCACAAGCAGCAGTATCCAGGGCCAGAAGCGTCGTCGCTTTCGAAAGGTGACGGGTGGCTGTGCGGCGGTTGTCTCAACCGGACCACTGCGTTGCGCCATTTTGGCAAACTCCTGCACGTGCCGACCTCGCGAGGCCGCGAGATTGAACTGCTGCATGTCGCGTGCCTACGCGCGGTGCGCGATTGATCGACAGGAAACCTCGACCAGACATCTCGAGCTGCGCTGATTGGTGGGCACTGCGTCCGCCACGCAAATACTCGCGGCCAGCACGCGCCGGGAACCGCGATACTTCCCCGATGAATCGGGTGGCAGGCAGGCGTGAGCGAAGCGGACCGATCCGCTCTTGCACCTCAAAGACTTCGGCGGCGCTCATCCCCGGTGGCCGGACGCGTCGAACAGATGCGGGCGACGCTCACCAATCCGGCCAGGCTCGAGGTCCTCACGAGGACCGCGCGCGCCAGAATCGATGCCGCGAGGCAGATGCTCGGCCGTCAGCTGCCGACGACGCAGACCGACGAGATGCGGCTGATCATGAATGCGAATCGCAATGCTCGATCTCGCGGCGACCGCGATGACGACGACCAAGAGCCTCGCAAGAACGTACGGCCCGACCGCGGAGCCCTAGCCCCGGATTGGATCACTCCTCGACGAACCGATAGCTCGCGTGGCTGTCGTAATCGATGCCGTGCTTCTTCTTGAGTTCGCTGATGTAGTGGACGGTTGTTTGCGTGTGCGGCCCGACGCCCTCGTTCGTATGAAGTAGCATCTCCTCGAGACAACTGCTCACGCTCATGCGTTTGTGCGTCGCCAGATCCTGGAGCAGAGCGGCAAGCCGCTTTTCCAGCCGCACCGGCACGTCCACCCGCTCGATTTTGATCGGCGGCCCGGCGTTGAACAGGTGATGCCCAAACGAAAGATGGTAGCCATTCAGGTCGCGCACGACGTAGTCTCGGATTGCGTATTCTCTGTCGCCGATCTCCTGCGCGACTTCGACGCCGTTGGCGCGATGAAAGTCGTAGAGCTGATCCGCGTCGCCGACGATGAAGTACACCGAGCATCCCTTCGGATCGGGCGTGCCCGTCTGCAGGAACATCTGCACTTTGCCGAGATTCACGCCCGCGAAGGACGGAGGATTGCCCCACGTGAACGCCAGCTTAAAGCCTAACTTTCGCGTGTAGAAATCGACGGCGGCCGGAATGTCGAGGACCGCCAGGCCGGCATGGATTTGCTCACATTCGACGAAGGGGGGCGCCGAGGTCGTCATTGCTTCTCCTCCTGGTGAATCAAATTACTACAGTGCCCATCTCGAGCGGAGCCGTCCCGCTCTGATGGCGCCGGGAATCGTCCGCGCGCCTTGCGTCAGCGTGAGGGCTGGAGTACGTTCGATGTGCCACGCCCGTCAAGTAGAGCCGTAAGAATGCGACGAGTCCTGATCATTGGCGTCGTGGTCGCCGTCGCCGCGTGTGGCGCGTCGCCGAGTCCCGCGCCGACGATCATCTCGGACGTCTCCGGGAATTGGACCGGTGCCCTTTCGCCGACAAGTGCGACCGGCGGCCCGGAGTGCCTCAGCGTCTTCCAGCAGAGCATTGGTCTGCACGATCAACTCTCGCTCGCGATCACCCAAACAGGTTCCACGCTCTCGGCAACCGGCACGTCCCAGGCGATCGGACAGAGCTGCACGTACTATGGCACTTCCGGTAACGGCATGATCGCGCTCAGCGGGAACGTCTGTCAGCCCGGCGGCGCGACCATCACTTGCAACGGCGTCTTGCGCGACGCGTTTCTGGTGCGACGACTCCTGACGGCGACGGTCACTGGCACGGTCATGACCGGCACCGTCAGCGACAGCTGGAGCATCCTTCCGACGGGGAGCACGATCGGTGCCCTCGGGGTGATTGAGGCGACCAGCGCTTTCACGCTCGGCCGCTGATCGAGTTGCTCGCGCACAGGTGTAACATCCCGCCGATGCACTCAAGAGCAGGCTGGCTCGGAGCCGCCAGGCGATGGCTCGCGTTGGCGTTCGTTGTGCTCTTCGCAGTCAACGTTCTCAGTTGGAAAGGCCTCCTGTTTCCAGACTGGAACTCGTATCGCCCGCTGCAGATGGTCGTGATGTCGGGCGTGGGAATGTTGCTCGCGTTGGGGGCGCTCGTCCGTCCGCGTTAGCCGGAACCGCGCATGCCGCAGTTCGCCTTCCTCGTCGACTCGTATCGCACAGAGCGCCTGAAGACCCTCGGCGTGTGGTCGCAGGTTCCCGACGCGCGCATGACGTCGCGTCCGGAGGCTCGCGCGCGGACGCCGCTCGAGCACATGGTCCACCAGTGCCTGAGCGAAGACGCCTGGATGAAATCGATGCTGGGCATCGCGACCGGTTTGCCGGCCCTTCCCGCTGACGAAACGCGCTTGTCCTTTCTCGAGCACTACGCGGCCTGCTCACAGGCGCGACTGCTCGCGCTCGAAACCAAAGACGACGCGTGGTTCGGCGGGATCGCGCCGTTCTTCGACGTGCCCCGCACGCGCTCGTGGATCATCGTGCGGCGGCTCACGCACTCCGCGCATCATCGCGGCCAGCTGCTCGCCAACCTGCGTGCCTGGGAAGAACTGCTGTATTCGACGTACGGTCCGACGGCCGACACGGGCGGCCTTCCGAAAGATGGCGCGCGCGTGATCTATCGATACGCGTCGATCGACGAGTTGCTCGAGCAGGAGGTCGCTGGAGGCGCTCGCCCGCCGCTGGTGCCCGTGCGTGCCGCCGTCACGGAGCGTCCCGACCGCAACGATCCGTCGACCGCCGCCGCGACGACATTTCCAGACGTGCGTGCGTTCTTTCCCGCGCTCAACGACACCATCTACATGAATACCGCGACGATGGCGGTCGGGTGCGCGCCGGCGAGGGACGCATACGTGCGCGCCGTGGACGCGTGGGCGGCCGGGCGGTTTGACTGGCTCGAAGCCGAGCGGGCAGGCGAAACCGCGCGCGGCGTGTTCGCGGCGATCGTCGGCGCGACCGCCGAAGACGTCGCGATCGTTCCGTCAATGAGCGCCGGCGCCGGCCTCGTGGCCGCTAATTTGCCGCCGGCCTCCCGCGGCGAGAACGTCGTCGTCGCCGGCAACGAGTTCAGCTCGAACTACTTCCCATGGCTGTTGCTCCGCGAGCGCGGGTACGACGTGCGCGCGGTGTCGTCGGACGCCGACGGGCCTCCGGTCGAGGCGTATGCCAAGACCGCGGACGGCGGCACACGGCTGATCGCGGTGAGCGCCGTGCACTCGCCGACGGGTTATCGTACGGATCTCGGCGCGTTGAGGCAGGTAGCCGCCAAGTCCGGCGCGTGGCTGTTCGTCGATGCCGCGCAGGCCGCGGGCGCCGTGCCCCTCGATGTCATGCGCGACCAGGTCGACTTCGTCGCGGCGGCCGCGCACAAATTCCTGCTCGGATCGCGCGGAATGGGCTATCTCTACGTTCGCCGCGGACTCCGCGATCAGATCCTTCCCGTGTTTCCCGGCTGGAAAGCCGGCCGCACGCCGACCGAGAGCTTCTACGGGCCGACGATGGACCTCTCGCCCACCGCGCAGAAGCTCGACGGTTCGCTGGCGTGGTTCGCAGCGCTCGCCGACGCCGCGTCGATCGGGCTGTTTCAGTGTTTCGGGATCGCCGCAATCCTCGATCGCAACGCTGCGCTGTCGCGGCGCTTGCACGACGCGCTCACCGGGCAGGTGCCCGGGTTCCGTGCATTTCCCGAAGCGCATCGATCGACGATCGTCTCGGTGCCGGTCAAGGACACCGACGCGACGATCGCGCGCCTTCGCCAGGCGGGCGTGATCGCGTCCGTGCGCGCGGGCCGCGTCCGGCTGTCCGTGCACTTCTACAACCGCGAGGACGAGATCGATCGCGTGGTCGAGTTGCTCGCCGGCGCGAGTTCTTAGTTCTGAGGCGGAGGCGTCAGATACTGAATCTGGACGTCAGGACAGCCGACCTGCCCGAACTCGCCGCCACATTCCACGGTGACCCAGCTGTTCTGGTCGCTATGCGCGTACGCAATTGACAGGACGACCTCGATAATCACCGCCCCGTCGGCCGGCACGACCATCTGGCTGTAGACGACACTCGCCGTAGTCTGGATCGGCGACTGGGCGACGTCGCCGAGATCGAGAAATCCCCCGCCGTCGAGCGAACCGCTGAGGATGTGCGCCGACTGTGACGTCTGGAACGCAGGTTCGGAAAGCGACGGATCCCACATCTGGAGCATGCGCAGGCGCGCATCCAGATCGACGCTGACCGAAGAACTGCCCCACGCGTTGCTGGATCGCTGGAGAACGACGCCGCCTACGAGGCCGAGACGTGATGTCACGTTGATTACAGCGTAGGCACTGGTTCTGTTCTGCCACAGAAACATGAACGATAGTTCTTCGAGGCCGGTCTCATGTCCCTGTTCCAGCTGATCGGCCTGTGACGAATCGAAAGACAGGTGTGCCCAGTTCTTCCATGGCGCGCGGTTCGTGTTGCCGGCCGCGAGCCCTCGCGTGAAGTCGATTTCTGACGCCGTCGAGATCGCAACGTACGACGGGCCGGGAGGCGACGCAATCAGCACGTCGGATGACGTCCGGATGTCGTCCCAGAGAGCGTGCATCGACGCAATCGCTGAAGGCGCGCCGGCACGCCAGCCTTCGCGTTGCCGCTGGAGTGCCTCGGTGAGCGATGCGAACGACTCGGATCGCAACTTCGCGAGTGCCCCGCTGTCCTCACCCAGGGAGCGCGACGCGTGCACGTTCAGCGCTCGTTCGGCCGACCGCTTTGTAGCCGTCTCGAGCCGCGTCAGGCCGGGGCGACCGGCATCGATTCGAGCTCGACGTCGCGCAGCGTCGAGCGCCTCGCGGGACGGCCGTGGAATTCCGGGTGAAGCGCGGTCCATCGCAACTCCTTACCGCACGATCTTCGCGGCCGTGATCCGATCCGCCAGTTCGAGATGATCGACGACGTCCAGGCCGCGAATCACGCGTCCGAGCGCCGTGAAATCGCCTTCGTTGTGCGGCTGCGGTGTACTCCCCAGCGTGTATCCCGGACGTCCGGTGTCGAGACCCGACGATGCCCAGCTGAGATTGCCGCGCGTCAGCCCGTGGCGGTTGACCTCGTCCCGCAGCGGCGGATCGCTCCGGATCGTGCGCTGCTGCGCCACGAAGTTCGGCACGACGCGCCCGAATTCCGTCCCGACAATCGCGCCGGACGACACCATCTGCTCGAGGTACTCGACGCCCATCGGCGCGTCTCCCGGATACAACTCGATCTCGATCGTCCCACGCGGCGTGTCGAGAATCACTCTCGGTCGCGCCGAACCGTTGTAGTCCGGCACGATCGACTTTTCGACGATACGCCGGTACTCGGCGTCGGCGACGACCGGTCGAGGCGCTGGCGTCTGCCCGCGCCCTCCTCCACCACGCCCACCGACCGGCGGAATCAGCGCGGCGATGGCCGGATCGCCCGCGAGCGTATCCAGCTTCGTCCGGCCTGGCGCGCCCAAGCGCCCAAGCGCCTGAATCGCCGTCGTCCGTGCGGTGGCACTCGACTCTTTCGCGAGCACACCGGCCACGTCGAGGGCGGCGTCGGGCGCTAGCGTTACGAGCGGCGCGAGCGCTGTGATCCGCAGCGAGAGCGGCTTCGCCGGCCCGGCGGCTTCGATGAGCTTCGGCACGACGGCGTCCCGGCGTGCCTGAAATCGCCCAAGCGACTCGGCGGCAGACACCGACATCCAGGTGTCCGACGAGTCGACGTTCGCCAGCACCACCGCGAACGACGCGTCGTCGTTGTACGCCGTCAGGGCGCGAAGCGCTTCGGTGCGAACGCGTCGATCGGCGTCTTTCGTCGCCTCACGTAGTCTGGTGGCCGCAACCGCGCGATCTCCGCCCGACTGATCGACGACTGCCGGCGCTAGTCCGCGTACGGCCCAGAACCGAACCTCCGCCGACGCGTCCTTGCTCATCGTGAGGAGATGCGGGATGGCGGCCGGCGCTTTCGATCGGAACAGTGCCCAGGCCGCCCGCCAGCGCACTTCATCGTCCTTCGCGGTGATCCACCGCACGACTGGCGCGATGTCTGGCGGCGGTGTGAAGCGCCCGACCGACAGCAGCGCCTCGCCGGCAACCGCCGACGTCGCGCTCGTGATCGGCGCGCCGTTCAAGTAAGCGTCGAGCGCGGTGAGGGCTTCGGGCGTCCGAATTTTCCCGAGCGCGCACGCGGCTTCCTTGGCAATCGCCGGTGGCGTTTTCGGCGACGCCAGGATCTCGCCCAGCCACGCCACCGCGTCCGGATCCTTCAACTGGCCGGAGGCGAACGCCACGCTCGCGACAACCTCGGGATCGGCATCCTGGCGCATCGCCACGAGCAGCGCGCGCCCCTGCGGGTTGACGATGCGACCGACCGACATCACCGCGCGGCGTCGGACTTCCGGATGAGTGGAGTGCAGGATCGACGTCAGCACCGCTTCGTCGAACGCGCGCGTGTCCTCGAGTTTGAGCAAGTGCGCAATCGCGTCGATGTCCGCACTCGAAAGCGGCTGCGGCTTGACCACCGCCGCCGGCGGCACGGCGCCCGGAAGCGACGTGAACGCGACGATGCAGAGCAGGAACGTGACGGAGAGCAGTCGTCTCATCGAATCGGCCTCCCACTTCTGACGGCGTCGAAGCACTTCCCCGTCAGCTCGAGGCCCGCTTTGAAGATGTCCGGCCGCTGGCCGACGCCCAATCGCAAGTGATGCTCGTAGCCAAACGCCGAGCCCGGCGCGAGCATCACGCTGTATTCGGTCGCGAGCTTGTCGGCAAGTTCGAGCGATGCGATCGGCAGGTCGTACTTGAAGAGGGCGAGCAGACCGCCCCGCGGTGGTGTCCAACTCGCCATGTCCTTCCGCTCGTCCATCCATCGAGCCGCCGTCGCCAGGTTCGCGGTGATGATCGCGCGGTTGCGTTCGATGATCTTCTCGCGGTGCGTCATCGCCAACTGCGCCAGCGCGTCGTTCAGCTTGCCTGGGCTGAGCGTGATGTAGTCGCGCATGCCCCAGCATTTCTGGATCAGATCGGGCGGTCCGGCGATCCAACCAATGCGCAACCCCGGCAGGCCGAACGGCTTCGACAACGTGCCGACGCTGACTCCGCGATCGCCCATGTCGAACACCGGCTCCGCGAACGGATCGCCGTCGGGCACGGCCAGCCAGCGGTACGCCTCGTCGCCGATGACGGTTGCGCCGACCTCCGCGGCCATTTCGTACACGCGGCGTCCGTCAGCCGGCGAGATCATCGCTCCCGTCGGGTTGTGCGGTGTGTTGACGACGATGACGCGGGTGCGCGGGGTGATGAGGCGCTCGAGCGCGCGCAGGTCGTAGCCGGCACCCGCCTCGACCCGCCACAGAGACACGTCGCATCCGATCGCTTTCGGCACGCCGTACAGCTGTTGATATGCGGGGTACGGCGCGATCACGTGATCACCGGCGTCCAGCAGCACGTTGAAGAGCAGGAAGTTCGCCTCGATCGCGCCGGTCGTCACGAGGATGTGATCGGCGTCCCCTCGTGTGTACGTCGCGGCGATCTGCGAGCGGAGGGCCACGGTGCCACGGGCTTCGCTGTACCCGAGCGGCAGTGCGAGCAACCGTTCGAGCGTTGCGGCACGATCGGCCACCGGTTCGAAATCGAGCAAGTCCGTCGTCGAAAGCGGCAGAATGCCGCTCTCGGCGATGTCGTACTTGACGTGCATTTCGTGCCGCGACATCCAGCGTTCGAGAAGAAAAGGCTCGAGCTTCACGCGCCGGATTCTATCAGCCGCCGGCGGCTACGAGCCGCTGACGATACGGGCGACCAGCACGATGAGCGCAGCAGCTGCAGCGACCGCTCCGGTGATCGCCCACGGCCGGCTCTGGCGATTCCGCATCGCCACGAGGGTCAGACCGATGACCGTGCCGCCGAGGAGCGCCGGAATGCCAGCCGATCTGAGGGGCGGCAGGAAATACACGACGAGGCCCGCCATGGCGACGAGGCCCAGCGCACCGGCGCCGTTCACCGGGATGTTGCTGATATCGATTTCACCTTTCCGTGGCATGGCCCCCTCCCTTCCTTGACGACTATTTGACGTCGGTCGGCGGCGCGGGCGACGCGGCGAGCTGTGCCTGCATCAGCGCGGCCGATCCGATCAGGCCGCCCATGCCCATCGACTCGACCGCCGAGCTGGGCACGAGCATGAGCGCGCCCTTCTCCTTGAGTCCTTCGTAGAGCATGTTCATGGCGCGCAGATGAAGCGCCGTAGGATTGTTCTGGTACGATCGCGACGCTTCCTCGAAGCTGTGCGCGATTTCCACCTCGGCCTGACCGAGAATCACACGCGCCTGCTTCTCGCGTGTCGCCTGCGCCTCGCGTGACATCGCGTCCTGGAGCGACGCGGGAATCACGATGTCGCGCATCTCGACCGACTGCACCGTCAGGCCCCACGGGTTCGATCGCGCGTCGATGAGCTTCTGCAGTTCGGCCTCGATCCGTTCGCGTCCACGCAGCAAGTCGGCGAGCGACGTGCGCCCGATGATGTCGCGCAGTGCGGTTTGGGCCGCCCAACTCACTGTGTAGTAGTAATTTTGCACCTCAAGCGCGGCCTTTTCGGGGTCGTGCACCATCCAGAACAGCACGGCGTCGACGTTGACCGGCACGGTGTCCGCGGTCAGCGTCTGCTCGGCGGCAAAGCTGGTCGTCATCACGCGTTGATCGATGTAGACCTGTATCGTGTCGATGAACGGGATGATCCAGAAGAGGCCGGGGCCTCGCAGGCCGACGTACTTGCCGAGCCGGAGTACGATGGCGCGCTCCCATTGGCGGCATACTTTTGGCGATTGCGCGAGCACGAAACCTATCGCAAGGCCGGCGATCACCCAGAGCGGATTGCCGGTGGCCACCGTGAGGACGCCTCCAACAACCGCCGACCCGGCGAACGCGATCACTGCCACGACGTTGCTTCGCATGACTCCTCCAGAGGCCTGATCCTCACGTTGCGTAGATGTCCTGGGCATTTAGGTCCGTCTCCCCGTGCCTGTCACGTCCGGCGCGCCTGGTCAATGACGTCATCGACCGAAAATCCGAGCGCGGCCGCCTCGTCGATCGCCCGGCGAACGAGCGCCCGCAACTCGCCTTCGCGTGCGCGCTTCGATCCAAGCGTCGGCTGCGCGGCCGACACGAACGTGCCGACGCCGCGGCGCGTTTCGAGCACGCCCGCGCGCTCGAGGTCCGCGTACACGCGCGCGACCGTATTGGCGTTCACCTTGAGCTCGACGGCGAGCTGCCGGACCGTCGGCAACTGCGCGCCGGCGCCGAGCCGGCCCGATCCGATCGCGCCGCGAATCCCCTGCTCGAGCTGCGCGTAGAGCGGCGTCGGATGCCGGTGATCGAGGGTGAGCAACCCCGCCATTACTTCTATTGTACTAGAACATTAATACAAGTCAAGCAGGCACCGCCTGCCTGTGACGTCAACGCCCGAATGGCGCCAGCATTGCGCGCACGCGCGCGAGCTCTTCGTTGCTGACGAGATGCCCCATGCCGGCATAGATCTGCTCGTCGACGTTCGCTCCGAGCGCCCGAAACACCGCGGTCGACTCGTGCACGCGTGCGAGCGGAATGTGTGAATCGACGTCGCTGCAGCCCAGAAACACCGGCGTGCCGTCGAGCGAGCCCGGGTAATCCCGCGGCGTGCCTGGCGGCCCGATCACGCCGCCGCTGAGCCCGGCCACCCCGGCATATCTCCGGGCATGACGCGCGACGAACTCGAGCGTGAGACACGCGCCCTGAGAGAAGCCGACCAAGGCCACACGCGACGAAGGGACGCCGCCGGCCGCGAGCGTGTCGAGGAGGCCGCCGAGCACGCCAAGCGCCGAGGTCAGGTATGGTTCGTTCTGCGGGATCGGCGCCAGAAACGACTGCGGATACCACGTGTGGCCCGCTGCCGTCGGGGCGAGATACGCCACGTCGTCCAGGCCGAGGCCGGCAGCGGCTTCCAGCATCTCATCGGGCGTCCCGCCTCGTCCGTGCGCGAGAATGACGGTCAGCCGGGCGCGGGCGGGTTCGGGCCCGGCACGGAGCACCGGCCGGCCGTGGTGGACGTCAGTCATCTGTTCTCAACAATGCTACAGTAGCCCCGCCCAATCACATCAGAGGCAGTCCGTCCGGGGCTAGCTGGGGAGGAAGTATGAAGAAGGCAATCGTCCTTTTGACTGGCGCGATGCTCGTCGCGGCAGTGCCATTCGTCCGGGCCCAGGGCCCGAACGTCAACGACATCGTCGCCCTCGAACTGCTCACGCATACCGAAGTCTTCGACAAGATTCACAATCAGGGATTTACGTCCGTGCTCATCGTCACCGGCGGCACCGAGGAGCGCGGACCGCAGGACGTACTCGGCGGACACACGCTCATGTCGCGCCACCGTGCGGACGCGATCGCCAAGCGGCTGGGCAAGACGCTGGTCGCGCCGATCCTGCCCATCGCGGTGCAGGCGACGGGACT
The DNA here is from genome assembly GCA_963704575.1 of uncultured Acidobacteriota bacterium. Classification (GTDB taxonomy): domain Bacteria; phylum Acidobacteriota; class Vicinamibacteria; order Vicinamibacterales; family SCN-69-37; genus DATEGZ01. The sequence goes on along the minus strand of OY969918.1, from coordinate 1,086,762 downwards.
GCGCGAAGGAACGACTCAGCCGGGCGGCGTCCAGATGCCGGCCGACGTCTTCAAGTCCGTACAGCTCGCGATGATCGAGAGCATGGAGATGAACGGCTTCAAGGACATCTTCGTGATGGGCGATCACGGCGGAGGCCAACAGCAGATTCAGCAGGCCGTCGAGGAACAGGACGCCAAATTCTCACCCAAGGGCGTGCACGTGTACTACGTGCCCGACTTCTACCAGAAGACGCACGACGACATCGACATGTACATGTACGAGCACAAGCTCCCGATCGCCGGCCATGGCGCGATGATGGAGACGTCCGAGATGCTCTACTGGGAGCCGACGGTGGGAATGTACGTGCGGCCGAGTTACAAGACGACGGTCGGCGCGCCGACGAATACCGATCCGGAAGTGTGGAAGGCCAATCGTGATCGTCAGGCGGCCGCGCGTGCGGCGGCAGCATCAGGTCAGCCGGCCCCGGCCGCAAATGCGGCGGGCGCGGCGGCCGGCGGAGCGGCGACAGGCGCGGCGGGCGCTGGCGGTGGACGTCGTGGCGGCGGTGCTGGCGGCGCGGCGGGCGGCGGTGGTGGTGGGGGCGGCGGCCGCGCAGCGGCCGATCCGAATGCTCCGCCTCGAATCGACAACGGCCTGACGGGCGATCCGCGGCCCTCCACGAAGGAAATCGGCAAGGACGTTGCCGAAATCGGCATCCGCAACACCGTGGCGCAGATTCAGGCGCTCATGAAAGAAAAGCGCGGGACGTCGCAGCAGTAACGCGCACAAAGAGAAAACGCCGGGAGTCTTCACGACTCCCGGCGCCCTGCCCCGACTTCCCTGCCTTCGGCGCGACCGCTGATATCCAGCGATTCCAACGACGTCCTTCGACTGAACCGGGCCGTCGCCCGGTAAATGCCTCGCGCGACAGAGCGTCAGCATCACCCGCCAGGCTCCACTCGCCTGTAGAACTTGTATGGGTCTTCGCGCGTCAGCCGAAATCCAAGACGCTCGTAGAGTCGAATCGCCGGGTTGTTCTTCATTACGGCCAGCGTCAACGGCTGTGACGAGCGTTCCGATTGAGCGATCAACTCGCGCAAGCAGCGTAACTAAACCGTCCACGCGATCGGATCACAAGCAACGGTCGCAGCAGCACGGTTCAAGCCACTACGAGTGTGACGAGATAGCCGGGCGAATCGATGCAGCATTTCTTTCGGATCTCGTCGAGATTGTCGCCGTAGCACCACCGGTTCTTTGTCAGGGACGCGGCAACGCTAGGCGGCGATGGTGCCTTCGATGACGATCATGCCGAGATCGACCGGCAAACTCCGCACTGCATCTTAGGTGGCGTCCCCATCGGGATTGGGGTCCTATCCCTTCGCGCTCGGCGGGTTCGTGGGACGGCGCGCGGCGTGACCTGACCTGGCGTCTCAGTTCATCTTGAGCGACTGCACGAGCGCGGCTGACGCCGTGACGAGGTTATCGTTTGGATGTGCCGCACAGAACTGGTCGATCCAGGCGACCACATGGGGGTCTGCATCCGAATGCTTCATCTCGAAGCCCGTAGACCCGACGCCGGACACGAAGCCTTCAACCCACGAAACATTCAGGACAAAGTTTGGCCAGTCGGTCCGCTCGACGATCCAGACGCGGCATGACCTCTCCCCCGCTCCATAGAGGTGCTTTTCTCCAGGATCGTTTTGCTGACTCGCCCGCGAACAGGCTCCGCATCCAATCATCAGAGCCACAGAATCCGAGCACCACGCGCATAACCGCCTCCGGTCGCCGTGAAACCGTCAGAGTATTCGACGAACAGTGTCCTTCCCTGTCCAGCAAAGACGTGTCCAGATTCAAGGACTTCATCGTTCACGATGATCTCGATTCGATTGTTCTCCGGGCGTCGAGACGATCGCGATCCACTTGCCGTCCGGGCTGACCGCGACGCGCGTGATGGCGGTGATGCCGGCCTTGCTCAAGTCGGCGAACTCGATCCACCGATCGTCGTTGTGCTCGGCCCAGAACGAGAGCTTCGACCCCACACCCATGACGATGGCGCCGGAAGGCGCCCACGCCAGGTCTTCGCTGTTGTCGATCGTCGAGACGACGTACGTGCTCTTGCGCGTGGCGGGATCCCAAGTCCGAATCTCCCACGCATCCTTCTGGGGCTTGCGCACGTAGCCCACCACGCGGCCATCCGGCCGGATCTGCAGTGATCGACCGATGCCCGAGTCGACGACGTCGGAGGCGCCGGTGGTCAGGTCCACGATCTGCAAGGTATTCGGCTTCCCCGGTTCCGCAGCGAGGATGAAGGTCGCCAATTGGGTCGGCGACAGCCACGCGTGATATCCGATTTTCCCGGGGTGCGCGTAAACGAGACCTGCGTCCGAGCCGTCGAGATTGAAACGCCACAGCCGCTGCTCGGCGCCGCGTACCGTGCTGAAGGTCTGCTTGTCCGGAGCCAGCGTCGGCGAGTACTCGTTGTCGTCGGTATGCGTCAGCTGTGTTGTCTTCTTCGACGTGATGTCATACCGGTAGATGTCCGTCTGCTTGCCGTCGCGATTGGACGCGAACAGCAATCCGCTCGAGTCGGGCAGAAAGGCCGGCTGGTCGTCGCAGCCAGGGTTGTTCGTGATGTTGATGGGCGTCCCGGCACTGACGTTTTCCTTCTGGATGGTGATGATGCCGATCCGGATGTTCTTCCGAGGGCCGTCGGTGAACGAGGCCAGGTAGATCTCGGTGGCCGGCGGCGCCGCCGCCTGGGCCGTCTGCGGCGCCTGGGCTGCCTGCGAGACGAACGTCGTCGGCGTCCGCGCGGACGTCAGCACCCCGAACGCCACAATCGCCATCGCCGCCGCGCCGGTCCGAATGGTCATCGGTCCTCCCGTGCGGACATCAACCCGCCCCCTCTTCCGACGCCTCGGCCCGATGCCTGGCCGGGTCTGCATTCCGGTCGACGCCTCGACTGAGAAGCGCCTCGAGTGGGATCAAGGTCCGCGTGGAAGTCCACCTCGTCGACGGCTGAGGAAGAAGCCCGGCGGTGACCCAGGAACTCCGCCATATTTTTCCATCGTGCATTCCGTTCGAGGGTCGTGACGACGAAAATGGGACACGTGTAGGCAGTGCTCCCGGATGACGATGAGAACGAGTGGGCGGATCGCTGTGGCGCGGCCCGCATGGATTCCCACGAGCGTCGCCGGCACCGAGAACATTGCTCCGGCGGACACGCGCGATGCGGACTATGCGGAATTGCTGCAAAAAGCGAACGTGAAAGGAGTGGCGTCCCCATCGGGTATGCGCGAAGGTAGGCGTGAGCCTACGAAGGTGGCGTCCCCACTGGGTGTGCGCGAAGGTAGGCGTGAGCCGCCGGTCGCGTTACAGCCGACGACTGTGGTGACCGGCGTCGCCGCGTGACCTAGTCGTTCCGCTCGACAATGCGGACGAGCCGGTTAAACCTCACGGCGCGACATCCGGCGCAATCGGTTTAAGAACCGCCCATAGCCAGGGCGGGTTGCGGCCGATACACGGATCGTGCTGCTCGGCCCGATGAAGTTCGGCGTCGCCCTCTACGGGGTGACAATTCTGTGTCTCCTGATGGTCGGCCCGGTCGGGCCGTGTGGACCAGGCACGGCGCTGGGGGCGATATTCCTGTTCGGCGGAATGTTCACCGGACTCATCGCCGTGCTGTTCACGACCGGAACCATGATCGCGGGCCTCGTCCGATGGCAGGCGCGACGCGACGCCTTCTTTTCAATGGTCACTGCCGTCTTCGTCGTGGCGGTTCCCAGCGCGGCCTACCGATTCGCGAGGCCGGACGGACTCGACGCCGAAGGTGTCGCGACCTGGGCAGTTTGGGCGTGGCCGGGCGCGGCGGCCGCCGTGTATCTCATCGCGATTCGGCGGAACCGCCTGACAACATCAGCGAATCCATAGACGCCACAGGTCGGCAATAGGTCGTGGTGTGGTGCAAATTTTTGGCGTCCCCACCGGGTTTGCGCGAAGGTAGGCGCGAGGCTCCGTTCGCATTGCAACCAGCAACGATTGTTCGCGGCATCGCTGCGTAATTTAGACGTGCGCGCCGCACCCACACCGTGTTAGCATGCGCACCTCGGTCACACGCTGACCGACACCCCAACTGACGAGCGAGAGACGACTGACGTCTCCGTGAAAAACCAGTCAACGCGGTTTTTCTGCGGAGCACATGCGTGGCTCTCATCTCCACTCCTCGTAAGACCCCTCGTCGGCCCTGCTCTATCACCCTTGACGCGGACCAGCGCGCCGACCTGCGGCTGATTGCCGAACGCCGTCTGTCGAGCGTGTCTCAGGTCGTGAGAACGATGGTGCGCGAGGGCCTCGCGCGAGAACGTGACGAGGGAGGCCCCCATGGCCGGTGAGCGCGACGACGTGCCGCTCACACCGTTGGAGCGCGCGCTCGTTCGCGCCCTCGTCCGCGCCGTCGTCGGCCGCGGCGTGGTGCGTGCGGGCACGGCGACGGACGAACAGTCGGAGGTCGCGCTTCGAACCCAGTCCACCGGAGGCGGCATGACCCGCCCACTACTGGGAGATGAACGATGACGAGTCAAGAAGCGGCGGCGGAGCTGCATTGGTTAGCGGTAGCGGCGGCGCTCATCCGCGCATGGGAAGCAGCGAAGGACGACCGCACGAATGTGGCGGTCGAGGTCGGGGATGACGGCAAGGTCCTCCCGAGCCACGACGACTACGAACGCGCCGAGCGCGAGCGTCCCGACCTCGTCGCCCTGGCGCGGCGGTACCGTCCCAATCTCCCGGTCACCTGGTCAGTGAGTCGGTGACTTGGGAGTTCGACATGCTCACGACGGCGTGACTGACGCGACGGCGACTTCCTGAAACCCCGGTGGCGGCGACGGCGGCGACGGCGCAAAAGAAAAGGCCGGCTCGCTTGGTGTCGAGCCGGCCACGAAGCGGAACGTGAACGTGATGGACGGGCAATCATAACCCCGACGTTCGCGTTCCGCCAAGCTGCTCTCGAAAGAGGGCCGTGGTGGAGGGACGCAACTTGGGCGCGTCGTCGATAAGTTTGGTTGCCGAATCGAGGTCGACAACCTTTGCCAGCGCCGGACAGTCGTGCCCGCACTCTGCGTCGAGACATCCTTTGCCGACTAGCTCGGCCGGATGAGCGGAACGCAGTGGGGACGGTCGCACGGCGACCCTGACGGGGAGCCGGTTGGTAGAGACGACGAGGCAGCGTGTCAGAGCACAGTCCGACACCACGAGAAGTGTCGAGGGGCGGGAAACCGTCACGAGAGGCTGCGGGGACCGTCGGGTACAGTCCCCCTGACATGCACAGCGTCGAGCGGGCCACGTAAAGGCCGGACCGGAGCCGTGCGGGCTCTACACCGGGTCGCTCGGAAGCAAGGATTGGTGGTGTGGCACCTAAATGAAGCCACACGCGACGGCGGGCTGGCCCGTCCGACGCAATCGCACCCAACTGGCAGGAGACGTCTGTCTCCTCGCCGGTTGGGGTTCGTGGCTCCGGCGGGTCTGACGCCGCCCTCTGCAATCAGTAGGACGGTCGCGTGATGGCGGTACCTGACGGTCGGGTTGATGCCGGCGGCGGAATGTGTGGAGGACGGTCACCGCGCGCGCGGTTGTGGGGCGAGACGGTCGCGGCGGTCGAAGCGGTGACGCTCAGCACCGACGGCGCGTGACCGGATGATGGGAGCGCGCGCGTCGCGTCGGCGGCGCGAGGAGGAACGATGACAACGGATTTTGGGCCGTCCCGTCGCGGACGGTGGCCCACGTGAGTACGCGACGGGGTATCGCCGTCGCGGTCGCGACCCGGAGCGACCGACCCGGGCGTGCGGTCCACGAGAGTGACCAACGTCGTCGGTGCGCGGAAAAGTTGCCGAGGGCCTTTCCCGGTTTCCCCCTGAGTGAAGCCGGACTTCCTGCGCCCGCCTCCGCGCGTAGGCGCACGTCTGACTGCGTTCGCGGATTCTGGGTTGGGTGAGTGCGTCAGGCCGTACTGGCGGGAGGACCGATGGGCGTCGTGGAGTGGCTGATGGGCTGGCTGAGAGACCACATGCGGTCGTGGCGCGAGAGGCCGACGCCGAGGGAGGGACCACGCTGCCAGTTCTCGCGTCGTGCCGTCGAGATGCAGACCGCGTGCGAGGAGTTCGTGTCGACCGAAATTGAGCCGTTGGAGCGCGCGTGGGCGAAGTTGGAAAGCCGCGGCGATTTCCGCAGCGACCACGAGCGCGAGGCGCTGCGTCCGAAACTCGTCGCGGCCTACGCCGAGCGTGACTCGCTGTTGATGGTCTCGCACGCGCTGCGCGAGTCGGCGGCGCTGGCGGCGGAGCTGCGGGCGCTGCACGACGTGAAGGAAACCGCGCTGGTATCGACGCTGGCGACGATGACGGGCCGCCTTGAGATCCCGGACGCGGTGACCGTTCGACAGTTGTTTCTCGACTCACGCGAGCTCGACTCGTTGCGCCAAGTGCTGTGCATCGCGACCGGTGAGGCTCGGTTTTCGCGGGCGTTTGATGCGGTCGACCGGCTGCGGAAGCACTGGGAAATGCAGAGCGTCGCGCGGCAGAGAATTTTCACTCACTACCTCTCGCCTGGGCATCGACCGGCGATGGCGGCACCGACGTGGGCGGCGACGGCGGCGAGGCTGAAGGCGTTGTCTGAAGCGACCCGAAGGGTCACACCGTTGCGAGAACACGTGAAGGAGCCCGCATGAATTACCCATCGTTGGACCGCATCATCCTGTCGAGCCCGTCGTTACTCGCGCCGGCCGAGGGCGCGCCCGCGTCCTCGTGGATTCAAGTGTGCAAGACGGGCGAATTCACCAGCAACAGATACGGGAAATTCGCGATTACGAAAGACGACTTGAAACAGATGCTCCACAATTTCAAGCACGTCACGCCGAAAGCGCCGACGGAACTCCCAGTCGATTGGGATCACTTGTCCATGAACCCAAAGACGCCGGGCGACGGCGCGGCCGCGGGGTGGTTCAAGGACCTTCAGCTGCGCGAGGACGGCGAGGAACTGTGGGGCCACGTGCAGTGGACGCCGAAGGGTGCTGAGGCGATTGCGAACAAGGAGTACCGCTTCGTGAGTCCGTCGTTCGTGAAGGACCACACGCACAAAAACGGCGAGAAAATTGGCTGCACGCTGCTGGCCGCGGCCATCACGAACCACCCGTATCTCGAAAACATGGCCGCCCTGACGCTGTACAGCTTCAGCGCGATGGGCGACTTGGCGCTCGACGTGGAGCCGACGACGGCGCCAGTGCCCGCGCGTCTCGACCTCGCGACGATTGGCCAGAGAGTGACGTTCGACGAGAACCCGGAGAAGTCGCCGGAATTGAGCGACGAGGAACGCGCGGCGGTGTACGTGGTCGAGGCGTTCTCCGGCGACGGCGCTGACCAATTTGTCCGGCTGACGCGGCTCGACGACGGCACGCCGTTTGGCTGGTATTCGTCGGGCCAGCTGGCGCCCGCCGACGCGCCCGCGAAAGAGACCACCAGTCCACTGCCGGCCAAGAAAGTTCAGGAGGAGGGTCCGATGAACAACAGCGACACGGTGTCGGCGGCCAAATTCGCCGCGTTGGTGAAGCAATTCGAAGCGACCGGGAAGCCCACGCGCGAGGCGATGCATCTCGCGATGAGGGCCGACGATGCGGGCGCGCAAGCGTATCGACGTGAGGGCATTTCGGCGGCCGAAGCGCCCGAAAAGCCGGGTCCCGTCCTTCAGCTGAGCGTGCTGCCTGCGGACGGCGAAAGTTTCGAAGCGGTCGTCGGGCGGTACTTGAGCGAGCATCCGGCCACGTCGTTGCGCGAGGCCATTCGAACGGTCGCCAGCGCGCGGCCCGACTTGGCGCTGTCGCGCTGACGAGGCGCTGATGGCCGGCACGCCGGAAGAACGCTTGTCGGCGGCGAGGCTGAGGGCGGTGCTGGTCATCGTCGAGGGCGACATGCCGGCCGGGGCCGACCGGGTCGATGTGCTGCGACGGCTCGGGCTCGCGATCGCCGCGCTGGAAGGGCCGTCCGCGCGCCCGGCGCCGGACATGGGCACGGGCACGTGCCGCCGCTGTGGACGCGCGTTCACGTTCGACGCGCGTCGCTTCGAGTACCTACCATCTGGCCGCGCCGAAACACTGCTTCGAGTGCCGACAGGCGCGCCGGCGCGAACGCGGCGGCCGACCGTTCCCGGAGAAGACCTCATGATGCGGGTGCTGACGATTTGCGAAGTGGACCGGCTGGTGGCGGCGCGGCGGTGGCCGACGCTGATAGTGCGGCTGGCCGAGCATCTCCAAGCGTGCGGGGACGCCCTACCGACGGTGCTGGACGGGCTGACGCGCGCGGAGCGCGACCAACTCTCGGACGTGCTGCTGGCCGCGGCTGGTGACAACGATGTCATCCACTGACGCTGCACAGTTCGAACGGTTCGCCGGTGAGTCGGCCAGACAATTTCACGCCTTCTGTCACTACCGCGACCTCGCGCCGACCATGCGGTCGCTCGACCGCGCCTGGAGGGAGCATCACGAGAAGTGTCTGCACCAAGTCCAACCGGTGACCCGCCGGAGACCACCGTCGTGGGGAAATGCGAGTGCGCGATGGGGCTGGGTCGAACGAGCCAGCTCCTACGACCGTTTCACCGACCGGCAGAGGCGCGCGGCGCTGGAGGCCGAGCAAATTGAGTGCGCCAAGCGGCATGCGAGAACGCTGCAAGCGGCGACGAGCTGCCTGAGTATTTCGCTCCGGTTGGCCTTGGAGACGGCGGCCAACGCCGCCGGGATGGAGACGCTGCGGAGTGCGGCGCTGGCGAACGTCTTCGGGTTGCGGACGACGGTGGCGGAGGCGCGGTTGGCGGCGAGCGCCCTGCCGGCGTTGATTTTGGCGGAACGCGCGGTGCTTGGCATGGGCCCGGACTACGACGTCCACGAGACGCCGAAGGTGGACCCGGTCGCCGCGCGCATTCTGACCGACCCGGCGGCGATGGAACTGGCGATCGAACTACTCGACCGGGTGGCGGGCCCGCTGCCCGAGGAGCCGCCGCGCCTGCTCGCGGCGAAGGACAGGGGTGACGTGTGGGAATAACTGCCAAGCAGCGTGCTGGGATGGTGTCGTTTCCGGAAGGCTTCGTCCTGGGCTGCCGCGCCTACCCGGCCGACGGTCCGATTCAGGCCGGGCTCGCGCACAACGCCGCGTTGACGAAAACGAGCATAGGCGCCTATACGCTGGGCGCGCCCAAGCACGCGGGCATTCGTCTGACGGTCGTCAGCCGAACGGCGTACGTCCACGTGGTGACGGCGCCGGGCCTGATTGACGATGGCACCGCGGGCGGGTCGAAGAGCACCATGACGTTCACGGGCGGGTTTCCGGGCGCGTCCATCACGCTGCTGTCGCTGGACGGCCGGTGGAATTTGGTCCGCAAGAACGTCGTGGTGGTCACGTAGGAAGCCACGCGGCGCAGCGGTGTGGTAGTTCACGCCGGCGTGAAGTTCGGGTCCGTCGCGCCCGCGTGCGAGGGCGCCCGACTGCATGCGTTAGCTGGCAGGCCGGTGGGTGTGTGTGTTGCTGCGTCTTACCCTGTGCCGCATAATGGCTCTCCACTTTCGCGGAGGTTGCCATGGTGAGCGGTCGTCGCGCCCTGTTGCTCTGCTCTGTTCTCGTGGCCGCCTCGGCTCTCGGCAGCGCCCAGAGCGTTGTCATCCACAATGGTTTTATGACCGGTCTGAGCTACCGGGAGCTGACCCTCCAAGCGCAAAGCCAGTACGTATCGGGTGTGGTGGATGGGATGTTCTTGGCGCCGATGTTTGGCGCACCGAAAGACAACCTGCTGCGATTTGAAACGTGCATCACGGGCATGAGAAGCGACCAGGTTGCAGCGATTCTCTCGAAAGAACTCGAGGACCATCCGGAGTCGTGGCATGAGGGTGCGCACACGACGCTATATCGCGCCCTGCTCCATCGATGTCCGAAGTAACTGATGGAGGACTCAGTGACGGACCCTCTTGAATGTCACGGCTGCGACCGCCCGCTCACCACTGATGAGGCCGTGTGGATTCGGCCGTTTGGTGGAGCGCAGCCCGGTCAGCCCGGCTCGCTCACGATTATCGGGACGATGTACTTATCGCCGGAAGATGGCGCCGTCGCCTACTGTCGAGCATGCGCCGAGGAGCTGACAGGCGGACCGCCTCTAGAAGAAACGAAGCACTGAGCGTTTAGAAGAACGGTTCTTCGTCGAGTGAAGACTTGACCACCGGTTTGTCGAGTCCATATCTCGCGAGCACGTTCCGAACGAGTTCCTCGACCCATGAGTCCGATTGTGGGGCCACGCGAACTTCCGTCACCAGTACATCGAGCTTTGCGTTCATCCACATGCCACAGTCGAGCGGCCGGTGGTCCGTGTCCAACATCTCGTCTGCCTTGGTCTGCGTCTCCCAGCGCGCACACACCGCCCGGAGTTCGCGCTCATGGGTAAACGATTTCCTCTTGTACCAGTACGGTCGAAGCAGATGGCCTTCAGGAATGCGCTCGCTGGCGAAGTCGATGTACTTCACCACGCCGATATCGATACTCGAGTCGAGACACGTCCGCAGCAATGAGTACCTGGAGCGAATGGCGATAGCCTTCTCACCGCCGTAGAGCTTCCACATCGCCGCTGACTCGTGTTCGTTGATATGCCAGCAGTTGATGAGGGCCCAGTACCGAACCCATTTGAGCGCCTTGCTCCAGTCCGAAAGAAAGCCGTCAAGTTTTTCGGGAGCGATGGGTATCCCGCTGAACAGTTCTCGCCTCGCAGCGGCATGAGGCTCAGGATAGGACCCTTCAAACGGGTCGCCGAGGCAGTGGGCGCGCACGAAGAACAGCCCGCCGTGCTCTAAGCACGCCACGAACTTGGTGAAGTCCATGAACCGCCAAATATCCACGTCGGCGGGCGGGGGTTCGAAAATGGTGTTCGAGTCGGGCGTCGCCGTCACCGTCGCCTCCTGCCGCGTTTGACCCGCTCCTGTGCGCGACGGCGACGAGCAAGGAGTTCGAGCATCTCCACGCGGTCGGCGGCGGGCCCGTTCACGATGCGGTCGTCATCGCTGTGGATGAGGCCCGCGGCCATCAGATGCTGCACGAGGGCGACGACGTCGTCCTCGAAGAGCAGCAGGGTCTTCCCTGTCTTCGGCACGCCGTGCACCGGACCCAGGGCCTTCAGCAGGTCGCGGTCTTGGGTGAGGGCGAGATACCACGACTTGCGCCCTCTCACCTTGGCGGCGGGGAGCTCCTCGTCCACCATCGCCACGCGTAGCCGGGGCGTGAGGCGTCGCGTCCACTCCGACGAGGCCCAGACTTTCAAGTAGTTCACGGGCGTTCGCAAACCCGTGCGCTGGTGCACGCGCCGTTTCGTCGTCGCCACCGTCGCCTCCTACGCGCGGCCATTGTATGCGGTCGGCCCGTGCGGTTCGAAGGCGAGTACTCCGAGGGCCGTCAGAGGGTCGAACGTGCCGAGGGAGGGTGTGGGTGAGGGAGAGAGGCTTTGCATTCGCGTGTGGGGCACCGGTGGGTTCCTGGGCGGCTTCTACGTCGCGTGTGTGAGTGGTCAGTCGTCGATGAGGTCGGCCGGTACGCGCAGCGCGTCGGCGTAGAGGTCGAGGCAGAGGCCGACGACATCGCTGCGCGACAAGTCCAGTCGCCGCATCGCGGCTTTGAGCTTCGCGCCATGCCGTCGCGTGAGCGTGATGCTGAGCGGCTGCCGCACTTTCCCTCGGAACAACGACTTCGGTCCGGGTAGCAGGCGTTTCGCCATGCCGTTCTCCATGCGCTATCGCCAGTAGCATTGCGACCGTAACTGGCCGCGAGACTTGACTTCTGGCCCTCGATGATAGTATCATCGTAGGAGCGGCACGTCACGACTTCCCGTGCCTAACCCGACAGATGACCCGCCGCTCACTTGCGAGCGGCCGATGGAGACCAGATGGCCAAGAAGACGACGAAGAGGGTCACGCGCGAGGTGACTCGACGCCCACCACCCGCACCACCGACCGCACCACCACCACCGCCACTCCCACCACCGTCACCCGCACCACCGCCGGTCGAGCCTCGGCGCTTGGCCCGACTGCATCGCGCGAGTGCGACACCGGCGCAACGCCGTGGCGCCGAATTGGTCAGGTATTTGCGCCTTCATCTGAAGCGGCCGTACGGCGACCGCGGCGTCAAGGCCATCGTGGCGATGGCGCGCGAAGTCGGGCATGCGGCGAACATCGAACTCGACGCCCGCGAGGCGAACTGAGCGATGTCGGAGGACGACAAGCCGCTCCAGCAGCCTGCCCTCTTCGACTCACTCGGGCGACGCCCACAACAGCGATGGCTTGACGCGGCGGCCCGGCGCGATGCCGCGAAGGCCGCGTGGTACGCGCGTCCCGCCGAGGACGTCGCCGCCGACCTCGCGCGCCTCGAAGACCTGCTCGTCCATCGCGCGCGCTGGAAGTTCGCCAGCACGATGGCCGACAACCCGCATAGCTACACGCTGAGGAGGCGGTGGTCGTGGCCGAATGGCGACCAGGATTTTCAGTGGGTGGTGGCCACCATTCGCGTCATCGCCGATCGCGAGAAGTTCCCGCTGACCGGGCCGTATGCCCGCTGGTATACGGTGCTGCATTTGGGCGGCGCGAAATTTTGGCCAATGAACCATCCCATCAACTACCCGTCCGGCCGACCCTGCACGATTTTGGTGAACCGCAAGCCGCCGTTTTTACCCACGGACCGAAAGGACTGACGCGCATGTCACGTGACACGGCTCGGCAATTCTTGAAAAGTCACTTGCAGGTGACTTCTTGTTGGCGGTTCCAACTTGGTACCGCCAACAACGCGCGAAAACCCAGTTCCCATTGGGTACCGGGTTTTCCCGCGTGCGCGCCTAGGTGGGCGCGTCTCCGCCTCATAGCGCTCAGGCCGCTGGGTGTGAGGAAGAGCCCGAGGGTCCGATGGCGGTAACGGGTGGCCGTGCGGTTGGTTATCGGCGTGTGAGTACGGCGGACCAAGCAGACTCCGGGCTCGGACTGGAGGCGCAGCAGGCGGCCATCGAGGCGGCAGCGGCGCGCCTCGGCGTCCCGTTGGTGCAGACGTTCACCGATGCCGGCGTGAGCGGCGGCCTCGCGCTGGAATATCGCCCGGCCCTCATCGCCGCCGTCGACATGGTCGGCGCCGGCGACATCCTGCTGGTGGCCAAGCGCGACCGCCTCGGCCGCGACGTCCTGAACGTCGCGATGGTCGAGCGGTTGGTCGAGCGACGCGGCGGGCGCGTCTACTCGGCCGCCGGTGAAGGCACGGACGACGACGGGCCGACGGGCCAACTGATGCGGACCATGGTCGATGCGTTTGCGGCCTACGAGCGCGCCATCATTCGCAACCGGACGAAGTCGGCGATGGCCGCCGCCAAGAGGCGCGGCCAACGCGTCGGGTGTGTCCCGTGGGGCCACCGGGTCGGCGACGACGGCCGGACGCTCGTGGAGAATGCCGACGAGCGCGCCACGCTGGCGGAGATCCGCAAGTTGCGAGCGCGCGGGTACGCGCTCATCACCATCTGCGACGAACTGAACGGGCGCGGGTGGAGAAACAGACAGGGTCGACGGTGGCAACCCAGCTTCATCGCGCAATTGCTGACGCGTCATCCGTCGTGAGAGCAGTTACACTGCAAGGCGTCGGACGAAAAAGCAACCGCGGTTGACTTTTCAAGTCTCAGAGATTGCTCAACGGTGACGACGATGACCACGAGAGCCGCCATCTACGCCAGACGAAGCAAGGAACAGGACGACGCCGAGGACGAGACCAAGTCGGTCAACCGGCAGGTCGAGAATGCCCGGGTCTTCGCGACCGCGAAGGGCTGGACGGTGCTGGAGCCCCACATCTACATCGACGACGGCATCTCCGGCTCGTCGGCGCCCGCCCGGCTGAAGGACAAAGCGCGGATGCTCCTCGCGATTACCAGCGCCGCGCCACCGCCCTTCGAGGTGCTCATTTGTCAGGACCCGGACCGGTTCAGCCGACGCGATGGCGACGAGGCGTTTGCTGAACTGAAGATGATTGCCAAGGCCGGTGTCCAAGTCTGGTTCTACAGCGATGGTTCGCGCTTCCAGTACGGCGACTTCGCCAGTAACACCCTGAGCTTTCTCAAGAGCGAATTTGCCGCCCAGTACCGTCGCGGGGTCAGTCAGAAGACCTATGAAGCGCACCGGCTCATGGCGCAACTGGGCCACGTCACCGGGGGCCGTGTGTTCGGCTACACGAACATCGAGGTCGAGAAGCACGTCGAGCGCGTCATCAACGCCGACGAGGCTGCTGTCATTGTGTGGATTTTCGACCTGCGGGCCGCGGGATTCGGCTACACCCGCATCGCGAAGACGTTGAATGCGGCCCGAGCTTGCTGTCCACGCCCGCAGCAGGACCGTCCGGCCGGGTGGTCGCCGAGCACCGTCCGCGAAGTCCTGCACCGCGACATGTACCGCGGCATCATCACGTGGAACAAAACGAAGAAGCGGGACGCCTCGGGAGACGTGCACCCATCGCCGAAGTCGGAGGAACACTGGGTGCGGACGTATCGCGAGGACCTCCGCATCGTCACGGACGAGCAGTGGGAGGCCGCCCACGCGCTGATTCGCAAGGCCCGAAGCGTGGTGAACACGCCGACCGGCCCGAGGACGTTTGCGCGGCGCGACTACGACTCGAACTATCTGCTGACCGGGTTCGTCCGGTGCGACACCTGTGGCGGCTCGATGGCCGTGGTCAGCCGTCGGCGCGGCGGGGAGCGCGTCTACTTCTACGGCTGTCTGGCCAACTGGAAGCGTGGCGCGACCATTTGCCCGAATGACCTCGTGCTGCCGATGCACCGCGTGAACGATGCGGTCCTCCAGGCGCTCGCGGGCGACGTCCTCCGGCCTGCCGTCGTCAGCGCCATCATCGAGGGCGTCCTCGAACAACTCCTCCCGAAGAACATCGACGCGCAGGTGGACGGGTTCCGTCGCCAGCTGCGATCCCTGGACGCGAGGATTCAGCAGCTCACCGACTCCCTCGAGCTCGGCGGCAAGGGCCTGCCGTCCGTCATCGCCCGGTTGTCGGAGCGCCAACAGGAACGCGAGGCGCTGCTCGTGGAGATGACCGCGGCCGAGACGCTGCATCAGATTCACATCGACCGTGACGCCATCGAGGCCACCGTTCAGCAGTCGGTGAGCGAGTGGCGAACGCTGTTGAACGGGTCGGTCGCGGACGCGCGTCAGATGCTGCGCGAGGTGTTGGAAGCGCCGCTGCGCTTCACACCGGAAGGTCAGACGTATCGGTTCAGTGGACCTGTCGCGACTGGTCGCTTGATTGCTGGTGCGGTTGTACCTACTAGAGTGGCGTCCCCATCGGGATTCGAACCCGAGTCTTGGCCTTGAAAGGGCCACGTCCTAGGCCTCTGGACGATGGGGACGCGCAGAGGTGAACATCCAACAATACCAGAGAATCCGCGCGGACGAAGTCGAGCCAACCCCTCCTCGGCATGAAAGAACGGCGATACACTCCCCTCCGTGCCAAGCTCAACCGTTATCCTGCTGGTGTCCGCCGTGAGCGCGGCCGTCGCCGCGCGACTGCTCAAGCGAGTCGATCGGACCGGCCGCCGCGGACAACTCGTCATGCTGCTGATCTGGACCGCCGTGGCCCTCGCCGGCTTCGGCGTGTGGATGTTCGCATCTGCGAAGTCCGCCGAGTACGCCTCCCGATAGAAAAACGCGATAGACAAGCGCCATGCTGATGCCCCGCCGACTTGCCGCCCTCGCCATTGGCGCCGCCAGCGCCATCGCGCTCCTGTTCGCCCAGACGCCGACGTTTGTCGTCGAAGAGACCACGATCGCCAAGGTCCACGCCGCGATGCGGGCGCATCAACTGACGTGCCATCAACTCGTCGACCTGTACCTGCAGCGCATCGCCAAGTACGACAAGAACACGCCGCCGATCAATTCGATCGTCCTCACGAACCCAGATGCCCTCAAGGACGCCGACGAACTCGACAGGCAATTCGCCGCGCGCGGCTTGACCGGTCCGCTCCACTGCGTGCCCACGATCGTGAAAGACAACTTCGAGACGATCGGTCTGCAAAGCGCCGACGGATCGGCCACGCTCAAGGGCTTCGTCTCAGACAAAGACGCGTTTCTCGTGAAACGCATGAAGGCGGCGGGCGCGATCGTCCTCGCCAAGTCGAATATGGCGGAGTTCGCGTTCAGCCCGAACGAGACGGTGAACTCGATCCTCGGCACCACGCGTAATCCGTACGACCTGACGCGCGTGCCGGCCGGCTCGAGCGGCGGCACCGCCGCGGCCGTGGCGTCGAGCTTCGGCCTCGTCGGGCTTGGCTCCGACACCGGAAATTCGATCCGCGGGCCGTCGTCACACGCCGCGCTGGTCGGGATGCGTTCGACGTTGGGCCTCACGAGCCGAGCCGGCGTGATTCCGCTGTCCTATCTCGCCGACGTCGCCGGACCGATGACGCGCACGGTCGAAGACAACGTCGCCGTCTTCCAGGCCATCGTCGGTGAAGACCCCGAGGATGCGATGACCGCGCGCAGCCACGGCCGCGCGATTCCGAAATACGCCGACGCGCTGCAGAAAGACGGACTCAAGGGCACGCGCATCGGCGTGCTGCATCAGGCATGGGAGCGCACGCCTCCGCCCAACGCCGCCGCGACGCCGTCGACACCGGCCGCACCGCAGATTGATGACGAAGTCGCGAGCGTGTTCGCGCGCGCGCTGTCTGACATGACGGCTGCGGGTGCGACGATTGTCGACGACGCGAAGATTGAGTTGCCGCCGCGAGCGCAGGGCGCCGGCGGTTGCCGCGGCTTCAAGTACGACCTCGACGAGTACCTCGCGACGCGCGGCCAGAAAGCGCCCGTGCACAGCCTCGCGGAGATCCTCGCCTCGCCCGCGTTCGCGACCCTGCCCGCTTCGGTCGCCCCGCGCGCCACGCAGGCGGCCCGCGGAACGCCGCAGGGCCCCGAGTCGGATGCGTGCAAGGCGGACGCCGCATACCGCCTGGCCTTCGGTGACGCGATCACCAAGACTATGGACGCGCTGAAGCTCGACGCGTACGTCTATCCGACGTGGAGCTTCCCGCCACGGCCACTCGACTCCGCGACGCAGCAAGCCGGCGACAACAGCCAGGTCTTTTCGCCGACGTCGGGATTTCCCGCGATGAACGTGCCGATGGGCTTCACGCGCGACAACACACTCCCGGCAGGCATGACTCTGCTCGGGCGCGCGTGGGACGAAGCGACTCTGTACCGGTTGGCGTACGCTTACGAGCAGGCAACGCATCGGCGTAAACCGCCGACGCTGAGATAGGGCTTACGGATTGGGGCTTGAGGCTTAAGGCTTGAGGCTTACGGCGTCGGCTCAGGACTTCGGGCCTGGCTAAGCCCCGAGCCCTGAGCCGTGAGAAGTAACGCTGTTACTTGGCCGGGGGCATCGCGATCTTGGTGACCGTGATGGCTCCGTCCTTGAGTTCGCCGGTGAGCAGAACGGTATGGCCCGCGTGCGTCTCGAGTGCGGGCAACGTCTGATTGGCGATCTTGTAGGTCTTCTTGTCGGCGCTGTTCACGAACACGTACGTGCTGCCGCCCTTGGCACACTTCACGGCGCAGTCGTGATCCTTCGCCATCGTTCCGCCGTTGGCCCCGTGATCCGCGCCGCACATGGCATCCGACAGCTTGCCCGTCCAGGTCTCCGGCGCCGCGCTGACTGTCCGCACGGCCACAAAGGCCACGAATGCAAACGCCGCCACCAACCACTTGCTCTGAAGCTTCATGTTGAATTGCCTCCTCAAACCTGCTGAAAAGCGGCCCTCCCAGCAGGGCCGCACGCCCTAAGTATGCACGAAAATGAGGGTTCGCGTGAGAACTCCTGAATTAACTCCGTCGAAACACGAGCGATCTCCGCCCGTTACATCGGGCCGATAGCCTTGCCTCGCATTCGGACCGCGCTGACGCGCGAGGAGGCTTCGTGACACGACGGTTACCGCTCTCAGTGCTTTGGTTTGCCTTGGTGATGCTCCCCCGGCTGGCGCACGCCCAGGTGACGCCTGCGGCAGGGGCGACCCCGCCCGATGACACCCAGCGCATCAGTGTGGGAGCCGTCATCTACTACGACTACACGGTCCAGACGACCCCCAAAGTGAAGGACGCCAACGGCAATGACGTGACCCTCAGCGCCTTCCAGCTCCAGCGGACGTATATCAACGTCACGGGTCAGATTAACCATATCGTCAGTTTCAGGATCACGCCGGACATCGTGCGCGATGCGAACGCCTCTGACGCCGCGCTCAACGGCAACCTGGTCTTCCGCATCAAATACGGCTACGCCCAATTCAACCTCGACCAGTACACGGGCTCCTGGAAGCAGAACTGGGTGAAGCTCGGCATCCAGCAGACGCCGTACCTCGATTACACCGAGGGCATCTACCGGTACCGTTTCCAGGGCACGACGTTCGTCGAGCGCGTCGGCGCCTACTCGTCGGCCGACGCAGGCGTCTCGTATCACACGAACCTGCCGAACAATTTCGGCGACATTCACGCGGGCTTCTTCAACGGCGAGGGCTACAACCACGTCGAGGTCAACGATCAGAAGGGGTTCATGATCCGGGGCACGGTGCGACCCTTCGCGTCCTCCAATCCGGAAGTGCGCGGCCTGCGCATCACGGGATTCATTGGCGACGACGCGCCGACCAACGGCGGCCGCCGCGATCGCGGCATCTTCCAGGCCACCTACGAGCACAAGTACTTCAACTGGGGCTACGAGTACCTGAACCAGAACGACCAGACCGGTCTTCCGGCGGCGGCCGACGTCAACGCCAAGGGATGGACGACCTGGGTCACGCCGTTCTTCCATGAAAAGGGCAACGGCCCCGAGATGCTGATCCGGTACGACGACTACAAGCCGAACAAGAACATCGATGCGATCCAGAAGCGCTTCATCATCGGGTTCGCGTACTGGTTCCCGCATCCCGGCGGCAACGCGACGGCCGCGCTGATGTTCGACTACGACGGCCAGACGGGCTCCGGGTCGCAGAACACGCTCGTGAACAACAAGAAGGTGGCAGTGCACGGGTTGATCAACTTCTAACTTCGGCTGAAGGCTTGGGGCTTAAGGCTTAGGCCAACCTGAGATGCCCACCAGGCCTTGAGCCCTAAGCCCTAAGCCTTAAGCCATTACAGGAGCCTTCCCATGAGAACAATGACAAACGGTTGGCGAACGATCGCCGCCGGCGCGTGTGTGACCGCGCTGCTCGGCGCCGGCCTCGCCGCGCAGAAGCAGCAGATCAACGGCGCGGGTGCGACGTTCCCGGAACCGATCTACCAGAAGTGGTTCGCGGAGTACAACAAGCTGCATCCCGACATTCAGATCAACTACGGCGGCGGAGGATCGGGCGCGGGCGTCCGTCAGCTGTCGGCGCAGACGGTCTTCTTCGGCGCGAGCGACGGACCGATGACCAACGACCAGCTGGTCGCCGCCCCAGGCACGGTCTTTCACTTCCCGACGGTGCTCGGTGGCGTCGTGCCCACCTACAACGTGCCGGGCAATCCCGATCTGAAATTCACTGGCGCGATCCTCGCCGACATCTTCCTCGGCAAGATCACGAAATGGAACGACGCGGCGATCGCAAAGGTCAACCCCGGCGTGACGCTACCGGCCACGGCGATCACCGTCGTGCATCGCGCCGAAGGCAGCGGCACGAGCTACATCTGGTGCGACTACCTGGCGAAGGTCTCGGCCGAGTGGAAGTCGAAGGTCGGTATCGCGACGTCGGTGAGCTGGCCCGTCGGGCTTGGCGGCCAGGGCAGCGACGGCGTGTCGGCGCTCGTCAAGCAGACGCCGGGCGCGATCGGCTATGTCGAGCTCGTCTACGCGCTGCAGCAGAAGCAGTCGTACGGCGCGGTCCAGAACCACGACGGCGCCTTCGTCAAGGCGTCGCTCGAATCGGTGACGGCGGCGGCCGCGGCAGCGGGCGGCAAGAAAATGCCGGCGGACTTCCGCGTGTCGATCGTCAACGCGGAAGGACCGGACGCGTATCCGATCTCGTCCTTCACCTGGATCCTGCTCTACGAGAATCCCAAGAACAAGGCGCAGAGCAAGGCGATGGTGGATTTCATGAAGTGGGCGCTCGCTGACGGCCAGAAATACTGTGCCGATCTGGGCTACGCGCCGCTTCCCTCCGCAGTGGTTCAGCTGGAACTCGCGCAGCTGGCGAAAGTGAAAGTACAGTAGTCGCGCGCGTCGGCGCGGGGTCGACCCCGCGCCCGCGTCCACGACCACCGTCAATGGCCAGACCGGCTGTTCGTCACTCGGGCGATCGCCTGTTCTACACGACGACCGGAGCGTTCGCGCTCCTGGTCGTCGTGCTGGTTGCCGGCATTGCCTTCGTGCTGTGGAGCCAATCGCGCCAGTCGATCGCCCAGTTCGGGCTCGGCTTCTGGACGTCGTCTGAATGGGACCCGGTCGCCGGCAAGTTCGGCGCGCTGCCGTTCATCTGGGGCACGCTCTACTCGTCCCTCTTCGCCTTGCTCATCGCCGCGCCGGTCGCGCTCGGCATCGCCGTCTTCCTCTCTGAACTCTGTCCACACGCGCTGAGACCGTCGCTGATCTTTTTGACGGAACTGCTCGCGTCGATTCCGTCAATCGTCTACGGCCTCTGGGGCATCTTCGTGCTCGTTCCGGCCGTACGCGAGCTCCAGCTCGCGCTGCCCGAGTGGGTCACGGCCCTGCCGCTGTTCAGCGGGCCTCCGGTCGGCGTGAGCCTGTTCTCCGCCGCGATCGTGCTCGCCATCATGATCATTCCGTTCACCTCGTCGGTCGCGCGCGAAGTGCTGAAGGCCGTGCCGCCGGCGCAGCGCGAGGCCGCCTACGCCCTCGGCGCGACGCGCTGGGAGGCGACGAAGACCGCGATTTACTACGCGCGCGTCGGCATCTTCGGCGCCATCATGCTCGGCTTCGGGCGCGCGCTGGGCGAGACGATGGCCGTGACCATGGTGATCGGCAACACGCCCAAAGCGTCGTGGTCGCTCTTCGCCCCGCAGTACACGATGGCCGCCGTGGTCGCGAACGAGTTCGCCGAGGCTGCCGACAACCTCCACCTATCCGCACTCATCGAAGTCGGCCTGGTGCTCTTCATCATCACGCTCGCGGTGAACGTCGCGTCGCGCCTGCTGATCTGGAACATGACGCGCGAGCGGCGGCCGCGGCTCGGCGTCGCCGCAACCGTTCCCGCCGAGGAGTCCGCGGCATGACCCGCCATAACTTCCGGCGCCGCCTGCTGTCGAACGTCATGACCGGCCTCTGCACGGCGGCCGTGGTGCTCGCGCTCGTTCCGGTCGGGCTGATTTTCTTCTACGTGATTCAGCAGGGTATCGGATCGCTCGACTGGAACTTCTTCACGAAGATGCCTACGCCCCCGGGCGAGCTCGGCGGCGGCATGGGCAACTCGATCGTCGGGTCGGTGATTCTCATCAGCCTCGGCGCGGCGTTTGGCGTCCCGGTCGGCGTCCTCACCGGTATCTACATCGTCGAGTCGGGCGGCTCGCGATTGGGGTCGGCTGCGCGATTCGCGGCGGACACCCTCAACGGCGTGCCGTCGATCGTCATGGGTCTGTTCGCGTACGCGGTCGCCGTGCTGCCGGTGAAGCATTTCTCCGCGCTGGCGGGCGGGTTTGCGCTCGGCGTGATGATGGTGCCGCTCGTCGCGCGGACGACCGAAGAACTGTTGCGGCTCGTGCCAATGTCGCTTCGCGAAGGCGCGCTCGCGCTTGGCGTCACGCGCGGCCGTGCGGTCTTCACGGTGGTGCTCCCCGCGGCGCTGCCTGGGATCATCACGGGCGTGGTGCTCGCCCTCGCGCGAATCGCCGGCGAGACCGCCCCGCTGCTCTTCACCGCCTTCAACAACCGCTTCTTCTCGACGACGCTGTCCGAGCCGATTTCGTCACTGACCGTGCAGGTATTCACGTACGCGAAGGGCGCGCATGAAGACTGGCACCGGCAGGCGTGGGCAGGCGCGCTGGTGCTCGTGGCGCTCGTGCTCATCTGCTCGGTGCTGGCGCGCCTCACTACGAGACGACTCGAGCGGATGCACGTCGGCGGGAACTAGAATTGGTGCCTTGGGCACGGTGCTCCTGACCGCGGCCGCGCTCGTCGGCTTCGCGGCCAACTCACTCCTGACTCGCGGCGCGCTCGCCACGCATCGACTCGACGCGGCGACCTTCGCCACGATCCGCCTGGCGTCCGGGGCGGCCACGCTCCTGCTCCTCGTGCGTTTGCGAGGACGACGACGGGAGGGGCGGGGATCGTGGTCGTCGGCAATCGCGCTCGCCACCTACGCCATCCTCTTCACGCTCGCCTATGAACTGGTGAATGCCAGCGTCGGCGCGCTCGTGCTGTTCGGCGGTGTGCAGGTCTCGATGATTGGCGCCGGACTCATCCGTGGCGAACGCCCGGCGCGTGTCGACTGGCTGGGGGTCGGTCTGGCCGTTGTCGGCTTGCTCGTCCTGACGCTCCCGGGAGTCAACGCCCCGAGCCTGCTTGGGACCGCGATGATGGCGGGCGCCGGTGCGTGCTGGGGCGTTTACTCACTGGCCGGCCAGTCGGCGCGAGATCCGCTGGCGGAAACCGCCGGCAACTTCGTGCGCGCGCTGTTGCCCGTCGCGGCGTTTTCGGTGCTGTCGCTTTCCTCCGCGCACGTCACCACGGCTGGCGTCCTGCTCGCGGTCGCGTCAGGCTCGCTCGCGTCGGGCGTGGGGTATTCGATCTGGTACGCCGTGCTGCCACGCCTCGCCGCATGGCGCGCCGGCATCCTCCAGACGTCAACCCCGGTGCTCACCGCCATCGCGGCCGCCGGACTTCTCGGCGAGACGCTCTCGGTACGGCTGGTCGTCGCCGCCGGACTCGTCACGGTCGGCGTGATCCTCACGATCGTCCCGGCCTGGCACCGGAACTAAACGTCCTGCGGTATTGTGTTGCGCATGTCTGAACGCACTGCGCCGGCGCTCGCGGCGCTCGATGAACTGCTTCCGCTCCTTGCCGCTCTGCCCGACTCGCCCACCCGCAGCCAGCTCATGGACGAGGGCGAGGCGCTGAAACGCGCCGTCGCCTCGTTTCATATGGAGGCGATTCGTTTCCGAATGTATGCCGTCGATCGGCTGATCGCGTCGGTAGGCGATCCGGGAGACACACGCCGTGTTTTCGATTCGCTTCGACACGCGCTCGAACAGGGCGGATTCCACACCCGCTCGCACGAGCGCCCATAGCTGCGTCAGCCGCCGAGTACGACGCGCACCGCCTCATCCGCGGGTTTTAGCGATCGTAACATCGCGATCCGCGCGTCGGGCGCGGGCTGATTCGTGCGATTGAGCCACACCGGCCGAATACCCGCAGCCTGCGCGCCTTCGATGTCGGTGCTCCAGGCATCGCCCAGCATGACCGCCGCGTCGGCCGGCACACCCACGAGCTCGAGGGCGACGCTGAAAATTCCTGGATCCGGCTTCGTGATCCCGACTTCCTCTGACGTCACGAGCGTGTCCACGTACCGACCCAGTCCGCAGCGCTCCAGCTTGTCGCGCTGCTCAGCGACGATGTTGTTCGTGACGATGACGAGCGGGACGCCGGCGCGCTGGATGGCCTCGAGGAACGGAATCGCGCCAGGCACGGGCTGCCAGAACTTGCGATAGGCCTCGCGATAGAGCCGCGAGATCGCGAGCGCGCCCTGTGCAGGTTCGTCGGCCCCCGCCGCGGCGAGCAGCTGCCGGAACCGTTCGATCCGCGCCTCGTCTACCGTCAGCCGGCCGGCAAGCACGTCGAGATGCAGCGTGTCGAGGATCCGTCGATGTCGCGCGTCGAGTTCGTCGAGCGACCACACATCGAAGGCAGGTGTCATCGCCTGCACGGCAGGCAGCGTGGCACGCGTCGCGAACGCGTGATCGAACAGCGTGTCGTCGAGGTCGCACAGCACGACCCGTGCGGTCGACATCAGGCGTCGAGCACGAAGTCGAACGTCGCGGCCAGTCCGTCGGCGCGCGACGTGATGGTCATCGCAAGTTCCTGGCGGAACGTCGCGTCTTTCGGGTTGCCCGAATCATCCGGAAAAAACAGCGCCGTCGTGAGCGTCGGCTTGCCCAGGGCCGTGACGCGCGCGGAGAGATGAGGCGCGCGCCCGGTGGTGGGCGGCGGAAGGACGGTCTCAATCCGATACCGGCCGTTCTCGTCGGTGGTCTGGTATCCGCGTAACGCAAACCCCGTCATGTCGTACACGCCGCGAGCGTCCGGCTGCCAGAAATCGACCCGGGCGTTCTTGACCGGCCCGCACACCACGCCCTTCACGACACCCGACAGGATCAGTTTCCGACCGCCGGTCGTCGGGTCCGCGAGCGTCGCTTTACGTGGGGCACCGGGACGAAACGTCGTGCTCTCGGCTACGGCAGGCGTCGGCGTTTCAGTTTTGCACGCGGTGCCGGGCATCGTGAACTTGTCCAGGCCTTGTGCGGCGCCGGCGTGCAATCGACGGGCAACGCCCGCAGACATGAGTGCCGCGCTGGCAAGCTGCACGAAGGCGCGGCGGGTCATATACTGATGATAGTGCACGCTGTTCGGTGCACCCTTACTGGAGTGGCCATGCCGTATCCCGATTACCTTACTGCCCCGATGCGCCAGGAACTGAACGACCTCGGTGTCCGCGAGTGTCGGACGACGGCCGATGTGGATGACGTCCTCAAGTCCAAGGGCGTCGTGATGATGGTCGTCAACTCCGTGTGCGGATGCGCCGCGGGGAAAGCGCGTCCCGGGATCGCGATGGCGCTGAAGCACACGCAGCGTCCGACCGTGACGGCCAGTGTGTTCGCGGGTGCGGACATGGACGCGACCGATCGCGCCCGTCAGGCATTCACCGGGTTCCCGCCCTCGTCGCCGGCAATCGCGCTGCTGCAGGACGGCAAGCTGCTCTACATGATCGAACGGCGCGACATCGAAACGCGATCGGCGCCGATGATCGCCGACCTGCTGACGATGGCCTTCGACAAGTTCTGCAGTCAAGAGCCGGTCGCCGGCTCCCGCTGATTCAGGCGTCGTTGACCGGCGCGCAGTCGTGCGCCGGTCAGCGGCGGCCGAGAATTCCGGCCAGGTCTCTCACAATCGTGTGATCCCGCTCGGACCCCGTCGAGACAATCGAGGCGGGCACGCCGCTGGTCTCTTCGAGTCGCGCGATGTATCGCTGCGCTTCGACCGGCAGGTCGTCGAAGTTCGTCGCGCCTCGGGTCGGGCGGCTCCATCCAGGCAACGTCTCGTAGACCGGCTCGCAGGCGGCTAACTGAGCGACGTCGCCCGGCATCTCCGTCAGCGTCTCCGATCCGCACCGGTATGCGGTACAGATCTGCAGTTCCTCGAGCCCGTCGAGGACGTCGAGCTTGGTTACGGCGAGCGAATCCAGGCCATTGACGCGCATCGCGTACCGCACGGCCACGGCGTCGTACCACCCACATCGGCGGGGACGCCCGGTCGACGCGCCGTATTCCTGCCCCGTCTCCCGTAGCCGCTCGCCCATCGCGCCATGAAGCTCGGTGGGCAGCGGGCCCTCGCCGACACGCGTGGTGTACGCCTTGGCCACGCCGAGCACGTGCCCGATGCGCGAGGGACCGACGCCAAGCCCCGTCGCCGCTCCGCCCGCCGTGCCGTTCGATGAGGTAACGAACGGATACGTCCCGTGGTCGATGTCGAGCAGCGTGCCTTGCGCGCCCTCGAACATCACGGCCTTTTTCTCGTTCATCGCGCGATAGAGATACAACGACGTGTCGGCCACGAGCGGCTGCAGACGCGGCCAGACCTTCCGCAGATCGGCGAGCACGTCCTGCCATTTCATGTCGCCGTTGCCGACGATTCGATTGCGGGCGGCGACGTTCTCGCGCACGGCGCTCGCAAGCGCGCCGTCATTGGCCGTATCCGCGAGATCGCCCACGCGCACCCCGCGCCGGCCGATCTTGTCCTCATACGCCGGCCCGATGCCGCGCGACGTCGTCCCGATCTTCCGTTCGCCCCGGCGGGCTTCGGCCAGCACGTCGAGCTCGCGGTGATACGGGAGAATCAGGTGCGCCTTGTCGCTGACGAACAACCGGCCGGTCACGTCGATCTTGAGTCCCGCCAGCTGATCGACCTCGCTGAACAGCGCGTGAGGATCGACGACGACGCCGTTGCCGATGAGGCAGATGACGCCTTCGTGCAGGATGCCGGACGGAATCAGGTGCAGGACGAATTTCTGCCCGCCGACGTAGACCGTGTGCCCCGCGTTGTGGCCGCCCTGATAGCGCGCCACCACCGCGAAGTACGCGGTGAGCAGATCCACGACTTTGCCCTTGCCTTCATCGCCCCACTGAGCGCCGACCACGCAAAGATTCATGCGGGTAGCATGATACCGTTGTGCCGCTCCGGCGGGAAACCGCCACCCTGACCAATGATCGACCTCGACGGCGCGTCGCTCACCCTCGAAGATCTTGCCCGCATCGCGTACGACGAGGCGCCGGCCCGGCTGACACCGACTACGGCCGCCCGCGTCCGCGCGTCGCGCGACGTCGTCGACACGCATGCCGCGGCCGGCAATGCGGTGTACGGCGTGAACACCGGATTTGGCGCGCTGGCAGATGTCAAAATCCCCAACGAGCAGCTGTCCGCGCTGCAGTTGAATCTGCTGCGCAGTCACGCGGCCGGCGTGGGGGATCCGCTCGATATTCCCGTCGTACGCGCGTTACTCGCCCTGCGTGCGAATGTGCTGGCCAAGGGCTACTCCGGCATCCGCCTCGCCACGCTCGAGGCGCTCGTCGCGATGCTCAATGCACGCGTCCATCCACGCGTGCCGGCGCGAGGCTCGGTAGGCGCGAGCGGCGACCTCGCTCCGCTCGCGCACCTGGCCCTGGTCGTGGTCGGCGAAGGCGAAGCGGCGACGGGTCCGGCGAGGCGTCCGACGAGCTTCGAGCCCGGAGCGGCTGCCCTGAAGCGCGCCGGTCTCCAGCCCGTGGAACTCGCCCCGAAAGAGGGCCTGGCGCTCATCAACGGCACGCAGGCCAGTACGGCGCTACTCGCCCTGGGTGTACTGGCCGCCGAGCGCTTGACACGCGCTGCCGACATCGCGGCGGCGATGTCGCTCGATGCGCTGCGCGGATCGTTTCATCCGTTCGAGGCGAGGATTCACGACGCGCGTCCGGTCCCTGGCCAGGCGGCGTCGGCCGCCAATCTGCTGGCGCTTGGCGCGGGCAGCGGCATCAACGCGTCGCACGCGAACTGCGGCAAGGTCCAGGACGCCTACGCGCTGCGCTGTGCGCCGCAGGTGCACGGATCCGCCCGTGAGGCGGTCGCCTTCGCGAGGCGCCTCGCCACGATCGAGATCAACGCGGCGACCGACAATCCAATGGTGTTCATCGAGACCGGCGAGATCGTCTCAGGCGGCAACTTTCACGGCGCGCCCGTTGCGCTTGCCGCCGACACGCTCGCGATTGGCCTCGCGCAGCTCGCGACGATCAGTGAGCGGCGGATCGACCGGCTGATGACCCCGGCGGAGAGCGGCCTCCCGGCGTTCCTCATCAAGGATTCCGGCCTCAACTCCGGCTTAATGATGGCGCACGTCACGGCCGCGGCGCTCACGTCGGAAATCAAGACGCTCGCCCATCCCGCGGGCGTCGACACGATCCCGACCTCCGCCGGCCGCGAAGATCACGTCAGCATGAGCATGCACGCCGGCCTCAAGCTGGCCCGGGTGGTCGAACTTGCGCGACAGGTGATCGCGATCGAATTGCTGGCCGCCTGTCAGGGCATCGATCTTCTCGCACCGCTCACGACGTCCACGCCGCTCCAGGGCGTGCACCGCGCCGTGCGGCAGGGCGTGCCGCCCCTCACGGTCGATCGCTCACCCGCGCCGGACATCGATCACATCACCGCGCTCATCGAACGCGGTGACGTCGACCGCGCGGCAGGCTTCGCGCTGAAGTAGGCGCGCGCGTCAGCGCGCGGGCCGCATCACGAGGCTCGCAACGTATCCGACCGTCGCGCAGATCGCCGTACCGAGCAGCACGTACCAGGTCCAGGCAAGCGGCGTCAGGAGCTTGACCAGAATCATCGAGACCAGGGACACGGCGATGCCTGTCAGCACGCCGGCCTGATTCGCGCGCGGTGCCAGCCGGCCGAGCAGGAACGCGCCGAGCATCGGCCCGTACACGATCGACGCGATCGTCAGCCCCGTCGTGAACACAGAGCCCCACCCGCGTGCGACGATCGCGATCGCAATGAGCACGACGCCCCACGCCGCGGTCAACCACCGCGACAACCGCAGCAACTCGACCGCGTCCGTCCCGCGCCCGGTGAGCGGCACATAGAAGTCCATGACGGTGGTCGACGCGAGCGAGTTGAGCGACGCGCTCAGGTTCGACATCGCCGCCGCGAAGATCGCGGCGATCACGAGGCCCGCGATCCCGTGCGGCAGGCTGCGCACGATGAAGGCGGGAAAGATCTCGTCGTTCGACTGAATGGGCGGCAGGGGATGGAACTTGTAGAACGTAAAGAGCATCAACCCGACGAGGAGGAACAGGACGAACTGCGCGAACACGACCACCCCGCTCGCGATGAGCGCCTTCTGACTGTCGCGCGCCGATCGGCACGTGAGCAGCCGTTGCACGAGCAGCTGGTCGGTTCCGTGCGACGCCATGGTGAGAAACGTCCCGCCGATCAGCCCGGCCCACACCGTGAACGGCAGCGTCAGATCCCACGAGAACGACAGGACCTGCAGTTTCCCTGCCCGGCCGGCCTCGGTCACCACCGTGTCCCAGCCGCCAGGAATCAGATGCAGCAGCTCGTAGGCGGCGACGACCGAGCCTCCGATGTAGATGACGAGCTGGATCACGTCGGTCCAGATCACGGCCGTGATGCCGCCCTCGAACGTGTAGACGAGCGTCAGGCCCCCGACAATCAGGATGGACCACAGCCAGAGGTGCGAGAGGCCCGGGAGGCTCGCGGAAATCACGGCGGAAAGCACGAGCGACGCCGCGAAGACGCGCACGCCTTCCGCGAGCGGCCGCATCACGAGAAACAGCGATGCCGTCGCGTGCTTGGCCGCCGATCCGAACCGCCGGTTCAGCAGTTCGTAGGCCGTCAGCATGTCGCCGGCGAAGTACGCCGGGATGAACAGGACGCTGATGACCACGCGCGCGATCATGTAGCCGACGACGACCTGGAGATAGGTCAGGGTGCCGCCCTGTTCGGGGTGCGAGTAAGTGGCGTACGCAATAGCCGGCACGCCGACGAGCGTGAGGGTGCTCGTTTCGGTCGCGACGATCGACAGGCTAATGACCCACCACGGAATATTGCGCGCGCCGATGAAATAATCGGCGACGGTGTGCTGCGCGCGCCGGAACCTCGCGCCGAACGCCGTGATGCCGGCGAGGTACAACAGCAGGACGCCGTAGTCGAGCGGCGAAAATCCCATCGGTGTGGCGGCGCCCGGCGCGACGCGCCACACGCGCCTGGATTGTCCGAAGAATTGTATGGACAACGCAAGGCGAAACGGATCACGCGGCGCGGCGACGGCCGAACGGCCGGCGCGAGCGTCTTGTCAATTGTTGACAGCCGCGCGCGACGTTCTTTAGAGTTGCGACTTCCCCAGCCGGTGTGTGCGCTCGTCGCGTCACACGAACGCACGAGCCGTGGAATGCGATGCCACTGACCTCACGTCTCGTTCGCGCCCCGCGGGGCACGACGCTCTCCTGCAAGGGATGGCCCCAGGAGGCCGCCCTCAGGATGTTGATGAACAATCTGGACTCGGACGTGGCCGAGCGGCCCGACGATCTCGTGGTGTACGGCGGATCGGGCAAGGCCGCGCGCAACTGGCCCGCGTTCGACGCCATCGTGGACTCGCTGCGGTCGCTCGAACACGATGAGACGCTCGTCGTGCAGTCCGGCAAGCCGGTCGCGGTCTTCCGCACCCATCCCTGGGCGCCGCGCGTCATCATCGCCAACGCGCTGCTCGTCCCGGCCTGGGCGACCTGGGCCACGTTCCGTGACCTCGAGGACCGGGGCCTCACGATGTACGGCCAGATGACTGCCGGATCGTGGATTTACATCGGCACGCAGGGCATCCTCCAGGGCACGTATGAAACGCTCGCGGCGCTCGCGAGAAAACACTTCGATGGCTCGCTGCGCGGCCGGCTCACCGTCACGGCCGGCCTCGGCGGGATGGGCGGTGCCCAGCCTCTGGCCGTCACCATGAACGAAGGCGTCGCCATCGTCGTCGAAGTCGATCCGTCGCGAATCGCGCGACGCATCGCGACGCGGTACCTCGACGAGACGACGACGTCGCTCGACGAGGCACTCGAGCGCGCACGGGACTACTGCGCGCGAGGCGTCGCAAGATCGATCGGCCTCGAGGCGAACATCGCTGACGTGCTGCCCGAGCTCGTCGCGCGCCGCATGACACCCGACGTGCTGACCGACCAGACGTCCGCGCATGATGCACTCCTCGGATACGTGCCGAACGGCCTGTCGCTCGCGGAGGCTGCCCGACTGCGGGAGCGGGATCCAGAAGCGTACGTCCGGCGATCGACCGCGGCGATGGCGACGCACGTCCGGGCGATGCTGACGCTGCAGTCCCGCGGCGCGGTGACGTTCGACTACGGCAACAACCTGCGGGCGCAGGCCAAGCTCGGCGGCGTCGAAAACGCGTTCGACATTCCCGGGTTCGTCCCTGAGTACGTCCGGCCCCTCTTCTGCGAGGGCAAGGGCCCGTTCCGCTGGGCCGCGCTCTCGGGTGATCCCGCGGACATCCACGCGACCGATCGTCTCGCGCTCGAGATGTTCGCGAAGGACGAGGCGCTGTGCCGCTGGATCCGGCTCGCCGCGGAACGCGTTGCGTTCCAGGGGCTGCCAGCGAGAATCTTCTGGCTCGGCTACGGCGACCGCGCACGGTTCGGCCTGGCGTTGAACGACCTGGTTCGCCGCGGCGTCGTGAGCGCGCCGATCGTGATCGGCCGCGATCACCTCGACGCCGGATCGGTCGCGTCGCCCAACCGCGAAACCGAAGGCATGCGGGATGGCAGTGATGCGATCGCGGACTGGCCGATCCTCAACGCGCTCTTGAACACGTCGGCCGGCGCGACGTGGGTCTCCGTCCATCATGGCGGCGGCGTCGGAATCGGCTACTCGCTGCACGCCGGCATGGTGGTGGTCGCCGATGGCACGCGCGAAGCCGACGAGCGGCTGGAACGCGTGCTCACCTGCGACCCCGGCATGGGAGTGGTGCGGCACGCGGACGCTGGTTATCCCACGGCCATCGAGACGGCGCGCGCGCGCGGCATCCACATGCCGATGCTCGACACCACACCGGAGACGTCGCGATGATCGTCGCGCGGCCGGCGCTCGAACGCCGCGTGCTCGCCTCGCTCGAGGCCGGACGCATTCCGGTGCTGCTCGGCGGCTGCGGCATCGGCCGGACGTCCGCGTTGTTGCGCCTGGCACGTCTGGCTGGGGCCGATCGAACGCAGTACCTCGACATTTCCTCGGCGGCGACGACGCCGGAGCGTTGCCTGGCGGCGATCACGGCCGTCAGCCCGTTCGCGCCGCGAGACAATAGCGGCGGCTCGGCACCCTCGGCCCGCGCGGCGTTCGAGGGCATGCTCACGTTCTTCGACTCCGCCGTCGCGAGTGACGGCCAGCCGGTCACATTTCTGCTCGACGAGTTCCTCGACGTCCGCACTTTCGAGAATTTTCCAGGGCTGCGTCACGTCCAGCGGGATCTCGTTGCACGTCTGTCGGCCAGTCCTGCGCGCTTCGTGCTCGCCTCACGGTTCACCCAGCGCGTCCACCGGCTGCTTCGCGACGCGCCGGCGCGGTTCGAGGTCGTACACGTGCCCGGGCTCGACATCGACGAGACGGCTGCCCTCGCGCTCGCGCACGATGCCGGCCGCCGCGACCGCGCGGCCGACATCGCCCCTGCCGTCGTCGCGCTCTCGGGCGGGCGGGCAGCGTACGCCAACCTCCTGCTCGAAGCGCTGGGATCGCTGGGACCGGCGATCGATCCGGTGGCGGCGCTCGCCGCGCTCTTCGCACCCGATGGACGGCTCACCGCGCGCTGCCGCGAGAGTTTCGAACTGCGATTGCAGCGCGCCCGCGGATACGGCGCGCTCAAGGCGATCCTTGGCGTCCTCGCCGGAGACGAGCCGCTGAACCTCACCGAGATCTCGCACCACCTGCACCGCACGCCCGGCTCGACGAAGGACTACTTGTCGTGGCTCGAGGACGTCGACCTCGTCACGTTCCAGGGCAAGCGATACGCATTTGACGATCCGCTGCTGCGGCTGTTCGTGCGCCTCTACGGCCAGCCCATGCCGCCCTCCGACGACGTGATCGTCCGCGAGGTCGGCGGGTACGCAAAGGCGCGCCTGCCGCTCGTCAGGGAAACCGTGAGCGTCGCATCGAGCCCAGGCAGTGACAGCGAGGTCGACGAACACGCGTCCGGCATCATCGAGATCGATTGACCGCGCGCGCGTAGCTGCTTCAAGTCAGCTGAATATGGCCATCATTCCGCAAATCCGGTGCAGGCGGTTCGCTGAGGCTTTCGAGTTCTACACGAAGATCCTCGACTTCGAGTACGTGGAAGGAGATAACCCCACGGCAGACGGTACCGCGTTCTGCGTTCTCTCCCGGGAAGGCGACCAAATATTCCTCTGCAATTTCGATGGTGGAACCCGATCGGTAGTCGCCGTCATGACAGACGACGTTGATGGCGTCTGTCGCAAGTTTCGAGCGCGGGGTCTGCGCACACCAGGGGACCCGAACGTCCCGGCAGAGGAAGTTCATCAGGGCCCTCTTGACCAAACATGGGGAACGCGCGAGTTCTATGTCGAAGACCCCGATGGCAACAGCCTGCGATTTACTCAGGTGATCAAGAGCGACGACTGACCGTTCCGCCTTGCCGGTCGAACAACGGCCGGGGATAATCAGGTACTGCCAGCCCAGCCAGTGGCTCCTCTATGCGCCCGAACGCGATGGTTCGGCTCGCGGCGTTCGTTGCCGCTCTGACGACGGCGACCCTTCTTGCCCAGTCTCCAACGACAGAGCCTCAACAACCTGTCTTTCGCGCCGGCGTCGATCTGGTGAGCGTCCACGCGATCGTGACCGACAGCCACGGCAATGCGCTTCACGGATTGACCAAGTCCGATTTCGAAGTCATCGAGAACGGCCATGCGGTGCCCGTGACTACGTTTGCGGAGGTCACGCACCAGCCGGCCCCCGTGCCACCGTTTCCGCCGCTTCTCATTCGGGACGTCGCGGACAACACAACCGCCGGCGCGGCCGAGCGTCTCGTGATCTTTCTCGTGGACGACGTGCAAAGCGAGGCGCCGCGGCCCCTCGTGGCGACCTTGTTACGTCAGCTCGTTCACGATCTCGGCCCCGCGACGACGATGGCGATCGCCAGCACCTCCGGACGCTTCGGCGCCGAGCCGACGGAGGATCCCGCCGTGATTCACCGCGCCATCGCCCAGTACGCGAACCCGGCGCGGTCCGGGCCAGGAAACAGCGGCGCTGTCGAGACGATCTCCAAGATCGTGAGCATGGCTGACGCCCTCGGCTGGGACACGCGACTGCGCAAGGTCTGCATCGTGATCTCGAGTCCGTTCTGGGACGAACCGTACTACGCGAGCGCCGACGACTACGCGAACCAGTACGCGATGCACGCCGGTCCGAATTCCCGTGTGCTCCCGGCGCTCCAGCGCAGCGACATGGTCACCTACGCGATCGATCCGATGGCGGATGTCACGAAGGATCTCGCGGCCATCGCCCGCGCCACAGGAGGATTCCCGATCGATGGCCAGGCGCTCGTGCCTGGATTGCGGCGGCTGGTGAGCGATCTCGACCGGTACTACCTGATTGGCTTTTCGCCCAACGCCAGGCCCGACGGCAAGACCCATCCGGTCACCGTTCGCGTCACCCGGCCCGGCGCGACCGTGCGGGCCCGCCTGAGCTTCGCGCGTGGCGGTGCGCCAAAGCGATCCAAAGGCGATACGCCGCTTTCGGACCTTGCGTGGAATCCCCTGCCGGTCACCGACCTGCCCTTGCGCGTGTCGGCAGCGACTTTCTTTCCGACAGCGAGCCATGCGGCGCTCGCCGTCGGGATCGAGGTCACGCCCCGCGGCGCGACTCTTCCGGCTGAAGGCCAGCCTTTCACCGATCATGTCGGCTTCGGCCTGATGGCGATCAAAGTCGGCGAGGTCAAAGCCCGCGTCATCGTCGAGCACCACGCGGACGTCTCACTTCCGGCGAATGCGGGCGCCGGCGGCTCAGCGTCGCCGTACATGCTGTACACGACGCTGCCACTCGAGCCCGGCCGGTATCAACTGCGTGCGTCGGCGATCAGCGCCGCCGCAGGCACGTCGGGCAGCGTCTACCTGATGGTGGATGTTCCTGATCCGGCGGCCGGTAACGTCACGCTCGGGAGCCTGATCATCGGCCGCGCCGTGGACGCCGTGTCGACGCCGATCGCCGATCGCGAGTCGCTCACCGGCATCGACCTCCCGCTTGCACCGACGCTCGATCGGGTGTTTTCGCCGGCCGACACCCTGCGTGTGTTTTTGCCGGTTGACCGCCGCGATCCGAACACGTTGATTGAGGGCACGATCGTCGTGCTCGACGCCGCCGATCGCGTCGTGACGACGCACGAGTGGCGCATAACTACGGCCACGCCGTCCGAGGTGTCGTGGGAGTTGCCGCTCGCCGGTCTTGGCAGTGGTGCGTATCGAGTGATCGCCAGCGTGACGGGTGAAACGCCCGGCGCCCGTACGGAGCGCCAGGTGGGGTTCGAGGTCCGGTAGCGAACGCTAGGGCTTCTTGAGCGCATGCAGCGCGGCACGCGCGGCCTGCTGTTCGGCGTCCTTCTTCGATCGCCCTTCCGCGCGGCCCGACACCGTGCCGCCGACGAGCACTTCGACGTCGAAGCGCTTTCGGTGATCCGGTCCTTCGGCCGCGGCGACGCGATAGTTCGGCAGCCCCTTGCCCTCGGCCTGCAGCCACTCCTGGAGCGCGGACTTCCAGTCTTCCGTGAACGACGCCTCGGCGGCGCGATCGCCGGCAGCGGTGATGAGCGGGCCGAAGTGCCCGACGATGAAATCGCGCGCGGCTTCGACGCCGCCGTCGA
This sequence comes from uncultured Acidobacteriota bacterium, assembly GCA_963704575.1. Taxonomy (GTDB): domain Bacteria; phylum Acidobacteriota; class Vicinamibacteria; order Vicinamibacterales; family SCN-69-37; genus DATEGZ01. The sequence continues at coordinate 1,051,577 of OY969918.1, read as the reverse complement.
GATACACGGCCGCGATCAACGCCTCGTAGCTGTCGGCCAGAATCGCGTGCTTCTGCCGCCCGCCGGTCTTCTCTTCGCCGCGCCCGAGCAACACGTACCGGCCGAGATCGATGTCTTCGGCGAGCCGCGTGAGCGACACGGCCGAGACGATGGACGCCTTCACTTTCGACTTGTACCCCTCGCTGTGCGTCGGATACCGGTGAAAGAGCATGTCTGCCATGACGAAGCCGAGCACGGCGTCGCCCAGGAACTCGAGCGACTCGTTGTCGATCACGCCGCCAGACGCGTCCTCATGCGCGCGCGAGCGATGCGTGAGCGCGTGCTCGAGCAGTCCGAGATCGCGAAAGTGATAGCCGATGCGTTCCTCGAGCGGACCGAGCGTCTCGCTGATCCGGCGGACTTCGGCCGCGGCGGCCTCGTCGAGGTGGCTGCGGATCAAATCACGCGCCTGCCCCGCCGCCTGGCTCGCGACGCTGATGCAGAACTCCGTCTGCCCGAATCGCACCGGAAACACCGAGGGCGCCAGCGCGGACGACACGTGTGACTCGATGTCGTGGGCGTCGAGCAGACCGCTCACGACCGACGCTTCGATCGATGAATGGCTGCGGAAGACGATGACGGGCGGACCGGGAGGACGAGTGGGCGCGCTCACAATCGAACCTCAGGCGGCCGCGTCTTCCCGCAGTTTGAGCACGACCATGGTCATGTCGTCGTGCGGTTCCGCGTCCCCGACGAACGCTTTCACTTCGCGGAGAACCCGCTCGCGGATCCCCGCGGCGTCGAGCCGCCAGTTCGACGCGACCACCCGCGCGAGCGCCTCGTCGCCGAAGAGTTCACCCTCCGTGTCCATCGCCTCCGTGATGCCGTCGGTGTAGAGCACAATGACGTCGCCCGGCGAAATCGGCCGCGTGTGCTCCTCGAGCACTTCCTCGAAGCGATTGTCCGCGCCAGGCAGCCGCAGGCCCACGACCATGCCTGACGACATCACGACTTCGCTCACGCCATGGGTCACGACGATCAGCGGGGGGTGGCCGGCCCGCGCAGACGTGAGCGTGCCCTGCTCGAGGTCGACGATCGCGTAGGTCATCGTGATGAAGCTGCGGTTGTCGAGGTGGCCCGCCAGCCGGCGATTGACGTCGATGAGCAGCCGCCGCGGCGATCGTTCGGTATGGCTGAGCGCGAGCATCAGGCCCTTGAGCTCCGCCATGTAGAGCGCGGCCGACGTGCCCTTGCCCGAAACGTCCGCGACGAGCACACCCAGCTGCCTCGGGCCGACGGCAAAAAAGTCGTAGTAGTCCCCGCCCACTTCGCGCGCCGGTTCGCAGAGATCCGCGACGCCGAGGCCGTCGAGCGTCGGCGGCTCGACGGGCAGGAGCGATTTCTGGATCTCGCGCGCGATCCTCAGCTCGTCGTCGAGCCGCTGCTTCTCCCGCTGGACGTGCAGGAGGTGCTCCATGCTGGCGCTCATGCGGTTGAACGAATCCGCGAGGTCGCCGAGCTGATCGCGTGAGGTGATATTGACCCGGTGGGCAAAGTCGCCCTCCCGGACCCGCTCGGTGCCTATGAAGAGCTCGTGCACGGCGGAGGTGATCATACGCGCGAGGATGCCTCCCATGAAGAGGGCGGATCCCTGAATGATCAGGAGCAGGACGCCGACTGCGGCCAGCACCCGCAGGAGGTTGCTCCACCAACTGCCGCTCAGGGCTGTCGACTGCACCTGCTGGGCGGCCGCCAGCCGTTCGTAGAGCCTGCCAAGCGGGGCGTCGAGACCGATGGAAACCCTGCCCGGTCGGCCCGTCTGCCAGTCGGCGCAGTCCATGAACACGACGGTGTTCTGAAACACCGAGAGCATGCCGCCGCCGGTCCTGGCGCCGGAAGTCAGCGGCGTATCCCGTCCAGGATCCATTGAGATCGTGATGCCGCGAATCCGCGTGCTCGTCCGGTCGTCGAGCCGCGCGACGACCTCGGTGTCGACCGGCAGGTCGGCGATCACCGCGCGCGTGCCGTCAGCGGTGAACGCGACGGCACGAATGACCAGCCGCGGATCCGCGCCCCGATCGCCAATCAACGGCACGACGCCGTGAAATCCCCGGGCCAGCGCCAGCCAGGCCGGCACACTGTCGGGCGCCGCCACGTGCTGCCAGGGGCCGGCAGCTTGCACGGGGCCGCTCCCGGCGGTGACAGGCACGATCGCCATCGACAGCTCGGAGAACTGCGCCCGGAGATTGGCGACCTTCCGCTCGAGCGCGGCGTCCGCAGTGGCAGGACTGCGGCTGATCTCGATCGCAGACGTCTCGGCGAACTGCTGCACGTTGTCCGCGAGGTCGTTGAAGCCTTCATGAAACATGTACGCCGCGACATCGGTGTAGAACAGCACCGCGAGGAACAGCGCGAACACGACGACGAGCACGACCGGGAACAGGCCGAGGAACACGTACGAGAGGATCAGTTTCCTGCGGACGCGCCAGAGCAGCCGGCGGCGATTGCGCGCGAGCGCGACGGCCGCGAGCCACATGCCCGATCCGAGAAATGCGAGCGAGACGACCTTGCGGAAGAGCCCGAGGAACGCCGGCAATTCGACGAACTGCTGCGCGATGACGAGGACGACGAGAAGAAGGCCGGAAAGGATGAAGAGTCGTCCGCCGAGCGTGTGACGGATGTCCAGCTCGCGCGGCGGAAGCGTCATGCCCGACGGTTGTGGGGACAAGGAAATTGCAAAAGGAATCATAACAGACTATCGTTAGCGGCCGTCGCAATGAAGCTCACCGATCGCGCGCGTTTCGCCACAATTTGCCTGCACGCCGGCCAGACACCCGATCCGGCGACCGGTGCGATCATCACGCCGATTTTTCAGACGTCGACCTACGCGCAGGAAGAACTCGGCAAGCACAAAGGGTTCGAATACGCTCGCACCCAGAATCCGACGCGCGCGGCGCTCGAAGCCAACCTCGCGGCCATTGAAGGCGGCAGCGCGGCGTTCGCCTTCGCGTCTGGAATGGCAGCAATCGGCGCAATTACCTCGCGCCTCGCGGCCGGCGATCACGTGATCTGCACGGACAACACGTACGGCGGGACGTTCCGGCTGTTCGACAAGGTTCTGCGCCGGTACCAGCATCAATTTACGTTTGTCGACACATCGGATCTGGCGGCCACCGAGCGCGCGTTCACGCCGCAGACAAAGCTGTTGTTCGTCGAAACGCCAACCAACCCGGTGCTCAAGCTCACCGACATCGCCGCCGTGGCCGCGCTCGCGCACGCGCACCACGCGTCGCTCGTCGTCGACAACACGTTCGCCAGTCCGTGCCTGCAGCGGCCGCTTGCATTGGGGGCGGATCTCGTGGTCCACAGCACGACGAAGTACCTCAACGGTCACAGTGACTCGATCGGCGGCGTCGTCATCGCCTCCCGCGACGAGGACATCGAGTGGCTGGGGTTCATCCAGAACGCCGCCGGGGCGATCATGAGCCCGTTCGATTCGTGGCTGGTGCTGCGCGGGACGAAGACGCTGCCCATTCGCATGGTGCAGCACTCGGCGAACGGTCAGGCGCTCGCGGAGTTCCTCTCGACACATCCGAAGGTCACGCGCGTGATCTATCCGGGACTGCCGGCTCACCCGCAGTACGCGCTGGCGAAGCGTCAGATGCCGAACGGCTTCGGCGGGATGCTGTCGTTTGAAGTCGGATCACTCGAGGCCGCCCGGGGCGTGCTCAATCGCTTCAAGCTCATGACGCTGGCGGAAAGCCTGGGCGGCGTCGAAACGCTCGTGTGTCACCCCGCAAGCATGACGCACGCGTCGGTGCCGCCGGAGCGCCGAGCCATGATCGGATTGTCCGACAGCATGATCCGCATCTCCGCGGGCATCGAGGACATCGACGACTTGCGCGAAGACCTCGACCAGGCGCTAGGCGGCTGACCGCGCCGCGCGGCCCTAGGACTCGCCTTTCGGCCCCAGACTCCGCTCGACCCAGTTCAGATAGTCCTGACTGCCGTCCACGACCGGAAGGACGATGAACTCCGGTACGTCGTAGGGGTGACGAGGCCGGAGCGACTCCCAGAGGGCATCGACTTGATCGGTCGTCGTCTTGATGAAGAGCTGCTGTTCCTCATTGACCTGCGGGATACCCTCCCATACGTAGACCGACTTCACGGCCGGAAGAATGTTCACGCAGGCCGCCAGGCCCGAACCGACGAGGTCTTGCGCCAGCTTCGTGGCGTCAAAGTCGCCGGGCAACGTGGTCAGCGCAAGCACAATCTCGCTCATGCCCCTATTTTCCCCTTGTACAGATGCCGAAAAACTGATACAAAGATGTCGCTCATGTCCGAAGATCTGGAGACGCAGGACGCGCAGGAGCCGGCCCCGCCGGCGCGTGCGCGGCGGCGGATGCGTTCGGCGCACGACGCGCGTGAACGCCGCCGAAAGTTCGTCACCTGGAGCCTCGTCCTCGTCTCGTTCATCCTGATTGTCGACGCGCTGTTCGGCGAGAACGGCTACCTCGCGAGTATTCGCGCGCAACAGGAGTATCGCACGGTCGCCGCGGCCGCGACCCGGGCGCAGAACGAAAACCAACGCACGCTCGACTTGATCCGGGGCATCAAGTCCGACCCGGCCGTCCTCGAGGAAGAAATCCGTCGCGAGCTGGGCTACGTGCGGCCCGGCGAGTCGCTGGTCATCATCCGCAACGCCCGGTCGGCTTCACCCGCTCCCGTCAAGCAATAGTGTCCGCGCTCGTCGACTTTCTGCTCCACAGCGATCGGCACCTGCTGGAGTTCGTCCGGACCTACGGCTCGTGGGTCTACGCGATCCTCTTCGGCATCGTCTTCGCCGAGACCGGATTCGTGGTCACACCATTTCTTCCCGGCGATTCGTTGCTGTTCGCCGCTGGCGCCCTGGCGGCGACCGGCGCGCTGAACGGGCTGGCCGTCATCAGCCTGCTCGCCGCGGCGGCATTCACGGGAAACGCCGTCAACTACGCGATCGGCCGCGCGATCGGGCCGCGGGTCTTCCAAGCCACCGATTCCCTCGGGTGGGTGCACCGTCTGCTCAACCGCCGGCATCTCAACAGGGCGCACCAGTTCTTCGAGCAGTACGGCGGTAAGGCCGTCGTGCTCGGCCGGTTCGTGCCGATCGTCCGGACGTTCGTGCCCTTTGTGGCGGGCGCCGCGTCGATGACGCCGGGAACGTTCGTGATCTACAACGCGATTGGCGCCGGGGCGTGGGTGGTGCTATGCGTGGGGGCGGGCTGGTTCTTCGGGAATATCCCGATCGTCAAGAACAACTTCTCGCTCGTGACGATCGGGATTGTCTTCGTGTCCGTGCTGCCAATGGCGATTGAATACGTCCGCCACCGGCGCCGCGCCGCCTAGGCGGGCGTCACTACTTCTTCATCGCGATGTTCAGCTCGCCGAGCTTCGCGGCCATGTCTTCGGCCGACGTCGCCGGCTTCACCGCCTTGTCGATCGCGAGGATCTTGCCGTCCTTGCCGATATAGAACGTCCAGCGCTTCGCCACGGGCGAACCGCCGAGCACGCCATACGCATTGGCGGTCGCTTTCGTCGGGTCCGCGAGCAGCGGGAAGTCTGCGTGCTCGGATTCCGCAAACGCCTTGTTCTGCTCGACGGGATCGACGCTGATCATGAAGTACTTCGCGTCGTACTTCTTGATCAGATCGCCGTGCTCGGCGAGCGACTTGCACTCGATCGTGCAGCCCTGCGTGAACGCCTTGGGGAACCACCCGAGGACGACCGCCTGCTTGCCCTTGAAATCCGAGAGCTTGTAGGTGTTGCCGTCGCTCGCCTGGAGGGTGAAATCCGGCGCCGGATCGCCGACCTTGAGCTCCACCGCGGGCGTCTGCGCCGAAAGGGTGGCAGCGGCTACGAACATGCACAACATCAACTGCTTCATTACCTTGACCTCCAGAAAGGGTGCCGACCGACGATCTAGGATACCCCTACTTCAGCGGAAACAGGCTATGGCGGTAGCCGTGCTCCGGGACGTGGGCGGTGATTGACACGACACGCGGTTTCACGCCAAGCGCCACAAAACGCCGCCCGTGCGCGTCGACACACGTGTCGAGTTTGGACGTCAGCGACTCCCGCGCGTCCAGCCGATCGCCCCAACAGACGTATGACGATGCCGCGTCGTAGGTCTCGTGCTCGGTCACGGCAATCCGCATCTCGAGCCAGGGATCTCCGCTGTGATTGCTGATTGTGAGGGCAGTGGCGGACGCGGTGACGGTGGCGTTTTCCAGCGGTTTCATGGCCTGCCCGGAGGCCATTGCCGCCGCAATCGTGAGTCCGCCCAGCCATCGCACCACGCTCACCTCGCCAACTGCCAGAACGCCTGTCCGGTCGCGGTTTGTGCCGCTCGTATCCCGAAACGTCCATTGACCGGCGTGCCGCGGAGCAGGCTGTGCATGTCTTGCAGCACCTCTCGCGCATCGCCGACATATCCATGAGCCAGCAGCGTGAGGTCGATATCCGACACGTTCACGGTGTCGATGCCCTTCACGACCAGCGTGGGCGGAGTGAGTCCGGCTCTCGGGTATCCGTGCAGCCAGTGTGACGCCTCGACGGCCAGGTCCCTCTCGCAGACGTACAAGGTCGTGCGATCGGCCACCGCCTGGTACGCGACGCTCAGGCGCTCGAACGTGTCCTGATCGACGTCAGCCGCCGCGAGCACGATCTGCGAAAACCGGACGGTGGAGCTCGCGCCGGCTTTGGCCACGATGCGATCGATGGCCCGAAGGACGCCCCGATTGCCCATGCTGTGCGCGATGATGTGCACGCGCTCGGCGCCGACGCGACTGGCGAGGCCCGCCAAATAGCCCGCGATGAAGTCCTCGCTGGCCTCGATGCTGGCCTCGTCTGTCGTGTAACCCTTCAGCGTGCCGGCGGACGGCCAACTATAGAAGGCCATCGCACCGGTGATCCCGAGATCCGCGCCCAACTGCGCCGCACGGATCGCTGCTTCCTCGAACGACACGTTGTAGCCGTGCACAAACACCACCGCGTCGCGTTCACCGACCGCGGCGGCCGACAACGCGGCGGCGACCGCCGTCCAGTGGTCCGCTTCGTCCTGAGCCGTCAGGCTCACGAGCTTCAAGCGGTCGTCGGTCAGCGTCAGCAGTCGCTTCAGGAGCGATGACCCGATCGATCCGATCACGTGCGCCCGAGGAATCGCCACCCGGCAGAAACCGTAGCGCACGACCTTGGCTCGCTCGCCCGTAAATCCGGTGACGACGTTTCCGGTCATGACGGGCGCGCGGTTCGTCCCGAAAAACACCATTCGATCGCCGCCAAGACTGGGCGGAGGTTGTCGCGGCTGCTGCTGTTGTTGCTGTTGTTGTTGTTGTTGTTGTTGTTGTTGTTGTTGTTGTTGTTGTTGTTGTTGTTGTTGTTGTTGCTGCTGCTGCTGCTGCTGCTGCTGCTGCTGCTGCTGCTGCTGCTGCTGCTGCTGCTGCTGCTGCTGCTGCTGCTGCTGCTGCTGCTGCTGTTGTGGACGCCAAGACGACTCACGGAACGCCTGCGCAATCAGCTCACGTTCGCGACTGCCGGGCCAGAGCGCACGATCGAGCTTCGCGTAGCCGGGAAGCGACGTCGTGCCCGTTCCGCCTTCCGGCAAGACCAGGGCCGCGTGCGACGCCTTACGCGAGGCGTCGAACTGTCCCGAGAAGCGAATCTCCTGTGGCGGCCGCCCCGTCTGCGTCAGCGTGAGCAACACGTCGTACGAGAGGGGCGGGTTCCCGAACACGCCAAACGAAACGCGGAAGCCCTCGGCCGGCGGCCAAAATGTCACCCCGCCAGCCGGCTCGGCCATCGTCAGAGACTCGATCCGCAACAGCTCGGGCGCCGGGGTGTCGACGACGACGGTGGCGCCGAGAGCGTAGCCGCCAAGGCGGTACGTCAACGAGACGGGCAGCCGGTCGCTGAACAACAGGTCGACAGACTCGCTCATCGAGATGCCTCCAAGCTATTTAATCGTAATCTTCTCGACCTGCCAGAGGATCGCGGATCCCTTGTAGATCACGTTGGCCGATTCGCAATGAATCTGGTGGATCAGCCGGCCCGCGTCGTCTTCGCCCTGGCCGAGGCTGGTCTGCGCCCAGCCGAGCAGCTTGCCGTTCATGTCCATCTTGTAAATCTTGCCCGTCGTGCCGTCTCCGCTGAAGAGGTACTGCGGCGAACCGGGGGACACGCACAGGCCCCACGGTGATCCCATGCCCGTCAGCGACCGCTTGAAGTTCAAATCGCTGTCGTAGACCTGGATCCTCCAGTTATTTCGATCCGCGACGTAGATGTTGTCCTGGCTGTCGGCCGCGATGCTGTGCGGGATGATGAACTGATCCTGGCCCGACCCGTAAGTGCCGACCGTCTTCAGCCAATGCCCGCCCTTGGCGATCTTCACGATGCGCGAGTTGCCGTAGCCGTCCGACACATAGATGTTGTCTTTCGAGTCCCAGGTCACGTCTGTCGGACGGTTGAACGTGCCTTTGCCTCCGACCGGATGCCGGTTGGCTTCGGGGATCTTCTCACCGCGTTCGAGAAATTGCTCGAGATAATCGATCGCTTCTGGTGTCCGGCCGAACTGCATCCGCGGCATCCCGGCCGGGTCGAACTTGATGATCATCCCCGAGCCTTCGTCGATCATCCAGACGTTGTCGTACTTGTCGACGCGCACTGAATGCGCGAAGGAGGCCGCGTAGTTGTTCGGGCCCCACAGCTTGACGAACTTGTTCGCCTCGTCGAACTCGAACAGCATCGCCGCGGTGCCGCCGCGCGCGACGCCGCCCGGGCCCGTCCGCGAATACACGAAGAGATGTCCTTTCGAGTTCTTCGAGACGCCGACCGTCTCGCCCATCGTCTGCCCCGGAATCGAGAGGTAAAGAACGTCGTCGGTGATCTTCAGTTCAGGAACGTCCTTTTCGATCGCCAGCTGTTTGGCCTTTTGATCGGGCGTGCCACCCAGGCCTTGCGCATGCGTGGTGCGCAAGAACAGCGCACTGGCCGCGACGATGACCACGAACACGAAGACGGCGGGGGGCAGAAGGGAGCGTCTCATGGCGCACATTCTCCTCGTGAGCAATGGAACGGCGCGCCAACCGCGGACGAATCCCGGCGCCGGCGTTCCTGTCTGCGTAGATTGAGTGCGCAGATATTACACCGAGACTGCGACGCCGTACCTTCGAGAATCAGTCGAGCCACCGTGGAAGGGCGGCTTAACGCCCGGCGGCAGACGGGTGAAAGCCAGTCTAGCGAGCGGAAGGCTGGCGCCGACGCGCGATCGCGAGGAACAACAGTCCGACGACGATCATTCCGAGCGAGGCCAGCTGGGCGACGGTCATCCCGAACAGCACGCGCTCGTTGACGCGAATGAACTCGATCGGAAAGCGAATCGCGCCGGCCAGCAGCAGATACCAGCCGACGACGTTCGCGCTGGTCATTCCGCGCCGACGCCAGCGAATGAGCATGAGGGCAAGCACCGCGAGCGGAATGGCTTCGTAGATCTGCGTCGGGTGGACACGAAGCATGGTGGGCGGCACGCCCTCAGGAAACGCGACGCCCCACGGCAGGTCTGTAGGCCTCCCGTAGTCGTCGCCGACGAGGAAGCAACCGATGCGTCCGATCGCCTGCCCGCTCGCAAGCGCAGGTGTCGCGGCCGCGACGAGCGGCAGAATCGAGTAGCCTCGCCACGCGAAGTACGCGAGGGCTGTGCCGACGCCGCCGGCAAACCCGCCGAACCAGCTCAGCCCGCCCCGGCTGAGCAGCAGGTCCAGAAGCGGCGCCTCGCCGAAATGTTCGAAGGTCCAAAGCAGCTTCGCGCCGATCAACCCACCGAACACACCGGCGATCGCGCCGTCGACCGCATTCTCCGGCAGGCGGTCCGCGGCGAGCTCGCGCCGGAACAGCCAGACGCCGAAAAGCGCGCCGATGCCGACCATTACGCCGAACGACGTGACTTCGAAGGAGCCGATGTGGAAGAAGACGGGATACATCGTGACGAGGCGTCAGGCCAACGCGATCTTACTTGGTTGGCGCGTTCGGAGTGGCGGGATTCAAGACGGAAACAATCCGCGCCGTGGTGCCTGTCGATCGGGGCCGCGTGCCGAGCCTCAGCGACCGAGCGCGTGCGCGTAGTAGTGCACGCCCTCTGGCCAGGCTCCTGGGTGATGCTCGAACCCGACCTTCGTCGACGTCTTGACGAAGTTCTTCTCGCCAGCCTGCGTGATCTCAGGGCCGTTCTCGTCCAGAAGACGAGGCGATCTCGCGGCCGGACGAACGATCGCGATGTGGCCGGGCTTGTGAGGATCCGGGTTCTCGTACACGACGGTCACCAGGTTCCCTTCGTTGGCTAGCGTCTGCGCCTCCTTCGGTGTCTTGACCTCGCGCCAGCCATTCTGCTGGGCAGCGGCGGAATGAAACCAGCCCGCCTGCGCGTTGGCCAGCAAGATCTGACCGTGCTCCGGTGGACGGAGCATGTAGACGCCAACGCGCTTACCGACGGCCGCGGCGAACGCGCTGCAGTGCGTCGCCTTCCCGGGACCTTCGTAGTCGGCGTCCTTGTCAGGCTCGCCCGTTTCCCAATTGACGTGCTCATGGGCCAGCCAGAGCGCTTCGACGTTCGTTCCGTCGAGAATCGCGAGCAGTTTCCGGCCCTCCGCCGAAATGGGGCCGCAGCAGGACTGCTGTTCGGCCGCACCCAGTTGGACGCCAGCGACACCAGCGACGAGCGCGAGAGCGATCACCAGGCGATGCATCAGAACCCCTTGGGTGGCGTAAATCGAAAACGTGCGTCGTCGATCGTAGGATTCGCCTGAGGGTCGAAGGTCGTCGTCGTGCGGCTGACATTGCCGGCGGCGGAGCCTTCGGCCGTGTCCTCGAAGACTCGTCTCACGAGCAACGTCTGCGCATCGATCCAGACAGTCATTTTCCGGATGTTAACGACCCGGCCCGACGCGCGGTACACGGACTTGCCCACGCCGACGAGCTTGTGGCACTGTCGTCCGCCGACGGCTTCCGTTCCCGCGAGCGACGCGTCGCCGAATTCAGTCAGGGGCCCGGTCAGGTCCCCTTGCGGAAACAGCCATGGCGAAAGCTGCATCAGCGCGTTGATCGTCGGCTCTCCGCCGGCCACAAACGCCCCGCCGCCCTCGCCCTTTTGATAAGTTTCGGCGACGCCGGTCGCCTGCCACCACGTATGAAACGCGTCATCATCAGCCCACACGACGAAGCGATCGGCATTCCCTTCCTTGACGAAGTCAAACAGAAAGTGCCGCGGCGCGCGAAAAACCGTCTTGAACGTGTGGTGCTCGCGCACCATGCCGCCCGGCGGCCCGAATTCCATGTCAACGCTACCAGTGTCCGAGTAGGAATGCAGCGCGGCGTAGGCGGCCTGGCTGCGCACGAGCACGTCGTCGCTCGACGACACTGGCCGGCTGCCGTGAACCCAGGCCACCGACGCGCACGCACTCGCGATGATCATCGTTCGCAACGTGGTCATTGTTTGACCAACTCCACGCGGCGATTCCTGGCGCGGCCCTCGAGTGTGGCGTTCGTCTCTTTCGGCTGCGACTTGCCGAGGCCGGCGGTCGAGAGTCGTGCCGCCGCGATGGCATAACGTGCGACCAGCGCGGTCCTGACGGCGGCCGCGCGGCGCTTCGAAAGATCCAGGTTGTAGGCGTCGTTGCCGATGGCGTCGGTGTGCCCGTTGACGCCGAGTTTCCAGTCCGCATGCCGCTTGAGGACGTCGGCGATCTCCTTCAGCGTGGGCTCGGACTCAGGCCGGATGGCGTCGCTGTTGAACGTGAAGTAGATGCTGTAGACGTCGGCGTGTCCCGACTCCGCGAGTTCGCGCTCGATGGCGCTGCCGCCACCCGCGCCTGCCCCGCCGGCGCTACCGCCGCCTCCGGCAGAAGGTTGGCCGGCACCGGCACCGCCCGCTCCGGCTCCCGCTCCAGGTCCGCCACCGGCCTCAGGCGGTCCTCCGCCGCAACGCGTGGTGATCTTGATTACCTGCAGCGACTCGCGGTCCCCGGCCGGGTGCGGCTCGCTGCCCATGGCCTTCGCCTCCTCCGCGGAGACCGCCTCCACATAGCCGATGCCGACGCGGAATTTCAGCGTCAGCGGATTGCCAGGATCGTCGAGGAACGAGAACTCCGACTTGTCGCCAAAGAAATCACCGGCGGCCTGAATCACCGGCAGCGATGCCGGGACGTCGTTCACGAGCACCGGCAGCCTCACCGGCGTCTTGCGCATGCGTGTGACAGTCGTGATTTCCTGGTTGTCGTACACGTTCGGATGTTGCTCGCGATCGAGGCTCGGCTTCTGCACGTTGAACCCGATGAAGATCCCCAGCGTGGCCTCTCCTTTTGTCTTGAGTTCGTTCAGCACGGCGGTGGACGTGCCGATCGCGGTCGTCTCCGGGATCATCTCTGGGAGCAACGGCGAAAACTGCTGAAGATAGAGCGTCGCGGCGCGCAAGTCGCTTCGGCGCACCGTGCGGGAAACGCTGGTCTGCTCCAGCTTCGGCGCGTCGCTCGTCAGGTCGTCTACGACCATGCGTTCGGATGAGGTACTTCAACCGGACTTCGCTGTCGGTCACTGACTGGATGGTCTTGATCGACTCGTAGTCGCCTTGCGGCTCGTTGACGGCCGTGACGATCGTCAGGCCGGCGCACAGGGGAATGACCGGCGGCGCCGACTGAACCATTCCCAGGCGAGTCGCCGACGTCGCTGTCGGGACAATCGCAATCGCGAACGCCGCGAGGCCAGTTCTCATTTGGGTTTCCCCGCGATGTAGCTGCCCGGCAGACCGAGACCTGCGGCCTGCATGAACGACGCGGGTCCGGTCTGGACGACGCCAAAGCCTTCGGGCTGAACGCCGGCGGCGACCATCCGTTCGCCTGTGGAGCTGGTGAGCACGAACAGGCCGCCCGCCGTCTTGCCTTCGCTCAGCGTGGCGACTGGGATGTGCTGGCTGTTGTACGCGACGACCTGGCCAATTCCTGCGTCTGCAAACATGCCAGCCCGCTCGCCGACCTGGTCGAAGACGAAGGCGCCTCCCTTCTTTTGCGATTCGCCGATAAATGCGACAGGGGATTTGCCATCTTTCGAAAAGAACACCATCCGGTAGTCGCCATCTCCATTCGTCCCGATCCGCGCCCGGATCACGCTGCCCTCGATCAGTTGAAGATTAGCGTCCGTTTCTCCGGCGTAGAGCAACGCTCCCAGCGAGTGCCCGGCATTTGCGACTTGAAAGAAGCCGCCGGTGTTCTTCGCGCCGAAAAACACCAGCCTGTCGCCCGCGGCGTTGTAGAGGCTCGCGTCGCGGTCCTCACTCACGTAGAACACGCGCTTGCCATTTCGATCCAGAACTTCGAACGGTGCGGGAACCCGCCGCGTCAGTCCTGTACCCGAGGCCTGGCCCTCGAGTTCGGCGATGCGCCGTTCCAGCGCCTTGATACGCGCGTCGGTTGCGTCCTTCGGTGTCTCATCCGGAGCCTGGGCCGGCGGCGGCTCGGCGGATCGTCTGAAGAACATGCTCTGCTGTCCGGCGGGACACAACGAGCGCAGCGGCGTCACGCGCAGCGCGCCCTCGGGCGCCGCGCACACGTGCACGACGTTAAGCTGCGTGGGGGACTGGGCTCGCAGCTCGGTCGTGATCCAGCCCACCGTCGCCGCGGTCACGCAGCCAGATGCAAAGACCAGCGCAAATTGCGTGCGTTTCATCGTCGTTGTCTCCCACCGCCCGGACCACACTTTTCGCCTGCCGGACACCCGAGGAAGTAGCTGCCCGGCAGGCCGCTGCCAGGCACCAGCGGAAAGCCCGACACCGGACCCGCCAGGACGATGCCGTAGCGATCTTGCGCCACGCCGAATTTCACCATCGGTTCGCTCGTGGCGTCGCCCATAGCAAGCAAGCCGCCCCCCGTCGCGCCTTCGGTGATCGCCAGTACCGGCTTCACCTTGCCCGTTGCGGATCTGAATGCTGCCCTTGCCATCCACGACGGACATCATGGCTCGCGGCCGCCCCGAGAGGTCGCCGACGACGAGCGCGCCGGTGCCGGCTTGCGACTCGCCGATAGCCGCCAGCGGACCGTTCGTACCCGGCACTCGGAACGAAAAGTTTCCGGCGGGCTGCTTTTCGAATTCGAGCCGGTGTTCGCCGCCCTCGGTCATGAGGAGACCACCGGCATCTCCGGACGCACCGATGGAAATTTCCAGACTGGTCAAACTCCTTGCCGTCACGAAACCAGCGGACTTGGTGGCCCGGAGGTCGAGAAGCGGATTGCCTGTGTCGCTGCGCAGCAGGACCTCGCCAGGGAAGACCTGAAAGATCGGCCGACCTTATTGGTCGACGACTTCAAACAAGGGCCCGGTCTCGAGTGCTGTTACCTTGGCCTCCAGGGCACCGAGGTTATCGAGACTGGCCGGTGACGCCGAATCGGGCTCGGCTTGCGGATTGAAGGGATTGTCGTAGTCGCCCGCCGCGCGGTCGAGGGCGCCAGCCGCATCGAGGTCTGTCCCGAGGCACAACTGCCGGTGGCGCCGGCGGCGTGCATCACGCCGTCGGACCCAACACAGACGACGATTGCGTTAGGGGCGCCTGGCTGCGGAGGATCAGGGGGGACGGCGCTGGCCGCCGGCTGACCGCGCGCGGCCAGGAGGAGCCCGAGCAACACGACAGCCACCACCGTCGCCACACCACTTGCGTGAGCGCGCGCGAGAAAGGAAGCGCCTCGCCCGGTTCGTGCGTCGCCAAGCATGGTGGCCGTCCTCTGACTGAGCTTCAGCGTTCGGACTTAGCAATGACCAGGAGTGCGCGGGGATTATATCGTTCGTCGAGAGGACGACGCGTTTGACGTCCGGTGGCAAAGGTCCAAGGTCCAGGGTTACCGAGCCGTCCGGGGGCCAAGGTCCATGAGTGCGACGTTGCGACGAACGCTCAACACGAACTCAGGACGCACACGCCGGACGACGGCGGTCGATTCGAAAGCAGAACGACAGGTGCCTCTGGACCCGGAACGACCAGGTACCTGGGGACCTTGGACCCAGGACTCTGGATGACAACGTCCTTACGCCGATCCGCCGACCTCATACTCCAGTGTGAGCGGGTGCTCCATTCCGTGCCCAACAGCTGACGCGCCCTCACCGCGCAGGTCCTGAAGCTCCCCTGTGCCTGAGCCGGGGATGACGGAATACGATTCCTTGGCCAGGCCGTTTTCGAAGACTCCCGTGCGTTGAAGCACGAAGCTGCCGGCCTTTCCAGCGAGGTGGCCGACGATCCGCTCAAGGCCGACGAACGTGGCCGAGCCGTCGCTGCGGTACATCATCAGATACTCGACATGGCCTTCGCCCTCGATATCGCCGGTGAATGACTTGGTGACGGCGGCCCGCGTCAGCTTTGGCAGGTCGGGTCCTTCGCTGTAGGGTTTCTCGTCCCAGCTTTTGATAGCGAACTGCGCGTTCGCGACACTCTTCATGCGCCTACCTCCGCAGCAATGTTCGGCCTGACCGCGGCTGCACCTCAACCGTGGCTGCGCGGAGGAAGGCGCCGAAGCGCCAATGGACGCGGGCAACCTTCCCGCGTCCATTGGCCGAACCGTTGAAGAAAGCTAGCCGCCGAAACGGAAGGTCAATCCCCCCGACATCTCGAACTGGTTCGCGTACTGCACGTCACCGACCGGCGCGCAACCCCAGTACGGGTCGCACCACCAACCGGCTGCGTCGGTCTTGATATACGTCGGGACCCAACGGACGCCAGCGCGGAAGCCAATGTGCGGTGAGGGATAGACCTTGACGCCCGCGCCGAGCGCCCACGAGAACTTGGTGCTTCCAGGGATGGTCTTCACTGGAAACGACGCATCGCCGAAGTTCGACGCGCCCAATCCGATGGAGATGTACGGACGCACCTTCATGTCCTCTTCGCCGGCGTTGTACACGAAATTGCCGTGGTAAGTGTCGACACTAATGTTCCCGCTCAGCGTCGCGCCCGTACCGGTGACTTCCAGTTTGGTGGGCTGATGATTCCAGGCAAACTCGATCTCGGCCTGATGGTTGATGAAAAAGCCGAAGCCCAGCCCAAAGCTCGCTGAATCCTTGGGATCGACGCGGTTGTAGACTCCCCCGTTAATGGGCGTTGCGTTCGTGAACGACACGCCATCACTGAATGTGTAGCCAACCGTGACATTGGCTTCCGCTCGGGCCTGGGCCGAGACCGGCACGACAACCAGGGCGAGCAACGCTGCAAGGACAACCGTTCTTCTCAACATGTTCATTCGTCTCCAGTCAACGGAGAGCAGTGACCTGCGTCCCCGGTAGTGTTCGAACCTCCGTCAGGCCTTCTCACGGCCGAGACGTCTTCACTGCAGCCACCCGCCCCCGAGCGTCCGGTACAGCTCCGCACGCGCGCGCAGTTCGGCCCCGCGTGTCTGGGCCAGCAACAGTTGCTGCCGGAACAGCGTTTGGTCGGCGAGCAGAATCTCGATGTAACTGGCCAACCCGGTGTCGTACCGCGATCGCGACAGGTCCGCCGCGTCCTGGAGCACCGACACGGCCGCCTCCAGTTCGACGCGCACCTCCGCGAGCTTCTGAATCGTAATGAGCGCATTGGCCACCTCGCGGTAGCCGTTGAGCGCGGCCTTCTGGTACTCGGCGACCGCGCCCACGTACTGCGCCTGGGCCGCTTCGTAATTCCGCCGGATCCGCCCGGCCTGAAAGACCGGTTGGAGAAGACCGGCGCCCACTGACCAGACGGCGCCCTCTCCCCCGAGGAAGGTCGTGAGATCTCCGCTGATGCCGCCGAGGAATCCCGTGAGGCTGATCATCGGAAAGAACAGCGCCTTCGCCGCGCCGACGTCCGCATTCGCCGCGACCAGCATCTGCTCGGCCGCGACGACGTCAGGCCGCCGTTCGAGCAACGTGGTGGGCAGACCCGCAGGAATTGCCGGCGGCAAACCCGGCAGCGCTGGCGCATCGCGCGCGATGGGACCGGGAGTGCGTCCGAGGAGCATCGAGATCGCGTTCTCGACGATGGCCACCTGACTCTCGAGCTGTGGGATCGCCGAGGCGGTCTGCGAGCGGTTGGCAACAGCCTGATCGAGCTCGAGGCGATTGGACACGCCGCCCTCGAGGCGATCGCGGAAGTACGTGACCGTCTGGTCGTTGAGCCTCAGCGTGTCGTGCGCGATCTGGAGCTGCACATCGAGCTCGCGCAACAGAAAGTAGTTGCTCGAGACGTCGCCGATGAGCGTCACCATCACGCCTCGACGCGCCTGCGACGTGGCGAGATAGAGCGCGTATGCCGCCTCGTTCTGGCGCCTGAGCCGGCCGAACAAGTCGATCTCCCAGGACAGGCGGAAGCCATACTCGCCGCTTTGATTCGTGCTGTCAGCGTTTGGATTCTCGGGAGTCGCCGGCGTATTCGACGCCTGGCGCGCGCCGTAGTTGGCGACGCCATCCACCTGCGGATACAGGAACGACTTGGCGATGCCCGCGCGGGCGCGCGCTTCCTCGACGCGTGCGGCGGCGACGCGCAGGTCGAGGTTGCTGGTCACCGCCTCGCGGATGAGCGCCTGCAGCGTGGGGTCGTCGAACACCTGCCACCATGGCAGGTCCGCCATCGACTGCGCCTGGGCCTGGCCCTCGACAAACCGGTACTGCGCCGGCGCGGGCATCTTCGGCCGCTCGTAGTCGGGGCCGACGGCGCACCCCGCTAACATCACCGCCGCACCGACTGGCGCGGCGAGGTGCAGGAACGAAGCACGTCGCATCACGTCAGTGGCCCCCGTGTCCCACTGGCGCCGCCGGTGGTTGGGCGGGCGGCGCCTTGCTCGCGGCGGGCGCCGCGGGCTTGCCTCCGCCAATGATCTTCTCCACGACGACATACAGCATCGGCACAAGCAAGACGCCGAGAATCGTCGCGATGAGCATGCCGAAGAACACGGCGGCGCCCATCACTTTGCGCGCCTCGGCGCCCGCGCCGGTCGCCGTGAGCAGCGGCGTGACTCCCAGGATGAACGCGAAGGCCGTCATCAAAATCGGTCGAAGACGCAGCTTCGCCGCGAGGAGTGCCGCTTCCACCAGCGGGAGGCCCTTCTCGTGCTCGACTTTCGCGAACTCGACGATGAGGATCGCGTTCTTGGCGGCGAGGCCGATGAGCATGATGAGCCCGATCTGCGCGAAGACGTTGTTCACGTAGCTCGGCGAGAACTGCCGCATCATCCACAGGCCGAAATAGGCGCCGACCGCAGCAAACGGCGTGCCCAGCAGCACGCTGAACGGCAACCCCCAACTCTCGTACTGCGCGGCGAGAATCAGGAAGACGAGAAAGACCGCCAACGCGAACACCACCGCGACGCCGGGCGCCCGCCGCTCCTGGTAGGACATGTCCGCCCACTCGAAGCTCATGTCGGACGGCAGTACTTCTTTAGCGGTGGCTTCGAGCGCATCGAGCGTCTGAGCGGATGAAAATCCTTCGGCGGGCACGCCGGTGAGCTCCGCAGCGCGGAACAGATTGAACCGGTTGGTGAACTCCGGCCCGGACGCCGGGCCCGTCGAGACCAGCGTGTTGAGCGGCACCATGCCGCCAGCCTGACTACGCACGAAGAACAGGCCGAGCTGGCTCGGGTCCTTGCGGAACTCGGCTTCCGCCTGGACGTACACCTTATAGACGCGACCGAACCGATTGAAATCGTTGATGTAGGAACTGCCGAGCAAAGAGCCGAGCGTCGTGTTCACGTCGTTGAGCGCCACGCCGGACTTCAGCACCTTGCTGCGATCGATGTCGGCAAACACCTGCGGCACGGATGCGCGGTACAGCGTGGCGATGCGACCGACTTCGGGCCGCTTTCGCGCGGCCTCGAGGAAGCGCTGGACCTGCTCAGCCAGGTAGGCGGGGGACCCGCCGCTTCGATCCTGGAGCTCGAGCGTGAACCCCGCGCCGGTGCCCAGGCCAGGAATTGCCGGCGGACCGAACGCCACGACCGCGGCTTCCGGGATGTTCTGCGCGAACGCTCGATTGAGCGCGCTGACGACGCCACTCGCGTGAAGCTCCGGGGTCTTACGTTCCTCCCACGGTTTGAGCTGCACGAAGAAGAACCCCATGTTCGACGAATACGCAGACGTGATCAGCGAGTAGCCGCTGATCGTATTGAACCCCTCGACGCCCTCGTTCTTCTCGAGAATCGCCTCGGCCTTGCGCATCACGGCGTCCGTCCGCTCGAGCGACGCCGCGTCGGGCAACTGGGCGTTGACCATGATGTAGCCCTGGTCCTCCTCCGGCACGAAGCCGGCGGGAATGTGCCTGACGAGCACGACGATGACAAAGCACACCACGCCGATGAAGGCCAGGCTCCGCAGCGACTTTCGGATCAAAATCCCGGCGAAGCTGACGTACGCATCCGTCGAACGACCGAAGACTCGGTTGAACCAGTCGTAGAACGGCGCGAGAAACGATCGCTTGTCGGTCTTCGGTTTCAACAGAAGTGCCGACAACGCAGGACTGAGCGTGAGCGCGTTGATGACCGAGAGGAGCACGGAGATCGCGATCGTGATCGCGAACTGCTGATAGAGCCGGCCGGTGATGCCGCCCATGAATCCCACGGGCACGAACACGGCCGCGAGGATGAGGCCGATGGCGACGACCGGCCCGGAGACCTCCTCCATCGCCTTGATCGTGGCCTCCTTCGGCGCCAAGCCGTGCTCGATGTGGTGCATCACGGCCTCCACCACAACGATCGCGTCGTCGACGACGATGCCGATGGCGAGGACAAGGCCAAGAAGGGAGAGGACGTTGATCGAGAAGCCCAGCAGGGGGAAGAAGATGAACGCGCCGACGAGCGACACGGGCACCGTCATCAACGGGATCAAGGTGGCGCGCCAGTTCTGAAGGAAGACGAACACCACGATGATGACGAGCACGACGGCCTCGAGCAACGTGTGAACGATCTCGTTGATGCCTTCCGTGACCGGCAGCGTGGTATCGAGCGAGACGAGATAGTCCATGTCGCGCGGAAAGCGCGTGGCCAGATCCGCCATGGCCGCCTTGACCTTGTTCGAGACATCGACCGCGTTCGTGCCCGGGATCTGGAACACGGCAATGACGGCCGACGGTTTGCCGTCGTGACGCCCGACCGCGTTGTACAACATCGTTCCGAGCTCGAGGCGGGCGACGTCCCTGAGTCGGACCTCGGAGCCGTCGGGGTTGGTGCGAAGGATGATGTTGCCGAACTGACTCTCGTCGAGCAGACGCCCCTGCGTGCGAACGGTGTACGTGTACTCCGTTCCGGACGCGGCCGGCGGGCCGCCAATCTGCCCTGCGGGCGTGAGCTGGTTTTGCTGGTTGATCGCATTGACGATGTCCGGGACCGTAATCCCCAGACGCCCGATCCGATCCGGACGCAGCCACACGCGCATTGCGTAGTCACTGCCGCCGAAGAGGTTGATCTGCCCCACTCCCGGGATGCGCGCGAGCGGATCGTTGATGTTCAGGGTCGTGTAGTTCGAGAGAAAGTTGCTGTCGTAGGTGCCCTTCGGCGACTTGACGGAAATCACGAGCAGCGGAAACGCCAGGGCTTTTTTGACCGTCACGCCGTAGTTCTTGACCGACTGCGGCATCTGCGGCAGGGCCTGTGACACGCGGTTCTGCGTGAACACGTTGTCCATGTCCTGGTTCGACCCGACCTCGAACGACACCTTGAGCGTCAAGGTGCCGTCGTTGGCATTGGTCGACTTCATGTAGATGCCTTTTTCGACGCCGTTGACCTGCTGCTCGAGCGGCGTCGCGACGGATGCCTCGACGTCAGTGGCGCTGGCGCCGATGAAAGTCGTCGTGACCTGAATCATCGGCGGCACGATTTCCGGGTACTGCGCGATCGGCAGGCCGCTCATCGCGACCACGCCGAGCAGCACCAGGATGATCGAGATCACCATGGCGACGATGGGCCGTTCGACGAAAAATCGTGCCATGGTCTACTTCGCCCCACCCGCGCCGCCGGCCCCGGCGGGCGGCACCGGCTTGGGCGTCACCACCAGGCCGTCGCGTACTCGCTGCAGGCCTTCGGCTACGACTTTCTCGCCCACCTTGAGACCGTCCTCGATCACCCAGAACGTGTCGACGCGCGGCCCGACCTTGACGCTCCGAAACATCACCTTGTTGTCGGCGTCCACCACGGCCACGCTGTACAGGCCTTGGAGTTCCTGCACCGCGCGCTGTGGCACGAGCATCGCGCCGGCCTTGTTTTCGATCAGCAGCCTCACCCGGCCGTATTGGCCAGGCCGAAGCACGAAGGTTGGATTGGGAAACAGCAGCTGAATGCCCAGGGTGCCGGTCGCGGAATTGACCGCGCGATCGACCGGCCCCAGACGTCCCTTCTGCGGATACGCCGCGCCGTCGGCGAGCGTCAGCTCGATGCCCGCAGCGGTCGCCGCCCTGCCGGCTTCCTGTGCCGGGCGCGCAGCGATGCGCAGGTAGTCCGCCTCGGTGATGCCGACGCGGAAGATCATCGGATCGATCTGCGACACAGTCGTCAAGAGCGTGGCATCACCGCGTCCGACCAGGTTGCCTGGCTTCACCTGGGTGATCCCGACCAGGCCGTCGATGGGCGACGTGATGCGCGTGTACCCCAAATCGAGGGTGGCCTTCTCGACGGCGGCCTGCGCAGCCTCGACCTGCGCCGTCTCGGCGTCCTGCGCGGAACGAGCGTTGTCCAGCTCCTGCCGACTGACGGCCTGCTTGGCCACGAGCGGCGTGTAGCGCGCCACATCGTTCTTGGCCTTTTCGAGCCGGGCCTGCGCATTGGCCAGGTCGGCTTTCGAGGCCGCCAACGTCGCTTCGAGCGGCTTGCGATCAATCTGGTAGAGCAGGTCCCCTTTGCGGACGAAAGAACCCTCTCGAAAATCCACCGACTCGAGGAATCCTTCGACGCGCGCGCGGATGTCGACGTCCTGGAAGCCCTGGGTCTGCCCGACGAGCTCGAGGTACACGGGAACGTCGCGCTGGATCACGTCGGTGACGTACACCTCGGGCGGCGGCGCAGGCGGCGGCACCGGCTTCTCGCATGACGCCGCGAAGAAGACGGCCAGCGCCGCAATGCCGATCCGCGGAGGCACGACGCTCCTCCGCATCACTCTTTTTTTGCGATTGACGGCGAGATGCATGTCAGGTCTCCACCGCAGCGCCGGTTGGACTGGCTTCGCGCCGCTGCCGCACGTAGATCAGAATCGCCACGACGACGAGGAGCAAGAGCCCACAACGGACCGGCCAAGCGCCGCCGCCGTAGAGTGTAACCGGCTCCTTGCCCGGCGGAGCGGACGAGGTCCTGGCAGAAAGCACACGAACGATGGCGTGATCCGGGTCGTCATGCGTCTGGGTCCCTTCGAGATCGAACGGCGATCGTGCCATGAACTGCAGGTTGCTTGCCACGTCGAGGCGCGAGGCGGCAATCCGCCGAACGGCGGTTCAGGCCGCTAGTTGCAGGAGACTCCCCACCACGAGGAGCGTTCCCGCGGCAGCAGCCACGGAATGCCGGAGGCACTCCGGCGGGTCGGACCCGGGGGAGGACATCCGCGACCGGCACCAGGAGGCTTGGCGCCGGCCGCGAGCGACAGGTCGCCTACTTCTTGGCCGGTGGCGGCGGATAGTTCTTGAACAGCTTCTCGCTCGCCTTCTGCATGTTCTTGGCCCGCTTGTCGGGCTTGGCCTTCGGGTCGAGTTCCTTGGACGCCGCGCCGCGCCACACCAGCTGCTTGGTCCCGGCGTCGTACATGTCCACCACGACGGTGCCGTTGTAGATCGTGTACGTCGTCGATGTGCTCGACCCGCCGCCCCAGCCACCGTAGCCGTACGGGCCGTACCAGCCAGGACCCGCTCCATATCCGGTGTCGAACGTGTTCACCTGCTTCTCGGTGCTGACCGATGCGACGTACGCGATGTAGAGGTCTGCCGCAGCAGTCGTGGATTTCTGCAGCCCTTTCTTCGCGAGTTCGGTCTCGATGGCGCCCTCGAGATCCTTCTTCGTCAGATCATCGAGCTTGTCCCCGCTGCTGTTCTCGACCCACTTGTAGGTCTTGTACTTCGTAAAGTCCGCCGCCTTGTCGAAGTTGTACCGCACGTCCTGCGCCCAGGCGACCGTGGCCACGGCCAGCATCGCTATGGCGCTGATTAACACTCTCTTCATGTTGTTTCCTCCTGAACCGGCAATCCACACGTTCATTGACTCACCCTTTCCTTACCCGTGACGCCGCCGCTTGACATGCAGCTGCGCCAACGAACGAGCGAGCGACGCGTTGACTGACGCGACCTCCTCGTCCGAGAGCTTCTCGGCGAGCCGGGCAGCCGCGCGCTGACGCGCTTCCTCGACCCTGGCCTCGTCGATCTTGTCGGCGGGAATCGCCATGTCGGTCACGATCGACACGCTGTCCGCCGTGATGTCCACGAGCCCCTCGCCGACGGCGAGAAACGCATCGCGCCCGTCTTTCGTCACGATGATCTCCCCGGCACGATCTGCGTGATGAGCGGAACGTGCAGTGGATAGATCCCGAGCTGCCCATCGACAGCGGGCAGCGTGACCATGTGGACGTCCTCCCGGTGGACGACCGCGTCGGGTGTGATGATCTCGAGCTTCAGCGTTGGCGCCATACGTCAGTTCTTCGTCCCGGCCTTCTTGGGCTCATCGCCTTCCGCGATCTCCTCGATCCCGCCCTTCATATAGAAATTGCCTTCGGGCACGCTGTCGTGCTTGCCGTCCAGAATCTCCTTGAAGCCGCGCACGGTGTCCTCGACCTTCACCTGCCGGCCTTCGCGGCCGGTGAACACCTGCGCCGAACTGAAGGGCTGACTGAGGAAGCGCTGAATCTTCCGGGCCCGGAAAACGGTGACCTTGTCGTCGGGCGACAGCTCGTCCATGCCGAGAATCGCGATGATGTCCTGCAGATCCTTGAACCGCTGCAGCACGCGCTGGACGCCTCGGGCGACGTTGTAATGCTCCTCGCCGACGATGTCCGGGGCGAGCGCTCGAGACGTCGACGCGAGCGGGTCGACCGCTGGATAGATGCCGAGCTCGGCGATCGAGCGCTCCAGCACGATCGTCGCGTCCAGATGCGCGAACGTCGTTGCCGGCGCCGGATCGGTGAGGTCGTCGGCCGGCACGTACACGGCCTGGAACGACGTGATCGACCCCTTCTTCGTGGACGTGATGCGCTCCTGCAGCACGCCCATCTCGGCGGCGAGCGTCGGCTGATAGCCGACGGCGCTGGCCATGCGACCGAGCAGCGCCGACACTTCCGAGCCGGCCTGCGAGAACCGGAAGATGTTGTCGATGAATAGCAGCACGTCCTGGTTCTTCTCGTCGCGGAAGTACTCGGTGATGGCCAGGCCCGACAGCGCGACGCGCAGGCGCGCGCCCGGCGGCTCGTTCATCTGGCCGTAGACGAGCGCGATCTTTGACGCGCCCAGATCCTTCTGATTGATGACACCCGCGTCTGACATCTCGTGATAGAGATCGTTTCCTTCACGCGTCCGCTCGCCGACACCCGCAAACACAGAGACGCCGCCATGCAGCTTGGCGATGTTGTTGATGAGCTCCATGATCACGACGGTCTTGCCGACACCGGCACCGCCGAACGCACCGATCTTGCCCCCCTTGAGAAACGGACAAATCAGATCGATGACCTTGATGCCCGTCGCGAGCACCTCGGGCGACGTTGACTGATCGGCCAGCGAGGGCGGCGGGCGATGAATGGGATAGCGTTTTTCGGCGTGCACGGGCCCGCGCTCGTCGACCGGATTGCCGGTGACGTCGAAGATGCGCCCCATGACGCCGTCGCCGACCGGCATCGAGATCGGCCCGCCCGTGTCGCTGACCTCGAGGCCGCGCTTGAGGCCCTCAGTGCCGGACATCGAGATCGTCCGCACCCACTTGTCGCCCAGCTGCTGCTGAACTTCGAGCGTCAGCTTGAAAGGCTGACTCTGCACGGAGAATTCCACCGTCAGCGCGTTATTGATCGCCGGAAGCGCGTCGGGAAATTCGACGTCCACGACCGGACCGGACACCTGGACGATTCTACCGATGTTCATGCGCGCCTCACTCGATCTGGCCGCCGGCAATTTCCAGCAGCTCTTTCGTGATGTTGCCCTGGCGCAACTTGTTGTATTCAAGCTTCAGGTCGTCAATGAGCGTCTCGGCGCTGTCGGTGGCGTTCTTCATCGACACCATCCGCGCGCTCTGCTCGCTGGCCTTCGCGTTCAACAGGACGAAATACATGATCAGGTTGAGATAGTGCGTGACCAGATAGCTCAGCACCTCCTGCGCGTTGGGCTCGAACAGGCCGCCAACCGTGTCGGAGGCGAGCTCCTCCTCAAGAGGGGTACCGGGAATGTGCAGTGACGTGATCGCGCCCACTGGCAGGTATTCAATGCTCACGGGGACCTGCGTCATGGTGTTGACGAATCGCGAAGCGATGATCTGCACCTCGTCGACCGCACCGCTCATGTAGAGGTCGCGGGCAACGGCCGCGATGGCGCGCGCCTCGCTGTAGCGCGGCGTGTCGCCATAGGGAAAGTCCGCGTGGAGCTGCCGGCGCGTCCGCGCGACGAACTGCGCGGCCTTGCGCCCCGCCGTGATGAACACCGTCGAGCCTTCATCGAACTTCGACGCCAGGCGAAAGACGTTCGTGTTGAGCGCCCCGCACAGCCCCTTGTCCGATCCCACCAGGATGACCGCGCGCTTCCGCACCTCGCGCGCTTCGAGCAGTGGATGCACAAACGCGACCGACCGGCTCGTCGCCTTGCGCTGGATCCGGTACAACGCCTGCGCGAACGGGCGCATGCCGAGCGCGGCCTCCTGCGCCTTGCGCATCTTCGAGGCCGCGACCATCTGCATGGCCTTCGTGATCTGCGCGGTGCTGCTGACCGACTTGATGCGCCGACGGAGCTCTCGCGGACTGCTCATGCGTGCGCTCCAACCGCGAAATCTGTGCCCTGCTTGAAGTCTTGGGCCGCGGCCTTGAGCCGGCCGGTCAGGGCGTCGCTCAGTTCCTTCTCGCTCGCAATCTTTGCCAGCAGATCGGATTGCTCGGTCGTCAGGAACTCCGTCAGGGCCGCCTGAAACTCCTTCACCCGCTCGACCGGGACGTCATCAGCAAACCCGTTCTGGACGGCCCAGATGAGCGCGACCTGCACTTCCACGGGAATCGGCGAGTACTGCGGCTGCTTGAAGATCTCGGTGATGCGCTTGCCGCGATCGATTTTCGCCTGCGTCGTCGCGTCGAGTTCCGATCCGAACTGCGCGAATGCCGCCAGCTCGCGGAACTGCGCGAGATCGCCCTTGAGGCGGCCGGCGACCTGCTTCATCGCCTTGAGCTGCGCCGCCGATCCGACGCGCGACACCGAGATGCCAACGGAAATCGCCGGGCGCACACCCTGATAGAACAGGTCGGTCTCGAGGTAGATCTGTCCGTCGGTGATCGAGATGACATTCGTCGGAATGTACGCCGACACGTCGCCGGCCTGGGTCTCGATGATGGGCAGCGCGGTGAGCGACCCGTTGCCATACTTCTCACCGACACGCGCCGCTCGTTCGAGCAGGCGGCTGTGAAGATAGAACACGTCGCCCGGGTACGCCTCGCGCCCCGACGGGCGCTTCAGCACGAGGGACACCTGCCGGTATGCGACGGCGTGCTTCGACAAGTCGTCATAGACGATGAGCGCGTCCATGCCGTTGTCCATGAACCACTCGCCCATCGCCGCGCCCGCGAAGGGCGCCAGGTACTGACTGGTGGCCGAATCAGCGGCCGGCGCCGCCAGAACGATCGTGTAGGGCATCGCGCCCGCTTCCTCGAGCACCGCGATCAGCCGGGCGATCGTGGACTGTTTCTGCCCAATGGCGACGTAGATCGAATACAGCGGCCGGTAGTCCTTGTCGCCCGCGGCCTCTGCCGCCTTGTTCAAGCGGGCTTGACTGATGATCGTGTCGATGCAGATCGTGGTCTTCCCTGTCGAACGGTCGCCGATGATCAGCTCCCGCTGGCCGCGGCCGATCGGGATCATCGCGTCGATCGACATGATGCCCGTCTGCACGGGCTGGCTCACAGGGCGCCGGCGGATGATCCCGGGCGCGAGCTTCTCGACGGGGTACGCCGCATCGGGTGTGATCGCGCCCTTGCCGTCGAGCGGCTCGCCAAGCGTATTCACGACGCGGCCAAGCAGTCCTTTGCCGACAGGCACCTGCAGGAGCTTGCCCGTCCCCTTGACCTCGTCGCCTTCCTCGAGCTGCGTGTAGTCGCCGAGGATGATGACACCCACTTCCGTTTCATCGAGTGTCAATGCCAGGCCAGTGACGCCGTGTCCGAGATCGATCATCTCGTTCAGCATCACGTCCGCGAGCCCCTCGACCTTGGCGACGCCGTCGCCGATCTCACGAATCGTCCCCACGGTCTGCTTGATGAGTGCGGTCTGTGCGCCCGCAATTTGCGCCTCGATGTCGCGTACCAGATCAGCCATGAGTCATGCCCTCATCCCGCCCGCTGTGCTCACAAACCGGACACAATCGAATCCAACCTGGCGCGCACGCTGCCGTCGTAGACGTCGCTGCCCACTTTGACCCGCATACCGCCAATCAGCGCCGGGTTCTCGGCGAACGACGTGTCGATGCCTGGGCCGTACGTCCGCGTGACGCCGGCCGCGACCTCCGCCCGCAGCGCCTCCGGCAGAGGCGCGGCGCTTTCGACGCGGGCGGCGTGCCGATCGCGGTCGAGCCGGACCAGACGTTGGAACTGTTTCAGAATGGCCAGCACGCCGCGACGCCGCGATCGAATGACCCGCTCGACAACCTGCCGCACCCGGCCGTCATCGAGCGCTCCGTTCACCACGCAGAACCGGTAGAACCGCCTGGCCGTCCGCCGCACGCGTCTGGTTTTCGCCATCGATGCGTCCTCAGCCTGCCAGGCCGCGGGCGGTTTCTTCAGCCAACCGGCGGTGATCGTCGGGTGTGAGGATCTTGCCCGTCACCGTCGCCGTCGTCTGCACGACGAGCCGCCCGACTTCCCGTTTGAGATCGGCGAGCATCCGGGCGTGATCTCGAGCCGCGGCCTCGCGCGCGTCGGCGAGGATTTGCTCGGCGCCCGCGTGCGCCTTTTGCGTCTCCAGTTCCTCGACGCGCGCGGCCGCTGCGTGCGCCCGCTCGATAAGGGTCGCCGCCTCGACGCGAGCCTTCGCTAGAACCTCCTGCCGCAGCGCCTCGGTCCTGGCAAGCTCCGCCTTGATCTTCTCGGCGTTCGCCAGTCCCGCCGCGATCTGCTCCCGCCGCGCGGCGAGCATGCGGAGCACCGGCTGATACGCAAGCCAGTACAGCAGCGCGCAGACGATGCTGAAGCTGAGCGTCTGGGCGATGAGGTGCGGCCAGTCCACGCCGAACGTGCGCGCGATGGTCTCGACCTGACCGCCGCCTTGTGGCTCGGTGAAGAGCGACAACCCCATCATGATCGCGTCCCTTTCGTGATCTGCCCCGGGTTACTTCACGAGGAAGAGCGTGTAGAACACGATCGCTTCGGCGAAGGCGATCGCGAGGATCGACTGGACCATGACCTTGGTGGACGCGCCGGGATTGCGTCCCACCGCTTCCGACGCCTTCATGCCGATGATGCCGACGGCGATCGCCGCGCCGAGTGCCGCCAAACCCACGTGAATGTTGCCAACCATCTGGGCCGTTCCTTTCTGTGTTCGAACTTCAGCGCTCCCAATTGAGCATCAGTGTGGCGACATCTCGCCCGCCGGAGATGCAGCCCCGGCGCCTTCTCCCTCGTGCTCGTGCTGGCAAATCAACAGCGTGAACACGGCCGTCAAGAGCATGAAGACAAGCGCTTGTACCAACCCGACGAGCAGCTCGAGAAAATAGAACGGGACCTGCACCAGCCAGCCGATGCGAGGAATCCTGGCCATGGTTTCGAGCATGCTCTCGCCGGCAAACACGTTGCCGTAGAGCCGGAAGCTCAGCGAGATCGGCCGGAAGAGAATCGAGATGATCTCGAGGCAGCCGGCCGCGAAGAACACGACGACCAGCAGCACCCGCAAGACCCCAGTGCTCTCGCCCTTGGGCGCGAACAACTCCTTGAAGAAACCCACCACGCCCTGTTCACGCAGGCCCCAGACGATCCAGGCCGCGAAGAACACGAGCGCCATCGCGAGCGTCAGATTGACGTCAGCGTTCGCGCCGCGAAAGAAGGGTTCGTCGAGTGCGAAGCCATCCGCCGTCTGGTGGCCCCAGCCGATCGAACCGATCCCGGGAAACAGGCTCACCCAGTTGGCCGCAAGAATGAAGATGAAGATGCTCGCAAACAGCCAGAACGTCCGGTCAACCAGGTGCGGGCCGATGATGTCCGCGAGAAAGTTGTAGAGACTCTCGACGAGCCACTCCGCAAAATTCTGCGCCCCCGCCGGAACGCTCTTCATGTCCCTGGTGGCCAACCGAACGAAAACAATCAGGCCGAGCGCCACGATCCACGTCATGACCATGGAATTGGTGATCGGCAGGCCGAACGGGCGAGCGATCTCCACGGCACTCTGCGAGAGGCCGTGTTCCGCCTCACCGAGGGGCGCGGCGAAGACCGCGCCGGCAGCCGGGCCCGTCCAGGCCACGGCCAGCAGCGCCATCCTCGTCCACCTGTTCGTGCGGATCGCCGTCATCTGGAACCTGAGTGCGTCACCTTTCCGCCTGGGCATTCAGCACGTCGCGTGTCGCAAGGCCTGCGAGTTTCTGCTCCGTGCGGCTCAGGTACTCCTCGGGTACGAACTTGACCCGGGTCTTGATTTTCCGCCGCTGTGCACCTTTCTCTTCGGCAGTTTCACCTTGTCGCGCGATGCCGTCTTGTACGGGATCTGCTTCAGCAGATGCGTGATGAGATTCAGTCGCGCGCGTTTCTTGTCGTCGGAGTTCACCGCGAACCACGGGGCGTGCTTCGTGTCGGTAGCCTTGAACATCTCGTCCCGCGCCCACGTGTAGTCATCCCACCGGGTATACGATTTCAAGTCCATCGGCGAGAGCTTCCAGATCTTTCGAGGATCCTGGGCCCGCCCCTCGAGCCGCCGAGTCTGCTCGTCGGGGCTCACTTCCAGCCAGTACTTGAGAAGGATGATCCCGGATTCCACCATGAGCTTCTCGGCATTGGGCGTGATCTGGAGGAACCTCTTGGCCTGCTCCTCGCTGCAAAAGCCCATCACGCGCTCGACGCCGGCGCGGTTGTACCAACTGCGATCCCAGATGACGATTTCGCCGGCCGCCGGAAGGTGCGGGAGATAGCGCTGAATGTACATCTGGCTCTTCTGGCGGTCGCTCGGCGCGGGCAGGGCGATGACGCGGAAGACTCTGGGGCTCACCCGCTCGGTGATCGCCTTGATCGCGCCACCCTTGCCGGCGCCGTCGCGGCCCTCGAACACGATGCAGATCTTGAGGCCCTTGTGCACGACCCACTGCTGCAGCCTGACCAGCTCGCCATGTAGCTTGGTCAGTTTCTTATCGTAGTCCTTCTGCTTGAGTTTCTTGTCGGTGTCTGCCACAACGTTCCGCCTTGCTGCGCGGTCGCAGGTCTACTTGCCTAGCCAGGCGCGTGCGTCCGCGATCGCGCGCTCCCCGAAGTACTCCACCGGCGCTTTACGTAAGTCGGCGACGGCAAACATCAGCATCTCAGCACGCCAGCGCTCGTCGCCCACGATCGCAATGCGCGCGATCCTGTCGCCGTGTGTTGCATAGAACGTCAGGTCGCTCCAGTTGTCTCGCTGGTCCCAGCCCTCGAACCGATCGAGCACGACGAGCAGCCTGACGGCGCCGATCCGGTCAATTTCCCGTGTGAGCATCGCCTGCCCGTTGTCGAACTCCGACTTCGCGAGCAGGCCGGTCGCGTCGAGGCGATACACGCCATCACCTTCGGCCGTCATCGTCAGAGGCACCGGAATCCCACCGCCCTTTCTGCTACCCGCCGAGTGCGTTCACCGCGCTGATGAGCACGACGCCGAGGACCGCCATCGAGAGGCCGGTGCGCACGGGCCGGTTATATCCGGCGTGCCGTCCGAGGACGAACCCGCCGATGAAGAGCATCACGAGCGTCAGCGCCTGTGACACACGCATCGCCGACCGCAGGTCCCTCGCCAGCACGAACGGCACGACGACCGGGAGCGTCGCGACGACGACCAGGAAAAAAATCCGCGCGGCGACCAGATAGTCGGCGGCCATCAGCCGGGTGGTCGCGGCCGCAGGTACGTCCATCAACCGCCGTCGCATTGCCTCCAGTTCCTCGAGTCCGGTCAGTGACGCGAGATGATCCGGGAGCGACGCGGCAATCAGGCATCGCGCAGTCTCTGCGTCCGCGCCTGCAATCCGTTTCGCCAACACCGCGTTGCGGGTGCGCTCGGTCAGCGCCCGCACGAGGTACATGAACGCGTCCACCAGTCCCCAGGCAAGGTTGCAGCCAAGCGCGCCGGCAAGTACGGTTCGCACCTCCTGCCGGCCGGCGGACGCGATCGACAGAGAACCGACGACGGTGACCGCCATGATCAGGCCGAACAGGATCTCTGACACGCGATCGATCGGATCCAGCGCGGGGTGTCTTTCCCTGTCGATCGAGAAGCCAGGTCGGCCCCGAGACGAAGCCGACCCGGCCTGATCGATTGCCACCGCGCTACCGCGGCTTGGACGCGAGGGGATTGCCGCCGAGCGCGTTCGAGATGTCGGTGATCGCCCTCTGCGCGCGGATGCTGTTGCCCGCATCGTCGAGCGGCGGCGAGACAACGGCGATGCCGAACTTGCCTGGTGAGACGGCGATGATGCCGCCGCCAACCCCGCTCTTCGCCGGCAGGCCCGTGTGATACAGCCACTTGCCCGAATCGTCGTAGAGCCCGGCGGTCGCCATGACCGCGAGCACGTATGGCACGTTCTTCGGATCAATCGCCTGCTTACCGGTGACGGGGTTCTTGCCGCCGAACGCCAGGGTCGCCGCCATGGTTGCCAGGTCTTTCGCGTTGACGCCGATCGAGCACTGCCGCGTGTAGAGATCCGTCGCCTGCTGCGGGTTCGCCTTGATGAACTCGTAGGCGTACATCAGCATGCCGATCGCCTGGTTGCGCTGGTTGCTGTCCGACTCGGACTTGTAGACGTCCTGCAGCACTTTCAGCTGGCGCCCCGCGAAGTCGTTGTGGATGCCGATGATCTTGGCCCACACCGCGTCGGACGTCGCACCCGTCACCATGCTGGTCGTCGTGATCGCGCCGGGATTGACGAGCGGATTGAGCTCGGGCCCGCCGAGCGCTTTCTGCGCGACCTCCACGGCGATGATCGAGTTGAAGCGCATGCCGGTGGCGTCCACGCCGATCCGCTTCTCGACCGAGTCCGGTCCCTGCTCGTTGATGACCTGCGCCATCGTGAAGACCTTCGAGATCGACTGGATCGACACTTCCGTCGTCACGTCGCCGGCCGTGTAGACCTTGCCGTCGGCGGTGTAGAGCACGAGGCCGAACAGATCGGGACTGACTTTCGCCAGCGCCGGAATGTAGTCGGCGTTCTTCCCTTCCTTCACGGCCTTGTACTTGTTGAACGCGGCCGTTACCGCGGCTTGCGGATCAGGGGCCGCCTGCCGAGCGGACGCCGTGAACACCGAGAGCGCCGCCACGGCGGCAATCCCGAACATCCACACCCGACGACTTATCGTTGTGTGCTTCTTCATGACCTTAGCCTCCGAGCTTGTAGTTAAAGCTGTACTTGAACGTGAACTGCAGACGGACGTCGTCGACCTTGAAGCCGTCCGAGTTGTTCTCGCGGTGCGCCCACTGGAACTCCGCGCCCATCATCACGTTCCTCACCGGCGTGGTCAGCACGTTGCCTACGATGTACTGGCCGCGGTGGTAGGCACTCGGCGTCTCGAGGTCGCTATTGGTGATGTTCACGAGCGAATAGCCGAACGAGCTCGTGACCTTGTCGTTCCAGCTGTGATCGAGGAACAGCACGAGACCGGTGACGGGCAGCGCCTCGCCAACGACCGGAGTCACCGCGTTGCCGGGATTGCTCTTGATGGCGACGTCCACCGGCGCGTCGTTGAAGTAGTTTTGAATGCCATGGCCGTAGACGTACTGCATCCGAAGGATGTCGGCCTTGCCCAAATTCAGGTTCGAGCTGATGCTCACGCCCCAGCCGGTAACGCTGCCGCTCAGGTCGGTCGCGTCGTTCGGGATCGTATCGTCGTAGCTGATCTTGCGGACGATCCCGCCGAACTGGAGGTACCCCGCCTTGCCCTTCATTCGGATGTTGCCGGTGAAATCCGGCAGCGGGAAGCGGGGCTGGACGTGCTGCAGCTCGATGCGGTCCGAGTAGATGCCCGCGTCACCGCTCGCGCCTGGCGCTTCGATCGCGACGGTCGCACGGAACTTGTCGTCATCCTTGATGCGGTAATACACCTGCGTGTTGCGGAAGAACAGCATGCCGTTCGGGCCCCAGTAATCGACGATATTGGGGAACACGTCGACGTCCATGAACTGGCTGTTCGTCTGCCCGGCCCCGACGCCCTTCCACTCGCCGAAGGCGTGTCGCAGGCGGATCGTCGTCTGGCCGGCATCCGCGCCGACGCCAAACATGTCGAACTCGAACTGCGCTTTGACGTTGCCGTCCGATGTCGGCAGGTCACCCTTGACGCCGAACCGGCTCTGGCGCGGGCTCAAATAAAAGTGCCCATCCTGGCCGTACTGGTTGGCGAACGAGGGCAGCTTGGTCGGGCGGTTGACGTCATACCAATCGGGATTGTTCTGCTTGAAATCAGCGATGGCGTCGGCCTGCCCGAAACCGTAGATCTCGAGTGTGCCCTTGTCGGCCGGCGTTTGCAGGAACTCGAGACCTTCCCACGCCGCGCGGGTCGTCGGCATGTCCGACGGCGCTGATGCTGGTGCCGGAGTCGCTGGATCCGGGGTGGTGGACGCCGCTGGGGCGGGCGGTGTGGTGCGCGAAAGCGCCGGCAACACTGCCGGTGAGAGCACCGCCGGCACGGGCGCGGAGGTATCGGCTCGCTGCGCCCACGCCGTCGTCGTAACACCGGCGAGCATCACGAGGGCCACTGCCCCTCGTCGCATCGCCAGGCCGAGCATCGTTCGATTCACGTACATGTCCCCTGCTCCTTGGTTGGTCAGATCTTGCTCACTTCACGTTCAGTCGTTCCCACTCGCGGACGCGCCTGCGCCCTTCGTCAAACAATCGTTCGTAGTTGGTCTTGCGGATCTTGAGGCTGGTTTCGGGCGTCAGCTTCGCGAAGACCGGCGCCCACATGTCGAAGACAGCGAAGTACGGCGCCGGACCGGCGGGCGCCACGGTGTCGGTGCCGAAGAGGAAGCGATCGGCGTGCGCATTGAGCATCGCCGCGCTCGCCGCAATCGTCGCGGGTGTCCTCACGGCGTACTTCGCCACCTCGTCCCATGAGATGTCGAAGTTCACATGGTTGAACGCGGGGTCGGTGATGATCGATTCGACAATCCCAATTTGCCCCGGATCCCGCTCCGCCGCTTCGGCCGACACCTGCACGGGATGGACCACGCGCCCCAGACCCATGTGCGCCCAGATAATCGACGTCTTCGGGTGGCGCTTCAGCAGCGCCTTCATCTGCGTCAGGTACACCGGCTCGGCGTCCTGCTTCGCAAACGGCATGTCGATGTCGCTGTGGAGAATGACGACGAGGCCGACCTGGGCCGCGAAGTCGAGGATGCGATCGAGCGCCGGGTTGGTGAGGCTCGCGGTCTCGCCCGAGACCTTGGCCGAGACGAATTCCTTGTGAATACTAAACTCGCCGATGCCGGAAAACACGCCGGGGAACGTCTGCAGCACGCGCCGGATGTGATCGGCCGCGTACATGTCCGCCGGATTGAACCCGGTAATCATGGGATCGAAGCGCGCCTGCTCGTCCTTCGTCAGCGACTTGTACTGGCTCGCGATCCACGCGTCGGTGAACGAGTAGTAATAGAGCGGCGCATCGCTCTGCAGGTAGTACGTTGGTGCGAAGTCGCCGGAGTTCGCGTACGACCACTGCTGCTGCAGCGGAATGCCGAAAAGCGTCGAGCGGCCGACACGCGTGCCCATGATCTTCAGGAAGTCGTGGACATCGATGCCCTGCTGGACGTAGTTCGTCAGGTGGAAGTGCGAATCGTTGAACTGATTACCATTCGCCTGCGCGCTGGCTTGCGGGGACGCCGCGCGCGCCACCAGCGGCAACAGATTCCAGCCGGCAACGGCGATCGTCAGCGCTGCAATCAGCAGCGAGCCTCCGCGCAGCAGCCGCTGAGGAGTCATCAGAAGTTCATCTCCAGATTGAGGTGAAACACGTTCCCGTTGGCTCCGACCGGCAAGGGATAAGCAGTGTAGCCCACGGGACTCTTGTTCACGTGGATGAACTCGCCATTGACGCGCAGTCCCCGCTCCTTCATGAAATACCAGTTCCCGCCGAACCGCACCTCGGACGCGTCGCCGTAGATTCCGAAGATCTGGGCGCCGCTGAGGTACAGCTGGAGGATCTTGGGTACCACCATGCCGGACGATTGCAGCTGATAGCCGTTGTCGGTGATGTCAGCGATGCCCGCCGTGTTGCTGCCGGTGAAGTCGTTCAGCCAGCGCCGGTAGTACTCGCCTTCGAGCGACAGCCCCTTGTACTTGACGCCCCCGTCGAGGCTCATCATCTTGTAGTCGACCTCGTTGACGGTGATGCCCGGGCCAAAGAGGTTCGGCGTGAAGATGGTGCTCCCGTCGGTGAGTCGAATCTGGGTGTTCTCGATCGCGTCCGTGCCCGGCTGGCTCTGCTTGTCCTCGAGACTGTGGGTGAAGTGGACGCCGACACGGGTCGCGACTTTCTCGTGAAAGTCGTAGTCGCCGTATGTCCCATAGAGTCCGAACTCGCCGGTCGTGGGCAGCCACTGCAGCATATAGGACTGCGTGTCGAACTTGTTGTCGAGCTGCGACGCGCTGACGCCAAGCGTGCTCAGGTTGTTGGCGAACATCGCCATGTACTTGGTCCTGGCGGGCAGCTCGCCCTTGAGCCAGAAGCCCGTCGTGTACGAGCCTCGGAAGAACTCGTCGGAGATCAGCCGATTGTCGACTCCGAGCCAGTACGGGAACTGGCCCTCGGTGCTGCGCACCGACGGCAGCGACGTAATCCCGGCCCCGAACGTCACGACTCTGTTAAAGGTGTAGCTCAGATTACCGGCGCCGACGACCTGCGCCGGATCGCCCTGCGCCGTGTTCGCCGACCAGACGTACAAGTAGTAACGGAACTTTGGTGTCAGATACCAGCCCGCAAAAGGCGCGAAAAATTTCAAGAGCTGCATGTCCTGCCGCAGCTGCACAGTCTTGGTGTTGCCGAAGTAGTCGACGTAGGTCGGGTCGAGATTGCGCTGGTTCAAGTAGCGCGCATAGCTGAAGAGGCGGAAATAGATCTCGCCCTTCTCGCCCGAATACAACAGAAAACCGGCGTTCGGAACGTACTCGGGCGACTTGGCCTTGGTCGGCGCGCCCGCCACCAAACCCGCGAAGAACTCGGCGCTGCAGCCATCCGAGACCCAGACGCCCGTGTCGTCGTAGCCCCACGTCTTACCAAGCAGGCACGGTGCCGCGCCGGTCGAGCTCAGAAGCGCCACCCCTTTCGAGGTGTCTGCCGGGCAATGCTGGCGCCCGCCCGGTTGCGACGTGCACGTGATGCGGTTCTGTTCGGCCGGGGTTTGCGCGGGCACCGTCTGGTCGTCCGCCGAGGCGGTGACCGCGGCGGGCATCTGCACGGGAGGGGCCTGGGGGGCCCAGGTGACCGACGGCGCAGGCAAGCCTAACGGCATGTCAGGCGTCGTCTGCGCACTGGCGAATCCCGGCGCCCACACCACCGCCAACACTCCCCAAACCGCCGCCCCACCAATCACTCCGCGAGCATTCCTCATTCGTCGGTCTCCTTGACGGACCAAAACGCTGGCACTACCGGACCTGTGATGAGCAGTCCTCGTGCCAAGGGGGAGACCGGCGGGCACTCGGCCCATTTCCTTGTGGGACACGGGTTTGCGCGAATTTCGATTAGCTCGGAAATACGATGCCAGGAAACGTCCCCGAAATCCCGTGCCGCGCCCCCGACCCGTCGGAGAACCTGCGCCGATTACCGACCCTGCCGTTGACGTGAAGCATCGGAATCGTGCGGATCCTCTTAGCTGTCTTGGGATTCCCGCAGTCGACCCATATGAGCCGACAATGGCACGAGACGTGCTGTCGCAGTACCCGATCGGACGTCGATGCCAACGACTTCGACTGGGACCAGCTCGCCTTCGATTTTCGTCACGGTACAATGGCGAATCACGCCTGCAGAGGCGCGGCCGATCACCGAGGCCCTGCACGCGCTCATGGTTGCGGCCCAAACCGAGCGAGGCTACGTCAACTGCTCGGTGTCGACCGAGCTCGGAGAGTTGGCGCAGCTCATCTACCGCGAGGAATGGCAGACCGAGGAAGATCTCCAGCACCAACTGCGGACCGCACGTTTCGCGAAGGTGGCAGAATTGATCGAGGCTGCCAGCCAACGGCCGAGCGTGCAGTTCCATCTGGCTGGCGTCGTCCGTGGTCTGGATTACGCCGAAGAGCTGTTCAGGAGAGACAGGAAATGACCAGCATCGATCGTCAGCAGCGGGGGCGCGCGTTCGTCGCCCTCGCGACCGCATTCTGCCTCGTCCACGCGCCGATAGCTCCCGCGCTCGCGGCGTGGAGTGGCACGCCGTCACAGGCCAGCCAGACCACAGCGCAGACGACGCCGCCCACGCAGACGACACCGCCCAAGACCACGCCCCCCGCCAAGCCAGCCGCGACGCCCCCTAAACCCGCCGCGCCCGCCGCAGCTCCGGACGGCGTCTGGCCCCGGTCGGTACACGACCGACAGCGGCGCGTCCTTCCTCGTCTACCAGCCGCAGGTCGCCTCCTGGGACGATCAAAAGAAGATGGTCGCCTACGCGGCTGTTTCCCACACGCCGAAGGGCCAGTCGTCGTCGCAGAAACCGAACCTGGGTACGGTGAAGGTCGAGGCCGACACGAAGGTGTCGTTGAGCGAGCGGCTGGTGAACTTTGCGTCGTTCAAGATCACCGAGGCGAATTTCGCGACGCTTCCACGCGAGCAGACGCAGGAAATCGTCAAGGAGATCACCGACGGGTTCCCCGAGCAGGACCGGGTAATCGCGCTCGATCGCGTCCTCGAGATGGTGGACACGAGCAGCATCATTCCGAAGAATGTCGAAGGCATCAAGGCGGATCCGCCGGTCATTTTCTTCAGCAAGAGACCGGCCGTCCTCGTAAACCTCGACGGCGACGTGATCTGGGGCGAGGTCAAGGGCACCGATCTGAAGTTCGCGGTCAATACGAACTGGGACCTCTTCCAGCACACGCCGACGAGCACGTACTACCTTCGCAACGACCAGAACTGGCTCAAGGCCGCCGACTTCAAGGGCCCGTGGACTCCGGTCGAGACGTTGCCGGACAGCTTCAAGAAGCTGCCGGCCGATGACAACTGGAAGGACACCCGGTTGGCGGTTCCCGGCAAGAAAGTGTCTGCCTCCAACGCGCCGACCGTATTCGTGTCGACGACGCCGGCGGAACTGATTCTGTTGAAGGGCGAACCGGCCTACCAGCCGGTCACGGGCACTTCCCTTCTCTGGGTGAGCAATACTGACAACGACATCTTTCGCGCGGGCAAGACCGGCCTGGTCTACTACGTCGTCGCGGGCCGGTGGTTTTCGGCTCCGGACTTCACAGGACCGTGGACGTTCGCCTCACTGACCCTTCCCGACGACTTCAAGAAGATCCCGCTCGAGCACGAGCGCTCGCGCGTGCTCGCGGCCGTGCCGGGATCGCCAAAGGCTGCCGAAGCGGTGTTGCTCGCGAGCATTCCGCAGACCGCGCGGGTCGAAAAGAAGACGCTCAAGGCTCCCGATGTGACGTACGACGGGGGCACGCCCAAGTTCGAGCCGATTGAAAAGACCACCGTGTCGCGCGCCGTCAACACCGACAAAGACATCATCAAAGTCGGCGACTTGTACTACATGTGTTTCCAAGGCGTGTGGTTCATGGCGAAGGCCCCGGACGGCCCGTGGGAAGTCACCGGCACCGTTCCGAAAGAGATCTACACGATTCCGGTCAGCTCGCCGTCGTATAACGTGACCTACGTCACCGTTGAGGACGACAACGACGAGTGGGTGACGTTCGCGGCCGCCGCGGCCTACACCGGCGTAATGATCGCGTGGGGCTGCGCTGTGTGGGGCACCGGCTATTACTATCCGCCGTACTACTACGGCGGCATCTATCGTCCCTACTATCCGACCTACGGGTACGGCGCTTGGTACAACCCGTGGAACGGCGCGTACGGGCGCGGCTACGCGGCGTACGGTCCGTACGGCGGCGCCGGGTACGCCGCGCGATACAACCCCTCGACCGGCACTTACTCGCGAGGCGCTGTAGCATACGGGCCGTACGGCTCACGCGGGGTGGCCGAGGCCTACAATCCGCGCACAGGCGGCTATGCGCAGACCCGGCAGGGATCCAACGTCTACGGCAGCTGGGGCTCGACCTCCGTTCAGCGCGGTGATCAGTGGGCGCAGACCTCGCGGGTCACGAACAATCGCACGGGCAACACGACACGCGTGACTCAGGGCAGCGGAGGCGGCACGTCCGTCAGCCGCAACACACCTGGACCGGGCGGCGGATTCGTGGGCCAGACCGGCGGCGGCGATGTCTACGCTGGCCGCGACGGCAATGTCTATCGGCAGCAGGGTGACGGCTGGCAGAAGTACGACAACGGCGGCTGGAACAATGTGAACACTCCGAGTCCGACGAATCGGCAAACCGGGACCGCGGGCACGACGGCGAGCGGCCGATCAGGGACGGCGGGCACGACGACCACCGGTCGCACGGGTGTGCAATCCCCGAGCACTGGCAACTCCTCGACGATCAACCAACTCAATCGTGACTCGGCCGCCCGCACAAGCGGCACGCAGCGCACGCAGGATCTCGGCAGCGTGCGCAGCGGCTCGACGTCTCGAAGCGGTAGCTATCGACCGAGTGGTGGAGCGCGTGCTGGCGGTGGCGCGCGGCGAGGACGTGGAGAGTTGCTGAACTGATGCCGTGACGAGCATTGATCGTTAGATCATAACGCCCATACTCTTGGTGCACAGGCTCCGAAATCTCGGAGAATGGCTTGATCTGCGGACTATCATGCTGAGTCATGCCTCATCCCACCGCTACCGTTTTTCGACTGCCTGGGGATGGCTGGCCGAGCGGCATTGTCGTATGCGACGAAGCGGGCGGAATCGTCTTCGCGAATGAGCAAGCCGAGGCTATCTTCGGCTACGCCGCGCACGAACTCATCGGTCAGACTGTCGACGT
The DNA here is from genome assembly GCA_963704575.1 of uncultured Acidobacteriota bacterium. Taxonomy (GTDB): domain Bacteria; phylum Acidobacteriota; class Vicinamibacteria; order Vicinamibacterales; family SCN-69-37; genus DATEGZ01. The sequence continues at coordinate 1,011,174 of OY969918.1, read as the reverse complement.
GCTCCTCCCGGAAACCCACCCGTTGGCCCGTGGGCCGCGGTGCACTGAATTCTGGCGTCGCTCGGACTTCCGAGCGGTGGGCGCCGCGCGCGATCTGAGCGGCCGACGGAAGGACGGGTCGCGCGTGCCAATCCAAATCGGCACGGCGGTTGCGGAGCACGACGGCAGCCGCGTCACGGTGGCGTCGATCGTCGACATCACCAAACGCCGCGAACCGCACGGCCACATAAACGACCAGTTCGCACAACGGTTCGCCTTCGAGCGGCTCCTTGCGAACCTGGCGACTCGATTCGTGAACCTCCAACCCTCGGAGGTCGACGAGGCGATCATCGATTGTCAGCGTCAGATCGTGGAAGCCCTCGATCTCGACCGCGCCGCACTGTGGTTGTTTTCGCCAGCGGGCGGTGCGACGTGTACACACAGCTGGACCCGGCCCGGGTTTCCCCCGGTTCCCCAGAAACTGGCCAGCGACGACTTACTCCCCCAATTGATACCAAGGCTGCGCGCGGGAGAAACGATCGCGTTCGAGCGTCTCGAAGAGATCGCCGGGTCGGTTGATCGGCAGAACCTCGCGAAGTTCAAGACGAAGTCCAGCGTCACCGTGCCTGTGAGGACGAACCGCGAGTCGGCGGGTGCGCTTTCGTTCGGCGCGCTCCGCGCGGAGCGATCGTGGCCGGCGGAGCTCATCGAGCGCTTCCGACTCGTGGCCGTGGTCTTCGAGCAGGCGCTGGCACGCCGGCAGGATCATGCGGACCTAGTCGAGGCGGTGGCGGAGGTCCAGAAGCTCCGCGATCAGCTCGCCATTGAGAACACGGTGCTTAGAAGCGAAGTCCAAAGTCTGCGCGCGCCCCGCCTGCTGGTCGCCGAGAGCGCAGCCGCGCGCAACGCGGTGGCGCAGATTGAGCCGGTGGCGACCACGAGCGCGACCGTCCTCCTGCTCGGCGAGACGGGCAGCGGCAAGGAAGTCTTCGCGCAGGCCATTCACGACATGAGTCCCCGGCACAAGCGCCCGATGGTGCGTGTCAATTGCGGTTCAATTCCCAGCGCGCTCGTGGAAAGCGAGCTGTTCGGCCGGGAACGCGGCGCCTACACGGGCGCACTCTCGCGACAAGTCGGCCGGTTCGAAGCGGCCGATGGCTCGACCGTGTTCCTGGACGAAATCGGAGAACTCCCGCTCGAGTCGCAAGTCAAGCTGCTCCGGGTCCTCCAGGACAAGGTCATCGAGCGGCTCGGCAGCACTCAGCCGATCAAAGTGGACGTGCGCATCATCGCCGCAACGAATCGCGACCTCGAGAAGGCCGTCCAGGAACGCACATTCCGAGAGGATCTGTTCTACCGTCTCAACGTCTATCCGGTCACGATTCCGCCCCTGCGAGATCGCCGGGAAGATATTCCCGTGTTCGTGTGGACCTTTATCAACGAGTTTTCGAAGGCCTTCGGCAAGCGCATCGATTCGATCTCCAAGGAGAGCCTGGCGGCATTGCAGCAGTACGCCTGGCCGGGCAACGTGCGCGAGCTGCGCAACGTGATCGAGCGGGCGGTGATCGTGGCCACCGGACCGCAGCTCATCGTTCAGCCCCCCCGGACGAGCATCGGCGCCCAGCCGAAGGTGACAAGCGGGCGTCTGACCGAGGTCGAGGCCGATCACATCCGGGGCGTGCTCGACTCGGTCGGCTGGCGGATCCGCGGTGCCGGAGGCGCCGCCGAACGTCTCGGCATGAAGCCGACGACGCTCGAGAGCCGGATGGCAAAGCTCGGCATCAGACGCGCCGGGTCCTGATCGCTCTTGTTCCGGTCGTGCCGCACTTTCTTCCTCGCGGCGCGGCAGGCACGGCACAGAATCTGCTTTATTCCCCGGGGGATTTGTCGCCATGACCGATTCTTGCGAGAAATCCGCGGGGATCGTCGTCTGCGCACCTCCGCGCCTCCGACATCTCGTAGCGGCTCGGATTCTGCTGGTACGGCTGGCTGCGTGTCTCGTCCTTTCGGCCCTTGCGGGCTGCGGCGACCTCGGCAAGACGCCGCCGCGCGCCAATGTGGCGGCCTGGCCGCAGATTCGCGACGACTACCGCGTAGACACGCTCCGGATTCATCTCCAGGAGTACTCGATCACGTTTGCCGCGGATGTCGATCTTGCAGCCGGATCGATCGAACAGCGGTCGACCGACGCCGCCGTCCGGCGAAATGCCCTGCTCTGGCGGCTCCGCGCCGTCCCGGAAATGCGCAAGGCCTGCTTCCGTGCGGGCCCACTCAGCGGGCTCGTCGACGCCTGGACGCTGGCCCGCCAGATGGATCAGCTCCTCACCACGGGGGCCGGCGCGACGGCGTTCGGTCAGTTCCAACCGGAAGCGGTCGCGGTCTCGCAACGTCTCCTCGCTCAAATGCAGGAGATCGCCAATTCGATCGCCGTCTCTCCTGAAGCACGCAACGAGCTCGAGCGCGACATCGTCACGCCGTGGGTCGCGACGCACCCGCTTCCAGACTTGACGTTCGTTCGGGAATCGCCTGTCGCGCGTTTCGCCGAACAGGCCCAGGAGCGCGGCGACGTCTTTCAGTCAGTCGGTACGATGGAACAGCTCCTCCAGAGCCTCGCTCAGCAAGCTCGGATCTACCTGGCCGATTTGCCAAAACAGGTGCGAGGCGAGATCGACCTGCTGCGCGCCGACGTGCTCCCGGCAGACACTCTGGCGTCTGCGCAGGGAGATCTTCACTCGAGCGCGATGGCGGTCGACCGCCTTGCCTCGACCGCCGAGACCGTGCCGGCGCTCGTTCGCGAAGAGCGCAAGGCGGTGCTGGACGAAATGAATCGGCAGCGAGAGCTCATCATGGCCGCGATCACCGCCGAGCGGGAGCAGGCAATCAGCGAGATGGCCCGTGACATTGCGCTGGAACGCAGCCAGGCGTTGCACGAGGTGGAGGCGCAGCGCCTCGCTACCCTCCAATGGGCGACTGGCGAACGTCGAGAAACGATTGGAGATGTGCAGCACGATCTCGTCGGCGCCGTAACTACCCTGCGTGCCGAGCGGGCCACCTTCACCGACGATATGCGCCACTTGATCGATGTGCTCTTGTTCCGCCTGGCGCTGTTCGTCATCGCCGGCGTGGTACTCGCACCAGTGGTCGCCCATGTCTACGTTCGTGTATGGCCGCGGAACCGGCGGCCGAATTCTGGTGAGAGACCGTTGTGACCGTGGAGGCGGGCTTTCTGGCAACGTGGGGACCGTTCGTCTGTCTTTGCCTTTTCGTCGGAATGATGTTGTCGCACGAGTTGGGCCGGCGTCTTGGAGTGCGGCGACGAGCCAGGGACCTGGAAGGCTCGCGTCTCGGCCTCAGCCCGGTCGAGAGCGCGACGTTCGGGTTGCTGGGCCTGCTGATCGCGTTCACGTTCTCGGGAGCCGTCTCGCGTTTCGACGTCCGCCGGCAGCTCATCACGGAAGAAGCCAACCGCACGGAAGCGGCCTGGCTGCGCGTCGACTTGCTGCCTGAAGCTGAACAGCCGCCGATGCGAGGGTACTTCCGCGACTATCTGGACTCGCGGCTGGCCGTTTACCAGAAGCTGCCCGACCTCGCCGCCGCAAACGTCGAGCTCGAGCACTCGCGCGCCTTGCAGCAGACAATCTGGAAGCAGGCGGTGAGGGCCACTCGCGACACGATCCCGCCCCCGACGGGCAACCTGCTGCTTTCGAGCATCAACGACATGATTGCCATCACGACCGTCCGGACCGTGTCGGCAACGATGCATCCGCCCGTCATTGTCTACGGCATGCTCTTCGCTTCCGCGCTCATGGCCGCGCTCCTCGCCGGCTATAACTCGGCCGGCGGCACCACTCGCGCGTGGCTTCATGCGATTGGCCTCGCGGCGATTGTGTCCGCCGCGCTTTACGTCATCATCGACATCGAACACCCGCGACTCGGTCTGGTGCGCGTGGATTCGGCAGACCAGGTCCTCTACCAGCTGCGCCGCAGCATGGACTAGCAAGACGGTCTAGCTCAGCGTCGCCACGCCGACGAGACGGGGCTGGCTCGCACCATCAAGCAGGGTCACGAGTAGATTCAAAGCGAAGGCTGAAACGGCGGCGAGTTCAATGACGGCTGACGTGGGCAGCACGGACCAAGCCCAGCCCGAATAGTGCTGATAGGCGAGCACCTCGGCGGACACCCGAAGCGAGCAGCCAAGCGTCAGCAACAGCAAGCCGGCGAACATCAGACGCGGACTCCACACGGTCGAGTGTCCGGTGAATGCGGGCAACACGCGTTGCCCGATCGAGAACACCATCGTCGACACGAACCCCACCGTGAACGCGTGACGGGAGGCGCCCCAGATGCCGCCCGACACGTCCCACCGGGTCGCGGACACACCCAGGAGCGCAGCGATGACCAGCCATCCATACGCGAGGCGGATAAAACACGGAAAGCTGGGATGGACGCCGCGGCATTTGGCCGGGCCGATCGCCGGTTCGAAGATGCGAATCCCTTGGACGACGAGCACGGTGGCGGCGAGGAAGGACCAGGCCGCCGGTGCCGTGAACCCGCACAACGCCGCGACGACGCCGATCCCGTTGATCGCGAGCGCCAGCACGAGCGGTCTGGGCCGAACTGGCGCGAGACCGACGAAGACCGGGAGCCACTTGCTGCTGAATGCCCACACAAACGGAGCGAGAAATCCCCAGGCGGCGAGAATGAGAAACTGCTGGTCGACCACGTGCGGCAAGGCCGGCGATTCACCGCGCCATGCAACGGATAATGTCGTGAGCAGATTCATGAGCAGCGTGCCACCGAAGCCCGCGACCGCGTAGATCGCGAATCGAATCCAAAGGTCGAGCCGCTTCGTCGTTCCACTTGGTGCCCGATGCTGCGACACCGACGCCACGAAGATGACGAACGCGGCGAGCTCGAGCATCGCTGACACCGGCACCAGAAGACGCCATCGCCACTCGTAGATATTCGCGGCCCAGCGCAGCGCCACGCCGACGGTCCACATCGTCCAGCACAGCCATCCGATTACGGCGCGGGAGCTGGATGTCATCCGCGCCTGTCCCAGCGAATGAAACCCGATGCCCAGGATGAAGCTGCCGATCCACCCGAACACTTGTGCGTGCCCGTGCGCCTGTATCCAGGCCGAAGATACGAGACCAACGCTCTCTCGAGACGCGACTTGAACGAGATTCAGCACGCCAAGGAACGTACCGGGTACGAGCATGAACAACAGGCCCGAAAGAATGAACGCGGTCAGGACGCGGGCCGAGGATGCCGAGGGTGCTGACGGAAGTTGAACCGCGATGGCCACGTCCCAGTGTGACGGGAGCCGCCGCACCGCGCGTATGACGAGGATCATAGGCGCCCGCAACCGACGTGACTAGCATGGGACCATCGTCGCTATCGCGACGGAAGGAGACAGCATGACAAGCCGGACTGCGATCGAGTCGCTCGCTGGCCAGACGCTTGGCGATCTCGTGCACGCCGACGGGCGCGCGGCGATCGTCTTCGAGAAATTCGGCCTCGACTTCTGCTGCGGCGGCCGGCGATCGCTCGCCGAAGCCGCACGCACAAAGTCAGTGCCGGTTGGCGACGTCATCGCGGCCCTGGCGGTCCTTGGCGAACCGGCGGCAATCGATCTCGAACCGCCCGAGTGGCGCGACCTCGACGTGCTGGTCCGTCATCTCGTGGACCATCACCATGCCTACATCCGAAACACCTCGCCCACGATCATCGCGTGGCTCGATCGCCTCGTCGAGCGCCACGGCGACCGTCATCCGGAACTGGCCGACGTGCGGAGCACTTTTGTGGCGATGACTGAAGAGATGTCGACGCACATGATGAAGGAAGAGCACATCGTGTTCCCCGCCATTGGTGAACTCGCGGCCGCAAAACGTCTCGGCGGTCGACGGCCCATCAGCCCGTTCGGCACTATCGCAAACCCGATCCGCATGATGGAGGCCGACCATGAAGAAGCCGGCGATCTGCTCGCGCGCTTGCGAACGCTCACCGACGGCTTCGCTCCCCCCGACGGTGCGTGCACGACCTATCGGAGCTGCTATGCAGAGTTGGCACGGTACGAGCAGGATCTGCACCGCCACGTCCACCTCGAAAACAACGTGCTATTTCCCCGTGCGATTGAGTTGGACCAGGCGCTGGGCTGATCTGCCCATCCGGCGACGAGCGTGTTGGCGACGGCGTGCGACAATGCGCTGTGCGCCGTCCAACCGTTGACGCGCTTGGCGCGATTCCGCTCTTCCGCCGCGTCAAGCCTGAAGATCGTCAGCGGATCGCGGCGGCGGCCTCGCTCTGCGACTACGAGCGTGGCGCCGATCTCTTTCTCGAAGGCGATCCGCCCGACTTTTTTCTCGTCGTCGTGACAGGCCGGGTGAAGGTGTACAAGCACGCGCCGGACGGTCGCGACGTGATTCTCGAGATGTTCGGTCCTGGCGGCCCCATCGGGGCCGTCGCCGTTTATGAGTCGCGGGAATATCCCGCCTCCGCCGTCGCCCTCGAACCGGTGACGTGCCTGTCGATCCCGCGCGCCGTCTTTTTCGAATTGCTCGAGCAACACCCGTCCCTCGTGCGTGGCTTGCTCGGCAGCCTGTCACTACGGCTGGTCGAGTTGACGACGAGACTGGCGGATCTGACAGGCGGCCACATTGACGCGCGCATCGCACGCCTGTTCGTCAAACTCGCCGATCAGTTGGGTCGACCCGAGCGGAACGGCCTTTTCATTCCCATGCCGCTCTCCCGTCAGGAACTGGCCGATCTCACCGGGACGACGATCGAGACCGCAATTCGCGTCATGAGTCGCTGGGGCAAAGAGGACATCCTGCGGACGGAAAAGGACGGCTTTCTGATGCTCGACCGCGAGGCGCTGGAGCGGCTGGCGCAGAGTTGATCTGGGCGACCGTTCGCCGGGTGTATGACGAAGATCATGTCGGCCGCTTCGCGAGGAGCGTAGACTCGCGTCAGACACCATGACCGAGTCCGAATCCGGTCCTCGATCGACGCAACTGGCGCTCGGCACGGTCGCGTTCGCGGTGTGCTTCACGGCGTGGGGCCTTATCAGCGCCTTCGCACCGCGGTTCCGTGAGATCTATCACCTCAGTAGTTTCAAGACGGCGTTGCTCGTGTCGGTTCCCGTGCTCCTGGGATCCCTCGCGCGCCTCCCGATGGGCATGTTGACCGATCGTTTCGGCGGGCGGGCACTCTACACCTTGCTCACGCTCCTCGTCGCGGTACCCGTAGCTGTCGTCCCGTCGCTCACGAGCTATCGCGCATTGATTGTGACCAGCCTCTTCCTCGGGCTCGCAGGATCGTCGTTCGCGGTCGGGGTGGGCTTTGTGTCGCCGTGGTTTCCCGCGAAGCGCCAAGGCAGCGCGCTCGGCGTCTTCGGCATGGGCAACATCGGTCAGTCCGTCGCCGTCTTTCTCGGGCCGGTCCTGGCGCTTTCGATCGGATGGCAGGGCGTATTCCACTGGATGTCGGCCGTGCTCGTCGTATGGGCGGGGCTATTTGTCCTCTTCGCTCGCAATGCGCCCACCCGGCCAGCGCCGAAGTCGCCCGGGGCGATGGCCGCCGTTGTCACCGGCGATCGGCGGAGTTGGATCCTGTCGGCGTTCTACTTCCTCACGTTCGGCGGGTTTGTGGCGTTCTCGATCTATCTGCCTACGCTCCTGAGGGATCAGTTCGCATTGACGGCGGCAGATGCCGGGTTTCGCACCGCGGGATTCGTGCTACTCGCGACGCTGTGCCGGCCGGCCGGCGGCTGGCTGGCTGACCACATTGGCGGCGCGCGCGTCCTTAACGGCGTGTTTCTCGGCGTGATTCCGTTCGCGCTGCTGCTCGCGTGGCCGTCGATGATTCCGTTCACGGTCGGCGCGCTCGGATGCGCGGCCCTGCTGGGCTTCGGCAATGGCGCGGTATTCAAGCTCGTGCCCGAGTGCTTTCCCGGCGACGCGGGCACGGTCACGGGTTTGGTCGGTGCGATGGGCGGACTCGGGGGGTTCTTTCCGCCGCTGCTCCTCGGCGTGTTCCGCGATTCGCTCGGGACCGTATGGCCCGGCTACGTGCTGCTCGCCGCGGTGTCCTTCGTGCTGTATCGCGTGAACGCGACCACATTCGTCGCCCGTCAAACCGCGCTCGACCTGACCTTGCCGCCCGAACTTCGGCGCACGGCCGATCGACTGCGGTCTGGCACCTGGGCCACCCTCGGCACGGCGATTCTGATCGCACTCATCGTCGTCGGATCGCGGAAGCTGCAGAGTTTTGATCCGGCGCTCGTGATTTACACGTTTGCCGTCATCTTCGCGACCTGGGGCGTGCTTTACCACTACAACGTATGGCTCGACAAGCCGCCGACACGCGTCTACTGGCGTCGAGGATGGCAGCTATTCCGCCAGGCCGGTCCTGCAGCCGTGCCACAGCTCCTTGGTCTCACCGGTCGCCAACTCGTCGAGCAGCGGTTCATCCGGCAGCGTTCGACAATTCGTTGGGTCACCCATCAGCTGCTTTTCTGGGGCTGCATGCTGTCCATGGCGATCACCTTTCCTCTGGTCTTCGGCTGGATCTATTTCCGGACACCGGTCGACCAGATGACGTACGTCACGTATCTGTTCGGCTTTCCCGCGATGAGTTTCGGCCTGGGTTCCATCACAGCCGAGTTGCTCTTTCACGGCCTCGACATCGCCGCCGTACTTGTGCTCGCCGGCCTCGCGCTGGCGTTGTGGCGACGGTTCCGGGACGCGGGTGTGCAGGCGACGCAGACGTTTGTCATGGACTTCTTTCCGCTGGTGCTGCTCTTCGCAATCTGCGTCACGGGACTGGCCCTCACGGCCTCGCAATGGTGGCTCGAAGGGCGGTTCTACAGCTTCCTGGCGATCCTGCACGCCGTGACGGTGATCACCGCGCTGCTGTACCTGCCGTTCGGTAAATTTTTCCACATCTTCCAGCGCCCGGCTCAGCTCGGTGTGAAGTTCTACCAACGCGTTGGCGCCGCCGGCGCGGACGCGCTCTGCATCCGGTGCGGTAAGCGCTTCACTTCGAAAATGCATCTCGACGATGTCAAACAGGTATTGCCGGAGCTGGGCTTCAGCTATCGCATGCCGGCCGGCGGCATGTGGCAGGACCTGTGCCCGTCGTGCAAGCGCCGGACAATCTCCACGGCGCAATTGCGAATGAAGAAGGCACTCTGACATGGCCAAGGTTCCCGGCACGCCCAGCGAGATGACGGCCGTCTACGGGCCACACCTCAATTTCACACCCGCGGGCGGATGGCAGCACGAATCGGCGCACGCGCCAGACAAGCTCGTGAAGACGCACTGCTGCTTCTGCGGTCAGCAGTGTGGAATCCAACTGAAGGTGCGCGACAACACCGTCATCGGCTTTGAGCCCTGGGAAGAGTTTCCATTCAACGAGGGGATGCTCTGCCCAAAAGGCGTGAAGCGATATCTGCAGAGCGGCCACCCCGATCGCCTGCTCGATCCGTTGATGCGCACCGATCGCGGTTTCACGAAAGCTACGTGGACCGACGCCATCTCGTTCACGGCGCGCCGGCTGCGGGAACTCCAGGATCGGCACGGCAAGGACGCGGTGGCCGTCTACGGCGGGGCGTCGCTCACGACGGAGAAAGCGTATTTGATGGGCAAATTCGCGCGCGTCGGGCTCGGCACGCGGCACATCGATTACAACGGGCGCCTGTGCATGGTCTCGGCGGGCACGGCGTACAAGCCGGCCTTCGGTGCGGACCGCAGTCCGATTCCGTGGAGCGAGATTCCGAAAGCGCAGGTCCTGCTCGTCGTCGGCGCCAACGTCGGCGAATGCGCGCCGATCACCACGAGCTACATCTGGCGGTGCCGGGACAACGGCGGCAAGCTCATCGTCGTCGACCCGAGAATGACGCCGATCACGCGAAACGCGGATCTCTATCTGCCCGTGCGGCCAGGTACAGATCTGGTGCTCTTGATGGGCATGCTCAACGTCATTCTCCGCGACGGTCTCGAGGACCGCGCGTTCATCGATGCCCACACGTCGGGGTTCGACGTCGTCGCGGCCGACGCTGCGGCGTATGACCTGCGGAGCGTCGCGGAACGAACCGGCATTCCGCCGGAGGCAATTGAGACAGCCGCGCGGATGTTCGCAAAGGCCGAACGCGCGATTGCGCTCCACGCGCGCGGACTCGAGCACCACTCGAAAGGGGTCGAGAACTGTTCTGCCCTGATCAATTTGTGTCTTGCCACCGGCCATCTGGGGCGCGAAGGGTGCGGCCCCGCGATGATCACCGGACAAGGCAACGGCCAGGGCGGGCGCGAGCATGGGCAGAAGTGCGATCAACTGCCGGGCCAGCGGTCCATCAGCGATCCGGAAGGTCGCGCGCACGTCGCCAAGGTATGGGGCATTCCGCCTGAGGAGATTCCACAGGCCGGCTACTCTGCCGTCGAAATCATGGAAGCCATCCATCGCGGCGAGATCAAAGGACTGCTCTCGATCTGCTTCAACCCGCTCGTGTCACTGCCGGAGGCGGCGTACACCCGCGAGGCCCTCGAGAAGCTCGAATTCTTTGCCGTCATCGACTTCTTCATGTCCGAGACGGCACAGCATGCGGACGTCGTCCTTGCCGGCAGCCTGCAGGAAGAGGAAGAGGGCGTCGTCTGCAGCGCGGAAGGCCGAGTGATTCACATCCAGCAGGCCGTCACGCCTCCAGGTAACGCACGGTTGGACAGTGCGATCATCTGCGACCTCGCCAGACATCTCGACAAGGGCCAGTTTTTTCCGTATCAGCATCCGCGCGAGATCTTTGACGAACTGCGCGAGGCATCGCGCGGCGGAGTGGCCGACTACTACGGAATTACCTACGAGCGCATCGACCGGGAACAGGGCGTCTTCTGGCCGTGCCCGTCGCTCGACCATCCGGGAACCCCTCGATTGTTTGAAGGCGGCGTGTCCATGCACGCGGACGGCAAGTGCCGATTTTTGCCGACGCCCTGGCGCGCGAGCGGCGATCCCGTCGACGATGCCTTTCCAATCTATCTGACCACCGGTCGTGTCGTGAGTCACTACCTGTCTGGCACGCAGACGCGGCGCATCGGCGCGCTGGTCGAGCAGTGCCCGGAGCCGATGGTCGAGATCCATCCGCGGCTGGCCGCGACGATGAACATCGTGTCCGGGGACTGGATCACGGTGACGACCCGTCGGATGGCAATTACGTTGCAGGCGTCGATCGTCAAGACCATCCGGCCGGACACGGTGTTCATTCCTTACCATTGGCCGGGCGGACGCAGCGCTAACCAGTTGACGCATCGAACGCTCGATCCGCGGAGCAAGATCCCGGAGTTCAAGGTGTCGGCGTGTCAACTGCGCAAGGCTGCGCCCCCTGACGGCCGGGCCTCGAAAGAGGCCTGCTAATGGCGGACCGTGAGTTCTACATCGATCCGTCTCGTTGCATCGGCTGCCAGTCGTGCTATCAGGCGTGCGCTGAGTGCGACACCCACCGGGGTCAGTCGATGATCAACTTCGACTTCATCGACCGGCAGGAAACGATCGCAACCGCGGCGTACGTCTGTTTCCATTGCGAAGATCCGACCTGCGCGCAGGTCTGCCCCGCCGATGCGATCAAGAAGGGCGTGGACGGCATCGTGCAGTCCGCACTTGATCCCCGCTGTATCGGGTGCTCGAACTGCGTCATCGCCTGCCCCTTCGGCATTCCGAAGATGAAAGTAGCCGAGGAACAGATGATGAAATGCGACATGTGCTACGACCGAACGTCCGCTGGAAAGAAGCCCATGTGCGCCGCCGTGTGCCCGAGCCAAGCGTTGATGTTTGCAGCACCGTCGGACATTGCTCGCACACGGAGAGAGACGCCGACGAACGTCTTCTACTTTGGCGACCAGAAGGTCGTCACCAAGGTTTTCATGATGACGCCGCCGGACGTGGACGCCGTGTCCGTGGACGTCGCCGACTACATGTGGGAGCCGGAGTAATGGCGCAGAAAACGACGCATGGGACCGAGCCGCTCTGGCGCGACGAATTCTCGGTACACGCCGAGGACGAGAGGCTGGTCACGCGACGGCAGTTCGCCAAGTTCCTCACGCTCACGAGCATCGCCATGACGGCGGGAAACCTGTGGATTCTCGCGAAGAGCATGATGCAACGGGCGCCGACGTACACCGCGCGCGCCGTCGGGGCGATCGACGAGATTCCGGTCGGTGGCGTGAAGCTGTTCAACTATCCTGCGGCCACTGATCCGTGCATCATGATCAGGACGGCCGAAGACACGTTTGTTGCGTACAGTCAGGTGTGCACGCACCTGTCCTGCGCCGTCTTCTTCAGCGCGGCATCGAGACGGCTGGAATGTCCATGCCACAAAGGATCGTTCTCCGTGGCCGATGGATCGGTCATCGCGGGACCGCCGCCTCGTCCACTGCCGCGCGTGGTGCTGGAACGCCGGGGCGGTCTGCTCGTGGCCACGGGCATGGCGGTGCGGTGATGGCGCGAGTTCCCAATCGGCCAGCCCTGGTGGCGATCGACGGCGCATTGGCACTCATCGCGATCGTGCTGATCGTTCAGATGTGGCTGCTGTCGGCGACGCTGGATGCGTTTCTGGGCGGCCATCGTTCGGTCGTCCTTCCCGCCGCTATCGTCTCGATCGCCCTCTGCACCGTGTGCGTGATTCTCGGCACATTTGTCCGGCGAGCCGACCGACGCTAGACTTCCGACGATGCGGTCGTCGGTCAAAAACAGAATGGTGGCCGGACGGCCGCCGGGGGTAGCCGTCGCGCTCGTCACGCTGGTGGCGTTCTTGGCGGTGACGCCGCACCCTGCCCACGCCCAGGGCTACACCGAGACGGTCTGCGGACAGGGCCAGGGCGGAATCACGCTCTCGGTCGACGGCACGTTCATCGTCCTCCGCGGCGGCGTCTGTCCGAAAGATGACAGCAGGTTCGGGGCCTTCATCGCGAAGGTCGATCCGGCGATTCGCACAGTCAAGCTCATCAGCGGCGGCGGCAACGGCGAAGCGGCGCAAGCCATCGGCGAGGTCATCCGCAAGAAAGGTTTCGACACCTACGTCGATGGCCGCGTCGATCGCTGCGCGAGCGCGTGCACGCACATCTTCGCTTCGGGCGTGCAGCGCTTCTATTCCGGAGCGACCGATATCGTCACCGGCAAGGCGGCCCGCCGCGGGCTCGGGTATCACTACCTCGACGTCAACCACGCCGGCGAGAGCGAAGGTGAGAAGAGCCGGAAGTTCAACGCGACCGTCGTGCCCTATCTGAAGCAGATGCTTCCACCCGCCGCGGCTCAGGCAGCGATCGCGCTGATGGAGTCGAATCGCACGACGCAAATGATCTGGCTCAACGGCGACGAGGCGCTGCGGAGCGGGATCGCGACCTCGCTCAGTCCCCCGCGGTAGCGTCGCTACTCCGACCTCAACGCCGTCACCGGGTCGAGACGATCTCACGTACAAAGTGAACTCCTGCGTCGAGAAGCCGAAGGAACACGAGGTTACGTTGACCGTCACATTCGGTCGTCTTCCCAACGGAACCTCGTGTCCGCAGGAGACCGTCTTGAAAGCTGCCGCCAAGAACGTGCGGGTCGCGGAGGCGATGACCACCCCTCGGATGACACCACGGGCTCGCACGCAGGGACGTGGCGCGCGTAGAATTGGGGCATGAGGAACGTCACGCGTTCGCTTCGTCGACTCGGCCTCGTCATTTCCGTCGTCTTGTCGGGCTCTGCAGCCGGCCAGAGCGCGGTCGCGGCGCAGGCCTCCGGACCGTGCGCCCTGTTGAAGATCGACGACATTCAGCCGCTCGCGCCTAACACGAAGATCGCCGATGGCCTCGCGACGTCGTACGAGCTCGGCTACAGTGCGTGTCGATACACCTGGGGCAGCCGCCTCGGCCATTACACGCTCGACGTCACTGTTGGTGAGGCGTCGCGGATGTTTTCCGGCACGCCGCCCGATCTTGTGAAGCCGGCGCTTCAAGCGCTGGTCACAGCGGGAACTGCCGACGCGGTGATCACGGACGTCGGTGACGCCGCCATCTTCAAAGCGGACTCTCCCGTGTACGTCTGCGCGAGCGCCTACCTCAAAGGTCGCATCCTGCAGGTGCACCTCGACGGGTTGGACGCACGCGAGAAGAAGGATCAGGTGATCGCGCTGTTGAAGACAGCAGCGTCGCGGTTCTAGGGAGTATCGGCGAGGCAGGCGGGGAAAGTTTACCGCCGACGCTTTGAGTCGACGCGTTTGGCGGCCACCTTGCTCGCCGATGGGGCGCCTTGCTTCGCCTTCTGCGCCTGCCCCGCTTTGGTCATCAAGCGCGATTGTTCGTACATCTCGATCCACTTCTCGCTCGAAATCGCCGAGATGAGCTTGCCAATCGCTTCGAGCGGCAAATCGTCCGGCGACTCGAAATGAACGCAACACTTCCCCATGTCGAGCTTCTTTCCCGCCGCCTTGAACGCCGCCTTCACCTGCTCGAGCTGACTCGCACTCCAAAACGCGCCCATCAGGTAGAGCGAGCAGTAGTTCTTCTGCGACGAGAGCGCGACGTAGCAGATCGGCTGCTTGTTGTACGTGTCTGGATATCGAGACAGAGGGATCGTCCAGCCGATCGTGCCCCAGACGAGGCACTCATCGTAGCCGCGCGGAATGTGCTTGTTCACGAGTGCGCGCACCGTCGCGACGGTCTTCGCGCGATCGGCGGGGAGTGAGGCGATGTATTGCGCCGGCGTCTTGACGTTTGCTGGTGGTTTCATGGATTCGTCGTCTTCCCGAACGACGTGTGCCACCAAGCGATTGAAAACCAGCCAGCGGCAGGGGTTGTGAGTATCGCGTATGTCCTCGCCGTGCGCAAGCACGGCGTCTATGGCCGTGGCGGCCGGTACGCGATCGGGCAAGGCTGATGTGATTGCGCGGCGCTATTCCGACTTCAACGCCGTAACCGGATCCAAGCGAAACGCACGCGCAGCTGGGCCGGCGACCGCCAGAACGGCAGCGAGCACCACCAGGCCCGTCGCGCCAACGAACACGAGCGGATCGTGGGCGGTGAGTCCGAAAAGGAAGTCTGACGCGTTGAGCAGACGCGCGGCCACAAACGCGGCCGGCAGGCCTACGAGGATTCCCGCGACGGTGAGCCCGGCACTCTGACGGAAGATCCAGCGACGCAGATCTCCGGGCGACGCGCCGAGCGCCATGCGCACACCCAACTCACGCGTGCGCCGCGTGACCCAATGCGAGAACAACCCGTAGCTGCCGATCGCCACGAGGGCCATCGCCAGGGCCGCAAACAGCGCGCCCAGCATCGCCGCGAGCCACTCGCGCGTGAGGGCGATGTTGACGTGGACCGCCTCGCGATAGACGCTCTCCACCGTCTGATATCCGAGGGACGCCACGCGCGCCCGAATCGCAGCGATCACCGCGTCGGGATCGCCGGACGTACGCACCTGCATGAACGACGCCGTCAGGTCGCCGGGCCTTCGGCCGAGCGAGAGAAACACCGTGGCCGGATGCGGCACGTGCAGATCCTCGAGCGCGGAGTCGGCGACGACGCCGACGATCGTCACGTCCTGACCGTCCGCGGATGCGCCGACGCGGATGTGGCGGCTGACGGCGTCCTCGCCGGGAAACAACCGACTCGCTTCCGTGGCCGTCACGACTGCCAGGCCCGGCGTACGCGCGGTGTCATCCCACGTGAAATCGTGGCCGCGCTCGAACGGAATCGACATCGTCGTGAAGAATCCCGGCGAGACCATCTCCACCATGGCGCTCGGATCGCCGGCGCTCGCCGGCACGGACGCCGGCGCCACGCGCTCGCGGTCCTGGTTGTCGACGCCCATCATCAATCCGTGATTGATGAAGGCGGCGGAGGCAATGCCCGGCACCGCGGTGAGGCTCTCGACGAGCTCGCGCGCGTGGAGGCGGTCGTTTGGATCCCGGCGCAGGCCGGGACGCGGCGACAGACTCACCTCCAGGACGCCGCGTAAGTCGAAGCCCATCGGCGTCTGCCGAAGATTGACCAGCGTTCGGATGAAGAGCCCCGCGCCGGCGAGCAGGACGAGCGACAGCGCGATCTCGGCGACAAGGAGCCCGCGCTCCCATCGCGACGTCGAACGCACGACCGTGCGAATGTTCGAGTTGGCCCCCGCAGCGCCATGGCGGCTGGCCAGCAAGGCGGGAGCCAGTCCGGCGGCGAGGCTCACGGCCGCGAGGGTTGCGACCGAGAGTGCCAGGACTCGCCAGTCGGGCGCCAGCGACATCGGCAGTGCGGCGTCGGTCGGCCAGAACAGCGTGAGCATGTGCGGTGTTGCGGCGGTCACGAACGGCAGCCCGGCCAGCGTGCCCAACAGTGTGAGCAGCGCCGCTTCGGCGAGCAACTGGCGAACCAGGTCGCCTCGTGATGCGCCGAGCGCGACTCGCACGCGGAACTCGGCCTCGCGGGCCGCGGCGCCGGCGAGCAATGTGCCCGCGAGGTTGACGCCCGCGATGACGAGCATCCACAGCGTCAGACCGACGAGCAGCGTCAGCGATCCCGCGTAGCGGGTCCGCAGAAACGAGAAACCGTTGCGTGCGGAGTCGACGTCCAAGCGCCTGGTGAGATAGGCGGCTCGCTGAGACGAGGAGACGTCCGGCGGCACCGCGTCAGCAATCACGCCCGGCCAGATGGCCGAGAAGTTCGCGCGCGCCGCACCGATCGTCGCGTCATCGCGTAAGCGTCCGAGCACCGAGAAGAGCACGGGCTCCGAAGGCGTGCCTTCAATCATGTTGTAGCTGGACGGAAGAAGGACGATATCGGCGGGGTTCTCGAGTTCCAGGCCCTCGTACGACTCGGGCGCGACGCCAACGATCGACACGGGCGTGCCTTCGAGACTGATGCGCCGGCCCAGCACGGAGGGATCGCCCGACACCCGTCGGCGCCAGAAACGATCGGTCACGACGACGACGGGATGTCCCTCGTCGGCCGGCTCGAGGAACCGGCCGATCTCCGGGCGCAGGCCGAGGGTCTCGAGGAATCCAGGCCCGCCGATCTCCCATCCTCCGGAGAACTCCTCTGACTCGACGGTGATCCGGACGGGTCCGCCTCCGGCATATCCAGACATCGCTGCCAGCGAGCTCTGCCGTTCGGCCAGCGCCTGGACCATCCGCGGGGTGAGCCCGTGCTGGCTGCCGTTCGGTTCGGTTTCGGTGACGGAGACGAGCTGGCTCGCCGCGGGCACGCGCAGCGGGCGCAGGAGCAGAGCGTTCAGCAGGCTGAAAAACGCCGTGTTCGCGCCCGTGCCGATCGCCAGCGTGAGAACCGCGACGAGCGTCAGGATCGGCCGACGCCGGAGTTGACGCCACGCGTCGCGGATGTCGCGAGTCATTCAGCTTCTGCGAACGTTTGGTCGCTCGAGCCACCCACGCTCCCGGCGGCCTGCGCCTAGGATCTGCGTGTTAGCACCGCGTCATCGTACAAGCAAAACGGGCGTCCCCGCTTTCGCGAAAACGCCCGTGAAAATTGGTTGCGGGGGCGGGATTTGAACCCGCGACCTTTGGGTTATGAGCCCAATAATCCCGTTTCCAGGTAACTCCACGTTATTCCAGCTTGGTCGATTTCAGTCCGATTTTACGCGCGATTTCAGTGTTTCCGTTTCCATCCTCGTTCGTCTCAGTTGTCCCGTTTTAGCCTCGTCGGTTAGATAACGGTTAGATGGAATTTTTGACGCCGATTCGAGCGCAAACAGAAAATCGCCTCGCGGTCCTGGGCGCGACGATCGCGTGTGACCCGTCGACGAGGTCGTCCCCCCGATCGATCGAGCGTCAGCGCGTCTTGGATGACGTTAGGCTCGTCCCTCGTCCCCCCATGCGTCCCCGTCGACGTCTCAGTCAGCTTCGTGGGTCCGCGTGCGCCAGGCGCACACCAGTGACGTGCTGACGGGTGCCTCGCCCTGATGTACGCTTCGCGATTCGCGCGTGGCGTCAGCGGCGCCCACCCGTTCGCAGACCCGCCGTGCAAGCGCTAGGTGCGCGCCGCGAGAGGTGACCATGAGCAGCGGAAGCTTCGGTCAGGAACCCAGCCCGGAGTGCGCCTGTCAGGTGGCGATCGCGCTCGATGTGGACTTGGCCGGGGTTCTAGACGCCTTCGCCCGCCTTCGTGTGAGCTGCCCGGTCTTGCGTGACCTTTGCGTGCCTGATGGAGATTGGTCAGCCTTCCGTGACTGGCACCTGGCAGACGTCGACAACGGCGCGGCCCATCGATCGGCGCTGCTGCTGGCGCTTCAGGGGGGCTACCTGCCGCAAGTGTTGTCCGCCCTTCATCGCTTTCTGTTCGACGGGAACCGTCTGCGGCCCGATGTGCGGAAGCAGTACCGCGAAGGCCTCCGCGAGCGCTGGATGGACGACGATGACGATGATGCGACCGAGCGGCACGAGCGGTTCAAAAAGACCTTCCTCGGCCGGATTGTCGAACTTCACATCGCCGAGTGGCTCGTTGAGAACGGCTGGTCGGTGACGGCGCTTGAGGCAACTCGGCCACAGTCGGAGCAAGGCCCTGACATCGAGGCGATCATCGGTGAGGAAGAACACGTCTTTGAAGTCAAGGTGGTCGGCATGTCGAATGCGGACTTCGAGATGATCACGAGAGCGATGAATGACCAACCGCGAAGCAAGGGCAGCAATTCCGACGCAGCCCTGAATTACCTCTTCTTTCGAGCGTATGAGGCCGCGAAGCAGCTCGAGAAGCTCGAGGTCCGGGGTACGGCGGTGATCGTGTTCGACAACACGGCATGGTGGAACCTCGAGTGGCTGCACAATCAGCGGCGCATCGATCTGGCCCATCCAACTTTCGCGCGAAATGCCGGCGCCGACTGGGACCGCTTCATTCAGAGGCAACAGCACAAGTACCCGAACATCCTGAACGACCTGGCCGACGTGATCGGCAACCTCAGATCGATCTGGGTGACGCGGCGGACAAACGAGTATCGGTATCAGCTCATGCTGCCAGAGCTGAAGCGAGTGTAGTGCGGCGCGCGCGGCCGTTTACTCGTCCTGACGCGGCGCTGGTCGCGGGAGCAGGCGTTTGACGGCGATCCGCAGGAGCTCCGACACGCTCACGTTGTTCGCCGTCGCGGCCCGGCAGAGGGCGTCGAATTCGTTCGGCGTGACGCGCGTGGAGACCGGGATGCGCGGCTCGGCGACGCGCGGCCGGCCGCCGCGGTTCCGCGTCGGCTCGAGCAGCTGCATCGACTCGGCGGTGACAGGTGGGGTCACACCGGGAAGAATTCTACGCCGGCACGTTCACGAATCGTGAAGGCTCACCATTCGCGCACACTGGAGGACCTTGGGGACCGCAGTCCCCAAGGTCCGGCGTTTCGGACGGCGCCTGGGCGTCACAGCCCGCCCAGAGCCCCGCGCCCGGGACCGCGGGGAGTAGCCGCTGCCGTCGAAATTCAGTGCGCGCGATTGGCGAGCAGCTGCCAGTCCGACGCGTGGGGCGTCGGCGGCTGCGTCGTCGCCCGACGCGCGCAGAACAGGCGATCGCCGCGGACGACGAAGGCGTCCTGGCCGTACGCTTCGCCGTCGACATACACACCGCGCCAGCTCAGCACCGGCGCCGGGCGGGCCGCCTGGCCGCGCGGGGACACGTCGCGCTCGCGGACGACCCGCGCGACTTCGCGCTCCACGTGCGACGCCACCAGCCGCTCGAGCACCGGCGCGATCTCGCGCATCAGCGCGTCGACCTGCGGACTCATGCGGCCCTCGCCGGGGTCGCCGGCAGCGTCGTCGTGGTGAACGCGACCGCATCGGCGGCCGTCACCGCCCACCAGAGGTAGCGGACCGCGCGCACGAACGCGGTGTTCGTTTGCCAGCCGCTCACGAGCTGGGCGCCCGCGCCGGTCGCCGCGCTGTTCATCGGCGTGTCACTCATCTCGATGGCGGCCGCGGTGCTACTCGCGACCTCGAGCAGCTCGTCGACCACCACCAGGTGCGCCGCATCGATCAGAATGATCGTGTTCGCCGCCGCGGGCGACAACGCGACCGGCACGACGCCGATCACCGGCGCGCCGGTGCTCGACACGCGGAGCGGCGGCGGATTGAGGCCGGCCAGATACTGCGCCGTCCGCCCCGAGCAGATGTAGTACGGCGCGATCGGATGGCCGCCGCTCACGGCTGCGAACAGATTCGACACATCCTCGGCGATCGAGGCGCCGCCGCTGATACTCGCGGCGCCCGCGAGAATCCCAGCGGGCCGCTGCCCGGGGATCGCCGCAGTCGCGCTCAGGAATTCGCGATCCTCGAGCGTCCGCAGGCGGTTGACGAACCGCCGCTCGAACAGCGTGCGCGCCCGCGGATCGAGACTCTCGAGCGTCCGCCGATCGAACGCGATGATCTCGGCGAGCTTGCTGATCTCGGTCATGGTCGTCGTGAGCGCCAGCTTGGCGACGGGGATCGCGTGGCCGCTGGCGATGAACGTGCCGGCCGGCGCGTCGACGCCGTCGACGATCGGCACGTAGGGCGGCGCCGGCAGCCAGGCGCCGGCCATCTGCCCGATCACCGTGCCCTGTTCGATCAGCCGGATGAACTCCGCGGACGAACTTCGCAGCGCCGCATCGTCGCTCGTGCCCACCGCGGCTTTGAGACGACGATAGGGTTCGCGGTCCGGCAGATCCTCGAGGCGCCCACCGCGGGCCAGCATCCGGCAGAAGTCCACAAACGCCGTGGCCGCGATCATTTCTTCCCGCTGCCGCGTCAAGTCCGCAAGTGTCCGCATAGCCGAACAGACTAGCGCGCGTCCGGCGTCTGCACGTTACATGTCGGACGTGTCGGCCGTTCGGTAGTGGGCTACTCTCGTGCCCGACTGCATAAGAACGGTTTCATGGACGCGTCACAAGAATGATGACGACCTCCGAGATCGACAGCAGGGCCCCCGCAACGATCAGGTAGGTCTTGGTTCGAGTTGTTCGCGTAACGCTACTGGCGAGCGTCAAGCAGCCAATAGCAATGATGAGCCATGTCGGCAACGGGATTCTCATGCCGAACGCAGTCGCGACGATTGCCCCGGTTACGACACTTCCCTGCAGCGCGGCTCCCGACCAGAAGAGCGTTCGCGCCTTACGAACGGCCTCGGCGTCTGTCATGGGCCGATGATATACCCGCAGCCATTACGCGCCATTGACGACCGCGGAGTCGGCAGACGGTGATCCCGTTCCTAGTGCCCACGCGATCGCGCAGCCAGGCGCCGACTTCGGCGGGCGTCTGCAGGCCGACCTCGAGGAGCGCGGCGGCCAGCGCCGGCGTCACCGTCGCATGGCGCAGGAGCGCCGCACTCGTGAACGGGAGCGCCTCGGTCGTCGTCGCGACCGCGACGGCGGCCTGCTGATCGGCCTGATCGCGTGGCGCGATCGCTTCGAGCGCCGCGAGCCGGCGGTCGTGCGCGTCGAGCCGGGCCACGAGCGCAGCCAGATCGATCGCCGTGATCACGCGACGCCGATCCGACACGTCAGGTCCTCCGTCATCGGCGTTTCTTCGGCGACGTGATGAGGTGTGGCCCGGCGCCGAAAAACCGCTCGCGCTGCGCGTCGGGCGTCTGCTTCTTCGGGACGTGCACACGCGATCGACTCACCGGCGTGAGGCCGAATTCCAGCAACATCGCGCGGCACTGCTGCTGCGATTTGTTGGCAATGATCAGCCACGGCGAGATGATCGGATACGGGTACTGCTTCGAGCTCACGATCATGCCGAACCGGCGGAGTTCGCGTTCTGCCGTTTTCCAGCGCGCGAACGTGGCGCAATACATGACCAGCCCGTCGAGGTCGGCCTCGGTCAACAGGCCGAGCCGGTGCAGCATCGGCGCCTTGCTGTCCCACTCGGCGCGCGCGTCAGGATCGTCGGCGAGGATGGCCGGCACGGCCAGGTCGATCTCCGTCGAGGGCAACGGCTCGTCGTCGGCGAGCGGCCGATGCCCCGGATTGCCGCGCAGAATCTTGAGCGCCCGCGGTACCGGTTTTCTTCCTCTCACGACCCACGCTCCTCTCGGCCAGCACCCGGCGGGCACCCGGCGCCCACCCCGTCACGACGGAGCGCAGGGTTCCGGCCACCCCCCGCCCTACTCAATTTTGCGGCGGCGTGCGAGAGACCCCCGTGGGTCTACTGGGGCGCCCGAAAACCAGGCGGAGGCTCCCCCCCGTCGCGGGCGGCGCGGCAGGGACGGCGCATAGCACGCGCGCCAGACGTCACCGGCACGCGCTTGGGACGTCCTCGACGTCGACCCGGTCGTCTGACCTCGTGCTGGCCGCCAACGTCACCGCCAACGTCACCGCCATTGACATCGTCAGACATCGTCACCGTCGTCGGGCGGGCGTAGAATGGCCGCCCGCCATGCCGGACGTCTCGCTGCGCCGCTTCGACGCGTACGTCGGCATCGTGACGTTGCCCAACATGTGGCGCCTGACCAAGCGCGCCGACCAGTTGGTGTGCACGCTGATGTGCACGCTCGCCACGCATCCGCTCGGCTGGGAGCTCCGCGTGCTGCAGGGCGAGGAGCTGCGCCGGTCGCAGGTCTGCAAGGCCGAGGCGGACGTGTTCGACACCGCCGAGGCGTGGAAGGCCGAGGCCCTCGCGCGCGGCTGGCGCGAGTAGCATCCTCACAGCAGGGGCTCGGCAGCGTTCGGGTCGCGGAGCGCCACGACATCGCGCCCGTACTTCGTCGTCTTGAACACGACCTCGACCTCAGCGCCGCTCGCCTTCGCGGCGGTGGCGCCGACGGCGATCTGGCGTTTGATGAGCGCGATCTGCTCCGGGTCGAATTGGACCGGCGCGACGGCGAGCGTGGTCGTCATCGTGCACCTCCCTCGTACGTGTCGTACTTCGCATTGTTGGTCGCGTTGCCTACGACGAATCCAAACCGGCTGAACTCTGTAACAAAGGCATGGCTGGGATGGGAGGACTCTCCAGCCTTTATGGGACCACGCTGCCGGGCCTTTTCCAGCCACCAATCGTGGTTGTAGAAGTAGAGGAGTGCCTGGCCTTGCGTCGGAGCGCCAGGTGCCTTCCCACCGGGCATACGGAACTTGATACGCCCTTTCGGGAAACAGATGTGAGACGCCGCTTCCACCAGCGATTGAAACCAGCCGGTCTCGGTCGCATTGTTCAGGAGCACGATGGCCTGGGTGATGTGGCCGCGCCTCACGTGGTAGACGAGCTTCTTAGCGAACGGCTCGATCAAATCGGTTCCATACGGCGGGTTCATCCACACGCGGCCGGACCAGGCGCGCCTGAGGCCGTTGTCCTTCACCGTGAAAATCCGGTCCGCTTTGACGATGGCGTTCGCTTCCTCGCAGGAAGCCGGGTCGAGATCGATCCGTTCGAGCACCCGCCGCGCGGCGTCGACGTATTCGGCGGGTGTGTACCATTCGTTCGTGTCTCGCGAGTTGTGCCTGACGTGCGGCGTCCGCTTCGTCGTCGTGAGGATCTCGGCCGCGCGGGCCGGCGTACGCGCCGCTTTGAGGACCGCGGCCTGACTCGGGACCGTGCCGTTCATCACGCGCTGCTCGATGTCGGGAACGATCGGCTTCAGCGATTCGACGGCCCGCGCGTGCCGGCCGTCGCGGACGATTGTGGCGCGGCTGACCTTGTGCTTTTTCGCCAGCGCCGTCGCCGCATCGGACTTCTGCTCAGAGTGATCAGAAGTGCGGTCGGCGTTCGTCCGCGTTGTCTCGTCGACGGGACGCGCGCCACTCTCCACCGAGCGATTCCCCGATCTGCGGTCGGCGCGCGCGCCCTGGCGCTTTATGAGGTTGTAGATTCGGCCGCGCACGAGGCTGATCTGCTCAGGCGTGAGATTCCGGCGGCCGAGCTGATTCGTATCGATCCACTCGAGCGCGGCCTCGCGCGTTTTGAAGTTGAGCCATCTCGTCGTGTACATGATCTTCCGCCGCTGGCAGATCTCGAAGCGGTGATGACCGTCGAGCAGAGTGTTCGCCTGCTGCCAGACGACGAGCGGATCGCGGCAGCCGTCGCGTAGAAGATTCGCCTCGAGCTGCTGCCGTTCCTCCGGCGACAGCGGCACGATGCGCGCTTGGAACTCCGGGTCGATCTGAATCGGCGGCGCCGCCGCCGTGGTCGGCGTCGCCGCGTTGGGCTTCGGGGCGTCCACGGGTGCCAGCCCCGGCGGCCAGTTGATCTTGATCTTCAGCCTCGGCGCGTGGGTGGCCTTCGTGGCGGGCGTGCCAGATTTGTGAGTAAGCATGTACATCCTCCTCGCGCAGGTCATCGTTGCGGACGTTTCGTGCGGGCGGCGACGCGAGCGGCGGCCTCGGCTGAGCCTGGCGGCGGTGGCAGGTCGCGCCACGGATCGCGCGAGGACGCCGGCGGCGCGCCGCCCTCCGCCGGTCGCCCGTTGTAGCGCGTCTGCCTCGCGCCCAAGTCCACGTGACCGAGCTCGTGCTGGTCGGTGAACACCTCGACCGCCACGACGTGTTCCCACTTGAACCAGAAGTCCGCGCCGGTGAACGTCCCGAGGAGCCAGTCGATTGTGGTGATGCGGAGGCCGAGCGGCGACGATCGCTGCACTTCGCCGACGAAGCAGCGCATGTCGCCGTAGACCGGCCGCGCGAGCAGGACGAGCACGACCCAGCCCGCGCTCAGCTCTGGGCGGTCCGCAGGAATCTCCGTCCTGAGCGTGGGCGTCATCGGTGCCGATTCGCCGGGCGTCATGATCGGCGCCCTCGGGCCAGCAGGTCGGCGAGTTCGGCTTGTTTCTTCGCGCGCGCGACCAGGGCGGCATCGACGGCGCGCTGCACCAGGCCGGGGGCGTCGTAGCGATGCCCCTGCTGCGCGCAGAGTGTTTTGAACCGTGCGGCGACGGCGCCGGGGTCGTCGGACTGCCGTTCGAAAGCCAGTTCTTGCAGCGCCGCCGAGGCGATGGCGGCGAACACGCGGAAGGGGATCTTCGGCTCGGCGGCGTTCGCATGCACCGGCGCAGCCGGTTGATCTTGATCTTCTACGTACCGATCACTGAAAGATCGGGGTGCGTGGGCGCACCCCTTCTTGTGCACAGGCGCACCCCTTCTTGCGCGTGGGCGCACCCCTTCTTCCACGTCGTTAAGGGGTGCGCCAGCGCACTCCTTTAGGGATGCGTCAGTGCACTCCTTGGCCGTGGCGCCGGCGCCCGCCTTGTACGGCGCCCGGGTCGGCAGCTTCTCGAGGTCGATCAGATAGGTCGCGGGGCGGCCCCGGCCGTTCGATCCCCGCCCGCCGCCGCGGCTCGTCACGAGCACTAACACGCCCCACTTCAGCAAAGCGTTGATTTTGCGCCTCACGTTCAATTTCTGGATCCCGAGTTGAAAGGCCAGGCGAGCCACCGAGGGGAAAATCTGCTGGCCGGTCTCGTCGCCGTACGAGGCCATCAACGCGAGCACCGGCTTGAGACGCCGGTCGAGCGCCGAATCCCAGATGCGACGCGCCACCTTCGCGGACATTCACTGCTCCCGCGATGTGCGCCCGCGAGGACGACCGCGTCGTCGCGCGGGTCCCGGATGCTCGGTGGTGACCGACTCGCCATGGCCGTGTCGGCGTTCTTCGATCCAGCGTTCGACTTCGATCTCGTCAAACCGCAAGTACCGACCGACCCGAATGTGCGGGAACTCGTTCGTCGAGCACTTCGAGTAAACCCACGAGTCGTTGACGTTCAATCGGTTCGTCAGCCAGCCCATTTCGCGGAGGGGCCGTCCCTTCGTCTGGTCCTGATTCGTCGTCTGGTCCATGCCAGTCGTCCTCCTCCGGCAGGTTGTATATAATTCGCGTAGGTCTGTCACGCTTTCGCTAGTTTGGGTGGGTTGCCAGCCCGAACGCGGAATGTTCAAGGAGGTCCGTTATGCCGTTGGTCGCCGTCACCCGGCCGCTGTTCCTCACCGCTGAGGAGTTCGAGGACTACGGTGGAGTTGCGCCCGCTCATCCGAACGTGATGTTCGCGCCCGTCGACCTCGCGACGGTGAAGGTCGTCAACGTCGTCGACCTGTGGTTCGAGGAGCCGTTGACGAAGGAATGGATGGTCGCCTATCGCCTCGCGTTTCAAGCGCACGGCGTCGTCATCGCCGAGATCCGGATCTTTCCGTCTGGCGGCCGCCGACTCCAAGCGCGTCGGCTTGACCCCTCAGACGTCGCTCGTCGGCGCGTCGTCACCGACGGCGACGCCATCACCGGCCGGTGGATCGGCGAGCTCCTCGGCTATCAGGCACCGGTGCCGGCTGGCGGCATCAAAGCGCAAAGCGTGTTGCGACAGATCCGGCTGCGACGTTTCGAGCGGAATCTCGCGACGCTCTTCAAGCAGAAGAACGCGCCCTACACGGTCGCCTCGCTCGAGCGTGAACGACTCGCCCTCGCGACCAATCGCCGCGGACCCAAGATCGATCTTCGACGGCTCGCATTGATCGCGAAAACCTACGACGCGGCCTACACGCAGGGCCTCGCGTCGCCCACCCGCGCCGTGGCCGACGCCTTTCACCTGACGCCTGGCGCGGCCGCCGCGGCGGTCGCCCGCGCGCGCCGCCTCGGCATGCTCACCGGCACGACGAAGGGTCGCCGGGGCGGCCTCATGACGCAGTACGCCCGAGAATTTCTCGCATCGACACCCGCTCACACATCGAAAGGCAGGCAGACACAGTGACTGGACACATCAAAAAGCGTCTGACGAAGCACGGTCCCCGATACGACGCCGTCGTCTCGATTGGCCGCGATCGGATTTGGAAAACGTTTCAGACGCGGAAGGCCGCGGAGGACTTTGTCGCCGACACGGTCTCTGACGTCGGGGCGGGCACGTATCGGAGAGTCACGCCCACGTTGATGACGGACGTCTTTGAGCGATGGAAGGACGCACTCATCGCGGCCGAGACCCTTGGCCAGATCAAACGCTCGACCCGTCGCGGGTACGTGTCCGTCGTCACGCACCATCTGATCCCCTTCTTCGGCGCCGTCAAATCGGACGCGCTCTCGTCGCGGAAAGTCTCCGACTGGAAACACCAAGCGGCCGAGGACATTGCCAACGGTGAGCTGACCTCAAAGACGTTCAACAACGCCGTCGGCGTGCTGTCGACCTGCCTGCAGTGGGCGCGCGATCAGCATTTTCTCGCCGCCAATCCCCTGCCGAGGAAACTCCGCGCCCGGCGGAAGAAAACGGCCCGGCCCGTCGTGCAGGGCGCCGAAATCGCGCGCCTCTGGCGGGCCGCTACCGGCCAAGATCAGGTCGTCGTCGGTCTGGCGCTCTTTGCGGGATTGCGACGCGGGGAAATCTTCGGGCTGCGTTGGGAGGACATCGTGTGGCCGAAGGGCCGGACGCGGGCGGCGCTCCGCGTCACGCAAGCCTACGTGCAGGGCGAGATTACGTCGCCGAAGTCCGAGGCCGGCCGCCGGACGGTGTTCCTGCCGCCTCGCCTGGTCGACGTGCTCCGTCGGCACCACCAGACGCGCCCGCCCGTACCGTTGACGGAAGGCTCCGCGTTTCTCGTCCGCCAGGACGACGGCAAGCCGATCGATCCCGACAACTGGCATTCACGCGCGCTGCCGGTCATCCGCGAGACGGCGAA
The DNA here is from genome assembly GCA_963704575.1 of uncultured Acidobacteriota bacterium. Lineage (GTDB taxonomy): Bacteria > Acidobacteriota > Vicinamibacteria > Vicinamibacterales > SCN-69-37 > DATEGZ01. Next base: position 983,634 of record OY969918.1, on the reverse strand, counting down.
GTTGCCGGAGACGATCACCCTGCACGCGTTGAGGCATACGTTCGGCTCCTTGCTGTTGGCCGACAACGTCCCGGTCAAACACGTCAGCGAGCAGTTGGGGCACGCCAACGTCGCGATCACGCTCGACATCTACCAGCACACGCTGCGGGCGACCTCGAGCACGGCGACGCGTCAACTCGACAAGCACATCCCGACCGAGGCACCGAAGTTGCGCCTGGTCAAGCGCGGCGCGGCGTAAGGTCCCGAGCGGACGTCGACCTCTGACTTTCGGCGGTAACCCGCGTGGTACCGCCGATTTTCTTCGCGTTGGTTAGATAACGGTTAGATGAAACGACAACGAGGGCCCCGCGTTCGCGAGAACCCTCGTTTTTGTTAGGAAATTTGGTTGCGGGGGCGGGATTTGAACCCGCGACCTTTGGGTTATGAGCCCAACGAGCTACCGGACTGCTCCACCCCGCGTCAGGTCTTCCATCGTATCACACGCCCCGGCGTTCAAATCGGCACCGACACGGCCCAGGTCGACGCGCCGCGAGACTCCCCCGTCCCCCATGCTAGGCTGCCCACGTGGACTCGTGGTCGATCGTCACAGATCGCCTGCGCGGCGTGGGCCGGATCACCGCGCTCACCGGCGCGGGCGTATCCGCCGCCTCTGGCGTCCCGACCTTCCGCGGCCCGAACGGACTCTGGAGAGACGTCCCGGCCACACTCCTGGCAGACCCCGCGACGTTCGAACAGGATCCGAAACTCGTCTGGGAGTGGTACGACTGGCGCCGGCAGGTACTGCACAGCGCACGGCCCAACCCCGCGCATGAGGTCCTCGCGCGGTGGACCCGTTCGCGTCCCGACTTCACGCTCGTCACGCAGAACGTCGACGGGCTCGACGACAAGGCCGGCGCCGATCGTGTGCTGCGCCTTCATGGATCGATCTGGCACGTGCGCTGCTCGCATCCCTGCCAGGCGGGCAAGGCCGATTGGCGCGACGCGACCGTGCCGTTCGAGTCTCTGCCGCCGCGCTGCCCGCACTGCGGCGCCCACGTCCGTCCTGCCGTCGTCTGGTTCGGAGAAGCGCTCGATCCCCGGGTCGTCGCCGCGGCCGACGAAGCGACGCGCTGCGACGTGTTCCTCGCAATCGGCACGTCGGCCGTCGTCTATCCCGCCGCGGGTTTCATTCGACGCGCGCGCCAGCGCGGCGCGTTCACGGTGGAGATCAATCCCGAAAACACCGACGCGTCCGCGTCGGTCGACGTCGCCATTCGCGGGTCGGCCGCGGACGTATTGACCGAACTCGACGCGCGGATCGGCGCGCCATCCGGCGTGTGACGCTCGTTCTACGCGCGGCTGTCGCGTTCCTCGCCCTGCCCGGCGTCATCGCCTTCCTGATTCCACTCCTTCTCGTTCGCGCGGACGGTTGGCCCAGATCTGCACCCATCGGTTGGCCGCTCCTCGTCGCCGGTACCGCGTTGCTGCTCTGGTGCGTGGCGGACTTCTTCACCGCCGGCCGCGGCACGTTGGCGCCATGGGATCCGCCGCGCCGGTTGGTCGTGCGCGGTCCGTTCAGAGTGTCACGCAATCCGATGTACGTAGGCGTGCTCCTGATCCTCGCTGGCTGGGCGGCGACCTTCCGCCTGTCGTCGCTCGCGCTGTACGCGGTGGCCGTCGCCGTGGCCTTTCACCTGCGGATTATCCTGAATGAAGAGCCCTTCCTCAGAAAGACACACGTCGACTTTCCGGACTACGCGGCCCGAGTGCCTCGCTGGCTGTTTCGAACCTGGCGCGCGTCGCTCATCGCGTGGACGATGCTCGTCCTCGTCATCGTCTTGGCGCTGCGGTAGAGGCTCGGTCTCGAAGCGCCGTTGAGATTTGCCCACGAGCAACTGGCCCGGTGGCGGACGCGAGGCGGTTAGACTTTCGGCAGCGTGACGCCCGTCTGCTTGAGGTACTTGCCCTTTTTGTCCGCGTACGACCGCTCACACACCTCGTCGCTCTGGAAGAACAGCACCTGAGCGATCCCTTCGTTCGAGTAGATTTTGGCCGGCAGCGGCGTCGTGTTCGAGATCTCGAGCGTGACGAACCCCTCCCACTCGGGCTCGAATGGCGTCACGTTCACGATGATTCCGCAGCGGGCGTACGTCGATTTGCCGAGGCACACGGTGAGCACGTCTCGCGGAATGCGGAAGTACTCGATCGTCCGCGCCAGGGCAAAGGAATTCGGCGGGACGATGCAGACGTCCGCCTTGATGTCGACGAACGACCGCGGATCGAATTGCTTCGGATCGATCACGGTGTTGTTGATGTTCGTGAAAATCTTGAACTCGTCGGCGACGCGGATGTCGTATCCGTAGGACGACAGCCCGTAGGACACCACGCCGGCGCGCACCTGCGAGTCTACGAACGGCTCGATCATCTTGTGCTCGAGCGCCATGCGGCGAATCCACTTGTCGGCTTTGATGGCCACGCAGCTACCTCGTCGCCGCCCGGGACGGCGCCTCATCTGACGGTCGATCAGCGCCGCAACAACGCGGCAATGACCGACAGCAACACGCTTAGAACGATGCAGGTGACGATCGGAAAGTAGAACGTCCCGGTGCCCCGGCGAATCACGATGTCGCCAGGCAGCCGGCCGATCGGCAGACCCAGTTTGATCGCCAGGCCCGCGGCGACGAAGATCACGCCAATGACGATGAGCGCGCGAGCCACGCGACGGGTCTACTTCAGATCCTTGAAGAAGTACTGAATTTCGAACGCCGCCGTCTCGGGCGCGTCCGATCCGTGGGTCGCGTTGAACTCGACCGACGTGCCGAATTCCTTTCGCATCGTGCCGGCGTCAGCCTTGGCGGGATCGGTCGCCCCCATCAGCGTGCGCCACTTCTTGATCGCGTCGGGCGCCTCGAGCACCATGACGATGCAAGGCCCGGAGGACATGAAGTCCGTCAGGCTCGCGAAAAACGGACGCTCGCGGTGCACGGCGTAAAAGCCTTCGGCGTCCTGCTTGGAGAGGCTGACGAGCCGCAGCCCGCGCAGCGTAAAACCCGCGTCTTCGATGCGCGCGAGGATCCGGCCGGCCTTCTTCGCCTTCACGGCGTCCGGCTTGATGATGGCGAACGTTCTCTCGGTGGTCATATCCCGGCGATCTTACCTCAGGCGGCGGAAGCCTGGCCTTCAGCGCAGATCAGTGAACCCGGAAGGTCAGCACAAGGGTTACGACCACGGGCGCGGGTTGCCCCTGGCACTTGCCGGAGCCCGGCTCGAATGTCCAGCGAGCCGCCGCGTCGAGTGCCTCTCCGTCGAGGCCCGAAACCTGGTCGAGTGACTGGACGACCCGGGCGCGGATGACCGTGCCGTCAGGATCGACGACCGCCTCGATCGTGACGTCTCCCGCGATCTTGGCCCGCAGCGCCGCCTGGGTGTACTTGGGCTCCACGGGGTGCACGAGCTTCGGCGCGGTGGCCTCGGGCGACGATGCCCGGCAGGTGCCGCTCGTGAAGTCCGGCGGCGCCGCCGGCGCTTGCTTTGAGGGCGTCGGGTTGTTGCTGCCGGTCCGAAAACTCACGATGAGCGTCACGATCACTGGCACAGGATTGCCGTCCCGACCGGTGCCAGGCTTGAACAGCCACTCTTTCGCCGCCTTCAAGGCCTGATCGTCCAGGCCGTAGGTCGCGTCGAGCGAGCGCATGACACGCGTGTCGCCAACCGTGCCGTCTACAGTCACCACGGCTTCGATCTCCACCTCGCCCTCGATCTTCGCGCGCAGGGCCTCAGCGGTGTATTTGGCGACAACCTGTTTGACGAGCGTTGGAGACTTGATCCCGTTGCCCGGGTAGACGGCGCCCTGGCCGAAGGGGTGCGTGGTTTGATCAGCGAATCCGGGCGTCGACAGCCCGATTGCGAGGAAGACAGCGACGACTGCGAACGTCCGGGACGCCATGGTGGACCTCCCCTGGAGCGACCAACGAACGAGGAAACGGTTCGCGGTTGAGACGCCCGGGAACGCCAGGTGGCCGGTCGGCCGTTACCGCAGGCTTTCCATCAGCTCGTCGAGGACCGCCTTGGGCGGCCGCGTCCGCTCGACTGGCAGCGACGCCAGCGGCTCCTCCACGAGGTTGAGGGTCTCGACGAAGTCGTCCTTATCCGGCTCGATGTAGATCACGCCGGTCGCGAACTCGCCGCGCCGCATCGTGTCGTGCAGGAGGTGCAAGGCCGAGAGCTTGTCGGTCGGGTTGTAGTCTTCGGCGACCTTCCGCAGGATGAGGCGCGAGCCGTCGTGCATCTTGACGTCGGTCGTGGCGCCCGCCTCGTACTCGACGTTGATGTCCTCGAAGAACGGCACGAAGCTGATCTCGCCAAGTGGCTCGTCATGATCCTTCACGTAGGCGTAGCTCTTGGTCGATCCCTCGTGGTCGTTGAAGGTCACGCACGGCGAGATCACGTCAATCATCGAGGTGCCGCGATGCGCGATCGCCGCCTTGAGCACGGAGCTGAGCTGCTTCTTGTCGCCAGAGAACGAGCGCGCCACGAACGACGCGCCCAGCTCGATCGCGAGGGCGCACGTGTCGATCGGCGGCAGGTCGTTGACGACGCCGTTCTTCGCTTTCGAGCCGATATCCGCGGTCGGCGAGAACTGCCCCTTGGTGAGGCCGTAGCAGCCGTTGTCCTCGATGATGTAGATGAGCGGCAGGTTACGCCGCATCAGGTGCACGAACTGGCCGATCCCGATCGCGCCGGTGTCGCCGTCGCCGCTCACGCCGATCGCGAGCATGTTCTTGTTGGCGAGCATCGCGCCGGTCGCGACCGACGGCATGCGGCCGTGTACCGAGTTGAACCCGTGCGACGGGCTCAGAAAGTACGCGGGGCTCTTGCTCGAGCAGCCGATGCCCGACAGCTTCAGCACGCGCTTCGGATCGACGCCCATTTCGAAAAACGCGTCGATGATGCGCTCGGTGATCGCGTTGTGTCCGCAGCCGGCGCAGAGCGTCGTCTTGCTGCCGCGATAACTCGAGACTTCGAGGCCGATGCGATTGCTGCGCTTCCCGGTTGGCGTCTGGACGTCGTCGCTCATGATTGGCTGGTCCGGGCTTACGCCCGGCCCTTCTCCTGCGCAAGGATGTCGTCGCTGATGCTGCGCGCGTCGATCGGCAGCCCGTTGTAGTGGAGCACGCTGCGAAGCCGGGCGGCGAATTGCGCCTCGCCGTCGATCAGCAACAGGCTCAGCATCTGCGCGTCGCGGTTCTGCTCGACGACGTAGATGCGGTCGTACTTGCGAATGAACTCGTCGATCTGCGGAGTGAACGGATACGCCCGAATGCGGAGATAGGAGGTCTGGATGCCCGATTCCTCCCGCAACTGATCGCGCGCTTCTTCGACCGCCCAGTGGCTCGATCCGAACGCGATGATGCCGATTTTCGCGCCCGCTTCCTCCTGGACGATCGGCTGCGGCACGATGGTCTTCGCCGTATAGAACTTCCGCTTCAGGCGATCCAGATTCTTGACGTAGTCGTCGGAGCGCTCCGTGTAGAGCGCCATCTCGTTGTGACCGGATCCGCGCGTGAAGAACGACGGCATGCCGGTGCCCGGCACGGACCGCCAGGGAATGCCGTCGCCGTCCACGTCCTTGTAGCGACCCCAGGTCGCGCCGAGCTCACGCAACTTAGCCTCGTCGAGCACCTTGCCGCGATCGAGCGGCTTGTCGGGATACTCGAAGGGCTCGGCCATCCAGGTGTTCATCCCGAGGTCGAGGTCACTCATGACGAAAATGATCGTCTGCAGGCGCTCCGAGAGATCGAATGCCTGCATCGACATCTCGTAGCACTCGGCGACCGAGGCCGGCAGCAGCATCACCTGGCGCGTGTCACCATGCGAGTTGACCGCGACGAAGAGCAGATCGCCCTGCGCCGTCCGCGTTGGCAGACCGGTCGACGGCCCGACGCGCTGAATGTCGAAAACGACGGCGGGAATCTCGGCGTAGTACGCCAGCCCGGCAAATTCCGACATCAGCGAGATGCCCGGCCCGGACGTGGACGTCATCGACCGGGCGCCCGCCCACGACGCGCCGACGACCATGCCGAGCGCAGCAATTTCGTCCTCGGCCTGCACGATCGCAAACGTCGCCTTGCCCGTCGTCTTGTCCATGCGGTACTTCCGCATGTAACTGATGAGGGTCTCGGGAAGAGACGACGACGGCGTGATCGGATACCAGCCAACGACCGTGACACCGGCAAACATGCAGCCCATCGCGGCAGCGGCGTTGCCTTCGACCAGGACCTGGCCGGCGGTCTTGTTCAAGCGGTCGACGCTGTACGGATCGCGCTTCTCGAGATGCTCTGCCGCGAACTTCTTCCCGGCTTCGAGCGCGCCCATGTTGAGCGCCATTGCCTTGGGCTTCTTACCCAGCTGTTTGGAAAGCGCCTTCTCCATCTCGCCGAGCTCGATCGACAGCAGCTGCGCGAGCACGCCGTCATAAATCATGTTCTTGACGAGACGACGGAGCTTGGCGTCCGAACAGACCTCGGCGACGATCTTGTCGAACGGCACCGCGTAAAAGACGAGGTCGTTGCGGAGCGCGTCGAGCTTGAGCGGCTCGTCGTACACCACCGCGCGTCCGGGCTCGAGCGACAGCACATCTTCTTTCGCTGTCTCGGGATTCATCGCGACGAGGAAATCGATTTCCTTCTTGCGGCTGATGTAGCCTCGATGGTTCGCGCGGATCGTGTACCAAGTCGGCAGGCCGGCGATGTTCGACGGGAAGAGGTTCTTTCCGGACACCGGAATGCCCATCTGGAAAATAGAGCGCAGAAGGACGAGATTCGCCGTCTGGCTGCCAGACCCGTTGACGGTGGCAACCTGGATGCTGAAATCGTTGACGATCTGCGAGCGCGCCTGCGCGCGTTCGGTCTCTGCCGCGGGGAGTGTTGTGCTCACACTTGTTTCCGAGTATATCGCGATTTACCGGGCATTCAGGGCCTCCGCTGCCGCCCGGCCGATGTCCGCCGGGCTGCGCACGACGCGCACGCCCGCGGCCGACAACGCGGCCATTTTTTCCGCCGCCGTGCCTTTGCCACCGGCGATGATCGCGCCCGCATGACCCATCCGGCGTCCGGGCGGCGCAGTCTGCCCGGCAATGAATCCGACCACCGGCTTCTTGAACGACGCCTTGATGAACGCCGCTGCCTCTTCCTCGGCGCTCCCGCCGATCTCGCCGATGAGCACGACCGCTTCCGTCTCCGGATCGGCCGCGAACAATGTCAGGGCGTCGATAAAAGACGTGCCGATCAGCGGATCGCCGCCAATCCCGATGCACGTCGTCTGTCCCAGGCCGTTGCCGGTGAGCTGATGGATCGCCTCGTACGTGAGCGTGCCGCTCTTCGAGACGATGCCGACCCGGCCTTCCTTGCAGATGTGACCGGGGATGATGCCGGCCTTGCCGCGGCCTGCGGAAATCAAACCGGGGCAATTCGGTCCGATGAGGCGCGTCGGCTTGTCTTTGAGAAACGCCAGGGCCCGCATCATGTCGATCGTCGGGATGCCCTCGGTGATGCAGACGGTGAGCGCGATGCCGGCGTCGGCCGCTTCCATGACGGCGTCCGCTCCTCCCGGAGGCGGCACGAAGATCACCGACGCGTTCGCGCCCGTGTCACGCACGGCATCTGCGACCGTGTTGAACACCGGCCAGCCCTCATGCGTCGTTCCGCCCTTCCCCGGAGTGACGCCGCCGACGACGTTCGTGTGGTACGCCTGCGCCTGCTTGGCGTGGAAGGTGCCTTCTCGTCCCGTGATGCCCTGGACGATGAGTCGGGTTTTCTTGTCAATGAGAACGGACATGGTCACCTAGTGGGAATGGGGCAATCAGGCAATGGGCAATGGGGCTGTAGGCCAATGCCGGCAAGGCCCCGTCGCATCACTTGCTGGCGCGGACGACGCTGTCGGCCGCGTCGGCCATCGAATCCGCTGTCGTGAAGTTCAGGCCGCTGTCTTTGAGCATCTGCTTGCCCAGCTCGACGTTCGTGCCTTCCATGCGGATCACAATCGGCACGCGCACGCCGAGATCCTTGACGGCCGCGATGACGCCCGCCGCCAGCACGTCGCACCGCAGGATGCCGCCGAAGATGTTGATGAGCACGGCTTTGACGTTCGTGTCGGACATCAGGATGCGAAAGGCGTTCTTGATCTGCTCGGCGTTGGCGCCTCCGCCGACGTCCAGAAAGTTCGCCGGCTCCCCGCCCGCCAGCTTGATGATGTCCATCGTCGCCATTGCGAGGCCAGCGCCGTTCACCATGCATCCGATCGTGCCGTCGAGCTTGATGTAGTTGAGTGAGAATTTCGACGCTTCGATCTCGAGCGGCTCTTCCTCGCCGAGGTCGCGCAGGTCCTTCATGTCCTGATGACGAAAGGCCGCGTTGTCGTCGAAGGTCATCTTCGCGTCGAGCGCGAGCAGATCGCCGGCGGCGGTGACGACAAGCGGGTTGATCTCGAGGAGCGAAGCGTCGGTCGCGACAAAGGCCTGATAAACAGCCATCATGAGTTTGACGGCTTTGCCGACCTGATCGCCCGAGAGACCCAGGGCGAACGCGAGCCGTCGCGCCTCGAACGGCTGCAGTCCCAGTGCGGGATGCACGAATGCCTTGTGAATCCGATCCGGCGTCTCCTCGGCGACCTTCTCGATTTCGACGCCTCCGTCCTGGCTGGCCATGACGACGGCCCGCTGCGTGGAGCGGTCGATGACGACGCCGAGGTACATCTCGCGCGTCATCTGCAGGCCCTCTTCGACGAGCACGCGCGACACGTGGCGGCCGGCGGGGCCGGTCTGGTGCGTCACGAGTTGCATGCCGATGATTTTGGCGGCCAGCTCACGCGCGTCGGCGGCGTTCTTCGCGACCTTGACGCCGCCACCCTTCCCGCGTCCACCCGCATGGATCTGCGCCTTGACGACGACCGTGCCGCCGCCGAGCCGATCGGCAATCGCACGCGACTCGTCGGCCGTGAAGCCGACTTCGCCCTTGGGAACGGGCACGCCGTATTTCGAAAGAATCGCTTTGGCCTGGTACTCGTGAATCTTCATGCGCCGTCATTCTATAAATCAAACGGGTCCGGCGGCAATGAGCGGAGGCTGGCGGGCGGGAGAGGACGACACGACGGGCGCGGGCGACGCGTGCCCACGCCCGTCGGTGGTAGGTGATCGCTGACTAGCGCTTCTCGCTTTCGGGCTCCGGCAGCGGCTCGGGCTCCGGCACGGGCTCGAACCGGATGACGATGCCGCCCGACAACTCGAACTGATTCGCGTACTGCACGTTTCCGGCGGGCACGCATCCCCAGAACGGATCGCACCACCACCCGGCCGCGTCCGTCTTGATGTAGGTCGGCACCCAACGGGCCGCCGCGCGGATGCCCACGTGCGGAGACGGGAACGCCTTCACGCCCGCGCCGAGCGCCCACGAGAACTTCGTCAGACCCGGAACGGTCTTCTGCGGAAAGGACGCGTCGCCATAGTTGGTCGCGCCAAGACCAATGTAGAAGAATGGCCGCAGTTTGTGGTCCGCCTCGCCGGCGTTGTACACGAGGTTGCCGTGATACGTGTCGATCTTCATGTCACCCGAGATGGTCGGCCCGGTGCCGCCCGAGATCTCGAGCTTGCTCGGCTGGCGGTTCCACATGAACTCGACTTCGAGGTTCTTGTTCACATAAACGCCGGCGCCGAATCCAAAGCTGAAGCTGTCCTTAGGATCGACGCGGTTGTAGGTGCCGCCGTTGAACGGCGAGACGAACGTTTGCGAAAACGACACGCCGTCACTGAATGTCCAACCGACAGTGCCGGTGATCTCGCCGTGCATTTGCGCGAATGCGGGAGCCGCGCTCAGTAGGGACATCGCTGCAACTGTCAGCGTTCTTCTCAACATATAGCGAATCTCCAGGGAATCAGTCCATTCAGGGGAGCTAGTCCTAGCATATGAGATCCGGCCGTGCGATAACATCCTGGGTTGGAGCGTAACGTGAACGTCCGTCCGGCGCTCGGCACCTCCGTTGGCACAAAGATCCTGATCGCATTGACGGGCCTGGCGCTCGTGGGCTTCCTGATCTTCCATCTCGTAGGCAACCTCTTCCTGTTCTTTGGTCCTACGTCCTATAACGAACACGCGCACTCGCTCATCAGCAATCCGCTGGTCGTGCCCGCGGAGATCGGGCTCGTTCTCATCTTCCTGGTCCACATCTTCGAGGCCCTCGCGAAGTTCGGACAGAACATGGTGGCCCAGCCGCAGCCTTACGAGCTGAAGAAGTGGACCGGCGGCACCAGCCGGAAGAGCGTTGGCTCAAGCACGATGATCGTGTCGGGGACGATCACCCTCGCGTTCGTGATCCTGCACCTCGACACGTTCAAATATGGTCCGGTCTATCCTTCGGCCATCGCCGGCGAGCGCGACTTGTATCGCCTGCTGATTGAGGTGTTCCGCCGCCCCGGGTACGTCGCGCTGTACATCGTGTGTCTCACGATCATCTGGTTGCATCTGCGGCACGGCATCTCGAGTGCACTCCAGTCGCTCGGCGTGATCCCTGAACACTGGACACGCTGGCTTCTTGCCGCGTGCCGTGCGCTCGCCGTTCTCATTGCCGGCGGCTTCCTGTTGATCCCGCTGTGGATTTATTTTTTCTTGTGACGCCCGATCCGAGCGCACGGAGGGCGAATGCAAGGCGGTCTGCCCAAAGGGCATCTCGCTCATCAGGATCGCGGAGATGAACCTGGCATCCTGGCGCGCGATCCTCAACGACTGATCTCGTCAGCGACCGACGCGGCCGTCGCCGTCGATGTCGACTCCTTCTTGACGCTCGAGCCGCTCTATTACGAGGCGCAGCAATTCTTGAGTTCGCCGCATTTCCATTTCGAGCCGATCGACTCGCTGCTCGAGTGTCGCGGTCTTATCGGTCTGCGTCGAAATCTGGCTTTGTTGGTAGAGATCCCAGAACAGTCCCATGCCGGGAGTATGCAGCCATACGTCGGCCCGCCGCGAGCCGCGGTCAAAAACACGACGACAGATTTGTCGCTGAATCGAGCGGAGGAAACGCCGAACGACGAATTTGTATGCGCTAGAAACGGGGACTATCACGGCGAAGGCTCACGACTGAGCCCCAGAGCCCGACGACAATCAGCACGCATCCAACGACGCTCACAAACGGTACCATGTGCCTCGCCCCTCTTTTCCGGGGACTGCATGCTACCACTGCAAGGCCCATGCCGCACGGATGAAATTCGCCAAAGATGACAATCGCGTGAGTTGACGCGAAATTTTTGAGGATCGCTTCGGGCGGCGCCAAGCGAGCCTTCCAGTCCGGTGATTCCTGCCTTGCGCCTTACAGAAATGATCAGCCTGAAAACACGAACGCGCCCCGGAGCCGACCGGCTTGGCCCCGGGACGCGCGATCTGAAGTTGCAGTCTGCGCTCCCCCAGTCGAACTAGACGCCGATGACCGTGGTCAATTCCTTGACCGCGGCGGCGGACTTCGCGAGCGCCGCTTGCTCCTCCGATGTCAGCTTGATCTCGATGATCTGCTCCACGCCGCCCTTGCCGAGCTTGACCGGCACCCCGAGGAACTGGTCATGCACGCCGTACTCGCCCCGAAGGAAGACCGAGCACGGGTGAATCGCCTTCTTGTCCTTGAGAATTGCCTCGACCATCTCGGCCGCGGCGGCACCAGGCGCGTACCAGGCGCTGGTCCCTACCAGCTTGGTGATTTCGGCGCCGCCGTCCGCCGTGCGCTTGCAGATGGCTTCGATCCGTTCCCTCGACATCAACTCCGTGATGGGAATCCCCGCGACGGTCGAGTAGCGTGGCAGCGGCACCATGGTGTCGCCGTGGCCGCCGAGCACGAACGCGTGGATGTTCTCCACCGACACGTTCAGCTCCATCGCGATAAATGTCCGCATCCGGGCGGAGTCGAGCACGCCGGCCATGCCAATCACGCGCTCTCGCGGAAATTTGCTGAGCTTGAACACGGCCTGGGACATCGCGTCGAGCGGATTGGCGACCGGCACGATGATGCAGTTCGGCGAGTGCTTGATGACCTCGGCCGTGACCGCCTGCATGATCTTGTAGTTCACCGCGAGCAGGTCGTCCCGGCTCATGCCGGGCTTCCGCGGCACGCCAGACGTGATGACGACCACATCCGAGTTCGCTGTCGCAGAATAGTCAGACGTCCCGATCAATCGGGCATCCGACCCATCGATGGGACAAGCCTCGAAAATGTCGAGTGCGATTCCCGCCGCCTTCTCGGCGGCGATATCGACGACGACAACGTCGGCCAGTTCCTTGACGGCGATCGCCCGCGCCACGGTCGCCCCGACGTTGCCGGCGCCCCCTACGACTGTCACTTTCCGGTTCATTAGCGTCTCCTGTGCAATCCTGACCCGCGCGCGGCGGGTCAGGCCTTCATGTTGTCGATCATTGCGGTCGCGAATTCTGACGTCTTGAGCTCCGTCGACCCGGGAATCAGACGCGCGAGGTCGTAGGTGACGCGCTTGGAGTCGATCGTCGTCTCGAGCGAGGTAATCACGATGTCCGCGGCCTCGGTCCAGCCGAGGTAACGAAGCATCAGCTCGCCCGACAGGATCACCGACCCGGGATTGACCTTGTCCAGGTTGGCGTACTTGGGCGCCGTGCCGTGCGTGGCCTCGAACACCGCATGACCCGTGACGTAGTTGATGTTGCCGCCCGGAGCAATCCCGATGCCACCCACCTGCGCTGCCAGCGCGTCGGAAATGTAGTCGCCATTGAGATTCGGTGTGGCGATCACGGCGTAGTCTCCCGGGCGCGTGAGAATTTGCTGGAGGAACGCGTCGGCGATCACGTCCTTGATCACGAGACCGTTCGGCAACTTGCACCACGGGCCGCCGTCGAACTCGGTCGCGCCGTATTCCCGCTTGGCGAGCTCGTAGCCCCAGTCACGGAACGCGCCCTCCGTGAACTTCATGATGTTGCCCTTGTGCACGAGCGTCAGGCTCGACCGCTTCTGGGCGACAGCGTAGTCGATAGCCGCGCGAATCAGCCGTTCGCTGCCCTCGCGCGAGATCGGTTTGATGCCAAACCCGCTCGACGCGGGGAACCGGACTTTCTTGAACAGCTTCGGAAACCCGGCGGCCAACAGCTTCTTGAATTCCTCGGTCTCTGGCGTGCCTTCGCGGAATTCGATGCCGGCGTAGATGTCTTCCGTGTTCTCGCGGAAAATCGTCATATCCACGAGGTCTGGCCGCTTGACCGGCGTTTCCATGCCCTTGAAGTAGCGGACCGGCCGGAGGCAGACGTACAAATCGAGTTCCTGCCGCAGCGCGACATTGAGCGATCGAATCCCGCCACCAACCGGCGTCGTCAGCGGGCCCTTGATGCCCACGAGGTACTGCCGGAACGCGGCGAGCGTCTCTTCGGGCAGCCAGCTACCCGTCTTGCTGAAGGCCTTTTCGCCGGCGAGGACTTCGAGCCATTCGATTTTCCGGCGATCGCCGTACGCGCGCGTCACCGCGGCGTCGAACACCCGCACGCTGGCACGCCAGATGTCCGGGCCAGTGCCGTCGCCCTCGATGAACGGAACAATCGGACGATCGGGCACCACGAGGCGTCCGTCAACTCGCGTAATCGCACTGCCACTCATTCGCGTCTTCTTTCATTCGCGTCCGCAGCCGTCTCCGGTACCGCGCGGCGCAAGTTTTAGGTCACGTCCCCACCGGACGTCACGAGATCTTCACAGATTCTGTGGAAAAGTGTGTGGAAAACTCCCGTACTTGTGGAGGTTTACCGCGACTTTACTGACGATGCAGCGGTTTGCACCAACTTGGTGCGCGCGAGCATCCGAACATTATAACGAACGCGCGACGGCGCAGCCGCGCTAGTGAAGAGTGACGTGATACAGCGTGCCCGTGACGGCGTCCGCCAGGTCGGCAACGTCGGCACTCACGCCGCGAAGCACAAACGTTCCAATCGTCTCGCCTACTTTCACGACCCGGACGCCGTCGCCGATCGAGAAGACGGCGCTGTGCACGACGACGCCGTCGACTTCGTTTGCCACGATTGCGAGCAGTTTCGGCAGGACAGGTGCGGGCGGCTCGACGGGCGCCGCAGATTCGACAATGGCCGGGCGGGGTTTCGGCGTGGGCTCAGGTCGCGGCGCGAAACGAAACGGATCGCGCTCAGGCGTCGGAAACTCAGGCGTCGCCTCGATCCGGCTGCGAAGGCGATCGAGTTGCGCTGACACCTCGGCCACAATCGGGCGCGCTTGATCAAACGGCGTCGCCGCGACGGCGGCGAGCGGCGGCGTGGGCGACGGCGCTGCGGGCGCCGCGATCCAGGAGGCGAGCAACACGGCGCCGGCGAGCAACAACAACGATGCGACGCGCTGCATATGTGTCCCTCCGCCCGATCGAAAATCGTACCACTCCGGCGCGATCCGGACAAGACAAGTCATGCTAAGATTTGCCGTGCCCGTTGTTTTCCCGACAGAACTGGCACCCTCACTTCAACAGGCCAGAGTCGTCGCCGTTATTCCCTCCAGGTATCGCTCGACGCGACTTCCCGGCAAGCCTCTTGCCCTCATCGACGGCAAACCGATGATCGAACACGTCTGGCGTCGGGCGTCAGGCGCCCGTCACGTCGACGCCGTCATCGTCGCCACCGACGATGACCAGATCGCGCGCACCGTGGATCAGTTCGGCGGCATCGCCGTCATGACGCGATCCGATCACGCCACCGGAACCGATCGCCTCGCGGAAGTGGCCCGCGAACTCACCTGCGATCTGATTGTCAACGTCCAAGGGGACGAGCCGCTGATCACGCCGGCCGCCATCGACGCCGCCGTGGCCCCACTCGTCGGGCGCGCCTCGGAGCGAATGGGGACGCTCCGCAAACGCCTGACCGACCCGGATGACCTGGACAATCCGAGTATCGTGAAATTGGTGATCGACCATCAGGGCTATGCCCTGTATTTCTCCCGGTCACCCATCCCGCACGTTCGCCCCGGGCAGAGCGCCCCCACGATGTGGCGCCACCTGGGCTTGTACGTCTACCAGCGCCAGTTCCTTCTCGAGATGGCCGCGATGCCGCAGACACCGCTGGAACTGGCGGAAGGGCTGGAGCAGCTGCGCGTACTCGAGCACGGGTTTAGAATCGCCACAGTCGAAACGAACGCAGACACCATCGGCGTGGACACGCCGGAGGATCTCGAGCGTGTTCGCCGGTTTGTCGAGGCCGGCCCGCGCTCTTGAAAGTACCTATGGCCCAGACCGAACGCGTCCGTCCCGTGAAATACATCTTCGTGACCGGAGGCGTCGTGTCCTCCCTCGGCAAAGGACTCGCCGCAGCCTCAATCGGCTGCCTGCTCGAGGGCCACGGCTACAAGGTCGCCCTTCAGAAGTTCGATCCTTATATCAACGTCGACCCGGGGACGATGAGCCCGTACCAGCACGGCGAGGTCTACGTCACGGATGACGGCGCGGAGACCGACCTCGATCTGGGACATTACGAACGCTTCACCAGCATGGTGGCGTCACGGAACAACAACTGGACGACCGGCAAGATCTACTTGTCGGTGATTCAGAAGGAACGTCGCGGCGATTACCTCGGGCGCACGGTCCAAGTCATCCCACACATTACAAACGAGATTAAGGAAAGCATTCGGTCGGCCGCCCAAGACGTCGACGTTCTACTCGTTGAAATCGGCGGGACCGTGGGCGACATCGAGAGCCTGCCCTTCCTCGAGGCGATTCGCCAAGTCCGCCAGGACGTCGGCAAAGAGAACACGCTTTACATTCATCTCACGCTCGTCCCGTTCATCGCTTCAGCGGGCGAACTGAAGACGAAGCCGACGCAACACAGCGTGCGTGACCTCCGGTCGATCGGCATTCAGCCCGACGTGTTGCTCTGTCGGACGGAGCGCGACCTCGACAAGGATCTGAAGCGCAAGATCGCGCTCTTCTGCGACGTCGACGAGGAAGCCGTCATCACGGCCCGAGATGTCTCGAGCATCTACCAGGTGCCGCTCAACCTGGCGGGCCAGGGACTCGACAGCATCCTGCTCTCCCGCCTGCACTTACCGCAGACCGAAGCGCGAATGGAAGATTGGCGCGACTTGGTCGACCGGATCGAAAACCCCGTTGGCGAGGTCACCCTCCACTTCGTGGGCAAGTACGTCGAATACGAAGACTCCTACAAGAGCATCAACGAAGCGCTTTACCACGGGGGTTTCCGGCACCGCCTGCACGTGAACCTCAAGTACGTCGAAGCCGAAGCGCTCGAGACGCCGGAAGGCCTGCGAGTGCTGGACGACTCGGTCGGCATTCTGGTCGCGCCGGGCTTTGGCGACCGCGGCAGCCGGGGCATGATGGCGGCTGCCGAGTTCGCCCGTAGCCGCAAGATTCCATATTTCGGGATCTGCTACGGCTTCCAATGGGCGGTCGTCGAATTCGCGCGCAACGTGGCCGGTCTCGAAGGTGCGGACTCGACCGAGGTCATCGACGAGCCGACCCACAAGCTGATTTACAAGCTTCGCGACCTGCTCGGCGTGGACGACATGGGCGGCACGATGCGGCTCGGCAGTTACGCCTGCCGCTTGGCCGCTGACTCACTCGCGTTCAGACTGTATGGCGATGAGATCGTCCACGAGCGGCATCGGCATCGGTACGAGTTCAACTGTCTGTACGAAAAAGCCTTGACCGACGCGGGTCTCCGCATCGTCGGCCGGTCGCTCGACAATAAGTTTGTCGAGATCGTCGAACTGCCGGGCCACCCCTGGTACGTGGCGGTGCAGTTCCATCCGGAGTTCAAGTCCAAGCCGCTGCGTCCCCATCCCCTGTTTGCGGGCTTTGTCGAGGCCGCTTACAAGAAACAGATGGCGCTGCAGGGTGTGGCGACCAACGTGACGGCCATCGGAGACCGCCGCGCCCGGGGATAGCACCGCTCATATAATTGAAGCGGCGTGCCCGAGCCCTCTGCCTCTCCGACAGTTCGCCAGGTTCCGATTGCCGACGGCGTCGTCCTGGGCGGCGACTCCCTCGTGCTCATCGCGGGCCCGTGTGTCATCGAAAGTGAGACTCATGCGCTCTTTCTGGCGAAGGCGATTGCGGAAATCGCCCGCCGGGCCGGCGTGCCTTACGTCTTCAAGGCCTCGTTCGACAAGGCAAACCGGACGTCCGGCACCTCATTCCGCGGACCGGGCCTCGAGGCCGGCCTCGCGGTGTTGGGCCGCGTGAAGCGCGAGGTCGGCGTACCGATCCTGACGGACATCCATGAGCCCGAGCAGGCAGAGGTCGCGGCGCGGGTTGCGGACGTGCTCCAAATCCCGGCGTTTCTTTCCCGGCAGACCGATCTGATCCTGGCGGCCGCCAGGACCGGGCGCACGGTCAACATCAAGAAGGGCCAGTTCCTGGCGCCGCTCGACATCCGGCATGCCGTCGAAAAAGTCCGAGCCAGCGGCAACGAACGTGTGTTTGTCACTGAGCGGGGCGTCACCTTCGGGTACAACAACCTCGTCGTCGACATGCGCGCCTTTCCGATCATCCGAGGGCTGGGATCGCCGGTCGTGTTCGACGTCACCCACTCGCTGCAATTGCCTGGCGCAGGCAGCGGCGTCACGGCCGGCCAGGCCGAGTTCATCGACCCGCTCGCGCGCGCGGGCGTGGCCGCCGGGGTCGACGGCGTGTTTCTCGAGATCCACGAAGATCCCAAGCGGGCCAAGAGCGACGCCGAGAACGCGCTCGCGCTCGATCGGCTCGCGCCGCTTCTCGACACCCTCGTGCAAATCAACGCCGTCGCCAAAGCCCGAACCGCGGTTGCTCGATAGACGTGACCGCATGACCGATCCGTCGCTCACCATGCGCAGGCGATCCACTTCGACTGAAGATCTCGACCTCGCGCGCCGGGTGCTCGAGACCGAAGCGCAGGCCATTCGCGGCCTGGTGTCATTGCTCGACGACAACTTCGGCCGGGCGCTGGACCTGCTGCAGAGTTGCACGGGTCGCGTCATCCTGACCGGCCTGGGCAAGTCGGGCATCATCGCGCACAAGATCGCAGCCACGCTCACGAGTACCGGCACGCCCGCGATTTTTCTGCACGCCGCCGAGGCCGTCCACGGCGACCTCGGGGTCGTCCAAGCGACAGACGTCGTGGTGGCCCTGTCTTACAGCGGCGAGACCGAGGAACTGGTTCGGCTCCTCGAGGCGATCCGGCGCATTGGCGCGCGGCTGATCGCCATCACCGGCCATCCGCAGTCGACGCTCGGCCAGGTGTCGGACGTCGCGCTCAACTGTCACGTCTCTGAAGAAGCGTGCCCGATGAACCTCGCGCCCACCGCGAGCACCACCGCGGCCCTCGCGCTCGGCGACGCGTTGGCGCTCGTGCTGTCGCAGCGCAAGGGTTTCGACGCCGGCCAGTTCGCCGACCTGCATCCGGGCGGTCTGCTCGGCAAGAAGCTGATGCGGGTCGAGGCCCTCATGCATGCGGGCCCGGCGATTCCCCAGGTGCGCCGCGAGACGACAATGCTCGACGTCGTGCACGAGATCTCGAGCAAGCGCCTGGGCATGACCTGCGTGGTCGACGATGCGCGGCGCCTGGTGGGCATCATCACCGACGGCGACCTTCGCCGGCACATGGCGAAGGGTGCCAACCCGCTCGACCGCCGCGCGGAAGATGTCATGACCGCCAACCCGGTCGTCATTCGGCGCGGCATTCTCGCCGTCGAAGCCCTGCGCGTGCTCGAAGAACGCAAGATCACCTCGCTCGTCGTCGCCGACGCCACGGGTGTCGTCGAAGGCGTGGTTCACCTGCATGACCTCTGGCCCACGCAGACGATCTGATCAATGAATCTTCCAGTCCACCAGGTCGAGACACGTGCCAGAAAAGTGAAGCTCCTCATCCTTGATGTAGACGGAGTGCTCACGGACGGCACAGTCCTCATGAACTCCGACGGCGGCGAAGCCAAGCGGTTTTCGATCAGGGACGGTGCGGCGATCGTGTGGGCACAACGAGCCGGACTGCCGGTTGGGCTGCTGACGGGCCGGCCATCTGAGGCAACGAACCGCCGGGCCGCCGAACTGGGGATCGAGATCGTCGCGCAGGCGACCGGAAGCAAGGTGGAAGTGTTCGATCAGATCCTCCGAGGCCGGTCATTAACCGCCACCGATGTGGCATACATGGGCGACGACCTCCAGGATCTCGCGGTCCTTCGACGCGCCGGACTGTCGGCGGCACCCGCGGATGCGTCCGACGAGGTACGCAACGCGGTGCACTGGGTCAGCCGGTTCGAGGGTGGACGCGGCGCAGTACGCGAGTTCATTGAACTGCTGCTCAGGGGCAGCGGCCGGTGGGACGCCGTGGTCCGCGGCCTCTCGAACTGAACGCCATGCAAAGTTATTGGATGCTCGTCGCGGTCCTCGTCGCCCTGCTGGCCGGCCTGGCCGCCGGCAAGGCGTGGGAGCGCTACAAGCTCGTCGAAGGGCACTGGATCGATCGCCGGCGTGTCCGGCAATCGCCGCACTTCATTCTCGGCTTGAATTACCTCGTCGCCGGCCAGGTCGATCTGGCGGTGACCGAGCTCGAGAAGGCATCGAGCGTGGACCCGGGGGCGCTCGAGCTGCGACTCGTGCTGGGCAATCTCTATCGCGAGAAGGGCCAGGTGGGCCGCGCGATCCAGGAGCACCAGACGCTGCTCCAGCGTCCGCGGCTCAACCGGCTCGAGCACGCCAACGTGCTGCTCTGCCTCGGCCTCGACTATCGCCGCGGTGGCTTCGTGGATCGGGCGGTGTCGGCCTTTTCCGACGTCCTGAAGCTCGACGGCAACAACGAGGCCGCCCTCGTCAATCTCGAGAAGCTGCAGGAGGACCAGCACCAGTGGCAGGAGGCGTACGTCACCCGCAGCCGCCTCGCGCAGATCGCTGGCCCGCCCGAACAACCGCGATCGCAATCGATCCTCGCGTTCCTCGAGAACGAGCTTGGACTCCAGGCGCTCAAGAACACGGACTTCGCCGAGGCGGCGCGTCGCTTCGAGGCAGCGATCGAGCTGGACCGCAGTGCGATTCCGGCATACCTCCACCTGGGTGAGGTGCGAATGGGTCAGGGCGACCTGCCGGGCGCGGTCGCCATCTGGGAGCAGTCGATCGAGGTCTCGCCCGATCGCGCGTACCTCGCGCTCGATCGCCTCGAGCTGGCGTATGCCGAGCTGGGGACCGAACAGAGATTCGTCGAGTTGTGCCGGAAGCTGACGAGCGCGGCTCCACGTGAATGGCGCGCGCGCGCAGCCCTCGCCCGCTATCATTCCGCCCACGGTCAGCCCGCGAAAGCGCTCGACCTGCTATTCGAAGCGCTCGAGCACAACCCGCACGCGCTGGCGATTCACCAGGCGATCTGGAAGACCCTCTCGGCACTCGATCTTCCGCGGCATCTCGTCGCGCGCTACGTCGACATCACGCGCGAGTCGGTGTTCTACCTCGATCCGCACGTCTGCCTGCGGTGCCGGTACCGCAGCACGGAGCTGCTCTGGCAGTGCCCGCATTGTCATGAGTGGAACACGTTCGTCGAGGAACGGATCACGCCGGCGACCGACACCGAGGCCGAAATCCCCGCCGCCAGCGCGTCGTGACCTCCCGCCCTCTGCGGTTCGCGCTCACGGGCGGCATCGCCACGGGCAAGTCGTACTGTCTCACCAGGTTTGCTGAACTCGGCGCCCCGACGATCGACTCCGACGTGCTCGCGCACCGCGCCATCGCCCCAGGATCGGCGGGCTTCGACGCCGTCGTCGCGCGGTTCGGACGGGAGGTGCTGCAGCCTCACGGCGAGATCGATCGGCGCCGGCTCGGACGGATCGTCTTCAGCGACGAGAACGCCCGACGGGATCTCGAGGCGATCATTCATCCCGCGGTATACGCCGCGATCGAACAGTGGTTTGGCCGGCTGGCCCACCATGCCTCCGGGCCGTCGTCTCCGCCCGCACGCCTGGGCATCGCCGATGTTCCTCTGCTCTACGAAACCGGCCGCGCCGGCGACTTCGATCGCGTCATCGTCGTCGCGTGCCCGCCGGCGCTGCAATTGACTCGCCTGATGGCGCGAAACGCCCTCTCCGAGACTGAGGCGCGCCAGCGAATCGCCGCCCAGCTGCCGATCGACGACAAGGTCCGCTGGGCGGACTACGTCATCGACACCGGCGGGACGACCGCGGAAACGGACGGGCGGGTGAACAAGCTCTGGACATCGGTGATTGGCGATCGATGATCGGCGATCGAAGAGCCATCGGTCATCGATGGATCGCATCGATCATCGATTGATCGAATCGTTGATCGATCATCGCATCGATAAGCGACCATCGAGCACGGAGCAACTAACTCAGAAGTTCGGCGCGACACTGATCCAATCGACGTGCGAAGGCCAAGCTCGTTGATCCGACGATCGATGCAATGAATCGATGACCGGCGGCTCTTCGATTACAAATCGCCGCTCATCGATCGCCGATGGCGCCCCGCCTCGAGTGTGTTGCGGAGGAGCATGGCGATCGTGAGTGGACCGACGCCGCCCGGGACGGGCGTGAGTGCGCCGGCGACCTCGGCGACGTGAGGATGCACGTCGCCGACCACAGTCGCGCCCCGCTTGTCGAAGTCGGCCAGCCGGGAGCTGCCCTCGCCGAAGAAGGCGATCACCTGCGACCGATCGGCGAGGCGGTTGATGCCGACGTCGACAACGGTCGCGCCGGGCTTGACGAAGTCGCGCGTGACGAAGCCGGGCCGCCCGATCGCGGCAACCAGAATGTCCGCCCGGGCGCACACCGTGGCGAGATCGGGCGTTTTCGAGTGGCAGATCGTCACGGTCGCGTCCCGCTGGAGCAACAGCAGCGCCATCGGCTTGCCGACGATTTCGCTTCGGCCGATGACCACCGCCTCGCGGCCGGCGATCTGAATGCCTTCCTTCTCGAGGAGCACCATGACGCCAGTCGGCGTGCACGGCGTAAGCGTCGCGCGGCCCTGGACGAGCAACCCGACGTTGGTCGGATGAAACCCGTCGACGTCCTTGTCCGGGCTGATCGCGTCGAACACTCGCTGGCCGGCTGACCGGCCCATCGCCGCCGGCAGCGGCGCCTGAACGAGAATGCCGTCGCAGCCCGGATCGCGGTTCAGTTGAGTCACGAGGCCGAGCAGATCCTCCAGCGAGACGGTCGCCGCCAGTCGATGCACCGTGACGGCCAGTCCGGCTTCCCCGCCCGTCCGCTCCTTGTTGCGCACGTACACATGCGACGCCGGGTCGTCGCCCGCGAGCACGATGTGCAGCGAAGGCGGCCGCCCGGCGTCACGTCGAAACGCTTCGACCTGCGGAACGAGGTCCGCCCGAATGGATGCGGCGCAGCCGGCGCCGTCCAGCAGCCGCGCGCTAGTTCCCACTCTTTCGCAGCTCGCTGTGCGAGTACCCGTAAACGAAGTAGATCACCAGGCCAATCGCCATCCAGATGAAGAGCCGCAGCCACGTCTCGAGCGCGAGCCCGGCCATCAACCCGAGGCTGAAGAGCGCCGAGAGGATGGGCACCAGCGGCACCCACGGCGTGCGGAACGCGGCCTTCAGATCCGGCCGCTTGCGCCGCAGGAAGATGATGCCGAGCGAGACGATGACGAACGCCATCAACGTGCCGATGCTCACGAGATCGCCCAGCACGCTGATCGGCGTCACACCGGCGGCAATCGCCACGACCACGCCGGTAATCAGGCTCGTGATGTACGGCGTCCGGAACTTCGGATGGATTTTCTTCGCAAACGGCGGCAGAAGACCGTCGTTGGCCATCGCGTAGAAGATGCGCGGCTGCGCCATCATCATGACGACCATGACCGAGCTCAAGCCCGCAATCGCGCCCACCTCGACCAGCATCGTCATCAGGTGGAGCAGGCTGCTGCCGCCTGACGCGGTCTCGGCCGCGCGAATCGCCACGACCATCGGCGCCGACGAGCCGAGCATTTCCTTGTACGGCACGAGGCCGACCATCACGCCCGACACGAGGATGTAAAGAATCGAGCAGACGACTAGCGACCCGAGAATGCCGACCGGCATGTCGCGCTGCGGGTTCTTGGCTTCCTGCGCCGCGACCGACACCGCGTCGAACCCGATGTAGGCAAAGAAGATCTTGCCGGCCCCGCGGAGGATGCCGCTGTACCCGTAGTCCCCAAAGTTGCCCGTGTTCTCCGGAATGAACGGGTGCCAGTTCGCCATGTTGACGAACGCGGCGCCGCCCAGGATCACGATGACGACGACCGCCAGCTTCACGAACACGATGACCGTGTTCACGTTGGCCGACTCGCGGACGCCGCGAATGATCAGCGCCGTGACCGCAACCGTGATGAGGACGGCCGGCAGGTTGAAGACGGCCGTGACGTCGCCGCCCGCCGCATGGACGACCGTGCCGGGCGCCGCCGACAGCGCCGCGGGAAAGTCGAAGCCAACGAAATCGTGGAGGAAGCTGACGAGATGGCCGCTCCAGCCGACGGCGACTGTTGCCGCGCCGAGCGCGTACTCGAGAATCAGGTCCCAGCCGATGATCCAGGCGAACAGTTCGCCAAGCGTCGCGTAGCCGTAGGTGTAGGCCGACCCGGCGATGGGCACGGCCGACGCGAATTCCGAGTAGCACAACCCTGCGAGTGCCGAGGCGATGCCCGCGAGCACCATCGAGAGCACGATTGCGGGCCCGGTGTTCGCGGCGGCGACCTGCCCAGTCAGCACGAAAATGCCGGTGCCGATGATCGCGCCAATCCCGAGCGTGACCAGGTTGACCGGACCGAGGACCCGCTTGAGGCTGTGCTCACCCGTTTGCGCCGCCTGTGCGGTCAGGGTCTCGATCGACTTCGTCGCGAAGAGGGACATCAGGGCCCGTCCTTCCTGAGGTTCATGGGCGGCAATTCGCCGCGCAAGCCACTGGCCGGCGCATTATAGCTGAGGACTCCGGCCGGCCCGGCCGTCAGCCGAGCGCCTCGAGGAAGGCACGCGCTCGCGCCGCGACGTCGTCGGCGATCAAATCCGTGATCACGGCGACCGCTGACGCGCCTGCATCGATCACCCGAGGTGCGGTGTCGAGCGTGATGCCCCCGATGGCGACGAGGGGCAGGCGTCGCGCAGCGGCGCGGCTCGCGGCGTCGCTCACGAACGGGAGTCCGACCGTCGGATGCGTCGGTCCTTTAATAGAGGTGGGAAACACCGCCCCAACCGCCACGTAGTCCACCGGCTCGTCGAGCGCCGCGCTGAACTCGCCGGCCGAATGCGTGGAGAGACCGATAATCGCGTCTGGCCCTAGCAAGTGCCTGGCGTCGGCAGGATGAAGATCCGCTTGGCCGACGTGAACACCCGCCGCGCCGGCCAATCTCGCGAGATCCGCTCGATCATTGAGGATGAAGGTCGCGGCTGCCTCGCGCGCTTCGCCAGCGAATTCAGCGGCCAGCGTCAGCAGCGGGCCGCCGGACAGCCGTTTGGCGCGCAGTTGAATGAGCTTGACGCCGGCGTCGATCCACGCGCGAAAGACGTTCTTTGGGTCGAGTGCCCGCATCTCGAGCAATTCGAGGTCAAGAATCGCGTAGAGCCGGGGGAACGGGGACAGGCGTGCCAGGAGATTACGCGAGGTCGGCCAGGGGCGCGGCCTTCGGCTTTTCCTTCATGAACCGGTCCATGAAGCTCGTGCTCAGCTTGCCGGCCACGAAGTCCGGGTCGGCCAGAATTTTGAGGTGCAGCGGAATCGACGTCTTGATGCCGTCGACCACGGTCATCTCGAGCGTGCGCCGCATCCGCGCAATGGCCTCCGTCCGGTCGCGTCCGTACGTGATGATCTTCGCGATCAGCGAATCGTAGTACGGCGAGACGGTGCATTCCGAATGCGCGTACGAATCGATGCGCACACCCGGGCCGCCGGGTACCGAGAACGCGTGAATCACGCCGGGGCTCGGCACGAACGTCTCGGGATCCTCGGCGTTGACGCGACACTCGATCGAGTGTCCTCGAATCTCGATGTCGCTCTGCCGAACCGACAGTCGCTGGCCGGCGGCAATCCGAATCTGTTCCTTGACGATGTCCACGCCCGTGACGAACTCAGTGACTGGATGTTCGACCTGCAGCCGCGTGTTCGCTTCAAGGAAATAGAAGTGCCCGCCCGGGTCCATCAGGAACTCGAACGTTCCGGCGTTCGTGTACTGGACGGCGCGGGCGGCGTCGACGACCGTCGATCCGAGCTTGCGCCGCTGGCGATCGGTCAGGGCCGGTGACGGCGCCTCTTCGATCAGCTTCTGGTGGCGGCGCTGAATCGAACACTCGCGCTCGCCCAGATGGATGACGTGGCCGTGGTGATCGCCAAGCACCTGGATCTCGATGTGCCGCGGCGAGTCGACGTATTTCTCGAGGTACACGTCACCCACGCCAAACGCGGCTTCGGCTTCGCGCGTCGCGGTGCGCAGTAACGTCGCCAGTTCGTCCGGCTTTCGGACAACGCGCATGCCGCGTCCGCCACCGCCGGCGACGGCCTTGATGATGACGGGATAACCGAGTTCCTTCGCGACCTTGATGGCCTGCTCTTCCCCGCTCACCGGGCCGTCGCTACCCGGCAGGACGGGCACGCCGGCCTTCTTCATGGCCCGGCGCGCGCGGGCCTTGTCGCCCATCAGCTTGATCACGTTGGGATACGGCCCGATGAACTTGATGTGGCAGGCCTCGCACACCTCAGCGAGGTACGCGCTTTCCGACAGGAACCCATAGCCGGGATGCACGGCATCGGCACCGGTGATTTCCGCGGCGCTGATGATGGCCGGAACGTTGAGATAGCTGTCGAGGCTGCGCGCCGGCCCGATGCACACGTCCTCGTCGGCGAACCGGACGTGCAGGGAGTGCTCGTCGGCCTCCGAATACACCGCGACGGTCTTGATCCCGAGCTCGCGGCACGCGCAGATGATGCGCAGCGCGATTTCTCCACGGTTCGCGATCAGAATCTTGGAAAACATATTTGGCTTAAGTTTGGCTTAAGGCGTAGGGCTTATGGCTTAGGGGCCTTAAGGCTTCACCCTCACCGCAAACAGCCGTTCGCCGAACTGCACGGGCTTCCCGTTTTCTACATAGACGGCCGCCAACTCGCCATCGCAATCCGACTCGATCTCGTTCATCAGCTTCATCGCTTCGATGATGCACAGCACCTGGCCGCGCTTGACCGTGTCGCCGACCTCGACGAACGAGCGGGCGCCTGGCTCAGCTGACCGGTAAAACGTGCCGACAATGGGCGATTTGATGACGGCGAGATCGACGCCCTCGCTGCCGTCTATTGGCACCACCCCGCCCGGAGCAGGCGCCGCTGGAACGGGGGCGGCCGGGACGCCGGTAGGCACCATTGGCGCCATGGCCACGGGCATCATGGCCGGCTGCGCAACGGTCATCTGATGACCCGCTTTGCGCACACGGACCTTCAGGCCGTCGCGTTCGAGTTCGAACTCTGCGAGGTCATGCTCGCGCATGAGATCGAGAATCCGGTTGATGTCGTCGAGATCCATAGTTTCAGACGACGAGCAGATCGCGTGGGGCGTTGGTCAGCACCTCGCATCCGTCAGCCGTCACGAGCACGTCGTCTTCCAACCGCACCCCAGCGAACCCTTCGAGGTACGCTCCCGGTTCGATCGTACAGACCATCCCGGCCTCCAGCGGATCGGCCGGGCCGGAACGTTCCGGCGACAACCGAGGCGCCTCGTGCACCTCCAACCCCAGGCCGTGACCTGTGCTGTGGAGGAACGCTTCCGCCAGGCCGCGTGCCTCGAGCACGCGCCGCGCGGCCGCGTCGACAGCCGCGCCCGTCGTGCCGGCGCGAACTGACGCGATTGCGGCGGCCTGTGCGTCGTGCACCGCCGCAAACAGTGCCCGAGCGCGGGCACTCACCTGACCAACCGCGGCCGATCGGGTCAGGTCGACGCAGTATCCGTCTAACACCCCGCCAAAGTCCAGCACGACCAGGTCGCCATCGACGAGCACACGATCGGACGGGTGCGCATGTGGATGGGCGCTGTTCGGTCCCGACGCCACGATCGTCGGAAACGCCGGCTCAGAGAACCCCGCGCGCTCGAGCGCCAGATCGATCGCGCGCGCGACATTCTTTTCGGTCTTCCCGGCTGCAGCAAGTTGCGGCAGCGACCGCGCAACGTCGGACAACAGCAGCGCCGCGCGCCGAAGAATCGCCAACTCGCCGGCGTCCTTCACGAGTCGCCGCCGCTCGACCACGCGCTCGGTCGGAATCCACTCCACTCCGGCAGCCACTCGTTGCCAGCCCTGCAGCGTGGCCACCGTGACTTCGGCAGCTTCGAAGCCGACCCGACGGACACCGAGACGCGTGAGAGTTTCAGCGAGCGAGTCGTCGAATCGGCGGTCGACCTTGAGAACATCGACCGCGGCGACCTCCCCGGCTTGTACCGCGGACGTCACGGCACCGATGTACCGTCCGTCCACGATGAGCCAGCGGGCATCGCTCGTGACGACGAGCAGCCCAGCCGACCCGACGAAGCCGGAAAGGTACCGGAGATTGACCGGCGTGGAAACGACCAGCGCGTCGAGGCGCGATTCCTCGAAGGCATCTGTCACAGCACGAAGGCGCCCGGACCAATCCGGGCGGATATCACGAGGCATCGTCGGCGTCAGCTCGCCGAGTATTCTGACGCGAGTTCCAGCCGGCGCGCGCTGATTCTGGTCAACATCTTTTCGAGGGCCGCAACGGACTGGAGCGAACGCGAGGCCGTCGCCGCCATGACGGTGCCGAAGACCGCCTCGGGCGGCTCGACATCGAAGTCGAATCTGGGGCCCTCGTAAGCCATCTCCGCAAGCTCAGCGTCCTCCGCGAAGATCGGGGACTGATTGGTCGACGCCTCGAGGTCCGCGAGCACAGGACTCGTGAGCGAAAACGCCGGACCGCTCGAGAGATTCACGGGCTCGTCGGCCAGGACGGGCGTCTCGGCAGCGATCGGCTCGGCCACGATCGGCTCATTCACGAGAGGCTCGGCGAATTCGACGCCTTCCATCGCCGCGACGGGTTCGGCGAAAGCCGGATGTTCGATCGCCCCGGCCGGCTCGACAAACGTCGGGCTTTCCATTGCGGCCATGAAATCGCGGCTGTCGGCGCCCCAGGTCGCCGTGTGGTCGACCATGTCGCTCATTGCGCCGGTCGACGCCGCCGGCTCTGACGCGACGTCGTGGACGGTCGGCTCGGGGTGGAACTCGACCGCGGCCGGGAAGTGGTCGCTCGCAAAGACCGGCGGCGCGGGCTCGGCCAACTGATCGTGAGCGTGTTCCAGCTGCGCCGCAAAATCAGCTACGTCAGGCTCGGGATGCACGACGGCGCCGGCCATGTGGTCGACGGCGACCATCACCGGCGCGACGGCCTCGAGTTCGTCCTCCTGAGCGAGCTGCGCCAGAAGTTCGGCGACGTCCGGTTCGGGGTGCCACTCTGGAGCCCTCGCCTGCACGTCCGCGGCAAGCATCGCCGTATGCGTCGCCGCATCGACGAGCTGTTCCGGCGGTGGCAACGTAAACTCCGCTTCCAGTTCGAGCGTCGCCAGGAGCGCCGCCGCCGAAGTCAGCGCGTCGGCATCGGCCCCCGGTGGTTCCGCGAAGTCGAGCGCCATCAGATCGCGAACCGGAGGAGGCTCGTCCACGCAGAACGGCTCGACCACCGTCGGCATCTCGTCGACGGACGCGTCGACCACTGCCGTAACCGGGTCGGGCGGCCCGACGGCCGGCCCGCCGAACTCCGCACTCAGGTCTTCGAACGACGGCACCAGAACTGCCGGCTCGCGCGCTGCGCCGGCGGCTGGTTCGACGTGCTCCGGGGCGACGACCGCGTCGATGCGCGGTGCGGCGGCGACGATCGGGTCCTGTGCGGCCGGTTCGACCGGCGGCGGGACAGGCGGCGCAGCGTGCGACGCGTGTCCTTTCGTCCGCTTCGGCATCTCTGCGGGAGGCGAGACCAGCTCAGCCTGTATCGCGGCATGCGACGCGGCTTCTGCCTCGAACAACCGTGCCGATTCGACCGCCTGGGCGATCTCCGCCCTCTCCTGTTCTTCAGCTTCTTCAGTCGGAACGACGACAGCGTTTTCCGCGCGCTCGTGCAACTCCGCCAGGCCGCGAATGGCCGCCAGGTTGTCGGGCGCCCGTTTGAGGACCTGTTCGAGTTCGTTCTGGGCCTCGTCGTACTTGCCCAGGTCGAGCAACGCCCAGCCGAGCGTCACGCGCGCCGAGAGATGGTCGGGGAATTTCCGGAGGCCGTCCTGACAGAGCGCCACCGCTCGCTCGAGATCCCCCGCGCGGCGGAAGCGTTCGGCGATGCCGCCGAAGGCCGGTGTCTCGTCGGCAGGCACCTGCCGGCTGCGATTGAGCACGAGTGACACAGTGGCGTCCTGTCTGATCTGAAAGTCGATGGCCGGGAGAACCCCCAGGGGCTCCCCCGGCCCAGTCTCAGTTCCGTGTCGTGGCCCTACGGCTGAATCGACAGCGTGCGCGTGATCGTGCCGATCTGCCCGGTGTTGTCCGTGACCTTGAGGACCACGTTGTGCGGCCCGCTGGTACTGAACGCGTGCGACGCAGTGACGCCGCTCGCGGTCGTGCCATCCAGGAAATCCCACTGGTAGGACACGATCGTCCGCCCGATGATGGCCACCGACGACGACGAGGCGTCGAAGGAGATCACGTCGCCGACGTGCGGCGAGCCAGGCGTGCTCGTAAATGCGGCCTGTGGTGCCGATGTCGCGACCGACACCGTCTGCGTGAGCACGCTCGTGCGGCCCTGGTCGTCGGTGACGATGAGCGTGACGTTGTAACCGCCCGACTGCGCATAGGTGTGGCTGATCGTCGCACCAGATCCGCTCGATCCGTCGCCGAAGTCCCAGTCGTAGCCGACGATGCTGTGACCGGTCGCGGCCTTGGACGCGTTCGCATTGAAGTTCGTCGCCGTGCCCGCCACCGGTGTCGTCGGCGAGTTGCTGAAGACCGCGGTCGGGCCCGTGCCAGCGCCCACGTTGACCGTCTGCTGCGACGACAGTGTCGTCGCGCCGAGGTTGTCGGTGACCGAAAGCGTCACGGAGTACTGTCCCGCAACCGTGTAGGTGTGGGTGGTCTTCACGCCGGTCCCGGTGCCGCCGTCGCCGAAACTCCAGCTGTAGCTGACGATCGATCCGTCGTCGGTGCTCGCCGAGGCGTCGAACACGACCTTGTCGCCTTCCTTCGGCGCCGCCGGCGAAACGAGGAAGCTGACGTTGGGCTTGGAGTTGGGCGGCAGGAGCACGCCGGGCCGCGCCAGGCGGATCGCCACGGTGCGGAAGGTCGTGTTCTCGTAGTTGGTGCCGACCGGCGTGACCACGACCTGGACGACCGTGTCGGAGGACTGCGTCGGCGGCGGCGCCGCGGGCGCTTGATAGGTCACGTTTGCCCGGCCGTCGCTGCCCGTCGAAATCGTGCGCGACGACAGCGTCCCGAAATCGACGATGGTGCCGTCAACAGACGTCTCGACGCGCATTGTCAGCCCGCGCACGGGCTGGCTGTTCGCGTCGCGCGCGATGACGCTCACCGTCGACTGCGACTGGCCGTCCTGAGTAATCACATCGGGAGTCGCCGTGACCTGCAGCGACAGTCCGAGCTCGGAAGGACCGGAAAGCGACGGCGCGTCCTGCTTGTCGAGCGTGCAGGCCCCGACCGCCATCACCGCGAGTAGCACGATCAGTCGTCTCACCACGTCAACACTCCAAGGGCCAATGCCCAGGTTTGAAAAATCGGTTCGAACTCGGCGGCTGAAACGGGCAACACCTACTTCGGGTCGCCCCAGTCAGCGAAGTTCACCGAGATGTTGCCGGTGACGCTCACGGCGCGGCCAGTCTGGTCGGTGCCGTAGAACGTCACCCGGGCGATCGTCGAGATCGCGCCGGCGGCGCCGCCGTTCCTGAGCGCCCGCAATGGCGCTTCGTCCTTGGCCTGGATGCGCACGAGGACGAAGCCGAGCGTCGCGTTCGATCCGCCGACCGTGCCGGTGATGCCGCCGTCGAACGAGTACGGCACGTCCACACCTTGCACATTCCGGCCGTCCGCGCGCACGTAGTCCACGTGATACCGCGTGACCGTGATGAAGTTGGCCGTGGTCGGCGAGGTTGGCGTGTCTGCCGAGCCGGGATCCTTGAGCGCGAGCTTGAGGGTGACCTGGCCCGGGTCGTCGTAGATCGTCGGCGTCTGCACGGTCTCGGTGCCGGACTGCGACGAGACAATCGTCACGACGTCCGAATCGAGGACCCCGGAAAACTCGGTCGGCTTGGCGCCGGATGCCGCCTCGAGCGAGGCGATGATCAGGTACGAGCTGCCGGTGCCCTGTTGCTGAACCTTCGTGCAGCTCGAGGCGAAAGGCAGGACGCCCAGGGAGACCAAGGCCGCGGCCCGCGCCACCCGGCTGGCAATCGAATGCATGTCCATTGTCAAAGCTCCACGTGCGCTAGTCATGGCCATCCTCAGTGAAGAATCCGCGGCGTGATGAAGATCAGCAGTTCCTGGTTCGAGCTCTCGTTCGTGTCGTGCCGAAAGAGCCAGCCGAGGAGCGGAACCTTGCTGATGCCAGGTGTCGAGTCGTGCGCCACCGTCTCAGTGCTCTGCACGATGCCGCCGATGACGGTGGTGATCCCGTCCGCGACCTGCACCTGCGTGTGCGCCGTCTGCGTGTTGATGGACGGGTTGCCGTTCACGGCCCGGCTGAAGTCCGGCTGGCCGTTCTCGAGACCGATCTTCATGATGACCGTGCCCGCGGCGGTGATCTGCGGCGTCACGGTCAGCTTGAGCGCCGCGTCCTTGAACTGGATCGTCACGGTGTTGTTCGCGACGATCTGAATCGGAACCTGGAAGCCCTGCGTGACTTCCGCTTCCTGGTTGTTCTGCGTGGTCACCTTCGGCGTCGAGAGAATCTTGAGCTGGCCTTTGTGCTCGAGTGCCGAGAGCGCCACGTCGAGGTTGAACGCGCCGTTGATGGCGCCAAGCGAGAGGCCGATCGCGCTCGTCGCGCCGGTCGCCGGCAGGTTGACTGCCGTACCCGTCGTCGAGAGCTGGCCGGCGCGCGGGTCGTTCGGCGTCTGCGTCACGCCGCCCTGCTGCGTCGTCCGGCCCGAGATCGAGCCGTTGTTCGGGAACGCCAGGTTCGTCGTGTTGCCCAGGTCGGGGGACACGCGGCCGTTCAAGCCCCACTGCACGCCCAGCTGGCGCGCCGTGTCGTGATTAGTCTGGATAATCTTCGCTTCGATTTCGACCTGCGGCTCCGGCTTGTCGAGGTCGGCCAGCAGGCGGCGGATCTCATCGAGGTTCTGCGCGGTGTCGCGGACGATGAGCATGTTGGTGCGCTCATCGACGTCCACATTGCCGCGATCGGTGATGATGCGTCCCTGTTCGATCAGCTTCTTGACCGCCACCGCCGTCGCGTAGTTCAAACGGATGCGCGCGGTTGCGAGATCAGGCGCCGCCTGGCTCGCCTTCTTCTGGCGCGTCTCGTCCTCGAGCTCCTTGGTCCGCGCCTCGCGCGTCATGACGCGCACGACCGGGCCATCGACCTGATAGGTCAGCTGCGTCGTCTTCAGAATGACGTCGAGCACCTGATCCCACGGCACCTGCGTCAACTTGAGATCGACCGGCGCGTTGAGCGGCACGCTCGGATCGATGACCAGGTTGACGCCACCGATGTCCGAGAGCTGCCGCAGTACCGGTTCGAAGATTGGCGCCTTGATAGTCGACGTCAATCGGCGTACCGGTGAACGCCTTGGCCTGGGCCTGCGCCGCGGGATTCTGCGTCGGAAGCTGGTCCGTTGGCCCCCCGCCACTCGCTGGCCGCTGCGCCTGGGCAATGGGCGTCGCGAGCATCGTCGCGACGCCGAGAACGAACGACAGCATCCAAAAGCGTGAGCTCTTCATCGGATGACCTCGGCTGCAGAGTGCAGCGTCTTCCGGACCTCGTGCCCCTTCACCGCGCCGGTGGCGTCGGTCTGTTCGGCGACGAACAGCACCCCTTCGGTGTCGATGGCTTTTACGGTGCCATCGGCCAGCCGGTCCTGAAGGCGGGCCATGTAGGACTGCTTGTCAGGGCCCTGAAGAATGGCGGTCATCTTCGAGCCGAACCGAACCACGCCAGTGACGACGATATCGGTGATGGAGAGCGACGACAGCCCCAGCGCCGGGTGCAACTGGCTCTGCTGGGCGCCGGGCATCGGTTTCTTCGTGACGATCAAGCTCACGAAGGGATCTCGTCGTCCACCGTCGTCGTAGCCTGACGGCGTCGGCGCGTCTCCCACACGCGACCCGACCTGGATCTGCGCGTGAGCAATCGCGGGAACCGCGATGAACGCGAGCACAGCAAGGATCAGGTTTCGAGGTTTCACTGCTTGCCTCCTGTCACGGGCGCCGCAGCCGCCGCCGGCGCTTTCGGATCGTCTGGCGCCATGTCCTTCTTGAACACAAACGCGGTCGCCACGCATGTGGCGACGATGGTGCCCTGCCCTCCGGATTTCGGAAGGGTCTTGATCTGCAGATCGGAGACCGACATCAGCCGCGTCATGCTGGCGATGCGATCGAAGAAACGGCCGAGGTTGTGATACGTGCCCTGCAGGCCGAGTGTGATCGGCCACTCCGAGGTACTGCGTCCTGGTCACGATCGCCTTCGGCGTGAAGGTCTCGATGTCGAGGGCGGACTCGCTGGCCATGTCGTGCAGGTTGCGCAACACATCCTGCGGATCCTTCTCGTCGGGCAGAATCGCGGTCGTCTGCTGGAGCGACGCCTCGGATTCCGCCACCTCGCGCTGCAGCTGCGGCAGCTTGGCCGCCGTCGCCTGAGCGCGGGCGACGTCGCCCTGGGTCGCGGCGAGCTTCGCGCGCTTCGACGAGAGCTCTTCCTGCGCCGGGCCAAGCAGCATTTCCCACGAACCGACCATCGTCAGTCCTGCGAGCAGGAAGAAGACAAGTGTCTGGGAACGCGACGAGAGTTCGTGAAAGCTTTTCGCCATGATCTACTCCGTCACTCGACGCCGGCGTTGGTCTTGCCCGGGGCGGGCACGCCCGGCCGTCCGGGTTTCGTCGCAGACGGCGCCGGGTCGTCCGGCAGTTGTGGCGCGGTCGACTCGCCCTTGACGATGAATCGGATGACGGCGGTGTCCTCCACCGCCTCGGTCGTGGTCGTGACGATCTCGACCGGGCGCTTGAACATGCCGGAGTTCTGCATCTGCTCGGTGAAGTCGGTGACCGACGTCAGCGAGAGCGCGCGGCCTTCAATCTGGACCATGTTGCCGGCCTGCTTGAACTCGACGAGCCAGAGCCCCTCGGGCAGGCTGCTGCTGACGGTCGTGAGGACGTTGACGGGCCCCTTCATGACGGAGCGGAGGCGATCGATGAGTGTCAACCGCTCGGTGAGTTCGGCCTTCCGCTCGCTCGCGCGGTCGACGAGCGTCGCGACGCTCTTGAGCCGCGTCAGCTCTGCCTGCGCGGTGGTGATCTTGAGGTCGAGCTCGCGGCGCTCGTGGCCGAGATACCACCACCAGCCGAAGACGCCGATGCCGGTCGCGACGAGAATCACCAGACCGACCGCGGCCGAGCGCTGCTCGCGTGGCAGCCAGTCCTGCTTGGGCGCCGCGCCGACGGGCGTGGCGAGAAGGTTGACGCGAATCATTTGTCGCCTTCCTGCC
Organism: uncultured Acidobacteriota bacterium; assembly: GCA_963704575.1. Lineage (GTDB taxonomy): Bacteria > Acidobacteriota > Vicinamibacteria > Vicinamibacterales > SCN-69-37 > DATEGZ01. The sequence continues at coordinate 948,956 of OY969918.1, read as the reverse complement.
GCATCGCCAAACCGACGGCCACGGCGTAGGCCGGTCCCACGACGTCCACGCCGATGCCACGGCTCGGACGCGTGATCCGGCGGAACGGATCGAACACATCAACGGGTGCGCCGAATTCGCTGGCGAGCATGTCGACGAGGCCCACGGCCTGCCACGCGCCGCCCGAGAGCACGATGCGGCTCAGCCGCTCGACGGGCGCCGTCGCGCGGTAGAAGTCGATCGTCTTGCGCACTTCGAGGACCAGCTGGCCGCTCGCCTCGCGCAACACATTGGTCACCTGGTCAGGGCTGACGTCCTGCGGAAACTGGCCGTGCAGGATGCGCTTGGCCCCGAGCTCGTCGACGCCCGAGCCGCCAAGCTCGCGGAGAAGCGCTTCGAGATGGACCTGGCCGCCGATCGAGATGTCGCGGGTGAAGATCGGCTCGCCGCGCTCGAGAAGGCACACGATCGTGACGTTCTGTCCAACGTGGATCAGCGCGGAGAACGGATCCGACCGCTCCGGGTAATTCATCTGATAGGCGTTCGCGAGCGCGAACGCCTCGATGTCGATGACGACGGGCCGGCGGCCGGACTGGCTAATGACGCCGGCCCGGTCGTCGATGCGGTCGCGCTTGGCGGCGACGAGGAGCACGTCGAGCGACGACTTGCCTTCCGCGTTGGGCGCCGAGCTGTTGACGACCTGGTAGTCGAGCTGAACTTCGCTGAGGTCGAATGGAATGTACTGTTCGGCCTCCCAGGGAATCGCGTCGCCCAGTTCCGCTTCGCTCATCGTCGGGAGCGACAGGCGCTTGACGATGACCGCGTGGCCGGACAGTGCCGCCGATACGCGGGCGCGTCGCATGCGCAGCGTGTCGAGCACCTGGCTGACGGCTTCGCTGACAGCCTCCGGCTCGGCGGCTGCGCCGTCCTTGATGCTGCCGTCAGGCATGGGCGCTTCGCCAGCCGCGACGAGCGACCAGCCAGCCCGGCCGCGCTTGAGCGCCACCGCCTTGACTGCGCTCGACCCGATGTCGAGTCCCACGAGTGGAGGACGGAAGACTGAACCGAACGCGGCTTCAAGACCCATAGCGGCAACCTGAAGGGCAAGGCTGATGCCAAATAGCCGAATGTTGGGTTTGGTCCGGTCCGTGCGAAGATTCCTCGGGAACCCCGAAGGGCCCAACCCGGGGTCAGCCCGCGTTTTTGGGCGGGGAATACAGGATTGTCACGTGGCTGACGAAATCCCGGGCTCGCCGACCGCCTCGGCGCGATCGCCAGCAAACGCTTGGAAATATTGACAATTCTTCACTCTCTCCCTATGATCTCTGTTTGCCGATCTTTTGATCCGGCTGAAAGGGAAGGCATGGTTTCGGCGAAGTCGGCTGCCCCGGCGGGCACCCGGCAGTGGCACATTATCGACGCAGACGGCAAGGTGCTGGGACGACTGGCGAGCACCATCGCCCGACTGCTGCAAGGCAAGCACAAGGCGACCTGGGTGCCGTATCTCGACGGCGGCGATCACGTGGTCGTGGTGAATGCGGCGCGTGTGCGATTGACCGGCAAGAAAGAAGAACAAAAAATTTATCGGCAGCACAGCGGCTACGAAGGCGGCCTCCGCGAGGAGCGCGCCAAAATCGTCCGTCAGAAACATCCCGTGCGGCTGGTCGAAGACGCGGTGCACGGCATGCTGCCGAAGACGAAGCTCGGCGAGGCGATGTACCGCAAACTCAACGTCTACGCGGGTGCCGATCATCCGCATGCGGCGCAACAACCGCAGAAGCTCGAGGTAGCGTAACTTGGCGACGACAGAGTATTACGGCACGGGCCGCCGCAAGACCTCCACGGCCCGCGTGTTCCTCAGACCGGGCAAGGGCGTCATCACCGTCAATCGCAAGCCGCTCGAAGCCAGCTTCCCCGCCGAATCGCTGCGCCTGACCATCCGGCTGCCGCTGGTCGTGACCGAAACCGGCGAACGGTTCGATGTGCTCGCGACTACGGCGGGTGGCGGCGTCTCCGGTCAGGCCGGCGCGCTCCGTCTGGGCATCTCGCGCGCGCTCGTCGAGTACGACGCGGAACTGCGGGCCTCGCTGCGCAAGGCCGGGTTGCTGACCCGCGACCCGCGCGCCAAGGAACGCAAGAAGTACGGCATGGCCGGAGCGCGCAAGCGTTTCCAGTTCAGTAAACGTTAATCAGCGTGACCGAAGGAGTCGAAATCCGTTGAGTGCGATCGCGATGAAGGACTTGCTAGAAGCCGGTGTGCACTTCGGGCACCAGACCAAGCGCTGGAACCCGAAGATGAAGCCGTACATCTTTGGCGAGCGGAACGGCATCTATATCATCGACCTCGGACGAACCTCGAAGCTCTACCGCGAGGCGTCGGAGTTCGTGACGTCCACCGCCGGTCAGGGTGGCACGGTCCTCTTCGTGGGCACCAAGCGGCAAGCACAGGACGCCATCGCCGAAGAGGCGCAGCGCTGCGGCATGTTCTTCGTGAACCAGCGCTGGCTCGGCGGGCTGCTGACGAACTTCTCGACGATCCAGCGCAGTCTCGCCCGGCTCCGCGAGCTCGAGGCGATGACGACCGACGGCCGCTACGACACACTGTCCAAGAAGGAAATTGCCCGGCTCGACAAGGAACGCCGCAAGCTCGCGAAGAACCTCGACGGCATCCGCGGCATGTCCCGGCTGCCCGACGCCGTGTTCATCGTGGACACGAAGCTCGAACAGATCGCGGTTGACGAGGCGCGCAAGCTCAAGATTCCGGTGATTGGCGTCGTCGACACCAATTGCGATCCGGACGAAGTGGACTTCGTCATTCCCGGCAACGACGACGCGCTGCGCTCGATCCGGCTGTTCGCCGCCGGCATCGCGGACTCAGTGCTCGCGGGCCGGGGCGTGGCAGACGCACACGCGCAAGACGTCGCGTCCGACGCCAAGCCGCGAGCGGAAGCCACGACGGCCTCGGTCTAACGCCGCATCATTCGACAAGTTAGAAGTTCGAAGCCAGAAGTTAGAAGTTCGGAGTGCACGCGGTCACTCTGGAACTTTTAACTTCTGGCTTCGAACTTCCAACTTGTCCCGCAAGGAACCCTTATGGCACCAGAGATTTCGGCAGCATTAGTGAAGACCCTGCGCGATCGTACCGGCGCGGGCATGATGGAGTGCAAGGCCGCCCTGCAGGAGGCCAACGGCGATCTCGAAGCCGCGACCACCGTGCTTCGCAAGCGCGGTCTCGCGCAAGCCGCCAAGAAGGCCAGCAGATCCACGAGCGAGGGCCTGATCGGCTCGTACGTCCACATGGGCGGCAAGATCGGCGTCCTGATCGAGCTCAACTGCGAATCGGACTTCGTGGCCCGGACCGACGACTTCCAGACGCTGCTCAAGGAACTGGCGCTGCAGGTCGCCGCCGCCAACCCGAAATACGCCCGCCGCGAGGATGTCCCGGTAGACATCCTCGAGCGTGAGCGGTCCATCTACCGCGCGCAGATGGAGGCCTCCGGCAAGCCGGCCCAGGTCATCGACAAGATTGTCGAGGGCAAGCTCGGCAGCTTCTACGAGTCCAACGTGCTGCTCGACCAAATCTCGATCCGCGACAGCAAGACGACGGTCACGCAGATGCTGCAGGCGGCCATCGCCAAGCTCGGCGAGAACATCAGCATCGCGCGGTTCGTGCGCTTCAAGGTCGGCGAACAGGAATAGCGTTCGCCGTACCGTGCACTATAATTGCCGGACGTGTCTTCCACGCCGGTGTATTCCCGTGTCCTCCTGAAACTGTCTGGTGAAGCCCTGATGGGCGAGCAGCAATTCGGCATCGAGCCTGCCATCACCACACAAATCGCCCGCGAGATCGGCGAAATCCAGCAGATGGGCGTCCAGACGGGCGTCGTCATCGGCGGCGGCAACCTGTTTCGCGGGCTCGCCGCCAGCGCCCGCGGCATGGACCGGTCCACCGCCGACTCGATGGGCATGCTGGCGACGGTCATCAACGCCCTGGCGCTCCAGGACGCGCTCGAGCAGGTCGGCGTCACCACGCGGGTCGCCACGGCCATCGAGATGCGATCGGTCGCCGAGCCGTTCATCCGCCGCCGCGCCATCCGCCACCTTGAAAAGGGCCGCGTCGTCGTGTTCGCGGCCGGAACGGGCAACCCGTATTTCACGACCGATACGGCGGCCGCCCTGCGCGCGATGGAAATGCGCGCGGAAGTCATCCTCAAGGGGACCAAGGTCGACGGCGTGTACAGCGCGGATCCCATGATCGACAAGACCGCGACGCGCTACGACTCGATCTCCTACCTGCAGGTGCTCGAACGCCGTCTGAAAGTCATGGACGCCACGGCGATTTCGCTCTGCATGGACAACAAGCTCCCCATCATCGTCTTCAGCCTGCGCCAGCCGGGCAATCTGCGGCGCGTCATCATGGGCGAACCGGTCGGCACGACCGTCATGGCCTGAGTCTTTATGGACGTCAACGATCTCAAGAGCTTGAACGTCGAAGTCAAGAAACGCATGGACGCCACGATCGAGCATGTCCGCAAGGAATTCAGCGGACTGCGCACCGGCCGCGCGACCGTGACGCTGCTCGATCCTGTCCAGGTCGAGGCCTACGGCGCGATGATGCCGCTGAACCAGGTGGCTTCCCTCTCGGTGCCCGAGCCCACGCTCATCGTCGCGCAGCCGTTCGACGCGTCGCTGCTCGGCGCTATCGAGCGCGCGGTACAGAAGAGCAATCTCGGCCTCAATCCCGCGTCGGACGGCAAAGTGCTGCGGATTCCGATTCCGTCGCTGACCGAAGATCGCCGCAAAGAACTGTCGCGCCTCGTCCACAAGTACGCGGAAGAGGGCCGGAACGCCGTGCGCCTAGTCCGCCGTGACGCCAACGACCGGCTGAAAAAGCTGCTGAAGGACCACAAGATCTCGGAGGACGACGAACGCCGCGCCCTCGACGACGTTCAGAAGGTCACGGACCAGCAGGTCGCGCTCATCGACGACTTGCAAAAGAAAAAAGATCAAGATCTGCTGGGCAAGTAGTGACGTCCTATTTCTCGCATCTGGAATGCTCGGTGCCCTGCGGGGCGCCGCCGCTCAATCCGCGCGACGTCCATCACCTTTGCCAGTGCGGCGCGCCGCTACTCGCGCGATACGATCTCGTCGCCGCGAAGAAATGGTCCCGCGACTCGCTCGCCCCGCGCGAAGCGTCGATGTGGCGCTACCGCGAGGTGATGCCGCTCCTCGACGGACCGAACGGTCCCGAAGAACCGGTGTCGCTCGGTGAAGGCTGGACGCCGCTCCTCGCGGCTACCCGCCTGGGCCGTTCGCTCGGGCTCAAGAACCTCTTCGTCAAGGACGAGTCGCTCAATCCGACGAACTCGTTCAAGGCTCGCGGACTTTCCGCGGCCGTGACGCGCGCATTTCATCTGGGCGCGCAGACGCTGTCGATCCCGACGGCCGGTAACGCGGGCAACGCGATGGCAGCCTACGCCTCGCGCGCGAGTCTCAGCGCCAAGGTCTTCATGCCTCGCGACGTGAAGACACCGTTCATCCGCGAGTGCGAGCTGTACGGCGCGGAGGTCACGCTCGTCGACGGCCTCATCACCGACGCCGGCAAGCGCGCGGCCGAACTCGGCAGCAAGCTCGGCTGGTACGACGTCTCGACGCTCAAAGAGCCGTATCGTATCGAAGGCAAGAAGACGATGGGGTACGAGGTCGCCGAGCAGATGGCGTGGATGCTGCCCGATTGGATCATCTACCCCACCGGCGGCGGCACGGGCATGGTCGGTATGTGGAAAGCATTTGCGGAGATGTCAGCGCTCGGATGGATCGATCCGATCAAGCGCCCGCACATGGTCACCGTGCAGGCCTCAGGCTGCGCGCCAATCGTCAAAGCGTTTCACGACGGCGCCGAAAAGGCCGAACCCTGGCAGAACGCCGCCACGGTCGCGGACGGCCTGCGCGTGCCGCGCGCCATCGGCGACTTTCTCGTGCTGCGCGCGGTCCGCGAGAGTCAGGGCGCGGCCGTCGCGGTGGACGATGCCGACATGATTTCGGGCATGAAGGATCTCGGACGCTTCGAAGGCATCAGCGCGGCCCCCGAAGGCGGCGCGGCGCTTCACGCGCTGCGCGTCCTGACTGCCGAGGGCCGCATCACGCCCGACGACGTCGTCGTCGTGTTCAACACGGGCGGCGCGTTGAAGTATCTCGACGTCCTGGCTTGAAGTCGAACGCGCCACACCAACGCGCGCCTAATCGCCGAACGAGATCCCCACGCTTCGCGCCGTCCGCATGACGTCGTTGCCTATCGGCACGGTCCGCTGGCGGCCTACCACCGCCTCGAGCGGCACGGCGACGATGTCCGGCGACCGCAGTGCGGTCATCACCCCGAACTGGCCGTCCTGCAATAGCTCCACCGCAAAGCTGCCAAAGCGTGTCGCCAGCATGCGGTCATACGCCGACGGCGGTCCACCGCGCTGCAGATGACCGAGGACGACGTGGCGGGCCTCCTTGCCGGTAAGCAGCTCGAGCTCGCGCGCGACCAAATCCGCGATTCCTCCGAGGCGCTCGAGCCGATGTGCCGTGCCCACCGCGACGACCGAACGTACGCCGCCGACGGGTGACGCGCCCTCGGCGGCGACGACGATGCTGAACCGGGCGCCCCAGGAGTCGCGCTCGCGAATCCGTTGCGCCACTTTCTCGAGATCGAACGGGATCTCGGGAATCAGGACGACGTCGGCGCCGCCGGCCAGTCCCGCGTAGAGCGCGATCCATCCCGCGTACCGCCCCATGACCTCGACGACCATGACTCGGTGATGCGCTTCCGCAGTCGTGTGCAGGCGATCGATCGCGTCGGTGGCAAACGCTACGGCCGAATCGAACCCGAACGTCATCGTCGTCTCGACGATGTCGTTGTCGATGGTCTTGGGCACGCCGACGATGGGGACGCCGCGCTTGTGAAACTCGTGGGCGATCGAGAGCGTGCCGTCTCCGCCGATGGCGATGAGTGCGTCGAGGCCGAGCGTGCGGATGTTGTCGATGCAGCGCGAGGAGTAGTCGGCCGATCCTTCGGCGGTGGTGACCGGATAGGCAAACGGATTGCCGCGGTTCGTGGTACCGAGGATCGTGCCGCCGAGGCGAAGGATGCCGGTCACGTCCCGCGTCGTGATGATGCGCGAGCGCTCGGGGAAGATCAGGCCATCGAAACTGTCTTCGAGACCGAGGCACTCGATCTTTGCGTTGGTCGCGGCCTTGACGACCGCGCGAATAACCGCGTTGAGGCCTGGCGCGTCGCCACCGCCCGTGAGAATGCCGATCCGATTAACTGCCATTCCATTCAGTTTATGCGGCCGGCGTGTCGAATTGGAGCGGGCCCGCTCGGCCGTGCTAGACTTGGAGGTCGCGGTCGGGCCGATGGAGTTCGCTGGTCTGCTGCGGCACGTTCAGATAGTCATCGTGGGCGGCTAGCTCAGCTGGGAGAGCGCCGCGTTCGCAACGCGGAGGCCGCGAGTTCGAGCCTCGCGCCGTCCACCAACTTCCTTAACAACAACCACTCAGCGACCGCTCCACTGTTGAGCGGCTACGTAACGCGCGGGAACCGTATCGCTACGGTTCGTTCCTTGAATTCGCGCCGATTGCCTGTTAGTTTGCCCGCGGCGCGCTGAACACCTGCAGTTGACTGAGAATTCGCGCCACATCCCACTGAGAGCCCATGCCTCGATTGAGAAACGCGCTGTACGCCACGACCGCCATCTGCTCGATGGGCGCCGGCCTGCTCTTTGCGCAGTCGAAACAAGATGCAGCGGCCGCGCCGACTCCCGAGAATTACACCGCCTCGAAGGAATGGCCGACCTATGGTCATGACTCGGGCGGCATGCGGTTCTCGCCGTTGGCGCAGATCACGCCGGCCAACGTGAACACGTTGGAAGTGGCCTGGGTCTATCACCTGAAACCGGAGGGCTACGTGGCGCCGGCCGGTGGTGGACGTGGTGGCGGCGCTGCCGCGGCTGGCGCGGCTGGTGCGGCGGCAGGCGTCGCTGGTCGACCGGGTGCACCCGCCGGTCCGGGCGGCCCAGGCGGAGGCGGCAACACGGGATTTCGAGCGGCAGAGGTCACGCCGCTCGTCATCAATGGCCTGATGTACATCAGCTCGCCCTATGGCCGGGTCGTGGCGCTCGACGCGGTGACGGGCAAGGAAGCCTGGGTGTACACGCTGCCGAGCGGCAGTCCTGCCACGCGCGGCGTCGAATATTTCTCCGGCGACCCGGACACGCCTCCGCAGATCGTGGTCGGGACCTCCGACGCCAAGCTGTTCATGCTCGATGCCAAGACCGGCCTGCTCAATCCCAAGTTCGGCCAGAGCGGGATCGTCGATCTGGACACGCCCGAGATGACGCACGGGCTGCCGAACGCTCACACCGGCGTCTCGTCTCCACCTGTCGTGTACAAGAATCTGATCATCATCGGCGACCGCACGCCTGAAGGGAACGGTCCCGGGCCGGCGGGCGACGTTCGCGCCTTCGATATTCACGACGGCAAGCTGGTCTGGACGTTCCACTCGATTCCGCAGGCGAACGAACCTAACGCCGGCACGTGGTCTGGCGAGAGCGCCAAATTCCGTACGGGCGCGAACATCTGGGGTTTCATGACGGTCGACGTCGCGCGCGGGATCGTCTACATGCCGTTCGGCGCCCCATCGGGCGACCTCTGGGGCGGCGATCGACCTGGCGACAACCTGTATGGCACCAGCATCGTCGCCGCCGACGCCACCTCCGGCAAATACCTGTGGCACTTCCAGGTCGTACATCACGACATCTGGGATTTCGATCTGGAATCGCCGCCGGTCCTGATGGACGTGAAGCAAGGCGGCCAGACGATTCCAGCCGTGGCGGTGGTCGGCAAAAGTTCGTTGCTGTTCCTGCTCAATCGCGTAACGGGCAAACCGATCTATGGCGTCGAGGAGCGGCCGGTCGCGCAGACGAAGGTCCCGGTCGAGAAGACGTCGCCCACGCAACCGTTCCCGCTCAAGCCCGGTCCGATCGCCCGTGTCGACTTCAAGATGACCGACATCGCGACCGTGACACCTGAACTCGAAGCCGCGTGCCGCAAGCTGATCGCAGACAACAACGTCGAAGTCGGACTCGGGCCGTATGCCCCGCCATCGTGGGGGCATGCTCGCGTGATCTTTCCGAGCGAGATCGGCGGCGCGGACTGGGGCGGCGCGTCGTTCAATCCGTCGCTTGGCTATCTGTTCGTGAACGTGAACGATCTGGGTCAGTTGAACGGCGTCACCGATCCGGCAAGCGGGCCGCTCGATGTCGCGCAGGTCGTCGGCACCAATCTCCCGGGCGGAAGAACCGGGCCGTTAGCCGGCGTGCGGCCGAGCGGCCGCTTCAGGGACCCAGCCTCGCAAATGCCGTGCAATCAGCCGCCGTGGGGCGAGATGGTGGCCGTCGACGTCAACACCGGCGACATCGCCTGGCGGGTGCCGCTCGGCATTACCGACAGCCTGCCCGCTGGCAAGCAAAACACGGGACGGCCGGGCCAGGGCGGTTCGATCTCCACGGCGGCCGGCCTGGTGTTCGTGGGCAACGCCGATGACAACCGGTTCCGCGCTCTGGACGGCAAGACCGGCAAAGAACTGTGGACCGTGAAACTCGGCGCGTCCGCTGAGTCGGTACCGAGCACCTACCTGGGCAGAGACGGCAGGCAATATGTCGTGGTGGCCGCGACAGGCGGCGGCGACGCGGGCGCGCCGGTGACGTCTGACGAAATCACCGCCTTCAGACTCAAGAAGTAGGCCCACTCAACTCACAGGCAAACCGCGACTCGCGGGCTCGGCGCGTAGCGCGGACTCCCAACGAGTACCGCGATCGCGCGAGGCGTCGACGTACTCAGTGTCAGTGTTTTTTCGCCAAATCGACGGCGATCGGCGTCTCGTCGCGGCGCGCCCAACACGAAACGAGTGCCCGGTACCGGACGTAGTGACGATCAGGTGAAACGGGAAGACGCGAAGACACGGTCCGAGGACTCCCCCTCCTCGACGCACTCAGCGAAGACCGAATCCGGCACCAGATCGACGACGCGCGCGGCGTTCGCGCGAATCGCGTGCCTCGTCGTCGTGTGCCTGGTCGCCGTGGCCGCCTGGCGCCCCTTGACCGCACTTCACGCTTCGACTCTCCCTCCGTCGTCCCTGGGTCGGCGATCGGGACCACGACGGCCACTCCCGAAAACGCCGCGGTGGGGACACCTCACCGTGACGCCGATCGTGATCTCGCCGCCGCTCGAGTACATTCCCGTGACAGACGGCCCGATTCGCGCGCCGATCTGGCACTTCGCGTCGACGACTCCCGACCGACTGCGCGATCAGTTGATGACGGACGGTCTGGCGAGTAACGACGCCGCGGCATTGTCCGCGGCCGCGAAACCCGATATTCCCGCGGGGCTCGTCGTCGCGCCTCCTTCAACGCTCGTGCGGGCGCTCAATCCCGACGTGCGCGCGCGCCTTTACACGCAGCTCGCGGCGAATCCGTCGAATCTCGATCAGCAGACGGCGTTCCGGTTCCACGGCCGATCGATCGACGACTGGCTGGGCCCGGACGTCGCGCCAGAGACGCGGCAGGCGGTCGATCCGTACGTCTATCGTGACGGCGAGTTCCTGTTCCTCGCCGATCTCGAGTCGGTGCGGGCCGAGATCGGCAACGGCCCAACACTCCAGCACCTCGTCAAGCGGCTGCTCGCACAGGCCACGGTGCAAGTGGAGCTGGAGCTCGACGAGTCGTCGGACGTCGACGCGCTCGCGGAGTACTGGGGACGAGGCGGACGGAAGACCGACATCCTGCCGATTCTCGAGTCGGCAGCCGACAGCGGACCGAGTCATTCCGTAGACATCGCATACCTCCTGCCCGACATGGCACGGCGACTGCTCTATCGGTACCAGAAGCTCAGCCTCGCGGATCTCGAGCGGTCGCAGCTCGACAACTGTTTCTGGACGGCGCTGAACTTCTTCAACCTCGAGCCCGACGACCGAATGCTCGATCCCAAGTTCGCGCTCGCTCATCTGCAACAGGACTACTACCTGGTGCAGGACGATCTTCAGCTCGGCGACATCGTGGCGCTTTCCGATCAGAAGCTGAACATCTTCCACGTCGCGGTCTACCTCGCGGACGATCTCGTCTTCACGAAGAACGGCTACTTCAGCCTCGCGCCGTGGACGATTCTGCCGATGGACCAGCTCAAGGGGCACTTCGCCGATCACGCCTCCGACTGGCGCGTGACGACGTACCGGCGGAAGGATCAGTGAGCGTCCGCACCGCCCTGATCGGTCCTTGACGGCGCTGCGCGGCTGCCTTACGGTGGCGTCAGGCAGATGGCTGGCTGCACCCACCGTACGCTCGTGGCGGCGCTGATCGTGTGGTCGGCCGCCTGCGGCAGCCATGACCCGCACCCGCCGAGCCCGACGGCACCGTCAACACAAGCGCCGGCGGCGGTCAGCGCCATCATCAGCGGCGTCTCTCCTGGGTCGCTCGGCGCGAGTAATGCCCGCCAGGGAATCACCATTACCGGCAGCAACTTCGTCGCCGGCTTGACGCTGTCGATCGCGCCGGCGAGCGGAGGGTCGACAACCGTCAGTGGCAGTGACATCAGCAATCTGACAGCGACGTCGTTCCAAGCCAGCATCGTCGCGGCGAGTGCCGGGACATTCACCCTCCAGGTGACCAACCCCGGCGCTGCGGCCTCGAACGCCGTGTCCTTGCAGGTCACTGCCGCGGCGAAGCCGGCGCCGACGATCGCGAGCGTGTCACCGTCCGTGATCGTCGCAAGCCCGACGGCGCAGATCATCACCGTGCATGGGACCAACTTTCAGATCGGCCTGACGCTGGGATTCGCGCGCGGCACCGGGGCCACATCATTGGTCAGCGGCGCGCAGATCGCCAACGTGACGCCGACATCGTTCGACGCGACCATTCCCTTGACGGGTGGCGGCAACTACACCTTCACGGTCATCAATCCGGACACGTCCGTCTCGAACGCGCTCGTCATGTCCGTTGACGCTCCGCCGGCTGCGCCGTCCGCGGTGCTGTTTTCCCTCGCGCCCGATCCGATCATCGCGCGGCCGAGTCCGCAGACTATTTCGGTGTCTGGGCAGGGCTTCCTGTCAGGACTGACGCTGGCGGTTACCCTTCAGAACGGCGCGTCGGTGACTGTCAGCGGCTCGCAGATCACGCGTGTTGCTTCCCAATCGTTCGACGCGATGGTCACGATCCCGATCGCGGGCACGTACAGCTTCCAGGTGACCAATCCCGGCGCGACGACCTCCAACGCGATCACGAAGAATATCCAGGGCGCGGGCTCGGCCGCCTGCGCCGCGGCTGCGGCGCCACCTTCTGTCGGCAATATCAACGGCCTGCCCGTACCGCAGGTCGTCTTCGCCGAAAGCGCGACAGGCGTCGGCTTCTACGCGACGATCTACGAGGACCGCACGCCGAGCCAACTGTGCGGCGGCGGCCTCCTGGGCCCGTGTCCCTATGTCGATGCGTGCGTCGTCGGCGGTAGCTGCCAGGGACCTGTTCAGATTCTGTGCGGGTGCATTTCCGGCGGCCTCGAGGCGCATTTCACTCGTACCGCTGCCGCCGGCTCCTGCAGCGCCACATTGACCGTGCACGACAACTGTGGCGTGTCCGGAACGACGACGCTCAATTTCGCGTTGCCACCAGTTTCGCTGCCGAGTACGACCGTCACCGACGTCTGGAGTCCCAGCGCCGGCCCTGTGGTATCGGCTCTCCCCCTGACGCCTGTCGACGCACTTCTGCGACTCTTCACGGTTCCACCGCGCGCGGTCCAGCACGGCCACCGCTAGTAACGAAGGCAACCGTGCACGCGCGGCGACTCACGCTGCGCAGCTACGCCGGCACGATCGCGATCACGCGAAGCGGACTGCCGCTGCCGTTCACGATTTTGAGCGGCGCCGCGATCACGACGGCGCCGGTCGGCGGCAGGCGATCGAGGTGGCACAGACTCGCGAGGCCGAACTTGCCAGCGCCGTGCATGATCGCGTGATTGGGAAACGGCGGTGTGAATCCGCCCGCCTGCCCCGCGTCGGTGCCGATGGTTTCGACGCCGACACCGAGCACATCGCGATCGATCGCCAGCATCCGAGAGGTTGCCGCATCGAAGCCCGGCGTGTGCGGGCCGTCGGCGTCCAAGCCCACGCCGAGAAACGCGCGCCGATCCGTACGCGTGCTCCATCCCGTGCGCAGCAGCACCCACGAGCCGGCGCGAATGCGCCCGTGCTCGTGTTCCCACGACTCGAGCCGCATGGGCGACAGCAGAAAATCCGGATCGCGTTCGACGTCCGCGGTGACGTCGAGGACGCAAGCCGGCCCGATGAAACGGCCGGCCGGAATCGTGTCGCACGCGTTGTCTGGCAGATCCCTGCCTGTGATCCAATGAACCGGCGCGTCGAAGTGCGTGCCGGTGTGCTCGCCGAACCGCACCGTATTCCAGTACCACGCGGGCCCGCGCTCGTCGTAGCGCGAGATGACGTCGATCGCGACACCCGGCGACGGGGCGAACATCGGCGGCAGGTCGATCACCGGCGTGTCCGGGCTGAGCGGCTGCGTGAGGTCTACGACGGTGAGGCGACCCGACGCGAGGTCCGCGATCAGTTGTTCGAGGATCGTCGCCACGTCAGCGTCCTTCCGATCTGACCGCCGCAGCTTCCGGTCGCGTAGCGAGATAGCGCTGAAACTGAAACCGGTTCTCGAGCAGCGCCAGGTCGGTGACGTATCCCGACGGGCCGACCGCTTCGACCTTGGCCACAAGGGTCGTCAGTTCCTGCCCACGACGGGCAGCGGCGAACCCGGCGGCAAACTGGTCGACCGTCGTCACCGTTGCGGTGCGCGGCACACCAGCCGCTTTGGCGATCGCGGCGAGATCGCTCCCGGTCGACGTTGCCGTTGGAAAGCCGCCGACCGACAGCAGGCTCTCATTGTCGAACACCACGTGGACCAGATTGCGCGGTCGATAGCGTGCGAGCGTCGTGAGGCCGCCGAGATTCATGAGCAGCGACCCGTCACCGTCGAAGACGACAACCGTGAGGGACGGCCGCGACAGCGCAATGCCGAGCCCCATCGATGACGCGAGTCCCATCGCGTGCTGGAGGTAGAAGAAATTCGGCTGATGGCCGATCGCCTGCAACTCCGCGGCGACCGCGCCCATGATCGTCACAACCGCGCACCCACTGAGTGATGGATAGACCGCGCCCAGCGCATCGGCGCGGGTCATGATGGCGCCACCGCCGGCTCGTCCCACATCAGGTCGCGCATCAACAGCAGCGCCACCGGCTTGAGCGACGACTGCGCGAGCGTCTGCGCCTGCGCGATGCGGACGGGCACGTCCTCGACCTGCGCGAGCCGCTCGAACGGAATGCGCAGCGCGCGCAACACGTCCTCGGTCACCGCGCCGCCCTCGGTCTGCCACGGATCCCGCTCGCCGAACGATCCGCGCTGGCTGATCAGCATGAGCAACGGAATGCGATACAACTGCGCGCACGACACGATGCCGTTGATCGCGGCCAGGAATCCGTGGTTCTGCATCAGCATCGCGGACTTCACACCCGCCAGGTGCGCACCGGCGGAGATGCCGACGCCTTCTTCTTCCTTCGCGAGACGAACGAGCGTCATCGCCGGATCGTCCTCCGCCATCCGGATCAGGTGGACGAGCCACGTCTCGGGCAGCGCGGAAATCAGCGTGACCCCGGACGCCTTCAGGGCGTCGTAGATCACCCGCGAACTCGTCGTCGAGACCGGCGACATGCGCGCGTCAGGAAGCGGGGGTTTCGCGTCCGTGCCCGCGCAGCTGTTCGACCAGCCCGCGGAGCGCCATGATGGCGATCGCCTGGGCGAGCGCGACGTTGTGGTACGTCTCGAGGTCCGCCGCGCCAATTGCGGCGTCGTCGGGCAGCGCCTGGACAGCGGGCGCCAGCTCCCGGACCCGATCGTTTGCGGCAACCACGCTGTTCCACGCGTTCTTGAGGGCAAGCACGGCACTGACATCACTCATCTGGACACACTCCCCGAGGCGGACGCCGCAGTCAAATCCCGATAGAATCGGGACGTGCCCATTTTCGAGTACATCTGCCGGGACTGTCACCATCGGTTCGAGACCCTGATGACGGCGTCCCGCCAGCCCTCCTGCCCGACCTGCGAGAGCCGAACGCTGGACAAGCAATTCTCGGTCTTCGCCGTCTCGGCCAAGGCCAGCGCACCGAGTGCCGCGCCGGGCGCGTGTGGCACCTGCGGCGATCCGCGCGGATCCGGCGCCTGCCGGATGAACTGACCGCCATGCGCCGCGTGCTCCTTGCGTGTGTTCTGGGCGGTGCCGTCCTTTCAGCCCAGGCACCGGCGTCGGCAGCCGATCTGGCCCGCCAACTGCAGGCCCACTACAGCGGCGTCCGCGACTTCGCCGCCGATTTCACGCAGAGTTATCGAGGCGGTGTGGTGCGGCAGACCGCCCAGGACCGGGGCCAGGTCCGCGTCAAGAAGCCCGGACGGATGTGGTGGGACTACAAGTCGTCCCAAAAACTGCAGGTCGTGGCTGACGGCTCTCAGATCTACACGTATCTGCCGGACGACCGAAAAGTCTATGTGACGCCTCTGCCGAAGGCGAACGAGGCGTCCTCTGCCATGCTGTTTCTAACCGGCCGCGGCGATCTCCTGCGCGACTTCACGCCCTCCATGGGCGCGGACCAGCCGGACGGCGCGTGGCGGCTCGACCTCGCGCCGAAGACCCCGCAGGCCGACTTCACGTCGCTCTCCCTCGTGGTCAACCGGACGACGCTCTCGCTGCAGGGCCTCGTGACGACCGACGACTCGAAAGGCGTGACGACCTACACGTTCGTGAACCTCAAGGAAAACGTCGGGCTCGCCGACGCCGACTTCGTCTTCAGCTTCAGCAAACTTCCGAAAGACGTCGAGGTGATCCGGAAATGAGGCGACTCCTTCGTGCGTCGCGCGTACTCGCGGTCGCCGCGCTCGTGCCGCTCGCCGCCTGCGCCGCCAATTCGTTGACCCAGGCGCGTCAGGCCGACATGACGCAGAACTACGACCTGGCCGTCGCGGAATACACGAGGGCCGTGCGCGAGCATCCGAACGATCAGGAGGCGATCACCGGTCTGCAGCGCGCGAAGCTGCGCGCGTCCGACAGCCACCTGATCAACGGACGCCGCCTCTACACCCAGGGCAAGTTCGACGACGCGCTGCTCGAGTTGCAGCTGGCCGCCGAGTTGAATCCGACGAACGCTGACGCCGAACGTGAGGTCCAGAACGTGCGGCAGGCGCTCCGCACGAAGCTCTCGATGCCGGCCAACGGCCAGACACAGCTGGAGTCGCTCCTCCAGCGCTCGCGGGACTTCACGTCGCCCGGCACCGACCTGCCGGACATCAATCTTGGAACGATCACGATCGGCCGCGCCGTGACCAGCCGCGATCTGTTCATGATGATCGCGACGATCGGCAACATCTCGGTCACGTTCGACTCGTCGTTCCGGGAGGCGGCCTCGCAGGGCAGCCTGCTGTCGAACATGACGCTGCGCCAGGCGCTCGACGCCGTCGCGCGGTCCACCGGCAATTTCTACCAGGTCACCGGCCCGACGTCGATCATCGTCGTGCCCGACACCCCGGCCAAGCGACGCGAATACACGCAGGAAGAGCTGCGCACGTTCTACATTCGCAATGCCGATCTGAAAGAGACGCTCGACGCGTTGCGAGTCGTCGGCGACCTCCGGACGATTCAAGCGATCACGGGAACCAACGCGATCACCGTCCGCGACACACCCGAGCGCCTGCAGGCCATCGGCCGGTTCATCACGACGTTCGACAAGGCGCGGCCCGAGCTCGTCGTCGACGTCGAGATCCTGGAAGTCGACCGGACGAAGTTGATGGAGTACGGCCTGCAAATCGCGTCGCCCGGATCGCCGGGCATCGACGGCAGCGCCGACGTCAACCGGCCCGGCCTGACGCTGCAAAATCTGCGCAACCTGACGGCGTCCGACGTCATCGTGTCTGCCGTGCCGGCGCTCTACTACCGGCTGCTCCGCAGCGACAGCAACACGCGCACGCTCGCGAACCCGCACATCCGCATGACGGACGGCACCAAGGCGCTCGCGAATTTCGGCGAGGACGTCCCGGTGCCCGTGACGACGATCACGCCGATCGTCCAAACCGGTCCGAACATCCAGCCGCAGACCACCTTCAACTACAAGACGATTGGCGTCAACATCGAGATCACGCCGCGCACGCACGAGAACGACGACGTCACACTCGCGCTGAACATCCAGCTCAGCAGCCAGACCGGCACGTCGGGCTTCGGCGGCCTGCCGACGTTCGGCACGCGCAATGTGACCACGACGATCCGGCTGAAGGACGGCGAGACCAACCTGCTGGCCGGGTTGATTCGCGACGACGAGCGCTACGTGAAAGAGGGCATCCCGGGCCTGAGCAACGTGCCTGGGCTCGAGCACATCTTCACGCACGACCGCAAGGAAGCGACCCAGACCGACGTCGTCGTGATGCTGACGCCGCATATCATCCGGGTGCTCGACTTGACCGACAGCGACCTCCGGCCGCTGCGCGTGCCGCGCGAAGGCGGGCCGTCGTTGATTGAAGGGGCGCCGGTCCAGCCGCCGCCGATCATCCGCGGTGGCGGAGCCGGGCCGATCGGGGGATCACCGGCCTCAACCGGCCGTGGCGGCGGGCCGCCGAGCCTGCCGGTGACCTCTGGCGTGCCGTCAGGATTACCAGTCGCGCATGTCGCGGCGCCGGGCAAACTGATCAAGAATTAGCACCTATGTCAGTGCTCATGATCTTCCGGATCGCTGTCCGTGCGCTCGGGCGCAACAAGCTGCGCACGACGTTGACGATGCTCGGAATGATCATCGGCGTCGCCGCCGTCATCACGATGGTGGCGCTCGGATCGGGCGCGCAGGCCGCCATCGAAGAGCAGATTCGCGGCGCAGGCACGAACATGATCACCGTGTTCCCTGGGAGCGTGAACACGGGCGGCGTCAAGCAGGGCCAGGGCACGTCGAGCCGGCTCGTGGTCGACGACGCCAAGGCGTTGCGAACGCTCCCGGAAGTCGAGTTCGTCTCCGAGGGCATCCAAAGCCGCCAGCAGGTCATCTACAGCAACCAGAACTGGCAGACCAACATCGTCGGCGTGAACACGGACTACGTCGAGATCAAGGCGTGGCCGACGAAGTACGGCTCGTTCTTCACCGACGACGACGTGCGCTCGGCGGCCAAGGTCTGCACGCTCGGCATCAACGTCTCGGAGAACCTCTTCGGTCCCGACGTCGATCCAACCGGCACCGAATTGCGCATCCGTAATCAGATCTTCCACGTGCTCGGCGTCATGCAGCCCAAGGGCGCGTCATCGAGCGGCCAGAACCAGGACGACCAGATCCTGGCGCCGTTCACGACCGTCATGAAAAAGCTCCAGGGCACGGAGTTCCTGACGTACATCCTCGTCGGTGCAAAATCGGCCGATCAGGTGCAGGCCGCGGCGGACTCGGTGACGACGCAGCTGCGGATCCAGCACAAGATCGACAGCCCGGACGATGACGACTTCCGTGTGCAGACGCAGGACGACATGATCGCCGTCCGCACGCAGGCGACGCAGACGATGACGTCACTCCTCGCGGGGATCGCGGGCGTCTCGCTCGTCGTCGGCGGCATCGGGATCATGAACATCATGCTGGTGTCAGTGACCGAGCGCACGCGCGAGATCGGCCTGCGCATGGCCATCGGCGCCCGCGGGTTCGACGTGCTGTTGCAGTTCCTCGTCGAAGCCGTCGTGATCAGCGTCGTCGGCGGTTCGATAGGCATCGGGCTCGGCTATGGCCTGGCGGAATTCCTGCGTCAATACCAGGGCATGACCACGCTCGTGCCGCCGGACGCCGTGGCGATGGCAGTCGGTTTCTCCGCAGCCGTCGGCATTTTCTTCGGGTTCTATCCCGCGCGGAAAGCCGCCGCACTCGATCCGATCGAAGCGCTGCGCTTCGAATAGTTCCCCGCAGCCTCTTCTGACCCGCGCCTTGGTCCCTCGCGGCCGAGGCGCGAAAGGTGTGTACCGTTCGTCGTCCGTCCTGTCTGCCTTTCCGGAGGTTGAGCGAATGCGTTTCCTCTTGTTCAGCACGTTGTTCGTCCTGGCTATCGGATTCTGGTCCGTGCTTCGCCGTCAGCGCGTCGTCGGTGGGCTGTCCGGCGGGATGTTGGCGATCATCGGCGGCCTCGGATTACTGGCGGCCACCTCGGCCATTACGACTGTCTCGGCGGGCCACATCGGCGTCGTGGACGTCTTCGGCAGCGTCCGGCCGCTCACGCTCAAATCCGGCATCCAGTTGGTGAATCCTCTGGCACGAGTGACGGAGATGTCCGTGCAAACCCAGGAGATCAAGGAGACGATGGACGTGCCCTCCAAGGAGGGTATGACCGTCACGATCGAAGTCAGCGTCCTCTATCACCTCGATCCCGACAAGGCCGCGGACGTGTATCGCAGCGTCGGTCAGGACTACGCCGCCGTGCTGCTCGAGCCGCAGTTCCGTTCCGTCACTCGTGGCGTCACTGCAGGCTATGAAGCCAAGGCGCTCTACACCTCAGAGCGCGAACGCCTGGCGCAGCTGATCACGACCGACCTCAAACAACTCGTCGAGCCTCGGGGGATCCTGATCGAGACGACACCACTTCGCAAGCTCACGCTGCCCAACAAGCTCCGCGACGCCATCGAGGAAAAACTGAGCGCCGATCAGGAAAGCCAGCGCATGCAGTTCGTGCTGACGAAAGAGACTCAGGAAGCCGAGCGGAAGCGCATCGAGGCCAAGGGCATCGCCGACTTCCAGCAGATCGTCACGCTGGGCATCAGCGACAAACTGCTCGAATGGAAAGGCATCGAGGCCACGCAGGACCTGGCCAAGAGTCAGAACTCCAAGATCGTGATCATCGGCAACGCGAAGAACGGCCTGCCATTGATCATGGGTGACGTGATCAAGTGACGCCGGTGCGTTCGACGTCCGCGCCGAGCGACTTCAGCCGGTCCACCAGATTCGCGTAGCCGCGTTCGACGGTCTCGATCTCGAGCACGGTGCTCTCCCCTTCCGCCGCGAGCGCCGCGGCGATGAGCGCCATGCCCGACCGGATGTCCCGGCTGTCGAGCGTGCGCCCTTTGAGCGTCGTCGGACCGGTGACGATGATGCGGTGTGGATCGCACAGGAAGAGGTCCGCGCGCATCGCGCTCAATTGCTCGAGCGCGAAGAGCCGGAGCTCGTACATCCAGTCGTGAACGAGCGTGCTGCCGGCGGCTTGCGTGGCGAGCACGGTGACGAGGCTCACGATGTCGCTCGGGAAGCCCGGCCAGAGGCCAGTTGTGATTCGACGGACGCCAACCAGCCGCGATGGATGGACGGAGAACTTCGACTCCTCCAACTTGAGCACGAGCCCCATTTCGGCCAGCACGGCGGAGATCGGCTCGAGATCGCGTGGGCTGACGCCGCTGATTTCAATTTCCCCACCCGTGACGCCCGCGACCACGCCCCAGGACGCCGCCTCGATGTAGTCCCCGCCGAGGGTGTGCGTCGCGCCGTGCAGCTCTCCACCGGCCTCGATGCTAACGGTCGACGTGCCAATCCCCTGCACGTCCGCGCCCATGGCGCGCAGGAACTCGCCAAGCTCGGCGATGTGGGGTTCGCACGCGGCGTTGCGGATCTCGGTCACGCCTTTCGCCTGCGCCGCCGCGAGCATCGCGGTTTCAGTCCCCGTGACCGACGCCTCGAGCAAGTACATCGACGCGCCGGAAAGACCTGACGGCGCCTCGAGGCGGCTGCCCGACGACGATTCGACGATCCGCGCACCCATGAGGCGCAGCGCCCGCAGGTGCGTGGTGATGGTCCGCCGCGCCGGGAAATCGCCTCCCGGCGGGGCGATCATCGCGCGCCCCGTGCGGCCGACGAGCGCGCCGAGGAGCAGGACCGATCCACGAAGGCGCCCGACCAGCGACGGATCCGGCTCCGACGACGTGATGTCGCGGCAGGTGACGCGAAGCGTCGGGGTGCCCTGGCCTTCGACCTCCGCGCCGAGCGATCGCAGCAGCTCGATCATGACGGCGACGTCGCGGATCCTCGGGACATTGCGGATTTCGCAGGTCTCGCGCGTCAGCAGGCACGCCGCAAGCAGCGGCAGCGCGGCGTTTTTGTTGCCCTCGACCGTCAGGCCCCCCGAGAGCCGGCGGCCGCCGTGAATCAACAGGTTCGACATAGGTGTTCAACCACGTCACTCGCCGAGGTACACGACTTCGTCTCGCAGCTCCACGCCAAATCGATCGCGGACCGCCTGACGCGCGCGCTCGATGAGCCCGCGCACGTCGGCGGCTGTCGCCGTCCCCTCGTTCACGATGAAGTTCGCGTGCGTCGTCGAAATCATCGCGCCACCGAGCCGCGCGCCCTTCAGACCCGCGCGGTCGACGAGGGCGCCCGCCGACGCCGGGACGCCAGGCGGCAGTGTCTCGCGCGCCGGATCTGGATTCTGAAACACGCAGCCCGCGCTCGAGAGCGCCAGCGGCTGCGTGCGCTTACGGTACGCGAGCGACGCGCGCGCTGTTTCCCGAAGCGCCGTCGGATCGCCGCTCGTCACGACGAACTCCGCCCAAATCACCATCTCGCGCGTCGTCTGGATGCGGCTCGTGTCGTACGCGAACGCCATGTCGGACGCCTCGACGTCCGCCGTCCGCCCGCCGCGTGTCACAAGCCCCACCCGGCCAACGAGGCTGCCAATGCTGACGCCGCTGTAGTGCGCATTGCCGTAGATAGCGCCGCCCACCGTGCCCGGCGTGCCCGCCCAGGCTTCGAGGCCGGCCAGCCCGCGGCCAATAGTCCAGCGGACGAGGCCGTTGATTGTGACGCCCGCGCCGGCCCGCACCCGCCCGGGCCCCGGCTGGGCGATCTCCTGCAGGTGCACGCGTGCGACGATGCCGCGAACGCCGGCATCAGATACAAGGACATTCGATCCGCCACCGAGAATGGTCAGCGGCACGCCCTGCGAGCGCGCCAGGACCGTGAGCGCGGTCAGTTCGTCCGCCGATTGCACGGTCACCAGCCAGTCCGCGGCCCCGCCGACGTGAAATGTCGTCAGATCAGCGAGTGGCGCCGACGCGCGCACGCGATCGGCGCCGACGAGATCGACCAGCGCCTTCGCGAGTCCCTCGGCGGTCACGAGCCCGCCTTCGCGAGCGCGTCGAGCAGCTTGCCGTGGATGCCGCCGAACCCGCCGTTCGACATGATGACGACCAGATCGCCCGGCCGCGCCTCACGGGCGATGGTCTCCACAATGCGATCCACGTCCGGCAGACATCGCGCACGCCGGCCGCTCCGCGACACGTCGTCGACCAGCTGCTCAACCGACAGGCGTTCGTCGTCAGGCAGTGAAGAGCGGAACACGGGAGCCAGGATCGTCTCGTCGGCACCCGAGTCGATGAACGCTTTCGCGAAAGCGTCCTGAAACACGCGCCGGCAGGAGGTCGCGGAGCGCGGCTCGAACACTGCCCAGACGCGGGCGGCCGGGTGCGCCGTTCGCATCGCCTGCAGCGTCTCGAGAATTGCCGTCGGATGATGCGCGAAGTCGTCGTACACCGAAACGCCGTTCGCGACGCCGCGCAGCTCGAGTCGCCGGCGCACGCCCTGGAATTCGAGCAGCGCGTGCCGGAGGCTGTCGGGATCCAGACCGACGGCCCGCCCGACCGCAAGCGCGGCAAGCGCATTTCTCACATTGTGCGTCCCGTAGAGCGGCACCTCGAACTGACCGAACCGCTCGTCGCGAAAGCTCACATCGAAGCGGCACACGCTGCCGGACCGCGCGATGCTCGACGCGCGCCAGTCCGCGCCTGGCCCGAGACCGAACGTCTCGACCTTCGACCGGGCCGCTTCTGCGAGGCCGGCGGCTTCCGGGCTGTCCACGCCGAGAATCGTTAGGCCGTTGCGAGGCACGATCGCGAGAAACCGCCGGAACGCCAGGCGCAACGCGTCCATGTCGGGGTAGATGTCCGCGTGGTCATATTCGAGGTTGCCGACGACGGCGATGTCGGGCAGGTATTTCAGGAACTTCGCCGTCTTGTCGAAAAACGCGCTGTCGTACTCGTCGCCCTCGATGACGAAGTCGCGCCCCGCGCCCAGCCGGTAACTCGCGTCGAAGTTCGCCGCGATGCCGCCGATGAGTACGCTGGGATCGAGGCCGCCGGCGGTCAACAGCCAGCCGACCATCGAAGTCGTCGTCGTCTTGCCGTGCGTGCCGGCGATGACGATCGACCGCGCGCCCCAGAGAAACGACTCGCGAATCATCTCCGGCATCGACCGGTACCGAATCTTCCGATCCAGCACGGTTTCGAGTTCGACGTTGCCGCGAGAAATCGCGTTTCCCACGACGACGAGCGAGATGTCGTCGGTGATGTGATCGGGGTGGTACGCGTCGAAGACCCGAATGGTTTCGTGCGCGAGGAACTCGCTCATCGGCGGATACACGCCGTGATCCGAGCCCTGCACGCGGTAGCCGCGCGTCTTCAGCATCGCCGCAAGCGTCGCCATCGCGGTGCCGCCAATGCCGATGAAGTGCACGAGCTCACCGGTCATCCCGCCGCCGCTTCCTCGATGACGAGCGCCGGCGCACCACGCGCGACGACACGCGCGCGGACGCCGAGCGGCAGGCTGATGAGCGGTACGGTCGTATGGCCCGAGGGAAAGCCGAACAGCACCGGCCCGGGAAAGCCCGAGACGAGAATCCGCGATCACGGATCGCGCGGTCACGGCGCCTCCGGGCTCGTCACAGCGCGGCCACTGGCCGAAGACGAGTGCCGACGCCGACGCGAGCCGGCCGCTCAGCCGCAGTTGCGTGAGCATGCGATGCAGACGATACGGCCGCTCGCCCACTTCGTCCAGGAAAAGCACGTGGCCGGACGACGGGCTGAACTCGAAGGGCGTCGAGAGCGACGCGAGCAATTGCGTAAGTGTGCCGCCGTAGAGCGGGCCGGTGGCCTCGCCCGGCTTGATGACCTCGAGGCCAGGCGCCGTCAGTTCGCCGAGCGGTTCGGTACCGAGACCGCGCAGGAACGTCGCGGCGTCGTACGCGGACACGCCGCGCGCCAGCCGGCCCTCGACCATCGGCCCGTGCAGCGACGCGAGACCGATCCCGCAGGCGAGGTGCACGTGGATGGACGTGAAATCGCTGTAGCCGACAAACGCCGTCCGCGACGCCAGGATGCGATCGCGATCGAGCAGCGGTAGCGTCTCGACGCTGCCGTAGCCGCCACGCACCGCGATGATCGCGTCGATGTCAGGCTGGGTCCACGCCCGCATGAGCGCGCCGGCGCGCACGTCGGCCGCCCCAGCAAGAAACCCGCGCCGCTCGAAGACTGAGTCGTCGAACACCGGGTCGAGACCGAGCCGGCGGAGTTCGACCGCGCCCGCTTCGAACTCCGTGCGATCGAACGGACTGGCCGGCGCGACCAGCGCCACGCGGCTGCCCGCACGCAGCGGCCGGAACTTCACGAGCCCGCCCGCGGTCCGCGGCGTCATCGAAACGCGGCCATCTCTTCGGCGACCGCCTGGTGCTCTGCGCAGCCAACGACGTCGAGGGAGCCCGTGCGGAACATGGTCTTCGCGAGAAAGCGCTCCTTCACACGGCGCTGACGCGCGAACGCGTCGTCGATCCGCGTGAGCGTCAGACCACCGGACTCGACGGCGCGAATCACGCCTTCGAGCGCGCCGATTTGCTCGTCGATCGTGCTGTTGCAGTACAGCAGGGCGTCGCAACCAGCGGCCAGGGCCGCGATCGAGGCCTCGGGCAACGGCGATGTCGCGCTGATGGCCTTCATGCCGAGGTCGTCGCTGATTACAACGCCCTGGAAGCCCAGCTCGGACTTAAGCAGGTCCGTCACGACGCGGGGCGAGAGCGACGCCGGCCGTTCGCGATCAAGAGCCGGTACAAGCACATGCGCCGTCATGAGCGTCGCGACGCCCTCTTCGATCGCCGCGCGAAACGGCACGAGCTCGACCGCCTCGAGCCGACGCCGATCGTGCTCGACGACGGGCAGCTCTTCATGCGAGTCGCGGCTCGTGTCGCCGTGTCCGGGGAAATGCTTGCCGCAGGCGGCGACGCCGGACGCCTGCAGGCCGCGAATGACGACGCGTCCCAGGCGCCCCGCAAGCTCGGCGCGCTCGGCCAGCGCGCGATCGCCAATCACGGGGTTCTTCGGATTCGTGTGAACGTCGAGCACCGGCGCGTAGTCGAGGTTGATGCCGACTGCCACGAGTTCGGCGGCGAGCGCCGAGGCGAAGCGCCCGGCGAGCTTCTCGTCGCCGCTCCGACCGAGCGTGATCGCGGGCGGCCACTCGGTGAACGGGCGCTTCAGCCGGGCGACGCGTCCGCCCTCCTGATCGACGCTGACCCAGATCGGCCAATCCACGGAGAGCGCCGACACCTCGCGGGACAGCTCCGCGACCTGCCTGGGCTCGACGACATTGCGCGCAAAGTAGATGACACCGCCGAGATCGAACTCGGTGATGAGCGTACGAAGGTCGGCGGGAACGGAATGACCGGCGAAACCGACGATGGCCAGACGGCCCACGTGTCGCCGAAGCTCACGAACGGACATTCGCTCGCCCATTATAATGCGCGCGTGCGCATCGCTTCCTCCGCGCCGACCCGAATCGATCTGGCGGGCGGAACGTTCGACATCTGGCCGCTCTATCTCTTTCACGAACGCGCGCAGACGATCAACGCGGCGCTGAGCCTTCGCGCGCATTGCACGCTGACCTCGCGGTCTGACGATCGCGTTCAGCTCATTTCGGACGACACCGGCGAGCGCGTCGAAGCCGCGAGCCCGGACGCGCTGGACCTCGACCGGCTGCCGCTCATCGCCAGGCTCGTCAGGCACTTCGCGGCCCGCGGGGTCGACGTCCACACGCGGTCTGAATCGCCAGTCGGGGCGGGCATCGCGGGGTCCTCGGCGCTCAATGTGGCCGCGACGGCGGCCCTCGCGGCGTGGACCGGCCGCGCGCTCGACGCCGAAACACTCCTCCGGATAGCGATGAACGTCGAAGCCCAGGTCATCGGCGTCCCGACCGGGGTACAGGATTATCGTCCGGCGCTCTACGGCGGCGTGTCGGCCGTCGAAATGGACGTCGAGGGCGTGCGCCGCATCGCCCTCCGCGTCGACGCCGCCGAACTGAGCAGACGCGTGGTCGTCGCCTACACCGGTGCCTCGAGACAGTCGGGCATCAATAACTGGGATGTGATGGTCCGGCGCATGCGCGGCGACGACGCGGTGACGAGGGCATTCGACGCGATCCGCGACGCTGCCGAAGGCATGCGGGCGGCGCTCGAACTCGGCGACTGGTCCGCCGCCGCCCGTCATCTGGCTGAAGAGTGGGCGGCGCGGAAACGCCTCGCGCCCGGAGTGACGACGCCGGCCATCGATGATCTCTTCACACGCGCGTCGCGCGCAGGCGCGTCCGCCGGCAAGGTCTGCGGTGCGGGCGGCGGGGGATGTCTGTTCTGTCTGGTCGACCCAACCGCGCACGACGCCGTGAGCGCGGCGCTCGCCGCCGGTGGCGCGACCGTGCTCAACTGCCACATCGAGCCGGAGGGCCTGACGTTGGCGAGGAGTTAGCGTGGATCCGCTGGCCGAGATCAAATCGCTGTACTACGGCGCGACGAAAGCGACCATCGCGCGCGATCTCGCGCGCGCCGTCACGCTTCTCAAGCTGATGCCGAGCGAAGAGGAACGCGAGCGCGCGGCCGTCTACATGGACGGCCTGTCGCAGATGCGATCCGAATGGGCCGAACACGGCGGCGGCAAACGCCGCGACGATCGCTAATCGCGCCCGTTTACTGCACGAAGTCCGTGACGTTGGTCGGCGTCACCTGCACCTGCTTGTGCGTACCGGCCTTGCCGAGCGGCTTTCCGGGACGTCCGTTGATCGACCACGTGAACGCGCCCGCGTTGCCGATGTCGAATGCGATCTCGTGATCCGCAGCGACCTTCTCGTGCTCGCCGGCCTTGAGCACGCGTTCGAAGACCACCAGCCCGTCGGCGCTCACCTGGATCCAGCAGTCGGTCGTGACGTCGAATTCGATCTTCAGACGGTTGTCGGCAGTGGCCGACGCGGGTGCCCCACCCGGCGTCGCCGCGGAATCGGGCGAAGGCGTGACCCGTGGCGGCGTGGACGGCGGCGGCGGACGGTAGTCGACCCGCGCGGGGGCGTCGGCCGCCGGGGCAGGCGCCGGCGCAGAGGTTCCGGACCAGAACGGCCGCGTGCGCCACACCACGAAGGCCACGATCGCGACGACGAGCACGACCACCGCGAGGCGCAGCACGCGGGCCGCCTGGCGCTGGCGTTCGAGAAAGGCGCGGTCTTCCTTCGTCACTTCCGGCGCACGCACTTTCTTCGCGGCGTTCCGCTCGTGTGCCTCGACCTCCGTCCTGAACTCCCGGACGGTCGCTTCCGGATCGAGACCGACCTCGAGCGCGTACGCGCGGATGAACGCGCGGCCGAAAATGCCGCCAGGCAACCGCGAGAAATCGTTGCGTTCCACGCCCTCGAGCGCGGCGATCGAAATCTTCGTCGTCGTGGCGATGTCTCGGAGCGATCGACCGCCTGCCTCGCGTGCGGCCTTCAGCCTGGCACCAAATTGTTCCATGGTAAACGTGCGGACGGTTACTCTAGCAGGGCGGCCGAACTAACGCAAAAGCGCGTGACGGAACGCGACCGCCGCGCGCACCGGACCAAGCGCACCCGGCGCTCGGCCCGGCGGGAGGAACGCGCCGATCGCGGCCACGCCCGAAGCGCCGCACGCCATCACGACCGGCGCATTTTCCGGCGTGATCCCGCCGACGGCGACCAGCGGTGTGCGTGTGGACGAAGCCGCCTGCCGCAGAACGTCGAGGCCCGTCACCTCGGTGTCCGCCGGCTTCGATCGACTCCGGAAGGCCGTACCGACGAGCAGGTAGTCGGCACCCTGTTGCTCCACGATCTCGGCGGCCGTGTGCACGGATCGTCCGATGAGCCACGTCGCGCCACCGAGCTGGCGCACTGCTCCAATCGGCGCGCTGTCTGACCGTAAATGGACGCCGTCGGCCCGAGCGGCGAGGGCGACGTCCGCGCGGTCGTTGATGACGACGCGCGGCGCGTTTGGCCCGCGGAGGGCCATCAGCCGGCGGACGATCGCGATCTGATCGCGTGCGTCCAGATCGCGCTCCCGAATCACGATCAGGTCGAGATCGGCCGTAATCGCCTCGTCGAGCCAGACGTTGAGGGCGGAGAGTTCTTCAGAGGTCGTTCGCGGACCTGAGAGCAATTGCCGGCGATCGGTCACCAGACACAGTAGCGGCGCGGGGAGCGCGTTCACGGCCGGCGCGTGAAATCGTCTGGCGCGCTGGGCACGACCGGCGGTCGTGCGAAAAACACCGACGCGAGATCGCGCAGGCCGGCGGCAAACGTGACCAGGCCGACACCCGTGACCGCGCCGCGCACGAACGGGTCGTTCATGATCGCGCCAAGCCAGGGCATCGCGATCAAGAACGCGTTCCGGCGCCACAACAGCGTCCACGGGGCGAGCGACAGCAACAGACCGGCTTCGATCAGGTAAGCGGCGACGAGGATGCGCGTGGCAACGCGAATGAGGATGCTCCGGCGAACCGATTAGTTCGCGATGGTATCAAACAGCGACGGCGGCCTGAACGATCGCCGGTGCGCCGGCGAGTAGCCGTGGCGCCCAACCGCGTCGAGGTGGTCTTTCGTCGCGTAGCCCTTGTGTCGGTCGAACCCGTAGCGCGGGTCCTGCGCGTGCAGTTCCACCATCAGACGATCGCGCGTGACTTTCGCCAGAATAGACGCGGCGGCAATCGCCGTGGACCGCCGATCTCCGCCGATGATCGGACGCTGTGGGATCACGAGGTCAGGAATACGAAAGCCGTCGACGAGCACGAACCCCGGCAACGGCACGAGAGCGCTCACGGCCTGCCGCATCGCGAGCAGTGACGCGCGATGAATATTGAGACGATCGATGTCGTCGGCCGACACGATCGACACCGACCAGTGGACCGCCGCCTCGGCGATGTTCGGAAACACCCGCTCGCGATCTTCCGCGGTGAGGAGTTTCGAGTCGGCGACGCCCGCGACGTACTGATCCGGTCGGAGAATCACTGCGGCCGCGACAACCGGGCCCGCGAGACAACCGCGTCCGACTTCGTCCACACCTGCGATGTGGACGAACCCGCGCCGCCGGAGGTCGTTTTCTACGGTCCGCGAGGCGCGGGCGCGGCTCATGCGATCAGGTCCGGTCGGGGCGCTCAGGCGCCTGCGGTCTTGCCGTCGGCCTTCGCGGCGTCGGTGCGTTTCTGGCTCTTCATGCGCGCCGCCTTGCCCTTCAGATCGCGCAGGAAATACAGCTTGGCCCGGCGCACGCGGGCGCCGCGGACGACTTCGACCCGGTCGATCGACGGCGAGTGCAGCGGAAAAATCCGCTCCACGCCCTGGCCGAACGACACTTTGCGCACGGTGAACGTCGCATTGACGGTACCGCGATGCATGCCGATCACCGTGCCCTCGAACACCTGGATGCGCTCCTTGTCGCCCTCGCGCACCTTCACGTGCACGCGGACGGTGTCGCCGGAACGCATTGCCGGCCGTTCGGTCAGATGCGGCTGTTCCACGGTGCTAATCGCTTTCATGATCCCTCTGCTCCTTTGAAGTCCTCGTCGCACCGGCGCCCGCGGCGCTCCGTGCGGTTCTGTCCAAGTCCTGCCGTTCGCCGCCAGGTCCGCCGCCCGCCAGCAAATCCGGCCGGCGCGCACGCGTCCTGCGCAGCTGCTCATCCCGGCGCCAACGCTCGATCTCCGCGTGGTGGCCCGAGACCAGCACGTCGGGCACGCCGAGACCACGAAACACCGCGGGCCGCGTGTAGTGCGGGTAATCGAGCAATCCGCCCGCGAACGAATCTTCGGCCACCGATCCCGCGTCGCCCACGACGCCGGGCACGAGCCGGACTGTCGCGTCGATCACCACGAGCGCCGGCAGCTCGCCGCCCGAGAGCACGTAGTCGCCGATCGAAATCTCGTCGGTGACGATCGTCTCGGCGACCCGCTCGTCGACGCCCTCGTAGCGTCCGCAAATCAGGACCATCCGCTCGAGCCGGCTCAATCGCTCGGCTTCTGCATGGCTGAACGGCCGGCCCTGAGGCGTCATCAGCACCACTGCCGACGGTTGCCCGCGTTCGGCGGTGATAGCCTCAACCGCCCTGAACAGCGGCTCGGGCTTCATCACCATGCCAGGCCCCCCGCCGTACGGGATGTCGTCCACCGTGCGATGGCGGTCGTCAGTGTACTCCCGCAGGTCGCGCACACGGATGTCGACCTCGCCTCGCGTCCGCGCCCGGCCAACCACGCCGTCCGCGAGCCCCGCCTCGATCATCGCCGGAAAAATCGTGACGACGTCGATCGTCATTGCCCTTCCCCGCCTCCGCGCCCCGCCACATTGAGGTCGATCAGCCCCCCTGGCGGATCGATCTCAATCCGCTTGGCGACGACGTCCACGCGACGGCAAATCGTCTCAGCAAGTGGCACAAGTACCTCGCCGCGCGGGCCGTTGACGACCAGCAGCGGCGTGCCCGCCGCCAGATCCACCCGTGCGACACGGCCCACCGTCGTGCCGTTCATCGTGACGACCTCGCAGTCCGCCAGGTCGTGCACGTAATACTGACCGGCGTTGAGTGCCGGTCGTGAGTCCGACGGGACGCGCAATTCCACGCCGCGCAGCGTCTCCGCCTCATTCATCGTCGTGACGCCCTCGAAACCAATCACCCATCGGTGACCGTGGGGCCGACTCGAACTCACGACGAACGGCCGGATCTCGTCGGCCATCAATCCAGTGAGGGTGGCGCCGACAGCGAACCGCGTCGCGCCGAAATCCGTCTCCGCGTCGACGACCACCTGACCGCGAATGCCGTGCGGCCGGACGATGCGTCCGACGACGATGAGATCGGGCCACGAAGCGGGCGCGGTCACTCGTCCCGAAAATCGACCGTCACGCGCAGCCCGTCGAGCTCACCCGCCGACGCGGCCAGCGTGCGGACGGCAGCGGCCGTTCGACCCTGGCGGCCGATCACGCGACCAAGTTCGCCCGGCGCCATCGATAACTCGACGACGGTCTGCCCCCGCCGATCCGATTCGCTGACGCGCACATCCTCGGGTCGGCCGGCGAGCGTCCGCGCGACGACCTCCACGACGTCGCGCGCGCGGCTCATGACGCGGCCTGCCCCTCGGCCGGCGCCGCGGGCGGCGCGGGCGGCATCCGATCGACCAACGTGCGAATCGTGTCCGACGGTCTCGCACCGGCCTTCAGCCAATGCGCCAGCCGCTCACGATCGAGCTCGATCGTCTCCGGCTTCGTCCGCGGATTGTAGTGGCCGAGCACTTCGACGAACCGGCCCTCGCGCGCCGAGCGCGATTCCGTCACCACGACACGATAAAACGCGCGATTCTTCGATCCCGCGCGCCGTAACCTGATTACCAGCATTCTGACACCTCTTTGAAACGGCTTAGGGCTTATGGCT
Organism: uncultured Acidobacteriota bacterium; assembly: GCA_963704575.1. Lineage (GTDB taxonomy): Bacteria > Acidobacteriota > Vicinamibacteria > Vicinamibacterales > SCN-69-37 > DATEGZ01. The sequence goes on along the minus strand of OY969918.1, from coordinate 917,337 downwards.
TGGGCTTAACGGGGGGCCTAAGCCGTAAGCCATAAGTCCTAAGTCGTGCGTCCAAGTCGTCTTACCGAAATCCTCGTCCCAACATTCCCATCAGTCGCTGCTTGCCTTTGCGGCCGCCGCCGGCTGCTCCACCCATCGCCTTCAGCATCTTGCGCATCTCGACGAACTGGCGCAGCAGGCGATTGACCTCGTCCACTCCGACGCCGCTTCCGCGCGCGATGCGCTTCCGGCGGCTGCCGTTGATGATCGCGTGATTCTGCCGCTCGCGTGGTGTCATCGAACCAATGATGGCCTCCACGCGATCGAGCTGCTTGCCGTCCACCTGCTCGCGCTGCTCGTTGAGCTGCTTGAGCTGGCCGAACCCCGGAATCATGCCGAGGACCTGGTCGAGCGGACCCATCTTCTTGATGGTCCGTAGCTGATCCCGAAAATCCTCGAGCGTGAAATCGCCGAGCGACTTCTCCGCCAGCCGCTCGCGGCTCGCTTCGTCGGTCGCCGCCTCCACACGCTCGATGAGTGAAAGCACGTCGCCCATTCCGAGTAGCCGGGACACCAGGCGATCCGCGTGAAACGCCTCGAGATCCTGCGGCCGCTCGCCAATCCCGACAAAGGCGATGGGCACGCCGACCACGCCGACCACCGAAAGCGCCGCACCGCCTCGCGCGTCGCCATCCATCTTCGTCAGGACCACGCCCGACACGCCGATGCGGTGGTGAAACTCGCCCGCGCTCTTCACGGCGTCCTGGCCGGTCATCGCGTCGGCCACATACAACAAATCCGACGGCTCGACGGCCGCTTTGATCGCCTCGAGCTCGATCATCAGCTCGTCGTCGATGTGCAGGCGGCCCGCGGTGTCGACGATCAGCGTGTCGAAGCCCAGGTTGCGCGTCGCCGCCAGCGCGCCCGATGCTCGCACCACCGGGTCCAGCTCGCCCGCCGGGTCGTGCACCCGCACAGTCACCTGCTTCGCGAGCACCGACAGCTGCTCGATCGCCGCGGGGCGCCGTACGTCGGTCGACACCAACATCGGGTGCCGTCCCTGCGACGCCAGCCAACGCGCCAGCTTCGCCGAGGTCGTCGTTTTGCCCGAGCCTTGAAGCCCGAGCATCAGGACCACCCGCGGCATCCGTGCCGCCACCGACAGCCCACCCGACGCCGTCCCAAACAGCGCCAGCATCTCGTCGCGCACGATGCGCACGACGTGTTGCGCGGGCGTGAGGCTTCGCAGCACTTCCTCGCCGACGGCCTTCACCCGCACGCGATCGATGAAGGCCTTGACGACGCGGAAGTTGACGTCCGCCTCGAGCAGCGCCAACCGGATTTCGCGCAACGCGGCGTCGACCGTCTGCTCGGTCAGCCGCGCTTCGCCGCGCAGCGACTTGAAGACTCCCTGCAGCCGATTGCTGAGCGACTCGAACATGCGGGCGATCCGACCCGCCGGTTCCGGCGAGCCGCGGTCTTCGCGGCTAACCGGTTCCAGCGCAATCAGTTATCGTACATTGGGTATTCCGGGCAAGGCAAGCCTGAAGTTCCAAGCTACCGCCCTTTCGGTGGGCAATAGACCCGAGCAGAGTTTCCCGCGACTCTCGATCGGCGGACGGTCGATCAGCCCTGTCGCGCGCTCCGCCGACGGACTGCGGCGGCGGCTAGGACGCCGACACCGATCAGCGTGAGGGTGCCAGGCTCCGGAACAGCGTTGACGATTCTGAACGCGTCCCACTCGCCATTCAGGCGCTCATTGACTGTCAGAACATCAGTTATTCCGCCAAAAGCGCATTCCTCGCCGCAAAAGATTGGAGGATTGAGAATGACGGCCCCCGTGCCCACAAAACCGCCGCCCTGATCGACGAGCCGGACGAGGCGCTCACGATCCAGCTCACGATGTTTCGATTGGCGTCGGTGGACAACACCAGGCCGGGAATCGGGGGGTCTCCGTTGTCACCCGGCGACCCATTCGGCAGACCGGTGCCAACAAAGTTAAAGGAATTGAGAAAGTCATGCATCGTCCAACTCAGCGGGACGGGCGACGCATTCGTGAGGTTCGGAGCCAACTCGGCTGCATAGGTCAGCGTGATAGTGAGGAAGTCCGAGGACCAGTTGGCCGGAGCGTTCGGCACGCAGCCAAAACCGCAAAAATTGAACGTGCCCCCGGTGTACGTGTATGTGTGTGTGGGTGAGTCGTAGGTGAACGAACTGGCCTGCGCTGGTACTGCCGTCAGCGTCGAGGCCAAAGCAAGGAACACAATTCCGCTGATGAGCTTTCCTAGGGAGACTCCGGCTGGGCGAATGTATCCTCCGCGCGCTGTCCCAGCAAATTCCATGCTACGGGAAGTGAGCTAAATGTCGGGCCGGCTCGCCGGCTGCAAAGCCGGATAGTCTGCTTCCATGGAGCCTTCTGTCGAGCTCTCAGACTGACGTGAGCTTGTGTCCCAGCTTGTCCTTCTTCGTCTTCAGGTACCGGCGGGTCGTTTCGACGACGGGAGTGATTTCGAGCGGCAATGACTCGACCACCGAAAGGCCGTAGCCCTCAAGGCCGATGAATTTCCTCGGATTATTCGTTAGCAGGCGCATCGTGCGGATGCCCAGGTCGCGGAGAATCTGGGCCCCAATGCCGTAATCGCGCTGGTCGGCCTTGAACCCGAGGCGCTCGTTGGCTTCCACCGTGTCCAGCCCTTCGTCCTGCAATTCGTAGGCGCGGAGCTTGTTGGCCAGACCGATCCCCCGTCCCTCCTGGTGGAGGTACAGCAGCACCCCCCGGCCTTCGCGGGCGATCTGATGCATCGCCGCGCCGAGTTGATCGCCGCAGTCGCACCGCAGGGAATGGAAGACGTCCCCCGTCAGGCACCGCGAATGCACGCGCACCATGACGTCCTTGCCGTCGCCGATGTCACCGCGAACGAGCGCGACGTGCGTCTGCGAATCCACGCGGTTGTCGTAGCCGTGGATGGTAAACGGCCCGTACGCCGTCGGCAGCTCCGCCTTGGCAATCTGCCGCACGAGACTCTCGGTCCGCATCCGATGGCGGATCAGATCCGCAATCGTGATCATCAGCAGTCCGTGGCGCCGCGCGAACTTCTTCAGCTCCGGCACGCGGGACATCGTCCCGTCTTCGTTCATGACCTCGCAGATCACCCCGGCCGGGCCCATGCCGGCGATGCGCGCGAGATCCACTGCCGCTTCGGTATGGCCCGCCCGCACCAGGACGCCTCCCGACCGCGCGCGCAACGGAAAGATGTGCCCCGGCCGCGCGAGGTCCCGCGGTCGAGTCTTCGGCGCGATCGCCAGACGAACCGTCGCCGCGCGGTCGGCCGCCGACACGCCAGTCGTCGTCCCGACCTTCGCGTCGATCGACACGCACATCGCCGTTTCGCGCCGCGACGAGTTGTCGGCGACCTCGAGTGGAATCTCCAGCTCGTCGAGCCGTTCGGGGGTCAGCGCGAGGCACACGAGCCCGCGCCCATGCTTGACCATGAAGTTGATGGCGTCGGGCGTGACTTTCGACGCCGCCATGGTGAGGTCGCCCTCGTTCTCGCGGTTCTCGTCGTCGACAACGACGATCATCTTGCCGGCGCGGATCGCCTCGAGTCCCCGCTCGACCGAGTCGAACGGCGAGCGGCGATTTCCGGCGGCCAGGCGCAGTCGTGGAGGCATCAGCGTTCGTGCGCGGGCGCAGTCAGCTGACTGGCGCGCACGCTCCGTTCATCAATCAGCCGCGCGACGTATTTCCCGAGCACGTCCATCTCGAGGTTGACGGGGTCGCCCGCCTTCGCCGCGGCAAGCGTCGTGTGTGCGAACGTGAATGGAATGATGGCGACGCCGACCCGGCCGGCGTCGAGCGACGCAACGGTCAGGCTGATGCCGTCGATCGCGATTGAACCTTTGGAAATCGCCAGCTCAGCGAGACGGTCCGGTACCCGCACCTCGAGCCAGCATCCCTCGCCGTCGGGCCGGATGGCGCTGATACGACCGACGCCGTCCACGTGGCCGAGCACGAAGTGGCCACCCAACCGCGCGTCGGCGCGCAGCGGGCGTTCGAGATTGACCGGTTCGCCCACCGCGCGCGATCCGAGCGTCGTCACGCGCATCGTCTCGGACGAAAGGTCGGCGGAAAATCCGACGGCGTCGGTGGACACCACCGTCAGGCAGACACCGCTGACGGCGATGCTGTCTCCAGGCGCGAGCGCTGACGCGAGCGGCGTCGCGATGCGTACCGCACTGCCTGCGTTCCTCGCGTCAATCCGTTCGACGCGCCCCGTCGTTTCAATGATTCCCGTGAACATCGATGTCGACCAGCAAGTCCTCACCGAGCATTTTCGTTCGAGGTGCGGCCGACCACGGCAAGCCGTCACCCGCGCCCAGCACCAGCCGCACTCCCTCACCGAGCGTCTGTGGCGTGACGATCAGCTGCACGCGATCGACGAGGCCCTCGGCGACGAACGCGCGCTGCAAGGTGGGGCCTCCTTCGACGAGCAGCGACGTGACGCCGCGGGCGCCGAGCCACTTCAACAGCGGCGCCAGCATGCGGTCCTCCCGGCGATCGACCAAAACGCCCCGGCGCTCGAGGGAGACGAGCGGCGCCGGGTTTATCGCTGCCGCCTGAGCCGAGACAATCATTATGACCGGCCCGGCCTCGAGCGTCGAGAATACCCGCGCGCTCGGCGAAACCTGCCCGCCCCAGTCAAAAATCACGCGCGTCAGCGGCCGGTAGCGGTATGCACCCCGCGCCGTCAGCCACGGATCGTCGGCGAGCACCGTACCGGATCCCACGGCGATGGCTTCGACCTCCGCGCGCTGCCGATGCAGATACCGGTCGGCGACGTCGCCGGTCAACTTCACGCGACGGTCGGAGCGGCCGACAAAGCCGTCACTCGAGACGGCCGCCTTGAGGATCACGTACGGGCGCAGCTCGGTGATCCACGTCAGAAACTCCGCGTTCCGTCGGCGCGCCTCGCTCTCGGCGATGCCCTCAGTGACGTCAATTCCGTGCGCTCGCAGATACGCGGCGCCTGCCCCGGATACGCGCGGATTCGGATCCCGGATGGGATACACCACACGTTTGATGCCCGCGCCGACAATCCGTTCCACGCACGGCCCCGTGCGGCCGACGTGCGAACACGGTTCGAGCGTGCAGTAGAGCGTGCCGTCACGCGCGTCGGATCCCGCGTCGTCAAGCGCCACGACTTCCGCGTGCGGTCCGCCCGCCTCGAGGTGCGCGCCCTGCCCGACGACGACGCCGTGTGCCGACACGACGACGGCGCCGACGACCGGATTGGGCGCCGTGCGGCCGCGTCCGCGCTCGCCCACGGCGAACGCACGCTCGATAAATGTGGCGTCGAGGGTCTCTACCACTTGTCGGTGAACAGCGCGTCGACGTACGCCGATGCGTCGAACGGCAGGAGATCGTCGATCCCCTCGCCGACGCCGACGTACCGAATCGGCAATTTCAACTCGAACGCAATCGCGATGGCGATCCCGCCTTTGGCCGTGCCGTCGAGCTTGGTCAGCACGATGCCGTTCACGCCGCTCGCCGCCAGGAACTCGCGCGCCTGCACGAGACCATTCTGGCCGACCGTCGCGTCGAGCACGAGAAGCGTTTCATGCGGCGCGCCCTCGGCCGCCTTCCCCACCACGCGACGGATCTTCTGAAGCTCGGCCATCAAATTGGCCCGCGTGTGCAACCGCCCCGCGGTGTCGACAATGACGATGTCCCGTCCCCTGGCCCGCGCCGCCGTGACGGCGTCGAAGGTCACGGCCGCGGGGTCGGCGCCACTCTGCGCCCGGATCAAATCCACGCCGGCGCGCTCGGTCCAGATCGCCAACTGCTCGACGGCGGCCGCGCGGAACGTGTCGGCGGCGCAAACCATCACCGACTTTCCGGTTTCGCGCAGGTAATGCGCGAGCTTGCCGACGGTCGTCGTCTTGCCGGTGCCGTTGACGCCGACGATCAGAATGACGTGCGGAGAGGTCGGCGACATCACGGGCACCGGCACCTCACTCAGCAGCCGATGAATGACGCGCGCAACGCGATCGCGGAGCGAGCCCTCGGACTCCGCGCGCACGAGAGCAATGATCCGCTCGGTCGCGGGCAGACCGACGTCGGCGGCGATGAGTGCGTCCTCGACCGCTTCTATCCGATCGAGATCGACGCCTGGACGCGGCGCGGTCGCGGCCGGCGCGCTCGCGGTAGCGTCGCCGAGGCGCTCGCGAATCTGCTGCGCAGTCTTCGCGAGACCGGCACGGAGCCGAGCGAACAGTGACGCCATCAGTCGCCGTCGAACTCGTCGCGCTGGCGCCGCAGCATCAACTCCGCCACCGCTTCACGCGGGCTGCGCGCGCCGGCGAGGACCGCCGCCATCTGCTCCGCAATCGGCAGCTCCACATCGTGCCGCGCGCCCAGCGCCAGCGCGGCGGTGGTCGTGTTCACGCCCTCGGCGACCATCCGCATGCCGGCCAGAATCTCGTCGAGCGACCGTCCATGACCGAGTTCGATCCCGACGTGCCGATTGCGGCTGAGCGAGCCCGTGCACGTCAACACGAGATCGCCGAGCCCGCTCAGTCCGGCCAACGTCTCGCGTCGTCCGCCCATCGCGCAGGACAGGCGCGAGATTTCAACGAGACCGCGGGTGATCAGGGCCGCGAGCGCGTTCTGACCCAGTCCCAGCGATTCGACGACGCCTGCGGCAATCGCGATGATGTTCTTGAGCGCGCCGCCGACCTCCACGCCCGCCACATCGTCCGAGGCGTAGAGCCGCAGAAACGGGCTGCGCAGGTGATCCTGAACAAATCGGACAGCCCCCGGGTCGGCTGACGCAGCGACAAGCGCGGTCGGCAGCCGTCGTGCGACCTCGGCCGCGAAGCTCGGGCCTGAGAGCACCACGACGGAATGCCGTCCGCCAGTCTCGGCGGCGATCACCTCGGACATCCGAGCCAGCGTGCCGGTTTCGATGCCCTTAGTCGCGCTCACGAGAACGGCGCCGGCGGGCAGATGCGGCGCGGCGGCGGCGACGACCGTGCGCAACCCGTGCGACGGCACGGCGACGATGACAAACCGGGATTCGGACAGGGCCTGATTTATTGACGCCGTCGGACGCAGCGACGGCGGGAACGTCAGGTCCGGCAGGTACGTGGGATTCGCGCGGCGCGCGGCCATTTCCTCCAGCAGCACCCGATCGCGGCCCCACAACGTGACGTCGTGGCCGATGTTCCCAAGATGAATCGCGAGCGCGGTGCCCCAGCTGCCCGCGCCGAGCACTGCGGCTCGATGTGTCGCGTCCGACGGCATGCCCGTCAATTCTAGTCGGCGGCGGCCAGTCGCGCCTACTTTGGCCTCAGCGCTATTCGATGCCGCGCCGTGTACCTCGGCGCCCCGGCGGACAAGTCACTCTCGAACAGCGTCACGTGGTGGACTCGCCAACTGACGGGCGGTGAGCGAACGAGGCTCAACGAGGCGCCAAGACCCCGCGCGCGTCGCTGGTCGCGCTCTCGCACGCGCGCAAGCGTGAGATGCGCCGCAAAGGGCCGCGACTCGATCGTTATTCCGGCCAGGCGCAACGGCTCGACGAGATGCCTGTGTACAGCCGCGAGCGCGTCCACGCCGCTCGTCACCGGCAACCAGATCACACGGGGAAGACCGCGTGATGGCGAGACGACTGGCGGCCCATGCGCCAGGTCGAACGGCGCGATCGAAATCGACTCGCCGAGCGCGTCAGGCAGCCGCGCGACGAGAGCCAGCTCGACCTCGCCGAGAAAATGCATGGTCACATGCGCTGAGGCCGGGGCGACGAAACGCAAGGCCGACGCGGGATTGCCGGTCGCACGCGTGACGACCTGCTGGAGCGCGCCGATCGCCGAGAGCGCGGCGACGTCGGGCGACACAGCGAGAAACAGCCTCACAGACCAAGAAGCGTCCGGCGGACGAGATCGAGCGCGCCGTTCGTCGCCTGCGTGCGGACCATCTGACGGTCGCCCACGAACAGTCGTGTTCGAACCACGGAGACGCCGTCGCTCGCGAGCGCAAGCACGACGGTGCCGACAGGTTTGTCCGTCGAGCCGCCAGATGGCCCGGCGATGCCTGTGATGGCCACCCCGACGTCCGCGAGGTACCGCTGCCTGACGCCCTCGGCCATGGCCCGCGCGACCGGCTCACTCACCGCGCCGTGCTCGGCGAGCATCGCGTCAGGAACGCCAAGGTCGCGCACCTTGACCTCGTTCGAATACGCGACGACGCCGCCGATCACCCAACCGGAGCTGCCGGGGATTTCCGTGAGGCGGCCGAGCAGCAGACCGCCGGTGCACGACTCGGCTGCAGCGATGCGAAGCCCGCGCTCGCGGAGAAGATCGCCAACGACCGCCTCGAGCGCGCGACCGTCCGTGCTGAAGACCACCGGCCCCAACGCCTGCGTGAGTGCGGCAACGCCGGCGTCAAGCGCGGCGTCCACGGCGGTCATGTCTGGCCCCACCGCCGACAGGTGTAATTCGATCTGGCCCGCGGCCGCGAGAATCGTCGTGTCGATCGGGATCGTGCGCTGTCGCAAAGGACCGTAGACAGGTTGCGCGATCTCGTCGACCTGCGATTCCGCATACCCGGTGATCTTGAGGACTCGGCGCCTGAGGCGATTCCCGCCGGTTCGCTCGGCCAGCCGCGGGCCAACGTGTGTCTCGAACATCGGATGCACTTCGCGCGGCGGGCCCGGGAGAAGGACGACGACGCGATCGCCGTGTTCGAGCCACAACCCGGGCGCGCTGCCCATTGGATTGGGCAGCGGCGCCGCGCCGCGCGGCACCTGCGCCTGGCGGCGGTTGATCGCCGGCATGACCAGACGGCGCTTCGCGAAGCGCTCGAGGAGCGTGGCGACGATCGCCGGGTCCTCCTGGAGCGGCAAATCGAGCACGCCGGCAACCACTTCCCTCGTCAAGTCGTCGTCGGTCGGTCCGAGACCGCCAGTGAGCAGGATTACGTCGGCGCGGGTCAACGCCTGCGCGAAGACGACTGCGAGATCGGCGCGATGGTCGCCCACCACGGCCTTCGTGTGGACGTCGATGCCGATGTCGTTGAGTCGACCTGTGAGCCAGAGCGAGTTCGTGTCGAGCCGATGTGGCGTCAGAAGCTCACTGCCGACCGCGATAATCTCCGCGGTCATGAGCGCCGGCTTCACAAGCCCCCCGGGAAACTCAATCGGATCGCCGCCATCACGAGCAGGCGCATCAGGATGTTGCCGTAGACTGCCACCATCAGGTCGTCTGCCATGATACCGAGGCCGCCGTGCAACTGCTCGAACTGCCGTGCCGGCCAGGGTTTGAACACGTCGAGGACTCTGAACACGAGGAACCCGACGATGGCGCCGGTCACGCCGACGCCGGTGAGCAGCAACGTCAGCAGCTGACCCGCGACTTCGTCGATGACGACCTGGCCCGGGTCGTCACGGCCGAAATGCCGTGCTGCCACGTCCGCGGCCCACACACCGATAACGGAAATCGCCGCGACGAGCGCGATTTGCGAGACGTTATTCCAGCTTCGAGTGAGGAAGTAGATGACGAGGCCGACAGCGGACCCGAACGTGCCCGGGGCGATCGGCGCGTAGCCAGCGCCCCCGGAGGTCGCCAGCAGGACCGCCAGCCGCTTCATGCGCGAACGACGCGCGTATGAGCGATCCGGTCGTGCAGGGCGAGGCCCGGCCGGACGAGCGCGGGCAGAAAGCCGGCGCCAAGGACCAGTACCGACGGCACCGTCAGCAGCGCACGGAACATGGCCTGACGAATCGTGGGCAGCTCTTCCTCGTCACCGTCAGGTTCGGCGACAACGCGAAGTCCCGCCAGCATCTTGCCAATTGTCTGCCCGCTCGCCGCCGTGAACAGGAGCAGGTAGCCTACGACGACGAGCGCGAGAAACAGGCCCATCGGCAGCCATGGCAGCTCGAAGGCCTGATCGAACGTCATGCCGCAACGTCGAAGGGTGAACCAGACGATCGCCGTGAGGATGCCCGCAAGAAAGAACAAATCGACGGACGCGGCTGCCAGACGACGGCCCGCCGCACCGGCTGACACCACGCCCGGGCGTGGCGGCATGGGACGTCCCGCGGCTTTCGCCTCGATGCGCTGCAGGTCTTCAAGCAAGTCGTTGTCGAACGCACCGACTTTACGCGCGGGCATGACGATCTGGGGTTCAGTGCTGGCTTGACGAACAGGTTCGGCCGCGTCGCGGCGCACCGACAGTGGACGCGGGGCCGGCGGCAACACGATCGGTTCTTCCGATTCGAACGCGAGGGGTTCGGTCAGCGCTCCCTCTGTTTGAGCGAGTCCTTTCACGAAGAGCGGCAACTCCGTGGTGACAGGCGCCACGGCCGCGACCGGGGGTCTCGCCGGGCGGGGCCGGGCGACGTTGCGTGATTCAGCGGCTGGTTCCGGCCGCTCGAGAGTCATCGCCATCGCTCCCGCGATGGCAAAGGACTGGGCCGCCGACGACGGGCGCATTGCCCCCAGCGTCACCGGCGCGCCGGGGCGATCGGACGGATCCTGGTGCAGCTGGAAATCCGAAAACGGTGCCGGGCTCGTCGACGCCTCGTCGCGGTACGTCAGATCCGGTTCGGACAGCGAGAAGTCATAGCCGCAGTGCTTGCAGCGCGGCTCGGGCTCGAAACTCAGATAGGCGCACTTCGGACATTTCATCGTGGCTCCGCCTTGGAGGCAAAACGTTCCGGTCCACTGGTGAGGAGCAGTTGCTGAATGTCGATCCGCAGCTCGTCGGCCGCGGATCGCGCCGGGCTGTCGAGGTCGACGCGATCGAGTGCCTGGAGCGCTTCGGCCAGCCGGCCGCGGCTGTAGAGATTCTTCGCGCGCAGCAGCGCCACATCGTCGCTCGAGAGCGGCGCGGGCCACCTGGATGCAGCGGCCGACGTCGCCAGCTGCTCTGTCGTCGAGCGCATACCGAGCCAGTCGCGCACCGCCGGGCTATTGCCCAGCGCCACGAACGCGATCGCCATCACACTTGAAATCGCCGCGATGAGCACCACCTGGGCCCAGTTCCAACGCCACGGAACTGCTGAGGGTAACGACCGGCGCGAGGCGTGGTCGCCCGCTCGGCGCATTGGAGTCGTTTCGAGGCGATCCAGACGTTCCCGCCGCTCGAGCTTCACTCGCAAGGCCGACGCGCGCTCGTCGTCGCCCGTCGTCGCAACGGCTTCGGTAAACAGGTTGCGCGCGGCCTCCGTGCGGCCCTGTTCCAGCAGATCCTGGCTTGCCTGAAGCATTTCCTCGGACAGGCGCTGGCGTTCTGAAAGCGTGGTGCGGGCGCGATCGATGTAGGCTCGTGCGCGCGCATGCGATCGATCGAGAAACAGCACACGCGTCCAGATGTGGATGGCCTCTTCATAGCGGCCGCCGAAGTAGCAGTCGAGCCCCTCGAGTAGCAGCGCCTCGGTGCGGCTGTCGCGGTCGGCAGCGTCAGCGGCGTCCTGCGGCTCGAAGCGTTTCGGATCGGCCATGTTTCAGTCCGGGCGGATTATAGCCAGCGGCCGCGATTAGTACAAGTCCCTGCCGTCTATCGTCTGGGCAACGACCCGGCATTAGCGCCTGCTCAGCGCAACGACGACTGTGGTAGAACCTTTGGCCATGGCCGTGATCGAGTGCATCCCCAACATAAGCGAAGGCCGGCGGACCGACGTGCTCGAGGCGTGCGCATCGGCCATTCGGGCCACTGGCGTGCACCTTTTGGACGTCAAGCCCGACGCCACGCACAACCGGACGGTGTACACGTTTGCGGGCGATCGTGCGGAGGTGAAGGCGGCCGCGCTGGCGCTGTTCGACCGGGCCGTCCAGGCGATCGACCTCCGCCAGCATGCCGGTGAGCACCCGCGGATGGGCGCGGTCGATGTCGTGCCGTTCGTGCCGATCGAGGGCGTGACCATGGCCGAGTGTGTTGCGCTGGCCAAGGAAGTAGGCGAGGAGGTGGCCCGCCGGCTCGGCGTGCCCGTCTACCTCTACGAGGACGCGGCGTCCTCCCCTGCCCGGCGCAACCTCGAAGACATTCGCCGCGGCGAGTTCGAAGGCCTCGCGGCCAAGATGCAGCAGCTGGCCTGGGCGCCGGATTTCGGGCCGTCGCATCCGCACGCGTCGGCGGGCGCGTCGGTCGTCGGCGCGCGCATGGCGCTCATCGCCTACAACATCAACCTTGCGACGAACCGCCTCGACGTGGCCAAGAAGATCGCCTCCGCCGTGCGCCAAAGTTCCGGCGGTCTGCGCTTCGTCAAGGCGATGGGCATCGATCTGGCCGATCGCGGTATCGTCCAGGTCTCGATGAACCTGACCAACTACGACAAGACGCCGGTGTTCCGTGTGTTCGAACTGGTCAAGCGCGAGGCCGCGCGCTACGGCGTCACGGTGCTCGAGAGCGAGATCGTCGGCCTGATTCCGTCAGCCGCCCTCACCGCCTCCGCTGCCTGGTACCTGCAGGCGGACACGTTTACGGACAGTCAAGTGCTCGAGAACAAGTTGAGATCATCGGCGAACGGTGAACGATGATTTGTAATCGAAGGGCCATCGTCAATCGGCGATCGGATCGGACATCGATCGTCGCATCGGACCATCGGTCATATCTGGGGGACTTCAGCGATCGATCAGCCGATGATCGACGCGTTGGCCCGATCGTCGATCCGATGATCGATGCGATGGCCAGATCGCCGATGCGCTGATCGATGATCGATGGCTCTTCGATCACCGATCGCCGATCACCAATCGCCGGTCAGGCTTCTCCTTCTTCTTCTTTCTTGCCCGCCGGAATGTTGAGGCTGCGCATCTTGCGATAGAGATTGCTGCGCTCGACGCCGAGAGCGTCGGACGCGCGCGAGATGTTGCCCTCGAATGCCGCCAGCGCTCCGAGGATGTATTCGCGCTCCCAGGCGTCGCGCGCCTCGTAGAGCGGCGCGACTGACGCGGCACTCGTCCCGCCGTCGCGGTCGGGAATCTCGAGGAACGTCATGTCGAGCGCGCCGATGATCTCACCCGGCACCATAATCATGAGCCGCTCGATCACGTTCCGCAGCTCGCGCACGTTGCCCGGCCAGGGATAGGCCCTCACGACGGCAATCGCCTCGGGCGAGAGCCGTTTGGGCCGGCGGCCGTACTCGGCCGAAAATTCTGCCACGAAATGCTCGGCCAGTCGCACGATGTCGTCGCCGCGCGTCCGCAACGGCGGGACGAACATCGGGATGACGTTCAGCCGGAAAAACAGATCCTCGCGGAACCGATTGGCGCGAATTTCCTCGGCGAGATCCTTGTTCGTCGCGGCGATGACGCGGACGTCGACCCGCACGCTGCCGTGCCCGCCCACCGGTTCGATCACCTGCTCTTGGAGCGCGCGCAGCACCTTGGCCTGCGTCTTGACGCTCATGTCACCCACTTCGTCGAGGAACAGGGTCCCGCCGCTCGCCGTCTCGAACTTGCCGCGCCGATCCGCCACGGCGCCGGTGAACGCCCCCTTGCTGTGGCCGAACAACTCCGACTCGATCAGCTCTTCGGGAAGCGCCGCGCAGTTCACCTCGATGAACGGCGCCAACCGGCGATGGCTGAGCGCGTGAATCTGTCTGGCAACCAGCTCCTTGCCCGTGCCGTTCTCGCCCGAGATCAGCACTCGGCCGTTGGTCGGCGCCGCCATCCCGATGTGCTCGCGCAGGCGCACCATCGCGGCGCTCTCGCCGATCATCTGCGACCGGCGGTCGACCCGCGCGCGCAGCGCCGAGTTCTCGACCTCGAGACGGCGCTGGCGAAGAGCGTTACGGACGGCGAGCACCGTCTTCTCGAGCGACAGCGGCTTCTCGATGAAGTCGAAAGCACCGAGCTTGGTCGCCTTGACCGCCGCTTCGACGCTCGCGTGGCCCGAGATCATGATCACTTGCGCCTCCACCCGGCGCTCGCGGAGCCGTTCGAGCGTGGCGATCCCGTCAATGCCGGGCAGCCAGATGTCGAGCAGGATCACGTCGTACGGCTGGTACATCACCTGCTCGAGGCCGATCTCGCCGCTCTCGACCGCGTCCACGCGATAGCCTTCGTCGCGCAACACGCCGCCGAGCGACCCGCGCACTCCGGCTTCGTCGTCGATGATGAGAATGGAAGACATCGTCACGCGGCTGGAAGATCCACAGTGAACATCGTGCCGGTCGGGCGGGCCTCGGCCACTTCAATGCCGCCACCGTGCTCGGTGACGATGCGCCGAACGATCGCGAGGCCGAGCCCGCTGCCCCGTCCCTTGGTCGAGTAGTACGGCATGAAGAGTTTCTCGCGATCGGCCGGTGGCACGCCCGGCCCGTTGTCGGTGACGACCAGCCGCACCACGGCGTTCCGATCGTCGAACGACGTCGTCACCCGAATCGTCGGCGGCTCGCCCGTCGGCCGGGCCGGCGCGGCGGGTCCGCCCAGCGCCTCCACGGCATTGTCCACAAGATTGATGATGACCTGTCGAATCTGCTCGGCGTCGAGGCGGACCGGCGGCAGTCCCGTCGGGAGCTCGCGTTCGATCTTGAGCGTGCCCTGCTGCAGCACGCCGCTGTACAGCCTGAGGGTCTCGTCAATCAGCCGGTTCAGATCGACCGGCAGCATACGCGGACCGCGCAGTCGCGCGAACTGGGCGAACTCGTCCACGAGCCCCTTGAGCGCCTCGACCTCGGTGACGATGGCGCCGGTGCACTCGTCGACGAGCGTCCACGTCTGCGGACCCGATCCGGCGAAATGCCGCCGAAGCCGTTCGGCGCTCAACTGAATCGGTGTGAGCGGATTCTTGATTTCGTGCGCGAGCCGCCGCGCGACGTCGCGCCACGCCGCGACGCGCTGCGCCCGAATCAACGGCGTGACGTCGTCGAGCACCAGCACCACGCCTTCCATCTGCCCGTCTTCGCCCGTGAGCACCGTGGATGCCGCGGCCAGATGAATTTCGCGATCCCCGCGAACGAGCGTGATTTCCTCGACGACGCTGCGCGGCTCGCGGCGCCAGGTGGCATGCACGAGCGGCAGGAGCGGCGCCAGGTCGGCGCGTGTGAGCGCCACGACGGCCGGTTCGCCCACCACTTCGGGCCCGAGCCCGAGGAGGCGATCGGCGGCGCCGTTCACCGTCGAGATGTTGCCGGCCGCGTCGAGTGAGATGACGCCAGTCGCCACACGATCGAGAATCGTCTCGATGTAACGGCGCCGCGCGTCGACTTCGACGTTCTTGCCTTCGAGATCGCGCGTGGACTGCTCGAGCTTCTGCTGGCTGGTGCGCAATTCCGCGGCCATCATGTTGAAGGCTTCGACGAGCGCGCCGAGCTCGTCACCGGTTTCCGGCTCGAGGCGGAAGTCCAGCTGGCCTGCACCAATCGCGCGCGCGCCTTCGGCCAGCTTCTGCACCGGGCGTGTGATGCGCTTGGCGAGGTAAAGCCCCAGCCATGTCGCGCTCACCAGAATGAGGAGCGTCACCGTGAGAAAGATCGCCAGGTAGCCGCCAAGGATCGGCTCCTTGTAGACGCGCAGCTTCTGGTAGTTCTGATACGCCCGTGTTGCCGTGCGCGCCTCGACTTTCAGCGCGGCGTCGAGATGCTCGGACACGACCACGGCGCCAATCACCGTGCGATCGGCATTGAGGATCGGCGACGCCGTCCGGACGAGGACGCCGCCGCTGTCGAGGTCGTCCTGCGTCGGCTCGTCGTGCCCGGACGCGACCGCTTTGAGCGCCAGTCGATCGGCACGCGCGCGCACGTGGTCGGGCGGCAGCGCCGACGACTCTTCGGCCGACAGGAACTCGACGTCGTGCCTGCCGTCCGCGGCGGTGACCGCGCGATAGAGCTCGACGATTCCCGCCGGCATCGCGGCCACCTCGGCCTTGACCTGCGGGCTGATCACCGTCAGGTCGCCCGACGCGACGTCCTTCGCCGGTAACAGCTTGGCCAGCCGCGCCGCGCGGATCGCCGTTGCGATCTGGCGATCCTGATAGTAGCGCCGAGCGATCTCCTGCGCCGATCCCAGAACTTCGTCGACTGGCGCGCTGAACCACTGCGCCGCCGAATTGCGGATGATCTCGCTGCCGCTGAGCAGGACGAGGACCGCGGGCACGATCGTCATGGCGAGCAGCGCCGCCACCAGCTTCGCGCGGAAGCGCGCGAACGGCGCGGCTTGCCGCTGCTCGACCCACAATTTGACGAGATTGCGCGCGAGCACGAAGAAGAGCGCGAGCAACAGCGCCAGGTCCAACGCCGCGAGCGCGTAGGTAACGACACCGCTGAGTTCGAGGACCGGAATCTCGCTCGTCCGGTTCGAGAGCCAGAACAACCCCGCGAGCACCGCGATGAGCAGCACCGCTATCGCGATGAGCACACGCGGGTTGTCGAGCGCACGCCGAGGGGCGTCCGGAGCGACGGCAGGCGGCGAATCAGGCACCATGGCAGCCGGGGGCGTTTCTCAGCGAATGAACGTGAAATCCTTCCGGCCCGATCCGTCGTCACGGCTCCAGGGCCAGATGGAGAACGTGCGGCGCGGGCTCATGTGCATCCGCACGCGCACGTAATAGTCGGCGTTGGTCTCGAGCGGCTCGTTCGGCTCGAGCGCGATTTGATCGAACGACGTGATCCAGCCGCGCACGTCAGCTTCCTTGTCGGTCCGCTCCGACCAGACGACTCGTTCGTCGCGGAGTCGCGTCACGAGAAAGACGCCGGTCAGGCTGTCGAACTTCACGGACGCCGCGGCGGTCGTCTCGGCCAGCGTCCGGTCGAACCAGATCGAGGACGGTCGGCGCAGCTCGATGGCGTACGCGAACGTCAGGAGCAAACCCGTTTTGATGGCGTCCCGGGCGTCGTCGAACACCGCGGCGGGCGCGGCAAACGAGGCGATGACCTTACCGTCGGTGACGACGGGCGTGACGTTGATGTCGGACTCGACGGTGGCGGCGAGGCCGGCCGCGAGCGTCACGGCCAGAACCAGCAACTTCGGTGTGGTCATTCCTTCAACCTGAGCAGATCGTTCAACTCGTTCTTGAACTCGTCGATGTCACGGAAATTCCGGTAGACGGACGCGAACCGTACGAATGCGACCTTGTCGAGCAGGCGCAATTCGGCCATCACCGCGGCGCCGATGTCCTCGGTCGTGATCTCGCGATCGGGACGCTCCTGGAGCGTCGACTCCACGCGGTCGGCGACCGCCTCGAGCGCGGCCACGCGGACCGGCCGCTTCTCGCACGCTTTGAGGAGCCCCGCCACGAGCTTCTGCCGCTCGAAGCGCTCGCGGCGGCCGTCCTTCTTGACGACCATGTACGGGATTTCGTCGATGCGCTCGTAGCTCGTGAAGCGGCGCCCGCAGTCCAGACATTCGCGGCGTCGGCGAATGACCTCGCCCTCGCGGCTCTCACGCGAGTCGACGACCTTGTCACCGAGGGTTCCGCAGTAAGGACACTTCACGCGCGCACCTGGCTCATCATTACTCAGCTGACTCCGCCGTGGACTTCATGCGTTTGAGGCTCGTGAAGGTCAGGCCGTCGCGCGCCATGAAATACAGGCCCAGGATCGAAATCGGGACGAACGACACCGCATGCAGCACGATGGCACAGGCGGCGGCCACCTCGGCCGCGGCGCCAAAAAACGTGGTCACGGCGAACTGATACATCTTGTGGAACGAGCCTACGCCGCCCGGGGTCGGCACCGCGACGCCCACCACCAGGAACATGATGACGAGGAACGAGCCCACGAAGGAAAACGTCAAATCGAATGCGCGCGACGTCAGCCAGATTCCGAGGGCGATTGACAGCCACAACAGTATGGACAGTCCCATCGCCAGGACCAGCGGTCCCGGACGCCGCATGACCGCCAGGCCCTCGGTAAACGTGTGGACAAACGCCGTCACGGCGTCGCGGATCCGCGCGGGCAGCAAACTGGTGAGCTTCCCGGTCCACCACGTGAGGCGTTCGGGATGGCCGGCGCTGGCCACCAGGACCCCCATGGCCACGATGGCGACCGCCGCGCTCGCGCCGCCCGCGAGCTTCACCTCGCGGCCGACTTCGAGATCGTTCGTCAGCAGCAGCCAGCCGAACAGCAGCAGCACGCTCGCGAGGTCCATGACCCGCTCGATAATCACCGTCGCGAAGGTGGACGCCATCTTGAAGCCTTCCGCGCGCGCGAGCAAGTACGGCCGCAACACCTCGCCCACGCGTCCGGGCAAGAGAAACGTCGCCGTGAACCCGATCACCGTCGTCCGGAAGGCGTTGGTGAACTTCGCGCGGCCGATCGGAATCAGCAGCGCCTGCCAGCGGAACGCCCGCAGCACGTACGTCACGAAGGTTGCGCCCACGGCGGCCGCGATGAGCCACAGGTTCGCGCGTTCAATGGCCCGCCAGACCTCGGCGAAGTCGAGATTGTGAAAGAACCACCACAGCAATCCAATTGTCAGGATCGCGACGATGATGGCGTGCCAGGGGATGGCGGAGCGCGACGGCGGAGATGTCATGACACAGGTTGGACAGTTCCTACTATAAGATTCTCGGCAAGTCTATGGGCAGACGAGAGTTATTGATCATCGCCGCGTTCGTGGCCATCGGCGTGGTGGCCTTCGAGCTGACGGCGCCTCCCGCTCCGGAGGGGCGCGGCTTCTCGTTCTCTCGCCTGTGGCAGAACGCGCGGACGGGTATTCGCGGTAATCACGCCGTCGCGTCCACGACGATAACAGGCAACGTGGCAGTCGGCGCGGCCGTCACCGAAATTCGAGTCAGCGGTCTCAACCGCGGCGTCCACATCGTCGGCGAGGACCGGCAGGACGTGTCGTACGACCTCGAAGTCGAATCGGACGGCCCTGATGAGGCCACCGCGCTCGCCGCAGCCAAGAAGACCACGATCAAGCAGGACGACCTCGGGCCGAGCCTGGCGCTCGCCGTGACCTTTCCCAGGGAATACAACCAGTGGGGCGCGATAATCCTCCACGTGCCAGCCAGGATGGCCGTGCGCGTCAGCGGATCGGGCGGCGCAGATCTGTCGAACGTGACGTCGGTCAATCTCGATCAGATCAGCGGATCCGTGTCGATTCACGACATACCCGGCGCGGCCACCGGCGGCCATCGCAGCGGCGATCTCACGGTCACGAATGTCGGGTCGCTCGATCTCACGCTCGTCGGATCGCGGGCGAAGATCACCGACGTCAAGGGCGCGATCTCGCTCAACGCCCGGGGTGGGCGTACGGAAATCATTGGCGCGCGTGGCGAGATCCAGATTGATCAGTCGAGTCAGGAGACAACGATCCGCAGTCCCGCGGGTCCGGTCCGCATTACGGGCACGGGCGGCCGCGTGACGGTGGAACATCCGAAGCAGGACGTGAAAGTGGATTGCCGGCGGACCGAAATCGAAGTGTCGCTCGACGCGGCGGTCGCGGCGACACTTCTCACGACGGACGAAGCGCTGCGCCTGATTCTCGATGGTCCTCCGGGCGTGAACGTCGACGCGATCGCGACCGACGATGGCGCGATCCACGGTGAGGACTTCGCGCTCGCGGTCACGAAATCTTCAGACAACGAGCAGCGCGTCAGCAAATCGTTCGGCGGCGCGGCCGCACCGCGCGTCACGCTTCGCACGGCGCGCGGAAGCATTGTGATCCGCAAAGCGAAGTGATACCCTTCCGGCTCTTTCGCGAGCCGATCCATGCCTTCGTCTGTCGTTCTCGAAACCAATCTGTCAGGCTTGACGCTCGCGCGGCGAGGTAAGGTACGCGACGTCTACGACCTGGGCGATCATCTGCTCATCGTCGCCACTGATCGCATCTCTGCGTTCGACTACGTCCTCGGATCGGGAATTCCCGACAAGGGCCGCGTCCTTACGCAGTTGTCGGCTTTCTGGTTCGAGAAGATGGCCGCGTTGACGCCGCATCATCTCGTGTCGGTGAACGTCGACGACTTCCCGGCCGTGACAAAGCCACATCGTGAAGTGCTGCGCGGCCGCTCGATGCTCGTGCACAAGACAGATCCGATGCCGGTCGAGTGCGTCGCCCGCGGCTACCTTTCGGGGTCCGGTTGGAAGGAATACCAGAAAACCCAGGCCGTCTGCGGCATTTCCCTGCCCGAGGGGCTTCGCGAATCTGACCGGCTGCCGACGCCAATCTTCACACCCGCGACGAAAGCCGAGTCGGGGCACGACGAAAACATCAGCGAGTCGGTCGCCGGCGGCATCGTCGGGCATGAGCGCATCGCGCAACTCCGGGACCTGACGCTGGCGATCTACAGCCGCGGCGTGGCCCATGCCGAAACGCGCGGCATCATCATTGCCGATACGAAGTTCGAGTTCGGGCTCGTCGGCGACAGCGTCATCCTGATCGATGAGGTCCTGACCCCTGATTCGTCACGGTTTTGGCCAAAAGACCAGTACAAGCCAGGTCAGGGCCAACCGAGCTTTGACAAGCAATTCGTACGCGACTATCTCGAGCAGGTTGGCTGGAACAAACAGCCCCCCGTCCCCTCCCTGCCCGACGACGTCGTCATGCGTACCCGGGAGAAATACGTTGAGGCGTTCACCACGCTGACAGGTAAAGCCCTGTGATGCGGGACGACCTCGCTACGCTCGTGCAGCAGATGATCGACCGCGGGATCTTGTTCGACGATGCGCAGCGAGAATTTGAGCGCATGTTCATCACCCGAGCGCTCGCCAAGACGAACTACAACGTCTGCAAGGCGGCCAAGATGACGGGCCTCCATCGGAACACGCTCAGCCGGAAAATGGCGGCGTATCGCATTAAAAAATCGGCGTAAAAAGCACCCTGTCCGAGGTCCAGGGTCCAACGGCACCGTGTAGTCCACGGTCCTAGGGGCTAAGTCCCTCAGCCGGAAGTCCTGCACACGGAAACCGTTCAAGGTCCGGCACGCCAAGACGGGGACGGGAGACTTCAGTCCAGGACCGGACCTCGGACCTGACCTAGAACAGCCCCTAGGACCCGGCACCTTGAACGACAGCGTGCCTCTGGACCTTGGACCCTGGACTCCGGACCTGTTCGTGTCCCAGCCCGTGTCCGTAGTCCTTGACGCCCGCATGTCCGTCCCGTAGACTTAGCAGTCGGTCGTTTCGAGTGCTAACAGTCAGAGAGGCTGACTGCCAGACACCCGACCCCGCCAATTCACTCGCCGTCGGCCCGCCCAGGCGCAAGCTCGGGCGTCGGCCCGGCCCGATGAAACGAAAGGACTGCTATGAAGGTCAGACCGCTTCATGATCGCATCATCGTCGAGCGCATCGAGGAATCCGAACAGCGCGTCGGCGGCATCATCATCCCGGATACCGCCAAGGAAAAGCCGCAACAGGGCAAGGTCCTCGCCGTGGGCAAGGGCCGCATCGAGAAGGACGGCAAGGTGACGCCGCTCGACGTCAAGGCCGGCGACACGATCCTCTTCGGCAAGTACGCCGGGCAGGAAATCAAGATCGACGGCAGCGAGTACCTCATCATCCGCGAGGAAGAAGTCCTCGGCGTGATCGAAAAGTAGCTTCGAAGGTCGCACTTCGAAGTTCGAGGTTTTCTTTTCTCAGGAGATTCAGCAATGGCAAAGCAGATCATTTACGGAGAAGACTCGCGCCAGGCGATCCTGCGCGGCGTCAACGCCCTGGCCGACGCCGTCAAGGTGACGCTCGGGCCGAAGGGCCGCAACGTCGTCATCGACAAGAAGTTCGGCTCGCCCACCATCACCAAGGACGGCGTGACGGTGGCGAAGGAAATCGACCTCAAGAACTCGCTCGAGAACATGGGCGCGCAGATGGTACGTGAGGTCGCGAGCAAGACGTCCGACACGGCGGGCGACGGCACGACGACGGCGACGGTGCTCGCGCAGGCGATCTACCGCGAGGGCCTGAAGATGGTCACCGCCGGCGCGAACCCGATGGAGCTCAAGCGCG
This sequence comes from uncultured Acidobacteriota bacterium, assembly GCA_963704575.1. GTDB lineage: Bacteria > Acidobacteriota > Vicinamibacteria > Vicinamibacterales > SCN-69-37 > DATEGZ01. The sequence continues at coordinate 895,474 of OY969918.1, read as the reverse complement.
GTATCGAGAAGGCCGTCGAGGGCATTGTCGGCGAGCTGAAGTCCCTGTCGAAGCCGGTGAGCGGCAAGATGATCGGCCAGGTCGGCACCATCTCGGCGAACAGCGATGACACGATCGGCGTCATCATCGCGGAAGCCATGGAGAAGGTCGGCAAGGACGGCGTCATCACGGTCGAAGAAGCACGCTCCATGGAGACGTCGCTCGACGTCGTCGAGGGCATGCAGTTCGATCGCGGCTATCTCTCGCCGTACTTCGTGACCGACCCCGAGCGCATGGAGTGCGTGCTCGAGAACCCGGTCATTCTGATCCACGAGAAGAAGATCAGCTCGATGAAGGACCTCCTTCCGCTCCTCGAACAGGTGGCGCGCGGCGGACGTCCGCTCGTGATCATCGCGGAGGACGTGGACGGTGAAGCGCTCGCGACGCTCGTCGTGAACAAGCTGCGTGGCACGCTGCAGGTCGCGGCCGTCAAGGCCCCGGGCTTCGGCGATCGCCGCAAGGCCATGCTCGAGGACATCGCGATTCTCTCCGGCGGTCGCGCGATCACCGAGGATCTCGGCATCAAGCTCGAGAACATCAAGATGGAAGACCTCGGCAAGGCGAAGAAAATCACGATCGACAAGGACAACACGACGATCGTCGAGGGCGGCGGCACGCAGTCGGGCATCGAAGGCCGCGTGAAGCAGATCCGGACGCAGGTCGAGGACACCACCTCGGACTACGACCGCGAGAAGCTGCAGGAGCGGCTGGCGAAGCTCGTCGGCGGCGTGGCGATCATCAAGGTCGGCGCGGCCACCGAGACGGAAATGAAGGAGAAGAAGGCGCGCGTCGAAGACGCGATGCACGCGACCAAGGCGGCCGTCGAAGAGGGGATCGTCCCCGGCGGCGGCGTGGCACTGCTCCGCTGCGTCAAGGTGATAGACGGTCTGAAGCTCGAAGGCGACCAGAAGGTCGGCGCCGAGATCGTGCGCCGCGCCATCGAAGCGCCGCTTCGCTGGATTGCGACCAACGCCGGCGTCGAAGGCTCGATCGTCGTCCAGAAGGTGAAGGAGTCGAAGGAGGCGAACTTCGGCTACAACGCCTCGACGGACCACTACGAGGATCTCGTGAAGGCCGGCGTCATCGACCCGACCAAGGTCGTCCGTTCGGCGCTGCAGAACGCCTCGTCGATCGCGTCGCTCCTGCTCACGACCGAAGCCATGGTCTCGGAGATTCCGGAAGACAAGAAGGATTCTCCGTCGCCGGGCGGCCCGGGTGGCATGGGCGGGATGTACTAACTTCGAAGATCAAGTAAGAAGTTAGAGGCCAGAAGTTAGAAGTTCAGAAGAAGACAGCACGGTACGACAGCAGACGGCCCGGTTGGCTCACGCCAGCCGGGCCGTTTGTGTTTTCAACCTCCGGCGGGAGTTTCGGCGGATAATCTGCCTCGCCATGGAGGATCCGTCATGACGCGTCTGCTGTCGTCCATCGCCGCTGCCATCGTCTGCTCATCGGTCGCCTTGCTCACGGGCCAGACACCAGCCGTCCAGCAACCCGCCGCTGGGCGCGGTCCCGCGCTCCCTCCCGTCGTCATCGGTCCCCCGGCGCCCGCGCCGGCCGAGGTCGCCATTCCACGGCCAAGCACCGCGGAGATCGCGGACGTCAACGCGGCGGTGAAAAAACTCGTCGACTCGGACAAGTCGTCCAGCAAGGCTTTGCTCCAGAAGTACGAGTCGCTGCTCATGCTGCAGCCGCCTCGCCTGAACGTCGCGGCGACCTACACGCAGACGACGCAGCGGATGGGGCCACGGCACGAAGGCTTCGTCGACATCGCCAAGCGGGGGAACATCGACTTGCTGCTGCACGGCGATTCGATCACCGACTGGTGGGTGCAGGGCGACGCCAACAAAGCGATGTTCGAAAAATACTTCGGCGGCTACCGTACCGCCAACTTCGCCATCGCCGGCGACACCACGCAGGGCGTGCTGTGGGGCCTCAAGAACGGCGAAGGACAAGGCTTCATGCCGAAGGCCGTGATGGTCATGATCGGCACCAACAACACGGGCGCGACGAACAACGCCGGCACGCTCACCGCGGCCGAGATTGCCGAAGGCGTCGGCGCCGTGGTGCTCGAGCTGCGCAAGGATTTTCCCGACGCGAAGATCCTGTTGCTCGCTATCTTTCCGCGCGGCGTTCCGGGCGACCCCGTGCGGGACAAGATTGCGGACGTCAATCGCATCATCTCCGGGCTCGACGACCGGAAGCATGTCTTCTACCTGGACATCGGCGCGAAGTTCCTCGACCAGCGCGGAGACTTCCTGCCCGACGCCTTCCGCGCCGACAACCTGCACCCGCAGGCCAAGGGCTATGACATCTGGGGCGCGGCCGTGAAGGACAAGATCGCCGAGCTGATGAAGTAGCCGCGACCAAGGATTACGCAGACGGCCCGGCGGTGCGCACTCGCCGGGCCGTTTGTGTCTGCCTTGGCGTCGGCCACCCAGAACGCGGCCGGAAGCCGGACGAGCGGCCGTCCCACTTGGTGTTTCTGCAATTACGACCACAGGTCGTAATTTGCGGTAACATCGGCCCACACCCCCGGAGGCCGACCCCATGAGCCGTCGAACGACGCTCCATCTCACGTTCGCCGCGTTGCCCGCTGCTGCCTTGCTGCTGACCTTTTCCGTGGTCGGTGCCCAGGCGCCGTCAGGCGGCGACCACACCGCACATCTGAAAGCGTGGGACGCGCACAACGCATTGGCGGCGTCGTCGCCGTACCGCTCGATGAATTGGTCGTACATCGGACCAACCAATATCAGCGGTCGCATGACCGATGTTGCCGTCGCCGATCACGGCACGTCGCGCCGGCTCTACGCCGGCAGCTGCTGCGGCGGTGTGTGGGCGTCGGACGATCTCGGTCAGACGTGGCAGCCGGTGTTCGACAAACAGGCGTCGACCAGCACCGGCGCACTCGCCGTCGCGCCTTCGAATCCCGACATCCTCTGGGTCGGCACAGGCGAGTCGAACATCTTCCGCAGCTCGTACACCGGCGTCGGCGTCTACAAGTCGAGCGACAACGCGAAGACCTTTGAGCACATGGGGCTGACCGACACGGGCACGATTGGCCGCATCGTCATTCATCCGACCGATCCGAATACCGTCTACGTGGCGTCCGCCGGTCAGGAGTGGGTGGAAAACGAGATGCGCGGCGTATTCAAGACCACCGACGGCGGTCGTACGTGGACGCACGCGCTCAAGATCAGCCCAAAAACCGGAGTGAACGATCTCGCGATGGATCCGAAGGATCCGAACACCCTCTACGCCGCGGCGTGGCAGCGCCAGCGCCGCAAGTGGAACGATCCGCGCGTCGAAGAGGGCTTCAACGAGAGCCTCATCTACAAGACAACCGACGCCGGCAAAACGTGGACGAAACTGACGAATGGCCTGCCGCCGTCGAACCTTTCGGGACGCATCGGTCTCGCGATCGCGGCGTCGAATCCCAATGTTGTTTACGCGTTTTACGATAACTACGAGTGCGACACGCAGACTCCGGCCGCGAATGCACAGGGACGCGGATCGAATCCGGGCGGTAGCGCGGCGAAATGCGCCATCAAGGGCAACGAGGTCTACCGATCGAACGACAAGGGCGCGACCTGGAAGAAGATCAGCGGACAGAACGACGATGACGCGCAGAAAGCGTTCATGAAGGGCATGTCGAATACCTATGCCTGGGTATTCGGCAACATCCGCGTCGATCCCACGGATGAAAACACCATCTACACGCTCGCGCTTGGCGTCAGCGTCTCGCGCGATGGCGGCAAGACGTTCACCCGCTTCACTGGTCCGGCGGCGCCGCCCGCCGCTGCAGGTTTGCCCCCCGGAGCGCCGGCAGGCACGGCGCCGGGCCGCGGCGGTCCGGGCGGTGACAACCACGCGATGTGGATCGATCCGAAGAATACGCTCTTCATGCTGAGCGGCAATGACAGTGGCTTCCGCGTCACCACTGACGGCGGCGCCACGTGGCGGCGGGCAAGTCTGCCCACGGAGACTGCGTTCGACATGGCGTTCGACATGGACACGCCGTTCCGCGTGTACGGATCGTTCCAGGATCATGGCAGCTATCGCGGCGTTGTCGACATTCGCAACGGTCGCGACAATCTGCAGCCGATTGCGTTCGAGAACGCGCCCGGCGGCGAGTACGGCGAGCACGCGATCGATCCACGAAATCCGAGCATCGTGTACTCCGGCAAGCTCGATCGGACGGACTTCAGCATTCCAGCACCGCCGCGTGGCGGCGGTGCTGGCGCGGCGGGCGCCGGCGCGACGGGACGTGCGGCCACGCCGCCGGCGGGCCCCCAGCGCGACACCAACATCCGGCCGGCGAACGTCTCTCCCGATGACCCACTTCGCATGCAGGTGTTGGCGCCGATTCTCCTGTCGCCGCACGATCCCGATACCGTCTATTTCGGCGCGCAATATCTCTTCCGGTCCAAGGATCGCGGCAACACTTGGGAGAAGCTGACCGACGACCTGAGCTACAACGACAAGACGCGTCGCGGCGACGTCCCGCATCAGCTGGTCATCACCATCTCGGAGTCGCCGAAGAAAAAAGGTCTGGTCTACACCGGGACCGACGATGGGCGACTGTACGCGTCAATCGACGACGGTAAGGAGTGGCGAGAATTGACCGTGGGCAGTTCATCCAAGAAGGAGTGGATCGGCACGGTCCTGGCCTCCAAGTACGACGAAGCGACAGTCTACGCCTCGCAGCAGGGTCGTTATGACGAGGACTTCGCCGTTCACCTCTACAAGTCCACCGACTACGGAAAGACGTTCCGGAGCATCGCCGGCAATCTGCCCGGAGGGCCGATCAACATGATTCGCGAGGATCCGGTGAGCCCTAACGTGCTCTATGCCGCCAACGATTTTGGCGTGTACGTCACGACGAATGGCGGCCAGAAGTGGGATGTGCTCGGCGGCAATCTGCCATCGGTCAACGTCATGGACTTCATCGTGCACCCGCGCGATCGCATGCTCGTGATCGGGACTCATGGCCGCGGCGTCTGGGTGATTGACGTCAGCAAGATTGGCGGAAAATAAGTTTCACGCCCGCCGGGCCATTTGTGTTCGGGGCTGTTGGCCGCGCTGGACGATGGCCGCCAGCGCATCGGCTGCGCGATCGATTTCGTCGATCGTGTTGTAGAGATAGAAACTCAGCCGGCAGCTTGCCGCCGGATCGAGTGCAAGCTCGTGGTGCGCGAGCGTCGCGCAATGGCAGCCGGCTCGCGATTCGACGCCCGCCGCATTCAGGCCCGACGCCAAATCCACCGGATCCCAGCCGTCGACGTTGAACGACACCAGGGCCGTGCGATGCGCCGGGTCCCGCGGCCCATACATTTTCAGTCCGGGAATTTCTTCGAGCCTGTCCATGGCGCGGGCCGTGAGGTGCCGGGTCCACATCATGACCGCGCTCATGGCCGCGCGGACCGCCTCGGGCGTCAACGAACGATCGCTCCCGAAATACGACAAGGCCCGTGGCGACTGCGCGAGGTCCACCAGCAGGCGCATCGCCTGCGCCGAGATCACCGTGCCGAGGATGTTCGGCGTGCCGGCACTGAATTTCCAGGGCAACGCATTGTAGGCGACGCGATCAGCAAACACCTGGCCTTGAGCGATCATGTCGCCGCCATACAGAAATGGCCGCGACGACTCGAGCAGGTGCTCCTTGCCGTACAGAACGCCGACGCCGAGCGGCGCAAGCATCTTGTAGAACGAGAACGACAGGTAGTCGACGTCGAGCGCCTGCACGTCCACCGGCGTGCTCGGCACCAGTTGGGCGCCGTCGACGAGCAGGTAGGATCGACGCTCGCCGTTGGTCTGCACGTAGCCGCTCGCCGACGCGATCGCCCGGATCTCGGGCAGCGGATTCTTCGTGCCGAAGAAATTCGATGCGCCCGTGCAACAGACGAGCTTGGTCCGGTGGTCGACCAGCGTGCGCAAATGGTCGAGATCGAGCTCGCCGGTCGTCGGATCGAATCGCGCGAGCCTGTACTCCACGTGCCGCCCGAACTTCGGCAGGATCTCGCGGCACATCGCATACCACGGCACGTAGTTCGAGTTGTGCTCCATCAGCGTCGTCACGACGTTGTCGCCGTCGTCGAACTCCGTGAAGAGCGAGTACATCACCGCGTTGTGAGCTTCGGTGGTGTTGCGGTAGATCGCGATGTTGCGGCGGCTGGGCGCGTTGAGAAACTGGGCGATGGTGTCGTACGAGGCCTCGAACACGGCGGTCATGTTCGCCGAGGCGGTCGATTGTCCGCGGTGGACGTTCTCGTAGACCGGCGCGAGCGTGTCGTAGAGCGCGATCAGCTCGCGCGCCGGCTGGGTGCTCGCGGCATTGTTTGTCACGAGCCGGCCCGTCGCCGGGAACAGGAAGTGGCTGCGGACAGCCTCGACGTCGATCGGTTGAGCGGGCATCGCAAAAACTGGCGATGGTCGTGAGGCTGGAGAATACTCCGCCGGTGTGCGGCCGCGCAAGAACATGCACACGGCGCGGACCCGACACCGGCCCAGCGGGTCTGCCCTGCCGGGCCGGTGCCGTTCACACAGAATGTGACTTCTACTTGATCGTGATCTTCTGCACGTCCCACATGGACGCCGAGCCCACGAAGATCGTGTTGGCCGTCCGGCAATCGAGCGCGTGGATCAGATCGCCGGTGTCTTCTGAGCCGTGGTCCTGCCCGGTGACGAACGTGCCCAGGACTTTACCCGTCAGATCCATCTTGTAGATCCGTCCGGTCGTGCCGTCGCCGGTGAAGAGGTACTGTGGACTCGTACTTGTCGTACACACCGACCAGGGCGCGCCAACTCCCTCGATCGTGGCTTTGAAGTTCAGGTTGTCGTCGTACACCTGAATACGCCGGTTGCCGCGGTCGGCGACGTAGATGTTGTTCTGCGCATCAGAGGCAATGCCATGAGGCGTGGCGAACTGATCCTTGTCGTGCCCCCAGGTGCCCACAGCTTTCAGCCAGTGGCCGTCCGGCGAGATCTTGACGACGCGCGCGTTTCCATAGCCGTCGGAGACGAAGATGTTGTTCTGCGCATCGAACGCGATGTCTGTCTCGCGGTTGAACTGCCCCATCCGGCCTACAGGATGGACGTCCCTCGCCGGCACCGGGCTCGGGGGCGCAAAGTGCAGAACTTCGAGATTGCCCTGCAGGTAGTCGATCGCTTCCGGCGTGCGGCCCAGCCAGAACTCATGCTGGCCCTCCGGATTGTACTTGATGATCATATTGGAGCCTTCGTCGACCTGCCACACGTTGTCGGCCTTGTCGACGCGAACCGCATGCGCGAAGGACTCGGCATAGTTGTTCGGCCCCCATTCCTTGACGAACTTGTAGGCATCGTCGAATTCCCACAGGATCGCAGCCTTACCTCCGCGGGCTACGCCCTGATTGAGCGTACGGGTGTAGACGAACATGTGACCCCTTGAATTCGTGGCCACGCCGACGGTTTGTCCCATGGTGTAGCCAGGGACGCTCAGACGCAGGTACTGATCAGTGATCTGCAGCTTCGGATAGCTGTCATCGAGCTTGGCCTGCGCCGCTTTTTGCTCCGGCGAGCCGCCGAGGCCCTGCGCCTGCGTCCGCCGCGCCGAGAGCACGAACACCCCCACGACGATCAGTACGAGAACCCCGAACCCGGATAGCACGATTTGAGTACGTCTCATGCGGTGCCCTCTCCCCTTGGTAAACGCAGACACAATCGTGGCGCTTCCGCCCGAAGGGTGCGTCCTGTACACGGATGAATGGTTGGTGCAGATGGTGCACTTCATTTGCTCGTAGGTCAAGGCCCTCGCGTGTCGCTTTTCTTATGAACACATAAGAGAACGTACGCACCGCCGCGTTCGCGCGCACGATCCTGATTCATTCGCGACGAGGATCCTGATTCCTTCGCGCGCAGCGACGCGTGGATATACTCTGGCCGAGGTGTGTATGAGACGGATGGCGACGGTGTTGTTATTGATGGCGGGCGCGACCGCATGGACAAGCGCCGGTACGGCTGGCCAAACGGGCACGACGAACGTGACGCTCACGAAAGCCGCTCTTGCCGACGAGGTCAAAACCGATCAGCGTCAGATGATCGTGCCGACGCCCGGCCAGAAATTCCTGTGGGTCTCGGCGACGCTGTCCGGAGCAGCCGCCACGATCGATCTCACGAAGATCGCGGTGACCTCTGGCGCCGCTTCGTTCCCGCTGGTCGGCATCGACAGCGTCTACGACGGCGATCCCAACCAGTTCTCGATGATCGCGAAGATGAAAATGAAGGACGGCGGCACAATGAGGGACCCGCTCGAGGAGACGCGGTCCGACGGGTCGATCGCGTTTGCGTTTTCGCCCGGGAAGGTCGCGACGCTGAAAGCGATTACGCCGCCGGCGTCTTTCTGCCTGCTGTTCGGCGTGCCGCCTGGCTTCGCGACCGGCCAAGTCAAAGGCCTGGGCGCGAAGGACCTGGCGGTGCCACCGTTAGGAAAATAATGGGTGCGCGAGCGTCAGTGCAGTCTGAACGAGAGGATCAGGGTGACGATGACGCCCTGGGCCTGGCCGGACCGATCGACGCCAGGCTTGAAGAGCCACTGCTTGGCGGCCTTGACGGCTTCCTGATCGAGCCCGAACTTGTCGTCGAGCGACTTGACGACGCGCACGTCGCCAACAGTGCCGTTCGGAAGAATCACGGCTTCGAGCTCGACGTCGCCCTGGACCTTGGCGCGCATCGCGTCACTCGTGTATTTCGGTTCGACCTGCCGGAGGAGTGTCGGCGACGAAATGCCGTTGCCGGGATGGAAGGCGCCGCCGCCAAACCCTCCGCCCGTGCCGGGGCCGACGCCGTTGCCGCGTCCCGATCCGATGCCGCCACCGCTGCCGCCGCCTCCGTAGCTTGCAAGCGACACCGAGCTCGCGCCCGTGGCCTGAATCACGCTCGCCATGTTCGTTTCGATCGGCGCCGTGAGCGTCGGAATCGGCTGGGGCGGAGGCGTGACGACCGGCTCGGGCACCGGGTCCGGTGCCTTGTGCTTCGGCACTTCCATGGGCTTGGGCGGGGCTGGCGCCGGACTACCGCCGCCGCCTCCGCCGGGTCCCGGATCGTTGAGATACACGAACTTCGGCATCTCCTGCTCCGGGTTGATCACTTGTTGCGAGACCGTTATGCCGCCAATGAGCAGCAGCGTGAACAGAATCGCGTAGAACGTCAGCGTGATCCCGGTCGCTCCGGCCGCGCGTTTGAGCGCGTTCTCGTCGCGACGGTCGAAGATCGATTGCGAGCCGAGCCAGTTGTTCGAGGCAGCAGTTGCCCCCGCGCCAGTCCCTGGCGGGAGTGGCGGCTCAGTCGTGACGGTGGGTGTGTGTGCGTCCATCTGAACCGGGCCCGTAATGAGACAGTATACTCACCGGCGGTCGCGTTCGTTTCTGTGGCTGCAAGACCAGTACCCTGAACGTTGGGCACGCCGCCGGGCGCCTCCGGGGGAGTTCCTCGTTGGCGCTCTCCTTTTTGACGACAGACGTCACCTCCCGGCTTCAACCACGGTCCAAGACGTTGAATCACCAGCGCGCCGGCCGTCCCGGGCTGGCGCCGCAAAACGCGTTAGAATACTAGGCAGCCGGTCGCTCCGGCGGGAGTTTCATATATGCGCCTCGGGGTTCCCGAGTTACTCATCATCCTTCTTATCGTTATCCTCATTTTTGGCGCGAACCGTCTGCCCGATCTCGGCAAGGGCATCGGACGCGGCATCAAGAATTTCAAGGACGCGACCCGCGACGGCGCGAACGAGAAGAGCGACAGCTAGTCACTCGCGTCATCCGCCCAGGATGACGCGCGCGTCGCCAACGCGGCGGGTCACCCGTTCGCGGTCCAGCCACTCGAGCAGAGGAATCGCAAACTTTCGGCTCAACCCGTAGCGGGTCTTGAAGGTCGCGACGTCGATCCGCGCGAGCGCGGTCGACGTCCGTCCAGCGCCCAGTTGGAGCACCTCCTGCTTGAGCTTCTCGAGCGCAGTCGTGTGGAACCACAGGTCGCCTGACCGCGCCGCGCGACCCGCGCGCGCGAGCACCCGCAACACTTCGTCGAGCCCGGCCGGGGTCAGCCCGGTGGCTGACGCCAGCGCCGCCGGATCGGGCGGCGTGAGGCCGGCCTTGCGGAGCGCCGCTTCCACGCGGCCTTCCTCCTGCTGATCCTTCGGCGTTGCGGTCACGTGATGCACGGCGAGCCTGACGAGATCGCTCCCGGCAATCTGTCCCGCCGTCGCCATGCGGACGAGCATCGCGTCGATGACGCCTGGCGGCGCGCCGGCTGCTGCGCGCGCACGCACCATGTCACGGGCCAGGCCCGGCTCACGCGGTCGCGCCGCATGATGCGCTGAGAGCGTGTCCGCAATCCTCTGTTGGATCGCTCGGCACACCCGGGCGTCGATCACACGGTCGTCGACCACGACGGCGCCCTCCGCCTCGAGGAGCGCGACGATGCGCTCGCTGCGCGGTGGATCCAGGCCGCCGCGGGCGACGAGGTCGCGGATGCGCAGCCCGGTCGGGCCGGCCTCAGTCAGCCACGTCCGAACGACGCCCGGGACGGAGTCGTCGGCGACCGCCTCACTGACCTCGAGCGCGCGAAAGCGATCGAGCGTGGACGCCCGCCGCAGGCCCGCGCGCGGCGGCGCCGGATCGAGCACGACGCCTCCGGCGATTGTGGCGGCCGGCGACGATCGTCGCAGAATCAGCTGATCGCCCCTCGAGAGCGGCAGCGGTTCATCGAGCCGCACGCGCACATAGCCCTGTCCGCCCGGCGGAATCTCCACGGCCGGCTGGCCGACGCCCGCCATTGTCCACGTCTCGTCGGCTGGCCTCCACACGGCGCACATCGCGACGCGTCCCATCCGGACGGCGGTGCCCTGATGCACGTGCACCCGCTGGCCGTGCCCGAGCGGGCGCGCGTCACGCACGACCTCGACTTTCACATCCAGACGCGAGGTCATGACGAGTGCGTCGGGCGAGGCGAGCGTCATGCCGCGCGCGATTTCCGACACTTCGATTGCACCGAGATTGATCGCGGTCCGCCCTGGCGCGCTGACGCGCGGCACGTTCTGCCCATGGACCTGCACGCCCCGCGCCCGCACCACGCGCGCGCCTGGTAGCAGCACGAGGTCCTGCCCCGCGACGATCTCGCCGGACACCAACGTGCCGGTGACGACGGTCCCGAAGCCGCGCACCGTGAACACGCGATCGATCGGCAACCGCACGACGCCGGATCGCGCCCGGCGCGACGCGGGACCGGCGAGACCCTCGAGTGCCGTGCGCACCGTGTCGAGTCCCGCTCCCGTGCGCACCGACGTCGCGATGATCGGCGCCTCGTCGAGGAAACTTCCCGCGACGAGGTCGCGCGCGTCCTGTGCGGCCGCCGCGAGCGCCTCCGCGTCCACACGATCCGATTTGGACAACACGATGATGCCGCGCTCGAGACCAAGCAAACGACAGATCTCGAAGTGCTCGCGTGTTTGCGGCATCACCGACTCGTCCGCCGCGATGACGAGCACGACCGCATCGATGCCGCCGGCGCCGGCGAGCATATTGCGCACAAATCGCTCGTGCCCGGGCACGTCGACGAACGCGACGTCCACGTCGCCCATCACGGCATGGGCGAAGCCGAGATCGATCGTGATGCCGCGCAACTGCTCTTCTTTGAGCCGATCCGGATCGGTGCCGGTCAGCGCTTTGACGATCGCGCTCTTGCCGTGATCGATGTGACCGGCGGTGCCGACGACGAGTTGACGCATGAGCACGGCCGGTCGCGGTTCATCGTTGCGCGTCAGCGCCGCCGCCGGCGCGCGTTGCGGCCAGGACGGTTGCCCCCGCGCTTCTGACCGCGATCCTTACGGTCGCCTGCTGCTCCGCCTGGCTTGGGGGCCGGACGGCCTCCAGCCTTCCCCGCCGGTCTTTCGGAGCGAGGCGCCCGCCCGCGACCCGATCCGCGCACGGCGGCCAGAATGTCGGACAAGCCGAGATCGACCTGGCGCCGCTCGAGATCGACGCGAATGACCTGGACGCGTACGCGATCGCCGAGCCGGTAGACGCGGCCGTTCTTCTCCCCGCGCAGGATGTGCGCGCGCTCCACGAACCGGTAGTAGTCGTCGGCCATTGTCGAGACGTGCACCATCCCTTCGACGAAGTGCTCGACGAGCTCGATGAACAACCCAAACGCGCTGACGCCCGTGATGAAGCCGTCGAACTCGTCGCCGACCTTGTCCGTCATGAAACGGACCTTCTTCCACTGAACGAGCTCGCGCTCCGCCTCGTTCGCCCGGCGTTCGCGCTCGGAGGTATGCCGCGCGACGTCCGGCAGATCCTCGACGAGCTCTGCCCGGCGTTCTTCGCTCATTCCGCGACGGGATTCGCGCAGCACGCGATGCACAATCAGATCCGGATACCTCCGGATCGGCGACGTGAAGTGCGTGTAGGCCTGGGCCGCGAGGCCGAAGTGGCCGAGATTCGCCGTGTCATAGCGCGCCTTCTGCATTGTCCGCAGCAGCAGGAACGCGATGGGCTTCTCTTCCGGCTTGCCATGGATGCGCTCGACCAGCCGCTGGAAGTCCCGCGGCTCGAGATGGTCGGGCTTGGCCGACAGCGAGTACCCGAGCGTCGACACGAACTCTTCGAACAACTGCACCTTGGCCGGGTCCGGTTCTTCGTGGATGCGATAGAGCGTCGGCACGCTGTGCCGCTCGAGGTGCGAGGCGACCGTCTCATTGGCGAGGAGCATGAACTCTTCGATGATGCGGTGCGCGACGTTGCGCTCGGCGGCCACGATCGCCTCGACCATGCCCGCGTCGTCGAGGACGATTTCCGGTTCCTTCAAGTCGAAGTCGATCGAGCCGCGCCGGCGGCGCCGCATGTTGAGGATCTCGAAGAGCTCGTGCATCCGCTCGAACATCGGCACGAGCGCCTGGTGCCTGGCGATGACGTCCGGCGAACGATCGGTGAGGATCGCCTTCACCTCGGTGTACGTCATGCGCGCGTGGCTGTGAATCACACCGTCGTGCAGCTCATAGCGGACCACGGCGCCAGATCGGCGATCGACTTCCATCAGGCACGACTGCACGAGACGATCGACGTGCGGGTTCAAGCTGCACAAGCCGGTCGAGAGCTCGGCCGGAAACATGTGGACGGCCCGCTCCGGAAAGTACACGGACGTCGAGCGATCGTACGCCTCGACATTGAGCGCGCTCTCCTCGGCGACGTAATGCGCCACATCCGCGATGTGGACCCCCAGCCAGTAATTGCCGTTCGGCAGCTTGTCGATCGAGATCGCGTCGTCGAAATCGCGCGCATGCTCGCCGTCGATCGTCACCGTCGGCCAGTCACGAAAGTCCGTGCGACCGACGCGATCGCGATCGCGTACGGTGGAACCCAATCGGCGGGCTTCCTCCACGGCGGCTTCGCTGTGTTCGTCCGACAGGTTGTACTTGCGGATGATCACCGCGGCGTCCACGCCCGGCGAATCGAGCGACCCGAGCACCTCGGTGATGCGGCCAGCCGGCGGCCGCGTCGCCGTCGGCCACTCCGTGATCTGAAGCGTCACCATTTCACCTGGCGCCGCGCCCTTCGTCTCGTCCTTCGGAACCGCGACGTCCATGACAAGACGGCGATCGAACGGGACGACGAACCCGCGACCGGATCCGTCGAGGTCATAGCGCCCGACAATCCGCTCGGCGCCGCGTTCGAGAATCCGGACGATCCGGCCTTCGACCCGATCATCACGCGTGTGCTCGACTCGCACGACGACGCGATCACCGTGCATCGCCTGATTCAGATTGTTGCCCGCAATGTAGATGCCCTTCGGCCCGCCCGCCTCGGGGGGATCCGCGTCCACGAACGCGAATCCTCGCGGATTGGTCGACACGCGGCCGACGATCAGATTCATCCGGCCGGGCAGGCCGAACCGTTCGCCGCGAATCTCGACGAGCTTGCCCGACGCGACCAGGCGCCGGACGTTGCGCTTGAACGATGCCCGCTCTTCGCGCGGAATCTTGAGGAGCTGGAGGAGTTCTTTCACAGTGGCAGGATGGTCCACGCGCTCTTCGATGAGCTGGACCAGTCGTTCTTCATGGTTCATTACTAGCAGTCTAACTTCCTTGTGGGGCGATCCAACCGCCGCCCTCGTTTCGATGTCTACTGTCGGAGTGACGGTTGCCGTCGCCAACCTCGTGACGCTCACCGACTCCCAGGACGTGTCGCCCGCCGAGGGGCGGGACGCTCCGCATGTGCTGGCATTGCTCGACGCCGCGCGGCAGGGAGACCACGGCGCATTCGGCGATCTCGTGGCCCTGCACGAGCGATTGATTGTACGCACGACGCTTGCTGTGCTTCGGGACCGCGAGGACGCCGAAGACGCCGCCCAGGAAGCCTTCGTCGTCGCCTGGCAGAAGCTGTCCGGGTTCCGTGGTGAGTCGTCCTTTCGCACCTGGCTCCTGACGATCGCGTGGCGGAAGGCGCTCGACAAGCGGCGGCAGCGTCAGAGCTGGTGGTCGCGGCTTCGACCAAATACTTTCCGCGCCGGCGAGGACGAGGTGGACCTGCTCGATCGGACACCGGGCGGCGCACCCGATCCCGAGCGCACAGTCGTGGCGCAGGACTTGTCCAATCATGTCCGGCGCGCGATCGCGGGCCTGTCGCCGAAGCTGCGGGACACGCTGCTCCTGGCCGCGAGCGGCGAACATTCGTACGACGACATTGCTGTGATGCTTGGCATCCCGGTCGGCACCGTCAAATGGCGCGTTGCGCAGGCCCGAAGGCTCGTGGCCGAGCGCGTCCCGGCGGCGTTCGACCGCAAATAGTGAGATGGCGTTCATGACACCTGACGATTGTCGCTCGCCGCTCGACGACACCATCGACCGCGTCGCCGCGACCATGACCGACGCGGGTCCAACGCGCGACCTGCGTGTACGAGTGCTGGCGCACCTCGACGAACCGCGAACTACGCGCATCAACTGGACGGTGGTGTCCGCGGCGGCCGCGGTCGCACTCGTCGTCGCCGTAATGGCGCCGCGACTGTCGAAGCACGAGGTGCCGCCGGCAATTGATACCGGCGCGGCGAGTCCGGCCATGAATGCTCCGGCCCCAGCGGAAGGCGTCGTGGAAAGTCTGGAGAGCGCGATCATTCCGCCACCCGCGGTGAGAACGGCGGCAATTCGGGACGAACCCGACCACAGCGGCGTCGAGATGCTGCCGCTGCTCGAGGCGCCGGCGCCGATCTCGCACGAGACGATCCAACCGGAGAAGCTCAACATCCCTCAATTGACCGTAGCGGCGATCGTGGTGCCGGCGGTCGACGACGGCTCGGTGAAATGACGAGCCGCGAATCCGGCCACAAAGGAGAGTTATGAAATCGTTCGTCTTCGTGTGTCTCGTGGGCGCGCTCGCGATCCCACTCCGCGCCAGTGCTCAGGACCAGACGCCCGTCGCGCCGTCGATTCAGCAGGGCCAGCAGCCGCCGACCGCGCCCGTCGCGCAGGGTCAGCCTGGGCAGCAGGGCGGTCGCGGACGCGGCGGCATGGCGCCGACGCCAGCGCCCAGCCAGCCGGAACCCGCCCGCGGTGGTCGCGGCGCGGCGTTCGAGGAGCGGTCGAGTCAGAACGTCCGCGTCGAGCTGTCGCTCACCGACACCCTCACAGCGGAGAGCTCGACGAAGAAGACGGTCACCATGTTGATTGCGGACGGCCAGGGCGGTTCGATTCGTTCGGCGGCGAACTCGGGCATCCAGTTGAACGTCGACGCCGGGCCGCGCGTAAGAGCGGACGGCCGGATCTACCTGACGTTGTCGATTCAGTATC
The DNA here is from genome assembly GCA_963704575.1 of uncultured Acidobacteriota bacterium. Lineage (GTDB taxonomy): Bacteria > Acidobacteriota > Vicinamibacteria > Vicinamibacterales > SCN-69-37 > DATEGZ01. The sequence continues at coordinate 879,621 of OY969918.1, read as the reverse complement.
TGCCAGACGTCCCGACGTCGGCGAGCCGGACGCCCGCGAACCTCATCGAATCGCTCAGCGTGATCGTGACCGACGGCAAGCCCCTGCTCGTCTCGCAGTCAGCGGATCCGAAGAGCGACCGGAAGGTCACGGTTGAAGTGACGACGACGATCGTCAAGTGAGTCAGGCCAGTGCGGCGGGTGCCATCGCACCCGTCGCGCTCGCGGAGTGGGCCGGCAGCGCGTCGATGATCGTCTCGAGCGCGTCGCCGGCTTCGGCCGCCGCGTCCTGCGCGGTCGCATCGAGCGCCGCGCACAATCTGCGCGCTTCCTTCAAATGCGAGAGGACGACCTCGAGGTGGCCGACCCGTTCGGTCTGCGCCGTCTCCCGCCACCGGAGCTGCACTTTCTCCACGAGCCCTTGCGCACGCGCGAAGCGCTGACCGGCGTCGCCAAAATTCTGCTGCACCAGCTTGACGCGTCCATCGAGCGTCTCGGCGCGTGCCACCGCCAGATCCGCGCGATCGTCGAGATCGCGGCGAGCCAGCTCGACGCCCGCCTTTCCCGACGCGCCCCACACCCACCCGGCGGCAAAGGCCAGGACCACGGCGAGGGTCGTCGTGAGAAGTTGACGAAAGGACATAGGGCGCGTGCCGGGTCTGCGGTGCTGGTTGCGCTAACTGTGTGGGAGGTGAGCGTTGCGCTGTACGAGTGCCAGGCGCTGGGTGCGATGTGCTAGTGGAGCTTGCGAGGTTCGGTCCATTCAGAGAGTTTCGTGACGACGTCGAGCTTGCGCAGCAACTGACCCATGAATTCGCAGGCGTCTTCCCGCTGGCAGAGTTGTTCGAGCTGACTCATGATGCGCGTGAGCGCGTCCTCGGCGCTGGCAATCGCGCCTTCGGAGTAGGTACTCACGCTGTCGTTCGAGACACTGATGATGGCGGAGGATTTCTTCCCGGTAGAACTGAGCGCGACACTGACAGACTGGGCCGTAAAACGGCTTGGGGTGAAGATCCTTGACGCTGGAGAGCCGAACTTTCGAGGCCATTTCAGCAGGGAGCGATATTCAGTTTAGAGAAGCCCAGTACAGGAGTCAACAACTGATCGCGCCGTACGGCGGCGTCATTCGGCGAGCGCGCGCCGAATCAGGTCGCTCACGACCTTTGGATTCGCCTTCCCATCGCTCGCCTTCATCACCTGCCCCACGAGAAATCCCAACGTCGACGCCTTGCCCGCTCGAAACTGCACGGCGACGTCCGGATGGCGGGCGACGACGTCCCGGGCCAGCGTCTCGAGCGCACCCGTGTCCGCAATCTGACCAAGCCCTTCGGCGTCGATAATCGCCTGCGCTGCGCGGCCGGTGGCCCACATCTTCTCGAACACCTCTTTCGCGACCGTGCTGCTGACGACGCTCTGGTCGACGAGCATGAGCAGCCGCGCCAACTCCACGGCCGGCACGGCGACCGCCGCCATGTCGTCCGCATTCAGGTCCTTCAGCTTGCGCCGCACTTCGCCCTGCAGCCAGTTGCCCGCAGCCTTGGGCGTGGCGCCGGCCCGGACCATCTGTTCGAAGTAGTCGGCAGCGCCCGTGAGCCGCACGATGACGTCAGCGTCATAGTCACTGAGCCCGTAAGCGGCGACGAACCGGCGCTTGCGCGCCTCGGGCAGCTCGGGGAGTCCTTCGCGGATCGTCTGGACCCACGCGGCGTCAATCTGGAGCGGCGGCAAGTCCGGCTCGGGGAAATACCGGTAGTCATTCGCCTCTTCTTTGCTGCGCATCGACGCGGTCTCGCCGGTCTCGCTGTCGAACAGCCGCGTTTCCTGCTTCACCCGGCCGCCCGACGAGACGACCGCGATCTGCCGCTTGATCTCGAATTCGAGGGCCTTCTGGAGATAGCGGAACGAGTTGACGTTCTTCACCTCCGCCTTCGTGCCGAGCGTCGTCTGGCCGGCGGGGCGCACCGAGACGTTGGCGTCGCAACGGAGGCTGCCCTCTTCCATGTTGCCGTCGTTGACGCCGAGCGCCACCAGCATCTCCCGGAGGCGTGTGAAACACGCCGCGGCTTCCGCCGCAGATCGCAGGTCAGGTTCCGTCACGACCTCGATGAGCGGCGTGCCGCTGCGGTTGAAGTCGACGTAGGTCGCGCGATCGGAGTCCGGAAAGCCGTGGTGCAGCGACTTGCCGGCGTCCTCTTCCATGTGGACGCGCGTGATTCCGACGCGAATTGGGCCGTCGCTGCCTGGCACATCCAGCCAGCCGCCCGTCGCGATCGGCCGTTCGTACTGCGAAATCTGGTAGCCCTTCGGCAGGTCAGGATAGAAGTAGTTCTTGCGGGCGAAAATCGACTCGAGGTGGATCTCGCAGTTGAGCGCGATGGCCGCCTTGATCGCGAGTTCCACCGCGTGGCGATTGAGGACCGGCAGCGCGCCTGGCAGCCCGAGGCACACCGGGCAGACGTTCGTATTCGGCGGCGAGCCGAACGTCGTCCGGCACCCGCAGAAGATTTTTGTTGCGGTGAGCAGCTGCGAGTGGATTTCGAGACCGATGACGGGTTCGAACGTCACGCAGTGATTCTAATCAAGAACCGGCCGCGAACGGCCGGTTCCTGGAGTCGTGTGCGCAGAATCCGTCAGCCTTTGGGACCCGCCGCTTTGATTTCCGGCGCCGCGGTCGCTTCGAACGCCTTGAAGTTGTCGGCGAACATCTTGGCGAGCTTCGCCGCTTGCGCGTCGTAGGCCGCCTTGTCCTTCCAGGTCTTGCGCGGCTTCAGCACCTCGGGCGCGACACCCGGACACGACTTCGGCACGTCGAGGTTGAACACCGGATCCGTGTCATAGCCGACGTTCGCGAGCGCGCCCGAAAGCGCGGCATTGATCATCGCGCGCGTGTGCGCGATCTTCATGCGCGAGCCGACGCCGTACGGGCCGCCGGTCCAGCCGGTGTTGACGAGCCAGACATTGACCGAATGCTTGGCGATCCGCTCGCCGAGCAGCTTCGCGTACAGGCTGGGATCCCACACCATGAACGGCGCGCCGAAACAGGTGCTGAACGTCGCCTTCGGTTCGGTCACGCCGCGCTCGGTGCCGGCGACCTTCGCCGTGTAGCCCGACAGGAAGTGGTACATCGCCGCCGCGGGCGAGAGCCGCGCAATCGGCGGTAACACGCCGAATGCGTCAGCGGTGAGCATGACGACGTTCTTCGGGTGGCCACCCTGGCCGGACGGCACGGCGTTGTCGATGAACGACAGCGGATAGGCGCCGCGCGTGTTCTCCGTGTCACCGAGTCGTCGTTGAGGTCGAGCCCGCGCGTCACCGGATCGCACGTCACGTTCTCGAGCACGGTTCCAAACCGGCGGGTCGTCGTGTAAATCTGCGGCTCGGCCTCGGCCGACAGGCGAATCATCTTCGCGTAGCAGCCGCCTTCGAAGTTGAAGACGCCCTTCGCGCTCCAGCCGTGTTCGTCGTCGCCAATGAGCTCGCCGATCGGGCATCGCTCGACAGCGTCGTCTTTCCAGTGCCCGACAGGCCGAAGAACAACGCGACGTCGCCGTTCGGCGCCGATGTTCGCCGAACAGTGCATCGGCATGACATCGCGCAAGGGCAGCAGGTAGTTCATCACGGTGAAGATCGACTTCTTGATTTCGCCCGCGTAGTTGGTGCCGCCGATGAGCACGCGGCGCTTCGCGAAATTGAGCAGGATGAACGTCTCGGAGTTCGTTTGATCGATCGACGGATCCGCGGTGAAGTTCGGGACAGTCGATGATCGGTGAACTCCGGCGCGTGGTCGCGGAGCTTCGCCGCGTCGGTCTCGGGGATGAAGCATGTGCCGCGCGAAGAGGCTGTGCCACGCGCGCTCGGTCACGATCGCGGATCGGCAGACGGTACGCCGGATCGGCGCCCGCCCAGCAATCCTGGACGAACAGCTCCTTGCCACGCAGATGCGCGAGCATGCGGCGCTCGAGTCCCTCGAACGCGGCGACCTCGATCGGACGGTTGACCTTGCCCCAGGCGACATTCTTTTCGCTCGAGGGCTCCTTGACGATGAACTTGTCATTGGGCGAGCGGCCCGTGTGCTGGCCGGTGCTGCACACGACCGGGCCGTCGGCCGCGATCACGCCTTCGCGCCTCCGGACAATTTCTTCGTAGAGCGCCGCAGGACTGAGATTCCAGTACACCCGCGCGCTGCCTTCAATCCCCACGGCCTCGAGGCCGACCTTCTGCTCTGCCAACGCCATTCCCGATCCCTCCCAGACGACAAACAAACAGGCCATTCTACTGCGGTTTCGCTTCGCGCCCGATACGATCAGCCATGAGCCCCACCACACGCGTCCGGACGGCGATCGTCGCCCTTGCCGGGTTGATCGTCGCCGCCGGCTGCCAGCCGCCCCGCCTGCCCGAGGTCGCGCCGCGGCTGCCGGACACGGTGCTCGTGCGGACCGCCGGGCACATCGAAAGCGTCCGGATCGAAGACTACGTTCTCGGCTCGGTGCTCGCCGAAGTCTCGCCAGTCAACGAATCGGCGGCGACGGTCGAAGCCATTTTCGAGGTCCAGGCAGTGCTGGCGCGGACCTACGTCGCGGGTCACCTCGGCAAGCATCGCACCGAGGGCTTCGACGTGTGCGACACGACGCATTGTCAGCTTTACGACCCGGGACGGCTCCGCGTGTCGCGCTTTGCAAGCAATGCGCGCGACGCCGTCCGGCGCACCGCAGGCGTGGTGCTCACCTACCGGGGTCAGTTCGCGGAGGGGTTATACCACGCGGATTGCGGCGGATTCACGGCCTCCGCGGATGAAATCTGGGGCGGCGCGCCGGTGCCCTATCTGATCGCCGCGCCCGACGATGTCGCCACTACCGCGCATCATCAATGGCATCTCACCGTGCCGAACGATCAATTGCGCCTCGCGCTCAACGTGAGTCCGCGGTCGGAAGTCGGCCGCACGTTCGATCGGCTCGACGTCGTCGAGCACGACCCGGGCGGGCACGCGGTGAAAATGACGGTGGCCGGCGAGCATGCACACGAACTGCGGGGCGAAGAATTCCGATCGATCTTGAACCAGACGCTGGGCGTGCGGGCGATTCAAAGCACGCTGTTTTCGGTCACCCGCGACCGAACCAGCGTGACTTTCTCAGGGGCCGGATTCGGCCATGGCGTCGGACTGTGTCAGACCGGGGCGGCGGCGCGGGCCCGGCAGGGCGAGGCGATCGAATCAATTCTCACCCACTACTTCCCGGGAGTTCAGCTGACCAAGGGCTGAAAGGCCCGCGGTTTCCGGGCACCCGCGGGGCCTCGGGCCAAAATACTCCCGTGGAACGCTTTGGCCCGTAAGGACTTACAATATTGCTGAGTAAACGTTCGCCCCGCGCGACCGTATCAAAATGTCAGGAGCTCCGACCGACCCGCCCGTGACCGCACGCGAAGCCGACGCCCGCGTCGCCGTAGACGTGAAGGCGCTGCAGGCTGCCGGCCGGCTCGACGCGGCTCGCGAGCGATTTGCCGAACTCGTCACGCGGCATCAGCGGCGTGCGGCGCGCATTGCGTTTCACTATCTGCGCGACGCCGCGGACTCCGACGAAGCGGTGCAGGACGCGTTCATCAAAGCGTACATGCACCTGGGCACGTTCCGGGAAGAACTGCCCTTCGAGGTCTGGTTCACGCGCATCCTGATCAACGGATGCCTGGACCGATTGAAAGCGCGGCGACGTCGCGAGCGGTGGATCGCTCCACCCATCATCGACGCCGCAGGCAACGAGCGGGATCCAGGCGAGTACCTGCCCGCGCGCGGCCCGAGTCCGGAAGAACAGGTACTTGCCGCAGAGCGGCGCGAGCAACTGGTCGGCCGCCCTGGCGAAACTGCCCGAACGGCAGCGGCTGGTGTTTATGTTGAGTCATTTCGAAGGACGGTCGTCGCGGGAAGTGAGCACCATGACGGGGCTCAACGAATCGACCGTTCGAGTGCATTTGTTCCGTGCCATCCGGCGATTGCGCACGCTCCTGTCGAGCGGCGCGGCGCCGAATGCGGCGGTCATGCGCGGGAGGACGAATCGTGCGGCTCGTTGATGTGATGATTCGTGGTGGCCATCTCTCTGAACAGGTCCTGGTCGAAGCGGTGATGACCGGCGAACGGCCGGCCCATCTCGAACGCTGCGACGTTTGCGCCGAGCGCGCGGTCGATCTCGGCCGCTGGCTCGACGCCGTCAAGACGACGAGCGTCGACGCCGCGGAAGCCGCGTTCACGCCAGAGCGCCTCGCCGCGCAGCAAACCCAGATCATGCGCCGGCTCGAGCAGCTCGACGAACCCGCGCGCGTGATCGCGTTCCCGAGCCAGACACGTCTTCGCGCCGAATCGAGCGGACGCCGGGTCGCCGCCGGATGGCTGGGCGTGGCCGCAGCCGCGGGCCTGGTGCTTGGCGTCATCAGCGGGCAGATGACCGCGCGCCTGGGTCAGCAGCGGACCGCGGCCGCCACCGCAGCCGCGGCGCACGTCACCGAACCGGCGTCGGCCGTCCAGCCGGTCGCTGAGATCGAAGCGCCCAAGACCGGGCCGATCGACGCGTCCCTGCTCGACATGGACCTCGATTCGCTCAACCTGCCGGCCTTTGACGTCATGGACCGCATGACTCCGCGAGCGACAGAGATCGCGCTCGCATCGAATCGCCCCATCAAGTAGCCCGACCCCTTACAATTAGGTACCCCGTCCCCGGAGGCAGCCGCCTCCGGCGGGCGGAAGCCTGACCATGCCGCCTGTCATCTTTCGCAAGGGTCTGGACATGAAGGACGCGGTCGCCGGCGAGCTGGCGGCGGCGTACCACAGCCAGATCGTCGACGCGGTCCGCGACGCGGGATTCTTTCGTGAGTCCGGCCGGCTCACCGTCTATCTCGCCCGTGAATTCGGGTTCTGCTACGGCGTCGACCGTGCCGTGGACTATGCCTATCAAACGCGCAAACGCTTTCCCGAGAAGCGCGTGTTCCTGACCGGCGAAATCATCCACAACCCCCACGTCAACGATCGGCTGCGCGCGCAGGGCATCCGCATCCTCACCGATCCCGGCGAGGGCGAGACCGCGCTCGGTCCAGACGACGTCGTGATTCTGCCGGCCTTTGGCGTGTCGATGGCCGAACTCGCCCGCCTCGAACGACACGGCTGCACGCTCGTCGATACCACCTGCGGCTCAGTGCTCAACGTGTGGAAGAACGTCCGCCGCTACGCGCAGGACGGCTTCACCTCGGTGATCCACGGCAAGGTGCAGCACGAGGAAACCCGCGCGACGGCCTCTCAGGCCACGCAGTACCCAAACGGCCATTACCTGATCGTCCGTGACGAAGTGGAAGCGCGGTTCGTCGCAGAGTTCATCCGTCACGGCGGCGATTCGCAGGCCGTGCTCACGCATTTTGACGGCGCGGTGTCGCCGGGATTCGATCCCGCGCGCGATCTCGTCCGGGTCGGTTGCGCCAACCAGACCACGATGCTCATGACCGAATCGTTGAAGGTTGGCGAGGTGTTTCGTGACGCCATGGCCGATCGGTATGGGCCGGCGGCGCTCGCGGCACACTTCCGCGCCTTTGACACGATCTGCAGCGCCACCCAGGAACGACAGGACGCCGTCGTTCGTCTACTTGACGAACAGCCGCTCGACCTCATGGTCGTGATTGGCGGCTACAACAGCAGCAACACGTGCAACTTGGCCAGAATCTGCGCAGACCGTGTGCCGACGTTCCACATAGCCGACCCAGGTTGCCTGGTTTCGGGGGCGGAAGTCCGGCATCGGCCAATCGGCCAGCCTTCGACGACTGTCGTCGAGGAGCAGCACACCCCCAACTGGCTGCCGGACGGCCCCTTGCGGGTTGGCCTCACCGCCGGGGCCTCCACCCCCAACAACATCGTCGGCCAAGTCATCGATCGTCTGGAGGTACTCGCCCGGGGGTAAACGACCCAAGGGCGTAGAACGTAAGTTCAGACGTGACTGGCAGAATTCGCGTACAGTTCGGCCTCATTGGCCTGGCCACCGGCTTGGCCCTGTCGCTGGCGGTCCCAACGGAGTGGACCGGCACGGTGGCAGCGGCCGGACGGGACCTTTCGGTCGTCCAGCAGTCCACGGCCCAGTCGACTCCCCCACCGGCCCAGGGCCGTGGTGCAGCGCCGACCGCCAATCCGCGGGGCGGGGGCCCTGGCGGTTCGGTCGGCTCCGGGCGGATGGGCGGCGGGCGCGGCGGGCCGGGCGGGTCTCGTGAGTGGGAATGGTGGAAGGACGACGCGGCCAAGCGGGAACTTGGGCTGACTGACAAGGTGGCGGCCGACATCGACGGCTACTACCAGAACCGGATGCGCGCCATCACCCCGTTCGTGGACGAGTTGCGCAAGCAGTCGGACGTGTTGAACCAGATGACCGTCGAGCGCAAAGTCGAGGAATCAATCTATGCGGTGCAGGTTTCGCACGTTGAGGCGCTATTGAGCAAGCTGCGCGAGTCGCGGGCGATGATGCTGTACCACATCTATATGAAGCTCAGTCCGGAGCAGTACAAAAAGCTCGAGGACGTCAGCGACCGGCACTTTCAGCGCGGCCGCGGTGGACAGTCCCGGTAGAATCTCGCAACAACGACACGCGGCCGGCCCATGAGCCCGCCAATCTTGAGGAGTTAGATCGCGATGAGACAGCGAATGATGAACGGCACGGTGTGGACGTTTGCGTTGGCCACCGTTGCCATGGCGGCCACGTTGAGCGCGCAGCAGGGCACGGCGCAGCAACAGCAGCCGCCGCCGACCGGTGGTTCGCCCGCCACGTCCTCACAGATCCAGGCCATCTCGCAGTACATCGTCGGTCAAGCGAAACCGCCCGCGACCCCGGGCGCGCCGACGCGTACGCTGACGCTCGATGACGCCATCCAGATCGCGCTAGAGAAGAACCTCGACCTCCAGGTCGCGAAGCTCAATCCGCTGATCCAGGACTACAACCTCGTCACGGCGCGCGCGGCGTTCCGCCCGACCATGACCGGCACCTTCCAGCAGAACCATCAGTCGCAGCCGTCGACGAGCGTCCTTGACGGTGTCACGGCCGCCGCGATCTCGAGCCAGACGCAGTCGTACAACATCGCGCTCAACAAGCGGCTGCAGTATTACGGCGGCCAGATGGGGCTCAGCTTCGTCAGCAGCCGCGCGACGACGAGCAGCTTGAACACGACGCGCAACCCGAACTACCAGGGTTCGTTCCGCTTGAACTACACGCAGCCGCTCCTCGCGAACATGTCGATCGACACGCAGCGGAATGCGCTCCGGACGAACGTCATTCAACGCCAAATCACTGACGTCGCGCTGCAGGGCACGATTGAGAACACGAAAGCCAGCGTCCGCACGGCGTATTGGGCGCTGAAGCAGGCGATCGAGCGGATCGAAATTCAGCGGCTGTCGCTCGATCTCGCGCAGCAGGTCGTGTCGGACAACAAGGTCAAGGTCGAGATCGGCACGATGGCGCCGATCGATCAGACGACGGCCGAAGTGCAGGAAGCGCAGAGCGAACAGGCGCTGCTCAACGCGCAAGTGCAGTGGACGCAGGCCGAACTCGCGCTCAAGCGGCTGCTGGCGAGCGGCAGCGACGACCCGCTCTATCGCTCCACGATCGATCCGACGTCGACGCCGACCTTCGAGCTCCAGGACGTGGACATTCCCGGCGCGATTCAGACCGCGCTCGCACAGCGGACCGACATCGTCCAGGCCCGTCAGAACCTGCAGGTCACCGACCTGAACCTCGATGTCACGAGGAACCAGATCAAACCGCAGCTCGACCTGACGGGTAGCTACCAGCTGGCCGGATCGGGCGGGCCCCAGATCTCCAAGGGCGTGATCATCTCCGACGGCAGTTACTTCGGCGCGCTGTCGAACATCGTCGGGTTCGATATCCCGACGTGGACGGTCGGCTTGAACTTCAACTATCCGATCGGCATGGCGGCCGCGAGGGCCTCGCTGGCGCGCTCCGAGATTCAGCGCAACCAGTCGCTCGAAAACATCAAAGTCACGGAGCTCCAGATCGCGACCGACGTCACCAATGCCGGTCAGGCCGTCGGCAACTCGTATCTTCAGCTCAAGGCCGCGCAGAAGTCGCGTGAGGCGGCCGAGAAGAACGCGGCGGCGGAACAGATTCGGTTCGACGTCGGCATGTCGAACCCGTACAACGTCGCGACGGCGCTCAACAACCTGACGAATGCCCGGCTCGCGGAGCTGCAGGCGATCGTCACCTACATCAACGCCGTCTCGGAATTCGACCGCGTGCAGCGCGCGGGCCGGTAAGAACGGCGGCCGCGGGCGGCTGTTGGCCCGAGTCCTGACCTGGGGTAGGCTAGCCCGCCTCAGCGACGGAACGCACGGGGGCCGGAGCCCGGAAACGTTCGACGATCGGCCCCATCGCGTTGATTCGGGTGGTGATGGGGGCGATAGGGGTAGTGGGTTCCCTCAAGGCGACAGCAACGGCCTCCAGCCTTGAGGCGTATATCGAGGTAGCCACGCCCTCCGGCGGCGAGACGCAGCGGCGGTTCTTACGGGCACATGATTTTGGGCCGTGATTCGCGGATTCGCGGCCTCGACCCTCGCCATGCCGGGACATGGACCTGGCGTTCACCGCGTTTCGACGAAGGCTGAACCGGACTGCGGCGCCGCGCCATGCAGTCGCACCCTGAGCAGGCATAGATACCGACTATGAAAAAGCTGGTTACGACTCTCATCATCCTGGCCCTCGTGGGCGGTGGCGGCTACTGGTATTACATGTACGGCCGGCCGGTCGAGAAGCCGCAGATCGTCCAGGCGTCGATCTCGCGGGGCGACATCATCGAGGCCGTCAGCGCGACAGGCACGCTCGAAGCGCTGCGCACGGTGCAGGTCGGCTCGCAGGTGTCGGGCACGGTCGCGAGCCTCGAAGGCGTGGATTTCAACTCCATCGTCAAGAAGGATCAGATCGTGGCGAAGCTGGACCCGTCCCTGCTGCAGGTGCAGGTGGACATCCAGAAAGCCAACATCGAGCGCCAGCAGATCGACATCGAGAACCAGAAGGTGCAGCTCGAGGACGCCCAGCGCACGATGCAGCGCACGCAGGAGCAGTTCGACAAGCAGCTGGTGTCGCAGCAGGCGCTCGAACAGGCGCAGCTCACGGTGAAGAGCCGCGTGTCGTCAATCGCGTCCTCCGAGAAAATGCTGGTGCAGGCGAACGCGAGCTTGGCGCAGGCCGAACTCAACGTCGCCTACTGCACGATCAAGTCGCCGATTGACGGCGTCGTCGTGCAGCGCAACGTGGACGTCGGCCAGACCGTGCAGTCGAGCATGACGTCGCGACGTTCTTCATCATCGCGACCGACCTGATCAACTTGAAACTGACCGCGGGCGTCGACGAGGCTGACATCGGCAAGATCCGCCCGAAGATGGAAGTGTCGTTCAGCGTTGATTCCTACCCGCAGCAGACGTTCCACGGCACGGTCAACGCGGTCCGATTGAACGCGACGACACAGAACAACGTCGTGACCTACCCGGTGTGGATTGACGTCCCGAACCCGGACCTGAAGCTGCGCCCGAGCATGACCGCGCAGGTCAAGATCATCGTGGACGAAGTGAACAACGTCGTGCGCGTGCCGAACCAGGGACTGCGCTTCCGGCCGAACGCCGAGATGTATGCGGCGCTGGGGCTTCAGGCGCCGGCGGCGGGACAGGGCCGCGCGGGACGTGGCCAGAACGCGGGCGGGCAGGGAACAGGCGCGCAGGGTAACGGCGCGGCCGCAGCAGCGGCGCCAGCGGGCGCAGTCGCGACTCCGGCCGCAGCGGCACCGGCCGCCGGTGCGACGGCAGCGAAGCCGGCTGATGCCACCGCGGCGACGCCGACTCCGGCCGCGCAGACAGCGCAGGCCCAGCCCACCCCGGCGGCGGGCACCGACGCGAACGGCGGCGGAGCGAATGGCAATCGGCGCGGCGGCGCGGGAGTGGCGGCCGTGGCTTCGGTGCGAACGGCGCGAATCTCACGCCCGAGCAGCGTCAGGCCATGATGGACCGCTTCAACGCCAATGGCGGTGCTGGTGGTCGTGGCGGCGGTGGCGGTGGTCGCGGCGGCAACCGGAATGCCCGGCAGCAGCAGGCCTCGAACGTCGTGACCGGTCCGGTCAAGGGCATCACCGAGCGCAACGCGGACAAGATCGACGAGCTCTACGAACCGATGCCGAGCACCGTGTCTCCCGGCCAGGTCTGGACTTGGGACGAAGACAAGAAAGAGCTCAAGCAGACGCAACATTCACCTCGGCCTGACCGACGGTCAGTTCAGCAAGCTCCTCACCGGTGACGTGCAGGTCGGCCAGCAAATCGTGACCGGCATCATCATTCCCGTGACCAAGAGCCCGACCAGCAACGGCAACAACCCGCTGATGGGACCGCAACGCGGCAACGCCCACGGCGGCTTCGGCGGTCCCCAGCCCGGCGGTGGTGGCGGTGGCGGTCGTGGCGGCGGTAGGTGGCGGCGGACGGCCGCGGCGGCATCTAGTCGATAACGAGGCATTGGCCGTGGCGACTGTCATCTCAGTCAAAGACCTGACGAAGGTCTACAAGATGGGCGAACACGTCGTGCGCGCGCTGCGCGGCGTGTCGCTCGACGATCCAGGCAGGCGAGTTCATCGGCGGTCACCGGACCGTCCGGGTCGGGCAAGTCCACGTTCATGCACATTGCGGGCTGCCTCGACCGTCCGACGAGCGGTCAATACTTCCTCGATGGCAAGGACGTGTCGCGCCTGTCGAAGGACGAGCTGGCGCGTGTGCGCAACCAGAAGATTGGCTTCGTGTTCCAGGGATTCAATCTCCTGACGCGCACGACGGCGCTCGACAACGTCGAGCTGCCGCTGCTCTACCGGTCGGTCAACGGGTTCAAGGCGGCGGAGCGGCACAAGCGCGCGCTCGAAGTGCTCGACGCCGTCGGGCTCGGAGCGCGGCATCACCACATGCCGAACCAGCTCTCCGGCGGTCAGCAGCAGCGCGTCGCGATTGCGCGGGCGCTCATCAACGAGCCGTCGCTCATCCTCGCAGACGAGCCGACGGGCAACCTCGACACACGGACGAGCATCGAGGTCATGGGCATCTTCCAGCGCCTGAACAAGGAGCGCGGGATCACGGTGCTGCTCATCACGCACGAAATCGACATCGCGGAGTATGGCACGCGCATCATCCGGTTCCGCGACGGCCGTATCGTCGCGGACACGCCGGTCGCGCCGCCGGCGCAATGCCGCCGACGAACTCGCCGCGCTGCCGCCGCCCGAGCCTGATCAAGCTTGTCGCGCGACCGAAGAGCCGGTCACGGCGGCACCGGCCCACTAGGCACTCTCTGTCGAGGAACGAGTAACGACCTATGTCGATGTTCATGACGTTGCGGATCGCCTTCAAGGCGCTCGGCCGCAACAAGCTGCGAACGGCGCTCACCATGCTCGGGATGATCATCGGCGTGGCCGCGGTCATTGCGATGGTGGCCCTCGGTTCGGGCGCGCAGGCGACGATCGAGGAACAGGTCAAGTCGGCCGGCACGAACCTCATCACGATCTCGCCCGGCAGCACGAACACCACGGGCGTGCGCACCGGGTTCGGCAGCTCGACCAAGATGGTGCCGGAGGACGCGCAGGCGCTGCGCGACCTGCCCGAAATCCAGTACGTCGCCGAGAGCGTCAACACGCGCCTGCAGCTCATCTACGGCAACCAGAACTGGAACACGCAGATCGAGGGCACGAGCGTCGACATGCCGCAGATTCGTTCGTGGCCGATGAAGTACGGATCGTTCTTCAGCGACGAGGACGTCAAGGCCGCCGCGAAGGTCTCGTGTCCTCGGCTCGAACGTGTCGGACAACCTGTTCGGCGAAGGCACGGATCCGACCGACCAAGTGATCCGCGTGCGCAACCAGTGTTCCGCGTGCTTGGTGTCTGTCGGCGAAAGGCGCGTCCTCGGGCGGCCAGAACCTCGACGACCAGGTCTTCGCGCCGTACACGACGGTCATGAAGAAGCTGTCGGGACAGCTCAACCTGAACCGCATCTACGTGTCGGCCCGGTCGGCCGACGAAATCGAGAGGCCGCGGCGGCCATCACCAACCTGCTGCGCACCCGTCACGAGACGTCGCCGGGCGATCCTGACGACTTCACCGTCCAGACGCTCAGGACGACATCGTCGCGCTCCGCACGCAGACCACCAGCACGATGACGCAGTTGCTCGCCGGCATCGCGTTCGTCTCGCTCGTCGTCGGCGGCATCGGCATCATGAACATCATGCTCGTGTCGGTGACGGAGCGCACGCGCGAGATCGGCCTGCGCATGGCGATCGGCGCGCGCGGGTTCGACGTGCTGCTCCAGTTCCTGATCGAAGCGGTCGTGATCAGCTCGGTCGGCGGATCGGTCGGGATTGCGCTCGGGTACGGCGTCTCCGAGGCCGTCAAGTACTACAACAACTGGCCGGCCCTCGTGCCTTTGAGCGCGGTGTTCATGGCCGTGGCGTTCTCCGCCGCCGTCGGGATCTTCTTCGGGTTCTACCCCGCCAGAAAGGCCGCGGGGCTCGACCCGATCGAAGCGTTGCGGTTCGAGTAAACCGGCAGTCGCCGGAGTCTGGCGGGTCGGCCCGCCAGAAGGCTCCCCCAGTGATCGACGCGCTGCGCTTCGAGTAGAATGCGCGCGCCATGACCTTCGGGGCGGCAAGAGGCCGCTTCGATTTGTAAGGAGTACTCCTCTATGCGACGTGTGACAGCAATGCTCAGTACCGCGGCGGCCGTCCTTCTGTGGGCGACGGTGGCCTTCGCGCAGGCTCCAAACTTTGCGGGTAAGTGGGCACCGGACGCCGACAAGAACCCGGCCCCGGCGGCTAACGCGGGTGGTGGCGGCGGTGGTGGCGGACGCGGCGGCGGACGTGGCGCTGCTGGTCCGATGACCATCACGCAGGACGCCAAGACGCTCACGATCGAGCGTGACATGGGCGGCACCGCCGTCAAGACGGTCTACAACCTCGACGGTTCGCCGAGCAAGAACATGATGGCGGGTCGCGGCGGCCAGACCGAGCAGGAATCGACGGCCAAGTGGGACGGCGCTAAGCTGGTCATCACGACCAAGGGCGCGAATGGCGATCAGGTCCAGTCCTGGTATATGGACGGGGCCGACCTCGTCAGCGAACGCACGGGCCAGAACGGCCCGATGAAGACGTACCTACAAGAAGGGCTAGTTCGCGCGAAACGCGCGGGCTTCGCCGACACACGTCGGAGCTCGATGGGCGACGGACCCTACGGGGACGTCGCCCTTTTTCTTTGCCTCTCACCCCGCCCCCGGGCCCCCTTTGTCCTCCCCCTCCTGTCCTTCCCCGGACTGATCGATAATGTTGATACCCGGCCTGGGCAGGGTACCGGGATCAGGAGAGACAGATATGCGACGACTGGCAACAGCACTGGTGGCAACGGCTCTGGTGGTCTTCACCTCGGGCCTTTCTGCCCAAGGGAAGGACTTTTCTGGGAAGTGGGCACCGGACGCCGACAAGAACCCCGCGGCCGCGGCCGGCGGTGGTGGTGGCGGACGAGGGGGCGGCGGCGGTGGCCCCATGACCATCACCCAGGACGCCAAGACGCTCACGATCGAGCGTCAGGGCGCCAACGGCGCGACGAAGACGGTCTACAACCTCGATGGCACGCCAAGCAAGAACCCCGGTCGAGGCGGCGCCGATCAGGAATCGACGGCGAAGTGGGACGGCGCGAAGCTCGTCATCACGACCAAGGGCGCGAACGGCGATCAGGTCCAGTCCTGGTACATGGACGGGGCCGACCTCGTCAGCGAGCGCACTGGCCAGAACGGCCCGATGAAGACGTACTACAAGAAGGGCTAGGACAGTCGACCATCAGACGGGCGCGGGGACTTTGCTCGCCGCGCCCGTCTTTTGTACAAGCGCCCAGTCCTTGGTCCATCGTCCAGAGTCCAGGGGCACCATCCGTCCAAAATCCGCGAGCGTCCTCGGTCCGAAGTCCAGCGCCTACTATCCCCCTCTGGCCCGCCTTAAGCCCTAAGCCTTGAGCCCTTCCAAGATCTTCATAACAGTTTTTCCCGTCACCGGATCGCGCAGCTCAGGGGCAATTTCTGCGAGCGGCTCGAGGACGAAGGCGCGCTCTCGGAAGCGCGGATGCGGCACCGTGAGTCCGTCCGCGTCCGTCACGAAATCGCCGTACAGGATCAGATCGAGATCGAGCGTGCGGGCGGCCCGGTAGCCGGTGCGCTCGCGGCCCGCGAGGCGCTCGAGGGCGAGCAGCCGCTCGAGCAACACATCAGGCGGCAGCGCGCACTCACCCACCACGGCGGCGTTGAGGTACGGCGGCTGCACGTCGGGCACGTCGAGCGGTTCGGTCTCGATGAACGACGAGGCGCGAAGATTGGACAGGATGCGGCCGAGTTGCGCGACAGCCCACGTCAGGTGCCCGCGGCGGTCGCCGAGATTCGAACCCAGGGACAGCGCGACGAGCGCCACAGCGGGAGTCCCTTCAGGGAATGGCGTAGTGGGGATGCGCTATTCGATCCAGCGCACGCCCATGACGCCGTCGCCGGTGCCTGGGCTCAGCGGACCGTTCGACCGGCGGCCGAGCAAATCCTCGCGTCCCGCGCCCATCTGGTCGAAGAAGCGCTTCTGCTCCAGCGTCTCGCCGAAAATCACCTTCACCATGTTGTGGTGCCGGGCGTTGCTGAACTCGTCGCTTCGAGCGCGCCAGCGGGACACGAACTCCCCGGCCTCGCGCGCGTCTTCCGAGACGAGCGGCAGGAAGCTGTCCTTCTTACCGCGGGCCGGCAGGACGGGTTCGGCGACCTCGTCGGGCGTGACCTGCAACTCGGCTAGCGCGGACTCGAGCCACGCGAGGTGCACGTCCTCGCGCGCAATCACGTACTGGTAAGTGTTGTTGAAGTCGTAGTCGCTCACGTGCTTCGCGACCGCCACGTGGCGCTGGCGGAGTGCGAGCTTCTCGTGATGCAGCTCTTTGAGCACGGCGGCGAGATCGGCGGGTTTCACGCGTTCTGCTTCTGCTTGCAGGCGATGCACACCCGCGTCCAGGGAATGGCCTCGAGCCGCGCGCCCGCGATCGGATCGCCGCAGTCGCGGCAGACGCCATAAGTTCCGCGCTCCATACGGTAGAGCGCTTCCTCGATCGCCTGCAGGATCTTGGCGTCGGTCTGCTTCAGCTTGAGCTGGATGTGGACTTCGTTGTTGCCGCTCGCCTGATCGGCCAGGTCCCCCTGGCGGCTGTTGACGTCCATCGACGCGGGAAGCGGGCGGGTGCCGGTCGAAGTCGTGAGAATCTCCCCGCGCTTACGCAGGAGCGTCTCTTTCAGGGTGTTGAGGAGCGTCTCGTCCAGCGACTTCTCTGTCATACGGTTACAGCTGGGGCTGCGGCCACCGCTTCAATCAACGGATCATATCACCACCGACGCGGCAAGTCGGCGGCCTACTCGCCCCGCAAGGTCGCCAGGGGCTTTTTCACGAGCACGTCCGCGCTCGCCGCCAGTCCGACGAGGCCCACCGCCAGGGCCGTCAGCACGACGCCCGAGAGCAGCAGGCCGGTTGCGGGCTGCCACTCGATGTCGAAGAGCCACCGCGCCAGCGCCCACGACAGCCCCAGCGCACCGGTCGCGCCGAGCAGGCCGGCCAGCGTCCCGAGCAGCCCGTACTCGATGACGACCATCGACGCGATCATCTTCGTGCTGGCGCCCAGCGTGCGGTAGATCGCCGCGTCGTACAGCCGCTGAAACTTCGTCATCGCCACTGCGCCGATGAGAATCAGCACGCCACCGGCGAGCGTCACCGCCCCGACAATCGTCACGCCAAGCGTGACGTTGTCTACGACCTCACGCAGCGATGCCAGCACGTCGCGCACGTCGATGGATGATACGTTGGGAAACGCCTTCGCCAGATCGCGCTGCACCGCCCCGCGCGCCTCAGGCGTCGGCGTGACCTGAAGGAAGCCGACGTATGTGTGCGCCGTCCGGTCGACCGCCGGTCCCGGGCGCAGCACGAACACGAACCCGCCGTTCTGCGCCTCGTCCCACGTCACTTTGCGGATGCTCGTCACCCGCGCGCCAAGCACGCGTCCGGCGATGTCGAACCGCATGATGTCGCCCACGCCCACATGCGCCTGGTCGGCGACCATCTGCTCGATCGACACCTCGGTATCCAGGCCATCCGCGGTCCTCGCCTCCGTCAGGGGCCCTGACCAGAACTGCCCCGCCGTCAGTCGCTCGTTGTTTTGCAGCGCGTCCCGGAACGTCAGCCCGTACTCGCGGGTCAGCTCGCCCTGCCGCCGGACATCCTCGGCCGTCGGCAGGTTCGTCCGTTTGCCGTCCACGCCGACCACTCGCCCCCGGAGCAGCGGCATCAGCCGCGGCGGCGCCACGGCATACGGCGCGACCGTCGCGCGCACGCCCTCCTCCTGGTCACGCTGAATGTCGATCAACACCAGGTCGGGCGCGTTCTGCCCCAGCTCGACCCGCATCGTCTCGAGCAAGTTCACTTGAAGCGCCCGCACGCCGAGCACGAAGAAACATCCGATGCCGACCGACATCAGAATCACGCGCGCCTGATTCCCCGGCCGGCCGAGGCTGAGCACGGCGTGGCGCACGGCAAAACTTGACGACTTCGCAAACCGGCCGACCATCGCCACGAGTACACGGCTCGCGCCGAGCAGCGTCACCCCAACGACAAGCAGGCCGCCAGAGACGATGAGGCCGGCTTTCCACGAGCTCGCCTGCCAGACGGCGACGAGCGCCAGCGCCACGACCACTGCCGCGCCGGCGAGCCAGCTTTGCCAGTCCTTGCTGCGAGCCGTCGTCATCGTGTCGGCGCGCAGCAGGAGCAGTGGCTTCACGCGCCGCACGTCGAGCAGCGGCACGAGCGCGAACAGGAGCGACACGAGCAGCCCGACGGCCACGCCCTGCACGGCCGCCGCCGGCGTGATCCCGACGTTGGTCACGCCAATCGGCGCCAGCAGCCGTTCGGGAATCATCGCAATCACGATGGCCGCCATCACGAGGCCCAGCAGGCTGCCGCCGAGTGCGAGCCAAAGCGCCTGCAGCACGTACGTCCCGAGCACCTGTCGCGACGTCGCGCCGACACACTTGAGAATCGCGACGCTGCGCATCTTCTGCAACACGACGACCCGCGTCACGCTCCACACGCCTATGCCGCCGAGCACGACGATGGCGAACCCGACCAGACTGAGGTAGTTCTCCGCCGTCGTGAGGTTCTCGCCGAGCCGATCTTCGAGGCCGTGCCACGATCGAACGTTGACGACGTCCCGCCGAAACTCGCGCCGCAGCACTTGTGCGAGCCCATCAACCGCCTGGGCATCCACGCGCAGCATCAGCTGATACGTCGCGCGGCTGCCGAACCCCAGCAGCGTGGTGTGCCGCAGATCCTCGAGGTCGACGTACACCCGCGGGCCGAAGGCGATGCCCCCTCCCGCGCGCTGCACGCGGTCTTTCGTGACGACTCCGCGGATCGTGAACGGCTCCCCGGCCAGCTTGATGCCGTCTCCGATCTTCAGCCCCAGGTACGTCAACAGCTCGGGCGCGACCAGCACGCCCTGGTGTTCGACGAGTGCGTGCGAGTACGGCGTGCCGTCTGCAAGCTCCGGCGCGCCGTAGAAGGGATAGCCTTTTTCAATGGCTCGCACTTCGACCAGGCGGATTCCCCCGCCCGGCGCCACTGGCACCGCCATCGTCTGCGTCTCGACGACCTCGGTGCGATCGAGCACCCCGCGTCCATCGAGCGTCCTGTCGATCTGCGCCCGCAAGTCGTCCGTCCACGGACGCTGCGCTTGAATGACCAGGTCGGCACCGACCAGCTGACGCGCCTCGCGCGTGAGCGTAATCCGCACATGACCAACGACGCTGCGCAGGACGACGATGGCGGCGACGCCGAGCGCGACGCACGCGAAGAAGAACAGCAGGCGCGACCACGACCCGCGCGTCTCGCGCCAGGCCATGCGGAGCACGAAGCGCATCAAACGCCTCGCGCCGCGGCCACTCCGGCCGGGCGCGCGTCGACCACGCGACCGTCGCGCAGCCCAATTCGGTGCGACGCCAGCGCGGCCAGCTCGGCGTCGTGAGTGACGAGCACGAGCGTGCGGCCACGATCACGGTTGACGGAGACGAGCAGTTCAATCACCTGGCGCCCGGTCGCGCTGTCGAGGTTGCCTGTCGGTTCGTCGGCGAGAATGATCGGCGGGTCGTTCGCGAGCGCGCGTGCGATCGCCACGCGCTGCTGTTCGCCGCCCGAGAGCTGCGACGGATAGTGATGGCCGCGCTGGGCGAGCCCCACCTCTTCGAGCAGCCGGCGCCCGCGCGCGCGGGCATCAGGCGCGCCGGCGATTTCCATTGGGACCAGAATGTTTTCGAGCGCCGTCAGCGACGGAATCAAGTGGAAGAACTGAAAGATGATCCCGACCTTCTCGCCGCGCAGCCGCGCCAGCGCTTCCTCGCTCATCGACGTGATGTCCACCTCGTCGAGCAGGATCCGGCCGGTGGTCGGCGCGTCGAGCCCGGCGATCAACCCGAGCATGGTCGACTTCCCGCTGCCCGACGGCCCGGTGATCGCTACCGAGTCGCCGCGGGCGATGCGGAACGACGTGGGATGAAGAATGGTCAGTGGTCCGGCGCCGCTCGTGACCGTGCGCGACACCTCGATGAGCTCGATCACCCGCTAGCCTCCGCCGCCGATCTGGTCGACCATTGTCCGCAGGCGTGGATACAGCAGATCGGCGATGACCGCGGCGCCCTTTTCGTTCGGATGAATGCCGTCCGCCTGATTCAGCGACGGATTGCCCGCGACGCCTTCGAGCAGGAACGGCACGAACGCGACATGGCTCCGGTACGCCTGGCCCAGCTGCAGGAACAGGGCGTGAAACGCCGTCTGGTAGTCCTGGCCCAGATTGGTCGGCGCTTCCATCCCCGCGAGCATCACGCTCACGTTCTTCGCGAGCGCGTCGTCGATGATCGCCGCGAGATTCGTGCGCGTCTGTTCGGTCGTCAGGCCTCGCAGCGCGTCATTGCCGCCGAGCGCGACGACCAGAATCCGCGCCTCGGGTTCGAGGACGTCGTCTTCGCGCCGCAACGCACCGGCCGTCGTGTCGCCGGACATGCCGGCGTTGACCGTCTCGACGAGCGAATATCCTTCCTCGGTGAACTTGCGCTGCACCAGTTCCGGGTACGCCTGATCGCTCAGCAGTCCGAGGCCGGCCGTGAGGCTGTCGCCAAGAAAAACGATCTTGAACCGTCCCGGAGCGGCCGCTGGCGCCACGCTGACCGGGTTGGCCGGCACGGCCGCGTTGCTGCCATCGGTCGGCGCCGGGGCGCACGACATTGCGTGCAGCGAAGAGGCGACCAGGCCCGTGAGCGCAATGGCGATCAGGCGCAGGCGCGCCGCCGGGCGACTGGCGGTCGGGGTGGGAGATCTCGTCATGATGTCGATCCGCGCTCGTCGCGCTGCAACTGCTCGTCGATCGCCAGAATCGCCGCTTCGAGCATTCGCCGGTGCGCCGGGTTCGTCGCGGCGACGAGATCCGCCTGCGCGCGCCGCTTCGAGAGCTCGAGCGTCTGGCGCTGGGCGTCCCGGGCTTCCTCTTCGAGCGACCGTCGCACCGGCGCCTGGCCACGATCTTCGCGATCGGCCTGTTGCGCCTCGACGGACTTGCTCTCCCAGCCTCTGGCCATCAGCCCTCATCACATATTACGAAACTTCCCCGGTGTAGTATTCGCGCGTGGCGTTTCGCCGTGCCCTCGGTCCGTTCGACGCCACGATGGTCGTGATCGGCGGAATCATCGGATCGGGCATCTTCATCAATCCGTATCTGGTGGCGCGCGAGCTCGATACGCCCCTCCTCGTGCTCGCAGCCTGGGCGACAGGCGGCGCGGTGGCGCTCGCCGGCGCGTTCGCCTACGCCGAGCTCGGCCAGCTCATGCCCCGCGCCGGCGGCCAGTACGTCTACCTGCGCGACGCCTGGCATCCCGTCGTCGGCTTTCTGTACGGATGGGCGCTGCTCTTCATGATCGAGACCGGCGCCATGGCCGCCGTGGCCATCGCCTTCGCGCAGTACGCCATGAAGCTCGCCGGGGTCACGGGCGGATCGCCCCGCCTGCTGGCCGTGTTCACGATCGTCGTCCTGTCCGCGGTGAACTACGTCGGCGTCAAGCCCGGCAGCCGCGTGCTGAACGTCTTCGTCGTCTTGAAAGTCGCCGCGCTCGTGGCGATCATCGCGTTCGCATGGATCGTCCCCGCCGCGCCGGGCTGGTTCACCTCGGCGCGTGTCGACGACACGCCGTCTGGGCTCGTCGCCTTCGGCGCCGCGCTGATTCCCATCCTGTTCGCCTACGGCGGCTGGCAGAGCGCCAACTACGTCGCCGAGGAGATGCGCGAACCGGAGCGACACCTGCCGCGCAGTCTTGTCATCGGCACGATCGCGGTGGTCACGATCTACATCCTCGTGAACATCGCGTACCTTCGCGCGCTCGGGCTCGCGGGCCTTGCGGCGACGATGACGCCCGCGGCGGACGCGGCGGCGCGCTGGATGGGAGCGTCGGGCGAGAAGTTCGTCTCTGCGGCCATCGCGATCTCGACGTTCGGCTTCCTCGATCTCTCGATCCTCGCGCCGACGCGCGTGTACTACGCCATGGCGGCCGACGGCGCGTTCATCCCGGCGCTTGCGAAACTGCATCCGCGCTATCAGACGCCGGCCCTCGCGATTGTGCTCCAGTCGTCATGGGCCATCGTGCTCGCGCTGACCGGCGAGTATGGCGACCTGCTCGACACGGTCGTGTTCGCGGACTGGATCTTCTTCGGACTCACGGTGGCGGGCCTCTTCGTCCTTCGGCGCAAGCTGCCTGGCCGCACGGGCTTCCGCACTCCGGGCTATCCCTGGCTGCCCGCATTTTTCGTGACCGTCGCGATCGCCGTCGTCCTGAGCACGCTTCGCGCGGCGCCCGGACGGTCTCTCGTCGGCGCGGGCTTGCTCCTGCTCGGAATTCCTGTCTACGCCCTGTTCAAGCGCCAGTCCCGCGACAAGGGCCGGCCGGCCTGACCAGCCGATCCGCCGCGGCGGTTCCTCGCTAGAATCGTTCCCAGTCATGCTCGAGTCTCCCCTCGCCCCGTATCTGCTCTGGGCCAAGACGCGGCGTCCCGCGGCCATCGACCTGGCGGGCAGCAATTTGCTCGCCTGCGCGCTCGACGACCTGCCGGGCGCGCGCGAGGCCGTCGACCTCTCCGCGCCGAACGACAACGGCTATCCACCACTCACCGCGGCCATCGCGCGCCACTACGGCGTCGCCGACGATCGCGTCGTCACGGGCCATGGCTGCTCGGGCGCCAACTTTCTCGCGATCGCGGCGCTGCTTGGTCCTGGCGACGAAGTGCTCATCGAGCGTCCGACCTACGATCCGCTGATCGGCGCGTGCCGGCTGATGGGCGCGCGCGTCGAGCGCTTCGATCGGCGCTTCGATTCGGTCTGGCAGATTGATCTCGACGACGTCCGCACAAGACTGACCGCGCGGACACGTCTCGTGATCGTCACGTCACCGCACAACCCGACCGGCGCCGTCATCGATCCGCTCACGCTCAGGGCACTCGGCGACCTCGCGCAGCAGGTCGGCGCGCAAGTCCTCGTGGACGAGGTGTATCTCGACGGGGCGAATTTCGTCGTCGGCGGACGTGCCACGCCGGCGGCCGTCCTCGACGGACCGTTCATCTCGACGAGCAGCCTCACGAAATCGTACGGCTTGGCCGGCCTGAGGTGCGGCTGGACGGTCTCGCAGCCGGAGATCGCCGTGCGCATCCGGCGGACGCGCGACGTCGTAGACAACGCCGAGAGCGCGCCGGCCGATCGGTTGTCTGCGCACGCGTTTTCAAAACTGCCGGCGCTCGCCGAGCGCGCGGCCAGGCTGCTTGGCGGCAACATGCAGCGCGCCCGCATGTTCTTCGCTGCGCATCCCGAGCTCGAACTGGCCGAGCCGCCGGGTGCGTCCGTCGTCTTTCCCCGCAGACGCGGCGTCGCTGATTCGATGGCGTTCGTCCGGCATCTGCTCGACACGCAGGGCGTCGCGGTCGCACCTGGCTATTTCTTCGACGCGCCCGCGCACTTCCGCATCAGCCTCGCGGGCCGGCCGGACGCGCTCCAGGCGGGGCTCGAGCGTCTTGGCGCCGCGCTCGCCTGAATGTCGATTCCCCCGTTCGATCTACCCGCGCTCGAGAGCCTTGCGGTCGCCACGGCCGGCGGCCTCGCGGTCGGCATCGAGCGCGAGCGCACCGGCCACGCACGCGGGCCGCGCGCGCATTTCGCGGGCGTGCGGACGCTCACGCTCATCGGCCTCGCGTCGGGACTGGCCGGCTGGCTCTGGACGGCCGGCGTCGAGGGGCCGGCGACGGTCGTGCTCGCCGGCATCGCCGGAATCATCATCGCGGCCTACTACTCTGCGAGCGCGCGCGACGTCGATGGCACGACTGAGGTCGCGGCTTTCGTCGTCATGACGGGAGGGATTCTGGCCGGCGCGGGCAGCATCCGGCTGTCGGCTGGTATCACGGCGGTCACGCTTCTGCTTCTTGTCGAGAAGACCCGGCTGCACCGGCTCGTGGCCAAGGTCGATCGCGATGAGATCCGCGCAGCCGCGCGGTTCGCGGTGATGGCCGTGGTGATCCTCCCGCTCCTCCCCGAAGGCCCGTTTGGTCCACTGGGTGGCGTGCGCCCGCGCCTGCTCTGGGCGATGGTGCTGCTCTTTTCCGGACTGAGTTTTGCCGGGTTCGTCGCGCGGAGGGTCGTCGGCCCGGGCCGAGGCTTCGCGATCGCCGGCACGCTCGGGGGACTCGTGTCGTCGACGGGCGCGACTCTCACGATGGCGGAGCTCAGCCGATCGCGACCCGAGCACGGTCGTGTGCTCGCCGCTGGGGCGCTCGGAGCGAACGTGGTGCTTTTCCCGCGGGTGATCCTCTCGAGCCTGATCCTGGCGCCTGCGCTCGCGGTCCGGCTTTGGCCGGCGTGCGTGCTGCCTGCCGCGATTGGCGTCGCGCTCGTCCTGACGGGCCTGCGCGGTCCCGCGGCGGCTGACCATCTCGCGCGGGAGCGCAATCCGCTTCAACTGGGGACGGCGTTGCAGATGACGCTGGTGTTTCAGCTCGTGCTGTTCGGCGTAGCGTTCGCCAATGCGCATCTTGGCGCGCGGGGGCTGTACGGGTCGGCGGCGGCGCTGGGCCTCGTGGAGATGGACGCCCTCACGATTTCGATGGCCAGGCTCACGGCGTCGGGCACTGCGGCCGAACTCACAGCGCGTGCGGTGACGATCGGCCTGCTCGCCAACACGTGTACGAAGTGCGCGATTTCGTTATTCGTTGGCCGCGGATCGTTTCGCGTGCTGACCGCGACCGGGCTGGCCCTAATGGGCGCGGCGCTCGGCGCGACGCTGATCTGGCGCTGATGCGCGGCCCCGCGCGCGACCGGCGTTACCCGGATTTCGCCGGCGGCTGCGCCGCCTGCTGGTAGACGCGCATCGCGGTCGCGACCATGCCCGCGACATCCGCGAGGTTGGCGGGCAGCACGATGGTGTTCGTCTTCTGCGCGATCTCGCCGAACTGCGTCACGTACTGCTCGGCGACGCGCAGCTGCGTGGCTTCCATGCCGCCGGGCTGTCGAATCGCGTCGGCAACCTTGCGAATGCCTTCGGCCGTGGCGTTCGCGACGGCGAGAATCGCATTGGCCTGACCTTCGGCTTCGTTGATCTGCTGCTGGCGTCGCGCCTCAGAGGCCTTAATGACCTGCTGCTTGTCACCTTCCGCCTGGTTGATCACGGCGTCGCGGGCGCCTTCCGAGGTCAGCACGACCGCGCGCTTTTCCCGCTCGGCGCGCATCTGTTTTTCCATCGCCGCCAGGACGTCGTGCGGCGGCGTAATGTTCTTGATCTCGTAGCGCAACACCTTCACCCCCCACGGCTCGGTCGCCTTGTCGAGCTCGGTCACCACCGACATGTTGATGTTCGACCGCTCCTCGAACGTCTTGTCGAGATCGATCTTGCCGATGTCGCTGCGCAGCGTGGTCTGCGCGAGCTGGGTGATCGCGAAGTGATAGTCCTGGATGCCGTAGGATGCCCGTTCCGGGTTCATGACCTTCAGGTACAGAATGCCGTCGACGCCGACCTGAACGTTGTCCCGCGTGATGCAGACTTGCGCGGGAATGTCGACCGCCGCCTCTTTGAGCGAGTGCCGGTACCGGATGACGTCCACGAACGGCACGAGGATGTGAAATCCCGCTTGCAGCACCGCGTTGAACCGCCCGAGACGCTCGACGACGAACGCGCTCTGCTGCGGGACGACGATGGCGGTGCGCGCGATGATGATGATCACCACGAAGGCGAGAACCAGAAAGGCGATCATCGATCCGCTGACCGTCATGCCCGCGCTCCCTCCGGCTCGACCTCGACCGTGAGCCCATCGACGCCGACGACGCGGCAGCGCGCGCCGCGCGCCACCACGGACGACGTCATGTTTCTCGCCGACCACGGCGTACCGCGCAGCTCGACGCGCCCAACCACGCCCGGCGCGAGATCCTCGCTCGCGACGCCGATCTCCCCGACCAGCGTGTCCACCGCGGGCGCCTGCGGATCGACCTGCATCCACTTGAGCAACCGGCGCCGGAACCCCGTCAGCGAGACGATTGAGATCAGCGAAAACAGAAAAAGCTGCATCCAGAGCGGGCCCGCCAGTTCGAAGCTCGCGAGCAGGCCGACGACAATGGCGCCGATGCCGAAAAAGATGATGTAGAAGCCGCCAGACGCGGCCATTTCCGCGACCACCAGCAGCAACCCGAGCACGAGCCAGTGCCACCAGAGGATGTTCATGGGTGAGAGCCGCGCGATTATGCCATGTTACGCTCTAGCGCCAAAACGACGGCATTGCGGAGGCCTCGATGACTCACGTGCTCAGCCCACTCAGTCTGGGCGAGCTGCTCGACCGGACATTTCAGCTCTATCGCCGCCATCTGGTCGTGTTCGTCGGCCTGCTCGCGCTGCCGAGCCTGATCCTGCTGCCGCTGCAGCTCGCGAGCTTGTGGTACCGCACGAGCAACCCGCTGAGCCTGACGAGCATCCTGATGACGTTTGCGCTCATCGGTCTGGGTCTGGTCGTCATGTCGATCGCGCAGGCCGCCACGGTCACGGCCGTCGCGCGTCTCTATCTCGGCCACTCGATCTCCATCAGCGACGCGTACGCACAGGCCGCCGGACGGGTGGGCTCGATCTGCATCCTCGTGATCCTCGTCGGGTTCGCGTGCGGGCTGGGCCTGATCCTGTTCGTCGTGCCCGGCATTCTGCTGTTGTTGCGCTGGTCGCTCGCCGTGCAGGTGATGGTGCTCGAGGACGAGACGATCCGGGGATCGATGAGTCGAAGCGCGGACCTCACATCCGGCGACCGCTTGAGGATTTTCGGGGTCTACTTCCTGTACTTCGTGCTCGTCATGATCATCTCGTCGCTGTGGCAGGTGCCGGTTGTCGTCGCGACGATCGCCGCGGGCCGCGCCTCGACGAACCCGCCGTTCTGGACGCAGCTCGTCCTCATCTTCGGCAGCTTCGTCACGTCCAGCCTCGTCGGGCCGTTGCTCACGATCGCGCTGTCGCTGGTCTACTACGACGAACGCGTGCGGAAAGAGGCGTTCGACCTCGAGCACTTGATGGCGCAGATCGACGCGCCGCATGTGCCCGGTCCCTCTCCAGCCTGACGCGCCGATGCGGACGCGCGCGTTTTTCGCCACGGTCATCGGCTGTCTCGCCGTATTCGCCATCCCGATCTTCGCGAGACAGATCACGGCGACGATGTCGGCCGAAGAATACGGCGCGGTGCTCGATCGACTACGCAACGCCGTCGAGCACTTCGATCCGGCAACTCCGGGAAGCGCCCCCCAACCCGCCTCGACCCTGCCCTCGACGTGGCGCGTCACGACGCCTGAGCACACCTACGAAGTCTCCGCCGATTTTCTCGTTCGCGACCTCGTCGCGTGGCAGAAGGCCCCCGATGCGGATCGGCGCGCCACGCTGCTCGCGGCGATCGACCGGCGCCGGACGGACCTGCGCGAGGCCATGGAGGAGCCGCGCGACCGGTCGTCCGTGCACGCCGACGTCGAACGGATCCTGTCCGCGCGTGAATTCGCGGGCGTGCACGGCCCGACGTGGTTCGATCGGTTGCGGGCGAGCGCCGTTGCCCTGCTGATCAACCTGCTGCGGAACTTGTTCGGGTCGTCGTCGATTCCCACGCTCACGGGCATCGTGGTCTACGCGATCGTCGCGCTGGCTGGAGCGTTGGTCGTCGCGTTGCTTCTCAGAACCTGGCGGCGCGACCCGCTTGCCGTGACTCCGGCCGGCGCCCCAGACTGGCCCACGCCGCGGTCGTGGCAACAAGCCCTCGACGACGCTCACGCCGCGGCGCTCGCGGGCCGGTGGCGGGACGCCGTACACGCGGCCTACTGGTGCGGCATTGTCTTTCTCGAGACGCAGGGAGCGTGGCGGCCGGATCCGGCCCGCACGCCTCGGGAGTACGTGCGGCTGTTGCCTGACGGACAGCCGTCGCGAGCGGCGCTTGGCGCGCTCACCCGGCAAATGGAGCGCGTGTGGTACGCGGCGCTGCCCGCCGCGGCCGACGACTTCGATCGCGCCATTGCGTCGCTGGAGCAACTCGGATGCCGGCGATAGGTCGCAGCGATCGGCGCCTGCTGTTCCTCGGCGGCGGCGTGCTGCTCGTGCTCATGGCCGTCGCGATGCTGCTCGCGGCTGGCACGAGCGATCACGGCGAGATCACCACGTCGTATTCGTCGGCGTCCACTGGCGGCAAGGCGACATTTCTCCTGCTGCAATCACTCGGCTACGACGTCGTCCGCTGGGAAGACTCTCCGAGCGCACTCGCGCGACCGGATCGCACCACGCTGATTCTGGCTGAGCCGCTCGACGCGCCGTCAGAACAGGACCGCCACGCCATCCACGCGTTTCTGGAGGCCGGCGGACTTGTCATCGCCACCGGCGCGGACGGTGCGTGGTTTCTGGATCGCCAGGTGGAACCAGGAATCGCGGCGGCGTTGGACTGGTCGCGCGTCGGCGCGCTCGAGCCGTCGGCGATCACGCGTGCGGCACCCGAGATCACGATCGCGAAGCGCGCATCCTGGATCGACACCGAACCGGACGTCGTGCCGCTTTACGGCGACGCCGACAGCCTTTCTGTCGTCAGCCTTCGCGTCGGTCGCGGCCGCGCCATGTGGTGGGCGTCCGCGACGCCTCTGACCAACGCGGGGTTGCGCGAACCGGGCAGCGTCGAATTTCTGCTCGCGTCGCTCGGGCCGGCCGAGGCGCGACAGGTCCTCTGGGACGAATACTTTCATGGCCGGCGTCGCACGCTGGCGGCGGCGATGTGGCAGTCGCCCGTGAAGTGGATGGTCGCGCAGTTTGGACTGATCGCGATCGTCGTGCTGCTGACCTACTCGCGACGCAGCGGACCGGTCATCGCACCCGCAGTCGAGTCTCGCCTCTCGCCGCTCGAATTCGTGCGCACGCTCGGATCGCTCTACGGACGCGCGAGCGCAGCCTCGGTCGCCGTCGAGGCCGCCGACAAACGCTCGCGCTCGGCCCTGGCGAAGCGTTTTGGCGCCGACGCGCGTGGCTCGGCCGACGTTATTGCCGCGGCCGTTTCGCGTCGAAGTGGCCGAGACGCGGAGACCCTGGCCACCGCCCTCCGCGAGGCCGACGCCGCCCGAACGATGCCCTCGCTCACCAACGATCGGGCGCTCGAGCTCGTGCAACACCTGGTAGCAGAGACGCGCGCGGCTGACACGGATCGCCGCGCACCGAACAAGGAGGACCAGTAATGGAGGCAGTTCCGAGACTGGCGCGGCACGTTCGCGACCAGCTGGGCCGCGTGATCGTCGGCCAGCACGATCTGAAGGACCAGTGCCTGATCGTCCTGCTGTGCGAGGGCCACGCGCTCATCGAAGGCGTGCCCGGCATCGCGAAGACACTCACGGTCAAGACGCTGGCACGGCTCCTCGGCCTCGACTTTCAGCGTGTCCAGTGCACATCCGACTTGATGCCCGCGGACATCGTCGGCACGAACGTCGTCAACATGGCCACGGGCACGTTCACCCTGCACCAGGGGCCGGCGTTCACGCACCTGCTGCTCGTGGACGAAGTGAACCGCATGCCGCCGCGCACGCAGGCGGCGCTCCTCGAGTGCATGGAAGAACGGCAGATCACCATCGACGGCACGCGGCATGCTCTCTCTCCGCTTTTCACCGTGTTCGCCACCCAGAATCCCGTGGACTTCGAAGGCACGTACCCTCTGCCTGAGGCTCAGCTCGACCGCTTTCTCGCGAAGATTCGCGTGAGTTACCCGACGTCGGACGAGGAAGCCCAACTGCTCACGAGCGTGCAGGAAGGCTTCGATTCGCGGAATCTCGACGCGCTGAACGTCGAGGCGATGCCTGCGAACTGGCTGACCGAGGCTCGCCGCGAGGCCGCGGCCGTCACTGTCGAAGCCTCCCTCGTGAAATACGTCGTCGATCTCGCTCGGCTGACACGGGAGTGGCCGGCGCTCTCGCTTGGCGCGAGTCCGCGCGCCGCCGTGAGCGTGATGCGGTTCGCCAAGGCGATCGCGGCACTCGACGGACGCGCGTACGTGATCCCAGACGACGTGAAGCAGGCGTTTCTTCCGGTGCTCCGCCACCGCGTCGTCATCAAGGCCGAGGCCGACCTCGAAGGGATGACGCCGGACCTCGTGCTCGAGGATGTCCTGCGTGCAGTCGAGGTTCCCCGGTGAGGAGTCCCGCGCCGCTCGCGCCCCCCGCGATCGACGCGCAGGCTCGTCCGCACGGCCGTTTCGGCGTCGCCTTCGGGCGGCGCGCGCTCTTTCTCTTCCTCGTGGGCTTTGCGTGGCTCATTCCGGCGTTCTGGAATGCTCGGTTCGCCGGCGCGCTCGTCGTGTGGGACGCACTGATCCTGGCGCTGTGGTTCGCGGACATCCGCCGCGCGCCCCGAGCCTCAGCGCTCTCGATGCGTCGGACGTGGCTGACGCCACCGGCCTTGTCCGTCACGTCAGACGTCTCGCTGCTGCTCGCCAATTCAGCGCGGCAGCCCGTCACGGCCCGAATCGTCGATGCGGTGCCCTCCAGACTGCGGACCACGCCGCCGGCCGTGAGCCTGGTAGTGGGTCCCCGCGCTGAAGCAGAAGCGACGTATTCGATCCGCCCGACGAGACGAGGCGAGGCTGTTGTCGGCGGCGCATTCATTCGATACCAGACGAACTGGCAGCTCGCCGAGCGCTGGGCGGTCGCCGATCTCTCGCAAACCGCCCTCGCCAGTCCCGATCTCGACGACGCCCGCCGTCAGTCGCTCCAGCTCGTGCGGAGCCGGCACATCGAGCGGCAGCAGCGCGTGGCGCGCCTGCGAGGTGCCGGCCGCGCGTTCGAAAGCCTGCGCGAGTACCGCACTGGCGACGAGCTGCGCGATGTGTGCTGGACCGCCAGCGCCCGCAGGGCGAAGCTCGTCACGCGGCAATACGAGATCGAGCGCAGCCAGACGATCTGGATCACGCTCGACTCCGGGCGGCTGATGCGCGCGCGCGTGGGCGAGCTGACCAAGCTCGACTACTCCGTCAATGCCGCGCTTGCGCTGTCGCAAGTGGCGATCGGCTCGGGCGACCGGGTCGGCATCCTCGCGTACGGCCGGCGCATCAGCCTGCGCCTGCCCGCCTCGCGCGGCAGCGCCCATCTCCGCCGCGTCGTCGAGCACCTCGCACGTCTCGACGCCGACGAATGGGAAGGCGATCACCTGCTGGCGGCCGGACGCCTCTTGAACGACCAGAAACGTCGCAGTCTCATCGTCTGGCTCACCGACCTGAGCGAGACGGCGATGACACCGGACGTCATCCGCGCGGCGAGCCGATTGATGACGCGCCATCTTGTGTTGTTCGTGGTGATCGGCGAGCCGGATCTTCGCCAGATGGCCGACCGTGTGCCGAACGACGTGGCCGAGATGTACGAAACGGCGGCCGCGCAGGAAGTCTTGACGCGCCGCGAGCGTCTGCTGGGCGCGCTCCGCGACGGCGGCGCCCTCGCGTTCGAATCGGCGTCGAGCCGGCTGTCGACGACGCTTGTGAACAGCTACCTCGAGATCAAGCAGCGGAATCGCCTGTAGCGCCAGACTTCAGCAGATACGCGCCGAAGAGGACGGCAATCGCCGCGGCCAGCGTGAACTTCAAAGGCACCGCAAGGTCAGTCGGGGACACGAACGCCTCGATGAGGCCGGCGACCACCAGGATCGGCACGCAGCCGAGCACCAGCGTCACGGCCTCGCGACCGGCTTGCGACAGGGAATCACGCCGCGGCAGTGTGCCGGGAAACAGCAGGCCGTCCGCCAACCGCAGTCCGGCGGCGCCGGCGATGAAAATCGCGGGCAGTTCCAGCACGCCGTGCGGCGCGACGAAGCTCCACAGGTCTACGCTCATCCCGCCGGCCTCACACGCCATGGCGATCACGCCAATCATCAGGCCGTTGAAGAGCAGCAGATACAGTGTGCCGAGGCCGCCCGAGATACCGAGCGCGAACGTCATGAAGGCCACACCCATGTTGTTGGTCATGATCTGGCTCGACGCGACCGGTTTGATCGCGACGATGGAGTGCGTCCACATCTGGTGTCGTGCGATCGTCTCCGCCAGTTCCGGACCGACCACGCGCGTCGGAAAATCCGGATCGCGTGACGTCAGTACCGCGCCGACGATTGCTCCGGCAAGAAACAGCGCAGTCGCCAGGGCGATGTAGGTCGCGTGCTGACGGACCGCGCGCGGGAACGTGTCGCGAAGGAACGCGACCGCGCCTCCGCTGGCCGGGCGGCCGGCGGAATAGATGGTATTGTGAGCCCGCGACAGCAGCCGGTTGAGATACACCTCGTACCGGACGGACCCGGGATCTTCGCGCACCGTCGCGAGATCAGACGCGACCTGACGATACAGTTGACCGAGTTCGCGCAGGTCGTCGGCGCCGAGCGCGCGGAAACCGCGATCGCGGGCGCGATCGACGAGCGCGTCGAGCTTGTGCCAGTACGGCGTCCGCTGCTGCAGCCAGTGCGTGGAGATCACGTGTGACGTCGGACGAACACCTGCGGATCGACACGCCGGAACAGATCGCCCTCGAGCTTCCGCTCGCGGGCATCGGCAGCCGCTTCCTCGCGCTCGCCCTCGACACTTTACTTCAGGGGCTGCTCTATTTCGTGGCGTTCGTGATCATGGTGTTCGGCATCCCGGTGATCGCGGCGCACCTGCCCGCCGGTGCGGCCTGGAGCACGCTGCTGCCGGCGGCGGTGGTCCTCACGATCTTCTGCATCTATTGGGGCTACTTCGCACTGTTCGAGATCCTCTGGAACGGGCAGACGCCTGGCAAGCGGCTCGCGCACATCCGCGTCATTCGCGACACCGGCCGGCCGATCGACGCGACCGCCGCCGTGCTGCGCAACTTGATCCGTGTCGTCGATTTGCTGCCGGGCATGTACGCCGTCGGCGTGTGCGTCATGCTGCTCAACCGCAACGCGCGCCGGCTTGGCGATTTCGTTGCGGGCACGGTCGTCGTCCATGAACGCGACGCGCAACAGCTCGATCCCGGATGGACG
The DNA here is from genome assembly GCA_963704575.1 of uncultured Acidobacteriota bacterium. Lineage (GTDB taxonomy): Bacteria > Acidobacteriota > Vicinamibacteria > Vicinamibacterales > SCN-69-37 > DATEGZ01. Next base: position 845,969 of record OY969918.1, on the reverse strand, counting down.
CCGCCGACCACCGTGTCGCGTGCGGGCCCGGAGGCGGCCCGCATCACTGACACCGAGCTGGTGCTGCTCGAGACGTACCTCGACCGACGGTTCGGATTCACGGATGCCGTGCGTGACAAGGCGGCGATCCAGATTGCCGAACGGATCAAAGAGCGAACCGGGCTCGCGCCCGCCGCCGGGCAGCACATCGACGACTTCCTCGAGTCCGTCGCCCGGCAGGCGCGCGACGTGGGCCGGCTGCGCGGCCCGTCGTGACCGCGCTCAGTCCGCCCGTAGCGCGATGATGGGATCGACACGCGTGGCCCGCTGCGCCGGCACCAGCGCCGCGAGAAACGCCACGAGCGTCACCATTCCGCCGACCGCGAGGTACGTCATCGGATCGCCCGCCCGCACGTTGAAGAGGGTCGTGGAGATGCCATTGCTCATCAGCGTCGCCAGACCGAACGCGAGGCCGAGTCCAATGGCCAGGCCGATCCCGATCTGAACGACTCCCTGTCTGAGCACGCCGCCGAGAATGCGTCGAGCGTTCGCGCCCAGCGCCATCCGCAAGCCGAACTCCTGACGACGCTGGTTCACCGAAAAGGACATCACCCCGTAGATGCCGACCGATGCCAGCACCATCGCCACCACGCCGAAGATCGAGAACATCGACGCGATAATCCGGTTTTGCGCGACGAAGGTGTCGAGCTGACTCGCCGGCGTGCCGACGAAGTACAGCGGCAGATTGGCGTCGGCCTTCGCGACTTCCCGGCGCAGGACGACGGCGAGGGAGTCGACGCTGGCGCCGGGCCGCGGCACCACGACGACGGTCGTGAACTGGTTCACGAACGGGTCGGTCGTCGTCTGCGGGCCGGCGGCCGGCGAATAGAACGGCACGTAGAACCCGCTGTCGTCGACGTTCGGCTGGTTGAACGGCCCGATCATCCGGACGTTCGACACGACCCCGACGATCGTTCGCCACGGGCCGGTCTGCGTGCCGTCGGGATTCGACGTTCGGAAGCGGCGGCCGATCGCACTCTCGTGGCCGAAGTGCTTGGCGATAAACGCGGCGTTGACGATCGCCACAGGCTGTCTGGCATCCAGATCGTCGTCGGCGAACGTGCGGCCCTCGATCAGTTTCTGGCCGGTGACATCAAAGAAGCCTCCGGTCACCTGCTCGAGGTTGGTGTTCGAGCGATCGCGGTTCGTCGTGTACTTGTGCCCTTCGATTTCGATTGGGGCATTGCCGGAAAATACCATGCGAAAACGGCTTGTGAACGCGACGGCGCGGAACTCCGGTGTCTCGCGCAACTGAATCAGCAACCGGTCGTAGAAACGCTTGCGGGCATCGGGCGACGGGTAGTCGCCGTCCATCAGACCCATACGCGCCGACATCACGCCGCGCGTGTCGTAGCCGTAGTCGATGTGCTGCTGATTGAGGATCGAGCGGACCTGCAGCAACGCCCCGATGAGGAGCACGCAGGTCACGACGATCTGGAACACGACGAGACCGCGCGACATCAGGGCCACGCCGCGGCTCGTGTTGCCGCGACCCGCGTCGCGCAGGACCGACACGGAATCAGACCGCGACGACGTCCACGCCGGCAGCAGGCCGGACACGACGGCCGCGGCGACCGTCGCGCCGACCGTGACCGCAAGCACGCGCATGTCGGCATCGAAGGTGATCCACGACGGCGGCGGATTGTCGAGGCTGTGGAGCGTCGCCGAGAGCCAATCGATCGCGAGGTACGCGAGGCCGACACCCGCCAGCGAGCCAATCGTCGCGACGAGCAGGCTCTCGGTCAGCATCTGCCGGACGAGGCGGATGCGCGTCGCGCCAAGCGACGACCGCACGGCCAGTTCCTTCGCGCGCAGCGTCGCCCGCGCGAACTGCATGTTCATGACATTGACGCACGCGATGAGCAGGACGCCCACGCAGAAGCCGAGCATCGTGAGAAGCGTGCCTCTGAGCTGCACGCCGGTGAACGTCTGGATCAGCGGTTGAATCTGCGACGTGTTGAACGCCTTGTTCGTGTCGGGATACGCCGCCGCGAAACGACGCGCGATCCCCGTGAATTCCGCGTTCGCCTGATCGAGGGACACCCCCGGCTTGAGCACGCCGAGCACAGCCGGGCTGTTGGCGGCCGGGTCATTGCGCGGCTTCGCCGGGAACTCGCTGAAGAGCGGAATCCACAGCTCTTCGTTCTGCGGGAAGGCAAACCCCTTCGGCATGACGCCGATGATCGTCGCCATCTTGCCGTTGATGCGAACCGTCGAGTTGACGATGTCCGGTGACCCGCCGAAGTCCCGCTGCCAGATGCCGTACCCGATCAGCGCGACCTTCTCGGCACCCGGCTGGTTGTCGGCCGCGGTGAAATCGCGCCCGAGCATCGGCACCGTGCCGAGGCACCGGAGAAACGACTCCGTGGTGTACGCCCCTGTATACCGCTTGGCCTGTCCGTTCACGGTCACATTGACCGTCGAGCCGTTCAGGTACGCCGACATCAACTCGAACGACTGCTGCGTGGGCAACAGCTCCTGATAGTCCATCGCGGAGATTTGCCCGTTCGCGCCGAACGCCGTCACCGTCGTCGGATCGATGAAATTCGCGCTGACGAGCCGATCGGCCGTCGGAAATGCAAATCCACGCAGCAGTACGCCGTTCACGACGCTGAACATCGTTGCGACGCCGCAGATGCCGAGTGCGATAACGAACACTGCGAGCGCGCAGAACGAGCGCTCCTTGACGAGCACGCGCAGACCGACTCGAATGTCGCGACGAAAAGAATCAAGCTCCATGAGGACCTGTGTCGATTAGACGACAGAGCCCCGAGTTCGTTCGACGTCGCGCTACCAGTGTGCCGTCCAACCGGTGCGCTGAAGTTCACGCAGGCGCCGGCCGGCTTCGCGCCTGGCCTCGCGTTCGGTATCGAACTGAAACGCAACGAGTGGACGGTCGTTGCGTTCGTACTGCAGCTGCCACCCGGGCGGCGACTCACGCAGCAGCGCGTCGATGTGATCATGCCGTTTCCGGACGCGCCAGAGCCGATCGTGCCAATCCGGACTGATGCCCATCGTCGGCGAGCCTAACCGGCTTCGCTCTCGCGCTCGATCCGCGCGCCGTGCCGGGCCGCAAAGATCCAGCAGACGCCGCCGATCAGGATCGCGGCCGGCACAACGAGCACCGCGGTGCCCAGCGACCACGCGTCCGACAGGGCGCCGATGAGTGGTGGCGAGGGCACGTCGCCGAAGAGATGGATGATGAGAATCTGGGCTGCGAGCGCCGTCGCGCGCATCGTCGGCGACACGATGTTGACCGTGGCGGCGTTGATCGGCCCGGTCGAGGCAAAGATGAGCACCTCCGAAAGCGCGGCCGCCGACCAGTACATCGCGGGCGCCTCCGAGGTGAAGACGAGAACCGCGACCGGCGCGGCCATCAGCGCGGTGATGCCCGACACCCACCAGTATGCCTGTCGATTCCGCTTGAGCAGCCGATCGGCCAGCCACCCGCCGGCAAACGTGCCGACGAAGCCGGTGACGACGACAATCGCGCCAGGCACGGTGGCGGCCTCGGCGTGCGGAACCCCGCGCACGCGCTCCAGAAACGACGGCAGCCACGAGGCGATCCCGCCAAGCGCGAACGTGTAGGCCGCGTAGCCCGCGCACGTGAGGACGTACAGCCGATTCTGGGCGAGCACCCGGTAGGCGTGGCCCAGCGACACCGCGGCGCTACCGGGGGCCGTCGCTGGCGAAATCACATCGAGGGTCCCACGCGGGGGATCGACGATCGTGAAGAGGACCAGTGCCGCCAGGATCAGCCCGGGAATGCCCGCGACGTAAAACGCGGCTCGCCAGCCAAAATGCGCGTCGACGAGGCCGCCGATGATGTAGCCGAGCGCAGAACCGATGGGAATCGCGCACGCGAAGATCGCCATTACTCGCCCGCGTCGATCGGGCGCGTAGTAGTCGGCCAGAAGGGCGGGCGCGATAGTGCCATACGCCGACTCGCCGATGCCGACCGTCGCGCGCGCAAGAAACAGCGAGAGAAACGACCCGGCGAGTCCAGCCGTCGCCGTCGCGATGCTCCAGAGCGCGACGCCGAACGCGATGAGCCGTGTGCGCCGCATCCGGTCGCCCAGCACGCCGAAAATCGGCGACGCCAGCATGTACACGACCACGAACGCCGTCATGAGCAGGCCGAGCCGCCCGTCACTGGGATGGCCGAGCACCGGGTCCTTCTTGAGGCTCTCGAAGAGCGGTGGCACCATCCAACGGTCGATGTAATTGACCATGTTGACGAGCGTCAGCACGAGAAGTGCACGCGCGCCGAGGGCTGCCGCAGGCTGGAGCCGAGGGGTCTGCACGATGGGGCCGGACGTCATTCTACGGTGTCGCAATTCCCGCCCGTGAGGTCTTATCATCGGGTTCATAAAGGACTCCTCCTATGAAACGCATCCTCGCTGTCCTGATCCTCGTCTCGGCCGCGGCCATTTCGGTCGTCGTCGCGCAGACCCTTCCCTCGGGCGTCCAGAAGATGACGTCGATGGGGGGCATCACCGAGTACGACTATCCCAATGGCCTGAAGGTCCTGCTCTACCCCGACGCCGCGGAACCCAAAATGACCGTCAACGTGACGTACCTCGTCGGCTCGCGGCACGAGGGCTACGGCGAAACGGGCATGGCGCATCTGCTCGAGCACATGAACTTCATCGAAACGACCAACGGCCGGAAGATCAAAGACGAGCTCGTCGCCCACGGCGCCAACTGGAACGGCACGACGTCCGAGGACCGCACCAACTACTACGAGACCTTTACCGCGACTGACGACAACCTTCGCTGGGCCCTCGGCCTCGAGACGGACCGGATGGTGAACGTGAAGTTCACCAAGGAGATTCTCGACACCGAGATGACGGTCGTCCGCAACGAGTTCGAACGCGGCGAGAACAACCCCGCGTCGATCCTGCGCGAACGCGTCGCGTCGACGGCCTACCTGTGGCACAACTACGGCAAGTCCGCGATCGGCTCGAAGGACGACATCGAAAAGGTGCCCTACAATCGCCTGGCCGAGTTCTACAAGAAGTACTACCAGCCCGACGATGCGGTCGTCGTGATAACGGGTCGGCTCGACGAAGCGAAGACGCTGCAGATGGTCGCAGAGACAATCGGCAAGCTGCCCAAACCTACGCGCGTGCTCGATCAGACGTACACGGTCGAGCCGCCTCAGGATGGCCAGCGCTACGTCGAGCTGCGCCGGGTCGGTACGGGCCAGAACGTCATCGTCGCCTTCCATGCCGTGTCGGCGAGCCATCCTGACGCGGCGATTTTGCAGATTCTGTCGGGCGTGATGAACGGCGGCGGCGGAGGCCGGGGCGGACGAGGTGGGGGCGGTGGCGCCGAAGGACGCCTCGCCAAACAACTCGTGGACACGAAACTGGCAGAGTCGGCGAACATGGGCTTCCAGCAGCAGCACGATCCGGGCCTGGTGATCGTGTCGGCGAATCTCAATCAGGACCAGTCACTGGACGCCGCGCGTGACGCGATTTACCGCGCGCTCGACGACATCGTCAAGAATCCGCCCACGCGCGATGAAGTCGACCGCGTGCGCACGCAGCTCCTGCGCGGCCTCGAAAACAACCTGTCGAACCCGCAGTCGATCGCGACCGGCGCGCTGAATACCGCGATCGCGCAGGGCGACTGGCGGCTGATGTTCCTGCAGCACGATCGACTGCAGGACGTGATGCCCGCCGACGTCGTGCGCGTCGCACAGGAGTACTTCAAGCCGTCAAACCGTACGGTGGGCTACTACATCCCCGACCCCTCGCCCGACCGGACCGTGGTCCCGGCCGCGCCGAATCTCGTCGAGAGCTTGCGTGACTACAAGAGCAAGGTCACGGTCGCGCACGGCGAGTCGTTCGACCCGACGATTGCCAACATCGAAAGTCGCGCCATCTCGTCGTCGCTCTCGAACGGCATGAAGGTGTCGATTCTTCCGAAGCAGACGGCCGCCAACGTCGTCACCGCGACCATCGAGCTGCGGTTTGGCGACCAGACGTCGCTCGCCGGACAGCGCGAGGCCGCGTCGTTTGCCGGTTCGATGCTCATGGCCGGCACGACCACGCACACGCGCCAGCAGATTCAGGACGAGCTGCGGAAGCTCAACGCTCAAGTGAGCGCGAGCGGCGGCGGTGGTGGTGGCGGAGGCGGTGGGCGCGGAGGCGGCGGTGGTGGTGGCGGCATGAGCAGCGCGACCGCGACGATCTCGGCGCCGCTCGAGAACTTCGCGGCGGCGACGCGCCTGGCCGCGGAGATCCTCAAAAGCCCCGCGTATCCGCAGGATGAGTTCGATCGGACCAAGGCCCAACGTCTGAAGGCGCTCGAAGTTGTGCCGACCGAGCCTAACCAGCTCGCGAACGATCTCCTCAGCCGTCACCTCAGTCCATTCGCGTCGGGCGACCCCCAATACGCGCCGACGCGACTCGAGCAGGTCGCACCGTTGCAGAAGACCACGCTCGACGACGCGAAGCGGTTTCATGACCAGTTCTACGGCGCGAACTACGGCGTGTTCGCGGTCGTCGGCCCGGTCGCGCCAGCCGACGTGCAAAAACTGGCCGCGGAGCTGTTCGGCTCGTGGAACTCGGCAAAGACGTACCGCCCGCTCGTGACGCCCTACAAGGCGGCCGCACCGATCAACGAGAAAATCGAGACGCCTGACAAGGCAAACGCCGAGTTCCTCGCCGGCGAGCGCTTCCAGATGTCGCAGAACGATCCCGACTACCCTGCCATGGTGCTCGCGAGCTACATGTTCGGCGAGCCGATCACGTCCCGCATTTCCGATCGCATTCGTAACCGCGAGGGGCTGAGCTACGGCGCGAACGCGCGGATCAGCGTGCCGGCCGAAGGGGATGCCGCGATGCTCTCTGGCACCGTCAGCCTCAATCCGGCAGTCGGACCCAAGGTCGAAGCCAGCTTCATGGATGAGTTGAAGAAGGTCTACGCGTCAGGCTTCACCGCAGCGGAAGTAGACGCGGCGAAGAAAGCGTACGCCGATGCCAGGATGATTGGACGATCGACCGACGCGGCCCTGCTCGGCCTGCTCGTTTCGCACGCACAGCTGAATCGGCCTCTCAAGTGGGACGCCGATGTCGAAGCGCGAATTCAGTCGCTGACACCCGAACAGATCAACACGGCGTTCAGAAAACACATCGATCCGAACGCCGTGTCAATCGTCAAGGCCGGCGATTTCAAAGCCGCGGGAGTTTACAAGTAACGGCACGTCCGCCGGGAGGTTCAGCGGGCGGCGGCGATCCGCGCCTGCCACTCGCCACGCGCTGCGATTAGCGCGTCGCGGACTGCACTTGAATTGCTGAGCCGCCCGAGGTTGAAGCGCCGTTCGCGGCCGTCGCGCCGGACGATGCGCGCCTCGGTCGGTCCGATCGTGATGTCGGCGATCTCGGACCAACTTACCGTGAACCGTCGGAAGAACTTCTCGCCCGACGTCACACCGGCAGCGTCCACTCGCAGCGTGCGGTGGCGCTCGACGCGCGCGGCCAGACGTCCGTGCGTCAGGCCAAACACGAGCATCGTAGCTGACAGTAGCAATGTGGGCCGCGGGATGCGGCCAGTCTCGTGGTGGTGCACGATGACTTCGACCAGAAGCATCGCGGCCAGGAACAGGTCGACCCAGTCCACGCCGCGGTGGACGTGATCAGTTGCGTGGTGTTTGAAGGTCTGGCGCAGCAGATACAGGAACGACCCGATGACGAGCACGCCGGCGACGACCTCGCCTGTCGCCAGCGCTAGATTCCAGCCGCCGGCCTCGTCCCCGAAACGTCGCAGCCCGTCGCCGACGAGCACCGGTGTTGGCAGGACGTGCTGCAACTTCTGAATGACGGCGATCGGCTCCTGGCGGCTGGAGCGCAGTGGCACGGCAATCTCGGTCACGGCAGCGAGATGCTATCAGCGACGCCGCGCCGGTGCACCCCCGTCAGATGCCGGCGAATCCGCCGTGGGGCTCGCGAACAATTTCATCCGCACGAGCCGGTCGATGAACCGTGGGTCGCCGCGCAGGGCGTCCCACTGCGGCGACACCGCCAGGTGCACGAGCGAGGGGTCGCGCGTCTCGATCGCACGGTGGAGGTGGGTGAACGCGTCGGTGAGATCGCCGGCTTCCGCGCACAGCACAGCCAGCCGGATCTGCGCGCCAGCCGCGTCCTGTCCGGCGGTGTGCGCGAGCGCGCGGCGAGCCGCGGCCGCCGATCCGCCGTGCACGTAGGCGGCCTGCATGTCGGCGCACATCGCTCGGACGGTCGCCATCAGATCGGCCGAGGCACCACACGCCTCTGCATGCGCGACGTTCTCGGTAATGAATGCATCGTAGTGGCCCTGTTTCCAGTAGGCGCCGATCAGGAACTCGCGGGCGAGCAGGTGCCGCGGATCGGTCGCGAGCGCTTTTCGCGCCCACCCGATCGCATCGTTGTACCGTCGCTCGTGCCAGCTCAGCGTGGCAAGTTGAACGAGAACGAGCGGCGAGGACGGATCGCGCACGAGCGCTCGATGTTTGAGCGAGCGCGATCGCTCCGGCCGGCCAAGCGCTTCGTTGAGGCTGCCAAGGTGTAACAGCGCCTCAGGATGGTCGGGAGCGTTCTCGAGTGCGCGCTCGAAACTCCGTTCGGCGCCGATCCAGTCCCACTCGCTGAGAAAGAGCACCGCGCCGAGCGCGACCTGTGCGTCAGCAGACCGATCGTCGAGCGCGAGCGCACGGAGCGCCGCGGCTTTGGCGTCGCCGTACGCCTGCTGGTGCGGCATCGCGCGGAGGCTGGCCTCGGCGCACCGGGCGAGCGCGAGCCCGGCGTGCGCCGCAGCGAACGTCGGATCGAGGTCAATCGCGGCCTGAAACGCCGCCACCGCTTTCGGCAGTTCGGAATGGGAGGCCGCGAGCAGATGAGCCCGGCCGCGTCCGACCCATTCATACACTTCTGCCGTCGGTGTCGAACCGCCCGGGCTTGCCGGCTTCGTCACCGAGGCGACGAAGCGGTAGCCGGACCGTGGTACGGTCTCGATGTAGGCCGAGCGGTCTCCGCCGCCGAGAATCCTGCGCAGATTCGAGACGTGCACGCCGAGAATCCCTTCCTCGACGAACGCGTCCCGCCAGACTTCGGCGAGCAGCTCCTGTTTGGTGACGAGCCGGCCGGCGCGCCGGACCAGCGCGACGAGCAGATCGTGCGCCTTCGGTTCGAGATGCACGTGCGCATCGCCGCGGGTCAGCCGCCGCTCGACGTCGTCGAGCTGAAACTCGCCGAACAGATAGCGATCGGCCATGTGAAGTTACCGGAATCTTAGCAAAACCTTCGGGACACGGCTTCGCATTTGGGCGGAAGATCGCGCCTCGCGGAGGCGAACATGCAGGATCTCTTCATCGGCACGTGGACACTCGCAACCGACCAATCGAAGTTCGACCCGAATCATCGGCCGCGGCAGGCAACCCTCGCGTTCACACTGGACGCCGATGGTCATTACTTGATGACCGCCGTGGGCATCAACGCCAACGGCGATTCTGTCGTCGAGCGGCCCACGCGCTTCGTGATTGACGGAGCGCGCTATCCCATTCCGGATCTGCCGGGCCTCGCATTCGTCGCGACGCGTCCGAACCCGCTGACGATTCACGGTGAAGCGCGTCGGGAGGATGGCGACATCGTCGGCGGCGCCACCTATGTCGTCTCCGAGGACGGGCGAACGCTGATCGCGACGAACTTCGGATTCGACTCGCAGCTCCGGCGATTCGCACAGAAGACGGTGTGGATGAAGATCGATCAGCCGGCCGCCGTCTGATCGGTGGCCGTGCCTCGCTCAATCAGCTATTGGCCCTTCTCGATGCGCATGGTGCCCGTGAACGTGTGCGCGCAATTCTGGCCCATATATGTGCCCGACAGAACGCCACCGTTGATGTCAAGCGAGCCGCCGTACGTGCCCGTACAACCGTCGCCGTAGTCGTAGAACGCCGTGTAGCGCAGCGTGACCACGCTCGCGTCCGGCTCGAGCGTGCCGTTGAATGTGCCCCGCTCGTCGGGCAGGCCGGGTTGTGACAGCAGCGCCGAGCCGCTCACAATGGATCCGGATTGGGTCAGATCCACGGCGATCGTGCCGACCCCGTCGGCGGGTGACGTGATCGCCCCCTCCCAATGGCCCTGAACCGTCGGGAGGGGTGTCGGCTGGGTGGAGCTGCCGCACCCGGCAAGGCCGAAGACGACTAGCAAACCGGCGGCAATGCGAACGCGTGGCATCATGGAGTCCTCCAACCTCTAGAGGACGTGGGACGCGATTTTCTTCCACACGACACTTACAGGACGGGATCGGGTACGCGCGCGTCACTGTGTCCGGCTACGCCCGGGTACGTGTGTCCCGAACGTGCAACCCGTACAGAATGAATCCAACGGAAATCAGCAGCGCCGCCGGCGCCGAAAGGTCGCGGTAGCCGAATGCGATCCGGCCCGCGTAGCACAATACGGCGAGGATCAAAGCAGACCGAGCTGAGAATCCATTTGATGTGATCGCTCCCAATCGGCGAACTCATCAATGAATTTGGTGCCGGGGGTGGGAATCGAACCCACACGATCCTTTTGGGATCTCAGGATTTTAAGTCCTGTGCGTCTGCCAGTTTCGCCACCCCGGCGTCACGAACGTCAACGCCGCTCATGATAAGTCGACCGGCCGAACGTCTGCCGAAGGTCCTCTCGATCGACTCGTGACCCGATCTCGTCTCGGTAGCGCCCTGCCCAGAATGACCACTGAATCGCCGCGTGATTGCAGGCCTCGACCCGCCGCTACGACAAATGGCGCGGCGCCGCCTGCCCTCCCCCAGGTACACCTCTTGCTCGATCTCATCTGCGGACTATCGATGCGAACAAGACAACTCCTCCTCACGGGCGTGTTCGCCCTCGGTCTCGGCGCGTGGTCGGCTGCGCCAATGCCGGCCGTGACCTTGCCGCCTGTCCACCACGCTCCCGGTACCCTGCATGGCTTTCTGGTCCTGCGCTCGATCGACGGCGCGGTCGTGGGCGATGGCGAGCTCATTCAGACGGCGTCCGGCGACCGGATTACCACGCGGACGACCTTCCACTTCCATGACGGATCGTTGAACGACGAGACCGCGGTGTTCTCGGTGCGCGGCGTGTACCGGCTCATCAGCGACCGACTCGTGCAACGTGGCCCGATGTTCGAGCATCCGCTGACGCTCGAGATCGACATGCCGAAAGGCCGCGTGGTCGTCCACTCAACCGATGAGCACGGCGCAGACAAAGTGAGTGACCAGCAGATGACACTGCCCGCCGATCTCGGCAACGGACTGCTGATCACACTCGTCCAGGATATCGGCGCGGCGGACCTGCCGCGCACGATTCCGTTTCTCGCGGCCACGCCCGGGACGCGTCTCGTCAAGCTCGTCGTTACGCGCACCGGCTCCGCGCCGTTCTCAATCGGCAAACTCTCGCAAACAGCAGCGGAGTATCTCGTGAAGACCGACATCGGCGGTGTCGCCGGCGTCGTCGCGCCAATCGTCGGCAAGCAGCCGGCCGACGCGCACGTCTGGGTCCTGACGGGAGACGCACCGGTCTTCGTGAAATCAGAGGCGCCGCTCTTCCCGGGCGGTCCGATCCTGCGGATTGAGCTCACGAGTCCGCAGTGGCCAAGATGACAAGGAAACTCCGGGCTGCTCCGCGGCGTCTTTCAGGGAATGGGGGCGGTGCGGACCGGAACCTTGCGAGCGAGCGTCCTGGCCGCGGCAGGCCTGATGTTGGCGGCGTGCGCGGCGTCGATGACAGGTTCCGCGCCGGTCGCGCTCGAAACGAGCGTCCTGATTCGCGAACATCCGGTCGCCCTGCGACTCAAGCTCACCCCCAGACACGCGACTGATCCACTGCTCTTCTACGCGACTGGCGACGGCGGCTGGGGCAGCACCGACAAGGACATCTTCGACCGGCTCGTGGCGTCCGGTTATCCCGTCGCCGGCTTCAGCGCCCCCGATTACCTCGCCCATCTGGCCGAAGGCGCCGAGGCGATTTCGCCGCAGGAAATGGCGGCGGACTTCGCGGCGCTCATCCGCGCCTCGAAGGCCGCGCTCAATCTGCCCGCGGCGACGCGTGTCGTGCTGGTCGGCAATTCACGCGGCGCGGGTCTTTCGGTGGCAGTCGCAGCCCAGGAAATCGTGCATGCGCGGCTCCGCGGCGTGATCGCCATCGCCCTCACGCGTGAAGAGGAATTTGTCGGGGTGCCGTCGACGACCGGCGGTCCGCCGGCAATGCTGCTCACGTACCCGTCACTACCCGCGATTGGTGCGGTGCCCGTGGCGGTGATCCAATCCACGCACGACGACTACATCCCAGCTGCCGAGGCCCGCGCGCTCTTCGGTCCCGACACGGACACGCGGACGTTCCGTCCAATCGAGTCGAGCGACCACACGTTCCAGGGCGGCGTTGCGAATCTCTACCGCGAGATGACCAACTGTTTCGCCTGGATCCTGCAGAAGTAGCGGAACCGTGAGTGCGTCAGTGGATTGTGCTCGGCGCGACGGCCTGACGCTCCGCGCGGAGGACGCGTGTAATCATCGCGTCGAGCTCGGCCTGGCCGATGGCGAACGGCCCGGCGACCACGGCGCCCATCGGAATCTCAATGGCAATGACGGACAACGCCCCCTCGGGCTCGACGATCCAGCTGAACCCCTGGAGCGCCACGAGACGATCCGTGGCCGATCCCGGGTTCTGCACGCGATCGATCGCGCGCAGCACGCCGATCAGCACCTCACGAACCGCATCGTCGTTCCATGTCGAGGGATCGCCCGCGTCGACGGACACGGTCTCCGTCACTGCGTAGTCGCGGCCCTTCAGCACTACTTCCACGTCAAAAGTCATATCGGGTTCCAGTATATCGGGTTCAGATGATGATCCTCGGTGCGACGCCGGCTGATAGCAGCCGGTCGAGCGCCTGCGGATCGGTAACGGGCTCGCGGCAGACGAAATCGTGACAGACGTAGGCCGTCGCGGCGTCGCCACGGGTGCGCATCGCCGCGAGCCACGGCAGAGTGGCGGCGAGCCTGTTCTGCTGTTCGTCGCTCGTGATGGGAACGACCACCGCCGCCGGCGCAAACCTTGCGGCCGCCGCTGATTCCAGCGCGCGGAAATCGTCGCGGCCCGCGCGCCCGACGAGCACAACCTGGGTCGCGCTCATGCGCCAGCGCGCGACGTTCGCCACCATGTACGGCATGACGCGAACCGCGCGATCGATCTCCGTGCCGTACCGTTGCAGGGAACGTTCGGCCCGAGAGATCAGCTCGGCGTCTCCGGTGAGATGGCCCAGCGTCATCAGGTTACGCACGGTGACGGACGCGGCCGCCGGCTCGGCGCCGTCGTGGTCTTCCTTCAGCCGCAGGAGAACGCTCGGATCGTTGCCTGTCGTCGCATACCAGCCGCCGTCACGCTCGTCGAAGAAGCGCGCGCGCTGCAGCGCCGTCAGCTCGAGCGCCCAGTCGAGCCACTCTGCGTCGCCGGTCGCCTGGAACAATTCCGTCACGCCAGAGACCAGGCACGCGTAGTCTTCGCAGAATGCCTCGATGGCGGCTTCGCCGTCGCGGGCCCGCCGGAGCAACTGCTGTTCGGCCGGTCGCCACAACTGCGCGCGCACCGCGCGTGCCGCCTGCTCTGCCGCGTCGCGCCAGCTCTGCCGATGCGGGCTCGACACGAGCACGCGAGCCGCCCGCGCGAACGCACCGATCATCAGGCCATTCCATGCCGTGATGATCTTCTCGTCGCGGTGCGGACGCGGCCGATCCTCGCGCGCCGAGAACAGCGCGCGCCTCGCCGCGGTCAGCGCGGCGATCACGTCGCCGGCGGGCCTGCCCGATCTCGCCGACACCTCGTCGACCGATTGCGCGACATACAAAATGTTCTGGCCGCCGAATTCGCCTTGCGGATCGGCCAGCGCATTGCCCGATTCCTCCACGCCGAAATGACGGCGGACGAGCGGCGCGTCAGCTCCACACACGCGATCGATCTCCGCGGCCGTCCACACGTAGAACGCGCCCTCGCGCTTCTCGTGGGCGCCAGGCACTTGCGAATCCGCGTCTTCCGCTGAATAGCACCCGCCGTCCGCCGCGGTCAGATCCCGGACGACGTATGCAAGCGTGTTCTCGGCGATGGCAGCGTGAAAGGCTTCCCCGGTCATCTGGAACGCGTCGAGATACGCGATCGCGATCTGCGCCTGGTCGTACAGCATCTTCTCGAAATGCGGGACGCGCCATTCGGCATCGACCGAATATCGATGAAACCCGCCGCCCACCTGATCGTGCATGCCGCCAAGCGCCATCGCGTGCAGCGTCTCGAGCACCATCGTTCGAGCTTCGGGACTGCCCGTGAGCCCCCACGCGTCGCCGAGGAACAACAACTCCGACGGTCTCGGAAATTTCGGCGCGCCGCCGAACCCGCCATGCCGGCGATCGAACACCTTGGCAAACGCCGCCACGCCTGCGTCCACCGCTTCACGTCCGGCAACGGGACTGCGACCAAGTGCACCGAGCGACGAGGCGTCGGGGTCGTCGGCGCCCGTCATCTCTCGCATCTGTTCGACGATCTCGTTGGCTGATTCGAGGAGCTTGGGCCGTTCGTCCCGCCAGGCGCGCGTCAATTCTCCGAGCACTTCGACAAATCCCGGCCGGCCCCAGCGAGACGACGGAGGAAAGTACGTCCCGCCGAAGAACGGCCGGCGCTCGGGCGTCATCCACACGCTCATCGGCCATCCGCCCGCGCGGGTCGTCGCCAGCACGAAAGCCATGTACACGCGATCGATGTCAGGCCGTTCCTCGCGGTCGAGTTTGATCGAGACGAAGTCGCGGTTGAGCACCGCGGCGATCGCCGGGTCCTCGAACGACTCGTGCGCCATGACGTGGCACCAATGGCACGTCGAGTAGCCGATCGAGAGAAAGATCGGCTTGTCCTCGCGCGCAGCCGCGGCAAACGCCTCATCCCCCCACGGATACCAGTCGACGGGGTTCTCGGCGTGCTGCAGCAGGTAGGGACTTCGCTCGCGGACCAGACGATTCGGCATGTCTCAGTTTGTCACTTCTGTTCGTAACTTCGCGTACGCGGCTGTCACCTCCGCGCCGTACAGCAGAATGATCGCGGACAAGTAAACCCAGACGAGAAACGCGACGACGGCGGCAATCGACCCGTCGACGCTGAACCGCGACAAGTCACGGACGTACCACGAGAAGCCGGCGAACGCGAGCCGCCAGAGCACGCCCGCGAGAATCGCGCCGAACCAGACGTCGCGCAGCCGGACGCGCACGTTCGGGACGAAGTAGTAGATCAACCCCACCACGACGATGAACACGGGCACCGATACGTTGCGCCAGACCAATCCCGTGAGGCTCCCCAGCCACGGCCAATGATCGATCACCCCGGCGAACCAGCTGCTCTGAAACACCTCGACCGCGCCGCTGAACAGCACGGCCGCAAGCATCAGCAGGCCGGCCGTGAAGAGCATCACGAACGCGATGAGCTTGTGCTTGAAGAAACTGTAGTTCTTCGGCACGTTCCAGGCGTGGTTGATCGCCGACGTAATCGCGCCGAACACGCCCATCGACGCCCACACCGTCACGACCGTGCCGAGTACGCTCAGCCGCAACGGCGTGTTCGAGAGATCATGGATCCGATCGACCACGAAATCGAAATGATGCGGCAGGGCCCGCACGATAATCTCGACGAGCGTCGTCGGGTTCTTCTTCACGGCCAGCTTGCTGACGATCGACAGGATCAGCAGGACGAACGGAAACAGCGACAAGAGCGTGTAGTAGGCGATCGACGACGCGAATGTCAGGTTGTTGCTGTTGTAGAACTCGATGACGCCGCGGCCGGCAGCGCGCCACCCGAGCCGCAGCACCAGTGCCGCGCGTGCGAGGAAACCGGCCGGCTTGAAGACGGGAGCAGATGTCAGGCGTGTCTCCTCGAAAACCTGCCTCCGATTGTATCGGACGCGCCCGCGAGCCGAGGCGCGCGCCCGTATAATCGGCCTATGCCCGACGCGCCCATGCCATCCGCGCCTCGCCCGCCCGCGGCTCCGCTCCGGACGACGGCGCCTGCCGACTACAAAGTGCTCTGCGAGCGCTGCGGCGTCGAGATGTTCCGCATGCACGCTGTGTGGCGCTGCCCTGGATGCGGGTACAAGACCGACTGTTGCGGCTGGTGACCCCCGTCGATGGACCTGCTGGCCAGCCACATCAACACGACCTCCGACGAATACCGGGCGAATCGCGAACGCATGACGGCCCTCGTGTCCGATCTCAAAGGGCACATCGCCACCGCCCGCGAAGGCGGCGGCCCCAAGTACCTCGCGCGACACCGCGAGCAGGGCAAGAAACCCGTCCGTGAGCGTCTCGAGCAATTGCTTGACCCCAGCACGCCGTTTCTCGAGCTGTCCCCGCTCGCCGCGTGGAACCTCTACGAGAACGACGCACCGGGCGCCGGACTGGTCACTGGCATCGGGCGCATAGGCGGCCGCGAGATCATGGTCGTCGCCAACGACGCCACCGTCAAAGGCGGCACGTACTACCCGTTGACGGTAAAGAAGCACGTCCGGGCGCAGCAAATCGCGCTCGAGAATCGCCTGCCCTGCGTCTATCTCGTCGACTCTGGCGGCGCCTTCCTGCCCCTCCAGGCCGAGGTGTTCCCCGACCGCGACCACTTCGGACGGATTTTCTACAACCAGGCGCGGATGTCGGCCGAGCGCATTCCCCAGATCGCGGTCGTCATGGGCTCGTGCACGGCGGGTGGCGCGTACGTCCCGGCCATGTCGGACGAGACGATCATCGTCAAGGGCACGGGTACGATTTTTCTTGGCGGCCCGCCGCTCGTCAAAGCCGCGACCGGCGAGGAAGTCACCGCCGAGGATCTGGGCGGCGCGGACGTGCACACACGCATTTCCGGCGTCGCCGACTACCTCGCCGAAGACGATGACGACGCGCTACGGATTGCCAGAACGATCGTGTCGACGCTGCACACGTCAAAGCGCCTGCCCGCGGACATGACGTCGCCCGAGCCGCCGAAATACGACCCGGAAGAGCTGTACGGCATCGTCAGCGTCGATCCCCGCCGGCCGTACGACGTGCGCGATGTCATCGCGCGCGTCGTCGACGGGTCGCGGTTCGACGAGTTCAAGGCGCGGTACGGCACGACGCTCATCACGGGCTTCGCGCGGCTCCACGGCTTTCTCGTTGGCATCATCGCGAACAACGGCGTGCTGTTCTCCGAGTCCGCGCTCAAAGCCACGCACTTCATCGAGCTGTGCAACCTGCGCGGCATCCCGCTTGTGTTCCTGCAGAACATCACTGGGTTCATGGTCGGACGGCAGTACGAGCGCGGGGGGATCGCGAAGGACGGCGCGAAGATGGTGCACGCCGTCGCCAACTCGGTCGTGCCGAAGTTCACGGTGATCATCGGCGGATCGTTCGGCGCCGGCAACTACGGGATGTGCGGCCGCGCGTACGAACCGCGGCTGCTGTGGATGTGGCCCAACGCGCGGATCTCGGTCATGGGCGGCGAGCAGGCGGCGACCGTGCTCTCGACCGTCAAGCGCGACCAGCTCGCGCGCGAGGGACGACAGCTGAGCGCTGAGGAAGACGCTGCGATCCGCACGCCCATCCTGAACAAGTACGAAACCGAGGGTTCGCCGTACTACTCCACGGCGCGGCTCTGGGACGATGGCGTGCTCGACCCCGCGCGCACGCGCGAGGCGCTCGCCCTGGGCCTCTCGGCGTCGTACAACGCCCCGATACCGGACGCCAAGTTCGGCATCTTCAGAATGTAGGCCCCGTGTCCGCTCCCGTGCTGCTCGTTTCACCCGGACCCGTCACCACGGTCACGCTCAATCGCCCGGACGTCCGCAACGCGTTCAACGAAGAGATGATCGCCGCGCTGACCGAGTGGGCGCAGGGCGTGCCCGCGGACGGCTCGGTGCGCGCCGTCGTCCTGCAAGGTGCGGGGTCGGTCTTCTCCGCCGGCGCCGACGTGCAGTGGATGGCGAAGATGGTCGGCTACACGCGCGAGCAGAATCTCGAGGACGCACGCCGGGCCGCGCTGATGTTCAACGCGATCGACTCGGTGCCGGTGCCCGTCATCGGCCGCGTTCAAGGCGCCGCGCTCGGCGGCGGATCCGGCCTCACCGCCGTGTGCGATGTCGTCGTCGCCACTGAAGACGCCGTGTTTGGATTCACCGAGGTCGTGCTGGGCATCCTGCCCGGAATGATTTCGCCGTACGTCGTCAGCAAGATCGGACTGGGGTACGCGCGCGAGTTGTGTCTCAGCGGCGTGCGATTCTCGGCGGCGAAAGCTCGCGAAGTGGGCCTGGTGCACGAGGTCGTGAGTGCCGATCGACTCGACTTGACGGTCGAAAAGCACGTGCAGCAGTTCCGCAAGGCCGCGCCGTCCGCGATCGCGGCGACCAAGAAGCTGTTGCGTGAGATCGCGGGCCGGAATCCGTCGGATGTGATGTCACTCACCGTCGATGCGATCGCCAAGCAACGCGTCTCGCCCGAGGGCCAGGAGGGACTGCGCGCGTTTCTCGACAAACGTACCGCCTCGTGGGCCACTGACCCATCGAAATCGAAATCTCATTGATGCGCCGCGTGCTGGTCGCCAATCGCGGCGAGATCGCGTGCCGCATCATGCGCACGTGCCGCGAGATGAATCTCGAAACGGTGGCGATCTACTCGGAGGCTGACGCCGACGCGCCGCACGTGGCTGCAGCCGATCATGCCACGCTCATTGGCCCGGCACCTGCCTTGGAGAGCTACCTCAACATCCCGAAGGTCATCGACGCCGCGATGCGCACGCGTGCCGACGCCGTCCATCCGGGGTACGGATTCCTGTCGGAGAATGCCGCATTTGCCGACGCCTGCGTGGCGGCAGGCTTGACGTTCGTCGGGCCGCCTGGTGACGTCATCCGCCGGACCGGATCCAAGACGGCCGCGCGCGCGTCCGTCAGTGCCGCCCATGTGCCCATCGTTCCGGGCGCGACGCCGCGATCGCAGGAAGACGGAGACATCGCGACGGCGATGGGAGAGGTCGGATTCCCGGTACTGCTTAAAGCCACGTCAGGCGGCGGCGGGCGCGGCATGCGGATCGTGCGCGCGGCACATGAAGCCGCCGAGGCGATTGGCGTGGCGAGACGAGAAGCCCAGCGCGCCTTCGGCGACGGCACGTTGTACGTCGAAAGGCTGATCGAACGACCGCGTCACGTCGAGGTGCAGATTTTCGCGGACACGCACGGTCATGTCGTCCACCTCCGCGAGCGCGACTGCACGCTGCAACGGCGTCACCAGAAAGTGATCGAAGAAGCCCCCGCGCCGAGGCTTTCGCCGGAAGTGCGCGAGCGTTTGACGGCCGCCGCGGTGTCCGCGGCGCGTTCAGTCGGCTACGTGAACGCCGGCACCGTCGAGTTTCTGGTCGAAGGCGAAGGCGACGCCGCGAGCTTCTACTTTCTCGAGGTCAATACCCGGCTTCAAGTCGAACATCCGATCACCGAAGCGATCACCGGGTTCGACCTCGTGCGCGTGCAGCTTCTCGTCGCAGCCGGAGAGCCGCTGCCCTTCGCGCAAAACGATGTCGACGCGAGTGGTCATGCCATCGAATGCCGGATCTATGCGGAGGACTCGGCGCGGCTCCTGCCGCAATCAGGCCGGCTGCTGCGGTATCGCGAGCCGTCGGGACCGGGGATTCGCGTGGATTCGGGCGTGCGCGAGGGCCAGGCCATCACGGTGCATTACGATCCGCTGCTCGCAAAGCTCATCACACACGCGAAGACGCGAGACCAAGCCATCGCGTTGATGACCGGCGCCCTGAGGCAGTACGAGATCCTCGGCGTTCGGCACAACATCGCCTTCTTGATCGCGCTTCTCGAGCGACCGGAAGTACTTTCGCATGAGGTGCACACACGGTTCATCGAGGAGCATCTCGAAGAACTGACCGGGCGAGGCGTCGAGCAGGCGCGCCAGGCTGCCGCGGCGCTCGCCGCGATCGTCGCTGTGCGCGGGCCGGCGGCTGTCGCAACGGGCGACGAGCACCCGGCCGGACTCGACCCGTGGCAGGCACTCGGGCCGGTGGCGTGGTGAGGTAGCGGATGCCGAGAACAGTGCGCGTGTCGAGTCCTGACGGCGAGTGGATCGCCGAGCTGGGCACCGCGGGTGTCACGCTGTCTGGCGTCACCGCCGCCTTCGTCGTGATCGACGAAGGCGGCGGACGGTTCGTCGTCACGCACGACGGTGCCCGCACACACGGCATCGCCGCCGCCGGCGGCGATGCCGTGTGGGTGGGCACCGACGGACACGTGTTCGAGTTCCGTGTCAGCGAGGATGGCGGCGCCGCGCGGCCGGTCGCGCGCGACCAGGACGCGCTCTCGCCGCCGATGTCCGCGACCGTCGTCCGGGTCGCAGTGCGGCCCGGCGCGACGGTGCAGGCCGGTGACACCCTCGTGGTGCTCGAGGCCATGAAGATGGAACTGCCCATCCGCGCCCCACGCGCCGCCCGCGTCCTCGCCGTACACTGTCAGGAAGGCGCCCTCGTCCAACCCGGGACGGTATTGATCGATCTGGAGTAGGGGACGGGGGATTTTTCCACAGATTTCAGGGGATCGGTGCCGGAGGTCGTCGGAAATATGGTTAAAAACGAGTCGACCTCCGGCACCGACCCCTTGAAATCTGTGGAAAAATCCCCCGTCCCCTACGAAGTCGGCCCACGTGATGGACTCCAGAATGAGAAGACGCCGATCGCGACGGCGGACAAGATCGCGTTTGTCAATCAATTGAGCGCGGCTGGACTCCCGATCGTCGAGGTGTCCGCGTTCGTCAGCCCGAAGTGGGTGCCGCAGATGGCGGACGCCGCGGAGGTGTTCGCCGGTATCGCCCGTCGCCCCGGTACGCGCTACGCCGCCCTCGTGCCAAACCTTCAGGGCCTCGACCGCGCGCTCGCCGCCGGTGTGACCGACGTCGGCCTCTTCGCGGCCGCGTCCGAGACATTCAGCCGCCGCAACATCAACCAATCCATTGACGACTCCCTGACCAGCTACGCGGCCGTCGCCCGAGCCGCGCTCGACGCCGGCCTGCGTGTTCGGGGGTATGTATCGACGGCGTTCGGCTGTCCGTTCGAGGGCGACGTCCCGATCGAACGCGTCATCACCGTCGCCATGCGTCTGTTCGATCTTGGCGCCTACGAAGTCGCGATTTCGGACACGATCGGCATCGCTCACCCCGGTCAGGTCAGGCGCGTCCTGACGGCCCTCACTCGGGCGATGCCGGCCTCGTCGCTCGCGATGCACTTTCATGACACGCGCGGCACGGCACTCGCCAACGTGCTCGCGGCGCTCGACTTCGGCGTGACGACGTTCGACTCGTCGGCCGGCGGGCTCGGCGGCTGCCCGTACTCGCCAGGCGCGACCGGCAACCTCGCCACCGAGGATCTGCTCTATCTGCTGCAGGGACTCGGATTCGCCACGGCGGTCGATCTCGAGGCGGTGCTTACGGCGTCGCGCAACATGCAGCCGCTCATCGGGCATTCGCTGGCATCGCGTTACGCGCAGGCGCGCTTCGCGACAGAGTCGTCGCGGTGAACGTGTCGACCGTCGAGACCTGGCTCAACGCGCTCGAGGGCCGCTATCGCGCCGACCTGACACCACCGGAATTCCTGAAAGCCGTGCGCGCGCTATCGGCTGCCTACGTGGAACGCCGGGCCAGGCTGCACGACACTCGTCCGATCGAATCGGCCGGCAAGCGGGCCGCCTTCGCATCGCACTACGCCCCGCTTCACTTCTTCACAGCGCGCGAGATCGCACGCGCGATCGCCCTGGCCGCCTCCCCGGTCGAGACGATTGTCGACTTCGGCTGCGGCACGGGCGTCGTCTCAGCGGCACTCGCGCTCGAATACGCGGCGCCGCCCCAACTGCGGGGCATCGACACCAGCGGCTGGACCCTTGGCGAAGCGGCCTGGACGTGGCGAGCGCTCGGCCTTCACGGGCGGACGCGCCGCGGCGATCTCGTCGCCGAGGCCGGACTCGCCGCTCGACATCGTCCGCGAACACCGACGATGTTTGTGTTTGGGTGGAGCGTCAACGAGCTCGCGACTTCTTCGCGCGATCAACTTCTCGACATCCTGTGCTCCGACGCCGCCTTCGGCTCGTCACTTCTCGTCATCGAACCGCTCGCCCGCGGCGTGGCGCCGTGGTGGGACGCGTGGGCCCGCGCGCTCGAACCGGGCGGCGCGCAGCAGAATGCGTGGCACTTCGACGCCGCACTGCCGCCTGCCCTGGCGCGCGTCGACGAGGCAGCGGGTTTCCGTCGCGACGAGCTCGGCGCGCGGACTCTCTGGCGACCGGCCGTCGCACCGCATTGACGACGCCGCCGGCCCCGCGGTGACCGGAAGCACCGGCCCGACTATGATGGTGGCTGCCCGTATGGGCGCGCCGCGTTTCCGCCTCGCCACCGTCGTGGGAGCCGTTCTTTTCCTGGCTGCCCTGTACGTCCTCCACATCGAGCTGCGCGGCCTGACGCTCGAGGACCTGCAGCAATCGCTCCAGGGCCTGCCGCACGGCGCCGTGGCGCTGGCCATCCTGATCACCGCGATCAACTACGCCGTGCTCACCGGCTACGACCAGCTGGCGTTCATCTATCTCGGCCGCGCGATTCCGCGCTGGCAGATCAGCATGGCGTCATTCGTCGGGTATGCGATCGCCAACAGCGTCGGGTTCGCGGTCCTCTCGGGCACCGCGGCGCGATACCGGTTCTACTCGCGTTGGGGACTCACCTCCAGCGAGATCTCCCGCATCGTCGTCTTCTACTCGGGCACGTTCTGGCTGGGCCTGCTCGTGCTTGGAGGGTGGAGTCTGGTCGCCAGCCCACCAACCGGACTGATGGCGCTGCCGGCGTCGCGCTTCGCGTTGCCGATGGGCGTCCTCTTGCTCGGCATCTCGGCGGCCTACGCCCTCGCGACCGTCTTCGCCCGCGCGCCGATTCGACTTTTCGGTGTGGAATTCCATCTGCCGACGCCAAGGCTGGCCGCCGCCCAATTCGCGCTGTCGATTGTTGATTGGGGACTGGCGGTCGCCGTGCTGTGGGTGCTCATCCCCGGTCCGCGGCCGCCGTTTGCGGAGACCGTGAGTGCGTTCGTGGCGGCCCAGGTCCTGGGACTCATCACGAACGTCCCCGGCGGCATCGGCGTGTTCGAGAGCGGCATGATCCTGCTGCTCCGCGGCGTGCTGCCCACGGCCTCGCTCGTCTCTGCGCTCCTCGCGTTCCGCGTCATCTACTACTTGCTTCCCTTTCTGCTTGCGCTCGTCGTGCTCGTCTGCGACGAGTACCTACCAGCGGCGCCACCTCATGCGGCAGTGGGGCACGGCGGTCGGCGAGTTCACGATCACGCTGGCGCCCAAGCTCATCGCGACGTTCACGTTCATCGCCGGCGCGGTCCTGCTGTTTTCCGGCGCCACGCCGGCCGCCACCGGTCGCCTCGCCTTCCTCGCGGGCTTTCTGCCCGATTCCGTCATCGAGTTGTCGCACTTTCTCGGCAGCCTGATCGGCCTCGGGCTGCTGTTGATCTCGCAGGCACTCGCGCGACGAGTCGATGCCGCGTGGACGCTCACGGTCGGCGGGCTCGTCCTCGGCATCGCGGCGTCACTGCTCAAAGGCGCGGACTACGAAGAAGCGACGCTGCTCGGGCTGGTGCTCCTGCTCACGCTGGCTGCGCGGCACGAATACGATCGGCGCGCCACCCTCTTCGAGGGCTTCTCGCGCCTGTGGTTCAGCGGCGTCCTCCTCGTGGTGCTGGCCTCGATCGTCCTCGGCGTGTTCGCGTTCCGGAACGTGCAATACACGGACGAGTTCTTCTGGCGGTATTCGTTCCGCGCCGAGGCGCCACGCGCCCTCCGCGCGATCGTCGGCGTCGCGGCGATTCTGCTCGCGGTCGGCGTGCGGCAGTTGCTGCGCCCGGCCACGCCCATCGTGCCGCCCCCCTCGCCCGCCGATCTCGTCGACGCCGGCCGCGTGATCGCCACGCAACGTTCCTCGTCGCCATTTCTCGTCTATCTCGGCGACAAGGGCATCATCTGGAATGACCAGCGCACGGCCTTTCTGATGTACGCGTTGCGCGGCCGCACCTGGGTGGCCCTGAACGATCCGGTCGGTCCCTCGCGCGAGGTCCCCGTCCTCATTCGCCGCTTTCTCGAGAAGGTCGACGACGCCGACGGCGTGCCAGTGTTTTATCAGGTTCGCAAAGACCACCTGCATCACTATGCCGACTTCGGCCTGGCATTCGCGAAAGCCGGCGAGGAAGCGCTCGTGCCGCTGACGGATTTCTCGCTCGGCGGCGGCGCGCGAAAAAAGATGCGGTTCACTTACAACAAGCTGCAGTCCGACGGCGCGTCGATCCGGATGGTGCCCGTGAACGACGTCCCCGCGATTCTGCCGGCGATCCGCGAGGTCTCCGACGACTGGCTGAAGCTGAAGGGCGTGTCTGAGAAGGGCTTTTCGCTCGGCTTTTTCGACGAGGCCTATCTCTCGCGCTTTCCGCTCGTCGTCCTCGAAGTGAACAACCGGATCGAGGCGTTCGCCAACGTGTGGCCCGGCCCGCAGCAGACAGAGTTGTCGGTCGATCTCATGCGGCACCGCACCACCGCGCCCAAGAACGCGATGGAGGGCCTGTTCATTTATCTGATGCTCTGGGGATCTGCTGAGGGCTTCGAGTGGTTCAACCTCGGCATGGCGCCGCTCTCGGGGCTCGAGCCGACGGCGCTCGCGCCGATCCGCGTCAAGGTCGCGAGCTACCTGTACCGCTTTGGTCAGCCGTTCTACAATTTCCAGGGATTGCGCGCCTACAAGGAAAAATTCCACCCGGTGTGGGAGCCGCGCTACCTCGCGTATCCTGGGGTGATGGATCTGCCGCGCGTGTTACGCGATGTGTCGACACTCATCGCGGGCGGCTACGGCGGGATCTTGAAGCGCTAGCGAGCGAGGACGGCCGAACGGGCCGGCGCCATCTTCTGTTCGATGAATCCGAGCACGGCCTTCCCCACTGCATCGTAATTGCCGTTGAAGTGGTGCGAGCCAGGCAGACGAACGGCGGTCGCGGACGATCCCAGATCGTCGCACGCCGTGTCGTGCGGATCTTCGGTCTGCCCTGCGAGGCAGAACGTCGGGAGACCGAGCTTCTTGACCGCGTCTGCGACGCGGCGCGGCGTCTCTTTCGCGCGGCGCACCCAGTCGAGCGGGCTCACCTCGAACGATGCCGTCTCGCTTGGCGCGATCAGCAGCTCGCCGCGAATGCGCTGCCGGTCACTCACCGGCCACGTGTCGAGCGCGAACGGTGTCACTTCCGCGCCAAACGAGTATCCGCCGACGAACTGCGGCGCGCCGTTTGCCGCCAGCATGTCGGAAACGCGCTTCACGTCCGCGCCCGTCTGCTCGGGCGTCTTCTGGTTCCAGAAATACCGGAGCGAGCTGATACCGACGACGCTCACGCCGTGGCCGGAGAGGTAGGTCGACAGCTGCTCATCGAGCGTCGCCCAGCCGCCGTCGCCCGAGAGAAAAATCACGGACGCTCGTGTCTGTTCCGCCCACCGATACTCGAGCGGCAGCGACAGGCCGTCCAGCCGGCGTTCGATCTCGCGCGCGGCAGCCACCGGCGGCGCCTTCGCCGGCGCTTTGGTCGCGCTCTTGATGAGCGCATCCACGGATTCGTCGAACGGCTGCCCCCAGCGGATCGGCCGCCCAAACCCGTGGCCTGTTCCGGGCACTTCGACGAAATGAACGTTGGTCATGTCGTCGAGAAACTGATGCATTTCGGGCGGCAGGCAGACCTGATCCTGGTTGCCGTTCAGCACGTACCAGTCCTTGGGCACCGACTTCACCTTCGGCAGCCACGCGGTGTTCTTCTTCGCGTCGAATGTGGGCTTGAAGTTGTCGGCGTTGCACACGGGCCGCAGCGACGGCAGATCCGGGCAGAACCCGAGACTCATGCCGCCTGAGAACGTCTGCGCCGGCGCCGCGGCGAGGCCGGCATAGACCGCGGTCGCGCCCGACGAATAGCCGAGCAGAATCGGCGGCAGGTACTCCGGCAGCTTCAGCTGGCGTTCCGCGGCGTGCGCAATTTCCTCGAGCGACCCGGCCGGCTGCCAGCACTGAGTGCCGACGCCCTGCGCCGTCTTGAGCGCGGGATACGAAATGCCGATCACGATCGCCTTCGGCATGATGCGGCGGGCCATGTCGACGACGCCCAGTTCCCAGCCGCCATCGCCGCTGATGAACAGGAAGACCGTCGACACTCTCTGCTTGGGAACGTACGCCATCGCCTTCTTGACGATCGGCACCGTCAGCGGGACTTCATCCCAGGTCTTTGGCGTCGGCGTTTGAGCCGCCTGAGGAACGGCGGCGAGGAGAAGAATGATTGCAAGGGCCGCGTACACGGACCAACGGAATGACATCGGCTCGATGATAGCAAATCAATCTTTCTTCTTGTACCGCAGGCTCTCCCTCCCAGTGTGCAGCTCGAAACGCACGATCTGCTCGGTCGCACGCGCCAGGTCGGTCTCGAAGTGGCCCGACTCGAACTGCCAACCGAGCCGCGTGTACGCCCGCGCCAGCCCCAGGTCGTCGCGAATCTCTGGCGAGTCGGCGATCTCGGTCGCGTGCTGCAGCTCGTGACCAAGCAACTCGACCATGCGATCGGCCGAGAGCCGGGAGTTCAGCGCGATGTGCAGGAAGCGGGATTGATCGGTCGCGCCGATGATCGCCGTTCGGGCGAGGAACGTGCCGGGATCGTTGACCAGATCGACGAGCACGATGAGGTCGCTGCTATCGAGACCGGCGAGGAGCGCCGCCACGGTCGGCGATCGCCGGACGGCATCGCGCACGACGTCGTCCGCTTTCGACGACTGCGGCCGCACGCGAGGTGAAGCCGTGCCGGACTGCTCCGGCGCCATCGCCGCGGCGATGAGCACGATGCAACCAACAACGATTACCCCATCGCCTCCTAAGACGAGTGCGACGAGCGGATTGATAGTGGAAATGTGACGAACGCCGCGGACAATCGAGTGCGGCGACGCGCCTGCGCGCATGCGCGCGCAAGAAAACGTCCGGAGCCGGCCGATCGCGCTAGAAGATCTGCCCGATCTCGCCCAGCATCGCGCGCCGGATGAGCGGCAGCGGCAGCGGACCGATCTTGATGAACGCGTCGTGGAAGCCCTGCAACGAGTACGTCGCGCCAAGCTTCGCCTTGTAGTCGTCGCGGAGCTTCAGGATCATCAGCTTGCCCATCGTGTAGTAGCCGTAGAGCGGATCGCCGGCGCCGCGCTTGGCTTCCTCGACGGCGACCTGGTGCGGCTGATGGCCTTGCGTCTCGAACAGCTTCGTCGCGTCCTCGACCGACATCCCCTGCGTGTGCATCTTGATGCCGACGATGAACCGGACGTTGCGGAGCAAGGCGTCCTGCAGTTGCGCCAGCCGGTATTTCGGCTCGCCGGTGTGAAAGCCCTCGTCGAGCATCATCTGCTCGCCGTAGTGCGCCCAGCCCTCGATGTTCGTATTCGCGCCGAAAACCTTCCGCACGTCGGTCGGAAACGACTTCGCGTACAGGAACTGCACGTAGTGGCCGGGATAGACCTCGTGGACCGAGACGTTGACGATGGCCGCGTAGTACCAGCCCTTCATGTAGTCGTCCTGCGCCGCGCGCGGCATCCGCGGATCGGGCAGGGTCATGTTGTAGAAGCCTTGGAGTTTCGCGGTCTCGAACGGTCCCGGCGTGTCCATCGACGCCGTCGTCGTCGAACGCATGAAGGGCGGCGTTTCGGTGACGTGGGCCGGCTCGGATTCGGGAATCGTCACGATCTGATGGTCCACGATGAACTGCCGCAGCGAGTCGAGCGTGTCCTGCGTCGTCTTGAGCAGCGCGCCCGACGGCGGGTGATCGGCCTGGAGCCCGGCGAGCACGGCGTCGGCCGGCTTGCTCGGATCGAGCTGCCTGGCGGTGGCCTGAAACTGGTCCTCGTTCTTCAGGCGGTCGGCTTCCGCGATCTCCAGCAGCTTGTCGATCGGCACGTCGACCATCTCCTGCGACGCCAGCGCCTTCTGGTACGTCTCGGCGCCGAGCGCGTAGCTGCCCTGAGACTTCGGCAGCAGCTCTTTCTGCAGGTACGTCTTGTAATGACCCAACGCCGCGATCACCGCGTCGTTGGCCTTCTTGAAATCCGCCAGCAGTGCTTTGTCTTTCACGGCAATAAATGCGGCCGGCACATCCTTCGTGAAAAAGCTGACATTGTTGTCGATCTGCTCGAGCGCGATTTCCGTGAAGATCTTCGGCGGATTGTCGAGGTTCTTCCGGGCCTCGTCGAGCACCGCCGGCATGCCCTGTTCGCGCGCGATCAGGGCCTTCAACCGTACCTCGGCGGGCGCAAATCCGCGTTTGATCATCACGTAGGCGGTGTTGGTGATCCCGCCCGGATACTGATCAGGATCCTTGGCCCAGCGTCGAATCACTTCGAGCTGCAGGACGGTGTTGTCCATCGACCGGAGCAGGAACTCGCGATCGAGCTGCGGATCCAGCGAGAGCGTGGCCGGATCGATCGCCGTCAGGCGCGCCTTGAACGCCCGCGCGGCCTCGGCCTCGGCCTTGACGGACGCGGCGCTGTAGTCGTCGAGCTGGTCGTCGAACTTGTGGATGCCGAGATCGGTGGACTGCGACGGATGCCGCTTGAACGTGTCCTCGAGAATCTCGGTGGTCAGCTGCTTGAACGCGGCGTCGCCTGACCCCGCAACGGGCGCCTGCGGCGCCGGCGAACCACCCGAACAGCCAACAATAGACGCAATTGCCATGGCCAGTACACCCCTCAAGAGCGCCGAACGATCGATCATGATTAATCCTCGCACGAACGAATGAATGGCGGCGCGGCGGGATGCCGCGACGAATGCCCGGGACACGACACGCCGGCTAGCGGGAGGCGGGGTGACGCGGTTCGGCGGCGTCGTGCAGGGCGCAGGCGTCGCAGCCGGGCGCTTCGCCGTGCGGCCGAAGCGCCGCGATGATGCGACGGACGAGGAATCCTGCGGCGCCGAGCACCACGAGTCCCACGAGCACCTGCTGCAGCATGGTGGACATCAGTGTACCCCAAGGCCCCGCAGGCCCTGATAGACGATCAGCGCGGCGACGTACGCCAGGCCGGACATGTACGCGAACTGAATCACCGCGTATTTCGCGCCGCCGGTTTCGCGCCGCGTCATGGTGAGCGTGGCAAGACACTGCATCGCGAGGACGAAAAAGACGAGCGCGCTCGCGGAGGTCGCGCGGGAAAACACGGGCGATCCGTCTTCGCGTTTCATCGTGCGGATCCGCGTGACGAGGCCCTGGTCGGTCGCGTGGCTTCCTGCCCCCGCCAGTACCGACATCGTCGACACGAACACTTCGCGTGCGACGAAACTCGTGAGGATGCCGTCGGTCAACTGCCAGTCGTAGCCGAGCGGCGCGAACACCGGCTGCACGAAGTGCCCGAGCCGGCCGGCAAAGCTGTGGGCCTGCCGCGCCTGGGCTTCGAGCGCGTCCGCCTGATCGTTCCACGTCTGCGCGGCGTCCGGAGTGACGGCCGGCGCCAATGCCTGCGCCCGCAGCGCCTGGGCCTCGGGCGGTACCGCGGCGCGCGGATACGCGCTCAGCCACCACATGATCACGCAAATCGCGAAGATGATCGTGCCTGCAGTCTGAAGAAATGCGAATCCCTGGTCGCGCGCGGTGACGAGCGCGTTGGTGAGCGACGGCCACTTGTAGCCCGGCAGCTCGAGCACCATCGGACGCACCCGGCCGGACAGCACGGTGCGGCGCACGAGCAGGGCGGTCACGAATGCGGCACTCGCGCCGAGCAGATAGCACGCGGCAAACGCCAGGCCGGCGAGCGCCGGCCGCGTCGCGAAGAGCAGGCTCGTGAGCAGCACGTACACAGGGAGACGGGCCGAGCAGCTCATGAACGGAAGGATGAGGATCGTCGCGAGTCGATCGCGGCGGCTGGGAATCAGGCGCGTGCTCATGATGGCCGGCACCGCGCACGCGTGCGCCGAAAGCAGCGGCACGAAAGCCTGTCCCGGCAAACCAAATCGATAGAACAGGCGGTTGTTGACGAACGCCGCGCGCGCCAGATAGCCGGTGTCTTCGAGCAGACTGATGAGGAAGAACAACAGCATGATCTGCGGCAGAAACACGACCGTCCCCGCAATGCCGCCGATCACGCCGTCGATCAGCAGATCGCGGAGCGGCCCGACGGGCAGAAACTGCCGAACCACGTCGCCGAGACTGGTGAAGATCGTCTCGATCAGATCCATCGGCACCGTCGCCAGCGCGAACAGCGTCCAGAACAGACCGCCCATCACCGCGACGAACACCAGCGTGCCCGCGATCGGATGCGTCAGGATCCGGTCGAGCCGTTCAGTGAGCGGATCGGGACGGCCCGCCGTGGCGCCTTCCGACACGGTCGCCGCCATGACGCGGTCGGCCCAGTCGGCAATTTCCCCGAGGGCCGCGCCTGGCGCCGGGGCATCCGGTGGCAGCGCGCGCACCGCGTCGGGCGCGAGGTTGGCAATCGCCTGCCGCAAGGCCTCCATGCCAATCCCCCGCGATCCAATCGTCGGCACCACGGTCACGCCCAGCCGGGCGCTGAGCGCCGGCATATCGACATGGATTTGGCGTCTTGCCGCGACGTCCGTCATGTTGAGACACAGTACGACGGGCAACCGCAGGGCCATCACCTCGCCAACGAGGACGAGATTTCGCGAGAGGTTGGACGCATCGGCCACCACGACGACCGCGTCGGGACGGACGCTGGCCGCGGGGCTCGTCAGCAACTCGCGCACCACCTTCGCTTCGGGCGCATCGAGGTGAAGCTGGTAGAGACCTGGCAGGTCCACGATTTCGACGGAGCGCGTGGCACCGACGAGGGCGCGGCCGGTTCGTTTGCTGGCGGTGGTTCCGGGGAAATTGGCGGTCTTGGCGCGCGCGCCACACAGCCTGTTGAAGATAGTCGTCTTGCCGGTGTTCGGATTGCCGACGAGGGCGACGCGGGCGAGGGCGACCGGAGCTGGAGCGACGGGTTCGGGAGGCGCGAGCGCCGCCTGCGGCATGATCAGGCCATGTCAACGGACATCGGAATCACGTCGATGCCGTTCGCGACGGCCTTCGCTAACCCGATGCGCGTGGTGCGGACTTGAACGATGCAGGGTTCCCCGGCCTGGCAGAGTCTGACCTGGCACTGGGGAGTAAAACCAAGGGCGTGCAGCCAGTCCCGAGACTCAGGATCCAGCCGGGCCGCGTTCTGGAAACGGCAGACGGCCCCGGGGCGCAGGTCACTAAGGCGGACGGCCTTCGACGACACGCGAGGATCGTATCACGGAAAATGAGACGAGTCTCATTTAAGGCAACCAGCCGGCCGGCGCGGGAGGCGGGGCCTTGCAGATCTGTCACCAGCTCCCGCCCGCGCCCCACCGATCCTATCCCGGTCCGCAAGAATTGACGTACTGCCGTCAACCGGCGGGTGTATAACCCCATCTCCTCCCCAGCGGTCACGTGCCTCCCCAGCTCGTGGGCTGTACGTACGCCTGCTCGAATTGGGGGAATCCATGGCCAGCGGATCTCGTATCAACCTCACCGGTCTGAAATCCGGTGAGACGGCGCCGTCTCTCGCGGTGGTGGTCATCAACCGCGATGGCAAAGTCGCGCAGTCGGCGGCCGTCGGGGCCGACGGCAAATTCGATCTTCCGGCCAGCGCGCTCAAGAACGCCTATCGCGTGCTCATTGGGCCAGCCGCGGCACCCGAACCGAGCGGCGACACGCTCAACGCGTTCGCCCGCTATCGGCCGACCGAATTTGCCGCCGCGCTCGAGCACGGCGAGCTGAACATCGCGCGGGCGCAGTGGGAACTCTGGCGGATCTACACCACCTGTGTCACCGGCCACGTCAAGGTCTGCTATCGCCGGCCGTGGTGGTATGACGATCTGGCCGTCCTCGCCGCAGCGCCGGCGGTCGCGTCGCGCACGGTGGCCAAACGGTCGGCGTCAAGTGCGACCAGCCGCGTCACCGCTGCGCGCTCGCTGGCCGAACTGGTCGCTTGGCCCGTGCGCTGCTCCGTCATCTGCAATGGCCGCGTTCTGGTCTACCGGCGCACGTGCTGCTGTCAGCCATGGATCATCAACGACCCGCGCCTCGAGGATCTGCTGAAGAACCTGCAGGAAGTCTCAGTGATCCCGCAGCCCGACCGCGGCGATCCCGGCCCGGAAGGCGTGATGACAGGCGTGGCCTCCGCGTTCGTACGCGAGGGCGCGCTCGATCAGCTGACGCTCTATGCGCAGCGCGACCTCATGGCTCTGCGCAAACTGCCATCGAGCGAAGTGGCCGCGTACATCAACGCGCGGCCCTACCTGCGCTGCCGCGGCTACTCGTGCGGCACCGCCGTAAAGGTCGGGCAGGGCGACATCAACCCGGACGGCCGCTTCAACGTCTGCTGGCGCGACTGGCCTCGTCCGCTTCGGGCCTTCTGTCACGACGAATACGCCTACGTCGTCCAGCAGCATCTCGGGCTTGGCTGGATCACCGTTTACAACGGCGTCGCCGGCAACATCTGGTTCGGCGCAAATGACGATGCGGAGCTGGTGTCGTATTCGCCGTTTGCGTTCGGATGCCGCAACAACGGCGACCCCGGTACCGGCGCGTTCGTGTACCTCGATGTGATCGGCGACACGGGCAGCTATGAGCTCGAAACGCCGAACTCGACGGGCTGGGATCGCGTAGGCGCGCCCAACACGACGAGCGGCCTCGTCTTCCCCACCGCCGTGTCGCCACTCGATCGGCATCGCAACTGGGGCGGCACGCTGAAGCTGAACTACATGTTCAGCGAAGACCTCAAGCTCGCTGGCGCCAAATATTACCGCTTGAGCATCACGGAAGCGGATGGCACCGGTGCGCCGGTCGGCGCTCGTCACTACTACCAGGACGGCCTGTCCTGGACCAAGGCCGTGGGCGGCGGCGTGATCGTCCCGGTAAGTCTCGGACCGAATCCGGTCGGGTCGGAGAACTACCTGTACGAAATTCCGTACGACGCGGACGCCGACTGGGAATCGGATCAGTACCACGCGTATCTCAATACGAACGATCCAGTGTGGAGCAATCCACTCGCGCGGCATCTGCTGACGATTGAAATCTTCGATGCATCCGGCAAGCGGCTGCGCCCGAACGGCTCGCCGGCGACCGGACAGTCCGGCACCGAAGGCACGGCAGCGTTCACGTATCGTCGCAAGACCGCCGCGACCGGGCCGACACAGGACGTGCCCTTCGGCGCGCTGACCCACCTGTTCTGGTGGGACAACCGGCCGGTGCACGTCGAGATCGACGAACTCGTCGAAGACGGCGTCGCATCGACCGCCGAGTGCCAGTTCCTCGTGGGCACGAGCGCCTCGCAGTTCAGCATCAACTACCGCGCGTACCACGAGCAGGAGCTGTTCAATCGCAATCACCAAATCTGGTGGAAGCGCGGCCTGGCGGGGGCGACCGGCGACATTCTGAATCCCGGTCTCGGCAACGTCGGGTATCCGGGCGCGCCGGGCAGCAGCCCGAGCGTCAGCTTCGGCACGATGCTCGGCACCCACAAGCGCTGCGCGTTCACCGTCTTTCTTACCATCCTCGGGAAGACGACCGACGGCGACAATCTCGGCTACCCGTCCGCGGAGGACTCCGCCGCGTTCGCGCTCGAAATCAGCTGACGCCTCGCAGGGAGAAGCCGGACGACCTCCGGCTTCTCCTCGTCGATTCCTCCCGCCGCTCCGTCCCGTTTTGGTACGCTCTCACTTTGGGGGGCGCGTGAACGCGGAGCAGCAACGACTCGACGAGGCGGAACAGAAAGACGTCGCATGGAAGCGCTGGGGGCCGTATCTCAGCGAGCGCGCGTGGGGCACGGTCCGGGAAGACTACAGCGCTGATGGGACCGCGTGGGAGTACTTCCCGCACGACCACGCGCGATCGCGCGCGTACCGCTGGAACGAAGACGGTCTCGCCGGCATCTGCGATCACCATCAACGCATCTGCTTCTCGCTCGCGTTGTGGAACGGACAGGATCCGATTCTCAAAGAACGGCTGTTCGGACTGACCGGGCACCAGGGCAACCACGGCGAGGACGTCAAGGAGTACTACTTCTATCTCGACAACACGCCCACGCACTCGTACATGCGGTGCCTCTACAAGTATCCGCACGCCGCCTTTCCGTACGACGCGCTCGTCGCCGAGAACGGGCGGCGCGGCCGGCAGGATCCCGAGTTCGAGCTCATCGACACCGGCGTCTTCCATGACGATCGGTACTTCGACGTCACCGTCGAGTACGCAAAAGCGACTCCCGAAGATCTCCTCATCACGATCACCGCGGTCAATCGCGGCCCGGATCCCGCGCCGATCTGGATCGTGCCCACGATCTGGTTTCGCAACACGTGGGCCTGGGGCTATCCGGGTATCACGCGCCCCACGCTCCGAGCCTCGGCCGGCACCAACGCGATCATCGCGTTGAACGAACCGCGTTACGGCCAGCGCTGGCTGATCTGCGAAGGCGCGCCGGCGCTGCTCTTCACCGAGAACGACACCAACGCCACGCGGCTGTTCGGGTCGGCGAATTCCAGACCGTTCGTGAAAGACGGCATCAACGACGCCATCGTGTCCGACCACAGCGCCGCGGTGAATCCCGCGCGAACGGGAACGAAAGCCGCGGCGTCGTATGCCCTCGTGCTCGAGCCCGGCGCGTCGACCACGGTACGGTTGCGACTGACCGACGCCATGCCCGCCGACGTCTCGCAATCAGTCGTCGGCGCCGATTTCAACGACGTGCTCGAGATGCGTCGGACCGAAGCCAACGAGTTCTACGCCGGCATCGTCCCCGCGGACGTCTCGCCGGATAGCGCCGACGTGATGCGACAGGCCCTTGCGGGTTTGCTGTGGTCGAAGCAGTTCTACCACTACGTCGTCAAGGAATGGCTCGAGGGCGATCCGGCGCAACCGGCGCCTCCTCCCGAGCGGCACGCCGGCCGGAACCACGAGTGGATCCACGTCTACTGCGAAGACGTCCTCTCGATGCCCGACAAGTGGGAGTACCCCTGGTTCGCCGCCTGGGATCTCGCGTTCCACGCCGTCGCGCTCGCCATCGTCGACCCGGACCTCGCCAAGCGCCAGCTGCTGCTGCTCCTGCGCGAGTGGTACATGCAGCCGAACGGCCAGCTCCCGGCGTACGAATGGGCGTTCGACGATGTCAACCCGCCAGTGCAGGCATGGGCCGCGCTGCGCGTGTACAAGATCGAGAAGAAACGCCGCGGCAAGGGCGACACCGCGTTTCTCGAGCGCGTCTTCCACAAGCTCCTGCTGAACTTCACGTGGTGGGTGAACCGGAAGGACGCCGAAGGCATGAACGTCTTCCAGGGCGGGTTTCTGGGCCTGGACAACATCGGCGTGTTCGATCGGAACAAGCCGCTGCCGACCGGCGGCGTGCTCGAGCAGTCGGATGGCACGAGCTGGATGGCGACCTACACGCTGAACCTGCTGGCGATCGCCCTCGAGCTCGCGCACCACGATCACGCGTACGAAGACGTCGCGAGCAAGTTCTTCGAGCATTTCATCTACATCGCCGACGCAATGAACAACATCGGCGACGACGGCGTGACGCTGTGGAACGAAGACGACGGCTTTTACTACGACGTCCTGCGGCTGCCCAACGGCGAGAGTCACCCCCTGAAGGTCAGATCGATGGTCGGGCTGATTCCACTGTTCGCCGTGCAGATCCTCGACCCGGGCCTGTTCGACAAGCTGCCCGGCTTCCGGCGCCGCTTCGACTGGTTCATCGAGCACCGCCCCGACCTCACGAAGAATGTCGCAAGTATGCAGACCAAGGGCAGCCGCGAGCGGCGCCTGCTGTCGGTCGTCCCGGGCGATCGTCTTCAGTCAGTGCTGCGGTATCTGCTCGACGAGCGCGAATTCTTGTCGCCGCACGGCATCCGGTCGCTGTCGCAAATGCACCGCGATCACCCGTACATCGTGCATGTCGACGGGCAGGAATATCGGGTCGACTACGAGCCTGCGGAATCGGTGAGCGGCCAGTTCGGGGGCAACTCCAACTGGCGCGGGCCGGTCTGGTTTCCCCCGAACTTCCTGATCGTCGAATCGCTCCAGCGGTTCCACCACTATCTCGGCGACGACTTCACCGTCGAGTGCCCGACAGGGTCGGGGCAATTTCTGACGCTCAAAGAAGTCGCCGCCGATCTCTCGCGACGTCTGTCGAGCATCTTTCTCCAGAACGTGGAGGGCCGACGACCGGTGTTCGGGAACGTCGAGCTGTTCCAGAACAGCCCGCAGTGGCGCAACTATCTGCCCTTCTACGAGTACTTCCACGGCGACACCGGCGCGGGGCTCGGCGCGAGCCATCAGACTGGCTGGACCGCGCTCGTCGCGAAGCTGTTACAGCAGAGCGGCGATCAGCCGTAGCTTCTGGGCGATCGCTAGTCCGCCTGGGTGAGGTGGAGGCAGCGCAGCAGCTCGCCCATCGACCACGCCTGGAACGGACAGCCTCGTGGCGTGAACGGCGCCTCGGCGTCGGCGATCTCGGGAAGATGACCAAGTCCAAGCAAGTCGAGCTCGCCGGCGAGGGGCCGCACGAAGCGATCACGCGCCTCGGCCTTCGCCTGCCGGGTGTTGTCGCGCACGCGGACCCACGCCTCGACAAACGCGCCCATCAGCCACGGCCACACGGTGCCCTGGTGGTACGCGTGATCGCGCGCCCACGTGTTGCCGTCGTATCGCGGGACGTAGCCCTGGTCGCCCGGCGCGAGCGAGCGCAATCCAATCGGCGTCACGAGCGCTCGTTCTACCGTGTCCACGACCTGCTGCGCGCGCACGCCCGCCAGCAACTGCACCGGCAAGCCGCCGATCGCGAAGATCTGATTCGGCCGCAGCGAACCATCCACCTGGCCGGGACGATGGTTCACGTCCACGACGTCGTAGAGGCAACTGCGCTCCGCGTTCCAGAACTTCGCCTGGAACAGCGCAAGCCCGCGCTCGAACAGGCGGCGCCACTCGGCTGAGTCGCGGGCGGCAAAGGCCAGCGCGTTCAGCCAGAGGGCCTGGACTTCGACGGGCTTGCCGATGCGCGGCGTGACCACGTCGTCGCCGACCTTCGCGTCCATCCAGGTCAGCTGCTGGCCCGGCTCACCGGCCGCGAGCAGGCCGTCAGAATCCAGACGGATGCCGAAGCGCGTGCCGCGTGTATAGCCGCGCAGAATCTGATCGACCGCGCTCAGCAGACGCCGCCGGTGCGCGTCGGTCACGCTCCGATTGCCGTCAGCTGCCCGCAGCAGATCGTGCACGGCGATGATGAACCACAGCGACGCGTCCACGGCGTTGAACTCGGGCGCTTCCCCGCCGTCAGGAAAGCGATTCGGCAGCATGCCTTCCGACACGCTGTCGGCCCACTCGAGGAGAATGCGGCGCGCCGTCGCGATCCGTCCCGGCGCGAGGCAGATGCCGCGGAGCGCGATGAACGTGTCGCGGCCCCAATCAGTGAACCACGGGTACCCGGCGACGATCGTGCAGCCGCTGCCTCGCCGGACGATGTAGTGATCCGCGTTGCGATGGAGGCGTGTCGGAAACACGCGGCGCCGCTCGGACTCGCCGTGACGCAGACGCATGGCGAGATCGATCGGCCGCTCGGCGGTCTCGCCGGCGGTTGACGACTCGACGATCCAGATGGCTTCCCCCGCCGCAAGATCCCACTCGAGGACGCCGGGGCTTGCGAGGTCTTCGGTGTCGTCGAGCCCCCGGCTCCGCTCTTCGAGATAGAGGAAGTCGCGATACCAGACCGGTTCGTGGGTGTACGTGCCGTTCGATCGACTGCGGATGCCCGGCACGCCGAGGTACGGATGCCACGTGACGAGGCCGTCGTCGGACGCCTTCGCGTCGAAATTGAAACTGGAATTCTCGTGGTGCAGCGCGTGGTGATCGCGCCCGGACAGTAAGGGCCGGACGAACAGGCGGGCGGCGGTCGGACGACCGCTCAGTTGCCACCGAACGACGGCGCGCGGCGACCCGCGCGGCACGAACACCTCCTGCGTGACGTCGGCGCCATCCGTGAGGCGCCACCGCCAGGTTGGCCACGGATCGGCCTGGAACTGATCGAGTCGCCAATAGCCGTCGGGATGCAGGACGTCCGGTGCGTAGCGTTGCGTGGAGAGGTTGACGCGGCCGGCCGGCGTCTCGACCCACGCGTCGAACCCGTTCACCAGCATCATGCGGCCGGTCGGCGGGGTCGTCGCCGTCACGAGCAGGCCGTGGTACCGGCGCGTACGAACCCCGCTCACAGTCCCTGACGCAAAGCCGCCAAGGCCGTCGGTTTCGAGCCACTCGCGAGCGTCAAGGTTCATCAGGGAGCCGGACCGTCAGAATATCACCCGGAGATCGCGCGCATGTCACACACTGGTGGACGGAGGCTGAAACCCCAGGTGATCCGGCGGAATCACACCAGTGGTGTTAGCATGACGGCCCGATGTCGCCAGACCCTGCCTCGCCGCCCGATCTCGACGAAGCGGCCCTCGCGAAAGGCATTCGCGACGGCGACGCCCGGGCGTTCGAGCAGGTCGTCAAGACGTACGGCGGGCGTCTTCTAGCTGTGACCCGCCGCATCCTGCGCGACGAGGAAGCCGCACGTGACGCCGTGCAGGACGCATTCATTTCCGCTTTCAAAGCCCGCCGCCAGTTCAACGCCGACGCCCGCGTGTCGACGTGGCTGCATCGCATTGCGGTCAACGCCGCGCTGATGAAGCTCCGGTCCTCGAAGCGCAAGGCCGAGGAGTCGATCGAGGGTTTGCTGCCTTCGTTCAACGACGATGGCCATCACGCCGAGCGGTTCGTCGCGTGGGAAGAACCCGCCGATGTCCGCGTCGGACGCCGGGAAACGGCCGAAGCCGTCCGGCACGCGATCGATCAGCTGCCTGAGTCGTACCGGACGGTCCTGCTCCTGCGCGACATCGAAGGTCTCGACACCGAGGAGACGGCGAAAATGCTTGGCATTACGGCCAACGCCGTGAAAATTCGTCTCCACCGTGCACGCATGGCGCTCCGCACGCTGATCGCGCCCACGCTCCAGGGAGCGCTGTCATGACGTGCCGCGACTGCATCACCTTTCTCGCGGACTACGTCTCGGGCGATCTCCCGAGCCACCGGCGGGAGACGTTCGAGGGACACCTCACACTCTGCCCCAATTGCCGCGTCTTCGTTACGCAGTACCGCGAGACGATCGTCGTGAGCCGCGCGGCCATGGCCGGACCAGACGCCGAGCCGGTGCCCGCGCTGCCGCCCGAGCTCATCGACGCGATCAGGAAAGCGCTCGACGAGAGCTGACGCCGTACAATGGCCCGCATCATGGGCCATCGCATCTCACGACGCACGTTGCTGAAGACCGTCGGTGCCGCGGGCGTGGGCGCAGCTGTCGGGGCGCGGCTCGAAACGATCGCGGACGCCGCCCCCCTGCAGGGGCCATCTCCGACAGACGGCGAGATCCTGCCGCTCACGTCGACGAGCGACGTCTTCGTGCCGCCGCGCGGCCGCGCCTTTCAGAAATTCAGCTTCGACTCGCCCGAGCCGTCCGTCGTGTTCAACAACTTCAAGATCGGCGTCCTCGTCTTCACCTATGAGAACACGTACGCGATGGACCCCGCGCGCATCCGCGTGACGCGCGGCACGCCGTTTTCAGTGACGTGCGACGGACTGACATGGGCCGGCGGCCAGGAAAAGGCGCCCGGCCGGGTGACCCTGACGGCGGAGACCTCGGGCGACGTAACGATCCTTCGCGCGAAGGCCGAGGCCGGTCAGCCGATTCGGGCGGTCTCGATCGTCGTCCGCGGCATCCCGCGCGGACAGATCTCCGGCGGCGGCGCGCCCTTCGCGAATCCCGGCGACGGCGAGCAACTTTTCGGCTATCCATTTTCGGGCGGCGACCTCTTCGGCAACGTCATCAACAGCGGTCTCACGACGCCGCTCGTCTTGATTCAAGCCCAGGGCCAGCCGTGCTTCTTCATCTCGTCGCGCGCGGATCGCGTACGCACGACGCGAATTTTTCTGCAGCCTGGCGAGGCCGCGTATCGCGCCGAACTGACCGTCGAAACCAACGGCTGGGAGAAGGTGACGACGTTCGAGGCGCCGCCGTGGCATCTGGGCCATGCGGCGTCGGTGACCGAGGCCGCGCGCGCGCACTACGACCACGCCGCGTCGACGTTCAAGCTTCAGCCGTGGGCGACGCGCCCGGATACGCCGTCATGGATGCGCAACCTCGCCCTGGCGATCACGCTGCACGGCCAGCACTACACCGGGTACATCTTCAGCGACTACGCGCGGCAACTCGAGATCCTCAAGTGGATCGCAACGCGCATCGACGCGAAGCGCGTCACGGCGTTTCTCGCCGCGTGGGACGGCCGCTACTACTGGGACTATCCCGGCTATCAGGCCGACCGGCGCATGGGCGGCGAGGCGGGCTTCAAGACGCTGATCAGCGAGGGCCAGAAGCTCGGCTTCGCGATGATGCCGATGTTCGGCGCGAACGCGGCGAACCGCAAGCGCGCGGAGTTTCGATCGTTCGCTGACGCCGTGACGTCCAAGCCCGACGGCGATCGGCTCGACTTGAACTGGGTGGACTGGGACAACGACCGTCACCAGGACGGGTGGCTGTCGTACATGAACCTGGGCGTCGAGTCGTGGCGCAAGCATCTGCACGATCGCATCGCCGACGTCATCGATCGCTATCACCCTGACGCCTACTTCCTCGACATCGTCGGCGGCTATGTGAACAACGACAAGGCGGACATGCACGCCGGCACGCGTCAGCTGATCCTCGATCTGCGCGCCAAATACCCGAGCGTCGCGCCGGTCGGCGAGATGCACTACGACGCGATGCTCGAGTTCATCCCGCTCTATCACTCGTTCGGGCAGCCGGAAATCACCCCGATCGTGCAGCAGTACGGCCGGTTCTTTCAGCACCTGAGCAGCCCCGCGCCTGGCCGGGGCAGTTCCGGAGTGCATGAATCCGGCTTCGGCCGCTGGAACGCGCAGACGCTCGGGTTGCGCGACTCGCAGATTCCGACATTGCAGATTGTCGACGACACCTTCGACAAGCACCGCGACGACATGGACGCGGTGATTCAGGCGGCGAAGAAGCGCGCGGGAATCTAGAGGTGCGCCACCGCGCCTTGGGCCGACCCGAACAGCGCGATGTCAGGCGCCGTCTAACGTTTCCATGACCCGCCATCTAGTTGCGGTGACGCTCGGCGCCATGGCCGCGCTTGGCCAGAGTCCCACCGATCCTGGAACGATGGACGACTGGCCGGCCTACGGACACGACTCCGGCGGCATGCGCTATTCGCCGCTTCGGCAAATCGATCGAGACAACGTGGCGCAGTCGAGGACCGCGTGGACATTCCACACAGGCGACATGTCCGACGGAAGCGGCAGCCGAAGGCGCGGCGGCTTCGAAGGGACGCCCCTCGTCGTCGACGGCACGCTGTATGTGACGACGGGGTTCAATCGCGTCATCGCACTCAATCCGGAGACAGGTGAGCAGAAGTGGTCGTTCGATCCGTTCGTTGAACTGCAAGGCGACTACGGCGATGGGCTCATCAACCGCGGCGTCGCGACATGGTTGGATGATGCCCGTCCCACCGGCCGATCGTGCCGTCGCCGCATTTTCGAAGCCACGCTCGACGCGCGGCTCATCGCGTTGGATGCCGCAACAGGGACGCCGTGTGATGACTTCGGCCAGCACGGCCAGATCAGCCTGCGCAGCGTCGCGGAATATCAGTCGGGCTGGTATCACATGACGTCGCCGCCGGCCGTGATCGATGGATTGGTCGTGGTCGGATCGGCCATCGACGACAACAATCGCGCGAAGATGGCAGTGGGTGTCGTGCGCGCCTTCGACGCGCGCACGGGCGCGTTGCGATGGTCGTGGGATCCCATGCCGCCGGCCGTCACGGCGCAATCGGGCGCGGCCAATGCGTGGTCCGTAATGGCCGTCGACCCCGGGCGACACCTGGTGTTCGTCCCGACCGGCAGCGCGAGCCCGGACTATTACGGTGGGCTGCGGCCTGGCGACAACAAGTGGGCGAACTCGATCGTCGCGCTGCACTCGACAACCGGCGAGCTCGCGTGGGGATTTCAGCTCGTGCACCACGATCTGTGGGACTACGACACGGCATCTCCGCCGCTCCTCGCGACCATTCAGCATGATGGGCACGCGGTGCCGGCCCTGATTCAAG
This sequence comes from uncultured Acidobacteriota bacterium, assembly GCA_963704575.1. Lineage (GTDB taxonomy): Bacteria > Acidobacteriota > Vicinamibacteria > Vicinamibacterales > SCN-69-37 > DATEGZ01. The sequence continues at coordinate 803,617 of OY969918.1, read as the reverse complement.
GGAACAAGACGGGGTTTCTCTACATGCTGAATCGTGACACCGGCGCGCCCGTCTACCCGATTGAAGAGCGTCCCGTGCCGCCAAGCGATGTTCCCGGCGAAGTCGCTTCGCCGACGCAACCCTTTCCGACCGTGTTGCCGCCCGTCGTGCCGCAGCACTTGACGCTCGATGATTTCGACGGACCTGATCGCGAGTCCTGTCGCGACTATGTGCGCGACCTGCGGAACGACGGCGTCTTCACACCTCCAAGCCTCGAGGGCACGCTCGTCACGCCCGGCAATCTCGGCGGGATGAACTGGAGCGGATCGGCGTTCGATCCCACGCGCCATCTGCTCGTCGTCAATGCGAACGTGCTGCCGGCGAAGGTGCGTCTCATCCGGCGCGCCGAGTTCGACGATCGTAGCAAGCGAACGGAAGACGGCGACTATGCACCTCAGGCGGGCACGCCGTACGGAGTGTTCCGGCGATTCATTCAAGGGCCGTCGGATCTGCCTTGTAACAAGACGCCGTGGAGTCTGCTCACGGCGATCGATGTGGAGACGGGCGTCATCAAATGGCAGGTGCCGCTGGGATCGATGCAGGGTTTCGGCGGTTCGACGGCGATGATCGGTCCAGGTTCAATCAGTCTTGGCGGGCCGATCATCACGGCCGGCGGGCTTGTATTCATTGCCGGCACGTTCGATCGGTTTCTCCGCGCGTTCGACGTCGAGACAGGACGCGAGCTGTGGAAGGCCCAGCTGCCGACGTCAGGCCATGCGACCCCGATGACCTATCAGTTGTCCGCGACCGGCAGGCAATTTGTCGTTATCGCGGCTGGTGGTCACGCGAAGATTCCGGAAGAGACCGTCGGCGATGCGCTGGTCGCGTTTGCGGTGCGATGACGAGCGACCGGCACGTGTGAATGACGTCACCATCGGTCGCTCGAGTTGCAAGCCAACCGAAGCATTGAGCCCTGCGTTCGCACAGATTCGCACAGGCTGGTCACGACGCTTCCCGCGGCGCCCGCGCGATCGCGATACATAAGGAGCGCGTCAGAAAGCTAGCGATCTCACCGTCCCGGCGTGATGGCGTACAGCCGGTTGCCGAAGGGATCGCTGGCGACCAGGGTGAAGTCGCGGCGCTCGAGCATCACCCGCGCGATTTGGGCCGCCTCGTCCGGCGTGAACCGCGACAGGTGCACCATCAGGTGCGTGGCGCCCTCGCGCTTGATCGATTCGAGCGCCCACGCTTCGGGAAAATACCAGAACGATTCGGTCCGGCGTCGGTACGAGTCGGGCGTGTAGCCGCTGTAGCCGTTCATGAGCGGCCGCCAGTGCGCGGTCGAGTTGAAGACGTACTCGGCATTTTCGAACACGGCGTCTGGCGGGTAGAACGGGACTTCGACAAGCCGCACGGGATCGGGCTCACTGGCGAGCAGATCGTAGATTGCCGGCACGCGGGCGAATGCGACGGTGCGGCGGGGGCCTTGCCAGGCCTCGATTGTCACGAGCGCCAGCGCGATCGCAGTGATGGCGAGCATCCGGTGCGACGGAGTCCCACGCCACGCCGCAATCGCCGCGACGCCCCAGGCGGCCAGCATGGCCACCGCGAGCAGATACAAGTAACCGAATCGGGCGGCCGCGCGAAGGCCACGCAGCGGCAGCACCCACGCATAGAGGGCGCGATAGATCGGCGTCGATGGCCCGAGCGACAGCACGACGCCGACGCAGGCGACGACCACGAGCGTGAGCGCCCGGCGTCGCGTTCTCGCGTCCAGACGCAGGGCGTGTACGAAGCCCACGACCGCGAGCAGGAGCGCCGCCACGCCGCCAAAGAACACATCGACATCGTTCGTGAAGAAGCCCCGCGTCCACAGCCCGTCAATCCGGCTCGTCGAAGCCAGGTAACCCGCTGGCGACGCCGAAAATTGCGCGACCATTTCGAGCGGGCGCGTCGTGCCCGCCGCCGCAACGCGCAGGTACGGCCACAGCACAGGCAGCGCGAAAACGAACCCAAGCCCCACCGCCCCGGCCGCCGACCCGAGCGATCGCGGAGTCCTGGCACCGACGATCGTCACCAGGCCGACGATGAGCGCGACGAAGGCGAGGAGATAGAGCGACGTCGCCGCGGTCGCGGCGATCGCTGCGGCGAGCAGCACGACCGTACGTGCGCGGGGACGATCGATCAGGTCGTCGGCGAGATACCACGCCAGCGGAAGACTCCAGGCGTGTGTCGCCGCCGGATGCGCCAGTCGAGTCAGCACGTGGACGTTGAACGCCGCGAGCGCGCCGGCCACAATCGCCGCCGTCGCGGATCCCGTCCACCGCCAGGCGACGAACCACGCGCTCCACGCCGTCAATGCCAGTCCAGCCATCGTCAGCACGTTGAATGCGAGCACGGGCGATCCGCCCAGCCAGTGAATCGGCGCGACCAGCAGCGCGGGGACGATCAAGGGCTCCGAATACGTCAAAGTCGACGTCTCAGGCCAGAAGATATTGGCGTTGAAAAGCTGGGCGGGCGACACGGGCAGCGCATGCGCGACCCACGTGACGATCCACGCGTTGAGCTCGGCGTCCGCGTGGTAGTTCAGCGAGAGCCGCCAGGGCGCGCTCGAGAGCGGCCACGTGTGGATGACAGCGAGTCCAAGACAGACGAGCAAGGCGGCGCCGGCCACGCGCGGGGGCGACGCCTGGCGGGGCGCGCCGCTCGTCACGGTGTCACGGTCAGCATGTAGAGGATCGTGAAGGCGCCCAGGAAGTGCGACCCGTAGTACCCGGCGGCGGCCTCGGCGCGCAGGCCCATATTGGCGTGCATCGCGGACAGCCGGCGAAGCGTCGGCGCGCGCAGGTCTCCCGGCTGGAGCGCCACGGCGATCCGGTTCATCGCCTCCGCGCGCATGAACGCGAGGCCAATCACGTGCGACTTCAGTCGCCAGTCGATCCGGGTGCGCCATCAGATCGGGATCGGATGGCTCGGTGAGCGGCTTGAAATCTGCGGAGTTCAGCGCCGGAAGAAACTTGTCGAGCCACACCGTGAACGCCGGCCCCTTGAGCAGCCGGCTCATGATCGTCGCCTCGGCCAGGCAGGGCGATAGAAAGTCGGTCGCCCCCGGTTCGGAGAGCGTCTTGCAATTCGTGTCGTCGGCGAAATACCGCGTCGCGGCCTCCTCGAGCGCCGCGCGGAGCGCCTCGTCGTTCGCGACGTCCGTGTAGTCGAGCATCAGATGCATCGCGAGCGCCGTGTTCGGATGCACGCCCGTCCGATTCGGCCTCGGCGTCTCCTTGAAGTACTGCACGAGCCGGCCGGACATGTACGTCGCAAGCGGCGCCAGGTTCGCTGCAAGCGCGGCTGCGTCCGGGTCTTTCCAGTCGAGCAGTTCGCCTTGCAGTTTCAGGATCCAGGCGTAGCCGTACGGCAGCTCGAACGCGCCAGCGTCCTTGAAGTACGCGACTTCGCCCTCAATGTTCGTCTTGCCCAGATGCTCAGCGAGCTTCTGCCGAATCAGCGCCTGAAGTGGAAACGCGGGAAACGTCTTGATGACCTTGACGAGCGCCCACGTCGAGTTCACCGCCGAGTGCCAGTCGAAGCATCCGTAAAACGCGCGCGTGCGATCGAAGTTGGGCACGGGCGTGTAGGTGCCTTCCCAGAGGTACGGCCGCGCCGCCGGTCTCGCCTGTGGATGATCGAGGCACGCGAGCGGCATCGCCGCGAGCCACGTCGCCTGTTTCAGATCGAACGGCACGGGCGGAACGACAGGCAGCGACTCGTAGAACGCCGCGAGCGTCGGCGGCGCCGGCTTGACCGATGGTGGCGGCACCGCGGGACCGGCCTGCTGAGCCGACAGCACGGTCATCCCGGCGAGGGCAAACACGAGTGTGCGCGCGAGCGCGAACGGTCTGGACATGGGGAGCCTACCTGATTGGCACCGTCGCGCCGGGCGTCGCCGGCGCGAGTACACGAAGGGCGAACGCGCCGAGCCAGGGCGCGTCCACGGCGGCTGGATCCGACAACGCGCGCACGCCGGCGTCAGCGTGAATCGCAGCGAGCTTGGCGAACACCCGCGCGCGTGGATCGGCCGGACCGAGCGCGGATGACAGCCGAGTGAACTCGTCCGCGCGTGTGAGCGCGAGCGCGATCGGCATCGCGCGCAACGTGCCACCTGCGCCTCGCCCACGACCAGCGGCGGCCGGGTCCGGCGTCGCGGTCGGCAGAGGCACGCCGCGCGAGGGAGCCGCACCCCGTCCGGCACCCGCACCGCCCTGCCGCGCGGCCGGAGTCGTCGACGCCGTCAGCAGCGGCCGAAACGAAGGCGTCGTGACCGCAGGCAGAAAGTGATCGAACCACGCAGCAAATGTCGCGCGATCGAGCACGTGCGCCATCAGCGCGGCCTCGGCGAGACACGGCGTGACGAGATCAGTCGGCGCCGTGTCGGCATCCATCGCGCAATCGGTGTCCTTGCCGAACCACCTCGTCGCGGACTCGAGCACTGCTGCGCGCAACCCGTAGTCGCGCTGCGTCTCACTGGCGTCGAGCGCGAGGGCCAAAACGAGCGCGCTGTTCGTCTGGCCGCCCGATCTGACCGGCTTCTCAAGATCCTTCAGGTACGTGACGAACTGCTCGGACATGTAACGCGCGAGCGGCGAGACGTTGCCGGCCCACTGCGCCGCCTGCGTGTCGTTCCACGTCTGCAGGTCGGCGCCGAGCGTGAGAAGCCACGCATATCCGTATGGGCGCTCGAAGGCCGCCGCGTCCTTGAAGAACGCGAGCTCCCCGTCAAGATTCGACTTGCTCAGGTGATCGATCAGCTTCTCGCGAATCAGGCGGCCAACCGAGATGTCCGGCATCCGCCTGAGCACGGTCGCAAGCGTCCACGTGGCATTGACGGCCGAATGCCAGTCGCCGCACCCGTAGAACGCGCGCACGCGGTCATATCCGTCGACCGGACGAAACGTCGCGTCCCAGAAGTACGGCCGATTCGTCGGGCGCGGCTGCAACTCATCGAGGCAGGCGAACGGCTGGGCCACGAGCCATTGCGCGCGAGGCTCGTCGAGCATCGGCATGGCGACGACGGGCAGGGAGGCGTCGACCCCGGCGAGTGTCGCCGGAGGCGTCTTGTCGCTTTCGGGCTTCTGCGCCTGAAGCAACGCGGCAAGCGCCATCGCGCCCACGACACCACACGCGCCGGCCCGGCGTGCACCAGAAGGCTTCATCACTGTGGCTCCCAGTTCTCCGCGTCGATCCACGACACCGCACGCTCATCGAGCGCGCCCACGCCCGCCGCGCTGGCTGTCGTCACGCGCGTCGTATTCCACGGCGGCGGCTGGCGGCCCTGAAGAGACCGCACGAAGAAGTCGAAGCGCTTGTGATCGCCGTAGGCACCGCCGTTGGTGTGATCGGCGTTTGGAATCACGACAAGATCGAAGTCCTTGTCCGCCTGAACCAGCCGGTTCACGACCTGCATGGTCGACGACGGATCGACGTTGGTGTCCATCTCGCCGACCAGGAGCAGGAGCCGGCCCTGCAGATTCCCCGCGTGCTCCGTGTTGGAAGACGCGGCGTACTGCGGGCCGATCGGCCAGCTCATCCACTGTTCGTTCCACCAGATCTTGTCCATGCGATTGTCGTGGCACCCGGCCGACGAGGCGGCCGCTTTGTAGAACTCAGGATGAAACAGCAGAGCGGCGAGCGACTCCTGCCCGCCCGCCGACGTGCCGTAGATGCCGACGCGCGTGATGTCGTAGTACGCGTACTTCGCGGCCACCGCCTTGTGCCACAGGATCCGATCCGCGAATCCTGCGTCCGCAAGGTTCTTCCAGGCGACGTCATGAAACGCCTTTGATCGATTGGCCGTGCCCATGCCGTCGATCTGGACGACGATGAATCCGAGCTCGGCGAGCGTTTGCATGTCACCGGTGCTCACGAGCCAGGCGACGCCCGTTTCCGCATTGAACGTCTTCGGCACGAACGAGCCGTGCGGGCCCGCGTAGATCGTCTCGATCACGGGATATTTCTTCGACGCGTCGAAGTTCGTCGGCCGGACGATGATCCCCCAGATGTCGGTCGTGCCGTCCCGTCCCTTCGCGGTGAACACTTCCGGTGGTTTCCATCCCGTCGCGAGGAGATCGGTCATGCTCCCGCGTTCGACCGTCATCACGAGCGACCGATCGCCGGTCTTGTGCAGCTCCGTCACGGCCGGCAGATCAACGCGCGTGTACGCGTCCACGTAGAACTGCCGATCGGGCGACCAGGTTACGGTGTGCGTGCCGTTGGCAGTCGTGAAAGCTGTCAGTCCGCTCCCGTCGAAGTTGATGCGATACGTGTGGAAGAGATACGGATCCTGGCCGGCGTTCATGCCGTTGGCGGTGAACCAGATCTGACGGTTCGTCTCGTCGACCCGATCGACGTTGTGCACGGCCCAGGCGCCCTTCGTGATCTGGTTTTTCACCTGCCCGGTGGCGCCGTCATACAGATAGAGATGACTCCAGCCGTCGCGTTCCGACATCCAGATCACTTCGCGGCCGTCGGCGACGTCGTACCGGTACTTCCGGCCTGAGCCAGTGAGCCCGGGCGCCGCCGGACGATAGTCGAAAAACGCCTGGCTGGTCTCGTCGATCACCCCACGCGCGCGGCCGGTCGCGGCGTCCACTTCGATCACGCGATACACCTGATGCCCGCGCTGGTTGTACTCGAACGTAAACGTGCGGCCGTCCCGCCGCCACTGCGGACGCGAGATGTCGTAGGCCGTCGGAAACAGCGCGTTGTCGATCGACCGCGCTCCGCCCGACGCGACATCGAACACGACTGGCTGATCGTGATCGACCTCGTCGCCAGGCTTGCGGTATGCGCGCGTGGACGTCTTCGGCTGGAGTTGATCGGGCGGGGACGACTGCACGTACGTCACGAGCCGCTGATAGCCGGGCACGCGGCGATACGCGACGAGCCGGGTCGAATCCGGCGACCAGACGAGCGATGCGAGCGTGTACGCGTTGCCTTCCGATCCGTCGTGGCTTAGCGCTCTCACATCCTGCGCCGCACCGTTCGCCAGCCGAACGAAGACGTTGAAGTTCTGAATGAGCGCCGCGGTCGTGCCATCTGGCGAGACGCGAACCTGCGCGTCGAACGCCGGCGCGCCCGCCGCAGCTCCGGCGCCACGCCCCTGTCCGCCGCCGCGACGGCCAGAGCCACCAGCGGGCGTGGTCGCGATGTTCGTGCACGGGCCATCGGGCAGCGTGCAGTGCCATCGAGGGGCCGCCGGCGCGCCACCCCGCGCGCCGCCAGGCTGACCGCCCGCGACGCCGGTCGCGAATTCGATCGCCTGCATGTTGTCGACGAATGTGAACGTCGTGAACGGCAGCGTCAGCGCGGTCACGTTGCCGGCGGACGCCGTACTTAACGCGGCCGCGAGTTTCGCGTGATCGAACGCCGGCCCCTTCGACGCCGTGGCCGCATCGACCAGCATGAACTCGCTGCCGCCTTTCACCGACTTGCGATACCAGAAGTGCGTGGCGTCAATCCACGTCGGCGTCTCCGCTACGTCGTAGACCTTCCCTGCCATGCGATCGCGAAGGCTGTTCGCCCGATCGTAGTCGGCCTTGACGCCCTGATCCTGCGCGCCGGCCAGGTGCGCGATCACCACGAGCGCGCCGAGTGTGGCGACCCATCCAACGGTCCGAAGGTTGGCCATTCGCATGGCGCCTATGGTCCTACTTTGGAGCGCGACTCTCAATCGAAAGCGTGGCGACTGACGTGCCCGGCGGCCGATGCGAAGGTCAAGCGCGCCGGGCGGCGGCCCAGGTCATCGCCTCGGCGGCGATGGCCGGCGGCACCTCATGTACGCCCTGGAACTCGCGATACGTGACGTCGTACCCGTGGTTCCGGAGCGCCGGGACGATCACGCGGCTGGCGCCCTCGATCGGCAGGATGGGATCGGCCGTGCCGTGCGAGATGAAGAAATGCGGCGTGCCGCGCGGCTCGTCGCCGGTCACGACGAAGCCCGGCGAGAAGGCGATCACGCTTTGAAAGACGTCGCCGTTGATCAGGCCAAGCGACAGCGCATAGGTCGCGCCGTCCGAGAAGCCTCCGATCACCAGACGCGCGGGATCGATCGCTACGGTCTCGAAGACCCGTCTGAGGGCGCGATCGAGGAACGCGACGTCCGGACCGAAGTCGGCACGAATCGCGTCCCACGTGGCTTCGCGGGAATCAATCGCGAGCACAACCAGGTTGGTGGCCTCGACCGCCGGTGCGATGCGCTGCAACATGCGCTGCCCGGTCGCGCCCGCGCCGTGGAGCAGCACGAGCAGCGGCAACGGGCCATCCGGGCTCGGCGGCACGCGCAGCGTCGCGTCGCGGCCGGAAGGCACGAGGCCCAGTCGCGCAGTGCCCGGCGCCGCTGTGGTCGTAGCTACGGTCTTCGGCAGTGCGGATAGCCGGCCCCCACGACTCTGCGGCAGCCCGCCGAGCGCGCGACACCCGTCGCCGAGCGCCACGAATCCGAACCCGCCGCAGACCACAGCGCCGAATTGCCGGCGGGTGATCGCGGGGTCAGCTCCGGATCGGTTCGACCACGACCGCCGTGCCATAGGCGAGCACTTCCGTGATGCCGTCAGTGACCTCATTTGCGTCGTAGCGCATCCCGATGATTGCGTTCGCGCCGCGCTCCGCCGCGTGCTTCAGGAGCAGTTCGAAGGCGTCCTCGCGCGCCTTCTCACAGAGGTCCGAGTAGATCGTGATGTTGCCGCCCACGAGCGCCTGCAATCCCGCACCGATGTTACCGACGATGCTGCGCGAGCGCACGACAAGTCCGCGAACGATTCCGAGCTGCCGAATGACCGTGTACCCGGGCAAGTCGTTCGTCGTCGTCACGAGATGCTGATCGAATGTCGTCATGAGTGGACCTCCGGTACCGCCCTCCACTGTCGAAGGTTTTCCATCAACTCTACGGTGCGCCGGTCAGTCGGCGCGGCTCCTTTCACCTTGTCGGCGATCTCGACCGTGTTGACCGCCATCCGCGGGTGCCAGAGCGTGCCGCAGTCAGGGAACGCGGCCAGGACCTCGGTGAGCAGACCGGCGGCGTTCAACTTCAGTCGCGGATCCTTCTCGTCGTGCCACGCGAGCGCCAGCGCGGCCACGACGCCGTTGACGTGATACGGAAACTTTTCAATCCACTCCACCCGCGGCCGCTGGAGCAGCACCTCCACAATTGCGTACATGCCCCATTCGCGAACATAGACGGGTAAACCGGGCGTCCAGTTCTGAAGCGCGGCCGGCAGTATCATCCCGTCCTCGGTGATGAAAGCCTCGGTGTGCGATTCCAGAATTTCAATGGCACGCTGCTGGATGTCGACGTTCCCGCTCGCGAAGGCGATGTCGAGCAAACTCGCGGCCGTGTCGCCGGTGAGCTGCTTCTTTTGCAGCAACTCGTTGACCAGCTGCAGTGTCAGGTCGTGCTGGCCGAGGCTCGCCAGGGCGAACAGCGCGCCGTTGCGCTGACTGTCCGTCGTCGGCGTGCCCGTGCTCGTGCTGAACAACTGCAGCGCGCCGACCGCCGCCTGCAGCTTTAGCCGCTGCTCCCCTTCCCGCTGGAGCGCCGCGTTGCGCTCGGCGTCGATCCGCTGGCGGTTCTCGACCTGCCGGTCGAACGAGTTCTTGAGCAAAACGCCGACGAGCGACACGATCGTGCCGAGAAACGCGCCGACGAGCGCCAGCGCCGCCGCCACGACACTCGCACTTGGCGCCGTCTCCGAGAAGTTGAAGAATCCGAACCGCCACATCAGGCCGACGAACGCGAAGAAAAAAATCACGATGCCGCCCATGGTGATCGGCAGCAGGAGATTGGAGCGATCGGACACGTCGGCCTCCGTTGGGACGCGGTCAGCGCTTGAGCAACTCGAGCACGGCCGCGCTCATCGCCTCGATGCCCGTGCGAATCGTCGTCTCCGGCACGGGCGCAAACTCGGCTGAGTGCAGGGTGGGGAGCGGAACGCCCGTCTCGTGGCTCCGCTTCAGGGCCGCAGGATCGACCGCGCCCAGCGCGAACATCACGATGGGGACCTGATAGTCGTCGAGCGAATAGCGGGAGAAATCCTCGCTCACCATGAGTTGCGGTATCGCCGAGACCCGATCGGCGCCGAGCGCGCGCGTCCACGCGCCGACGAGCCGTGTGGTCAATGCCGGGTTGTTGAAGGTCGACGGCGTGATCTCCCCGTTCACCTTCACGACCGGCAGACGGTCTTCTGGAATGCCTGCCGCAAGCGCGGTGCCGCGCGCGATGCGTTCGATCGACGCGAGCATTCGCACGCGCACTTCCTCGCGATACGCACGCACCGTAAGCTGCAGGTCGACGTCGTCCGGAATGATGTTGTGTTTGGTGCCCCCATGAATCGATCCGACGGTGACCACTGCGGGATCAAGGGGCGAGTTCTCGCGGCTCACGATGGTCTGGAGCGCGACGATGAATTCCGCCGCGGTGACGATGGGATCCTTGGCCATCTCGGGCCGCGAACCGTGGCCACCGACCCCCCGGATCTTGACGTCAACCGAGGTCGCGCTCGACATCGTGTACCCCGACGTGTAGCCGATCGTGCCTGTCGCGAGGTCGGCGTTGTCGTGCAGCGCGACAACGAAGTCGGGCCTGGGAAATCTCGTGTACAGACCATCGGCGAGCATGGCCTTCGAACCCTCCGAGATCTCCTCGGATGGCTGCCCAATGATGACGAGCGTGCCGTGCCAGCGATCCTTCGCAGCCGCGAGCGCGCGGGCCGTCCCGACCATCGTCGTGATGTGGATGTCGTGACCGCAGGCGTGCATGACCGGCACGTCCTGGCCGGCGTCGTTCTTCATGTGCACGCTGCTCGCGAACGGCAGGCCGGTGCGTTCTGCCACAGGCAGCGCGTCGAGATCTGTTCGCAGCATGACAACCGGACCGTCGCCGTTCTTGAGCACTCCTACGACGCCGTAACTCGTAAACTCCGGGTGCGCGTACTTGCCCACGCGTTCGGTGACCGTGAACCCGGCCGCACGCAGCTCGCGCGCGAAGAGCGCCGACGTTTTCTCCTCGTAGTGCGAAAGCTCGGGCGCCGCGTGGAGTGCCCGGTACATCGTCAGCAGCGACGCCATCTGGGCGTCTGCCGCCGGCGCGGCGGCGGGAGTTTGCGCGAAATCGGTCGAGACGAAACCCGTTGTCAGGACGGCGGCGAGGAGCAGTTGATGCCGGGGCACGGCGCGATCATACCGGAGCGCCGCCCGCAAAAAACAACGGCCGCACCCCTCAAGACTTGACGGTCGGACCCGACGAAGCGCGCAAGGTCTCGAGCTTGGCCTCGAGCCTTGCCTGCTCCCGTTCGGTGCGAGCGGCGGCTTCCTCCCGCGATCGGACGACGGCGGCGCGGTCGTCGATGGCCTTCACGGCGAATTGCAGCTGGTCCTGAAGGCGATCGCGCACCGCTCGGGCGCGCGCGAGCTCGCGTTCGGAGGCGGCGAGCGCGGTTCTTGCCTCTCGATGTTCGTCACGGGTTGCGGTCAACTCCGCTCGAGTGACTTCGATCTCGCGCTTCCGCGCAGCGTCGGCCCTTTTTCGGACGTCAAGAGCCTGTCGTGCCGCAGCCGCGACCTCTTCGGGCGATCCCGCCTTCCGCGAGCGCTCCGGCGAAGGGGCGGGCGGCGCGGACAGTCCCCGGAGGGCGCTCTTCGGAACGAGACCTGCGAGGGCCTCGAAGCCGACGAGCCTGAGCGGCTGAGACAGACGACCAGCAGGACCAGGCGCAGGCATCGCCTGCAGCGTGTCCGTCACCGCATTGAGCGTCGTCGGCGAGGGTTCGTGGCCCTTGTCCTTGAGGATCCCGCGGATTTCGGTCAGAGACGCGCGGAGCGCCGTGCTGTAGACCTGCTCGGACGACGCGACGTCGCCGCCCCGGCCTTTGAGGAGTCGGGCGTGCGCATCGCGACGAGCGGCTGCCGCGGCGATCAAGCGGTCGTGGACAGGGCGCCGCGTCCAGTACAGCTGATTGACCGCCCAGGCTGCGATGTTGGGCTTTTCGAGCGCGCGCACTGCGGCACCGGCCGGTCCGAGCTGCTTGGCGAGCGCGTTGCGCGCGGCGGTGAACTCGTCGAGCGGCAGCTGATACAGCCGGTCGATCTCGGCGTCCGGGAATTTCGAGGTCGGCGTCGTCTCGCGATTCTATCGCGCGCCGCCGGTCCGGCCCCCGGTCACGCACCAGCTGACGGTCTGCCCCGCGCCGTCCGGTAGAATGGCGGCGTGCTCGGGCGTGCGCTCGTTCGGGCGGCCGTGATCGCCGCGGTTGTCGCGGTCGTGATGGATATCACCGCGCGTCCGCGGGCTGAAGCGCAGCAGACCCAGACACAATCTGACGTCGCGTCTCTGGAGGCGCTCGTGACCTCTGCGGACGCCGCCTACGCGGCGCATGACTGGGACGCGGCCAGTGCCGGGTATCAGTCGCTGCTCGACGCAGCGCGCCGGGCACAGGTACGATTCCTGGATTGGACGCGGGCTACTGGGCTTGGCGGCAGTCGCCGAAGAGCGCGCGCGCTACGCTGAAGCGCGCACTCAGGCGGGCGAGGCACTCAAAATCTTCGAGCTGCTTCACGACGCGTTGCAAACGGCACGCGCCAACAACCTCCTTGCCGTAATTGCCCAGCAGACCGGCGCTCCCGCGGAAGCGTCCGCACGTTACGCGCAAGCCGCGTCGGACTTCGCGCAAGTCGGCAACGCTCGGGCGCAACTCTGGGCGCTCTGGGGTCAGCTGCAGACGTCGCTCCGACTCGGCAACGACTGGCCGGTCCAGTTCGCGGCGCTGCGCGATCGGGTCCACGCCGCCGGCGATGCGAACCTCGAGGGGCGGATCCTCCATTCGTGGAGCGACCTGCTGTTCGTCGCGAGCGACCTGGACGGCGCGCTCGAGAAGTTGCAGGAGGCCGCGGCCGTGCTCGAACAGTCGGGTAGTTCCGGCCAGTCGAGCGATTACAACGAACTCGGCACGGTCTACAACAGCATGGGCCGGCTCTTCAGGCAGAATGGCCGGTACGCGGCGGCGCTGCAGTGCCAGCTGAAAGCGCTCGCGATTCACGAAAAGCTCGGCCTGGCGCGCACGCTCATTCAGAGCCTGAATGCGGTCGCGGTCACGTATCAAAGCCTGAACGATCGCGCGAACGCGGAGAAATACTTCGCACGCGCCCTCGCACTCGCGACCGACGCCGGCGATCGGACCATCCTGAGTTTCCTGCGGGCCAACTACGCCAGCTTCCTGTCGGACTTCGGAGATCCCGTCCGCGGCCGCGCGATGATGATCGCGGCGATTGCCGACGTCGACGACAGCTACAGGGCGACGCGGTACTCGCAACTCGCCCGAATGGATCTCGACGCGCACGACCCGAAGATGGCCCTCGAGGATGCCCAGCGGGCGTTCGACGCCTGCGGCAATCCCAGCGGAGTCGACTGCATCGACGCACGTCTGCAGCGGGCGCGCGCGCATCACGCGCTCGGCGACGAGGCCGCGGCGCTCGACGATCAGCAACTCGTGCTCCAGGCGGTCGAAGGGCTGCACGCCAGGCTGCCCCCATCGGATTTCCTCAAGCAGGGATTCGAGGGGCAGTGGACGTCCGCTTACTCGCTCGCGATCCAATTGCACCTGCAGCGCGGCGAGGCTGGCGCGGCGCTTGAAACGGCGGAACTCGCGCGATCGCGCGCGCTGCTCGACCTGCTGGCCTCGCGCAACCTCCAGGACGCCGGCGCAAAGCGAAGCGCGATGCCCTTGATGGTGACCGGCACGATCGACGCGGCACCCAATCTGGCCGTCACGACGAGTGCGACAGTCGCGGATCTCAAGGCCGCGGCCGCGCGTCTGCACTCGACGCTCGTCGTCTACTGGGTCGGCGACGATCGAATCGACGAGTGGACGCTCGCGCCCGACGGCACGTTGCACAGCGCGACCGTGCCCGTGAAACGCCACCAGCTCGACGCGATGATCCACGCCACCTCGGCGTTCCTCGACACCCCCCCCGCGCACGGACCGTCGACCACGACACGCGGCGGACAGAACGTCACGCTCGTCATGAAACCGCAGGCCGCGTGGAGCGATCTGTACGACGTGCTCATCAAGCCGATCGCACGCTACTTGCCCTCGACACCTGGCGCGCTCCTGACGATCGTCCCGCACGGCCCGTTGCTCAACGTGCCGTTCGGTGCGCTGCGCGGCTCCGCGGGGCATTACCTGATCGAGCGGTACGCGATTCATTCCGTACCGGCCGGAGGACTCCTGACCTACACGGGCGCCAGCCTGCACGCGAACGCGCGGTCAGGACCGGTCCTGCTCGTGGCCGATCCCTCACGGCCACCGGCGATCGCCGGCGAGCCTCCGCTGCCCCGCCTGCCGGGCGCAAGCGCCGAGGTCCGGACGATCGCGGCGCTCCTGCCGGCGTCGCGTACGACGTTGCTCTCGAGCGACGACGCGACCGAATCACGCGTGGTCGGCGCCGTGCCGCGCCAGGCCGTCATTCACTTCGCGACGCACGCGATCGTGCAGGACGCCGATCCCCTCGCGTCGTTCCTCGCGCTCAGCCGGCCCGCCGGCGCCTCTTCGGGTGGCCGGCTCACCGCCGAGGCGATTTATCGCCTGCGGCTCGACGCCGATCTCGTCGTGTTGAGTGCGTGCCGATCGGGCGGCGCGATCACGAGCGGCGACGGCGTCGCCGCACTCGCGCGCGCCTTCTTCTACGCCGGCGCGCCCTCGCTCGTCGTCAGTCTCTGGGATGTGGCCGATCAGCCGACGAGCCGGCTCTTGCCCGCGTTCTATCGGCACTGGTTCCAGGGCACCGACAAAGCGCACGCGCTGCGCGCCGCGCAGCTGCAGCTCATCGCGGATCTGCGCGCGGGAAAAGTGGTCGTCCACTCGGCGGCGGGCGATATCACGCTGCCCGAAGATCCCGCCTTCTGGGCCGGCTTCGTGCTCCTCGGCGAACCGCAATAGCGTCAGCGAATCGTCTCCGCGGCCCGCGCGTGCGCGTCGACGACTTGCCCAAGCGACGCGACGATGCAATCTGCGCCGATGGCGTCGCCGAGCTTTGACCGTTCGATGACTTCACGCACCTGCGGATTGAGCGCCACCAACCACAGGGTCGTACCGGCGTCGCGCAGCTTCGTCTGCGCGTCGATCAGCCCCTGCAGGGCCGTGTACTCGAGATCAGGAACGGCGCTCATCTCGAGCGCCACGATTTGCGGCCGGGCGGCGTGCACGAGCGGCCAGATCTGCTCGCCGATGCGGTGCGCGTTGGCGAAGTGAATGCGACCCTCCGTCCGCAGCATCAAGAGGCCTGGGAAAGTCTCGATGTCTGGACGCTCGTCGGTCAACCGTTCGAACGAGTCAGTGCCCCGCCGGCGGCCCAGGAGGTAAACCGGCGGTCGATTGGCCTGGTAGAAGAGGACGAGCACCGAGATCGCGACCGAAACGAGAATGCCGTCGAGCGTCCCGAGCAGAACGACTCCGGCCGTTGCCGTGACGGCCCACCAGAATTCTCTCTGACGGACGTGCCAGATCGCCGCGAAGTCCGCAGGCCGGAACAGGCCCGCCGTGGTCGCGACGACGACGGCCGCCAGCGCTGTCAACGGCATCAGTGCGACGACAGGTGCGAGAAGCAGCAGGGTCGCCAGCACGGCGCCTGCCGTGGCCAGGCCCGCGGCCTGCGAGCGTGCGCCGGCAGCGACATTGACCGCCGTCTGCGACGTGCCGCCGCCTGACGGCATGTTGTGAAACGCGCTGCCCGCGATGTTCGAGAATCCGAGCGCCAACAGCTCTCGGTTGGACGTCGGCAGCGGCTCGCCCGGACGGACGAAGGCGCGACCCGCGGCGACCGTTTCGACGAAGCTGATGAGTACGATGCCGAGCGCGGGCTGCCAGAGCGCCGCGAGAAGAGTCACATCGGGGAGATCCAAGGACGGCAGCCCGGGCCGGATGCGCCCGACCAGCTCGACGCCGAAGCGTTCGAGCCCGATGAACGCGGACACCGCAATCGCCACGCCCACCGCCACGAGCGGCGCGGGCCACTTCGGCAGGAATCGCGCGAGCACGGCGATCAGCACGAGCAACCCAACCGCGAGCGCGAGAGTCATCGGCGTCGTGTCGGGAAGGTGTCCTGCGATGCGCGCGAGGCTCTGCAGGAAGTTGCCCTTCGCAATGTGAATGCCCAGCAGCTTCGGCAACTGATCGACGATGATGACGAGCGCGATGCCGGCTTTGAAGCCGACGAGCACCGGGGCGGAGATGAAATTGGCGAGGAACCCCAGTCGCAGCGCGGCCGCGACGAGCAGGACGCCGCCAACCATCAGCGTGAGCGACGAGGCGGCGATCTCGAGGTGCGCGGCGTCGGCGCCAGGCGCGGCCTTGGCCAGGGCGTCCGCCGCCAGAATGGCGATTGTCGACGTCGTCGTCACGCTGAGCGCCCGTGACGTGCCGGTCGCGGCGTAGACGATCAACGGAATGAGCGAGGTATACAGGCCGACTTCGAGCGGCAGCCCGGCGACGGCGGCAAAGGCCATCGACTTCGGAATCACCACGGCCGCCGTCGTCAGACCGGCGAGGACGTCCGCGCGCAGGGTCCTGTTCACGCGCGGGCTTCAACCGGCCAGAGGTTCGGAGGCTTCACACGCGTAGTATCCGCCTAACCGCGCGCGGAAAGCGGGTCACCGCGGAAAGTGGATTCACCGGTCAAGCTGCCCCATAATTGCTGGGCTAGTTCTGCGGCTGACGCCGCCGGGAGGGTTGATGAGTGGTCGAGCGCGTGTGATTCTGGTCGGGCTGGTGCTCGTGAGCAGCATGGCAGGCTGCAGCAAGAGCCCGACCCAGCCTTCGGTCTCCCTGACCGGACCTCTGCCCCAGCAACCTTCAACTGGCAGCCAAGTCGCGTTCGCGAACCAGCCCGTGACGCTCACGGTGCAGAACGCGACCGTCACGAACGGCGGTGCCGTCACCTACACCTTTGAAGTCGCCACCGACGGCGGGTTTGCGAACAAGGTGCAAACGAAGGACGGAGTCGCGGAAGGCAGCGGGCAGACGAGCGTGAAGCTCGATGCCCTCGCAGGATCAAAGGACTACTTCTGGCATGCGCGAGCCAATTCGAGCGGCACGCCCGGGCCGTTCGGATCGACATCCACGTTCACTCTCGGCGCTCCCGTCGTGATCAACGCGCCGGTGCCTATTGCGCCGCTCTCGGGCACCACGGTGACCGTGCGTCCGGCGTTCCGGGTGACGAATGTCGCCCACCCGGCAAACGCCGGAGCGATCAACTACAAGTTCGATGTCGCCACTGACATCGCGTTCACGTCGATCGTGGCGACGGCCACCCAGCCCGAAGGCATCAACGAAACCGGTTTCATTCCAACGAGCGATCTGCCGATCAACACCCCGCTCTTCTGGAGGGCGGTCGCCATCGATACTGCCAGTTCGGTCAGCAGCGCGGCCAGCCCGGTCCAGAGCATCACCGCTCGGGCCCCCTCTCAGGCCGAGCTCGTGGCCGCCCAGCTCGGGCAACCGCTCTGGCCGGCCAACCAGCCGCCAGGCGCACTCGGGCACGCGACGATGGGCGACAACTGGCAGGTGCAGACCCTCCACCATGTGCCGACCAATACATTCTTCCTGAGCCCGACGCTCGAGATGCTGCGGCTCTTCGACCTGCTCGATCGCGGATTCGATCCGGACGGCGCCATCAACTGGATGAACACGAATGGATATCCGACGGCGGCGTTCTGGTATCCGCCGCCGGAGAAGGCAGTGATTGGCCTCGAGTTCGTCTACCTGGCCGCGCGCGACAAGATCGTGGTCAACGGGACGTGGGAACTCGTGTTGAAGGTCGAATAGCGTTCTCGACGCGCAACGCCCGGCGCGCAGAAGTGCGCGTCGGGAACCCTCTGCTCTGACGACCTCGCGTCGTTGCGTTGATCGTCAAGGTCTTCTACAACCAGCGGCCCGATCTAGCGCACGCCACAGGGCTGTGAGCTGGATCTGCCGGCCTTTGCGCATTAGGAGGCAAGGGGACCTGCATTTCAGGAACCGCTACGAAGCGACAATACGTGCGCACACGTCGCGCGGCAACCCGTGTGGCCGTTTGGAGATCTGACTATGAGACGCTCGCTCCCCTCGTTGGCTGTCGCCGCGCTCTTGACCGCCCTCTTGGGAAGCACCGCGCCTGCTGACGCCCAAGCTCACAAGTCGGGCACATCTGGACAGACCCATCAGACCACGATCAAGTCGGGCAAGCCCAAGGCGGCCGCCCAAACCAGCACGACGCATCCGGCGAGCAAGAGCACGAGTGCCAAGTCGAGCGCCTCGCACAGTGCGACCAAGGCCGTTACTACGCCAAGGGTCCGGAGCGAAGCTGCAAAACACGACTTCTGGAAGCAGAGTGGCTACCCAAAGGGCCGGCCCGGCTACGTCGTGGATCACATCGTGCCGCTCGCGTGTGGAGGGGCCGACGCGCCCTCGAACATGCAATGGCAGACGGTCGAAGCCGGAAAAGCGAAGGACAAGGTCGAGCGCGTCGGCTGCCGAAAGTAGGAACCTCTGGAAGGGCCTTCAGGCCGATCGCCGCGAAGAGTGCGCCGTCTGGATCGCAGCCTCGACGGAACGCGCCACCGACGTTCTTGGATTCTGGGAAAAAGATTGGAGGCGCCGCCCGGAATTGAACCGGGGATGGAGGTTTTGCAGACCTCTGCCTTACCGCTTGGCGACGGCGCCGTTCCGGGGACCCGGCGTGGTGGGCCAATCAACCACTGGAAGCGGCCCGGACCACCACTCCGGCCCCTCAGTCTATACCACCACACAGCCGGCACACCTCCGTCAGCCGTGGCATCCTACTGCCCAACGGTCGCCGCCGGCTGATGCGGCGCGATTTCACAAGGAGCCCACGATGAAGCACGTCGTCACCGTCGTCGCCGTCTTGACCACGCTCTCGCCAACCGCATCGCCCGCGTCCGTCCGCGCCCAGACGATGGCCAAACCGGCGGTATCGCAGCCCGCGATGTCGAGCCACGCCGCCGACGAAAAAGCCGTCATGGCAAACGAGAACAGAATCCTCGATCTGTTTCCCAAAAAGGACATCGCCACGCTGAAGACCCTGATCGCCGACGACGCCCTCGGCGTCGACATGACGGGCGCGATGCCGGTCTCGGAAATCTTCAAACAGTTCCCGACGATGGACATGAAGATCACGACGCAGAAGACGTCCGACTTCAAGTTCCTGTGGGTGGACGCCAACACAGTCGTCGTGAGCTACACGTGGACCGGATCAGGCACGACGATGGGACAGCCGGTGCCGAGCCCGACCTACTCGTCGACGGTCTGGACCAAGCGCGCCGGCAAGTGGATGGCCGTATTCCACCAGGAAACCGTCGCCGCGCCGCCCGCGAAGAAGTAACGACGCACGTCCGGGTGGCGGGTGGCGTCGTTCGCTACTCGCCACCCGGCGGCCAGTTGCTCGCTCCGGCGTCGTTTGTGTACACTGTTATGTCTGGCAGGGGCGGGAATAACTCAGTGGTAGAGTGCGACCTTGCCAAGGTCGAAGTCGCGGGTTCGAATCCCGTTTCCCGCTCCAATTCTTGATCCGGGGACTTCGTCCCCGGACCCCTTACACGCTCACTCGCGGGGCCCCTTCCTCCCCGCTCCGTTCGCGTGGCTCACTCGCTGCCGCTCGTTCGCTCTTGATTGGGGACTTCGTCCCCGGACCCCTTACACACTCACTCGCGGGGCCCCTTCCTCCCCGCTCCGTTCGCGTGGCTCACTCGCTGCCGCTCGTTCGCTCTTGATTGGGGACCTCGTCCCCGGACCCCTTACACGCCTTGGCCCGCCGAAGCTGCGCCCGAGCGCGCGTTCAGCGAAGGCGGGCCGACCTCTCGACCTCTTGATTTTTATTCGCTCCGCAGCGCCGTGTTCGGATCGACCGTCAGCGCTCGTCTCGCCGGCATGATGCCGGCCGCGAACGCGGCGGCCATGAGCACGATAATCGCGCCCGCGTAGGTCCAGGGGTCGCCCGGCGAGACCCCCCAGAGCTGTGACGCGATGAGGCGCGTCAGGGTGAGCGCCATTGCGAGACCTGCGCCGACGCCGACCGTGAGGAGCCACGACATTCGACGGCCGAGCAGCGCGATGACGTCCGTCGATCCGGCGCCGAGCGCGCGACGGATGCCGATCTCGCGCGTGCGTTCGGTTACCGCACGCGCCATGACGCCGTAGACGCCCATCGCCGCCAGCAGCACGGCCACACCGGCAAAGACGCCCATCGCGAGCGCGTAGGACTGCCGATCCCGAAGTATCGGCGTGAGATCGCTGACGGCCGTCGGCGTGCCGATCGGCCGCATTGGCTCGATCTCGGCGACTGCGCGCCTCACCGCGGGCACGACGTCGAGCGGCACGCCCGCATGGCGTACGACGAAATTCATCTGACCGAGCATCAACGACCACGGCGATCGGAAACGCGACGGCTGCTGCAGGAACGACGTGTAGACCATCGGCTGCGCGCCCTCCTGCGTCCGCTGGACAGGAATATCCGCCGCAACGCCGATGATCTCACGCGGCCGCTCCTCGGGCACGATGTCGACGAGCAGCCGCCGGCCGATCGCGTCCTGGTGCGGCCAGATCAGCCGCGCCGCCGACTCGTTGACGACCGCCACCCAGGGCGTCGTCGCGCGATCATCTGCGGTGAGGTCTCGGCCGCGCAACCGCGTCGAACGAAGCGTGGTGAAAAACCCCGGCGTCACGATTTCGTACCCGACATCAAAACGATCGGTCGAAAGCGCCGGCACGATCGCGGTCGTCGCGCTGTCGAGCACCGGATGCGCGCTGCCCGCAACGGCCTCGACGCCGGGCACCTGCTGCAAACGATCGAAGATGCGCTCGAGCGTGCGGCCGGGCCCCGGATTGATCTCGAAATACTGAAAACCCTGATACTCGCCGATCTGCCGCGGCAGCCAGCCCGGCGCGCGATAGTCGAACGTCACGAGCCCCGACGGGTCGAAGCCCAGGTCGCGACGGGCGACGAGCACGAAGCTCTTCGTGAGCAGCCCCGCCCCGACGAGCAGAATGACGGCGAGCGCCAGCTCCGACGTCACGAGCCAAGCGGTCGCGCGAGCGTGCTGATGCCCCGCGAGCGGAGCGTCCCGATTCGCTCGCGTGGCGAACCGGGCGGTTCTGAGCGCGGGGAACAGCGCAAACGCCAGCACACTCGCGACCGTCAAGAGCAGCGCGGCCCCAAGCACACGAAGGTCCAGAACGAGATCGGGCACGCGCGCTTGTCCGAGCGGCGGGGTCATCGCGGCCACGGTCGCCCGCAAGCCGAGCCACGCGACGAACACGCCTGCCGCGCCGCCGGCCGCCGAGAGCAAGAGCCCTTCGGCCAGCAACTGCCGTGCAATTCGGCCGGGCCCCGCGCCGAGCGCGAGCCGCAACCGGATTTCCGGCGCTCGCGCCATTCCGCGAATCAAGAGCAGCGCCGCGATGTTCACACACGCGAGGACGAGCAGCAGCGCGACCGCCACCTGCAGCGTGAACACCGGCTTCAGCGTCCAGCCGTACATCGCCTCGCGCAGAGGCAAGAGCTGCGAGGTCCACCCGCCGTGGCGCTCGGGCGCTTCAACGGCGAGCGCGGCATCAAGCGCCCGGAATTCCGTGCGGGCGTCGTCGATCGTCACGCCAGGCTTGAGCCGGCCGACAATACCAAAGAGCCGCGACGGATTCTGCCCGGACCGCCGATTGACAATGAGCGGCAGCCAGAAATCGGCGCGGGCATCGCGGTACTGAAACGCGGCCGGCATGACGCCGACGACCGAGCGATTCAGCTGGTCGAGAAGGATCGACTTGCCGACGATTTCAGGATCGCCCCCAAAGCGTCGCCGCCAGAGCCCGTCGCTGATGATGACGACGCGAGACGCATCGCCAAGCTTCCCTTCATCAGGTGTGAACGTTCGGCCGAGCGCGGCCTGAGCGCCGAGCGTTTGGAACGTTGCCGGCGTCACCGTCTGCCCCAGCAGGCGCTCGGCGGGCGTGCCGTTGGCGTCCTGGCCAAGGTCAGCCGGCCACGGCATGGAGAGCCCGAGCGACTGAAACGATCGCTGCCGCTCGGACCAGTCGAGATAGTCATCGAGCGAAACGCCACTCAACTGGTCGGGATGATCGGCCCGTGCGGTCCGGATGCTGACAAGTCGGTCGGCCTCGGGAAAAGGCAGCCGGCGCACGAGCACCGCGTCGATGACGCCCACCAGTGCCGCGTTGAACCCGATGCCCAGCGCGAGCGAGGCGATCGCGGCCGCCGTGAACGCGGGTTGGCGTCGCAGCACGCGCCAGCCGTACACGAGATCCTGCTGAAAGTCGTGCCACCAGCGGACGTGACGCTGGTCGCGACACTCCTCCTCGAGCACGGCCGTGTTGCCGAGCTTGCGGCGCGCCGCCCGTCGCGCCTCATCGGCCGACAGGCCGCCGGCGATGCCTTCCCGGACGAGCGCCTCGAGATGGAACGCCAGCTCCTGCGAGACGTCGCGGTCGAGCTCGACGGGCCGCCACATCGAAGCGATCCGATGCCGCACGATGCGCAGAAATCGACCGATGCTCACGGCCGACTCGCTACGCCCGTTTCAGCAAGAGACCGACGGCTGACGACAAGCGCTTCCACGTCTCGAGTTCCCGCTCCAACTGTTGCCGGCCATCGCGTGTGAGCCGGTAGAACTTCGCCGGCCGCCCGAGATCCGTGTCCTTCCACTCCGCCACGATCCAGCCCTGCTGTTCGAGCCGGTGGACTGCCGGATAGAGCGATCCCTGTTGCACGGACAGCTCATCGTCCGACAGTTCCTGAATGCGCTTCGAGATGCCCCAGCCGTGTAGCGGCTCGCGCGTGAGTGTCTTGAGAATGAGCAGGTCGAGCGTGCCTTGCAGGAGGTCGGCGGGCTTCGGCATGGGCGCAGAGCGTTGACAATGATACCTCGATTATCGACAATACACACGCCTCGACTATCGACAACAGGCCAGGCCTTCATCGAGGAGGAGTCGCGTCATGACGCGCATCGTTCCCGCGCTCGCCCTGCTCTCGCTCGTGTTCGCCGGACGGGCGGCCTGGCCGACTACGCCCGCGCCGACGGTGACCTTCAGCGAGACGATCGCCCCGATTGTCTTCGACAACTGCGTGACGTGCCATCGGCCAGGCGAGGCCGCGCCGTTCCCATTGATGTCGTACGACGACGTCGCGAAGCGGGCGAAGACGATTGCCGCGGTGACGGCCTCGCGCCTGATGCCGCCGTGGCGCGCGGCCCACGGCTACGGCGACTTCATCGGCGAGCGGCGGCTCACCGACGAGCAGATCAACTCGATTGCCGAGTGGGTCCGCCTCGGGATGCCAACAGGTGATCTCACGAAGCTCCCGGCGCTGCCCCAATTCACCGATGGATGGCAGCTGGGCACGCCTGACCTCGTCCTCGAGATGCCGGACGCCTTCGACGTGCCGGCCGATGGTCCGGACATCTACCGGAACTTCGCGATTCCGACCGGGCTCGCGGAGGACAAGTGGGTGCGCGCGATCGAATTTCGTCCGGGCACCAGACGCGTCGTCCATCACGCCCTCTTTTCGTACGTGCGCGGCGGCTCGACGGCGGCGCTCTCCAAAGACGGCCGGCCGGGATTCAACGGCATGATGCCAGTCGCCTTTGTGCCGAGCTTTGCACCGTCGGGCGACCTTGGCGGCTGGGCCGTGGGCGCGACGCCGCGCTTCCTGCCGGACGGCCTCGCGTGGCCACTCGGTAAGGGCTCCGACTTCGTCCTGCAGCTTCACCTGCATCCGACGGGTAAGGCGGAACATGAGCGATCGAAGATCGGCGTCCATTTCACTTCGACGCCGCCCGTGCGTAAGTTCCGCGAGATGGGCGCGCCCGGATTGTTCGGCTTCCTGGCCGGCATCGATATCCCGGCCGGTGAGAAGCGCTACGAGCTGAAGGGCACGTTCAATGTCTTTGCGAACATGCGCGCGTACGCGGTCACGGCGCACGCGCACTATCTCGGCAAGGAGATCAAGGCGGTCGCGACGTTTCCCGACAAGACCGCGCAGACGCTCCTGTGGATTCCTGACTGGAACTTCAACTGGCAGGATCGCTACTTCTACCGCGAGCCAGTGAACTTGCCGAAAGGCACGAAGGTCGACGTGAGCATCGTGTACGACAACTCGGCGGACAATCCGACCAACCCGTGTCGTCCACCTCGTCGCGTGCAGTGGGGATTCCAGTCGACCGACGAGATGGGCGGTGTGCGCTTCCTCATGGTCGCGTCCAGCGACGAGGACGAAGCGGCCATTCAGCAGATGACGGCGGCCGTCGCAAAAGCACTGGCCAGCCAGATCGCGAACAGCGACACGGCCCAACGGCTCAAGCAGCAACAGGAAGAGTTGATGTCGAAGCTCGACCAGTCGGCGCCCTCCCAGTGCGGTGGCGTGCCGTTGCTCGGCGACCTGCTGCAGCCGCCGTCACGCAGGCGTTAGTGCGATTTAGGGCCGGCCCGCATGACGCCGTTCATCCCTTCAACGGCCCGTGCTACCATGCGCGCGCTCAGTCCTGAGGAGGGTGCTTGTGAGAACTCGACACGTTTCCCGATTCCTGGCTCTGGCCGGAGCCCTGTCGCTCGTCGCGTGCGCGCCTGCGGCGCCTGAGATGAACGCCCCGGGCGACCTGACCGCCATCAACGCGTTGCGCTCGTCGTTCGTGGCAGCTTTCAACGCGGCCGACGCCGACGCCATCGGCAAGTTGTATACCGCGGACGCGGTCGCTCAGGGCAACCATCGCCCGAGCGACACCGGAACGGCCGCCATCGTCGCCTCCAACAAGGCGACGTTCGAGCAGATGACTGCGAAGATCGAATTGACGCCCGAGGAGACCAAAACCATGGGTTCCTTCGGCTTCGATCGCGGCACGTTCAAGATAACGATGACGCCCAAGGCCGGCGGCGCGCCGATGAACGACGAAGGCCGTTATCTAGTGCTGTTGGAGAAGGGCGTCGATGGATCCTGGAGGGTCTCACGCGACATCGACAACTCCACCCTCCCGATGCCCATGCCTCCGCCGCCGGCGCCGCCCGTCAAAGGCAAGGGCAAGGGCAAGTAGTTCGACATCGGTCTGGCGCCGATGAGCTCACCCATCGATCGGCGCGCGTTCGGCCAACTCCTCGGCGCCGCCGCGGTGAGCCGCGTGCTGCCTGGTTTCTCGGTTGAAACGCCAATGCCGATTCGGCCTGGAACAACCGATTCGTCGCCGATGACCTCGAATTCGCCCAGCGACGAGCTGTGCACCCTCACGGCGATCGAGCTGGCGCAGCGCATTCGCAAGAAGCAGGTCTCGGTGCGCGACGTCATGTCCGCGCATCTCGCGCGTATCGAGCGGGTGAACCCGACAATCAACGCGATCGTGACGCTCGTCGCCGACCGCGCGATGGCCGACGCGGCGAAGGCGGATGAGCAACAGGCGCACGGCGGGCGACTCGGTCCACTCCACGGACTTCCCGTCGCGCACAAGGACCTCGTGCCCACGGCCGGGATTCGCACGACCTTCGGCTCACCCTTTTATAAGGACAACGTTCCGACGAAGGACGCGGAGATGGTCACGCGCATCCGCGCCGCGGGCGCGATCACGCTCGGCAAGACGAACACGCCGGAGTTCGGTGCCGGATCGAACACCTTCAATCCCGTCTTCGGCGCGACGCACAACCCGTACAACCTCGTGAAGACCGTTGGCGGCAGCAGCGGCGGTGCCGCGGCCTCGCTCACGACCGGCATGGTGCCGATCGCCGACGGAAGCGACACCGGCGGTTCACTCCGCAACCCGGCGGCGTGGAACAACGTCGTCGGCTTTCGCCCGTCGCCGGGGCGAGTGCCGCACGAGGACGGCACGTGGTCGCCGCTCTCCACGGGCGGACCGATGGCGCGCACCGTCGCCGACGTCGCTCTCTTTCTCAGCGCGATCGCCGGCGCGCACCCGAACGATCCGCTCGCGATCGACGAGGATCCGGCGCAGTTCCGCGCCGCGCTCGGCCGTTCTTTCAAGGGTGTGCGCTTGGCGTGGTTCAAGAATCTCGGCGGAGTGCCATTCGAACCGGAGATCACGCGCATCGTGAGCGCGAGTCGGAGGGTCTTCGAGCGGCTCGGCTGCGTGGTCGAGGAAGCCGAGCCGGACTTTACCGGAGTCGGCGACGCGTTTTCGATCCTTCGACACCTCTCCTACCACTCGAGCTACGCCGCGCTCGCGCGCGAACATCCCGATCTCGTGAAGGCCACGGTGAAATGGGAGATCGCCGAAGCGGAGCGGAACACCAGCGCCGACGTCGCACACGCGGCGGCGCGTCAGGCGAAGATGTACCACGATACGGCGGAGTTCTTTCACAAGTACGAGTATTTCGTGTTACCGGTGACGCAGGTCGAGCCGTTCGACAGCTCGACGGAGTATCCGACGTCGATCGCCGGCGTCGCAATGCCGACCTACATCGATTGGATGCGCTCGTGCTGGTATGTGACGTTCATGTCGAGCCCGGCGATTTCGGTGCCGGCCGGGTTCAGCGCGAGCGGACTCCCTGTCGGGCTACAAATCGTGGGACGCCATCGCGGTGATTGGAGCGTGCTGCAAATGGCGCACGCGTTCGAGGAAGCGACGAGGTACGGAACGAAACGGCCCGTCGTGTAGGTTTGGTTGCGGCTGCATTCGCGCGCAGGTAAGGAGCCGATCAGAATCTGCTGCCGGTATACTGAGGCCAACACTGCAGAACGCCTGCAGAAAGGAAGATCTGTGGCCAGCCTCAGACAACACACACTGCGCGTGGCGTTCGCCCTTGTCGCATGCACGGCGGCGGTCCAGCCGAGCCCGGCGCGCATGGCCCAGGCCCCTGGCGCGAGTGCCATCAAGATTCCCTACGAGAGCTACGCGCTCCCGAACGGCCTCACCGTGATTCTGGCGCCCGATCACGCGACGCCGACCGTCGCCGTCGATATCTGGTATCACGTTGGGTCCAAGAACGAAGTCGTCGGCCGCACGGGCTTCGCGCACCTGTTCGAGCACGTCATGTTCACCGGATCGGGCCACGTGCCGTACGGCATTCACGACAAGCTGACCGAGGGCGTCGGCGGCTCGAACAACGGCACGACGTCGAACGATCGCACGACGTATTACGAGACCGTGCCGTCGAATTACCTCGAAGACCAGCTCTGGCTCGAGTCCGATCGCATGGGCTTCCTGCTCGATTCGCTCGACCTCGCCAAGATCAACGCACAGCGCGACATCGTCAAGAACGAACGCCGGCAGAGCATGGACAATCAGCCCTACGGCCGCGCGGAGGAAATCCTCGCGCAGGCCACCTACCCGCCGTCCCACCCGTACTCGTGGGATGTGATCGGCAGCATGACCGATCTCTCGGCCGCCTCCGAAGACGACGTGAAGGGCTTCTTTCGACTGTATTACGCCCCGAACAATGCAGTCCTCACCGTCGTCGGCGACTTCGATCCAGCGCAGGCGAAGACGTGGGTGACGAAGTACTTCGGCGACATCCCGCGTGGTCGGCCGGTGACACGGCCGAACGTGTCGCCGGTGACGCTCGACAAGGAGACGCGCCTCGTCTTCGAAGATCACGTCCAGGTGCCGCGCCTTTACGTCCAGTGGCCGAGTGTTGGCGAGAAGAACGACGACCACTACGCGCTCGATGTGCTCAGCGCCATCCTCACGGGCCCGCGAACCGCGCGTTTGACCAAGGCGCTCGTGTACGACCAGCAGGCCGCCGCGAACGTCAACGCGTTCCAGAACACGAACGAAGACGTCGGCGATTTTGGCGTCATCATCACGCCGCGGCCGGGACACAGCCTGACGGATCTCGAGGCCGCAGCCGACGCGATCCTCGGCAAGCTCAAGGCCGACGGGCCGACGGCCGAGGAAATTCAGCGCGCCACGGCGGGACTCGAGCTGAGCTTCGTGAGCAATCTGCAGTCGAACCTCGGCAAGTCGTTCACGCTCGCCGACGGTGCCGGATTCCACGACGATCCCGGATACTTCCAGAAGGAATATCAGCGCTATCTAGCCGTGACGCCCGCCGACGTCAAACGCGTAGCGAACAAGTACCTCACCGGCGGGCGCGTGATTCTCAGCATCGTGCCGGTGGGCAAAACGGATCAGGCGTCGAAACCTGAGTTGAGCAAGAAAGTCGGAGGTGGAGAGTGACGCCGCGCCACGCTGCAGTCCTTCGCTCGGCCGGCGCCGTCGGACTGGCGGCGACGATCGCGCTCGCCGGGCCACTCGCCTCTACGCGCGCGCAACAGGCCCTCGATCGGACGAAGACGCCGCCGGCCGGACCGCCGCCCATACTGCACGTCCCGGCCTGGACAAAAGCGTCGCTCGCGAGCGGCGCGGATCTCGTCGTTTCGGAGAAGCACGATCTTCCGCTCGTCTCGTTCACCATCACGTTGATTGGCGGATCGAATCAGTTCGAACCGGCCGGCAAGCAGGGCCTCGCCGGCCTCACCGCCTCGATGATGAGCGAAGGCACGAACACGCGCGATGGCGAGGCGCTGTCGAACGCGCTGCAACTGCTCGGCACGAACGTGACGGTCGGGATCGGCGGCGAGAGCGGATCGATCGGATTTCTGTCGACCTCGTCCAAATTCGCGCCGACGCTTGACATCCTCGCGGACATGCTCGTCAACTCGACCTTCCCGACCGAGGCGCTCGAGCGGCTGCGCGGCCAGCGGCTCGTGGCGCTGACGCAGGCGAAGGCGCAACCTGCCTCGATCGCCGGACGCGTCTATCCGCGCCTGCTGTACGGCACTGCGCATCCGTACGGGCAGTTCTCCACCGAAGATTCGTACAAGTCGATCGCGCGTGACGACGTCGTCGCGTTCGAGAAGGCGTATTTCGAACCTGGTCGCGCGCTCGTGACCGTCGTCGGCGACGTCAACGCGGCGACGGTGAAGTCGACCATCGACAAGGCGCTTGTCGCGTGGCAGAAGGGCGGCGCTAAGCCCGCCTTCACCTATCCGGCGACGCCCGCACCCAGGACGACGACCATTTTTCTCGTCGACAAACCGGGCGCCGCGCAATCGACATTCGCCATCGGCAATCCCGGCCCCACAAGGTCAACACCGGACTTCTACGCGTTGAGCGTGATGAACACGATTCTCGGCGGCATGTTCCAGTCGCGCCTGAATGCGAACATCCGCGAGGAGAAGGGCTACAGCTACGGCGTGACCTCGGGTTTCGCGTACGGCAAGGGCCCTGGCCCGTTCCGCGCGGGCGGCGACATCGTCTCCGCGAAATCCGACCTGGCGCTCGTCGAGTTCATGAAGGAGCTCAAGGGAATCGCAGGCGCGCGGCCGGTGACCGACGAAGAGTTGTCGACCGCGAAGGACTCGCTGATTCAGCGGCTGCCGGGCGCGTTCGCATCGGTGCAGGGCATCAACGGTGCGATTACCTCGCTTTGGACACAGGGCCTGCCCGACGACTACTACCAGCAGTACACGCAGAAGATCGCGGCGATCACCAAAGCCGACGTGCTGCGGGTCGCCAAGCAGTACATCGATCTCGATCACCTGGCCATCGTGATTGTTGGCGACAAGGCGAGCATCGAGGCCCCGCTCAAAGCGACCAACATCGCGCCGATCGTGCACGTCGACATCGACGGCAAGATCATCGGCTAGGCCGTCGATGACGTGTGCGTCTCGCTGACCGCGGCGCCCGCGCCATACCAGTCCACGCGCCTCGTCACCAGCATGATGACGCCGAGGGTGACGAACAACCCGATGGCCCCGATGAGCAGCGCGAAGTCCTCATTCGTCAGCACGACGTAGAGGTAGCCGTACAAGCCGGCGACTCCCGCGCCGACGACGAGCGCGCGACGCGCGCGCCGAAGCACCGCCAGGCTGTATCCCGTCGCCATTGCCACGACCGCCAGCGCCGCCACCGCATAGGCGAGGATGAAGGCCGTGTGCTCCGAGAGCGACAATTCCAGCAGATAGAAGACACACAGGCTCGTCCCGAGCAGCAGGTACTGGATCGGATGCACGCGCACGCCGGCGAGGACCTCGACGAGCCAGACCGACGTGAACGTGAGCAGGATGAACAGCAGCGCGTACTTCACGCTGCGATCGGCCATGCGGTACGGATCCACCGGATTGGCGAGCTCCACGCCGAAGCGCGACGCCGCGATCACGTCGCGCATGCCTGACAGCGGCGAGACCCACGTCTGCGGGTAGTTCCGGCCGAGGAACGGCACGGCCCAGCCCGCGCTGAAGCCGGCATCGCTCACCGTCCGTGTGGTCGGCAGCCAGTTGCCCTGAAAGTTGGGATGCCGGAAATTCGACGTCACCTCGACCTTCGTGTCGGCGGCCGTCGGCACGAAGTACGCGGCGAGGCTGCCGTTGAGCGCGATCGGCATCGAGAACGCGTACTGCGCGGTCGTGTCGTCGATCCTGACGGGGGCGTGAATGCCCGTCGGAAACTCATCGCGGCCGCCGGCGCCCGGAAGAAACGCGACCGGCGTTCCGTTCCACTCGACGGCCACCTGCGCCTCGATCGCCCGAACTTCCGAGATGCCGATGACGAGGGTCGCCCGATCCCACGCGATATCCCGAGCGGCGATGCTCAGATCGCTCGCGCGCACCTGCGCGAACTCGCCGTCGAGGGAGAGCGCGAGCTTGTAGACGGGAACGATGAAGATGCCGCGCGCGAGCTCCGTTGCGTCGAGCGTGCCGCGGATATGCAGTCGCGACGGAAGAATGACGACGTGCCTGGTCTCGTCACGCGTGATGGACTGGCCGTTGGTCGTCTCCACCAGGTGCACAGTGATCGGTACCAGAAGCACCGGACCGGTGATCGTTTGCGCGCTCCCCCACTTCGACGAGACGTCGCCGATCGCCTGGTCGCGCCGCTGTTGCCGTTCGCCCACGAGCTGGTCGATCATCACGATCGGGATCCCGAGTAGCAGCGCGAGAAATCCCACCGACAACAGGCGAACCATCTGCGAGCGACGAACGAGGGCGATCAGTTGGGCGACGTTGTCCATTGCAGCTCCTTGTAGCACACTACTCTACATTGCAAAGCTGTGCAACCTCCCCGTTTGGGCGGGGCGCCTCCTCCACCGGAGGCTTAGGCTGAAGTCATGACCCGGCCCGCACCTGATCTCGATGATCTGCGTCTGCTCGACGCGTACTCACAGGCCGTCGTTGAAGCGGTCGACCGGGTCGGTCCCGCGGTCGTGGCGATCTCGACGCCGGGTCCGGCCCGCGAGTCCGACTCCGCACCCTCGCCACGCGACGAGCGCGCCGGCGGATCCGGCTCCGGCTTCGTCTTCACACCCGACGGCCTCGTCATCACGAACAGTCATGTCGTGCACGGAGCCCGCGCTGTCACGGTGACGCTGCCGGACGGCTACGCGACCCGCGGCGATCTCATCGGCGACGATCCCGACACGGACCTCGCGATCCTGCGCATCGATGCCCGCCCGGACGCCGGTCACCTGCCCTTCGCAAGCCTCGGCGACTCGAGCGCGATTCGCGTCGGTCAGATGGCGATCGCGATCGGCAACCCGTATGGCTTCGACGCCACGGTCACCGCCGGCGTCGTCAGCGCGCTCGGCCGCTCGCTGCGATCGCGATCCGGCCGGTTGATGGACGACATCATCCAGACGGACGCGGCGCTCAACCCCGGCAACTCCGGCGGCCCGCTCGTGACGTCACGCGGCGACGTGATCGGCGTCAACACGGCGGTGATCCTGCCCGCGCAGGGCCTGTGCTTCGCGATTGCGAGCAACACGGTGCGATTCGTCGTCAGCCGTCTCTTGCGCGACGGCCGCATCCGCCGCAGCTACATCGGCGTCGGCGGCCAGAAGGTGCCGGTGTCGCGCCGGCTAGCGCGCCATCATGGGCTGGCGGTGTCGTCCGGGATTCTCGTCGCCTCGATCGAAGCCGACAGTCCGGCCTCGATCGCCGGTCTCCGCGAAAATGACATCATCGTCGCCCTCGCCTCCGACGCGGTGTCGGGCGTAGACGACCTGCATCGGCTGCTCACCGAGGAACGCATCGGCGCGCCGATGCCGCTGACGGTCCTGCGCGGAATCGAGAAGCGGCAGATGACGATCGTACCGCGCGAGACGCCCGGTCGCTGAACCGCGCCGGCACGCCTCGGCCGATAATGTCTGCCGAGCTCACCCGGGCTCCGGCATGATCACGGACGTTCTGATCGTCGTCGCGCTCGCGATCGTGACGCTCTGGGTCAGTCAGCGCGCGCTCATCTATTTTCCGCGCAGCGACGTGCCGTCGCCCGCCGCAGCAGGGCTGCCGTCCGCGGAGGTCGCGACATTCGACACGGCCGACGGCCTCACGCTCGAGGCCTGGTTCGTGCCGCCTTCTGGCGCAGTCACCGGGCATACCGTCGTCGTCTTCAACGGCAACGCGGGACACCGCGGCCACCGCGCTGAGTTGGCTGCGCAGCTTTCGGCACGCGGTCTCGGCGTGTTGCTCGTCGACTATCGCGGGTACGGCGGCAATCCTGGCCTGCCGTCGGAAGAAGGCCTGGCGCGCGACGCGCGTGCCGCGCTCGTGTACGTCGGCCGGCGCGCAGACGTCGACCCGACGCGTGTGGTCTTCTTTGGCGAGTCGCTCGGCGCCGCGGTCGCGATCCGGCTCGCGCTCGAGTACCCGCCAGCCGCACTCATACTTCGGTCGCCCTTCACGTCGCTCGCAGAGATCGGGCGCATTCACTACCCGTTTCTCCCGGTGGATTGGCTGCTGCGCGACCGTTACCCGTCACTCGAGCGCATCACACGGATCACCTCGCCGTTGCTCGTCGTTGCCGGCGAGGACGACCGCACGGTGCCCGCGGCCGAAAGCGCGACCCTTTTCGAGGCCGCGCCACATCCCAAGAAGCTCGTGACGATTCGCGCCGCGGATCACAACGACGAGTCCCTCACGAACGGGCCCGAGTTGGTACGGGCGATTGTGGATTTCCTCAGCGCGGCTGGCGACTAGCCCGGGCGTCAGTGCAGGACCCTGGCGAGCGCGGTCCAGTCGATTTCTCGATCGATCCTCGCAGCAAGCCCAGGCCAGTGGTCCTCGTCGCCCGTGATCGTGATGACGAGCACTTGCGGCGTCGAGCGAGGCAGCGTCGTGTCGATGAGCGCGGGGTTCAGGTAGACGATCGCATCGCCCTCGCCCGCACCGCCGAACGCCGGCGGCGTCATGGCGCTTTCCTGCGTGACGTTCGCGGCGGCCGCGCGCTCGGCCGGCGTCATTGCGTCGAGTTGGCGGTGCAACGCGCTCGACAGCGCCTCGAGATCGGACACCAACTGCTTCAGCGTCGCCAAGGGCCCGGCCAGGATCGCGTCGCCCGCGGGCAGTCTCGCCAGCGTTTCCCGTCCCTTGGTCAGTTGCGCATCCGTCCGTCGAATCGAGTAGCGCAGATATCGCTCGCGGGAGACGGGCACGAACAACGGGACGTCGTTTCGTCGCAGTACGACCCAGCGGTCGTAGTTCTGCTCATACACCGGCGCGCCGTGACGCGGCTCGCCGGTCTCGGGCACGCCCTTCAGAAAATCGCCCTGGTCGTCGCCGAACACGACGGAACCCTCAGAGATCGTCCCGCCGGTGGCGACCGTCAGGTCGTTGACGCCGACTCTGATTTGGACCGCCGAGTCGCGCTCGTTCGCTGCGACGCCGCCCGGCATCGTCTCGTAGCTCGCCAGATTGAAGGTGAGCGATCCGTTGACCACCGTGGGCCTGGCGGCGCCATTCGCGAACTGATCGAGCCGGACGCTCGCGTGCTGGATGACGTCGTAGCCGTGAAGGTCGCCAAGCGTCGGTGTGCGCTTCAGCACGCCGGCAATCTGGGCAATCCACGCGGTCGCGGCCGATCGATCAGCGGCCGATAGCGACGAAGACAACGATTGATCCGCGACCTTCCAGACGCCCGGGTGATCCCGAACGAACGGGAGCTCCTGCGCCGCCAGGACGCACGAACAAAACGCCAGAACGGCGACGGTTAGACGTCGCGAAGCGCGCGGCACAACGCGCGCGATTGTGCCACGGTGCTACTCCGACCGGAGTACGACGAGGGGATCGGTACGCGAGGCCTGGAGCGCCGGCAGGTATCCCGCAGCCACCGCCACGGCGATCAGCCCGACGCCGGTCACGAGGAAGACGAGGGGATCGGCCGCTTTCACGTCGCCAAGCAGCGCCTGCAGCGACCGGGTCAGGAGCAGAGCCAGAAACGCGCCGATGACCACGCCGAGGCCGCCGAGCACGAGGCCTCGCCGCACCACCAGGCCTCGCACGCGCCGCGGGTCGGCGCCAAGTGCCATGCGGATGCCGAACTCGCGCCGCTGCCGCCGAACCGCATAGACCATGACGCCATACACGCCGACGGCTGCGAGTACTCCGGCCAGTCCACCGAACAGCGAGGTCAAGGACGAGACCAGGCGGGGTTGTGTCACCGACCGCGACACCACGTCCTCCATCGTCTGCACCTTGGAGAGCGGCAGCTGGGGATCGAGGGCCCCTACGGCGCTGCGAGCGGCGGGAACGACGGTCGTCGGATCGGCGGCCGTCGTGCGCATGACGACGGTCATCGCGCCGAACGGCTCCTGCTCGATCGGGACGTACAGTTCGTACGGGGTCTTGCGCGTCAGGCCAAAGGTCAGGACGTCGGCGACGACACCGACGACTTCGAGCATGGGGCTGCCGCTGCCGCCTTTTGAGAACCGCTTGCCGATCGGATCCTGGCCGGGCCAGAACTTCCCCGCCGTGAAGTCCGAGACAATCACCACCGGCGCCGTCCCCTTCCGATCCCGATCATCGAACGGACGGCCGCGTCGCACGGCGATGCCCATCGCTTTGAAGTAGGCGCCGCCGATCCAGCGGTTCTCGACGAGCGGTGCGTCGCCAGGTTTCCACGGGTTTCCGGATTCGAGCGTGACCTCGCCGTTCCAACCGTACCTGGTACATCGGCAGATGGCTGGTGACACCGACGGTGGTGACACCGGGAATCGCCGCGAGTTTCGGCAGCAACTGGCGGTAGAAATCAGTCTGCACGCCCGAGTCCTTGTACCGCGTGCCCGTGGGCGCGACGTCGAAGGCGACGAGGCGCTCCGCGACGAATCCAGTATTTTGCGCTTCGAGGCCCACCAGATTTTTCACCAGCAGGCCGGCCCCCACCAACAGACTGAACGCCAGCGCGATTTCGGCGACGACGAGCGAATCGCCGAGCCGGCCGGCCTGAGTGCCGGCCCGCAGGTCGCCATGTCGGACGTCAGTCGCGAGGTTCCGGCGACTCAGCCGGAACACGGGCCATAGTCCGCAGAACACGCCAATAAGGCACGCGACGCCGAATGCAAAGGCCGTGACGGTCCAGTCGATCCCGATCGCCGAGGCGCGCGGCAGAATCGTGTCGGCGAGCGTCACGAACCCGCGCACGATCCAGTTCGCCGCGGCCAAACCGATCACGCCGCCGATGAGTGCCAGTCCCACGCTCTCGAGCACCAGTTGGCGTGCCAGATCGCCGCGTGTGGCTCCGAGCGCAGTCCGGACCGCAAACTCGCGCCGGCGAGCGATTCCTGACGCGAGGAGCAGGTTCGCGACGTTCGCGCCGGCGATGAGCAGCACGAGACACACCGCGCCCATGAGCACGCGAAGCGGCAGCGCGACGTTGCCGACGACCGCCTGGTAATACGGCTCGACATCGATCCCGTGGTTGTGACCGAACTCGACGGCCAGCCGGCCGCCGAGCGCGATCATTTCCTTCTGCGCCTGAACGGGCGTGACTCCAGGCCTCAGCCGCGCGTACGTCGCAAGGAAATGCGAGCCGCGATTGCCTGCCGTGTAAGCACGCTGCACCGGCATGAAGATCTCGCCGCGGCGATGCTGGAACGACTCCGGCATCACCCCAATCACCTGGTACGACTCGTCGTCTATGGTCATCAAGCGTCCGATTACTTTCGGGTCGGCGCTGAATCGCCGGTGCCAGTACGCGTCGGACAACACCACGACCTTCGGGCCATTGGCCTGGTCTTCGGCCTCGGTGAACCACCGGCCAATGGCCGGCCGCACTTCGAACACATCGACGAGCGTCGCGGTGGCGCGAATGCCCTGGAGCCGCTCTGGCTCCCCCTGCCCCGTGACGACGACAAGCGGCGCCCACGACCCGCCGATCGCCTGGAACACCTGATTGCGCGTCTTCCATTCGACGTATTTCTCGTACGAGGCGGGGCACGTCTTGCACGCCGGCTGCGTGTCGTACACCACGACAAGAGCGTCCGGATCCGGATATGGCAGCGGCTTGAGCAGCACGCCGTAGAAGAGACTGAACACGGCCGTGGTGATGCCGGTGCCGAGCGCGAACGCCAAAATCGCGAACACGGTCGTGACCCGCCCGCGCTTGACGACGCGCGCCGCGGACCGAACGTCGTTGAGTAACCGCGACATGCCGCCTCGATCACGGCCCGTACGGCCGTTCGGCGACTTAGACGACGGCCTTGTCGGCGGCGTTGGTGAGTGGCACCGTGTCAGGACCCGTCGATCTGAAACGCGTCGTGAAACACGCGCGCGACCTCCTTCCCCGTGCCCATCCCGTCGATCGCGACGACGTCGAACCGGCAACGCCGGCCGACTCCGTGCGTCCAGGCCAGATAATCGAGCGCCATTGCGCCGATCTTCCGCCGCTTCCTGAACGACACCGCCTCGGCGGCCTCGCCGTATCGCCGCGTTCGTCTCGCCTTGACCTCCACGAACACCACCACGCCGTGGTCGTCACAGACGATGTCAATTTCTCCAAAGCGGGAGCGGTAGCGCCTGGCAAGAATTGCGTACCCGCGACGCTCGAGTTCGCGACAAGCGAGATCTTCGCCGGCTTTTCCGAGGCGCTGCCGATCGAACGTCGCGGGCATGCCCGCGAAGTAGCAAGAGGCGCGCCAGGGGCGCGCGCGTGGCGCGAACGAGCGCCGAGGCGGCCGGACTATCGAGCCGGCATCCAGTCGTCGTGCGAGACACGATCGAGCAATGCGGGGAACGATCGGTGGTTTGCGCGCCAGAACTCGAGCCACCGCGACTCGTCCATCACTGGTTCGGTCATCGGCGGTTGCGTTTGAATCAGGTCGCGCCAGGCGGCCAGCATGGGATCGGCACCGGCGTCGACCGACGCGAGCGTCTGCGCGGCGTCCGTCTCCCGATCGACACGCTTCAGGAGCCAGGCCCGACGGATGCGGGCTTCCTGGGCAGTTTCGCCGTGCGCGATCGCGGCGTCGTAGAAGCCGAAGAGCTCGTCCCGGGCCCGGGGCGTCAGCGGCACGCCACCATCGGCGGGAGAAATCGAGGTGAGCTGGTCGGCGAGCACCGCACGCGCCAGCAGCAGCTGAGGATCGTCCGGGAATCGTGTCAGCGCCGTCCGCACGAGTGGAAGGGCGTCCGCAGGGCGGAGCGCGGCTTCGAGCAGCGCGGTCTCCGCGACCAGCCAATCGTGTTCGAACGCGCTCGTGCCGGTTGGCAGCCGCACCAGGCGGCCGTACGGCGCGAGCAAGGTGACCGCGTCGCGGTGCAGATCGGCGGTTGGCGAGGCGACGGCCGCTTCGGCCAGCGCCAGGGCCGCGACGAACTCGCGACGCGGGTCGCCGGCGGGAACGGCACGTTCATGAAACGTGTGAATCAACGTGGCGAGCGCCGGCGAATCCGCCCCCGCGATCGCGCGGCGAAGTTCCGTCAGATCGCCGCGAGACATCGCCGAGTCCAGCGCCTCAATTGTCCCTGCCGCCGGTGCCGGCGCCGGAGGCCGGGGAGGCATCGTGGCTTCGACGAGATAGCCGCGCCGCGCGCGGATGTCGAGGTTGGGGAATTTCGGGATCGTGACCTTGACGTCGTGCCAGCCGTCGCGTGTGACGCCGCGCGGCAGGAAGCGAAGGAGGTAGTTGCGCCGAAACTCTGCGTAGATCTTGTCGAAGATTACCGACGCGCTGCGGTCGACCATGACGCCCGGCGGGTGCATCGCGCCTCCCGTCCCCTCGGCGGCCTCCTTGAGCGCGTCAAACGCGTAGATCGTCCGGCCTGGCGGCGGCTCGATGTGCGGTGTCCACTGCTGGCGGGCCGGCACGGTCCGTTCTGAAGCCAACCGTACGTGGCGATCGGCGCGCTCGGCCGACGTCGCCCACGGTGGCGCCTTCGTCGGATCGTCGGGCGGGGGCACGAAGGCGGGATCTTCGGACAGCGAGATCCAGGCGACGACGAGCGTCGCGCTCGCCTGCCGCGCGACGTCGCGTACGACCGGGAGCGTAAGCGTGCTCATGGAGTCGACCGAATCGGTGAGCGCGATGATGAGGTGGCGCCGATCCGGATCGGGCTCGCGAACGAGCGCCCCGGCCATCGCGTCGTTTACCGACGTCAGTCCGCCCCCGGTGAAACGATTGACCGAAAACGGCCGCGACGCCGGACCGAACGGCAACAGGACGCTGACGTAGTTGTCGATGCCCAACACTTCGAGCCGATCAGCGGGCCGGACAAGCGCGGCGATGCGATGAATCTGCTCGTTGATCGAATCCGCGTAGCCGGCGAGT
Organism: uncultured Acidobacteriota bacterium; assembly: GCA_963704575.1. Taxonomy (GTDB): domain Bacteria; phylum Acidobacteriota; class Vicinamibacteria; order Vicinamibacterales; family SCN-69-37; genus DATEGZ01. The sequence goes on along the minus strand of OY969918.1, from coordinate 765,050 downwards.
GCTCGGCTGGTCTCGACGAGCACGGTGACATCGACCGGCAACGACTCGGAGTCGATCGTCTCGACCGCCTGCGGGACGCCGTTGTCGGTGAGGACGAAGTCCGACGCGGTGAGGCCCGCCACCTGGCCCCCGTTGCCGCTGACGAACACCGGGATGGTCACCAGGTCGGTGCTGGATCGAAATACCGGTTTCTGATCCTGACCGCCGCGAAGCCCGCCGCTGCCGAGCGTCGCGACAAACAGTGCGGCCAGACTCACGCCCACGGCTCGCGTCGTCATCGCCGGATCTCCGCGTGGAGCTGCTCAATCAGGACGGGCCAGAATCTGGCGTCCGCTTCGCCGTAGCCCCGCCACGGATCGAGCGGGCGCGGCGTGGTGGTGAGCGCGACGTCGACCACCTGGGCGGCTTCCGCCCGGTGCCCGTGGACGGCAAGGAGCGCCGACAAGGCAAACGACCCCGACTGCGCGCCCGGAATCGTCGCGAGCGCGCGGCGGTAGGCCGCCGCCGCGTCATCAGGCTTCTTCTGTCGCTCGAGCGCTTGTCCACGGAAAAATCGTGCGAGATACGCGACGTACAGCTCGCGCGTGCGCCGCTCGGCGGACTCGAACAGGGGCAGCGCCGCGATGACATTGCCGTTGCGCAAGAACATATTGCCCAACCGTACACTCGCTTCCGCACCCACCTGCTCATCGTCCTTCAGCTTGTCGAAGATGAGCTGGGCTTCGGCGGCGCCCGCGCGGCGATTCGGGAACAACCGCCACTCGACGGCGATGCCCTGCGCGAGGGCGATCCGGCGTTCGAACGGAAAGCGGGCGGCGGAGTGCTCGAGGTGCGAGATCTCGTCCTTTGGATTGGCGCGCGCTTCCCACGGGCTGCCGACGAGGAACTCGAAGTCGCCGGCCCGATCGACGACGGCGATCGTCGCGAGATGCCAGATGCGCTCGATCGGGCGCGGCGGCCCGCTGTGGCGCAGCAACTCGCAGCCCCATTCGATCAGCTGTGGGGGCGCGTGCCAGTAGATGTTCTCGAGGCGGACGAAGTTCTGGACGAGCTTCCAGTCATCGAGCTCACCGGCGCGCGCGGCCTCGAGGGCGAACGTCGCGGCCGCCAGCTCTCGCCGCGGACGATCTGCTGAACCACCGGCATCGAGCCACGCGGGGCCGATGCGTTTCAGATCCTTGAGGAGATCGCCGAAGTCTTTCATGCCGTCGAAGACGGCCTCGACGCCGGTGAAGTCGCCCGCGATGTAGCGATTCAGCAGATCGAGCGCATTCGATCGATCCGCGGCCGGCCTGGCCGACCCCAGCGGCACGAGCATGACGGCGAGCGCGAGCGCGCGGAAGAATCGGCCCGACACGCGCACAGGATGCACGATAGCGGCATCCAACGCAAAGGGGCCGTGCGGCGTTACGCGGGCTTCGCGGCGGCGGCGAGCGACTGGTCGAAAAGATCGACGATCGTGTCGATCTGCGTCTTGCTGATCACGAGCGGCGGGGCGAATCGAATCGCGTTCCGGCCCGCGCCGAGAATGAGGACGCCGCGCTTGAACATCTCCTGCACGACGCGGTCGCGCTCGGTGGTCGCGCGCTCCTTCGACTGGCGATCGCGCACCAGCTCGACGCCGACCATGAGCCCATGACCGCGCACGTCGCCGATGAGCGGATGCTTGTCGACGAGCCCCCGGAGCCGGTCTTTCAAGTGACGCCCGACGTCCTCGGCGTTGCGGATCAGACCGTCCTTGAGGATCTTGATCGTCGCGAGCGCGGCGGCCGAGCTCACGGGGTTGCCGCCGAACGTGCTCGCGTGCGCGCCTGGAGGCCATGTCATGACATCGGCTCGCGCACTCGTGACACTCAGCGGGAGGCCCGAGGCGATGCCCTTCGCGACCGTCACGATGTCGGCCTCGAGACCGAAGTGTTCGCACGCGAACATCTTGCCCGTGCGCCCCATCCCCGACTGCACTTCGTCGGCGATGAGCAGCATGCCGTGCTTGCGCGTCAGCTCACGCAGACGCTGATGGAACTGCGGCGCGGGCACGACGTAGCCGCCTTCGCCTTGAATCGGCTCGACGAGCACGGCGGCGACCTCGTCGGGCGAGACGAGGTGCACCAGAATCTGTTCTTCGATGTACCCGAGGCACTCGGCCTGGCAGGAATCGGGCTTCAGACCGACCGGACAGCGATAGCAGTTCGCGTACGGCGCGTGGTACATCCCCGCCATCATTGGGCCGAACCCGCGACGCTGGATGAATCGGCTCGACGTCGCCGCCAGCGAGCCGAGCGTGCGGCCGTGGAACGACCCGAGGAACGCGATGATGTTCACGCGCTTCGTCGAATAGCGCGCCAGTTTGAGCGCGGCCTCGTTCGCTTCGGTTCCGGAGTTGCCGAAGAAGGATTTGACGGGGCCCTTGATTGGCACGATGGCCGCCATCTCCTCGGCCAGACGCACCTGCGGCTCGTAATAAAAGTCCGTCCCGGACATGTGCAGGTACTTATGCGCCTGGTCGACGATGGCCTGGACGACGTCCGGGTGGGCGTGGCCGGTGCCGGTCACGGCGATGCCGGCCGCGCAATCGAGGAAGACATTGCCATCGACGTCTTCGACAACCGCGCCCTCACCGCGTTCCATGACGAACGGATAGTCTCGCGTGTACGACGGCGAGACGGCGGCGCGATCGCGCGCGATGATCGCCTGGGCCTTGGGCCCGGGCAGGGGCATTCGGATGTCGGGGGACTTAATCATTGGCAATTTGGCATTTGGAGTCTGGAATTTGGAATTTGAATTGTTTGATGCTCTATTTCCTCTTCCAGCGCGTGCCTGCCGCGCTGTCTTCGAGGACGATGCCGCGCGCGTCGAGTTGTTGGCGAATCTCGTCGGCTCGGCCGAAATTGCGTGCATGGCGCGCCTCACGCCGCGCGGCGATGAGCGTGTCGATTTCCTCGACGGGCACCGGCGGCTTCGCGTCTTCCGCTTTGCGGAGCGCCATCACGCCAAGGACGCGGTCGAAATCCGCGAACGCGTCCCGGACGACGGCGATGTCCGGCGCGCCCACTTCGCGGCGATCCATCGCCGCGTTCATGTCACGCACCAGGTCGAACATGATCCCGAGCGCGCCGGGGATGTTCAGGTCGCTCGCGATCCTTTCGCGAAATTCCTCCTGCGCCTGAATCACGCGCGCCCCAATCGCCGGGTGCGCGACCCCGGCCACGACGGTGTCGAGGCGGGTGACGAAGTCGGTGAGGCGCGTGACGGCCGCATCGGCCTGGTCGAGCACGTCCCAGTTGAACGTCAACTGCTTGCGGTAATGCACCGACAGCAACAGGTACCGCAGCGCCGACGCGCGGTGTCCCTTCTCGATCACGTCGCGCACTGTGAAGACGTTCCCGAGCGACTTCGACATCTTCTCGTTGTCGAGGTTCAGGAACTCGACGTGCACCCAGTGGCGCACGAACTGATGGCCGGTCGCGCCTTCGGCCTGAGCAATCTCGTTTTCGTGATGCGGGAAGATCAGGTCGATGCCGCCGCCGTGCAGGTCGATTGGCGGCGCACCAAGGAGGCGCAGCGCCATCGCCGAGCACTCGATGTGCCAGCCGGGCCGGCCGGGGCCAATGCCGTAGTCCCACGTGGGCTCGCCCGGCTTGGTCGCTTTCCAGAGCACGAAGTCGCGCGCGTCCTGCTTCGCGTACGAGTCGCTGTCCACCCGCGCGCCGGCCTGGATGCCCTCGTGATCGAGCCGCGCGAGCTTGCCGTACTCCGGCAGCGTCGAGATGCGGAAGTAGATCGATCCATCCGAAGAGTAGGTGTGACCGCGATCGCCCAGCTGCTTGATCATCTCGACCATGGCGCGGAGGTTGCCCTCGTCGGTCGCTCTCGGGTTGTCTTCGACCGCCTCCATGCCCATCGCGGCCGCATCCTCACGGAACGCGTCGATGTATCGGTCCGTGTACTCGCGCAACGAGACGCCGGCCTGCGCGGACGCATTGATCGTCTTGTCGTCCACGTCAGTGAAGTTCATCACCTGATGGACGCCGTAGCCTTCCTGATACTTGAGCGCCCGGCGCAGCGCGTCGAGGCTGACGAACGTGCGGAAGTTCCCGATGTGTCCGCGCGCGTACACGGTCAGCCCGCACGTGTACATCCGCACGGTCTTGCCGTCGGCAGGCGCGAAGTCTTCCTCGCGGCGAGTGAGCGTGTTGTAAAGACGCATGGAGGCGCGGTGTGTGGTGACGGTCAGCCAGGCCGGACGCTGGGGCGCCCAGGCGTCATGTTTACGTCCCCTGCGCGCGGCCGGCCGGGAGCGCCAGCTTCACGACGGTCGATCGGCTGCCGCAGTGGATTGCCGCCTCGACGTGGCCCCCGCGCGAGCTGAACGACAAGTCGACGACGGCGTCGTGTGAGGCGCCGGCCGCGATCTGCCGCAGCGCCGCCGTCAGGTCCTCGGCAAACGTCCGGACGTCGGCCGCCGACCCGCCCGACAGCTCGACATACTTTCCAGCGACTTCCGGCGCCAACACGCGATAGCGTTCGTCAGCGGGCACCTGCAGCGCGAAGGGGTGCAACATGAGCTGCAAGGATTCTATCAGCCCTACAGCGCGATCTGTCGAAACAGGGCGGCGGCCTGCGCGCAATCGTCGGCGATCTGGATTTTGAGCGGCTCGAGACCGTCGAACATCACTTCGTCGCGCAGCCACTGCACGAACGCGAGCCGCAAGCGTGCCCCGTAGAGATCGCCGGAGTACGACAGCAGGTGCGTCTCGACCGTCACCGGCCCGCCGCCGATTGTCGGCCGGACGCCGACGCTCGTCACGGCGGGGTGATGGACGCCGTCGAGAATCGCGATGGTCGCGTAAATGCCGTACGCCGGCAGGAGTTCGTTGCCGGTATCGAGGTTCGCGGTCGGAAATCCAAGCGTGCGCCCGCGGCCATCGCCGTGGACGACCGTGCCGTCGAGAAAATAGTGATGCCCGAGGAGGGCCCCCGCCTCGTCCACGCGGCCCTCGGCGATCAGGTGCCGCACGCGCGTGCTCGACACGACGAAATCCTTGAAGCGGACCGGCTCGATCTTCTCGGTGCGGAATCCCCGATCCTCGCCAAGCGTACGCAGCAGCGTGAACGTGCCCGACCGCTCGCGGCCGAACAGGAAATTCGCACCGACACAGACCTCCGCCGCGCGGAGCCAGTCGATGATCACCGTCTCGACGAACAGCTCGGGCTCCCACCGCGAGAGCTCCATGGTGAACCGGACGATCGCGACGCCCTGCATGCCGGCTCGCTCGAAGCCTTCGAGCTTCTGCTCGAGCGTCATTAACTGTGGGGGCGCCTTGTCGGGTCGCAGAACCCGTGGGGGATGCGGATCGAACGTGACCGCGACCGGCGTGCCACCGCGCTCCCCGGCTTCGCGTCGCACCCGGTCGAGCAGCTTCAGGTGGCCGCGATGGAGCCCGTCGAAATTGCCGAGCGCGGCAATCGGCTGGGGCCACTTCGGCCGGGGCGAATCGGGAAAGTAGACAACCTGCATGGGTCTAGGCGACGTCGAGCGTCAAGCCATCGTACGCGAGGGCCATCCCGGCAGGAAGCGACGCGCATGTGTCAGCGTGGCCGAGATCGTGGGCAATATGCGTGAACAAGGTCCGGGCGGGCTTGAGCGCGCGAGCCACCGCGACCGCCTGGTCGAGCGAGAAATGCGTGGGGTGCGGCCGCCGCCTGAGCGCGTCGATCACGAGCGTGTCGAGCCCGCCGAGCAGCGCCATCGAGGATTCGGGCACGGCGTTGCAGTCGGTGAGATACGCGAACTTGCCGAGGCGGAATCCGAGGATCGTCCACGGGCCATGCAACACCGGCACCGGGACGACTTCCTGCCGGCCCAGCGAAAACGGCCCGCCCAGCCGCCAGAGGCGCAAATCGGGGACGCCGCCGCCCCTGGGGGCGTCGCGCTCGAAGATGTACGCGAAAGTCCGGCGCAGATTGGCCACCGTGCGCTCGTCTGCATAGGCGGGCATCGGCAGCTTGCTGATGGCGTTGAAGCGGCGCACCTCGTCGAGGCCCATGACGTGGTCGGCGTGCGCGTGGGTGAAGAGGATCGCGTCCACCTGCCGGATACCCTGTCGAAGCGCCTGGGCCCGCAGGTCCGGCGGCGTATCCACCAGCACCCGAAGGCCATCGTCGCACTCGATGTAGATCGACGGACGGGTCCGCTGGTCGCGGGGATCAGACGACCGGCAGACGTCGCAGTCGCAACCAATCATCGGCACGCCATGCGACGTCCCTGTGCCTAGAAAGACGACACGCACAAAAACCGGATGCTAGCATGAACCCGCACACCGGGTTGCGACCCGCCGAGCGCGACATGCCGACACCGACACGACGACGCACGCAAGCACGTTCCAGCAAGCGATCGACGCGATCGCCGGAGAGAATTCGCGAGCGACGCGCCGGGGCCGCGTTCGCGCGACTGGTCCGCGTGATGGCGGTCCTGCGATCGCCGGGCGGCTGTCCCTGGGACCGCGAGCAGACGCACGCATCGCTCGGACCCTTCCTGCTCGAAGAGACGTACGAGGCGCTCGAGGCGATCGATCGCTCGGATCTCGACGACCTCCGCGGCGAACTCGGCGACGTGCTCTTTCAGTGCGTATTTCAGGCGCAGGTCGCGGCCGAAGCGCGCCGATTCGACATCGAGGCGGTCGTCGAGGGCATTACCGCCAAGCTCATCCGGCGCCATCCGCACGTGTTCACCGCGTCGGGCGTGCCGCTGAACGAGATCCGCCGCCGGCGCGGACGCGTCAAGACATCCACGCAGGTCCTCGAACAGTGGGAGCAGATCAAGGCGAGGGAACAGACCGCGCGCGGCGAGAAGAAGCGGCTGCTCGCTGGCGTGCCCCGCTCGTTGCCGGCGCTCCTCCGCGCCCACGAGATCGGCACGCGCGTCGCCGCGGTCGGATTCGACTGGAACAGCCCCGCCGACGTCATGGACAAAATCGAGGAGGAGACGCGCGAGCTCCGCGCCGCGCTCGCGACCGACCCGGATCACGCCGCCGAGGAGTTCGGCGACCTGCTGTTCTCGATCGCCAACCTCGCTCGCAAGCTGCAGCTCGAGCCGGAGTCGACGCTGCGCCGCGCCAACGATAAATTCACCGCGCGGTTCGAGGCGCTCGAAGACGACTTCGCCCGGCGCGGCCGTGCGGTGCACGGCGCAACCGCGCCGGAACTCGACGCGGCATGGAACGCGGTGAAGCGCCGCGAAACTGGGCCCACAGCATCAAGACGACCCCGCAAGCGCTGACGGCCGGCTGGGGCCCTCCGGCGCGCCGACATCACGCGCCTCGATCGTGAGACGACGTCCGGTCCACGTGTCGATCGCGACGGACCGGCCGTCCGTGTCGATCGTGATCGCGCCGTCACGATCCGTCCGGAAGGTCGTCGTGCCGATCGCCGCGAGGCGCGCGAGGACCTCGGGGGCCGGATGGCCGAAGAGATTCCCGCGCCCGGCGCTGATGAGGGCGACGTGCGGACGATACGCCGTGAGCAGCGCCTGCGACGTGGACGAGCGGCTGCCGTGATGGCCCACTTTCAAGATCCGGATCGGCGCGGCATCTCCCGCCGCGAACACCCGCTCGAACTCCGCGCCCGCGTCTCCCGTGAGCAGGATCTCGACATCGTCGATCCGAACGCGCAGGACGACCGAGTCGTCGTTCCGCGAGCGCGGTCGCTCCCAGTCCGGAAGGGGCGGGTGGACGACGTCGAGGCGCGCGCCGGCGATCTCGAAGTAATCGCCGGCCTGGAGCGCCCGCCAGGCAATGCCGCGGCCGAACGCCGCTGCATGAAGCGACGCCCGGTCCGCATTCGTCGCAACCGGCACGCCTTCCCAGATTTCGCGCGGACGGAGATCGCCCGCAACCGACAGCGCACCGCCGATATGATCGCCATCTGGATGCGTGAACAGCAGCCAGTCGAGCCTCCGCACGCCGAGCGCCCACAGCGCCGGCGTCACGACGCGACCGCCGATGTCGAACTCCGCGCCCAATCCTCCGGCGTCGATGAGGACACTTCGACCGCCCGGCAGTTGCAGGACGATCGCCTCGCCCTGCCCCACGTCCAGCAACGTGAGACGCAGGTGGCCCGCGGCGGGCGCCCGCGCGATTGGGTCAATGCCGGCGGCGATCACCACGCCGGCGAGCGACCCGATCGCGGCGGCGCCAAGTCGCTGGCGCCTCGAGAGCGCCGTCCAGAGACACGTCGGCGCCGCCGCGTAATAGACGACGGTCCACGCGATCGACGTCGGCGGCACGCGCCATGACAGCCACGGCCAGGCGTCGAGCAAGCCGGCGGACGAGACGATCGCCCTGGCGGCTTCGTCGGCGACGAAAGCCGCCGCCCGTGCCGCGGGGGGACACCAGGCCGCGCACGCCACGAGCATCGCGCCGGCGATCTCGACCACCGACATCGCCGGAATCGCGACGAAGTTCAGGCCCAGCCCGGCCACGCTGACGCGCGAGAACTGTCCCGCGGCGATGGGCAGCAACGCGAGCTCCGCAGCCACCGTCGCCGAGAGCAGCGTGGACGTCGTCGTCCAAACGCGCGCGGCGAGCGACGACACTCCCGTGGGCGGTCCCACGCGGCGGGCGATCCGGCTGGCCGCGACCACGATTCCCGCCGTGGCCCCGAACGACAGCCACGCACTCGCGTCGATCACCACCAGTGGATCGACAAGCGCGATCGCCAGCGTCACGGTCGCGAGCAGGTCGATCGCGCGCGGCGTCACGCCCGCGAGACCAAGCGCGAAGTACAACACCGCCGCGGCGACCGCCCGGCGAATCGACGGGTCGTCTCCGAGAATCGAGGCGTACGCGACGACCGCGACGATGGTGATGAGGGCCGGCAGCCGGGCCGAGCGGAACGTGAGTCGTCCGATCCCGAAGCACAATGCCGTGACGAGCGCGATGTTGCCGCCCGAGATCGCAATGACGTGATACGTCCCGGCCGCCTGCAGCTTTCGCTGCACATCGGTGCCGAGGCCTGCGCGGTCTCCGATCAGGATGGCCGTCACGATCGCGGCGGACTGCGCGCTCGGCGGCGGCAGATAGCGAGCCACTGACGCCCGCACGAAAGCGCGAACGTTCGCTTCCGCTTCCGTCCACCACGGTCCCGGCGTGACGCTGACGAGCGCGGCGCTCTTGATCGATCCCGCAGCGTCAAACGATTGATGCAGGCGCTGCCACCGTTCGCTCGCGCTGCCCGGGTCACGCCAGATGTCGAGCGTGCGCAGGTAGACGGGAGCGTTTACGGCCCGCCCGCGCGTCCACCGGCCAAGCATGCTTACCGCTTGTCCACCCGAGACCGTCGCTCGCAGCCGTCCGCCAACGTTGACCGCGCCGCTTCCGGTGATCAGCCGAGTGACGTCGATCGCGAGCCGCACGCCCTCGTCGCCGACAGACGCGTCCTCCGCGATCGTACCTTCGACGCGAACAAGTTCTTCGAGCCTTCCTGTTGGCGCCCGCTCGTTGATCCACGCTGCGAGCGGCGACGCCATCGCCCGTTCCCGCGCACACGCGCCGTCATACGCCGCGACGGCCACGAGACCGCCGATCACGATCAACCGCCGCACCCTTCCCGCGTCGAGCGCCACGGCGATCGAGAGGCACGCGATCGCCAACGCCGCCACGTCGGCCGACACGAACGTCGACAGCACGCCGGCGGTCACGCCAGCGACCACCGTGAGCGCCTTCGTCGCACCCGAAGACACAACGCTTGCGCTGCAAGAAACGGGACCGACACGATGGCGCGGGAAACGGCGGCGATTCGCGATCGTGTCGTAGAAAGTGCACCGATCGCTGCCGACCGGCTTCGCAGGATCTGCTATCCTGCCGCGCATGATGCGCGCGATGGCAATGATCGGTCTTGGCCTCCTCGTCGCCGCAACCGCGGCAGTCACGGCGCAGGCGCCTCTGGGCGCGCCCGTTCCACTCCAGGCCGGTGACATCGTCATCACCGGCGGCAATCTGTTCAACAGCGTGCGAGATACGACCGTGCCGAACACGGGAATCATCGTGCGCAACGGCACGCTGCTCGAAGTCGGCGCGTCGCTTGCCGGCCGCGATTTGGGCGCGGCGACCGTCGTACGCCTGACGGCCGACGAATACGTACTGCCCGGCCTCTTCGATCTTCACGCGCACTACGCCATGGACCTCTTCGGCGAAGGCCGCGTGGACGAATACGCCGGCAACCCGCTCGTGTTCCTCGGCAACGGCGTCACGTCCACGTTCCCTGCCGGCGAGGTCGATCCGGAAGGCATGATGGCCACCCGGCGGCGGATCGAACGCGGCGAGCAGATCGGGCCCCGCATTCTCAGCTCGGGGCCGTATTTCGGATCCCCGCGCCCCGGCTGGAAGTCGGCCGAGGAAACGCCCGAGAAGATTCGCAAGGAAGTTGACGACTGGGCGGCCCGCGGCGTCATGGGCTTCAAGGCCAAGGGCATTCAGCCGCCGCAGCTCTTCGCGCTGATTGGCGAGGCGCACCGCTACGGTCTCACGGTCACCGGCCATCTCGATTCCGGGTTCCGCTCGTCGGTCAATCCTCGCGACGCCATCGGCATGGGCATCGATCGCATCGAGCACTTCATGGGCGGCGACGCGATCAGCGGCGACAAGCCGGCGTACTCGTCACTCGAGGCCCTCGACGTCACACGACCCGAGGTCGACGCCGTGATCAAGCTGTACATCCGGCGCCACGTGTATTACGACGCGACGGTCACGGCCTACGGCTACTGGTACGATCCCAAAGACGCGCGCGTCTTTACGCAGTGGGACGACGAGATGAGTTATTTGACGCCCCACGCTCGCGAGATCGCGAAATCGCATCTCCCCCGCAAGCCCATGGAGCAATTTCACCGGATCTACGACGTGAAGTTGAAAGAAGTGAAGCGCTTCTACGACGCCGGTGGCGCAGCGCTCATCACCGTCGGCACCGATCACCCCAGCTGGGGCGAGTTTCTCTCCGGCTTCGGATCCCACCGGGAATTGCAGGCCCTGGTCCTCGCGGGCATTCCGCCGGCCGCCGCGATTAAGATGGCGACCGTCAACGCGGCGCACGCATTTGGTCTTGGCGATCGGCTCGGCACGATCGAGCCCGGCAAGATGGCGGATCTGTTCGTCGTGCGCGGCAATCCCCTGCAGGACATCCGGCATACGCACGACGTCGAACGCGTCATGGTACGCGGCCAGATCTACGACGCAAAGGCCCTGCTCGATCAGGCGCGAGGCACAATGGGCCCGAAAACCGCCGCCGACGATGACTGGTGGAAAGGCAACAAGCGTTTCGCTACGGGCGCGGGCGGTGGTGCCGATAACTGACGCATGAAGACTGGTTCGTCCGTGCGGCGCGCCCTCGCCGCAACGCTCGTCGCTCTCGTCTCGGTTCTCGTCCCGACGTCCGCATTCGCCGACGGTCCCGGGTTCGGCGTCAAAGGCGGTTTCGTCCATTCGTCGTTGAGCTTCAATGCGAACGACGCGCTCGACAGCCAGGCAGGCTGGATGGCCGGGATTCTCTTCGGCGGGCACGCGGGTGCCGTCGACATCGGCGGCGAGCTGAACTATCTGGTCAAGCGAACGCAGGTCGCGCCGACCGGCGCGAAGGTCGAGCTGCGCTACCTCGAGGTGCCGCTGCTCATCCGCTTCAATTTCGGGTCGATCCACACGAGCGGGGTCGGCGGCTACGTGATGATCGGGCCGGGCATCGATTTCCACGTGGGCGATTCGGTGACGGGCTTCGCCAAGCTGCAGACGTTCGAGAAGTTCGAGATCAACATCATCGCCGCCGCGGGCATGGAAATCATGCGGATCATCATCGAGGCCCGCGGCATGTGGGGTTTGCGCGACGTCTCACTCGCCCCGCTCATCCAGGACGAGCTTCACAGCCGATCGTTTGCGATCCTCGGGGGCTTCCGCTTCAAGTAGCGGTCACACACGCATCAGTCGTCGGCGCGATTCGACCGCAGCCTTTTGCGATCACCGCGCTGCCGCTTCTCGTCCATCCGGCGATGCTTGGCGGCCGCGGACGGCCGGGTGGGCCGCCGCTTCTTGGGCCGGCGCGCGGCCTGGGTGACGAGCGCCGCGAGCCGCGCACGCGCCGCCTCGCGATTGGCCGACTGCGAGCGTTCCTCGCGCGCGTCGATCACCAGCACACCGTCGGACGTCATCCGCTGTCCGGCGAGTGAGATCAATCGCGCCCTGACCTCGGCCGCGAGCGACGAGGCCGCGACGTCGAAACGGAGCTCGACGGCCGTGGAGACCTTGTTGACGTTCTGACCGCCCGGACCGGATGCACGCACGAAGCGTTCTTCCAGGAAGCGCTCATCGATCGAGATCGTGTCGGTGACGCGCATGTCTCGCGACCACTCCCCGTCTGTCGCAGACCCGGGCGCTTACCGGACCTGATCCTTCACGTTCGGCACGGACGCCGCGTGATATTCCTGCAGTGACTTGACGTTGAGGCCCTCCGCCTTGAGCGCGCCGATGGCGCTCACGGCGGCGGCCGCGCCGGTCAACGTCGTGATCGCCGGCACGCCCTGCAGCATCGCGACGCTGCGCACCGTGCGATCGTCGAAGAACGACTCGCGGCCGAGCGGCGTGTTGATGACGAGCGCGATGCGGCGATTGAGCAGCTCGTCGCCGACGTGCGGCCGGCCTTCGTTGATCTTGTAGATGATGTCCACTTCGAGGCCGTGCGCGCGCAGGTACGCCGCCGTTCCGCGCGTGGCGACGATCTTGAAGCCGAGCCGATCGAGCTCGCGCGCGATCGGCACGACGCTCGCCTTGTCCTCGTTGTTCACGCTGATAAACGCCGTGCCGCTCTCGGGAAGACGCTGCCCGGCGGCCATCTGCGCCTTCGCGAACGCCGATCCAAACGTATCGGCGCCGCCCATCACCTCGCCCGTCGACTTCATCTCGGGCCCGAGCAACGTGTCCACGCCCGGGAACCGCACGAACGGGAACACCGGCGTCTTGACGAACACGCCCGATACCGTCAGGTCTTCGGTGAGACCGAGATCGGCCAGCGTCCGGCCCACCATCAGTTTCGCCGCGATCTTCGCCAGCGGCACGCCCGTCGCTTTCGAGAGGTACGGCACGGTGCGTGACGCCCGGGGATTGACCTCGAGCACGTACACCACGCCGTCTTTGATCGCGAGCTGCGAGTTCATCAGCCCGACGACGTTCAACGCGCGCGCGATGCGGCGCGTGTAGTCCCGAATCGTCGAGAGGATCCGCTCGCTCAACTGATACGGCGGCACGACGCACGAGCTGTCGCCGGAATGGATGCCGGCCTGCTCGATGTGCTCCATGATGCCGCCGATCACGACGGCGCCCGACTGATCGGCAAGGGCGTCGACGTCGATTTCCGTCGCGTCCTCGAGGAACTTGTCGATGAGGATCGGATGCTCGGGCGACGCCTGGACGGCGTGCCGCATGTAACGATCGAGCGCGGTGGTGTCGTACACGATTGCCATCGCACGCCCGCCGAGCACGTACGACGGACGCACCACCAGCGGAAAGCCGATGCCGGCCGCCACCTCGCGCGCCTCTTCGGGTGACGTGGCCGTCCCGCTCGGCGCCTGCGGGATGTCCAGCTCGTCGAGCAGCCGCGCGAACCGCTCGCGGTCCTCGGCCAGGTCGATCGAATCGGGCGACGTGCCGAGAATCGTCACGCCGGCGTTCTGCAGCGGCAACGACAGCTTGAGCGGCGTCTGGCCGCCGTACTGCACGACGCACGCGACCTCACCGCCGGCGCTCTTCTCGCGCTCGATCACCGCGAGGACGTCCTCGAACGTCAGCGGCTCGAAGTAGAGCCGGTCGACCGAGTCGTAGTCGGTCGAGACCGTCTCGGGATTGCAGTTGATCATCACCGTCTCGAACCCCTCGTCGCGAAGGGCGAATGCGGCATGACAGCAGCAGTAGTCGAACTCGATGCCCTGGCCAATCCGGTTCGGGCCGCTGCCGAGAATGACGACCTTCCGTCCGGGCGTGGGATCCGCCTCGCACTCCTGCTCGTAGGTTCCGTAGAGGTACGGCGTGAACGACTCGAACTCGGCCGCGCACGTGTCGATGCGCTTGTACGCTGCGCGCAGCTTGCCGTCGCGCCGGCGGGCGACGATCTGGGCTTCCTTCGTGCCGACGAGCCTCGCGAGATCCTGATCCGAGAATCCGGCGCGCTTCAATTCGCGCAGCCGATCTTCGGTCAGGCCGCGGACGCCGCCCTCGACGGTCGTGCGCGCCATGTCGACGATCTGCCGGAACTGGGTGAGAAACCACCGGTCGATGTGCGTGAGGCGATGAATCTCGTCGAGGCTCCACCCGCGCTCGAGCGCGCGGAACACGGCCCACATGCGCCGGTCGGTCGGAATACCGAGCGCCTGCTGCAGCGCTGTGTCGTCCTCGGGCGTCCTCGCGCCCTTGCCCACGAGCGTCTGCCCGACGAGGAAGCTGCTCGACCCGAGTTCGAGCGATCGAAACGCCTTCAAGAAGGCCTCTTTGAACGTTCGGCCGATCGCCATCGCCTCGCCGACCGACTTCATCTGCGTCGTGAGCGTCCGATCGGCCTGCGGAAATTTCTCGAACGCCCACCGCGGGACCTTCACGACGACGTAGTCGATCGTCGGCTCGAAGGACGCAGGCGTCAGCCGCGTGATGTCGTTGGGGATCTCGTCGAGGCGGTAGCCAAGGGCGAGTTTCGCGGCGATCTTCGCGATCGGGAACCCCGTCGCTTTCGACGCGAGCGCCGACGACCGCGACACGCGCGGGTTCATCTCGATCGCCACCATGCGGCCATCGTCGGGATTGATCGCGAACTGGATGTTCGATCCGCCGGTCTCGACGCCGACCTTGCGGATGATGCGCCGCGCGGCGTCGCGCATGCGCTGGTATTCCTTGTCGGTGAGCGTCAGCGCAGGGGCCACCGTGATGCTGTCGCCCGTGTGCACGCCCATCGGGTCGATGTTCTCGATCGAGCAGATCACGACGAAGTTGTCCGCGCCGTCGCGCATGACTTCGAGCTCGAATTCCTTCCAGCCGATCACCGACTCCTCGACGAGGATCTCGTGGACCGGGCTCAGGCCCAGGCCGCGTGTGGCGATCTCGCGAAACTCTTCGACGTTGTACGCGATGCCGCCGCCGACGCCGCCGAGCGTGAACGAGGGCCGGATGATCGCCGGGAAGCCGAGCCGCGTCGTGGCCTCGAGCGCCTGATCGATCGTCTTCGCGTAGACGCTCTCGGGCACGTCGATGCCGATCGACCGCATCGCGTCCTTGAACTTGAGACGGTCCTCGGCGACTTTGATCGCCTCGACCGAGGCGCCGATGAGCTGCACGCCGTACTTCTCGAGGATGCCCGCCTCGCCCAGCTCGACCGCGAGGTTCAGCGCCGTCTGGCCACCCACGGTCGGCAGGAGCGCGTCGGGCCTTTCGCGTGCGATGATCTTCTCGAGCACGGCCACGGTGAGCGGCTCGACGTACGTGCGATCGGCCAGCTCCGGGTCGGTCATGATCGTCGCCGGGTTGCTGTTGACGAGCACGACCTCGAGGCCTTCGGCGCGCAGCGCCTTGCAGGCCTGGGTGCCCGAGTAGTCGAACTCGCACGCCTGGCCGATGACGATCGGGCCCGAGCCGATGACGAGAATCCGGTGAAGATCAGTCCGCTTGGGCATTCAGCGCCGCGCTTCCATCGCGTTGAGAAACTCCGAGAACAGATAGTCGGCGTCGTGCGGCCCCGGCGACGCCTCAGGGTGATACTGCACGCAGAAGACCGGCTGCGTGCGGTGACGCAGTCCTTCGATCGTCCCGTCATAGAGATTCAGGTGCGTGACCTCGACGTCGGACGGCACCGTCGCCGGGTCCACGGCGAATCCGTGATTCTGTGACGTGATCTCGACCTGACCGGTGCGCAGCTGTTTCACCGGATGGTTCGCTCCGCGATGCCCGAACTTGAGCTTGAACGTCTCGGCGCCCATCGCCAGCCCGAGAATCTGGTGGCCGAGACAGATGCCGAAGACCGGCACGCGGCTCGCGACGAGTGTCTTCGCGTTGTCGATCGCGTAGTCGAGCACGGCCGGATCGCCCGGGCCATTGCTCAGGAAGACGCCGTCCGGCGACGAGTTGAGCAGTTCGCTCGCCGGCGTCGTCGCCGGATATACGCGCACGTCGCAACCGTGGGCTACAAACCGGCGCAGGATGTTCCACTTCATGCCGTAGTCGTACGCGGCGACGCGGAGCGCACGGCCCGCGCGGTGCCCCGGCGGCGGCGTGAATTCGGCGACGTCGTGCGGCGCCGCAGCGAGCGGCCAGTCGAACGGCGCGGCGCACGTCACGTCCTTCACCAGGTCTGCGCCCTCCATCTGAGGAATCGATCGCGCACGATCGACGAGGTCGGCCGGCTTGACGTCGCCGGTGGCAATCACCCCGCGCATGACGCCGGATGAACGCAGCAACCGCGTGAGCGCGCGCGTGTCGACGTCCGCAATCGCGACGATGCGGTTCTGGATCAGGTAGTCGCGGAGCGTGTCGTCGGCGCGCCAGTTGCTCGCAATCGGTGATGCGGACCGGATGATGAATCCGGCCGCCTGCACGCCGCGCGATTCGACGTCGTCGGGCGCGACGCCGTAGTTGCCGATTTCAGGGCAGGTCATCGTGATGATTTGCCCGGCGTACGACGGGTCCGTCAGGATTTCCTGATACCCGGTCATGCTCGTGTTGAACACGACCTCTCCGGCGGTCGTGCCCTCAGCTCCGGCGGCCTTGCCGCGGAACCACGTGCCGTTTTCAAGCGCAAGAATCGCGTCCACGTCTGCCTTTCCCTGGAACCCGTTGAACCTGACGTCAGAATCGTCGCGGGCCGCCGACCAGCTCGAGCGTGACGGTGAGCGGCAGCTCGATGCCCGGCTTGATCTCGACGGTCGTCGTGACGGGCTTGTACCCGCTCAGGTCGATCCGCACGGTGTGCGAGCCGGCGCTGAGCGTCTTGACGGTGAGCGGCGTCGAGCCCTGATCGCGACCGTCAATCATCACCCGTGCCCCGCGGGGACGCGTGTCCACATACATCGACCCGGCCTGCGATCCCGCCCCCGGACGGGCGTCGACGCTCGGCTGGAGTTCGACGGTCATCTCTCGCGAGGGCTGGGCTGCGGTCAGCGCGACCGTCTGCGAACTGGGCGCGTAACCCGGACGCGCCACCTGAAGTGTATGAGATCCGAGCGACAGCTCGCGAACGGTCGCCGGCGTCGTGCCGTGCGGGTGGCTGTCGACCGTCACGAGGGCCCCTGACGGCGACGACTTGACCACGATCGTCCCAAAAAGTGGTGCCTGTCGAGATCCCGCAGGCCGATCGGTCGCCGGCGGCTCGGGCGCGCCTGCCCGCTCGGTACCCGGCGGCGGCGCAGGATGGGTCTTGACCGGCTCGGGGACGGGAGTCGTGACCGGCTCTGGCGGCAGGCGCACTTCGGTGTCGGCCGCCGGCTTTACCGTCGTCCCCGCGGCTGGAGCGGTCGACGCCGGCACAGCTTGACTGCGTCCGACCTGATAGCCGCCCACGGCGCCGAGCACGATTCCCGCGGCTGCGACGACGCCCAGAGCCAGCCAGGGGAATGAGGGCGTCTCGGGCGTCGGGGTGAGAAACGACGGCGGGGGCACCGATCGCGCGCGTGCCGTGAATGGCTCGGGCCGAATCGTCGCGTGCGCGCCCGCCGGCTCGTCGATGGGGCGCGACGGCGAATCGACCGGGGCGGCGGCAATGACGACCGGTGCAATCGGCTCGATGTGTTCGATTGGCGCTGGGGCGCGTCGTTCGGCTTCACGCGGCGCCGGCGCCGGCTCCTCCAGCGGCGGGACGGTGCGCGGTTGCTCGCTCTCGAAATGCGCCAGGGGCGCATCCGTCGGCGTGGCGTGCGACTCGCCTGCCACCGGCATCAGCGGTTTCAGATCGCTTGCGGCTTCGGATCGCAGGTCGCGCTCAGACACGGTCGCGCCGGGCGGAGCGTTGAGCGGCTCGATGACTTCGAGGAGCGGCGTGGCGGCGAGCCCGCGCTTGCGCGCGGCTCTTTCGCTCGGCAGGGCCGCGATTCCTTCGGGCTCGGGCGGCAGCACGGGCGTCTCGCCTCGCGCGACGGCCGCGAGCGCGTCAGCGAAGGCCCTCGGCGTAGCAAACCGATGCTCGGGCCTTTCGGCGAGCGCCGCCGACAGAACTCGCCGCACGTGCACGCGCTGCTCCGGCGTCAGCCCAGTGGCAAGCGCGCCATCCTGCTCCCCGGTGCCTCCCGGCCGCCTGCGTGTGAGCAGCTCGTGGGCGATCACGCCGAGCGAGTAGACGTCCGCGCGAATGTCCCACGCTTCGTTCGCGGCCCGCTCCGGGGCGGTGTACGGCCGCCTTACGGGTGCTTTGATGCCGGTGGCTTCGAGCGCCGGCACTACGCCCACGCCCGTGACGCGCACCTCGTTGGTGCCCGCGAGCAGAAACACGTCGCGCGGGTGGAGCGCGCCCTGGCCCAGGCCCACAGCCCAGCCGGCCTCGAGCGCATTGGCGATGTCAGCAATCACCGGCAGCGCGCGATCGAGCGGGGCCGGCGCGAGGTGGCGGAACGCGACGTCGAGCGTTTCGCCGGCAACATATTCCATCGCCAGAAACGCGGTCGCACCTTCGAGGCCGGCGTCGACCGCAGGCACCAGATTGGGATGGGTCGGACTGGCCGCTGCGAGCCGCCGCAAAGCGTCGGCAAGGCGCGCCACGTCCTCCGGGACCAGATCGAGTCGGAAGGCTTTGACCGCGATCAGCCGATCGCGCTGGGGATCATACGTGCGAAAGACTGGACCGAGGACGCCACTGCCGATCTGATGAAGCACTCGGAACGGTCCGAATGCAGAAGGCGATGTGAAGTTGGCGGACTCGTCAAGAGACAGCGCGAAAACTCCTTAGATGCGCCTGAAATCGTAACACGTCTGCGACGGGCGAGATATCCATTCATCCCGGCGCCCGGCGCGTGATACCGAGGGACGCCTGTAGTAGATTGGCTCGGTGCCCAGTCACTCCGAGACGCGTCCGGTGAGCAGCGCCGTGCGGGAAGCCGTCGATCTCAGCCGGCTGCCGTGGATCCGCCCGCTGGTCAAGGTGTACACGGAGGATTTTGCCAGCGTGGCGCCGCTCTTCGCGGGCAACCCGGCCGATCCACTCGCCTGGCGGGCCACGATCGATCGCGTGCAACGGGCGCCCCGCAACCGGGAGGCCATCGCCGCCATCGTCGGCCGGCAGCTCGAAGAGCGCGGCGCGTCGGCCGAAGCGAAGCGCGCGGCTGCGGATCTCGGGCAGGCCACGACCGTGGCAATTCTCACCGGGCAGCAGGCGGGCCTGTTTGGCGGGCCGCTGTATACCCTCCTCAAGGCAGTCACGGCCCTGCAACTCGCGCGGCGCGTCCGCGAGGACTACGGCGTGCCCGCCGTGGCCGTCTTCTGGGTCGATTCCGAGGATCACGACTGGGAAGAAGTGCGAACAGCGGCTGTCCTCGACGCCGAGTTCGCCTTGACCGAGGTCACGCTCGAAGACGTCCCCAACGCCGGCACCCATCCGGTCGGCTCGCTCGCGCTCGGCGATGACGTGACCGACGCCGTGCAGACGATACAGAACGCACTCGCCCGAACGGAATTCACAGCGGACGTGATCGCGGCCCTCGCCCGCCACTACCGGCCCGGCAACGGCATGGCGCGAAGCTTCGCCGGCTGGCTCGAGACGCTCCTCGGTCCCCAGGGCCTCGTGGTGTTCGAAGCCGCGGATCCGGCCGCCAAGCCGTTCGTCGGCGATCTCTTCGTGCGCGAGCTCGCCGAGCCGTGTCGCGCCGCGACTCTGGCGCGCGAGGCTGGCGAAGCGATGAGCCGCCTCGGACACGCGCCGCAAGTCGAGACGGCCGACGATGCCGTGTCGCTGTTTTATCTCGACGGCGAAGGACGGCGGGCGATTCGGCGCCGTGACCCGGATTTTCTCGTCGATGAGACGCTCCACAAAGCCGACGCCTTCCGCACCGAAGCCCAGACCCATCCCGAGCGTTTCAGTCCCAACGTGCTGCTCCGCCCCATCGTCCAGGACCGCCTGTTTCCGACGGTGTGTTACGTCGGGGGCCCAAGCGAGCTCGCCTACCAGGCGCAGCTTGGCGGAATCTACCGGTGGCTCGGTGTCGAGGCGCCACTGCTTTACTCGCGCGCGAGCGCGACGTTGCTCGATTCGGCGGCCGCACGGTTTCTCGATCGCCATCACCTGCCGATCGAGGATCTGCACGTGCAGGACGAGTCCGCGCTGAACCGCCTGCTCGAGAGTTTACTGCCGCCCGAAGTCGAACAGGCGCTCGACGCGACCGAGAGCCAGATCGCCGAGCGGGCCGGGGCACTGCGCAAGGCGGTGGCGCTTGTGGATCCGACGCTCGGCGGCGCGGTCGACACGACGGTCGAGCGGATGCGCGAGACCCTCAAGAGCCTGCAGACGAAAATCATCCATGCGACCAAGCGGAAGGACGAGACGCTGCGCCGGCAGTTTCAGCGCACGAGGATGCTCGCGTTTCCGGGCGGGCATCCCCAGGAACGGACCCTCAGCCTGCCGTTCTTTCTCAACAAGTACGGCCTCACGCTCGGCGAGCGGCTGCTCGACGTCGTCCCTCTCGACACCGACAAGCACTACGTACTGATGCTCTGAGTCTGTGGGGGCAAATTCCGCTTGACTTCCGGCGCCAGCCGCCGACAATCTCTCCAGTCAACTTCCTTAAGCACCTGAATGAAGTCAAATTGTCGGATAGTTTCCAGGCTATTTGAGGCACGGGCCGCGCTCCGCGCCGTGCAGATTTCTATTGAGAGAGCGGGAGGTCATTCATGAAGCCGCGGCAAGTAGTGATGTGGCTGGCAGTCCTCTGCTGGGCGTGGTCGGGGTCGGCCTTCGCGCAGTCGCAGGCCGTCAACGGCACCATTGAAGGCACGGTTAAGGATGCACAGGGGGGAGTGCTCCCCGGCGTGACCGTGACGGTCCTCAACATCGATACGGGCACGCAGCGCGTGGTCGTGACGAACACGTCGGGCCTGTTCCGCGCGGCGCTGCTGCCGCTCGGCAAGTACAAGCTGAACTTCGAGCTCAACGGTTTCGCGAAGCTCGAGCAGACGGGCGTCGATTTGGGCGCGGGCCAGGACATCGTGCTCAACGAGACGCTGAAGGTTGGCGCGTTGACCGAGGCGGTGACGGTCACCGCCGAGACGCCGGCCGTGGACCTCGGCAAGATCGACATGGGCCGCAACATCAATGAGCGTGAAATCAAAAACCTCCCGCTCGTTTCGCGCAACCCGTACAACTTCGCGCTCCTCGAGCCGGGCGTCATCGGCAACGAGAACTCGGAGTTCGGCGTGCCGCGCTTCAGCGCGAACGGCGCGCTGCTGCGCGTCAACTACCAGGTGGACGGCAACACGAACACGCAGAAGGATCGCGCCGGCCTGCGCCTGATGCCGATGTCGGAAGTGATGATCAGCGAAGTGAAGGTCGTCACGTCCGGCTACGCGCCGGAATTCGGACAGACGACGGGCCTCGTGTTCAACGCGATCACGCCGTCGGGCACGAACACGATCAAGGGCGACGGGGCCTATCGTTTCCGCCGCACGCCAATGACGGCGACGCCCTTTTTCCTGGCGGCGGGCGCGGCCAAGCCCCAGGAGAATCTCGACATCCTCACCGGCGACGTCGGCGGGCCGATCATCAAGGACAAGCTGCACTACTACGCCGGTGTCGAACACACCTACCGTGACATGCAGCGCGTCATCACGATCGATCCCGCGGTCGCGGCTTCGGTCGGCGTCGCGCCGCAGCCGGGGGCGGTACCGGCCTATCAGTCGGTGACGTTCTTCATCGGCAAGGCCGACTGGCAGCTCAAGCCGGGACAGGCCGCGTCGATCCGCCTCAACACGTTCAAGAACAACAACCCGTACAACATGGGTGGCGGCGGCAACACCGCGGTCGAACGGTCGGTCGATTTCTTTGACAAGATGTTCTCGCTCTCCGGCCAGCTGATCTCCACGCTGGGATCGTCCAGGCTGAACGAGTTGCGCGTGCAATGGGCCCAGCGCCACAACGACCGCTTCCCGAGCCCGGGCGCGGCCACCGGTCCGGCCGTCAACATCTCCGGCTCGATCAGCTTCGGTGCGCCCGTCGATTCCGGCAGCGAGTTCCAGCAGGACATCTACCAGTTCATCGACAACTTCACGGTGATGCGGGGCGACCACAGCTTCAAGACGGGCATCGACTACCAGTACGTGAAGGACTTCCGCGGCGTGAACCAGACGCCGACCTACACGTTCACGACGACCGCCGCCTATAACGCCGCGCTCAGCGGCGCGGCGCCGCTCGGGTACTCGACGTTCTCGCAGACCACCGGTGTGCCGACGCTCAACTTCAACGACTCGCTCCTGAGCGCGTTCGTCCAGGACGACTGGCGCGTGACGTCGGACTTCAAAATGGTGTACGGCCTTCGGTACGACGTCTACCTGTACCCGAACGGCGTGCCCGATGCGACGTACGCGCTGCAGCAGCACTTCAACATCGACAAGAACAACCTGGCGCCGCGTCTCGGCTTCGCCTGGACGATGGGCGACGACAAGAAGACGGTGCTGCGTGCCAGCACGGGCATCATGTACGACCAGCCCCTGCTCGCAATTGTCGAACAGGCGTACACGCAGAGCAGTAACCCGTCGCGCATCACGGTGAAC
Organism: uncultured Acidobacteriota bacterium; assembly: GCA_963704575.1. Lineage (GTDB taxonomy): Bacteria > Acidobacteriota > Vicinamibacteria > Vicinamibacterales > SCN-69-37 > DATEGZ01. The sequence goes on along the minus strand of OY969918.1, from coordinate 742,293 downwards.
CTCAACGGCACGGGCAACGCGAGCGGCGCGAGCCCGGGCGCGCCGCCGTTTCCGGTCTCGCTCAGCAACCCGCCCGCGGGCTTCGTGATTCCGCTTTCGTCGCGCACGATCTTCGCGATGGATCCGAACTTCGTGACGGGCCGGACGTTCCAGAACAACATCCAGCTGCAGCGCGGCATCGGCCGTGACTTCTCCGCCGCGATCGGGTTCATCTACAGCAAGGGCTACAACCTGCCCGTGGTGCTCGACACCAACCTGCTCCCGACCGGCACGTTCCTGGCCGACGGCCGCAACGTGTTCAGCACCGCCGTCAACGCGTCGACGCGCGTCGATCCGAACTTCAACCACATCATGGTCGCGCAATCGATCGGCGACTCGACCTACAAGGGCATGACGCTGCAGTTCGGCAAGCGCTGGTCGCACAACATCCAGTACGACTTCAACTACACGCTCGCGCGCGGGATCGACAACGCCGTGATGACCACGACGCTCGCCCAGCAGGGCGACGATGCCCCGTCCGACCCGCTGAACCTCGAGCGCGACCGGGGCCCGAACGCGCTCGACATCCGTCACACGTTCAACGCGAGCGTCGTGGCGATGTCGTCCTGGCACCATGGCAGCGCGTTCTGGCAGCACTTCCTGAGCAACAACCAGGTCGGGCTGATCCTGCAGTTCAACAGCGGCAGCGATTTCACCGTGCGCGGCAACACCGACCTCAACAAGGACGGCACGGGCAACGACCGCCCGCTGAACGTCGGGCGCAACTCGATGTACCTGCCGCCCCGCTACAACACGAACCTGCGCTACTCGCGCTTCTTCACGATCTCGGGCGCGCGCCGCGTCGAGTTCCAGGCCGAGTTCCAGAACTTGTTCAACACGCTGCAGGTCTCGGGCGTGAACCGCACGGTCAACGTGAATCCGGACGGCTCGCCGATCACGCCGATCCCGGGCTCGGGCGGGGACTTCCCCGGCACGAGCGCGTACGAACAGCGCAAGTTCCAGATCGGATTCAAGTTCTACTTCTAGAAACACCAAGGCCCCGGTCCCGCCAGGCGGGATCGGGGCGTCCTCTTCAGCCGACCGTCCGTTAAAGCGTGTCGACGGCCTGACGCCGTTTGACGTGGGCGGCGGCCAGCGCCTCGCGCCGCTTCCCCACTTCGACTTCGTCGTTCGCCAGCACGTGCCGGGACGACACGAGCGCGGCTTCGGTCACTTCCGGCGCCGGACCGCCCCACGTGCGGCGCACCGCGACGAAGTACTCGGGGCTCAGCACGCGCGTCAGTTCCTCCGGCGTCATGCGGATCTCGCGGCCCGTCACTTCACGGGACGCCTGCGCCAGCACGTTCGCAAGACTGGGCGATTCCGGTGCGACCTCCGACCGGACGAGCCGCGAGGCGATCGCGTGGCCCTGCCGGAACGGCACGCCGTGCTCGCGGGCAAGCGTGTCGGCGAGTTCGGTCACGCTCACCCAGCCGAGCGTCGCGCGCTCGCGCATGCGCGCGACGTCGAACTCGGCGGACCCCATCGCCGCCGCCACGAGGCTGACCGCACGCGCGGCGTCCTTGAATGCGAGGGCGACAAGCGGCTGCAGGTCGTCTTCGGTGTCGACGATGTCGCCAAACGGCGTGTTGTGAACCGCCATGGACACTGCGGACAGCTCCGCGAACGCCTTCGAGGCGAGCGCGCGCGCGTGCTCGAGCGCGACCGGATTGCGCTTCTGCGGCATGATGCTGCTCACCTGCACGAACGGATCGCCCAGCCGCAGGTAGCCGACTTCCATCGTGCACCAGAGCAGCAGGTCCTGCACGAGCCGGCCGAGTCCCACGCTGAGCACGGCCGCCGCCGACGTGCACTCGAGCAGGTAGTCGACCGTCGCGATGCTGCCGTACGTGTTGCCCGTCGGCGCGTCGAAGCCGAGCAACTCGCTCGTGCGGGCGCGATTGATCGGAAAGCCGGTACCGGTGATCGCGCAGGCGCCGAGCGGATTCACGTTCGTCGATCGATATGCGGCCAGCAGGCGAGTGGTGTCGCGCTCGAGCTGCTCGATCGCGGCCAGCAGATAGTGCGCAACCGTCGACGGCTGCGCGGGTTGCGTGTGCGTGTGCGCCGGATACACCGTGGACCGATGGTCGAACGCGACGTCGATGAGCGAGCGGCGAAGCGCGATCGTCGCGTCGGCGACGGCGAGCATGGACTCCCGCAGGTTGATCCGGTACATCGTCATGTCGATGTCGTTGCGGCTGCGCGCCGTGTGCAGCCGGCCGGCCACGTCGGGACCGCACGCCTGCGCGAGCAGCCGCTCGATGTAGAAGAAGAGATCCTCGCAGGTGCCGTCGTAGGTCACCTGGCCGAGCGCCGCGACGTCGATGCCATCGAGCGCGGTCCGAATCGCGCGGGCGTCGGGCTTCGAGACGATTCCCGTCTCGGCGAGCATGGCCAGGTGCGCGTAGTGGATCGCCATGAGCGGCTTGAGAAGGAGCGCCTTGCCGTCCTCGAAATTCTCGTTGAGGACGATGCGGATGTACTCAGGTGAAAAAGCCATGGGGACGTTACCGGTAGTGAGAACGCGAGCCGCGCGACTTGGCGCGGCCGCGCGTCAGCGCGACGCCGCCCGGGTCAGGTTCGGCTGCGCGCCGGGACTTCCGGCGATCGCGAACAGGCGGGCTTCGGCCGCTTCCATGGCCGAGTAGACACTGCCGAGCAGCGGCGCGTCGTCGTTCAACGCGGAGATCTCGAGTGACGGCACGTTCGGAATGATCTTCGCCACGACCTCCCGCACGGGCTCGAGCAGCAGGTCGCCGGCGTGGCTCAACCCGCCGCCGAACACCACGAGGCCCGGATCGAGCACGGCGACAATGTTGGCCACGGCACTGCCGAGGAAGACGGCCAGTTCGCGCACGACCGAGCCGGCTTCGGCGTCGCCCGCCTTGGCCGCATCGATGATGATTCGCATGGCCGCTTCGCGATCCGCGCCGGATCGCTCGATGAGCTCACGCGCATAGGCCCATTCGGGAATCGCCGCGGCTCCGATCCGCGCCTCGAGGTAGCCGCGCTGTCCGAAATCCACCTGCCATTCGCGGTAATCGAGCGTCATCCTGCTGATTTCCCCGGCATACCAGTGATGGCCGCGGTGCAGCCGGCCGCCGATCACAATGCCCGCGCCGACGCCGGCACCGAGCGCGACGAACACGAAGTCGTTCGACATCCGCGCCGCGCCCTGCCACCGCTCGCCAAGCGCCGCCATGTTGGCGTCGTTGTCGACCTGGACCGGTACCTTGAAGCGGCTTTCGACGACGTGCCGCAGGGGCACGTTCGTCCAGCCGGCGAGGTTCGCGGCGCTGATCACGTGGCCGGTCGTGACGTCGGTCATGCCCGGCGCGCCGATCCCAATCGCGAACAGCTTCTTGATGTCGCGGCCGGCCTTCCGGAAGATGCTCTCGATGCCGTGAAGGACCTGATCGATCGTCGCGTCGCAGGAGTCGGCGCGCGTGCGCTGCTCGTCGCGGGCGAGCACCCGGCCCTGCAGGTCGGCCAGCGCGAACCGGAGCGTCCGCGATCCGATGTCCACACCGACGAGGCAGCCATAGTCGGCGTTGAATTCGAGCAGAATCGGCGGGCGGCCGCCGCTCGACACGCCGATGCCCACCTCCCGCAGCAGGCCGGCCTCCCCGACCAGTTCTTCGACGAGCGCCGACACCGTTGGCGGCGACAAATGTGTACGTTTCGAAAGATCCGCCCGCGAGATCGGGCCCAGCCGCCGAATGGCCTCGAGCAGCCGCTGACGGTTAAGACGGCGGGTATTGAGCACACCCGAATCCGGGCCCAGAACGAGAACGGGAGGCAGCGGCACGTTGGTTCGGATCTCCTTACTTAGTTCGGTACACTAAGAAAGTGAAAGTAGCCTCGCCATCTGCCAGTGTCAAGCCGAAGTTCCGGGCCCCTGACGTACACTGCTGAGGTATCTGGCATGGCTACCCGCCCGCCGGCACGTCCCGGTCGTTCGGCCTCGAAGTCCCGATCACGCAAGCACGCCTCAGCGATGTTCTTCGCCGGCTCACGGCCCTGGGTCCGTGTCGTCGCGCTCGGCGTGACGGCGATCGCCGTGCTGGTGTTCGCAATCGGCAGCTTTTACTGGGTTAAGTACGGGCGGCTGATCGAGTCGAAGCTCGGCGGCGAGCAGCGGCCGATTCCCCGGATCTTCGGCCGACCGTATTCGCTGCGGGCCGGATCGGCGTTGTCGCCCGCGCAGTTGCAACAGCGGCTGAACGACGTCGGCTATGCGGAACGTCCGAAGGTCGAGAATCCCGGCGAATTCAACGTCCAGGGCACGTCGGTGACGATCGACGTGCGTCCGGTCGGTCAGGCCAAGCCGCAGATGGTCCGGGTGGACTTCTCGAAGTCGTCGGCGCCAGTCGTGACGAAAATCACGACGGTTGGCGGCGGCGCGGCCGAGAGCGTCTCGCTCGAGGCGCCGATGCTCGCCGCGTTGGCTCCCGGCGAAAAGCGGCGATACGTCCCGCTCAGCCGGATCCCGAAGATCATGGTCCAGTCCGTGATCTCGATCGAGGACCGGCGCTTCTTCGAACACCCGGGCGTCGACCTGATCGGCGCCGCGGGCGCGCTCTTGACCAACCTGCGCGGCGACAAGCCCTACTTGGTCGGCGGCAGCACGCTCACCCAGCAGATCGTCAAAAACACGTTTCTCACGCCGGCGAAGACGCTCAAGCGCAAGTTGCAGGAACAGTTCATGGCCCTCGTGATGGAATCGCGCCTCACCAAGGACCAGATTCTCGAGCTGTACCTCAACGACGTCACGCTCGGCCAGCGCGGGCCGTTCGAGATCCACGGCGTGGCGGAAGCCGAGCGCATTTTCTTCGGCAAGGATCTGAGCAACATCACGACGGCCGAGGCCGCGACGATTGCGGGATTGATCCAGTCGCCGTCGCGGCTGTCGCCGTTCCGCAATCCGGATCGCGCGCGGGAGCGCCGGAACGTCGTCCTGGCGGAGCTCGCAGACGAGAAATACATCACGAAGGACGAAGCGGACCGCGCCGCCGCCGAGCCGCTCAAGATCAGCACTCGCGCCCTCGAAAACGAGGCGCCGTATTTCGTCGACTACGTCAGCTCACTCGTCGACGAACAGTACGGCGGCGTGCTCAAGACCGACGCCGCGGTGGACGTCTACACGACGCTCGATCTTCAGCTCCAGCGGCTCGCCCAGGAGGCGGTCGGCGACGGCATCGCGCAGGTGGACAAGCAGCTGGCCGCACGCAAGCGGCCCGGACAAGCCGAGGTCGCGCTCATCGCGATCGACCCGCACACCGGCGAAATCCTCGCGTTCGTCGGCGGCCGCGCGTACAACCAGTCGCAGTTCAACCGCGTCATCTCCGCGAAACGCCAGCCCGGATCGGTCTTCAAGCCGTTCGTGTATCTCGCCGCGTTCGAGCGGATGGCGAGCGAGAACCGCGCCGATCTGACGCCCGCCACGGTCGTCGTCGATGAGCCGACGACGTTCAAGGACGGCGACAATGACTACACGCCGTCGAACTATCAGAACGAATACGACGGGCCGATCACGCTGCGGCGTGCGCTCGCCGAGTCGCGCAATATCGTCGCCATCAAAGTCGCCGAGGCCACGGGCTATGACCGGGTCGCGGCGCTCTGGAAACGTGTCGGCCTTGGCACGCCGGCCAAAGCGTATCCGTCGATTGCGCTCGGCGTCTTCGAAGTGACACCGCTCGAAATGGCGACCGCGTACACGATCTTTGCCAACGGCGGACAGCTCCGGCCGCTGCAGGCCATCTCGACCGTCGTCGAGAATGGCAAAACGCGTGCAGTCGTGCCGGCGGACGCGCGGCTCGTCGCGCGCGCGGACACGACGTTCCTCGTCACGAACATGATGCGGAGTGTCATCAACGAGGGCACGGGCGCCGGCGCGCGCAGCGCCGGGTTCACGCTCGACGCCGCCGGCAAGTCCGGCACGACCAACGACCTGCGCGACGCGTGGTTCATCGGCTTCACGCCGGAATTGCTGACGGCCGTCTGGATCGGCTTCGACAACAACCAGCCGATCGGCCTCAGCGGATCGCAAGCGGCGCTGCCAATCTGGACGACGTTCATGAAACGGGCGCTCGCCGGGCGCCGCGACAGCCACTTCCAACCGCCCGACGACATCGTGTTCGTGGACATCGACAAGGACACGGGGAAGCTCGCACGACCGGGCTGCCCGCGCGTGATGTCCGAAGGCTTTCTGTCGGGCACCCAACCGAAGGACTACTGCGACGTCCACGGCGGCAACGCGTTCTCGTGGCTCGACAAGCTCGGCGGCGCGTTGAAGCACGTCATTCGCTGACACCTGGATGTCAGCGCTCATCCGTCACGCCACGATCCTCACGATGAACGACGCGATGGACGTCGTCGTGGGCGACGTCTGGACGGCAGAGGGCCGCATCGCGGGCGTGGGATCGGCGCCGCTCGACTTGCATCCCGACACGATCATCGACGCCGACGGCGCCCTTCTCCTCCCCGGTTTTGTGCAGACGCACGTGCACCTGTGTCAAACGCTCTTCCGCGGGCTCGCGGACGACCTGCCGTTGCTCGCATGGCTGAAGACGCGCGTCTGGCCGCTCGAAGCCGCGCATGACGAGCCCACGCTCGCCGCCGCGGCCCGCCTCGCCGCCGCGGAGTTGCAACTGGGTGGCACGACGACCGTCCTCACCATGGAAACCGTCCACGGCACGGACGCCGTGTTCGACGCGCTCGTGCCGACGGGGCTTCGCGCGACCGTCGGCAAGTGTCTGATGAACGTCGCCGGCGACGCGCCCGTCCGGCTCCGCCAGGCCACGAACGAGGCGATGGACGAGAGCCTCGCGCTCGACCGGCGGTGGTCCGGCGCGGCCAACGGCCGGCTTCGCGCGGCGCTCGCGCCGCGCTTTGCGATTTCGTGTACGCGCGATCTCCTCGAAGCGACGGCGGGAGCGTCACGGGAGCGCGGCCTGCTCGTCCACACACACGCGTCCGAACAGCGCGAAGAGATCGCGGTCGTCAGGGCGCAAACCGGCCTCGACAACATTGCCTATCTCGCGTCGGTCGGTCTGGCGAACGATCGGTTGTGCGCGGCGCACTGCGTCTGGGTCACCGATGACGAGCAGCGGCTGATCGCCGAGCACCAGGTCAACGTCCTTCACTGCCCCGGATCCAATCTGAAGCTGGGATCGGGCATCGCGCCGATCCCAGAACTGCGCGCACGGGGCGTGTGCGTCTCACTTGGCGCCGATGGCGCGGCGTGCAACAACCACCTCGACATGTTTCAGGAGATGCGGCTCGCGGCGACGCTTCAGGCGACGCGCCTCGAGCCGGGCGCCCTGCCGGCGCGAGAGGTCGTCCGGATGGCGACGCGAGAGGGCGCGCGCGCGCTGGGCCTCGCCCACGAGATTGGATCGATCGAGCGCGGCAAGCGGGCCGACCTGATCATCGTCGACCAACAGGCGATCCATCAGGCGCCGGGCGGCGATCCATATTCGACCTTGGTGTACGCCACCCGGTCCTCGGACGTGCTCCTGACCATGATCGACGGGCACGTCGTCGCCCGGGGCGGCCAGGTCGCCTGGGCCGATAAGGAAGACCTGGCCGAGGCCGGGCGGCGGGCGGGCCGGGTCCTGGTCCGGCGGGCAGGACTCTAGGCCGGCGTAGGGATGGCCCGGTAAATGGGCTATACTGGCAGGGATTAGCAGTCTAGGCGAGAGACTGCCAGCGCTGGGCCCGGGCGACTCGGGCCTCTTTTCCACTATGGCTGCAGACCTCACCGAACGCCAGCGGCGCATTCTCGGCCGCCTCGTCTCGGAATATATCGAGCAAGGCGAACCGGTGTCTTCGGCCTGGCTCGCGCAGCACAGCGCGCTTGGAGTCTCATCGGCCACGGTCCGGAGCATCCTCGCGCGGCTCGAAGAGCACGGCCTGGTGAGTCAGCCGCACACCTCGGCTGGACGTGTGCCGACCGACTCGGGTTACCGGCTGTATGTCGACTGGCTGCTCGAATCGCGCAAGCGCCCGCGTCCGTCGCCAGAGATGGAAGCGCGGTGGCGCCGGCACGGCACGGTCGGCGACCTGCTCGAGAACGCCTCGCAGGAACTCTCGCGGGCGTCTCATCACATCGGCTTTGCACTGGCTCCGCCGGCGCCGTCGGCCAAACTTCGTCACGTGGATTTTGCCGCGCTCGACGGCCACCGGGTGCTCGTCATCGTCGTCGCGACCGGCGGCGTCGTGACGCATCGCGTGATCGAAACGGAAGAGCGTCCGGAGCCTGCCCTGCTCGAAGCAGCGGCCAACTACATCAACCACGAATTCGTCGGCCTGACGCTCCACGACGTCCGCAACGCGATCGTCGAGCGCATGCGTCAGGAACGCATCGTCTATGACGCGTTGATGGCGCGCGCGATGCGGCTGGCGCAGGCCGGGCTCGACGATCTCGTCCCCGAAGAGACGCTGCACGTGCAGGGCGCGGCGTATCTGGTGGACGAACTGCTCGGCGACACGTCAGAACGCGAGCACACGCTTGCGATGCTGCGCGCGCTGCTGCGCATGATTGAAGAGAAACATCAGCTCGTCGAACTGCTCGGCCGCTGCCTCGACACGACCGGCCTCACGGTGGTCATCGGGTCGGAGCACGGCGCGGCCGACCTGCACGGCTTCAGCCTCGTCGCGTCGACGTTCAGCGACGGCGACAAGGCCGGCACGGTCGGCGTCATCGGCCCCCGGCGCATGCGTTACCAGCGGGCGATTTCCGTCGTCGACAGCGTGTCGCTCACGTTGAGCCGCACGCTGGACGGCCAGTAGCCTGCGTTCGCGCGCCTTTTCCTGTTCACGGATTCTCTATGTCGGACGACGCCACCCACGATATGCCCGAGACGGCCGCGCTCCACGACGAGCTGACTGCGCTGCGGCGCGAGCGCGACGACCTTCGCGATCGCCTGCTGCGGTCGGCCGCCGAATTCGACAACTATCGCAAGCGCACCGATCGCGAGCGGCGCGAGCTCAGCGAGGCGGCGTCGGTCGATTTGATTCGCGACGTCCTGCCGGTCGTCGACGACTTCGAGCGCGCGCTGGCGGCGCCCGGCTGGGAATCCAGCACGCGGCGCGGCATGGAACTGATCCATCGTCAGCTTGTCGAGACGTTGCGACGGCGCGGCGTCGAGCCGATCGACGTGGTCGGCCAGCAATTCGATCCCACCTGGCACGAAGCCGTGGCGCCTGATCCCGCCAACGGCCGTCCGGACGGCGAGATCACCGCGGAAGTGCGCCGCGGCTATCGGCTCGGGCAGCGCATGCTGCGGCCCGCGCAGGTGAAGGTGGCCCGGGCGTGAGCCAGCGCGACTATTACGAAGTGCTCGGCGTCGAACGCAACGCCGGCGAACAGGACATCAAGAGCGCGTACCGGAAGCTGGCGCTCAAGTACCATCCGGACCGCAATCCCGGCGATCACGCCGCCGAAGAGCGTTTCAAGGAAGCCGCCGAAGCGTATTCCGTGCTCTGCGATTCCGAAAAGCGCGCGCGCTACGATCGGTTCGGCCACGCCGCGGTCACGGGCGCGGCTGGCGGCGGCGCGGGCGTCAACCCGGATATCTTCGCGGACTTCTCCGACATCCTCGGCGACTTCTTCGGATTTGGCGGCGGTGGCGGCGGACGACGGAACGGGCCGACGCGCGGCGCGGATCTGCGCTTCGATCTCGAGATCTCGTTCGACGAGTCGTACGCGGGGGCCGAGACGACGATTCAGATTCCGCGCGACGAGTCGTGCGAGACGTGCAAGGGTTCGGGCGCGGCCGCGGGGAGCTCGCGCGAAACGTGTCCGCAATGCCGCGGCACCGGACAGCTGCGCTATCAGCAGGGCTTCCTGGTCGTGGCGCGCACGTGCGGCCAGTGCGGCGGGGCGGGCCAGATTGTCCGGCAGCCTTGCGCCACCTGCCGCGGCACCGGACGGGTGAGCCGCGATCGCCGCGTCACCGTCAAGATTCCTGCCGGTATCGCCGACGGCCAACGTCTCCGGCTGCACGGCGAAGGCGAGCACGGCAACGCGGGCGGCCCCACCGGCGATCTGTACGTCGTCGTGCACGTGCGTGCGCATGACGTGTTCCACCGCGAAGGCGACGACCTCTACGTGGATGTGCAGGTGCCCTTCCCGATCATGGCGCTCGGCGGCACGTTCAAGGTGGACGGCCCGGCCGGTCCGCTCGATGTGCACGTCTCGGCGTCGACGCCGGGCGGCACGCTCGTCGATTTCCGCGGCAAGGGCATGCCGAACGTCAGTGGGCGCGGCCGCGGCACGTTCTACGTGCGCTTGAACATCGACGTGCCCCGCAAGCTCACGAAGGAACAGAAAAAGCTGGTCGAGGATTTGCGCAAGTCGATGCCCGTCGAGAAGATCGTGCCCACGAAGATCGACGAGGATCGCGAGCGGCCGTTCTTCGACAAGGTCAAAGACCTCTTCGGGTGAGCCGCCCCTTCCCTGCGCTCGACCTCGTCTGGGTGACGCCGCTCGACGACGAGCGCGCCGACCAGTTGCTGGCCGAAATCGATCACGAGCATCCGACCGCGGTCGAATCACGCGACGGCGGCATCCGCGTGTTCTTTGCGAGCGCCGACGAGCGGCGCCGCGCCGCGATTCATCTGACCGCCGTGGCGGCCGATGTCGTGTGTACGCCCGTCGACGTCGAGGACGATCAGTGGGCCGCGCGAAGTCAGGCCGCGCTCGAACCGGTGCGTGTCGGCCGCGTGATCGTCACGCCGCCGTGGCGCGAGGCTGACGTCCGCGCGAGTCTCACCGCCGCGTCCGCCTCGGCCGACGTCGTCATCATTCACCCGTCGATGGGATTTGGCACCGGCCATCACGCCTCGACGCGGTTGTGCCTCAGGCTGATGCAGGCATGCACGTGCGCAGGCGCGGCCGTGCTCGACATCGGCACGGGATCGGGTGTGCTCGCGATTGCCGCCTCACGGCTCGGCGCGCCCGACGTCCTGGCGGTCGACTACGACGTCGACGCGCTGCAATCTGCCGAAGAGAACATCGCCCTCAATCGTGTCGAGACGACCGTTCGTGCGAAGCAGTTCGATCTCGCGACTGACGACGCCACGGCGCTCGCGGCCACTCGCCGATTCGAAATCGTGCTCGCGAATCTGACCGGCACCGTACTCGAGCAACACGCCGCGACGATTGCCGGACTGGTCGCACCAGGCGGACGACTGATCGTGAGCGGCTGCATGCAGATCGAGGTCGAGGACGTCCGAACGGCCCTCGAACGTGCGGGCCTCACGCTCGTCGAGCGCGCTGACGAAGACGAATGGGCCGCGCTCGCCTTTACCAGCCCCAGCGGGTCCACAGCGCGCTGAGCGCCACGGCCGGCGCCAGTTCCGCGCGCAGCGTTCTCGGCCCGAAGGCCAGCGGCGTCGCCCCGCACGTCAGGGCCAGCGCCACTTCGGCGCCCGACCAGCCACCCTCGGGGCCCACGAACACAATCGCGCGCCGGTCGTCTGAAGACAGCGCGGGCTGAGGATCGATCGAGCCCGCGTTGTGCCCGGGCTCCACGCAGATGAACTTCTCGCCGGTGTCCTGGCGCGTCATCTCCTCATTGAAGTGCGCGGGCGACGCGATCGCCGGCACGACGGCGCGCCGCGACTGCTTCGCCGCCGCGACTGCGACCCGGCGCCAGCGCGTCAGCGCGGCCTGATTGTTCAGGCCGCGTGACGGCACCGCGACGTGCGCGGAGATCAGGGGCATGATCGTCGCGACGCCGAGAGCCGTCGCGTCGCGAATCACGGTATCCATCTGGTCGTTCTTGAGCAGCGCGAGCGCCAGCGTCACATGACGCGCGGGCTCGGCCACGGCATCGATGGCGTCTCCCAGATCGATCGTCGCCTGCTGGCGCCCGACTGACGCGATGCGTCCCCGCCACTCATGTCCGTCGCCGTCGAAGACCGTCACGTCGGCGCCAGGACCGAGCCGGAGCACATGGATCAGGTGGTGCGCTTCGTCTGGCGGCACCGGCAGAGGCTGCGGAAGGCCGGCGACACCGGGAACGTAGACGCGAGGCACGCTCACGAGAGAATTGTAGGCGCGCGGCGCCCGAAGTGCATCGCAGTCAAACGGTATACTTCGACCGAATGGTCTTTCGCGGGCAGGCGCTCGGCAAGTACCGCATCCTCGAACCGCTCGGCAGTGGAGGGTTCGGTACGGTCTATCTGGCCGAGGACACGTGGATCGACAAACGTGTCGCGATCAAAGTGCCTCACCGTCAGGGCCTCGACTTCGGCGAACTGCTGCGTGAGCCGCGGCTGCTGGCCTCGCTCAACCATCCCAACATCGTCACGGTCATCACGGCGGAGAAGCAGGACAACGTCTTTTTCATCGTCATGGAGTACGTGCCGGGCGAGACGCTCGAGAACATCATCGCGAATCGCGGCGCGCTCGAGCTGAACCTCACGCTCGATTACACGTGCCAGATCGTCAATGCCGTCGAACACGCCCACAAACAGGGCGTGATCCACCGGGACTTGCGGCCCGCCAACGTCTTCGTGACCGACAAAGGCCTGCTCAAAGTCGGCGACTTCGGCACGTCGCGTTTTCTGGAGCTCGCCGCGCATGGCACGACCGTGATTGGCAGCCCGCCGTACATGGCACCAGAGCAGTTCGAGGGCCGGGCGGTCTTCGCCTCGGATCTCTACTCACTCGGCGTGTCGATGTACCAAATGCTGACGGGCGTGCTGCCGTACGAAACGCCGGCGCCGTCCGACATCGATCGCCTCCGACGCGGCGAACTGGTCCAGCCGCCGCGCCTGCGCAATCCCGCCGTGCCCGCCGTCATCGACCAGATCGTGCTCAAGGCGCTGAGCGGAGACGTGTCCAAGCGATATCAGCGCGCGGAACAGCTGCTGACCGACCTGCTCGAAGCGCGGCGGACCCTCATCAAGCGGCCGGCGGGCGACGCCCCGCCACCGCTCGCCGCCGACTCCCGGCCCCGGCCCGCCCAGGCGCGGAAGCCCGCGACGGCACGCGTGCGCACGCGCGAATTTGCGGCCGGACGCTTCTGCTGGAACTGCCGCAAGCCTCTGCCCGCCCGCAGCGCACGCTGCCCGTTTTGTGGCGAGACCCAGTGAAATCGGTACTGATAAGATCAGTCGGGGCTCGGTTCCGTTTTTTTCAGGGAGAGGACGTCATGGCCTTCGCAAGCACCCTCAAGGTGTGGATGAACGGCAAGATCGTCAATTGGGCCGACGCGAACATCCACATCGCGACCCACGTCATTCACTACGGTTCTGGAGTTTTCGAAGGCGCGCGTGCGTATGCCACCCCGGCCGGCCCGGCGCTCTTCCGGCTCGACGCGCACATCCGGCGGCTCTACGACTCGGCGCGCATCTATCGCATGGAGTACGCGATGGATCCCGCCAGCTTCAGCCAGGCCATCGTCGAGACCGTCCGCGTCAACAACTTACCCAACTGTTACATTCGTCCGCTCTTCTATCGCGGCTACCAGTCGCTCGGGGTGAATCCGCTGCCCTGCCCGGTCGACGCCGTGATTCTCGTCTGGGACTGGGACGGCCTGCTCGGCCCAGATGCGCTCGAACGCGGCATCGACGTCCGCGTGAGCTCGTGGACGCGCACTGCGCCGAACACGTTCCCGGCGATGGCCAAGTCCGTCGCCAACTACGCCAATTCCGCGCTCATCAAAATGGAAGCGATCGTCGACGGCTTTGCCGAAGGCATCGCGCTCGACACGTCGGGCCACCTGAGCGAAGGCAGCGGTCAGAATCTCTTCCTCGTGCGCGACGACGTGTTGTATACGCCGCCGTTGTCCGCGTCCGTGCTCCAGGGCATCACGCGTGATTCGATCACGACGCTCGCGCAGGATCTCGGCATCAAGGTGCGCGAGGCCGACATGCCCCGCGAGATGCTGTACGTGGCCGACGAGCTGTTCTTCTGCGGCACGGCCGCCGAAGTGACACCGATTCGATCCGTCGACAAGATCACGGTCGGCGCCGGCAAGCGCGGCCCGATCACCGACGCCATTCAGCGGGCGTTCTTTGACTATGTCAGTGGCCGCGTGCCAGACCGGCACGGGTGGCTCACCTTGGTCGACGCCCCGGCGCCCGCCTCGGCGGCGACCGGCGGCCGCGCGCGCACCCCGTAGGTGACCGCGCCCCCGGGGCGGTCCGGCGACCTTCAAAATTGCGCCTGGATCACAAGATCGGGCATCTGAAGGGTCGGGGCCGCCGCGGACGGGACGGATCAGGCCCGACGGCAAGCGATTTGCACTACCGCAGGCGCCATGACTTTTGATCAAATGGTGCGCACCGCCGCAGCGGCCAAGGCGTCGGATATTCATCTGCGCGCCGGTCACGCTCCCCTCGTGCGTATCAACGGCTCGCTCCAGCGCTGGGCGTCGGTCGCTCCGGTGAGTGCGACCGACCTCGAATCGATTGCCCTCCGCCTGCTGCCGCCCGCGCATCAGGAGCGTCTGCACAAGCACATGGAAGTCGACGTGGCCTGGCAGTCGCCCGGCGTCGGACGCTGCCGCGCGAGCGTCTTCCGGCAGCGCGGCACGGTCGCGGTGTCGATGCGATTGATTCCCGACAAGATCCCGACACTCGAGAGCCTTGGCCTGCCGCCGTCGGTGATCTCACTCGCTGAAGAATCGCGCGGCCTCGTGCTCGTGACCGGCGTCACGGGGAGCGGCAAGAGCACCACGCTCGCTGCACTCATCGACCTGATCAACCGCACACGGCCGATGCATATCCTGACGATCGAAGACCCGATCGAATTCGTGCATTCCGATGCACGCGCGGTCGTGACGCAGCGCGAAGTTGGATTCGACACGCCGCATTACGCGTCGGGTCTGCGCAGCGCCTTGCGGCAGGACCCCGACGTCATCCTGATCGGAGAAATGCGCGACCCGGAAACGATCGAGACGGCGCTGACGGCGGCCGAAACCGGGCATCTTGTGTTTTCCACGCTGCATACCCTCGACGCCCCGGAAACGATCAACCGCATCGTCGGTGCATTTCCGCCGCATCAGCAGGGCCAGATCCGGCACCAGCTCGCGCGCGTGCTCAAAGCGGCCGTGTCGCAGCGCCTCCTGCCCCGCGCCGACGGCCACGGCCGTGCGCTCGCCGCCGAGGTGCTCATCGCCACCGCGTACATCCGCGACTGTATTTCCGATCCCGACAAGACGTCGCTCATGGCGGACGCGATTGCCGCCGGCGGCTCGCAGTACGGCATGCAGACGTTCGACCAGGCGATCCTCGGCCTCTACGAACAGGGGCTCGTGACGATGGAAGAGGCGCTGCGCTGGGTGACGAACGTCGAAGAGTTCAAGATGCGCCTGCGGGGCATCACGACCGGCACGTCGGCCGCGGTTGCGGCTGGCGTCACGCCGGAAATTCAGCGGTACGGTTCGTAGAATGCCGCGCCGGCGACGATCAGCCGGCGACACGCCGCCCCCACCCGCCAATCAGGCGTGGCCCACCGCACTTCGGCTGCTCATGCGCCGCGATTACACGACCGCCGAACTGCGCGAGCGTCTGACCGATCGCGGCTTCGCTTCCGCAGACGTCGAGACCTGTCTCGCGCGCCTTTCAGCCGACCGAACGCTCGACGACCGGCGCGTCGCGGTGCTGCACATCCGCACGGCGCGCGAAATCAAGGGCCGCGGACGCCTGCGCATCGAGCGCGAGCTCATTCACCGTGGCATCGCCCCGGCGCTCGCGCACGAACTCATCGCCGACGTACCGCGCGACGACGACCAGGCCCAAATCACCCGGATCCTCCGGCGCAAAGGCCTGCCCGCCACGCTCAGCCTGACCGAGCGCCGGCGCGTGTTTCAGCACCTCCTCCGGCGCGGCTTTCCCGCAGATGCCATCGGCAAGGCCCTCAAGGGCGGCAACGAGGACGAGTAGCGCGCCACGGCACCCAAGGCTCTGCTTGTACAATCAAGGAGCATGACTGCCCGCGAGATTCGCCAGAGTTTCCTGGATTACTTCGCCCGCCACGGCCACCGCATCGTCGCGTCGTCCTCGCTCGTGCCGACCGACGATCCCACGCTGCTGTTCACCAACGCCGGCATGAACCAGTTCAAGGACGTGTTTCTCGGCAAGGAACGCCGGGACTACACGCGCGCAACCACCGTCCAGAAGTGCATGCGGGTCAGCGGCAAGCACAACGACCTCGACAACGTCGGGCCGTCGCTCCGGCATCACACGTTCTTCGAGATGCTCGGCAACTTTTCGTTTGGCGACTACTTCAAGAAAGACGCGATTCCGCTCGCGTGGGATCTCCTGACGACCACGTGGAAGCTGCCTGGCGCTCGCCTCTTTCCGACGATTTTCAAGGGCGAGGCGGGCATCGCGCGCGACGACGAGGCGTACGGGATCTGGACGACGCTCGTGCCGGCGTCACGGATCACGGAGCTCGGCCTCGCCGAGAATTTCTGGCAGATGGGCGACACGGGCCCGTGCGGGCGCTGCTCCGAGATCCACTATTTCCGCGGCAATGACGTGCCCTGCCCCGAGCCGGTCTGCCGCGGCGTCGAGTGCTCGTGCCAGCGGTACGTCGAGGTCTGGAACAACGTGTTCATGGAGTTCAATCGCGACGAACGCGGCACGCTGTCGCCGCTGCCGGCGCCGTCGATCGACACGGGGATGGGCCTCGAGCGCATCACCGCCATCATCCAGGGCAAGCTTTCGAACTACGACACCGACTTGTTCATGCCGATTCTTGACGCGATTGGCGCGCGCGCGGGCCGAACGTACACAGCGGCGCCAGGACCGATCGATCATCCGGACGTCTCGATGCGCGTCATCGCCGACCACTTGCGTGCGATGACCTGCCTGATCGCCGACGGCGTGCTGCCGTCGAACGAATGGCGCGGGTACGTGCTGCGCAAGATCATGCGACGCGCCATGCGGCACGGCAAGAAACTGGGCATGACCGATCCGTTCCTCCACACGCTCGTCGACGTCGTCGTGCGCGAGATGGGCGACGCGTATCCCGAGCTGAAGTCCGGCCGGGACGCCGTGGTGCGCACGGTACGCGCCGAAGAGGACCGGTTCGACGCGGTCCTCACGAACGGCCTGCCGAAACTTGAGGACTTGATCGACCGGACTATGGCGAGTGGATCGAAGAGCGTGCCGGGCGATGAGGTCTTCCGCTTGTACGACTCACTCGGCGTGCCGCTCGACTTCGCAGACGACCTCGCGGAGCAGCGCGGCCTTTCGGTCGATCACCAGGCATTCGAGCGCGCGATGGAGGCCCAGCGCCAACGCGGGCGAGCAGGTGGCAAGTTCAAGATCGACGGTGCCGCATTCGTGAAGGACGAGCACACAGAGTTCGTCGGCTACGATCGGACGGCCTCTGAAGCGAAGATCCTGCAGCTGTACGACCGCGGCCTCAAGCCGACCACGCGCCTTGAGGCCGGCGAAGAAGGCGGAGTCGTTTTGGACGTGACGCCATTCTACCTGGAGGCGGGCGGACAAGTGTCCGACGTCGGAGTGCTGAAGGCGGAGGGCTTCGTCGCTGACGTCCGCGGTGTTGAGCGGTACGGCAAGACCCGAGTTCACTCTGTGTACGTCAAGCAGGGCCACGTTGGTGTCGGCGATCACGTCGCCGCCGAGATCGACACCGACACTCGCGACGCCACGCGTCGCAATCACACGGCCACGCACCTGCTCCACGCGGCGCTGCGGCAGAAACTCGGTACCCACGTGCGCCAGGCGGGTTCGCTCGTCGCGCCCGATCGGCTGCGGTTCGACTTCACGCACGCGCAGGCGCTCACCGAGGACGAGCGCCGAGAGATAGAGCGCGTCGTCAACAATCAGGTCTATCGCAATTCACCGGTGACGACCGACGTGAAGCGCACCGAAGACGCGATCAAGGGCGGCGCGATGGCGCTCTTCGGCGAGAAATACGGGGAGACCGTGCGGGTCGTCTCGATTCCCGGTTTCAGCGTCGAATTGTGCGGCGGCACGCACGTTCGCGCGACTGGTGACATTGGGCCCTTCGTGATCGCCGAGGAATCGGGGGTGGCCGCCGGCGTGCGCCGAATCGAAGCACTCACGGGCGCGGGCGCCGTCTCGCACATTCAGTCGAATCAGACGACGCTTGCGCGTGCGCTCTCGGCCCTCGGCACGACGCCCGACCACGCGGCGGAGGCCATCACGCGCCTGCAGGCGGACCTGAAGCGGCTCGGCCGCGAAAACGAACAGCTGAAGATGAAGCTCGCGCTCGGCGGCGGCATGCGCGGAAACGACGACGACTCGGTCTCGATCGGCGACGCAAAACTCGTCACGCGCCGCGTCAGCGGTCTCGAGAAGGGCGCGCTGCGTGGACTCGCCGACTCGCTCCGCGATCGGCTCGGGCGCGGCGTCGTGGTTCTCGCCGGCGAACACGAGGGCAAGGTGCAACTGCTCGTGTCGGTGACGAAAGACCTGACCGATCGCATCAAAGCCGGTCAGCTCGTCAAGGAGCTCGCGCCCATCGTCGGCGGCGGCGGCGGAGGCCGGCCGGATTTCGCCGAAGCCGGCGGCAAGGACGCGTCGCAGATCGACGCGCTTCTCAGCCGCGCGCAGCAACTCGTGACGTCGGCGCTCGCGCCACCGCAGGGATAACCCGCGGTCTACTGCTGACCCGCCTGGCGATCGTAGATCGCCTTGATCGGCGCGCCACCGCCCTGGCCGCCGCCGTTGCGGCTGCCCTGGGTCGTAACTGTGACGATCAGCTGATTCCCTTCGTCGGTCACCTGGAACGTGCGATCGATCTTCACCTGGCCGATCGCGATTTCCTGCGAGAGTCTGCCACCGTCCCACTTCGTCGTCGCGTCCACTTTCGCGGTGCCGAGATCGACCTTTTCCTTCTTCTCGTTAATGTCGAACTTGCGTACCGTGCCGTCGTCCGTCGTGAAGGACACCGTTTCGGTGGTCGCGACGACGTTGAGCACTTGGGGCGCGTCTGTCATCTCGCGCAACACGGCCCGAGCTTCGAGCATCTGGTCCTCGGTGCCGCCACGCGACGCCCCGGAGCCACCTCGCCCGCCGCCGGCTCCGCCGCCTCCGTAACCGCCACCACCGCCGCCGTAGCCACCACCGCGGCCGCCACCACCACCGCCGCGGCGACCGCCGCCACCTCCGGAACTTCCGCCGCCGCCCCGAGACGGCTGCCCGGTCGGGGTCGACCCCGGGGTCGTCGGCAGGCTGCTCAAGTCAGGATTGAGCTTCCACTGCGCCGACAAATGAGCGGCGACGTCGGCCGGCGTCAGCGGCGGCCTGGCCGCCTTGGCGTCTGGTGCCGGCGTCTGGGCCGCCACGGCTGTCTGCGGCGCCCCCTGAGGCGGCGTCTGGGCCACCGGAGGCAATTGGGTAGTGGGGGGCGTCTGAACTGGCGGTGAGGTCTGGCCGGCCGCGCGCGGCGCGGCGCCCCATCCCACCGCGGTCAGGCTGACGATGCTGGTTGAAAGAATAAGAAGACGCATGAAGCCTCCGAGCGCTGGCCAACTGATATGACGTCGGCCAGCCTCGAAGCGCTTCATTGCGTCTTTATATCAAATTTTGATATATCTATCTGTGACCGATACGGTCGCGCATGCCTGCCATTGATTCCCTGCTGCCGCTGTCGCCCGCTGTCTTCCACATCCTGCTTGCGCTGGCCGACGAGGAGCGGCACGGCTACGCGATCATGCGTGACATCGAAGAACGCACCGGCGGCGTCGTCAAAGTCGGGCCTGGCATGCTGTACGGCTCGATCAAGTGGCTCGTGCGAGATGGCTTCATCGAAGAGGCGCCGCGGCGTCCGCGATCGGACGACGACGAGCGGCGGCGTTACTACCGGATGACACCCGAGGGCCGCGAGCTGCTTCGCGCAGAAGCCGCCCGTCTCGACGCGGCCGTAGGGCTGGCACGCGCGCGACGTGTGCTTCCGCGAAAGGCGTAATAGCCATGCTGGCGCTTCGTCTTTACCGTCTGCTGCTCTGGGCGTACCCGCCCGCTCTGCGGATCGCCCACGGCGACGAGATGACCCTCGTCGTGATGGAGCGCTGGCGGGACCGTCCCGGCTTCCACGCGCGCCTGACGCTCATCCTCGAGATCCTGGCGGACTTCGTCCGCAGCCTTCCGCGCGCCTGGCGCCTCGATCGACATTCCGCCGCCGTCCAGCCGTCCCGCCCGTCGAGATCCGGCGGCATTGGCCACGACGTCCGTCACGCGGTCCGCAGCTTGCGGCACGCGCCATGGTTCACCGCCGGCGCCACGGTGACGCTTGCGCTAGGCATTGGCGCCTCCACCGCCATCTTCAGTCTGGCACGCGCAACGCTGCTCCACCCGCTGGCCATCGATGCGCCTGAACGTGTCGTCCAGCTGAGCCGGTCATGGTCCCATGTGGATCTGCGGGCCGTTGAATCCCACACCCAGGTTTTTTCAGGGATCGCCGCGTGGACGAACTTCGACAGCGCGTTCGATCGTGGCGGCAAGGTGGTCAGCGTGCAGGCCGCCGCGCTCAACGGGCGATATTTCGAGACGCTCGGAGTGGTCCCGCTGCACGGACGACTGCTCATGTCGGCCGACGACGAGCCGGGCGCGACGCCGGTGATGGTGCTTGGCGAACGATTCTGGCGACGGATGTTCGGTGCAGATCCGGGGATCATCGGATCCGCTGTCCGTCTCGGACGCGGCACACCGGCGGCGATCGTCGGCGTGCTGCCGTCGAGTTTCCGCGGCCTGTCACTGTCGGAGAATCCCGAGATCTTTGTCGCCATCCGCGCGCTGCCGCAGGTCGGCACCGGCTTTGTTGCCCGGCCGAACATCCTCGGCCGCACGGACGTCGTGTGGATTCAGATTGCGGCGCGGTTGCGCGCCGGCGTCAGGGTTGCCGACGCCGAGCGTGACACGGATATGATCTACCGCGCGCAGCATCCGCCGGCTGCGGACGATCCGGCGGACCACGTGTCGCTCACGCCCGTCACCGCGACTGCGCTCGGTCTCGACTCCAGCGACGATCTGCGGCGCTTCGTGTTCGTTCTCGGAGGCGCGACCCTCGTCACGCTCCTGCTGGCCTGCGCGACGGTGGCAAATCTGCTGCTCGTCCGCGGCGAACACCGCCAGCGCGAACTCGCGATCCGGAGGGCGCTCGGCGCCGGACGCGCGCGCACCGCGAGGCTCCTGCTCCTCGAAAGCCTAATCCTCGGCGCCGCGGGCGGCCTTGGCGGTCTGGCGATCGCGCAGGGCGCGCTTTCTCTCCTCGAACAGTTCGACCTGCCTGGCCGCGTCTCGATCGATCACCTCAACCTGACGATCGACACCGGCGTCTTTGCCGCCGCGCTCGTCCTCGGCCTCGCGACGAGCCTTGTCTTCGGCGCGGCGCCGATTTGGCAGTCGGTCCGGCTCGATCTGATCGGCGCGCTGCGCGAGGGCAGTCGCGGATCCGCACGGCAACCGCTGCGCGCCGTGCTCGTGGCCGTGCAGGTCGCACTGGCCGTCCTGCTGCTCGCCGGTT
Source organism: uncultured Acidobacteriota bacterium (assembly GCA_963704575.1). Classification (GTDB taxonomy): domain Bacteria; phylum Acidobacteriota; class Vicinamibacteria; order Vicinamibacterales; family SCN-69-37; genus DATEGZ01. Next base: position 720,767 of record OY969918.1, on the reverse strand, counting down.
CGTTCGCGTTCGGCCGCGCGGTGAGCCATGCCGTCGGCGTCGATTTCGGCTTCGAGACCTCGCGCACCGCGATCGTCTCCGTGGACGCGAGCGTCAGCGGCTATTCCAAAGAACGCATTCAGACCGTGCAAGGCGAGGTGCTCGAGGCGCTGGCACGGCGTCCAGGTATCGCCGCGGCCGCATGGTCGGCGATGAAGCCGCTGCGGGGCCGTCTGCAGTGGCGCGTCGGATTCGAAGGCGCCGATACGGGCCAGGACACGTCGGTCGACACCAACATCGTGTCGACCGGCTACTTCGCAGCCCTGCAGATTCCGATCGTCGCGGGCCGGGTCTTCACGCGCGATGACGTGGCCGAGGGCGACACGGTCGCCGTGACGAACGAAACCGGCGCGCGACGGTACTGGCCGACGAAGAGCGCCGTCGGCACACGCATCGACCTGAACGCCGGATCGAAGGAGCCTAGATGGGCGCGCGTGGTCGGCGTCGTCGCGGACGTGCGGCATGGCGTCAGCGACGGGGCCACTCCCACGCTCTATCTGCTGAACACGCAACACCCGGAGTTCCTGGACTTCGGAGGCCAGAATCTCATCGTCCGCGGCGTGGCGCGCGCGGACGTCGCGGCGCGTGAAGCCACCGAGGCCTTCGCGGCGACCGATCCCCGTGTGCCGATCGTGTCCGCCGAGACGATGGCGGAGCATCTGCGGAGCGTGCTCGAGCCCCAGCGACTCGGGCTCATGTTGTTCACGTTGTTCGCGGGACTCGCGGTCGTGTTGACCGCGCTTGGCCTCTACGCCCTCGTCGCGTATGCAGTCGCCCACCGCACGCGGGAAATCGGCATTCGTGTCGCGCTCGGCGCGGATCGGACGTCGGTCGTGGGGCTGGTCGTTCGTCAGGGCCTGTTGCCGGTCGGTATCGGGCTCATCGCAGGATCGATCGCATTCCGGCTGGCGGGCAGGGCGATCGCGCGTTTCCTGTTTGCGGTGCCGCTGTTCGGCGGATGGGCGTTCGTGGCGCTCGCGACAGCGGTCGGCGTCCTGGCGATCCTCGCAATGATCATGCCCGCCCGGCGTGCGCTCCGGATCGATCCGGTCGCCGCGCTGCGGAACGACTAACGCACGCTACTGAATGGCCGTGGCCGGACTGCCGAATGGCTCGGCCGGGGGCTGGCCGCCGGCGAGCTGCCAGATGGTGTGGGCGGCAGTCGTCGCAAACGCGCGGGTGCCGCTCGTGCCAAGCGTCTGCGGTGCGGCTGAGGCGTAAAAGCTCGAGATGGTCTGCGCACCGTTGCAATCGAGTGGGCCCGGCGATGAGTTGGCGCCAGACGTCACGGCAAATGTGTAGCCGTCGCTTTGCGGCGTGGCCGAGCCGGTGAGCTCCGCGGAGAGAAACGGCGCGTTCGTGCCGGGAGGTCCGATGCCGAGCGTCGGGAGCGACGCCGCGAAGCCGCCTTGGCCGCAGGCCTTGGCGTACAGATCTTCGGCGGTGGAGATCGCGCGGAGCGCGCCGATGGCCGCCGTCTCGTTCGCGGTGGTGCGCGCGTGAAGCAACCGCGGCGTGGCGAAGGCCGCGATGATCAGAATGACCGCGACGACCACCAACAACTCGAGCAGCGTCAGGCCTTCATCGCTGCCCCGGCTGACGCCCCGACAGGGACCGGCCTCGTTCATTTTCGCACCGGCGACGGAATCATCTCTGGCCGCATCGCGGCGTGATACAGAAACGACGCGATGATGACGGCGTTCTGTTTGAGGTCGTTGACGTTCACGCGCTCCGACGTGTCCGCGTTGGTGTGGTGCAGGCGGACGTCGTATTCGGTGTAGTCCTGGATGGGATTGAATCCTGGCACGCCCGCGGCGATGAAGCTCAGGTGATCGGTGTTGCCGATCCCCTGCGCGACATTGCGCTCGGCGCCGAGGTCTTTGAACGGCGCCATCCACGCGTCGAAGATCGGCCGGACCTCCGCGTTGTTCTCGAGATACCAGCCGTAGATCGGTCCGCGGCCGGGATCCATGTTGAAGTAGACGTCCATCTTGTCGCGCTCGGCTTTGTGCGCGTCGCCTTCGAGATGATCACGGACGTAGGCGCGCGACCCGAGCAGGCCCTCTTCTTCGCCGCTCCAGAGCGCCAGACGCAGCGTGCGCTTCGGCGACACGCCGATCGCCTTGAGAATGCGGAACGCCTCAAGTGCGACGGCCGCGCCATCGGCGTTGTCAGTCGCGCCGGTGCCCGCGTGCCACGAGTCGAGGTGCGCTCCCATCATCACAACTTGATCCTTAAGTGCAGAATCTGTGCCGGGAATGTCCGCCAGCACATTGAATGACTGGCGATCTGGAAGGAACCGGGCCTGCACATTGACGCGGATCTTGACCGACAACTTTTGCTGAAGCAGCCGCGCGACAAGGTTGTAATGCTCGCCTGCGAGGACGATTTTCGGCAGCTGGTCCGTCGTGCTCTCGCGGCTCGCGGCCTGGACGAACACCGTGCCTTCCATGCCGCGGCTCGGCTTGAGGAGAACGATGGCGCCCGCTGCCTGGAGATCCGCGGCCGTCGGCGCGCCGCCCTGACGGCCGCCGCCTCCACCTCGGGCACCCGGCGCCGCAGGGGCTGGCGCCGGTGGCGGCAGATCGGGCTGCGCGGTGGGCGCCGGGCGATCGGTCGTGATGAAGTTCGTGACGATCGGCTGTTGAAGAATTGCTGCGCCCTTGAGTTGCGACTGCATCGCCTTCACTTCGTCGGCGGTCTTGCCGGCGATCGAGACGACCGAGACGACGACCTCGCCTGAGGTGGCCGGACTCCACGCTTCGGCATACCCGAGGAGCGGCATGTAGCGTGGCTCGACCATTTCGATCGTCAGCTTGTCGAGCTCCCAGCCGCGGCCGAAATCCCACGGCTCGAGATGCGCGTTCGACAGGCCATCTTTCGTCGCGAGATCTCGCATGTACCCTCGGCCGCGCGCTTGTGCGCGGGCGAGGCGGTCAGTCGTGGCCCGATTGTGTCGACGAGCGTGTCGAACACGGGCCCGACCTGTGATTGGTAGAGGCCCTCGTCGCGAATCCTCGCGACGACGGCCGAATCGATGGGCACTTGCAGCGCCGCGACGGTGAGGAGGGCGATGATTTTCATGGGGACGGGGGATTTTTCCACAGATTGGGCCAGAATGGGGACGGAGGTCGGCGACCTCCGTCCCTGATCGGGCCCGAATCTGTGGAAAAATCCCCCGTCCCCCTACGTCTGGACGTCTGGCTCGACATCGCCTGTCTGTGCAAGACGAGGTCGGAGGCGCAGAAGGCGTGCCGGGGCGGCAAGGTGGACGTAAACGGCCAGGTCGCCAAGCCGCATCGCGAGCTCAAGCCTGGCGACATCGTCGAGATCTCACGCGCGCTCGGCCGACGGCAGCGCGTCCGCGTCCTGGGGCTCGTCGATCAGCACATCGCCAAGGCCGACGCCCGACGCCTTTACGAGGACATCACTCCCCCGCCGACCGCCGAGCAGCAGGCGCTGCTCGACCTGATCCGCCTTGCCGGCCCTCGCCGGTCGCCAGGCCCGGTCAAGACGCCTGACCTCCGCGAGCGTCGACGGCTCCGCCGCATGAAGCAGGGCGACGGTTGAGCCGGGCGAGGCCCGATCGCCCGGATGATATACTTTGGTGTTTCTGGCCCGCGGTACGGGCCGCAATAAGCGGGATGACTCCCGCCAGCGAGGACATCGAGTGGCAACGCGACACGCTTCGGCGGTGAAAGCGCACCGTCAGACTCTCAAGCGGACAGTTCACAACCGCGAGCTCCGGACCAAACTCCGCAGCGGCTTGAAGCAAATCCGCACCGCGATCGACGCGGGCGACAACGCGAAGGCGAAGGCGGCCCTGAGCCAGACGTTCTCGCTCATCGACAAGATGGCGGGCAAGGGCATCATCCACGACAACGCCGCCGGCCGTTACAAGTCGCGCCTCGCCAAGCGGGTCGCCGTCAAAAAGTAGCGTCTCGCGACACGGTGCGACGCGTCCGCCGGTACGGTCTACCGGCGGCCGCCCCACCCGCCGCCGGTCCGCGCCAGGGGCCTGCCGGCCAATTCGACAATCAACCGCTCGAGCAGCGCGCGGTCGTCGCCGCCCGAACTCTTGAGCGCGAGGTCTGTGCGCTTGACCGCCTCGATCGCCGGGCGCACGCGTCCGCCTTCGCCCTCGGCGAGCCTCGACGACACCCACCAGCGCAACTGCCCGAGCACCGCGTGTGGCGAATCGCCGCGATCCAGCTTGATCGCCAGTTCGCGCAGTGCCTTGGCCGCATCCCCCGCGCTCAGCGCATCGGTCACCGCCCACTCGTTCGTGACGACGGCGTGCTCCGGCGCGACTTCCCGCACGTCCTCAATCGAAACCGTGCTCTGCCCTTCTGTGAACAGCAGCAGGCGGTCGACCTCGTCGCGCAGCCGGCTCACGTCGGCGCCCGACCGCTCGACCAGCTCGTGGAGAATCCGCGGCTCGATTTTCCGCTGACGCTCGCCAAGCTCGCGGTTGATCTGCTCGGTGATCGCCGCGCGTCCCGCGCCGCGCGCGGCCGGATCACCCGACAGCCCGCCAAACTCAGTGACGTGCGCCCTCTCCAGCAACTGCTTCGTGAAGCGCCGCCCGCGGTCGACACCCGCGGCGACGAATACCACCGTCGAGGACTCCGCCGGCTTCTGGATATATTCCTCGAGCGGCACGAGATCGAGCGCGTCACCCGACGGCTCCTCGTCGTCTGGCTCTTCGACTTCAGCCGTCTTGCTCGCGCGCTTGGGCTTGAGAAACCGTTCCGCGCGCAGCACGACGACGATTCGGCGATCGCCGAGCATGGGCAGGCTTCGCGCGGCGGCGGCAATATCGACCGGCGATCCGCCCGCTTCGCCCGCGTAGATGTGTTCAACGGCGAACGGCCGATCGCCCGCCTCCACCGTCGCCTCGACGGCGTCGACCATGCGATCGATCAGCTTGACGTCCTCGCCGTGGAAGACGTAGAGCCTTTCGAGTTTCCCGGTCTTGACGCGTGTTTCGAGCGCGCGCAGGTCGAGGTTCGGCAACGCCGCCTCAGAACGCTTCGAGGATCGACGTCACGACCGATCGCGCAAAGTTGCGGGACAGGCGTTCGAGCGCGTTGGCGTCCGAGCGGAAGAAAGACGCCGGATCGAGCCCGGCGGAGTTCGACGTCACGTCGTACTCGTCTCGGAACGTGAGGCTCGGGTTGGTCCAGAGCACTTTGTTGTTGTCGCGGACGTCGCGGAACTCGACATTGGCGGTGACGATGACGGCGTAGCGCGACGCCTGATGGTTCGTGTTGAACGCGGTCACAACATACGAGACGTTGTTGATCGTCGCGATCAGCACGGCATCGGCGTTCTCGATGTCGGGGTTGACCGTGTACTTCCCGTGGTTCCCGAATTCCTCGCGCACGGCACGCGTGAGCACCTGATCGATATCCGGTGTCTGCGAGTGGTTCTGGAACAGCGGGATGCCGACGACCTTGATCGACGCGGGCAACGTGTTGCCGCGTCCCGCCAGCGCGTAGCCGCATCCGGCGCCCGCCGCGACCGCAGCCACCACAACCGCCAGTCTCGCCGCAGTCCGGCCGATCATCGTCCTGCTCATTTGACCACAATGCTGACCAGACGACCACGCGCAACGATGACTTTCGCGACGTGCCGGCCGGCCAGGTGCGGCTGCACCTGCGGCGACTGGAGCGCCGCCGCCTCGATTTCCGGGTCCGTCGCGCTCGCGGGCACCGTCACGCGCCCGCGGACCTTGCCGTTGATCTGCACGGGAATCTCGACCTCGTCATCGCGCGCAATGGCCTCCTCGAACGCCGGCCAGCCCGCCGCGACGACGCCAGCGGTGTGTCCGAGCCGTTCCCACAGCTCCTCCGACAGATGCGGCGTGAAGGGCGAGAGCAGGAGCACGAGCGACTCGATCGCCTCGCGCAGCACAGCTGCCGTCTCGGGCCGATCGATCGCCGCCGGCGGTTCGTCGTCGCGCCCATGCGAGCGGATGCCGCGCTTGTCGCAGAAGGCGTAAAGATCGTTGACGAGCTCCATCATCGCGGAAATCGCCGTGTTCAGATGCATGCGCGGATCGATGTCGCCCGTGACGCGCTTGATTGTCTGGTGCGTCACGCGGCGGATCCCGCGCTCGTCGGCCTCGAGTGTCATTCCGCCCGGCGAGGCCGCGTTTTTCACAGCCGGCGTCACGTGCTCGACCAACCGCCAGACACGCGTCAGGAACCGGTACGCACCTTCGAGGCCGGCGTCGGTCCACTCGACTTCCTTCTCAACCGGTGCGACGAACATCACGTACAGGCGGAGCGCGTCGACGCCGAACTTCTGGACGATGTCGTCGGGATCGACGACGTTGCCCTTCGACTTGGACATGACGGCGCCGTTGTTCAGGACCATCCCCTGGGTGAGCAGCCGCGTGAAGGGCTCGTCGATCGTCACAAGCCCCAGATCGCGGAACACGCGGCTGACGAAACGCGAGTAGATCAAATGCAGGATCGCGTGTTCGACGCCGCCGCTGTAAAAATCGACCGGCCCCCAGTACTGCACTTTCGCGGGATCGAACGGCATCGTCGTGTTGTTCGCGTCGCAGAACCGGTAGTAGTACCACGATGAGTCCACGAATGTGTCCATCGTGTCGGTCTCGCGCTTCGCGGGGCCGCCGCACGTGGGACATGAGACGTTCACGAACTCGGGCACGTGCGCGAGTGGCGAATCGCCGCGTCCCGTGAACTCGACGATTTTTGGCAGCGTCACCGGCAGCTGGTCGTCGGGAACCGGCACGAGACCGCAATCCGGGCAGTGGATGATCGGAATCGGCGTGCCCCAGTACCGCTGCCGCGAAATGCCCCAGTCCTTCAACCGGTACTGCGCGGTACCGTCGCCGATCCCCCGGCGCGCGGCTTCCGCCGTCATCCGCGCGCGCGCTTCGTCGCACGCGAGGCCCGAGAACGGGCCGGACGCGACGACGACGCCGTCACTCGCCGCGGCCTCGGCCAGGTGAGTGGCATCGGGTGCGTCGCCGTCCGTGGGTTTCACGACGACGACGATCGGCAGCGAGTATCTCGTCGCGAATTCGAAATCGCGCTGGTCGTGCGCGGGCACGCCCATCACGGCGCCGGTGCCGTATTCGCCGAGGACGAAGTTTGCGATCCAGACGGGCACAGGCTGATTCGTGAACGGATTGGTCGCGGAGCGGCCGGTGTCGAAGCCTTCCTTCTCGACCTCTCCCATCATCCGCGCCGTGCGATCCTGCGACTTGAACCTCGCCACGCGCGCGCGAAACGCAGCCGGATCGGGTGAGGCGGCGGCGAATTGCTCGACGAGCGGATGCTCGGGCGCGAGCATCACGAACGTCGCGCCGTAGATGGTGTCGATGCGCGTCGTGAAGACCTCGATCGCCGTCTCGCTCACGCCGGGCACGGGACCGAGCGCAAAGCGGACGCGGGCGCCGGCCGACCGCCCGATCCAGTTCCGCTGCATCGTCAGCACTTTTTCCGGCCAGTCCTCGAGCTCGCCGAGCGTGTCGACAAGCTCGTCGGCGTAGCGGGTGATGCGCAGGAACCACTGGTCGAGCTCGCGAATGGTGACGAGCGTGCCGCAACGCCAGCACGCGCCGTCGATCACCTGCTCGTTGGCGAGCACGGTCTGATCGGTCTCACACCAGTTGACGGACGATCGCTTGCGGTACGCGAGTCCGTTCTTGAACATCCGCGTAAAGAGCCACTGGTTCCAGTGGTAGTACTCCGGCAGACACGTCGCGATCTCCCGTCCCCAGGCGTAGCTGATGCCCAGGCGCTGCAGCTGGCCCTTCATGTGCGCGATGTTGTCGAGCGTCCATTTCTCGGGGTGGACGTTGTTCTTGATCGCGGCGTTTTCCGCGGGCAGGCCGAACGCGTCCCAGCCGAACGGATGCAGCACGTTGTAGCCGCGCATCCGCATGGTGCGCGCCATGATGTCGCCGATCATGTAGTTGCGCACGTGGCCGACGTGCGCGTGCCCCGACGGGTACGCGAACATCTCCAGGCAATAGAACTTCGGGCGCGATCGGTCCTCGGTGACTTCGAACGCACCAGAGGCCGTCCAACGGGCCTGCCACTTCTTCTCGATGTCCTGCGGCGTATACATGAGGGGAAACCGGCCTGACGAATTAATCTAGCACGCGAATCGCGCTCTCCAGGCACTCGCGAAGCGCGCCGAGGTGATAGCCGCCTTCGGTGACGAGCGCCAGCCGCCGGCCGCAGACCCGCGTCGCCACGTCGTCGATTCGTGCGAGCAGGCTCGTGTAGCCCGACGTCGTCAACCGAAGTCCACCGAGCGGATCGAGCTCGTGGGCGTCGAAGCCCGCGGACACGATCATCACGTCGGGTTGAAAGCGCTCGATCGCCGGGATGACGGTCGTGCCGTACGCGGCTTCGAAGTCGGTGTCGCCGGTGCCGGCCGCCATTGGAATATTCAGTGTGTACCCTGCACCAGCGCCCGCGCCGACTTCGCCCGCGGCGCCCGTCCCCGGGTAGTACGGAAACTGATGGCTCGATACGAAGAAGACCGTGGGATCCGTGTAGAACGTCGCCTGTGTCCCGTTGCCGTGATGGACGTCGATGTCCACGATCGCGACACGATTGACACCTTCAGCCCGCAGGGCCGCCGCAGCGATCGCGACGTTGTTGTAAAAACAGAACCCCATCGCCCGTTCGGCTTCCGCGTGATGGCCGGGAGGCCGCACGAGCGCGAACGCCGGCTCGCCAGTCTTCCACGCGTGGCGGGCCGCGTCGACAGCGGCGCCGGCGGCGAGCAGTGCCACGGCGTGCGATTCGGGGCTGGTGAACGTGTCCGGGTCGAGCATCGCCGACCGCCCGGCCGTCGCCGCGATCCGATCGAGGTACGCCGCGCCGTGCACACGCTCGAGTTCTTCACGCGTCGCTGCGCGCGGCGCCGTCACGGTACGTCCGCTCTTGGCGAACGCCGCGGCCACCGCGTCGAATACTTCCGCGCGTTCGGGCCGCTCCGGATGGCCCGGCGGCGTGACGTGTTCCGAGAATTTCGGCGATCCAAAGAGGATCATGGTCGCCGAAGCATATCAAGGGCCCTCGTCTCGAGCCGCACCAGCGCCTCGGTGAGCCGCTCTCGATACTGATCGATCACCGCCTTGTCGGCCTTCGCGGGGACATCGATCGGTTCGCCGATCGCGATCGCCACGTCGCTCCCCGGCTTCGGCACCTGGTGCCGATCCCAGCTGTTCACCGTCCAGAAACTCCGCGCTTCGATGTGAAGCGGGAGGAGCGGATTGCCGGTCGCGCCGGCGAGCCACACGGCGCCCGGCTGAACCACGCGTGCCGGACCGCGCGGACCGTCGACACTGAAGGCCGCCGGGTGGCCGTTCGCCATGTCGTGGCGCAACTGGACGAGAGCGCGCCCGCCGCCCCGGGACGTGGACCCCCGCGCGGTGCCGTACCCGAATCGCCTGATCAAGCGCGCGATCCACTCGCCGTCGAAGTTCTCGCTCGTGATGACGATGATCCCGCGATCACGAAAGTACAGCGTGCCCGCGAGAATGCGTCCGTGCCAGAACGCGAAGATCGGCCGGCGGCCCTGGCGCTCGACGTCGGCGAGGTGGGACTGTCCCTGCTCACGCCACGTGTAGGTGCCGCCGAGCGCTTCAACGATCGGCGTGCCAATCGCAGCGATCGCCGCCGCCTTGACGTGCTGAGTACGCGAGAGCGTCACAGGCCTTCGGTACTGGGGGCCTTCCCCACCCTCGGGCGGCACCCAATCGATGATCTGATAGGGGTCCATGATGTCGCACGTCTTGCAGTGGACGCAGTTGGACGCGTTGATGTGCAGCTTCTTTCCACCCTGGCCATCGTCAACCATCTCGTAGACGTTGGCCGGGCAGAAGCGCGTGCACGGATTGCCGTATTCGACCCGGCACTTCGTGCGGCAGATGTCGGTGTCGTGGACGATCAAGTGACTCGGCTCGTCCTCGCGATGGCGCGTGCCCGAAAAATGCACGTTCGTGACCTTGTCGAACGTGAGTTTTCGATCAATCTTCACGGGGTGAACGGGCGCGTCCGGCGATGGCGGATTCGCGCCGTAGTACGCCGCGAGCGTCTTCATCTGCTCGTAGCCGGCGTGCGCGGGCATCGGATCGGTGATCCACCATCCGCCGGTCGCGAGCGCCAGGCCGGCGTAGAGCACGCCCGCGGGCAACCCGTGTTCGAAGGCCTGGTGCACATTCCTGACCGGATACAACTCGCGTTTGACGTCGCTCCCGTCGATCGCGCGCTGATAGCTCTCGAGACGCGCGGTCGACACGTCACCCGCGTGGACCGCCTCGAATGCGGCTTCCGCGGCGAGCATCCCGGTACGCATCGCGAGATGGATGCCCTTGAGCCGCATTGAGTTCACGAACCCCGCTGCGTCGCCGGCGATGAGCGCGCCGTCCATGTGGACGCGCGGCACCGTGTGCCAGCCGCCCTCGGGCAGCGCCTTCGCACCGTACCGCACCATCTTTCCGCCCTCGAGCAGCGCGGCCATGAACGGATGCTGTTTGAAGCGCTGAAACGTGAGGTGCGGATCGAACATCGGGTCTTTGTAGTCGAGCCCCGACACGAACCCGACCGAGAGCATGCCGCCCGGCATCGCGTAGACGAACGCGCCGCCGAACTCTTCCATCCGCAGCGGGTAGCCCATCGTGTGGATTACGCAGCCGGCCGCGAGGCGGTCGACGGGCACCTCCCACAGCTCCTTGATGCCGAGCGCATACAGCTGCGGAAGCCGGCCCTGGTCCAGACCGAGCTTCGAGACGAGCGTCTTGGTCAGGTTGCCGCGGACGCCGTCGCAGAAAATCGTCGCCTTCGCATGGATGTCGACGCCCGGCTCGAACGTGCTCTTCTTCCCGCCATGCTTGTCGAGTCCACGATCGCCCGTGCGCACGCCGATCACTCGTGTGCCGTCGTAGAGCACCTCCGACGCGGCAAACCCCGCGAAGATGTCCACACCCGAGGCTTCGACCTGACTGGCGAGCCACTTCACGAACTTATTCAGCGAGATGATGTAGTTGCCGTGGTTTTGTAGCGGCGGCGGCGTGATCGGAAACGGCACCTTGCCGCGCTCGGTGAGGAAATACACGGCGTCGTGATGCACCGGGCTCGCGAGCGGCGCCCCCTGCGCTTCGAAATCGGGAATCAGATCCTTCAACGCGCGTGGGTCGAGCACGGCGCCCGACAGCATGTGCGCACCCGGCTCGCGTGCCTTGTCGAGCACCGCGATCGAGAGCGCTTCGCCACCGCGCGCCTTCTGCAGCTGCGCCAGCCGGAGTGCGGCCGACATGCCGGCGGGGCCGCCGCCGACGACGAGGATGTCAAGGTCGAGTGTTTCGCGATCGGACACGTCTAGATCATATGCGTGAACCCATACCATTCGCCGGATGCGCAGGCGTCCGCGGTGTGCTAGAACTGGGGTTTGCCATGCCGATCCAGGCCTCGGACCTGAGTTGGGCGCACCCGCTCGTCAGTGAGTGGTTTCTCGGGCGGTTCGGCTCGCCCACCGAGCCGCAGGTCCAAGGCTGGCCGCACATCCTCGCGGGCCGAAGCACGCTGATTTCCGCGCCGACCGGGTCGGGCAAGACCCTGGCCGCCTTTCTCTGCTGCATCGACGGTCTCGTCCGGCAGGCCGCCGCCGGCTCGCTCGCTGACCGCACAGAAGTGCTGTACGTCTCGCCGCTGAAAGCGCTGAGCAACGACATCCAGAAAAACCTCGAGGTCCCGCTCGCCGAGATCGCCAGGCTCGCGCACGAGGCGGGCCAGCCGCTGCCGGAGATCCGGACCGCGGTCCGCACCGGCGACACGCTGATGCCCGCGCGCCGGGCCATGCTCGATCGGCCGCCCCACATCCTCGTGACGACGCCCGAATCGCTGTACATCCTGCTGACATCCGAGCGCAGCCGCGCGGTGCTGAAGAACATCCGTACCGTCATTGTCGACGAGATCCATGCGGTCGCCGACGACAAGCGTGGATCGCACCTCGCGCTGTCGCTCGAGCGCCTCGAAGCCCTCGCGACGTCGCCGCTCACACGCGTCGGGTTGTCGGCGACCCAGAAACCGATCGAACTGGTCGCGCACTTCCTCGCAGGGTCGGGCCGGCCCGATCCCGTGATCGTCCAGGTCTCGCCGCGACGGCATCTCGACCTGGCAGTCGAAGTCCCGGGCGACGAATTGGGTCCGGTCGCCACCAACGAGATGTGGGCGGAGGTCTCGGATCGGATCGCGACCCTCGTCAACCAACATAGATCGACCCTCGTGTTCGTCAACACCCGACGAATGGCCGAGCGCGTCTGTCATCAACTCTCCGAGCGGCTCGGCGAAAACGTCGTGGCGGCGCACCACGGGAGCCTGTCGCGCAAGACCCGGCTCGAGGCGGAGGCCCGGCTCAAAGCCGGCGAGCTGCGCGCCCTTGTGGCCACCGCCTCACTGGAGCTGGGGATCGACATCGGCACGGTCGATCTCGTCTGCCAGATCGGATCGCCGCGCTCGATCGCCGTCGCGCTGCAGCGCATCGGCCGCGCCGGCCACTGGCGAGGCGCAGTGCCCAAGGGCCGGCTCTTCGTGACCACGCGTGACGAGCTCGTCGAATGCGCGGCACTCGTGCTGGCCATCCGGCGCGGCGACCTCGACGCGCTCGTCGTGCCCGATCAGCCGCTGGACGTGCTCGCGCAGCAGATCGTCGCGATGTGCGCCGCCGAAGAATGGCTCGAAGACGACCTCTTCGCCGTTGTCCGCCGCGCCTATCCGTACCGCGATCTCACGCGCGAGACCTTCGACGAGATCGTGGACATGCTGGCGCAGGGCATCGCCGCCCGGCGTGGACGATACGGCGCCTATCTATTCCGTGATCGCGTCAACGGACGCGTCCGAGGCCGCCGGGGTGCGCGTCTCGTCGCCATCACCAACGGCGGAGCGATTCCCGATACCGGCCTGTACACCGTCGTCGCCGAGCCCGAAGGGATCACGGTCGGCACCGTCGACGAAGACTTCGCGGTCGAGAGCATGGCCGGCGACGTCATGCTGCTCGGCAACACGTCGTGGCGCATTCGGCGCGTGAGCATCGCGGGTCGCATGCTGGTCGAAGACGCGCACGGCGCGGCACCGACGATTCCGTTCTGGCGCGGCGAAGCTCCCGCGCGCACGCCTGAGCTGTCGCAGCACGTCGCTGAGGTGCGGCAGACCACCAGCGCGTTGGCGCCTGACGCCGCGCCTGGCGCGGCGGCCTCCGGCGCCAGCACGACGACGGCCGCGGTTGCGTGGCTGACGACCGAGTGCGGCCTGGATCAGGCCGGCGCCGTCCAACTCGTCGACTACATCGTCACCGGCCGCGCCCTGCTTGGCGCAGTGCCGACCGAAACGACGATCGTCGCCGAACGGTTCTTCGACGAAGGCGGCGGCATGCAGCTGTTGATCCACGCGCCCGTGGGCGCGCGAATCAACAAAGCGTGGGGACTGGCGCTCCGCAAGCGGTTCTGCCGTTCGTTCAACTTCGAGCTGCAGGCCGCCGCAACCGACAACGGCATCAACATCGCGCTCGCCGAGCAGCACAGCTTCCCGCTCGCAGACGTTTTTCACTACCTGAAGACGACGACGGCGCGTGAGGTGCTCGAGCAGGCCGCACTCGCGTCGCCGATCTTCGGTACGCGCTGGCGGTGGGATGCGAGCCGGGCGCTCGCGCTGCAACGCTTCCGCAACGGCAAAAAGGTGCCGATTCACCTTCAACGCCTCCAGTCCGACGACGTGCTCGCGTCGGTGTTCCCCGATGTCGCCGCGTGCCAGGAAAACATCGAAGGCGATATTCAGATTCCGAACCATCCGCTCATCCGTGAAGTGATGAAGGACGTGATGACCGAGGCGATGGACGTCGATGGCCTCATCGCACTCCTGGGCCGAATCGCGGACGGGTCGGTTCGCTGCGTCGCCGTCGATACGCCGGTCGCGTCGGTTTTCTCGCACGAGATCCTGAACGCCAATCCGTACGCCTATCTCGACGACGCGCCGCTCGAGGAACGCCGGGCGCGGGCGGTGGAGATGCGCCGCACGCTGCCCGAGGCCGTGCTCTCCGAAGTCGGCCGGCTCGATCCCGCGGCGATCGCGGAAGTGTGCGAAGACGCCTGGCCAGAGGTTCGCGACGCCGACGAAGTCCACGACGCGCTGCAGACGCTTGTCGCGCTGCCCCAGACCTTCGCGGCCCGTCCGATCGACCACTGGCGGCCGCTCATCGACCAGCTGGCGCGAGCGCGACGCGCAGGACGGTTCGACGTTGACGGAGGCGTGTACTGGGTCGCCGCCGAGCGCGTGCGGCTGTTTCAAGCGATCTTCCCCGGTGCGCACGCGATCGACGTTGTACCTGACGTGGCCGCCGCGACGCCGTCGTCACGGATCGAGGCCATTGTCATGCTCGTGCAGGGCTGGCTCGCGCACCTCGGCCCGGCGACGACGACGGAGCTCTCGGCATGGCTGGGCCTCGAGGTCGGCGACGTCGACGAAGCGATGCTCAGAATCGAAGCGACTGGATGGGCGCTGCGCGGGCGTTTTCGATCGCCAGCCTCGCAGCCCGGCCTCGAATGGTGCGAGCGTCGCCTGCTCGCGCGCATCCATCGGCTGACACTCGGCACCCTGCGACGGGAGATCGCGCCAGTCACCGCCGCAGAATTCATGAGCTGGCTGCTGACGTGGCAGCACGTGGCGCCGGGCACGCAGCTGTCTGGCGAGCGGGGCACGCTCGAAGTCATCAGTCAGCTGCAAGGCTTCGAGACGCCGGCGAATGCCTGGGAGCGCCAGGTTATCGGGCGCCGGGTCATCAACTACGACCCTGAAGATCTCGATCGCCTCTGCCTGACCGGGCTCGTCGGTTGGGGGCGGCTGTCGCCGCATCCGGCAACGCTCCATGCTGAACCGTCGCCCAATCGCCGCGTCGTGCCGACGAGCGTCGCGCCAGTCGCGTTCTTCGTGCGCGACGACGCTGCGTGGATGACGCTGCGGCGCCGCACCGCCGACGGCGCGAGTATCACGGGCCTGAGCCACGCGGCCCGCGAGACGCTCGGCGTGCTCGAGCGTGCCGGCGCGTCGTTCTTCGCCGACATCGTTCGCGGCACCAAACGGCTGAAAGCGGAAGTCGAGACGGGTTTGTGGGAACTGGTCGCGGCCGGACTCGTGACCGCGGACGGCTTCGATAACCTCCGCTCGCTGATCGATCCCAGACGCCGCGCCGGTCAGGGCGGCGGCAAGTCCTCGCGGCCGAGACACAGCGCGGGACGATGGTCGCTCCTCCATGCAGCGCCGACTGGCGAGGCCACGGCGACGAACGAAGCGATCTGCTGGATGCTGCTCCGCCGCTACGGCGTCGTTTTCCGCGACCTGTTGGCGCGCGAGAGCGTCCTGCCGGCGTGGCGTGAACTGCTCGTCACATTCCGCCGGCTCGAGGACCGCGGTGAAGTGCGCGGCGGCCGGTTCGTCTCGGGATTCATCGGCGAGCAATTCGCCCTGCCCGTCGCCGTAGAGTCGATTCGCGCCATGCGCCATCGCGCGCCGACCGGCGAAGCCGTCAGCGTGTCGGCCGCGGACCCGCTCAACCTCATCGGCGTCCTCGTGCCGGGGGATCGCGTTCCTGCGCTCTCTGGACGCATCGTGAGTTATCGCGACGGCGTTCCTGTCGCCGACGCGCCGGCGGCTACGCTCATCGCCGCATCCTAACTGCCGCTTCCCGTGTAGCCCTGGCGCGCCTGGATGTCGAAGACGCCCGGCCTCGTCACGCGAACCTTGATGTCGTGCCAGCCGCCGCGCGCGACGCCCTTCGGCGTGTAATACAGCACGTAACCGTGTCTGAACGCGTTGAGCGCCAGATTGAACGCGGCGACGACGTCGGATGGCGCTTCGCCGGGCGGGTACAACGCGCCGCCCGTGCGCGCCGCGGCCGCGCCCAATGCGTCGAAGGCGGGACTTGGAAACTCGCCGGGCACGCCGGTGACTTTGACGAGCACGATGTGGAGTACCGAATCGGTGCGGGCGACCAGCGCCGGCAACGCGCTGTAGCCGAGGAGGCTCGCGTTGTCGTAGCCGTCGGTGAAGACGAAGACGAGATGCCGCCGCTCCGGCCGGGGGGCACGCGCGAGCGCGACGAGCATCGCGTCGAGCAGCGACGTCATGTCTCCCGTGCGGATCGCATCGACCGCGACGCGTTTCGAGACCGGCTGCATCGGCACGACCTCATGGATCCCCGAGTCGAACGTGATCACGCGCAGCTGCTCGTCCGGCCGCAGCGCGTCGGCCATGCGCCGGACGTCGCTCTTGAAGCGATCGAGGCTGCGAATCACGCTCCCGCTCGTGTCCACGACGAGCGTCACGTCGGTCGAGACTTTGTCAGCCGACACGGCGGTGATTTCCTGGGGCACGCCGTTGTCGTCGAGCGCAAAGTCCTTCGCCGCGAGGTCGGTCACGACCGCGCGCGCGGTGTGCACCGACACCTGCACGGCGACCGAGTCGCTCACCGCGCGGAACGTCGGCTGGAGCTGCTGCCGGGCCGACACGACGACGGCGCAGACGGCCACCGACGCCGCGGCCACCTTCAGGGGTTTCGTGGCGCCCCCCCTGCAGGTTTGATCGCCGCGTGCAGGCGAGCGAGCATCGCCAGGTAGTTGCGAAAGTCGCCTCGCGGATACATCCGCCAGGGATCGTCCACGGAACTTGGCGCTGACAAGAATGACGTGGCGACGTCCTCCGCATCCGTCAGCCGGCCGTCGGTGACCATCAGGGCGGCAAGCAGCGTGCTCGCCGAGCGAGCGTGCGGCACGAGATCGAGCGCCGCCCGATAGCCCCGGATCGCATCGTCCGTACGCCCCGAACGCGCGTCGGTCCACGCGAGGAACAGCCGCGCGAGGTACGCGACGAACGGATCGCGGCTCGCCAGGGCCGCCTTCTGAAACGCGGCCACCGCCGGGTCGATCCGGCCGAGCTGCAGGTCGACGTCGCCCAGCCGAAGCGAGGCCTCGAATCCGACCTCGGGATCGGCGACGATCGCCTGAAAGTCCGCCGCGGCTTTTTCAAGCGACGCCAGCCGCTTCGGGTCAATGACGGCGCCGGGCGCCGGCACGCGCGCCGCGATCCGATCGAAGACGACGGGGGTTTGATCGGTCGTCGTCGTGCCGGTCGTGACTGCAGGCAGCGACGCGACGGCCTCGGCCACGAAGGCCTGCGCGAGCTTGAAATACGGGTCGTCGGGAAAGCGCTCGAGCGCGTGGCCAAGGTGGGCGGTGTCGCCGAGGATCGCCCACATGCCGTCGTGTTCGGCGAGCGCCACCGACGCGCGCATCCACAGCGCTTCGTTCGGCGTCGGCGGACCGGCGTGCCGCAACGACTCGCACGCCCACTCGATGAGCGTCACCGGCCAGGCTTCCTTGGCGGCCGTCACTTCCAGCGCGAGGGAGGCGGCGATCAAACGGCGTCGATCGGCCTCGGCCACGCCGCCGTTTCTGATCCACTCGTCGGCGTCGACGGTGCTGAAACCGCCGAGATAGACGAGGGCCGCAATGGCGCCGTCGTAGTCGCCGCCGACGTAGCGCTCGAGCGCGTCGCCGGTCGCCGATCGAACGCGCGAATTCTGGCGGGCCTGACCGCCGCGCTGCTCGTCAGGTGCGGCCGCGCGCGCACCTGGCGGTGGCAACACCGGCGCGGCGACGACAAGGGCCATGGCCCCGAACATCCAGAAGCGCATCGGGATCACTCGGACAGGACAACGGCGGGCTTGGCGATCATGACATGACACCAATTCCGTCGCAATTCATGCGTTGCCGTCCTCATCGGTGGGCGCTCGTTTTGGGCATTCTGCTTCCACAAATGGGTCGAGCCGTGCCTAGGTGGACGGCCGTCCGTCGAGAGTCCCAGGAGACGCCACGAAGATTATTGGGCAAATTTGCTCGTCATCCCAATCGCCGCTCGTCGGGCGACATGGAATAGGTTTTGTATGCCGTTCCCCGATCTGGCAGGGCAGCACATGGACACCAGCAACCTCGGCGACATCAGTACGCGATCGAACTTCACCCCGGCGCCTCCTGGCGATGTCGACGGATTTCTGCGACAACTCCTCCACGCGATGGCCGACTTCCGCGACGGCAACTTTGCGGCTCGCATGCCGGCGGACTTGACCGGGGTGCCGGGCAAAGTCGCTGACATCTTCAACAGCATGGTCGTCATCAGCGAGCGGCGCACCCTGGAAATCAGCCGGGTATGCCACGTCGTTGGTAAAGAGGGCCGGCTGCGCGAGCGTGTCGTCGTCGAGGGCGCCACGGGGGCCCGCGCGCATGAAGTGGCCGCCATCAACGGGCTTATCGACGATCTCGGTCTCCCCCACCATTGAGATTACCCGTGCCGTCGGCGCCGTGGCGAAGGGCGACCTCGGACAGGCCATCAGCCTCGAAGCGAACGGCCGCCCCCTCGAGGGCGAGTTCCTGTCATCGGCACGGCTCGCCAACAAGATGATCGAGCAGCTGACCGTCTTCACATCCGAGGTCACGCGCGTCGCGCGCGAGGTCGGCATCGAGGGCAAGCTCGGTGGTCAGGCGCAGGTGGGCGGCGCCTCGGGCGTGTGGAAGGACCTGACCGATTCGGTCAACCAGATGGCTGGCAACCTGACCGCGCAGGTGCGCAGCATCGCTGACGTCACGATTGCCGTCGCGGGCGGCGACCTGTCGAAGAAGGTCACCGTCGACGTCCGCGGCGAGATCCTGCAGCTCAAGGAAGCCATCAACACGATGGTCGACCAGTTGCGCTCGTTCGCGGCCGAGGTCACGCGCGTCGCGCGCGAGGTCGGCACCGAAGGCAAGCTCGGCGGTCAGGCGGTCGTGCCCGGCGTGGCCGGCACGTGGAAGGACCTCACCGACTCGGTCAACGCGATGGCGTACAACCTGACCGCGCAGGTCCGCAACATCGCGGGCGTCACGACGGCCGTCGCGCGCGGCGATCTGTCGCGCAAGATCACGGTCGACGTCAAGGGCGAGATTCTCGAGCTGAAAGACACCATCAACACGATGGTCGATCAGCTCAACGCGTTCGCGTCGGAAGTGAGCCGCGTCGCGCGCGAGGTCGGCACCGAGGGCAAGCTCGGCGGTCAGGCGATGGTGCCTGACGTCGCGGGCACGTGGAAGGACCTCACCGATTCGGTCAACGCGATGGGCACGAACCTGACGGCGCAGGTCCGTAACATCGCGGAAGTCACGACGGCCGTCGCGCGCGGCGATCTGTCGCGCAAGATCACGGTCGACGTCAAGGGCGAGATTCTCGAGCTGAAAGACACCATCAACACGATGGTCGATCAGCTCAACGCGTTCGCCTCCGAAGTCACGCGTGTCGCGCGCGAGGTCGGCACCGAAGGCCGACTGGGAGGTCAGGCCGCGGTGCCGGGCGTCGCCGGCACGTGGAAGAACCTCACCGACTCGGTCAACTCGATGGCGTCGAACCTGACCGACCAGGTGCGCAACATCGCCGACGTCGCGACGGCGATCGCCAATGGCGACCTGTCGCGCAAGATCACGGTCGACGTCAAGGGCGAGATTCGCGAGCTCAAGAACACCATCAACACGATGGTCGACCAGCTGAACGGGTTCGCCTCGGAAGTCAGCCGCGTCGCGCGCGAGGTCGGCACCGAAGGCAAGCTCGGCGGCCAGGCGGCCGTGCCGGGCGTCGCCGGCACCTGGAAGGATCTGACCGACAACGCCAACTCGATGGCGTCCAACCTGACCGGTCAGGTGCGCAACATCGCGGCGGTCGCCACCGCAATTGCGAACGGCGACCTCTCACGGAAGATCACCGTCGACGTGAAAGGCGAAATTCTCGAGCTGAAAGACACCATCAACACGATGGTCGATCAGCTCAACTCGTTCGCCTCCGAAGTCACGCGCGTCGCGCGCGAGGTCGGCACGGAGGGCAAGCTCGGCGGCCAGGCCGACGTCGGCGGCGCGGCCGGCACGTGGAAGAACCTTACGGGCAACGTCAATCTCCTTGCGGCCAATCTGACGAACCAGGTCCGCGCCATCGCGGAGGTCGCGACCGCGGTCACCAAGGGCGACCTCACACGCTCGATTCAGGTGGAGGCCCGCGGCGAAGTTGCGGATCTCAAGGACAACATCAATACGATGATCGACAACCTCCGCGCGACGACCGAGCGCAAAGAGGAACAGGACTGGCTCAAGACCAACCTCGCGAAGTTCGCGCGCATGCTCCAGGGGCAGCGCGATCTCGTGACCGTCGGCGGGATGCTGCTCTCGGAGCTCGCTCCGCTCGTCAACGCGCAGCAGGGCACCGTGTATCAGATGGAGACGATCTCGGGCCGGTCGGTGCTCGTCCGCCTCGCGAGCTACGCGCACAGTCCGTCGACGCCCAATCACATCACTGTCGGCGAGGGGCTGGTCGGCCAGTGCGCGCTCGAAAAGCAGCGCATCCTGTTGAGCCGCGTGCCCAAGAGCTACCAGAAGATCCACTCGAGCCTCGGCGGCGCGCGCCCGACGACCGTCGTGGTCCTGCCCGTGCTCTTCGAGGGCGAGACCAAAGCCGTCATCGAGCTCGCTTCGCTCCATTCGTTCACGACGACGCACCTGACGCTCCTCGAGCAGCTCACGCAGTCGATCGGCGTCGTGCTCAACACCATCGAAGCGACGATGCGGACCGAGAACCTGTTGCAGCAGTCCCAGCAGCTCACGACCGAGCTGCAGGTGCGGCAGGCGGAGTTGCAACAGACAAACGAGGAGCTGGCGTCGAAGGCCAAGCAACTTGCTGAACAGAACGTCGAGGTCGAGCGCAAGAACATGGAGGTCGAACAGGCGAGGCGCGCGCTCGAGGAGAAGGCGGCCGAGCTCGCGCTCACGTCCAAGTACAAGTCCGAGTTCCTCGCGAACATGTCGCACGAACTGCGGACACCCTTGAACTCGATCCTCATCCTGGGGCAGCAGCTCACCGACAACACCAGCGGCAACCTGCTGCCGAAGCAGGTCGAATTCGCCAAGAACATCCATTCGGCCGGCACCGACCTGCTGACCCTCATCAACGACATCCTCGACTTGTCGAAAATCGAATCGGGCACCGTCACCGTCGAAGCCGAAGAGATTACGTTCAACTCGCTGCGCGACACGATCGGCCGGGCGTTCCATCATGTCGCCGAGTCGAAGGGCGTCGCGTTCCAGGTGGAGATCGATCCGACGCTGCCGCGCGCGTTCACGAGCGACCCGAAGCGGCTCCAGCAAATTCTCAAGAACCTGCTGTCGAACGCGTTCAAGTTCACGGCGCAGGGCCAGGTCTCGATGGAGATCGGCTTCGTGACCGAAGGATGGACGCCGGACCATCCGGTGCTGCGCTATACGCAAGGCGCCGTGGCCCTGTCGGTCACCGACACCGGCATCGGGATTCCTTCCGACAAGCAGCGCCTGATCTTCGAGGCGTTCCACCAGGCCGACGCGGGGACCAGCCGGAAGTACGGCGGCACGGGACTCGGCCTCGCGATCAGCCGCGAGCTCGCGACCCTGCTCGGGGGAGAAATCCGGCTCGTCAGCACACCCGGCCGGGGCAGTACGTTCACGCTGTACCTGCCGCTTGCCTACATCGGACCGGCGCGCGCGGTCACCGTCACGACGTCAGCCGACGGTCTTCCGGCGGTGGCGGTGCTTCCGATGACGGTGACCCAGTCCGAGGTGCTGCACGACGATCGGGAGAGTGTCCGGCCCGACGATCACGTGCTGCTCATCGTCGACGACGACCCGCACTACGCGCGCATTCTGCTCGGGCTCGCCCGCGATCGCGGGTTCAAGGGCATTGTCGCCACGCGAGGTCAGACAGCCCTCGCGCTTGCGAGAGAGTTCCGGCCCGCCGCGGTGACCCTCGACGTCTTTCTGCCGGACATGCTCGGGTGGACCGTGCTCAATCACCTCAAGCTGAGCCCCGAGACCCGTCACATTCCGGTGCAGATGCTCTCGGTCGAAGAAGAACGGCAGCACGGCCTGTCGCACGGCGCCTTTTCGTATCTCGTCAAACCCGCGACGACGACGGAGATCGAGCAGGCGTTCGATCGGCTCAAGGACTACGTGCAATTCCACACACGGCGACTGCTCGTGGTCGAAGACAACGAGATCGAGCGCCAGAGCATCATCGAGTTGCTGTCACACGACGACATCGAAATCATCGGCGTCGGGACAGGCGTCGACGCGCTCACGGCGCTCGAGTCCCAGCGGTTCGACTGCTGTGTGGTCGATCTCCGGCTGCCGGACATGAACGGTTTCGATCTGCTCGAGATCATCCAGCGCGAGCCGACCTTCCGTGAGATTCCCGTCGTCGTCTTCACTGGCAAGGAACTGTCGCACGAGGACGAAGACAAGCTGCGTGCGGTAGCCAAGAGCGTCGTGCTCAAGGATGTCAAGTCGCCGGAGCGGCTGTTCGACGAGACGGCGCTGTTCCTGCATCGCGTCGTCGCCGATCTGCCGCCGGCGAAGCGCCAGATGCTCGAGCGCCTGCACGGATCGGACGACGTCCTGCAGCAGCGTCGGGTGCTGATCGTGGACGACGACGCCCGCAACATCTTCGCGCTGACGACGCTGCTCGAAAATCACGGCATGGAAGTCGTCAGCGCCACCAACGGCCGTCAAGCGATCGACATCCTCCACAGATCGGAGGAGCTCAACATCGTCCTCACCGATATCATGATGCCAGAGATGGACGGTTACGAGACGATGCGCGAGATCCGGCGATCGCCGCGGTTCCGAACACTGCCCATCCTGGCGCTCACGGCGAAGGCCATGAAGGGCGATCGCGAGAAGTGCCTCGATGCCGGGGCATCCGACTACATCGCCAAGCCCGTCAACACTGAGCAGCTGCTGTCGCTCTTGCGCGTGTGGCTGCATCGATAATGAGGCCGCCGATCATGCCCCTCCCCCGCATGGCTGTGGACGTTGATGACGCGCGCGTGCTCCTCGTGGACGACGAGCCGCGCAATCTCGAAGCACTCGATGCGCAGCTGGCGCAGAGCGGCTGCCGGCTCGTGGCCGCGCGATCGGCCGACGAGGCGTTGCTGGCGCTCCTCGAGCAGGAGTTCGCGGCGATCATTCTGGACGTCAAAATGCCCGGCATGGGCGGCCTCGAGCTCGCCGATCTGATCAAGAAACGGCGCCGTACGCAGGACGTCCCGATCCTGTTTCTCACCGCGCACATGATGGACGAGCGCGATGTCTTGCGCGGGTACGGCAGCGGCGCGGTCGACTACCTGACGAAGCCCGTGCACAGCGACATCCTCCGGTCGAAGATCTCGGTGTTTGTCGAGCTGTACCGCAAGGGCCGCGCCGTGGCGCGCGCCAACGAAACACTCCGGCGCGAAGTCGCGGATCGCGAAGCCGCGCAGCACGCCTTGGAGCTCGCCAATCAGGAGCTCGAGCGCCGCGTGCTCGAGCGGACCGAAGCGCTGCAGCGCGCAGACCGTCGCAAGGACGTCTTTCTCGCCTCGCTCGCACACGAGCTGCGCAACCCGTTGGCGCCGATTCGTTCCGCAGTCGAGATCCTGCGCCTGCCCCACGTCGCGGCGTCGGCGAGCGAGCACGCGCGCGCCGTCATCATTCGCCAGCTCGAGCAGATGACGCGCCTCATCGACGACCTGCTCGACGTCAGCCGCATCACGAGCGACAAGCTCGCGCTCAAGATCGAGGCCGTCGAGCTCGAGCCGATCGTCGCCATGGCCGTCGAGACGAGCCGGCCGTTAATCGTGCACCATCAACACACGCTGTCGATCGCGCTGGCGCCGGTGCCCGTCAAGCTCGAAGCCGATCCGGCCCGCCTCGCGCAGGCCATCAACAACCTGCTGGCAAATTCCGCGAAGTACACGCCGGCAGGTGGACGGATCGAGCTCTCGACTGAAGTGCATGAAGGCGTACTGACGATTCGTATCAGCGACAACGGCATGGGCATCGAGGGGCCGATGCTGCCGCGCATCTTCGATCTGTTCACGCAGGGCGACCGCACGCGGCTGCCGGGGTCGAGCGGCCTCGGCGTGGGATTGCCGCTGGCGCGCCGGCTCGTGGAGATGCACGGCGGCACGCTCGAAGGTACGAGCGACGGGCCGGGTGCGGGATCGACGTTCACGATCAGGCTGCCGCTGTTCGAAGCGGACCCCACCGGACCGGCGCCCGCGGATGCGCCCGCGGCGATCGGCGTCGAGCCACGAAGGATTCTGGTGGTCGACGACAACGTCGATGCCGCCGAGATGCTTGCAACGATGCTCGCGGGCTGGGGCCAGGAGACGCGGGTCGTCTATGACGGTCACGCGGCCCTGAGCGCGGCCGAAGAGTTTCACCCGGAGCTGATTCTGCTCGACCTGGGACTGCCGACACTCGACGGCTACGAAACGGGCCGGCGCCTCCGACAGACGCCGGGCGGCCGCCACGCCCTCATCGTGGCCGTGACGGGCTGGGGCCAGGAGCAGGACATCGCGCGCAGCCGGGAGGCCGGGTTCGATCGGCATCTCGTGAAACCGGTCGCGCCCGCGGTGCTTCGTGCGCTCGTCGCCGACACACCCCGGCGACGCTAGACCGGGCCGTCAGGCCTTGAGCGCGGCGATCATCGCGGGCACGACCTCGAACAGATCGCCAACGATGCCGTAGTCGGCCACTTCGAAAATCGGCGCTTCAGCGTCCTTGTTAATCGCGACGATCGTCCGGGCGCCCTTCATGCCCACGACGTGCTGGATGGCGCCGGAGATGCCGAGCGCGAGGTACATCTTTGGCGCCACCGTCTGTCCGGAGCTGCCGATCTGGCGTTCCATCGGCAGCCAGCCGGCGTCACAGATCGGACGCGAGGCGGCGACTTCTGCGCCGAGCGCGTCGGCGAGCTGTTGCGCGAGCGCGATGTGTTCCGGGCCCTTGATGCCGCGCCCGACGGCGACAATCAATTCGGCCTCGGAGAGATCGACGGCCTGTTTGGCTTCGCGAAACGGTGCTTCGGGCCGCTGGTGGATGCGCGAGGGATCGATGCCGCCGTCGACGGTCCGCACCGTGGCGGCACTCGCACCGCGCTTCACGGCGTCGGCGCGAAATGCGCTGATCTGGAAGGTCACGATGTGCGGCGCCGGGCCTTCGAGCACGACGTCGGCGTTGACCTTGCCCTGGAACATCTGTCGCACGAACACCGGCGTGGCGCCACCGCTCTTCACGCTCACGCAGTCGGTTGCGATCGCGCGATCGAGTCTGGCGGCCAGCCGCGGCGCGAAGTCGCGGGTCTGGTAGGTATGCGGCAGCACGACCAGCACGGGCGCCTGGGCGGCGACGAGCGCGGCGAGCGCGGCGACGTAGCCTTCCGGCGTGTACGTCGCGAGCGCCTCGTCCTCGAGCGCAATTACCTCGGCGACATCCGCGGTGGCGAGCTCGGCAGCGACCGCCGCGACGTGGGCGCCTGGCACGACGACCTTGATCGGCCCGCCGAGCTGCTGCGCGGCGGCGATGGCCTCCCAGGACGCGCGATTGAGCACGCTGTCTCGCTGTTCGGCAACGACTAAGAGCACGGAACCTCGCAATCGGCGATCGAAGAGCCATCGATCATCGGTGAAGGCATCGATGATCGGTGAACGGATCGATCATCGGTCAACGCATCGAATACCGGTGAACGCATCGAATATCGCATCGAACCCTACTCAGCCGAAAATACTTCACGCTGCCACCGAAGCGATCGTCGTTGTCGATACGATCGCCGCTCAGCAATGCGACGATCGATGGCTCTTCGATCGCCGATCGCCGCTCATCGATCGCCGATGACGCGGTTTTCCCTCAGCGCCTTGACGAGTTCCCTGGCGGCCTCGGCAGGCGGGCCGCCGATGATCCGCGTCTGCTTCGCCTTTTCGGGCACGTACACCGAGACAATGCGCTGGCGGGCGGGGGCGGACGCGGGCGCCGCGACCGATCGGATTTCCTTCTTCTTCGCCGCCATGATCCCCTTGAGCGTCGCGTACCGCAGCTGGTTGATCCCGCTCTGAATGGTCAGCACCGCCGGCAATGGCATCGCGACCCACTGAAACCAGCCGCCCTCGAGCTCGCGCTTGACGCGCATGGCGGCCGGCCCAGGCGACGCCGCGGCCTCGACCTGAATTTCCATGATGATCGTCGAGTGCGCGATGCCGAGCTTCTCGGCAAGCACGACGCCCACCTGCGCGAAGCCCTGATCGTCGGACTGGAGGCCCGTGAGCACGAGATCGACGTGTTCGTCCTTGAGTGCCGCGGCGAGCGCCGTCGCCACGCCGAACGCGTCGGTCGTTGCGAGGTCGTCGCCGCTCACGTGAATCGCGCGATCCGCGCCGCGGGCGAGCGCCTCGCGAATGACCTGCGCCACGCGCGCCGGCCCCGCCGAGACCACGATGACTTCCCCGCCGTGCTTTTCCTTCAGCCGCAGCGCCTCTTCGAGTGCATAGGCGTCGGGCTCGTTGAGTTCCCAGCTCGCGTCTTGATCGCGAACCCAGGTCTTGGCCTCATTGATGCGGACCTGCCACTCACGAGTCACGACCTGCTTGATACAAACGGCGATTCGCATGACGGTTGACTTAGGGCTCAGGGTTTAGGGCTTAAGGCTCGAGGCTTATTGCCGCATTGCCCCATTGCCATATTTCCGGATTGCCACATTTCCGAATTGCCGGATTGACCGCGACCACATTTCCTCACGGTTCCATCCGCTTGAGCACGAGCGAGCCATTCGTGCCCCCGAACCCGAACGAGTTCGACAACGCGTAGCGAATCGTCATCGGACGCTTCACCTTCGGCGCGTAGTCGAGATCGCACGCTGGGTCGGGTGCATCGAGGTTGATCGTGGGCGGCGCGACCTGGTCGCGGACCGCGAGCGCGGTGATGCCGGCCTCGAGGCCACCGGCCGCGCCGAGCAGGTGCCCGGTCATCGACTTCGTCGACGACATCACGAGCTTGTAGGCGTGCTCACCGAAGGTCGTCTTCACGGCGAGCGTTTCTGTCGGATCGTTGATCGGCGTCGATGTCCCGTGCGCGTTGACGTAATCCACCTGGTCCGGCGTCACGCCGGCCTTCCGCAGGGCCATGCGCATCGATCGCACCGCGCCGTTCGCGTCCTCGGGCTGGCTGGTGAGATGGTACGCGTCGGCTGACAGGCCGTAGCCCGCGATCTCCGCGTAAATCGTCGCACCACGCCGGCGCGCGCCCTCGTATTCCTCGAGAATGACGATACCGGCGCCCTCGCCGACGACGAACCCGTCGCGGTCCTTGTCGAACGGCCGGCTGGCGCGCTGCGGTTCGTCGTTGCGCGTCGAAAGCGCGCGCATGGCCGCGAAGCCGCCGACGCCCATCGGCGTAATCGACGCCTCGGACCCGCCGGCAATCATGATGTCCGCATCGCCGCGCTTGATGATCTCGGTCGCCTCGCCGATCGCGTGCGCGGACGCAGTGCACGCCGTGCACGTCGAGAGGTTCGGTCCGCGCGCGCCGAAGCGAATCGACACCTGGCCGGCCGCCAGGTTGATGATCGACGCCGGGATGAAGAAGGGCGAGATCCGGCGCGGACCGCCATTCAGGAGTTCCTTGTGCTCGCGCTCGATCGTCTGGAAACCGCCGATCCCCGACGCGATGAAGACGCCGACCTGGTCGGCGATCTCCGGCGTCACCTCGAGCCGCGCGTCATCGATCGCGAACTGGCTCGCGGCAAGCGCGTACTGGATGAAGACGTCGGCCTTCTTGACGTCTTTCTTGTCCATGAACTGCAGGGGATCGAAGCCCTTCACTTCCCCCGCAATGCGCGCCGTGAACTGTGCCGCATCGAAGTGCGTGATCGGCCCGATCCCGCACCGACCCGACAGGAGCGCGTCCCAGTTCGCCGCCGTCCCGATGCCGACCGACGAGATCAGCCCGACGCCGGTGATGACCACTCGCCTGGTCACGTCGTCTCGCTTCCCGCTACTTCTTCTTCGCGTGGCCTTCGATGTACTCGATGGCTTCCTTCACGCGCGTGATTTTCTCGGCGTCCTCGTCGGGGATCTCGATACCGAACTCCTCTTCGAAGGCCATCACGAGCTCGACCGTGTCGAGCGAGTCGGCCCCAAGATCGTCGACGAACGACGCATCCGGCGTCACTTCTTCCTCATCGACGCCCAACTGTTCGACGATGATCTTCTTGACCTGATCAGCAACGGCCATTCACTCCTCCTCGGGTTCCTCGGCACGCGCCCCGCGCGCCGCGTCAGAGATACATCCCGCCATTGACGGCGAGCACGTGTCCCGTAATATACGATGCCTCATCCGAGGCTAGGAACACCACCGCCGACGCAACGTCGTCGGGCGTCCCCAGCCGCTTGAGCGGGATGCGCTCCGCCCAGGTCTCGTGCGCGCCTTCGGAAATCGCGCGCGTCATGTCGGTCTCAATCATGCCGGGCGCCACGGCGTTCACCGTGATGTTACGCGAGGCGACCTCGAGCGCAAGCGCCTTCGTGAAGCCGATGAGCCCCGCCTTCGACGCGGCGTAATTGGCCTGGCCCGCGTTGCCCGCCTGCCCCACGACCGACGAAACGTTCACGATCCGCCCGAAGCGCTGTTTGACCATTGGCTTCAGGACGGCCTGCGCGCAGCTGTAGGCGGCCGTCAGATTGGTGGCGATCACGGCGTCCCAATCCTCGCGCTTCATGCGCAGCATGAGCTGGTCGCGAGTGATGCCGGCGTTGTTGATCAGCACGTCGATCCGGCCAAATTTGGCGATGGTCGCCGCCACCGC
The DNA here is from genome assembly GCA_963704575.1 of uncultured Acidobacteriota bacterium. Lineage (GTDB taxonomy): Bacteria > Acidobacteriota > Vicinamibacteria > Vicinamibacterales > SCN-69-37 > DATEGZ01. The sequence goes on along the minus strand of OY969918.1, from coordinate 691,968 downwards.
CGCCTCGATCGCCGGGCCGTCCGTCACGTCCAGGGCGATCGATTCGGCACGGCCTCCCGCCCCGCGGATGTCCTCCGCCACGGGTACGGCGTGCTCGCCACGGGCCGCCGCCATCACCGAGGCCCCCCGCGCGGCCAGCTGGCGGGCAATCGCCCGGCCGATCCCGCGTGACGCGCCCGTGACCAGGGCTACACGGCCCTCCATACTCCCCATGGCAACCTGCCTACTTCAGCACACGACTGGCGGAGGCGCAACTCTGCCGTCTCTGCGAGGTTGTAGCCCCCCGGAGCATGGTGGGCCGCCGCGAAGCGTTGTACGATCAAATTTCACGCTGAGGTTCTCCGCATCATGGCCGACCATTCCCCGGAACCCGCTCCGAATCGGCTGCCCGACGACAGCCTGCAATTGTCAGCGCACGACGCACTCAGGCTCGTCTCGGGCACCGGTCTCGATCACTTCTTTCAGTGCCTGCCAGCCACCGTCTGGACGACAGACACGGCGCTGACGCTCACGTTCGTCCAGGGCGACATGCTGGACAAATGGCAGGTGGCGCCAGAGAAACTGATTGGACGTACACTGCCCGACCTCGTCCTCGACGGCCGCGAGGATCACCCGCTCGTGCAGGGCCATCACACGGCCCTCTCGGGGCACGAGACCTCGGTACGCATCGAGTGGGGCGGCAACCTGTACAACGCGCGCATCGCGCCGCTCCGCGACGCCTCGGGCGTCATCGTCGGCTGCGTCGGATCGCACCAGCAGATCGGCTGGCTGCCCGACGACGACGGTCTGCTGCGCGAGAGTGACATGCGGCTGCGCCGCATCATCGACTCGAACATGATCGGAATAGCCTTCGGCAACGACGAGGGGCAGATCACCGAAGCTAACGAAGCCTTTCTGCACCTGGCCGGCTACACGCGCGAGGACCTCGTCGCCGACGGCATCTCGTGGCCCGCGCTGACTCCCGTCGAGTGCCATCCGCGCCAGCTTGCGGCGATCGACGAAGTCCGCCAGACGGGCCGCTGCACGCCGTTCGAGGTCGACCTGATTCGAAAAGACGGCACCATCGTACCCGTGCTGGTCGGCGGCGCTCGGTTGTCCGCCCGGCGGCGTGAGGGCGTGGCGTTCGTGCTCGACATCTCCGAACGGCGGAGCCTCCGACGCCGGCTGTCGGCCGAGCTGGCGTGCGCCGACGCCCTGCTCGACACGCCGGTACCCGGCGATGCAGTGCGCAACGCGCTCGTCGCGCTATGCGACGCCCTCGGCTGGAAGAGCGCGGAATTCTGGCAGCAGGACGAGGCCAACGTCCCGGTGCCGCACGCGCACACGAACGATCGCGCGGCGAGCCTCACGGCAACCAGCGCCGCGGTGCAGCGCGCGCACACGACGTCCGAGGCGCAGTGGCTCGACAGCGCGCGCATGGTGGTGGTGCCGATTGCGGGAGAATCGCAGGTACAGAGTGCGGTCGTCGTTGGCGGGCTCGAGGTGCTCGAGCCGTGGGTGATTGAAACCGTGCAGGCCGTCGGCCTGCGGATCGTGAAGTTCCTCGCGAGGCGATCGGCCTAGGCGCCGGCGGCGCTTGCAGACGACGGCTCTGCGAGCGCGTCGCCAAGACGCCGGACCATGTCGTGTTCGGCGAGGCGGGCGGCCGTCAGGATCCCGCTCTCAATCGCTTGCGGTGACGATCGGCCGTGCCCGATGAGTGCGAGGCCGGCCAACCCCAGCAGCGGCGCCGCGCCGTGCTCGGCGTAGTCGATTCGACGGCGGAAGCGCGACAACTTCTCTCCAAGACTCGCGTGCGCTCCCACGTCACCGGCCAGTTCTTCGCCCAGCAGATGCTCGACGAGTTCGGCGAGTCCCTCCCCGACCTTCAGCGCGACGTTACCAGTAAACCCGTCGCAAACGACGACGTCGGCATGCCCGCTGAAAATCTGGCGCGCGTCGAGGTTACCGATGAAGTTCAACGGCGTGGTCGTCAGCCGCTCGTGCGCGTCACGCACGAGGTCGTTGCCCTTCCCCGCTTCCTCACCGATGGAGAGGAGCGCGACGCGCGGCGTGGCGATCTGTAACGCGACGCGCGCGTACGCGGATCCCATCAGCGCAAATTGCACGAGGTGTTCGGCGCGACAGTCGGCGTTCGCGCCGGCATCGAGCAACACCGCCGAACCCGCACGGGTCGGGAGCGTGACGGCCAGCGCCGCCCGCGCGACAGCCGACAACATGCCGATCGCGGCGTGCGCCGCGAGAAACGCCGCGCCCGTGTGGCCGGCGGTGAACATGGCGTGGGCACGGCCGGTGGCGACGAGCTCAGCCGCGACTTTGACGGACGCCAGCGGCTTGCGCCGGAGCGCCGCGAGCGGCGCCTCGTCCATCCCAATGACTTCAGGAGCGTTGACGAGCGTCAGGCCAGGATCGGCTGAGGCCCCGGCGGCCTCCAGCTCGCGAGCGAGTACCGCCTCGGGACCGACGAGCACGATCGACACGCCCGATCGCGCCGCGCGCACCGCGCCGGCGACGACGGCGCCGGGCGCCAAATCGCCGCCCATGGCATCCACGGCGACGATGATCGCCATGATGCGTTCGCGCGCGGGCCTAGTCTTCTGCGACGGCCCGCACCTGGCGGCCGCCGTAGTAGCCGCAGTTCTTGCACACCGTGTGCGGCGGACGGAGCTCGTGGCACTGCGGGCACTCGCCCATTGCGGTCGGCTTCAGGGCGTCGTGCGTGCGGCGTTTGGCCGTGCGCGTCTTCGAATGGCGTCGTTTGGGATTCGGCATGAGATCCTCGAAAATTACTTCCGTTTCAGATTGGCGAGCGGCGCCATTCGCGGGTCAACCCAGTCCGACTCGCACGTGCACGACTCGCGATTGCGGTTGATGCCGCAGAGCGGGCACAGCCCGCGGCAGTCGGCGCGACAGAGCGGCTTCATCGGCAGTGCGAGAAAAAACTGCTCGCGGATCAGCTCGCCCAGATCCACGGTCTCGTCGCGGTAGTACGACACGCCCAGGTCGTCCGCGGTCACTTCCTGCTCGTCGGCGGCGCCATGCTCGCTCTCAGGCAGCAGCATCACATCGATGGCCGCGTCCACGGGCACGGCAAACGCCTCGAGGCACCGGCTGCAGTCACACTCGAGGGTCGCCGTCACGCGGCCCGTCAGCCGGACCTTCTTCGCGTCCTTGTGGACCTCGCCCGTTAATTCGACGGGAGACGACAGCCGAAACGTCTCGTGTTCGAGCGCGAATGCCGACGGCTCGTACCGCCGCGTCAGGCTGTCGACGCCCCGCAACCGACTGAGATCGAGCAACATGGTCTTCTGGCCGGCCCCGCGGCCGGCGTCCAAACCACCATCTTAACGCAGGGACCCGGATCGCGCCAATCCCGGCCGGAAAACGCGCTAAACGCTCCAAGAGCGCGGGACGAACATCTCCTCGAAGAGCGATACCGCGTACCGGTCCGTCATGCCCGCGAGAAAGTCGCGCACCGCTGCGTCAAGGCCCTCTGTGGCGATCGTCGACGTGTCCAGGTACGGCTCGGGACGGGCGCGCAGCTTGTCCCAGAGGCCGCCCAGGATGCCGGTCGCCTTCTCGAACTCGGCAGTCGCGCGCGGGTTCTCGTAGACGGCGGTGAACAGAAAGCTGCGCAAATCCAGGGTCGCGCCGAGAACGGCCTCGCTCATGCGAACCTCGCTCAGGCCGCCGTCGAGCGTGCGCGTCACGACGTCGGTCACCATCGTGTTGATCCGCTGGGACGACGTCCGGCCGAGCACGTCGATCGCCGACGCCGGCAGGGATCGCTCGTCCAGGATATTCGCCCGGACGGCGTCGTCGATGTCGTGATTGACGTAGGCGATGATGTCGGCCACGCGCGCAATCTGGCCCTCGACGGTGCTCGCGCGATGTTCGGGATCGGCGCCGACCGGCAGACCGTGTTTGCCCTTCGAATGCCGGGCGATGCCGTCGCGCACTTCCCACGTCAGATTCAGGCCCTGCCGGCCGTTTTCGAGCACATCGACGATCCGCAGGCTCTGCTCGTAGTGGCTGAAGCCGCCGGGCACGAGCCGATCGATCACGCGTTCTCCGGCGTGGCCGAACGGCGGATGGCCAAGGTCGTGACCGAGCGCGATGGCCTCGGTGAGTTCCTCGTGCAGTCGCAGGACTTTCGCGATGCTGCGGGCGATCTGCGACACCTCGAGCGTGTGCGTCAGTCGCGTGCGGTAGTGATCGCCCGTCGGCGCGAAGAAGACCTGCGTCTTGTGCTTCAGCCGGCGGAAGGCCTTCGAGTGAATGACGCGATCGCGGTCCCGCTGAAACACGGGCCGGATCGGATCCTGGGGCTCGGGCTTCAACCGGCCGCGGCTGGCCGCGCTTCTGGCGGCCTCGGGCGCCAGGAATTCCTTCTCACGGGCTTCGAGCGCTTCACGAATCGTGGACATGGAGACGTCGCCAGTTTACACAATGCGCCGCGGCCGCTACCGCAGCACGTCGAAGAGAAAGCTCGTCCCGTGATCGAGCGGGGCGACGCCGAAGATCGTGGCGATCGTCTGACCGAGATCGGCAAACGTTGGCCGCGTTCCTAAAAGCGTGCCGGGACGCACGGCACGCCCGGCGATCAGTACGGGCACGTGCTCGCGCGAGTGGTCGGTCGAGGGCGTCGTCGGATCGTTGCCATGATCGGCAGTGACGACCAATAAGTCGTCGGGACCGAGGCGAGACACCAGCGGCGCCAGGCGCGCGTCGAAGCGCTCCAGATTGGCGGCGTAGCCGGCCGTGTCGTTGCGATGGCCGTAGACCGTATCGAAGTCGACGAGGTTGATGAAGAGCAGCCCGCGCGGCGTCGCGGCGATCTCCGCCTCCAGCACATCCATGCCGTGGTCGTCGGATGTCGTGTGAATCGCGCGTGTGAGGCCGCGGCCGGCGAACAGATCCTCGATCTTTCCGATGCCGACGACCGGGTGCCCCGCGGCCTTCAGACGATCGAGCAACGTGACGCCTGCCGGGTCGAGGGCAAAGTCCCGCCGGTTGGCCGTGCGCTGGAAATGTCCAGGCGCACCGACGAACGGCCGCGCGATCACGCGACCGACGCCCATCCCTCGGCCGACCAGCTCGAACGCGACGTGACAGATCTGGTACTGTTGCTCGATCGGGATCACGGCCTCGTGTGCGGCGATCTGGAACACGCTGTCGGCCGAGGTGTAGACGATCGGCGCCCCCGTGCGCATGTGCTCGGGGCCAAGCTCGTCGATGATGACCGTGCCCGACCCGACGACATTGCCAATGGTCGTGCGATGAATGCGACGCTCGAATTCCAAGATGACATCCGCGGGAAACCCATGCGGAAACGTCGGAAACGGCCGGTCGAGCACAATGCCGGTCATCTCCCAATGGCCGGTGACGGAATCCTTGCCCGGCGACGCCTCGGCCATCCGACCTGCCGCGCCCGCGGGCGCGAGCGCCGGCGCGCCGATATCCACGACCGAAGCCAGCCCCAGCGCGCGGAGCGTCGGAACGCGAAGCGGCGTGACCCGCGCGATGTTGCCGAGCGTGTTGCTGCCTTCGTCGCCGTACGCGGAGGCGTCGGGCAACTCGCCGGCGCCCACCGAATCCATGACGATGAGGATGACGCGATTAATCGGCATGCTGCGAGTGCAGGGACGACCCGACCAGCTCGCGGGCGCGCGCCATCGTGGAGGCAGCCTCGCCCGGACCGTCGAGCCAAATTACGTTAGGCTCTTTCCGGAACCAGATCAACTGACGCCGCGCGTAGCGCATGTTCTCGCGCACGATGAGATCGCGCGTGGCGATGACATCGCGGACGCCGCGCCGCATCTCCAGCACCTGCCGATAGACGAGACCGCTGAACGCGTGCGCCGATTCCGGCACGCCGGCGTCGATCAGGCGCTCAACCTCGGCCACCACACCACGCGCGATTTGCGCGTCCACGCGGCGCGCGACGCGCTCGCGCAGCATCGGCCGGGGCAACGTCACGCCAAGCGTCAGCACGTCGAGGCCCGCGATCGGCGAAACCGTGTCGGCGAAGTGATCGGTCAACGGCCGGCCCGTGAGCAGATACACCTCGAGGGCGCGCGTGATCCGCTTTTCATCGCGCGGCTGCACGCGGCGCGCGGAGTCCGGGTCGACGCGGCCCAGCCACCGGTGGAGTGACTCGACGCCGCGCCGGGCCGCAATCGCGCCGATCCGCGCGCGAAGGGCGTCGTCGCGCGTCGGCCCAGGGAACAGGCCGCGCACGAGCGCCCGGTAATAGAGTCCGGTCCCGCCGACGACGATCGGCACGCGCCCGCGCGAAAGCACCTCGTGAACGACCTGACTCGCCGCGCGCGAGTAGTCGGCCGCCGAGTACGTCTCCTCCGGGCCCGCGACGTCGATGAGATGGTGCGGAATGCCCCGCTGCTCGTCAGGCGACACCTTGTCGGTGCCGATGTCGAGGCCACGGTAGACGGCCGTCGAATCGCACGCGATGATCTCGCCGCCGAACGCCTCGGCCAGGCCCAGGCCCAGCGCGCTCTTGCCCGTCGCCGTGGGGCCGACGACGGCTACGACCCGCCGCACGCGGTCACCATGCGGCCTAGCGGCCGCCTTCGTTGTAGTGGAATGTCACGACGAACGACGCCTGTTCGGCCGGATACTCCGGCGGCAGCGGCATCGTCGGATTCGAGAGGCGGATGGCGCCGAGCGCGGCGTTGGTGAACGCCGTCACCGAACTCGGGGCGACGATGTGGATGTCGGTGATCGATCCGTCGCGATGCACGTTGAACGCCAGCACGACGCGGCCCGACATCACCATCGCCGCGTCGGGCACGAACCAGTTGCCCTTGACCTGCGCGACAAAGCGCGCGATCCACGGACCGAACTCAACGCCCTTCGAGTCGAACTGGATGTCCGGGTCCTGCTGCGTCGGGTTGCCCTTCTGGTTGTTGAAATTCTGGTCCTGCAGGTAGCGCTGCAAGTTGCGAAGCGACTGCCCCAGCGCGCCGCCGGCCGGCTGCGGCGTGGGCTGCGGCTGCATGGGGATCGGCGTGAGGTCCGACGCGATCTTGGCGGCTACCGGCGGCGTGGGCGTCGATGGCTGCGGAGAATCTGGCCCCTTCGCGCGTTCAGTCGGCGCCCCCTCCACTTTCTCGGGCGTGCTGCCGCGCGAAAATGGCATCGTGTTATCGGGTTGGGGCGCGCGTTCGCGCGTGGCGGCCGCCCGATCCTTGTCGGACGGCGGCGCCTCGAGCTTAGGCGGCGTGACGCGATCGCGCATCGGCATCATCTGCACGAAGCGGACCGGTTCCTGATCCTGCGGAATCACGACCGGCTGTTGCGAGGGCGAGAAGAGCGCGGCCGGCGCGAAGAGGATGAATAGGACGAACGCAATGTGCGCGACGAGCGACAGCACGCCGCCGCGCCACGAGTTCGCGGACGCCAGCCGGGGTGTGTCCGGCCGATAGTCCTCAAGTTCCAAGTACATCAGTCGACGTTTCCAGAATACAACGACAGGCCGTCAGGGCCCCTCTTCTTGGGTAGACGCCCGGTGCGGCGTCGCGGCTTGCTACTGGGCGGGAGTGCGGGCGCGGATCGCGCCATGCGTGCCCACATACAGCCACACGGTCCCGAACGTCAGCGGACGCGCCGTGACGTCGCTGAACCCGGCGCGCCGCAGAAGATCCGCGAAGGCCTGCCCCGAGGGAAACTGCTCGACCGACGCGGGCAGGTACGAATACGCGTCCCCGTGCCGCGAGACGAGACGGCCGATCCGAGGCAGGACGGCCCGGAAATACCAGCCGTACGCCTGGCGGAACACCGGCGCCGTGGGCGATCCAAACTCCAGAATCGCGAGCCGGCCCCCCGGCCGCAGCACGCGGCGAATCTCCGCGGCGGCCTTCGCCGGATCGAGGACGTTCCGAATACCGAAGGCAATCGTCGCGGCGTCGAACGACTCGTCCGCGCATGGCAGGTGCATCGCGTCGCCGCGCGCGAGCGCAACGCGGCCGGATGCTGACGCCGCGCGAACCTTGTCCAGCCCGAGCCGGAGCATCTCGCCGGAAAAATCAACGCCGAGGACCTGACGCGCGCCTGGCGCGAGCGCCATCGCGAGGTCGCCCGTGCCGGTGCAGACGTCGAGGACCCGCTCGGTTCCACCAAGCGCGAGCGCGCGGACCGCGGCGCGCCGCCACGATCGGTCCAGGCCGCCGCTTAGCAGGTGATTGAGCGCGTCATAGCGACCTGCGATCGCGTCGAACATGCCCGCGATCGCCGCGGGAGACTTGTCGAGCGCGGCCTCTGCGATCTTGCCCTGCGGCACGGTCATCCCCGCCACGGCGGAAACAGCTGCTGTTCGAACCCGAGTGCGTTGAGGATCTTGCCGGCGATGAACGCGGACAGATCGTCGATCGTCGCGGGGCGCTGGTAAAAGGCGGGCATCGCCGGCAGGATCATCGCGCCGGACTCGGCGGCGAGGACCATGTTACGCAGCTCAGGCAGGCTCATGGGCGTCTCGCGCGGCACCAGCACGAGGCGGCGCTTTTCCTTGAGCATGACGTCGGCGGCGCGCTCGATGAGGCTCCGCGACAGGCCGTGCGCGACCCCGGCCAGCGTCTTCATCGAGCACGGCACGATCACCATGCCGTCGCAGGGATGGCTGCCGCTCGCGATCGTCGCGCCCATGTCCTTGTTGCTGTGAACCGTGAACGTGCCGCGCCGCACGCCTTCGCCATAGCGCGCCGCGAGCCAGTCGCCAAGCTTGTCCACCTTGGCGTCGGTGTCGATCTCGTCGATCAACAAGCGACGCCCGTAGTCGCTGAAGACGATCTCGAGATGGCACCCGGCGTCGAGCAGCGCCGCGATCGTGCGCACGGCGTAGATCGCGCCGCTCGCGCCGGTGACGCCGACGGCAATCGTGCGACGCGCGGACGGCGACTCAGCCACGCGCGGTCATCTCCAATACACCGCGACGGCCGTCGTCATCAGATACAACATGCCGACCCAGCCGTTCATGTCGAACGCGCGCTTGACCTGCGAGAGGTCGTCGGCGCTGACGAGCGACTGCTCCCAGGCGAGGAGCGCCGCGACGCCGGCCACGCCGGCGAAATACACGGGACCGAGCGGCACGACGACGCCGAGCGATGCGAGGCAGGCGATCGTGATGACGTGCATCACGCGCGAGATCGCCACCGAGCGGGCAACGCCGAACCGCACGGGGATCGAGCGCAGGCCCTCCCGGCGATCGACATCGAGATCCTGGCAGGCGTAGAGCACGTCGAAGCCGCCGACCCAGCTGCCGATCGCCAGTCCGAGCAGCCACGGCTCCCAGCCGCCGCGCCCGCCGGCCGCCAGCCAGCCGCCCACCGGCGCGACCGCCATCGCGAGCCCCAAATAGAGCTGCGTATACGACGTCACGCGCTTGGCGACCGAATACCAGAACACGATCAGGAGCGCGATCGGCGAGAGCGCGAAACACAGTGGCCCGAGCTGCCTGGCACAGAGCAGAAAGAGCACAGAGGAAACGACGACGAACGCGGTCGCCTCCGCGCGCGACATGCGTCCCTGGGGCAACTCCCGCATGGACGTACGCGGATTGCGCGCGTCGAACCGCGCATCCGCCAACCGGTTGAAGCCCATGGCGGCACTGCGCGCCGTGACCATCGCTGCGACGATCCACAGGACGCGCGTCCAGGTGAGCGGCACGAGGCGTGCGGCGAGGATCGCGCCCACCAGCGCGAACGGCAGCGCGAAGACGGAGTGACTGAAGCGCACGAACGACGCGTACGTGCGCACCCGGCTGATCATTGACTCAGGGCCTCAGATAAGGAGCGGCGCGATGTCGGCTGGCGGCACGCCGCTCACCAGGTATTCTTCCACATCGGTCGTCCCGGCCGGAATCGAGACGCGGGCGAACCGCGCGCGCTTCCCCACCCCCAGCGTGCCGAAGTCGCGTCCGCAGCCGAGCGCCTCCGCGCCGATGCGCGTCGCGCTCTCGAGCAGCAGACCCGCCGCGACCTCCGGCGCAAGACGACGCATTTCCGCCAGCTCGTCGAAAAGATTCAACGACGGCGACGACGCGAGGCTGTCGGTGCCGACGGCGACGGGCACACGCGCGGCGTAGAAGTGCGAGAGCCGCGGCGGACCCGCGCCGACCCAGAGGTTGCTGCGCGGACAGGTGACGACCACCGCGCGCGCCCGGCGCAACCGCTCGAGCCCGTCGTCGGTCACATGCACGGCGTGCACGACCAGCGTGCCTGGCTGGAGATATCCGAGGTCCGCGAGATAGGACACGGGATCGCCGCCGGGCGCCTGCCACGCGTCGGTCCACACGCCGAGCGTCTCGAGCAGGCGCCGCATCGGCCCCTGCCCCGTCCGGATGAATTCGATCTCCTCCGGCGACTCGGCAAGATGCACAGAGAGCGGCGTGCGACCCGCACGCGCCGCAATCGCGGTGAAAAGCGCGGGCGACACCGAGTACGGCGCATGCGCGACGACGCTGAACGAGAGCCGCGAGCGCTCGTCGGACATCGGCGTGCCGGCGGCAAGTCGTGCGGCAGCGTCTTCGACACGCCCCCAGGCGTCGCGCACCAGACCCGCCGGATCCGCGGCACTAAACCCGAGCACCTCGTGAAACACGACGCCGCCGAGTCCCGCCTCGGCAATTGCGGGCGGCGTGAGCAGGCTGTTCGAGATATCGCCGACGAGTGTCGTGCCGCTCTCGCGCATGGCCGCGGCGCCGGCCCGCGCGGCCTGCAGCTCCTCGTCCTTGCCTCCGGCCGGCCCCGCGCGCCGAACGCTCAGCAGCGAGGCGATCCACTCGGCCATCGACGCGGCCGGCGGCACGCGGCCGGCCAGCCAGCTCAATTCCAGGTGTGTGTGCGCGTTGACGAGCCCCGGCAGGATCGCGACGTCGCCGAGATCGACCGCCCCCGACGGCGCTCGCCCCCCGCCCACCTGCACGATGCGCCCGCTCGCGACTTCGATCCAGCCATCCTCGATTGGCGGTCGATCAATCGGCAGCAACCATTTGGCCAGGAAGGACGCAGTCAATTGAAGATTGGGAATTTGGAATTTGACGATTGAATTGGAGGATTTCTGAATTGGGAATTTGGAATTTGGAATTGAGAGATTCGAGCGACCAAAAATCCTTCAATCTCTCCAATTGCCCAAATTCAATCTCCAAATCCCAAATCCCAAATTTCAAATTACTTGGATCTCCATTGGCGCGCCGCGGCGCTTCGCGCCTCGTAGTCGCGCAGGTCGTCGGCTTCTCCGCCCCGCCCGTCCGCGCGCGCCACGGCCAGCTCGAGCATGCGCGGGACGTCGCGCTCGCGGAACATCGGCGCGCCCAGGATGTCGTAGTGCATGTTGCGGCGCCTGGCCACGAACCCGGCGTTCTCGATGTTGCGAACGACTTCGTACTCGTCCATGCAGTACTCGGCACCGGCGGCGCGGACGACGTTCTCCTCGATCATGACGCTGCCCATGTCGTTCGCGCCGTACGCCAGGCTCAGCTGCCCGACCTTGCCGCCCTGCGTGACCCACGACGCCTGCAGGTTGTCGAAGTTGTCCAGCACAAGCCGGGCGATCGCGAGCGTTCTCAGATACTCGACACCGGTCGCCTCGGTCCCGCCCAGGTCGGTGTGCTGCGGCTGATAACTCCACGTGATGAACGCCGTGAATCCGCCGGTCTCGTCCTGCAGGTCGCGCAGCCGCATGAGGTGCTCGATCCGCTCCTCCACCGTCTCGACCGTGCCGTACATCATCGTCGCGGTCGTGCGGAGCCCGGCGCGGTGTGCCTGGCGCATCACGCCCAGCCACTCATCCGCGGACGCCTTGTTGTAGCAGTTGAGGATCTTTCGAACGCGATCGACCAGGATCTCGGCGCCACCGCCGGGAATGCTGTCGAGGCCGGCACGCACGAGCCGGTCGATCACCTCGGGCACCGGCAGCTGCGACAAGCGCGAGATGTGTGTGACCTCGGGCGGCGAGAGCGCGTGGAGCTTGAACGACGGATACTGCGCCTTCACCTTCCGGAACAAATCCTCGTACCACTCGATCGGAATGTCGGGATTGTGGCCGCCCTGCAAGAGCAGCTGCACGCCGCCGAGCGCGATCGTCTCGTCGATCTTGCGGAAAATCTCGTCGAACCCGAGCGTGTATCCCTCGGACGAGCCGACCTCGCGGTAGAACGCGCAGAACCGGCACCGGGCGACGCAGACGTTCGTGTAGTTGACGTTGCGGTCGATGATGTACGTGACGACGCCGTCCGAATGCTTGCGCCGGCGGACCTCGTCCGCCAGCCGCCCGAGGAGCGCCGTCGGCGCGTGCGTGTAGAGTGCGAGCGCCTCGTCGGCGGCGAGGCGCCCGCCTTCCGAAACCTTCGTCGCGAGTTCGTCAACCGTCATCGTCACTTCTGATCGCCACGCCCATTCCTCGTCGCGCCGTTCTCCGACAGGAACTTGTTCAGGAACGTCTCCATGTGGGCGAACGAATTCAGCCAGCGTTTGTGCAGCAGCGTCTCGTGCACGTCGTCGGGATAGACGATGAGCTCGTAGTAGATGTTGCGCGCGCGCAGCAGCTGAATCAGCCCGACCATCTGCGAGAAGTTCACGTTGCGGTCGTCGTCGCCCTGGATGAGAAGGACGGGCGACTTCCACTTGTCGATCTCGGAGATCGCCGAGGCCGTATACGACACATCCGCCGGGTCGAGGGACGCACCCTCGAGGTGCACGCCCGCGAGGTCGACGCCGGCCTTGAAGATGTCGGAGTTGCGAGCGAGTCCTTCGGCCGTGAGCAGACCGCCGTAGGAGAGCCCCCAGATCCCGACGCGGTTCGGATCGACGTCCTCGCGCGCCGCGAGCCACTTGCCTGCGGCGAGCACATCGCGGTACTCGGAGTTCCCGCGCGCGCCGCCTTCGGCCGGCTGACGGAAGGCACGACCGTAGCCGACGCCCAGCCGGTAGTTCACCGACATCACGATATAGCCCTGTGACGCCAGCCACTGATTCACGCCGTAGAACACGTGGTAGAAGCTCAGATAGTGCCAGCCGAGCAGCATCTGCCGCGACGGACCGCCGTGTACGAAAATCAGCGCCGGATGCTTCTCACCCGGCCGCATGTTCTTCGGCAGGAACAACTGGTTGTGGAACTCGACGCCGTCGGCCGCCTTCAGCGTGACGTTGGTCGGCACGACTTCTTCGTTGATCGGGAAGTCGGGCCCAAGCGTCGGATACAGCACCTTCTGCGCCTTCTGACCGACGTCGGCGGGCGTTGCCTGCGACGGCCAGATGCCGACCGACATCGGCCGCTTGGCATCCGCGCTCAACACGGCGAGTTGCTTGCCTGACGACAGCACCACGGGAACGTTTTCGATGCCGTCGCCGGTGGTGATCTGCGTCGGCGTTCCGCCCGCGGTCGACACGCCCCAGATGTGGCGGCGATCGATGTCGTTCGTGTTCGTGCAGTAGTACAGCATCCTGCCGTCTTTCGACAGCGTCCACGCCGTGGCGTCTTCGATGATGCCGTCGGTCGAGGTGAGTAGGACCGGCGCGCCGTCGCCCGAGAGCTTCAGCGAGTAGTACCGCGGCGACTCGTCATCGCCCTGCTGGCTGTTGATCGAGAAGACGACGGTGTCGTTCGCCCATGTGATGTTGTTGATGTTGTTGAAGAGCCGGTCGTCGGCAGCCGGATGCCAGACTTCGTGGGCATTGCCGGTCGCGATGTCGGCGACCATCAGCGTCAACGTCGAACCATTCGAGAGCGTCGCGCGATAGAGGCCTGGCTGATTAGCGAGCGGCGCGTTCGGGACCGGCGCCTGATCTGCGTTGCCACGGCCGCCTCGACCACCCCCACGTCCGCCGCGCCCGCCGCCCGGAGGCGTCTGCGCGGCGCCAGCCGGCTGACCAGCCGCCGCCTGACCCGTCGGGGCCTGCGCGGCCGGCGCCGCCGCTGGGGCTGCTGCCGGCGCCGCACCGCGGCCACCCGGCGCCGCAGCCGCACCGCGCCCGCCGCCACCCCCGCCGCCGCGCCCGGTGGCCGGTGGCAGCCCGCTCGCACGTCCCGGCGTGTCTTGCTGCCCGAACGGCAGGCCTGGACGTCGCAGGAAGGCGACGTGCTTGCTGTCGGCTGACCACGTCGGGCTGGTGTCGCGATCGACGCTCGGCACGAGGTAGCCCACCGTGCGCGTCTTCACGTCGTAGAGACCGATGAAGCTGTGGTCGTTACGGTTGCTCGAGAACGAGATCTTCGTTCCATCGGGCGACCACTTGGGTCCGCTGTTGCGGCCCCACGCTTCGATGAACGCTTTCTCGCCCTTGTCCATCGGCGTCGTCGCGGCCGGCAGCTGACTGACGCGAGCGCGATAAATCTGACCGTCTTTCACGTAGAGGACGAACCGCCCGTCGGGCGACACTTCGGGGGTGCTGCCTTCGGCGAGCCGCCAGGCCGATCCTGGCGTCGCGGTGCGCGCCGCCCAGATCGCCCGCTCGGGGCCATCCGGATCGCTCGACGGGTTCGCGTTCCACCCATCGCCGTTCGGGCCCGTGCCGCGCACGAAGACCACGGTGCTGCCGTCATCGGAGATCCGCAACTGCGTCATGTCGACGCCGTCATCGGTGAGAAACGACGTGACGCGCACAGGCTTGAACGCCGGGCCGACCGCCGTGTAGACGTTTCGCTTCCCTTCCTCATAGCTGGTCCAGGCGATGCGATCCACCTTTCCGGCGGACACCAGCTCGACTGGCATGCCGGGTTTCAGGTATTGCGCGATCGTCGGCTGGTGCTGGGCGACCACCGAGGGGGGCGTGATGAGAACGACGGCCGCGGCGACGAGAATGACGGCAAAGCGTAAACGGCGCATGGCAGGGCCTCCGGTCGGGGCAAAAATAGCGCGGACTCGGCCCCCGGCACAAGGACGGGGATCAGGGGCGTGCGGGGCGCTCGAACGGGATGATGTGCTCCCATTCGCTCGCATCGGATCGTGCAACGACGGCGACGACGGGCTCGGTCTGGCTCGCATTGAAGACTTCGTGGGGCACGCCGGGCTCGATAAAAATGAAGTCCCCGGCTTCGTTCTCGACGACGTGCTCGAGGCGCGGCCCGAATTCGTGCCGGACACGGCCCTGCAGGATGTAGAGCATCACCTCGAAATCCACGTGGATATGTGCGGCAGCCACGCCGCCCGGTGGAATCGTCGCGACGTTCATCGACAGCTTGCTGGCGTTGACGTTCTTCGCCGACAGTCCCGCCTTGTACCGGATCCCGTTCCACCCCCGCGGCGTCCCTCCACCGCGAAGGACGGAGATGCCGTCGTGCGATTCGATCTCAGACATGTGCTGCCTCAGGGCTTAGGGCGTGGGGCTCTGCCCTCTGCCCTCAGTTGGCCCGCTCGCGGTAGAACGTGATGAGGTCGAGGCTCTTCGCCGGCGTGGCGCCGATCTGGCGCAGCATCGTCGTGACCTGACCGCGGTGGTAACTGCTGTGATTGACGACGTGCTGAACGACTTGTCCAAGCACCGCGCGGCCGGCCTGGCCGTTGATCAACTTGAAGTCGATCGTCCGCGCGATACCGGGCTCGCCCGCCTCGTCGAGAAACGACCGCGTCTGGGCTTCGACGTCCATCCAGGCGCTCTGCACTTTCGACACGTCAGGATAGTCCACGGCCTGAAGCGCGGCCGCCGGCGACGTGCCGTGCAGGCGCATGTTCCAGATCCACTCGGCGGAATACATGTGGACGACGGTGTCGCGGATGGACTTGAAGCTGCTGCCCAGATCGCGCGTGTACTGCTCAGCGGTCAGCGGAGCGGCCGCGGCGAGCAGACGATCGCGGGCCCAGTAGTTGTAGTCGAGCAGGAGGCGAAGATCAGCGAGATTCACGGCGCGGGCTCCTTCGCGATCATTGTAGCCGCGGCGCCGAGGCGAAGAACTCGACCTCGCGCGGCGTCGCGAGCCCGAGCGCGGCGGCTTCTTGGTAATAGAGCCGCAAGCCTTCGAGGGCGCGGGCGTCGAACTGGAAGCGCAGGTTCTCGCGCAGATACCGGCGCGCGAGCTGCTGACGGCCGACGTCAGGCGCGCAGTACTCGTCCGCGATCGCGTCCGAATGGGCCATTCCCGCTTCGGCGGCCTGCTGCAACGCCGCGACGACGGAGGCATTGGCGGCCGCCGGCCGGCCCGACCAGAACGCCCAGACGAACGGCAAGCCGGTCATCGCCGTCCAGGCAGCGCCTAGGTCGATTTTCTCGACGCCGGGTCCCGCGGTGACGAAAAGCGCGGGGTCACCAATCAGAAGCGCGGCGTCCGCACCGGCGAGCATCGTCTGCAGATCGGGGACCTGCGGCACGAACGCGGGCGAAATAGCGAGCGTTCGGTGGCAGAGGATCCGCGTCAGTGCGGCCGACGTGCGCGACGAGGTGTCGAGCGCGATCGTGCGAATGTCACGGACGGGCACGCGCGTGAAGAGCGCAACCGATGCGACTGGTCCCTCCGATCCAATGCAGACGCCGGGAACGGCCAGATCGCCCGGGCGGTCGAGGAACGCGATGGAGGGCACCATGCCGAGATCGATTTCGCCGCGATCGAGCAGTTCTGCGCACCGCGATGGAACGTCGAAACGGAGTGAGACGAGATTCGCTCGCTGCTGCAGGCCATGCACAAGCGGGCGGACGTTCAGATAGCTGACGGCGCCCAGCCGGACCGGACCGCTCACGACCGGTGCTCGAACCGCCCGGTGCGTTCGGCCGGCTCGGCGAATGCCGCTGTGATCTGACGCCGGACGTCCTCGGCCGGCGAGCGGCGATGCCCGAGGTTGAGCGTGTCGACCGACGGCACACTGTCGAGATCGTCCGCGCCGTACGCAATAGCGACCTGCGCGAGCTTCGGACCGTACAGCCGCCAATCCACCTGGATCGACGGGATCGCGCGGCAGAGCAACCGCGCCGCCGCGATCATCCGGACATCGTCGTACCCGGTGGACGGCGAGTCGCGCGCGTCGAGACGCGCGAGCGGCGCGAACGCGCGGAGCGTGCCGGTCTCGCGCTGCACGTCGGCAGCGCGCTGAATGAGGTCGAGCCGGTCGGCGGCCGACGATCGTTCCACAACCGCGCGCCACGCGCCGAGGCCGCCGCGCACGGTCGCACGCACGACTTCGACGGCGTTGTCCGTGTCGCCCAGTCGATCGAGAGGCACGGCGGCGGCCTCGAGCCCGTCCGCGCGCAGCGCCCGTGAGAAATCGACCAGCGCAAGATGATCGCCGCCGACGAGTCTCAGCAGATCGGCCAGAGAGAACCCCGTCAGCACAGCGCCCGCAGCAAACGCCACGGCGTCGCGTACGCGCTGTCGTGCCTCGTCGGCGGATGCCGGCACGCCTTCGAGCCGGACCTCGCCGGCATCGCCTCGTTCGGACGCCGTCGCCTCCGGCCCGACGAGGCACACCCGACCGAACGTTACCAGGTTGCCACGGACCGCCTTGCGGGCGGCTTCGCCGAGGATGCCGACGGTGACGAGATTGGTCGTGGCCATCACGCGCTCGACGTCCGCGCGTGAGAACGCGGTGCCGGCCGTGGCGCGGGCTTCGAACTCCTGCAATTCGATCGGAGACAGCGATGAAGTCATGACGTCACTTCGTTTGTCCGGAGAGCGCCCGCCACACTGCGTCCGCCTTCGCCGCCGCGGCAGGCGACGTGACGAGCCGGCGCGGCCAGGTTCCCGTGTACCCTTCGGCGGGCCACTTGCGCGTGGCGTCGATCCCCATCTTGCCGCCAAACGCGGGCGCGACCGCTGCTTCGTCGAGGTCGTCGACCGGCCCCTGCACGATCGAGATGTCGCGCGACGGATCGACATGCGTGCCCGCGATCCAGGCGACCTCCTCCGGGTTCTGCACGTTCACGTCCTTGTCGACGACGACGATGCACTTGGAGAACATGAGCTGACCGAGTCCCCAGAACGCGCTCATGACCTTGCGCGCGTGGCCGGGATACCGCTTGTCGATCGAGACCAGCACGATGTTGTGGAAAATGCCGGCCGCCGGAAAGTGCATGTCGACGATTTCCGGCAGTGTCTTGCGAATGAGCGGCAGAAAAATGCGCTCGCTTGCCTTGCCCAGGTAGAGATCTTCCATCGGCGGAATGCCGACGACCGTCGTCACGTACACCGGCTTGACACGCCGCGTGATGCACGTGACGTGAAACACCGGAAAGTCCGCTGGCGACGAATAGAAACCGGTGTGGTCGCCAAACGGGCCTTCTCGCCGGCGCTCACCTGGCTCGACGTAGCCTTCGAGCACGATCTGCGCGTTGGCCGGCACCTCGAGATCGATCGTCCGGCACTTCACGAGCTCGACGCGCTCCTTGCCAATCACGCCGGCGAGCATCAGCTCGTCGAGGCCTTCGGGCATCGGCGCGGTCGCACAGTAGGTCAGGACGGGATCGGCACCGAGCGCGACGGCGACCTCGAGCCGCTTTCCGAGCCGCTCGGCCACGCGGTAGTGCTGCGCGCCGCCCTTGTGCTGCTGCCAGTGCATGCCGGTTGTACGCGGGTCGAAGACTTGCATCCGGTAGAGCCCGATGTTGCGCATGCCGCTCTCCGGGTCGCGCGTGAAGACAAGCGGCAGCGTGATGTACGGACCGCCGTCCTCGGGCCACGTCTTGAGGATCGGCAGCGAGTCGAGCCCGGCCGTTTCCGACACGATTTCCTGACACGGCGCGTCCTTGACCGTCTTCGGCATGAGGTCGGTCAGGCGGTTGACGAGAGGCATGAGGCGCAGCGCGTCCATGAACCCCTTCGGCATCGGTGGCGTCGTCAACTCGTCGATCTCGTGCGTGAGCTCGTCGAGCGACGTCACGCCTAGCGCGAGGCAGATGCGCGCCATCGAGCCGTAGAGGTTCGCGGCGACCGGCATGTCCGAGCCGGCGGGCTTCTCGAAGAACAGCGCCTTGCCGCCGCCGGGCGACTTCGAGACGCGGTCGATGAGCGCCGCGATCTCGAGGTCCGGGCTGAGCGCGTCGGTGACGCGCGTCAGATCCTTGCGGCGATCGAGCTCGGCGATGAAGGCAGAGACGTCTTTAAACATGCGCAGCTCACAGGGCAGTGGTGATGGCGTCGGCCACGCGCGTGGCGAGCGCGAGCGCGCGGCGGCCCGCGTCACCCGGCACGCGCGGCGCGCGCTTGTCGCGAATGGCCGCGACGAAATCGGCGAGTTCCAGGCGCAGCGGCTCGTCCTTCTCGATCGGGACCGGCCCGCCGGCAATGCCCGGCCGCTCACCGTCGCGGCGCTCGAGCCGCCAGATCTCGAGCTCCTGCGCAGCGGCGTCCATCGAGACGTACATGTCCGGCTGGAAGCAGCGGAACTTGCGGACCTTGTCGCGGCTGATCCGGCTCGCCGTGATGTTCGCGATGCAGCCGGATGCGAACGTCACGCGCGCGTTGGCGATGTCGACGCGGCCGGTCAGCACCGGCACGCCGATCGCATCGACGCGGACGACTTCGGTGCCGTCGACGGCAAGAATGATATCGAGGTCGTGGATCATCACGTCGAACACGACGTCGATGTCGAGACTGCGTTCGGGAAACCCGCTGAGCCGGTGGACTTCGATGAAGCGCGGCGACCGGATCGCCGGCAGCGCGGCGGCGACTGCAGGATTGAAACGTTCGGTGTGGCCCACGGCAAGCGTCGCCCCCGACGCCCGGGCGGCCGCAAGCATGGTGTCCGCCTCCGCGAGGGACACCGCCATCGGCTTCTCGACGAGGACGTGCACGCCGCGTTCGAGAAACGCCGTCGCGACGTCGAGGTGCGCCACGGTCGGCACGGCGACCGTCACGGCGTCCACCTGGCCGAAGAGCGATCGAAAGTCCGCCAGCGCCTTGGCGTCCGTCCCGGCCACTGCGGCCTGGGCACGATCAGCCACCAGGTCGACAGCCGCGACGAACCGCACGCCCGGTAACGTCGCGAGCAGACGCGCGTGATGGCGGCCCAGATGCCCGACGCCGATCGTCGCGACGCGCAGCGGTTCGCTCATGCCCGCGCCCGCCCCACGACGACGATGCCGGCGGCGTTGGCGGCCGCGACGCATGCGTCGCCGTCGATGACGAGCGTCTTGCCGGCATCGATCGCGAGTCCGTCGGCGCCGGCGGCCTTCATGGCGTCGATCGTCGCCACGCCCACGACGGGCACGTCGAATCGCATGTCCTGTGTCGGCTTCGCCACTTTGATCACTCGCGTCCCGGCGCCGGCGAGCGCGCCCGCGCGCGCGATCACGGCGTCGGTGCCCTCCATGGCCTCGACGGCCACGACGGCGGCGTCCTTGACGACAACCGTCTGCCCCACGTCCACGCCCGCCACGGCGTCAGCCGCGCGCCACCCCACAGCGAAGTCGCGCTCCATTGTCTCTGACGGCCGCGTGGTCGTGAGCACGCCGGGCTTCGCCATGAGGTCGTGCAGGAGCGCGGTTGAATCCATCAGTGTCACGCCGTGATCTTCGAGCACGGACGCCACGGCGGCAATCAGCGCGTCGGTGTTCTTGCTCTTGAGCCGCGTGAGGACGGACAGCAGCGTCATGTCCGGCAGCACGCCGCCGAACAGCTTCACGTGTTTGACCTGTCCGGCCATCACCGCCCGCGACACGCCGGCGCCCGTGAACGTCTTGATGCACCTGCCGAGCTGGCCGAGCGCGATCCAGGTCACTGACGTACCGCCGAGCTCGCGGGCCAGGCCGTCGAGGGCCGGTGACGCCTCGCCCTCGATCGCGACGACGGCCACGTCATGGCCGAGCGTGCGGGCGGCGCGCAGAACCAGAAAGGGAAACGTACCGTTGCCGGCGATCAATCCGATCGGCACGATCGGCGATCCTACTCGACGTCGACCGGTTCGTCGACCTGCCGGCGCGACGGCCGGCGCAGGATCACGCCGCGTTTGGCCGAGGTGATGAAGTTGACGAGATACGACACTTCCGGCGCGCGCAGCGTCACGTCGCGCTCGATGAGCTCGAGCGCGCGGCTCGTGTTGTGCTGCAGCAGGTGCCGGTACGCGCGGCGCAGCTTCGAGACGAGCTCGGAGCTGAACCCGCGGCGCACGAGGCCGATCGTGTTGAGCCCGTAGATCCGCGCGCGATTGCCGACGGTCTTGGCGAACGGCAGCGCGTCGCGCGTGACGACCGTGTAGCCGCCAATGAACGCGTGGCGCCCGACCCGGCAGAACTGGTGCACGCCGGAATACGCGCTGATCGCCGCATAGTCTTCGACCGTGACGTGGCCGCCGAGCGTCGCGCCGTTGCCGAAGATCGTGTGGCTGCCGACGTGGCAGTCGTGCGCGACGTGCGCGTAGGCCATGAAGAGATTGTGGTCGCCGATGGTCGTCACCCCACCGCCGCCGGCCGTGCCGCGATGGATCGTCACGAACTCGCGGAAGACGTTGTGCCGGCCGATCGCCAGCCGCGTCGGCTCGCCCTTGAACTTCAGGTCCTGAGGCGCCAGGCCAATCGACGCGAACGGATAGATCTCGGTGTCGTCGCCGATGTCGGTCGTGCCGTCGATGACGCTCGACGCGCCCACGCGGCAATGGCGGCCGATCGTGACATGCGGGCCGACGGTCACGTACGGGCCGATGACCGTCCCGCTGCCAATCCGCGCGTTCGGGTCGACAATGGCGGTGTCATGGATGACGGGCGCGTCGGCGTCCGCGGTGGCCGTCGCCTCGATCGCGAGCACGAGATCGGCTTCCGCCACGACCTCGCCCTCGACCGTCGCGACGGCGGCCGCGCGGGCAATCCGGCCGCGCCGCCGGCCGAGCGTGACCTGCAATTCAAGGCGATCGCCCGGCACGACCTGGCGGCGGAACTTCGCGTGTTCCACGGCGCGCAGCCACGCGCGTCCGCCGCCCTCGCCGTCGCCCGCGAGGAGCAACAGACTGGCGACCTGCGTGAGCGATTCGATCATGAGCACGCCCGGCATCAGCGGCGCGCCCGGAAAATGTCCCTGGAAGAACTCTTCACCGAACGTGACGTTCTTGACCGCGACGATGCTGCGGCCGGGAACGTGTTCGATCACCCGGTCAACGAGGACTGACGGGTAGCGGTACGCCAGCCGTTCGAGGACCGCCGGGATGCTCATGCGACGCCGACCCGCGCCTTACTTTCCGCCCGGGAATTTGACGTCGAGGCGCTTGATGACTTCCGCCGTGAGATCGAGCGCGGGGTTGAAGAAGAGGGCGCCGGAGTCCTGCACGCTGAGGACACCGTAGAGGTTCTTCTCCTTCGCCAAGGCGTTGATGATGGGGAGCACCTTGTCCTGGAAGTCCACGAGCAGTTTCTGGTTCAGCTCCTCGGCCTGGGCCTGTGCTTCGTTGCGGGCGAACTGCAGGTCGCGCTGGGCCTTGTCGAGGTCGGCATTCATGACGGCGAGCGCGGCGGGCGTCACCACCGTCGACTGCTGCTGGATTCTCTGTTGCGTCGCCACGATCGCGTTGTTCTTGACGACCAGATCGGACTGCTGCTTGTCGGTAAGCGTCTTCATCTGCGCCACACCGGCCTTGCCGAGCAATGACTCGCTCAGCAGTTCCTGCATGTTGACGAACGCGAACTTCGAATCCGCCGGAAACGGCAGCGCCTGAGCAGGCGCCGCGGCCGGCGCCGTCGGTGAGGGCTTGGGCAGGAGCGGCGGCGGCGTCTGCGTCGGTGGCGGCGTCTGCGCCGACGCGCCGGCACCGAGGGACACGAAAAGCATGGAGGCGAAAAGCGTGCGTGTCATGCGAGGCACCTGTCGAGGAGACGATACCATCCGGCGCTACTTGCCGGCCGGATACTTGGCGTCCAGCCGCTTGATGATTTCGGCCGAGAGATTCAGGCCCGGATGCACGGCGGCCGCGCCTGAATCACCCACGCTGAAAATCGCCCACAAACCCATCTCCGCGCGCAGCCCTTCGAGCACGGGCAGGACCTTCTCCTGGAAATCCTGGAGGAGTTGCTTGTTGAGTGCGTCCACCTGGGCGTTCCAGTCGGATTGTGCGAACTGCGCCGCGCGCTGCTGCTTGTCGAGCTCGGCGTTCTTCGCCGCGAGAGCGGCCGGCGTAATCACCGCGCTCTGCGACTGCACTTCCTGCTGCAACGTCTGAAGCGCCTTGCTCTTGGCCGCCATGTCGGCGTTCTGCTGATCGGTCAGGGCCTTCATCCGCTCCTGGCCGGTCTTGCCCAGCTTCGAGGTGGCGACGACGATCTGCATGTCCACGAAGCCGATCTTCGAATCGGCCGGAAACGGGACCGGGGTGGCCGCCGGAGCCGCCGCGGGCGTCGGTGCCGGTGTCGGTTTGGGCGTCTGGACCGGGGGCGTCTGTGCGAACGCCGCGCCGGCAAGCAGGATCAAGATCGCGGTGGTCAAGGTTGTGCGGGTCATTTCGGTCTGTGCTCTCGAAAAAAGACGGACGCTGAAGCGCGTCCGTGTGGCGATGTGCCGGCAAACCGGCCGCGGGCACATCAAGTCAGTCTATCCTATTCAGGTGTGCCGACGGCGCGGCCCACTCGAAGCGCCTGCCGTTCGTCACGCCGAATACGTTCAGGAGAGTTCATGCGCCGATCGGTAGTTCCCATGTTGCTTGCCGCGACGATTCTCACGACCAGCGCGGCCTGCGGCAGCACTTCGTCCAGTTCGACTCCCATCACCCCGGGCAATCCGGTCACCGAGACGTTTGCCGGCTCGATCAACGTCAACGGCGCGGCCACGTACCCGTTTACCATCGCCACCCCCGGCAACG
Organism: uncultured Acidobacteriota bacterium; assembly: GCA_963704575.1. Lineage (GTDB taxonomy): Bacteria > Acidobacteriota > Vicinamibacteria > Vicinamibacterales > SCN-69-37 > DATEGZ01. The sequence goes on along the minus strand of OY969918.1, from coordinate 668,252 downwards.
TCACCGCCAACCTCGCGGCCGTCGGCCCCGACGCGACGACGCTCATCGGCATCAGCATCGGCACCTGGAGCGGCACCACCTGCTCGGTCGGCAGCGGGCTTTTCCAGGACAAGGCGCCGCAAGGCGCCACGATCGTCGCCACGGTGTCCGCGCCGGGCACGCTGTGCCTGCGCGTATACGACTCGGGCACGCTGACCGACGTCACGACGTACTCAGTGAACATCACGCACTACTGACGGCTAGAACGTCGTCCCGACGGCGAAACGGAACGTGAAGCGCGCCGTCGGCTGCAGGTTGTTGTTGAGAACGCCCGTCCTCGACGGATTCCACGAACTGATCAGCCGGAAGGGCACGTTCAGCACGGGCATAAAGAAGCGGAGTTCGACACCGGTCGAGGTCTTGAACGCCGCCGTCTCGCCGATCTTCACGGTCGGGATCGGCGTCGTGCTCGTCAACCCGAGGATGGGCGCGAGCGTGTCGTAGATGAACGGGCCGGTCGGCGCCGTCTGCTGGAAGACGGGCTCCTTCCAGACGAACGGATTGCCGACGTCCTGCACCTGACCGGCGTCCCAGAACGCGACGAGACGCACGGGCCCGGCGATGTTGATGTAGTACTCGGCGTTGAAATTGAGCGTCTTGTTGCCGCCGATCACGAGGTTCGAATTCGGGTCGCGCGGCCCGATCGTGCGGATGTCGAACCCGCGCACGCTGTACTCACCGCCCAGGAAGTACTTCTCGAAAATCGGCAGGATCGACGTATCGCCATACGGCCGGATGTACTGCGCCTGCGCGCGCAGGCCGACCGACGTGCGGTTGGTGAACCGCTTGTACCAGATGCCTTCGAACTGCGTGGACCAGAACTGCGTGTCGCCGCCGACTCCCGCGAACGATCCGGCGAGCGTGTAGCGCGTGCCGGAGTTCGGGAAAATCGGCGCATTGACCGTGTTGTAGACGAGGCTCGGTGAGATCTTGCTCACCGTACGGTGCCCGCCCTCATCGATCAACAACGAGTCGCGCAGGTACGGGCTCGAGTTGAGCACCGCGGGGCTGAGGTACGCCGGATCGATGTCGAAGACCCGGACGCGTGTGTAGCCATAGGTCAGGAACAGCCGCGTGTAGGCGCGGACCGGAAGACCCAGCACGACGTTGCCGCCGCGCTCGTCCTGCGTGTACTGCGCCGGGAAGATGTACTCACGCGTGAACAGGTCCGTGCCGAGCGTAATCGGCCGGTCCCACATGTACGGCTCGCTGAATGACACCTGATAGTTGCGCGCCTGCGAGCCGCGCTGGAGCGAGATGCCGACTGTTTCACCACGGCCGAGGAAATTCGCGGTCTGAAACGACAGCTGGCCGAAGAAGCCGTCGAACTGCGAAACGCCGGCGCCAAATGACAGCTGATTCCGGTTCTGCTCGGTGAACTTCAGCTTGACGTCCACGCGCGCGTCCTGCCCGGGCGTCGGCTGGACGCTGATGTCCTCGCTCTTCTCGAGCGGCTTGAAATAACCGAGCTGATTCAGGCGCCGGATGCTCTCCTTGAGCGCTTCGGTATTGAACAGTCCGTTTTCCGCGATTCGCAACTCGCGCCGAATGACGTTGTCGTGCGTCGTGGTGTTGCCGGTGAAGGTGATCCGGTTGACGAAGTACTGCTTGCCTTCGTCCATCCGCATCGTGATGTCGACGACGGGCGCGCCAGGTTGCGGACCGACGGGCTGCCCGGTGGCGCAGTCGGTGCCGGCAAAGCACAAATCGGGCTCGGGCGTGAATTCCATGAAGCCGTAACTACCGTAGGCCTCCTTCGCCTTCTCCATTCCCTTCTGGAGCTTCTTGGCGTCGAAGAAATCGCCTTCCTTGATCTTGAAGAGCTCGCGCAGGCCGTCGGCCTTGAGGGCCTTCGCGTCGGCGATTTCGAACTTGCCGACCTTGTAGCGGCGATCCTCGTCGACCGGAATCCGCAGGCGGATGTCGCGCGTCTTGCCATCGGAAGAGGTCGAGATCACTTCGACCTGCGGATTGCCGACGCGCGCCTTCGCGTAGCCGTTCTCGTGGTAGAAATCGACGACCTTCTGCGCGTCGTCGGCGAACTTGGCTTCCTGGTACTTGCCGGCTTCGGTGATGAACGACAGGAAGCCCCGCGGCTTGTTGTCCTTCATCTGCGAGGCGAGCTTGCTGTCGGTGAACGCCTTGTTGCCGTCGAAGTCGATCTCTTTGATCTGGTACTTCGGTCCTTCGTTGATGTTGAACGTCAGCCGGACGAGCTTGGGACCGCCTTCCATCGGCACGATGTGCGGCTCGACGACGACGCCGTCATAGCCTTTCTCGGCGTAGAGGTCGTGAATCACACCCTGCACGCGCCGGATCGTCGCCTGGTCGACGAAGGAATCGAGGTGCACCGCGATGCCTTTTTCCTTCAGCGCGTCTTCGATCTTCGACACGTCCACGCGCAGCTTGTCGCCGGGCTTGGCTGGCGTGTAGTCGACGACCTTGATGCGCGACCGTTCCTCGATGTGGAACACCACGTGCTCGCCCATCACGCCATTCGCGTACGGCTCGTCGATCACTTCCACCCAGAGGTTGTCGAGAAAGCCGGTCCGCCACAGGCTCCAGAAGTCCGCGTGCACCGCGTCCTCGTTGTACGGAACGATCTTGTCCTGCTCGGGAAGGCTTGGCCGGAGCTTGATGTAGTAGGTGTAGGTGGCCTGATCGACGACGGTCTCGTTGACCGGATGCGCGACCAGCTGAACGCAACGCAGAAGCGGCGGCGAGGCCGCGGGCGGCTGTTTGGTGACGGCCGGGCACGGATCCACCTGAGCGGCGGCCGGCAGGGCCATCAACAGGCTGGCGAGGCCGAACAGGACGGGGGCCAGCCGACGAACCGTAAGTTTCACGAGCATGGTGGTTTGACGACGACGACCTCGAGCGTCCCCGGCCGGAATCGCCCGACCCTCGACGGCTTAGACGATGACGGCCAACCGCCGGCCGGTATCGGCCTGGCCAGTCGTGCGCCAGGCGAGCGTGCCGTGGTCAAGGTAGATCTCGATGACGCCCGTCCGCAATTCGCCGCGAATGAGCTCCTCGGAGAGCGGGTCTTCGATGTACCGCTGCAGCGCGCGGCGGAGGGGCCGGGCGCCGTATGACCGATCGCGACACGTCGCGTCGATGATCCAGTCGACGACCTCGGGCAGCACTTCAATCCTCAGCTGACGATCCGCGAGGTGCTGGTTCAGGTTGCCGATCAGAAGGCTCGTGATGCGCCGCAGATCGTCGTCCGACAGCGGGTCGAAGACGATGATTTCGTCGACGCGGTTGATGAACTCGGGATTGAAGGTCTTCTTCACTTCACCGAGCACCATCTCGGTGACCGACTTCTGGACCTCACGGAGGTCCGCTGTCTGGAAGCCCATCGCCGCCTTCTTCTGGATGAAGCGGGCGCCGATGTTCGACGTCATGATGACGATCGTGTTCTTGAAGTTGACCCGGTTGCCGAGGCCGTCGGTCAGATGACCGTCCTCAAACACCTGGAGCAGGATGTTGAACAGATCGGGATGCGCTTTCTCGATCTCGTCGAGCAACACCACTGAGTACGGGTTGCGCTTGATCTTCTCGGTGAGCTGGCCGCCCTCTTCGTGGCCGACATAGCCGGGAGGCGAGCCGATCAGCTTCGAGACCGAGTGCTTCTCCATGTATTCGGACATGTCGAAGCGGATGAGTGAGTGATCGCTGCCGAAGAGGAAATTGGCGAGCGCGCGCGCGAGCTCCGTCTTGCCGACGCCGGTCGGGCCAAGGAAGATGAACGATCCGACCGGGCGATTCGGGTTCTTGAGGCCCGCGCGTGACCGGCGAATCGCGCGCGATAGCGCCGAGATCGCCTTCTCCTGGCTGATGACGCGCTGGTGCAGTTCCTCCTCCATGCGGAGGAGCTTGTTGCTTTCGTCTTCGTTGACCGACGTGAGCGGCACGCCTGTCCACTTCGACACGACCTCGTCGATTTCGTGCTTGCCGATCGCGACGCGCGGCGTGCCTGGCTTGACGTCCAGCCGCTCGCGCACCGTCTGCAGGTTCTCGCGCGACGCCGGCTCCTGCTGCTGCGAATAGAGCCACGCCTTGTCTTCGCCGCGTTCGCCGACGGGCTGCTCGATCTGCTCGACGGCCACGCGGATACTGCGGCTGATCTCCCCCATCTCGGCGTTGAGCTCCGCCTCGCGCAGCTTGGCGCGGGCGCCGGCCTCGTCGATGAGGTCGATCGCCTTGTCGGGAAGGAACCGGTCGGTGATGTAGCGGCTCGACTGATACACGGCCGCTTCGATGGCTTCGGTCGAGTACTCCACGTGATGGAAGGACTCGTAACGATCCTTCACGCCCATCAGGACCTGGATCGTCTCCTTCTCGCTCGGCGGATCCACTTTGATCGCCTGGAACCGGCGTTCAAGCGATCGGTCCTTCTCGATGTATTTCCGGTACTCAGACGGCGTCGTCGCGCCGATGCAGCGGATTTCACCGCGCGAGAGCGCCGGCTTGAGGATGTTCGCCGCGTCGAGCGAGCCCTCGGCCGAACCGGCCCCCACGAGAGTGTGCAGCTCATCGATGAACACGATGATGTTCGGGTTCTCGGTGAGCTCCTTCATGATCGCCTTGAGGCGCTCTTCGAACTGCCCGCGATACTTCGTGCCCGCGACGATGAGCGAGATGTCGAGTGCGAGAATGCGCTTGTCCGCCAGGAAATGCGGAACGTCGCCGCAGACGATCTTCTGCGCGAGCCCCTCGACGATGGCCGTCTTGCCCACGCCAGGTTCGCCGATGAGGACCGCATTGTTCTTCGTGCGGCGGCAGAGGACCTGCTGCACGCGCTCGACTTCGCCTTCCCGGCCGACGAGCGGGTCGAGCTGATTCTTGATGGCGGCCTCGGTGAGGTCACGGCTGAACTCGCCGAGCAACGGCGTTTCCTTGGGCCGCGCCGGCGCCGTTTTCTCGTTGAGGAGCTGGACGATGTCCTCGCGCACGCTCGCGAGGCGCATGCCCTTCTCGTACAGAATCGAGGCGGCGACCGACCGCTCCTCGCGGAGAATCCCGAGGAGCAGGTGTTCGGTGCCGATGTAGGTGTGAAGCAGCCGGTCGGCCTCTTCTGCCGCGAACTGCAACACCCGCTTCGTCTCTGCACTGAAGGGAATATCGACCGAGGTCGAGACCTTCTCGCGGAAAACCGTGCGGCCTTCGATCTCTTTGCGGATGCTCTCGAGGGACAGATGCGACCGCGCGAAGATTCGGCTCGTCAGCCCCTTGCCCTCTCGAATCAGACCAAGGAGCAAATGCTCGGTCTCAATTGAATTGCTGCCGAGCTGGGTGGCTTCGTACCGGGCAAAGAACAACACCCGGCGCGCGCGTTCCGTGTAGCGTTCAAACATCCAATCGTCCGCCAGGGAGCAGGCTCTGCATGGCGATCCTGTATCGATTATACGGCATGGGCCGTCCGTGTAACGCGACCGAAACGGTCGGACACGGTTCAACCCGTCTCCAGTATTTGTCGAATCCGGTTGAGTAGATCTGCAGCAGAAAATGGCTTCTGGAGAAAATGACCCGCTTTCGGTCGCGTGCCCTCCCGGGCCAGCACCGCTTCCGCGTACCCGGAAATATACAGCGCCGGCAGGTTCGGCTGAATCCGGTCGAGCTGCCGAACGAACTCCAATCCGGTCATTCCCGGCAGCACGATATCGGTAATCACCAGATCAAAACGCTCGTTTCCCCGCTCGACCATCGTCAGAGCTGCCTGCGGGCGTGCCGCAACGCTCACGCGGTACCCGTGACGATCGAGCGTGCGCTCCAGAAACGTGCGGACGACGTCATCATCCTCGACGATGAGAATCGCCTCGTGCCCGCCGGCGATCTCGGCGACCGGAGGCTCTCCTGTGCCGGCTGCCCGTTCGTGCGTGGCCGGGAAATAGAGGCGGAACACGGCGCCGCGTGCCGGCGCGCTCTCCACGCGAATCGCCCCCTGCATCTGCTTGACGATGCCGTACACCGTGGCGAGCCCGAGGCCGGTGCCGCTGAGCTCCTTGGTGGTGAAAAAGGGCTCGAAGATCCGCACCATCGTCGGGGCGTCCATGCCGATGCCGGTATCGGACACCTCGAGCAGCACGTGCGGACCGGGCGTCAGGTCTCCCGCCGCGATGCGGGCGTCGACCGGGGCGAGCGCGGTTCGAATCGTCAGGCGGCCGCCGCCGGGCATGGCGTCGCGCGCGTTCACCGCGAGGTTCAGGATGATCTGCTCGACCTGGCTGTGATCGCCCATCACCGCAGGCACGTCGTCGTCGCACGCCTCGACGATCAGAATGTGTTCCCCGATGACGCGGCGGAGCATCGGCACCAGGTTTTTCGCGAGCTGCGAGATGTCAATCGCCGTGGGCCGGTTCATCTGGTGGCGGCTGAACGCCAGGAGTTGGCCGGTCAGCGCCGCGGCACGTTCGGCGGCGCGCTGAATCTGGCTGATCTCCTCGTGGCCCTGGCCGGCCAGTTCGCGATCGAGCCAGTCGGCGTAGCCGAGGATGGCGGTGAGGAGATTGTTGAAGTCGTGAGCGATGCCGCCGGCCAGCTGACCGATCGCTTCCATCTTCTCGCTCTGCTCGAGGCGCGCCTGCAGGGTGCGGCGTTCGGTGACGTCGCGCGTGACGAGCACGAAGCCCGGGGGATCGCCGACTTCGGCTTCGAGCGGACGGACGGTCGTGACGGCCGTGAACTTGATGCCGTCCCGCCGGACGCAGGTCCCCTCGCGCTCTGCGCGGCCAACGCCTCGGGCCCGGTCGAGCAGCGCGTCGAAGTCCTCGGGCGGCGCGTCGAACAGTTTCGCGGCGGGCGCGTCGAGGATCTCGGCATCGGTGTAGCCGAACACGTGCTGTGCCCCGACCTGCCAGGTGGCGATTCTGCCGTGCTGGTCGAGGACGAACATCGCGTAGTCCTTGATGCTGTCGAGCATCAGGCTCATGCGCGTCTCGATCTCGCGCAGGCGGCGGTCGGCCGCGCGGCGCGCACGGTCGCGTGCCTCGGTCACCAAGTAGGCGTGGTCGAGCGCGGTGGCCGCGTAGCGCGCGAATTGCGCGAGCAAGCGGAGGTCATCTTCGGGAAAGAGCGAGCCGCGACGCTGGACGACGATCACGACACCCCAGATGCTGGTCGCCGAGGCGATCGGCGCGACGAGCACCTCCGCGCCGATCTCCAGATGCGCGCGGATCGCCGGTTCGCACGCGCTCATCTTCGCGGCCTCTTCACGGCCGGCGTCCAGCACGCGGCCGACGAGCCCCAGCCCCGGCGTCAACGTCAGGCCGAGCCGGGCCGGATCCGACGACGCGCGGACCGTGAGGGTTCGCGACCCGAGATCTTCCCGCTCGGCCACGAGGATCAGCGAGTGTGCGACGCTGCGCGCCGCCGCCCGATTGAGGTCTTCCGCCGCCTGGAGACCGCGCTCTTCCGGCCCGCGATCGGACGTGGCGCTGAGATACCGCGCCTGCTCGGTCCGCTGCCAGCGGGCGCGGAGTCCGCGGGGCGTGTTGAACGCGAGGAGATACGCGAAGGCGATCGACGCCAGGAACGCCGGACTGCTCGCGCCGAGGAAATTCCCGATTGCCGGCGCGTACGGCGAGAGCCAGCTGAGTACGTACGCCGTCGCGAGAACCCACGTTCCTGACGCCGCGAAAAATAGCCGCCACCGCGTCACGCCCGCCGTCCGGCGCGCCTCGGCGGTGAGCACCGAGGCGACGTAGAACTCGATCACGGCCGCCCAAAGCGGAGGAAAGACTGCAATGAGCGAGTGCCTGATCAGGACGGCGACGGTGGCAACCGGCATTGCCAGGAGCACGGTCGCCATCAACCAGCGCGGCACCTCGCGGAAATGCCAGACCAGCCGGAGCAGAAAATAAGGCTGCGCGACAACCAGCAGCACGCGCGCGATCAGGAACCAGATACCTCGGCGGTCGGTAAAGGCGCCCGCGAACAACGCCGCGAGGACGATGAGAATGTTCAGCCGATGGAGATCGTGGCGCCGCCAGACGGCGTAAGCGGAGGTGACGATCGTGAGGAAGAGAAGAGCGTAGGCGGCGAAATACGCCAGGCCGATAGCCGACCTCATCGGCTTGGTTTCACCTCGTCGCGGCTCTCACCGCATCGAGGACTGGAACCGTCGCAGACGCGGGCACAACGCCTTCACGCACGTAGAGGATTCGACCGAACCGGTCCACGACCACGACGGTCGGCACGACGCGCACGCGAAGCGTGCTGACGTTGACGCGCAGGACCTCGGATGGCTGGAGTCCGAGGCTCGCGACGAAAACGTCGGCTCCAGCGGCGTGGGCGTCCTCGGACACGAGGCGCGGCGCGATGCCGAGCCGGCGCGTCTCGTTCGCGAGCGATTGCAGAAACGGCGCTGCCTGGCGGGAAGCCGCGCACGTGCCTCTCCCAAAGATCAGCAACGTGTACGGCGACGAGGCGTATGCGGTGGGCGGGACGTCAATCCGCTGGCCGACCGAATACGCTACCGGGTTCATGATTGCGTCGCGCACGCGCGGCGTGGCGAGCACGGCGGCCGTCGCGAGGACGACGGTGACGCTCACCGCCACGGCGGCGAACGCGGCCCGCTCGGCGCGGGACCAGGGCGGACGGGCCACGCGCGTCATCCTGCGGCCCCGCCGTGACAGGCGCCGTCGCATTCGTCGTTCCACAGCCAGCCGCACATCGGCCACGTGTCGTCCGGCGTGCAGCCGGCGGAGCCATCGCAGTGCGTCAGGGCGTCGCAGCCCCAGATCGTCGAGCAGTCGCAATCGCCGCCCTTTTGCGCGAGGGCGATGAATTGCTGGCGGGCAAGATTCGCGAGCCGCTCACTGAACGGCAGCGCGCTCACAACCTGCGCGTCCTTCGGTCCCAACCGATACAGAAGGTAGTCGGTGACCTCCTTGCCGAGCGCTGCTTGAATCTGCGTCGCGAGATCGGCGACCGCGGCGTTGTTCGAGCGATCGCCGGAGACGGCCGCCGGCGTGATCAGGTCAACCATGCCGCGCAGCAACTCCGTCGTCTGCGGGCCCAGCTCGGGATGCTGGTCAGCGTACGACTGAATATGCGCGCGCCAAACACCGGCGCGCACTTCCGGACGCAGTGCGGCCATCACCGCGCGGCGATAGACGTACGGGTAATCGACGATGCGCGCCGCAGCCGTCGACAAGTCGGGCGACGAAAGCTGCGTCGCCCACTGCCGGGCCGCCACTGTTTGATCGGGCGCCTCGAGCGCACGAAGGAGTACGGATTCGATGGGGAGCGTGAAGGCAACGACGAGGACGGCAAACACCACACGACGACGAGCTCGACCAGTCACAGCTTCCTCTCTCTCCAACGACAAGCGCGTCGCACTGTAAGCGGTGGCGGGAGAGGTGTCAATGACGCCATGGCCTGGCGAACGAACCATCGATCGGCCAGTTCGGTCTCGGACGGGCTGATCGCGTGATCACTGTTGTCTTATGAAGATCACTGTTGTCCTATTTGTACAGGCACCAGATGCCCGGCCTCGAGGCGAAGCACCCGATCGCAAGCGGCCGCCAGCGCCAGGTTGTGCGTGGCGATAATCGACGTGAGCCCGTGCTCCCGGTGCATCTCGCGCAGCAGTTGATGCAGATCCTGCGCCGTCGCTTCGTCGAGGTTGCCTGTGGGCTCGTCGGCCAGGAGCAGCGCAGGGCGGCGCACGAGCGCGCGCGCCACGGCCACACGTTGCTGCTCGCCGCCGGACAGCGCGCCGGGTCGATGCGTGGTCCGGGTCGAGAGCCCGACGCGCGCGAGCACTGTCTCCGCGTCGCGCCGCCGCGTCGCCGCGTCGCCGCCGCCAATGCGGATCGGCATCTCGACGTTCTCGAGCGCCGAAAACTCGGGCAGCAGATGATGAAACTGAAAGACGAAGCCGACGTGGCGGTTGCGGAACGCCACGCGCGCCTCGTCGTCCATCCGCGCAATGTCGGCGTCGCCCACGCGCACGTCGCCGGCGTCGAACTTGTCGAGCCCGCCGAGCACGTGCAGGAGCGTGCTCTTGCCCACGCCCGACGCCCCGACAATCGCGAGCATCTCGCCGCGTTCCACGGCCAGGTCGAGACCACGAAGCACGTCGATGCGCGCGGTCGCAGTCGCGTAGGTCTTCACGAGGCCTGTGACTTCGATGAGCGCCATGACTACTCGTGCCGCAATGCTTCGGCCGGATCGAGCCGGCCGGCCTGACGCGCCGGATAGATCGTCGCCAGCAGACAGATCGCCACGGCCGAGACGACGACCACCGTCACGTCGAGCGGTTCGACGTGAAACGGGAGGTACGTGATCTGATAGACCTCGCTCGACAGCTTGATGAGCTGATAGCGATCGGCAATCCGGCAGACGATCAACCCGAGAATCGTCCCCGCTGCCGTGCCGACCAGGCCGATCGTCAGTCCCTGAAGAATGAAGATGCGCCGGATCGCCTTCGCCGACGCGCCCATCGTGCGAAGAATCGCGATGTCCCGGCTCTTCTCCATCACGAGCAGGATCAGCGAGGCGACGATGTTGAGCGCGGCGACCATGACGATCAGGCCGATCGTGAGCGAGATTGCGACCTTTTCGAGCCAGAGCGCCGAGTACAACGGCTTGTTGAGCTCCGTCCAGTCCTCGACGAGATAGTCGGCCCCGAGCGTTTTCTGCAACGTCTCATGAATCGCGGGTGCATCGTCGAGGTGGTCGACCTTGAGCTGGATGAGATCGGGACCGTCCGGCCGGTTGAGGAGCGTCTCGGTGGCATCGAGCGTGAGGAGCGCGTACGCCGAATCGTATTCGTAGAAGCCGAACTTGAACGTGCCGACGACCTCGAGCGGGCGCGACTTCGGGATCGGCGCCATCAGCGGCAGCTGCGTGACCTCGGGCGTGAGCGCCGTGACGACGTCTCCAACCGTGACGCGGAGTTGCTTGGCGAGATCTTCACCGAGGATCACGCCCTGCCGCGCTCCGGGCGGGCGATGGCTCAGCGCGTCGAGCGACCCGCTTCGCATCGCCTTGGTGATGTCGGTCACCTCGGGCTCGCGCGCAGGATCGATGCCTTTGAGCGTCACGAACGCGCTCTGGGCCGCCGAGGCCTGCATCAACGCACCGCCGATGATCGCGGGCGCCGCGCCGGCAACGCCAGGGACGGCCGTCAGCTGGCGGATTCTTCCGTCGACGTCCGTGAAACTGCCCCCGATGCGATAGACGTACACGTGCGCGGTCGAGCCGACGATGCGATCGCGGAGCTCACTTTGCACGCCGGTCATCAGCGCCAGCGCCACGACGAGAGCCATGACGCCGACGCACACGCCCGCGATCGAGACGAGCGAGATCAGCGAGATGAACGCCTGCCGCCGGCGGGCGGTGAGGTAACGGCGGGCGACGAACCAGGCGAAGGACATCGGGCGATTGGGCTATTGAACCGGAGATTGCCGCGTGTCTTCGTGACCGATAGGTCGCATCAGCGGAAAGAGAATGACGTCGCGAATCGACGGGCTGTTGGTGAGGAGCATGACCAGGCGATCGATCCCGATCCCCTCCCCGCCGGTCGGTGGCAGACCGTATTCGAGCGCGCGCACGTAGTCCTCGTCCATCTGATGGGCCTCGGCGTCGCCGGCAGCGCGTTCCCGGAGCTGCGCTTCGAACCGGCGGCGCTGCTCGGCCGGGTCATTCAACTCGCTGAAGCCGTTCGCGATCTCGAAACCACCCGCGTACAGCTCGAAGCGCTCGACGGTGTCCGGATCGGACGCCTTCTGCTTCGAGAGCGGCGAGACTTCGGTCGGAAAGTCGTACACGAACGTGGGTTGAACGAGCTGGTCCTCCCACAGGGCTTCGAAGATGTTCGTCGCGATCTTGCCCGCACCGTGCGCCGGCGCAGTCTCGATGCCGAGCGCCGCGGCCACGGCCGCCGCGCGCTCGCGATCTCTCAGGTCACTTTCGGTCACCGCCCGTCCGAGCCGCGCGCTCGCCGCCTCGGCCGCCGCGTGACGGAGCGACAGCCGCCGGTACGGCGCGGCGAACGACACGCGCGCCTCGCCCCACGGCAGGTCGAGCGTGCCGACGACGTCGGTCACCACCTCGCTCAGCATCGTCTCGGTGAGCGTCATCAGGTGCTCGTAGTCCACGTAGGCTTCGTAGAACTCCAGCATCGTGAACTCGGGATTGTGCTGCGTCGAGATGCCTTCGTTGCGGAAATTGCGATTGATCTCGTACACGCGCTCGAATCCGCCGACGGTCAGCCGCTTCAGGTACAGCTCCGGAGCGATGCGCAGGTAGAGCTCGAGATCGAGCGCGTTGTGGTGCGTAACGAACGGTCGCGCCATCGCACCGCCGGCAAGCGGCTGCATCATGGGCGTCTCGACTTCGAGGAACCCCCGGCTGTCGAGAAACCGGCGAATACCCGCGACGATCCGCGCGCGCGTCTGAAACACCTGTCGCGCCTCGGGATTGACGATCAAATCCAGGTACCGCTGGCGATAGCGGACCTCGACGTCAGTCAGGCCGTGCCACTTCTCGGGCAACGGAAGAAAACACTTCGCAAGCAACGTGACCGACGACGCCCAGATCGTGAGCTCGTTGGTCTTCGTCCGGAAAACGCGGCCGGCGACGCCGATCTGGTCCCCGATGTCGAGCAGCTTGTAGACCTTGAAGTCGAACGCACTGAGCGCGTCCTCGCGCACGTAGACCTGCAGCCGCGTCAGGCCGTCGGACAGCACGAGAAAGTTCGCCTTGCCGAATCCGCGGATGCTGAGAATGCGGCCGGCTGCGCGTACCTCCGGCTTCGCCGCGTCGAGGACATCGCCCGGGGTCTGGCCGTGCTCGGCCGCGATGGTCGAGATCGTGGCGGTGCGATCGAAGTGATTGGGGTACGGCGTCACGCCCAGGCGGACGAGCTCGTCGAGCTTGGCCTGCCGCTGGGCGTTCTGTTCGCGCTCACTGGACATAAGGTCGAACCACGTTACGGAAGCGTCTTGCGAATGGCGTCGAGCACGCCGTTCACGAAACGGACAGAGTCATCAGTGCTGAACGTGCGCGCCAGCTCGATCGCCTCGTCGATGACGACGGGCGCCGGCGTGTCGGGCTCGTGGCGCAGCTCCCAGACGGCGAGCCGGAGGATCATCCGGTCGATCACTGCGAGCCGCTCGATACGCCAGTGCGCAGAGTGTGTCGCGATCGCCTCGTCGAGGGCCACGACGTCCCCGGCGGTGCCGCGGACGAGCGTGTCCGCGTACTCACGCACGGCCGGGGGCGCCTCGGGATCGTGTTCGGCGAAGTACGCCTCGAGCGCCGCGTCGGGCGTCGTCCGCCCGACTTCCCAGAAATACAGGATCTGGAGCGCAGCTTCGCGCGCGTGATGCCGTGGTCCGATCGTCACGATGTCGAGAACCGCGTCCCACCCGCGTCGTCTGCGTCGAGGTCGTCGTACAAGCGCGCCATGTCGAGCGCTGCAAGCGCCGCCTCACGTCCCTTGTTCGTCGGCCCTGTTCCGGCACGCGCCAGCGCCTCGTCGGCCGTGTTCGTCGTAAGCAGGCCGAAGGCCACCGGCACGCCCGTCGCCTGCGCAGCGCGCGTGATGCCCTGTGCGGCGGCCTGGGCGATGTAGTCGAAATGCGGCGTTTCGCCTCGAATCAGGCAGCCCAGACAGACGACGGCCGACCAGCGGCCAGACTCCGCGATTCGTTGGGCGGCCTGGGCCAGCTCGTACGCGCCCGGCACGTGAAACGTCCCGACCTCCTCCGAAGCCACGCCGGCTTCGAGAAGCGCGGCGCGCGCGCCCGATTCGAGCGCATCGGTCACGAACGCGTTGTACTGCGAGACAACGAGCGCGATGCGCATGGTCGCGGGCGACACTACTTGCCCACGAACCTGGGTTTGCGCTTCTCGAGAAACGCACGCGTGCCTTCGCGCATGTCTTCGGTCGTCGAGACGAGCGCAAAGAGCGTCGCCTCGTAATCGGCGGCGTCGGCAAACGACATCTCGAGGCCGCCGGCGACCGCTTCGAGCACGTACCGCGCGGCCACCGCCGGCTTGGCCGCAAGCTTCCCCGCGAGCGCGCGGGCTTCGGCCATCAGGTTCGCGGCCGGCACCACGCGATTGACGAGGCCGATGCGCCATGCTTCGTCCGCAGTGATCGGATCGCCCGTGAGGAGCAGTTCGAGCGCACGCCCGCGGCCGACCAGACGCGGCAGGCGCTGCGTGCCCGCGTAACCAGGAATCAACCCGAGGTTGATCTCGGGCTGACCAAATCGCGCCGTGTCCGCGGCGAGGCGCATCGTGCACGCCATCGCCAGCTCGCAGCCGCCGCCCAGGGCGAATCCGTTCACGGCCGCAATCACGGGCTTACCAAGGCGTTCGATGCGATCGAAGATCGTCTGCCCATGACGCGCATGTTCGCGCCCGCCGACGGGCGTCTGGATCGCCAGTTCGTTGATGTCGGCGCCGGCGACAAACGAGCGATCGCCCTCGCCGGTCAGAATCAGCACGCGGACGTCGTCGTCCGCGCCGGCGACGTCGATCGCCTGGCTGAGCTCGGTCAACGTCTGTGCGTTGAGCGCGTTGAGGACCTTGGGCCGCGCGATGGTGATGACTTCGACGCCCGCGTCCCGCTCGACGGCCAGGTTTTCGTACGCCATATCCGGCCGATTATAGCGCGCCGACCCGATAGAGGCCGTTTCAGCCGAAGGCGAAGTACATCACCCAGCCGAGCGCGTACGCGCCCAAGACGAGCGCGGTGAAGATGCGGCCGCCGAGGTTCAGTTGCTCGCGCGGCTGATCGCGCATGATCGTGCCGAACACCGCGGAGACGCACGCAGCGAAGAAAATCATGATGCCGAGGTGCGTCGTCATGCCGGCTTCCGTCCCGTGGCGACGTCGAACACATCGAGCGTCACGAGCGCGTTCAGCAGCCCGGCGACGATGAGAAACGTGTTGCCGTAGTCGAACGTCGCGGCGACGACGTCGCCCGCACCGAGCCCGGCCAACCCGGCGAGGAGGCGCGGTGCGAGCAGGACCCACTCCGCGGCCGCGCCCAGGAACACGAGCGGCTCGGCCGGCGTGAACGGCAGCAGGCGGCCACCGAACGCCAGCCCGGACGCGAACATCGTCAGCAGCACGATGAAAAAGACGGCGGCTTTCCTCGCCTGGCCGACGAGCGCGTGACCCAAACCCGGCACGAGAATCGCGAACGCGCACAGACGGAAGACTGAGGCGGTGTCACGTTTGGCCTCCGCGCGAGGCGCGGCGGCGGGGCGTGTCGTGGATGTCGTCGGCGACGGCATGCGCGTTCAGTTTACTCGATTGCCTACGACTCGCCGGCCGCGGCACGCACCACCACGAACGCGATCATCGCGCCGAGAGGCAGCGCCGAGATCGCGCGATCGAGGTTGGTCACCGGCGCCAGCTGCAGCCATTCGAGTCCAAGCGTAACGGCCGTCGGCACGGCGGCGACCGCGAGCCACAACAGCTGGCGTCGGGCCTTCGCCTGGCGCCGGAGCGCGATCCCGGCGGCCAACGCGCCGAAGGGCGCCGCGATGTACAACCCGCTGCATCGTCCGCACACGGGCCACTTCACGCCGTCAGTATGAAAGGACCGCTCCGATCGCTGATGACAGACGCGAGAGGCCGCCGCGTACACGACACCGACCCACATTGGCCGATGGCCAATCGCCAACTGCCACGTGGCCGCGCCCAGCACCACGGGCCAGACGAGCGCGGCGACGATCAGCGTCGTGGACAGCGCGCGCATGCCTCACCGCACGGTCAGCGGCGCCCGGCGATCGTGAGCGAACCGAAATGGGACTGGTAGCGCGCAGCGAATTCGGCCCACGTGTACGTGTGGCTCTGGCCCCCCAGGTGCTCGAGTGCAAACGTCGCCGCCACGCTGCCCAGGCGCGCGCAGACGGCGTCGTCGGCGCCGGCCGCCAGCCCCTTCATGAAGCCTCCCCGGTAGGCGTCGCCCACGCCGGTTGGATCCGCGATGTGATGCGGCGTCACTGCGGGAACATCGACGCGGCCCGTCGGGCGGATCACCGACGAACCGTGCTCTCCGCGCGTCACGACCAGGGCGGCCGCCTGTTCGAGGATGGCATCCTCGCCGAGGCCGGTCTTCTGCCGAATCAGCTCGAGCTCGTAGTCGTTGCAGATCACGATCGCCGCGCCACGGATGCCGTCGGCCAACTCGTCGCCGCTCATGCGCGCGCACTGCTGCCCGGGGTCGAAGATGAACGGAATGCCGATCGTCCGGCACTCCGCCGCATATTGCGTCATCGCCGCGGGATCGTTCGGAGAGATGATCGCGAGGTCGACCTGGCCCGCCGACCGGAAGGACAACTCCGCGGCGTGCGCCATGGCGCCCGTGTAGAACGACGCGATTTGATTGTTCGCGACGTCGGTGCTGCAGAAAAACGACGCGGTGAACTTGTCTGGCACGTCCTTGACGAGCGAGGTGTCCACGCCGGCGGCCTCGAGCCACTGCCGGTACTCGTTGAAGTCCTGGCCGGCGGTGGCCATCAGCCGCGGACGCTCGCCGAGCAGGGCGAGCGTGTACGCGATGTTCGGCGCGCAGCCACCGCGCCGCTTGTCCATCGAGTCCACGAGAAAACTGAGACTGACGCGGGAAAAATGCTCCGGCAGGAAGTGCTCGGTGAACTTCCCCGGAAACGACATCAGGTAGTCGTAGGCGATCGAGCCGGTGACGACACTTTTCACTTGAGGTACTTCCCCACGATGGGCTGCAGCCGCGCCCGCGTGGCTGCAGGAATGACGTCCGGCCGCGTGATGATCGCGGTGGCGAGTGCGCGGGCGCACTCGCACGTGCGGGCAATCGGCAACGCCTCGACGGCGTTGGCAATCACCTGCTGCGCCATCTTCGCGTTCTGGGTGAGGTTGGCGATGATCATCTCGACCGTGACCGAGTCGTGGGCCGGATGCCAGCAGTCGTAGTCGGTCACGAGCGCGATGGTCGTGTAACAGATCTCGGCCTCGCGCGCGAGCTTGGCCTCCTGCAGGTTCGTCATCCCGATGACGTCGAACTTCGAGGCGCGATACGACTCGGACTCTGCCTTGGTCGAGAACTGCGGCCCTTCCATGCAGACGTACGTGCCGCCGCGATGCACGCTGGCGCCCGCGCCCTTGGCCGCCGTATAGGCAATCTCACTCAAAGGACCGCAAAACGGGTGCGCAAAGCCAACATGCGCGACCAGCCCTTCGCCGAAGAACGTGCTGATCCGCCCGCGCGTCCGATCGAAGAACTGCGACGGAATGACAAGATCCATCGGCCGGAAGTCTTCCCGCAGGCTGCCGACCGCGCTCGCCGAAAGAATCCACTCGACGCCGAGGACCTTGAAACCGTAGATATTGGCGCGAAAATTCAGCTCGGACGGCAGGAGCCGGTGGCCGTGGCCGTGCCGCGCGAGAAAGGCCACGCGCCGGCCGCGCAGCGTCGCGATCACGTACGGACCGGACGGATCGCCGAACGGCGTCGCGACGACGCGCTCTTCGCGATCGGTGAGCTCGGCCATGTCGTACAGACCTGAACCGCCGATGATGCCGATGGGAATAGACATGGACCTTGAAAGTTGGAAGTTAGAAGCCAGAAGTTAGAAGTGAGAGCTCAACGTTAAATGCACGGATACACGCGCCAAACCGATTGCTACAGGGCCACGGGTTCCACGACCAGTCGGCTGCCCTGTTCGCGGATGATGCCGGCGGCAATCGCCGGGTCGTGCTCGAAGAAGATAACGTACTCGCCCGCGATGGCCTCGCGAAGGAATGCCTTCTTGTACGCGAGCGTGTCCATCGGGTAGAGGTCGTAGCCCATGATCCACACCGGGTCGAGGTGCGCTGTCGTGGGCAACAGGTCCGCGGCGAAGACCGCCGTGCGGCCGCCAGACTGGATCTTCACGATCTCGTGGTGCTGCGTGTGGCCGCCAGTCCGCACCACCCGAATCCCGGGCCGCACCTCGCCATCCGCATCCATGAAGTCGACCAGGCCGGTCTCGACCAGGGGCGCGTAGTTTTCCGACAGGTAGCTCGCCCGATTCCGTTCATGCGGGTGGGTGGCGTCCTCCCACTCGGCACGCCGAACGACGTGGCGCGCCCCCGGAAACGTCGGCAGCAGCCGATCGCCGTCGCGCATCGTCAGACCGCCAACATGATCGAAGTGCAGATGCGTGGCAATGACGATGTCGATTTCGGAAGGCGCGACGTTGGCGGCACGGAGCGTTCCCAGCAGCGTCTCGCGCCGATCGATCGCGTAGATGTCCTGATCCTTCGTGCCCATCTTGTCGCCAATGCCGGCATCGATGAGAATCGTCTGGCCGCCGCCGCGCACGACGAGCGGACGCATGCCAAGCCGAATGCGGTTGCGCGCGTCGGCCTGAATGCGACGTTCCCAGAGCGGCTTGGGAACGACGCCGAACATCGCACCGCCATCGAGCGCGAAGAACCCGTCGGACATCGACAACAGCTCGAACTCACCGAACGTCATGCTTCCTTGAGCTCCAACAGCAGGCCACGCGTACTGGCGGGATGAATGAAGGCGATGCGCGATCCGTGGGCCCCCGTCCGGGGACGCTCGTCGATGAGCTTGACGCCGCGCGCCTTGAGCGCCGCGAGCGTCGCCTCGAGGTCTGGCACACGCAGACAGAGGTGATGCCATCCCGGGCCGCGGCTCGCGATGAACGTGGCTACCGGCGCGTCGGCAGAGATCGGCTCGACGAGCTCGATCGTGCTGTCGCCGGTTTCGACAAACCTCAGCCGGTGCAGCCCGACGTCCTCGGGCGCGCTCGTGTGCAAACCGAACAGACTCGCAAACATGTCGACGACACCCGGCACATCGCTGACCGCAACGCCGATGTGATCGATCACCGACCGGCCGGCTGACGGCTGAGCGCCGACCGCGCGAGCCAGGACATCGGCCGCAGCCGCGTAGGGATCGATCTCGCGGGCGGCGATGCGGTCGAGCGTGCGGTCGAACTCGCCCGGCGCGAAGACATGGGCGTCGAGGTGCTGCATGAACGCGCGGCCCAGCACTTCCCTGAGCCGCCACTCCGCGCGCGCGCGACGCCGCTCGCCCTGCGCGTTGGATGTCTGGGTGCGAAAGCGATCGATCATCGCCACCAGATCGCTCACGCCACTGCCGGTCGTCGCGACCGTGCGCATCACCGGAGGCTTCCACTCGCCCTCGGGCCACTGCTCGAGCGCCAGCATCGTCTCGATCGACGCCGCGGTGCGGTCGGCGCCCTCGCGATCTGCCTTGTTCACGACGAAGATGTCGGCGATCTCCATGATGCCGGCCTTGAGGGCCTGCACCTCGTCGCCGGTCCCGGGGACCACGGTCACGACCGACACGTCAGCCGTCCTGACGATGTCCACTTCGTCCTGCCCGACGCCGACGGTCTCGACGATCACGACGTCATACCCCGCCGCGTCGAGCACCGTGGCGGCCTCGGCCGTCGTCCGCGCGAGACCGCCGAGATGTCCGCGCGTGGCCATACTCCGGATGAACACGCCGTCGTCTTCCGCATGCGCCTGCATGCGAACGCGATCGCCCAACACGGCGCCGCCGCTGTACGGACTGGTCGGATCGACCGCGATCACACCGACCGTCCGGCCGCTCTTGCGCAGTTCGGCAATCAGACGATCGACGAGCGTGGACTTGCCGGCGCCCGGCGGACCGGTCACGCCGATGAGGTACGCATGTCCCGTGCGCGCGTAGATCTGGCCGGCAATCACCGCGCCTTCTGGCGCTTCGTTTTCAATGAGTGAGATCGATCGCGCGATGGCGCGCGGATCGCGTGCGAGGAGACGAGTGACGAGAGGCAGCTCGGCCACGGGTCGATCAGCGCCCCAGCAGCTCGCGCGCGATCACGAGGCGCTGAATCTCGCTCGTGCCCTCGCCGATCGTGCAGAGCTTCACATCGCGGAAGTACTTCTCGGCCGGGTAGTCCTTCACGAAGCCGTAGCCGCCGTGGATCTGCACGCACTCCTCGGCCGTCCGTACGGCGGTCTCGCTCGCATAGAGCTTGGCCATCGACGAAGCGGCGCTCGTGCGCTCGATCTTGCGATCGCGCATCCACGCGGCGCGGTAGGTCAGCAGGCGCGCGGCATCGATGCGGGTGGCCATGTCGGCCAGTTTCCACCGGATCGCCTGGAACCACGCGATGGGCTGGCCGAACTGCCTCCGCTCGTGCGCGTACCGGCGCGCGGCCTCGTACGCCCCCTGGGCGAGGCCCACCGCGAGCGCCGCGATGCCGATGCGGCCGGCATCGAGCACCTGCATCGTGTTGATGAACCCTTCGCCCTCGTTGCCGATGAGCGCGTCGGCCGGCACGCGGCAGTCGGTGAAAATCACTTCACTCGTGTCGCTCGCACGCATGCCGAGCTTGTTTTCCTTCTTGCCTGCAGCCATCCCCGGCGTGCCCCGCTCGACCACGAACGCGGAGACACCGCGTCGCGACTCCGTTCGGTCGGTCACCGCCATGACGACGAGCAGCCCGGCGATTTTGCCGTGCGTGATGAACTGCTTCGCTCCGTTGATGACCCACTGATTGCCGCTGCGCTGGGCCGACGTCCGCATCGCCGCGGCGTCGCTGCCCGATCCCGCTTCGGTCAACGCCCACCCGCCGAGCGGCTCGCCGCGCGCGAGCGGCGGAACATATTTCCTGCGCTGCGCCTCGCTACCGAACATCGACAGATGCGCCATCGCCAGGCCGTTGTGTGCGGCGACCGACAGCGCCACCGACGGGTCCACCCGCGCCAGCTCCTCGAGGCAGATGCAGTAGTCGATCGCCGACATCCCCGCCCCGCCGAACTCCTCGGGCGTCTGGATCCCCATCAGCCCGATCGACGCGAGCCGGGGCACGAGCTCGGCCGGAAACCCCTGCGCCTCGTCCCACTCCATGACGAAGGGCCGGATCTCGGCCTCGGCGAACTCCCGCACCGTTCGGCGCAGGAGGTCCTGTTCGGGGGTCGAACGGAGGTCCATCGAAGCGACTCTAACATTGCTGATTTGGGATTTGGGGATTCAGGATTTGGTTGGCGATTGCAGATTTGTGCATCTTCAGCCGATAGCCCCATCATGATTCGCCGAATCTCGCTGGCTCTGGCCGTTCTGTTGCTGATTGGAGTCTGGCCCGCGCCGGCCTTCGCCGACGCCACCTTCTTCTGGGGCGCGTCATCGACCCCGACCAAGCGCACCGCCAAGGGGTTTGCCGTCGGCGTAAGCCTGGTCGTTTTCGGCTTCGAGGACCAGGTACAACCGGACCAGCGAAGACGAGGCGAATGCCGCGCCCGGCGTGACGAGTCACATGGGAAATCTTCTGCTGCAGACGCCCACGGGCCGCGGGCAGTTGTATTTCACGGCGGGCGCCGGAGTGTACGACGAGTCTTACCGCACGTTCGATACGAAGGGCTTCGGGACCAACCTGGGTGGCGGGTTGAAGCTCACGCTGGCCGGTCCGATTCGCCTGCGGCTCGACTACCGGATCTTCTCGCTACACGGCCAGCCGCTCTACAGCAACACGAAGCGGTTCTACGCAGGCGCGGTGATAGCGTTTTGACAAGTCGGAAGTCGGAAGCCAGAAGTGAGAAGTGCGGAGCGCACGCCGTTTAGCGGATCCGCCGAACTTCTTCCTTCTGGCTTCCAACTTCAAATTTGATCTCTATCGAACTTTCGCCAATCCCATTCGTTCGACGCGAATCACGTCGTCGCGGAGGCGTTCGTAGAGCGCCTGCACTTCGGTGGGCGCCGCCTCGCTCAGCACCTTGATCGGGTCGTAGTCGGCGCCGGTAACCGCCGGGATGAAGACAAAGACGTAAATCGCGGAGTCACCGGTCGATTCGACCGAGCGCAGCACCCGCCAGTTGAGGCCCTGCTGCTTGCGGACCGGGTCGTCGGTCTTGTCGAGCACCTCGCCCAGACGCGCGACGACGGCCTCAAAGTCCGAGGTCTTGTCGGCTTTCACGTAGAAGAACAGGAGTCCCGCGCCGCTCGGAAATTTGTAGTCCGAGCCGGCCGACGAAGTGACGGGCACGCTCGTTTGCGGAGGGCTGCCGGCAAGCCCCTCCCCGCGCCCGAGTGAGGCGAGCAGGCCGGCAAGCACGACGGGTCCAAGCAACATGGCTGGCTCCCTCCAAAAAAACAACCGGGACGCTCCGCGTCAGCGCGAAGCGTCCCGGTTCGTGCAAGTTCGTCCGGCTGGGCTAGCCGCCCGCCTTCATATCCTGGACCTTCTCGAGGGTCCAGCGCTGCAGCTGCGCGTAGGAGTCCTTCAGCTTGTTGAAGATCTCATCCGCTTCGGCGCGCGGGAACACGTCGTAGATGATCTTGCCGGGATCGTAGGCCGACCCGACGTCGGCGGGGCTGAGCACCCAGAGGTAGATGACGCCCTGACTTCCGGGCTGCGTGGTTTCGCCGACCTTGTACACCGACCAGCCATCGGCGAGTTTCTTGAGCTCCGGCTTGTCCGTCTTGCCGAGGGCTTCCTTGATTTTCGCCATCGCGGCTTCGAAGTCCGCCGTCTTGTCCGGCTTGACCACGTTCAGAAAGATCGCCGGCGAGCTCTTCGCAGATAACTGGCTCTCTTGAGCAGGCGCCGGCGCGGCCGCGGCAGGGGTCTGCTGCGGAGTCTGAGCGGCAAGGCCGGACGCGGCGCAAAACACTGCGGAGACCGCCAGCCCACTGGCAAGCACCGCACGCCGGCTCAACGCCGGCAGGGATCCCAACGACTTCATGAACTGCCTCCCTGCCCTGTTCGGGCATTGGTCGCAAAGCAAACTGGCCTTACTCTATCGCGGTTCCGGGCTCCGCAACCCCTCGTCCTTGACACCGCGTTCCGTCAAAAGAAGGGATACTTTACCGTACCGCTCAGTCAAGACAAGCGGGAACGTCACGTCAAACGAACGTCACGAGCATCTCGTTCGCCACGAGCATGCCGCGCCGCGTGAGGCCGAACCGCCCTTCCCGTTCCCACATCAGCCCCTCGGCGACGAACGGCGAGAGCGCCGCCTGGTAGCGATTCCACGGATCGACCCCGTGCCGTGCCAAAAAGTTCCGGCGGTCGACGCCCGCCGACAGCCGAAGCCCCGTGAAGAGCGCTTCGCTCAACCGGTCGTCGGCGGACAGTCGATGGACGTCCATTCGGGGCGACTCCCCGCGGCTGATGCGATCGACATACTCGACCGTCGAGGCGAGGTTCTTCCAACGGTGGCCCGCCATCGTCGAGTGGGCGCCGCAACCAAATCCGATCCAGTCGCCGGCCTGCCAGTACTTCAGGTTGTGCCGGCTCTCGAACCCTGGGCGCGCGACGTTGGAGATCTGGTACTGCGCGAATCCCGCGGCGTCGAGGTGCGTCAGCCCCTCGAGGTACATATCCGCGGCGTCATCGTCGGCGGCCTGGGTCCAGGCGGCGCGAACCGCCGGGTCATCGAAGGCCGGCGAGTCCGGGTCGCTGGCCCGGGCGATGCCTTCCTTGATTGGGGCGTTCGGATAGAGCTCGAGCAGGTACATCGAGAGATGATCGGGCGCGAGGGCGACCGCCTCCGACACAGTGCGCGCCCACGACTCGCGCGTTTGGCCCGGGAGCCAGAACATCAAGTCGAAGCTGAGGTTGTCGAACCCGGCCAGACGGGCCGCGCGCACCGCCTCGCGCGCGCGATCCGCCGAATGAATCCGGCCGAGCCGGGCCAGCTCGCCGTCGTCGAACGACTGGACGCCAAAACTGATGCGATTGACACCGGCGGCTCGGAAAGCGTCGAGCCTCTCCGCCGTGGCGGTTTCGGGATTGGTCTCCAGTGTCACTTCAGCGTCGGGTTCGACGTCGAATTGCGCGCGGCACGCCGCGATGAGCCGCGCCACCTCCGCGGGATCGAGCAGCGACGGCGTCCCGCCGCCGAAGAAGATCGTGTCAGCCGCGCGCCCGGCAGGGCCGGGCTCGGCCTCGCGGATCTCACGCTCGAGCGCATCGACGTAACGGAGTTTGAGGGCCGGGTCGAGCAGACCGCGGTTGAAGTTGCAGTACCAGCAGATCGCCTGACAGAACGGAATGTGTAAATAGAGACCAATCATCAAATTGGTAATTTGAGATTTGGAATTTGTAATTTTGGATGGGGAATTAGGAATTGGGATCTTTTGATTTCGGATTGAATTGGGGATGTGAGATTTCTTGATTTGGCCAAATCGACCCAATTCGCCAATTTTCAATCAAATCAAAAATCCCAAATTCCCAATTAATTACGTCCCGCCTTGCCGCCGGGCCACTTGAGTTCCTTGGGCGCCCTGATTTCAGCGCGGGCCTGACCCTGGGCGCGGGCGGGCAGGGTCGCTCGGCGGCCGCGGTTCTTTTTCCATAGCGTAGCGAGGTCGTCGGGACCGCCGTTAGCCGGCAGCATTCGGAAATCGCCGCCGTCGTACTCGAGGAACTCGCACATCTCATGGAGGCGCGAGTGGAGCCGGAAGCCGACGCGGGCTTTGAGGCAGTCCACCTCGGTCTCGTCGGGCAGATCTTCGTAATTGGTCGTAAATACGGTCGGGCGACGCTCGTTGTAGCGGGTGTTGACGATCAGATTGATCGTCTCTTCGACCCATTCCGAGGGCTTTTCCGCGCCCAGATCGTCGAGGACGAGCAGTTCGGCGTCCATGACGGGCCGCAGCACGTCCATTTCGGCCGTCCGCACGACGGGGTTGTAGGTGGAGCGGATGATGCGCAGCAGATCGCGGACGTCGTAGAAGAGGCCCTGGGCGCCGCGGTCGATGATCGCCTTGCGAAGGACGGCGACGGCGATGTGGGTCTTGCCGATACCGGGCGGCCCGATCAGGCAGAGTCCCTTCGGCACGGCGGGAAACGCGTCGGCGAATCGTCGCGCGCGCATCACCGTCGTGGCGAGGCGCTCGTTGGGATAGAGCACGAAGTTTTCGAGATCGCAGCGTGCGTATCGCGGCGGAATCCGCGCGTCGTTGAGCAGCTTCGCTGTGCGTGTGTCCTGCCAGCAGTCGCAACGCTCGACGCGCCGGACGCCGTCGCGATCAATCGCCCGCCAACCCGTTCCTTCACACCGAGCGCACGCCATGGTGACGCTCAGAGAATAGCACTGTCACCCCTGATGCGGCGCAGTCAGCGTCGTGCCATTCGCGTGCTCCGCGAACTCCGCCGGCGACGCCGGAACGAGCGCGGTGTTCAGACGCTGTTCCCAGTCGCCGAGGCCGCGCGCGAGCTCGTGCTTCACGTACTGCATGAACTCGTTGACCTCGTGCTGCATGTTCTCCATCTTGCGGCGCATGTTGAGGATGATCTCGACACCGGCGAGGTTGACGCCCAGGTCGCGAGTGAGCGCGAGAATCGTCTCGAGCGTCTGCAAATCCTCGTCGGAGTAGAGGCGCGTGTTGCCGTCCGTGCGGGACGGCTTCAACAGCCCTTCCCGCTCGTAGAGGCGGAGTGTTTGCGGGTGGATGTTGTACTTCGTCGCCACCGCGCTGATCATGTAGTAACCCTTGCTGGTCTTCGTTCGTCTGGTCATGGTCGTCCGTCAGTTCTCAAACAAGTGCCGCCGTACGTCAACGTCATTCAGGCGGCCCAACTCACGCAGCAGTTCGCGCGAACGCTCGTCCTTTACGGGCGGCAACACGAGCTGCACTTCAGCAATCAAATCTCCCGGCTCCCCGGCCGCGCCGGGCACGCCCTGGCCGGGAATGCGGAACCGCTGGCCCGAGGCGGTGTTCGGCGGAATCTTCAATTTCACCAGGCCGTCAAGCGTCGGCACGTCCACCCGCGCGCCGAGTGCGGCTTCGTGCACCGCGACGGGGAGCACAATCGTCAGGTCGCGCCCGTCACGTCGGAAAAACTGGTGCGGCGCCACGTCGATCGTCACGTAGAGATCGCCGGCCGGTCCTCCGCGTGCGCCTGCCTGGCCTCGGCCTGGCACCGCGACGCGTGCGCCCTCGTCAATCCCCGGCGGCAGGGCCAACGTGACGACCTCACTTCGCGGTGAAACGCCCGCTCCGCCGCACGCCCGGCACGCCTGACTCGTCACCCGCCCGCTGCCCTCGCAACCTTCACAGGCCTTCGTGAAGACCATGTGGCCGCGCGCCCATCGCCGCTGCCCGGTGCCCGCGCACATTGGGCACGACACCACCGGTCGCGCGACGCGGCCGGCGCCGCTGCACACGCCGCATCGCTCCTGGCGGACCACGGAAATCGGAAAGGTCCCGCCCCGCACGGCGTCGGCAAACGAGAGCTGCAGCGTCATCTCGAGCGGCGCGCCTTGCGTTGGCGTCACCGCCTCGCGGGCGGCGTCCTGAAACACATCGGCGAACAACTCGGTAAACGTCGCGGCGAGCGGCCCTTCCGCGGGCGCCGAAAAATCGAAACCCTCGAACGACACCGATGCCTCGACTACCTGCGGCGCCGCCGGACTCGCGCCGCGGTCGTATTCACGCCGCTGCTCGAGGTCCACGAGGATGTCGTACGCCCGCTGGATCTGCCGGAACATCTCCTCCGCCACGCGATCGCCAGGATTGATGCCCGGGTGATAGCGTCGCGCGAGCCTCCGATAGGCGCGCTCGATTTCACCAGAGCTCGCAGCGCGCGTCACGCCCAACAGGGAATAGAAGTCCATGAGTTTCAATTGGGGATTGGAAATTGGGAATTTGATTTTCGATCTCACGATTGAGGAATTGCAGAGCGCCAGCCATCACAATTCCACTCGATCAATCCACGAATCAAAGTCCTACATTTCCAAGTCCCCAATCATCAATAGTTATTTCTTGTCCTCGACGACTTCGGCGTCGATGACGTCTTCGGCTTTGCCGTTGCCCGAGGCCGGCCCGTGGCCGCCCGCACCCGGCTCGCCGCCGCCTGCTGCGCCCGCGTTCTTGTAGAGCGCCTCAGCCGCTTTCTCCTGCGCTTTCGTCAGCGCTTCGAGCGTCCGAGCGATGCCCTTCGCGTCGTTCGTCTCGAGGGCCTTCTTGAGGTCGTTGGTCGCCGATTCAATCGCCATCCGATCCGACGCGTCGAGCTTGTCGCCCGACTCCTTCATGAACTTCTCGGCGACATACACGGACTGATCGGCACGATTGCGCGTCTCGACCTCTTCCTTGCGCTCCTTGTCGTCGGCCGCGTGCGACTCGGCGTCCTTCATCATCCGGTCGACCTCATCTTTGCTGAGGCCGCTCGACGCGGTGATCGTGATCTTCTGTTCCTTGCCCGTGCCTTTGTCCTTGGCCTGGACATTCACGATGCCGTTCGCGTCGATGTCGAACGTCACTTCGATCTGCGGCACGCCGCGCGGCGCCGGCGGGATGCCGTCCAGGTGGAACTTGCCGAGCGTGCGGTTGTCGCGCGCCATCGGACGTTCACCCTGCATGACGTGCACTTCGACGCTCGTCTGGCTGTCGGCCGCCGTCGAGAAGACGTCGGTCTTCTTCGTCGGGATCGTCGTATTGCGCTGGATCAGCGTCGTCATCACGCCGCCCATGGTCTCGATGCCGAGCGAGAGCGGCGTCACGTCGAGCAGGAGCAGGTCCTTCACTTCGCCTGAGAGCACGCCCGCCTGCACCGCCGCGCCAATCGCCACGACCTCATCCGGGTTGACACCCTTGTGTGGATCGCGCCCGAAGAGCTCCTTGACGATTTGCTGCACGCGCGGAATGCGCGTCGATCCGCCGACGAGCACGACCTCGTCGATGTCCTTCAGTGCGACGCCCGCATCTTTCAGCGCCTGCTGGCAGGGCCCGACGCTCTTCTGCAGCAAGTCATCGACGAGCGATTCGAACTTCGCCCGCGTGAGCTTCATCGCCAGGTGCTTCGGTCCCGTCTGATCGGCCGAGATGAACGGCAGGTTGATTTCCGTCTCCATCACGGTCGAGAGCTCCATCTTGGCCTTCTCCGCCGCTTCCTTGAGACGCTGCAACGCCATCCGGTCTTTCGAGAGATCGATGCCTTCCTGTTTGCGGAATTCGCTCACGATCCAATCGATGACCCGCTGATCGAGGTTGTCACCGCCGAGATGCGTGTCGCCATTGGTCGCCTTCACTTCGACCACGCCCTCGCCCACCTCGAGTATCGAGATATCGAACGTGCCGCCGCCAAAGTCGTAGACGGCGATCGTCTCTTCCTTCTTCTTGTCGAGTCCGTACGCGAGCGCCGCCGCCGTCGGCTCGTTGACGATGCGGAGCACTTCGAGACCGGCGATCTTGCCGGCGTCTTTCGTCGCCTGCCGCTGCGCGTCGTTGAAGTACGCCGGCACCGTGATGACGGCCTTCGACACGGGCTGCCCGAGGTAATCCTCCGCCGCCTGCTTCAGCTTCTGCAGCACCATCGCCGAAATCTCCGGTGGCGAGTGCTTCTTGTCCTGCCCGTCAGGTGACACGTTGATGACCACGCGGTCGCCGTCGCGCACGACGCGATACGGGACCATCTTCATCTCTTCGGAAACTTCGTCGAACCGGCGGCCCATGAACCGCTTAATCGAGAACACGGTGTTCTCCGGATTCGTGACGGCCTGCCGCTTCGCGACCTGCCCCACCAGCCGTTCGCCGCTCTTTGTGAACCCCACGACCGACGGCGTCAGCCGGCTGCCTTCAGCGTTGGTAATAACCACCGGCTCCCCGCCTTCCATGACGGCGACGACCGAGTTGGTGGTGCCCAGGTCGATTCCAATAATCTTGCTCATTGCTCGCTCTCCCTTTTCCCCGAGGGGTCGAAATCTTAGTCCACAAGATTATAGAAATCTTAGCAGGACTGTGTCAACTAAGATGCAGCCTTCATGCTAAGGGTTTCAGCATCAGAATGTTCGTGAATTCCTGGGAATTCCGACCATCCTGGACCCGGGTATGATGAGAAGCGCCAGCTCCTGAGCTCAACCGCGGGGACCAGCATGACCTTCTGTCCCACACCAAGCCTTCGATTCCGGTCGCGGACCGGCCGGCTTCTCCCCCTCTTCTGTCTATGCGCAATCTGGTCATTTGGTGTCGCAGCGCAGACGCCGGCTCCAGAAGCGCCGTCCGACCAGGCGCCTCCGGCCCACCTCGGCGCAGTCGACGCCGGAGCGGTCATCGAACGCGACCGGCAGACACTTCCCGCCGAACTCAACACGGTGGTGCTCGCTGGCGACCGTCTGCGCACCGATCGCGGACGCGTGGAGCTGATCTTCGGTGACGGCAGCGCGCTCGACCTCGATCAGTTCACGACCGTCGACCTGCTCTCCGATTCGCTGCTCCGCCTCAAGACCGGGCGCGCGCGCGTCTTCATTGCGCGCGTCAGCAATGACGTCAATTACCGCGTGGACGCGGCCGGCTCCTCCATCTCCATTGAAAGCGCGGGCGACTACCTGATCAGCGCGGCCGGCGATCCTCGCGCGGCGCTGAGCGTCGACCTTGCGGTGATTCGAGGGACGGCCGAACTCGCGAACACGTCCGGCCGGACGATTGTGCGCGCCGGTGCGCACGCCTGGGCTCGCGAAGATGGCGCGCCCTCCCCGGCCGAGGTCTTCAACACGTCGGCCGCCGATCCCTTCGACGACTGGGTCGAAACCCAGCGCACCGCGCTCCCAGGCGGCGAATCGTCGAAGTACCTGCCCTCAGACATCCGCAACTATGCCGGTCTCTTCGATGCCTACGGATCGTGGCAGGACGACCCCGACTCTGGTGGCGAGGTCTGGTATCCGAATGTCGCGCCTGGCTGGAGTCCGAATGACGATGGCCGGCTTGAGTCGGCGGGGACGATTGGCGTGCTCTGGGTGAGCGTCACGCCATGGGCGTGGCCCGCCTATCACTACGGCCGCTGGGGCGTCACCGCAGGACGATGGTTCTGGGTGCCGCCGGATTGGCGCGACGCCCACGCGTGGGTCGCGCGCGCACCGGTGGAAGGCGAGACCCTCCCGGGGGCGAATTCACTCCCCGGCCGTTCGTCTCGGCCCGGCCCGGCTTCCCGATACGACTCGGGCTCGCCGCTGCGCTCGCCGACTCGGACATCGCCCCTCGTGCCGCAGGGACCAGCGT
The DNA here is from genome assembly GCA_963704575.1 of uncultured Acidobacteriota bacterium. GTDB lineage: Bacteria > Acidobacteriota > Vicinamibacteria > Vicinamibacterales > SCN-69-37 > DATEGZ01. The sequence goes on along the minus strand of OY969918.1, from coordinate 638,233 downwards.
TCTCGGCGGCGCCGACGTCCGCGCCTGCGCTCCCGCAGGGCGTAAAGACGCCACCAGAGCGGTATCTGGCGACACCCGATCTCAACCGCGCGACCACCACGCGGTCGGGCACGCCCACTAGTCTGCGCAGCGATTCGCCTGGCCGCACCTCGTCGTCACCGCCACCGGGGATTCGACAACCGCAAGCCTTCGATTGGCCGGACGGGCAGCGCCCGCAGGGACCACCCGATCAGGCGTCGACGGGCCCTGGTCATCCAGCCGATGACGCCGGACGCAGTGGCCCGCCGCACCACGATTGCCAGGGCGACGACCCGCCGCGTCCGAAACCGCCATCTCCTGCGCCCTCGCCCGCGCCGAGCCGGTCGGGTTCGTCAGGCGGGCCCTCGGCCGCGCCCCCGACACCTGGTCGCGGCATCGCGGTGCCTCGGGTCGATCCGCCACCGCCGCCGCCCAATTCCTCGACCACGCCCGCGTCCGGCGCTGCATCCAGCACTGGACGCGGTGGCGGCTCAGGTTCCCGCTGACGAGTAACAGCACACTGACGAATCGGGACGCCGGCGCCGAAAATCCCGGTACACTCTGAACATGCGTCGACTTGCTGCGCGGCTGGCTCGGAGTTTTGGCCTCATCGCGTTATTCCTCGCGGCTGCGCTGCTTGGCACCGCCGGCGGTGTCCTCTTCGCGTTCGGCGGCGACCTACCGCAGGTCTCGGCACTCGACGACTACGCGCCGCCGACCATCACCAAAGTCCTCGGCCGCGACGGCGCGGTCGTCGGCGAGTTCGCGACGGAACGCCGCCAGGTCGTCACCTACGATCAGATTCCCGCGAACCTGCGAAACGCGCTGATCTCCGCGGAAGACGCGGGGTTTTTCAAGCACGGCGGGGTCGACGTGTGGCGCATTTTCGTGACGGCTGCCCGTCGCGCGGTCGGCCTGCAACGCTACGGCGGCGCGAGCACAATTACGCAGCAGCTCACGCGCAAGCTGTTCCTGACCGACGAGGAGACGCTCGAGCGGAAGATCAAGGAAGCGCTGCTCGCGATCCAGATCGAAAAGCGGTACACGAAGCAGGAAATCTTCACGATGTACTGCAACAAGATGTACTGGGGCCACGGCGCATACGGCGTCGAAGCGGCCTCGCAGCTCTACTTTTCGAAGCACGTGAGCGACCTCACGCTTGGGGAAGCGGCAATGATCGCCGGCATCCACCAGGGCAACGTGCGCGAGAGTCCGTACGTCAACATGAAGGCGGCGGTGACGCGCCGCAATTACGCCCTCGACCGCATGGCCGCCAACGGCTACATCAAGCAGGCCGAAGCCGACGCGATCAAGAAAGAACCGATCATCGTCCATGGCGCGCCGAATCAGACGCCGTCAATCGCGCCGTACTTCGTCGAGACGGTGCGGCAGCACCTCGAAGATCAGTACGGATCGAAGGCCGTGTACGAGAATGGGCTGGTCGTGAAGACGGGCCTCGATCCGGCGTTGCAGCGCTGGTCGAACGCCGCGCTCGACGCCGGACTGCGGCGGCTCGATCGGGTTCGAGGCTACCGGAAGCCGACGCAGAACGTCCTCGCCGACAAGCATCCGATTGATACCTGGAAACTGCCGCAGTGGTCGCGCGATCCCGACGAGGGCGACCACACGCCGGGTATCGTGACCGACGTCAAGGCCGGAATCCTGCACATTCGCGTCGGCAAGTGGCACGGTACGATTGACAAAACCGGGTACGGCTGGACGAACAAGAAAGCCGAGGACCTCGCCAAGGTCGGCGACGTCGTGCAAGTCAAGATCGGCAAGCTCACCGGGAAGGATCTCACGTTCGTGGCGGACCTGGATCAGACGCCGCTCCTCGAAGGCGCCGTCGTCGCAATCGACAACCACACGGGACAGATTCTCGCGATGGTCGGCGGCCTCAGTTTCGAGCGCAGCCAGTTCAACCGCGCGATTCAGGCGCAGCGCCAGGTCGGGTCGCTCTTCAAGCCGTTCGTCTACACGGCCGCCATCGATCGCGGCTACACCGCGATGTCCCCGCTCCTCGACGAGCCGGTCAGCTTCAACGTCGGCCCGAATCAGCCGTTGTACGAACCCAAGAATTTTGATCGCAAGTTCGAAGGCGAGATTCCGCTTCGATGGGCGCTCGAGGACTCGCGCAACGTGCCGACCGTCAGGCTGATGGACGCGCTGCGGCCCGAGCAGGTCATTCCGTACGCGCGCGCGCTCGGCATCACAACGCCGATTCCCCCGTATCTCTCGACGGCGATTGGATCTGCCGAAGGCACACTGCTGGAATTCACGTCGGCGTACTCCGCCTATGCGAACCAGGGCGTCCGGATGGCGCCGCAGATGGTGCTCAGCGTCAGCGACCGCGACGGCAACCTGCTCGAGCAGCACCGCATCGAACCGCACGAATCCCTGCGCGCCGACACGGCGTACATCATGACCAACCTGATGCACGGCGTGATCCAGCACGGCACCGCGCAGGCCGCGGCGTCCATCGACTGGCCCCTCGCCGGCAAGACGGGCACGACCGACGACTTCACCGACGCCTGGTTCATCGGCTTCGATCCCGACATCACGATCGGCGTGTGGGTCGGCTTCGATCTGAAGAAGCCGATCGGTCCGGACATGCAGGGCGCACGCGCCGCCCTCCCGATCTGGATGGACATCATGAAGCCCTGGATCGCCCGCCGGAAAGCGGAGTCCCCCGACCGGCCCGACTTCGTCCGCCCCAACAACGTCGTCATCGTCATGACGGACAAAGGGCCGGAGGCCTTCATCGCGGGGACGGAACCGGGTAGGAATTGAGGAATTTTGGATTTGGAATTGAGAATTGAATTGGGGAATTTAGGATTTTGCGATCGGTGTCAACGCGTCACGTAGCACTTCCTGCCACGGTCAACGTCAACCCCCTGAAAAGTACCGCAGATACGCTGGCCTGAAGTTTGCCTATCAGGCCGGCATGACTCCGACGAAACTGAAAGAGCGGCTCGACACGTTTGCCGTCGCGATCGTCGTCTTCTGCCGGGCTCTCCGCCATCGCGAGGGCGCGGCGAGCATCGCCGATCACCTCTCGGATTCAGGCACGTCGATGGCGGCGAACTACCACGCCGCCTGCCGCGCGCGATCGCGCCGCGAGTTCGTCTCGAAAATCGGCGTCTCGGTGGAGGAAGCGGATGAAACTACGGTGTGGCTAAGCTTATGCCTGCGCGCCGCCCTGGCCACACCGGCCGAAGTGGATGGACTACTGGCCGAGGGGTCCGAGCTGCTCGCGATCCTCACTTCGTCGCGCGGCCTCGCGAAATTAGAGCGCTTGGGGCTTGGGGCTTGGGGCTTGGGGCTCGGACTCGAGACAGAGGACTCAGGACTCCGCAAATCCTCAATTCTTCAATTCGACAATCAAATTCCCAATTCCAAATTCCCAATTCTAATTGTCCTCATCCCCTCCCGCGTCTTCGAGTTTGCCCAACGCCTTTTTCATCAGATACGCCTTGATGAACTCGTCGAGATCCCCGTCGAGCACCCGGTTGACGTCGCCCACCTGAAACTTCGTCCGGTGGTCCTTGATCATCTGATACGGCTGGAGCACGTAGCTGCGAATCTGGTTGCCGAACGCGATGCCCTTCTTCTCGCCGCCAAGCTCGGCGAGCTTGGCCTGCTGCTCCTTCTGCTTCACGTCATAGAGGCGCGCTCGCAGCACCTTCATTGCCGACGCGCGGTTCTTGTGCTGCGATCGCTCGTTCTGGCACGACACGACCATGCCCGTCGGCAGATGCGTGATGCGCACGGCCGAATCGGTCACGTTGACGTGCTGGCCGCCCGCTCCGCTCGATCGGAACGTGTCCACGCGCAGGTCCTTGTCCTCGATTTCGACATCCACGTCGTCGGGCAGTTCCGGCCAGACGTAGACGGACGCGAACGACGTGTGCCGGCGCGCCGCCTGATCGAATGGCGAGATCCGTACGAGCCGGTGCACACCGGCCTCGGCCGAGAGCAGCCCGAACGCGTATTCGCCGGAGACCGTGAACGTCGTGCTCTTGATCCCGGCTTCGTCGCCGGGCTGCAGGTCGATGATCTCGCGCTTGAAGCCGCGCCGCTCTGTCCAGCGCAGATACATGCGCATCAGCATTTCGGCCCAGTCCTGCGACTCGGTGCCGCCAGCGCCGGGATGGATCGTCACGATCGCGTTCTTGGCGTCGAGATCCCCGGAGAGCATCGTGCGAATCTCCCCGGCCTGAACGTCGCGCTGAAACGTCTCGAGACCGCGCGCGAGATCAGCGGTCACGTCCTCGCCCTGCCGCGACCAGTCGAAGAGCACGCCGAGGTCCTCGACCTCGCGCCGGAGCGCGACGGCGAGCGTCCGGTCGTCCTCGAGACGGCGCCGGCGCTGGAGGATTTTCTGGGCGCCGGCCTGGTCCTTCCAGAAATCAGGCGTGGAGATCTGGGTCTCGAGGTCGCCGAGTTCCCGGTCTAGGCGAGCTTCGTCAAAGCCCCCTCCGCAGCTCGGTCGCGCGCTCGCGGAGATCGTCGAAGAATCGCACCTGTTCGTCAAAAGTCACGAGAATCTCCACCAGAAAAACATCACGCGCGCGGTCGGCGGCCGGTGATGAGAATCATCGCCGAAATCGCCAGCGCCGCCCAGGCGACCAGGTCGCCCGTGTCTCCGTAGATCGGTCACGCCCAGTGAGCAGGCGCACGTCAACCGTCACGGCCAGTGGCTGAAAGAGCGGCGTCTCGAGCAATACGCGGCCATACGGATCGACCGCGCCACTAATACCGGTGTTCGCCGCCCGCACGACGTAGCGGCCTTCCTCGACCGCACGAATCACGCCCTGATCGAAATGCTGATACGGCGCGGACGAGCGCCCGAACCACGCGTCGTTGGTGATCGTCGCGAGCAGTTGACTCCCGCCGAGGACGAATTGCCGATCGATCCACGGATAAATCGACTCGTAACAGATCGCCACGCTCACCGGCCGGCCATCGGCGTCGAGCACGACCGGCTCGGTGCCCGGCGAGAAGTCGCTCACCGCCTGCACCAGCGGCCCGACGAAAAACAGCAACCGTTTGAACGGCACGAACTCGCCGAACGGCACCAGTCGCATCTTCCGATACGTGCCGTGCGATCGGCCGTCGCTGCCGACGACCACCGCGGTGTTGAATATGCGGTTCTCCGCGCCATCCTTGCCCGGCTGATACTCGTCCGAACCGATCACGAACGGCGTGCGCGATGTCGCCGCCAGCCGGCGCACCGGCTCAGCAAGCGCGCCCTCCGCGTCGAAGTAAAACGGCGTGGCCGCTTCGGGCCAGAAAACGATCGCGGCACCAGCGTTGATCGCCTGCGTGCTCAGGCTCAGGTATTTCTGGAGAATCGCGTCGCGCGAGGTCGGGTCCCACTTCTCGAGGAGGTCGATGCTGCCCTGCACGAGCCCAACGCGAAGCACCTCGCCCGTCTTCGTCAACGGACTTGAGGAGAGCCGAATCATCCCGCCAATCGCGACGCCGACGAGCACCACGCCGACGGCGATCGCGCCGGCGACGTGCGACCGCGTGCGCGTGAGCGCGAGCGCCGCGGCCGCCGTCGAGACAAGCGCCACAAGCGCGGAGAGGCCGTACACGCCTGTCACGCTTGCCAGCTGCACGACAGGAAGCACGCGTGCCTGCGACGTGCCGAGCAGTCCCCATGGGAACCCGCCGCCAATCGTCGACCGAATCCACTCGACGGCGACCCAGCAGGCCGGCGCCAGCCACACGCCGCTGATGCCGAACCGGCGTACGCCCAGGCCGAACACCGCGCCGAAAAGGCCTGGATAGATCGCAAGGTACGCCCACATCACGACGCCCACCAGAAAGCCCACGATCATCCCCAGCCCGCCATACACCGCCATCGTCCCGACCGCCCAATAGAGCATGCCGGCGAAGTAGACGAATCCGGCGGTGGCGCCGAGCAGGAAGTTCCGGCGAATTGGACGAGGCTCGGACGGCCTCGTCAGCGTAATCGCGACGATGAGCGGCGCGAGCGCCACCCAGGCGAACGCGGGATGCCCGAATTTCGGGAAGCTGGCGGCGAGAAGCGCGCCCGAGAGCAGCGCTAGCGCGTAACTAACGGTCGATACCCGTCCTTCGCGAGACGGCTGGCCATTTTCTCGGCGTCTCCGTGATCGGTGAACGTCCCGACACGCACTTTGTAAAGCGTGGCGGAGCTCACGATGAACGCGGACGCATAGCCTTTGGCCTTGAGTTGCTTGACGAGATTGTCCGCCGTGGCCTTGTTACTGAACGCGTCGAGTTGAACCGTCCAGCTGCCGTCGGAGGCCGCGGGTTTTGTCGCCGCAGGTGTCGGCTTCGGGGCCGCTGTCTTTGCGGCAGGGGGCGTCGCGGCGGCCTTCGCCGCGGGTGTCGGCGTCGGCGTCGCCGCCATTGAAAGGAGCGTCGAATTCGGCGCTGGCTTCAGTGGCGGTTTCGTTTCGGCCGGCGGACCGTCGGGCGGCGGCTGGGGCGGATCGACGGGTTTGGCCGGAGGCGGCGTCGAGGCCGCGGCGCCGACGACCGCGCCGGCGGCAGCCGCGCCCGCGGCGCCCTGAAGCTTCTCGCGATAGTCGAGGTCGGCGGGTGTCACCTTGGTCGCCGTTGGCGTGCTCGCGTTGGCCATCGTGTCGCCGGGTGCACCGGCGTCGGCCGCGGAAACCACCGAGGAGCGCACCCCGCGTCCGACCGACACGCCGAGCAGGAACACGCCGACCGCGACAACCACGCCGGCCATGAACAGGAAGACGAGCTGCTTCGCGCTCAACTGGATCTCATGGAAGCCTTGATCGCTCATGGAACCTCGAGGATGGTAGCACCGATTTTCTTCAGCAGCGCCTTCGCGTCGGCCGATCCGGGATCGAGCGCCAGCGCGCGATCGGCCTCACGGCGCGCGCCATCCTTGTCGCCCGAGTCGAACAGGGCGCCGCCAAGTGCCGCGTGCGCGTCGGCTGACTCGCGGCACCAGAGCGCGACCTTGAACTCGTCGATCGCCTCCCCCAACCGGCCCGAGCGCTGGTAAATCTTGCCCAGGAGCAGGTGCGGCACGGCTTCGTAGGGCATCAGATAGATCGCGCGACGCAGCTCGTTGGTCGCTTCCCGATCGCGCTGCGTGTTGAAGAGCGCGCGGCCCTGTTCGAGATGGAACGTCGCCGTCTCGCGCTGATCCCGCTGGGCGGGATTGGCAATCGCCGCGTCCACCCGTTCGGTCGGCGCCACGTCGAGGTCGGTTCGGAGACGCCCGAGGCCTGGCGGAATCCGCGTGGATACGGTCAGCGTGGAGCTGTCCGGACGCGTGCCCAGCTGCTTCGCCAGATCGAGCTCCCGCTGGGCCTCTACCGACTTGCCACCCGAGGCGAGCACGGCGCTCATCACCAGATGAGCGTCACCGTTAGCCGCGTCGAACCGCACCGCCTCGCGCAGCCACGAGAGCGCGGCCGTCGCGTCTTGCGCGAGCGCGCTCGCGTAGCCCAGATTGAAAAGGTAGTCAGTGTTCGACGACTCGAGATCCACGGCGGCCTTGAAGAACGGCGCGGCGGGCGCCGCCCCGGCGCCGCGGCGGAGTTGCACGATGCCGAGCGCGTTCGAGAGCACCGGTGACGGCCGCTCGCGGTTCAGCATCGTCAGCTGATCGGCCGCCCCGTCGAGGCGGCCGAGTTCGACGAGCGACAACGCCGCCAGAAACCGCGCCTTGCGTGAGAGCGCCGAGTCCTTCGGGACCGCGCTTGCCACCGCCAGCGCCTTCTCGTTCTGTCCCTGCGCGGCGTAGACGCTCCAGAGCGCCATCAGCAGCCGCGGCTCGTGCGGCGCCTGCTTGAGCGCGCTCTCGAGCAGGCGCTGCTGCGCCGACGGCGTCGCCGCGACGAGCCCTTTGACGTAGTTTTCGAACACCGGCAGCGGCATCGTCGACGCGCCCGCCGGCTGCGCGCGTCCCGTCCGCCCGGTCGCCGAGGCCAGATCGGTCGCCGTGCGATCGAACAGCGCGAAGAGGTCCGTCATCGGTCCGGTCTTGGTCACGTCGGGCACCGCCGCGCCGCGATCGAGGCGCAGCATGCGTGCCCGGACGTCGAGCTGCTCGCCCAGGCGCAGATCGCCAAAGATGATCTCCGAGGCCCCCACGAGCTCGCCGACGCGGATCATCGTGGCGCGGGTGAGGGCCGCGGAAATCGGCAACTGCAGCCGATCGAACGCGACGCCGCACTCGTCGCGCGAGACGACCGACACGCCTTGACGATCGAGGTCGTCGATGAGCAGCAACCGTGCCGCTTCACCGAGCCACAGCGCGGCGCCCGCGTTGCCCGACGCGTTCGGTGCGATGTTGACCGCGAAGGGCATCACGAGCACGCGCGTGCCCGGCGCCGGCTGCGCGAACACCGACGAGCCGGCGGCCAGTACCGCACACCATCCAGCAATCGTCACGACCAGTGCACGCCTCAGCATTGATGACAATGACGTCGATCAGGCGGCCATGGCCGGACCCGCCTCGGCCTGGGCGCCAAACAACTGCAGGGCGATGACGCACGGCCCGTCGCCGACCGCGTGACACGCACTTACCTGCCCGATCGCCGGCACGGCCAGCGCGCCGAGCGCCGCCACGGTGGCCGCCCGGTAGAAGGCGCAGAGCGGCAGTCGCTGATGTTCGCGCACGTCGCAGAAGAGCGATCCCCTGACAGTGACGTCGGCCGTCTTGCGGCGCACTCGCGTTGATGCCTTCGTCGCCGAGCAAATCGAGGCGAGGACCGTCCGGGCGATGCCAAGCGCGGCCCGGGCGCGAAACGGCCGCGGCAGCCATGCGATCGCCCTGCGCTGCACGGACGGCAGCGACTCGACGGTCCACTGCGCCGCCAGTTGCCCGGCGCGGGACATCACAGCATCGTAGGCGTCGCCCTCGGTGCGGAGGAACCCCAGCACGGCGATCATCGGCGACAGCCCGATGCTGCCGTCGCGCAGGCCCTCGGAGTGGAGCCAGTGTTCGTAGAATTCCAGGCGCTGCGGCAACCGATCGAAAATCGCCTGGTGCAGTGACGCCGCCAGCAGGCGGCCCACGCGGGCCTCTGTCATCATGAGGCGCCCATGATCGCCCCGCCTGCGTCCGCCGCCATTCTTGCGGGAGGCCGCGCCCGTCGTTTTGGTGGTCGCGATAAGAGCCGTCTGGTCATCGAAGGCCGCCCCATCATCGTTCGCCAGATGGAGGTTCTGCAACGGGTCGGGCACGACATCTATATCGTCGGACCGCATGCCGGCCTGTATGCGGACGTCGGCGTGCCCGTCTACGCCGACCTGCTGCCCGGCCAGGGCCCACTTGGCGGCCTGTTTACCGCCCTCGAAGTCGCCCGGCACGACGCGGTGATCGCCCTTGCGTGCGACCTTCCCCATCTCGACGCCGAGGTCCTGCGCCGGCTGGTGCAGCGCTCCACCGGCCATGACGGCGCCTGGATCGCGACCGCGTCGGGCGCCCATCCGCTGGTCGCCTGCTACCGGCGATCGACGCGAGCGGCCGTGCTCAAACAGATACGCGCAGGAGCCCTCAAGCTCGCCGACCTCGCCCGTGTGCTCGATCTGGCCACACTCGACGCCGCCGATCTCGCGGATCTTGGCCCGGCCGACCGGCTGCTCGCCAACGTCAATACGCCCGAGGACTATGCCCGGATAGAATCGTCGCGATGATTCTTCCCGTGCACGCGCTCGTCAGGGCGCGCATCCAGGAGGGCCTCGAACGAGCGTTCGGCCTCGCGCTCCCTGACCAGCCACCAATCGTCCTTGCGGTGCCGCCCAACCGCGCGTTGGGCGATCTTGCGGCGCCGGTGGCATTCGAACTCGCCCGCCGCCTGAAGAAGCCGCCGAAGGTGATCGCGCAGGAACTTCAGGCCGCCCTCGGCACGATCGACGGTATGGCCCGCATCGAAGCGGCAAACGGCTACCTCAACCTGTATCTCGATCGGGCGGCCTTCGTCCGCCGGTGGTTGCTCCCGGCGGCGCCGCGGCCCGTCGCGTCCGACAAGATCATCGTCGAGCACACGGCCATCAATCCAAACAAGGCGGCGCACATCGGCCACCTGCGCAACGCGGCGCTCGGCGACACGCTCGTGCGCCTGCTCCGCTTTCAGGGCCACCTCGTCGAAGTGCAGAACTACATCGACGACACCGGTGTGCAGGTCGCCGACGTGGTCGTGGGTTTCACGGACCTCGAGCACAAGACGCTCGACGAGGTGAAGGCGCTCGCGGACGATCCGGCGACGCGCTTCGACTACTACTGCTGGGATCTCTACGCGCGCGTGACCGAGTGGTATGAGGCCGACAAGTCGCGCCTCGACGTCCGCGGGCACGCACTGCACGCCATTGAAGCCGGGGGCAACGAACAGGCCGAGATGGGCGCGTTCATCGCCGATCGCATCGTCCGCACCCATTTGCGCACGATGGCACGGATGAACGTCGACTACGACCTGCTGACCTGGGAGGGCGACATCCTGCGCCTGCACTTCTGGGCGGCGGCGTTCGACGATTTGAAAACGCGCCAGGCCGTGTTCCTGCAAACCGAAGGACGCCTCAAGGGCTGCTGGGTCATGCCGATTGAGGACGGCGGCCCCGCCGATCCCGACGAGGCGGACGATGCCGAGCGGCGCGAGAAAGTGATCGTGCGCTCGAACGGCACGGTCACCTACGTCGGCAAAGACATCGCCAACCAGTTCTGGAAGTTCGGCCTGCTCGGGCGTGATTTCTACTACCGCGTCTTCGAACCACGTGACGGGCGTCCGCTTTTCGCCACGACCTCACAGCCCGGCCTCCAGGCGCAGCGCGCGCCGAAATTCGGGCGCGCGAACGCGGTGTACAACGTCATCGACTCACGTCAGGCCTATCTGCAGCAGCTCCTCAAGCAGGCGCTTTCGACGATGGGCTTTACGGCGCAGGCCGATCGATCCACGCATTTTTCGTACGACATGGTCGCGCTCTCTCATGCGACGGCGCGCGCGCTCGGCTACGCGGACACCGAGGGTGACGGCAAGGCCTTCGTCGAGGTGTCGGGCCGGAAGGGACTCGGCGTCAAGGCCGACGACCTGCTCGATCGCCTGATCGCGACCGCCGAGGCCGAAGTGACGTCGCGCAACGCGGAGCTTCCCGCTGCAGAACGGCGTCGTGTCGCCGAAGCGATCGCCGTAGCCGCCGTGCGCTACTTCCTCGTCAAGTTCACGCGCGGCAAGGTCATCGCGTTCGACATCGAGGAAGCGCTGAGCTTCGAAGGCGAGACCGGACCGTACCTGCAGTATGCGGCGGTGCGTGCGGGCAACATCCTCGCGAAGCTCGCGGAACGCGACGGCGTCGACGAAGCCGCCGTCGCCGCGCGCATCGCGACGCTCGCGCCAGACGCGCTCACGGCCGGAGACGACGGCGACGCGTTGTGGGGACTGGTGCTCGAAGCCGCGCGACTGGACGAGATCGCCGATGTGTCGGTCCGATCGCTCGAGTTGTCGGTCATGGCCAAGTTCGCGTTCGGCCTCGCGCAGGCATTCAACGCGTTCTATCACCGCCAGCCGATCCTCAAGGAAGAGCGCGAGGACGTCCGTCTCTGGCGTGCTGCCGCCGTAAGTTTCGTCCGGCGCCAGTTGACGCTCGCGCTCGCGCTCATGGGCTGCGACGTCCCGTCGCGAATGTAACCACGCGAGTTGCTACACTAACGGGATGCGACCGATCGTTGGCGTGGCCTGGCCGAAAGCGGACTACATCGCTTCGCTCGAGCGTGCCGGCGCCGAAGTACGCGTGCTCACGCCGGCCGAGCACGCCCTGCCCGCCGCGCTCCGCACGCTTGATGCGGTACTGCTCACGGGCGGCGCGGACGTCGACCCCGTCGAATACGGCGAGACTGATCGCCACCCAACCGTCGAGCTCGACCGCGAACGCGACAACTACGAACTGTCGCTCGCGCGGCTGGCACTCGCCGAGGACCTGCCGCTCCTCGCGATCTGCCGCGGCGCACAGGTCCTCAACGTCGCCGCGGGGGGCACGCTGATTCAGGATCTCCCGTCCAGCCAGCCGAGTGCGCTCGCGCATCAGGTCGGGCAGAAAGATGCGATCGCGCACGACGTGAAGATCGCCCCCGACACCTGCCTGTCCGTGCTGCTCGCGCCGCAGCTCCGCGACGGCCACATGGGCGTCAACAGCCGGCATCACCAGTCCGTGAAGGATGCCGCGCCAGGATTCATCGTCGCGGCGACCGCGCCGGACGGCGTGATTGAAGCGATCGAAAAGCCGGGCGCGGAATTCTGCGTCGGCGTCCAGTGGCATCCTGAGAATTTCTGGCAGACCGGACAGTTCCGGACGCTCTTCGACGGTCTGGTCGACGCCGCCCGCAAGCGTCACGAGGCTCGGGCCAGCGCCTGATCCTTAGCGATCGAAGACCGCCACGACCTCGACGTGGGCCGTCGTCGGAAACAGATCGAAGCCCTGCATCGAAGCCAGCCGGTAGCCTGATTCGACCAGGCGCTTCGCGTCACGCGCGAGCGTCGCCGGATCGCATGAGACGTACACGATCCGGGGCGATGCCCAGGCGATGACGCCGGCGAGCGCTGCCGCGTCCACGCCCGTGCGCGGCGGGTCGAGCACGACGACGTCCGGCGGAGGATCGAGCGGCATCGCGACGGCATTTTCCACCGGCGCGTTGATCGCGCGAAGACGATCGCGATACGGCGCGGCGTTGGCCGCGAGATCGGCGGCGCTCGTCCGATCGCCTTCAACCGCCAAACCGCGCCCGCCGGCCGCCGCGAGCGCAATCGCGAACAGCCCGACACCCGCGTACAGATCGACGAACCGGTCACCTCGGCCCGCGCCGAGCACATGGCCGACGAGATCGCCGAGGAGATAGCGATTCCCCTGAAAGAACGACGCGGCATGGCGGCCCCACCGCGTCGCCGGATCGACCGGGGGTGTGCCGTCGAACAGGTCGGCGGCCCGCTCGGTCACGATCGGCGAGCCGGCGATCGTCGTCATCTTGCCGCGTCCGCCGGTGGAGAGGCCCGTCAGTCCGGCCGGCAACGCGAGGCCCGCAAGATCGTCGAGCCTCGCGCCCTCGCGCGCTTCGAGGTGCACGACGCGGTCGCGCGCCTTGACGTCTTCGGAGACGACGACGGCTGCACATTCGGCGAGGCGGTGATCGAGCGACGCGAGCGTGGCGTCCACCGCGTCGAGTGTGGCGGCCTGGAGTTGACGCGTCGCCCGGGCGTCGCAGAGCGTGTGGGTGTTCTCACGGAAGAAACCCGCACGACGTTGCTGCACGTGCAGACGTGCGCGCAGGCGGTATCCGTCTTCCTGCGACGGTCGCACCAGCACGGCGCCGTCGAGGGACATCTTCCCAATCCGACGGAACGCGTCGGCGACGACTTCGCCCTTGAGCGCCAATTGCCGCGGATAGGCCACGTGGGCGTAGTCGAGTCCTCCGCAGGCCGGATCGGCGGCTGGATCGCGGCGGTCCGGACTCGCGTCGATCACGTCGACGACCGACGCGAACGTCACGTCCCGGCTGACGCGCTCGACCTGTGCGCGCACGCGCTCCCCGGGCAGCGCGCCCGCCACGAGCACGACGCGGCCGTCGTGGCGCGCGATCATCCGGCCACCCGCGACCGGCCGATCGATCATGAGGTCGAGAAGGCTGCGGGTCACAGGTCGAGTGTCGGCAGACCCCACCGATCGCGCAACAGACGATCGACGGTTGCGTCCAGCGCCTGTCGCCAGCGATCGCCGGTCAGCCGGCCGCGAAAGGCGGCGAGATCTCGCGTGGCTTCGTGCTCGAGCTCGGCGACGAGCGGCGCCGGCGCCGCGTCACGTGCGGCGCCGCGCAGGGTGGCATCGAGCGCGCCCAGCCGGCTGACGAACTCGTCGCGTGCCGGTCCCCGCGCCCCCCGGGCCGATTCGGCCAGCGTCGTCAGTTCGGTCAGCAGGCCGCCGGCGGCGTCGCGCACTGCATCCGGCAGATCGAGCCGACCCGCCGCCCGGCTGAGCCGATCGATGACGCGCTCGAAATGTTTGCTGAGCGAGGGACGCTTCCTCGACTCGTCGCCGGCGTCCGGCGTGGCGCCGGCATCCTCTCCGGCGTTGGCGGCAGGCACACCGACGGCGCGGCGCCAGTTGTCGTACACCGCGCGCACGTCGGGTTCGCAGAACTCGATGCGCAGCGGGCGCCTGGTGCCGCCGGCATTGTGACGCTCGACTTTGAAGTCAATGCCTCGATAGACGACACTCAGCGGAATCCCTTCGAGCGCCCACGCCCGCACGATCTCGAATCCCGGGCCGACAATGCGCACGAGATGGCCCGCGTTGGCTCGCGTCAGGTAATCCTCGACCTGCCGGCAATACGCGCCGATGTCCGCGGCCGGGCTCTGCTCGTCAACCACGAGACAGCCGCTCCCACAGCACTTCGCCGGCGACGAGCCGTTCGACGCGGCCATCCGTTTCGACCATCAACGCGCCGTTATCGTCGATGTCCATGGCGACGCCGCGTCGTTCGATCTGTTGTTCCATCCAGCGCACGTTGGCGCCTCCGAGGCCCGCACGGCCCCATCGGCGCCAGGCATTCACGACCCATGCGGTGTCACCTTGTCGCAGTCGATCGACCGCGTCGCGCAGGCGCGCGAGCATTTCAACGACGAGCACGGCCCGATCGACGGGCCGGCCAAGCTCCGTTTCGATCGACGTCGCACGATCGGCAATCTCCGCCGGATACGCCGCCTGGCGCAGATTGGCGCCGATGCCGACCACAACGGCGTCAACGCTCGCGCCCGGACCGACCGATTCGCACAGGAGACCGCCGAGCTTGCGCCACGGGCGGCCGCAGACCAAATCGTTCGGCCACTTCAGTTCGACAGGCAGGCCGCTCGTCGTCGCGACGGCGTCTGCCGCGGCGACACCTGCCGCCAGCGTGAGGAGCGATAACGTGCGCACCGAGTCTCCGGGCCGAACGATGACCGACAGATACAGACCGGAGCCCGGCGGCGAAAACCACGTGCGGCCGCGCCGGCCGCGACCGGCCGTCTGGAAGTCCGCGAGCACGGACGTGCCTTCGGGCGCGCCGCTCGCGCAGAGCTTCAACGCGATGTCGTTCGTGGATTCGACCTCGGCGAAATAGCGCAGCCGCGCGAAGCCCGCCAGGCGTGGTTCGGCCGCGACGAGCGCGTGAACGAGATCCGGAGGAAGGGCGTCGGACACGTCAGTCGATTTCGAGGCTGATGTCCGCGGCGGGCGCCGAGTGCGTGATGGCGCCGACCGAGACGTCGTCGGCGCCGAGCGTCGCGAGCGTGTGCAGGCGATCGAGCGTCACTCCGCCCGAGATCTCGACGCGCGCGCGCCGATCGATCCGGCGGATCGCTTCTCGCACATCGTGGTCGCCGAAGTTGTCGAGCATGATGACGTCCGCGCGCGAGGCAATGGCGGCGTCGACCTCGTCGAGCGTCTGCGTTTCGACTTCGATCGGCAGGTGCGAGCCGGACGCGCGTACGCGCCGCACGGCTTCTTCGATGCCCCCGGCGATCCGCACGTGATTGTCCTTGATGAGGATCCCGTCGTGCAGCCCGAACCGGTGATTGGCGCCGCCGCCGCAGCGCACCGCGTATTTGACCAGCGGGCGTAGCCCCGGCACGGTTTTTCGCGTGTCGAGCACGCGCACGCGGCCCGAGGCGACTTCCACGAAGCGCCGCGTCTCGGTCGCGATGCCAGACAACCACTGCAGAAAGTTCAGCGCGGTACGTTCGGCCGCGAGCAGCGCCGCCGCCGGCCCGCTCACGCGCGCGACGAGGTCACCGGAGGCGCAGAGGTCGCCGTCGCGGACCACCGGTTCGAACACCACGGTGCGATCGACCTGGCGAAAGACGTCGCGCGCGATGTCCAGACCGGCGATCACGCAAGAGGTCTTGGCGAGCAGCACGCCGGACGCCGTCTCCGCGGCCGGCACGGTTGCGCGGGTCGTGACGTCCCCGGCGCCGAGGTCCTCTTCGAGCGCGCGCCGGACGAGGTCGACGTACAGCGCGGAGTCGAGCGATTCAGACATTGGGCGTCTGCGGCTCGATCGTCACTTCCGAGCGATCGGGAGCGAACGTCACGTCCGCCGAGACCACGTTGTTGCCCGCGAGGACGTCGCGCTCGATCCCCGGCCAGTGCAGCCCCTGCTCCGTCGTCAACGTCATCGACGCCCGCACGGCGACGCCAAAGCCGAGGTTCTTCGACGAACGTTCCGCCCGAATCTTCGCCGTGATCTCCGACGCGTCGCGAACGGCCGCGATCTCGATCGGCTCGTTGCCGGCCGACGCCTGGAGCGGTGGCGCCTCGGGCCAGGACGACCGATGGATCGAGCCGTCGCGCCACCACGACCAGACTTCTTCGGTCACGAAGGGCAGGAACGGCGCGAAAAGCTGCAGCACGACCGGCAGCGCCGTCAGACACGCTTCGACGGCCGATGCCGCGGCGGCGTCCGTGCCGGCGCGCCGGCGCTTGACGAGCTCGATGTAGTCGTCGCAGAACCACCAGAAGAACTCTTCAGTGTGGCGCAGCGCCGACGCGTAGTCGTACGCGTCGAGATCGCGCGTGGCCGCCTCGGTCACGCGCGCGAGCCGCGCGAGCATGCCACGGTCGACGAGCGCCGTGATGCCCGACGTGGTGGTCCGCGGCTCCACTTTCGAGAGCACGAACTTCGAGGCGTTCAGCAGTTTGATGGCGAGGCGGCGCCCGACTTTCATCTGGCCCGAATCAAACGCCGTGTCCACACCCGGACCGCCCTTGGCCGCCCAATAGCGCACCGCGTCCGACCCGTGTTCTTCGAGCAGCGCCATCGGCGTGACGACGTTTCCCTTGGACTTCGACATCTTCTTGCGGTCGGGATCGAGCACCCAGCCGGAGATCGCCGTGTGCTTCCATGGCAGCGCGCCCTCGGCCAGATGGCTGCGCAGCACGGTCGAGAACAGCCACGTGCGAATGATGTCGTGCGCCTGCGGGCGGAGCGACATCCCACGCTCGCGTTCAGGGCGCGAGCGATCGCCGAACGCCAGGTCCCATAACGCCGGGTCGGTTTCCCAGCCGCAGACGATCAACGGCGTGAGCGACGAGGTCGCCCACGTGTCCATGACGTCCGGATCGCCGGTGAAGCCGCCGGGCACGCCTCGCTCGGCGGCCGTGAATCCATCCGGCGCGTCGGTCGACGGATCGATCGGCAGCCGCATTTCGGCGGGCACCAGCCGCGCGCCGTAGTCGGTCGTCCCATCCGGCCGCACGCGGTACCACACCGGAAACGGCACGCCGAAGAATCGCTGGCGGCTGACGCACCAGTCGCCGTTCAACCCGTGGACCCAGTTTTCGTAGCGCGACCGCATGTGCGCGGGATGCCAGTCGAGTTGTTGACCGCGCGTGATCAGCGCGTCACGCAACTCCATCGTCTTGATGAACCACTGGCGGCTGGTCACGATTTCGAGCGGGCGGTCGCCCTTCTCGTAGAACTTGACGTGATGATCGATCGGTCGCGGCTCGCCGATGAGGTCGCCGCTCGCGCGCAGGGCTTCGACGATGACCGGCCGCGCTTTCACGGCCGAGAGCCCGGTCATCGAATCGTAGGTGCGCTGGGCCGCGGCCGGGTCGCGCGATTCCCAGCCGGCGCTCCCCCAGGTCACCGGCTTCAGCGTGCCGTTGGTCTGGATCACGGCGCGCACCGGCAGCGAAAGTTCCCGCCACCAGATGACGTCGGTCACGTCGCCGAACGTACAGATCATCGCGATGCCGGTCCCTTTTTCAGGATCGGCCAGGGGATGTGGCCGGACAGGCACGCGCACGCCAAACAGCGGCGTCACCACCTCGCGTCCGAACAGCGGCTGGTAGCGCGGGTCGTCGGGATGCGCGACGAGGGCAACACACGCCGGAATCAGCTCGGGCCGCGTGGTCTCGATGTCGACGCTGCCGGTGGCGTCCGCGTGTGCAAACGTGATCCGGTGCATCGCGCCCGGCACGGGCCGATCTTCGAGCTCCGCCTGCGCGACGGCGGTGCGGAAATCCACGTCCCACAGCGTCGGCGCGTCCACCTGGTAGGCGCGGTCGTCCTCGAGCAGCCGCAGGAAGGCCAGCTGTGAGACTCGCTGCGCGTGCTTGCCGATCGTCGCGTACGTCAGCGACCAATCGATCGACAGACCCAGGTGACGCCACAGTTTTTCGAACGCCCGTTCGTCCTCGGCGGTCAGTGTCGCGCACAGATCGATGAAGTTCGGCCGCGAGATCGACACCGGCGGCTTCGGCGGCTGCGCCGGCGCAGCGAACGTCGCGTCGTACGGCAGCGAGGGATCGCACCGCACGCCGTAGTAGTTCTGCACGCGCCGCTCGGTCGGCAGGCCGTTGTCGTCCCATCCCATCGGATAGAACACCTCGCGACCCCGCATACGCTGGAAGCGGGCGACGATGTCGGTGTGCGTGTACGAAAATACGTGGCCGACGTGCAGCGATCCGCTCACGGTCGGAGGCGGGGTGTCGATCGAATACACGCGCTCGCGCGCGACCGTGCGGTCGAACGCGTACGTGCGTTCGCGGTCCCAGCGGTCCTGCCACTTTTCTTCGAGCGTCTCGAGCGCGGGCTTCTCGGGTACTGCGGGCATGATGGTGACGGGATCTCACCCCTCGGCGAGATCCTTGACGAAAAGTCTATGCTGGATTTGGGTACGGCGCCGGACTCTGGACGTGGTCCGGACGCTGGATCTTGGACCGTGGACCTTGGACTGGTGCTTTTAGTCCGGACTCGCCTTGAGCCGATCGATCTCTTCCCGAATGAGCCGCTCGGCGGTGTCGAGGACGAGTTGGCGGACGGTCTCGCCGGTCATGCGGTCCAGAATTCGGCGAACGGCTTCTTCAATCGCTTCGACCGGCACGTCTGGCGGTGCGACCGAGGCCGCCGAGGCAGGCCGCGACTGCTCCGCGGCCAGGAGCGCCGAGAAAGCGTTGGCCAGCGACACCTTCGTCGGCGCCGGAACCGCGGGCGGTGGCGGCGCGGCAACTGCGGACGCTGCCGGGCGCTGCCCGAGGCCAAACTCCCAAATCGGCGCGGCGGGCGGCTCCAGCGTTTCTGGTGCCGAGGCCCCGTTTCCATTCGGGGTCGTCATCGCTGCGTGATCGAACACAAGGCGCTCGACTGGTTCCTGGGACATAAGTGAAACCGCCACTGCTGGCTCCGCCGCCGGCGTATCAAGCCGAAAGACCGCTGCTGGAGCGGCGGCCGCGGCCGCGAACACTTCCACGGGCGGTGCGGGCTCGGGGCGCGGCTCCGCTTTCATCGGAACCACCACCGGACCGGACCCCGCCAACTTGTCGCGATCCCGGTCGCGATCGCGATCCCTGCCGGGTTTCTTCCGGCGCTCGGCGAGTAATTCCTTGACGCGGGACACGAGCTGCTCAGGCTCGAAGGGCTTGACGAGCACGCCGTCACAGCCGCTCGCGCGTACCTTGCCGTCGTCAACCGGCTCGAACGCGCCGGCCAGAAGCAGAATCGGCGTGTCGCGGAGCGCCGCGGACTTCTTCATGTGCGCGGCAATCCCGTAGCCGTCGATCTCAGCCACCCCGACGTCGGCGACGACGATGTCCGGCCGCTCGACCGAGATGAACTCAATCGCACGCTTCCCGTCGGCCACCGCGACCACGCGCACGTCCTCGTGCGCGAACGTCAACTCGACCACACGCTGGATGGTCACGCTGTCGTCGGCCAGTAAAAGCGTCTTGTTCATGCGTCAAACCGCCTCGGCGCGCGGCTGCACGCGTTCGTTGATGAAATCGACGATGTGCTGCATCGGGCTGCCCGGCAGAAAGATGCCGGCAATTCCGAGCTGCTTGAGCTTCGGCACGTCGACGTCGGGAATGATGCCGCCGACGAGCACGATCATGTGGTCGAGCCCCTTGTCGTGCAGCAGTTCCATCAGTCGCGGGCAGATGTGCATGTGCGCGCCGCTCAGGATCGACAACCCGATGACGTCCGCGTCCTCCTGGAGCGCCGCCGCCGCGATCTGCTCGGGGGTCTGGCGCAGGCCCGTATAGATCACCTCCATCCCGGCGTCCCGGAGGGCGCGGGCGATGACCTTGGCGCCGCGGTCGTGACCGTCGAGGCCGGGCTTGGCGATGATGACGCGTGTCTTTCTCATGAATTCAATATGCCCGCTCCCCTGCAAGAGGGTTGGGCCCCCCGG
Source organism: uncultured Acidobacteriota bacterium (assembly GCA_963704575.1). GTDB lineage: Bacteria > Acidobacteriota > Vicinamibacteria > Vicinamibacterales > SCN-69-37 > DATEGZ01. Next base: position 618,023 of record OY969918.1, on the reverse strand, counting down.
AAAGTGCAAGTCCCGTGCCTGACCAGACGGTGCGCAAACGTCGAAACTGCGCCGTTTTCGTGGCGATACCGAGAATCGGCTAACAGAAATCGTACTGAGATCGACGGGACCTCTTCGTACTCGCCCCAGACGGTTCGGAGGGCGTCGCACATCTCGCCGACAGTCGCGTACGCGCGGACGCACTCGAGCAGCGGCACCATCGTGTTGCCGGTACTCCGGGCAACCTGCTGCAGTTCGAGCAGCGAGGCGGCGACCCGCGCCGAGTCCCGGCGGGCCTTGACCTCGACCAGGCGCGCCAACTGGGCTTCGGACGCGCTTTCGTCGATGTAAAGGATGGGAAACGGCGGCTCGTCCGTTTCGACGTACGCGTTGACGCCGACGATCAGCTTCTCGCGATCCTCGACGGCTTTCTGGAAGCGGTACGACGCCTCGGCAATCTCGCGCTGCGGAAAACCGTTTTCGATCGCGTTCACCATGCCGCCCATGCGATCGATCGTCTCGAAGTACTTGTACGCGCCCTCCTCCATGTCGAGGGTAAGGCGCTCCACGAAGTACGACCCGCCGAGCGGATCGACGACGTTCGTGAGGCCGCTCTCGTGCGCGATGATCTGCTGCGTGCGGAGCGCGAGCGTCGCGGCCTCGGCCGTCGGCAGGGCCAGCGCCTCGTCGAGCGAATTGGTGTGCAGCGAGTTCGTGCCGCCGAGCACGGCCGAGAGCGCCTGGAGCGCGGTGCGGACGACGTTGTTGTACGGCTGCTGCGCGGTCAGCGAGACGCCGGCCGTCTGCGTGTGGAAGCGCAGCTTCCACGAGCGCTCGTCCTTGGCGCCGAACCGCTCGCGCATCACGCGCGACCAAATCTTGCGCGCCGCGCGGTATTTCGCGATCTCTTCGAAGAAATCCGAGTGCGCGTTGAAGAAGAAGGAAATGCGCGGTACGAACTCGTCGACGTCCAGCCCCGCGTCGACGCCCCACTGCACGTACTCGATGCCGTCACGCAGCGTGAACGCCAGCTCCTGCAGCGCGGTCGAGCCAGCCTCGCGGATGTGGTACCCGCTCACCGAGATCGTGTTCCACTTCGGCACGCGCGTTGTGCAGAACTGGAAGATGTCGGTAATCAGCCGCATCGACGGGCGCGGCGGGAAGATGTACTCCTTCTGCGCGATGAACTCTTTGAGAATGTCGTTCTGCAGCGTGCCCGAGAGCGTCTTCCAGTCGGCGCCCTGCTTCTCAGCGACGACGAGATACATCGCGAGAATCATCGGCGCCGGCGAGTTGATCGTCATCGACGTCGTGATGTCGCCAAGCTGGATGCCGTCGAACAGGCGCTCCATGTCGGCGAGTGTCGTGATGTTCACGCCGCACTTGCCGACCTCGCCAAGCGAGAGCGGATGATCCGGGTCGCGCCCCATGAGCGTCGGCAGATCGAACGCGACGCTGAGGCCGGTGCCGCCCGCGGCGAGCAACTGCTTGTAGCGGCCGTTGGTCTCCTCGGGGGTCCCGAACCCCGCGAACTGGCGCATCGTCCACAGCTTGCCGCGATAGCCGCTTGCGTGAATGCCGCGGGTGTAGGGAAAGTCGCCCGGGTCGGCGAGATCGCGCTCGTAATCGACCGCCTTGATGTCGTCACGGGTGTAAAGGCGCTCGATTGGGCGGCCGGAAATGGTGGTGAATGCCGCGTCTCGCTCCCGGGCGGCGTCCGGCGTCGACGTTTTCATGCGCCTCAATTATAGCGGGTGCCTCCGCCTGGCCCCGGGGCGTCCGAAACCGGACTACGGCGGTTGCGATGCACGGCAGCGTGGGATTTGATAGCCTTCCTGGCTGCCCCTCGGGTGCGGTAAACCATCCAGGGATCCGGAGTCCATCATGTCCAACGACAACAGCACTTTTGGCGCCATGCTTCAGGAATTCGACGGCGCGGCGCGCCTGCTCGGTCTCGATCCGGGCATCTGGAAAATGCTCACGCACCCGAAACGCCAGATCATCGTGTCCTGCCCCATCCAGATGGACAACGGGCAGATCGAGGTCTTTACCGGTTACCGGGTGCAATACAACATCACGCTCGGCCCGGCCAAGGGCGGCATCCGGTACCACCCGGACGTCACGCTCGACGAGGTCAATGCGCTGGCCGCTTGGATGACTTGGAAGTGCGCGGTCGCGGGCATCCCGTTCGGCGGTGGCAAGGGCGGCGTCGTGTGCGACCCGTCGAAGATGTCGCGACGCGAGCTCGAGTCGCTGACCCGACGCTATATCGCGGAGATCGTCGACGCGATCGGGCCGGAAAAAGACGTGCCGGCGCCTGACGTCAACACCAACGAGCAGACCATGGCGTGGGTCATGGACACCTACAGCATGCACGTCGGCCACACGACGACGTCGGTCGTGACGGGCAAGCCGGTCGAGATGGGCGGATCGCTCGGCCGCCGCGAAGCGACGGGCCGCGGCGTAATGATCACGACGCGCGAGGCCGCGAAGCACCTCGGCTTCGACATCAAGGGCGCGACGGTCGCCGTGCAGGGCTTCGGCAACGTCGGGTCGGTCTCGGCGGACCTGCTCGCGAAGATCGGCGCCAAGATCGTCGCCGTCACCGACTGGAAGGGCGGCGTCTACAAGAAGGGCGGCCTCGACATCGACGATCTGATCGCGTGGGTCGCCGACAAGAAAACGGTCGCGGGCTTCCCCGACGCCGAGGCCCTGGCCACCGATAAGCTGTTCGAGCTCGACGTCGACGTGCTCATCCCTGCGGCGCTCGAAAACCAGATCACGATCGCCAACGCGCCGAAGATTCGCGCGCGGATCGTCGCCGAGGGCGCGAACGGCCCGACGACGCCCGAGGCGCACAAGCATCTGCACGAGCGCGGCGTCTTCGTGATTCCGGACATCCTCGCCAACGCGGGCGGCGTGACCACGTCGTACTTCGAGTGGGTGCAGGACCGGTACGGTTATTTCTGGACGGAAGCGGACGTGAACGAGCGGCTCGAACGCAAGATGCACGAGTCGTTTCACAACGTGCTCGAGACGTCGATCAAGTACAAGACGGACATGCGTACCGCCGCCTACATCGTCGCGATCGGCCGCGTGGCCACCGTCACGCAGCTCCGCGGCATGTATGCCTAGGCATCCGCGATCGATAATCGACGATTGATGGTCGAAGAGCCAGCGATCGTCGATCATCGCAACGATCATCGATCAACGCATCGATGATCGTTTGTGGTATCGATCCGTCGATTAACGCATCGACCGTGGATCAACACACAGACCGCTGACTACATCTCTGTGGGCCGCCGCGGCGCGGCGGATCTCGATAAGACGGATCGCTGATCGATGCGAATCGCCGATTGATTACTCGTTTTTCGCGGCTGACCGCAGCATCATCGTCGCGGCGAGGATGACGACAGCGATCACGAGCCAGCGGACGTAAACGAGATCCAGGTCCTTCACGATGAACGCCGCGATGAGCACGCCCGGCAGGCCGCCGATGGCGAGCGCCATGGCCGGACGAAGCGCGTACGCGTCCTTCTTGACGAACCGCGCGCTGCTGACCGGCATCAGGAACGCGCACGACCCCATCATGATCGGGAACGCGGACTTGGCGTTCATTCCCAGCAGGCCCACCAGAATCATCGACGGCGCGTACATCCCGATGCCGAGCGTCATGAGCGCGCCCAGGATGAAGTTCCCGACCATGCCGATGACGAGGCGCATCCCCTGCAGGTCGAGCGTTCCGGTGTCCGACCCGGACAGCAGGTTCGGCGTGCCGGTGAGCGAAGGCAGGTTCTTGTAGATGAAGAGCGCAGCGGCGACGAGCAGCGCCGAGCCCATCCCGATCTGCACGCGCTTCTTCGGCCAGCTGGCGACGATGCCCGAGCCGAGATAGGCGCCGGCGACGGCCGCCACGATCATGAAAATCAACGTCCACGGGTCCACGGCGATCACGGCCGTGTAGATGAACGCCTCGGCGACGGTCGGGATCGTGTGGCCCACGTTCAGCGTGCCAGGAATCAGCCGATCCGGCACGATCTTGAAGAACTTGTAGATACTCGTCGTGGGCGCGAATGACCCGATGCCGAGCGTGTCGAGAAAGTTGGTGACGAATCCGGTCCCCAGCTCGAGGGCCGATTCCCTCGGCGTCGCCTTGGTGAGCGCGCTCCACCACATCGTGACGTAGTACGTCGTGAAAGCACCGAGCGCGGCGAGCAGGCCGCCCAGAGGAGTCAGGAGAGACGCGAACATGAGGCCGGATGCTAGCACGAACCCGGCGGGGATCAGCTCGTGATGCGAATCGCCAGGAGCTTGCGCACGGTGTCCGCGCCAGACTTGGCGGTGATCTCGATCAGAAAATCCCCGGCTGGCAGCGGCGCGAGGCCGATGTCGGCTTCGAATCCGCCGCCCGCCATGGGCGTCGGCGCCGGCAGCGCGGCCATGCTGTCACCCTGCTGATTGAGCAGGCGCAGCGACACCACGGGCGTTTGCCCCACCGGCCCGTACGCCTGGAAGCGGATCAGGAGCCGCTCGATGCGCGAGAACGTACGCGCGGAGGTGGCGACCGGACTCGCCGAGGCGCGGAGTTGCTGGATGTCGCGCGCAGTGCGGCCGCGAAGGACGACGGGATCGGTAATCAGCAGGCCCGGCACCGTGAAATCCGGAACGTCGAAATTGCGATCGTCCGCGTCGAGCCTGAGGCCCTTTGCCGTCTCGACCGCCAGGTGCAATCGGATGCGGCCTGGCGGCGTGTTGAACGTCACCGTGCCAGCCGTGCGCGGCAGCGCGCCGGGGTCCTTCACGACGTTGCCCTCGTACAGCTTTTCGCCCGACGGAGAATTCACCAGCAGCGCGACGTGATCGATCGCGCTCGCCGGGTCGGCGGGCGTGTCGGTGGCCGCTTCCCAGGCGAGCGTCACGGCCGCGTGCGCGTCGTCGCTCCGCGTGGCTCCCATCCAGACGTGAATCGGGTGGCGATCGGACGGCGCGGCGGCGGTCGCAAGCGCGTCGAGGGCGTCCTGCACGTCCCGCGACGGCGCGGGCTTGGCCACACTGATCGCTTTCTCGACCTCTTCCTCCGTGTACGCCCAGTACCCCTTGCGCGCGCGAACGTCGAGATCCTTCCGTTTGACGCGCACCTGGATCTCGTGGAACTTGCCGTCACGGGCCGCGAGCGACGAGACGTATCCGAGCAGATAGTACGTGCTCGAATCCAGGATCATCTGCTTCAAGTCCGGTCCGATATCGTTGCGGCTGACGATCGCCCGGCCGTTCGTCTGGTTCGCGATCGTCCGAAGCGTGTCGATCGTCTCGCCGAGCACCTGGCGATCGAGCGTGGAGCCGACGTTGTCGTTGATGTCGTACTCTCCGGTGGCAAGGCCGCGGGGGTCGAGCGTGTAGATGCTCGTGTTGTTCCGGGCGGCGGTGCGAAAGACGTCGATCAGATCGGCAAGGAGCGACGAGTTGCTGCTGAAATTCTGCTGCGACGACGTCCCCATGGTGCTGCTGCCGACGCCCGCGAAGCTGCCCTGCGTGCTGACGCCTGCCGGGATCGTGCCCGTCATGCCTTCGCTGACGTACAGAATCGTCTTGCGGCCGTCGCGCAAAGACCCCAGGTACTGGCACGTCGACCGCAGCGCGGCAACGACGAGATCGTTGCGCATCTTCTCGAGGATCTCGGGCGGCGACGTCGCGTACTGCTCTTCGTAGGCGTTCCGCGGCGTGTAGTCGTACTTGCGCCCTTCGAACTTGTTGATCGCCGCCGCGAGCCCGTCGTGATCATAGGTGAACGTCAGCGCCGACGTGGACGTGAGTGGATAGCTCACGGCGACCAGGTCTCGATCGGACAGCGTGCTCATCCATCGCGCGAGCTGCTCGCGGATCCGAAGGCCGTTGCCGCGGCGCGTGTGGTAGTCGTCGAGGAAGACGACGATCAACCGCGTGTCCTCGCGCGCGGCCTCGCGCTCCTGCGCGTCAAGCGTCAGAATTTCGTGCGTCGGCAGCGCGTCCGGGTTGTCGTCGATCTTCACGAGCTTGAAGGTGTCGATCGTCTGCACCTTGTTGGCTTCTTTGATCTCGAAGTCGTCGGCCGTCAGATCGGTGACCGGCCTGCCCTGCTTGTCGGTGACCTGGGCGTCCACCGAGACCGTGTCGACCCGGCCGCGAAATGTCGGTTGTTGCGGCGGGGGCGCAGGCGTTTGACCGAACAAGACCGGCGCCGCAAGAAGGACGGCGGCGAGGGCGAGCGACGAAGGAATGTGACGCATGAACAGGCTCACCATGCGCCCGGCGCGGCGCCTCACACCGGACGGCAGGACTACCGGCAATGATACCATTCCGGCCGTGACCACCTCGCACGCCGAAGCCCCCGCCAGTCCGCTCACGACCCTCAGCGAAGACGAACGCCTGCTCCGGGCAAGTGTGCGTGAATTCGCCGAAGCCCAGGTGCGCCCGCTCGTCCGCGAGATGGATGAACACGCCAAGATTCCGCGCACGCTGATTGACCAGATGTTCCAGCTTGGCATCATGGGCGTCGAAATCCCTGAGACCTACGGCGGCGCGGGCGGCCGGTTCTTTCAGTCCGTGCTCGTCGTCGAAGAATTGTCGCGCGTCGATCCGTCGGTCGGCGTGCTCGTCGACGTCCAGAACACGCTCGTCATCAACGCGATCCTCAAATGGGGCTCGGCGGACGTCAAGAGCCGCTGGCTGCCGCGACTGTCGGCCGACACGGTCGGCGCCTACGCCCTGTCGGAGGCCGGATCGGGATCCGACGCGTTTGCGCTGCAGACCCGCGCGCGCGACGACGGCGACAGCTACGTCATCAGCGGCCGCAAGTTGTGGATCACGAATGGCAACGAGGCCAACCTCTTCATCGTCTTCGCGACGATCAACCCGGAGGCGGGGTACCGCGGCATCACGGCGTTTCTCGTCGAACGCGGCATGGCGGGCTTCAGCGTGGGCAAGAAGGAAGACAAGCTCGGGATCCGAGCGTCGAGTACCTGCGAGCTGATGTTCGAGGACTGCCGCGTGCCCAAGTCGGCGGTGCTCGGCGAGGTCGGCAAGGGCTACAAGGTCGCGATCGAAACGCTCAACGAGGGACGCATCGGCATCGGCGCTCAGATGCTGGGGCTCGCCGTCGGCGCGCTCGAACACTCGACACGGTACACGAAGGAACGCAAGCAGTTCGGCAAGTCGATCGCGGATTTCCAGGGCGTGCAGTTCCAGCTCGCCCGCGCGGCGACCGAAGTCGAAGCCGCGCGCCTGCTCGTCTACAACGCCGCCCGGCTGCGCGATCTGGGCCAGCCCTTCCTGACTGAAGCCGCGATGGGAAAACTGTTCGCGTCCGAGGTCGCCGAGCGCACCGCGTCGCTCGCCGTCAATCTGTTCGGCGGGTACGGCTTCGTCAAGGACTACCCGGTCGAGAAGCTCTACCGCGACGCGAAAATCGGTCAGATTTACGAAGGCACATCGAACCTGCAGCTGCAGACGATTGCCAAGCAGTTACTGGGGTGAAGTCGATCCGCAACGTCGCTTTCCTTCTCACCGGGCTCGCGCTGACGGGCGCGCTCGCCGCGCAACCGGCGTCGACCGAACTCACGCATTACCTCAAGGACATCGCCGGTTTCAGTGCCGGAGATCTCGCCTCTTTCGACGCCGGACAGGTGATCGCCACGAGCAGCTCGTCGGGCGGCGACGGCGAGATCATGGTGGTCGGCGCCGTGCGGATTCGCGCGAGCAAGGAGCGCGTCGCGGACTACTTCCACCAACTGGTCACGTACGTCGACGGCCAGGTGACGCTTCAGCTCGGCGAGTTCCATCACCCGCCGCGCGCCGAGGACGTCTCGACCCTCACGCTGCCCGACGACGACGTGACCAACCTTCGCGCGTGTCAGCCTGGAAACTGCGACGTCAAGATCGCCGGCGCCGGCATGACTGAGATTCAATCGACGATCAACTGGAACGCGCCAGACGCGGTCAATCAGGTGAATGTCCTCGCTCGGCGGCGGCTCGTCGACTACGTCGCACGCTACATGACGAATGGCAACGCCGCGCTCGTCACCTACAACGACAGGTCGACGCCGGTCAGCATGAAGGAAGAGTGGCAGGGGCTGCTGCGCAACTCGCCGAACATCATGACGTACGCGCCGCCGCTTGCGCAGTATCTGGATCGCTATCCGGGTGCGACGCTGCCAGGAGGCGCCGATTTCATTTACTGGGCCAAGGAAGTCTACGCGGGCAATCCGGTCGTGCACGCCGATCACATGGTGCGCTGGCAGGATCCGCAACGGCCCGATCGCATCACGATCGCGCAGAAGCAGATCTACGCGAGCCACTACTACAACGGCTCGCTCGCGATCACGACGATCCTCGACACGACCACGCCCGGCGCGGCCGCATCGTCGGCCGTGATCTATTTCAACCGCTCACGCGGCGATTTGCTCAAGGGTGGGCTTGGCGGCGCCGTGAAACGGCGCGTTGCCGAGAGCCAGGCGAAAAAGGCCGCCGAGGACACACTGGGCTCGATAAAATCGGCGCTCGAAAAGGCCGGCCCGGGCGCGCCGCCGCTGGTCAGCGGTAATCGGTGACGTGCTCGGCGATGATCATCCGCTGCACTTCGGACGTCCCCTGATAGATTTCCGCTGCGCGGACGTCGCGGAAGAGACGTTCGATGCGTGATCCGCGGCGGTAGCCTTCGGACGCGAGGATCTGCATCGCGCGATCGGCGGCGCGGTGGGCGGCTTCCGAGGCCTGAAGCTTGGCCATCGCGGCTTCGACGGCCGCCTGCGGGGCGCGATCGCGCGTGTCGGCGGCCCGCCACATCAGGAGCCGCGCGGCCTCGAGATCGGTCGCCAGATCCGCGAGCTGAAATTGAATCGCCTGGAAATTGCCGATCGGCTGGCCGAACGCGTGCCGCGTCCGCGCGTAGGCCAGCGCCTCGTCGAGCGCGGCTTGTCCGACGCCGAGCGCCTGCGCGGCGATCGCGACGCGTCCGCCTTCGAGCGCGCGCATCGCGAGCCGGAATCCGCGGCCGACCTCGCCCAGCACGGCGTCCGAACCCACGCGCACGTCCTCGAGCCGGAGATCCATGCAACCTAATCCGCGCACGCCCAGCGAATCCGACGCCGTGCGGGTGATGCCCGGGGACGACAGCGGGACGAGAAATGCGGTGATGCCGCGACCGTGACCTGGTTCGGTGGCGGCAAAGACGATCGCGATCTCCGCGGCTTCGGCATTGGCGACCCACACCTTGCGTCCGTTGATCACGTACTCGCTGGCCTCCAACCGCGCGGTCGTCTGCTGGTTGGCCGCGTCCGAGCCGGCATCCGCCTCCGACAGCGCGAAGGCGCCGATCGACTGCCCTGTCGCGAGCCGCCGCAGCCAGCGATCCTTCTGCGCCTCGGTGCCGACGCCCTGGATCGGCTCGCTCACAAGCGAGTTGTTGACGCTGAGAATGACCGCAAGAACCGCGCTCGAGAACGCCACGGCCTCGAGTGCGTGCGCGTAGGTCACGTAGTCGCGCCCCGCGCCGCCGTGCTCGCGCGCGATCGTCACGCCCATCAGCCCGAGCGCCGCCGCTTCGTCGACGAGATCGCGCGGAAACACGCCCGACGCGTCGATGTCGGCCGCGCGCGGGGCGACCCGGGACTCGGCGAACCGCCGGACCTCCGCGACGTACGCCTGTTGCTCGGAAGTGAGGGCGAAATCCACTGGCGTCGATTCTACCGTGCCGGCGCGACGGCGCTGAACGCCTCGCGCAGACGCGCGGCCGTCTGCGGCAGCTCCTCGGGCAAAATGCGGGTTTCGCCCACCACCGAGATGAAATTGGTGTCGCCGTTCCATCGCGGGACGACGTGCAGGTGGAGGTGGTCGAGCACGCCCGCGCCCGCAGACTTCCCGAGATTGAGGCCCATGTTGAAGCCGTGCGGGTGATACACGGCCGCGAGGGCGATTTCCGCCTGCTGCGCGAGCTGCATGAACTCCGACAGCTCCTCGGCGTTGAGCTGGGCCAGCCACCCGACGTGCCGGTTCGGCACGACCATCAGATGGCCGTTGTTGTACGGGAACTTGTTGAGCAGCACGAAGGCCGTGCGACCGCGATGGACGAGCAGTGGCTCGGCATCGCCGCGCGTCAGTGCTTCACAGAAGATACAGCCGGCCGCCACCGGTACCTGGCCTCCGTGACGTACGCGAGCCTCCAAGGTGTCCACAGCCGTTCCATGGCACCAGGCGGCTAGGAAGGCTCCGTGCTCTGGTTGATCAGATCCTTGAGCTCTTTGCCGGGCTTGAAGTAGGGCACCTTCTTCGGCGGCACGTCGACCTTGTCGCCGGTCTTGGGATTGCGGCCCTTGCGCGGCTCGCGCCGGCGCAAACGAAAACTGCCGAACCCGCGAAGCTCGATCTTCTCGCCCCGATGCAACGCGTCCACGATGCTCTTGAACACCGTGTCCACGATGACCTCCGAGTGCTTCTTCGTGAGGTCCGAGACGCGAGAGACTTCTTCGACGAGTTCGGCTTTGGTCATAGACGGCTGGCTTAGGGCTTAAGGCTCGAGGCTTGGGTTTGCCTAAGCCTTCAACCCTTACGCCTATTTCAGGTGCTTGAAGTGATCCCCGAGCGTCACTTCAGGACGACCGGTGGTCTCCGTGTACGCTTCCCAGTCCGCGCGGAACTCTTCGTCCTTCAGCGCACGAATGCTGAGCCCGATCTTGCGCTCGTCGGGCACCAGACGAATGATTTTCATCTGGTAATTCTCGCCGGCGCGCAACTCGAGCTTTTCGCCGCCCGACGCGGAGTCGAACTCGGACACGTGGATGAGCCCCTCGATGCCGTCCGCCAGTTCGACGAACGCTCCGAAGTTGGTCAGCCGCACGACTTTGCCTTCGACCACATCGCCGACGTGATGCTTCTCGAAGAACTCCTTCCAGATACCGGTCTGCAGTTGCTTGAGACCGAGCGACAACCGCTGGTTTTCGGCGTCGATGCTGAGCACCTGCGCCTCGACCGTGTCGCCCTTCTTCAGCACCTCGGACGGATGCTTGATCTTGCTCCACGACATGTCCGAGATGTGGATCAGGCCGTCGATCCCGTCTTCGACTTCGACGAACGCGCCGAACTCGGTGAGATTGCGCACCTTGCCCGTGATCGTCGTGCCGACCGGATACTTGCCGGCGAGCTCATGCCACGGATTCGTCTCGACCTGCTTCAGGCCGAGCGAAATGCGGCGCGCGCCAGGGTCGACGCCGAGCACCATCGCTTCCACCGAGTCGCCCACGTTGAGGATCTTCGACGGGTGCTTGACGCGCTTGCTCCACGACATCTCCGAGACGTGGATCAGACCTTCGACGCCCGGCTCGAGCTCCGTGAACGCGCCGTAATCGGTGAGGCTCACGACTTTACCGGTCACGCGAATGCCGACCGGGTACCGTTCGATGACGTTGCTCCAGGGATCCGGCACGAGCTGCTTGTGGCCGAGCGAGACGCGCTCGGTCGCCGGGTCGTACTTGAGCACGATGACGTCGATCTCGTCGCCGACGCGCACCACTTCCGACGGATGCGTGACGCGGCCCCAGCTCATGTCCGTGATGTGGAGCAGGCCGTCGATGCCGCCGAGGTCGATGAACGCGCCGTAGTCGGTGAGATTCTTGACCGTGCCGCGCAGCGTCTTGCCGTCGGCCAGCGTGTCGAGCGTGGTCTTCTTCTTCTCGGCGTTCTCCTCCTCGAGGAGCACTTTGCGCGAGAGCACGATATTGCCGCGCTTCTTGTTGACCTTGATGACGCGCATGCGCAGTTCCTGGCCCTTGAGGGCGTCGAGGTTGCGCACGGGACGGACGTCGATCTGCGAGCCGGGCAGGAACGCGCGCACGCCGATGTCGACGGCGAGTCCGCCCTTGATCCGCTCGATGACGCGGCCGATGACGACCTTGTGTTCCTGGTAGGCCTTCTCGACCTCGTCCCAGATCTTCATCTTCTCGGCCTTCTCACGCGAGAGCACGACGTAGCCCTCGCGGTCTTCCGTGCGCTCGAGGAGCACGTCGACCGTGTCTCCCGGCTGCGCGGAGACCTGGCCGGTCTCGTCCACGAATTCTTCGATCGGAATGATGCCTTCGGACTTGAAGCCGACGTCGACGATGACTTCAGTCGGCGTGACTTTGACGACGGTACCTTTCACGACTTCGCCTTCCGCGATGTTGCGGAAGCTGTTATCGTAAAAGTCCAGCAGGCGTGCGTACTCCTGCGGGTCCATCTCTTCTTGTTGAGTCGAGGAGAATGTCGAGAAGCCAGCGAGGGTCTTCACACCTCCTTGATTGGATTGCGATCGCTTTGACGAGTCAGAATTGCCCATTGCGCTCCGGGTCCTCCCCAACGCGGACGTTGGTGCCGGATCTCAGCTCCGGCCGGCTGTAGGATAGCTTCGCAGAGATTGCGATAAGCATTTAATTATCCGGTACTTAGGGAATCGAGGTCAACCGGGTCTGACGGAGGCACCGATGGCGGCACGTAAGCGAACGAAGGGCAAGGCAGCGAAGAAGTCACGGACCACACGACAGTCGGCGAAAGCCGCCAAACGGCCGCGCCCCGCTCGTAAGCCCGCGCGCGCGGCCCGCGCCCGCCGCAAACCGGCTCCCCACCGACGAGGGCGCGTCACGGCTCGTCCAGGGACCAAGAAGGCCGCCAGGAAGGTGAAGTCCGCACCTGCCAGGGCCAAAGCCAAGGTCATCGCCACCCCGGCCCCGAAACCCGCGACTGCAACCAGGCGCCCGCGCACCGTCCGCCCGGCGCACGCTGCCGCCGCGCCGGTGACACTCGGCCGGCAGCGGAAGACCCTGCCGGACGCCGAACGCTTCACGCCGGAGAACGCACTGCGCGACGACCGGCTCCTTGCGTCCGCCCGAACCGGCCACGACGAACTTCGCGCGAACCTCAAACAACACACCGAAACCAGCCCGGCGCTTGCCGGCGGCGACATCGACGCCAAGTGGGAAGACGCCTACGCCGTCGGCGACGAAGCTCCGGGCGGCGACAACCCCACGCCCGGGCAGGATTGCGTCGATGACATCGGCAAAGCGCTCGGGGTGAACTACCGGCAGGGCCAGGAACTCGAGGGCGGCGACGAGATCACCAAGCGCGACAAACATCGCTGGGAACTCGATCCGGCCTCCTCGGACGACTGGCCGCACGCCGAACACGAGCCCCTCGACGACGAAGACGACGAGAACGAATAGTGCGGCGTCAGCGTCGCGTTTTGCGCAGGACGTTCTGGACGATCGTCAGCACGCGTTCCACCACTTGCTCGGCCGACACGCCCGTGGTGTCGATGTACACCGCATCGTCCGCGACGATGAGCGGTGACGCGGTGCGGGTGCGATCTGAAAGATCGCGCGCTTCGAGTGCCTGGGCGACGCCGTGCACGTCGCGCCGTTCGGTGCCTGACGTGTGCGCGGGATCGCCGGCGCGGCGTCGCGCGCGCTCGTCGGGCGCGGCGTCGAGAAACAACTTCACGTCAGCCCGCGGGAAGACCACGGTGCCGATGTCGCGGCCTTCCATCACGATGCCGCCGGAGTCGCCAAACTCGCGCTGACGCTCGACGAGCGCGGCCCGGACCGCGGGATGACGCGCAACCACGGCCGCGGCCGCATCGATCTCGGGCGTCCGGATCGCGCGGGTCACGTCATGGCCGTCGATCGTCACGAGCCGATCCACGGCGATCTCGGCCCGGCGCGCGATGTCCGCGACAGCGTCGGCGTTCTTGAGATCGAAGCCATCGAGCCGCGCCTTCCAGGCGACAGCCCGGTACATCGCGCCTGTATCGACGTAGCGATAGCCCAGCCGCTCGGCCAGGGTCCGCGCGACGGTCCCCTTCCCCGCCCCTGACGGGCCGTCGATGGCGATGGTAAGAGGACGGTCGGACATCCCCACATTCTTGATCGCCTTTATGATGCGGCGTGCGCGATCGCCTCCGGACGTGGGTCGCGGTGCTGGCCGTGGCAGCCGTGGCCGGGTGGCTGGCCGCGCCCTACCTCTCGAGCGCCGCGTTCGTGCTCGACGTCTCCGGGTCGTCGAGCTGGATCCGGCACCTGCTTCCCGCACGCGTGCTCGATGTCGTGACACGCGACGTGCAGGTATCCACGCGATCCGGCCTCGTCTCTGCGCGTGTGTACGCGCCCAGCTCACACGCCGATCGCACGCTCGTCGTGTTCCCCGGCATTCATCCCGGCGGCATCGACGAGCCGCGCCTGATGGCGTTTTCCCGGCGGCTTGCGGCGACGGGGATGAACGTCGTGAGCGTACCGCTGCCTGACTTGCGAGCCTTCCGCATCACGTCGCGATCGACTGACGTAATCGAGGACGCGACGCTCCAGGTCGCCGGCGATCCCGCGCTTGCGCCGAGTGGGCGCGTCGGGCTCGTCGGCGTGTCGTTCGCCGGCGGTCTCTCGCTCGTCGCCGCGGGCCGCCCCTCGCTCGCGCAGAAACTGCAGATGGTCGTCTCGCTCGGTGGCCACGCCGACCTGCCGCGAGTGCTGACGTATCTGTGCACGGGACGGCTCCCTGACGGCAGCGTGCGATCACCGGAAGCGTACGGCCTGGTGGTCATGCTGCTCACGGCAATCGATCGGCTGGTCCCGCCCGATCAGGTCGAACCGCTGCGCCACGCCGTCACGACGTACCTCGAGGCCTCGAGTCTCGACGCCGCGGAGCGCGCCCGCGCGACGTCGCTCTTCAGCGAGGCTCGCTCGGAGAGCGCCGGGCTGGCGGATCCGGCGCGCACGTTCATGCAGTGGATCAACGATCAGCGCGTCGACGCGCTCGGCGCGGCGCTGCTGCCGCTCGTCGAGTCGCTCGGCGGCGACCCGGCGCTCTCGCCCGATCGATCGGCGGCGGCGATGGCTCCCGTGTTTCTGCTGCACGGGATCGCCGACAACATCATCCCGTCATCAGAGACGCCGCTCGCGGCGGCGTATCTCGGTGGCCAGGGCAACGCGGCCGTCAGCTGGCTGCTGACGCCGCTGCTCACTCACGCGGCCGTGAGCGACGAGGTCCCGGCCGGCGAGGCCTGGCGGCTGGTGAAGTTCTGGAAGCAGATGCTTGACGCGGCGCAGGCCGACCAGCCCCTTCGCGCGGGGTCGTGAGCGCGCGGATCTCGGCGGCCGTCAGATCGCGGATGTCCCCCGGGCCGAGCGACGAGTCCGCAATCGGTCCAATCTTCGTGCGCTTCAGCCGATCGACGGGATGCCCGATCGCGTCGCACATGAATCGGACCTGGCGATTGCGGCCCTCGCGCAGCGTGAGTTCGATCACGCCGTGCGACGCGCCCCTCGACTCGACGGTGCGCAGCCGCCGCACGCGGGCCGGCAGCGTCCGCCGGCCGTCGATGTCCACGCCGCGCCGCAGCCGCTCGAGGTCATGCTCGTCGGGCACGCCGGCGACCTGCGCTTCGTAGGTGCGGTCGAGCTCGTAGCGCGGATGCATCACGCGCTCAGCGAAGTCGCCGTCATTGGTCAGCAGGAGCAGGCCTTCCGAGTCGGTGTCGAGCCGTCCGACGGGATAGAAGTAGCCAGCAATGCCCGCGCGCGCGAGCAACTCGATCACGGTCGTGCGCCGCTGCGGGTCAGACCGCGTGCTCACGACGCCGCGCGGCTTGTACATCAGCAGATGCCGGCGCACGCCCGGACGCTTCAATCGCCGGCCATCCACACGCACATCGTCGTGTTCGATGTCGGCCTTGGTGCCGAGCTCGGTAACGACGTGGCCGTTCACTTCGACCCGGCCCTGTCGCATCAGCTCATCCGCCGCGCGCCGCGACGCGATACCCGACTGCGACAGCAACTTGTTCAGGCGAACGGGAGGCATCGGTGAATGATAATCGGTAATCGGCGATCGAAAAGCCATCGATGATCGGTGAGGGCATCGGCGATCGGCCATCGCATCGATCATCGTTATCGCATCGACGATCCACGAGCGTATCGACAGCAGACGCGCTATTTAAGGGGCGATGCGTTCAACGATGATCGATGCCTTCATCGAGGGATCGATGCGTTCATCGACAATCTATGGCTCTTCGATCGCCGATCATCGATCGCCGTTCGCCGATGTCAGTGGATCGCCTCTCCATCGGGTGTTTCGAACGGCAGCGGGCTTTGCGGCGCGGGTTCGGCGACGGACGCCGGCAGGTCGAAGCCCAGCAGCTCCGACATGTCTTCGACTTTCGGCAGGTCGGAGAGATCGTTCAGGCCGAAGCGTGTCAGGAATTCGCGCGTCGTGCCGTAGAGGAACGGCCGCCCGACCACCTGCTTGCGGCCGACGATCTTCACCAGCTTGCGTTCGATGAGCGTCCCGAGGACGCCGGCGGTATTGACGCCGCGGATCTCCGCGATCTCTGGCCCCGTGATCGGCTGCTTGTACGCCACGACGGCGAGCGTCTCGAGCGAGGCGACCGAGAGTTTCGACGTCGTTCGCTCGTGGAACAGGCGGCGCACCCATTCGTGCAACTCGGGCCGCGTGACGATCTGATAGCCGCCCGCGACTTCGACCATCTGTAGGCCGCCCGGCCGCTCGTACGCCTGCTTGAGTTCGTCGATCGCCGCCAGGATGTCTTCCTGGGGCTCGGTGTCGAGCAGCTTCACGAGCGTTTTGACGGTCACCGGCTCGGGCGACGCGAAAATCAACGCCTCGACGACGGCCTTCAACTCAGACATGGGACATCTGCCTCATCACTCCACCGGATCGCCGCCCGGCGCGTCGGGCATGACCATCCCGTCGAACGTCGGGGCGCCGTCGACCTTGGCGCGCTTGTACACGCGAATCGGTCCGAACGCGCCCTGCTGAAACACGCGCACGAGCTTCAACCGAATCATCTCGAGCAGCGCCAGGAACGTCACGATTATCCCGCCCCGCGACTGCACATCCTCGAAGAGCTGTTCGAAACCGCACGCGGACGTCTCGGACAAACGCGCGAGCAACTGCTCGATCCGCGTCTCGATCGGAATCTGCTCGACCGGAAGAATGACCTTCGGCCGCTGCCGCGCGCGATCGAGCACCTGGCGAAACGCCGCCATCAGGCTGAACAGGTCGACTTCGACCTCGGGCTCGGGCGCCTCGCCGACCAGATCGGTCACACGCTGATCCGGGCGGCTCCACTGCGCGCTGCGCTGGATTTCGCGCTCGTGCAGCAGTTCGGCGGCGGCCTTGAACCGCTGGTGTTCGAGCAACCGGCGCATCAGCGCCTCGCGCGGATCCTCCTCGGGCTCGCCTTGCGCCGGATCGGGGCGCGGCAGCAACGTGCGCGACTTGATGTGAATCAGCGTCGCCGCCATTACGAGGAACTCCCCCGCGACGTCGAGATTGAGGTCGTGCATCAGATCCAGGTAGTCGAGGTACTGCTGGGTCACGAGCGCGATCGGAATGTCGTAGATGTCAAGCTCGTGCTTCTTGATCAGATGCAGCAGCAGATCGAGCGGGCCTTCGAAATTGCGGAGGCGGACCGGGTAGTCCTCGAGGATCGACTCGAACTCCTGTTGTTGCGGTTCGCTCATCGCCCGTAATCCAGTTTCACCGCGTCGCGCACGCGCGCCATCGTCTCTCTCGCGACGACCTGGGCGCGCTTCGATCCCTCGACGAGCACGTCGCGCAGGTAGCCGGGCCGGGCGAGCGCGGCCTGCCGCCGCTCCCGAATCGGATCGAGCATCGCGTTGATCGCGGCCGCGAGCTTCGTCTTCACTTCGACGTCGCCGACGTTGCCGGTCTCGTACCGCGCCTTCAGGTCGTCGACCTCGGCGCGGTGACGGTTGAACGCGTCATGATAAACGAAGACCGGGTTTCCCTCGACCGTGCCCGGAATGTCCGCGCGAACGCGCTTGGGGTCCGTGTACATCTGTCGGACCTTCTTGACGACGGTCTCCGGCGTATCCGCCAGATCGATCGTGTTGCCGTAACTCTTGCTCATCTTCCGGTTGTCGAGGCCGGGCAGTCGCGGCGTCGGCGTGAGCAGCGGCATCGGCTCGACGAAGACGTCGCCGTAGAGCTTCTGAAATCGCCGGACGACCTCGCGAGAGAGCTCGAGGTGCGGCACCTGATCCTCACCGACGGGGACGAAGTGCGCGTTGTAGATGACGACGTCGGCGGTCTGGAGGAGCGGATAGCCGAGGAACCCGAGGTTCGACAGGTCCTTGTCGGTGAGCTGCTCGATCTGCTCCTTGTAAGTCGGCACGCGCTCGAGCCACGGAATGGGCGTGATCATCTGCAGAAGCAGGTACAACTCCGCGTGTTCGGGCACGAGCGACTGCACGAACATCGTGCTGCGCTCGGGATCGAGGCCGGCGCCGATCCAGTCCGCGACGTTATCGATCGCGTACTCGACGATGTGCCCCGTCGACGCATAGTCGCTCGTCAGCGCGTGCCAGTCGGCGACGAAGTAGAAGCAGTCGTAGGTCTGCTGCAGGGTCACCCAGTTGTCGAGGGCGCCCACGAGATGGCCGAGGTGCAGCTTGCCCGTCGGCCGCATGCCGGACACGACACGTTTGCGAGTGGTCACAGGAGCCAATCCAGGATCGTACGACTGATGGGGGCGGTGATCGTCCAGAGCACGCCTGACAGCATCAGCGCGTACAGAATGAGAAATCCATACGGCCGGATGCGTTCGTACACACGCGCCGGGCCGTCCGGCAGGATGCCAAGCAGGACGTTGCCGCCGTCGAGCGGCGGCACCGGAATGAGATTGAACACCGCGAGCAGGACGTTGATCAGCACCGCGGTCAGGAGCGTGTCGGCAATCATGCCGGCGACGCCGGGCGTGTCCGACCCGCCCGAATGAATCGCCGCGCGAATCGCAGCGGCGATCGTCGCGAGGATCAGGTTGCTCACCGGCCCAGCGAGCGCGACGATCGCGAAGTCGCGACGGGGCGCACGCAGATTCCGACCGTTCACCGGGACGGGCTTCGCCCAGCCAATGAGCGGCAGGCCCGACAACATCGCGATCAGCGGAAACAGCACGGTCCCGATCCAGTCGATGTGTGCCAGCGGGTTCAATGTCAGCCGCCCGAGCAGGCGCGCCGTCGGATCGCCGAGCCGGTCGGCCGTCCAGGCGTGCGCCGCCTCGTGAAACGACAGCGACGCCACGAGTACGAGGAATCCTGGAAGGACGACGGACAGGGACGGCACGCGCGAAGACTGTAGCACGTACGTTCGGCGGTTCACGCGCCCTGAAAGTGCTTGATCACGGCTGTCGCAGCCTTGGCGCCGACGACGGCGGCGAGTTCGTCGCGACTGGCACGCCGCACGCCGGCAACCGATCCGAACGACGTCAGGAGCTGCTTGCGGCGGCGCACCCCGATGCCGGCAATCTCGTCGAGCTCCGACCGCATGTCGCGCTGGGTGCGCGAGCGGCGATGGAACGTCACGGCGAACCGGTGAGCTTCGTCGCGGATGCGCTGGACGAGGTGGAGCGCCGGCGAGTGTCCCGGCAGCGCGATGCCGTCGATCCGATCGCGCGTGAACAGCAGCTCCTCCTGCTTCGCGAGACCGACAGCGACGAGCTGCTCGAGGCCCAACTCGCGTAGCGCGCCGTAGGCGGCCGTCAGCTGCCCCTTGCCCCCGTCGATCAGCACGAGATCGGGAAATGGGCCGCCGCGTTCCAGCACGCGCTTGTACCGGCGAAGGACCACCTCGTGCATGGCTGCGAAGTCGTCGGGCAAGGCCGCGGGCACCGCGCCAGGCCGCGCGTCGCCCCGAATCTTGAACTTGCGATACTCGCTCGGCCGCATGCGGCCGTCCGCGCAGACGACCATCGACGCGACAGTGTCCGCGCCTTGGAGTGTCGAGATGTCGAAGCACTCGATTCGCCGTGGCAGCGCCGGCAGCGCGAGCACTGCGCGCAGGGTATCGAGCGCATCGAAGCTGACGACCGCGCCCTCGCCAAAATGCGATTGATACGCAACCGCCGCGTTGCGCGTAGCCAGATCGAGCAGGCCGCGCTTCTCGCCGCGCCTGGGGACGACGAATTGGACACGCGCGCCGGCGCGTTCGGCGAGCCAGGACTCGAGCGCCATGCGCTCCTCGGCGTCGAGATCGGCGGGCAGGTGAATCTCCGGCGGCGCCGCGTGATCGGCGTAGAACTGCTGGACCGCCGCGGTCAGCACTTCCACCTCGGTCGACCCGTCGGAGGAATCCGAGACCAGCTCGAGTCGATCGATCACGCGCCCGCGCCGCACCTGGAAGACGAGCACCACCGCGCCGCGCGAGCCGGTCTTCAGTCCGAAGGCGTCGCGGTCGCCCTGCGCGATCGTTTCCATCTTGTTCCGCCGATCGCGCACGGTTTCGATGGTACGCACGGCGTCGCGCAGATGGGCGGCGCGTTCGAATCGCTCGCCGGCCGCGGCGTCCTGCATCTCGTCGCGCAGGTTGCTCACGAGCTCGTCCTGACGGCCCTCGACCAGCAGGCGCGCCTGCTCGACGGCTCGACGGGTACTCTTCGATCGTGCAGATTGTGTCCACACACGGCGCCAGGCAGCGCTTGATGTCGTACTCGAGGCACGGGCGGTCGCGTTTGCCGTCGATCACCTCGTTGCACGACCGGATCCCGAACAA
This sequence comes from uncultured Acidobacteriota bacterium, assembly GCA_963704575.1. Taxonomy (GTDB): domain Bacteria; phylum Acidobacteriota; class Vicinamibacteria; order Vicinamibacterales; family SCN-69-37; genus DATEGZ01. Next base: position 597,464 of record OY969918.1, on the reverse strand, counting down.
TCGGTGCGCCAGGCTCATCGTCCGCCGCGCGACCGCGGCGGGCATGAACGGGCCGGCAAAGACGTTGCCGTTGCGCTCGACCCGGCGCGCGACGAGCAGCCGGGGCGCACGTTCGGTGACCGTCAGCTCCAGGTACGGGTACGTCTTGTCGTCCCGAAGCAGAATGTTGTACCGAGGATTGCGCTGCTTGATCAGGCGGTTTTCGAGGGCGAGCGCCTCGACGACCGAGTCGGTGACGGTGACCTCGAGCGACGCGGAATCGCGCAGGAGCGCGTCGTGGCGAGGACTGGTGCCCGCGGCACCCAGGTAGCTGCGTACGCGATCGCGCAGGACCCGCGCTTTGCCGACATACAGGGTCTCACCCGTGTCCGACAGGAACAGGTAGACGCCCGGCTGCTCAGGCAGCCGGGCGATCTGGCCCTTGAGATCATGAATGGCCATGGGCTACGATTCGAGCGAGTTTTTTTCCGGCCAGCAGACACCCATCCAGTGACATTCACGGGCGCCATCGGCGCAGCGTTCAACTACCCGCTGCGGCTTATCATCGCCGCCTGCGTCCGCCTCAGGATTCATCCAAATCTTCTCACGTTCACCGGCGTCCTCATCAACATCGCGGCCGGCTGGGCGCTGGCGACGGGCAGCTTTCTCTCGGCCGGCGTCATCATGGTCGTCGCCAACATCTTCGATTTCATCGACGGCAAGGTCGCGACCGAAACCGGCAAGACCAGCAAGTTCGGCGGTTTCTGGGACTCGGTGATCGATCGCTTCTCCGATCTCGCCCTGTCGGTGGGTCTGATCTGCCTGTATTCGTCGCTCGGCCGCACGGACTACGTGCTCATCACCTCGATCGCGATGGTGTTCGCGACGATGACGAGCTACACCCGGGCGCGCGCTGAATCGCTGCTGCCCCGGTGCAAGGTCGGGTTCATGGAGCGGCCCGAGCGCATCGTGCTCTTCATGATCGGCGCGTTCACGAACCGGATGGCCGCCGTGATGTGGGTGATCGGCGTGCTCTCAATCGCGACAGTCGTGGACCGCATCTACTACACCTATCTCGAGCTCAACGGCCGGCCCCAACCGCGGCCTCGTGGCGTCACCGGGCTCCTGGTGCGCGCGTTCTACTGGACCGACGAGCGGGCGACACTCGCTTACGACGCGTGGGTCGTCGTCATCCTCGCGTTCGTCTGGCTCACGCCCCCCGACTGGCTCGGCGACCCCGTTGCCGTCGGCCAACCAGGACTGGTGCAGCAAATCATTCAATCGGTGATCGGCAATCGGTGATTGGCGATCGAAAACCCATCGATCATCGGTGAGCGCATCGATGATCGACCATCGCATTGATCATCGATAACGCATCGGCGAACGAATCGTCGATCTCATCGGGCATCGTAAAGCGGTGTCACGTTTTTCCCCCGGCCGAGTTGATTCGATCGCCAACGCAACGTCACCAGCGACGTTGCGTGATCGATGACCGATGCGTTCATCGACGATCCATGCGCTAATCGATGATCGATCGGTTTTCGATCGCCGATTACAGGTCGCCGATCGCGGATGTCGCGAGTTTTGGATCGAAACAATGGCGACACCTGGCCTCGTAGGTGCCCGACGCGCCGACGAGCACACGCTCCTTCGACGCCACCAGCCGCTGCGTGTGGTTGGCCGGACCGCCGCAGACCATGCAGATCGCCAGCGTCTTGGTGATGTACTCCGCGATGGCGAGCAGCTGGGGCATCGGTTCGAACGGCTTGCCGAGGTAGTCGGTGTCGAGCCCGGCGACGATCACGCGCTTCCCGGAATCGGCGAGCTTCGAGAGAACGGACGGCAGCTCGGCGTCGAAGAACTGTCCCTCGTCGACGCCCACGACCTCGGTCTCCGGCCGCACCTTCGCCAGGAGCTCGGCCGCGGTCGAGACGTTGGTCGACGGAATCTTCATCTCGCTGTGCGAGACGATCTCGTCCTGGCTGAAGCGGTCGTCAATCGCGGGCTTGAAGATCTGCACGTGCTGCCGGGCGATTTGCGCCCGGCGAAGCCGCCGGATCAGCTCCTCGCTCTTGCCGCTGAACATGCTGCCCGTGATGACTTCGAGCCAACCGGGCTTCGGGGTGACGTGATGCTCCATACACTGGCCGCGCGGCCCTCGTCAGGCGCGCGAAAGGTAGTCGCCGGTCTCCGTGTTGATCCGCACGACGTCGCCGGAGTTGACGAACGCCGGGACCGTGACGACGAGCCCGGTCTCGAGCGTGGCCGGCTTGACCTGGGCGGCCGCCGTGGCGCCCTTGATACCCGGCACCGTGTCCGACACTTTCAAATCGACCGTCGACGGCAGGTGGATGCCCACCGCTTCCTCTTCGTAGAACTCGACGTTGATGAGCGCCTCGGGGAGCAGGTACATCGCGCTGTCTCCGAGGGCCTCGCGCGAGAGCTGCAGTTGCTCGTATGTCGCGGTGTTCATGAAATGGAACATGTCGCCCTCGCGATACAGAAACTGCATCTCGTGCTCCTGCAGCGACGCGCGCTCGACGTCGTCTTCCGACCGGAATTTGTGATCGGTCAGCCGTCCATTCCGAATGTCGCGGAGCCGCGTTTGGACGTGGCCGCGCTTGTTGCCGGGCGTGATGTGGTGCAAGTCGAGGACGCGATAGAGATCGGCGTCCAGTTTGATGAGCATGCCCTTGCGAATGCGCGTAGCCGGAATCGATGACATAGAAGTGCGTCCCTGACGCGACGAGAACTCTTTATTCTAGCACCGCCCTCGAGGCCGGTCGCGCCGGGCGCCCCGGCACGGGCTCCGGACGCACATTTTTCGTCACACTTTGCTCGCGGCCGCAAAGCCGTTAGTATCGAGGGTATGCCTTGGGATCCGATGCGCGACCTGCTCACCATGCAGGAGCGACTCGAGAGCCTGTTCGGACGCGCCACCCCCGGCTGGGTGCCCGCCGTGGATCTCGCCGAACGCGACGATCGCTATGTACCTCACGATCGAACTGCCTGGCATGACGCGGGATCAGGTTCACCTCGACTTCGACGAAAGCACCCTCACGGTTCGCGGCCAACGGCCCGGACACGGCTGCTGCCCGGAGCGGTACCAGCAGCTCGAGCGCGGCCAGGGACAGTTCTCCCGATCGTTCCGGTTTGCCCATCCGGTCCGCAGTGATGCGATCGCCGCCGACCTCGCGGACGGCGTCCTGACGGTCACCGTGCCGAAGAGCGGCACGCCGGGTCCCCGTCGCGTGGTCGTCGAATAGCGTCACGCCGCCAATGAAACGTGCCCTGCTGGCCTTCTCGCTGCTCGTCACCGGCTTCGTCGTCGGCCTGGTTATCTCCGGACGTACCCCGCCTGCCACGTCCGACCTGGCAGCGGCCACGAGCCTTCAGGCGCCACCACAACCGCCCCAGCAGTCACGCGGCGTCGCGGCCGTGGCCGCGAGCGCGCTGCCCGAGCTCTCGGACGTCGCGGAGCGGGCGATTCAGGCGTCAGTCAACATCTCGTCGACGCAGTACGTCCGGACCGATCCGTTTTTTCAGCGTTTCTATGGCGCCGACCCCGTCCGCGCAGAAACCAGCCTCGGGTCGGGCGTCATCGTCTCGCCCGACGGCTACATTCTGACGAATAGCCACGTCGTCGGCAGCGACGGCCGCGCGATCAAAGTCACGCTTCCGGACAATCGCGAGCTGCCAGCCAAGCTCGTCGGTATCGACGTCGTCTCAGACCTGGCCGTGGTGAAGGTCGAGGCGCAAAATCTTGTCCCGCTGCCGTGGGCCGACTCGAACAAGCTGCGCGTCGCGCAGTGGGTGCTTGCCATCGGCAATCCGTTCGCGTTCAGCCAGACGGTCACGCTCGGCATCGTCTCCGCGGTCAACCGTCACGATCCGCAGCTCGCAAGATACACGGACATGATCCAGACCGACGCGGCGATCAACCCGGGCAACTCTGGCGGCGCGCTGATCAACGAAAAGGGCGAGCTGATCGGCATCAACACGATGATCTACAGCGAAACCGGCGGCTATCAGGGCATCGGGTTCGCGATCCCGTCGAACCTCGCGCGTCAGGTGATGAACGAGCTGATTCAGAACCACGAGGTCGCGCGGGGAACGGTCGGCCTGACCGACGTACGCAACGTGGATCCCAACCGGGCCGAGGCCGCGGGATTCGGCCGGCTGAAGGGCGTGTTGATCTACAACATGTACCGGAACTCGTCGGCGTACCGCTCGGGCCTGCAGCTCGAGGACATCGTGACGAAGGTCAACGGCCAGGAGATCTCGGACGCCAACCAGCTGCAGCGCCTGATTCTCGACGCGAAGATCGGCAGCACTTTGAAGTTCGACATCCTTCGCGGCCGGCGGCCGATGACCGTGGACGTACCGGTCGAGAAAGCCGGCGCCGAAGGACGTTAGTCCGCCGACGTCAGCGCGAGGCGCGGTCCCGATACGCTCGGATGGCCGGCCCAACTGCAACGCCACCGCCGTTCGACGCCGACGCGAATCCCGATTCGCGTCGACCAGGCGAGCGCCGGCGGACGAATCCCGCGATCCTCGATCGCCAGCGGCCGTTTCGTCAGATCCAGCTGATTCTGAGCCAGGTCGATGCCAAGCGCGGCCGTCAGATTTCCCGGGCCGCGGCACAACTCCGCGGTCTTGAACGACGCCGCCGTTCGCGAGCCCAAGCGGGCGCGGCGCCGGCGCATCAGCGACTCCCCGTCACACGGTGCGAGCGCGCGAATGAGCACCGCCGCCGGTGATCCCTCCGCTTCGGTCACGGCATTCACCAGGTAGTGCATCCCATAGTTGAGGTAGACGTACGCATGGCCGGGCTCGCCGTAGAGCGGCGCGTTTCGCTTTGTCAGGCCCGGCGCCGCATGACAGGCCGGATCGTCCTCACCAATGTAGGCCTCCGCCTCGACAATCACGCCTGAAGTGCGGCGGCCACGAAGATCGTGGACGAGGACCTTGCCGATCAGATCCTCGAGGACTTCGAGGGTCGGCCGAGCGTAGAACGAGCGAGGCAAAGGGGGTGACATCGGCGATAGGCGATCGGTAATCGGTGATCGCAAATTCATCGATCATCGGTGAGGGCATCAATTATCGGCGAACGCATCGACCAGTTCATCGAGATTTGCCGAGCAGTGAGACGTTTCGTTCGGGACCTTCAAGGCGTTGCGTCGATCGCCGATGCGATTTCGATGGTCGATGCGTTCATCGATGTCCGATGCGTCGCTCGATCGTCGATGCGTTTGCGATCGCCGATGCTCAGCTGTCCGTGAACGCGTGCTCGCGGCCTGCCGCGAGCGCGCGGCGCAGATGCTGCCCGGTGTAGGACGCCTCGACGGTCGCGACGTGCTCGGGCGTGCCGACGGCCACCACTTCCCCGCCTGCCTCGCCGCCTTCGGGACCAAGATCGATGATCCAGTCCGCCGTTTTCAGCACGTCGAGGTTGTGCTCGATGACGATCAGACTGTGGCCGGCCAGCAGGAGCTTCTTGAAGGCCGCGATGAGCTTCACGATATCGTCGAAGTGGAGCCCTGTCGTCGGCTCGTCGAGCACGTACAGCATGCGCTCGCCGCCGAGCGCGCCCAGGTGCGACGCGATCTTGATCCGCTGGGCCTCGCCTCCCGAGAGCGTCGTCGCGGGCTGGCCCAGACGGAGATACCCGAGGCCGATCTCGTCGAGGACCTGCAGGCGCCGCACGACCTTTGGCGATCCCGCGAAGAATCCGAGAGCTTCCCGGACCGTGAGATCCAGTACCTGATCGATGTTGCGGCCCTTGTAGCGCACTTCGAGCACCTGCGGGCGGAACCGCATGCCGTCGCACTGGTCGCACGGCACGAAGACGTCGGCCAGAAACTGCATCTCGACGCGAACGACGCCCTCGCCCTCGCAGGCCTCGCAGCGTCCGCCAGGCACGTTGAAGGAGAAGTGACTCGCCGTCAGGCCGCGCGCCCGCGCGTCCTTGGTGGACGCGAACAGCTCGCGAATCGGATCGAACGCTTTGAGGTACGTGACCGGATTCGATCGCGGCGTACGGCCGATCGGCTGCTGATCGACGAGCACCGCGTCGGTGATGAACTCCGCGCCCTCGAGCTTGCGATGCGCGCCTACGCGACGATCCCAGTCGCCCTTGGCGCGCTTGACGGCCGCGTAGATCACGTCGTGGACGAGCGTGGACTTGCCGGATCCGCTGACGCCCGTGATGCCGGTCAGGATGCCGAGCGGAATCTCGATGTCCACGTTCTTGAGATTGTGCTCGGTCACCCCGAGCACGCGGAGCTTCTGGATGCCCGGCCGGCGGCGCACGGCCGGCACGGGAATCGCCAGGTCGTCGCGCAGGTACTTGGCCGTGAGCGATCGCGGATCTTCGAGCAGCCCGGCGACCGATCCCGAATAGATGATGCGGCCGCCCTGCTCACCGGCGCCCAGCCCCAGGTCGACGACTTCGTCGGCGACCCGAATCATGTCCGCGTCGTGTTCGACGACGATCACGGTGTTGCCTTGATCGCGGAGCTGCTTGAGGATCGCAATCAGCCGCTCGTTGTCGCGCGGATGCAGGCCAATCGACGGCTCGTCGAGCACGTAGAGCGTGTCGACGAGCGCCGATCCGAGCGACGTCGCAAGATTGATACGCTGCGACTCGCCGCCGGACAAGGTGGATGACAGTCGATCGAGCGTGAGGTAGTCGAGCCCGACGTCAGTCAGGAAGCCGAGCCGCCGCTGGATTTCGTGAAGAATCTTGCCCGCGATCGTCGCGTCTTTCTCGGACAGCTGGAGGTTGTGGAAGAACGCCGCCGCGTCCTTCACCGTGAGCGCGCAGGCCGCGTCGATCGTCCGATCGCCCACGCGCACGTCGCGCGCTTCGCGGCGAAGACGCGTGCCACCGCAATCGGTGCACGTCAGATACCCGCGATATCGGCTGAGGAACACGCGGACGTGGACCTTGTATTTCTTGCGTTCGAGACGTCGGAAAAAACCCTTGATCCCTTCGTACTCGCCCTCGCCTTCCACGACGAAGTGGCGCTCGGCGTCGGTCAAGTCTCGCCAGGGCACATCGAGCCGCACGGTGCCGGATTTCGCCACGCGCTTGAGCTGCACGAGGCAGCTGCGATAGTGCGGCTTCGTCCACGGCTCAATCGCGCCCACATTGATGGACTTGGTCTGATCGGGGACGACGAGCGCGAGATCGAGCTCGATGATGTTGCCGAACCCGTGGCAGGTCGGGCATGCGCCGAACGGATTGTTGAACGAGAACAGCCGCGGTTGCGGCACCTCGTACGGGATGCCGCAGGTCCGGCACTCGAAGCGCTCGCTGAACCGGTGCGTCGCCGTTGGCGTACCGGCGGCGTCCACCTCGATCCCCCACGCCGCGCCGTCGCCCTCACGGAAGGCCGTCTCGATGGAATCGGTGAGCCGAGACCTCACATCCGACGCCACCCGCAGACGATCCACGACGACCGGCAGCGATGGCGCGCCACGCAGTCGATCGGTCTTGGCCGACGCGTCCTCGATCGACACGACAGCGCCGTCGATCAACACGCGCCCGAACCCGCGCTTCCGCAGCGCGTTCAGCGTCGCGATCACCGGATCCTCGATGGGCGGACCTCCGTGCCCGTTGCGGCCGCTACCGCCGTTGCCTGACTCGAGCGGCAGCTCGTCGCCGGCGCCCTCCCTCACCTCCGCGTCTGCGTCGGCCTCGGCGGCGATCAGCACGGGAGCGGAGACGATGGGCGCGTCAAAGCCAATCAGAAGCCGGGCGTCGGCCGGCAGCCGGAGCATTTCGGTCGCCACGACGTCTGGCGATTCCCGCTCGACAAGCTTGCCGCATTGCCGGCACATCGTCCGGCCCACGCGGGCCCAGAGCAGCCGGAGGTAATCGTGAATTTCCGTCGTCGTCCCGACGGTCGAACGCGGATTGCGAATGCTGTTCTTCTGTCGAATCGCGATGGCCGGCGAGATGCCGTCGATGCCATCGACGTCGGGCTTTTCCATCCGTTCGAGAAACTGGCGGGCGTAAGCGGACAGCGACTCGACGTAGCGGCGCTGCCCCTCGGCGTAGATCGTGTCGAACGCCAGCGATGACTTGCCGGACCCGCTGACGCCCGTGAACACGATGAGCCGCCGGTGCGGCAGCGTCAGGTCCACGCCCTTGAGATTGTGCGTGCGCGCGCCCCGGACGACGATCGAGGCATTCGGCCGGACGACGGGAGGGAGGTTGAGTTCGGACATGACGCTACGGCGCGCTATTCGGCCGAGGGGCCAAGCTAGCCATGTTACTACGCCTGCTCGGCACGGGGCCACGGTGCCCCTTTGCCTTGCGCGGGCGCCCGTGCTATCCTGCGGGCAGTTTCACGCACACCGCTAGCGACGTATTTGTCTCTCTGCATCTTTTTCAATGAACCCGTGTGGCACTGACCCCAGTGACGCCGCGTGAGCCTTCACCCCCTCAACCCACATCTCCCCTGTTTCTGACGCGAGGACAGTAGTCTTGGCTGTACGGTTGTTCGTCGGCAATATGCCCTACGGGGCCACCGAAGCGGATTTGCGTTCGCATTTCACCGCGGTCGGCGCCCCTTCCCAAATTGTCATTCCGGTAGACCGCGAAACGGGCCGCCCGCGCGGCTTCGCATTCGTGGAATACATCGACCGCGGCATGGCCGAGCAGGCCATCTCCAAGTTCAACCAGCAGCCGTTCATGGGCCGCTCGTTGTCAGTGAGCGAGGCCCGTCCGCGCGAGGAACGGCCGGCCGGCGGCGGGTTCCGCCCGAGCGGCGGCCCTGGGAGCTTCCGGCCGAGCGGGGGCTTCGGCGGAGCCGGCGGGGGCGGCGGGTTCGGCCCGCCACGGCCCGGCGGTCCGCCTCGCGGCGACGCCCCGATCCCGGGGCGCAACTTCGGTCCGCCCAAAAAGAAGAGCACCTCGAGCGAGAAGCGTTGGGAGAACAAGGAACGCGGGCCCAAGGGGCCGATCAAGGAACGCTTCTCAGGCCGGATGGACGGCCTCTACGACGACCCGAACGACGTCCCGGAGCCGATGCCAGAGTTCGACGATCCGGCGTCGAGGGCGGCCGACGAGGAAAAGGACGACAAGTAGCCGCGGGAGGCGCCGTTGGCAACGCACGTCAAGGTCGTCGCCATTTTGTTTCTCGTTTTTGGCGCGCTCGGCCTGATGGGCGCCCTGTTCTCTTCGGTGCTCTTCGGGGCGCTCGCCGGCATCGTCGGCGCGTCGCATGACGAAGGCGCCCCGATTGGCGTGGCCGTGCTCGGCCTGACCGGCGCCGCCTTCACGATCTTCCTGATCGTGATCGCGATCCCTCAATTGATTTGCGGCTGGGGCCTGCTCGGCATGCGGCGCTGGGCGCGCACGCTCGGCATTGTGCTCTCGGCGATCAGCCTGGTGCGGATTCCGATCGGGACGATCTTCGGGATCTACTCGCTTGTGATTCTGCTCAACAAAGACACCGAAGCGCTATTTCAGCGAACCTGAACCGCGACCTTCGAGATCCGGCCGCGGGAACCGGACGCCCACCCCACGCCAGTGCCCCGCGCAAGACTGAACGTATCGAATCCCGTGCCGAGAAGAGCGGGCACCGAGGCCCACGTCCGGCCATCGTCCGTCGAGACATCCACACCTGACGGCCCGATTGCGATCACGCGGTCGGCCGAGCCGGCCTTATAAAACGCGACGACCGATCGGAACCCGGACAGTCCGTGGTCTTTGACCAGCGTCCAGGTCGCGCCGCCGTCGCTCGTCACGGCGAGGTTGTCGATCGCCTCGTCGACCTTGTCGTACGTCCCGCCCACGACCACGCCGTGTTGGTGATCGCGAAAGGCAATCGAGTAGATGCCCGACTTGCTGCCCGACAGCAGCGGCGTGTCCGACACCTGCCATGTGCGACCGCGATCGTGCGAGCGAAGCACGCGCGCCTTTTCGGCCGCGCCGGTGCCGATCCACACGTCGTCGGTGCCCAGGACAGCGATGTTCGTGCCGCTCGCGGCGAACGCGCCCTCGTTCGCCTGGGCCGGCGGCAGACGATCTGGAGGGACGCGCGTCCAGGTCTTGCCGTCGCTCGTCATGAACAGCGCGAACTGCCCGTCCGCCGAGTCGCTGATCGCGATGCCATGCGTCGCGTCCCAGAACGACATCGCGTCGAGGAACACCTTCGGATCGGTATTCGCGAACTGCAGATCCCAGTGCGCGCCGGCGTTGGCCGTCTTGTAGATGCGCGACGTCTCGCCGTTGCCGATGCTCAGCACGTAGGCCGTTTGGGCGTCGATCGCGTCGATGTCACGAAAGTCGACGCGATCGGTCGTGACTGCGAGGCGCTGCCAGGTCTCGCCGCCGTCCGCGGTTCTAAGCACGGTGGCGCCCGAGCCGCTCGCCCACGCCACACGATCGCTCACGGCACTCACGCCGCGCAGCTGCGCGGTGACGCCGGAAGTCTGCATGGCAAACTGTGGAAGGCCGGGTTGGACGGTCGCGGTCACGACCGCCAGCGCGGCCACAGACGCCAGGCGCAGACCGCTAACGTCGAACATAGATCGTCCCGTTTTTCATCACGAGTTTCACCTTGTGCAGCGCGGAGATGTCTTTGGTCGGGTCGCCGTCAACCGCAACCAGATCGGCAAACAGTCCCTGCGCCACGCGCCCGACTTGGGTGTCCATGTGCAGGACTTTCGCGTCCACGGACGTCGCCGACTTCAGCGCGTCGACGGGCGACATGCCGTACGCGACCATCATTTCGATTTCGCGCGCGTTGTCGCCGTGCGTGAACACGCCGACGTCCGATCCGCTCGCGATCGTCACGCCGGCCTCAAGCGCGGCCTTGAACGTCTCGCGCTTGCGCGTAATGCCCGCGGGCTCGGGCGCGCCGCCGGCCTTGTTCCAGCCGCCGTACTGGCTGGTCGCGTCGCCGGCAGCGAGCGTCGGACAGAGCGCGATACCCTTTTCGGCCATCATCTTGAAGACTTCCGGCGTGCCGCTATCGCCGTGTTCGATCGTGTCGACGCCTGCGGCGATCGCCCGTCGCATCCCCTCGGGTGTCGTCGAATGCACGGCGACCGGCCGGCCGATGCTGTGTGCTGTTTCGACGGCCGCGTTCATCTCCGCCTGCGTGAACGTCGGCATCGTCTGGCCGGTCGGGCCGGCGCGGTAGTCGCCGTAGAGCTTGATCCAGTCCGCGCCCTTTCCGGCCTGATCGCGGACGACGTGCATCATGTGCTCGACGCCATCGACTTCCTCACCGCCCTGCGGGATGTTCCATTCAGCCGGAAATCCCTTCGGGGCGTACGTGCCCGTGGCGACGATCGCCCGCGTGGCGACCAGCATCCGAGGGCCCGGAATGATGCCCTGGTTCACGGCCTGCTTGAGCCCGACGTCCGAGTAACCCGCGCCCTCGGTGCCGAGATCGCGAATCGTCGTGAATCCGGCCTCGAGGGTCGCCTTGAGTGACACGGTCGCCCGCGCGATCCGAAGGGCCAGCAGTTCGTGCTCGACCTGATCGTTCCACGGCGTCTCGTTATACGGGTGCAACAGGACGTGCGAATGCGCCTCGATCATTCCCGGCATCAGCGTCGCGCCCGGGAGATTGATCGCTTCCGCGTCGGCCGGCGGTGTGATCGAACCCGCCGCGCCGGCCGCCTGAATGCGCTGGCCCTGCACGACGACGACCCACCCGTCGTGGACGGCATCGCCGTCGAACACCCGCGCGGGCTTCAGGACATATGACGGCGCCGCTCCGTTCGCGCCACCGCGCCCGCCACCTCCACCCCGCCCCTGGCCCCGGCCTTGGTCGGCCAACGTCACCGTGGCGTACACGGCAACCGCCACGAACACAGAAATCGCCGATCGCATTGCGTGTCTCACGGTCGCAACCCTCTGGGCCTTGGGACACCGGGCCCCCGCAACTCATTTGCCCCGTTTCCTCATTGCCCCACTGCCCATTCGCTCATTGCCCCACTGCCCGCTCACTGCCCCATTTTCTTCCGCGCTTCCGCGACGCGATCGCGATCGATGTCGCCATCGCCCCAGTAGGTCACGAAGCGCCGATAGCAGTCCCGCGCTTTCGACGTGTCGCCCGCGCGCTCGGCAATCTGGCCGAGCAAGTAGAGGCTGCGCACGTACTCCACGGGATAACTCGCGCGTGCGATGGTCGAGGTCAGCCTGGCGAATCGCTGCTCGGCCTCTGCATCCTTTCCGGCGGCGAGGAGGGCCGAGCCGAGGGCGAACCATGTCTCGGGCTCTTGCGGCGGGGGTTGCCAATTACCGTTGCGCGGCAGCAACGCCTCAGCTTGAGTCAACTCCGTCAGCGCCGTCGCCGTGTCGTGACGATCCAGCGCGAGAATTCCCGCGACGTGATGCATGACATATTTCATGCGCGAGCCTGGCGCCGCCGCAGCGCGTGCGCGCAGTTCGTCGAGCACCGGTTTCCCTTCTGAGGCGCGCCCGAGTCGCGTGAGGGCGATTACGGTGTACGCGCGCCCCAGCGTGACGGGCGTCAATAGATTTTGCCCAATGGTCTGGCGCGCAGCTTCGGCGGACGGCAGGGCACGAGCCGTCTGCCCAAGCGCGAGACGCGTGCGCGCCGCGACGAGCCGAAGCATCGCGTCGAACGTCGCGCCCCAGGGGCCGGGCTTCTGCGTGGCGTCGTCGAGAATTCGCAGCGCCGACGTGCTCCGTCCACGGTACAACTCATCAATCGCTCGATCGGTGACGGCTGCGTACTTCGTGAAGGGATCGTCGGTGTTCGCGAGGCGCGCCGCGAGTGCCTCGGCCTCGGGCCACTTGTCTTGAAGCACGGCGAGGCCCCAGCGGTCGTGGATCATTGTCGGATCGCCAGGCGCAACCGCTTCCGCTTTGTCGTACGCGGCACGCGCCTCGTCGAGCTTGCCAATGCGCCCGAGGAAATCCGCAGCGGTTCTGTAGCCGTAGGCCGTATTGGGGAACCGGCGATCGATCTCCGCCAGCACTTCCTGCGCCTCGTCGAAGCGGCCCACAGATGTGTAGTGATCCGCGAGATTCGACAGCGAAATGGGAAGCACGAACGCGTTCCGACGAAGCTCCTCGCCTAACCGAATCGCATCATCGAACAGCCAGGCCTGGGCCTCAGCCGTGGCAAGGTTGTGTTTACCGGCGTAGTGCTCCGGGTACAGCGCCAGCAGTCTCTGAAACGCCGCTATCCCCCGCTCCACGGTGTCCTCGTCCGCCGTGTAGTAGAAGCCCTCGAGGTAATAACGATCGCGCGCCCCAAGTCGATCGGCGTGATCGAGCGCTCGCTTCGCGTACTCCGCACGCTTGTCGGGACGGCGCAAATTGCTCTCGGCAGCCGCCAGCCGCGCCATCGCCAGCGCGAAGTTGGGATCGATACTGATGGCCTGGAGGAGCAGGGGCTCCGCGTCGCGCGCGCGTCCGCTCTCGAGAAGCGCCACGCCCTGCGCATACGCGCGGTATGCGTCCATCGATGACGTCGTGACGTCCTGCAGGTCGCGATAGAGGCCCGTGTCGGCCGGCGGGGTTCCGGTCCCAGGCGCCTTGAGCAGATCGGCAGGACCGGCATGGGTGCCCGTCGCCGCCAGCTGCGTCTGCAGGCGCCGCGTCAAATTGTCCACGGTGGGAAACAGATTTGCCTCGCCCGAGGCCTCGAGATGCTCGGCGCTGACGATGCGCCCGCTGTCGGCTTCCTGCAGCGTCACATTGATTCGGATAGTGTCACCAGACTTGACGTAGTTGCCGACGAGCACATGCCGCGCGCCCGCGAGCCGCGCCACGTCGCGCACCGTGTCGAACGACATCACTTGATCGTTCTGTCGGCGAAGCGACACCAGAATCTGGTAGAGCCGATCCGTGCTCAGCACGTCCATCTCGGTGGACTGCGAAAGATCCGTCACGACCATGTCGGTCAGGCCCGTGCGCAGCCAGTCGAGCTGCGGGCTGCCTGTGTTGTTCTGGAAGTACAGCACGGCGACCGACGGCCGACCGCTGGCTGTCATCGGCGGCGGCGGGGGCGGCGCCCGATGCGTCCACCAGTACGCACCTGCGACCGCGACGAGCACGATCGGCACCGCCCACGTCAGCCATGACCGCCCAGACGCCGAGGCCGCCGCGACGCGGGCCGAGGCGCCGGCCCTAACGTCGGCCACCACCGCCGACATCGGCGCCGAATCCAGGCGACGCCGAGCGCTGCGGAGATCGACGACGAGATCGCGCGCCGTCTGGTAGCGCGCCGCCGGGTCCTTGGCGAGACACTTCTCGACGAGCCGCTGCACCTCATCCTGCGCGGGCACGGCCGCGGCCGATCCAGCTATCGTCAGCGGCGGCGCCGGATCGTGCGCAATCGCATGAAGCGTGTCGACGTAGCTCGGCGCCTGAAACGGCGGCCGGCCGCTCAACATCTGGTACAGCACCACGCCGAAACTAAAGAGGTCGCTTCGGGCGTCCAACCGGTCGCCACGCGCCTGTTCGGGCGACATGTACGCCGCAGTCCCTTTGATCACGCCAATATCGGTTGACACGGCGACCGTCGCCGCATCGCTCGCAGGCGCCCGGTCGAAGGCCTTCGCCAGGCCGAAATCGATGATCTTCACGTGGCCGTCGTCGGTGATCATCACGTTGGCCGGCTTCAGATCGCGATGGATGACGCCGCGATCGTGCGCCCTCGCCAGGCCTTCGGCAATCTCGGCGCCGATCTCGAGCGCGCGTGACGCCGACAGTGGACCGCGGGTGAGGACCTGGTCGAGCGATTCACCGCGAATCAACTCCATCGCGATGAAGCTGACGCCGTCCGACTCGCCGACTTCGTGAATGACGCCGATGTGCGCGTGCTCGAGCTGCGACACCGTCTGCGCTTCCTTGAGGAAGCGTCGCCGCTCGTCGTCGCCGACCACGACGCCGGACGGGAGCACCTTGAGGGCGACCTCGCGATCCAGGCTCGTGTCGAGCGCCCGATAGACGACGCCCATGCCACCCCGGCCCAGTTCAGCGAGAACGCGATAGCGTCCCAGGTGGCGACCGATCAGCGGGTCCATGTGCGGCGTTCAGCTTACGTCAGGCCGACGCGGCCTGCCACGCCCGAACGGGATAGGATGCCGTGCAGCGGAGAGGGTCCCATGAATCCAGCAATGAAACGCCGTGATTTTCTGACACGCGTGGCGCTTGGGGGCGCCGCGACCGGCTTCCTGCCGTCGGTGGTCTGGGCGCGCCAGTTCGCGCCGCTCGACGTGCCGCGGTTCAAGGTGCAGGCGACCGACTCGGACGACCGCATCTTCGCCGCCGCCCGCCGGGAGTTCCTGTTCCCCGCGGACGTGACGTACGGCAACACGGGCACGCTCGGCGCTTCGCCCCGCGAAGTCGTGGCGACGCTCACGCGCGGCACAGAACGGCTCGAGCGGGAGCTGCCCGACTGGCCGTACTTCCAGGCCGACGGCGAGCCGCTCACGGGCTACCAGCCGCTCGTCGACATTCGCGGCAAGATCGGCACGCTTATCAATGCGTCGGCGGACGAAATCGCGCTCACGACGAACGCGACGATGGGCATGAGCTTTCTCGCGAACGGCATCGACCTGGCGGCGGGCGACGAGATCGTCACGACCGATCAGGAGCACAGCGGCGGCATCGGCGGCTGGCAGCTCCGCGGCAAACGTCACGGCGTCGTCGTCAAGCAAGTGCCGATCCTGGACGCCGCGCCCAACGGACCGGACGCCATCGTCAAGCAGTTCGCCGACGCCATCACGCCACGGACGAAGGTCGTGATGTTCAGCCAGATCACCTCCGGCCTCGGCATGCTGCTGCCGGCGAAGGCGCTGTGCGCGCTCGCACACGCGCACGGCGCGCTCGCGATCGTCGACGCGGCACAGGTGCTCGGCCAGCGGGGCGTCGACGTCAAAGATCTCGGCTGCGATGCTCTCGTCACGAGCCCGCACAAGTGGATGCTCGCGCCAAAAGGCACCGGCATTCTCTTCATCAAGCGCGACGTTCAGTCACGGTTCTGGAATACGCTCGCGAGCTCGGCGTTTGACGACGAGACGACGGGATCCTTCCGCTTCATGCACTACGGCACCGGTAGCGTGCCGGTCGTCGAGGGGCTCGTCGCCGCCACCGACTTCATGACGCGGATCGGCCTCGAGCGGATCGAGCGTTGGGATCTGATGCTCGCGAACCGTCTGCGGGATGGTCTGGCGGCGATTCCACGCGCGCGATTGTCGTCCCTGGCGGACCGCCGCTTCGCCACGGCCATCACGACCTTCGCCGTCGCGGGCAAGACCGGACGCGAGCTGCAGGACGCGCTGTGGACGAAGAAAATCCGCGTGCGGGCCCAGGGCGGCGATCGCGGCGTCCGGCTGTCCGCGCACCTCTACGTCAGCCCGGCCGACATCGACCACGTGCTCGATGTCGTGCGCACGATGTGACTACGACGCGGGAATGACAATCGCCGGCAGCCCTGCGGCCTTCAGCTGCAGATTCAACGCCGGGAGATCGATCGTCCGAAGCCGCGTCCACCGCGCCATCACAGCCGCGGCGTCGGCTTGGCTGCGTGTCATCGTCTGCACCGACGACGCCTGAGGCGTCACGTCGGCGCCCTGTAGAAGATTCATCTGGCTACCGAGCGACGTCGCGATCGTCGCGAGGGTCTCGGTGTCCGGCGAGACTGGAGCCCCCGCCGCCCCGCCACGTCCACCACGGCCTCCCCGACCGCCGCCACCAGCGCCTCCGGCGGCACCTGCGAGCGCCGCTGCTTGCTTGTCGAACGCTGCCAGGCTGTCGGCCGCCGGGCCGGTCGCTCGCGGGGTCAGCTGCGCGATCTGAGCGCGAAGCGCGCTGAGATCCGCCTCCGCCTGCTGCGCATCCACGGCGCCGAAATACGCCGCGCGAGAAAGCGTGTAGATCTGCTGCATCGCGATCGGCGATGTCTTGACGCGCGGGTCCTGCCGGACGGTGAGGGGCTGCGTGTAGCTCTTGCCGTCGACGGTGAGCTTCACTGTGTACGCACCGGGCGACACCCACGGCGCCGTCGGAGGCGGCACGGTGTTGAACGGAACGGCCGAGATCGGCAGCCCGCCGCCACGGCCTCCCCCACCAGCCTCGAGCGGCTGATAGTGCACGTCCCACGTGAAGCGGTGCATGCCGGCCTCGGCCGAAAGGTGCTGCGGCGGGCGGTACCAATACGCCGGCAGCGGCGCGACGGACGGATCCGGAATGGGCGCCACCGGATCCGCGCTTGAATACCGGCGAACGGCGCGGCCGCCGGCCTCGAGAATTTCCAGCGTGACCGGACCCGACCCTGATGATTTCAGGAAGTAATTCAGGATCGCGCCTTCGGGCGGATTGGCGCCCGCCGGCTCGTCGGGCGGCCACGGCGTGTCCGTGTTCGTATTCCACCGCACGCGCAGCGCCGTCGTCGGCGCGTACAGCACCACCGCGCGGTCGCCTGCACTGGCATCGATCTGCCGGAGCGGCGTGACGTCGTCCAGAATCCAGATCCCCCGCCCGTGCGTACCGACGACCAGGTCGTCGTCCTTGATGACCAGATCGCGAATGGATGACGCAGGCATGTTGAGGCGCAGGGATTGCCAGTGATCGCCGTCGTCGAACGAGACGTACACCTGCGTCTCGGACCCCGCAAAGAGCAGGCCCTTCTTCTTCGGATCCTCGCGGATGACACTCACCGCGGCGCCGCCCGGCAGGCCGTTGACGATCTCCGTCCACGTCTTGCCGCCGTCGTGCGTACGGAAGAGATGCGGATTCATGTCGTCCAGCCGCAGCGTGTTCACCGCGGCATACGCGGTCAGCGGATCGAAACGGCCAGGATCGACGGTAAACACTTTCCAGTACGACCCGACCTTCGGCGGCGTCACGTCCGTCCAGTGCACGCCCGCGTCGGCCGTCGTCGCGATCACACCGTCGTCAGTGCCGATCCAGATGCGCTTGACGTCGACATACGACGGGCCGATCGCGTAGATCACGCGGGCCGGACTCGAATCCACCTGCGCTTGCGCCTGCGTCGAGTACTTGCCGATGCTCGGCGGCACGTCGTGCGTCTTGCGCGTCAGGTCGGGGCTGACGCGCGTCCAATGGACACCGCCGTCGATCGTCTTCCACAGGAAGTTGTTCCCGAAAAAGAGCGTGTGCGGATCGGCGAGCGAGAAGACGACGGGAAGGGTTCTCACTGTGCGGAACGCCGTGTTCGGCGGCAGCGGACCGCCGGCGATCGCCGGGCTCGAGATGGACGGCCCGACTTGCGACGTCTGTCCGGTGCGTCGATCGTGTCGCGTGATCTTGCCGCCGTAGATGACATCGGGATCGAGCGGATCGGGCGCGGCGTAGCCGTACTCTTCGACGCCGATCGGATGCCACTCCCGCACGGTCACGTGGCCGTCGTTGCCACGGCTCGAAATGCACACCGATCCGCTGTCCTGCTGGCCCCCGCAGACGCGGTACGGAAACGCGTTGTCCGCCGTCACGTGGTAAAGCGCCGCGGTCGGCTGGTTGTACCAACTGCCCCACGAATCCCCGCCGTCGAGGGTGACGACCGCTCCCTGATCGCTCACGAGCAGCATGATGTGCGTGTCGTTCGGGTTGATCCACAGATTCTGATAATCGTCGCCGCCTGGCGCGCCCTTGAACGGCACCCACGTCTTGCCGCCGTCGACGGATTTGTAGGTGACGACATCGGTCACGATGATCGTGTCAGGGTCCTTCGGATCAACGATTGGCACGGACTCGTTCACGCGATTCGCCACGCGCTGGTCGGTGGTGACGCGCGCCCAGGTCGCGCCCGCGTCGTCGGATCGATAGACGCGCGGATTGAGCGCCGGCTCGTCCGCCGCGCCGCCCGCTCCACGACCACCCCGGCCGCCTCGTCCGCCGCCGGGCGCGGCGACAGTGATGCCCGCGCCAGCCCTGCCGCCGGGCGGTGCGGCCGCATCAATCAACGCGAACAGACGACGCGGATTGCTTGGCGCGATCGTCATCTCGGCGTTCGCGATGTCGGGCAGGCCACCGGCGAGTTGCGTCCACGTCGTGCCGCCGTCAGTGGATTTGAAGATCCCACCGGTGCCGGACCACACGCCGTTTTCCCACGGTCCCTGCCGCGACTCCCACAGCGTCGCGTAGATGATGTCGGGATTGACGGGGTCGATGTCGACGTCCTTGGCGCCGGTGTTCTCGTCGCGGTAGAGCACTTTCTGAAACGTCAGGCCGCCGTCGACCGATCGGAAGACGCCTCGCTCTTCGTTCGCGCCGTACGGGTGGCCGAGCACCGCGACGAACAGTCGATTCGGATTGCGCGGATCGACGACGATCTTGGGAATCTGCTGGCCATCGCGCAGCCCAAGATGCACCCACGTCTTGCCAGCGTCTGTGGACTTGTAGATGCCGTCGCCCGTCGACAGGTCGGGCCGTGGCAGCCCCTCCCCGCTCGCGACGTAGACGACATTCGGATCGGACGGCGCGACGGTGACCCAGCCGATGGATCCTGTCGGTTGATCGTCGAAGACGGGCTTCCAGGTGCGGCCGGCGTTGGTGGTTTTCCACACGCCGCCGTTGCAGACACCGATGTAGAACGTGTACGGCTGGCTCGCGACTCCCGCGCCGGACTTCGTGCGTCCGCCGCGGTACGGTCCGATGTTCCGCCACCGCATGTCGGCAAAGAGCGCCGGGGACACCGGCGCCCCTTGCCCTGCGGGCAGCACGAGCCTGGCAGACGACACCAGGCACACCAACAGCGCGAATTGCCACACACGGCGGGACGTCATGAGGCCTCCCTGCGAACCGCCGCGAGTATACCGCCTAGACTTCGACGATTCGCACCGTCCAGAAATCGTCAGCGAGGTTGGACTCGGTGAGATACGAGTACGGGATCGTGAAGAAGCCCTTCTTGCCCCAGCCTGTGCCCCACGAGTTCATGACGATGAACCGCTGCTTGCTGTCGTCGTAGCCGACCGCGAGCACCGCATGTCCGCCGAGCACCTGTTCGCCCGCCGCCGGCATCGGTGCGTCTCCGGATTTCGCCACGGCGGCCGACTCGAAACTGTCGTACACCGTGAACCCGAAGACGAACGGAAAGCCTGACGCCAGGCAGCCTTGCATCTGCGTGAGCGTTTGCGCCACGCGCTGGTACGACATGGCCTGATGATTGAGCGCGTCCGTGTAGCACGCCGCCGGCGGCTTGCTCGCGAACTTGGCAACGGTGTACGGCCAGTCCTTCTCGCCGCACACACCGAGCTGCGCGATGCTCTTGATCCCGTCACGGATCATCGCGCCGGAATCCTGCCCGACGGTCCCTTCCATGCTGCGCTCGTTGTAGTAGATGAAGAGACGCGACGGCGGGAAGACCTTGGCCGTGTTCTGCTTCATCTGATCAAAGCGGTGAGCGTTGGCGATCGCGTTCGCGGTGCAGCTGCCGAGCTGTCCCTGGTTGAGTACCGGGGGGCACGCCGGCCGGAGATCGACTTTCGCCGGGAGCTTGCCCATCAGCGGAATCGGCGCGGAGTACATGTGATCGCGTGCGTCTGGCAGGTCGGGAATCCAGCCGAATTTCTTGATTTTCCGTTGCATAGCTCCCCCTCCATGGGGTGGGATGGCACGTCGTGCGGGTCGCGGGGAGCGGACGCGCATTGTAAGCCAGACGCGGCCGGAATGCGATTGGACGAGAGGTCAGGCGTTCATGCCCGGCGCAGCAGCGGCCGGGTCAAGCACGTCGGCCCGCCGCCGCCTTTGACGGAGATTTCTCGGCCGTCGTACTCGTGAACCGTGGCGCCGGCCTGCTCGAGGCGCGCGCGTGTGACCGGATTGCCGGCCACCATCACGCATCGCCTGGGCCCGACCGCGAGGACATTCGCGCCCATCGAGTCGAACTCCTCGTGGGGCACCTCCACGAGCGCGATTCGGAGATCCGCCAGGCGCTCGCGAAACGGCACCGGCACCAGAGGCGCATAGACGACGGCCAAATCGCGATCCACGGGACTGATAATCGACATCAGGTGGAAGACGTCCCCGGGACCGCGCCAGTGCGGGAGCGGCACGACGACCAACTCGTCGATCGCGTCGGCGAGCAGTAGCCGCAGTTGGCGGATGCCGTCGTCATTCGTGCGATAGCCGCGGCCCACCGCCAGCACCCGCGGCGCAAGCCACGCGACGTCGCCGCCTTCGACGCGGCCGGGCGGACGGATCGCGCCGACGACCGTCACGCCCGCCGCGCGCAATGCCTCGCCCTGTACGTCGGGCTCCGCCTCGCGCTGTGGCTTGCCCATGCGACAGAGAATCAGGCCGCGATCGCAGACGACCGACGCGTCCCGGACGTAAATCGAATCGAGCCCGACGCCTTCGCCCCGCGGCAGCCAGTCGACGCGCACGCCATGAGCCGCTACCGCCGCGGCGAACGCCTCGTACTCGGCGACTGCCCGGACGAACTGCGGCTCGGCCGTGAAATTGAGCGGCTGCCATTCGCGAGCGATCGACGTCTGATCGTGAAACGCTTCGCGGGCGTGTTTCAGCACGACACGGACGAGATCACCCCATTCCGATTGGGCGGTCGGCTCAGCGGAGGTCATACGCGTCCGGTGGCGGGAGCCGCCCGTTTTGCCCAGACGTACACCGGCAGTCCAGCCAGGAGCAGAAGAAACCCGGCGAACACGACGCTCGCGCCTGCGCCGACGATGGCACCGCACGAGAAGACGAAGCCAATGAGCGCCAGCGTGACGTCGCGCGTGGTGGGCCGGCGGCCACCGGGATCAGGAATAAGCAGGCCCGCCAGCGAGCAGAACACGTACGGGATCAGGACGGCGAGCGTGGCGAGCAGCACGACGTACGTGAACAGCTCGACCAGGCTCTTCGAGTAATTCATCCAGATCAACGCGGTCGTGAGGGCAGAAGCGACGACCATCCCGAAGGCCGGTGTGCCGCGCGATGAGAGCCGTGCAAACGCGCGCGGCCAGAGTCCGTCTTTGACGATGGCGATCGGCAGCTGCCCGACGATCAGAATCCAGCCGTTCAGCGCGCCGAAGCACGAAATCGCCGCGCCGAGCGCGACCGCCGCCGCGGCCCCGTCGCCGAGTACCACGCGTGCGGCGTCAGCAAACGGCGCTGTGGACTTCATCAGATCTGCCGGGGGCACAAGGCTCATCACGCCCATCGTGCTTGCGATGTAAATCGCCGCGGCCAGCAGCGTGCCGATCACGGTGGCACGCGGAATCGTGCGCGCGGGATCGCGCACGAGTGACGCAGGAATCGTCGCCGCCTCGAGTCCAATCAGCGCGAACATCGTCAGGGCCGTCGCGGCGATCACGCCGTGACCGAGCGCGCCGGGACTCGTGTCCGCGATCGCAAAGTGGGCGGCGTGAAATGACGCCAGGCCCGCAATGCCGACGACGAAAAGCGGCAGCACCTTGAGGACGGTCGTGACCACCTGCACGCGCCCCGCGAGATGGACACCGAGCACGTTGATGATCGTGAACAACCAGACGATCGCCGTGGCGAGCAGCGCGGCTTCCACCGGGTTGCCGACCACCGAGGGAATGAACGGACTCAGATAGCCGACGCCCGCGACCGAAAGCGCCGCGTCGGCCGTCCAGATTGAAATCCAGTATCCCCAGCCGATAAGAAATCCCGCGAAGTCGCCGAAGCCGTGGCGCGTGTACGCATACGGTCCGCCGGCGGAGGGATCGATGCGGGCCAGTCGCGCGAAGATGAGCGCGAGTACCGTCGCGCCCCCGGCGGACACCAGCCAGCCGAGCAAGGCCACGCCGCCGAAACTCGCGAGCGACGCGGGCAGCAGAAACACGCCCGATCCGATCATGCTGCCCACGACCAGCGACACGGAGGTCGCGAGGCCGAGCTGGCGGCGCGGTCCCGTCGGCACGGAGGCGAGCGCCGGATTCAATCCGTCATCACTTTCGGAGCTGCCCGGCCCACTGCTCGAGCGAGACGAGCAGATCGTTGACGAGCCTGCGGCTCGATTCGTCGGTGAGCCGGCCCTCGGCGTCGAAGCGTTCCGGCGCCATCGAGATCATGACCTCCGGACGATTGACGGGCTTGAGGTCGACGAACACACAGATCTGCCGCAGGTGATACTGGGCCCGCGCCGTGCCAAGGCGGCCCGTCGAGGCACCCAGAATCGCGACCGGCTTGCCCGCGAACGGCTGATCCGGCGGGCGCGACGCCCAGTCGATCGCATTCTTCAGCACGCCGGGCACCGAGTAGTTGTACTCCGGCGTCGCAATCAGGAGCGCGTCGGCTTCGCGAATCTGTTGGCGAAGGCGTTGAGCCGGCGCCGGATATCCGGTCAGCCGGAGGTCATCGTCGTAGAGCGGCAGGTCGCCGATCTCCGCGAGAGTGATCGTCATGCCGGGCGGCGCGAGTTCAATCGCCGCGCGCAGTGCCGAGGTGTTGTACGAGCCGCTGCGCAGACTGCCGGAGATGCCGAGTACACGCATGACGCGTGTGCAATCTTATCGGACCGCGCGCTCACGCGGATCGTGCTTTCGCGTCAACCCCGGCCGCCGATCCTCGCAGTTAACGCGCGCGCGGATCGGCCGTGATTGTCAGCGGCTGCGTGTACGTCTGGCCATTGACCGTCAGACGCACGGTGAACGTGCCAGTGGCTGCTGCCCCGCCACGCCCTCGACCACCGCGTCCGCCCCCTCCGCCACCACCGCGTCCGCCGCCACCACCTGGCGACCACGTGACTCGATGCATCCCGGCGTTTGCCGAAAACGGGGCCGGCGCAGGACGCCACAGTGCCGACGTGTTGGGAATTCCCGCACCGCCTCCCCGTCCGTTCCCGCCCGCCCGACCGCCGGCCGCGCCGGCGGTGTCATTCGAGAACGTGGCGAGCGTCGTGCCCGCCGCATCGAGCACCTCGATTACCACGGGTCCCGTGGGCGCGGTCTTCAGGTAGTAGTCGATGTACGCGCCGGCGGGCGGATTCTCAGCCTGCGGTTCGTCTTTCTGCAGCGGCGTGCCGTTATCGCCACCTTGAATGACGTTGATCGCGTCAGCCGGCTTGAAGAGATACGCGGCCGACGCCGCGACCTGATCGTTGATCTGCCGCAGCGCGCTGATGTCGTCGATGATCCAGAATCCGCGGCCGTGCGTGGCGACGATCAAGTCGTTGCCGTGGACTTCGAAGTCACGCATCGACGTCACAGGCAGATTGAGCTGCAGCGACTGCCAGGTGTCGCCGTCGTCAAACGACATCCATACACCGCGTTCGGTGCCCGCGAAGAGCAAGCCTCGCCGCGCCGGATCTTCCTTGACGACATGAACGTAGACGCCGGCCGGCAGGCCGCGCGTGATCTCCTGCCACGTCTTCCCCTGATCGCGGGTGCGCAGGATGTGCGGGTTGAAGTCCGTCAGTTGGTGCCGATCGATGGACGCGTACGCCTCGTTCGGATCGAAGTGCGACGCGTCAATGGTAGTAACGCGGCTCCACGGCGTGACGTCGGCGGGCGTGAGATTCTGCCACGTCTTGCCGTCATCGACCGTGAGCTGAATGAGCCCGTCGTCGGTGCCGATCCAGACCATCGGCGCGCGAAGCGGCGACGGCGCAACTGTGTAGATCACCCCACGGTTGCCGTTGCGATCCGTGTCTGTCGCGGCCGTGGCATCCATGTTCTGCGGGATACCGGGATCAGGGCGCGTCAGGTCTCCGCTGATGGCCGTCCACGTCTGGGCGTCATCCACCGACTTGTAGAGCGTCTGGCTCGCGTAGTACAGCGCGTGCGGATCCGCTTTCGACAGCACGAGCGGCTGCGTCCAGTCCTGGCGGCCCGCCGGCGCGGCCGTTCCGCCGGCCGACGTGTTCAGCTCCAGGTCGTATCGTGTGCCGCTTCCGCCGAAGATGATGCCCGGATGCAGCGGATCGCCGGCCGTCATGCCGCTTTCCCCGCCGGCGCCGATCGGTTCCCAGTCGCGCTGCGAAATCTGACCGAACTTGCCGCGCGTCCGCACGGCGACCGCGCCGCTGTCCTGTTGTGCGCCCGTCACCCAGTACGGAAACCGGTAATCAGTGGACACGTGGTAAATCTGCGCCGTCGGCTGGTTGAGCCACGAACTCCAGCTCACGTCGCGGGGATCGTCGATCGTCGCGTTGCGACTGATGATCGTGCCTTGATCGCTCGCGACGATGACGGTGTTCGAGTCGTCGGGCGAAACCCAGGCCTGGTGGTAGTCGTCGCCGCCCGGCGAACCGCGCAGCGCCGCCCACGTCTTGCCGCCGTCTTTCGATCGCGACACCGACACGTTCGGCACGTACACGATGTCGGCGTTCTTCGGATCGACGGCGATGTGTTCGAAGTACCAACCGCGGCCCCAAAGCGCGTTGTCGCTCGACATCTTCGTCCACGTGGCGCCACCGTCATCGGAGCGGTAGAAGCCGCCTTGCGATGAAACCGGAGCGCCCGCAGGCGCGGCCGCCCCTGCCGGGGGCGTCACTGGCGCGCCCGCACGCCCGGCACCCGCGGCCGGCGGTGCGGGAACTGCGGCCCCGGCGCCTCGGCCTGGCGGGACGCCAGGACACGGCGTAGTGGACGGCGCGCCGTCGGGCAGGAAATCGTCCACGACCGCATAGACGCGCTGCGGATTTGTCGCCGCAATCGCGATCCCGGTCTTGCCGATGCACGAGGCCGGCAATCCGGCGGTAAGTTGATTCCACGTCGTGCCGCCGTCGGTGGATTTGAAGATGCCGCCGCCCGGTCCGTTCGTCGGCTGATACGTGTACCAAGTGGGCCGGCGCGTGTTCCACAGCCCGGCATACACGACGCGAGAGTTGGTCGGATCGATCACGACGTCCACAGCGCCGATGCTGTCGCCCTTGAAGAGGACCTTCGCCCAGTTCCGGCCTCCGTCGGTCGAACGGTAGACGCCGCGGGCGGGATGCGCCTCGTACAGGTGGCCGATCGCCGCGACGAACACGATGTTGGGATTCTTCGGATCGACCGCGACCTTGCCGATGTGCTGCGTGTCATCGAGACCGATGTGCGTCCAGGTCTTGCCGGCGTCGGTCGACTTGTACATGCCGTTGCCGTAGCCCGTCGAATCGCGCAGTGTCGACTCGCCGCTTCCGGCGTACACGACGTCGGGGCTCGACGGCGCGACGGCAATCGCCCCGATCGACGCGACGGCCTCGCTGTCGAACACGGGCGTCCACACGCGGCCGGCGTCGATCGTCTTCCAGACGCCGCCATTCACCGCGCCGAAATAGAACTCGTTCGGCCTGCCGGGTACGCCCGTGACGGCGTCCACGCGGCCGCCACGGAACGGCCCGATCATCCGCCAATGGAGGCCGGAGTACAGGGACGAATCGTACTTGGGCGATTGGGCGATCACGCGAGGCGCCGCGACGATCGCGGCGAGGATCAGAGCAAGCGCACCGAAATGACGGAAACGTGCGGGAGTCTCAACGACGCGGGGCATGAGGCGGGCTCCTTCTACTATCGACCGTAGAAGAATACACCGGGTGTCGCTCAGCGAGCCGGATCGCGGCCCGCCCGTGTCACTGCCCCTTCTTGATCACGAACGGCACGGCGTACTCGCGGTCGTCCCACACGAGCTTGAACGTCCCGCCGCCGCCAGATCGAGGCTCGACCACGAACGTCAACTGCTCCGCCGGTTCGGCGATCTTCTTCATCGTCATGTTGACGCGGCCGAGATCGCGGTCGGGGTGGTACTGGGTGTGGAACTGTCCGGTCTCGTTGTTGATGATGAGCTTGAACTCGTCGGGACCGGGCAGCGTGTAGATCGTATGCACGCCCGCCGGCATCGCGATCGCGTCGCCGAACACCAGCGTCGTGTCGGTCGAGATCGACGATGCCTCGTCCGCGCCCGGCATCCACCAGTGATTCCACGGGACAAGCGTGCCCCAGATGACGCGGTCGCGTTTGTACGGGCGCCCGTACTCGATCGAGATGGTGGCGCCGTCTACTTGCGCACGGACGGTGTCGCGCGGGCTGACGCGCGGTCGCTGGCGTCGTGCCGCGCCGAGACCCGCGGCGGTCGCCACGATGAGAATGAACGACGTCAAGGCGATCAGTGGTCGCTTCACGTTCGGCGGCAAGGCTCCGATTTCGCGAGTCTACACCGATTCCGCTGGGCTCGCCCCCTGCGTGACTAGAGCGTGACGACCGCCGCCGCCCAGCCTGCGGGATCGCGATCGGACTGGAACACGCGGTCGAGGTCGAGCATGACCGCGTCGCCATCCCGACGAATCGCGAAGCGATCGAGGTTCCGCGTGGAGCGGCCAGAAATGTGCGTGCCGTCTTCCTGGTAACGCGAGTCGTGCTTCGTGCACTGGAAGCGGTGATCCTTGTCGACCCACCGCACGGCGGCGTGCTCGTGCGGACAGCCGAGCGACATGCCCATGACCTTGCCTTGATCGCGTACGACAATGACCTGCTCGACGTGATCGACGTTGACCGAATCGGCCGCGGGCAGAGCGTAGCGGTGCTCGGTGCCGGTCGCTTCGCTCCGGACCTCGACGACCGGTAGCGCGCGCAGATCGATCGAGCCGATCGCACAGGCCGCGGCGATCGCACACCCGCCCGTGCGCAGAAAATCGCGCCGAGAAGGAAGATCAGCCGACATTGGGCAGCGCCGTCCCTGCGAGCGTCGTGAGCAGCCAGAGCGTGAGGCTGACGATGGCGGCGCGCCGCAGGCGCGTCCAGGCGCGGGAATCGCCCCGCACCGCCGCGTCTTCGGCCTGCGTGAGGCCGAGGCCGTTGGCGAGGAGCAGGGCGACGAGCACCATCTTCGTCCAGAAGATCTTCGACACGAGATACGTGTCCCAGTCGGCGGCGAAGAGCAGCACGCCACTGGCGACAGCGAGTGCCAAACCCATCAGCACCACGCGATGCGCGAGCCGCTGGTGCTCGACGCGCTGCCGGCGGACGTGCTCCTCCTGCCGCAGGGCCGCGAGCATCGCGCGATCCTCGACGACCGCGGCGCCGCCGCCCAGCAAGAGCCCGGCCACGTGCGCGAACGCCAACGACGTCCGCAACACCGGCGAGTCGGAGTACCACGCGGTCCAGGTCGCCGCGACATGTGCCAGGGTAGCCAACATCTCAGTGCGGCCAGACGAACATGATCCCGTAGCCCACGCTGGCGAGCGTGACCGAGGTGAACGCGAGCGTTCGATGCAGACTGCGCTGGCTGTCGGTACTGGTTGGGGTCGCGCTGATGGTGGCCCGGGCCGGTGACCGCCGTCGCGAAGAAGCCCGCGTCGGCCGCGAGCATGAGAATGCTGTGCGTCAAGCGGCGCGCCCGACCGTTTGGATCCTTCCTCGATTCGTTCAAGTTCCACACGCCCGTGACCGTATTCAGGCCGAACAGCACGCCTATGCCCGTCGCGATCCACAAATGCGCCGTGCGCTTGCCGGCCGTCGGATTGTTGTAAAGCTCCTGCCCGACCACACCCTCCGCGACGAAGAGTGGAATCGTCGCGAGGCTCGCGATCTTGTGAATCTTCAAGCGTGTCTGATAGCCCTCGCTGTACTCGAACACGACCGGACGCTGGGACGGCGCCGCCTGCGCGGCAGCTTGCGGCGAGGCAAAATCGATCGTCGGGCCGTCAGGCGCCGGCACGAACGACAGGTTCGCTATCAGACGTCCGTGGAGCGTGGTGTCAGGCGCGGCGTCGACGAACGTCGCCTGCGCGGCCGCGGCCGGCATCGCCAGGGTGAGCAAACCAATCGTCGTCGCCGCACGCCGAAACATCGTCGTGGCCATCGAAATGTACTCCGCTACTGAGCCGCCTTGCTGTTGACCACCCAATCGTAGATGATGCCGGCCTTCTGATTCCGGTCGCCCGAAAGCATCGTGTACATCAACCCGCCTGGTTGCGTGACCCGCACGATCGGTGACGCATCGCTGCCGGGGGTCAGTGCCGCCAGCACGCCGTTGTATGTCGAGAAATTG
The DNA here is from genome assembly GCA_963704575.1 of uncultured Acidobacteriota bacterium. GTDB lineage: Bacteria > Acidobacteriota > Vicinamibacteria > Vicinamibacterales > SCN-69-37 > DATEGZ01. Next base: position 568,579 of record OY969918.1, on the reverse strand, counting down.
AAACCATTCTGCTGAATCTGCGGTCCGTGGCAAGCGAAGCAATCGGAGGCGAGCAGCGGGCGCACGTCGTTCGTGTATGTGTACGTCGTGATGCCGTTCCCGGTGATGGTGATCGGTGTGCTAGCGACCGCGCTCGGAGACGTCGCTGAGCTGCCCCCGCACGCTTCGACGGCAGCGAAACTGACAAGATAGACACCGGTCAGCACTCGGGACAAACGTCCAAGTGAGAGATAGCGACGAATCATTCCGACACCGACGCGGCGCCCGACATCGGGTAATGCCAACGCAAAGGACGTTCCAATTGCGGACACACGGCCGTCATTCAGGCAGCCGCTTAAATTCAGGTTAAATTCAGGCTCGTCGTACGCGCGGAAGGACGCGACCGGCGCGTTGTCACACGCCGATGACACTCAGCTCAAGTTGGCGTCGAACACCTTCACTGCGTCGACCATCGTCTCGACTGCCCGGATATAGAAGCCGAGCGTCATAGTCTCGTAGTCGTCGGTGGCCTTGTGGTGCTGGTCGAAATCTTCGACGCCGAAGTACAGCGCGGGAATCCTCGCCTGAATGAACGAGTAGTGGTCGGAATCCCGCGTCCAGTCCTCGACGTCCTTCTGGGCAGGATCGTCGTGACCCATCAGCAACTTCACCGGCGCCTCAGCCGCCATCTTCTCGACGGACGGTTTGAGCCCCGGCTGCAGAAACGTGCCGACGACGAAGAGCTTGTCGTTGGGATCGCGGCCGATCATGTCCATGTTCAGATCGATCGCGAGCGACGCGGCATCGACCGGTGGCTGCTTGACGAACGCGATCGATCCGCGCAATCCGGATTCCTCGCCGTCGAACGCGACGAAAATCAGCGAGTTCGTGGGCTTGTGCTCGCTGAAATACTTCGCGACGGCGAAGAGGGCCGCCGTGCCCGACGCGTTATCGTCCGCGCCGTTATAGACGACGCCGTTGCGCGTGCCGATGTGATCGTAATGCGCCGAGACCACGATGAACCGCCGCGGCTGGCGCGTGCCGTCGATGTGGCCGACGACGTTGACGCCGTGGCGTTCGGCCTGGTTGCCGCCGCGCCCGGCGGCAAACGTGAACGGCACTTCGTAGGACCCACCAAACGGCGCGATCCCGGACGCCTTGAAACGCTCGATGACGAAGGCGCGGGCCTTGGCGCCGCCCGGTGTGTCGACCTGCCGGCCTTGCATGTCATCGGCTGAGAGGGTCTGGAGATCGCGCAGCAACGCCGCGCTGTCGATCATCGCGCTCGACGGAGCCTGCGCGCGGAGTGCGAGCGACGAAACGGCGACGATGGCGAGACCGGCGAGCGACCGCATGATTCCCTTGATCATGATCCCTGTGCGGCAGCATATTACTTGAACACGGTTTTGAGAGCGCGCGTGTCCCGTCCGAATCAGGCTGCAAAGGAGCCCGAATGAAACGTCTTTCGTTATTGGTTACCCTCGCTGCGGTGGCGAGCGGCGCCCTCGTGAGCGCCCGACTGGCCGAACGAGCGACCTGGGTCCTGACGACCGGCGAGCGGATCAGCGGAGTGATCAACGCCCACGGGGACGGCCAGGAGAACATCGGTCGCGGTGATTTCGCTGTCGGAACGAACGACGGGACGGAATTCGGCGTCAAGGTCGAACAGGTGGCGGTCATCGAGTTCGTCGGCGGCAATCCGCCGAACGCCGAGCTCGACAAGCTGCCGCCGAACGGTCACATGATCGCGATGCGCGACGGCGCAACCTATCCCGGGCGCCTCATCAATTTGATTCGCGGCAACCTCGTCCGCTGGCAGCACAGTTCAGGGAACACCGAGGAAATCCCGATCCTGCAGGTGGCACGCGTGTACCTCAATTCCGACAACGCGCGTCGGATCTACAACTACACGCCGTCCGCGGCCATCGCGAGCGCAGGGAGCGCGGGCGGCGCGATCGCGAGCGGCCCGGCGATTCCCACCGGCCCGGGCATTGTCGTCCGTGCGGACCAGCAGTGGACCGACACGGGCAACAACGTCGCGCGAGGCGAGCGGATCAAGTTCACACCCTCCGGACAGATCCGCTGGGGCGCGAACGCCGACATGGTGAGCGGGCCCGACGGAAGCGGCGCGGTCCACAACATCGGCTTTCCGGTGCCTACGATGAACGTCGGCGCGCTCGTCGGCCGCGTTGGCAACGGACAGGCCTTTGCGATCGGATCAGGCCCGCAGCCCATCGCGATGCCCGACAACGGGCGGCTCTATCTCGGCGTCAACGACTCGGAAGTGAAAGACAACGCGGGCGGCTTCCGCGTCCAGATCCAGCGCGGCGTCCGGTAGGGCGGCGAACTGACAACTAATCGACACCGGAATCCGTCGAATACGACAGTCTTCCCGGGGATTCCATGACCACACTGCGCTTTGCGTTCCGCATCCTGTTCCGGACGCCATTTGTGGCCGCGGTGGCGATCATCTCGCTGGCGCTCGGCATTGGCGCGAATGCGGCGATTTTCTCGCTGTTCAACCAGGCGCTGCTGCGTCCGCTTCCGGTCGATCGGCCGAGTCAACTCGTGAACCTTGGTGCCCCGGGGCCGAAGCCGGGCTCACAGTCGTGCGGCCAACCCGGCGATTGCAACGCCGTCTTCAGCTACCCGATGTTCCGCGATCTCGAGAAGCAACAGACGGTGCTCACGGGGCTTGCCGCGCACGTATTTTTCAGCGCCAACCTCGCGCACGACGGCCAGACGACGAGCGCAACCGGCGCGCTGGTGTCGGGCAGCTACTTCCCGGTACTCGGGCTGTCTCCGCGGCTGGGACGACTGTTCACGCCAAGCGACGATGTGCCAGCGGGGGAACCGCATCTGGTGATCCTCAGCTACGGCTACTGGCGCGCGGGCTTCGGTCAGCGGACGGACATCCTCGGCCAGCCGATCATCGTCAACGGCGAGACGATGACGATCGTGGGTGTCGCGCCCGAAACGTTCCAGGGCACGACGCTCGGCATCGAACCGAAGGTATTCGTGCCGATTTCGATGCGCGGCAAGATGCAGCCGTTTTTCAAGGGCTTCGACAACCGCAAGAGCTACTGGGCGTACCTGTTCGGGCGCCTCAAGCCCGGCGTGACGATCGATCAGGCGCGCGCGTCGATCAACGGGCAGTACCACGCGATCGTCAACTCCGTAGAAGCGGCCGATCAGAAAGGGATGAGCGAAGCGACGCTGAAGCGGTTCCGCGAGAAGCTGCTGACGATGGAGCCGGGCGCGCGAGGACAGAGCTCCGTGCACGAACAGACGCAGGTCCCGCTGACGCTGCTGTTCGTCGTGACCGCGCTCGTGCTGCTCATCGCGTGCGCGAACGTCGCGAATCTGCTGCTCGCGCGATCGGCATCGCGTGCGGGCGAAATGGCGGTCCGATTGTCGATCGGCGCAAATCGCCGCCAGCTGATCGGCCAGTTGCTCTTCGAGGCGTGCCTGCTCGCGATCCTCGGCGGGCTCGCCGGCCTGATCGTCGCGCGCTGGACGCTCGGAGCGATCGGCGCGATGCTGCCGACGCAGGTGAACGAGTCGCTGTCCTTCACACTCGACCCATCGGTACTGGCGTTCTCAATGGGGCTCGCGTTGTTCACTGGCATCGTCTTCGGGCTGTTTCCGGCGTTCCATAGCACGCGTCCCGATCTGGCATCGACGCTCAAGGAGAACAGCCGTCAGCCGTCCGGCGCGCGCTCGGCCGCACGTTTCCGCCGTGGGCTCGTCATCGCGCAGATCGCGCTGTCGCTCGCACTCATGGCCGCGGCCGGCCTCTTCACCCGAAGCCTGATGAACATCAGCCGCGTCGACCTCGGCATCAAGATCGACAGCCTCATCACGTTCGGCATCGCACCCCAACTGAACGGCTACGACGCGAAGCGGACCCTGGCCCTGTTCGATCAGATCGAAGAACAGATCGGTGCGCTGCCAGGCGTGTCTGGCGTGACGTCATCGGTCGTGCCGTTGCTCTCGGGCGACAGCTACGGCAACAGCGTGACCGTCGAGGGATTTCCGTCGGGCCCTGACGTCGACACGAACTCGCGCTACGACGAGGTCAGCCCGGGGTTCTTCAAGACCGTCGGAATTCCGTTCGTCAGCGGCCGCGACTTCGCGCGCTCGGACGTGCTCGGCAGTCGCAAGGTCGTGATCATCAACCAGGCGTTCGCCGAGAAGTTCAAGCTCGGCCGCGACGCGGTGGGCAAGCTGATCTCGCGCGCCGTCGGCGACGAGGCCAAGCTCGACACAGAGATCGTGGGCGTCGTCGAGAACTCGAGATACTCGGACGTCAAGGATCAGGTACCGCCGGTGTTCTACGTCCCGACGCAGCAGGACGATCAGCTCGGCTACGCGTCCTTCTACGTGCGCACCACCGGCCAGCCTGCTCCGGTGCTCGCGGCCATTCCCGGAGTGATCGCCAGACTCGGCCGCAATCTTCCGATCGATCAGGCGAGATTGATGCCCGACCAGGTCAGCGAGAACGTCTTTCTGGATCGGCTGATTACGACACTCTCGGCCGCGTTCGCGTGCGTCGCCACGATACTCGCCGCCATCGGCCTCTACGGCGTGCTGGCATACACCGTCGCGCAGCGCACGCGGGAATTCGGGCTGCGGATGGCGCTCGGCGCCGATCCTGCGCGGGTGCGGATGCTCGTCATGCGACAGGTCGGGTGGATGACGCTCGCCGGCGCGGTCATCGGCGTCGGGCTCGCGCTGTGGTTGGGGTCCGCTGCGAGCAACCTGCTCTACGAGATCAAAGGCAACGATCTTGGCGTGCTCGGCATCTCGGCCGTCGTCTTGAGTGTCGTCGCGTTGGCCGCCGGGCTTGTGCCGGCGATTCGCGCGTCACGCATCGATCCGATGCGCGCGCTGCGCTACGAGTAGCCGTACAAGACAACACCGGCGCCTCGCATTCGCGAGGCCGCCGGTGTCTCTCTGCCGGGTCCGCAGCCAGTTCAGCTAGCGGATGGTCGGCAACGCTCCCTGATACGGAATCACCTGGCCGGGCACGACCGTCAGGTCGAACGCCATCGGCTGAAATCCGTCGGCGCGCAGTTCCACGTGATGGAGGCCGGCGCGCAGCGTGAGCGGCGCTTCCTGCGGCCCGAAGCCATCCGCGGCGCCCACGAAGATCCCGTCGATGAACACCGCCGCGTCGTACGGCTGCATGTCAAAACTGACTCCGCCATAAGACGTGCCGACAGTCACGCCCAGTCCGAATGTGCTGACGCCGTACGGGTTGTACCAGTCGGGTACGCCACCGGATAGCCGACGTAGAACCCAAACCCGACCGTGAAGTGCGGGTGGAACGCGTAGTACGGATGGTAGCCGTAGGGATACGCGTAGTACGGACGGCCCACGACCACCACTGAATGCGGCGCGTAGTACGGCCGCGCCACGGCGTATCCATAGCCCGGAGCTGCGTACCGCGGCACCGCGTAGCCATTGGGCGCGACATACGCGCGCGGCGAGGCATATTGCGGTGCCGAGTACGCCCGCGGCGCAGCATACGACTGCGACGCGGAATATCGAGGTTGAGCCGACTGCGGCGCGCGGTATCCGCCATTCGCTTGCGGTGCGCGAACCGCGGCGTTCGCCTGCGGCGCGGGCGCCGTCTGTCTTGGCTGCGCTTGCGCACGCGGCGCGGCTTGGGCCGGCGCAGGGTGTTGCGGCTGCGACGCCTGTCGTCCACCGCCGCTGTTCTGGTTCGTCCGGCTGTGCTGATCCGCCATCGCCGGGGCGGCGACGCCCATCACGGCAACTGCGACGATCGAGACGATCTTGTTAAGTGATCTCATGGCCCCACTCCTTGCTTCCCGCTGGAAGCGTAGGCTTCGACTCGTATAGTAGCAAGGAGCTTGCCAGGAAATCAGGCGCATTTTCTCAATCTTTCTGGCCTTGGGCTCGGAAGCGTCCTCCCGACCGGACACTTGAGCCAACCCACGCCTCACCCCGCCAGCCGTCGTCCGAAGGCGAGCTCGCCGGCCGCCACCGCCGTAAACACGGCCGCCAACGTCGCGAGCCAGCCCAGGAACAACAGCTTCTCGAACATGAGTGTGCGTTCCTCACTCTCGCGCAACGATCGGCCGACGACGATGAAGCCGCTTGGCACGGTCGACCGCCGAACGACGGTCGCGAGCCTGACCCCGATTTCCGGCTGCCAGGTCAGGCGCTCTTCCCGACTCTTCCGCACGGCGCTGAGCACGCCTGCGGGCACGGTCCGTTCGCGTCCCCGGAGAGTGGCCGACGTGGCAACGATTTCGCCGTTGTCGTTGAGCAACGTCACGAAGGGCGCCAGGCTGCTCGCGAGATCCGCGTGCTCGACTGGGACCAGAACGCGCGCCGACGCGCCCTGTTCGAGCTTGGCGGCCAAATCCGTCGCCATCTCGACCTGCGGGTCATTCGCCGCATGTCGCCACGTTTGCTGGACGGCCAGATAGATCAGCACGCAGAGCGCCGTCGCGAGGACCGCGAGTGGGAGCCACTTCACGAGCGATCGGATCAGCCACGGCATATCAACTTTGTATCACAAAGTTGATGCACCGACAAGTCGCCGAGACGGACCAACGAAAGACGGCCGCGCCCATGACAGGCGCGGCCGTGTGAAATGTCGAGACGACGAACTCGGCCAGCTGTCGGCTTTACCGCCGGCCCGCGCCGAGGTTGTCGAAGTTCAGGATCGCGTTGAACACCATGAAATAGCTGCCGATGGTCTCGCCGCGGTAGATCGGGTTGTTGGCGAAAAGCACGTAGTGCCCCTTCTCCGACGGTACGTCGACGACGACCGCCTGCTGGGCGATGTCGGCGCCGCCCGCGAGCAGACCCGAGACGAGCAGCTCGTTTTGCGCGCTGAAGCGAAGCGTCACGCGCGGACGCAACTCGGGAGGCGCGTTGATCGCGTTGCCGCGGCCAGCGTTGCCCCCGGCGCCATCAGCCGCTGCGGCCGGAGGCGGTTCGGTGCCTTCGTTCGCCGGCCGGCCCTGTACGACATCGGGATCGTCGGGGGTGCCGCGCCCGGTTGCCCGTGCGCCGGGACCACCGCCCCGCCCGCCGCCACCAGCGCCACCGCCGCCGCCACCAGGGCCGCCGCGGCCGCCGCCCCCGACATTGAAGCTGTCGCCGCGATCGCTATAGACCGCGAGGTTGTCCGGCACGCCGTACATGATCGGGCTGGCGTCGTCGGCAGTCTTCGTCCTCAGAAACGACCCGACGACGCGCGAATCCGCTCCGGCGCGCGTGGTGGTGATGCCGCGCACGAGTCCGTTGGTCAGCACGAAATCCGCACTCGACGTCGCGCCGACGAAGACGCCGCCCTTGTTCACGAAATCGCGCAGGTGGATGAGTCCCTCGAGTTGCATCCCGGGACGAATGTCCTCGGTCTGCGCGAACGTTCCGAGGTTCGGCGTGTCGGCCGAGTTCCTCCACGGCTCTGCGTTGCGGTACATCGCGATGCCGTCGATCGCCTGCGCGCCGAGGCCGGGCCCCGCGATGATCACGTCCCACTTCGACCGCAAGTCCGTCACCTTGCTCACGTCCTCCGGGCCGATGTAGTCGAACGGAATGCCGTACACATCGAACGCCTGGCGCCACCAGCCTTCGGTCTGCGTGTTGCCCCACGTGTGGAGAATCGCCACGCGCGCCGCGCGCGCCGGATGCATCTTCACCGACGGCGCGTCGGTCAAGGCAAACGCCTTGAGGCCCAGCTCGGTGGTCGTCCGGTCGAGTTCGGCGGCGCTGACGCCCTTGATCACGAACGAGCCGCGCGCGAACTTCTGGCCGGCGCCGTCGAACGGCTCCTCCGCGAGCTGAATATCCGCGTCCTTCAACCGGTAGCGCAGCGAGATCAACCCGCTGTCCGCGTTGTGATTGATGGCGAAGACCGTCCCGGTCCCCTGGACGCCGGCCGGCGCCTTGACGTCGCCCTTCACCATCTCCATCGGCGCGTCGAGCACTTTGGCGTCGGTGATGCGCACGGCCTGCACGGCGAATCCTTCGGGGAACGTCCAGCCCGTGTCGTCATACGGTGTCTTCTGCGGATCGTTCGGCGCCCAGGTACTGGTAGTCGAGCAGCGCGTCGGCGATGCGCGAATACGGCTGATCCATCCGCACGATGTAGCTGCCCGCGGGGAACTCGCGTTGGGTGGCCAGAGCCGGCGCAGGCGTGGCCGCCTGCTGCTCGGCCGCGGTCGCGTCGCCGCCAGCGGCTCCGCCTCGTCCGCCGCGGCCTCCGCCGCCAGCCGCGCCCGCACCGCCACGACCGCCGCCGGCAGCCGCGCCTGCGCCACCGCCGCCCGTCGCGGCAGGACGCCGCACCGGCAGATTCACGGTGAACGCCGACGTCGCGCGCGAGATTTCCACGCCCTGTTTCTGCAGCACGCGCAGCAACTCCGCCTGCGACCCCAGGCGCGGGTCGCTCGCCGGCAGCACGTACGCGGCCGGGCCCTCCGTTTTCGCCTTGAGGATCGACCGCTTGCTCTTGTCGTAGAAGTTGCGCAGGAAATACAGGCGGTTCGACGCGATGTAGTTCTCGGAGATGAGAATGCCCGTCATCTCGTAGTTGTTGTTGTTGCGCAGCGACCACCGCACGCGCGGCAGCGGCGGGTTCTGGCGATACCAGGTGCGCGACGTTTCGGCCGGCGATAATGTCCGGTCCTGCGTGTCCGCGTTGCCGCCATTGCCGAACGTCTCGTAGAGACGGCTGATGCCGTTGTGCGTCGCGGCCATGAACATCAGATAGCCGGGCGACCAGGTGTCGAACGTCCCGAACGCGTAGACGCCGGGCATGCCCATGCGCGTCATCTCGTTGACGTTGTTCCAGCCGATGAGCTGCCACTCGTTGGTGAGGATCGGATCGAGCCACGCGTTGTACGGCCCGTCGCCGATCGTGTTGTCGTAGAGGAACGACCCCGATTCGTGCAGGTCGTGCAGGACCTGCGCCTTCCAGCCCAGATAGGTATTCAGCACGTTCTGCGAGAGCTTGAGGGTCAACCCCATCGCGTCGCGGTTGTTGTCGTGCCGCACGTAGTGGCCCCAGTAAATCGCGTCGGGCACGACGTCGTTCGGATGCTTCTTCTTGTACTCGTAGAGATCGACGACGCGATCGCGTCCGTCCACTTCGACGATCGGCGTGATGAGCGTGATCACGTGCTCGCGGATGTTGCGGACGTACGGACTGTCGTCGACCGCGAGCCGGTACGCGAGCTCCATCAGCGCAGTCGGCGCGCCGGCTTCCGTCGAGTGAATCGTGCCCGTGATGTAGTACACGGGTGCGGCGCGCTTCGCGATCTCGTCGGCGAGCGTGTCGTTCATCTGAATCGTCCGCGGATCCGCCAGCTTGGCGAGGTCGGCGGTGTTCTGATTGATCTTCGCCATGAGCGCGTCCGACGCGACGGCGACCGCGATCATCCGCCGGCCCTCTTCGGTCGTGCCGATCTCGAAGACCTTCACTCGCGGCGTCGACTTCGCTAGCAGGTCCATGTACGCGTAGACCTCCTTCGAGTACGGCAGCTTGCCGGTGGCGCCGGCGATGTCACCAAGGACGGCCGTCGGGGTCGGAATGCCCTTCGCCGCCGGCATGTAATCCACGAGCGGCGAAAGGAAATACGGCTCGGTCGTGTATTCCTTGATCTTCTTGGTGTACTCCTCGTCGATGGGCTGGTTTGGATCGCGCCCGGGCTTGGCGGCGGCGAGATCCGCGTCGGTCATCGGCTTGGCAGGCGGAACAGGCTTCCCCTTCTGGTCCCCGCCTGCGGCGAGGAGCATGGCGGGCATCGCGGCGACCGCGATCGACCAGGCAATTCGTTTCATCACGACATCAACACTCATGGAATCCTCAAGTTCGACAACCGACGCATTTTATCCGGAGTCTGGAATCGGCGGGGCCCGGCTCAGATCTGACGGGTCCAGGCCGCCACGAACCGCCGCGTGGGCGGGTCGCCATCGTCGAGCAGGTCCTCGAACGACTGCGGGACAAGGCCAGCTGCGACAATCGGCGACAGTTCCGTGCGAGTCATCGGCCAGGGCGGGCCGTCGGCCGGCTCGTGCGGCTCCCGTGCACGGCAAATGACGAGCAGCGTGCCCCCGGGCGCGACGAATTCCGCGATCGCCGCGGCCGCGCGCGGACGCAGCTCGGGGTTCATGGCCTGCAGCGTGTTGATTTCGAGCACGAAGCCAAACGCCCGGTGCCACGCCGCCGGCGCCTCGAGCACATCCGCCGCAACGTAGCGAACCCGCGACGACGCAAACCGACGATGACACCACTCGATGGCGGTCGCCGAGAGATCGAACGCGGTGACTTCTCCACCCGACGCCGCGACCGTCTCTGCATCCTCGCCCAGACCGCAGCCCACGACGAGCGACGATCGCGATCCGAGATTGATTCCACTTCGATCCCGCCAGCTCACGAACAGCGGATTGTCCGAGAGGTCGGCCCATGGAATCGTCGACGGATCGCCCTCGGCCTCCCGATAGAGCGCCTCGAACCAGCCAAGCGGGTTGCCTCGGGCGGCAAACTCTGCCTGCAATTGGCGCATGCGCGTGCGATCGACCGTCATGCCACCACGACCACGGGCAGGCCACGCTCGATGCCGGCGCGGTTCGGTTCCTCCCACGGCGGCAGTTTCAGGTCCCGGCCGAGCGACGGCAGCGGCTCGTCGATGAGAAACCCTGGATCCACGGTGGCGATTTCGAACAGCACGCCGCCAGGTTCGCGAAAGTAAATCGACTCGAAGTAGCAGCGATCGCGGATGTCGGTGACGTGCAGCCCGTACCGAATCAATTCGTCGCGCATGCGGCGCTGCTCGTCGCCACTCGCGACCGCCATGGCCACATGATGCACGGTACCAAGCCCGTTCACTGCCGCCGGCGCGTCCGCGTCGGTGACGATGTCGATGAAGGTGCCGGGCGTGCGGGCCCTGACGGCGACGCGCGTGCGGGTGTCCGCTTCATCGATCGTCGTGAAGCCCAGCAGGCCGGTGAGCAGCTCGAGCGTCTTGATCGGCGACCGGACGACCATCGTGACGCTGTGCAGCCCGCGGATCGCCGCGTTTTCAGCGACGCCGCCAGCAGTCCACGGCGTTCGCGCGTCGTCTGGAGATTCGACGAGCTCAAATGCCAGCCCGGACGAATCGCGGCACGCAAGCGCGGCATGGCCAAACCGAGGCGGCGCGTCGACGGCGGCGACGCCGTGCGACGTTAGATGCGCGCGCCAGGTCGCGATCGAGCCGGCCGGCACGGAAAACGCCGTCGCCGTGATCTGGCCGGCGCCGTGGGTGCCGGTGCGCACGCCGTAGCCCTTGTACGGAAACGTCGTCCACAAGGTGCCGGGATGGCCGCGTTCGTCGCCGTAATAGAAATGAAAGACGTGGTGGTTATCGAAATTGACCGTCTTCTTGACCAGGCGCAGTCCCAAACCGCCCCGCGCGAAATCGAGGTCGGCCTGGGCGTCGTTGACGGTCGCGGTCACGTGATGCAGGCCGAGGATCGGGGACGCCACGCATCCATCTTATGATGGCAGCCGCCGGCGGTCGCAGCCGGCGCGAGGACACCGTGACTCCCGATGAATTCCGCGCGCACGGCCACGCGCTCGTCGACTGGATTGCCGACTACCGCGCCAATGTGGGTCGCCTGCCGGTCATGGCGCGCACCGAACCAGGGGCGATCAAGGCCGCGCTGCCCCGGACACCTCCTGATGCGCCCGAACCGTTCGAGGCGGTGATGCGTGATCTCGACACGGTGGTCATCCCCGGCCTCTCGCACTGGACGCATCCGCAGTTCCTCGGATACTTCCCCTGCAACGGGGAGCTGTCGAGCGTACTCGGAGACTACGCGAGCACCGGCCTGGGCGTGCTCGGCCTCGCGTGGCAGTCGAGCCCGGCGCTCACCGAAGTCGAGGAAGTCGCGACCGACTGGCTGCGGCAGATGCTCGGCCTTTCAGAGGCGTGGAGCGGCGTGATCGAGGACACGGCGTCCACGTGCACGCTGCTCGCGCTCATCTGCGCGCGCGAGAAAGTCACGAACTACTCGCTCGCCAGGGGCGGACTGCAAGCCGAGCCACGCCCACTCGTGGTCTATGCGTCGGCGCACGCACACAGCTCCGTCGACAAGGCTGCGCTCCTCGCGGGATTTGGCCGCGACAACGTGCGATTGATTGAAGCCGATGCGTCGTACGCAATGCGCGCTGACGCGCTCGAGACCGCCATCGCGACGGACCGCGCGGCCGGCCGCGTCCCCTGCGTAGTCGTCGCGACGACGGGCACGACGACCACGACGGCGATTGATCCGATCTCGGACATCGCCGCCATCGCCGCGCGAGAGCACGTGTGGATGCACGTCGATGCCGCCATGGCCGGCTCGGCGATGATCCTGCCCGAGTGCCGGTGGATGTGGAACGGAATCGAACGCGCGGATTCGGTCGTCGCCAACCCCCACAAGTGGCTGGGCGCCGCGTTCGACTGCTCGGTCTATTTCGTGCGCGAGCCGAACGACCTCGTGCGCGTGATGTCGACCAACCCGAGCTATCTACAGACGGCGGCCGATCGCGTCGTAAAGAACTATCGGGACTGGGGCGTGCCACTCGGCCGGCGCTTCCGCGCGCTGAAGCTCTGGTTTCTGATCCGTGAACAGGGCGTGGCCAACCTTCAAGCGCGTATCCGGCGCGACCTCGACAATGCGCGCTGGCTCGAGGCGACCGTCCGCGCGACGCCGCACTGGCGCGTGTTGAGCCCGGTGGTGCTGCAGACCGTCTGCGTCCGACACGAACCGCCGGGAATGCACGCCGAGGCGCTCGACACGCACACGCTCGCCTGGGTCGATCGCGTGAATCGGTCGGGCGTCGCGTACCTCACGCCGGCGACGCTCGACGGACGATGGATGGCGCGCGTGTCGATCGGCGCGATCGCCACGGAACGCGAGCATGTCGAGCGCGCGTGGACTGCAATGCGCGCGCACGCCGAATCGCGCTGATGGCCGCAGAGCGCACGCACCCGCAACCGGCCTGGCTGGATCGGCAAGCGTACCCCTTCTCGCCGCGGTACCTGGATCTCTCAGCCGGCTGGATGCACTACGTCGACGAGGGACGCGGCGCGGCCGTGCTGCTCGTCCACGGCACGCCGACCTGGTCGTTCGACTACCGCCACATCATCCGAACGCTGTCGCCCCACGCGCGGTGCATCGCGCCGGACCTGTTCGGGTTCGGCTTGTCCGAGCGGCCGGCGCGATTCGCGTACACACCGGAAGCGCACGCCGCTGCGCTCGAGGACTTCGTCGTCCGGCTCGGTCTGGACGAGATCACGCTCGTCGTGCACGATTTCGGCGGACCGATCGGACTGCCGCTCTGCTTCGGCGGCGCCGTGCGCGTGCGTCGGCTCGTGCTCATCAACACGTGGATGTGGCCGTTCGACGACGACCCGGAGATGATGCGTAAGGCGAAGATCGCCGGCGGCCCCGTAGGGCGGTTCCTGTACCGAGTACGCGAATTTTTCGCTGAACGTGCTGATGCCGTCCGCGTACGGCGATCGAAGGAAGCTCACGCCGGAGATTCATCGTCAGTCGCTCGAGGTGTTCCGCGATCGGCGGGCACGGGTGCAGGTGCTGCACACGCTCGCGAAATCGCTCGGCGGGTCACGCGATTTCTACGCGTCGCTTCTGCGTCAGGCGGACGCGCTGCGCACACTACCCGCGCTCATTGTGTGGGGACTGAAGGATTCCGCGTTCCGGCCGCGTCTGCTCGCGCGCTGGCGAGAGTTGCTGCCGCAGGCCAAAGTCGTCGAGTTCCCCGACGCGGGTCACTGGCCACACGAAGAGCACCCGGACGTCGTCGCCCGTACGCTGCTCGACTGGATTGTGAGCGCAAGGTAGGGGGACGGGGGATTTTTCCACAGAAATGGCCGGTTTGGGGACGGAGGTCGCCCCTCGAATTGGAGTTCGAGGGCGACCTCCGTCCCGGATCGGCCGTTTCTGTGGAAAAATCCCCCGTCCCCTACCCCCCGATCTTTATTTCCGGTAGCTTCCCGGACATCGCCTTGTTGAACGCCGGCAGGTCCTTGTCGAGGATGCCCGCCAGACCCACTTTCGCGTCCGCGAGCTGTTTCTCGAGATTCGCCAGGATCTCGTACGCCGCGTCGCGCGGCTTCCATTCCGCGCCGCCCGCTTCGTCGCTCGCGCCCGTGCCGACCGCGCCGCCCAGCCACAAGAGGTTCATGTAGACCGCGTACGCCTCAGGGAAGTATTTGTCGTCGCTGAGCATGTCGGACTTCGTCACGAGCTGCAGTTCGACGGTCATGATCTGCTTGTTGAGATCCATGAGCGGCTTCTCGAGCTCGTCCTTGCCGGAGTTGGCTTTCAGCAGATCTTCGATCTGCTTCCGGATGACTTCCATCCGGTTGACCGCCTCGGACGTCGCCGTGATGTCGTCCCGAATCTGCACCTGCATCTTCGTCGATTCGACAAGGTCGGCGTCGGGGGCCGAGATCGCCGGATCCTTGATGATGGTGAACGGCTGTGACATCTCGCGCCCGTCGACCGTGAATTTCACCGTGTACTTGCCCGGCGCGGCGATGGGAATGGCCGTACCTGCACCCACGCCCCAGTGCGTGATCGTACGCGTGTCACGTCCGCTGAACCGAGGTTCGTCCCAGATGTGCGGATTCTGCTGGGGCGTCGTCTTGAGCGCCACGAGCACCGGCGGGTCGTACCGCAGGTCCCAGGTAATGCGATTCAGTCCGCTCCGAACCGGCACTTGCTGCGTGCGCGCGACCCGGCCCGTCGAATCGAGGATGTCCATCTTCACAGGCCCGGCCGGCGCCGCGGTGAGCGAGAGCAAAAATTCCGCCGTGCCGTTGCGCGCCTGACGGATGCCAGGACGCGGCGCGTACAAACGCGAATCGGGCGCCGGCGTCGCCTGCCCCGTCTGCTCCAGCACCGTGATGTCCGGCAGGATGTACAACCCGCGGCCATACGTCGACACGACGACGTCGTGATAACGCGGCTCGACGACGATCCACGTCACCGGCGAAGGCGGCAGGCCCTCGCGGAATCGCGACCAATGCGAGCCGTCGTCCATCGAGTAGTAGAACGCGCGCCCGGTCCCGGCGAACAGCATGCCCTTCTTGTTCGGATTCTCCGTGATCGCTTTGACGTAATCGAGCGGGTGTCCCGTGGGCAGATCGCCCGACGACGCGCTTCCAGGTCGCGCCATAGTCACTCGTCTTGAAGACGTACGGCTTCATGTCGTCCATCAAGTGCGCGTCGACCGAGATGTATGCCGTGCCCGCGTCGAACGTCGACGCGTCGATCTTCGCGATCGTCCCGAACTCCGGCATCCCGGTGATGTTCTTGGAGACGTCCGTCCAGTTACCGCTGGCGCCGCCGTCGCGCGTGTACCAGAGCTTGCCGTCGTTCGTGCCGGCCCACACGAGCCCTTCTGATATCGGCGAAGGCGTGATCGCAAATACGACTTCCGGTGCGAACTGCCCGAGGTTGTCGCCGACGATGCCGCCCGACGAAATAATCTTGGTCTTGTCCTGATGCGAAAGATCCGGGCTGATCACTTTCCACGACTGGCCCCCATTCGTCGTCTTGAAGACGACCTGGCAGCCGTAATACACGCTGTTGTGCTCGAGCGGATCGATCGCGAGCGGCGACGTCCAATGACAGCGGTATTTCGAGGCATTTGGTTCGGGAATCAAGCGTGATCATCCACGGGCTGACCGAACGCGCGGTGCGCGTCTTCGCGTCCCATCGCGTGAGCTTGTTGCCGTAGCAGGTCGCCCAGACGATGTCGGCGTCGGTTGGATCGGGAATGGTGAAGCCGGATTCGCAGCCGCCGAGATTCGCCTCCCAAGCCGGTCCACCCGCGCCGCCGCGTCCGCCGCCACCACCACCGCCGCCGCGTCCGCCACGGCCGCCGGCGCCTGCCGAAGCCGGCGCGACGTCCGGCAGACGGCCATTACCCATCTCGGCCGTGACCGTGCTCGGACCGCGCATCGTGCCATCGTCCTGACGGTTGCTGTAGATCCAGTACGGCACGCGGTTATCGATCGCGACGTGATAGTTCTGCGCGTTCGGCAGCGACACGCTGACCGTGCCCTGTCCGGTGGCGATGTTCGCGCCGCCGTCGTCGGTCAGCACGTAACGCGCGGGGTTGGTCGGGTCAATCCAGATGTCGTGGCAGTCGCCGCAGCTCGCGCCGCCGCCACCACCGCCAAATCCGCCGCCGCCCGCGGGCGCTGGAGCTGCCGCCCCGGCTGCTCCGCCACGGGCCGCACCCGCTGCTCCGGCCGCACCGGCCGCGCCGCCACGTGCTCCGCGACCGCCGGCCGCGCCGGCACCGGCCGCGCCCGGAGCGCCAGCGGCAGCCGCCGGGGCCGCGCCACCACCGCCGCCCCGCCCGCCGAACGTCGCGCCACCGTCGTACCGAGCGGTGAAAACCGCTGTTCGCGATGAACACGTCATCGGGATTCTGCGGGTTGATCGCGATGCGGATGTAGTAACCCGCGCGGCCGATGAGCGACCGATCCCAGCTCACGGCTTTGAATGTCGTGCCGCCGTCTTCCGATCGCCAGAGCGAGCCCTGATCGGCAGTCTGGATCAACGCGAAGACGCGCTGCGAATTCGACGGCGCGATCGCGACGTCGACCTTGCCGTACGGAGCGCGCGGCAGGCCGGACTCGATCTTCTTCCACGTGGTCCCGCCGTCGGCGGACTTGTAGACGCCGCTGCCGGGACCGCCGCTGAACTCGCCCCACGTGTGCATCACGACCTGCCACGTGCCGGCAACGAGCACATTTGGATCCTTCGCGTCCATCGACAGGCCGGAACACCCGGTATCCTGATTCACGAAGAGCACGCGCTGCCAGGACGTGCCGCCGTCGGTCGAGCGAAACACGCCGCGTTCCTGCTGCGGCCCCGTTACGCGGCCGATGGCACACACGAAGACGATGTTGGGATTGGTGGGATGGACGATGATCCGGCCGATCCGGCCAGTCTGTTCGAGGCCGACGTGCTTCCACGTCGCGCCGGCGTCGGTCGACTTGTAGACGCCGTCGCCCATCACGTCGCTGTCGCGTATGACCCACGCCTCACCGGTGCCGGCCCAGACCTGCTTCGGATCGGACGGGGCGACGGCCAGCGTGCCGATCGCGGCCACTTCCTGGTTGTCGAAAATGGGGACGAAGGTCTGCGCGCCGTCGGTGGATTTCCAGATCGCCACCTGAGGCGTTGCCGAGGTAGTACGTGGTGGGGTCACCGGCAATCCCGACGGCCGACGCAATGCGTCCTCCCGCCGGCGGTCCCATGTAACGGAACTTCAGCGGTTCGACCGGCAGGCTCTGAGGCGCGCCGCCTGCGCCGCGTTGCCCGAACGCGGGCGCCGCGAAGGCCGCCGAAAGCGACCCCTCGGCGCTCGGACCGGCATTCCTCTCGGCCACCAGGGTTCCGCCCCACGCCGTCGCCACCGCCACTGCTACCGCAATTCCAGCCCGTCGCATGCAGTCCTCCGAGTGGGATAGTACAGGGGGACGGGGCTTTTTTCCACAGATTGGGGCGGTTTGGGGACGGAGGTCGTCCCTCGCATCGATATGCGAGGGCGACCTCCGTCCCCAAACAGGCTCAATCTGTGGAAAAAAGCCCCGTCCCCCTGTCAAACGCGGCCGCAATCAGCAGGACGACGCCCTTGACGATCATCTGGTCGTAGGGGCTGACGTTATAGAGATTGAGGCCGTTGTTCAGGATTCCGATGAAAAACGCGCCGGCCAGCGTGCCCCAGATCGAGCCGCGGCCGCCGAAAAGACTCGTCCCGCCGACGACGACCGCCGCGACCGCGTCGAGTTCGTAGAGCTCGCCCGCCCGCGGATAGCCGGCGTTCAGCCGCGACGCGACAAGCACGCCGGCGAGCCCCGCCCCCAGCCCGCAAATCACGTAGACCGCCATGAGCACGCGATTGACCCGCACGCCGGAGAGCCACGCCGCGTCGCGGTTGCCGCCGATCGCATAAACGTGACGCCCGAACGCGGTCCGATTGAGCAGCAGCCACGCGATCACGAACACCACGACCATCACGGCCGCCATCGCCCCCCGCTGGCTAAGCGATGCAAACGTTGCCGGCAGTCCCGAGATCGTGTTTGCGTTCGTGTACTTGTACGCCGCGCCGCGCACGACGAGCATCATCGCGAGCGTCACGATGAACGGCGGCACACGCACCCTCGTGACGATGAGCCCATTCAGCGCGCCGACGCCGAGCCCCACCCCCAGCCCGACCACGAGCGCCGTCCCCATGCCCCAACCGTGCACCAGCGCGTCCGCACACAACACGCCGGAGAGGCCAACGACCGACCCGACCGACAGATCAATCCCTGCCGTGAGGATCACGAACGTCATCCCCGCGGCGATGATCGCGGGAAACGCGTTCTGTCGGAGAACGTTCGTCAGGTTGTCGACCGTGAAAAACGTGTCGGTCGCGAGCGCGAGGATCAGACACTCGAGCGCCAGCGCGACGAAGATCGCGTAACGCGAGACCACACGGCCGATCTTCATGCGGGCATCGCCAGCGACATGACGGCCTCGGCGCTCATCGACGCGCGGCTCAGTTCCCCGGTCACGCGTCCGTCGCGCATCACGATGATGCGGTCGGCCATGCCGAGCAGTTCGGGCAGATCCGACGAGATCATCAACACGGCCAGGCCCTGCTCAGTGAGGCGGTTGATGAGCGCGTAGATCTCTGCGCGCGCGCCGACGTCCACGCCGCGCGTCGGCTCGTCGAGAATCACCACTCGTCTCGGTTCGAGCAGAAATCGCGCGAGCAGCATCTTCTGCTGGTTGCCGCCCGAGAGCGTACCGGCCGGCTGATCGAGCGACGAGGCGCGCACGTCGAACTCGCGCGCCGACTGGGCCGCGGCGGTGCGCTCGCGCGCGCCAGACACGAGGCCGAGTCGTACGAATGCGCGCAGAAACGTCATCGTGATGTTCTCGCCACCGAGAGGACCGGGAAGATCCCGCGCGTCTTGCGATCCTCGGTGAGATAGGCAAGACGCCTTGTCGATCGCCTCGGCAGGCGACCCGATGCGCGTCGCTCGATCGTCGAGACGAATCGTCGCCGTCGCCGCGAGCGCGCCCACCATCGCGAGGCCGACCGACGTCCGGCCCGCGCCGACCAGGCCCGCGAGTCCGACGAATCTCGCCGCGACGAATCGTCAACGAGACATCGCCGCAGCGCATCGTCCCACCGTGAGTCCACGAACTTCGAGCGCGGGCGCGCCGGGTGTGACCGTCCGTTCCGGAAACTCCTCCGCCATCTCCCGTCCGACCATCGCGCGGATGAGCTGCGCGCGATCAGCGGCGGCCGCGTCGACCGTCGTGACGTGCCGGCCGTCTCTGAGCACCGTCACTCGATCGGCCACGGCGAAGATCTCCTCGAATCGATGCGAGATGAAGACGATGCCGAGCGCCGCGCGCGCGAAGCTGACGCACGACGTCGAGCAGTCGATCGACCTCGCGGCCCGAAAGACTCGCCGTCGGCTCGTCGAGAATCAGCACCCGCGCGTTCTGCTCGAGCGCGCGCGCGATCTCGACCATCTGCTGCTGCGCAACGCTGAGTTGCCTCACGGGCGCGGCCACGTCCACATCCACGCCGAGATCGCTGGAGGCGCGCGCGCGCCGCGTCCGCCATGGATCGACGGTGCAGCCACCACCCGCCGCGCTCGCGTCCGAGAAAGATGTTGTCGGTGACGCTCAGTTCAGGAACGAGCGTGAACTCCTGATGGACGACGCTCAGACCGAGGCGACGGCCGGCCAGCGGGTCGCCAGGCGGCAGCGGGCGCACCGCCGAGCTCCACCGCGCCTTCGTCAGGCGGCGTGGCGCCGCCGAGAATCTTGACGAGCGTGGATTTTCCGGCGCCGTTCTCGCCGACGAGTGCGTGAACTTCGCCGGCTGAATCTCGAAGTCGACGCGGTCGAGCACGCGCACGCCGCCGTACGACTTCGAGACGCGGCGCGCGGACAGCAAGGGCGACGGCATTCACGCTTACTTAATGATCCCAACGTCGACGGCGACGCTTGTCGGCACCGCCTGGCCGGCGAGCGACCTCGCGATGATGTCGATCGCCGTCTGCCCGATCTTCGTCGGGTACTGCATGACGTCGGCCTTGAGCGGGCCGCCGCTCTTGATCGCCGCGCTGCGCCTCGTCGCTCGGCATCGAAGCCGACGACGACGATGTCCTTGCGCCCGGCAGCCGTGATGACGCCGGCCGCGCCGAGCGCGGTGTCGTCGTTGATGCCGAACACGCCCGCGAGGTCGTGATGCGCCTGCAGCATGTCCTCCATCACTTGCGCCGCCTTCGGCCGCTGGCCGTCGGCCGACGGCTTCGCGACGATCGTGATGTTCGGGTACTTCCTTCATCCGTCCTCGAAGCCCTTGACGCGATCCTGCACCGACGCGACCGTCGGGTGATCGATGATGATGACCTTGCCCTTGCCGCCGATGAATCCGGCGAGCGCCTCGGCCGCGAGACGGCCACCCTGCACGTTGTCGCTCGCGACGTGCGACACGACCTTGCCGCCGTGCGCCGCGATGTCCGCGGTGAAGACGGGAATGCCCGCCCGCTCCGGCCCGGCGAGCGCCGGCACGATCGCTCGACGAGTCGCACGGCGCCGCAAGAATCGCGGCGACGTGCTGCGCGACGAAGTCCTCGATCTGCGACGCCTGCTTCGTCGGATCGAACTCGCACGCGACGACGATCACATCGAAGCCCTTGGCCGCGGCCTCTTCGCGCACGCCGGCCTCGAGCGTCCTTGTAGAAGGCGTGCGTCTGCGTCAGCAGCGTCACGCCGATGACCTTGCGGCCCGACGGCGCTCTGGTCGCACCGCCGCACGCGGCCGCAACGGCGGCCAGGGCGACCACAGCGCTGATGCCGAAGGGCGCCTGCTGCATTTCTAGCCCTTTGCCCTTGGCCTTCTGCCCCGTGCCCTCTGTCCTTCGCAGGCAACGGTTCGATCGACACGCCCTTCTGCGGAAAGTCCGGCAGATACAGCGGCCACGCAGGCGACACGGTCGTGCTTTCATTGACGACGGTGATCGCGAAAATCCTGACGCGCGTCGTTCGTTGGGCAACTTGATCTCCTTCGTGCCGGGCGGGAGATCGAAGCGCGTAGGTGAACACGTAGCTCGACACGTACGGCTCGTTGCCGTTCGGATCGTGCCGGTGCGTCGCCGATCCACGCGATCTCGTCGCGCTTCACGAACGCGGGACGAATCTGGTCGATGCCGCTCACGTGCCCGCTGCGGGGATCCCACTGCGACGACGAGCTGCCTATCTCCTGTTGCGACGCGTCGGCGTGCCAGCCGGCACGAACGGCTCGTGCAGCGCCGGCGCGTCGTCCGTCAGCCGGCTCCACCACTGGCCGACCGGCCCCTGCCATTCGCGCACGACGGCCGTCTTCGCGCGACCGCGCCGATGCCGAACGTCGCCGTCGACGTCGCCGCCGACCGCGTCCGCGAGCACGTACACGCGGTTGAATTCCCGTCGGGCAGCGTCAGCGTCTGTCCCGCTGGCACGAGCACGTTCTTCTGCGCCAGGTCGCGGCCGACCCGAACGCGAACGGCACGCCGTCGAGCGTCGAGCTTCTGCGGCAGCAGTTCAGCCGGCAATCGTGTGCTTCTTGCCGTCGAAGTCGCCGTCGGCGCGGAGCGCGTCGGTCGAGACGCCGTCGAGGTTGAACGGCAGCGCGATGCTCGTCGCTTCTTGCCGTCGGCGCCGGGCCGGCTTCGCGATCGTCCGCCGCGGCGCCGCTCCGCCGCGTCCGCCGCCGCCACCGCGTCCGCCTCGACCGCCGCCGCGGCTCCGCCGCCTGCGCCTGCCGCGAACGCCTCGAACGCGGCCGAGGCCTCCCACGCCGGCTGCAGCTCCAGCGCGACCGCGCGCGGCTGATACGGCCTCAGAGCTGATCGTGAAGCTCGTCGGCGCCGGCGGCGGCACGTTCGGCGCGCTGCCGCCGCGGCCGCCGCGACCGCCGCCGCCGCCGCGATTGCCACCGGCGTTGCCGGCATCGCGAACGGCCCGACCTCTTCCTCGGCCGCGTTCACTTCGCGCGCGCGCCAGGATCGGCACGCCGAGTCGCACCGTCACGCCCGGTCACCGGCCGCCCGTAGCGCTCCTGCAGCGCAGCGACGACCTCGTCGCGAGTCCTCCGCCTTCTTCATCGCGACGATGGCGACCTGTCCGGTCGGTCGTTCGGGCAGCCGTTCGGCACGAATCGTGGCCATCGAGTACGCGCGGCCCAGCCGCGCCGGCATGCGCGTCGTCTGGAACGCGACGAGCGGCTGATTGAGCGCGGTCGCGCGCGCCGGCATCTGGCCCTGTCGCCAGTCGCCGGCGTGGCCCGCGATCGCATAGACGAAGCGGTGCTGCGCCGAGATCGTTGCTGCTCTGATACGTGTAGCCGGTGTTCGGACGCGGCGTGTGCAGCAGCGTGAGACGAAGCGTGTTGTCGTTCGGCTTGTCCCAGCCGTACTTGCTGTCGTTGATCATCGCCGACGCCGAACGTCCCGCTCTCGTCGTCGATCTCCGCCCACTTCTGCGCGGGCACTTCGTACTTGTCCGGCTCGTTGTTCGTGCGCGTCGATCGTGCCGAGCGCCGAGGTCGTACATCGCCTTCGGGATTGGACGCGGTGAACGGGAACGACGCCTTGAGCTCCGAGTTCGGCGACCGCCAGTCGACGAGGTTCTCGACGTCGACGCGATCGCCGCCTTCGGCCAGCCGCACGTGCTGGACGAACGTCGAGCCCGCGGCCTTGCGCGTGATTTCGAGCGCCACGCGCACGGGCCCGCTGCTCGATGCACTTCGATCGCCGGATTCGACGCGTACTCGCGCGCCGGCGACTGCACGGTCTCGTACAGCACTTCCCAGGCCGGCCAGGACGGCGACGGGTTGTCGCGCAGCTCGAGCATGATCGGCGCCGCGCAGCAGCTCGTGCTTCGCGTCCTTGTCGTAGATCGACGCAGATGTCGCCGTTCTGGTCCATCTTCACGCGTAGCCGGTTGTTCTCGAGCGACGTCGGCGTCACGCTGCAGCGACGTCGGCGTCGCGGCGGCGGCCGCTGCGGCGCTGCACGTGGAACACGCCGAACCCGAGCGAGGGCACGTCCGCCGAGAAAGACGATCTGGCGCCGTGCGCCCGTCGCGCTGACGACCTGCGCGGGCACGGTCTCGCCGGTCGCCGTCGTCGACGACCGTCACGGCCGTCGGCCGGCGGCCCATCTTCACCGTCGCTTCGACCGGCTCGCGGCGCGGCATCGACACGGGGTTGTAGACGACGAGCGGCATGCCGGCGCCCGTCGTGTCGAGCAGCGACGACACCGCTGACGTCGAGTTGGTCAGCACCCCGGCGAACTGGTTCAGCGACGCGATCTCGTCGTTCCACGAGAACTGATACGCCTGCGGAATGCACGTGCCCGTGAGGTCGTCATGGAACTGGTGCCAGAGGAAGCGAATCCACGCGTCGCGCAGACGATCGGTCGGATACGGATCGCCCGGCCAGCGTCATCGCGGCCACGCTCGACTTCTCCGCCGCATCGGCCAGCAGCTCGTTCGCGCGGTTGAAGCGCTTCATCGCGGCCTGCGACGTGTAGCAGCCCGTGCCATGCGTCTTCAGAATCAGCTCGTCGTTGTAGACCGGCAGCGACGCCCGCTGTGCCGGCGTCAGGTCCTTCGCGAGCTGATCGGGCGACGATGTTCTTGATCGTCGAGCGCTCGGTCGGAGGCGTCGCGAGCGCCTTCTGGACGATCTGCACCGACTGCCTCGCTCGGGCCGCCGCCCGTGTCGCCCGTGCCGAAGTACCGGAACTCGATGGCCTGACCGGCGCCGACGTTGCGTCGGATCGTTCAGCCAGGGCGCGTTCGCCGTTGCCGCCGTTGGTCGACGTCCATGCGTGATGTCCTGCGTCAGATCGCGTGCCGTAGCTGCCGGGATTGAGCTCGGCGATGATCTCGCTGCCGTCCACGCCCTTCCAGCGGCCGATCGGAAACGGAATCGGCCGGCCCCACGTGAGCTTCTGCGTCGAGAACGCGATCAGGCCGGAGTGCGCGGCGATCGACGGCAGCGCGAAGCCGAAACCGAAGCAATCCGGCAGATAGATGTCTTTCGGCTCCTTGCCGTTGAACTCCTGGCGGAAGAAGCGCTGCGCGTAGAGCGCCTGCCGGAACAGCGACTCGGGCGACGGCATGTTCGTGTCTACGGCATCGATCCAGGACCCGGCGAGCCGCCAGCGGTTCGGCGGCGACATACTGCTGCACTTTCGCCCACTCGTCCGGGTGATACTCCTTGAACCACATGTAGTGGATCGCGCCTTCCCACGTGAACTTGTAGTTCGGGGTACTTCTCGAAGAACTCGAAGTTCGTGTGGAACGTCTTCGGGATGTGGTCGCGGATAGAATCCTGGACGGTCCAGTTCCATTGCGAGTCGAGGTGGGCGGTCGCCACGAGGTACAACGTCGTGCGAGCCGCCTGCCCCTGTGTGCGGACCGGCGTCAAGCCGACGGTCAGCGCCAGAACGATCATCGCAACGGGCCACCAGCGTTTCATGTTCGGGTCTCCAGGCAGTAAGAGGTCGGCGGGCAGACGCCGCGACCGAGTCGGACTGATGCTATGGCGGCGGCGCTCAGGTTTCAAGGTGAACGCGGATCGGGCACAATCGTCTGAGAGGTCCCTGATGTCTTCGACTCCCGCGGGTCCGGACGCAAGCGATCGCGTGCTCATCGTCGAGGACGATGCGGCGCAGCGCGTCGGGCTGCAGCAATTGCTCCGAAGCTGGGGCTACACGGTCGACGCGGCGATGAACGGGCGCGAGGCGCTCGACAAGATTGCCGTCGAGCGGCCGACCATCGTGCTCTCCGACCTGGTCATGCCGACCATGGGCGGCCTCGACTTGCTCCGCGCACTCAAACAGCAGCCGGATCCCGAAGTGACTGTCGTGCTGATGACCGCGCAGGGCACGGTCGAAACGGCGGTCGAGGCGATCAAACAGGGCGCCTACGACTACGTGTCGAAGCCGGTCGATCCCCAGCGGCTGCGGATTCTGCTCGACCAGATCATCGATCGCCACGGCATGTCGCGCGAAATGCGGGCGTTGCGCCGGCAACTGCGCGACAACGGCTCGTTCGGCAAGATGATTGGCGGCAGCGCCGAGATGCGGCGGATCTACCAGGTGATCGAGCAGGCCGCGCCGACGAGTGCGTCGGTGCTGGTCACCGGTGAATCAGGCACGGGTAAGGAACTGGTCGCGCAGACGGTCCACACGCTCAGCCCACGTGGCCCGCACCCGTTCGTCCCGCTCAACTGCGCGGCCATTCCGGACACGCTGCTTGAATCTGAGCTGTTCGGCCACGAGAAGGGCGCGTTCACTGGCGCGATTGCCCGCCGCGCCGGCTGTTTCGAGCTCGCCAACCGCGGCACGCTGTTCCTCGACGAGATCGCCGAGATGACGCCGGCCACGCAGGCCAAGCTGCTCCGCGTCCTGCAGGAGCGCTCGTTCCGGCCGCTCGGCGGGCAGCGCGAGCAGTCCGTGGACATTCGTGTCGTCGCGGCCACCAACGTGGAGCCGGGCGAAGCCGTCAGGCAGGGCAAGCTCCGTGAGGACTTGTTCTATCGCCTGAATGTCTTCGCGATCCGGCTGCCGCCGCTGCGCGAGCGCAAAGACGACTTGCCGTTGCTCACCGAGGCCTTCGTCCGCGAATTCAACGCGCGCAACGGCCGGTCGGTCACCGGCGTGAGCGATCGCGTCGCGCAGGCATTCCAGAACTACGACTGGCCCGGCAACGTGCGCGAGCTCCGCAACGTGATCGAGCGCGCGACGATCGTCGCGCGCGGCTCGCTCATCGACGTCCAGGATCTGCCGCCGCTGTCGACGGGATCGGCGCCGCCACCGGTCCAGGGCGGCGCGAGTCTCGCGGCCGGCACGACGGTCGACGAGGCCGAGCGAAAGCTCATCGAGCTGACGCTCGATCATACCGGCGGCAACAAGACGCGGGCGGCGGATCTGCTCGGTATCAGCCTGAAGACGCTCCACAACAAGCTCAACCGCATGAAAGAGAAGACGTCCGCGGAATAGTCCATGCGGATCAGCCTGAAGACCAAACAGGTCGCCGGCGTCACCGTCATCGCCGGGCTGACCTCGATTCTTCTCGGCGCCTGGTACCTGTCGTCGTTGTCCCGGATTCTGCTCGAAGAGAGCCAGACACGGGCCGAGTTGATCGCCCACGCCATCTACCAGCGCTCGCGCGACGTCGTCGCCGCGAGCGGCCCGGACGCCGACCTCGTCGTCAATCTCCAGAGCGACGGCGGTCTGACGTCGCTGCTGCAGGCGACCCTCTACGAGAAGAGCGTGCTGTACGCGGCGATCGTGGATCCCAAGGGCGGCATCATCGCGCACAGCGACATGTCGATCGTCAACACGATGCTGCAGCCCGCCGACGATCTCGACGCGTTGCTCAAGACGGGGCCAATCGCGCAGGCGAAGGCCATCTACACGCCCGGCGGTCGCGCGTACGAGTTCCGCATGCCGCTCCTGCTCGGCAGCACCGAGTTCGGATCGATCCGCGTCGGGATCTCGACATTTTTCATCCGCCGGGAGTTCGAGCGGGCGCTCACGACGCCGATCACGACGGTGGCGATCGTGCTCCTGGTCGGCACGCTGGCGTCGATGCTCCTCGCGCAGGTCGTGCTCCGGCCGATTCACGTGATCCGCAGCGGTCTCGCGCGGCTCGGCCGCGGCGAGCTCGACGTCCACGTCGATCTTCCTGATGACAGCGAGTTCGGCGACCTCGGCGACTCGTTCAAGGCCGTCACCGCGCGGCTGGCCGCCGACCGGACGCAGCTGGCCGGCCAGAAAGCCACGCTCGAGTCCGTCGTCGAACACCTCGAGGACGCGGTCGCGCTTTTCGCGCCGGATGGCGCGCTGCTCTTCGCCAATCCCGCGATGCGCGCGACGTTCGCGGGCAACGGCTCGACGCTCGACACGCTGCTTCCGCCCGGTCATCCGTACCGCACGTCCCTCGACCGGACGGTCGCCAAGCGCGCGTCGCAGGGTCCGGAAACCGTGCGCATGCCTGACGGTGGCGAGCGGCTCGTACTCACCGACATCGTCGCCGATGCGGACTCGTCGCTGGTTGGCGTGATGCTGGTGGCGCGCAACCTGTCGTACCTGAGCCAGGTCGAGTCGACGATCAGTTACTCACGCAAGCTCGCGGCGCTCGGCCGGCTTTCGGCGGGCATCGCCCACGAGGTCAAGAACCCGCTCAACGCGACGATGATCCATCTGGAACTGCTGAAGATGCAGATGGCGGATCATCCGGCGGCGATGGAACACGTCACGGTCATCGCCGCGCAGATGCGCCGGCTCGACGAGGTGGTGCAGGGCTTCCTGCGCTTCACCCGGCCAGAAGATCTGAAGCTGCAGCGGGTTCGCGTCGGAACGATCCTCGACGACCTCATGCCGATCATCCGGGCCGAAGCCGGCAACCACCGGGTGGATGTGCAGGTCGAATGCCCGCCGGACCTTCCGGCGATCAGCGGCGACCCGGGATTGATTGAGCAGGCGTTCCTCAATCTGGCGATCAACGCGTGCCAGGCGATGCCGCAGGGCGGACGGCTGCGGATTGCGGCGAGCGCCGAGACCGGCGGTCGGGTCGAGGTCATCTTCGAGGACACGGGCGTGGGCATCGCCCCCGAAGATCTGGCGCGGATTTTCGATCTGTATTTCACCACCAAGGATCGCGGGAGCGGTATCGGCCTGTCGCTCGTCTACCGCACGGTCCAGTTGCACGACGGCGAAATCGAAGTGCAGTCGGTCCCGGGCCGGGGCACGACGTTCCGGCTGCTTTTCCGGCAGGATGTCACAACTTCGACGCCCACAGCCGCGTTGTCTGCTTCATAATTGGGCCGTGAGGCTCCTCCCCGCACGAGCGCTGACCGTGCTGCTTCTCTGCGGAGCGGTGTCGGCCTGCGGCAAGGTGCAGGCGAGCACGCCGGCGCCAATGCCCGCGCTCGCGATACCGGAACCGCCGGAGCGGCAGATCGTGCCGCTGCCGATTCCGGAGCCGCCGCCGGAGCCGTCGCCCACACCCCTCGCGACGCCACCCGCACGACCGCCGGCGCCGACGCCGGTTACGCGTCCGGCGGAGCGTCAGGCGCCGCCGCCCGCGAGCACCCCGGTACCTGAGCCGACGCCCTCACCCACCGCGCTGGTGCTGCAGACCACGCCGAATGTCGGTGAGCTCGAGAAGACGGCACAGGCGCAACTCGCAGCGGCGAAGCGCGACCTCGAGAAGGTGACCTACAAGACCCTGAGCGCGGATGCGCGTCTGCAGTACGACACGGCGCGGCAGTACATCGGTCAGGCCGAGGACGCGTTGAAGATCAAGAACTTCGTGTTCGCCGGTCAGCTGGCCGAGAAGGCGGCGGTCCTCGCCAGCCTGCTGGTGAAGAGCCAGGGCAAGACGATCAGCGTTCCCACTTCCGTTTGAGTTCGTCCCACTGCTCTTTGAGCAGCGTGAGGGTGCCCTGCGCGTTGCCTGACGGCGTGAGCTGACGCGCCCGCTCGGGCAGGATCACATTGACGATCAGGCGATCGAGGTCCGCGCGTAACTTCACGCCGCGCGCACCGAGCGATCCCGCACGAACCCAGCCGGCGACAGCGGCGCCCCAGGCGCGGTCGAGGTCCTGCGCGCCGCGCGACGCGGCCGCCACCCAGTAAAGACCAATCGCCGACGTGTCGTCGCGTTTCAGTTCGGCCTGCGCGCGATCGCGAATCCGCACGTAAATCGCCTTGCGATCCGCCTCGGGTGCGAGCTGGGCCTCGCGATCGAGCGCGTTCGCCCACCACTCGATCAACGTCTCGCGCGACTCCACGGTCGCGCTGTCGGAGTGCGCGAGCGCCGACTCGAACATCTCTGCGGCGGCGGCGTAGCGCGGCGGCTGGTCGAGGTAGAGCGACTCGCCGAGCGCGACCAGGAACTCGACCGTGTCGTGAGGCGTGAGTTTGGAGGCGTCGATGTCCTTGAGTGCCGCGCGCGCCTCATCGAGATCGGCCGGCTCGCGATGCTCGGCGTCCGCCGCGTGATAGCGCTCGAGATGAGCGCTGGCGAGCACGACGGCCGCCGGCGCCGCGACGTCTGGCGCTTTGCCCGCCTCGGTCGCGGCGCTAATCGCGTCATCGAAGCGGTGATCGTTGTAGGCCTCTTTGGCGCGGGCGAGCGCGTCACGCGCCGGCACTTGCGGTTGAAGCGCGAGGACCGCCAGTGCAATTCCAAGTAGTTTCACGGTTCGCACTCTACCGCCCGAGGCGGATCACACGCAACGTGCCGTGACGGAACGATGACGACGGCTGTAACTCTTACACGATCTCGCCGGACCTCGCCAAATTTCAGTGGTTTTTGTCAGAAAATCCGCGCGGGCGAGTTGGCAAGGAAGTTGATATCTCCTCTACCGTGCGACTTCGAGCCTTGGGAGCGATCGTCGGGTTAATCGGCTTGCTCGGTGCCAGCGGTTGGGCACAGGCGCAGCAGACCGATCAGGCCCAGCCCGTGTTCCGGTCCGGGGTCGATCGCGTCGCCGTCGCGACGGTCGTGCGCACCAAGCAAGGTCGGCCGGTCACCGATCTCAAGGCCGCCGATTTCACGATCTTCGACGGCGGCGTCGAGCGACCAATCGCCGAGTTCCGCTCGGAGGAGACGCCGGTGAGTCTCGCGCTGCTCGTCGACTTCAGCGGCAGCATGGACGTCGCCGAGAAGCGCGACGTCGCCAAGCAGATTGCCGGACACGTGGTGAGCTGGCTGACGCCAGGCGAGGATCGCGTCGGGCTCTACGCGTTCGATCACGGGCTGCATGAGATCTCGCCGCTCGGTCTGGCGCCGAGCGACGTCGTCGAGAAGATCCAGACCATCAAGCCGTACGGCGTGACGTCACTCTATGACGCCATTGCCAAGACCGGTCAGTTGCTCGCCGAGCACGAGGGGCCGCGCCGCGCGGTCGTCGTGCTCACCGACGGCGTGGACAATGCAAGCGCGCTCACCGCCGCCGAAGTCTCGGGTATCGCCAGTTCGATCGACGTGCCCGTCTACATCGTCGTCGTCGTGTCGCCCCTTGATCGCGCGGGGAAATCCACGATGAACGACGACAAGCTCGACGCAATGCTCGAAGGCCGTCTGGCAGATCTCGCGCACTGGACAGGCGGCGAAATCTTCGCAGGATTGGGCCCGGCGCAGGACAGCCTGGCCGCGCGACAAATCGTGACGGAATTACGGCAGCAGTACTTGATTGTGTTCCAACCAGACACACGGCCCGGCTGGCATCCGATTGATATTCGGACGCACCGGAAGGATTACGTCGTTCGCGCTCGCAGCGGGTACCTCGTGCAGGGCCAGCCGCAGCAGCAGTAGTTCAGGAGGAGACACCATGCGGAAATCACTTTATGCGTTGACGTTGGCGGCGTTCGCATTCGGCGGGTCGAGCGCGTGCGCTACTAAAGGCTTCGTAAAGACTGAGACCGGCCAGGTCAGCAGCAAGGTCGATACGCTCAGTCAGTCGCTCGAGGAAACGCAGGAGCGCACGAAGAAGAACGAGGGCCGGATCGCCGAGGTCGACACCAAGGCCGGTGCGGCGCAGGGCGCAGCCGACCACGCGCAGACGGCGGCCAACGAGGCCGATACCAAGGCTGTCGCGGCCGCTGACGCCGCCAAGGCCGCAGCGTCGAAGGCCGACGAAGTCGACAAGAACTCGAAGCGTCTGCTCTACACCGTCGTGTTGAGCGAGGATGAAGGCGGCTTCAAGTTCAACAAGACCGTGCTGCCCGATGAGGCGAAGGCCAAGATCGACGAGCTGGTCAACCAGATCAAGGCCGACCCCAAGGGCGCCTACTTCGAGATCGAAGGTCACACCGATAACGTCGGCGACAAGACCGTCAACGACAAGATCGGCCTCGAGCGCGCCGAAGCGGTTGCGAAGTACCTCTACGAACAGCACCAGATTCCTCTTCACCGGATCAACGTGATCAGCTACGGCGAAGCGAAGCCGGTGGCGCCGAACACGACCAAAGAAGGTCGCGCGCAGAACCGCCGCATCGTAATCAAGGTGTTGGTGTAGATCCCATTCACGGGCTCGGGCCACTGGCCCGGGCCCCTTCCGGTTGTCTGCCTGGCCGATCGTCGGCCACACGGCGGCGAACCCACCTGCCCGGGTCAGCCGCCGTGATTTTTTGTACGGGCACTATGATCGACCGGTGCGCCGCCCTCTCGAATTCGCCGTCACCGCGTTCGTCATGGCCATCCTGCCTGCTGTCGCGGCGGCACAGCCGGCCGCGCGGCATGGCGGCATCTTCCTCTACGGAATCTCGTTCGGCGCGGCGCGCCAGACCGCGAGCGGCACGCTCCACGCGCCAGAGATTCCGCCCGCTGCCGGTCAACCACCGTCGAAGCAAACCGTCTTCGCCTTGGACTTGAGCGGCGGCGTCACGCTTGGCCGCTACGTCGGGCTGCTCGCGCTCTTCGAGCAAAGCGGGGGCGCGACGACGCCGACCGGACGCTGGGGTGCGCTGGGCTTCCACGGCGTCGCGCGCGCGTGGGTCACGTCGCGCGTCTGGATCGAGGGCGGAGGCGGAACGATTCAGCTCGGCTACCGCCTGCCGTCAGCGTCTGGAAGTTATGGCGTCACGCGACTCTGGGCACCGGGGCCGGAAGTGGGCGCGGGCGTCGAGGTTTTTCAGGGAGCGCACGTCGCCATCGGCGTGATGGCGCGTTATACGACGGCGAAGCCCGAGGACCTCAAGATTGAACGGTTTTCGTTGCAGGTCGAGCTGCTGGCCCGCGAGTGACGCGGACTGTCAGTCCTTGCCCGGTCGCGGGCGTAGGACGCCAATCTGGACGAGCATCCCCGTGAAGTCGTAGATGCGGCGCTCGTGCTCGATGTGCATGTCGTTGAAGCGGTAGATGAGCGCGCCCTGGCTCGTAAACTGCCGCCCGGTCGCGGGCAATCCGAACATCTCGGCGGAATGCGTCGCGTGCCATTTGAACAACTGGACGACCTGGACGCCGTCGATGATCAGCCCTTGATTCTCGATCGTCGAGTCGGGAAACGCGCGAAACAATGCGGCGTACGACGCCTCGATGGCTGCTCGTCCGCGCACGATGCCGAAAATCGGACTTTCGACGATGCCGTCGACGGCGTGGGCTTTGGCGAGCGCGGCCGAGTCGCGCCGGCGCCAGAGCAGCTCACGCTGTTCGAAGAGCGATTCGATCGCGTCCCGCTGCATCACGGCGCTCCTCTTCTCCGGCTGGGGTCGGGAAGGCGCTCAGCATAGCGACAGGGCCGCGGCGCCGCAAGCGGCGTTTGGCGGGCTGGCGTGGCAGCCGCGGCGCGAGACTCAAGCGGGGCGGCCGTAGTACACTGTGTGGTCGTTCTGGGCGGCGCGCGGTCGCGCAGAACTCGGGCCTTAGACTCATTCTCGGTCGAGCGCTCAGGCCAGGGCCGGCGTAGCTCAGTTGGTAGAGCAGCTGATTCGTAATCAGCAGGTCACCCGTTCAAGTCGGGTCGCCGGCTCCATTTCTTCCTAACAAATCTCATAATCTCGTCCACTCGGCTCTCCCTCGCCAGGTCTCTGACACCCTAAGTGACACCCACACGAATTGGGTTCTGTCGCGCGGCAGTCCCCGTTGCGGCAAAGAGCTGCGAGTAGCCGACTTGAGCATTTGTCAAGCGCACGGAGCCGTGCAATCGTGTGCACAGACACTCGGCACTTAGCCTGGCCCAAAAGCAACGCCCGCCGAATGTACGTCGATCCGGGCGTTCCAGACGCCGCAGCAGACTGGCCCCCAACGTCCCGAGGTCGCAGCACCCAAGGAGTTGCGAACGCGTGCACCCGGTAGACCCGACTGTGATCTTCGGCGAACTCTCGACGGTGCCGACTGTCGAACGCCAGATCAATGAGAATCGACGCTGACGATGCCGGCAACCGCCTCCCTCCCCCAAACGCTGACGCCCTTCCACGCGAAGTATTACGCGTACGAGCTGACGCGGCGATGTCCGCCCGACAGCGACGACAGGTTGGCGAGCGCGCTCGTCGATGCACAGGTCGACCTGAACCCGCACCAGATCGACGCGGCGCTGTTCTCGTTCAAGTCGCCGCTCTCGCACGGCGTGCTGCTGGCCGATGAAGTCGGCCTTGGAAAGACGATCGAGGCGGGGCTCGTCCTGGCGCAACGGTGGGCCGAGGGCAAGCGGCGTTTCCTCGTCATCACGCCGTCGAATCTGCGGAAGCAATGGCATCAAGAGCTGACGGACAAGTTCTTCCTGCCGTGCCGGATACTCGAAGCAAAGTCCTACAACGACACCATCAAGGCCGGCCAATTCCGGCCCTTCGAGGCCGACGGGCACATCGTCATCTGCTCGTACCAGTTCGCGCGGAACAAGGCGGCTGACGTCCACAACACGGCGTGGGACCTGGTGGTGATGGATGAAGCGCACCGGCTGCGCAACGTCTACAAGCCGTCCAACGTCATCGCCAACACGCTGAAGCAGGCATTGGCGTCAGCGCCGAAGCTGCTGCTGACGGCCACGCCGCTCCAGAACTCACTCCTCGAGTTGTTCGGGCTCGTCAGCATCATCGATGACCAGGTCTTTGGCGATCTCAAGAGCTTCCGCGAGCAGTTCAGCGACCTGACGCAGGAACAGGTGTTCGCCACATTGAAACGGCGCCTGGCGCCGGTGTGCCATCGCACGCTGCGCCGACAGGTGACGCCCTACGTCTCGTACACCAGGCGCCTCCCGCTCGTCGAGCAGTTCACGCCCGACGAGTCCGAAGACCGGCTCTACGACCTCGTGTCCGAGTACCTCCGGCGCGACAACCTCAAGGCGCTTCCGTCGGGCCAGCGCACACTCATGACGCTCGTCCTTCGCAAGCTCCTGGCCTCGTCGTCGTTCGCCATCGCTGGCGCTCTGGACACGCTGGCCAAGCGCCTGAAGGGAACGCTGGCGAAGCAGACGCCGAAGGAGTCGCTCCCCGATGAGCTGCTAGCCGAAATCGACGAGGACTACGAGGCGTTGGATGAGACGGCCGAGGAATGGGAAGACGACGATCCCGGACCGCCACTGTCGGCGGAGGACCGCGAGGCTCTGGCGCGCGAGATCGCCGATCTCGAGGGGTTCCGCGACCTGGCCACCTCCATCACGCAGAACGCCAAAGGCGCCGCGCTCTTGAAGGCCCTGCAGGTCGCGTTCGACAAGGCTGCGGAGTTGGGCGGCGCGAAGAAGGCCATCATCTTCACGGAGTCCAGGAAGACGCAGCTCTACCTCCAGCGGCTGTTGGCCGATAGTCCCTGGAAGGATGGCGTGGTGCTGTTCAACGGGTCCAACACGGACGAACAGTCTCGCGCAATCTACGCCGAGTGGCGTGCCCGCCATGAGGGCACTGACCAGATCACCGGCTCGAAGACGGCGGACATGCGATCGGCGATCGTGGATTACTTCCGCGACCAGGGCCGGATCATGATCGCCACCGAGGCCGGCGCGGAAGGGATCAACCTGCAATTCTGCTCCCTCGTCGTCAACTACGACCTGCCGTGGAACCCGCAGCGGATTGAGCAGCGCATCGGTCGATGCCACCGCTACGGTCAGAAGCACGACGTGGTGGTCGTCAACTTCCTGAACCGCACGAACGCGGCAGACCAGCGCGTCTTCCAGCTGCTGTCGGAGAAGTTCAAGCTCTTCGAGGGTGTGTTCGGTGCCAGCGACGAGGTCCTTGGCGCCATCGAGTCGGGCGTCGACTTCGAGAAGCGGATCGCATCGATCTACCAGCAGTGCCGGAGGACCGACGAGATCAAGACAGCATTCGACGCGCTACAGCAGGAACTCAACTTCGAGATTCTGGACACGTTCACTAAGGCCCGCCAGCAGTTGCTGGAGCACTTCGACGACGAGGTGCGGGAGAAGCTGCGCGTCAGGAACGAGTCGTCGCGGGCGTCGCTAAATCGCTACGAGCAGCGCCTGATGGCGCTCACCAGGTTCGAGCTGGGCGACCATGCGACGTTCATGTCCGAGTCGTCGTTCGATCTGCACCAGGCGCCGAACGACGCCGATGTGCCGACCGGGCGCTACGAGCTGCCACGCCGGTCCGGTGAGGCACACTTCTATCGTCTCAGCCATCCGCTGGCGGAGGCCGTGATCGCCCGTGCGAAGTCGCGGCCGACGCCGGATGACCCCGTTCTCGAGTTGCAGATCGACTACTCGAACCACGTCGGCAAGATCTCCGTGCTCGAGCCGCTGAAAGGAGCGACGGGAATGCTCCGGCTCGACTGCCTCACCGTCGAGACGCTCGGACAGGCCGAGGATCACCTGCTTCTGAGCGTCGTCACAGCGCAAGGCGATATCGTCCCTGCCGACGTCTCGGCACGGCTCTTGACCATTGCCGGCGCCGTGGAACGGGTCAGCGGCCAGCTCCCCCTGGATACGCACGAGCAGCGTGACGTCCTTCGGAGCGCACTCGCCGACGCCGCGCGGGTTCAGGAGGCGGCAGTGAGGCGCGGCGTTTCGGAGCGGTCGGCGAGTGCGTTCGAAGCCGAAGCCGAGAAGCTGGATGGCTGGGCTGACGACTTGAAGCTGGGCCTGGAACGTGAGATCAAGGAACTGGACCGCCAGATCAAGGAAGCCCGCAAGGCGGCCCGCATCGCGGTCTCGCTCGAAGAAAAGCTTGCGTCCCAGAAGCGGATGAAGACGCTCGACTCAGAGCGGAACAACCGGCGTAGAGCGCTCTTCGAATCGCAGGACGAGATCGACCGCAAGCGCGGCGCTCTAATCGCGCAGCTCGAAGGGCAGCTCACCCAGAACGTGATGAGCGAATGCCTGTTCTGCGTACCGTGGCGTGTCGTGTGACAAAGTAGGCGGACAAACGAATGAGTCGGAAACAGAAGCTCGAACTGACGTGGATTGGCAAGGAGGACCGGCCCAAGCTGGAGCCACGCATCCTCATCGAGGAGCCAGAGCGCTCGTATCATGCGGGGCACCGATTGACCGACCACGACATCTTCGACAATCGCGTGATCCATGGAGATAACCTGCTGGCGCTCAAGGCGCTTGAGCAAGAGTTCGCGGGCAAGCTCAAATGCATTTACGTTGATCCGCCATTCAACACTGGAGAAATGTTCGAACACTACGACGATTCGCTTGAACATTCTCTGTGGCTCAGCCAGATGCGTGAGCGTTTCCAGCTGTTGCACCGGCTGCTGAGGGCTGATGGCACTCTGTTCGTTCACATAGATGACAACGAGCTTGGGTACGCGATCGCGCTGCTTGATGAGGTTTTCGCCAGGCGCAATCGTCTATATGTCGTGACGTTTCGACAGGGAGCTGCAACCGGGCACAAGGCGATCAATCCAGGTTGCGTAACAACGACGAATTTCGTTCTTGTCTACGCAAGAGATAAGGCCTCTTGGAATCCGAATCGAGTATTCACCGCACGAGGCCGCGATGCTCGGTACAGTCAGTTCATTTCAAATCGAGAGGACGACCCGTCCAGGTGGGTATTCACGACTCTCGCGAGTGCCTTCGCGACCCACCTCGGCCTGTCCCTAAAGGACGCGCGCCGTGTCGCCAAGGACGATCCGGATCGTCTAGACACATTCGTGATCGAGAACGCGAGGAGCGTGATTCAATTGGCGCGACCAGACTACGACAGCGTCAGCGCAGAGGCTCGGAGGTTGATAGACGTCTCGAAGGGAAACCCGAAGAAGGTGTTTCGCCTCAAGAGAGACGGATACTCAGACATTTTTCTATTGGGTGGTCAACGCGTCCTCTTTTACGCAGACAAACTGAAGATGATTGACGGCCACCTGGTAGCGGGCGAGCCGCTAACGACTCTCTGGGATGACATCAGGTCAAACAATCTCCACGCTGAGGGCGCGGTTGAGTTTCCGAAGGGTAAGAAGCCGGAGGCGCTCATAAAGCGAGTGCTGGAATTGACGACGAGCACAGGCGACTGGGTCTTGGACTCCTTCGCGGGTTCAGGGACGACTGGCGCTGTCGCTCACAAAATGGGCAGGCGCTGGGTCATGGTGGAACTCGGCGAACACGCGCACACGCATATCATTCCCCGCCTGAAGAAGGTCATCGACGGTCAAGATCCCGGCGGCGTCACCGAGTCCACGGGCTGGAAGGGAGGCGGCGGTTTCCGATACTACCGACTCGCGCCGTCGCTGCTCGAACGGGACAAGTGGGGCAACTGGGTCATCAATAAGGCCTACAACGCCGCGATGCTCGCCGAGGCACTCTGCAAGCTGGAAGGATTCGTGTACGCACCGAACGAGGCCCTGTACTGGGAGCACGGGCACTCGACCGAGCGGGACTTCATTTATGTGACGACGCAGAACCTCACGCACGAGCAACTCCTGCAGTTGAGCGCCGACGTCGGATCGGAAAAGTCGCTCCTGGTGATGTGCACCGCGTTCCGTGGCAAGGCGGACGCCTTCCCGAACCTGACGATCAAGAAGATTCCGAAAACCGTCCTGTCACGCTGCGAATGGGGTCACGACGACTACAGCCTTGAGGTTGCGAACCTCGCTCCGGCGCCTGAGCCGCCAGGCCAGCAGGGCCTCGGATTCGAGGACTGACATGCATCGACAGGTCAACGCCATCGCCGGTCGTCTCAGTCTGCGCGCACCCCAGCGGCACTCGCTCGAGATCCTGGACCGCATCACCGAGCTGGCCACGCTCAAGAAGGGCGACGACCCCACAATCGCCCTCGACGCCATCAAGGCGGAGTGGCCGTCCGTCGCCGACTTCGAGCGCGAGTTCCCGTCGGTGTGCTTTGCCCTCGCCACCGGCGTCGGCAAGACGAGGCTGATGGGCGCGTTCGTCACATACTTGCACCTCGCCCACGGCGCACGGAACTTCTTCATCCTCGCGCCGAACCTCACGATCTACTCGAAGCTGATCGCGGACTTCACGCCGAACACGCCGAAGTACGTCTTCAGGGGCATCGCGGAGTTCGCGGCCGAGCCGCCACAGGTGATCACGGGCGACAATTACGACGCCACGCTGTTGAACCAGCTCTCGCCCTGTCGGATCAACATCTTCAACATCTCGAAGATCAACAGCGAGGTGCGCGGCGGCAGGTCGCCCCGGATCAAGCGCCTGTCCGAGTACATCGGCGAGAGCTACTTCGACTACCTGGCCAATCTCGACGACCTCGTCCTGCTGATGGACGAGTCGCACCGCTATCGAGCGAGCGCCGGCGTGCGCGCCATCAACGAGCTGAAGCCGGTCCTGGGGCTCGAGCTGACGGCCACGCCATTCACCGAATCATCCAAGGGCCCAGTCCAGTTCAAGAACGTCATCTACCGCTACTCGCTGGCCCAGGCGATGGAAGACGGCTTCGTGAAGGAGCCGGCGGTCGTCACCCGGAAGGACTTCAACCCAGCCGGCATTCCTGCCGTCGAGATCGAACGGATAAAGCTCGAAGACGGCATCCGCCTCCACGAGAACGTGAAGGTGGAGCTGGACACGTACGCCCGCGAGTCCGGTCGGCCGTTGGTCAAGCCGTTCGTCCTCGTCATCGCGCGCGACACCACGCACGCCGCCGAACTGGATGCGCTGATCAAGTCAGACGCCTTCTTCGGCGGGCGCTACAAGGACCGCGTCATCCAGGTGGATTCGAGCAAGACGGGTGCTGAGGAGGAGGCCATGGTCGAACGGCTCCTCCGCGTCGAGAAGGCCGACGAGCCAACCGAGATCGTGATTCACGTCAACATGCTGAAGGAAGGCTGGGACGTCACGAATCTCTACACCATCGTCCCGCTCCGGGCCGCCAACGCGCGCACGTTGGTCGAGCAGAGCATCGGCCGTGGACTGCGGCTGCCATACGGCGAGCGCGTTGGCCTCACCGCTGTCGACCGCCTGAACATCGTCGCGCACGACAGGTTTCAGGAGATCGTGGACGATGCCAACCGGCCGGACTCGCCGCTGCGCGTGCAGGCCGTTGAGATTCCTGCCGAGGAGCTGCAGCGACGTCCGGTCACCGTGGAGTCGCATTCGATTCTCGCGGAACGTCTTGGTATAGGCGGCCAGGTTGACGCTCCAGCGGTCGAGGGACAGCCGGCTCCGGCGCCGGCGCTCTTCGCGTCGACCGAAGAGCGAACCGTGGCGGCGGCGGCCGTGCAAGCGATTGAGGCGCTGTCGCGCCGGCCGTCGGACTTGCCTGGCGCGTCTCTCCTGCGCCGCCCGGACATTCAGGCCCGTGTCGTCGAGGCAGTCAAGAAGAGCTACGAGCAGCAGCTGACTCTGGAGGGCGTTCGTGAGCCGGTCGATGTCGCGCGGGTCGTGGCCACCGTCTGTGCCGAGGTCGCCGCCGCCACCATCGACATTCCCCGCGTG
Organism: uncultured Acidobacteriota bacterium; assembly: GCA_963704575.1. Lineage (GTDB taxonomy): Bacteria > Acidobacteriota > Vicinamibacteria > Vicinamibacterales > SCN-69-37 > DATEGZ01. The sequence continues at coordinate 529,176 of OY969918.1, read as the reverse complement.
CTTGTCGTGCCGATTGGCAAAGTCGAATCCGGCTTCAGTCCGTTCACGCTGGACCTGTCGTCGGTCCGTTACCAATCGGTGACTGAGGACCTCTGGATTCAGCACTTGCGGACGGCCGAGTACCAGGTCCTGTCGACTGGAAAAGGCGGAATCCGCGAGGAGCGGTTAGAGAACTACGTCGTCCGGGGCCTCGTGGACTTCGACGACGTCTCGTACGACGAGCAGGCGGATTCTGCTGTACGGCCTTGCAGCGCAGGTGGTCAGCCACCTCCACGGCTACCTGACCGAGGAAGAGACCGGAAGGGTCCTTCAGTTCCACCAACGAGCGCTGTGCGCCTTGATCCACGCGCAGATGCACGAGCCAGGTCACTACTGGGAGAGGGCGGATGGCGGCTATGAAGTCAAAGTCAGTAGCGGCTTCGCGCCGCTCCGCCGAAGCGCCTATACGACGGATGCCGGTGACCCGGTGCACGACTACCGAATGGAGCCCGCGGACAAGACGAAGATCGCCCGGTTGCTGTTCGCCGGCTTCGCCAAGTGCCTGTATCGCGTCCAGAAGTTCCAGTCGGACACCGAGCGCCGCTTCGCGGTGATCCTGGAGCGGGACGCCATCCGGTGGCTCAAGCCAGCGCGCGACCAGTTCCAGATCTTCTATCGCGTCGGCTCGGCCCCGCAGCAGTACGTGCCCGACTTTGTCGCGGAGACCGAGACCGAACTGCTGATGATCGAAACGAAGGCCCGCAACGAGATGGCCACGGCTGAGGTCGCAGCCAAGCGCCAGGCGGCCGAGGAGTGGTGCGTCAATGCGTCGGCGCATGCGGCCACCTACGGCGGCAAACCGTGGCGGTACGCGCTGGTGCCGCATGACGTGGTGGCGGAAAACATGTCTCTGCCTAGTCTCGTGGCGGCACTCTAGGACTCACGGCGCCGATGACTCCAGCACCACTCGAACTTGCAGCGGCTTGGTCCAAAGCCAGGGTCGATTCAACATTGCCGTCCCAGGAACGACGCACGGACCGATTCATGCAGGCCGACAATACCCTTCGCACCCCTTGGGTCAATTTGTCAAGACGGAGTGCCGTTGCAATGATTGCAATTCCACCTGACTGTCCCGGTGCCCGTCGCTGCGACCGTACGGTATTGGATCCAAGATTGCTCTCGATTTCAGCAGCGACGACTTCCACCGGAAGAGTTCGGCGGAGCCGTCTTCAGCCACTCCCGGTACTTCGCGGCGAACTCCCGATCCTTCATGTCCTCGGGCTTCCACCCCAAACACCGCGCCGTTTCGAACAATTCTTCGGGCTCCGGTTCCTCACACTTTGAATCTTCATCACCGTAGTGCGTACTTCGCATCGGTTACCTCCAATCAGACCGAAGTCAGAACTAGTTCTGAAACACGACGCCGCTTCTGACTAGGCCGTCTGGGCCAGCTCTTGTTCGTGTTCCTTGTAGGCGTCGAGGATGACGTCTCGGAGCCTGTCCTGGTCAACGGTGTCGCTCACTGGACGGAGAAGGGCGAACGAGCGGCGTTCACCGTTCACCGAGTACTGGCGAGCCGGGAACGTCACGTTCCTGCCGCCGTTCTTACGCTCCCAGACACCGAACCCGACGAGCTTCATGCCGTCGAGCAGGCCGCCCTTGAAGTGCAACTCGGCATCAGCGAGTTTCCCAGCGGGATTGCCCTTGTCGTTTGGAAAGAATCTCACAGTCATAGACGGACTCCTTGGTGGACGTGCAGTGGTGGACGACGCGGCAGTGACCTTTGAACCTTCATCGCCGCAGTGGGTGGTTTCTCTCAATACATTTGCATCAGGGCGGTTGTCGTCGCTTCCGATGCCTGCCGGTCGGTCGTCGTCACGTACCGCATGGTGCTGCCGATGTGCCGGTGACCGAGTTGGGTCTTTACCAGGGCGAGGTTCACGTTGGCGGCGATCAAGTGGGTGGCCAAGCTGTGCTTGATCACATGCGGATGCCTCTTCTCCGGTGCGAGTCCTGCCGCAGCGGCCACCGACCTGAAGATGCGGAAAAATTGGCTGCGGTCCAGCCTTCCCCCTTTTTGTGAGGTGAACAGGAAATCCGATCCGTCGTGACGACGTTCCTGCATCCAGGCTCGCAGAGCTTTCAATTCATCGAGCAGCGGCTCGCCGCGATGTCCGCTGATCGCTTGCACAGTTCGCATCGATCCCTTCAGCCGCTCAACTACGATGCTGCCGTTCTTCAGATCGATGTCGGTCGTCCTCAGGCCGCAAACTTCGGACGCCCGCATTCCATGTTTGTAGGCCAGCAGGATCATTGCCCACGACCGGATGCTGCTTGCCTTGGCCGCTTTTAACACTGCGAGCAGTTCTTGAGGTTCAAGGTGAACCATCGCTGACCGACGAGTCGGGTGAGCTGGCAGGGAGGAATTTGTCAAGAATGCACCTTTATCTCGAAATCCTGGCCGATGTTGATCTTCGTGAGAGCGTGTGTTTTCGAGGTGTCCGAATGGGAAATACAACAGAATGAGGAGTTTGTTGCATTATTCCGGGCCGTCCGCAGTGCGGCCATCACGCTCGATGATGAGGCCGTCGTCGCACCGGAAAGCCGCGAGCCATTGGTCAGCCGGATCCACCCGACCGTAGTAGCGGAACGCGTTGCACACCGCCCACATGTGTACGAGTTCGCCCATCAGGCGCGGATCTTGGCCGCTGCTGTGTACGCCGTCGCAACACCAGTGCGGAATCGGCTGCGGGTTTTGCCACCGCTCTCGTGCGTTGTTCAAGAGGTCGTCGCACTCGCGGGCAGTCACCGGTTCAATCTGATCCGCGACCGGGCTTTCGCCGCCCGCCATCATCCAGGCGGCCTGACAGAGAAAGTTGGAATCGCCGGAGAGGGCTGATTTGTGGTTGAGGTGGATGGATATGAGGCGCTCGGCTTGCGCATGCTGGCGGGCTTGTGAGAGCTTGAGGAGGAACTCCGCTTGCCTGGTTGAGCCGAAAGTTTCCCGCACGTTGTCGAAGGCCATCACGCCGCCAACGGCTGTTGCCTTGTCGCCATCGTCCACCGCTTTCAGGATCTCGCGCTGCAACGTCTCAGCGGTTCTATCCCAGTCCCGGTACCACCAACGCCGCTGACCAACCAGGGACTGGTAGATGTATTCCGGCCCGCCGCTCTTTGGGTCCCACCAGTTCGAGATCTTGCAGATCCTCACCGCCTCCGCCACGAGTTCGATCAAGTCCGCGTGTGGTTTGCTGATTCGCCGGAAGTTCTCCGCGACCTGATCCATGACGGCGAGGGAATGTCCATCCTCTGCCGCACCGATGAGCAGTCGTCGCGCCGTTCGGAACCGGTATTGCGGTTCGGTGAAGGTGTCCAGGTACACCAACCAATAGACAGCATCGTAAATCCGCCTGATTCGGATCGACTTCACGAGGCCGCTGAGCGCCTGGGAGAAGGTCGGGTGCGTTTTGCCCGTGAACGGCTTCAATCGATGAAGACCCAGCGCACTGAGATGCCTGCACTTGTCCGTCGCCGTGAATTCCTGGCAGGTACACGTCTTATCGCTGATCGAGATCGTGAGCCAGGTCTCGGCTTCAGAGGCAAAGGACTTGAGGCGAATCGTCTCTCGGGTGGTCGAGGCGCTATCAGCCAATCGGCCTCGGCGTGGTGTTGTACGGGGAGAGGATCATAATGAAGACGATCCTCTGAGATCAGCCGTAAGTCAAAGTAAAGACGGTGTTTAGAGCTGGAAAAGATCGTTTGGGCGTACTGGCGGTGTGGTGGCGAGGCAGGCCGGACGGTCCACACGCCAGTGCAATTGAATTGCACTGAACAAACGCACATGTTGGGGGATGGCCGCAACAGGCAGATGACGCTTACGGGTCAGCCGCGCATGATTTGTGGCGTTTCACGCGTCCGTAAGTAATCGTTCCGACCCGTTAATGACGTTCGGCTCCGACTTACCGAAGACGCTGATCGTTGTCCTTCACCCACTGGTCAACCACTTTGGCGATTGCATTTGCGAGCGGTTTCCACATGCTCAATCCAGCCGGTTTGGTGTAGCCGATTTCCTTACTGTAGCTGGTGCCAGGAACGGTCAACCGCGCCGTCAGCACCGGTTGCACGTCCTGCCGCGTTTTCGATTGAACACCGGGCAGCAATAACCGATTCGTGGTGATCGTCGTGGACGAGTTCATGGCGAGACCACCCGACCTGAGCACTTCAATCACCAGGTCCGCCTCATCGCGGGTCGGGACGAGCCGAAGTCGCCTCTTGGTGCTCAGCGCCTCCTTCAAATCGTTCACGGAATCCGAGATCCGCTCCGTGCCGCTATCGACAAAGCCGCTGGGATCTTGCTGTTGTGAATACACGAACACACGGGCGGGCGCACCCGGCGAGCGTGGCGTTTTGGAAAGCGTCTCAATCGGCGTCGAGTCCGCACCTTGCAATGTTTGCGTCGGCGGAGGGGTCGTCTCGCTTTCGTCCTGGACGACCACCGACTTGGTCGGTTCGTTCACCCCGCGCCACGTCTTGGGTCGCTCCTGTGCCCACGCCGTACCACTCGTCAGTAAACTGATCACCAACCACCGTGCAATCTGCTTCTTCACTTACCGCTCCGCTTCTATCGAAAGGCTGCGCCGACTTCCGCCATCCGCGCCACCAACCGACGATGGAACTTCCGTTGGCGACCCGTAGATCTACTGGCAAAGTCGGTGCCGGGAGCAGCTCACATTCGTCAATCAGTATTGCGGTGGAAGAACCGAACGGGCGGGGGCTGGCAAGCGCTAGAACATACGGGGTTTAGGGGCGTGCGTGATTCTTGGGAGAATAAGCACGGCCTATCGGTCGGCGCGGTTCGCTGGCGGGCCTTTGCTGCGGATATTTGGCTCTGCCCAAATTGTATGGGCGGGGGCATCCGTTCTACATCGGCACGCCCAGGCGAGCGGGGTCAATCTACAGCACGGTCATGAGGCAAGCCGATGTCTCGGTGTGTTCGTTTCGCCTATTTCCGAGCGATCCATCTACAGCAATGTCTCGTTCCGCTTTGTAGACATCGTGGTGTAGACCCGAGCCTCCCCCGGCTGTGCGTGCTGGCCTGACACGAATCATGCGGTGGGTGGGCTCGTGCCGGTCAATTTGTCCTCGAAAACCGAAAGCACGCGGTCTGCGATCCGAAGGAGCTGATCGAATGTCAGCACCTCGATCCTGTGGAGGTGGGCGTTGAACTCGCGCAGTGCCGTCCGCTGGTCGGAGTTGCCGTCCCTGCCCACGATAATGCGGGCCCGAATCTTGAGCGGATCGCAACCGTCATGCGCGATGATGTGGTCGCGGTTGCGTTCGGTCTCGGACACATAACGGATCACCTGCCCAACCGCGTCGGCAAGAGGCCGAGAGGGGGCGTAGCTGTCGTGCGAGGGATCGTACCGAAATAGGGGCTGTGCAAGCGGGGTCTTGATTTCCACGATCTCAAGAAAATCGTCGGCTGTTCGCCGGAGCATGAAGTCCAGCTTTTCGTCGCGTGTCCAGCTTCGCCTGGACAGGAGTTCGCTGTATTCGCTTCCAAATAGCCACGGGTTGTCCGTCAACAGGCGTTGCACTTTCGATTCGCTCACCTCGTCACCCTGGTCGATGAGGGATTCAAGTTCGTTGCGGATCGCTCTATAGTCAGCAAGCCGCGCTGAGATCGCAATCGTGCGGCGTACGCCTTCACTTCCCGCCGCGAACACTTTCAACCATTCGGACGCGGACACAGATTCGACGTCTAAGTTCTCAAGTACGGCGCTGACCACCCTCATTCGTTGTTGCGAATTGGCTCCCTTCGCGGCCCGGAGCACCGACTTGATGCTCTGCATGTCGCTGGCCGGGATGAGATGGAATTCGCCATCCTGGCCGGTGAACTCACCGGCTCGCGCACGCTTGAGGATCTCCGAGAGGACGTGCAATTCCTGCGAATCATCGCTGTCGAGCGAAACCGTCTTCTCAGGCTTGACGTTCCAACCTTTCGTCTTCGAGCGGTCGATTGACGTGATCTTTAGACACCAATGGTGATGTTCTTGGGTGCCAGGATTGACAATCTCGAAGAGTGTTGCGACCCGAAACGCCTTCGGCCCATTCTTGAGAACGGCTGACACCTTTTCACGAACATTTGGGTTCTGGCCGAGTCGGTTCTCGATCCTCAGGATGACGTCCTGGACAGGCGTGTCGTACGGGAGTGGGGTCACTGGAGCATTCTACCGGCCCGTCGTGCTGGATTCGACTTCTGACGCACGCCGCCGCACTGCCCAGATTTGTCAATCTTGCAATGATTGCAAATCACGCACGAGCCGTCAGGACGTGCGCCACCCGTTCCGGGCAAGTGTCCGCCATCATCGCTACCGCGACCTGGTAGAACTTCAGCAGAAAGCCGACATGTGGCAGCGGAGGCACGCTCTCGAATCCGGTCTGTTGCCTGACGCGGTCGGTGAACTCCGGCCAGCCGTGCATGACGTATTCGATGATGTGCTGGGTATCCGGTCCGCACTTGTCTCGCAGGCACTTCAACTGGCCGTGCTGTTTCGGCTGAAGCGGCGACAGCGCGATGAGATTCCACACCTGTTCGAGACGCATCACCGTGGGTACCTGGTCGATAGTCATGGTGTCCTTCTCCAAACCACTTTTCCCTTCAGCTCACCTGGACACCGAGCGGCTCGCAAGCTCGCCGCGACCTTCGTTCCGCTTCGCGGAAGCATTGACCAGTGGCGCTGGAAGCGCCGAAGCTGTTTGCCTGTCTTCCCTTTCCAGAGGGAGGCAGAGCTGTAACCTTTACCAGGGCGGATGAGCACGCCTGACGTTTTCCGTCAGGTCGTCGCTGGTGGGTGTTCTGGCTCACTTGTGTGGCCATCTCTGAGAGATAGCCGGTCTTACGATCTGAGCCACGGTGTCACAGCGGACTGAACCCCCGTCGCGTTTGCTGGGCTCTTTGGATATCGCGCAGCAACCGCCGTCCGCTCCCCATCCCTAGCGCCCGCCACGTCTCCGTAGCCGTCTTGGTCTCCCGTTCAACGCTAGAGCACGAGCCACAACCGCTTTACAACCGCCTGCCGTTGCCGACAGGATTTCCCGCTTCGTTCCTTCAAGTCGTTCTAGAGGCCGCCAGGTTGATGGAGGTTCGCAGCTTCTCGTTCGTGCGCAGCCGCTACGACGGCCACCGCAGAGCGTGACGCCGGAGTCATCCAGCGGTTCATGCACCTCGGCCAACTGTTACGGAGCAGTCGTCTCGGACCGCCGAACAATGACCGTGGCATGCGGTCGTGGCGCTTCGTTTTCCCTCGCGGCTGGATTTCATTGCGACGACCCGGAATCGCTGACTCGGGCCGCAATCCACTTGCGAAGTTCGTCAAGCGACACGCGGATGCTGCCTCCAATCCTTATTGCTGGGATTTGGCCCTGGGCGATGAGTTCGTAGATCCTGCTTCGGCTCACTGCGATCAAATCGGCGGCTTCAGTCGGCCTAAGGAGCAACTTGTCCATAGCGTCCATGATGGACTGGACAGACGTGCGTGTAAACCGTTAGACTTGGACTCCAATAGGACATCGATGACAGCCTCCCTTGAGTCAACGAACTTCCTCTCCGACCCCAAGTCTGGCGCTCTCAGCCGTCTAGAAATCTCAGATCGCATGCCCGTCCCCGCCGTCGTTGCGGATGAGGGTGGCCGGATCTTGTTTGACTTCTTGTCGCCGCTTGATTGGAAAAAGCCGCAAAGCGACCTGCTTGAGAGGTTTCTCAGTGCCCAGAGCAACGCGGATCTGGTGCGCTTTGCCAAGCGGTTCGGTCCCCTGGCGTTATTTCCCAGTGACAAAGGCTCATCTTGGCCCGATCCGGCAAGGCTTGCCGATTTCTGCGATCCGCACTACGAGGAACTTAGCGATTGGCGGAGATGTCAGCAGCAGATGAGAACGGTTCTCGTCTTGATGACAACCTGGCAGCAGGACGGAACTCCGACGATAGACGCGTTGTCCGGTTTCAACGACGCGGTCGGCGGGGCTTTCGTTCAGCCACAGGTTATCGAAGCTGCGAAGAGCAGCACGACGTGGAGGCGCAACCTCGCTCTGCATGCGGCGTTCTTCTACACGAGGACGCTAGCAAACGCCTGCAGGATCACTCCGGCATTGCGGCCCAGGAAAACGGGGTTGGAAATTGTCTTCCAAGATGCCATCGTACCCGCACTGGGATCTTCTCGTGGTGGCCTGTCGTTGCCGGGGGCGCTCACGCTCCAACTGATGTCGGCGTTTGCCGGAACGGCGATCTCCTTGTGCACGTCGTGTGGCCGAGCCTACGTTCCCAAACGACGACCGGCGGCCAAGCGGAACCGGTTTTGTAACGACTGCGGGATTCGCGCTGCATGGCGGGAGTCAAAGCGGGGGCTCCGGGATCCTGAGCGGAAAAGATGAACACGGGTCAATACGAAGGGAAGCGTGTATGGGCAAAAGGCGGCGTGGACGCGGCGAGGGCAACATTCTTCAGCGTGCCGATGGCCGCTGGATGGCACGGATCGACCTCGGCTTCATTGATGGGCGCCGGATCAGAAAACAGTTTTACGCCACGACTAGGAAGCTGGTGGCGAAGAAGCTCAATGATGCGATTGGGCGACACGAGCGGGGTGCCGTCGTCGCTACGAATGAGCACCTGACCGTCAGCACGTTTCTAGACCAGTGGCTGTCTACGGCTAGCGTGCGCCCAAAGACCAAACGGCAATATGCCCAGGTCGTACGCCTCTATCTCAAACCGGCCATTGGCCCAGTGCGCCTCGCCCGACTGACTCCTGATCATGTGCGAGCCCTCGTCCTTGGCCTCGAAAAGCGCGGGCTGTCGGTGAGGACCGCTACACTCGCACGGGACATTCTGCGCATTGCCCTGGCGCAAGCCGTGCGCGACGAGCTGATTGCGCGAAACGTAGCGACCCTCGTGCGCCGACCCAAGGGGACCCGGCGTGAAGCGCCAACACTCAGCCGGGATGAGGCGCGTGCTCTGCTCGAAGCCCTCTCCGGCCATCGGCTTGAAGCTGTGGTGACCTGCGGCATCGCGCTCGGTCTGCGTCTGGGTGAAGTCCTTGGCCTTCAGTGGGCAGATGTGGACCTGTTTGCCGCACGGCTCCGCGTCCGCCATGCCCTCCAAACAAGCGGCAAGGAACGCGTCCTGGTGGAGGTCAAATCGCGGGAGTCGCACAGGACGGTTGCTCTGCCAGCAGTCGTCGTTCGAGCGTTCCAGCGTCACCGCATTGCACAGTCCGAGCGCCGTCTTGCTGCCGGTGGAGATTGGCAGGCGTCTGACTTCGCTTTCACCACGGCAACCGGGCGACCTCTCGACGGCACGCTGGTGACACGCGACCTCAAACGGGTCGCAGCACGGATCTGGACGGGTGGCGCGTCGGACTGTTCGCACACGCGTCTCCGCGATTCCGTCTGTCTCGATTGCCAGGCGAGGCGGCTTCCGCCAGTGTCGTTCCACGGCTTGCGCCATTCGTGCGCGTCTCTGCTGCTGGCCTCGGGCGTGCCAGTGCGCGACGTCTCGGAATTGCTGGGGCACTCAGACGTACGACTGACCCTCACTAACTACGCACATGTGCTGGACGAAAACCGGACGAAGATGGCCAGGGTGATCGATGGTGTTTTTGACACCCAAACTGACACCCAAGCCAATGGACGCGGATAGATGATCCGGACATCGCCGGACGGCTTTGTTCGTAATTCCTGAGGAAACGACACCGCTGGATACGGGCGGACGCTGGCTAGTCGGATTCGTAATCAGCAGGTCATCGGTTCAAGTCCGATCGCCGGCTCCATTTTTCAAACAAAGTCAATAATCGCGATCCGGTGACGATCGCGCTCTTCCTCGGCGTACACCGGGAGAGAACGCGCACCGCGGCAGAGGACGCTAGCCTCACCCGGACTCCTCGCGACTGAAAGATCACTTTCCTGGCGATTCCCCCAAATCGACCCGCCTAGGTCGCAAGCCAGCGCACACTTCACACTTAGTGTGCGCTGGCCGTCGATCAAACAAGAGATCCGGGGACTTCGTCCCCGGCCCGCTCGCTCACCGAGACTCGCGAAGCGAGCGACGTAGGTTACTGGCAGCTCGACGCGATCATCTTCACGTTGTTCACCTGGAACGTAGGCAGATGATCGGCCACGCCCCTCTTCGCGGCGGCCGCACTGGACGCGCTGGTCGCCGGCGGCTCGTCGTTCTTCGTCTCAGTGACGACCTTCCCAATCAGCTCCACCTTGTGCCCGACGTGCGCCGCGAGGTCGGTCTTACCTTCCGCCCGCACCCAGATAGAAGTGGCCGTCTGTTGCTCGCCAGTCGTGCCGCTGGCCTTCGATGCATCGAGCACGTCCTTGAGGACGTTCGCGTCGACGTGCGTCAACTTGTAGGCCGGCAGACCTGGATCGCCGGGCGGCTCGACCGTCGAGCGATCGACCGTCGTCGCGTTTCTCTCGAGGCAGCCCGTGATCGTGGCCGGATTCTTTGTCGAACCCTTCGTCTGAGACGGCTTGAGTGGAGGTGCTTTCTGCGTGGTGCCCTGTGCGGCGCTGAGACTCGTCGCCAGGCCCGCGGCGAACACAAATGCCATACCGAGATGCTTGCCATTCATGATGACTGATCCCTTCTGCGTTGATCGCCCTAAGTCTTCTTGTTGTTGCGGTCGTGCCTGTTCTTGCTCGGCTGCGCTGGTGCCGACCGTTGGTCGGTTCGACTGTCCTCACGCGGAGGTTCCATCCGAGGCGCCGGGTTGCGTCGCGTCGGGCCTTCCTCGACGGCCTGGTTCTGGTCGATGGTCTGGTCGTCATCCTGCCCTGGCGCAACGCCAACATCGGCGTGATGGGAGCGTTCTTCGCGGTCGGACTGAGCGTCAGCAGGCTGCCGGCCGTGCGGTTCTTGTTTCGGTTGCTGTCTCGGTTCTGAGTGCTGATGCCGCATGGTCTCCTCCTTCTCGCATGAGCTGGGGCTGTCGGATTCGCGAACCGATTGCACGGTTCGTTCCAGCACCGTTCCATTCGAGAGGGCACCGGGCAGGCGCGGTCCGAAGGCCGCAGCGCCTCGAGTCGGACAGCTGAAGACGAGACGCTGCCAACCCTCGGCAACGGATTCCATACTGGGGAGGCTGAGCGCGCTAGAAATCAAGGGCATGCGGTGGTCTTGTTCTTGCTGATCCCAGGCCTGGGGTATGAAACTGCGTGCACCATGGCCGCTGGCGTTCTCTTCGCCGCGGAGCGAAGGGTGTTTCGCTGCGTTTCTCGTCGTCCTATGCGCCGCATCGACGACTTGTGGCGGCGCGGCCGCGACGACGACCTATCCGTCCCCACTGAAGTGCGGCGTCACGCTCGCGTTACCAGGCAGTCAGCTGCCCGGTAATGGCGGGACGGCTTCGGTGACGGTGACCGCGCAGCCCGAGTGCGCGTGGACAGCGGCAGCGCAGTCGAACTGGATCACGAACCTCGCACCCGCATCCGGGCAGGGGAACGGCGAGGTGAAGTTCCAGGTGCAGGCGAATCCGGGGCACACATCTCGCCAGGGTGATCTGGCGATTAACGACCAGCAGGTGCAAGTCCAGCAGGATGGGACGCCCTGTCAATACGACATCTCGCCGCGAACGCAGTCGATGGGCCCGGACGGAGGCGCCGGGCAAGTGAACGTGACGACGGCCGGCGACTGCTCCTGGACGGCGGCCGCCACGAACTCGTGGGTGACCATCACCTCCGGCCAGTCGGGAATGGGGTCGGGCCGGGTGGCGTACACCGTTCAGTCGAACGCAAGCGGAGAACGAGGCGCCGGGCTGACGATCGCTGGCCAGACTTTCGCGCTGTCGCAAGGCGCTCAGCCGGCGGCGCCGTCTCAAACGCCGGCGCCCGCGCCAACGGTATCCCCGACGCCCACGGTGACGCCGACGCCGACAGTGTCGCCAACACCCACGGTGACGCCAACGCCGACGGGACCGCCGACGCCAACTCCGACACCGACGGGCACCCCGACGCCTACTCCGACACCCACGCCGACGCCGACGCCTACTCCGACACCGACGCCTACTCCGACGCCCACACCAACACCGACTCCGACGCCAACGCCGCCGCCCTGCGCTCCTACGATCAACCCCAATTCGCAGTCGATCGGGGCAGCGGGCGGCGCCGGTACGGCCATCACCGTCACGGCTGGCGCGGGCTGCGCGTGGACGGCCTCGAGAGTGGATCCATGGCTCACGATCACTTCCGGAGCAAGCGGTAGCGGCAACGGCACGGTGCGATTCACGGTCGCCGCCAATACCGGCCCTGCTCGCTCCGGCACGATGGCGATTGCCGGCAGGACGTTTACCGTCACGCAGGCGACCGGGTGCGCCTTCTCGATCAACCCGGCTTCACACACGTTCGACCGACATGGTGGCGCCTTCGACATTGCCGTGACCGCGACCGCGGGTTGCACCTGGATCACAACGACAACCGCCACCTGGATCACGATCACGACCGGAGTGACCGGAAGCGGCAACGGCACCGTGCGAATCACCGTCGCGAGCGCGCCCGCCAATCAACTGCCGCGTACGGACGTCGTGATCATCGCGGGCCGAACGTTCACTGTACAACAGCAGAACTGAGCGGATCATGTTCCTGGCCGCACGTGTCACACGCATCGCTTCGTTCACGGTCGCACTGGTGGCGATCGCGGAGCCTGCGGCCGCGCAGCCGCGAATCAGCGACGCGTTGTCGTTCCTGCTGACGAATCGATCGGTCGTGACCGACGACTTCACACGCGACGCCCAGGCGGCGATGTCGACACGAGACACGATCATCAAATTCCTTCAGACGGAGTTGGCGACACTCCCGGTGAGCTCGCCCGCGAGCGGATTCACCTATCGGTTGAATCCCGCTCTCGGCACAGATGTCCGATCCAGCGAGAGCTTCGGTCCGTTCTTCATCCAGCGATCCCTCACTGGAGGCGCGGGACAGGTGGCCTTTGCCGTCAACTTCCGGCGCGCGGCGTTCGATCAGATCGACGGGCGATCGCTGACGGCCGGTACTCTCGTCTCGACGGCCAGTCAGCTGCACGGCGAAGCACAGCCATTCGACGTCGAGACGCTGAGCCTCCACCTCGAGACACAGACACTGACGGCCGCGGCCACGTACGGCGTGACGGATCGATTGGATATCAGCGCCGCCGTGCCGATCGTCTCGGTAAAGCTGCAAGGCGCACGCGTCGACACCTATCGCGGTCAATCGGTGCTGCAAGCGACGGCGGACGCGTCCGCCACCGGGATCGGAGACGTCCTGCTTCTCGCGAAGTACAACGTCTTGCGCAGCGGTGGCAGCGGTTTGGCCATTGGCGGCGCCGCCTCGCTGCCCACCGGCAATGAGCAGAACCTGCTCGGCGCCGGCCAACTCTCGATCCTTCCGCGAGTCATCGGATCGCTCGAGCGGGACCGTGTGGCAGTCCACGGTGAAGCCGGCGTGGTGCTGACCGGGCCGTCACGCTACGTCGACTACGGGACGGCGGTCACCGTCGCGGCCGGATCGCGGTGCACGGTCGCCGCGGAGGTCATCGGACAGCGATTCAGCTCGGGTGGCCGTCTGACTGATGTCGTGTCGCCGAATCCGCAACTCGTCAGTGTCGATACGATCCGGTTGGTCGGCACCGAGCAGGCGACGACGCGTCTGCTGATGGCCGCCGGCGTGCGCTGGAATATCTCCGGCCGGTGGCTGGTCAGCGTCAACGGAATGCGGTCGATTACCTCTGTGGGACTGACGGCCTCGTGGATTCCGACGGTGACATTCGACTACTCGTTCGGCCAGTAGAAGCGTCATGAAGCACCCCTCGCCCTGCACATTCGAATCGGAGTCAGCTGGCGAGCACCTCGCCCCGCTCGACGAACCGACCGATCTGCCAGGCGGTTGGCTCAGTGAAAGCTCCCTTTCCATCCCGCCGCGTCCGATCCAACACGATGGGCTGGAGAACTTCCCGTCCGAGCTCTCGGCTCCGACCTCGCTCCTGGGTCCGCCCGACCGAATTCCGGTCGCCAGTCCGGTCGTCGAGCCAAGCGAGACAGATCGGCAGCGCGCGTTCCCTCCTCCAGAGCGCGTCCACATTCCAGTCAGGCGTCTGACCGCCGCTGCCCGTCTCGTTCTTGGAGTGCTGGCGTGTGGCACGCTTGGCGCGGCAATCGTGGTGGTCGGTCTTCTTCGCGCGGGCGACGTCCCGATATCCACTGGACCGCCGCCAGATGCATCGGTCAGCGTTCCCGCGCCTTCGACAGTCATCGGCATGCTTCTCCCGAACGCCGGCGTTGCGGGTGCGACCGTAGGCGACACGGCCGCGGCGAATCCGGCCGTAGTGTCTGCTCCACCGGCAGAGCCGCCTCCGGCCGTGCACGATGTGCCAATCTCGCCGGTCGTCACTCGATCGAATTCTTCGACGAATCCTCCCCGCCCCGCGAGGCGGCAGATGGCTTCGTCACCCGCCACCGCCGCGCCTCCGCCATCCGCAGCGACATCGGCGCCCGAACGTGCCGCCACGCCGACGCCGGTCGTCACTCTGGCGCCAATTGTGGTGTCCACGCCAACTGCAACCGCAACGCCACCGCCAACGCCCGCAGTGATCACGACAGCCATGCCAACCGTGGCGCCAGACCCGCCCAGAGCGACGGTAACGCCACCGCCAACGCCCAGACCGACGGCCACGCCGGCGCCGACGCCCGCAGCCTCACCGCCCGAGGCGTCTGCGGGCGTTGTCAGAACGGCGTCGATCCAGTCGGTACTCGATCGTTATCGCAACGCATTCGATCTGCTCGATGCGACAGCCGTCAAAGGATTCTGGCCCGACGCCGATGTCCGCGCGCTCAGTCGCGCATTCGCGCAGCTCGACTCACAGCGGTTTCAGTTCGACCACTGCGACATCCAGCTGGCCGGCTCGCGAGCGTTCGCCTCCTGTCGCGGCTACGCGCAGGTCGTCAAGAAAGCCGGCGCCCGCGAGATGCGACAGGAACCACGGCAGTGGACGTTCACGTTGGGCGAGGTCAAGAACAGTTGGGTGATTCTCAGCGTCGACGCGCGTCAGGGCGGCTGATCGCCCTGCGCCACCTGCGGATCCCGGCCTCGTCGTCGGCGGCCTGCAGAAACCATCACGCGAACTCGGGATCGCGCGACGGCTCGAACCTATACAATCGTGAGCGGCTTCCCGTCGAGACCACTCGTACGAGCATCACCCAGGGGCTGACGTGCCGCCGCATTGTCGGCGCGCGGAGGAGGAAACATGGACCGACTCACCTTGCAGTTGTTTTCATGCAAGACCACGGGGGTTCGTATCACTCGCGTACTTGTCATGATTGCCTTGCTTCTCGTCAGTGCGAGCCTCGTCGCCGAACGCCGGCCTGAGGTCAGCCGCTTCGATCTCGTCGAGGCCACCATCGACTCCATCCACACAGCGTTCGACAATGGCACGCTGTCGCCCGAGGAGCTTGCGTGGATGTACATGGTCCGCATTTCCACGTATGACCCTCCGGAAACGGCAACGCATCTCAACTCCTACATTCACGTCAACGAGAACGCGAGCCACGACGCGCACACCTTGCCCAACGGGCACGGGAAGGGTCTGCTCGCCCACCGCGGAGCGCTCTTCGGCATTCCCATGATCCTCAAAGACAACATCGACACCAAGACCATGCCGACAACCGCCGGATCGGTCGCGTTCGCCGGATCGGTCCCGCGCTCCGATGCGTTCATCACGAAGCAGCTGCTCGATGCCGGCGCGGTCATCCTCGGCAAGGCGACCCTGACGGAGTTCGCAAACTTCCTGACCAATGGGATGCCCGCCGGCTACAGTTCGCTTGGCGGCTTCGGCTTCAACCCGTACGACCCGCGCCCGGATCCGCGCGGTGCGCCGTTCAACGACGGCCGTCAGGCCCTGACGCCCGGCGGATCGAGCTCCGGTCCGGGCATCGCCGTGGCGGCGAGCCTTGCGACGGTCGGCATCGGAACGGAAACGTCGGGATCGATTCTCAGCCCGGGCACCGCGAACATGCTCGTGGGTATCAAGCCGACCGTCGGTCTGGTCAGTCGTGACGGGATTATCCCGATCACCGCGGACCAGGACACCGCGGGACCTCTGGCGCGTACCGGTACGCGATGCCGCGATCGTGCTCGGCGTGATCGCGGGCTTCGACCCGAACGATCCCGCGACCGCGGCCTGCCTCACCGCTGGCAACTGCTTCAGCGACTACACGCAGTTCCTGGATCCGCACGCGCTCAAGGGCGCACGGATTGCCGTGCCGCCGTTCCCTAACAACCGCGCGATCGTCATGAACGCCGCAATCGCGACCCTGAAAGCCCAGGGGGCGACAGTGGACATCGTTCCCGCGCTCGCGGCGCAGTTGCCGGGCTGTCCGTCTTCAACCTATCCGCCCGCGCCGGGCTGCTCCACGGTCTTGAATTACGGCTTCAAGCGCGATCTCAACAATTACATCGCGGATCACGTGCGAAATAATTTTCCGATCCAGTCGCTCCATGACGTCGTGTTGTTCAACACCGCATTCGGCCCGGGGGCGACCAAGTATGGTCAGGACCTCGCGATCTTCTCGGACTTCTTCGACACGTCTGCCGGCAGCGCCGACACGCTCCGCTACCAGAGCGATCGGGCAGAGGACATCACACGCTCGCGCGGGGCGATTGCTGCGATCCTGAACGGTCCGGACGGAATGCCGGGCACGAAAGACGACTACGATGCGCTGCTCTTCTCCGGCAACAGCGGGGCGGCCACGCCAGCCAAGGCCGGCTACCCCAGCATTGTCGTGCCCGGCGGATTTTTCGATAACGTCGTGAACCCGCCGTTCCCCGCAGGCTTCAACGCACAGCCCGGTCCCGCAGGCGTGACGTTCTCTGGACGCGCGTTCAGCGAGCCGCGCCTGATCGCCCTGGCGTACGCGTTCGAGCAGGCCACTCATATTCGCGTACCACCCGCGAGCGTTCCGCCGCTGCCAACCGACACCGTAATTCGATGAACTCTCTGCTCTAGCGCACGGAAAACGCCTCGAGCGATTTCACCGACCAACCGAATCGGCGAGGGGGGAGGACTTGGACACTCCCCTCTCGCCGCTGCGGCCACGTCGCCCAGCTAGTTCGTCTGGAGGGAGCGGCGCCGACGCAAAATGGCGACCGCCAGCCCGGAGCCGAGCAGGACGAGTGTCGCCGGTTCGGGTACGGGGCGGAACGCGAGATCGCCCACAAAGTTCAGACCTGTGTCGCCGACCAGCGTTTCCGCTCCTGTCAGCGGGTTGATCGTGAACAGATCGTGCTCGTCACCCGTACCGCCGAAAATCACTCCGTCAGTGGGCCGAATGCCGAAGGCCCCGAAGAAATCGGCCGTGGACACGGACGTCAGAAACGCCCCGGTCACTGGATTGATCGTGACGAGCCTCGGACCGATCGGACCGCCCGCAAATGCCGCGACCGAAGCGTACAAGGTTCCGTCCGGCGCGAAGCCAATGCTGGCGAAGGACGAGCCTGCCAGGGTCGCGACGAGCGTCGCCACGCCGGTGGTTGAGTTGATCGTAAAGAGGTTCGCGGGTCCTGGCCCGTTCGGTCCGCTGACGCCGAAGAGCGTGCCTGTGCCGGGCTGCGCCGCCAGATCGGCAATGCTCAGCGACTGTCCCGTCACTGTGGCGATCGCAACGCTGGACAAAAGCGCGCCGGTGTTCGGGTCGATCCCGATCAGGGTGCTGAAGCTGGGAGGAGGCGGAGGAGGAAACGCAAACGACGGCAGCGTCGATCCCCAGAGCCGGCCCAAGTTGTCGAAGGCCAAGCCTGTCAGGCGCGCGGTGCTGCCGGGCTGCCCCACGAGGCTGATTCCTGCATTCGTCTGATCTATTACGACGAGTGCTCCGTCGTTCTGCGACGTGCCGTCATTGTGCCCGCCGTTGCCACCATAAAGCGTAATACTCGAGGCCTGCGCCGCTCGAACGCCAAGACTGCCCACGAGGCCGATCGCGATTGCCGTCACTACCAATGAACGCATCAGATGTTTTTCTCCAGAGTCAGTTTCTTTCGCCAGCCAAGCGATCCCACCGGAACCGCGACAGAATTATCTGCAATTGATGAACCGTACACCAGCCCCATGAATTGAACCGCCGGCTGGAATGGGTTCGTCACGCGCCTCTACCTCGACGCGTCGACGCATTTGCCGGCGCTCATCGCCTGGCAGGCCCCGGCGCCAGTGGTCATCACGGCCGACGTCGGAGGGTAACTCGCTACTTCCCTTCGGGCATCAACGTCACTTTCACGTAGCGGCGCGTGTCCAGGTACGTCTGCGCCGCACTCTGAATCGCCTCGCCCGTGAGCGCCGCAATCTGCGCGGGCAAACCCGCCACGGCGCCAACATTGGCGCCCTCACGGTCCTCGTACTTGCGCGCGATTTGACCGAGCAGGTATCCGTTGTCCTGCAGGTTGTCGTTGAACTCCCGCAGCAGGTTCTGACGAATCGACTCCACGGCCGCCGGCCGCAACTGGTTCGACTTGACGAACTCGATCTCCTGAAGGACGCGTGAGACGAGCATCTGCGTCTGGGCCGGATCGCACGTCCAGTCGATGCGCATGGTGTACTCCGACCGTGGAAACTTCTGCGAACCCGGCGTGACCGTGATGCTGTACGTGCCGCCGAGCTCCTGTCGAATCGTATCGAGCAGCCGCGATTGCAGGATCAACGTCACGGTCCTCAGCGTCAGCTTGTGCGCGTCGTCATACTCGAACGGCCCCGAGAAGACGAGGGCGACCTCGCTCTTCGGCGCGATGCCCTTCTGAATCGTCTTCTCGACCACCGTCGTCGGCAGCGTGATGCCGAGGTCGCGCCATGTCTCGCGCGCGTGCGTCGCGGGCAAGCTCGCAAGGTAGGTTTCAACCAGCGGCCGCATCGCATCCAGCGTGAAACTGCCGACGAAGACGAACGTGAAGTTGCTCGCGTCGGCGAAGCGCGCCTTGTAGAACGCGAGCGACTTCGCGAGGTTCCATTGATCGACCGTGGCCGATGTCTCGGGCTGCCGCCGGGGATGGTTCTGGCTGAGTGCCGCATCGATCGTCTGCTCGAACACGACGTCCGGACTCGCCATCTGATTCGCGAGGATCGCCCGCGCCTGCGACGTCATCGCCGCAAAGGTCGTCTCATCGGCGCGCGGCTGCGTGAAACGCAGATACAGCAACTGGAACATCGTCTCGAGATCCGGCGGCGTGCTGCCGCCGCTCATGCCCTGCTCGATCTCGCCAAAGTACGGCCTGACAGCCGCGGCTTTGCCGCTCAGCATCCGATCCAGCACCAGGTCGCTGAAGGTCCCGACGCCGGCGGCCGCAATGACCGAGTCCGCGGTCTCGGCGGGAATGAAATCGGCGTCGCTCACGAGCGACGTCCCGCCAGGCGCAAACGCCCGGAACAGAATCTGATCCTCTTTCACCTTCGTCGGGTCGAGCACGACCGTGGCGCCGTTCGAGAGCGTCCACTCCGTGATGCCGGCCTCGGGGTGTTCGGTCGTCTTGACGATGGTGCCGCGTGCCGGTGTCGTGTCCATGAGACGGGCGCCGGCCGCGGCATCGACGTAGGCCGTCACGCGCTTCGATGTCGCGGCCTTGACGACCGCCGCGAGCTGCGCCTGATCGGGCAGCGGCGCGCCAGTCTCCGGAGCGGAGACGACGACAAGACGATTGCGATCGGGAAACCAGTCCGACGCCAGCGCGTTGACCTCCGCGAGCTTGATTTCTGGAACGAATCGGCGATGAAACGCGAGTTCCTGCCAGATGGTCGGCAGGGCCTCGTCTTCGAGAAAGTTGCGCGTGTATTCGTCGGCGCGGCTGATGGACTCGCGGTCCGGACTCTCTGCCGTGATGCGCTCGGATCCCGCCATCAGCACTTGTTTCGCCCGCTCGAATTCAGTGGGCGTGAACCCGAATTGGACGACCCGCTGAAGCTCGGTGACGAGCGCGTCCAGACCACGACTGACGCCATCGTTCGCGACGAGCGCCTCGAGCGCCGCTTCGTCCTTCGTCCTCGGGTTCTGAAACAGCGAACGATCGGCGATGCCCTTCAACAGGGGCGGATTCGCGCTCTGGCTGAGCTCGTCGAGGCGATCGCCGAACATCAGGCCGAACAACTGGTCTAGCATCACGTCGCGATAACCACCAACCGACCCCTGGTTGCGCGCCGGCCGCAAATTCCCGATCTCCACCGCCGTCCTCGTGATCTCGCGGTCGGTGACCACGACGTATCGCGTGCCCGGCTGCTCGGGCACGTCGAAGTCGGGCCTGGGCCGCCCGGGCGCCGGACCGGTGAGCGGCGAGAAGTGAGACTTGATCATCGCGACCGTCTGATCCCGGTCCACATCGCCGACGACGATGACGCCCATGAGGTCGGGGCGGTACCAATCGCGATAGAAACGCGTGAGCTGCTCGCGCTGGGCGCGCTGAATGACGTCAGGGTCGCCGATCGGCGGCCTGCTCGCGTAGCGCGATCCTGCCAGCTGCACGCGGCGGATCTTGTCGTCGGTCCGCTCGCCCGCGCCGAGGTTCATGCGCCACTCGGCGAGCACGATCGGCCGCTCCCGCTCGATGGCGGGCGGATCGAATGTCGCGGCGTGCGTCCAGTCCTCGAGGACCAGCAGCGCGCGGTCCAGCACGCCGGGCGTGTCCGTCGGCACGCGAAGGATGTACTGGGTGTCGTCGAAGCTCGTCGCCGCATTCGCGTCCGCGCCGATGCTCAGACCCAGCGACGAGAGAAAGTCCGTGATGCCCTGCTTGGGAAAATGCGTCGTCCCCTCGAACTGCATGTGCTCGACGAAATGCGCGAGGCCGAGCTGGTCGTCGTCTTCGAGGACGGATCCGGCCTTGACCACCAGCCGCAACTCCGCGCGATGGGCCGGCTTGGCGTTCGGGCGCACGTAGTACCGCATCCCGTTTGGCAGGGTGCCCATCGACAGTTCCGGATCGACCGGCATGGACGCCGCAAGCGGGTACGCGGCGACCGACGCCGCTGTGGTCTCGCGCCCGGTGATCGTCGACTGTGCGACGACAAGCGCGCTGCAGAGGACGACGGACGCTACGAGGAGGGGCGCAACGGAACGGAACCGGCGCAATGACATGCCCTCCATCCTATCTCCGGCACGTGGCCGCGGGGACCGCAATCGAGGTCACGGCCCAGGTGCGAGCCGCGCTTCCCGAAATGGCGCACCCAAAGAAAAAGGGCTGGTCGATGACGACCAGCCCTTCCGAGAGATCGTGAGAATCCGAGGCCTTAGCTCAGACGCTTGCGGCCAAGATAACCCGCAACAATTCCGAGGCCGAGCAGGGAAAGCGTGGCCGGCTCGGGCAGTGCAGTGACCGAGACCGCGTCCAGCGAATCGAAACCCGGGTCGTCGCGGAAGCTGAACGACAGCGGCGTGCTGGTCGAGGTCGCCGTGCGGAAGAAGGTCAGGACCTGGAACCCGCTGGCCGCAGCGTTCGTCTCGCTGAACAGCGAGTTCGTGCCAAAGGAAGCCGAAAAGTCCGCCGGGTTGCCTCCATCCGGTTCAAAGGCAAAGGAAATCCGGTAAATCTGCCCGATCTGCGTCGTCAGAAGCTGACTAATCGTTCCGTCCGACCCAACCGGTCCGGCGAAAAGGAAACAGTTGCCCTCGGGGGCCCCCCCAGGACACGTAACGCCGGTAAACCCGGTGTTGCCGCCCTGCGTCCAACCGGTGAGATCCCCGGTTTCGAACCCGCCATTCGTCACGAGATTGATTGGTCCTGCGGATGCCCGACCGGCAGCGATCAAAACGAACGCTGCTGCGACTAGGGCCCAACGAGCTACACGAGAGAGAGCCATGCTGCCTCCAAGGTAGGAGCGGCTGTCGACCACACATGAATCCCCGAAAGCCCGTCAGTCGATGATTGCCGAACCCGGCCGCAGGAGTGCAAGTTTTGCTCCACGGCAGGATCTGCGTGCGTTCAGTGCAACGTCGTGGCACCTCGCAAGAAGTCTCCACCTTCGATGCCTTTTGTCCGCGGCCAGGCGGCTGCACATGCTGAAGCGGACTGGACCCTGCGTCGGACGTTCAGTCTTCCTGGCTCGTGAGCAGCGCCACAAGTGCCTCGCGCGAGGGCGGCGCCCATTGCCCTCCCAAACGCCCGACCGCCGCCCGGAGGTCGTCGATCTTCATGTTCGACGTCAGTGCCAGGAAATGCTCCGCCTCCTTCCAGAACCGCGCCCGCTCGGCCGTGGAGACGTCGTCCAGGAAGGCTCGCACGGCGGCCGCGGCGCTGCCGTGCTCGGCCATCAGGTCTTCGTGGAGGTACCCGCTGAACGCCTGTTGCAGCGTCGGAAAGCTGGACTGTTTCGCCTTCATCGATCGGCCTCCGGATACGACGTGAGGACGAACTCGCGATGGCGGCGGTCGTCCCATCTGAGCACGATGAGCGCGCGCCGGCACGGTGTGGACGTGTGCGGTCCGCGCGTGATCGACCGCCCAATCGGCGTGCCGGAACGGTCGGTGTAGTTAAGAACCAGATTCGGCCGGCTCCCCTGCCGGTTGCGCCACGCGTCAAGCTTGCGCCCGCCAGCTTCAATCGCCGCGCCGACCACTCGCTCGGCCGTGGCCCGGTCCGTATACGTCGAGGCGCTCGAAATGTCGCGCTCGTCACGCAAACGCGCGATCAATTCCGCATCCGTTCGCCCCACATGCCGCGCGAGTGTGTGGCCGCCCATCGATTCGTCGGCCGACAAGTCGTGAGACGTCGATGAAGGCGCCGCGAGCGGACTCGCCAACGGCGCCGGGGACGTCACGGCCGGAGGCGTCCCCGCGGGCGGCGGGGCCGGAGACGGCTGGCCGCAAGCCGAGGCGCAGACCAGCGCGGCGCCAGTCACGATGCGGGACGCCGTCGCGAGCTGCTGGCGGACGCGGCTCAACACGGCGTGTCAGAGCTTGGGAAGAGGCGTGGCGTCGCCGGCGACGAGCCCCATCGACCAGCGCAGCGCCTGGAAGTACATCTGCTGAATCAGGGGACTGTCCCAGCTCGTGTCCTGGTGGCCAAGCGTCGAATAGAACACCTTGCCCTTGCCGTACGTCCTGGCCCAGGCGACCGGAAAATCGCCGTCGGTCCGATGGACGAGCGGCATGGTGAGATCGAGCGCCGTGGGGTCGAGGTGCGCCAGGACGCGCACCTTGGCGCGCGAGAAATCCTTGAGCTGATAGTGCTCGTCGTTGACGACGACCCGCGCCGGAAAATGCTTGGTCGCGGGAAACTTCGGATCGTCGAGCACCACCGGCGCGTCGATGATGAGCCATGGATGCTCGTCGAATCGTCCGCCGAGCATCTCGCCGAACTCCGGCCACGAGAAGAACGCGGTCGCGGCGGCGTGCGCCGCGACGAATCCCTTTCCGTCCTCTCGAACGAACGAGAGCAGATCAGCGCGCTGCTCGGCCGTCAGGTCGATTTCGCGAACGCCGAAAAAGAAAATCGCATCGAAGAAATCGAGATTGCGCGCCTGGAACTGCTCGCCGGTCGCAATGCCGGTACCGGTATTGAAGATGATCGGATGCTTGGTGATCGTCTGCGAGTCCGTTCGGATCCACGTGTCGTACTCGCCGGACTCCCGGCCCAGCCGTTCGATGGTCGCGAGGGCGTGAGAAATTGAGTCGTGCTGATAGCCGTTCCGCACGTCCGCCCAGGCGAGCACGTGCTTCCGCGGAGCCGCAGGCGGACCGGTCTGCGGCGTCTGCGCCGCCTGCAGATTCAGGCTGGCGGCGATCGCGACGACGACAGCGACCGCCCGGGCGTTCACTGGCCACCTCCGCGTCCGGCCGGCGCCGCATTGCCCCTCATGGGGTGCGGCTTGGGATCGCCGTCGGTCAACCCCAGCGCCCACTGCATCGCCTCGAAGTACATCTGCTGCACATCGCGGATGTCCCACGTCTCGGATGAGTGCGCAAACGATCCGAAAAATACGCGGCCCTTGCCGTAGGTCTTGGCCCACACGAGCGGATAGTCGCCGTTCAAGTGCAGGGCGGCATTCGCCGGAACGTTGGTCAGGTCCAGCCGCAGCAGCACGTCGACCTTGTCGCGCGACAAGTCCTTCGGCTGATAGAACTCGTCGTTGAAGGGAAACGACGGCGCGAAGTGCCTGGTCGCGGGAAACGCCGGATCCTCGTTGACGATCGTCCCTGGGCCGACGATTGGGTGCTGGTCGAAGCGCGCGCCAAGCATCTCACCGAACTCGGGCCACGACTCGAACGCGGTCAGGCCGACATGCGCGGCCACGAAGCCGTGACCGTCTTTCACGAACTGCAGCAACTCGGCTTTTTGTGCGTCGTCGATCGCCACCTCGCGATGCCCCATGAAGAAGATCGCGTCGACGTTGGTAAGGTTCGGGCCGCCGCTCGCCGGCGTGCCATCGGTTTTCTTCGGCGCGCTGGCGATGATGTTCGAATCCGTCCGAATGTACGTATCCCAGAGTCCGGATTCATAGCCGAGCCGCTCGATCACGGAGAGTGCGTGGCCCACCGACTCGTGCTGCGCGATGCCGTTTCGCGTATCGGCCCACGCGAGCACGCGCTTGCGCGCCGGCCCGCCCGCGCGCTGGCCCCGGCCGCCGCGCTGCCCCGCCTGGCCGCGTGCGCCGTCGGGCCCTACGGCCTGACCGCGCGCCGGCGCGGGCGTCGGTTGCTGGACTGGGGGTGCAGCGAACGCCAGCAGTCCGCACGTGATGATGCCGGCCGTCGTGAGCGCGAGAGTCGCACGTTGCATGGTGTGTCCTTGGCAGTCGTGAGTGTCCAGCGCGCACGGTACCACTCCCCGCGGCCACATCCCCGTCTGTAACCGTGAGGTTACCGTAAAGCCTCGTGATACAGTCCGCGCAGGGATGGGCGGGTCGATGGAGCAGGGTCACCGTCCGCGTCGCGAGCCGGGAACGCGCCGGCGATCCCTCACGGCCGCGCTGAAAAAGCTGCAATCGATCGCCGGCAAGCGCTCCGCCAAAGTCGATCCTCCACCGGACCCGAACCCTACCGCCGATACGGCCGCTGAGACGCGCGCACAACTGGAACGCGTCCTCAAGAGCGGTACATTCGAACAAGCCGACCGGCTCAAGCGGTTCCTGACGTTCATCGTCGGCGAAACGGCCGCGGGCCGTCGGCACGAGCTGAAGGAATACGTCATCGGCGTGCAGGTATTCCGCCGCGAAGACGCCTTCGATCCGCGCACGGACCCGATCGTGCGCGTGCAGGCGCGTCGCCTCCGCGCCAAGCTCGTCCGGTACTACCGCGACGAGGGCCGATCGGATTCGCTCGTGATCACGCTGCCGAAAGGTGGCTACGCGCCGGTCTTCAAGCGGCGTGAAACGCCCGCGCCGGGCCGGCTCGCCCGCCGTTCGATGAGCGCGGCGCTGGTGACCCGGAACACGATCGCCGTGCTGCCGTTCGCGAACCACAGCGCCGACACCGATCTCGACTTCTTCTGCAAGGGCTTGCGCGACGAACTCATCCATCATCTGGCGAGGATCCAGGGCCTGCGCGTGCTTGCCGCACGCGGAGAATCCACCAACGGCGAGGCCGGCTCGGTGCGACCTTCCGCGGCGATCGTCATCAGTGGCAGCGCACGGCGCGCCGGCGATCGCGTGCGAATCAACCTGCACGTCATCGACTCGGCGAGCGGCTGCTACATCTGGTCCGAGTCGGTCGACGCCACCCTGTCGGATGCCTTTGGCGCGCAGGAACGCGTCGCGGAAGCGGTAGCCGGCAAGCTGGAGCTCGAGTTGCGCGATGGCCGGCGCCGCGCCGGGTTCGGACGTCCCGAGGAAAACCTCGCCGCGAAGAATCTGTACCTCCAGGGCCGGTACCACCTGAACCAGCGGACCGACGAGGGCCTGCGCAAGTCCGTTGAGTTCTTCGAACGCGCCATCGCGGAAGTCGAAGAGTACGCGCCCGCGCACAGCGGGCTCGCCGACGCCTACAC
Source organism: uncultured Acidobacteriota bacterium (assembly GCA_963704575.1). Taxonomy (GTDB): domain Bacteria; phylum Acidobacteriota; class Vicinamibacteria; order Vicinamibacterales; family SCN-69-37; genus DATEGZ01. Next base: position 503,220 of record OY969918.1, on the reverse strand, counting down.
GCTGCTCGGCCACTATGGCGTGCTCGGGCCGCCGGAGGTGTGGACGAAATCGGCGTCGCTCGCCGCCGCGGCCGTGATGCTCGACGACCTTTCGGCCGAGGCACACACGTCGCTCGCGCACGTCAAAGCCACGCAGGATTGGGACTGGGCCGGCGCGGAGCGCGAGTTCCAGCGCGCCATCAGCCTCGGGCCCGGGTACGCCACAGCGCACCATTGGTACGCCGCGTCCTGTCTCGCGCCCATGGGGCGCCTCGACGAGGCCCTCGACGAGATCCTGATCGCCCAGGCACTCGATCCGGTCTCGTCGATCGTCGCCCGCGACCTCGCGGTGATTCAGTTCTACCGCCGGGATTTCGAAACCGCGCTCGAACAGTGCGATCACGCGATCGAGCTGAATCCCCATTTTGCGCCGGCGTACTGGATGCTCGGCGTGATCCAGGAACAGCGGCAGGACTTCGACGAGTCGGCCGCGGCATTTCAGCGGGCGGTGCACCTCTCGCCGCAGACGCCGCGCATGCAGGGGGCGCTCGGACGCACCTTTGCGCTGTCAGGCCGCACGAAGCAGGCGCTCGAAGTGCTGCGCAAACTCGAGGGATACGCGAAAGAGCGTTACGTCTCGCCGCTCGAGTTCGCCTGGATTCATTTTGCGCTGGGCAACACGGACGTGGGCTTCCAGTGGCTGACCAAGGCCTCAGAGGACCGATCGTTCGACCTGCTGTCGATCAAGGTCGATCCCCGGTTCGATCCGCTGCGCACCGACGCCCGATTCGCGCCGCTGCCCAAAGTGATGGGCCTCGAGTAACGGGGCTTTACTCGCCTTTGCGATAGATGTCGTTGATGTTCCAGTGGCCCGGCGTCGGCGTCGGCGCGTTTTCCATCGGCACCTGAATCACCGTCGGCACGTCCGCGGCAAGCGCCTGCGCAAGCGCCGGGCCCAGCTCCGCGGCCGTGTTCACCGTGACTCCGCGCGCGCCAAACCCCCTCGCCACCTGCGCGAAGTCCACGCGGTACGGCTCGCCGTTGCGCTCGAACACACAGCCGAAGCTGGTCCCGTAGTGCATGTTTTCGAGGCCGGCGATCGTGCCGTAGCACGCGTTGTCCATCACGAGAAACACCACCGGCAGACTGGCTTCCATCGCGGTCGCCAGGACGGAAGGATTCGCGCCGAACCCGCCGTCGCCGATGAGCGCGACCACCGCGCGCTGCGGTTGCGCGATCTTCACGCCCAGCGCCGCGGCCGGCCCAAAGCCCATCGTCGCCAACCCGCTCGGGGTGATGAATGTGCCCGGGACATTGAAGGTGAACTGCTGACCGACGCCGTTCTTGTTCCAGCCCACATCGGTGACGATGTAGCCGTCGTCGGGGACGTGCTTGCGGAGCTCGCCCAGGATGCGCTCGGGCCGCATCGGAAACTGGTCGGATGTCCACTGGCTCGCCCAGTTTGCGGCGAACGACTGCCGGCCGCGCGCGATTTCCGTGTGAAGCGACCCGCGATCACGATGGCTCGCGCCCACCGACGCGGCCACCAGGCGTTCGAGCGCCAGCTTGGCGTCGGCGATCACACCAAGTTCAGTCTGATAGTTACGGCCAATCTCGGCCGGATCGATGTCGATGTGAATCAAGCGCGTCGGCGGGATGTCGAACGTGAACTCGCGCTCCCACGAGCTCGAGTTCGCTTCCGCGAGCCGGGTGCCAATGGCGACGATCAGATCCGCGGTGCGCAGGCGCTCGTTCGCGATCGGCGTGCCCCAAAACCCCGACTGGCCGAGCAGCAGCGGATGGTCCTCGCGCACCACGCCCTTGCCCATCAGCGTGTGCGCGATCGGCACGTCGAGCGCCTCAGCAAGAGCCACGAACTCGTGGGTGGCGCGCGACGACACCACGCCCCCGCCCGCGTAAAGCACCGGGCGCTCGGCGGTCGCCAGCGCACGGACGATGTGCATCGCGGTTTCCGGATCGAGCGGCGGACGCACGATTGGCGCCGGCGTCTTTGCAAACGCGTCGACGGCGAGGTCCGCCGAGAAAAGATCCATCGGGATGTCCACAAGCACCGGCCCGGGCCGCCCGGTCTGACACAAATGGAACGCCCGCTCGACGACACGCGGGAGATCGCGGACGTGGTCCACGCGGTACACGCGCTTGCAGAACGGCCGGTAGATCTGTGACTGGTCCGCGTCCTGATGCAGGTTCACTTCCTGGTGCGGGTGGCGGCCGTAATAGTAGGACGGCACGTCGCCGGCGATCACGACGAGCGGAATCGAGTCCAGCGCCGCATTGGCCACGCCCGTCGCCGCATTGGTCAGCCCCGGTCCGAGATGGGTCAGCACGACGCCCGGCTTGCCGGTGGCGCGCGCGTAGCCGTCGGCGGCGTGCGCCGCAATTTGCTCGTGCCGGACGTTGACGAAGCGGATGGAGCTCTTCTCGAGCGCCTCGAGAAATGCGATGACCGTGTGCCCGCAAAGACCGAAGATCGTGTCCACGCCCAGACGTTCGAGATACTCGACGAGCAGATGCGACGCGAGGCGGGTCTCCGCGTGCGGATCGTCGGGGTTGAACGCCGGTTTATGGGTGGCCGGGGTCGTCGTCGGAGATGCCATCTCGCTCCTCGTGACCTGAGACTAGAAGATCTCGGTGTTGTAGAACTCGCCGAACAAATCTTGATCGGACGGCCGATCCTCGGGAATCGGGCGGCTCACCCACGTGACGTTCATGTAGTGCTTGAGCGCGATGTTCTCGTTCGTGATGTTGCCGCCCCAGACGCCGCAACCCATGCTCGACGTCATCGGCATGCCGTTGGTGAACGTGCCTGCGTTGGCTCGTGATTGAGGCTGCCGCACCATGATGCGGCTTACCGGTGCCATCATCGCCAGCGCGTTGATGTGCTCGTCGTTCCACGAGTAAATCCCGCAGGAGTGTCCGCGACCGCCGGTCTCGTAAACCTGCCGGACCTTGTCCAGGCCGTCCTCGAAGCCATCGAACTTGAAGACCGAGAGCACGATTCCGAGTTTCTCCTTCGAGAACGGATAGGCCGGCCCGATGTGATCTTCCTGCGCGATGAGAAACGTCTTGCCCTCGGGCAACGCGATACCCGCGAGATCGGCGACGGTACGGGCCGGGCGCGCGATCGTGTTCGCGGTGCGCACGCCATTCGCGTCCCAGTACACGCGCTGCACACGCGATTTTTCGTCGGCGTTCAGCAGGTACCCGCCCTTCGCCTGCAGACACTCGAGCATGGCGTCGTAGATACTGCTGTCGATCAGCAGGTTGCCGTCGGCCGAGCACCCTGATCCGTTGTCGTTCGTCTTGCTGATGCGGGTGTTCTCGGCCGCCTGCTCGATATCCGCCGTCTCGTCGATGACCATCGTCGCGTTGCCGGCGCCGACGCCGTAGGCGGGCTTGCCCGATCCGTACGCTGCGCGGACCATCGCCGGACCGCCGGTCGCGATCGTCAGGTCACAGGCGGACATGAGGGCGTTGGCGGCCGGGATGCTCGGCTTCTCGACGCACTGCAGCAGGTCTTCCGGCGCGCCGAGCTTGCGCAACGCCGCGCGCATGACGCGCACGGTCTCGACCGTCGTCTTCCGGCTTCCCGGATGCGGCGAGAAAATCACGGCGTCTTTGCATTTCACCGCGTAAATCGCGATGCCGATTGGCGTGACGTACGGACTGGTCACCGGCACGAGCGCGGCAATGACACCCGCCGGCTTCGCGTACTTGACGATGCCCTTGTCGGGCAACTCCTCGATAACGCCCATGCTCTTTTGCCTGAGCGCGTCGCGCAAAATGCCGAGCACCTTGGCGCGGCGGGTCGGCTCACGGCCGCCCATCCCGCTCTCGTCCACGCTCATGTTGGCGAGCCGCACCGCAGTCGCTTCATTGCCGCCGGCCCACGCAATCGCGCGAATCAGCCGATCGACCGTGGCCTGGTCGTAATCCGCCGCATCCTTCATGGCCTGGCGGGCGCGGCCGACGAGCGCGTCGATGGTCGCGGTTTCTTCCGGGGTAATCGTGCGGGTGGTGGTGATGGTGGCCATGGACGTCTACAGGGATCGCGGTGGTTCGCCGTCGTACGTCACAGGAATCCGAATGCGCATCGGCTTCTCGCGCGCATGTTCCTCGGCGACCTCCGCCGTAATGCCGGCGACGCGACCGACAATGAAAACGAGCCGGCCGGCAGATGACGGCAATCCGAGATCGAACAGAATCGCGGCAAGGGCGCCATCGATATTGATCGGCAGTGACTTGCCGGCGGCGGTGAGCGCGGCTTCGAGCGCCAGCACCGAGTCGACACCCACGCCGGCGACACCCGCCGTTTTAGCGAGATCAAAGAGGACGGACACGCGGGGATCGGTGGTGTGCACGCGGTGTCCGAACCCGGGCACCCGGCCGTTGCGGGCGCGGATGTCGGCGACGACATCGGCAGCGGCCTCACGAATCGAGCGCGACGGTCCCGTCCGTTTCGTCATTTCCTGAATGATGTCCATCGTCTCGGCACCGGCGCCGCCATGGACGTCGCCAATGGCGAGAATGCCGGCGGCGACCGCGGCCGAGAGCGACTCACGATTCCCGGACGCCGCGAGCCGGGCGGCCGCGCACGACGGCGCGCCCGCGCCGTGATCGGCCGATGCGATGAGCAGCGCGTTGAACACGCGTGCCTCGCCTTCGGTCGGTAAACGGCCGCAATGCAGCAGAAAGACCGTGGCGGCAAAGCTCGCACGCGTCATCAACTCGGTGATGTCGTAGCCGCAGAGGCGGATGTGCGTGGCGTCCTTGTCGACGAGCGCCGTGCGCCAGGGATCCATGGACAGCGCCATTATCCCCGCAACCCGCCACGTCGTGCCCTTGTTACGGTGTCGCTACCGTAACAGCGTTTATGTCTGGATGCCCGAATGTTACCGTGCGCCACACAATGCTCAACAGCGACAGGACCTCCTACCCGTTGAGCAAAGGAGCCCGTGTGAAGCATTTCCGATGTGTTCTGGCGATCTCGGCGCTGCTGCTCGGCTTCGGGCCGACGCCAGCCGCCGCCCAGGCCGTGACCGGCGCGCAGCTGACCGGTGTCGTCAGGGACCCCCAGGGCGGCGTCCTTCCCGGCGCCACCGTGACGATCACTAAGACGGACACCCAGACGGTCCGGACAACCGTGACCGGCTCGGACGGCTCGTACATCTTCCCGGTTCTGCCAATCGGTCCGTATCAAATCAAGATCGAACTCTCCGGGTTCACCACGTTCGTCCAGGACGGCATCGTGCTGCAGGTCAACACGAACCCGTCGCTCGACGTGACGCTCAAGGTCGGCGCACAAACCGAACAGCTGACCGTACATGGCTCGACGACGCTCGTCGAGCGGCAGACGACCAGCGTCGGGCAGATCATCGACTCGGCGCGGATCGAGGAAATGCCGCTCAACGGCCGGCGCGCAACCGAGCTGATCTTCCTTTCCGGCCTCGCGACCTCGGCGCCCGCCGGTGACCTCAACACGAACAAGAACTTCCCCACCGTCACGATCTCGGTGGCCGGCGGCCTGCCCAACGCCATGACCTACATCATGGATGGCAGCACGCACAACGACCCGTTCAACAACCTGAACCTGCCGACACCCAATCCTGACGCATTGCAGGAATTCAAGGTCGAGACGAGCGCCCTGCCCGCGATGTACGGACAGCACGCGTCCTCGGCGGTGAACCTCGTGACGAAGGCCGGCAGCAATGCCTTCCGCGGTGATGTGTTTGACTTCGTGCGCAACAACGCCTTCAACGCGAAGAACTATTTCGCGCTCCAGAAGGACAGCCTGCGCCGCAATCAGTTCGGCGGCACGCTCGGCGGGCCGATTGAGAGGAACAAGCTGTTCTTTTTCGGGTCGTATCAAGGCACCGCGGAACACAGCACGCCGTCGACGGCCATCAGCTTCGTCCCGAACGCGGCCATGCTCGCGGGTAACTTCCAGACGCTGGCGTCCACCGCCTGCCAGACACGCGCCATCACGCTGCCTGCGTCGCTCGGCTTCGTGAACAACACGGTCTCGCCGTCGGCCTTGAACACTGTGGCCCTCGGGTTCCTGCAGCACGTGCCCGTCTCGACGGATCCCTGCGGCAAGTACCAGTACAGCGTGCCGAACAACAGCACCGAACAGCAGGGCCTCGGCAAGCTGGACTACACGATCAACTCCAACCAGACGATGTTCGTGCGGTACTTCTACGCGATCTACGACAATCCCGCCACCTACGACGGCACGAACGTCCTCAACCTCAGCCGCACGAGCCAGACCAACCAGGTGCACGCCCTGGCCGGCGGCCACACGTGGGTGCTGTCGACATCGATGGTCAACTCGATCCACATGGCCTACAACCGGACATTGAACGACCGGCCGCTGCCGGCGTTCTTCTCGGCGACCGACCTGGGCGCCAAGATCTACAGCCCGGTGCCCGACTACATGGGTGTCAGCGTCAACGGCAGCGGATTCTCGGTCGGCGCCGGCGGCACGAACCCCGGCTACTTCAACTCGCGCGCCTTCCAGGTCACCGACGACTTGAATGTGCTCCACGGAGAACATCAACTCTCGTTCGGTGGCAACTACATCCACACGGACATCGACACCGTCAACAACCGGCCGTCGAACGGCCAGTACACGTTCAACGGGTCGTTCAGCGGCATCTCGCTCGTGGATTTCATGCTCGGCAAGGTTCAGAACTTCGTCCAGGGTAATCCGGTCTACGACAACGACCGCAACGACTACGTCGCGGCGTACGCGCAGGACAGCTGGCGCCCGCGCAACGACCTCACCGTGAATGCCGGCCTGCGATGGGAGCCGTATCTGCCGATCAAGAACAAGCTCGGGTACGTGAGCTGGTTCGACATCGATCGGTTCAAGGCCGGCACGAAGAGCACCGTCTATCCGCAGGCGCCGGCGGGCTTGTACTTCAACGGCGATCCGGGCTTCCCCGGCAACGCGACGTCGTTCGCGCGGCTCAACCAGTGGGCGCCGCGCCTTGGCGTGATCTGGGCACCGAATGAGCGGACGAGCGTGCGTGCGTCGTGGGGCCTGTTCTACGACGCCGCCCAGCTCTTCTTCAACACCCGCTTCGCGAATAACCCGCCGTGGGGCGCGCAGATTACGCTCACCAACCCGACGGGCGGCATGACCGATCCGTACGCGAGCTATCCGGGCGGCAACCCGTTCCCGGCGCTCGCGACGGGGTGGCCGACGCAGCCATTCCCGACCTCAGGCGTCTACGTAAACACGCCGCCGGACGTCCACCCTCCGGTGCTCGATCAGTGGAACATCAGCCTGCAGCGCCAGGTCGGTTCCTGGCTGCTCGCGGCCAGCTACCTCGGCAATCACACCAGCCACCTCTGGCGCGCGACCGAATTGAATCCAGCGGTCTACTCGTCGGGCGCGACCACGGGCAATACCGCCGCCCGCCGAGTGCTCACCTTGCTCGACCCAGTGCAGGGAGCGTTCTACGGGACGATCGGCCAGCTCGATGACACGGGACGTGCGAACTACAACGGCCTGATCTTCTCGGTCAACCGTCGCCTGGTGAATTCGATTAGCGTGCTCGCGAATTACACGCTGTCGAAATGCATGTCCGATCCGGCGACCACCGAGCTCACCGGGCCGACCATCGTCAACCCGGCCGACCCCGGTCTCGACTATGGCCCGTGCGCGTCCGATCGCCGGCATGTCGTCAACCTGTCGCTCATCTACCAGTCGCCAAACCAGTCGGGCGAGGGCTTCGTGCGCGCGTTGATCTCCGACTGGCAGCTCGCGCCGATCGTCCGCTACCAGAGCGGTGACCGGTCGTCGATCACGACCGGCGTCGACAACGCGCTCACCGGTGTCGGCGGGCAGCGGGCCGTTCAGGTCCTGGGCAATCCGTATGGATCCGGCGGGACTCAGTACCTCAATCCCCTCGCGTTCACGAGCCCGACGACCGGCACCTACAGCACCCTCGCCCCATTTTCAGTCGTCAACCCGTCGAACCTGCAAAACGACCTGGCGATCTCCCGGTTGTTCCGGTTCGGACCGCGCAGTCTGCAGTTCCGGTGGGAGATCTTCAACGTCATCAACAAGGTCAACTACGGCCCGCCGGTGAGCTCGCTCAACAGCTCCAACTTCGGACAGCTCACGACGGCTGGCGATCCGCGTATCATGCAGTTCGCCTTGAAATTCATGTTCTAGGCGAAAGGTCGTCGTGCGTTACATGTTCGGGCGGGACTCGAAGTCGTACATCGTCGTGGCGGTCGCGGGCATTGCGCTCGCGGCCGTCGCGGCGCCGCCTCTGCTCGACGCCCAGACGCCGATCCGCGCTGGAACGAGCGTCAGCGCGAGCGCCCCGGGCAACGACTGGCCGGCGCCCGGCCGCGACCTGGGCGCCGGACGCTTCTCGCCCCTGAAGCAGATCACGCCCGACAACGTCGCGACGCTGCAAACGGCATGGTCGTTCGACCCGGGTCAGCCGGGACTGCAGGTCGTGCCAATCGTCGTGAACAACGTGATGTACATCACGGCAGGCCGTCAGGTCATCGCGCTCGATGCGACGACGGGCGTCGTGAAGTGGAAGTTTTCCGCGCCGGCCGCCCTCACACGCCGCGGCGTGTCGTACTGGCCGGGCGACGCCACCCATCCCGCGCGGGTGTACACGGGATCGGGCGACAAGATGCTCGCGCTCGACGCCGTCACTGGCGAGCCGTTGCGCGGATTCGGCGACGCCGGCTTCGTCGACATGAAGACCAGCATCAAGGGCGACGTCGACGGGCAGTACTCGATGGCTTCACCGCCGACCGTCTACAAGAACATCCTCATCACCGGCGGCAACAACGGCGAAGGCTCGCCGAGCCTGGGACTTCACGGCGACATCCGTGCGTGGGACGCGATCACCGGCAAAATGCTTTGGACGTTCCACACCGTGCCCCACGAGGGCGAGCCCGGCGTCGAGACCTGGGCCGGCAACAGCTGGAAGGATCGATCGGGAACGAATACCTGGTCGTATTTCACCGTCGACGAAGAACGCGGCGTCGTCTACGCGCCGACGGGCGCGCCGACCTCCGATTATTACGGCGCCGACCGTAAGGGCAACAACCTCTACGGCAACACGCTCCTCGCGCTCGACGCGTCCACCGGCAAGCTCAAGTGGTTTCGCCAGATCGTGCATCACGACCTCTGGGATTTCGATCTGCCTGCCGCGCCTGCGCTCATCACCGTCCGACGGAACAACCAGAACGTTCCGGCCGTCGCCGTGATGACCAAGATGAGCCTGCTGTTCATCTTCAACCGCGACACCGGCGAACCCATCTTCGGCATCGAAGAGCGCCCGGTACCGCAAAGCAACGTCCCGGGTGAAGCGACGTCGCCAACGCAACCGTTTCCCATCAAACCCGAGCCGCTCGGCCGCACGACCTTCGATCCCGCCAGGGACTTCAACACGACGACGCCTGAAGCGACGAAGTACTGCAAGGACCTCTGGGACAAGAACGCGATGTACACGAAGGGCATGTACACGCCACCAGGCACCGACGGCACGATGCTGACGTTCCCGAGCACAATCGGCGGCGGCAACTGGAACGGCCTGTCGTACGACCCGACGCTCCATCTCGTGTTTACGAACGTGTCGAACATCGGCCAGGTCGCGAAGATGGCGCAAGGCACCGATTGATCGGGCGCGACGACGTGGATGCGCCAATCTCCGTGGGGAGGCGCGGTCGGACGCTTCTGGGATCCGGACACGCACATCCCGTGCAATGCGCCGCCATGGGGAGAGTTGGTAGCCGTCAACGTCGACACCGGCGACGTCGCGTGGAAGAGCACGCTCGGTTTCAACGAGGACCTGAAAGCCAAGGGCGTGGAGAACACGGGCTCGCCCAATCAAGGCGGCAGCATCGCGACCGCGGGCGGTGTGATCTTCGTCGGGGCGACGGCCGATCGTCGCTTCCGCGCGTTCGACTCACGCACGGGCAGGCAGCTCTGGGAAACCGAGCTCGAAGCCAGCGCGCACACGCTCCCGGTCACCTATCTCGGCCGCGACGGCCGACAGTTCGTCGCCGTCATGGCAGGCGGTGGCAGCTATTTGAACTCGCCGGGCGGCAGCAAGCTGATGGCGTTCGCGCTGCCCGCCAGGAAGTAGCGACCGACGCTTGCGGCCATGAAGATTGGGACGCTGCTCTGCACCGGCTGGATCGCGACGGTCATCGCAAGCGCAGGCGCTGCGCGACCTGTGGCGATCGTCCAACCCGCCGGGCGCCAGAACCGGTCGACGACGCCCGATCAGCTGCCGACCGGCGAAGGCCGCGACGCGTTTCTGGCGATGTGCAGCGATTGTCACGATTTGGACACGGCCATCGGTCGGCGGCGGCAGCCGAAGGACTGGCATGATCTCGTCGAGTTGATGCGCCAGCGTGGCGCGAACGGGGAGGACGCCGACGCCGCGGTCGTCGTGAAGTACCTCACACGCCACTTCGGTAAGGTCGACGTCAATCGTGCCCCCTCGGCAGACCTGATGCTGGTGCTGAATGTCGATCAGGCGGCCGCCGACAAGATCATCGGTGCCCGACCGTTCGCGTCGGCCGACGCGGTGGCCGCGCTCCTCGGCGTCGACACCAAGGCCCAGCCTAACTGGACCGATCGCATCGTCGAGATCAAGTAGATCGCGTCACCACGCGATCGTGACGAGCGACACGCCCTGCCGCGGCAGAGAGAAATGCAGCACCAGGCGGCCGTTCACGACGTCGGCGCGCGCCGCCGGAGCGATCGTCGTGAGCTGGCCGGCGCGTTCGAGCTCGGCGTATTGCGCCGGTGTCGGCGGCTGCGGCGATCCCATGGCCTGCCAGCGCGCGTACGCGTTGCCATGATCGTGATCCACGCGGTAGTGCGTGACCATCGGATGCGCGTCGGGCAGGCTGTCAACGGTGAGTTCGACGTCAGTCGCATCCGCAGGCACGTCGTCGTCGTGATAGTTCCAGACCAGGATCGCGGCTGAGCGCGAGCTGCGCGTGGCGAGCGCGGCGACGTCCGCGGCTCCCCGCACGCTGCGATCGCGGACATCCTCGAGCGACAGCGCCGCCGAGCTGGTCACGGCGACGCGGTCGCCGCCCATCCGGCCAAGCATCCGGAACACGTTCATCACCGGCTTGTCGAGACCGTTGGTCGCAAGGTCGCGGAACCCGTCGAAATAGGGCTGATCCTCGAACAAGAACGCCCACGTCACCGCGCCCGCCACGTGCACGTTGTAGAGATCCGCGAGCTGATAAGTGCGAGCGAGCTGCTCAGCCGTATAGCTCGAGTACATCGTGCCGTTGCGGTACGCGTTCGAGGGGTTGGTGCGCACCGGACAGGCGGCGCAACCTTCGGGGTCGGATTCACCGATGATGACGGGCGTGTCCTTCAGCTCAGGAAACGACGCGACGATCTTGAAACCGCTGTCGATCGCGCGGAGTTGATTCGACACGCTCATCCGGACGAATCCTTCGGGGCGCACGGACGGCGATCCCTTGGCGTGGAACGTGACGAGATCGACCGGCGCGCCGGTTTTTCCGGTCGCGGCGTTCGTACCGCGCAGGCAATGCTCGATGAAGTCGTGCAGCCACTGCTGCGTCCGCTGGCCGTTCGGGCCGGTCACCTCCGGGCCGCCGATGCGCGCCGTGGGCAGCGCGCGTTTGACGCCGTCAGCCGCAAAATCGTACAGCTTCAAATACTCGTCAAATGTCCCCTGCCAGTAGCCGATGTCGGGTTCGTTCCAGACTTCGAACCACCACTGCTCCACCTCCTGGCGTCCGTAGCGATCGACGAGGTGGCGCGTGAGCTGGAACGCCAGTTCGCCCCACTTCGCGAAATCCGCGGGCGGCTGCGACCAGCCCGTGTAGATGTCGTTGTACGGATCGCCCGGCTTCCAGAAATGCCGATACGGCTCCGGCTTGCGCGACAATGCCTCGGGCATGAAGCCGAGTTGCACGATCGGACGCATCTTCCGCTCGCGGTACGTATCGAAGATGCGGTCGACGATCGTCCAGTCATAGCGAGGACGCCCCGTGGCGTCCTCCGTGTACGCATTGGTCGATCCCCACTTGAGCGCGTACTGTCCGTCGCCGGTCGTCAACAGATTGTGAACCCGCATATACACCGGCACGGGGCTCGCCGCAGCGAGCTCGGAGAGCAGCTTCCGGCCGTTTGGCGTGTAGGTGTAATTCGGTTCGTCGTGGCCGAAGTACGCCCAGATCGGCGTCATCGCGCCGACCCGGGTTCCGGTATCGACGCGAATGACGACGGAGGTGCCCTGTCGCGCGGCTGGCGCGGCCACCGATGCGGCCGCGAGCGCCACGCAGATGACCGAACGGCGGGAAAGGGCGAAGGTCAAAGGGCAGAAGTCAGCGGCCGCCGGGAACCTTTGCCGCGAGCACGTCGACCTTCTCGATCTTGGGCGCCTGAGCGAGCAGTTCGCCGGCTTTGGCCATCAGCGCGGCCGCGATTTGCCCGTTGAGGTGCGCATCCCGTCCCGGGTTGTCGGCGAACGCGTCGAAGATGCCAAACGTCGTCGGCCCGAACTGGACGGCGAACCAGACCGTCGTGCCCGTCTCCTGATTGGCCAGCGCCAATCCGCTCTTCAGAAAATCTCCCAGCGCCTTTTCCTGGCCTGGTTTGGCTTCCAGCCGCACGAACAGTCCAACTTTCACCATGAGTGTCTCCTCCAAGGTCAGCTGGGGGACCAGCAGCTCGCACCACGGTATGCCGACATCCCCGCTTCGCGCCACCCTGACTTTGGTCTAGGATCGATGCAGTCAATGCTGGCGGCCGCCCGTTCGGCCAGGAGTACCTGAGGTGAATGCACGTCGTCTCGTCCTGATTTTCGCGCTCGTGTCCGTCGCCTGCGGCAGTACCACGTCGCCGACCGGCGACGCCGCTCAACAGCCGGCTGGCTCCTGGATCGGCACGTTCACCCAGACCACCGCCAGCGGCAGCACCACCGAGTGCCTCCTGGCGTTCCAGAGCAGCAACGGGGTACCCGACACCTACTCGCTGACGATCACCCAGAACGGCACAGCGCTGACGGCGAGCGCGGTGTCGGCCACGACGGGCCAAGTCTGCAATCTCAGCGGCACCCAATCGGGTAACAACATCAATCTAACGGCCTCGGCGTGCAACCCGACGGCGTTCCAGTTCACGTGCAACGGTCTTGCCCGCGACGTGTACTTGACCTCGCGCACCTATGCGGGCGTCCAGAACACGAACGTGATGAGCGGCAGCGGCGCCGACACGTGGAATGTGTTCAACTCCGGCGACACCGTCACGGCGCTGAACGTCGTCAAGACGACCAGCACGTTCACACTCAGACGATAAGCGCCGGCCCGGTCGGGCCGTGCGTCACTTGCCTTCGGCCGGCGCGAGCTCCACGCTCTTACTGCGGTTGAGCCAGGTCTGGAATTGCGCCATGTAGGTGTAGACCACGGGTGTGAGGTACAGCGTCACGAGCTGCGAGAAGATGAGGCCGCCGACCACGACCAGGCCGAGTGGCTGCCGGGCTTCCCCGCCCGCGCCGTAGCCGAGTGCGATGGGGACCGCGCCAAACAGCGCGGCCATCGTCGTCATCATGATCGGGCGGAAGCGAATCAGACAGCCCTTGTAGATCGCGTCACCCGGCGACATCCCGCTGCGTTCGGCTTCGAGCGCGAAATCGATCTGCATGATCGCGTTCTTCTCGACGATGCCAATCAGCATGATCATGCCGACGAACGCGTAGATGTTCAGGTCGATGTTGAAGAGCAGCAACGTCACGAGCGCGCCGAACGCCGCCGAAGGCAGCCCCGACAGGATTGTCAGCGGGTGAATGTAGCTCTCGTAGAGAATCCCGAGCACGATGTAGACGACGAGCACCGCGATGAGCAGGAGAACCGACAGATTGCCGAGCGATCCCTGGAACGCTTGCGCCGCGCCCTGGAAGTGGCCACTCACGCCCTCGGGCAGGACGCTGGTCGCGATGTCACCGACGCGGTTGAGCGCGGTACCGAGCGACGTGCCAGGCGCGAGGCCGAAGGATACCGTCACCGACGTCAGCTGACCGTAGTGATTGACGGCCTGGGGTCCGACGACCTGCGTCGCTTTCGCCAGCGTGTCGAGTGGAACGACGGGGCCGCCACCGGTCGCGCCCGGGGTCGGCGGGGCGGTCGGCGATCCGGCCTGAGATGCGGAGTTCGGTGTGGCCTTGAAGTACAGCAGCGAGAGGGCCGCTGGATCGCGCTGGAATTGGGGCGCCAGTTCGAGCAGCACCTTGTACTCGTTGACCGTGCCGTAAATCGTCGACACCCACTTCGTGCCGTACGCGTCGTAGAACGCGCTCTCGATCGCGTTGGCCGTCACGCCGAGCGCGGCCGCCTTGTCGCGATCGATCTCGACGTTGATCTGCGGGCTCTCGATCTCGAGGTCGCTCGTGACGTCCTCGAGCATCGGCTCGGCCGCGAGCTTCTTCTCGAGCGTCCTCGCGGCGGCGTACAGCTGCGTCCGGTCGGGCGACTGCATCGAGAACTGATACAAGCTCTTGCTGACCTGCCCGCCGATGCGAATCGTCGGCGGATTCTGCAGGTACACCTTCATCCCGACCACGCCGGCCAGCTGCGGCCGAAGCGACTCGATGATCTGACCGGCCAGCTGATGGCGCTCGCTGCGGGGCTTGAGATGCACGACGATCTGGCCCAGATTGGGCCCGCCCAGCGTCTGCGCGGCGGTGCCGCCAATCGTCGACACGAGGGCGTCGACGTTGGGATTCCTGCGGATGATATCCGCGACGACATCCTGATACTGCACGAGCTTTTCGTACGACGCGCCCTGCGACGCTTCCGTCGTGACGACGATCTGATCGGTGTCCTGATCGGGAATGAACCCTTTCGGCACGATCATGAAGAGCGCCGCGGTACCGATCAGGACCGCCGCGAACGCCACCATCGTCAACCCGCGGCGCTCGAGCACCATCTGCAGCGTCCGATCGTAGCCGCCGAGCAGCCACTGGAACCACGACTCGGAGACCCGCGCAAACTTGCCCTCGTGATGACTCGGCTTGCGCAGAAACCGGCTGCACAACATCGGCGTCAGCGTGACCGACACGACACCGGAAATCAGAATCGCCACGCAGATCGTGACTGAGAACTCGCGGAACAGTCGGCCGAGCACACCGGAAATGAAGAGCACCGGAATGAACACGGCCGCGAGCGACAGCGTCATCGAGACGATCGTGAAGCCGATTTCCTTCGACCCCACGAGGGACGCCGCGAGCGGCTCCTCGCCCATCTCGACGTGCCGGTAGATGTTCTCCAGCATCACGATGGCATCGTCGACGACGAAACCAACCGACAGGATGAGGGCCATCATCGACAGATTGTCGAGGCTGTAGCCGAGCATGTACATCACCGCGAACGTGCCGATGATGGAGAACGGCAGCGCGAGGCTCGGAATGATCGTGGCCCAGACGTTCCGAAGGAACACGAAGATGACGAGCACGACGAGGCCGAGCGTCAGCACCATCGTGAACTGGACGTCGCGGTAGGACTCGCGGATCGTGTCCGACCGGTCGTAGAGCACGTCCATGTGGACGCTCGCGGGCAGCTCGGCCCGGAACTGCGGCATCAGGGCCTTCACGGCGTCGGCCACGGCGATCGTGTTGGTGCCGGGCTGGCGCTGGATGCCGAGCGTGATCGCGCGCTGCACGCCGGCGCCCGAGTAGAGCCACGCGCCCGTGCGTGGATCCTCGACGCCGTCGACGACGTTGGCGAGCTGCTCGAGCCGAACCGGCGCGCCGTTCCGATACGCGACGATCATCTGCTTGTACTGCTCGGCGTTCATCAACTGGCCGGTGGCCTGGAGCGTAAACGCCTTGTGCGGCCCGACGATCGTGCCCGTCGGCACGTTCACGTTCCAGTTCTTCAGCTGGGTCTCGATCTCGTTGATGCCGATCTGGCGGGCGGCGAGCGCATGCGGATCGGCCTGGATGTGGACCGCGAATTTCTCGCTGCCGAGCACCTGAACCTGCGCGACGCCGCTCACCATCGACACGCGCTGCGCGATTCGCGTCTCGGCGTACTCGTCGAGCGTCCACGCCGGCATCGTCGTCGAAGTGATGACGAGGTACAGGATCGGCTGATCCGCCGGGTTCACCTTCGTGAAGGTCGGCGGCGTGGGCATGCCCTGCGGCAACAGGCGCGACGCCTGCGTGATCGCGGATTGCACGTCGATCGCCGCACCGTCGAGCGGACGATTGAGGTCGAATTCGAGCGTGATCTGCGTCGATCCGAGCGAGTTGACCGACGTCATCGACTGCAGGCCCGCGATCTGCGAGAACTGATTCTCGAGCGGCGTCGCGACCGACGATCCCATCGTCTCGGGTCCGGCGCCCGGCAGCTGCGCGGTTACCAGGAGCGTCGGGAAATCGACGTTCGGCAGGTCGCTCACCGGCAGCGACCGGTAGGCCACGACGCCGAAGAGCGCGATGGCCGCCATCAGCAGGCTGGTGGCGATCGGTCGTTTGATGAATCCTTCGGAAACGTTCATGTCGTGGTCGCCACCGTCTCGGGAATCTGCCGCGTCTTGAAGATCGTCGCGAGGAACGTGTAGACGACCGGCGTGAGGTACAGCGTGATGAGCTGCGACACCATCAGTCCGCCCACCACCGCGAGCCCGAGCGGCCGGCGCGCTTCCCCGCCCGATCCGTACCCGAGCGCGATCGGCACGGCGCCGAGCAGCGCCGCCATCGTCGTCATCATGATCGGGCGGAAGCGGATGAGGCAGCCCTCGTAGATCGCCTCGGCCGGCGCCTTGCCGTGCTTGCGCTCGGCCTCGAGCGCGAAGTCGATCTGCATGATCGCGTTCTTCTTGACGATGCCGATGAGCAGGATGAGGCCGACGAACGAGTAGATGTTGAGCTCGTTGCCGAACACCCACAACGTGATGAGCGCGCCGAAGCCCGCCGACGGCAGGCCCGACAGGATCGTGATCGGGTGGATGTAGCTCTCGTACAGCGCGCCGAGCACGATGTACACGACGCCAATGGCGATGAAGAGCAGCAAGCCGAGGTTCGACATCGACTGCTGGAATACCTTTGCCTGGCCTTCGAAGCTCGTCGTGACCGTCGGCGGCAGAATCGAATCCGCCACTTCCTTGACGCGCGCGGTGGCCTGGCCGAGGGAAATGCCGGGTTTCAAGCCGAAGGAAATCGACACCGACGGCAGCTGGCCGGAGTGATTGATCGACTGCGGTCCGACCGATTCCTTGTAGTTGACCACGGCGTCGAGCGGCACGACCTCGCCGGTGCTCGACTTGAACCCGATGTTCTTGAGCGAGTCGGCCTTCGACTGGTACTTCGGGTCGAGTTCGAGGAGCACGCGGTACTGGCTCGCCGGGCCGTAGATCGTCGAGACCCACGTCGAGCCGAAGCCGGTCGACAGCGTGTTTTCAATCGTCGTGGCGTTGAGCCCCACGGCCGCGGCCTTGTCGCGGTCGATCGACAGATCGACGCGCGGGCTCTTCATCTCCATGTCGGTCGAGACGTCCTGCACCTCGGCGACCTGCTCGGCCACGGCCTTCTCGACTTTCGGCGCCCAGGCGTACAGCTCGTCATGATCCAGGCTCTGCAGCATCATGCTGAAGTTCTGGTTGCCCATGCGCCCGCCAATCTGGAGCGCGGGCGGCAGCGTCACGAACGATCGGAATCCCGCGAACCGGCTCGTGTCGTTGCGAATCTGCTGCGCGATCTGCGCCGCGGTCTGATCGCGCTTGGCGCGCGGCGTGAGCTGCACCGAGAAGCGGCTGTTGTTCGCCGATCCGCCCATGACGTTCGCCATGAACGAATCCACGTACGGATTCTTGATGACGATGTCGGCGATCTGGCGCGTCCAGCGCGACATGTCGTAGAACGACGTCCCCTGCGCGGCGCGCAGGTTGACCGAGATCGAGTCGTTGTCCTGATCGGGAATGAAGCCGGTCGGGATGATGCGGTACATCTGCACCGTCGCGATCATCACGGCGATGAACACGGCCAGCATGACCGACCGGTGGCGCAGCACGACGCCCAGGCTGATCTCGTAGCCGCGCTGAAGGCGCCCGAACCCGCGCTCCAGAAACCCGGCCAGCCCGGTCTTCGCGTGCAGCTTCGCCACACGCAGGAACCGGCTGCACAGCATTGGCGTGAGTGTGACGGAGACGACGCCGGAGATCAGAATCGCGGCCGTGATCGTAACCGCGAACTCGCGGAACAGCCGGCCGAGCACACCCGTCATGAAGAGGATCGGGATGAAGACCGCCGCGAGCGACGTCGTCATCGTGATGATCGTGAATCCGATTTCCTTCGATCCGTTGAGCGCGGCCTCGACCGGGCCCTCGCCGTGCTCCATGTGGCGGACGATGTTCTCGAGCATCACGATCGCGTCGTCGACGACGAAGCCGACCGAGAGGATGAGCGCCATCATCGACAGGTTGTTCAGGCTGAAGCCGAGCAACTGCATCACCGTGAACGTCCCGAGAATCGAGAACGGCAGGGCGAGCGCCGGAATCATCGTCGCCGACCCGTTGTGCAGGAACGCGAAGATGACCGCGATGACGAGCACCAGCGTGACGAGCATCGTCACCTGGATATCGTCGAAGGCGGCGCGAATCGTCTTCGAGCGATCCATGCGGACGCTCAGATCCGCCGACGGCGGCAGCTGCTCCTCGAATGACGGCAGCAGCGCGCGAACGCGATCGGTGACTTCGATCGTGTTCGTCCCGGGCTGACGCATGACCATCAGCGTGATGGCCCGCTCGGAGCTCGGCACGCCGTTCGGCTTCGAGTAGAACCAGGCCTGGTTGAAGACACTCTCCGTGCTGTCGATGACGTTCGCCACCTGGTCGAGCCGTACGGGCAGGCCATTGCGATGCGAGACGATGATCGGCCGGTACGCCGACGCGTCGCCCAGTTGCCCGGCCGCGCGGATGTTGTAGGTCGCGTCGGGGCCGTAGAGCGTGCCCGTCGGCAGGTTCACGTTCCAGTTAGTGATGGCGCCGCTGATCTCGTTGAGCCCGATGTTCTGCGCGTGCAGTTTGTCGGGATCGATCTGCACACGCACGGCGTATTTCGCGGAGCCCTGGACCTGCACCTGCGAGACGCCGCTCACCATCGAGATGCGCGGCGCGACGACGTTCTCCGCCCAGTCGTCGAGCACCGGCATGGGCAGCGTCTTCGACGTCAGGTTCAACATCAGAATCGGCTGGTCGTTCGGATTGTTCTTCCTGAACGACGGCGGCGACGTCATCGTCGTCGGCAGCATCGGCATCACCGCGGCGATCGCCGTCTGCACGTCGACGGCCGCGCTGTCGATGTTGCGGCCGAGATCGAACTGGAGCGTGATGTTCGTGTTGCCGGTGCCGCTGTTGGACACCATGGAGTCGATGCCGGCAATCGTCGTCATCTGGCGCTCGAGCGGACTCGCCACCGCCGACGCCATCGTGTTCGGATCGCCGCCGGGAAGCGACGCCGAGACATTCAGCGTCGGATACTCGACCTGCGGGAGATCGCTCACCGGCAGCGCGAAGTACGAGACAACGCCAAAGAGCGCAATCGCCGCCATGAGCAGGCTCGTCGCGATCGGGCGCTTGATGAAGACTTCGGAGATGTTCACGTGCGAACCTTCGGCGGTCGTACCTTACTGACGGCCGCGTCCCGTCGACCCGGGAGCCGGCGTCGGCGTCGTGCCATTGCCGCTGCGGCCGCCCTGCCCGGAGCCACCCTGACCGGAACCGCCGCGACCGCGTCCGCCACGGCCACCGTTGCCGGGCGCCGCTTCACCCGTCGTCGGATCCGCGCGCGTGACGCGCGTCCCGGGCTCGAGCCGGAGCTGCCCTTCGGTCACCACGGTCTCGCCCGGCGACAGCCCGGTCGCGATCACGATGTCGTCGGCCGACGCCTGGCCGATCGTCACCGGCCGCTGCTCGACCGTCTGGTCTTCCTTGACGACGAAGACGAATTGGCCGTCCTGGCCGGTCTGCACCGCCTGCGACGGCACGACGGTCGCGTTTTGCAGAGTCGTCAGCCGCAGGCTCACCCGGGCGAACTGCCCCGGCCAGAGCGCATGATCGGCATTAGCGAACGTGCCCTTGAGCTTGATGGTGTCGGTCGCCGGATCGACGGCGTTGTCGACGAACGTGAGGGAGCCGTCGGTCGGATGCCCACCGCTCGTCTGCGGCGTCGCGGTCACAGCGAGCTTGCCGCCGGCCATGTGCTCTTTGATCTGCGGCAGGTTGACCGCCGCCATGGTGAACGTCACGTAGATGGGATCGAGCTGCGTGATCGACACGAGCTCGGTGGAGTTGGCGCTGACGAGGTTCCCGGCCTTCTGCGCGAGGTCGCCGGTGCGCCCGTCGATCGGCGACTTGATCGTCGAGTACTCGAGCTGCAGACGTGCGTTGTCGACCGCCGCCTGCTGCGCGACGAGCTGCGCTTTGGCGCTCGCGATGGCCGCGCGGTCGGCGTTGACGGAAGCTTTCGCGGCGTCGGCGCCGGCGGTCGCCTGGTCGCCCTGGTCTTTCGAGAGGATGCCGCGGCTGACGAGTTC
This sequence comes from uncultured Acidobacteriota bacterium, assembly GCA_963704575.1. Classification (GTDB taxonomy): domain Bacteria; phylum Acidobacteriota; class Vicinamibacteria; order Vicinamibacterales; family SCN-69-37; genus DATEGZ01. The sequence continues at coordinate 482,658 of OY969918.1, read as the reverse complement.
AGCCGTGCGCGACGCCTGCTGCTGGGCGTACAGCGCGTTCGCGACGTCGCGCGTCAGCTGCGCCTCTGCCTGCGTCTGCAGGGCCTCGTCTCGCAGCAGGTTCGCGTTGGCCTGATCGAGCGCGGCCTGATATGGACGCGGGTCGATACGGAAGAGCACGTCGCCCTTCTTCACGAACTGGCCTTCCTGGAACGTGACCTCGGTCAGCGTGCCCGTGATCTGCGAGCGCACCGAAATCGTCGAGAAGGCCTCGACGTTGCCGATGGACGTGACGTCGACCGGAATGTCTTTCTGGACGACCTTGCCCAGCACGACCGGCACAATCGCGCCGGCATTCCCGCCGCCCCCGCGCCCGCCGCCCCGCCCCGAGCCCCCGGCGGCGTTGGCGCCGCCACCGTTGCTGGCAGCGGACGACCCGCTGCAGGCGGCGGCCGTAACCACCAGAACGCCAGCCAAAACGAGGCCGGCCACACGACTTTGATTCAACACAGCATCTCCACGCGAGGCCCGGGCGGACGACCACCAAACCCGGGGTACTTCAAATACGGCAGACAGGCCGCCTCAATTTACGGCCCTGTTCGTCGTCCCGCCGCCGGACACGCCCGACTATTATGCTCGGAGGTGTAATCATGCCCGACAACGCGAGCGCCTCCAAACCCGATTTTCTTCAAGGATTTCCGCTGGATCGCCTGCCCGACGGCCAGCCCGTCTCCGGGCGGGTCGGCGAGACGGCCGCCGTGCTCGTCCGAGCCGGACGCGACGTCTTCGCGGTAGGCGGGCACTGCACCCACTACCACGGCCCCCTGGCGGACGGTCTGGTCGTCGGAGACACCATCCGGTGCCCCTGGCACCATGCCTGCTTCAGCCTGCGCACAGGCGAGGCGGTACGGGCTCCGGCACTCGATCCGATTTCCTGCTGGAGGGTCGAAACGGTCGGCGGACAGGTGTTCGTCCGCGAGCCGCTCGGTGAGCCGGCCAGGCGCACCCCGGCTGACGCGCCACGCTCGGTCGTCATCATCGGCGGAGGCGGCGCGGGTGTCGCCGCGGCGGACGCCTTGCGGCGTGAGGGCTACGCGGGGCCGATCACCATGCTCAGCGCGGACGACTCGGCGCCAAGTGACCGGCCCAACCTCTCGAAGGACTTTCTCGCCGGCAGCGCTCAGGAAGATTGGATTCCGTTACGCGGACCGGAGTTCTACGCCGATCAGGACATCGATCTCGTCCTCAACGCGCGCGTCGCCAAAATCGACGTCGCGCACAAGCGCGTGCAGCTCGAAAACGGCGGGAGCCACGAATTCGATCGCCTGTTGATCGCCACAGGTGCCGACCCGGTCCATCTGGACATCCCGGGCGCGCGTGCGGATCAGATTCATTACCTGCGAACATTTTCGGACAGCAAGGCGATCGTCGCGCGCGCGGCGACGGCGAAGAGCGTCGCGATCGTCGGCGCGAGTTTCATCGGGCTCGAGGTCGCGGCGTCTCTTCGCGCGCGCAATCTCGACGTCCACGTCATCGCACCGGACGACCAGCCGCTCGAGCGGATCATGGGTCCGGCCGTTGGCGCGTTCGTGCGCAAGCTCCACGAGGCACAGGGCGTCGTCTTCCATCTCGGCCAGACCGCGACCCGCGTGGACGGCCGGCAGGTCACGCTCAAGGACGGCACCACGCTCGATGCGGACTTTCTCGTGCTCGGCGTCGGCGTCCGCCCGAATCTTTCCCTCGCGGAAAGCGCCGGCCTTACGGTCGACCACGGCGTGATCGTCAACGCGTATCTCGAGACCAGTGCGCCGGGCGTCTTCGCCGCGGGCGACGTCGCGCGGTGGCCCGATCCGCATTCAGGCGAGCGCATCCGCGTCGAGCATTGGGTCGTCGCGGAGCGCCAGGGACAGACGGCGGCGCGCAACATGCTCGGACGCCGCGAGCCGTTCGACCTCGTGCCGTTCTTCTGGAGCCAGCACTACGACGTGACGATCAACTACGTCGGTCACGCCGAGAAGTGGGATGCGATCGAGATCGACGGTTCGCTCGACGATCACGACGCGGCCGTACGGTACATCCTTGCCGGCCGCACGATGGCGCTCGCGACGGTCTTTCGCGATGTCCTCAGCCTGCAGACGGAAGCCGCCATGGAGCAACAGCGCCGGTAACAGGCGCGACGAAAGAAAAACGCGCGCGTGTCCTCTAGGAACACGGGCGAGGTGGACCGGTGTCAGGTCCCCCGGACCCGCATTGGAGGACAGCGGAATGCGTTTTTTCGGCAAGACGCGCCGGACCACAGGGCTCCTGGCGCTTTCGTTTCTACTGGGCATCAGCACGTGGGCGGCGGCAAGCACCATCAGTCCGACTGGCCCGTTCACCGGCACGATCAGTGAGAGTTTCGAGAGCTTCTCGCTTGGGCATCAGGCCGCGTCGCTCGGGATTTTCGGCGCGCGCGCGAGTTTGACCGACGCCGACTTCGACATCTACAACACGACGACGCGTGCGTTCGGCATTGGGATCCCGGCGATTGACGCACAGGTGGCCGACGGCAATCGCGGGTTGGGCATCGATGGCTCCGCAGAGACGGCGCGGATCACCTTCGCAGCGCCCGTCACGGACTTCGGCGGATTCTGGGGCTCCGGCTCGCCGTCGAACGGCATCACGTTCAGCTTCTTCGACGAGGCCAATAACCTGCTGGGCACCGTGACGACGCCGTATCACCGCAATGGCGCGTTTCCGGGCGGCGACGGCGGCCTGGACTGGCACGGATGGACGTCGACCACGCCGATCATGTCGGTCACGTTCTCGGGCGATTTCGTCGTGGCCGACCATCTCGAGGCGGTTCCCACCGTGCCCGAACCGGCGACGCTCGTGCTCGTGACCGGCGCACTCGCGCTGTCGGCGCGGAGCCTCCGGCGCAAGCGCACGAACTAATCACACCAGCCACGCATGGCGGCGCGCTCGCGCGCGTCGCCGTCCTCTCTCGCTGGCTCGTCGAACGTCGCATTCGAACCTTCTTCCTGCCTGCATTCAGCGGATATCAGGCGCCAATGGAGAAGGTCCATGCCCCACGAGTTTGCCCGCCCGCAGAATCTCGAAAGTCTGAAGAAGGAAGCCAAGCGCTGGCTTCACGAACTAGCAATGCACGCTTGACGCGCATGACCGCTGCCCGTACGCTGCTGTCACTCCCCATGCGAAATGTTCTGATCTCGTCATCCATCGTCTTCGTCAGCCTGGTCTTCGCACGCGCTGAACGCGCGCAGACGCCGCCGGCCAACATCGACTTCGTCCGCGACGTGCAGCCAATCTTCCGGCAGCACTGCTACGAATGCCACGGACCGACGCAGCAGCAGAACGGCTTCCGCCTCGACCGGCGCAGCAGCGCCATGCGCGGCGGCACCATCACGGTGATCGGCCCGGGCAACAGCGACGGTAGCCGCCTGTTTCAGCGTTTGATCGGCTCCAGCTTCGGCCGTCAGATGCCGCCGGACGGCGCGCTCGGCACGGGCGACGTCGCGACCATCCAGGCGTGGATCGATCAGGGCGCACACTGGCCCGATGCCGCCGCCAACGAAACTCCACCGCCGCCGCCCAATCCAATCGCCGGGAAGTTGATCGACGCACTCGCGCACGGCGACCGCAACGCATTCACCGCGCTCGCCCGCGCCAATCGTGGTGCCGGAAGCCTTCGAGGTCCAGACGGCACGACGCCGCTCATGGTGGCCACGCTCGAGAGCGACGTCGCGAGCATGACGCTGCTCCTCGACAACGGCGCGGATCCCAACGCACGCAACGACGCCGGCGCCACCGCATTGATGTGGGCGGTCACTGACGTCGCCAAAACGCGGCTGCTCCTCACGCACGGCGCGAACGTCAACGCGCGATCCGATGACGGCCGCACGGCGCTCATCGTCGCCTCCGGCCTGCACGGCGCGGCAGACGTGGTCGCGTTACTGCTCGAGAAAGGTGCGGATCCGTCGTTGAGAGCGCCGGGCGCGTCGCCACTGATCGAAGCGACCTTCGCGGGTGACCCGGCGGTGTTTCAGCAGCTCGTCAGCCACGGCGCGGACCTCGCGGCCTCCAGGTCGAGACTGCTCGCGCAGGCTGTGCAAAGCGAGTGCGCGTCGTGCGCCGAGGCGCTGTTCAAGAGCGTCCCGAGCGAAGACGCGACGACCGGCATGTTCATGGCCGGTCCGCCGCGCGGCCAGGCAACACACACGAAGGTCTTTCTCGACCACGGCGCAAAGGCCTCCGCGGTCGCACCCGATGGACGGACGATGCTGATGCTGGACGCAGCATCCGACGACCCGTCACTCGACGTCGCACGTGCCCTCATCGGGGGCGGCGTCGACGTGAACGCTGTCAGCCAGCACGGCGAGTCGGCCCTCGGGCTGGCGCTGCAACACGGATCGACACCGCTCGTCGATCTGCTGCGGCGATCTGGGGCGAAAGACGTGCCCGGCCCGGCCGGCCCGCCGGCCTCGGCGTCGCCCGCCTCATCCGCTCAGGTCGCCGTCACGCGCGCGCTCCCGCTTCTGCAGCAGAACGACGAGACGTTCCTTCGCAAAGCCGGCTGCGTGTCGTGCCACAACAACACGCTGACGGCGATGACGATCGCCGCGGCTCGAACGAGCGGCCTGCCGGTGAACGAGACGATCGCGAAGCACCAGAAGGCGGCGATCGGGGTGTACCTCGAAACGTGGCGGGAGCGCGCGTTGCAGGGCATGACGATTCCCGGCGACTCGGACACCGTCAGCTACATTCTCGCGGGACTTGCCGCAGAGACCTTCGCACCGACGCCCGCGACCGACGCGATGGCGCGCGTGCTCCTGCGCCAGCAGCGCGGCGACCACTGGGCCGTCACCGCGCATCGCCCTCCGCTCGAGTCGAGTGACATCGAAGTGACGGCCTTGTCGATGCGATCGCTCCAGGTCTATCGTCCGGCGTCGCTCCGCGCCGAGGCCGACCGTGCGGTGAGCCGGACTGCCGCGTGGATCGGTACGCGCCGTTCCAGTGACGGTTGAGGACCGCGCGTTTCAATTGATCGGCCTCGGATGGTCGCATGCCGGGTCGTCAGTGATCGCCCGGGCCGCCGCGGGTCTCGCGTCCGTGCAGCGCGCCGATGGCGGCTGGTCGCAACAGCCCGCACTCCCGAGCGACGCCTACGCGACGGGACAGGCCATCGTGGCGCTCGTCGAAAGTGGCGCCCGCCCGGCGACCGATCCGGCCGTCAAGCGCGGAGTCGAGTTCCTGCTTCGCACGCAGTACGCGGACGGATCCTGGTTCGTGGCGACTCGTGCCATCCCGATCCAGCCGTACTTCGACGCAGGATTCCCGTACGGCAAGCATCAATTCATTTCTGCCGCCGCGACCAACTGGGCCACTCACGCGCTCGCGCTGGTCGCCAGGACCGCGAGCCATTAATGGGGCGATTGAGCCTCGCCGGCTCTTCGGCGGTCAGGGCCTCAATCAAAAACGAGGCGCGCACTACGCGATCCGCTTCCGTGCGACACTGAGATTATTGGGCTCACTGATGACTGACGCCAAACGCGGACGTCGCGACTTTCTTCGGCTGGCCGGACTCACGGTCGGCGCGCTCGCTGCGGGCCGCGTGGTTTCTGCTCGTGCCGCGCAGGCGCCCGTACCTGGCGCCCCACAGAAAGCGACGCCCGCTCGCCCGGTCGGCCCGAAAGGCTCTGAGTTCGTGTTCGCTCGGCTCCGTTACGACTCAGGCGACTGGGATTACAACCCGAAGGTCGCCGCGAACGTGCTCAACTCCGTCGTCGAGTACACCGACATCCCCGTGTATCCCGAGGAAGTCGTGATTGGCGCGGACTCCGAGGATCTGCTCTCGTTCCCGTTCCTCTTCATGACGGGCCACAAGCTCGTGCGCTTCTCAGACAAGCAGCGCGCGAACCTCGTCCGTTTCGTCGACGCCGGCGGTCTGCTCTTCTCCGACGACTGCAATCATGATGTGAACGGCCTCTACGCGAAGTCGTTCGAAGAGGAAATGCGGCGCACGTTCCCCGGGCCCGACACGCTCGCGAAACTGCCGAAGACGCACGCGATCTACCGGTCGTTCTTTCAATTCCCGGACGGACCGCCACAGACGACGCACGAGCTGAACGGTTGGGGTGACGACCTCGTGCACGAGTACCTGCGCGGCATCGAACGCAAGGGCCGACTCGGTGTGTTGTATTCGAGCAAGGACTACGGCTGCGAGTGGGACTACGACTGGCGGAACAAGCACTTCTTCCGCGAAGACAACACGCGCTTCGCGGTGAACGTCGTCGTCTATGTGATGACGTAGGCGCCGGCAGAACCGCCGGCGCCCGTCGATCTCGATTTCTTACGCGAACGCGCCCCCAACCATGATCTTCCGGATCCGCAGCCACGGCGAGCCGTGCGAGATGTTCTGCGTCTGCGTCGGCTGGCCCTTCGCGTCGCCGCCGGTGCCGTACATCCGCCACGTCTCCTTGCCGGAGATCGCGTCGAGATTGCCCCAGAAGTCCGTCGTGATCGCGTTGTAGGTGACGTTGGTCACCATGCGCGTCTTCTTGCCGTTCTTGATTTCCCAGAACGCGTTGCCGCCGAACTGGCCGTTGTAGCGCTGCTGGTCGATCGAGTAGCTGCCGCGCCCGTCGATCATGACGCCGTCCTTCGTGTCGGCGATGATCTGCTCGGGCGTCGGCGAACCCGCCGGTCCCGGCTCGACGTGCACGTTCGGCATCCGCAGGAACGGATACTGCGACCAGTTGCCGGCCTGGGTGCAGCCGCGGCTCGTCTTGTCGCCGGGCATGTAGCGCGCCATCTCCCGGTTGGTCGAGAGGCCGACAAGAATCCCTTCGCGAACGATCGGGAACTCCGTCGTCTTCACGCCGTCGTCGTCGTACCCGATCGTCGCCATGCCAGTCGGACGGATCTTGTCGCCGGTGACGTTGAATAGCTTCGAGCCGTATTTCAGTTTGCCGAGGTCCGAGATCTTCACGAAGCTCGTGCCGGCGTAGTTCGCCTCGTAGCCCATGATGCGGTCGATCTCGGTCGCGTGCGCGACGATCTCGTGAATCGTGAGCATCGCGTGCATCGGCGTCAGCACCAGGTCCTTGAGCCCTTGGCTGATCGGCGTCGCCGTGCAGAACTCCGCGGCCTCGTCGCCGAAGCGCTCGGCGTCGTCGATGATCCGCGCGTTCTCCGCGATTTCCCAGCCGCCGGTGCCCGGAGGGCCGCCGTGCGTCCGCGATCGCGTGACGTCGTCCTTGCGCGCCGACACGTTGAATGACGGCGTCGTCGTCATGATTTCCTGCTCGATGTACGAGCCTTCAGACGACGCGAAGTATTTCCACTCCGAGACGGAACTCACAGACGCGGTCGCCGTGACGACGTCTTTGTTCTTGCCCGCGGCATCGACAATGGCCTGGACCAGCGCCTGACGATCGGTTTGCGAGACCTGGCGCGGATCCTTCGCGACGGGCGACGCCCAGTAGACCTGATACGCCTCGGTCGGCGCGAGGACGACGTCGCTCTTCTTGGCGATCGCGCTCGCCTTGGCAACCTCGATGGCGACGCGAGTGATCCGGCGAATCTCGTCTTCGGTCAAGATAGGGCTGCTGGCGAAGCCCCACACGCCGCCGTGAATCACACGGACGCCGAAGCCGGCCGCGATCGGCGTGCCGTCGGTTTCATTCCCACCGCCGCCGCGCCCGCCGCGTCCCCCGCCGCCACCACGACCACCGCCGCGACCACCACCGCCGCCGCGGCCTCCACCGCCACCACCACCGGCAGCGAAATCAGGTGGCACGTCGCCACCGGCGAAACCACCGCCCGCGCCGGCAGCAGCGCCGGCTCCGCCGCCGCGTCCGCTGTTGTAGGTCGCGTTCGCGCCCTGAATGTTGATCGTGCGCGTGAAGCGCACGTCGGCGTACGAGCAGCCTTGCATCTTGGCCTCGCCGAGCACGATGTCAGCCAGTCCCTTGAACTTCGACTGCATCGGCTTGCCCGGGGGCGACTGCGCGAGCAGATTTCCGATGATGTCGCTCGCGTAGAGAACGACCGCCGAGGCGCCGAGGCCCTTGATGAAATCGCGCCGAGTTGTGTTCACTGGAACGCTGCTCCCACCATGATTTTCTTGATCCGCACCCAGGGCGCGCCGTGCGACACGCTCTGGCCCTGCGTCGGCTGGCCCTTGGCGTCACCACCGACGCCAAACTGCTGCCAGGATTCCTTGCCCGAAATCGCGTCGAGATTGCCCCAGAAGTCCGTCGTGATCGCGTTGTAGGTCACGTTGGTGACCGCGCGCGTCTTCTTGCCGTTCTTAATTTCCCAGAACGCACCGCCGCCGAACTGGCCGTTGTAGCGCTGCTGGTCGATCGAGTAGCTGCCCGATCCGTCGATCAGCACGCCGTCTTTCGTGTCCGCGATGATCTGCTCGGGCGTCGGCGATCCGGCCGGGCCGGGCTCGAGATGAACGTTCGGCATCCGCAGGAACGGATACTGCGCCCAGCCGCTCGCCTGCGTGCAGCCGCGGCTTTCCTTCTCGTTGATGAAGTGCGCCATCTCGCGGTTCGTCGACACGCCGACGAGAATGCCGTCGGTCACGATCGGGAACTTCGTCGTCTTCACGCCGTCGTCGTCGTAGCCGACGGTCGCGCGGCCGCCCGGGCGCACCTTGTCGCCGCTGATGTTGAACAGCTTCGAACCGTACTTCAGCTTGCCGATGTCGGTGACCTTCACGAAGCTGGTTCCGGCGTAATTCGCTTCGTAGCCCATGATGCGATCGAGCTCGGTCGCGTGCGCGACGATCTCGTGGATCGTGAGCGCCAAATGCGACGGCATCAGGACCAGATCCTTCAGCCCGGCCGCAATCGGCGTGGCCGCCGCCAGTTCGAACGCCTCGTCGACGATACGATCGACGTCGGACATCATGCGCTTCTCTTCGACGAGCTCCCAGCCGCCGGTGCCGCCGGGGATCTCGAGATTGCGCGTGCGCGTGACCTCGCCGCGCTTGGCGGTGACATTGAAGCTCGGCATCGTCGAGAAGAGCTCCTGCTCGATGTAGGAGCCCTCGGACGAGGCGAAGTACTTCCACTCGCTGTTGAAGCTGACGTTGGCCGTAGCCGCGACGACGTCCTTGTGCTTGGCGGCGGCGTCCACCGCCGCCTGCAGCGACCGGCGCTTGTCCGTGTCGGACATCTTCGTCGGATCCTGCTGCATCTCGGTCGACCAGTAGAGCTGGTAGGCCGGCGTCGGCGCGAGCTGCACGTTCACTTTCTTCGCGATCGCGCTCGCTTTCGCGACTTCCGTCGCGAGCTTGGTGATGCGGCGAATCTCGTCCTCGGTGACGATCGGGCTGCTGGCGAAGCCCCAGACACCGCCGTTGATCACGCGCACACCGAACCCGGCTGCGCGCGGTGTGCCGTCCGGATCGTTGGGCGGCCCGGCGTTGCCGCCGCGTCCGCCGAATCCTCCGCCGCCGAATCCACCGCCTCCGCCGCCTCGACCGCCGCCGCGTCCGCCAAACCCGCCGCCTGCGTCAGCCGCCGCGGCGTCCGCACCGGCCGCCGACGATGATGCCGAGACGTTGACGCCCGGAAGATTCATAGTGCGGGTGAAGCGGATGTCGGCGTACGAACAGCCGCCGAGCTTCGCTTCGCCGAGCGCGATGTCGGCAAGGCCCTTGAACTTCGAGTGCATCGGGTCGCCCTTCGGCGACTGCGCGAGCAGGTTCCCGATGATGTCGCTCGATGCGAGCAGGATCGTCGACGCGCCGAGCCCCTTCAGAAAATCGCGACGTGTTGCATCCATGTCACACCGCCGGCGAAACCGAGGTCATGTAGAAGTCGTCGATGCGCACGGGCGGCACGAGGGCGGTGCCGCCACCGTCGTACGCCTCGCCCGTGTGAATCGGCACCGGCTTGCCGACGAGCGTCAGGTTCGAGTACCCGACGAGCGGCGACATGTTCCAGCGGAAGTTCTGCACCGGCGTCGTGATCTCGCCGTTCTCGATCAGGAACAACCCGTCGCGCGTCATGCCCGTGTTGAGCAACGGCTGGTCTTCGGCCGGAACGCCGCGGATGTACCAGAAGAAGGTCACGAGCAGCCCGCGCTTGGTCTTCGAAACCATGTCCTCAATCGACATGTCCGAGCCTTCCTGCACGAGGCTCATATTGACGCTGGCCCCGATGTCGGGCGTCGCGAAATTTTTGAGCACGCCGTTCTCGACCCACGTCACCGATTTGGCGGGCGTGTTGTTGCCGAGGATTGGCGACTGCCGAAGGATGTTGTTGCCGATGTCGCTCTTCAGCGTGAAGAGATCGCTGAAGATCTTGTCGCCGATCGCGCGCGGCGCGCTGCCGCGTCCGCCGCGCCCGCCACCACCACCGCGTCCCCCGCCGCCGCCTCGTCCTCCGCCGCCTCCGCGTCCGCCAGCACCGCCGGCCGCACCGGGGGCGCCAGCGCCGCCGCCCTGGTTGAAGATGCCGGTCATGAGCGACAGGAAGCGCGCGTTGGCGCGCGGTTCGAGAATGACGGTGTAACGGCCAGGCTCAATTCTCTTCGGCTTGCGGCTCTTGAGCGCCTTGCCCGATGCGACCTCGGTGATGTGCTTCGGGTCGATCAGACTGAGATCCTTCACGCCCGTGATGCCGGCCCAGCCCGATCCGCCGCCGTCCGCCATGCGGCACGTCAGCACGAGGCCCGCCTCGGCGTCGCGGTAATACGCAAACAGCCCCTTCGAATTCGCCGTGCAGTTGGTCTGGTCGGTCTTCGGGATGTACCCCGCGCCGACGGTCCCCATCTGCTCGCAGATGTCGATGCTCTGTTTGACCATCCGCGCGCGCTCGGCCGGCCCAAAATTCACCATCGGGGACAGCGCCGCGTCGACGGGAATGTAAGTCTGCGGCCCGAGCAGGTCGGGCTTGGTGCCGCCCGTCGCCTGCTGAGCGTTCGTGCGCGCCTCCTCGACGAGGTCCTTGAGCCCCGCGTCGCTGAAGTCGCGTGTCGACGCGGACCCGGACTTGTCGCCCATGTAGACCGTCACCGAGAGATTGCGGTCGTACTGGACGAGGTTGGTGGTGATCGAAGAGTTGGCCCAGCGCGTGCCCGAGCGTTCGCCGCCCGAGAGATTGACTTCGGCGGCGTCCGCCTTCGTCATGTCGAGCACTTTGTCTGTCAGCGCCTTGACCGCTTCGCGTGAGTAATCGTCAGCTCTGTACATGGGGATCACACTCGGAGTGCGCCGCGCGCCCTGCGCGGGCACGGGCAGCGTACTGACCGGCAACAACGGTGTCAAATCGTAATTCGCAAAATCTCACGCAAGACCGCGTCGCCGGCGCAGCCACCACTCGCCCGAGAGCGCGAGGGCGAACGGCAACAGCCAGTAGGGCGACCGCATGGGGAACGCTTCGGCCGGGCGAACGGGCGGCCTCACCGCATGGACGAGCGCCCGGTCCAGATCGTCGACACGGGCGGATGGAAATGCGGCGCCGCCGTGAGCGCCCGCCCACGCGGCGACGAGCGAGCGATCGGCTGGCCACGACACCGAATCAGCGACGAGCAGCGCCGCCCGCACCTCGTGGCTCGCACCCGCCGCCTCGCCCACGCCTCCGGAGACCACGATCGAATACACGCCCGGAGTTCGTGGTGCAACTGCACTGGCCACAAAGATTCCAGGACGCTCTGGCCAGAATCTCAACGGTTCAGCCCCACCTGGGCCCTCGATCCGCCCAGTAAGTCGCGACGTGCTCGTGAGCGCCAGGACCGAATCGCCAAGAGCCACCCGCATGGAGATCGGCGCTCCGCTCGCGACGATCCGCTGGTCGAGTTGCAGATCGATCGGGCCGCGCGCGGACGCCGCCGCATCAGCAATGAGCGTCTGCCAGAACCTGTCGAAGCCGGCGTGTTCCGCCGCGCGCCGACGCCACGCGTCCAGCGCGCCGCTCACGTAGACGGCGCCCGCACCAGCCGGACTGCGCCACACGATCGGATGCCCGCTCTCGGAGGCCAACGCGACGGCGCCCGGTTTGAGATTGGGAATCGCGAACTCGGTGGCGTGAAGGGACCCGAGCCGGCCCGAAGCGCCGTCAACGGCCGCGGGCATCGCCAGCTGACGCGCAGTCCATCCGTTCGTCCCCGCAAGCTGCTCGTACGGGCCCGAGGCGACCCGGTCGAGGATCAGGCACACCGACCCACCGCGACGCGCGAACGCATCGAGCCGGGCGACATCACCGGCGGTCAAACTGTCTGGTGCGCCCACCACAACCACGTTGAAACCATCGAGCGACGCGTCGAGAGATCCCGGCGCCTGCCCTGTCTCGGCCGTCGTCTTCGGCGACGTCGCGACGCGCGCCGTAACGACGAACCGCGGATCGTCTTCGAGTGTGCGCCGGACGAACGTCGACGCCCACGACGGACGCGGATCGTACGACAGCACCGTCCACCGGATCGGTTGCACATCGGTCGCCGCGTCCACGGAGGCCGACGCCGATGCCGCCGTCACTTCAATCTGGAGGTGCACTGGGCCGGCCGATGTCGGTGCGAACGTCAGCGCGCCGGCGACGCCGCCCTCACCCGACACCTTCATCGTCAGCCGATCGACGACGACCCCGTTGACGCGAAGCCTGGCTTCGGCGGAAGTTGTCCCGGCAGGAACGCGTGCGGCAAACGCGATCGGCACGCGCGATGCCAGATCCGCGCGTGAGGGCGCGTCCACCCGTTCGATCATGACGCCGGCGTCGGACGCGAGCGCGAACGCCGGTTTCTGATCCACCTCGATGCCGTCCGGAACGCGATCGCCGACGAGGACCACGGCCGACGCGCCGGCGTCAGCCGTTCGCACGACCGTGAAGTGCCGTTCCAGCACACCCGCCGCGCGCGCCGCGGCAGTCTCGTCGCGGGCAGACGAGGCGAGGAGCGAAACCACGGGCTTGTCCGATCGCACCGACGAAAACGACGGATCGATCGCACCGGCCACGGCGATGGCCACGCCGATCGAACGAAGCGCCCCGCCGCCCGTCATGGACGCCCTCCGCCTCGTCGCAACCGATCGGTCAGCGCGCCCGACAGGGCCGCGGCAGCGGGATCGGCAGGACGATCCGGCGCGTCACGCAGTTCGGTGGTGATCATGCGCGTCAGATCGACCGCGGCGAGGCTGACGAGCTCAGCCACCTGATCGGGGCTTCGTCCCGCACCAATCGCGTCGGCGGCGCCGACGATGCGCGTGGCCACATCTCGGACCACCTTGGACGCGGGATCGATCTGCAAGATCGATTCGGCGACGCCGGCCAGGCGCGTGCGATCGCCGGTCGTGTACGCGGAACCGCCCGCCAGTTCTCCGAGCTGATCAAGCGCCCGCCGGAGCGCACTCACGCGCGGGCTTTCGGCCGAATCGGCGAGAGGACGACGCCACGGCGCTTCGCCTTTGACGTCGCCGGTGAGGCGGCGCGTGGGATCGATCCGCTCGCGCACACTGAGCGTGCGGAGAATCAGTCGGCTCTTCGTGAACGCGCGCTGAAGCGCGGCGACGGCTGCACGCGCGGACGTGAGTGCCGACTGCGTGTCAGAGACCGCAAGCGAGGTCGCGGCCTCACTCATGCGCCGGATGGCGATCAGCAGATCCTGCCGGCCCTGGTTCTGCATCCGGCCCGCGAGCAGGTCCTGCTCGCCCGCGGCTTCGTTTTCTTCGTGCAGCTCGTCGGGGCCCGCGGCGGCCGCTTCGGCTTCGATGTCCTCGAGCTCGCCGCCCAGCATGAACACGAACTCGGCGCGCACGGACCGTTGCATCGCCGAGAGGTTAACGGCTTCGTCGTTGAATGCCTCTGCCGAAAGCGTCGGTTTCTTCGCGTGCAGTTGCTCGGTCTTGATGACGATCATCTGCTCGCTGAGCGCGTACTTGTCGCGATCGTCGCCGGTTGCGAAGCCTTCCGTCGCGACGTCGCTCGGTGACAGCACCTGCACGATGTAGGCGTCCGACTCGACCGGTGCACGACCGGGTAGCGAGTCCACGGCCACGGCGCGGTACACCAGCGTGTCGCCCTTGGCCAGGCCCAGCGTCGCCAGTGCGAGCGCGCCCGTCGCCGTCCACGACTGGTCGCTGTGCCTGGTGATCTGCACCGGCGCCTCACCCTCGGTGAACGTGAAATCCTCGCCCGATCCCGAGACCTTCGTGTAGACGAGCTTGAGCGACCGCATCGCGAGGTCGTCGTCAGCGGCGATCGCGACATCCAGGGTGCGAGACATGTCGGAGAGGTACAGATCTTTCCCCGGCGCCGTCACGCGCACGGCCGGCGGACGATCGGGCCGGACGCTGATGGTCACCAGGCGACGCACGCCAGCGGCGCCGCTGGCCGACACGGGCTCGAAAGCGAGGTAACTATCGACGGTCGCGTTGACACCGCCGGTGAATCGACCTGCGCCGTTCGACGCGAGCGGTACCTTCGCATTCGCCGCGTCGGTGAGTGACATGGTGGCGGCGTGTCCCTCAACATCGAAATCGAGCCGGCTGCCGGTGAGCAAGTCGAGGTGGTCGGGATTGCGGACCGACGTGGCGGCAAGGCCGGTGTACTCGGGCGGCGTCACGCGAACCGACAGATCGATGATCGCGGGATCGCCCAGACCTGACGCGAGGGCAACCGCCGGGCTCTCGTGCCAGAAGCGCGCGAACACCACGCCTGCGGCGATCCATCCCGCGATCGACAGGATCAGGATCAGCGACGCCCGGCCGAGCGGCAGCAGGCGCGGCACGTCCACGCGCTCGGCAATTCTCACGGCGTCGTCCCACACGACATCGCGCATCGCCGGACGCGCGCGATCCGGATGGTCGGCGAGCTCGACCGCGGTGACGAGCAGATTCCTGAAATCCGCCGCGCGCCGTTCGACGGCGGCCGCGACGGCGCCGCGCGACGCCCGCGTACGCCACCAGGCGATCGCGACGGCCACGACCATCAACGCCATGCCCGCGCCGAGGCCCGCCTTCGGGCGGAGGTGACCGGTCCAGACCGGCAGAAGCAGCAACAGCGCCGCGGCGCTGCCCACGCCGACGCCAACGGCGAGCGCGCGAACGCGCAGGCGCGCGCGCGCATGTCTCACGAGGCGATCCAGCGCGTCAGGCCACACGTTCGTTCACCATGACGGGCGCGGCCGGCGCCGGATCCAACCGTCGTCGCCACCACGTCTCGGCGCCCAGGCCGACGAGCGCCGCGATCCACAGCCATCGTCCGAGCGGATAGCCATCGGCGCCGCGAATCGGCAACGTCGAGGACGCAATTGGCCGTTCCCAGCGTTTCAGGTCCGACAGATCGATCGTTTGCGATTCCGCGCGGTCCCACGGCGCCGCGCGAGTGGCGTCGGCAACAGCGGTTCCGAGTGCCGCTGTGAAGAGCGTGCCTGCCCGCACGTTCGCCAGCAGCACGAGCGCAGGCGATGCACCCGTGGCGCTTGCTGCCGCAAGCAACACTGCGCCGTGAGCGTCGCGAACAACAGGCGTGAACGCTGCAGGAATTTCTCCAGCGACGGCGTCGGTCGATCGCGCCGCCGACGACAACGTCGCGTTTCCGGCCAATTCTCGAATCGCATCAAACATCCACGGTGCGTCGATCGCCCGCGCGCCAGCCGCAACCGTGGCGCGATCGCTCGCGCCGGGCAAGGCAATCGCCACCGCTCGATTGCCGGCACGAGCGACGACGCCAACGTCGAGCGCCGCAGACGTCGCGGCGGTCAACCCCGCGACGTCGTCACGTGGCACATGCCAGTCGATCGCGTCGGACGTCACGCCGCTGCCGGCTTTCCAGGTGACGGCCGTCTCCCCGCGCCCGAGCGTCATGACCGGCGTGAGGCTGGCCTTCGCGCCGTCACCGCGTTGCAGTGGCGCGCCCGCAGGCGCGGCCTCCGGTACGATCGGGATCGGAATCAGCGCGAGGCCCACGTTTTTCGGCAACGCCGCGACATCGCCGGCCGTCAGACTGCCTTGGGCGAAGCTCGAGATGACGACCACCTGACGCTGCCCCGATTGGCGCGCGGCCCAGGCGCCGGCGCTCTCGAGTCCCGCACGAAGATCGGTGGCCTCGACAACGACCTGGTCGGCCGCCGCCGGCAAACGTGCCAGTTCGGCCGGCGCGCGATCGGCCGCCGTTTTCCCGTCATTCGATGGCTGCGACATGCGCGGCGATCGATCGATTACCACAGCGCGTGCGAGTCCCTTTTCGGCCGGCGCGGACGGCGCCGAACCCCCTCGCCAGACTGGTTGCGCCAGCGCGACGACGACTGCGGCGAGAATGCCGAGCCGCAGCATCAGAAGCGGGACGTCGGTCGGCGTGTGCCGGCGAACGGCGACGACGCGCACGTTGGAGAGAAAACGCAGAGTCGGAAACATGCGCCGCGGCGCGCGGTGGCGCCGCAGCATGTGCACGGCGATGGGCAGCGCGAGCACGAGCGCGCCCAGAGCCGCCCACGGATTCGCGAAGCCGATCACGTTTTTTCCCGCTCGGTGTGGCTCACGAGACTGGACCCGCGGCGCAGCAGATGCCGCCGAAGCGTTTCGTCCGGCGGCGTATCGGTCGTCACGAGGGTGTACTCGAGTCCGCCGAGCAACGCTTCGCGCCGCGTTCGCTCGAGAAACTCCGCTACGGCGCCACGGTAGGTCCGGCCGATCGCTGCCGCGTCCACCACTTGTTCGGCCGATGATTCCAGATCCGCGAACTCGATCGCGCCGCGGTACGGAAAGTCGATCTCGTCGCGCGACAGGACCTGCAGCGCCGAGACGTCGTGCCCACGCTGTGCTGCTCTCGCCATCTCGCGCCAGATGGTCGCCGAGTCGTCGTAGAAATCCGAGAAAACGAACATCAGACCGCGGCGCCGTAGCAGTTCGGCCGCGCGCGAGATCACGCGCTCGCCGCGCCACACGCCCGCAGGTTCGATCCGGGCGAGCTTCGCCAGCACGGTTCGAAGATGCAGCTGGCCGCTCTTGGGCGGCACGTACACGAAATTATCGCCTTGCGACGTCATCAGGCCGACGCTGTCGCCCTGCGACACGATGAGGTACGCGAGCGCGGCCGCGAGGACGACGACATACCGGAACTTCGTCACGCCGGATTCGGGAAAGGCCATCGACCCACTCGTGTCGATCGCCAGCACGGCGGCCATGTTGGTCGTCTCGTGAAACTGGCGCGTGTACAGGCGATCGGTGCGCGCGTGCAGCTTCCAGTCCAGATACTTCAGATCGTCGCCAGGCCGATACGCACGGTGCTGGCTGAACTCCGCGCTGAAGCCGTGGAACGGGCTGCGGTGGTGACCCGCGCGCATGCCTTCCACGACACGCCTGGCGACGACGGCGAGGTCGTCGACCGCGGCGATGACGGCCGGATCGAGGGGCGCGGTGGACATTACGACGCCGGGACGGCGTCGAGCAGTTGCTGAATCACGTGATCGGTCGTGATCCCGTCGGCTTCCGCCTGAAAGTTCAGCAGCACCCGGTGCCGGAGGACGGGCAAGGCGATCGCGGCGACATCGTCCAGCGCGGGCACGCTGCGGCCGCCCATGAGCGCGCGCGCCTTGGCGCCAAGGAGCAGCGCCTGCCCGGCGCGCGGACCGGCGCCCCACTTCACCCACTGGCGCACGACGGGCGGCGCGCTCTCATCGCCCGGACGCGTCGCGCGGGAAAGACGCATCGCGTACTCGATGACGTTCGCGGCCGCGGGCAAGTCCCGCACGAGCGTGCGCGCGCGCTCGAGATCGGCGCCTGTCGCGACTGCCGACACCGGCGGGACCTCGGCGGCCGTCGTCTGCGCGAGGATGCGCCGCTCCTCGTCGGGCGACGGGTACTCGATCGTCACGTTGAACATGAACCGATCGAGCTGCGCCTCGGGCAGCGGATGAGTGCCCTCCTGCTCGATCGGATTCTCAGTGGCGAGCACGAAGAGCGGCCGCTCGAGCGCGTACCGCGTGCCGCCGACGGTCACCTGATATTCCTGCATCGCCTCGAGCAGCGCCGCCTGCGTCTTCGGCGGCGTGCGGTTGATCTCGTCGGCAAGAATGATGTTCGCGAAAATCGGTCCGCGGATGAACCGGATGTTCCGCTTGCCAGTGGCGACGTCCTCTTCGATGACGTCCGTGCCGACGATGTCGGACGGCATCAGGTCGGGCGTGAACTGGATGCGGCTGAACTGGAGATTGATCGCCTGGGCGAGCGTCTTGATCAGGAGCGTCTTGGCCAGGCCGGGCACGCCGCGCAGAAGGCAGTGGCCGCCCGCCAGGATGCAGATGAGAACTTCATCGAGCACGCGCGACTGCCCGACGATGACGCGGCCCACCTCGGCGCGCAGGCGCACGAGCGTCCCCGCGACGTCGTCGAGCGCGTGCCGGCCGGCACTGGAAGCGGCGTGATCAGAAGCTGTCGGCACGCAAAAATTCCTGAACCCGAGCGGATTGTATCAAACGGCGCGCAAACGACCCGCCGGACCTACTTGGCCGGCAGCTCGCCCGCGAACTTGTAATTGATGTCCATGTCGCGCGTGAGCTTCATCTTCGACACGGCGAGACGGATGAGCGCGATCGGCATGTTCCCCTGACGCATGACCTCGTCATGGAACTGCTTGTTCGTCATGATCTTGCTGTCCACGAGATCCTTGCGGATACCGCGCAGCTGCAGGCCGCCCAACAGGTACGCCGCCTGGTAGAGCGGCTGATTCGCGTACTGGGGCGACTCGAACGACCGGCGCACCTCGGCTTCGGCGTTAGCCGGCTCGTGCCCGACCTTGTCGACGAGGAAGTCCACGCACTCGCGCGGCGACCAGAGGCCCATGTGGAAGTTCAGCGAGAAGATGATGCGTGCGCAACGGTGCATGTGCCAGAAGAGCGCGCCGACCTTCTGCTCGGGCGTCTTGTCGAACCCGAGGTCGTACATCGTCAGCTCCCAGTAGAGCGGCCAGCCTTCCCCGAAGAACGGACCGCCGCCACCGAGATTCGCGCGGTAGCCCTGATAGCGCTGACCGAGAAAACCCACGAGATTGTGACCGGGAATCATCTCGTGGAACGCGGTCGCGTGTGAGAAGCCGGGATTATTGCCACGCATGCTTTCCATGCGCGCCTGGTAATCCATGGTGTCGGTCGGATACGACACGAGGATGTGATCGCCGCCGAGGAAGAATGGCGACGTCAGCTGCTCCTGCGGCGACATCATCGTCATGTGCAGCGACTCGGCCGCGACGCCAGGCACGGTAATCAGGTCGTTGGCGCGGAGGTAGTCGATCGCCTCGTTGAGCAGGCCCATGATCATGCGCGGCTGCTCACCGGGCGCCACGGCGGTTTCCTTCGTGTGCTCGACGGCCTTTTTCCAGTCGTCGCCGTAGCCCATTTCGCGCGAGGCCTTCTTCATCTCGGCCTCACACCATTCGAATTCCTTGTTCGCGAGTGTGATGAGCTGCTCGGGCGTGTAGACGATCATCGCGTCCTGCAGATCGGCAATCAGTCCCTCGCGCCCGCGCGGGGTGCCGCGCAGGTCGAGGTTGTCCGCCTTGCGGGGCGGGCCGGGCGGAATCACCTTGCCAACGCGCGAGAGGTACAGCTCGGCGCGATGCTTGATCGTCAGGTAGTCGACCTGCGCGTTACGCGTCATCGAATCGAAGTCGAGCGTCTTGAGCGAGGCGAGCCAGTCCGTGTAGAACTTCGAATCGGGCGCCGCACCGGAAGCGCCGCCGTTGCGGCCGCCCCGCCCGCCGCCGCCCACGCCGGCCATGAAGCGCGCGACGATGTCGCGCATCTCGTCCTGCGGGAGGGCGATGATCTCGTTGAGATCGGGGACCGAGCCGAACTTCAGCGCCGGCGCGGCCGTAATCGGCTGTGCCGCCGGCTCGGCGACGGTCAGATTCGCCGGAGCGACCTTGTCCTGCAGAAACGTCGCATAGTCCTGCAGCGACTTGTCGATCGCCTTGAACGGCACGTCGATCCACCACGTAAAGAGCGGGTCGTAGCCGTTGTAGAACCCGAACCACTCGGTGAGCCCGCTGCGCAGATTGAGCACGGCCTGCGCGCCGAACGCGGCCTCGTCCTTGTTGAGGCGAAGCGCGTCGGCGCCCGTGCCGGCCATGCCAGAGGTGAGGCGCGTTTGCAGCTGCGCGATCTGGCTGGTCACTTCAGTCAGCGCGGCCGCCGCCTTCTGCGAGTTGATGGGCTCGATCCTGATCCGATCTTCGATCAGCTTGACGAGCGTCGGCATGAACGGGACAGCCGGCGTCGCATGCGCGAGCGACACGGCATCGGCATCGAGCGCCACGAGGTTGGTCTGGATCGCGGACTTCAGACCGTCGAGATCGGTTTTCGCGGCGGGCGTGAGCTTCGACGCGTCGATCTTCGCGAGCGCCGCCTGCCAGTCCATATCGAAGCGCTTGAGTCGCGCAATGCGCGCCGGTGACACCGCGACGTCGGGCGGCGTCGCAACCGGCGGGGCCACTGCCGCGTTTCCACCGCCGCCAGCGCCGGCACCGCCCGGACGGCCGGGCGCGCCACCGGGCTGAGCGCCGCCGCCACCTCGACGGCCGCCGCGAGCGCCGCCCGCGTAGTTCCCATTGAGCGTGTTGCGATCCGCGTTGTACCGCAGCACCACGAGCCGGAGTTCGCTCAGCCGCGGGGCAAGCAGCGGCTTCAAGTCCGCCGGGACATCCTGTTGGATCTCGGTTGCGACTTCCGAACGGGGTGCCACGTCGCGTGCGGACAGCACACCCGCCGGCATCGCCGTCACGACCGCAGAAACCAGCGCCACCGCCCAGGGTTTCGATCTCATCTGCTCACCTCGGAAAAACACCGCGCGTATCGTATCTGGTGGCGCCGCCGTACGGCCAGGCGTAGTAGCTCGCCTGAATTCGAGCACAGCTCCGCCTGGCCACTCATACGCCGGCCTGCACCCCGGCGTTGCGACCAGTTGCGATCAGACGACGTCAGCTTCGAGCTCGCGGACGAGCGACCGCAGGAGATCCGCCGCAGCGTCGAGATCCTTCGCGCCAGCCCGGCGAAGCACTTCGGCGACGGCGCTCTCGGCCGATCGACGCGACGGCCGCACGACCACGCGTCCGCGATCGGTCAGCGCCAGGTGCACGCGCCGGCGATCGCTGGCGTCCACGCGTCTGGTGAGCAGGCCCTGCCGTTCGAGCCGCTGGAGGACGCCGGTGAGCGTACTTGGATGCAGCTTGAGCATGCCGGCGAGCAATCCGGCGGAGACGTGCGGCATGTGGCCGATGAGGCGCAGCGCCAGCCTCTGAGGGCCGGTGACTCCCCCACGGCGTGCCATCCACTTCGATCGTTTCTGGAGCGCGTGATCGAGACTCCACAGCAGCCGCATGAACTCGAGCGTCCCGCCAAGCGGCGACGCGCTGCCTTGGCGCGTCACGCGTTTGGTGCCGGGCGCGCCCGGACGGAACCGCAGCAGCGCGGCGAGCAGACGATCGATGTCGTCCTGACGCTTGAGGCAGAAGCCCGCGCGGCTCTTCACGTTCGAGCCGACCCGAATGCCGAGCATCCGGCTCGGCCGCGCTTCCCGAAACACGCTCTCGTCAGTCACGTCGTCGCCCACGAAGATGGCGCGCCGACAATCGTGCAGCCGCCGGGCGGCTTCGACCGCAACGCCTTTGTCCGGGGCGCCGCGTGCGACGACGTTGAGTACCTGCTTGCCGGGCACGATGCGCACGCCCGGCACACGTCGAGCCGCCGCGAGGAGCGCGTCGTGGGTCTGGGGACCATCGGGCGACTGTCGATAGTGGAGCGAAAGTGAGTAGACCTTGTCCTCGAGAAACGCGCCGGGCGCGCGCGCTACGACCGGTCCCAGCGTGCGACGCGCGCGAGCGATGACACGGCGCACGTCCACGCCACGCGCCTGCGGTTCGGCGCCGTGGTTGCCGATGATATCGACCGGCACGCCCTTGAGACGCGTCGTCGCGTCGCGCCGGGATCGGCCGGTCACGATGACGCAGGGATAGCGGCGCGCGACGGCGGACAGCAGCTTGGCGGTCGAAGGCCGCATCGCGGCGGCGCCTGGATGGTCGGCGATCGGCGCGAGCGTGCCGTCGAAGTCGAAAGCCACGAGCGTCCGGTCGTGTGCGAACGCGGCGAGAATCGGCTGGTACCGCGCGGCGAGGATCGGCTTCACGCCGTCACGCCCCTCTCAGACGCCATCCTTCAGTGAGTGTACCAGCAGAATACTTTGAGCCCAAAATAGTCGGCTGCTATGATCGACGCGTGCGGCTCGAGGATCTCGGCCTCATCGGCAACTGCCAGTGCGCGGCACTCGTGCACCGATCGGGCGCGATCGTCTGGTGCTGCCTCCCACGGTTCGACGCCGATCCGGTCTTCGGCGAGTTACTCGATCCGGCCGGAGGCAGCTGTCTGGTCGGCGCCGCCGATGGATCACCCGGCACACAGCGATACCTGCCGAACACGAACGTCCTCGAAACGGTTTTCGACGCGCCGGGCGGCCGCTTTCGCGTCATCGACTTCGCACCACGATTCGAGCAGCACCTGCGGATGTTCCGGCCGACGCAGATCGTGCGCATCCTCGAGCCAATCGCCGGCACGCCGCGGGTCACGGCGCGCTGTACTCCGGTGCTGGGCTGGACGAAGGCGCCGCCACGGCCTGTGCATGGATCGCATCACATCAGCTACGAGGGCTACGGCAGCGATTTCCGGCTCACGACCGATCTGCCGCTGGCACACTTCGAAGGTGAACCCTTCACTCTCTCGAAGCGCCACGGCATCGTCCTGTCGTGGGACGCACCGGTCGACGAGCCGTTGCTCCCCCTCTGCGATCGTTTCTTCACCGAGACCGTGCGGCACTGGCAGCGCTGGGTCAAGCACTGCGACATCCCCGCACGCTATCAGCACGAGGTGATTCGATCGGCCCTCGCGCTCAAACTCCACTGCTTCGAGGACACGGGTGCGATTGTCGCGGCGGTGACGACGTCGATCCCGGAATCGCCGGGCAGCGGCCGCACGTGGGACTACCGGTACTGCTGGCTCCGCGACGCCTACTACGTCGTCGACGCATTCCGGCTGCTGGGACAGTTCGACGAGCGCGAGCAGTTCGTGACCTACGTGCTCAACATCGCCGAGAGCAGCCAGGAACTGTCGCTGGCGCCGCTCTACGCCATCGGGGGGAAGCGCAACCTCGAGGAACGGATCGCGTCGAACTGGGCGGGATGGAACGGCGACGGCCCGGTGCGCGTCGGCAACGGCGCGGCGTTCCACGAACAGCACGACATCTTCGGCGAACTGGTGCTGATGCTGGCGCCGGTTTTTTACGACGAGCGCTTCAGCGCCGAGCGATCTCCGGCGACGCGCGACCTGCTCTTCCGGCTCGCGCGACGCGCGATCGCCCTCGCGGGCCGTCCCGACACGAGCATCTGGGAATACCGAACCCCGCCGCAGGCGCGGACCTTTTCGAGTCTGATGTGCTGGGCGGCGGCCGATCGCGCAGCGGACATCGCCGGGCGGGTCCAGCCTGACGTCGCCGAGGAATTTCGAACCGCCGCGTCACGTATCCGCGCCGACATCGCCAGCCGGGCGTGGAACCCGGCGCGCAATGCGTATGTCGGGTCGTACGACGGGGACGGGCTCGACGCGTCGCTGCTCCAGATGGCGCCGCTCCGGCTGTTTCCCGCCGACGATGCGCGGTTGCTCAGCACCATCGACGCGATCTGGACGCAGCTCTCACACGATGGCTGGCTGATGCGATATCACGACGACGACGGGTTCGGCCGGCCGACGGTGGCGTTCGTGCTGTGCACGTTCTGGCTCATCGAAACGCTCGCGACGGTCGGCCGGGTCGACGAAGCGCGCAAGCTGATGGACGCCGCCGACGACATCGTGTCACCGCTGGGATTGCTGGCGGAGGACTACGACACTGTCCACCGCCAGCTTTCCGGAAACTTTCCGCAGGCGTATTCCCACGTCGGGCTGATCCGCGCGGCGTTCGCCGCCGCGCCGCGCTGGCGTGACGTCCTTTAGGGACCTAGCGTACGTAGCGCTGAGTCTTCGTCGCCGCGAGGGCGTCCTCAGTGGTCTTGTTCATTTCCTTCATGACGAAGTAGGTCGCGCCGAGGCTCGCCGCGATGCCCACAACTGCCATCGTGATCCCCATACCGCCGCCCCCGCCACCCTTGGCCGCGTTACGGCGGGCTACTTTCGGCGCGGGTGGCAGCGCCACGGACGCTACCTGCTGGCGTTCAGTCACAGTGCCGGCGAGCGCGCGCGCGGTGGCCGCCCGCAAATCGAAGCGGGCGGCGAATTTCGGCGCCGCCGACGCCGACGGAACGATGCTGTCATCTCCCGCGGCCCACGCGGTGACCGGCGCGAAACCGACCATCAGGCTGGCGGTGAGAACGGCTGAAACGATGCGTTTGGACGTCATGTTGCCCCCCCCGGGGAACACTGGATGAACGTAAAGAAGTTGGCTGTCCCGCGTTGAATACGGACGAGCGCCCGAATCGGAAGAAACGGGCCGGCAGCGTAATTGACGAGGTGGGAGGAACAGGCTACGGTTTAGACGACCTTCTTCCGCGGGCACCGGTTCGAGCGTATTCCTCATGACGGAATTCGACGCGGTCTACCGCGCGCACGTGCAGTCAGTCTTCCGGTTTGCCTTGAGCGCGGTCAGCGATCGCGCTCTGGCCGAGGATCTGACCGCGGAAGCCTTCCTCGAACTCTATCGACGCCGCGACGAGATCGACGCGTCGCGCCTCCCGGCCTGGCTGCTGACCGTCGTGCGCAACAAGGCTCGCGATCACTGGCGCCGGCAGCAGGTCGAACGACGATACAGCGACGGACTCGACGCCGAGCCGGTCGAACTGCCGCCCCTCGAACGCTGGGTCCTCGAGGGCGCAGGATTGAAGCCGGTGCATCGCACGTGCCTGATGCTCCGCTACGTGCACGGCATGTCGCGCGCGGAAATTGCCGCGACGACAGGGTTGAGCGAGACACAGGTGAAGGGGCATCTCCAGTACGCACTGGAGCTGCTGCGCAGGACGTATCTGAAGGACAGGACGGCATGATGCAGCCAGACGATCTGGACCGTCTCGAGGAAGAGCTGATCGCTCCGGCGCGCAGAGAGTTCGACGCCCTGCGCGCCCGGCATCGCGAGGATTTGCCGCCGGCCCTCGTCCGTGCCGCCGACGCGGACGCGCTCCCGGAGGGCATGCAGGAAGCCGTCAGCCGCCACGCTGCGCGCGATCCTTGGCAGCGCGCACTGGTCGCGGGGTTCAACGACGCCGACACCAAGCTCGAACCCCACGACGAGGATCGGCTGCTCGCGCGTCTTCACGCCGACATCGCCCGCGATGCACCGGCGCGCGTCGTGCGCGTGCCCTGGCGGTGGCGACCGATCGTGTCGCTCGCCGCGGCCGCCGTGATTGCCGCCGCCCTCTTCATTCGCCTGCGCGCTCCCGTGACGCCTGTTCCGGCCGTCGCAGTCGACGCGCCGGTCGCGTCAGTTCCCGCGGCGCCGGCCGCGCCCGCGTTCATCCTTCCGCTCGAAGCTCCCGACGTCCAGCTGACCCCGAAAGCGCTCGTCCGGCGCAGCACGGGCAAGGACGCCAAGTTTCTGGACGACGTCGCGCCAGCGTTCGCCGCGTATCGCGCCGGCAAGTACGACGAGGCCGCGCGCGAATTCGCGCGCGTCGCGCCGCAGTACAAGGACTCGGTCGAAATTCCGTTCTACCTCGGCGTGTCGCAATTGCTTGGCGCCAAGCCCGTTGACGCCGTGTCTTCGCTCGAATCGGCCCGCCGCGTGGGCGACGACACCTTCAACGCCCAGATCGCGTGGTACCTCGCCGTCGCCGAAGAACGCGCGGGCAATCGCGCCGGCGCGCGCGTAGAACTCGACGGCCTGTGCAAAGGCACATCGTCATTCGCTGCCCGCGCGTGCGACGCGGCGAGCCGAATCAAGGACTGATCCGCGTGGCCGGGCACAGATCGGTGCGAACGCTCGTCGCAACGGTCCTCGTGTGTGCCCTGGCGCTCGCGCCCGCGGAGCACATTCGCGCCCAGACCCCGGCACCCACGCCCACGCCGCGGCCGATTGCGGCGGTGATGGCCGACGCCCTCAAGGCCTTCGCTGATCAGCGATGGGACGCGGCCGCCGAGGGGTTTCAGACAGTCGTCGATCTCGGCCGAGCGAGCCAGGACGAGGTCTGGGTCGCCCGTGGTCAGCTGGGCCTGGCCCGTGTCGCACAGCGGAAGGCGAACTACGACCAGTCGCGCGCGCTCCTGGCCGCAGCGCTCGCGACCTTCGAGCGGCGCGGCGCCCATGAAGAGCAAGGCATGGCGGAAGAGACGCTGGGAGTCCTCGCCGAACTGACAGGCGACGGCCGCGGCACCGCCAGCACCCACTATGAGCGCTCCGCGGCCGCATTCGACGCGGCTGGCGACAAGAAATCGGGCCTCAACTCGACATACAACGTGCTGCGGACGAACTCCGACGAGTTGCCCGTTCTCGTGCCGCGACTGCGCGCGCTCGTCGACGACGCGGACGCGGTTCAGGATTGGAATACCAAGGGCGCGGCGCTGCATCTCTGGGGTGATCGGCTCTTCGTTACTGGCGACTACGACGCCGCGATCGAGAAGCTCTACGAGGCCGCCGACGTGCTCGAAACCCACCACGGAGAGACTGAACTTGGAACCGTCTACGTCAGCCTCGGCCGGATTTTCCGGCTCCACGGGCAGTTCGCCGCGGCCCTGCGCTATCAACTGAAAGGCGTCGAGCTGAACCAGAAGCTTGGCCGCTCGTTCGAGCTCGTGCAAAGCTACAACGCCACGGCGATCGCGTATCAGTCACTCGGCGACGTGCAGCACGCGAAGGAATACTTCGAGAGGGCGATCGCCCTCGCCGACACGGCGTTGTCTCCGGTCACGCGCAATTTTCTCCGCGCGAACTACGGTGGCTTCCTCATCGAAAATGGTGACCCCGCGACGGGCGTGGCGATGGTTGCGGCGACGCTCTCGACCGTCGCCGATCCGCAGCAGACGGTTCGCTACCAACAACTGAGCGCGGGCCGATTCAGGCTCAAGCAGTTTCCGGAAGCGCTCGCCGACGCAGGCCGTGCGGTGGGCGCATGCGACAAGGCGCTGACGAAATTCGATTGCATTGGGGCCAGGCTCTTGAAGGCCCACATCGAGCTGGCGAACGGCGATGAGGCCGCCGCGGTGGCCGACCGCGACGAGGCGCTGAACGACCTCGAAGCGACCCATGCACAGCTCGCCGCCGAGGATTTCCTCAAACAGGGCTTCGAGGACCTGTGGACGCCCTTCTACTCGGTATCGATCGAGCTGCACTTCCGGCGCGGCGAAATCAGCGAAGCGCTCGACACGGCCGAGCGCGGACGATCGCGCGCATTTGTCGACCTGCTCGCGTCGCGCGACATCCACGCGAGTCAGCCCGCCACCACGGTCACGTTGACGACGCGCGGCGCCGGCACGGCGACGATTCGCAGCGAGGGCGTTGCGGCCCATGCCACCACCGAACAGTTGAGCGCGATGGCCGCGAAGCTGCACTCGACGGTCGTCCTCTACTGGGTCGGTGACGACAAGGTCTTCGAGTGGGTGATGCGGGCCGACGGCGCGCTGAGCAGCGCCAGCGTGTCGGTCCCCCGACGACGGATCGAGGAGCTCGTCCAGGCCACGTCGGCGTTTACCGACGCGGCCGGCACGCGCGGCGAGAGCGTGAAGACCCGCGGTGCGGCGCAGATTCCCCTCATCATGCGGCCGCGCCCTGAGTGGCGGGAGCTGTACGATCTCCTGATCCTGCCAATCGCGCAGTACCTCCCAACGACCCCGGGCGCGCGGCTGACGATCGTCCCGCACGGTCCGTTGATGAACGTGCCGTTCGCCGCCCTCAAGGACGCGCAAGGACGATATTTGATTGAGCGCTACGCGCTGCACTCGCTGACGGCCGGCGCGATGCTCGAGTACGCACGGGCGCGCACCGGCGTGCGCACCGGGCCGATGCTGCTCGTCGCAGATCCGGCGCAGACGCCGCGCATTCCCGGCGAAGGGCCGCTGCCCCGACTGCCCGGCGCCGAGACCGAGATCCAGGCGGTCGCGCGGCTGCTTCCGGCGTCGAAGACCACGGTCCTCTCGGACGTGAACGCGACCGAGCCGCGCGTCCTCGGCGCGATCGCCCATCAAACGGTCATCCATTTCGCGACGCACGCCATCGTGCACGACGCCGATCCGCTCTCATCCTTCCTGGCCCTTGGGCGGCCAGCCGACGGCTCGGCCAACGGGCAACTCACTGCCCAGAAGATCTACGGGTTAAAGCTCGACGCCGATCTCGTCGTGCTGAGTGCGTGCCGATCGGGCGAAGGGGTGCCGAACGGTGACGGCATCGCCGCACTCGCGCGCGCGTTCTTCTACGCCGGAACCGACTCGCTCATCGTGAGCCTCTGGGACATCGCCGACGAGCCGACCAACCGTCTGCTGCCGGCCTTCTACCGCGAGTGGCTCAAGGGCACCGACAAAGCGACCGCGTTGCGCACCGCACAACTCCACCTGCTCTCCGACCTGCGTGCGGGGCGCGTGAAGATCACGACCCCGGTCGGCGACATTGCCGTGCCGGAAGATCCCGCGTTCTGGGCTGGATTCGTCCTGCTCGGCACACCGGATTGATGTCTGCATGAGGTGTTCGTTCAGATGATCAACGCGTCCGGTTTCGAACCCGCCCTCGTACAGACGACCTCGGTCCGCATTCCCGTGACCGGGGCTGTACTCGAGGGAGACATGGCCGTCCCGCCCACACCGCGCGGGCTGATCGTGTTTGCGCATGGCACTGGCAGCAACCGGCAAAGCCCGCGCAATCGGTTTGTCGCCGAGCGACTGCACCGCCACGGGTTCGGCACGCTTTTGATCGATCTGCTGACGCCGTCCGAGACGTCGTTCGACGAACGCACGGCGCGCCACCGATTCGACATCACGCTGCTCGCGCATCGCGTCACGGCGGTGGTCGATTGGACCCGCCATCAGTCGGATCTCCTGTCCCTGCCGATTGGTCTGTTCGGGGCGAGCACGGGAGCCGCGGCCGCGCTGGTTGCGGCGGCGGATCGTCCGCGCGACATCGGCGCGGTCGTCTCGCGAGGCGGCCGACCGGATCTGGCGGGCTCGGCGCTCGCACGCCTTGTCGTGCCGACGCTTCTGCTCGTCGGGGCCCTCGACGCCACCGTGCTCGATATGAATCGCGACGCGCAGCGCCGCATGCGCACGCGTGGAACCCTCGACATCGTGCCCGGCGCCTCCCACTTGTTCGAAGAACCTGGTGCGCTCGACGACGTGGCCGTGAGAACCGCGGAATGGTTTCGGACGCACTTGCGCCGCGGGTGGCCTAGGCACGAACATTCGAACCGCGCCTGACGAACACGCCGGCGCCAGCCGAGCATGCGGTATTCACATCGTCGCCATGCGGGGCAGGAACTCGCGCGGGCGCTGGCCTCCTATGCAGGCCGCGTCGACGTCGTGGTCCTGGGCCTGCCTCGCGGCGGCTTGCCGGTTGCGGCCGAAGTCGCACGAGGGCTGAACGCTCCACTCGACGTGTTCCTCGTCCGCAAGCTCGGCGTGCCCGGACAGGAAGAACTGGCGTTTGGCGCCATCGCCGAGGGCGGCGCCCGCGTACTCAACACCGATATCGTCAACGCCGCGGGACTGACGCCAGCCGCGATCGATCGGATCGAAGCGCGCGAACGCGGGGAACTCGCGCGCCGCCAGACCCTCTACCGCGGCGATCGACCCGCACCGTCCGTGCGCGATCGCGTCGTCATTCTCGTGGACGACGGCCTCGCCACGGGCGCGACGATGGACGCGGCCGTGATGGCGTTGCGATCGAGGTCGCCCTCGAGCATCGTGGTCGCCGTGCCTGTCGGCGCGCGGGAAACGTGCAACCGGCTCGCTCGAGTCGCAGATCGCGTCGTCTGCGTCGCGACGCCGGACCCGTTCGACGCGGTCGGCCGTTGGTACGACGACTTCAGCCAGACGACGGACGACGAAGTCCGGGCGCTCCTGG
Source organism: uncultured Acidobacteriota bacterium (assembly GCA_963704575.1). Taxonomy (GTDB): domain Bacteria; phylum Acidobacteriota; class Vicinamibacteria; order Vicinamibacterales; family SCN-69-37; genus DATEGZ01. The sequence goes on along the minus strand of OY969918.1, from coordinate 452,663 downwards.
CGATCTCTGAGCGGCGCGCACCCGACGCATGACGAGCATCCATTGGACTCGCCCGCCTCGCGCCCATATCATCCACGCATGGCCGACGACCTTCGCTACCCGGTAGGAACCTTCGAGGTGCGCCCGACGGCGGCCGTCAGTTCCGTTGAGCGGGCCACGCTGATCGATCAGATTGCCGCCACACCGGCGAATCTCACCGCTGCGGTCGCGGGTCTCACCGCCGCACAACTCGACACGCCGTATCGTCCGGGCGGATGGACGGTTCGGCAGGTCGTGCATCACGTGCCCGACAGCCACCTCAACGCGTACATCCGTTGCAAGGTGGCGATGACCGAGGATCGGCCGACGGTCAAGCCGTACGACGAAGCCAAGTGGGCGGAGTTGATCGACGCGCGCACCGGCCCCGTTGACGTCTCGCTGATGCTGCTCACGACGCTGCACCAGCGCTGGGTCATGTGGCTGCGATCAATTGACGAGGCCTCCTTCGCTCGCCAGGCCCTGCATCCCGACCGCGGGCCGATGCGCATCGACGACTTCATCCAGCTGTACGCCTGGCACGGCCGGCATCACGTCGGTCACATTAACCAGCTGAGGGCGCGGAACGGCTGGTAGCGAGGCGCGGAGCTCTGACCTGACCTGTCAGACCCGCGTTTTAGAGTGGTCCTGTCGCGGCCGACGTGCCGGACGCGGGAGGATTCGATGGCTGGGCGGTCGAAAGTCGTGGATTTCCAACGTTTTCGCGAGTCGCGCGATCGCGACCGGCTGCCCCTGTTCGACGGCATTCCCCTCAGCGCCGACCCGGCGCCGGCTCGGCGCCTGAACTCGCGGGAAGTGGCGCACCGTGAGCAGATGCTGTCGCACCTGAAAGAGCGCGCGATCGCGCTCGCCCGCAGCTAGCCACGTTCGCCGCGTCGATCTCGTTGCGGTAGGCTCAGGGCATGTCGTCCCTGAACGACCCCATCCTGCCGGGCCGCGGCGCCACCGACTACGAACGTTACCTGCGGACCGACGAACTGCTCTCGCTGCAGAAGCCGATGGAGGCCGCCGCCCATCGGGACGAACTGCTCTTCCAGACGATTCATCAGGCGTCCGAGCTCTGGCTGAAGCTCGCGTGCGCCGAGATCGACACCGCGATCGCGCGGATCGACACGGACGATCTCTGGGGGGCGGTGCGACTGCTCCGCCGCGCGAGCGACGCGCTGGATCTGGTGTCGTCGAGCACGCTGATGCTCGAGCACATCGCGCCGTGGGACTACCACCAGATGCGGCCGGCGCTCGGACACGGCAGCGGCTTCGACTCGCCCGGCTTCCGCAGGACGCACGTCGTGTCGCCGCTTCTCGGCGACGCGTTCCGCCGCCGGCTCGCCGAGCGCGGCGTGACGCTCGACGCGCTGTACAGACCGGGTCACCGGCACGAAGATCTGTTCCAGGTTGCCGAGCGGCTCATCGACTGGGATGAACGGCTCGTGCTCTGGCGCACGCTGCACCTGAAGCTCGTCGAGCGCGTGATCGGTGGCCATGTCATCGGCACGCAGGGGACGCCGGTCGAAGTGCTCGGCCGGCGGATCGACGTCCGCTACTTCGAGGATCTCTGGGCCGTGCGTAACGCGCTCACGGCTGAAGCGCACACGAGCCCGCCTATTTCGCGGGCGTGACGTTCAGATTGCCGAATCCGTGCGTCTGCTTGCAGAGCGGGCATGGCGTCGGCGGTTCCTCGTTCGACAACCGGTGCTTCACGGGCGGCAGCGCCCGGATGTAGGCCCAGATGTCCTTCAGGTCTTCGTCGGTGAGCCGGCCGAAGTTTTCGAACGGCATGATGTGATTGAGTGTCCGGCCGCGCGTCTGTCCGGCGCGAATTGTCTGGATGAACATTGCCTCGTCGTAGTGCTCGAGACCCGACGGATCGCGCGTGATGTTCGCCGAGAAGATCTCCTTCCCGCCCTGCCCGGGATCGTGAAACACCGCGCCGCCGCCAAACGCCATCCCCGGCAGCGGTTTTCCCTGATCATCGGCAGGCGTGTGACACCCGTCGCAACCCGCGACCGCCTTGACGAGATACTCACCGCGCGCTTCCGGCGTCGTGCGCGCCGCGGGCGCTGCGTGGGACGTCAGCGGTTTCGGAATCGTCTTCACGATCAGGTTGAGCGGAAAGACGAGCGACGTCACGGGCATCACGTTGCGGACCGGTGGAATCGATCGGACATAGACGATGATCGACGCGAGGTCCTCGTCGTCGAGTTGGCGGAACGAGTCGTACGGCATGACGGGGAACAACGCGCGGCCGTCATTGGCGATGCCTTCCTGCACGGCGCGCGCGATCTCGTCGTCGGTCCACTTGCCGATGCCCGTCTCCGGATCGGGCGTGATGTTCGGCGCATAGACCTTGCCCAGCTCTGGAATCGGCAGCTCCCAGCCGGCGCCCTTGGTCGCCTCGATCACCGGGTACTCGGGCCGACTGAGATCGTGATTGGAATGGCAGTGGAAGCAGTGCGTACCCGATTCGACCAGGTACTTGCCGCGGGCCAATCGCGCCTCGCTGGGTTCGAACTTCCGGGCCGTCACCGGCCGCATATCCGGGCCAAGAACAACCTGCCAACCCACAGCCGTAATCGCGGCAAGGAGCAGCAGAACGAGGAGTCCCAGGAGGCCCAGCAGGACAGTGCGGACACGGATCTTCATCGGAGAATCCTCAATCGGGGCGTCTGGCGGCCTCAAAGGGCCTGAACCTTGCCCGCAAGGTCACCGTATGATCCCCGAGGAGCGGATCAATGACAACTGGACGGTTCAGTCGGTGGCCGCAGATGACGCTGGCCGCGGGCGCCCTGGTGCTCGCGAGCGGATGCGGCCTGCAGCTCTCGCTCAACGCCGAAGCCCGCGACGAGTGGAAGCGCAGCTACACGCTTGCGAAGGACGGCGCGTTCGAGATCCGCGAGACGAACGGACGGATCGAGATTCAGGCGACCGATGGCAACGCGGTCGAGGTCGTCGGGACGCGCATCGTCAAGGCGACGACCGACGAGGCGGCGAAAGATGCCTTGAAGCGCCTTGAGATCACCGAGAACGTGGCGCCCGACAAGATCTCGCTCGATACGACCGGGCACGGCGTGAATCTGCAAATGGGCTTGTCGGTGGCGGTCAACTTCGTGGTCCGTCTGCCGCGAACCGCATCGGTCAAGCTCGTAGCGAGCAACGGCGACATCGACATCACGGAGGTCGGTGGAACGCTCGACATCCACACGACGAACGGGCAGGTGAAGACGAGCCGTCTCTCGGGCAGCGCGACCGTCGAAAGCACGAACGGCGCGATCTCTCTCGACTTCGTGAAGCTTGGCGACGCCGGGATCACGTGCGAGACGACCAACGGCAAGATCGAGGTCTCGATTCCGAAGGACAGCAAGGCGCGCATTTCGGCACGCGTCACCAACGGCGCGATCACGACGAGCAACCTCGAGATCACGACGACCGAACAAACCCACAAGCGGGTGGACGGGACGATTGGCGGCGGGGGCGCGCCGATCCGGCTTGAAACGACGAACGGGCTCGTCGCAATCCGGGGACGCTAGGCGGGGCGCTTCTTCCGAATCTGGGCGACCAGTTTCGTCAGAACGCTGCCCGGACCCGTTTCCTCGAAGTCCGTGACGCCGCGATCGAGCAGGTAAAGCATCGAGTCCAGCCACCGGACCGAGTGATCGATCTGGGCGCCGAGCGTGTCGCGCACGGCGGCCGCGTCGTACGGCGTCGCGGAGACATTGGCGATGACCGGAATCGAGGGCGGCGTCAGCGTCACGCCGGCGAGCACCGCGGCGTACGCAGCGGCCGACTCGCGCATGTAGCGTGAATGAAACGGCGCGCTCACGTTGAGCGGAATGTACGCTCGCACGTTCGCCGCTTCGAAATCCGGCTTCACGGTGGCGAGATCGTCCTTCGGCCCTGCGATGACCGTCTGATCGAAGGAATTGAAATTCGCGACGTCGAGCCGTCGGCCGGCGTCGCTCGATGCCAGCACGGCCTCGATCTTCACTGGCTCGAGACCCACGACCGCCGCCATCCCGCCGCCACGCACACCGGCCATGAGCGCCCCGCGCTCGCGCACGAGGGTGAGGCCCGTCTCGAAATCGAAGACCCCGGCCGCGAGCAGGGCGTTGAACTCGCCGAGGCTGTGGCCCGCGACGAACGCCGGGGGCGCGACCCCGCCCTCGAGACGCGCACGGTAGATCATCGCGTTGACGACGAACAGCGCGGGTTGCGTAAACGCGGTCTGGCCCAGTTCGCCGCCCGGGTCCTCGGTGCAGAGCTCGCGGATCGAGTACCCGAGAATCCGATCGGCGTCGCTCGTCCAGTCCGCAAAGCGGTCGAACAGCTCGGCGCCCATCCCCTTCGTTTGGGATCCCTGACCTGGAAAGATGCATGCGATGGACATGAGTGACGCACTCGCGCGAGGTGAGACGCGACATACTATCGCAATGCCGACAGGCGCGTCACGGCCGGGGCCCGACGACGTCCGCGTGTGGTTCGCGGAGACGCCCGCACTCTTCCGTGACGCCGCGACGATCGCTCGCGGCGAAGCGTCACTCGCCCCGACCGAGCGCGAGCGCTACGACGGCTTCCGCAATGACACCGACCGCACGATGTTTCTTGCCGGCCGCGTCATGGCGCGGGCACTCGTCGGCGACGCGCTGGGAGTCGGGCCAGGAGACTGGCGCTGGGGCGAGGGCCCGCGCGGGCGGCCGGAAATCGATTTCCCGGCGACGACCGTCCGGTTCAATCTCGCGCACAGCGCCGGGCTCGTCGCCTGCGCGCTCGCGGATGGCCGCGATGTCGGCGTGGACGTCGAGTACCTGCGCCGGCGTCCCGTCGATCCGCACGTCGTCCGGCGCTATTGCGCCCCGGACGAGGTACGCGATATCGAAGCGCATGCGCCGGCGTGGCACGATCGCTTCCTGCTCTACTGGACTCTCAAGGAGGCGTATCTCAAGGCCCGCGGTCTCGGCATCGCCGTGCCGCTCGCCGACATCTGCTTCACGCTCGAGGGCGGGTCGCCCCACGTGACGTTCCTCGACTCGCTGGCGGGAGAGGACGAGACCTGGCTGTTCCACCTCGCGCAACCGACTCCCCGGCACATTCTGGCAGTGGCCGCCGCGAGCGCGCCATCCGCGCCGCGCGTCACCGTCGCGCCGCTGCCGATCGATCGCGCGTAACGCCGCGCATGCGCCTGCTCGCCATCAGCGATCTGCATCTCGGTCATCGCCTCAATCGCGAGGCGCTCGCGTCATTGGGGACCTTTCCGGACGACTGGCTGATTCTCGCGGGTGACGTCGGCGAGTCGGCCGAACATCTTGCGCTGGCGCTCCGCGAACTCACACCACGATTCGCCCGTGTCATCTGGACGCCAGGCAACCACGAGCTCTGGGCACCGCGGCAGGCCACCGACCGCACGCGCGGAGAGGCGCGGTACGACGAGCTGGTCGCGACGTGTCGCGAGTTCGGCGCGACCTCGCCCGAAGACCCCTATCTCTCCTGGCCGGAGGATCCGGAGACGATCCTCGTGCCGATGTTCCTGCTGTACGACTACAGCTTCCGGCCTGCGGACGTGCCGGTGCAGAACGCCGTCGCCTGGGCCCGCGAAACGGGCGTCGTCTGCAGTGACGAGTTCATGCTTGATCCCACGCCGCAGCCGACGAGAAGCGCGTGGTGCCACGCTCGCGTGGCCGCGACCGCGGCGAGGCTCGACGGACTGCCGACGACATCGCGGACGATTCTCATCAACCACTGGCCCCTCCGCGCGGATCTCGCGCGGCCGCCGCGGATCCCGCGGTTCTCGATCTGGTGCGGCACGACGCTGACCGAGGACTGGGGCCAGCGCTATCGCGCGCGCGTGGTCATCTCCGGGCATCTCCACCTGCGGACGACGCTGTGGCGTCATGGCGTGCGCTACGACGAAGTCTCGCTCGGCTACCCGCGCGACTGGCGGCAGGAACGCGGACTCGCGTACTACCTCCGCGAGATTCTTCCTGGCACCAGCGCGGAGGCACTCCGCTTCACGCCTCCGAGGGATCCTTTTCGATAGAAGCACAGGGTCCGTCGTCCAAGGTCCAGGGTCCAAGGGCACCATCCGTTCCGGGTCCAGGGTTCGAGGTCCTCTGGTGTCCAACGTCCGGTGCTGTCCTTGCGTCGTGCGGTGGACCACGCACTGAGGACGATGGACGGATGGTGCCCTTGGACCTTGGACTCTGGACCGTGGACGCGCACAACGTCAACCAGAGCGCACAGCGCACTGAGCGTTGTGCGCTATGATTCCCGCTCGTGAGGAAACTGCGCGTCCTGGTACTCATGCACGACTACCAGGTCCCGCCCGCCGATGTCTCGGGACTCGACGTCGAGACCGCACCGTGGCGAACGGAGTACGACGTTCTCAAGACGGTGCGCGACGATCTCGAGCACGACGTCCACGTGCTCGGCGTCAAGGACGACCTCGCCGGCATTCGCCAGACGAACGACGAATTCAAACCCCACATCGCGTTCAACCTGCTCGAAGCGTTCCACGAAGTCGGCACCTTCGATCAGAACGTCGTCGCGTACCTCGAGCTGCTGCGGCTCGCGTACACCGGATGCAATCCGCGCGGAATGCTGCTCGCGCGCGACAAGGCGCTGTCGAAGAAGCTCTTGCACTACCATCGCATCCCCGTCCCCGAATTCGCCGTCGTGGCGCGCGGCCGAAAGGCGCGGCTATCCACTCGCCTGCGCTACCCGCTCATCGTCAAGCCGCTGACGCAGGAAGCGTCGATCGGGATTGCGCAGGCGTCGATCGTCGAAGACGCCGCCAAGCTGGCCGAGCGCGTCCAGTTCATCCACGATTCGATCCACACGGACGCGATCGTCGAGCGGTACATCGAAGGCCGTGAGCTGTACTGCGCCATCGTCGGCAATCAGCGACTGCAGGTGTTCCCGGTGTGGGAGATGACATTCGCGAAGATGCCGGAGAGCCAGCATCGCATCGCGACCGAACGCGTGAAGTGGAACCCGAAGTATCAGGACAAGATGGGTGTCGCGACCGGCGAGGCCAGGGATCTGCCGGACGCCGTGCGCGATCGGATTCAACACATCTCGCGCCGGGTGTACAAGACGCTCGAGCTGAGCGGATATGCCCGCATCGACCTGCGCCTCGATTCGGAGGGCCACGTCTACGTCCTCGAGGCCAATCCGAACCCGCAAATCGCGCGGACCGAAGACTTCGCCGCGTCCGCGGCCCTGGCCGGCGTGCCGTACCCGCCGCTTCTGCAGCGAATTCTCACGACGGGCATGCGCTGGGAGCCCGAACGCCTCGGCTGAGATCGCGTTGACGCGTAACCCAAGACGCGTCACCATCATCGCAGCATCATGACCAGGTTGCTGTTCGTTCCGGCCGGTGCGGCCGCGATTGTCGCGATCGGTGTCGCGGCCGCCGGCCGCTCCACCGTGCTCCCGGTCTCGAGCGAGCCCGTGCCGGTCATCGTCGAGCTGTTCACGTCCGAAGGCTGCTCGAGTTGCCCGCCGGCGGACCAGGTGCTGATGGAGCTGCAGGCGCGTCAGCCCGTGGCCGGCGCGCGTGTGATCGCGCTCAGCGAGCACGTGGACTACTGGGACCGCCTCGGATGGAAAGACCCGTTCTCGAGCGCACAGCTGACCCAGCGGCAGACGGCCTACTCGCTGGCCAAGGGCGGCGAGGTCTACACCCCGCAGATGTTCGTGGATGGCGGCGCGGGATTCGTCGGTAGCGATCGCTCGGCAGCCATCGCCGCTATCACGCATGCGGCCGCGCAGCCGAAGCCGCGCGTAACGCTTTCACTGACGTCCCAATCGCCGACGGCCCTGAGCATTGTCGTCGGTCCCGCGCCCCAGACCGCGAACGCGTCGGTGTGGATGGCCATTGTCGAGGACGGCCTGCGATCGTCGGTGGCGCGCGGCGAGAATTCCGGCCGCACTCTGCAGCACAGCTCGGTCACGCGGCTCTTCACGCCGCTCGGCAAGACCAACGCGCAGGGTGGATTCGAGCGCACGGTGCCGTTGACGCTCGACGCGGCCTGGAAGCGCGATCAGTTGCACGCGATCGTGGTCGTGCAGCCGGCGGCCGTCGGCAAGGTGGCCGCCGCCGGATCGATCGCCCTCGCCCGCGGCTCGCATCCATGAACTGTCCGGCGTGCGGCGCGAGAATTCGCGCCCTCGCCCGGTGGATGAAGACGCCGGTCTAGTGACTCACGCTCTTGATCAACACGAAGACGATCACAATCAACAGAATCAGCAGCGCGATCTTGATCGCACTGTACGGCCGGCCGCCGGCAATCCGGCCCGAGACGCCGTTGACCACGACTTGATAGGACTTGGCGCCGTACACGTACGACAGCAGCCAGACGGGGGCGAGGATGTGCTTGAACGTCTGGTCGTGGTAATTCGCGTTCACCTGCAGGTTGCGATAGGTATCGCCCTGAATCTGCTGCGCGCACATCGCACGCAGCTCGCCGTCCATGCGCATCCGCGATTCCTGCGCAGCGGCGAGCAGATCGATCTGATACCGCTCGACCGTCCAGCCTGAGAGATATCCGGAGTCGTACGGCACGAGCGAGTCCGTCCCGAACGGCTCGATCTGACGCAGCATCGCCGCGTTCATCCCGCGCGACGCGCAGACGAGCTCGTCGTCGAAGAAGTGCGAGAGTGCGCCCGACGCCGGCGTCCATCGCACCTGCTGGACCTGCTGATTGCCCTGGCGCACGTAGTAGTAGTGGCCGGCGTCGGCGGTCCACGCCGCATCGACATTCGCGTCGAATGTCCAGTACGGCAGGTAGATGCCCTTGACCGTATCGGTCAGCGCTTTCGCGCTGAACCGGTTCGGGGCGAACCACTGGCGGCCGTACCACGCGCGAATCGCGTCGCGCGCCTGCGGTTCGGAGATGCGAAACGGCATGAGCGACTCGGGACGGAACACGTCCTTCGTCTGTTCGTACGGAACGAGCGCCGTTGATCCGCAAAAGTCGCAGCGCTTCGCGACGTGATCCGGATCGAACACCGAGATCGCGCGGCAGCTCTGGCATTGCACCGAGATCTTCTGCGCCTGCCATCCGCGCGCCGAATCGGGCACGCTGCGCAACGCCGCGGCGAGATCGTGTTCGACGATCACGGTCGTCGAGCCGCGAACTTCGAGGGTCGCCGGGGACACCGTTCCGCAGAACGGGCAGACGAGCGCCTGCTTGGCCGGCGTCCACACGGCCTCGCCGCCGCACGCGGGACAATGAAACTTGTCCTGCGCGGTCGCCGAGACCTCGCCCGGCGCCGCGGATCCGGGAGAAGGCGCGTCGCTCACAGTGACCGCCTACTTGAGAAAGTCGGCAATCGCGGATTTCGTGATCCGCCACTGCGTGCCGATTTTCTTGCCTTTCAGATCTCCCGCTTCGAGGCTTGCGACGACGTCGCTCTCGGCCACGCCGAGCAGCTTCGCCGCATCAGCCGGGCCCATCGTCTCGGGCAGCCCGGCTGGCGCGACCCCGGCCGTCACCGGCGCGCCGCCCGCCGGCGGCGTCGTCTGGCCGGTGATACCGCCCGGCTGGTTCATCATCTGCTGCGCCATGGCCATGCCGACGGCCATTTCCGCGCCGACGCCGCCCACACCCGGACCGCCTTTCTCGAAGCCCTGCGCCATCTGGTACTTCACGTAGTCGTTGAGGTTGCCGACTGCGGCCATGCTCGAACGCTTGTCGATGGCCGCTTCGACCTCGGCCGGCACCGACACGTTCTCGAGGACGAACGTCGCCATCTCGAGACCGTATTTGTCCTTGATTGCCGGATTGATGAGCGGCAGCAGCGCCGCGCCCAGCTCGCTGTAGCGCGTGGCGACGTCCAGCACCGGCACTTTGCTCGAAGCCAGCGCCTCGCTGAAGACGCTGACGATGCGCGAGCGCATGACGTCGGCGAATTCGTCGAGGCGGAAATGATTGTCCGTGCCGGCGACTTCCTTCAGGAACTTCGGCACGTCGACGATACGGAAGTCGTACGTCCCGAACGCCCGCAGCCGCACGATCCCGAAATCCTGGTCGCGGACCATCACCGGATTCGACGTGCCCCACTTGTTGCCCGTGAACAGGCGCGTGACGACGAAGTACACGTCGGCCTTGAACGGGGACTCGAAGCCGTACTTCCAGCTCTTGAGCTTCGTGAGGATGGGGATGTTGTCGGTCGTCAGCGTGTGCTTGCCCGGACCGAACGCGTCGCCGAATTCGCCGAGATAGACGAACTGCACCATCTGCGACTCGCGCACGATGAGCTGCGCGCCGCGCTTGATTTCCTTGTCCTCGTCGGGAAACCGGAACGAGAGCGTGTCGCGCGAGTCATCGGTCCACTCGATGATGTCGATGAACTGGCTGCGAATGAAGTCTGTGAGTCCCATCGATGGCGCTCCTCTGGAAAACCCGTGCCGGGCCTACGTTGTCAGGTCGGGACCCGGGCGTCAATCCGATCTATACGCAGGTCGGCGCGCGGTCGTTCGAACCCGGCCGGCTGTCACCGGGCCTGCGAACAAATACGATCCCACCCGGCGAGCGGCAGTGTGAGCAGCCAGTATTTCTTTCGAAGCGCGACGACCTGCTCGAGGTACTCCGGCTTGCCAACGCCGCCGGCGCGCAGGACGTCCCGCATCCGGCGCAGTTCGTAGCGGTAGAGATCGTTCAGCGCGTCACGCACGAGCGCCGGTGGCGTGGTGTTGGACGGCGCGAGGCCGAGATCGCCGAGGGCGGCCAGGAACTCCGGCGGATAGGTCCACACGGCGGTTGTCATGTATCATTTCGCCGCTCAGCCATTTTCACAAGGAGTGATCCGATGTTGCGCAAGATGTTCGCGCCTCTGCTCGCCACCGGCCTCGTCGCCGTCAGCGTCACGGCCCAGTCGCCGGAAAAAGTCGATGCCGCGATGAACGCGAAGATTCGTGCCGAAGGCATGGATCGCTCGCAGATCATGCGCATCGAGCACGTGCTAACCGACGTCTACGGACCGCGCCTCACCGGGTCGCCCAACCACGAGAACGCCGGGAAGTGGGCGGTGAAGGAAATGGAATCGTGGGGCATGAAAAACGGCAAGCTCGAGCCGTGGAACTGGGGACACGAGGGGTGGCTCAACGAAAGCGCGTACGGCAACGTCGTCGCGCCCTACAAGGCGAATCTGCAGTTCGCGGTGCAGGGATGGACGCCGTCGACTAAGGGCGTCGTCACCGCCACGGCCGTCAACCTCATCGCGCCGACCGGCGGACCCTCGACGTTCGATCCGAACGCGTCGTGCACCGCGGGCGGGCGCGGCGCAACAGCCGGCCCGCCCCCGCCGCCCGGGCCCACGCAAGCCGATCTCGACACCTACTTCGCGCAAATGGCGTCCAAGGTGAAGGACGCGATCGTGCTCGTCGGTGCGCCGTGCGTACCGGACTTCGTCGAGACCGAGAACACCAAGCGGCGCGACGACGCGCAGGCGCGCGCGCAGTACAACCCGGATCCGAACGCGCCGCCGGCTGCCGGCCGCGGCAATCGTGGCGGCGCCCCGGCGGGGCCAGGCGGCGCGCCGGCGGCCTCCACACCCGCGCGTCTGACGGCACAGCAGGTCAACGCACAGGTCAACGATTTCCTCATGAAGAACGGCGCGGCCGTTAGGGTCACCGATGCCCGCGAGCGCCTCGGCGTTGTCCGCATGCAGGCGGGCAACGGTTACGACTCGAGCAAGAACCTGCCCGGCGTCCTCCTGCGCAACGAAGATTACGGGCGGATTGCGCGCGTGCTGCACGACGGCACGCCGGTCACGCTCCAGTTCAACATCGTCAATCACGTGTATCCGGAGGGCAAGACGTCCTACAACGCCGTCGCGGAAATCGTGGGAACCGACAAGGCCGACGAGGTCGTCATGCTCGGCGGTCACCTCGATTCGTGGCACAGCGCGACCGGCGCGACCGACAACGCGATCGGCTGCGCGATCATGATGGAGGCCGTGCGCATCCTGCAGGCGGTCGGCGCGAAGCCCCGCCGGACGATTCGCGTGGCGCTCTGGGGCGGCGAGGAGGAGGGACTGTTGGGATCGCTCGCGTACGTCGCTGAACACTTCGGCACGTTCGAAACCCCGAAGCAGCCTGCCTTTTCGAAACTTGATGCCTACTGGAACATCGACAGCGGGACCGGCCGTGTCCGCGGCGCCGGTATCTTCGGACCGCCCGAGGGCGCGAAGATCCTCGCGCAGTTCATCAAGCCGTTCGAGGACCTCGGCGCCTACGGCGCCACTGCCGGCAACTCACGCATGACCGGCGGCACCGACAGCACGTCGTTCAACCACGCCGGGCTGCCCGGCATCGGTGGCGGACAGGACGGCATCGAGTACGGCACCTTCACGCACCACACGATTCTCGACGACTACGAACGCATCCTGCCTGATGACGTGAAGAAGAACGCGATCATCACGGCGTCGATCGTGTATCACATCGCGATGCGTGACGAGGTGATGCCGCGCTTCACGAAAGATCAGATGCCGCCGCTCCCGGGCGGCCGCGGCGGGCACTAGGAGACCGAGACCCGGGCCTGGTGAGCGCGCGCGCCGGGCCCGGCTCGTTTGCTGGCGAGGGATGGCTCGCGCGTAAACCACCACGTCAGCACGATGGCCACGGCGACAGATGCGAGCCGCGCGTCGACCGCCGCGGACAGAGTCACGCCGTTCGCTCCGACCGGCGGCCATGACCAATTGAACGCCGAGTGCAGGCCGATCGCCGGCCACACACTGTCCCAGCGGTATACCAGCCACGCGAACAGGAGCCCGCCGAGCGCCTTCGAGCCAACCTCGCTCAGCCACGGCGCGGAGGACGCCCACCCAAGATGCACGATGGGCGGGTAGAACCACTGCCCGTTCGCGAATCCGACCCAACTCGCAACATGCGCTAGACCGAAGACGAGGGCGCTCGCGGCCACGGCCCACCCGAGCGGCCAGTCGGCACGGCGCGTGAGCTGACGGAACATCCAACCGCGAAACAGCACTTCTTCGGCGATCGGCGACACGAGCGCCAGGCCCGCGAGAACAGACGGCGCCACGGCGGCCGGCCCGAAGTGAGCCGACGTCACGAGCGACGGCAGCGCCGCGCACATACCGAACGCGTAGCCGACGAGCGGATTGGAACCCAGACCGAGTTCCCGAAGGGCGCCGGCGGGCGACAGTTTCCAGAACGCCGAGGCCAGGAGCAGCGCCGGGACGATCCACAACACCGCTTTGGCCAGGCTTTCAGGCCAGAGGGCGGACCACGCCGGGCTGGTGAATTGCTGGTACGCCCAGAAGGCGCCGTAGAGCACGCCCGTCGCGACGATCGAGCCAACGGCCGCGCGACGGGGGGTCATCACCATCGGTTAGACACCGGCAGGAGGCCGATGGGTGGAATTACGGAGTCGATCAAGGCATGAAGAGCGAACCGGGCGACGAACGATTCATGCGCTGAATCATCGCGTCGCCCGGTTGGCATGTTGCTCAATCCTCAGCGTGCAGCTTGATCCGAAATTCTCAATTCGACAATTCAATCTTCAATTCCCAATCATCAATTTTCAATTCTCAGTGTCCCGCCTTCATGTCTGGCGCGACCGAGAGATACAGGGCGTTGAAGAAGAACTTGTAGTTGCCATGCGGCTGCGACCGGAACAGCAGCGCGTTTCCGAAGACGACCACGCGGCCCTTGCCGACGGTGGCTTCGGCAATTTCGACGCCCTTGTCGAGCGCCGCTTCGCCCCATGCCCACCCGCTGCGAAGCGGATGCGCGTCAGCGAACCACGCCACGCTGTGCAGGTTCGTCGCGGCCGTGTCGCCACTCACTTTCCAGGCCGCGTTGCCCTCGCCCTGATCGAAGAAGATGTCGACCTTATCGGGCATGCCGTGCGCGAGCGGATTCTTCTGATCGACGCTCACCTGCAGCACCGATCCCGGCACGTAAAAGTCCGTGCGCGGCAGATCCGTCTGGCTCGCGAGCGGCAGCTTGAACTGCGAGATCGCCTGACCGGCGGCCTGGCCGATGCAGATGATCGTGCCGCCGTCCTGGACGAACTGCTCGATCGCCGCAACGCCCTGGGCATTGATGCCGCCCTGGCGCTTCGCGTACATCTCCGGCATCGCGGTGAACGGACGCTTACGGTCGTCGCCCTGCGCCGGTGCGGCATCGCCGCCTCCGCCACCACGACCACCGCCACGTCCGCCAGCCGGCGCACCGGCACCGCCAGCGGCGCCACCGCCCGCCGCGCCACCCGCCGCCGCGCCACCCGCCGCAGCGCCTGGAGCCGGCGCTTCACCTGCGCCACCACCGCCGCCACGACCGCCGCGGCCGCCGCCTGCACCGAGTCCGATCGCCGTTGAATACCAGCACGTCGTACTTCGCGTGGAGGTTGCCCGCGTTGATGTCCGGGCCGAACACGTCGTTCTCGCTGTCCTCGACGAACGGGAACTCGAAGTTCTTGAACACCAGCCGCGTCCAGCCGACGGGCATTGCGCCGCCGTAGTTGTCCACGAGGCCGATCCGGAGCTTGCGCAGCTTGGAGCCGCCGGTCGGCGCGCTCGCGGCCGCCTCAAAGTTCAGGCCGAAATCCGTCGCCGCTTTCTCGAGAATCGCGCGGGTCGTCGGCTTCGCCGCGACGTAGAACGTGCCGGTCCCGAACGGACCGTCCTGCAGCCACGTCACGTCTTCATTGGCCGCGAGCAGACGGTTGACGACGATGAAGCTGTCGTTGGCCTGGTGGGTGAAGTAGTAGCCGGCGGCCGTCCCCTGCGCGGCCTTGATCGTCCCGGCCGGTGCCTTCGCGAAATCGGTCAGCTTCTGGAACGGACCGTGAAGTCATCCAGCACCCGATCGAACTTGACGCCCATCTGGAACGCGAGCGTCCAGCCCGCGCTGTCGTACGGCGGCGTCGGCGGCGCGCCCGGATACGGGATGTCATCCGGGTGATCCTGCGGTTCGAACATGTCCATCACGTGCGGGCGGAACGCCTGCGCGGTCTTGACGACGAGCGAGTTGGCGGGATACGTCTTGCCGTTCACGGTGAACGACGCCGTCGCGCGCTGAATCGTGATGCCGGACTTGATGAGCGCGTTGACGAAACGAATCGCCGAGCCGAAATCCGGCTGGTCGGACGGGATGATGAAGCCGCGCGGATCGCGCTGCTCCTTCGCGGTGAGCGCCGTGTAGAGCTGCGGGCACGTGCCGCCGCCTCGTCCACCGCCACCGCCACCGCCTGCCCCGCGGCCGGCTCCGCGGCCCGCCGTTGCCGCGGCCGTGCCCGGCTGCGCCGCGACCGTCGGAATCGTCGAGGTCCCGCACGCCGCCGTCTCGATGCGCGCCGACTTGTGCGGCGTGAATGTCCAGTGATCTTCGCTGCCGAACTTGATCTCGTCGCGTCCCATCTCGTAGATGCGATAGAGGAACGTCTCGCGGTACCTCGACGCGAAATCGATGACGGCGCGGTTCGCCGTGATCGAGTAGTCAATCGAGCTGCCGGAAGTGCCACACGTCCTGCGGCGTGATCGGATACCAGTTGCTCATGTTGCCGATGAGCGAACCGCGTCGTGAGCGGCGGCGTGTTCTGCATCGGCGTGGGGTTGCCGATCGTCTCGGTCAGGATGCCGAGCTGGTTGTGGAAGTACGCGACGGTGCGGAACCCGCCGTTCCACCATGTCGAGTAGTTCTGGCCGTCGCGGTTGACGACGCCCGGCATCTTCTCTTCGATCGAGCGCGTCGCGATGGCGGCGCCGACCATGTCCATGGCCGCCGGAATGCCGGGATGAAAGTTGTAGTTGAAGGGATCGCGGAACGGCGGCGCGAACATCACCGCGCCGTTCGGCCCGGTCTGGTGATGGTTGTACATGATTTGCGGATACCACTCACGGAACATCACCTTGCTGACGTTCGTGGTCTCGTCGAGCGCGTTCATGTACGAATCGCGGTTGTCGTCGTGGCCCGCGTAGTGATTCCAGAGCTTCCACGACCCGCCGCTGCCCGTGCCGTACTTCATGTACCCGTCCGAGATGAGGTCCATGCCGTCCGGGTTCGCAAACGTGTTCAGGATGATCACGTCGTCGAGGAACCGCATCGTTTCCTCGTCCGTGCGCGTCGTCATCTGGTAAACCCACTCGATCAGCTGCTGCGCGCCGAGCACTTCGCTCGCGTGCAGACCGCCGTCGATCCAGACCACGGCTTTGCCTTCTTTCGCAAGCGCCTGCGCCTGCGCGTCGGTCAGGCCCTCGGCGTTCGAAAGCTGCGAGGAGATTTGCCGGTAGCGATCGATCTTCGCGTAGTTGGCCGGCGACGTCACAATCGCCATCAGCTGCGGCCGCCCCTCGGACGTCTTGCCGATCTCCTTGACGTGGATCCGGTTCGACTCCTTCTCGAGCTTGTGCCAGTAGGTGATCACCTGCTGGTAATCCGCCAGGAAGTAGTCATCGCCGACGTTGTGGCCCCACTCTTCCTTCGGGCTCGTCACGTGCCCCGCGGTGGCGGCGGCGGGGCGCGCCGGCGTCTGTGCGGCCGGACGCGCGGGCGTCTGCGCCGTCTGCGCTCGCGGCGCCATCGTCGTCGCGGCGCCGACGGCGACCAGGCCGGCCAGGATGATCAGGGCTCGTCGGGAATTCACCATTTCCATGCCTCCAAAACGCGCTAACGATAGCAGAAATTCGACGAATTCACGTCAACGACGCCCGAGAGTTGATGGGGCTATCGCGTGAGCTTGCGGAACTTGATGCGATGCGGCTGGTCCGCATCCGCGCCGAGGCGCCGTTTCTTGTCCGCCTCGTAATCCTGGAAGTTGCCGGCGAACCATTCGACGTGGCTGTCGCCCTCAAATGCCAGGATATGGGTCGCGATCCGGTCGAGAAACCAGCGGTCGTGCGAAATCACGACCGCGCAGCCCGCGAAATCGAGCAATGCCTCCTCGAGCGCCCGCAGCGTGTCGACGTCGAGGTCGTTGGTCGGTTCGTCGAGCAGCAGCAGATTGCAGCCGCGCTGCAGCAGCTTCGCGAGATGGACGCGGTTGCGCTGGCCTCCCGAGAGGGTGCCGACCTTCTGCTGTTGATCCCGTCCGCGAAAGTTGAACCAGGACACGTACGCGCGCGAGTTGATCGTCTTCTTGCCGAGCACGAGCTCATCCTCGCCGCCCGAGATCTCCTCCCAGACCGTCTTGTCCGCCGCGAGCGAGTCGCGCGACTGGTCGACGTAGCCAATCGTCACCGTCTCGCCCACCCGGAGCACGCCGGCGTCCGGCCCTTCCGATCCGACCAGCATCCTGAACAACGTGGTCTTTCCAGCGCCGTTCGGACCAATCACGCCCACGATACCGCCGCGCGGCAGCGTGAAGGTCATGTTCTCCATCAACAACAGGTCGCCGTACCCCTTGCGTACGTCACGAGACTCGACGACGACGTCGCCGAGCCGCGGACCGGGCGGGATGTAAATCTCGACGCGATCGATCTTGTCGGCCGTGTCCTGGCTCAGGAGCTGTTCGTACGCATTCAAGCGCGCCTTGCCCTTGGCCTGTCGCGCGCGCGGCGACATCCGGATCCAGTCGAGCTCGTGCGCAAGCGTGCGTTGCCGCTTCGTTTCCTGCTTCTCTTCAACGATCAGCCGCTGCTGCTTCTGCTCGAGCCAGCCCGTGTAGTTGCCTTCCCACGGATACGCTTTCGTGCGGTCGAGCTCGAGGATCCAGCCGGCGACGTTGTCGAGAAAATAACGATCGTGGGTAATGGCCACGACCGTGCCCTTGTATTCCTGAAGGAACAGCTCGAGCCAGCCGACGGATTCGGCGTCGAGGTGGTTCGTCGGCTCGTCGAGCAACAGCAGATCGGGTGACTGCAGCAGCAACCGGCACAACGCGACGCGGCGCCGTTCCCCACCCGAGAGCTTGGTGACGTCGGCGTCGGGTGCCGGCAGGCGCAGTGCATCCATCGCGTGCTCGAGCTTCGAGTCGAGATCCCAGGCGCCGGCGGCTTCAATCGCGTCTTGCACGCGGGCTTGTTCCTCGAGCACTTTGTCCATCTGCTCGGGCGAGAGCTCTTCGCCGAACTTCGCATTGATCTCGTCGAAACGCGTCAGGAGCGCGCGCGTTTTCGCGACGCCCTCCTCGACATTGCCGAGCACGTTCTTCGTCTCGTCGAGCTGCGGTTCCTGAGGAAGGTACCCGACCGTAAATCCCGACGAGAGCGTGGCCTCGCCCTGAATCTCGTGGTCGAGTCCCGCCATGATTTTGAGCAGCGTGGACTTGCCGGATCCGTTGGCGCCGATCACGCCGATCTTCGCGCCGTACAGAAATGAGAGGTAGATGTCCTGAAAGACGACCGAGTCGGGCGGATAAATCTTGCCCAGACCCTTCATGGTGTAGATGAACTGCGACATGAGAAAGTCGGAAGTTAGAAGTTAGAAGCCAGAAGTTAGAAGTTGAAGTGCCGCGCTGGTTGCCGCCGGGCGCGTGACCCTGAACGTCACATCATGACAGATGCGCCGGGAAACTTCTAATACTCGCGCGCTCACTTTGCCCTCTGCCCTTCTCACCTTCTCATCGTCCGGACGGCCAGTCCGCCCAGGACCACGACCGCCAACCCGAGCGCCAGCCACATGACTTCAGGATGACGCTCGGTCCAGGGCGCGGGGTCCGCGTAGCCGGCATTCGCGAGCTCCGCTCCGACCGTCACGGGAATGGCGGCTGCAACGACCTCCGGATCGACCAGTCGCGCCATGTCGTATTGCGGCGCCTGCACGCGCGCGTTGCCGTAGAGGAGGCGATACTCCTGGCTGGGCTCCTGGCGGACGATGAGGTGGCGCGGCGTCATGTAGAACGCCGCGTGCAGGTCACCGAGCGGCGCGTCATTCCGGTTGT
Organism: uncultured Acidobacteriota bacterium; assembly: GCA_963704575.1. Lineage (GTDB taxonomy): Bacteria > Acidobacteriota > Vicinamibacteria > Vicinamibacterales > SCN-69-37 > DATEGZ01. Next base: position 433,785 of record OY969918.1, on the reverse strand, counting down.
GCACGGTCACGCGCCAGTGGATCGCTGCCTGCTCCTGAAAGCTGACCGAGAGCTGTTCACGCTTCTGCCCGGCCTCGACGGTGCGATAGATCTCGCCCGATCCCGCGTGGACCCACGTCGATCCATCGACGCTGACTTCGACGCTGACCGGCCGGTAGAACGACGCCTGCGACGTCTCGAAGCGCACCTCGGACATCGGCACGGCCGCGGTCGTGGCGGTCCACAGGCTGGACTCGGTGGGACCAGACCCGGCGGTGAGCGTCGCACCGGCGGGGACACGCTCCGCCTCCGTCACGACCTCGTGGACGACAGTACCGCGCTCGATCGTGTACGGCCGCGAGCCATCAAGAATGCGCACGCGCAAGTAGCGCGTCACGCTCTCCGGGTACGTGACCGTCGTGTGATCGTCAAGTCCGGCCTGCTGCAGCCTGTAGATCGGCGCGCGATTGCGCACGACGCGCCAGTGTTCGTGGTCGTCACTTACGGCGACCTCGACCCACGTGAGGACATCGTCGGTACCGGCCAAACCGAGCGTCACGACGTTGTGCACGCGCGGCGACGCGCCAAGATCGAAGATCGCCTGCGAGTACTGCCCGGCGACGACGGAAGGCTCGAGCAGGCGAGCGTCGCGGCGATCGGTGGCGCGACCGCCCAGACGAGCGCTCAGGGCATACGGGACCTCGCGGCCCTGACCGTCGATCACGCGCAGGTCCTTCAAACCTTGCGTGGCGTGGGCCACGACCGTGGCCGGAACCACGACGCTGATGTATCGCGCGCCCTCCACCGTGCCGGCGTCGATTGACGCCGAGTACCGCCAGTTCTTCCACGCCACCGGCAACTGCGCCATCGTCGCAATCGCAACGAGGATCACTGTGGCCGCGGAGACGACGCGTCGCGGCCTCATGCGCCTTCCTCCCGATGCCCGGCCGAGAGCTTCCGTTGGTAGACGAAGGACACGATCAGCAGGACGACGCCGAGCGCGATCGCGGAGAGAATGCGATAGATACCGGCGAGATCCGCGAGGTCGTAGAAGAAGACCTTGATCGTCGTGACACCGAAGAGCGCGAGCCCCTGCCAGCGCAGCAGCGCACTGCGCGAACGGACGCCGAGGGCGACGAGCCCGCTCGCATAAAGCGTCCAGAATACCGACACCGCCAGCCCCTGCGCGTGCAGCGTGTCTTCGGTCGGCGACACGTCCGGCTGGCGCAGATACAGCATGCCGATTTCCTCGGTGATACCGAGGACCAGCACGACGTTCGCGGCGACGGCAAGCACGCCGAAAGCCGGCCGTTCGCCGTCGGCGACTGCCGCGGCATTGGCGCGTGCGAACGCGAGCGCGGCGAATGCGCTCGCCGCGGTGGCGAGTGTCACCGCGAATCGCGCATTCCAGAGCGAGAGCTCGAGGTCGGGTGGCCAGATCATGAACAGCAGGCCGACGATCGCGAACAGCACGAACGACGCCGTTCGGACCTGCCAGATGCCGACCCGGAAACCGACCCACATCAGGACGGCCGCTTCGACCGCCCAGGCGATCGATGTCCATTGATCGGACAGGCGCATCGGGATCGCGACCGTCACGAGCGTCAGCGCCAATCCTCCGATGATCAGTCGCGGCAGCGGCCGGTCGTCCGGGACCGCGCGCGCGACGACGAGATGGAACGCCGCCAGAGCGAGCGTGGAGATCGTGAGCAGCCAGCGATGGTCGGGCCACATCATCGCCTGCAGAGCCACGAGAAACGCCGTCACGTTGAGGAGCAAAAGCACGCCATGCTCCATGCGGAACGCGCCATGCCGGCGGCTGCGAATGACGGGCAGGATCGCGAACTCCGCGTAGAACAGCGCGGCAAACAATGCCGTGCGCGTCATCAGCGGACCGCGGTAGTAGCCGTCGTACCAGATCCAGAAATACAACTGCGTGAAAAGGAACGCGGGAATTTCGAGCAGGCGCCACTCGCGCTGGTGCGCGACGACGAGCAGCACGGCGTTCTGCACGCCGAGGTACGAGAAAAGCGCAACCTGGGCATCGGCGCCCGTCGACACCAGCGCGGGCGTCACGAAACCGCCGGCCAGCGCGAGCGCCGCGACACGCTGCGAGTTGCGGCCGAGCGCGATGATGACCATCGCGGCCGTCACGGCGGTCATCGCGACGAAGGCCGCGGTGGGCGGAATCAGCTGGTAGTAGCTCGACGCCGCCCAGAGCGAGAGGTACAACACGGCCGCGCCAAGCCCCGTGATGCCGTCAGCGAAGTAGTGATAGCCGCGTTTGAGAAACCAGCCCGTCGACGCAATCAGTCCGGCGCCGAGCAGCAGGCCGACGGCGATCTGGCCGGCCGGGCCGATCCAGTCGTTGTCGATCGCGGCTTTGAGGAAGAGCGCGACGCCAACCGTGACCGCGAGCAAGCCGACGCGATTGAGCCAGCGGCCGGCGATCATGCCCTCGAGATCGGCACCGGTGCGCGGCGGTCGAGGCGGCGCGGCCGAACCGGCCGCAGCAGGCGGCGCAGTGTCCGCGGGAACGACTGCTGTCACAGCCGACGGCCCGGCGATCGGCGTCGGCGTCGAAACTGGCGGAGGTGCCACGACTGTGGGCGTCGCGGGAGCCGCGACTGGCGGCGGAGGTACGGCCGGCGCCGGCGTGGCCACGAGGCCCGGCTCCGTGCCAACGCCCCGCCGGGCCAGCTCGCTGACTCGGCGCTCGAGCTCGCGGATTTTCATCCACGACACCAGCGTCATGATCGGGCTCACGACGAGCACGAACACACCGAGTGCGACCAGCAGGATGATCCCCGGAGCTTCCCCCATGTGTGTGAGTCTCCGCGCGGATTCTACATGCAGCGGGGTCGCATCGCCGGACGAGTCGGGACGGAGATCGACTCGTGTGACTCGGGTCCGGGCGGTTCAGTCGGCCCGCGATCCGGCCGGCTGGCGCGCGGGCACGGCGGGACTGGGCGGCTCGGGCGTGAAGTCTTCGCCAGGATTGATGAAGCGATCCTGCTCGAAGTTGTACTGCTTGTCGTAGAGCTGGCGGTACCGCCCATTGAGCGCGAGCAGCTGCTCGTGCGTGCCGCGTTCGACGATCTCGCCGTTCTCGAGCACGAGGATCTGATCGGCGCTCCGGATCGTGGACAACCGGTGCGCGATGACGAAGGTCGTGCGGCCGCGGCGCAGCGCTCGCAGCCCGTCCTGGATCAGCGCTTCGCTCTCGCTGTCGAGGCTCGACGTCGCCTCGTCCAGAAGCAGGACCCGCGGATTCGCGAGAATCGCGCGCGCAATGGCGACGCGCTGACGTTGCCCGCCCGACAGCCGGACGCCGCGCTCCCCCACCACCGTGTCGTATTTGTGATCGAAGCCCTCGATGAACTCGTCGGCGTGCGCGATCTTGCTGACGCGCTCGATGTCCGCGCGCGTCGCGTGCGGCGTGCCGTACGCGATATTCTCGCCGACCGTGCCGTCGAACAGGAAGTTGTCCTGCAGGACGACGCCGAGGTGCTGCCGGTACTCGATCAGACGCAGGTCCTCGAGATTGCGGCCGTCGACGCGCAGCACGCCCGACAACGGACGGTTGAACGCCATCACGAGGCTGATCAGAGTGCTCTTACCCGATCCGGACGACCCTACGAGCGCAGTGGTCGTACCCGCCGGCGCCTTGAACGAGACGTGTTTGAGCACCGGCATCCCCGGGTTGTACTCGAACGTCACGTCGTCGAACTCGATGTCACCGCGAAGATCGCTGAGGGCGACGCGCGACGCGTCGTGGGCGTCCTCGCGCGCGGTGCTCAGAATTTCGTGGATGCGGTCCAGGCCGGCGAACGCCTCGGTGATTTGCGTGCCGATCGACGCGATTTGCACGATCGGCATCGCCAGGAGCGCCGTGAAGAACATGTACTGGAACAGCTCGCCCAGCGTCATCGCGCCGTTGACGAGATCGCGGCCCCCGACGAGCAGAATCACGATCGAAATCGCGCCGACAATGACGCTCGAAAACGACGTGGTCGCCGACACGCCCGTCATCGACTGGGCGATGTTGCGGAACAGCTTGTGGGCGCCCTTCGTGAACACGAGGTCTTCGCGCCGCTCGGCCGTGTAGGTCTTGACGACGCGCACGCCGCCGAGCGCCTGGTTGAGCCGCCCCGTGAGATCGGCCGTCAGCTTGCCGCGCTCGCGAAACAACGGCCGCAGGGTCTTGAAGGCATAGCTCATCGCGCCGCCGAACGCCGCCAGCACGACAACGATCGCGAGCGTGAGGCGCCAGTTCAGCGAGATCAGCACCGCGAGAGCAACCACGGCGGTGACGATGCTGCCGGTGAGCTGCACCAGGCCGGTGCCGACGAGATTGCGAATGCCGTCGGCATCGTTCATCACGCGGGAAATCAGGACGCCGGTCTGCGTCGTGTCGAAGAACCGTACGGGCAGCCGCATGACGTGCTCTTCGACGCGCCGCCGCATGTCGGTGATCGCTTTCTGCGCCGCGACCCCGAGAATCTGCGACAGGCCAAACGACGATGCCGCCTGGACCAGGGTGGCGCCGGCGGCGATCCACGCCAGCTTGCTCAGCAGCTCGATATGCCCTTTGCCGACGACGTCGTCGACGAGGTACTTCGACAGGGTCGGAAGCACGAGGCCCGCGCCCGTGTTGATGAGCATCAGCAGCAGGCCGAACGCAAGACGCCACCGGCGCGCGAGGATCAGCTCGCGCGCTTCGGTCCACGCGGCCGACCAGCGAATCTTCTTTTTCTTCGGGAGATCAGGCATGTGAGGTACGGCCAGGGGCGAGGCCGACTCTTCAAGGATACACGGCGCCTGCCCAGCGGGTCATCACCCGTTGGAGGAGGTCGCTGGCGGGATGGCTATTTCGGCGCCTGCACGCGCAGCTCGACCACCACGGCGCGGCGGATGACGTCGCCGAAGACGTGCTGCTGGACCTGCTGGTCGAACAGGTTCGTGATCTTCAGAACGGGCGTGAGGAGTCCGGCGTGCAGTTTGAGGCCGGCCGACAGGTTGACCATCGTATAGGCGTCGGTCGGCCCGTGGTAGTCGGCATCGAGCACATCCTGCCAGAACGCGCTGCCGACGTAATTGATCGTCACGTTGCCGAACCCGTGGGCGTTGTCGATACCGAGACCGAGGTTGAAGCGATTCTTGGGCGGATGGTTCGTCTCGGTGGGATCGAAATTCACGTTCGGGTCGGCCTGGTACGAATAGTTGACGAAGGCATTTATCGCCGGCGTGATCTGTCCCTGGATGCCGAGCTCGAGTCCCTGGTTCGTTTCGCGCCCGAAGTTGTCGTACGAAAATTCCGAGGGAAAGCGCACGCCGGCCTGATAGACGCCAGCCCAGACGAGCGGGCCCGGAATCGGACCGAGACCTGGGAAACCTGGGGGCGCGACCGGCCCGTACGTGGCGACCTGGGTGAAGAGGATCTCGTTCGTCAGCCGGTTGTAGTAGTACGCGGCGGAGATCAGCGCGCGGTCACGCACCGTCCCCGTGTACCCGAGCTCGAATGCGTCGAGCGTCTCTTCCTGCAGGCCCGGGTTGCCGCTGGCTTGAATGGGCAGCAGGTACACGGCCGATCCGTAGGCCGGGTTGATGAGCGAGAGCGGGATCGGCTTCGAAATCTGAACGTCGAGGAAGTTGTTGATCGCCGAGGGCGCGCGATATGCGCGGTTGTACGAGATCCGGAAGGTGTTGTCGGCGTTGGCGTGCATGACGAGCGCGACACGCGGCGAGAACACGGCGCCGCTAATCGACGAGAACTTGTCGAGGCGCGCGCCAATCGCCAGACGGAACGCGTTATTCAGGAAGACTTCGTCCTGGAGATACGCGCCACCCTCGGTCCGGTTGTCGGCATTGGGCGCGATCGACAGGTCGAAGCTGTTGTGCCGAAGATTACCGCCGTAGGTCAACGCGTGGTGCGTGCCGATCGTCGAGACGTTGCCGACCTCGACGTCGAACGTGTTGGTGTCGAACTTGAACGTGATAGGCCGCCCCTGCGCGTCGGTCGTCAGCAGCTGATCGGCATTGCCGTGCAGCACATTCAGGAACGCCTGCAGCTTGAACGCCTTCTTCGTGTAATCGACCTGGCCGTAGCTCTGGTACGAGCCACTGTCGATATCGAACGGCCCGATGCCTGACTGCATGATGCCGGACGTGCCGGCCACGCCGCCTGACATCGTCACCTTGGCACCGTCGGCCGCGTCGTAGTCCACGCGCGCGTCGAACTTGGGTTGAGTCGTGCCGGCGTTCTGATAAGGCGGATAGGGCACGTTCCGGCCGTTGGGCACGGGCCCCGTCGGCCGGCCGTACGGGTCGGACGTGTAGTCGCCCGCCGAAATCTTGTAGGCCCAGCGATCGTTCACCGCCGCGGCGAACGTCCCGTTGATCGAAAAGAGCGAGCCGTTCGACGCGCCGTTGTCGTCGAAGCTCCGGCCGAAGGTGCCCGCGCCGATCGTGAAGGTCGCACCTTGCATTTCGCGCGGCGACTTCGTGATGACGTTGATCACGCCGGCGAGCGCGTTCGCGCCCCACACCGCCGAGGCCGGGCCGCGGATCACCTCGATCCGCTTGATCTCGTTCGTGTTGACCGGCATGAAATCCCACATGACGAACCCGAAGAAATCCTGGTAGAGACTGCGACCGTCGAGCACGGCGAGCTCCGACGTCGCGAGCGAGCTCGTGGCCCCCCGGCTCGTGATGTTCACGTCGCGGGCCGAAAGCTGCGCCACGTTGACGCCGGGCACCATCCGCAGGATGTCGCCGTAGTTGTTCGACGGCGAGACCGCCAGCTCCCGCTCGCCAATCACGGTCATCGTCGCCGGCGCGTTGATGAGTTGCTGTTCGGTCTTGGACGCCGAGACGACCACGGTTTCCTTGTAGCCCGGATCCTGACTCTGAGTTTGGCCCTGCGTTTGCCCCTGGGGTGGCTGCTGCGGATCGGGCTTCTTGGCTGGCGTGGACTGCGTTTGCTGCGCGAACGCCGCGGCCGAAACCGTGAGCGTCAAAGCCATGCCTGCCACCAAGGGACGGATCGCGTGCATGGAACCTCCAGGAAGGCGGTGCGAATTGCGCGCAAGTTGTTCCTTGCCGATTGGGGCCATATCATAAGCGATTCCGCGCGAGCCGCAGTCGCTCCAGATGCCGCCGACCTCTCCCCGTTCGCATCCGGTCATCAGGCCGGACTGGCCCGACCTCAACGACGAGGCCCTTCTCGACGTTCGTCTGTGCGACCTCGGCGTCACGATCGAGGGGAGCTGGCTCGAACCTCGTCTCGCGGAGCTCAGCGCCGAGCTGTCGGGGCGCGGACTGACGTTCCACCCGCACTACTGGCTCTCGTCCGAGTGGTTCACACCCGATGGCGTGCCGGGCGTCGCAATTCCGTTCTACCTCGCGCACCCGCGCCTCATGCGCCTCGAGAACGCGCAGATGCTCGAGGTCGAAGGCGGCACGCCGGAGTCGTGCCTGAAAATCCTCCGGCACGAAGCCGGCCACGTCTTCGACAACGCGTACGAACTGCGGCTGAGGCGGCGTCGCGTGCAGCTCTTCGGACGGCCGTCGACGGCCTACCCGGATTTTTATCTGCCGAAGCCGTACTCGAAGAGCTTCGTCCTGCACCTCGATTCCTGGTACGCGCAGAGTCATCCTGACGAAGACTTCGCGGAGACGTTCGCCGTGTGGCTCACACCCGACAGCGACTGGCGTGTCCGGTACAGCGATTGGCCCGCGCTGCGAAAAATCGAGTATATGGACACGTTGATGCAGGAGATCGCCACCGCCCCGCCGCGAGTTGCCTCGCGCAGGCGGGTCGAGCCGCTCGAGCACCTCAAGACGACGCTGCGGCGGCATTACGCGCGCAAGCGTGCGCACTACGGCGTCGACCGCCCGAACTTCTACGACCGCGATCTGCGACGGCTGTTCTCGGACGCGCCCGAAGACCGCCCGCACCGAAAAGCCTCACGCTTCATCCACGCCGCGCGCCGCGACGTGCGGCGACTCGTCTCGGAGTGGACGGGCTCGTATCAGTACACGATCGATCAGGTGATCGAAGACATGATCACGCGCTGCAAAGAGTTGAACCTGCGCCTGAAGTACCCTGAAGACCGGACGAAACTCGACTTCACGCTTCTCGTCACCGTGCAGACGATGAACCACCTGCACTCGGGACGACACCGGATGGCGCTTTGACATGATGACCCGATCCCTCGTCGTGCTGCTCTCGCTTTCGCTCACACAGGCCGCTTCACCCGCCTGGCTCGCCGACTACCGGCCCATCGCCGAGCGCCTCATCACCCAGTCGCAATCGAGCGACTTCGCATGGAAGCGGCTAGCTGAGCTGACCGACACCTTCGGCAACCGGCTGTCCGGGTCAGAGACCCTCGAACAGGCCATCGACTGGGCCGTCGCGACGATGAAGGCCGACGGCCTCGAGAACGTGCGCAAGGAACGCGTGATGGTGCCCAAGTGGGTGCGCGGCAAAGAGAGTCTCGACCTGACGCTGCCCGTCCGGCAGCCGCTCGTGCTGCTCGGCCTGGGCAATTCGGTGGGCACGGCGCCGGCGGGCGTCGAGGCCGACGTGTTCATCGTCAAGAGCTTCGACGACCTCGACCAGCACGCCGCGGATGTCAAAGGCAAGATCGTCCTCTTCAACGTGCCGTTCACGGACTATGGCCAGACGCGCCCGTACCGATCGGACGGACCGTCACGCGCCGGCAAACTCGGCGCGGTGGCGGCGCTCGTGCGATCCGTCGGGCCGACGGGCCTGCGCACGGCCCATACCGGCGCGCTGAACTACGCGCCCGATGCGCCGAAGATTCCCGCCGCCGCCATCGCCGCCGAGGACGCCGACCGTCTTCAGCGGCTTGCCGATCGCGGCGTCCGCACGCGTGTGCACCTGACGATGGACGCACATTTCGACCCGGACTCTCCCTCTTACAACGTCGTCGGCGAGTGGCGGGGACGGGAACTGCCGAACGAGGTGGTGGTCGCGGGCGGCCACCTCGACTCGTGGGACGTCGGCGCGGGCGCCAGTGACGACGGCGGCGGATGCATCGTGACGTGGGAAGCCGTGCGGCTGATGAAACAGCTGAATCTGCGGCCGCGCCGGACCGTGCGCGTCGTGCTGTTCACGAACGAAGAGAACGGCGACCGTGGCGGCGAAGGCTACCGCGACGCCCATCAGGCGGAACTCGCCAATCACGTCGTGCTGCTCGAATCCGACGGCGGGATCTTCGATCCGGCCGGCTTCGGCTTCACCGGCCCAGCCCCGGCGCGTGCCACGATCGTCGCCATCGCGAGCCTGCTGGGATCACTCGGCGCTGACCACGTGAGCGACGGCGGCGGCGGCACGGACATCGAACCAGCCGCGACGGCGGGGAAGATTCCGATGCTCGGGCACTTGAGCAACGGCGACTATTTCCTGATTCATCACACGGCCGCGGACACGATCGCGCGCATTACGCCTAAGCAGGTCTCGGACAACGCGGCGGCGATTGCCGTGATGCTGTATGCGATTGCGGACGTGCCCTGGAAGCTCGGCAGCGAGAAGTAGCGTCAGGCTACGCCTGACTACTCCACCGTATAGACGAGGTAGTCCGCGCGCGTGCGCTCTTTCGCATCAGGCGCAACGCCGTTCAGGCCGTCGACTGGCAATACCGTCACGACCACGACGCGCCGGCCTGGCAGCCGGCGCCTGGCGCGCTCGACGGCGCCCTGCCCGAAGTCCGAGTGAAACGCGCCGTTGAAGTGAATGACGATCGGCCTGGCGCCGCCCGTCGAGCCGATTGTGTACGCGTTTGCGACCGACTCCCCCATCGTCTCGTCTTTGAGACACTGCGCAAAGTATGTACGCTCGAGCATCTGGCGCGAGGCGGCGACGGACGATTCGGCATTGCCCGGCGCGGCCGGATGGTCGCCCATCGCTTCCGCAAACCGCGCGAAGTAGTCGTCGTCGAGCGGGCACTTCAGGTCCTGCGCGAACCATTTCTGTTCATCGGCGGACTTCGATTTCAACACGTCCAGCCCCGCCTTCGCGACTTCGGACGCGAACGCGCGCGGCACGTTCGACGCGATCACTTCCCAGTTTTTCGAGATGGCGAAGTCGACGAGCGGTTTGTAGTCGGTCGCGTAATTCGGCCACGCACGGCCGACGGCCAGGAAGTCCGCTTCGCTCGTGTGGCCCATCAGGAAATGCTCGAGCGGATCCTGCACGTCGCGCTCGAACATCTCCATCGCCACGATCGCGCTGGGCCGGCGCCTGGCCACGCCCTCGAGCAGGGCCAGCTCGAGGCGGTGCGTCGGGACGCTGTCGTGCTGCTCGCCGACAAAGACCACGTCCGCGCGAGCGAGATCGTCGACCATCGCGTCGAACTCGACGACCGATCCGCTGGCGCCGCTGATGACCTTGGTGGCAGGCACCGTGCCCTGCGCGACCATACCCGCGGACACCAGGAACACGACACACGCGCCAGTGATGAGATGTCTAGCCATGGCCGCCCTCCGCTCGCGAGGAATCCGGATGAGGGAACCCGCGCCGCACCCGGATGTTGATCATCTCCACGAAGACGGAGAAGCCCATCGCGAAATAGATGTACCGCTTGTCTAAGTGCTGGCCGAGGCCTTCCCCGACGAGCGACATACCGATCAGCAGCAGGAACGACAGCGCAAGCACTTTGATTGTCGGATGCTGGTCGACGTAGGCGCTGATCGGTTCGGTCGCCAATAGCATGACGAGCACGGCGAGCACGATCGCGGTCACCATGACCCACAGGACATTGGCCATGCCGACGGCTGTGATCACCGAGTCGAGGGAAAACACGATATCGAGGACCATCACCTGCGCGATCACGCTCGCGAACGACGCGGCCTGGCGGGCGCGGGTCGGCTCGCTGCCTTCGATCTTTTCGTGAATCTCGTAGGTCGCCTTCGCCAGGAGAAACAGGCCGCCGCCGATCAGAATGACGTCGCGTCCGGACACGCCGCGCCCGAAAAGCGTAACGAACGGCTGGGTCAGATTCGCGAGCCAACTGAGACACAGCAGCAGCAGGATGCGCGTGCCCATCGCACCAAGCAGGCCGAGGCGGCGTGCCCGTTTCTGCAGGTTCTTCGGCAGCTTCGACGAAAGAATCGAGATGAAGATGATGTTGTCGACGCCAAGCACGATCTCGAGGACCGTGAGCGTGACCAGGGCGACGAGGAGCTCCGTCATCGGTTGGTTGTCCCGCGCTGAATCTGCAACTGAAGCGACGCGACGCCTCCGGCCAGGAGCATCGCCCCGATTCTCATCGATTCATTCATCACTGCTCGCGGGATGACGCAGACGCTGCGTCTACACGCCGAACACGTCGGCGCGCCACTCAATCCCGAGTTCGGAGGGCGGCGCCATGTAGCCGATGAGCGCCGAGGCGGCCACGACCGCCGGGCTCGCCAGGTAGCCTTCGCCGCCGAGGCCCATGCGGTTCTGCCAGTTCCGGTTGAATGACGTGATGGCCCGTTGTCCAGCGTGCAGCGAGTCCTCGCCTTGGCCGAAGCACGGTCCACACCACGACTGACGAATCACCGCCCCTGCCCCGCGAAAGACGTTGGCGATCGACTCACCGCCCAGGCGCTGGTCTGGCCGCTCGATCTCGCGGCCCACCCCGCCTGATCCGGGGAACACCTTGAACTCGCGCGCCGCCCGGGTGACACCACGCGCCGCCGCTGCCCGGATGACGAGCGCGGCTTGCAGCAGGTCTTCGTAGCTGCCATTCGTGCACGATCCGATCAGCGCTTTGTCGAACGTCAGACGCTCGCGGGCGACTTCCTCGGCGGGAAATGCGTTACCCGGACTGAACGGCTTGGCGATCATGGGCGCGACGCTCGACAGATCGAACGACTCGTCGATCTCGTACACGGCGTTCCCGCCGGGCGCGAGCGCGGGATATGGCAGATCGGCCAGGCCCTTCGCCCGATACCAGCCAAGCGTGATCTCGTCGGGCGCGAAGATGCCGTTCAGCGCCTCGGCTTCCGCCATCATGTTGGCGATCGTGTTGCGCGAGACCATGGGCAACTGCAATCCGGCGTCGATGAACTCGACCGACATCCCCTGCGATTGCTTCGCGCCCCACCGGCGCAACAGCTCCAGGACGATGTCCTTGCCGCCGACCCAGGGATTGAGTTTGCCGGTGAAGACGACGCGCCGCTGCTTCGCGAGGGTGAAGTAGATGTAGCCGGTGGACCACCCGAAGCCGAGCGTGGTCGATCCGACGCCAATCCCGACCGCGCCGTACGCGCCGTACGCGCGGCTGTGCGAGTCGGCGCCCGGAATGAACTGGCCCGGCAGCACCAGGCCCTGTTCAGGAAAGTAAAAATGAAAGATGCCATCGCCGGGGGTGGCGTAGTACGGCTTCTTCATGTCGTGCATGGCCGCGAACGCGCGTCCGATCGACGTCTGCTTCTCGTCTTCGTCCTTGCCCGTGAACACGAAATGGTCGTTCGCGACCGCCGCCTGACGCGGAAAGATCGTCTGACCGCCCGTGATCTGGTTGAACGTGTGGATCGAGAACGGCGCCGTCCCATCGGAGGCCGGCAGCAGGTCCGCCAGAACACGCAGCGTGGCGCCCGGTCGGAACTCCGATCGCGACATGCCGCGATCCACCCGATGCGCCCAGACGATCTGCTCGGTCGTCGTCATTCCGCTGGCGAGTGACTCATCCGCCCAGTCGAGGGTCGGCACGGCCCCGACCGACGCTTTGAACTCGCGGCGGCCAACAGCAAAGATGCCGCCGCTGCGGCGAATTTCCTCCTCTTTGGACGACAGCGCGACGGGCGTGTAGGTCTTGTGCTGCGTGAGGTTCGCGATGGCGCGCGACACGGGGTCGAACGTGAACTCGTCGCCGTCCTTCGCGTCGGCAACCGCATCGGGGCACTGCACGACGTGGAGGCCGAGGTTGAATGCGTTGCGGCGGAAGATGTCGCCCATGTTCTGGCCGCAGATGATGACCAGCTCGAGGCCGACTTCCTCCGCGACGCCCTTGAGGCCGGCCGGGCTCATCTCGCGCGACGAGCCAATGGCGAACCGGTCGCCGGCGATGAGGAAGGTCTCGCCGCGGTGCACGCGCGCGCGGAAGTCCGGCATCAGGTAGCGAAACGAACCGATCTTCCAGCGTTCGTCGAGCGTGTCGAGACTTTCGGACACGCAATCGGCGGCCGGCGTGATCTGGTCGGTGTCGATTGCGTCGAGCTTTTTCGTCCCGGGCGCGGCTTTCGGGTCCCAGAAAATCAGCGCGCGGCCGCGGATGAGCGTCGCGGACGGACCCGCGGTCATGGGCTCCGCGTCCGGCAGGCGATCGATCGAGACTCCGGGTTTCAGACGGGCGGGGACGATCCGTTGCATTGCCAAAGCTTATCAGCCGCCGGAGGGCGTGGCGTCGGGGCGCGCATATCCGTCGCATGCGAGCACGGGCAGCGGCGGATATCGGCGGAAGCGCGGATCGGTCGCGGAGAGCCCACACATCAGGAACCGACTGCCGCGATCGTTCGTGATCACTCGGGCATGCCGGCACGACGCGCACAGCCCGGCACCTAACTCGCCTTGCCGACGATCGGCCTGATCGTTCATGATGGCGCCATGTCTTCGTCAGAAGCGACGACGCTCGGTGTCAAAGTCTCGGTTGAAGCCAACTACGATGCCGAACGCTCGCAGCCGGCGCAACACGTGTGGTTTTTCCGGTACACGATCACGGTGACCAATCAGAAATCCGAAACCGTGCAGCTGCTCTCGCGGCATTGGATTATCACCGACGCCAGCGGCCATGTCGACGAGGTTCGCGGCCTCGGGGTCGTCGGCCAGCAGCCGGCCATTGAACCTGGCGAATCGTTCAGCTACGACTCGGGCGCCCAGCTCAAGACCGCCTCAGGCCGGATGGAGGGGACGTACCATATGTCCACGGAATCCGGCCAATTGTTCGACGTCAAGATCGGCCGCTTTGATCTGACGCAAACGACGATTCACTGAGCGCCGCCGCTCAGACAAAGACGCACGCGCGCGCCACCGCCCTCGCGAGCAACTTGAGGTAAGTCGAGCGTGGAATCTCGATCGCGCCAAACTGCTCGAGGTGCGGCGTCACCCACTGCACGTCGAGCAGCGTGAAGCCCCGACCCACGAGGCGATCGACCAGGGCAGCGAGTGCGACCTTCGACGCGTCCGTCTCGCGGTGGAACATCGACTCGCCGAAAAACGCTCCGCCCAGATGCACGCCGTACAGGCCACCGGCCAGCACCCCGTCGTGCCAGGCCTCGACCGAGTGGGCCATGCCCAGCCGGTGCAGGGCGACGTAGCTCTCGAGGATCTCCTGGCTAATCCAGGTCCCCTCTTCGTCCAGCCGAGCCGCGCACTCGCGCATGACACGCTCGAAGCCGGCATTGATGCGGATCTCGAACACCCCGCGCCGCAATAATCGCGCGAGGCGCGACGGGATGTGGAACGACTCGAGGGGCAGAATGCCCCGCGGGTCGGGCGAGAACCAGCCGAGATCGCCGTCCTCGAGGCCCATCGGAAAGATCCCTCCGCGATAGGCTCGGACGAGCAACGCCGGATCGATCACTCAGTACTCCGGCGGCGGTTCGATGAACGGTTGCGGCGTCGGCCCCGCGTCGGGCCGACCGCTGCCCGCCAGGCGGCTGATGGCGCGCACGCTCATGTCGTGATCGCAGAGGATCTGGCACGACAGACGCACGCCGGCCGCGTTCTTCGCCGCAAGCGCCGCGATCTCGGCTTTCGTGTGGCGCGCCGGCTCACCCGCGATGAACTCGACTCGGCACGTCGTGCAGCGCGCGCGTCCACCGCAGGCATGCAGCTGATCGATGCCGGCGTCCTGCATGAGCGCCAGCACCAGACGCTTGTTATCGGGCACGTCGAACGTCCCGGCTCCTTCAACAGTTATTCTTGGCACCATCCGATCATAGGGCAACTCAGCGTGTCCGTTCTTGCGCTCGATGGCTTATGGCCTAGGGCTTAAGCCTTATGGCGACTGCGCCCTGCCCTCTCATCTCTGCCCTGACTTCGAAGTTCCCCTCGTCACGCGCGACGATCGCGCCAGGTAGCCGTGCAGCGACCTGACGGTTCGCTCGGCTTCGCGACCGAGGTCGAGCGCGTGCTGGCTCACCCGGCGGCCGAAGTAGCCGCGTTCGATGGCGTCCTCGATCGAGACAAGCGCTGCCGCAAGACCGTGTCCGGCGTCTTCCAGTCCGGCGACCGACCCGACATCGCTGCCCCGCTTGAACGCCTCGGCGATGTGGGCTTCGACGCCCCGGGCCGTCCGGAACAACTCCACGCTGAACCGCATGTCGGCCGTCGCGACCGCACTGCCCTTGAGCAGACGGCACACCTCTTGTGTGAACCCGTGCGCCAGCTGCCAGGCCCGAACGTCCTCGAGCCTGAGGTGTCCCATGCAGCGTTAGAGCAGCAAACGATGTTCCTGAAACGTCCGAGGAATTGCGCCGAAATCAGGTGCCAATGGCAGAAAGTGCCAGCGTGCGCCTGGAGGCGCGTCGCAGATTCTTACACGCGCTGCGGATCCAAGAGGGTCAGTGATCGGCGCCGGACCGGTACCGCTCGCGGATCGTGGGAATCAGGTAGTCGCGGAACGCCCGCTCGAAGTCGTACTGCGGCGCGAAGCCCCAATCTCGCCGCGCCGCCCCGTCGTCCACATCCTCGGGCCACGAATCGACGATGCCCTGCCGTTTCGTGTCGACCGTGAAGGAGATGTCCGCGTTGGGAAACGCGCGCAGGACTTCCGCGCGGATTTCGTCAGCCGTGCGAGCAAACGCGCCGAGGTTGTAAGCCGTCTGCGTCAGTCGCTCTCGGGGTGCGTGGGCGAGTTGCAGCAACGCCTCGACGCCGTCCGGCATGGCCATGAATGGAATCCGCGCGTCGGGCCGCACAAAACACGCGTACGCCTCGCCGCGCGCCGCGGCATGAATCATCTCCGGCGCGTAGTCCGACGTGCCGCCGGACGGCACCGTAATCGCTGAGATCAGCCCCGGGAATCGGACGGCCCGGAAGTCGACGCGGCCGGCATGCGGCTCGGCCGAGAGTTGCTTGTAGAACCGCGCGTAGTAGTGACCCAGCTGCTCGCAGTAAAGCTTGTTGCAGCCGTACATCGTGCAAGGCAGCGCCCACTCGGGCTCGCGTACGCGGCCGGCCGCCCGCTTGGCTTCGATCGACGGCAGTCCGTACACCGCGATCGACGACGGATAGAGAAAGGTGACGTGACGCCCGTGCGATTCGGCCTCGCGCTGCGCGAACTCGAGCAGATTGAGCGTGCCTTCGACGTTGACCTGATGCGCGGTGACCGGCGAGAACTCCGCACGTGTCGACAGAAGCGCCGCCAGATGAAAGATCAAGTCGACCTCGAACTCCGCGAGCAGGCGATCGATCGCCGCGTGGTCGAGGATCGATCCGCTGACCTCGCGCAGCACCTTCTTCGACAGCGTCGGATCGAGGGGCGCGACGTCGAGCGTCACAATGCCCCGGCTGCCGTCCGCCGCCAGACGCTCGATCAGGCCGTGACCGATTTCTCCGGACGCGCCGGTAATGAGAACGACTGGTCGCCGCATAGTCACCGCAGATGAAGGCCGAGGAGCACCGACGCGACGATCGACAGGATCGACAGCGCGAGACACACGACAGCCAGGACGATGTGTTTGACGCGCTCGGGCTTCAACGGATCGAGCATCCGCCCGGCGAGATACCCGCCGATGAAGCCGCCGGCATGCGCGTAGTTGTCCGTGCCCGGCATGATGAAGCCGAAGAGAAACAGGACGACCGCGAAGTAGCGCGCCTGTGAGTGCACGACGCTCGAGCCCGTCCGCCGCCCGTAATACACGAGCGCGCCGAGAAGCCCGAAGATGGCCGCCGACGCGCCAATCGTGATCGTTGCGCCCTGCAGGAACGGCAGAAACCAGAAGTAGTAGCCGGCGACCGACGTCAGCAGAAATCCGGCGGCACCCGCGACGGTGTAGATAATCACCATCCGCCCCGGCCCGTACAGCTCGCCAACATCAGGCGCCAACTGCCGGATCCACATCAGGTTGAACACGATGTGCAGCAGGTTGCCGTGCAGCCACGACGCGCTCAGCACCGTCCACCATCGGCTCGCCAGAAACACGGGCCACGCGCCGCTTGCACCGAGCACGATCAACGCCTGCTGCGACGGCGACAGGATGTTCATCATGCCGCCCATGACCACGACGTTCGGCCCGGACAGCAGGAGCGAAAGCGCGTACATGACGATGCACGTGCCGGTGACGAACGGCACGAAGCCGACGTCATTACCCAGCCGACGCAACGCGGGCGCAAACCCCCACAGACCGGGGTTGCGCCGGCCGCAGTGGTAGCACACCTCGTCGTTGACGCCGACGAGGTACCCGCACGACACGCAGACGACCGATCCGGTCGTCTGACGCTTGAACATGACCTTGAAGCATAACGTAGGATTCGAGACCTCGAGCGTGGTCTGGATCTGTTCGAGGGAGCGCTCAGCGCCGAAGTGACAATCGCGGCGGTTCCAGTGGCGGCCGATCCACGTGCAGGGATGGTGGCGTTCAGTTCTTCTCACGGGGCCGGAGTCGTTCGTACCGGAGAAGGACGACTCCGTTTCCGAACGTTCGGGTCTCGGCGAGGCGGAGCCGGACCTGCTGTTTCGAAGGGGGGAAAAGGCGCTTGCCCTCCCCGATCTGGATCGGGTGGACGTAGATCCGGTACTCGTCGATCAGGTCCTGGCCCATGAAGGCCGCGGCCAGGTCCCCTCCCCCAACTACGAGATCCCCGCGCGCCCGGAGCTTGAGGTCCTCGACCTCTGCCCGCACCACGTCCCGGGCGATCGTCGTGTTCCACCCGGCTGAGGTGAGGGTCTTCGAATAGACCACCTTGGGCATGTCCCGCCAGATCCGAGCGAACTCCTTGACGAAAGGAGTGCTCGCGGCGTCGGCGTCTGCGGTCGGCCAGAATCCGGCCATGAGCTCGTAGGTAACCCGGCCGTTCAGGAAGGCTCCCATCGGTTTGAGCACCTCGATGACGTGGGCGTGGAGCTCGTCATCGACCATGTGCCAGTCGATCTCTTTCCTCGGTCCCTCGAAGAAGCCGTCCAGCGAAACCTGGACGAAGAGGATCACTTTTCTCATCGCGAGTTCTCCCGCGGTCTCCACCTGATTCCGATCGCCGGAGCATAACGTAGGACAATGTCGCATGCGCGTGCTGGTCACGGGCGGGACCGGGTATCTCGGGCGCGCGATCGTCCGCGCGCTCGTCGCTCGGCAGCACGAGGTCGTCGTGTTTGCACGATCGGCGACACGCGCGGGCCTGCCGGGCCGCGCGATTGACGGCGACGTCCGCGATCACGCGGCGTTCGAAACGGCCGCGCGCGGCGTGGACGCGATCTGTCACAGCGCGGCGCTCGTCTCACTGTGGCGCCGCGATCCGCGCGAGTTCGACGCGATCAACGTCGGCGGACTCGAACACGCGATTGCGATCGCGCGCGCGCTGAAACTTCCGCGCCTGATCTACACATCGTCATTTCTGGCGCTGCCGCCACACGGACGCACGTCGCCGATTGAGGCCAACGATTACCAGCGCACGAAGCTCGCCGCCGATCGCGTCGCGGTGCGCGCGCGCGAGACCGGCGTCCCGATCGTGTCTTTATATCCCGGCGTGATCTACGGACCGGGCGTGATGTCCGAAGGCAATCTGCTGGGCCGGCTGCTGTCCGATCACACGCGCGGTCGCTTGCCTGGACTCGTCGGTCCGACGCGCCTGTGGTCGTTCGCACATGTCGACGACGTCGCCGCCGCGCACGTGCGCGCGCTCGAAGCGCCGGCGCCACGCGGCAAGTACGAGCTGGGCGGCGAAAACGCCCCGCAGATCCGACCGTTCGAGATCCTGCGCGACCGCACGCGACGGCCCGTGCCGCGCACGCTCCCCTACTGGCTGGCCGGCGCGGCCGGCCGCGCCGAAGAGCTGCGCGCGAGGCTGACCGGCCGGATGCCGCTCATCACGCACGGCACGGTCGAGATCTTCCGCCACGACTGGCCGCTTGAAAAGGCCGATGCAATGCGCGATCTTGAATATCGCGTCACGCCGCTCAGCGACGGGCTCGACGCGACACTCGCTGAGCTGGCGCGCCCGAACCAGGCTACGTAAACTCTCGTAGATCAGATCGTCGTTCCGGGCCCACGTTCCTAACCGCCCGGACACCCTCCCGTCTAATGAAACAGATGCATTCGGACGACGCGGCGGCCGTCGCCAAGGCACGGGGCGGCGACCAGGACGCCTTCCGGGTGCTCGTCGAGCGCCACAGCCGGACGATTTATCGGCTCGCGTACCGGATGACCGGTCGCGCCGAGGACGCCGAAGACGTCGTGCAGGAAACGCTGGTGCGCGCGTATCGGCAGCTCGGCCGGTTCGAAGCCCGATCGAATTTCGCCACCTGGCTCTATCGGATCGGATTCAACTGCTCCATTGACTACATGAGAGCCCGGCCACAGCGCGAATCGTCGGAGACGGACGAGAAGCTCGAGCAGATGGCGAAACCCTCGACGGGCCCTTCGATGGACGACCTGGTCTTCGCCGGCGAAATTGGTGAGCGCGTGCAGGAGGCGCTCGGATCGCTCAGCCCGCAGGAGCGCGCGGCGTTTCTGATGCGCCACTACCACGGGTGTTCGATCGAAGAGATTTGCGGCACGCTCGATCTGAAATCGAATGCCGCCAAGCACTCGATTTTCCGGGCGGTGCGAAAGATGCGGACGGCCCTGCGGCCGCTGATGGAAGTGAAGACCTGATCTATTTGTTGATTGGTGACTGGGAATTGTCGATTTGATTTGTCGATTTGATTTGTAGAGCGCACCTATGTGGCATCCGACTGAAGACGATCTCGTCCTGCATTTCTACGGCGAAGGCGGTCCCGACGAGGAACGCCGGATCGACGAGCACCTGCCCGGCTGCAGCGCCTGCCGGCAGGCATGGACGGATCTGGGCGACACGCTGAAGCTGGTAGACGCGGCTACGGTGCCCGAGCCGGCCGAGGAATTCGAACGCGTTATGTGGGCGCGCATCCAGCAGGTGTTGCCTGACGCCCCGCGGCCGCGTCTGGCCTGGCAGTGGAAGCCCGCGCTCGGCATGGCCGCGGCGCTCGTCGCGGCCGTCGGCCTCGGCTACGGCTGGCGCGTCGGCCACGAGCCCCGCCTCGTCAGTCCGGCGGCGTTTTCAACCCCGACCACCAGCCCTGTGACGATTCGCACAGCGGCGGCCGATCTGAAGAGGACCCGCGAGCGCGTGCTGCTCACAGCGCTCAGCGATCACTTTCAGCAGAGCGAAGTCCTGCTGACGGAACTGATGAACTCGCCCGACGAGGGTCGGGTGGATCTCGCGTTCGAACGCACGGCGGCCGGCGACCTCGTCGCGTCCGGCCGGTTGTATCGGGTCACCGCCGAGCAGAGCGGCGACCTGCAGTTGGCGCGGATGCTCGACGACCTCGAGTCGGTGCTCGTCGAAGTCGCGCGCAGCCCTGACCACATCGCCCGGAGGGATCTGGATTCCCTGCGGACACGCATTGACGACCAGAGCCTGCTCTTCAAGGTTCGGGCCGTCTCCAACGAAATTCACGAACGTCAAAAGAACCTGATTTCATCGGAGTAGTGAGGAAACCATGAAGCGAGTCGTCCTGTTGGGAGTGTTGTTGCTCGTGCCGGCCCTCTCGGCTGCCCAAGTCCCGCCGCCAGCGGCGCCCGCGCCGCCACCGCCGCTCGCGGCGCCCATGCCGCCGCTGGCTCAGGTCCCGCCGGTCCCGCGCGTCATCGCAGTCCCGACCGTGATCGATCGGTGGGACTTCGAAAACTCCACGCGCCTCGCGTTCGAGCAGGCACAGGAAACCGCGCGGTCCGTCGACGTGCAGGCCGCGCGCGAAGCCGCGATAGCCGCGGTGGTGAGCTCGGACGCCGCACGCGAAATGGCCGAACGCGCCCGTGAAGACGCGCTGGGCGCGCAGGTCTGGACCATGAGACCGTTCGCGGCACCGGAGATGCGGATGAGGGATGCCTTCCCGTTCCAGGACGGGAAGTTCATGACGATGCCCGGCCAGGACGCCGAGAGCAGCTCGTACAGCTCCGCCATGAGCGCGCTCCAGCAGGCGCAGTACGACCAGGCGATCGCGCGGTTCGATCGCACCATCAGTCAAAAGGGCACGCACGCCGACGGCGCGTGGTACTGGAAGGCGTTCGCGCAATACAAGCTCGGCAAGGGCGACGAAGCGCTGGCGTCGATCGCGAGCCTGCGGAAGGACTTTCCGCAGAGCAAGTACCTCAATGACGCCAAGGCGCTCGAAGCGGATGTCCGCAAGCCGCGACCCGAGACGATCGACAACGACGACGAGATCAAGCTGCTCGCGATTCAGGGCATCCAGAATTCGGACCCGGTCAAGGCCGCCCAGCTCGCCGGCACGCTGCTCGCCGGCACGAACTCGCTGCAGGTGAAGCGACGCGCTCTCTACATTCTGGCTCTGAGCGACCAGCCATCGGCCCACGAACTGCTGCTGAGCTACGCCAAGGGCAACGGCAATCCGGATCTGCAGCGCGAAGCGATCAACTACCTCGCGACGCGCCGAACGAAGCAGCCGACGACGAGCTCGGAGCTGCGGCAGATTTACGAGTCGACACAGGATCTGACGGTGCGCCGCGCGATCATCGACGCCTACCGGTCGACCGGCGACAAGGCGTCGCTGCTGACCGTCGCGTCGACGAACGGCCCGGTCGAGATGCGGTCGCGCGCGATCAACAACCTGAGCGACCTCGCGGTGCCGGCGGATCTGTGGGCGCTCTACCAGAAGGAAGAAGACAAGGACCTGCGCATCGCGATGGTGCGGTCGTTCAGCTCGATGGGCGCGGTCGATCAGCTGCTCCAGATCGCAAAGTCCGACAAGGACCCGACGGTCCGCCAGCAGGCCATCCGCAGCCTGGGTAACCAGAAGGTCGAGAAGACCGGCACGACGCTCGTCGACATGTATGGAAGCGAGACCGACAAGGCCTCGAAGCTCGCGATCATCTCGGCGCTCGGCAACCAGAACAACGATACGGGCCTCGTCGCCCTCGCGCGCAAGGAGACCAAGGACCTGGAGCTCAAGCGCGAACTGCTTCGCCGTATCGCGGAGATGTCGGGCCACTCGAAGGTGGCCGCCGACTATCTGCTCGAAGTGCTGAAGTAAGGCGCCGAGGAGCATGCGCGTGATCCCCCGCTTCATCGTCGCCGTCGCGCTTGGTGGCGTCGTGGCCGCCGCCGGGCAGCAGCCACTCGTGCAGAACGGGCGCGTCGAGACCAAAGCCGCGACGTCGATAGATCGCGAAATCGCCGCCGTCGGCACGCGTCCAGATCCCGTGTGGATCGCGTGGCGCGAGCCGATGGTCGACGGCGATCGCAACCTTTGCTCGACGTGGTTCAACGACCGGACGGGCTACATGCGTGGCGAAGTGCTCGAGTCGGTCGAGAACGGCGCCCCGCAGCCGAAAATCGCGCCGCCACCGGGCCCTGTGGCCCTCGAAGGCGGCACCGGACTGGTTGTCCTGCTCCGCATCGTGGACGGAAAGATCGAGCGCTTGCGCAGCATCGGCGACGACTGCCCGATGGATGCGGGCGGCCGAACGTTCACCTGGCTGACGGGCGTAACGCCAGCCGAGAGTCTGCGTTTGCTCGAGACGCAGCTCAAACGCGACTCGAACACGTCGCTCGACCAGCAGCGGCGGCTGAACGACAGCGCGGCATCCGCGATCGCGTTGCATAGGGATGCGGCGGCCGACACCGTGCTCGATCGTCTGGCGTCGTCTGATCCGGACGCGGAGACGAGACGCCGCGCGGGGTCGTCGCTGGGCCAGATGCGGGGCGCGCATGGCTTCGCCACGCTGCGCACGCTCGTTGGCACCGAGCGCGATCCGTCGACGCGCCGGTCGTTCATCACGTCGCTCGGCCAGACTCGGCAACCGGGCACCGCGGCGGCACTGCTCGCGATCGCGCAAAGCGACACAGACCCCAAGGCGCGCGCCGAAGCCGTGTACTGGTATCCGCAGCGCGCGGGCGTGGCCGGCGCCGCAGCCACGCTCGCCATCATCGACAAAGATCCGGACGACAGCGTCAAGACACGCGCGGTTTCGGGCCTGAGCCGGCTGCCAAACGACCAGGGCGTGCCGACGCTGATCGATCTCGCCAAAGCGCCGAAGTCGAGCGTCGCCGTCCGCAAGCAAGCCGTCTCGGCCCTGGGACAATCGAAGGACCCGCGCGCCGTGGCGTACCTCGAACAGCTCCTGAAGTAACCGCCCTTTTCACGCGCGTCACGGCCGCTCTGCTCCCGTGGGCAGACGGTCTGGCGTGCGCGTACTTCGGGTACACTTTGCTCCTATGGTCGACAGGAGCAACGTCACTTCCTCGGCACGGTCCCGCTCAGCCTTCGTCGTCGGCGTTTCCCTTGCGCTGACGTTTTCAGGCGCCCTCGCGCTCCACCCGACGGCGGCGGTCCAGACCGCACAGATCGCGCCGTCGCCGATGCCGGATCCGGCGGTGCTCGACACGTTCAAGTGGCGCAGCATCGGCCCGGAACGCGGCGGCCGGTCGCTGGCGGTGGCCGGCGTGAAGGGCCAGCCGAACATCGGCTACTTCGGGGCGATGGGCGGCGGCCTGTGGAAGACGACCGACAAAGGCACGACCTGGGCGCCGGTGACCGACGGACAAATCACGAGCTCGTCGGTCGGCGCCGTGGCCGTGTCGGAGACGCAACCGGACGAGGTCTTCCTTGGTACCGGTGAGTCGTGCATCCGCGGCAATATTCAGCCGGGCGACGGCGTGTACAAGTCGACCGACGCCGGCAAGACGTGGACGCACGTCGGCTTCCGCGACGGCCAGAACATCTCGAAGATCCGCATCCATCCGACCAATCCGGACGTCGTGTTCGTCGCGGTGTTCGGACGGTACAGCGTCCCCAACGACGAGCGCGGCATCTACAAGTCGACAGACGCCGGCAAGACGTGGCGGCGTGTGCTCTTCCGCGACAACAAGACGGCGGGTGTCGATCTCTGGATCGACCACAACCATCCGGACGTGATGTTCGCGGCGCTTTGGGAAGCGTTCCGCACCGAGTACACGATGTCGTCGGGCGGTCCGGGCAGCGGGCTCTTCAAGTCCACGGACGGCGGCGAGCACTGGACGGAAATCACGCGCAATCCCGGGCTGCCGCAGGCGGGCCTCGACGGCAAGATCGGCGTATCGGTGTCGGGCGCGGATTCGAACCGCGTCTTCGCGCTCATCGAGAACGACAACGGCGGCGTCTTCCGATCGGACGACGGCGGCGCGACGTGGACGCTCACCTACGACGGCCGCAATCTCCGCCAGCGCGCGTTCTACTACACGCACATCACCGCGGACTCGCACAACAAGGATCTCGTCTACGCGCAGGACGTCGGCACGTTTAAATCGACGGACGGTGGCAAGACCTTCGCGTCGTACGCCGGGAGCGACTCGCACGACATCTGGATCGATCCAGACGACTCGAACCACATGATGTACGCGAACGACGGCGGCGGGCAGATCACGTACAACGCGCTCTCGACGCCGCCGACGTGGTCGAATCGCGACTACGCGACCGGGCAGTTCTACCACGTGATCACGACCAAGCACGTGCCCTATAACGTTTGCGGCGCGCAGCAGGACAGCAGCACGATCTGCGTGCCGAGCAACACGGGTCAGAACGGTTTCGGTCGAGGTGGACGAGGCGGCGGGGGCGGACGCGGCGGCCCGGCCAACGCGGATCCGCTCGCCGGCACGTACAACGCGGGCGGCGCCGAGCCCGGCTACATCGCGACCGATCCGAAAGATCCCGACGTCTACTTCTCCGGCGGCAACAACGGCTCGTTCCTCGAGCGGCTGAATCGCCGCACCGGTGAGAGCCGCGAAGTCGGGCCGTACCCGCGCGAGTTCTCCGGCGAGCCCTCGAGCCAGCTCGTCGAGCGCATCCAGTGGACCTTCCCGATCATCTTCTCGCCCGTCGATCCGCACGTGCTCTACACCGGCACGCAGCATGTCTGGAAGACGACCGATCAGGGCGAGACGTGGGCGCGGATCAGCCCGGACCTCTCGCGCCACGATCCGAAGACGATGGGCGACTCGGGCGGCCCGATCACGCATGACATGAACAGCCCCGAGGTCTACGGCACGGTCTTCGCCATCGGGCCCTCGAAAAAGGACGTCAACGTCCTTTGGGCCGGCACCGACGACGGCTACGTCCAAGTCACGCGCGATGGCGGCAAGACCTGGAAGAACGTCACACCGAAGGACATGCCGGATCTGGGGCGCGTGAGCATCATCGACGCGTCGGCGTTCGATGCGGGCACGGCGTACGTCGCGGTGAAGAAGCCGCTGCTCGACGACTACGCGCCCTACATTTTCCGCACGCACGACTACGGCGCGACGTGGACGAAGATCGTGACCGGCATTCGCGGCGACGACTACACGCACGCGGTGCGCGAGGATCCGACGCGCCGCGGCATGCTATACGCGGGAACCCAGCACGGCTTCTACCTGTCGTACGACGACGGCGACCACTGGCAGTCGCTGTCGCTGAATCTGCCGGACACGCAGGTCTGCGACATCGCGGTCGAGGCCAACGACGTCGTGATCTCGACGCACGGCCGCGGGTTCTACGTGCTCGATCGCGTGGGACCGCTGCGACAATATTCGGCGCAGGTGCTGTCGGCTCAGACGTATCTGTTCAAGCCGGACGCGGCGATTCGATCGGCCGGCGGCGGCCTGATCCAGTACCTCCTGCGCAAGCCGGCGACCGCGCTCAAGATCGAAGTCGTCGACGTGAAAGGCACGATCGTCGAGACGTTCAACGGATCGCCCGCGGCAGCGGACGCGGCCGGACGCGGCGGTCGAGGTGGTGGAGGCGGAGGCGGTGGCCGCGGCGGGTTCGGCGGGCCCGTGGTCGCGCCGACCGGCGCCGGACTGAACGCGGTCACGTGGAGCCTGCGCTATCCCAATGCCGTGTCGTTTCCCAACATGATCCTCTGGGGCGGCGGCGTGCAGGGCCCCGCCGCGCCTCCCGGCACGTACACGATTCGCCTGACCGTCGACGGCGTCACCCAGACCCAGCCGCTCGTCATCAAACGGCATCCGCTGTACACAGCGACCGACGCGGACCTGCAGGCGCAGTTCGATCTGGCCATTCGTATTCGCGACAAGGTGAGCGAGGCGAATCAGGCGGTGGTCGACATCCGCAACATGAAGGCGCAGATCGCAGAGCGGCTCGGCAAGTCCGACGATCCCAAGCTCAAGGCGGCGGCTGACCGGTTGACGGCGAACCTGAGCGCCGTCGAGGGCGACATCTATCAAGTGAAGAATCAGAGCGGGCAGGATCCGCTCAACTATCCGATCAAGACGAACAACCGGCTCGCGGCGCTGCTGTCGATGGTCAGCAATGGCGACGGCAAACCGACAACGAACTCACCGATCATTTTTCAGGATCTTTCGAAGGAACTGAAGGGCGAGACCGATCGGCTCGAAGAGACCCTGCTCGGGGACCTCGTCGTGTTCAATACCGAAGCGAAGCGGCTCGGGCTCGATCCGGTCGTCAAGAAATAATGAGGCAATGAGGGGGCAATAAGGCTCGCGCCTGCGTCCGCGTCAATGAGACGCGAACCACTCCGAGACTCGCGGTTTGACGACCTTACCCATCGCGTTGCGCGGCAACGCGGGCACGGCGCGGAGGTCTTTCGGTACTTTGTGCGGCGAGAGACGCGCTTTGACGAACGCCTGCAACTCGTCGAGCGTCAGACCGGTTGACGGCAGCAGCTCGACCGCCGCACAGACGCGCTCGCCCCACACAGAATCGGCGACGCCGATGACCGCGCAATCGACGACAGCCGGGTGCGCCCGCAGCGCGTCTTCGATCTCGAGCGCGGACACTTTGTAACCGCCGGTCTTGATGATGTCCACGCTCATCCGGCCCAGCAGGCGATACGCGCCGTCGGTCATCACCGCGACGTCGCCGGTACGGAACCACCCGTCACGAAACGCGACGCGCGTCACATCTGGCCGCCGCCAGTATTCGAGAAACACGTTGGGGCCGCGCGCTTCAATCTCGCCAGGCATGTCAGCACCGACCTCGCTCCCCTGCTCGTCGACGAGCCGGACGTCGACGCCCGGCAAAGGCGTGCCGACGAAGCCGGGTCGGCGCACGCCGTGCAGCGGATTGCCGAGCGCCATGCCGAGCTCGGTCATGCCGTACCGCTCGAGCAGGACGTGGCCCGTGATTTCTTCCCAGCGCTGTAACACATGCAACGGCAGCGCCGCTGATCCGCACATCATCAGGCGCGCGCGCCGCGCCCCGGCTGACCACGCCAACCGTCGCTCGTCCGAGGCCGACTCCCAGCACGCAATCAGCCGCTGATAGATGGTCGGCACTGCTGTGAACACCGAAATCTCACCCGACCCCAGCCTCGCCCACGTCGTCTCGGCATCGAAGCGCGGCAGCATCTCGCACGCCGCGCCGGCCCACATCGCGCTCGTGAGCACGTTGACCAATCCGTGCACATGATGCAGCGGCAGCACGAGCAGCGTGCGATCTTCGGGCGTCCACTCCCACGCCGTGAGCAGCGACGACACCTGGGCCGTGACATTCGCGTGCGTGGTGACGACGCCCTTTGGTTTGGCCGTGGTGCCGCTCGAGTACACGATCAGCGCGCGGCGATCGGATGCAATGACCGGCAGATCCGACAGCGCCGCGGACATGACCTCGAGTGTGGTCCTCAGCCGAACGCCGGCATCGGCAGCCAGCGGTGCGGCCGTGTGCACGAACGACGGACCGGCGATGAGGACGTCCGCGGCGGCATCGCGAAGGAGGTAGTCGAGCTCGGCCGCCGGATCGGTCACCGCGAGCGGCACGGCGACGCCGCCTGCGAGCCATGTGCCGGCAAGCGCGGCGGCGAACTCGACGCCGGAGGTCATGAGGAGCGCGACTCTGGCTTCGGCAAGGTCGCCACGGCCGTCGACGAGCGCCGACGCCACCCGCTTCGCGGCGTGCGCAAGATCGGCGTGCGTGCTCGTGCCGCGCGCGTCGATGACGGCCGGGCGCGCCGCGTGCGCGCCCAGGACGTCAGTGAATTCCATGTCCCATCTGCAGGAGGTGTGGGTCGGCGCCCAGCCGGCGAATCGCAATTTCCCAAGCGGCCGACGACGGGATCTCGAAGATTAGATCGAGTTCGACCGGCATAATGAGCCACGCCGATTGCGCGAGTTCCTCGTCGAGCTGGCCCGGCCCCCAGCCGGCATAGCCCGCAAGCACGACCGTGCGCCTGGGCAACGGACGCGCCATCAGCGCGCGCCGCAGCAGCACGGGCGATGCCGACAGGTACAGACCGGCGCCCAGACTGCGATGCTCGACTTGCTCGGGCGCCTCGGACGTGAGAATCCAGCCGCGTTCCGGCTCGACCGGACCGCCGATGAGCAGAGGCAGGTCGTTGGGCTTCTGCACAGCGGGCTCGAGCCGCACGGCCTCGGCCGCCGTCAGTTCCGACTGGCGATTGACGATCAGGCCGAAAGCGCCTTCGGCGGCATGCTCGCAGAGGAGAACGACAGACTTGGCGAAGTTCGGATCGAGCAACTGCGGCATCGAGAGCAGCAGCGCCGGCGCGAGCGACGACATGCCTGCATCTTACTCCCGGCGCAGGTGCGCTCCGATAGCCGCACGGGCCCACCCGATCGCGTCGATCACCATTTCGTCATTGGCGGAGGGATGCGCGGCCAGCGCGTCGAGTGCAACCGTCGCGTCATTTGTCTCCAGATGTGCGGCTGCGTAGGCGAGCGTGCGCCGAATTCTGCGCAGACCCGCGCGGCGCATCGCGCTGCCGGCGAGATCGCGCCGCCAGTCGGCGTCCGTTCGGCGGCACAGATCAATCAATCGCGGAAACGCCAGCCCTTCACGCGGCCGCCATGCGTCATCGTCGCTCGCGACGCCGCGCCGATTCCATGGGCACACGTCCTGACAGATGTCGCAGCCGAGGACCTGCCTCGAGATCGCGCCGCGCAACGACTCCTCGACGGCGCCGCGCGTCTCGATCGTCAGATACGACAGGCAGCGCCTGGCATCGACGACATACGGCTCGGCGATCGCGCCCGTCGGGCAGGCGTCGAGGCAACGCGTGCAGGTACCGCACTGATCGACGCCGGGCGCGTCGGGATCGAGATCGGCGTTGGTGACGATCTCGGCCAGAAACAGCCACGAACCGAGGGCCGGGTTGATCAGGCACGTGTTCTTGCCGATCCAGCCGAGTCCGGCCTGTTCGGCGAACACGCGCTCCTGGATCGGTCCGTTGTCGACGCATGAGAACGCCTCGAGATCGCCACCGGCCGCCTCGGCCATCCACTCGAGAAGACGACGAAGCCGGCTGCGCAGGACGTCGTGGTAGTCGTCGCCCCAGGCGTACCGCGCAATCGCGGCGCCGCCGGGCGTCGTGACCGACGTCGAGTACGGCTCGCTCGTGTTGTAGAGACACGCCAGGGACACGACCGACCGGGCCGACGAGAGCACGCGCCGTGGGTCGAGCCGTTCGTCGCGCGATCGCACGAGGTAGGCCATGTCCCCGGCACAGCCTCGATCGATCCAGGACGACAGCCTGGCGAGACGCGGATGGCGTGCCGCTGGAGCGATCCCGCAGAGATCGAACCCGACCTCGAGTGCGCGGGCTTTGACGGACAGAGCGGTCAGGGCGCTAGCGGGCAAGTTTTCTGAGCACGTAGGGCAGGATGCCGCCGTGCTTGAACGCCATGAGTTCCTCGGGCGTGTCGACGCGCGCGGTCGCCGTGAACGCGACCGTCGAGCCGTCCTCGCGGCGCGCGCGCACGCTGAGCGTGGTGCGCGGCGACAACGTCGCGCCCGATCCGTCGACGTCGAAGATCTCGCGGCCGGTCAGGTGGAGCGACGCCGCCGACTGTCCCGCCGCGAACTCGAGCGGCAGCACGCCCATGTTCACCAGGTTGCTGCGGTGGATGCGCTCGAAGGTCTCCGCGATCACGACCTTGACGCCGAGGAGCATCGCGCCCTTCGCGGCCCAGTCGCGCGACGAGCCGGATCCGTATTCCTTGCCGGCAATCACGACGAGCGGCACGCCAGCCGCGATGTACTTCATGGCGGCGTCGTAGATCGGCATCACCGTGCCCTCGGGCAACAGCGTCGTCATGCCGCCTTCGGTGCCGGGCGCGAGTTGGTTGCGCAGGCGGACGTTCGCGAACGTGCCGCGCATCATCACTTCGTGGTTACCGCGCCGCGCGCCGTACGAATTGAAATCCTTCGGCGCCACACCTTGTGAGACCAAATATCGCCCCGCCGGACTGTCGGCCTTGATCGACCCCGCCGGCGAGATGTGATCCGTCGTAATGCTGTCGCCGAGCAATGCGAGCGCGCGGGCACCGCGGATTTCCACGAGCGGCGCGGGCGTCGCACTGAGGCCGTCGAGAAATGGCGGCCGGCGAATGTAGGTGGACGACGGCTCCCACGCGAATCGATCGCCCTCCGGCACCGGCAGATGCCGCCAGAGCGCTTCGCCGTCGAAGACCTTGGCGTACTGCTGCCGGAACATGTCGGCCGAGACCGACGACAGCAGCGTCTGCTGAATCTCCTGCTCGGTCGGCCAGAGATCGCGCAGGTAGACCGGCTGGCCCGATTGATCGGTGCCGAGCGGCTCGGTCGCCACGTCGGCGTTCATCGATCCGGCCAGGGCGTACGCGACGACGAGCGGCGGCGACGCGAGATAATTCGCGCGGACATCCTGCTGGATGCGGCCTTCGAAGTTGCGGTTGCCCGACAGCACCGAGCAGACGACCAGCCCACGCTCGCGAATTTCGTTGGAAATCTCATCTGGCAACGGGCCGCTGTTGCCGATGCACGTCGTGCAGCCGTAACCCACGACGTTGAATCCGAGCGCGTCGAGGTACTTCTGAAGACCGGCCTTGTTCAGGTACTCGGTCACGACCTTCGAGCCGGGCGCCAGGCTGGTCTTGACCCACGGCTTGCTGGTCAGCCCGCGCTCGACGGCTTTCTTCGCCACGAGGCCAGCGCCAATCATCACGCTTGGATTCGACGTGTTCGTGCAGCTCGTGATCGCGGCAATCACGACCGAGCCGTGTTCGAGCTGCGTCATCGATGCGACCGCCGCGCCGCCGCTCTTCGCGCCGCCGCCGGCCGGCGTCTTCACCGCCTTCAGCAGGTCCGGCAGCGCCGCGCCGAACGACGCCGCGGCGGACGTCAGCGCGACACGATCCTGAGGCCGGCGCGGTCCCGCAAGGCTCGGCACGACGGTGCTCAGGTCGAGCGTCAGCGTGTCTGAGTACTCGGCGTCGGGCGTCTCGTCGGTGCGGAACAGACCCTGCGCGCGCGCGTAGCCCTCGACGAGCGCGACCTGCTCGGCGTCGCGGCCCGTGAGCCGCAGGTACTCGAGCGTCATTTCGTCGATCGGAAAAATCGCCACGGTGGCGCCGTACTCGGGGCACATGTTGCCGAGCGTGACGCGATCGGCGATCGTCAGGTGCTTCAGCCCCGGTCCGAAGAACTCGACGAACTTGCCGACGACGCCCTTCTTGCGCAGGCCTTCGGTCACCGTCAACACGAGATCGGTCGCCGTGGTGCCTGCCGGCAGGTGACCGGTGAGCTTGTATCCGACGACGTCGGGAATCAGCATCGAGCTGGGCTGGCCGAGCATCGCCGCCTCGGCTTCGATGCCGCCCACGCCCCAGCCCACGACGCCGAGTCCGTTCACCATCGTCGTGTGGGAGTCGGTACCGAAGACGGTGTCGGGGTACGTGAGCGTCCGTCCGTTAACCGTTTCGCGGCAGACCACGCGCGCCAGGTACTCGATGTTGACCTGGTGCACGATGCCGGTTTCGGGCGGCACCACGCGAAAGTTTCGAAACGCCGTCTGGCCCCAGCGGAGGAAGACGTACCGCTCGCGATTGCGGTGGTACTCGAGTTCGGCGTTGAGCTGGAGCGAATCCGCGTGGCCGAAGTGGTCGACCTGCACCGAATGGTCGATGACGAGCTCGACCGGCTGCAACGGATTCACCTTCTCCGGGTTTCCTCCGAAGGCGACGATGCCGTCACGCATGGCGGCGAGATCGGCGATGCACGGCACACCGGTGAAATCCTGGAGCAGCACGCGGGCGGGCATGAACGAGATTTCCTTGTCGACCGTCGCGCCCGGGCGCCACCCGGCGAGCGCCGCCACGTCGGCGGCGGTGACCGCCGATCCGTCCTCACGCCGGAGCAGATTCTCGAGCAGGATTTTCAGTGAGAACGGCAGACGCCCGACGCCCCGATGACCGGCCGCCTCGAGCGCGGGGAGGCTGAAAAAGTCGAGCGTGTCGCGTCCAACCGTGAACGTCTGGCGGGTCTTGAAGGAATCGAGAGACATGAGTCCTGTCCGCGGTCGTCCGCCGTTCCGGCCCGGCAGGACACGCGCGTCAAAAGCCGATGATGAGACCGCCGGCGACAACCGGCGACACTCGCCGCGATCGATCGTCGAGGGCAATGCCGGCCGACCGGATGGCGGCACGCGCCTCGACGCGCAGGCCCAGTTTGCGAAACGCGCCGCGGGGCTGATCGCGCCACCAGTATTTCATGCCGCCGCCGATCGTGGCGACCGTGCCGTCGACGAGCAGAATGCTGCTCTCGTCGAGGTCGCGCATCCAGCCCACGCCGCCGCGGACGAACACTTTCGTCCGGCGGCGGTCGATGAGGGTCCAGAGCGCCGAGCCCTCGACCGTAAAGTGGGTCACGCCGACGGTCGCGGTGATCGGATCGGCTCCCTCGAAATCACCCGACAGGCTCGTGCGGATTTCGCTCGTGACCCATGATCCGCCGACCTCCGCCGCGAGTCGCCGCGTGATCCGAAACCCGACGTTCGCTTCGACGCCGGTTCCCGCGCTCTCCCGGCTCGACGTCTGGAAGAGCGTCAACGGCGTGCCGCTGTTCGTTTGGATGTTCGCGTCTGCCGAACCAAACGACACCGATCCCATCCAGACCGCGGAGATCGCGATCTCGATGCCCTTGTCCCTGGCGGGACGCGGCGCGGGGCTCGACGTCTGCGCTGACGACGGAACGGTCTGCGCGCCAGCGAGGCTGGCCGGCACCCACGTCAGGCACATCGCAGCGACGAGCGCTCGCACTCGGCGGCGCGCGCCGATCACTTCGCCACCACACGAATCTCGATCGACGGCCCGGTGCCGCTCGGCGGCACAGCGACGAGCTTGGAGAAATACCCCGGCTTGAAGTTGAGATTCACGACGGTCTTCGAATCGAAGAAACTGTCGATATCCGCATCGTCGAGCGGCTCGACGCGCACTGCGTACAGCCCGGGTGCAAGCCCGTCGATCGAGAAGTCGCCCTGATCGTCGAGTGCGAAGCCGCCCACAATGGCGCCAGTGTTCGCGCTGAACGCGGTGACGTGCGCACCGAACAGGCCCGCGCCGTTGAGCGTGACGCGTCCCACGATGCTCCCGGTTTGCTGCGTGAAACTCAAAGCCGGATAAATGCTCGACATGCCGACGGCGTCGTCGGGCTTCAGCGCGCGATCCGCGATGTTGCCCGGCGGAAAGGCGATCGGAAACATCACCGTGCCTTTCCCCACCACCGCGCGCGTGCCGTCGGCTCGAAGATTCGTTTCGCCAATGGCCGAGTGACTGAGGCCGAGCAGATGGCCGATCTCGTGCGTGGCGATTGATTGGACGTCGTAGCGTCCGGCGGCGCCGGCGGTCGCCACCGACCACGGAAAGCTCGAATTCAGGAAGATGTCGGACTCGAGGACGTTGCCGGTGATCGCATCAATCGCGTGCGTCGTTGCGCCGAGGACGCGGTCGAGTTCAGGATGCGCATCGAAGCCGATCACGGTCACGCCGTCATTGTTCACGGGATTCGCGTCGGTAAAGCCCGCGAACTGCGCCGAGAGTTGGGCCGTCGACAGGCTGGTCCACGCCGAGAAGGCACTCGCGACCGCAGTTTGCAGTTGCGGCGCCGCGACGCTCGGGACGTCACGATTGGTGATGAAGTAGCGCACCGGCAACTGCGACCAGTGCAGCGGGACGACGCGCGGGCCAACCTGGATGCCGATCTTCAAGTACGCCGCGACGTTCGCGCCGAGGGTCATCGCGATCGCAATCGCGACGAGCATGATGAGGCGCCGATTCATCGCGCGCCACCCGCGGACTGTCCGGCGACGACCAGCCTGATCAGCGACTCGAACTCGGACACCGAAAGCATCTTCCGCCGCGAGTCGCCGCGGACGACGTCACCGACCGACGCGGTTTGCCCCGCGACGACCGGCGCGGCCACCACCGCTGGGCCGCCAGCCGTCAGCGCCTGCAGACGGTACACGCCCTGGGACAGCCCGACGAGGCGCAGCGCGCTGTCCGAGCCGCGCTTGAGGAGAAACACAGCCTGGTCGTTGACCGCGAACGTCGGGGCGCCGACGAAGACGTAGCGGTACCGGCCAACGGTCCCGCCGGGCACGTGGACGGACACGAAGTCATCAGCGTCGCCCTTGAGTCGCTGGTCGACCGCGACGGTGACGATCGATTCGGCGCCGCTCGCGGAAAACACACCGCGAACGTCGGTCACATGGCCGCGGACGATCATCGTCGCGTCGACGACCGCTTCGCGAAAACTCACGGGCACGAGGACCGTCGCCCTCGCCATCTGCCCGCCACACACCATCGCGATTCCAATCCCCACCAGCACGTGTCGCATGGAGAGAGTGTAAGGGGACGGGGCTTTTTTCCGCAGATTTGGCGAAAAAGTGCCGGAGGTCGGAGTGGATTTGCTACGTTTCACTCCGACCTCCGGCACCGGACGTGCCAAATCTGTGGAAAAAAGCCCCGACCCCGATCGCCGCCCGGCGTGACGCGCCAGGGCCGCCGAGGGCGGCGCGGACGTCGGCGAGATCGCGCCGCATGGTGTCGGCGCGGCCGCCGTCGGTTAGAAGCGACGCCGCCTCGTCCGCGACCGCCTCGGGTGTGAAGCCGTCCTGGATCAGTTCCGGCACGATCTGGCGGCCGGCCACGAGATTGACCATGCCGTACGACGTGACCCGAACGACCTGCCGGCCGATCGCGTACGTCATCGCCGACAGCCGGTACACGACGACCATCGGCGTCCCGTGCAGCGCCGCCTGAATCGTCGCGGTGCCGGACGCCGTCACCACTGCATCAGCCGCCGCCAACACGTCGTCGGTGGCTTCGTGCGCCACGCCGAGCGGGAGTCCGGCGCCCGTCACTGCCGAGAGCGGCGCAAACAGCGCGTCGTCGAGCGACGGCGCGCGCGCGACCAGAAACTGCACGCCCGGGACGCGTGACGCAATCAGCGGCGCCGCGGCGACCATGGTCGGCAGGACGTGCCGAAGCTCGCTCGACCGGCTTCCGGGAAGGAGCGCCAGCACGGGTCGCCCGGGATCGAGTCCGACCGATCGCAGAAACGCGTCTCGTGAGGTCGTCGTGGCCGTCATCTCCACGAGCGGATGACCCACGAACTCGACCGGCACGCCGGCCTTCTCGTAGATCTCCCGCTCGAACGGGAAGATCACGAGCACGCGATTGACGGTCCGCCGAATCGTCTCCAGCCGCTTGGGCCGCCACGCCCACAGCTGCGGGCTGACGTAGTACACGACCTTGATGCCGAGCGCGCGCATTGGTGCGAGCAGACGGAAGTTGAAGTCGGGAAAGTCGATCGCGACGAACACGTCGGGGCGACGGTCGGCTGCCGCCTCGCGCAGGCGTTTCAGCATCGCCCAGGCCCGCGACAGCACGGGCAGCGCCTCGCTCAGTCCGGTGACAGAGAGGCCGCGATAGTTGCCGATGAGATCGGCGCCGACCGCGCGCAGGCGGTCCCCGCCGAAGCCGAACACCTCGACAGTGGGGTCGATCGCCTTCAGCTCGCGTACGAGGGCGGCAGCGTACATGTCGCCCGACGCCTCGCCGCAGGAAATCATGACGCGGGGCGCACGCGGTGTCACCGGCGAGGACCCTGCGTGATCGTCAGACGGCGCGCTCACCGCGGCCGGCGCGGCACTCGCGGTGCCGGCCCGGCGCCCGGCACGCGCGATCGCTTGAGAGTCGGCGAGTTCAGATCGAGCTGGGAGAGGGGAATACGCTCGAACTCCTGGAAGCCCAGCGTCTTCAAATCGTTCGCGAATGCCGACGCGTCACCGACGAGCACGATCGACAGCTGATCTGCCTTCAGAAACGTGCGCGAGACCTTCGAGATGTCGTCGACGGTGACCTTATCGACGCGATCCCGGTATGTCTCGAGCTCTTTGAGATCCTGACCGTAGAACAGCCGGCCGAGCACCTGCTCGGCGATCGACGACGGCGTCTCGATTGTCAGCGGGAAGTTGCCTGCCATGAAATCCTGCGCGCCACGCAGCTCGCGGCCATCGACGGGTTCCTTCTGCAGCCGCGCGTACTCGTCGACCATCAGCCGCAGCGCCTGTACCGTCGTGGGCGATCGCGTGTTGGTCTCGGCAATGATCTCGCCGGCGTTCTTGTACGCCCGCATGTCCGCGGACGCGCCATAGGTCAGGCCGCGGTCCGTCCGCAACACGCCGAACAGCCGATTTGCACCTTCTCCGCCGAGGATCCGGATCGCCAGATCGAGCTGCAGATACTGGGGATCGTTGTGCGCAATCGCGAGGTGACCGATCCGGATTTCCGTCTGCGCGGACCCCGGCCGGTCGATTACGACGACGCGGCGGGTCGGCGGCGGCGGGTCGGCCGCCTTGACGACCGGCACGTCACGTCGCGCCCACGATCCGAACGCCCTGTCCGCGGCCGCGAACGCCTCGTCGGCCGTCAGATCGCCGACCACCGCCAGCAGCGCGTTGTTCGGGACGAACCAGGTGCGCTCGAACGCCACGAGATCATCGCGGGTGATGCGGCCGATCGACTCGGGCGTCCCTTCGTTCGGACGGCCGTACGGATGAAAGCCGAACACGAGACGGTCGAACACGAGATCGGCGATGTAGCTCGGATCGTCGTAACTCACCTGCAGCGACGACAGCATCTGCTTGCGCTGCCGATCGATCTCGTCGGGGGCGAACGCGGGATGCTGGACCATGTCCGAGGCCAGCCCCAGCACGAGGTCGACCTGGTCCTTGATGACCGCGCCATTGACGAACGACAGCTCGTTGCCCGATCCGACGCCGATAATCCCGCCGGCCGATTCGATCGCGTTCGCGATCTGCTCGGACGACTTCGTCGCGGTACCTTGGTTGAGGAGCGCGCCCACAAAGCTCGCGACGCCCGGCTTGTCGGCCGGCTCCTGCATCGCCCCCGCGCGAATCAACAAACGAAAGCTGACCGACGGCTGCTCGTGATGCAGCACGACGACCACCTGCAGTCCGTTCGCGAGCGTCTTGATCTGATACGGCGGAAACGACACCGGCCGGGCCGGCAGTGGCGGCGGAAAGCTGGACTTCGGCCACTGCTGTCCCGCAGCCGACACCGTCGCCCCGGCCACAAGCGCGACGACCACGACGAGACGACCGAGACGCGACGTCATCGGCCGCCTCCCGATCCGGCGGAGGGCCCGGGCATGACGGTGAGCAACATGCGCGACTCGGGCGTGAAGTACGTCCGCGCCACGCGCTGGACGTCGGCGAGCGTCACGTTCTGGAACAAGTCGAATTCGCCGTCGGCAGTCTTGATGTCGTTGTGGATCACGACGGCGTGCGCGAGCTGCAGCGCCTTCTGCTGCACCGTCTCGCGGCCCAGGATGTAGTCGCGGGCAAACTGTCGCTTCGCGCGGTCGAGCTCCTCGGCCGTCACGCCTTCGGTCTTCACACGATCGAGCTCGTAGAGCAACGCCTTCTGGACCTCATCGGGCGTGTGCCCCGGCTG
Organism: uncultured Acidobacteriota bacterium; assembly: GCA_963704575.1. Classification (GTDB taxonomy): domain Bacteria; phylum Acidobacteriota; class Vicinamibacteria; order Vicinamibacterales; family SCN-69-37; genus DATEGZ01. Next base: position 395,849 of record OY969918.1, on the reverse strand, counting down.
AACGATCGCGACGGCGTAGAACAGGTTCGGATTCTCGATGAGCTTCGCCTCGCCAAACGCCGCAAGCGCCAGCTGCTTCTCGTACACCAGCGAGCGGTAAATCCGCGAGCTGTCGCCATCCGACAGAATCTTCGCGAGGATGTGGAGCGGATACGAATCCGGGTTGCCGTCGAATGTGATGTGGTACGAGACCACCACTGCCGGCAGCGGCCACGGCTCGGTGACTGAATATTTCTCTTCCGCTTTGTGCTGCGGCTCGGCGGGGATATCCCTCGGCACCGGCTTGCCGCGCGGCACCAGGCCCAGATACTGCTGGACGAGCGCCTGCGCCTGCGGCGTGTCGAAATCGCCGACGAGCGCGACGGTCGCGTTGTTCGGCACGTAGTAGGTGTCGTGGAACGCACGGACGTCGTCAATCGAGGCGGCCTCGAGGTCCGCCATCGATCCAATCGTCTGATGCTTGTACGGATGGGTCGTGAAGGCCTTGTCGAAGATGATCTCCGGCAGCCGGCCGTACGGCTGGTTCTCGTAGCGCATCCGGCGCTCTTCCTTGACGACCTCGCGCTCCGTCGTGAATTTCTCTTCGCTCACGTCGAGCGACGCCATGCGATCGGCTTCCATCCACAACACGAGCGGCACATACTGCGCAGGCACCGTTTCCCAGTAGACCGTCGAATCTTCGTCGGTAAACGCGTTCGACTGGCCGCCGATGCTCGTGATGATCGACGGATGCTGATCAGGCCGGACGTTTTTCGATCCCTTGAACATCAAGTGCTCGAACATGTGCGCGAAGCCGGTGCGGCCCGGTTTCTCGTCTTTGGATCCCACGTGATACCAAATCGCCAGGTGGACGATCGGCGTCGAGTGATCCTCGAGGAGCACCACCTGCAACCCGTTGGGCAGCGTGCTCATCGTGTAGTCGAATTTGGTGGGACGGACGACGGTCGTCGGGCCAGCCGCCGTGACCAGGAAAAACGCCCCGATCACGGTCAGGGCGCGAAACGTCATCGAACGCGACATCACTGCCGATTATTTCACTTTGGACTCGACGGCCGCCAGACGCGCTTCGAGTCCGGCGAGCGCTTTCCGCAATTCGGGAAGGCGGCGTGCGAGAACCGTCGTTTCCCGCCATTCGTCCAGTTCCCCTGCGGGAATCCCGACGACGTGATGCCCGGCGGCGACGTCTTTCGTGACCGCTGATTTGGCGCCGACCTTGGCGCCTCGTCCGAGATGCACGTGCCCGGTCGCGCCCGACTGCCCCGCCATGATCACGTCGTCGTCGAGCACCGTGCTGCCCGCAATGCCGACTTGCGCGGCAAGCAATACGTTGCGGCCGATGCGCACGCCGTGCGCGACCTGCACCAGGTTGTCGATCTTCGTTCCGGCGCCGACGCGCGTTTCGCCGATGGCCGGCCGGTCGATCGCCGACTGCGCGCCGATTTCCACGTCGTCTTCAATCACGACGCGGCCGACCTGGGGGATCTTCTGATGCGAGCCGTCGGCGCGGCGGGCGAACCCGAATCCGTCGCTGCCGATCACCGCAGCGTCCTGCACGACCACGCGATCGCCGAGAACGACGTCTTCGCGAATCGATACCTGGGCGTGAATGACGCAGTCGGCGCCGATCGACGCGCCGGCGCCAATCGACGCGTGCGGGCGGACGACCGTGCGGGCGCCGAGCCGCGCGTGCGCGCCAATCACGACGAACGGCGCGATCGCCACGTCGGGGCCAAGTTCGGCGGACGGATCGATCGCCGCGAGCGGACTGATGCCGGGCGGGACCGGCGCGGGCGGTGCCAGCACAGAGACGGCGTCCGCGAACGCAAGATATGGCGACGACGTGCGCAGAATGGCGCAGGGCGCGGACGTCACGGAATCATCGGCGATGACGGCCGACGCGCGTGTCGTCGACAGTCGCGCAGCGTATTTCGGATTGGCGAGGAACGTGATGTCGCCGGGACCGGCGTCTTCGATGCCCGCGACCCGCGCGATCTCGAGGGTGCCGTCGCCCTCGAGCCGGCACGACAGTCGGGTCGCGAGATCGGCGAGCTTCACGCCGCGCGAGTATAGCACCGCGGATCGATCACGATCGGTGCGCGGACGCGCCCGCCAGGAACGGCGCCAAGCGTTCGAGACCGAGGGCGGCGGCCGTGGCGTCAACCTGGGCCGAGCGTGCGCTCGCGTCCAAATGGAATGACGCACGCAGTTCGGTCAGGGGCGCCGACCCGACGTATGTCCAGCTCACGCCGCGAAGTCCGCGTTGCGCCCCGCGCATCGACAGGAAGTGGCCGACCGCGCGAAACACGAAGTAATACGCGGGCAGATTCGGTCCGGGCAGTAACGCGACGGGCGCGAGAAGCACGGTGATGGCCGTGTCGACGACGGCCCACAGGCGATGCTTGTCGAGATCAGTGCGCAGCGACGCGTCACGGATCTCGCCCGCGCGGGCCTCGGTCAGGTCGTCGGGGTAGATCAGTTGCGCGTGGGTCGCCCGGCGCAGATGCCACAGCAGCCGCTGCTCGGCGGCAGCTTCGGCCAGCCGCACCGTGATCCATCGGCGCATTCGGCCGCGCGACGGATCGGCCCGCTCGCCGGCACGACGGCGGCGACGTTCTTCTTCGCCTTCGTGGAGCGCGCGGTGGAACGCGTCAGTCAGACGGCGCCGAAGCGATCGGCCGCCGCTCGCGACGTCCACGGGCGGCTCGGGCTCCGCGTGCTCGCAGTAGAGTTCGTGGCGATCTCCACCGACAGGCACCAGAAACACGTCCATGACTCGAACACCGACCATGCTAGCATCCTGACCCATGTCGTCGACGCTCACGCGCGAGGAAGTGCTGCGAATCGCGCGGCTTGCCCACCTCGAATTGACGGACGCGGAGGTCGAGACGTTCACCAGGCAACTGGGCGACATCCTGGCGTACGCGAGCGACGTCCGGAACATCGACACGTCCGACGTCGCGCCGACGTCGCATGCGATGGACGCCGGTCCGATCTGGCGCGACGACACGCCGGTGCCGTCGCTCGATCGGCGCGCCGCGCTCGAAAACGCGCCGGACGCCCGCCGCGAGGCGGGCCTGTTCCGCGTGCCCAAGGTCCTCTGACCGTGTCCGGGCTCGATCCGTTTTCGTCGGCTGCGTCGATTCGAGACGCGATTCGGCGCCGCGAGGTGTCGGCCGAGGACGTGTGCCGGCAGGCGCTCGATCGGATTGCCGCCGCCGACGGTCCGCTGCACGCGTTTCAGTCAGTCGCCGACAATCGCGCAATCGAACGCGCACGGTTGCTGGATCGCACGGGCACGTCCGCCGGACCGCTCCACGGCGTGCCGATTGCGCTGAAAGACAATATCAATGTGCGCGGCCTGGTGGCGACGGCAGGGTCGCGCGTGCTCGCGGACTATGTCTCGCCGTACGACGCGGCGGTCACTGAAAAGCTCGAACAGGCAGGCGCGATCATCATCGGCAAGACGGTCTGCGACGAGTTCGCGATGGGATCGTCGACCGAGAATTCGGCCTTCGGGCCGAGCAGGAACCCGTGGGATCTCGATCGGATTCCAGGCGGGTCGAGCGGCGGATCGGCCGTCGCCGTCGCCGCCGGCATGACACCGCTCGCCCTGGGATCGGATACCGGAGGATCGATCCGCCAGCCCGCCGCGCTCTGCGGCGTGGTCGGCATGAAGCCAACGTACGGCCGCGTGTCCCGCTACGGCCTCATCGCATTCGCGTCGTCGCTCGACCAGATCGGTCCGTTCTCGCGCACGGTCGCCGACGCCGCGCTGTGTCTGGACGCGATTGCCGGGCACGACGTGCGCGACTCGACGTCGTCGCGACGCGACATGCCGGCGACCGCGACCGGCTGGGCCGCAGACCTCACTGGAGTGCGGATCGGCGTCCCCGAGCACGTGCTGACGACGGGCGTGGACCCTGACGTGCGCGCCGCATTCGACGAAAGCCTGCGCGTCCTCACGCAGCTGGGCGCCACGGTGCAGCCCATCGAATTGCCGCACAGTCACGCCGGCATCCCGGTGTACTACCTCGTCGCAATGGCCGAGGCGAGCTCGAATCTCGCGCGCTACGATGGCGTGCGCTACGGGCTCCGCGCCGAGCGCGCCGAATCGCTCGACGTGATGTACGACCGCACGCGCAGCGCGGGATTCGGCGCCGAAGTGAAGCGCCGCATCATGCTCGGCACCTACGTACTCTCGGCCGGGTACTACGACGCGTATTACCTCAAGGCGCAACAGGTGCGCACGCTCATCCGGCGGGATTTCGACGCGGCCTTCAGCACGGTCGACGCCGTCGCGCTCCCTACCAGCCCGACGCCCGCGTTTCGGCTGGGCGAGCGGACGAGCGATCCGTTACAGATGTACCTCGCGGACATTTTTACCGTCACGGCGCCACTCGCCGGACTGCCGGCGCTCTCCGTACCCTGCGGCTTCGCGTCGGGACGGCTGCCCATAGGTTTGCAGCTGATTGGAAGAGCGTGGGAAGAATCGACGCTGTTCAGGATCGCCGGTGCGTACGAGCAGGCCACGCCCTGGCACGGCGAGCACCCGCCGGCAGGACGCTAGACCGCAGCAGGCCTGCGCGTCATTCTGACGAGGGCGTAGGTCAACCCGGCGACCAGCAGCACGGGAAACAGCGGCACGATCACGCCCACCGCCAAGGCGGCCGCGAGCACGACTCCACCGAGCGCCAGCCCCGCCAGGACAACGCCAACCACGCCGACGATCACGACTTTGAGGATCGCGATGGGGATCAGGATGAGCGCGTACAGCAGCCGAAACGGCAGCAGAACGAGCCAGACGATGACGTGGAGAGTGGCGGCGAGCACGGCAAGCACGGCCAACCCGGCGATTGCGCCCAAACCGATGAGTGCGGCGAGAAACAACACGATTCAGCCTCCATTCGGAGAGACCAACTCGATTCCCTCTCTAGGACGTTGCCGGGTGCGTTGATGTTCCGGACCGGCGTCCGGACTCGACCGTTGCGTGCCGGTCAGCTCGTCGTCGACGGCACGTCGGGCGTGCTGTACGGCACGAGTCGTTGCCGGACTTCGTCCATGGCCGCGCGTTCGAGCTTGTGCGGCAGCGGGCGGCCCTCCGTGTGGGCCAGGCGAACGCGCGCGCCGCGCCGCAGCTGCATCACGCGGAGCGCGGCAACGTCGACAAATAGAAAGCGACTGGTGATGGGCACGGCGAGATCGGCCGGACCGGCCGACTCGGAGGAATCGTGATGAGCAAGGTTGTCAGCCATGAGCCGAGCCTATCACCGAGGAGAACGGCCGGATGACCGCATTCGGCGGCCATCCGGCTCGCGGGGAATCGGCTCCTAGCCGTTGACTTGAATCTGGCGGGGCCGGGTGTCTTCGCGCCGAGGCAGCGTCACGGTCAGTACACCGTCCTGATAAGCTGCCGAGACGCGCGAGGCGTCCACGGAGTTCGACAGGGTGAACTGCCGCTCGAACGCGCCATGTCCGCGCTCGACTCGGTGATACTGCTCGCCTTCGGCCGCCGCGCGGAACTTCCGCTCGCCGGAAATGCAGAGGACGTTGTCCTCGACAGTTACTTTAATATCTTCCCGCTTCATCTCGGGAAGCTCGACTTTCACGACGACGTCCTGCGACGCGGTCTCGAACACGTCGGCAGCGGGCGTCCACGCGGCGCGCGAGAAATCTCCCGACAGCGCAGCGTTGAACATCTGGTTCAGGCGGTCGATCTCAACTGCCGCCAAATCGGTTACGGGCGTCCAATGGGTCACGGTCATGTTTACTGGCCTCCTGGTGCTCGGCTACAGGAATTAGTATCGACCACTAAATGAGTTAGATCAATACATATTATCTAAGTCATTAACACTCATATTTACACCAGCCAGACGCCGTCAGATCCAGCGAAATCGTCCGCTCCCTTGTAGAATCAGAAATGCCCGTGACCGATCCCCTCCTCAGTCAAGACGCGGCAGACCTGGCGGAGGAAGCTCGCCGGCTGCTCATCGAACTCGATCGCGAACTGCCGGCTGCCGCGGCGGCGAGCGATTGCCGCCCGCCGATCGACGTCTTCGAAACGACTGACGCCGTGGAAGTCGTCGTGGATGTTCCCGGCGTCTCACCCGATTTACTCCGCGTGGTTGTGCGGCGGGACACGGTGCTCGTCGTGGGCGTCAAGCTTCCATCGGCGGCCGATCCAGCCTCCAGGTTTCATCTGGCCGAGCGCTCGTACGGCCACTTCGCGCGGGCCGTGCGACTCGGTGGCGCGTTCGACGCGAATCGCGCGCGTGCGCGCGCCGGTGGCGGGCAGTTGCGGGTCGTGCTACCCAGGATCGACGACCGCCGCGGGCGTGTTCTGCCGGTGAAAGTCGAGCGCGCATGACTCGCCTCCTCTTCATTGGCGACATCGTCGGCCGTCCGGGCCGTGAGCTGGTCCGGCGCGGCGTGCCGGCGCTCGTCGCGCATCATCAGATCGATCTCGTGATCGCGAACGTCGAGAATTCCGCCGCGGGATTTGGCGTGACGCCCGACATCGCGGACGACCTGCTGTCGTACGGCATCCACGTGATGACGGGCGGCAATCACAGCTGGGACAAGAAAGAGATCATTCCCTACATCGAGGACCAGCCGCGTCTGCTGCGCCCGGCGAATCTGCCCGCATCGGCGCCTGGACGTGGGTCGTACGTGGCACGCGCCGACAACGGCGAGCTCGTCGGCGTCGTCAACGTCATGGGCCGCGTGTTCATGACGGCCATCGACGATCCGTTCCGCGTGGCAGCCGAGGAAATCGACCGGCTGCGCAAGCACACGCGCGTGATCTTCGTGGATATGCATGCGGAAGCGACGTCCGAGAAGGTCGCGCTCGGTTGGTACCTCGACGGCCGCGCCTCTGTGGTCGTCGGTACGCACACGCACGTGCAGACCGCCGACGAGCGTATCCTGCCGCAGGGCACGGCTTACATCACCGACGTCGGGATGACGGGTCCGCACGACTCCGTTATCGGCGTCGAACGGGCCGCCGTGGTGCAGCGGTTCCTGACGGCGTTGCCGCAGCGGTTCGAAACCGCAACCGAAAACCCGCGCCTCAACGGCGTGCTGATCGGCGTCGACGAGGCGACTGGCCGCGCGACATCGATCTCGCGGCTGAGTCTCTCGGCGCGCGACATCGAGGCGATGATCGCGCAACCGGCCGCGCCGCGCTAGCCGATGGACGATCTCTTCTCGCTGCCGTTCGACGAACAGCCGCGACGCGCCGAGTCACCGCGGCGTCCGGCACGGCCACTCTCGGTCAGCGAGCTCACCGCCAACCTCAAACATCTGATTGAAGGCAGCTTCGGACTCGTCACGGTCGAGGGCGAGATCTCGAACTGCAAGATGTGGAGTTCCGGGCACGTCTACTTCACGCTGAAGGACGACTACGCGCAGATTCGGGCGGTGATGTTCCGCACGAAGGCGCGGCTGCTCAAGTTCGCACCAGAAGACGGTCTGCGAGTCGTGGTCCGCGGCCGTCTGAGCGTGTACGAAGTGAAGGGCGAATACCAGCTCGCGTGCGAGACGATGGAGCCGCAGGGATTGGGCGCGCTCCAGGCCGCGTTCGAACAACTCAAGCGCCGCCTTCAGGCGGAGGGCCTTTTCGCAGCGGAACGCAAGCGACCTCTGCCGGTGCTGCCCCGGCGCATCGGCGTAGTCACCTCGTCTGACGGCGCCGCGCTTCGAGACATCCTTCGCGTGCTCACCACGCGACATCCGTCGGCGCGCATCGTCATTCGCCCGACGCGCGTCCAGGGCGAGGGCGCGGCCGACGAACTCGTCCGCGCGTTGACCGCGATCGTCCGGGTTCCCGAAATGGACGTCGTCATCATCGGCCGCGGTGGCGGATCCTCGGAGGATCTGTGGGCGTTCAATGACGAGCGGCTCGCGCGAGCGATTGCCGCCTGCCCCGTGCCGGTCATCTCGGCCGTCGGCCACGAAGTCGATTTCACGATCGCGGACTTTGTCGCCGACGTGCGGGCCGCCACGCCTTCGAACGCGGCCGAGCTCGTGGTCGATCGCGCGGATAATTTCCGGACACGAATCGATCGCGCCGGCGCCCGCCTCGAGACCGCGATGGATCGACTGATCGAACGACGCGGCGCCTCGCTCGAACGCACAGACACCCGCCTCGAGATGTGGCCGATGGCGGTCGCCATGCGCGATCTCGATCGGGAGCGACTCGCCGTGCGGCTCGCCCAGGCCATGACGGATCGCCTCGGTCGCCGGCGGCTGCGTTTCGACACACTTCGGCGCCGGCTCGAACGCCGCGACGTGCATCGCGTAGCGGCAGACCTTCGCACGCGTCTGGTCGCGGCCGACGTGCGGCTCCGCGAGCTGATCACCGGGCGCCGCCACGCCGCCGACCTCCGTACGCGCGAACTGGCAGGCCGTCTCGACGCGCTCAGCCCGCTCGCCGTGCTCGCGCGCGGCTACGCGGTCTGTTGGAACGAGGCGCGGACGAGTATCATTCGTTCGGCCAGCGCGGTGCGGCCCGGCGACGGCGTCCGCGTGACGCTCGCCGACGGCGAGCTCGCCTGCCGCGTGGACCAGACGCAATGACCACGTCCATCAAAGATTTCGAATCCGCGATCGCGGAACTGGAAAAGATCGTCAAGCAACTCGAGGAGGGCGACCTCGCCCTCGACAAGTCGCTTGCGCTCTTCGAGCGTGGCGTCGAGCTCTCGCGCTACTGCCACGACCAGCTCGGCGCGGCGCAGCGACGCATCGAGGTGCTGACCGAACGCGGCGACCTGAAAGACGCGACGTCCCTCGTCGACTCCGACGACGATCGGTGACCGCCGTGTCACCCGCGCGCGGACACGCTGAAGACTACCTGGCCGAGCTTCGTCAGATCGTCGAGTCCGCCCTTCCGCACGTCTTGCCCGCACAGACCGCGCCTGCGCTCGTCATCGACGCGATGAACTACGCGCTTCTCGGCGGCGGCAAGCGCCTGCGCCCGTGCCTGACGCTCGCGGTCGCGGACGCGGTCGGTCCCCGCCTGGGTCATGACATCGCGGCAGCGCGATTGCTCGCGCTGCCCTCGGCGTGCGCGGTCGAGCTCATCCACACGTATTCCCTCGTTCACGACGACCTCCCCGCCATGGACGACGACGCGTTGAGGCGTGGGCGGCCGACCTCGCACGTCGTCTTCGGCGATGGCATGGCGATCCTTGCCGGGGATGGACTGCTGACGGAAGCGTTTTCGGTGATCACACGGCCAGCGCGTCCCGGCGCGCCCGAGCCGCCGTCCGATCGCCGGCTGCGAGCCGTCGCGATTCTCGCGCACGCCGCCGGCGCCGTCGGCATGGTCGGTGGCCAGGCGATCGATCTCGCCGCGGCGGGCCGCGTCAAGAACGTCTCGCCGTCCGGCTTCGATCCGCCGGCGCTCGAAGACATGCACGCCCGAAAGACCGGCGCCCTGATTCGCGCCGCGTCCGTGCTCGGCGCCGTCGTGACCGGCGCCGATGACGACATCGTTGACGCGATCGACGCGTACGCGCGCGAGCTCGGGCTCGCGTTTCAAATCGTGGACGACGTCCTCGACGTCGAAGGGTCGGGCGACGCGCTCGGTAAGACCGCGGGCAAGGACGCGGCCGCGGGCAAGCCGACGTATCCCGCCCTTCACGGCATCGAGACATCGCGCCGGATCGCGATCGAATGCGTCGAACGGGCGAAGACCGCGCTCGCGACGGTCGGACTCGCCGGACAGTTGTCGGAGATCGCCGACTGGAGTCTCGGCCGGACGCACTGATGCGCATGGCAAAGACGCGACTCGATCAGCTTCTCGTCACTCGCGGCGTCGCGCAGTCGCGCGAGCGCGCCCGCGCGATCATTCTTGCGGGCACGGTCAGCGTGGCCGGCCAGCCCGTGGACAAAGCCGGCGCACTCGTGGACGACGACGCCGAGGTCGTCGTACGCACGCCCGATCACCCCTGGGTCGGCCGCGGCGGCCTGAAGCTCGACCACGTACTGAATGCGTTTCAGATCGACGTCACCGGCAGCACCGCCGTCGACGTCGGCGCGTCGACGGGCGGGTTCACCGACGTCCTGCTTCAGCGCGGCGCGCGACGGGTCGTCGCGCTCGACGTCGGGCACAACCAGATCGCCTGGCGGCTGCGCACCGATCCGCGCGTCACCGTCATCGAGGGACTCAACGCGCGTCATCTGCGTCGTGGGGACCTGCCGGCGGACCTCGGCGCGATCGACATCGTGACGATCGACGTGTCGTTCATCTCGCTGCGGCACGTGCTGCCGGCGGTCGCGTCGATCCTGCCGCCGGAGGGTCGCGTCGTCGCCCTCGTCAAGCCGCAGTTCGAGGCGGGCCGCGACGAGGTCGGCAAGGGCGGCGTCATCACCGATCCGGAGGTTCATGCCCGGGTCGTGGCCGAGGTGACGCGATTCGCGCGCGAGGTAGGATTGGAGCGCGTTGGGCTCGAGCCTTCGCCGGTCGCCGGCGTGTCCGGCAATCGCGAATTCTTTCTGCTCCTGGCGCCCGGCACGACACGATGATGGCCGTCACCCGAGTTGGACTCGTCGCGCGCCTGACGCTGGCGGGCGCGCTCGCCGCGCTGACCGAAGCGGCGCGCTGGCTCACCGCGCACGGCGCGACGCCGGTCATCGACGCGGACAGCGCGGTTGCCGCGGGGCTTGGATCGCAATGGCCGACCGCCGCGCGGCCCGAACTCGCGGGACGCGTGGATGCGATCATCGTTTTTGGCGGCGACGGCACGCTGCTCGATGCCGCGAGCGCCGTCGCGCACGCCGGATCGGACGTGCCGCTCCTCGGCGTCAATCTCGGCCATCTCGGATTCCTCACCGAAGTCGGACGTGACGAGCTGGAGTCTGCGCTCCAGGCCGTCATTTCCGGACGCACGCAGGTCGAGGCGCGGTTGCTCCTGCGGGGACGCGTCGAGCGGAGTGGGCAGATCGTCGCGGAACATCTCGCACTCAACGACGTCGTGGTGACGCGCGGTGCGCTGTCGCGGATGATTGAGATGGACGTGTACGCCGGCGAGCAGTTGGTGTGTCACATCAAGGCCGACGGCCTCATCGTCGCGACGGCCACCGGATCGACGGCGTACAACCTGTCTGCGGGCGGCCCCGTGGTGCATCCGTCGGTCGACGCGGTCGTCCTCACGCCGATCGCTCCGCACACGCTGACTTACCGGCCGATCGTGCTGCCCGCAAGCTCCGCGATCACGCTCGAACCGGTGATCGAGCCCGGCCTGTCGGACATCGTCGCGACGTTCGACGGTCAGTTCGGCGTGCCGCTCGCGGAAGACGACCACGTGATCATCGACCGCGCGCCGCGCCAACTGCACTTGCTTCGGACGTCGTCGCGTTCGCACTTCGACATGCTGCGCGACAAGCTCAAGTGGGGCTAGCTACCGGCCGCGCCCGAGCTGGTATTTCGCGACGTTGCGGTTGTGCTCCTCGAGCGTGGACGCGAAGACATGCGTGCCGTCGTTGCGACTGACGAAGTAGAGATACTTCACGTCAGCCGGATGCACGGCGGCTTCGAGCGACGGGCGGCCGGGGGCCGCGATCGGACCCGGCGGCAGGCCCGGATAGCGATAGGTGTTGTAGGGCGAGTCCATTTGCAAATCCGATCGGTGCAGGTTGCCCGACCAGCGCTTCTCGAGCATCAACGCGTAGATGACGGTCGGATCGCACTGCAGGATCATGCCGATCTTCAGCCGGTTGTGGTACACCGCCGAGACGAGCGGCCGTTCCTCCGGACTCGCTGTTTCTTTCTCGATGATTGACGCGAGCGTGACGACGTCGCGCGGCGTCATGTGGAGCGCCGCGGCGTCAGCGCGCAATTGCGGGTCGAACGCCTTCGCGAACTCCACGACCATCGCCTGCACCGTGCCGGTCGCGCCCGCATGTCGCGGCAACGCGTACGTGGACGGAAACAGGTAGCCCTCGAGCGAGTGCGCGTCAGGATCGAACTCGGACACGAGCGACGTGTCGGCCGTCGCCGAGAGAAACTCCGTAGACGTGCCGAGCCCGCTGTGGCCGAAAACGACCGCCATCTCTTCGAGCGTCAGCCCCTCAGGAAAGGTGACGGGACGCTTGTAGACGTCGCCATGCGCCAGGCGCGCGGCCACCTCGTACGGCGACGCGGGATTCGCGAAGCGGTACTCGCCGGCCTGCAGCCGGCGCTCGACGCCCGCCAGTTGCGCTGCGAGCCGGAACGTCAGTGCGTCGGGCACGACGCCCGCGGCTTCGAGTCGGTCGCCGATGCCGGACACGCCCGATCCCGGCGGCAGCTCCACGAACACTTCCGCGCCGTCGAACGCCTTATATGGTGTGTCGAGGCGCATCTTCATCCACCAGGCGGCGCCGATGGCGAGTACGAGCACGACGAGAAAGAGGATGCCGAGACGCTTCAGCATCCCGGGTCCTGCGAGTCGTCTGCCGCGGCGACCGCCGCGCGGGCGCGCCCGTCGAGAAAGTCCTGGAGGATGATCGCCGCCGCGGCCGCGTCGATTTTCGCCTTGCGCCGGCGCCAGTCGCGCTCGCGCTCGGCTAGCTGCGCCTCCGCCTCGTGACTCGTGAGCCGTTCGTCCTGCAGATGCGTCTCCATTCCTGTCGCCACAGCCAGCGCGCGCGCACACTCACGCGCGCCGGCCGTCTGCGCGTTGTCTTCACCGCCGAGCCGCCTCGGCAGACCGACGACGATCCCGCCGAGGTCGGACAGCTCGTCGTCGCGGTCACGCGTGGCGACGATCGCCGCGAGAATCGCGGCCGACGCGACTGGCGTCGGCCCGGCCTCGACGGCTTTCCACGGCCGCGCAAGCGATCCTGTCGCATCGGACAGCGCCAGTCCAATCCGACGGCGGCCGAAGTCCACGCCCAGAAACCGCATGCGGTAGCCTAACAAAGTCGCGCGGCCGATCGCGATACACTGCAGCCATGCGGCGGATTCTGGCGCTCGCGGTAGTCGCTTGCGCGCTGGCTCTCGGATGGGCCGCGTGCTCGCGAGCGACGCCCTCCGATCGTCCGAAGATCGTCGTCCTGGGCTTCGACGGACTCGATCCGACGCTGCTCGACACGTTCATCCAACGCGGCGACATGCCTGCGTTTTCGCGGCTGATCAAGACCGGGACGCTCAGCAAGCTCGAGACCACGGTCTCGCCGGAATCGCCGACGGCCTGGGCGTCGTTCGCGACCGGTGTCAATCCTGGCAAACACAACATCTTCGATTTTCTGGTGCGGCACCTGGACACGTACTCGCCCGAGTTGGGCATCGTCCACGTCGACCCGCCGACGTTCCTGTTCGACTGGATGCCCCTCTCGCGTCCGAAGGTGACGTCACTGCGCGGCGGCACGTCGTTCTGGGTGACGGCCGGCCAGGCGGGCATCAGGACCTCGGTGCTGACCGTGCCGGTGACCTTTCCGGTTGAAGACGTCCCGAACGGCGAGCTGCTCGCCGGCTTGCCGGCGCCGGACGTGCGCGGAACCGTCGGAAGTTATTCGTATTTCGCCACCGATCTGAGCCGCTACGAAGAGGGCGACAGCGAGATGGCCGGCAAGCTGAAGCGCCTGACGTTCGAGAACGGCGTCGCGCACACGAAGCTGATCGGCCCGCCGAACCCAATAGTCAAGAAGAAGATCCGCGCGATTTACGACAAGACGCCGTTGAGCGATGCGGATCGGACGACCGTCGCCGAGCTCCAGGTCAACGAAGACTCATCGCTCCCGCTCGATGTCACGTGGACCCGCGGCCAGAATCAGGCGACATTTGCCCTCGGCGCGCAGACGTTTACGCTGCGTGCGGGCGAATGGAGTCCGTGGATCAACGCAGACTTCGAGATCAACTTCTTCATCAGGATTCACGGCATGCTCGTTTTCTATCTCGAGCAGGCCGACAACGAGCTGAAGCTCTACGCCTCGCCGATCAATTTCCGGCCCGACTCCCCGCCCATCCCGCTCTCCGCGCCGTCGAGCCTGTCGGCGGATCTCTACAAGCGTCTCGGGCCGTTCCGCACGCTCGGCTGGGCCGAGGCGACCAATCCCCTGCGGGAACAGCGCATCGACGAGCAGGCATTCATGGACGACCTGATGCGCGCCTTCGACGACCGCGCGAAAGTGATTCTCGATCGGCTGACCCAGACCGACTGGGATCTGCTCGTCGGCGTCATCGAGTCGACCGATCGCGTTCAGCACATGATGTTCCGGCTGCTCGACCCGGCGCACCCGGCCTACGACGCCGCGATCGCCGAGAAGTTCGGCGACTCGATCGAACGCGTGTACAAGCGCGCGGATCAGTTCGTCGGCCAGGTGATCGACATCGTGCCGCCGGGCACGACGATCATGATCGTCTCCGACCATGGCTTCCACGCGTGGCGCAAGGCCGTGAATCTCAACACCTGGCTCGTCGAGCAGGGCTACATGGTGCTCAAGAGCAACGCGTCATCCCCGGACAAGAAGCTGCAGGATCTGTTCGGCGGCGGCGAATTCTTTCAAGCCGTGGACTGGTCGAAGACGAAGGTGTACGGCATGGGCCTCGGTCAGATCTACTTCAACCTGCGCGGCCGCGAAAACCAGGGCATCGTCAGCCCTGGCGCCGAGTACGGGGCGCTCGCCGACGAATTGAAGCAGAAGTTGCTCACCGGCCTCATCGACCCGGACAACGGTCAGCACATCCTTCGTAACGTCTACAAGCGGGATGACGTCTTTGCCGGCGACTTCATCGGCAACGCGCCGGATCTGCAGCTGGGATTCGAGGACGGATACCGCGTGTCCTGGCAGACGACGCTCGGCCAGACCGGCAAAGGCATCGTCTATGCCAACACCGAGAAGTGGAGCGGCGATCACTGCGGCTTCGACTATCAAACGACGTCGGGTGTGTTCATCAGTAGCCAGCCGATCTCGAACAAGAACCCGCGCGTGATCGACATGGCGCCGACCGTGCTGAAGCTTCTCGGCGTGGCGATTCCGTCGACCATCGACGGCAAGCCGCTGTTCTAGTCGACGCGCTGCTGGCGGCCGACCGGCGGCCTGGCTGCCAACCCGCTCAGCCTCTTGGCCTTTGCCCTTTGCCCGTCAAGTGCCCGATAATTGAGGGATGTCGTCCAAGACCCGGCTGCTGATTTTCCTGATTTCGACGCCGTTCGTGCTCTTCGTCGGCGTCGGCGGCCTGATGAGCGCCACCGCCGCGCCGAGCCAGGCGGGCTTTGCGGATTTGCGCCTGTTCGGCCAGATCCTGCAGCTCATCACGAGCAGCTACGTGGAGAAGGTCGACGTCGACAAGGTCATGGACGGGGCGATGCGCGGACTGGCCGACGGGCTCGACCCGTCGAGCGCGTACCTGCTGCCCGAAGAAATCCAGGCGATCGAGGCGAACACGCCCCTACCGCCGGCCAGCGTGGGCCTCATCGTCACCCGGCAGTTCTATCTGCGTGTCGTCGGCGTGCAGGAAGGGTCGTCGGCCGCGCGCGCGGGGCTGCGCACTGGAGACTACCTGCGCATGATTGACGGCAAGCCTACCCGCGACATGTCGGCGCTCACCGGCACACGGATGCTGCGCGGCACGGCGGGGTCCGCTGTCGCGGTGGTGGTGATTCGAGGCAACGCCGCCGATCCGCACGAAGTGAACCTGGTGCGCGAGTCGCCGGCGGCCACGACGGTTACGAGCAAGCGGCTCGCAGGCGGCGAGACCTACGTGCGAATCGCCCGCTTCACCTCCGAGGTCCCCGCGTCGCTCCGGCAAATCGCTGAGGGCGCCAAGCAGAACGGATCGACCGGGCTCATCATCGACGTGCGCGGCACGGCCGACGGCACGGCGGCCGACGGCATCGCCGCGGCGCGACTCTTCGTCAAGTCGGGTGGCACGATCGCGACTCTCGCGGGGCGCGACAGCAAGAACGTGACGGTGGCCGGTCCAGCCGACGGCACGATCACGGCGCCGGTTGTGCTGATGGTCTCAAATGGAACGGGCAATGCCGCCGAAGTCTTTGCAGCCGCCCTCCAGGGCAACTCGCGCGCCTCGCTCGTGGGCGAACCGACCGCGGGCATCGCTGGCGTTCAGCAACTCGTGAAGCTGCCAGACAACCGGGCGCTGTGGATGACCACGCAGCGCTACGTCACCAACGCGGGAACGCCCATCCACGAGCGCGGTCTGCGCCCGGACGTCCCCATCGCCGAGCCCTACGTAGCGTTCGGCGAAACGGCGCCCACCACCGACGAGGCGCTCGGCAAGGCCGTGGACCAGCTGAAGGTCAAAAAGGCCGCCTGATAGCCGCCTGCGCTATACTGATCGTTCGTTATTCGGCCGGCGGAGCCGGCAGACGCCACCCTAGGCACGTAGCTCAGCTGGTTAGAGCGCCTGCTTGACATGCAGGAGGTCGGCGGTTCGAGTCCGCCCGTGCCTACCACTCGACTCGGCCGGCTTCGCGGCTTCGCTTAGAGCAGGCCGCCTGAGCGGCCAAGTCGGATGGAAGTAAGAAGTCGGAGCCAGAAGTTAGAAGGTTTGCGGACGCGAGCTGAGCACACACCAGGACGGACCTCAATTGCTGCTGCCTTCTCATCTTTTTTCTGTCTGTTTCTTTCGTAACTTCTAACTTCTGGCTTCTCACTTCTAACTTGTCAATGTCCTCTATCACCGTAACTCTTCCCGACGGCTCACAGAAGAGCGCGCCTCTCGGCACGTCAGTGCGGGAGTTCGCCGCCTCGGCCCTGCCGCAGAGCGTCGTGAAGAAGGCGGTCGCGGCCGATGTCAACGGTCGGCTCGTGGACCTCGCCTACCCGATCGCTCAGGATGTCGCGCTCAAACTCGTGCTGCCTGACGGCGCGCAGGCGCTACACCTCATCCGCCATTCGACGGCGCATCTGCTCGCAGCGGCGGTCACCCAACTGTTCCCCGGCGCGCAGTGCGGTATTGGTCCGGCCACAGACGAGGGCTTCTTCTACGACTTCGTGGTCCCGCGGCCGTTCGTGCCGGAAGACCTGGCGGCGATCGAAGCGAAGATGAAAGAGCTCGCATCACAGGATTTGCCGTACGAGCGGCAGATGTGGCCGAAGGGCGAGGCGATCGAATTCTTCACCAGGCGCGGCGAGCCGCTGAAGGTGCAGCTCATCCAGGAGAAGACCGAGGGTCAGACCGAGGTCTCCTGCTACACGATCAAAGACCGCGACACGTTCGTGGATTTCTGCGTGGGCCCGCATGTCCCGTCCACGAACCGGCTCAAGGCGTTCAAGCTGCTGTCGGTGTCGAACGCCTACTGGAAGGGCGACGCGCACAACCAGCCGATGCAGCGAATCTACGGCACCGCCTTCTTCAAGGAAGACGACCTGAAGCAGCACTTGCATCAAGTCGAGGAAGCGAAGAAGCGCGATCACCGCAAGCTCGGCAAGGAGCTGGGGCTGTTCACCTTTCACCAGTGGGCGCCCGGCGCGGTGTTCTGGCTCGGCAAAGGCACGCGGCTCTACAACCTACTGGCCGACTACATGCGCGAGGTGTTGTTCCCCGCCGGGTACGTCGAGGTCAAGACGCCGCTCATCTACAACAAGGCGTTGTGGGAGCGGTCGGGCCACTGGTCGCACTTCCGGCAGAACATGTTTCTCATCGAGTCCGAAGGCGAGCAGATGAGCCTGAAGCCGATGAACTGCCCGGGGCATTTCCTCGCGTACGCGAGCGAGACGCACAGTTACCGTGACCTGCCGGTGCGCTTCCACGAGCAGACGCCGCTCCATCGCAACGAAGCGTCAGGCGTGCTCTCAGGACTGACACGCGTCCGCCAGTTCTCTCAGGACGACGCCCATTGCTTCATCACGCAGGACCAGATTGGCGAGGAAGTCGAACAGCTGATCCGGCTCGTGCAGCGTGTGTACGGCGATTTCGGGCTCGGCTACACCGCCAAGCTCTCGACGCGGCCGGCGGAGTATCTCGGCAAGATCGAGACTTGGAATCACGCCGAGGCGCAGCTCAAGGCGGCGCTCGAGCGGGCCAAGCTCCCGTACGAGCTCAATGAGGGCGACGGCGCGTTCTACGGGCCGAAGATCGACTTCGACATCACCGACGCGATCGGCCGGAAGTGGCAGTGCGGCACGATCCAGCTCGACTACCAGCAGCCGGAGAACTTCCAGCTGACCTATGTCGGCGCCGATAACACCGAGCACCGGCCGATTGTGGTCCACCGGGCGATTTTCGGCAGCTTCGAGCGGTTCATGGCGATCCTGATCGAGCACTACGCCGGGGCATTTCCGCTCTGGCTGGCGCCCGTTCAGGCCACGATTCTGCCCATTGCCGACCGCCATCTGGACTACGCGGAGCGGGTCCTGGCCCGCCTGACCGAGGCCGGCCTGCGGGTCGAGCTCGACCGGCGCCAGGAGAAGATCGGTTATAAAATTCGGGAGGCGCAGCTCCAGAAGGTGCCGTACATGCTCGTCATCGGCGACCGCGAGGCCGCCGAGGGCACGGTAGCGGTTCGCAGCCGGACGGGCGGCGATCTGGGTGCGCGTCCACTCGAGGAGTTCGTGAAGGCGGCCGCCGGGGAAAGCGCATCCCGCAAGGACGCCCCGGCACCGCAGGGCTCGGCGCAGTAGGAGGCCGTTATCGCATTCGATCGAGGACCACGACGTGACGATCGCGTTCGGACGAACGAACGCATCAGAGTGCGGGAAATCCGCGTCATCGACGACACCGGAGAGCAGCTCGGCATCATGCCGCCTCCGCAGGCGCTGGCGTTGGCTCGAACCAAGGGGCTGGACCTCGTTGAGATTTCCCCGACCGCCGTTCCGCCGGTCTGCCGAATTATGGATTTCGGCAAGTACCAGGTACCGAACAGCAGAAGCGGGCCCGGTCGGCCAAGAAGCACCAGAAGGTGATCCTGGTCAAGGAGATCAAGTTCAGGCCGAAGGTCGACGAGCACGATTACCAGTTCAAGAAGAAGCACATCGAGCGCTTCCTGGGCGAGGGCGACAAGGTCAAGGCGACGATCTTCTTCCGCGGGCGCGAGAACGCCCATCCGGAGATCGGTCACCGGATTCTCGAACGGCTCGTGACGGAATTGACAGATCTGGCGGTGACCGAGTCGGCGCCTCAGAAGGAAGGCAACCAGCTTCACACGATCCTGGCTCCGCGGCCGGGCTTGAAGCGGAATTAACCCGGGCGGCGAACGCCAGGATCAGCGAAGGACGAGAGACGATGCCAAAACTGAAGACTCATCGAGGCGCGGCCAAGCGCTTCAAGAAAACCGGGACGGGCAAATTTTTGCGCCCGAAGGCGTTCAAGCGCCACATCCTGACGAGTAAGCCGAAGCAGCGCAAGCGCCACATGCGCGGCACACAGGTCGTCGACGCCGCGGACACGCGCCGTCTCCGACGGATGCTCCCGTACGACTAGGACTGACACTGATCAAGTTAGAAGTTAAAAGCCAGAAGTGAGAAGTTCGGAGGGCGCGCTGAATCCAACGCCGCTGCTGAACTGTGAGACTTCTGCCCTTCTAATTTCTGGCTTCTAACTTCTAACTTTCCGAGAGGATTTATGCCGCGCGTTAAACGAGGAACTCATCGCCGCGCCAAGCGCAAGAAGCTGCTGAAGCGCGCAAAGGGGTTCTACGCCACCAAGAGCAAGCTGTACCAGGCCGCGCAGGAAGCGGTCGACAAGGCCGCACACTACGCGTACACCGGCCGGCGCCGCAAGAAGCGCGATTTCCGCCGCCTGTGGGTCGTGCGCATCAACGCGGCCGCGCGCCTGAATGGCCTGACCTACGGTCAGCTCATCAGCGGGCTGAAAGCCGCGGGCGTCGGGCTCGATCGCAAGAGCCTGGCCGAGCTCGCCGCCAAGCACCCGGCCGCGTTCGCCGCGGTCGCCGCCAAGGCGCAGAAGGCCCAGCCCGCGCGCACCGCGTAACCAGCGCGCCGTGACGCGTCCGGCCGCGCTCGAAGCGTGTCGTCCGTTGGCATCACGCGGACGACACGCTATGCTCGTGGCTCACCTGGGGCCGTCATGAGCGAGTCGCATCCCGAAATCGACAAAATCCACGCGCGGTTTCTCGAGGCCATGGCGGAGGTCCGTACCGTGGCCGACCTCAAGGCCGTCCGCGACCGGTTCGTCGGCCGGACGAAGGGCGAGCTGAACACCGCGCTCAAGCAGATCTCGGCGCAACCACCCGCGCTGCGGCCCGCGTTCGGCGGCGCCGCCAACGAGCTGAAGCGGCAGATCGACCAGACGCTCGAGCTGCGCGAGCTCGAGCTGGTCGCCGCGATGCCCGCCTCGGGCGGCGTCGACATCACGCTCGAGGGCCGCGTGCCGCGTGTCGGACGGCGCCATCCACTGACGCAGGTCCGCGAGCGTGTCGAGGACATCTTCCTCGCCATGGGCTACCAGATCATCGAAGGGCCGGAGATCGAAGACGACTGGCACAACTTCGAGGCGCTGAACATGCCGCCCGAGCACCCCGCACGCGACATGCAGGACACGCTCTACCTGGCGTCGCCCGTTGCCGCGAGCCCGCTCGATGCCGCCATCGCGTCCACGACCCGCACGACGCGGCCCGCGACGCTGCTCCGGACCCACACGTCGGGCATGCAGATTCGCTACATGGAATCGCACCAGCCGCCGGTGCGCGTCATCGCGCCCGGCCGCGTCTACCGGCGCGACAACTTCGACGCAACTCACACGCCGATGTTCACCCAGTTCGAAGGCCTGGTCGTCGACGAGGGCATCAGCCTCGGCGATCTGAAAGGCACGCTCAACGCCTTCGCCGAGCGCTTCTTCGACGCGAAAGTGAAAACGCGGTTCCGTCCGAGCTTCTTCCCGTACACGGAGCCGTCGGCCGAACTCGACGTCGAGTGCCAGGGCTGCCACGGCAAGGGCTGCGCGCTCTGCAAGCACACCGGGTGGATCGAGATCCTCGGATGCGGCATGGTGCATCCCGCGGTTTTCGAAAACGTCGGCTACGACTCGACGAAGTACACGGGGTTCGCCTT
The DNA here is from genome assembly GCA_963704575.1 of uncultured Acidobacteriota bacterium. GTDB lineage: Bacteria > Acidobacteriota > Vicinamibacteria > Vicinamibacterales > SCN-69-37 > DATEGZ01. The sequence goes on along the minus strand of OY969918.1, from coordinate 374,894 downwards.
CGGCGTCGGGGTGGAGCGTCTCGCGCTGCGCCTGTTCGGCGTCGACGACATCCGCATGTTCTTCGAAAACGACTTGCGCTTCCTCGAGCAGCTCGCCCCATGAAGGTCCCGCTGCCCTGGCTGCGTGAGTTCGTCGACGTCCCGGCCGATCCCGCCGGCGTCGCGGCGCGTCTTGGTGCGTGCGGGTTCGCCGTCGAAGGCATCGAGGACGACGTCATCGACTTCGACGTCACCGCCAACCGCCCCGACTGCATGAGCGTCTACGGTCTGGCGCGCGAAGCGGCGACCGCGTTTGACGCGGCACTCAAGGCGCCCGATCTGACGCCCACGCCAGACGGGTCGGCGGCCGTGAAGGTCTCGATCGGCGATCCCGGCTGCGGCCGATACGCGCTCTTCGTCGCCGACGTCACGGTGGGTCCGTCGCCCGACTGGCTGGCGTCGCGGCTCACCGCGGCCGGCGTCCGTCCCATCAACAACGTCGTGGACGTGACGAACTACGTGATGCTCGAACTCGGCCATCCGATGCACGCGTTCGACGTGGCCAAGCTCGGCGGCCAGGAAATCCGCGTCCGCCGCGCGCGCGGGGGCGAAAAACTCAGAACGCTCGACGGCCAGACGCGGGCGCTCGACGAGACGATGCTGGTGATTGCCGATCATGACAAGCCGGTGGCGATCGCCGGCGTGATGGGCGGCGCCGACTCGGAGGTTTCGACCGGCACTACCCGCATCGCGGTCGAGAGCGCCTGGTTCCAGCCGCTGTCCGTCCGCGCCACGAGCAAGAAGCTCGGCCTCAAGACCGAGGCCTCGGCGCGCTACGAACGTGGCGCCGATGTCAGCGCGCCCGTGCGCGCGCTCGCGCGCGTCCGTGTCCTGCTCGAGAAGACCGGCACAGGGCGCGTGGTCGGACCGGTGACCGACGTCTTCCCGCATCCTCCGTCGCCGCGGACCGTCGCGCTCGATCGCGGCCATCTCGCTCGGCTGCTTGGCGACTCGGTGCCCGACACGGAAGTGGACCGCGTGCTGACGAAGCTCGGCTTCAACGTGACCGCGACGCCGACTGGCTGGACGGTCGGTGTGCCCACGTTCCGCGTGGACGTCTCGCGCGAAGCGGACCTCATCGAAGAAGTCGGCCGGCACTGGGGATTTGACCGGATTCCGCCGACGTTCCCGGCGCTGCACACAGCGCCCCGGTCGTCGTTTCCCGGGGTCGCCCGCGCGCGGGTCCTCCGCCGGCTGCTGTGTGGCGCCGGGCTGCAGGAAGCCGTCACGTTCACGTTCATCGAAGACGACTGGGCGGCCGCCTTCGCCCCGGACGGCCAGCGCGTCGTGCTGACCAATCCCCTGTCCGAGAAGTTCGCGACTCTCCGGCCTTCCCTCGTGCCGGGCCTCGTGGATTCGCTCGGGCACAGCCGGAGGCGCGAGGCCGCGACCGTGCAGTTATTCGAAATCGGCGCGGTCTTCTCTCCGGGACAAGGCGAGCGTCAGCGGGTCGGCTGGGTCATGACGGGCTCGCGCGGCGAGCACTGGACGGGATCGTCCGGCGCGGTCGGCTTCGCGGACGCCAAAGGCATCGCCTCGCTTCTTGCCGGCGCCTTCCACGTCGCGATCGAGGTCGAGGACGGCCGCGCAATCACGTGGTGTGCCGACGGCCGGCGCGCCGCGCTCGTCGCCGGCGGCGCGGTCGTCGGATGGATCGGACAGCTCAAGACAACGCGCGGACTGGCTGCGGGCGACGAGGTGGTGGCCGGCGAGATCGATCTCGACGCGCTCGGCGGCGGCGCTCCCGCGATTCAGCCCATCGTGCCGCTCCCGCGCTACCCATCCGTCGTACGGGATCTGTCGATTCTCGTCTCAGACCGCTTGCCAGCCGCGGACGTTCGTGGCACGATCCGTCGCAACGCGCCGGAGACATTGGTCACGGTGCGCGAGTTCGATCGCTACCAGGGTCGAGGCGTGCCGGCGGGCCAGGTGAGCTTGTCGTGGCGTCTGACATTCCGCGGCGCCGATCGGACACTGACCGACACCGAAGTGCAGCACGCCGTCGACGCCATCGTCGCGGCGCTCGTGCGAGAGCACAGCGCAGTCCTGCGCGGCACGACGGGTGGTCCTGGAACGGAGTAGCCGATGGCACGTACCGCCACAGCCGTGGATTTACAGCCGATTGACCGTCTCGAAGAAAAAGTCAGGCAACTGGTCGCGATGATTGACAGCCTGCGGACGGACCGCTCGAAGGCACTCGACGAGGTCGCCAGGCTCGAGCGCGAGGTCGACGCCGCCCGCGCGCGGCTAACGGAAGCCGCCGGCGCCTCGGACGAGGCCGCCACCCTGCGTGAAGAGCGCGAGCTCATCCGCAACCGCGTGGTGCAGATGATCGCGCAAATCGACAAGCTCAACCTGTAACCGGGTCGACTGATGAAGACCCGCGTCATCAACGTCGACATCCACGGCCAGCGCTACGCGATTCGCAGCGAGCTCGAGCCGCAGTACATCGGCGAAATCGCCGGATATCTCGACGAGAAGATGCAGATGGCCGCCCGTGAGCTGACCACCGCGGATCCGCTCCGCGTCGCGGTCATCGCCGCGCTCAACGTCGCCGACGAGCTCTTCCGCGCTCGCGCGCTGTCGACCGAGTCGGCGGGCGAGTGGACGTCGCGGGCCGCCGCCATCGAACAGCTGGTCGATACCATCCTGGTCGAGGCACGGGTGAAAAGCGCCTAGCGCCTCCTTACGCCTGGCGCCCAAGCCTGTTAGTATGAAATCCCTGCTTTGCTCGTGATTGGTTCGGAGCGTCGCTTGAGCCAACGTTTTACCCCGAGTGAGCTGCGACGCCGCGTGGTGTGCATGCCTCCGCAGTGAGGAAGCCTGAAGCGCGGCTCCAAGTGGCTCCACCTGCTATGCAGGTTCAAACGACCTCCCCACACGGCAAAGCGGGGTTCTTAGATGCATGACGTCACCGTGGGCGCCGTGGGCGAACACGCGCTCATCGCCCGCCTGCGCGCCCGCGTGGGCACGCCCCCGCCCTACGTCACCGTCGGCATCGGCGACGATGCCGCGGTCATCGAACCGGAACGCAACGCATCAATCGTGGTCACCACCGACACGCTTGTCGACGGCGTGCACTTCCGCCGCGACTGGACGTCGCTTGCGTTGGTCGGCGATAAGGCGCTGGCCGTCAGCCTGAGCGACCTCGCCGCCATGGGCGCGTCGCCGCGCGCGTCGCTGCTCTCGCTCGCGCTGCCTGCGGATCTGCCCCTCGCGGACTTCGACGCCCTCGTCGGAGGCTTTGTCGCGCTCGGCGAGCGAACTGGCGCGCCGCTCGTCGGCGGCAACCTCACGCGCACGACGGGCCCGTTGGTGGTTGACTCTACCGCCTTCGGATCGGTCCGGCCGAGACGCGTGCTCCTTCGCACGGGCGCGCGCGCGGGCGATGAGTTGTATCTGACGGGCGCGGTCGGCGCGGCAGCTACCGGCCTGGCCCTGCTTGCGGCAGGCGTCGACCGACTGTCTCTCTCGCCAAGCGAAGCGGACTGCGTGCGCCGCTACGAACGACCCGAGGCGCGCCTGACCTGCGGCGTTCGGATGGCGAGAGCGTGCGCGGCGAGCGTCGCCATGGATTTGTCGGACGGCCTCGCCGACGCAGCGCGACAAATCGCGAAAGCGGCCGGGCTGGGTGTGGTCGTCCTGGCCGACGCTCTGCCCATTCATCCGGGTGCGATCTCCTGGGCCGCCCGACGACAAATCGATGCCGTCGGGCTCGCCGTCGGCGGCGGCGAGGACTACGAACTTCTGTTCGCCGTCCGCCCGAAGCAGCGGCGGGCCTTTCTCGCCACGTCCAGGCAATGCTCAGACCTTCCGGTCACGAAAGTCGGCTACCTGACCGCAGAGCCTGGCTTGTGGCTCGAACTGCGTGAAGGGCGCCAACCCATGCCCGGCGGCTTCGACCACTTTCGTTCGCCGCAGTGACGAATCGGCACGGTCCGCCCGGCCGGTTTGCGCACGCCCAAGGCCCGCTTCTCTTTCTGTAATTCGTTTGTTTCCAATTACTTAATCGTCATCTTCCTTTGTGACAATTCGCTTCGCGGATCCCGGTGGATGGGGGTAGGCTATCTAGGTCCCCAACGCCGATGCTTCTCTCACGTTCCTTTCGGCGGAAGCTTTTGGCGACGGTTCTCACCGCCGCCGCGCTGGTCGTTCTCTACGACGCGACCATCATCGACTCGAGGGGCCCGGGCCGCATAGGGCTTTCGGCCGCCAGCGCCGCCAAAGTCGCGGCCGGGGCGCAACTGCCGTTCGTCGCCACGGCCTACTGCCGGGGTCAGACGACGGCCTCTGGCGTGGACGTCCAGGCGGGCATTGCCGCCGCCGACGAGACAATGCTGCCCGAGGGGTCCGTGGTCTCGGTCGCAGGGGTACCTGAGCAGTATCTCGGGATTTATACGGTCATGGACACGGGACCGAAGGTGCTCGGCAAGCACGTCGACCTGTACATGTGGAACTGTGACGAGGCCGTCGACTTCGGGCGGCGGGACATCGTGCTCACCGTGCTCCGGCTCGGCTGGAGCCCGAAGAACACGGCACCGGCAATCAAGATGCCGTAGCCGGGTCGGCCAGCATCTGGTCGCGGAACTGCAGTTGATACAACCGGTGGTAGAGCCCGCGCAGCGCCAGTAGTTCCTGGTGCGTGCCGCTTTCGCGCAGCTCGCCCTTGTGCAGGACGAGGATCCGGTCCATGTCCTGGATCGTCGACAACCGGTGTGCGATCGCCAGCACCGTGCGCCCTTGCATCAGCACCTTGAGTGCGTCCTGGATCAGCCCCTCAGTGGCGGTGTCGATGTTCGACGTCGCCTCGTCGAGCACGAGAACGGCGGGCTCGAACGCGAGCGCACGCGCGAAGGCCAGCAGCTGCTTCTGTCCAGTCGAGAGTGTCGCTCCCCGTTCGGCGACCGTCGCGCCATACCCGCCCGCCAGCTCGCGGATGAACGCATCTGCGTGGACGGCTTCGGCCGCGCGCTCGACCGCGGCGTCGCTGATTGCCGCCTGACCGAGCCGGATGTTGCCCGCGATCGTGCCCGAGAACATGTGCACGTCCTGTAGCACGAGCGCGACCAGTCCCCGCAGATCGCTCGGGTCGAGCTGGCGGATATCCACGCCGTCCACGAGAATCCGTCCGCGATTGACGTCGTAGAACCTCAACAACAGGCTGATCAGCGTCGTCTTTCCCGAGCCGGTCGCGCCGACGATGCCGACGCGGCGTCCGGGCTCGACCACGAAGGACACATCGCGAAGGACGTAGTGCTCGGCGTCGTACGCGAACCACACGTGGTCGAACTCGATGCGTCCGCGGGCGCCGGCCGGCCGGCGGGTCGCCACCGTGGGCGGCACGATCTCGATCGGCGTGTCGAGCAGCGTGAAAATGCGCTCGGACGCCGCCATGGCGCCTTGGAGGATGTTGAACTTGTCGGACAGGTCGCTGATCGGCTGAAAGAACCGCCTTGAATATTGCAGGAATGCGACCAGCACACCGACCGACACGATGCCCTGCCCGGCCCAGGCGCCGCCGACCCAGATGATGAGCGCGCCCGAGAGCGCCGCGAGGATTTCAATCATCGGGTAGAACACCGCGTAGTAGAAGATCGACGCGATGTTCACGTCGCGGTGCTGGCGATTGATCACGTCGAACCGCTCGAACGTCCGCGGCTCCTCGGCGAAGAGCTGGACCGTCGAGATGCCCGTGATGTGCTCCTGCAGAAACGCGTTGAGCCGCGCCACCAGGCCGCGAATCTGGCGATACGACTCGCGGACGTGCTTTCTGAACCATGCCGTCACCCACGCGATGCCCGGCAGGATGACGAACGCGACCAGCGCCAGCCGCCAGCTCATCACGAGCATCATCACCATGATCCCGAGGAGCACGAGCAGGTCGCCGAACACCGTCACGATGCCCGACGCGAAGAGGTCATTGAGCGCGTCGACGTCGGTCGTCACGCGCGTCATGAGCCGGCCGACCGGGTTGCGGTCGTAGAACTTCAGGTCCAGCCGCTGCAGGTGGCCGTAGACCTGCATCCGGAGCGCGTGCATGATGCGCTGCCCCGTCGTCTGCAGAATGAACGTCTGGAAGTAGTCGCAGGCGAAACCGAACACGAGCAGCGCCACGAAGACCATCGTCAGACGCAGGAGCCCGGCGGCGTCGCCGGTCGCGATGAAGCGATCGATCGCCTGTTGGGTCAGCCACGGCTGCGCGAGATCGACGAATGATGCGCCAACAATCGTCACGAACGCCATCGACACGGCGACCACGTGCGGCCGCAAATACACCAGCAGGCGCCGCATCAGCCGCGCGTCATACGCCTTACCGACGACGTCTTCGTTCACGCCTGTCTGCCTCTCAATTTGCCGATCGCCCCGACCGCCACGAGGGGGTCGGGCCCGGCTCATTGCCCCATTCACCCATTGCCCCATTGCCTCATTTCTTCTTCGAGCAACTGTCGTCGATGCATGTCCGCGTAAATCCCGCCGGACGCCACGAGCTCGTCGTGCGTGCCGCGCTCGGCGACGCGCCCCCGATTCATGACGAGGATCTCGTCGGCGTCGCGGACCGTCGAGATGCGGTGCGCGACGATGAGACAGGCGCGTGACTGGCGGACGCGCCGAAGACCTTCGAGGATCGCCTCTTCGGTGGCCGTGTCCACCGCAGACAGCGCATCGTCGAGGATCAGAATGCGCGGATCGGTCGCGAGCGCGCGCGCGATGGCGACGCGCTGCTTCTGGCCGCCCGAGAGCGTGATGCCGCGCTCGCCGAGTACGGTCTCGAGGCCGTGCGAGAACCCGTCGATGTCGGGCGCGAGTGCCGCAGTCGCGACCGCCCCGGCAACGGCGCGCCGGCCAGCCTCCGAGCGCCAGTCGCCGGGAACACCGAAGCCGACATTGGCGCCGATCGTCTCGGAGAACAGAAACGGCTCCTGCGGCACGACGCCCATCCCTCGGCGCAGTTGATCGACCGGCCAGGCCTGCGTGTCGCGTCCGTCGACGAAAATCGTCCCGGAAGGCGGCTCGTGCAGCCGCGGCAAGAGGTGGACGAGCGTCGACTTGCCCGATCCAGTCGCGCCAACGAGCGCGACCGTGCGTCCCGGCTCGAGCACGAACGAGACATCCTCGAGCGCATTCGACACGGCCTGCGGGTAGCGAAACGACAGGTGCCGCACCTCGAGGCGGCCCGTCATCGACGGCAGGGCATTGGCCGCACTCGCGGTGTTCGCGGCAGGGGGCACATCGATCACTTCAAGCATGCGTTCCCACGACGCGACGCCGCGCTGCACGATGTTGATCACCCACCCGAACGCGATAAGAGGCCAGCTCAGGAGCACCAGGTACCGGCTGAACGCGACGAACTCACCCAGGGTCAGGCGGCCATCGATGACGTCGCGGCCGCCGAACCACAGGACGAGCAGGCCACTCAGTCCGAAGCACAGCGTGAGGCTCGGGTAGAACGCCGATTGGAGGCGAATCAATCCGCGGTTGCGCTCGACGTATTCGTCGTTGGACGCCTTGAAGCGTGCCAGCTCGAACGCTTCCTGCCGGTACGCGCGGATCACGCGCACGCCTGCCAGCGCCTCCTGCACGACGGCGCTCAAATCCGAGAGCTGCGCCTGGATGCGTTCAAACCGGTCGTGGATGGCCTTGCCGAGGTACCGCGTCGCAATCGAGACGGCCGGCAGGGGCACGAGCGCAATCAGAGTCAGACGCCAGTTGATGGCGAGCATCACGCCGACGGCGATTACAAAACCGAGGGCGGTGCTCGCGAAGTACATGACGGCCGGCCCGACCATCATGCGGACCGCGCCTAAGTCATTGGTGGCACGGGACATAAGATCGCCCGTGCGGTTGGCCTGGAAATAGGCGAGCGGCAGCCGCTCGAGGTGCGCAAAGAAGTCGTTCCGAAGGTCATACTCGATCTGCCGGGAGGCGCCGATAAGCAACTTGCGCATCAGGTATCGGAACCCGCCATCGGCGACCGCCAGCACGAGCGTCGCCGCGGCGAGGAGGCCAAGCCGGGACCGGCTGATGCCCTGAACCAGGCCGTCGATGACGAACTTGAGGACCCACGGCGACACGAGCGAGATTGAGGTCGCGACGAGAATGCAGACGAGCCCGGCGACAAACGATCGCCGGGTGCGTCCGATGTACGGAAGAAGGCGCGACAGCGCCCGGACCATGGAGGCAGTATAACAATGCGTTTTCTGACGAGACCCGCGTTGCGGCGCCGTGTGCGGCCGCTCTTCGCGGTCGCCGCGGCGGCCGCGCTCGCGTGCGCCGCCCGCCCCGCCCTGGCGCAGGACCATCAGCAGTCATCGGATGCGATCGGCGAGAAGTATCACGTCGAAGTGAGCGGGTCGTTCTGGAACCCGTCGCTCGCGGGCGTCATCTCGAGCGATCAGTTCGGCATCATCGGCAGCAGCATCGATTTCACGACCGACCTGAAGTTCGAGCAGACCCGGTTCAAGGACATCCGGTTCGTCCTCCGTCCGGCCAAGAAGCATCGGTTCAAGATTCAATACACGCCGATGACTTACACGTCGACCTCGACGTTCCAGCGGAACATCGTGTTCAACGGCATCCTCTACCCGGTGTCGCTGCCGGTCACGTCGGAGTTCCATTGGGACGTGCTGCGACTCGGCTACGAATACGACTTCATCTACAGGTCGCGCGGATTCGTGGGCGCGTTGATCGAAGGCCGCTACACGAGGCTCGGCGCCGCGCTGACGTCGCCGATCGCGGCGGAATACGCGACCGCACGCGCGCCGCTGCCGGCATTCGGCGTGGTGGCCCGCGGATACGTGGTGAAGAACGTCGCCATCAATCTCGACTGGACGTTCTTCAACCTCGACACGTTCCACCTGCCCGAGACGCTCATCAAGGACACGACCGCGACGTACCACGACATCGACATCAATGGCACGGTGAACTTCAACGAGTACGTCGGCGTGCAAGTGGGCTGGCGTCAGCAGTCGACGCTCCTCGCCATCGACCAGGACCACGGCAACCTGAAGTTCCAGGGCCTGTGGTTCGGCGCGGCCATCCGCTACTAGCGCCTCGGCCTCAGTTCGACTCGCCCCGGACCGCCCGGCCACGGTTCGAGCGGCTGGATGGAGAGATCCGCGGCCTCAGAGACCACGATCTGGAACGTCTGCTCGGAGAGCGACTGCAGATCGATCACCTGGGTCCGGCGTTCGTCGGGGCCGAAGATCACAGTCAGCTGGCCGGCGCGCGGACGCGTGAGCGTCACCCTCACCGAGTATTCGCCCGGCGGCACGTCGCTCCACGCACCCCAGGCCGGCGATCCTTCGGGACCCACCTCATCGGGAACGATCCGCAGCCGATCGCCAGGACTTGCGGCGCGGCGCACTGACCAGGCCGCGAGCTCGATCACGCGGCGGCCATGGACGCCGGCGCCGAGCACTGCGAGCTGCGCGCGCGCCGGGTTGAGTGCCCGCGCGCCGGTGAGCATCCAGCCCATCGCGACACCTGCCGTCACAGTGGCAACGAGCCACCAGATCGCCGCCATTCGCGCGCGACCTGCCGACCAATTCGACCGCCGCGCCGCCATCGCGACACCAGCCCAGGCCAGGCCGAACAGTCCGGCCCAGACGGCCGCGTGGACGATGAATGGGAGTTCGGACCAGGGATGGCCGGGATCGAGTCTCCAGAAAAACGACGGCCAGCCGCGCCGGAGATTCACGACCGGGCCGAGCCACTCGAGCCAGTTCGCCTCCGCGTCGCGGACGTTCCACGCGAGCTCTCCGTTATCGACGCCGATGACGACCGTCGAGATCGCAAGCGTCACGCCCAGCAGAGTCGCGAGCATCGCACGCGTCGTCCGCGCGGCCGTCGTCCAGCACCGCGCGAGGGGTACGGCGAGCACAGGCAGCGTCGCCGTGACGAACCGGGCCGGCGTCGCCGGCACCCCGGCCCACCACATCCAGTAGGTCGCCGCGACGACGAGGTACGCGGCCGCGCAGGCGCTCGCGGCCGCCACGACGCGGGCGATGCGATCCCGGCCGATCCTCGCGACGCCCACCAAACCAGCGACGAGAATGGGCGCGTACGTCAGCAGGCCGAACTGCTCGTCGAAAAACAAGCCCACCACGCCGCCTGGCGCGTACGAGAGATGCGTGCCGTCCGGTCCCGAGGTGTCGCCGTAGGGCGCCGCGGGATTCGGCGTGCCGTAAATCACCCAGAAATATCCAAACCAGGCCACGGCGGACACCGTGGGCACGAGCGCGAAGGCCGCCAACCGTCGAGCGCGCTCGGCCGCGGGCCTCGACTCCGACAGGAGTTGCCAGACGACGATCGCGCCAAAGCCGGCCGCGAGAACAGCGAATCGCGTGTGCAGCCACGGCAACGCCGCGAGCGCCGCCGACACCGCCACAAGCGGCCATGTCCCGACACGATCGTCGCGATCAGCCAGCCAGACTATCAACCACATCGTCGCGGCGACGATGGCGGCGGCCGGACCGTCAGGAAAGACGAGACTGCCCTGCAGAATCGCGGTCACCGAGAGCGTCGTCGCGGCCCAGGCGAACCAGGCGGCGCTCCGATCGCGCGTTGCCCGCCACGCCGCGAGCCACACGAACCCGCCGCCAATGGCCGCGCACGCGACGATCGTCGCCCGCGCGCCCGGATAGCCGGCCAGCCAGAAGGCCGGCGCGACGATCGCCGCGACACCAGGCGCATGGATCGAGTAAATCTCTCCATTACGTCCGCGGCGGATGTAATGCGGCTCCATCTCGCCAAACGTCGCGACGAACTCCGCGTCGTGATGATTGTTTGCGATGCGCAAGTCGCCGTCGCGGATGAGACTCTGCGCGATCGCGAGGTAATGAGGCTCGTCGCCACCCGGCACGCGCGGCGCCACGATCCACGCCGCAGCGATCGCGACGACAGCCGTGAGCGCGGCCGCGAGGACCGCGCTCCTCGACGGCGCCACGACCGAAGCATTTCCCGGACGGTCGTTGTCGCCGGACCCGAACGCCGCGCCGATGACCAGCAGAACCGGCAGCCACGCGAGCGGACCAGTCCACACGAGAGCGGCGGCCGGCATGGGCATCGGCCACCACGCGATCGTGGACGCGAGCGCCGGCAGCGCGAGTGCGGGTTGACGTCGAAGAGACGGGATCCCGAGCGCCACGACCAGCGCGATCAGGAACACCCACCACGGCGCGGGAACGACGAGGCGAAGCGTCGCGGCGTCGGCGGTGGCCACGGCGACGTGGCCCGCGGCACACCAGACCGCGACCCCGATAGTCGCAGGACCGATGATCGGACGGAGACGGGCACTCATGCTCGCGGCGTCGCTCGATCGGCCACGCGCGGGCCGTTCGTCAGCGGTTGACGCTCAGCCGGCTCAGGCGCTCCTCAGCGGCGCGAAGGGTTTCTTCCTTCTTGCAGAAGCAGAACCGCACCTTGTTGCGGCTTGACTTGGGATCCCGGTAGAAGCTGCTGCCCGGTACGCTCGCGACGCCCACGTCGGTGACCAGATGCCGCGCAAACGTCACGTCGTCTGGAAATCCGAAGGCGGAGATGTCGGTCATGATGTAGTACGCGCCCTTCGGCTCGTAGCACACGAATCCCGCGTCCTGGAGAATCTGCATCAGGCGGCCGCGCCGCGTGCGATATCCGGCGACCATGTCGGTGTAGTACGACTCGGGAAACTTCAGCGCCGCGGCCGCCGCCGCCTGGAGGGGCGCCGCCGCGCCGACGGTCAGAAAGTCATGAACCTTGCGGATCGCGCCGGTCAGATCGGACGGCCCGATCGTCCAGCCCACGCGCCATCCCGTCACACTGAACGTCTTCGACACGCTGTTGATCGTGATGGTGCGATCGGCCATGCCGTCGAGCGTCGCGATGGGAATGTGCGTCGCGCCGTCGTAGACCATGTGATCGTAGATCTCATCGCTGACGGCGATCACGTTCCACTTCTGGCACAACGCCGCGATTTCCGACAGCTCGGCCCGCGTGAACACCTTGCCGGTCGGATTGTTCGGGGTGTTGATGATGATCGCGCGCGTGCGATCGTTGAACGCGGCCGCGAGCTCGGCCGGGTCGTACGACCAGTCGGGTTCGCGCAGCCGCACGAACCGCGGCGTCGCGCCAGAGAGCACGGCATCCGGTCCGTAATTCTCGTAGAACGGCTCGAAGACGACGACCTCGTCGCCCGGATCGACCAGCGCGAGCATCGTCGAGATCATCGCTTCGGTCGAACCGCAGCACACCGTGATGTTCGTGTCCGGATCGACCGGCTGGTGGAACCGCCGTGTGAAGTCTTCGGCAATGGCGTCGCGCAGGGGTTTCGCGCCCCACGTCACGGCGTATTGATTGATGTCGGCCAGGATCGCGTCGCAGGCCGCCTGCTTCAGCGGTTCGGGCGCCGGAAAATCCGGGAAGCCCTGCGACAGATTGATCGCGCCGTGGCGGTTGGCCAGGCGCGTCATCTCGCGGATGACCGATTCAGTGAAGCGGGCGGCTTTTTCCGAGGTGCGTGGACGCGTCGTCATGGCTCCCGATCCGAACCGACGCCCGTATGTCCCGGGGTCGCGTCCGGAGCAGGTCTACGATACAGCAGGCGATAGTCCTCTGCCTGGCCAATGATGCGCTTGACGTAGTTCTGCGTCTCGGGAAACGGAATGTCGTCGATGAATTCTTCGCGCGCGAGACCGGGCCGCTCGGTGAGCCATCGGCCGACGCGATCGTCGCCCGCGTTGTAGGCCGCGAGTGCCGGCGCGACGTCGCCGAACCGCCGCACCAGGTCCGCGAAAAACGCCATCCCGATACGGATGTTGGTTTCGGGCTCGGTCAACCGCGCAGTCCGAAACGGTTTGATGCCGAGGCGGGCCGCATACTGCCGCCCAGTTGACGGCAGGACCTGCATCAGGCCCCACGCGTTCGCCCCGGACTTCACAGTGGGATCGAAGGTGGACTCCTGAGCGATGAGCGCCGCCATCAGATACGGATCGAGCGACCGCGCGGTCGCGTACTTGTAGATCAGTCCCCAGTAATCGACCGGGAAGATCACCGTGAGGATGTGGGCCGGCAGCGCTTCCCCACCCTCGGCGATGAACTGCGGATATGCGCGGCGCATCGCGTTGATGCCCGGCCGTAGATCGCCGCGGCGATTGAGAGCGTAAGCGATCGTCGCTTCGATGACTGGCGAGGTGCCGGACTCGCGCTGCGCCACGCGCAACTCGGCAATCGCGTCGTCGTACAAGCCGGCCGAGAGCAGCGCCCGCACGAGCGGTGCGTTGGGCGGCGGCGCGCCGGCGACGATCGTCTGCGGGATCTGGTGTCGCGCCGGAGCCACGGGTCCGACCGCCGGCCCGGGCGCGGCTTTCAATTGCTCGAGCGCGTGGGCGGCCGCGCGGCCGTAGTAGGAATTGCGGTAGTCGCTCACGACCTGGCGGTAGGTATCGCGCGCGGCCGTCTGGTGGCCGGACGCCGATTGCGCCTTGGCGGTCCAGTACAGCCAGCTCGGGCGGTAGTCCGACCGGCGCAGCGTAACGGCGGCCGCCTGAAAGAGCGCGATCGTCTTGTCGTAATCGGACGTGCGATACGCCCACCAGCCGGCCTTCCACGTCGCGCGATCGGCGTGCGGCCCCTGAGGAAAGCGCTGCACGAGCTCGCCGAAGACCGCCGCCGCTTTCGCGTCGTCATCCTGGCGGATGTAGTAGCTGCCAAGATCGTTGAGCGCTTCTTCGGTCAGCGTGGGATCAGCGCTGCGATCGACAAACGTGCGGACGAGCGACAGGTAGTCGTCGGTGCGGCCCGTCTCACGCACGGCCGAAAGATAAAAGAACTCGGCCTCGGCGCTTCGCGGCGTGCCGGTGTCGAGAAACGCCCGCAGGCCGTCGCGCGCGGCTTGAAATCGCTTCAGTCCGAAGTCGCATTCGGCCAGCCGGAGCGCGATCATGGACTTGTCATCGGCTTTGGCGAGCGGACGCAGCGCCTCGAAGGTCTTCCGTGCGTCGGAGTACCGGCGCGCGCCGTACAACTGCTGCGCGCGATTGAGATCGAGCGCGTAGGTCTCGGCCGTGGGCACGCCCGCGCCGACGATGATCTTGGCCATTTCGCCGGCCGCGTCGGTCGCCTGATCGGTCAGCGCGTATTCGTAATACACCTTCTGAAACGCCGTCGCGGCCGCCTGGCGATCGCCGGCGCTGACTTCGGCCTGCCCCAGACGCAGCCAGGCTTGCTCAGGTGAGGTGGTCGCGGACTCGGTGATCGCCTGCAGGGCCTGAATCTCGGCGGCCCAATCGCGGGAGGCCTCGGCCGCATCCGCGGCCAGCCACAGCGCCGCCTCGCCGAGGTGACCAGACGGCGAGGCCTTCAACAACTGCCGTGCGGAAAACGTCGCGGCGTTCGCCTTGCCGTCCGCGAGCTGCGCCCGTCCGAGGTACAAGAGCGCGTAGCCGCCGAGCGTCTTGTCTGATGTCATCCTGGCGAAGACCGGCTGGGCCGGGACGGGCTTGCCCGCGTTGAGGCTCGCGACCGCGACACCGAACGGCGGCAGCGCGCCAGGCGGCACGTTGGCAGGCGCCAGCCACAGCTCGGGCGCAGGCGTCGGCTTGGACTGATCCGCGCGCGTGATCGGCGCGGCTGCGATCCACAACGCGGCCAGAAGTCCGAGGCCACCGGTTCGCAGCGACGCGCGTGTGGACATCAGGGCTCGCTAGGGTTGACTGAAGACCTCGACCGTGCGCATCGACGTCAGGTTCTCGAGCCTGACGGCGGCATGACGAACGAGGATTTCGACCTGCTCGGTCCAGATCGCGCCGGGATTCCGCCCAAACGATCGTTCCGGACCATCCGCATACAAAAGCGCGACGACGTTGTCGCCGACGACGAGCGGCGAGATCAGCCCGATGTGCGACGAGGCGACACGCATGAAATCCGGCGTCGTCACGCCCGCGCCCTGCGACGCGGCCGGAACCGAGACGGTATGTTTTTCCTTCACTGCGGTCGACAGCCGGCTGTCGACGCCGATGACCATGTTGTACGGCGCGTCGGTCGCGCCGAAGCCAAAATGGCCCCAGCAGCGCAGCTTGTCGTGATCGACGAGCAGGAGCGCCACCCTCGACGCCTCGGTCCTGGTGCCGCGCGACAGCGCCTCGAGCACGCCCTTGAGCGACGACGCCGCGTCGATCTGTCGGACGGCGGCCAGCAGACGCCGGAACACCTCGACCCGGCTGCTGTCACTCGCCGGCTCCAGCGGGCCGGCCACCGCGTCGCGCGCGAGCAGCGAGGCGACATCCCGGCCCAGCCGCTGACCGTGGATGTCGATCTCCTGGCGAAGCCGCATCAGGAATTCTTCGATCGTCTCTCGAACCCGGGTGTCCTGCGCCATGCGCTCCGTCCGTGATTATCCCTTATGCCGTGCGGCGGTACAAGGTGGTTGGTGGTATTCTGGCCGCGTCCCGGCCAAGCCTATGACTGGTGTTCCGCGCTCGGCGTTGGTCGCGTCGCTCATGGTGCTCTCGGTCGCCCTTCAGGCGCAGGCGCCGGGGCCCCCGTCGATCGCGGCCCTGCTCGATCAGGCCGGCGACTACATCACAGCCTACGAATCGAAGTTCTCGGCGGTCGTCTCCGAGGAGCACTACCGGCAAACGCTCGACCGGCGAGTCTCTTCGACGGTCCGGCGCGAGCTCAAGAGCGACGTGCTGGTCGTCAACTCTGGTGTCGGTGGATGGATGGGCTTCCGCGACGTGTACGAAGTGGACGGCCGCGTCGTGCGCGATCACGATCAACGCCTCACCAAGCTGTTCGTGAACCCGGCGAGCGACACGATGACGCATGCGCGGCAAATCGCCGACGAAGGGTCGCGGTACAACCTCGGGTCGATCTCGCGCAACATCAACACTCCCACGATGGCGCTCACCTACCTGCGCCGAGAGAACCAGGCCCGCTCGACGTTCGAGCTCAGCGGGACGTCGAAGATCGAAGGCGTCCAGACCATCGCGCTGAAATTCCGCGAAGTGAACCGGCCGACGATCGTCCGGTCCGGCGAAGAGGACTCCCCCGCGTCCGGACAGTTCTGGATCGACCCGTCGACCGGTCGCGTGGTGCGCAGTCAACTCAAGCTCACGCCCGCCAAGCTCAGCGCCACGATCACGGTCACCTACGGCGCCACCCCGAAGCTCGATCTCTGGGTACCGCTGTCGATGAGCGAGTCCTACCGCGCGGTCTCAGGCGAAAACATCGAAGGATCAGCGACGTACTCGAATTTCCGGCGCTTCAACGTCGACGTCACATCCGTCCCCAAGGGTCGCGGCTACCCGCCCCACCGCACCGACGACAAGAACTGAAGGCGGAGACACCCGCATCGTGCCGGTGACTCGAGCGAATCTCGTGCCGGGCAAAGTACACGGGGAACGCGCGTGGATCCGCGCCAGGTCGCCACAAATTTGACGGTGGGATTTCAGGATTGACGGTCCCCGCGGGACTGTCCCGGACGCCGATTCGTGCAGTTACTTCACGAATCGACCGAGTGCGACAAGCAGATCGAGCCGCGCGCGCCGCACGGCGTCCTCCGCGAGCGTCCGCGCCGTGTCGGTGTCACGCGATTCGCGCTGCGCGTCGATCACCTCGAGGTTCGTCGTCGCACCGACTTCGAACGCCTGAGTCGTAATCGCGAGCACTTGCGTCGCCTGGTCGGAGGCCTCACGGGCGCTGACGAGCGCGCGCTCGGAACTCTCGAGCGAGGCACGGGCCGTCCGTACTTCCGACCGTGCCTGAATCTGGATGCTCGTCAGATCGAGCTTCGACTGATCGAGCGTAACCTCGCGCAGGGCCTTCGCGGCCTTGCGGGCGCCGCCCTCGTAGATGCTCTCGTTCAACCCGATCGTCAATCGCCACGAGGCTGACGGCTGAAACACACCGGCTGGCGCGACGAGCTGCGGGGAAAACGCCGCGTCGGCATTCGGCAGGTAGTCCTTCCAACTGTCGGCGACCACGCGCGAGGCCGCGCCAATCACCGCCTGCTGGAACTGGACGTCCGGCCGCGCGGACATCCACTCGGACTCGCCTGACGGCGGCGGCACGTTGAACACCGGCTCGTCGCCCGCGTCCACCGGGCCGTCCTGGACAACGAGCACGCCGAGGGCTTCCTGCGCACGGATCAGCAGGAGTTGCACGGCCTCGAGACGGGTCTGCTCGGTCGACGCTTCCTGAGCCGCACGGAGCTGGTTGAGCCGGCTGCCGACGCCGCCTTCGAACCGCTTCTGCGCGTAGTCGAGGTGGTCCTTGGCGTTCTGCAGCGAGCGCATCTCGACATCAACCTGACGCTTCGCTGCGATCACCTGGAGATATGCCTGCGCCGCGGCAACGGCAATTTCCTGTCGCGATTCGACGAGGGCCTTGCGCGAGACGTCGATCTGATCGCGCGCCTGGGTGACGGCCGCCCACCGGGACGGCGCGAGGATGGGCATGGACACGGCGGCGCCGAACGTCAACTGACTCTGCGGGGTGATCGTCTGCCCCTGGAACGCGGTGCCCGTGTTGATCGTCACGCTCGTCAGGTTGACGCCGAACGCCGGCAGCACGATCGATCGCTCCTGTTGGAGGACGGCTTCGGCACGTGTGATGTTCGTCGCGGCAATCGCGACCGTCGGATTGCGCTCGAGCGCGCGCGCGACCGCTTCGTCGAAGCCGAGCCGGAGCATCGGCGACGAGGAGGGCTGCGTCGCGGGTATCGGCGCGGGCGGTACCTGTCCGCTGGTCTGCGCTCTGGCAGCCGCGGCGGAAAGGATCAGGGCCGCCAGCGTCACGCTGGTGACCAACACGTTACGCATGGGTCGCTCCTGGCTCGGTCACGGCCTCGACGCGCGACTCGCGCGGGGGCCGCCCTGGGGCAATCGTGCGGATCATGACGTACAGGACGGGAATGAAGACGATCGACAGGAAGGTCGATGCCACCATGCCGCCGGCGACGGCGGTCCCGACCGAATTGCGGGCCGCCGACCCCGCGCCCGTCGCGAGCGCGAGCGGCATGACGCCGAGGATGAACGCAAACGACGTCATCAGAATCGGCCGCAGGCGGATTCGACCCGCCTCGACCGCGGCGTCGACGATCGAGTGGCCGTGCTGGCGCAGCTGCTCGGCGAACTCGACGATCAGAATCGAATTCTTCGCCGCGAGGCCAATGAGCATGACGAGCCCGATCTGACAGAACACGTCGTTGGCGAACCCGCGCAGGTACTGCGCGCCGAGCGCGCCGAAGACGGCGAGGGGGACGCCCAGGAGAATGATGAGCGGCAGCACCCAGCTCTCATAGAGCGCCGCCAGCACCAGGTACACGAGCACGAGGCTCAACGCGAAGATATACACGGCCTGCGACCCGGCCTTGATTTCTTCGAGCGACTGGCCGGCCCAGGCGAAGTCGAATCCCGGCGGCAGCGTGGACTTGGCGATCTGCTCCATCTGCTGGAGCGCCTGACCTGAACTGACGCCCGGGCCGCCCGATCCCGTGATCTCGGTCGATCTGAACAAATTGAAATGGCTGATGACGCTCGGCGCGGTCCCCTCCCCCAGCGTCACGACCGAACTGAGCGGAATCATCTGCCCGGTGGACGACCGGGCATAGAACCGGTTGAGGTCCTGCGGCCGGGCGCGAAACGACTGATCGGCCTGGACGTACACGCGGTACGCGCGGTTGTTGAAGTCGAAGTCGTTGACGTACGCCGACCCGACGAGCACCTGCAGCGCGTTCGTAATCTCGCCGATCGGCAGGTTCAGGCTGCGCGCGCGATCGCGATCGATGTTCACGACGAGCTGCGGGTCGTTCGCGGTGAAGCTCGAGTAGAGCCCCGTCAGCTTGCCGGACGTGTTGCCCTTCATCGCGATCTGCTGCGTGATGGTCGCCAGGTTCGAGATGTCGCCGCCACTCGCGTCGAGCACTTCGAACTGGAAGCCGCCGAACGTCGACAAGCCCTGGATGGCCGGCGGCGCGACCGGCACGACGATTGCACCGGGAATCCCGAACAGCGCCCCGCGAATGCGTCCAAGCACCGCATTGAGCGACTGCTCCGGCTTGGTGCGCTCTTCAAAGCCCTTGAGCCGGACGAACATCAGGCCCTGGTTCGGCGACGCGCCGCTGAAGCTGAAGCCGGCGACCGAGAACATCGCCGCGACTTCAGGCTGCTTCGAGATGATCGCCTCGGCCTGCGACGCGATGTTCGTCGTGTACTCCAGCGACGCGCCCGGCGGGCCCTGCAAAATGCAGATGAAGTAGCCTTCGTCTTCCGCGGGCACGAACGATCCGGGCACCGCCCGGTAGGTGAACCACGTCGCCGCGAGCCCTCCGGCGAACAACAGCAACATGACCCATCGCCACGCGAGCGCCGTGCGGAGGATGCGCACATACGCGCGTGTGCTGGCGTTGATGATCGCGTTGATCGGGGCGAAAATCCGGCTCGGACCGTGTCCGGTCGGCTCGAGCAGCAGCGCCGAGAGCGCCGGCGTGAACGTGACGGCGTTGAACACCGACAGCACGACCGCGAACGCAATCGTCAGTGAAAACTGCTGATACATGCGGCCCGTCGTGCCCGGGAAGAACGCGACCGGCACGAACACCGCCACGAGCACGAGACCGATGACGACGACCGCCGAGAACACCTCGCGCATCGCGTCGATCGCGGCCGGCAGCGCGTGCTTCTTCTCCTCGCGCATGTGCCGCTCGATGTTCTCAATCACGACGATCGCATCGTCGACGACGATGCCCGTCGCGAGGACGACGCCGAAGAGCGTCAGCGTGTTGATCGAGAAGCCGAAGATCTTCACGAACATGAAGGTGCCGACGAGCGAGACGGGAATCGTGATCGCCGGGATGATCGTGCTGCGCCAGTTCTGCAGGAACAGGAACATGACGAGGACGACGAGGCCGATCGCTTCGGCCAGCGTCTTCAACACTTCGTTGATCGATTCCTGGACGACGGTCACGTTGTCGAACGCCAGTTTCCACTCGAGGCCGGGCGGAAAGCTCGCCTTCAGTCGATCCATCTGCTGGACCACGCCGGTCAGCACCTGAATCGCGTTGGCCGACGGAAGCAACTGCACGCCGATGCCCGCGGCGTTCAGGCCGGCGAAACGCAGGTTGGCCGAGTACGTCTCCGCGCCAAGCTCGACGCGGCCGAGATCCTTCACGCGCACGAGCGCGCCGTCCTTGCCGGCCTTGACGACGATGTTCTCGAACTGGCTCGGGTCGGTCAGGCGGCCGACCGCGCGCACGCTCAGCTGGAACATCTGGTTCGCGGACGAAGGCTCGTCGCCGATGGTGCCGGCCGCGACCTGCACGTTCTGCTCGCGCAGCGCGTTGACGACGTCGCCGGCCGTCAGATTTCGGCCCGCCAGCTTGTCAGGATCGAGCCACAGCCGCATCGCGAATTTACGTTCGCCGAAGATGATGACGTTGCCGACGCCGGGCACGCGCTTGAGCGCGTCACGGATATAGAGATCGACGTAGTTGCTGAGAAAGAGCGCGTCGTACCGGTTGTCGGGCGAGTAGATGCCGATCGCTCCGAGGAAGCCGGCGGTCGTCTTCGCGACGCCGACGCCGTTCGTACGAACGTCGGTCGGCAGCCGGCCGAGCGCCGCGTTCACCCGGTTCTGGACGTCCACCGCCGCGAGGTCCGCGTTGCGTCCGACCTCGAAGGTGACGGTGATCGTCGAGACGCCCGTGTTCGTGCTCGACGAGGTCATGTAGAGCATGCCCTCCGCGCCGTTGATTGCCTGCTCGAGTGGTGTCGTGACGGCCGTCTCGACGTCACGAGCGTTGGCGCCGGTGTAGAAGGCGCTGACGCCAACGGCCGGCGGTGTCAGGTCCGGATAGCGTGCAATCGGCAGCGTCGGAATCGAGATGGCGCCCGCAAGAATGATCAGCAGCGAGCAGACCGACGCGAGAATCGGCCGGCGGATGAAGAGTTCCGAGAACACTTACTCGCCTCCCCGGCCGCCTGCGCCCGCGGGCGGCGCTTGTCCGCCACCGGCTCCAGGCGGCACGCCCTGCACCGGCGCGCCGTCGCCGATCTTCTGGAGGCCCGAAACGATGAGCTGGTCGCCGGCCTTGAGGCCGGAGATAACGACGTAGGCGTTGCCGATGACTGTGCCGAGCGACACCGGACGCTGATGCGCCGCGAGGCCACGCTGCCCGTTTTCAGCGACGAACACGAAGTACTGGCCGTTGATGCGGTTCACCGCGGTAACCGGCACGAGCAATCCCGGATCGGTGCTCCAGAGAATGCGCGCCCGTACGAACTGCTCGGTGCGCAGTCGACTGATGTCCTCGACCGCCGCCTTGACCAGCACCGTCTGCGTCACGTCGTCGACCGCGGGCGAGATGAAATTGATCTTTTCGGTGGCGAGGACGTCGCCCGTGTCGTTCAGCAGGCGGATCGGCAACCCGAGCTTGAGCTTCGGCGCTTCCTGGACCGGGACGTTGACGTAAACCTCGAGGCCGCCGCCGGCTTCGATGGTCGTCAGCATCGAGGACTTCGTCACGCGGTCGCCTTCGCGCACCGGGATGTCGCCGACGACACCGGCCGTCGGCGCGACGACGCGGTAGTACGCGAGCTCGGCTTGCTGCTGGCGAATCTGATCGTCAACCGACTTCAGCTGCGCCTCTGCGGCCTTCTGCTGGGCGTTCGCCTGGTCGAATTCCTGCTGGCTCATCGCGCCGACGTCGAGGAGCGACTTGGCTCGGGTCGCCTGTTGCTTGGCGTAGATCGCGTCGGCTTCGCGCGCCGAGCGGATGCCCTCAAGCACGGCGACAGCCGAACGCTGCGGGCCCGCGTCGATTTCGAGGAGCAGCGCGCCGGCCGCCACACGGTCGCCCGACTTGACCGAGATCTTCGTGATGATGCCCTCGGCCTGAGGCTGGATGGTAGTCTGGCGCCGAGACTTGATGGTGCCGACGAACTCGCCGATCTGCTCGATCGGCTTGGGCGCGAGCGTGACGATTTCGACGGGCATCGGGGGCATCGCGCCGCCGGGAGGCGCGCCGCCGGCCGCCGCGCCGTTTGGCGCCGATCCGCTACACGCTGCAGCCGCGCCCACCGTGAGCACGAACGCCGCTTGAGTGAGCCGAACGCGCACGCGACGCGCGACGCCGGCCGTTGTCACCAAATCCGCTTCTGAAGCCATTGAAGAGGTCCGCGTTGTCAAAGGAAAACCTGCAGCGTCGTGTGTGTGTCGTCGACCAGTCAAAACCGACAGCCCCTTACGATACCTGACTCGGGTCCGCTCATCCCACCACTCACTAGACGAGCGAGCCGCCTGCGATTCGACATGCCGGGCCGGTTGCGATTTGCCGCGACTCAGTCCTGCAGGCTGAACTTCAGACTCTATCGCCTTGCTATTAAGAGTGTCGATGCCAGGGAATCCAGATTTTATGTCAGGTCGTCTACCCCGATGTCAAGATCCAGGATTTGTGGAATACTGGATCGTCTCATCATGGACGTACTAACAGACGTGCTCGAGTCGATTCATGTTCGCAGTTTGATTGCCGGGCGCCTTGAGCTCACGGCGCCTTGGGGGCTGCGCGTCGCGGGCGGGCGGCCGGGATTTCTGGTGGTCACGCGCGGTACATGCTGGCTCGACGTCGAAGGCACGAATGAGGCGGTGCAGCTTGCGGGCGGCGATTTCGTCCTGCTGCCGAAGGGACCGGCTCACGTCATTCGCGATCATCCGTCGAGCGACGCGCGGCCGCTCGAGGAGGTGCTCTGTGGATCGACCAGCCGCAAGGGCTGCCGACCGGGCGGCATCTTCGAGCACGGCGGCGGCGGCCCACTCACGACCATCGTTGGCGGCTGTTTCCAGATTGACGCGGCCGAGAACAATCCTCTGCTCGCCGCGCTGCCGGCCATCATTCATGTGCGGGGCGATCGCGGCACGCCAGTGCAGTGGCTCGAGACGACGCTGCAGTTCGTAGCGTCGGAGATGGCGCAGGGGCAACCGGGAACGGAGACGGTGGTGAGCCGGCTCGCGGATATTCTTTTCGTGCAGGCGGTCCGCGCGCACCTGGCGCAGAGCGGCGCGCGATCGGGCTGGGTGCGGGCGCTCGTTGATCCGCAGGTCGGCCAGGCGCTCGGCGCGATTCACGAGCGGCCGGAAGTCGCGTGGACGGTCGAGTCGCTTGCAGCGCATGTCGGCATGTCGCGGTCAGGCTTCGCGGCGCGGTTCACGGAACTTGTCGAGGAGCCGCCGCTCACCTACCTGACGCGGTGGCGGATGGCGAAGGCTGCGCGGCTGCTCCGCACCGGGTCGGCGAATGTCAGCGAGATCGCCGACCGGGTCGGCTACGAAGCTGAGGCGTCGTTCAGCAAGGCGTTCAAACGGTGGATTGGCACGGCGCCCGGCGCGTACCGGCGCATGGGCGAGCACGTGGCAGCCACCGACTCGGGGCGCAGCGCGGCGTCGTCTGTCAACGCGCTACAATAGGCGTAGCAACACTGTTCCACCTTTGTGGGGGCGAATTGGCTTCGACGGGGGCAAGGGACCGTGGGATGCATGCCGAGCTTGTTCATCTCGCTCGTTAAACCGGTGGACAAAACACGTAACTGCGAACACGCAGCTTGCGCTCGCAGCCTAACTAGGCTGTGACGTTCGTCCCGGTCAGCCTACGGGCCGGGAACGAACGCCATTTAGTAGGCTGGCTCCGTCCTGCGTCCGGCACAGATGGAGCGAGACTCAATCGGACTAGCCTCAGGTGCTTTCGCCGTGCTTTGATGCCTGAAGCGAATTTCGAAGTGCGGCTACGCATGTAGAGTTCTGCGGCGACAGGCCTTTCGGACGCGGGTTCGACTCCCGCCGCCTCCACCACTTAACTCCATACAGTTCAATTGTTTACACTGACTCGGTCAGATGACATGAATTCGTTTCACCTAGCGACTAAAGTCGCCTAAGAAAGGGAGATCCTTCCCTCCTGCCGGGCAAGCAACGCGCAATTTCGCTACCATCTGGTGGCGCTTCAATTGCGGCTCACGATCGAACCGTCTGCCACAGCGTTGGAGGTTCCTGGATGATCGGGATCCGAGCCACAGCCGCTACCGTTCTGTTCATGACGCTAGTCTCCCCAACGCCTGCAACCGTAAGTCCCAACCTTTGGCGGCCTTCTGCTTCTCGTACGTCGGAGAGAGACATCGTCTCGCTGGCACAGCACTGCGCCCCGGTCAGTACCCAACAATAGAAACAGAAAGCAGGAGATATGTTGCCGTGTGCCGCTGCTCCGTCGCTGATGGCCAGGAACGACCGGCGTGTCGCTCGTCGGATCGTAGTTGGACTGGTGATTCTGGCTGCTCTGGTCGGGTCCGCGACGCCGGCTCGAGCGATGTCATTCACCCTGACCTTCGACCCGAGCACGGCCAGTGCGCCGGCTGGGTTCTTTACCGCCCTGAATTCCGTTCTCAACTTCTTCTCGACGACCTACACCGATCCGATCACGATCAACATGCATGTGGGATGGGGGGATATCAACGGCGCGCCGCTTGCCCCCGGTAACCTCGGTCAGAGCTTGACGAGCCAGCAGGGCAACTTCACGTACGCCCAGGTAAGAACTGCGCTGCTCAACGACGCAAAGACCGCTGATGACGCCGCGGCAACGTCACTGTCCAGTCTTCCGGCGGCCGATCCCACCGGTGGCCGGGCCTTCGTGATGTCGAACGCTGAGGCCAAGGCGCTGGGGTTCCTCGCGGGAAATGCGCCTGGCAATGACGGTTTCATCGGTTTCAACAGCGCCGCCAGTTGGACGTTCGATCCCAACAACCGCGCAGTGCCTGGCGCATTCGATTTCATCGGAATCGCTAGCCATGAGGTCACTGAAATCATGGGACGGTACGGCTTCGGTCAAAATGGCGGCGGGTCCCGGGACTCTCCCATCGACCTCTACCGGTTCCTCTCGGGGGGTGTCCACGATTTCACACCGGCGCGGGGCGCGGCCAACGCGAACTATTTTTCGATCGATGGCGGGCTGACCGCGATCAACAGTTACAACGTTGCGTCGACTGGCGACCTCAGCGACTGGGCGGGAGCCACGGCGGACTCGTTCAACGCGTTCTCCAACTCGGGAGTGAGGAACAACGTGTCGGCGGGCGACCTGACGCAGATGGACGTATTAGGCTACGACCGGTCGGCCAACGCGGTGCCCGAGCCGGCCACGATGACGTTGGTGTGGGTCGGCTTGGGCCTCCTCCAGCTTGCGCGTCGACGGCAAATCAATCGCCGAGAGGCGCCGATCGCCTAGATGTTTAGTCCCCACAGTGTGTGGTGACAGGATCGACGCCACGACCAAGGAGACGCCGGGGGCTTCGCCGCTGGACCCTCGCGACGCCGAGACACAAGGGCGGATTTGCTGGCTGGACACTACCGATCGAACTTGCTAAGAATTGTGGCCGTCTGACCCGCGTCGATCAGCTTTTCCAAGGTCGCCTCGTCGATGTCGGCCATCCGCCCCAGGATCGTCAGCGCGGCTTCGGCATGTCCGATGCTGCGCCAGCGCCCCATCTCGAGAAGTGGATCGAGGGCTTCGGTGCGCAGTTGGGCGAGTAGCTGCGGGTCCCGACTCGTGGTCAGCGCCACGAGCACGAGCGAAGCCTTGTTGTGATCCAGCCACGCTCCGGATCGGAGCAGACGAATAAACGGCGCCGCCGGGATCCGTTGAGCCAGGATCGGCTTCGCCGTGGCGAGCACTTCCAATGCTCTCACGGCGTTATTGCGAACCTCGTCATCTTCGTCGAGGCTGGCGTGGACCAGGGCGTCGACTTGCTGGTCGGACTGACGCCCATACCCCAACATCTGGGCGGCGATCGCGCGATGCCCGGCGTCTGAAGACGAGGTCAGGACCTGGAGAACAAGATCCTCGTGCTGCAGCGCGTAGTCTCGAATCGCCAGCTGCACTTTCCGGGCTTTGGGATCGTTCGTCAGCGTATAACCCTGTGAATCATCCTCGGTGGCGTGCCCGTTCATCACTGCGTTCGTCCACGCATCCTCCATTTGCTGACCGAGTTTCACGGCGTCCTTTGGAAGCCGAACAGGGCCCGTAGGCGCAGGACTGAAGGAAATTGCCTGATACGACTCGCCCGGCAACCCGATAAAAACCACGTAATGCTGTTTCGCATCGCAGCAGACGAATGAAACGTCCGTCGGCTCGCGGCCGATGACGCGCTTAATTGCTTCGCCCATTTGCCGCTTGAGGTCGTCTGAATGGACCTTGGCGGGCGGAAAGCTATCTCCCTCGTGGAACGGCAGGGCGGCTCGGACTGCTGCGAGATCGAGTCCCTTGTAGCCAAAGAAGTCGATTTCGCCCAAGGGTCTTC
This sequence comes from uncultured Acidobacteriota bacterium, assembly GCA_963704575.1. Classification (GTDB taxonomy): domain Bacteria; phylum Acidobacteriota; class Vicinamibacteria; order Vicinamibacterales; family SCN-69-37; genus DATEGZ01. Next base: position 348,543 of record OY969918.1, on the reverse strand, counting down.
GGTCCGCCGCGAAGATCCTCGCGGTCCCCATCGCGACCAGGACCAACGTCACCGCGCCAATGAACGCGGGCTTCATGGGTTCCTCTCACGCTCACTCGGCGCGAAGCCAATCGCGATCTGAGTGCGGATCGACCTCGATGACGATTCGCTTGAACGAGATAGCGAGCAGACGCCCGCGTTACTTCACCCACGCGTCATTCGTGCGGTGCCACGTCTTGTCGGGGTTGTACCGATCGATCTGCTTGGCGAGCGTCACTGAATCCGGCCCCAGATCCTTTTGGTACACGATGCCGTCGTAGTCGACGATGAACGTCTGCACGCCCGTGACGGCGTATTCGGCCGGCGTCGCGATGAGGGCGAATCCGCCAATCATGGCGCCGTGAATGACGTAGTCGAGCTCGCCGAGCGGCGCGGCTGGGCCCTGGCCCTTCAGGACCTGGAAGATGTAGCCGTGATACGCCGACGTCTTCTCCACCGTGTAACCCTCGTCGATCGCCTTGGCCACGGCTTCACTGAGCGGACCGCCTTCACTGCCGTCGCCATTCCGCCAGAACAGTCCGTCCTGCTTGCCCGGTGTGCTGATAATGCGCTGCGCGTACTGGTGCACGTGGGAGTCGTCATGCAGGTCGAGCGCGTACTGCTTCTGCGCTTCGACGAACCCGCGACAGATCTCAATCGTGTCGAGCTCATTCGCGCCCACGCGACGGAAAAGTATCTCGTCGCGTCCGGCCTTGGCGTCGAAATACCACTTGCCCGCCACCTTGACGAGCGGCACGGGCAGCGGCCAGTGATCCGGCCCCACTTGCACCGTGGCCCGGCTCGGCGTCGACGGATTGACGACGACCGTGTGGCCTTGCGTTGCCAGCTCGGCAAACCTGTTCGCGTACGATTTATCGCGCACCGTGTCCTCGGTCGCGACGAGGTCCTTGTTGTCGGGACCGAACATCTCGATGAGCGCCGCTTCGTCGAATGTTGATGCTGCCTGGATAAGCGCATCGCCGGCCGCCTGCGCCGTTGCGAAGCCCTTCGCACCCTGCGGCGGCACCGCCGCCGGTTTGGCTGCGGGTTTCGGCGCTTGGGCCGCCTGGGGCGTTGACGACGTCGTCTGCGCCAGCACCATTGGTGTGAGGAGCATTCCGAGCGCGATCGTCGACACGGCTACCCGCCGCGCGCTGAGGAATGGTCCCGAAGTCGAGGTGTCTGAACTCGTCATGGCGCTTATCTCCGTCTCCCGCCGCCGGCGCGTGAGGCACCGACGCTGCTCGCTCCACGCTGGCTGCTGCTACGGGCGGCGCTGCTGCTCGGCCGGCTGCTCGACGCGCCGCCGAAAGCATTCCCGCTCCGGTTACTGGAGCCCTGGCTGGTGGGGACGCTGCGATTGCCCACGCGATCCGCGGCCCCGGCGCTTCCGGTTCCGCGGTTCGCGCCCAAACTGCTCGTGCCGGCCGAGGTGCCCGTCCGATTCGCGCCGGTCGTGCCGGCGCGGTTGGCGCTGGCCGAGTTCTGCGTCCGGGCCGTGGACTGTCGCGTCGCCGCCGAATCGCCGCGCGTCGTGCCGCCATACCGATTCGCCGTGCCGCGATCCGCGTATGGCGTGCCACCACGATGGGCCGGATTGTGATTCCAGTTGCCGTTGTTGATCCGGTTGCCGCCGTTGAACTGGTTGTAATGGTTCACATACCGGTTGTTGACGTTGATGTTGACGCTGCCGTAGCCCCATCGCGGGCCGTAGCCCCAACCGCCGCCACCCCAGAACGCGCCCATCGCGATGCCGACGCCAAACCCGATCGCCACACCGCCCCAATAGCCCGGTGGCGGATAGTAGATCGGCGGATACGGATAGATCGGAGGACCGTAGACGACGACGGGGTTGTAGGCCGGGACATAGACGACTTGCGGATTGGCCTGCTGGATCACGATCACTTGCTTGGTCTCGACCACCTGCGTGGTGACCTTTTGCTGCTCGGTGGTCTTCAGGTTGCCCGCGTCGTTCGCTTTCTTCCGCATCCGCTGCACGGCGTCCATCACATCGCTCTGTTGCGCGAGGAAGGCATTGCCGAGGTCGTTCGTCCACTGGATGTCGTCGCCGAGGCGTTTGACCACCTCGGGCAGTCCGGCAAGTCCCTGGACCGAGGGATCCCAGTTTTCCTTCTCGACGGCCGTGGCCAGCGCCTCGCCCTTCAAGTCGGGATGCTTGGCCAACCATTGTTGCAGCTGGACGAGTTCGAGCGGGTAGGTGGAGGCCGCCAGCACCTGGGCGAGCATCGGATCGGGGTAGAGCGCGATCGGCGCGACCAGCGAATCGAGCTGGTCGTTGGTTAGTTTCGCCGCTGGTGGCGTCGTCGCCGGCTTTGCCGCCGCGGCCGGCGTTTGCTGAGGCGACGAGGCCGCGGAGGCGACGCTCGACTGGATCAGAAGCGCGGCAGAAACCGCGGCGGTCAAGCGCCTGCCGAGACTCGCTCGGTGTCCATTCATCATAAATCTCCAACCGTGCGCGCCGAATCAGGTTGGCGCGGCCCGACTCCCAAGTATGCGCACGTCCGGAGCGGGGAGACAAGTGCGATTGCGGACAGTCTGGACGCCCACCTCGACGTTCGAGACGTTCCCCTACAAGGTCCCCGATCACCCCGGAAGAACGAAGCCAACTGTTTCGCACGTGCGGACGATCAGACCTGGACAGTCGTCGAGTGAATCAGCACAATCGCCGCGCAGTGTCCTTTTCTCAGGTGAATCGAATTTCGGCGATAGCGCCGCGCGACCGCCATCGCACTAGTGGCCGGTCTAGTTGACGCCGCTCACGAAGCCGCCAAGATGCCCCGTCAACGCGATGAGCACCAACACGATCACCGAGAGTGCGAAATATGCCGGGCCGGGTGAGTTGTCCGCGCGGTTGAGCTGGCGAACGCGCAGCCACCAGAGAAGCACGATTCCGCCGGCGCTCGCGCAGCCGAACAAGGCGTGCAGCAGCAGCGTTCCTGTGAGCGGCGCTCCTTCAAGCTGCCACCGCCATGCGAGCCATCCCGTCGCGACCGTCCCCGCCGACATTACGGCGGCGACGGTCAGGTTCCAGTACGCGGCCCCGAAGAGGGCCTTGCTGTGGAAACCTGCCCTCAAGGCCGCCAGCCAGTCGAAGACGATCGCCGTGATCGTGAGCGCGATCGGGAAGTGCACCAAGACGACATGCTGCGCGTGTTTCGCGAGCAGCGCGCTCTTCACGTCAAAGACATTCATCAAGGGTCCACCCTACTTGACGACGATCTTGCCGGTCATGCGCGGGTGCATCGAGCAGTAGTACTCAAACGTGCCGGCCTCTTTGAACGTGTAGCTGAAAGCGTCACCGGTGTCGAGGGGCTGCGACTTGAAGAGCTTCGTCGAACTCGCCACGGTGTGCGGCACATCGTCGTGGTTGGTCCACGTAACCGTCGTACCGACAGGAGTCTCGAGTGAGACGATGCCGAACTTGAAGTTGTCGATATCGATCGCCACGGCCTTCGATGGTGTGGTGCTTTGTCTGGCGTGAGCGCTCGTCCCGTGCATCGCGGTCATGGTGACGACGGCCGCGATGATCCCGAGTGCATGGAAGCGTGTGCGTAGCGTGCGCATGAATGATGTCCTGTTCTCTGTGGTGTCCAAGTGCTGAGTGATGATCTCTGACGAATTACGCGAGATCGTGATCGACGATCGCCAGCGCATGCGAGCGCTTGACGAAGGTGACATCGGTGAGACCCAGTAGACCGCGCAACTTCTCGGCGGGTACGGTCATCGGCCCCGGCGACGGCGCCGCGCCAGGTGCCGGTTGGGGAAACGCGGTTGAGGTGGCCGTATGAAACGTCATGTGTCCTTCGACCTTCTGCATCGTCTGGTGGATATGGCCGTTCAGTACCGTTACCGATCCGAATTTCTTGAGCAATGTCATCGCCTGCGCACCGTCGTCGGTGCCCCAGCCCCATTCCGGATATACGGACCACAGCGGGATGTGCGCGAAGACGACGACCGGGGTGCTGGAAGAAAGGCTCTTCAGGTCGTCTTTGAGCCAGGCGAGCTGCTCGGCGCCGAGGTTGCCCAGGCCGCCAGCCTTGAGATCCACCACGTTGACGAGGCCGATGAAGTGCACCCCTTTGTGGTCGAAGCTGGACCAACCGCGGCCCTTCGTTCCTTTGCCGAATCGATCCAGATATTGCCGGCCGTCGTCTGCGAGCATGTCGTGCTCGCCGGGCACGTAGAACACCTGGCCGACTTTCGCCGAGATCAGCACCTGTTGGAGCGTGTCGAACTCCTCGGGCTTCGACAGATGCGTGAGGTCGCCGGTGTGGATCAGGAAATCCGGCGCGACCGGGAGCGCCTGGATGCGACTGATGGCCGTTTGCAGCGTGGAGACGACGTCTTTATTGGCGTCTTTCGAGAACCCGATATGACTGTCGCTGATTTGCGCGAAGACGAAGTCGCCGGCCGTCAGGCGCCTGTCGCCGGCCTGGCCGAACCGGGGCAGCGGTGCGGACTCGAGCACGCCTGATGCAGCGATCCAGGCCATGCCTGCGCCCGCCCACGCCATACAGTTGAGAAACCCTCGCCGATCGACCCCGTCCTCGTCTGGCGCGGGCACGTGGTGATCGTGCGCGTGATCCGGAATGATGATGCGTCCCATGAATTGATGACTCCCTGTGATGCGATGTCGTTGGCCGTGTCCGTCGCCGGTTCCAGACTCATGAGGACGCCGATCTATTCCCGTCATTGCGCGGTGGAATAAAATGACGCCCTTGGGCGTCTGGATCATCACCACGTGTCCGCGGTAAGCGACGAGACTCTGCTGTCGCATCTTGATGCGGCATACAACTTGGCCCGATGGCTGATGGGCAATCCCACCGACGCCGAGGACGTCGTGCAGGATGCGTACGTGCGCGCATTGGCCGGTGCGGATCAGTTTCGCGGCGGAGACCAGCGCGCGTGGCTGCTCACGATTGTGCGCAACGCGTGTTATTCATCGCATCGGCGGCACCGCGTGCGGCAGGCCACGGACTTCGACGAGACCGTGCATGGCGAAGACACGGTCACGCCGTCGCCTGAACAGCTCACCATCACTCGCGATACCAGTCGACACGTGCGACGTGCGATTGAGAGCCTCACGCCGGAATTTCAAGAGGTCATCGTGCTGCGGGAGTTCGAAGGCTTGTCCTATAAGGAGATTGCAGAGGTCGTCGCGGCGCCAGTTGGGACCGTCATGTCGCGTTTGTCGCGGGCGCGCGCCCAGCTCGCAGCGGTGCTTTCGAAGGAGCAGGGATGAGCATGAACTGCGAAGACGTCGTGCGCTTCGCGGGCGCGTATGTCGACGGCGAACTGGATCTCGAGCGCACGCTCGCATTCGAGGCGCATCTGTCCACCTGTGAGGCGTGTACCGCACAGTTGGACGCGATACGCGCGGTCACGCAGGAGCTTCGCGCGGCGCCATATTTTCGCGCGCCTGGGGCGCTGGCCGCGCGCGTTCGGGGGACGGTCGCCGCCACATCGGCGGCCACGACGGCTCCGCTTCGGCAGCCGAACATGCTCCGGCCGCGTCGCAGCCTCTGGCGGCCGTGGCTTTTGTCCGCCGCGAGTCTCGCGGCCGCGGCGCTTGTGTTTATCGTGGTGGTGCGCGAACGCGCCGCCGTAACCGATGACGTGACGACCGAGGCGGTGATCGAAGGACACGTGAGATCCCTGATGGCGGGCCACCTCATGGATGTGGCCTCAACGGATCGGCATACCGTGAAGCCGTGGTTCGCCGGGCGCGTTGAGTTTTCGCCGACCGTCGTCGATCTGGCGAGCGATGGTTTTCCGCTCGTGGGTGGCCGGCTCGACTACATCGACCGCCATCCGGCTGCCGCTTTGGTCTACAAACGGCTCGATCACGTGATCAATGTATTCGTGTGGCCGCAGGCGACCGGCTCAGCGTCACACCGCACGCGCTCCGACGTGCGTGGTTACCATGTCATTGCCTGGACGCGCGGCGGCACGGCCGTCTGGGTCGTATCGGATTTGGCGCTGGCGGAACTCGACGACTTCGCGCGCAAGCTCGACACGGCAATGCACGACTGACAACTCCGCACACTCATGCCGCACCTCCACGCGCCGATCTGGTTTGCCAATCAACCGCCGGAGGAGATCGAGCGTGCGGCCGCGCGGGGTGGCGCCACGCAGGGGGCGTACTGGCCTCTGGAAATCAAAACTTCTTGTGTCAACCGGCCAGCACGCGAACGGTAAGGCCCCACGCGTCCGTGGCGGCGAGGCCTGCCGATTGTTCCAGCGGCTTGATGCCCTGGCTCGCCAGACTTGCTGCAGCCGCGCCAACCGCCGCGCTGTCCGGCACGACCAGATCCCAGCGCAGCAGACGCGCATCGTCGTCGGTCGCGACGGGTGAGCCTGCGGCCCACACGTTGAGGCCGACGTGGTGATGATATCCGCCGGCCGAGACGAACAGCGCGCCGGGAATTGTCCAGACGACTCGATCGAACCCGAGACCGTCGACGTAGAAGGTCGATGCCACCGCGAGATCTCCCACGTAAAAGTGCACGTGGCCGATCGTCGTTCCTCCGGGCAGCCCAGCCCACTGCGTGTTGCCGCCGTCGCGCTGAACGGCTTCGACGTCCAGCGGCAGCATGCCGGTGACGATCTCGCCGTGCTCGTTGACGATCCACTCCGATTGAGGGCGATCGCGGTAGACCTCAACGGTCAGGCCGTCGGGATCGACCAGGTAGGTCGCCTCGCTCACGAGGTGATCGGACGAGCCGACGTGCACGCCCAATCCTCTCGCGTGGGTGACGAACCGGCCGAGATCCGCACGCGACGGCAGCAAGACGGCGGAGTGATACAGGCCGAGCCGCGAGCGATGAACGACCGCCCGAACACCACGCTTCTCGTGCAGCTCGAAGAACACGCGATCGTCGGACTGGTTCCCGAGCAGCGCGACCGGTCCGGTCGCTCCATCGCGACGACCGAGCGTTCGATAACCGATCACGCGCTCATAGAACTCCAGCGAGCGATCCAGATTGGCGACCTGGATCGCGACCGCGCCGACACGCGTGCCGGCAGGCAGGCGAAAGCCGGGAGGCGGGGCGCCGATACGGTCGGCGGAAATCGCCAGATAGGGAACGTCAGCGCCGGTGCGGTTGGTCGGGGAACTCATGTTCGTCGCGCATCATAGCAGCTCGACGATTGTCTCAACGCCGCTCGAGTCGCCACAGTTTCAACTGCATGCTGAAGATGCTGATGAGCAGGAGGGCGAATCCAATCGCCGACGCGAGGCGCAGGTGCGCGGCGATCCCGTCGAATCCGGCGCGGATCAGGTACGCGTTGAAGAGAATGGCTACGAGCCGTAGTTCGGTCGGACCAATCCACAGGTATGTCGTCCGAAAGACCTCTGTCGCCGCAAACGCAAGCAGCGCGTGGACGGTGAATCCGGCGCACACGGCCAGCGCCAGCACGAGATCGAAGAGCGCGGCTTGCGGCAGCAGCAAGCCGTAGCCGATTACGATCGACACGATGAAGAACCAGTCGAGCATGTGATCGACGTAGAAGCCCCAGCGCGCGAGTCCCGTGGCTCGGAACTTCCCCAACTTGCCGTCGAGATGATCGGTGAACCACTGCAGGACAATCATCATCGACGCACCCCAGAGCCATCGGCGATCGCTGCGCGCCGCCGCGCAGAACGCCACGACGCCTGCGGTCCACAGCGGCGTAAGCAGCGTCAGGTGGTAGGTCTCCACCCACGCGGGAAACTTCGGCAGGATCCAGGGCGCCAGCCTCTGCTCGATCGGACGAAGCAGTGAGGGATTGACCTTATCAGCGCCGGCAAACGGGCGGTCTGTGGAGCGCCTCATCGGAGAGAGCGTCTTCGGTTCCATGCGGACATGGCCCGCGAAACTTTGGACGCCACAGTGTACCGGTTCGTGTCGTCCGCGCAAGGCGCTAGGCTAGAAAATCCCGTAGGGTGTACCAGGCTCGGACTCGCGACAGCATCTCTTAGAAGCAGAGCTGCAGCCGCGTCTGGAAGAACTGCGTGTGGCCGACCAGCGAGAACCGGTCGAGCGTGCCGTAGCCGTAGACGAACGCGAGGCGGACCGAATCGTCGAGGTGCCAGTTGACCATCGGCGTGAATCGCCAGAACTTGCCGCCCTGCAGGGGATCGCTGTCGAGGTTGATGTAGGAGTAATGGGCCACGATCTCCCAGGCGCCTGGGCCACCACTGAAGACGGAGCGGGCGGGTGAGACTCCATTGAAGTAGCCGCCGGCGCGGTTGTACGACCGCGTTTCACCCGTCGCGAGCCAGACGACGCTGACTTCGCCGCCGTGAAAGAAGGGGTTCCCGCGCTCGGGCGCATCAACGTGCTGGAACATGTACTCGCCGCCGATCAGCAACGGGCCTGGCCGGTAATAGAGCTCGAGGCCCGTCATCGTGGTGGAGTTTGCCGGAAACTTGCCGGTGTCGACGAAGTACGGCGCCAGGTACGCCTCGGGACGCGAGCGCGGCTGCAACTGACCGTCGTCGGACTTTGCGTAACGAAGGGCGACGCCGATGTGCAGGAGGTTGCCACGGCCTTCGTCTGACAGGATCGGCTGCCACACCAACCGTCCGATCACCTGGTGATCCGCAATCGAGAATGACTGTTTTTCCGAGAGCGCGTCCGTAAAGACGCCGAAGTTCCAGGTCAGAGGATGCTTGCGGGCATAGCCCGTCACCTTGATGCCGTCGGCAAGCAGCTGGACGCTGGCATCGTTCATCGGCATGCGCTCGATGCCCCAGCCGTGGTAGCCCACCATGATCTTGGACATGGAGAACCCTTCCTTCTGGCGGCCGATGAAGACGCTGCCCTTGATCTCAGGAAGATCGATCTGGATGCCCGTCTGACGCACGAGCCACACTTCGTTGACCCCGTCGTACATGAAGCCGGCCGACCATGTGACCTTTCGGTGCGGGAACTTGAGCTGCCCCTTGAACAGCAGCCGGCCGTCGCGCATCCTGACTTCCGGGCTCAGATCGAACTGCTCCTGGCTGGCCTCGTCCTGGCGGTAGTCGGCGGCATCCACCAGAAGGCCCCCGCCGAAGCTGATGCTGGCCCACTTGCCGTCGAACTCATTCCACCGGGAGAATCGCCGCGAGCGGACGAGGGTGTCTTCATCGCCCGCCTCCGCCGTGTCGTCGATCGTGGCCGGTCTCGCCTGCGGCTGCTGCTGCGTCGCCGGCGCGGGTCGTGTCGGACTGGCCTGCGGCGGCGATGCGCAGCGCCCGTCGTTGAGGCAGAGCTCCAACATCACCGCCAGAATCGGTGCTACAGGCAGCACGCCGTTTCACTCAGCAGGTCTGGAAGAGCGCCTACGCCCATCAGAGAATCCATCGGCCAGCGTCAACGACGTGGATCGGCGCGTTCAAGACAAGCGCGACGCGTCTGCGATCAGTCCGTCATAGTATCCGGCGAGTTCTCACGTCAAGCAACTCAGCAAAAGATCAGCAAAGCCTCGGCAAACCCTCAAGACTCGGCTCATGGCGGTACGCCATCCTGCGTCATCGAGCGTGGATTAGTTCGCTTGTGGGGAGGCCTATGCTTCGTTGCGCCGCCGTTGCCTGTGGAGTCTTCGTCGCCAGCGTCTGCGCCTCCGTGATAGTTGCGGGGTGTGGCTCCTCCCCAACTCCGAATCCGGTCGCGCCGCTACCCGCGTCCGCCCAGACCAGCGGCGCTGTTGTCGCCTTCGAGTTGACGGGCGTCGCCACCGGCGATGACGGCCGCCTCGTCGCCAACGCTCGAGTGTCGGTGAACTTTCAGCCCGAGTCCGGACATTTCGTCGGCACCACCGGTGTCACCGACGGCAGGGGCGCGTACGATCTGAAGTTCACGGCCGTGCCCGGCGGCTATCTCGAAGGAGCCACGGCGCTGGTGCTGCTCGTCGGCGACGGCTACGAAGAGTACGACCGCTACTTCCGGCCCGTCACGCATGAAGCGCACCAGGCGCTGGACCTCCATCCGCGACTCATCATGCAGATCGCTGCGGGCGACTCGACCACGGTGACGGTCTCGCCCGACGACACGCCCTGCATCAACAACGTGCAGGACTTTCCCGGTATCGGCCCGGACTACGCCTGTCGAATCGTGCGCATCGTCGCTCCGGTCGACGGCGATATGACGATCGAAGCCGTGCCCGCTCAAGTCGGGACGTCTGCTCCACTCGTTGAGACGGAGATCGTGCCCACGGCAGGCAGCGGTTGCTGCGACGAAGATCTGGGTAACCCGCGCACGTTGACCGTCGCCGCGGGAACAGTCGTGAAAGCCAGTGTTGAGATTCCCGCCGGGTCCGGGTCGAGTCAAACATTCGTATTGAAAACGACCTTCGTGCGTCGTTGATGAATCGCCTCCGGCCTGGACAGCCGGCCTAGACAGCCCTTGACGTCCGGCTGGACCGAGCGGATCATCGTGCAGCATCTGGTCCCACCATTGGGAGTTCGCGTTCGAGCACGGGCGTCCTGTCAACGAAATGGCCGCTAGTGGGGACTATTGGCGAGTAGGTGAGATCAACGCCATGATATTCGGCGATTACCGCCTCGACGCCGCCACCCGCCAGCTCTTCCGGCGCCAGGGTGAGGTGCACGTCTCACCGAAAGCGTTCGATCTGCTGATCGTGCTGATCGAAAATCGCGCGCGCGCGGTGTCGAAAGCCGAGCTGCACGAACGGCTTTGGCCTAGCACATTCGTGACCGAAGCCAACCTCGCGTCGCTGGTGGCGGAGTTGCGGCGCGCGCTCTGCGACCGATCGGAGACGCCGAAGTTCGTGCGCACCGTGCACCGGTTTGGCTACGCGTTCTGCGGCGAGATCTCCGACGAGGCCAGTACGCCCCCCGCCGCGTACTCGTGCTGGGTGGTGTGGCACGGGCGCGAGATCCCCATGCGCGACCGCGAGAACATCATCGGACGCGATCCGTCCGCCGCGATCCGTCTGGACTTCCCGAGCGTCTCCCGGCGCCACGCGCGCATCGTCCTCTCCCCCATCGCCGCGACGCTCGAGGACCTCGGCAGCAAGAACGGCACGTTCCTTCGCAACGAGAGACTCACAGGCCCGGCGGCACTGGCCGACCGTGACGACCTGCAGGTGGGCTCGGTCAAGATGACCGTTCGGCTGATGCGGGGTTACGAGACGACAGAGACGATCGAGCAGTAGGTGCGCGCGTATCCAGGATCTACTTGAACGGCGAGGTCCAATGCACGACGACGGTGATGCTGTCGTTCGACGCAGCGCGCTCGTTCGTGAGCAATGCGGAAGGGCATCAACTTCTCAACATAAGTTCAGCAAAACCCCAGGACTGATCCGCGCCTTTCTGTCATTCTGCGGCCACCACGGCTGGAGGGCTTCATGAGGCGTTTCCCTGCATATGGGTGTTTGCTCGTCGGCGTCACTATTTGCGCGGCTTGCGACCACCCGATCACGCCGATCCCCCCGAGCGACGTCAAGCCCGCCGCGTCGTCAACTGCGTCGGCGCGCGTTGTGACCATGATCGAGGGCGCGGTGTTCGACATGGTCGGCCGCACGGTTGGCGGCGCCACAGTCAAAATCGTGGACGGCCCATTGGCCGGCACGTCCACCGTGTCGGACGCGGCCGGAAAGTTCTCCTTCGCGGGAACGTTCACGAAGGACGCGACCTTGACCGCGTCCGTGGACGGCTATCAAACGGACACTCAAGCGATGGCTCTTGCGAATGGCACTGGTCCGGTAGCGACCGTGTTCTTTTCACTTGCGTCGGCCGCGCCGTCGGTTCATCTGGACGCGGGCACGTACGATCTCACGTTCATCTCCGATCCGACGTGCGACGGGATTCCCGACGATCAGCGAACGTTGTCTTTCTCGACTGCGGTCAGCTCGGCTCGCGACCAACCGCGCGACAGCTTCTACTTCGTCGATATCACGAGCGGTCCGACTCAGCTGGGCTTTGGCCTCGCGTCGTTCGGCAACGTCCTCGAGTTCGAAATCGACATGCCGATTCTTAAGATCGTCACGCCAAACACCCAAATCAGCTTCACGGCTTTCAGTCAGACGACGGTGCCGACGCTCACACCATCAACCGTCACCTTCCCCGCCAGCGGTGTGTACGACTACTGCGTTTTCCCAACCGCGCCGACGCCGGGAACGTGGACGAACTGCGACATCCTTCCTGCGGGGAGCGTCGTCAAGCATGTGAGTTGCAGGTCGCAGAATCACCAACTGGTGCTGGCGAAGCGCTAGGGACGACACACGGTTGCGATTGGCGTCGGCGTCCGACGATATCAATCGTGGCGGTTTCGCGTTTCGCCGTGTGACGAGTCGCCTGATCCGCGGTCACGAGACGACCGAGACCATCGAGCGGTAGGAACGAGCGTGCCGAGGACCTACTTGACGAGCGAGGTCCAATGCACGACGACGGTGATGCTGTCGTTCGAGGCAACGCGCTCATTCGTGAGAAAGCGCTGGCCGTCCGGTGAGACGGCGTACGAATGACGCTGAATGTTGAGGCGGCCCGGATCCGTCCCAAACAACCTGACCGGGGCGCCGGTGGACAATTTGTCGCCAGACACGATCACGGGAACGGCCGTGATCGATCCGTCGGACGTCATGTAGTACAGCTCCTTCCCGTCAGCCTTCCAAGCGGGATCAATGCCTCCGCCTGCAGAGACCTGGCGGGGCTTCGCTTCTCCCTTGGGAAATGGCTGGATCCAGATGTCGCTCTGGTTTCCCACGCCCGAGGCGTACGCGATCCAGTGGGAATCGGGCGAGAAGCGCGCGGTCTTCTTCGCGGAGGGCGTCTCGGTCAGCGGCCGCGGCTTGCCGCCTTCCGACGGAGACCAGATAAAGAGGTTGCCGTGAATTTGGTCTTGTAGCACCAGATGCCCGTCACGCGACCAGTCGAGCGGCACGAACCCGGCGGACGCCAGTAGCAGCTCGTCACCCGAGCCATCGGCGCGGGCACGACGCAGATCCGATAGCTGATTGGCGGCGGTTGTTGAATACACGATCTGGTCGCCGCCTGACGCCCACATGGGGAAGCGATCCTTGGGACCATGCGTCACCGTCGTCGAATGTCCGCGTTCGTCGATCGTCACGATTCTGAACTGGTCTTGCGCTGGAGCGTAGCGATCGGCCGCCACCGTTCTCCCGTCGCGCGCGAGGACGGGATTCGCATCGCGTCCAAGCTCGCCAATCGATTCGATCACGGCGCCGGTCCGATCCCTCCAGGTGAGCCTCAACGGCACATCCAGCCGGTACGCCAGGACCTCGTCGGACGCCGAGAATTCAGCGCGGCCGTTGGCGATGTTGAGCTGAACGCCGGCGGCGATTGAGATCGGCTGGCCACTCAACTTGAGAGACCGCTGGTCGAACGTTTGCGCTACCAGAATGCCTTCGCGCGTGCGCGACAGGAGATATCCGGCGGCGAACTCCGCGTTGGACTTGATCGATGGCAGTCGTGCCTCCGGATGACCGTCGAGGCCGGTAACATGAAGCTCATATTCGGTGCGACCGGGCTTGATAAAGAGCGTCAGGAACCGACGATCCGGCAACGCGCCCGCCCAGCCACCATTGACCTCTTCGGTCACGAAGCGCGCTGGTTTTCCTTCGAAGGCGCTCACGCGGTACCAACCGTCCGGCCGTTGATAGACGATCGTGTCGTCGGCCATCCAGATCGGGCTCGGATTCATGTACGGCACAGCGTCGTCGAGTAGGTCCACCACGACGACCGGCGAGTCATTGTCGATGCCGACGCGACTGATGTGACCGTTGGAAACGTATCCAACCGATCGACCATCAGGCGACCAGAACGGGTTGTCGGCGCCCTCGGTGCCGAGCAGCACGCGCGGGTCAGGCTTGTCGAGGGACCGAACGTAGATCCGTGTCGGACCGCCGGTTGGTCCGGCGAGAAACGCGATGTTCCGGCCAACCGGTGAAACGGCCAGCATCTCGAAACCTGGATCGAGGTGCGTGCCTTCCGGCGCGGTGATCGAGAGGATCGTCACCGGTTGATCGAGAAGCGGACGCGGCGTTCGAAGGCTCCAACCCAGTGCCGCGCCAACCGTGAGCAGCGCCGCAGCGGCTGCGGCCAGCGCCGGAATGCGCTGGCGGGATCGTCTCTTTGAACGGACCGGTGTCGTCCGCTGCGATCGACCATCGAGGATCCACTGCAGTTCGATGATCATGTCGCGCGCCGACTGCCAGCGATCGTCGGGATCCTTCGCAAGCGCCCGGCGGATAACATGATCGAGCGCGGCTGGCGCGATCGCGTCGCCAGAGACTAAAGCCGCCACCGGCGCCGGGTCGGCGGTCAGAATCGCTGCGGTAATGCTCGCGGGGCTCGCGCCATCGAACGCGTGCTTCCCGGTCAGCATCTCGTACAGCGTGGTGCCGAACGCGAACACATCCGTCCGCGGATCGACCTCCCGTCCCTCGAGCTGCTCTGGCGACATGTAGTGAAGCGTGCCAATCACCTTCTGCTCACTCGTCAGGCTCGTGGTTGCCTGCGCGGACTGTGTAGCGGCGGCGTCCGATCCGTCGAGGAGCTTGGCGAGGCCGAAATCGAGGAGCTTCACGCCTGACTCGCCGAGCATGACGTTCGCCGGCTTGAGGTCGCGATGGACAATCCCTCGACGGTGCGCGGCATCAATGGCTGAAGCGATCTGGAGGCCCCACGAGACCGCAGTGGCCCAAGGCAGCGGGCTCCGGCGTAGACGCGCGTCGAGCGACTCGCCCTTGATGTACTCCATCACCAGGAACACCACACCATCGATCTCGCCCACGTCGTAAATCGCGCAGATATTCGAATGGCTCAACTGCGCGATGGCCCGGGCTTCGCGCTCGAACCTGGCGCGACGCACGGGGTTGCAGGCGATCTCCGGCGGCAGAATCTTGATCGCCACTTCGCGGGACAGGCGCGCATCGTACGAACGATAGACCTCGCCCATCCCTCCGCGGCCGAGAAGCGAGAGGATTTCGTAAGGACCGAGGCGTGTGCCGGTGCTGACCGTCATGGTTGAGTGGCAGCCTGCTAGAAGGAGAAGCGCATACCGAGCTGGAGCTGACGCGGCGGGCCGGCATTGGTCGGTTGGCCGACCGCCGATGAATTCAGGCCGCCGTTGTAGTTCATCCAGTTCGTCCGATTCGTGAGGTTGAACACCTCGCCGAGCAACTCGACGCTCCGGCTCGCGAACCTGAAGGTCCTCGATACACGGACATCGGCCTGGGCGAACGCCGTCCCCCGCGCGGAATTGCGCCCAGTGCCTGGCTGCCGATCGTTCGGGACGCCATCGCTGTTGTTGTCGACACCGGTGGTGACGTTATAGGGCAGCCCGCTCCGTGCCCTGACGACGGCCGATACCATCCACCCGCGTGGCAGCGCCAGCGTCCCGGCGGCCGTGAGACGGTGCCGCGCGTCGGTCGGCGTGGGACCACGGTCGCCACGAATATTCCCTTGATCCTGAGGAAATGCCTTCGAGCCGTCCGTATCGTTTTCCGACGAGGACAGAGTGTACGCGATCGAATAGGCCTGCCCGCGCATCTGACGAGTGCGCACGCCCACCTGCAGCCCCGTGTACCACGACTGCGCGACGGTCTCGGTAACGATGATCTGCTTGAGGGTGGTATTCGGGCTCGGCCGCTGATGCGTGACCGGATCCGGGTAGTTCAGATCCATCCCGATCGGCAGGCCATGACCTAGCGCCCGGACGACGTCTGCAGTCAGGCCAACCGAGCGTCCGAAAAGACGCTGCACGCCCACACTAATCTGGTCGGTGTACGGCGTTTGCAATGGGTAGTACTGGGTCGTGTTAACCAACATGGCAACCCGGTTGCCGCGGTTGGGGTTGAATCCGTACGGGTTGAACTCTCGCGGGTCGCCTTGAAACCCCGGCTGCGAGATCGAGATCTGCTCGGAGCCGATCTGCGCATCGCGCGCGATGTTGAGCAGCGTTTCGTCGAAGAAGCGCCCGGCGGCGGCGCGGCACACGGTCGTGCCGTTCCCCGTCACATCGAAAGACAGACCCAAACGGGGCGCGATGTCGTCGCGCACGCTGTAGGGCCCCGGCCAGTCGGTGTGATCCCAGCGCGCACCCAGATTGACCGTCAGGCTGTCGCGCGCCTGCCACTCGTCCTGGAGAAACGTTGCGATGATCACTTCCGTGGCGCTCATGGACGGATTGCCCAGGCTCTGCGTGAACTTCGTCGGATAGCTGTTGTTGTCGGCCTCGTTGAACGGCACCGAACTCGGGAACGTGTACGTGCCGGACGTGTTGATGTTGAACGTGCCGGCATACTTCGACGCGATGGCATCGATGCCGGCCTTGAGAAAATGCCGTCCGCCCGGAAGGGAGAGCAACGCGCTCACGACGTCTGCGGCCTCGGCATGGCTCACCGAGAACGCCTGCGGTGCGTTGGCCTGCTCGCCGAGCTTGATGTCCGGATAGTTCAGGGCGGCACAACCCGGACAGAACCCGTCGACACCAGCGTCGAAGTGGCTGTGGCGATAGTCCGCTCGCACCTCGTTGACGCCGCTCGGACCGATCAGGACCGTGCTGAGCACCGCAAGGTTGTGACCCGGATTGACCGACGTCCGGCCGCGTTCGAGCGCGCTCTCGTCCTCGCGCGAGTCGTTATTGCTGACGACGGTGCTGTAGTCGTACCGGATGGCGAGCGTCCTTCCCGCACCCACGTTCACGTCGGAGCGAATGATACTTTCGACGCCGTTTTGATTCGCCGGCATCGACCGCGGGTCCGCAGGTCGGAACTCGAGCGCGACCGGCGACGTGTTGAAGTACGACGCGTGCTGATCTGTGTCCTCGATAGCTCCGAACAGGAACCACCGGTTGCGCAGAATGGGCCCGCCCCAATAGCCGTCGACGATGGCCTGGTTGAAGCCCCGATCGTCTGTGCCTGTGAGTTTCGCGAGCGGCGACGGCGCGTTGAGCGCACCGGCCTGCTGAAACCACGAGAGCCGGCCCGACGCCGAATTGCCACCCGATCGCGTCACGATCTGGACGACGGCGCCAGACGCCTGTCCAAACTCGGCGCTGAACTGATTCGACACCACCTTGAACTCACTGATCGCGTCGGTCGGCACCCCGCCGGTGCCCGCGGCGACGGGCGAATCGATGCCCAGGCCATCGACGAGAAAGGCGTTGTTGTTTCCTGTTTGCCCGGCAGTGGCGATGCCCGAGCCGCCTCCCGCGTCCGCCACGATGCCGGGCGTCAGCGAGGCAAGGTCGGAAAAATCGCGCACGTGCCCGACCAAAATCGGCAACTGGTCAAGCTCGCGCGCGGTAATCGTGCGGCCCAGTGATGTCTTCCTGGGCTCGATCAGCGGTCGATCACTGGCGTGGACGTCGAGCGATTGCGCCTGACCGCCGACAGAGAGCTTCACGTTCAGTTCGAGCGCTTGATCAACGCCCAGCGCGATGTCGCCGTGCGCGGTCGAGAATCGATCCAGTGAGATCGTCACGCGATACCGGCCTGGGCTCAACGCAACGAACTCGACCGCTCCGTCCGCGCCGGACTGGGTCGATCGCGTGACACCGGACTCTCGGCTCGAAATGACGACCGTCGCCGCGGGCAGGATCCCGCCGGACTCATCACGGACGACGACGCGGAGAGTCGCGGTCGCGCTTTGAGGCGCGGCCTCAGCCACAGCGCTGGCCGACAAGGCGCACGCGAGCGCCGCGGCGACTTGCAGGCGTCGCCGGCGATCCGGGGCGCGGACCACGAAGGCGCTCATGAAAGCAAATGGCCGGTCATTATCGCACGCCCTCGGAGTGAGGTTTCTATGGAGGTTTCATGTGATTCTCATAAGGTCGGCCCGCTTATCGATCAGCGGCGGATCGTTGACGCCGACCCCGACTGGCGCGTGAGCGCGATCTGATGGCTCGTCGCGTCGCAACGGGGGAGGGGATTGGGGAACGCCACGCCGCTGACAAGGAACTCGCCAGAAAACGTGCCGACAAAATCGGTGCCCGAATCGACCAACGTGCCGTCACCAGAGATGATGAGATCTGGGCCATCGGGCAGCATCTCGACCAACTCCGGCTGATTCGGGCTGTAGCTGCCGTTGTCGATGTGGAACGTGATGGAGTCTGGCGCAACGCGCCCGGAGAAGCCGTTGCCTGTTCCCTGCAGAACATAGAAATTCGCCCCACTGAGCGTCACGTGAAATGTCGGAGCGGTCCCGGTGATCGTCGCAATGTAGCGACGATGCCTGACATCGGCTGGCAAAGATCCCGGCCCAGGCGTTGGACAGCTCGGATCCGCGGACATCGTCATGGCATACGTGCCGGCGAGGTCTCGCTCCGGAATCGCAGAGGTCACGGCAAAATTCAGCGAGGTGTTGCTGTTCACGACAAGCGACTGGACGAGCGGTGTGTACCCGGCTTTGCTGGCCTGGACATCGACGCGTCCTGCGACGCCGTAGAGAACGTATTGCCCGTTCGCGTCCGTGACGGCGGACAAGCCGCCGCCAATGCCAGTCGTGACGGTCACATTCGCACTCAGCACTTCCAGACCCGACTCGGTCACCTGACCGGCCAATCGATAGGTGCCGGAAGGAAGGACCATGACGCCCACGCTCGCACTGGGTCCTCCGCCCAGCGGACTCGCACGAATAACCGCCTCGCCGCGACTCAGGGCACTGGCCTGCCCGGAACCCGATATAGCCACGACAGACGGAATCGTCGATTCCCAGAACACCTTCGTCGTGACGTCCTGTTTCGTCCCGTCATTCGATGCTGCGGTCGCCGTGAACGCCGCGGTCGCGCCTGGTGGGATCGTGGCCGGCCCGATGATGGCCAGCGACGCCGCCTGCAGTCCCCACGGACCAGCCGGGCTGCTACCTCCGCACGCGATGACCAAGCCGGCAGTCAGAATTGCGAACCAACTGCGAATGCGCATATGTCAGTCCCTTTCGACATTGGTCTCACCCGGCTTGGCAAGTCCGTCACCTTGCCGGCTGGTGCCTGACTCGATTGAAGGTCTCGATGTAATCCTTAGGATCGCGTGCCAGCGTGAGATCGACTGGGCCAGCGCCCATCGCATAGCCCAGAGTCGCGAGCCGCTGGCGGACGTCCGGAGACGGCGCCCGCACATCGCCGGCACCTGGTCCGTCCTCAGGCGTCTCGAACGTCGCGAGCTCCGCACGCATCAACGCGACCCGATCTGGCTGCGCCAATGACAGGTCGTGCTGCTCGAACGGATCGTGGTCAAGATCGAAGAGCTCAGGCCGCGGCGCGTCGATGAGCTTGAAGTGCTCCTCACGTACAGCGCGCAAGGGGCTCCACCCAAACCGCCGCGGGTACATGGATTCGGCGTAGAGCACTCTCGGCGACGAGACGGCCCGATCGCGAAGGACCGGCCCGAGATTGACGCCGTCACTGGATGTGACTGGCGCACCCACCAGGTCGAGCACGGTCGGGGCGATGTCCACGAGACTCACGAGCCCGAAAACCCGCCGCGGCGCCACGCCGGGTGCACGGATCATCAGCGGCACATGCAGCGGCCCCTCGTAGAGGAAAATGCCGTGCTCGATCTCGCCGTGCTCGCCGAGCGACTCGCCGTGATCGCCGACGACGACGATCGCACTCGAGTGCAGCCTCGTCCCAAGGCCATCGAAGAGACGCGCGAGTTGCGAATCGACGAACGCGATCGCGCCGGCATACGAATCGCCGCCATATCTCGACCGGTAGGGCTCGGGCACGGCCTGAGGTACGTGCATGTCGTACAAGTGCACCCACAGCAGCACGGGCGCGTCACGCGTGGTCCTCAGCCACGCCAGCGCGCGATCGACGACGTCCGCGGCCGAACGGCGGCGAGGTGCCGGCCCGCCAGACGTACCGCCATCGTCGTAGACGTCGAATCCGCGGGCGAGGCCGCGATCCGACGCCAGCACCTGCGATCCGACAAACGCGCCGGTTTGAAAGCCGCGCGCGTGGAGCGTCGTCGCCAGCGTTGCCTGGCTCGCGACGAGCGGTGCATCGGCGTTATCGCGCACTCCATGGTGCGGCGGATAAAGCCCGGTGAACAAACTCGTGTGGGCGGTGAGCGTAAGCGGCGCGACCGACATCGCTTCGTCGAACACAACGCCGTCGCGCGCGAGCCGATCGAGCGCCGGGGTCGACACGCTCTCGAAGCCGTACGCCGGCAGCCGGTCCGCGCGCGTCGTGTCGAGTGTGACGATCACGACGGTCGTCGGACGCACTGTTGCGTTCCCCACGCACGCCGCAAGCCATGAGACCGTGGCGAACGCAATCACCCGAGAGAGGGTCATCGGCGGATTCTGGCCGGCGCCGACTGCGGCGTGAACGTCACAGGGTTATTCCCGTTGCACCCGGCGAGGACCCAGTGGTTCGTCCAGACTCGTACCGAATTGCCAATGATGTAGGACCCATTGATGGAACCCACGAGGCTTCCAGCTGACATCGTCAGCGTGCCGTTGCCGCTGATTAGCACGGAACGCCCATCGTCCAAGGACTCGAGGAGGTCGGGACCAGCATAGTAATACCCGTCGCCAACCTGAAAAGTAACGCCTGCGGAATCGACGTGCGCCGAGAAGCTGCTGCCATGCCCATCGCCCGTGAGGACAAAGGTCGCCCCGGACAAGCTGACCTGCAGGATTCGGCCGGACTGCGTAATCGTCGCGAGGTAGTGACGTTGCCGAAGGTCGGGGGTGAGTGCCTCTAGACTCCCGAAGCAAGAACTGGCCGCCGTGATCGCCATCGAATAGACGCCGGCGAGGTTCGGCGCCGGACCGCTAGACGTCAAGTGGACGTCGAGCGACGCCTGGCCCGTGACAATGATCGATGGCGCGGCGTCCTGATAGCCTAAGTTCGTGACCCGCAGTTGCACGCTGCCGGCCACACCGTAGAGACGGTACAGACCGGAGCCGTCGGTGGTCGTCGAGAGACCCGCGCCGGTGCCGGCCGTCACCGACACCGTCGCGCCCACAACGGGGGCGTCGCCATCCAAGACCGTACCTGTCAAACGGAACGTGCCTGGCGGCAGCACGAGGACCGACAACGTCGCCCTGAATGTCACGCTCGCGGCGGTCAGCAGCGATTCTCCCGGCGCTCTCCCGCTCGCCAAGCCTGTGTTCGCCACCGACAGAACGTTGCCGTCTTGAGTCGTCCATGCGACCTTTGCACTGAAATCCTGTGTCGATCCGTCGCTCATGTGGCCGGTTGCGGTGAAGGCCGCCATCGATCCTGGAGCGATCATCGACGGCCCGCTAAGGCTCAGCGAGACAAGCGTGACTACGGGCGCTGCTGGCGGGCCGCCCTTGCTGCCGCCGCAAGCGACGATCGTCGTGGCCACGAGCGCAACGACGCACTGCGTGATTCGCATAGACGCACCCTGAACAAACGGAGTCTGACCGCTCGGCTCACGGGCAGTCATGAGCGTCAGATGAAATTGCTCTGGGAATTGCGTGCGCCGTGCGAGCAAGCACTTTTCTTACAGCTCAGGGACCCGCTCGCGTCGCGGGACTCTTCCCGAAGTAGTCCTCAGGTCATCCAAACCGAGTCCGCGCAAGAAATTGAGCTAGAACATCCCGTACAGGGTGTACCAGGCTCGGACTCGCGACAGCACCTCAGGATTGGTAGCGATCTCGGCGTGATTGAGGCGCGGATAGAGATAGCCATCATGAGGTGCGGTCAGCACGGAATCAAAGAGTCGATCGAAGAGGAACGGGACGGCGTAGTCCAGAAGCCCGTGGTGCCACTGATACGGCACCTGGATCCGCTGGGCCTGCGCGACGCTCGGGATTGGCATGCCCTCGCGGTAGATGGCATCCTGCAGGACACCGCCAGACGTGTGTGACGCGACGCGGACGTCACCGGGATAGGCGGCGACGAACGCCGTGGTGACGAAGGCTCCCATGCTGTTGCCGTGCGCGGCGACACGCCGGATGTCAACGTAGCCGAGTCGCGCCAGGACGGTGACCGCTGCGTGCGCGCGAAAGACATTCGCGGGGCTCGCACCTAGCTCGAGCACGGTGCCCGGAGCGCCAAAGAGCGCCCCGCTGGCATGGGTGTAATTGACCGCGATACAGACCAGCCCCCACGTGCGCATCACACCTCCGAGCGCGCGACCATAGGACTGGGCACTGTCACCGGCGCCGTGACTGAGCACGACCGCGGGAAACGGTCCGCGGCCGCGCGGCTTCAGAAGGATGCCCTGAAGATCGACGGTCGTACCGTCGAGCGATCCGACGAGCGTCCACCTCGCCCCTGACGCGCCCTCGGGATCGCCTTCGATGGAGAGCGCGGGATCGCCGGGCGCGCTCGCGGGCACACTCGCGGGGGCGTGAGGATGGCACGCCGCCGACGCGCACAGCAGTAATGCAATCAGGGACGTCCAGAGCAGGCGAGCCATGGGTTGGAGCACGGCGGGCTCGCTCGTGCCACTGCCAGACCGTTTAGCTCTGGCGAGAGATCTTGTTTGGCTCCGACAAGACAAACGTCCAACGCGCGCGTGATTCATTCAAATCTGGCCTGAAAATTGATGGGCACAACCTTGCAATCCGATGTGCGGCGCGCATGTCGCGCGTCGCGCATTCCGTTTGACTAGGGAGTTCTTGATGTCGTCAATTCGACGAGCCGTATTCTGCACCGTTGGTCTTCTCATCACGCTCGCACTCAGCACGGGGGTTGCGTCCGCCAGCTCGATCCTGGACTACCAGGTGACGACGGCCGCCTGCTTCAACTGCACCACCGCCGGCCCCTTCACGGACATCACGTCCTATAGCGGGTATATCTTCGACGGCACCATGTCGAACGGCACCACCGATGCCGCGGGCAACGCGACCGTGTCCCTGGGCACGTTGACGCGGAACAACGTCAACTACAGCGATTCCCAGGCTGGCAGCGATTTCGTGCTGCAGGTCACCTTTCTCAACCCGCTCGGCATCAGCAGTGGTACGGACGAGTTTGTTGCGACGATCGTCGGCACCCAGGGCAACCCTGGCACTCTGAACTTCGCCAACGCGCTGAGAACGTACACGTTCACCAATCAGTCCGGCACGGGCTCGTTCGATTTCCGCGTGAACGACATCCTCGACCTCAACAAGAACGCTTGGGTCTACCTGACCGGCAACATCCAGAATGTGACATTCACATCCACTGGGGTCGGCGATCTCGCGGGCGATCCTGCGGCGGTCCCCGAGCCGGCCAGCTTGGTGCTCCTCGGCTCCGGCCTGCTCTTCACCGCGCGACAGTTCCAGCGGCGCGGATCGAAGTAGTCGGCGTCGTCCGGGCTCAGACACAAGGCGAACCCCTAACCGGGTTCGCCTTTTTTGTTGTCCTCTCGGGTTAATACTGCAAGTTCGAGACCCATCTGAGGAGCCAGTGCGGCTCTCGCCCTGGGCGTTCAGGTCCCCAGAATGAGCAACCGCGGGACGTTCGTGTGCTTGCGAACACTGGCGCGACAGAAGGGCCGACGCGATGCGCGCGCGTGGGCCCGTGCAGGCATGGCCATTGCAATCTCGATGTCGAGGCATCAGGCGATGAATACGCCGTTGGGATCCTGGCTCGCGATGGCGCGCGATGCGGTCTTCGCGTGGATGGATGACTTCGCGCCAAGCATGGGAGCCGCGCTGTCCTACTACACGCTCTTTTCTCTCGCGCCGTTACTCGTTGTGGTCATCGCCGTTGCCGGGCTCGTCTTCGGACCAGAGGCAGCGAAAGCTGCGGTGTCCGAGCAAGCCCTGGCCTTGCTCGGCGAGGCCGGCGCGAAAGCGGTCGAGGGCCTGCTCGCCGGCGTCACTCACCGCTCCACAGGACTGGTCGCGTCCATCGTGGGAGGCGCCACCCTGGTCCTGGGGGCGACGTCGGTCTTCGGAGAACTGCAGAGCGATCTCGATCGCATCTGGCACGCGCCCCCAGTTCGCCGCTACACGTTCTGGACGCTGTTGCGATCGCGGTTGCTGACATTCGGCATGGTGCTCGCCGTCGGCTTCCTTCTGCTCGTGTCGCTCGTCGTGAGCACCGCCCTCGCGGCGATCGGCAAGTGGTGGGGCACGCTGTTCGGCGGGTGGGCGCTGACGCTGCAGGTCCTGAATTTCAGCATCAGTTTTCTGGTCATCACGGTGCTGTTTGCTCTCATGTACAAAGTGCTGCCGAGTGTGCATGTCTCCTGGCGGGACGTCTGGGTCGGCGCCGGGGCGACGTCATTGCTCTTCACGCTCGGAAAGTCCGCGATCGGCCTGTACATCGGAAAGAGTGACGTGGCCTCGGGATTTGGCGCCGCCGGCGCGATCGCCGTGCTGCTGGTCTGGGTCTACTACTCTGCGCAGATCTTCCTGCTAGGGGCGGAGTTCACGTGGGTGTTCGCGCACAGGCATGGCTCCCGGCGGACGTCGGGGTCGCCACTAGGCACGCGCCAGGCTCTGCCCGTTCAAGCGCGCGGAGCGATGCGTCTCGAGCAATGACTGCAAGGTGATCGCGTTCTCGATGGCAGCGCCTGCGGCAGTGTTGTCGAAGATGCACCACACGTCAGTAGACCTCGGCCACGCACGAATTGCCGCCGCCTGTGCCGTCAACACGTCCTCCGGATAACTCGACCAATAAACGCGCGGACTTCCGTGCAGGCGGTAGTACACGGTAGCGTGACGCCCGTCGCCTGTCGGGCCGAGCCACCCACCCGGTGCTTCCCGCAAGCCGATCCGCGGCGGGTCGGCCGCCACGCGCCCGACTTGCCAGCGACACAGCAGGCGGTCGGCGGTCAGCGTGCCCCATGATGAATGTCGTGGCTCGCAGACAACGGCGCCCCGGAAATGCTCGCGCAGATGCCCGAAGAATCGGTCGGCGGTCGAGCGTTGGAAGGTCAATGACGGCGGCAGTTGTACCAACACCGGGCCCAGCGCTGGACCGAGCCCGGCAATCTGATGGAGAAACTGCCGAACAAGCGCCGCCGAGCGCTGCAAGCGGCACACATGAGTGATATTGCGAGGCATCTTCACGGCAAATCGGAAATGCGTGACCTCCGAGCGCCAGCGCTCATAAGTGGCAAACGCATGCTCGCGATAGAAGGACGAATTGATCTCGACGCCTGACAGCCGCGTCGAGTATCGGGTGAGATGCGAGCCGATCGCTGGAAATTCCGCCGCGACGGAGCGTGTGATGCGCCATCCGGCCGTTCCGATGCGCGCCCGTCGCGGCGACTCGGGCAGTGCACATCGACTCACCGCGGTTCTGACCACGTCGGTCACAACTGGACTCGCAGACAAACTCCCGTATCGCCGAGAAGGCGATACGGGAGTTTCGGTCACATTGAGCGGTTGCGATCGCTGGTGGCGAGGGGGCGCGGATCTGGTGATGCCGCCTCACCCGCGGAAGCGATGTCCTCGGCCCCGAGCGACTTCAGGATGTCCTTTGCGCGCTTGATCTCGTCCGACGTGTCGCAGTGCGTCGAGAGCAGCACTCCCCCGTCCTTGACGCGCCCCTCAAAACGCTTGGCTTCATATTCAGGAATGCCCATGCCGATGAGCGCTCCGACTAGTCCACCGACTGCACCGCCGGCGCCGATGCCGGCCAGCGTCGCCATAATTGGCCCGGCGGCAATGAACGGCCCGAGCCCGGGAACGGCCAGCGCGCCGAGGCCAACCAGCAGTCCCAATCCGCCACCGATCGTGCCACCCGTCACCGCCCCTGCGGTGGTTCCCTCGGGAGCCTTCGTGCTTTTCTCATGCGCGAAGTCCTTCGTCGTTCCGCCCTCGGAGAGGAGCACCGAGATGTCGGCGGGGGCGAAGCCCGAACGGACCAGTGTGTCAACGGCGCTCTCCGCCTGGTACCGAGTCTTGAAGATGCCGAATACTGCCGTGCGCTTGTTTTCCATGATTCTGACTCCTACCTAAAAAGCGGTGGACTTGATGGTGAGCTCGTTGGTGACCTTGCCCGAGCCCGCGATCTTGGCCGCGATCGCCGCGACACGGGTCTTTTCGGCTTCTGAGGCCACTGGGCCGCGCAGTCGCACCTGGCCCTTTTGCGTGATGACTTTGCAGTTATGCGCATCGACCGAAAGCGTCTTGTCCTTCGTGATGGCTTGTCGAATGCGTTGCGCCAAAGCCAGGTCCGGCTTGGTCTGCGACTGTTCGTCAGCGGTCTGACCCGCTTGCGGACTGCCCTGCGCCGCGTCAACACGCAGCGGAGGCGCCGCGAGCAACAGCGAGCCCGTCATGAGGAGGATCGAAAGGAGTCCAGTAGTCCGAGTGAGTGATTTCATGACCGGAGATTGTGCAAGTACCGTTCCCGCGTCTTGCGGTGAGGCCAACCGGGCAGACACTCGCCTTGCGGTCAATCCGGGTTCGCGCGTGCCCTTTTGTGGCAAGGTGATGGAGTACGCAACCATGAAGAGCGTCCTCCGTGTTCTGCGTTTCTGCCTGTGGAGCACGCTCGTCATCGTGGCGGTGGCTGGTGCGCTCTTCGGCTACTTCATCTACACGCCTGCTCCGGACATGCCTCATCTGTCGGGGACGCTGACCAAAGATTCCATCGACGTCGGCGGCCTGAAACGGACCTACGCCACCTATCTGCCGCGCGGACTGGCGAAAGGCGCACCCCTGGTCCTGGCGATGCACGGCTCAGATGAAAACGCCGCACAAATGCGAATCGAGACGGGATATGGGTTCGATCGCCTCGCGGACGAACATGGTTTTGCGGTCGTCTATCCCAACGGATA
Organism: uncultured Acidobacteriota bacterium; assembly: GCA_963704575.1. Taxonomy (GTDB): domain Bacteria; phylum Acidobacteriota; class Vicinamibacteria; order Vicinamibacterales; family SCN-69-37; genus DATEGZ01. The sequence continues at coordinate 321,855 of OY969918.1, read as the reverse complement.
CGAGGGTTACTGGAACGGGTGCAACATCGTCGGCGACTTCAGCGCGAACACGCTCGACATCGACGATGTCGGCTTCCTGACCGCGATGGTTGACAAGCTGATCACTGAAATCGGTCTCGATTCGGGCCGGGTGTTCGCGACGGGCGTTTCTCGTGGCGCGAGCATGGCTCTTCGCCTGGCGCTCGAAGCGCCGTCGCATTTTCGGGCGGTTGCCGCGGTGTCGGAAAACGTGCCGACTCCGGCGAACTTCAAATGCAGGCCGGCCGGCCACGGCACGCCGTCCGTCCTGATCATGAACGGTACGCAGGACCCACTGGTCCCATTCGATGGTGGAGATGTGAATCTCTTCGGCCTGTTTGTCAAACGCGGCAAGGTCCTGGCGTCGCGAGCGTCTGGGCAGTATTTTGCGGATCTCAATCACATCGCCGGCCCGCCCTCAACGAACGAGACCCCGATGGTCAATGGAGTTCAGATCGAGCGGGTGCTCTGGCGCAACGAGGGCAACGTGGAAGTGGAACTCATGGCCATCCACGGCGCTGGACATGGCATGCCTCAGCCATACCGGCGGCGTCCGCGGCTGCTCGGCCCGTCGCCCACCGAACCCAACGGACCGGCAGTGATCTGGGCCTTCTTCGAGCGACAACGGCCCTGAGCCGATTCAGCCGGCCCGTCTCCGATTGTTGACGGGGAGCGGTTGAGGCCGTGGCGCAGGTGGCACTCGCTGGTCCATTCCGGCCCGCCGCACGGCGAGTTGGCGCTGACGGTCGGTGAGATCCGCCGCCCGCTTGGCCGCCACGCGCGCTTTGGATTCGTCGTAGCCCGGAAAGCGCAGCACGGGTCCCCGCTCGCGATCGAAGTCGGCCGAAAAATATCGACCGCATTCTCCGCAGAACCACCGAGCCGGCCGACGCTGGCCCTCACGATCGGTGGTCGGCGGCACGAGGCCGAGCGGACGAGGATGGTGACACCGCCCAAGCCACCAGGCGGCGCCGGCTGTGGCGCCGGCGACCGAGACGACCAGCCACGCCGGCAATCCCCACATCAGGGTGCCCGTCGCGGCAGGAACGAACACCAGCGCCCGGCCAATCAGTCGATGCATCGCAGCCTCCGGCATCCGGTGACGCAACTCGCGCGCCAATCGAATCGCCGAGGTTTCCCACACGACTTGGTAGCAGTTTGCCCATTCTGGGCGCGGCTTTTCCCTGCGCGTCGCGGCGCGGGCCGCTTCGGTGGCGGGTCTCTTGCAAGCGCTCATGCATGGCCCCACGACCCACCTGGAAGGGCGCGCTGAAGCTGAGTCTCGTCTCGATTCCGATCCGCGTCTTTCCCGCCACCAGCCAAGCGGCTGACGTGTCGTTCCGGCAGCTCCATCGCAAATGCCACACGCCGATTCAGTTGAGGCGGTGGTGTCCCCACTGCGACGAAGAGGTCGCGCCCGGCGATGTCGTGAAAGGATTCAAGACCGCAAAAGGATACGTAATGGTCGAGGACGAGGAAATCACGAGCCTGCGTCCCGAGTCGACTCGCACCATCGACATCTCGCACGTCGTCGACGCCGCGACCGTCGACCCGATCTACATCGAACGCACCTACTACCTCGCGCCGGACTCGAAAGCAGCGGGCAATTCGTTCGCGGTCTTTCGATTGGCGCTTCAGGACAAGGCCGGTGTCGGGAGGCTGGCATTGCACGGCCGCGAGTATCTGGTCGCCGTCCTGCCGCGCGGCGAAGCGCTGTTGATGTACACCCTCCGAACGAAGGGCGAGGTCCGCGATCTGACGTCTGTCGACGGACTGGAATTCGCGGACGTCCGGATCAAACCCGACGAACTGAAACTCGCCCGTCAGGTGCTCCAGAGCTTCGAAACAGAGACGGACCTCTCGGCCTTCACCGACCGGTACGAAGAGGCGCTCCGCTCGATGTTGGAGTCGAAGGCAACGGTCGACGATGTCGCCTCGAGCGAACCGCCGCGCAAACAGGGTCAAGTGGTCAACCTTATGGAAGCCCTTCGACAGAGCCTGGCCCGCGCCGATCGCAACAAGGCGCGCGCTCCTCGCCGCGGCCGAGGCCGAATGGCGCGTGTCATTGCGCACCCGACGGGCCGGAAGTCGAAGGCGGGCTAAGGTGACCAGCGGAGGCGATGATGATTCGCAAATTGGCGACGGGCGGATACCGGCTGTATTCACGGAAGACGAATCCGGCGACGAAACGCCGCAGGAACCTCGGCACGTTCAAGACGCGGGCGGCCGCTGAAAAGCACGAGCGCGCGATCCAGTACTTCAAGCGGCACGGTTGAGCAGGTCCACCGCCCATGCTCTTCACGCAGTCTTCAGACGGGACGACTATCGTACCTAGCGGTTGCCGGCCAGCGGTACGCCATCGCTGCCCGGCCGCCCCCAACGAGGCGCCGATGACGAAACGCTTACTCACCGCATTTGCCATTCTGTTCGCCGCCGGCGCGGCCGTGCCCGTCGTCGGACGCGCGCAGGCGTTCAAGGTCGAGAAATTCGATATCAAGGGTGACGGCGGCACCGATTACGTCGCTGTCGAGGCCGCCACCGGCCGTGTGTTCGTGTCGCGCGCAACGCACATGATGGTCGTCGAGGGCGCCACCGGGAAGGTACTCGGCGACATTCCGAACACGCCAGGCGTGCACGGTGCCGGCATCGCTACCAAGGCCGGCCACGGATTCACGACGAACGGCGGCGACTCGACCGTCACGATCTTCGATCTGAAGACGCTGGCCGTGGTCAAGCAAATCAAAGTCGATCAGGGCGGACTTGACGGGATCATGTACGACGAGCCCGACGACAAGATCATTCTGACGAACCACAGCCGGCCCGTCGGCACCGTCACGGCGCTTGACCCGAAGACCGGTGACATCGTGGCCACGGTCGAGCTCGAAGACACCGCGCCCGAAGGCGCGGCCGCTGACGGCATGGGACACATCTTCGTCAACAACGAGGGTAAGAACACGATTCAGGTGATCGACGTCAAGACGTGGAAGACGACCGCGTCGTGGCCGCTCGCGCCATGCGAAGGCCCCACGGGCATCGCGTACGACAAAGCGTCGAACCGAATCTTCTCCGGATGCAGCAAGACCTCGGTCGTCGTCGATGCGAGCACCGGCAAGGTCGTGGCGTCCATCACGAACGGCACGCGCGTCGACGCGCTGGGATGGGATCCGTCGAAGAAACTGGTATTCATTCCCAACGGTGGCGAGGGCAATGTGACCATCGTCCACCAGGACTCGCCCGACAAGTACACCGTCGTGGAGACTGTCGCCACGTTCGCCGGCGCGAAGACGATTTGCGTCGATCCGACGACGCACAACGCGTATCTCTTCCAGCCGGAGCGCGGTCCGGCGCCGGCAGCCACCCCGGCCGCGACGCCGCCACCGGCGGGCGCGGGACGCGGGCGTGGGCCGCAGGGCCCGATCGTGGCCGCCTGGTTCATCGTCATCAAGCAGTGACCCGGGGACGCGCGGCGCTGGGTACAATGCCGTACCTCTGCGCCGCGTGATTTCCGAGGCCTACTTCGTCTACATCGTCCGATGCGCGGACGGCACGTTCTACACGGGCTGCGCGAAGGATCCGCGTCAGCGCACGGACGTGCATAACGCCGGCCGCGGCGCGCGCTACACGTCCGGTCGCCGGCCCGTCCAACTCGTCTATTCAGAAACGTGTGAGTCGCACGGCGACGCGCTGCGGCGCGAGCGCGAACTCAAACGGCTGACGCGTCAAGAGAAAGAGACACTGATCGCCGGAATCTGACTCGTCGCCGACCTGTCGCAGGCACTCCCACTACAATCCCACACACTCATCATGGACATCGGCTGGTGCGCTCCGATCGACGACGCCCCCCGGGTAAAGACGGCGGGCTGCGATTTCATCGAAGTCGGCCTTGCGCCAATGCGGCTCGAGGACGACGCGGCCTTCAAGATCGCGAAACGCGCCGTCAGTGCGATCTCATTGCCCGTGCCGGTCTTCAACCGGTTCCTCCCGACGGGCATGCACGTCGTCGGTCCGGCAGTGGATCGCCCGCGCATCCAGCGCTATCTCGAACGCGTGGCCGCGATCGTCAGCGACGCCGGAGCGGAGATCGTCGTCTTTGGCAGCGGCTGGGCCCGGCACGTCCCCGACGGCTGGAGCCGCAACGAGGCCGACCGGCAGTTTCGAGACATGGTGACGGCGTCCGCGGACGTGCTCGCACGCGTGGGCGCCACCCTCGCACTCGAATCGCAGAATGACCACGAGACCAATTACCTGACGACGCTCGCCGAGGCCGTCGAGATGGCGCGTTCGGTAAACCATCCGAACGTGCGCGTCATGACCGACACGTATCACCTGCACGAAATGAGCGAGCCGCTGACGCTCGTGGCGCATGCCGCGCCGTGGCTGGCGCACGTGCACGTCTCTGACTCCGGTCGAGAGCTCCCGGGTGAGGGCACTTACGCGTTCGATCCGTTTTTTGCGTGCCTCCGCGACCAGCATTATCGCGGCAAGCTCTCCCTCGAGATGATGCGCGAGGTCAGCGACGACGAGATGACGCGCGCGTTGTCGCACGTCCGCGCGTGCTGGTCACCCGGATCACCTGGCCGCGCGTGACGGCGCGAAGCGCTACCGGCCGCCGCCCGGAGGCTTCGGGCGCACGGCGTTCGACAAGGCAAGACGGTTGTCGTGCGTTACGTAGCTGATCTGCAGGTTGTAGCCGTTCGGCGTCTGCGTGTGGTAGCTCTTGAACGCCGCGGTGTGAATGTCGTCGGGCACGTACGTGCCGTCCGGACCGAGATGCCGGCTCGATGTGTCCACCTGCGCGCGCAGTCCGCGCTTCTCGAGTTCGGCTTTCACCCCGTCGGTGTCCCACGGCGCTATGCCGAACGAGATGTGATCGATGCGCGCGCTGCGCGCGGCAGGCGTCGCTGCCGGAGGCGGCAGGGCCTCGGGGGCATCCCCCGCGGCGCCGGCGCGTCCCGCGCGGCCGCCTCGCCCACCGGCGCGGCCGAAGTTCGGATCAAGTGGATTACCCCCGCGAATGATGATGTCGCCCACGTCGCCCATCAGGCACTCGTTCTGACTGCCCTCGTCGTACGTCGGTTTCCACCCGAGGAGATTCGTGTAGAACGACGTGCTCTCCTTGTAGTTCGTCGCGGAAAACGAAAAGTGGTCGAGCCAGATCGTCTTCCACCCGGTCGGGTCGAACGGCGCGGGCGTCGCGAGCTTCGCGGCCGCCGGCGCGCGCCGGCCCTTCGCCAGGCCGTTGCCGTTGCAGATCTGCAGATCGAAGCCGTCCGGATCCTTCACGCGGAAACTCTCGAAGCCTTTGCCGTCATTGTCCGCGACCGGGGCGAGACCGCGCTTCTTGAGCTCGCCCTCGACCTTGGCGGCGTTCCACTGATCGATGACGAAGCCGAACGACTGGACGACGGCGCGGTTGGCGCCGCCACGCCCACCGCCGGCAGGCGCGTCGGCGCCGGCCGCCGACTGCCGGAAAATCACCGAGCCCCAGTCGCCGACGTCGAGAATTGCGCGCTTGCCGTCGTCGTTTCTGAGCGTCCAGCCCATGAGCGCGATATAGAACGCCGCTTCCTTCTGGTAGTCGGTGACGTCGAACGTGATCTGTTCGAGAGCCACGGTCCTCCACCCGGTCGGGTCGAAGACCGGCTTGATGTCCGTGGTATTGCACGATGGGATGCCGAACGTGAGCATGCAGCGGCCCTGCGCCAGCGCGGCCCGATCGCCAAATGCGCCGAGGATCGGCGCACCGACGGCGGCCACCCCGAGCGTGTGCAGCAACTCACGACGTGAGATTCGCCCGTTCCTCATGGGACCCTCGCTTGGAAGAAGTGGGCCTATTAGAACGCAAATCCTGGACGGGCGGTAGGGGTGAGGTGTGGCGCGTCCGCGGCGGCACGAACCGCCGCGGACGACGTTGAGTGCACTGGGAGAAGTCTGTGTGGTCTGCGATCAGCGGACCGGACGCGCGTGCCGGCTGAGGAGACGGCGCGCGCGCCCGACCGCCAGGAGGCCTGACCCGAACAACAATAACGAGGTCGGCTCCGGAACCGGCGCCGCGACGAGCTGCTCCTGAACTGGCACCAGGACGAGCTGATCCTGCGCGGGACGCCCGTCCTGGTAAAAGAGATTGAGCACGCGCACGTCGGTGTTCGTCCATCCGCCCAGCACTGCGGTATGCGCGACGGCCCGGAGAGCGGCGGAGTTGCCGACGTTGTTCGTCCACTCACCCTCGAGGTACCAGATGGCGGCCTGGATGGCATCGGCGTTGTAGGCACCGAGCGTGCCGTGGACGAAGCCCGAGTAAATCCACGCAGTCTCGTCGCTGATCGGGTCGTTGCCCGACGCGTCGTCGGCGTATGTCGTGATCGAGCCGACGTGGAACGTCTGCGAAAAGTCGATGTACTGCGTGCGCTGGACGCAGAAGGTCAGCGCATCGATGCCCGCGCCGTCGGCAAGGTCGTCCACGCTGAACGCGCCGCCGCCGATCGTGCCGGTCGAAGAAACGAATTTGATGTTGTCACCGACGTGAATCGTGCCCGCGGCCGCGGGAATTGCAAAGCAGCCGAGCGCCAATCCCAATGCCAGTATCGTCAGTCGTTGCGTCACGTCGATGCTCCCGTCTCTTGCAGCGCCCTCGTGGCGCCGGCCGCACCAGGAGAACGCAAGACGACGGCCCACCGCCGTAAGGAAGGCATCACGCGAAGTTCCACGGGAAAAGGCCGATCTCAGTCCTGTGGGCTTCCCCGGGGCAGACATTGGTCGCCAAGTCGCCACCGCGCGACAGGATTTCGGCGCCAAGTCGACGCGATTTCGAATTTGTTGACCGCACGCGCGCCGAACGACATGATCGTCAGTCAGGAGATGAATGAATGACGGTCTATTCCGGTAAGGATCTGGCTCGCAGTTTTCGTACGGTCCGCGGCAACACGATAAAGATCGCGCGCGATCTTCCTGAGGACCAGTGGACGTTCCGCCCCGCGCCCGGCGCGCGATCCGCGGCCGAGTTGCTGGCGCACATCGCGGCGCTGACGATCACTCCGCGCCGCATCAACATTCTCGATCGCCCGAAGACGCTCGGGCCCGCGGATTTCGGTCCGTACGGCGTGGAGACGGCCGCCTTTGAGCACTCGCTCACGACACCCGCGGCCATTCTGCAGGCACTCGAAATCAGGGGTGAGGAGTTCGCGAAGGAGCTCGAAGCGTTGTCGAGCGAGGAACTCGCCGAGCGCCAGCAGTTCTCGGCGCCGATCGAGCCGTCGAGCAAGACCCGCTTCGAGTTGTTGCTCGGCGCGAAGGAGCACGAGATGCACCACCGCGGGCAGCTCATGCTGATGCAGCGCATGCTCGGCGTCGTGCCGCACCTCACGCGGGAGCGCGAGGCTCGCATGCGTGCGCACGCGCCAGCGCCGACCGCCACGACGTAGCGCGGTCTACCGCTGCGGCTTGAACGCGACCGCGCGCCAGAGCGCTGCCGCGTCGTACATCCGGCCATTCGTCACAACGGACGTCACGTGACGAAGGGCCGTGATGTCCTTCAACGGATCGCCGTCGACCAGAATCAGATCGGCGCGTTTGCCGGCTTCGACCGTGCCCGAGTCGCGGTCGAGGCCCATGGCGCGCGCCGACACGATCGTCGCGGACTGAATGGCCTCGAGCGGCGTCATGCCGGCCTGCACGTACAGCTCGATTTCGCGATGCAGGCCATGGCCGACGAGCCCGGTGTCCGATCCGGGCACGATCGTCACGCCCGCGCGATGCAATGCGCCAATCACCGCGAGCGTCTGCGCCATCCGGGCGTGCATCTGATCGGCGGTCGATGCGCTCTCCATGCCGCGGAACTTCGCGTCGAGAATCGCCGGCGCCATCAGGATGCCGGGCTCGAACGACGCAAGGTCCACTTCGCGCGAGTGACTGCCCATCTCGCCCCAGCTCGCCGTCGGGTCGACCACCGTGTGGTGATCGAGCAGGAACTTGATTGCCTGCTGCGCGGTCGGCGACTGCAAATCGATCGCGCCCCCGCCGCCGGCTCCCGCTCCGCGATCAGGATTGGGCGGCCGCAACATGCTCGTCACGTAGTTCAGGTGATTGATCTGATCCATGCCGGCCTCAATGCCGGCGGCCGTCGTGAGCGCCTGCGGCACGTGGCCGGTGACCGTCATGCCGAGCCGGTGGGCCTCGTCGGCAATCGCCTTGACGACGTCGGCGGTGAGATACGTGTAGAGCTTGATTTGCTCGAAGCCCGCTGCGTGGTAGCGGTCGACCGCCGCGCGTCCGGCCTCGGGTGTTTCGGCGGTGACGTGTCCGAACGCCTTGTCCCCGCCGGCATCGATTAACCCGGCCAGCAGCGTGCGCGGACCAATCGCGTGATCCTTGTCCACGGCGTCGCGCGCTGCGACGAGATAATCGAACTCGCCGCCGCAGTCGCGTGCAGTCGTGATGCCCGACGCAAGATGCGCCGGCCCGAACTCGACGCCCGACGCGTGCGTGTGCATTTCCCAAAGCCCCGCAAGCAGCGTCTTGCCTCTTCCGTCGACGACCGCGACACCTGACGGCACTGTCGTCGTCGCGCGTGGACCCACGGCGACGATGCGGCCGTTGCGCACGAGCACGACGGCGTCAGGGACCGGCGCGGCGCCCGTGCTGTCGATGAGCGTGGCGCCGGAGATGGCAAACGTACCCGTCCGCAGCGGCGGCACTGCGCGGCCAATCGCGGCAAGGTTCGCTATCTCCTGCGCGACGCCCGCGCGGTAAAGCTCGGGCAGCGCCGGCTCGAGATCGGTGCGCACCGCCTCGAGCGGCAGGCCGCCGGCAAATGTCATTGCGGCAGCCAGGTCACCATCGGCAGTCATCCACAGCACTTCACGGCCGAACATCAGGTGATCGACCGTGTAGCGATCGAGCGCGAGCCTGTGACCTCCGGCGTCAATCGTGTCCCGCCCCACGCGCACGATCTCGAGCGGCTCGGCGGACGGATTCAGACTGACGATCGCGATCTGTTTCGGCTCGCCGCGCGCGTGCCACGCGCGCATCATCATCATCTGGAGTGCGAACGGCGTCTGGTCCACGATGCCGGCCGCGGCGGCGGGCACGGGCATCGCCTTCGTCGTACCGCGCATCGTGACAGACGCCGTGGACCCGGTGAACGACGCGCCCGATTCGGTCGTTCCTTTCACCTCGAGTTTGATCGGCCGTTCGTCGGCGGTCGTCGTGAGTGTCGCGGTCGTCGTGCGGCGGCGCCCTCGATCCGACATGTCGAACGTCGTCGTCAACGTCCGCGTGCCGTCGGCGTTCGACGCGATGTCGTATTTCTCCTCGCCAATCGCGTGCAGGATCATGTGGATCGTGAACGCACCATGTGCCGGCGCCCCGGCGGGCGCCTGTTCGAGACCACGGACAGGCGGCGCCAGACACGTCACGACGGCGGCAACGATGGCGGCGGGAATGCGCATGGCGATACGGTAGCGCGCTTTCTCTCGCGCGCCAACGACGGTGGGCGGCACCGGTCAGTCCGGAATTTGCACGACGGTCAGCTTGACGAGCATTCGGACTCCGCGCGCGGCCTTCTTGTCACGCGGCGCCATGATGCGAAACGGCCCTTGATTGTCGACGAGCAGCTGCCCGTCGCGCTTGTCGGCGACGATGATCGGGTTGTCGCTGAACTCGGGATCGAACTCCGGTAATGCAAACACGACGCGATAGCCGTCCTTGGCTTCGCACAGCAGATAGCTCGCGAGCGCTTTGCCGCGCAATGCGGCACCTGTCGGGGCGCCCGCACGCTTCAGGATTTCCGTCAGCAGGACGCCTTCGTATTTGACGTCCGTCCCGCCTTCGTTAATGGTCACGGTCGTTCTCGGCATCTTGCCGAGGTCCGCGAGTGACAGCGTCAGGGGCGTCGTGACCGCGCCGGTTACGACGAGCGCGTCGGCGACGGCTGGCGGGGTCCCGGTTTGGGCCACCAGACCGGCCGAAAGTCCCACAACCAGGGCCATCACAAACAGCTTCTTCATGCGGCCATCGTAGAGGCGGGACCGGCGGCTGGCAAGAAGCGATCGCAGCCTCCCGTCGTAGAATGGGTGAGGTCCACGCCCGACCGGAGGCTGCATGATTCACCGTAAGAATGGCTCGCTCGACCGCCGCGCGTTCCTGCTCACCGGAAGCTCCGCCGTTGTCAGCGCGGCGCTCGCCTTCCGCCCGGACTCGGCGGAGGGCGCGCCCTCCGAAGTCACGATCATCAACTTCAGCGATGCCGGCATTCGGGGCGCCGCCGCCAAAGTCGCGAAGGTCGTCAAAACGGACGTTCAGTGGCGGCAGCAGCTGTCCAACGCCGCGTACCAGGTCACTCGTCACGAAGATACCGAGGTGCCGTACACCGGTCCGTACTGGGACAACCACGACGCGGGCCTTTATCGCTGCATCTGCTGCGACACGGCACTCTTCACGTCCGACACCAAGTTCGAGTCGCATACCGGCTGGCCCAGCTTCTGGGACGTCCTCGCGAAGGAAAACATCCTGGCCCAGCGGGACGCTTCGCTTGGCATGGTCCGCACGGCCATCGCCTGCCGCCGTTGTGACGCGCATCTCGGTCATGTCTTCGACGACGGGCCCAAGCCGACCGGACTGCGGTACTGCATGAACTCGGTCGCGATGCGTTTCATCAAGCGCACCTGACCCACGCCAGTCCCTCGCTTCCCGATTTGCCCGCCTCGGCTACAATCGCCGGGCATGTCGCCTTCTTTCTGCAAGTCTTCTTTTTTCCTTCCTTTTGATGCTGCGAGGCCACCGCATGTGGAACCTCTCCGTCCCGATCTGGGAACTCATCGTCCGCTCAGTTCTCGTGTACGTGTTTCTGCTGGTGCTGCTGCGACTCACTGGCAAGCGTCAGGTCGGCCAACTGGCCCCGTTCGATCTGGTTCTGCTCCTCGTGTTGTCGAACGCGGTGCAGAACTCGATGAACGGCGGCGATAACTCGCTCATCGGCGGGCTGGTCTCGGCCGCCACGCTCGTGCTCCTCAACGGCGCGATTAGTCTCGCGACGTATCGCAGCAAGCGGCTCGAAGCGCTCGTCGAGGGCCGGCCGCAGGTGCTCATCCACAACGGTCGGCTGTACGATCGGGTCCTGAAGCAGGCGAAGCTGACGCGCCACGAACTGCACTCGGCACTGCGCCAGGCCGGCTGCGAGTGCGTCGACGAGGTGCACACGGCGGTTCTCGAAAACAACGGATCGATCAGCGTCGTCCAGCGCAAGGCGCCCGCCGCGCCGGTCGCGTGAGGTCTCGCCATGTGGAACCTTGCTATCCCCGTCTGGGAACTGATCGTCCGATCGGTCGTCGTCTACGGATTCCTGCTGGTGTTGTTGCGTCTCACCGGCAAACGGCAGGTCGGCCAGCTCGCCCCGTTCGATCTCGTGCTCCTGCTCGTGCTGTCGAACGCTGTGCAGAACTCGATGAACGGCGGCGACAACTCGCTCGTCGGCGGCCTGATCTCGGCGGTCACGCTCGTGCTGCTCAACGGCGTTCTCGGGTTCGCGACGTTTCGATCCAAGCGCCTCGAGGATCTGATTGAAGGTCAGCCGATGGTGCTGATTCACAACGGCAAGCTTTACGCGGAGGTGATGAAGCGCGCAAAGCTCACGCATCACGAGCTCGACGCCGCACTGCGACAAGCCGGGTGTACGTGCGTCGAGGACGTGCACACCGCGGTGCTCGAGAACACCGGGACGATCAGCGTGGTGCCGAAGAAGACCTGAACTGGATGAGCGGCCGGAAGCGGACGCCGACGCGAGTATACGACGCCGTCCGTCGGCCGGTACGCGATGGGGGTATCATTCGGGCACCTTGCCGTCATGATTGGCACGAAGCTCACACACTACGAGATCGACGCCAAGCTCGGGCAGGGCGGCATGGGCACGGTCTATCGTGCACGCGACACCGTGCTCGGCCGGGTCGTCGCGATCAAGGTACTCACCGGCACCGCGCTCGATCCTGAACTGGGCCCGCGAATCCTGCGCGAGGCCCGCGCCGCCTCACGGCTCAATCACCCGAACATCGTCACGCTTCATGAGCTCGGAACGAGCGGCGACACCGAGTTCCTCGTGATGGAGTACGTCGAGGGCAGCCCGCTCTCGAGTCAGATCGCCCCAGGGGGCCTGCCATTCGATCGCGTGATCGACTATTCGTGGCAGATCGCCGACGCACTCGCCGCGGCGCACGAAGCCGGCCTCGTCCATCGCGACGTGAAGCCCGGCAACGTGATGCTGACGCCAAGCCGGCGGGTGAAGGTGCTCGACTTCGGACTTGCGCGCCACCTCCCCACCGCGCCCGGCGCCGAGACGACGCCGGCGACAACGGAATTCGCGACACGACACGGCGTCGCGGGCACGGTCGGCTACATGGCCCCGGAACAAATCGCCGGCCGAGCTGCGGACGCGCGCAGCGACGTGTTCGCGCTCGGCGTCGTCATGTTCGAGCTCGCGACCGGGCGACGGCCGTTCGACGGCCCGTCGTCGTGGGAGACATTGCAGGCGACGGTCAACACCGACGCGCCCGAGATCGGCCGAGTGCGCGCCGACGTTCCGCCTGCGCTTGCGCGCATCATCGCCCGTGCCCTGGCGCGGCGACCGGAGGATCGCTATCCCTCGGCGCGAGCGTTGGCCGACGCTCTCGCGGAGCTGCGTGCGCCGGCCGCCGCGCCGCCGGCGTCACCGCGCCGGGGGATCATCGTGGCCGCCGCGGTCATCGTCGCAGTCAGTGCGATTGCCGTCGCGGGCTGGGCGTGGCAGCGAACGGCGCGCGTGCAGTGGGCGCGTACGGTGGCGATTCCGCAGATCATCAAGTTCCTCGACGCGAGCGACTACGACGCCGCCTTCCGGCTGGCTCACGAGGCCGCCGCCGCGATTCCCGACGATCCTCAGTTGCGTCAGCTGCTCGCCAATTCCACGTCGCCGGCGGTATCGCTCACGAGCGATCCGTCTGGCGCGGAGGTCAGCGTCAGGGGATATCTCTCGACAGCCGACTGGCTGCCGGTTGGCGTCACGCCGCTCAACAACGTGGACGTGCCGTTCGGTCCCTTGCGCTGGAGAATCATGAAAGCCGGTTACGAGCCGCTCGAGGTATCGGGCGCCGGCCACGAGATGTCGGCCGTCCATCTCACCACGACCGATCAGGCGTCGCGCCGCATGGTGTTCGTCTCGCCGGGTTCCGTCGAGCTCGACACGGGGGCGGTCGAGGTGCCCGCCTATTTGATGGGCAAGTACGAGGTGACCGACCGCGAGTTCCGCGAGTTCGTCGATGCCGGCGGCTACCGCACGCGCGATTACTGGCGGGAGCCGTTCGTGAAGGATGGCCGTACGCTGAGCTTCGAGGAAGCGATGGCGGAATTCCATGACGGCACCGGCCGCCCGGGTCCCGCCACGTGGGACATCGGCGCCTATCCGGCCGGGCAGGACGACTTTCCCGTGAGCGGGGTGAGCTGGTACGAAGCGGAGGCGTACGCCGTGTTCGCGCACAAGCAGCTGCCGACGGTGTACCACTGGTATCAGGCGTCAGGCGCGTTCTCGGTCTTTTCCGATGTGCTGTCGGTCAGTAACTTCTCAGGCAAGGCGACCGCGCGCGTCGGCGAGTATCGCGGCGTCGGCCCGTACGGCACGTACGACATGGCGGGCAACGTCAAGGAGTGGTGCACGAACGCCACCGGCGACGGCAAGCGCTACGTGCTTGGTGGCGCGTTCAACGACGCCGACTATCAGTTTCACGACGAAGACGCGCAGGCGCCGTTCACGCGGCGGCCAGGATTTGGCCTGCGTCTGATGGAACCGGCGGCACCGCTCGCCGCAAGTCTCACCGATCCGATCGCGAGCGTCGAGCGGAACCCCGCGACGCTCAAGGCGGTCGACGACGCGGCGTATCGCCTGTATGCACGCCAGTTCGACTACGACCCCAGACCGCTCGCGACTGTGGTGGAGACCACCGAGGACTCGGAGATCTGGCGCCGTGAAAAAGTGACGATCGCCGCGGCGTACGGCAACGAGCGCGTGCCCATCTACATCTTCCTGCCGAAGTCGAGCGCGCCCCCGTATCACGCGGTGGTCTACTTTCCGGGATCGACCGCGGTGATGTCTGGCTCGAGCCGCGACCTCCAACTGCAGTGGGCGGATTTCTGGGTCCGCGCCGGGCGGGTGCTCGTGTACCCCGTTTACCAGGGCACATACGAGCGGCGGATCACAGGCAAGAAGGGGCCGAACGTCACCAGAGACGTCCTGGTGCAGCGCGGCAAGGACATCCGACGGACGATCGACTACCTCGAGACGCGCCCGGACATCGACGCCGCGCGCATCGCCTTCTACGGACTCAGTCTCGGGTCGCAGTTGGCGCCGATCTTTTTGGCCACGGAACCGCGGTTCAAGACCGGCGTGCTGATGTCGGGCGGTTTCGAGACGTGGAACCTCCCGCCTGAAGTCGATCCGGTCAACTACGCGCCGCGCGTGACGGTGCCAGTGCTGATGGTCAACGGCCGCGAGGACTTCGACCTCCCGTACGAGACAGCCCAAATTCCGATGTTTCGGATGCTCGGCACCCCGGCCGCCGACAAACGGCACGCCGTGTTCCCGGGCGGCCACATCCCCACCGCCCGGCAGGAGCCGATCAAAGAAATGCTCGACTGGCTCGATCGTTATCTCGGTCCTGTCAAGCGCTGAGTCCGCTGGTCACGCCGGGTATAGCCCCGATATGATGGCTCCCCGATGAATGACAAAGTCATTGTGATCGCCGGCGCGAGTGCCGGCATTGGCGCGGCGCTCGCGGACCTGTTGTCGAAGCGCGGCGCAGCCCTTGTGCTCGTGGCGCGACGCAAAGGGCCGCTCGTCGATCTCGCGGCCCGCTGCACGGGCGCCACCGCGGCCGTTGCCGACATGACGAAGCGCGAGGACGTCAAGCGCGTCATCGAGGAGACGGTCTCGCGATTCGGCCACATCGACGTGTGGATCAACAACGTCGGCCGCGGCATTTCCCGCATGCCGTCGGAGCTGACCGACGAGGACGTCGATCTGATGATGCTCGTCAACGTCAAGTCGGCGATGTACGGCATGCAGGAGATCCTGCCGCACTTCAAGTCGCGCGGCGCGGGGCAGATCATCAATGTCTCGTCGATGCTCGGCCGGATTCCCGCGGCGCTCCTGCGATCGGCGTACAGCGGATCCAAGCATTTTCTGAACGCGATCACGGCGAATTTCCGGATGGAAGTGCAGGCGACGCATCCGGGGATTCAGGTCACGCTTGTGTCACCCGGCGTCGTCGCGACCGAGTTCGGGATGAACGCGCTCCACGGGGGGCCGGATTCTCGGGCGTTTCCCGGCGCCCAGACGGCGGAGGACGTCGCCGAAGTCATCGCTGGCGCGATCGAATCGCGCAAGCCCGACGTCTACACCCGCCCGGACGGCCGCGAGATGATCGTGAAGTATTTCAGCGAACTTTAGGGGACGGGGGATTTTTCCACAGATCTGACCCGTTCGGGGACGGAGGTCGACCCGTCCCGGTCCGA
Source organism: uncultured Acidobacteriota bacterium (assembly GCA_963704575.1). Classification (GTDB taxonomy): domain Bacteria; phylum Acidobacteriota; class Vicinamibacteria; order Vicinamibacterales; family SCN-69-37; genus DATEGZ01. Next base: position 306,306 of record OY969918.1, on the reverse strand, counting down.
CCTCCGTCCCCGAACGGGTCAGATCTGTGGAAAAATCCCCCGTCCCCTAACTAACCTAACTAAACCGCGTGACCGCGACGTTCACTTCGCGGACGGCGGCGGGTGCAGGACGCCATTGGACGAGGATGGGCGCTTGATACGTGCCTTCGGAGATCGCCCCCTGACCCGGCTGGGCCGCGTCCGACACCAGCAGATCGACGCCGCGCCGCATCCGCAGGAAGCGTGACGCGGGTACTTCGAACGTCCGCGCCACCAGCCGCTCGATACGCGACGCGCCGAGCCCGAGCGCGTCCAGGAAGCGATTGAGCGCCCGCACGAGATCGTATTTCGCGTAGCCCAGCGCCTTGGCCGGCACCGCACGCGGGTCGTCCCACGCATGACGTGCGCGCTCGGCGGCGAACCGCAACGGATTGCGCAGAACCTCGGCGAGGTCGTGCTGCATGAGCAACGTCTCGTACTCGTTCACTGTGAGACTCGCGAATTGCTCGCCATGCCCCAGCTCGAGCCGCACACGGCCCTTCGTCACGCCATGCGCCTTGATGAGCTCCCCAACCTGATCGTAGAGACCGAACTGCGTCTCCTTGAGATTCACCGCATCGATCGGATGCGGCGACACGGGGACCTTCAGCGTCGTCCGGGCGACCACTGATTCCTTGTGGTAACCCACGAGCGTCGTCTGTCGCTTGCGCGGCACGCCCTCGTGGGTGCCGTCGAGATCGATCAAATAGACGGGCCCGGGCCGGCTGGCGCTGTAGGACACGCACGGCCGCAGTCCCCCGCCAATGAACGCCAGGTGTGAGTGCGCATTGACCGGCTCGACCAGGCGCTGGTCGGGAGCCAGCTCGTGACGCAACTCGAGCTGATCGTGCAGATAGCCGGCCGACTCCGGAAAGACTGTTCGGAAAAGGTCGAGATACCGGCCTACGCCGTCGGGCCGGGCAGACAGCCGGGCCGCCAGGCTTTGCGGGAGGAACCCCGCCGTGGTGTGTCGCGACGCGTACAGGCACCTTGGGTACTCCCCCAGGGCATTGCTGTGCACCTGGGCGGCGACACTACGGACATCGATCACGTCGAGGCGGGCCCGTGGTCGGATTTCGAGACTCAACTCGATCGGCGTCACAGCCATACTTTGTATCGCAAAGTTACTCGACTGTCCAGCCGGGCTCGACCTGCCGCGACCGCCCCGACCTTCACCGGGGCACCCGGGCGCCCCCTGTGGGCGCCCGAATCGAGCGTGACGATTTTGCCAGAGTTTCGCCCGGAATTGTAGCGCCCGCGTTACATGCTGGCCCAGGGCATTTCATGACGCCGTCGCGTCCCATTTTGACGCCGGCCGCGTCCGAGCCGCGATGGTAGGATGCGGCCCGTGTCTGGCAAATTCGCCCTCAAATCCCTCGTTCTCGTTCTGGCGCTCGCCGCACTCGGCGCCGGGCTCTGCCTCCACTTCCGGACTCGCGCCGTGCAGGTCAGCGCACCGACGTCGCGCGCCCAAGTCGCACACGATGTCTCGGCACCCCTCGCCAATCCGCCCGGCACGCTCGCGCCGGACAGCGACGCCGACGCGGACAACGACGAAGCGGCCCTTGAGCCGGCGGAACAAGGCCGCGCGGGCGGTGCGCCGTCCGAAGCGCCGCACAACCCCGCGGGCGCGAAGGTCGAACAGACGACGATGGGCACGAAAGACGCGCTGTCGGTCGTCGATAGCTTCGACGGCCTCGGCGTCGGTTTCGAAGGCCCGCAGGGCACGGCGACCGCGCGTAATCCGTCGGACAACAGCCTCGCGGTCGGCCCGAATCACATCGTCCAGATCGTCAACTCGCGCATGGCGGTTTATTCGAAGAAGGGATCGAAGTTCGACAAGAGCGGCACGGTGCTCTACGGGCCGGTCGTGACGAACATCGTGTTCAAGGGCTTCGGCGGCAACTGTGAGGACCGCCAAAGTGGCGATGCCGTCGTCCGCTACGACCAGCTCGCCGACCGCTGGCTGTTCGTGCTGCCGCTGTTCTCGCGTGGCGCACCGCGGCCCGATCAGATCGCGGCGAACAAGGGGAGCGATCCGGCGCAACGCAGCGTGATCGGCCGGCCGAATCAGCCGGGCCCGGCCGCGGCGTTGTTCGTGCCTCCGCCGCCACCTCCTCCGACGCCGACGCCGGCGGGCACGCCCGGACAAGCGCTCGCGCGCGGCGCGGGTGGCGCGCAGGGTCGTCGCGGTCAGCCGGAGGGCCCGCAGGGTCGGTACTCAATGTGCTACGCGGTCAGCACGTCATCCGATCCGCTCGGGTCGTACTACCGCTACGAATTCCTGCGACCGCTCTTTCCCGACTACCCGCGTCCCGCGATCTGGCCCGACGGGTACTACGTGCCGACGAGCACGGGCGACAACCGCGTGTCTGACACCATCGCGACGCAGAAGCACGCGTGTGTTGCCGATCGCGCGAAGATGCTGAAGGGCGAACCGGCGACCGAACAATGCGTGATCGTCGAGAACGTGAACTTTCTGAACAACGCGGACATCGACGGCAAGGCGCTGCCGCCAGCCGGCGCGCCGAACATCATGATCGCCGGCGGCGGCCGCCAGCTCGACGACATCTACCAGGACGACGTGATCATGATGTGGCAGTTTCACGTCGACTGGGACCATCCGGAGAACACGAAAGTCGGCGAGCCGACGAAGATGCCGGTGGCTCCGTATCACTACCTCTGCAACGGCCAGTTGACGAATTGCGTGCCACAGCCGGGCACCGATCGCCGTCTCGACGCCCAGGGCGACAAGATCATGCAGCGGCTGGTCTATCGCCGGATTGGCAACCGGGAATCCGTGATCGCCGCGCACTCGATCAACACCGAGGCCGCGGGCGGCGGCGTGCGCTGGTACGAATTCCGCGTCGACAACAAGCGCAACGTCACGCTCTATCAACAAGGCACGTACGCGCCGAGCAAGGACTACCGCTGGATGCCGAGCGCCGGGATGGATCGCAACGGCAACATCGCGATCGGCTATTCGTACGGCGGGTCAGAGATCTTTCCGGGACAACGCCTGGCCGCGCGGCTCGCGAACGATCCCAAGGGCCAGTTGACGTCGAAAGAGAGCGTGCTCGTCGAAGGCGAGGACGTCCAGACGACCACGCTCCGATGGGAAGACTACACGACGCTCGCGATGGATCCGTCCGACGACTGCACGTTCTGGTACGTCGGCGACTACATCAAGAAGGCGGCGCAGTCGTACTCGTCGAAGATCGGCGCATTCAAGGTGCCGAGCTGCAAATAGCGGCTACTTCACCAGGCTGACGTTCAACGTGAGCGTCCTGCCGCGCATGATGCCGACGTCCTCGACGTAGCGCGCGTAGCCGTCCTTTTGGACCTCGACGTGGTGCTTCCCTTCGAGCAGTTGAATCACCACGCGCGACTGCCCGGTCGGTACAGACCACTTCTCGCCGTCGATCAGGATCTCGGCGTCGAGCGGTTGAATGCCGAGCGACAGCGACCCGAACGCGCGCGCGTCTGGACGCATGTCCGTAGGCGGCGGCCCGCCGCGATCGGGCGGCGGCTGACCGGGCTGCTCAGGGGGCAACTGCTGGGGCGACAACTGCGGAGGCGGGCCGCCACGCCCGTAGCGCGGCCGCGGCTGATCCTCATCGGGCGTTCCCTCACGCCGAGCCTGCGGCACGGGACGCGGATCGGGCGCTTCCCCGGGAGCGAGCGGCAGCAGCTCGAACTTCAGGTGCTGGTCGGACGTGGGCGCCAGGTACAAATGTTCCGCGTATGCGTGGAAGCCGTCGTGATACACGACCAGTTCGTGCGGCCCCGGCTCGACCCGCAGCCGCTGGAACACACCGTCGTAATCGTTCACCTTCCCGGCAAGGTAGCCATCGACATAGACGTCAGCATCGCGCTGCTTCGTCTCGACTCGCACCGACGCCGAGGTGTCGATCGGAAAGCCGTACGGGTAGTACGGATAGTAGGGGTACGGGCCTGGATACCAGCCGAACCCGACTTGGAACGGGTACCAGGGATACCAGGGGCTGTAGAACGGATACCACCCGACGCCGACCGACACGTGGAAGCCGCCGTGCCACTGCGCGGACGCATCTAGAGCACTGCCGCCGAGCATCAGGACGGTCGCGCCGACAATGAGAAATCGAGTCATGAACGATGAAGATGTTCGCACGGGAGGTCGCTCCCGCAAGCGTGGCATCTTGGAAAGTGCAATCACAGTACCAAAGCACGCTGAAGGCCGTTGGGCCTATGCCGTCGCGCGTCGGGGCGCGAGTCATCGCGCGAGGACGCGAAAAGAGGTCAGATTTCTTGCGCCGGCGGCTGAAAATACTCCTGTGGAGCATGGCGTGCGGCCGACCGACTTGCGATCCTAAGGAACGGTTCTTCATTTGAAAGAACCCGCGACCGGACGTTGTGTTCGGCGCGGTTTTCGGAGGCATTCATGAAACGATTCACTCACAGTCTGCTCGGCGCGATGCTCGTCGCGTGCATCGCCATCGGCGTCGTCCACGCCCAGGGCGCGACGGCGCAGGGCACCGCCACCACCACGCCCAAGCCGAAGCCGACCCCGGCCGCTCCCCACCAGGCCGCGCCGGCCGCCACGCTGATGGACATCAACTCGGCGACGAAAGAGCAGCTGATGACGCTGCCCGGCGTCGGCGACGCCTACGCGACGAAAATCATCGCCGGCCGTCCGTACAAGGCCAAGACCGATCTGAAGAGCAAGAAGATCGTCCCGGCCGCGACGTACAACAAGATCGCAGCGCTGATCATCGCGAAGCAGGGCTAGTTCACCGCGTGGGTTTTCGAGGGCCGTGGGGACTGTCCCCGCGGCCCTTTTTCTTTGGCGCGGGCCCGGGGTTGACATCGGCCGGTCACTGTCCTACTGTCATATGACAGTTACGCATGCGCCTGCTGCTCAACTTCAAGTCGGGCAAGCCCGTGTATCTCCAGGTCGTCGATCAGGTGAAGGCGTCCGCCGCGTCGGGCGCCCTGCAACCGGGAGACGCGCTGCCCTCCATCCGCCCACTCGCCGAGGAGCTGCGCGTCAATCGCAACACGGTCGCCAAGGCCTACGCCGAGCTCGAGGCGCAAGGCGTCATCGAGACCGTCCCGGGCAAGGGCTGCTTCGTTCGCGCGCCCCAGTCGCCGTTCAAGAAAGAAGCGCGGCTCAAACTTCTGACCGAGCGCATCGACGACGCCGTCGTCGAAGCGCATCACCTGCAGATCGATCGCGCCGAGTTCCTTCGGCTGGCCGAGGGCCGGTTCGACGTGTTTTCCGGCAAGCGCACGCGCGCGATGCCGTCCTGACCTCTATGACGAGCGACGCCTTCGCCATCGACCTCACCCACCTCGTCCGCCACTACGGACGCACAGACGCCGTAGACGGCCTCAGCCTTCGCGTGCCGATTGGCCGCTGCTACGGCTTCTTCGGGCGCAACGGCGCGGGCAAGACCACGACGATCAAGTGCCTGTTGAATCTGCTGCAGCCAACGAGCGGCACGGTGCGCGTGTTCGGCATGGACCCGCGCCGGCACGAGGTCGACGTGAAGTCGCGCCTCGCCTACGTGCCCGATCACGTCGCGTTCTACCCGTGGATGACTGTGCGCGAGACCCTGGATTACTTCGCGTCCTTTCGAGCGCGGTGGAATCGCGAGACCGAGCGCACACTCGTCGATCGGTTCCGGCTCGATCTCAGGCAGAAGACGAGTCATCTGTCCAAAGGCCAGCGCACGCAGCTCGCGCTCGTGACGGCGATCTGCCCTGAGCCCGACCTGCTCGTGCTCGACGAGCCCACGTCGGGACTCGACCCGATCGTCCGGCGCGAGTTCATCCAGACTGTGATCGGCGCCTACCAGGAGGGCGCACCAGGCACGCGCACGGTCTTCGTGTCCACGCACTTGATCTCCGAGTTCGAGGGACTGATCGACGAGTTCACGATCATCGATCAGGGCCGCGAAGTGCTCACGCTCGACGCAGACGCCGCGCGCGCGCGCTTTCAGAAGATCTACGCGCGTTTCGCCAGCGAGCCGGCGACGCTCGACCTGGGCGGCGCGCGTCTGCTGCAGAGGCGCGGCCGCGAGATCGAGATCATCGTCAATGGCAACGCCGCGGACGTGATCGAGCGCCTCCGCGCGCGATCGCCGGAGGCGATCGAGACGGAAGCCCTCACGCTCGAGGAGATTTTCGTGACGTCGCTCGCCCCGGAGCGCGTGGCGTCGTGACTGCACGCCTCGGACCGTCGTTGTCGAAAGAGACGCGGGCGCTACTGCCCGCGTTCGCCGCGTCGATCGTCGCCCTGGCCGCGGTAAGCCCGACCCGCTCGATCGGTTTCGATCTCGGCCCTGGTCTGTATTTTCTCGCGGCGGCCACGCTCGGCGCGCTGTCGATCGGCCACGAGTATCTTCGCGGCACCCTGCCCGTGCTCCTGTCGCAACCCGTGCCGCGGCGACGGATCTGGCTCAGCAAGCTCGCGGTGCTGGCGGTGATGCTCGCCGCACTCCTCGCGTTCGCGTGGTGGTCGTGGGGACCGCTGCCGCGCTCGACCGACGTGTTCAATCCTCAAGTGTTCGCCGGCCGGCTCACGCTGCTGCTCTTCCCCGTGCTCTGCGGTCTGTTCGTCGCGCCCTGGTTGACGCTCGTCTTCCGGAGCCCGCTCGCGGGCATCGTGTTCACCGCCGCGCTGCCGATCGTGATCGGCATCATCAACACGCTCGTCGTCTGGAGCGCGCTCAGATCCGGTGCGGTCAGGTCGTGGCCCGACTTCCTGCATCTGCTCGCCTCGGTCGCCCGATGGACCACGGTCGCGCTCTGCCTCGTCGCGGCCGTCGCCGGCTGGCGACTGTTCGGACAGCTCGAGGCGATCGACGGCGACGGGCCCGTCGTGCAGCTACCCCGCTGGCTCCGGCGTGGCACGACCACCTCGACTGAGTCCGTCACACGTCCTGTGCTGTGGCGCCTCGTCGCCAAGGAACTGCGCCTCCAGCAGATGACGATCGTCGTCGCGGGCCTCGGCCTGGCGGGTATGGTCGGCGTGCGCATGATCGAGCGCGCAGTGCCGGCGTTTCCGCATCAATTCGTCTATCCGATCACCGTGCTGCAACTCGTGCTGCTCCCAACGCTCGCCGGGTCGCTCGCGAGCGCAGAGGAACGGCGGCTCGGCACGATCGAGTGGCAGACGCTGCTGCCGTTCGCCTCCTGGAAGCAATGGGCCGTCAAGATCGGCGTCGCATCGCTCGTGTCGCTGACGGGCGCGATCGCACTTCCGCTGGCAGTCAAGTTCATCGACCCCGCGTTCGACATCGTCGTAAGCCGCGGTGCTGGCGCGTTCTTCCCGTGGTCTGCCGCGGCGGTCGCGCTCATCCTCCTGCTGGGCAGCGTGTATGTCTCGTCGCTCAGCTCGACGGGACTGAGCGCCATCGTCGCCTTCATTCCAGTCGCCATCGCGCTTCTGATGCTCAGTGGATTGGTGTCGCGGAATATCGTGGCCGACCAGCTCTTCGCGGCCATCGTTTGGCTCGAACGGTTTGTGCCGACCGACTGGCCGGCGTCGCGATATGCCATGGCGAGGACTGCGGGCTTGTGGCTGGCACGGGCCCTTTGCGCGGGCGCAATCCTCGTGCTCCTGCGTTCGGCGCTCGTCAATCACCGTTCCGCAGAGCGCGGCGTGCTCCACGCTTGGAGGCAGTGGGCCGCCGTCGGGTCTTGCCTCGCGCTCGCCCTCGTTGTTCAAGCCGTCGCCCCGGCGATTTACGTACGCGGGTTCGCGCGTTACACGCCCGAGCAGCGCGCGGCACTTTCTGCGTCCGCTGTGCGGCGCGCCAAATGGCAGCACGAGTTGGAACAGCTCACCGCCGGCTTCAACGGCCGCGTGGGCGTGTGCGCGGCCGACGACATCAGTGAAGCATGCGTGCATGGCGAGCAACCGTTTCCGATGCAGAGCGTGATGAAGCTGCCGGTCGCGATCGCGGTGCTCGACGCCGTCGATCGCGACCAGCTCCGCCTCGACGATCCGGTCGTCGTGCGCAAGGAAGATCTCAGCGTGTTCGTCCAGCCGATCGCCAAGCTCGTCGGACCGAACGGGTTTGCGACGACACTCGACGACTTGCTGAAGCGCGCGATTATCGACAGCGACAACGCATGCGCAGACATCCTGATGGCCAGAGTAGGCGGTGCGGCCGCCGTGCAGGCGGCGCTCAACCGCCTCGCGCTCGTCAACGTCATGGTCAATCGCGACGAGAAGCACCTGCAAAGCGAGATCGTCGGACTCGAATGGCGGGCGGAGTACCTCGATCCGGCCACGTTCGACCGCGCGATCGCCGCGGTGCCGGCGGCGACCCGCGAATCGGCGTGGCGGGTGTACCTGCGCGACACCCGCGACACAGCCACCCCACGCGGCATGGCCTTTCTGCTTCAACGCCTCGCGCGCGGCCACATCCTCTCAGCCGCATCCACCGCACATCTGCTCGATGTTCTAAGACAGACGACGACATCTCCGGATCGGCTGAAGGCGGGCGTGCCGGAGGGCTGGGCGATCGGTCACAAGACGGGCACCAGCGGTGACTGGAACGGCAGCACAGCCGCGACCAACGACGTCGGCGTGATCACGACACCCGACGGCCGCGTGATGAGCCTCGTCGTGTTCATCGCCGACTCGCGGGCGCCCGCCGTCGACCGCGCAGCGCTGATGGCGAAGATCGCCAGGGCCACCACTGCGATCTACAGGTAAGATGCTCCACTCAACGCATTCATGGAGGCAGGCGTGATCCTGACGCGCAGCGGCGCCGTGCTTTGTGCCGCGATGTTGGCCGTGGCCGTCCACGCGCAGGTCCCACGGGATCGGCCCGCAGCACCAGCCGGCACCGCCGCGATCTCGGGCCGCGTGATCCTCAAGGCGGATGGCCCGACGACGCCTGTGCGCCGGGCACGCGTGACGCTCGAGTCAGCGAGCGGAGGCCGCGTCGCACGGGTCGATACGGACACCGACGGGCGCTTCCAATTCGCGACGCTGCCGGCCGGTTCGTATCGGCTGGTTGCCGAAAAATCCGGCTTCGTCCCGTACGCCGCAGACCTGAGACGCGCGTTCGCACGACCGGCCTCGTTCGATCTCGCGGACGGCGCGTCGCTTTCGGTGGACGTCGAGATGGCACGCGGCGCGGCGATCGAAGGGCGCATCGTCACGGAAAGCGGCGACCCCGCGATCAACGTCGTGGTCTCCGCGGAGCGGTACGTGTACGCCGCGGGACAACGTCGCCTGGGGCCTGTTCAACAGGCGCGGACGGACGACCGCGGTCAATATCGAATCCACACGCTGCCGCCCGGCGATTACTTCGTCGACGCGGGCCCTGATCCGCTGGACGTCGCCGCGCGCGCGACGGCGCCCACTACCCTGGCGCACACTCTGTACCCGGGCACCGCGCGGATTGACGAAGCGCGATCGATCGCGCTTACAATCGGACAAAACGTCGGCGGGATGGACTTGACGCTTTCGCGCATCGCGGTCGTCGAGCTTCGCGGCGTCGTGCGGCAATCCTCAGGTCAGCCGGTCAAAAGCATGGGCGTGCGCCTGCAGCGGGTCGGAGGGCCCGTGGGCGAGGTGCGCGGTTTCAGCGAGCCGGATGGCAGCACATTTGGCTTCGGCGCCGTGCCGCCCGGCGATTACTGGCTGATGGGCGTCGTCCGCCCCTCACCGACGGCGGACTTCGAGTACGCCGCAACTCGCCTCACCGTCGCTGGGCAGCCGATGATCAACCTCGTCGTGACGACCGAGCGCGCCGCCGTCATCGCCGGCCAGGTCGACGTCGGCGGCGGATCGGCATTGCCGGCGAATCTCGAGGTCGTCGCGAGTGAAACTGATTTTTCACTGCCGCCACTCGGAGGCACAGCGGCGCAGCCAACAACCGCGCGCGTCGATCCGTCGGGCACGTTCGCCTTCAGCAGCCTCTTCGGTCCGCGGCAATTCGAAGTCAGGAATCTTCCGCCGCGATGGGCCGTGCAGGCCGTTACGGTCGACGGCACGGACGTCACTGAAACTGCGGTCGATTTCCGGCCTGGTGATCATCCGCGCGCGGTTCGCGTCATGCTCACGAGCCACGCGGCCAGCGTGCGCGGCGTCGCGCGCGATGGAAACGGACAGCCGGTGACCGATGCGCGCGTGGTCATTTTTCCGAACGACCCGAATCAGTGGCGCGGACGCTCGCGGCTGATTCGCGCGGTCGAAACCGATCGCCAGGGACAATTCGTGCTCGACGGGCTCGTGCCGGGAACGTACGCCATCGCCGTCGTACCGTATCTCGATGACGGATCGTGGATGGACATTGCCGTGCTGCGGGAATTGCAGGCTGGTGCAACGCGATTGACGCTCGCAGCGGACGCGTCTCTTTCCATCGACCTGAAGGTGAGGCCATAAATGGCGGCGGCGTGGCTCCTTTCGCTCCTGCTGACGTGGATCTCTCCGGCCCTCCAGACACCGCAGTCGGCGGCCGCGGCCGCCACGGCCCGAATCGCCGGACGCGTCACCGACGCGGTGACCGGCAAGGCCGTTCCCGACGCCACGATTCGCCTCGTCAGATGGGATGGCGGACGCGGCACACAAGCCGCCGGCCGCGCAGACCCGGAAGGTCGCTTCGAGTTCAAGAATCTTCTGCCGGGTTCCTATCAACTCACAGTTGCCGCGGAGCGATACATCGGCATCGACTTCGGCCAGCGCCTGCCGAGCGATCCTCCACACCGGATCGATCTTGCCGACGGCCAGCAGTTCGACAAGGCCGACGTCGCTCTCCAGCGCACGGGCGCGATCGACGGCCGGCTCGTCGATGAATTCGGTGACGGCGTACCGGGCGTCACCGTGCAAATCGCGCGCGTGCAGTTCACCGCCGGCAAGCGAAGGCTGTTGCCGGTCTCGGGCGGAGCGATCGCCGTGCGACCGAGTGACGACCTCGGTCGTTTCCGCGTGTTCAATCTTCCGCCGGGCGACTACTACGTCATGGCGCTGTCCGGGCCGTTTGCCGGCGCCGACGATCCGTCGGGGTTCGCACCGACGTTCTATCCAGGTACGCGGGTCGCGACCGACGCGCAGCCGGTGCATCTCGACGCCGGCCAGGAGATCACTGCGATTTCCTTTCCGCTGGTCCCGGCGCCGATGGCGACGATCTCGGGCACGATCGTTGACAGCAACGGTCAGGCGACGGCCGGCGCGACGCTGGTCCTGCTTCCGGTCACCGGCGGCGATGTGCGATCGATGACGATGGCGCGCATGCCGAACGAACCGAACGGCACGTTCACCTTTCGCAACGTCGCGCCGGGCTCGTATGTCATTCAGGCGTTCGGCCGGCCACAGGCCGGAGGCGCGCTCTCGCGTTCGCCGTTCGGGGCCCGACAAATCGAACTGACCGACGCGGGCATGTCGAATGTCGTCATCTCGGTCGGCAACACGACAGCGCGTGGTCACATCTCGTTCGAAGGTGCCGCCGCGCCGCCCAACCCGTCCGTCGTCAGCGTGTCGCCGATGCCGGTCGAGTTCGTCACATCGCCCATCATGGGCGGTGGCCTGCCGCCGACGACGATCCACGACGACTGGACGTTCGAGGTCGGGAACATGTCCGGCCGTCGCGTCGTCCGGGTGAATATCGGGTCGACCGGGTGGGTGCTGAAGCGCGTCACGCTCGGCGGCAAGGACATCACCGACGAGCCGGTGGATTTTTCCACGCACGACGTGGACGGGCTCGAGATCACGCTCACGAGCAACGTGTCGGTCGTCACCGGCTCGGTCACCGACAACGGCGCGCCGGCGACCGGATTCGGCGTGCTCGTGTTCGCGGAAGACAGCTCGAAGTGGATGTTTCCGACGCGATTCGTCGCGGTCGGCACAGCGAATCAGCAGGGCGTGTTTCGTGTCAGCGGCTTGCCGGCCGGCACCTACCGCGCCGTCGCGCTGCCATCCGCCGAGCTCGCCGAAGGGCAGGATCCGGCGTTCCTCGAGAAGCTCCTGCCCTTCTCGACCGGCCTCGTACTGGGTGAGGGCCAGGCCGCCACGTTGTCGTTGAAGCTCGTGCGCCGCTGACTGGACCTCACCGCCTCACCTCTGGCATCGTCTAACCAGACGTGCCTCGCTTGCTCGCCGCTTTTCTCTTCGCCCTCGTCGCCTCGTCAATTCAGGGCCTGCCGAGCGACCTCGAGGCGCCGTCGTTGATGACGACGCCGGTCATCCTCATGAACGGCAGCCAGGCCGTGTCGCAGGGCACCGGATTTTTCTTCGCGAACACGACGCTCGACGGAAAACCGGACACCGTGTTTCTCGTCACGAACTACCACGTCGTCACGGGGCGCGCGCCGCTGACACCCGGATCACGCGTCGGCGATCGCATTCGCTTCATCCTGCACGAGAGCACGACGGAGCTCACGAAAGTGCGCCAGATCGAGTTACCGCTCTACACCGACCACGGCGATCCGGTGTGGACCGCGAGCGACTCAGTGCCGAGCGCGGACGTCGTGCTCGTGCCACTGCCGCCATCGGTCTACCGTGACATCAGCATTTTCGTGTTCACTGAAGCGCACACGCGCAGTGACATCCGCATCCGGCCGGCGTCGAACGCGACGCTGCTCGGCTACCCGTATGGTTTTTTCGACGAGTCACACTTTTTGCCCGTGTGGAAAACCGGGCACGTGGCGAGCGAACCGTCGGTGGACTTCAATAACCTGCCGACGTTCCTCGTGGACGTCTCGGCGTTTCCCGGCATGTCAGGGTCGCCAGTGCTGGCCGTCGCCAACGGCGTCTACGAAGCGGAAGACGGATCGATGCGATCGGGGCGCGTGCTGAAGCTGCTCGGGATCTTCTCGTCGATGCCGGTCATCCGCGAGCGCAACACGAACGCGGCGGCGGCCGCCGCCGGGGCGGAACCGCAAACGACCGAAATCAACCTCCAGCTGGGGTACGTGTGGAAGGCCGGGGTGATCGCGGATCTGGCGAAGTCGTACAGAGTGAGATGACTCCGTCCCGGCTCCAAGGTCCACGGTCCAGGGTCACGGCGCCGTCCAGGGTCCCTTCGGCGTCCGGGGTCCAAAGTTTGCCGAACGTTTGGACGCTGTCTGGACGCTGTCGCGCGGCCCCGAGGACTGCGGACACGGGACGACACGGGGACTTTGGACCGTGGAACCGTGGACGACCCGGTAACTCTGGACCGTGGACCCTGGACTGGACGACCGTGAGGTCGACGTCCACGGTCCCCGCCTTAGTCAAATCGCACCTCTCGGCGCGATAATCGTCCTGTTGCCGCGTCCGCGCCCGACTGCCCACACCACGAGGACCCCTCGAGCCAACGCGACCGTTGGCGAGATGGCCGAAGACGTCTACGCGGAGCTTCGCCGCATGGCCGCGCGCTACGTGCGCCGCGAGCAGGCAAAAAGCGTGCAGGCGACCGAGCTCGTTCACGAGACCTACCTGCGTCTGCTCAAAGCCAAGAAACAGCCGTGGCGCGATCGGACACACTTCCTGGCCATCGCGGCGATCTCGATGCGCCGGCTGCTGGTCGAACGCGCGCGCAGGCGCCGGGCGCTCAAGCGCGGGGGGGATCACATTCAAGTCACGCTCGACGACGGTTTGCTCGTCGGACCGTCGCCGGACGATTCGAGTTCGATCGACCTCGTCGCGCTCGATCGCGCGCTGTCGGCACTGTCGGCCCTCGACGCCCAGCAGGCGCGCATTGTCGAACTGAGATTTTTCGGGGGCTTGTCGATCGAGGAAACAGCTGAAACGCTGTCGATCTCCGTCGCCACAGCGAACCGGCACTGGACAATCGCGAAAGCGTGGCTGCTCCGCGAATTGCAACGGACGGCCGGGCGGTGATGAGCGGCGCCGAGTGGAGTCGGATCAACGCGCTATTTCACGAAACGATCGCCCAACCGCCCGCGGAACGGGACGCGTTTCTCGACAAGGCGTGCGCGGGCGATCGCGCGCTCCGCGACGAAGTCGCCTCGCTCATCGCGTCGCACGAAACCGCCGGTGAGTTCATCGAGCAACCCGCGGCCATGGCGCCGGACGCGACGCTCCCGTCGACACCGGACGGCGTGACGCTCGGCCACTACCGCATTCTTGGCGTGCTCGGCGAGGGCGGCATGGGCGTGGTCTATCTGGCCGAGGACACGCGCCTGGGCCGCAACGTCGCACTCAAGGCCCTGGCGCCGCGCTTCACGAGCGATCCCGTCAGACGAGAGCGCCTGCGGCGCGAGGCGCGCGCCGCCGCGGCGCTGACCAATACGGGAATTGCCACCGTCTACGCGCTCGAGGAATTCGACGAGCACGTCTTCATCGCCGGTGAGTACGTGCCAGGGGAGACCCTACGCGACGAGATGGCGCGCGGACCGCTCGAGGCCGCGCAGGTGCTCGCGACCGGCCTCGCCCTCGCACGCGCGCTCGAGGCCGCGCACGATCACGGCATCGTGCATCGAGATCTGAAGCCAGAAAATGTGATGCGGACGCCCACGGGCGACATCAAGATTCTCGACTTCGGCCTCGCGCGCATGCCGGACCCCGGCGAGCCGCGCACGCCGATCACGGGTGACGGCGCCGTGCTCGGCACCCCGGCGTACATGTCGCCGGAGCAGATTCGCGGCCGCGCGATCGACTTCCGGTCGGATCTGTTCAGTCTGGGCGTGTTGTTGTACGAGCTGGCGACAGGCGCCTCTCCGTTCGCCGGATCGGATCCGGCGTCGACGATCGCGCGGATTCTCGAAACGGAGCCGCCACGATTGATCGATCGCGCGCCGGCTCCCGGACCGGGGTCCCCCGTACTCACCGACCTCGATCGGATCATCAGCCGATGCCTGCAGAAATCGCCTGACGCCAGGTATCAGACAACACGCGCGCTGGTCGAAGATCTCGAGCGGGCGCGTGCAGGCCGACCGTCCGGATCCCTCACGCAGCACTCATCACCGCTCGGGCAGCCGGCTCGTCCGGATCGCTCCGTGTGGTGGTGGCAATTCCATCAGGCCGCGGCGAGCGCCGGGTACCTGGTGATGGTTCCGCCCCTGTGGCTGGCGCATACGTGGATCGGGCCGCCATTGGGCGTCTGGACATTTCTCACGGGACTCGTCGGATCGCTGCTCGCAACCACGTTGCGACTGCATCTCTGGTTCACCGTCCGTGAAACGCCGTCGGAGCTGGCCGATCAGCGCGCGCGCAGCGCGCCGTGGATCCGGATGGGCGACTGGCTGTTCGTCGGGGCGCTCGTCGCCGCGGCGGCCCTCACGCTCGACCCGCACACCGAGGGCGCGGCGTTGTTCGTCGTGGCGGCGGTCGGCTCGGTCGTGGCGTTCGCGATCATCGAGCCGGCGACGTCCCGGGCGGCACTCGATCGGCGCCGCTAGCGGCCGCGGACGTCCTCGTCGTGAGCAGCGCGCGCAAGGCGACGAGCGTCCGATCCATCGACTCGCGCGCGGTGCCCTCGATGATCGAACTCGCGAATATCCTGAACAGCATCGGCACCGATCGGCTGAGACTGATCGACTCGCACTCCGCAATCACGCCGCCAGGCACCTGCTCGTAGCGCCAGTACGCGTTCAGTTTCCACAGATAGCCGCTGTCGTCGCCCGGTGGCCGCTCGTGCGCGCTGGGCGTGTTCGCGTCGTCGACCTGCGCAATCTTGGTCGCGACACTGCGGCTCACCGCGCGCGTCGGGGACAGCTGGGAAAAGGTCACGTCGTGCTCGGTGACGTAGACGACCGTCACGATCTTGGTCCGCTGCAGCTCGAGGAACACCTTCAGATGTCCTGGCGCGCGATCGAGGATCGCGGAACGCCGCACGTCCTCCTGCTGCGTGATCAGCGAGCCGTTCTGCATTCTCGACATCACTTCGTCGACAGTCGCGCCGGGAATGAACACGGCGCCCCGCCAGTGATGCGCCAGCGCGGACGGGATCTCGATCGCGTTGCCGTCGGCGCCGGTCGACTCGGCAGATCGAATGACGACGGATCCGGCGAGGATGGCGCGCCGCTCCGCGGCCGCGTCCGGCGCGAAATCGAGGGCGAGGAACCCGTCCGTGCGCCCCTGTTCGGACGCGATTCGGCGCTCCGTCGCCACGACGTACGTCTTCCAGGCCGCCTCGGCCTCGGGCTGGAGCCGGGCTCCGCCCAGGGCCGTCGTCAGCACGAGGCCAAAGACGGGCACGGACCCTCTTCCGGACCGCAGTTGCCGCCGGATGTAATTCAGCATGGCGTCCCCTTCAAGCAGTAGTGCGCCATCGGGGCTCGGCGCGGCTCACCCGACCCGGCCATGAGCCAGGCCGGCGAGGTTCTGCGCATTCCGTATGAAGGATATTGCCATGAACGCCACGACAGCGACCTCCGCCTCGACCAGTCCGACCAGACCGTTTGCCGATGCAACCCGCGTGATGACGAGCGTGCTCACGCCAGTCGAGAAGCGAGTCCTGCTGTTCCTGGCGGCGCGAATGCCGCAGCGTGTGAACTCCGATCATCTCACCCTGCTCGCGCTGGTGGCGATGCTCGGTGCGGGACTGTCGGTACTGGTTCGCGGCACGCCACCCAATCGGCCTCGTGCTCGTGGTGGTCTGCCTTGCCCTGAACTGGTTCGGCGACAGCCTGGACGGGACGGTCGCCCGGGTCCGGCAGCAGCAGCGCCCGCGCTACGGCTTCTACGTGGACCACGTCGTCGACGCGTTCGGCACGGCGTTCCTGTTTGGTGGGCTCGCGCTGTCGGGCTACATGCACCCGGTCGTCGCACTCAGCCTGCTCGTCGCCTATTTCATGCTTGCGGCGGAGGTGTACCTCGCGACGCACAGCCTCGGCACGTTCAACATGAGTTTTTTCAAGATCGGTCCGACCGAGTTGCGGATCATCCTGTCGATCGGCACGCTGACGCTGCTGGTGCATCCGGACGCTGAGATACTCGGACAGCGATTTCAGCTCTTCGACGTCGGCGGCGTGGTCGCCACGATCGGATTGATTTTTACGCTCGTCGTATCGGCCGTGACGAACACGCGCACCCTGTATCGGGCGGAGCCGCTCCCTACTCCGCCCGCAACGCGGTGAGCGGATTGACGCGCGCCGCCCGCCAGGCGGGCACGATCCCCGCCAGCGTTCCGGCGAGTACAAGCCCGGCGGCGGCGCTTGCCATTGCCAACGGATCGTGCGGCGAGATGCCGTAGAGCTGGGACGCGACGTACGTGAGCAGCGGCCAGACGGCCACGAGGCCCAGGATGCCTCCCGCCGCGACGAGGACGAGCGTCTCGCGAAGCACGAGCCAACCCACGCCTCCGCGGGAGGCGCCAAGTGCCATCCGCACGCCAATCTCGTTCGTTCTTCGCGCCACCGAGTAGGCGACTGTCCCGTAGAGACCGAGGCACGCCACCCCCATCGCCAGCAGGCCGAAGACGCCGGTAAGCCGAGATATCAGGCGATCGGTCGACACCGTGCGCTCGTTGAGCTCGCCGAGCGTCGTCACTTCTCGCAGCGCCAGATTGGAGTTGACGGCGGCAACGGCGCCGCGCAGCGCCTGCTTCGCCGGATCGATCGGCCCGGACACGCGAATGAACAGATTGCGCGCGGCTTCTTGCGGATACTGCGCGAGCGGGTAGTACACCATCGGCGGCACCTCGACCTTCGGGCCGTCCACATGGACGTCACGGACAACGCCGACGATTTCGATGTCGATCGGCGGCCCCGATCCGATGTGATGCCCGATCGGGTCGACATTGCCGAAGAAGTGTTTGGCCGCCATGTCGTTGATCACGGCCACCTTCGTCCGGCTCAGGTCGTCGTCGGCGGAAATGGCGCGGCCCCTGACGAGACCAATTCCGACGGTGCGAAAGTAGTCGGCCGAGATGTACTCCTCGCGGATGTCGGCGTCCTGCCCGATACGCATCGGCTCTGCGTCCACCGAGATACTGCTGGTGCGCGCGGATCCGGTGACGGGCCCAGTCAACGCGAGCGACGCCGACGACACGCCGGGAATGGCGTGCGCGCGATCGATCAACCGGCGGTAGAGGTCGGGCAACTGTGCGTTGGTGACACCTGAAAGGACCGGCTCGAATCTCGCCAGCACGACGACGGACCGATCGAAGCCGGTGTCGGCCGCGACCAGGTTCTGGAAGGTGCGCAGGAACAGCAGTGCGCCCACGAGCAGGACGAACGAGAGCGCGACCTGCGCGGTGATGAGCACCTTGCCGAGCCCGAACATGCCGGCACGGCGATCGGTGCTCACGACCCGCCCACCTGCCTTCAACGGATCCGACAGGCCCGGGCGCGAGGCGCGAATCGCCGGGCCGAGTCCGAAGAGCATGCCGGTCGCGAGGCTCGCCGTGATCGTGAAGCCGACGAGCCGCCAATCGACGGGCAGATCGAGCGGTAACGCGCGCGCGCCGCCGCTTGACGCCATGGCGAGCAACGTGCGGCCTCCCAACTGTGCGACCACGAGCCCGAGCAGACCGCCGATGAGCGCGAGCGTGAGGCTCTCGGTGAGCAGCTTGTCGAATGAGGCGGCCCCGGCTCGCGCCGAGTGACAGCCGCAGAGCAAATTCGCGTCCGCGGGCGGCACTGCGGGCGAGCAACAGTCCGGCCAGATTGGCGCACGCAATCAGGAGCACGGCCGCAACCGTGACCATTAGCACCTCCAGCGGCTCCGAAAACGTGTCGCGAAGGTCCGACAGCCCGCGTGCGCCGGGGACGAGCTCGACGTGCTCGCGCAGGCGGTACTGCCGCCGCTCGGCGTCGACAATCGTGGTCGCATCCTGTTCGATGCCCTGCCGCCAAAACCCGCCAATTCGCGCCGCCGCGTCGGCGGGGGCCACCGAGGCCGGCACGCGGGCGACGATCATCAGCCACTTCACGCCGTCCTGCGCAACCCAGGGCTTGGCGCCGTCCGCGTTTTCCATGCTGGCGTTGCTCACCACGCGCAGGTCGAACTGGAGCGTGACCGGCAGCCACACGTCCACCCGCGTGCCGACGTTGACGCCGCTGAATCCGCTCGGAGCGATACCGACGATGGTGAGCGGTGTGCCGTTCACGCGAATGGGCTGACCGACCGCGTGCGGATCAGCGCCATATTCACGCGCCCAGTAGTCGTGACTGAGGATCGCGATGCGATCGCCGGCGGCCGATGGCGTGTCACCCGACCCAAACACGCGGCCCGCCGCGGCCGGCACCCCGAGCAACTCGAACCAGTTCGTCGTGACGAGTTGACCGGTCACGAAGGTCGAGCCGGTGGTGCGGTCGACCTGGAGGCGCGCTGCCCATCCGCTGGCCGCGAAGGCCACGTCGGACACCGCAGCCTGCGTGCTCGTCAGACCGGGAAACGAAAATCGGTAGTTCGGCCGGCCGAACCCATCGTGATTGAGGAAGTACAGCTCATGAGGCCGAGCGACGTCCAGCGATCTGAGGAGCAGTGCATCCGAGATGCTGAAGATGGCGGCGTTGGCGCCGATGCCGATCGCGAGCGACAGCACGGCCGCGAGGGTGAAGGTCGGACTGCGCGCCATCATCCGAAAGGCGTAACGCACGTCGCGACCGAAATCTTCGAGCCAGCGCGTGCCGCGGGCGTCGCGCGCCTGTTCTTTGATGGGCTCGAGGCCGCCGAAGCGCGCAAGCGCCCGACGCCTGGCGTCGTCGTCGGGCACGCCGTCGGCGACGAGCCGCCGCGTCTCTTCGCTTACGTGGTGGCGAAGCTCCGCGTCGAGCTCGCGCTCCAGACGATCGCGACGAAGCAGACGAATCAACCAGCCCATGTCCTACTCCGTTTGAAGAATCAGCTGAATGGCTTCGGACTGCCGGCGCCAATCGGCGACTTCGCGTTCAAGTCGCGTCCGGCCCGATCGTGTCAGTCGATAGACCTTCGCGGCTCGGCCGGTGTCCGTTTCCGTCCACGTCGCCGCGAGCAGACCGCGATTCTCGAGCCGATGCAGCGCGGGATAGAGCGAGCCCTGCGGCACCTGGAACAGGGCGCGAGACATGTCGCCGATGCGCTGCGCAATCGCATAGCCGTGGAGAGGCTCGCCCGCGAGCACCTTCAGAATGAGCATGTCCAGGGTGCCCTGGAGCAGATCGAGGTCAGAGGAGGACGAGGGTGCCATGCCTAGCCAATCTACACGTACACACGTAGACGGTCTAGGCGTTCGTTTGGTTGGGGAAGCGCTTGTGATCGGTCCAGTGGGGCATCTGGCAATGAGGCAGTGAGGCAATGTCATTGCCCCATTGCCTCATTGCTTGATCCACGTGATCATTTCCCCGCGTCCGCGATTCGCCCACGCGAAGTACGGCACTGCCGTGATCGTTCGCGCCGCGCTGTCTGCCGTCGCAGGAAGCGTGGCCGTGAGCACCGTCACGCCGCCGAGCAGGTCGGCCTTAAACGCCGGCGTGAATGCGATTGTCGTGGGAATCGCGACGTCGAGCACCTTCCCGCCGTTGTCCACGCCTTCAATCGCGTAGACGATCGGACCGCGCTGAATTGCGGCCTTGCCCGCGTCTTCCTTCACACCCGGGTTGGCGACGATGCGGCGCACTGGCATCGGAAGCGTGACGTGCACCGGTACCGCAACGTGCTGGCTGGCCGCGGCGGCCGTCACCGGAATCGATTCCGTCGCCCAGCCGGACGAGAGTGCCGCGGAACCGGCCGAGTCGAACTTGCCAACCGTCACGCCGCCTCCGACTGGCGAGGTGTACGTGTAGAGGTCGCTCGCGAACGGGCCGCCTTTGAGCCAGCCCGGCACGCGCATTTGCAACGAAAACGTCACGGGCTTATCGGCCGTGATCTGGAAGTTCACTGCACCATCCCACGGATAATTCGTCTTCTGGCTGATGTGCACCTTGGCGCCCTTGATGACGACGTCCGATTCGCTCGCGACGTAGAGATTGACGAACACCTGGTTGCCGTCGGTCGCGTAGATCAGTCCCGGCAACTGAGCGATCAGGCGCGCGAGGTTCGCCGGGCAGCAGGCGACGTCGAAATACGCGCTTCGCTCGGTGCGGCCCGTGCTCTCGAGTGGATTCTGGTAGAAGAACGTGTCGCCCTTGACCGACACGCCAGAGAGCAATCCGTTGTAGAGCGTCTGCTCGAACGCGTCGAGATACTTGGCGTCCCCGGACTTGAGGAACATCCGGTGGTTCCAGAGAATGCCGCCGACCGACGCGCACGTCTCCGTGTAGGCCGTGCGATTCGGCAGCACGTAGTCGTCGCCGAACGCCTCGGTACCGCCGACTGATCCCAGGCCGCCCGTCACGTAAATCCGCTTGGACACGACGTCCTGCCAGATCCGATCGACCGCGAGGTTGTATTTCGGGTCCTTCAGCATCGCGGCGATGTCGGTCATCGCGTTGTAGACGTACGCGCCGCGGACGGCGTGCCCTTGCGCGCGCGGCTGATCGACGAGCGGAATGTCGTCCTGCCGGTACGGCCGGTCGTTGTAGAGCTTCCAGCTCGGATCGGTGTAGTCCTCCGACACGTTGGCGTGCACGCCGCGCTCGTCCAGGAAAAACTTCGCGAGATCGAAGTACTTCCGGTCGCCCGTCGCGCGATACATCTTCACGAGCGCGAGCTCGACTTCCTCGTGCCCGGGTGCATCCTTCCTCGCGTTCGGCCCGAACGTGGCCGCGAGCAGGTTCGCATTCTTGATGGCGACGTCGAGAAACGTCTTGTCGCCCGTGGCCTGATAATGCGCGATCGCCGCCTCGAACATGTGGCCGGAGTTGTACAGCTCGTGACTGCCCGTGTTCTCGTACTGCCATCGCGACGTGCCGACACCAGCCGCGGGTTTGTCCGGATTGATCGTCCGCGCCGGAAAGAGATACCCGTCCGGCTGCTGCGCTTTCGCGATGATCGCCACGAGCGCGTCGATCTGCTTCGCCAGTGCGGGATCCGGATGCGAGATCAACGAGTACGACGCGGCCTCGACGATCTTGTAGATGTCGGTGTCGTTGAACCGCCGGCCGGAGTAGTCGCCCGGCATCAGGCCGGCGCCTTTCCGCAGGTTGTCCACCCGCCCGGTCGTTTCGTTCTCCCCGAGGATGTGGGGGATCGTGACCGTGCGATTGGTCTCGATTTTCGCCTGCCAGAAACCGCCAGTGATCTTGACCTGCGCCATCGGCACGGCCTGAATCGGATACTCGCCGGGCGCCGGCGTCTGCGCGAACGGCGAGGCCATCGTCACCACCACGGCCGCACCGGTGATCATCCACTGTCGCTTCGTCATGCACTGATCCTCGATCCCTTTGCTCGAGCGAATTTCAGTCCGGACCACGTCTCGTTGATCGCACACACCTTGTAGTCGACGATGCCATGCGCGAGCCCGGTGGTGCGAACCTCGTTTTCCGACACGTCCGTCTTGACCTTTGACGCCTTCTTCGGCCACGCGATCCAGAGACCGTTCGACATCACCTTCAGCGCCGCGCCAATGCCCTGTTCGAGCGTCCGCCGGTCGGACACGAACCAGATCACCAGATCAACCGCCTTCGGCGACTGCATCGTCAGCCGGACGTTCTCGGGAAGGCCGACCAACTCGTCGCGAAATCCCTTCGGCGACCCGATCACGACGACGGTCATGCCGGGCTTGATGCCGAGTTTCTTGACGAGCGGTGTGCCGGAATAGCCTGCGGGTGGCATCGATTCGGATCGACGGTCCGCAGCATTATTGATCGCTTGCTATGATGAGCCGTTGCGTTCCTTGCGGATTCCGCCAGCCGTGCGCCTCTGGACCGCCCTCGCTGCAGGGCTGACCGTCCTGTTCTGGGCCGGCGCGGCGGTCCGCCTGCAGGGCCAGGCGACAACGCCGTACACGGTCATTACGACGCAGAACAAGCGGCCGCTGGTCGTCCGATCGGTCGGCGGCGCGGACGTCGTCGCGCTCGATCAACTGGCGCCGGTCTTCGATTTGACGGCCACTGAAGACGCCGTCATCGGCGGCCTGACGATCAACGCGCGCGGCCAGCGCATCCTGCTGATTCCCGGGCAGAACTTCGCGCAGGTCAACGGGCGCGTGGTGTCGCTGTCGGCGCCGATCACGCGCGACCGCGGCGGCACCTACCTCGTGCCGATCGATTTCCTGTCTGTGGCGCTCGCGCGCGCGTTCAACACGCGGATCGAGGTCCGCAAGACCTCTCGGCTGATCATCGTCGGCGACGCGGTGGTCCCGCACGTCGCCATTCACGTCGAACATCAGACGGCGGGCGCGCGCGTGACGTTCGACCTGCAGCCAACGGCACCGCATCACGTGACGCGCGACGGCAAGACGGTGACGGTCAAGTTCGACGCCGTGGCGCTCGACATGGCGCCCACGACCGGCCAGGCCCCGGAATTCGTCGCCGCCGTGCGCGTGCAGGGCACGTCGGTGCTGCTCGACCTCGGTCCACAGACCGTGACGTTCGCCAATGAGGACGACTCGACGCAGACCAAGCTGACCGTCGACCTCCTGCCTGCGCCACCTCCCCCGCCGCCGCCTCCGCCAGCAGCGCCCGCCGCCGTTCCCGGCGCGCCCGCACCAGCCGGGGCGCGGCCCGGCGGACCACCACCGCAGGACGCGCCGCTGCCCGACCTCTCGCGCCTCAGCGGGATGCGTACGATCGTGATCGATCCGGGCCACGGCGGCAACGACGTCGGCGCGCAGGGACCGGGCGGCACGAAGGAGAAGGACCTGACGTTGCAGGTCGCGCGGCGCGTGCGGGCGACGCTCGAAGCCCGTCTGGGCGTGCGCGTGCTCCTGTCACGTGACAGCGACGACAACGTGCCGCTCGACAAGCGCACCGCGTTCGCGAACAACAACAAGGCGGATCTGCTCGTCAGCCTGCACGCGAGCGCGGCGCTCGTGCCGGCCATGCGCGGCGCGCAGGTGTACACGCTGAGCGCCGAGGACTACAAGTCGCGCGATCAAGCGATCGTCCGTGGCACGCCCGTGCCGGTCATCGGCGGCGGCAGCCGATCGATCGACGTGGTGCCCTGGGACCTGGCGCAGCTCCCCTTCGTCGACCGATCGACGATGCTCGGCGGCATTCTGGTCCGTCAGCTTGGCGCCCACGGCGTGCCGATGAACGAGCAGCCGTCGGTGCAGGCGCCGTTGCGATTGCTGGTCGGGGCCAACATGCCCGCCGCCCTCATTGAAATGGGCTTCCTCACGAATGCCGACGACGAGCGCGGGTTGGGCGGCGCGGCTGCCACTGCCATCGTCGAGGCCATTGCCGGAGCGGCGACGGAGTTGCGCGCGGGCTTTCCGGCCACTCAGCCGCCGGTACCGGCGGCGCCGATCAAATGAGCGACGACCAGACGTCTGCCTCGTCCGAATCGCACCCATCACGCCGCGGGTTGTGGGCGATGCTCACGGTGGGCGTCGTCCTGCTCGGCCTTGGGGTCTGGCTCGTGATCGCGAAGCTGCCGCATTTACTGAGCGGCACCACGGCGCCCGCAGCAACCACCGCGGCAGCCACGGGCTCCGACGCGCGCAAGATTCACGCGACGCTTTTTTATGTGGCCTCGACTGGCAACGAGCTCGTCCCGGTGAGCTACGAAGTGCTGTACGGCAGCACGCCCGGTGAACAGGCTCGGCGGATCATCGAAGCCCAGCTCCAGGCGCCGCCAAACGGACTGTTGTCGGCGATACCGTCGGCCACCAAGCTGCGCACGATTTACCTGACGACGACCGGCCAGGCCTACGTCGACTTCAGCCCGGAAATCGCGTCCGGTCACACAGGCGGATCGCTCGACGAAATCCTGACTGTCTACGCAATCGTCGATGCACTGACGGTCAATCTCGCCGACGTGACCGCCGTGCAGATTCTCGTCGACGGGAAGGAAGTCGACACGCTGGCCGGGCACCTCGACCTGCGCTCGCCGCTCGCCCGTTCTCTCAAATGGATCCGGAAAGGACAGTAACCGCAATGACGCGTCTCGACGGCCGGCTGGCCGATGCTATTCGCTCGACCACCATTACGCCCGACTTCCTGCAGCACGCGGAGGGATCGGTTCTCATCGAAGTCGGCCGCACGCGGGTGATTTGCACGGCGTCGGTCGAAGATCGGGTGCCGCCGTTTCTGCGCGGCCAAGGCAAGGGCTGGGTCACGGCCGAGTACGGCATGCTGCCGCGCGCGACGTCGACGCGCACGACGCGCGAGGCCGCGACCGGCAAGGTCGGCGGACGCACGCAGGAGATCCAGCGGCTGATCGGTCGATCGCTTCGCTCGATTGTGGCGCTCAACGAACTGGGCGAGCGGACGATCTGGATCGACTGCGACGTCATCCAGGCCGACGGCGGCACGCGCACGGCCTCGATCACCGGCGCCTTTGTCGCGCTCGTGCTCGCGCTCGAGCGGTTGCGTCAGCAGACGGCACTCGCGCGCGTGCCGATCACCGACTACGTCGCGGCGACGAGCGTCGGGGTCGTCGCCGGCACGCCGTTGCTGGATCTGGCCTACGACGAGGACTCGCGCGCGGACGTCGACATGAACGTCGTCAAGACGTCCGACGGCCGGTTCATCGAAGTGCAGGGCACGGCCGAGGGCCAGCCGTACCATTGCGCGACGCTCGACGGACTGCTCGAACTGGCCGACCGCGGCATCAAGGCGCTCGTCGAAAAGCAGCGCGAGATTGTCGGCAAGATTCTCAAGCACTGAGACGCAACCGACGCACATGCCGCGTGTGCCATCATTGAGCCAGCTTCTCGTCGCGACGACCAATCCCGGTAAGGTGCGGGAGATCCGGCGCGTGCTCGACGGCGTGGGCGTGGAGATCTTCACGCTCGCCGACGTGGCGAGCATCGCCGAGCCTGAGGAAACCGGCCGGACGTTTACCGCCAACGCGCGGCTCAAGGCGGCGTACTACGCCGAGGCGTCCGGCCTGCCGACCGTCGCCGAAGACTCCGGTCTCGTGATCGACGCGATCGGCGGCCGTCCGGGCGTGGAAAGCGCACGTTATCCAGGCGCGACCTATCCCGACAAGTTTGCCAATCTCGAACGCGAGCTCGCGCCGCACGCCCGGCCATGGTCGGGCCGCTTCGTGTGCGCGCTGGCCTTCGTCGATCAGGCGGTGACGTACGACAGTTCCGGCGTGGTCGAAGGCGAGATCGTGCTCCCTCCGCGCGGGGCCAACGGCTTCGGCTACGACCCGATTTTTTTCTACCGTCCGTTCAACTGCACGCTCGGCGAGGCGACCGACGAGCAGAAGCTGACGGTGTCGCATCGCGGGCAGGCGTTCCGCCAGTTCCGCCGCTGGCTGGCGAATCGGTGACGGCCAAGGGTGGCGGTCAGCGGCTCAGGCGTGTGACACGGCCAGACGCGATGTCCACGGTGTAGATCGCGCGCGACAGCTTCGGATCCGGCAGCACGTCCGGCGCCGCTTCCTGCGTCTGCACGAACGCTATCGACCGGCCGTCCGGCGACCAGCGCGGATCGACTGCGCTGCCACTCGGCAGCATGACGACTGCCCGTTGATCGCTGCCGTCGGCGTTCATTCTGAAAATCTGCGACCGGCCATGACGCCAGGCCATGAACGCGATCTGCGTGGAGTCGGGCGACCACGCGGGATGCGTGCCGTGATTTGGATCCTGCGTGATCTGATGAACAGCCCGCGTCGACAGATCGACGACGTCGATGTCGCCGCCGACGACGAAGGCAATGCGCGTTCCGTCCGACGAATACTGCGGCGACGACACTCCGCCGGTCGTCGTCAGCCGTTCGACATTCGAACCGTCAGCGTGCATGACGAACAGGTCGGTCGCCTTCGCGCCGCCGCGGTCCGACAGAAACGCAAGATGCCGGCCGTCGGGCGACCACACCGGCGACGTGTCACGCGCCGGATTCTTCGTCAGCCGCCGCAGTTGCGGCCGGTCGAGATTCATGACGAAGATCTCGTAGTCTCCTCCCTCGCGATTCGAGTCGAAGGCGACTTGCCGGCCGTCCGGCGATACCGCCGGCAGATCGTCGTCGGCCGGGTTGGTGACGACCGGCGTCGGATTGGACCCGTCGGTGTTCATCGCGAAGATGTCGTGCGTGCCGTCCGGCCGCTCGGACGCGAAGACGATGCGTCGGCTGTCGGGTGACCAGGACGGCGCGTTGTCGCGCACTGACGGCGTGCGGGCCAGCCGATCCCACGCGAACCACCCGGCCGACACCACGAGCATGCCGATGAGCCCGATCATCACGGTCCACACGTGAATTGGACGATAGCCCCGTTGGGGCTCGCGGTCGGCTGTGCGTCGCTGCTGATTCGATGGCAACAGTGCTGGTGCTCCCGTTGCACTTATCGACCCGAGTCGCGCCGCGGTGCAGCACTTACAACCTTGTCAGCGGCTGCCCCAAAACGGAGCCTGCCGTCGGCGACGTTCCGCGTTACCATTCCTCATGAGTCGAGCAAACGTTCGAGTCCGCACCTCGTGGTGGCTGGCGCTGATTCTGCCGATCGCGTTGGCGATCGCCCCCGCGCGCGGCGCCTCGGATGCCGTGGCTCCCGTCAAGATCGGCATCCTGCCCTTCCTCGACGCGAGTGGCTCGATGAGCGCGGACACCGCCGCCGCGATCGGACGGCTCGTCCAGGCAGAGATGAGTCATTCGGCGCCCAATCTCAGCGGCAAGGTCATCGCGATCGGCGGCTCGACCAAGCTGGAGGAGATGGACGCGGAGAAAGCCGTTGCGCTCGCGAAGGCCGCGGACGTGGACGTCGTGATTCTCGGCACGGTGCTCGACGCGAAGAGCGAAGAGTCGAGCAAGACGGGGTGGCTGCCGCCGATTGCCGGCCAGTCGGTCAACGTCAGCGTGCGCTCCGTGAAGGCGAGCGTGACGCTGCAGGGCGACCTCTACCGCGTCTCCGACGGCAACAAGGTCACCAGTCTGCGCGTTCCTGGCAGCCACTCGGACAACAAGTTCAGCGGCGGTGCCTACACCACGCTCGGCGCGTGGGACGGCAACTCGTCCGCGTTCCTCGAGTCGCCACTCGGCAAAGCCCTTCAGGCCGCCATCGAGGCAATGGTCAAGAAAATCGCCGCCACGAAGATGTAACTCCGTTCCGTGGCTGGCGCTTTGCTGCTCCATTGCCTCACTGCCCCATTGCCCAACTGCCTCATTTCTTTATTTGCCTTTCCCTGTCCAGTTCGACAATGTCCGTGTTCGACGGCTCGACGCCCAGCAGCCACTTCGAGAAGTAATCGATCCGGCGCCAGAAGACATAGTCCTGATCGGGGCCGTACGCGTGGCGCTGGCCGGGCAGCAGGATGAAGTCGAAGCGCTTGTTGGCCTTGATGAGCGCGTCGATCACGCGGTACGTATTCGACGGGTGCACGTTGTTGTCGATGTCGCCCGTCATCAATAACAGGTGCCCCTTCAGATTCTTCGCGATGTCCTGGTTCTTGTCGATGTCGTACTCGAACGTCGTCTTGTCGTCCTTGACGACTTCCTTGACGCCGTCGTGCTTCTCGCTCCACCACCGGTTGTAGATGCTGTTGTCGTGGTTGCCGGACTCCGAGATACCGACCTTGAAGAAGTCCGGGTACCCGAACATCGCCGCGGCGGTCATGAAACCGCCGCCGGAATGGCCGTAGATCCCGACGCGTTCGAGATCGATCCACGCGTACTTCTTCGCGAGCTGCTCGACGGCGGCCTTTTTATCCGGCACGCCATAGTCGCGCAGGTTGCCGTAGCCATAGTTGTGGTACCACTTCGATCGGGTTGGATTGCCGCCGCGGTTGCCGACTTCGATCACGATGAAGCCGACGTTCGCGAGCGCGACATTTGCGTTGCGCGGTGAGAACGTCTTGGTGACCGACTCGGTCTGCGGACCGGGGTACACGTAAAGAATGACGGGATATTTCTTCGCCGGATCGAAGTCGAACGGCTTGTACATCGTCCCGTAGAGGTCCGTGATGCCGTCGTCGGCCTTGACCGTGAAGGATTCAGGGTACTTGAAACCGGCGTCCATCAGCGCGGACGCGTCGGTCTTCTCGAGATCCATGATTTTCGCGCCAGTGACGTCGTAGAGCACGGATTCTGGCACCAAGTCGATGCGCGACGAGGTGTCGACGAAGAACGTGTTCTTGTCGTTCATGTCGGCCGAGTGCGACGCGTTGCCCGGATCGAGCAACTTCATCTCGCTCGTGTCGATGTTCACGCGATACAGGTGCGTGAAGTACGGATCCTCGCCGGCTTCCTTGCCGGCGGCGTTGACGTACAGCGTCCGTGTCTTCTCGTCGTAGCCCTCGATGCCGGTGCACACGAACTCGCCGGACGTTATCTGGCGCTTCACCTTGCCGTCCGATCCGTACAGGTAGTAGTGGCCCCAGCCGTCGCGCTCGGACCACTCGATGAGCTCCTTGCCGGCGGAGATGACGCGCAGCGGCTGAATCTCGATGTACGTGTTCGAGCGCTCTTCCACGGCGACCCGCGGCTCGCCGGTGAGCGTATCGAGATTCACGATGTCGATCCGCTTCAGATCCCGGCTCGTCCGGTTGATGTAGATCTGATCGCTCGCGGACGTGGCCCAGCGCGGCGCCGTGTCCTGCTTCTCACGCTGCAGGTTCGTCACCGGCGCAGTCACCAGGCCGAGCTGCTGATCTTTGAACGCGTCGGTCGGCAGCTTGGTGGCCTTCCTCGACGCGAGGTCGAACACATAGAGCTCCGTCTGCGGCTGATTTTCCTCGCCGGGCATGCCGTACTTGTACGTCTCGAGCTTCGGACGCGGACTGGCGAGCGCGTTGACGACCCAAAGATCCTCCACCTTGCGCTGGTCCTGCCGCATCACGGCGAATTTCTTGAGATCCTGTGACCACGTGATGCCGATCGGCGCGGTGCGCGGGCCGAACTTCTTGTCCTGCTCGGTCTGCTGCTGACGGGCCGCGCCTTCGCCGGTCTGCTGCTGCGTCTGGCCGGTCTGCTGATCCTGCTGCTGCTGGTCGTCCTGCTGAGCGCCCGAGCCGTTGCGCGCATAGCTGTAGTACTTCTCACCGTCGGTCGTGAGCTGCGTCTCCTCGACGGCGGGATCGTCGGCCTTCTTCTTGGCCGTCTCGAAATTCTTTTCGTCCATCATGAACAGGTTGTGGCCGCGCGCGAAGAGCACGACATGCTTGTCCGGCGAGACCGACGCCCAGGTCGGCGTCGGCTTTTCGGCGTTGTACTTCTCGTCGAGCGTGATGGTGCCGGTCGTCATCTCGTAGAGCAGCCACCACTGCTTGGTGTCGGCACCCTGACCCGCGCCGCCCGCGCGACCGCCCTGCTGTCCGCCACCGCCGCCACGACCGCGGCCACCCCCGCCCTGCACCTGATTGCCTTCCTGCTGCGTGATCCCCGTCAACTCCTGCCCCTGCGCGTTCTCGACCTTGGAGTCGCGCGGGAGCGAGACGCTGAAGCGGATTTTGGTGTCGTTCTCGATGAACTTGAGCTGGTTGATTGGCAGGTGCTGCGAGTCGTACGGCGTCCGCAGAATGCGCGTGAGCTGCGCGGCCACCTTCGCGTTGTCCCAGAGCGGCGTCTTCGTGCGCTTGACCGGATCGACCATCGACCACTTCATACCGGCCGGCGTTTCGAAGCTGTACCAGAACCGGTCACTGAACTCGAGCCAGTGCGGTGTCACGGCCGTCGAGAAGACGTACTTGCCAACCTTCGCTGAGGTCCAGCGCGACGCGAGGTCGTAGTTGGGTGCGGGCAGCTCGCGTGGCGCCAACCCGGCGGTGGGCCTGGCGTCGGGCGTGACTGACCGCGGCGCGGCCAACGTCTGGGCGGTTACCGTGAACGCGACGACGCACAGCAGGCGCAGAAACGTCTTCATAGACGGGATCCTCCGGAAAATGGGCGGCACCAATATACAGGCTCGCGCCCGATCTGGTGCTAGAAGCGGACGCGGAGGCCAAACCGGAGGCTGAACGGCGGCGCGACGGCCGAGGTCGTACGAAACGCCGCGGACGTCGCGACGATTTCCTCGACCTCGCGATCGGCGTCGAACACATTGAAGGCGTCGAGGAACAGACTGAGCCTTCCGTGTCCGAGCGCCAGGTCCTTCTGGACCCGGACGTCGACCGTGCCGACGAACGTGAATCGCGTGAGACCCGGCGCGTAGGCGCGAATCGGTTCAGGACCCTGCGACAGGCCGGTGCCGACCGCGAGTCGCGAAAACGGCTGGCCGTCCTGATAGCGGAAGATCGCGCCGACTCGTACGTCGTGCGGCAGCCGAACGTCGATCGCGACCTTGCCCGTGTAGCCGCGATCGAAGAACGGCCGGCCGCGCGCGTTGACGAGTGCGTTGGGATTGGCGGCGAGATCGAGCACGCCCGTATCAGCCTCATCCACGCGGAACCCGCGCACCGGCAGCGTCGCGTCGCCTCGCGACGCCGTCGCACCGAATGCGAGCGTGACGTGGTTCGATCGCCATTGCAGGCTGGCGTCGAGACCGTCGAACGTCGCGCTCGGACCGGCGGCGTTCGTCAGCACGTAGTGATCGCGTCCAAAGCTCGCAGGAGTGCGGCTGTAGGTATCGAGCACCGATGTCTTCGGGCCGGGATAGTTGATCCCTTCGTCGGGAACCTGAATCAACGTGTACTCCGCGCCGGTGTCGACGACCTGAATCAGCTTCGACGTCCGGCGAAGAATCGCCGCGAACGTCGCGGCCCAGCGCGGCCGATCGACCGAGATGCCGGCGATCGTCTGGATCACCGACGGGCGGACCAGGCCGCTGTCGATCTCGGAGAGTCCGGACGATCCCGAGCCGGGACCGATCGCCGCGATCAGCGGACCGCGCTCGCTGAGCTGCGCGCGGCCGTCATGATTCGCGTCGTTCCAGCTGTATTCCGCGCCCGTCGGCGAGAGCGGGTCGCCGAACGCAAGCGCCATCGGCGGCAAGGGCATGCCGGCGCGCGAGACGTCGAGGAACACCCTGACGCCTGCGTCCTTCGAGATTGTGGCCGTGACGAGCGCGCGCGGATAGACGTCGGTCCACGAGACGTTCGTCTGACCGCCGTTCGATGCCACGAGCGACTCGAATCGCACGCTGCCCTCGACGCTCACGCGCGCGCCGAGCTTCACGCGGTCTGCGGCGAAGATCGCCCCGGACGTCTGATGCCACAGCGACGGACTCGCGGCCGGAAAGAACTGCCAGATGCGAGCCGACTGGCCGTCCACGAATTCGAGGGCGCCGCGTGTCGACAGCAGCTCGAGATGCATCGCCGCGCGATCGAACGTCGCGCCCAGGCGCCAGTCATGGCTCGATTGAGACGACGAGCGACGCCGCATCTCGGCCGCCAGCCGGAAGATCGTCGTCCCGCCTGCCGGCTGAAGAAGAATCGGAAGGACCGCGCCATCGTTCACCGAGTCGATCGACGCGGTCGTCGTCGTCAACGTCGGATCGAGATAGGCGTGCTGTACGCCGCCGGCGATGCGCAAGCCGAGACGATCGGCGTCGTGTCGTTCCCACCCGAGATGGAAGAGGCTCAGGCGATCGCGCGCCTGCGCGGCGTTGTCGCGTTCGAGCCAATCGTCGAGTGGATGATCCGCGGCTTGAAACACGCCGAGCGCGCGAATCTCCTCGTGCGGACGGAAGGTTCCCACAAAGTTGCCGGTGAACGAGGCCAGCGTCCCCTGCGGCGCAACCTGTCCGCGGTCTGTTCGTTCCGCACTCGTGAAATGCGCGGCAATGGCCCCCCCCGCGCGATCGCCCGCGATCGGTCCGCTGACGGCGACGCTCGCGTCGGCGATCGATTGGAGCGCGGAGATCGCGGGCGGAGACGTCGTCGAGGCCGCCCACGCGTTTGGACTGAACACGCCCTCGAACACGAATGCCGGAGCGGCGCCGGGACGGAGCGGCGCGAGATCGATGCGCGGGCCTGTCGCACTCGCTTCCGCCAGACTGGGCGCCGTCGTAATCGACATGCTGTCGAGGCCGGCCGCATCGGGCAGCACCATCGGCGTACCAGGCCGCAACGGATTCGTGATGTCGAGATCCCCCAGCCGATACGTAGTCTCGGTCCAGGAATTTGCGTAGGCGCCGATCCTGGCGGGCACGGCAACGCCCGCGCCGCTCGCGTCGAAACGGTCGCTCGTGACGGGCGCGACGACGGTCTCGATGAGGCCGGGTACGCTCGAGGCGACCGGCAGATCGAGCGGATGACTCAGAGAAAGCGTCGCGGGTTGATGCGGAAGGAGGAGCGACCGCGTTAACAGCCAGACGAGCAACGACGCAGACGGCATTGGGCGCCCTCATGGTCGTACAACCGCCCGCGGAAAAGCAATTGCGATCGCGTCAGCGGCCGGCGGCGTGCAGCGTCGCGATTTCCGCAGCCGCGCGCGCGCCGCTTTCGACCGCGCCGTTCATGTAGCCCTGCCAGCGCAGGCTCGTGTGCTCCCCGGCGAACATCACACGGCCGTGCGGTCTCGGCAGCCAGTCGCGCCAGTGCGGGTTGAAGGCCGGATCGAAAAACGCGTACCCGCCGGCCGCCCAGGGGTCCCGCTCCCACGTGATTGTTCGCGAAGCGATCAGTTCAGACGGCGGGCCCATCCAGGCCAGCCGATCGGCGACCGCGGGCATGCCGCCGGCGTCGATGATCGCTTGCAGATCGTGCGACGCGCCGCCGCCCGCGAGCAGGCTCAGGATGCCCGCCGGGCCCTTCTGTTGCTCGTTGCCGTCCCACACGGCACCGGTCGCCTGATCGGAGCCGAAGGCGGTCGGCCGTCCAGGACGCTTCCAGAATCGGCGGGCGAACTGCAGAAGCACGCGGGTCGCCGGGCCGTACTTGAGATGTTCGATTGCGTCGCGTTGCGTCGGCGGCAAGGCCGGGTCAAACCGCACCACGCGCACGGTCGTGGCCGGCAGCGCGACCACTGCGTAGTCCGCGGCGACCTCCGAGCGCGATGAGCGCGCCTCGACGGTCGCGATCACCCCCGACCCGTGATCGCGAATTGTGCGCAGCACCGTGTTCAACTGCACGGCATGTCGAAGCGTGTCGGCGATCCCGGTCGCGATCCTGTCGTTGCCCGTCACGACGCGATAGGACTCCGGACGCGCGTCCTGCGCGGACTCCGCCAGGAAATCGACGAGCGCAAGCAGCGACAGTTCTTCCGGATCCGCCAGAAACAGGCCTCGGAGTCCGCGCACGCGATCGACGAGGATCCGGGGCGCGCGAATGGACTTCAGCCAGTCGGCGACCGACTGACGCGCGAGGGTCTCGGCGACGGCACTCGTCCAGCGGTGCTCGGCCAGACCGTAGGCGTGAATCAACGGGCCGAGATCGCGGCCGATCGTCTCGAACACACGCGCCATCGACTGCACGGTCAGCTTGCCCCTGGCGTCGCGCCCGTAGAATCCGAAGCCCCGGCGGTTGGCGCGAACCAGCGGCAGGCGCAGCTCGCGCGCAAGCAACAGCAGTGACGTCTGCGTCGAGTCGATGAAATCAGCGCCGCCCTCGCCGTGCTGACCGTGCGCGAAGCCGTCGCGAATGGTCCACACTCGCCCGCCGACGCGGTCGCGCGCTTCGACCACGGTCACACGCGCGCCCATCGCCTCGAGCGATCGTGCCGCAGACAATCCGCCGAGTCCTGCGCCGGCGACGATCACGTGTACGCCGCGCAATCTGGTGGTCAGACGAGGCATGTCGGAATTCTAATCGCGTCCAGACGTGCGATGGCGGGCTTCTTGTATTATCGGAGGTTGGTTGCGGCGCCCCGCTCTTGCCGGACCACTCTTACTTCATTCACGAGGACCGTATGCATCGATTCGTCATTGCCACCGTCATGTTGGGCGCGCTCGTGGCTCGGCCCATGGCCCAGGACTTCAAGTCCTATCAGAATTACGACTTTGTTCCCGGCGACAAGATTCTGTTCGAGGACGATTTTCGCAGCGACACGGACGGTGAATTTCCGGCGCACTGGACGCTCGAAAAGGGCCAGGGCGTCGTCAATCACATGAACGGCGAGCCGGTGCTCGCACTGACCGACGGGAACTACGCGACGGTCGCGCCCAGGATGAAGACGCAGGACTATCTCTCCGATTCGTTCACCGTCGAGTTCGATTTTTTCATCAATCCGGATGCGTTCGACCAGGTCATCGTGTATTTGAAGACCGAGGACGGCGACAAGGGCGTGCATATCGGCTTCGAGGTCTCAACCGAGTCGTTGGACAACGATCTCAGCGCGAACGGATCGGGTGATAGCGACGCGTTCAAGAACAAGTGGCATCACGCGGCGCTGGCGTTCAAGGGCGGGCAGATGAAAGTGTACGTCGATCAGACGCGCGTGCTCGTGGTGCCGGACGCGAAAATCAAGCCGACGGCGCTGTCGTTCGCGGGCATCGGCGACAAGGACAACCCGATGATCCTCAAGAACGTGCGCATTGCGGCGGGCGGCGGGATGACGCTGATTGACAAGCTCACGAAGGACGGCAAGTTCATCAGCTACGGCATCCGCTTCGACGTGAATCAGTCGGTGATCAAGCCGCAGTCGATGGGTGCGATCAATCAGGTGGTCAAGCTGCTCAAGGACAATCCGGGCGTCAAGCTCGAAATCGGAGGCCACACGGACACCGACGGCGACGCGGCGAAGAACCTCGCGCTCTCGCAGGCGCGCGCCGATGCCGTCAAGAAGATGATCGTGGACCAGGGCGTGGACGCCGCGCGGCTCACGACGAAGGGCTACGGATCGACCAAGCCGGTCGACGCGAACACGACGCTCGAGGGCAAGGCGAACAATCGCCGCGTCGAGTTCACGAAGGTGTCGTAGCGATCTACGCGAGCGCGAGGTACTGCTGGATTTGTGCGATGAGGGTCTTGAGCGACTGTCTGGTCGCCGCGTCCATCTGCACGAACTTGAAGCCGGTCAGATAGAACTGGAGGGCGCCCACGCGTTCGTTCGGAACGCAGTGGGTGCTCTCGGCAAACATCACGGCCGACGCGCCGCCGTCGAGCGTGAAGCGGAACTCGTGCACTTCCCCGTCTTGAAACGGCGCGGTGGTTTCGATCGAGAAGCCGGTCGAGCTGATGTCGCTGGCGCTCACGGGCATCGGGTGCGACAGCACTTCGACGTTCAGCTGCCACAGCACGTCGAGGCGTTTCGCTTGACGACGTTCGACGCCCGGACCGCGTTTCGGCGCGACCTTCCTGGCGGCGGTCGGCTTGGCCGGAGCAGTGCGCCGTACGGACTTGCCACGAATGGCCATGGGACCAGCAGGGGCAAGAGCCATGCCGCGTGGTGGCGGTCAGAACGGGGCGATTTCCAGCGGAAATGGCGCTGATCCGCGTCAAGGCCGTGGTTGGGATCTCAATTGGGTGATTGGCGTTGGGCACGCACCGGGCAAGACTGACAGGCTAAGATGGTGCTTCGGTCGGGGTGTAGCGCAGCCTGGTAGCGCACCTGCCTTGGGCGCAGGGGGTCGCTGGTTCGAATCCAGTCGCCCCGACCAGTTTTCGATCTGTGGGTCACATACAGGTCACACCGGAACACGATGCCCGGACGGCAAGCCATTCGACCCCGACGCGGAGTCGCGAATGGGTGCGCGCGCCTTCGGGCGTTCTTTGATCGTTCGGCAGCGGCTCCTTCCCAACTAGCGACGTCCGGTTTGACGACTGCGCCGATCGGCGCGTCGACCCTGTTCCGCTCGCGAGTGGGCTGAAGAAACAGGAACCCCGGCGTCACCGGTGAGGCTGTACTGGTCGATCGTCCGCCTTCACCTGCTTCGTGGGAAGCGCTTTCAGCCGCGCCCGCACGACGCGACGAATGAGCGGATACGGCATCGGCTCGTCGAGCGGAAACCGCAGGTTCCCCTTCGCGCCTCTGTATTTCGCGAGGGCTTTCTCCAGCGCGGCGTCGCCTTTGACGGGCGGGAAAATCCCGATGTGATGCTTGAATGGCGCGAAGTAGATGATGGCCCCGCCACGGAAGAACGCCGGCATGCGGTAGCTGATCCTCTCGGCTGCTCCGGGCGCCTCTTTCCGGACGATCGCGCGAATCTTCTGCAGGATCGGCCTGGTTGCCGGAGGTGCCTGGGCGACATATTCATCGATCGGTGAACGTCGTGCCCTCTCACTAAGCCTCACCTGGCGTGCCCTCTTCCTCATCCTCATCGCTCCAGTTCCCATCGCGATCTTGCCCTCGAGAATGGCAACGCGATCTCCGACTGTCCCCGCGAGGCGGCACTCGCAGCGTCAACGCGCCGAATGCGCGAGAATGGGCCAATTCCGCGCGGCGTCGACGTTGGCCTGGGTTTCGCATGGTTGGGCACGCGATGCTGCGACGCGGACTCATTTGTGCCTTCTTTCCCGTCCTGATCGCTGGCGCGGCTGGCTGTGGCAGCTCCAGCCCGACGGCTCCCACCACGCCGACCATCATCAGCGACATGTTCACGGGAACGCTGAGCCCGCTCGGAACCGACGCTCATGGCTTCACCATTAACTATGCCGGAGGCGCGAGCGACGCGAGTATCACGGTTACCGCCCTGGCGACGGTGGCGAATCAGACGCCGCTGACCATCACGATTGGCGTGGGTTTCGGGACGCTGAACCTGGGTGTCTGCACGCCGGCCCTCACCATTCCCGTGGCGGCCATCGCCACGGAGCTGTCGACGAACACGTCGCCGTTTGTGAACGGCACCTATTGCGTGCTGGTCTTCGACAACCCGACGGCACCGACGGTCACCGAGCCGATTACCTACAGCATCACGGTCAAGCACTACTGAGCGATTCGGCCAGCACCCGATCCCGCACGTCCGTCGCTACGCCTTGACCCGCGGCGGGTAGTTCGGCCCTGTCATCGCGGGCGGTGTCCCGTGTTCTGAATCGTCACGCGAATGTTCTTCGCCTTGGCGTCGAGCGTCGTCTGCGACGCGTAGTTCGTGCCGTCGGGGAGCGTCGAGAATTGCACGCCGAGCACGACGGTGTCCTCGGGCTTGTCGAGATAGGTCTTGACGGTCACCCCGAGCAAACGGCTCGTCGCCGAATCCACGTCGAAGACCAGACTGTCGCCGGCCTGCACATAGTCGCGGATGGAAATCGTGGCCTTGCCGGGCTGCGGCGCCGTGACACTCACCCGGCCCGCGTCCTTGGCCGCCTGAATTCTCTCCGGCGTCGGAGGAACGTACTGCTGTATGAGCGCAGACGCCTTCTCCATGTAGTCCTTCATCTCGTCTTTTTTGTTCTCGACGACCTTCTCTTTCAGCCGGCTGCCACGCCCCGATGGCGGGGGCGGAGGCGGCGGCGCGGGCGGCGCCGGCACGATTGGGACCTTTTCCATCTTGCCGTCCGCGCCGTAGTAGCACGTCTGCTGCTTGCGCGACTTCTCTTCGCCCTTGAGACTAATGACCGTGGTCTCGATCCACTGGTATTTACGAAGGCTCACCTGGCCGTCCTGGATCGACTTCTTGAGGGCCGCCACGCGGTCCTGTGAACTTGGCGTCGGCGCGGGCGTCTGCGCCCTTGGCATAACAGACAGCGCCAGCAGTGCGCCAGCGAGCATGAGCATCGTTCCGGAGCGTCTCGAGGTCAGTTGCTTGGTCACTTTCCACTCCAATGCAGGGTGAATCCGAAGATTGGTCCGTATTGCCTCAGGATACGACGGAGTGGTGTGTCACGGTCGCAATGATGATGCTCGTTCCGTCCGGGGCGATTTTTCTGACCCGAGGCAACATCTCACTGCGATCGTCGGAATCCCGATGCAGGAATTCAAGGACGTAAACGTCCTTGCCGAACAGAGCGATCCCGGTTGGCGACCACGGGTCAGGAAGCTCGAACAGAATGGTCAGCCTGCCGGCAGATGTGATCTCGAGCACACTGCCACATCCGGTCGCGGCAACATAGATCGTGCCGACCTCGTCGACTGCGAGGCCCCGGAGTAGCGGGCCTGTGTCGCCCTGTGAAATCGAGGCACAACGGCCGAGATGAATGTTTTCCACCACAGTCAAGACGCGCCCGTCTGTGGTGATTCGACGGATGGCATCGTTTTCCGTGTAGTAGAGGGAGCCATCCCGTCCCGCGGCGAGGCCGTTCAAGTCGCGTATCGGCACCCGGGCCGTAGTCGACGGAAGACTGGCCATGCTCGATGTTTGTCCTGACGGAACCAATTTCATCATCTGCAGAGGATTCGGCGTGCCGGTGCCATGAGTGGGGTAATACAGATTCCCATCCCGCCCCATCGCAACAGGAAAACTGCTGGCGAGCAGCAGCACGGGGTTGGTGCCAAGGCGGACGACGTCTCCTCCCGCACCAGAAGGCAGCCGCACTGCACCGAACTGGTTGTCTGCATCCAGCGTCATCCAGTGAAACCCCGGACCAGGCAAGTGGCTCAGTGCACCGTGCACATCCACTTTCCACACGCCTGAAACCATGTCGACAAAGTAGACCTGGCCAAGCCGATCGATGACGATGCCGGAACCCGGATGGGCCGCGGCGAGCGTGGAGAGCACACAGATTCCGACAAGAACGAGGAGAACGAAGAAGAGAAAGCGGCGAGTTCTGGACATTGTTCGCCTGCCCCGCATGTCAAAAGAGCGGTCGTCTGTTGAATTCTCCTCTGTCGAACGGACCAAGGCTGTTCAACATCGCACAACCGTCACGATGGGCCGATGCGGGCCCTAGATCTCGACGACCTTCCCGGGATTCATGCGATTGTCCGGATCGAGCGCGCGCTTGATGGCGCGCATGACGTCCACACCCGCCCCGTGCTCGGCCTCGAGGAACTTCATCTTCCCGTAGCCGATGCCGTGCTCGCCCGTGGACGTGCCGCCCATGTCGAGCGCGCGAGCGACGAGCCGATCGTTGAGCCGGCGCGCCGCCGCAAGCTCATCCTGACTTTCCGGATCAAGCACGTAGAGCAAGTGAAAGTTGCCGTCGCCGGCGTGCCCGACGAGACAGACCGGAAACGGCGCGCCCGCATGGTCCGCCTTCGTCTCGATGACGCAGTCCGCGAGCCGCGAGACCGGCACGCAGACATCCGTCGTCCAGGCGCGCGATCCCGGACGCAGAGCGGTCGCGGCATAGAGCGCGTCGTGCCGCGCGCGCCACAGACGCTCGCGGTCTTCGAGGCGCGTAGCCCACGCGAATCCGTGGCCGCCCCGCTCGGCGGCGATCGCCTGCACAGCTTCGGCCTGCTCGGCGACATGGCGATCGTGATCGCCGTGGAACTCGAAGAACAACGTCGGGGCAAGCGGATAGGATGTCTTCGAGTACCGGTTGATCGCGTCGATTTGCTGCTCGTCGATGAGCTCCATGCGCGCGACGCGCAGGCCAAGCTGAATCGTCGCGATGACGGTCTCGACCGCGCCCGCGATCGAGTCGAACGAGCAGGTCGCCGCGGAAACGGCCTCGGGCACCGGATGGAGCCGGAGCGTGACCTCGGT
This sequence comes from uncultured Acidobacteriota bacterium, assembly GCA_963704575.1. Taxonomy (GTDB): domain Bacteria; phylum Acidobacteriota; class Vicinamibacteria; order Vicinamibacterales; family SCN-69-37; genus DATEGZ01. The sequence continues at coordinate 266,033 of OY969918.1, read as the reverse complement.
CATCACGCCGAGCGTGCCCTCCGACCCGACGAAGAGGCGCGTCAGATCGTAGCCGGCCGCCGACTTGCGCGCGCGTGAGGCCGTCGTGATCACCCGCCCGTCGGCGAGCACCGCCGTCACCGACAGCACGTTGTCGCGCATCGATCCGTATCGCACCGTGGTCGTCCCCGAAGCTCGCGTCGCCGCCATACCGCCAATCGTCGCGTCGGCGCCCGGATCGACAGGGAACATCAAGCCCGTGTTCGCAAGCGCCTTTGCGAGTTGCTTTCGCGTAACACCAGCCTCGACGGTCGCGTCGAGGTCCTCGGCACTCACGCGCATGATGCGATTCATCTGACGAAGATCGATGCAGATCCCGCCGCGGATCGCGTGCACGTGTCCCTCGAGCGACGATCCGGCCCCGAACGGCACGACCGGCAGGCCGAAGCGCGCGCTCGCGTGCACGATGGCGACGACCTCGTCCGTCGTCTGCGGGAAACAGACGATGTCCGGTGCCGCCGGCGGGTGGTACGACTCGCCGTGACTGTGCTGCTCGCGCGCCGCGGCGGAGGTCTGCGCACGCGGGCCCAGGATTTCTTTCAAGTGGGCCGCGGCGGAGGCGATGTCGGCGTGCCGGTCGGAATCGTGCATGGGGGTGTCTGGCCTCTGAGGATAGTCCGAGTGGGGTTCGGCGCTACACTCTCCTCCCTACGGCTACTATCTACCGCACCTTGTCGAGCTCAACGAACCGGAATAGCCTGGGTCCGGTCTCGCGCACCGCCCTCGTCGGCTGGATTCTGGGCTATGCGGTGTTTCTTCTCTACGCCGCCGCCAACACGACGGGATTCCTCTTCGTCGACAACGCGAACCTGATGTTCCACGAGGCCGGGCACGTGCTCTTTAGCTGGGCGGGCTACTACACGCAGATTCTTGGCGGCACGCTCGGGCAGTTGCTGGTGCCAATCGCCTGCACGATCGTCTTCATCCGGCGCGGCGAGACGACCGCCGCGGTCGTTCGCGGCTTGGACTGGACGGGCATGATCGCGACGATGGCGTGGTTGGTGTGGAGACATCTCCTCTCGGGTGTATCGTCATCGGACGCGACGCGCGCATGAATCCCACCTCCGATCCTCTGTTTTGGCATCGCCTGCAGTTCGGCTTCACCGTCACCTATCACTACCTCTTTCCTCAGCTCAGCATGGGGCTGGCGTTTCTCATCGTCGTGCTCAAGGCGATCGGTCTTCGCACCGGACGCCCCGAGTGGCGTGACGCTGCCTCGTTCTGGATCCGCATCTTCGGTCTGTCGTTCGCGGTTGGCGTGGTCACCGGCATTCCGCTCGAGTTTCAGTTCGGCACGAACTGGGCGCAGTTCTCGGCGAAGACCGGCGCGGTGATCGGCCAGACGCTCGCGATGGAAGGCGTCTTCGCGTTCTTCCTCGAGTCGAGCTTTCTCGCCCTGCTCGTCCGCGGTGAGCACCGGCTCAGCGAACGCCAGCACTTTTTCGCCGCAGTTGTCTTGTGGGTCGGCAGCTGGCTCTCTGGCTATTTCATCGTCGCCACCAATTCGTTCATGCAGTATCCCGTCGGCCATCTGATTGGACCAGATCAGACCTTTCAGCTGGCCGACCTTGGCGCGTTCCTCTTCAACGGATGGGCGATCGTCCAATTCGCGCACACGATGACAGGCGCGGCCACGACCGGTGCGTTCGCGATGGCAGCCGTCGGCGCGTATTGGACGCTGCGCGGTGAACACCGCGACGCTGCGCGCGTGTCGCTCGCGACGGGCGTCAGCGTCGGTCTCGTCGCCTCGTTCCTTTCCGCGATGCCGACGGGGCACCTGCAAGGCCGGATGATCGCCGACCATCAACCGGCCACGCTCGCCGCCATGGAAGGACACTTCGTGAGCGGGTCGCGCGCCCCACTCGCCGTGATCGGCCAGCCGAACGTCGCGGAACGCAAGCTCGACAACCCCTTGGTACTTCCCGCGTTGCTGTCGTACATCGCGTACGGCGATTTGTCCGCGCACGTGAAGGGCCTGGACGCGTTTCCGGAAAACGACTGGCCGGGCAACATCGAGCTGCTCTACTACAGCTTTCACATCATGGTCGGCCTGGGCACGATGTTCATCGCGCTGATGGGGCTCGCGGCGATCCAGCTCGTCCGCGGCAAGCTCGCGACGAGCCGCTGGCTGCTGTGGATGATCGGCCTCGCCTTCCCATTTCCGTTCATCGCGAACACGGCCGGCTGGCTGACCGCCGAACTGGGCCGCCAGCCATGGCTCGTCTACGGCCTGATGCGCACGGCCGACGGCGGATCGCCGACCGTGCACGGCGGCTCGACGGTCTTCACGACGCTCGGCTTCGCCGGGCTGTACCTCGTGCTGGGCCTGCTGTTCGTCATGCTCGTGCTGCGCGAAATCGCGCACGGCACGGCGGCGAACGCGGCGGCGGAGGAATAGGCGACATGGAGACGCTCTGGTTCTGGATCGCGTCGGTCGTCATTGCTATCTACGTCGTGATGGACGGGTTTGACTTCGGCGCGGGCGCTCTCCATTTGTTCGTCGCCAGGAACGACATGGAGCGGCGCCAGGTGCTGGCCGCGATCGGTCCGTTCTGGGACGGCAACGAGGTCTGGCTGCTTGCCGCGGGCGGCGTGCTGTTCCTTGCGTTTCCGAAGGTGCTCGCGTCCGGCCTGTCCGGGTTCTACCTCGCGATCATGCTCATTTTGTGGGTACTCATCCTGCGGGGCATCGCGATCGAATTCCGCTCGCATCTCGGCGACGGGATGTGGCGTAGCTTCTGGGACGCGACGTTCGGGTTCGCGTCGACGCTCGCACCGGTGCTCTTTGGTGCGGCACTCGGCAATCTCCTGCGCGGTCTGCCTCTCGACGCGCACGGGTGGTTCGCGCTGCCCTTCTACGACTCATTCAGGACCACCGGCCCGCTCGGCATCCTGGATTGGTACACCCTCCTCTCCGCGGTCTTCGCGCTCGTGGCGCTGATGCATCACGGCGCGCTTTTTCTGGCGTGGAAGGCCGAAGGCGATGTCCGGACGCGAAGCGTGTTCTGGGCTCGACGTCTGTTCCTTGGTGTGATCGCCCTCTGGATCGTTGCCACCGGCGCGACACTGAGCGTTGCACCGGACGTCTTCACGAATCTCGCAAGCCGGCCGCTCGCGTGGCTCGGCACCCTCGTCGCCGCGGGCGGCATCGTGACGAGCGTCGTGGCGAGACGCGCCGGGCGCGATCTGATGGCGTTTCTCGGGTCGGCGGCGTTTCTGCTCGGGCTCCTCGCCGCGACTGCCGCAACGATCTTTCCCACGATGCTGAAGTCAGCCACCGATCCCGCGTTGTCGCTGACCGCCTTCAACTCCGCGGCGAACCCGGCCTCGCTCGAAATTGCGTTGTACTGGGCGGCACCAGGCTTTCTGCTGGCCGTGGCCTATGCAGGCTGGCTGTTTCGCCATCACCGCGGAAAAGCCGAAGCCCGCGCGGACGGCATCGGCTACTGAATTCGGCTCGGCCTCACTCTGCGTCATGATGGACAGGGTGGGCCCACTCTCGTCGTCTCGCCTCCCCGCATGCCGTTGCTAGTCGCCGACGACGTGTCGAGAACGTTTGCAGGCGGCGAACGGCCGGTCACCGCGGTCGCCGGTGTGTCGCTCTCGATTGAGCGCGGTGAGTTCGTCGCGCTCGTCGGCCCCTCCGGCTGCGGCAAATCCACGCTGCTTCATCTGTGCGGTGCGATGGATCGCCCGACCAGTGGAACGATTCGCCTTGGAGACGTCGCGCTCAACATGCTCGACGATGACCAGCTGACGCGTGTTCGGCGCAAACACGTCGGCTTCGTTTTTCAGTTCTTCAATCTGCTGCCGACGCTGACGTTGCTCGAAAACGTCGCGTTGCCGCTGATGCTCAACGGCAATGCGGCTGCGGTCGCCGACTCGGTCGCGCGCGATGTCCTCGATCGCGTGGGACTGACCGCAAGACGGGATCACTATCCCCAACAGGTCTCCGGCGGCGAGATGCAGCGCGCCGCCATCGCGCGCGCGCTGGTCCACCGCCCCACCCTGATCATCGCCGACGAACCGACCGGCAACCTCGACTCCGACAATGGCCGCCGCGTTCTCGCGCTGCTGGCCGAACTCAATCGCGACCTCGGCGTAACACTGCTCCTCGCCACGCACGCCGCCGACATCGCCGCCGCCGCGTCGCGAGTGCTGACGATGCGCGACGGACGACTGCTCCTCGCCGGCCTCGTCGATGCGTCTGTTTAACTGGTTCATCGTTCGCCGCCTGATCCGCGAGCCGCTGCGCTCGGTCATGACGACGCTCGGCGTGGCGCTCGGCGTCGCGGTGATCGTCGCGATTCAGCTGACCAACGCGAGCTCCCTCGCCGGCTTCGAGACGGCGCTCAACACCGTCTCGGGAAAGGCGTCGGTCGAGATCGTGAATCCGGGCGGCGCCGTCGACGAGACGTTGCTCCCGTCCCTCGTGTGGTTGCGCGCGTTCGGCGACGTCGCGCCGGTGATCGACGGCAGCGTCGAATACCTCGACCACGGTCATGCCGCCGGCCGCCTGCGCGTGCTCGGAATCGACATCCTGCGCGACACGCCGTTTCGCGAGTACCGACTGATCGAATGGGCAGGCCGTGGCGACCGCCCGCGTCCGCAGGAGCTCCTCGACCTGCTTCGCGATCCGTCGTCAGCCGTCATCACGGCGAAGTTCGGCGAGAAGCACGGCCTTGCTATTGGATCGACCTTCGACGTCCGCGCCGGTGATCGCGTGCTGCCACTTACCGTGCGCGGGCTGCTCAAAGACGATGGCCCGGCTCGACTGGTCGACGGTCAATTCGTCTTGATGGACATCGCGGCCGCGCAACTCGTGCTCGCGCGCGGCGCCACGATCGATCGGCTCGAAGTGCGGATCGACGACGGCACCTCGATTGATGACGCGGAACAGGCGATCGCCGCACGGCTGCCGCCCGGACTCGGCGTCGAACGTCCTTCGCAGCGCAGCCGGCAGGTCGAGCACATGCTGGCGGCCTTCCACGCCAATCTCACGGCGCTGTCGTCGATCGCACTCATCGTTGGGTTGTTCCTCGTTTACAACACGGTCTCCGTGGCTGTCATCGTCCGGCGCACGGAGATCGGCACGTTGCGCGCGCTTGGCGTGACGCGCGGCCAGGTGCGAAACCTGTTTCTCCTCGAAGCCGCCCTGGTGGCGCTCGCCGGCTGCGCCTGCGGCGTCGCAATTGGGCGCTTTCTTGCCGACCTGACTGTACGGCTGACGGCGACGACGGTGTCGACGTTGTATGTCGCGACGGCGGCCGCCCCGCCCGCACTCACGTGGCGTCACGTCGTCATCGCATTCACGAGCGGCGTGCCGCTCTCACTGCTCGCGGCGCTGGTGCCGGCGCAGGAAGCCTCGCGCGTCGCTCCCGTTACCGCGATTCGTGACGGTGACGGGATCGCCGCGCGCGGACGGACGCCGTGGGTTTCGGGGATCGTCGCGACGCTCTTGCTCGGCGTTGGCGTGTTTCTGGCGACGCTGGGCCCCGTGCACGGCCTGCCCCTATTCGGCTATGCGTCGGCGGCGGCCATCATCTTCGGCGCGTCGTGCCTCGTGCCGTTCGTGCTGTCAGCGGCGGTCCGGACGGCCATCGGCGCGCTGCGGGGACGGGTCCGCGTCGAATCATGGCTCGCGTTCAAGAATTTGCTCGCGGCGATCCCGCGCCTGTCGATTTCTGTCGCCGCGCTCGCGGTCAGCCTCTCGATGATGGTCGCCATCGCGATCATGATCGGCAGTTTTCGAGACACGGTCCGGTACTGGATCGATCAATCACTGCGTGCCGATCTGTACGTCAGTCCCGGGGACGGGCGGGGCGTGAGCGAGCGCGAGACCCTGTCGCAAGACACGGTCGACGCGATTCGTTCCGCCTCGCCCGGCGGCCTGCTCGACGAAGTGCGATTTGCGGAGCTGCCGTTCGCGGACACGCGGGTCCGAGTCGTCTCGCGCGATTTCACCGTCGTCCTCGCGCGCGGCGGACTGCTGTTCAAGGCGCCAGCGGACGGGCAGGCGGCCCTTCGCGGTGCGATCGGCGCGGACGCCGTCGCCGCGTCCGAGGCGTTTGTCCTGAAGCAGGGCGTGAAGATCGGCGACCTGGTGCCGATCACCGCGGCCGCCGGGCCGGTGGCGTTCAGGATCGCGGCCATTTATTACGACTACTCGAGCGATCGCGGTGTGTTGCTGATGGACCGCGCGACGTTCGCAAGGCACTTCGGCGATCGGCCGCCGAACGGCATCAGCGTGTACCTGCCATCAGGCGTGGAGCCCGACGTGGCGCGCGATCGGATCCTCGGCGCGGCCGGCGCGACACGGCAGATTTTCATCAACACGAATCGATCGCTCCACGACGAGATTCTACGAATTTTCGACAGCACGTTCGCGATTACGTACGCGCTCGAGCTCGTCGCGATCATCGTCGCCATGCTTGGAGTCTCGGGCACGCTGCTGACGCTCATCCTCGAGCGCGAGCAGGAGTTCACGATGCTTCGGCTCGTTGGTGCCGAGCGCCGCCAGGTCCGGCGGATCGTCGTCGCGGAGGCCGTGGTCTTGGGCGCGGTCAGCCAGACGATCGGCATCGGCGTCGGCGTCGCCCTGTCCGTGCTGCTCATCAAGGTCATCAACGTTCAGAGTTTCGGGTGGACGATTCAGTTTCACCTCCCGTTGCCGTTTCTCGTGCAGTCGTCGGTCGCCGTGGTGGCCGCAACAGTGCTGGCCGCGCTGTATCCGGCACGACGCGCGGCGCAACTTCACAGCAGGACCGCCGAATGATCGGACGCGCGGCACTCGTCGTCGCTGGACTTCTGACGCTGGCGCTGCCGGCGCCGCCGCGGGCCTGGACGTCCGCGACTCCCGGGCGAGCGATCGTCCTGCCCGCCGACCATTCGAGCCATCCGGACTACAAGCTCGAGTGGTGGTACTACACCGGCAACCTCGACGCGTCGGACCACCGGCGGTTCGGCTATCAGTTGACGTTCTTTCGCGTCGGCGTCGATCCAGCACCGGTGAATCCCTCGCGCTGGGCCGTGCGCGATCTGTACATGGCGCATCTGGCACTCACTGACGTCAATGGCCAGCAGTATCGATTCACCGACCGGATGAATCGCGCAGGTCCGGGCTGGGCCGGCGCGTCGACGGATCGCTATCAAGTCTGGAACGAGGACTGGCGCGTCGATCTCGACGGCAGTCGGCATCACCTCGTCGCGGCGTCCAGAGAGTTCGGCATCGATCTGCATCTGGACGAAACGCGTCCGCCCGCGCTCAACGGGCTGGCCGGCTACAGCCAGAAAGGCGCGGCGGCCGGCAACGCGTCGTACTACTACTCGCTCACGCGCATGCCGACACGAGGCACGGTCGTCGTCAATCGGCAGCCGATCGAGGTTGCCGGCGAGAGCTGGATGGACCACGAGTTCGGAACGAACTTCCTCGAGGCCGGGCAAGTCGGCTGGGATTGGTTCTCGATTCAGCTCAGCGACGGCCGCGACCTGATGATCTTCGAACTGCGGCGTTCGGACGGATCGATCGATCCGCACTCGAGCGGCACGCTCGTGGAGCGTGACGGCCGAACGCACGCGATCGATGTCCGATCCGGTTTTTCACTCGAACCTGGACGCGTCTGGACGTCACGCGTGAGCGGCGCGCACTATCCGGTCACGTGGATCGTCCGCGTGCCGAGCGCGGCCCTCGATCTCGAGGTTACCGCCGCGCTCGACAATCAGGAACTGTCGACCGATCGGTCGACCGGCGTCACGTACTGGGAAGGCGCAACGGATGTGCGGAGTCGGTCCGGCGCGACGCCGCTCACTGGGCGGGGGTACCTTGAGATGACCGGCTACGCGGGACCGGCGATGAGCGCGGTCATGCGATAGCGATAGCTCACACGATCGCTGCTCGCGCGGCATCGGTCGTTCATACCCGGCCGCCAAACAGAGCACCGACTGCCGCGGTGGTCGCGAGCGCCAGCGCGCCCCAGAACGTGACACGGACCGCGCCCACGATCGCACGCGCACCGCCGGCGCGGGCGGCCAGCGCGCCAAGCACGGCGAGGCAGCCCACGCAAGTGATCGCGACGAGTGGAGCGATCCACCGGTCCGGCGCCAGGCCGACGACGCCGAGCGGTACCGCCGCGCCCATGGCGAACGCCGCCGCGGATGCCCCCGCCGCTTGAAGTGGACGTACCTGGAAGTCAGTGGAGATCCCCAGCTCGTCTCGCGCGTGCGCCCCAAGCGCGTCGTGCGCCATGAGCTGCTGCGCGACGCGCCGCGCGAGTTCGACGTCGAGCCCGCGGTCCGCGTAGATGCCCGTGAGCTCATCCTCCTCAGCCTCCGGCATGTCCGCGAGTTCCCCGCGCTCGCGTTCCAGATCGGCGCGCTCGGCGTCGGCTTGCGAGCTGACCGAGACGTACTCGCCGGCCGCCATCGAGAGCGCGCCGGCGACGAGACCGGCGACGCCGGCCAACAGTACATTGCTTCGGCTCGCCTCCGCGGCCGCGACGCCGACCACCAAGCTCCCTGTCGAGACGATGCCGTCGTCGGCGCCGAGGACGGCGGCGCGAAGCCAGCTGATCCGATCGCCGTGGTGCCGCTCGAGGTGCCGTGTCCGGTCGGATTTCATGATGCGCGCTCGTTGGTCACAGATCGCCTCCCGGCGAGGCTCCATACTACGCGCTGAACGAGGAGATGCAGGAGATCTCGCAGAACATCGCGAAGGTCGGCTGCGTCGGCGATTATCGGGAGGGATGGAGCTTCACTGGCTCGAGCCTGGGCGCGAGCAGATGAATCACGCCAAGCGCGACGAGATAAGCGCAGCCGGCGACGATGAAGACGGGCACGTAACTACCGGTGGCCTGGAGCACATACCCCGTGATCTTGGCGATCAGCATTCCGCCAATCGCGCCCATCATGCCGCCAAAGCCCACGACCGAACCGATCGCATGCCGTGGAAACGTGTCCGAGGCCAGGGTAAAAAGATTTGCCGACCAGCCCTGATGCGCCGCCGCCGCCAGACTGACGAGCGAGACGGCCAGCCACAGGCTGGAGGTGGTCGACGCGATCACGATCGGCACAACGGCGAGAGCGCACACGAGCATCGCCGTCTTGCGCGCGCGATTGACCGTCCACCCTTTCGAAATTAGCGTCGACGACAGCCAGCCGCCGCCGATGCTGCCGACATCCGCCGCGAGGTAGATGACGACCAGCGGCAGGCCGACCGACGTCAGATCGAGGCCGTAGTTGCGATTCAGAAAATCCGGAATCCAGAACAGGTAGAGCCACCAGATCGGGTCCGTTAGAAACTTGCCGAGGGCGAACGCCCACGTCTGGCGATGCGGCAAGATCTGTCGCCACGGCACGGCGGTCACGGGCTCGGCCGGATCGCTGCGGATGTACGCAAGTTCGGCGGCGCTGAGCCGTGGGTGACGCTCGGGACGCTGGTAGAAAGCCAGCCACGCGACCAACCAGGCGAATCCGAGCGCGCCGGTCGCGACGAACGCCATTGCCCAGCCATACCGCAGCGTGAGCCAGGGCACGGCGAGCGGCGTCGCGAGCGCGCCGACATTCGTGCCTGAGTTGAACACTCCCGTCGCGAGCGCGCGCTCCTTGGCCGGGAACCACTCCGCGACGGTCTTGATCGACGACGGAAAGTTGCCGGACTCGCCCAGACCCAGCAGCGCACGCATCGCCATGAAGCCCGCGACCGACGTCGAGTAACCCAATCCAAAAAACGCGAGCACTCGCGCCACCGCCGGACCGACGAGCGGCGCTTCGGCGTGCCCGACCGCGGCAACGCTCCAGAACGTGATCGCCAGTGCGAAGCCCACTCGCGTGCCGATCCTGTCGATTACGCGCCCCGCGACGACAAACCCGATCGCATAGGCGAGCTGGAACGCGAAGATGATGTCACCGTAGTCCACTTCCGACCAGCCGAAGTCGTGCTGCAGGGTCGTCTTGAGAATGCCGATCACCTGCCGATCGAGGTAGTTGATCGTCGCAGCGAGAAACAGCAGCGCGCAGATCGCCCAGCGCAGGTAGCCCGCGCGCGGTACAGGATTGGCCATGGAAGTTGTGGGAGCAGCGGCTCAGATCGTCGGGTTTCGGCGATGGATCGCGAACTCGCGATGTCCGAGGCCTTCGGCCGCCGTCAGCTTGCCCGCCGCCACCGCGAGCACCTCCGCGAACAGCCGCCCGGCGGCGTCATCAAGAGTCTCCGTATCCGCGATGACACCGCTGACGTCCAGGTCGATGTTGTCCGACATCTGCAGCGCTGTCCGCGCGTTGCCGGTGATCTTGATCACGGGCGCCACGGGATTACCTGTCGGCGTGCCGAGGCCGGTCGTGAAGACCACGACCTGCGCGCCGCCCGCGACCATGCCGGTCACCGACTCGACATCGAGACCCGGCGTGTCCATGACCGTGAGGCCCGGCTTGGTCACGCGTCCCGCGTACGGCACGACGTCGACGAGTGGCGAGTGTTCGCCGCCTTTTTCTGTCGCGCCAAGGGACTTCTCCTCGATGGTCGTCAATCCGCCACGGATGTTGCCAGGCGAAGGCTGCGTGCCGCGAATGTCCAGCCCAAGCGCCATCGCCTCTGCCTCGACGCGGTCGATCACGCGAAGCAGCTTGCGCCCAACATCGGGACGTGTCGCGCGGGCGGCCAGCAGATGCTCCGCGCCCATGATTTCCGCAATTTCACCGAGCACGGCCGCTCCGCCCAGGGCGACGAGCCGATCGGCCACGCGGCCGAGCGCCGGGTTGGACGCGAGGCCAGAGGTGTAGTCCGACCCGCCGCACTTCAACGACAGGATGAGCGTGTCGATGTCGCACCACTCGCGCGCGGCCGGCGCAAGATCGGCGGCCAGCGCCTCCGCGATCTGACGGCCCTTGCCAATCGTCCGCAGCGTGCCGCCCTCACCCTGGATCGTCACGATCTGTGTCGGCTTGCCGGCGCGCCTGGCCGATTCCGCCAGCGTCTGCGCGACCACCTGCTCACAGCCCAGCGCGACCACCAACACCGCGCCCACATTCGGATGCTGGCAGTACGCCGCCAGCGTCTCGTGCGTCGTGTGCATGTCGGGACCGAGTTGGCCGCAGCCGGCCAGGTGCGGGAGCGGAACCGCGACCCCGGGCAACGCTGCCGCGATGCGCTCGCACACGACCGACGCACAGATCACGGTCGGCACGACCAGCACGTAATTGCGCACGCCGACGCGCCCGTCCGGACGCCGATATCCCCAAAATCCCGGCCGTTCATTCATCCAAGGCCTCCGAACCGGCAGGACCGCTCCGTTCGTCCGGCGGCTCAGCCAGACGCACGCCGGGCTCGGGCGGCACGCGAGCGACGTTCAGATCGCCGCGTCCGCGCGAACTCGAAACGTTGTGCGTGTGAACGTGAGCACCGGCGGCAATCGGCGTGGTCGCCGTCCCGATGGGACTGCCGTACTTGATCACCGGACTGCCCGACGCGATGTCGACAAGCGCGATCTTGTGCCCGGGTGGAATCAACTCGCGGACGACGATCGGCCGCCCGCCGGCGACGATGGACCGGCCGGCTTCGAGTAACTCGAGCGCCGTCGCGACGTTGTCGCGGTCGCTGACGACGAGCGCGGTCTTCACTGATTGACCCCACTCGCGAGGAAGCCACCATCGACGACGATCATCTGCCCGGTGACGAAGGTCGCCGCCTCGGACGCGAGAAATACCGTCGCGCCGACGAGTTCTTCCACGCGACCGAAGCGGCGCATCGGCGTGCGCATCAGGAACTCCTGACCGCGTGGCGAATCGAGCAACGCGCGGTTGAGATCCGTGCGAAATACGCCGGGCGCAAGCGCGTTCACCGTCACGCCTCGCGACGCCCATTCAACCGCGAGCGCGCGGGTCAATCCGGCCACGCCGGCCTTACTCGCCGTGTAGGCGGCGACCTCCATCAGTCCCACGAACGAGGCGAGCGACGCCACCGTGATCACCCGTCCACGTCCGCGGGCGAGCATCGGTGCGCCAAACACCTGGCAGGTGTGCAGCGTCCCTGTGAGATTGGTCGTCAGGATTTCGTGCCATTGGGCGTCGGTCATCTCCGTCGTCGCGACCCGTCGCGTCATGCCGGCGGCGGCGACGACGATATCCACGGCGCCAAAATCGCCGAGGCAGGCGTCACGCAAGCGACTGAGCGAAGCCGAGTCGGCCGCATCACACGTCATGCGCAGCGTACGGCGGCCACGCGCTTCGATCGCGGCGGCCGCTTCCGACACCTGCGCCTCGCGCCGGCCGGACGCCACGACATTCGCGCCGGCGTCAGCCAAGCCAAGCGACAGCGCGCGGCCGATCCCCGTCGTGCCGCCAATCACCACCGCCGTCTGGCCCGACAAGTCGAACAGAGACGCGCTCATCAGTGCGCGTTCCGCGAGCGGCGGCTGGCGGCGGGACGCTTCGCGGCGGATCGGCGCCCCGCGGCCTCGGCGGCCCGCGCCGCGGCAGGGCTGTCGGTGGGCTCCTGCGCCTGGTAAGAGCTGGCTTTCTGCAGGTGTTCCTGCATCGCCTTGCGCGCGGCATCGGCGTCGCGAGATCGCACCGCCTGATAGATTCGCCGGTGCATCTCGGCCGCATCGCGGAGATCGCGATCAGACGCGCGGACCGCCGTTTGCCGGCGCCGTTCGTAGTAGAGGGCCGACACCATCTCGACGATCGACGCAACGATCGGATTCCCGGACGCCGCCGCGAGCGTGCGATGAAAAGTGATGTCGTGCACCAGGAACCGCTGCGGATCGCCCATCGTCGCGAACAGACTCGCGACCTCCTCGGCAAGCGACGCGAGCTGCTCGGGCGTCGCGCGTTCCGCGGCGAGACCGGCCGCGCCGACTTCGAGAATGCGGCGCGCCTCGTACATCTCTTCACGCGTGAAGCCATGCAGGGCCGCGAGAAAGCTGAGCGGCTCGGATCCGAGCGTGGGCGGCCCTTCGGGGATGTAGGTCCCCGATCCGTGTCGCGACTGCACGACGCCCATGGCCGCCAGAGCGCGCAGGCCGGCGCGCACCGTCGGCCGGCTCACGCCGATCTGCAGTGCCAGGTCGCGCTCGGCCGGCAGACGATCGCCCGGGCGTAACGCGCCGCGCTCGATGAGGCCGCGAACGTGCGCCACCACGTGTTCGGTACTGCCGTCAGCCATGTGCTCTGCCCTCGCCCCCGACGTCTATTTCGCCGCGATCTTGACGGTCACCGGCGTCCGCAACCGCGCGGCCCAGCCGTTCAGGTACTGATCCCACGCAGCCGCCGTGGTGATCTCTCCGCCCTTGTCCCATGCCGTCCCTGCCCAATACACGGCGGGTGTGCCGCCCGGCACGCGCGTGACAACCAGGAAGTTGTTCTCGGCGCGCGGCATGTCGACGAGGTCATGCGGGTCGACGATGATGCCGCAACCGAGATGTCCGTCATCGCCCTTGAACGCTTCCCAGGTTCGGAGCACGCCGAGATCGCGCCGCTCGGCGACGTCCGCGCCGGCATTCGCCCGGATTCCCGCTGCCTGTTGCAGAGGTCGCGGCGATGGCAGCCGGTAAAAGCTCTCGAACCGGTTCAGGTGCTGCCCGGCGTCGAGCGTGACCCGCTTCATCTCGGCGACGCGCTGGCCAGCGGCGCTCCATCCGTCATAAGTCAATTCGAACATGACCCGGATCGGACCATTCGCGAGCGACCGCGTTTCACGAAAGTTGGCTGACGGATACAGCTTCCCATCTGCCCAAATCGCATTGCCGCCGCAGCCGCGCGAGTTTCCCGACGAGTACAAATCGGCGCCCTCTCCGCTGTCGCGATGGTAGTCGTCGATCATGTACCAGTCGTTGATGATCAACCGATGGGTGCGCTTGACCCAGACGTCGACCGCGCTGCTCGTGAGCGGTTCCTGCGCCCAGGTCTCGAGCGCGGCGCCGTACATCCGGTGGGCAACGACGTCGTTTTCCCAGGCGTAGTCGTCACGGCGTTCGCGGACGAATCGTCCGTAGGCACGAAACTCGTCGCGCGTCGGAATGTGCCGATCGCCGACGCCCAGCGAAAACGTCTTCGTGGCGCTCGCGGCCAGGTCGGCTTGGAAGATCAACTGTTCGAACGTGCCGTCGTCGTTCAGGTCGACAGCTTGCGTCAGCAGATCGCGGCCCGACGCGTCGTCGCGCACGTGAATTTTCCGGACATCGTCAAACGTCAGGAGGTGCTGCAGGTCGGCGACCGCGAGTTCGATCGTCTCGGCGGGCCGGGCGATCGCCAGCGCGTTGGTCACCGACACCGTCGCGCCGCGCGACGCGGCCGGCGCTTGTTGCGCGCGGGCGATCGGGTGCGCGAGAGCCGCGGCAAGCACGGCCATCGCGGCGACGACCAACAGGCGAAGAGTCGAGCGGGTCACGGCTGACCTCCAGGAGTCTTGGGCGCGTCTTTGGGACGGTAGTGAAACGTGTTGAGGGTGTGATCGATGTCAAACGAGCGCAGCATCGTTATCATCTCGGCGCCGGCCATCAGCACGGGACCATAGCCCTGCATGGCGTCGAGACGCGTCGGCCGGTTGTAGTAGTAGAGCGCGTCGTACGCCGCCGTCGTGGCGTAGCAAATGCCTTCGACCTGGCCGTCGGCGCGAATGCGCTGCGCCACCGCCTGCCAGCCGGCCTGCGCGATCGGCGCGTAGATCGGCGGAAGCCAGTCGCGGTTCACCCCGCGCGCGATCGCAAACGCATACATCGCCGTGGCCGACGTCTCGAGATAGCTGTCCGGGCGATCGACCAGCTGATGCCAGAAGCCGGTGTTGCTCTGGAAGGCCACGTGGCCGCGGATCGTTCGACGAAACAGGTCGAGAATCTTGAGGCGGTCCGGGTGCGTCTCGGGCAACACCGACAGCAACTCGGCGAGCGCCATGACGACCCACGCGTCGCCGCGGGCCCAGTGAAACGCGGGGTCAACGTCTCCGGCGTTCCCGAACCACGCGTGGTCGAACAGCCCGGTCGCCGGGTCCATCAAGTGCTGGCTGAACTGCAGGGCCTGGCGCGTGGCGTCATCGAAGTACTGCCTATCGCCAGTCAGGGCGCCCATCTGCGCGAGGAACGGAATGCTCATGTACGCGTCGTCGGACCAGACGGTCGGCCATTGCGGCCGGCGGCGTGCGAGCGTGCCGTCGGGCAGGCGCGTCATCTTGTGCGAGATGAAGTCGGCGACCACGTCGATCGTTGCGCGGTACCGCGGGTCCGGCTTCTTGTGCCAGGCCTTGATGAGCGCGGCTCCAATCGCACCGCAGTCGTCGAGCTCGCGCATGTCGAGGAGGCGGCGGTAGCCGTAGGGCTGCGGCCCGAACTCCTTCGCCTGCTGACGGAAGTAATCGAGGTGATCGAAGATGAAATCGAAGTTCTTGATCGCGTACTGCTGAAACGACGCGTCTCCAGTCGCGTCGGTCGCGAGCAGCATGCCCGCAATCACGACGCCCATCGAATACGTCCAGTCGTTGAACTCTCCGGGGCCGAGGTCGATGCCGACCGTCTTCGACGGTGCGGCCGGTTCAGCCACGAGCTTGCCCGTGGCCGTGTCGACCAGGCGGTACGGCGTGGACCGCTCGAAATGCCCGCGCACGCGATCGAGCGCCTGTCTGATGTCGGCTTCGGCGGGCACGCGGTAGTCGACGCCGGGCGCCAGGGAGGGCGCGGGAAATGCCGGATCGCTTCGACCCGTCTCGCGCCAGTCCCGCTCGGGCGCGGGCGTCGGCGAATGGCCGCATCCGGCGGCGAGGCCCGCAATCAGCAGGAACAGGACAGGCCGCCGGGTCGACCGGTGTCGGGTCATCACGTCGGCTCCCTCCCGCGGGTGGATCCGACGGGAGCTATTGGTATAACCACTCTTCTTGGCAGAATCAACAACTTCCATGCGCCATCACGCGTTGCCAAGCCGTAACGCCTCGTCGTCAACCAGCGAGGACATCATAACTGGTAAAGCCACTTTTGGCCTGGCGCAGCCTGGCCTGCCAGGCGCCATACTCCCGATCGAGTAACGTCGCGGCGTATGGTCCGAGCCAGCTGTAACCCGTACGGCGCTCGATTTCGATCTCCGCCAGCCGGTAGCGAATGGTGCCGTCGCGACCCGAATAGATCGGGAGATTCGTGCCGATTTCGTAGAACCGCGCCCACGTTGGTGGCGCCGCCGGGTCATCGACTACCACGACGTCGAAGCCGCCCGCCGCGCTCGCGTCGGGGCGGCGATCCACGCGCACGCCATGCAGCGCGGACTGCCGCAGCCATGCGACCGCGCCGTCGATCGACGCGACCGTCTCCGCATCGGGGCGTTCGATTTGCATCAGGAACCGCACAACGGCCACGGTTTCCTTGCTCGCGATCGAAGGGTGCTCGTAGGTGCGAGCGCCGGCCGGCGCGAGCGTCACCTCGTCGTGCTGCTGACACCAGCCCGTCAGCGTGCCACCGGTGCGAATCTGCGTCCGAAGGATCAACTGAATCCCACGGGACACGGCAGTGCCGGCACGCGCCCGACGCGCTGGGTCGACGAATGCGAACGTCGGCCGTCCTCGGGCCACGTCGTCGAGCAGCGACAGGACACCGACCATCGCATCGTCATTGAAGGTGATGTGACGGGAGTAGTCGGACCGCAACGGAAAGTACTGCGGCCAGCCGCCGTTCTGGTACTGCGCCGTCAGCAGGAAATCGAGCCCGGCCTCGAACGCCGACTGCCATCGCGGATCCGGGGTCGACGCCTGGACGTGCGCGAGAAAACGCAGCTCGGTGAACGTGGCGCCGTTGTCGATCGTTGAGTCGTCCAGCATGCGCTCGCCGGCAAGCGCCGCACGGTCGCCCTCGGTCAGCGTCCCGGCAAGATCGGTGTTCTTCGGCCAGCCGCCCGTGTGCCGCTGGGCGAGCACGACGTTCCCGGCAATTCGGGCGGCGTCGGTCGTGCCGTACCACGCGGCCGGCTGTTTCACCGCGTCGGCCCAGCTCGGCGCGGTGGCCGGCGCCGGTGATCCGGGCGGGCGCGGCAGCGGCGCGGCATTCGCCTTTGCCACTGACGGATGCGCCGGCACCGTGCTTGGATTCCACCCATCTGTCCCGCCCAGCACGCGATCTGCGGTGAGGGCCTGCGCGGCTGACGCCGACAGCGGTGTGGCCCACGACGCACGCTCGGATGGCCGCGCGCCTGGCCCACTGCTTCCCCACTCGCTGAACCGCGCGGTGTGTTCCCGGTTCGGCTGGTCCCAGTTGTGCCAGCCGGCGGGACGCACGACGTCGGTCATCTGCATCTTGAGAAACGTCACCTGCGCGTAGTCGCGCCACGGACGGCCGAGGTAGGTCTTCACATCAGCAGAGTCGCCGACGATCTGACCGTTTGCGAAGACGAAGCCGAAAGCCTGTCCTCGCGGTGTCGACGCCGCGGTGAGATAGCCGTCCCGCCAGGCGTGGACGTGCACACGTTCGAAGAAGGCCGTCGCGCCACCGAAGATGAAATCGACGTGCCCGGCGATAAATGAGTCCTCGATGTACCTGTCGACCGCGGTCGAGCAGGATCGTGTCCTGCCAGCCGACGAATCGGCAATTGCGAAAGACGACGCGGTCGCCGTCGACACGAATCGCGAGCGCCTGGCCGACCGGCCCAGCCGAATTCTCGAGCGTCAGATTCTCGACCGAGAAGTCGTCGGCGTCGACATACATCGTCGGCGTGCGGAACGTGCCGATCGGCAGACCGTCGGGCCCCGGATCCGAGGCCTTCAGGCCGTATGTGATGATCGTCCGAGCGGGATCCTCGCCCACGAGGGCGACAAATCGCTTTTCACGCTGGACGTATACGAGTTCGTGGTACACGCCGGCCTTGATTGCGATGACCCACCGAGCGTCTGCGCTCGTCGTCTGTGGCGCCGCGTTGATGGCTTCCTGCACGGTGCGGTATTGCCCACTGCCGTCGGCGGCGACGACCGCGTTTGGCGGCGCGTCACGCTGACGAGCCGCGGTGGACGCCGCCAGCGCGGCCACACACATGACCGCGAAGGCGGCTGATCCACCGCGCCGTACTTTTGTGAACGTCGGCGTCACCGTTCCGGCTCCGGCCGTCTTTAGAACGTCAGCCGGAGGCCGATCTGAATGTCCCGCGGGCTGTTGCGATCCGTGTTGATGATGCCGAACAACCCGTTCGTCGCCCGGGGATCGACTCCGGGGCTCCAGAGCACCGTGTAGTTCAAGGCGTTAATTGCCTCGAACCGAAGCTGCAGCTTCATCTGATGCGGAAGCGCGAAGTTCTTGTAGAGACCCAGGTCCATCAGGTGCAGGTTGTCGCTCCGCACGTCTGGCAGCGTCGAGGGGAAGTAGCGGACGTTGTTGTTCAGGTTGATGCGTGGGTCGGCCCGCTGCTTGACCGGATCGTCCACGCCGTTGGTCTGAACCGCCGCGTCGTGGAAATAGAAGCACGAGGTGTCCCAACCGGGAACGTCGAGGCCGGCGATCCCTCCGCTCACCTTCTCGCCAATGTGCGACGTCAGCGACGCGGGGTCGCCACAGGACGAATCCCAGTAGATGTTGTTGGTGAAGGTGAGCGGGAACCCGGACTGGTATTGATACGTGCCGCTGACCTGCCAACCGCCGAGCACGGCGTCCGTCACGGAGCCCCACTCCTGCCCCCACTTCCCCTCGCGGCCAAACGGCAGTCCGACGCTGCCACCCACCGAGAACCGGTTCGGCCGATCGTTCGGCGACACGCGATCTTCAAGGATGCCGTCGGCGGGGTTGAGGTAGTTCATCTTGTCGTGGAGCGACGAGTGCGTGTACTGCATCGTGAACGAGTTGCCGTTGCGGAAGCGCTTGTCGAGCTGGAGCGTGAGGGCGTTGTAGCGATCGGAGCCGACGTACTGCTCGATCCCGAACGTGCCGAACTCGGGATAGGGCCGGAGTAGCTGCTGGCGCTGCACCGTGGCGCCGTTGATGGTGCTGCCGGGCAGCAGGCCCTGAAACGGACTGGTGACGTTCGCGCTCAGGTTGGTTTCGACGGCGTTGTCGCGAGTGCGGGACGTCGACAGGTACTGCATGGGAATGTTGTTCACCTGCTGCACGACGGGCAGGTTGCGACCGCGCGATCCCAGGTACGTCACGGCCGCGGCGAATCCGCCGCCGAGGTCGCGCTGAATCCCGGTTTCCCAGCGCGTGTAGTACGGCGTGACGCGATTCGGTTGGTACAGCGTGCCCAGGTTCTGCCCGAGCTGGCTCTGCAGCCCGAGGGCCGACCCGACCGGCTGCAGAAGCTGCCCACCCGGCACCGGATTGCTCAGGGTTGCACCGGTGAACGTGATGCCGTTGTCGTTGGTGGTCAGCACCGGCGTCGCCTGGGAGAAGCCCGCCTGGTTGATGTTCTCGAAAAAGTAGTCGTAGGAGAACAGTCCGACTCCGCCGTGCACGACGGTTTTCTGGTCGATCGCAAATTCGGCGGACGCGCGGGGCAGCAACTTCGACTTCGTCTCGTTCACCGGGCCGTCGGCGAAGAGCAGCCCGCCAAGCACCTGGAAGTTCGATACCGGAATCTCCGGAATCGGATTTTTCGCGTAGTTTGCCTGCGCCTGGGCCTGAATCGGATTGGCCGACGTCGTGTCGAAGCCGGAGAGGTTGCGGTCGTCCATCTCGGACATCCCGCTGTTGACCTCGAGCCGCAGCCCGAGATTCACCGTGAGCTTCGCACTCGCGTGCCAATCGTCCTGGGCGAAGAGCGCGTTGGTCCCCTGCCGGAACGAACCGGGCGACGCGATTTCGAACTGGCTCGACGCAGCGTTGGAGGCCGTCGAAGCGACCGGGCCGGTGGCGGCCGTCGGCAGCCCGAGCAGGAACTGGGCCCACGACTGTCCGCGATCATTCAACGCTGCCGAGTTGTTCGCGCGCGTGTAGGCGCCGTTGAACGTGTAGCGGCCACCGGGATAGCCGTCGTTGGTGATGTTCCAGCGCTGGTAGCGGTACTCGTAGCCGAAGCGGGCCGTGTGATCACCCCACAGCTTGGTCACCGTCGGCGAGACGGCAAACGTGTACATCGGCCGGGCGAACCCGTCATTCCAGTCGGACCGCATGGCGCCAAGCGACGCGATTGTCGAGCTCGAATTCGTCTGGCTGAAACTGCCGAGCGTGATAAACGGCAGGTACTGGTAGCCGCCCATCAACGCCACGGCCGACGGCGAGAAGCCCAGCTTCGCGGGGTCGAAAGTCTGCGCGGGATCGCGCCACTCGCCGAAGCGCGCGCCGCTCAGGCGGACGTCGAGCAACGTGTTGTTGGATCGCGTCGAGGTGTAGCCGGCGGTCACGCCGCTGTTCGAGCGGTAGTCAAACCCCTGCGTGACGGCAAAGCCGTTGATCTGGCCGTCGTTGGTCGCGTTCGACGCGTCCTGCGCCCAGTTGTACCGATCCTCCTGCCGCTTGTTGTAGTACGCGGTCAGGAACATCCTCTGGTTGGCCGAGAAGTTGTGATCCGCACGACCGAGAATCGAGTTGTAGTCGTACGGCCTCAGGCCGTTCGTGAAGTAGTTGCCATTCGTCCCCGGGCGATTCGGCTCCGGATACAACGCGGCATACGCGGCCGCGACCGGATTGATCATGTTGGCCGGAATGATGTTGTTCGTGAACGCGGTCCGCACGCCGGCGCTCGTCGCCGCGAACGGATTGTAAATGGCGGTGGAGAACTCGCTGAAGTCACCCTGCCGCATCTTGTCGGTCGGCACGGTGTACGTGGAGGGTTCAGGCTGCACGTCGCGCAGGTGCTCGAACGACACCATGAAAAACGTCTTGTTTTTGACGATCGGCCCCGACAACGTCGTCGTGTACCGGTTGTAGGTGCGCGTCGGTTTCGTCCCGCCGGCCCGCTCGGTCAGGAGCGGCGTTTCGGTGCGGCTTCCGTCGCGATTGAAGTAGCCGCCCTCGAAGTGCATCGCGTTCGTCCCGCTCTTGAGCGCCAGGTTCACGACCGCGCCGGCGGTGTGTCCGATCTGGGCGTCGTAGCCGTTGGTCTGCACCTTGAACTGAGCAATCGCGTCCGACGGCGGCGAGAACCCGACGCCGCGAGCGTTCGACAGATTCGGCGCGCCGTCGATCGTGAATTCATTGCCGCCCTGCACGCCATTGGTCACGATGCCGCCGAGGTTGGCGTTGTCCATCGGCCGGGCGAAATGCAGGTCGGAGTTGTCCATGATGCCCGGCGCGAGACGAGTCAGCATGTACGCCGTGCCATCACCGAGCGGAAGTTGCGCGATCTGCTTGGCGTCGATCGTGGTGCCGGAAATCCCGGTGGTCGTATTGAGCCGCGGCGTCTCAGCGACGATCTGGACGGTCTCGGCCATCACGCCCGTCTCGAGGGTGATGTCCACACGCGTGGGCTGGCCGACGACGACGTCCATGGCCGCGCGCACGCCCGTCTTGAACCCCGACAATTGCGCCGTGACCGTGTAGGTGCCGGCGTTCAGATAGGGCACGGTGTAGAGGCCCTTGCCGTCGGTCACGACGGTCTGCGCCACGCCCGTCTCCCCGTTCTTGACGGTGACGGTCACGCCCGGCAGCACGCCACCCGTGGCGTCGCTGATCGTGCCGACGATCGAGCCGCGAAAATCTTGCGCCGCGGCCGCCGAAGCGATCGCGCTCACGAAGACCGCAGTCATGACGAGCCGATGAAGCAGGAACCGCATTATCCAGTCCTTTCCTTCGCGGCCGCCCTCCCGGGATGGCCGCGATGGTCTGCTAGTGCGTGTGTCGAGCCACGGCCGGAGACGTACCCGGCCAAAACGCATGAGGTATTACCACTTTGAAAATTAGGATGTCAAGTGGCAATTCCATTGAAGCTCAAAAATCGCCTACAAGAGGCCCGGAGTGGCTCGACAGAGGCTGGCCGGAACGGGCGCGAACGCCCGAGTGGACTAGCCACTTACCGCCGGAAGGCGTCAGCGGGTGATTTTGGCGTTGCGGATCTGCCCGTTGATCCGGACGTTCGAGAGCGTCAGATCCCTGACGCCCTCGATGACGTCTGGCTCGGCGACCCCGTCGAACGTGCAGTCGACGATCCGCAGATCGGACAACGGCGACCGGGCGTAGCCTTTGAGGTACAGGCCGTACTTGCTCGTGTGACTGGCCACCGAGCGGACCTCGACGTCGCGGAGCACCGGCGTGAAGCCGCCGGTGTCCCCTTCCTCGTAGTAGAAGTCGGCACTGACCACGGCGTCGGCGACCTGCCCGACCGTGATGTCGCGCATGTAGACGTGCTCGATCGTGCCACCGCGCATCGCGTTGTTCTTGAACCGGAGGACACGATCGAGGTGCGGGCTGTCCATCCGGCAGCGCTCGGCGAAGATGTTGCGGGCCCCGCCGGTGATCTCGCTGCCAATCGTCACGCCGCCATGCCCGTCCTTCATGACGCAGTTGCGCACGATGACGTTCTCGACCGGAACGTTCACGCGCCGCCCGTCTGCGTTGCGGCCGGATTTGATCGCGATGCAGTCGTCGCCCGTGTCGAACGTGCAGCCGTCGATGAGCACGTCGCGGCACGACTCCGGATCGCAGCCGTCGTTGTTCGGCCCGTGGCTGACCATGGTCACGCCGCGAACCGTCACGTTCGTCGCACAGCACCGGGTGGATTTCCCACATCGGCGAGTTGACGATCGTGACGCCTTCGATCAGCACGTTCGTGCAGCGGTACGGCTGGATGAACGGCGGCCGCAGATAGTGTCCGTCCCCAAACCGGCGCTCCGCGACGGGCACGCCCCGTTCGGCCTGCTCGAAAAGAGACGTCCGATCCGCGGTCTGCGCCTTCCAGGGCCACCAGTGATCGGCATCGGCACGGCCGTCGAGCGTGCCACGGCCGGTAATCGCCACGTCACGTTCGTCGAGCGCGTACACGAACGGCGAGTAGTTGAAGAGCTCGGTGCCTTCGAATCGTGTGAGCACCATCGGCAGGTAATCACGCGGCTCCTGGCTGAAGCGGAGGACCGCGCCCTCGATCAGATGCAGATTGACGCGGCCGCGCAACCGGATCGCGCCGGTCAGGAACGTGCCGGCGGGAACGACCACCCGGCCGCCGCCGGAGGCGGCGCAGGCGTCGATCGCGGCGCGCAGGGCCGCCGTGCAATCGACCGACCCGCCGGCCGTCGCGCCGAATCGGGTGATCTCGAAATCACGGTCGGGAAATGACGGAGGCACGATGCGAGCAAGGATGGCCGTCACGCCAGCCCAGCCGGGCGTTTGGGCCGTGGTCCAGGCGTCGACGACCGCCTGGCGGCCGACCGCCACCTGAGCGGCCATGGCCCCGACCGCTGTACAGAACGCGCGACGAGTCACGCCGTGACGCTCCACGTCCCCTCCCCTCCGGCAACCGCACGCGCCTTGGGCGCGATCCTAGACGACGCTAAGTGGCTTGACCACATTACTGTTTCGAGGCGCCAAGCCGTCAGACAGTCCAGCAAATACGACGATCGCTTGCCAAGTGGTCGGGCCAATTGTAATCTGACGCCGCTTTCTCCGCTTACCGGATTTCATCGATGCTGACCGACACCCTCATCCGCGTGCCCCGCACCTTTGGCCTCCAGACGCTCCAGGCCCGCGGCGACCGCGGCGCGCGCGAGTTGTCGACCTGGCGACTCCGGCTGGCGGCCGGCGAGACGCTCGCCCGCCGGCTCGACAGCGAAGAAACCGTCGTCGTACTCCAGTCGGGCCGCGGCGAGTTCGCGGTCGAGGACGCGCGTTGGGAGGTCGAACGACGCGACGTCTTCGAACAGCGCGCCACGGCGTGCTACGTACCGCCCGGCCAGCGGTTCACGGTCCGGGCCGAGCGCGATCTCGAAGCGATCCTGTTCTCGACGCCCGCGCCGGCCGGCGGGACGCCGGCGGTCGTGACGCCGGCAGATATCGTCGTCAACACGCGCGGCCGCGCGACGTACACCCGCGAGGTGCACGACCTGTTCGTTCGCGATCCGCACGTGCGTCGGCTGATGGTCGGTGAGACCTTCAATCCGCCAGGCCACTGGAGCAGCTTTCCGCCGCACAAGCACGATGGCCGCGACGGCGAGCCGACGCTCGAAGAGGTGTATTACTTTCGGGTGAGTCCTGCGCAGGGATTCGGCCACCAGATGTTGTATGCGAGCGACGGCGAGGTGGTCACGCACAATGTGCGCGACGGCGACGTGGTGCTGCTGCCGTATGGCTACCATCCCGTGTCGTCGCCGCCCGGCTACGCGCTCTACTACCTGTGGGCGATGGCCGGTGCTGAGCGCAAGCTGGCGCTCTTTGAAGATCCGGCGCATCGTTGGATTCACGATCTTCCCTGAGGGTGCCATGCCGCTTGCTGAGATTCGCCCGGACACCTGTATCGTGCGCAACACCGCCGCTCGCCGTGGTCGCACGCGATCGGTCACACCGGAGAGCACGGCGATGCGCGAGCTGCACTACGGCCGCGTCATCCTCAATGCCGCCGAGCGGCTGACGGTCGACCCGGGCGGGCTCGAAACCGGCCTGATTTGCCTCAAGGGCGGGGCGTCGGTGTCGGTGGGCGGTCAGACGTTCCCGATGACCCCCTACGACGCGCTCTACATCCCGCGCGCGACGACGTTCGAGGTGATTGCCGGCGCCGGCGGCTGTGATTTCGCGGAACTAGCCGCCGCCGTCGAGCATCACTATCCGATCCAGTTCGTGCGGTTCGCCGACATTCAGAACGATCCTGGCCTCCACTTTCGCGCGGGCAGCGACGCCTCTGCGCGGACGCTCAACATCCTGATTGGCAAGAACGTGGAAGCCGGCCGCATCATGGCCGGCGTGACGTTCAGCGCGCCGGGCAACTGGACGTCATGGCCGCCGCACGAGCACGGCGCCATGCTCGAAGAAGCGTATTTGTATATCGACATGCCGGCACCGGCGTTCGGCGTGCAGCTCGTCTACTCGAACAATGGCGAGCCTGAGCTCGCGACGATCGTCCGCGAAGGCGACGTCGTGTTGATGCCGCAGGGGTATCATCCCAACGTGGCGGCGCCGGGCGGGTCAATCAACTTCCTCTGGATGATGGCCGCGCACCGCGAGCGTGACGATCGTCAGTTCGGCGTCGTCAACGTGCAGCCGGAGTTTGCGGCCGGCGGGTCCGGCCTCGATGCCGGACGCGCGTCGCGTCGTTGACCGTGGCGGCCAATCCCTTTCGACTCGATGGACGCGTCGCGCTCGTCACGGGCGCTTCGCGCGGTTTGGGCGCCGCGATGGCCGGCGCGCTCGCCGAGGCGGGTGCAGACGTCGTGCTGCACGCGAGCCGCGAACCGGCGCTCGCGACCGAGCGCGCCATCAAGAATCGTTCGGCGGTGCGCACGACAACCGTCGTCGCCGACCTGAGCGATCGATCGGCCGCCGATCGGATCGTGCCCCACGCCCTCGAGACCTTCGGCCGACTCGACATCGTCGTCAATAATGCCGGCATCATTCGGCGTGCGCCGGCCGCAGACTTCGCGGATGCCGACTGGGACGCGGTGATTGAAGTCGATCTGACGAGCGCGTTCCGACTCTGCCGCGCGGCGGGCAGAGTGATGCTGGCGCAGGGACACGGCAAGATCATCAACGTCTCGTCGCTGCTCGCCTTTCAGGGCGGCATCACCGTGCCGGCGTATGCCGCGGCGAAGGGCGGTCTCGCGCAACTCACGAAGGCGCTCGCCAACGAATGGGCGGGACGCGGCGTGCAGGTCAACGCGATCGCACCGGGCTACATCCGGACCGACAACACGCAAGCGCTGCAGGACGACCCGACACGGTCGCAACAGATTCTCGAGCGCATTCCGGCCGGCAGGTGGGGGGAGCCTCGGGACCTCGGCGGCGCCGCCGTGTTTCTGGCGTCGCCGGCCGCCGACTACGTGAACGGACACGTGCTTGTCGTCGACGGCGGCTGGATGGGGCGATGATGCGGCCGATCGAGTGTACCGAAATCGCCGATGCCATCGAACGCAGCGGCGTCGTCGCCGTCATCCGATTGAAAGACGGGAAGACGCTGCCGGGTGTCGTTGAGGCTCTGATGGCCGGCGGCGTGCAGGCACTCGAGATCACGATGACGGTCCCCGGCGCAATCGAGATGATCGCGTCGCTGGCGCCGACGCTGCCGGCCGGATTCCTGCTGGGTGCGGGAACCGTGACAGACGCGGAGACCACGCGGCGCGTGGTCGACGCGGGCGCGCAGTTCGTGGTGAGTCCGGTGCTCGGGCTCGATGTGATCGACGCCGGTCATCGACAGCGCGTGCCGGTGCTGCCCGGCTGTTTTTCGCCGACCGAGATCTTCACGGCCTGGGAGGCTGGCGCGGACATCGTCAAGGTGTTTCCCGCGACCGCGTTGGGGCCGGCGTTTTTCAAGGACGTTCACGGGCCGCTGCCCGATGTCAAGCTCATGCCGACCGGTGGCGTGACGATTGAAAACGCCGCGGAGTGGATCCGTGCGGGTGCCGTCGCGGTGGGCGTCGGCGGCGCACTCCTTGATGGAGCCGCGATCGCGGCGGGGCGCTTCGACGTGATCACCGCCAATGCGCGTCGACTTGTGCAGAGCGTCGAGCAGGCGCGAAAGGGTCGATGATGGCCAAGGTCGTCTCGTTCGGCGAGATCATGCTGCGGCTGAGCCCGCCCGGCGCCGAGCGGCTGTTCCAATCACCGGTGCTTCAGGCCTCGTTCGGCGGCGGAGAGGCGAACGTCGCCGTCAGCCTCGCGCATTTCGGGTGCGAGAGCTGGTTCGTCACGCGTCTGCCTGCGAACAGCGTTGGCGACGGCGCGGTGCGGGCCCTGCGCGGCGAAGGCGTGCGCACGGAGGCGATCGTCCGCGGCGGCGATCGACTCGGCATCTACTTCGCGGAGACCGGCGCGAGTCAGCGCGCGTCCACCGTCGTGTACGACCGGCGTCATTCGGCGATCTCAGAGATCGATCCAAGTGACGTCGACTGGGCCCGGGTGCTCGAAGGCGCGGCGTGGTTGCACGTCACGGGCATCACCCCGGCGCTTGGCCCAAAGGCGGCCGCCGCGACACAGGCGGCCATTGCGGCTGCGCGCGCCGCGCGCGCGCGCGTCAGTCTCGACCTGAACTTCCGCCGAAAGCTCTGGTCGGAGGCGCAGGCGCAGAGCGTGATGCGACCGCTCGCCGCAGGCCTCGACGTCATCATCGCCAATGAAGAGGATCTGCAGTCCGTGCTCGGCGTTCCCGTGCAGAACGCGGAGGTCACGGCCGGCCGGCTGGACCTCGGTGGCTATCAAGCAGCCGCCGAACAGGTCAGCCGCGACTTTGACGTCCCGATCGTGGCGATCACTCTGCGCGAAAGCCTGTCGGCCAGCGACAACGGCTGGAGCGGCGTGCTCTGGGACCAGCGTACGCAGACGTTTCATCACGGGCAGCGCTACGCCGTACGGCTGGTCGATCGGATTGGCGGTGGCGACGCATTCGCCGCGGGTTTGATTTACGGCCTGCTCCGAGACCGCACGCCAAGTGCCGCGCTGCGTTTTGGCATCGCCGCGAGCGCACTCAAGCAGACGATTCCTGGAGATTTCAACCGCGTTTCGGTCGCCGAGGTCGATCACCTCGCCGGCGGCGACGAATCAGGTCGCGTGCAGCGATAGTTTTTGGCAAAGCTGGGCCAGCAACCCGTGTGGTCCAGGACCGCCAGCGGGTACCGCGCCATCGATATCGATGACGTGTCCAAAATCCCGTACAGCCTGAACGGGAACGATGGACGGATCCTGACGACAGCCTGGCGTCAGGAACTGATGACAACGCCGCTCGGATGTTCGGACGCGGCCTGTTTTGGCGCGTTCTGCATGAAGTCTGGCTGTCTGCCTCCAGAGCCTCGATGCGGCCGCGGTCTTGCATGATGATTGACTGAACGCGCTGAAGCCGAAGGCCTGAACGGCGCCGCCGCTCGGGGAAAGTTGAGCGCGTCGTCAGACTCCCCGCCAGTGTGTCTCTCGCTCACCGATGGTAAACGCCAGACCGGTGCTGCGCTTATAACGGTAGATGGCGTTTGGGATCGGTCGAGACATGCACCAGACACTTCGCGTGAACATCGCAATTGCCGCCGTTGTCCTCGGCGTCGCCACGCCGGCGTTCGCCTGGCAGACGCCGCCGCCACAACAGCCGCCACCGCAGACCACGACTCCGCAAACGCCACCGCCGCAGACGACGCCGCCTGCCACGCCGCCGGCGTCCGGGACGCCTCCCACGACGCCCGCCCAGTCGAAGCCGCCTGAAGGGACCAGCGCCACTGATCCGGCGGACGGCACGAATCGCATCTTCGGACTATTGCCGAACTACACCACCATTGAAGGCAAAGAAGGCAAGGTTCCGCCCATCACGAGCAAAGAGTCGTTCAAGATGGCGGCGCTCGACGCGTTCGATCCGATGGTCTACCCCCTCTTCGGCGTCATCGCGGGCGTCAGCCAGATCCAGAACACGCCGGAGTCGTATGGCCGCGGCTGGGAAGGCTACGCGAAACGGTACGGCGTCGCCTTCGCCGACAACTCGGTCTGCAGTCTCGTCACGACGGGGCTGTTGCCGAGTCTGCTCAAGCAGGACCCGCGCTACTACCAGGGTCGAAAGAACGGGTTCTTCAACCGTCTTTACTACGCCGCCAGCCGCAGCGTCGTCACGCGCTCTCGGACGACGGGCCAGCCCCAATTCAACCTGTCCGAGATTGGCGGCACGCTGGTGGTCGCGACCAACTCCAACCTCTACTACCCGGCGGAAGAGCGCAACGTGCCCGACACCATGCAGCGCTGGGGTATGCAAGCGATGTGGGATACGGTCGGCAACGAGTTGAAGGAATTCTGGCCGGACATCCGCACCAAGTTCTTCACGCGGCACTGACTGCGCCCGGGCGCCGCGCGATTCACCCTCGTGCGCGCTTCCGGTCGACAGTAGTTCGGTGACCCCGCAAGACGCGGCCGCGCTGATCGAGGGTGTGTCTCTGCCCGACAGCGCGTCGACGTGGGCCGACCTCGGCTGCGGAGACGGCACGTTCACGTTGGCGCTCGCGACCCGGCTGCCGGACGGCAGCGTGATTCACGCGATGGACCAGCGCGCGTCGGCGCTCGCGCGGCTGCCGAAGTCGCGGGCGGGCACATCGATCGTCACCCACACTGGTGATTTCACTGTCCATCCGTGGCCCTTCAGCGGACTGGACGGCCTTCTGCTGGCGAACTCGCTTCACTACGTCCGCGATCAAGTCGCGTTCATCCGCTCGTGCGAACCCGCGATGCGGATGCCGCGTTTCCTCATCGTCGAGTACGACACGGACGACGCGAACCGCTGGGTGCCCTACCCGCTCAGCCGTCGGACGCTCGAGCAGCTGTTTCGAGCGGCGGGCTACACGTCATTCTCGGCGCTGGGATCGCGCCCGTCTGTCTATCAGCGCGCCGCGCTGTACGCGATGACGATCACTCGCTGATCGGCGCGCGATGCCGTGTGTTATCGTCAGGCTGCTCCCTGACACGTCATCCGGATCGCTGGAGATCCATGTCTGAGACGATCGCGTCGGTCCTTGAAGCCGCGGAACATGCAGCCGCTGCGCAGGACCCCGTCGCCGCGGAACGCCTGCTCCGCGAGGCCGCGTCGCTGCAGGAGGCCGCACTCGGGCCCCTGCATCCGGATCTCGCCAACACGTTGAACAACCTGGGCATCGTCTGCGAGATGACGGACAAGCCCGAGGAAGCGGAGGCCTTCTATCGGCGCGCGGTGGCCATTGCTGATACTGCGCTTCCGCCCGATCATGCGTTCGTCGCGACGGCGCATAAGAACCTGACCGACTTCTGCCGCGCGCGCGGGATTCAGGAAATCACGCCCCCACCCGTGGCGCAGATTCCCGCAGCTGCGCCGCCCGTGGCGCGACCGGTTCCACCGCCAGCCGTGACTCCGAAGACCGTCACTCCTCCGACGGTCTCGACGCCGCCGCCAATGACGCCCGAACCGCTGGCGCAGACGCCCTGGGGCATGATCGGATTAGCGGCGATCGCCATTGCGATCGTCGTCGGGCTCGTCGTGCACTCGCGATCCGTGAACGATCGTGCTCAGGTGCCGCAAGCGACCGCGGCGCCTGCGACGACGCCCGCGCCGCAGCCGCCGCCGGCCGTGACGCCGGAGATCACGCCACCGCCCGCAGCCGCAGAACCAGCGCCCGCGGCACCAACACCTCTTGCGCGTGTCGCGCCGCCCGCGCCGGATTCGATTTCGATCGTCGACGCACGCCTCTGCCGGACGCTGTCGACCTCTGGCGGCGAGTGGGTCTGCACGCCGCCGTCGACGCCCCTCGGCCCGGGCACACTCACCTTCTACGTCCGCATCAAGACGCCGCGCGATGTCACGGTCCAGGCGCGCTGGTATCGCGACACCGAACTTCGTCAGTCGGGCCAACTGCCACTCCGGGCAAACACGACTGCCGGCTATCGCACGTACACGCGCCAGACGATCGACGCGCGCGGCGCCGGCGCGTGGCGCATCGAAATCCGCACGATCGACGGCACCGTCCTGCACACTGAACGCTTCGACGTGCGATAAATCTCGCGCGGCCGCGCGTCATCTTGGACGCTTGCTCCCAAGCCGCCAGATCGCTAGAGTCGACGCGTGGAATCCCTCCAGCTCCAAGTCGGGCTCCTGTTCGTGCTGGCCCTGCCCATCGCGTGTGTGGCGTGGACCGTCACGCACGAGGAGATCTTCCGCGAACCTCGTGACTGGTGCGTCAAGAACAGCAAGGCCTGCCGCACGCTCGTCGAGCGCAAGTTCTTCTATCTCTTCACATGCGAGTACTGCTTCAGCCACTGGATTACCGTGCTGATGCTCCTCATGACCCGCTTCCACCTCGTCTATTCCGACTGGCGCGGCTACCTCGTCGCCGGCTTCTCGCTGGTGTGGATCGCCAACTTCTACATGAGCGCGTTCGGCCGGCTGCGGCTCGAGATCCGGGAGGAACGGCTCGAAATCGAAAACCTCGAAGGCGACCTGGCTGAGGAGAAGGCCGAGCGCGACGCCAAGCGGCATAGCGCGGGATGGCGGCGCTAGCCGACGGGCACCAAACTTGCTCCTCTCTCTGTCAGGAGCGAGGACGATGCGCCAACCTACTCAGAAGTCACCCACAGGCAGCCCAGATCCGGCACGGCAGCGGCCCCGCCTACGGAAAAGAGTCCCGGCTGGTAACGACGGCCATGAGGGCGCGACCGAAAGTCGCGTCGGCGATCGCACGGGCCCAGCCGTGGGTTACGACGGCGAACCGGCGAAGGTGCGTGACGAAGGCGGCGTCGCCGACAGCTGAACCGGTCGCTTGCGTCCTTCCCAAACCAGGATTCCGCGCCGCGTAACGCGCTTACGCAGCCGGTAAATCCATGGCGTTTTGTCGACGAATTTGCTCGTAATTGAGCTGGCCTCGGCCTTGCACTCCTCCTGCGTGGCACCGGAGGAGCATCTCGATGAAGTCAGTTCTCTTATTTGGAACGATCGTGGCGGGCGCGCTCGCGCTCGTCGCGTGTGGAAGTAGCGGCGGCAGCAGCGCCAGTCCGGCACCCCTGCCGTCCACCGCCGTGACCGACGCGACGCAGGTCACCATCAGTGGACAGCTTGGGGCGCTGTCGTTCGTGCCGAACCCGGCGCCGAGCGGCAAGCAGCAACTGCAATTCAAGAACAACGATTCGATCGTCCATCACATCGTTGCCAACGACGGCTCGTTCGACTCGGGTGATATCGCGCCCGGCACAACGAGCAAGGTCGTCACGATGACGAGTGACGGCACGAACTATCACTGCACGATTCATCCCCTGATGATCGGCGCCGTGAGCGCGAATGACGGCACGCCGCCGCAATGCCGCGGCGACTACTGCTGACCTCGCGATCCGTCGCGATCGGCCGCTGGTACGGGCGCTTCCTCCTCGGGTCGCCGCGTACGGGCGGTCGTCTCGTTGTTGACGCGGCCGCCTGAGATAGATTCGACCCGACGGCCATGTTCACGCGCGTCGTCGTCAACGACAAGATGCAGCGCGGCTACGAGTACTTCCGCACCGAACCGCGGGGCAAGAACTTTGCCCCCGACTTTCGCCCGGACCTGACGCCAGCACAGATGCTGCGGCTGGGCGTGTTCGGCGGCAAGTACATGACCGACTGCCGCGACGAGTTTCCCGCCAGCTGGTTCACGCACGCCAAACTCTCGGCGAAGAGGCGCGATCCGGCGCTCAACTATTTCGGCGTGAACGCGTCGCTGCCGCTGGCCGAATGGCGGCGCAAGAACTGGCTGCGTCCGCAGGACCCGCGCGGCTGGTTCCAGTGGTATTGCCGCTACTACATGGGCCGGCGCATGGCCGACGACGCGCGCCAGATTCGGAGGTGGCGCGCGGTGCGGCGTCACGCCGCCGCCATTCGGAAGCACTGCGAGCCCCGCGACCTCGCGTGCCGTCGGCGACAGCGGCAAGCACTCCTGCACTGGGCGTACGACAGCCGCAAACTCTGATCGCGTCATGCCTGGCCCACGACCCGCAAGGGGTTCTCCGGCCGTCTTGACTTATACGAATTAATTCGTAATACTCCGGCCATGCGACGCCGGCTGCCTCGTCCCACTGATTCTGAAGTCGCGATTCTGCGGATGCTGTGGACCCATGGGCCCTCGACGGTGCGTCAGGTCCATGACGCGTTGTCGCCCTCGCGCGCGTCGGAAACGGGCTACACCAGCACGTTGAAGCTGATGCAGATCATGGCCGACAAGGGCCTCCTCACCCGCGATGAGCGGACCCGGACGCACGTGTACGCCGCCGCCGTACCGGAAGCCCAGACGCAACGGTTGCTCGTCAAGGATCTCGCCGACCGAGCGTTTGGCGGATCGGCCGCGGCGCTGGTCATGCAGGCGCTGTCGGCGCGGTCGCTCACGCCGCAGCAGCTGCGCGACATCAGGAAGCTGATCACCGACGAAGAGGAGTCACGAAAATGACAGCAATTGCGCTCGCCGATCATCCGTACGCCCAGGCGCTCGCGTGGGCTCTCGTCCACTTCCTCTGGCAGGGCGCGCTCGTCGCCCTTGCGGCGATGGCGGTGTTCCGGTTGGCGCGCCGGTCCGCGAATGCCAGGTACGTCGCGGGGATTGCGGCGCTTGCGGTGATGCTCGTCGCGCCTTCCGTGACGACCGCGGTGATCGCCAGCAGACCCGTGGAACGTCCAGCCATTGGCGCGACCGCGAGCGCCGTCACAACCTTGGCGATCGTTCGGGCGTACGCCGCGCCATCCAGTTCGACGTCGACCGGGCCCTCGTTCACCGCCACGATTCTCGTGGCGTGGGCGATCGGCGTCATCGCGTTGTCGATTCGACTACTGGGTGGATGGCTGACGGCGCGCGGGATGGCGCGAAAGGCGCATCAACCCGCGGGGCCGCACATCCAGGCCATGCTCGCGCAGCTGACATCCCGGCTCGGCATGCGGCGGATCGTGGCGATCGCGGAGTCGTCGAGCGTCGCGGTGCCGATCATGATCGGCTGGCTCAAACCCATCGTGATTCTGCCGACTGCGGTCGCATCAGGGTTCACGACCGATCACATCGAGGCGCTCATCGTCCACGAGCTCGCGCACATTCGGCGCCACGACTACCTCGTCAATCTGCTGCAGAGCGTGGTCGAGACCGTGCTTTTTTACCACCCGGCGGTCTGGTGGGTCTCGAGCCGGGTGCGCGCCGAACGCGAGCACTGCTGCGACGACGTCGCGGTGACGGTCTGCGACAGGCTGACGTACGCGCAAGCGCTGTCGAGCCTCGCGGAGCTCGCGACGCCGCAGATGGCGATGGCCGCGTCGAACGGATCGCTCGTCGATCGCGTGCGCCGGATCCTCGGCCGCCAGCCAGAAGCCACATCCCCGAGCCTCGGATGGCTCCCGGTGTTCATGTTGCTCGCCCTCGCGGCGCCGGTGCTGTCCGCGCCGATGACGCCCAGATCACCGACAGTGGTGGCGCAATCGCCCGTGCCTCCGGCTGTGCCGAGCACGCCCACTCACAGCACACCTGCCGCACTCGCACCGCAGGCTCCCGATGCGCCGACCGTCGGGACGCCGCCACCGATGCAGCCGCCGCAGGTCGTCGTCCCCGATCAACGCGTGAGCATCGACGCGTATCTGGCGAAACTCAAGGAACTGGCGGAACGACAGCGCGCGCTCGAGGCGCAGCGCCAGGACCTCACGCTCAAGGAGACAGATTCGCGCGCCCAGACACGCACGCTCTCGCTGATGAGCGACCTCGAGAACTTGCGCGCCGAATTCGCGCGTATCAAACGGCGCGTCGACATCGGACTCGACTCCCCCGATTCGCTGGCGGCCATTACTCAGCAGATGGCGGCGACCGAGCGGGAGGTCAGCAACGTCAAGCAACAGCTCGACTTCGACAAAAAGCGGGTCGAGCTGGACACGATGGCGGCCGATCAGAAGCGCGAATACGAGCAGGCGCTGCGTGAGTACAACGAGCTCCTGCTCGCGCTACGCGGCGTGAACGGCGATCGCGGCGAGATCACGGAGCCGGTGACGGACGCGAGCGCGCAGATCCGCGAAGGTGACGTGATGCTGGTGACGATCCCGGGCGAATCGGGCCTGCCGCCCGCGTACCGCGTGTCGGCGGACGGCACGATCAAGCTGCCGCTGCTGCCCGCGCTCAGCGTGGGCGGGCTCACGGCCGAGCAGGCCGCCAACGCGATCGCCCAGCAACTGAAAGATCGCCAGCTCGGGGCGAATCGCCAGATCACGGTCTCGCTCCGCCGGCCGCGCTGACGACCGGCCGTGGGGCCGTCAGCCCTTGAACCGCACGAGCGTCACGATCGTCGTGCCGAACTGCAGCTTGATCGTGTCGGTGTCAGTGAAACCACCCGACGCCGCCACGCTCCCGCCTGGCCGCTGAATCGTGATGTTCATGTTGTGCTCGGAATACGTGCCGGTCAGCTTGCTGAAGACGCCGCCGCGCGTCTCATTGCTGTCGCTCGTCAGGTTCCC
Source organism: uncultured Acidobacteriota bacterium (assembly GCA_963704575.1). Taxonomy (GTDB): domain Bacteria; phylum Acidobacteriota; class Vicinamibacteria; order Vicinamibacterales; family SCN-69-37; genus DATEGZ01. The sequence continues at coordinate 231,047 of OY969918.1, read as the reverse complement.
CGAGTGCGCGTTGGAGTTGTCGGGCACGAATTGATACGTGTTTGTCGTGTCCGCCGTGTTGCGCCAGACGAACGTGAAATCCGGAATGAACGAGCCTCCGGGAATTACGAGCGACGGCGACGACATGCTGTCCGATCCGCACGAGATCAAACCCAGCACCAACATCGCTCCGAGCGCGTGGGCCAGCGCCCGCTTCGTCATTTGTCCAGTCATGGTCGTGCTCCCACGAGCGGGCCTGGGGGCGAAAGCACCACTCGCAATGCCGAGATAAACGTATTGACCCGCGTCTTGCTTTCGGTCACGTGCGCGTCAAGATCCTTCAGCGCGTTCTGCAACGCCTGGTTCTCGTCTTTCGTGAGCTTGCCGCGCGCGCGCAACGCGACGACGGTGTCCTCGAGCCGCGAGAACACGACCTGCTTGTGTCCCTGGTCGAGCCAGTCGACGAGCGCGAGGTAGTCGCCGCCGAGCTTTGCGCCGAACTGATCGCCAATCGTCGTCGCTGTCGCCGACCGGCCGTCGTACATGGCGCGATAGGAAGCGTTGTAGTGGTCGATCGTCGCTTTCATCGCGTCGCCGTCGAGGTTCTGGCGACGGAACATCGCCAGAACGCCTTCGAGATCGAACACGTAGCTGTTGAGTCCGGTGGAAACCGCGTCGAACGTCGCGCGCCGGTTCTGCTTGTCGAGCGCCGACGGTCCGCCGAGCAGCGTCAGCGCGATCGCCGGCTCAACGAGCGCCGAAATCCGATCCGCCGAGACGACAATCGTCTGGACATCGCTGGTCTGACTGACAAGTCCGATCAGGCACCCGTCCGCGCCCAGCACCGGTCCGCCAGACGATCCGCGCGCGACGCCCTTGCCCGAGATCGTGAACCGTCGCGGGTCGCCGCCGTACTCTTTCAAGATCACGTTGTTGACCGAACTGACCTGCCACTGCGCGTCGCCAGGATGGCCAATCGTCGTGACCGGCTCGTTCTCCGCCGGCGCGCGATAGCACAACCGTCCCTGCCCGACGATCGCTGCGATGTCCGGCGCGTGCAGACGGAGCACCGCGAGATCGAGCCGCGTGTCGTGCTCGACGATCGTCGCGCCCTCGATGCTCTGCGTGCCCCGCGACACGAACGCCATCTGGATCGACTGGGCGGCACCCGATCCGTTTTCGACGACATGGTCGGCCGTGGCGACGATGAGATCGGCGCCTTGCACGCCGACGACGATGCCGGCGCCGCGCTCGGTCGGGCCCGACGCGAACGTGCTGTCGATTCGAGGCACGCGCGCGCGAACATCGCTCCAGTCGTGCTGGGCCGGCTGGCCAGGCGCGATCGCTGCGAGCCACAACGCGACACCGGCGACACAGGCGCGTGGAATCATTTGTCGCCTCCATCCTTCCCGCCGCGCTGGCGCAGCCACGCAAGCAACTTGGTGGCAGTACCGCCCGCGAGCAGCACGCCCTGCGTGAGATACAGCCAGCCCTGTTGCCGGAAGCCCAGCTCGAGCCACGACGGCAGTCGATTCGCAAACTGCCCGGCCTCGACCATCCCCAGACGTCCGACCTTGGCCTCGAGCGTGACCTTGATGCCGTCCTTCGTCACGGACAGATCCTTCAGGCGGCCGGAGCCGGGTTCGATCTCCTCGACGATGAGGCGCGATCCGACGCCAAGAGCTTCCGTGCGATCGACGCTCAGAAACTTCAGACTGCCCTCCTTGATGGCGGACACGCGCTGTTCGCCCGAGAGCATGGCCGTGTCGAGCGCGCCCTGCACGGCGATGTCGTCCTGCGAAAGGCGAAGCGTCGTCGCCAGATTGCGTCGCAGCAGCATCGTCGTGCCGCCGCCGGTTGATCGTCCGGTCCATTCGATCGACGAGATGTCCTTGGCGTCTGGCGCGGAGGCGCAGCCGTGACAGGCCAACGTCGCGCCGTCCGGAACCTTCAGACTGCCGTGAACCGGCTGCGTGGAGACGGTCAGCTTGGCGGCATCCGGCTCGTCGGCGGACCAGTTGACGGCGACGTGCGCATCGCCAGGCGCCGTCACGGTCTCGAGGCGCGCCGGTTTCACGGTCAGCGAGGCTGCGCCAGCACCCGAGAGCGGAAGCGCGGCGACGGCGGCCCCGGGCGATCGCGGCGTCACCGTGACCGTGTCGAACGCCGCGACGGTCAATGACTCGAGCTCGGCGTCGCCGAGCAGCAGCTGAGGCGATCCGTGGAGCACGTCGAAACCGACGTCCGACGTCACGACGGTCAACGACACCGGGCCGGCGGGGCGGATCAGGTACGCGCCGACGACGGCGGCGGCCGTCACGGCCCATAGCAGCACGAGCGCCAGCGTCGAGGCGGCAAATCCGCCGCTCCCATGTTTTTTCGCCGTTGGTTTGGCCGCCCGAGGCATCACGGACTACTTCTGATGATCGAACGTGTAACGACGTTCAATCCTCGCCGCGCTGATCGACGACGGGACGCAGGTGATCGCGAGGACGTTCGATCCGGTTGTGAGCTTCGTCGCGTCGATGTCGAGCGTGATCGGTGTGCCGCGAATGAAGTCGCCGTCGAGCGTGGCCGACACCGCCGGCTGAGCCGCGCCGGCCGCCGTCACCGTGTACACCACCTTCGCCATCGTCGAGCGCGTACGGATGACGACGCTGTATTTCGAGGTCTGGTGCGCGGACGACGAGTGGTACACGAACGCGGGCGCGATCGGCCCGGACGCGAACACGTCCGCACTTAAATGTACGACGACGCCGATGTTGTCGTGGGGAACCTGCTTGGGATCGATTACCGCGGCCGTGTCCCACGGCTCGAACGTGTTCCAGGCTGAGGCCTTCCACGCGGCGCTTTTGGCTTCCATGCGGTAGTACTTGTCCTCCTGGAGCTCTTGCGCGAGGAGCAGCACCGGCGCGTTCTGCGGCAGATAAAACGCGACTTTGAGCGACGTCGCTGCCGGGAATGGCTCCACGGCACCCGTGAACGAGAGCAGTTCGAAGTCAGGATTGGCTGACTCGACGCTTACAAGGCCTTCGTAGCGGTTGACGTGGTCGGCCGCGGGATCCCACTTCCATGGGCCGCCGACCTGCCCGCCCGCGGTCAAAAGCAGCAGCAGAAGCATTCCGACGCGCATGAAGATGTGGCGTCAGTTTAACATCTGCCTGTGGACAAACTGGTGTTCCTTCTCGACGTCGACAACACGCTGCTCGACAACGACTCGGTCGCCGCCGACCTGCGCGCGCACCTGAATGCAACGCTCGGCGACACGCGCGGCCATCGCTACTGGCAGATCTTCGAGGCGCGCCGCACCGAGTTGGGGTACGCCGACTATCTCGGCGCGCTCCAGACCTACCGCGCGGAGCGCCCGGAAGACACCGCGGTCATCGAGTCGTCGCTCTTTCTGATCGGCTATCCGTTTCTGACGCGGCTCTACCCGCGCGCGCTCGATGTCGTCCGCTGGATGACGACGCTCGGCCGGGTCGTGATTCTCACCGACGGTGACGCCGTGTTTCAGCCGTGGAAGATTTCCTCGTCCGGCCTCTGGTCGGCCGTCGAAGGCCACGTGCTGATCTACATCCACAAAGAGCAGATGCTCGACGACGTGGCCGCCCGCTACCCGGCGGAGCACTATGTGCTGGTCGACGACAAGTTGCGGATTCTCGACGCGGTGAAACGGGCCTGGGGCGCGCAAGTCACGACGGTGTTCCCGCGCCAAGGACACTACGCGCTCGACCCGAAGAACACGGGGGCGTATCCGGCGGCGGACGTCACGGTCGAGCGGCTCGGTGATCTGCTCGAAGTCGGCGCGGCGGCATTTCGACGATGAGGCCGCAGTATCCTAACGCCATGCGACACGCCTTCCTCGGCATGGTTCTAGCCAGCCTGGGCGCGCTCACGAGCGCGCAATCGACCGGATCGAAGTTCACGCCGGCGCTGGCGGATCGTGCCAACGTCAAGCAGGCGCTCGGCTACATCGACCAGCACTTCGATGATCAAGTGCGGGAGTGGATCACGCTGACGCAGATCCCGGCGCTCTCGACGCACGAGGAGAAGCGCGCGGCGTACATCCGCGGACAGCTCGAGGCGATGGGCATGAAGCCGACATCGGACCCGATTGGCAACGTCGTGGTGCGGCGGGCCGGCACGGGCGGTGGACCAACCGTGCTCTTCGCCGCGCACATGGACACCGTGCACCCACTCGACACGGACGTCACGGTGAAACGCCTGCCCGACGGCACGCTTCACGCGCCGGGCATTTTCGACGACACGCCGTCGGACGTCGCGCTGCTGCAGACGCTGCGCGCACTCGACGCCGCGAAAATTCAAACGAAGGGCGATCTGGTGATGCTCTTCACGGTGCAGGAAGAGCTCGGCCTCAAGGGGATGTACTACTACTTCGATCACCACCCGAAACCGGCCGATATGGTGGTGGCGGTCGACGCCGAACTCGGTGCGGTGAATTACGGCGCGCTCGGGATTTACTGGTCGAAAATGAAGTTCACGGCGCCAGGCGCGCACACGCTCGATTCGCGCGGTGCGCCGCATCCGGCCCGTGCGGCGGCGCAGTGCATCGCCGACATCTACACCGTGCCGCTGCCTCCGGCTGACGCCCCGGTGACGGCGATCTACAACGTCGGGATGATCGGCGGCGGCACGGTGGTGAACGCGATCGCGCCCGAGGCTTGGTTCACCGTGGATCTGCGCACGATCGATCCGCAACTCCTCAAACAGCTGGACGCCCAGATCCTGAGCAAGTGCGAGGCGGCCGCAAAGGGGCAGAAGGTCACCTTCGAGCGCGAGTACATTCAGAGGTCCGAAGCCGGCGGGCGGCCCGAGCAGCTCGCCGATCGCCTCACCCACCCGCTCATCCGCACGGCCGTCGACGTCCTGACCTACTTGGGTGTGAAGCTCTCACCGAGCGGCGTGCCCGTGCCCACGGGATCGACCGACGCCAACGTGGGCGTCACGCGTGGGATTCCATCGATCGCGATCGGACGGTCCCACGGCGGCAATCAACACTCGCTGACCGAATGGGCGGACATCGAGTCGTCGCGCGTCGGGACCAAACAGATCGTCCTCCTGGCGCTGGCCCTGACCGAGGTGCAGTAGCGTTATTTCCCGTACCAGTCGCGCAGACGCACGTCGATGCCGGTGCCCTGAAGCGCGGCCGCGAATTCCTTCGGATCCGATCCGCGATAGTGATACGGGTAGACGATCTTCGGATTGAACGCCTTGACCGCCGCCGCCGCTTCAACCGGCGGCATCGTATACGGCAGGTTCATCGGGACGAACGCGACGTCGATGTTCTTCAACGCGCGCATTTCCGGCGTGCCTTCGGTGTCGCCAGCGACGTATATCCGCTTGCCGCCGATCGTCAGGACGTAGCCATTGCCCCGGCCCTTGTCGTGATAGAGCTGTCCGGCTGCCGGCCCACGCGTGAGGTTGTACATCGGCACGGCTTCGATCGAAATGCCGTCGACGGTCTTCGTTTCGCCGTTCGCCATCACGATCGGATTCTCGAACTTGGCCGCGGCGGCGGCAGGCACGATGATTTTCGTGCCGGGGGTGCGAATCTTGGCGACGGTCGGCGCATCCAGATGGTCGCCATGAATGTCGGTGATGAGAACGATGGTCGGCGCCGCAAAACCGGTGAAATCGGCCTGCGGCGTCGGATCGACGTCGATGATGTTCGCGCCATGAGCGATTTGCAGCGTCGCGTGATTGATTGGCGCGATCGTGATGTCACCGCCCGTCGCCGGAATCTTGTCCGGGACCGGCGGAGCGACCAAGGTCAACGGCATCGCGACGAGCGCCGCGGCAAAGCCAAGCACCAAATGGATCGTCATCGAGAAACCTCGCAGAAAATTGGGCCCATCGATTATAGCGCCGGGCGCCCGACGCACCCAGGATTGACCACGGCTGCGTGCGCGCGATAAGGATCGAGGTATCCCTGGCGCGGAGGACGACATGACTCAGCGAACGAGCCTGGCCGTGATCCTCGCGGTGGTAGTGGCCGGCGCGGCCTGCGATCGCACGCCGAACGTCGATCAGGTGCCGGTCGGATCCACGGTGCAGATCACCCGCAGCGACGGCGGCGTCGTCACCGGCACACTCACCGACAAGAGTGCACAGCAAGTGAGGATTTCAACGGCGTCCGGCGTGCGGGAGCTGCCCCGCGCGGCTATCGCGGACGTGCAGATCGTCGACGCGAAGACGCCGGTCACGCTGCCGAAGATCGCGAAGTTCCGCGACTTCACGGTGCCGGCAGGAACGACGCTCGCCGTCCGCCTGTCGACGCCGCTGAGTTCGGCGACCAGTCGCGTGGAAGACCCGGTCGAAGGTGAACTGACTGAGCCGATTCGAGTGGGGGACACGAGTGTGTGGCCGGCCGGCAGCCTCGTTCACGGCGTCGTGTCCGAAGCCCAGCCCTCCGCGAAGGTGAAGGGCCTCGCCAGCCTCGCGCTCGCGTTTCGAGAGATCGCGCCCGCCGGCCGCGACGACCATTACGACCTCCAGGCGCAGTGGACCCGGCAGGCACAGTCAACGAAGGCCGAGGACGCAAAGAAGATCGGGATTGGCGCCGGCGCAGGCGCCGCGGTCGGCGCCATCATCGGCGGTGGTAAGGGCGCGGCGATTGGGACGGCGATCGGCGGCGGCGGAGGTACCGCCGTAGTGCTCAGCACGTCAGGAAAGGAAGTCACGCTCGATCGCGGCGCCATCGTGACCGTGACGCTCGCCAAATCGGTCGACGTGCGCGTGCCGATCGCGGCCCCCGTGGCGCCGAGCGGTCACTGACGCGGCGTCGCGCGACCGGAGCAGTTCTTCACCTCGTCCGCCATCGGCACGATGCCGGTGTTGAGCTGGCCGGATTCGACCGTGAAGGCTGACGAGCCGATCGTCCCGAACGACGGACGGACGACCGCGACGGTGAAGCCGCCGCCGGGACGGATGAACACGCTCCGGCTGTCGAGCGGCATCGTCGCGACGTTGGCGCAGAACTCCGGCCAGACGCCGGCGCGCTGCAGGTACATCTCGACGTTCGAGAGATAGAACGCGCTCACGATCGCGTCGTGTTCGCGCAGATAGGCGCCCACGGCGCGTAGCGCCTTTGGTCCGGCGAAATTGCCGACGACCGGAACGATCAAATTGCGCCGTTCGAGATCCTTGAGCACGGCGAACTTCTCTTCCGAACCGAGGTAGCTGAGATCCTCGCCGGCGGCGTTCTCCTGCAGCATCAGATCGGCGTAGCTCACGCCCCGGATCGCGCTCTCGCGGAGGGCGACATTGGCCGAGTAGTTCATTCTCGGACCGTAGAAGTAGAACGCACGGTAGACGCCCGAGATGCCGTCCAGATCGTCCGCTGACAACGGCAGGCCGTGCGTCTTCGTCAGCCAGTCATCGATGGCCTTCAAGTTCGCCGCATAGCCTGCCTCGTCGAGCGGCTCGCGATCCCAGAACGCGTTGAACAACTCGCGGACGGTGGCCGTCGCGGCGAGGGTCGCGCCGCGCGGGTGGCTGAACAGCCGCGCGAGAAATTCCGCTCGGTCGGCGGACATCTCGAACAGCGCTTTGTACATCAGCTGCAGCTCGAGATTGCCCCGACGGATGTCGGTGATGAAGACCATGCGCGGCCGCATTGCAGCGATGTACGTGAAGTTCTGCTCGGGCCCGACGCCGAGGTACACCCCGCCAGGCCGCGTGTTCGCGATCAGATTCGGCAGGATCCGCGCGAATGCCATCTCGTTCGAGAGCAGGTTGTCGGATTGGAATTGCCCGTTGGGCTCGGACAGGTCCGATGAGAGGCGCCAGAACTCCTGATCGGTGAGTTTGTCGGGAAGCGGCGCGACACCAGAGTGTCCTGACAGGTGCGCCGAGGCCACGTACAGGCCCGACACGACCACGAGCCACGCCACGAACGCCTGCCGCCGTGACTTCATGCCTGCCTCCCGCGAACGCGTTCGCCCGCCGTTCAGGTCAGACGCCGGCGGCCCGCGCTCGGTTGGTTATACACTCTCGTGCGTCCATGCACCTGCAGGCGATCGACTGGGTCATCGTCGCGATCTCGCTGGCGATTTGCTTCGTCCCGGCGCTGTTCTTCGGCAAGCGGTCCGGACGCAACACCTCGGAATTCTTCGCGTCGGGCCGTGCCGTACCTTGGTGGCTGGGCGGCCTGTCGATGGTGGCGACGACGTTCAGCAGCGACACGCCGAATCTGGTGACGGACATCGTCCGGCGCAACGGGGTGGCGGGCAACTGGGTGTGGTGGGCGTTCGTGCTGACGGGCGTCTCGACCGTGTTCTTCTACGCGCGCTTGTGGCGCCGGTCAGGTGTCCTCACCGACCTCGAGTTTTACGAGATCCGGTATTCGGGCCGGGCGGCCTCGGTCGTGCGCGGATTTCGATCGATCTATCTCGGCCTCCTCTACAACTGCATGATCATGGCGGCCGTCAATCTGGCGGCGTGCAAAATCGCCGCGGTGCTTTTCGGTCTCGAGCGCTGGCAGACGCTCGCGATCGTCGGCACGCTGAACGTGGTCTTCGCCGCCGAAACGGGCCTCTGGGGCGTGCTCGTCATCGACATGATCCAGTTCTTCATCAAGATGTCGGCCGTGATTGCCGCGGCGTACTTCGCGGTCCACGCGCCGGAAGTCGGCGGTCTGCAGCGGGCTGATGCAGAAGGTCTCGGCGATGCGCGGACCCGGTGGCCTGCACTATCTCGACATCCTTCCCGACTTTCGCAGCAACTGGGACCTGGCGGTGGCGGTCTTCATCATGCCTATCGCCGTGCAATGGTGGGCGGTCTGGTATCCGGGATCGGAACCTGGCGGCGGCAGCTACATCGCGCAGCGAATGCTGGCGTCGAAGTCGGAGCGCGACTCACTCGGCGCCGTGCTGTTCTTCAACGTCGCGCACTACGTGCTGCGGCCGTGGCCGTGGATCCTGGTCGCGCTCGCGTCGCTCATCGTGTACCCGAACCTATCCGACATCCAGCACGCGTTCCCGCACCTCGATCCCGCACTCATCGGCAACGACATCGCGTACCCGGCGATGCTGAAGTTCCTGCCGGTCGGTTTCATCGGCCTGATGGTCGGCGGGCTTATTGCGGCCAATTCCTCGACGATTCTCACGCATCTCAACTGGGGAGCGTCCTACCTCGTCCACGATTTCTACCGCCGCTTTCTTCGGGCGGACGCGAGCGAGGCGCACTACGTACGCGTCGGCCGGCTCGTGACGATCGGGTTGTTCTTGTGCTCCGCCGGCACGGTGTATCTCATCGACACGGCGAAGGACACGTTCGACATCATCCTGCAGATAGGCGCGGGCACCGGCCTGCTCTACCTCGTGCGGTGGTTCTGGTGGCGCGTCAACGCGTGGTGCGAGATCGTCGCCATGACGAGCTCCCTCGCGATCTCGATCGCGTTCCTGATTCTGCGCAAGCAGGGCGTGCTCGTCAGCACCCACGCTGCGCTGCTCTGGACTGTCGCCGTGACGTCGATTTGCTGGATCGCCGCAGCGTATTTCGCACCGGCGACCGATCGCTCCGTGCTCGCGTCGTTTTACAGGAAAGTCCGGCCGTTCGGGCCCGGATGGGCGCCGATCCGCCGCGACCTCGGCCTGCCGGATCGCGATCTCGCGGACGCCGGCCAGATTCCGCTCGCGCTCGTCGGCTGGGTATCGGGCTGCACGACGATTTGGTCGTCGCTCTTCATGACCGGCAGTCTGCTCTACGGCCGCTCTGGAGCGGCGGCCCTGCTCGCGGTGGTGTTCCTCGTCAGCGGGCTGACGCTGATTTCAGTCATCCGGCGGCTGTGGGCGACGACGCCCTCTACCGCCACGAACGGATGACGAGCGCGAGCCACTCGTCGTACTGCCCGGCCGAGAAGCCATAGGTCAGCGGACTGACGAGTACGAATAGCAAGATCGTGAGTGCGATCGCCACGTAGTAGCTTCGCCGCTGCCCTCCCCAGCGATCGCCGCGCATCCATCCCGCCGCGTCGAGCCATAAGGTCACGAACGCCAGTGCGAACACGAGCGGCGTGAAGTAGTGGTACAGAAAAATCACGCGGGTGATGCCGAAAAATGGCAGATACGACAGCCAGAACGCGACGAACGGCAGCCACACGCCGCGCGCGCGCCGCCAGGCGCGTCAACGCGTAGACGCGTGACCGTCATCAGCACCGCGTTGACGGTGAACACGACAAAGAACAGGCTCGATCCCCACCAGACGATCGGATTGCCGACCAGATAAATCGACCCGCCGTTGCCCGTCCAGAAGTACGGGGCGATCTTCATCAGCGGCCACGTGAGCGGCCGGCTGGCATCAGGATGCGTCTGCGCCAGCTGAAAATTCGCCGAGAGCATCGTCTTATGCGTGACCCAGAGATCCTGCAGGAAGTGACCCGTCGTCGGATGGAACGCGTCAGCCGGGCCGGGATTGGGCGTCAGCGCGAAATGTGTCGCCCACCCGCCCAGGTACACGACGAGTGCGGCGGCGGTGATGAGCAGCCACTCCACGACGCGGCGCCTGGCATCGGCGCGGCGATCGATCACTCGCTTGACGAGGTAGATCGAGACCATCGCCGGCGCGACCAGTCCCGTGAACTTCGTCCCGACGGCCAGGCCGGCGAACGCCCCGCACGCCAAGGCGAGGACGCGCGCCCGGCTCGTCGAGCGCGCGCGATCCATCGCGAGCACGCAGACGAGGCACGCCAGAATCGCCGCGACGAGAATGCCGTCGAACAGAATCAACCGCGTCTCGGCAAGCAACCCGTTGTCGAAAACGAGCAGCACCGCGCCGAAGATCGCGGCCGGCACCGACGCGCCCAAAAACCGCAACAACAGCAGGAACAGCGCGGGAATCGCGATACCCGCAAGGGCCGGCACGAGGCGCAGGAAGAAGACGGGTTGGTCGGTGTAGGGTTGTCCAATCCGATCGAACGAGAGATCGCCGCGATACCCGCCGAGCACCGCGCCGAGCGTCAGCAGGAGCTTGCCATGCGGAGGATGAACGTCGAACTGCCGCTCTCCCGTACAGCAGTACGCCGTCACGGCCTTGCCCCAGTGGACTTCGTCGAACACGACTTCATGCGGATAGGTCAGCCCGATGAAATGTGTCAGCGCGCCGAGGACGACGATGGCTGCGAGCGCCCGGCGGACCGATCGTGTGACGTCGGTCGGCGAACCGGATGATTCCTGGCCAGACGTTGAGGTCGGGGCGGGCGTGGGCACGTCGGCGGAATTGGCTCGGAAGGATCGTCAGGGCATCACGGCTCGGCCGCGTGCGTGCGCTCGCCGGAACTATAGAGCGCAGACGCCGGCAGCTTCACCAGCTCTTCCATTGCGTGCGCGAAGGTGTCGACTTCTTCGATTGTCGTGTAGACGTTCGGTGTCACGCGCACGCCCTGGTAATCGAACTGCTGGCCCGGCATCTCCGACCGCGCCAGGGCGGCGACGATGATGCGGTACTTGTCCCAGAGGTAGCCGGAGATCTTTGTGGCCTCCATGCCCTCGATGCCGACGGTCGCGAGGCCCCACGTCTCGCCTGGCTGCAGGCTGGAGTACATCTTGATCCGCGGCAGCGGCTTCAGGCGATTGGCCCAGCGCGACGTCAGGTAATACAGGCGTGCGGCCTTGCGATCGGCGCCGATCGCGCGATGGAAGACGAGCGCGTCGGCAATCGCGGCCTTGACGGCGGCCGGGGCGGTGCCGATTTCTTCGAATTTTCGGATGTCATGATCGCTCTTCGACGGCGCGGCCTGGAGCGGCCAGAACTTCGCGATCTGGTCCCGGCGGACGAAAAGAATGCCCGTGCCGAACGGCGCGAGCAGCCACTTGTGCAAGCTGACACCGTACGCGTCGCATTCGAGCTCGCTCAGCTTGAAGGGAAACTGCGCGCCGGCGTGAGCGCCGTCGACGATCGTCGTGATGCCGCGGGCACGCGCCATCCGGCAGATGCGCTGCACGGGGAATAACTGGCCCGTCAGGTTCGTGATGTGGCAGAAGTGCAGGACCTTCGTCTTGGGCGTGATCGCCTTGTCGAACAAGTCGTACAAGACCTGCCCCGTCGTCGGCACTGGGAATTGGAGACGCGTGACTTTGAGCTTGTCGCGACGCATCCGCTGGTCCCACGTGGTAAGCATGCGCGGATAGTCCTGCTCGGTCGTGATGACTTCATCGCCGGCGGCCAAATCGAGACCGTTCTGGAGGATCTGCAGGGACTCGCTGGCGTTGCGGGTGATCGCCATCTCTTCCGGATCGCAGCCGAACTCCGCCGCGAGCTCGCGCCGGACCGTTTCCTGATTCCGATTGATCAGCCCGGCGTAGTAGACCGGCGCCAGGTTCTCCATGTCGAGGTAACGCTTCACCGCGTCGAGCACGACTGTCGGCTGCGAGCAGTGATGGCCGGTGTTGAGGTTGATCATCGTGCGGTCGAGCGGAAACGCACGCTGGATCTGTCCCCAGAAACTCTCGTTCGGCGCAGCGTCGGCCGGCGATTGATCGCCCAGCCGGTCAGCGGCCTCGAGGATCGCGTCGAGGCCGGGTACGCGTGTCCAGGCGAGGACGCCTGTGCCGACAATGCCACTCCGGTGTAGAAACGCGCGCCGGCTCCACATGGTGACCTCCGATGGCTAGTACCGCCGGCTCCACTGCACATCCATGCCGTCACGGCTCCCGAGGCCGCGACGGAGCATCGCGATGAGGCCGGCGCGTCCGCCCGCGGCCTCGAGCATGTCGAGCGTGGCGGTATCGAAATAGTAGTCAGTGTCTTCCACCGATTCCTTTTCGAGCTGACCGCCGAGCCACGCGAGATCCGCGTCGGTGATGCGTCCGATTGACCTGTTCGTGCTCTCGTCAATCAGCTCGATCGGGCCATTCTCCTGGCCCGAAGCCGCCACGTCCGAGGCCGGCGGCGTGTCGGACGACGCGGGCACCGACGGCGCCGTGGCGAGATCGCGCAACAAGTCGGCCGCAGCCGCCGCGTCTTCTTCGCTCACGAGAATTTCGATAGGCGCGCCCGACGAGGACCCGCGGTAGGTCTCCCCGCCGGCCGACATCGCGTCGCGGCCCTGGAGTCTGGTGGCAAACGAAATCTGGCGCTGCTCGAGCGCCATCGCCGCCAGCGGCAGCAAACCCACTTCCGTGGTCACGAAGACCACGGTCAGTTTCTCGTCTGACGATTTGCTGTCCATCGAGTCACCCCTTGGTCATCGCATCGTATACCCGACGACCCTAGCCAGCGGACCATTCGATGACGCCCAGCCACGCCGTGACCAGTACGGCCACGCCAAACGCGATGCGATACCAGGCGAATGCGGCAAAGCTGTGCCGGCTGATGTAGCGCAGCAACCATCGCACGCACAACAGGGCCGAGACGAACGCGGCGAGAAATCCCACCGCGAACCAGCCGGCGTCGTCCGACGAGAGCAGCGCGCGAGCCGAGTAGAGCTGGTACCCGCCCGCGGCAAAGAGCGTCGGGAGCGCGAGAAAGAACGAGAACTCGGTCGCCGCCTGACGGGACAATCCAAACAGCAGCCCGCCGATGATTGTCGCGCCCGAGCGCGAGGTGCCCGGAATCAGCGCCAGACACTGCACGCAGCCAATCTTGAACGCGTCGACGGGCGACATGTCGTCGACGGTCTCGACCCGCACGCGATGCACGCGGCGCTCGGCCCAGAGGATCACGAATGCGCCGACGATGAACGCGAGTGCCACGGGGACCGGTTGAAACAGGTGCGCTTTGATTGCCTTCGCGAAGGCGAGGCCCAGGACGGCTGCCGGCACGAACGCGATGAAGAGGTTGAGCACGAACCGCTGTGCGACCGGATCGCTCGGCAGGCGCTTGAGGACGTCGACCAGTTTCGTGCGAAATTGCCAGACGACCGCGAGCAGGGCGCCCGTCTGAATGACGATCTCGAACACCTTGCCCTTTTCGGTGTTGAAGTCAAGGAGGGCGCCGGCCAGGATCAGGTGGCCGGTCGACGACACGGGAAGAAACTCGGTGAGTCCTTCAACGACACCGAGGACGAGCGCCTTGAGCGCGAGCACGTCGGTCACAGCGGCGGGAACTATATCGCGTCTAGCTCACCGGCGTGCGAAGGTACGCGGCGGCAAACAGCAGGCCGAACACGCCGTCGATCGCCGCAAACGCCAGGGCCTGGCTGTCGACGCGGTGCGCCGCGACCAGCACGGGGATCGAAACGGCGAACGCCATCTTCTCGACAACGCCCACCGGCATCGCGGGACGGAACCGGACCGGGTCGCGCGCGATGAGGAGAAAGAGGATCTGCCAGGCGAACGTCACGCCGGCGAAGCCATAGAAGAATTCGGGATGGGTGATCGGCGGCGGTTGAGTCTGCGAGATGTACGACTCGAGAAAAAACATCGGCACCATCACCGCCAGGCCCCACACACCGGCCGTCCCGAACACTCCGCGCGCGAACCGCATCGTTCCGCTCCCTCGTCCGACTGTCTAAGATCCGCTGGCGTAGATCATGTCGGCGTACGACCGATACTTCCCCGCCGCCAGATCGGCGAGCATCGCGCTGACGGGCTGGACGAGCGACGTGCTGTAGTAGCCGGGCACGCTCGAAGGAATCCGGCCCGGAAACCCGCCGGGAAACACCGACCGGATCATCAGGCTGCGTGCGTCGCGCGGAAAGAGCTTCAGGTTCTCGACGTAGTCCGGAAAGGTGCCGGCGCGAAAGAGATAGAACTCGACGTTGGAGATGTAAAACCCGGAGAGCATGAGCCGGCGGGTCTTCATTTCGGCGGCGATGCCGCGCATCGCCTTGGGCCCGCTGACGTCGCCCACGACCGGGATCACGAGGTCGCGCGCTTCGAGCGATCGCACGATCTCATAGCTCGCGTCGGCCGCGAGAAAACACGCCTGGCGGCCCGTGCGATCGGTCTCCCGCAGCAGCTCGCGCAACGACGGGTAGTAGTCGCGCACGCCCTGGCCGCGCACCTGGAACACGAGCGACAACCCGCGCGCGATGAACTCCTGATGGAACGCATGGATCGTGTTCCAATCAACCGCCGTGAGCGCGACGCCCGTCCGGCGGATCTCTGCGTCGAGCGTGGCGCGACGCGCGCGCTCGACTGGCTCTGCCAGCGGAGGCGTGCCATCGATGTAGCTCACGAGCCGATCGACGAGCGCGCCGCGCCACGTCTCGAGTCGATCGGGCGCCGGCCGCCCGGTCAGCGCGCTCAGGTACTCGATGCGCGTCGGCGACGAGGCGAAGATCGCCTTGAACAGCAGGTGCAGCAGCAGGTTCTCGCGGCGGATGTCGATCAGGAACACGACCTCCGGGTGAATCTGCGCGATATACGAGAAATTCTGATCGGGCCCGACGCCCACGTACGCGCCGCCCGTCACGTTCGCCCGGGCGATCGCCGGCAGCACGTGCAGGTACGACTGCTCGTTCGAGATGAGATTGTCACCGCCAAAATCGCCGCCCGGCTCGGACAGGCGCTCGATGAGCGCCGCGAACGGCGTCGGAGGCGCGGACTGCGCCGCCGGCGCGACGGCCCACCACACCGCCGCGAGACACGCGCACGCGAACGCCCGTCGCTTCATCAGCGACCACTCTACCGCGCAGTGCTTGACGGCTGATTATACGTAATGTATAAAAATGAGAATAAGTCCTCGTATATGACGACGACAGAATACCGCTCGGCCCTCGACGCGGCCATCAAGGAATACGAATTGCTCGGCGCCGAACGCCGTGCCATCGACCGACGCCTCGCCGACGTCGCGCAGACGATCGGCACGCTCTCGCGGCTGGTCGGCCTGACCCCGACGGTTCCGCTTGGCCTGACCGACGGATGCCGCCTCATACTCCGCGCCGGCCTGCCGCTGACCCCACTCGACGTCCGCGAGCGCCTGGCGGCCATTGGATTCGACCTGGCGAAGTACGCAAGCGACCTCGCGGCGATTCACACGGTGCTGAAGCGCCTCAACGAGGCTGGCGAGGTTCGGTTGATTCCGCGCGGTCCGGGAAAGTCCGCCTATCTCTGGAACAACCCGCCCGTGACCGTCGCGTTCGGCGCCGAAGTCGCGCAGTACATGCGCGAGTCGGGCCTCGCGTCCAAGTCGGACGGTCCGGCCACGCCGCGGCGCAAGAAGTAACGCGCCCCACACACTCGTTCAGCCGAGGAGCACGACATGGGTTCCGCCAACGATCTGTCGCTCGACGCCCGCCGCCGGTTCTTTGCCGAAGAGATCGAGGCCGTGGCCCGGTTGCGTTCCCCCGCGCTCGTCGACGCGCTCGCCCACGTGCCGCGCGAACAGTTCCTGCCCGAGGGGCCCTGGACGACGCTCGCGGACATGGACATGAGCGGATCGGCCCGGCACGTCGTCACGCCGGACGCGGATCCCAAACGCGTGTACCACAACATCGGCATTGCCATCGATCCCGCACGGCAGTTGTTCAACGGTCAGCCCGCTACGCTCGCCACGTGGATCGACGCGCTCGGCGTCACGCCCGGCGCACGCGTGCTGCACATTGGCGCGGGACTCGGTTACTACACGGCCGTCATGGCGCACGCCGCCGGCGCGTCCGGCCGCGTCGTCGCGTTCGAAGTGGACGAGGCACTCGCGAGCGCCGCGACGCGCAACCTCGCGCCGTATCCCTGGGTGGAGGTCCGTCACGGTGACGCGGCGACGGGCGTCGACGGACCGATCGACGCGATGCTCATCAACGCGGGGGTCACGCATCCGCTGGACTTGTGGCTCGACGCCCTCTCGGTTGGCGGCCGGATGATGGCGCCGATGACGTCGGCCATGCCCGCCATGGGCGCCACGATTGGCAAGGGGTTGTCCTGGCTGATCACGAAAACCACTGCCAGCGACTTCTCCGCACGTGTCGTGGGACTCGTTGCCGTGTACTCGGCGCTTGGCGTGCGCGACGAGCAACTCAGCGCGCGTTTAGGAAAGGCGATGATGCTCGGGCCGCAGAAGTGGCAAGCGGTCACGCGCGTTCGGCGCGACGCGCACGAAGAATCAGACGCCTGCTGGATGCACGCGAGCGGGTTCTGTTTGTCGGCTTAGCGGGCTTCTACTGAGAGAACGACAGGCCGACGCGCACCGGCGTGTGTGCCTTGACGATGACCGTCTGACGCCGTTCGCCCAGCTGCGGATGACGGCAGATGATCTCGTGCGTGCCGACCGGCACGTTCAGGTTCGCGAGCGGCGTCGTGCCGATCGCCTGGCCGTCGAGCAGCACGTCCGCCCAGGGCGTCACGTTGATCGACAGCTTGCCGTTCGGGATCGCCACGGTCGGCGCCACGATCTTCCCGGCCGCGATGTCGACGACGATCGGTTCGTCGACTTCGTAGGTGACGTTGGTGAGTTCGAGAGTGTGATGACCTGCCGGCAGCATCAGCTTGTCCGTGCCCGTCGTGCCAACGAGCCGGCCATCCTCGAGCACCTGCATGTCGAACGGCACCTTGAACGATACCCACCCTGCGGTGGCGCCGGCCGGGGCGAGCGAGACGACGACCGCCGCCGCGGATCCCGCCGATACGGTCACTGTCCGTGTCACGGTCGTACCCTCGCCGGCGACCGTCACGGTGTGCGATCCGGGCGAGACATTCGCGAGCGACACCGGTGTCACGCCGCGTGGCGCGCCGTCGAGCAGCACGCGCGCACCAGCAGGCTCGCTGCTGACGTCGAGGCGTCCGGCTGTCGAGGAAGCCGCCGGCGTCGCCGGCAGATCGACATACTGCGAGACGACGGTGTTGGATTGAATCGAAACCGGCAGTGAGCGCGTGGCCGCGCCGTTCTGCAGATCGAGTGTGTGATCGCCGACCGGCAGCGAGAGCTTGAGCGGCGTCACGCCTCGCACGACGCCATCGATCTTCACCTGGGCCCCGGGCGGCCGCGTGTCGATTGTGAGCGTTCCTTCGGCCGGCACGGCGAGCGGAGCGACTGACGTCGCGGCTGGCGGCGGCACCGGCTCGCGCGACGTGCGCTTGACGATCATGACGGCCGCGCCGATGGCCGCGAGCACGACGACTAAGAAAGCGAGAATCGTGATCCAACGTGATCGCGATCCAGGCGTCTTGCCATCAGTCTTTGGATCGATCTTCGACTCGGACCGAAACGCGAGCAGGGGGTCGTTGTCTTTGACGGACTTGTCCGAACGCGGTGCGGCGGACGGGCGTTCTCCGCGAGCCTCGGGCGGCCACGACTTCGGTGCAGGCGAAGGTGTGCCCATGGGCTATTCGGTGCCCCGGAAAGAATGCGAACCGCGCGCCAGCGCGCAACCTCAACTTCTGTAGGTACCGAGCAGCGCCCGCCAGGAAGGCGTCGTTACGGATGACTTCTGTCGGCTCAGCTTAGAACTTTACTCTTCACGTCGGGTCCACGAGAACGACGCGCTTGCGCACCGAGCCCGCGTGAATTGCGTCAAACGCGTCATTGATCTCGCGCATCGGTCGACGCTCGATGAATGGCTCAATACGAATCCGGCCGCTCAGCACAAGATCAATGACCTTTGGATACAGTTCCGGAAGGCAACCCCAGTTGCCCTGCGCGGTCGCGTCGTACGCCATGAGATTCGAGAGCCGCACTTCGATCGGCGTCGCGGTGTAACCCACGACCGAGAGCACGCTGCCGCGTCCGAGCAGACCGAACGCGGCGGACTGCCCGGCTGGCTGACCGGAGGTTTCGAAGATAACGGTCCGCCACGTCGGAATCCCGCGCGCGTCGGCGAACGAACGAACCGCTCGACGCAGCGATGCCGTGTCGGTGCGAGACGCGTTCAGGGTCGACGCGGCCCCTGCGCTCGCGCTCTGCGAGAGCCGTTCATCGTCGATGTCAATGGCCACGACCGTGGCGCCGAGTGCGGAGGCGATCTGCACGCCAAACCCGCCGAGTCCACCCGCGCCTACCCACACGGCGAGATCGCCCGGCGCAAGACCGCTGCGGACGACCGCCTGGTACGGCGTCGAAACCGCGTCGGCGACGACCGAGAGCGCCGTCAAATCCAGGCCCTGCGGATTCACGTGCGGATCGTCGAGATCCGGCACAGTCGCGAGCCCGCGCGATGGCAGTCGGATGTGAGTGCCAAAGCCGCCGTCCACGCTGCTGCCCGGGAAGATCTGCGTCGGACACACCTGCCCGCGGCCGGCCAGGCACGCGGCGCACACACCGCACGGAAGCACTGAGGGCACCACCACTGAGCGCCCCATCCAGTCGCGCGCATGCGCTCCCGCCTCGACCACGCGTCCGCTGATTTCGTGACCGAGCGCGAGCGGAAACGGTCGGCGTGTCGGCACGTTGTCGTAGTAGAACGTCAGGTCGGTGTGACACACGCCGCAGGCCGCGATTTCGATGATGACCTCGTCGGGGCCCGCGTCTTCGCGCCGGGTCTGGCGCACCATCGGCGCACCCGGTCGCGTCACCATCCAGGATGTGATGTCCACGGGAGCATTATCCCGTCACCGAGCCCTCGACACGGCTCCTGAGTACAATCGGATTGTGCGGACCGCTGCACGTTTCGTGTCCCGGCGCCTGGTGCTGGCCCTGCTCCTCTGCTGGAGCACCGGCGCGGCGTGCTCGCGATCTCCGGCGCCCCAAGCCGGCGGGCCGGTTGTCGTCGCCGTGACGGCCGCCCGGATCGAGACCCTTCGCGATTCGCTGACGGCCGCCGGCACGGTGGTCCCCGCGACGTCCGCCGACTGGATAGTGACCGCGATGGAGAACGCGCGCATTGCGGAACTCCCGCACGCCGAAGGCGAAACCGTGCAGGCCGGCGATCTGCTGGTCAGATTCGACATTCCATCGATCGCCGAGGACCTCGCCGCACGCCAGACCGACGTCGCGCAGGCCACCGCGCGGCTTGACGCGGCGAAAAGAGAACTCGCAAAGATCTCGGGGCTCTCCGACCAAGGCCTGATTCCCCGCAATCAGCTCGACTCGACGAAGAGCGCCGTGGTCGACGCGCAAATCGCGCTCACGGCAGCGCAAGCTCAACTCGATCGCACGACGATCGCCTCGGCCCGCGCGAAAATAATGGCGAAATTCGCGGGCACGATCGTCAAGCGCTGGCATCAGGAGGGCGATGCGGTCATCGCGAGTGAGGCCGATCCCATCCTGCGCGTCGTCGATCCCACGCGACTGCAAGTTGCGGTCACGCTGTCGATCGCCGAGTTGAACCGCGTGATGCCCGGACAGCCGGCGACCGTCGTCGTGCCTGGCGGACCGTCCGAAGCTGCGACCGTCACGGTGCGGCCGACGCCGACGAGTGGGGCCACGACCTCGGTCGACATCCGGCTCAGCTTCGCGCAGCCGACGACGCTCGCCGCCGACACGCCGGTCGAGGTGGAGATTCAGCTCGACCAGCGTCCGGACGCGATTGTGGTGCCTCGCCTGGCCGTGCAGAAAGACGACGACTCGACCTACGTCATGGTGGCCGGCGACGACGGGCGTGCGCATCGGCATGACGTGCGCGTCGGCATGACGACGCGAGATCTGGCCCAAATCATCTCCGGTGTCGCGTTCGGCGATCGCGTGATCACGACGACGCCCGGCCAGCTCATCGACGGCATGGCCGTCCACGTCGAGAAATAATCCGGGTGCATTCCCGCCGCGCACT
Source organism: uncultured Acidobacteriota bacterium (assembly GCA_963704575.1). Taxonomy (GTDB): domain Bacteria; phylum Acidobacteriota; class Vicinamibacteria; order Vicinamibacterales; family SCN-69-37; genus DATEGZ01. The sequence goes on along the minus strand of OY969918.1, from coordinate 210,469 downwards.
TTACGCCGCGCTCTGGATCGTCGGGTTGACGATCGGCTGGTTCGAGGCGTCGATCGTGATCGACCTGCGCGCCCTGCTCTATCCAAACGGCTTCGTCTTTCCGCTCGCGATCATGCCGACGCAGCTGATGGCGGTGGAGATCACGCGCGAGGCCTGCAGCCTGATCCTGCTCGGAACGATCGGCTGGATCGCCGGCACTCGGCGTGCGGATCGCTGGGGCGCCTTCCTCTTGCTCTTCGGCGTCTGGGACCTGATGTACTACGTTGTCCTCAAGCTCGTCCTCGACTGGCCGGCCGGGATCGACCTGACGACGTGGGACATTCTGTTTCTGATTCCCGTGCCGTGGGCCGGACCAATCTGGGCGCCGGCCATCGTCGCGGCGGAATTCGTCGCAATCGGGACGTATCTCGTCTTCACCCCCGACCGCGCGCGCGCCTACCGTTCGATCGATACGCTCGTGCTGACGGCGTCGGCGGTCATCATCGTCGCCACGTTCATGACGGAATGGCGGGCGGTGGCTGAATCGCGCCTCCCGACGTTTTTTCCGGTGGCCGTCTTCGGCGCCGCCGTGGCGATCGGGACCGCGTGGTTTGTCATGGCCGAGCGGCGAACGTCCGCGCGCTAGAGCGGTTCGAGTTGCGTGTAGCACCTCGGCTCGCTCGCACTCGGGCGGATCCGAATCACTACACGCAACTCGAAAAATGCGCTAGCGTCCGCGCGCGAGCGACAGAACAAAGACCGCCGCGGAAAGAATCACAATTACCGGACCGGTCTCTCGGTGCAGCCACGCGGCCACGATCGATCCGGCTTCAGTGACGCCGAACGCGATCACGGCGGAGATGACGAGCATCTCGGTCAGGTTGCGCGACAGACGTTTCGCGGTGGCTGCGGGAATGATGACGAGCGATCCCATCAGCAGCACGCCCAGATAGCGCAGCCCGAGCGCGACCGTGAGGGCGAACGCCTGCAGGTACAGAAGATTCAGCCGGCGCGGGTTGATGCCGGTCGTGCGCGCGAGATCGGGCGAGACGAGCGCGACGACCAGACGATGCCGCTCGCGCACGACGAAGATCGAGATCGCGATGGCGCAAACCGCGCCGATCGCGGCCTCGGTCCAGCTGAGCGCACCCGATCGTCCGAAAAGCGCCGCGACGAGTTCGTCGCCGGACGTCATCAAGCTTCCGACCGCGAGCGCGACGGAAAACACGACGCCGATCACCGTGTCGGTCGAGAGGCGTGTCTGGTTCTCGAGCGCCCACACGGTGAGCGCGCCGGCGCCGAGCATGGCCGCCGCGCCAAAGAGCGGATGGATGTTGAGCGCGAGTGCGATGCCGATGCCGGGCAGCGCGACGTGCGACAGCGCGTCGGCCGCGAGCGTCATCCGCCGCATCACGGCGAAGCAGCCGACCAGACCGGCCGCGACCGCCATCGCCCCGCACAACAGCAGATCAATGGTCATGGACGTGGAACGCGACGGACGTGCCGTAGACCTCGCGCAGGCGATCGGGCGTGAGAATCGTCTCAGGCGATCCGATGCACGCCTCGCCGCGCCCGAGACACAGCACGCGCGTCGCGTACTGGAACACGACAGACAACTCGTGCGAGATGAGGAACACGGTCAGACCGTGCTCGACTTGCAGTCGATGCGCGAGGTCGTTGAGCCGCTCCTGGCCGGGCTCGTCGACGCCGGCGGTCGGCTCGTCGAGGAGCAGGACCGACGGGCGTCCGATCAGCGCGAACGCGATCAGCAAACGTTGGAATTCCCCACCGGACAGCGCGCCGACGGATTGTCGAACCGTTCGCTCCCCGAGACCCACCGCCTGCAGCACGCGCGGGATTTCCTCCGGCGCCGCGCGTCCAATCGCCGCACGCGCGCGGAGAAAATCGAGGCCGGTGAGCGGCACGTCGCGCTCGACGTCGAGCTTCTGCGGAACGTAGCCGATCCGCACGCCCGGCGCCCAGCGAATGACGCCCTCGTACGAAATGGCGCCGATGAGCGCGCGGAACAGCACGGTCTTGCCGGCGCCGTTTGGCCCGACGATCGCGAGCGACGTGCCGGCCTCGACCGCGAACGTGAGATCGCGCAACACGGCATTGTCGCCAAACCGTACCGTGAGACGGCTGACGTCGAGAATCGTCTGCGGCTGGCTCATTCAGATTGACCGGATCGGCGACAGGAAGCTTGTCACGGCGGCGATGGTCGGCGCAACGCGCGGCGTCCGCCCGCCGAAGGCGCCGGTCTACTTCGTCGCTTTACTGGTTTCGAAGACGATGCGCCAGTGACTGGTGAGGTCGCGCTGCCAGACGCGCACCCATGTGCCGTGTTCGGCGCCGGCCGGCCCGGTCGCGTCGTAGCCACCGAGCGCGACGCCGAGATCGCCTGACCCGGCGCGCTCCGTGCGCACGACGGTGAAGGTGACCGAGGTCCACGCGGATTGGGCCCACGTGATAGCCGCGTCGCGCCCGGCGATCGGCATCACGCCGTCGCGATGCACCCGGATGGATCCGGCGAGCCGCGCGGCCCACGCGCTGCCGCCAGACGACACGGCACGCTCCGCCTCGTCGAGCGTCTCGTTCGCAGCCCCGGCTTGTCCGGGATCCGCGGCGGGCGCCGCGCGAAACTCAGCCGCGTCGCGCCAGATTCCCGGAATCGTAATGCCTTCGTCGAGCCACACGCGGAACGTCCCGTCGGCCTGGCGCTTCCACACACTGAAGTAGGCGCCCTGACTCGTGACGTCCCTCGTCGTGAGTACCGAGCACGGCGTACGGACCGGTGAGCCAGCCGAGCGTGCCGTCTTCGGAAATCTGTCCCGTGGACGGCTCCCACATCAGTCGCGACAAAATCGGCAACTTCGAGAGCGACTGCTTCACGAGGCCGTCCTTCGCGCGGCTCACCGACGTCGTCGCGCCCGAGCGGCCCGCGTCGAGCGAAATCGCGTCGTCGCTGAAGAACGTCAGGAAGCCGTCGCGGACGCCAATCTCAGCCGTCGCGGCGGCGAACGCGCGCTCGGTCGCGACCATGCGCGGGAGCGCCTGCGTGTCGACCTGCGCGGCGAGGCCCACGCCGGCGAGCGCGGCGAAGATCCAGGCCGCGGGCGCGGTCATCGCCGGCCGACCTCCGCGACGACGGCGTCTTCGGCGGCGGCGGGGGCGCCGATTGGCAGGCGCAGCGTCGCGCGACAGCCAATCGTCGATCCGCGGTTCTCGAGCGACATCGTGCCGCCATGCGCTTCGGCGATCTGCCGGCTGAGCGCCAGGCCGATGCCCGAACCGTTTGGCTTGGTGGTGAAGAACGGCACGAACAGGTTCGACGTATCCGACAGGCCTTTGCCTTCGTCCTCGATGTTGAGCTCGAACCAGTCGCCTGTCGTCTTCCAGTTCATCGAGACGCCGCCGTTGGTCTCGAGCGACGCGTCCACGGCGTTGCGCACAACGTTGATGAGCAACTGCTCGAGCTGATCGGAGTCGACGACGAGGCGGACGTCCGGCGACGGCTGCACCTTCACGGGCAGGCGCTTCTCGAGATCGACGATGCGATTGACGAGCTCGGGCACCAATAGCTGGCGTGGCCGCGGCTTCGGCAACCGCGCGAGCTGCGCGTACGCACGCAGGAAACGGCCGAGCGCACCGGACCGCTCTTCGATCAGGGACAGTCCCTGCTGGACTTCCTCGCTGCGCTGGAATCCCGTGGCGCGATCGACGATGCGGCGCAGGGAATGCGCGATCGACTTGATCGGCGTCAGCGAGTTGTTGATCTCGTGCGACAGCACGCGCACGATGCGCTGCCACGCGGCCTGCTCTTCTTCACGCAGCGCCTGACTGAGGTCGGTCATGACCACCAGGTGATGCGGCTTGCCTTCGCGATAGAACATCGCGCGCCGGACTTCGTACCGCCCGCGGCGCCCGCCGAACGACCGGTCGATCAGCCGTCGCGGCTCGCCGCTGAGATATTCGTCGAACCCCAGGGCACTCGCCGGCTGGCCGATGATTTCTTCGTTGGACTTACCGGTCAGCAGCTCCGCGGCCTTGTTGACCAGGAGCAGGTGCTTGTTCGGGTCGAAGGCAAACACCGCAACCGCAATCTCCTCCATGACGTGCGTGAGAAGCGCGGTCGATTCCACGGCCTCGGTCCGCTGGCGCTGCAGCGTCGTGCCGAGGTCGTTGACCTCGCGCATGACCATCGCCATCGAGCTGCCGCTCCGCGCGCTCAGGCCGCGAATCGAGTAGTCGCCCTCGCGCAGCGCGCCGAGGAGGTTCGCGACGAGATTGAGCGACCGCACGGCGAGCTGCCGCGCCGCCGACGCCGCGACGATCCAGACGCCGAGCACGACCACCGCAAGCGTCCATTGCACTTCGGGCGGGTGGGGTTGCGTCCAGAGGTACACGCCGGCCAGCAGCACCGCCGGCAGGCCGCCGCCGAGCACGAGGAGCGTCAGCGCCAGCTCCAGGTTCCGTGCGCGGGGCGCGCCTCGTCGCTGCGAAAGTCGATCGGGCACGCCTATAACCCGAACTGCTGGAGCCGCCGGTAGAGGGCGCTCCGGCTCATGCCGAGCTGTTCGGCAGCTTTCCGCACGTCACCGCTGTGCCGCGCGAGCACTTTCTGGATGAAGATTTTTTCCGCCTGTTCGAGCGTCAGCTCTTCAGCCGGCGGCGGCGCTCCGGCCTGCCCTTGGAGTCCGAGATCGGCGGCCGTAATCGCGTGTCCTTGCGCCATCAGCACGCCGCGTTCAATCGCATGGCCAAGCTCGCGGACATTGCCGGGCCAGAGATGCGAGTCCAGCGCCTGGCGGCCGCTCCGATCGAAGCCCTCGAACGTTCGACGATACCGATCGCTGTACCGCGCGAGGTAATGCTCGGCGAGCGGCCAGATGTCCTCGCGCCGCTCGCGGAGCGGCGGCAGATGAATGACGACGGTATTGAGGCGATAGAGCAGATCTTCGCGGAAACGCCCGCCAGAAATCTCGCCCGCGAGATCAGCATTGGTTGCCGACAACACGCGCACGTTGACGTACGTGACGCGCGACGATCCGACCTTCTGGACTTCGCCGGTCTGCAGCACGCGCAGCAGCTTGGGCTGCAGCTTGACCGGCATGTTCGCGATTTCGTCCAGGAACAACGTGCCTTCGTCGGCCAGCTCGAAACAGCCGATGCGATCGGTGCGCGCGTCGGTGAACGCGCCCTTCACGTGTCCAAACAGCTCAGATTCAGCCACGCCCTCCGACAGCCCGCCCGCATTCATCGTCACGAGCGGCTTCGAGCCGCGTGAACTCAGCCGGTGCAGGAGGCTCGCGACGACTTCCTTCCCGGTGCCGTGTTCGCCGGTGATGAGGACCGCGGCATCCGACGCCGCGACCCGTTCGATCGTCTCGCGAACGGCGCGCATCGCGGGCGCCTCGGCAATGAACGTCGGCAGATCGCGGCGCTGCAGGCGCGTGTTCTCTTCCTGCAGGCGCCGGCTGCGGCGCAGCGCCCGGCGCAGTTCGAGCTGCGTCTGCACCGCGGCCAGCAGCTTCTCGTCGTCCCAGGGCTTCTCGATGTAGTCGCGGGCTCCGCGGCGCATCGCCTCGACCGCTCCCGAGACGCTGCTCCACCCCGTCATCACCAGCACCGGCAGGGTCGGATCGATGGTCTTGATGCGATCGAGCAGCTCGAACCCTTCGTGGCCCGATGTGGTGTCGCGCGTGTAGTTGAGATCGACGAGCGCGACGTCGAAATCCGACCGCTCGAGCTCGCCGATCATCTCGGCGGGCGACGCGGCGGTCGCGACGTCGTAGCCCTCGCCGCCGAGCAGCAGGCGCAGCGCATCCAGGATGTCGACCTGGTCGTCGGCGATGATCACGCGTCCGTGGGTGGCGGTCATGGATGTCGGGTCTGCGACGAGCGCGTCCCGGAAATGGGAATTATGTCCGGTTCCCGGCCATACGCAGCGCGATCACTTGAACAGAAGGAAAACCCGTGCCAACTGGCAGGAGGATTGGCCCGCGAGCGATTTGTGCGCATTCGACCGCCGCCAGCCGCTCGCGTGCTCTCGAGCGAGCGCTTGGCACGGCCCTTGTAGCGTGATCACGTGCGCGCCCCAGTTCGCGCTTGAGACCGACGCGCATGTCCACGCCACGCATCCTCGTCGCCGACGACCAGACCGACATCCTGCAGGCACTGCGCCTGCTGCTCTCGGACGCCGGTTTCGACACCGACCTCGTCAGTTCGGTTGACGGCGTCATCGACCAGATGCATCGCCAGCCGTACGACCTCGTGCTGATGGATTTGAACTACACACGCGACACCACGTCGGGTCGGGAAGGACTCGATCTGCTCGATCGCGTTCGCGAGCACGACGGCGTCGTGCCTATCGTCGTCATGACCGGCTGGGGCAGCATCGATACGGCCGTCGAGGCCATGCGCCGCGGGGCGCGGAGCTTCGTGCAGAAGCCCTGGGACGACACGACGCTCGTCGAAGTCGTTCGCCGCGAAGTGGAAGAGGGCATCGCGTCGAGGCGCCGTGACGCGAGGCAGGCGCGCGAGCAGGAAGAAGCCGGGCTGATTCAGCGGGCGCTGCTGCCATCGGCGATGCCAGACATCAAAGGCTGCACCATCGCCGCGCGGTGGACGCCGGCGTCGGGCATCGGCGGCGACTGCTACGACCTGATTCGGTTTTCGGACACGCGCGTCGCGCTTTCGATCGCCGACGTCGTCGGCAAGGGACTGCCCGCGGCCTTGCTGATGTCCAATCTACAGGCGGCTGTCCGCGCCTTCGCGACGTCGCAAGCGCTGCCGCAGGATGTCTGCTCGAGCGTCAACCGGCTGCTCTGCCGCAACATCTCGTCCGGCAAGTTCGTGACGTTCTGCTACGCAGTCGTCGACACCGTCGCGCGCGTCGTGGGCTACGCGAACGCCGGGCATTTCCCGCCCGTGCTGATGAAGACCACCGGCCAGGCCGAGCGGCTCACGCCGACGGGGCTCGTGCTCGGCATCTCGCCCGACTGGGATTACTCCAGCGGCCAGGTGCCGATGGATCACGGCGACCGGCTGGTATGTTTCACCGACGGCATCACCGAGGCGAACTCTCCCGACGGCGACGAATTCGGGGACGACCGCCTCGTCGATCTGATCCGCGCGCACCGTTCGGAATCGGCCGATGGCCTGGCGTCGGCCCTCAACGACGCCCTCCTCGCCTGGACAGGCGGCGCGGTCCAGGACGACGCGACGCTGATTGTCGTCGCCGTCGAATAAGCGGCCAACGGACGGCCGCTCACGCCCGTCCAACCGACCGCAGGAGATTTCAATGCGACGCGAAGTCATTCAGGCCTGGCGGCGCCTGCGTCAAACCCCGGGATTCACGATCGTCACGCTCCTGACCCTGTCGCTCGGACTGGCGAGCACGGTCACGATGTTCGCGGCGGTCAACGCGGCGTTTCTGCAGCCGCTGCCCTATCCCGACGAACATGCGCTCGTGAAGGTCTATCAGGCCACGCGGCGGAGCTCAGAGGTCCGCGTGCCACTGCCGGTGGCGAACGACTGGCAGCGCGACGCGCGATCGTTCACCGGCATGGCGTCGTATCTCGCTGGGGCGCGGATCAACGTCGCGCGCGGCAGCGATGCCGCCCGGGCGACGCTTTCGCGCGTGACAGGCCCATTCTTCGACGTGATGGGCGTGGCGCCGATCCGCGGGCGGACGTTCAACGCCGACGAAACCACCGTCGGGGGACCGCCCGTGGCGGTAATCAGCTTTCGGCTCTGGCAGCAGTTCCTGGGCGGCCGCGAGGACGTGCTCACCGAGCGCCTCGACATCGATCGACGGCCGGTGGCGATCATCGGCGTGATGCCGGAGAACTTTACGTACCCGACGGACTCCGACCTGTGGGTGACCGTCGATCGCGAAGACCCGGCGTCGTACGGCACGCGCACGGCACACAACTTCGAGATGATCGGGCGCTTGCGCCCTGGGATCAGCATGGGGGCGGCGCAGACCGAGTTACGTGCGCTCCTCACCGAGCAGGAACGCGCGAGCGCCGAGATGGCGAAGGAGCACATGGACGTCGCGGTGACACCGCTGCGCGCCAATCTGCTCGGCGAGCAGGCGTCCCTCGTGCTCATCGGTCTGGGCGCGGTGCTCTGCCTGCTGCTCGTCTGCTGCGTGAACGTGGCGAACCTGATGCTCGCGCGAAGCGTGTCGCGCGAAACCGAAACCGGCATCCGGCTCGCGCTGGGATCGTCGCGCGGGGCCATCGCGCGGTCGATCGTCGTCGAAAGTGTTTTGCTCGCGCTCTCGAGCGCGGCCGTCGGGCTGCTGGCCGGACGGTGGGCGACTGATCTCGTCGGCGCGCTGACGCCGGCCTCGATTACCGGCGGCGCGCCGCTCTCGATCGACTGGCGCGTCGTCGCGCTCACGCTTGCGGCGACGACGGTCATCGGCGTGCTGTCCGCGCTCCTGCCGGCGTGGCGGTCGACGCGCGCGGACACTCGCCAGATCCTCGCCGAAGGCGGACGGACGCTCGCCGGAGCCCCGAAGCGCGCGATGAACACGCTCGTCGGCGTCGAGGTGGCCCTGGCGTTCGTGCTTCTGTTCGGCGCAGGCTTGCTCGCACGCAGCGACGCCCGGCTCGAGCGCGTGGACCTCGGCTTCCGAACGAGCGGGCTCGTTCTCGCGAATGTCGCGCTCGGATTTCTTCCGGACTCGCCATACAGCGCGCCGGAACGCCGTCGCGCGTTCTTCGAGCAACTCGAATCGAGCGTCGCGGACAGCCCAGGCGTCGGCGGCGTCGGTCTTGCCGCCATCATGCCGCTCGGTTTCAGTCCGAACGGCCGGTTCGTCGTCGAGGGCCGGAAGGAAATCGGCCAGGCGCACTACCGTCTCGTCGGCGGCGACTACTTCCGGGTCATGCAGATTCCCGTCCGCCGGGGCCGCGTCTTCAGCAGCAGCGACGATGAAGGCCATCCGCAGGTCGCCGTGATCAACGAGGCGCTCGCGCAGCAGGCCTTCCCCGGCATCGATCCCATCGGCCAGGTCGTGAGCATGCCCGGCATGGACGGCGGCACCGGCACTGCGACGATCGTCGGCATCGTCGCCAACGTGAAACACGATGGACCGTCGCAACCGGTCCTGCCGGAGAGCTATTTCTCCTATCGTCAGCGTCCGTGGCGGACGTACAGCATGACGATGATCGTGGACGCCACGCTCCAGACCGCGGCGACGATCTCGCTCGTGCGCGATCGCGTGCGCGCGATCGATCCGCTCCTGCCGCCGGAATTCCAGACGATGGACGCGAGAGTCGCGGATGTCGCGGCGCCGTCGAAGTTCCGCGCGAGCCTGCTGGGATCGCTCGCGGTACTGACATTCGCGCTCACCATCATCGGCATCTTCGGCGTGGTCGGCTACGGCACAGCCCGGCGCACGCGCGAGCTGGGCATCCGTATCGCGCTCGGGGCGACGCCGTGGACGATCACCAGCCTGGTCGTCCGCAACGGCCTGCTGCCAGTTGTCGCGGGCATGATCGGCGGCGCGGCCGGTGCGCTCGCGCTCGGCCGCGTACTGCGCGCGTTCCTGTTCGAGGTCGACACCGCCGATCCGGTCACGCTCGGGATGGTCGCGGGCGCACTCGTGCTGGCAGGCGTGTTCGGCAGCTGGTGGCCGGCCCGCCGCGCCGCGCGCATTGCACCGACGGTGGCGCTCAGACAGTAGATCCACGGTCCGGGGTCCTGGGTCCACGGTCCAGGGGCACCATCTCGTCCGGGGTCGTTGGTCCTGGGTCCGGGTCCGAATTCGCGGCGCGGAATCGGGGCTTGATGCTTGGAGCTGAGCGAGAACCGTGTGGCCCGGCCGCGTGCCACCGGACTGTGGACCCCGGACACAGGACGGGATGGTGCCCTTGGACCCTGGACCTTGGACTCTGCACGTCTTAGGAGAACGCTGGGATGCTGCGAGACATCTCGTACGGACTGCGTCTGATCGTGCGTCAGCCGGGCTTCTCGCTGGCGGCGATCCTCACGCTCGCGCTCGGGCTCGGCGCCAACACGGCGATCTTCGCTGTCGCTTGGCAGCTGATGCTCAAGCCTCTGCCCTACCCGGACAGCGATCGCCTCGTCGAGGTCTGGGAAACCTACGACAAGAGCAATCCGGCGAACATCAACACGGTCGCGCCGGCGTTCTTTCACCGTTGGCAGAACGAATCGAATGCCTTCGAAACGCTCGCGGCCTTTGGGTACTTCGAGGGCACGACCAGCCTGACGGGCGTCGGTGAGCCGGAACAACTCGCGATGCGACGTGTCACAGGCGAGTACTTTCGCGTGTTCCGGATGGCGCCGCTCCTCGGCCGGGCCCTCGACAACCAGGACGCCACGCTCGACAGCACGAACATCGTCATCTCGGAGAGCCTGTGGCGCCGCCGATTCGGCAGCGATCCGTCGATCGTCGGTCGCGAAATCCGGCTCGGCGGCGATGCGCAGGTTGTCGTCGGCGTGATGCCCGCCGCGTTCGAAACCTCCGGCGGCCGCGTCGATCTCTGGAGCGGGATGGGGTTCACGCCGGAAATGCAAAACACGGGGCTCGCGCACTACCTCGAGGTCGTCGGGCGTCTCAAGCCGGGCGTGTCAATCGACGACGCGACCCAGCGAGTCGCAGCGATCACCGAGCGCGTCGTCCCGGAATTTCCAATCCTGAACAAGAAGCTGTCGGCGCGCGTGCGTTCGATGGACGCGCAGCGCGGCGGCCTCCTGCGCGAGGGCGTGGTGAGTCTGGTCGGCGCGGCCGGGCTGGTCCTGCTGATCGCGTGCGCGAACCTCGCGAGCCTGCAGCTTGCGCGCAGCATGGCGCGCGGACGGGAGTTCGGCATCCGCGCGGCAATTGGGGCGTCGCGCGGACGTCTCGTCCGGCAGATCGTCGTCGAGAGCCTCGTGCTCGCGGCGATTGGCGCCGTGGCCGGCCTTGCGTTGAGCTCGCTGCTGCTGCGCGTGCTGTCGACGATCGCTCCCGCCAGCATTAGGTTCGCGGCCGGCACGGGTGAAGACGGCGTCGTCGTGCTCTACGCGTTCGTGCTGGCGGTTGCCGCCGCGATGCTGTTCGCGTTCGCGCCGGCGTGGCGCGCATCGTCGCGGGCGGCAGTGTGGCTGCGGCAGCGCACGAGCTCGAGTGACAAGGGCATGACAGCCGCGCGATCGGTCCTCGTGGCCGGCCAGGTCGCGCTGGCGGTCGTGCTGCTCGTCGGCGCGTCGCTGCTCGTCGCGAGTCTCAGCCGCGTGCTGAAAGTCAGCCCGGGGTTCGATCCAAATGGTGCGCTCGCGTTCGACGTAAACCTGTTCTCGCTCCGGCTGGACACGGATTCGGCCCGCATCGCGTTCCTCGACCGGCTCGCGGAATCTCTCCGCGGGCTGCCAGGCGTGACCGGCGTCTGCGCCACGAGTTCGGTGCCGTTCGACACCGACAACGGGACCATGACGTACGTCCCGGACGGCGAGACGCGCCTGATTCCGGCCGCGCCGCGGACGATCAACGGCGACTGCTTCTCGGTGCTGCGGCTCCAGCTGGTGGGCGGACGCTCGTTCGAACCGCGTGAACCGGCACGCGTGGCGGTCGTGACCCAGGCGTTCGCCGCGACGGCGTGGCCTGGACAGAACCCGATCGGCCACAAGCTGCACGTCGGCGTGCCGGGCGGCGACCTGCTCGAAGTCGTCGGCGTCGTGAACGACTCGCGCGATCGCGCGCTCGATCGCCGCGAATTTCCGCAGGTGTACGAACCGGCGCGCGACGGCATGACCTGGCGCCCGGGCAACATGCTCGTCCGATCGGCCGTGCCGCCTGAAACGCTGTTCGCGCCGGTCCGGGCGGCCGTGCGCGGTCTCGATCCGGATCAGCCGGTCGCACGCCTTCGCACGCTCAACCAGCTGGTCGATCAGACGACGTCGCCGCGGCGTTTCACGCTGAGCCTGCTTGGAGGATTTGCCGCGCTCGCCTTTGTGCTCGCCATGGTGGGCATCGTCGGGCTCGAGCACGAGACGGTCGCGCTGCGCCGGGCGGAGATCGGCATCCGCCTGGCGCTCGGCGCGACGCCGTCCTCGGTCGTGCGCCTCGTGCTGATTCGCGCGATCCTCTCGGTCGCCGTCGGACTCGGAGTCGGCCTGGCCGCCGCGTGGCTGGCGTCGCGCGTGTTGCAGCAGCAGCTCTTCGAGATCAAGGCGACCGAACCAGCGGTCTACACGGCCGTCGCGGTCAGCCTTGCGGCGGCGACGCTCGTCGCGGCCTGGCTGCCGGCCCGACGTGCCGCGCACGTCGATCCGACCATCGTGCTGCGCAGCTGACGCGCGGGCTATACTGATCGCGGGAGTTCCTCCCGTGGCACGAACGATCGCGGCCGTTTGTCTCGTGAGCACGCTGGCCTGGCCGGCGCTGGCTCAGCAGTCAACGCCGCCACCCACGATACCGCCCTACCTGACGCCACCTCCCGCGACGCTTCACTCACCCGACGTCATCTTTCTGCCGAGCGATGACCGGGTTGTCGATCGGATGCTGACGCTCGCGAAAGTCGGACGCCGCGACGTCGTCTACGATCTGGGCTGCGGCGACGGCAAGATCGTCATCGCGGCGGCGAAGAAATATGGCGCGCGCGGCGTCGGCATCGACATCGACCCGGAACGCATCCGCGAGGCCAACGAGAACGCGCGCGCCGCGGGCGTTACCGACAAGGTCCAGTTCATCCTCGGCGACATCTTCGATCCCGCGGTGCCCATCCGCGAGGCAACGGTCGTCACGCTTTTCCTTCTGCCGTCGCTCAATCAGCGATTGCGGCCGCGACTGATGTCGGATCTCAAGCCGGGCACCAGGATTGTGTCGAACAGCTTCGACATGGGTCGCGAGTGGCCACCCGCGCGGACCGATCTCGTCGGCAATTTCAGGGTGTACCTCTGGACGATCCCCGCCCGCCTCCCGCCGGCCCAAAGATGACGGCGGTTGCCGAACGGTGTTAGGCTGATCGTTTGTGGCGTCGACTGCGAAGACAGCCGGATCGCGGCTGCACGCCTGGTTTTTAAGAGATCTCGGAGACTTCCGCGATTCCGGGCCGCGCCACCGCCATACGGCGCCGTGGTGGCACGTCATGTGCCTGACCGGGGTCGACTACTTCTCGACGCTCGGCTACCAACCCAGCATCGCATTTCTCGCCGCCGGCTTCCTCTCGCCGCTGGCGACGCTCGTCCTCGTCCTCGTCACGCTCTTCGGCGCGCTCCCGGTCTACAACCGCATCGCTGCGCTCAGTCCGAATGGACAGGGCAGCCTGTCCGTGCTCGAAGAGCGGCTGCCGCGCTGGCGCGGCAAGGCGATGGTCCTGGTACTGCTGGGCTTTGCAGCGACCGACTTCGTCATCACGATGACGCTCTCGGCAGCCGACGCGACCGAGCACATCATCGGCAATCCGCGCGTGCCGCTGTGGATGCACCACCAGCTCGGCCTCACGCTGCTCCTGCTGATGCTGCTCGGCGCTGTCTTTCTCAAGGGCTTCCGTGAGGCGATCTGGCTCGCCATTCTTCTGGTCTTCGCTTATCTGGCGCTCAACTCGTTCGTCGTCGGCTTCGAGCTGATCGAGTTGTGGCGGCATCCGGCGGCGCTCTCGGCGTGGCGCGACCACATGTTCGCGCAGCAGTCGAATCCGCTGATGATGATCGCGGTCGCGATGCTGCTGTTTCCGCGGCTGGCTCTCGGCCTCTCCGGGTTCGAAACGGGTGTCGCCGTGATGCCGCTCATTGCCGCCGACGGCGACGACGAGGCCGCGCGCATGCGGTCGCGAATCAAGAGCACGCGCAAGCTCTTGCGCACGTCGGCCGTCATCATGAGCGTGCTGCTCATCGGCAGCTCGATTGTCACGGCGACGCTCGTCCCGCCCGAAGCAATGGCCTCGGGCGGCGCCGCGAGCGGCCGCGCCCTTGCCTACCTGACCCATCGCGATCTCGGCGAAATCGCGGGGACGATTTATGACCTCACGACCATCGGGATTCTGTGGTTCGCCGGCGCATCAGCACTCGCCGGCCTGCTGAACCTCGTACCCCGATATCTGCCGCGATACGGCATGGCGCCGGACTGGGCGCGCGCCACCCGCCCGCTCGTGCTCCTGATCACCGTCATCGGGTTCATCGTGACGATCATCTTCAACGCCGACGTCAATCAGCAGGGCGGCGCGTACGCGACCGGCGTCTTGATGCTGATGACCTCGGCGGCGTTCGCCGTGACGCTGGCCCAGCCGTACAGCCGCATCCGTTTCGTGCCCATCACGGTGATCTTCGTCTACACGACCATCGCGAACATCTTCGAGCGGCCGGAAGGCCTCAAGATCGCGACGTGGTTCATCGTCACGATTGTCGGATCGTCGCTGATTTCACGCGTGATGCGCTCGACGGAAATCCGCCTCGAGGGCGTCGACTACGACGACGGCGCCATGCGGTTCGTGCACGAGGCCGCGGGCCGCAAGTCGCTGCGGATCATCGCCAACCGGCCGGACAGCGGCCAGCGCGAGGAATACGAAGGCAAGCTCAACGAGGCCAAACGCTCGCACCACCTGCCCGACGACGAGTTGATTCTGTTCCTGGAAGTGCGGCCGGGCGACGCGTCCGAATTTTCGAACGTGCTGCACGTCCGCGGGTTCATGGTCGGCGACTACCGCGTGCTGCGCTGCACGAGTCCGGCCATTCCCAACGCCATCGCCGGGTTGCTGCTCGATCTTCGCGATCGCACCGGCTGCCTGCCGCACGCGTACTTCGGCTGGACCGAAGGCAATCCGATCGTCTACCTGCTGAAGTTCCTGGCGTTCGGCGAAGGCGACACCGCGCCGGTCTGCCGCGAAGTGTTGCGTCAGGCCGAGCCGGATCCCGAACGGCGTCCGCGCATCCACCTCGGTTAGGCGGCTGTCAGCGCGCGAGCGCGATGTCGAGGCGGTCGAGCAACTCGACCTGCGCGACGTTAATGGCCCGGCGCGCCTCGACGCCGGAAAAGAACGCCACCCGATCGATTTCCGGAATCTCGATCTGACGACCCGAGCGGGGCGGCCACTCGGTCGTCGTCGTCACGCTCCTGACGTTCGCGGGATCGCCGTCGCCCTCGAACGCCCACGCGTGGACAATCTTGCCGCTCCGCTGCGTAATCGAGCCGAGCAAGAGGAATGGCCCGACGGCATCGAATCCGGTTTCCTCGTGGAACTCGCGGATCGCGGCGTCGAGCGGCTGCTCGCCCGCGTCGATGCCGCCTTTCGGAATTGTCCAGGCGCCGTCGTGGCGGCCCGCCCAATACGGCCCGCCGGGATGCGCGAGCAGGACTTCGATGCCTCCGCCCCGGCGGCGAAACATCAAGAGGCCCGCGCTTTCCTTCTGCGCCATCTGCGCCGAACCTTATAACACTCGGGGCGAAATCGGTCGCCCTTGCGCCTAGACAGGCACCCGGCGGAGCCGCAGCGCGTTGCCAATGACGGAGACGGAGCTGAGGCTCATCGCCGCGGCCGCGAGCATCGGACTGAGCAGCAGCCCAAAAAATGGATACAGCACGCCGGCCGCAATCGGCACGCCGGCGGTGTTGTAGACAAATGCGAAAAACAGGTTCTGACGGATGTTCGCGATCGTCTGTCGCGAGAGGCGGCGCGCGCGCACGATGGCGCCGAGGTCGCCCTTGACCAGGGTCACCGACGCCGTCTCCATCGCAATGTCCGTGCCCGTGCCCATGGCGACGCCCACGTTGGCCTGCGCGAGCGCGGGCGCGTCGTTGATGCCGTCGCCGGCCATCGCGACCGATCGGCCCTCTGCCTGCAGGCGCTTGATGACGCCGGCCTTCTGGTCGGGCTGCACCCCGGCAATGACCTCGTCGATCCCCAGCTTGCGCGCGACCGTACGCGCCGACGCTTCGTGGTCGCCTGTGAGCATGACGAGGCGGAGTCCCTCGGCCCGGAGCGCACGCACGGCGTCGGTCGCGCTGACGCGCAGCGGATCGCTGATGCCGAGCAGGCCCGCCGCCGTGCCGTCGATCGCTACGAAGACGACCGTCTGCCCGTCCTGACGCAGCGTCTCGGCACGGCTGTCGAGCACGCCGGTGTTGATGCCGCTTGCCTGCATCAACGCAAGATTCCCGACCGCGACGGACCGACCCGCCACGCGTCCCATGACTCCCTGTCCCGGTTTCGAAGCAAAGTCCTCCACCGCGTCGAGCGCCAGTCCCCGCGCTTCCGCGCCTTTGACAACGGCTGAAGCCAGCGGGTGCTCGCTCGCACGTTCGAGCGCCGCGGCCACCCGGAGAACGTCGGTTTCGGCCACGCCGTCGGCCCAGGTGACCGAGGTCAACTCGGGCCGGCCGAGCGTCAGCGTTCCCGTCTTGTCCACGACCAGCGTGTCCACGTCGCGCAGCACTTCGATCGCTTCGGCATTGCGAAACAGCACGCCCATCGACGCGCCGCGGCCAGTAGCGACCATGATCGAAATCGGCGTCGCCAGACCGAGTGCGCACGGGCACGCGATGATCAGCACCGCGACGGCATTGACGAGCCCGTGCGCCATCCTCGGCGCCGGCCCGAGCCACGCCCACGCGGCAAACGTGATCACCGCGATGATAACGACCGTCGGGACGAAATACGCGGCTACGCGATCGGCGACCTGCTGAATCGGCGCGCGGCTTCGCTGGGCCTCCGCGACGAGCGCAACGATGCGCGAGAGCAGCGTCTCGGTGCCGACACGCTCTGCGCGCATCACCAGGCTCCCCGTCCCGTTGATCGTGCCGCCAATGACGGATTCACCCGGCTGCTTACGGACGGGCGTCGGCTCGCCGGTCACCATCGACTCGTCCACCGCCGACGCACCCTCGACGACGACGCCGTCGACGGGCACGCGCTCACCGGGTCGAACGCGGAGCCGGTCGCCGACGTGCACGTCCGCGAACGGCACGTCCGCTTCCTGCCCGTCCTTGCGAATGAGGCGCGCCGTCCTGGGCGCCAGGCTCAGCAGCGCGCGCAGCGCCGAACTGGTCTGGCCGCGCGCTCTCAGCTCGAGCACCTGCCCGACGAGAATCAAGGTCACGATGACGGCGGACGCTTCGAAGTAGACGGCCACGTTGCCTTCGGCATCGCGAAACTGCCCCGGGAACACGTCGGGCACGAGCGCGGCGATCAGGCTGTAGCCGTACCAGACGCCGACGCCCAGGCCGATGAGCGTGAACATGTTCAAGTGGCCAGTCCGGATCGACGCGGCGAAACGCTGGTAGAACGGCCACGCGCACCAGAGACACACCGGAGTCGCGAGCGCCAGCTCGGCGAGCGCACGGACGCGTGTGGACCAGCCGAGCGCGCCGGGCGCGAGCATGTCCCCCATCGCGATCAGGAAGAGCGGAATCGACAGCGCCGCCGCGATCCAGAGCCGGCGCGTCATGTCCGTCAGCTCGTGGTTCTCGGTCTCTTCGAGCGTGATCGTCCGCGGCTCGAGCGCCATGCCGCAGATCGGGCACGCGCCTGGCGTGCTCTGCACGATCTCGGGGTGCATGGGACACGTCCAGTCGGGGGACGCGGGGGGCTGCGCCATCGCCGTCGTGCTCGGCGCGGAGTGGGGCGCGCTCGGTGCCGAAGTTGGAGCCGCCGGCGCCGCGCCGCGCCGTGTGATCTGGATGGGAGCGGCCGCCGACATCGAGCGTGGACCGCGCGCGAGCCAACCGTCCGGATCGGCCGCAAACTTGTCGTGGCAGCCCTTCGAGCAGAAGAAGTACGTGGTCCCGGCGTGATCGAACGAACCGCCGCGCGCGTTGGCGGGGTCGACGGTCATTCCGCAGACCGGGTCGATCGCCTTTGCGCCGGCACTCGCGTGGTCGTGAGTGGTCATAGAATTCGTGTCGCCCGAAGGCGCGAGTTCACCTCGAGGCCCTCTCGATCGTAATAGGTTCGTCGCCGTCGTGCGCACCGGACGGCGGGAGACTCCATGATCGACCGTTTTCGCCAGCAGATCCGCCACGCCGTCCGCGTCCTCGTCCGTGCGCCGTTGTTCACGCTGACCGCGATCACGTCGCTCGCGATTGGCCTGGGGGCGAACACGACGATCTTCACGATCGCGAACGCGCTGCTGCTCGCGCCGACCCGTGGTGTGGAAGCCATGGATCGACTGGTCGACGTCGGCCGTTCGACCCATCACGCCGGCTTCGACACCGTCGGGTTCCCGACGTACGCCGACCTGCGCGATCACAACACGGTGTTCAGCGGCATGTACGCCGTCAAGTTCGAACCGCGCGCCGTCAGTCTCGGTGGCCTTGACGGCGCCGACCGCGCCTACTCGCAGCAGGTCAGCGCGAGCTACTTCGACGTTCTCGGGGTACAGCCGGCCGCGGGTCGATTCTTTCACACCGCGGACGAGCACGCGGCCGGACCGCTCCGGCAAGTCGTCGCAAGCTACGCGTTCTGGCAGAAACGCTTCTCCGCCGATCCGGCCGCGATCGGCCAGACGCTCGTGCTCAACGCCGACGCGTTCACGCTCGTCGGCGTGGCGCCGCAGAACCACACGGGCGCAACGATCCTCGCCCCTGACCTCTGGGTACCGCTCAACGCCTTTGCACGGGCGATGGCGACCGAAGATCTGGTCAGGAGCCGCGACAGCTCCTGGCTGATCATGGGCGCGCGCCTCAAACCCGGCGTAACCGTCACACAGGCCCAGGCCGACATGGATCGGCTGATGACCGGCCTGACTCGCGAATATCCCGTCGCCTACGCCGACAAGGGCCTCGTCGTCGTGCACGCGAGCCGCCTGCCGGGGCTGGGGGCAGACGTTATCGTTCCGTTCCTCGGGGTGCTCGCCGTGGTCGTCGGGCTCGTGCTGCTCGTGGCATGCACGAATCTCGCGGGCCTCATGCTCGCCCGCGCGGCCTCGCGGTCTCGCGAAGTGGCCGTGCGGCTTGCGCTCGGCGCGTCACGCGGCCAGATCGTGTCCCAGTTTCTGACGGAAAGCCTGCTCGTGTTCGTGGGTGGATGCCTGGCCGCGATCGCCCTGTCCCGTGTGATGACGGCCGTTGTGATCTCGTTTCTGCCGTCCCTGCCCGTGCCGGTGGCCGTGGACTTCGCGCAGGACGGCCGTGTGTGGCTGTTTTCAGGCGCCCTGGCGCTTGTGACGGGCCTGCTCACCGGACTCGTCCCCGCGCTGCAGAGCACGCGGGCGTCAATGGTCGCGGACCTCAAGAACGACTCGGCAGCCGGCGGCCGGCCTCGCCTCCGGCACAGCTTCATCGCCGCGCAGATGGGCCTGTGCCTCGTGCTCCTCGTGGCGGCGGGCCTGTTCCTGCGCGCGTTCGAAGCCGCGCTCGACGTCCAGCCGGGATTCGACGTGGACGCGATTGACGTGGCGTCGATCGATCTCTCGACGCGCGGTTACGCGGACGCGCAGCTTGGCGAAGTAACGCGCGACATCCAGACTCGCCTCGCCGCATTGCCGGGCGTGACGGGCGCGGGTGCGGCGGCCGTCGTACCTCTCGGCGGCGACGGGCTCGGGCTGGGCGCGTTGCGGCGTCCGGGCGGCGCCCCGGCCGGCGAAGGCGACACGGACTGGAACGTCGTCACCCCGGAGTTCTTCGAGACGATCAACTTGCCACTCATTCGCGGACGCAACTTCTCCGCGGAGGACCGGGCGAACGCGCCCGACGTCGCGATCGTGAATGAAACGATGACGCGGCGATGGTGGCCGGGAGAGGAGGCGCTCGGGCAGCGCCTGGAAGTCGGTGATTTCCGGCCCGGCCGCGAGCACGTCGATCGCGTGCTCACCGTTGTCGGCGTCGCGCGGGATGCGAAGTACCGATGGCTCGGCGACGGTCCACGAAACTTCCTCTACGTGCCGATCGCCCAGCAGGCCTGGGGCAGCCCGCACTTCTTTCTCCGACACGACGGGCGACTCGCATCGGGCGGAGGCCTCACCGGGGCGATCCGGGCCGCGCTCAAGGACGTCGATCCAAATCTGCCGCTCGTCCGTGTCGCGCCATTGCGCGACTCGGCAGACTTCGGCCTGCTGCCGCAGCGCCTGGCCGCGTCAATTGCCGGGTCGCTCGGCGGCGTTGCGCTGCTCCTCGCGGGCATCGGCCTCTACGGCATCACGGCGTTCACGGTCGCGCGACGCACGCGCGAGATTGGCTTGCGAATGGCGCTTGGTGCCAGTCCGAACCGGCTGCAGGCGCTCGTCGTCCTGCAGTCGCTGAAGCTGACCGCGATCGGCGCGGGCGTGGGACTGCTCTTCGCCGCAGGACTCGCGCGCCTGGTGTCCGAGATGTTATTCGGCGTGTCGCCGCTTGATCCCGTCGCCTTCGGCGGGACGGTCGCGGTGCTCGCGCTCGTGGCGGCGGTCGCGAGCTACGTGCCGGCGCGCCGCGCCGCGCGGGTCAACCCCGTCGTGGCGCTGCGCACAGACTGAGATGGAGACAGCGGCCGTCAGCCGATCGCGCGGCCGACCAGCAGCAACGCGATCGATCCGACGATCGACATGATGAATCCGGCCGGGTGACCCGCCGGGTACATGCCGAGGAGCCGTCCAAGCAGGCCGCCAATCCAGCCGCCGACGATCCCCAGGCACATCGTCAGGATGAGCCCCATGTGATCCGCGCCCGGCACCACGGCGCGCGCGACGAGTCCGACGATCAAACCGACGATCGCATGTCCAATCATGTGCAACACGACTGCCTCCTTGAAGAGTGAACGACGTGCCCGCCATGAAAAACAGGCGGCGCGGCATCGCCGCACCGCCTGCGAACATCGATCGACGCGACGAACCTAGATGCCGCCGGCGCCCGGAGGCACCTGCATGTGGAGCGACTTCATCAGGTCGACGACCTTCATTTTCACGTCGTTGGCCTGGGTCACCGCCGTCTGCATATCGCCCGCCGCGGCGGCCGCGGTCGCGTCCGTCCAGTTCTGCATGACGGTCGCCAGGCCGGTCTTCGCGTCCGCGATCGTTTCCTTCGTGAGGCCCGCCGGCACGCCCTTGCTCTTGCTGAGCGTGTCCACGCGGCTCTTGAGCGCGTCGATCATCTTCGGCAACCCCGCCGACATGCTGTTCCACGCCGTCGTCAGCTCTGCCTTCTTCGCGGAGACCGCCGCGCCGAGCGCCGTGATCTGCGCCGGCAGCGTCTGCGCCTGGGCGAGGGCCGCTGCGTAGTCGCCCTTCGTCAACGCGTCCTGCGCGGACGTGAGGCCGTTCTGAATCGCACGCGCCTGATCAGGCACGTACTTCATCGCGTCGCCGCTGACCGCGGCGAACGCATCCTGCGCCGCTTTGACCGCGGCCTCCGCAGGTTCTTTTTGACTGGAGCACGCCACGAGCCCGACGACGAGCGCAATGGCCGTGAGAGACGAAAGCAGTCGCATAGCTCCTCCTCGACGCCCGGCGCGAACCGATCGGCCGGGCAGGGCGCATCCCTACGGAATGCGCAACTTCTGCCCGATCTGAACGAGATCGGGATTCTTGAGCTGGTCCTGATTGGCTTCGAAAATCTTCGTGTAGAGCGACGGATCGCCGTAGAACTGCTTCGCGATCTTCGAGAGCGTGTCGCCCTTCTTCACTTCGTACCACTGCGTGGCATCCCACGAGTCGGCCGAGTCTGCTCCAGGTTTCGATTCATCAGCCATGCTGCCTCCGAAGGAAGATTCAAATCGAGCTGACGCGCAGCAATAGAGCGTCTCGAGAGGTTGCAAGCTCGCTGCCACGGATGTGGTCAGCGTCTGCCGGGCGCCGTCGTCGGCGGGTCGAGCGCGCACGATAGAAACTACTCGGTCCGGTGCCGGCTGAGGAGTCGCTGGCAGCCTGATGATACTCTCCGGTCATGTCCGCCCGACACAAGGTTTGTGCGCTGATCGTTGGTCTCACAATCGCCGTATTTCCCGGGCTTTTGGCGCAAACGCCGCCCAACCCACAGGGTCGCGGAGGCCGCGGCAACGCGGTCTCGATCAAGCCGGGGGAATCCTGTCCGGCGGGGACGACGGAAGTCCGGCCCGGCACGTGCCAGGCGCCGGACTTTCCGCCGCCGAGCATCATCGATTACCGCCCACGGACGACGTTCGTCAGCACGGCGCATCTGGTGCCCAGGGCTAGATTCCCCGTCGTCGACTTCCACGGCCATCCGCAGAACCGGATTTTCTCGGCCGACGCCCTCGCGGGGATGATGAAGGAGCTCGATGCGCTCAACGTGCGCGTGATGTTGAGCGCGGACAATTTGTCTGGCGCGCGACTCGAGCAGGCGCTCGCCGTCGTCAAGGCCTCGCCCACGCCGGATCGCGTCCGCATTCTGGCCGGCATCAATTTCAACGGCGTCGGCCCGGGCTGGGCGGACAAGGCCATCGCGCAACTCGAAGCCGACGTGAAGGCCGGCGCCGTCGGCGTCGGCGAGATCTCGAAAAGCCTCGGCCTCAGCATCCGCAAGCCCGACGGATCGCGTCTGCACATCGACGATCCGGATCTCGATCCGATCTGGGACGCCTGTGCGCGGTTGAAGCTGCCGGTCTTCATCCACACCGCCGATCCGGAAGAGTTCTTCCAGCCGATCGACATGAATAACGAGCGCTGGCTCGAGCTGTCGCTCTTCGCCGATCGCCGCTACCCCGCCGATCGGTTTCCCCGATTCGAAGAGCTCCTCGCCGAACGCGACCGGATGTTCAAGAAGCATCCGAAGACACAGTTCGTGGCGGCGCATCTCGGCTGGCTCGGCAGCGATCTCGGCCGGCTGTCCACGCTGCTCGACCAGATGCCGAACGTCGCGACCGAACTCGGCGCCGTGCTGTACGAACTGGGGCGCCAGCCGCGCGCGGCGCACGATTTCCTTGTGAAGTATCAGGACCGCGTGCTCTTCGGCAAAGACGCGTACGAACCGAGCGAGTATCCGTATTACTGGCGCGTCTTCGAGACGAAGGACGAGTACTTCGATTACTACCGCAACTACCACGCCTTCTGGAAGCTCTACGGCCTCGACCTGCCCGACGAGGTCTTGAAAAAACTGTACGCGGGCAACGCCTGGCGGATCACGCCTGGCCTGCCGAAAATCTGACGCCGCGTCGGCCCGTCACGACCCGCCGAACAACGCCGGCAAGCGGAGGCGCGCGCCGAGCACGCGCTCCCGGCGCTGCTCGGCTTCGAGCGTCCGCGTCCGGGCGAGCAGCAGATCCGTGAGGGCAATCATGCCCCCGAGCCGGCCGTCATTCCGCGACACCACCGGCAGACGCGTGAGGCCGGTCTCCGCCATGCGGTAGACGATCGCGCGCAGCGAGTCGTCTTCGTACGCCACGACCGGTTTGTGCTCGATGGCACTCGCAAGCGGCAGAATCCTTCCATCGCGCGCGGCCTCGATCCACTTCCTGAGGTCCCGACGCGTGACGACACCGGCCAGCGTGTGGTCGGCGTTGACGACCGGAAACAGGCGCTGCTCGTTGCGACCACCGCCGACCCGATCCGCCAGCGCCGATTCGACGTGATCGAGCGTCGCCTCGGCGGGCAGCGCGACGACGGCTCGGCGCGCGACCTCGCTCGCGAACACGATCTCGAGCGGATCGACCGCGTACTCACGGCTGAGATGGAACCCGCGCCGCGCCACTTTCTCGGTGAGAATCGAGCGTCGAAGCAACAGCACCGTCATACCGTGCGCGATGATCACCGCGAGCAGCAGGGGCAGCATCATGTTCACGTCGTGCGTGAGCTCGAGGGCGAAGACGACGCCCGTGAGCGGCGCCCGCATGGTGCCGCCGAGAATCGCCCCCATGCTCACGAGAGGCCAGAATCCCACGCCCTCGAACGGCAGAAAGTGCGCCTCGAGACCGCCGAGCGCGCCGCCCATCATCAGGAGCGGCGCGAGCACGCCGCCCGACGTGCCCGAACCCAACGAAATCGCCCAGATGAGTGATTTCACGATCAGCACGCCGGCCATGATCCGGAGCGGCATCTCGGTCGAGAGCAAGCCGCCGATGACGTCGTAGCCAACCCCGAGCGCCTGCGGAAAGAGGTACCCGCCGATTCCGATCGCCAAGCCGCCCATCGCCGGCCACCACATCCAGTGGATCGGCAAATGACTGAACGCGTCTTCCGACGCGTACACCGCGCCAGTAAGCAGCATCGACAATCCACCGGCGAGCAGGCCGACGAGGGCGCATCCGGCAAGACCGTCCACGCCAATGAACACCGGATGCGCGGGGACCGGAAACAACGGTCCGAGGCCGAGAATGGGCCGCCGTAGCGCCGCCGCCGCAACGCTCGCAAGGGCGACCGGAATGACGCTGCGAGGCTTGAGCTCGAACAGTAATAGTTCGATGGCGAGCATCACCGAGGCGACGGGCGCGGCGAACGTCGCGGACATGCCGGCCGCGGCGCCCGCGACCAGCAGTGTCTTGCGCTCGGCGCTCGTCAGGTGAAAGAACTGCGCGACGAGCGAGCCGAACGCGCCGCCCGTCATGATGATCGGGCCCTCTGCGCCGAACGGTCCGCCTGATCCAATTGAGATCGCGGCCGACAGCGGCTTCAGCAGTGCGACCTTCGGCTCGACCCGGCTACCGTTGATCAGAATGGCTTCGATGGCCTCGGGAATGCCGTGCCCGCGGATCCGCTCGGACCCGTACCGGGCCATGACGCCGACGATCAGCGCGCCGGCAACTGGAACGAGGATGACGAAGGCGCCGAGATGGTGGCCGGCTGGAGAAACGAGTCCGGTGTCGAACCGTTGAAAGAAAAAGACATTCGTGAAGAACCCGATGAGTTTCAGCAATGCCAGCGCGACGTACGCCGCCACTACACCAATCGCGATCGCGAGGGCGGAAATCAGCAGGACCCTGGCACTCGTCGTGAAGTCACCGAGGTGCCGCAAACCCTCGGTGTGCGGGGAGGGACGGGAATGGAACGAAACAGTCATAGACACTAGTGTACAAGTTGCTTTGTACAGCAACTAATTTCGGACGTCTTCTGTCGTTCGGGGTCCGGCAGCCAAGGTCCAAAGTCGGCTGCCCGTCCTGCGTCCTGCTTTCTGGGTCCTCAGCCCAGTCCGCGGTCGCGCCGCCCAACTGCACGGTCACCGTGCGAGCCGTCGTGTCGTCGCGTCGCTCGACTGCAAGCGTCGCGACAGCGTCAGTCTGAAAAGTGCCGCATCAGAGGGCGAAAGTGTGGGGCTGGGGGTCCCCACGCGCGTGCACGGGCGACGACTGGAGCCGAGGTCCGCCCCACCCGCGATCCCGTTGACAGCCCGGCGCGACGCTCATACGATGAGCTACTTTGGAAAGTCGCTGAACAAAGTCGGTTTGGGCCTTTTTCGCCTTTCGGAGCATTGATATGACGCTCAGACGCCTGCTCGCCCTGTCTGCCGTTGGCGGTGTCACCTTCCTGGCCTCGGCGGCCGTCACGACTGCGAGCCTCGAAGCGCAGAACCGCAAGAATTTTTCGATCATCAACGAAGATCACGGGCACGTCGCGCTTGGGCTGGCTATCCGCAAGCTCAATGTCGCAGGCACGTTCATGCAGTGCCCCGCCCACCCCGACGACGAAACGAACGGACTGTTCACGACGTTCGGCTACGGCATGGGACTGCGCGTGATCGACCTGCAGGACAACCGCGGCGACGGCGGCCAGAACGAAATCGGCCCTGAGCTCTTCCGCGACATCGGTGTGCTCCGCACGGCGGAACTTCTCGCGGCACACGACATCGACGGCGCGGAGCAGTACTTCACGCGCGCGATCGACTACGGCTACTCGTTCTCGCCCGAAGAGGTCATCGCAAAGTGGGGACGCGAAGCCATCGTCGGCGACTATGTCAGGCTCTTCCGCACGCTCCGTCCCGACATCGTCGTGACGATGAACATTCAGGGCGGCGGCGGTGACCGCGCACACGAAGCGCAGACGATTCTCGTGCGCGAAGCGTACGGCCTTGCGGGCGATCCGACGAAGTATCCGGAACAACTGAAAGACGGCCTGCGGCCGTGGAAGCCGTACAAGTTGTATTTCTCGGGCACACAGGTGAACGGTCCGGGACAGGGCCGTGGCGGTCGTGCTGGCGGCGGTGCGGGCGCGCCCGGCGCGGCCCCGGCGCCCGCCGCGGGACAGCAGACGTGGCACGTCGATCGCGTCGACATGTCGGCGTATGACCCGCTGCTCGGCCGCACGTATCAGGAGATCGCAACCGACGCCCACAGCAATCACAAATGTCAGGGCACGGGCGGATTGCCGCCGATTCCTGGCATTGCCGGTGGTGGACGCGGCGGCGGACGGGGTGGTCCGGGCGGGCCTGGCGGACCGGGCGCACCCGGCGGTGCAGGTGCCGGTGGTGCGGTCGCGGCAGGATCGCCCTACGCACTCGTCGACACGACGCTCGTGGGCGCGGCGGCGAAACCCGAGGGCGCGCTCTTCGACGGCGTGGACGTGACGCTCGTCGGTCTCGCGAAATATGCCGGCGCGACACCGCCGGCTGCGTT
Source organism: uncultured Acidobacteriota bacterium (assembly GCA_963704575.1). Classification (GTDB taxonomy): domain Bacteria; phylum Acidobacteriota; class Vicinamibacteria; order Vicinamibacterales; family SCN-69-37; genus DATEGZ01. The sequence goes on along the minus strand of OY969918.1, from coordinate 184,067 downwards.
GACGAGCGCGCTCACCGCCATCTCCGAGCAGGCGCAGAAGGCCAAGCAGGCCTTCGACTCCGGCAACGACGCGGCGACCGCGGCACCGATCGAAGCGGGACTGACGGCGATCCGCCAGCTGCGCGGGCAGCTCTCGACGATGGGGCTCAATGACGACGCGCGGTACGAACTGGATTTCCGCCTGAAGATCAAGGACCAGGACTATCAGAACGCAGTCATCGCGGCGCACGGCCTGTCGTTCAATGCGATTGCGAATGATGGCCTCGTGATTGCGGGCCAGCCGATCAGCCTGTCGCTCTCCGCAGTCAACCGCGGCGCCTCGGATGTGACCGTCAGCGACGTCCAAATCATGGGCTTCGACGGCACGACGCCGTGCACGGCGGCGACGATCAAGAAAGACGGCGTGTTCTCATGCACGTCGAACGGATCGATCCCGAAGAACGCGAAGGTCACCGAGCCGTACTTCACCGACACCTACTGGAAGAACCCGTCGGGCCCCGCGCGCTACACGTTCGATCCGAGCGTGCCGTTCGGCGTGCCGTTCGCACCGACGCCGTTCCGCGTGGTGTTCAAGGTCAAGGCCGGCGGCGTGGACATCACCCAAGAACAGGTCGTCGAGTTCCGCTATGTCGAAGATGTGTACTTCGGCGACAAGAAGATGGAGCTCAACGTCGTGCCGGCGTTCTCGGTGAAGCTCACGCCCGCGCTCGCGATCGTGCCGACTGCGGCGGGCACGGCGTCGAAGCCGGTCGAGCGTGAGATCTTCGTCCAGGTCACCAACGGCACGAAGGGCGCAGCGCAGGCGACGGTCGCGCTGTCGGCGCCGGCCGGCTGGAAGGTCGCGCCCGCCACTGCGGCGATCAGCTTCGAAAAGGAAGACGAAGCGATGTCGGCGCGGTTCGTCGTGACGGCGCCAGTCGCCGCCAAGACGGGCGAGTACGCGCTCAAGGCGGTCGTCACCTCGGCGGCCACGGGCGCCGATCAGTTCAGCACCGGGTACCAGGCGATCGAGTATCCGCACATCCAGCGGCGCCAGGTGATCAAGCCGGCCGAGACCGACGTCAAGGTCATCGACGTCAAGATGGCGCCCAACGTGAAAGTCGGCTACATCATGGGCGTCGGCGATCTCGTGCCGCCCGCCATCGAGCAGCTCGGCGCGAAGCTGACCTTCATCGAGACGAACGAGCTCGCCTGGGGAGACCTGTCGAAGTACGACGTGATCATCACCGGCGTGCGGGCGTACGAGCGGCGCGACGACTTGCGAGCGTACAACCGGCGGCTCCTCGACTACGTCAACGCCGGCGGCACGGTCATCGTCAATTACAACAAGACCGAGTTCAACCAGGCGCAGTACGGGCCGTATCCGGCGCAGATCGGGGGCATTCCCGGCATCAGCGGGCGCGTGAACGACGAGACCGTCCCCGTCAAGATCCTCGATGCCGAGAGCGCGGTGTTCAACTTCCCGAACAAGATCGGCCCGTCGGTCTGGGATAACTGGACGCAGGAACGCGGACAGGTACCTGCTCGGCAAGAAGGATCCGAAGTACGTGGATCTGGTATCGATGACCGACTCGTTCCCCGACAATCCCGGCGAGCAGCTCGGCGGCCTCGTCGAAGCCAAGTACGGCAAGGGCCGGTGGATCTACCTCGGCCTGGGGCTGTGGCGGCAACTTCCAGCGGGCACCGTGGGCGCGTACCAGCTCATGGCCAATCTCCTGAGCCTGCCGAAGGCACCCGGTCCCGCGAAGGCGAAGTAGACACCGCCGCGTCCCCCGATATACTTACGCCATCGAACGGCCGGCTACGCGCCGGCTGTTCGGTGGTCTCGGTTCGCCTGCTCCACGTCCAAATCAGGCGCGTCACACGAGTCCCGCGAGCACCATGAACGATCGAGGGCCAGCTATCGATGCGCATCGGCGTACCGAAAGAGATTCACGACGGTGACCGGCGCGTCGCGACAACGCCCGACGTCGCCGGCCAGCTGCAAAAACTCGGATTCACGGTCGCGATTGAGGCGGGGGCCGGTGACCGCGCGGCGTTCACCGACGCGGCGTACCGCGCGGCCGGCGTCGCCATCGTCGACGATCCGCGCGAGCTCTGGTCGACGAGCGACATCATCCTGAAGGTGCGCGCGCCGGAGCGGCATCCCGTGCTTGGCGTCGACGAGACCGACCTGCTCCACGCGGGCCAGACGATCATCGCGTTCCTCTGGCCGGCGCAGAATCCCGCGCTGCTGCAACTGTTGGCCGCCAAGGGCGTGACGGCGCTTTCGATGGACAGCATCCCGCGCATCTCGCGCGCGCAGAAAGTCGATGCGCTCAGCTCGATGGCCAACATCGGCGGCTACCGGGCGGTGATCGAGGCCGCCGAGCACTTCGGCCGCTTCTTCACCGGGCAGATCACGGCCGCCGGCCGCATTCCGCCGGCCAAGGTGCTGGTCATCGGCGCCGGCGTCGCGGGCCTCTCCGCGATCGGCACCGCGCGCTCGCTCGGCGCGATTGTCCGCGCGTTCGACACACGTCCGGAAGTGAAAGAACAGGTCGAGAGTCTCGATGGCGAGTTCCTCGAGCTCGATTTCAAGGAAGAAGGCGCGGGCACCGGCGGCTACGCGAAGGTGATGAGCCCCGAGTTCATCAAGGCCGAGATGGCGCTCTTCGCGAAGCAGGCTGCCGAGGTCGACATCATCATCACGACCGCGCTCGTTCCCGGCAAACCCGCGCCCAAGCTCATCACCGCGGACATGGTCGCGTCGATGAAGACCGGCAGCGTGGTCGTCGACCTGGCGGCCGAGCAGGGCGGCAACTGCGAGCTCACCCAGCCGGGCCAGGTGGCGGTCGCACACGGCGTGACGCTCATCGGTTACACCGATCTGCCGAGCCGGCTCGCGACGCAATCCAGCCAGCTGTACGGCACGAACCTGCGCCACCTTCTCACGGACATGTGTCCCAAAAAGGACGGCGTGCTCGTCGTCGACATGCAGGACGAGGTCGTGCGCGGCGCGACCGTCGTCAAGGACGGGCAGATCACATGGCCGCCGCCCGCACCGAAAGTCACCGCCACTCCGCCGGCCGCCAAGCCGAAGGTGGATGTAAAGAAGGCCGAGGCGGCGAAACCCGCAAGCCAGACGGGCACGCTCGTCGCGGCCATCGTGGGCATCGTCGTGCTCGGCGGTCTCGGGCTCGTGGCACCGACGTCGTTCATGCAGCATTTCACGGTGTTCGTGCTGGCCTGCTTCGTCGGCTACATGGTCGTGTGGAACGTGACGGCCGCGCTGCACACGCCGCTCATGAGCGTCACCAACGCCATCAGCAGCATCATCATCATCGGCGCCCTGCTGCAGATCAGCACGGGCGAACCGGTCATTCTCTGGATCGCGGCGCTCGCCGTGCTCATCACCAGCGTCAACATCGCCGGCGGCTTCGCGGTCACGCGTCGCATGCTCGAGATGTTCCGGAAGTAGGCGAACTCACGTGACCGCCGGACTCGTCACCGTCTCCTACATCGGCGCCGTCATCCTGTTCATCCTCGCGCTCGGGGGGTTGAGCAGCCAGGAAACCGCGCGGCGCGGCAACATGTACGGCGTCGCCGGCATGGCGCTGGCGTTCGTCGCGACGATTCTCGGCGTCATCACCGCCAACTACGCGGTGCTCGTCGGCGCGTGTGTGACCGGCGGCGCGATCGGCCTGCTGCTCGCGCAGCGCGTGAAGATGACGCAGATGCCCGAGCTGGTCGCGATCCTGCACAGCCTGGTCGGCCTCGCGGCCGTGCTCGTCGGCTTCGCGAATTTCCTCGATCCGGCCGTGCATTTCGACGGCGCGGAGCAGACGATCCACAACGCGGAGACGTACCTCGGCATCCTGATCGGCGCCATCACGCTGTCGGGCTCGATCATCGCCTTCGGCAAGCTCAGCGGATCGATCGGCGGCAAGCCTCTCACACTGCCAGGCCGCCACTGGCTCAATCTCGGCCTGCTCATCGTCGTGGTCGTTCTGGGTGTGCAATTCGCCACGCAGCCGCCCGGCGACGGGCTCAGGTCGCTGGTCATCATGACGGCCGTCGCGCTCATCTTCGGCGTGCACCTCGTCATGGCCATCGGCGGCGCGGACATGCCGGTCGTCGTCTCGATGCTCAACAGCTACTCGGGCTGGGCGGCGTCGGCGACGGGCTTCATGCTCGACAACGACCTGCTGATCGTCACCGGCGCGCTCGTCGGCAGCAGCGGCGCCATTCTGAGCTACATCATGTGCCGCGCGATGAACCGCAAGTTCCTGTCGGTGATCGCCGGCGGCTTCGGTACCGACAGCGGCGCGGCGCCGCCAGCCGGCGCGACCGCACCGCAGGGCGACGTCACCTCGATCGACGCCGCCGACACGGCGGCCTTCCTCGCCGAAGCCAAGGAAGTCGTCATCGTCCCGGGCTACGGCATGGCCGTCGCGCAAGCCCAGCACGTCGTGTACGAGATCACGAAGGTGCTCCGCGAGCGTGGCGTGCACGTCCGTTTTGCGATCCACCCGGTGGCGGGCCGGATGCCCGGCCACATGAACGTGCTGCTCGCCGAGGCCAAGGTCCCGTACGACATCGTTTTCGAGATGGACGAGATCAACGACGACTTTCCCGACGTCGACGTCTCGGTCATCATCGGCGCCAACGACATCGTCAATCCGTCGGCCGAAGACGAACCGAACAGCCCGATTGCGGGCATGCCCGTGTTGCAGGTCTGGAAGGGCAAGACGACCATCGTCCTCAAGCGCAGCATGGCGACGGGCTACGCCGGCGTCGAGAACCCGCTGTTCTTCAAGACCAACACCCGGATGCTGTTCGGCGACGCGAAGAAAAGCCTCGATGCCGTGCTCGCTGCGCTCCGGCATCCCTGACCTCCCCGCCGCGACGAATCTCGTCGCGGCTTTACGCTCGGCGTAAGACTCCCGCTCATCCGGCGGCCTGAACTGGCCGTTCAGGCTGGCCTCACGCTTGCACACAGGAGGCGCAGCATGTCGATACGGCACCCGTTTCATTTCACGATCTGGATCCTTGGGCTCACTCTCGGAGTGGGCAGCACTGCGTACGCACAAGAGACCACCACGACCACTCCACCGGCGACGACGCAGGCAGGCCCGCCGCCGGCGGTGGCCCAGGCCGCGCAGGTCTCGTCCGACGAAGACGACGCCCGCCCGCAACCTATCGAGCCGGACTACCGCGTCATCAATCTGCCGACGACCCTCCGGCTCCCGAGGCACGGCGGCAATTTCACACTCACTCACCGGTTCAACGGCGACCTGACCGAGGGCAACTTTCTCGATCAGCTGCAGAACATGTTCGGCATGGACGATGGCGCGAGCATCGGCCTCGAATACCGCTACGGGATCATGCGTCACGTCGAAGCGGTGGTGTTCCGCACGAACATCGATCGCACGATTCAGTTCACGGGCAAGTGGGACGCGTGGCGGCAGAGCGAGAAGTCGATGCCGATCTCGATCTCGCCGTTCGTCGCGGTCGAGGGCGCGAACAACTTCCGTGAGCGCTACGCGACGTCGGTTGGCGCGACGGTTTCGCGCAACATGAAGAACAAAGTCGAGGTCTATGCGGTGCCCTGGCTCGTCATGAACTCTGCCGCGGGCACCGGTGATTATCGCAATACGTTCGCGCTCGGCATCGGCGGTCGGGTGCAACTCAAGCCACGGCTGTATGTCGTCGCGGAAGTCTCACCGAGACTCGGCGGCTACACGCCGAACGACCCGGCGTACGGGTTCGGGATCGAGACCCGTGTCGGCGGCCACCTCTTCCAGCTCAACTTCAACAGCTCACAGGCGACGACGTTCGGTCAGCTTTCGCACGGAGGATTCCCGGACACGCTCTATCTCGGGTTCAATCTCTCGCGAAAATTCTTCTGATCGATCTCAACGAACGAGGAAAGGCAAGAGGAGAAGCAACATGACACGATCGGCAGTAATGGTGGCAAGTCTCGGATTACTCGTGGGCGCGGTTGCCTGCGGCAGCAGCTCGACCACGACGCCGTCGCCGGCGCCGGTGGTGTTCACGGCGGCGATTCTGCCGGCGAACGAACTCGGAACGATTCAGGGCGGCGAGACGAGCGGCAGCGGCGCGGCGACGATCAACTTCAACCTCACCAAGGACGCTGGCGGCAACATCACCGCGGCGAATGCGTCGTTCACGGTGACGTTGAGCAACTTCCCGTCGACGACCACGATCACGCTCGCCCACATTCACGTGGGGGCGTCCACCGTGAACGGTGGCATCGTCGTCAGCACGGGTGTCGCCAGCGGAGATGTGCCGCTCACCGGCGGAGCCGGAGGGTTTCAGAAACTGAATATCAGCGTGGACCCCGCACTGGCGCAGCAGATCATCAACAACCCTTCGGGGTACTACTTCAACGTGCACACATCCGCGAATCCGGTGGGCGTGGCGCGGGCGCAGTTGGTCAGGATCCAGTAGGGCTCAGGAAATGGGTGAATGAGGCAGTGGAGCAATGGGGCAATGCCTCATTGCCTCACTGCCCCATTGCCCCAACTCATCTCTTTGCCTACTTCCGGGGATAGTGCAGTTCGTACACGCGGCCGTCGCCGTCGGCGTGAACAAGTGTCAGCCAGTCGCGCATGCGCTCGTAGCGCGCGGCCACTGCGTCGCGTTCGGTGGGCGGAATCAGATCGATGTGCTCGATCGCGTGCGTGACGCCCATGCCGAGCAGCGTGCGCAAGCTGGTCTCGTCGGGAAAGCCCACGACCTGCCAATGGACGTCCATGTAGCCGGGCGGCTGAATTCCGCTGTAGCCCTCCACGATCGGCCGGTAATGTCCGAGCGAATACAGCATATACAGCGAGTTTCGCCGCTCCCGCGTGATGAGGCTGAGCGAGTCCGGCACCGGCACCTCAACAGCCGCCACGCGCCCTGGCAGGCTGGCGAACCAGCGATCGACGGCAGGCGGATCCACGCGATACGGCTGGACGTCGAGCGGCATGACCGCGAACTCGCATGCCATCAGCATCCCGACGGAGAGGCCAGCAACCAACTGCAGCCGCGGCCGTGCACGCGCGACGAGGCGATCGAAGCCAAGCCCCGCCAGGACGCCAAGCGCAAGCACGCCAAGCAGCATGAACCGGGACGGCACTCGAACGAAATTCAAGCCCGGGAGCCAGTACACCCACTGCCAGATGCCGATCGGCGGGCCGATCGCAAGCCAGACGCACACCAGCACCATCACGAGATACAGCCAGCGAAAGTCGGCACCCCGCGGGGGCGCAATCTCGACCGCATTTGACGACGGCCCGCGCCATACGAATGCCGCGACGCCGAGCGCAATCGGCAGCCACCCCGGAAACAGCCACACGTCTGGCGGCGTCCGGAGCCACGTCCAGTCGGGCAGGTGCGCCACGATCCACGTCTGCACGTGCGACGCAGACGTGAAAAAACTCGACGTCGAGACGGTCCAGTCGTCGAGCGTGCGCCTGAGCCCGACCTCGACCTGCGCCTTGCGGTACGGAATGTAGATAAGCGCCGCCGGCGCGAGCAGCAGCACGCCCGGTAGACCGAGATCGCGCACGCGGCGCATCAGCGCGATCGGCGTGCCCCGCACGATTCGCTCGACCACCAGCAGCGCGATCGCCAGCACGAGGAAGACGGCGCCGTGCCCGCTCGTGAGCGCCTGCAGCGTGAAGAACGCGATAGCGAGGCGCAGATCCCTCGCCGATCCCGTTTCGACGTAGCCATGGAGGAATGCGAGGCTGAACGGGATCCACTCGATCGTCGTCAGATGGAATTGATCCAGGCGCAGGAATCGCAGCGGCGAGAACCCGAAGACCAGGCCCGTCAGCCTGGCGCCGATCTCGGACACGCCAATTCGTCGCGCCAGCAGGTACGCCCGTACGCACCCAGCGGCACCGACAGCCACACGACGACGTTCATCGCGAGCATGGGGTTGTCCGTGAGCCACACGATCGGCGCGGCCAGCATCGCACTGCCGATCACGTTCTCGGAGTACGCGAGCGTGTGCTTGAACGGAAAGAAGATGTTCGCGTCGAAAATCGAGAACGGATGATGCAGGAACGCATGGACGTCCCACCCGACCGCCCAGATGTAGAGATCGGTGTCCGTGCCGATCGACAGGACGCCCGACGCAAGGTGGAGGCCGAACGGGTACACCATCACCGCGGTGAGCGCGAGATACTGCAGCAGCGGCGACCGCATCCACTGCCCCCGACGACCCGTCATCGACGCCGCATTGTATGACAGCGCCAGGCACCGGCCGGGCGCTATACTATGGCCCTGATTGGTATCGAGCGAAGACGAACGTGACTGATTTTCGCGACGCGCCCCCAAGCGTCGCCCCTGACCTCACGCCAGCCGCGACCCAGCCAGGCGGCCTCGTACGCTTCTGCGCACGCCACTTCACGCTGCTCCTGTGCCTGGTCCTTGCACTGGCGGCCTTCAACCTCACCTTTCGACTCGGTCAGGAGTACCTGACCGAATGGGACGAGTCGCTGTACGCGACGACGGCCATCGAAGCGCTCCAGGGCGGCCACTGGATCGGCACGACGTTTCAGGGCGAGCTCGACTACTACAACACCAAACCGCCGTTGAACGTCTGGTTGATCGCCCTGGCGATGAACACCCTCGGTCCCGATCTCGTCGCACTCCGGATTGTCTCGGCGACGGCGGCCTGGCTGACGGTGCTCGCGCTGATGCTGTGGACGCGGCGCACCCTGGGTCCGGCGATCGGCCTGGTCGCCGGTGTCGTGCTCGCGACGTCGTTCGGCTTCCTGCATATCCATTCGGGACGCAGCGCCAACACCGACGCCATTTTCACGCTGCTCGTCGTGCTCACCGCGATCGTTCTCTGGGCGGAGCCGTCGAAGCCATGGGCGCGCACCTGGCACGGGCCGATCCTTGCCGCGACCTTCCTGCTCCGCGGCATGGCCGTGCTGATGCCATTGCTCGTCATCTGCGGCGTGTGGGTCCTAGCGCGCAAGCGTCCGACCCGATGGCTGGCGCCGTCGCTCGTCGCGGCCCTGCTGTTCGTCGTGCCTGTCGGCGGCTGGATGCTGGCGCGATTCCAGGTCGATCGCTGGGCGTTCCTCAACCGGCTGTTTTTCTACGACTTCGTCGCGCGCACGGCGGGCGTGATCGAAGACCACCCCGGCGGCCCATTCTTCTACCTCAACATCCTCCAGAAACATCAGTTCGACTGGCTGCTGGCGGCTGCCGTTGCGCTCGTCGTTGCGCCGATTTCGTGGCGCAGCATCAGAAGCGGCTGGCGTACCTGGCGCACCAATCACACGGCCGTCGTCCTGTCCGTGCTCGCGGCGGTGACGCTCATCGAGCCCACGGTGATGCGGACCAAGCTGCCGTGGTACTTGAACACGTTCTATCCGGTCTTTGCGGTTGGCGTCTCGTGGCTCGTCTTGCGCGCACTCGCGATCGGTGCGCGCGTGCCGCAGTCCTGGCGTCCCCGCCTGGTCGCCGTCGCGGCCGTCGTGGCCTTCGGTGTCGCCGAAGGCAAGCTCGTCTGGTATTCGTTCGCCTACCGCGATCTGAGTTTGAGCGATCAAAGCCTCGTGCTCGCGGAGATGTCGCGCCTCTCGGGCCAGCGCCTCTTCCGGAACCAGGACGACCGCGCGGGCGCGTTCGTCACGACGTCGGTCGCCGGCGCGAGCGCCCGTCACACGGACAACGCGGAATCTTTCCTGCGCGACAGCCAAAAAGGCGACTACCTGCTCGTGCCGAACAACATCGAGAGCCCGAGCCTCGAGTGCGTGCGATCGAACGGCAAATTCTGGCTCTACCTTCGCGTGCGCGACTAGCACTCAACCCTACACCTGCCGCACTGCGCTAGACTGGGATCCTCCTCTCTCGAAAGGCGCGCCCATGTCCATCCGTGCAGTCAAACGCGTGGTGCAGTCCACGCCGACACTCGAAGGCGCCGGCGTGAAGCTTCGTCGCGCGTTCGGATTCGGCGACACATCCGAGTTCGATCCGTTCCTGCTCCTCGATGATTTTCGCAACGATCGCCCCGACGATTACCTCGCCGGGTTTCCGTGGCACCCGCACCGCGGCATCGAGACGATCACGTACGTGCTCTCGGGTACCGTCGAGCACGGCGACAGTCTCGGCAACCGCGGCTCGCTCGGTGCCGGCGACATCCAGTGGATGACCGCCGGCAGCGGCATCATCCATCAGGAAATGCCGAAAGGCGATGCTGACGGTCACATGCATGGCTTTCAGTTGTGGGCGAATCTGCCGCGCGCGCTCAAGATGACCGACCCGCGCTACCAGGACGTGCACGCCGCCGACATTCCCGAAGTGATCGACGACGACGGCACGCGAGTGCGGGTGGTGTGCGGAAGTTTCTGGGGCAAGCGCGGGCCCGTCGAGGGCATCGCCGCCGATCCGATCTACATCGACGTCTCCGTCCCACCCGGCACGAAGCGGACGCTGCCTGTGGAAACAAGCCGTCACGCGTTCGCGTACGTCTTTGCCGGCGACGGATCGTTTCGCGATGCGTCCGGACCGCAGGGTGTGATGACGGACACGACCGGCGAGCTCGACGAACGTCCGGTCCTCGACACGACCGGCAATCGGTCGCTCGTGCTCTTCGATCGCGGTGACGAGGTCACCGTGCAGGCCGGCGATCAGGGCGTCCGGTTCCTGCTCGTCTCCGGCAAGCCGCTCGAAGAGCCGGTCGCGTGGTACGGCCCGATCGTCATGAACACGGACGCCGAACTGCAGCAGGCCTTCGCGGAACTGCGCGAGGGCAAGTTCATCAAGCGTTAGACGCTATTTCTTGTCGCGCCCGCCGACCGCGCGGCCGATCTCGACGGCCTTGAAGCCGGCGTCGCTGAACGACTGGATGATGAACGCGCTGAAGCCCTGTTTCATCCGCATCTCGATGTCCGAGGCGTTGGACGGATAGCCGCAGGCGAGATTCGCGGCCTTGCAGGCAGCGAGGATCTGCTGGTTCGCCGCCTCCCACGCCGCATCATCTCTGACGCGTCGTCCGTCAGCACCGACAGTCGAGAACACACCGCCGAGCGTGCCGGCTCCGGTGAACATCACGGACACGCCCTTCACCGCGGTAATGTCGTGCAAGTTCGCGAGTCCCGGCTTGCTCTCGACGATGATCCACAGCAGCAGCTCGCCGTCAGGGTTGAGCGGCCAGAGGTCGGCCTTCGCGCGGTACTGATCGTCGGACAGGCCCCAATACTTCGCGGCCTGGCCGATATCGTCCGGACGGACGCCGCCCTTCGACTTGAAGCGCATCGCCGAAATCGCGGTCTTGATTTCGTCCGCGGTTTCGACGCCCGTCATGATGATGGTGGTGACACCCGCGTTGAGCTGCCGGCCGATGTTCTCGACGGCCTTCACGGGATCGGCCGCGACGATGGGCGTCTTGACCGCGAATGGCGCTTTCAGGTGCGGATAAGGCGTCGATGCGATGCCGCCTGCCTCGATCATGGCGTCGGCGAACTGAACGAATCCCGGCAGCCCGCGATCGACGCCGTATTCCATTCCGCCGTTGAAAAGGTAGTCAGCCTCCGGATGCGCGAGGGCGTCCTTCGCGAGCTCGACCGGAGTTTTCTGCGGCGGCGGCGCTGACGGCGTCGGTGTCGGCGTGGCGGTCGCGCCTGCTCCGGCGGCGCCTCCCCCACCACGATTGCCGGGCCCGCCGGCCCGCGGATTGCTCGGCTGCGAGACGCCGAAAATCGGCCTCTTCTGGGCGAGCAGGTCGACCAGCGGATTGAGGTGCGGTCGCGGGGTTTGTCCCGCAAGCACCGCCGCAAGAGCTATGACACCAGTACAGACGATCGCCAGCCGAGCGCGCATCACGAGCCTCCTCACTGAATTGAGTGAGCGAATCATACCAAGAGCGCCGTCGTGTCGTCAGTGCAAAGGGGGCGATGCGGGCTTGTGCCGTTCGGCGAGGTAGCAGGCGACGTGTTCGTCGAGCGTGCCGAGGGGCATCGAGCCGTAGTCGAGCAGATACGCGTGGAACTTGCGGATGTCGAACGCCGGGCCCTGCGCCTGCTTCACGCGATCGCGCAGTTGGTGAATCTCGCGCGAGCCGATCTTGTACGCCAGGGCCTGCCCGGGCATGTCACTCGAATACCGCAGCGTCTCGGTGTCGATTTGCACGTCGGACTCGAGCGTGTGGTCGCGCATGTAGGCCATCGCGCGGTCCCGCGGCCAGCCGAGGGCGTTCATGCCGGTGTCGACGACGAGGCGGCTCGAGAGAAACAGATCCATCGCGAGACGGCCGGCGCGCGCGTACGGATCGGCGTCGTACATCCCCATCTCTCCGGCCAGGTCGGACGCGTATTCGCCCCAGCCTTCCGTGAAGGCCGTATGCATCAAGCTGCGGCGGAACGGGCTCAGGGTCGTGCTCTCCTGCCGCATCGCGAGCTGGAAGTGATGCCCGGGGATCAGCTCGTGATAGATGATCGCCGGCGCCATCAGAATCGATCGCGACTCGGGCAATGATCCGTTGAAGCGATAGCGCCCCTCGGGATCGGCCGGTGTCGGCACCTGGTAGTAGCCGTAGGTCATCGACTGTTCGAGCGATTCGTCGAGCCGCTTGACGCCGTACGGCGCCTTCGGCTTCTCCATGAAGAACGTGTCGATCTTCGGCTCGATGCGGCGAATCGCCTCCATCATCACGTTGCCGATGTCGTCAGAGTTCTTCGGAAAGAAACGCCGATCGGTCTTGAGGAACGTTCGAAACTCGGCGAACGATCCCGTAAAGCCGGCGGCGACGCGGACCTTGTCGAGCTCGCCCTCGAGTCGCGCGATTTCCGACAGCCCGATCTGGTGGATCTCCTCCGCCGTCAGATCGAGGCCCGTGTGCTGGTGAATCAGGAACTTGTAGTACTCCGCGCCGCCCGGGTACTGGCTGACGCCGATGCCAGCGGCGGCTTTCGCGCGATACGGCCCGTCGATGTACGCCACGAGCCGCTGAATCGACGGGTTGACCGACTGCCGTACAGCCTCATTCACGTTGCGCTGGAGCGCGGCCGCGGCGTCAGCCGGGAGCGCGGACAGACGTGCGGACGGCACGCTGAACGCGCTGTGCGGGGGATCGCCGATGAACGTGCGGACGAAGGGGACGACCAGACGGATCTCGTCGGCCGGCAGCACGATGCCTCGCTGCGCCTGGCTCTGCAGTTTCGCTTCGAACGCCGACATCACGCGCTGCACCTGGTTCAGGGCATCGAGATAGGTCTGCGCATCCGCGGCCGTCTTGAACTGAAACGCTTCGAACGGCGTCGTCAATCCCCGGATCGGCGAGGAATACGGCGTGATCGGAATCACAAACCAGAAAAAGCGCTCTTCGCTCGTCGTGAGCGTCAGATCGAACTGAAGATCGCTGAGGGTGATCCACTGATCGTGGGTCAGCTCCGACGGCCGTACGGCGGCGAGTTTCGTCAGGAGATCGGTCGCCCACGCCGACTGCTCCTGGGCGCGCGCGAGCGAGAGGCCGGCTATGCGATCCGGCGAGACGCCGCGGGCCAGACCGCCACCCGCGACCGACGCCGCATGCGCCATGTATTCGTCGACGACGGCGGAGAGACGGACAACGTCGGCCGACGGCGCCTGCGCACGCGGCCACGCTGCAACGAACAAGGTGATGACGGCGGCTGAGAGTACCAGCCGGGCAGGGTGTCTCGTCATTCGGGGAGTATACGCCCCGGTTGCGACCGTCTATCGGAGCCGCATTGCGCGGTGCCGCTCGATCCACACGGCCCATACCGGCAGGATCGCGATGAGCAGCAATCCCATGACCTCGACCGCCGTGACGCTCGGTGGCGGAGGGGAAAATGGCAGCGAGATCCAGAGGCCGCCGGTCACCACGACGAGCGCGACGAACGCCCAGCGGCCTTGCGCATCGACCGCGCGCGTCGCGTGCTGGTAGAGGGCGACGCCGGCGGCGAAGATCAAGCCTTCGACTTCGATCGTCCCGGCGATCGAGTCCCACAGGCCCAGCCCGACGCGCGGTCCCCATGGCCAGACCGGCAGATCGGGCCGGTGCGTCACGTAATCGAGGATCCAGTGGCTCACGACCGCCGCCGCCACGACGAAGCCGGCGCGATAGCTCTTGAGCATGACGCGTGCGACGTGGCCCGCGATCGCCGCATAGACCAGGCTCATCGCCAGGCTGTGACTCCACGGGTAACTGACGAAATTGAGCGGCGTGAAGGCCGTGTTGCCGGGGTCGATCCGGACCACTTCGAGTCCGGTCAGCAGAAAAATCGGCCACAGCACGTCGAGGCCGAAGGCGGCCGCCACAAGCGCGGCGAGCGGCACTCGAGGCTCGACCCGCTTGGCGCCGAACGCGACGGCGAGATGTCCGACAAACACGATGACGATCCTCCGGCTCATCCTACAATGCGGCGCATGCCCACGCATCGACCCGTCCACGCCCCGAATCTGCCCAAACCCGCGGGACCGTACTCCCCCGGCATGGTTTTCGAAGGACTCGTCTTCGTGTCCGGCCAGGGTGCGACCGATCCGGCCACCGGCACGCTTGCCGGCCCGGATGTCGAAACGCAAACTGAGCAGTGCCTGAAGAACGTGCGCGCGATCCTGCAGGCCGCCGGATCAGACCTGTCGCACGTGCTGCGGTGCGGTGTCTTCCTGATCGACATCGGCGAATTCCAGAAGATGAACGGCGTGTACCAGCGGATGTTCGGCGACCATCGTCCCGCGCGCACGACAATTCAGGCTGCGGCGTTGCCGGGGGCAGGACTTCGGGTCGAGATCGATTGCATCGCGTACGTGCCGTAGGCGGCCTGCGCGGAAAGGAGACGGGCGCGGCGGGGCTCGCGGCGTTCCTGGCGAACTCGTATGATGTCCGCCATCGAGCATGATGATGACTCAGAGACTGACCACGACACTGACGATCTGTGCGGCCACCGCGATCGTCGCGGCGCTGACGATGCCGGGAGTACGCGGCGAGCAGACGCCTGCGGCACGACCCGCGGGGTCGGGCGGCACGATCGCGAAGGGCGATTTCTCGTTTGCGTTCGATGAACGCGGCGTGTCCGGACTCGCGAATCCGCACGATCCGTTCAACGCCACCGTGATGCCTCCCGCCGCCCCCGCGGGCCGGGGCGGACGCGGCGGCGCTGCCGGAGGTGGCGCGGCCACGCTCGGGCTTGCGATCAACTATCGCGTGGGCGACGCGACGGATTGGCTGAGTTACGCGCGAGCGACGTCGCCCACCGTGTCCCCTGACGGCGAGTCGGTGAGCTACTCGACCCCGCCAGGTTCGCTCAAAGTCGTCGAGACGTACCATACCGACGGACACGTCCTCGACTGGTCGGTGAATCTCGAGGCGTCGAGCAAGGCCGTGCACGTGAGCGATGTCGGCATCACGGTGCCGATCCAGGGACCGACGGGTGCGACGCCCGCAGACATCTTCGAGCGCGGCTTCCTCAAGCATCAGTTCGTGTCCGGTGCCGGATCGTTTTTCTTCTTTGTCCGCGCCTCAGGAGCGCCGCCGTTCCTGCTCGTGACCGTGCGTCCGGGCACGCGCCTCGAATACACCTCGCCGGCCGGCGGACGCGGCGGCGGCACGCTCTACGTGCACTCGAGCCGCGTGGCGGCCGCGGAACCGCGCGGCACGTGGCGCCAGCCCAACACCGCGCTCGATCTCGCGCCGGGCCAGAAGACGACCTACGGGTTTCGCATGCAGTGGGCGTCGAGCTACGACGAGCTGCGGGACTTGATCTATCAGGCGGGACTCTTCGACGTGCGTGTCGTGCCGGGCATGACGGTGCCCGAGAACCTCAACGCCCGGTTCTCGCTGCACACCAGGGCGAAGATCGAAGCGGTCACCGCCGAGTTCCCGGGCCAGACGACCATCGCCGCGCTCGACGATCGCACCGTGCCTGCGCGGACGGACACGCGTGTCTATGAGGTGGCGTTCAAGAAGCTCGGCGAGAATCTGCTGACGATCACACACGACGGCGGCCGCAAGACCTATCTCGAGTTCTTCGTCACCGAGGCGATGGAAACGCTGATCAAGAAGCGCGCCTCGTTTCTCGTCAACAAGCAGCAGATCAAGGATCCGTCGAAGTGGTGGAATGGCGTGTACGGCATCTACGACATGAAGGCCAAGGTCACGCGCACGATCGATGATCCCGACATCTTTCTCGACCGCATGGTCTACGCGCTGACCTGTGACGACCCGGGCCTGTCCAAAGCGCCGTACATCGCCTCCAAGAATGTCACCTTCCCCAACCGCGACGAGATCGCGTCGCTCGAGTACTACATCAAGAATTTCGTCTGGGGCGGACTGCAACGCAAAGACGACGAGCGGCCGTATCCGTACGGCGTCTACGGCACGCCGAACTGGTTCATCAATCGTGATCCGGGACGCCGCAAAGACTACGCCGAGCACCTCGCGAGCGGTGCGACAGCGCTGAAAGATCTCGACAAAGAGCACGTCTGGCGCTCCTACGACTACCCGCACGTCGTAATGCTCTACTTCCACATGTACCAGATCGCGAAGAGGTACCCGGAGATGTCGACGTATCTCGACGCGGCCGGTTATCTCAATCGTGCGTGGGAAACCGCCCGCGCGTTCTACACGTACCCGTACGAGATCTACCCGTCCTACTACGAAACGACCAAGTGGGGCCTCTACAACGAGCTCGTCGTGCTCGACGTCATCAAGGCGCTCGAGGCCGAGGGATTCCCCGACCAGGCGAAATGGCTGCGCAATCAGTGGGAGATCAAGACGAAGTACTTCGTCTACGACGATCAGTATCCCTTTCGGTCGGAGTACGCGTTCGACCGCACGGCGTTCGAGTCGACCTACGCGTTCGCGAAGTACGGCGCGACGAACGACATGGCGCCCGATCAGCACCTCTGGTTCGATCTGAAGCTGAAGAGATGGTACTCACATCCGTCGGTCAGCCGGGAGGACTCGCGGGCGTTCATGGATCGCCAGCTCGCCTCGGGTCTCGTCGTGCGAGGCTGGCTCAACCCGGCGTACTACACGCTCGGCAGCGATCCCGGCATGAGCTACATGGCCGCGATGGGCGGTTGGGGCGTGCTCGACTACGCGACGAACTTCGCGCCGCGGCCAGCCGACTGGCTCCAGCTCGGCTACGCGTCGTATCTGAGCTCGTGGGCGCTCATGAACACCGGACGTCCAGACACGAACTACGGATTCTGGTTCCCGGGGCCGGAAAACGATGGCGCGTCCGGCTGGCAGTTCACGAGCACCAAGGTCGGCAGCGCGTGGATGGGATCCAGCTTCCCGGGCGGCGTCAGCGAGCCGCGTGGTCCGTGGCACTACGACGGTGAAATCGACCTGGGCTACGGCGGCGCATTGCGAATGGCCGCGACGATCCTGACGAACGACCCGACGTTCGGCTGGTTCGCGTACGGCGGCGCGATGACGACCGATGCGACCGGCTCGCTGTCGATCAACCCGCGCGACGGACTCCGCCGCCGGTTCGCGGTCGTGACGCCCGACACGCGCCTGCCCTTCGCCGAGGACATCACGCGATTCAAGCTCGAGCTCGAGCGCGACGGATTTGCCGCGGACGGATCGATCGTCCTCGACAAGGCCGTCGGGAAGGTCGCCTTCACGATCGAGAACCGGACCGCCAACGCACACACCACCGGCATGCGGCTCGCGTTTCCCCTCAACACCAAGTACGAACTGCGGCAGGACGGCAAAGTCGTGGCGCTGACGCAAACGGGAGATCCCGACTATCCGTGGCGCGCCGAGCTGGCGATGAGCGGCGCCGCGTCGAAGGTCGAACTGGTGCAAACCGCGCGGTGACGAACAGAATTCGAGCGTCCGCGCCGGCGTCGCTGTTGTGCGTCGCGATGGCGCTCGCCACAGCCGCCGGTCAGCGGACGTCCGTCGCCCCACCGCCTACCGTCATAGTCCACTACGTAGCCACGCGAATCAGCGGACCCGGCGAGCCGGGCACCTGCGGAGCTTCAACAGCCGCGAGCTATCGCGACGACGCCTTTCAGTGTCTGGTTCGTGGTGTAGTGCATGACCCGTGTTTTTCGATGCCTTCGGGCAACATGGCCCTCTGCGACGTGGATCCGCGCGACGTCTCGACGGGTCTCGTCGTCGCGATGGCGCGAGTCCCCGAGAGGCCGGGCGGGTCGCGCGAGCCTGGCAGTCGCGCGTGGCTCTTCGAACTTCATGACGGCACGCTGTGCAGGCCGATCGTCGACCCGCGGCGCGAGGTCTCCGGCGCGATGGAGATTTATGGGTGCAAGTTCACGTTCTCGGGTGAAGCCGACGGCGTGCTCGGCGAACTGGACTCGAGTACAGGCCGTCTGGACCATTCAGCAGGTCCTGCTCAACAAAAAGGTCGAACCTCCGACGATCAAGTCGTCGCTCACCGCAGCCGTGAAGACCGTTTGGCAGTAGAATCGCGGGCGGACTAAACTGAACTGCCAGCCCGCCTGTCGAACCAGCATTGAGGTTCCCAATGTTGAAACGCAGTCTCTATTTGTCGGCCATCGTGCTTGGCACGGTCCTCTGGGCAAGTCCTGCTTCAGCCCAGAGTGGAAAAGTGGAATACGCGGACGCGATGAAGGTGCTCGGGAAGTGCAAGGTAGACGAGCTCCGGGCGATGTTCACCGGCATGCCGGTCGGCGCGATGACGGTTGATTCGGCCACCGCCGGCTCCCGCGCGCTCAACGTCGATCCGGAGACCGTCCGGGACGCCGACGGCACGCCCATCCTCATTGCCGCCGCGGCCACCGATTGCGTCGAAGGGGTCCGCGTGTTGCT
The DNA here is from genome assembly GCA_963704575.1 of uncultured Acidobacteriota bacterium. GTDB lineage: Bacteria > Acidobacteriota > Vicinamibacteria > Vicinamibacterales > SCN-69-37 > DATEGZ01. The sequence goes on along the minus strand of OY969918.1, from coordinate 165,289 downwards.
CAACTCGGGCGCGGACGTGAAGGACACTGACAAGACCGGCCACACGGCGCTGCACATGGCGGCGGCCAATTCCACGCAATCGATGGTGGCGCTGCTGGTCGATCGCAAGTCCGACGTCAACGCCAAGACCGCGTCGGGCGACACGCCGCTCTCCCTCGCGAAGACGAACAACTACAAGGGCAAGACGGAACAGCGCGACAAGATCGTCAAGTACCTCACGGGTAAAGGCGCGCAGGACAAGTCCTGACACGCCCGCGAGCCATCAGCGGATCGGCGCGCTCCACGTCCCTGCCGACGACAGCCGGTTGAGCGACGCCGTCGCGGGATCGGTGTCAGGCGACACGTTGTTCGTCGGCCGGGCGAACGCAATTCTGCAGGCCGCCAGATCGAAGTCGTTGGGCTCGATTCGCGCCGTCGGGTTCATGACCGACGGCGTCACGGTGACGTGGTTGTAGCCCAACGCGTGTCCCAGTTCGTGCGTGCGGAGCGAGCGGAGGAACGGACTGCCGCTCCGCTCGAAATCGCGATCGAGCGTGATGATCCCGCCCGAAATCGATCCATCTGCCCGGAACTGCCACCGGCTGTACCCCACGATCCCGTTGCCGTCGTCAGGCCGACCACACGCGCCACCGTGATGACGCCGGAATTGAGCAGGTGCACCGAGGCGTTTTCCGCCGACGTCTGGGTCGTGACTGACGCGAATGTCCCGAACGTTCCACCCGTCATCTGCGGCAATGCCCATGTCAGATCGGCGACGAGTGACGATGTCTCGTTGTCGCTCATCTGATCCGACAGGGCGATCTGATCCGCGGCAGCCACATCAGTGAACTGCAGCGCGCGCGTCTCGACGAGCATCGGCGGCGGCGTCACCCATCGCAGCAGCGCCGGCACGCGAAACATCTGATCGAACGCGGGCAGGTTGAAGCCGGACGGGATCAGCGAGACCAGCACATCCGTGCCGGGAATCTTGAGGTAGGTCAGCCTGGACACCACGCCGGGGCCATTGAACGCCACGCGTATGGGAGTCAACGTCGTACTGCTGGCGCTGAGGGTGAACGCACCCGAGCCGTCGGTGGATACGCCGGCGCCCACGGCCGGCGTCACGACGATGTTGCCGTATCCGGCGTGCGTCAGCGCATCGACGGCGCGTCCGCTCGTGACGATCGTCGTCGCAGGTGTCACCGGCGACGGTGACGGTGACGCGGGAGTGGACGACCCGCACGATCCGAGGCCGGCGAGCAGTGTCGCGCCAAGAACGCCCCGCCATAACGCGCGAGACATGGTCGATCGAGAGTGTACCGCGTTGTGCAAGAATGACGACCCAACGACGTGACCACACCAGACTTCAAGACGTTTGCTGCCACGGGCCCGGCATTTCCTGCGCTCGAACGGCTCGGACCGGTTGACTGGACGGCCTGGGCGAACATCGCCGGCCGTCTCGACCACGACCTGCGCGGTGCCGCCGATCTCGATCGGCGGATTCATCACCTGTATGTGCCCGTGTTGATGTTCGCCGCGGCGATGGCGCGACAGGCGACGCGCCGGCCGGTGTTCATCGGCATCCAGGCGCCGCAGGGCGGGGGCAAGACCACGCTGGTCTCCCACACGCTCGCGTTGCTGCCCGAACTGGGCCTGCGGGGCACCGGTGTCTCGATCGACGATTTCTACCTCACGCGCGCCGAGCAGCTCGCCCTCGCGGCCGCGCACCCGGGCAATCCGTATCTCGAGCACCGCGGCTATCCCGGCACGCACGATGTCGATCTGGGCGTCAGAACGCTGACCGCGCTCCGCGATCTCGGGCCGGACGCGGCCGATCGCACCGTGCGTGTGCCCGTTTACGACAAGTCCGCGCACGGCGGGCGGGGCGATCGATTGCCCGAGACCGACTGGCGCGATGTCGCCGCGCCGCTCGATGTCGTCTTCGTCGAAGGCTGGATGTTCGGCTTCTCTCCAATCGCCGAACCGACGATCGACGACGCGTTTTTCAAGGAGCCGAATCGGGCGCTCGAGGCGTACGACCGGTGGTATCGATTTCTCGACGCGTTCGTCGCGTTGCGCGCGACCGATCCGAACTTCGTGCTGAAGTGGCGCGTCGAAGCCGAGGAAGCCGCGAAAGCCAAGGGCAAGCCCGGTCTCGATCGCGCCGCGATTGAAGACTACGTCCGCCGCTTTCTTCCGGCCTACGCTCGGTACGCCGGCGGCGTGCCGGACAACGTTCCCCGAAATCGACGGCTCGTCATTGGTCTCGACGAGTTGCGCCGACCAGTGAATTGGTCCGGAACGTCGGCCCCGGACCACGCGTCGACTGACGGTCGCTGGCCGCGCGATTGACCGGGGTGCTACCTTAGGGTCCGACTTTCCGAGGACAGCCCATGCGTACCGAGTCACACTCGCGACACGTCGTTGTCCTCGGAGCCTGGCTGGCCGCGTGGTGCGCCGCCGCGCCATTTGCCCAGACGCCCACGACCGACGCGCCGGCAAGTGCGCGCATCTGGATCGGTCGCGCGGCCGAAATCGAAGACTACCTGCGCACGGTGAAATTCGTGAAGCTCGACGACTTGTCGGTCGGCGTCACGCATCCGCGCAAGGTCACGCTGCCGCCCGGCGGACCGGTCGGGTTCCTTGTCTGGAAAGCGATTCCGCCTGGCCACTACGAGGGCTATTGGGAGAGCGACCAGTCGGAGGCCGCAGCGTACGAGCTCGACAAGCTGCTCCAGCTGAACATGGTTCCGCCGACGGTCATGCGCGAGTACCGGGGCGAACGGGGCGCGGCGGTGATGTGGGCCTCGCCGACCAAGAGCTTCAAGGACCTTGGCGTGAAGGGCGCGCCCGAGGCCCCACCGCGTTACGCGGCTGCCTGGGCTCGGCAGATCGTGCGCGCGAAGATGTTCGACAACCTCATCAACAACACCGATCCGAATCTCGGCAACTGGCTGGTGGACCCGGCGTGGAACCTGATTCTGATCGATCACACGCGCGCGTTCACAGCCGGCACGCACATGATTCACGACATGGATCGCGTGGATGCGGACCTGTGGACCCGCATGCAGCAGCTCACCGAGGCGACGCTCGACGCGGCGATCGGCAAGCTCGTCCTGCGCGGCGAGACGAAGTCCTTGATCGCGCGGCGCGACAAGATCGGCGTCATCATCGACGGGCTCGTAAAGGCGAAGGGCGAGGCCGCCGTCTTCATCCGTGACGGGTCGACCGCCCCTCAGCGATAGCCGGCCGCCTGCAGCTCGAACAACTCCGCGTAGCGCCCTCCGGCGCGCAGCAGCTCGTTGTGCGACCCCAGTTCGGCGACACGCCCGTCGGCAATTACCGCGATGCGATCGGCAATTCGCACCGTGGAAAACCGGTGCGAGATCACGATGCCGATCCGGCCCTTGAGCTGCGCCTTCAGCTCGGCGAAGATGCCGGCCTCCGCTTCGGGATCGAGTGACGAGGTCGGCTCGTCGAGGATCCAGATGTCGGCGTCGCGATACATGATGCGCGCGAGCGCCAGTCGTTGCCACTCGCCGCCCGACAGATCGTGTCCGCCTTCGAATAGCCGGCCCACTTTCGAGTCCAGGCCGTTCGGCATCTTGCGGACGAGCCAGTCGCTCCTGGCATCACCAAGCGCCTGCATCACGCGCGCATCATCGGCCGGCGCATCCGGTCGGCCCATGACGACGTTCTCGCGCACGGAGAGCTCGTAGGTTGCGTAATCCTGGAACAGAACGCCAATGCGTCCACGCAGCGTCTCCGGATCCATCTCGCGAACGTCGACGCCGCCGACGCGCACGACGCCCTGATCCGGATCGTAGAAACGGAGGAGCAACTTGACCAGCGTGCTCTTGCCCGCGCCGTTTTCGCCCACGAGCGCGATCAGCTCGCCGGGACGCACTTTCAGGTTCAAGCCGGACACCGCCGGCTCGGTTCCACCCGGGTACCCGAACGTCACCTCATCGAACTCGACGCCGTCGATCGGCCCGGCGGGTAGCGTGCGCGGGTTGGGGGGCGTCGGGACGCGCGGTTCGATGGCGAGGAACGAGAAGTAATCCTCGAGGAACGTCGTGTGTTGATCGACCGCGACGAACGTGCTGGAGATCTGCCCGAGCGTGCCTGACACCGACGCAAACGCGCCGATGACGAGCACGACGCCGCCGGGATCGATCGTGCCGTTCATGCCGCGCACCGCGACAAACAGATACGCCAGCGCGAGCGTCGTGCCGGTCACGAGACCGCTGAGCATCGACACGCGCGTGCCGGATCGGTACATCTTTTCGCGCTGGGCGAACAGATCCTCCGACAGTTTCTCGTGCCGGCCCATCAGGTAGTCGGCCAGCACGTAGGCGCGGATTTCTTTCGTGGTCCGCGCCTGGACGAGCAGGTCGCCGAGGTACTCGCGTTCTCGCTCCTCCGGTGTCTCTTTGTAGAAGAACTCGTACATGCGCGCGGTCACGCTGCGCTCGAGCGCGAGCGACAGCAGCGCGGCGCCAAGCGCGAGAACCACGAGAATGTAGTGCAGGCTGGCGAGCAGCGTCGCCATGAGTGCGATCGTGACGATGTTGCCCGAGAGCCCGAGCACCGACCACGTCAGATCGCCGGGACGCCACGACACGTCACGCTTCGCGCGCGCGAGTCGATCGTGCCAGTCGGAGTTGTCGAAGTGGCCGATGTCCAGACGCGCGGCCTGGGCGAGCAGCCGGCGCTCCGCCTCGAGCTGTACCCGGCGGACGAACAAGTTGCGCCCGTAGCCGGTGTACGCGCCGATCGCGCGCTGCACGCCCACGGCCACCCACAGACCGACGACGATCGGCAGAATCGCATTGAATTGCAGCGGGTGCAGGTGCGCGTCGGCGATGCGATTCACAAGCATCGCGCCGAGCACGACGGTGACTGGCGGCAGCGCGGCGCTGATGATGCCGAGCACCGAGTAGCGGATCAGCAGCTCGGGCGACGCGGCCCACGCGAGCGCCATCCCCTTCTCCAGGTTCTGACGAACCCGGCGGGCACGGCCCTTCAACGACGGCGTGCTCGTGGGACTGGTCACGCGTGGGGACTCCTCGTCAGCAAAACGCGCCCCCATGATAGTGCGGTTCACCGACGCCCTTGGCGTTTCACCGATTCGCGCGGGCGCCGGCACCACCGGTCGCGTATCAAGGAGTCAGCACATATGCGCTGGCTCTTGCTCCTCGCCGCCACCTCGATCGCGACACAGCCGGCGAAGATCTCGGGCCAGGTCGTCGATCCGGCCGGCCTGACGCTGCCCGGCGTAGTGATCACCGTGAAAGGCACGACCAGCCTCTCGGTCACCGACGGGCATGGCGAGTTCGCTGTTGCCGTCGATCAACCTGATGCGATCCTGACGTTTGCGCTTTCCGGATTCACGACGCGCACGCTGACGGCGGCCGTCTCGCGCGGATCGCTGCACGTCGTCCTGGATATTGCGCCGGTGGCGACCGAAGTGATCGTGCGCGCGCCGGTCGCGCCGGCCGCGCCAGATTCCCGGCTCACGCTCCGGCCGCTCGACATCGTCAGAACGGCGGGCGCTCAGGCCGACCTCATGCGGGCGCTCGCCGCTCTGCCGGGTACGGCGCAAGTCGACGAAGGCGCCGGATTGTTTGTCCGCGGCGGGGACGTCAGCGAGACGACGGTCCTGCTCGACGAGGCGCCGATCAATCACCCGTACCGCTACGAGACCCCGACCGGCGGATTTCGCGGCGCGGTGGACCCATTTCTCACGCAGGGCGTATCGTTCACGACAGGCGGCTTTTCGGCCGCATACGGCAACGCACTGAGTGCGATCGTCGACGTGCGCAGCCTCGATCGGCCGACGGCCTCGCGCGTGACGGCCACGGCGGGCCTGGCGGGCGTGTCGTTCGCGGCCGGCCAGCCGCTCGGGTCTGCGGCCGGCGTGCGCGTTGCGCTCAATCGCGCGACGCCGTCGGTGTTGTTCGCGGTCAACCCGAGCCCACGCGAGTTCGATCGCCTGCCGGGCGGGTGGGATGCGAGCGCCAGCGCTTACCTCAACAGCGCGGCGCACGGGTCGTTCAAGCTGCTCTTCCTTGAACAGCAGGACCACGTGGGCGTCGAGCTCGAACAGGACGCCTTTGCCGGTTTCCTCCATAGCTCGACCAGCTATCGCGCGCTCGTCGCGTCCTGGCGTCAACCCACGGCGAGTGGGTGGCTCCTGGCCGCCGCCGCGAGCGCAGATCATCATGTCAACGGCACCGACGTCGGCGTGTTCGCCATCGACGCGGCCGACGACTCGCGCTCGGCGAGATTTGACGTCAGCGGCCCGGTGGGATCCTGGGCCGTCCGCACGGGCGTCGACGCAGGCGGCGCGTTGACGGACGCGTCGGGCCAGGTGCCCACGCGCGGAGGAGACTTCGCCGGGGTCAGTGGCACGACGCCGTTCGACCTCGCGCATCACGACGATCGCGCGGGTGGATACGTGGAGACCTCACGAGCATTTGCCGCATTCACACCGACGGTGGGTGTGCGCAGCGACTATTTTTCGAGCGCGGCCGCGGCCCGCGTCGATCCGCGCATCAACCTCGCGATCGACCTCGGCCGAACCGGCAGACTGCGGGTCGCCTGGGGCATCTACCATCAAGCGCCCTCGCCTGCGTACTTCGAGGCGATCCGCGGCGCCGCACGGCTCAAGCCGATGGCGGCCATGCACTACATCGCCGGCTTCGAAACGGGTCAGGCAGACGGCGCGGCCTTTTTTCGCGCCGAAGTCTACGAGAAGACCTATCGTGACCTGCCGGTTCAGGACGACGCCGCGGGGTACGTCGACACCGGCTACGGCACCGCGCGCGGCGTCGACCTGTACGGACGGCGCGTCTGGCACTACATCGATCTGCGCGCGAGCGCGAGCTTCGTGCACACGGCGAGACGCTGGACCTCGCCGGATCAGCAGGATCGTTATCCGCTGCCAGAGGGCACCTGGACGCCCGACTTCTCGATCCCCTACACATGGCAGGTCGTGGTCAACGCGCCGGTGTGGCCGACGGTCTGGCTTGGCGCGGCCTGGCGCACGGCCGCGGGCCGTCCAGACACGCCGGCGATCGGCGCGACGCTGACGCCGCAAGGGTATGAGCCGATCTGGGGACCGATCAACTCCGAGCGCCTGCCGCGTTACGAACGTGTGGATCTGTCGGTCAGCTACCTGAGCACGGTCGGGCTGCGCACGAGTCTCGTGGTTTTTGCGAGCGTCGATAACGTCGGCGATCATTTCAATTTCTTCGAGTACACGTGTACTCCGCCGACTACAGCACCCGCCATCCGGTCGCCGGGGCGGCGCCGCGCAGTTTCTACGTCGGGTGCTCGATCACCCGTTGACCAGGGAGAGGTTCATGTCGCGAGGTCGATTGATCGTGATTGCGTTCGTGCTCGCCGCCGCGCCCGTGCTCGCGGCTGGCCCAAGTCGACTGGCGCTGAGCCCGAGCGACGACCTGGACGCGATCGTCCAGAAACTCGAGCCGGCGGCGCTCGCCGGACACGTCCCGGACGTGCTCGACGTGCGTCTCGCGTGCCTGCGGCTGCTGGCCGCCTCCCCGGCACCCAGTCGTGTGCCGCTCATCCGGTACACGATCGCGTACGCCGCCTGGCGCGTCGCGTTCTCACCGGCGATCAATCCGAAAGACGTGTCGACGCTGCTTGACGACGCCGTGGTCCAGTTGAACACGGCGATCGCGCTCGACCCGAAGTTCGCGGAAGGTTTCGGACTGCTGTCGGCGATCGATGGCGCGAAGATCGCGCTCGCGCCGGAATTGGGCATGTCCCTGGGACCCGAGTCCAGTGCGATACTCGGCAAGGCGTCGTCGCTCGAGCCCGCCAATCCGCGCGTGTTGGTCTTCCGGGCGCAAGGCCTGTTCAGCACGCCGCCTGAATTCGGCGGCAGCGTGAAAGACGCGGAGGCCGGACTTCGACGGGCGCTGCAGGCGTTCGAGCAGGAGCCCGCCTCGAAGCCCTGGCCGAACTGGGGCCGTTTCGACGCCCACGCCTGGCTCGGACGCACACTGGCGTCGCGACGCGACAACGCGGGTGCCCGCGCGGAATACGAGAAGGCGCTCGCGATCGCACCCGATTCGGCGTGGGTGAAACTCACCCTCCTGCCGCAGGTGAAAGGACCAGCCTGGTGAAGATGGATCCAGCGACGATTGATCTGTCCGATCGCCCGCCCTCGCGTACCGGTTGGCGCGCTCCCGCCCTCTGGACCGGTGCCGTCCTGCTGTACGCATTGGTCCTCTCCGTGCAGGTCGGGCTGCCCTTCGGAATCTCGCTGGAACAAAGCGCCGTCTATCTGTATTCGCTGGCCCTGCTGTCAATCCCCGCGCGCTGGTGGATGCGCCGCTCGCTCGCCGCTGGCCGGCCGACGCCGCGGCAGCTCGCGCTCTACATTGCCGCGGGCCTCGTCACCGTCGGCGTCTGGTTCGGCGCGAACCTGCTGTACAACCGGATCACGGTCGGTCCGCAGTACTGGGCGTACATCTACGAGGGCAGCTGGATCTTTCAGCTGCTGTTCGCGATCACTGTCTACGGCACCGTCCTCGGGATCACGCTCACGGCGCAGGCCTGGCAGCGCGAGCAGGACCGCGACCGGCGCGAGACCGAATTGCGCCTGCTCGCCCGCGACGCCGAGCTCGGCGCGATCCGCGCGCAGTTTCAGCCCCATTTCGTCCTGAACGCGCTCAACTCGCTGCTGGCGCTGATCGACGTCGATCCGGCGCTCGCGCGAACCATGGTCGTGCGGCTCGCCGACGTCATGAAGTCCGTGTTCGACCGGATTGACGTGCCGGCCGTGCCGCTCGAGCGGGAGCTCGATCTCGTGAAAGCGTATCTCGACGTCGAGCGCATCCGGTTCGGATCGCGGCTCACGGTCGCGTTCGAGATCGACGACGCGGCGCGGGGCGTGATGGTGCCGCCGTTTCTGCTGCAGCCGATCGTCGAAAACGCGATCAAGCACGGCATCGCGCCGAGTGTGGCGCCTGGCACCGTTCGCGTGCGCGCCTCTGTGCGCCACGGCCGGCTCGTCGTCGAGGTCGTGGACTCGGGTAGCGGCGTCGGCGCCGCCCCGGGAGCCGGCGTCGGCCTCGCGCTCACACGCCGGCGGCTCGACACCGTGTATCACGGTGCCTACGAGCTCACGATCGATCGACTGGCGAGCGGCACCGCCGTCCGGATCAGTCTGCCGGCCGAGGCCGCTCATGTCGCCTGACGCGTTGCGGTTGCTCATCGCGGACGATGAGCCCCTGGCGCGCGAGCTGGCGCGCCGGTACGCCGCCACACAGCCGGATGTCGACGTCGTGTCGGAGTGCGTCTCGGGCGACGAATTGGCACGGGCGTTGCCTGCCGTCCGGCCCGACGTTGTGCTGCTCGACATCCGCATGCCTGGCGAGGACGTCTTCGCCGTGCTCGAGCGGGAAGCGGCGCGTCAGGAACGGCTGCCTGCAGTGATCTTCGCCACGGCGTACGACAGCTACGCCGTCCGCGCGTTCGAGCTCAACGCGGTGGACTACCTCGTCAAGCCGTACACCGCCGATCGCTTCGCGGAAGGATTGCGCCGGGCCCGATCGCGGCATGGCACGGCGCGGGCCGCCGACGGCCTCGCCCGCGTGATTCGCGACCTCGGTCCGCGTCCGGATCGACTCCTTGTCCCGGACGGCCGCAAGATGGTCGCGATCGCCATCGACGACATCATCTGGATCAAAGCGGAGGATGACTACGCGCGCGTCCATACCCCGACGCGCAGCTACCTCGTCAGTCGTACGCTCAAGGATCTCGAGAGCCGTCTCAATCCAGATCGATTCGTCCGCCTCCATCGGTCCGCGCTCGTGCAGGCCTCGCATATTCGCGAGGTGGCAGCCGATGGTGGCAGCCGCTACCGCGTCCGTCTCAGCGACGGCACCACCGTCGTCGTCAGCCGCACACGCGCGCCGGAATTGAAGCGCTGGATGATCTGAAGAAAGTTAGAAGGCTCAGAACCTATTTCGCAGCCTTCCGGATCGTCGTCGTCACGGTGCCAGTGGCGCGACCGGCTTCAATGACGGTCGCGCGAATCGTGTAGACGCCTTCCTGAAGATCGTCAACCGGCAACTCGGCGATCGCTGAGCGGACGGTGCCGACGACCTCCGGTGTCACGTCGCGCTCGAGGGCCGGCGTGTCGCTGCCGACCGGCAACATCGCGAAGTGCACGGTCACGTCGGGCACGGCCGCGCCGGCGTCATCGGGATAGAGCTCCAGCGACGCACCGATCGTCTCGGCGCCGGCCGGCAGGCGCTCGAGCGCGATGAACCGCGGCTGGCGATCGGCGCCGGACCACATCGTGAAGAGATCGCTGACGGCAAACGCCCCGAAGTGTGCGAGCCCGGCGGTCACGGCGTGCTCGACGCTGCCAAGGTTGTTCTTCGCGTCAGCGACGGCGAAACGCAGGCGGTAGCGACCCGCCTCGATCGGCACGGGAAACGCGAGCTGATAATCCTCGCCGGCTGGCGGCGCCGGCACCTGGCGCCGGCCGGCCTGCTTGACCTGTCCGGCCTCGTTGACGAGGGCAAACATCGCGATGAGGGGGCCGTCGACGCTCGCGGGGACCTGCACGTTGACGGCAAGCTGCAGCGCGTTCGACGCCGGCTCGTGCCGGAGCGCGGTCGCGAGCGCGATCGGCACCCCAAACGACACGCCGCCCTGCGCGAGCGTCGTCTTCAGCTGATCGTCGATGGGCACGGCCTCCGCCGCGACCGCCGCCACGAGCGCGCGGCGATTCACGCGGACGGTCGTGCCGGGCGTGCGCACGGACACTTTCGTCGCAAGAAACCGCTGTTTGCTGGTCGTCACCGGCGCTTCGACACCGAGGCGGTAGAACGCCGACGTCTCGGACTCGATGCGCTTGAAAAACCGGTCGGCCGTGCCGACGACAAGAAACGCCTCGCCGCCGGCGGCTTCGGCCACGGTCTGAATGCCGCTGTTGAGAAACCTGCCCTCTTCGCGACGGGCCGCGCCCCGTTCCATCCCCTGCGACGACATGTCGATCTCGTCGGGCAGCTCGCTGAGCGCGTAGAACTGCACGCCCGACTCAGCCGCCGCACGCGCGATCGGATCGAGCTGCGACTTGAAATCCATCTCGATGCCGACCGCGAGCCCGCGCGAAAACGCGATCACGACCCGCGGCGCCGGCGCGGTCCGCAGCGCCTCGATGACGTGTTGAAACGCGGCGACCTGCATCGAAATTCGATGCACCGTCTGCTGCACGAGTGATCGCGCGTCCGCTGCGACTACTGGCGTGCACTGGTCGACCGGCAGGTTGGCGATCGGGCACTCGCGGCCCGCGACGATGCCAAGGGTGTCGCGTGGCATGCCGCGGTCGATCTCCATCGCTTCGTGGATCCCAATAAAGAACGGCGCGGTGTTGTCGTCGTAGCGCCCGATCATTCTCTTGTCATGGAGCGCCGCCAGCACCGCTGACCGATCCCGCGTGGGATTCACGACGGGACCGAGGCCGCTGCTCGTGACGACGCCGATCTGGTCGTCCGGATCGAACGACGCAAGCGTGCGCTCCGCCGCGACGAGCATCGACTTGCCGATTCCGGCGCTGTACGAAAGATCGTCGAAGAGGAACACGACGACTCGCCCGCCACGACGCGCCGGCGCACTGGCAGCCGCATTCGTCGTCTCACGCGCGGCAGCGGTCGAGGTCGATCCCGACGCCGATCCGAATTCGAGAAAGTCGAGCGCCCGCACGGGACGAGCCTGCCCTTCGAGCGTCACGACGAAGTCTTCCGGCTTGAGCCCGGGAACCGGCTTGCCGTCCTTGTCCACGACGGTCACGTCGATCGTGACCAGATCGACACCGCCCCGGAACACCGGCGTCTGTTGCGGCGAGGCGTGCGGCGCCGCGACGCCGAGGGCGGCGCAGCAGATCACGATCAGCGCGCGTCGCGCGTCACTCACGGTAGTTGCCAAACTGCAGCTCGACGCCGAAGTCCTGAGCCTTGAGCAGCTGAATCGCCCCCTGCAACTCGTCCTTTGACGGAGAGCTGATGCGGAGCTGATCGCCCTGGATCGCCGCCTGCACCTTCTTGAGCTTCTGATCCTTGATGAACTTGACGATGTCGCGCGAGGCTTCGATGGGAATGCCCTGCTGAAGCGTGATCGTGCGAGACACGAGGCCGCCCGCCATGGGCTCGATGTCAGCGGCCTTCATGTTCTTGACCGGCACGCCTCGCCGGACCATTCGCGTCTGCAGGATGTCCCAGACGGCCTCCATCTTGAAGTTGTCGTCGGCCACGAGCGCGATGATGTTCTCGGCACGCTTGAAATCGATCGACGCCTTCGATCCCTTGAAATCGTAGCGCTGCGCCAGCTCCTTGCGCGCCTGGTTGACGGCATTGTCCACTTCCTGAAGGTCCACGGTCGAGGTGACATCGAACGACGCTTGTCCGGCCATGGCCTGATCGTAGCCCGATCTATGATGCCGGCGTGCTGTCGATTGAAGACGGCCTGGCGCGGCGTTGCTACCTCGAGGCTCGGGGCGATCGCTGGCGCGTGCCGTTCGAGCAGTTCACGGCCGCGCTCGCGAGAAGCGCCGCCCGCGGCCTGAGCGACGGGCCCCACAAGTCGCGGGAAATCGAGCGGTACCTCACCTCGCTCCATCTGGCGGACCTCGCCCTGGCCTGCGCCTGCGCTGCCGGGGATGCCGACGCCTGGGACCATTTCGTGCGCGAGTACCGGCCGGCGCTCCATCGCACGGCGAACGCCCTCGACCCGGCAGGGGGCGCTCACGACCTGGCGGACGGCCTGTACGCGGAGCTTTTCGGCCTGAACGACCGCGACGGCGACCGGCAGTCGCTGTTCCGGTATTTTCACGGGCGTAGCAGCCTGGCGACCTGGCTGCGCGCCGTGCTCGCTCAACGGTTGGTCGATCGCGTTCGCTCAGGTCGCCGGGTCGAGGCCCTCCCCGAAGACGAATCGGCGGCGGCACTCCGGTCGCCTGCCGCGCCGCCCGATCCGGAACGCGAGCCCGACTTGCGGCTGATGCGAACGACGCTCGCCGCGGCCATCGCGGCACTGGCCCCGGCCGACCGCCTCAGACTGCGTTGCTACTATGGGCAGGGTCTGACCCTGGCCGAGATTGGCCGGCTGCTCGGTGAGCACGAAGCGACGGCGTCCCGACAGCTCTCGCGCGTCCGGCAGACGATCCGCGCTGATGTCGAACGGCGCCTGCGGGAAGACGCGGGGCTGACCGACGCACAGGTCGCCCGATGTGTGGCGACTGCGAGTGACGATGCCGGTCCGCTCGACGTCGGCACGCTGCTCGCGGAAGGCGCGGGGCGCAAGGAATCCTCGCCCACGCGTTCTATGGAGGAGAAGGCGCGATGACCGACACGCCCCATCGCGACGTCACCACGGACCGGTTGCTGCGGCGGACGCTGGCCCCGTCTCCCGAGCCTGCCGCCACCGACGCGTGCCTCGACGCCGAGACGGCAGCAGCGTGGCTCGACGAGGGCCTCGATCCGGCGGCGGCGGACGAAATCCGCACACACGTCGCCGATTGCGCACGCTGCCAGGCCCTGATGGCCACGCTCGCGCACCTGCCGGCCGAACCGCCGCCCGCGGTCGAAAGCCACGCTCCACGGCGCTGGTGGATGTGGCTCGTGCCGCTCGCGACGATCACGGCGCTGATCGCCATCTCACTCGCATTGCCGCGGCCAGCACGTACCCCGTCCCCTCCCACAGCACCATCGACGGCGGCCGAGACCAGGGACCGTGAGCCGGCCGCCAAGTTGGATTGGTCAACCGCGCGTCCGGCTGCGCCGGCGGACCGGAAGGAAGAAGCGGCGCCGATTACCGGCGCTCTCGAGCCGCGTCGTCCTGCCACCGAGACGGCCATCGTCGGCGCCGCGCCTCCGGTTCCGACACCGACAGCCGTGGCCATCCAGGCCGCTCCGCCGCCGCCCGCCGCTCCCCCGCCTCCGGCCGCGGCCAATCAGGCCGCCGCTGGCGCAGCTGCGCGCACTGACGCCATCGCCGCAGCCGAGACGGAAAAGCGCGCGCTGGGCAGTGTCACCGCCGCTGGTTCGGGCGAATTCGCCTCGCCGAACCGCGACGTCCTCTGGCGCGTCAACGGCCGGCGTGTCGAGAAGTCGACCGATGCCGGGACCACCTGGACGGAGGTCCCGACCGGGCTCGACACCGACTGGACGTCGGGAGCGGCCTCGTCGGCCTCTGTCTGCTGGATTGTGGGCCCGCAGGGCGCCGTGGCGCGTACCGAGCGACGGCGGCCGCACTTGGGCGCGGCTCACGTCTCCCGAAGCGACAAATCTGTCGGCGATTTCGCTCGTCGACGCGCAAACCGCCACCGTCACGACCGCCGACGGCCACACTTTCGGTACGACGGACGGCGGCCGCACCTGGGTCCGCCGCTTCCTGCAAGTCCTGCAAGGTTTCGCTCCGGCTCCGTTCAACGAGTAGCGGCGTTCTGTTGAACGCGCGTTTCTCGAGAGGAGCCGACCCATGTCCGCCCGATTGCTGATTGCCCCGCTTGCGCTCGTGCTCGTCACTGGAGGCGTCGGTGCCTCCCGGGAGCGCACGCACGCCGCACCCACTGCCGCCGCAGCCGACGGCCAGACGACGACGCTCGATGACCAGACGGAGCTCGCGGTTACGGTCTACAACTCGAACCTCGCACTCGTGCGCGACGTGCGCGAACTGGCGATCGCGCGCGGGACGTCCGATCTGCATTTCATGGACATCGCGGCGACGGTCAATCCCGCAACCGTGCACTTCCGATCGCTCTCGGAGCCATCGCGCGTCCGCGTGCTCGAACAGAACTACGAATACGACCTGCTCGAACCCGACAAGCTGCTTCGCAAATACGTGGGACGCGACGTCACGCTCGTCCGCACGGTGCAGGATCAGGGCCGGACGCGCGAGGAAACGGTCAAAGCGCGGCTGCTGAGCTACAACAACGCGCCCGTGTGGCAGATCGACGGCGAGATCGTCACCGGCGCCCGCGCGGAGTCCATGCGGTTCCCTGAGCTGCCGGGCAATCTCTACACGCGGCCGACGCTCATCTGGACGCTCGACAACACCGGCGGCACGCGCCATCGCGTCGAAGCA
The DNA here is from genome assembly GCA_963704575.1 of uncultured Acidobacteriota bacterium. Classification (GTDB taxonomy): domain Bacteria; phylum Acidobacteriota; class Vicinamibacteria; order Vicinamibacterales; family SCN-69-37; genus DATEGZ01. Next base: position 150,181 of record OY969918.1, on the reverse strand, counting down.
TCGTACCTGGCCACGGAGCTCGCCTGGAACGCCGACTACGTTCTCACCGTCGGACGCGACGACACGTCCGCCGACATCGACGGATGGGTCACACTGCGAAACGGCAGCGGGACGTCGTTCAAGAACGCCACACTGCAGCTCGTCGCGGGCGATCTCAATCGCGTGCGCGAAGTGATGGGCCGCGTGCTCAACGAGAAGGCCGTGCGCATGGACGCCCCCGCTGCGCCGCCGATGGCCGAGGAGTCGTTCTCGGACTACCACCTCTACACGCTCGGCCGGAAGACGACGATCAACAACGCCGAGACGAAGCAGGTGAGCATGCTCGGCGCGACCAGCTTTCCCGTCGTCAAGCACTACCTCGTCGACGGCCAGCAGTTCTACTACCGAAACGCGCAGCACCCGGGATCGCCGATCAAGGACGTCGTGCAGGTGTATTACCAGTTCAAGAACGAGCAGAGCGCGGGGCTCGGGATGCCGATGCCGGCCGGCGTCGTGCGCGTGTATCAGGCCGATTCGAAGGGCGGCGTGCAGTTCGTCGGCGAGGATCGGATTGACCACACGCCGAAGGACGAGACGGTGAATCTCAAGATTGGCAACGCGTTCGACGTGGTCTGCGAGCGCAAGCAGACCGACTTCGAGAAGATCGCGTCGGGCGTCTACGACGTCGAGTACGAGATCACGCTTCGCAACCACAAGGCCGTCCCGATTGCCGTCGATTTGAATGAACCGATCGGCGGCACCTGGCGCATGCTCCAGGCCTCGCACGCGTGGAGGAAAACGGACGCCTGGGCCGCGCAGTTCAACGTGCCGGTCGCGGCCGACGGCACGGCGGTGGTGAAATACAAGGTCAGGGTCACCTACTAGACAAGTGCGAAATTAGAAGCCAGAAGTTGGAAGTTCAGAGACTGCTGACCGCCAGCGTTCCGAACTTCTGGCTTCTGACTTCGCACTTGCCGCTAACGTTCTGCCCGGTCCATACGTCTAATCTCGACGTATCGAGGTGTGATGCATCTATGGCTGACGCGCGGCAGTTTCTTCCGCTCACTCCCCAGCAGTTCCACATCCTTCTGGCCCTCGACGCCGGCGACCGGCATGGGTACGGCATCATTCTGGACGTCGCCGAGCGCACCGAGGGCGCCCTCCGCATGGGCACGGGCACGCTTTACACGGCCATCGCCCGGCTGGTGGCTCTCGGTCTCGTCGCAGATTCCGGCCGTGAGGACGACCGGCGGCGCTTCTATCGTCTGACCCCGCTCGGCCGTCGCGTGCTGGTGGCCGAGACCGCGCGGCTCGAGTTGCTCGTCCGCGACGCGCACCGGCTGGGCGTGCGTGGCGACGGCCGTCCGGCCTCCGCGCGTTCCCGCTCATGAGACGACGACCGCTCGCGCGCATGGCGTCGAGTGTCTACCGATCGCTCCTGCGCATCGCCGCGCCGGACATCCGTGACCCGTACGCCGACGACATGCGCGAGACGTTCGACGCGCTGGCCGACGGGGCCGCCGGCCGCAACGTCCTCGCGGTTGCTGGTCTCGTCGTTCGTGAATCGCTCGATCTGCTGAGGGCCCGTCGTATGCCTACCCCATCTTCGCCCGATCCCCGCACCACCATGACAGCCGGCCGCGATTTCTGGCAGAGCGGCCGCGCGATCCAGGCGATCCGATCACTCAGGAGGCGCAGCGGATTTGCGCTGACCGCCGTACTGGCGCTCGCGACCGGCACCGCCGCGACGACGGCCGTGTTCACGATCGTCGATACCGTCGTGATCAAGCCGCTGCCATATCCAAACGCCGATCGCCTCGTGGCGGTTCTCGAAGCCAGCCCGTCCGACCGTGAGCGGACCAGCCTCGTCGCCCCAGTGCGTCTGGAAGACTGGCAGCGGATGACGCGCACATTCGTGTCGATCTCCGGCCTGTACAGCGAGGCCCTGACCGATACCAGCGGCCCCGCGCCCGAGCGACTCGACGGACGGCGCGTCGGCGCGCGGTACTTCACGGTGTTCAACACCAGCCCCCTCGCCGGGCGCACGTTTACCCAGGACGAGGAGCGCTTCGGCGGGCCGGGTGCCGCGATCATCAGCGAGACATTCTGGGCGCGCCGCTTCCAGCGAGCCGACCGTGCGATCGGGCAGGCGCTGACGATCGGCGGCCGGTCCTACGCGATCGTCGGCGTCATGCCGGCGGGCTTCGCGGCAACGACAATCGACGTGTGGCTGCCGGCGCAGGTGCCTCCGGGCCTGATGCAGGTGCGCGATGCGCGCTTCATGACGGGCATCGGGCGGCTGAAGCCCGGCGTGTCACTCGCCGAGGCGCACGACGACCTCGATCGCGTCCAGCGCGCGCTTGGCTCGACGTATCCCAAGACCGACGCCGGCTGGTCCGCGCAGGTCTGGGATCTCAAGGACTACCGCGTCGGCGAACAGGGCCGCGGGCTATGGCTCGTGTTCGGCGCCGTCGGCCTGCTGTGGCTCATCACGATGACGAACGTGGCGGGCCTGGTGCTCGTAGAGACGCATCGCCGCGCCCGTGAGCTGGCCATCCGCCTGGCCATCGGCGCATCGCGCGCCCACGTCGTCGGCGTCGTGGTGCAGGAAGTCTTGGTGCTCGCCGCAGTCGGGAGTGCGCTCGGCGTGGTGGTCGCGGCGTGGCTGGTGTCGATCGCCCGATCGACCCTGACGTCACTGCCGCGTCTCGGCGAGTTGGGGGTCGACTGGCGCGCGGCCGTGTTCGCGGCTGCAACCGGCGTCGTCGCCGCTGGCCTCTGCGGCCTGGTCCCGGCGCTCGTGGTGACGCGCCGGCGTCCGGCGTCGCTCGTCGCGACCGGCGGGCGCGTGGTCAGCGGAGGCGCGCATCGCTGGCAGCGCGGCCTCGTCGCCGCACAGGTGGCGCTCAGTCTCCTGCTGTCTGCGTCGGCGGCCCTGCTCGCGCGCAGTTACTACAACCTCACCCACGTCGACTCGGGCTACTCGACCGACAACGTGATCACCTTTCACGTCGGCGCGCGGTGGGATGAAGATCGCACCCGTGTCGGTCAGCTGCAAGAGGCCCTTCTGACGTCGATGGCGCGCATGCCGGGCGTGCAAATGGCCGGACTCGCGAGCTTCCTGCCCGCGACCAACGCGACATTACGCTACAAGGTTCAAGTCGATGGCGTGAGCGGTCCCGAGGGGACCGGCGCCGTCCAGTCCGGGCAGCGGACCGTCAGCGTCGGGTATTTGCGGGCGCTACAGGTGCAGCTCGTCAGCGGCGAATGGTGTCCGGCGCTCAAGACCGACTTCAACGCCCCGCGCACCGTCATGGTGAACCGGCAATTCGCCGATCGGCTCGCGCCAGGGCAAACACTGGTCGGGCATCAAATGCACTACCTCGAAGTGCCCGGCCCGCCGCTCACTATCACCGGCGTGATCGGGGATCTCGCCGAGGACGGACCGCAGGCCGCGCGCGGGCCGTATATCTACGCGTGCGAGTCGGCGGGGACCTGGCCCGATCCGAACTACGTCGTCCGTACGGCGGATCCCGCGGCGTTCATCGCAAATCTCTCGTCGCTCGTCCGACAGATCGATTCGACCCGCGCGGTATTCGGCGTCCGCCCGCTTGGCAGCATTCTGTTGGATGCGACCGAGGCACCGCGGCTGAATGCCGGCATGGTCGGCGTCTTCGCGGGCGGTGCGATGCTGCTCGCGGCGATCGGCCTTTACGGACTCTTCACGTTGCTCGTGGCCGAGTCGCGCCGCGAAATCGGCGTACGGCTCGCGCTCGGCGCGCGCCCGCGTCAAGTCGTTCGTCTGGTGTTTGCCGATGCGGGTCGGCTCCTCATGGGCGGTCTGGTGATCGGCCTGGTCCTCGCGGTCCTCGGCAATCGCGCGCTCGGCAGCCTGCTCTTCGGCGTCGGCCGGTTCGACCTCGCTACGATCCTCGCCGCCGTCGTGACGCTCGTGGTCGTCGCGTCCGCGGCGATCGCCCTGCCGGCGGTACGCGCGTCTCGCGTGGCGCCGACCGAAGCGCTCCGCACCGACTGAGCCGCGGCCCGCCTCGTCGGTGGCATCGCGGGCTGATACGATTCCGGCGGATGCCGACACCGCCCTCCCCCGACCCGCGCCTCCGATGGGCGTGGCGTCTTGCCGTGGCGCTCGTCGTCGCCTACGCGGCCTGGTTGCGGCTCGTTATTCTTTTCGACAAGTACGGTCCGTTCGATCATCCGCAGTGGCTGGTGACACTCGAACGCGCGGTCGCGGCACCGCGGCCGTGGCTCGCGCCTGCGACGTGGCGGTACGACAGGATCGATCAGCCGTACGTCGGCGGCGATCCCATCAACTACATCAAGTTCGCGCGCGAGATGCGCGGCTTCTATCAGGCCACGATTCGCGAGCCCGGCTTTCTCGAGCTCACGCGCTTTTTTCTGAAGATCACCGAGCAGGATGTCGGCGTCAGCTTTTCGTCGCTGACGTTTTCCGTGCTGTGTGTGCTCGGGACCTACCTGCTCGGTTGTGCCGCCGTGTCGCGAAGCGCCGGACTCGCGGCCGCGCTGGCGCTCGGGATCGAGCAGGAATTCGCGGCGTGGGCGCCAGACGGCTGGCGCGACGAGGCGTTCGCGGCGTTGGTCATCCTGACCGCGTGGGCATTTCTTCGCGCGAAACAACGCCCGGCCTGGACGACCGCGACCGCCGCGGGCGTGCTCGCGGCCGCGGCGTGCCTGACGAGGATCACGTCGCTCACGTTCGTGATTCCCGGCCTGATCTGGCTGGCGTGGCCGCGCGAACGGCCCATCACGTGGCCGCGGGTCCGCCATGCGGCGGTCGCGACGAGCGTGTTTGTCATACTGCTCGCGCCCTACCTGATCAACTGCGCGATCGTCACCGGCGATCCGCTGATCGCCGTCGACTATCACACGCGGTTCTATCAATCCGCCGAGCACGTGACGACGGAGACGCCGCCCACCGCATTCCAATACGTCGTGGGCAAGCTTCGAGCGCGTCCGATCAAGGAAATCGACACCGCCGTGCGCGGGCTCGTCGCGTATCCCTTCGAGATCAAGTGGCGCGGGTTCGTGGCCTGGCGGGTGCCGGGCCTCGGCCGTGCGCTTGAAGGGCTCGCGTTCCTCGGGCTGCTGCTCTGGATCTGGCAGCCGACCGGACGGTTCCTGCTGCTGATCCTGCTCTCATCACTCGCGCCGTACATGCTGACGTGGACGTTGCAGGGCGGCGGCGAATGGCGGTTCACGATGCACGCGTACGCGTTCTATCTCGTGGCGTCGTTCGCCGCGCTGGACGCGATCGTCAGCGCGGTTCGGGCGATGGTCGCCGACCGCGCCACAGCCATCGCGCGATGGCGCGAGCGCCGGGTCGTCTGGAAGACCGCCGCGACTGCCCTGCTCGTCGCCATGGGCATCGTCGCGAGTCACTGGTCGCCCTATTTCGTGGTCCGCGAGGCGCTCCTCGACGGAGAGTCAACCTCCATCGAAGCCGGAGACAACGACGGCGTGTTCTTCCACGACGGGTGGACCGGCCTCGTCCACGCGGGGGCCGTGATCTCACGTTTCGCGACGACCGAACGCGCCACGCTCAAAGTGCCATTTCCGGAGCACCGCGCGTACCACCTCGTCATCCGCATGGATCCTGTCCCAGACACAGCTGCGCCCTCGCAGCGTGTGCGCCTGATGATCGACGGGCAGGAATCTGGAACGTTCGAGCTGACGTGGAATCCGGAACGTGTCGGCGCGTATACCCTCGACTTACCGGCCGCGGCTGTGCGGCCGGGACGCGCCACGCTCGAGTTCGTCGCCGACCACGCCGCCGCTGTGGGGCAAGCCGCGACGATGTTTCCCGAACTGGCCGCGCTCAAGTCGGTCGCGTTCCGGCTGTGGTACGTGCGCCTCACACCGCAGTGACAGGTCGAGGCAAGTGCCGGGCGAGAGTCACTGCTTCGTAAGCACAAAGTGATTGTTCGCCGGCCACTGACACGTCCCACTCGACGGGATCGCGCCGAGCGTGAAGTCCAGCCGGGTCGACGACTCGGTGCCGATCACCGGGATCGGTGCCGTCGTGCACTGCGTCACGAGCGCCAAGCTCAAAGTCATCGTTCCCGAGCTCGAGGGCGCGACAGAAACGCTCAGCTGGCCGGTCGTGCCGCTGGCCGACGCCCAGCGCCCTGACGCCGTGCCGCCACTCTGCGTCAGATCGGCCGTCACTGTGTCCGTGACGGTAACGCCGGCCGTGACGAACTGCCACGTCCCACTCCAGCTGCCCGTCAGGGACATCTCACTGGGCGTGGGCGCCGACGGCGAGCTGCCGCATGCTGGCGCGACGGCCAGTGCCAACGCCGCAACCAGCACATTCAAGGGGCGTTTCATCGCGATCACCGCGTGAACCGACTGGAGATCACCCAGACGCCTCGGCCATACGTCGCCGCGAACAATTGCCGCGAGCTGGGGTTGTACGCGAGGCGGGTGACAACGACCGGCGGCAACCCAGTGCCGAAAGGTTGCCAGTTCGTCGTGCCGTCGAGCGTGACCCGGAACACGCCGATGTCCGTGCCGGCGTACAGGACGCGCGGCGACGTCGAGCCGATCGAATCCGGATCGATTAGCAGCGTGTTCACGGGGACGTCTGGAAGATTGCCCGTCAGGTCCAGCCATGTCTGACCGCCGTCATTGGTGCGAAACACGTGGCCGCGTCCTGACCCATTCGAGTCAAAGCCCGAATACGAGACGTACGCCGTGTTCGAGTTGAGGGGATCGACGATGACCTCGTTGACCGCGCGTACGGGTAGCGGACCGGCGTTCGGGCCGGCGACGCTTCGCCATGACGCGCCGCCGTCAAGGGTCATGAGCACGTCGCCGTTGAGCGTCCCGCCATAGACCACCTGCGAGTTCGTCGGAGCGACGGCCGCGGCCACGAAGTACTTCGCGCTGGCGCACGTTCGACCCGACGTCGGGTCCTGCCAACACCGCTGCGCCGTCGCGACCGACGGCGACGCCGCGACCCAGCTGTTGCCTCGATTGTCGGTGCGAAACAGTTTTTCCACGGTGAGCCACAGCGTGGCCGGATTCGACGGATCGATCGCCATCCGAGGAATGAATGGTCCGGCCAGAGACTTGTCGATCCCGCTCGATCGCTCGAGGCAGGACGCCAACTGGCATCGGAAGAAGCCAAAGACATTGGTGCCCTGGGAGAAGTACCACTCGACCTCGCCGTACAGGAACGACGTACCGCTGCTGGCATCGAAGACGACGTCCCCGCCGTCGCCCCCGATGATGCTGGACCAGCCAATCGGCCCCTGAAAAATCGCCGTCCCGTTGTCCTGCGTGCCGCCGGCAAACAGCAGTGGATTGGTCGGGTGCACCGCAATCGAATACAACTCGGTGATCGACAGCGTGCCGTGCAGCGCGGCGACCGTCGTTCCCGAAGGCACGATGTAGATCCCGCCGTCGCCGCCAATCAGCAGCGCACCGCTCGCATTGAAGGTCAGGGCGATGTTGTCCGAGTGGTTGTTCGAGATCGTCGTCCACGTCTGACCGCCGTTGGTCGTGCGGTAGACGAGGTCGCTCGACACGTACAGTGTTTTCGCGTCCGTCGGTGAAAACACAAGGCCAAGTGGCCATGTCAACGACGTCGCCGGAGCCGCAGTTTCCGCCCAGTGGTCGCCGGCGTCGAGGCTGCCGAGGACGCGCGGATGATTCAGCTGCTCGTCGCGAAACGCCAGGGCCATCGTGTCCGGGCTCGACGGCGCAATCGCGACACGCACGCGAGGCACATACACGGCCCCAGGGTCGGCGTACCGCGTGTTCACGAGCGAGTACGGCGTGATCGACGCCAGATCCTGCCGCGTCCAGTGCGCCCCTGCGTCAAACGATCGATAGACGCCGACGACGCTGTCCATGGTCGAGCACGGGCCGTCGAGGCAGCGCGGTTGCGCGATCGCCGCCACGAGGCGATCGGGTCGTGTCGGATCGACGGCCGCGTCGCGCAGGTACTGCGCTTCCGGATTGCGTGCCGCGGCATCGGGGCCGGAGAAATCGAGATCCGTCGGCAACGACAGCACGGCGTGAAACGTTCGCCCGCTGTCGTCCGACCGCAGCAGGTGACTCGCGCCCACGTAGTACAGCGTGCTCGTGTTTGGCGACCCGGCGCGCGTCGGGTCGATCACGATCCGGCCAGACGAGGGTGGGATGCACGCCTTGAAGACGTTGACGGAACAGAGCGCCGGCGAGAGCGTCTGCCCTTGATCAGTCACGATCGCCGACACGTTCCACGAGGCGCCGCCGTCGGTCGAGCGAAGCCAGCGGGTCGGGTACGTGCGATTGATTGTCGCGGCGTACAGCAGCTGCGGGTTGACGGGGTCGATGGCGATGGACTCGATAGCCGGGACCGGAAGCGCGTCCGTGAGCGACGCCCACGTCACGCCGCCGTCGACCGTCTTCCAGATGCCACCGCTGTCCGTGCCCGCGTAGATGACGGTCGCAATCGTCGGGTGCGGGGCAATCGCCGTGACGCGGCCCTCGTACGGGAGCGCGGCCGATGAGCCCCCTACGGCGAGTCCCTGGGGGCCGATGGACGTCCAGCGGTCGCCCGGAAGTTGAAACGCCGGACGACTGCCGGTCCCCGGTCGCGCCTCGCGCACCGCTCGATCGAGCGCGTCGGCCGGCGGGACGCGGCCGGTTGGATAACCTCGCTGAAGGAGGAACCAGCCTTCGGCGTTTGGACCAAAATGCAACGCTGCGCGACGACGCTCGTCGAGGCGCGTGTGGGCGATCGCGGACACCCCCACCAGCGCGCCCGTCGCGGCCGCGAGAAAAAGCAGGAGCACGAGTGCGCGAATTCGGCCCTTCAAACCCTGTGTTTTCGCTGACGATTCGAGTCTAGCATGCGGCTCAGCCCGACGCTGACCAGCGCGCAACACAGCATTAACCGGTGTTATAGTCGTTAGCACTTTCCGTTCGATCTTCAGGAGGATCCACCATGCGCTTGGTTCGTGCTCTCGCAATTGCCGTCGGTCTCGCGTGTCTCGTCCCCGCAATCCCGGGTGTCTTCGGTCAGATGGATGTCGACCGCGTGGTCCCCGGTGGCGGCATCTTCGCCGCGGGCTGGACGGGCAAGATCGACGCGTCGTCGGTCAAGGCGGGTCGGACGATCAACGACTCGAAGTTCGCGCTCGAGGGCAGCGACCTGCACCTCATCATCGGACCGGCCGCGGTGTACTGGAATCCGGCGAACACCGCGAGCGGCAACTACACCGTGAAGGGCTCGTTCAAGGAACCGAAGTACCAGGACGCGAACAGCCATCCGCATCCGTACGGCCTTTTCATTGGCGGCAGCAAGATGGGCACCGACGCGATGTCGCTGGTCTACTGCACCGCGTACGGCAACGGCACGTTCATCGTGCGCGGCTTCACGGGCACGGCGCCGGGCACGTTCCGCGTGGGCGGCAACGCACCGACAGCGAACGCCGCGATTCATAAGGCCGCGGCGCCCGGAGAGACGGTGACGCAGGACATTCAGTGGACCGTCAAGGACGGCAAGGCGACCTGCTCGATCAACGGCACGGCGGTCGGCACATACGACAAGGCCGACCTTGTCGCCGCAGGCAAGCTCGACTCGCTCGACGGCGTCTATGGCATCCGCATCAGCCATAACGTCGAAGCCATCGTGAGCGGCTTCGGCATGACCAAGCAGTAGTTCGACAGGCGTTTCTCGTTCGATCTGCGCCGGCCGTCGAGTGGATCGCCTTCGGGCGGTTTACGCGACGGCCGGTTGCGGTTCTGGCGCCATCTCGGGGATGTCGCCGGTATCCGCTCGCAGGAACTTTCGCTGATTCGGCCGAATGGTCGTGAGCAGTTCCTTGCGACTCTTGATCGTGATCGGCTGCCCCAGGTAGATCTTCCCCATCTTCCCCATCAGCGATTCCGGGAACGCGCTCGCGAACATGAACATGGGCCAGGTGAAGTTGGGGCCATTGAGCTTGCGAAGCTTCCAGAGCCACAGCCCGATCGCACCGGTCCGCCACGCCATCGGTCCCCACCAGCTCATCTGGCCTGGACGAAGATTCATCTTCCAGCACTTCATCATCAGCTGCCACTGAAGCGGCGTGAGCTGACGCGTCTCGGTGACACCCTTCGCCAGCTCGAGCCGCGTGTCGTGGAGCGGCGTGAAGATCGACGGAATGAAGAACGCGAACAACCCGCGGCGTTCGACCTCGTAGATCAAGTCAATCGTCGCCTTCGTGTCGTCGTCCGTCTCGCCCGGGCTGCCGACGATCAGCGTCATCGCCGGAAACCAATTGTTCTGGTTGAGCACGGTCAGGCCGTTGACGACGACGCTCTGCCAGTCCTCGATCTGGAACGGCACGCCCTTGCTCGGCATGATCTGCTTGCCGAGCCGCACCGATCCCGTTTCAAGACCAATGAGCGGCACGAGCGCGCGCTTCTCCTTGTGCGAGCTGAGCATCGGCAGCCGGATCGGGCTCTTGTCGAGGCACATCTCGGAGAGCTTGCGAATCAGGACCGGATCGACGACCGACGGCGCGATCGTCGCATGGCTGAGCACGTGCTGCTCGACGCCCGGCGTGCCGATGATTTCGCCGTAGAGGTCGAGCAGCGCCTCGCGATTCGGGAAATAGAACGGCGTCTGGGTCCGGACCTGCCCCCAGATGAACATGTCCTCGGTCGCGAGCGAGATCTGCTTGTTGCCCTCGCGCACGTTCGCGTGGACGCCGGCCATGATCTGGTCTTTCGGCACGTCGATCTGCGGGTTCAGGTCGGGCACACAAAACTGGCACCGCCGCCCGCATCCCGTCGTCATCTCGACGACGCCGAAGGTCGTCCGCTTGTCGGGCACGAGGATGCTCTCGCGGTCCTTCGGGTGTCCGACCTCGACTTGGCGCGGCAGCTCTTCACCGCGGATCGCCTTTTCGAACAACGCGATCGTGTCGGCCGACTCGCTGCGGCCTTCGACGACGCAGTCGACGCCGAGCTGGTCCCACGCGTTCGTCTGCGTGATCTGCCAGCCGCCGGAGCCGCCGACCAGCACCTTGAAGTTCGACCGGTAGGGGCTGCCCTTCACGATGTCGAACATCTTGCGCGCGTAGTGCGAGTTGATCGGTTGTTTCGAGGAGCCGAAGATCGACGTGTAGACACCCGCGGCGAACGTCACGCCGAGCGGGTTGTGCGTCGAGATCGCCACGACGCGCGTCGCGGGTCCGATGAACTTGTCGAGGTCGTCCGGATAGCACGCGACGATATCAGTCGGTGAGAACTCACGTGACAAAGACGCTTCGAGCACGCGCAGCCCGGCCGGCATATAGCGCGCCGTGCCGTCGGTGTTGTGTTCGACCTCGCGCCACTTCGGATACTTCTTGTTGAGGATGCCCTCGAGCCACATCGGCAGCGATGCCATGCTCATCTGGATGAAGTACCCAGCGTGGTCGATGGTCTCGGTGAACGGCGCCGTCAGAACGATGAGCGCTCCGGCCGGTGGGGGCGCCGGCAGAGCGTCCGGGGCCGTGGCATGATCGCCAGCCCCCGGTTGCACACGATCAGTCATCAAGCGATCTCCTGATGTCATTGCCCCGTCAGACGCACCTCGTGGCGAGGCAGATCAATCGACACGCGGTACTTGCCCAAAAACTGATGGCCGATGATGCCGCCGATATTGAATCCCAGCAGAGCGCTTGGGGCATCGAGATTGAGGACCACGAGCGAGGCCTGCGCGAACGCGGCGCCGTTGGCGAACTCGATGTTCACGAACGGGAGCAGAAATGCGCCGGTGTCGTAGCCCGACGTGCCATAGACCTTCACCGGCACGCGACGGACATCGGGGTCGACGGCGAGCTGCGCCGCCATGCCGCGGCTGAGCGACATCGCCTCTCCGCCGGTATCGAGGACGAAGCTGGCCGGCGACGTGCCGTTGACGATGCCCTGCACGACGGCCAGGCGCTGGATGCGAAGCGGAAGATGAATGTCGGCCGGGGCGTCCGGCAGCTCGCGCGCCATGGTCAGCACGTGATGTTCGTAGTCGATGTCCACCGACAACCCGAAGGTGAGAGGCGAGAAGGCCTCACTCTCCCGGCTGGGAATGTCCCGGAGCGGCGGATCTTTGATGAGGCACGGCACGTTGCGGATGTGCAGCGCGCCGATTTCGAGGTCGTCCATCCGCGCGATCTGCAGGCTGCGGAATCCGACGCCGAGATCGCCGATGCCCGCGCTCTGGAGCGACGCGAACGGAAAGACGCGATTGGAGTTCGCGACGCCGGTGGTGAGAACGACCTGATCGGCGCCGGTGTCGACGGCAAACTCGATCGCCGTGCCGCCGTTGACCCGGCCGGTCACGAGGACGCGGCCATCGGCGATGCGGAACGGCATCGTGTAGCTGGCCGCGCGGCTCGTCATCTCGAACGGCGCGTGGTTCTTGAATGTCGAGAGGAAGCGCGACTGCGTGCGCGCCCATTTCACCAGGTCGCTGTCGTCGCGCGTCGGCAGCAGCGACACGTATTTCGTCAGCGCCTCGGCGGCCTTCGGAAACTGCCGCGTCGTCTCATAGATCGACGCGAGGGTGTATTGGTAGGCCGGTTCGGCCGGGTCGATTGCGATCGCGTGACGGACGTCGGCGAGCGCCGCGTCGAACTCGCGCTGGGCGGCCAGCGAGCGGCCCCGTCCGTGGAGCGCCCCGGCATCCTGCGGGTTCATGGCCAGTGCCGCGGCGTATTGCGCTTCGGCGTCGAGAAACAGCCCGAAGGCCCAGAGCGCGTCGCCATGAACCGAGATCGCGGCAGAGTTCTGCGGGTCGCGGGCGGCGACGCTCGCGCCCTCCCGCATGCCGTCCCTGAAGAGGCCGAGCCTGAGCAGGGAGCGCAGCGCCCCCGCCCCGGCCCGGACCCGTACCGCCGAATCGTCGGTCTGCTGAGCGAGACGGTAGGCGCGCAGGGCGTCGCCATAGTGCGATCCCGCCATCAGCACGTCGCCGGCGCGAAGAAATTCGATCGGTGAGGCGGTCTGCTGCGCCGACGCGCACAAGGTCCACGCCGCCGCGACCGTAAGTGTCACCGTCAGTCGAGCGGCTCTCCGTCCATGTCCGAACATCTGTCCTCCTCGTGGCAACTCCGACAGCTGCCAGTTCGTTCAACGTCGTGGACGTCGCGGAGGGGGAGCCGGGACGTGGCCTGCGGGTCGGAAGCGAGGGTATCACACTGTAAATCAAGGCTCATCGGCTGTGTTACGCTCCGGCCACCTATGAATGCCTCCTTTTTCGCCAGACGCGCCGCAGTCGTGGCCCTTGCCGTCACCGGTCTCGTCGTCCGGGTGCCGGCCGCGGCGCCGCAGCGCGGCGGCCCGCCGGCGACCCCGGCTGCTCCGACACGAGCCGACATCCTTCGCGGGCAGTACGGCGAGTTCCGGGCCAACAACGACCTGCTGTCGTACCACCTCGACATCCGGGTCGACCCGGACAAGAAAGTCATTGGCGGCAAGAACACCATCACGTTCCGGATGCTCAAGGACGCCACCCGCATCCAGCTCGACCTCTACGCGAACCTGAGCGTGGACAAGATCCTGTACGGCACCACGCCGCTCAAGTTCGAGCGCGAGCTCAACACCGTGTTCGTCGATTTTCCCGACACGCTCAAGAGCGGCAAGACCTACGCGATCGACTTCCATTACTCGGGGACGCCGACGCAGACCGGCCGCTTTGGCGGCTTTACGTTCGGCAAGGATCCGGCGGGCCGGCCGTGGATTTTCACCGCGTGCGAGGGCGAAGGCGCGGCGATCTGGTGGCCCAACAAGGATCAGTGGCGCGACGAAGTGGAAGACATGGAGATCAGCGTCGCCATCCCGAACGACCTGGTCGACGTCTCGAACGGCCGCTTAGAAAAGAAAACGGACCTCGGCGACGGCTACACGCGCTGGGACTGGATGGTCCACTATCCCATCAACAACTACGACGTGTCGCTCAACATCGGCAAGTACGAGCGCTTCGGCGAATTGCTCGGTGACCTGACACTGGATTTCTTCGCATTGCCCGAGGATCTCGACAAGGCGAAATCACAGTTCGCGCAGGCCCACGGAATGCTCGAGGCCTATCAGCACTACTTCGGCGAGTACCCGTTCAAGAAGGACGGATACAAGCTCATCCAGGTCCCGTACACCGGCATGGAGCACCAGAGCGCGGTGACCTACGGCAACGGATTCCACAACGGCTACGGCCGGCCGCCGGGCGACTGGACGGGCGTCGGCATCAGCCCGCGCTTCGATTTCATCATCATTCACGAGAGCGGCCACGAATGGTTCGGCAACGCGGTGTCCGCCGCCGACGTGTCCGACATGTGGATCCACGAAGGCTGGACGACGTACCTCGAATGTCTGTACGTCGAGTACACGTACGGCCACGACGACTACGTTACGTACACGAACGGCTACAAGTCGCACGTGCGGAACGATCGGCCGATCATCACCGAGCGCGGGATCCACCGCGAGCCGCCGCAGGACATGTATTTCAAGGGCGCGCTGTTCCTGCACACGCTGCGCAGCGTCGTGAACGACGACCAGAAGTGGTTCGCGATGATCCACGACTTCTTTCAAACATTCAAATACAAGAACATCATGACCGAGGACGTCGTCGCGTTCTTCAACAAGCGCATGGGCCGCGACATGACGCCCGTCTTCAATCAATACCTCCGCCACACGGCCATCCCGACGCTCGAACTGAAGTTCGACGACTCGAATCACACAGTGGCGTACCGCTGGAAGACTGACGAAGCGAAGTTCGCCATGCCCGTGCGTGTCGGGCCGAAGGGCGACATGCGGGTGGTCGAGGCCACGTCCGTGTGGCAGGTGATGAAAACCACGGTGCCGAGCGATCAATTCCAGGTCGCGACCGAGCTCTACTTCGTCAACGTCACGAAGGCGTAGCGGCTACCCGAACGCGCGCCCGTGGTTCGGTGCGTCGCCGACGATTGATCGCGCGGCGACGCGTTCCTCGACGCGGATCGGCACCGTCGCCGTTTCGGGCCGGATGTCGGCGAGATCGCCGATGAGCGTGGCCGCCCACCGGTACACGTTGTTCTCGAGAACGCTCCGCCGCATCCGCGACATCCGCGCGCGGCGCTCGTCAGGGTCCATCTCCAGACCGAGACGAATCGCATCCGCCAGCTGCTCGATGTCGTAGGGGTTGACGATCAGCGCATCGCGCAGCTCGCGTGACGCGCCAGCGAACTGACTCAACACCAGCACGCCGTCATCGTCCTCCCGCGACGTCACGAACTCCTTGGCGACCAGGTTCATGCCGTCGTGAAGCGCCGTGACCAGGCAGAGGTCCGCCGCCCGGTAGTACGGCGCGATTTCTTCGTGCCCGTGGTGGCGCGTGAGCAGCACGATGGGTTTCCAGCCCGACGTCGCGAAACGCGCGTTGATGCGATCGGCCTCGGCCGTGAGTTCGTCGAGCAAGTCCTGATAGCGCTTGATCCGCGTGCGGCTGGGCGCGCCGATCTGCACGAACGTGAAATGGCCGATGTAGCGCTGCCACTTCTCGAAAAACCGCTCGATGCCGCGCAGTCGCTCGATCAGGCCCTTCGTGTAGTCCACGCGATCGACGCCGATGCCGAGCATGTCTGCCGCCACACCGTGCGATTGCAGCAATGCCGCACGCAGGTCGACCGGCGAGCGCGCGAGCGCGACATCGGCCGGCGCCGGCGGTGGCGCGGGCGGCGCCACGCTGATTGGGAACGGCCGCACATGCGTCACGTGGCCATTGCGCCGCGCGGTGAAGTGCTCCCATTCGATCTTCGATTCGAACGCGCGATCGACGGTCTCGAGAAAATTGTTGCAGTGCGCCTGGGTGTGAAACCCGATCAGGTCCGCCCCAAGCATGCCGTCGAGGACGTCACTCTGCCACGGGCAGATGCCGAACGCCTCCGGGTTGGGCCACGGAATGTGCCAGAAAATGCCGACGTGCGCGTCCGGCCGGGCGGCCTTGATCATGCGCGGCAGCAGCGCGAAGTGATAGTCCTGCACGAGCACCATCGCGCCGGGCATGCCGGCGATCTCGTCGAGGACTGCCTCGGCGAATTTCCGGTTGGCGTCGCGGTAACACGCCCAGTCGGATTCGCGGAACAACGGCCGGGTGTGAGCGATATGGCAGAGCGGCCACATCCCCTCGTTCGCAAAGCCGTAGTAGTAGCCGGCCTCTTCCTCAGCGGTGAGCCAGACGCGGCGCAGCGTGTACTCCGGATGGTCGGGCGGCACGCGCAGCCGATCGCCGGCATCCACGCGCTCGCGGTCCGCGTCGCCCGACCCGTGAGCGATCCAGGTCCCGGCGCAGGCGCGCAAAACCGGCTCGAGTGCGGTGACCAGTCCGCTCGCCGGGACCAGCAGCTCGATCGCTTTGCCCTTGCGGACGTGGATATATGGCTCCCGATTCGAGACGACGATGAGCGGACGACCAGTAAGCCGGCTCCGGACGTGAGCCCGCAGGCGCTCAGGCGTCCACTGGAAGGACGCGGCGTCGCGCAGCCGAGCCTCTTCTTCCGCGGAAGCCCGGGCCGTCTCGAGGCTCGACACGAGGTGGATCACCTCTGTGAAGAGCGGCTTGAAGAACCGGCCGACGACGAGAGGCCCGGCCGCAGCGGTCCCCAGCCGATGCGCTTGCAGCCAGCCCACGGTGCGCTTGAGCTGGCTGACCACCTGCCACCTGACGAACAGCTGCGCGACGAAGGCGATGAGACAGATCTCGACCAGCACGCGCGCGATCGGGTTCGTCCAGAGAAACTGGAACACGCCGATCCGCACCTCGGCTGGCGCGAGCACCATCAGGAGCGCGGTGACGCCCGCAAGCATCCAGACGACGAGCCGCGGCGACAGAATCATGATCGCGATTCGCCCCAGAACCAAAGATAGTTCACGTTCAAGATCGCTGCCACGTCATTCGACACCATACACACGCCTTTTCGCGGCCGGCCCGGCCAGTCTGGGCCATGGAGTGGAAGACGCTACCTACCGCTAGGCAAGTACTTCCCGTGATTGGAGTCACGCACCTCCGGCGATCAGGTCGTGACGTATGATCAGGCACCCTAGGATGGCAGACGCGACCACTCCCCCGGGGAGCGGCAGGCTGAGTGGCACATTCGGCGAGGGAGACAGGCGTCTCCGCCTCGAATGACTATTAGTGTCGAGGATTGGCTCGGGCAATGGGCGGAACTATGCTGCTGCGGTACCTACCTTGCAGGAGGCGGGGCTTCCCTCCATGCACGGCAGCGTTCCTCCCGTCCGAGTGGTCCGCGAAGACTCGGTCATCAATCGAGCGTGGCCCGGAGGAACGTCCGTGACCCCACCCGCCGTCGTGGTCTCAATGGTCAAAGACGTCAGACCACAGGCACAGTCGGCGCCTCATGCCCGGACGACTGATCTCGGGACGTTTGCCGGAATCTTCGTGATGGCGCTCGCGATCCAGATTCTGGTCGGCGCCTACCTGACCGAGCGCGGTAACTTCTCGGACGAGGCCGCTCATTTCATGAACGGCCTGCTCGTGCGCGACTACATCAGGCACGGCCTCGGGGAAAATCCGATCGCGTTCGCGCAGAGCTACTACTTCAACTACCCGAAGATCGCCCCGGGCATGTGGCCGCCGCTCTTCCACGGCTTGCTCGGACTGGTATTACTGCCGGGCTGGCCACCCGAAACCGCGGCGCTGGGACTCGTCGGCCTCTCCATGGCATGGACCGGCTGGCGGCTGTACAAGATCCTCCGCCACTTGACGACCCGGCTGTTGTCTGCAGTCCTCGGCGTGATGTTCATGGCTGCGCCCGCCGTCATCAACCTGTCGAGCGCCGTCATGCTCGATGTCGTCGTCGCGGCGTTCGCGATCGAAGCGGCGTTCTGGCTCGCGAAGTTCTTCGATTCCGAACGCTGGCAGCACGGCGCAATGTTCGGCCTGTTTGCCTCGGGCGCGTGTCTGACCAAGGGCAACGGCCTCGCGGTGCTGCTGATGCCGGCGCTCATGTTGCTCTTCACGCGTCGATTCGATCTGCTCCGGCGATCAGGGCTCTGGATCGCTGCCGGCATCGTGCTCGTCGTCGCTGCCCCGTTTTCGATTGCGAGTTTCTATTTCGACGCGACCATCGGCGACTTCCGGGTCACCAACTGGGCCGACGTCGCGTACCGCGTCCGGTTCTACTGGGATTACCTGCGTGAGCAGATGGGAGTGCTCATCCTGGCCTTCGCGACAATTGGGTTGCTCACTGGCATCCTGGCGCGGCGTTCCAATGCGAATCGCGACTCGTGGACGATGGTCGCGAGCATCACCTCGCTGCTCGTGGCGACCCTGCTCTTTCACCTGTTGAACCCGCACAAGACCGTGTCCGGCCGCTACCTGACGATGGCCGTGGCTCCCCTCCTGGGGCTGGTGGCGGTCGGATTCACAACGCTCCTGTCGCTCCTGCGCCGCCGTGCGTGGCTCGGCGCGGGACGCATCGCGCTGGTAGCCACGCTCGTGATCATCGGCGTCCTGAACACGTCGGCGTGGGCGATGCGCAAGCCGCTCGGGTTCCGTGACGTTGCCGCGTTCATCGAGGCGCGCTATCACCTGGCGTCGCGCCGGATGCTGGTCGTGAGTGACGAAAGTGGCGAAGGCGCATTCGTCGCCGAAGTGGCCGCCCGCGGGCCGAATCCTCCGGCGATGGTCATTCGATCGTCGAAGCTGATCGCGAGCGACGACTGGGGCGGCCACAACTTCAAGCTCCGATTCGAAACACCCGATGCACTCATGCGCGAGCTCGAGGATCTCCACGTCGAGTTCCTCATCGTGGACTACTCGCTCGAGCCGTCCCACAACGCGCTTTGGCCCATAACACACGATCTGCTCGAAGCGGAGACCGACCGGCTCGAGCGGATCTACGCGCCGTCCGCGGCGCGCCCCATCGTCCTGTACCAGCTCAAGCATCAGTCGCCCGGTCCGGCCAAGGCGCTCGACATGGCGATCTCGAGCCCGTTCGGCCAGTTCCTGAAACACTGACGCACCGCGCGACGACGCGTGGTGGCGCATTTCGCGGTATCTTCTCCAGAGCACGATGATTGGCGAGATCGTTACCCACTATCGCATCCTCGACAAGATCGGCGAGGGCGGCATGGGCGTGGTGTACCGCGCCGAAGACACGCGGCTCGGCCGTCTGGTGGCGGTCAAGTTTCTGTCGACCAGGCTGTCGGAAGACGCGGCGGCGCTCGAACGATTCCAGCGCGAAGCCCGCGCGGCGTCCTCGCTCAACAACGCGCATATCTGCGCGCTCTACGACGTCGGCCGTCACGGCGACCTGCCGTTCCTCGTGATGGAGCTGCTCGATGGTGCGACGCTCAAAAACCGAATCAACGGCACGCCGATGCCAACCGACGTCCTGCTCGATCAGGCGGCGCAGGCGGCCGACGCGCTCGAGACCGCGCATGCCGCCGGCATCGTGCACCGAGACATCAAGTCCGCGAACATCTTCGTGACCACCCACGGTCAGGTGAAGGTGCTCGATTTCGGCCTCGCCAAGCTCGCGGTACCGCAGGGCGCGCCGATCGATCCGCTGGCCGACACGGCGATGGCCCGCCCCAACGTGCCGGCTACCGAATCGGGCCAGACGTTCGGCACGCTGTCATCGATGTCACCCGAGCAGGCACGCGGCGAGGAACTCGACGGTCGGAGTGATCTGTTTTCCTTCGGTGTGGTGCTCTACGAAATGGCGACGGGCCGGGAGCCGTTTGTCGGCCGCACGTCGGCGCTGATCTTCGACGCGATTCTCAACCAGCGGCCCGTGCGCCCGACGGTCATCAACTCGAAAATTCCTGCCGAGCTCGAGCACATCATTCTCAAGGCGCTCGAGAAGGATCGCGATCTGCGATACCAGACGGCCGCGGAGCTTCGCGCCGATCTCAAGCGACTGAAGCGCGAAACGGATTCCGCGAAGGTCAGCGCCGAACCTCCGGTCACGCGCCGGAAGCGCGCGCGGCCGTCGCCCGCGCAATGGGCCATGCTCGCGGCCGTCTTCTTCATCGTCGTCGCCGCGGCGACGTTCCCGTTGTGGCGTCCGGCGTCGGCCACCACGATCGACTCGGTGGCCGTGCTGCCCTTCGCCGCGACGGGCGCGACCGGCGATGCGGAGTACCTGCCGGACGGCATCACCGAGAGCCTGATTAACGGACTCGCGCAGCTTCCCAGCCTGCGCGTGAGTGCACGAAGCGTGGTGTTCCGTTACAAGGGCAAGGAGGTCGATCCGCAACAGGTCGGGCGCGACCTGAACGTCAGAGCGGTCGTGACAGGTCGCGTCGCCGCGCGCGGCGATCGACTCGTCATCGAGGCCGAGCTGATGAACGTCGCCGACGGATCGCAGCTCTGGGGCGGCCAATACAACCAACCGCACGCCGACCTGCTGACCGTGCAGGACGAAATCGCCACCGAGATCCTCGACAAGCTCGGCCGGCGGATTACCGGCGAGGACAAGAAACGCGCCACCAAGCGGTATACCGACGATGCCGAAGCGTACGAGCTGTATCTGCAGGGGCGATATCACTGGAACAAGGGCACGATCGCCGGCTACAAGAAGGCGATCGAGTACTTCCAACACGCGATCGAGAAGGATCCGAAGTACGCCCTGGCCTACGCAGGGCTGGCCGATTCAAATCTGATGCTGGGCTCGTACTGGGTCGAGGCGTTGACCGATGCGAAAGCCGCCGCGGTGCAGGCGCTGCAGATCGATCCGGGCCTGGCCGAGGCGCACGTCGCGCTCGGTCATCTCAAGCTGTGGCTCGACTGGGACTGGCCGGCCGCGGAGGCCGAGTTCAAGAAAGGCATCGAGCTCAACGGCGCGTCCGCGCTCGCGCACAACCAGTACGCCATGTACCTGGCCACACTCGGCCGCCTTCCCGACGCGATCGCGGAGGTCAAGCGCGCCCAGGAACTCGACCCGCTCTCGCCGATCGTCAACAGCGATCTCGGCTGGGATCTGCTCTACTCGGGCCAGGCGGCCGACGCCGTCGCCCAGTTCCGCAAGACGATCGAGTTCGACGCGAACTCGGTCTCCGCGCACCGCGGCCTGGGTGTCGCACTCAGTCAAATGGGCCGTCACGACGAAGCCATCGACGAGCTCAAGCGAGCACTCGACCTCTCGGAGAACAGCCCGGTGATGTGGGGACATCTGGGCGCGGCGTACGCCCGCGCTGGACGCCGGACCGACGCCGACGCCGTGCTACGCCAGCTGCAGACGCTCTCGGCCCAGCTCTACGTCCCGTCGTCGTCGGTGGCGATGGTCTACGCAGCGCTGGGCGACAAACCGCACGCGCTCGAATGGCTGCAGAAAGCGTACGACGAGCACGACTTCTCGATCGTCCAGATCGGCATCGCACCGTGGTTCCAGTCATTGCGCGGCCAGCCGAAATTCGACCAGCTCCTGGCGCAGCTGAAGTTGAAGAGCTGAGGCCTACTTGAGCTTGTAGCCGGCCTGGCCGGCGATGAGGCCGTCAATCTTGAGGACCTTCATCGCCTTGGTGACGCGCGTGGCCTCGACGAACGTGATCGCCCCGGGCGTCCGCGTCACCTGATCGATCGCCATTTCACTCGAGTAGACGATTTTCGGTCCGCTGGGCGTTTCGTTGCGGAAGACCTTCGCGATCCAGTGCTGGCGGAACTGCGCCTCGCTCATCTCGCAGATGCTCCTGACGGCGACGTCGCGCTCGCGCGCGATGGGCGCGCGAATCAGCAGCGTGACGCGCACGCCCGACGACCAGAACTCGCGGTCGCCGAGCAGCACGCGGCGAAGCTCGGCGAAGGTCAGATTGTCCACCGGAACGTCCGGATGCACGACGACGGCGATGTCCGCACCCGCCTGCGTCCGGACCGCTGTGGCGTGGCACGTCACGACGAGACACACCGCGAGCGCGGCGATCAGCCGTCCGGGACCGACGAAGGCGAGGCGTCGCGCAGCCATCAGAAGGTGAAGCAGATCTGAAAGAAGCCGCCGTAGTTGCGGGGCTGGCCGCTCCCGCGTCCCCAGTTGCGGTACTCGCCTTTGAGGGCCGCAAACGGCGACGCGTCGAAGCGCAACCCCACTGTCGAACCGTCGAGATTCGGCACGCCCACGAATACGTCGTCTTGCGGATTGACGCCGATGTGCTCAAACCGGAAGTACGGCTTCAGCACGTGATTGAACTGAGGGAGCCGGTACGCGGTCTGCACGTAGTAGGCGTGACTCCAGGTCACGAAACCGCTGTCGACCTGCTCGTGACGAACCGCCGCGACCTCCGCGATGACTTCCGGATTCTCCTTCTGCCACACCGCATGACCCGCCACGATGCGCTCGCCGAAATCGCGGGAGTCGGGCAGCGTGATCTTGTCGAAGTAGAGCGAGCCACCGAACTGCAGTCCGTAGAAGCGATCGGGCCTCGAAAACAGCGTCAGGAGCGTCGCGCGAAAGCCGTTGTTGTCGCCGGCGTCGCCGGGGCGGCTGATGACGTTGCCGCGGCCGTTGCCGAATCCGGCCTGATAGTTGACGTTCCACCCGTTGGCCGGCACTGCGCCCTCGACGAGCGTGCCGACGAAATGCACCGGGAGAAAGCGCCCGCCGAATTGAATCATCTCCGGCCGCGCAATCGTCGTCTGCAACCACTGCCCGTGGTGAAAGGCGGTGTTCCACCAGTTGATGGGCGTGTGGTACCGGCCGAAGGAAATCTTGAAGCGATCGCTCTCGTCGAAGCGAAGGATCATCCGCTCGACTTCCGCATTGAACCCGCTGGCCGGTGGCGACCCAGTGCCGGCGTCGGTCCGCGCCGTCAGACTGATTTCGCCGAAGAACGTAACCCGCGGCGACAGCTCAGACGTCATGTGCAGCACGAATTGACCCAGGCTGAAGCCCTGCGGCCCCTCGCGCTGTTTCGTCTGCGAGAAGTCGACGTCCCCGAACCCGGCGATGTGCAGACTCGGGTAGTCGTGGCTCTCAGTGGGCTGAGCGGCGTCGTGCTGCTGGTCGACCGACGGCGCGCTCACGCTGGGCCCTTGGCCGGCGGCGGCCGGCACGGCCCACAGAAGCACGGCGAGCCACGCCACCGCGCGACACGCTCGCCGGAAAGAATGACGACTCACGAGGCCACGATTGTAGATCGCGTCGTCGATGTTGTCTTCGCGAGATCGCGAACCGCCCGGCCGACCGCGCGCAGATTCGGCACGGTCATCTCCTCGTACTCGCGGGAAGCGACGATGCCGCGGGCTCCGGCCTTGTAGGCGTTGGTGACGGCCTGGAAGATCGTCTCCGGATCCTCAGGCGCTCCTCCCGGGACGTTGAAGCCAATCCCCGGATAAATCTTCGTCTTGTCCTCGGCGCTCGCGACGCTGCGCTTCGTCTCGCGAAACACGTAATCGGCCGACCCGCCCTTCGTCGTCTCGGTCGCCTTCGGCTCGATGTTCTTGTCGTAGCCGAACAGGTCGTAGTGCAGGTCGAGCGCTTCCTGGAGCGTCAGCTGATTGAGGACACTTCGTTGGGTGTTGGCCACCCAGCCGCGGATACGCGGCCCGGTCACGGCGTGATAGACGACGACCTTGAGATAGTCGGAGTGCGGCGCCATCTCGGCGTAACTCATCACCGAGCGCGCGATGATGTCCATGCTGGTCGCCCAGTGATCGACGTGCCAGCCGACTTCGGCGGACGGCTTGATCGCTTTGATGGTGCGATACATGCCCGCCATGATCTCCTCGCGCGACATGCGGTACTGGTACTCCCAGGCGAGAACTTCCGGATACTGCATCAGGATGCGCAGGAACTCCGCGGCCGCGCCGTCAGCCGGCTTGAGGGTGCCGGCGCGCATGCCCTGAACGTACGTGAGCACCTTCTGGAAGCCGAGGCGCGCGCGCTCGGCGTCGATCCCGTGCGTCTTGTTGCGCGCGCGGCAGAAGTCGCAGAAACAGGTCGCGCTCGAATCGTTCCCGTTCTGGATGATATTGGTGAGCGGGCTCGCACGCTCGGCGCCCCACTGAAAACCGTCGAGCTCGTAGCTGCGAAAGAGATCCTCGACAGTCGCATTCCAGAACGCCTGGTAGTCGGGATGGTTCCAGCACGCGGTTTGCGTCGGCCGGCCGGCCACCGTCACGGTGGCGACCTTCGCGACGTTCTGCACTTCGCGCGATCCGGACTCGAGAATACGCGCGTAGAGCTTCATGCCGCGCTTACGCACGGGCGCGAGCACTTCCTTGAACAGATCGCGATCATGATACGCGAAGGTGTCGTCGACCTTCTGATGCCTGAGCGTCGTGTCTTTGAAGTACTGGTCGTGCTGCTTCACCCAGACGAGCGGCAGGTTGCGCGAGCGCTGGTCGATCGGCGGCTTGCCGTGATCGGTCGCGAGGACGTTCAGCGCCTTCCGGAGATCGCCGCCGTACGCATGGCTGTAGACGAAGAGCGTGTTGATGCCGGCGGTGTCCTGACACAGATCGAGACACGGCTCGATGCCCTCGTCGAGCATCGTGTGCGGGCCCATCTGCACGCCGACGAGATTGCTCGCGGGCGCGGGAACGGCCCCGGTCGCTTGTGCCGCCGCGGCGTCCAGAGGGGCCGCGAAGTCCACGCCTGCGCCGACCGCGGCCAGGAGCGTCGCCAGCCCCTTGATGAAGTCGCGCCAATCGGCCGCCGTACCCAACGGCGATTCGACAGGTTCCTCGAGGCCTTCGGGGTCGTCCTGATTGTGTCTGGACATGGCGACGACATCCTACATCTAAGCCGTACGCCGCAAGCCTTAGGGCTTAAGGCTTAGGGCTTGCGGCGTAAGCCGAAAAGCGCCCAGCGATATACTCCACGGCACCACACAAGGAGTGCCCATGCCTGTCCGTGTACGTTCGGTTCGAAATGTATTTCTGCCCGCCGTTGTCGTCGCCGTTGGTCTCGTCGCGACGGGCCTCAATGCGTCCCGCCCGCTCCGCGCGGCAAAAACGGCGTTCGTGACGCCGCTCGATGCCCAGCTCACGCCCATCAAGGATCTCAAGAGCGAGGAGTGGGGCGTGCGCGAGGATGGTCAGGATCGCAAGATCATCGAGGCCAAGCTCGCGACCGATCCCTTGACCATCGTCATTCTCGTGGACCAGACACAGTTCGTGCAGAGCTCGGTCAAGGATATGCGCACCGCGATCGGCCACTTCACCACCGCCATCATGACGGCGCAGCCGACCGCGTCGATCGCGATCGTCGGATTCGGCGCGCAGGCGCAAACGATCATCGAGTTGGGTAAACCCGCCGCCGACGTCGACAAGGCGGTGCAGAAGATCAATGCCGATCAGGGCAGCCAGACGACCGTCATGCTCGAGGCATTCAACGAGGCGGCGAAAAAGCTCGCGGCCGCACCGTCGCCGCGCCGGGCGATTGTCGCTGTGAACCTCGACGGCTTCGACGAGACCAGCTCGCTGCCGGGGCAGACCGTGGCCAACGCCGTCCTAGCGACGCATGCGTCGGTGTGGTCGGTGACATTCAAGAACTCGGAGTCCGCGCGCGTCAAGGGACAGGGCGGCCAGAATCGCGACATCCTGCTGAACAATCTGCCGGCGCAGTCAGGCGGCATCCGTCAGACGGTCGGCACGTCCAGCGCGATCGACGTGCAGCTGAAGAAGTTCGCGGAGGTGCTCGCCGGACAGTACGCCGTCACCTACGACCGTCCCGACGGCGCCGCGCCGAAGATGCTGCAGATGGCCGTCGCGCGGCCGGGCGCGCAGATGATGGTGCCGAAGACGCCGCCGCAGTAATGACTTAGGGCTTAAGGCTTGGGGCTTGGGGCTTAGCCCTAAGCCTCAAGCCTTGAGCGGCGTGATCGCCTGGGCCGCCCTCTACATGTATTCCTATTCCGCACTTCTAACTTCTGTCCTCTAACTTCTAACTTGAAGTGCGCCGCCCCCCGGGCCGCCGGCGCTCTCCCACGAGACCTTTCGCGGCCAACGCTCGTCTATTCCTGCGACCGTGTCACGTAGCCGGCGCTCGCGCGGGTGATCCCTGGCGCGGCGGGTGGGGTCTAACCGTCTGGCGAGAGACGACCATGGGCACACTGGCGCAGGATCTCCGCTTTGCCGCACGCGGCCTTCGACGCGCGCCAGCCTTTGCTCTGGCCGCGATCGCCACCCTGGCGATCGGCATCGGCGCAACGACGGCCATCTTCAGCACGGTGGACGCGGCGCTCCTCAAGCCCCTGCCCTATCCGGTTCCGGGCGATCTGTACTCGGTTCGAACCACGCTCGTCGACGGCCGCGTCACTACCGGCCTGGTGTCGGCCGTCGAGCTGCTTCGGCTCAACGACCCCAGCCTGTCGATCGTGCGGGCGGCCGGTCTGCAGTCGAACGACGTCACATTTCTGCGCAATGACGGCGCGCCGCTGAAGACGAAAGCCTACGCCGTGACGCAGGGTTTCTTCGACCTGTTCGGGCTGCCGATGACGCTTGGCGGCACGTCGGACCAGGTGCCTCCTCGCAACGCGCCGCCGTCGGTCGTCATCTCGGACCGGATCTGGCGCGACGTCTACGGCAGCGATCCCCAGGTCGTCGGAAGGCCGATCCACTTCGCGGAGATCAACACAATAGTCGCCGGCGTGGCACCCCGCGGCTTCGACACGCCCCACGGCGCCGACTTCTGGTTCACCGTGCCGGTCGATCCGCAGTCGGTCGCGCACTCGTTCGAGGTCTTCATGCGTGTCAAGCCGGGCACGACGGCCGAGCGCGCACGCAGCGAAATGGCGGGTGTGATGGCCGGCGTCGCGCGCGATTTCCCGGTCAGCGCCAACGGCCGAATCTATGTAATCCGCCCGCTCGTGGACTCGATCGTCGGCGACCTCCGCCCGATCCTCGTCATCGTGCTGGCGGCAACAGGACTGCTGCTCGTACTGGCGTGCGCGAATGTGACCAACCTGCTGCTGGCGCGCGGCGCCGTCCGCGCGCGCGAGATGGCGGTGCGCGTTGCGCTCGGCGCCAACCGAGGCCGCATCGTCCGGCAGCTGCTCACCGAGTCGCTGCTGCTCTCGGCCGGAGGCGGCGTGCTCGGCGTCGCGGCCGGCTACGCGTTCGTGCGTTTGCTCCTGACGCGAGGCGCGTCCACGCTGCCGCGGCTCGATCAGGTGGCCTTCGACGGCCGCGTCCTGCTTTTCGCGCTGGGTGCGCTCGTCGTGAGCGGCCTGCTCGTGGGCTTTGCTCCGGCGCTGCGGCTCGCCGCCACCGACGTCAAGACACTCATGAACGAGAGTGGACGTTCCGCGGCAGGCGCTCGCGCCACCACGCGATGGCTGGGCGCGATGACCGTCGCCGAAGTCGCACTGGCCGTCACGCTGGTAGCCGGCGCCGGCTGGCTGATCCGGGATTTCGGTCGATTGCACCGTACCGATCCTGGATTCGTCACCGACGACCGGCTGGTGTTCGACTTCGCCCTGCAGGGACCGACGTATCAGAACCAGCCGGCGGTGCTCGCCGGATTCGTCGACTTGTTCGACCGGTTGAAGAGCCTTGCCGGGGTCCAGGCGGTCGGATCGACGTCCAACTTCCCGCTCCGGCCCGGTCCCGAGAACGCGCTGATGGTGCACATCGACGGCGACCCGAACGACGCGGCGCACAACCTGAACGCACGGCAGCGAATCGCGAGTCCCGGCTACTTCGCCGCAGCTGGTACCAAGTTCCTCGCGGGCCGGGATTTCTCGTTCGACGACAAGGCTGGATCGCCGCCGGTCGTCATCGTCAACCGATCATTCGTCCGGCGCTACCTGGGCGGACGGGATCCGCTGACCGCGCGCTTCACGTCGGGGTATCCGGAGATCGACCCACGTACCGAGTTCAGCATCGTTGGCGTCGTCGAGGACGTCCGTCACCAGTCGCTGAACGACCCTGCCGAGCCGGCGTACTACAACGCGATGACGCAGGGCGTGCCGCGGCGCGAGACGATCGTCGTCGCGTCTCTCGGCGAAACCGGTGCTCTGCGGTCGGCCATCCGCGAGGAGATCCGCAAGATCGATCCGCAGATGGCCGTCGACATCGAGTCTGCGTCGAGCATCGTCGAGGCCACGCTCAGCCGGCAGTCACTCGGCATGACACTGATGATGTGGTTCGGCGCCGCGGCGATCGCGCTGGCGGCCGTCGGCATCCACGGCGTAATTGCCTACGGCGCAGCGCAGCGGCGCGGCGAGGTGGCCACGCGGCTTGCGCTCGGGGCCACGCCCGCTGACGTGTTCTGGCTCGTCGTGAAGGAGGGCCGCACGCTTGCGGGCGTGGGCGCTATCCTTGGCGTGACGATCGCGTACATTTCCGGCAGGGTCGTGTCGAACCGCCTCTATGACGTGCACGCATCCGATCCCGTCGTGCTCGCGGGCGCGACAGCGCTCGTCGTCGTCATTGCCCTGGGCGCCACGATCGTGCCGGCCGTGCGCGCGTCGCGGCTCGACCCGTCGCGCGTCCTGCGGCCGGACTGAGGGCGACGCTTATTTCCGCTCCATGATCCAGATGTCCGCTTCGGCGCGGACGGCGCCGTAGTAAATCGTCCGGTTGTCGCGGCTGATCGCAAAAACATCGTCGAGCGACGCCCCGGGCAGGCGGACGTCGACCACAGTCCGGGCGCCCGTCACCGTGTCGAGTACCGACCAGCTGCCAGCCGGCCTTCGTGAAATAGACCACGCGGCGGCTATCCTTGAGCCAATTCACCCACCAGGGACCGTCGGTCGACACCTCGACAGTCGTATGAGATGCGAGATCGTAGACGCCGACTCCGACCGATCGGCTGCCCTTCAGCAGCAGATCGCCGACGAGGCGCGTGCCGTCCGGCGACCAGCTCGTCGCGTTGAGAGAGTGGTCGCCGATAGACGTTCCGTCGAGTTTCACTGGAACGGCTCCGGATGGAGTGGGAAACGGCAGGAAATAGAGATCGTCACTGTTCTGCCCGGTGAAGACGATCCCGTCGCCCTTGGACGACAGGATCGGGTAGACCACACCCACCGGAGGACTCGCGAGCTTCCGCAAGTTGCCGCCGTCGACACCGACCGACCACAAGGTCCAGTTGTTGTCGCGCGTTGTGTAGAAGATCAGCGACTTGCCGTCCGGCGTGAACATCGGCGCGCGATCGCGCGGCGCGTCGTCCGTCACGCGGCGCATGGGGCCGTCGACCGGGCCGACGAAAAGATCTTCCTGTCGCTCGCCGATCGAGAAGTACGCGAGCTGCTTGTTGTCCGGCGAGACGTCACTCGGCACGCGGATGTTGTTCCGCGTGTCGAGCAGAAACGGCGTGCCGGCGCGAAGCGTGGTCGGGTCGAAGGGAATGGCGACGGGATTGGTCGAGCTGACGCGCGACCTGAAGGCGAGGCGCTTGCCGTCCTTCGAGAACGAAGGCAGGGCCGCGGTCGCCTGCACGCCCACGGTGACAGGCTCTGGGGATCCGGCGGGCCGGCCCGTGGAGGAATTCACGGGCACGCGCCACAGATTCATCTCGCCGCCGCGATCGCTGGCGAAGTAGATGAACTTCCCGTCGGGTGACCACACCGGCGACCAGTCGATGGCCGCGTCGTCGGTCACGGCGACGCGTGGTCCGCCGGCCGCCGCGACCGTGAAGATGTCGCGCTGTCCGCCGGTGTTGCTCCAGTACACCAGGCGGTCGCCGGCCGGCGACCACGACGGCTGCACGGCGTCGCCATCGACCACCTTGCGCGGCGTGCCGCCGTTGACGTCGACGATGTAGATCGCGCTGTCGCCCTTTCGAGACGACGGGTTGTCGACTTCCTCGCCGCCGAAGGCCACGAACTTGCCGTCGGGCGACCACGCGGGATCGAAGCCGAAGTCGGTCAGCCGGCGTACGGATTCACCGGTGGCGCCGGCGATGAAGATGCCGCCGGCGCCATTGGCATCGTGGAACGCGATGGACGCGCCATCGGGCGAAAAGGCCGGCGCGCGCTCGTCGCGATCGGGATCGTGCAGGATCGCCAGGGAATTGTGCCCACCAACACGCTGCGCGTAGATGTCCCAGCTCTTGTCGACGTGCACCGAGTAGACGACCGTGCTGCCGTCAGGCGACAAACTGGGCGATGTCTCCTCACCGGCGGCGTCCGTGATGCGCGTAAACGATTCCCAACGCGACTCGGTCGGGGACGCTGCGGCCTTTGCCCACCACATCCCGCCGGCGCCGATGAGCGCGCCGGCTGCGAGCCAGGGCAGCCATGTGATCAGCCCTCTTCGCGCTGCGGGGGCCGATGGGATGGCCGCGGCCGTCCCCGAGTCCGTCATTGACGGCGACGATGACAGACTCGAGAGCGTCTCGAGCGCGAACGCCAGGTCGTTCGCGGACTGAAACCGCAGCTCCGGCGACTTCTCGACGCAACGCCGCACGACGCGATCCAGACCAGCGGGAATCGAGAGTCGCGCGGTATCGAGATCGGGCGGATCCTTGGTGAGGATGGCGGACATCGTGTCGGCGGCCGTCTCGCCCTTGAACGCGCGCTCGCCGGTCAGCATCTCGTACAGCACCGCACCAAACGCAAAGATGTCCGCGCGCTGATCGATCGCGAGCCCGCGCACCTGCTCCGGCGCCATGTAGCCGAACGTGCCGAGCACGGTGCCGGCGCTCGTGGCGAGGCTCGCCCCGTGCGTCACGTCGGCGTCGCCGGGCTCCACAGTCTTCGCGAGCCCGAAGTCGAGAATCTTGACGTGATCCTCTCGCGTGATCATCACGTTCTCGGGCTTCAGATCGCGATGGACGATGCCGCGCGCGTGCGCGGCGCCGATGCCGCGCGCCATCTGGAGCGCGTACCCCACCGCCCGCCTGGGGGCGATCGCACCGTTCGCAAGACGCGCGCGCAGCGTTTCGCCCTCCACCAGCTCGGTGACGACGAAGACGGTGCCGGCGTCCTTGCCAAATTCGAAGATGGACAGGACGTTGGGATGCGACAGCTTCGCGACGCTCGTCGCCTCCCGCTCGAATCGCGCGAGCGCGACAGGATCGTTCACCAGTTGCGGCGACAGGATCTTAATCGCGACGTCGCGGTGAAGCCGGGGGTCGAGGGCGCGATACACCTCCCCCATCCCGCCCGCGCCCAACGGAGACACGATCTCGTAGCCGCCGATCGGCGTTCCCGGGGAGAGCGTCATGGGCCGTGAGTCTATCGCAGCGGACGGCGCGATGGTCTGGCGCCGCCCATGAGCTCACTCCGGTGTAGGATCTGGCGCGAGCATTTTCCGGAAGGCGCCTCATGCGGCCTCGCATTCTTGTTCTGATCCTGGCGGTCGTGATCGCGGCCGTGTTCGCGTTCTGGTTCGTGCATCGTTCCAAGGCGCCCGCAGGCGCACCTGCCGCTTCCGCGGCGTCAACAGCGGCAACCGCTGCGTCGGTCCAGGCCTCGCTGTCCTCCAGTCAGCACGGCATCCAGATGGACATCAATCATCTGGGCCTCACGCCAGAGCGCGCGAAGCTGCTCTTCAGCCTCACGGTAGGTCCGCTCCCCGGCGTGTCGCTCGAGGGACTGACCAGGGATCCCAATGAGTTCGACGGCACGGAGGCCGTCGTCTACCTGCTCCACGAATGGCGCGCGCTCACGCCGGAACAGCACAGCGCTGCCGCCACGTTGATCTACGGATCGCCGGGCAAACGCGGACGCTCCGGCGCGTTGCTCATGCCTGACGCGTGGGCGATGCACCCGCCGCGCATCCGGTTCGCGGGCTTCGGCGCGCCGCACGCGGACGATCTTCCGGCGCACGACTACGCGTCGCTCGCGATCAACGCGAATAACGCGATCGCGCAGCAGCTCGGCGGGTCCGCCATTCCGCATGTCGTCGACGTGCAAATGGAAGGTTCGCTGGGCACTGAATACGCGCACTCGACGTCGTGGGCCGAGCCGCTGCAGAACGACCCGAACACTGGCGACTACAAGCGCTTTCCAGACGGCAAGTGCCACACGATCTTGTGGAACGAAAAGTTCATCGCGCTCGACGACATGTCCACCGCGGCGATCCTCGCGCACGAGCTGACCCACTGCTACCAGGATGGATGGGCCGGCACGTATGGGAATCGCGCGGCGCAGCCGCGCTGGGTCGCCGACGGCGAAGCGAATTGGGTCGCCGCAACCGTCGTGCCCTCGGGCCAGATCATCGACAAGCACTGGCCCCTTTACGTGTACGCGCCCAAGACCGTCTACAGCGATCGCTGGTACGACGCGATTGGTGTCTTCGGACATTTGAGCGACATTACGGGCGCGTCGATCGTGTGGCCGCGCCTGGCACCGGTCGCAGTGGTCAGTCAAAACGGCGACGACGCCAATACGCTGTCGTCGCTCATCGAAGGCGTCAGCACGTCGTACTACTCGACGTGGGGCGCGAGCTACTTCCAACAGACGAATTACCGGTGGAAGATCACGGGCCCGGGGCAGCCACCCTCCTCCGGGCCGGCGCCCGACGACGCGACGATCAATCCTGGCACAGACACGATGGTCTCCGCGGCGCCGTATCAGGCGACGCTCACGAACGTCAGCGGTGAGTCCGACATTCTCGTCGTCGCGCTCCTCACGGGCTACGGCCGGGTGCACGATCAAGGATGGGCGATCGACACGGCGCTCGACTCGTCCGGGCCGCTCGCGTTATGCCTCCGCGACGCCGGCTGCAAGTGCGACGACGGCGAAGGCCACGTGATCGAGACGAAACAGGCGACCGCGCCGATTGCCGTCGGGATCGACGGCGGAGACATGGTCGCCCAGGTCTTTCTGTCGGGGCACTCGCTGAACGAGTTCTGCAAGAAGAAGCCGGAGAAGACGCCGCCGGCGCCCGCGCCCACGCCTGGTGGCGGGGGCGGAGGTGGAGGTGGCGGCGGCGAACCCGATCCCCAGGATCCTGGCTGGAATCCCGGCAACGGCGATTCGGTCGGCGATCCGCACTTGAAAAGCTTCGACGGGTTCCGCTTCGACTTTCAGCGCGTCGGCGAGTACACGCTCGTGCGGTCAGTGAAGGACGATTTCGTCGTGCAGGTCCGGCAGGTGCCCGTGCCTGGGTCGCGAGCCGTGAGCGTCAACCAGTCGATGGCGACGAAGATCGGCGGCAAGCGCGTCACGGTCTCGCTCGAAAACGGCGCCGCGATGCTGAGGATCGACGGCGCGATTGTCACGGGCGATCCGCCCGCGATGCCGGGTGTCTCGCTCACTCGTGCACAGACCAGCTACGGCGAGACGTTCGCGTTCGAGTGGCCCGACGGCACGGTCGTCCGGGCCGAGCAGCTCAGCAAGTACACGATCAACGTGCGTGTGCGGCCGTCGGCTTCACGACACGGCACACTCGAAGGACTGCTCGGCAATGACGATGGAGCGGTGAACAACGACACCGGCGAGCCGGCCGCGCTTGCGGACAAATGGCGCGTGACGCAAGGCGCATCGCTCTTCGACTATTCTCCCGGTCAGACGTCGGAGACGTTCGTCGACCCCGCGTTTCCCGATCCGAGCGCGACCGTGCCGAACCGCGACGCCGCCGACAAAGCCTGCCGTGAAGAGGGCATCACCGATCTGCAGCTCTTGCATGACTGCATCATCGACTTCGGCGTGACGAATGGCTTTCTGTTCGCGAACCAGTACGCGCATCAACAGAAGGTCCTCGAGGCCCGTGCCTCGCTCGCGTCGATGAATGCGACGACGTCCGCCGCACCGAAGGAAAAAGTGATCGTGATGGCCGGCGCGATCACCGACAAGACGCAGCAGCCGCAGTTCACGTTCCAGGCGGAAGCGAACGACGTCATCTACATACATCAACCGGATTGCATCGATCGCTCGGAGACGTCGACGATCAACTTCGTGCTCTTCGGTCCGGACGGCAAAATCATCGGCCTCTCGCACCCAGGCTGCGACATGGGCCGGTACTTGCTCCCGGTCACCGGCACTTACACGATCAAGGGCAACATGTGGAAGGATGAAGTCGGCAAGTACAGCGTGCCGATCCGATTCTTGCGACACGACCGAATCGGGACGATCAAGTACGGCGACATGGTGTCCGGGAACATCGATCAGAAGGCCGCGCACGATCTTTACACGTTCAGCGCGCAGGCCGGCGATCTCATCCAGGTGTCCGGGAAGGTGTGCGACCTTTCCGGCATGTTCACGGGCATCGTGAGTCCGGATGGATCGGACGCACTCGGCCCGATGTGCCGCGAGGGCACGACGTACAAGATCCCGAAAACGGGGACGTACAAACTGCTCATCAACTACGACGACGGCGGGCCCGGCAAGTATCAGTTCGTGTTCCAGGGCGTGCCGGGTCGCTGAACGGCAGACGCTGCTGAACGTCGGCGGCGCTTGTCTGCTTCATGCTGTTTTCCGCCGAGCGCGCCCTTCAAAGGACAGCGGGCGGCGAGATGGTCCGCGCCGCCCGCTGCGTTCTCTCCGAACTTCCAACTTCTGGCTTCTAGCTTCTCACTTGACCAGCGTTAGTACCGATAGTGTTCCGGCTTGTACGGTCCGTTGACATCCACGCCGATGTACTTCGCCTGCTCGGGCGAGAGCTTCGTCAGGTGCACGCCAAGCTTCTCGAGGTGCAGCCGCGCCACTTCCTCGTCCAGCTTCTTCGGCAGCATCAGGACGTTCTTGCCGATCTGCTCCGCGTTGTTGTGCAACTCGATCTGCGCGAGCACCTGGTTGGTGAACGACGCGGACATGACGAACGACGGATGTCCGGTCGCGCAACCAAGGTTCAGCAGGCGGCCTTCGGCAAGCACGAGCACCGAGTGTCCGTCCGGAAACTGCCATTCGTCATACTGCGGCTTGATGTTGATGTGCTTGATGCCCGGTACCTTCTTCAACCCGGCCATGTCGATCTCGTTGTCGAAGTGACCGATGTTGCCGACGATGGCCTTGTCCTTCATCTTGGCCATCTGCGCGGCCGAGATGATGTTGAAGTTGCCTGTCGCCGTGATGAACAGGTCCGCCTTCGTCAGCACGTCGTCGATCGTGACGACCTCGTAGCCCTCCATCGCCGCCTGCAGCGCGCAAATCGGGTCGATCTCCGTGATCACTACGCGGCAGCCCTGACCGCGGAGTGCCTGCGCGCAGCCTTTCCCGACTTCGCCGAAGCCGAAGACCACCGCGAGCTTTCCACCGAGCATGACGTCGCTCGCACGCGCGATGCCGTCCGGCAGCGAGTGGCGGCAGCCATAGATGTTGTCGAACTTCGATTTCGTGACCGAGTCGTTGACGTTGATCGCCGGGAAGAGCAACGTCCCCGCGTTCTTCATCTCGTACAGACGATGCACGCCGGTCGTCGTCTCTTCAGAGACGCCGCGGATGCCTGTCGCGACCTTCGTCCACAGTCCGGGACGCGCCTTGAGCTCGTCGCGGAGCGTCTGGAGAATCACGCCCCACTCTTCAGGATCCTTCGCCTCGTCGAACGCCGGAACACTACCGGCCTTCTCGAACTCGTACCCCTTGTGCACGAACAACGTCGCGTCCCCACCGTCGTCGACGATGAGCGTCGGGCCCGTGCCGTCCGGCCACACGAGGGCTTCCTTCGTGCACCACCAGTAGTCGTCGAGCGTCTCGCCCTTCCAGGCGAACACGGGAATGCCGCGCGGCTGCGCATCAGTGCCGCCCGTTTCGGGCCGGCCGACGACCACCGCCGACGCCGCGTGATCCTGCGTCGAGAAGATGTTGCACGAGACCCAGCGGACGTCCGCGCCGAGCGCGTCCAGCGTCTCGATGAGGACCGCGGTCTGAATCGTCATGTGCAGCGAGCCCATGACCTTTGCGCCCCCGAGCGGCTTCTTGCCGGCATAACGGTCACGAAGCGTCATCAATCCGGGCATTTCCTGCTCGGCAAGACGGATTTCCTTGCGGCCCCATTCGGCCAACGCGAGATCGCGGACTTTGTAAGGCTGTCGGCCCGCCTTGCGGGCGAGGTCGAACGGATGGGCGGTCGTCGTAGCGGTAGACATCATGGCTCCTTGAAGACTTATGGCTTAGGGCTTAAGCCGATTCCGAAACTTCCAACTTCTGACTTGTCACTTCTGACTTAACTTTTCGCTGCGCTAGCAGCGAACAATCCCGGTCCCCTGGCTTCCGTCGTGGGCGGGAGCGCGCGGAACGTCACGTTGACGAGGCCCGCCTGTTCGAGCCAGCGCGCAATCTGGTCCTCGGAAAACCCGAGCCAGACGTGCCCCATCTGCTGCCGATACTCTTCGCGCTCGTGCGGCGTCATGTCGACGATGAGCAGGCGGCCGCCGGGGACGAGGACGCGCGCGGCTTCCGCGATCGACGCGGCCGGCGACGCCAGATGGTGCAGCACGAGCATCATGGTCGCGGCGTCGAGCGTCGCGCTCTCGATGGGAAGCGCTTCGAGCGATCCTCGGCGAAGATCCACGTTGCCGAGGGTGGCAGTCCGGTCACGCGCGGCCGCGAGCATCTCGTCCGAGCCGTCCACGCCGATGACCAGCCGGACCGCGTGCGCGAGCGTCGAGAGGAGCGCGCCCGTGCCACAGCCGAGGTCGCCCACGACCCATGTGGATGGCAGCAGACCGACGAGCGCCTGCCACGAAAAATCGCGGCCGAAGAGATCCTCCCGGAGGCGATCCCACGCGCCCGCGGAGGTCGCGAAAAACTGCTGCGACGTCTCGATCCGGCGCGCGAGCACGCGCGCGAGGCGGCGGGCGTCTTGATCGATCGTCGGCCGCCCGTTGAGCTGCTGACTGGTGAGCTTCCACAGCTGTGCCTGCGCGCCGTGTTCGCCTTCCGGTGCGAGCGAGTAAAACCGGCTCGTGCCGTCGCGTCGCGACGAGACCCAGCCGGCGTCACCGAGCGTCTTCAGGTGGCGGCTGGCAGTCGATTGCGGAAGCTGCAGCACCGCGCACAACTCCCCCACCGTCAGTTCCTGCGACTCGAGCAGCCGGAGGACCCGGCAGCGTGTGGCGTCTGCGAGGGCCGAAAGCGAGTCGAGGATGGGGAGGGCGGACGAGCTCATATATCCTTGAATCCGGATTAAATGCTAATACAGCGTTGCTGTCAAGAGCTCTTGACATCATCGCGAATGCATGCATGATGAACATATCTAAATGCCCTTCAAATCCCTCGACTCGTCGCTTCCACTCACGCCCATCTCTTTCGAGATTCTGCTGGCGCTGATTGACGCCCCTCGCCACGGCTACGCGATCCTGCAGCACGTCGACGCGCGGACCGCGGGGATGTTGCCGCTGCGAACCGGCACGCTCTATCGCGCACTGGCCCGGCTCGAGGAAGCGGGATTGATCGATCTGGCCGAGTCTCAGCCGGGCGACCAGGACGAACGCCGGCGCTACTACCGCATTACGCCGCGGGGGCTTGAGACTGCGCGCGCCGAAGCGCGCCGGCTGGCCGACCAGGTCGCGGCCGCGCGCGCGCACGATCTGCTCTCGGGATCGAACGGGCAATGATCATGCGCGTCTTCGACTGGTGCTTGCGGTGCTATCCCTCGCGCTTCCGCAAGAAGTTCGCGGACGACATGCGCCAGGTCTTCGCGGCACGACTCGATCGGGCGTGCGCGCGAGGTGCGCTGGCGTTTGCTGCGTGCGCGGTGCTCGGCGCGATCGACGCCATCGCGAGCGGCCTCCGCGAGCGGTTCTTTCGGGAGTCGGCGGTCCCCGGACAAGAACGGCTGGCCATGCAGGCAGACAGCTGGCTGGCCGACGCGCGGTTTTCCCTGCGCGTGCTGCGGCGCTCACCCGCTACCACGCTCGGCGCGGTGCTCACCATCGCGCTCGGCTTGGGCGCCACCGGCGCCATTTTCGCCGCCGTCGATCACATTCTGCTGCGGCCGCTCCCGTACGACCGGCCCGATCAGCTCGTCATGGTCTGGAGTAACAACACGCGCGAGCGGCTCGATCGCACCGCCGTCGCGCCGGCCGACGCGATCGATTTCCAGAAGAGCGCGCGAACGCTCGGCGACCTTCAGCCGATGCTCTCGTTCCTGGTCGCCAATCAGTACGTCGACGGCGCCGCCGCTGACGCCGTCCAGTCGTTCCTGATCGCGCCGGGCATGTGCCAGTTGCTCGGCCGGCCGCCGCTGCTTGGACGAACGTTCGACGACCCCAACGCGCACGACGTCGTGCTCAGCTATGCGTTCTGGCAGCGCCGCTACGGCGGCGACTCCTCGGTCGTCGGCCGGCACGTCGCGATCTCCGGTGTCCAGGGCTACACGGTGGTCGGCGTGATGCCGCGGGATTTCGTTTTCCCGTACCGCACCATGCTCGGTCAGACCGGCATCGCCGCGGCCTCCGCGGATCTCTGGCTGCCGCTCAGCTTGACCGGTCCATTTTTTGTCGATGCCACCGGTCAACCCACG
Source organism: uncultured Acidobacteriota bacterium (assembly GCA_963704575.1). GTDB lineage: Bacteria > Acidobacteriota > Vicinamibacteria > Vicinamibacterales > SCN-69-37 > DATEGZ01. The sequence continues at coordinate 111,918 of OY969918.1, read as the reverse complement.
CGTCAGGCGCGCGGCCTCGCGCTCGTCGGCCGGCTGGCCGGCGGCGCGTCCGTGGCCGACGCGCAAGTGGAGCTCTCGGGCATCGCGTCGCGGCTCGCGAGTACCTATCCGACGTCAAATACGGGCTTCACGACCACGGTCGTACCGCTCCTCGATCAGACGGTCGGGGCAATGCGACCGGCGCTCATGCTGCTTCTCGCCGGCATCGGCCTGCTGTTCCTGATGACGCTCGCGAACGTCGCGAACTTTCTGCTGGCGCAGTCGCTCGGCCGGCAGCGAGAACTGGCGCTGCGTTCGGCGCTTGGCGCGTCACGGTCTCGACTCGCGCGTCAGTCGATCGTCGAAGGGCTGACGCTGGCGCTCTGCGGAGGTCTCGCCGGCGCTGCGTTGCTGTACGCCGGGGTGCCGCTCCTCGTCGCGTCGGCGCCCGTAGGCCTGCCACGGCTCGCGGAAATCCGGCCGGATGGCCGCGCGTTCCTGTTCGGGCTCGTGCTCACGATCGTCGCCGGCATCGTCGTCGGTCTCGTCCCGGCGTTCGTTTCGGCCGGCCGGGACGCGGGGGCGACGCTCAAACAGGCGACACGCGGATCGACATCCGGGCCGGTCGCCTCGCGTCTGCGGACGACACTCGTGGTCGGCGAAATCGTAATTGCGGTCCTGCTCACGACGGCGTCAGTGCTGCTCGTGCGGAGCTTTGTCGCCGTCCTCAACGTCGATCCGGGATTCCGCGCGGAACGGCTCCTCACCTTCCAGCTCAACGTGCCCGCGCGGTTCGCCACGGCCCCGGCTCGGCTTGCCTACTACGACGACCTGTTCGGACGTCTGGCGGCGATTCCCGGCGTCGTGTCTGCGGGCGGCACGACGCGGCTGCCGCTTGGCAGCACGAGCGTTTCGACCCGGGTCGCGGTCGCCGGTCATGACCTGCCGGCCTCCGATCTGCCGGAAGTCGAATTCAGACGATTGGTCGCGGACTACTTTCGCGCCATGGGCATCCCGATCGTTCGCGGCCGCGACTTCACGCGAGACGACGGCCCGGGTGCGACGCCGGTGTGCATCTTGAACGAGGCGGCGGCAGCGCGGCTCTTTCCCGGTGAGGATGCCGTGGACGGCCGCGTCCAAATCGGCCCCAGCCCCACGGCGGCCTGGATGACGGTCGTGGGCGTCATCGGCGACATTCGACACGGTAGCCTCGAAGAGGCGCCGAAGGCGGAGCTCTACATCCCGTCACGCCAGGGTCCGCCGACGGCGCCGTTCGTCGCCGTGCGCACGACGGGCGATCCGGCCGCGCTTGCGGGTGCCGTCAGGCGGGCGATCGCGGCGATCGATCCGCTCACGCCGATTTACGAGATGAAGCCAATGACCGAGGTCCGGCGGCAGTCGATCGCCGAGCGGCGCTTCCTGCTCACGCTCGTCGGCCTCTTCGGCACGCTCGCGCTGGCGCTCGCCGCGCTTGGCGTCTATGGTGCGATGACGGTGCTGGTGTCGGAGCGCACGACGGAGGTCGGGGTCAGGCTGGCGCTCGGCGCGACGCCCGCGCAGATCGTCCGCCTCGTGCTCTCCCGCGCGGGGATCCTCGCCGGCACGGGCGTGGCCATCGGGCTGGGGCTCACAATCGTCGGCGCGCCGCTCATGGCGCACTCGCTGTTTGGTATTGCGCCACGCGACCTCGAGGCGCTGTCGATCACGCCGGCCATCCTGCTGATGGCGGCGCTCGTCGCGGCAGCCGTGCCGGCGCGCCGGGCGATGCACGTCGATCCGATCGTGACGCTTCGGCGTGAGGGATGACGCGGCGCCGGGTGGCGCCTTGCTACTTGACGCCGGCGATGTCGGCGGCGACCTTCTTCGCGGCAGGTAGACTCGTCGCGCAGGTCGGATCTTCGATGCGGCATTGTGCGAGCGTGCGATCGCAACCGCATGTGCATTTGTCGGTGTTGAGCCGCTTCAGGATCTCTTCCTTCTGCGCGGCCGTCACGGACGTCAGATCGACGCCAGGAATTTCCGTCGCGTAAGCAGCGTTCGCGATGAGGACTTGTCCAGTGTCGGGCACCGACTCGACCTTGGCCGGGCTCGAGAGTTTCGAGAGGACGCGCACTTCGTGCTCGGTCAACTCCGGCTCGAGCAACCCGACATGGCGCTGCACGATCCCGCCGTCGGGATTGATGACGAACGTCACGGGCACGGCGCTCACGCCGCCAAACGCCGTCTGCAGGGCCTTGTCGGCGATCGCGACGCGGTAGTTGATCGCCGCGCCGGCCGCAAACGTCTTCACGTCGGCGGCCGGACGCTCGTCGACCGACAGGCCGATCACGACGAGCTGATCTTTGTAGTGTTCCTGCAGCGCGATGAGCTCAGGAATCTCCTCGCGGCACGGACCGCACCACGTGGCCCAGAAATTGATGAGGACGACTTTGCCCTTGTAGGCCGCCATGGAAATCGGCTGGCCGTCGAGGTCGGCGATCGAGAAGGCCGGTACCGACACGGGCTTGTCCGAGAAACGGATGTTCACGCCTTTGCCTGACGTCAGCGCCGCCAGGCCGCCGCGACCCTCAGCGAACGTCGTCCCGCCGCCGGCGGAATTTTTCGCCCACGCGATCCCGAGCGCGGCCGCTACGAGCACCACGCCCACCGTCACGGCCGTCGTCCGCTGAGTCGTCGTCATACTTCTGCCCTCTACCCCGAATTATCCCCCAGCTTTGGCCGGAGCCATCAGGCGGTCCGGATGGACGACCAGATTCTCGATGAAGAACTCCATCATGCGCTGCGGGTTGACGCCGGTATGCGGAAGATCCGGCCCGACCTGCACCTCGAAGCTCTTGCCGGCCTGCTGAAGCGCGCGAATCAGCTGCAGCGAGTTGCTCGGATGCACGTTGTTATCGGCGGTGCCGTAATAGATCAGGAGCCGGCCCTTGAGGTCCTTGGCGAAGTTCATGTCGTTGCCGCCCTCGTAGCCCTCTTTGTTTTCCTGCGGAATCCACATGTACCGCTCGGTGTAGATGCTGTCGTAGTTGTACCAGGAAGTTGGCGGCGAAGACGCGGCCGCGGCCGAGATCACTTCAGGATGCCGCAGGATCATCGTGGCGGACGTGTAGCCGCCGTACGACGTCCCGTAGATCCCGACGCGGTTCTTGTCGAAATAGGGGCGGCTCCAGAGCGCCTTCACGCCCTCGGCCATGTCGTCCATCTCGGTGATGCCGAGCTTGAGATAAATCGAGTCGAGCACCTTCTTGCCCATGCCCGGCGCGGCGCGCGACGAGAGGCTCAACACCAGGAAGCCGGTACTCAGCGGTGCTGCTCGGTCCCGAGAAGTTTTCCGTGGGCACATTGCTGCCCGACGCCGGACCGCCGTAGACCGACAGCAGCGTCGGATACTTCTTCGACGGATTGAAGTTCGACGGGAAGCTGAGCAGTCCATACAGCGTCGTCTTGCCGTCGGCGGCCTTGTAGGTGAACTGCTCGGCTGTCTTGAATCCGAGCTGGTTGTACTTCGTCAGGTCGCTCTTCGCGAGCTGCGCGACGACCTTGCCGCTGGACGCGTCGACGAACTGCGTCGCCGGCGGCTGATCGTGCGTCTGGTAGACGTCGACGAAATACTTGTTGTTCGACGAAATTCCGCAGCTTGGCGCCACGCCCAGCGCGCCTCGTCCGCCACCACCTCGTCCGCCGCCTGCGATACACGCGGCCACGCTGTGATTGAACTTCGGATCGGTGAGCCGCACGTCGCCCTTGCCGTCGAGACCGACGCGGTGGAGCTGAATTTTCATGTAGTTGTCGCCGTCGCGCGCCGTGTAGAACATGACGTTGGCGGCTTCGTCCAGCTTCACGATCCCGCCCGACTCGAAGGTCGAATTCCTGGTGATCGGATTGATGAGCTTGCCTGTCAGATCGTACAGGTAGTAATTCGAGAATCCATTTCGATCCGATTCCCAGATGAAACGCTTGTTGTCGGCGAGGTACCGCATCTGCGGCCGGTTGTCGACCCAGCCGGTCGGCCACTCTTCGCGAATGACCACGCGGCAGTTGCCCGACGCTGGCGCGCAGGCCACGAACTCCAGGATGTTCTGCCGGCGGTTCGTGCGGTTCACGAACAGCTCCGTGCCATCCGGCGACCAGCGCACGTCGTACGCGTAGTGGCCGACGACATCGTTCGTGAAGGGCTGGCCGTTCCGGATGTCCACGTGCGTGGAAGAACCGGCGGCGACGTCGTACACGAAAATATCCGCGATCGGGTTCGGCTGGCCCGGCTTCGGGTACGCCTCGACGTCGAGCGCGTCCTGGACGGCCGTCTGGTTCATCTGCAGGTAGAAATCCTTGACCTGCCCCTCGTCGAATTTGTAGTAGCCGACTTTGGTGCTGTCGGGCGACCACCAGATCGCCGTGGTCTGGCTGAGTTCCTCGCCATAGACCCAGCTGCCCGTGCCGTACTTGGTGCGATTCTTTTCGCTGCCGTCGGTCGTGATCTGTTTTTCGTTGGTGCCGTCGAAATTGGCGACCCACAGATTGCGATCGCGGTAGAACGCTTTGAGCTTGCCGTCGGGTGACGTCTCGCAATCCACCTGGCGTCCGCGCGCAGCCGCGGCGTTCGGACAGCCCGCCACCGCGGTGTCGGTCATCTCCGTCTGCTGCTGTTCGAGGCCGCCGCTGCGTCCACGGCCGGCCGCTGGAGGCGGACCACCAGCCGGCGGCGGGCCTCCCGCTGGAGGCGGACCACCCTGCCCGCGGCCGCGCCCGGCCGCGCCGCGTCCCGCGCCCCGGCCGCCATCGGGTGCCGCCGCGACGGTGCCCGCCTCGCTCACCTGCATCGTGGCGAGGTCGAACGTGAACGACTTACCCGCCGTCGTGTACGTGAAGCTGCCCCCGTCGGCCGCCCAGTTTGGCGTAACGGCGCCACTCGTCCACGAACCAGGAATCTGCGGGCTCATCTTCGAGAACTGTTCGTACCCGGGCATCGTCGACAGGCGGTCCTGCGCGCCGAGCGTCGCGAACCCAACGAGCATTAGTGACGCGGAAACCGAAACGCGAAGGAACAAGGGCAGGCGGCGTGTCATGGGCGGTCGGCTCCTTGGCCGGTATCGCGCAAAGTCTAGCAGGTCGTCTGGCCCACTGCCTCATTGCCCCACTGGTTCATTGCTTCATTGGCTCATTGCCCCATTGCCTCATTTATATCGACAGGTATAAACTCCCGAGATACCATGCGCGCCTTGCCGTTGCCGCCCCACGTGTTTCAGATGCTGCTAGCCCTGGCCGATCGTGACCTGCACGGGCTCGGGATCATGCACGACGTGCTCGAACGGTCCGGCGGCGCGATCCGCTTATGGCCGGCGATGCTGTATCGCAACCTGCAACGGCTCGAACAGGACGGCTTCATCGTTGAAGTGAGCGGGCCGGCCATGCCAGAGGCGGGCAACCCACGCTATTTCAGGCTCACGGCCGCCGGCCGGCGCGCGTGCGCCGCGGAAGCTGCGCGTCTGGCGGAACTCGTGGAAGTCGCGCGGGCGCGTCGTCTGCTGCGAAAGGCGTGAGATGAGCGACCAGGCGCGTCGCGCGTACCGGCTGATCGCCCGCCTCCTGCCGGAGTCGTTCCGGAAGGGCCAGGGCCGGGAGCTGGAAGATGCGGCCCTCGCCTGCCTCGCGCGGGAGCACGCGCGGCGCGGCGCGGCCGGTGACGTCATCGCATGGTTCCGCATTGTGGCCGACACCGTCACGTCGGCGTTCGCGCTCCGGCGCGCCAACCGTTCGAGATATGTGCCGTCCGGCATCGATCCGGATCGGCTCGTCGGCACTCAGCGACCCGTCGAGGGACTCATGGACAACTTCCGCAAAGATCTCCGCTACGCGATTCGGGCGCTCCGCCGGCAGCCGTCGTTCGCGTTCATCGTCATCCTCACGCTGGCGCTCGGGATTGGCGCGAACACGGCGGTCTTCAGCGTATTGAATGCGGTCGTGCTGCGCCCGCTCGCGTATCCGCAACCAGATCGGCTGCAGCTCATCACGAGCCAGTTTCCGTCGCTCAATTTCGAGCAATTCTGGATATCCCCGCCCGAGTACGTCGAGTTCCGCGACAACAATCACGTTTTCGAATCAGTGGGCGGGTACCGCGCCGGCGAGGTCAATATCGGAACGGATCCGCCGATCCGCGTGACGAGCGCGATCGTGACGCCCGAACTGATGCCCGTGCTCGGCGTGCCGGCATTTGCGGGCCGGTGGTTCACCGCCGACGACTCGGTGCCGCACGCCGAGGAGGTGGCGATCCTGTCGTGGGATCTCTGGCAGCGGACGTTCAACGGCCAGACTTCGGCGATCGGGCAGTCGATGAAAGTCAACGGCGTCTCGACACGCATCGTGGGCATCATGCCGCGCGGATACGACGTCCACGACGAGAAGGTCGAACTGTGGCGGCCGCTGACGATCGACCCGTCGAGCTTTCCACAGAGCCGCGGCAGTCATTTCCTGTATCTCGTGGGCCGTCTGAAACCCGGCGTCACGCTCGCCCAGGCGAGAGCGGATCTTGAAGTGCAGCTCAACAAGTGGCCGTCGCTCGCGCCGAACACCCACACGCCCAACACCAAGCTCCATCGTCTGCGGATCGACGCGCTCAAGGAGGACATGGTCGGGTCTGTCCGGCTCGCGCTGCTCGTGCTGCAGGGCGCGGTGGCGTTCGTGCTCCTGATCGCGTGCGCCAACCTTGCGAATCTGCTCATCGCGCGTGCGGATTCGCGGATGCGCGAGTACGCCTTGCGGTCGGCGCTTGGCGCATCGCGCTGGCGTCTGCTCGGCCAGCTCACGACCGAAGGCCTCGTGCTGTCGATTGCCGGCGCGGTCGCCGGCTGGGCGCTCGCGTGGGGCGGCCTGAAGCTGCTCATGACGGTCAATCCCGACGCGATCCCGCGCTCGGCCGAGGTCGGACTCGACTGGACGGTCATGCTCTTCACGCTGGCTGTGGCCGGACTGACGGCGCTGATTTTCGGATTCGTCCCGCTCGTGCACCTCGGTCGCGATCGCATCGGCAGCGTCATGAAGGACTCGGGCAGCCGTTCATCGACGGGCACGGTCCGGTCGCGCATGCGGTCCGCGCTCGTTGTCGCCGAGGTCGCGCTCGCCGTGCTGCTCGTCGTCGGCGCCGGCCTGCTCATTCGCAGCTTCTACAACCTGACGCGCGTTGACGTGGGCTTCAATCGCAGCCAGCTCACGACCTTCGGAATCGTTCTCGGCAACGCGTACAAACCCGAGCGCGAGGCGGCATTCTTCGATCAACTCACCGAGAAAATTCGAAACGTGCCGGGCGTCACGTCCGTGTCGGCGATGAGCGGCCTGCCGCCGCTCCGCGCGGTCAATGCCAACGACACAGACTTCGAGCACATTCCGAACAATCGTCCGACGGGCACCTTGCCCGTCGAGAACGTCGACTTCTGGCAGGCAGTGACGCTCGGCTATCCCCAGACCATGGGCATTCCTGTGGTGAAAGGCCGGTCATTCGAGGAAAGCGACCTCAGCGGCGCGGGCGTGGTGCTCGTCAATGAGGCGCTCGTGCAGAAATTCCTGTCGGACGTCGATCCGATCGGGCAACGTCTGCAGATCAACGGACCGAAGTCCCCGTTCTTCACGATCGTCGGCGTCCTTCGGGACGTGAAGCAAGGCGGCGTCAACGCACAAGCCGGAACGGAGCTGTATCTGCTCAACGAGCAACTCCCGCGCCTCGTGGACTACGCCTACGGCCAGATGAACATCGTCGTGCGATCGCCAATCGCGCTCGAACAACTCGGTCCGCAGTACCGCCGCGCCGTCAGCGAACTGGATCCGACGCTGCCGTTGATCAAGATGCGATCGATGGACGACGTAATCGGATCGAGCGTGGCGCGCCCACGGTTCATGACGCTGCTGCTTGGCGTGTTTGCGGGGCTCGCGCTCGTGCTTGCGGCGATCGGCACCTACGGCATCCTTTCGTACCTGGTCGCCGAACGGCATCAGGAGATCGGCATTCGGATGGCGCTCGGCGCCGACCGCAGTGACATTCTCCGGTCCGTGCTCATTCGCGGCCTCGTGTTGAGCGGCGTGGGGCTGGCGATCGGGCTTGGGACGTCAATCGGATTGTCGCGCGTCCTGCGGACGCTGCTCTTCGACGTCCCGCCGAACGATCCGGCGACGATGGCCGCGGTCGCGGCGATCATCACGATCGTGGCGTCAGCGGCGTGCCTGATCCCGGCCTGGCGAGCCGCGAGGGTGGATCCGATCATCGTCCTTCGAGAATCGTAGGGAACCGGGGACGTCCGGGGGCCAAGGTCCAGCGTCCGAGGGCACCACCACGTTCCGGGTCCGGGTTGCGCGGGTTCTCAGTCCGCCGCACGGAGTCTGCAGATCCTGCCAGATCGTTACTTCCTCTTGAGTACTCAGGTACCAGTCGGCGTCGAGCCGCCAGGGGCCGCTCCGTGCGGGAACCTCGGACCCCGGGCCCCTGACGCGGGACGTGGTGGTGCCCTTGGACCCTGGACTTTGGACCCTGGACGACAAGGTGCTAAATGAGCGTCGCGTCCAGCCGACGCCAGGTGGCGACGACGCGCGGGAGGCGCCATCGTCACAGGTCGAACCCTGTCTCGTCGCGGTTCTGGAAGAAGAGGACCTCGCCGGGAATCGCGCGCGCCGCGCGCGTCCAACGCCACCAGTCCACTTCATGTTGAGCGTCGTACGGCAACTCGCGGAGCCTGTAGCCTGGGACAAACGGATACATGTGGTGGAGCTCGTGCGCGTCGAAATGCAGCGCGAGGCGTGACGCCCAGCCGGGCAGCCGCAGCGAGCGGGTGAAGACGTCCTGTTCGACCGTCGGAAACGGCGAGACATCCTCGCCGTGAGTCAGGTGCATCGGCACGTGCGTGTGCTGGCTCACGATAAGGACGTCCTGCACGATGAGGGCAAGCAGCAGCGCCAGACCGGCGAGTCGCAGGCCGAGTGCCGGGCCGACGGCGACGACGATGGTGACGTAGACGGACGCCAGTGCGCTCACATTCAGGACGAGCGACCGCCGTTCGGCGGCGTTCGGAAACATGCGAACGAGCCGAGGCACGTTCCAGAAGTTGATCAGCCGGTAGAGGGTCGAGAACAGCGGAATCCATGCGCGCCAGCAGAGATTGACGACCAGCCGTTCCGGCCCGCGCAGCCGTCGCGGCAGGAGGACGGCCGTCGTCGGATCCCGATCCTGCCAGCCGGTCCAGCGATGGTGCCGGGCGTGAACGCGCCGCCAGACCGCGAACGGAATCAGCGCGGCGGCGCCGGCCAGCTGACCGACGAACACGTTCGCGCGTCGGCCGCGGAACAGCGTGCCGTGTCCCGCTTCGTGCAAGAGAACGAACCACTGCACGAGGCTGGCGGCGAGCAGGATCTGTCCGGTCAGCCAGGTCACCAGACCCGGTCGGACGGACAGCCCGATGCCGACCACGGACTCTGTGAGCGCCAGCGTGGTGAAGAGCGCGGCCGTCGCATTGTGCGGACGGAGGTGAATCAGCGCGGCGGCGGCGGGCGGTTCGTGATGCATGGCGCGATACCGCCGACTATAGGGGCGCTGCCGGCGCGATGTCGTGATGAAAGGCTGAAAAACGGTGAGAATGCTCTGAGGTAGACTGGCGCCAAACCGTCAGGCCCTCCGTTGATGTCGCCCACTGTGACGTATCGCTTCGGACCGTTCGTCATTGATCCGGTCGCCTACCGGCTGGTCCGCGACGGCGCGGCGCTGTCCGTCTCGCCGAAAGTGTTCGACCTGCTCTTGATGTTCGTGCGCGAGCCGTCGCGGCTCCTCACGAAGGAAGAGATCTTCCGCGTCCTCTGGCCGGATGTCGCTGTCACCGACAACGCCTTGACGCAGGTCGTGTCGGAACTGCGCCAGGCGCTCGGGGATTCCCCGGCCTCGCCGCAGTTCCTTCAGACGGTGGCCCGGCGCGGCTATCGCTTCATCGCGACGGTCGAGGTGATGTCGCCGCCGGTGAGCGCACCGGTGGAGCATCCCCAAGGGCCTGCACGTGTCGCCGCGCGGCCAGGCGAGCGCTCGATCGTCGTCCTCGACTTTGCGAACATGACCGACGACGCCGAGATGGCGTGGTTGGCGGCGGGACTGGCCGAAACCATCACGAACGACCTGCGCGCGATCCGGGATCTGCGTGTGATCGATCGTGCGGCCGCGCGGATGGCCGGAATGCAGGGTGTGGCCGACGGCGCCAAGGCGATGGGAATCGACCTCGCGGTGGTGGGGAGTTTTCAGCGATCGGGCGATCGCGTGCGGATCACTGCACGCGCGGTGGACCTCGAGACGCGCGAGGCGCTCGCGCACGCCAAGGCCGACGGTCCGCTCTCGGAGGTCTTCGCGCTTCAGGATGCCGTGGTGACGCAGCTGTCCGCGGGTCTGCAGATTCCGGTGACGTCATCCGCGGCGAAACGGATCAGCGAGCGCGAGACGTCGAGTCTGGCCGCCTACCGGGCGGCGACCGAAGGGCGGCTCAAGCTCGAGACGCTCGATCCGGCGGTCGTGCCCGCGGCGATCGTGGACTTCGAGCGGGCGCTCGCACTGGATTCAAACTACGCCATGGCGCATGTGGGCCTTGCGCACGCGCGATTCTGGGTTTTTCAGGCATCACGCGCCCGCAATCGGCCCGCCAGGGAGGCGCTCGACGCGGCGATCGGCCACGCGCGGCGCGCGGTCGAGATCGACCCGGAGCTTGCGGAAGCGCACGCCGCCCTCGCGTTTTTTCTCGCCTTCGCCGATCGGCACAAAGAGGCGCTCGCCGCGGGCCGCCTGGCCGTCGCCATCGAGCCCGCCAACTGGCGGCATCAGTTTCGGCTGGGCATGGCCGCGTGGGGGAGCGAGCGGATCGGCGCGCTCGACGCGGTGCTGGCGTCGTACCCGCGCATGGCCTTTGCGCATTTCGGGACGGCGATGGTCTACGTGGCGCGCGGGGATTTGCGCCGCGCCGAGGAGACGCTCGAGGCAGGGCTCGCATCGGAAGGTATGACGGATCGTTTTCCGGCGAATGGACTGCACTGGATGCTCGGTCTCATTCGCCTGCGTCAGGGCGATCGCACGCGCGCGCGATTCTCATTCGATCGCGAGCTGGCCTCGGCCGGGAGCCGGCTCTTTGCTGACGAATTCGCGATGGACGCCTTCGACGGCCACGGTTTCGCGCTGCTCGCGGAGGGCGACTTCGCCGGCGCCGCGGCCATGTTCGAGGCCGCGCTCGAGCGGTTCCCACAGCATGCCCGCTCGCTCGTTGCGCTCGCCGAGGCCTATCGGGAACTGGGCGCGGCTGATCGTCGCGCCAGCGTCTGCGCACGTGCCGACGCAGCGATTCGCGATCTCGCCGCGAACGGCCGGGACGTCGAGGCCGCGATGGCCGCCTCGATGGCGGATGTGGTGAACGGCCATCATGGCGAGGCGATCGCGAAGCTGCACGGGTTGATGAAGGACAGCGTGAGCCCGCTCGCGGGCTGGACGATTCCCGTGGAACCGCTACTCGCCCCGCTCGCGTCGCATCCGGCGTTCGCGGACATTTTGGGGGAGCTCGCGCACAGGGCGGGGTGAACCGCGCCGTCCTCGGTCCTGGGTCCAGGGTCCAAAGGCACCACCACGTCCCGGGTCCCAGGTCCACACGTCCTGAGTCCGCCGGCCGCAGTCGCAGATCCTGCCAGGCGTCCGCGGCGTGAGTTGGCACAAACTGCCACGTCTCCAGAAATCCGGTGGAAATCACGAGACATGAGAAGGGCACGCGTCATGCGTGTGGATAACGCATGGGTGCAAAGAGCCTCGAGGACCTGCGCGCCTTCCAGCAGGCGCGCGCGTTCAAGCTCGAAGTGTATCGATTGGTCGAGGCGAGCCCGCGGGCGCAGGAGGACCGGAGGTTTCGCGGCCAGCTGATCGAGGCGGCAGCGAGTGGCGAAATGAACGTGCGCGAAGGATTCAAGCGGTTCGTTGCCGGCGAGATGGCGCATTTCCTGTCGTACGCCCTGGCGTCGCTGGCCGAGGCGATCGGGTGGCTGCAGGGCGGCGTGGATCGAAATACTTCCGCGCCGACGACTGCGCCCACGCGTTCAGCCTCGGCGAGTCAGCCAATCGAACGACGACGGCTCTCCACCAGAGCCTGCAGCCATACATTCGCAGGAGACAACTACAACCGCAGGCGACGAACGCGAGGCCGCGACTCGAGCGCGCACGCGCATCTGAACCCGGACCCGGACCGCCGCGCGATTCGAGTGATAACGGACAGTAACTTCAGCTGGGTGCGTCACACTCGGTCCCTGCTCTGGTTTCGGGTTTATCCCTGCAGCGAACTGCGGACCCTGGACCCCGGACGTGAGTGGTGCCCCTGGACCCTGGACCCTGGACTTTGGACCGCTCTATTCCCCCCTGAGTGCTTTCAGCGGATCCACCCGTGTCGCCCGTACTGCCGGCAGCCAGCTGGCAATCACCGCGACCGCCAGCAGAAACGCCGCGACCGACGCGAACGTCCCCGGATCGAACGGGCTCACGTGGTACAGCAGGCTCTTCGCCAGCCAGGTACTCACCGGTGCGAGGATGAGCCCGACGGCGACACCGATCGCAGCGAGCACCAATCCGTAGCCGACGACGAGCTGCAGGACATCGCGGCGGCCGGCGCCCATCGCCATCCGCACGCCGATCTCCTGCGTGCGCTGCGCGACCGAGTACGCGAGCACACCGTACAGCCCGACGGCCGCGAGCGCCATGCCGACCAGGCCGATCGTGCCGAAAATCCAACCGTAGAGCCCGTATTGCCAGTAGTTCAGACGCCGCTGATCGTCCATCGTCCGGACCTGGTAGATGGGCAGGTTGGAATCGGCCGCGTGGATCGCGCCCCGGGCGTTCGCTGTGATCCCGGTCGGGTCACCGGTAACGCGAATCGTCAGACCCATCGTGAGCGTCTGCTGATACGCAAACGGCACGAACGCCGCCGGAGTTGGCACGTCGTTCTGCTGCGGATCGACGCCGTACAGTTTCGAATCGTGGGCGACGCCAATCACGGTGAACCATGTCCCGTCGCCGACCGCGCTCACCTGGAACCGGCCGCCGAGTGGCGATCCCTCCGGCCAGAAGCGCCTGGCCATCGTCTCGTTCACGAGCGCGACCGGCGTGCGCGCCGCACCTTCCGCATCCGTGAAATCGCGCCCCATCACGACGGGAATCGCCATCGTCTTGAGATAGTGCGGTGTCACCCCGATGAACGTGATCTGCGCCTGTGATCCATGCTCGACCGGACGCCCGTCGACGACCACTTCCCCGCCCCCGCCGCCGCCCGCGAGCGGCACGTAGTTCGAAGCGAAGGCCGCCTGCACGCCGGCAAGCGACTCGATCCGCTCGACGATATCCGTGGTCCGGCGCAGCTTCGCGTCCGGAGGATCGTACGGCGCGCCCGGCAGCGCGAACCGCATGCTTATGAGCGGCCGCACATCGAACCCGAAGTTGTAGCCGTCGAGGTTCTGAAACGTCCGCACGAAGAGCAGCGCGCCAACAAGCGCGACGAGCGCGAGCGACACTTGCACGACCACGAGCGCGCTGCGGAGGATCGACCGTCGCGCGCTGTTGCCGCGTGTGCCTTCCTTCAGACTGTCGTGCAGGTTGCCGCGCGTCACCTGCAGCGCGGGAATCACCCCGAACACGACCGCCGTCGTAATGGCCACCACGACCGCATAGCCGAGCGATCGCCAGTCCATCTCCCAGTGCACGTAGTAGGGCACCTGGTCGGGCGGCATGCTCGAGGCGATCAAGCGGGTCCCAATCTCGGCGAGCAGCACGCCGATCGGAACGCTGACAATCGACAGCACGAGGCTCTCGGTCAGGAGTTGACGGATCACGCGTCCGCGCGCGGCGCCGAGGGCCGTCCGGAGCGCGATTTCGCGCCGGCGCACCGACGCACGCGCGAGCAGCAGATTCGCGACGTTCGAACACGCGATCATCAGCACGAGGGTGACGCCGGCCATCATCAGCCAGATGACGAGCGTCACATCGGGCGGGATGAATCGCTCGCGCAACGTCAACACCCGCATGTCCCAGTGCTCGTTGGCCGTTGGATATTGCAGCGCGAGGCGGCTCGCGACCGCGGCGACGTCCGTCCGCGCGAGGTCGATTGTCACGCCGGGGCGCAGCCGCGCCATCGTCATCACATTGCGCGCCGTCCGATCGTCGTTCGACGCGACGGGCGCAAGCGGAATCCACACCTTCTGGTTGTTCGGAAACTCGAAGCCGTGCGGCATGACACCAATGACGACCGCGGGCGTGCCGTTGACGAGCACGGTCCGCCCCAGCACGTTGGGATCCGAGTGATACCGCGTCGTCCAGACGGCGTCACTCAGGATTACGACGCCGCCGCCGCCGGGCTTGTCTTCGTCGGCGGTGAAGCCGTGCCCGAACGAGGGCGAGACGCCCAGGATCGGAAACAGATCCCATGTCACCGCGGCGCCGGCGAACCGCTCGGCCTCAGCGCCCGGTTCGGCGATGGTGATGCTGCGGGCTTGACTCGCCGCTAGTCCGATGAACGATCGATTCGCGTCGCGAAGATCGCGGAAATCGAGATACGACAAGCCGCTCTGCTGGACACCCGCCGTCGGGTTGGCGCCCGACGGCATCACGAGTCGGTCGGGATCCTGATACGGAAACGGCTTCAGCAGGACGCCGTCGACGATGCTGAAAATGGTCGTGTTGAGGCCGACGCCGAGGCCAAGACACAGCATCGCGACAATCGCGAACGCCTTGCCGTGCCAGAGCCCTCGAAGCGCGTAACGAACGTCCTGGAGAAACACGTGTCGTTAGACGTCGTGACTGGCGTGCGGGGTTCCGGCGGCCCCAGCCGACGCGCCAAAGCGTCGTGCCGTGCGATACTGCCCCGCCGTGGCATCGGCCTCCCCCGCGAACCGGCCCGTCGTCGCGATCGCCATCCTCGCCGCGGTCGCAATTCCCATCGGACTGGTGACGGTCTACTCCGAAGCTGTCTCGACCTGGCTCGCCCGATTCCTGCCTCCGAACGCGCAGCCGATCCCGGCGGCCTTCTTCAGCCTCGCCTTCGTCCTCTGGACAGGGATCGCCTGGTCGAATCTGCGCCAGGCGCGGGCGTCGGCCAACTGGCCGAGTGCGGCCGGTCGGATCACGCGCAGCGACGTCGTGAAAGAAATGATGTACCCGGGCACAGCGAAGCGCGGGACGAAGGTGGCGGTGTTCACGCCCCTCGTGGAGTTCGCGTACGCCGTCGACGGGCAGAAGTACACCGGCCGGCAGGTGCAGTTCGGCGCGACTGTGAAAGGCGAAGAAGCCGTCGCGCGAGCGCGCGCGGCCGCCTATCCTGTGGGTCGCGAACTGCCAGTCCGCTACGATCCCGCGCGTCCGGCGACCGCCGTGCTCGAGTCGAAGATCGCGTACCCGGTGCGGACAATCGTCATCGCGATCGTCTTCGCGCTCCTCGCCATGTACCTCGGCGGCGCGTTCTAGAGAGCTGACGCTTCAGCCCACGAGGCGGAATCGCTCCTGCAGGACGCACGCGCTCACGAGCGTCATCAGCACCTGGTCGTACGCGACCTGCGCACTTTCGTCCATCGTCGCCAGGCCGTCGAGCAATGAAATGACGGCCCGCTGATCGAAGAACGGGATGTCGGCGAGCGCGCGGCCACGCAGCGTGTCCTGCACGAAGCCGTACAGCTTCTCCTTCGGATTGAGGGTGGCGGGCGGGCTGAGGAACGGATGCTTCTGCCGGCGGTACACGGTGTCGGTGATCACGTCGCGCACCGCTTCACGCAGCACGAACTTCTCCGTCATTCCGTTGATCTTCTGTCGCA
Source organism: uncultured Acidobacteriota bacterium (assembly GCA_963704575.1). Classification (GTDB taxonomy): domain Bacteria; phylum Acidobacteriota; class Vicinamibacteria; order Vicinamibacterales; family SCN-69-37; genus DATEGZ01. The sequence goes on along the minus strand of OY969918.1, from coordinate 96,105 downwards.
CCGGCAGTGAACGAATGACCTCGACGACGTGGTGATCGAGGAACGGCACGCGTCCCTCGATCGAATGCGCCATCTCCATGCGATCGCCGAGAACCGTCAGGATGTACGTCGGCAGGAGCGTCTTCGACCACAAATACAGCGATTGGTGCACCGGATCGCGTCCGGTCAGCTGCCGGCGGATGTCGAGATCGCCCAGCAACGGGTGATACGGCGCGCGCGAGACAAAGTCGGCCAGGAACGCGGGGGCCATGAGCTGATGCATCTTCATCGACCGCGCGGAAAACGTCTCGATCCATGAGGGCACGAAGCCGAGGACGCGCTTGACGTGATCGAGCGGCGGCACGTCGCCATGCGGCAGGAGCAGCCCGCGCGAGACCGGGTTCGCCTGCTCCAAATCACGCAGCAGCGTCGCGATGACCGCCGGATCTTGTCCCTGCTGGTTGTGGAGGAGCATGTCGCGGCGGAAGTGTGCGTACCCGCCGAGGAGTTCGTCCGATCCTTCGCCGGTGATGACCACCTTGTAGCCCGCATCGCGGACGGCCTTGCTCAGAAGATATTTCGCGACGCCGTGCGCGTTGACGCTGAACGTCTCGGACTGCAGGATCGCGTCGGCGAAGTGATCGGCGAGATCGTCCTGCCGGATGGGGATCGGATGGAACTCGGCCCCGGCCAGTGCGGCCATCTCGGCCGCTTCGGCTTCCTCGTTGTAGTCAACGCGGTCGAACGTCAGCGTGAACGCCCGGATGGGCTCGGGATGATGCCGCGCCGCGAGACCCAGCACGGCGCACGAATCGAGGCCGCCGCTGAGATAGCAGCCGACCGGCACGTCGGCGCGCAATCGCAACCGCACTGCGTCGTCCAGCGCCTGTCGGAATTCGGCGACATACTCGGCGTCCGGCCGCGGGCGTGCGTGGACGTCGGCCGTGGGGTAATCGAAATCCCAGTAGCGATGAAGCTGCACGTGCTTCTCGGTCGCGATCACGTAGTGGCCCGGCGGCACCTGGAACACGCCGTCGTAGAACGTGCGGATCTGGTGACCGCCGAATTCGACCGCGTGATACACGGACTCGGCGTCCCAGCGGGCGGGGACGCCCGCCGCGAACAACGCCTTCACTTCGGAGGCGAAATACAGCGTGTCGCCGTGCACGGCGTAGAACAGCGGCTTGATGCCGAAGCGATCGCGCGCCGCGAATATCCGGCGGTGGCGCTCGTCCCAGAGCACGAACGCGAACTCTCCGCGCAGCTGATGCAGGCACTGCGGACCGAGGTCCTCGTACAAGTGCAGCGCGATCTCGCTGTCCGATCGCGTGCGCAGCCGGTGCCCGGCCTGCTCGAGCCGGCGCTGCGTCGCTTCGAAATCGTAGAACTCGCCGTTGACGACGATCCGCGTGCGCTCGTCCTCGCTCGCGATCGGCTGGTCGCCTGTCGTCAAGTCGATGATGCTAAGCCGGGCGTGCCCGAGGGCGACACGCCGATCAGCCGACAGCCATTGGCGTTGACCGTCCGGTCCGCGGTGATAGAGCCGCCTGGTGGCGCGCTCGACGATCTCGGGTGTGAGAGACGGTGTCCGGGAGAAGAACGCGACGATGCCGCACATGGGTCAGCTACCTCGCCAGCGCCCGCGCGGGCCGCAGGCTCAGAGCGATGAGCGGTGCGTTGAGCGCGAGGATGGACAGTGTGTAGAACGCGAGCGCGCAGGCGCCGGTCTGTGTCTTCAGCGCGTATCTCCCCACTCGGGAGGGCTTGCGGTCGCGAGCCCGGGAGATCTGACCAACGTGGGGCGCATCTTAGCAGACGTACCGGACAAACCGTTCTTTGTGCGAACATGTGGCCGGGAAGTCCGGCCAGCCATGATCACCGGCCGATGGGGAAAACCTTCGGAGGTCCTACTCGACCTGACGGCCGACGCCGACGGGACCGTTCGGGGTCTCGCCAATCCAGGAAGGCAGAACGCGCCCATCCGGAAAGGACGCTTCGACACCGCCACCGGTCAGGTCCATCTCGAAGGCGAGCACGTCGATCCGGCAGGAGTCTCCACGCCGTTCCAGATTGACGGCCGTCTCGACGGACGACGACTTCGGCTCTCCTACCAGTTCGGCGAGAGGCACGGCGATGTCGACATCGTGCGGGTCGAGGAGTACGCGCCACCAGCGCTGACCGTCCTCGATCGATTGAAACCACGAATTGCCGCGTGGCAGCGATGGATTAACGCGCGCTCGCGGCCGTCCGGCGCAACCAATACGCGTCGGCTTCAGCAGCGAGGGGAATCGCTGAATTCGATCGTTTTTCGCGATGCCGTCGCGGCCGACATCCCGGCGCTTGCCGAGCTTCACGTCACGACATGGAACGCGACCTACAACACGACGCGCGGACCGACCGTCGCCACCCGCACGTGGCAGTGGAATCAGATCTTCGCCAACGAACGCCGTCGGGATTTCGTGCTTGTGCTCGAGGACCGGACCGGGAGGCTGATTGGGTTCACGTGGGGCAAGCCGCAGGAGGGCGAGTTCGAGGGCCAGTTGAGCAAGATCTACTTGCGCTGGGAATATCACGGTCTCGGGCTCGGCCGCCGAATGATGGCCGAGACAGCGCGGCGCTTCCTCGATCGCGGCATCCACTCGTTCATCCTGTTCGCTGAGCTGAGCAACCCGACGCTCGGATTCTACGACCGCATGGGCGGCGACCGCCTGCTCGACGAGCGGGGCCAGTTCAACGGGGCCTACGGGTGGCGGGATCTGCGGAGGCTCATCCGCTAACGCGTCGCGATCAGCCCGCGCACGCAACGCTCGATGCTCCCGCGCCGCACATATAATCCGCGATCGGGTGACCTCATGATTCGCCGCCTCATCCTCCTCGTGTTGATTTCAACTGGCGTCGGCTCGGCGTTGATCATCCGCGCTCAGGACGGCGCGCCCGCGTTCAACGAGGCGCTCCTCTCCGCCTTCACGTATCGCAACACCGGACCGTTCCGCATGCAAGCGCGGATCGCGGCCATCGACGTGCCCGCGGCACCGCTCAAAGAACACCTGTACACGTTCTACACCGCGCCCTGGATCGGTGGCGTCTGGAAGACGACGAACAACGGCACGACGTTCGATCCGCTGTTCGACCGCGAGTCGACGCAGTCGATCGGCGACGTTACCGTGGCGCCATCCAATTCGAACATCGTCTGGGTCGGCACTGGTGACGCGTTCACGTCGCGCAGCTCCTACGCGGGCGACGGCGTCTACAAGTCCACGGATGCCGGGCACACGTGGAAGAACATGGGGCTCCGCGACACGCAGCACATCGCGCGGGTCCTCGTGCATCCGACGGATCCGAACGTCGTCTATGTCGCCGCCATGGGGCATCTTTACTCGAACAACGCCGAACGCGGCGTGTTCAAGACGACCAATGGCGGCACGAGCTGGGACAAGGTCCTCTTCGTGAACGACCAGGTCGGCGTGATCGATCTGGTGATGAACCCGAAGAATCCGTCTGTGCTCTACGCCGCGACGTACGACAAGCAACGGCTCCCCTGGCGAATCATCAACGGTGGCGTCGGCACGGCGATCTACAAGACCACCGACGCCGGCCAGCACTGGACGAAGCTTGGCGGCGGGTTGCCGGCCGGCAGGATCGGACGAATCGGCCTCGACATCTATCTGAGGAATCCGGAGATCCTGTACGCCGTCATCGAGAATGAGAACCCGCGCAGCGGGTCTCCCCCGACCGGAACGCAGACGCCCCGCCCGGGCGTCGAATCGACGATCGGGGGCGAGGTCTATCGCACGGACGACGGCGGCGCGACGTGGCGCAAGATGAACGCCGACAGCTACAACGTCAGTCCGAAGGGACCGTACTACTTCAGCCAGATCTTCGTGGACCCGAACAACGACCTGAACCTCTTCGTCACGCAGGACGGCTTCCGGCACTCGATCGACGGCGGCCGCACGTGGGACGCGCCGGCGGTCTTTCGGCGCATGTTCGGCGACACGCGCACACTCTGGATCGATCCCCAGGACTCCGACCGCATGATTCAGGGCAGCGACGGCGGCATCGCGATCTCCTACGACGGCGGCCGAACGAGCGACGCCTTGTCGAACATGCCGCTCGGATCCGTGTACTCACTCGACGTGGACATGGAGGATCCGTACAACATCTACGCCGGCCTGCAGGATCACGAGAACTGGAAGGGCCCGTCGAACGGTCCGCTCGGACGCGTGAGCGAGCAGGAGTGGCTAGCCGTCGGGAACGGCGACGGTATCTTCACGATTGCGGATCCGCACGACAGCCGCTGGCTGTACACGACGCGGGAGTACGGTGGCCATGCGCGCCTGAATCAGCAGCTCGGCTACACGACGCCCATCGAGCCCCGGCCAGCCGCCGGCCAACCGTCGTATCGCTTCCTCTGGGAACCGCCGATGCTGATTTCTCCGCACGACGGCCGCGTCATCTACGCAGGCGCGCAGATGCTGCTGAAGTCGGCCGACCGCGGCGATCACTGGACGGAGATCAGTCCCGACCTCAGCTCACATCCGGCGGACAAGATTCTGCCCGAATCGGAAGGTGGAGTGCCCGGCGGCATTCCGTGGTTTGCGATCTCCTCAGTCTCTGAGTCGCCGATGGCGGCCGGCGTGATCTGGGCCGGCACGGCCGACGGCAAGGTTCAGCTCACGCGCAATGGCGGTGGCACGTGGACGGATCTTTCACCGAAGATCGACGCCCTCGGCGGCAGGCCTGACGCGTACGTCAGCCGCGTCACGGCGTCGTCCCACGTGGCTGGACGCGCGTACGTCTCGAAGAGCGGCTACAAGTTCGACGACTTCCGCCCGTTCGTGTACCGCACCAACGACTACGGCGCCGCGTGGACATCGATTGCCGGCAACCTGCCCAACCAGCCGATTAACGTCCTGTACGAGGATCAGCGGAATCCGGACCTGCTGTTTGTCGGCAACGACACAGGCGTGTTCGTGACGATCGACCAGGGCGCGCACTGGGTGAAGATGAACAACAGCATCCCGAACGTGCCCATCCACGATCTGCTCGTGCATCCGCGCGAGCACGACCTTGTTCTCGGCTCGTACGGTCGCGGCATCTTCATCACGAACATCGGCGCGCTCGAAGAACTGACGCCCACCGTGCTCGCGGAGGATGTACATCTCTTCACGATCAAGCCGACGGTTCAGCGTGTCACGTGGTCGTTCGGCGCGAACGACTACCTGTTCGGCCAACGCAACTTTCAGACGCCGAACGAGCCGAACGGCATGCTGATTCGCTACTACGTGAAGACCGCGGCCCAGAGTGCCACGGTCGCGATTGCCAACGCCAGCGGTCAGGAAGTCGCGCGGCTGAACGGTCCCGCGGCCGCCGGCATCAACACGGTGCTCTGGAACACGCGCGTCGGCGGCGGGCGCGGCCGCGGCGCGGGCGGCGGCCCCGGCACGCCGCCGGGCGGTGTGCTCGATCAGCTGATGCCCCTTGGCGACTACACGGTCACTTTGAACGTCGTCGGAATGACCCGATCGACAAAAGGCACGATCGCAAAGACACAAGGTTGGACGCTCGGCGCGGTGCCACAAGTGATTCGGTAGCGGCTCGCTCACCGACTGTGCAGTAGTCCGAAGGCAAGTTGCTCGACGGCCGCGTGTCGCTATTGAGTGACGATGATCGCGCCTCTCTCGCCGTGAAGTCGGCAATGGAAGGCAAAGGTCCCAGTGGACAGCAGCTGGACGGGTACGTCATGAGCACTGAAGGCTGGAATGTCGCCCGACTCATACGCGCCGTTGTCGAACGTCGCCGAGTGGACAATGGCGTCGTTGTTTTTGAAGTTGACGTACTGGCCGACGCGGACCGTGATCGGATTTGGCGAGTACACGCTGTTAGTGATGAAAACGGTGATCGGATTGTCCGCGGTACCGGTTCCAGACGATGGCGTCGTCGGACTCGTGCTCGATCCGCATCCGGCGCTGACGAGCGCTGTGACGAGCACGCCGAAAGCGAAAGTCCTGCAAGTAACCGCCAAACGCACACAGCGACGCATGTTCCAACTCTCAACTGGGCAAATCAGCAAGAGGCGTGCCGCGTCGTTCTGGGTTCGGTCAGAGTAAAAGTGCGACGCGCTGTGGGCACAAGCGGCACCGATCGTTCGAGGTGTGGAAGCTGGATGCGCCGTCTTCTCGACAGCCCGCGGGACACCAGGCGCAGGTCGGATCGAGGCGTCTCGGCCGGTTGGCCCTGGAGGCCGGGGACGAGTGTCGGGGCAGTTCTTGGTCGCGAGGCCCTCTGAGAGCTCATAAAGCTTCCCTAGCGGCGACAAACCTCCCCGCCATTGCCGAATTCATGGCCGTTTTCAACCTAGACTAGGGCGCCTTCCGCAATTTCGACTATGACGACGCGAGCCACAGACACGGGCGTGCGAATCCGCGCGCGCCAGCCGGACGACGACGATCGGATCGCTGAGCTGGCGGGTCAACTCGGGTACCGGGCAGCGGGCGCGAGGTGCGCGCGCGACTCGATCGCATGCGCGATCCGGATGAATACGGTCTCTACGTCGCCGAGCTAGACGGCCGAGTCGTCGGCTGGATTGGTCTCTACGTCTTCCGCACTGTCGAAACCGACAGCCACGCCGAGATCAGCGGCCTGATCGTCGACGACGCCTGCCGATCGCGCGGCGTCGGCGCCGCGCTCGTGCGCGCCGGCGAGGTCTGGGCGCGCGAACGTCGCTGCGACGCGATCACCGTCCGCACCAACGTGACGCGCGAGCGCGCCCACTTGTTCTACCGACGCGAGGGCTACGGGTGGGCCAAGCGGCAGGAGACGTTCAGAAAGCGGCTCTAGCTTCCTAAAGCCCGTCATCGTCTGGGCATGCTCTCAAGCAACATGTAGTTGACCTGCGCCACGGCGACCAGCTTGCCCGCCGAGTCGAGCAGGTCCACTGCCACCGGACACATCAGGCGCCCGCGCTTGATCACTCGCGCCTTGACCTGCACGTCGCTCAGGCACGGCGCCAGGAATCGAATGCTCATGTCGGTCGTCGTCAAGATCTGATCGGCCGGTGTCGTCGTCAGCACCGCGAAGCAGGCGGCCGAGTCCGCGATGGTCATCAGGATGCCGCCGTGAAACGACTCGAACACGCCGTCATACATCCGCTGCCGCGGCACATGCAGCTCGCACTGGCCGGCGTCGAGGACGACATGGTTCATGCGCAGGGTCTCGAAGATCGGAATCTGTGTGATCCGCACGAGGATGGCGGATGCATGCGCCGCATCGATCATGCGGTCAGTATGCTCGATCGCAGACCCGAGTTACGATGCTGATGGCCACCCCGACATACTCACGTTCGGCGGAGACGTTGACATGAACAGGATCCTCACGATCGTCGGCGTCCTTGCACTGTTCGCGCAGACCATGAGCCAATGGACTTACCCAATCACGAGAACGGTCGACGTGTCGGACACGTACTTCGGCAAGACGTACAGGGATCCGTACCGCTGGCTGGAAAACCTGAAGGACAAGGACGTCGAAGCCTGGTTCAAGGCCCAGGCCGATCTAACCGATGGTCTCCTCACCAGGATTCCGGCCCGCGACGCGCTGGCCAAGGAGTGGATGGCGCTCGACAAGCTGACGCCCGCCAGCTACCGAGAGATCACGTACGAGAGCGGCCGCGTGTTCTACAAGAAGACCTTGGGCGGCGAGAACATCGGCAAGCTCTATTACCGCGACGGCTGGAAGGGCGCCGAGCATCTGCTGTTCGATCCGTCCGGCATTTCGCCAAAAGGGGCGAACTCGGGCGATGTGGCGACCATCGTCAGCTACTTGCCGTCCCCGGATGGCCAACATGTCGGTACTCGGGCTCTCCGCGGCGGGCGCCGAGTACTCCGAGTTGCGGCCGCTCCACGTAAGTACGCGCGAGCTGCTGCCCGAAAACATCTACCCGTCGTACGGCGCGCTCAGCTGGACGATGGATAGCAAGTCGTTCTTGTACGACGCCGGCAAGGTGACCGACATCAAGAGCGCGGCGATCGAGCTAAACCGAAAAACGCGGCTGCATCGGCTCGGCGCGGACATCGCCACGGACGTCGATTTCTTCAGTAACGAGAGTTATCCCGATCTTGGCATCGACTCGAAAGAAATGCCGACTGCGGTCATCGACGAGTCCTTTCCGGCATACGTGATTGGCAACGTCAGCACCGTGCAGAACGAGATGCGCCTGTTCTACGCGCCGACGTCGCAGATGACCGCCGGCGGCCGGCTCACATGGTCGGTCCTGGCGAAGCCGTCAGACAATCTGGTCCGCGGCATCGTCTTCCACAAGGACTCGATTTACGCGGTCACCCACGAAGGAGCGCCGCGCTACAAGGTCATCCGCACGCTCGTCGAGCATCCCGACTGGAAGACCGCCGAAACCGTCGTGCCGGAAGCCCGGGATTCCATTCAGTCCCTGGCGCACAGCAGGGACTTTCTCTTCATAGTGTACTCAAACGGCATCAGCGGCCGGCTGGTGAAGTTCGGTCTCGATACCGGCCGCGCGTCCGAAGTGAAGCTCCCGGCTGCGGGCACGCTGGATATCAGCTGTCCCGACTTCCGGACGAACCAGTGCATCCTCTTCGCGACCTCGTGGATTCAGCCAACGACGCTGTACGACTACGACGCGGACAAGGACACGTTCACGAAGAGCATCTTCAATACGCCCGTAACGTACCCGGGATTCGAAAACCTCGTGAGCGAGGAAGTCGAGGCGCCGGGGCATGACGGGACCATGATTCCGCTGTCGATCATCCATCGAAAGGATCTGAAGCTCGACGGGAGCGCGCCGGCGATTCTCGAGGGATATGGCGCTTACGGCATCAGCCTCGACCCTGCGTTCGACGTGCGCCACTCCATTGCGTTGCACGGTGTCGTCGTCGCCTACGCGCACGTGCGCGGCGGCAGCGAGAAGGGCGAGGCCTGGTACAAAGCCGGGTACAAGACGACCAAGCCGAACACGTGGAAGGATTTCATCTCAGCGGCCGAATACCTGATCAAGAAGGGCTACACGAGTCCCGGCAAGCTGAGTGGCACCGGTACGAGCGCGGGCGGCATCCTCATCAGCCGCGCCATCACAGAGCGACCGGATCTTTTCGCCGCGGCGGTCTGCAATGTCGGCGTGGCGAACGCGATGCGCACTGAGTTCAGCCCGAATGGGCCGGTCAATACACCTGAGTTCGGGACCGTGAAGGACGAGACTGAGGCCAGGGCCCTCTACGAAATGGACGGCGTGCAGCACGTGGAGCCGGGCGTGAAATATCCCGCGGTCCTCGGCGTGGCCGGCTGGAACGATCCGCGCGTCGTGCCGTGGCAGCCGGGCAAGTTCGTCGCGGCGATGCAGGCGGCGAGCACTTCCGGAAAGCCCGCGCTGCTCAAGATCAACTACGACAACGGCCACTTCACCGAAGAGAAGATCGTGACGTTCAGGAACTTCGCGGACCAGTTCGCATTCATGCTCTGGCAGGCGGGCGTCAAAGAGTTTCAGCCGGGATAGGGCGACGAGTGCCCCAGCGCCGCCTGCACCCGCTGCGCAACCTCCTGAGGATCGGCGACTTCGAGAATGAGCTTCTTGTAGCGTTCGTGATTGAGGGAGACGACGATCGTGCTGGCCGGATCGCGGATGTCCCAGAAGACCAGCTCGCCGTGGTAGTAGAACGTTCCCGCGGCGAACACGCCCGGCACCTCTGCCCCGAGCAGCTTCCAGCCGTGCCACCACCGCCCAACCTCGTCAGGATTGCTCTCGACGCTTGTGATGTGTGACAGCGGGATTTCGAGCCTGCTCCGCAGAGCCCACACCCTGTCCATGCCTTCGACTTCGAACACCACTCGGTCGCCGAGGATCGTGACGTTGACCATAAGGCGGCGATTCTAGCGCGACTGTGGACACTTCGCCGCCGTGCGCGATAAAACGGATCGAGCGGACGCCGCCGAGGCGATCGTCAACGAGACGGCGGCCCGATTGCTCTGGCCCTCCTCGCGACATTCATTCCCGTGCGGCGTGTGCTCAGCGTCGAGCCGGCGGTCATCCTCAAGCAGGACTGCTTCGTCCGATCGACTATCGTTAGTCATGCTCTTCAGGTTGCGCTATGCCGCCCGTCAACTGCGCAAGTCGCCCGGCTTCACGGCCACGGCCGTCCTGGGACTCGCGCTTGGAATCGGTGCGAATGTCGCGCTCTTCAGCGTGGTCAACTCGGTGTTCCTGCGGCCGCTGGCGTATCACGAGCCCGATCGCCTGGTCCGCCTGAGTTCGACCAACACGGCGCAGGACCTGACGCGCGTCGGCTTTTCGTATTCGCGCTTTCTCGAGGTCCAGCAGCGGCAGAACGTGTTCAGCGACCTCGCGCTCTCCGTCTTCAATGCGTTCACCTTGACGGGCCGCGGAGATCCCGAGCAGGTGATCGGGCTCCAGGCGTCCGCGGCGATGCTGCCGGCGCTTGGGCTCGAGCCGAAGATCGGCCGCAACTTCTCCGCGGACGAGGACCGGCCGGGCGGCGAAGCCGTCGTCCTCCTGAGTCAGCCTTTCTGGCAGCGCATGTTCAACGGTCAGTCGTCTGCGCTCGGCCAGGCGATCACGCTCGACGGCCAGCCGTACACGATCATCGGGGTGTTGTCGGACGCGGCCACGTCATTTCCGTTCAACCAGGTCCAGGTCTGGGTGCCGCGACCGGCCGAGGTGCCGTTTCTCGTTCCGTCGCAATTGAATGGCGGCGGCTTTTTCTTCCAGGCGATTGCGCGGCTTCGACCTGGTGTGTCGCTCGAGCAGGCGCGTGAAGCCATGAATGTCGTCGCGGCGGGCTATCGCCAGGCGCACGCGAACAACGTGGACGCGCCGTCGCAGATCGAGGTCGTGCCGCTGCTCGAGGATGCGGTCGGCCAGCAGCGTCGGAGTTACGTGATGCTCTTCGCCGCGGTCGGCTGCGTGCTGCTCATCGCGTGCGCGAATATCGCGAATCTGCTGCTCGCGCGGTTCGCGGCGCGTCGCAAAGAAATTGCCGCACGTTTCGCACTCGGCGCGAGCCGGCTCGACGTGGTGCTGCAACTCGTGACGGAGAGCCTGCTCGTGGCTGTGCTCGGCGGCGCGCTCGGCCTGCTGCTCGCGTCGTTTGCTTTAAGGCTCATCGTGACAGCCGGCGCCGACCTCATTCGGCGCGCGGTCGATATCGGGCTCGATCCGACGGCACTCGCCTTCACCGTCGTCGTCACCGTCGTCACCGGAATCGCGATCGGTCTGTTGCCCGCGCTGCAGGCGTCTTCCGTCAACGTGATCGAGACGCTCAAGGAAGCGAGCCGCGGATCCACGGGTACCGGTCAGCGCCTGCGCGCGAGTCTGCTCGTCGCCGAAGTCTCGCTCTCCGTCGTGTTGCTCGTCGGCGCGAGTTTGCTCTTGATGAGCTTCGCGCGGCTCCAGCGCGTGGACCCAGGGTTCAAACCTGATGGCATCTTCACTGCCCAACTCGTCCTGCCGCCGCAGCGCTACAACCGTGAAAAGCTCGTTGCGTTTTACGAGAACTTCTATCGGCGCCTCTCGGCGCTGCCGGGGATCTCGTCTGCGGCACTCACGGATCGCGTCCCGCTGACCGGCAATCAGTCGCCTGCGCCTGTCGCCGTGCAGGGGACATCGGTACCGCCGCTGAGCGAACGGCCGAATGCCAATCGCCATCTTGTCTCGCCGCGTTATTTTCAGACACTGGGTATTCCGATTCGCGCTGGGCGGGACTTCGACGAACGCGACTCGGCTCATGTGCCGCACGTGGTGATCGTCAACGAGACGTTCGCGCGACGGCTCTTCTCTGGCGCGGATCCGATCGGCCGGACGTTGATCACGGGCATGGGTCAGTTGCCGTCGCAAGTGGTGGGTGTCGTGGCGGACGTGCGCAGCACGACGCTCAACACACCGCCGGAGGCCGACTACTTCCTGCCCGCCCTGCAGCGGCCTGAGACATTTACCAATGTGCTGGTGCGGACGAACGGCAATCCCGTTGCGGTCGGGCCGCTCGTACGCGACGTGCTGCGGTCCGTGGACCCGGACCTGCCGTTGCTGCAGCCGCAGGCGCTTACGACGTCGATCGCGCAGACCGTCGCGGATCGCGGGCTCGCACTCGTGTTGCTGGCGTCGTTTGCCGCGCTCGCGCTCTTGCTCGCCAGCCTGGGCGTATACAGCGTGATGGCGCATCTCGTCACGTTTCGGACGAGTGAGATCGGCATTCGCATGGCGCTCGGCGCGACCCCCGCCATGGTCATACGCATGGTCCTCGGCCACAGCTCTCGCCTCACGCTGGTGGGCATCGTGATCGGCGTCGCCGGTGGATTTGCGGTGTCAAAGCTGATGCAGCAGGCGCTGTTCGAGGTCAATCCGGCAAACCCGCTGTTCTATCTGGCCGTGTCGGGAACGCTCTTGCTTGTTGCCGCCTGCGCGTCGTGGTTCCCGGCGCGGCGGGCGACGAGGATTGATCCGGTGAAGGCGTTGCGACTGGAGTGAAGGAGAGCCTTCGCGGACCGTGCTCCAGAGCAGGCCGTCAGCGCCCGCCGTTGATCCGGTAGTACTTGTTCGGCGCCCCGGGCGTCGGCGTGCTCGTCGCCAGAGGGGACCCAGTAGCATGCCCGCGTGTCAATGGCCTCGTGAGCGTAATGCCGCTGCCTGAGACCTGCGTTCCAGCCGCGTGCGCGAATGTGAGCGGGGCGACGACGGTAATCGTGGCCGCGGCTGGCGCGCCACCTCGGCCTCCCGCACTCGAGGCGACCACGGCCGTCTCCGCATTCGAGCCGCTGCCGATCGCGATGGTCTGGCCGGCCCCGAAACCGATCACACTTGCGACGGTGATCACCGTCGCGCCCGCTGCGGCGTCGGCCCCCATCGTGGTCGCGCCGGCCGTGCCTACGGCCGCGATGACGGCGGCCTCGGCGTCCGCGCCCGTGTCGACGATGACCGTCTGACCGGCGGCGAAGTCGGTCACGCTGGCCACCTTGATATTGGTCGCACCCGCCGCCGACGCGGCCGGCATCGTCGTCGCGATTTGCGTCAGGAAATCCGTGCAGTTGCTGTCCGCATCAGCTCCGTCGGGAAAGCGGCCCGCGCTTCGATTGACGCCGCCACCGCCCTGCCCGCCGCGGCCGCCCACGCCCGGCACCGGCGCGCGGCATCCGCCCTGCCCTGCTCCTGATGTGGCTTGATACCCTTCGGCCGCCCACGGATCGACGAGGCCGCCGTAGTTCAAGCTGTCAACGACGAGCCCGCCGGCGTCGCGGAGCACCATGCTGCCGGCCGTTGGCGAAAATGCAGGACCGCCAAACCACAGGTTGGGCGCTTGTCGTGCCGTAGCTTCCGCCTTCGCCAAGGCTACGGCGGACAGGTCAGCGGAGGCGGGCGACGTCGCTCCTTGATAGCCCGCGGTCGTGGCTTTCTCGTCGCGCACGACGGCGTCGATCGCGTGATCGTTCAGCAAAGCACGATCGACCGTGATGCCGGAGCCGAGCGCCTGGACGGGCTCGTTGCTCGAGTGCGGAAAAGCCGTCGCGGGCGAGAAACTGATTCCGGTCCCGCGATCGCTGAAGGGCATGTTGGAAGCGTGGTCGAACTTCAACTTCTCCGCGAGCGCCAGCCCCGTCCCGTTGGGACCAGCCGAGCCTACTGCGGTGACCGTCACCCACTCGACGCCATGGCCGACGCTGGCGATATCCAACCTGATCTTGTCGCCGGCCAGGATGTTATCGACATTCCCCACCTTGAGAACGTTCGAGCCGGCCGGCGCCGAAGCGGCGAGACGGCCCTGCGTGCCGGGCTTGCCAATGGCTGTCACCGTCGCGACTTCGAACTTCTCGATCGTTCTGGCGACGACGGGAAACGTGGCGCCATGGCCGAGAGCGATCTTTTCTCCGACCACGAATCCAGCCACGCTCGTGACCGGCACGTTGGTCGAGCCGACGGGGATCGTGATCACCGGGCCATCCGGCAACGGTTGCCATGCCGTCGTGCTGATCGCGGCGGGCGTTCCAATGCTGGCGATCGTCCGCGTCTCGGAGCTGTTACCGGTGTCGATGACGATCGAATCGCCGACGGTCATGCCCGTCGTGGATCTCACGTGAACTGTGGTCTCACCCTTGCCCGCCGCCGCCGCGAGTCCCGAGTTGGAGAGGCCGAGCAGGTAAAAGCCGCCGGCCGCGAGTTTGGTCCCGGCGGGAATTTTCACCGTTGAGAAAATGGCTTGCTGGATCGCGTGCTCGGTGAGCGTCCAGTTGGAGATGTCGAGGGACGCGTTGCCCGCGTTATAGAGCTCGATGAACGAGTTGGTCGCGTTGGCTGGAGCGCCCGAGGCGATCTGGAACTCATTGATCTTGATCGGGCTCGCGTTGCGTGCCTTCTCTGCCGCGGTCTCGGAATGAGTTGCGCCCGCCTTCGCTGAAGCGTCGGCGGGCAAGTCCGTCCACCGAGCGCTCGCCACGATGTCGCCGTTCCAGGCCGCGGGCCCACTCGTCACCGTGAATGTCGCGCTCACGCTCGAACCCGGCGCAACAGAACCGAGAGATGATGTCCCGCGGCCGACCGACGTCCAGCGCGCCGGCACGGTGAGGCTCAGCTCGATGCCCGACACGACCGCGCCGGTCGTGTTCGTGAACGTCACCGTCATATCCCGCGACGATCCGGGCGAGAACGTCTGCAGGTTCGAGCGCCTGTCCGCCGAAGCCTGGGCGGAGGCGGCGGCTTCTGCGACGGCGGGCGCGAGACTCACGCGCGCGGCGTCGTATTTTGCCGCGACGACGTTCGCTTGAATCAGCTGATCGGTCGCGTCGGTCGGAAACGTGCCCGCGGCCGTCATCGCGCCTTCGTAGAACGTGCCTTGCGATCCGACGCTGTTGTCGCCGCCGTTGCCCAGCAGGATCGCGCCCTGCTTGCGCATCGGATCGTAGGTGGCGTTGATGCGCGGTCCGTCGAACATGACCTTCAGCAGACCTTGCTGCGCGTCGCCGCCGAGCGAGGTCCAGTGGTGGGGCTCGCCCTTGGCCATCGCGGTCACGAATCGCCAGGTGATGCTTGGCAGGTCGGCGCACAGTTTGGACGCGTCGTTGTTGACGCACCCGACGAGGTTGTTCTCCTGGTCCGTCATGACCCATGGCCCGGGAGGATTCCCGTGGTACCAGCCTGTCGCATTGCCGTAGTACGTCGTTTCCATCGTGCCGTTGCCGTCGTCACGGCTGTCGGTCTCGGCGTTGCCGTAGTCCAAGCAGCAGCCGGAGTTGTAGTGCAGGCCGTTGATCACCCAGTACTGTCCCTCCGCCTGGTCGTCGACGGCGGTGCCCTTCGGGTCGTCGTCGCGGAGGCCCATGCCCGGCTCGATGAAGACACCGTAGACCTTGTGGCCCATGATCGTGACGGGCGCCATGTCGGCGATCGGAAGATTGTTGAAGCCGCCCATGGCCGTGCCGCTGAATCCGCCGCGCGGCGCCTGGGTCAGGTCGTTGTGGTTGCCGGACTGGTCGTAGATCTTCGAAATGAAGCAATACGTGTTGGCGCAGAACGTGTCCTGCGCGGCGGCGTTGGCGTATCCACCGCCGTCGATCGCGGTTGAGATGACGGCAATGTCGAGCGTCTTGCCGTCGGACTGTCGCAGCACCTGGTAAAGCGAGCCGTTGTAGGCTGCGTAGAGCGCGCGCGTCGTGCTGTGCGCGGCGGCGCATGGGTCGCCGGCGGCGGCGTAGATGTCACACGGGCCTTTCGGCCGTGGCGGCGCCGCGCTGCGCCCCGCTCCAGCCTGGATAGCCATCGCCAATCCCGCGCCGACAATCGTCGTCAGGGCCGCCGTCAACGCGAGGGTCAGTTTCGGTTTCATCTGGGCCTCTTGATCCGGCTGGAAGGTAGCATAGGCGCAGGCGAGTTCGACTCGGAGTTGTCAGCCTTCGAGGCGTTCCCGCGATGTACGATCGCCCGATGCCCGCCCAGGACATGTCCCGCCGGAGTTGCGAGCGTAGCGAGCGCTCAACAAAGGCCGACGACCTGCACCGCTGGATCGCGGACCGTCGCCGGGTCTTCGTGCTGACCGGTGCCGGCTGCAGCACCGCGTCCGGGATCCCCGACTACCGCGATGAACACGGCGAATGGAAACGCCGGCCGCCGGTCATGATTCAGGCGTTCCGCACTCAGGACGCGACCTACCGCCGTTACTGGGCGCGCGCATATGCCGGGTGGCCCCGCTTCACAGCCGCCCAGCCCAGTGCCGCGCATCACGCCCTTGCCGCGTGGGAGCGCGCCGGGTCCCTCGCGCAGCTCGTGACCCAAAACGTCGACGGCCTGCACCAGCGCGCGGGCAGCCGAGCGGTGATCGATCTCCACGGCCGCCTCGACGAGGTCATCTGCCTGGGTTGCGGCATGCGAATGTCGCGCGCGGCGGCGCAGGACGCGATGGCCGCGTCGAACGCGGGATGGGACGCCGCGGCCTTGCCGGCGCCCGACGGCGATGCCGACATCGAGGCCGCCTTCGTCGAGTCGTTCCAGGCGCCGCACTGCAAGTCGTGCGGTGGGTTGCTCAAGCCGGATGTCGTCTTCTTCGGCGAGAACGTCCCGCTGGCGCGCTACGAAGATGCGCGCGAAGCGCTCGTTCGCGCCGGCGCGCTGCTCGTCGCGGGCTCGTCGCTGATGGTCTTTTCCGGCTTCCGCTTCGTGCGCCAGGCACACGAAGCGGGCCTGCCCATCGCCATCGTCAACCGCGGCCGCACGCGCGGCGATGAGTTCGCCGAACTGAAAATCGAAGGGGACGTCGGGGCTGTCTTGAGGCAGGTTATCGGCGACGACCAGTAGCCCCGCCGGAGGGCGATTTCACCATCGTCGCCGGCGCGTTATAATCGCGCGACATCAACGCCAGGCACAAAATCACGGTGTGGAACCCCGCAGAGCGATGACGATCACATTGCGCTCGGTGGACATTTTTCTGAAAGGATGAGTCTATGCGCTGCACGAGCCACGTTCTCTGGTCCGCGGTCGTCGTTGGTCTACTCGTCGGCGGGGGGCCGTTTGCCTCGCCCGTCGTCGCACAAGGGGAGACCTTTGTGGCCACGGCGTCTCTCAAGACGCCAGGCGGCGTGAGTGCTACGGCACCGGTGACCGTCGTTGTCTCCAGGCCGACGAGTGAGGCGGAACGGACGACGATCGTCGACGCACTGAAGAAGAGCGGCACCGCGGGCGTCGTGCAGGCGCTCAAGGCGATGCCTGACGCCGGCTACATCGAGGTGGGCGGGGTTCGCACCACCCTGAAGTACGCGTACGTCCGCCCGACCACGGACGGACGGCTGGTGACGGTGATCGCGCCGGCGCCGATCGTGAATCTCGGTGCAGGGCTGCCCAAGGCACAGCCGAAGACCGGATTCGATCTCGCGCTCGCCACGCTCGAGGTCAAGAACACCGGCGACGGATCGGGCGAGCTCGCGCCCGCCGCCAAGGTGAAGGTCAACGACACCGGCGCGCTCCAGACGGAAGACTACGGCTCGACCGCGGTGATGCTGGCCAACGTGCGGGTCAAGAAGTAGCGCTCGTCCCTCACCGGGATTCGATGGCGCTCGTCCAGTTCTGCACGAGCGTCAGCGGATGGGCGGCGCGCGCCTCGGACGTGACGAGCGCAAGGATGCGGCCGGCCCGACGGTGACGTCGAAGTCGAAGGCGACGTTCGGTGGCGGCAGAATGGACGACTTGACGACGGGCGCTTCAGTCACCGGCCGGGTGAACCGCGCGACGCCGAAGGTCACGGCGGCGATCGTCGCCGCGACAGCGACTAGCCACGGGATCGTCGCGCAGCGCCCGCGCGTGGCGATGGCGCTCGCCAGCGCGGCCACGCCACTCGTCGATCCCGATGTCGCGTCCGTCAGGTTTTCAAGGGCGAACGCGAGATCGCTCGCGGATTGAAAACGCCGATCCGCGCTCTTCTCGAGACAGCGGCGGACGATGCGATCGAGACCTGGTGGAATCGCGAGCTTCGCGCGATCGAGGTCGGGCGGCTCTCTGCGAGCCGTCCGTTCGCGCAGTGATCGTCTTCGCCAGACCAAAGTCGAGAATCTTCACGTGGTCATCGCGCGTGATCATCAGGTTTTCGGGCTTGAGATCCCGATGCACGATGCCGCGTGCGTGCGCGGCGCCCAGACCCTTGGCGATCTGCAGCGCGTACGCGATGGCCTTGCGAGCCGGAATGGGTCCGCCCTCGAGGCGAGCGCGCAACGTCTCGCCGTCGACGAGCTCCATGACAACGAACGCGGTGCCGGCGTCGTGGCCGAACTCGAAGATGGAGAGGATATTCGGATGCGAGAGCTTCGCGACGCTCACCGCCTCGCGCTCGAACCGCGCCATCGACACTTCGTCTCTGGTCAGCGCGTCGGCGAGGACTTTGATCGCGACCTCGCGGTCGAGTCGCGCATCCCGCGCCCGGTACACGGCGCCCGTGCCGCCTTCGCCGAGTTTGGCCAGGACTTGGTACGAACCGAGAGATCTGCCGATCACCGGCAAATCCTGGCGGGGCTCTGGGGAGCGCTCGACGTCATGCGGGCGTAAGTTTACTCGACGCATACCGCAGCAGGATCGAAACACTGGGCGCACCTGCCCCATTTCCTGGACCGAGGCCGCAGGAACAGTTACCATCCCGTTCCCGTCTGTTCCATCACACTCGAGGGCTTCCAGATGACCACGGATCTTCGTCACGCATTTCGTCTGCTCTGGAAGTCCAAGCGCATCACCGCCACCACGCTCGTCACGCTGGCACTGTGCATCGGCGCGACAACGGCGATCTTCTCTTCGGTCTATTCACTGATGTTGAAGCCGCTGCCGTATCAGGAGCCGGAGCGGATTGTCGAACTGTACTCGTCCGCAGTGAAAGCCGGCCTGAACCACATGCCGGCCAACGTCCCGTTCTACCTCGACTACTCGCAGAACGCGACCTCCTACGAGAGCCTGGCCTTGTGGGCGTTCTTGTACAGCCTGGTCGGACAAGAGGACTCCGTCGTCCGTATTCCGGGCGTCCGCGCGACCGCAGAAATCTTCAACATCCTGCGGATCCAGCCCCTGATCGGCACCTTCTTTTCAAGAGACCAGGACCGGCCGGGCGCCGACAAGGTCGTCGTCCTCACGCAGTCCTACTGGCAGACGCAGTATCAGGAAAGTCCAGAGGTCCTCGGCAAGGAGATGCGGATCGACGACGAGGCTTACAAGATCATCGGTGTGGCGCCGCGGGTCTTGGAAGCATTTGACGCGAGGATGAAGTTCGTCCTGCCGTTGAGCTGGGCTCCGGCCGCCGAAAATCCACAGGGCCGATACGGCGTGGGCATTCAGCTGTTCGGACGCCTGAAGCCGGGCATCACCACCGGCCAGGCGAACGCCGAGGCCAAGATCCTCGAGAAGCGCTACGTCGACGCGGGACCGCCGCCATTGAAGGATTTCGTCGAGCGCTCCGGCATGACGATGAACGTCGGCGGCGTGCAGGAGCAGCGCGTTCAGCCGGTGCGGTCGACGCTGCTGATGCTGCAGGGCGGAGTCGCGTTCGTGCTGCTCATCGGCTGCGTGAACGTGGCGAATCTTCAGCTCGTGCGTTCCAACGCCCGTCAGTCTGAGCTGGCCATTCGATCCGCGCTCGGGGCCGGGCGGGCGATGATTGGCCGGCAGCTCCTGCTCGAAAGTCTGTTGTTGACTGCCCTCGGCGCGGTCATGGGTCTGGGAGTGGCCTGGGCTGCGCTGCGGATCACGAACTTCTACCTGGCAAAGATGCTACCCCAGTCGCTGCCCGCATCGCTCGACTGGCGCGTGCTCGGATTTGCCGTGGCGCTCACCGTCGTGGTTGGCCTGCTCATCGGTCTGATTTCCGTATTTCACATCCTGCGCACGAACCTGGCGGCGGTGATTCAGAGCAATTCGCGTGGCGCGTCGTCGGGCCGCGGCGTGCGGGCCTTGAGCGGCGTCCTCGTCATCGCCCAGGTTGCGGTGGCGTTGATCCTGCTGACCGGCGCCGGCCTGCTCATCCACAGCTTCGCCGAGGCCTTGCGCGTGGATACCGGACTCGATGAGACGAACGTGGTCACCGCGCGCATTGCATTGACGCGGGAACATCGTGCCAGCGACGACGCGGCCAACAAGATTCGCGAACGCCTCCTCCAGGCGATGCGAGAGATTCCGGGCGTGACATCCGTGGCGCTGTCCTTCTCCACACCGTTCCAGGGAGGACTGCCGATCAACGCGTTCACCCTGGAGACGGACACGCTGCCACCGGGCTCGCCCCAGCCTGGCGCCTACCGGGTGATCGTGACGCCGGGATACCTCGATACGCTGGGGCTGAAGCTGGTGGACGGTCGCTTCTACGAGGACGCCGATCTGGCGCCCGACCGGCGCCTCTTCGTCGTCGATCAGAGCTTCGCGCGGAAGTTCTTCCCCAAGGGCTCGGCGATTGGTGGACGGTTCAGCTTTGGCGGCAGGCCGGACAAACCTGAAGACTGGTCGGTGATCATCGGCGTCGTGAAAGACGTGCCCCACAACGGCGTCGAAGAAAAAAGCGGGAATCCTTTCATCTACCAAGTCATGCAGGGAGGACGGCCAGCCGGCATGACGCTGTTCCTGCGAACCACGCGGCCGGCGGCCGACGTGGTCTCGGCCTTGCGCAACAAAGTGCGCGCCATCGATCCTGCGCTGCCACTGTTCGAGGCCGGCGCTCTGCAGGAAGCGGTGGACTCGTCCTTCGACAACCGTCGTGCTGTGATGTTGCTGCTCGCGGCGTTTGCCATCCTGGCATTGTTCCTGTCGGCCCTCGGCATTTACGGCGTGCTGGCCTACGACGTCTCACAGCGGACGCGTGAGATTGGCATGCGCAGCGCCATCGGAGCGTCGCGTGGACAGATCGCCGGTCTAATCCTGCGACAGGGGCTCTGGAAAGGCGGGATCGGCGTCGTGCTGGGTTTGATCGGCGCCGCACTCCTCAGCACTTCCGTGACGAGCCTGCTCTTCAATGTCCAGCCGACGGATCCCGCCGTGTACGCGGCGGTGTCATTCGTGCTGATCGCCGTGGCGCTCCTCGCCAGCTATCTCCCGGCCCGTCGTGCGTCCCGGATCGATCCGCTGATTGCGTTGCGCGATGAATGAAGCGGCGCGCGGCACTGGCGAGGCGCTGATCAGTGCAACCAGGCGCGGATCGCGTCCTTGTCCATCGTCTCGACCAACGCGCGATTGGCGCGACACCCCGAAGGACTTGGGGAATTGGCGTCGAGGTTGTACTTGTCGGCGGTGTCGAAGCAGCGCTTGACGCCCGTGATGATGAGCACCTGCGGTGCCGACCGCGGTAGTGCGACGTTGAAGTATCCGTAGTTGGGCCGCACGAGGGGTCGGCAGCCGGCCGAGGCCACCGTCGTGAATCTGGCCCGAAGCGTCGTGCCCTTCTCCGCATAGCATGAGGGCGCCGCCAGCTCCGCCGGCGAGAGCTGTGCGATCCAGTCGGTGACCTCGCTCAGTGCGCGCTTGGCGTCCGCCAGGCTCTTGCCGGTTCCGGTGGCCGGGCTCAGTTCCTTCACCAGGGACGCCTCCTCGATGCTGATGGAATCCTCGACCTGTTTGATGAAGGCCTGCGGATTCGGCATCTTCGAAAGGGCGGCGGCCTCCTGCGCCTCCTTCACGCGCTGCGCGCGATACGCGGGGTCGCGGACGACCGCCAGTCGAGCCGCGTAGGTCGACAGGCTGTCTTCGAACCCTTGCACCACGATTTGTCGTGCCTTCCCTACCAGGCCAAGCGCGTCTCGTTGCGGCAATGGCGTCCACAGCGCTGCCGGATCCCGGGCGATGACCAGACCGTCGTCGTAACGAGGCAAGCCCGCAATTTCGCCCTGAGGCATCGGCTTCTGAAACGCATCGGTGTCAAGCGAGCCCCAGTCCGCCACGCCCTTGTTGAAGAGTGAACTGTCGATCTGATTGATCAGAAACTGCTGAAGCGCCGTTTCTCCGGTGTCCTCACGGACGGTCTTGCCGTTTTTCTGGTACTCGAAGATGGGGAACGCGCCGAACGTGAATCCCCCAGCGATCGGCAATTTGCCGGCGGCGGGCTGACCGGACGCGTGCTCGGACATGTGGTATCCGGCCAGCGAGCCCCAGGTTTCGACGCTGAATCCTACCGGGGACGCCACTCCTGTTGCGCGGCGCAGGATGGCATTGAGCGCAAGCAATTCGCTTTCAAACGCTTTCACAAGCGCCGGTGTCGCCGCCTGTTCCTTCGCTCCACTCGCACCGGTGTTGGTCGAAAGAGGCTTCCATGGTTTCCACGTCCCCGGTGCGTCGGGCAGCGACCGCGTTTGCGACCACACCGGGTCTGTTCCACCGAGGCTTGCAAGGAGCACCAACACGCCGAGCCGATACTGGAGGGGAGACTGATTCATCGGGGCATTGTAGTACGCGCGCGCCCGA
The DNA here is from genome assembly GCA_963704575.1 of uncultured Acidobacteriota bacterium. Classification (GTDB taxonomy): domain Bacteria; phylum Acidobacteriota; class Vicinamibacteria; order Vicinamibacterales; family SCN-69-37; genus DATEGZ01. The sequence goes on along the minus strand of OY969918.1, from coordinate 73,694 downwards.
TCGCGGGCACGACGGACTTATGGTCCGCCGAGGCGATGATCGAAGCTGTACTTGAACGAGAACAACAGACGGTAGTCGTTGACCGAGAATCCGTCGGAGTTGTTCTCGCGGCGGGCCCATTGGAATTCTCCGCCGGCGACAAGGTTGGCGACCGGTCTGCACAGCAGATTGGCGCTGGCGTACTGACCCGCTTTGAACGCCGTGGGTAGTTGGCCGTCGCTGTTCGACTCGTTCACGCTCGAATAGCCCGCTGATGTGGACCACCGGTCTGTCCACTTGTGATCGAGGTACGCGACGACGGTGACGACCGGGATTGCCTCGCCGACGATGGGCCTGGTTTGATCGCCGGGGTTGGCCTTGGCCGCCACGTCGATTGGCGCGTCGTTGAGGTAGTTTCCGATTCCGGCTCCGAACACTGTTTGAAGACGCAGCGTGTCGTGGGCGGACGCCTTGAGGTTCGAGCTGAGGCTGACGCCCCACCCCCAGACGTGGCCGCTGAGATTGAGCGGGTCGCTTGGCGTATTGTCGTCGTACGCGATATAGCGAAGCACGCCGCCCGCCTGGACGTAGCCCCAATCGCCGCCGAGGCGATAGTGGCCGGTCACATCGGGCATAGGAAAGCGGAGATCGACACTGGGCAGCTCGACGTGATCGGCGTAGGCACCGGCATCCCCGGCGGCCCCCGGCTTTTCAATCGCGATCGTCAGGTTCGACTTGCCCTTGGCATACGGCTGCCAGAACACCTGCGGGTTGCGGAGCAGGAGCATGCCGTTCGGCGACCAGTAATACAAGATGTCGGGAAAGACGTCTCCGTCCATGAACTGACTGTTGGCCTGGCCCGCGCCCAGTTGCTTCCACTGGCCGTACGCGAGACGGAGACGGATCGTGGTCTGGCCAGCGTCTGCGCCGACGCCAAACATGTCGACCTCGAAGACCGAGGTAACGTCCCCGTTCGACGTCGGCAGCGTGCCCTGGACTCCGAACCGGCTCTGCCTGGCGGTCAGGTAAAACCGGCCGTCCTCGCCGAACTGCTTGGGCACGTTCGGCAGCGTCGACGGGCGGGCGATGTCGAACGCAGTCGGCTTGTTCTGTTTGAAGTCGGCGATCGCGTCAGCTTGAGCGAAGCCGTAGATTCTGAGCGTCGGCTGCTTGTCTTGAACCGCCGGTCCCGCCGTCAGCCGGCTGGAGACGAGTGCGACGACGAGAGCGCCGACCCAGGACATGATGACTCCGATCTCTCCAACGCGCCGCCCGCGAAGATTCCTCACGCGGCGGCGGTGGGATCATACACAAGCGTGTCCCGGCGAGGCACGGAAAGTTCGTGCTTCCACTGCTCCGAAATGTCGGAGCCTCCGGATCGCCTCGCGCGTCATGGCGATTGCCTCAGCCGTTTGCTATCATCGGCCAAGCTCCATCCGCCCGGCGCACCACTTCATTGAAAGGGTGAACGTCATGGATCGCTCGACACCTATCAACCGACGGGAGTGGTTGAAGACCGCGCTGGGTGGCGGCGTCGGCCTCGCGCTCGGAGGCGTCCTCGATGTCGCGGCGGTGCGAGCCGCAACGCGCGAATCGAAGCTCGCGAACGTCAACGAGTTCACCACCTCCTGCAACTTCTGCTCATGCGGATGCGGCATGATCGCCGCCGTTCGCGACGGCAAGCTCGTCGCGATGGAGGGCGATTACGACCACATCGTGAATCGCGGGTCGTTGTGCGTCAAAGGCATTTCGATGTTTGCGACGCACGCCTCCCCCAGCCGGCTCACGACGCCGCGCTATCGCGCCCCCGGCAGCGACCACTGGGAAGATATCTCCTGGGATGACGCGATCGCTCGGGTCGCGCAGAAAATCCGGAAGACGCGCGACGCGACGTGGATCGCCACCGAGAAGGTCGGCGACAAGGAAGTGCCGGTCAACCGGACAGACGCGATCGGCTTCATGGGGGGCGCGCAGAACACGAACGAAGAGTGTTACCTCTTCCAGAAGGCGGCCCGGCTGCTCGGCTTATCGTACGTCGAGCATCAGGCCAGGCTTTGACATAGCCCCACGGTCCCCGGTCTGGGGGCCTCGTTCGGAAGAGGTGCGATGACCAACCACTGGGTGGACTTGCAGAACTGCAAGACGATCCTCGTGGAAGGCAGCAACGTCGCCGAGAACCACCCCATGGCCTTCAAGTGGATTCGGAAGGCACAGGAAAACGGGGCGAAGATCATCCACGTCGATCCGCGCTACACCCGCACCTCGTCGGCCGCCGACGTGTACGCGCGCATCCGCCCCGGCACCGATGCCGCGTTCCAGAACACGATGATCAACCACATCATCGTGAACAAGCTGTACGACGAGGATTACGTCGTCACCCACACGAACGCTCTTTTCCTCGGCGACGAAGCGTTCGACTTCAAGGATGGAGTCTTCAGCGGGTACGACGCCGAGCACCACAAGTACGACACGAAGACCTGGGGATACCAGCTGGACGCGAAGGGCAAACCGCGTGTCGCCAAGAGTCTGGATGACCCGCACTGCGTCTTCTCGCGCCTGAAGACGTTCGTCTCGCGGTACACGCTGGAGATGGGCGAGCGGATCACCGGCGTTCCGGCCGATCAGATCCGACAGATCGCGGAGATGATGGCGAACAACCGGCCGGGGTCGATCCTCTACGCCCTCGGAATGACGCAGCACACGACCGGCGTGCAGGGGATTCGGTCGTTCACGATCATGCAACTCCTGCTCGGCAACATCGGCAAGCCGGGCGGCGGCGTCAACGCCCTGCGCGGCGAGCCGAATGTGCAGGGCGCGTGCGACATGGCGGTGCTCTACAACTACATGCCGGGCTATCTCAACTCGGCATCGAACGCCGAGCCGACGATCTACGACTACGTGCGCAAAAACGGGATCGCCGACAGCCGGTACCTCGTCAACACGCTCAAGGCGTTTTTCGGAGAGGCGGCGACCAAAGAGAACGACTACGCGTATGCATGGCTGCCCAAGCGGGACGCGGCCAAGGACTACGGCACCCTGCCGATGTTCGAGGACGCCCTTGCCGGAAAGCTGAAGCTCCTCTGGATCGTCGGCCAGAATCCCGCGGTCACGTTGCCCAACCTCAAGCTGATGTTCGACGCCATGGCGAAGCTCGAGACGATGGTGGTCCAAGAGATCTGGGAGACGGAGACCGCGGCGTTCTGGCGCCGGCCCGGCGTCGACCCGAAGTCGATCTCCACCGAAGTGTTCCTGCTGCCGGCGGCGTTCTTCATGGAGAAGAACGGCACCATCAGCAACTCCGGCGGCATGGTGCAATGGCGCCACGCCGCCGTGAAGCCGCCAGGGCAGGCGAAACCCGACGGTGAGATCGTGGACAACGTCTTCCGCGCGGTGCGCGATCTGGTCAAGGACTCGACGGAGCCGAGGGACGAAATTATCCGGCAGGCCTTCTGGAGCTACACCACGGCCGAGGATGTCCTGCGCGAGATCAACGGGTACTCCCTGCGCGACAACCCGGAAACCGGACTCAAGAAGGGCGATCTCGTCCGCAAGGTCAGCGATCTTCGGTCCGATGGTTCCACGTCGTCGGGCGCCTGGATTTACGCGGGTGTGTTCGCCAACGGCGAGAACCTCTCGAAGCGCCGCGATTCGAAAACGGATCCGGGCGGCCTCGGGCTCTATCCGGGGTTCGGCTGGACCTGGCCCAACAACATGCGGATCCTCTACAACCGCGCGTCGTGCGACCGGCACGGCAAGCCCTATCCGGGGTCCAAACCCATCACCTGGTGGGACGAGCAGACGAAGCGCTGGACAGGATACGACGTGCCGGACGTGCCGGTCCTGACCGATGGACCCGACACGCCGAATGGCCAGCGGGCCTTCCACCTCGGCGCGGAGGGCGTCGGTCGCCTCTTCGCGGCCGTCTATTCGGACCCCGACGAGAAGAATCCCGGGTATCCGCGCGACGTGGCTTACGTGCCGAAGGATGGCCCGCTGCCCGAGATGTACGAGCCGGTCGAGAGCCCGGTGGAAAACGTCCTTCATCCGGGCGTGAACAGCAACCCGATGCTCAAGTATCCGCGCGTCGCATCGCACCAGCCCATCGGCACCGTCGACAAGTTCCCGTACGTGCTGATGACGTCGACGGTCGCTGAACACTGGTGCGCCGGCTCGACGACGCGGAACATCCCCTGGCTCAATGAGCTCGTTCCCGAGCCAACGCTGGAACTGCCGACCGCCCTCGCTCAAACGCTGAACGTGAAATCCGGCGATTGGGTCCGGGTGTCGTCGGCCCGCGGTGAGCTCGAGGTCAAGGCCCTCGTGACGCACCGTATGAAGGCGTTGAAAATCGGCGACCGCGAGGTCACCGTCGTCTGGATGCCGTACAACTGGGGCTTTCAGGGGCTGTCGACCGGGCCGAGCGTCAACCACCTCACCATCGACGCCTCGGATCCCGGAGCAGGAACCCAGGAAACGAAAGCCTGCCTCGTCAACGTCGTGAAGGCACGTGGGGCCGTCGTCTCACGTCCCGGTCCGCGCGGGAGAAAACCATGACGCCAGAGGCGGCGACGCCCATCAAGACGCGATCCACGCTCGTCGACATCACCAACTGCATCGGATGCCGCGCGTGTCAGGTCGCGTGCAAGCAGTGGAACGATCGCCCCGGTGAGGAGACCACGCTCGAGCCGGACCTCGGATTTCAGAATCCGGTCGTGCTGAGCGCGAAGACGCTCACGCTGATCAAGTTCGACGAGATTCTGGACGAGCAGGCGCCAGGCGGCCTGCGCCTCGTCAACTCGATGTGGCGCTGTCTGCACTGTCTCGAGCCGGCCTGCGTATCGTCGTGCCCGACGACCGCCCTCGAGCGCAAGCCAGATGGCCCCGTCGTCTACAGCGAAGACCAGTGCATCGGCTGCCGGTATTGCATGTGGGCGTGCCCGTGGGGTGTGCCCTCTGCCGATTGGGACACGCGCTCGCCGAAGATTCACAAGTGCACGCACTGCGCGGATCGCTGCGATCAGCAGGCGCCGGCGGCCCGGAACGACCAGCCTTTGACCTATGAGGAAGGCCAGGCGTTTCTCAACTCCGTCCAGGTGCCCGCGTGCGTGAAGGCGTGTCCGGCTGACGCACTCGTCTACGGCGACCGAGACGAAATGCTTGCGGAAGCGCGGCGGCGCATGGCCGCACGTCCCGGGCGGTACGTCGACCACATCTACGGAGAAAAGGAAGCCGGCGGAACGAGCGTGCTCTATCTGTCGGCTGTGCCGTTCGAGAAGCTCGGATTCCCTGATGTCGGTGAGAAATCGTACCCAGGCTTCTCCAAGACGGCGCTCCACGCCGTGCCGCCAGCCGTCATGGCTGTCGGTGCGCTGCTGGGCGGGACATTTGCGTTCCTCCGACGCCGCAGCGCCGCGATCGCGAAGCAGAAGGCCGGCTCCGGGTACGCCGGCAACCATCATCCGGTGTTCGAGCCGCTCAGGCAGCCGATCTGGACGCCATTCAACATCGCGATGCTCGCGCTGATGGCCTTCGGCGCCATCTCGTTCGTCTCGAGATTCGTGCTCGGCCTTGGCAACAGCACGCAGCTCTCCGATACGTACGCGTGGGGACTCTGGATCGTCTTCGATCTCGTCTGGATCGCGATCGCCGCGGGCGCTTTTGCGATGGCGGGGTTGATCTACGTCTTCCAGCGCAAAGATCTGTACTCCATGGGCCGGGCGGCCGTGCTCATGGGATTGCTCAGCTACTCGTTCGTGATGGTCACGCTGCTCGCTGATCTGGGCCAGCCGCTGCACGCGTACCAGCTCGCGATTCAGGCGCCCCCACAGTCCGCGATGTTCGAGGTGTCGTGGTGCGTCGGTCTGTACGTCAGCGTGCTGCTGATCGAGTTCCTGCCCGTCCCGCTCGAGTATTGGGGCTGGACACGCGCAATGGCGATCTGGAAGCGGTGGCAGGGCGCGTACGTCGCGTTCGCAGTGACGCTGTTCGTCTACGTCCTTTCCCGCAACGTGATGTACGCGGTGGCAGCAGCCGCGATCTTCTCGGCGCTCGCGTGGGTATTCAGACCGAAGGGCGACGACAAGGTCGAGCCGATCATGCTCGCCATCGCAGCCGTCACGCTCTCGACGATGCATCAGAGCTCGCTCGGGTCGCTGTTCCTGCTCATGCGCGGAACGCTCGCGCCGCAGTGGTGGTCCCCCGTGCTGCCGGTGTCGTTCTTCCTGTCCGCCATCGCCGCCGGCACCGGGCTCGTGATCGTGATCGAGATGTGGATCGCTCGCGCGTGGAAGCGTGGCCTGCGCATGGACCAGCTCGCCGCGGTTGGACAAATCACATTCTGGTCGCTGCTCGCCTACTTCGTGTTCCGGCTCGGCGATATGGCCGTGCGGGATCAATTCGCCGGCGCGTTTGCTGGACGGACGGGGGCGCTCTTCGCCGCTGAGTTGGTACTTGGCGGCCTGGTACCGCTGGCCATGCTGGCCCGCAAGGCGCAGCGACAACAGCCGGCGATGCTGCTCGTCGGCGCGCTCTTCACGACCCTCGGCGTCGTCTTCAATCGCGTAAACGTCGTTCTCTTCGCCATGAACCTGAAGGGATCGATGCCGCAGGTCTCGCCGGAAACCTACTCGCCGACGCTCATCGAATGGGGACTGTCGATCGGACTGTTCGCCGCTGCCATCTTCCTCTTCGGTCTGGCGGCGCGACTGATGCCGGTCCTCCCGAAAGACTCGACCGCACAGCGCGCGACGCTGTGATGACGCTCGCCGACTGGCTGGCAACCCATCCGTACCTCCAGCCGGTGGCCGAGTTGCATGCTCGGGTTGACGGGGCAATCGCGACGATCGCGGTCCCCTCGGCCCCTGTCCCGGACTGGACACTGTGCGTCGAGGACCTGGATGGCGGGGTCCCGCTGCTCCAAAGCGCGCAGGCCGGGATCGATCTCACACCAGTGGATGCCGCGCTCCACGCGCTCCTCGACGCGCTGTCGGCGACGTCACTTGCCGAACGGAGTCAGAACTCCGGGTGGCAGCGCTTTCTGCGATCGAGAATTCTGACGAGATACGTCGGCGAACTGGTACGGGCGTTCGATGCCTGGCGCAATGAAGACCGCTGGCTGCGCAATGCTTGCCCGACGTGCGGCTCCGGTCCGGCCATGGCGCAGCTCGTCGGGAACGATCCGGGGCGTCTCCGCGTCCTCTCGTGCGGGTGCTGCCGAACGCGTTGGCGGTACCGGCGCACCGGATGTCCGTTCTGCGAGAATCGCGACAACCATCGCCTGGCGGCCCTGGACGTCGAGGGCGAAGGCGGCCTGCGCATCGACTACTGCGAGGCGTGCCTGGGGTATCTGAAGACCTACAACGGCACGGGCAGCGAGAACGTTCTCCTGGCGGACTGGACGTCCGTGCACCTCGACGTGATCGCGCGCGACCGCGGGCTGACGCGGATGGCTGCCTCGCTCTATGAGATCTGATCCGTCGCGTCCACGCTTCTCGCGTTCAGACCGGTAGCCGGACGCTGACGGATCCGCGCGTCGTGTAGCGATTCCGCCTGCGTTATGGCCGCGCGACGAGTGGCGGGAAGAAAATCTGGGTCGACAGCCAGTTCCACGGGCCGCCCGACTGCTGCTCGATGAAGACGAACGTCTGCGCAGTGGGCGCCACGTTCTGCATCACCACCGTGACCGTCACCAACCCGTTCAGGCTCTTGACGCCCGTGTTCAGCACGGGACTCCCCTGTGCCTGTCCGGCGACGTTGAAGACGCCGGGTGTGAACACCTGCAGCGTGAAGTCGATGTGATAGCCGGACACGGCCGTGATGCCGTATCCACTCGGCTGGAAGTGCACCTGCACGGTGGGGTTGCGTGGCGACTGCGTCTTGTCGAAGGTGGCGCTCGGCGTGTCCGCATCGACTTGAACGATCGTCGGTTCGATCAATGTCAGATTCGTGCGTCCCTTGCCGATCGTCTTGGTCACCGACAATGTGTCGATCAGCCCCAGGTAATAGCCGGAGGCGCTGCCAGGACCGGTGCCGGTCGTCGGGCCGAAGAACGCCTGCACCTGGGCGGCGGTCAAGTCGGATTTCAACTTCGTGTAATCGACCAGCTGTTTGTCGAATGGCTGGATCTCGGTCGTCTTGGTACCTGCGGGCTTCGCGGGTGCTTTGCTCATGGGTGGGACCTCGTCACGCAATGGCGGAGGTGCAGGCTGCGAGGATCTCGCCGCACTCCGCTCAAATTGGCTGGGGGCGCTGAGTATGGCCCACGGTCGAGACCGAGTCCAGTGAAACCTGCCTACTTCGCGAGCGCCCGCGCGCGCCGCAAGCTCAGCGCGACGAGCGACGCCACGAGCGCAAGGATGGACAGCGCGTAGAACGCGAGCGCGTAGGCGCCTGTCAGGTTCTTCACACTGCCGAAGAGATTCGGTCCGAAGAACCCGCCGAGATTGCCGAGTGAGTTGATGAGCGCGATGCCCGCCGCCGCGCCCACGCCGCGCAGGAAGGACGACGGCAGGCACCAGAACACCGGCAGCATTGTGTTGTGGCCGAACACCACCATGCCCATGCCGACAACGACGAAGAGTGGATTGGCCGTCGTGCCGGCGAGGAACATCCCGAGTGAGGCAATGAAGATCGGAATCGCGACGTGGACGAGCCGCTCGTCGGTGCGATCCGAGTGCCATCCGTTGGTCAACATGCCGGTCATGGCGACGAGCCCGATCAGGCCCATCACCAATCCGACTTGCTGATTGGTGAGGTGCATCTGGTCTTTCATGATCGTCGGCGCCCAGAAGTTGATGCCCAGGCCGCAGAGCAGCGTGACGAAATAGGGGATCGCCAACCACCAGACCGTCGGATTCCTCAGCGTTTCGAGGATGCCGCGCTCGTGCGTGCCGGCGCGCGCGGTATCGGTCACGAGCTCGCTCGCGAGCCACGCCTTCTCGTCGGCATTCAGCCAGGTGGCGTCCGCCGGGCGTTCCGTCAGCGTCAACAGCACGACGATGCCGCAGACGATGGCGGGCAATCCTTCGACGAGAAACAGCCACTGCCAGCCCGCGAGGCCGAGCGTGCCATTGAGTCCGAGCAGCAGTCCACCGAGCGGCGCGCCGACGATGCTCGCGATCGGAATGCCGATCATGAACCGCGAGATCGCGCGCGCTCTGAGCCGCTCCGGATACCAGTGGCTCAGGTAGAAGATGATGCCCGGGAAGTAGCCGGCTTCCGCCAGTCCGAGCAGAAAGCGCAGCGCGTAGAAGCTCCACTGGCCCCGGGCGAACAGCATCGCGCAGGAGACGAGCCCCCACGTGATCGCGATCCGTGCGATCCATCGCCGCGCGCCGACGCTCGCAAGGATGATGTTGCTCGGCACCTCGAATAGCGCGTAGCCGATGAAGAAGATGCTGGCGCCGAAGCCGTACGCCGCGGGGCTGAGCCCGATCGCTGCGTTCATCTGCAGCGCGGCCATCCCGACGTTTGTGCGATCGAGATACGAAGCGATGTAGAGGAAAAAGAGCAGCGGCAGAAGGCGCAGCGAGACCTTCTGCATGGTCCGTCGCTCGATCTCGGAGACGGTGGCGACGATGGGCGCTGACGCGTGGGAGCGCAGGGGCATCAGGGATCAATGGAAGGCGCAGGGGCAGGCATGCGAGCCCTCCGATCCGCGCGTACGAGGACCGTAGTCTATTCGATCAAAGGTTTTTCGCACCTCATTGGCGGTCATGGTGCGGCCACCGCGACCTGGCGCAATAGGTCGACGGCCACCGATAGCGCGTCGGCTAGCGACTCAAATGCAACTTCTTCAAGAGCGCCACGAAGCGCGGCTCCGAGCGAAGGGGATCGAAAATCCGATCCTGCCCGAGCCATGCCATCATCTGAGAATCGGCCGCCAACGCCTGCTCGAGGTTGTCGATGGCGGGCCCGCGGTCGCCAAGACCAAGATGGACGAGCGCCATATTGAAGGGCAGTACGCTGCCATCGGGTGCCATCTTCTTGAGGTTCGCGAGCTCCGTCAGCGCGCGGGCGCGATCGCCGGCCGCGCCGTAGGCAAACGCGAGAAACGCCGACACGAACGGGGGCGCCTCCATCGCCTTGGCTTTCTCCAAGGCCGGAATCGCCTCACCGAACCGACCCAGGTCAAGCTCCACCCACCCGTCGATCATGACGGGAAAGAAATACGCCGGATCGAGCTCGGCCGCTTTCCTTGCAAGTGCCTTGGCCGCCCCGGCGTTCTGTTGGAAGATCAGCGGGATCGTCGCGTCGACCAGGATTTGGGGTGACAGCGGATCCAGTTCGATGGCGCGCGCGGCCTCCGCGGTCGCCTCCTCGAACCGGCCCTGGAACGCGAGCGCCAACGTGAACTGATCGTGCGCGAATGAGTAGTTGGGATTGAGCGCCATGGCGCTCCGGAATTCGCGCTCGCATCCCGGCCAGTCGAATTCGTAGAACAGCTTGAAGACCGCGAGCGACGTGTGCGCTTCAGCGGACCGATCATCTAGTGCCACCGCCTTCTCGGCCGCGGCCTTGGCCTTGGCCCTGGCGGCCGTGGCCGTGATGAAGCCTTCGTTGTAGCCGGCCCACAGGTAGGCGTCCGACAGTCCAGAGAACGCCAGGGAATAATCCGGACTCAACGTCACGGCTTCCTCGAACTGGCCGATCGCTTTGCGCAGGTTTTCGTCGCTTGGACGATTGAAAAAGTATCGGCCCTTGAGATACGCCTCGTGGGCCTCGGCATTGACGCTCGGTGCAGCGGTCAGCCGCGACTGCTCGCTCGACGTCAGGCGTACGTTCACTTCGCGGGCGATCGCCGCCGCCAGGTCTGCCTGCAATGCCAGCACATCGCCCGACTGCCGCTCGAAGGTCTTACCCCAGAGGTGCTTGTCCGCGCGCGCATCGATCAATTGCGCCGTGATCCGCACCGTGTTGCCGGCGCGAGACACCGAACCTTCCACGACCGCGTCGACGTTGAGCTTTGCGGCAATGTCAGGTGTCGGCGGCCGATCCTTGCCGCGGAACTGCATCACCGATCCTCTGGAGATGACGCGGAGCTGACTGATGGAGGCCAGGTTCGCCGTCAGCTCATCGGTCATGCCTTCGGCGAAGTAGTCCTGGGTGGGATCGCCCGAGTAGTTGTCGAGCGGCAGCACCGCAATCGATCGGATGAGCGCCGGACGCCACGGTGCGGCCTTCACGAGCAGGTAGCCACCCAGTGTCAGCGCGATCGCCAGCGCGGCCCAGACCACTCGTGGCCATCCCGAGCGCGCACGGGACGAGGGGCCTGCGCTCACGGGCGCACCGGGCGACGACGCCAACCGCGCCAGGTCGGCACGCACGTCCGCAGCCGATGCGTACCGTTCTTCAGGGTTCTTGGCCAGCAGACGTTGGAGCAAGGCCACTACGTTCTGAGGAATGCCCTCACCGAGATCGGCGGGCTCGCGCAGTACGTTCGAGAGCGTCTCTCCCACCGAAGGGCGGCGAAACGGATGTCGTCCTCCGATCATCTCGGCCAGAATCACGCCGAACGAAAACAGGTCAGACCGTCGATCGAGCGCGAGACCTTTTACCTGCTCCGGTGACATGTAGTCGGGCGTACCGACGATGGCGCCGTGCGCCGTCAACGCTCTCGCGGCCACCTCGCGCGTGGCCGCGTCGGGGTGCGGCATATCCTCCACCCGCTTCGCGAGGCCAAAGTCCATCACCTTCACGTGTCCATGAGGGGTCACCATGATGTTGGCGGGCTTCAGATCGCGGTGCAGAAACCGGCGGGCGTGCGCTTCCTCGAGCGCCTCGGCGATCTCTCCGGCCAGGCGCAGCGCCTCCGGCAGCGGCAGTCGGCCAGCCGCGAGCCGCCGATCCAGAGTGTCGCCAGCGACGTACTCCATCACCAAGAAGAGCGCGGCCCCGTCTTCGCCAATTTCGAAAATCTTGCAGATGTATGGGTGATCGATTGCCGCCACGGCCATCGCTTCGTGGCGCAAGCGCTCTCGCGAGGTGGGGTCGGCGGCGGTCCCGGGCGGGAGCAGTTTGATCGCAACCCGCCGATCGAGGCTTGGGTCGTGGGCGCGATAAACCTCACCCATGCCTCCCGCACCGACGGCCGCGAGAATCTCATAGCGGCCGAGTCGGGTGCCGGGCGTCAGCGTCAGCAGTGGCAAACCGGTTGAAGTCTAGCGTGGATCGCGCAAGCCACGCCCAATGCCTCCTCTCCAGCACCTTAGCCCCCGCCGTCAGCGAGTGCGGCAGGAGTCTGGCTGGGCGCGCTGAGCGTGACGTCAACGGAGGGCAAGTCGCTCGCGATCGGAATGCCGATCATGAACCGCGCCATCCGCACGGTCAATGGAAGACCACCTGGTCGGTGAGTGACATCGTCACCACCACCGACCAGCCGATCAGGACGATGGCTGCGGCAGCGGTGCAGGCGGTGAGCACCGGCCGCGCGCGCAGAAGCGGCAGGATCACGCGGTGCCCGAGCGCCAGGCCGACGACACTCATCGCAAAGAAGTCGCTGAGATAGCGATTCACGATGCCGACCGTCGTGACGGTGAGTACGATCGTCGCCACCGCGCTCGACAGGACGCCGGTGGCAAAGAGCCACTCTTCGCGGGAGAAGCCGGGAACGCCGAGCGCGCCCCGCGCGCCGAACACCAGCCATAGTCCCACCGTGAGCACGACGATCCACGACAGCGGCATCGTCGACGGAAGGCTGGCAAACCGCTCGATGTACGCCTGCCCAGAGCCGAGGGGCCACAGCCAGCGGATGTCCTCCGGCGGATGGTGAAAGTCCACGTACGGCCACGCGCCTCGCCACGTCATCGGGCGCGGCAGCAGATACGCGACCAGCTCCGTCGGCGCAAATTTCAACCCTCTCGTCACCTCGCCGTTTCTGTTGAGGATCTCCCGCCAGTGCGGCGCCTCGGGCACCTGCTCGTTCAGCTGGAGATCCGGCAGCGGAGTCCTGAATTTCAGCCAGAACACGGTCGAGGCCGTAAGGAACGGCAGCAGGCTCAGGCACGCCGCGAGCGCGAAGACGCGCCCTCGCCGGACCGCCAGGGTGCGGCCGGCATCGGTCCACTGGGCGAGCGCTGCCACGACCAGCCCGAGGACGAAGCTGGCCGTCACCTCTGTGGGTCTGGCATTGGCAGCGGCGACGGCGAAGACGATCGCGGCGACGAGCGTACGGGGGCTCCGCGATCGCCGCCAGGCCCACACGCGGTCGAGCGCCAAGAGGAAGAACCCGACGCCCCACGCGGCCGCCTCCTCGAACACCGCTGGACGCGTGAGGAAGATCAGCGAGCCGCCGGGGCCGAGCGCAAGAGCGCCGGCGACGAAGTACGCCGACGCTGCCGCGGGCGAGGCGCCGGCCTCGACCGCGTGGTCGAGCGATCGCGCCAGCAGCCTCAGCGCGGCCCAGTAGGCCAGCAGAATCGCGGCGCCAAGAAAGACGGGAACGAGCGAAGATCGGATCCGCTTGTAGTGAATGATCCCGAGTAGCGGCATTCGAATGAGGCTCGGCGTGATGCCGAAGTAGCCGTAGCAGAGGCCGTCGCGCAGCCAGCACTCCCCTTGAATGTCCTTCGGATTGACGTCGAGGTGACCGCGCACAATCGCCTCGGCCTGCGCCGTGAAGAACCGGCCGCTGTACCCGCCGTCGTCGCGCTCATGAGTGAGATTCCACGTGCCCTCTGTCGTGAAGGCCATCACGAGGAGCGCCATGAGGAGGAGCGCGCAGGCGGAGAACACTCGCAGCCGGCGAGTGATCGAGGGACGCAGTCGGTCGTCGATAGTCCGCATCAGCGGCCTGTCCCAGTCTACAGAACGCACGCTGATGGACCAGACCTCCAGATCTCGGGACCCTCAAGGTTTCAGAAGCATTGGCGCCGTTACGCCAGCTCGCCGAGCGCTTCGGTATCGCGGCCGGTCCGTCCCACGGCCAGCCACTTGTGCACGGCCGTCCCAAGGATGACGATGACGAGCACCATCATCGTCGACGTCAGGATCGTCTGGATGTAGCCCGTGACGTGCAAGGCTTCGTTGGGGCCGGTGGCCATCACCCAGAACTGATTCTTCACGCTCTGAAAGCCGGCGGTGAGCGTGGTCGTGGCGAGAAACATCAGCGGCCCGAGGGTCGCCCAGATGTACTTCACCTTGCCCTTGTTGACGAGAATTGTCGTCCCGACTGAGAGCGCGACGCACGCGAGCAGCTGATTCGCCACACCGAACATCGGCCAGATTGTGCTGATGCTGCCCGTCCAGATGAAGTAGCCCCACGCCAGCACGAGGAGGGTCGTCGTCACGCACGCGCCGGGAATCCAGTCCGGCCGTGCGAGCGGAGGTATGGCCCGCCCCAGCAACTCGCCTATCAGGAATCGGCCGACGCGTGTGCCGGCGTCGATGACCGTCAGGATGAAGAGCGCCTCGAACATGATCGCGAAGTGGTACCAGTAGTCCATCAACCCGCTCATTCCCGGCAGGCGGCTCAGTACTTGAGCCATGCCGATGGCGAGCGAGACGGCACCGTCGGCGCGGCCCGCCACGTGCTCCTGAACCTGCGCCTCGAGATTCGGCAGGTCCACCGTGTGCATGTCGAGCGTGGCGTAGACGGCCGGCGGCGTGTTGATCGCGAAGTAATCGCCCTGGTTGAGCGTGCACACCGCGACGAGCGCCATGACGCCGACGAGGCCTTCCATCAGCATCGCGCCGTAGCCGATCGCCCGGATGTCGCAGTCCTTGTCGATCATCTTCGGCGTCGTGCCGGTCGCGATGAGCGAGTGGAAGCCCGAGATCGCGCCGCACGCGATGGTAATGAACGCGAATGGAAAGAGGGGCCCGGGCACAATCGGCCCGCCGCCGGACACGTACTGCGTCATCGCGGGCATGTGGATCACCGGATTGACGATGATCACGCCGACGACGAGAAACAGGATCATCCCGATCTTCATGAACGCGCTGAGGTAGTCGCGCGGCGTCAGGAGCACCCACACCGGGAGCACGGACGCCAGAAAGCCGTAGATGCCGAGTGCGATGACCAGCTGATGCTTCGTGAGCGTCAGCATCGGCGCCCAGGAGGAGGCCGCGATTGGCCTACCCACGATGACGGCAACCGTGAGGCCGATGATGCCGATCACCGTCGCCTCGCCGATCTTGCCGGGCCGGATCTTGTACATGTAGAGGCTCATCAGGAGCGCGAGCGGAATCGTCGCGGCTATCGTGAAGAGGCCCCAGGGGCTGCTGTTGAGCGCATTGACGAACGGCACACCGACGCCGGCGAGGGCGATGACGATGATGAAGAGGATCGCGATGCCCGCGATGATCCCGGCAAGCGGGCTGATTTCCTGTCGCGCGATCGTGGCGAGCGAGGCGCCCTTCCGCCGCGTCGATCCCCACAGCGAGATCATGTCGTGCACTGCTCCGGCGAGGCACACGCCGGCCACGAGCCACAACAGTCCTGGCATGAAGCCAAACTGCGCCGCGAGCACCGGACCGATGAGCGGGCCAGGGCCCGCGATCGCCGCAAAATGGTGGCCGAACAGCACCCACTTGGACGTCACGTGAAAGTTGTGACCGTCAGCCTGCGTGTGGGCCGGCGTGATATGCCGGTTGTCGAGCGCCATGACCTTGGCGGCGAGAAACGCCGAGTAGTAGCGATACGCCAGGATCAAGGCCGCGAGGGCCGGAAGTAACCAGATAGGCTGCGCGCATGTGTGGGGATTCTAGTGCAAGGGCCTGACGGATCCTAGAGTTCGCCTTCCGCCGCGGCCAGGGTCAGGTCCTGATCCGACGCTTCGCGGAACTCGCCTTCCCACTTCGAGACGACGACCGTCGCGAGACAATTGCCAATCACGTTCGTCATGGTTCTCGCCATGTCCATCACGGCGTCGACGCCGAGAATCGTCGTCACGCCTTCAGCCGGCAAGCCGTAGCTCGCAAGCGTGGCGGCGAGAATCACGAGCGACGCACGCGGCACACCCGCCACACCCTTGCTCGTGAGCATCAGCGTCAGGAGCATCGTGATCTGCTGGCCGATGCTGAGGTGCACGCCCGCCGCCTGCGCCACGAACACCGCCGCGAGTGAGAGATACAGCGTGGTGCCATCCAGATTGAACGTGTAGCCAAGCGGGAGCACGAAGGAGACGATGCGGCGGGGACAGCCGAGCCGTTCCATGACTTCCATCGCGCGCGGCAGCGCCGCTTCGCTCGAGGTGGTCGAAAACGCGATGATCGCGGGCTCGCGCACGGCCTTCACGAACTTGCGGAGCGGGACCTTGAACATCAGCGCCACCGGCACGAGCACGGCCAGGTAGAACACGGCAAGCGCCACATACAGCGTGCCGACCAGCCGCCCGAGGCTGAGCAACGTGCTGACGCCGCCCTGGCCGACCGCCACGACAATTGCCGCCGCGACGCCGATCGGCGCGTAATGCATGATGATGCCGGTGAAGCGGAACATCGCTTCCGCCACCGACTCACAGAAGGTGATGACCGGCTGCCCCTTGGGGCCGATCATGCCGAGCGCCACCGCGAAGATGATGCTGAAGACGACGATCTGCAGGACGTCTCCCTTGGCCATCGCGTCGACGACCGACGTCGGAAACACGTGCAGCAGAATCTGATCCCAGGTCTGCACGTTGACAGCCATGTCGGACTTGGTCGTCGCGAGCACGACGCCCACGCCCGGCTTCAGGACGTTCACGGCCACGAGCCCGATCAGGAGCGCCAGCGTCGTGACGACTTCGAAGTACACGATGGCACGCAGGCCCATCCGGCCGATGTCCTTGAAATGCCCGGCCCCGGCGATCCCGGCCACCAGCGTCGAGAAAATCAGCGGCGCGATGATGACGCGAATCAGGTTCAGGAAAATCTGACTGAACGGCTTGAAATACGAGATCGCCGCCGGATTCTCGTTGTGCAGATACAGGCCGACGCCGATGCCGATCGCCAGCCCGACGAAGATCTGCTGGGTGAGAGACAAGCCTCGGCGTCGCACGATCGGGGAGGATGTCGTCATGCGAATGTCCGGCGATGATATCCACGCGCTACCGGCCGCGGCAATCCAAATCCGTCATCGCAGGGCCCGCGCGCGCCGGCGGGAGAAATGCGGTGTCTAAGCAATACACAGGAAGGCCTTCCAGACGAAATCGACGTCAACGCGGCCGCGCGCCCGCTGGCCGCCGGAGGGTCGTATGCCATCGACGCTGTTCGATCAGACGCTCGCGCCTCGGCGAGCGAACCGCAAACCGCTCGGTACGGTCTCAATCTCGATCGTTGTGCACGTCGCTGTACTGGCGGCATTCGCGATGCTGCAGTTGACGACGGCGCTTGGCGCTCCTCCAGTGATTGCGCCATTGCAGGCGTTCGCCGCCGCGCCGGATCCGCCCGTCGCACACGTGCCGCCCCCTCCCGCCGTCACGCGCGCCACGTCCGTGCCGTCGGTCAATCCCAACGCGCCACCACTGGAACCGCCCGACGAAATTGCGCCAGAGTTGCCCGGGCTCCCGGTAGCGACTCCCGGCGTGCCGGGCAGCCTGTTCTCCGGAACCGGCCAGACACTCACCGCGCCACCGCTAGGCACCCCGGCTGCTCATGTGGATTTCGAGGCGGTATCGAGAGACCCGCTGCGCGTCGGCGGGGCCATTCTGGCGCCGACGCGTGTGACCTACGTCGCTCCGCTGTATCCGGATATCGCGCGAGTGGCGCGTGTGGACGGTCAAGTCGTGCTCGACGCGACGATTGACGAGTGGGGCGTCGTCACGAACATCACGGTCAGACACTCGGTGCCGCTGCTCGATCGCGCGGCCATCGAGGCAGTCTCCAAGTGGCGGTACGCGCCGACGCGGCTGAACGGCCAGCCGATCGCGGTTGTGATGACGGTGACGGTGACTTTTACGCTGCGGTAGTGGTTCCGGAGTTCCGACGTTCAGGCGCGAGCAAGCGTGACCGGTAGCTTGGGCGCGACCGTCCCAAACGTCCGCGCTGCCGACCCGATCGCGGGGGCGACGCAAATGATCGGTGTCTCCCCGGCTCCCGCCGAAGGCAGGTCCCGTCGATCGAGCAGCACGATCTCGATCGGCGGGACATCTTTGAAGCGAGGCACCCGGTACTCGGCCATCGTGCCGTTCGAGATCTGTCCGTCCGCGAACTCGATCGCTTCGAACAACGCGCCGCCCAGGCCCTGGACGATCGCGCCCTCGGTCTGATTGCGCAGGCCGTCTGGGTTGACGATCGCGCCGCACTCGTAGACGACCGTGAGCCGCTCGACACGGAAGCCGTCGGGCGTCTTCGAAAGCTCGGCCGCGGTCGCGATGTAGCTGCCCTTCTCGACGCCGCACGCGATGCCAAGCGCGCGCCCCGGCGCGGACGGCGTCGGCCAGCCGGATTTTTCGGCAGCCTTCGTCAGCACCGCCCGCAGGCGGTCGTCGTCGATGTGCGTGAGGCGGAACGCCACGGCGTCAGCGCCGGCCGCGCGCGCGAGCGCGTCCATGTGCATCTCGCGTACGTAGTTGTTGGCCGTCGCCGCGAGGCCGCGATACGAGCCCTGGCGGAACGGCGAATCCGTCGCGTAGAACTGCACGTCCTGATTCGGCACGACGTACGGCGTCTGCAGCCCGGCCGTGCCGGAGTTGTAGTTGTGGAACTCCCACGACGAGACCCGGCCTTGTGCATCGACGCTCGCACGCACGTCGATCACGCCCACCGGGCGGAGGTAGCCCCACATGAACTCTTCCGCGCGCGTGTAGACGATCTTGACCGGCCGGCCCGCGGCCTTGGCGAGCCGCGCGGCTTCGATCGCGTGTTCGCCGGTGTGCTTGCCGCCGTACGCGGATCCCATGTCCGGGACGATCACGCGGACCTGGTCCTCGCTGAGGCGAAACGCCTGCGCAACTTCCGTTCGCACGCCGAACGGCCGCTGCGTGCCGCACCACACTGTGACCTTGCCGTCGGTCCACTCGGCGACGGCCGATCGCGGCTCGAGCGGCACATGCGCGATGTATGGAATGTGATAGCTCGCCTCGACGACGTGTGCGGCGCCGGTGCGAGCACGGGCCACGTCGCCGGTGACGCGCCCGTTCCCGCCCTCACCCGTGCGCATTGTCTTCTTCAGATAGTCGTAAATGGTCTCGGACGAGGGCTGCCCGGCGACGCGATCCCACTCCACGACCATCGCGGCTGCGGCAGACTTCGCCGCGCGCTCGTGCGGCGCGACCACACCGATGAAGTTGCCATCGCGCACGACGGTTACTCCTGTAATCGCGCGCGCCTTGCTGTCGTCGACCGCGCGCGGCGTCGCGCCGGCGGCGACGGGTCGAATGATCCGCCCAAACAGCATGTTCGGCCGCACGAGATCGGGCGTGTATTCGTGCTGGCCCGTGACGAATGCGCGACCGTCGACCTTGTGCGCCGGCTTGCCGCGCTCGACCCACTGGCCGCGCGCCATTTGCGCCGGCCCGGCGTCGACCATGCCTGCCAGCGCTTTGCGGTTCGTAAGTTCTCCGTAAGTCAGCGCCCGCCCATCGCGCGCGACGACGCGGCCGCCGTTGGCCTCGAGCGTCGCACGATCGATCTGCCAGCGCGCGGCCGCCTGATCGACGAGCATCTGGCGAGCGGTCGCCGCCACTTTGGCGAGCTGCGGCGCCATCGTCGGCGTCGTGCGCGATCCGAACGTGCCTTGATCGAACGGCGTGAGCGCGGTATCCGCCATGACCAGCGAGATCGACGCGAGCGGCGCGCGGAGCTCGTCAGCGATCGTCTGCGTGAGCGACGTCCTGATGTTCTGGCCGATCTCGACCTTGCCCGTGTAGACGGTGACGTGCCCCTGGCCGTCGATGTGCAGCCAGGAGGCAAGGTCGCCCGCCACGGCGCCACCGCCCCGGCCCTGGCCGGATTCCTGCGCGAGCGGATCCGGCAGCGTCGCCACGACAAGCAGCCCGCCGCCCATGGCGGCCAGAACCTGCAGAAACCCTCGGCGCTCCATCTCGAAGCGGTACCGCTGCGGCTCGTTGAGCTCGTAGCGCTCCGGTTCGAGCACGGGTCGGTCACTCACGATCGGTGCTCCTGAATCGCATCGACATCTGCGCCGCGGCCGCCTTGATCGCCTGGACGATGCGCGGGAAGGCGCCACATCGGCACACATTGCGATCCATCAGCCGCGCGATGTCGGCCTCAGAAGGACTGGGCGTCGTGCGAAGCAGCCCGATGGTCGCCATGACCATGCCTGGCGTGCAGTATCCGCACTGAAAGGCTTCGGCATCGAGAAACGCCTGCTGGACGGGATGCAGCTTGTCGACCGTGCCGATGGCTTCGACTGTCGTGATGGCCTTGCCGGCCACGGCGCCGATCCGCGCGACACAGGCACGTGTGGCCTGGTCGTCGATGAGGACGGTGCAGGCCCCGCAATGCCCCTCGCCGCACCCGAATTTGCTGCCGGTGAGATTGAGCTCGTAGCGGAGAACGGACAGGAGGCTGTCGTTGGCCTCGCCATCCACCTCGTGCGTGCGTCCGTTGACCCGGAGCACGAATCGAGCCATGCCTGATTCTACTGCCAACGCTGTGCCCGAGTCTGCTGACGCGGCGTGCGAAGTTGGTGTACCTTCGGCCGGTGAAGTGCCTTGTCACCGGCGGCGCCGGGTTTGTCGGCTCCACGCTGGCCCTGGCCCTGAAGCGCGACGTCGCGGGCCTGGACGTCGTCGCGCTCGACAACCTGCGGCGGCGCGGAAGCGAACTGGCGCTCCCCCGCCTACGCGCCGGGGGCGTGACGTTCCGTCACGGCGACATCCGTTCGGCCGACGATCTGGCCGACGCCGGCCCATTCGATGTGCTGATCGAGTGCTCCGCCGAGTCCTCGGTGCACGCAGGCTACGACGGGAATCCGGGGTACGTGCTCGACACCAATCTGGTCGGCGCGGCGCGCTGTCTCGAGGCGGCGCGCCGGCAGGGCGCGGCCGTCATCTTCCTCTCCACGAGCCGCGTCTACTCGATCGCCGCCCTTCGGGCCCTCCCGCTCGAACGGCGCGGCGATCGCGTGGCGCTCCCCGATCGCGCCGAAGGCCCCGGGTGGTCGACCCGCGGCATCGCGGAGAAGTTCTCGACGTCCGGATCGCGATCGCTCTACGGCACCACCAAGCTCGCCGCGGAACTGCTCGTCGAGGAATTCCACGCGATGTACGGCGTGCCCACGATCGTCAACCGCTGCGGCCTCATCGCCGGCCCCTGGCAGATGGGCAAGTCGGATCAGGGGCTACTGGCGTTCTGGGCGGCGCGCCACGAATACGGCGGCCCGCTCTCGTTCACGGGCTTCGGCGGCCTGGGCCTGCAGGTCCGCGATGTGCTCCACGTCGCGGACCTCTATGACCTCGTGCGCACGCAGATGCAATCTCTCTCGCAGCTTTCGGGTGGCGTGTTCAACGCCGGCGGCGGCGAGGCCAATTCCATCTCGCTCGTCGAGCTCACGGCGCGGTGCGGCGATTGTTCGGGGCGGACGCTCGACATCGGCCGCGTCCCGGACACGCGCGACTTCGACATCCCCTACTACGTCACCGACAACACCGCCGTCACGGCGGCGACCGGTTGGGCACCCACGCGTAGCGTCGACGCCGTGCTCGACGATGTGTTCGAATGGCTACGCAAGAATCGCGCTGAACTGGCGCCGATCGTGGCGCCCGTCGACGAGCCACGGCAACCCGCCGGCCTCGCCGCGGCGGAACGGACCAGCTGAGTCATGGCCATTGCCATCGTCACCGGCGCGGCCGGGCTCGTCGGATTGGAGGCGGCGGCGTTCTTCGCCGCGCAGGGCCTCGACGTCGTCGGCATCGACAACGACATGCGCGCGTACTTTTTCGGGCCGTCGAGCAGCACGCGCTGGAATCGCCAGCGGCTCGAGGCCACAGTCCGCGGATATCGTCACGTCGAGCTCGACATCCGGGACGAAGGCGCCGTCGGTCGGCTCTTCGCACAATACGGCCGCGACATTCAGGTCGTCGTGCACGCCGCCGCCCAACCCTCGCACGACTGGGCCGCGCGCGAGCCGCTCACCGACTTCTCGGTGAACGCGACCGGCACCGTCATCCTGCTCGAAGCGACCCGACGCCACGCGCCTGAGGCGGTTTTCATCTTCACCAGCACCAACAAGGTCTACGGCGACACGCCAAACCGGCTGCCGCTCGTCGAACGGGACACGCGCTGGGAACTCGATCCCGCGCACCCGTTCGCGGCGCATGGCATCGACGAGTCCATGAGCGTCGACGCCACGCTCCACAGCGTGTTCGGCGCGTCGAAGGTCGCCGCCGACGTCATGGTCCAGGAATACGGACGATACTTCGGCATGAAGACCGGCATCTTTCGCGGGGGCTGCCTCACCGGCCCTGGGCATTCTGGCGCCGAGCTGCACGGCTTTCTTGCGTACCTCGTCGCCTGCGGCGTACGTGGGACCGAGTACACCGTCTTCGGCTATCGAGCCAAGCAGGTACGCGACAACATCCATTCCTGGGACTTGATCCAGGCGTTCTGGCGCTTCTTCGAGGCGCCGCGTTCGGGCGAGGTCTACAACGTCGGCGGCGGACGCTTCGCGAATTGTTCGGTGCTCGAAGCGATCGCGCTCGTCGAACGGCTGACCGGCCGTCCGATGCGCTGGAAGTATGACCCGATGAATCGCGTCGGCGATCACATCTGGTGGATCAGCGACGTGCGGAAGCTGATGGCGCACTATCCCGGCTGGGGCATCACGCGTCCGCTCGACGCGACGATCGCCGAAATCGTCGACGCGCAGCGCGAGCGGGTGGGCTGAGGCATGCCTCTCGAAGTCCGCACGCTCGCCGAGTGGGTCGCGGAGGGCGTACCGGGCCTGCTATCGGTCGTCATCCCGGCGCACGACGAGGAAGGTCACATCGAGAACACGGTCCGTGCGCTCACGACGTCACTCACCAGCGCGAAGATCGCGCACGAGATCGTCGTCGTCAATGACAACAGCCTCGACACGACCGGCGCGGTGCTCGCGCGACTGTCGACCGAGCTGAAAGTCCTCCGTGTGCTCGACAACGCGCCGCCCCACGGCTACGGTTACGCTGTGCGCCTGGGCCTGGCCGCGTTCAAGGGCGATGCCGTCGTCATCGTCATGGCCGATGGCTCGGATAATCCCGACGATGTCGTGCGGTATTACCGGAAGATCGAGGAAGGGTACGATTGCGCGTTTGGATCGCGATTCGTGCGCGGTGCGAAGATCAACGGGTACCCTTGGGTAAAGCTGCGGCTCAATCGAGCGGCCAACGCGTTCATACGGCTGCTGTTCTGGTTGCCGTACAACGACGTGACCAACGCCTTCAAGATGTTCCGTAGGAGCGTCATTGCCGGCGTGCAGCCGATCCTGTCTTATCACTTCAATCTGACCGTCGAGCTGCCGCTCAAGGCCATCGTTCGCGGCTACCGGTACGCAGTCGTGCCGAGCGACTGGCGCGGCCGCACGAGCGGCACGTCGAAGTTCAAGATCAAGGAAATGGGATCGCGCTACCTGTTCATCGTGTTCTACTGCTACCTTGAGAAACTGCTCTCGCGCGAGGACTATCGCAACCGCGGCGACTTGAAAGACTCGCAACTCCAGGTCTGGTCGCGTTAGCCCGTCGCCACCGATCGATGAAGGACGGAGAGTACTTCGACAGGCTGGTCCGGGACACTGGCGACTTCAATCCGTTCGCCGATCGCGGGTGGCGCACGCTCGGGCGGCGCTTTGCGGCCGTCGTCCCGGCTGGCGCGCGGTTGCAGGTGCTCGACGTCGGCTGCGGCACCGGTCAGTCGCGCCGGATCTACGCGCCTTTTGCGGAACGGTACGTCGGCGTCGATCTCTCGCTCGAAGCGTTGTCCATTGCGCGGCGGCGCGATCCGTCAACGAACGTCCTGCAGGCCGACGCGCTCCGGCTGCCGATCGCGGACGCGTGCATGGATCTGGTCGCCTTCAGCAGTGTGCTGCATCACGTGGGCGATCGGCCACGCGCGTTGTCCGAAGCGCGCCGTGTGTTGCGGCCCGGCGGGCTCGTGTTCGCGTTCGATCCGAACGTGCGCCATCCGGCGATGCTGATGTTCCGCCATCCGGCCAGTCCGTTCTATCGCCGCGAGGGCGTCAGTCCGAACGAACAGCCGCTGTCGCCGCCGGCACTCGCCTTGGAGTTCGCGGCTGCGGGGTTTTCCGGCGTCGGTCAGCGGTGCGTGTCGGATATTCCGTACCGACAGGTCGCCGTCGGCGGATTCAACGCCCTGTTGGGCGCGTACAACCGCGCGGACTGGCTCTGGGAAAAATCGGGCCTGGGCCGATGGTTCGGGAGTTTTGTCGTGACGTGGGGGCTCCGGGTGGATCGATGAGCGGCGTCAACGAGACGCCGGCGCCGGAAGGTCAGGAACGCCCCCGGCGCCGGCCGGTTATTGCAGGAGTTTCTGTTTCTTCATCTCGGCCACGGTCGCGTCGACGAGTGAGTTCACGAGATCCTGCATCGACTGCGGATTGACCGTGTCGCTCTTGCTCGCCCAGATCAGCTTGTCTTGGGCGACGTCAAAGACGACTGATTCGAGGCTGATGGTGGTGTCGGTCCGGAGATAGCCGGGATCGTATACCGCGCCCCAGCCGTAGCCCCAGTAGCCCCACATCGACCCGTACGGCGCCGGCCCCCACCAGGTCGTGCCGGGCACGTACGTCGTCTGCCGATCGGCGCTCACGTACCGGACGATGACGGCGCCGTCGAAGCCGGCGGCCGCCACTTTGGCTTTGGCGCGCGCTTGATCGCGCGCTTCGTCCTCGGAGAGCAACTCGTACGACGCCTGCGAGTTGGCGATCCGCGTGACCAGGTGCGATTCCAGGCTCCGGCGCGTGGCCTGATCTTTCATCTGGGCGGCGGCGAGGATCTTCTTGAACCGCACGCCCTGGGCCTCCGGTGCCTTCCAGACCGCGGTGAGCTTCGTGCCCGTGCCACAAGCGACGAACGTGGCCACAAGGGCCGGGATCAGGAACAGACTGGGGCGCATTCGCATAACAGGACTCCTGAAATCGACGGGACGCGTCAGAACCGGACGCCGAAGATGATCGGGAAGAACTGCGAGTTGCCGTTGCCGCCAGAGGTCTGCGTCGGACCACCGGTCAAAGGCTGCACGACCACCTGCTGCGACGGCGTGTCGCCCCACACGTAGTGGTAGCGCGTTTCGACGAAGACGGCGGTCTCGTGCCCGACGCGGAAGTTGACGCCGCCGCCGAAATTCATGCCGAAATTCGTCGACGAGTAGGAGCCGACAATCTGCGTCGCCGGTACGAGCACCGGATAGCAGATGCCGATCCACGGATCGCACACCGTGACAAAGCCCGCGCTCGGATTGGTTAACTCCACCTTGCGATAGTAGATGCCGAGCCCGGCCAGGCCGTACACCGACGTCTTGGCCTCCATGTTCGTCGAGACGACGAAGTTGCCCGACAAGTGCCAAATCCAGGCGTTGCCGTCGCCGACG
This sequence comes from uncultured Acidobacteriota bacterium, assembly GCA_963704575.1. Classification (GTDB taxonomy): domain Bacteria; phylum Acidobacteriota; class Vicinamibacteria; order Vicinamibacterales; family SCN-69-37; genus DATEGZ01. The sequence goes on along the minus strand of OY969918.1, from coordinate 48,251 downwards.
CCGAGCGCCGCCGTGATGTCGTCCTTGATGTCGTGATGGCTGACGAGCGTGTCGATCTTGAAGCCGTACTTGGGCGCCATTTTGTAGGTGGCGCCGGCTTGAAACGCGAACCCGGTGCCGACATTGTCGCCGGCCTGGCCGAGCGCAATCGACGGACCGAAACCAATTTCACCGATCCACTTGCGATCCTGAGCCTGCGCGGCCGCCGGAACCATCGCGGCGAGCGCCAGCACGAGCACGACTGATGTTGCACGCATGTTCACTCCTCGAGAAAAATCACGTACCTGTGGTCCGGGGAGACTTCGATCTGCCGGCCCCGCGGCGACGCCGTGGAGCCGCATGAAGTTGACGCTAGAACACCAGCTTCCAGCGCACCGCAAAGAACGTCCGCGTCTTGGATCCGACGGCGTAGGGATCGATGAACTGGAGATCGGCCGTCACAAGGCTCCAGGGAGTCACGTGGATGTTGTAGTAGAACTCGCCCGCTTGCTCGTTGCGCAGGCGAACCGGCTCGACGGAATTCTTGAAATCAGCGCTCAGGCCGTTGAACGAGTAGGCCAAGCCGAACGTGTCGTCGGGCCGCACGCGCAGGAGGGTGTGGCCGCCCACGCCGAAGATGAAAAATGGCTGGATCAGGCTCGGATTTCCATCCGAGACGCCCAACACGCCGAACAGGCCGAAGTTCCTGGTGACGTCGTTGGGATCGGCTGCGATCGCCTGATCGAACGTCAGATTCAGCGTCCACGCGTTGGACTGCAACACGGCCGTGCTGTTGAGCGGCGGCAACAGCAGCCAGAAGTTCTGATCGAGCGAGGTCGCCGACGTCGAGCTGAACTCACCGCCGACCGAGTAGTGGCCAGGCAGCGTGAAAAGCTTGACCGGCAGCGCGACGTTCCACAATACGGTCGCACCGTTCTTGAAGAACCCCTCGTCGGTCGACTCGATCAGTCCGGCGGTCGCGACGACGTTCGTGCCGTTGAGCACTGAAAAAATTACGCCCTCGGCCACCGGCGGCACCGTACCAAGAGAGAGCGGCGGCCTGACGAATGACAAATTCATGAACTTGTCTTCGCCTTGCCCGCCCGTGTACGCGTGCTGGTAGAAATCGACGAAGTTGAAGCGCCCGACCGCCACGGCCACGTGAGGATTGAGGACCTGGGTGAAGTTCAGGGCACTCAACCTCGCCTTGGTATCGGCGTTCTCCGGGAAGAGCAACGACGTGTTGGTCGGAATCAGCGTGCCGCCGGTGAAGAGCGGGACGTCGCCGTACCGCACCTCGACGTGCGCGTTCATCGACAGGCCCTTCCAGGCGATCTTGCTCAAATCGCTGGCGTCCATGACGTCGAACTTGCCGCCGTAGAAATAGTTCTGGGTGACGGTGCCGCCAAACCCATCGCTCTTCGGGCCCCAGTCAAAAAATTGCGTCCAGGTGACGTCGAGCTTCGTGCCGTTGGAAAGCATCTTTGTTCGCGCGCCAAGCCAGTCGCCAAACATGTTTTGGCGCGTCAGCAGATCGCCCAATCCCGCCGCGGCCGGTGCCGGCTGCGCCTGGACGGTCGCGGGCGCGGCAGGCGGCGCCATCGCGTCGCTGCCCTGTGCTGAGCCTTGAGCAGACGCGGAGGCGGCTGCCGCCAGGCTCAGCACAGACACGAAAAGGATTGGAAGGACCGTAAGAAAGGAAGGGCGCAGGCGATCAAGCAGTCGACTCATCCAACAACTCATCCAACAACCTCTCAAGGCCTGGGGTGCCGCCCTCAAGAGTGACCCGCGAGTGCCGGGTGAGTCAAGCGAGCATGCCCGTTCGCGCGCGTCCCCAGATCGTACAACTCCATGCAGCCAAGCAGTATGCCGTCGTCGAGACGATGTCCGAAATCGGACGGACGCACGCGTGACGCCGATTTGACGTGATACTTTGCGGACGTGACTACCGGCTTCGCGACGCGGTTGATCATCGTCCTCCTGTTGGCTGTGGGCGCCGCCACTCCGGCGGAAGCCGGCCACGGGAAGATCGACATCGTGGACATGAAAAACGGTGACCACCTGACGTGTGAGATCGTCCGGCTGACGCGCGGCATCCTCACCGTCAAGGGCGACGGCTTGGGCACGATCTCGGTCGAGTGGAACAGAGTCCTGCGCATCGTCAGCCCGGCGCTCTTCGAGGTCGAGAACTCGCTGGGCCTTCGCTATTACGGCGCGCTCAGCACATCCACCACTGGGCGGTTGAAGATCGGCGCGATCGGTCAGGAGATCGCCTTCGACGACGCCGTCGGGATCACGGCCCTCGACTCGGCCTTCTGGCAGCAACTGGAGGGATCGATCGGCGCCGGGTTCAGCTTCACCCAGGCGAACCAGCAGACGCAGTGGTCGCTCGACGCGGCCGTGAGCCGGCGGACGACGCGCTGGCTGAGCGGAGCGACATTCAGCTCGCTCCTGACCAGCAATACGGACACGCCGTCGCAGACACGCAACAGCGTCGGCCTCAACGTGCAGCGATATCTCCCGAAACGATGGTTCGCCGCAGTCGTGGGACAGTTCGACGAGAACGAAGAACTCGGCCTGCGCATCCGCTCGGTGGCGGGCGCGAGCGTCGGCCTCGCGATCGTCCAGACGAATCGATCATTTCTCGGACCGTTTGCCGGCGTGGCGTACACGCGCGAGGTCTACACGGGCGAGAGCGACGCCAACCGTGCAGAACTGCTGTTCGGCGCGCGCATGGATTGGTTCACGTTCGGTGATCGCAGCCTGGATTTGACCACCACCGAACAGACGTTCGTCGATCTGAGCGATGCCAGCCGCGTGCGCGTCGAGCTGACGGCCAGCCTGAAGCGCAAGGTGATCAAGGACCTTTACTGGGCGTTTACGTTCTTCGAGAGCTTCAACTCGACCCCGCCCGATGGCAACAAGAAGAACGACTCGGGCCTGACCGCGTCGTTCGGGTGGAGTTTCTAGCTGCGCGCTTCCTGCATCTCGCGACCGAGCCGATCGGCCATCCGGACGAGGTCGGCGAGCGAGCCCGCCTTCATTTTCCGCATCACGCGGGCGCGGTGAGTCTTGATGGTCTTGAGCGTCGTGCCGAGCTTCTCCGCGACGTGTTTGTTCGGTAAGCCGGTCACGACGAGCGCCATGACCTCCCGCTCCCGCGGGGTGAGCGTGCCTTGCAGCGCCTCGAGCCGGTACCGGCGCTGGCGCGCCTCGAGGCGCTCGCGGTCCAAGTCGATCGCGCGGTGCACGCTATCGATTAGTTCCTGGCTGTTGATGGGCTTCACGAAGACGTCTACCGCGCCGGCCTTCATGGCGCGCACGGCAATTGCCACATCGGCGTACCCCGTGACGAAGATTACGGGCAAAGGCACCCCGCGGTCGGCGAGCAGTTGCTGGGCATCAAGGCCGCTGGCACCGGGCATGCGCACGTCCAGGATCGCGCAACCACAGCGGTCGGCATCGAGGTGTGTCATGAACTTGTCTGCTGAGGCGAAGGTCTCGCAGGCGAGGCCAACAGAGGACATCAGCCGCTCCAGAAACCCGCGCACGTCGGCGTCGTCGTCGACTACGAAAACCACCGGCTGGCTCGTCAACATGCTAACCTCTTGTCAATAAATGACTTGCGGCAAATAATCCGCAGAAGCTCCGCTGAGGATTACAGGCCTCGTGAACAAAGGCCCGAACCCCTGTATCCTAAGCCCAATGCAAGGCTACCGCCAGATCCATGCGCTTGAAATACAACGGAATGGAAGCCGGACTCGGTAACATGCGGGATACTTGCAGCACCTTCTTACACACCCCGCCCGGGCCTCCCGATGCTGGGCGGGACCATTGTGTTAATAATGAGGCCGGAGGTTCTGGTATGCGTTCGATTCGACTCTTCGCGCTCGCGCTGGTTGCCGTCTGCGTCGCGTTCCCGATGCGCGGCCAGGCCCAGGCGTTGCCACTTCCGCTGAAACTGCGGGCGTTCGCCATCAATATGGGCAACATCGCGACTGGCGGCAGTTCCACGGTGGACATCACGATCAACACGTGGTCCACCGAGGCGATCCGGCAGAGGCTCATCACGACCTTCAACGAGAAGGGCCCCGAGAAGCTGCTTGACGCGCTGCAGGACCAGAAGGCCGTGGGCTTCATGCGCCTGCCCAATACGCTTGGCTACGACCTGCGGTTTGCCCGCCAGTCCCCGCTCGAAGAGGGCGGCAGCCGGATCATCATCGTGACCGATCGCTACATTTCGAACGCCGAAGCCCGCAACCAGCCGCGGACGATGGACTATCCGTTCACGCTCATCGAAATTCACATGAAGAAGGACGGCACCGGCGAGGGCAAGATGTCGGTCGCCACGAAGATCTCACTCAACAAGAAAGACCAGACCGTCGAGCTCGAGAATTACGGCAGCGAGCCGGTCCGGCTGACGACCATCAAAATCGTGAAGTAGCCGCCCGAAGCGCCTGCCTGGTCGGCGGCCGCAGCGACCCCGCGACGTCCATTTCGCCGGCCATGCTCTGATCCTGCCAGTTCTGGGCGAGGCTTCCGGTGATGATTCCTGGCTGCGTGCTGGCCAGATTCCACAGGACGTCGATTTTCAACGTGCCCACGAACACCGTCGCCGTGAACGACATGGCACCGTCAAGGCCGACGTTCGCGGTGAACTCGTTCGTCTGGAGGACTCCGATCGTCGTGTGACCCGACACGACATCCGCGGTCTGTGAAAGCTGCAAACCGTATTGAAACGTCTGCCCGACTGGAAAGCCCGAGCAGACGTTAGTATCCGCAAACCCGTCGGTCTGGGTGCACGACGTGACCACGTACATCCCGAACCAGTTGCCGGCGTAGTTCGGGACGACGCGAACGGCCTTCGAACCGCGCACGCCCTGATAGTCCACCGACACAGTGACCTCGCCATTCGCGACGCTCGTCACCTTGCCCGTGTTGGTTTCGACGACGGCGATCGACGGCGCGCTTGAGCTCCAGGCACCGACCGCGAGGTTCTCAGTGGCGCCGGTCGAGAGCGTCGCGACGGCGGTGAACGTCTCGGGAATGCCGAGAAACACGGTCGGTCCGCTGGAACTGACGGAGATCGCGACGACGGTCCCCGACGGCGCCGGCGGCGTCGTTGTCGTGCCTCCCCCGCTTCCGCAGGCCGCAACGATCATCACCAGCGCGAACAACCAACCTCGCGTCAACGTCACTGAACCTCCTGGTGCGGAAGCCGGCTCGTCCCCAAACCACGCAACGTCGTCATACAATGCGACTGCGCAATTCGTGGCAGTCCTTTCTTCGAACGTTTTTCGACATATTCCCGCGCGTCATGTCCTACATCGCTGAATCGCGATGGTAGATGACACGCGCACTCACCAACATGGAGGCATGCTGTCATGGCTGCTCGTGATCTTCATGACGGCCGCGCCCGCGCTGGCTGCCGGCCCCGTTCTGCCGCCGCACGTTCGTCCGCTCGACCCCGCCGCGGTTGACCTGGTTTCGACCGGTTCGCGGCGCTCGTCCACCCTCGACGGTCTGATCCAGACGCTCGATCGGTCCAGCGGACTCGTTATCTATGTCACGACGAAGGCCGATCCTGACGGCCGCGGATCGACCGTGTTCGTCTCCCACGCGGCGGACATCACCTACCTGCTCGTGCGAATCAGCGCGCGGCAGGGCGGCTCCGACAAGCTGGCGGTCCTGGCCCATGAGCTCATGCATGCGGTCGAAATCTCCGGGTCAGCCCGGCCCATCCTGGACGAGCATGACCTCCGTATTCTTTATTCGAGCATCGGAACCGACCCGACGGGCGAACATCTCGAATCTGACGCGGCGAAGCGCATAGAGCGGGCAGTTCAAAGCGAGCTGCGGCACGGCCGTTAGTCGCGCCTTTGTTCAGCTCGTCGCTCGACCCTATTCGGCCAGCACATGGCATGTATGAAGCCCTCGCATGTATTGATGTAGATACATGCACGACCTACAATCAGGGATTCTTATGGACCTTGAGCTTCGTCATCTTCGTCTCGTCACGGCGGTGGCTGAATGCGGCAGTCTGACCCGCGCGGGTGCGGTGTTGCACCTCACTCAATCGGCCCTGAGCCATCAGCTCCTTGATATCGAAGACCGGTTGGGCGCCCGGCTGTTCCATCGAATGGGCCGGAAGATGACGCCGACGGCCGCAGGCGACCGGTTGCTCACCTCGGCGCGCACCGTGCTCGCCGAGCTCGGTGCCGTGGAAGACGCGATTCGCGCGGGCTTGCAGCCACCCGCCGTACCGCTCCGGATCACGACCGAGTGCTACACGGTCTACCACTGGCTGCCGCCCGTGCTGAAGACGTTGCGCGAGCGGTATCCCGAAGTCGAAGTCCACATCGACGCGGAAGCCACGAAGAACCCGCTGACGTCATTGCTCTCGGGCTCGCTCGATCTCGCGATCATGAGCACGCCGGTTCGCAATCGCCACCTGGTCTCGGTGGATCTCTTCGAGGACGAGATGATGCTGCTTGTCGCGGCGACCCATCCGCTCGCGTCACAGCCGGCCGTGCGCCTGTCGGAGTTCCGGGATCTGACGATGTTCACGTACTCGCCGCGCGAAGAGAACGCGTTCATCAGCGAGACGTTGCGCCAGGCAGGTGTCACGCCTGCCGCCGTGCATTCGGTGCAGATTACCGAGGCGCTCATCGAGCTGGTGCGCGCGGGCCTCGGTGTCGCCGTGCTGGCGCGTTGGGCCGTGCAGCCGCACGTCGAGGCCGGACGCGGACTGCGGGCGGTGCCGATCACCGGGCGCGGGCTGTTCCGTCAGTGGCGCGCAGTCGTGCCGCGGCGCATCGCCGAATGCGAATACGTGGCCGAGATGATCCGGCTGGTGATTGCCCACGCGCCTGCCGATCGCACGCGGCAGGCGATTCCCTTCCGGCGTCGCGCGCCGGTCGCAGGCTGATCTCGAACAATGCCCTTGCCGGCCGCTCTGTTCTTGTAAGTCGCGTCCTGTAAGTCGCGCACAGATCTGTTATTCCCGACGACGGCCCGGCGAAGTCGCCGCGCACGAATCTGAGGGAACCCGCCAAAAATGGCCGCCCGTCGTGGCGTGGCCACGCGCGTCGCTGGCACCGCCCTTGCCTCATCACAAGCGCTGTGTCTGACGATGCGATCAAGGAAGCGGGCGCGGCGGAGGCCGAAGAGGCCGGCCGAAACCGGCGCGAATTCCGCCGAATCCCGGCGACGGACTTGCCGGTCACCGCCGCCTTTTCACCAGGGCCGGATGTCCGTCTGATTGACCTTTCACGTGGCGGCGCGCGCTTCGAATGCGAGCGGCGGTTGCTCCCCGGGTCGAACGTGTCGCTGCGTCTCGTCACGCCAGAAGGCCCGGTCATCGTCCGGGGCCGCGTCGTACGCTCGCGGATCGCGAAGATTGATCAAGGTGGCCTCGTCTACGAAGTCGCCGCCGCGTTCAACGAGACGTTGACGGCGATCGTCGGCGAGCCGGCCGAAGACGCGCCGACATCAGGGCCGCCCGATGAACGGGCCGCTGCCTCGCCGCAAGCCACGAGCGACGCCACGGCGCCGGTCGCTGCGGATGACCGGTCGGACGCGATCACGGTCACCGCCACCGTGTCCCATTCGCGCGACGAGCTGCGCGAGATTTTCAACGGGAACAACTGGTGACGCGGGCATGAAGGTGCTCTTCCTCAATCCCAACGCGTCAGCCGAGACCGTGACAACACAGCAGCTGTCGCGAATCGCGCCGCAGTTGCAATTTGCCGTGGCCGCCGCCGCCGAAGAGGCTGTGTCCGAAATCCGTAAGGGCGGCTGGCACGGATTGATGACCGCGCCGTCAATCGGCGAGCCGGACACGTTGACGCTGATCGCCAGGCTCCGCCAGGATCGCGTCCCGATTGCGATCGTGCCGGTCGTTACTGTCTGGCGTCAGGAGTTCTTCTCCGCCGCGGTCGCGGCCGGGGCCGACGACGTCCTGCTGGTGCGCGGCGACACGGCGGTGCACGTCGGTGAGACGCTGAGTCGGATCAGACAAAGTCCGCACCTGGTCCCGTCCGAGGAACGGCGCTTCCGCGTGCTGTTCGTCGGCAGGGACACGCTCGTCTGGCACCTGCTCGAGCAGGTGCCGTTCGTGAAGGCCGAACGGACCACGAGCGTCGCCGACGGCGCGCTCGCCGGACGCACGCCGGTGGCCGGGCGCGACGCGCTCGGCGCCGACGCAATCGTGATTGACGACCAGCCAGGCGAGAGCGCCACGCTTTCGGTCGTGAAGTTCGCGCGGACGCACGCGCCCGATCTGCCCGTCGTCGTGCTCGCGGCGGCGGGCGCGGGCGAAAGCGGCGCGGGAGTGCTCGACCTTGGCGTCGATGACTGCATTCCGAAGACCGGCATCTACCGCCGGCGGCTGATCGCGTCGCTCAACCGCATGCACCAGCGGCACGAACTGGTCGTGCAGCATGCGGCAGTCAAGGCACGCGAGGCGCGGCTGCGGCAGATTGTCGAAAACCTGCCGGAAGGCCTGGCCGTCATCAGCTCGGACGGCACCGTGCTCGCCATGAACGGCACGTCGCTGCCGCTCGTCGGCGCTGCCAGGCCGGCCGACGTCGTCGGACGGGAATTCCCGCTGCTCGTGGCGGCCGAACATCGGGACGAAGCGCGCGCGTTCATCGCGCGCGTGAGCGCCGGACACGCGGGCAGTGTCACGGTAGATCTCGACCCGCTGGATCGGGTCCGCAGGACGGTCGAAATCGCGGGTGTGATGCTCGAGCGCGACGCGCGCGGCGCCCGCGGCGTCGTCGCGGTGATCAGACCGCCTCGAGCCGCGGCCGCACCTGACGCCGAGCAGATTCAACTACACGCCAAGGCGATCGCTGCCGAGGCGGCCGATCGCGCGAGTGCGGCCTCTGCCGACCTCCAGCGCGCCACCGACGGCCATCGAAAAGAGCGCACGGCCTGGGACGCTGCCCGCGCCCAGCTCGAAGAGCGCCTGCAGCAGTTGCTCACCGACGCCGACGCGCGCCACGGACTCGACATGCGCCTGGCGGTCGCCGAGAACGACCTCCGCGAGGTCACGACGGCGAAACTGCGCGCCGACGCCGATCGTCAAACCGTGCTCGCCGAGGCACGCGAGGCTACCGAATCGCGGCGACAGCTCGAGGCAACACTGGGCACGGCCCAGGCGGAGCTCGAACAGTCGACCAAGGCCGTGGCGCGACTATCTGAGGACATCGATCGACTCCGCTCGGAGGCCGGCGAGTCCGCGGACCGCCACACTGGCGAGCAGTCGGCGTGGGCAGACGAGCGCGAAGCGCTGCGCGCAAGGATCCGCGACGTCGAGGCGTCCGCGGAGAGACACGCGACGCTAACCGCCGAACTCGACGAGCACGGTGCCGCACTTCGCACGGCCATCGACGAGCGCGACGACGTGAACCTGCGGCTGCAGGCTGTGCGCGACGAACTGCGGTCAGCCGTCGAGACCCAGCTCGCAGCGCAGGTCGCGTGGGACCGCGAGCGCCAGGCGCTCCAGGCACGGGTCGCGGAACTGCCTGGTCATCAGGAAGCGAAGTCCGCGCTCGAGCGCGATCTCGTCGCCGCAGAGGACGCGCGGCGCACGATTCAACAGGAGCTCGACGCCGCCCAGCGGGCGCACGAGGACGCGAAGCAGGAAATCGACTGGGTGCGCGACGAGCTCTTGGCCGCCCGCCGTGAGCTCGAACAGGCGCACGCCGGCCGCGACGAAGAACGGACCGCCCTCGAGGGCCTGCGGCGCGAGATCGACGCTCTGCTAGCCGCGCACGCCGCGGCCCTCTCGGACGCCGCGGCGCTCGAGCGCGATCGCGATGCCGAGCGCGCCGCCTGGGACGCGTCGAGATTCCAGTACCGAGTCCCGCCTGGCCGAGGCGCAGACGAGCGCCGTGACCCGGCTCGAGCTCGAATCCCGCCTCGACGCCGCCCGCGCCGACCTCCGGCAGGCCGCCGACACCTTCAACGCCGACCGCGCGGGATGGGAGGCGACGCGCCGCCAGCTCGAAGGCCGTCTGCATGAGACGCAGGCGGTCGCGGGCGCGCGCGGCGATCTCGAAGCCCAGCTCGATGCAGCTCGGAGCGAATTGCGCGCCCACGCGGAATCCTCGACGCGCGATCGCGCGTCCTGGGACGCCGTGCGGCGAACCTTGGAGCATCAACTGGAAAGCGCACAGGATCAGATCGAAAAGGATCGGGAGGCGTGGCAATCGGCGCGGGCGGAGTTCGAGGCCCATCTCGCGACCGCGGGCGCCGCCGAAAACGAACGCCAGCAGCTCGAGCAGACTCTTCGCGCGCTCGAAGCGCAGCACGCCGAACATCTCGCTGCGCTCGTCGTTGACCGTGCGACGCGCCAGCGCGAACAGGCCGAACTCGAGGCCCTGAGGCGCGCCGTCGACGAGGAGCGCGCAGAGCGGATCAAGCTCGACGACGAGCTGGTCACAGTGCGCGCGGAAGCCGACGGACACGTGATGGCCCTCGAGATCGAATACACCGCGGGACGCCGGGCGCTCGAAGCGCGGATTGACGACACCGAATCACGAATTGCCAGGGTGACGAGCGAGGCCCAGGCTGCCGAGCGCCAGCGCGACTCGTACGCGTTGGCCGCGTTCGCCGGGCGCGACCGTCTCGCCCGAAGCCATCTGTTCGGCTACGCGCTGACGAGTCTCGACGGCCGCCTGCTGCGCTGCAACGAGACCTTCGCGCAACTGTTCGGGTATCGCGACATGCGCGATGCCCTGTCGCGCACCGCCGGGGTTGCGTTCCCCGCCCTGGCGGGCCGCGACGTTCTCGATGCTCAGCTCGCGCTCGAACGCCAGATTCCGCACTTTGAGTCGTGTCTCGAACGTGTCGACGGCACGCCACTCAATGTCGTCGAGTCAGCGGCGATCGTGGCGACGCCGGCCGACCTCGACGGTGCGGAGGACGAGGATGTCATCGAGCGCGTGGTCGTGGACATGAGCGGGTCGCTCGCGCTCGAAGGCCGGCTCCGGCAGGCCCAGCGCCTCGAGGAAGTCGGCACGCTTGCGACGGCCATGGCGCCCGACATCACGGCGCTCCTGACGTCGATCGACGAGATTGGCGCCCAGGTCGCCGGCGATCTGCGCGAGGGCGATCCGCTGCACGTCCGCGCGGCGAAAATCCGGGCCCGGGCGGCGCGCGCGGCGGACCTGATGCGACAACTCCTCGCGTTCAGCCGGCGTCAGGTCCAGGCGCCGGCGCCGGTCGATCTCAATGACGCCGTCAATCGCGCCGAACCCGTGCTCGCGCGCCTCAGCGGCGCCCACGTGGATTTCGACATCCGTCTGGGCAAGGCCGACGGCGTGGCCGCCGGCGAAGACGACCTCGAGCAGTTGCTCACGACACTCGTCGTGTCGGGCCGGGATCTGCTACCCGTGGGGGGATCACTCGTGCTCGAGACCAAGCGCCTGGATTTCGATCCGGGCGCGCGCGACGCGCACACGCGCATGGGACTCGGCGTCGTGCTTTCAGTCACGGCATCCGGCTATGGCGTTCAGCCGGTCCAGCAGGCGCTCGGGGTCGAATTGATTGCGCGTCGCTGCGGCGGTGATTTCAGGGTTTCCGGCGAGCCCGGACGGCGCGCCATTCTCGAGGTGTATTTCTCACGTTTCGTCGCTGCCCCCGCTCGCGGAGGCGCGAGAAACGCCGTCGAGCAGAACGACGTGCCCGTCCAGCACTGGAGCTGGACGCCGGATTGATTTGCCCGGCCACGTCAATCCTGAAAAAATCAGGATTGAGTCATGGTCGCCATCCGCCCGGCAACCGCCGCCGACGCAGAGCCAGCCGTCGCGCTCATCAACCAGGCCTTTCGCGTCGAACGTTTCTTCATCGGCGGAGATCGCATCTCCGTCGACGGCCTGCGCGCGCTTCTGACCACGGGAACGGTCCTCATCGGCGAGGAGGCCGGACGGATGCGTGCGGTCGTGTACGTTGAACCGCGCGGGGCGCGCGGGTACTTCGGCATGCTGTCGGTCGATCCGTCTCATCAGCACGGTGGCTGGGGTCGTCGCATGATCGACGCAGCCGAGGCCCACCTCAGACGCGCCGGTTGCACCGAGGCCGACATTCGCGTCGTGAGCCTGCGCGAGGAGCTCCCGCCGTTTTACGCGCGGTTCGGCTACGTCGAGACCGGGATCGAGCCGTTCACCGACCCGCGCGCGCACCGTCCCTGCCACCTCATCGTGATGACCAAGACGCTCTGATCGTCACTCGCGGCGCAATGTCTCGATCGGATCGAGCGCGGCCGGGCTAGCCCTTCCTTGCCACCCAAGTCGTCATCGCGCGCTGATCCTGGACCACGGTCGTCTTGAGCGGGTCGAGGAGCTGGCCACCGAGGACCCGCGTGCGCTCGACGAGGAGCGCCTCGTCGACCAAGTAGCGGTCGGTGCCGTCCGGAAGTCGGTGCCGTCGCCCTTCCGGACCGATTCGCCGGGCGTGAGACTCGAATCCAATCGTTGACGCGAGCCGGCAGAACCAGAGGCCGCCCGGCGCGAGCAGCCGCCAGCTGCCGGCCAGCATCGCGTCGAACTGCTGGTCGTCGCGCGCGAAATGGAGCACCGCACTGGAGAGGACCACGGTCGCGCAGGCGTCCGGGAACGACGACGCCTCGAGCGGCTCTGTGCGAAACCGATCGGGCGGCAGCGCGGGCGCGAGCTCGACCGCGAGTGCGCGGACGTGGGCGATCGCGTCCGGATCGCCGTCGACACCGCTCACGTCGAAGCCCGATCGCAGGAAATAGACGAGGTTGCGGCCCCAGCCGCATCCGGCGTCGACGATCCGATCGCGCAGTGTGATCCGGCCGCGAAGAATCTGGTCGAACAGGTAGATGTCGATCTGACCGAACTCGGTCTCGAGGTCCATCAGGCGCTCCGGCCGCCATCATGGCACGGCGGCGCCCGCCGGCGATTACTCGGATCGGAGCGACCGGGTGAGCAGCTCGAGCAGCTCGCTGATTTGGCGTCGATCGGGGTCGATAAACTGAAGGCCCGTGATGTAGAACGTGGGACGATCCTGCCCGCGCGATCGGCGCGAATGCGCGACGCGCGCCTGCAGCGTGACGGAAATCGAATCGTAGACGTCGAGGCGAACGAAATGCACCGCACCGATCTCGAGCGGCTGGTGAGTTTCGACCGAACAACCTCCGAGACTGAAATCGCGCAGAACGAGGGGCACGCCCAGCGCCTCGACTTCGCCGTGCAGTTCGCCGACGACGCTGTGGCGCGCCTCGCCGCGCCGTTCGGCGCCGGTCGCTCCGTCGGGTCGCTCGTCGGCCGCGGCGCGCACGCAGTCCACAAGCGCCTTCACGGCCTCGCGGGTCGTGTGCGGCTGCTCCGTCGTGAACTCGAATCCAGTGGCGTAGAGCACTTCCGTGTCGCCCGGCACCATCCGGCTGTGAACGACCCGCACCTGCGCGACCTGCGCGAATCGAGCGTCCGACTCGAGCGACAGCTGAAACCGGTGGACGGCATCGGCCGGAAACTCGAGCGTGCTGAGGATCGCAAACCCACCGTCGCTGATGTCGCGGACGACGATCGGCACGTCGATGCCGACCAGCTGGCCATGAACCTCGCCCAGCAGCTGCAGGCGGGCGGAGCGGCGTCGCTGCGCCGCCGGCGCCAGGGCCATTGGATCCGCGGCCACCGCGGTGGACGAAGGGCGCTTCGGCATAGATCCGTCTGGGAATGAGCAAGCGCGATGCCACCCCGTGGATGCCGGGAATGAGCCAAAAGCGTGAAGATTCTCCAGGGCTTGCCGTGCAATCCTGTGATCGTCGGCCCAGACCCGGTCAGTTACCGTCCGTGCGATCACCGGCGTCGAAGTAGCCAAGTACGCGCACCCGGCCATGCCGCTCCAGTGCGGCGGTCACCTGATCGCGATCCGCGGACCGCTCCAGAACGCCCTCGAGGACGAATTCGTACTCGAACGGCGACCCGACGACGGGCAGGCTGTCGAGCCGCGTCAGGTTCACGCCCGCGCCCGAGAGCGTCGCCAGGGCCGCCGCGAGCGTGCCGGGGCGGTGCGCGAGTCGAATCGCGAGCAGCATGCGGCAGGGCCCGTTCGGGATGGGCGGTGCAGGCGGCGGCGCGACGCGGATGAACCGCGTGAAATTCGACGGGTGGTCCTGGACGTGCTCGGTGAGAATCGCCGCGCCGTACAACGCGGCGGCCGCGCGGCCCGCAATCGCGGCGCGCGACACCGTGCCGGCGTGCATCACCGCCTGCAACGCGGCGGCGGTGTCGGACGCCGGCACGGGGCGAATCATCGGATGCGTTCGGAAGAAGCGCTCGCATTGCGCGAGCGCGATTGGATGCGACAGCACCTCGCGGACATTGCCGAGCGTCGATCCCGGAAAGCCGGCGAGCACGTGATCGATGCGCTCCGTGGTTTCGCCGTGGACGATCAGGCGGCTCTCGAAGAGGCGCCTGATACACCCGGGGACCGGCCCGGCGAGAGAATTCTCGAGCGGCACGACCGCACAGCGCGCCCGGCCCGACCGCACCGCGTCGAAGGTCTCCGCGAGCGTTTGGCACGGCAGCAGGGTCGCGTCGGCTCCGCACATCTTTCGCGCGGCCAGCTCGCTATAGGCCCCGGGCTGGCCCTGGTATGCCACATCAGCAACTGCAGCGGTGCCAATCATCGGAAGATCGCCGTATTCTGCCTTACTTCGTCATCGATTGCCGCAACCGCCGGTCCCGCCGTGGCACTGGCGAGCGGATGCGGCACGGTCCAACGCTGTTCTGCCGCCATGGTATTCCCCCAAAAACGCAAAAAGGCCCGCGTCCCTTCCGGGAGCGGGCCTCGTTTCTTGCCAATCGTGAAAACGCGTCAGCCCGCTCCGCAGCCCTCCTGGGCAAAAAAGCGATAGCCAAACACCGGCACCGACAGGGTGGCCGACAAGGCGATGCAGACGTGAGACGCGAGGGCGGAAGTGTGGCCGGACATCTTGACTTCCACCGTAGCAAGCCGCGGCGGAGGCTGTCAATTCGAGTCGAGGCTCTTGCTCTCACGCCCCGTCCGGTGCAGACTGATGGGAATGCATCTTCGCGCGTTCGAGGCCTGCCCCTGTAGACCCATGGGTCGAGCCGGGGAGCGTGTGCGCGGATGATGGACTGAATCACCAATCGAACGCATCGCGACCTTGCAAGGCCCGGAACCCACATTCCGGGCCTTTGTGTTTTTGGGTGGTGCGCTGGAGACCTGATGCCGATTGATTCGCCTGTCGCGACTCCCGCAGCCGCCGGCTCGACCCTTGCGTCGGTCGTCGGCCGGACGCCGCTCGTACGCCTGCACGCGTTCGAGCCACGGCCAGGGGTCGAAATCCACGCCAAGCTCGAGTCGCGCAATCCCGGCGGATCGGTCAAAGATCGCGCGGCGCTCGCGATGATCGACGACGGCGAACGGCGCGGCCGGCTGACGCCCGGACGCGTGCTGCTCGACGCGACCTCGGGCAATACGGGCATCGCCTACGCGATGATCGCAGCCTCGCGCGGGTACCGCGTGCGTTTGTGCGTGCCGGCCAACGTCACACCGGAACGGCTCCGGCTGCTGGGCGCGTACGGCGCCATCGTCGATCTCACCGACCCGATGGATGGCACCGACGGAGCGATCCGCGAAGCGCGCCGCATCCACGAGAGCGATCCGGACGCGTACTTCTACCCCGATCAGTACAACAACGCCGCGAACTGGCGGGCGCACTACGACACGACCGCTCCGGAAATCCTCGATCAGAGCGGCGCTCGAATTACACACTTCGTGGCCGGCCTCGGTACGAGCGGGACGTTCATGGGCACTGGACGCCGGTTGCGCGAAGCGCGCCCGTCCGTCCGTTTGATCTCCGTCCAGCCCGACTCGCCTCTAAATGGGCTCGAAGGCCTCAAGCACATGGCCACGGCGATCGTCCCGGGGATCTACGAGGCCTCGCTGGCCGACGAGAACCTCGCCGTGACGACGGAAGAGGCGTTCGCGCTCACCCGCCAGCTCGCGCGCGACGCCGGATTGCTCGTCGGTCCGTCGAGCGGTGCCGCCCTTGCCGCCGCCATCGCCGTCTCGCGCCGCCTCGCGTCCGGCGTCGTCGTCACGATCTTTCCGGATGGCGGCGATCGGTATCTCACCGATGCTTTCTGGAGTGCGCCCGTGGAGCCGGCGAATCGCACAAAGCCCTCGCTCACGATCCCGGCGTCACTCGACGCCGCGATCCGGCGGCACGCGCTCGCGACCTATCCGGACGAGTGCTGCGGTGCGCTCTTCGGCCCGCGTGCGGGCGTGGTCGACGATCTGCTGCCGCTCGACAACCAGACTGACCTCGAACGCCGGCGCCGGTTCGCCGTGACGCCGGAGGACTACCGGATCGCGGAGGCGCGCGCCGCCGCCACCGGCCGGGAGCTGCTCGGTTTCTACCACTCGCATCCGGATCATCCGGCCAAGCCGTCGCAATTCGATCTGGATCATGCGTGGCCGAATTTCAGCTACGCGATCGTCTCGGTCCGCGCACGGCACGACGACGAGCTGCGGTCGTGGCGCCTGCGCGCCGATCGCTCCGGGTACGACGAAGAGTCCGTGACGATTTCGATCTAAGGAGTGTGCATGCCAGTCAGTGTTCGTATTCCGACGCCGTTGCGGCCGTTCACCGGCCAACAGTCCGTCGTGCAGGTGGATGGCGCGACGGTCGGCCAGATTCTCGATCGGCTGACCACGACCTACGCGGACTTGCGCCCGCATCTTTTTGCCGCCGACGGCACGCTGCGGAGCTTCGTGAACGTGTACGTCAACGACGAGGACGTCCGGTACCTCGAGAAAGATCGCACGTCGGTGGGCGCGACCGATACGGTCAGCATCGTGCCGTCAGTCGCGGGCGGCGTGGGTGCCGTCGAGGCCGCGACGGTGCTGCCGACGCTCGACCATGACGAGATCAAGCGCTACAGCCGGCACCTGATCATGCCGGAGATTGGCGTCGAGGGGCAGCGGCGCCTCAAGGCCGCGCGCGTCCTCTGCATCGGCGCCGGCGGGCTCGGCTCGCCCGCCTCGCTGTACCTGGCGGCAGCGGGCGTCGGCACGCTCGGGCTCGTCGATTTCGACACGGTCGACTTCAGCAACCTGCAGCGGCAGATTCTCTACAGCACCGACGACGTCGGCCGGCCGAAGCTCGCGGCAGCGGCCGATCGGCTGAGCGGCCTCAACCCGAATGTCAACGTCGTCCAACATGAGACGCGGCTGACGTCGGCCAACGCACTTCAGTTGTTCGCGCAGTACGACGTCATCGTCGACGGCGCGGATAATTTTGCGACGCGCTACCTGGTCAACGACGCGTGCGTCCTCGTCGGCAAGCCGAACGTGTACGGCAGCATTTTCCGGTTCGATGGCCAGGCATCGGTCTTCGCGACGCAGGACGGCCCGTGCTATCGCTGTCTCTATCCCGAGCCGCCCCCGCCCGGACTCGTGCCGAGCTGTGCCGAAGGCGGCGTCCTGGGCGTGTTACCCGGCATCGTCGGGACGATCCAGGCGACCGAAGCGATCAAGATCATCACCGGCGCCGGTCAGACGCTGGCCGGACGGCTCCTGTTGCTCGATGCGTTGACGATGGAATTCCGTACGGTGAAGCTGCGCCGCGATCCGGCGTGCCCGATTTGCGGGAGCGCGCCGACGATCACGTCGCTCATCGACTACGAGCAGTTCTGCGGCGTGGCGCCGGCGGCGACGCCCCTTGCCTCGACGGTCCCCGAGACGACGGTGGACGCGCTCAAGGCGCGCCTCGATCGCGGCGATCGGCCGTGGATTCTCGACGTGCGTGAGCCGCGCGAGTTCGACATCTGCCGGATCGAAGGATCGACGCTGATCCCGCTCGGCGAGCTTCCGAAGCGGCTGGCCGAGATACCGAGCGGCCCCGGCGCACCCGACATCGTCGTCCACTGCAAGATGGGCGGGCGGAGCGCGAAAGCCGTCGCGTTGCTGCAGCAGCACGGGTTCACGCGCGCGACGAACCTCGCGGGTGGCATCCTCGAGTGGATTGCGAAGATCGATCCGAGCCTGCCGCGCTACTGAGCGCGCGGGCAGACGGGCGACTCAGGCGCTGGTCGGCTGCTGCCCGGCCTGACGCCGCTGCTGACGCCGAAGCGCCCGCAAGTGGTCGTAGCCGACGAGCCGGCGACGCTGTTCGTCCCACAGGCGGAAGGTGAACGACCGCCAGCTTTCGACGAGCGTCACGGGACGCACGGTCTGAAAGAGCGGCTCCGCCTCGTGGCACTTCTCGAGGTGGTAATTCGGGATGCGCGAGCTGAGGTGATGAATGTGGTGGAAGCCGATGTTGCCGGAGAACCACTGCAGCACCTTTGGCAGCTTGTAGAACGAGCTGCCCTGGAGCGCTGCGTTCACGTAGTCCCACTCGTCGCTGCGCTCCCAGTAGACGCCCTCGAACTGGTGCTGGACGTAGAAGAGCCACACGCCGGCGCCGCCGGCAATAGCCATCACGATGAACTGGATGAGGAGGTAGGACTCCAAGCCGAAGATCGACGAGAGCACCGCGCCGACGCCGCAGATGCCGAGGTTGGTCCAGAACACGGAGTCGCGCTCGCGCCGATTCGCGTCCTCGCGCGCGAAGCGCTGCTGGATCAGAAACACATAAATGGGCGCCAGCACGAACAGGATGAACGGATTGCGCGCGAGGCGGTACGCGAAGCGCCGCCAGCGCGACGACTCGAGGTACTCCTGCACGGTGAGCGTCCAGATATCGCCCGTGCCGCGGCGGTCGAGATCGCCCGACGAAGCGTGATGCAGCGCATGCTCCCAACGCCAGTGGTCGTAGGGCGTGAACGTGAGCACGCCCGTGATGAACCCGACGGCGTCGTTGGCGCGGCGCGACTTGAAGAACGATCCGTGGCCGCAGTCATGATGAATGATGAAGAGCCGTACGAGGAATCCCGCGGCCAGGATCGCGAGCGGCGTTACGAGCCACCACGACACCGACTTCGCGAAGTACATCGCCACCCAGAGGGCCGCGTACGGAATCAGCGTGTTTGCCAGCTGATAGACGCCGCGGGCCACCGAGGGCTTCTGATATCGCGCGACGATCTCTTTCCAGTTCTGGGGAATGGCCGGGTGATCGGCCGCGGTCTCGTGCATCTCATTCATCATAATTTTCGTTCGCCGCAGCGCGGAATTCCGGTCAGGCAGACGGAACCAGCGTGTCGTGCCAGCTGAAGATAGTACACCGGCCGCGCGGTTTTTGTACCAGCGAAACGACGACGGACCGGTCGCACAAGAACACGTCAGGACACCCCGTCATCCGGCAGCAAAAGACCGTCGTGGCGAAGCCTGCGTATGATGGATTGCCCATGGAACATCTCGCGACGCTCGCGCGGACGCTCGTACTCACGCTCGCGGCGCTTCTGCCCGTGATCAACCCGCCGGGCTCGGCGCCGATTTTCTTGTCGCTCACGCCGGGTGCAAGCGCGCCGACGCGGCTGGCCCTCGCGCGGCGCGTCGCGTTCAATTCCCTCCTGCTGCTCATTGGCGCCATGCTCGTTGGCTCGTACGTGCTCGCCTTCTTCGGCTTGCCGGTTTCGGTCGTCAGGATGGCCGGCGGTCTACTCGTCGGCGCGACGGGCTGGCGCCTGATCAGCGCCGACCAGAACACCGACGTGGATCTTGCGAGCGGCACGCCGGTGCCTGACGCCGACACGATCGGACTTCGCAGCTTCTATCCGCTGACGTTTCCGCTCACGATCGGGCCGGGCTCGATCTCGGTTGCCGTGACGCTCGGCGCCGGAACGCTCGGCTACAACGTCGATACGGCGTTTCGTCTGTTGGGCACGGTGCTCGGCCTCGTAGTCGCCTCCGTGACGATCTATCTGTCGTACGGATTTGCCACGCCGGTGCTGCGCTCACTCGGACGTACCGGCACGACCGTGCTGCTCCGGCTGTCGGCGTTCATTCTGCTCGCGCTCGGCGTCCAGATTTTCTGCGACGGGCTGGCCGAACGGTTCGCCCTCGCGGTGGGCCGCTGAGGCGCCGCGGCAAGGGAATCGGACGCCCACGCAGCCGCGCGAGGTGCTAAGTTTTCGTATGCCGGCACATTGCTGCCGTGCCTGGAGACGTCACGCACCGTGCAGATGACATCGAGTGACCGCCTCCGTCTGGCCGCCAGCGCGCTCGGCGTCGGGGTCGCCTATTTCGTCGCTTGCCAGATCGGGCTGTGGCTGCGTCAGCCCGGGCTGACACCTTCGGTCATCTGGCCCGCCAACTCGATGCTTACAGCTGCGCTGCTGCTGTCGTCGCCGCGACGCTGGCCGCTCCTGCTCCTCGCGGCGCTGCCCGCGCACCTGATCGTCGAGCGCTCCACCGGCTGGCCGCTCCCCTTCATCCTGTTGCTGTTTCTCACCAACTGCCTCGAGGCCGTTGTGGCCGCCGGCGGGGTCTGGCTCTTCAGCGACGCGCCCGCGCGCTTCGACACATTCCCGCGCCTGATGTCATTTCTCGTGTCCGCGGTGCTGGTCGCGCCCATCGTCTCGTCGTTTGCCGACGCCGCGGCCGTCTCACATTTCCGCGGCGACCTCTACTGGGACGTCTTCACGTTTCGCACGTTTGGCAACGCGCTGACCGAACTCACGTTCGTTCCCGCCGTCGTCGGCCTCGTGATGTCCGTCCCGCGCTGGCGCCTGGACCGGTGGCCACTGCGGGCCACCGAGGCGCTCGTGCTCGTCGGCGGGTTCTCCTTCGTGTGGTTCAGCAACTTTCACAGCGAGGTCGCGCAGTTGCCGGCGCTGCGCGCCGTGACCCGCCAGATGCCGCTCGCCTTGCAGCTGCCGTTCCTGCTGTGGGCCGCCGTTCGCTTTGGCCTCCTTGGCACGGGCCTGTCGCTGCTCGCGACGTCGCTCCTGAGCGCGTGGGGGCTGATTCATGGCCTCGGTCCGTTCGCACCGAGCGATCCGAACGTCACGATTCCCGCGCTCGTCGCCTCGCTCATTCTCGTCGCGACGACGCTGATGTGCCTGGCGACGCTCATCGAAGAGCGCCACACTACCCAGCACGCGCTCGCGGCCCGGCTGGAATTCGAGGAACTCCTGTCGGGACTCTCGGGCTCGTTCGTCCAGATGCCGAGCGATCTGATGGACGAGGCGCTGGATCGATCGCTCGAGCAAATCGGCCAAGCCCTGCGAGTCGATGTCGTGGCGCTCTTCGTCGCCGACGACCAGCGCGGCAACTTCCGCGCGATCTACTGGTGGTCCTCGCGCGCGGACTTCACGCCGCCGTCCGATCTGGTGGCGGGTCGCGAGTTTCCGTGGGCCGTCGACCGCCTGCTCGAACACGGCACGTTCAACGTGCCCGATCTGGGCGCGCTGCCGCAGACCGCGGGGCGCGATCGCGCGTCGCTCGAATCGCTCGGCCTCCGCGCCGCGCTCGCGCTGCCGCTCGCAGAAAAGGACACGTTTCTCGGCGTTCTGGGATGCGGCTCGTTCGCGGGCGGCCAATGGTCGGACGATCTCAAGTCGAACATGCGGCTCGTGAGCGAGGTCCTCGCCAACGTGCTCGCCCGCAAGCAGACCGAGGACGCGCTGCGCCGAAGCGAGCTGATGAAGTCCGCGATTCTGCAATCGCTCACGACCGGCGTGGCCGTCGTCGATCGACTGGGGACGATCGTCGCGCTCAACGAGAGCTGGACGCGCGTCGCGCGTGAGAGCGGCGGCTGCGAGGAATCAGTCGGCGGCAATCTGCTGATGTCGTACGAAGCCGCCGCACGCGCGGGCGACCCGTTCTCGCTGGCCCTCGCGCCCGGCATTGGCGCGGTGCTCGACGGATCGCGGCAGCGGTTCGCGCTCGAACATCACTCCGAACGCGGGCCGTCACCGCAGTGGTGGTCGGTGCAGGTGCTGCCGCTTGGCGCGCGCGAGGGCGGCGCCGTGATCGCGCAGACGGACGTGAGTGACATCAGGCGCGCCGAGCTCGAAGCCCAGCGCAGCCGCCAGGATCTCGCGCACGTCGCGCGCGTCTCGACCGTCGGCGAGCTCACCGCGTCGATCGCCCACCAGCTGAATCAGCCGCTCTCCGCGATCATGACCAACGCGCAGGCCGCGCGGCGCGTGCTCGACTCGCCGAATCCCGATTCCTCGAAGCTCCACGCGATCCTCGTCGATATCGTCAAAGACGACCGGCGCGCGAGCGACATCATCAAGCGCCTCCGCGAGCTCCTGCGTCGCGGTGAGCTGACGATGACGCGCGTCAATCTGACGAAGCTCATTCGCGAGGTCGCCGACCTCGTCGTCGGCGACGCGATCGTCCGCGGCGTGAAGCTCACCCTCGACGTGGATCAGCACACGCTGTTCGTCCGCGGCGACAGCGTGCAGCTCCAGCAGGTCGGTACTCAATCTGCTGCAGAACGCGATGGAAGCCGTCGGCGATCAGCCGGCCGGCGCGAGACTCGTGACCGTGTGCTGTCGCCCGATCGACGGCGAGACCGTCCGCGTGACGATGCACGACACCGGCCCGGGACTGCCGGCCGGCACGGCCGACCTCGTGTTCGAACCGTTCTTCACGACCAAACCCGCGGGTATGGGCATGGGCCTGCCGATCGTGCGATCGATTGTCGAAGCGCACGGCGGATTCGATCCGCGCATTGAGCGAACCGCCGGAAGGCACGGTGTTCGAAGTCGTGCTGCCGCTCGATGCCGGCCAGGTGTCGTAGCCAGCGCGGCGGCCGGCCGGACGATCAGTGGTTCTGCGGAGGACCGAGGCGGTCGGCCATGCGGACGAGCTCGGCGAGCGAATCACCGCGCATCTTGTGCATCACCTGCGCGCGGTGCGCCTTGACGGTGCGCTCGGTCGTGCCAAGCTGGGCCGCGATCTGCTTGTTCGGAAGGCCAGTGACGACGAGTCCCATCACCTCGCGCTCGCGGGGAGTGAGCGTCTCGAACAGCGTGCGCAAGCGGGCGATCTCTTCGCGGTCCTGCCGGCGAACGCGGGCCTTCGCGAGCGCGGCGTTGACGACGTCGAGCAGCGCCTGATCGTCGAACGGCTTGGTCAGCACCTCGAGCGCGCCGGCCTTCATCGCGCGCACGGTCAGCGGCACGTCCGCGTAGGCGGTGACGAAGACAATCGGCAGATCCTGGCCCAAGGCGGCGAGCGAGCGCTGCAGATCCAGACCGCTCGGCCCCGGCATGCGCACGTCGAGAATCAAGCAGCCGTCGCAGCCCTGCTCGACGCGACGAAGGAAATCGCCGGCATTGGAGAACGTCTCGCACGGCAAGCCGACCGACTCGAGCAGCCGGTGCACAGCCGTGCGGACGGACGGATCGTCGTCGACGACGAAGACGGTGGGAGCGCCCGGATCGGACGAAGGGACGGTCACAGGGGAGGCCGGATCGATCATGACTGAAATCTTAATCGCGCTCCGGCCCGGGATGAAATAGTACTACCGCCGATAGGAGGTGTGTTACGCACCTGTAAATTTATCGGACGACGCCCTTGCGGACCGCGCAGAGCACGATATCGGCGGTGCTGTGCAGGTCGAGCTTCTCCATGATGTGGGCGCGGTGGGTCTCGACGGTCGTGGGGCTAATGTGTAGAAGGGTCGCCACGGCCTTGTTGCTGTGCCCTTCGGCAATCAACTGGAACACCTCGCGCTCCCGCTCGGAGAGGGTCTCGTAGCGGTCGGCAATCCCGCGCTCCGCCAGCTGGCGAACGTATTCGTCGAGCAGCACCTTGGCCACCGCGGGACTGAAAAACGATTTGCCCTCCGAGACGGAGATGACGGCCTGGATGAGATCGACGTCTGCGGAGTCCTTCAGCAAGTAGCCGTGCGCGCCGGCGCGGACGGCCCGCGTGACGTACGCCTCGTCGGCATACATGCTGAGCACGAGCATGCGGGCGGTGGGCACGCGCCGCTCGATCTGCTGCACGGCCTCGATGCCGTTGAGCTTCGGCATCGCGATGTCCATGATGATGATGTCGGGCTGCAGCTCGAGCGCCTGCTGCACGGCGTCGCGGCCATCGCCCGCTTCGGCGACGACGACCCAGCCAGGCTGACTCTCGAGAATCTTGCGGAGCCCTTGACGGACCAGCGTGTGGTCGTCGGCGACGAGAATGCGCAGCGGCGTCATGGCGTCACGCGGACAGCGGCAGCTCGACGGTGAGCCGCGTGCCGTGGCCGTCGCCGCTTTCGACGTTCAGCCGGCCGCCGAGGATCGTCACGCGCTCGCGGACACCGATGAGGCCAAGGCCCCGGCCATCGCTGACGCGCACGGGCTCGGCGCGAAATCCGCGGCCATTGTCCTCGACCGTCACGTGCAGACTATCGGTCGCGCGTACGATCCGGACATGGCAGGCCGTCGCACCCGCGTGCTTGCCGATGTTGTTGATCGCCTCCTGGATTACGCGGTAGGTGCAGACTTCGATTTCGCGCGGCAGTCGCTCGCTCAGCCGATCGATCGTCAGATCGCTCGCGATGCCGGTGCGCCGCGAAAAGGCGCGCAAATACCAGTCGGCGGTGTCGGCCAGCCCGAGATCGTCGAGCATCGCGGGATGGAGCAGCTGCGAGAGATCGCGCACCGTCTGCAGCGTCTGGTCGGTGATTGATCTCGCCTCGGCGAGCGCCTCGTCGATCGAGGGCGACGCCACGATGCGGCTCGCGACGGCCAGTTCGAGTTTGATCGCGCCGAGCGCCTGGCCGATTTCATCGTGCAGCTCGCGGGCGATGCGGCGTCGCTCGTCCTCCTGCGCGCGCATCAGCTTGCCCGACAGGCGGGCCAGCTCGCCCCCTTGCGCGACCTCGTGCAGATGTTGCTGGCGCACGCGCGCGTTGAGGCGCGCGACCGCGCGCGCGGCGACGAGCGCGACGACCATGCCGAGCCCGATCGTGATCAGGCTCGTCAGCCAGATGCGCGTGTGCAGACTGGCGCGAATGGCGGCGAGCTCGCGCTGTTCGGCGTCGAACGCGTCCTGATTGAGGGAGTGGATCTGATCGGAGATGCGGATGACGGTTTCGCGCCGCGGGATGACCTTCTCGCGGAGAAAGGCGCGCGACTCCAGAGCGCTCGCGGGTCGTTCGGCGCCGAGCACCGGCTCGATCGCGTTCCAGTAATCGCGCAACTCGCTTTCGAGGCGAACCAGGTCGTCGTGCTCGACCGCGGCATGCGGCACGTATTCGGCCATGGCGGCCTCGATCTGGTGGCGGATGTCCTGCAGCTCGCTGCGATAGAACGCGCCCTGCGTCGGGTCGGGGTCGGTCAGCGTGTCGCGGACGTAGACCGAGCTCAGCAGGGCCTGCACCCGGACGGTCGACAGGAGCTCTTCATTGCGCAGGAAACGGGTGCGCAGCATCGCGCTGCGCTTGTCGGTTTCGGTCGTGCTGTCGGCGACGGCGTAGCCCGAGAGGAGCCAGAGAACAAAGATGCCCCCGAAACCCAGGAGCAGGAGCATGCGCAGGCTGGGGCCCTCGGTCAGCACGGCGCCCTGGCGCCACAGCGGGACCGGGAGAGGGGGCTCGTCGACGCCGTCGACCATGGTGTCAGCTCCTTGGGAGTGACCGGAAGCGGGCAGAGGCGGGTGTTCTGCGACGGTCAATCATAAATCCCGAGTTCCCGGCCAACAAATACAGGGTTGACAGGATACTACCCGGGGGGCTGAGTTCATACCCTACGGTAGCACCCCCGGTCAGACGTTCAAGGCTCCTGCGGCAGCCATGACGGATGCGGTTTACCTCGATGCACCCGTTATGGTGCCTTGGTCGTCCGGACCGTTGGGGAGGCAAGGAGGAAAGATGACGCGAGTGGTCCGAGCGATCCTGCTTGGTGCAGGTATCCTCGCAGCGACGGCGGGGATGGCCAATGCCCAAGGCATGGGGTCCATCTTCGGCAAGGTGACGGATCCGTCCGGCGGCGTGTTGCCGGGTGTGACTGTGACGGTGGCCGGCAGCGGGTTGCAGCGGCCGTTGGTAGCGACAACGAGCACAAGCGGAACCTATCAGTTCCCGCAAGTGCCGATCGGCAAGTACACCGTGACGTTCGAGCTGAACGGCTTCAAGAAGGCCGCGCGGCCGAACGTGGAAATCGTGACCAACTTCAACGCGCCCATCGACCAGAAGTTGGAAATCGGCTCGGTCTCCGAAGAAATGACGGTCACCGCGGCGGCGCCCGTCGTCGATACCAAGAAGACCACCACCGGCGCGACGTTCACGAAGGACATCCTCGAGAACATCCCGACGGCGCGCGACCCGTGGCAGATCATCGGCATGACGCCCGGCGTGCAGGCCGGTTTGAACGTCGGCGGTTCGGCGTCAGGCCAGCAGGTCGGCCTGTCGGTCTACGGAACGTCGTCGAACGTGCAGTGGAACCTCGAAGGCGGGTCGATCACGGACCTGTCGTCGAACTCCTCGCCGTCGTACTTCAACTTCGACTCGTTCGAGCAGATCCAGGTGACGACGGGCGGCGGCGACGTGTCGGTGCAGTCGTCGGGCCTCAGCATCAACCTGGTGAGCAAGAGCGGCAGCAACGTGTTCAAGGGCACCGCGGTCTACACCTTTGAAAACGACGCCATGCAGTCGAACAACGTCTCGCAGGCGCAGTTCGACGCCGGCCAGAACGGCTTGCTCTCGGGCAACCCGCTCAAGAAGATCACCAACGCGTCGATCGAGTACGGCGGCCCGATCATGCGTAATCGGTTGTGGTGGTGGGCGGCAGCCGACAAGCAGGACATCAACACCGGCGTCGTGAACTTCTTCGACCCGAATGCCGGTACGTTCTGTTCGCAGCTCGCGGCGGCCCAGAAGGCGGGCAGCATTAAGGGCCTCGCGACCTACGACAAGCTGACCGACGTCCAGAACTGCTTGACCAACGACAAGACGGTCATCAAGGACCTCGAGTGGAAGTTCAACTACCAGCTGAACTCGGCGAACAAGATCCAGTATCTGTTCACGAGCGACAACAAGTACCGCAACCATCGCGGCGCCAGCTCGACGACGGCGCTCGAGGCGAGCACGCAGCAGACGTCGGACATGCCGTGGGATCTTCCGCTCCCGACGCACTCCATTACGCACACACTGATCCTCACGGACAAGCTGGTCTTCAACAACCAGTTCACGTACGTGGGCGGCGGCTTCTTCCTGGACTATCAGGACGTGCCGCCTCAGGGTGATTGCGCGCAGAGCCGCTACACCGGCAGCCCGAACTCGAGCGACTACGTGCGTCCGGCCAACTGCGGATGGAACCAACAGCCGCTCTCGAACAACACGACGGGCTACCTCAGCCGCTCGTTCGGTTCGACGTACCAGACCGTCCGCAAGTCGTGGGAAGCCAAGACTGATGGCACGTACTTCGTGACCAACAAGTTCGGTGGCGACCACAGCTTGAAGTTCGGCGTCGGCTGGCGCAAGAACCCGATCTCGACGTTCTCGCACTACAGCGGCGGCGCGCGGGCCCAGGTGCAGTGCGTCGGCAATAACAGCTCGAACTGCGGCGACGGCAGCTTCGTTCCGGTGGGCTCCGCAACGGGCTTCGTACCCCGCAGCGCGGTCCTCTACCGCGACGACCTGTTGAACAACAACTGGTGGACCTACAACGGGTACATCCAGGACGGCTACAGCCGCGGACGTCTGCGGTTGCAGGGTGGATTGCGCTATGACTGGCAGAACTCGAGCTACCTCGGCGGGTGCGTTCCCGAGAACGTCCTTCGCCCGGATCTGCTCCCGGCCCAGTGCGAAGCGGCCACCAGCCAGTCCACGGTGCTCGACCCGAACACGGGCCTGCCGTTGAAGGATTCGAACGGGAACAACGTCCTGGCGGATCTCCCATCGTTCAGTAACTGGGCGCCGCGCGTGTCGGCAACCTACGACCTGTTCGGCAACGGCAAGACCTCGGTCCACGCGAGCTTCTCGTACTACTACGCGACGAAGATCACGCTGGCCAACTCCCTTGGCGGCATCGCCACGGCGACGAACCTGACGTGGGGACCGAACAGCTCGAGCGGCGCCTGCAGCACGACCGCTGGCGCACCATGCTGGACGGACGCGAACCACGACGGTCTCGTGCAGATCGGCGAATTGGTCGGCACGCCAACGCCGAGCAGCTCGCGCTTCGACCTGACGACCGGTAAGCTGACGCCCGCTGGCAACGCCGTCGATCCGAACGCGAAGATCGGCCGCACGCGTGAGTTCATCACGGGCGTGCAGCACGAGCTCATCGCGAACCTCGCGGTCGGTGTCGACTACGTCTACCGGAACTACGACAACGGCACGGCGGCGTACACGGCTGGCTATCAGCCGGGGGCGTCGCAGTTCCCGCTGTCGCAGATCTACGTCGGTCCGCAGACCTACACGGACCCGACTACCGGCGTCTCCGCGCCGTACTACCAGATCTGCAACGGTTGCGTCCGCCCGTCCGGGATCGGCAGCATCACCATCACGAGCCTTAGCCACCAGACCTACCAGGCCGTGATTCCGACCCTGAACAAGCGCTTCAGCAATCGCTGGCAGATGAACGCCTCAGCGACGATCCAGACGAACCCCGGCTATCTGCCGGTCGGTTCGTACACGACGCCGACGGGCATCTCGTTCCAGGACGGCGCGAGCACGATCGCCCGGTACCTCATCAAGGTCAGCGGCACCTACTCGCTGGCCTGGGGTATCACGGCATCGGGCAACCTGAACCTCAATGACGGCGGCACGCGCACCCTGTCGGTCAACGGACCGAGCACGGCGTATGGCGGCGTCACCACCACCGGTGCGGCGACGACGATTGGCGGTCTCGGCACGTTGCGGTTCCAGGAAGACGGGACCACGCGGTTCGCGGCCACGAAGTTGCTCGACCTTGGCGCGCAGAAGGTCTTCTCCTTCCGCGGCGGCAAGAACCGGGTGAAGTTGATGTTCGACGCGTTCAACATCTTCAACGTCAACACCGTACAGTCGTACTCGAGCAGCAACATCTCGAGCACGAGCTTCAACTCGCCGAGCGCGATCATCCCGCCCCGCGTGTTCCGCGTCGGCGCGCAGATCGTGTTCTAACGCAAAGCTGGGAAGACCCGCCGACCCCTGCGGGAAAGTCAGACCACGGGTCCGGGCCTCACGGCCCGGACCCGTGTTTTGTTTGTGGGCTCATCGCCAGCGCCCATATCAGAGGTAGGATCGCGCCGGATTCGCCGGCGGCGAACAAGGAGCCTCTGATGACGTGGGGACGGGTCGGCGCGGTGCTCGCCGCGATTGCGCTATTCTCGGCAGCCGTGACGACGCAATCGCAGATTTACTGGGGCGACGAGGTACCGGCCGGCTGGCACGGCTCGTGGCCGCAGGACTTCCAGACCGTCGCGGAACGGTCCGGATTTACGCGCACGGTGACTTCGGATCAGCTCCTCGAGTTCATCACCGTCCTCAAGGCCAAGAGCGACACCGTTCACGTCGTCAACATGTTCATCAGCCCGATGCGGAAGGCCGCGCCGGCGATCGTGTTGTCGAACCCGCGAGTCACATCCGCCCAGCAGGCGCGCGCGTCGGGCAAGCCTGTCGTATTCCTCTTCGGCAACATCCATCCGCCCGAGCCGGAGGCGGCTGAAGCGCTGATGATGGTCGCGCGCGATCTCGCGGCCGGCAAGCGCAAGAACCTGCTCGAGAACCAGACGGTGATCATCGCGCCGATTTTCAACGTCGACGGCACGGACACACTCGTCACGCAGGACGGGTCGCTTGGCAGCGAGACGCCGTACATCCAGGGCGTACGCGAGAACTCGGCCGGGCTGGATCTGAACCGCGACGCCGTGAAGCTCCAGACCGTCGAAGCTCTCGGGATGTACCGGCTGCTCAACGAGTGGGATCCCGTGCTGTTGCTCGACGGCCACCTGATGAGCCGGGTCAATCATGGCTACGCGAACACGTACGGCACGACCACCGTGCCGGCCGCCGCGCCCGGCCCGCGAGATTACACGCACGACACCCTCTTCCCCGCCGTACGTGACATGGTCCGGAAGGAATTCGGTCTCGAAGTCTTCACGCACGCGCTGCCGACGCCCAACACCTGGCCGCCGACCGCGTGGAGCCACGACCGGGCGGCCTGGACCGTCGAAGCCAAGTTCATCGTCAATGACTACGGCCTGCGGAACCGTCTCGCGATCATCACCGAGACGCCAGGCCAGCCGACGTTCGAGCGCCGCATCTACGCGCAATACGCGTATTTCATCGCGCTGCTCGAGTACTCGAACGCGCACGCCAAGGAAATGCAGGCGGTCGTCAAGAAGGCGGACGACGACACGGTGGCGAGCGTGATCGCGAAGTCGGAATCGGGCGAGCTGCGCAACTGGCTCGACGGCGAGTACCACTCGCGCGGAAAGATCGACCTGCTCGCCTACCGGACGAACGTGCCGGAATACCGGCCGGGAACGAGCATTCTTGGCACCAGGCCGGGCACGGCGTCTGGCCCACCCGAGGTCGTCCACGGCGTGGACGACCTGACGTTGCCGATCGGCACGCGCGACGCGACGGTGCCGCGTGCGTACGTCCTGCCGGCCGACCTCGCCGAAATTGCGGCCAAGCTGCGCGCGCACAACATCAAGGTGCAGACGCTCGATCAGCCGAAGCGCGTCGAGGTCGAAGAGTTCACGATAGAAAAGGTCCGCAAGGCCCGGAGCAGCGGCTACGACATGACGGTGCTCGACGGGAAATTCTCCGTACCGGCCGCCCGCGAGGTGCCGAAGGGATCGTTCTACGTGGACATGGCGCAGCCGATGGCGAACGCCGCGTTCTACTACCTCGAACCGCAGGCGCGTGACGGGTTCGTCGGCTGGGGCGTGCTCGACGAGGTCCTCCGCCGGATCGGCGCGGACGACCACAGCGTCGCGTACCCGATTCTCAAGGTCCGGCGCGAGATCCGCTGATCGCACGCGGGCGCGCGGCACTTACCGGCGGAAGATCGACGTCGTCCCTGTGTACGGCAGGACGAGCCCGGCGCCGAGCGCCTGGTTTCTCGTCCAGCCCGCGCGCAAGCCGGCGTTCCGGGCCGCGATGATCGCGTTCTTCTCGGGATCGGTCATCTGCGTCGCGAGGAGGACCGGGTTCATCAGGAAGTTCAGCTCGAGCCGCGCGCTGGCGTTGACGTGGACGTGGCTCATGCCGTACGAGTGGCCCACCTCGTGCGCGATCGCGACGTAGCCGCCCGGGCTGTTCATGTTCACGAACGACCGGTTCGGTCCAAGCGGAAATGGACCGAGGTTCGCGCACGCGATCACGCCCGTCTGCGAGCAGATGCCCTGCAGGACGCGCATGCCGACCGTGAATTCCGGCAGGTCGCTGAACTGCGCCTTGTGCATGTCGTCGGCGACGATCTGCGTGGTGCCGCGAATGGCGCCGCCGGTGATCGTCGCGTAGTCGTCGGCGAAGGACTGCGCGTTCGCGCGTGTCGGCTCGCCCGCTTCGGCCGAGACAAGAATGTGCACCACGGTGCCGTCGGGCCAGACGCCGGCGACCGGATTGAATGCGGCGTTCGACGGCGTGTCGGCCATGGGGCCCGCGCCGAAGAACAACGCGTCGATCGCGTTGCGAAGATCCATCGTGAAGACCGGCAACTCGGTCGAGGCGCCGCTCGTGGTGCCGTTGCTGACCGCCACGACACGCACGTAGTAAATCGCCTCTTCGCGCGGTGCGATCCACGTGTAGCTCGTTCCCGTGACGTCGACCGACAGCTTGTCCGCGCCACCGGGGGCCGAACCGGCAAAAAGATGAAACGTGCTGCCGGTGCCGTTCCAGGCGAGCTGCACTTCGTTGCTCGTGAAGTTCACCTTCTGCAGGGTGACCCTGAAACTCGTCGGCACGGCGACCCCGGTCGAGGGCGACGACGGCGCCGTGGACGAACCGCCCGACCCGCAGCCAATGAGCCCAATCAGCGCTAAATACGGGAGAAGACGACGCATGGGCGAGATGCTACACCGGATGGTATCGTTACGCAGATTTATGAAGAGATTCCTGATCGCCGGTGTGCTGCTGCTGTTGCCTGGCCTCGGACACCTTCCCGCCGCGCCGCAAGATGACCTGGCGCGGTGGACGCGCATCGCGCAGAACGTCAGCATCGTGCGCGACGACTGGGGCATCGCGCACATCTCCGGCAAAACCGACGCCGACGCGGTCTTCGGCATGATTTACGCGCAGGCTGAAGACGACTTCAATCGCATCGAGACGAACTACTTGAACTCGATGGGCCGGCTGGCGGAGGCCGAGGGCGAGGCACGGATCTATCAAGACCTCCGTGTGAAGCTCTTCATCGATCCCGTCGTGCTCAAGAAGGACTACGCGTCGAGTCCAGTGTGGCTGAGAAGCCTAATGGACGCGTGGGCGGACGGCCTCAATTTCTATCTGGCCAAGCACCCGGCAGTGAAACCGCGCGTGATCACGCACTTCGAGCCCTGGATGGCATTGAGCTTCACCGAGGGCAGCATCGGCGGCGATATCGAGAAGGTGAATCTCAATCAGCTGCAGGCGTTCTACGGCAAGATGCCGGCGGCACCCGAGCCGGCCGAGGAGGACATCGTTCCCGAAGAGCCGCGCGGCTCGAACGGCATGGCCATTGCGCCGTCGAACACCTCAGGCCACCACGCGCTGCTGCTCATCAATCCGCACACCTCGTTCTTCTTCAGGTCTGAACTGCAGATGACGAGCAGCGACGGACTGAACGCGTACGGCGCGGTCACCTGGGGCCAGTTCTTCGTCTATCAGGGGTGGAACGATCACGTCGGCTGGATGCACACGTCGAGCGGCGTCGATGCGACCGACGAGTTCCTCGAGACGGTGACGAAAAGCGGCGCGGGCTACACCTACCGCGTGGGCACGTCGGAACTTCCCGTGAGAGCGACGCAGATTACCGTGCCCTACAAGACCGCGCAGGGCATGGCGACGAGGACGTTCACGACGTACGCGACGGAACATGGCCCGGTCGTCCGCGAGGCCGACGGCAAGTGGGTCGCGTTCGCGATCATGAACGAGCCGGTGAAGGCGCTGACGCAGTCCTACACGCGCACGAAGGCGACTGACTACAAGTCGTTCAGGCAGTCGCTCGAGCTGCACACGAACTCGTCGAACAACACGATCTTCGCCGACACCGACGGCGACATCGCGTATTTCCACGGCAACTTCATTCCGAAGCGCGATCCCAGCTTCGATTGGACGAAGCCCGTTGACGGCAGCAATCCCGCCACCGCGTGGCATGGCCTCTTGTCCGTCGACGAGACGCCGCATCTACTCAATCCGGCGAGCGGCTGGCTCTACAACTCGAACAACTGGCCGTGGTCGGCGGCGGGGCCGAGCAGCCCGAAGAAAGCGGACTTCCCCGCGTACGTCGAGAACGGCGGCGAATCGGCCCGCGGTCTGCACGCTGTTCGGGTGCTCGAGAAGAAGAAGGACTTCACGCTCGATTCGCTCATCGCCGCGGCCTACGACAGCTACCTGACATGGTTCGACAAGCCCATCCCGGTGCTCGTCAAGGCGTGGGACGACACCGCCGCGACGAGTCCCTTGAAGAGCACGCTGGCGGATCAAATCGCGCTGCTGCGGGCCTGGGACTTCCGATGGGCGGCAAATTCGATCCCGACGTCGCTCGCCGTGTTCTGGGGCGAGGACGTCCAACGGCGCGCCGGCGCGGCCGCGCGCCAGGCTGGTCTCGCCGTCCAGGACT
Source organism: uncultured Acidobacteriota bacterium (assembly GCA_963704575.1). Lineage (GTDB taxonomy): Bacteria > Acidobacteriota > Vicinamibacteria > Vicinamibacterales > SCN-69-37 > DATEGZ01. The sequence continues at coordinate 14,616 of OY969918.1, read as the reverse complement.
ACCTCGGCAGCGGCAAAGCGCCTGCCGACATGCTGCTGCAGTCGCTCGCCGCGGCGTCAGACAAGCTCGCGGCCGATTTCGGCTCGTGGAAAACGCCGTGGGGCGACATCAATCGCTTCCAGCGCCTGACCGGCGACATTGTCCAGCCCTTCAACGACGCGGGCCCGAGCATTCCGGTGGCGTTTCCGTCGGCCACGTGGGGATCGCTCGCGTCGTTTGGCGCGCGCGCGTATCCCGGCACCAAGAAGTGGTACGGCACGAGCGGCAACAGCTTCGTTGCGGTCGTCGAGTTCGGTCCGACGATCAAAGCTCGCGCGGTCACCGCCGGCGGCGAGAGCGGTGATCCGGCATCGCCTCACTTCAACGACCAGGCGAAGCGCTACAGCACGGGCGATCTGCGCGAGGTGTACTTCTACCGCGCGCAGCTCCAGGGGCACACGGCGCGCGAGTATCACCCGGGCAGCTGACGCCTGCACCCGGCCGGTCGCGTCGCGCGCCTTGACACTCTATCCACAGCGGCTATAGTGACGCGATGCCTCACGACGATCGATCCGAGATCGACGCGCTGCTGCCGCTGCCGGCGGCGACGTTCCACATCCTGATGGCCGTGGCCGAAGAGCCTCGGCACGGCTACGCGATCATTCAGGACATCTCGGCGCGAACGTCCGGTGCCATGAAGCTTGGCGCCGGCACACTCTACCGGTCGGTGCAGCGCATGCTCGAGCAGGGCCTGCTCGACGAAGTGCGCGAGCGGCCGGCACCGGAAGACGACGACGAACGGCGTCGCTACTATCGCATCACGCGATTCGGATCGGAGGTCGCCCGGGCAGAAGTCCGGCGCCTTGCGGGCCTGGTCAGGCTCGCGCGCGCGGTGCACCTCGCACCGAAAGGCATCTGAGCGTTACACTCTGACCATGAGTCACGTACGAGTGCTCGTCGGCACGCGGAAGGGCGCGTTCGTCCTCACTTCAGACGGCGCGCGCAAGCAATGGACGGTCGCCGGCCCGCATTTCGGCGGCTGGGAAATCTACCACCTCAAGGGATCGCCCGCGGATCCGAATCGTCTGTACGCGTCGCAGGGAACGTCGTGGTTTGGCCAGCTCATTCAACGATCGAACGACGGTGGCCAAACGTGGGAGCCGGTCGGCAACAAGTTCGTGTACGACGGCGTCCCGGGCACACACAAGTGGTACGACGGCACGCCCCACCCGTGGGAATTCAAGCGAGTCTGGCACCTCGAGCCGTCACTTGCCGACCCCGACGTCGCATTTGCGGGAGTTGAGGACGCCGCGTTTTTCCGCACGACCGACGCCGGTCAGTCCTGGCACGAACTGCCTGGCCTTCGCACGCACCCGTCGGGGTCTGTACTGGCAACCTGGTGCGGGCGGCCTGTGCCTGCACACGATTCTGATTGATCCGACCAATCCACAACGCGTCTTCGTCGCGATTTCCGCGGCCGGCGCATTTCGCAGCGACGACGGCGGCACGACGTGGCAGCCGATCAACCGCGGCCTGAAATCTCCCGGCACGCTTCCCGATCCTGCCTCGGAGGTCGGCCATTGCGTGCACCGCCTCGCGATGCACCGGTCCCGGCCGCATGTCCTCTTCATGCAGAAGCATTGGGACGTCATGCGGAGCGATGACGCCGGAGAGTCGTGGCACGACGTCAGCGGCAACCTCCCGTCCGACTTCGGCTTCCCCATCGACGTCCATGCGCACGAGCCGGAAACGATCTACGTCGTGCCCATCAAGAGCGACTCCGAGCACTACCCACCGGACGGCAGGCTGCGCGTATACCGCAGCCGCACGGGCGGCCACGAGTGGGAACCGCTCACCAACGGGCTGCCACAGCGGGACTGCTACGTGAACGTCCTGCGCGACGCGATGTCGGTGGACTCACTCGATTCGTGCGGGATCTATTTCGGTACGTCCGCCGGGCAGGTATACGCATCGCCGGATGGCGGCGATCACTGGAGCGCGATCGTGCGCGATCTGCCGCCGGTGCTCTCGGTCGAAGTGCAGACGCTGGCGGACTAGCGATGGAGACCGCGGCGGCGATCCGTGTCGTGCTCCCCGCGCACCTGCGCGCGCTCGCGCGCGTCACGGGCGAGGTCACGCTCGACGTCCACGGCCTCGTCACGCCACGCTCGGTCGTCGACGCGCTCGAGTCGCGCTATCCGATGCTCTGTGGCACGATTCGCGACCACGTCACACACGAACGCCGTCCGCTCGTGCGTTTTTTCGCCTGCGAGGAGGATGTCTCGTTCGAGCCGGCCGATCAGCCGCTGCCCGATCCGATCGCCAAGGGCCGCGAACCGCTGCTGATCGTCGGCGCCATGGCCGGCGGGTAGCCGTCAGGCCTCTTCGCGCAATGCCGCCGTCGGATTGAGCCGCGCGGCGCGCTGCGCCGGGACCACGCTCGCGACAACGGCGACGACGAACAGCGCGACGACGCCGAACGACAGTGTCCAGGGATCGGAAGGCGTCAGCCCGTACAGGAGCGTCGCGGCCGCCCGGCCGGACCACACCGCCAGCCCCAGGCCCGCAACGACACCGATGATGACCAGGATCGCGGTTTCACGGACGATCATCGTGACGATGCGTGCACGCGTGGCACCGAGCGCAACGCGCACGCCGATCTCGTTCCGACGTCGCGCGACGCCGTAGGCCATCAGCCCGTAGAGCCCGACGGCTGCAAGAATCACTGCGAGCGCGGCAAACCCGACCGAGAGCGTGGCCATGAGCCGCTCGCGTTCGAGCGTGTTCTCGACCTGCTCGCTCATCAACTGGATCGTCAGGGTAATCGCCGGATGCACGTCGGCGACCGCGCGCATCAGACTCGAGCGAAGCAGCGCAGGGTCGCCCCCGGCTTTCACGACGGCGGTCAGGAAGGGCCCGGGATCGGCGTCCTGAGTGTCCGGAAAGTAGGTGATCGGGCCGAGCGGCTCGCGCAGGTCGCGATACTTCGTGTTCTTGACGACCCCGACGACCTCATAGGACGGGTCGGGCTGTCCCGGGCCCACTTCGAGCCGGAACGATCGACCGATCGGATTCTGCCCGAGATACTTGGCGGCGAACGCCTCGTTGACGATCGCCACCGGCGTGCCACCTCGGATATCGTGCGCGTCGAAGTTCCGGCCGGCGACGAACGACACGCCGAGCGCCGGAAAAAACGCCGCGCTGACGCGATTTGCGTCCGGATGGCCATCCTTTTTCACGCCGTCGATCAGGACCGTCTCGTTCCAGCCGGCGCCGCTGACCGGCACGATCGTCGCCGACGCCGCCTGGGTGACGCCGGGGATCCCGCGCAGCCGCTCGAGCAGTTGCTGCTGAAACGTCAGCATCGCCTCAGGCGCCACGCCCGCCGGCCGCAAGTCGAGCTCGGCGACGAGGACGTTCTGATCGGAAAAGCCGAAGTCGCTCGTCGCGAGATTCCGGAGAGTCCCCACGAACAGCAACGAGCCAATCACGAGCACGAGCGACACGGCGATCTGGCCGACGACCAGCACACGCCGGACGACGAACCGTCCGCGATCTGCGGTAAGTCCGCGGCCTGACAGCTTCAGGACCTCGCCGGGGAGCGTACGAGTCGCCTTGATCGCAGGCAGGAGGCCGAAAAACACGCACGCGACGATCGCGAGCAGTGTCGTGAAGCCGATCAGGCGCCAGTCGAGCGAGAGGTCGATCGCCCAGGGACCGCGGTCGCTCACAAGAATCGACACGAGGACGCGGCTCAGCGCCAGGGCGAGCCACGTTCCCGCGAAGGCACCGGCGCCCGCCAACAACAGGCTCTCGGCGATGAGCTGACGAAACACGCGACGGCGTGACGCGCCGATCGCGAGGCGCAGCGCGATCTCGCGCGAGCGCGTGGCGCCGCGGGCCAGCATCAGATTCGCGAGATTGGCGCATGCGATCAGCAGCACGAGCGCGGCGATCGACAACAGCACTGTCAGCGAATCGCTGTAGCGCGCGCGCAGGCCCGAGACGCCCGTCGCCGAGGCGTATGCGATGAGCTGAAACGCCTGATAGGCCGTGGCGTCGGACGCGGTGTACTTCGGTTCGACGGTTGCCTCGAAGATCGGCCGCGACCGTCCGGCCAGTTCCGCCGAGGCCTGCTCGACCGTGACGCCTGGCGCCAGCCGGCCGAACGCCGCGAGCCACCACACGTCGCGGGCGTCGATGCCAGGATCGGTGCGCTTGATGTTCGGACGCGCGCAGATTGGGAGGAAGACGTCGACGCGGCGCCCGACCTCGACACCCGAGAATCCGGCCTGCACCACGCCGATGACCGGCACGACCTGATTGTCGAGGCGGATCGTCCGTCCGACGACGTCATCGGCGCCGCCGAACTCCTTGCGCCAGAACCCGTCGCTCACCACCGCGCCAGGCGCGCCGCACCCGCGCACGTCGTCGTGGCCGTCGATGAGGCGGCCGCGCTCGGCCTTGCCCTCGAGCGCGTGGAAAAATCCTCCGCTGACGAACAGGCCCTCGGCGCGACGCGATTCCCCGCCTGACGAGAGATCGAACGTCGCCGTGCCGTACGCCAGAAGGTCGGTCACGGACTGTTCGCCATCGCGGAGCCGCTCCCAGATCGGATTGGTCAACGCCGGACGCGCGCCCTGAAACGAACCGGTCCGGCCGGACTTGTTGGGCGCGATGCGTATCTCGACGAAGCGATCCGCGTCGTGCACCGGCAGGGTGCGGAGACGGACGATGTCGAGCAACTGGAAGATCGCGGCATTGGCGCCGATGCCGAGCGCGAGCGACAACAGCGCGACGGTCGCGAAGCCTGGACTCCGTCTCAACACGCGGGCGCCGTACTTGAAGTCCTGCCAGACCGATTCGAGCCAGCCGATCGTGTTCATGTCGAAGATCTCCTCGCGAACGCGCGTGGGATTGCCGAGCTTGCGAATCGCCCGCGCCCGGGCCTCCTCCGGACTGAGACCTTGCGCGACGTAATCATCAATCTCGAGAACGAGATGCGCGTCGATCTCACGGCGACGTTCGTCGTCCCAGCGTGCCCGGCGCAGGAAGCGCAAGACGCCCATGTCACTCTCCGGCGGGCCGGAGCACGCGATTGACGGCGCTCACGAGCTCATCCCAGCGCGACGTCTGGTGCGCCAGCTGGCGGCGGCCGGCGGGCGTGAGCCGGTAGTAGCGGGCGCGCCGGTTGTTTTCGGACGTCCCCCAGAACGACGCGATCCATCCGCGGTCTTCCAGTCGATGCAGGGCGGGATAGAGCGACCCGTGCTCCACCTGCAGCACGTCGTCCGACTGCCGCTCGATGGCGTGGGCGATCGTGTGGCCGTGGGCGGCGCCCGGCGCGACGGTGCGGAGGATCAGCAAGTCGAGCGTCCCCTGCAGCAGATCGCCCTGGATGGGAGGTGTTCCCCGTTTCGGCACTGGTCCGCGCTCCTTGACCACTAGATTATCTACCAGAGAGACGACGCCATCCGCATCCTGGTTAGCTTTTCATGGCCCGTGGCGCACTAGACCGTCGATCGAACGATGGGACGGCGGCGGTTCGTCGCAGGCGGCGCTAGAATGGCGTCGCGGAGCGCGACATGTCGAATCCAGTGGACCGTCGGGAGTTTCTGAAAACCGCCTCGGCCGCGGCCGGCGCCTTCGCGTATGCCGCCGGTCAGCCGCTCGCCGCGCAGGTCGGGCAGGCGCACACGTCGGCGGACGTGCAGATCTCGAGTGCCCCGTACACGCCGGCGGCCTATCCCCTGCGGGCGAAGCGGCACGCGGAGGTCACGCTTCTCGACGCGTTCTGGCAGCCGAAAGTCGAAACGAACGCGACCGTCACAATTCCCTTCGAAGTGCAGAAACTCACCGACAACGGGCGCGGGTTCGGGGGCAATGTGCTCGAGGCGGCGATTCTCTCGCTCGAGCGCCATCCCGATCCGCAACTACAGGCGCAGGTGGACGCAAAGATCCGTGCGCTCGTCGGCCGGCCCGACAGCGGCAACAACGGGTTCGAAGTCGCGGCGACGTACTTCGCCGCCACGGGCCGTCGTGATCTCGTCGAGCCCGCCATCAAGACGGCCGATGCGCTGTACGAACAGTTCCGTCTCAAGCATCCGCCGTTTTCCGGCGGCGAGCGAGACGCCATCAACTGCCTCGCGCTCTACCGCATCACCCGCGACCGAAAACATCTCGACCTGGCGAAGCATTACCTCGACATCCGCGGGCTCGACGACTCGGTCAACCGCAGCCGGCACAACCAGTCGTACGCGCCCGTGCTCGAGCAACGGGAGGCGGTCGGCCACGCGGTCAACTGCGTGTCGCTGATGGTCTCGCTCGCCGACGTCGGCGTGCTCACCGGCCTCACGCCCTATTTCACGGCCGCCGGACGCATGTGGACGGACGCGGTGACGCGCAAGATGTACGTCACCGGCGGCGTAGGTTCGACCGGCAACGAGGGCTTCGGCGAGCCGTACTCGCTGCCGAACATCTCGGCCTATTCCGAGACGTGCGCCGTGTTGATGTTCACGACGTTCAACCATCGATTGTTCCTCGCGACGGCCGACAGCAAGTACATCGACGTCATGGAACGCGGCATGTACAACAACGCGATCGACGGTGTGTCGGCGTCTGGCAACCGGTTTTTCTATGTCAATCGACTCGCGAGCGCCGGCGACGGCCGCGATGTCCGGTGGGAGCGCGCCTCGCTCGAGTGTTGTCCTCCGAATCTCGTGCGCTTCCTCGCCGGCATGCCCGGCTTGATCTACGCGCAGGATCAGGCCGACGCGATCTACGTGAATCTGTACGTTTCGAGCCGCGCGGACTTTTCGGTCGGCGGCAAGACGATGACGCTCGCAGTCGAGAGTGCGATGCCGTGGGGTGGCGCCTCGAAGATCGCCGTGTCGACCACGGCCGATGTCGACGGCGCCATCAAACTCCGCATCCCCGGCTGGGCGCGCAATCAGCCGGTGCCTGGCATGCTCTATCGCTACGCGGAGACCAGCGGCCGGCCCGTCACGATCGCCGTCAACGGCCGCGGCGTGCGCGCGGTCCCCGACGCCAAGGGCTACGTGTCGCTCGCACGCGTCTGGAAACACGGCGACGTCGTCGACGTCGACTTCCCTCTCGAGGTGCGCCGGGTGATCGCCGACTCGCGCGTGAAAGACGACGGCGGGCGGATGGCGATCGAACGGGGCCCGATCGTCTACTGCGCGGAATGGCCCGAAGCTGCCGACCGCCGCGTGCTCGATCTGGCGGTGGCCCCGGAGACACCGCTCGAGGTCGTCGCGGTCGCCGGCACCCGCGACAACGGGCCGCTCGTGCGCACCGAGGCGCGACGCTTCGCCGATCCGGCGGGTACCCCGCGATCGATCACGCTCATCCCGTACTACCACTGGGCCAATCGCGGCGCCGGCGAGATGAGCGTGTGGCTCTCGACGCGCGGATTCGCGCCTGGCGACGTCGGGCCGGCTGGCGGATTCATCTTCTACGACAACCCGAACTTCGCGACCGATGGTTGGCGCTATCTCGAGGCCGCGCCGGTCGATCAAAGCGCCGGTGCCAAATGGGGATGCTTCCGCACACCCACAGAAGGCGCACGCGGCACCGCGATCGGCACGGGCAGAAAGAACACGCAGGAGATGCTCAAGACGTGCACGGAAACGGCCACCGCCGCGCAGTTGTGCGCCGAGTATCGGCTCAACGGCGTCGACGGCTGGTTCCTGCCGTCGCGCGACGAGTTGGCGCAGATGTACCGCACCCTCAAGGCGAAAGGCGTCGGAGGCTTCGGGCCGGCCGGCGCCGTCGACAACGTCAGCTACTGGTCGTCGTCTCAGCAGACGACCGACATGGCCGCGCACATTGACTTCGCGGACAACGGCCGCCAGCACAGCGACGACAAGGACTTCCCGCGCCGCGTTCGCGCCATTCGCGCGTTCTGAGATCATGCCTCATCGGCCTGCCGTCCGCCGCACACCGGATCGCCCGGCCCCGACCGTCGGCTAACCGCTGGCCGCCCGATTACGACTAACGTTGTTAGTGATAGCATCGGCGCCCATGCCGCGACAGTCCCTGCAGAGCTTCGAGCTCCACGTCCTGCTGGCCATGCTGCGCCACCGCAGCGAGTCCTACAGCGTGCCGCTGGTTCTCGAGCTCGAAAAACGCACCGGCCGCCGGGTGTCGCAGGCCGCGGTGTTCATCGCCCTCGGCCGGCTCGAGAAGAAGGGACTCGTCACGTCCAGGCTCGACCAGCCCGCCGGGGGACGCTCTCGCCGCTACGTCAAGGTCACCAGACTCGGCGTCAGGGTCATCCGCGACAGTCAGGTCGAACACGCGCGCCTCTGGCGCGGCCTGGGACGCCTGCTGAAGACCCCAAGAGGCTGAGATGGCCTGGCTGCCCCGCTGGCTCGTCGACGACGCCGATCGAAGAGTGATCGAAGACGAACTCGCCGAGCTGTACGAAATTCGCCGGCGCACGGACGGCGAGGACCGCGCCGGCCGCTGGAGGCGCCGCCAGCGCCTGATCTATCCGTGGCAGATTCTGGGCGATCGCCTCCGATCCGCCCTGTCCGAGTGGAGGTCGAGCATGAGCCATCTCGGTCGCGATCTCGCGTACGCCACTCGCACGCTGCGGCGCGCGCCGGTGCTCGCGGCCACGATCATTCTCACGGTCGGCATCGGCCTCGGCGCCACGACCGCGATGGTCAGCGTCATCCGCGCGGTCCTCGTCAACCCACTGCCGTACGCGAACGGCGATCACATCGTCTGGATCTACACCGACAACCCACCCTATCGATTCAGGTTTTCCGTCGTCGACTACCGCGCGCTCGAAGCCGATCATCCGGCGTTCGACGCGATCGCGGGGTATCAGACGAATCGCGTCACGGTGACGATCGACGGCATCGGGGAACGCGTAACGGAGAAAGACGTCACCGGCGCCTACTTTCCGATGCTCGGGCAGAAGCCGGCGCTCGGCCGGCTGTTCGATCCCTCCGACGACGCGCGCGACGGTCGCATGGTGGTGTTGACGCATGGCTACTGGACGCGGCGATTCGGCGCGGATCCTTCGGTCGTGGGCCGCACGCTGACGGTCGACGGTCTGAGTTTCACGGTCGTCGGGGTCCTCGAGCCGGTTGACGGCCCGCTCGAACACGACGTTTCGGTGTTCACGGTCGCGCATTGGCCCACGCCGAAGCGCAAAGGCCCATTTTTCACTTTTGCTCTGGGACGCCTGCGTCCCGGGATCTCACACGCCGCCGCGATCGACACGCTGCATGCGACCAACGCGCGCTTGTTTCCTGTCTGGCGGTCGTCGTACCAGGACGAAAAGGCGACCTGGGGCATGCTCGACCTCAAGGCACGCGTCGTCGGCAACGCCGGCGCGACGCTCTTCATCGCGCTCACTGCCGTCGCGTGCGTGCTGTTGATCGCATGCCTGAACGCCGTAAATCTCCTCGTTGCACGAGCGACCAGCCGTAGCCGGGAAATGGGCATTCGCGGCGCGCTAGGCGCGACGCGGATTCGCTTGTTGCAGGCGCTGTTTGCGGAATCCGCGATCCTGACCGTCGCGTCGGCGATCGTCGCGGTCGTCGTCGCGGCCGGCACGCTGGCGCTCATCACGACGTACGGCGCGAGCTACATTCCGCGGCTGGATGAGGTCCGCCTCTCCGGCCCCGTGATCGCCTGGCTCGCAGGACTTGCCGCCGCAAGCGGCGTCCTCATCGGCATCGCGTCGGCCGTCCCGAGCATGCGCGTGCGGATCGACCGCGCGCTGGCCGGCGGCCGATCGGGAGGCGACGGACTTGCTTCGCGCCGGATTCGCCGGGCGCTCGTCGCCGTCGAGTTCGCCCTGGCAACACCGCTCATCGTCGCGGCGGTGCTGGTGCTGACCAGCCTCGATCGGCTGAGTCACGTGCCGGTCGGCGTGGACACCTCCAGACTGCTCACGGCTGCCGTCCAATTGACGGGCGCGTCCTACTCGGACGACGCGGGACGCGCGGCGTTCTGGACGCGCGCGGTCGAACGGCTGAGCGCGCTGCCCGGCGTCGAGTCCGCGGCGATCGCCGACAGCCGGCCGCCCGCGGAAAGCGGTCAGCAGAACAACTTCGATCTCGAGGACCACCCGACACCAGCCGGGCAGAGTCAGCCGATCTGCACGTGGGTTGGCGTGTCCCCCGGATTCTTCAGGACGGTCGGTCTCGGCCTCGTGCGAGGCCACGTGCTCGACGCCCATTCGCTCGACGACAACGTCGTCGTCGTGGATCGCGCGTGGGCCGCGCGATTCTTTCCTGGCGTCGACGTCATCGGTCGCAGATTTCACAACGGTGGCTGCACGACCTGCCCGTGGACGACCGTCGCGGGTGTCGTCGACGACGTGAAGTGGACGGGTCTCGACGCGGACGCCGACGGCACCGTGTACTTTCCGCTCCTCGACGTGCCGAATGCGTTCTTCGTGCTTCGCGCGCACGGCAGCCCGGATTCGCTCTCGCTCGCGTTGCAGCAGGCGACCCGCGAGCTAGATCCGAGCCTCGCGCTTTCCGAAATCGCCACGGGCGAAGACCTCATCGGGGGCGCACTGGCGCGCCCGCGCTATCTCGGTGTGCTGGTCACGATGTTCGCGCTTACGGCGCTCGTGCTCTCGATCGTCGGGATCTACGGCGTGATGGCGTACTTTGTGCAACAGCACACGCGCGACCTGGGTGTGCGACTGGCCCTGGGCGGCGATCCGTCCGACATGCGCCGGCTCGTGATCGCTCAGGGGCTGAGGCTAGTCTCGCTCGGCGTCGGGCTGGGCGTCGTCGTTGCGATCCTGGCCGCGCGGTTGGTCGCAAGTGTGCTGTTCGGCGTCAGTCCGACCGACCTCCGGACGCTCGTTGCCGTTCCGCTGGCACTTGTCGTCGTCGCGGCGATCGCTTGCCTGATTCCGGCCCGGCGCGCCGCCGCGCTCGACCCGGCGAAGATCTTGCGTGAGTCCTAGTCGCGATAAACTACGACTCACACGTTCATACGTCTGCGGGGATTCCGATGAAGCTCGAAGACATTCGGGAGAGCAGCAACGTCGAGGACCGGCGCGGCTATTCGCCGGCCGGCGGCTTTGGCTTTGGCGGAGGCGGCGGCATGATGCGCGCGGGCGGCCTGGGCCTCGGCGGCCTGTTGGTCGTGCTCGCCATCAGCTACTTTTTAGGCATCGATCCGATGTCGTTGCTCTCGCCCGATTCGGGCAGCTCCGGGTATTCGACCAATGCGCCGCCCGCAGGCAGTGCGAGCCCGCGCGGCGCAAGTCCGGGAGCGCCGAGCGATCCGGCCGCGATTTTCGCTTCGAAGATCCTCGCCGACACCGAAGACACGTGGACCGCCATCTTCGCCAAATCGAATCAGCGCTATCCCCCGCCAACGCTGGTGTTATTCAGCGAGCAGGTCGATTCAGCGTGCGGTCTGAGTTCGGCGGCGGTCGGTCCCTTCTACTGCCCGGGCGATCACAAGGTGTATCTCGACCTCAGTTTCTTTCGCGAACTGGATCAACGATTCGGCGCGCCCGGTGACTTCGCGCAGGCGTACGTGATTGCGCACGAGGTCGGGCACCACGTCCAGAATCTCGTCGGCGCGCTCGGCAGCGGCGGCGGCCTGTCGCGACAGCAGGCCAACCAGCTTTCGGTCAAGCAGGAACTACAGGCGGATTGCCTCGCCGGCGTGTGGGGCCACTCCGCGGCGTCGCGTGGGCTTCTCGATCCAGACGACGTGCAGGAAGGACTGAATGCCGCGGCGGCCATCGGGGACGACCGTCTCCAGCGTCAGAGCACTGGCCGCGTCATGCCCGAGTCGTTCACGCACGGATCGTCGGCCGACCGCGTGGCGTCGTTCCACCGGGGGCTCGACAGCGGCGAGCCCTCGGCCTGCGGCCTCGCACGATAAATTCGGTCCTGCGTCCAGGGTCCAAGGTCCAGGGGCACCCCTTCGTCCATGGGTCCGGACGTCCCAGGTCCGGAGGTCAAACGGCCGGCAGCGCGATGACTCGCGCCAGAACTCGGAACAGGACTTCGGACGCTCGAACGCTGGACGACAAGGTGACTCTGGACCCTGGACGCTGGACCCAGGACATCCCCACCCACCCTCGGTGACCTCAGGGCCGCGCGGAGCTCACCAGGCGGGCAACGGGCAGGCCCTCCCGCGTAGGCCCACCGCAGCCGTCTGGCCGCCCCCTAAACACCTGCGTCAGGACGTCACGCGGCCGTCGGGAACTCATCCCGACGGGTTTGAATTGGTGAACGTCCGACCAAGAGTGAGTAGCGCGTTACCACTGGGGACCGACAGTGACCGCCGAACGTCGGGCACGGCTCGTGCACAACGTCCGGTGACCGCCCGTTCCGCGGGCCAAGGAGTCCCAGATGTTGATGACGATCTTCGTCGTGCTCTTGGTGTTGTGGCTGCTCGGCGTGGTGACGTCGTACACGCTGGGCGGGTTCATTCACATCCTGCTCGTGCTCGCGATTGCGGTGGTGCTCATCCGCATCATCCAGGGCCGGAATCCCGTCTGACGTGGCGACGATCACCGGCACCGCCTCGAGCAATGGCGGATCGCTCCACGCGCACGTCGGCGACGAACTGGTCCTGCATCTTCCTGAGGCCCCGACGACGGGATTCCGATGGAAGGTCGAGGACGCTCCAGCCAACCTCACGCTCGAGCACGACTCGTTCGACTCAGGGAGCGGGGTAGGGGGACGGGGTACGCGGACGTTTCAGTTCAGAGCGACGGCCGCGGGCGACGCGCGCCTCGCATTGAAGCGGTGGCGCGAGTTCGAAGGCGAAACGAGCGTCGCCGAGCGCTTCCAGGTCACGCTTCGCGTGGCGTAGCCGGCATCGGTTCGCCGACTTCTCGTCAGAACGGCCGCCACTCGAACGGAAACAGGTGCCCCGCCGCGAGCGGGTCCATGGTCACGCCGGCGAGCCGGGCGGCCCTGGCAAGCACGGATCGCGACCGGTCGCGAGGTCGAGTGCGGTCGGCACGACGCGCTCGTCAGGGTTCACGCCAGTCCTTTCGAGGCTCTTGCCGTCGGACATCACGAGGTCGGCATCGGTCACGGCGAACGCGTAGAAGATCATCACCTGCTCGCCCTGCGCGAACGGCTGAATCTGCGCTTCCATCACCGCGCCCGCTGATCGATCGCCGATCACCGTGCCGCGCTCTTCGATCTGCACCACGCGCGCGACGATCTCCGCCGACGACGCCGACTGGCCGTCGACGAGGACGATGAGCTTCCCCGTGAAGGCGTCGCTGCCACGCGACTTCGCCGTGATGAGCGACTTCCCTTTTCGCGTGACCCGGTCCGCCACTTTCACGTCGTGATCGAACAGGCTGCCGAGCATCCGACGCGCGGCGTCCACCAGACCGCCGGGGTTCTCGCGGAGATCGAGGATGAGCGTCGCGTGCTTGCGCGCAATGCCGACGAGTTTGTCGATCGTGCTGTTCTCGATCAGGAAGTTCGGAACTTTCCAGATCATCACGTCGCCGATCTCGCTGTACTGCTGTCGGACGAGCCGGTCGCTGAGCTCCTGCTCGCGGACAAGATCGTTGAACTCCATGTCGGCCCCGGCGCCCGTCAGATCGCGGACCTGCCGGCCGGGCACGACCTTCGTGTCCACGACGACCTCCCGTTCGGCGCCCGACGGATCGCGCAGGCGGAGGCGAGTGGTCTGGCGCGGCGCGAGGACGTTCATCAGATACGACGTCGGTTCGAACGTCTCGCGCGAGAGTCGCGCGCCGTCGATCGACAGCACGAGATCGCCCGGCCTGACTTTCTGCTCGGCGTCGGTCCCGGGCCTCACGCGCGACACGAAGACGTCGTCGCCAATCGGCGAGAGCCGGTAGCCGTAGTCGAGGCGGTAGGGGCGCTGAGGCGGCGAGAAGTAGGTGTGCGAGTCCTTCAACCCGGCGAGAAACTCCGCGACGACGGTCAGACCGGCGTTGAGCGAGGGCGCGGCCTTGAGCTGTGCGTCGTAGTCGCGAAAGCGCGCGTCCCAGTTCACGCCGTGAAACGTGGGGTCGTAGTAGGACTTCTTGACGGCGTCATACGCGTTGGTGAGCATCGTATGGACGCGGAGCGCGTCGTTCGCGTTCATGCCCTGGGCGGAGAGGGCACCCCCGGCCCCGACGAACGCCGCCACCACTAGGAGTCGCAGAATCCGGCCTGACATCGCGCGGAATTGTCGCATGACCAGCCGGCATCCCGGTGGCTCCAGCGGTCATTTTCGTTCGCCTCCGGGCGGCTGGTGGTTTATCCTTCGCACGGCGCCCGGCGACGCCGCATCCCGACGTCGCCCGGGGCACCAAGTTGACGGATTGGATGAACGTCCAACAGGTCGGAATGTTCGCGCTCGAAGGGGCCGCAATGTGCGGCATCATCCTCGGGCTGTTCCGCGCCCGAACGGTCCTCGGCCTCACGCCGCTCTACATCGTCCTCGGCGGTTTCCAGTTTCTCGAAGCGACGCTCAACCTTCGCGCCGAGATTGCCCCCGGCTTTTTCGTCTATCCGGCCTCGGCCGTGCTCTTCCCCACGACGCTCGTCACGGTGTTGATGATCTACGTGAAGGAAGACGCGATCGAAGCGCGCAAGCTCGTCTACGGACTGGTGCTCGCCAATGCCTGCGTCTCGC